>NZ_SMRP01000026.1:78571-98924 GCF_004353915.1 Paraburkholderia silviterrae | reverse complement strand
CTCACCTCAGTTGGAGCAATTATCCCCTTTAGAGGTGTCCAGGAACATTGGACCACTACAACCTACTTTTCTTTGCAGCCGCAAAGAAAAGTAGGCAAAAGAAAGCGGCTCAAACCGCCAGTGTGACGCCGTCCCCCACTGCCCTCCAATCGGAGCGGCTCCGGGGCATCCGTCATCACGCGTCGTCACCCGGAGTGACAAAGGGCTCATCCTTCCGGCGGCGCTCCGCGCGCCGTGGGGCATAACCCAAAACAGTGGGATGAGCGTGTATTCGTAGAACTCCTGCATATGTGCCTGCACCACGTCTGGTTTGCCTTGCAGACCCTTCCGCACGCGCGTAGCGCGCAGCGGGATGAATGAGTCCTTTGTCACTGAGGCGGAGTGTGCGGGGTGACAGATGCCCCGGAGCCACTCCGATAAAAGGCGAGTGGTCCACTGCGTCACACTGGCGGTGTGAGCGGCTGTCTTTTGCCTACTTTTCTTTGCCGCGGCAAAGAAAAGTAGGTGCCGCCCCGCACAGGGGCAACGCTTGCGGCCCGCCGCGAAAACAAGGAAAGGCCAACACCGCCATCACCCGCACCAAAACCCACCAATAACCCAATTAAATCTGAAACGCGCTCTCAGGGCCGCGCATGAGCGGGCTCTTCCACACTCGCGTGGCGCGCGGCGCTCTCAGCGCTCTGCACACTACCAGCGCGCTCACCCACGCGGCGCTCCGCACGCTCCACCCCCAGCCAGGCGGCCAGCGCAGGCAACAAAAACACCGCACCAAACAGGTTCACAAGGAACATGAACGCCAACAACACACCCATATCCACCTGAAACTTGAGCGCGGAACCCGCCCACGTGCCCACGCCAATAAACATCGTAGCCGCCGTAAAGAGCGCCGCCGTGCCACGCTGGCGCATCGCTTCCCCGAACGCCTCGGGCAAGCTCGCCCCCGCACGCACCTCATGCTGCAAGCGCTCGTAAAGATAGATACCGTAATCGACCCCCACGCCCACGCCAAGCGTGATAACTGGCAGCGTCGCCACCTTCAACCCGATACCGAGCTTCGCCATCACCGCATTACAAAGAATCGAGACAATCGTAAGCGGCACAATCACACACAGCACCGCGCGCCACGACCGGAACGTCACGAGACACAGCAGAGCGATAGCCCCGAAGATAGACAGCAGCATGGCGATCTCGGCATCCGCCACGGCCTCGTTGGTGGCCGCCATCACCCCCACATTGCCGCCCGCGAGCCGGAACGCCACGCCCTTGGTCTCATCTTCCGCCGCGAAGCGCTTGATCTCGTCAACGATATGCGCGATCGTGCGGCCTTCATGGTTATCCGTGTAGATCAACACCTGGATCGCCTGGCAGTTCTCGGTATTCATACCGTTGTCAGGATCGAACGCGCTCGCCCCCTGCGTAAGGCCATCGGTCGAACGCGGCAGCGCGGCCCACCGCGGATTGCCCTCGTTAAACGCGGCAATCGAAACCTTCGCGAGCGATGGCACGCTCACCACCGACTGCACGCCGGACACACCGCGCATCTGCATCTCGAAGCGCTCGATGGCGCTCATGACCGGGTAGTGAAGACAGGCATCGTCGTAGCCTTGCGTCTCCACGATCACGGCAAGCGCGTCCACGCCAATGTTGTACTGGCTCGTGATGCGCGCGTTATCCACGTTGTAGCGCGAGTTCGCGCGCAGCTCCGGCGCACCCGAGCCGATGTCGCCAATCTGCAGGCCACGCGAGGCCTCGGCGCCGTATGCGAGCAGCGCGAGCGCCACCGCGAATACGCCAAGCGCGGGCAGCGGCCGCGCAAACACCCCGAAGCGCGCCCAGCCACCGTCTTTGCTGCGCACCGCGCTGCGCTGCGCACGCGCAAGCGCGCCGCGCTCCAGCTTCGTGTACGAGAGAAGAATCGGCAGGAACACCTTGTTCGTGATGATCATCAGCATCACGCCCAGGCACGCGGTCACGCCAAGCTCCCGCACGATGTCGATGCGGATGCGCATGATCACCATGAAGCCCAGCGCGTTCGTGAGCAATGCCACGGTGCCCGGCACGAACAGCTTGCGGAACGCGTCGCGCGCGGCGTCGACCGAGGAAAGTCCGGTGGCCAGCGCCTGCTTCCACGCGTTGGTCATCTGCACCGCGTGCGAGACGCCAATCGAGAAGATCAGGAACGGCACGAGGATCGACATCGGGTCGATGCCGAGGCCGAGGATCGGCAGCGCGCCCAGCAGCCACACCACGGGCAGCAGCGCGACGCACAGCGCGAGCGCCGTAGTCTTGAGCGAGCGTGTGTAGGCGAGCAGCAGCGCGGCCGTCACGGCAAACGCGATGCCGAAAAACACCATCACGCCCGCGATGCCCGACTCCACGTCGCCCACCAGCTTCGCGAAGCCGATGATGTCCACTTCCACGTTTTGATTGGCGTAGCGCGCGCGGATCTGTTCGAGTTGCTTGGCCACCGCGCCATAGTCGAGCCGCTTGCCCGTGGTGGGATCGGTCTCGCGCAGTTCCGCGCGGATCAGCCCGGCCTTGAGGTCGTTGCTCACGAGCCGGCCAATCTGGCCCGAGCGCGCCACGTTGCGGCGCACCTTCGCGAGGTCGTTGGGATTGGCGCTGCTGAACTGGCCCGGCACGACCACGTCGCCGCGAAAGCCCGCTTCGGTCACTTCCGTGTAGCGCACGTTCGGCGTGAACAGCGAGAACACGCGCGAGCGGTTGACGCCGGGGATGAAGAAGACGTCGTCGGTCGCGCGGCGCAGTTCGTCCATGAACTGCTCGTTGTAGATGTCGCCCTGGCCTTTCCAGCGCAGGCTCACGAGCACCGTGTTGGCCCCCGGGAACGCGCTGGCGTAGCGGTTGAACACCTGCATATACGGGTGTTCCATCGGGATCATCTTGTTGAAGCCCGGGTCGAGCCGCAGCCGCGCGGCCGAGAAGCCGAACGCGGCGGTCAGCGCCACGCACACGGCGAGCAGCACGAGGCGGTGGCGCATGATAGCGCCGGCGCAGCGGTCGACGAAGCGCGCGAGCGCGGAGGAACGGGTAGAGGCAGTCATGGTGCGTCTCACAACGAATGACACAACGAATGGCACAACGGTTCGCATTACGAATCGAATTTTGAATCGCACTGCGAGCTAACGCGGCGGGAAGAACTCAACGCGCCGCGGTCTCAGGAAGGTGCGTGCGGGGGCGTATTCGAAGGCGCGCTGGGCGGT
The DNA here is from genome assembly GCF_004353915.1 of Paraburkholderia silviterrae. Taxonomy (GTDB): domain Bacteria; phylum Pseudomonadota; class Gammaproteobacteria; order Burkholderiales; family Burkholderiaceae; genus Paraburkholderia; species Paraburkholderia silviterrae. The sequence continues at coordinate 95,700 of NZ_SMRP01000026.1, read as the reverse complement.
GCGTCAGGCGCTGTGCGCGAGGGTGCGTTCGAACCCGCAAGCTTCGCGGCATTCGCCAGGTCGCGCGGCGCCGGCACGGTCTGCGCGGGCACGGTCCAGCGCGTCACGCCGGCCTCGCCGGCCACCAGCACGCGGCCCTGCCCTTCGTCCAGCACGGCGGCAAGGCTCTGCACGCCGCCCGCCTTGCGCACGGCATAGTGCTCGCCTTCGTCGTCGGAAGTGACGATCGCGCCGCCCTGCCCGACCAGCACGAGGCGGCCGCCCGGCAACTGCGTCGCGCCGAAGTACGAGACGCCCACGCCGCTGTCGACGTGGGCCCATGTCTGCCCGCCGTCGGTCGAGCGCACCAAGTTGCCGCGCATGCCGTAGGCGAGCCACGTGCCGTCCGCGAGCGGCAGCACGCCGAAGAGCGAGCCCGCATAGGGCGAGGGACGCTTGTCCCAGGTCGCGCCGTCGTCGTTGGAGACGAGCAGCGTGCCGGTCTCGCCCGCGATCACGATGCGCCCCTTGCCGTCACCCGCAATCGCGTTGAGATGGCGGTCGCCCGTCGGGGTCTTCCCTGCGGTCCACGTCGCGCCTTCGTCGTGCGAGACGAATAGTTGTCCGAAGCTGCCAATCACGAAGATCGGCCCGTTCGCCTGCCCCCAGATCGCGAGCAGCGGGTCGGAATGGCGGTGGTCGAAGTGGGTTTCCTGCCAGTGCTCGCCGCCGTCCACGGTGCGCAGGATCCAGCCGTCGTGCCCCACGGCAACGCCTATGCGCGGCGAAACGAAGAACACCTGGGTGAGCGTGGACGCCTCATCGGGCGTGACCGTGGCGCGACGCCAGCTCTTGCCGGCGTCGTCGCTCAGCAGGATCACGCCGCGCTCGCCCACGGCGACCGTGCGCGAGCCGGCCTGGGCGAGGCCGTTGATCTGCAGATGATTGGCCGCGATGGTGCTGGCGGGGAAGGCGGGCAATGGGCGCGGCGAGAACGCGAAGAGCGCCGCGCCCAGCACCGCCGCCGACATCAGCAGGCCCGGAAGCGTATTTTTCACGGAGTGTCTCCTCCTGGTGTGACTGCTTTCTGTGACTTCTTTCTGTAACGTCTTTCTGCTGCTACTGCGCGTGCTGCATGGACTGCCTGCGCTGCGTCCTTCGCGGTCTACGCCGCGATTTCGAACAGCGCCGCTGCGCCCATGCCGCCGCCGATGCACATCGTCACGACCGCGAGCCGCGCGCCGCGCCGCTTCGCTTCAATGAGCGCGTGCATCGTCATGCGCGCGCCCGACATGCCGAACGGGTGGCCGAGCGAAACCGCGCCACCGTTCACGTTCAGGCGCTCCATCGGGATGCCAAGCTTGTCGCGGCAGTAGATCGCCTGGCAGGCGAAGGCCTCGTTGAGTTCCCACAGGCCGATGTCGTTCACCGTGAGCTTGTGGCGCTCGAGCAGTTTCGGCACGGCGAAGACGGGGCCGATGCCCATCTCGTCGGCTTCGCAACCGGCCACCGCGAGGCCGCGGAACGTGCCCAGCGGCGCGAGCCCGCGCGCACGCGCGCTTTGTGCGCTCATCACCACCACGGCGGCGGCGCCGTCCGAGAGCTGCGAGGCATTGCCCGCCGTGATGTATTCGCCCTGTGCGACGGCTTCGCCGCCGCTCCACACGGGCTTGAGCGCGGCGAGGCTCGCGGCGCTCGTGTCGGCGCGGTTGCATTCGTCGCGCTCGGCGCGCACGTTTTCGTGGCCCGTGACGTTGCCCTCTTTATCGAAGAGCGCGCGGCGCACGTCGAGCGGCACGATCTCGGCGTCGAAGCGCCCCGCCGCCTGCGCCGCCGCCGTGCGCTGCTGGCTCACGAGTGCGTAGGCGTCCTGATCGGCGCGGCTGATGCCGTAGCGGCGCGATACCACCTCGGCCGTTTCGATCATCGCCATATAGGCGGCGGGCTGCTGGGCGAGCACGCTTTCGGCCCGCGCGCGATAGCTGTTCTTGTGGCGGTTCTGCGTGAGCGTGATCGACTCCACGCCGCCGGCCACGACGATGTCCGCGTCGCCGCAGGCGATGCTGCGCGAGGCCACCGCGATCGACATGAGCCCCGACGAGCACATGCGGTCCAGCGCCATGCCCGGCACGCTCGCGGGCAGCCCGGCGGCGATTGCCGAAAGACGCCCGATGTTGTAGCCCTGGGTGCCCTGCTGCGCGGCGCAACCCATGATGACGTCGTCGACCTCGCGGCCTTCGAGGCCTGCGCGCTCTACGGCCGCGCGCACCACGTGGCCGCCAAGCGCGGGCGCCTCCGTATCGTTGAAAACACCCCGGTAGGCTTTGCCGATGGGCGTACGCGCCACCGAGACAATCACGGCTTCGTTCATCGAATGCGTTCCTGTTTTTCCCGTGTCTGGGACTAAATCAATCTGAAAAGCGAGAATCAGAAGTAGTAGCGGCTGATGGTGTCCGCCACGCAGCCCGGCTTGGGCTCGCCTTCAATCTCCACGCTCACGCGAATCCACGCCTGCACGCCGCCTTCCAGCGCCTCGGCGCGCAACAGCTCGCCCACGCCGCGCACACGCGCCCCCACGCGCACGGGAGCCGGGAAGCGCACGCGCTCGCAGCCGTAGTTCACGCCCATGCTTGCGCCGTCGATGCGCACGATCTGCGGCAGGAAGTAGTTGACGAGCGAGAGCGTGAGATAGCCGTGCGCGATACAGCCGCCGAACGGGCCGCTGCGCGCGCGCTCGGGGTCCACGTGGACCCATTGATGGTCGAGCGTGGCGTCGGCGAAGCGGTCGATGCGCGCCTGGTCGATCTCGAACCACGGGCTCGCGCCAAGGCGCTCGCCCACCGCTTCGAGCAGCTCGCCCGGTTGCGCGAACACGCGCACGGGCGTGACGGGAGCAGTAACGTCGAGCGTGCTCATCATGCGTGCTGGCTGCTCACGGAGAGCACTTCGCCGGTTAGATACGACGCGTAGTCGCTTGCGAGGAACACCATCACGTTTGCCACCTCCCAGACTTCGGCGGCGCGCCCAAAAGCTTCGCGCGCGGCCAGTTGTTCGAGCAGTTCGGCCGGAGCCGACTTCTTCAGAAAATCGTGTAGCGCAATGCTCGGCGCCACCGCGTTGATGCGCACGCCATGCGGCGCCGCCTCCAGTGCCGTGCAGCGCGTGAGCGCCATGACGCCCGCCTTCGCGGCCGCGTAATGCGCCTGTTCCGCCTGCGCGCGCCAGCCCAGCACCGACGCGTTGTTGACGATCGTGCCGCGCCCACGCGCCTGCATGTGGGGCAGCATCGCGCGCATCATGCGGAACGTGCCGGTAAGGCTAATGTCGATCACGCGCGACCATTGCGCATCGTCCATATCGACTAGGCGGCAGGAGCCACCGAGGCCCGCGTTGTTGATGAGGACGTCCACGCCGCCCATGCGCGCCTCGGCGTCGGCCACCAGCGCCTGCACCTGCTCCTCGTTCGAAACGTCGGCGAGGCGCCCGTAGACGGCGTCCAGACCCGTTTCCTCGCGCAGCCGCGCAACGGCTTCGGCGAGGCGCTTCTCGTGGATATCGGAGATGAAGAGCGCGCGGCAGCCCTCTTCCGCACTGCGCTTCGCCGCCGCGAAGCCGATGCCCGCGCCCGCGGCGGCGGTGATGAGCACCGACTTGCCCGCGAGCAGTTGATGACCCGCCACATAGGGCGGCGCGACAGCAAGACCTTGTGGAGCATTCATGCTTGACCTCGGGGTTCTTTAGGCATGCCGAGCCCGCGCTCGGCCATGATGTTGAGCTGGATTTCGTTGGTGCCGGCGTAGATGGTGTCGGCGCGCGAGAACAGGAACACGCCCTGCAGGCGGCTCAACTTCACGTCGTTCGCATCGACGAAATTGGCGCGCTCGCCGAGCACGTCCATCGCGAGCTGGCCCAGTTCGCGGTGCCAGTTCGACCAGTAGTACTTATAAATGAGCGACGACTTGTCTGGCATACCGGCTGCGGGCGCGGCGGCAGCGGATGTGCCATCGCCCGCGCCCGCGAGCATGCGCAGCGCGTTGTAGCGCATCGTGCGCAGCCCGGCCCACGCCTTGGCGATGCGCGCGCGGATGGTGGGGTCGTCGGCCACGCCCGCCTCGCGCGCCGCGTCGATCACCCAGTCGAGCTCGCGGATGAATTGCATCTGCTGGCCGAGCGTGGAGATGCCGCGCTCGAAGCCGAGCAGCGTCATTGCGATGCGCCAGCCGTCACCGGGCTCGCCCACGAGATCGGCGGCCTCGGCGCGCGCGCCATCGAAGAAGACCTCGTTGAATTCCACGCCGCCATTCATCTGGCGGATCGGGCGGATCTCCACGCCGGGCTGGTCGAGCGGTACGAGCAGGAACGAGAGGCCCTTGTTGCCGCGCGATTGCGGGTCGCTGCGCGCGAGCACGAAGATCCACTCGGAGTCGTGCGCGAGCGAGGTCCAGACCTTCTGTCCGTCGATGCGCCAGGCGCCATCGGGCTGGCGCTCGGCGCGCGTGCGCACGTTCGCGAGGTCCGATCCCGCGCCGGGCTCCGAATAGCCCTGGCACCAGAACTGCGTGCCCGCGAGGATGCCGGGCAGAAAGCGCGCGCGCTGCTCGGCGTTGCCGCAGGCGACGAGCGTGGGGCCGAGCAGGCCCTCGCCGATGTGCCCCATGCGGCCGGGGCCGCCCGCGCGCGCATATTCCTCGTGAAAGATCACCTGGTCGGCAATGCTCCAGCCGCGCCCGCCCGCCTCCACGGGCCAGCCGAGCCCCGTCCAGCCGCCCAGCGCCAGCTCGCGCTCCCACGCCTTGCGCAGTTCGGGGAAGGCGTCTTCGTCGCCGGGGCCGCCACGGTAGCGCAGGCACGCGAATTCGCCGCTTAGGTGCGCCGCCATCCACGCGGCGATCTCGGCGCGCAGACGCGCTTCGCGGCTGCCGCCCTGCTCGTTGAAATTCGAATCGATGCGTGCGTTCATGCGCTCGCTCCTGCAAGAACCGGTGCTGCCACGCCATCGGCCGAGGCATTGCCGCCATCGTGGCGCGCACTGTCGATCACGTGACGCGCGAGCCAGCCATAGAGCCAGGGCGTAGAGCCGAACAGCGCCCCGGACGCCTGCGCACGCTTGAAATAAAGCTGTGGATCGTACTCCCAGGTAAACCCCACTCCGCCGTGCAGCTGAATGGCTTCCTGGGCGCAGAAGCGGAACGCGTCGTTCGCGCTAGCCTTGGCGACCGCGATATCGGCGTAATTGGCCACGCCCGGCCCGGCCGCAAGCGCGCCCTGCGCCGCGTCCCACGCCGCCGCCGCGCCGAGCACCGCCGAGCGCGCCGCCTCCACCGCCACGAGCATTTCCGCGCAACGGTGCTTGACGGCCTGGAACGAGGCGATGGCGCGCCCGAACTGCACGCGCTCCGCCGTGTAGGCGAGCGTGAGATCTAGGCATTGCTGCGCGCCGCCCAACTGCTCGGCAGCCAGCGCGAGCGCCGCGAGCCAAGCGGTTTGTGCGAGCGCGTTGCGCACCACCTCGCCGCGCGCGAGGCACGCAGCGGGTGCCACGCGCACATTGTCGAGCGCGATGCCGGCGAATGCGCGCGTGGCATCGAGCGTCGCGAGTGGCGTGCGTGTCACGCCCGCGTGTGCCGTTTCCACCGCGAAGAGTGCGATGTCATCACTGCCGCCATCGGCCAGGCGTGCGGGCACGAGCAGCAGGTCGGCCATCACGCCGTCCAGCACGGCGCTGAACGTGCCGCTCAGGCGGAACCCGTCCGGCGTCGCGTGTGCTTCCACGGTCGATGCCTGCGCGGGCAGGCTCGCACTTTCGTCCGCTTCAAAGAGCAACGCATGCTCGATCGCCAGCGCCGCGCGCGTCTCGCCCGACGCGATGCGCGCGAGCCAGCGCACGGCCTCCTCGCTGCCTGCATCCGCTTGTGCGCCGCTAGCACCGATTTCGTCCCCCGTGCAACGGGCCAGCGCCTGCGCGGCCAGCACGGCAGTGCCGAAGTACGGCACGCAGGCGAGCCGCTGCCCGAGCTGCTCCATCAGGAGCACGAGCTCGGTGGCGCCCAGACCCGCGCCGCCCGCGCGCTCCGGCACGCTCAAGCCGCACCAGCCCAGCTCCGCCGCCACGGTCTGCCAGAGCGCGGCGTCGTAGGCCGCATGACGCTCGATCACGCGGCGCACATCCGCCGATGCGCTCTGCTGCGAGAGCACTTCGGCCGCGCTCTCGCGGATCATGACCTGCTCTTCGGTCAGTACGAGGTCCATGGCGTCAGCTTCCATAAACGCGCTGGGCCGGCCGCGCCTGTGCGAGCAGCGCCGTCACCGCCGCGCCCACTTCGCCTGCGGGCCAGCGCGCGCCACGGTCCACGCTCGGCCCCGTGCGCCAGCCTTCGGCCACCGCGATCATGCCGCCCGAGACCTCGAACACCTGCCCCGTCACCTCGCCCGACGCCTCGCTCGCGAGCCACACGACCAGCGGCGCGACGTTGGCCGGGTCGAAGGCGTCGAAACCGCCGCCCTCGGGCTTCTTCATCACCTCGGCGAATACGGTCTCGGTCATCGCCGTGCGCGCCGCGGGGGCGAGCGCGTTCACGCTCACGCCGTAACGCTGCAGCTCGGCGGCCTGCATCAGCGTGAGCGCCGCGATGCCGGCCTTGGCCGCGCCGTAATTGGATTGCCCGATCGAGCCTTGCAGCCCCGCGCCCGAGCTCGTGTTGATGATGCGCGCCGCCACCGGCGTGCCCGCCTTCGCGGCGTCGCGCCAGCCGCGCGCGAGAATGTGCGCGAGGCAGAAGTGGCCGCGCAGATGCACGTTCATCACCGCGTCCCAGTCGTCCTCGGTCATGCTCGTGAACATGCGGTCGCGGCAGATGCCGGCGTTGTTCACGAGCGCATGCACCGTGCCGAAGGCGTTCTGCGCGGCATCCACGATGCGCTGTGCCGTGTCCATGCGCGTAATGTCGTCGGCGTTCGCGATCGCGCGGCCGCCCGTCAGCGCGATCTCCTCGCTCACGGCCCGCGCCGCGTCTTCGCGCACGTCGTTGACCACGACCGCCGCGCCCTGCTCCGCCAGCGCGAGCGCATATGCGCGCCCCAGCCCGCCGCCCGCGCCCGTGACAATCACGGTCCGTTCCTTGCAGATTCCCATGCCTGACCTCTCGTTGTGTTGCTCTTGCCGCGGCTTGCGCGGCTTAGGGCCTGTTCCCGCTAATAACAGGCTCCAAGTCGCCCGCGTTATGTGCGTGCCGTCCCCGGCGCTGTTCTCGGCGCTGTTCTCGACGCTGTTCTCGACGCCGCGCTCAAAGCCGCTCAATGATCGTCACGTTCGCCAGGCCGCCGCCTTCGCACATCGTCTGGAGTCCGTAGCGACCGCCGGTGCGTTCCAGCTCGTGCAGCAGCGTCGTCATGAGACGCGCGCCGGTTGCGCCGAGCGGATGGCCCAGCGCGATCGCGCCGCCGTTCGGATTGGTGCGCGCCGCGTCGTAGCCCAGTTCCGCCAGCCACGCGAGCGCGACCGAGGCGAACGCCTCGTTGATTTCCACCACGTCGATGTCGTTCATCGAGAGGCCCGCCTTCTTCAGCGCGTGGCGCGTGGCGGGAATCGGCGCGGTCAGCATCCAGAGCGGATCGTCGCCCAGCACGCTCAGGTGATGGATGCGCGCACGCGGCTTGAGGCCGTAGCGTTGCAGCGCCTCTTCCGAGACGATCAGCAGCGCCGCCGCCGCGTCGCAGGTCTGGCTCGACACGGCCGCCGTGAGCGAGCCGCCCGGCATCAGCGGCTCGAGCGAGGCCATCTTTTCGAGCGAGGTGTCGGGGCGCGGAGTCTCGTCGCGCGAGAGGCCGAAACACGGCACGACCTCGCGCTCGAAGCGCTTTTCCTCGATGGCGGCCACCGCACGCCGGTGGCTCTCCAGCGCGTAGCGCTCCATCGCCTCGCGCGAGAGCCCCCAGTGATCGGCGATGCGCTGGGCCGCGTCGAACTGCGAAACCGGCGCGTCGCCAAAGCGCGCGCGCCAGCCCGCGCTGCCCGAGAACGGGTCGCTGAAGCCGAGCGGCACGGCCGCCGTCATCGCCGACGAGATGGGGATTTGCGTCATCGTCTGCACGCCGCCCGCGATCACCACGTCCTGCGTGCCGCTCATCACGGCCTGAGCCGCGAAATGCACAGCTTGCTGCGAGGAGCCGCACTGGCGGTCCACGGTCACGCCGGGCACCGTGAGCGGCAGGCCGCCGGCGAGCCAGCAGGTGCGCGCGATATTGCCCGCGAGCGGGCCGATGGTGTCCACGCAGCCGAACACGACGTCGTCGTAGTCCGCGGCGGGAATGGCGTTGCGCTTGACGATTTCCTGCAGCACGAAGCCGCCGAGGTCGGCGGCATGCACCGGCGCGAGCGTGCCCTTGCGGCGGCCCGTGGGCGTGCGCAGCGCATCGACGATATAGGCTTCTTTCATGGTCACTCCAGTTCGAATGTGCGCGCGGGACCGATGGCCGTCCCCGCGTCGATGAGCGTGCTGGCCACGCGCTCGCGATGGAAGGTGGCGTCGCCCCAGCTGCCCGCGAGTGCCCAGATGCGCTTGACGAAGATCTGCAGGTCCAGCTCCCACGTGTAGCCCATCGCGCCGTGCACCTGGATGGCGTGGCGCGCGGCCAGTTGCGCGGCGCCGAGCGCGGCGAGCTTCGCGTGCGAGACGTAGAGCGCGCGCTGCGGGTCGTCGGTGGCCAGCGCGCAGGCCGCGCGATAGACCACCGGACGCGCGAATTCATAGCGGATCGCGACGTCGGCGAGCAGGTGCTTCACGGCCTGATACGCGCCGATAGGCTTGCCGAACTGCTTGCGCTGCGAGGTGTAGTCGATGGCGGCGTCGAGCACGCGCTGCGTGAGGCCGAGCAATTGCGCGGCCACCGCGAAGACGCCGTGATCGAGCGCGGCGTCGAGCAGCGGCGCGGCGCTTGCGGCGTCGGCGATGCGCGTGGACTCGCTCGGCGTCCATTCCAGCTCGAAGATGCGCCGCGACGGATCCACGCTTTGCACCGCCTTGCGCGTGCACGCGGCAGGCGCCACGCGATGCAGCTCGCCGTCGCGCTCGCACAGCAGCACGTGGGCGACGTGCGCGTCGGCGACATACGGATTCACCGGATGCCCGAGCGCCACGCGCGCGTTGCCCGCCGCGATCTGCGCGAGCAGCGTGTCGCGCCAGTCGCTCGCGGGCAGCCTTGCGAGCAGCGCCACCGTCACGAACGAGGTGTCCATCAGCGTATCGGTCCCGCCGAAATAGCCCCAGGTCTGCGCGAGCAGGGCCCATTCGGCAGCCGACATGCCAAGGCCGCCCTGTTCTTCCGGCACCGAGACGGCCGTCATGCCCTGTGCCGCCAGTTGCGCCCAGAGCCGCTCCGAGCGCCCGGTTTCGGTCTCCCACAGCTCGCGGAGCAGTTCCGGCGTGAGCTCGGTCATCAGAAAGCGGCGCGCGGTATCGGCCAGCGCTTCCTGGTCTTCGTTGAATGAAAAGTCCATATGTCTCCCTGTCGACCGGAGTTGGTGCTTTAGCACTTACTCCGGTCCCATGCTTCGCGGTCGACCGGAGTTAGTGCTTCAGCACTTACTCCGGTCCCATGCTTCGCGGTCGATCGGAGTTAGAGCAAAGCTCCTTACTCCGGTCCCATGCTTCGCGGTCGACCAGAGTTAGCGGCCTCAAACCTCAACCCGCCTTATCATCAGCATTCCGAATCGAATCTCTGGCGGCAACCAACCGCTTCGTCGATGTTGTTCGCTAGCCGCGCGGCATGCCCAGCATGCGTTCGGCGACAATGTTGCGCTGGATCTCGTTGGTGCCCGCGTAGATCGGCCCGGCCTGGGCGAACAGGAAGCCGTCGAGCCAGTTGCCAAGGCGCGCGTGCGCCTCATCGCCGTGCGGCACCACTTCCGCCTGCGCGCCCAGGATGTCGAGCGCCGTCTGGTGCATGTGCAAATCGAGCTCCGACCAGAACACCTTGTTGGTGCTCGATTCGGCGCCAATGTGCCCGCCCTTCTGCAAGCGGCTCGCCGTCATGTAGGTGGAGAGCGCATAGGCCTGCGCATCCATCCACGCAGCGGCCACGCGCTCGCGCAGCGACGGGTCGCGCCGTGCCGCCTCGGGATTTGCGAGCAGCAGCTCGCGCAGCGCCTCGGCCGTGCGCTGGAAGCGCGCCGGCGAACGCAGCATCAGGCCGCGCTCGAAGCCCGCCGTGGCCATCGCCACGTGCCAGCCCATGCCTTCGCCCGCGATGCGGTTGGCCACCGGCACGCGCACGTCGTCGAAGAAGATCTCGGCAAAGCCGGTCTGCCCGTTCAACTGGCGGATGGGCCGCACCGTCACGCCCGGCGCGTTCAGCGGCACCATCAGGAAGGTGAGGCCGTGGTGGCGCGTGGACTGCGAGTCGCTGCGAAACAGGCCAAACAGCCAGTCCGCCCAGACCGCGCGCGTCGACCAGATCTTCTGCCCGTTGATCACGTACTCCTCGCCGTCGCGAAACGCGCTCGAGCGGATAGCCGCCATGTCCGAGCCCGCATTCGGCTCGGACCAGCCCTGCGCCCAGACGTGCTCGCCCGAGGCCATCGCGGGCAGGAAGCGCGCCTTCTGCTCGTCGGTGCCGAAGTCCATGAGCGTGGGGCCGAGCAGGAAGATGCCGTTCTGGTTCACGCGCATGGGTGCGTCGGCGCGCCAGTACTCCTCCTCGAAGATCAGCCACTCGATCAGGTCGCAGCCGCGACCGCCCAGCTCGCGCGGCCAGGTGACCATGCTCCAGCGGCCCGAGTGCAGCGTGCGCTCCCACTCGCGATGCGCGGCGAAGCCCGCTTCGGTGTCGAAGCTCGGCAGCGGCTTGCTCGGCACGTGCTCGGCGAGCCACGCGCGAATTTCCTCGCGAAACGCGCGTTGTTGCGGTGTGTAGTCCAGCTTCATGCGCGACCCTCGCCCGGTTGTGCAGTATCAAAGCGCGCCTCGCGCTTTTCGACGAAGGCGCTGCGCGCTTCGGTCGAATCGTTCGACATGTAGGCCTGCAGCGTGAAGCCTTGCTCCCAGCGGTATTTGTCTTCGAGGTCGCCGTCTTCCACGCCGTTGAGCGCCTCCTTCGCGAGCGCGAGCATCGTGCCGCTCTTCTCGGCTATGCGCTGCGCGAGTTCGAGCGCCGCGTCGCGCAACTGCTCGCGCGGCACGACGCGCTCGACGGCACCGAGGCGCCATGCCTCGTCGGCGCCCACCATGTCACCGGTGAAGTACATCGCGCGAACCTTCTGCACACCGAACATTCTCTGCAGATGCGCGCCACCACCCATCGCGCCGCGGTCGATCTCGGGCACACCGAAGCGCGCGCACTGCGAGGCGACCACGATATCGGCCGCGCCGCAGATGCCGATGCCGCCACCGAGCACGAAGCCGTGCACGGCCGCGATCACGGGCTTCGGGCTGCGGTGCACGGCGCGAAACGTGGCGTAATTGCCCGCGTTCACCGCCACGATGCGCTCGGGATGCGCCGAAAGCTCCTTGATGTCGACGCCCGCGCAAAAGCCGCGCCCTTCCCCGCGCAGCACGATCACGCGCACGCTCTCGTCGCGGCCGAGCGCGTCAATGGCGGCGGCGAGCGCGTACCAGTCCTCGCTGTCGAGCGCGTTCACGGGCGGGCGATCGAGCGTGAGCTCGGCCACCGCGCCCTGATTGCCCACACGGGCGATCGAGAACGCGGGCTGCCGTCCGCCCTGGGCGGTGGTGGCCACGGTCGCCCCGTTTGTTGTTCCGTTATGGCTTGCTTGTGTCATGTCCCCCGTCCCTCGTCTCGTGAATGGGTCAATGCTTGAATGCTTCGTGCGCTGGCGCTCATCTCGTCAGCGCGCGATATGTCCACTACAGTCCGCTTATCGCCTGGGTCACGCGCGCACCGCGGCGGCTTCGGCATGTGCAGCGTTGCCGCGCATCGCGGCAAGCGCATCGAGCCGCTCGCACGCCTCGCGCACGATGCGCAGGATCACCGCCTCGCACGGCTCGATCGCGCCGATCATCGCCGCCGCCTGCCCGCCCGGCAGCACGCCTTCGTCGGGCTGCCCCTCGACGATCGCGCGCTGGATCAGGTACGGCGCGTTCGCGGCCATCAGCGTCTGGCTCGCGGTATAGCCGTGCTCGCGCAGCGCCTTGATGCCAAGCGTCGCCATCTGCGCGAGCGAGAGGCCGTTCTGGCGGCGCCACGCCTGAGCTGTGCGCAGCGCGAAGAGCGTGCGGCGCAACGGCCCGAGCGACTCCAGATGCAGCAGATACGGGTTGTCGATCATGCGTTGCGGCAGACCGTCGAGCGCCGCCGAAACGCGGATCTGCGCCGGGTCCTTCACGGCCACGTAGCGCGAGAGCGTCTCGCGCGGCACGGGCGACTCCTCGGTCATGAGAAAGCGCGTGCCCATGGCGATGCCGGCGGCGCCATAGCCGAGCGCGGCGGCAAGTCCACGTCCGTCGAAAAAGCCGCCCGCCGCGATCACCGGCACCTGCACGGCGTCGAGCACGCGCGGCAACAGCAGCGTGGTGGGCACCGAGCCCGTGTGGCCGCCGCCTTCGGCGCCCTGCACGGTCACCGCATCGGCGCCCAGTTCCACGGCTTTCGCCGCATGTTTAGGAGCGCCGACCGTCGGGATGCACAGCACGCCCGCGTCCTTGAAGCGGCGGATCGTCTTCGCATCGGGCCCGCGTCCGTAGCTCACCGCGCGCAGCCGGTGGCGGATCGCGAGATCGACCACCTGCGCCGCGTTGGGCTGGAACATATGGAAGTTGATGCCGAAGGGCCGGTCGGTGAGCGATTTCACGCGCAGGATCTCGGCTTCCACGCGATCCGCTTCGAGCGTCGCGCCCGCGAGAAAGCCGAAGCCGCCCGCGTTGCAAGTGGCCGCCACGAGGCGCGCGTCGGCCACCCAGCCCATGGCCGTCTGCACGACCGGATAGCGGCAGCCGAGCAGGTCCGTGAGCGGCGTGCGCAGTTCGCGCGGTGTTTCGGCGGAAGGTCCGGCGCCCAGCGCGTTCATGACGTGCCCTCCGGCGCGGCTTCCTTCGCTTGCGTGCCCGGCGCGCGTTGCGACTGCGCCATCTTGCGCGCGTCGTAGCCGCCCAGGCGGTCGCCGCTCACGAGCTCGTTGTGCGCGTGCGCAAAGTGATGCCAGGCGAACGCGGCGTCCATCGCCGCGCGCTTGCCCTGCAACTCCTCGACGTGATTGAGCGCCTGCTTGGTGAGCGCGAGGCCGAGGCGCGGCATCGCCGCAATCTTCGTGGCCATCTCGTAGACGCTCTCGCGCAGCGCCTCGCGCGGCACGAGGCGGTTGACCATGCCCATCTGCTGGGCGCGCTGCGCGTTCATGCGCTCGCCGAGGAACAGAAATTCCTTGGCGATGCGCGGGTTCAACTCATAGGCGTGCGCGAAATACTCCACGCCGGGAATGCCCATGCGCACGACGGGGTCGGCGAAGAAGGCATCCTCGGAAGCGACGATCAGGTCGCACACCCATGCGAGCATCAGGCCGCCCGCCACGCAGGCGCCCTGCACCATCGCGATGGTCGGCTTGGGCAGATCGCGCCAGCGGCGGCACATGCCCAGATAGACCTCCTGCTCGCGCGCATAGAGGAACTCGCCGCCCTCCTTGTTCACGTGGTCGTACCAGAGCGACTGGCGCTCGAACGACGTGTCGATGTCGCGCCCCGGCGTGCCGATGTCGTGCCCCGCCGAAAAGTGCTTGCCCGCGCCCGCGAGCACGATGACCTTCACGGCGTCGTCGTGCGCCGCGCGCTGGAACGCGGCGTCGAGCGCATAAGTCATCTTCGAGTTCTGCGCGTTGTGATACTCGGGGCGGTTCATCGTGATGGTGGCGATACCGTCCGCCACCTCGTAGAGCACGACTTCCTGGCTGTGCGAAAGATTCTCCTGCATGATGGCCTCGCTTCGCTTCATGCGCGCCGCGGCGCGGGATTGTCGCGCAGAATCGCTGCGCGCAGGTTATGCGGATCGAGCGCACGCACGATGCGCAGATCCTCGGCGCTGGGCGGCGCGGTCGTGCCGATATCGTCGGCGGCCGCGAGCGGGAAGCCGGTGGCCGCCTGCACTTCGTCGAAGCTCACGCCGGGGTGCAGCGAGCGCACGCGCACGGCGCGGTCCGGGCCGCCGAAGTCCATCACGCAGAGGTCGGTGACGATCGCGCGCAGATCCGTGAACGCGCGCATGCCTTCGATCTCGCGCGCCGGGTTGTAGCCCACGCTGCAGACCATGTCGACTTCGCCGGACACGAAGGTGCGCGTGCTGTGGCCCGTCACGAAGAACGAGTTCGCGTGGTTGATGCTGTTGCCGGGAAAGCCGCGCGCGCCCAGCAGTTGCGTCTTCGGCTTCGCGTAGTCGCTGCCGAGCCACGAGATGTTGGCTTGCCCGAAGCGGTCGATCTGCGTGGGCATGACGAGTGCGTGGCGGCGTCCGTGCCACACGCAGTCGAACACGCGCTCGTAGGTCATCCAGCCGCTCGCCGCCACGCGGTACGAAGCGTCGCGCGGACCCAGCGGCACGGGAGTCTCGACGAGGTACGCCTCGCCGTCGGTGAGCATGAGGCCGGCGTTGTACGCAAGCCGCGCGAGGCCGGCCGCGAGGCGCGGGCCCGTGCCGATGCCGGTGGCGAGCACTTCGCCGTCGTCGCGCCAGAGTCTGGCCGAGGCGACGATCATCAGCTCGGCGAGGGAATAGTCGAATGCGTCGTTCACGCTCGTTCCTTTCACAGAATCGGCAGCGGCAGCGCCGCCACATGGGAGGGACCACCCGCGCCTTGCAGATACGCGTGCTCGTTCGGGCCGACCACGTCGCGCAGATACGCGGCGGTTTGTTCCGGGCTCGCCGCGGCGGCGCTATACGCCTTCAGATGCGGCAGATCCCAGCCGTAGGCCGGCGCGCACGAGGTCGGGTGTGCGCCGCACGGCGCGTGCACCACGCCCGTCACGAGCGAGCGCTCGAACGGATTGCGGCGTGCCGCTTCGAGATCGGGGCTCGCGAGCGAATCGGCCAGCGTCTCGCAGCTCACGAAGGTGCGCTTCGCGGCGCGCGCGAACCAGGCGTCGAAGAACGGATCGGGACCGTCGATGCGCGTGTTGCCCATCGCGTCGGCGGCGTTCACGTGCAGCAGCGCGGCATCGAGCTCGATGGCCTGCATCGCGAGCAACGTTTCGTCATCCTCATAAGGCGAGCGAACCGTGCGCAGGTGCGGCGCGTGGCGCAGCAAATCGGTGCCGAGGCCCACGCGAGTGGGGAGGAACGGCAGGCGCGCGGCAGCGGCGCGCAGGCCCAGTTGCAGCAGGCCCTCGTCCAGTTCCCAGACATCGATCGCGCCGGTCTCGCGTGCGCGGCGGAAATGCGCCTCCAGCGGGATCACGTCGAGCGAGACGAATCCGAACACCACCTTCTTCACCTTGCCTGCGGCGCACAACAGGCCCACGTCGGGGCCGCCGTAGGCGACCACGGTGAGATCGCGTAGCGAGGAGCGCGCAATCTCGCGCACGAGCGCCATGGGCTTGCGGCGCGGACCCCAGCCGCCGATGCCGATGGTCATGCCGTCTTCGAGCTGCGCGACGACATCGCGCGCGCTCAGGCGTTTATCGAGCGTTTTCATCAGGGTTCCTCAAAATCCGATGCTGAAGTCGTGGCCCCAGAGGCTCACGCGCGTGGCTTCGTAGACGCTGTGCTCGCGCCAGTCGACCTGCAGGCCGCCATAGCCGTATTCGAGATCGAAGCCGCCCGGCGTCTTCATGTAGAACGAAGTCATCTGGTCGTTGCAATGGCGGCCGAGCGTGGCCGAGAGCTTCACGCCGTGCGCATTCATGCGGTCGAGCCCGCGGCCCACGTCGTCCATCGAGGGGACTTCGGCCATCACGTGGATGCAGCCCGAGGGGACGGCGAGATCCATGATCGCGAGGCTGTGGTGCCGGGCATTGCCGCAGTGCAGGAAGTGGATGCGCTTTTCGGGTTCCGCCGGGTCGGCGGAGAAGCGCACGCGGAAGATATCGGAGAGCGCGAAGCCCAGCACGTCGCGCAGGAAGGCGTCGGTGGCGTCGAATGCCGGGGCGGGCAGCACCGCGTGGCCCAGGCCCATGGCACCGGTTATGAAGCCGGGCACGCCCACGGGCGAGACGAAGCGGCGGAAGTCCGAGCGCACGCCCCAGAAGAACTCGTGACGGTTGCCGGAAGGATCGAGGCACCAGACCATCGACTGGACGCGGCGCAGCGCCGTTTCTTCAGCGCTTGCGCGGCGCGGCTCGATGCCCGCTTGTTCGAGCCGCGAAACGAGCGAGGCGAGCGCCGCTTCGTCGGCGAGCTCCCAGCCAGAGGCGAAGTAGCGCTCCTCGCCGCCGGGCACGATCAGGTAGCGGTAATCGCGCTCGTCCATCTTGAGGTACAGCGCGCCGCTCGCCGCGTCGACGGCTTGCATGCCCAGCACGTTCTGCGCATAATCGCGCCAGTTGCTCATGTCCGCCGACTGCACGACGACATAGCCCAGCGCCCGCACATCGCTCATGTTGCCCCTCCAGAAAACCCGTTGTAGTGAGGTCTATTCTGGCCGCGCCGGGCAAGTGCAACATCGTCTGTTGAGACTATGGGGTGGGGGCCCGCGCGGGGCGGGCTGGTTTGGTTTGGGCGGTTGTTATGGCGCGTGGGCCTTAACTTGTTTTCGCGGCGGGCCGCAGGCGTTGCCCCTGTGCGGGGCGGCACCTACTTTTCTTTGCAGCCGCAAAGAAAAGTAGGCAAAAGAAAGCGGCTTAAACCGCCAGTGTGACGCCGTCCCCCACTGCCCTATTGATCGGAGCGGCTCCGGGGCATCCGTCACCTCGCACACTCCGCGCTAGTGACAAGGGGCTCATCCTTCCCGTCACGCGCTACGCACGGGCGGAAGGGTCTGCAAGGAAAACCGGGCGGGATTTCCGGCGAATGCGCGGGGGACTACCCGGTGAATGCACAGGCGTGCTTCCAAACGAATAAGTTGGAGTTCTACAAATGCGCGTAGATCCCACTGGTTTTAGTTATGCCCCACGGCGCGCGGAGCGCCGCCGGATGAATGAGCCCTTAGTCACTCCGGCGAACGGCATGTGGTGACAGACGCCCCGGAGCCACTCCGATCAATAGGGCAGTGGTGA
>NZ_SMRP01000026.1:0-78561 GCF_004353915.1 Paraburkholderia silviterrae | reverse complement strand
GTAGGTGCCGCCCCGCACAGGGGCAACGCCTGCGGCCCGCCGCGAATACAAGTTAAGGCCCACGCCCCGCGCACCGCGGGAAAAAACCTACGCGTAAGCGCCCTCTTTCAACCGATACTTGAGCACCTTGCCGGCCGCGCTGACGGGCAGCGCCTCAACGATCTCAATACGCCGCGGCACCTTATAGTTCGCCATATTGCGGCGCGCCCATTCAATAAGCGAGGCGGCATCCGCCTGCACACCCCCACGCAGCACAACATAAGCGTGCCCCACTTCACCAAGACGCGCGTCCGGCACGCCCACCACGGCAACCTGCGCAACGGCCTCATGAGCCGCGAACAGGCGCTCGATCTCGGCCGGATAGCAGTTGAATCCGCCCACGATGAACATGTCCTTGATGCGGTCCGTCACGCGCAGGTAGCCACGCTCGTCGAGCGTGCCCAGGTCGCCCGTATGAAGCCAGCCTGCTTCATCAACGGCCTGCTCCGTGGCTGCCTCATCATTCAGATAGCCACGCATGACGTTATAGCCCCGCACCCAGACCTCGCCGGTCTCACCCGGCGCGAGCGCCGCCCCATCCGGCCCCGCGATGCGCACCTCCATACCCGGCATAGCACGGCCCGAGGTCTGCGCGACCGTGACGGCGTCGTCACCATGCCGGCACAGCGTAGCAAAGCCGCAGGACTCCGTGAGGCCGTATCCTGTAAGCACAGTCTCGAAGTTCAGCTCCGCGCGCATGCGCTCGACGAGGCTCGGCGCGATGGCGGCCGCGCCCGTCACCGCCACGCGCAGCGAAGAAAGATCAAGCCCCGCAAGCCCCGGCGTTTCGAGCAGCGCGTGATAGAGCGTGGGCGGCCCCGGCAACACGGACACGCGCTCGCGCACCACACGCTCGAGCACCGCCACCGGATCGAACACGAGATGCGGCAGTACCGTTGCGCCGCTCGTAAGCGCCGCGAGCCAGCCCGCCTTGTAGCCGAACGCATGAAAGAACGGACTCACGATCAGATAGCGGTCGCCCTCGCGCAGCTGCGCGATATCGGCCCAGCCATGCGCCGCGCGCACGTTCTGGCCGTGCGCGGTCATCACGCCCTTCGGGCGCCCCGTCGTGCCCGAGGTGAACATCACGTCCATCAAGGTGTCGGGGCCCACCTGCGCTTCGCGCGCGCGAAAGGCTTCAAGCGATGTCTGCGGGGCGCGTGCGAGGAACGCCTGCCAGCTCTCGTCGCGGCCATCGGCGCCTGGCGCGCCGCCAAGCACGATCACGCGCTCGAGCGTCGCGGGCCGATGCGGCGCAAGCATCGCCGGATAGTCCTCGCCAAGAAACGCGCCGCAGCTGAACAGCACGCGCGCGCCGCTATCCGCGAGAATCGCGCCCGCTTCAAGGCCCTTCATGCGCGTGTTCACGGGCACGAGCGCCGCGCCCGCGCTCTGAATCGCGAGCGCGGCAACGATCCATTCGGTGAGATTGGGCGCCCAGATGGCGACGCGGTCGCCAGCAGCGATGCCGCAGGCCATCAACGCGCGTGCGGCTTCAACGCGCGCGGCGTCGAGCTGCGCGTAGCTCAGGTTGCCCTCGGGGGTTTCGATCGCAATGCGCGCGCCGTAGCGCGCCGCGCCGCGGGCGATCAGCGCGGGCGTCGTCAAGGTTTCGTGGGGCGTCGTTTGGTTGGGCGTCATCTGGGGACTCCGGAAATACATGCGCCGCCGCAGCGCGCGTCGAAGACGGCGCGCGAAGCGGCGGCGCTCAAGGCCAGGGGCGGCACGGCGTGCACGCGCGGCCCCTAATCGGGAAATACGATGCGCAGCTCGGCGCTCGCCGGCGTCGCGCTGCACGCGAGCGTCCAGCCGGCGGCACGCTCTTCGTCGTCGAGCACGCCGTTCTCGGCCAGCGTCACGCTGCCCGCCTCCACGCGGCACATGCACGCGCCGCACAGGCCGCTGCGGCACGAGCTGGGCGGCGAGAGACCGGCGCGCTCCATCGCGTCGAGCAGCGTCTCGTCGGGCTCGCAGGTGAATTGCGCGCTCGCGCCGTCGAGGTGCGTTTCGACGCGCGCGGTTTGCGGCGCGGCTTCGGCGCAGGCTTTAGCAGGCTCGCTCGTAGCGCTTGCCGCCTGCGCCAGGGGCTCCGCCTTCGCGGGTGCCTCCGGCTCGACGGGCCGAGCCTGGGCGGGCCTCTCCTGGTTGGGCTTGTCCGGCAGCGAAGCAAAGCGCTCGACGTGAATCTTCGCGCGCGGCAACCCGAGCGCGAGCATCGCAGCCAGCGCGCTCTCCATGAAGAGCGCCGGGCCGCAAATGAAGCACTCCTGACGGCTCCAGGGCCGCGCCAGCTCTTCGAGGTGGCGCTGCTGCGGGACGCCCTGCACGCTGTCGAGCCAGTGGATCACGCGCAGCCTGCCCGGGTGTCGCTGGGCGAGATCGCGCAGCGCCGCGCCGAAGATCACCGAGGACTCGTCGCGGTTCGCATAGATCAGCGTGAGCATGCCGCGCCCGCCCACCAGCGCCGCCTTCAGGATCGAGAGCACCGGCGTGATGCCGCTGCCGCCCGCGAACAGCAGCAGGTCGTCGTCGAGCGAGCGCGGCGTGAAGACGCCCGCGGGCGCCATCACGTCGAGCTCGTCGCCGGGACGCACGCTGTCGCACAGCCAGTTGGACGCGCGGCCGTCGCGCACGCGCTTGACCGTGATCTTCGGGGCCGCGTCCACGCCGGGGGCGCTAGAGAGCGAGTAGCAGCGCTGCAGTGTCACCTGCTCGCCCGGCAGGCGCAGCGTGAGGAATTGGCCGGGCCGGTACGCGAACGCATCGCTGAGCGCCGCGGGCAGCTCGAAGACGAACGAGCGCGCATCGGCGCTTTCGGCTATCACGTCGGCGACCCGCAGCCGATGAAAACGCGCTTCGGTCATGGCGGGCCTCAGGCAACGCCCATGATCATCTGCGCATTGTCGATGCGGTACTCGCTGCCGTTGATGAAACGCGATTCATCGGAGGCGAGGAACAGCACGAGCTGCGCGATGTCTTCGGGCAGGCACATGCGCGCGCGCGGGTCGACCGACTCCGTGATCTGCGCGCGGCCCGCTTCGGCCGAGCCGAAGAACGGCTCGGTCATGGGCGTGAGGATGCCGTCGGGGTGAACGGTGTTGGCGCGGATCTTGTAGCCCTGCTGCTTGCAGTGCGCGGCGATCGCGCGCGTCATGGCCGTCACGGCGCCCTTGCTCGCCGAGTACGCGCAGAACATGCCGAGCCCGCCCAGCGCCGCCACCGACGACATGTTGACGATAGCGCCGCCCTTGTCCTTCATCGCACGCACGGCCGCCTGGCAGCCGAGAAAGTAGCCCTCGGCGTTGATGCGCATGATGCGCTGCCAGAGTTCGAGGGGCGTGTCTTCGATGCTGCCCAGCTGCAGGATGGCTGCGTTGTTGACGAGCACGTTGGGCGTGCCGAAGTGCTTTTGCGCCGCGCCGAACACGTCGTTCCAGCCCGCCTCCGAGGCGATGTCGTGGCGCACGAACAGCGCCGCGTCGCCGATCTGCGCGGCCACGGCACGGCCCGCTTCCTCGTTCACGTCGGTGAGCACGACACGCGCGCCCTCGGCAGCGAACAGCACGGCATCGGCCTTGCCCACGCCGCTCGCGGCGCCCGTGATCACGGCGATCTTGCCCTTGAGTCTGTCTCCCATCTTCGTTCTCTCTTCGTCAGTCAGTGTGTATGTGGATAAAGCGGAATGACCTTCGCGCCGGTTCGGCCCGGCGCGCCCGCTGTGCTTTTCTTGCCGGCGGGTTGCGCAGCGGCATGCTCGCGCTCGCGCGCGGCCAGCACTTCGCGCGCCCCGGCGCGGCCCGCCTGGCGGCCCGACCAGATGCAGTCCGCAAGCGAAAGGCCGCTCACGTAGTGATTCGAGGCGAGGCCGCGCGCTGCGCGCCCCACCGCATAGAGGCCCGCGACGGCGCCGCCTTCGGCGCGCAGCACCGCATTGCTGGACTCGTCCACGCGCAGGCCGCCCAGCGTGATCGCCGGGCACGGAAACGTGCGGCTCGCCGCCGAAATGTCGAGCGCGTAGAACGGCGCCCGTGCGAGCGGCGCGAGCATCGCGGCGGACTTGCCGAAGGCCGCGTCGCGTCCTTCTCGCGCGGCGGTGCGGTATGCGGCCAGCGAGCGTTCGAGCGTGGCGGCATCGGCGCCGATCCGTGCCGCGAGCTGCGTGACGGTTGCCGCACGCTTGCGCCCGGCGAGCATGAGCATCAGCGCGGGCACGCTCTGGAACGCCCACAGGCGGCCCCGCACGCATTCGCGCAAGGCCTCACGCACGAGTGCGGCGTCGAGGATCAGCCAGGCGCGTCCGTCGCGCGTCTCGCACATCGCGTGGCCGAGCGTGGCGCCATAGACCTCTTCGTTGCAGAAGCGCTCGCCGCGCGCATCCACCACGCAGCCGCGCGCCCATGCGAATGGTGGGTTGATGAAGCGCCATGCGGAGACGCGCTCCATGCTGTCCGCGACGCCGCCCGCCGAAACGCCGAGTCGGATACCCGAGCCATCGCAGCCGGTCGTGCCGAGGCGCCAGTTGGCGAGATAGCGCGGCGCATGCTGCGCCAGCATCTCGCGATTGAAGATGAAGCCGCCGGTGGCGAGCACGACCGCGTCGGCGCGAATGTCGAGCGGACGGCTCGCGCGCAGTTCGAGTCGATGGAGCGCGGCGCGCAAGCGGTCGGCGAACGCGGGCAAGCCGTTGTGCAGCTTGTCGGCCCAACGCGCGAGGCGCGCGTGCTGGCGCTGCGCGCGGCCCGGCTCGACGCGCCATACCTGCGCGCCGATCACGCGGCCGGTGGCATCGACGATGAGCCGCCGCACGCCCGAATGGCGCAGGATTTCAACGTTGGGCTCGGCCTCCACCGCGCGGCGCAGCGTCTCGAAGAGCACGCGCCCCGACATGCCGCGCCCCTT
The DNA here is from genome assembly GCF_004353915.1 of Paraburkholderia silviterrae. Taxonomy (GTDB): domain Bacteria; phylum Pseudomonadota; class Gammaproteobacteria; order Burkholderiales; family Burkholderiaceae; genus Paraburkholderia; species Paraburkholderia silviterrae. The sequence continues at coordinate 73,623 of NZ_SMRP01000026.1, read as the reverse complement.
CGTGCGATGCCCGCGCGGCGCGGGCGGCACGGCGGGCGCGTCGCCCACGGCCTCGTTGCCCGAGTAATAGAGAAAAGCGCGCTCGGGCGGATAGGAGGTCTTGCGCTCGGGCATCGCAGCGCCGAAGCGCACGCCCTGGCGCTCGAGCCACGCGAGCTGCGCGACGCTGCCGTTGCAGAAGCGTTCGAGCGCGGCCGGCGAGACCGCGTCGCCGACTTCGCCTTGCAGATAGGCCGCCATCGCTTCGGGCGTGTCCGCGTAGCCCGCCTCGCGCTGGTAGGGCGTGCCGCCGCCCGCGTAGACCACGCCGCCGCTCTTCGCGCTTGCGCCGCCACCCTCGAAGCGCTCGACGATGCGCACGCGCGCGCCTGCCTGCGCCGCTTCGAGCGCGGCGCACGCGCCCGCCGCGCCGAAGCCCGCGATCAGCACGCCGCAGACATCGTCCCAGCGGTGCGCGCCGGCATCGGCGACGACGAGCGGCGGCTCCACGGGTGTCGCGCTCGTGCTCGTGTTTGGGCTTGCGTTCGCGGCGTTCATGGTGCGGGCGGCGCGTGTGCTCATGCGGTTGCGCAGCGCGCGAGCGCGGCCGCTGCCGTGCCCGCAGTGGTATAGGCGCCGTCCACGTACACGAGCGGATCGATCTCGCCGCTCATCTTCACTTCGAGCAGGCGGCCGATGAACACCGTATGCGTGCCGTAGTCGAAGCGGCCGTCCTGGCGGCACACGAGATTGGCCTGCGCGCCGTGCAGATACGGCACGCCGTCTGCCGAGCGCTGCCAGTCGCCGGTGGAGAAGCGCTCTTCGCCCTTCAGGCGCCCGCTGCAATCGATCGCGATGTCCTGCTGCTGCGCCGCCAGCAGGTTCACGCAGAAGTCCGCGCCCGTTTCGAGCGGCGGATAGATCGACGAAGACCGGTTGATGCAGATGAGCAGCGAAGGCGGCTCGGTCGACAACGAATCCACGGCGGTGGCCGACATCGAATAGCGGCGCTCGCCGTCACAGCAGCTGATGACCGTGACCGAGCGCGCGAGGCGGCGCATCGCGAGCAGCATGTCGGCGCGCAGCGGTTCGGGGGAAAGTTCGCTCATTGTGTGACTCCACGAAGCTCGCGGCCTTGTTCGGTGCCTTGACGAGCGATTGATACAGACGATACGGATGCCGAAGCTTCTGCTCCGGCGGGAACGACATCGGCGAGCGTGTTGGCGGCGCGATAGCCGAACGTCATCGCGGGTCCTAGCGTCGAGCCCGCGCCGGGATAGCTCGCGCCCATCATCGAGGCGCTCGTGTTGCCGATCGCGTAGAGGCCCGCGATGGCGCTGCCATCGGCGCGCAGCACGCGTGCATTCTCGTCGGTGACGAGGCCGCCCTTCGTGCCGATGTCACCCGCGTCGATACGCACCGCGTAGAACGGCCCCTCGCCAATGGGCGCGAGACACGGGTTCGGCTGCACGGACGGGTCGCCATAGTAGGTGTCGAAGACGTTGCCGCCCTTGCCGAACTCCTCGTCGACGCCGCTTGCCGCGTAGCGGTTCATGCGCACGACGGTCTCGCGCAGGCCGGCTGCATCCACGCCGATCTGCGCCGCGAGCGCATCGAGCGAGTCCGCGCGGTGCAGCAGCGAACGGAACGCTGCGGGAATGCGCGAGTCGGGCATCATCGAAGCGGGCATGATCGGGCCGCACGGGTAGCGCTTGCGAAAGCGCGCGTCGAAGACCATCCAGGCGGGCACGCTCTTGCCCGTTGCCGCGTGGTCGCGGTACATCGCGGGCACGAACTCCGAGTACGGCGCGGCCTCGTTGACGAAGCGCTTGCCGAGCCCATTGACGATCACGCAACCCGGCAGGTTGCGCTCGACAAACAGCGCGCGCTGCTTTTCCTCGCCCTCCACGCGCACCGTCGGTGCGCCCCAGACATGTTCCATGAGCGCGAGCGCGCCGCCCGCCTGTTCGCCCGCCACGATGGCGTCGCCGGTGTTGTGCGGCGGCGTCGCGCTCCATTGCGCTTCGGTGGGCTGCGGCAGGTAGCGCTCGCGCAGCGCCTGATTGCGCTCGAAGCCACCCGCCGCAAGAATCACGCCGCGCCGCGCCAGCACGCGCACCGGCTTGCCCTCGCGCTCGGCCACGACGCCCACGATGCGGCCGCTTTCTTCGATCAGCTCGCGCATCGGCGTGGAAAGCCACAGCGGCACCTTGCGTTCGAGCAGCGCATAGCGCAAGCCGCCCACGAGCGCATTGCCGAGCGTGAGCCTGGTGTCGCGCCGCGAACGCAGGCGCGCACCGATATTGAGCCAGTAGCGCCCGAACTCACGCAACGCGAGCTTAATGAAACCGCGCTCCTTCGCCAGCAGCACGTGCGCCTCTTTCGAGGTCACGGCCACCCGGCCGCCGATCAACGTGCCCGGCGAAGGATCGCGCAGCCGCGTGAATTCGGCGCCCAGGCGCGCGCCGTCGAACGGCAGCGGATCGAGCGCGCGGTAGCCGGGCATCGCGCCGGGCTGGTTCTGGAAGTAGTCGGCATAGCGCGACAGCGACTGATAGCGCACCGGCGTGCGCGCCTCCAGATAGCGCAGCATTTCGGGCGCGGTGTCGAGGTAGGCGTCGAGGCGCGCCCCGCTTGCCGCGCCTTGCGTGCAAGCTTCGATATAGGTGCGCGCGGCCTCGCGCGTGTCCGTGCCGCCGGCTTCGGCGATATGGTGATTGCACGGCACCCAGATGCCGCCGCCGGACACGGCCGAGGTGCCGCCATACTGCGCGCTCTTCTCGATCACGAGCACCGAGAGGCCGAGATCGGCGGCGCGGCATGCGGCCAGCAGGCCGCCCGCGCCGGAGCCGACGATCAGCACATCGAACGTTTCAGTCTCCATGGCCCGATCGTTCATGAGCACCGCCTCAGATGAAGAAGTCGGTGTTCGTGCGCCCGAGCATCACGGCGCCGAGGTTCTGGCCGAAGCGGTCGAGATTGTTCGCGTAGTGCGCGCGCGCCGCGTGCAGGTCAAGAAAGCGCCGCACGAGCGGGTTGCGCTTATAAATGCCGTTGCCGCCCGCATAGCGCAGCAGCGCGTTGGCCGCCTGAGCGCAGCGCTCGGCCACCTGCGCCGACTGGTAGCGGAAATGCACGCGCCGCTCGATCGACACTTCGGGGCCGCCTTGCGCCGCCGCGAGCAGCTCCGCGAAGTTGCGGCGCAGCAGCACCTGCATCTCGTCGATAGCGACCGCGGCGTTCGCGCAGGCGCTCTGCGCGCCGGTGTCCTCGCTGGTCTTCGAGCCGCTGTTGGCGCTCACGCGGTTCGTCGCGTAGGCGCGGAAGTCGTCCACGGCCCCTTGCAGCGCGCCGATGCACGCCGTGCAGACCGCGCGCACGAAAATCTGCGCGAACGGCAGGCGAAAGAGCGGCGCGTCGTTCAGTGCAAGGCCCGGGCTCGTGCCCATCATGCCGTCCACGGCCTTGTGCGTGCGGTACTCGGGCACGAACACATCGTTCACGATGATGTCGTGGCTGCCCGTCGCGCGCAGGCCCAGCACGTCCCAGTCCTGCTCGATCGCGTAGTCGGACTTCGGCAGCAGGAAGGTGCGGTATTCGGGCGGCTCGCCCGCCTTGGCCGGCGGCACGAGCGCGCCGAGGAAAATCCATTCGCACAGCTCGCTGCCGCTCGAGAATTTCCAGTGACCGGAGAGGCGGAAGCCGCCTTCCACGGGCGTGACCTTGCCCACCGGCATATACGTGGAGGCGATGAGCGTGGCCGGGTCCTTGCCCCAGACATCCTGCTGCGCGCGCTCGTCGAAGAGGGCGAGCTGCCAGTTGTGCACGCCGACCACGCCATACACCCACGCCGTGGACATGCAGCCGCGCGCGAGCGCCATCTGGATCTCGAAGAACGTCTGCGGGTCCAGTTCGTAGCCGCCGTAGCGCTTGGGCTGGAGCACCTTGAAGAAGCCCGCTGCCTGCATGTCGGCGATGGTCTGTGCCGGGATGCGCCCGGCGGCTTCGGCCGCGTCCCCGCGCTCGGCCAGCACGGGCGCGAGCGCCTGTGCGCGCGCGATCAGTTCGGCTGCAAGGGCATTTGATTCCTGGTCTCGGTGCACCGCTGTCTCCTATTTCGTCTTCTTCAGTGGCGCCGCGCGCCACGCTGGTTCGTCGTCGATTCGATTTGCTGGTGCGCCCGCGCCCGGCTCAGGGTCCCTCGGGACCGCCGCCGGGCGCCGGCGCTTGCGCTGCGGCGCCGCTCAGGCGACCGCGCGCGCCTTGACGCGGTTGAAGTACGGAATCACGTGCTCGCCGATATTGCGGATCGATTCGAGCGCCGCCTCGTGCGGCACCGTGCCCATCTGGACGAGGAACAGCACTTCGTCCACACCCGCTTCCATCAGGCGTCCTACGTAGCCGATGCAGTCGTCCACCGTGCCATAGGCGTGGTTGGGGTTCATCATCGAGAGCGCCGGGTCGCTGAAGTCCACCACGACCTCTTCCGAGGCGAAGCGCGAGCGGATCACCATCTCGCCGCTATCGGCCTGCACGAGGTCGTCGCCCCACTTCGACGGGTCGGGACGCTCGCCGCCCGTGTACCAGTACGCGAGCGACTCCATGAAGTAGCGCTGGCCGCGAATGCCGATCTTGCGCGCTTGCTGACCGTCGCCGAGCACGATGGCCGGGCACAGTGCAGCGAGGTGCTCGGTGGGGCGGAAGCCCACCTGGTCTTCGGCCTTGCGCGTGCGGTAAGCCTCGCGATAAAGTGCGTTTTTCTTGGCCACTTCGTCCGGGCCGCCGAAGCCGAGCACGAGCGCGCCAAGACCGCGCTGGCCCGCGCGCAGCAGGGCGTCGCTGTTGGTGCAGGCCATGTACATCGGCGGATGCGGATCCTGATACGGCTTCGGGTGGATCGGACGCTTAGGAATCTTGATGTACTTGCCGTCGTGCTCGATCTCGTCCTGCACGAACATCTTCGGCACGAGATACATCGACTCGTCGATCATCGGCTGCAGCTCGTTGAGGTCGTAGCCGAAAGCACCCGCCTCCTGCTGGCTGCCGCCCTTGCCCACGCCGAAATGCACGCGCCCTTCGGAGAGGATGTCGAGCAGCGCGACGCGCTCGGCCACCTTGATCGGGTGGTTCATCGCGGGCGGCAGGCAGACGACGCCGTGGCCGAGACCGATGCGCGTGGTGCGGCCCGCGAGATACGCGAGGAAGGTTTCCGGCGCGCTCATGTGCGCGTAGTTGGTGAGCGACGTGTGCTCGACGCACCAGACGGTGTCGAAGCCCACCTGCTCGGCGAGCAGCGCCTGTTCAACGGTCTCCTTGAAGACGCGGTGGTCGCCCTCGCGGGACGCGTCGGTCGTCTGCGCTTCGTAGATAAGAGAAAACTTCATCGCGGGTGTCTCCTTGTTTGTCGGGCGGCGGCGGCGGGTGCCGCGCTGCCACTGCCGGTGTGATTCGTGACTGTCCACGAGATGAAGTTTCTGTTCGGAGCGCAAGCGCTGCATCGTCTGTTTGGATTAGCGGGGGGCCCGCGCGGGGCGGGCTGGTGGGGTTTGGGCGGTTGTTATGGCGCTTTGGCCTTTACCTGTTTTCGCGGCGGGCCGCATGCGTTGCCCGCCGCGAAAACAAGGAAAGGCCAACGCCCCGCGCACAGCGGAAAAAACGCGCTCCACGAGCGCTCCCCCCCTAGTCCAAACAGACATGGCGCGCAACCACACGCGCGCTAGTATCGTCATATGGCAACACCGCGCCATACAAACCCAAGGGGAAAATTCAAATGAAGGCTTCGATGATGCTGTACCCGGTGGAGGCGATCGAGACATCGCTGCCGTTTTTCGTAGACGGGCTTGGTCTCACGGTAAAAATGCGCGACGGCGAGCGCTATTGCGCGCTGGAAGGCGGCCCGCTAACGATCGCGCTGGTAGCCGGCGACGAACGAATCGTCGAGCGCCCCGCTCTAACGTTTCGCATTGCCGAGGATGACGATCTCTACGCGGCCATGGAGCGCGTGGTGGCCACGGGCGCGAGCGTGCGCGTGCCGGTGCAGCAGGGCCCGCACGAGCTGCGCGCGGTACTGGAGGACCGCAACGGCGCGCTGCTCGTGCTCACGCAAAAACATGCGATGTGAAGCGCAAAAAGGCGGCCACGCCGATGAACGTGACCGCCTTTTTCGATTGCAAACATCGCGCACCAGCGCACCAAAAAAACGCTGCGCAACAAAAAATCAAAGCGCGCCGCGCTTCAACCCAACGGCACGACGCTGCCGAGCAGAATCCGCACGAGCGTGGCCTGCCGCGTGACACCCGTCTTCGAGAAAATCGAGCGCAAATGCGCACGCGCCGTGTTCTTGCTGATACCCAGCTCCTCCGCGGCCTCTTCAAGCGTCAGCCCATTAGTAAGCAAGAGCGCAAGCGAGGTCTCAGCAGGCGTGAGATCGAACAGCTTCCTCACGATCTCCTGCGAGCGCTGCGATTTGCGGTCCGGATCGCGCAGGAACAGCACCGTCGCGGGCCGGCGGCGGTTATCCTCCGACCAGTCGGACAGCGGCACGGTACGAACCAGCACGCCAAGCTTCGGGCGGTCGCCGCTGCGCGTCACAGGCATTGCCTCCACCAGCGGCCCAGCCGTGCCGAAGTGCCCCATCATCGCGTGGCGAATGAGCCGTTGCAGCGTGCGGTTCTCCTGGCCGTCCATCGCCTCGATGTTGCCGTGCGCGATGCGCAGGCCGTCGCTTTCCGCGAGGATTTCGTCGGCCACGCTATTGGTGGTCATGATCGCGCCGCTCTCGTCGAGCGTGACCATGCCTACCAGCATGCGGTCGATGGCGCTCGCGTAGAGCGTGCGCTCCGACTCCACCACGTCAAGGCGCGAATGCAATTCCACCGCGCGGCGCAGATGCGGCAGCAAGAGCGCGCAAAACGCCTTGTCGCGCGCATTGAAATGCGCGGCGCCGTGCTTGCGGCACACCCGGAAGCGGCACTCCACGCCAGATTCCGTGCGCAGGTCGGCACCCATGATGTAGCGCACGTCGGCGGGCTGCAGGAACTGCTTGTAGAGCTCGCTCGAAAGCCAGCCGGTCTCGCCGAACACCTCGTCCACGGTCACGACGCGGTCCGCCGGCAGGCCCACGAACGGGTCGAGCGAATAGTAATAGTCGTTATACGAAGCCTCGTCGGGCTTGCCGCCTCCCGATGCACTCACCATCAACCCGCGCCGGTCGCTCGACGGCGAACGCAGGATCAGCGTTGCGTAGTTTGCGTCCAGGTGCTGCCGCACCAGTTCGAGCGCCCCCGACCATGGCACCGCTTCCAGCGGCCCCTGGTACACGCGCGCCATCAGCGCGCTGAACTGCGAAATTTCGACGCCAGCCATGACTCCGGCGTCCTGGCCCTCTTCTGGGGCCCATCTTGTCTCCATCAACACGGTCTCCGTCCTCCATGCCGCCCAAAGCGACGGCCAACTTTACGGGGCTGTCTCGCCGCCGGCATCGGGACATTCCCCTAACCGGCGCACGGGCCCTTGATTTCCTGCTCGTTCACGCCCTGGCTCTTTCGCGAGTTTTTTTGGGGATCGTGCGTGAGTCCGTGCGTGACGTGGCGCTGCACCGACCGATGCCGGCACGGCCCACACGTCCCGTTGATGAACTAGTCAAACATTACGCCGTTCGCGGCCCGCGCCCCTCGTCTAATCGGACGATGCCGGCGTTGCGCGCACAGGCTTCAATGCGCTCAATGGCGCCGGCATGGCGCACTTTTCTCATGACGCTTTCCATCCAGGGAGACACCCCGCATGGCGCTCGACCCACAAGCCGCCGCACTGCTCGCCTCGTTCGCCGGCATGCCCGCCCCCGATTACAGCCGGCTCGACGTCGCCAGCTACCGCGCGGCACTCGCGGCGGGCGGCGGCGCGGCCAGCGCGATTGGCCCCGGCGACGCCATTGCCGCCGAAGAAGACCTGACGCTGCCAGGCGCTGCCGGCCCGCTCGCCGCGCGCCTTTATCGTCCGATCAAAGCGGAAGACTCGAATGGTCAGGCCCTGCCGCTGCTCGTGTTTTTCCATGGTGGCGGTTTCGTCGCCTGCGGGATCGACACGCACGCCAATATTTGCCGCACGCTCGCTGCACGCGCACGAACGCTCGTGCTTTCCGTCGATTACCGGCTCGCGCCCGAGGCGCGCTTCCCGGCCGCCGCGCAAGACGCGATTGCGGCAGTGCGCTGGGCCGCGGCCCACGCCGCCGAACTGGGCGCCCGCCCTGGCGCGCTCGCCGTGGCCGGCGACAGCGCGGGGGGCAATTTGTCCGCCGTCTGCGCGCAGCAGTTGCGTGGCGAAGTGACGATCGCGCACCAGTTGCTGCTCTACCCGGTGCTCGACTGCGCGCACGAGCATCCCTCATACGAAACGAATGGCAGTGGCTATCTGCTCGACACGGGGCTCATGCGCTTTTTCAAGGATCAGTACTTCGATCCGCAAGCGGATCGCGCCTCGCCGCTCGCGAGCCCGCTGGGCACGGAGCGCCTCGATCAGGTTGCGCCCGCAACCATCATAAGCGCCGAATACGATGCGGTGCGAGACGAAGGCGAGCAATACGCCACGCGCCTCGCGCAAGCAGGCGTGCCCGTCACGCTCGTGCGCTGGCCGGGCCAGATGCACGGCTTCGCCAGCATGCTCGGCGTGCTCGACGCCGCGAGCGCCGCGCTCGACCTGGGCGCCCGCGCGCTGCGCGCGGCGCTGCATCCCTGACTTTCACGCACCAACACCCCATGACCGACACGATTCTCGCCACGCGCGCCAACGGCGTGGTCACGCTCACTTTCAACCGGCCCGACGCGCTCAACGCGCTCAGCGAAGCGATGGCCGTCGAGCTGTGCTCGCGGCTCGAGCGCCTCACGCAGGAGCCCGGCGTGCGCGCCATCGTGCTGACCGGCGCGGGCCGCGCCTTCATGGCGGGCGGCGACGTGCACGCGATGCGCGCCGCCCTCGATCTGTCCGCCGCACGGCGCGAGCGCGCCATCGGCAAGCTCGTGCGCCACGCGCAGCGCGCGGTCGAATTGATCGCCCGCTCCTCCAAGCCAGTGCTGGCGAGCGTGAACGGCGCGGCCGCGGGATTCGGCCTCGCGCTCGTCGCGGCCTGCGACGTGGCCATCGCCGCGGACGACGCCACCTTCACCTCGGCATACAACCGCCTCGGCACCTCGCCGGACGGCGGCGCGACCTTCACGCTGCCGCGCCTGATGGGCACGCGCACAGCGGCCCAGTGGCTGTATTTCGACGAGCGTTACAGCGCCGCCGACGCGCTGCGCGTGGGCCTCGTGAACTGGGTCGTGCCCGCCGCCGAGCTGGCCGGCGCCACCTGCGAGCGCGCCGCGCGCCTCGCCGCGCTCTCGCCCGCCGCGTTCTCGCACACCAAGCACCTGATCGCCGATGCGCCGCGCCACTCGCTCGGCGCGCAACTCGTGGCCGAGCAGCGCGCCTTCCTCGCCTGCACGGCTCACACCGATTTCCGCGAAGGCGCCAGCGCCTTCACGGAGCGCCGCGCCCCGGTCTTCGGCGCCAATACCGACCTGGCCCAGCAAGAGGAGCAACCCGCATGAAACTGGCCGACACCACCGCCATCGTTGAAGAACTGCGCGCGGGCCGCATGGTGATTCTCGTCGATGAAGAAGACCGCGAGAACGAAGGCGATCTCGTGATTGCCGCCGACTGCGTCACGCCCGAGGCGATCAATTTCATGGCGCGCCACGCGCGGGGGCTCGTCTGCCTCACGCTCACGGCGGAGCACGCCGCGCACTTGCAACTGAGCCCGATGAGCGCGCACAACGGCACGCAATACGGCACGGCCTTCACTGTGAGCATCGAAGCCGCGCAGGGCGTGACCACGGGCATCAGTGCGGCCGACCGCGCCCACACGATCCGCACGGCCATCGCGCCGGGCGCCCGTGCCGAGCATCTCGTGCAGCCTGGCCACGTGTTCCCGATTGTCGCGCGCGAGGGCGGCGTGCTGGTGCGCGCGGGCCATACCGAAGCCGGCTGCGATCTCACGGCGCTCGCGGGCATGACACCCGCCGCCGTGATCTGCGAGGTGATGAACGACGACGGCACCATGGCGCGCCTGCCCGAGCTGATGACTTTCGCGCGCGAGCATGGTTTGAAGATCGGCACCATCGCTGATTTGATTCGCTACCGCAGCGAGCGCGAATCGCTCGTCGAGCGTGTGGCGTCGCGCAGGCTTGCCACGGCGTGGGGGCCGTTTGAAGCGATCGAGTACCGCGATCGCGTGCGCGGAGCGAGCCATCTCGCGCTCGTGCGCGGGCAGCCTAATGCCGAGGTGCCTACGCTCGTGCGCGTGCAGGAGCGTGCCTCGCTGGTCGATTTGTTCGATGAATCGCCTGGCGCACACGGTCTCGCGCTGCATGGCGCGCTCGCGCGCATTAGCCAGGCTGGCTGCGGCGTGGCCGTGTTGCTCGACTGTGCATTGCGGACGGGATTGCGCGAGGCGGCGCATTCGCCTGAGGGCCACGGTGCGGAGTCTGGCAACCGACAGTATGGGATCGGGTCGCAGATCTTGCGAGATCTCGGGCTATCGAGGCTCAATGTGCTCGCCACCCCGCTCAAGCTGCCCGCGCTCTCCGGGCATGGGCTCGAGATCAGTGCGTTCATTCCGCTTGGTGATTTGCCGGATGCGCCGCCGTTTGGTGACGATCGTGTCGAGGCGATTCGTGCCGCCGCATTCGCGATTTGCGACTCGCGTAGGCTCGTCGAGGCTTGAAGGTGTGATTTAGAATTGGTTCTGGGTTTGGTTGGGTGTTGTTTGGTGTTGGCCTTTCCTTGTTTTCATGTAGGTATATTGGTGTTGCCCCTGTGCGGGGCGGCACCTACTTTTCTTTGCAGCCGCAAAGAAAAGTAGGCAAAAGAAAGCGGCTCAAACCGCCAGTGTGACGCCGTCCCCCACTGCCCTCTAATCGGAGCGGCTCCGGGGCGTCTGTCGCCACGCGTCGTCTAGCAGAGTGACAAAGGGCTCATCCATCCGGCGGCGCTCCGCGCGCCGTGGGGCATAACCAAAACCGGTGGGACGCACGCGGTTTCGTAGGAGTCCGGCGTATTCGCCCGGCAGCACTTCCGCGCATTCACCAGGAAGCACGCCCGGTTTTCCTTGCAGACCCTTCCGCCCGCGCGTAGCGCGCGGCGGGATGAATTAGCCCCTTGTCACTAAGGCGGAGTGTGCGGGATGACGGATGCCCCGGAGCCACTCCGATTTACAGGGCAGTGGGGGACTGCGTCACACTGGCGGTGTGAGCCGCTTTCTTTTGCCTACTTTTCTTTGCGGCTGCAAAGAAAAGTAGGTGCCGCCCCGCACAGGGGCAACACCAATATACCGACATGAAATCAAGGAAAGGCCAAATCAAAATAACAAAAACCAAATTTACCAACTTAGAACTCCAAATTACCAACCATAACTGCATGTAAATGTCATCACAAAAAAACATCATCCCGCCGCGTACCGCGGCACCCATCAATCTAATGTAACGGAGCCCCCAGGCATGCCCCAATCGTCCCGTCCTTATATTGCACTCGTCACCGGCGCCTCACGCGGCGCGGGCAAAGGCATTGCGCTCGCGCTGGGCGCAACCGGCGCCACCGTCTACGTGACGGGCCGCTCCCAAACCGAAGGTGACGCGCCGCTGCCCGGCACCATCCACGCGACAGCCGCCGAAATCACCCGCCTGGGCGGCCGCGGCATCGCACTCGCCTGCGACCACGCCGACGACGCCCAGGTCGAAGCCGCCTTCGCACGCATCCGCGACGATGAAGGCCGCCTCGACGTGCTCGTCAACAACGCGACTGTCCTTCACGACGAACTGATCCGCCCCGCGCCGTTCTGGGAAAAGCCGCTGGATATGGTGAACATCCTGAACGTGGGGCTGCGCTCGGCCTACGTCGCGAGCTGGCACGCGGCACGCCTGATGGCGGCGCAGCGCGACGGTCTGATCGCGTTCACCTCGTCGTTCGGCGCAAGCTGCTACATGCACGGCGCGGCCTACGGGGCGCAAAAAGCCGGCGTGGACAAATTCGCGAAAGACATGGCGGTGGATTTGCGCCCCTTCGGCGTGGCGGCGGTGTCGATCTGGATGGGCATGCTCCAGACCGAGCGCACGGCACGCGTGATCGCTGAGCATCCCGAGCAGTACGTGGGATTCAGCGAGCTTGCGGAGAGCCCGCAATTCACAGGGCGGCTGGTCGATGCGCTCTATCGCGACCCGCAGCGCGCCCAGAAGTCCGGGCTCGTGCTCGTGGGCGCCGAGCTCGCGCGCGAGTATGGCATTACCGATATCGACGGACGCCAGCCGCCTTCACATCGCGAGCAACTGGGCGGGCCGGTGCAGGCGCATCCGGCCATCGTTGCGTAAGGCCAGCGCTTCACGCTATGGCAATCGGGCGGACGGCGCAACGCGCGCGTCCGCACACCAGGCCTCCCACATGTGCCGATAAGCAGCCTCCACGTTGCGCGCGAATCGCGCGCCGTCCATGAGCGGCGAAGCCTCCATGCGCGCGCGCAGGCCCACGCGCAGCGCGGCAAGCCGAGGCAGGTCGCGCGCGAGCGCCGTCACGATGGCAACGTAATCCGCATCGTCGTCCGCCGCCAGCTCCGGCAAACCCAGATTGGCCAGCAGGCAAAGCCCGGCGCGGCTCGGCGCGCCACGGCCATAGCGTGTGGGAACCGGCACGCCCATCCAGAAGGCGTCGAGGCTCGTGGTGTGGCCATTGGCCGGGAACGTGTCGAGCGCGATGTCGATCTGGTGGTAAGTCCGAAGATAGTCGGCGCGCAATTGAAATCCCACGAAGCTCACGCGTGCCGGTTCGACGCCGTGCGCGGCCAGGCGCGCGGCAAGCTGTTCGCGAGCCCCGCCGGGAGGCGCCATGAGCACAAGCCGCGCATCGGGCAGCGCCGCAAGCACACCGGACCAGAGCGACAGCGTGGCGTCCGTGAGCTTGGATGGATTATTCAGGCATCCGAATGTGATATGCCCGGCCGAAAGCGCCGGCAACGCGTTTCCATCCACGCCGCGCGCAAGCGCGTCGTAGCACCAGAAGGCGTCCGGCAGACGCAGCGACCGTTCCGTGTACTGGTCGTCCACGCGCGGCTCGTCTGGCGGATCGATCCACGGGTCGGTCAGGCGCCAGCCGATCGACGGGCTGCCCGTCGTGCCCGGATACGCAAGCCACGCCACCTGCACAGGCGCGGGCCGCTGCGCGAACAACAAGCGCCGCGCGCCGTCCATGTGCATCGTGAGGTCGACGAGTATGTCGATGCCGTCGTCGCGAATCTGCTGCGCAAGGCGTGCGTCATCGAACTCGCACACGTCGCGCCAACCGTCCGCGTAGTTCGCGAGGCGCGCGGTGACGTCGTCGCGCTGCGCGCTCAGCGCATAACAGAAGATCTCGAAGGCAGCATGATTGTGATGGCCAAAGAGCGGTGTCGTGAACAGCGACTGGCAATGGTTGCGAAAGTCCGGCGAGACATAGCCAATGCGCAATCGCCGTGCGGGGTCGGGCGTGTTCGCATGGCGCGTGCCCGCGCTCGCGGCCAGCAGCGCCGCCTCGTGCCGCGCGGAGAACTGCTCGGCCTCGGCGCGGATCGCATGAGCGTCGTCCACGGCAAACATCAGCGAGAAAAGCAGATTGCTGTTTGCGCCCATATGGGCGGGATCGCAAGCCATCGCCCGGCGATAGCAGGCGATGGCCTCGTCGATCCGGCCGGCCTTGCTGCACGCGTTGCCGAGATTGATATGCGCATCGGCAAAGTCCGGCTTCAGTTCGACGGCGCGGGTAAGCGCGGCGCGCGCCTCGTCGTGGCGGGCGAGCTTGAGCAGCACGCTGCCCAGGTTGCTCCACGCGGAGACTCTGCGCGGATCGAGTTCGATTGCGCGCTCGAGCGCAATCCTGGCTTCGTCGATGCGCGCTCCACCGCTCAGGATCGCGCCGATGTTCGTGAGGATCTCGACCGAGTCCGGCGCAAGCGTGCGCGCGTGCTCGAGCACAGCCAGCGCCTGCGCGGCGCGCTTGCCCGCCAGCATCACCTTCGCGAGATTGTTCCACGCGTTCGCGTGGTTCGGCGCGAGGGCCACCGTGCGACGCAGCACGGTTTCCGCGCGGTCGAGCTGGTTGGCGTTCAACAGCATGGTCCCGTAGTTGAAGTGGATGGCGGCATGCTGCGGCGCCAGCGCGAGCGCGCGTTCGAACAACTCCGACGCCCGTGCGGCATCGCCCGCTTCGCCGTACAGGTGGCCGAGGTTGTTCAGCGCGATGGCTGAGTCCGGCCGCAGTTCGATGGCGCGCTTCAACGCGTAGATGGCCATGTCCCGCTCGGCGGCGCCAACGCAGGTCATGGCGAAGCCCACGAGAAACACCGGGTCCTCGCGCGCCACAAGCGCGCGGCCGATCAGCGCCCTCGCGGCCAGGCGGTCGCGCCCGATCTCGAGGAGGCCCGCAAGATGCAGCGCATCGGCGTCGTGCGGATCGGCGGCAACGAGACGCTCGCACATGGCGCGCGCGGTTTCGGTCTCGCCGCGTTGCCAGGCGGCTTCGGCGGCGGCGAACGTATCGCCGCTGACTTCGTGGGATGGGGGCGTGGACATGGTCGTGGAATCTTCCATCAGGGCCAGCAGGTTCAGTCGTGCGTTCGGCCGCGACTGCGGGCGCCGATGTTAAGCAAACTGCGATCTCAAAGCATCCAGAACACGCTTAAGCAACGTGCAGCGTTCTGAAATTTCGATGGCGTTTGCCGTGAGTCAAATTCCACGAAGGCACCGGTGAGGCCATGGGGGCCCTTCCGTGCTCGTACGGCGGCCATTGCCGGACCCGGCAAGCTGCGCGCCGATGGTACGATCTGCGCCACCTCCCTGGCATTCGGCTTCCTCATGGCGCGCGACAATTTCAGCGATCTCCTGGCCTTTCTCGCCGTTGCCCGCGAGCGCAGCTTCACGCGCGCGGCGGCCCAGCTCGGCGTTTCGCCGTCCGCGTTGAGCCACACCCTGCGCGCGCTCGAAACGCGCCTGGGCTTGCGCCTGCTCACGCGCACCACGCGCAGCGTCTCCACCACCGAGGCCGGCGAGCGCCTGTTTCAGGCCGTTTCGCCGCGCTTCGAGCAGATCGATGCCGAGCTCGCCTCGCTCGCCGACCTGCGCGACAAGCCCGCGGGCACGATCCGCATCACCGCCATCGACCACACCGTCAACACCGTGATCTGGCCGAAGCTCAGGACGTTGCTGCCCGCGTATCCGGACATCAAGGTGGAAATCACCGTGGATTACGGGCTGCGCGATATCGTGGCCGAGCGCTACGACATAGGCGTGCGCCTCGGCGACCAGGTCGCGAAGGACATGATCGCGGTGCGCATCGGGCCCGATCTGAAAATGGCGATCGTGGCCTCCCCCGCTTACCTCGCGAAGCACAAGGCACCGAAGTCGCCGCAGGATCTGCTGAGTCACAACTGCATCACGCTGCGCCTCACGGGCTCGGGCGGCCTGTACGCGTGGGAGCTCAAGAAAGACGATCACGCCTTGCAGGTGCGCGTGGACGGCCAGCTCACGTTCAACGCGGTCCCGCAAATGCTGGGCGCGGCGCTGGACGGCTTCGGTCTTGCCTTCGTGCCCGAAGACGCCGCGCTGCCCTATCTGCGCGCGGGCGAGTTGAAGAGCGTGCTCAAGGACTGGTGCCCGGTCTTTCCCGGCTACCACGCGTTCTACCCGAGCCGGCGGCAGTCGTCGCGCGCGCTCGGGCTCGTGATCGATGCATTGCGCTATCGCGGCGAGGGCAGCGAGGCGCCGCGCCGCAAGCGCTCGTAGTTGTTCCTGGCTTGGCTTGGCTTGGCTTGACTTGGCATGGCCTGGCCGCGCTCAGCCGGCCTTGCGGCCCTCGACCGGATAGCCGGGATCGGTATAGCCCGGCGTCGACGCATGGCCCGGCGGCACGAGGCTGTCGATGAACTTCTCGTCCTCGGGACTCAACTGGAGCGCCAGGGCTTCGACGTAGCTGTCCCAATGCGCCTCGGTGCGCGGCCCCGCGATCGTCGAGCTCACGAGCCGGTTGTTGAGCACCCACGCGAGCGCGAACGCAACCGGAGTCGTGCCGCGCTGCGCCGCGTACGCGGCGATCCGCTGCGCGATGTGCAACGACTCGGCGCGCCACTCGGTCTGCTGGATGCGCCGGTCGCCGCGCCCTGCGCGGCTGTCCGCGGGCGGCTGCGCATCCACGGCATATTTCCCGGTCAGCACGCCGCGCGCGAGCGGGCTGTACGGGACCACGCCCAGGCCATAGTGCCCGGCGGCGGGCAGCTGCTCGACTTCGGCGCTGCGGTCCACGATGTTGTAGAGCGGCTCGCTAGCAACGGGCCGCTCGATGCCGAGCTGGTCCGCAATGCGCACCACTTCGGCAATGCGCCAGCCGCGAAAATTGGAAAGCCCGAAATAGCGCACCTTGCCCTGGCGGATCAGATCGCCCACCGCGCGCACGCCCTCTTCGAGCGGCAGATCGGGCAAGGCGCGATGGAAATAGAGCACGTCGATATAGTCGGTGTTCAGACGCTTCAGGCTCGCCTCGACCGACTGGAAGATCCATTTGCGCGACTGCCCCTGCTGGTTGGGACCCTGCGCGGGGCCTGCGGGATAGCCGAACTTCGTCGCTACGACCCAGTCGTCGCGGCGCGCCGCGATGGCGCGGCCCACGATCTCCTCGGAGCGGCCCGCATGGTAGACGTCGGCGGTATCGATGAAATTGACGCCCTGCTCGAAGGCCTTGTCGATGATGCGCCTCGCCGTCGCCTCATCGGTTTCGCCGCCGAACATCATGGCGCCCAGACACAACGGCGAAACCTTCAGGCCGCTGCGGCCCAGATAGCGATAGTCCATAACCCAAAACTCCAAAGTGGCTGCGCGTCGGATCGACGGCCGAAGTGCTCATTAGAAGCCAGCGCGCGCATCGGATAAAGGTGGATAAACCGCATGCGTTCATGAATGGCGTTCACCAATCCTCAAGCTGTGCCGGGCGCGATCGCTTTCGAGCACCGCGTTTCGCCCGCACACCGCAGGCTCAGGCCGTCGTATGTGCATGTGCACCGTCGACCGAACCCCCTGCGCTGTCGAGCGAGCGGTCCGGGCGCATCGTGAACGAGAGCACGATGCCCAGCGCCATGATCGCCATCGACACCGTGAACGGCAGGTTCCAGTTGCCGGTGCGGTCGATCAGCCAGCCGCCCACCACGGGGCTCACGATGGCCGCAGCGGCCGAGCCCGTGTTCATGATCCCGCTCGCGGTGCCGGCGTGCCTGGGTGCGATGTCCATGGGCACGGCCCACATCGGCCCGATGGTCATTTCGTTGAAGAAGAAGCCCGCGCTCAGGCACAGCGCGGCGAGCGTCACCGTCACGTTCTGCGCGAGCAGGATGGGCGCGAGCGAGAGCAGCGTGAGCAGCATGCACACGCCCACCATCACGTTGCGCGCGAGGCGCAGGTTGCGGCTCTTCTTGAGAATGCGGTCGGTGACCGCGCCGCCGAGCCAATCGCCCAGCACACCCGCGAAGAACACGCCCGAGGCGAACAGCGCCGACTGGGCCAGGTGCATGTGGTAGTTGTGCAGGAAGTACTGTGGAATCCAGCCGAGGAACAGCCACAGGACCCAGCCGTAGCAGAAGTACACGGCCGTGACCGGCGACATGCGCGCCACGAGCCGCCGCCACGGCACCGGCGCGCGCTCCTTCGCGCCGGAAAAGCGCTCGAGCCCCTCGCATTCGGCGGCGGTGATGCGCGGATGCGCGCGCGGATCGTCGCGGAAGTACCAGATCCACAGCACGGCCCAGATGAAGCTCGCGACGCCCGTGACGATGAAGGCGCCGCGCCAGCCCGACACCAGCATGAGCCAGACGATGAGCGGCGGCGCGATGGCATTGCCGATGCGCGAGGCGGCGTGCGTCGTGCCCTGTGCGAAGCCGCGGCGGTTTGCGGGCATCCAGTTCGACATCGCGCGGGTGGCGGTGGGGAATGTCGCGCCTTCGCCGAGGCCAAGCAGCAAGCGCGCCACGATCATGGAGGTGAAGCCGCCCGCGAGACCGGTGAGCACCGTGGCGCCGGCCCAGATCACGGCGCAAACGGCGAGCGTGCGGCGCGGGCCGAAGCGGTCGCCCACCCACCCGCCGATAATCTGGAACAGCAGATACGGATACGCGAAGGCGGAAAACACGATGCCGACCTCGGTATGCGAGAGATGAAGCTCGGCCGCGAACTGGCTCGCAGCCGTGCTCACGTTGACGCGGTCGACATAGGTGATGAGGTACATCGCGCACAGCAATAGCAGCACGCGTGTGGTGGCTCGGCGCAACATCATCGTCTCCTTGCTGGAAGTGTTCTGGCGCGGCGCGCGAGACGTGCGCTCGCGGCCCGCTTCGCCTCGCGGCGGGTACTTCAGGACTCCGGATGTTTCGAATTCTGTTTCGGGCGCACTGGTTGCCGCTTGTGTGCCGCTCGTGTGCCGCTCTCAGGTGGCTTCAGCGCGGTGGGCCGAGTGCGCGCTCCAGAACCTGTGCCACGTGCAGTGCGCGCGCACTGGCACCGTCCGCGATCTGATGGCGGCAGCTCGTGCCGTCGGCGACCACCAGCGCGTCGCCGGCTGCCTGTGCGGCGCGCACCGCGGGCAAGAGCGCCAGTTCCGCCATGGCGAGCGAGGTTGCGTAATGCTCGCTCTCGTAACCGAAGCTGCCCGCCATGCCGCAACACGACGACTCGACCGGCGCGATCGCGAGCCCCGGGATCCAGCCGAGCACCGTCTGCACCGGCGTGAACGCATCGAACGCCTTCTGGTGGCAATGGCCGTGGACGACGGCGCGTGCCTCGGGCAGCGCATGGAGCTTCAGGTCGAGCCGCCCCGCCCCGCGCTCGCGCACTAGGAATTCCTCGAAGAGCAGCGCGTGGCGCGCGAGCTTCGCGGCGGCCTCGCCGAAACCGTAGGCGGTCCATTCGTCGCGCAGCGTGAGCAGGCACGAGGGCTCCAGCCCCACGATGGGCACGCCGCGCTCGACCCAGGGCATGAGCGCATCGAGCGAGCGGCGCGCCTCGGCCTTCGCCTGATCGACGAGGCCCGCCGCGAGAAACGTGCGTCCGCAGCAGAGCGGGCGCTCGCCCGCCATGGTGTTCAGGCGCACCGTGTAGCCCGCCGCCTCCAGCACGCGTTTGGCGGCGCGCGCGACAGCGGGCTCGATATAGTTGCTGAACGTGTCGACGAACAGCAGCACTTCGCGCGCCTTCTCAGCCGGCGTGGCGTCATTCGCGCTGGCCTCGGCCATCCCCGTGAACGGGCGCACAATGCGCGGAAACGCGCGCTCTTGCGCGAAGCCGATGCGCCGCTTGAGCCATGCCGCCAAGCGCGGCCAGCGCTCGATCGCGGGCAGCGCGCCGGGCACGCGGCTCGCGAGCGGCGCATAGCGCGGCAAATATGCAACGAGCCGCTCGCGCAGATCCAGGCCGTGCGCGCGCTGCCATGCCGCGCGCGCCTCGATCTTCAGGCGCGCCATATCCACGCCGGTCGGGCAATCGCGCTTGCAGCCCTTGCACGACACGCACAGGTCGAGCACGTCCTTGACGGCGCGGCTTGCCAGACCGCCCTCAGCCTCTCCACTCGCGGCGCCGCCTGCCCCCTCCATGGATTCCAGTTGCCCCGACAAGGCCAGCCGCAACGTATTCGCACGCCCGCGCGTGACATGCTGCTCGTCACGCGTGACGCGATAACTCGGGCACATCGTGCCCGCATCGAACTTGCGGCAGTGGCCATTGTTGTTGCACATCTCGACGGCCTTCGCGAGCCCCTCGCTCGCGTCGCCGCCCGAACCCGGCGCACCCTCGGCACCCGTCAGCGGATCGCGCGTGACATTCCATGCCGACCAGTCCAGTGTGGGCCGCCACGCGCGCTCGCGGTAGCCGGGCGCGAAGCGGAAGTTCGCCGCCTCGTCCATCTTCGGCGGATGGACGATGCGGTCCGGGCTCATGCGATTCGCGGAATCGAAGAGCGCCTTGATTTCGGCGAACGCCGCATTGATGCGTGGTCCGTACTGCCAGGCAACCCATTCGCCACGGCACAGACCGTCGCCGTGCTCGCCCGAGAACGCGCCCTTGTACTCGCGCACCATCTCGGCGGCCTCTTCGGCAATCGCGCGCATCTTCTGCGCGCCGTCGCAGCGCATGTCGAGTATCGGGCGCACGTGCAGCGTTCCCACGCTCGCGTGCGCGTACCATGTGCCTTCCGTGCCGTGTCGATGGAACACCTCGGTCAGTCGGCTCGTGTAGTCGGCGAGATGCTCGAGCGGCACCGCGCAGTCTTCGATGAACGAGACCGGCTTGCCGTCGCCCTTCATGCTCATCATGATGTTCAGGCCCGCCTTGCGCACGTCCCAGAGCGCCTTCTGCGCGGCGGCATCGGTCATCTCGACCACGCCGCCGGGCAGGCCCAGATCGCCCATCAGCTCCACGAGCTGCGCGAGGCGCGCAAGCTGGACCTCGCGCTCGTCGCCGGCGAATTCCACCAGCAGGACCGCCTGCGGCGCGCCCACCAGCGCGCGCTCGATCACGGGCCGGAACGCAGGATTGTCGAGCGCGAGGTCGATCATCGTGCGATCGACGAGCTCGACCGCGCTCGGCCCGAGCTTGACGATGTGCTGCGTGAGATCCATCGCGCCGTAGAAGGTGGGGAAGTTCACCACGCCCAGCGCCTTGTGGCGCGGCAGCGGCGCGAGGCGCAGCGTCAACTGGCGGCTGAACGCCAGCGTGCCTTCGGAACCCACCAGCAGGTTCGCGAGATTCGGCTCGCCGTCGCGCTCGAACGCGAGCGGGTTCTGGCAATCGAACAGGTCGAGGTTGTAGCCGGCCACGCGGCGCAGCACCTTCGGCACGCGCTCGCGCAGTTCGTCGCGCTCGCGTTCGGCAATAACGCGCACGCCCTCGACGAGCGCACGCGTGCGCGCATCGCATGACATTTCGGACAACTTGCCGAATCCGGTCTCGTGGCCATCCGCGAGCACCGCGTCGATGGCGGCCACGTTGTGCACCATGATGCCGTACTCGATCGAGCGCGAGCCGCACGAGTTGTTGCCGGCCATGCCGCCTATCGTGCATTGCGCGCCCGTGGAGACGTCCACCGGAAACCACAGGCCGTGCGGCTTGAGCCACGCGTTGAGAGAGTCGAGCACCACGCCCGGCTCGACCGTCACGGTGCGCGCCTGTGCGTCGAAGGCCACGATGCGGTTGAGCCACTTGCTCGTGTCGATCACGAGCGCCTCGCCCACGGTCTGCCCGCACTGGCTCGTGCCCGCGCCGCGCGCCAGCACCGGCGCGCCGGTATCGCGCGCGATGTCGAGCGCAACGCGCAGATCGTCCTGGTCGCGCGGCACCGCTACGCCGATGGGCATGATCTGGTAGATCGACGCGTCCGTGGCGTAGCGGCCGCGCGAGGCGCGGTCGAACAGCACGTCGCCGCGCAATTCGCGCGCGAGCCGCGCGGCGAGCGGCGTGAGCGCCGCTCGCGCGGAAGCGGGCATGAGCCGGATGGGCTGAACGAGCGGTTTGGGTGTGGACGTGAGCATCGGATAATCAGTTGAAACGTCGGGCGTTCAAACGTCGTGCATCGGTTCGTCGCGGATTGCGTGCATAGGCACACCAGGACCTGTTCACGCCAATTTCACGCTAGTAACAGGCCCTGGCGAGGCGTGAGCTCACGCCACCGCCTTCAGCCGTGGCGCGCTCTCATGCTGCGCGAGATAGTCCATTGCCGCGCCCACACCGCTCGCGCGCAGCGTTACGCCCGCGAGCCGCAGCCCCATCTCGCACCCGGCAAGCGCCGCCATCAGCGCGAGGTCGTTGCAGTCGCCGAGATGGCCGATGCGGAACATGCGCCCTTTCACCTTGCCGAGCCCCGTGCCGAGCGACAGATCGAAGCGTTCGTAGATGAGCTTGCGCACCGCGTCTGCGTCCACGCCCTCCTGCATGACCACGCCCGTGAGCACCGGCGAATACACGGCGGGGTCCACGCATTGAATCTCGAGCCCCCATGCCGTTACCGCCGCACGGCACGCGGCCGCCAGCCGCCGGTGGCGCGCGAACACGTTGTCGAGCCCTTCGCCCAGAATCATCTCGAGCGCTTCCGAGAGGCCATACAGCAGGTTCGTATTGGGCGTATAGGGCCAGTAGCCCTCCTTGTTCATCTCGACGATCTCGGCCCAGCTCCAGAATGCGCGCGGCAGCTTCGCTTCGCGGCTCGCCTCCAGCGCCTTCTGCGAGAGCGCGTTGAAGCTGATGCCGGGCGGCAGCATCAAGCCCTTCTGCGAGCCCGAGACGGTCACGTCCACGCCCCATTCGTCGTGGCGGTAGTCGGCGCACGCAAGGCCCGAAATCGTGTCGACCATGAAAAGCGCCGGGTGCCCGGCCGCATCGATGGCTCGGCGCACGGCTGCGATATCGGAGGTCACGCCCGTGGAAGTCTCGTTGTGCACGACGCAGACCGCCTTGATCGCATGGCCCGTATCCGCGCGCAGACGCGCCTCGATCATGTCCGCCTGCACGCCGCGCCGCCAGCCCTCCACGCCGGGCAGGCCGAGAAACTCGGGCTTCAGGCCCAGGCTCTCCGCCATCTTCTTCCACAGCGTCGCGAAGTGGCCGGTCTCGTACATCAGCACCGCGTCGCCAGGCGAGAGCGTGTTGGTGAGCGCCGCCTCCCACGCGCCGGTGCCCGAAGCGGGATAGATCACCACGGGCTGCGTAGTCTTGAAGACCTTCTTGATGCCGTCCATCACCGAAAGCCCGAGCGCGCCGAACTCGGGCCCGCGGTGGTCGATGGTCGGATAGCTCATCGCGCGCAGGATGCGGTCGGGCACGGGGCTCGGCCCGGGAATCTGCAGGAAATGGCGGCCGGCGGGATGGAAGTCGAGTTTCAGCATGAAGAGGTCCCACGTTCAAGGAAGGTCGGAAGTACTTCAGTCGATGCCACCCGATTCAGCCGAAATGGCATTTTGCATGCAAAATACTGTAGTGCACGCCTGACCAGATGCAAGGTGAAATTGGCCCGAATCCGCCCAGGGGAAACCCGGCAGTGCGACTCCACGAAGCGCCGTCGGCAGCCAGGCTAGAATGGGCGCAAGTTGGACGATGGGGTCTCGTATGCAAAATGCAGACTTTCCGGACGCGCAACTCGCGTCCGCACAACCTGACGCGCCGGAGCTCGCGCTGCCGAAGCTCGCGCGCCAGCGCCTGCACGACACGGTGGTCGACCACCTGCGCGAATTCATCGTCGAGGGGCAGTTGGCGCCCGGCGTGAAGCTCAACGAGCGCAAGCTGTGCGAAGTGCTGGGCATTTCGCGCACGCCGCTGCGCGAAGCGCTCAAGGTGCTCGCCGCCGAAGGGCTCATCGAAATCTCGCCAAACCGTGGCGCGACGGTGGCGCAGCTGAGCGAAGCCGAAATACGCGACATGTTCGAGCTCATGAGCGGGCTCGAGGCATTCGCGGGCGAGCTCGCGTGCGAGCGCATCAGCGAAACGGAGCTCGCGCAAATCAAGGCGCTGCACGCGGCCATGTTGTTGTGCCGCGCGCAGAACGACCTGTCCGGCTACTACTCGCGCAATCACGCGATTCACGACCTCATCAACATTGCGGCGCGCAACGCGGCGCTGCGCCAGACCTACGTGACGCTGAACCGGCGCCTGCAGGCGCTGCGCTTTCGCTCCAACTTCCAGACCGCCAAGTGGGACAGCGCGATACGCGACCACGAAGGCATGATTGCCGCGCTCGAAGCGCGCAATGGACCCGCACTCTCGAAGATCCTGCGCGGCCACCTGCTCGCCAAACGCGATGCCGTGCTGGCCGAGCGCACGCTCAGCGTCGCGGGGATGAATCGCGAGAAGTAGCGCGCATGCGCGCGGCAGCGTTCATCGGCTCGCGCACACATCGCCAATTAGCCTCGAAATGCAGCGCTCGATTCAATCGGGGATTGACACCCGTTTTATTTATTTCGTCATCCATATTATTTACCCGATATGACACGTTCGGGCATATTTACAGCGACCGTTGACCACGATGTAAATCATATCGATCGCTCCCCAAGGCAGACGTGCTCAATCGATTACCCTATACTCAGCTTTCATTCACAAAAAGCATGATCTCGTGCCAAACGTGATGTAACGCGGTAACGCAACAGCGGTGATGCAACATCGCACCTAGTTGCGCACGCATCCGTTTCACCACATCAAAGGGGCCACCGGCCCCAGCGGTCAAGGGCCCTGCCCTCCGCATCCATGCCGTCCTTGCAGGACGGTGCCCTGCTTCAGCGCGCACGTGCCGTTTCATTGCGTCGCTGGGCTGAACATGACAATCAGACGAACGCACTAGCGCGTTCACTCGACTGCCCGCCGCCTGTCGTCGCGGCCGGCAAGGACTGTTTCCGTCAGTTCAATCGCGGCCATGCCGGGATTACGAACTTCCATCGCGGCGCCATCTGGCGTCTTCGCGGCGTGCGCGCTTGTGCGCTCCTGTGCGCTCTTGTGCGCGCCGCACCGAGATCGAGGGGGCGTATCTTCATGACTCGACGCACTGTCCAACTGCTGGGCAGCCTGATAGCCATCGCCGTCATCGCATGGGCGCTCGCCCGTGGAATCGGCGCCGAAACGTTTCGCAGCCATGCGGACGATCTCGCTTATTACGCCTGCCGGCACATGCTGCTGGTCGCCTGGTCCATGGCGCTTGCCATCGTCGTTGGCGTGCCTGCCGGCGTGATGCTCAGCCGGCCGCGGTTTCAGCGCCACGCCGAGCGATTCATGCAGCTCTTCAACATCGGCAACACGATTCCATCGCTCGCCGTGCTCGCCATCGCGCTCGGCATTTTCGGCATCGGCGATATGCCCGCTATCGTCGCGCTGTTCCTCGCCTCGCTGCTGCCCATCACGCGCAATACCTACGAAGGCGTGAAGAACGTGCCCATGGCGCTGCGCGAAGCCGCCAAAGGCATCGGCATGACCGGCTGGCAGTCGCTCACCCGCGTGGAACTGCCCAATGCGCTGCCCATCATCGTGGGCGGCGTGCGCACGGCGCTCGCCATCAACGTGGGCACAGCGCCGCTCGCCTACCTGATCGGTGCCGACAGCCTCGGCTCGCTGATCTTCCCCGGCATCTATCTCGACAACCAGCCCTTGCTGCTGCTGGGCGCCTCGCTCACCGCGATACTCGCGCTCGTGCTGGACGGCATCGTCGCGGCCGGCAGCCGCCAATGGATCGTGCGCCGCGGAGGTGCCGCATGAGCGCCTTTCCCACCGATTTGTTCACCGCTTTGTTAACATTTCGCAGTACGATTCGATCGATCGCGCGCCTGTGCGCCGTGGGTACTCTGTGCGTGGCCGCAAGCTCCTCGGCGTTCGCCGCCAAACTCGTGCTGGGCGCGAAGAACTTCACCGAGCAATACGTGCTCGCGGAGTTGACCGCGCAGTACCTGCGCTCGCGTGGCTACGACGTGGAAGTCCGCTCCGGGCTCGGCAGCACGCTCATGCGCAGCGCGCTGGAAAACGGCCAGTTCGACCTCGTGTGGGATTACACGGGCACGGCGGCGCTCGTCTACGACAAGATCAAGGACAAGCTCCCGCCCGAGCAGATGTACCAGCGCGTGAAGGCACTCGATGAACCGCGCGGGCTCGTCTGGCTCGATGCCTCGCCGCTCAACGACACCTACGCGATCGGGCTGCCCAGCCAGTTCGCGCAGGCCTCCGGCATCAAAACGGTTTCGCAGCTCGCCGACTATCTGAAGACCCGCCCCGCTGCGAAGCACATGGTGTTCGGCATGGACGCGGAATTCGCGAACCGCCCCGATGGCCTCAAGCCGCTGCTCGAAACCTACGGCATGCATTTCAGCCGCTCGCAGATGAAGCAGATGGACCCCGGGCTCGTCTACACGGCGCTGCACAACAACCAGTTGAAGATCGGCCTCGTCTACACGACCGACGGCCGCGTGAAGGGCTTCGGCATCGTGCCGCTCGATGACGACAAGCATTTCTTTCCGCCGTACAACGCCACGCCTGTGGTGCGCAAGGAGGCGCTCGAGCACAACCCGAAGCTCGCGGCGCAACTCAACGCGCTTTCGGCGGCGCTCAACAACGACGTGATGCAGGACATGAACAAGGCAGTGGACCTCGACGGCAAGTCGCCGCGCGATGTGGCCGATGCCTTCCTGCGCACGCATCCGCTGCCTTGAAGGAGATCTCATGAGCGTATTCGACTATCTCGCTTCGAGCTGGCCCGAGCTGCTGCAGCTCACCTTGCAGCACATCTGGCTGGTTGGCATTGCCGTGGGCTGCGCGATCGTGGCGGGCGTGCCCCTCGGCATCGTCATCAACCGTCATGAGTGGCTCGCGGGCCCGCTGCTCGGGCTCGCCACCATCGTGCTCACGCTGCCTTCCATCGCGCTGTTCGGCCTTATGATCCCGTTCTTCTCGCGCTTCGGCCAGGGCATCGGCGCGGTGCCGGCGATCACGGCGGTATTTCTCTATTCGCTGCTGCCGATCATGCGCAACACTTACCTCGCGCTGCGCAACGTGGACGCCGGCATCAAGGAAGCCGGCACGGGCATTGGCATGACCTCGTGGCAGCGCCTGCGCCTCGTGGACTTGCCGCTCGCGGTACCCGTGATTCTCGCGGGCGTGCGCACCGCGGTCGTGATGAATATCGGCGTGATGACGATTGCCGCCGTGATTGGCGCGGGCGGCCTCGGCACGCTGATCCTGCGCGCCATCGGCCAGAGCAGCATGATGAAGCTGCTGGTGGGCGCGGTGCTCGTGAGCGTGCTCGCGATCGTCGCTGACCTGCTCCTGCAGTGGCTGCAGCGCGCGTTGACACCGAAAGGAGTGCAAAAGACATGATCGAACTCGAAAAACTGACCAAGACCTTCGCCCAGAAGGACGGCCAGCCCGTGCGCGCCGTCGACTCCGTGAGCTTGTCGGTGGCGGAAGGCGAAATCTGCGTGTTCCTTGGCCCCTCGGGCTGCGGCAAGACCACCACGCTCAAGATGATCAACCGGCTCATCGCGCCCACCTCGGGCCGCGTGCTCATCAACGGTGAGGACACCTCCGGACTCAACGAAGTCGACCTGCGCCGCCATATCGGCTACGTGATCCAGCAGATCGGGCTGTTCCCGAACATGACCATCGAGGAGAACATCACGGTGGTGCCGCGCCTGCTCGGCTGGGACAAGAAGCGCTGCGCCGAGCGCGCGCAAGAGCTCATGTCGATGGTCGCACTCGATCCGAAGCTGTATCTGAAGCGCTATCCGCGCGAGCTCTCGGGCGGCCAGCAGCAACGCGTGGGCGTGATTCGCGCGCTCGCCGCCGACCCGCCCGTGCTGTTGATGGACGAGCCGTTCGGCGCCGTCGACCCGATCAATCGCGAGTCCATCCAGAACGAGTTCTTCCAGATGCAGCGGCAACTGAAGAAGACCGTGATCATGGTGAGCCACGATATCGACGAGGCCATCAAGCTCGGCGACCGCATCGCCGTGTTCCGGCGCGGCCAGCTCGTGCAATACGATCACCCCGACACGCTGCTCGCGCGCCCGCGCGACGAATTCGTCGCACAGTTCGTGGGCCAGGACAGCACGCTCAAGCGCCTGCTGCTCGTGAAGGCCGGCGACGCCGCCACGCAGCCCGAAACGGCGCGCGTGGACACGCCGCTCGCGCACGCCTTCGCGGTCATGGACGAAGCGGACTGCCGCTATCTGACCGTGCTCGACGAAACGGGACATGCGCTCGGCTATGTCACGCGTCGTGCGGCACGCGGCGACGGCGCATGTGGCGAGCGCGTGACGCCCTTCGCGGCCAGCGTCTCGGTGGACGACAACCTGCGCATCGTGCTCTCGAAGATGTACCAGTTCAGCGCGTCGTGGATGCCGGTGCTCGATGCCGACGGCGCCTGGATTGGCGAAATCACGCAGGACTCGATCGCGGCCTATTTGAGCTCAGGCCGTTCGCGCCAGCAAACGGGCCAGCCGCCTGGCAGTCCAGTTGGCGTGATCCCGGCCAGCGCGGCTGCCTGAGCGCGACCAGAGCGCAGCGGAAAAACGCAAACAGCACACGCCCGCATCGTGCGGGCGTGTGCTGTTTTTTAAGTGTTTCCTAAGTTTCGCGCACGCATAATGACCGGCTGCGAAACACGCCGTGTACGCCGGCGCTCCGGGCTTCACTCATGAAACGCACGTATCAGCATCGCGGCCATACCCTCGACGTCAGTGTCGAAACCGTCTGCCGCACCCAGGAAGGCGCCGCCGCGCTCGACCACATCGCGTTGCTCCTGATTTCCTCAGATGAAAAGATGCCGTTCGCCTCGCTGCGCATCGACCGCGCGGCGGGACGCGCATTCGCTTCGGAAGCGGAAGCGCTGATGGGTGGTTACAGCGTGGGCAGCAGCATCGTCGACAAGCTCATCGACGATGGAAAATTGATGACCGGGGAAATCGCCAGCAGCGCGCTTTGATTCACGCACTGATTCGCTGATTGATTCGGATACCAGAACGAATGGCGTTTCACGAAGGCGAATGCGTCTCGATGGCGTCGAGTGCCGCGCGCCGTTCGATCCACCGCACCGCGAGCACCGTTGCCGACACGATCCCGATCACGCCCAGGCGAAAGCCCGGCGTCGCGAACGAGGTCGCTGGCACGCACAACACCACGATCGCAACGAAAACGACAGCTTGAATGAACATCGTCGTAAGGGCGATGACGATCAGATCTGCACGCAACTGTGCAAAGATCGGCGGCTTCATGGCGGGGCTCACTCCAGTGCGGGCTGGCGTTCGGCGCGCATTCGCTGTCACGGCGTGGAGCCGATGCTGCGGCGATGCGAGGAATGATCCGGTGGCGAGCATGGCTCGCCACCGAGCCGCACGATCTTAACGAAGCCTGGCTGAAGAGAACCTTAAGCGCCCAGTGAGGCGAAGGCGCACGAACGGCCTGCGCCATGTTCACATGAAAGCCGTTCGTTAGCACAACGTTTTCATCCCGCAAGAAAGCGCTGTGCGAGCCGCACCCACGCCGCCGCGCCGAGCGGCAGCACCTGGTCGTTGAAGTCGTAGCCGGGGTTGTGCACCATGCAGCCGCCGAACTCGCCTTCGCCGTTGCCTAGCAACATATAGCAGCCCGGCACGGCCTTGAGCATCCACGCAAAATCCTCGCTGCCGTTCAGTCCCTTCGGCGCCTGCACGACGACGTTCTCCGCCCCCACCAGCTCCGTGCAAACCTGTTGCGCAAGCAACGTTTCATCAGCCGTGTTGACCATCGGGGGAGTGAGCTGCCGGTAATCGATATGGGCCTCCACCCCGTGAGCCTGCGCCGTGGCCGCCACGATCTCGCGCACGCGCTGCTCCACGAGTTCGCGCGTCTCGGGACGCGCCGCGCGAATGTTGACGCCTAGCGTCACCGTCTCCGGAATCACGTTGTGGGTCGCGCCGCCCTTGATGAAGCCCACCGAGACCACGGCGGTGTCGTCGGGCGCGACGTTGCGCGCGACGATCGTCTGCAGCGCCGTGACAAGCGCGGCCGCCGCCACGATGGGGTCCTTCACGCGGTGCGGCATGGCGCCGTGGCCGCCCACGCCCTTGAGCGTGACGTCGGCCACGTCGGACGACAGGCTCACCGGCCCCGCAAGCACGCGGAACGTGCCGGCCGGCACGCCCGGCATGTTGTGCAGCGCGTAGACGGCGTCGCACGGGAAGCGCTCGAACAGGCCGTCGTCGATCATCGCCTTCGCGCCGCACAGGTTCTCTTCGTCGGGCTGGAAGATGAGGTTGAGCGTGCCGTCGAAATCGCGCCGCTGCGCCAGCGTCTTTGCCGCTGCAAGCAGAATGGCCGTGTGGCCGTCGTGGCCGCACGCGTGCATCTTGCCCGCGTGCTGGCTCGCATACGGCAACCCGGTGTTCTCGACGATGGGCAGCGCATCCATGTCGGCGCGTATGCCCAGGCGCCGCTTGCCCGTGCCCACCTTCAATTGCCCCACCACGCCGCGGCGCCCAATGCCGGTGTGCACTTCATAGCCCCACTTCTCGAGCAGCATCGCCACGAGCCTGGCGGTGGCGCCCACCTCGAAGCCCAGTTCGGGCTGCGAATGAATCTGGCGGCGAATGCCGATGAACGTTTCGGCATCGATTTCAATTTCGGGCAGCAGCGTGGGCAGCAGTTGAAACGGCGTAAGCGTGGGTTCGCGCTTCATGTCGGTGGCGTCCTTGTGGTATTCGTTGGGTTCAGAAGGCGCAGTGGCGCCTGCGGCGTGCTCAATCGACGCGGCGCTCCTGGATGCTCCAGACCGCGAGCAGCGTCACGAGCCCGCACGCGACCATGTAGAGCGCCGGAGCAAGCGGGTTGCCGGTCTTCGCAATGAGCCAGGTGACGATGAACTGCGAGCTGCCGCCGAACACCGTCACGCCCACGCTGTAGATCACCGAAAGGCCGCTCGCGCGCACCGCGGCCGGCAGCATTTCCATGAGCACGAGCAGCATGGGCGTCGAGCCGAGATTCGCAGCCGCAGTCAGCAGCACCGAAAGCGCGAGCACGAGCGGCACGCTGGGAAAGCGCGCCATGAGCCAGAACGCGGGCACCACCGCGATAAGGTTGAAAGCGAGCGATGCCATGACGAGCGGCTTGCGCCGCGTGAGCCGATCTGCGAGACGCCCGGAGACGAGCGAGGCGATCAGCATCGTGATGCCCGTGGCGCACCCCGAGAGCAGCGAAAGCGAAGGCGGCATCTTCAGCACGCGGATCATATAGGTGGGCATGAAGAAGACCACGAGATACATGCCCACCGTGCCCGCCGTAACCGAGAGGATGCCCTTGAGCACCTTGCCGCCGTGCTCGCGCATGAGCGTGCCGAGCGGACTCGGCGCATCGGGCGCGGCCTCGTGCGTCTCGTCGAGTTTCGCGCGGATATAGAGGCCCACCGGCGCGATCGCGAGGCCGCCGAGGAACGGCAGACGCCAGCCCCAGCTTTCGAGCGCATGTGGCGTGAGCGTGGCATAGAGCATGGCGCCCGTGAGCGCGCCGATCAGTGCGGAGATGCCCTGGCTGCCCAGTTGCCAGCTCACGCGAAAGCCGCGCTGCCCCACCGAGCCCGACTCCATCAGCATGGATGTGGCCGCGCCGATCTCGCCGCCGAGCGAAAAGCCCTGCAGCAGGCGCCCCGCGAGCAGCACGAGCGAGCCGTACACGCCGGCCTGCGCATAGGTGGGCGCCAGCGAGATGCACAGCGTGCCCGCCACCATCAGCGCGATGGTGAGCGTCATCGCGGCCTTGCGCCCGCGCCGGTCGGCATAGCTGCCGATCACGAGGCCGCCGAGCGGCCGCATCACGAAGCCAATGCCGAAGGTGGCCACCGCGAGCAACAGCGATCCAAATGGACTGTCCGAGGGAAAGAAGAGCCTGCCAATCAGGATGGCGAAGAAACTGTAGACCGTGAAGTCGTACATTTCCAGCGCATTGCCGATCGAGCATGCGGCGATGAGGCGGAACTGGCTCTGGCGTGCCGGTGCGTGGCTGAGAGCGGCGGCGCGCGCGTTGGCGAGCGTATCGTCGGCGGCGCTGAGCGTAGCGTCATTCATGGCGGATCTCCGCAGGCAGGGTTGAACGTCGCGTTCGTGGCATTCGCCGTGCGCCTTCGGCGTGCCCATCATGCGCTCATGGCGCGCATGCGGCCGTGTTGACTTCCATGCAAACGGCTGGCGCGAGTTGATATTCAGGCAAGGTTCACTTTTGCAAGAAGTGAGAAATTTTCATCGTGATAACCAGATGGAATCGAATTCATAACCTTCGCTCAGCGGCCCGGATGGATTCCGACCAGAAGTCGATATGCCCTACGATTTGAAATCGACCCAGAAAGGTCGAGCACGGCTGGAAGCGCCCGCCAGACAGGGCGGACAGACATTCGATCGAAAACCGGCGTGTCGTCCGCTGATTGGCACCCCGCATACTCCGGACCGCGAGTCAATAGAGGTATTTCTTCCGCCTGAAGCTACAGGCCTGGCCGTATTGGGCTATCGATCCGCTGTCCGGATCAGCCTGGAAGTTCCCAGCAGTTCCATGCCGCAATCGGCCCACGGCCCCTCTGCCCACAGAACAAACAGGGGCGGTCGCGTGGGCCGAATCCCATGAAAACGGCGATTACAAACCTTCCGGTCTCACAACGAGATTGCTCTTGACCTCGGCCACGCCGCCAACGCCCCGGGCGGCTGCAACGGCCAGTTCAACCTGGCTCGCTTCCGGAACGGACCCGCCGAGCGTCACCACACCGCTTCGCGCCACCACGACGAGGTTGCTCGTGTTGAGCCCCTTCGTCTTCGAGAGATTGCGCAATACGTCTTTCTGAAGCCTGCGGTTCTCCGCCCTGACCGCCTTCTTGCTTGTGCCGCTGACGCTTGCCGGCACGGCGGATCCCGCGTCCGGTGTGCCGCCCTGAGCGTGGCCGAAGATCGTAACCGCCATGAGGAGCGCGCCGGCTGCGCCCCGGATTGACTTGATGGACTGCACGTTTCTTGTCTCCTTGAGATGGGAATGGAACGGCGAGGCTAAAACGTGTGCCGGATGCCGACAACGGTGCCGACGGAGGTTCCCGCTACTTCGTAGAGCGCGCCGATCATCGACAATCCCGTGTCCATGGCGCCATGATTGTTCACCACGCCAACCTGCGCATAGAGGGTGGTTCGCTTCGACAATAAATAGTCGGTGCCCAGCGCCCCCAGCACCGAGTGATTGGTCGTGTGGTTACGATCGCTCGTCACCCAGACACCACCGTTGATGTCCAATGCCGGGGTCACATACCAGGTGGCGCCACCGCCGTAGACGTTTGCGTTGAATGATCCCGCGACCTTGTAGTTGACGAACGAGCCCTTCACGGTTAGCGCTCCGAACTGATACCCTATGCCCAGCATCCGCCCTTCGTATTGCACGGTCGTGGGAACGGGCGTCTGCGCCGTGCCGCCGCTGTTGCCGTCGTAGAACGCCGCATTGACGGTCAGGCCGCCAAGCCCGTACTTGAGGCGGATCGAGTACTGCCGGCCCGCCTGAAAGTTGCCCGGCTCTCCACCGAACGCATACAACGCGCTGGCCTGAAGGCCGCTCACTACAGGGCTGGTATAGGAAATCGCGTTGGCGTTGAAAATACCCGTGCCGAGCACGTTGTCCACGAGCGGTATTGCACCGCTGCCGAATAGCGAAAGACTGCGCGGATCGGCATCGTATACGGCGAGGAAGAAGGGCGAAAACTGCAGGCCCAGCTTGAACTCGCCGGGCGGCCCGTCGATGCTCACCCACGCCTCGCAGCCGAACAGGTTGCCGTTGCAGTGAAGCAGGCCGCCGTTCGCGATGTTCAGGCCGCTGACGAGGCGGAACTTCGCCTTGTATCCGCCGCCAAGATCTTCCGTTCCCACCATGCCGAACTGCGAATAGTACGAGCCGCCATCGATCACGGAGAACTGCTTGCCCGCGTTGCCACCCGTGGCTGGATCGAGCGTCTTGTTCGTATAGAGCAGGCCGCCATCCAGTACGCCGAACAGCGTGACACTGCTTTGCGCCTGTGCGGCGCCGCTCAGCGCGATCCCCATCGCGCATGCCGATAAACTCTGTAGTACGAATCTTTTTCTCGACATCTCATGTCTCCATTACCTGCCGCATCGAGTGCGGTCTGCATTTTTTCGGAAAATCAATCGTGGGCCGCCCGCTTGCTCGCCACGCCCACGGGCACGCGCCAATCCGCAAACCGCCGTGGGCGGTGTCGGACGATCGTCATTGCGCGTCAGGAACGCACGAGGCAATCGGGGCCGAGCCACGGATAGCGCGCCGTATCGGCACCGCCGTAGTCGGGATCGAGATAGACATAGCAGCGCTGAATCCGGAAATCGCGAATCTCGAAGACGTCGCACCAGCGCCCCGCATGGGTCACGCCAGCGCGCCAGGCGACGCCGTCCCTGGTCTTGCCGCTCGACGTCCCCTCCGCCACGACGAGGTCGCCCTGCTGAATGAAGTTGATGCTCGACACGTCATGCGACACTGCGGAAAGAATGCCCATCAGGTCGGCGAAGAACTGCTCTATTTGCGCCTTGCCGCGTGCAATGCCCCACTTGGGGAAATAGACTTCGGCGTGGTCGTCGAAGAGCTCCAGGAGGTTTGCGCCTCTGTCCATCCGTTTGAAATACTCGAGCGCGATAGCCTTTCTCTGCTCGTCCGTCATCGTTCTGATTTCCATCGTTGGCACCTTTCAGGAGTGAACTTATACAATTCGTATGACTAACTATTAATGGCGCGCAATATTTACAGAGCAAGCGGGCGCCGCCTGTATTCAGTCTTGCGCGTATAACGGCGACATGTCCGCCACCGCCGCAGGCGCAAGCAGCCGGCTTTCGGCATGGATGTCGAACGGCGCGAGTTCGCGCAGGAAATCGTTCCAGCGCGCCGATTCCCGCAGGCACTGGCGGTGCTTAAAAGAGGCTTCGAGGTCCGGATAATGCCAGTACAGCAAAACCTGATTCAGCGCGCCGGCAATGCTGTAGAAGCCCGCGCACAACCCCCTCATGACGACGGCATCGTCGGTCAATGCGTGCCGCGCAATCGCTTCCCAGCATGCCGGCACGCCGCCCGCGGCAAAGGTCAGTGTCAATTCCCCCATCACGCTCCCGGTTCGTGGCGAAGCGAACACCGGTCCCTGCGCGGGCAGCCGGTCCTGCCCGTTACCCCAGTGCGGTGTCAGCGCGGGCAACGGCGCGGGCGCGAGAAAGCGGCTCTCCTGGCGCCTGATGAGCGGCCTGACCGCGCGAAAATACGGCTGAAGCACCTCTTGCCGGTACAGGCCGAACAGGCGCGTCTGCCAGTCTTCGAAGCTGTCGTAGCGATACAGGCTGACGATCTGATCCGTGGCGCCGCTGCGCGTTGCATACGTGCCGATCAAGCGCTCGAGGATGGGGCGCAGCCCATGCTCGCCGCGCTCGCTTTGCGCATTCCAGAACGATACCTCGGCTCCTGGCGCGAGGGTGTACACGCGGTGCTCGATCAACATGCCAGACTCCCCCTGATTCGTTGCGTGGCCGTGTTTGCGGGATCAAACGGGCTGCGCGCCTTCGTAGGCCTGCTGTAACAGGTCGCGGATCGCACCACGCTCGATCGGGCGCGGGTTCGGATAAGGCGTCTCGACAACGAGGTCCGCGGCACGATCGAGCCCCTCCTCGTGCATGCCCAGCTCCCGCAGCGAACGCGGCACGCCAAGCGCCGCGCCCAACGCCCGCAGGCCCGCCACGGCGGTCTCGCTGCCCAGCGCGCGGGCAATGCGCGCCATCGCCTGCGGCGCGGCCGACGCGTTATAGGCGAGCGCATACGGCAGGATGACCGTGTGGACTTCCGCGTGCGGCAGATTGAAGGTGCCGCCCAGGGTATGGCACAGCTTGTGGTGCAGCCCCATCTGCACATTGCCCAGCACCGCGCCGCACAGCCAGGCGCCGTACTGCGCGTCACTGCGCGCGTCGAGGCCAAACGGCGTTTCGCGCAACCGGGGCAGCGCGCTCGCGAGCGCCCGAATGCCCTCCTCGGCCATCAGGCTGTAGACGGGGTTGCCGTCGCGGCCATAAAGCCCCTCGGCCGCATGCGCGATCGCGTTCATCCCGCTCGTCATGGAGAGCGGTGGCGGCAACGTCAGCGTCAGCTCGGGGTCGTAGATCACGCTGCGCGGCATCACCCGCCAGTCGCGCCCGGTCTTTTTCAGGCCGCCGTCGGTGATGCCATAGAGCGGGGTCATTTCGGAGCCCGCATAGGTCGTCGGCAAGGCGATAATCGGCAGGCTCGATTCGAGCGCGATCGCCTTCGCGAGACCGATCGTCGAACCGCCGCCGATTGCAACGCAACCGTCTGCGCCGAGACGGCGGGCGGTCTCGATGGCCTCGCGCGCCACCTCGAGCGGCACGTGCATCACCGCCTTGCCATGAACACCGGCGCTGCGCTCGCCCAGGATCTCGGCAACCTGCTGGCCGATGCCAGTTTGCTCCGGTGTGGTCAACACAAGGGCGCGTTGCATCCCCAGGTTTTTTAATTCCTCGATCAGCTGATGACGGGAGCCCGGACCGAAGACGACCCGGGCCGCACGCGTTTCGTGCACGAAAGCTTGCATGGTCACTACCTTTTCCTCAATGTCCTGCGCTTATGGCTGACGCCCGGTGAGCAGCGTGCGCGCATAGCCGATTTCGGCATCGCGAATGCCGTGCTCGATACCGGCATCGATCTTCAAGGTCACGTGCGCGCCCGCATCGGCGAAGTGCTGCGCCGTTTCGCGCACGCTTTGCGCGGGCACATGGGGGTCGTCGTCCCAGCTCGACAGCAGCACGGGCATGTCTTCGAAGGCGTGGTGTCCGCTATCGCGGCGCATGCCGGGCGGGCCGATCAGTCCGCCCGTGAACGCAACGAGCGCTCCATAGCGCCGCCGCGCGCGCCACACGAACTCGCTGCACAGGCACGCGCCCTGGGAAAAACCCATCAGCACCTGCGATTCGTAGGGAAAGCCCTGCTCGCACAGCGCGCTCGAGAGCGTGTCGAGGCCCGCCAGCGCGTGCGAGAGGTCCGGCTCGTTGTCGTCGAGCGGCGCGATGAAGCGCTGCGGATACCACGACTGCCCGGCGGCCGCGGGGGCATGCCAGACGAGGTCGCCGCGCCCGAAGCGCCCCACGACGGCGTCGTGCATCCACTCGGGCGACTGCCCGCGCCCATGCACGAGGATGACCGCCAGCGCGGCCTCGCGCGGCGCGCAGCCGTACACCAGCGGTGGCTGGGCCAGATGCGGATTGGCGTTCGACATGGTGCGCGGCTCCGGCTCAGAACTCGAGTTTCTCGAGCGATGCGATGATCGTGGCGCGCTGGCTCTCGAACTGCGGCGCAATCTGGACCTTCGAGCCCATCGCCTCGTACGTCTCATCGATCAGGAATGCTTCGGGCTTCGAAACAGTCGCCTCGAACATCGCGCCGGCCGGCGTGCGCACGTAGATCGACTCGAAGTAGCCGCGGTCCTTGCGCTCGGAGGTGTCGGTGAAGCCGAGCCCCTCGAGGTTCGCCTTGACCTTGTCCTGCACCGCGCGGTCCCTCACCTGGAACGCGCAGTGATGGACGATGCCCTCGCCATAGGTCCAGCTCGCCTGCGGCAGATCCGGCGTGAGCACGTAATCGACGAACTGGCCCGGATGCCCCGCGCCCTCGCCGAACGCGAAGCGCGTGTGGGTGCCGTCACGGGCCACCTCGTGCGCGCTCCAGCCCCGCTGCATGAACTCCTGCGAGGGCTCCAGCTCGCGCACGTTCACGCTGATCGTGTGCAGCCCGCGAATCGCGAGATCCGCCGGCACCTCGCCGTTCGACCATGGCTGGCGCGCATCGTCTGCAATGCCAATCATCTCGTAGGGAATGCCGCAGGGATGCGCGAAGGAGAGCACGGGCTCGCCGAAGCGCTCGGAGCGCTTGACCTCGAAACCGTGGTCGCGCAGGCGCTTCTCCCAGAACGCGATAGCCGAGACGGGCACCGAAAGCGAAAGCCCGCCGATCTGTCCCGCGCCCCGGTTGCCACGGCGGCCAAAGTGCGCGACCGGGAAGCAGGTGATGAGCGTGCTTTCCTCGCCGCGGTCGTTGCCGTAATACAGGTGATAGAACGGTGCGGCGCCGTCGTAGATCAGCGTCTTCTTCACGCTCTTGAGCGCGAGCACCTTCGTGTGGAAATCGTAGTCGTGCTGCGCCGAGCCAACGCACAGCGTAATGTGGTGGTGGCGCAGGATGGCTTCTTGTGCTTCGGTCATGTTCGTCTCCTTCATGTTTGATGCAAGTGCGCGAGCTCGCGCGAATTGTGGCTGAGCGCTCAGCCGGCGGACGGCTCGTCCGTCATGGCGGCGTCGACCAGGTTCCAGATGAAGCGGCCCGACGGGTCGCGTTGCTCCTCCGCGATATGCGCGATCAGCCCGGCCGCGCGGCTCAGCACGGCGAACCCGCGCATCAGCGCGGGCGGGATGCCGATGTCGCCGAGCAGCGCCGCGATCGCGCCCGTCGCGTTGATCGTGATGTGCCGGCCCGCGGTAGCGTCGACAGCGGCGGCGAGACGCGCGAGCGCCTCGCAGTGCGGGCCATAGGCCCCCACCTCGCGCGCCAGCGCGAGCAGCGCAACCGCGCGGGGGTCGTCGGGCTTGTGAAGGTGGTGGCCAAAACCCGGCACGGCTTCGCGCCGCGCCCGGTAGTCGTGGGCGATGCGCGCCGCCTGGGCCTCGCCGTCCTCGCTCGCGACGATGCTGCCCAGCAGTTGCGCCGCCGGCTCCATCGTGCCGACAAAGCGGCTCGCCACCGCGAGCAGCCCCGCCGCCACGCCCGCCTGCAGGTTTTCCGGCGAGCTCGCATAGATCATGCGGGTGGCAATCGCGCTAGGCGTCATGCCGTGCTCCATCAGCGTGACCAGCACGGCATCGACGATGCGCCGCTCGCCAGCGCCCGGCACGCGGCCGAAGGTCTGCTTCATGAACACGTCGATGAAGCTCGCCTTGCCGAGCAGGTCGCCCACGAGATCGGCATCGCCGTAGTAGACCGCGTCGGTCGTGTAGTGGCAGAGCGCCGTGCGCGGCGTGCGTGCGTCGTTCATCGCACTCATGCTTCGCTCCGCAGGGTCAGGATCGCCTCGCGCACCGCGGGCTTGAGCACCTTGCCCACCGCGCTGCGCGGCAGCTCGTCGAACAGATAGACGGACTTCGGCGTCTTGACCGAGCCCAGCTCGCGCTTGACGAGCGCGACCAGCTCGTCGGCTTCGACACGCATGCCGGGGCGCAGCTGCACAGCCGCCTGCACGGCCTCGCCCCATTTCGCGTCGGGCACGCCCACCACCGAGCAGTCGGCCACCGCCGGGTGGCTCGACAGCACCACTTCGACATCGCCCGGGTACACGTTGAAGCCCCCCGTGATGATCACGTCGCGGATGCGGTCGCGCAGAAACAGATAGCCCTCCTCATCGAACACGCCCGCGTCGCCGGTGCGCAACCACCCGTCCACGAGCGTCTTGTGCGTTTCCTCCTCGGCGTTCAGGTAGCCGCTCATCACGAGGCCGCCGCGCACCGCGATCTCGCCCTCCTCGCCCGGACCGAGCGGCTCGCCCGACTTGTCGACGATCGCGACGCGCGTGAGCAGCGTCGGCCGGCCCACTGAGGCGAGGCGCTCGCCGCTCATCTCGGCGGGCCGCAGGAACGTGATGATCTGCGGCGCCTCGGTCTGGCCAAACGAGGTGCAGAGCACCGGGCCGAACACCGCCTGCGCATCGCGGATCTGCTCTGGCCGCATTGGCGCGCCGCCATAGACGAGGTAGCGCAGGGCCGGCAGCGCACGCGGGGCGCGGCGCTGCTCAGCGCTCAGCGCGAGGACCAGCGTGGGCGGCGCGAAGAAGATCGTCGCGCCGTGCTCGCTCGCGGCGTCGAGCAGCCCGGCGGGCTTCGCGTGCTCCGGGAAGATCAGCGCGCCGCCCGCGCCAAGCAGCGGCAGCATATAGGTCGAAGTGCCGTGCGTGATGGGGGCGGCCACGAGATAGCGGTCGTCGGGCGTGAGGCCCAGTTCGTGGATCTGCGTCGCGATGTTCGTATTCCAGGCGCGCAGCGGCTGGATCACCCCCTTCGGGATGCCGGTCGAGCCGCCCGTGAACTTGATCGCCTGGGCCTCTTCGAGACCGGCGCCGCCGCGCGCATAAGGGCCGAACGCCACGGCCGGGGTGTCGCCGCCGTCGCGTGCGAGATCGCCCAGCGCTCGCAGCGGCGCGGGCACACCCGCGAGGCGTTCGAGCATCGCCTCGTCGGCGAGCACGAGCGAGGGCGCGACGAACTCCACGATCCGCCGCAACTCGGGGTCGCCGTTGCGCGGGTTCAGCGGCACCCACACCTTGCCCGCTGCCAGCACGGCGAGCAGCGAGAGCAGATGATCGACCGAATTGGCCGCGCCGATGCCCACACGGCTGCGCGGCAGCGGATCGAGGCGCGTGAGCGCCGCGGCGCGCCGCAGCACCTCGGCGGCCAGCGCGTCGAAGGTCAGGTTGCCGTCAGGGCTCACGATGGCGGTCCGGTGCGGATGACGATGCGCGGCGCGCCACAGGAAATCGATCGGGTACATGCAGGGTTCTCCGGAATTCGCGGAGCCCGGGACTTCCGGCTCCTTGGATCGCATTTTAAATTTATTCGATTGTTCGAACATTCGGGCATACCCTGGAGGCTGCTGCTATACTGACGCCATCGCGGCCGCCGCGCGCCGCCACTCGTCCCGAACGCCATGCCGCCCATCACCGACGCGCCCGACGCCTCCATGTTCGACGTGCCGCAGCCTCGCCATGTCGACCTCGCCCGCACGCTCACGCAGGACATCCGCGAGGGCCGCTTCGCGGTCGGCGACATGCTGCCGACGGAGGCGGAGCTGTGCGCGCAGTGGGGCTTGAGCCGCTACGCGGTGCGCCAGGCTATCCAGAAGCTGTGCAATCTCGGCCTCGTCACGCGGCAGGCGGGCGTCGGCACGACCGTCCTTGCGGACCGTCCGCAGACGCGCTATGTGCAGTCGATGGACAGCCTCGCCGATCTCGCGCTCTATGCGAAGGGCACGCGCCTGCGCGTGAACGCGCGCCGCACGCTGCAGGCCGACGCGTCGCAAAGCGCGCTGCTGCGCTGCGCTGCGGGCGCGAAGTGGCTGCATCTCGAAGGCGTGCGCTACGGCGGCGCGGGCGCCGACGAGCCCATTGCCCTCGTCGACATCTACGTGAACGCGGAGTACAGCCGGCTGACGGGGCTCTCCAAGACGCTCGACAAGCCGGTCTACACGATGATCGAGGAGCAGTACGGCATCAAGGTCACGCGCGTCGAGCAGGAAATCCAGGGACTGCTGATCGAAGGCGCCGCCGCCGACGCGCTGCAGGTGAAGAGCGGATCGGCGGGCCTGCGCATCGTGCGGACCTATTTCGTGCGCGACAAGGTCATCGAGGCAACCACCGGCGTGCATCCGGCTAGCCGCTTCAGCTATGGCATGTCGTTCAGGCTGGCCCAGAGCGCGGGCTGAGCCGCGCCAGCGGAAAACGCCGCGCGCTGCGGCTCGGCAACCCGCCCGCCATGCGTGGCTCCAGAGGACATGATCGGATGAAACTGCACCAGTTGCGCGTCCTGCTCGCGCTCGCGCAGCACGGCAGCATGCATGAGGCGTCGCGCAGCCTGCACGTCTCGCAGCCCGCGCTTTCCAAGGCGATCGCCGAGCTCGAACGCGAACTGGGCGTGACGCTCATCTCGCGTTCCGTGCGCGGCGTGAGCCTCACGAACTACGGGCGTGCGCTCGTCAAGCGCGCGAGCGTCGTCGAGCACGAGCTGCGTCACGCGCTCGAAGACATCGAGTCCATGCGCGGCCACGCCGAGGCGCAACTCAATATCGGCTTCTCGGCGGTGGCCTCGAGCGGCCCCTTGCCGGAAGCCATCGCCGCGTTTCGCGCGCGCTTTCCCGCCGTGGCGATCCGCGCCTACGAAATGCGCCCACAGCAGATCCTCGAAGGTCTGCGCGAAGGCCATCTCGATCTTGCGCTCATCTCCACGAATAGCGGCCCCGGCACCAGCGCGTTTCAGTGGGAGCCGCTCTTTTCGGTGGGCATGCTGGTGGCCGCGCGCCCCGGCCACCCGCTCGCGCGCACGACGCGCATCCGTTCGCTCGCCGATGCGGAATGGCTCACGCTCGATCCACTCGACG
The DNA here is from genome assembly GCF_004353915.1 of Paraburkholderia silviterrae. Classification (GTDB taxonomy): domain Bacteria; phylum Pseudomonadota; class Gammaproteobacteria; order Burkholderiales; family Burkholderiaceae; genus Paraburkholderia; species Paraburkholderia silviterrae. The sequence continues at coordinate 31,861 of NZ_SMRP01000026.1, read as the reverse complement.
ACCCGGGCAGCCCGCTCGCGAGCCTGATGCGCCTGCACCGGCTGGAGATGCCGCGCAATGTCGTGCAGAGCAGCTCGAACCTGCTGGGGCTGCAGCTCGCCACCTGCACGGACCTGATCAGCGTGTGGTCCGATTTCGTGTTCTATGGCCGCACCGGGCCGCTCGCGCTGAATCCCGATGCGCTCAAGCCCCTGCCGATCCGCGATGAATTACCGGACTATCACGTCTTCATGGTGTATCGCTCGCCCGATCTGATGACGCAGACCTGCCTCGAATTCAGCAAGGAGATTCGCCATCGCGGAAGCAAGATGGTCTCGCCGCGTCTCGCGGCACAGGCGGCGTCGCGCGGGCGCAAAGGGAGCGGCGCGCAGACGTAACGAAGCACGCCGAACCTTCGATGAGAAATTCCGGGGCCAGCAATATCGCAGCGGGAAATGAAAAAGCCCCGATGCGCGTCGGGCACATCGGGGCTCATTGCATGCGGTCGCGACTATTCAGGCTTCAATACGCCTCAGGCACGAGCCGATACGGATAGTCGGGCGCCACATAGCCCTTGTCCTTTTGCCGCGCGGGAAGACTGACCTCGCGCCGCTTCACTTCCTCGTAGGGGATCTGGCTCAGCAAATGGCGGATGAGGTTCAGCCGTGCGCGCTTCTTGTCGTCTGCGTGCACGACGTACCACGGCGAATGCTCGGTATCGGTCGCGGCAATCATGTCGTCGCGTGCCCGTGAATAGTCGTACCAACGCCTGTACGATTCGAGATCCATTGGCGAGAGCTTCCACACCTTGCGTGCGTCCTTGATGCGCGATTCGAGCCGCCGGGTCTGCTCTTCCGGACTGATCTCCAGCCAGTACTTCATGAGCGTCACGCCGGCACTCTGAATGGCCTGTTCGAGAAGCGGGACGTCATGCAGGAACTGAACCGCCTGTTGCTCGGTGCAGAAGCCCATCACGCGCTCGACACCCGCGCGGTTGTACCAGCTACGGTCGAAAAGAATGATCTCGCCACCGGCGGGCAAATGCGGCACGTAGCGCTGCATGTACATCTGCGACTTCTCGCGCTCGCTGGGCGCAGGCAGCGCGACCACGCGAAAGACGCGGGAATTCACGCGCTCCATGATGGCCTTGATCGTGCCGTCCTTGCCCGCGCCGTCACGCCCTTCGAATAGCACGCAGATCCTGGCGCCGGTCGCCACGGCCCACTCCTGCAGCTTGACGAGCTCGACACTGAGCCGGTCCAGCTCTTTGCGGTAGGCCTTCTCGCTCATCTTCGCTGCTTTCGCGGCGCCGCCGGCCTTTTGCACTTTCTCTGACTTCTGGACCTTGCCAGTCTTGTCGGCCTTATCGGCCTTATCGGCCTTATCGGCCTTATCGGCCTTATCGGCCTTATCGGCCCTGGAATCTTTCGCCATCGATACCTCCTCCAGTACGTGCTTCAACAATTAAAAAGCACTTCGCACTATCGGGTGGCATCAAATACGCGTCAATGATCTTAGTCAAGCACTCGACCGGGCTATCGGATCAAGCTCCCGCACACGCAAAGCCCCTCGATTCAGGCCTTGCGCAGGCCATTCAACACGAGCCGCGCTTCCAGCCCGCCGCCCGGGCGGTTGTGCAGCGAAAGATGCGCCCCCATTGCGAGCGCCAGTTGACGTGCGATCGCAAGGCCGAGCCCCGTGCCGCCCGTGCCGCGGTTGCGCGAGGTTTCGAGCCGGTAGAACGGCTCGAACACCGCTTCGAGCGAAGCCTCGGGAATGCCCGGCCCACGGTCGAGCACCGAGATCGTGACCTGAGCATCGCCAGGCCCCCTGGTGAGCGCAATTTCCGCCGCGCCCGCGAACTTCAGCGCGTTGTCGACGAAATTGCCCACGATGCGCTTGAGCGCCTGGGCGCGCGTGACCATCGCGAGCGGCGCACGCGTCTCGTAGCGCACATCGCTGCCAGCATCGGTGTAATCGCACACGAGGCTGTCGAGCAGCGCGTCGAGGTCCACGCGCATCGGCACTTCGGCCGCGCCATGCAGCGTGCGCGCGTAGGCCACGCCCTCCTTCACGAGCTGCTCCATTTCCTGCAAGTCCTGCCTGAGCTTCGTGCCTTGGGCATCGTCGTCCATGACGTCCACGCGCAGGCGCATGCGCGTGATGGGCGTTTGTAAGTCATGCGAAATAGCAGCGAGAATCTGCATGCGCTCGGCCATATAGCCGGCGATGCGCGCCTGCATCGCGTTGAACGCGCGCGCGGCGCGCGCCACCTCGGAGGGGCCGTCCTCCTCCAGGTGCCCGGCCTTGAGGTCGGGGCCGAGCGCGTCGGCGGCGCGCGCGAGCGCATCGAGCGGACGCGTCGCGATGCGCACCGCGAGCCAGCAGCACACGGCCAGCACGACGAGCTGCAGGATCAGCACGAGCGGCAACCAGCGCGAGAGCGGCAGCGACGGTTGCGGTCGCACGTCGATGGTGAGCGGCGCGCCGTCGGTCAGACGCAGATGCACCTGCAGGTGCTCGCGCTCGCCGGGAATCGCATTGGCCGTGAGCGCATAGTGCTTGCCGATGCCTTTCTCGATGGCCGCCTCGTAGCGCCGCGAAAGTTGCGCGTCGGGCGCGACGCCGGGCACGCCGGGGCCGAGCACGAAGGTGTAGCTGCGCCGCGCGAGCCGCGGCAGCCAGGCGGCACGCTCCGCCGGCGGCAGGTTGTCGAGCAGCGCCACCGAGCTGGCCACCTCGCGCTCGACGTAATCCATCATCATGTTGGCCGTGGTTTCGTCGCGCTCGGTGAGCGTGAGCCAGAACGACAGCGTCTGCGCGAGCGCGAGACCCACGCAGAGAATCAGCGCGAGCCGTGCGAACAGCGTGCGCGGCCAGCGCAGGAGATGGCGTCGCGCGCCAGCGGCAGTTTCGCCGCGCTGCGCATCATGGCTTGCCGTGCTCATTGCGGCCCTTCGATCACGCTCACGGCCGCCGAGAACACATAGCCCTCGTTGCGCAGCGTCTTGATGTAGCGAGGCTCGCGCGCGCCATCACGCAGGCGCTGCCGCAAACGGCTCACGAGCAGGTCGATCGAGCGGTCGAACGCGTCCGCCTGGCGCCCTTGCGTGAGGTTCAGCAACTGGTCGCGCGTGAGCACGCGCTGCGGGTTATCGAGGAACACGCGCAGCAGCCGGTATTCGGCGCCGGAGAGCGCGACGAGCGTGCCCTCCTCGTCGAGCAGATGGCGCGCCGTGGTGTCGAGCCGCCATTCGCCGAAGCCGAGCATCGACGCCGTCTCGCTCACCTGCATGCCAGGCGGCAGCATGCGCGCGCGGCGCAGCACCGAGCGGATGCGCGCGAGCAATTCGCGCACGGCGAAGGGCTTGGCGAGGTAATCGTCGGCGCCCATTTCGAGGCCGACGATACGGTCGGTCTCCTCGCCGCGCGCCGTGAGCATGAGCACCGGCACCGTGCGAAAGCGCCCCGCGCGCAGGTCGCGGCACAGCACGAGGCCGTCCTCGCCCGGCAGCATGAGGTCGAGCACGATGAGGTCGGGCGCGCCGCTTTCGAGCGCCGCGCGCATCTCACGCCCGTTCGCGGCGAGCGTCACGCGCATGCCGTTCTTTTCGAGGTAGTCGGCAATCAGCTCGCGAATGCCGCGATCGTCGTCGACGATCAGAATGTGGTCGGTCTTTTCCATGCGCCGATCATACTCCGCGCGCGGCGGCGCCTGTGGCGCTTCTTGTGGCGCTTCTTGTGGCGCTTCTTGTGGCGCTTCCTGTGCCGCTCGTGCCGCGCCCCGGCGACTGGCGTCCGCCATTGGGTGCGATCTTCTCGCGGCGCGTCAGCACCGCAAGCGAACACGCAAGCGGATACACCGCCTCGGTCGCAAGACCGCCCGCCAGCAGCGCGCATACTGCAAGGAGCCGCCTCATGCGTCCTCCACCACTGAAAGGCTCGCGCCGTCGTTCAGGCCGGCCTCCAGCGAGAAAACGTCCACGCCTTCGAGGCAGCCGAGATTCACGCGCCAGAGCGCGGGATCCTTGCGCGTCTGATGAAAGGGATAGATGCCGCAATGCCGGCAGAAGTAGTGCTTCGCCACGCGCGTATTGAACTGATAGAGCGTGAGGGCGTCTTCGCCGCTCACGATGGTCAGCTCGCCCGCGGCAAACAGCGGCGACATGAGCGCGCCCTTGCGGCGGCACAGGCTGCAGTTGCAGCGCGAGGCGGGCGTGAGCGCGGTGCGGACCTCGAAGCGCACGGCCCCGCAGTGACACGAACCGTGCTGGATCTCTGCATTCATGCTGCTTTCTCCTCGATGCGTCGATTGCGATGGATGCTTTATAGCGCAGCGCGCGCAGCGCCATGTATCCCTATGTATCTGCGTGTGTGGCCGATACAAAACATTGCACGTTGGCGCTAATTTGCGGGCTTGCAGGACGCGCAGGACGCACGGTATCAGAATCGCGCGGCTTGCACGCCCAAGGTGGCATCGTCGAGAATGTGCACTTCCCTCACTCATTGCCATGCCATGAAAATCGCCGCACTCTCGGACATTCACGGCAACCTCGCCGCGCTGGACGCCGTACTGCGCCATGTCCGCTCGCAGGGCGCCGACCTGATCGTCAATCTCGGCGACATCGTCTCCGGCTCGATCTCGCCGGCTGAAACAGCAGACCGACTGATGGCGCTCGATCTACCCACCATACGCGGCAATCACGAGCGGCAGCTGCTTGCCGGCGATCTCGCGGGCATGAGAACGTCCGACCGCTTCGCACGCGCGGCGCTGCGCGCCGATCAGCTCGACTGGATCGCCCAGTTGCCAGCGACGCTGCGCGTCGCGGACGACGTGCTCATGGTTCACGGCACGCCCGAAAACGATCTCGACTATTTTCTCGAGACCGTGACCGAAGCGGGATGCCGCGCCGCCACTCAGGCAGAAGTCGAGCGCCGCGCAGGCAACGGCCACGAGCGGCTGATTCTCTGCGGACATACGCATGTGCCGCGCAGTGCGACGCTCGGCGACGGGCGTCTCGTCGTCAATCCGGGCAGTGTGGGACTGCAGGCCTATGAGGACGACGTCCCGTGGCCGCACCGGATCGAAATGGGCTCGCCGCACGCGCGCTATGCAACCGTCACGCGCACGAAGTCAGGCTGGGATGTCGAATTCCATGCGGTCGAGTACGACTGGGACGCGACGGCAGATCTCGCGCGCGCCAATGGGCGGCCCGACTGGGTGACGGCGTTGCGTGAGGGGCGCTGTTGAAACAGCGTGTTGTCCGGCTCCAGTCACGCGATCTTCAAAACCCCCTGGCCGGGCGACCCACGCGTGAACATCCAGAACGAGCGCGGCAAGGCCAAGGTGTATCAGGTGCGACAGGTTCTCGAAGCGCTCGACAAACTGAAGGAAGGATGACCATGACCCACGATCGCTACACCTACCGCATTACGTGGTCCCCGGAGGATGGGGAGCACGTCGGGCTCTGCGCGGAGTTCCCGTCTCTTTCGTGGCTCGACAAAACGCCGGAAGCTGCTCTGAGTGGCATTCGCCGGGTCGTCGACGAAGTCGTGCGCGATATGACCGCGAGCGGCGAGAAGGTCCCGGAACCCATCGCGTAACGCGCGTCTACCGCCCCCGCCTCGCCACCGCCAGCGCCCGAACCGCCACCGCCGCCGCGGCGACACCAGACGCCGCGCCCACCACGAGCGCCCAGCGCGGCCCCCAGTGGTCGGCCACCCAGCCCACCAAAGGCGCGCCAATGGGTGTGCCGCCCAGCGCCACGGCCAGCCGTATCGCCATCACGCGCCCGCGCATCGAAGGCTCGGTGGAGAGCTGCATCAGGCTGTTGGTCTCGGTCATCAAGGTCAGCGCCGCAATGCCGATCAGCACCAGCGCCGCGCCGAACCAGCCGTAGCTCGGCGCAAGCGCAGCCAGCGCGCAGCCCACGCCGAACACGGCCGACGCGATCAGCAGCGAGCCAAAGCGCGGGTTGCTGCGATGCGCCCCGAACAGCGCGCCCGTCACCGTCCCCACCGCCATCATCGAGGAGAGCAGGCCATAGCCGCCCGCATCGGCATGAAAGACGCGCACGGCCATGGTGGAGATGAAGATCGGAAAATTGAGGCCGAACGTGCCGATCAGAAACAGCATCACCACGATCGCCTTGAGGTCCGGGCGCGCCCACACGTAGCGCAAGCCCGCCGCGAGGCTGCCCTTCGTGGGCTTCGCCCGCGCGCGCACGCGCAACTCCTGCGTGCGCAGGCGCGTGAGCGACACGAGCACCGCCACGAACGACAGACCGTTGAGCACGAACGCCCAGCCCACGCCCACCGATGCGATCACCGCGCCCGCCACCGCCGGCCCGATCATGCGCGCGGCGTTGAACGACGTCGAATTGAGCGCGACCGCGTTGGCCAGATCGGCGTCGCCGACCAGCTCGGAGACGAAGGTCTGGCGCACCGGCGAATCGAACGCCGTCGTGCTGCCGAACAGGAACGCGAAGACGTACACGTGCCAGAGCCGCACCACGCCGGTAATCGTGAGCACGCCCAGCGCCAGGGCGAGCACGCCGAGCGTGGCCTGCGTGATCATCAGCAGACGCCGCTGATTCATGTGGTCGGCGGCATAGCCCGACCAGGGCAGAAAGAGCATTTGCGGCCCGAACTGCAAGCCCATGACCACGCCCACCGCCGCCGCGCTGTGGTGCGTGAGGCCGGTCAGCACGAGCCAGTCCTGCGCGGTGCGCTGCATCCAGGTGCCGATATTGGACACCAGTGCGCCCGCCGCCCACACCCGGTAGTTGAAACTGCGCAGAGAGCGGAACATGCCGGAGGCGGCGTCGCTCATGGGCCGCTCCTTCGGTCGTGAACGCGCCGCTCGAGCCTGCCGGCCAGCGCGCGCAGCTCGCCCGCGCGCGCGGGGCTCAATTCGGGGAAGGCATCGGCGTGTCGCTGGATCATGCACGCATTCTACGGAATATGACCTCACCCTGAGAAGGCAAGCGTCATATCGCGTTGCGGCGCGTCTCCGCGGCCAATCCCTGCACAACAGCGTCGGGCCCTGCGCGATGCATGAAAGCCGACGCCTCAAGAACCGCCGAGCCTCTAGCCCAGCTGGCGCCCCGCAAAGCGCACGCCCGGCGACGCCTGCTCGTAACTCCCGACGAGCGTGGACGTCACGACGCAACGCGTCGCAGCGATCTTCCACTTGCCGTCGATCTTGCGATACTCGTCTTCGTAATACGCACCAAGCTGCGTGAAAGCGCGCTCGCGCGTGTCGAGCATCTGATAGTGCAGCCCCCACGTGCCGCGCGCATGCAGCGCGTCGAGCACCTCGATCTGCGGATTGACGCCGTGGTGCATCTCCACGATATGGGGATGGCAGCCCAGCCGCTCGAAGACGGCAACCAGCGCGTCACGATCGTCGAATACGCCGATCGCACCATAGTCGATGCGCACCGGCCCAGGCGCGAAGCACTCGCGCATGCCGTGCGGATCCTTCATGTCACAACAGGCGAAATAGCGCGCTTTCAGGCTTCGAATCGCGTCGGCGTCTTCGAGCGCGCGCAAGCGCGCTTCCAGCGTATCCATCGGGTTCATACGGTCTCCTGAGTTCCGGACGCATCCGGATTCCGGAACCCCACGGTACAGGCACTCGCACACCCGCGCATCGTCCAGCCGGACGATGCGCGGCGAAACCCCTCGACGGCTAATGTGGAAAACGACACAGGAGCGCCCCTTTCGCCTAGCCGTCGATCGGCTTCATCGAGTTCAAACAATCCCTGGCGAGTTGCTGATAGAGCCGCGTGCCCGCTGCCTTGCCCGCGATCTCCGCTTCATCCAGAGGCCGCACGACGCGCCCCGGCACGCCCGCCACGAGCACGGCGGCAGGCACGTTCCAGCCCGCCTTGACGAAAGCGCACGCCGCGACGATGGTTTGACGGCCAATGGTGGCGCCGTCCATGATGACGGCATTCATGCCGATCATCACGTCAGGCTCGAGATGGGCGCCGTGCACGACCGCGCCATGTCCGATATGGCTGTTGACGCCCAACCGGCAGGTCTCGCGAATGCCGACGTGCAGTGTGCAGCTATCCTGCACATTGCTGCCTTCTTCAATGAAGATCGCCCCAAAGTCGCCGCGCAAGCTGGCGTGAGGGCCGATATAGCAATGCGCGCCAATGCTCACATCTCCAATCACGACCGCGGAAGGATGCACATACGCGGATGCGTCGACGCGAGGACGCATGCCGTTGAATTCGAAAAGCGCCATAGAGGACTCCGTTGCAGTTGAGGGCATCACCTTATCGGAGCCATCGCGCAAATTCCAGCGTTCAATCGCTTCAGCGGGTCGCCGTCGCACTCGTTCCGGTCCCCGAACAGCGGGCCTTATCCGGTTCTTTAGACGAAACGACGCCAGCCGGCGCGTGTGTATACTAGGTTTTCCGCCGAACCTTCAACCCTGGCGTCCCGATCACTCAACGGCGCTGCGTCGGTCTATACGGATCAACATGAAAGCCCCTTCCCAGCACAAGTCCAGGCGCGCTCTTCCGGGGCTGGATGTGCGCTTGCGCGACGAGTTGAGTCGGAGCGACGGCCACGCGCGTGCAGCGCCCGCGCCTGGCAGCATCACCGATCTGCCATCGGACAGTGCTACCGCGCTGTATCGCCATGTGATCGAGCGGCTCGAGGCGCAAGTGGCCCACAACGACGGCCACCCGCCGATGCGCAAGGAAGAAGTCGACATGATGTGCAGGTGCCTCGTGACCTGCAGGACACTCGACGAAGCGATCCGCTGCGCCGCCTCGTTTTGCCAGATGCTTTATCCCCGGGCCGGAGCGTTACGGTTATCCGTGCAAGAGCGCGAGTCGGTCTTCGAGATGGACTCGTTGCGCCGCACACGCAGCACCGGGGCGAGTCTTGTCGACGTAACGGGCCTGCTGTGTTATCTGCAGTTGTTCAGTTGGCTGATCGCTCAACCGCTGCGCTTGACCCGGGTTTGGCTGGCGCACCCTGAACGCAGCGACGTCATGCCCTTGCTCGGTTTGTTCAATGCACCGGTCACGGTGGATGCGAAAACGTATGGGTTCGCCTTCGAGACTGCATTGCTCTCGCGGCCGGTCGTGCGGCAGCCGGTGGAGCTGGAGGGCTTCCTCGCCCAATTCCCGTTTCAGATCGTCGATGCGGCACCCACAGTCGTTACTTGGGCACAGAAAGCACGAGGGATTCTGGATGGCGCGCTCGAGCGCGGACACGCGCTACCCTCGTTGCAAGACCTCGCGCAATGGTTTGGGCTGAGCGAGCCCACATTGCGCCGCCGGCTCGCTGCCGAGGGCGTCAGCTATCTGGCCTTGCGCGAACGCTCTCTACGCGAGGCCGCTGAGCGCTGCTTGCGGGATACGGACTGGCCGGTCTCGCGGATCGCCAGTCATCTGGGCTTTGGCGGTGAAGAAGCGTTCAGACGCGCATTCGTGCGCTGGACGGGACGCGCACCCAGCCACTACCGGTCTCAAGTGCGCGTGCAGACGTGACTTCGCGGACACGGATAACGCTGGCATAAGCAAAAAAATTAAACGCTGCGGACATGACCGCCCCCAACGCAGTGGCGATGGCAGGCCGATGTATCATTCGCATGCGTACAATCACTCGACCGGCTTTACGATGCCGGATCGCAACATGAGGGAAAGGAATGGATCATCGGCTCGTCTATCTGCTGAACGTGGGGCAGCGACGCCTCCATCGTTGGTCGCAGGCGCGCACGTGGGCGGGCGGCGTGACGGCGGCACAGGCGGGTTTGCTTTTCTTTCTGGCGAAGAACGACGGCGCGTTGACCAATGAAGCCGCGGCCGCGCTCGACCTGAAGGCGCCAGGCATGAGCGGCCTCGTCGATCGCGCGGAACGGGCGGGACTCATCGAGCGTCATGCTGACGATTCCGATCGCCGCGTTTCGCGCCTCTGGTTGACTAAAGAGGGACGAGCGGCGGTCAAGCGCTCGAAAGCCAGTCTCGCTGATTTGAACGCCCGGCTAACCGATGGGTTCACCGACGCCGAGATCGACGTCGTAGCACGCTGGCTGACCAGCCTTCAGGACAAGTTCCCCGCTATCGACGAAGACGCCGCTTAAAGAATTGCAGGGCGCGACACGCGCCCTGCTTCACGCATTGACCGCGTTGCAATTCATTGTCGAGCCAATTTCGTGAAGTCGGGCTTGCGCTTCTCGGCAAAAGCCGCGAAGGCTTCTCTCGCCTCCGCGCTCGCCAGCCGATCGGCAAAGACGGCCCTTTCGCTATCGATTTGCGCGACCAGCTGTGCGGCATCGCGCATCAATCGTTTCATTGCCGTGAGCGACCCCGCTGGGCGCGCGGCGATCCTGGCGGCGACTTCCCGCGCTTGCGCACGCAGTTCCGCTGCCGAGGTCTTCCTGTTCGCGAGACCCCATGCGACGGCCGCATCGGCGGAAACCGGATCGCCTAGCGCGAACATGTCGAACGCCCGCACATGTCCGATCCGCAATGGCAACAGAAGGCTCGACGCCGCTTCAGGCACCAGCGCGAGATTCACAAAGGGCGTGATCAATTGCGCGTCGTCGGAGAGCAGCACGTAGTCACAATGAAGCAGCATCGTCGTTCCCACGCCAACGGCCTTGCCCTGTACAGCGGCAACGATTGGCACCGTCGCCGTCGCGAGCTCCCGCAGGAACCGCTCGACATGCCGCTCGTTCGGGCCATGGCCTGCCGACTGAGCCGCGAATTCTCCGATGTCGTTGCCCGCGGTGAACATGTCTCCATCGGCCTGAAACAATAACGCCCGGATCTGGTCATCCGCGTTCGCCCGCGCAACGGCATCCGCGAGTGCCCCGTACATCTCGTTCGTGAGCGCATTCTTCTTGTCCGGCCGCGACATCGTTACGGTTAGCACACCATCTAAAAGCTCTGACTTGATCGCCTGCATCATTACCTCCCTCTCCTGAAAGCCAAGCGGCACTCTTTGGGAACATCATCTCGCATCTGGTTCGCATGCGAAGTATATTTAAATTCGCATGCGAAGTAAACATGCAAGAAATCGAAGCCGCCTGGATTTGTGCGCAGCAACCGCAAGCTCGCGTGGCCCCATTCCGGGCGAGCTTGCGATTGCGCTGGCGATTCTGCTGGCCAGCACGAGTGCGCATAAGCGGGTATCGTGTGGACTATCCAGAACCTGCACCCGCACCCATGAATCCGGTCCAACGTCATCTTGTCTGCGCACGTCTTGTACTCAAACGTACCGCTGCCATCGCCACGGCGTCTCTCGTGCTCTTCGCGGCTGGATGCGCGACGCCTGCACAGCAGGCTGGGCACAGCACGCAGGCGCCACCGGCGGCCGCCACTTCACTCGATGCCGCGATCGCCGGTCCCCAGCGTAGCGAACGGGCCAAAGCGCGCGACGTTTATCGACATCCGAAGGAGACGCTGCAGTTCTTCGGCGTCGAATCCACTCAAACGGTGCTCGAAATCGCACCGGGCGGCGGCTGGTACACGGATATCCTGGCGCCGTGGCTGCACGAAGGCGGCCATCTTTACGAGGCCCAATACGTCAGCACGTCAGCGGACCTGGCCGCCGAAGACCGCGACACCGACGCCGCCTTTCTGCGCAAGCTCGCGGCGAACCCGGCGCTTTATGGAAACGTCAAGACAGGGACCTTGCACGCAGGCGAATTCACGGGCTTCGATGCGCATGGCCAGTTCGACGAGGTGCTCACGTTCCGCAACATCCACAACTGGATCAAGGATGGCCAGATCGACGACAACTTGCGTGCGTTCTATATCGCGCTGAAACCCGGCGGCGTGCTCGGCGTCGAGGAGCATCGCGCGCGGCGCGGCACAACCGTGCAGCAGATGATCGATACCGGCTATGTGACCGAAGAGTATGTGATCGAGCATGCGCAGAGCGCGGGCTTCGTGCTGGCCGCACGCAGCGAGATCAACGCGAATCCGAAGGACACCAAGGACTATCCGCACGGTGTCTGGTCGCTGCCGCCCAGCTACAAGGGCGGCGACGTGGACCGCGCACGTTATGCCGCGATCGGCGAATCGGATCGCATGACGCTCAGGTTCATCAAGCCATGACGCAGTGGCTGTGCGCCGCCGGCGCGTGTCCGGCCACAACGAGTCGAAAACGATTGGCGCCATGAACGGGTGTGAGCAGCACGCCGCACCACGAACAGCAAGCTATTGATTCGCAATGGCTTTACGCGTTTGATGCCAGGCCGCGAACGCCCGTGTACAGGTAGCATTTCCCCCAGGGTGAGATGAATTAGAAATGATGCAGTATCGCCGGGAGCCTTGTCAGGAAAGGCTTTGCGCGACATGGGCGCATGCGGGAAAGACGCTTCTATTTGCAGCCGGGACAATCTGTGGACAATTTCGGCAAAAATCCGGCATGGGCCGCAAATCGGGGCCCTCGCGTCTTCGCGGCGCGAGCAAGCCCTGCGGCCGAGCAGCATGGCAGCCGGGATCTAGCGCGGAGGGGTATGGCAACGCGTCAGTGGTCGGGATCGACGTAACGCGGCATGAGCAGGATGACCGGCATGGGCTTCTGCTTCCCGAGTATCGGCTTGAGAACCACGCGTTCAGGAATGCGCGACACCACGCGCCTGGCCTCCTCGACCTCGGCGGCGGTGGGCGTGCAAGTATCGATGCGTTCCAGGCGTTTGGCGCACGTTCGGCTACTTCAAGTTCGCGAATGCGACACGCACGACGGGCCTGCTCGGGGAGACCGGTGATGTTTGAAGACACGATGTTTCTCCTTCCAAGGTTGAGGAAACGAAAGTTCAACGATGGAAGCACGCGTCAGGTATTCCGGGCACTGCGCGCAACTTCGAAGCTATGTCATGCCAGTCCGCGATCCGGTCGCATCTACTGAGGTCGCTCCGTGCTCGTCAACGCCGTATAGCTGGAAGATGTTTTTGGCCAGATCGATGCTCAGCAACGCGACGCTCATGACGGCCTCCGCTCAGTCGTGGACCAGGGAGTTCTCATACTGCCATGTCCTCCGATGGATATCGTTCGCATTCATTCACCGAAGGTGGGACGAGGCCATTCCACTATATCCGGACTCGATCGCGGGATGTTCCCGCCGGCCCCGATGGATTTCGCCGCAAAGGTCCTAATCTAATTGGCGGACTCGAGGTCCGAGAAATGTCTCAGGCTTGCCTTTGCGTGGTCCAACCTGTCTTGCCATCGTTCAATACACCTGTGCAACCGTGGATGGGGTTAGTGGCTTTGAAGCGTGATCACTGCGCTGATGTTGCCTCATAGGTTCGGCCGTACGCCAGCAGTGCCCAGATCGTGCGGGCCATCTTGTTGGCGAGGGCAACAGCCACAACGTTCGTTGGACGCCGGGTCAGCATCTGGCGCAAACGCTCTGGCAGATGCCTTGAGCTCGAGATGACCGATCGTGCGCCGTGAATCAACAGCGTGCGCAGGTACATGTCACCGCGTTTGCTGATGCCGCCGAGTTTCACCTTGCCGCCAGAACTGTTCTGTCGTGGCACGAGACCCAGATAGGCGGCAAATTCCCGTCCGGAGCGAAACGTCCTTGCCTGTCCGATGACTGATACCGCGGCGGTCGCCGTGAGCACGCCCACACCTGGAATCTCCGAGATGCGTCGGCATGCATCATCGTTACGGCGCCATTCGAGAATGCGCTTCTCGATCCGTGCGATCTGCTCGTCGAGCGCGCGAAGTCGCGAGAACTGATTTGGCCAGGTCGATGGCAATGGTCGTGGGTTCCATCTGGTTCTCCTTGACGGCGGGACTGCCGAACCAGCAATGTCGCATGATCTGGACTGGAGCCTGCGGCGTCGGACGGCTCGCTAAGGCGGGAGGCGACCATTCCATCTATTTGGGACCTACATAGGACGATTCGGGCCAGAAGGTCGACAGCCCGCTGCGGGTTTCAATCGACTTCCACGAGCTGGCGCGGCGCACGGACCAAGCGGGCACACATGGCGTCGCGCCCGGCGCCAGCTAGTGGTCCAGGAATCGCAAGATCTTCTTGAGCTCGAACGTTTGCCGTTCGCCAAAGATTTCGTTCAGTGGCCGGCGCGACGCTCCAGTGAGTCCGTGGCGGAACGCATTCTCGACGACGTTGCGTCCTCCGTGGCCATCGCTGATTGAAAAAGGCGCGTTCGCGGCTAGGTCCGAACCCTCTGGCGCGATGACGTAGAGCTGTAACCCGTTTTCAGCCACCGCCGTCGCGATTACCTCGTTGACATAGGTGTCTCGAAAGCCGTAGCCAATGATCATAAGCCGGTGGTCAGGCTGATACACATAGTGCGCGAACTGCCGGTGATACCAATCGAGAATGCGCGGAAGCCCAAGTGTGCGCGCGTTCTCACCACCCGCGATGAGCAGTGGGCCATCTACGCTTTCTACCCAGTTGCAGGATCCGTGTAGCTTGAAACATGGCTGGCGACTCGCAGTAACGCGAAATTCGGTTTCATTCGCCGGAGCCCATTGGTCCGTCCACGGAACCCCGCAAGGGCTGGGACCCGCTTTCGAAGACAGTCGCATCCCAGGTAGCTCTACGCCGTCCCATCGCTGGAGATACTGATATTCCAGCAGGAGATCCTGATTCAGCGTGAAAATTGCGTCGAACCGGCCCAGGAATTTCCGCACCGATCCGTCCCCGAGACCGATATCGAAATTTGCAAGTCGGGATATGCAATGGTCCATCGCCTTGAACATGGATCGAATCGCTGTTTCAAGGCCTTGAAAATCGGCCGAGTGTCTTTTGGGATCGCGCGTTGCCCTGCCGCGCAGCTCCGCCAGCGCGGACTCGAATCCGCCGACTTCGCTAAAGCGCCAAAGCAACTCCTTGATAGATGGCGACGATGTGACCTCGGGACATCCGAGCAAGTATTCGAAGGCCTCGGACCCGAGCCAGCCACCCCAATTGCGTGTGAACCCGGCTCCCAGCAATGCAGAACAAGCCATCTCCCCTCCGGCACGAATAGAGAACCCGCGCTCGCAGACCTCAAGACAAGCGCATCTTCATGGATTTCGCTCGTACGCTTATCGTACCCCTTCCAGTCCGCTGAAACAGGCTAATGTCGCGAACAGACGACAATCATTCAACTATCTGGCGTACATTCATAATTCAACGAAATGCATACGGGGAAACATCGCTATCATGGGGCATTCTCAGTCAGAAACATTGCGGACCCACGAGTGCATCCTCGAGGTAGCCGCCAAACGGTTTCTCGAATGAGGAATTCAGGGTGTAAGCATCTCCGAGATCATGGAGGAAGTCGGCCTCGCGGTCGGCGGTATCTACAAGCATTTCGTCTCACGAGAGGCCCTGGCCGCAGAGGCTGTGTCCGTTGCGTTCGCTAACACGGCTGACTGGAACGAACGCGCCAGCCGGCAGCTCGGCGAGGCGATCGAAGAATATCTGTCGCCCGCTCAACATGATGACCTGGCACCATGCCCCGTATTTTCTTTGCTTACCGCCGAACATCCGGAGAGGCAACGCAACAACGCGTGACATTTTCGACCGCAATCTCAAAGAGACGCTCGCCGCTCCCAAGCAAGGTCGGGGCGAGGGAAAAGTCGCCAGCCGAGCAAGCGAAGCGGCAGCGATTCTCGCTACGCTTGTGGGTGCATCGCTGCTTGCGCGGGGAACATCTGACGTGAATCTGGCGTGGAATCTGTTGAGCGCTGTCTCGGTCGAGCTTCGCATTGTGTATAACGCAGAAATCGATGCGTAGGCGTGAGCCCACGACAAACCCCGCATCTTTAGCCAACACGATACACCGGACCCACCCTGCTGTTGTTCTGGCGTACATTCCCTCGCCAACTTCGCTCACCTATTTGGACAAAGCGAATAGAATCTTTGCGCACGCTTCACTTACCCGTTCAGGTTGCTCTTATACGATGGACACACTAGTTGCACGGGACGGGTAACGAAGATCAGTGGAGATCATGATGCCCGCAGTTCAACTTTCGCGGTATGGCGACATCGCCAACGGCTTGGGGCTCCTCGAGCTCCCGGAACCGGCTACGCTTGGCAAAGGGTGAGGTACCGGTTGGTATGGACTACGTACCTGTCAACCATAACGACCTCCGGGTGCCGGCGGGACAGTTCCCCTTGCAGCCAGCGTTGTCGGCAACGAAGGGGGCGATACCGTGCGCCAGCTGGGTGACGGCGTCGAGAATGTCAAGGTCGGTGACCGGGTCGTACCGCCCCTCTACAGTCTGACGTGGCGGGAAAAGATGATCATCCCGGCAGAAGGTCTGTTCGCCCTTCCTCCCGACGCAGACATTCAACAGCTTGCGATGCTGCGCATCAATCCCGTCTCCGCAGCCTTGCTTCTGAACGAGTAGCTCAAGGACAATTGTACTTTCCGGTCGCGGCCGTCTATCCGATGTCGCACAGTGAAGCCATCGCGCATGTCCAGCGTGGCTGGCAAAATCCTCCTAAAAATCAGGGAAAATTGATTCGCGAATGCCCGAACGCTGCGATCGCCGAACGAATCCGGCCGGTTCAATGACTTTTGTTCCACTGAGGATTACAATAAAGCTCCTGAAGTATTGAGCCTGGATAATGGGACATTCTCAAGCTGACAAGATCGCCACACATCAGCGCATCCTCGACATCGCCGCCAAACGTTTCCGCGAACATGGAATCGATGGCATCAGCATAGCGGACCTGATGAAGGAAGCTGGCCTGACCGTCGGTGGCTTTTACAAGCATTTCGCATCAAGGGAAGAGCTTGTCGCGGCGGCTTTCCAGCATGCGCTGGAGGATATCGCCTCTTGGGAAGGGACGATTACCATGTCTCCGCGCCAGGCGATGCGAACCTATATTTCAGAAGCGCACCGTGATGCTGTGGCGAACGGCTGCCCAATTGCAGCGCTCGCAAACGACGTAAGCCGCAGCACGGACGAAACCCGCGAAATCTATACGAACCGCGTCCGGCGCATCATGGAGCAGATCTCCAAAGCGCTGCCCACCGAAGACAGTGCCAGCAAACGTTCGGAAGCTGCGCTCATCGTGAGCGCGTGTATTGGCGCGATTACGCTTTCTCGGGCGATCTCCGATCCGAAACTCTCGAAGCAGGTATTGGACGGTACTTTGGCCAAGGTCCTCGATCTGCTTACGACGAAACGTAACCGGAAGCCCTAATATCCGCGCTGGTAAATGAAGGTAGGCCATGCGGCCTGCCGATCGCATCCAACCCGAGCTTTTCGATCACGCCCACGCCTTCAAAGCCGGGCGTGCGCGCCGCTCCCGCCGGGATTGGCGCCGCCCTGCCGCCTCGTTTATCGCCTGCGATCATCAGGAGATCACCGGGATGGATCGAGCGCTTCGAGACACGCACGAGTGCGTCGACCGGACCAGGTTCAACTTCGGACATCGCACGCTCTACGAGCCGGAGGACCGAAGTGGGCTCTCCATATTCCGCATGTTCAATCGCGGTGAAAACGCCGCCGTTCGCGGCTCCGTTCTGATTTGACGACACAGCGTCTCCTGATTGAAACTGACGTGTGCGCTCCAGTTGGCGCACACAGCCCTCACCTGGTCTGTTGTGGCGTATCGGCAGCACCGACGGTTACCGCATCGCCCCATCCACCGCCCAGTGCACGAACGAGGTTAACGGTTGCAACCGCCTGAAGCCCGGAAAGCTGAACGGCCGTCGTTTGCGACTGAAGTACCGTCCGCTCTGCATCAATGACGTCGAGATAATTAACAGCGCCATCCTTGTATTGGGTTCGCGATATCTCTGCCGCGCGGCTCGACGCCTGTACTGCCTCGTCTTCAGTTTGCGTCTGCTGTTCGAGAATGCGCAGATCCGACAAATTGTCCTCGACCTCCTGGAACGCCTGCAGTACCTGTTGACGATACTTCGCGGCGTCCTCGTCGAACACCGCCCGGGCGTTCGCAAGGTTGCCTTTGCGACGCCCGCCGTCGAAGATGGGAACGGTCAATGCAGTGCCAGCCAAAGGACCGAGCAGGAACGCGCGGCTAGACCATTTGAAGAGGTCTCCCAGCGTCGCCGACTCGAACCCGGCATTACCCGTGATCGACAGCGACGGGAAGTATGCCGCCTTGGCCACACCGATTCGCGAGTTTGCTGCAGCCATCGCACGTTCAGCGGCAGCAATATCCGGCCGCCGCTCGAGCAGCGCCGACGGCAGGCCCGGTGGAATCCGGATCTGCACCGGCCTCAACGGGCTCGAAGCCATCGTAAATTCCGATGGGGCCTTGCCCAGAAGAACCGCAAGGCTATGCTCGGCGGTTGCCCGTTGTCGCTGCGCCGTCATTTCGTCGGTGCGTGCCGTTGCCAGTTCGGCCCTTGCCCTCGCCACATCGAGTTCGGCGATGTCACCATTGGCGAATTTCGATTGCACGAGTTTCAGTTGCTGCTCACGAAGCGAAACGTTCTGCGCGTATACCTGCAGTTCCGCATCCAGCTCGCGAATCTTGAAGTAGTTTGCGGCAACGTCGGCCTGAAGCGAAAGCTGCACGGAGCGCAGGAGCGCCTGCGACTCCTCGCTTTCAGCGGTACTCGCCTTGACCGCATCCGACACCCGACCGAAAAGGTCCGCCTCGTAGCTGGCCGTCGCCTGCGCGCGCCACAGGGTCTGGGCCGGTATGTTTCCACCGTCCGGCTGGAACTGCGAGGCTGACGTGACCTTTTCTCTCGTTGGACCGAAGCCCGCGCCAACAGTCGGAAAAAGGTCCGCCCGGGAAACCTGCTGGAGGGCGCGGGCCTCCTTGACCCGCGCCGCCGCAGCAGCCAGATTCTGGTTTGCGGAAAGCGCCTGTTGTTCGAAGTCGTTGAGTGCCGGGTCGTCGAAAATCACCCACCATTCTCCCCGGGGGATCTGGTCAGACGGCTGTGCGATCTTCCAGGTACCCAACTCTCCTGCCGTTTCAGCCGTAGCCGTCGTGGCCGGCGCCTCCTTGAAGCCAGCGGAGCTGGCCACCTCGGGCACCTTGTATTGCGGCGCAAGCGAGCAGCCCGCAGTCAGGAGTGCTGCGCTCAGGAGCGTCAGCGAACCGAGGAGTACGCGTTTAGCTATCGATGTCGACATGATGAACCTCACACTTCAACCGAGGCATCGACGCCGCGAACGTGCGGGTGATGTCCATGCTTGTCCACGATGTGCTCCGTCCTGGCCAGCTTTCGCAGAACAACGTAGAAGACGGGCGTAAGCAACAATCCGAACCATGTCACGCCAAGCATCCCGAAGAACACTGCGATACCGATGGCATGGCGCATCTCGGAACCGGCGCCGCTAGAGACGACCAGTGGGATCACGCCCATGATGAACGCGAAGGACGTCATCAGAATCGGTCGCAAACGCAGCCGGCTAGCCTCGATGGCGGCCTGAACGATCGAACGCCCTTCCATCTCCAGTTCGCGGGCAAACTCGACAATGAGAATCGCATTCTTCGCCGAAAGCCCAACGAGCACCATGAGACCAATCTGCGTGAATATGTTGTTATCTCCATGCGTCAGCCAGACTCCGAGTAACGCCGAAAGCACACTCATCGGCACGATCATCAGGATCGCTAACGGCAGCGTAAGACTTTCATACATCGCGGCCAGCACCATGTAGACGAGCAGAACGCTGATAGGGAACACCCAGAGAGCGGCATTGCCCGCAAGAATCTGCTGATAGGTCAGGTCGGTCCACTCGAACTTCATGCCTCGAGGCAAGGTCTTTGCCGCAATCCTTTCGATAGCAGCCTGCGCCTGCCCGGACGAGTAGCCCGGTGCGGGGCCGCCATTGATGTCGGCCGCGGTATAGCCGTTGTATCGGACGACCGAATCCGGACCATAAGTCGGCGTGACCTTGACAACCGAAGACAGCGGCACCATCTCACCCTTGTCGTTACGCACCTTCAGCAATCCGATGTCGTCCGTATGTGCGCGGAACGGCGCATCCGCCTGCGCACGGACCTGGAATACACGACCAAAGCGATTGAAGTCGTTGACATAGTACGAACCAAGGTAGATCTGCATGGTGTTGAAGATGTCAGGCACTGACACTCCCAACTGCATGGCGCGTACGCGGTCGATATTGACATTGACCTGTGGCACATTGATCTGGTAGGTCGTGAACAACGGCCCGAGTTCTGGCGCCTTCGCTGCTTCCTTCAGGAATGCCTGGGTTGCATTGTCGAGCGCGGTATAGCCGGCGGCGTGCTGGTCTTCAATCTGCAGCTTGAAACCGCCAAGCGTGCCCAATCCAAGGACCGGCGGCGGCGGGAAGACAGCGACGAACGCCCCTTTGATCCCGGACAGCCGCTTGTTCAGTTCCGTGGCAATGCTCAGGCCCGTCATCGACTTCCCTTTACGCTCCTCGAAGGGCTTTTCACTAAAGAAGATGACCGCTGAACTCGAGGAATTGGTGAATCCGTTGATTGAAAGCCCCGGGAACTGCACGGCGGCGTCGACACCCGGCGTCTTCAACGCGATGTCCCCAACTTCTCGCACCACCTCTTCGGTTCGATCGAGCGAAGCACCGTTTGGCAACTGCACGATGGCGACCAGGTATTGCTTGTCCTGAACAGGAATGAACCCTCCAGGGACGATCTTGCCCATGAGAACGGTCAAGCCCAGCAATATGCCGTAGATGGCGAGGATCGCTACCTTGCGGTTGACGATCCTGGAGACGCCCCGGCTGTACGACTCGGAGCCCCGATGGAATACCTTGTTGAACGCATTGAAGAACGGTCCCAGCACCTTCTCCATGCCGCGGGAGAGCCTGTCCTTGGGGTCGTGATGCCCCCTGAGCAGAAGAGCCGCGAGAGCCGGGGAAAGCGTAAGCGAGTTGAAGGCAGAAATGACTGTCGAAATGGCGATGGTCATCGCGAACTGCTTGTAAAACTGGCCCGTCAGGCCACTCATGAATGCGAGCGGAACAAACACGGCGATCAGTGTCAAAGCGATCGCAATGATCGGGCCACTCACCTCCTGCATCGCCTGGTGGGTTGCCTCCTTCGGAGACAGGCCCGTGGCGATATTGCGCTCGACGTTTTCGACGACCACGATCGCATCGTCGACCACGATCCCGATAGCCAGCACCATGCCGAAGAGCGACAGCGCATTCACCGAGAAGCCGAAGGCAAGCATCAGCGAAAAAGTCCCGACGATCGAAACCGGTACGGCAATGAGCGGGATTACCGACGCACGCCACGTTTGCAGAAAGACGATGACCACCAGCACGACCAGCGCGACCGCTTCGAGCAGCGTGTGGATGACCGCATGAATACTCGCACGCACGAATTGCGTCGGGTCATAGACGATGTCGTATTTCACTCCGTCCGGCATATCCGCCTGGAGGTCCTTCATCGCCTCCCGAACGTGCTGCGAAATATCGAGGGAGTTCGCCCCCGGCAGTTCAAAGATCGCCATCGCAACGGCAGACTGGTTGCTCAGCAGCGAACGGCGCGCGTATTCGGACGCGCCCATTTCGACGCGTGCCACGTCCTTGAGCCGCGTTACAGCGCCATCAGGCGAGGTCTTCAGCACAATGTCGCGGAACTCGTCTTCCGTCTGGAGCCGGCCCTGTGCATTCACGTTGAGTTGCAGCGGCGCATCCGGGGTCGACGGAGAAGCACCAATCTGACCGGCAGCAACCTGGAGGTTCTGGTTCCTGATCGCCGTCACAACGTCGTTTGCGGTCATATCGTGCTCGGCCACCTTCCGAGGATCGACCCAGACGCGCATGGAGTAGTCGCCAGCCCCCCAAAGCGTCACCTGCCCGACGCCGGGAATACGTTCCAGACGGTCGCGCACGTTGATAAGCGCGTAGTTCCGCAGATACGTGCCGTCATACTTGCCGCCCGGTGAAACAAGGTGAACGACCATGGTAAGCGTTGGAGACGACTTGACTGCCGTTACCCCAAGGCGTTGCACGTCATCGGGCAAGCGCGGCAGCGCCTGGTTGACCCGGGTCTCGACTTGTTGCTGTGCGAGGTCCGGATTCGTTCCAAGCTTGAACGTGATGGTTAGCGTGAGCGTCCCGTCGCTATTGGCTTGCGACTGCATGTACAGCATGTTCTCCACGCCGTTGATCTGTTCCTCAAGCGGCGAAGCAACGGCTTCAGCGATCACCTTGGGGTTCGCGCCGGGGTATTGCGCGGTGACCACGACGGAGGGCGGTACGACGCTGGGATATTCCGATATAGGCAAGTTGACCATGGAGATCAATCCCGCCAGCAAAATCAGTGCTGACAGGACGGCCGCAAATATCGGGCGCTCGATGAAAAATTTGGAGAGGTTCATGACAGTCTCTGATCAGGAACGGTGGGCATTGTGGAACGTGCGCATTCAGGGAGCTCCCGTCGTGGAGGCCGTATCGCCCGGCATTTTCACGACGTCCGGTTTGACGGGGTCGCCTGGACGGACTCGCTGCATGCCATTCACCACAATGCGATCACCCGGCTGCAGCCCGCCTGCGATGACACGTAAGCCCCGATTCTGGTCGCCCAGCGTTACTTCGCGGTACTCGACCTTGCTTTCCTTGTTCACCAGCAGTACGAACTTTTTGTCCTGATCGGTCTGAACTGCCACATCGCTCACGAGCACGGCCGGATGCGGCGCGCCGCCGCCCACGCGAACCCGCGCGTAGAGCCCCGGTACGAGCACACCGTCCGCGTTATCAAAGCGCGCGCGCACGCGGATCGTCCCGGAACTGGTGTCGAGCCGGTTGTCCACGGAATCGATCACGCCCTGTCGGGAATAGCCCATCTCGTTGGCGAGGCCAATCCAGACCGGAACCGTCTCCTTCGAGTCGTGGCCAAGAAAGCGCAAGTACGTATGCTCGTCGACGTCGAACGACGCATAGATGGGCGACATCGAAACCAGGGTCGTCAGCACGGGCGCGTTTGCCCCCGTGGAGACCACGTTGCCGACTGTCAGTTCCGCGCGCGAGACCCGTCCGGACACGGGTGCCGTAATCGCCGTATAGCCCAGATTGATCTGCGCCGCCTCAAGCGCCGCCTTCGCCGCCTTCACAGCGGCAACCGCTTCGCGGTTCGCGTTCTGCGCCTCGTCGTAGTCACGCTTGGCGATTGCGTTGTCGGTCAGCAATCGCTGCGCACGCTCCCAATCGGCGGCGGCATATCCGCTGCGGGACTCCGCAGAAGCGAGTTGCGCTGCAGTCCGATCCACCTCGGCCTGGTACGGACGCGGGTCGATGGTGAAGAGCAGATCGCCCTTTTTGACCATCGCACCGTCCCGGAAATTAACGGCAACGATCGTTCCCGAAACCTGGGGCCGAATATCCACGTAGTCGATCGCCTCGATTCGGCCGGAATACTCCTGATAGTCGGTGATCGAACGCGAGATCACCGTAGCAACGTCGACGTCTGCAGCGGGCGGCTTTGCGGCGGCGGCAGCCTCGGTGACGGGCGAGCCGGCGCGCGCGTAATACAACGCGCCGGCGCCGGCAATCACCGCCACGGCAATCGCGCTGGAGATAACCCGCTTACGGTTGAAGGCCATTTCAAACTCCCATGTACTGGTGATATGCATCAGGCGCGCACTGAAGTCGCGCCGAATCTCTTGTTCAGGAAGGCAGCGACGTCGGCGATCACCTCTAGTCGCGAAACCAGTTCGTTATGCGCCACATTCTCGTAACGCATAGCCGTCGTGGGGACGCCCGCGGCAATCAGTTCGGCTGCGTACTTCTCTGCTTCGACGTGCATCAGGTCGTTCTCCGCGCTGGCAATGAACGCAGCAGGCAACCCTTTCAGGCGGCGAGACTCGATCGGTGCGGCATAGGGATGCAACCGGTTAGACACCACAGGCAGATAGGCCCTGTAGCCGGACGCACACTCTTCCGCGCACACATCAGGATTGACATTGACATCCAGATTGGCGATGCGTGTCATGCTCGGATCGAGCAGTGGCGCCAGGAGAACCTGCGCAGAAAACCGGAATTCAGCCTGGTCGCGAGCCATGGCCGCCAGACCCGCTGCCAGATTGCCGCCCGCATCGTGGCCCGCAACCGCCATACGTTTTACGTCTGCCGAAAGCGCCTGCGCATTGGCCACGACCCACTTCCCGGCGCGAAGTCCGTCGCAAAGCGCGGTCGGAAATGGGTAGCGCGGCGCCAGCGAGTAGCCGACGGATACGACGAGAGCCCGGACTGCCACGGCCAGCTGCGAGCACGTCGCGTCGGCCTGCTCGGGCGCCCCCTTCACAAAGCCACCGCCGTGAAAAAAAACGACGACGGGTAAAGAGCCGCGATTGATCGGAGGATGATATGTACGCAAACGAATAGCTTGCGCGTGGCCGTCCAGCTCCACATCCCGAATCTCAATCGCCCGTTCTACATTGGTTTTCATACCCTTCAGGCCTCGCGCCTTCCCGAATGTTTTGACAGGACGGATTGTGGTCGAAGATGACAAACAGATAAATAGTCATAATCCAGAACAGAATTCGCTCTGGATGAACAAACGAGGTCGGGGCGATGTGACCCCTGCGATTTCTCGCAGAATTTGCGGTATCTCTACGTGTGGCATGCTCAATGAACGCAATCTGGTAAGTTGTTATAATCCATAATATTGTTCACAGAAGCACAAGAATCAGATGCCTCCCTACATGTTGATGCGCCTGGAGGGGTAAAGCTGATTCGTCTGAGGTAAGGGATTATGGACAGACTCATGGCTATGCAGGTCTTCACCAAAGTCGTAGAAATGAATGGCTTCGCCCGCGCAGCGGATGCGCTAGGCGTGCCACCCGCGTCGGCCACGACGCTCATCCAGAAGCTCGAAGCCCATCTCCAGGTTCGTCTCATGCAGCGGACCACGCGCCGCATCAGCCTGACTCCCGAAGGCGCCGAATATTACGAGCGCTGCGTGCGCATCCTCGAGGACATCGATGAGACTGAGGACAGCCTGACCCATACGGCCAAGGGGCCTCGTGGCAAGCTCAGAGTCGACATGCCAAGCTCACTCGGGCGAGTGATCGTGATGCCGCGCATAGAAGAATTTCGCGCGCGGTATCCCGACGTCGAACTCATGCTTGGTTTCGGGGACCGCCCTGTCGACCTTATTCAGGAAGGAGTCGACTGCGCGCTACGTGTGGGCCAGTTGGAAGACTCCAGTCTGGTGGCGCGACGCCTCGGCGCCCTTACCACAATGACTGCCGCAAGCCCGGCGTATCTTGAGCGCTACGGCGAGCCTCACTCACTGGAAGCCCTTGAACAGCACATTGCGGTGCAGTACTTCTCGAACCGTACTGGACGCATTGCCGGGTTGAACTTCATGGTGGATGGCAAGAGCACGGACATGAAGATGAACGGCACCCTGGCCGTCAATGATGCGGACGCCTACGTAACATGCGGGGTCAACGGTGCGGGCATTATCCAGGCACCCTGGTTCATGCTTCTGTCGCACCTTGAGGCAGGAGAACTCAAGGAAATACTGACGCCGTGGAAAGTCCGGCCCATGCCCCTCTCCGCGGTCTATCCCCACAACCGCCATCTCGCCGCGAAAGTTCGGGTTTTTGTCGAGTGGATAGCGGAACTCTGCGAGCAAACTCCGCTTGCGTTCACGCACAATTGGTCGCCGCTGGCGGATGACGTCAGTGACGCCGGCCCGGCACCGTTGCTCGCACACGCCGGCCAGGACTTCGCCGCCGCTGGCAAGATGAGAATGATCAAGGGCACTGGAATCCGGTCGGCGGGCTCGATGATATAACCCACGTCAAGCCCGATTCCTTGAAACGTGAGCCAAGTGACTCGGTCATCGACAACCTCAGCTGATCTCAAGATCCGTGTAATCGATTCAGTCATGGTCACCGCTTCCCGGCGGTAATCATCGGTCTGGCGGTTCGCTGGTACTACCGCTTCCAGTTGCGGCCTGCACGACGTCGAGGAGTTGCTGTTCGAGTGCGGCCTGGCGG
The DNA here is from genome assembly GCF_004353915.1 of Paraburkholderia silviterrae. Classification (GTDB taxonomy): domain Bacteria; phylum Pseudomonadota; class Gammaproteobacteria; order Burkholderiales; family Burkholderiaceae; genus Paraburkholderia; species Paraburkholderia silviterrae. The sequence continues at coordinate 5,988 of NZ_SMRP01000026.1, read as the reverse complement.
TGAGCTACGAGACGATCCGTTGCGGTGCGACAAGTTCGACGCGGGACTTTCTTATCGGGTCAAGGTCGCACGGCACAACCCGGGCAGCATCCGGCATCTCGACGAGATGTTCGTGACGCTGCGCGGCGAGCCTTCCCGGCCTCGCGCAAGATCGTCACCGACCAATTGCGCAGCTACCCAGCCGCGAAGTCCCGTTGCGCGGGTTTCGCGATTGCAAACGCACACAGGCCTTTCTCTCGAGTTTCGGTCCGATCCGGCAGCACTTCGCGTTGAAACGGCATCCGCTGCGCGCTTCACTCTATCGCAAACACCTCGCTGGGAGATTCGCTGTCTGCTACGAACTCACCGAAGTCGTCCGGAATCCGTCAACAGCTTTCTGAGCGGTGGTCCCGCCTGCCACTGTTTTTCCTCACTGCCAGCAAGTTGACAGCGCCGAGGCTAACCGTTGCTCCTCGACAGGATAAACTCTCGGGCAGATGCCAATATTTCCAACGAAAGTTTCTCGTCCGCGACGGCGCGCGCGATCCCCAAGGCGCCTGCCATCAGACAGAGCACGACGATGGCGGACTGTTTGTCGTCTGGGCGCGAATCTGCCGCCAAAACACGTTGCAGACCCTCGATGTTCCTCTGCACCTGCGAGGTGAAGACGGCCTTTGTCTCCTCGTTGGCCCTGCCTACGTCACTCAATAGCGCGGCCATCGCGCATCCCGAACCCGCGTCATCGCGATGGCGCTTGTTGAGGTAGGCTTCGATCACACTCTCGAAAGTGAGAGGCCCCTTGGGCGCGGCACTGCCCTTTCCGCTTGTTCCGCTCCTTAAAGCGGTGGCCATCGCTTCCAGAACCAGGTCGTCGCGGGAATCAAAGTGCTTGTAAAAGCCGCCATGCGTCAAGCCGGCCTCCTTCATGACATCCGCAATACTGGCTCCTTCGAGACCCACCTCGCGAAACCGGCGTGCCGCGATCTCCACGATTCGCTCGTGATTTCTGTTCTTATCTTCCTGTGAATTTGCCATGCTTTTTCTTGCCTATTCGGCGGTACGCGGCGGTGGTGGCGTCATTATGAACGTCTACGGGCCCGCCGCCGCAGTCCAATCCTACCAAACTTCCTTGAACGGCCGGATCTCGACATTGAAAGACCAGGCGCTCTTCGGCTGATGCGCCACATGCCAAATTTCCTCGGCAATGTCCGACGGCTTGATAAAAAAATCGTCGGGAGCATCCGGTCGCGCCTTGCGCGTCCACTCGAGGTCAATCACCGCATCGATGATCACGTAGGCGACGTGCACACCCTTTGGTCCCAGTTCGCGTGCCATCGACTCTGCAAGAATGCGCTGCGCTGCCTTGGTCGGTGCAAATCCAGCAAAGTTGTTCTTCCCTCGCAGTGCGGAAGTATTCCCAGACGCAATGATCGCACCTTTTCCCGCGTCAATCATAAATGGAGCAACTCGGCGCGCGAGTTGCAGAAACGCCATGACATTCGTCTGGAAATTCTGTTGCAATGCTACCGGATCGATCTGCATGAAATTGCCAAAGACGCCGCCAACCGCGTTATGGACGACCAATTCTGGCGCACCAAATTCTTGCAGGATCGTGTCCAGGGCCATGTCGAATTGGGCAGAATTTGAGACATCTGCGGGGTACGCGCGCACGCCAGGGATTGCCGCAGCAATCTCCCCTAGACGGTCGGCATTGCGCGCCACCATCGCGACATCATATCCGCCTGCCGCCAAGCGGCGAACCACGGCAAGGCCAGTACCCGGACCCACGCCGGTTACGAGAGCACGCTTTTGATTCATTCCGACTTCTCCTTCACCAAGGGATCACGTAATCGAGCCTGGACAAACTGCAGCCGGTCGTTTTCGAAGGTAAGGGCGCGCCTGTTCGGTGCGAACGGTACGTCATAGTGCTTCGCCCAGCGCGCAATGGCCAAAGACGCGTAGCGCATCCTGGCTGGACAGGCGCTCGACATCTGATTATTTTCCGCCTGCATCACACTGGGCGCGTCAGGTGGCGTGATCTCCACGTCGGTATTCAACCGGTGGATCTGAGTGTTTGCCAGGTACGCACAGGGACTACCGTAGTCCAGGAAGAACTCTACTTTCATCCAGGTTCCCCTCCTGTTAGTCGGTGCAACTCATTCAATTCAGTAAAGATGATGGTTGACATCCATGAGGATGTCAACCATCATCTTTCAGACGACGGGAGTCCCTGCCAGTCGACTACCTACACCCAATTGAGAATGGAGGCTTGCAGTGCGCGCAATTGCTTATAACCAGTTTGGTAGGCCAGATGAGGTCCTGACTGTGGTCGATCGCCCGGAGGTGAGTCCCGGGCCCGGACAGATTCGGATACGCGTTAATCTGGCGAGCGTCCACAACCACGACTACGTGACCGTTCTGGGGCGATATGGTTATCGTCCCGAGCTTCCGGCAATTGGCGGTAGCGAAGCCGTGGGCGTCATCGACGCGACAGGTGATGGAGCGAAACTAGCTGTCGGGCAGCGCGTCGGCTTCCTCAATCAGAGCGGCACCTGGGCCGAACAGGTCGTCGTGTCCGAAGCGGCTGCCACGCCCATTCCTGAAACCATCCCGGACGAAATAGCAACTCAACTACTGTCCATGCCCGTGAGTGCACTCGCTCTTCTGAACTCGCTACGCCTTGCCGAAGGCGACTGGGTTGTCCAGAACGCAGCGAACGGCGCCGTTGGGGTCACCCTTGCGAAACTCGCCCAAGCGAGAAAGCTGAACGTCCTGAATATCGTGCGACGGCCAACGGCGATCGGCGAGCTCGCGGCAATCGGCATCACCAACACCATCTCGTCGGAAGACGCCGACTGGAAGAACCACGCCAAGGCTCTCGTGGGCGATGCCCGTATCGCATCCGCAATCGATTCGATCGGCGGCAAAGCCGCGAATGACCTCGCGGATCTGCTCTCTGCTGACGGCGAACTGGTTATCTTCGGGTCCTTAACGGGACAGCCGCTCGAACTCAATGGCGGTCAATTGCTTTTCAAGGAATTGAACGTCCGCGGTTTCTGGGCCAGTCGCCTGATGCAACGTATAACACCAGGCCAGCGTGCGGAGTTGTATCGCGATGTGCTCGGCTTTGCTGCATCAGGGGACCTCGTGCTACCAGTCGGCGGCATCTTCAAATTCGAGGACGTCACAGCCGCGATGGTTGCTCATGGGACTGCCGGGCGTGGCGGCAAAATTTTGCTCAGACCGTGAGGATTCCAAATATTGACGAGATCTGAGGCGCACAAATTTCGGTTGTCGTGGAAAAATGTGCAAGCGCACTCTCTCTCGGCGTGCACGCATGCTCGGCATATAGCTTGAAATCGCGCATGCGAGTTGCGTTGCGCTATGGCATATCGGTAGTCCACGGCTTGTGACGACGTAACGCGACAATCGAAGACGGTGTCGCTCAAGACATTTGAAATGTGGCTCGCGACTAGCCCACGCGCAGCGGCAAGCGACCCAAACAAGATGCATCTATTTGCGAGCTTGTTGCAACAAATGGAGACTCGACGCAAATGCTTAACGCGTCCGAAGAAGCGCTCATCGGCACCGCCTTTCCAACGCTTTATCCGGTGGCGGCAGCTCGATACTAGGCCAACCCGCAGCGTGGTCATGGTGAGCAGAATTGCCCGCGCAAAGGCATTGGCGTCGTAGCCCTCTCGGCAGTAGCAGCTTTGGCTGTGCAGATTGTCGACCGGACTCTGCGCAATTTATAGCTGTCAAGGGTCGTTCGGCACCGATCAAGCCCGACGCCCCCTTAAACTCGATAAGGAACTCACCCATGAACACCACGGCATCGCAGTTCAAGTTGACCAAGGTAAGCCCATCCTACTGGCGTCTGACCTTCGACAACCCGCCGATCAACATGATCGACCCGCAGTCCATGCTCGAACTCCAGGACCTCGTCACCCAATTCGAAAGCGATCCAGAGCTGAAGGTCGTCGTGTTCGACAGCGCCGACCCCGAGTTTTTCGTGGCACACTTTGATATCTCTCGCGCCGCCGAAACACCGAAAACACCGGGGCCGACGGGCTACTCGCCGTGGATCGATTTCACGTTGCGCCTGGCGAAAGCCCCAGTGATCAGCATCGCGGCGGTGCGAGGCCGGGCCCGCGGCATCGGCAGCGAATTCGCGCTGGCATGCGACCTGCGGTTCGGCAGTCTGGAAAAGGCAATATTCTCCCAGGTGGAGGTGGGCTCTGGTCTAATCCCAGGCGGCGGCGGGATGGAACGACTGCCGCTACTCACCGGTCGTGCTCGCGCACTGGAGATCATCGCCGGTTCCGCCGACTTTGACGCAGCCACAGCCGAACGCTACGGCTGGATTAACCGCTCGATTCCTGACGTCGAGTTCGATGCCTGGATAGACAATTTCGCCCGCCGCGTGGCGTCATTCGACAAGCAAGCGCTGTCGACCACCAAGGAGTTGCTGAACCGGCATACGCTGCCCGCCCCCGACGAACTGCTCGATACGGCGAGGGCTTTCCTCACAGCATTCTCCTGGCCTGGATTTCGGGAACGGGCTCCGAAGCTGAGCGCGAACGGTATAGGTCAGCGCGGCGATTTCGAGCTTAACTTTGGCGAGCGCGTCGGCAAACTCTAATCCGTCTCCGCGCACTAGCAAGGCTTTTGGCGAGGAAGCAGCGACTAGCACCCGAAGCGTGTCAATGCAAGATCTCGCGCAGCTCCTACCCAAATTGAATAGTACAGGTCCGTGGCAATGTCGGCGTGGGTTGCACCCCAAGCCAGGACCAACAAGCAGTAGCCGGTAGAAGTGCCCATACCACCGCGATACAAAATCGGATTAAACCCGGACGCGCCACGGGTCCCAAACCCGCGGCGCTGAGATTGATCTCACTTCGCGCGAATTGATCGACAGTTGCTTAGAAGGACTAAAATCATGTTTCGAAAAGCAGATGTTCGTTTTCCAGTCGAAGGCGGCGTAGAACTTTCCGCCTGGTTGTTCATACCAGAACATCAGTCCACCCGACTTCCAGCCATCACCATGGCCCCTGGCTTTGCCGGTACCAAATACCACACCATGGAACCTATGGCCGAGGCCTTCGCAAAGGAAGGATTCGTCGTGCTACTGCACGACCATCGTGTATTTGGAGATAGTGGCGGCGATCCTCGACAGGACGTCAACCCATGGCAGCAAATCACCGACTGGCGGCGCGCCATCTCCTATCTGCAGGACCGGCCTGAGGTCGACGAGAATCGCATTGGTCTCTGGGGGTCGAGCTACGCTGGTGGACACGCGCTCGTGCTTGGTGCCACTGATAGGCGTCTGAAAGCAGTGGTATCGCAAGTACCATTTATCGACGGATATGCCGCCAGTCGCCGCGGGATCAGTCATGAGGCGGTCGCAAATCTCGAGGCTCGATTCGCAGCCGATGAACGCGCACAGCTACGTGGAGCGCCGCCCGAAACGCTCCCGATTGTCAGCGACAGCACCGCCAAACCTTCAATCTATAGGGCGGCGGATGCAGTTAGCTTTTATCTTCGTCCCGTGCCGCGCGGCGTCTGGGATAACCATGTCACGGTACGTTCGATGCGTTGGGCGCGAATGCATTCACCGGGAGATTATATTGACCGCGTCTCGCCGACGCCGCTTCTAATGATAGTTGCGCAACGTGATGACATCACGCCGACAGATCTCGCCTTGGACGCTTACGACCGGGCGCTGGAACCCAAGAGGCTGGTGACAACCAAGGGGGGGCACTTCGAGCCCTATCTGGAAGAATTCGAGACAGCATCAAGTGCAGCCATCGACTGGTTCAAAGCAAACCTGTGACTCTGTACCGACGCGATATATTGCCAATAACGCGTCGATACAAAAGTGAGATGGTGTGATACAACCGCGGACTGTCGATCGATAGCCGGCCAAACACCGAGCGGTAGACCAGGCGAGGTTTTGTCGCATTAACGCGGTCAAGTAAAATCCGTCGACCGCAACGCATGACAAGCATG
>NZ_SMRP01000025.1 GCF_004353915.1 Paraburkholderia silviterrae | reverse complement strand
GACGCAGTGGACCACTAACCTTTAATCGGAGTGGCTCCGGGGCGTCTGTCGCCACTCGCCGTCACCCGGAGTGACTAAGGGCTCATCCGTCCGGCGGCGCTGCGCGCGCCGTGGGGCATAACCAAAACCAGTGGGATGTGCTCAGTTTCGTAGGACTCTCGCGTATTTGCTCGGCAGTACTTTCGCGCATTCGCCAGGCAGCGCGCCCGGTTTTTCTTGCAGACCCTTCCGCCCGCGCGTAGCGCGCGGCGGGAAGAATGAGCCCCTTGTCACTGAGGCGGAGTGTGCGAGGAGACGGATGCCCCGGAGCCGCTCCGATTGAACGGGCAGTGGTGGACTGCGTCACACTGGCGGTTTGAGCCGCTTTCTTTTGCCTACTTTTCTTTGCGGCTGCAAAGAAAAGTAGGTGCCGCCCCGCACAGGGGCAACACCAATAGACCTACATGAAAACAAGGAAAGGCACAAACTCAAAACAACCCAACAAAAACCCGGCAATCACAACACACACACTTAGAAAAACAGAATCAAACGAGTGCATGCGGATAGCCCTGCGCTGCGAGCCACTTGCGAATCATGCGGGCGGTATCGGCGTCGAGCGACCTGAGCGTTTCTTCCGCGCTCTCACACTTGAGCTTCTCAACGATCGGCGCAAGCGGCACCCCCTGCAGATGCCAGACGCCCAGCGGCTGATCGGGGCTGACGACAACATCGGCTTCGCCGATCACATCACCATCGATCACCGGCGCACGAGCGATCGTGAGCTGCCCGAAGTCGGGAACCTGATGGGTGGGCACATCGTCGGGCCAGCGGCTGCGGGCCTGCCAAAACGGCGACGCGCCAAAGCGCTGCTCGAGCGCGTAAAAGTCGCGCCCCGTGCGCGCGAAGCGCAGGAAAAGATGCTCAATGCGCTGTTGATGGAAGCGCAGCGCCAGCTCGGCGCGCTCGGGCCGGCTGATGAGCGTGTGGATCACGGCGGGCGCCTGCAGCGCCGACGAGAGCGACTGGAAGATCCCGTTGCCCGAGAGCGGATCGACGGCCATCGCGGCATCGCCCACGCGCAGCCAGTTGCGCGCGCCGGTGCGCCCGCACAGCGTGGCCGTGCTGCTGCGCGCATAGAGCCGTGCCTGCGCACCGGCCTCGCCAGCGAAGAAAGCGCTCGCGAGCGGCGAGTGCCGCATGCGCGCGCAGAATGCGAGCAGCTCGTCGCGTTGCGGCAGCTCCGCGCTCGCGACGTCGAGTGTCATCTGCCAGTAGCAGCGGCCGTCGGGCAGGCGCGCCATCCAGGCCCAGCCGTCCTGCAGGCTTTCCACGGCCGAGGCGGCGGCCCCCGGCGCACCTTGCCAGACGTTGAGGAGGCTCAGCGTTTGCGGGCCGCGCGTGGCGTCGCGCATGAGCGGCGCGAGCCGGCCGCGTGCTTCGACGAGAAAGTCGGCGTTCAGCGAGAGCGGTCCATCGGCGGTCTCGATCATCAGGTCATGCGTGTGCGGCGTCGATTGCACCGAACGCACCGTCGCTTCAACCACTTCAACGCCCGCTTCGTGCAAGTCTGCGCGCAGCGCGGCGTCGAAAGCGTGCCGGTCGACCAGAAACTCGGCGTTGACCGTCTGCGTGACGCCGTTCCAGAGCGTGGTGCGCGCGCACGGTCCTTCGGCGCACGCGGAGGCACGGAACAGGCCCGCGCGGCGCAGGCCCTCGAGCACGCGCAGCGACAGGCCTTCCACGGCGTCGAAGCGGCGCCGGTCGCTCACCACGGTCACCGCGTAGCCGAGTATGGCCAGCGCGCGCGCCACGGCCGCGCCTGCGGGCCCCGCACCGAGCACGACAATCTGCGGGGCCTTCATGAGGCGAGCGAGCGCCGTTCGGCGCCGATGTAGGCCGCATGCGCGCGCAGATGCGCGAGCAGCGCATCGCGGTCAGCCGCGGGGTCGAGCATGAGCCGGGCCGCGATGTGGCCGCTGAGCGCGGCGGTGGCGATGCTCGCGCCGGCGGGCGCACCACGTTCGTTAGACATGCCAGGCATGCCTTGAGCCTGTCCCTTCACCACGGCGCCGAAATCGGCTTGCGCCGTGTCGAGCCAGGACCACTGATGCGCGGCGCAGCGCGCGTCGCCGGTCACGCGAATGACGCCCGGATAGCTGGCGGGAAACACGCCCGCGCCTTGCGCGGGGCTCGACGCGCAGACCACGATGCCGGCGTCCACGGCCTCTGCGCACGCTTCGCGCAATGCGCTGCGATCGGCGCGCACGCCCAGGCTCAGATTGATGATGCGCACGCGCTGCGCGATCAGCCAGCGCACGGCAGCGGCGATCTGCGCGGCGCTCGTTACGGGGTGCTCGTGAAAGACTTGCGCGACGCAGAACCGCGCGCCGGGCGCGGCGTGCATGATGTGCGCGAGCACTGCACTGCCGTGGCCGAGTTTGTCCGGCGTAGCGGCGCGCTCATGCACGCACAGATCCTCGCCCAGCGCGAAGCCGAGCGCGGCGTCCACCGACGCCGCCTGCCCGGCGCCATAGCCGCTATCCACGATGCCGACGCGCAGTTCATGAGACATGGGCGGCACACTCCTCATACGCATTGGCGCGGCGTTGCAGGCGTCCTTCGACGAGATCGAAATGCAGATCGGCGTGCGCGAGTGTGGACGCGCGATGGCTGATGAGCACGCGCGTGCGCGCGTGAAAGAGCGCGTCGATCTGCGCGATGACCTGGCGCTCGGTGGCTTCATCGACAGCCGAGGTCGCCTCGTCGAGCACGAGTATCGACGGGTCTTGCAGCAATGCACGGGCGATCGCGATGCGCTGTTTTTGGCCGCCCGAAAGCTGCTGCCCGCGCTCGCCGACGAGACTGTCGATGCCCTCGGGCAGCGTCGCCACGAGCTCGTCGAGCTGTGCGGCGCGCACCGCCTCCACGATCTGCGCGCGGCTTGCGTGCGGTGCGCTGTAGCGCACGTTGTCGGCGAGGCTGCCGTGAAACAGCACGATGTCCTGGCTCACGACCGCAATGCGGCGGCGCAGCTCGGCGAGATCGAGTTCGCGCAGATCCACGCCACCGAGGCGCAGCGTCCCTTGCTGCGGATCGTAGAAGCGCTGCATGAGGTCGATGAGCGTGGACTTGCCCACGCCCGAGGCGCCGCTCAGCGCGACCTTGCTGCCTGCGGGCAACACGGCCGAGACGCCGCGCAGGATACCTTGCGTGCGCGCGTCGTGGGCGAACCAGACATCTTCGAACGCGAGATCGCTGCCGGCAGGCGAGGGCGCGGGCTGCGCAGGCGGGGTCACCATGACAGGCTCGCGTTGCAGCTCGACCACGCGCGCGAGGCTCACGGTCATGCGTTGCAGCGCGACGTAGAGGCCGAGCAGGCTCTTCACGGGGCCGACCGCCATGCCCAGGTAGGTCGTGAACGCAATCAGCGAGCCGAGCTGCCACGTGCCCTTGACGACCCAGTAGCCGCCGAGCAGGAACGCGCCCGTGCGCGAAAGCGAAGTGAAGAGGCCCGGCACCGACTGCGTGAAAAATTCGGTGAGCTGAAGTTTGAGCAGCCGCTCCATGTAGCGGTCGCCCAGACCGTCGAGGCGGCGGCGCTCGGCGTCCTGCTGGCCCGATGCCTGAATGAATTTCATCGCGGGCAGTGTCTCGACGAGAAACGACGAGAGATCGGCGGCGCTCTCGCGCAGGCTGCGCGCGTCGCGCTCGACCTTGCGGCGCATGTGGCGCAGCCACAATGCCTCGAACGGAATCAGCACCGCGACGAGCAGGGAAAGCTTGGCCGAGAGCGTGAGCAGCAGCGCCACGGAGCCGATCAGCCCGATCACGCTGGACACGGCGGAGAAGAGCGCATCGAGCGCGAAGCGCTGGATCTCGGCGACATCGCCATCGAGCCGCGAGAGCAGGTCGCCGATGCGCCGCCTGCCGTAGAACGAGGGCGGCAGCTTTTGCAGATGCGTGTACACGGCGCCGCGCAGCGCGAACAGCACACGGCCGGAGAGCCGCGTGTGCAGATAGCGGTTGACGCCGCCGAGCAGCGTGCCCGCGATGCCGGCGAGCACCATCGCGGCCGCGAGCGCGAGCAGCACGGGGTAGTTACGGCCGATCAGGCCGCGGTCGATCATCTCTTTCGTGATCCACGGCTGCACGAGCGCGACAAAGGACGCGCCGACCGAAAGCGCGAGCAGGCCCGCAATCGCAAGCCTGTGCGGGCGCACGAAACCATACAGCCAGGCCACCGACTCGCGCAGCCGCGCGCGGTCGTCGGTCCTGATGAAACGTAGCAGCAGGCTCAGCATGATCGATTAGTATGTCGAACGAATCAAAGGTGCATCATGGACGCAACCGCTTGAGCTTGCGATAGAGCGTCGCGCGGCTGATGCCGAGCGTCTGCGCGGCGGCCGCGACGTTGCCCTCGTGGCGCGCGAGGCTTTCGCGTATCAGCTCGTCCTCGTGCTTGCGGATCAAGCCGCGCGAGCCCGTGCCGGGCGTGGTGGGGCACCCGCCGTCGATGAAGCCGTCGCAGAGGTGGTCGAGGCCGAGTTCGTATTCGTCGTCGGCGCGCACGGCCAGCGCGGTGCGCAACACCATTTCCAGTTGACGGATATTGCCGGGCCACGAGTGTGTGCGGAACACGTCGGCAAGCTCGGCGCTGATGCCCACTTGCGAAGCACCCAGGCGCGCTAGCAGCGATTCGACGATCAGGTCCACGTCGTCGCGCTCGCGCAGCGCGGGCAGATGCACGCTCACGCCGTGGATGCGGTAATAGAGGTCTTCGCGGAAGCTCTTTTCGCGCACCATCGTCTGCAGATTGCGGTGCGTCGCGCAGATCACGGCGATGTCGATGGGCTGCTCCTCGCCCGCGCCAAGCGGCGCCACCTTGCGCTCCTGGAGCACGCGCAGCAGGCGCGCCTGCAAGTGCAGCGGCATGTCGCCGATTTCGTCGAGAAAGAGCGTGCCGCCGTTGGCCTGCATCAGGCGCCCGGTCATGCCGCCCTTGCGCGCGCCCGTGAACGCGCCGTCGCGATAGCCGAACAGCTCCGATTCGATGAGGCCCTCGGGTATCGAGGCGCAATTCACGGCGACGAACGGCTTGCCCGCGCGTGCGCTGGCGTCGTGCAGGCCGCGCGCGATCACTTCCTTGCCGGTGCCGGTCTCGCCCTGCACGAGCACGGGCAACCCATTGTTGAGGCCCTGACGCGCCATTTGCAGCGCGCGTAGCAGTCGGCTCTGGCGGCCCGCGAGTTTCGCGAGGCCGTCTATGTTCGCAGTTTGCGCGCGCGTGTGGGCGGCAGCGTTGGGCGCGAGTGCTTGCACAGAGCGGGCGCCGTCGAAGCGCGTTGCGGCACGGCGTGGCGCGCGCAACACGCGAAACGCGTACTCGCCCGGCAGCGCGGCCACGCGCAGCGCGCCAGCCGTATCGAGCAGCGCGGTGAACGGCAGCTCGCGCGGGCCTTCGCAGCGCCGGCCCGCGAGCTCGCTGCGCGACAGACGAAGCAGGTCGCAAGCCTGCGCATTGGCCGCGACGATCTCGCCGTCGTCGCGCACGGCGAGCACGCCGCTCCACGTCGAGTCGAGATACGGGCGGCGCGGATGAAACGCCAGCACGAAAAGCTCGGGAAAGAACGCTTCGAACAGGCGCGTTTCGATGTGATTCGCGGCCGCGCCAATGAGCATCGAAGGCGTGTCGTGCAGGATCGGCAACTGGCCGTCGCGCGTGAGGTCGAGTACGCCGATCACGTTGCCGTGCGGATCGGTGATCGGCAGCGAGCAGCACGAAAAACGGCTCAGGCGGCCGATGAAATGCTCGCCGCTGTCGATCGCCACGGGACGGCCTTCGACGAGCGCCGTGCCGAGCGCATTTGTGCCGCGCAGCGACTCGGTCCAGGTCGCGCCCGGGGAGACGTCGAAGATGCCGAGGTCGGCAAGCGCGGCCGCGTCGCCTTCCACGCGCAGGATCGTCGCATCGGCATCGGCGAGGATCACGAGACCCTCGCGTCCGCAGCGCTCTTCGAGGAAATCGAGCTCGGGCGAAGCGGCGTCGAGCAGCATGCGGTTGGCCGCGTGCAGGTCGTCGAGGTTGCCGAATTCGCGCAGGCTCACGAGCGCGTCGTCGTGCCCGCGCACGCCGTGCGCGAGCGAGCGGCGCCACGAGGCGTCGATCTCGCTGCGCAGATAGCCTTCGGGCAGATGACCTTCGGCGCGCAGGCGCTCGCGGATCAGATGGGTGGTTTGCAACCGGTCCGGAATCGCCGCGCCGGGAGGAAAGAAGTCTTGCAAGCTGTCCCCCTTAAGAGTGAAAGCGGTTCGCCACCTGCATCGGTGCCGCGCGTGAGAAAAAGCCCGCCTAATCTCGCACAGATGCCGGGGCGAATCCATCCGGTGAACAACGCATATCGCCGGGCTGCATGGGGTGTTTCCCCAAGGGCGTTGCCGTGTTGTTGCCGCGAGGCATGCACGCCGGTCAGGGCGCAAAGGGGAGTGCAAGCACGCTGCGATGCATGCGCCGCGCATGATCGTTCGTTCACGTCCGGCGCGGCGCACGGTGTCTCGCTGACGCTTCGCGAAGGACGGTTCGCGGTGCTAGCCAGCGCGTTGGTTGTACGCGTTGCACCAGCCGGCGGTCGCAACGCGCTTGCCGCCGAAGAGCGGGCACGCGCCCGCGGCGTCGCCAGGCTTGCCCTGGTAGAACGAGCAGTTGCCGCAGTCCTGGCCTGGTGCGTAGCGTGCGAACTGTGCCTTGTCCATGCGCGCGGCATCGGCGTGATAGCCGAGCGCCTTTGCTGGCGCATCGCTTTCGGTGAGCAGGGGCGCTTCGGCGCGCGCGTTGCGCTGAAGCACGAAGGTAGTGGCCGCGCCAATCGTGGTAATCACGAATGCGCGGCGGGAGAATGTCGTCTGATTCATGGTGCTTCGTTCTGTGGGGAAAATACGGGTTGCGGGCCACCGCTGGCGGTGCGTCGCGCGCGAGCGGTGGCGTGCAATCGTCAGATGCTCATGAGCACGCTCTTGATCTCGGTGTAGTGCTCGATGGCGGCGGCGCCCATTTCGCGGCCGAGGCCCGACATGCGGTAGCCGCCGAACGGCAGCGAAGGATCGAGCGCGCTATGGCAGTTGACCCACACCGAGCCGGACTTGATCTTCGGGATCATGCGGTGCGCCGCCGCCAGGTTGTTGGTCCAGATGCTCGCGCCCAGGCCGTAGCGCGTGTCGTTGGCGAGGCGCAGCGCGTCCTCGATCGTGTCGAACGGAATCGCCACGAGCACCGGCCCGAAAATCTCCTCCTGCACGAGCGGACCTTTCTGATCGGCATCGACGATCACGGTGGGCTTCACGAAGTAGCCCGGGCCGTACTGCTCGCCGCCGCAGGCGAGCTGCGCGCCCGCCGCGCGTCCGCGCTCGATGTAGCCCATCACGCGCTGCTGCTGCTTCTGCGAGATCAGCGGTCCCATCTCGACGCTCGGATCGAGCCCGTTGCCGAGCTTCATGCGGCTCGCGATCGAGGCAATGTCGCCGACGATGTTGTCGAAGCGCTTGCGCTGCACATACAGGCGCGAGCCCGCGCAGCACACCTGGCCCTGATTGAAGAAGATGGCCGTGGCGGCGCCCGCGGCGGCGGCGGCCGGGTCCGCGTCGTCGAGCACGATGGTGGGCGACTTGCCGCCCAGTTCCAGCGTGATGCGCGTCATCGACTCCATGGCCGCCTTGCCGATGAGCTTGCCGACTTCGGTCGAGCCCGTGAACGTGAGCTTGTCCACGTCTGGATGATGCGAGAGCGCGGCGCCCGCTTCGGCGCCGGTGCCCGTCACCACGTTGAAGACGCCCGGCGGGTAGCCCGCTTCGAGCGCGAGCTCCGCGAGCCTGAGCGCGGAGAGCGGTGTTTCGTCGGCGGGCTTGAGCACGACCGTGCAGCCCGTGGCGAGCGCGGGGCCGAGCTTCCAGCAGGCGAGCAGCAGCGGAAAATTCCACGCGACGATCGCGCCCACCACGCCCACCGCTTCGCGGCGCGTGTAGCCATGAAACTGGCCCTCGGGCATGAGCGGCATGGAGACATCGACGGTCGAGCCTTCGATCTTTGTCGCAAAGCCGGCCATGTAGCGCAGGAAGTCGATGGAGAGCTGCACGTCCATCACGCGCGCCACCTGGGCGCTCTTGCCGTTGTTCACGCATTCGAGCTCGGCGAGCATCTGCGCGTCGCGCTCGACGAGATCGGCGAGACGCCACAGCAGATTCTGGCGCTCGCGTGGGCGCATGCGGCTCCACGCGGAATCGTCGAAGGCCTGGCGCGCCGCGCGCACGGCGCGGTCCACATCTTCCGCGCCGGACTTCGGCACGTCGGCGAGATGTGCGCCCGTGGCCGGGTTGTGCACGGCTAGCGTCGCGCCGCTGGCGGCATGCACCCATGCGTCGCCGATCAGCATGGTCGGTGCGCGCTCGATGAACGCCTGGGTTTGCGGGAGTAGAGACAGCGGAGCCTGCATGAGATGATCCTCGCTCTTTGGGTTGGCAGAGGACGAGCGCTAAGCAGCTTCCATACCAGTCGCTGCAAGCCCTGCGCCGCATATCGAGGCAACGGCAATGTCGCGCACAACGTGTCTCATTTTGAGAATTCGCATGAGACGCGAGACGAGAATGGCACGCGGCCGAATGCGTCGCCGATGCATTGGAGCGCCGACCTGCGCAAGCGAATTATTTTTTGCATCGGTATTTACCCGATTCTCGCGTTACAGAAAAACCCTTGTTTCAGGGGCTCAAATCGCTCGCGCACGGCGTTTTGCGCGATTGGCATGACCCATGCTTTATCTCCCCGCGAATAATCGAGCCGCCTGATACACGAGAGATAGACGAACGGCGACATGGAACCCGGTAAAGGAGCGAGGCCTTGTTCAAGAATTTCATTCGACGCAGTACCTTGTTGAGCATCGCGGGGTTGGCCGCGCCGCTCGCGTTCGCGACGGCGGCGCACGCGCAGGCACAGCAGCAGCACGACGCGCTCACGATCATCAGCCACACCTGCGCGGCGTGCCATACCGCCGAATCGAAAGATTCGTGGAGCCGCATCAGCCATCAGCGCAAGACGCCCGAGGGCTGGCTCATGACGATCGCGCGCATGCAGACCATGCATGGCCTCGTCATCAGCGACGCGGACCGGCAGATCCTCGTGAAGTATTTGTCCGACCGCCAGGGCCTTGCGCCCACGGAAACGGCCGACGCGCGTTATGCGCTCGAACAGCGTCTGAATACGCAGGAGACCATCGGCACCGAGGAATTCAAGCAGATGTGCGCGCGTTGCCACTCGGCGGCGCGGCCCGTATTGCAGCGGCGCCCGGTCGAGGAGTGGGACAAGCTCGTGAATTTCCACCTCGGGCAATGGCCGTCGATCGAATACTCGGCGATGGGCCGCGACCGCGAGTGGCTGCAAGTGGCGCTCAAGGACATTGCGCCGATGCTGGCGAAGCAATACCCCTATGACAGCAAGGACTGGGCGGACTGGCAAAAGAGCCGTCCGGCTGCGTCGACGTTCGTGGGCAACTGGACCTTCAGCGGCCACATGCCCGGACGCGGCGACGCGTACGGCGTGATGAGCGTGACGGGCGGCGCCAACGACACGTTCAAGGTATCGCTCAAGGGCCGTTATGCCGACGGCAGCGCGCTCGACGGCAACGGCTCGGCGATGCTCTACGACGGCTATGAGTGGCGCGCGAGCATCAAGGTGCAGGGCGTTGAAATGCGCCAGGTGCTGGCGGCCACGGATGGCGAGATGAAGGGCCGCATGTTCGACGACGCGCACACCGAGCGCGGTCTCGACTTCACGGCGGCGAAGGCCGGCACGGCGCGCATTCTTGCCGTGCAGCCCGAGTACATCAAGGCCGGCACGCAAGCCGAGGTGACCGTGGTGGGCACCAACCTCCAGGGCACGCCCGACTTCGGGCCTGGTGTGGTGGTGACATCGGTGGTCTCGCGCTCGCCCCAGGCGATCCGCGTGCGCGTGAAGGCAGGCGCCGATAGCGCGGTGGGCCCGCGCGCGGTGAGCGTGGGCGGTGCGCAACTCGCGGACTTCTCCGTCTATCAGCAGATCAAGGAAGTGAAGGTCGTGCCCGAATACGCGGTGGCGCGTATCGGCGGCAACGGCGGATCGGTGCCGAAGGTCGAGGGCCGCTTCGACGCGCAGGCGTGGGGCGTGGATGCGGCGGGCAAGCCGTTCCGTATCGGCGTGGTGCCGGCGCAATGGTCGGTCGAGCCGTTCAACGACCAGGCGAAGGAAGACCACGACGTGAAGTTCGCGGGCGCGATGCAGGCCTCGACCGGCATCTTCACGCCCGGCGACGCAGGCCCGAATCCGGCACGCCGCATGTCCACGAACAACACCGGCAATCTCAACGTAATCGCGACCGTGAACGATGGCGGCCAGAGCGTATCGGGCAAGGCGCACATGATCGTCGGGGTGCAGCGCTGGAACAATCCGCCGATTCCTTGATGCATGACGCTCACGAGAATCAAGGCCATTTAAAGGCCGAAGCCAGTCTGGATCGAATGCAAGGAGAGTGAGATGAGCGCCATGTTGAACTTGGTGGAGCGCAATATGCACGAGGTGCAGGTGGACCACGAGCGCCTGATGTTCCATATCCCGAGCAGTTCGCTGTTCGCCGCCGACAAGGTGACGGCGGAGATTATCGACGCGCTGCGCGAGAGCAGTTGCACGGCGGAGGAATTGTTCGCGCGGCTCGCGGGCAAGTCCGCGGCGCACGATGTGAACAAGGCGAACGAGGTGAGCGAGACGCTGCGCGAGCTGCTCGCGCTCGAAGTGGTGAGCGACGGCTCGCCACTCTCACCCGATATTGCCGTGAAGCGCGTGGAGCGCACGGCGATCAACACCGTCGTGCTCAACGTGAATACGGGCTGCAATCTGAGTTGTACGTACTGCTACAAGGAGGATCTCGATACGCCTTCCGCAGGGCGCCGCATGGACATGGAGACCGCGAAGGCGTCCGTGGAGATGCTGCTCAAGGAATCGCCCGACGAATCGCGCTATACCGTGGTGTTCTTCGGCGGCGAGCCGCTCAGCAACCGCAAGCTGATCGAGTGCATGGTCGAGTATTGCGAGCTGCGCTTCGGCGCGCTCGGCAAGCAAGTCGACTTCGTGATGACGACCAACGCGACGCTGCTCACAGAGGAGATCGTCGACTGGCTCGACGCGCATCGCTTCGGCCTTTCGGTGAGCATGGACGGGCCACGCTCGATCCACGATCTCAACCGCCGCACCGTGGGCGGTGCGGGAACGTATGACGTGGTCCGCCGCAAGGCGGAGATGCTGCTCAAGCGCTATCGCAGCCGGCCCGTGGGCGCGCGCGTCACGCTCACGAGCGGCGTGACCGATATCGCGGGCATCTGGGACCACCTCATCAATGAGCTGGGCTTTGCGGAGGTGGGCTTCGCGCCCGTGACGTCGGGCCAGCTCGACACCTTCAATATGCAGCCTGAAGAGCTCACGCGCGTATTCGAGAACATGAAGGCGCTGGGGCGCCGCTATCTGCGTGCCGCGCTGGAGAACCGCAACATCGGCTTTTCGAATCTGCACCAGCTCATCACCGACATCCACGAAGGGCACAAGAAGTCGCTGCCTTGCGGCGCGGGCCTGAAGATGCTCGCCGTCGATCACAAGGGCGACCTGAACCTGTGCCACCGCTTCACGGGGTCGACGCTGCCCACTTTCGGCAACGTGCATGCGGGCGTGGACACGGAGCGGCTCACGGACTTTCTCTCCGAGCGGCTCGACCGCAGCGGCACGGGCTGCGAGAGCTGCCGCATCCGCAACCTGTGCTCGGGCGGCTGCTATCACGAGAGCTATGCGCGCTACGGCGACCCGCAGCATCCCACTTACCACTACTGCGATCTGATGCGCGACTGGGTCGATTTCGGCATCGAAATCTATGCCCGCATCATGGCGGCCAACCCGGCGTTCATCGACAACCACATCACTCCTCGCAAGGCACACTGACATGAAACATTTGAAGCCGCTCAACAACAAGGCGAAGCAGCTCGAGCAGGCGGCGGCTGAGGACCGCCTGGAGGAAGTCGTCGCGATGACGTCGGTGGCGGGCTGCACGGCCACCACCGACCCCGGCTGGGAAGTGGACGTGTTCGGCGGCGTGGCCTCGCTGTGCCAGCCGATGGAAGCCGACCTGTATGGCTGCTCCGATCCGTGCTGGTGGCCCGCGCAGGTGCCGGACATGATGAGCACGTACCAGGACTGGAACAAGACGGCCGCCGATTCGGGCAAGGACTGGCGCCATCTCGGCAGCGTCTTCCCGAAGGATAACTAAATTATACGGATCGATTAAAGGGACATGTCATGGCATTGAGGAAGCACACCTACCGGGCCGCGCTCGCCGCCGCGCTGGGCGCCTTCACGACGCTCTCCACGCTTGCGGCGGCGGCGCCGGACACACCGCTCGAAAGCGGCCACGAGTATCTTGCGGTCACGAACTATCCGAACAATCTGAGCGTGATCGACACGGCAACCGAAACGGTCTACAAGACCTGCTCGCTGCCTGACGCGTATGGGCCGGGCACGATGCAGATCAGCCCGGACAAGAAGCGCGCCTATGTGCTCAACAATCACTACGGCGACCTCTACGGCATCGATCTGGACTCCTGCAAGACGGTGTTTCATGCGGCGCTTTCGCAGTCGTGGGACGAGCGCGCGCGGGCGATGTTCTCGATCGCGCTGAGCCCGGACGGAAAGGAGATCTACAGTATCGTCAATCCGACGAAGATGAATCGCGACAGCTACGAAGTTCAGGCGCCGCGCCTGCAGGTGTGGGCGGCCGATGGCGGGCTGGACGCGAAGCCGGTGCGCACGTTCCCGGCGCCGCGGCAGACCACCATGATGCAGGCCGCCGACGACGGCTCGCTTTTCATCATCGGCCCGGCGGTCTACCGCATGAACGTCCACACAGGCAAAGTCGACGTGGCGGCGCCCCTGCGCGACTGGAAACGCCCGCTGCATGGCGAGCCCGACGTGCTCTACGTGTGGCCCCAGCAGCGCCCGCAGCACACGTTCAATCTGCTCTATACGGCCGACCGCTTCCCGGATGAAAAGAAGGACCCGGACAAGGCGCAGACCATGTACGGGTACATCGACATCGACCTCGCCACGGGCAAGACGACGCTCAAGGACTTTGCGCCGTTCACTGAGATCTATTTTTCGGGGGGCATCTCGCCCAAGGATCCCAATATCATGTACGGGGTGCTCAACCGGCTCGCGAAGTACGATGTCAAGGACGAAAAACTGCTGAAGAGCGTGCCGCTCGATCATTCGTACTACTGCTTGTCTCTGGATAAGGCGGGCAACAAGATCTATCTGGCGGGCACGTTCAACACCGTTGCCGTGTACGACGCGGATTCGCTCGAGAAGCTCAAGGAGATCACCGTGCCCGGCGGCGACATGGCGATCACGACGGCGCAGATTTTCACGCGCTGATTCATGCGCGGAGAGCGGGGGAGATGGCGCGGGCGCCAGGCCCGCGCCGCAAGACAGGTGAGGGCCGTCGGGCGGCTGGTCTAGCGCTGGGTTGTGCCGCCCGTTTCGTCGGCGCTTTCGAGCGCCTTGCGCTCGCGCCGCTCCTCGTTGCCGCGGCGCGCGCGCATGCGCTGGCGCGAGAGGACGTGGATGACCTCGCCAGTGCTGGCATTCTCGGGAATTTCGTTGCGGATCACGTTGGCCACCATCGGCAGCCCCTGGCGCTGGCGCCTCAGCGCACGCGCAATCGCGCCGCGGCAGGCCGGCCCATGGCAATCCCACTCGTCGCGCGTCTTTGCGCAGTAACGGCATTGTTCCATGGGCTGCAGTGTAACCGGAATCGCCGGGCGTTTTCGGGGCAGGATCCCGTGCACATGCACAGTGGCGGCGCGGGCAAACCACGAGTAACGTGCGCGCGCGGACATTGGCGCGCGAACGCCGTGCTCGCGCCAGCCGCGTGGCAGTATGATCGGCTGCGGAGTTCGCGAGGCGGGAGCGGCACATGACAGCGGCGGCGGCGACGGCAGCGGCAATCGACCTGGTCCTCTTCGACATGGAGGGCGTGCTCTCCCATTACGACCGCGAGACGCGCGCCGCACGGCTCGCGGCCCTGACCGGCACGACGCCCGAGGCCGTGCGCGAGGCGATCTGGGGCTCGGGGCTCGAAGCGCGCGCCGACGCGGGCGAGCTCGCCCCCGAGGTCTATCTGCGTGCGCTCGGCGAGCTGCTCGGCTGCAACATGGACCGCGAGACCTGGCTGGCGGCGCGGCGCGCATCCATCACGCCCAACGAGGCGGCCATCACACTGGCCGGGCGTACGGCGCGGCGCTGCCGTATCGCCGTGTTGACCAACAACTGCCGCCTCGTCACCGACCACCTCGATTATCTGAATCCGCCGGTCGCGGAACTGTTCGGCGCGCGCGTCTATGCGTCTGCATCGTTTGGGGCGGTGAAGCCCGCGGCGCAGGCCTATCTCGGCTGTCTCGCGCAACTGGGCGCCGCGCCGCGCGAAACGCTCTTCATCGACGATGGCGAGGCGAACGTGCAGGGCGCGCTCGACGCTGGCCTGCACGCGTGCCGCTTCGTCGATGTCGAAACGCTCGCGCAAGACCTGCAGCGTTTTGGCGTGATCGACGGCTGAAGCCATGAAGGCGAATCAAGCCGTGCGGCGGCCACCCAGCAAGAGCGCGCGGCGCGTGGCGATTATCATGGGCGCGGTCCGTTCAAGAGTGAGTCTGCGATGAGAGTGTGCCGGGGAGTGTGCGTGTTCGCCGCGATATGCGTTGGCATAGGGCTTGGCTTGGGGGCGCCAGCGGCGTTCGCGCAGGCGGGCGCGAATCCGGTGCCGAATGCGCCAGCGACGGTGCCTGTGCAGGCCCCCGTGGTCTACGTGAGCGATTTCGAGCTGGACGCGGCCAACGTCACGACCGACCAGAATCCGGTGGACAGCGCGCGGCGCTTCGCGGGTGGCCTGCTGCCGAGGCCGTTTGCGCACCGCGACGACCCGCAGGCGCGCGCGCGCAAGATCGTCGACCAGATGGCGCAGACGCTGGTCGCCGACCTGCGCAAGGCGGGCATCGATGCGCGGCGCTTGCCCGCCGGCGCCGCGCCGCCCCCGCAGGGCTGGCTCGTGCGCGGTGTGTTCCTCGACGTCGATGAAGGCAATCGTCTACGGCGCTCGATGGTGGGCTTCGGCGCGGGCGCGAGCGAAATCGATCTGGCGGTTGCCGTCGACGATCTCTCGAAGCAGGCGCCCGCGCCGTTGTATCAGGTGGTCGAAACGCATTCGAGCCAGACCAAGCCGGGGGCCGGCGCGGCCATCGCGCTCAATCCCTACGTGGCTGCCGCGAAATTCGTGCTCGCGCGCGGCGAGCAACGCATGAGCGTCGAGCGCGCGGCGGGCGAGGTCTCGGACGCCGTAGTGGCGCGCGTGAAACCCGCGCATTGAAATGAGCGTTGAGGTGTCCGCCGAAATACCCATCGAGTGTTCACCGGGCACCGCCCACGAGACCCGCTGAGCGTCCGTGACACTCGTTGCGCGTATCAGCCGCGCGCAGGAATCTCGAGCCCGCGCTTGACGGCTGGACGTGCGAGGAAGGCGTCGAGCGCGCGCGCGACGTGACGGAAGTCGTTGAAGCCGACCAGATCGCCCGCCTCGTAGAAGCCGATGAGATTGCGCACCCACGGGAACGTGGCGATGTCGGCGATCGTGTAGTGCTCGCCCATGATCCACTTGCGGCCCGCGAGCTGCTGGTCGAGCACGTTGAGCAGGCGCCGCGACTCGGCCACATAGCGCTCGCGCGGGCGCTTGTCTTCGTAGTCCTTGCCGGCGAACTTGTTGAAGAAGCCCACCTGACCGAACATCGGCCCGATGCCGCCCATCTGGAACATGAGCCACTGGATCGCCTCATAGCGCTCGCGGCCTTCGCGCGCGAGGAGCTGGCCGCTCTTGTCGGCGAGGTAGATCAGGATCGCACCCGATTCGAAGAGCGGGAGCGGCGCGCCATCGGGGCCGTTGGGATCGATGATCGCGGGAATCTTGTTGTTGGGATTGAGCGAGAGGAATTCCGGCGACATCTGGTCGTTGGTGTCGAAGCGGACCAGATGCGGCTCGTAGGGCAGCCCCGTTTCTTCGAGCATGATCGACACCTTGACGCCGTTGGGCGTGGGCAGCGAATAGAGCTGGATGCGCTCGGGATGTTGCGCGGGCCATTTGCCGGAAATGGGGAAGGCGGAGAGATCGTTCATGCGAAGTCCTGTAACGGGGTGCGGATAGTGCCCGGCGCGCGGGCATAGCGGGGCATGGCATACGGCATGCCCCGCCATGCGGGCCGCACCGCGCGGGCGGCGCTCAGGCGGAACAGTTTAGTGGAAATGCGGCTGGCTTGCCTCGACTGCATCAGCCGCGCCAGGCGTCGATAGTGGTGACCGGCGGGTGACCGCGGGTGACCCGTGTGAATTTGCCAGGGATATCGAAGTAAAAGTCCACGATGCGGATGAAGCACGGATAAAAAATTAGCGCGTGCGCGGACGTACCGCTATCCCTGCGCTCTGTGCGCGGCATGCGCTATCCGGTCCCGCACGACACCAATTGCCTGCTTGAGGGCATAGACGTCCTGAAAGTAACGATATGGAATCCGTATCCGGCTCGCGTTCGCGTCGATGCTTTCGATCTCTTCGCTCCATTGCGCAATCTGTGAGCGCGTCGGCTCGCGGCTGTTCCACACTTCATCTTCCAGCGCCTTGATCTCGCGATACCAGACCACGAGGCGCTTCTTCATCCGCGCTTCGAGCAGGCGCGGCAAGGCTTGAAGCAAACCGAACAGGAGCGCCGCGAATGGCACGAGGATCAGCAGCCGTCGCTCAATCAGGCTTGCGAGCCAGAACGGCAAATTGCGGTACAGGAACGGCTGGCCAGATTTGAAGTAGCGAACGCTTTCGTCGGAGATCGGGAATTCTTCCGTATTCAGGTTCGGAAACGTGCCGTGCGGCGTGAAGTAATCTTCGCCGCCGTGGACGGTGTGGGCCGCGTCGAGCAGCAAATAGATGAGCGCCGGATGCAACGTATCTTTCGATACCAGCAGCGCGGTTGCCGCGAGCAGCGTGACGTCGGTGCGCGGCAGGTCTTCAGCGACATTCGTCGACGCACGCGGCAAAACAATTTTTGAAAGCGATGGGTATTTCTGCACCAGCGCATCGGCCTGCGAGAAACTCATCAACTTCAGATTGCTGTTGAGCAGGGTCTTCTGCATTTCGGCGTCGGGCCTGCCAATGAAGAAGGCTGCGTCGATCCGGCCGCTCTCGAGTGCTTGATAAGCCGCGGGCGCATCCATTTGCAGCAGCGTGGAGTTCTGGCTCGTGACGTCGCTATAGCCGAGCAATACCTGTGCAACATTGAGCAGGCCACTGCCGGGCACGCCCATCGAGATCCGCTTGCCGCGCAGTTGCGAGAGCCGGTCGACCGTGGTGTCGCCGCGATAGAACACCCAGATCGGTTCGTACGACACGGCAGCAATCGTGTGCAGATTGTCGGTATCTTTCGGACTGGTGGTGCCCGACTGGATGAACCCGACCTGGTAGGCGCTGTGTGGGTCCCGCAGCCGCTCATAATTCTCTACCGAGCCGGAAGAGCTGTGGATCTCGAGTTTGATGCCCGCGCGCTTTAGTACCGGTGCATAGCGATCCGCAAAGCCGCGATAGATCCCGTTGTCCGCGCCGCTGGTCATGACGATGGTGCGCTGGAACGCGGGCTCGACCACGATCGCTACCCCCCAGGCAAGCGAAGCTAACAGAATGATTGCGGCAATGATCAGGAAACGCCGCTTCGCCCGGGTCATGGGCGCTTTCTGGCTGCGCTGCAGTGCGGGTTTGTGTTTGGGCATCGTTGGCTACTTGTCCAGGTGTTGCCAATTTAAGGATCGCGGCGCGCCACGATCTGCATATCGTGGACAGGCTCGCGATACCAGCAGATAGAACGGGTTGGCGGCGCACGCCATGAAGGCGTGCGCCTTGTCTTCATCTCAGCGCGAAGGTGAGGCGCACAAAGCGGCTGCGCTTAGCGCTGCGTCCACAGCGTGCGGCCCCAGAACGTGAGCGTGCGGTCCCACGCGCGCTCCGACCAGACCGGATCGAACTGCGTGTGCGCGATGCGGCCCGGGCCCACGGCAGTTTCGTTCGCGAAACCGTGGTAGGCGAGATAGCGGTGAAATTCGACATTCACGCCGCCATCGCGCAGTTTCTTTTCGAGCTCGTCAACGGTCTCGCTCTTGAAGAAGGCGTCCTGCGTGCCCCAATGGCCGAGCACCGGCGCGGTGATCTTGCTCGCGTCGAGATATTCGAGCGGCGGGAAGCCGTACCACACCACGGCGCCTGCAAGGCCGGGGATCATGTTCGCGGCGAGCAGCGTGAGCGCGCCGCCCATGCAATAGCCCGTCACGCCGACGCGGTCGGTCAGCGTCTTCAGGTAGTCGACGGCGCCGCGGATGTCCTGCGAGGCGGCGTCGGCGAAATCGAGGCCCGTCATCAAGTGATTCGCCTCTTCTTCCTCGACGGTGCTCTTGCCCCGGTAGAGGTCGGGCACGAGCGCGTAGTAGCCCGCAAGGGCCAGGCGCTCGGCCACGCCGCGGATCTGGTCGTTCAAGCCCCACCATTCCTGGATCACGACGATGGCGGGCGCGCCATCGGTTTTTGCGGGCTTGGCGAGATAGCCCTCGAGCGTTTTGCCGTCGGGGCGGTTGAAGCTGATCATGGAGCCGGAGGAGTCTTTCATGGGTGTTCCTCGATGTTTCGGTTGATCGGTTGCAGCGGGTTCGTGCGGGCTGGCGCGAAGCGTGCAGCCCGTAGCATAGCGCCTGCGTGCGTGCTTTGCTCGCCTGCCCGAGGCGCAATGCTTGCGTTGCGCTGGGTGAGCGGCCAACTGCGGCTCCGGCTCACTCGCCAATCAAATGCAGGACGATGTCGCGCGCCTGCGCGTGCCGGCGGTGCTCGAACAGGTAGATGCCCTGCCAGGTGCCCAGCACCGGCTCGCCGCGCTCGACGGGAATCGAAAGCTGTGTGTGCGTGAGCGCGGTGCGCAGATGCGCGGGCATGTCGTCGGGGCCTTCGGTGTCGTGCTCGTAGCGCTGGGGGTCTTCGGGTGCGAGTTCGTCGAAATAGCGTTCGAGGTCGCGGCGCACCGAGGGATCGGCGTTCTCCTGGATCAGCAGCGACGCCGAGGTGTGGCGGCAGAACAGCGTCAGCAGCCCGGTGCCGATGCCGGTATCGCGCACGAATGCGCGCACTTGCAGGGTGAACTCGACCAGCCCGCGCGAGCGCGCATGGACGTGCAGATGATGAATGGCCTGGCGCATGGTGGGTCCTCCAGTGTCGATGTGGCTTGCCGCCTTGAAAGGGGCAAACCCGGTAAGGCACAAAGCAGGGGGATGAGCGCGGCGCCGCCCGCTTTAGCTGTGCTAGTGCACAGCTAAAGCGAATTTCGGGAGAATTCGCGTCTGCACGCCCTGCTGCACATGCTGGTAGGATACCGGCCTTGCCGCCGCTGCGGCGGCCGACGCTAGACAGCCTTGCATGGGACCGATGTAAGTGCTGAAGCACTAACACCGGTCGACATGGAGAATGCAGTTGAACCTCACCCGCTTCGCAAAAGCCCGCCACGCCACCAAAGCTTTCGATCCCGCACGCAAGATTCCCGCCGCCGTCATCGACGAACTGAAGGAACTGATCCGCTTCAGCCCCTCTTCGGTGAACTCGCAGCCGTGGCACTTCGTGGTGGCCGAGACCGATGTCGCCCGTGCGCGCGTTGCGAAGTCCATGCAGCCGGGCTACGCCTACAACGAGCCGAAGGTCATGCGCGCCTCGCACGTCCTGGTTCTGTGCGTACGCACCGATATGAACGAAGCCCATCTGAACGCCGTGCTCGCGCAGGAAGAGGCCGATGGCCGCTTCGCGAATGCCGAGGCTATGGTGGGCCAGCAGAACACGCGTGCCTTCTATGTCAACCTGCACCGCGAGCGCGCCGATCTGCCCGCGTGGATGGAGAAACAGGCTTACCTCGCACTCGGCACACTGTTGATTGGCGCATCGACGCTCGAGATCGACGCCTGTCCGATGGAAGGCTTTGACGTGAAGGTGCTCGACGAAGAACTGGGGCTCGCCGCGAAGGGTCTCACTTCGCTGGTCGTGATCGGCCTCGGCTACCGCAGCGCCGACGATTTCAACGCGAAGCTGCCGAAGTCTCGCCTGTCCACGGCGGCGGTCTTCACAGAGCTGGCGTAAGCGCCGGTGCCGCGCGCGCAGGGCCGCACGGTTCGGCGCGCGGGGCATGGCGCGGTGTAGCGACGCCGCACAGGCGCGCACTCACCGCCACGCGCTGCCAACCTGGATATAGAACGCGTTCTGCCCCGGCCCATGTGCGACGTCGATGCCCATCGAAAGGCCGAGCTTGCGTGCAACCAGATAGCGAAAGCCGGTGCCGAAGCCGAAGGCCGTGGGCGCTTCGCTGAACGAATGCAGATTGCCGTAGGCTTTGCCGGCGCCGCCGAAGCCCAGCAGCGCCCAGCGCGGCGTGATGTTCCAGCGTAGCTCGACTTCGCCCGTGAGCTGGTTGCGATCCTGGAATTTGGCGTCGGAGACACCGCGCAAGCTCACATAGGGCTGCGCGAAAAACGGAATATCGCCCTGCGAAAACCCGGTGTCCATGCGCAGGCCGAGCACCCAGCGTGGCAAGAGCTCTATCCAGTGATAGGCCTTGAGGGTTTGCATGTCGAACGCGTTCGAACTGCCGAAGCCGCCGCGCGCGAAGTCGGCCTCGAACTCCGCGTAGGTGCCGCGGCTCGGGTAGAACATGTTGTCGCGCGTGTCGTAGTCCACCACGATTCCGCCCTTGCCAACGCGCACGTCGCGCTCGAAGTTCTGGATGCTATTGGGCAGCAGCGGGCCGAAGCGGGTAGCGGAATCGAAGAACGTATAGCGCGGGCCGACGTACCACGGACTATTGGCAATCCTGAATAACACCTGCTGGACCACGGCCACGCCGCTGAGCTGATAGGCGTTCGCATTGCCCTGCGGGCCGTAGTAGTTCAGGTGCAGATTGACCTTGCCGACGGCCCCCATGTAGCGGATGCGGTCGTCGTCCCACGTGTGGAAGTGCAAGAGGCCCACGCCCCAGCTGTGCGTGCCGGTCATGAAGCCGCCCAGGCCGGTGATGTTGGGCGGTGTCGTCCTGCGGGAGGCGTCGCCGGCACTGTCTTGCGCGGCGGCGTCGCTGGAGGCGTTGGCGCTTTCGGCCTTGTCGGCATGCGTGCGGCTGGGCGCCGAGAAGTAGAGCAGGCCGAGCCCGAGTCCGTAGCCCACGGCCGGTTCGGTGATGATGTCGGGCACCGGGAGCACGCCTTTGTGATTGAGCAAGGCGTTGCTCATGTCGAAGCTGCCGTCCTGCGGGTCGCGATATGGGTCGAGCCACGAAGCCTTGTCCGCGCCGTGCGCGGCCTGCGCCACGAGAGCGAGTGCGAGAACTGGCGCGAAAATGGCGGGTTTCGCAGGCCATTTGCATGTCATCGTTGCGACGATCTCCGTTGGCTTGCTGATGGGTTGGCGATGCCCGCGGCGACGAACTGCACTACGCGACTGTATGAGCGCCGCGCGCCATGCGGCGCGCGGGCCGTTTGCTTACTGAACAGTGTAGCCCTTGCCTTGCATGCATGCGCCGAACGCGCGCCAGTACGTGGAGAGCTCGGCGCCTTGCGCCTGCTGCTGGGCTTGTGCCTGGGCCGCATGCTCGCGGCGCGCACGCACGCCGCCCGCGACCGCGCCGGCGGTTGCGCCCACCGCTGCGCCGTGGCCGGCGCTGTTGCCGCTCACGTCGCCGATGATCGCGCCTGCTGCGGCGCCACGCGCCGCGCCGGCCACCCGCTGGCCAGTCGGCTGGGTCGGGGGCGGGGCCGGTTGCGCGGCCACTGCCGGGTTGATCCCGGTGCTTTGCTTGGCCCACGCGTAACACGCGCCTTCATCTTGCTGCTGCTTTTGCGGCGATTGTCCGTGAGCGGGATAGACGGCGGGTTGCTGGGCGAACGCGAGCGTCGAGACGCTCAACAACAGAGAAACGGTAAGACGCTTCATGAGGCGCTCCTGGGGACGGTGTATTGCGCCGCGCGTCGTGCGCGCGGCAATGTCGTAGTGGTGTCGGCCAGCGCGCGTGCGAGGTGAGATGCGCGCTGAATCGGTGCATTCAGAGACCGACGAGGCAGCATAGCGCAATCGTCGAACGCATCGATGGCGCTTGCCACAGACATTTCGTGGGTTGACGTGAGCGCATCAAGACTCATGCGCGGCGCATCTTTTGCGCGCGCTGCACAGGACCCGGAACGAATGTTTGCGAACCCCTGGCAGGAGCGTCATGGGGTAGCCACGCCGTTGCGCGGACACCGGTCTTGCGCGAGCGCCTTGCACCCAGACGCTTGCCGTCAGGGACTCGGCGCTGAGCTTTGCGGGTGACTTGTCGTGTCGTTGGTGGGGTTCGGCGCGGCGGCTGCGTCCGCGCTCGCGCCTGGATTTTGACTCGCCACAGTGTTTGCAGCGGCACGATCGGGATGGTGCGGGTCGTGCAGCACGCCCGACCAGCCGCCGCCCAGATCGCCGATCAACGCCGCCGAGTCGAGCAGCCGCTGTTGTTGCACGCTGAGCGCGCTTTGCTGCGTGCTCAGTTGCGTGGCTTGCGCCGTCACCACGGTCGTGTAATCGACCGTGCCCGCCTCATACTCGTTCAGCGCGATCTGCGCGCCGCGGATAGCGTCGCGCACCGCGGCGTCCAGCCGCTCGTTCTGCTGCGCGAGAATGCGCAGGCCCGAGAGATCGTTCTCGACATTCTGGAACGCCGTGAGCACGGTGCCGCGATAGTTCGCCACCGCTGCGTCGTAGCTCGCGCGCGCTGCCGCGACGTCGCCGCTACGTGCGCCGCCGTCGAAGATCGTCTCCGTTGCGCTCGCCCCGAGCGACCATACGTAGTTGCTGATATGCAGCAGGCCCGAAAGCGGCGCTTGCGAGAAGCCGTCGAGCGCGGAGAGCGAGATGTCCGGGTAGTAGGCGGCCACGGCCACGCCAATGGCCGCGTTCGCCGAGGCCATCTGGCGCTCCGCGGTGGCGATGTCGGGGCGCCGCTGCAGCAGCGTGGAGGGCACGCCCGCGGGTATCGCCGGCAGGATCGGGAGCCGGGCGTTGTGCGGGATCGTCACGTCCTCGGGGTTGCGCCCCACCAGCACCGCGATCGCATGCTCATATTGCGCCCGCGCGACACCCAGCGCGATCAGGCTGGCCTGCGTGTTCTCCAGTTGCGTGCGCGCCGTGATGAGGTCGGAGGGCGGCACCGTGCCCGCGCTGTCCTGGTTGCCCACCACGCGCAGCGAAGCCGTGTAGGCAGCCACGGTCTGCGTGAGCAGATCGATATCGGCGTCGGTCACGCGCAAGTCGATCACTGCGTTGGCGAGCGCAATCTGTTCGGATAGCTGAGCATTCGCGAGCGTCGCTTCGCTCGCCTGCGCGGTGGCCGACTGCTCCTCGACCTGGCGGCGCACCTTGCCCCAGAAGTCGGGTTCCCAGCTGACGTTGCCTTCGAGCGAGCCCGAGTTGACGATGGCCGCTCGACTGCCGCTGATGCCGCTCAGCGACGAGCTGGACGAGCGCTCGCGCGTGGCGGATCCGGTCACGCCCAGTGTGGGAAAGAGGCTTGCGCGCGCGACGCGCACCTCGGCCAGCGCCTGCTGGTAATTCGCGTAGCTCTGCCGCACGGTCTGGTTGGAGACGGCCACGAGCGGTTCGAGCTCGTCGAGCAGCGGGTCCTGGAAGGCCGTCCACCAGTCCCCTTTCGGGCTTTCGGCGGCGGCGGGCTCAGCCTGGGTCCAGCCGGGCAACTCCTTCCATTGCGTGGGCACCGCCACCTGCGGGCGATGGTAGTCGGGGCCCACCATGCAGCCGCTCGCGAGCAACGTGATGGACGCCGCGAACGCAAGCGGCAGCAATCTGCTGGCCGCACCTAGGTACGGCACGACTGGCGCGCTTTTGCGTGAATGGTCAAGCGGGGCATTGCGCCGCCCCGGGCGTTGAATCGTCTTCATGGTGCGCTCTCATCGGCCTGGCGGTTCCAGGGCAGGCGTGTGGCCCAGCGTGCGAGTCGTGCGCGCAGGCGGTCGAGGAACAGATAAATCACGGGCGTGGTGTACAGGGTGAAGAGCTGCGAGAGCAGCAGGCCGCCCATCACGGTCACGCCGAGCGGCTGGCGCAGCGAGGCGCCCTGGCCGATGCCCACGGCGAGCGGTACGGCGCCTAGCACGGCGGCGAAGGTCGTCATCATGATCGGCCGCAGCCGCACCACGGCGGCCTCGTGAATGGCGTCGCGCGCATTCTTGCCAGCGTTGCGCTGCAACTGAATGGCGACGTCCACCATCATGATGCCGTTCTTCTTCACGATACCGATCAGCAGGATGATGCCGATCATCGCGATCACCGAGAACGGCGTGCCGAAGATCAGCATGGCCAGAATAGCGCCGATGCCGGCCGAAGGCAGCGTCGAGAGAATCGTGAGCGGGTGGATGGTGTTCTCGTAGAGCACGCCCAGCACGATATAGACGACGGCGAGCGCCGCGAGAATGAGCAGCGGCACGGTGCCCATCGACTGCGCATAGGCTTGCGCCGCCCCCGCGAACTCACCGTGGATCGAGGCCGGCATGCCGATGGCGCGCTGCGCCTGCTCGATGATCTTGCCGGCCTCGGAGAGCGAGCCGCCCTGGGGCAGATTGAACGAGATCGTGCCGGCCACCTGGCCGCTCTGGTGATTGACCTGGGTGGCTGTGTGGCTCGTGGTCCAGTTCATCAACGCGGTCACGGGCACCATGGTCTCGGCGGCGGTGCTGTCCGCGCTGCCGCTCGAACTGCCGCCCTTGCTGTTGGCGATCGAGTTGTTCTGCTGGTTGGCCACGGCGTTCGCGTTGCGCGCGTTGGTGTTGCTGGCCGTGCTGCTGCTGGCGGTGATCGCGCTAAAGGGCGTGACGCCGGAAATCGTGCTGCCCGACATCTGCGTGGAAGCGGCGCCGCTCGCGTTGCCCGCCGCCGTGCTCAGATAGATGTGGTTGAACGACTGCGGATATTGCCAGTATTGCGGGGCTACCTCCATCACCACGAAATACTGGTTGATGGGGTTGTAGATGGTCGAGACGGTGCGCTGGCCGAAGGCGTCATAGAGCACGCTGTCGATCTGGTTCGGGTCGAATCCGTAGCGCTTGGCCGTCGCGCGGTTCACGGTGATATAGGCCTGCAGGCCGTTTTGCTGCAGGTCCGAGTTCACGTCGGTGAGCGTGGTGTGGTACTTGTTCAGCTCGGTGATGAGCTTGGGCACCCATTTGAAGAGCGCATCGGCGTCGTCGCTCGTGAGGGTGTACTGGTATTCCGCCGCCGCCTGCCGCCCGCCGATCTGCAAGTCCTGCTGAGCCTGCAGGAACAGGCGCGCGCCCGAGACCGCATTGAGCTTGGGCCGCAGGCGGTTCACGACTTCGGTGGCGGAGAGCTTGCGTTGCGCGAGCGGCTTGAGCTGGATGAAGACGGTGGCCGAGTTGAGCGCCCGGCCGCCCGTGAAGCCCGCGACCGAAGCCACGGCGGGGTCTTTCTGCACGATGTCCTGCAATTGCGCGAGTTTCTGCTCCATCGCCGTGAACGAGATGCTCTGGTCGGCGATGATCTGGCCGATCAGAATGCCCGTGTCCTGCTCGGGAAAGAACGTGCCGGAGAGCAGGCGTGCGAGAAACACATTGCCAATCAGCAGAGCGAACAAAATGAAGATCGTGAGCCGCGCATGATTGAGCGCGACATCGAGCGTGCGCGAATAGAACTGCTTGAAGTGCTCGAACTGCGCATTGATCCACTGGCCCGCGCGCGAAGGCTTGTGCTCCTTGCGCTCGCGCGCGAGCACAAAGGCGCACATGGTGGGCGTCACCGTGAGCGAGACCACGAGCGAGATGACGATCGCGATCGAGAGCGTCATCGCGAACTCGTGAAACAGCAGGCCGACGATGCCCGGCATCAGCAGGATCGGCAGGAACACGGCAATCAGCGAGAGGCTCATCGAGAGCACCGTGAAGCCCACTTCGCCCGCGCCGCGCAGCGCGGCCTCCTTCGGGTCGACCCCGGCCTCGATATGACGCACGATGTTTTCGAGCACCACCACGGCGTCGTCCACCACGAAGCCGGTGCCGATGGTGAGCGCCATCAGCGAGAGCGAGTCGATGCTGTAGCCGAGCAGGTACATCGGCCCGAACGAGCCCACGATGGACAGCGGCAGCGCCACGGCGGGAATGAGCGTGGCGCGCGGCGAGAGCAGGAACACGAACACCACGCCAATCACGAGCAGCACGGCAATGAAGAGCGTGCGCTCGGTGTCGGCCACCGAGGCGCGCACCGACTCCGAGCGGTCGATCGCCACGTGCACCTTGATCGTGCCGGGCAGCGCCGCCTCGATCGAGGGCAGGCGCGCCTGGATCTGCTGCACGGTTTTCACGACGTTGCTGCCCGGCATCGGATAGACGATCACGAGCACCGCCGACTTGCCGTTGAAGAGGCCGGCGTTGCGGATGTTTTCGTTCGAGTCGTTCACCGTGCCCACGTCGCGCAGATACACGGGCGCGCCGTTGCGGTAGGCGATGATCACGTCGCGGTAGGGCGCGGCGTTGCTGATCTGGTCGTTCGAGGTCACCACGAAGCGCTGGGCGCCCTGGTCGATGTGGCCTTTCGCGCTGTCCGCATTGGCCGCGCCAATGGCGGCGCGCACGTCTTCGAGCCCGATGCCGTAGCTATTGAGCTTGCTGGGCTCCAGCTCCACGCGCACCGAGGGCAGCGCGCCGCCGCCCAGCGTGATCTGGCCCACGCCGTCGACCTGCGAGAGCTGCTGCATGATCACGGAATCGGCCGAGTCGTAGAGCTGCGCCTTGGTGAGCGTCTCGGAGGTGAGCGCGAGCACCATGATCGGCGCGCTCGCGGGGTTGTACTGGCGGTAGGTCGGGTTGCTGCGCAGCGTGGTGGGCAGATCGGCGCGGGCGGCCTGGATGGCCGCTTCCACGTCGCGGGCCGCGCCGTTGATGTCGCGGTTCAGGCCGAACACCACCACGATCAGTGAGGACCCCACATTGTTGATCGAGGTGAGCTGGCTTACGTCGGCGATGGTGCCCAGACGCCGCTCGAGCGGCTCGGCCACCGTGGAGGCCATCGTTTCGGGGCTCGCGCCCGCCATGTTCGCCTGCACCACGATCACCGGATAGGCGATGTTGGGCAGCGGCGCCACCGGCAGCCGGAAAAAGGCGAGCGTGCCGGCGAGCAGGATCGCGATCGCGAGAAGCGAGGTCGCGACCGGCCGCCGGATGAAGAGCGCCGAGAGGTTCACGGCGTGCCCTCGGGCGCGGGCGGTGCGCCGGCGCCACGATCAGGGCCGGGACCGGGGCCGGCATCGCCATCCGTGCCGCTGGCTTGATCACGATTGCGCTTGCGGCCGAAGCGCTCGGCGAGCCGGTCGAAGAACAGATAGATCACGGGCGTCGTGAAGAGCGTGAGCATCTGCGAGACCGTGAGGCCGCCGATGATCGCGAGGCCGAGCGGGCGGCGCAGCTCCGAGCCCGTGCCGGTGCCGAGCAGCATGGGCAGCGCGCCGAGCATGGCGGCGAGCGTGGTCATGAGGATCGGCCTGAAGCGCAGCAGCGAGGCCTCGAAGATCGCCTCGCGCGGCGGCTTGCCGTGCACGCGTTCGGCTTCGAGCGCGAAGTCCACCATCATGATGGCGTTCTTTTTCACAATGCCGATCAAGAGCACGATGCCAATGATGCCGATCACGTCGAGGTCGTCGCCGGCGATCATCAGCGCGAGCAGCGCGCCGATCCCGGCGGAGGGCAGCGTCGAGAGAATCGTCACCGGATGGATATAGCTCTCATAGAGCACGCCCAGCACGATATACACGGCCACGATGGCCGCAATCAGCAGATAGACCTCGCTCGAGAGCGAGTCCTCGAAAGCCTGCGCCGCGCCCTGGAACGACGAGGTGATCGAAGGCGGCAGCTTCACGGCGGCCTCGGCGTTGCGGATGTCGCGCACGGCCGCGGAGAGCGACGCGCCATCGGCGAGATTGAACGAGATCGTCACCGAGGGGAACTGCGCGAGGTGGCTGATCATCAGCGGCGAGCGCGTGATGGTGATGGTCGCGATGCCCTTGAGCGGCACCTGGCCCGCCTCCGCGGTCTGGCTCGGCAGATAGATGTCGCCGATCGACTCGACCGTGGGCAGCGACTCGGGCTTGGCCACGAGAATCACGCGGTACTGGTCCGACTGCTGGAAGATGGTCGAGACGATGCGCTGGCCGAGCGCGTCATAGAGCGCGTTGTCGATGGTCGCCGCCGTGATGCCGTAGCGCGCCGCGAGCTGGCGGTTCACCTGCACGTTCACGGAGAGGCCGTCGGTGTTCAGGTCGCTCGTGACGTCGGCGATCGAGGGGATCTGCTTCATGCGTGCCACGAGCGCTGGCACGTATTGCTCGAAGGCGTCCTGGCTCGGGCCGCGCAGCACGAAGTTGTACTGGTTGCGCGAGACCGTGGTGTCGAGCGTGAGATCCTGCTCCGGTTGCAGATAAAGGCGGATACCGGGCACCTGCGCCACCGACTGCTGGATGCGCCGCGCGATCTGCCCGGCGGTTTCGGAGCGGTCGTCGTGCGGCTTCAGGTTGATGAGGAAGCGCCCGTTGTTGAGCGTGTTGTTGATGCCGTCGATGCCCACGTACGAGGTGAGCGAAACTACATCGGGGTCCTTGAGAATTTGCTCGGCGAGCGCCGACTGGCGGCGCACCATCGCCTGGTACGAGACCGAGTTGTCGGCCACGCTGATGCCCTGAATCACGCCCACGTCCTGCACGGGGAAGAGGCCCTTGGGTATCACCACGTAGAGCAGCCCCGTGAGCGCCACCGTCACCACGGCCACGACGAGCGTGAGCGTCTGGT
The DNA here is from genome assembly GCF_004353915.1 of Paraburkholderia silviterrae. Classification (GTDB taxonomy): domain Bacteria; phylum Pseudomonadota; class Gammaproteobacteria; order Burkholderiales; family Burkholderiaceae; genus Paraburkholderia; species Paraburkholderia silviterrae. The sequence goes on along the minus strand of NZ_SMRP01000025.1, from coordinate 70,309 downwards.
GGTCGAGCACCCAGCGCAGGCCGCGCTCATAGGCGTCGAGCGTCTTGTTGAAGAGGCCCTCGCTGATGCGCTCGAAGCGGCTCGGATGCCGCTCGGCCTGGGCGCGCAGGATGCGCGCGCACATCATGGGCACGACCGTGAGCGACACCACCGCGGAGAGCACGATGGTGACCGCGAGCGTGACCGCGAATTCGCTGAAGAGCCGGCCGATCACGCCGCCCATGAAGAGCAGCGGAATCAGCACGGCGATGAGCGAGATCGTCAGCGAAAGAATCGTGAAGCCGATCTGTCCCGCGCCTTTGAGTGCAGCCTGTAGTGGTTTGTCGCCTTCTTCCAGATAGCGCACGATGTTCTCGATCATCACGATCGAGTCGTCCACCACGAAGCCGGTCGCGATGATGAGCGCCATCAGCGAGAGATTGTCGATCGAGTAGCCGAGCTCGTACATGAGCGCGAGCGTGCCGATCAACGAGACCGGCACCGAGATGCTCGGAATGATCGTGGCGGGCAGATTGCGCAGGAACACGAAGATCACGGCCACCACCAGCGCCACGGCGAGCACGAGCTCGAACGCCGCGTCGCTGACCGAGGACTGGATCACGCCCACGCTGTTGGAGACCACCGTGACCTTCATGCCGGCGGGCAGCGTGGCTTCGAGCTGCGGGAGCTGGCGCATGATCTGGTTGACCGTGGCGATCACGTTCGCGCCCGGCTGGCGCTGCACGTTCAGCACGATCGCGGGCGTTTTGTTGTACCACGCGCCGCGCTCGACATCCTGGGCCGCCGTGGACACGCGCGCGACGTCGCGCATGAAGACGGGCGAGCCGTTCTGGTAGGCGATGACCGTGTCTTCGTAGTCCTTCGGGTCCGAGATCTGGTCGTTGGAGTTGATCGTGTAGTCGAGCTCGGGGCCGTCGAAGTTGCCCTTCGGCGCGCTGATGTTCACGTTGGCGAGCAGCGTGCGCAAGTCGTCGAGATTCAGGCCGTAGGCGGCGAGCTTCTGCGGGTCGGCTTCCACGCGCACGGCGGGCACGTTGCCGCCCGCCGTGCTCACGAGGCCCACGCCCGGCACTTCGGAGATCTTCGTGGCGAGCCGGTTGTTGGCGGCGTCCTGCAACTGCGTGAGCGACATCGAGTTCGAGGTCACCGCGAGCGTGAGAATGGGCTGGTCGGCGGGATTGACCTTCGCGTAGGTGGGCGGCGCGGGCAGGCCGCTCGGCAGGTAGCTGTTGGCCGCGTTGATGGCCTGCTGCACGTTCTGCTCGGCCACGTCGAGGTTCAGCGAGAGGTCGAACTGCAGCGTGATGACCGAGGCGCCCTCGGAGCTGTACGAGACCATCTGCTGCAGGCCCGGTATCTCGCCCAATTGCACTTCGAGCGGCGCCGTGACCGTGGTGGCCATGACGTTCGGGCTTGCCCCGGGGTAGAAGGTCTGCACCTGAATGGTCGGGTAGTCGACCGAAGGCAGCGACGACACCGGCAGGAACTTCATCGCCACGAGGCCGACCAGCACCATCGCGATCATCAGCAACGAAGTCGCTACGGGCCGCAGAATGAAGAGACGCGAGATATTCATCGGCGCAAGGGCTGCGGATCAGGACGCCTGCGCGCCGGTGGGTTGAGAGGCGGGTTGCGCGGCGGCGCCCGCGGCGCTCGCCCCGGAGGCAGGCGGCAGCGGCCTTGCGTGGGCATGCGAGGCGTTGCCCATGCGTGCCGCGCTCGCGCCATGGGCGCCACTGGCCGCGCCGGCGGCACCGGGCTTGCCCTCCGAGGGCTGGATTTTCGCGCCGTCGTTGAGGCGGTCGAGTCCGTCGGTCACCACGCGCTGACCCGCCGCGAGGCCCGCGACGATCACCGTGTGCTGGCCGTCGCTCGGGCCCAGCGTGACCTTGTGCACGGACACCGTGTTGTCGGCGTTCACGAGATACACATAGTCGCCGGGCGCGCCGGTCTGCACGGCGGGCGTGGGCACGAGCACGGCGTTATCCATCGTGTCCACGAGCAGCCGCACGTTCACGAACTCGTTGGGGAACAGCGCCTCGTCGTCGTTGGGCACGCTCGCGCGCAGCGTGACCGTGCCGGTGGCCGTGGCCATCTGGTTGCTGATCGCGTAAAGCGTGCCGGTGGCGAGCTCCCTGGTGTTGTCGCTGCTGTAGACCGTGATCGGCAGCTGCGCTCCCGCGTTGACACGCTGCAGCACGTCCGAGAGCGAATTTTGCGGCACCGTGAACTGCACCGTGGTGGGCTTCATCTGCGTGATGACGGCGATGCCGGTGGAGCTCGACGCCGTCACGTAGTTGCCCGGGTCGACGAGGCGCAGGCCCACGCGCCCGGACACGGGCGCAGTGATACGGCAGTAGATGAGGTCGAGCTCGAATTGCTTGATGTTGGCAAGGTCGGACTTCACGGCCGCCTCGTCCTGGGCGACGAGGAACTTCTGGTCGGTATAGGTCTGCTCGGCGATCGACTGCTTCGCGTGGAGCTGCGTGAAGCGCTCGAGGTCGGAGCGCGCCTGCGCGAGCGAGGCGCGGTCCTTGGCGAGCTGCGCCTCGGCCTGCTCCTTGCTGATCTCGTACTGGCGCGGATCGATCTGCGCGAGGAACTGGCCTTTCACGACGTTCTGGCCTTCGCGGTAGCCGACTTCGGTGAGATAGCCGCTCAGTTGCGGCAGCACCGTGACGGTGGCGACCGGCGTGACCGTGCCGAGCGCGTCGAGCGTCACCGGCATCGCGCCGAGCGTGGCGGGCGCCACGGTCACGACTTGCGGGGCCGCGGCGCGCACGGGCTTCTTGCCGCGCAGCACGTGCATGACCACGAGCGCGATCAACACCAGTACGATCAGCGCGAAGATCCAGCGCCCGCGCCGCTTGCGTGGCGGCGCAGCGCCGGGTGCGTTGGGCGGTGTGGGGGCTTGCGGGGCAGTGGGGTGGTTTGGCGTGTCGCTCATACCAGTCTCTCAGAGGTGCCGACGATCCGTGCAGCGCGCGTGCTCGCGCGGGTGCCATGTGCGGAACACTTCGGCTGGGCCGCTCGGGCGCCGTGCCGGTTGTCGTCGGTTCGCATACGCATATTCGTGGTTGTTGTTTGCAGCCGTTGCCGGGCGCGATCCCGCTACCAGGGCCGGACCGCGAAAGCTGGAAACTTGCAGTCTAACCAACTCGCGCGCTAATTTCGAAACGTCAGGTAATTGAAAGATTTATCCGCGTTACATGGGCCGGCTTTCGTCATTCGACGTTACATATGGCAGGCTCGTGCGGCATAGCGGTAAGCGATGGAAAACGCCGGAAACATGCGGGAGAGGGATCGTCGAAATGGGCGCGCCGCAGCCTGCTGCCAGTTCGGATTCACGTTGAGTGCGATCTTCGGAGTGCGCCTGTGCAATGCACCCCAAATGCACCCCAGCAGCCGGACCGCCGTTGCGACGGTCCGTGGGTTTGCGTTTCGTGGGATCAGGCGCTCATCGGCTCGAGCGCGCGCCAGGAAGGGGCGGTGGTGGAAGGGTTCGAGCGCGTCTGGAGCGGGCGCGCGGCAAGCGTGCCAGTAGCGAGGCGGAAAACCGCCACAATCCGCCCAAGCTCCGCGCCCTGATGGTCGAGCGACTGTGCCGCGGCAGCCGCCTCTTCGACCAGCGCCGAGTTTTGCTGTGTGACCTGATCCATCTGCATGACCGCCTGACTGACCTGCTCGATGCCGCGCGTCTGCTCATGGGACGCCGCCGCAATCTCGGCAATGATTTCCGTGACACGGTTGATCGCTTGAGCGACGTCGGACATGGTCTTGCCCGCCTCGCCGGCTTCGGCCGTTCCGCCGCGGATTTCCTCGACCGAAGCATGGATGAGGTCCCGGATTTCCTTGGCGGCGGTCGACGCCCGCTGCGCGAGGCTGCGCACCTCGCCCGCAACGACGGCGAAACCGCGTCCCTGCTCGCCCGCGCGAGCGGCTTCAACCGAGGCATTCAACGCGAGGATGTTGGTCTGGAAAGCAATGCCTTCGATGATGCCCGTGATCTCGCCGATCTTGTCCGAGCTCCGACTGATGGTCCCCATGGTCGCCACCACGCGGTTCACGACCTCATTGCCTTTGACCGCCACCGCCGACGCGCTCGATGCCAACTGGCTCGCCTGTCGCGCATTGTCGGCGTTCTGCCGGACTGTCGAGGTCAACTCCTCCATGCTCGATGCCGTCTCTTCAAGCGAAGCCGCCTGCTCCTCCGTGCGCGAAGACAGGTCCGCATTGCCGGCCGCGACCTCGTTGGCCGCCGTCATGATGGAGTCGGCCGACGACTTGATGCCCGACACCACCTCGACCAGGCGGGTCTGCATGCTGGACAGCGCTTGTAACAACGCGCCCGATTCGTCCTTGCTCGTGGCCGTGACGGTGGAGGTCAGATCGCCTTTGGCGATGCTCTGCGCGAGATGAACGGCCTCGCGTATCGGCCGCGCGATGAGACGTGCAATCCACCCGGCCAGCAGTGCGCCGATCACCGCCGCCACGAGCGTGCCAATGACGAGCGCGGCCTGGGTGCGGGTCTGCAGGGATTCGACTTCCGCGGCGCGAACCGTGAGGAGCGACGCCTCGTTGCCCGCTATCTCCTGGATCGTCGCGCGCATGGCGTCCATTTGGGCTTTGCCCGAGTCCTGCTTGAACCCGCCAATCAAGGCGTCGAGCGTAAGCTGGCCTGCATTGACGGCCTTTCTCCTGGAAAGCAGGTCCGCGGCGAAGCTGGATGCCCAACTGGCCTCCTGTGCCTCCAGTCGATTCAGCCGCTCCTGCTGTTTCGCGTTGTCGCTAGTGAGCGACCGTGCCTCTCCAAGGTGCTGCTTGAAGGCATCGGTGCCCTTTTCATAGGGCTCCAGCATGGTTGAGTCGCCGACTATCGCGTAGCCGCGCAGGCCGGTTTCCATATTGACGAGACTTTCTGTTAATGCGCGTGTTTCATCGATGACCTGCCAGGTATGAATGTTCCACCGGTTCGCTTCGGTCACTGATGTAAAGAACGAATAGAAAACCACACCCAGTATCACAAGGACGCTGACGACCAGGCCAAACGCGCTGTATAGCTTGACTGCAATGGGCAAATTCGAGAATTTCATGGGTCCCTCAGATGGAATCACCGCTTGCAGCTCTCGAATAGCGTGTTATGGGTAGCTTTAAGCGGACTGCCGGCTTGAATATCGGCGCATCCCTTTGTGGAGGCTGCCGACGAACGACTCCTTACTCTGGGGTAAACGGCGGCAGTCGAGTGCGCTTTATAGCGTCCCTTAATAGTTATTATTGGCGTCGGGGACCAAGCCGATTGGCTGTGACCAGATCGAGGAGCCACCCGGGAAACGGGTGTGCTCGCATCGATCACGAGAGACATCGATTATTTCGAGGCGCGCATCGTGCTCAGCGGCCATGCGCCGGGCGATGAACGCCCAGGGGTGAGCCGCTTTGGGTTACTGAGCGGTTTCCAGTGCCGGGCAGCGGCGCATTTAGCCCGCCGTGCCCGCATAAGCCGCTCTCAGTGCGGCCACATCGAACTTCACCATCGACATCATGGCGTTGGCCACACGAGCGGCCTTGAGCGGGTCGGAGTCGGCCATCATGCGCATGAGATCGTCGGGAACGATCTGCCACGCTATGCCGAAGCGGTCTTTGAGCCAGCCGCACTCGAGCGGTGCGCCGCCTCCCTCGAGTAGCGCATTCCAATAACGGTCGAGCTCGGCCTGATCGGCGCAATTGACCATGAGGGAGATCGAGAGGTTGAACGCTTCGGGCTGCCCGGAGCTCATGGCAAAGAACGGCTGCCCAAACAGCACGAAGTCGACGACCTTGGTGGAGCCGGCACTTGGTACCGGCGTGACCCGGACAATGCGCGAGTCCGGAAAGATTTTCGTATAGAAAGCCGCAGCTTCTTCGGCTTGCGTGGAATACCAGAGAAAAGGCGTGATCTTTTGAATCGTCATGACGTATCTCCAATAAATTTGGATCAAATGCGCGGGCGAGCCACGAGGTGCATTCGAACGACGAACGAAGACTATCAAAATAGACACTTCAGGACGAAAAATCCCGCTCATTTACGAAATTAGCTGCCGCGGGTATGACCCCGATTGACTTATCGCGTAGCGGCCACGCGACAGGCGCCCTATCGGCATGCGCATGCGCGTGGCTCAGTCGTCTTTGCCTTGCGTGCAGCACTCGCGTTTCACGAGATTCACGAGCCAGTCGGCAAATACCTGAAAGCGGCGGGAAAGATGCTGCCGGTGCGGATAGAGCAGCGTAACCGGCATCGGCGCGGCGCATGTGCTGCGGCGTCGCCATGATATTCTGAAAGCTCATTTCGCATGGGTAGCGGCCGACCGGATCACCATGAAAATTATTCGTAGCAAGACCTTCACTGCCACGCGTCCTTGGGGTGCACTCGATATTGCTAACATGGGGGGCATTACGACAAGGCTGCACTGGACAGATCAGCCTTATCGATGGCACGTCAACGACGGCGAAGAGGTCTTTGTTGTACTGGATGGTCAGGTCGAAATGCGCTATCGCGAAGCGGGCATTGAGCAATCAGTGATCCTTGAGGCCGGGGATATCTTTTACGCATCTGTTGGGACCGAGCATGTCGCTCATCCGCGCGGAGAAGCGCGCATCCTCGTAGTTGAAACGCAAGGCAGTGTATAGGTCTTGGCGTCGGCCTCGGCGGGATAGGTAGTCAGCTGACTGCCGCACTCCGATTTGCATGTCCCGTGCGGCTTTTTCCAGCGAGAGCGTGCGCGAGCGCATGCGTTTGCTCGACTGGTTCTGCCGCTTGCGCCGGCGTACGACGGCATCGAATCAGGCCGTCGAGCGCGGCACGCATCAGTACAAGAACGCCGGAGTGTTCTACGGAGTCTGGTGACGCTTTGCAGCCGATTTGAAACCGCAGCAGCCATCATCGCCGAGGCGGACGATCGTCCTCTGCATTGCGTGCGACGTGCGCTTATGTGCGCTTACGTGCGGTTTTCCGGCTCGGGGCCGCCATGGCCATATGCGTGCCCGAGCGTTTCCTCCGGGCCGTATTCGCTGGGCGGCACGCCCAGTTCGCGCCGGAACATGTCGCTGAAGCTGCTGGGCAGATAGCCGAGCTCGCGTGCCGCGGCGCTCACGGACTGGCCTTCCGCGAGCCGCGACACCGCAATCGCGAGCTGCACCTGGCGTCGCCATTGCGCGAAGCCCATGCCCAGCTCGCGCGTGAAGAGGCGCGCGAGCGTGCGCACGCTCGCGCCCACCTGCGCGGCGTGCTGCTCGAAGGCGATCTCGTTCGACGGATTGTCGATCACCGCGCGGCACAGCATGGCGAGGCGCCGGTCTGCGGCACCGGCTGTGCCGCTCGTGCCCGAGACGCCCGATCCACCCGCCGTGCCGGTGGCATCCGGCAGCGGGATGCGCAGCGACGAGCGCTTCGCGTGAGCGAGCTCCATCGCCGCGAGCTGCGAAGCGGCGGCGAGCCAGGCCTCGTCGCGTTCGTGCTCGCGCTCGGCGATGGTCTTGATGAGCTCGCGCAGCAAGCCGTCGATCTGGAACACCTCACATTGCTTGCTCAGGTGGCCGATGTCGCGCTCGTGGAAATAGAGATTGCGCATCTCGACGGCGCTCATCATATGGATCGCGTGCGTCGTGCCCGGCGGCAGCCAGACCGCGCGCTGCGGCGGCACGACGAGCGCCTCGCGGCCCGCCTCGACCCACATGACGCCCGAAACGGCATAGAGGACCTGGGCCCAGGAATGCGAGTGCGGCTCGATGTGCAGGCCACGCGGGTAGTGGCGGGCGAGCGCGCGGGAGAGACCCGGGGCGTCGGTCAGGGGCGGCGGGGCGGCTTCGGGCATGGGGGGCAGGCGGTGCGGGGAGCGTGAACAGGCCCTAAGCTAGCACGACTTCAGGGGCGGTTCGAGCGAGGCGTCATGCCCATGGGTTCGGGCGGAGATTGCCCTCTGGCGCACGGCTCTGCGCCGCGCATTCTTCACGATTCGTGTTTTAAGGATTCACGGATCGCGTGTCTATAGCCGAAATGTCTTGCGGGATACTAGCCTCCGAATTCCTGCGGACACCCACAAGGCAGCAAGACACGCCGGAAGCCTCGAATAAAGGAGACACCTTGGGCAATACCCGATCCAGCCGGCGCGATATGCCGCTCACCCTGATCAGCCTGTCGATCATCTTCTTGTCGGTGGGAGGGCTGGCGGCCTTTCCCAAACAATCGATCTCTGGCGCGGAGCAGGTTCTGTACTGGTGCACCACGATCTTTGCATCGCCGGTTCTGCTGTTTGCATTTTGTTCGTCGATCTTCGTGATTGGGCTGGCCTTCAGCAAGTACGGCAAGATCCGGCTGGGCGAGGGCGCACCGGAGTACTCGACGCTCTCCTGGATTTTCATGTTCATCCTCTCCGGTTTGGGGTCCTCGTCGCTGTACTGGGGCTTTCTCGACTGGGCGTACTACTATCAAACGCCGGGATTGAACCTGCCGCCCGAGTCGCAGCAGGCGCTCAAATTCAGCGTCGCCTATTCGTTCTTCCATTCCGGATTGAGCGCCTGGGCGATCTACGCGGTTGGCGCCGTGGCCATGTGCTATCACTTCCACGTGCGCAAGAACAAGGGGCTGGGCCTCGCCTCCGTGATCGAGGCGATTACGGGCTGCCGCGCGAGCGGTCCCGTCGGCCGGTTGATCGACTTGCTGTTCATGCTCTGCATGTTCGGAGCCCTGACCATTTCGCTGGTGCTCACCGCCACGACGTTCTCCAGGCTTCTGGCCACGCTGACCGGCATTCCGGATACGTTCACGACCCAGTTGATCATCATCCTCGCGGTGTCGGTGCTGTTCACGATCAGTTCGTGGGTTGGCATGGACGGCGGCATGAAGCGGCTCAGCCAGATGGTGTGCTGGGGCGTCGTGGCGTTGACGTTCTACATCTATTTTGCTGGTCCGACCCAGTTCATCACCAGCAATACGCTCTCGAGCCTGGGGCTGATGTTGACCCACTTCGTCGACATGAGCCTGTTCACCGATCCCATGGGCGACGGCAAATTCACCCGCGAATGGACGGTGTTCTACTGGCTGTGGTGGATCTCCTATGCGCCGGGCGTGGCGCTGTTCGTGACCCGCGTCTCGCGCGGACGCACCATTCGGGAAGTTATCCTTGCGATGCTGCTGGCCGGCTGCGTTGGCGTGTGGTTCGTATTCGGCGTGCTGGAGAACTACAGCCTGCACAATTTCATGACCGGCGTGGTCAACGTGCCTGGCGTGTTGAGCCACCAGGGCGGCGAACTGGCGATCAGCATGCTGCTCGACCAACTGCCGGCCGGCCGCATTGTGATGACGTTCTTCCTTTTCGTGATGGCGATCTTCCTCGCGGCGCACATGGACGCCGTGGGCTATGCGGTGTCGGCCACCTGCACCCGCGATCTGGCCGAAGGCGAGGACCCCGCGCCTGGCGACCGGCTCTTCTGGTGCATCATGCTCACGCTGGTGCCGCTGGCGATGATCTTTACCAAAGCGCCGCTCAATACCATGAAGACGGCGGTGATCGTGACGGCCATTCCGTTCCTTGTCGTGCTGCTGCTCAAGGCGTATGGCCTGCTCAAGTGGCTGCGCGAGGACTACGGCCACGTGCCGGGGCACCTGATCGAAGAGCGCAACGCAGTGGCGGACACGGTGGCGGCCGACAAGCAACTGGTCAGCTGAGCGAGGGCATCATGCAAAAACACTACCCACTCAGCGACGCGATGCGCGAGTTCGTGGAGACGAGCGGCCGCTTTGTCGCCGCGGACGACAGCGTGAAGGCCATGCGCGATGCCTACGATGCGCTGTGCCGATACTTCACGCCTGAGCGCGACGCTCGCCTTGTCATTGAAGAGCATGCCATCGCCGGGCCGGACCGGCACATTCCGGTTCGCATCTATCGTCCGTTGGTCGAGGCGCCCACGCAGGGCTGGCCATGTGTGTTGTATCTGCACGGCGGCGGCTGGGTGGTGGGCGGTCTGGATTCGCATGAGTTCATCACGGCGCCGCTGGCGCGCGATTTGTCCGCGGTGGTCGTTGCGGTGGATTACCGCCTGGCGCCTGAACACGTATTTCCGGCCGCGTTCGACGACTGCCTGGCGGCGTGGCGGCATCTGCAGACGCAGGGCGACGCCTGGGGAGTCGATGCATCCCGCGTGGTGGTGGCCGGCGACAGCGCGGGCGGTAATCTGGCGGCGGCGTTGTGCCTGGAGATCGCGCGGATGGGCGGTGTGGCGCCGCGTGGGCAAGCGCTGATTTACCCCGGGCTGGGCACGGATCACAGTCTTCCGTCCTTCCGCGAAAACGCCGACGCGCCGTTGCTGAGCACTGCCGATGTGGAGTATTTCCTGCGCGTCTACGCGCCCGATTCGGCCAGCCACAACGACCTGCGTCTCGCGCCGCTGGCGGCGCCGTCGCTCGGCGGCTTGCCGCCGGCGTTCGTGGCGGTAGCCGAGTTCGACCCGTTGCGAGACGACGGACAGCGGTACGTCGAGCGCTTGCGCGCGGCGGGCGTTCCAGCGCAGTTTCATCTCGGCCGTGGATTGCTGCATGGCTGCATGCGGGCGATGGAGCGCTGCCCCGAGACCGCCCGGCTGTACGAGGCCTTTGTCACGGCGATAGCGGCGATGCTTGGAAGCCCGAGAGGTTAGGACAAGAAGCAGCACGTTGCCGTGAGCGCCTTCCAGGGGAAGGCGCTCACTCGCTTCATTCAAGCGCCGGTCAATGGCGCAGCGTCCTCGCTGCCGCGACCATATTGGTGAGCGCGGGAATGACTTCCTGCCACTGGCGCGTCTTCAGCCCGCAGTCCGGATTCACCCACAGGCGCTCAGCCGGAATGCGCTCGGCGGCCTTGCGCATGAGTTGCACGATGTGCTCCTCAGTCGGGATGTTCGGCGAGTGGATGTCGTACACACCCGGCCCGATTTCGTTCGGATACCTGAAGTTGTCGAACGCGTCGAGCAGCTCCATGTCCGAGCGCGAGGTCTCGATCGTGATGACGTCGGCGTCCATATCGGCAATCGACGCGATGATGTCGTTGAACTCCGAATAGCACATGTGCGTATGAATCTGCGTTTCGTCGCCCACGCCGTTCGCCGTGATGCGGAACGATTCGACAGCCCAGCGCAGATACTCGCCCCATTGCGCGCGCCGCAGCGGCAAGCCTTCGCGCAGCGCGGCTTCGTCGATCTGGATCACGCGCACGCCAGCCTTCTCGAGATCGAGCACTTCCTCGCGGATCGCCAGCGCCAACTGGTAGCACGACACTGAACGCGGCTGGTCGTCGCGCACGAACGACCAGTTGAGGATCGTCACCGGACCGGTGAGCATGCCCTTCATCGGCTTGCTCGTGAGCGACTGCGCGTAGGCGATCCACTCGACCGTCATGGCCTTCGGACGGCTGATGTCGCCGAACAGAATGGGCGGCTTCACGCAGCGCGAGCCATATGACTGCACCCAGCCGAACTGGCTGAATGCATAACCGTCGAGCTGCTCGCCAAAGTATTCGACCATGTCGTTGCGCTCGGCTTCGCCGTGCACGAGTACGTCGAGGCCCAGCTTTTCCTGTTCGCGCACGCTGCGCTCGATCTCGGCGCGCATTGCGGCATGGTAGCCCGTGTTGTCGAGCGCGCCGCTCTTGAACTGGCTGCGCGCCTGGCGGATTTCCGCGGTCTGCGGGAAAGAGCCGATCGTCGTGGTTGGATACGTGGGCAGGTTTAGCAGCGCGGCCTGTTTCGGCGCACGTTGTGCATAGGACTGCTGGCGATTGCCGAGCGTTGCGTCCACGCGTGCGAGCGCGGCCTTCACCGCCGGGTTGTTCACGCGCGGCGAGTGGCGGCGTGCTTCGACGGCGGCGGCGTTGGCGGCCAGTGCGCCGGCAACCTTGTCGCGGCCGTCATTGAGCGCGGTGGCGAGCACGTTCAGCTCGTCGAGCTTTTGCAGGGCGAACGCGAGCCACGAGCGGATTTCGACATCGAGCTTTTCTTCGCTCGCGAGGTCGACGGGCACGTGCAGCAGCGAGCACGAGGGCGCCAGCCACAGACGCTCGCCCAGTTGCTGCGCCAGCGGTGCGAGCCATTCGAGCGTGACGTTCAGGTCGGTCTTCCAGATATTGCGGCCGTTGATCGCGCCAACCGAGAGCACGCTTTGCGCGGGCAGCTTCTGCGCGGCCAGCGCGAGTTCTTCGCGGGCGTTGATGGCGTCGATGTGCAGGCCGTCGACCGCCAAACTGCAAGCGAGGTCGAGATTTTCCTGAAGCTGGCCGAAGTAGGTCGTGAGCAGCAGCTTGACGCGGCGGTCTTCGAAGCCCTCATAGGCCGTCTCGAACGCCTTGCGCCACGCCGGGTCGAGCTCGGTTGCAAGAACGGGCTCGTCGATCTGTACCCACTCGACGTCCATGATGCGGAAATAGTCGAGCAGCGCGCGGTACACCGGCATGATGCGCGGCAGCAGGGCGAGCTTGTCCGAGTCGTCCTTGGCCTTGCCCAGCCACAGATAGGTGATGGGGCCGATGATCACGGGCTTGGCCTTCACGCCCTGCGCGCGTGCTTCGCGCAGTTGTTCGATGAGACGCGAGGTATCGAGATTGAACTGCGTGTCGACCGTAAACTCGGGGACGATGTAGTGATAGTTCGTGTCGAACCACTTCGTCATTTCACCGGCGGCGACGCCTCCGCAGCAGTCCGCATGGTCTTCGGCGCCTTGCGCCGAACGGCCTCGCGCCACGCGGAAATAGTTGTCGAGCTTGTCGCCATGAAAGCCCTGCACGCGCTCGGGCAGATTGCCGAGCGTGAAGCTCATGTCGAGCACCTGGTCGTAGAACGCGAAGTCGCCGACGGGCACGAAATCGAGTGCCTTCTGGTTGTCCCAGTGACGCGCGCGCAGTTGTGCGCCGAGCGCCTTGAGCTCGTCGCGCGAGGACTCGCCCTTCCAGTAGCGTTCGAGGCCGAACTTGAGTTCGCGTTGCGCGCCAATGCGCGGGAAGCCGAGGTTGTGTGTGGTGACCATCTGTGCTGCCATCCAGGAGAAAAGTGCAAAAAACCAGCTGAAGTGGCAGCGATGATAGAGCTATCAGCTGATGAAATAAAATGGCATTATTTCATCCACCCATTAGTTTTCTTCATTGATTGCATCGGGACCCCGGAACATGCTCGAACGCATCCACCTCGTCATCGTGCGCGAAGTCGCGCGCCAGGGATCGCTCACCGCGGCGGCGGGCGCGCTTTTTCTCACGCAATCGGCGCTCAGTCACACGGTCAAGAAAATCGAGCAGCAGTTGGGCACGCCGATCTGGGACCGCGAGGGGCGCAGCCTGCGGCTCACGCAGGCGGGCCAGTATCTGCTCTCGCTCGCCGAGCGGCTGCTGCCGCAATTCGAGCTGGCCGAGGAGCGCATGAAGCAATATGCGGCGGGCGAGCGCGGCACGCTGCGCATCGGCATGGAATGCCATCCGTGCTATCAGTGGCTGCTCAAGGTGGTGTCGCCGTATCTCGCGCGCTGGCCCGATGTCGACGTGGACGTCAAGCAGCGCTTTCAATTCGGCGGCATTGGCGCGTTGTTCGGCTACGACGTGGACGTGCTCGTGACGCCCGATCCGCTGAACCGGCCGGGGCTGCGCTTCGATCCTGTGTTCGATTATGAGCAGGTGCTGGTGGTGAGCGAGAGCCACCGGCTCGCGAACGCGCGGTATGTGAAGCCCGAACAGCTCGTGGACGAGACGCTCATCACCTATCCGGTGGATACGGACCGGCTCGACATCTACAACCAGTTTCTGCGGCCGGCGGGTATCGTGCCGCGTCGCCACAAGACCATCGAGACCACCGACATCATGCTGCAGATGGTGGCGAGCAGCCGCGGCGTGGCGGCCTTGCCGAGGTGGCTCGCGGAGGAGTACGCCGAGCGCATGCCGCTTGCGATCGTGAAGCTCGGCAAGGAGGGCATTGCCAAGCAGATTTTTCTGGGCACGCGGGAGGCCGATGGGGCGGTTGATTATCTGAGATCGTTCGTGCAGTTCGCGAGGGAGTCGAGCTGGGTGGCGCCGCGCGTGCGGGGGTGATCCAGGAGCGCTTTGTCGCCGCGTCGTCGCCAGTTACGTCGTAGCCACTGGATTCAATAAGTAGGATAGCAGAGCAAATAAGGCCCGGCGCAGCGTCCGGGCTTAAAGCATCCTGCGCAACACATCGTTCCGCGCGATCAACTGGTGCTTGATGACCGCGAGCACATGCAGCACGACCAGTCCTGCCAGCAGCGCGCAACTTGCGCGGTGCACGGTGAATAGTTCGTCGGTTAGCGGGCCTCGTTGAAACGGCGTGTGAATCTCAAAGAGGCCAAGGAACGAATAGCCGTTTGGGACCATCAGGAAGCCGCTCGTGAGCACGGCAAACATCGTGAGATAAAGCACGCCATGTACGCCGTGCGCCAGCGATTGCTGCCGGACCGACACACCCCGCATCGCGCGAGGTTCGGTACGAACCAGCTTCCAGCCCGCTCGAAACGGAAACAGGACGATGAGCACCGTCCCGATCGACATGTTCAGTTGGGACAGGAAATGATGCACGGGGCCGCTGGCGATGCGGGTGAGCGTATAGCCCGCCACGCTCGCATAGACGATGCAGGCGGCAAACGTCCAATGGAAAAATCGCGCCACGCCGTCGTAGCGGTCGAGGGCGGGGCGGCTCGCCAGCTTTAGCCGGTCCAGGCCGGGCCTGCCCGAACGATTGTCGGGTGCGGCCAAGGTGGGCGCCTCGCCCGAGTGAGGACAGCATTGCATTGCCGCTGGCGGCATCCGGTTCGCGCGCATCTTCTAGTCCAGGTTCGTCAGGCCATGTCGAAACTTCGGCGTGCGTTCCGTGCATGGCTCACTCATCACCCGAACCGCGTGTGATTAGCGTGGCATCGCCCCGTCGATCTGTGGCGCATCGTACCGGCTGGATCTCATCTCGTCAATAAAGATGAGAATGACTGCTATTTGCATTTACGTTTTGCTTCAGGACCTTTTTCATTGAGCTTGCGTTGAGGTCCTTTGCGATGCGCGAGGCGCTGGCCGGTAGTCCGCGAAGAGCCCAAGAAAGTTCGTCCTGGATTACCGGGGACGGCGAGCGCAAGCGGCTGCGGCCAGAATCCGACGCTCGGCCGGATTTTCGTAACGGCCGGTCACGCGCGAATCGCGGCCAAAGAGATAAATAAACCGTAAGCCAGCATTAATCGACGCTCGCCAGCGCTGAGGCGTGGAGAGCGCTGCGGGTTGCCCGCCCTGAGCGCGGCGTCGTCCGGCGACTTTCGTCGGCGGTCGAGCTTCCTCGTCTAGGGATGAATGGTTTCGCCGCGATTCAGCATGTCGATGAACTCCTCGATCTTGCGCACCCGTGTTGCGGCCTTTTTGGCATTCTGTATCCGAAACAGGATGGCGTAGCGGTTTCGGCCGTTCAGCGTCGCAAAGAACGCGCTGGCCTTGGGATTGGCATCCAGTGCGGCTTGCAGGTCGTCCGGCACGACCGAGTTGCTGGGCGACGTATAGGCTGCCTCCCAGCGGCCATCCTTTTTGGCTTTCTCGATTTCTCGCATGCCCGAAGGAAGCATTCTGCCTGCGGCGATCAGCGCTTCGGCCCGATCTTTGTTGAGCACGGACCAGATACTTTTTGCGGAGCGTCGAGTGAAGCGTTGCAACCAGTGTTCTTCACTTTCAGTCTGCTTTTGACCGTCGATCCAGCCGTGACAAAGGGCACTTTCCAGCGCCTGTTCGTAAGTCAAGGTTGGCTGCCCGGCGCCCTTTTTGGCAAGGCGCAACCATATCCCGGTCGAGGTACCGCCGTTTTGCGTCAACCAGTTTTCCCATTCATTCTGGTCAAGGAATGTCAGACGAGGCTCAGTCATGGAGGATCCGAATGGTTGCATTCAGGCAGCGAGACTTTTTCGTTCACTGAAACCTCGCAGATTACCGATTTGCGCGGATTTGGGAATACCCGATTTATCGACAATTCAGCGTGTACTCTCGGCACGGTTTTCACACGGACACTCGAATGTCAGCAGTGCCTGGGTTCTGGACGTTTGGTGCACGTCCGCTTTTCTTCGCTATTGGATTCTGCCCCTGGCCTGCAATTTAGCGAGGTTTCAGGGGCGTGCAATTGCGCCACCGGCTGATCATTAATTTAGACATGATCCACACTTCCTTATTCGCAGGATAGAGGGTATCCACGAAAGCGGGTCCTCTCCACTCACAGAAAGCGCCTGACATTCTCTAATGGCGGCTATGGCCGGCTATATGGCCGAGCGTGGCAGTATCGATCGACTGCTCGGCTCCAGACAGCGGCCGTTGCCGTCGCGTTGATGAATATCGGCAAGGGGGCGCGTGCGGCCGATCGCCGGCAGACAGAGGCCGGCCAAGCGCAGTCTGCCGAAATTTATGCTCCGAAGTAGTCGAATTCGGGCGTGACGCGCTGCAGATCTTCGACCGAGAGCGTGATGCGCTCGCCGGTTGCAGATGCTGCTCGATATTGTTGCACGGTCGTTAGAAGTCGGCGTTTGTTCAACTCGAACGCGAGTCGCACCTGCTGTACGGTCTCATTGCGAGCGCCGAGCTCTTCGCAGACGACTTCAAATGGCAGCGCGAAGGCGCGGTATCCCCAGCCGAATCCATAGGCGGAAAACCACACCGCCGAGTCGGCGAAAAGAATGGGATCGGTAATGACAGTACGTGGCTGATCCATCGCATTCACCTGCGTCGACGAAAGGGTGACATCGAAGTGTTGCACAGCAACCTTACAAACGCGGAGTTCTGTCGATACGACGTTACTCCTGCGTCGAGATGGTCATCGTGTAGCGGAGGTGTGATTTCGCGAGTCGGGACTGACTCGAACGGGTCGTGTCCTGCGGATCCCCAACAGACAAGACCCGGCATCAAAGGTCAATCCCTGACGGAAATGGCATTGCGCTTTCGTGGGGCACGTTTGGAAACCTGGTTTTTCCGCTCTACAGCAAAGGCCTCCGCGCGAGCGGCTCGTTCGGCCGCCCACGATGGATTGATCCGGGTTTCAACCTGGCTAAAGCTGAAGGGCAGGTCGGCTTCTTCGGGTTGCCAGTCTGCGTCGATGGTCGCGCCGGTCCGGCGATGCGTCATCGTCACAGCGCTTTCAGCCTCTGGATCGAGCCCGCAGTGCCGCATTCCCCACAAGCGAAGGGTCAGCATCACCCCGTCAAGCTCGCGCGCATTGTCTGTGATGCAGTAGGCGTACCGCTTGGGTCGCTCGTGATAGAGCCGGCGCTCGATGAGGTCGTTGTCCTCCATGGTTTTGAGGCGCTGGGTAAGCAAGTTGGGCGACATCCCGGTCTGCGCCTGAATGCCATCGAAGCGATCGTTGCCCATTCTCAGCTCGCGCAGAATCAAGATGGTCCAGCGATCCGCAATGATGGCAGCCGCACGAGCGAGGGGACAAAGCGTCTCGCCAGTATCCTGTTGTTTCATCTCGATCCCTCAATAAACCCCACATTCTGAACCAGCCGGCGCAGCGAACCAAGATCGCTAACGTTCATCGGTCAAGTCTTTACCCTTTACAAGTTGTGTAACTTCAAATATTGTAGTCACACATTCAACGTACCAGAGGGCTCCTCAAAATGGCAAATCAATCCGCGTCTGGGCTGACTTACGAGCCTGATTTGACGGGGCTGCTCATCGTCGATCCCTATAACGACTTCCTGTCAGAGGGAGGCAAGCTCTACGAACTCTGCCGCGCGACACTGGAGGCGAACAATGTCGTAGAGCATATGCGGCAGGTCCTCGCTGCCGCTCGAACGGCTGGTGTGCAAGTCTTCATTGCCCCTCACCATCGTTGGCGCGAATGCGATCTGCACAATCATTGGAAGACCATACCGCCCATCGGCGCCGCCGCCGACAAGGGACGTGTCTTTGCTGACGGGACTTGGGGGGGAAGTTTTCACCCTGATTTCGAGCCGCGCCCTGGTGAGATCGTCGCGCAGGAACACTGGCTCTCAAGCGGGTTCGCCAACACGGATCTTGACTTTCAGCTCAAGAAGCATGGTCTGCGCAAAGTCATCGTGATTGGCATGCGCGCTAACACATGCATTGAATCCACCGTTCGCTTTGCGGCAGAGCTAGGCTACGAAGTCACGCTCGTGAAAGATGCCATTGGCAGCTTTGGACAAGCCGAGATGGACGCCTCGCTTCAGTTCAACATGCCGGCTTATGCGTGCGCCATTGTTTCGACTGACGAAATCGTCGAGAAGCTGTCAGTCTGAGGATCTGGAGGTGGATTCATGGCTCGTGAATCAATCGCCGTTTCGTTGGCCGAAATATGACGACGCGCCAACGCGTCAACGCTCACATCGGCAGTGAAGCAGTCTCTCATCCGGACGACCGATCCTGACCTTTCAAGGGCGAATGCGCTGTCTCCAGTGACCATGGCGGAGTTCGACGTGCACCCCAATGCTCTCTCCCCGAATGACGGCATCGCGTTTGGCCCGTTCTTGCTGCTTCCGGCACAGCGCGAACTATTGAAGGGCGGCGAATCTGTCGCGATAGGCAGTCGCGCGCTCGACGTCCTGATCGCGCTTGTCGAGCGCCACGGTGAAACGGTGGACAAGCGCGATTTGATTGACCGGATCTGGCCGCGCACTGTCGTTGAGGAGTGCAATCTGAAAACCCACGTGGCGGCGCTGCGCAAAGCCCTGCAGGACGATGGGCACGAGCATCGCTACGTGGTGAACGTGCCGGGCCGGGGCTATTGCTTCGTCGCCGCCATCGATTACATCGGGCGCGCGCCGTCGTCTGCGTTACCCACAAACGAACTCTTGCCGGCATTGCGCATCCCGTCCCGCCTCAGACGCCTCATCGGTCGCGAGAACGCAATCGAGACGATTTCCTCGAAGCTTCTCGACGGGCGTATTGTGACGATCGTCGGGCCCGGCGGAATCGGCAAGACAACCGTCGCAGTGGCCGTTGCACACAAACGTCGGGCCGAAGCGAGCGGGCTGGTGAGCTTTGTCGATCTCGCACCGCTAACCGGAGCGGCGCTAGTGCCAAGCGCACTGGCCACGGCGCTCGGCAGCGGCGTCCGGTCGGACAATCCGATTCCAAGCCTCGTCGAGTGGCTCGCCGGCAAGCACATGCTGATCGTGCTCGACAGTTGCGAGCACCTGATCGACGCGGTTGCGTCGATGGCCGCTGTCCTGCTCGAAGGGGTGCCCGACCTGCAGATCCTTGCCACGAGCCGCGAGCCGATCAAGGTCGCGGGCGAGGTCCTGCATCGTCTCCCGCCGTTGAGCACCCCGACGGTGTCGGATGCACTGACGGCGTCGAGCGCCATGGGCTACGCGTCGATCGAACTCTTCGTGGAGCGCACATCCGAGCGTCTCAGCGCGTTCCAGCTTAGCGATCCGGTTGCGCCCATTGCCGCGGATATTTGCCGAAGGCTCGACGGCAATCCGCTCGCCATAGAGCTCGCGGCGGGCCGCGTTGATGCGTTTGGCGTGCAGGGTGTGTCGTCGCTGCTGACTGACCGCTTTGCGCTGCTGACAGGCGGGCGGCGCGACGCGCCAGCGCGTCAGCAGACGTTGATGGTCACGCTCGACTGGAGTTACGACCTGCTCCCGGAAGTCGAGCGGATCGTCTTCCGGAGATTGGGCATCTTCGCGGGTTACTTCGATATGGAGGCGGCCGTCAGGGTAGCAGCGAACGATTCCATCAGCTCCGCAGAGATGCTCGGCATCCTGGCCAATCTCGTCGACAAGTCGCTGGTCTTTGCTGATATCAACAGCGGCATCACCCGCTACCGACTTCTTGATACGACCGTTGCGTACGCACGCAAACGCCTTCTCGATCTCGGCGAAATCGAAAAAGTGGCGAGGCAGCACGCGACCTGGTATCTGCAGCTTCTGCAGCGCACGGAGGAAGCCGATCAAAAACCGTTGGACGACATTCAACGCGGTGTGCAGGGCAATGTTGCAGACAATGTCCGCGCAGCGCTCGACTGGGCCTTCACCGCGGGAGGCGATCTGAATCTCAGTATCCAGCTCTCGATTGCGTCGGTTCCGCTTTGGCTGAAGCTCTCGCTGATGAACGAGTGCCGGATCCGCATTTACCGCGCAATCGAGGCCATGGCAGCCGCGAATAGCGTCGACGAGTGGATCGAAATGCAACTCCGGACTGCACTCGGTGTCGCCTTGTATTCGATCGGACCCGGTCCGGAAGCGAGGGCGGTATGGACCCGGGTATTGCAGATTGCCGAGCGCCTCGACAACACGGACTATCGCTTGCGTGCTCTTTGGGGGCTTTGGGTCGACACGGTCACCGGCGATAACCACGAAACCGGGCTGACCCTTGCGAAGCAGTTTGCGCAGCTTGCCGCGAAGGCGCACGATTCTCTGGCATGGTTCGTCGGCGACCGGCTGGTGGGGACATCGCTCTATTTCCTGGGTGAACAGGGCGAGGCGCGGACGCACTTCGAGAGGATGCTAAGCCGGCCGCCTACTGCAAGCCATAAAACGCAGATCCTGCGCTTTCAGTTCGATCAGCTCGTTGCCGGCAGAGCCTTTTTTTCGCGGATTCTCTGGGTGCAAGGGTACCCCGATCAGGCGTTTCGCGAAGCCCAGGCAAGCGTCGAAGAGGCATTGGCCCACCAGCATTCTTTGTCGCTGTGCTACGCGCTCGGTCAGTCTGCGTGCGCTATCGCGCTGCTCGTCGGCGACTTCGAGACCGCCCAGCGCAACATCCAGTTGTTGCTCGAGCACTCCGCCAGGCACGAATTGCGGCTATGGCAGAGCATGGGCCGTTGCTTCAGCGGCATTCTTCATATCAAGGTTGGCCGCAAAAAAGAGGGAATCGAACTCCTTTCGCAAGCCATCAACGAGCTTCGCAACGCCGGGTTCGCGCTATATCACACTGCTGCACTCTGCGAGTTCGGTGCCGCTCTCGGAAGCATTGGTGAACTGCATGCGGCGCAGCGTGCAGTTGATGAGGCACTCGAGCAATCGTCGCGAAACGATGAGCGGTGGTGTCTGCCCGAGTTGCTGCGCACCAAAGGCGAGCTATTGCTCGCCCAGTTTGGTACGAGCGCGGCGCCGGCCGCCGAAGATTTCTTTCAACGATCACTTCAACTCGCCCTGCGTCAGGGCGCGTGCGCCTGGCAGCTTCGCACGGCTTCGAGCCTCGCGAAGCTGCACCGCGACGAGCCCGTTCACGCATCCCACGCGTTGCTCGCGCGCACTGTTGAGTGGTTCACAGAGGGATTTGAAACGCCTGACCTCATAGAGGCCCGAGCGTTGATGGACAGATAGTCGAGTCGGCCACGATTCCGGCGTAGCTCGCCTGCGCCAGCGGCGGGGATTGACCGCAATTCACCACGATTCACTCACGCCCGCATCCGCCAGCGGCTAGCCTACGTCGTGCGATCAGTCAGCGCATCCTCAAACCGTGTGGCGTGTCGTGCGTCCGCAGGACGATCGCGGCGCCCGTGCGAAGGGAGCCGGCCATGGCGTCGAGCGTCGAAGTCATTGTGCCCGACGGGACCTTTTACGCCTATCTGGCGGAGCCCCGTTCGGTGCCGGCGCCTGCCGTGGTTGTCGTGCAGGAAGCGTTCGGCGTGAATGCCGACCTTCGCATGACCTGCGACGAGCTCGCATCGAAGGGGTTCATCGCCGTGAGCCCCGACCTGTATTGGCGCCAACAGCCACGCGTCGAGCTGTCCGACAAGACCGACTGGCCGCAGGCGCTCGCGTTATACGAGGCGCTCGACCTCGACCAGGCCGTTTCCGACCTGCAAGCGACGATCGAGCAGGCGCGCGCCATGACCTGGTGCACGGGGCGCGTCGGCGTGGTCGGGTTCTGCCTCGGTGGGCTGCTTGCGTATCTGGTCGCTGCGCGTGTCGGCGTCGATGCGGGCGTCGGCTATTACGGCGGAAGAACGGACGAATTCCTCGGCGAGGCGCGGGCGGTGCGAGGGCCGCTGCTGATGCACCTGGGCGATCAGGACGAGTACATCGGCCCCGCCGCGCAGAAGGCGATGCGCGATAGCCTCACGCCGCTCGGCGTCGAGATTCGGACTTATGCCGGCTGCTCGCACGCGTTCGCGCGCCATAACGGCGCGCATTTCGACGCCAAGGCGGCCGCGAAAGCCAACGTGCGAACCGTTGAATTCCTCAACCAGCATCTTTTTGAGTGAGCGGTCCGCAAGCCCTGAGAAGCACTCACCTTAGGAGAGCACTATGAAGCCGAGTATCGTTTTCGCCCACGGCATCTGGGCCGATGGTTCCTGTTTTCAGAAGCTGATCCCAGCGCTGCAGGCGGAGGGTCACGACGTGATGGCTGCGCAATATGGCCTGGATACGCTGAAAGGCGATGTCGACGCGACCGTGCGCACGATCGCGCGGGTCGAAGGCCCGGTGGTGCTGGTCGGCCACTCCTACGGCGGAACGGTCATCACCCACGCCGGCATGGACCCCAAGGTCGCCGCTCTGGTGTATATCGCCGCCCTGGGCCCCGATGAGACCGAGACCTCGCAGAGCCAGCAGGACAAATTCCCGAAGACCGAAGTCTTCAACCACATCGAGGTGGCCAACGGCCGCGTTTGGCTGAAGCATTCCGGCCCTGCCGCGTTCGCTCAGGATCTGTCGCCGGAAGAGCAGAAGGTCGTCTATGCGACCCACTTCGCGCCGGCGCTCGACCTCTTCAACCAGAAGCACGAAGGCATCGCCTGGCGTACGAAGCCGAGTTGGTCGATCGTGGCCACGGAGGACAGAACCGTCCATCCGGACCTGGAGCGGTTCGCCGCCAGGCGCATGGGCGCCACGACCGTCGAGCTCGAGGCCAGCCACGTCCCGATGCTCTCGCAGCCGCATGCGGTTCTCGACGTGATCCGCAAGGCCTGCGCCGCGGTCGCCGCCAGGCAGGGATAGGTGCTCCTGGGCAAGGCTTCTGGTCATCCGCCCCCGCCCCCGGCACTCGCGCCGAAGCACTGCATGTACTGAATGGATCAGGACTAGAGAGCCCGACCTTCCGCGCAGACGATGTGCGCCAGCCCCGGCGACATCGGCGGGGATCCGGGAAATGGGGTCGTCGAAGGAGAAAGCGATGGAAAGTCATATCGTCATCGAGGGCCGGGACGGCGCCTTCGGAGCCTATATTGCGCGGCCGGCCGATCTACCCGCGCCGGCTGTCGTCGTCCTGCAGGAAGTGTTCGGGGTCAACGCCGATATCCGCAAGCATTGCGATGAACTGGCCGGGTTGGGCTTCATCGCGGTGGCACCCGATCTCTACTGGCGACAAGAGCCTGGCGTCGACCTCGACGTCAGATCAGAACCTGACTGGCAGCATGGGCTGAGTCTGTACCAGGCTTACGATCGGGACGCCGGCGTGAGGGATATCGAAGCTACCGTCACGACCACGGCCGCGCTACCCGAGTGCACCGGAAAGGTCGCCGTGCTCGGCTATTGCCTTGGCGCCCTGATGGCCTTCCTGACAGCGGTTCGCTCCGAGGTTGACGCCGCCGTGGCCTACCACGGCGGCGACACCGAAAAGTACCTCGGTGAGGCGGGCGGCCTTCATGGGCCACTGTTGATGCACCTGGGGGAGGAAGACGAGTTCATCTCCAAGCCGGCTCAAGAGGCAATCAAGGCGGCTCTCGCTGGCAAACCGAATGTCGCGATCTACAGCTACCCGGGCCAGCGTCACGCGTTCTCTCGCAACAATGGCGCTCACTACGATGCCGCTGCCGCCGCCCTGGCCAACGCTCGAACCCGCGATTTCCTGAACCGCGAGCTCCGATGATCCTGGCTGCTCGCCTTGTCGGCGAGCAGCTCGCATAAAGTATGTGCGATAGGACTCCAAACTGCACCGAGGTACGAGCGAATCGCGGCCCAGGAACCGGCAACTACTCCACGTACGCCCACGACTGTTGCCCCTGTCTACCGTGTCGGTGACACGTGGACATTGCTATACAGTCAACCGGACACTCAAGCAGGAAGCACGTCCGAACAGAAAGTCGTGTCGGCGACTGAAAAGCACACGACACTCAGTGCCACTAAAAACGGTGGGCCGCCAATCGAAATCGATTTTGACGATCAGGGAAATATGATCCGCAGCGGTAGCACAACGTATCAGCCTGATCGGTCACCGGACAGGATCGTCAACGCGTGAACCGACACGTATCTGACGCAATCATTACGCTGCGCTGGCGAATGGCTGTCGACATCTACAGGCGACCGCATAGATGTCCGTATTGCTGTGTTACACCACATGAATTTGCGAAATAGTAGTGCCAAGTGTTTCCATTTTGATAATTTTTCACCGGAAATACGGTAAGAACCTCGTTGCACGCAATCGAATCAAGCGGGCGGTTGCGGAAACGTATCGAAAATTCTCGATGTGACCGGCCTTTGCTTTGTAGTCCGCCTTGTCGGCCTGCTCGTGCAAATACTGGAGGATCGCCTCGCCAAAAGTATGCTTGAGCTTTTCGCGGAACTTTGCGATACGCCACAGCGCGTGCTTTATTCTTCCGTGCAGGCCACGAGCCGGCATTGGCGCAAAACCTCGTGACTTGCACCCAGAATTCGACCGGTGAAATATTGATTAAACGTATGTCCATAATCACCGTTATCGCTCGGACGTGACTACCTGCCAACCTGGTCAGGTATAACAGGTAGAGGATTGCGCGGTAGATTCAGGCCGCAGTGACCGGAAATAAATAGCGATCTATGACGTTTCAGTCATGATAATACATATGGCGCGAAATAATGAGTGGCACTATTAACGAATCCGGAAAATATCGGCGAGAAATATCACCGTACGCACCATCGAAAATTTTGCGCACAGAAATAATTTTCGACACAGTTTCATTTCTCTGGCTTACAGACAGAGCATTTACTCGACCAACAAGAGCTGCTGCCACCGGAGAGCACATGCGAGCCGCTCGGGCGTGCCGCTATCGCCGAGCAAAGTCTCGCTGGCTCTCGAACAGGCGTGTTCGTCGGCCAAATGCATCACGACTATGAGGTATTGCTGCGTGTGCAAAGTGCGGGCTTCGAAACGAGGCCGCGTTTTGCGGCCGGTAGTGCCACATCGATTGCTGTCAGGCGGATCGCTCGCTATTTCGACCGGCACGGGCCGGCGCTGTCCGTGGACACGGTCTGCAGCTCCTCGCTGGCTGCTATTCACCTCGCGCGCGCAAGCCTGCTGGCGGCACACAGCGAGGTCGCCAATGCGGGCGGAGTGAACTCCGCCGCTCGGCGAAGCGCGATTCGTCGAGGACGACTCGGGCCGGATGGCTGCCTGGTATGGGGAGATCGGGCGCGACGGCGAGCCGTTGGAAGCGCGGCGGATTGATGAGGATTGCAGGCGATCTCGGCCTCGTTCTCGAACCGCCGGTCAAACGTTTGCGTGGACGTGAGCTCGAATATTGGCGACCGTCGCCCGCTATCAGGCCTTCACTGAATCGTTGTTGCTTACACGAGGGACGGGAGAGCACATGGAAACGTGGACATCCGCACCGCATGCCCATCCGGAAACGCAAGCATGGCTGGATGACTATCTGTCTCGTGGTCACGAGAAGCTGGGTCGAGCGGGACACGTCTGCCCGTTCGTTCGTCCGGCGATGAATGCCGGAACGCTGCTGATGCAGACTGCAGCCTACGACGATTCGAGCGGGCTTGCCGGGTTATGCAAACTGATGCGGCAGCAGATCGACAAGTTCTCCGCAATGCAATGGCCGGTAGACAAGGCGTCGATTGCGGGGCTCGTCACGGTCTTCGAGGAGATGCCCGCTCACCGCTGGGTGCTGCTCGACGAAGCACAACGCAGGGTGAAGGGCTATGCGGTGCCGCTCGGGTGCATGATCGGGCAGTTCCATCCG
The DNA here is from genome assembly GCF_004353915.1 of Paraburkholderia silviterrae. Lineage (GTDB taxonomy): Bacteria > Pseudomonadota > Gammaproteobacteria > Burkholderiales > Burkholderiaceae > Paraburkholderia > Paraburkholderia silviterrae. The sequence continues at coordinate 44,437 of NZ_SMRP01000025.1, read as the reverse complement.
CGCTGCGCGGAGCCCGCCGCGCTCAATCCCGAGTTTCCGGTGTCCCGTTCCCCTGAGCCGTTGTTTGCAATCCGGCGCATGGCGCTGCACGACATCCTGTTCCTGCACGCAAGCCCACCGATGTTCGCCGAATACCAGCAGCGCTTCGGCGATCGCTACAACGATCCCGATCATCCCGTTCCGGAAACGTATGCGCGCCTGTACGCACTGGCTCAGCAGCGTGGACGCGGGCGCGGCGAATACGTCGACTATCAGAGCATCGACGTGCTGCTGTCGCTGCAACAGCCGCGCACCGATCATCCGTCCGAGATGGTGTTCTATCTAAGCGGACAGGCAAAGGAACTGCTGTTCAAGCTGATGCACGAGCAGGCGCGCGCCGTGCGGATGGAGCTCGCGTCCGATCACATCGACGAAGCGGTCTGGGGCTTGCACAGGATCACTGCCACGCTCGACGTGTTGTCGCGGATGTGGGACGTATTGGGAACGCTCGCGCCGACCGAGTTCAACACGTTTCGCGAGCAACTCGGCGGCGCGTCTGGCATCGATTCGTACATGTTCCGGATGGTCGAGTTCGTGCTCGGCAGAAAGTCGGAGACGCTCGCCGCCCGATACGCATCGGTGCCGGGCATTGCCGAGGACGTGTATCGCGCGTTCCATGACAGCAGCGTATACGACGAGGCGCTGTCTCTTCTGGTCAGGCACGAGCTGCTGGACCGCGATGCCGCGGATCCCGCACGACGGAACGCGGACGTCGTTTCGGAAGCATGGGCCGATGTCTATCGAACGCAGGGCCCATCGAATGCGCTGTTCCGCCTGGCCGAGGCGCTGATGGACGTCGCCGAAGGCTTCGGACGATGGCGCGCGCTGCACCTGCTGACGGTCGAGCGCATGATCGGCTCGAAGTCCGGAACGGGCGGAACCGACGGCGTCGCATGGTTGCGCCGCTCGGCCGAACACCGTTTCTTTCCCGAGCTCTGGACAGCGAGGACGTTGCTGTCCAGCGCGCCCGCGCCATTCTGATTTCACGCGTCGTTTTCCCTTTCGACCGGTCATCCGGCTTCATGACGAGGAGAGCATCTCCATGGCTTCCAACGACCCCATTGCCGTCGGCATCATCGAGCGCTACCGTTCGGGCGCGCCGCATTCGGCTGCCGCCTTTGCCACGGCGGCAGCTTCGCTGCCCGGCGGCGACACGCGCACGATGACGTCGTATCGGCCGTTTCCCCTGTACTTCGAGCGCGGCGCCGGGACGCGGCTGAAGGACGTCGACGGCGTCTGGCGAGAGGATTTCCTGACCAACTACGGCGCGCTGGCGCATGGTCACGACCATCCGGCGCTGATCGCAGCGGTCAGGGAGCAGGTCGCGCTGGGCACGTTGCCGGGCGGTCCGACCAGGCTCCAGTACGAGCACGCGGAGCTGCTGAAAGCACTGGTTCCGTCGATGGAGCGCGTGCGGTACTGCAACTCGGGCACGGAAGCGACGATGTGGGCGATCCGCACGGCGCGCGCGTACACGGGCCGAGACATCGTGCTCAAGATCGACGGTGGTTATCACGGCACGCACGACTGGACAAACGTGAACGCGTTCATCACCAACGGCCAGACTTACGACCAGGCCGTCGGCGGCTTGCCCGCCGGCTATCTCGCGCACGGCGTGCCGCCGAGCGTGCTGGAAACGGTGGTGGCCATTCCGTACAACGATGCCGACACGGCCACCCGCGTGATGAACGAGCTGCGCGGCAAGGTGGCCGGCGTAATCGTCGAGCCGGTGCTCGGCGTCGGCGGCGCGGTGCCGGCCGATCGCGCGTATCTCGCGACGCTGCGAAAGCTTTGCACGGACCACGGCGCCGTGCTCATGTTCGACGAATGCGCGAGCATTCGCGTGGGCCCGTGGCAGGTCAAGCATGGCGTCACGCCGGACCTGAGCACGTTCAGCAAGATCGTTGGCGGTGGTTTGCCTATCGGGGTCTTCGGCGGGCGCGCCGACATCATGAAGATCTTCGATCCGTTCGGGCCCGATCCCGTCTATCACGCGGGCGCCTATTGCGCGAACAACCTGTCGCTTGCCGCCGGCATCGCCGCGATGAAGCATCTCGACGCATCCGATTTCAAGCACCTCACCGCGCTCGGCGAGCGCCTGCGAACCGGCCTGACGGCCGCCGCGGCGTCGGTCGGCGTCGTGGGGCGTGCGATCGGCGAGGGCGGGATGACCTATTTCCATTTCACGCGCGAGGCTCCGCGCAACGCGGCCGACACCGCGCGCGTGCGTAAAGGCCGCGACGAGCTGCGTTCGCTCGTTCATTTGCAGATGCTCAACGAGGGCTTCGTCACCGCGCGCCACGGTTTGCTGTGCCAACACGTGATGACGGAGACGACCACGGTCGATGCGTTCGTCGACGCTTACGGCAGCACGCTCGCGATGCTCGTGCCGTATATCTCCCGGAATCATCCGGAGCTTCTCGTTCCAGTGAGCGCGCACGCATGAGCGCCGAAGCCGCGAGCTGGTCGCTGTGCGAAGCGGCGCGCGCGCTTCGGGCCGGCCGCCTGAGCGCCGTGGAGTACGTGACCGACCTGATTGCTCATGAACGCGCGCGCGGCGATCTCGGCGCGTATATCACGCGGGCCCACGAACAGGCGCTGGACGCCGCGCGCGAGGCGGACCGCACCTCGCCGGCCGGGCCGCTGCATGGGATGCCGCTCGTCGTGAAGGACAACATCGACGTCGCCGGGATCCGCACGACAGGCGGCACGCCGCGTCTGCACGCGCATATGCCGGCGTCCGACTCGGCGGTGTGGCGGCGCCTCGCGGCGGCGGGCGCGATGCTGCTTGGCAAGACGAGCATGCATGAGCTCGCGTATGGGGTCACTGGAATCTGCGTGGGTGCGCCTACCGCGCGCAATCCGGTGAACACGGATTATCTGGCCGGCGGCAGCAGCTCCGGAACGGCGACGGCGGTGGCGGCTGGCTTTGCGCCGGCCGGGCTCGGCACCGACACGGGCGGCTCGGCGCGCATTCCGGCGGCGTTTTGCGGGATCGTTGGCTTTCGCCCAACGACCGGGCGCTATCCGCATGCGGGCGTGCTGCGGATCTCGCCGTCGCGCGATACCGTTGGACTCATGGCTCGCGATCCCGACGACATTGTGCTGCTGGACTCGATCCTTGCCGCTGCCGATGGTGACAGGCGAATGGCCCGCGACGCTGGTCGCCCGATACGGCTTGCCGTTCCCGATCACGCATGGCATAGCCTTGATCCCGATGTCGCGCGCGTCGCCGCCAACGCGCTGGCTTTGCTCGAGCGTGCCGGATGCGTGCTCGTGAGTGTGGGGGACGAGATCCTGGGCGGCCCGAGCGCCGCTCTTCTCGACGTCGCGACCGCCGTGCCGTTGGCCGAGACGCCGGCCGCCGTTGCCGCGTATCTGGCCGACAGCGGTTCCACCGACACCTTCGAGGACGTGATTCGCGAGGTCGCGTCACCCGACGTGCGCGGCGTGCTCGCGCCGTTGCTGGACGCGCCATTTCCGCGTGAAGCCTATCGCCATGCGCTGGCCGCGCAGGCGCGCCTGCGCGCCGCTGCAACGGCGGCCCACCGGCTCCACGACGTCGACGCCGTCGTCTTGCCGTCCACCATTCTCCCGTCGCCGTCGATCGACGTTGGCGAGCACGTGGTGCTTGATGGCGCGTCGATGCCGACTTTCCTCGCCTGCATCCGCAACACGGCTCCGGCCGCGGTGCTCGGCGCGCCTTCCGTGACCCTGCCGGCCGGCAAGACCCGGCACGGGCTGCCCGTCGGTCTCCAGTTCGACGGGCAGCCGCACGCCGATACCCGGCTGCTGGATCTCGCGCGGCAATGCTCGCGGCTGCTCGAATCCGTCAATCGTCCTTGAAGGGCCGCCCATGCAATCACCCGACGATGTGCTCGATACCGGCGCACTGCCGAATCCGTTGACCGATGCGCAGCTTCTCGCCGGATATGCGCGCGTTGACGAACTGGTGTATCTGAGCCTCGGCGAGACATGGACGCCGCCCGCGCCCGGTCTTGTCGAGGCGCTGAGCAAGGTGCCGGCATACGCGCATGGCTATACGCTGGCGCCGTATGGGCTTCCCGCGCTGCGCCGGGCGCTGCGCGCGTATATCGCCCGGACGCACGATCTACCGTCAGCCGGGACGTACGACGTCGCCGTCAGTCAGGCCGGCACACGCGCGGCGATGTCGGACTTCGCGCAACTGTTCCACGCACGCCACGGCGCGCGCTGCACCGCGCTCGTGCCCGATCCCGGTTGGGACTATGTGGGCATCCTCGCTTCGCTGCCGTTCGACATCCGTCAATACAGCGTCACGGCCGAGCGGGGCTGGCAGCCCGATCCGGACGAACTGGTGCGCGCGATGGCGCCCGGCACGCTGCTCGTGCTCAATCCACAGCACAATCCGACCGGCGCCGAGTGGTCGCCGCAGATAACGGCGCGGCTGATCGAAGCGGCATTCGAGCGGGAGACCGCGATTCTGATCGATGACGCCTACTTTGCGCTTCATGCGCCCGGGCGCGCGCCGACGAATGCGCTGCGCGTGCTTGTCGACAGGGCGGCGCACGCCTGCGCACCGCTCTGGCTGGCGGTGCGGACCTTGGGAAAGCAATTCCGATGCAACGGCTGGGGGATTGGTGCGCTGACCGCGCATCCGGACACGCTGGCCGGGCTCGTCGACGTCGCGCACCGGCGCAGCTATGGCACAGCGATACCGCTTCAGGCCGCAATGGCCGAGTGGCTGCCTGCCCCCGAGGCGGACTCCTACCTGGATCAGCTTCGTCATCATTACGCGAGCAACCGGAGCAGGGTGGCGCGGCGGCTCACCGACGACCTCGGGTTTCCTCACGACGCCGTTCACGCGGGAACCTGCACCTCTTACATGCGATTCCGGGTTCCGCCGCGCTTCGTTCAAGGCGACGACGAGGAAGCTTATCGACGCGCTTGCCTCGAAGCGGGGGTGCTGCCTGGCCGTGGCAGCATGACGACTCCGTTGCGTCGTCCCGGATCGAGCGATCGTATCGCTTACGTCCGGATTCACCTTGGGCATTCATCCGACGTCCTCGATCGCGCTATCGAGCGCCTTCATCGCGCGGGACTCGGGTGGTGATCCAGGGTGTTCTGGGCGCATTGGCCATCCGTGCCGGCCATAACGCTCATTGAGTCCCCGGCAACGCGGGAAGAACCCAAAAAAAAGCCGCTCCGAAGAGCGGCTTCCTGAGACCCGTGCGCAAAGCGCGCGCCGGTCTTAATCGTCGAGCAGCGAAAGATCGCGCACCGCGCCCTTATCCGCCGACATCACGAGCTTGGCATAGGCCTTGAGCGCAGCCGACACCTTGCGCGGGCGCGCCTTCACCGGCTTCCACCCCTTGGCGTTCTGCTCTTCGCGACGACGCGCCAGTTCCTCATCGGAAACGAGCACATTGATCGTGCGATTCGGAATGTCGATGCGAATCTTGTCGCCATTGCGCACGAGACCGATCGCGCCACCTGCCGCCGCCTCCGGCGAGCAGTGGCCGATGGAAAGCCCCGACGTGCCGCCCGAGAAACGCCCATCGGTGAGCAGCGCACAAGCCTTGCCCAGGCCCTTCGACTTGATATAGCTCGTCGGGTAGAGCATTTCCTGCATGCCCGGCCCGCCCTTGGGCCCTTCGTAACGCACGATCACCACATCGCCGGCCTTGACCTTGTCGGCGAGAATGTTCTCCACCGCCTCGTCTTGCGACTCGGTCACATGGGCCGTGCCTTCGAACACGAGAATGCTGTCATCCACGCCCGCGGTCTTCACCACGCAGCCGTCCAGCGCGATATTGCCCGTGAGCACCGCGAGGCCGCCTTCCTGCGAGAACGCATGCTCGTTCGAGCGGATGCAGCCCTCGGCGCGATCGGCGTCGAGGCTCGGCCAGCGCGTGTTCTGGCTGAACGCCACTTGCGTGGGGACGCCCGCCGGACCGGCCATGTAGAACGTCTTCACGGCATCGTCCTGGGTGAGGGCGATATCCCACTGCGCGAGCGCGTCCTTGAGCGAGGGCGCATGCACGGTCGGCACGTCGGTGTGCAGCTTGCCGGCACGATCGAGCTCGCCGAGGATCGCCATGATGCCACCCGCGCGATGCACGTCTTCGATGTGGTACTTGTTGGTGTTGGGCGCCACCTTGCACAGCTGCGGCACGACGCGCGAAAGGCGGTCGATGTCGGCCATGGTGAACTCGATGCCCGCTTCCTGCGCGATCGCCAGCAAATGCAGGATGGTGTTGGTCGAGCCGCCCATGGCGATGTCCAGCGTCATGGCGTTCTCGAACGCCTTGAAGCCCACCGAGCGCGGCAGCACGCGCTCGTCTTCCTGCTCGTAGTACTGGCGCGCGAGCTCGACGATACGGCAACCGGCGCGCTTGAACAGCTGCTCGCGGTCCGCGTGCGTGGCCACCACCGTGCCGTTGCCGGGCAGCGAGAGGCCCAGCGCCTCGGTCAGGCAGTTCATGGAGTTGGCCGTGAACATGCCCGAGCACGAGCCGCAGGTCGGGCAGGCGGAGCGCTCGACTTCGGCCACTTCGGCGTCCGAATACTTGCTGTCCGCCGCGATCACCATGGCGTCGATCAGGTCGAGCTTCTTGACTTCGATGGCCTTGGTGACGGGGTTGGCGAGGCGCGTCTTGCCGGCTTCCATCGGGCCGCCGGAGACGAAGATCACGGGGATGTTCAGGCGCATGGCGGCCATCAGCATGCCCGGGGTGATCTTGTCGCAGTTGGAGATGCAGACCATGGCGTCGGCGCAGTGCGCGTTGACCATGTATTCCACCGAATCCGCGATGATGTCGCGGCTCGGCAGCGAATACAGCATGCCGTCGTGACCCATGGCGATGCCGTCGTCCACGGCGATGGTGTTGAATTCCTTGGCCACGCCGCCCGCGGCTTCGATTTCGCGCGCAACGAGTTGGCCGAGGTCCTTCAGGTGGACGTGGCCGGGCACGAACTGGGTGAACGAGTTGACCACCGCGATGATCGGCTTGGAAAAGTCTTCGTCTTTCATGCCGGTGGCGCGCCACAGGGAGCGCGCACCTGCCATGTTGCGGCCGGCGGTGGAGGTCTTGGAACGGTATGCGGGCATCGTGGTTGCGTGAGAGTGATTACAGAAAGTGCCGATTGGGTAGCGGGCCACGGGATTGACGGCCCCCTGCGCGCCCGTGCGAACAACCTCTTGAGCTGCACTCTGGGCAAACGGTAATTATCCCACACCGCCCGCCATGGCGTGCCGCCCCCGGGTTTCAGGGCGTTTTTGGCCACGTTGTCGGCCATTTTCACGCGAGCGGCGCCGCGTGTTTTCGCAGTGGTCGATGAATTCGCCGATCAATAAAAAAACCGCACGCTGAAAGCGCGTGCGGTTCGTGTCGATCTTGCCGATCTTGCTGATGTGCGGCCCGAACGAGGGGCCGCGTGCGCCATCAGAAGATGTTGCGCAGGCCGACGGCAACGCCGGTCTGGTTGTTGCGGCCCGGGAAGTCGGCGGTTGCCGCCGCGCCCGTGCCACGCGTGAAGTCGACCGTGCCATACACTTCGGTGCGCTTGGAGAGCGCATATTCGGCCAGCAGGACCGCCGTGTAGCGCACGCTGGTGCTCAGCGTCACGTCGTCCCCGTTCAATGCGTTGCGGGCGTGGTCGTAGTAGTAGGCGGCCGTCAGCGTCAGCGGCGCGTTGACCTGCCACACGGCGCCGGCGTAGAAGCCGTTGTCGATGCGGTTGGTGTTCGTCACGGGCGTCGAGAAGTTGGCAGCCGGCGAGCCGGTTGCGGCCATGTACATGTCGACGATGCCGGTATTGTCCTGGCCCCACAGCCAGCCGGCCATCGCCTTGACGGGGCCGATCTGGTAGACGCCGCTCACGTTCACGACGCGGTACTTGTTGTTGTGCAGGTCGCTGTTCTGCTGGTAGCCAGCGTCGAGCGAGGCCGGGCCGTAGGTGTACGAGGCGGTGAAGCCGTACATGTTGTTCGCGCCGGTGCTGCCCGGCACGCCGCCGAAGCTGTACATGCCTTCGACTTCGAGGCCGCCGAAGTGGCCGTCGTACTTGACCGAATTGTTCTGGCGCAGGCCGTAGCCGAGCGCGCCCGGCAGCCAGCCGTCCTGGTCGAAGTTGCCGACGGTCAGCGGGTCATAGACGTTGCCGAGCTGGTCGAACAGCGGGGTGTTCTGGCGGCCGAACGTGAGCGCGCCGTACTGGTTGCTCTGCAAGCCGACATACGCCATCCGGTTGAACAGCGTGTTCTGGCTGGCCATCTGGCCGTTCCAGAGGTTAAAGCCGCTTTCGAGGCGGAACACTGTCGAGAGGCCGCCACCCAGGTCTTCCGAGCCTTTCAGGCCCCAGCGGCTGCCGGTGATCGGGCCGACGCCCATTTGCACTTGATTGTCGTTGTTCGCATTGGCGTTCGTCAGGTAGCGGATGCTCGTGTCGACGATGCCGTACAGCGTGACCGAGCTTTGCGCGAATGCCGATTGCGCGGAAATTGCAAGCAGGGCGGCGCCGAGCGCCGCGGTGGTCTTCTTCATGTGATCCCCATTGTTTTAATCATTCGCCGGCGCCGCGTGGGTGCGTGCGCTGGTGTCATCTCGTGAAACTTTCGAGTACGCAGATCCAGCCCTGCGCGCGAAGATGGCGATAATATTTCGAATCATTAAAACTTCTGCAACAAATTTGTCCGGGTGTCGCACCGCTACAACATGCGTTGGTGCTGGTGCTGGTGCTGGTGCTGGTATTGGCGTTGGTGCTGGAGCTGGTATTGGCGTTGGCGGCCTGCGGCCGCGAGGCGTGGCGGCAGGCGTTCTTGCGTGCCGCCCCTGGGGGCAGGCAGCGGCAGGACAGCGGGTAACATGAGCGGTTAATCCTTTTATTCGCGCTCGCGCGTGGTCTTTTGCCGATGAACGCCACCCCTCTCGCAGTTCACAACGACGGCCCCGAGGGCGTCTACACGCGCGGCTCGGGCGAGGCGCGCGAATGGTGGCGCGTGTCGCTCTCCGAGCGCGCGAACATGTTCCGCATCGAGCACGGCCGCGGCGGCGACGGCGACGCCATCGGCGAGGTGGACATCGACACCGTCGTCGACCTCGATAACCTCGAAGCGAAGCTGCTGAAATGGCGCCGCGAGGGCTTTGTGTCCGAGGCGGGCCGCGAGGACGAGGCGCGTGCCGCCGAGGCGGGCAGCCGTTTCTCCGCCGAGCTGCGGCGCGCGGCGGCCGCTGAGCGGGCGGCGCGCGAAGGCGGTGGCGACAGCGAAGGCGGCGGCGAGGGCCGCGAAGAGGGCGACGTAGCGGGCAGCGAAGCACGGCTCTCGGGCGCGACCGTGCGCATCGGTAATGTGGACATGCCGGTCGCTCAGGCGGGCTTGCCGGCCTCGCAAGCGCTGGTGCCGCGCATCAACGACGCGTATCTCTTCACGGCCCGCACCGACGACGTCGCTCTCGACATCGTCGAGAATCGCCGCGTGATGCTGATCGGCCACACGGGCTCGGGCAAGACGAGCTTCATCGAGCAGGTGGCCGCGCGCACGGGCCATGGCGTGCTGCGCGCGAACATGAACGGGCAGACCACCATCGGCGACTTCGTGGGTTTTTGGACCGTGAAGGGCGGCGAGACGGTATGGGTGGACGGCGTGCTGCCCGTGGCGATGCGCGAGGGCATTTGGCTCATCATCGACGAACTCGATTTCGCCGAGCCTTCGATCCTCGCCGTGCTGACCGCCGTGCTCGAGCCGAACGGCAAGCTCCTGCTCAAGGAGCGCGGCAACGAGATCGTGACGCCGCATCCCGCGTTTCGCCTCTTCGCCACGGCGAACGCGGCGGGCGCAATGAGTGCGTACCGTCACTTGTATCAGGGCGCGAATCTGCTCAACGAAGCCTTTCTCGACCGCTGGCGCGTGTACCTGTTCGACTATTTGTCGAAAGATGAGGAAGCCGAAGTATTGCGGCGGACCTTGCCGCGGCTCACGCCAGCGCTCGCGCAGACGCTCGCCGCCATTGCCGCCGACTGCCGCGCCGCGTTCGCACGCGAGGATTTGGCGAGCGCGTTCTCCACGCGGCGCCTGATCGATTGGGCCGAGCTGATGTTGCGTACCGGCGACGCCGAGCGCGCCGCCGGCCCGTCGATCTACGCGAAAGTCAGCGCGGATGATGCGGCGCTCATCCGCAGCATCATCCGCCATCACGCGATCTTCGACGCCGATCCGGACGCGAGCGCGCTTGCAAGCGGCGAGAGCTAGAGGCGAGCCAGTCGTCATGGATGCCACCCGCCTCGACGATCTCGAAGCGCGCCTCGGCAAGCTCGCGCGCGTATTGACCGGCGAACCGCGTCTTGCGGTGTCGATTGGCGCCGGTGGGCCGCGCGTGGAGCATGCGCGCTTCGTCTTGCCTTCGCACGCGGAACAATCAACGCAAGCCGCTCGGGCCGCCCAGGCCGGCGGATCCACCGAATCAACCGAATCAACCGAATCAACCGAATCAACCGAATCAACCGAATCAACCGAATCAACCGAAGCCGATGAAGACTTGCTGATCGGCTACCTCGACCTGCTGGCGGCGCGCTGGCGCCATAGCGCACAGCCTCGGCTCGACCTCGCCCAGGCGGGCGTGACGGGGCGCATTGCGCAGGCCGTCGAAGACCGGCGTGTGCTTGCCCGGCTCGTGGCCGCTTACCCGGGCGCGCGCCGCTACGTCGCGCGGCTGCGCGCGCAACTCGCTAGCGACGCCTCGCGGCGCTGGGGCGCGCTCTCGTGGCCCGAGCGGCTCATGTGGGCCATCGAGCGCACGCTGTGGGGCGAGCCCGCTCGTGCGGGCGAGCGCGACGCGGCAACGCTCGCGGCCGCGCTGCGCGTATTGGAAGGCGCGGACGGGCCGCTCGCGGCGGCGCGCGCGAGCCGCTCGACCGGCGAGAGCGTGCGGGCCGCGCAGGCCATCGTGGCGGGCGTGCGCTCGCTCGCCTCGCGCGGCGCGAACAATATGATGCAGTCGGCGCGCCCGCTCGACGCGATCGAGGACGAAACGCTCGCGCGCGCGCTCGACGACTTCGGCGCGCACGACGACCCGGATTTCGCGCTGATGCTGGATGCCGCCGCTGCCGGGGCGGCCGCCGAGGCGCAGCGCCAGCCCGGCGCGCAGGCGCTGGAAGCGGCCGGCGAAGCGCTCGGCGACGCCACCTCCGCGCCCGGCGCCACGCTCTCCGAGACCGATGCCGCGCCGCCGCGCGCGGTCGGCGGCGAGGCGCCGTTCCCGAAGCCGGCCCGGTCGATCCCGCTCACCACAGCCTTCGACGTCGTGACCGACCTCACCGGCAGCGGCGACGCCACGGCGTGGCGCAAGCTGCGCGCGCTGGCGCGCGCGGAGACTGGCGCGCTCAAGACGCACCTCGAGCGCGTGCTGAAAGCCGACGAGCTCACGCACTGGAAGCGCGAGCAGGAGCGCGGCGAGATCGACCGTGCCGCGCTCGCTCGCCTGGCCGCCTCGCGCGGCTATCGCACGCCGTTTCGCGTGACCACGCACGCGAGCGGCCGCGCCGCCGCCATGACGCTGCTGCTCGACCTGAGCGGCTCGATGGCGGGGCGCAAGATCGAGCTCGCGCGACTGTGCGCGGCGGCGCTCACCGACGCGCTCATGCAACTCGGCTTCGACTGCGAAGTGCTTGGCTACAGCTCGGTCGAGTCGCCCGACATGCGCGCTCAGTTCGAGCGCGCTCGCGCGGCGGGCGCGGACCTGCGCGGCTACAACCGCTTCATGGAGCGGCTCGATCTGCGGGTCTTCAAGCGCTTCGACGCGCGCGATTCGAACGCCGCGAGCGGCCTCGCGGCCATCGAGTGCGGTCACGAGAATCCCGATGGCGAAGCGCTCGCCTGGGCCGCCGCGCGGCTCATGGCGCGCAAGGCGCGGCGGCGCCTGCTGTTCGTGCTCTCGGACGGCTATCCATCCACGAGCGATGGCGACCCCGCTGTCTTGCGCAGCGACTTGCGTGCGTGCGTGGCCGAGGTGGGCGAGCTGGGCATCGAGCTGGTCGGCATCGGCATTCAGGACGATGCCGTAGAGGCGTTCTATCCGCAGGCCGTGGTCGTGCGCAAGCTCCACGAGCTGCCCGCCGTGGCGTTCGCGACGCTGAGCCGGATGCTCGCGCCGGCGGGGAGGCAACCGTCGCGCCGGAGGTGAGGCGGCCGGCGCGATTCTTGCCGCTGGGGCCGACGTGTTATACCTTGTCTGACAAAGCCGCTACGAATGCGGCTTATCGACTGAACCCCGACTGAACCCCCTATCGACACTTCGGTCATGAGCGCCCCCGATCCGAGGACCCACGAAGACTACGATCGCCTCTACTACCGGCTCGATCTCGAGCCTGGCGCCAGCGCGGCCGAAATCAAGCACAACTACCGGCAGCTCGCCCAGATCTTCCATCCCGACAAGTGGCGGCATCCGAGCCCCGCGTCGCTGCACTGGGCCTCCGAGCAGTTCAAGAAGATCAAGGAAGCGCGCGAGGTGCTGGAGGACTACTGGTCCGCGCATCACGAGGCGCCCGCGAGCCGCGTGGCCCTGGGCGATGCGCACCTCGTGCGCGTGCGCGAGCAGTTGCGCGACCTGCAACTGCGCCGCGAGCGCCTGCAGGGCGAGCTCGACGCGTTGCAGAGCGCCAGGCTGCGCGGCCTGGCCGAGTTTGCGCGCCTGCAGACCGAGCGCGAACGCCTGATCGGCGAGCTCGTGCACCTGCGTGAAGAAGCCGTGCGCGAGCGCGCAAGCGCCGCCGCGCGGCGCGATGAGGCGCAGGCCTTCCGGCAGGCCCAGGCAACCGCTGCCGCAAGCCCCGTCTCCGGCAATGGCAGCAATGGTAGCAATGGCGGCAACCAAGGCAATGGCGGCAATGGCAGCGCAAGCTTCGCGCCGCTCGAACGACACCCCGTGCGCGACTTCTTTTTCTCGCGATTCGACGATCCCGCGCGTGGCTGGCTGATGACGTTGAGCGGCATTGTCGTGATGTTCATCGTCCTCTTTGTGGTGACACACAAGATCGTCTTTAGCGTATTCGATACAAGCGGCTCATGGCGCTGGCTCGGCGAAATCTTGCAAGGACTGCTGATTGCCGCGGGCGTGGTGCTGGTGGGCGGATATGCATGGGCGCAGCGGACCTTCTATCGGGCCGATCGCGCGGGGCGCGAGCATGGCATGCCGCTGCCCGCTCACGAAACGTGGCAGCGCGTGGGCGCCGCGCTGCGCGGCACGGGCCGCCATGGCGCCGAATGGCGTATCGAAACTGGCGAGCACCTGCCCGGCGATGCGGGCTTCGAACTGCGCGCGGTCCTGCGCTACTCGATGGCGCACCACGGCGAGAGCGCGGGTGAGGCGCATCAGGCCGTGACCTTCCGCTGCCGAGCGCGTGCCGTGAGCGCGGGCGAGACACGCATCGCCTGGGACTTCGGCGTGCAGGCGCCCACGTGGTGGCTCCTGCCGGCGGCAAAGGTCGTGCGCGATTTGCGCAGGCGGATCGAGGCAGATCTCGCCGCGCGCCTTTGAGCGTGCCCCCCACGCGCGCTTATTCTTCTTCCTCCGTGCCGCGCTCGTCGATGCGCTTCATGTTGTCCAGCAGCTTGAGCAGATAGTGCAGCGTGTGCGTCATGTCGTCGACGGAAAAATTGCCTAGCACCTCTTCGTAATACGCCTGGATCTTGGGCGTGGCCTGGTGCAGCCATAGCGTGCGGCCCGACTCGCTCATGCGCACGCGGCGCGAGCGGCGGTCGAGGGCGTCCGGGGTGGCGCTCAAATGGCCGTCGCGCTCCATCCTGCTGATCAGGCCCGAGAGGTTCTGCCGGCTCACCATCAGATAGCGCGCCAACTCGCCCACGCTCATGCCTTCCTGAGCCTCCTCGCGCGAAAGTGCGCCGAGCACGGCCCACTGCTGCGTGGTCAGCCCTTCCTCTTCCACAGCCCTTGTTCCCGTTTTATGCAACATGTTGGCAGATTGGTAGAGACGGAAGAACAGCCGATTGGCCAGCTCGAAGCGCGCAATGTCTTCTTTATCGTGGTTTTTTGAAGGCTTTGGCAAAGGGTTTCTCCTAGTGTGGCTGCGCTTGTTTTCGATCGATGTGCTGCCTAGTATACGTCAATATATTGACGTAATTCGGGCGGCCAGAAAAGGTGCGCGACCGCCAACAGGCTCAATGGTAACCCTGGTACGAATGGAGGAGCACGATGAAGAAGTTCGAAGGCTGCACGGTGGTCGTGACGGGAGGCGGAGGCGGCATTGGCAGCGCGACTTGCCGGCGCTTTGCGGCGCAGGGTGCGCGCGTGGCGGTGCTCGATCTCTCGCTCGAAGCGGCGCAGAAAGTGAGCGCGTCGATCGAGGCGCAAGACGGCCAGGCGCTCGCGCTGCGCTGTGACATCACGAATCGAGCGGAGGTGGATGCGGCGCTCGCGCAAGCCGAGGCGCAACTCGGCCCCGTGGACGTGCTCGTGAACAACGCGGGCTGGGACGTCTTCAAGCCATTCACGAAAACGCAGCCCGCGCAGTGGGAGCGGCTCATCGCGATCAATCTCATGGGCGCGCTGCACCTGCACCATGCCGTGCTGCCCGGCATGGTCGAGCGCAAGCGCGGGCGCATCGTCAATATCGCTTCCGATGCGGCGCGCGTGGGCTCGTCGGGCGAGGCCGTCTACGCGGCATGCAAGGGCGGCCTCGTGTCGTTCTCCAAGACCATCGCACGCGAGCACGCGCGCCACGGCATCACCGTGAACGTGGTCTGCCCGGGCCCGACCGACACCGCGCTCTTTGCCGATTACAAGGAGGGCGCGGGCAATCCCGAGAAGCTGCTCGAAGCGTTCCAGCGCTCGATTCCGCTGGGCCGCATTGGCCAGCCCGAGGACCTGCCGGGCGCAATCGTCTTTTTCGCCAGCGACGACGCGGGCTACATCACCGGGCAGGTGCTGAGCGTGTCCGGCGGACTGACCATGGCCGGCTGATTGATTGTCAGCACAACCCAGGATTCGATCATGAACTACGAAGACATTCTTTACGAAGTGCGCAACGGCGCGGCATGGATCACCATCAATCGCCAGGAGAAGATGAATGCGTTTCGCGCACGCACCTGCGACGAGCTGATTCACGCGATCAACAAGGCGGGCTATTCGCGCGAGATTGGCGTGATCGTGCTGGCGGGCGCTGGCGACAAGGCGTTCTGCACCGGCGGCGACCAGTCCGCCCATGAGGGTCAATACGACGGGCGCGGCACCATCGGGCTGCCGATGGAGGAACTGCACACCGCCATCCGCGACGTGCCCAAGCCCGTGATCGCGCGTGTGCAGGGCTACGCGGTGGGCGGCGGAAACGTGCTGTGCACGATCTGCGATTTCACGATTGCCTCGGAGAAGGCCGTATTCGCGCAGGCGGGCCCGAAGGTCGGCTCGGTGGACCCCGGCTACGGCACGGCCTTTCTCGCGCGTGTGGTGGGCGAGAAAAAGGCGCGCGAGATCTGGTATCTGTGCCGCCGCTATCCCGCCGCCGAGGCGCTGGCGATGGGACTCGTGAATGCGGTCGTGCCGCACGAGCAACTGGACGCCGAAGTGCAGAAGTGGTGCGACGAGATCATGGAAAAGAGCCCGACGGCCATCGCCATCGCCAAGCGCTCGTTCAACATGGACACCGCGCACCAGGCCGGCATCGCGGGCATGGGCATGTATGCGCTCAAGCTCTATTACGACACGGAGGAGTCGCGCGAGGGCGTGCGGGCGTTCAATGAGAAGCGCAAGCCCGAGTTCCGCAAATACGCGAAGTAAATGCGCAAAGTAAATGCGTATTGGTAACGTTTAGTATGACGAACGAATAGAACGACCCAGCACCAGGAGTGGACATGAATCCCTATATCGACGATGACCTCGTCGCCCTCGGCGAGCACGCGCGGCGTTTCGCGCAGGGACGCGTCGCGCCGGGCTTTCAGGAACGCGATCAAACACGCGTGCTCGACCGCGGCTTGATGCGCGAAATGGGCGAGATGGGATTCATCGCGCCGGAGCTGCCCGAAGCCTGTGGCGGCCAGGGGCTCGGCTGCCTCGCGGCGGGCGTGATCCACGAAGAGATCGCCCGCGCCGACCTGAGCCTTTCCTATATCAACCTGCTCGCTTCGCTCAACGGTCAGATCCTGGCGCAGCACGCGGCGCCCGAGATCGCGCGTCCGTGGCTCGAGCGTCTGACGCAGGGGCGCGCGCTGCTCGCGATCGCGCTGACCGAGCCGCGCGGCGGCTCGGACGCGGCGAACCTGCGCCTCAAGATGGAGCGCGTGGGCGACCACTACGTGCTCAACGGCGAGAAGACGTCGATCTCGGCGGCCGACCAGGCCGACGCCGCCGTGGTGTTCGCCCGCACGGGCCGCGTGGAGGACGGCGCACGCGGCGTTTCCGCTGTGCTCGTGCCGATGGATTTGCCCGGCATCACGCGCAACCGTTTCGATTGTCATGGCCAGCGCGCCATCGGGCGCGGCTCGATCTTCTTCGAGAACGTGCGCGTGCCCGTGGATCATCGGCTAGGCGACGAGGGCAAGGGCTTCGTGCAGGTGATGCAGGGCTTCGACTTCTCGCGCGCGCTGATCGGCTTGCAGGTGCTCGCGGTTGCGAGCGTGAGCCTCGAGGAGACGTGGGAGTACGTTGCGCAGCGCGAGGCGTTCGGCAAGCCGCTTGCGGCGTTTCAGGGCGTCTCGCATCCGCTTGCCGAGTACGCGACCCAGGTGGAGGCCGCGCGCCTGCTGTGCCTGCAAACGCTCTGGCTCAAGGACCGCGGCTTGCCGCACACGGCGCAGGCGGCCATGTGCAAATGGTGGGGGCCCAAGCTCGCCTACGACGTCGTGCATCAATGCCTGCTCTCGTTCGGCCACGGCGGTTACGATCGCGGGCTGCTGGAGCAGCGCCTGCGCGACGTCCTCGGCTTCCAGATCGGCGACGGCACGGCGCAGATCATGAAGACCATCGTGGCGCGTGCGAACGCCGGGCGCGACGCCGTTCCCGCATGAGCGGCACTTCTCTTGCACGGGGGCATGCGATGGCGTTCGACGCGGTATTGATCGAGCAGATGCGCGCGCGCGTAACGACGCGCCGCTGGTGGCCGGGGCGCACCATCAACGACGAGCTGGACGCCTGTGTGGCCGAGTGTCCGGACAAGATCGCGCTTATCGCACGGCGCGTGGAGGACGGCACGACCACGCGCTTCACGTACCGCGAGCTGGCGGCGCTGGCCGACCGCGTCGCCGTGGGGCTCGCGCGCCTTGACGTGACCCGCGGCGACGTGGTGTCGATTCAGTTGCCGAATTGCTGGCAGTTCACGGTGCTTTATCTCGCGTGCTCGCGCATTGGCGCGGTGCTCAATCCGCTCATGCCGATCTTTCGCGAGCGTGAGCTGTCGTTCATGCTCGCGCACGGCGAAAGCAAGGTGATGGTGGTGCCCAGGCGCTTTCGGGGCACCGATTACGAGCAGATGCTGAGCGCGCTGCAACCCGTCTTGCCCGCGTTGCGGCACGTGATCGTGATCGATGGCGGCACGGCGGCCAACAGCTTCGAGACACTGCTCTCGGGCCCGCGATGGGAGAGTGGGCCGGACGCAAGCGAGATCCTCGCGCGTCATCGTCCCGGCCCCGACGACGTCACGCAACTGCTCTACACCTCGGGCACGACGGGCGAGCCGAAGGGCGTGATGCACACTGCCAACACGCTCTTCTCGAACATCGTGCCGTATGCGCGGTCCATGCGCCTCGGCCGCGACGACGTCGTGCTGATGGCTTCGCCGATGGCGCATCAGACCGGCTTCATGTATGGACTGATGATGCCGATCCTGCTGCGCGCGCACGCGGTGCTGCAGGACATCTGGCAGCCACGGGCGGCGCTTGAGCTCATCGCCGGGGAGGGCATCACGTTCACGATGGCATCCACGGCGTTTCTGTCCGACCTGGCCAATGCGGTGAAGGAGAGCGGCACGACCGTGCCAACGCTGCGCACGTTCCTGTGCGCGGGCGCGCCGATTCCGGGTGCGCTCGTCGAGCGCGCGCGAGCGGCGCTGGGCGCGAAGATCGTTTCCGCCTGGGGCATGACGGAGATGGGCGCGGTCACGCTCACGCGCCTCGACGACGCGGACGAGCGCTCAGCCGCCACCGACGGCGCGCCGCTGCCGGGCGTGGAGGCGAGGGTGGTCGACGAGAACGGCGAGGCGCTGCCGGCCGGCGTTGCGGGGCGTCTGTTCGTGCGTGCTTGCTCGGCGTTCGGTGGCTATCTGAAGCGCGCGCACCTGAATGCGACTGATGCGCAGGGCTGGTTCGACACGGGCGACCTCGCGAGCATCGATGCACAAGGCTATATCCGTATCAGCGGGCGCAGCAAGGACGTGATCATCCGTGGCGGCGAGAACATTCCCGTGGTGGAGATCGAGGCGCTGCTGTACCGGCACCCCGGCATCTCGCAGGTGGCCATCGTGGCGTGGCCCGACGCGCGGCTCGGTGAGCGCGCCTGCGCCGTGGTCGTGCCCACGCCTGGTGAGTCGGTTGATTTGCCATCGCTCACGGCGTTTTTAAAGGCGCAAGGCGTGGCCACGCAATACTGGCCAGAGCGCCTCGTGCTGCTCGACGCAATGCCGGTCACGCCGGCGGGCAAGATCCAGAAGTTCAAGCTGCGCGATCTGCTGAAGGAAGTGAATGATCAGCAAACCTGATTAATTTAAACGCCAGGAGGAGCAACGAAGATGGAGGGGCAACCGGTTTTGACCGGCGTGGAAGGGCGGGTAGGCACGATCGCGCTCAATCGGCCCAAGCAGCCGAATGCCCTCGACGATGCGCTGATGGACGCGCTGGGCGAAGCGCTACTACGTTTTGACGCCGACGAGAGCATTGGTGCGATCGTCATCGGCGGCAGTGAGAAGGCGTTCGCGGCGGGCGCGGTTTGCGAGCGAGGATGCGAAGGAAGGCATGGCGGCCTTCCGCGAGAAGCGCGACCCGGTGTTCACGCATCGCTGATTCATGCGCCGCGTGTAGCCGGGAATTCGCTCAGAAAAACTGACGAAACACCCAGAATAGAAGAGCGGCAAGCGCGATCGAGGCGGGCAGCGTGAGCAGCCATGCGAGCGCGAGATTGCGCACGGTCGACCATTGCAGGCCCGAGCCATTGGCGGCCATGGTGCCCGCCACGCCCGAGGCCAGCACATGGGTGGTCGAAACGGGCAGGCCGTAGACGTCGGCCATGCCGATGGTCAGCATGGCCACGGCCTCGGCGGAGGCGCCCTGCCCATAGGTCAGATGCTGCTTGCCGATCTTCTCGCCAACGGTCACGACGACGCGCTTCCAGCCCACCATCGTCCCCAGCCCGAGCGCGATGGCCACCGCCACCTTGACCCACGTGGGGATGAACTTGGTGGCGTGGTCCATCTGCTTGCGAAAGTCCTCCAGCGTGGCGGCGTCGGCGGCGGAGAAGGCGGGCGTATGCGCTTTCTCCATCAGCCGGATTGCCTCTGAGGCGACGTACATGTTGTTGCGCACGTTGTCGACGATTGCTTGCGGCACCTGCGCCATCGAGCCCGAGAGGCTCACCTGGTCGCCGATGGTGTCGGTGAGCGCGCGCAGCGCGGGCAGCGTGGCGGGTTGCAGCCGCTGCGTGCTGACGTAGGCCTCGACTTCCGCGCGCGGATTGTCGGGCGGCGTGGCGAGCGCGTAGTGCGCGAGCGTGGTCGAAGCCGCGCGCGCGGCGGCCACGAACGTCACGGTCTGCTCGGGCGTGACGGCCTTGTTGAGCGCGTAGGCGGTGGGCACCACGCCAATCAGGATCAGCATGATGAGGCCCATGCCTTTCTGCCCGTCGTTGGAGCCGTGCGCGAACGAGACGCCCGTGCAGGTGAGAATGAGCAGCGCGCGGATCCAGAGCGGCGGCGGTTTGTCCGGCTCAGGCTCGCGGTAGAGGCGCGGCGCATGCACGAAGCGCTTCATCGCGAGCAGCAGGAGCGCGGAGAGCACGAAGCCCACCACGGGCGAAAACAGCAGGGCCTTGCCCACGCCCAGCGCCTGGGTCCAGTCGACGCCCGAGGTTCCGGAGGGGCCGCTGAGCCACTGGTTCATGATGCCCACGCCGATGATCGAGCCAACCAGCGCATGCGAGCTCGACGAAGGTAGCCCGAGATACCAGGTGCCGAGATTCCAGAGGATGGCCGCGATCAGGAGTGCGAACACCATGGCGAAACCCGCGTGGCTGCCCACCTGGAGGATCAGCTCGACGGGCAGCAGTTGCAGGATGCCGAACGCGACCGCGCCGCTCGAGACGAGCACGCCGAGAAAATTCCATGCGCCCGACCAGATCACGGCGGTGTGCGGTTCGAGCGAGTTCGTGTAGATGACTGTGGCGACGGCGTTGGCGGTGTCGTGAAAGCCGTTCACGAACTCGAAGCCGAGCGCGATGACGAGCGCGATGACGAGCAGGACGAACGGCAGCGCGGAGACGCCTTGCACCGTGCGCAGGTCGACGACGAGATGATTGATGACATAGGCCGCGCCCGCCGCGATGACGAGGAAGAAGAGCGCGGCGGCGAGGCCGCGGCGGCGCGGTTGCGCCGCGCGTAGCTGGGATAAGGGGACGTCCGGCATGAATGTGCGCTGAGGGTTGGGCTCGTAAGCCTCGCGCGCTGCGCCTTGAAGGCGTCATCTGCCATGACGCCGCCAGTCGAAGGCGCCGATGGCGGCGGGCGCGTCGGGCGCGCCAGAACCGGGGCGGCTCGATCGAGACGCGCCAGTGTCGCACAATGGCCGAATCGCCGTAGCCGGGATGACACAGTGGCGGGCTGCTTCGGCGCCGCGGCGCCCGTGTGACGCGGGTGCGCGGCGAATTGCGTCGGATTGACACGTCAGGCGCGGCCGGATCTCGTCGGCCGCGCTGCGCCTCGTCAGGCCCGACCCGAGCGGCCCCACCTCGGCGGCCTGTCTAGAACAGCAACGCAATGCCCGCCATGCCGACGAACTGCGAGTGCGTGCTCGACGGCGTGCTGTTTTGCGAGTCGCCTACCGAGGGGCTGGCTTCGACGATATCGCCCGAGCCGCTCGCGCCGAGCGTCTGGCCGCTCGCATGCTGATAGCCTTGCAGCGCGTAAAGCGAGGTCCTCTTGGAGAGGTGATACGTCTCCTTGAGCGAGACCTGCTGATAGCGCGCGGCACTCGTGACGCCGTTGGCCTTCGAGGCCAGCGTGTAGGCAAAGCCGCCGCCCACGTCGAACGCGGGCGAGAAGCGATAGGTGGCGAGCGCCGCCCAGGTGTTGAAGACCGCCGTGGTGCCGAACAGCGACTTGCCGCCCGCGAGGTATTCGACGTTGGAATACGATGCGCCCAGCATCACATTGCCGATCGTGTAGTTGCCTGCCACGGCCACGTGCTGCACGGCGCGCGCCGAAACATAGCCCGTGTTCAGCGACGACTTGCCGAAGCTCGCGGTCGAGGAGGTGTCGAAGCCGCTCGTGAGCGCTGCGTTGTCCATGCGCAGGTAGCCTGCCGCGAGCGAGACCGGGCCGTTCGCATAACGCAGCGCGGTGCTCCATGTCTGGCCCTTGCCGGTGCTGCCCGCAATGCCGCCAAACGCGTACATGGCGCTCGCCTGCACGCCGTACCAGCTAGGCGAGGTGTAGATCGCCGAGTTGTTGATGCGCACGGTGGTGTCGAGCCCGTCGATATCGCCGGGGTGCGCGCCGGTCGCGCCCGTGAGCCAGTTGCTGCCCGTGAGCGGGCCCACGAACTGGTAGTAGGGCGTGTATTGGCGGCCGAGCGTGAGCTGGCCCACGCTGAGGTTCTGCAAACCCACATAGGCCTGGCGGTTGAAAATCAGACCATTGGTCTGGAGCGCTCCGCTATTCGGATCGAAGCCGTTTTGCAGGTCGAAGATCGCGAGCGTGCCGCCGCCCAGGTCTTCCTTGCCTTGCAGGCCGAACTTCGAGGCATAGACGTTGCCCTGACGCAGGTACACGTTCGAGTGACCGTTCTGGTTGTTGACGTAAGTAATTGCGTCGTCGACAGCGCCGTAGAGCGTGACGCTGGACTGCGCGAACGCCGGGCCCGCGATCAATGCGGCGCCAGCGGCTATGAAAATACCCGGGCCGAAGCCAGTCTTCTTCATCGTCGTAAATCTCCAATAATTGCAGGATTGCTTATTGATTGCTGGCGTATCGCTGATCGGCGCAGCGCTTTGCACGAGCGCGCGCTGCGGGCGGCACGGACTGCTCCGTGTCGCTGCGCGTTGCCCGGTCGATATCGCCAGGGATGCTTCTGGGGCCCTTATAGGCTCTTGTCTTGTTCGTCGTCCTGACGCTCGGCGCGCGAGCGCTGGCGTGCTTGCGCGGCGAGGCGCACCGCGGCGTTCGGCGCGCCATAGCCGTCGTAGCCGCCGCGCCGCTCCACCAGTTCCAGGAAGAAGCGCTGGTCGAGCGTTTCGGTGTAGGCGTGCAGGAACTCGCCGCCTTGTTCGTCGCGGTCGTAGAGGAGGTTGTGCTGGCGCAGTGCGTCGAGGAACTCGGCGGACAGTGCGTGGCGAACATCGAGATCGTCGTAGTAGTTGGCCGGCACGCGCAGCAACGGCACACCCGCCGCCTCGAATTCCGTGACGGCGCGGAAGATGTCGCCGGTGCCGAACGCCACGTGATTCAGGCCGGTGCCGTGATAGGCGCGCACGCTCTCGGCGGTGGCGGTGTGCGGGTCGACCGAGGCGTTGAGCACCATGCGCAGGCCGCGGTCGGCGCTGAAGAGCGCACGGCTGCGCACGAGGCCGTAGGGATCGGGCAGCAGGACGGCGGCGCTCGCCTGCAAGCCGAACACCGCTTTCAGGAACAGCACCCATGCATCGAACGAACCGGCCGGCAGCGAAAGGCTCACGTGATCGATGCCCGTGATGGGGCCGACCTCCGTGGGGCCGTCCACATCGGTGAGCACGAAGTCGGCTTCGAAGAGCGTCGGCTCGCCCGGTTGTTCGTTAACGAAATAGTTAAGACTGCCGTCCGGTGCCTGGACGGCCGGCACCACGCGCTCGTTGGGACCGAGGCGGCCCGAGAACGGCTGATAGCCGAAACCCGCCGCGCGTTCGAGCGCGAGACGCGCGTCGTCCACGCGCAAGGCGGAAGCGCACAGCGAAAGCCCGTGGCGCTGGAAGAACGCATCGGCGAACGAATCGGGCTCGGCGTTCAGCACGATGGCCGCCGAGCCGTGCTGGTAGAGCGTCACGTCCTTCGAGCGGTGCTGCCCCGCGCGGCGGAAATGGAGCTTTTCGAGCCAGTTGGCTACGCGCTGCCGCGCGGCGTCGTCCACTGCGAACTCGAGGAATTGCCATCCCGCGTGAGCCGGCGCGGCAGGCGGGTTGTAGAGCGGCGCGGTTTGCGCGTTGGTACTGCCAGGCACTTCGCGCGTCAACGCTTCGCGTGTCAACTCTTGCAGCAGCAGCAGCGAGCGATTGCCGTCCGCCGCGGTGGCAGCGGGCGGTGCGCCGCGAAAGCCGTCGTTGAAGATTTCCAGCGAGAGCGGGCCCGTATAGCCGCTTTTCACGACCTGCGCCGTGAAGTCCGCGAGCGCGAAGTCGCCCTGGCCCGGAAAGCAGCGGTAATGGCGGCTCCATTCGAGCACGTCCATGTTCAGCTTCGGCGCGTCGGCGATCTGCACGAAACCGATGCGCTCGCCCGGAATCGTAGCGATCGCATCGGGCGTGTCGTCGAGCGAGAGCGTGTGGAAGCTGTCGAGCGCGAGCGTGAGGTTCGGGTGATTCACGGCGTTCACGAGCTTCCAGGCGTGGCGGTACGTGCGCACGTGGCGGCCCCAGGCCAGCGCTTCGTAGCACGTCACCACGCCAGCCCGTGCGGCGGCTTGCGCGAGCTCGCCCAGTTGATCGATGGCGAGCGCGTCGTCGTCGATCGTGTCGGGCGAGACGCTGCTGCACACCAGCAGGCGGTCCGTGCCCAGCTCGTGCATCAACTCGAACTTGCGCTTCACGCGCTCGAGATTGCGGGCCAGCCGCCCGACGCTCACGCCCTCGAAGTCGCGAAACGGCTGGTACAGCACGATGGCAAGGCCAAGGTCGGCGGCCATGCGGCGCACGTCGGCGGGCGAGCCTTCGAAATAGAGCAGATCGTTTTCGAAGATCTCCACCCCCGCGAAACCCGCGGCGCTGATCGCGGCGAGTTTTTCCGCGAGCGTGCCGCTGATCGAGACGGTCGCGATCGAGCGGGACAACGGGGCGAGAGCTGAAGCTAGAGGCGGCTTGGACATGGCGTGGCGCGGCAACGGTTGAGCGATAACCAGTGGGCCGGCGGCGCAGGCTTGCGTGTGCCGGTGGGACACGCGCTGTGCGTTCAGCGGGAAAGCAAGCTGAACACGCAAGCGCCGCCGGAGTGTTGCAAGGATAATAAAACTAACTAGTTAGTACAAATTCTCGGAAACCCCAGGGTGACCTGAGCGTGCGTGCGCGGCACACTGGCGGCCATGCGTGGGGTGAGCGCATTGGCCGCGGTGCAGGGCAAATGCGCCGCAAATGCCGCGCCTGAAACGTAGTTGTCGCGTCGTTTTCGAGTTGTTACGTAATGTGGAGCGCCTGATGCAATTGCCGTCGGTACTGGTCCTGAACGGGCCGAATCTGAATCTGCTGGGAACGCGGGAACCCGCGGTATATGGGTCCGAAACGCTGGACGACGTGGCGCGCCTGTGCCGCGAAGCTGCAGAGCGGCTGCGGCTCGAAGTCGACTTCCGCCAGTCGAACGCCGAGCATCAGCTGATCGACTGGCTGCACGAAGCGCGTACGCGCGTCGACGGCATCGTCATCAATCCGGCCGCCTACACGCACACTTCAGTGGCCATTGCCGATGCGCTTTCGGCCATCGCCAAGCCCGTGATCGAGGTCCATATTTCGAACGTCCACAAGCGCGAGGCGTTCCGGCACCATTCGTTCGTTTCGCCTGTCGCCGAGGGCATCATCGTTGGCTGCGGCACCCAGGGCTATGTGCTCGCGCTCGAACGCATGGCCACGCTGCTGGCAGGGAAGGTGTCGAAATGAGCCAGCAAAACACCGCAACGAAGCCGCGCTCGTTCCTGTGCGGGCTGATCGGCAAGGGTATCGGCGGCTCGCTCACGCCCGCAATGCACGAGAAGGAAGGGCGCGAGCTCGACTTCAACTATGTGTACCGGCGTATCGACCTCGATGCGCTCGGCCTCGCCGTCGACGCGCTGCCCGAGTTGCTGCTCGCGGCGCAGCGCATGGGCTTCGACGGCCTGAACATCACCTATCCGTGCAAGCAGGCCGTGATTCCCTTGCTCGACGAACTTTCGGACGACGCGCGGGCGCTGGGCGCCGTGAACACGGTGCTGTTCCGCGATGGCAAGCGCATCGGCCACAACACCGACTGGTCTGGGTTCGCCAGCGCGTTCAAGCGCGGCCTGCCCGACGTGTCGCTCGAATCGGTCGTGCAGCTGGGTGCGGGCGGCGCGGGCGCGGCGGTTGCGCATGCCGCGCTGCAGATGGGTGCACATGCACTCACGCTGTTCGACGTGGACCCACCGCGTGCCCAGGCGCTCGCCGACGAATTGCAGGCGCGTTTTCCCGCGGCGCGCGTGAGCGCGGGCGGCGACTTGCAGGCAACGCTGGCCGCCGCCACGGGCCTCATTCACGCCACGCCCACCGGCATGGCGAAGCTGCCCGGCTTGCCGCTGCCCGCCGAGTATCTGCATGAGCGCCTGTGGGTGGCCGACATCGTCTATTTCCCGATCCGCACCGCGCTGCTCGAGGCAGCGCAAGCGCGCGGCTGCCGCATCTTGAGCGGCGGCGGGATGGCGGTCTATCAGGCCGTGGATGCATTCCGGCTCTTCACCGGCCTCGAGCCGGACGCCGAGCGCATGTATGCGCATCTGCAATCGATGCTGGCGCAGGACGCCGGCGAATAAATAGCCGTTTCGGCCAGAATCAGTCAGGAAGTCAGGAAGTCAGGAAGTCAGGAGAGAGACATGGCACCACCCGTATCGACGGGGCGCGACGCGCCTACCCTTGCCGCGACGCCCGCAGAAGGCGCGCTGCGGCGCTCGAAGGCGCGTTATCGCATCCTCGGCCTGCTGGCCGTCGGCACGATGATCAACTATCTGGACCGCACGGTGCTCGGCATCGCGGCGCCGCAGCTCACCAGGGAGCTGGGCATCAACGCGGCGCTCATGGGGCTGATCTTTTCGGCGTTCTCGTGGAGTTACGTGGTTGCGCAGATTCCGGGTGGCGTGTTTCTCGACCGCTTCGGCAGCAAGCTCACGTACTACCTCGCCATGACGCTGTGGTCGATGTGCACGCTCGTGCAGGGGTTCGTCGGCAGCGTGGGCGCGCTCCTCGTGTGCCGGCTGGGGCTCGGCGTGGCCGAATCGCCGTGCTTCCCCACCAATAGCCGCGTGGTGGCGACATGGTTTCCGCAACAGGAACGCGCGTTCGCGACCGGTACGTACACCGTGGGCGAGTACGTCGGCCTCGCGTTCTTCAGCCCCTTCCTGTTCGCGCTGATGGGCGCTTATGGCTGGCGTTCGCTGTTCTACGTGGTGGGCGGCGTGGGCATCGTGTTCGGCCTCGTCTGGTGGTGCTTCTACCGCGAGCCGCACGATCATCCGGGCGCCAACCGCGCGGAGCTCGACTATATCGAGGCGGGCGGCGGCCTCGCGAAGCACGACACGAAGGCCGGTGCGGACAAGGCGCAAGCGGCCGATGGCAAGAGCGAAGGCAAAAGCGAAGGCAAAAAGGGCTTCGACTGGCGCATGGCCGGCAAGCTGCTGCGCAAGCGTCAGCTCGCGGGCATCTGCCTCGGCCAGTTCGCGGGCAACTCCACGCTCGTGTTCTTCCTCACGTGGTTCCCGACCTACCTCGCCACCGAGCGCCACATGGGCTGGCTCAAGATCGGCTTCTTCGCGATCATGCCGTTCATTGCCGCTTCGATCGGCGTGATGTTCGGCGGCACGTTCTCGGACTGGATGCTGCGCCGGGGTCTCTCGGCCAACGTGGCGCGCAAGCTGCCGATCATCGCCGGGCTGCTGCTCGCCTCGACCATCATTCTCGCGAACTTCGTCCAGAGCAACGTGGCCGTGATCGCGATCCTCTCGGTGGCGTTCTTCGCGCAGGGCATGGCCGCGCTCGGCTGGACGCTCGTTTCCGATATCGCGCCGGCCGGCATGCTGGGCCTCACGGGCGGCATCTTCAACCTGGCGGCCAACCTCGCCGGCATCATCACGCCGCTTGTGGTCGGGCTGATCGTGGGCGCGACGGGCTCGTTCGTCTGGGCGCTCGCGTTCATCGGCACGATCGCGCTGGTCGGCGCCGCGTCGTACATCTTCGTGGTGGGCGACATCAAGCGCATCGAGCTGTAAGGCGGCGGCTGGACCATCGATTCGCCGATTCGCCGATTCGCCGATTCGCCGATTCGCCGGTTTGGCGGGTGGGCGAGTCAGCCGGCCAGTGGCTTCGCCGGGCGATCAGTGCCGGGTTGGGCGCGATCCCGGGGCAGCCTGAAGCCCCGCCGGCCCGGGCGTCTGGCCCGGCGGAGCGTGCCAGCGCCCATGCTAGAATCGGCGGCATTCCTTCCCACTCGCGCTCCACAAAAAAATGGCAAGACCGGCGGCTTCGGCCGAAAGCAACGACGCTCAATCCGAAAGCCGGCGCAAGTACGATCCGGAGCAGACCAAGCGCAACATTCTCGAAGTCGCGACCGCCGAGTTTTCGGCCATGGGTCTCGCGGGCGCGCGCGTCGACCAGATCGCCGAGCGCACCCACACCACCAAGCGCATGCTCTATTACTACTTCGGCAGCAAGGAAGGGCTGTACGAAGCGGTGCTCGACAAGGTGTACGGCGACATCCGGGCGCTGGAGCAGGACCTGCATATCGACGAGCTCGATCCCGAGGAGGGCTTGAAGCGCCTCGTCGAATTCACCTTCGACTATCACGACCGCCATCGCGACTTCGTGCGCCTCGTGACGATCGAGAACATTCATGGCGCGAAGTACCTCGAGCGGCTCAAGACGTTCCGCAGCCGCAACGCCAGCGTGATCCGCACCATCGAGGACCTGCTCGCGCGCGGCGTGAGCGCGGGCGTGTTCCGCGACGACATCGATCCCATCGACCTGCACTTGCTGATCAGCTCGATGTGCTTTCATCGCGTGAGCAACCGCCACACCTTTGGCGCGGCGTTCGGGCGCGATCCCTCGCATCCCCGGCTGCGCGCGCGTCACCGCGAAATGGTGGTCGACGCCGTGGTGCGGTTCGCGCGCAAGACCGGCTGAGCTTCGCGAGCGCCGGCGGCGTCCGCTGCCGGTATCCGCAGGCGCCAGCCACCCCTCGCGACCACGTAAAACAATCCCGAAATTCCCGTCGGGCCGCTCGCACGGCGGCACATCCTGTTCTTCCCTCATCCCATAAAAGTGCCCGGACGCATTACACTACGCCCCGGAAGCCCGGCTGACGGGCTTTTGCTGCGTCGTCTGTACGCTCGCGCACGTTGCGCGGGCGCAGGGCGTCTTCTCTCGCCAACCGGTTAAGGCCACGCGTAATGAGCACAGCCATGCCCCGTTCCGGCTCAGCCGGACTCCCGCGCCAGACCCATGGCCGCTACACCCTCGGAACGCGCATCGTTTTGAGCTTCGGCTTGCTGTTCGTGCTGATGCTCGTGATGGCCGCGATCTCCTATAGCCGCCTGCGCGCCATCGACGACGAGGCCTTGAGCCTCACGCGCGATTCCGTGCCGGGCCTGTTCTATGCGACCTCGCTGCGCGCCTCCGCAAGACAGACCTACAACGTGGTCGAGCGCGCCGCTTTTGTCGAGCCCGATGCAGCGGGCATCGCGCGCGTGATTGGCTCATTGCCCGTCGCCCTGAGCCAGGCCGACCAGGACGCCAAGCAATACGAGAGCACGGTGTTTCGCAGCGACGACCGCGCGCGCTATCAACGCTTTCACGATGCCTATGCGCGCTATCTGCCACAGTTGATGGCCGTCGCGCGGCAGTTGCCCGGGCAGCGCGCCACCGCGCAGGCGGCGTTCTTGCAGCTCGGCGCGGCGTGGCACGACGTGGAAGACGCGGCCAACGCGCTCGTCGACGAAAACCGCGGCCAGGCCGACGACTCCGCGCAGACCATCCGCGGCTCGGTCACGGGCACGGAGATCACGCTGGCCACGGCGCTCGGCGTCGTGCTGCTCGCGGCGCTCGTGACCGGCTATGCGCTGCACCGCGCGATCACGCGGCCGATGACGCGCCTCGTCGAGGTGCACGATTCGATGCGCATGGGCAACCTTTCGCAGCGTCTGCACCTGAACCGCCGCGACGAGTTCGGCGTGCTCGAAGACGGCTTCAACCGCATGAGCGACGAGCTCGCGAGCCTCGTTGCCCAGGCCCAGAAGTCGTCGCTGCAAGTGACGACCTCGGTGGCCGAGGTGGCGGCCACCTCGAAGGAGCAGCAGGCCACGGCGAGCGAGACCGCGGCTACCACGACCGAGATTGGCGCGACCTCGCGCGAGATCTTCGCGACCGCGCGCGATCTCGTGCGCACGATGGGCGAGGTGGCGACCGTGGCCGAGCAGTCGGCGGTGCTCGCCACCACCAGCCAGAGCGGCCTCACGCATATGGAGAACACCATGCGCGGCGTGATGGAGGCCGCGGGCTCGGTCAACGCCAAGCTCGCGATCCTCAACGAGAAGGCCGTCAGCATCAATCAGGTCGTGGCGACCATCACCAAGGTCGCCGACCAGACCAACCTGCTTTCGCTGAACGCCGCCATCGAGGCGGAAAAGGCCGGCGAGTACGGGCGCGGCTTCGCCGTGGTGGCCACCGAGATCCGGCGCCTAGCCGACCAGACGGCGGTGGCGACCTACGACATCGAGCAGACCGTCAAGGAGATCCAGTCGGCGGTCTCGGCGGGCGTGATGGGCATGGACAAGTTCGCCGAGGAAGTGCGCCGCGGCATGCACGACGTGCAGGAAGTGGGCGCGCAGCTTTCGCAGATCATCGGCGCGGTGCAGACGCTCGCGCCGCGCTTCCAGGTGGTCAACGACGGCATGCAGGCGCAGGCCACCAGCGCCGAGCAGATCACCCAGGCGCTCACGCAGCTTTCCGAAGCGGCGCAGCAGACCGCGGAGTCGCTGCGCCAGTCCTCGCAGGCCATCGACAACCTCACGCTCGTGGCCAACGAGCTGCGCACTGGCGTGTCGCGTTTCAGGATCGAGGCGTGAGGGGCGTGGGAGGCTTGAGGGGCATGAGCGGCGCGCTTGGCGCGATCGGCGCAGGTGCGCGCCGCGGCGGAGGCCGCTTTGCGGGCCGCCGCTTGTCGGTTTTCCGCTTGTCGGTCCACTGAACGGAGCCGCGATGCTGTTTCTCGTGTTCGAGCTGGACGGCGAACGTTACGCGCTCGATGCCCGCGAGATCGTGCGCGTGCTGCCGTTGCAGCCGGTGCGCGCGTTCGCGGGCACGCCGCCGTATATCGCGGGCGTGATCGATCACGAGGGCGCACCGGTGCCGGTCGTCGACATGGCGATGCTCGCGCTCGGCAGGCCGGCGCGCGCGCTCATGTCGACGCGGCTCGTGCTCGTGAACGATAAAGCGCCGGCGGCTTTGGACAAGACGCTGGGCACGACTGCGGGCACGACCGCGGGCACGACTGTGGGCACGACGGCGGCCATGGCTGCGGCATCGGCCGAACATGGCGCGCGGCCGCGCCGCATCGCGCTGCTGCTCGAATGCGCGACACGCACCCAGACGCTCGCGCCCGCAGCGTTCGCCGATAGCGGCATTGCGACGCCCGAGGCGCGCTGGCTCGGCCCCGTGGCGAGCGACGCGCACGGCTTCGTGCAATGGGTGAAGGTCGAGCAACTGCTCGACGAGCGGGTGCGCGCGCTGCTCTTTCCCGATCCGCCCACCTGGCGCGAGGCGGCCGCGCCCGGCGAGTCCATGCAGAGCGATTCGATACCGGCAGGGCGCACGCCATGATGGCCGCCCAACAGTACGTGGACCCGCGCTTCGCCGCCTGGCTCGTGCAGGAGACCGGCATCGATGCCGAATCGCTGGGCGCCCACGCGCTCGCTCGTGCGGTGGCCGCGCGCGCGGCCCTCGTCGTGGCGCCGGGCGCGCAGGACGGCGCGCCCGAGCGGCACGGCGCGCGTGCATCGCGCGCAGCGGCGATGCCGGCGCAGTGGGCAGGCGGCGCGGCCCTGCCCGAAGCGGTGCGCGACGCCTACTGGGCGCGCCTCACGACCGACACCACTGAGCGCCAGGCGCTCATCGACGCGCTCGTCGTGCCCGAAACCTGGTTCTTCCGCGAGCGCGAGGCGTTTGCGGCGCTCGCGCGCGGCGGTGCACAGCGCCTTGCGGCGCAGCCCGGCGAGCTCGTGCGCGTGCTCAGCGTGCCGTGCTCGACCGGCGAGGAGCCTTATTCGGCGGCGATGGCGCTCATCGACGCGGGCCTCGCGCACGAGCAATTCGGCATCGACGCCATCGACATCAGCGCGGCCTCGATCGAGGCCGCGGCGCGCGGCGTCTATGGCCGCAACGCGTTTCGCGGCGACGCGCTGGCGTTTCGCGAGCGCTATTTCCATGCGACGCCGGACGGCTGGCAGCTCGCCGACGCCGTGCGGCGCGCCGTGTCGTTCGAGCGTGCGAACCTGTTCGACTGGCTCGCGGCGCATCCCGTGCGCTACGACTTCATCTTCTGCCGCAACGTGCTGATCTATTTCGATCGAGAAGCGCAGGACCGCGCGATCGGCCTGCTGCGCGCGCGGCTTGCCGATGGCGGCATGATCTTTGTCGGGCCGGCAGAGACGGGGCTCCTGATGCGCCATGAGTGGATGTCGGCGCAGATTCCGCTCGCGTTCGGTTTCACCGCGCCGGACGTGGGCGCCGCGCGCGGCTCGCATGTTTCGGATACCTTGCGGTCCGCGTGGGCGCATGGTTTGCCGGGTGTGACGATGCCCACAGTGGGGGCGGCACAGGTGGCGTCAGACGCGCGGTGGCCGTTGCCTGCCGTGCCGCTTGCGGCGCCCGCGCGCGCGGGCAGCAGCCTCGGCGTGGCGACAGCCGGCGCGCCTTCCCCCGGGCTATGGGCGCCTTCGGCCACCGTGCGCGCGTCGGCCAACGGTGCAGCCGCACCCACGCAGTTGCGAGGCGCGTTGGTGGAGGGGGCCACTATTCACGGTGCCGTAGCGCCAGGTTCAGCGGGGCGCGCCACCGTTACGCCGGGCGTAGCTACGCAGGGCGTTGCTCCGCCGGGCGTTGCTCCGCGAGGCGCCACGCTCCCGCGCGCAGCTACGCTGGGCGTCGCTCCGCCGATCGCCACACTCCCGGGCGCAGCTACACCAGGCGCGGCCACGCCAGGCGTTGCCACGCCAGGCGCCGCTACGCTGGCGTCCGCGCGCCGCCTTGCCGACGCCGGCGCGCTCGACGAAGCCGCCCGCGCCGCCGTGCAAGTCGCGCAGGCGTCGCCGCATGACGCCGAGGCGTGGTATCTGCTCGGCCTGATCGCCGATGCCCAGGGCCGCGCCGCGCTTGCGCTCGAGCACTATCGCAAGGCGCTGTATCTGGAGCCCGGCCATTACGAGGCGCTCACGCACCTGGCCGCGCTGCTCGAAGTGCAGGGCGACGCGGATGGCGCGCGTCGCCTGATGCGTCGCGCCGAACGCGCGGCGCAGCGCAGCCCGGGCCACGGAGGTGTAGATGCGTGACGCGACTTTTTCGCACCTGAACGCCATGCACGCAATTGAGCACGAACACGACGCGATTCACGAATCGGGCGCGGGCGCCGCGCCGCTCGACGATTGCTGGAACCGCATCGGCACGCGCGGCGACGGCTCGTGCGAACGTCTCGCACAATATGTGCGCTGCCTGAACTGCCCCGTCTTCGAGGCGGCCGCCGCGCGCATGCTCGATCGTCCCGCGCAGCGCGCGGCGCGCGCGCCCGAACCCGAGGGCGGCCGTGCCGCGCAAGCGGGCGCGGCACGCCAGGAGGGCTCGCTGGTGTTCCGCGTGGGGGCCGAGTGGCTCGCGCTTGGCGCGCAGGCGCTGCGTTATGTGGGCGAGGCGCGCGCGATTCATTCGTTGCCGCACCGGCGCAGCCCCGCGGTGCTCGGCGTCGTGAACGTGCGCGGCGTGCTCACGCTCGCGGCTTCGCTCGCCGAGCTGCTGCGTATCGATGTAACCGCGGACGCAACGGCGGCCGCAGCAGCGAGATTCGCTACGCCTGGCGCGGGCGCAGCGGGCGCAGCGGGCGCGCGGGCCGCCACGCCGCGCCTGCTCGTGGCCGAGTGGGGCGGCGAGACGACGGCGTTTCCCGTCGACGATGTCGAAGGCGTGGCCTACTTCGGCAAGGACGACTTGCTGAGCGCGCCCGCCACGCTCGCGCACGCGGCGGGCCGCCATGTGCGCGGCGTGTTCGCCTGGCGCGGGCGCTCGGTGGGCGTGCTCGATCCCGATGCGCTATTCGGCGCGCTGACCCGGAGCCTGCGATGAGCGACGACGAACTGAGCCGCCGGTCGCTGCTCGACCTCTTTCGCGAGGAGGCGCAGACGCAGACGCGCACGCTCTCGGCGGGCCTGCTCGCGCTCGAGTCCACGCCCGCCGACGCGCCCACGCTCGAGGCCTGCATGCGCGCGACGCATTCGCTCAAGGGGGCGGCGCGCATCGTCGGGCTGCCCGAGGCCGTGGACGTGGCGAGCGCGATGGAGGATTGCTTCGTCGCCGCACAGCACGGCGCCGTGACGATCGATGCGGCGCGCATCGACGCGCTGCTGGTGGGCATCGATCTGCTGCTGGCGGCGGGGGATGCGTCGGCGCCGCCGCTCGCGCGCGAGGCCGTCGACGATTTTGTCGAGCGGCTGGCTGGCGCCGCTGCGCATTCCGTTGCCCCTGCACACGCGCAGGCGGGGCGGGGCGCGGCGGGTGGGCGCGCGCGCGGCACGCACGGCGCGCACGATCCGGCGCCATCCGGATTGCCGGACGCAGAGGCGCTGCTGGCCGCGAGCCTTGCGGGCACGCCGGGTTTGGGTTCGCCGGCGTGGAGCGAAGGCACGGCGTACGGCGAATCCGCCTCCGCAGACGCTGGCGGCGGACTAGCCCGCGAGATCGGTGGCGACGCTGGCACAGAAGCCGCCACCGAAGCCGCCACCGACGCCCCCGTTTCCCCGCCTGCGTTCACACAACCCTCCGCGACCCACGCCACCCATGACCGCGACCGCATGCTGCGCGTGCGCGCCGGCACGCTCGACCGCGTGTTGGGCCTGGCGGGTGAATCGCTGGTGGAGTCGCGCCGCATGCGTCCGTTCGCCAACACCTTGCTGCGGGTGCGCCGCGCGCAGGGCGAGGTGCTCGCCGCGCTCGGCCAGTTCCACGAGCGCCACGAGCAAACGCTCGGCGCCGAGGCGCGCGCCTCGCTCGCGGGCATCCGCGAGCAGCTTGCCGCGCTCGAGCGCCAGCTTGGCGAGCGCTTCGACGATCTCGACCGCATCGACCGGCGCGGCACGCAGCTCGCGCAGCGGCTCTACGACGAAGCCCTGCAATGCCGCATGCGCCCGTTCGGCGACGCGGCGCACGCGTATCCGCGCATCGTGCGCGATCTCGCGCGCTCGCTCGGCAAGCGCGTGCGCCTCGTCATCGAGGGCGAGACGACTCAAGTCGACCGCGACATCCTCGAAATGCTCGACGCGCCGCTCGGCCACCTGCTGCGCAACGCGCTCGATCACGGCGTCGAAGACCCCGAGCGGCGGCGCCGCGCCGGCAAGCCCGAAGAAGCGCGCCTCACGCTCGAAGCGCGCCACAGCGCGGGCAAGCTGCTGATCGCTGTGGCCGACGACGGCGCGGGCGTCGATCTGGCGGCGCTCAGGCGCGCGATCGTCGCGCGCGGCCTCGCGCAGCCCGAGGCCGTGGCGGCCATGTCCGAGCCCGAGCTGCTCGAGTTCCTGCTGCTGCCTGGCTTCACGATGCGCGAGCGCGTGACCGACGTCTCGGGGCGCGGCGTGGGTCTGGACGCCGTGCAGAACTTCGCCAAGACCGTGCGCGGCACCGTGCGCATCGAAAGCGCGGCGGGGCGCGGCACGCGCTTCGTGCTGCAATTGCCGCTCACGCTTTCGGTGCTGCGCAGCCTGATCGTCGAGGTGGCAGGCGAGGCCTATGCGTTCCCGCTCGCGCACGTGCGGCGCGCGCTGCGTGTGCCGCGCGAAGCCATCGAGATGCTCGAAGGCCAGCAGCACATCATCTACGAAGGGCGGCCCGTCGGGCTCGTCACCGCGCGCCAGTTGCTCGGCGCGAGCGGGGCGCAGGCGAGCTCGGGCGACGTGTGCGTCGTGCTCATCGGTGCGGGCCATGGCGCCGACCACGAAGTGGCGCTCTGCGGCATCGTGGTGGACCGCTTCGCGGGCGAGCGCACGCTTGCCGTGCAGCCGCTCGACGCGCGCCTTGGCAAGGTGCGCGACGTGGCCGCCGCCGCGCTGCTCGAAGACGGCGCCGTGGCGCTGATCGTCGATGTGGAGGATCTCGTGGCCTCGGTCGCGCGCCTCGTGCGCGAAGGCCAGCTCGCGGGCGTGGCGCGCGGCACCCAGGCGGCCGCGCGCGAACGCAAGCGCATCCTCGTGGTCGAGGATTCCTTGACCGTGCGGGAGCTGGAGCGCAAGCTGCTCGAAAAACGCGGCTACCAGGTGAGCGTCGCCGTGGACGGCATGGACGGCTGGAACACCCTGCGCACCGGCCACTACGACCTCGTCATCACCGACGTGGACATGCCGCGCATGGATGGCATCGAGCTCGTCACGATGATCCGCAACGATCCGCAGCAGCGCGGCGTGCCGGTCATGATCGTCTCGTACAAGGACCGCGAGGACGACCGGCGCCGTGGCCTCGACGCCGGCGCCGACTATTACCTCACCAAGGGCAGCTTCCACGACGAAGCGCTGCTCGACGCAGTGAACGACCTGATCGGAGAGGCGACCTGATGAACATCGGTATCGCGAACGACATGCCCCTCGCCGTGGAGGCCCTGCGCCACGCCATCGCGGCGCGGCCCGGGCATCGCGTGCTGTGGGTGGCCGCCGATGGCGAGCAGGCCGTGGACTTCTGCGCCGCCCAGCCGCCCGACGTGATCCTGATGGATCTCGTGATGCCGAGGATCGACGGCGTGGAGGCCACGCGGCGCATCATGGCGCGCTCGCCGTGCCCGATCCTGATCGTCACGAGCAGTGTGGGCGCGAACGCGTGGCGCGTGTATGAGGCGATGGGCGCGGGCGCGCTCGACGCGGTCGACACGCCCACGCTCGCGGGTCCCGCGGCGCGCAGCACGATGGACCTGCTGCTCGCGAAGATCGACCAGATCGGCCGCGTGAACGGCACGGTCGAGGCGGTGCGCGCGCCCGAGGCGTTCGCGGCGGCCCCCGACGCACGCACGCCGCTGGTGGCGATCGGCGCCTCGGCGGGCGGTCCCACGGCGCTCGCGGCGGTGCTGGGCGAGCTGCCGGCCAGCTTGAGCGCGGGCATCGTGATCGTGCAGCACGTGGACCAGTCGTTCGCGCTCGGCATGGCGGACTGGCTCGACGGACAAACAGCGCTCAAGGTGCGCGTCGCGCGCGAAGGCGACCGGGCAGTGGCGGGTGAGGCGCTGCTCGCGGCGACCAACGACCATCTGCGCATGACGGCCTCCGGGCGCCTCGCCTACACGCTCGAGCCGGCCGAGACGCCGTATCGTCCGTCCGTGGACACGTTTTTTCATAGCGTCGTCGAGCATTGGCCGGGCGAGGCGATCGGCGTGCTGCTCACCGGCATGGGGCGCGATGGCGCCATCGGCCTGAAGGCGATGCGTGCTAAGGGCTACTACACGATTGCCCAGGACGAGGCGACGTGCGCCGTCTACGGCATGCCGAAGGCGGCCGCCGCGCTGGGCGCCGCGCGCGCGATCCTGCCGCTCTCCGCGATTGCCGGCGAACTCGTGAGCCGCGTGGGCGCGCACGGCATGCTGGGCATGACGAGCCCGCCCGCACCTTAAAGAGCGCCTGCGAAAAGACCGTAATAGCGCCTGATAGACGTCAAGCACCTGGACGTCAAGCATTTGAAACAGCGACCGTAAAAGCGACAGAAACCATGACTGAGAAGCCGAACCCATCAACCGCAGCCGAAACCGCGTTGACCGAAGGCGGGCCCGACGAGGCCTCGCTCGAAGCCGCGCTTGCCGCCGTGCGCACCGCGCTCGCGCAGCCGCTGCCCGGCGCCGAGGCGCCGATGATGGTGCTGCTGGTGGACGATCAGGCAATCGTCGCCGAGGCCGTGCGGCGAGCGCTGGCGAGCGAGCGCGACATCGACTTCCATTACTGCGCACATCCCGACCAGGCCGTGCGCATGGCGGAGCAGGTGCGCCCGACCGTGATCCTGCAGGACCTCGTGATGCCGGGCACCGACGGCCTCACGCTGGTGCGCGCCTACCGCGCCAACGACGCCACGCGCGACGTGCCCATCATCGTGCTCTCCACCAAGGAGGAGCCGTCGATCAAGAGCGCGGCCTTCGCCTCGGGCGCGAACGACTATCTCGTCAAGCTGCCGGACAGCATGGAGCTCATCGCACGCGTCAGATATCATTCGCGCTCCTATGTAAACATGCTCCAGCGCGACGAGGCCTATCGCGCGCTGCGCCGCTCGCAGCAGGAACTGCTCAAGGTGAACCTGGAGCTGCGCCGCCTCACGCAGTCGGACGGCCTCACGGGTCTCTCGAACCGCCGCTATTTCGACGAATTCCTCGGCGCGGAATGGCGACGCGCGCAGCGCGAGAACACCGAAGTCTCGCTGCTGATGATCGACGTGGACTACTTCAAGCCCTATAACGACACCTACGGCCATGTGGCCGGCGACAACGTGCTGCGCTCGGTGGCCACCACGATCCGCCGCGAGGTGAACCAGCCGCGCGACCTCGTGGCGCGCTTCGGCGGCGAGGAGTTCGCTGTCGTGCTGCCGGGCGCGGGCAGCGCGCTCGCGCGCCTGCTGGCCGAGAAGATGCGCCGCGATGTGGCGGGGCTCGGGCTGCCGCACATGGGCTCGGCGGTGAGCGAGCATCTCACGATCAGCGTGGGCGCGGCGACGCTCACGCCTACCGAAACGCTTGCGGAAACCGCGCTGATCGAAGCGGCCGACGCGGCGCTCTACCGGGCCAAGCGCGAAGGGCGCAATCGCGTGGCGTACTCGACGGCGGTGACGGGGCGGGAGTGAGGGGTAGGCCGGCCATCTGTGCGCAAGCGCACAGAGGCGGCTTGAAGCGCCGCTGCGGCAGTGTTTGAATCGTCGGGATCGCGCACCGCACGCGACGTCCGGGTTCGATGCGGGCGCGCTCGGGAGGGCAGGCGCGATGGCGCACCGCACGCTGAATCTCGTCAATGCTGTCTTGATTGCCGCCGCGCTTTGCCTTGCTGGCCTGGCATGCGTTGCGTGCTCGCCTGCACGTACGCAAACGTCCCATAGTACCCAGGCTGCCGGGTCTTCCACGGCAACGCCATGGAAGACGGTGGGCGAGCATGAACGCGCGATCCACGCCAGGCTGGCGGGTATCGAGGACGGCGAAAAACGCTATGCCTTGCTCGACTCGCTTTCGACGGAGTACTTTCGGGCCGGCATGATTGCCGATTCGGTGCGCGTGCGCGAGCAGATCGTGGACGACTCGAAGATCGGCGCCGGGCGGCGCTCGCTCGCGGCCTCCAATCTCGCTTTCCTTTATGCGCTATCACACAACTACAGGAAGTGTGACCGCTATCTTGCGCTCGCTCGCACGTTTGCGCGGCAGACCACACCTGCGGAGCTCGAAACCCTGCCGCGCGAACCCGCCTACGCTTTTTTCGCGGCGCAAGCAGAGAAGGAGCGGCTTGCCGCGAACCGCAATGACCTCGCGCTGCTCAAGTACCAGCAAATTACCGACCTCGCCTGGCACAACCTCAACGATCCCACGCTCAGCGAAAAGCGCCACCAGGCGGCGGTGAACGAGCTTTACGACAGTGCCGTCGAGTTGATCCGTATTCTCGCGCAGAACAACCGGCCCGCCGAGGCGCTCAGTTATGCGAATGAACTGAGCTGGGACGCGGAACATCGCCCGGATATGCGGGCCAGCGTGATCCAGCGCGCGCGGCTCGAACGCGGCCTTGCGATCGCGCGTGAGTCGAACAACGATTACGACGGCGCGCTCAGCGCCATCGACGCAGCGCTCGCCGGTGAGGAGCGCGTGGACCCCGCGAAGATCACGGCCGAATACGGCGATTGCCTGCGCCAGCGTCTGCTTATCGCGCTCGCCATGGGCCGTATCGGCGACTATCGCGGCGACGCCGATGCCTATGAGCGGATCATGTCGCTCAATCCGTTTGCCGAGCAGGGGAGCAGCGCTAATGATCGCGAGTCGCTGAGCCTCGCCGCACGCGGACAATGGC
Organism: Paraburkholderia silviterrae; assembly: GCF_004353915.1. GTDB lineage: Bacteria > Pseudomonadota > Gammaproteobacteria > Burkholderiales > Burkholderiaceae > Paraburkholderia > Paraburkholderia silviterrae. The sequence continues at coordinate 4,998 of NZ_SMRP01000025.1, read as the reverse complement.
AGGCGGCCAGCAAACGCATCGAGCCTTTGATTGCTTACGAGCTGCGCGTCCAGGGCGCGCAGGGCCCGTTCTACAAGTATCCCACCGCGATGCAGATGCTCTACCGCCTGCAGGATCCCGTCACGCCCGCGAAGGAGGCGGACGTGATCGCCTATGTCTCCCCGATCGTCGGCATGCAGGGGGGCTGGAACGACGCCACTTCGCGCGGCGCCTACGTCGAGGATGGCGCGCTCGAAATGTCGATGCGCTATCTGGTCGAGCGCGGCGGCGACGACACCGCGCTGGCCTTTAGCATTGCCGAGCACTTTCAGATGGACGCGACGCAAGACGCCATGAACGACGGTGCAGCGCGTCTTGCCGCCGGCACGCCGGCATTGCGCGAGCTCGTGGAGCGCGAGCAGGCGTTGCGCTACAGGCAGAACACGGCGCGGCTTGCGCTCGCGCGCGCCGACGCCGGACTTTCTGAGCAAGACAACGGTGACGAGTCCGCCCCGCCTGACACACCCACCGAACTCGCGCGCGAAGATCGCGCGCAACGCGAGGCCAACGCGCAACTGGCGGCGCTGCGCAAGCAGATCGCCGCGCAGTTCCCGCTTTATCGGCAACTGGTGTCGCCGGCCATCCCTGCGCCGCGCGAGGTGGGCGCGGTGCTCCATGCGGGTGAGGTCTACGTCGATCTCTATGCGGGCCGGGACGCGAGCTATGCGTTCGTGGTGCATCCGGGCGGCGCTTTCCGCGCAATCCGGCTCGCGGTGACACATGAGACGCTCAAGACGCAAATCGCGGCCTTGCGCGCGAGCTTCGACGCGGGCGTGCCGCCCACGCGGCCAGGCGAACTGGCGGGCTTCGATCTGAACGCGGCAGCCGCGTTGTACAGCGCGCTGATCGCACCGATCGAAGCCGAATTCGCAGGCGCGGACACGGTCTATCTGGCCACCAGCGGCTTGCTCGCGAGCGTGCCGTTCGACGTGCTGGTGACGCAGCCGGCAGCGAGCCTGAGCGGCGCGTCGTGGTGGATCGAGAAGACCATGCCGGTGCGCATACCGAGCGCGGCGGCGCTCGTGCTCGCGCGCACGTATCCGGCGCCGCATGCGCAAAGGCCGCTGCTGGCGTTCGCGGATCCGAGCTTCGACGGCCTCGACGCCGATCCGGCGGAGCAGGGTGCGCCGGCCGCTACGCTGGCTGCGTCGCGCGCGTTCCCGCTCGACGCCGGCACGCGCGCGTTCGACTACCACCATGTGGCGCCGCTTCCCGAAACGCTGGCCGAAGCGCGCTCGATTGCTGCGGCGCTCGGCGCACCGCAAGACAGCGTGCTATGGGGCACGCGCGCCACGCGCAGCGCGGTCATGAACGCGGACTTGGCGAACGAGCGCGTGGTGCTGTTCGCCACGCACGGAATCTCGCCGGGCGAAGTGCCGGGCTGGCGCAAGTCCGGGCTGGCGCTTGCCTACGAAGGGCATGGACTCGCCGACTCGATTCTCACCGCGGACGACATTGTGACGCTGCGCCTGAACGCCGACTGGGTCGTGCTCTCGGCCTGCAATACGGGGCTCGCGACGGGGAACGCGGGCGACGCCATCTCCGCGCTGTCGCGCGCTCGCTGCTTGTTACGCAGTGGGCCGTGGAGTCGCAGTCGGCGGCGCGGATCACCGCGGGCGTGTTCGAGGCTTATGCGGCTAATCCCGCGCTTTCGAAAGCCGGCGCGCTTGCGCAGGCCGAACGTGACATGCTTGCCGGCAAGGATGGGCAGGTGTATCGGCATCCGTATTACTGGGGTGCCTATGAGCTGGCGGGGGACGCTGCGCGCTGAGGCAAGGTGGTGTGTTCGACGCGGATGTAGAGAACTACGGGCTTATTCCGGTTTCTATACGAGGCACATTTGTGCGGGCCACCGATGCAGCGCGATTGATCTGCGAAATCGTTTGTTCGAGGCGCTGGGTCATTTGGTGGCCTCTGGTTTGCCGTACAGCTCGCGCACGCGTTGCTCCTTTTCCTCGCGCATTCTCTTGCGGTCCTCAGGCGTGACGAGCGCATAGGCGCGCTCGATGGTGAGGAAAAATAGTTGGCTTTTCGGTTCATCTCCTGTCGGAAGGCCATAGACAATCTCGACATCGACGGGGAATCGACTATCCGCATGCGCCTTCGCGCGGTATCGGTAGGGTTTTAGCAGCAAGCCAGGCCCTGGAGGCGGCGTTTCGTTCCCTTCTTGCCTTACTCCATCCCGATCAATCCAGTAATCGGCAAGATCGAGCCGTTTCTTGAGCATGTCCTCGGTGATGCCATAGATTGACGGGCTGAAATCCAGCTTGAAATATGTTGGGACGACTGGCACCGTCATGCGGTCTTCGGAATAGTCGAGGGGATTGGAAGCAGTCACGAGCTCTATCGTTGCTGTCGGCAAATCAGCGTGATCGAACGAATACCTGGCCCCGGGGTATCCCGGCAGCGTATGCGTAGAATCCACTCTCCCGAATACGCCACTGTCCGGATTGAATGGCTTGTCGTCACGCATGATTACCATGACTTCATCCAGCATGCGGAAGATGGTATGGCGCTGAACATCGGTAACGGTTCGATTCATCTCAGATTGCTCCAACAACTTTAAGGGTGTTGACATAGTCGTCTGTGCAAGTGCCGGGGTTCCACAGAAACTGAGTATCAGGCTTGAACCAGTAATCGCGCACAATCTTTTCAGACGCATACGCATCCTCTTCATGGAAATGGCTTCGGTATCCAGGGTTATAGAGCGCCATCTTTTGCGCGACCTCCGGTTTGACGTTTCGCATTTTGCATACCTCATCCTGTACAACGTCGAGGTCCTTGGCAACAAAATCATAGGCCGCAACCTTGGGTCGGTTGACAATTGACCAGTAGTATTCGAATACCAGCATGCGATGCATTTCAATGCGCACCCGCTCGTCCTTCGGGAAGGGGTGCTTTGACGCGATGGCATAGACATGCTCGTCTACGGTCTGCTTGTAGTACTTCTCCATGTTCGGAAATTTTTGATAGTCGTCTGGATTGGTATTGAAGAGGGAAATAATCCAGTATTTCTGCTGACAATGCCTCGCCTCGTGATACAGCGTTACGGCGAGCTGCGTGATCCAGAAATCGTTATGGTCACTCCTCAACCTGTCGATGATGTTCTTGATGCGAAACTGGGCAACAGCCACAAACCAATAGGTCGCAATAAACCCCCCCTCATCTGTTGATTGCATGCCGTACTTAGGGACATCTTCCGGTGAGACGATCTTTACAGCTGGCATTGCACCAGACTTAACGTCGGTTGAAGTTCCAGCAGGCAGACCAAACGGGCCATCCTGGAGGGCGACGCACAGGGCGTCCTGCACCGCAGACACGAGCACCTTCGTCATCTCCTTTGACGATTTGCCATCCAGGTCGATCCAGTTGATATCCATCAGCTTCGGCTTTACCGTTGCTGTGTACCGCCTGGCAACTGGATATTCAATACTCGACCGCCTTCGGTCTGCGGGCGATTGTTCAGTCTTCGCGTCATTCAGGATGCGATAGCGCCGTAACCCGAAATTCATCGGGTCACACGTTATATAGCGAGCGGGCTGTCCCTGCGTGGTCGCGCCTTCATTAGGTGTGTTGATAGTTGTGCCGCCGATCTGCGCGGTACGCTGCGCGGGGACGGGTGGTGGTGGCGGAGGCGGCAGATTTCCGTCCCGGTAGACAGATATCTTTGTCATGCCGATCACGTCATCCGGGATGCTCTCGGACATGAATTCGACCATGCCGAACGACACGACGTTACTCGTCGCCATCTGCAATTCACCCAGTTCGTTCGTGAGACCCTGGATAACCTGCCCATCGTCCAGCGTGATGCGGTACGGCTGATTTGGAACGGCGAATCCACCCCCATTTTCGACCAGCACATGATGGGCGGCGAGCTTGCCGGGGTTCTCAGGCGTAGCCGGTAGATCGATGGGCCTGCTCACCGGGTCATCCGTCGCATGGTCTGCTGCATGGATCCGGAAGGGCCCGCCGGTATAGCCGGTGATCCCCTCGTTCGAGATCCGCACGACTGAATTGCCGCCGTGCAGTTCGATCCCCTGGGGCGACGCCAGCTTGATCCAGCCGCCGCGACAGATGAGCTTGAGCACTTCCTGCGCGATCATTTCCATGTCGGCTGTGCGGGACTCGACGCGCACCCTCCCGGGCGTGATCAGCGTGATTGCCTTCTGTGCGTAGACGGCGATCTTCTCGCGCGCCGATGCGAAGAACGATTTACCCGTCGCGATGGATACGTGCCTGCCCGCAGTCAGCGCCGTATCTTTATCGCTCGCAATATGCGTGCTCTCCGCCGCTGTCGACTGGATACCCGCCGCGCTGGATAGCGTCAGGTGCGGCGCTTCGAACTCGGGAAACTCATCCGCGCTGCCGCTGCCCTTGCCGCGTAGTTCTGCATTGGCGCGCTTCATAGCCTCCGTGACTTCGGCCTGATCGCCCATTGCGTCCTGCGCGTCGTCCCGCTGCGCCTGCTGTGCGATGCCCTCGTGGACGTCACGCGCGCCTGTGAGCCGCGCACTGGTCTCGCCCATCTCCGTGACCCTGCCGCGTGCGGCGGGCCGCGCCTCGGTCGTCAGTAGCAGCCCAGGCGACCTCAGTGCGCCTGGCTTGTCGCTGCGGAGCTCGAACCCTTCGCCTCTGGCGTCCTGACGCCCCGCATTGCCCTCGACGCGCGTGATATAGCCCAGGCTCAGACTCGATTTCGCATGGTCGCTTGCGAGCTGGGCCTGCTGCCGGTTCTCGGTGTCGTCCAGCGCGAGATGGTTGGTCGTGGTGCCGTGCCCGAGGCTGCGCGTGACCAACCCCGAGAGCGCCTGATTCTCGGGCAGTTTCCAGGCTGGCGTGTTATCGCGATCCGGCACGAACGCCACGACGATGGGCCGGTCTGGATCGCCGTTGACATATTCCACGAGCACCTGCTGCCCGCAGCGGCCATGCATGACCGTGCCCATCTGGTCGCCTTGC
>NZ_SMRP01000024.1 GCF_004353915.1 Paraburkholderia silviterrae | reverse complement strand
CCTTATGCAGTACGTCCAGAACCCCGGTGGCTCCGCAAGAGCACCGGGGTTCTGGCGTTTGGGCGTAGCAAAAGCGCCTCGAGATTGTCCCGGATCCTGCTCAGGTCGGCGCTGTCGTCAGCCTTGTGGAAGCCTGCCATGTGCCGTAGCTGCTGCTCCGCGTCTGTTCGAACTCCTCGGCGCGATCCGCGAATTCCAGTCTCCGCAAGCGCAGCCGCGCCACGCTACTGCGAAGAACATAGCCAATGCGCCGCCCAGGAACAATGGCGAGACGGGGTTCGAAAAGGGCGTGCATGGATCGGTCCCGCGCCGTCACACCCTGCCGGACAAGCAATATTGAAGTAGCGCGGTGCCCTCGGTCATGGGTGCAGCGCACGTGCGATTCCGGCACACGTATGCCGCGGCCCGGCCGTCGACCGGGTGACACTCCCGGCCGATCGGCACGTCTTCTGCAAAAGCCAGCACGCGCGCGGGGAGGTAGGCGCGGCGAACGCCAGTTGCAAGCCCTGCGGCTGAACATTTCTCGCCGGCAAAGACGATCGCGAACGGGCCGCGCCGCACAAAGTCCATCGCGGCCATGAGGTGCGCGAAGGCGGATGGTACTCTGCCTGCTGCCGCCGTGTATCTCCGGAATTCGTGCTCGGCGCGCTCAAGGTAGAGATCGCGCCCGGTGAGTGCATGCAGACGCACGAAGGCAAATGCGGTTGATGAGATGCCCGATGGCGAGGCGCTGTCGTATGGGGCACGGGGCCTGTGCACCAAGGGCCCGCCATCGCACGGTGTGAAGTACAGCCCGTCCTCCCAGAACTTGTCGAGGATGAGGGTTGCGAGTTCGATCGCACGATCGAGGTAGCGCCTGTCGAAGCATGACTCGTAGAGATCGAGCAGCGCATTACAGAGAAAGGCGTAGTCCTCGAGGAACCCCGGCACCTTGGCTACGCCGTCCTTCCAGACCCGGAATACGCCGCCGTCGGCAAGTGTCAGTTCTTTCTCGATGAAATTGGCGGCACGCTTTGCCGCGCTGAGATACCCGGGGACACCCGTCGCCTGGAAGGCGGCACAGAGCCCCGCGATCATCAGACCATTCCAACCGGTGAGAATGTTGTCGTCCCGGGCCGGGCGCACACGTCGGGCGCGCGCCGCCAGCAACCGCTCGCGCCAGCCAGCGAGCTGCGCTTCCTCCAGCGCGTTCAGCTCGACCGCACGGTGGAGTACCGTGGCGCCGTACTCGAAATTGCCGGTTTCTGTCACACCGTAGGCCCGGCAGGCCAGTGTGCCCTCTGACTTACCAAGGACTGCCTTAATCTCGGCGGGCGTCCAGCAATAGAATTTGCCTTCCTGGCCTTCGCTGTCGGCATCTTCGCTGGCGTAGAAGCCCCCTTCGGGGTGCGTCATGTCGCGCAGAATATAGGCGACGGTCTCCTCGAAGATGCAGCGCCATGTTCGCTTGCCAGTCAGGCGCCAGGCATCTGCGTACAGCTTCACAAGCTGGCCATTGTCATAAAGCATTTTCTCGAAATGCGGCACGGCCCAACGCTCGTCGACGCTATAGCGGGCGAACCCGCCGCCGAGCTGGTCATAGATGCCGCCCGCCGCCATCCGGTCGAGTGTGCGTTCCAATGCGTCAAGCAGCGTGGGTTCGCGGCTTCGTTCATAGACGCGCAGCATGAGGTCGTAACAGCTCGGATTGGGGAACCTGGGTGCGCCGCCAAGCCCCCCATGAGCCGGGTCAGTGTCCCGTGCCAGGGCGCGTGCTGTCTGGGCAGGCAGATCTTCGACACGGGCGGCCGACCCGCCCTGGTGTGCCTGATCGAGCTGCCGGAAGCCCTGTTGAATCTGCACAATGGTGTCCCGCAATTCATCCTGCCGATACCGCCAGGCTTCACTCAGGGCTATCAACAGGCGCGCGAACCCGGGGCGGCCGTAGCGATCGTCCGGCGGGAAATAGGTGCCACCGAAGAACGGCTCTCCCTGTGGCGTGAGAAACACGGTAAGCGGCCAGCCGCCTCCTTGGCCCATCATCTGGCTGACCTGCTGGTAGATTTCATCGATGTCGGGACGTTCCTGCCGATCGACCTTAATGCTGACATAGCGCTCATTCATCTGGCTGGCAATGCGCGGATTCTCGAAGGACTCGTGCGCCATGACGTGGCACCAGTGGCACGCGGCGTAGCCCACCGAGAGAAGGATCGGCCTGTTTTCCTCGCGTGCACGGCGAAATGCCTCGTCGCTCCACGGATACCAGTCCACCGGGTTGTCCGCATGCTGGCGAAGATAAGGCGAGGATTCTGCAGCGAGCCGGTTTGTCATGTCGGCCTCCATCGGGGCGTACCCACCAGCGCTCTCCATCAATTTGGGCAGGGTCGTGTGCCCTGCAAGGGCGCGGCCAACTGCGCCGCGCTCATCGAACCGTCTGGTTCATCGACCGTTATGGCGTGAGGTGGATGCAGCCGTCATCAGGGGACAAGGCAATCGGAATTGCTCTTCGAACGCTCCAGCCTCACGTCGACATCCTGGATGTACCGATGGCCGTGACGTCGATGTCGCTAATCCGTCGCAATTCGGCGCGAATGGCAGCGTCATCAAGTTCGTCCAGCGGTATCTCGACGAGCGCCTCGACCCTGCATCGAATCTGCTGGAAAACCTGTTCGAATGCAGCACGTTTGCTTTCATCCGCGGCTTCCACGGCCACGGGGTCGGAGAAGCTCCAGTGTGCTGATGCGGGATGGCCGGGCCACAGCGGACATACCACGCCAGCGGCCTGATCGCATACGGTGATAACGAAGTCCATATGGGGTGCACTCGGTTCGGAGATGGCGAACTCGTCCCACGATTTGCTACGCAGATTCGCCAGGTCGTACCCAGTCTTGCGCACCTGTTCGATCGCGAAAGGATTGATCTTGCCGATCGGATTACATCCTGCGCTGTACGTGCGAAATCGACCTTTCCCCAGCGTGGCGAGTAGTGCCTCTGCCATCACGCTGCGCGCCGAGTTGCCGGTGCAAAGAAAGAGCACGTTATACGTCCGGTCATTCATGAACGGCTCCCTGAAAAAGCGGTCGAGAGCGTCACGCCAGTGGGGTGCGGTCCGCGTATCGATCTATCAGTCTAGTCCCGTCGCGTGCGGTGCGGGGAACGTGAGAGCGGCGACCGCGCGTTCATTCACGCAGCGGACCGTCACAGTTCGAGAAGGCGGTCAAGTCCGAGTGACGATCCCCGTCTTTCTGCTCTCAACCGAACGCGCAAACGACGAAAACGACGAAAACAACGAAAGCGCACAGCGCCGCGCCGAACAGGACCGTTCCGGCTGAGTTAGCCAGTGATTTGAGGCCATGAGATACCGCCATCAGGCTTGGGGCAGCAATCAGCCGTGCCCCGGCGACGCACAAAGATCGCACGTGTCGCTATCAACCGGCTGGTCGAAGCCTGGAAAGGGCGCGGGATCTTCGCCTATGCTTTCAGTTGGTAGCGCTCCGTTGCCAGTCGGGCAGTTGCGGGGGGAGGTATGCGTGTGCGCAAGGGTTTTGCCGGATGTGTGGGGGACACGCCGCTTATCAGGCTCGCCGGGCTCAGCGAGGAGACCGGCTGCGAGATTCTCGGCAAGGCCGAGTTCATGAACCCGGGCGGCTCGGTCAAGGACCGTGCCGCGCTGTATATCATTCGGGATGCCGAGCAGCGTGGCGAACTCAAGCCCGGGGGCACCGTGGTGGAGGGCACCGCGGGCAATACCGGCATCGGCCTTGCCCATATCTGCGCGGCTCGTGGCTATCGCTGCGTGATCGTCATTCCGGAGACGCAGTCCCCCGCAAAAATGGAGCTTTTACGCGTCTTGGGTGCTGAAGTCCGCCCGGTGCCGGCCGCACCGTACAAGGATCCGAACAACTACCAGAAGATCGCCGGAAGGCTCGCCCAGGAACTTGATCACGCGATCTGGGCGAATCAGTTCGACAATCTGGCCAACCGCAGGGCGCACTACGAGACTACCGGACCCGAAATCTGGCGTGATAGCGCTGGCACGGTCGATGCGTTCGTCAGTGCCACCGGTACTGGCGGCACCCTCGCGGGGGTGGCCCGTTTCCTGAAGGAAAAGAACCGCGACGTGCGGATCGTTCTCGCCGACCCGCACGGCAGCGGTTTGTACAGCTTCGTGAAGACGGGCGAGATTCAGGTGGAAGGCAATTCGATTACCGAGGGAATCGGCTCCAGCCGCGTCACTGCGAACCTCGAAGGCACGCCGATCGACGACGCCTACCGGGTCGATGACCAGTCATGCGTCACCATGGTTTACCGGTTGCTGCGTGAGGAAGGGCTCTATGTGGGTGGTTCGACAGGCATCAACGTCGCGGCCGCTGTCATGCTTGCCCGAGACATGGGGCCGGGACATACGATCGTCACACTGCTGTGCGATCGCGGCGAACTCTACCGATCCCGTCTTTTCAATCCGGACTGGCTCGAGCAAAGGGGGTTGGTTCCGGCATAGGTGGCCAGTCGAGCATCCGTGATGAAATTCACCAGGTTAATGTTCCCGCGCGCTTTGGCGAAGCGCTCTACGACGCGCTGGCCGAACCAAGACGACTGATGGTGGTGAAGGCGGCCGAACATAACGACTGGATTGGCCGCGTCGACGAAACCTGGTGGCGGGAGGCGCTCGGCTTTCTGCTCACGCCCTCGCACTGAACTCGAGCCCCGGCTCCTGAAGCAAGGTCCTCAAGCGCTGGTCGGCGCGGCCACGGTGCGCGGCCGCAGCGTCGCCATGATGAGATACATGCCACCGCCGATCCCCACACCGAAAAACCAGCCATAGGTGTTCCACCAGGCCGGCAGCAGGTTGGTGAGGTTCGGCAGGAAGGTCGAAAACACGCTGCCGAGCGCCGCAGAGGCCAGCGCGTTGACGTTCCAGCCGCCTTCGTAGCGGTACTCGCCGTGCTCCTGATAGAGCGCCGCGACGTTGATGTTGCCTTTGGCCACCAGATAGTAGTCCACCAGGATGATCCCCAGCAGCGGACCCATCGTGGCGCCGATGGCGTTCACGAAATGCGCGGCGTTGCCTTCCCACGGTGCGAACGGGTAGAGCACCAGCGCAATGGCCGCGGCGATGTAGCCGCCTTTCTTGAAGCTGATATGCCTCGGGAACACGTTGGAGATATCGAATGAAGCCGAGACGAAATTGGCCACCACGTTGATGCCCAGCGTGGCGACCGCGAAGGTCAGTGCGGCGATGAGTGCCAATACCCAGCTGTCGAATTTGGCCGAGATCTGCTCGGGGTGGAGCAGGACTTCGCCGTACACCTTGAAGGCGGCGATGGTGGTGACGCCAGCGACCAGCGAGAACGCGATCAGGTTGACCGGCAGACCCCACAGGTTTCCCTTCTTCACCGCGTCGCGGTTCTTCGCGTAGCGCGAGAAGTCGCAGAAGTTCAGGTATAACGCCGCGAAGTAGGTGATCCAGGTCGCGCCCACGGCCATCAGCGCCCAGAACGAGCCAGGCTCGCCGCTGACGCCGGCATCCCGGGTCTTCTCGAGCAGCATGTTCATCGGAATGCCATGGCTGAACGAGAAGCCGCCGGCCTTCACGCACAGACCGATCGCGAGAATCAGCATGGCGACCCACACCGCGGGACCCGCCCAGTCCTGGAATTTGCGCACCGTCTCCATGCCCTTCTGGATGATGAGCAACTGCAGCGCCCAGATGATCACATAGCAAATCACTGCCAGCCCCGAGTGGCCGAGCAAGCGCGTGCCCTGGTGGAATTGCATCAGGCTGCTGCTGCGGATCAGTAGCGCGACCAATGCGCCCGAAGCCGCTGCCGTTTGCGCGCCGTACCAGAAGCAGGCTACGACGGCACGCACCAGCGCCGCCAGATTGGCGCCCCACACGCCGAAGGAGGCGCGCGCCAGCACTGGATAAGGCACGCCGGTCCTCTCGCCCGCGTAGCCGATCAGGTTCATCAGCGCGAAGATCACCAGCGAGCCGAGCCCGATCGCCAGAATGAAGTTGGTAAAGTTGCCGCACAGCAGGAACAGGCTGGCGGCGAGGTAATAGCCCCAGAGGCTGTGCACGTCCGAGGTCCAGACGTTGAAGATGCTGAAGCCTCCCCAGTTGCGCTCCCTGGCGGGCGCGAGATCTTCGTTGTACAGCCTGGCGGAAGGGCTCAGGGTTTCCATCTGCATCTCCTTTGAACGCGTTGAATTCAGGCAACAACGACAGATCTCCTGGGCAGAGATACCGCGGTGCCTGAAGCGAGATGGCATGCAAGAACTGTAGCTACGCTGCCTTACAGTTTCGAATGGGTTAACCCTGACTGATCTATGTGCCGGCTGCCATCAAGTAGCCAGAATCGCGTGTACTGCAAACGCCTCTTCCTCTGCTTTGACACCTTCCCGTGCCGTGGAAAATTCAACGGGATATCGGGCTGCCATGCGTTTTTTGGGAAGCGCCGTCGCCTTGTCGGTGGTTCCGTTCGCAAACTGGACGACGCCTGCCGTTTTGCAGCGCAGCGTGGGTTTCGGCGGCCGCGCAGTCCGGTTTTTTTGCGCCGGTTGTCCATCCGCACTTGGCCCGCGCGTCATTGACACGGCGGCCCGATGTGCCCGTAAGCATGGCGAAATGGTGCCTATTGCCTGCGCTCACTTAATATCGATTCGCGGCGCCGCAGGGTTTCCTGGGCTGCCGTGAGCCCCTGGTCAAGTTCGCCCAGATGCTCCAGCATCCATTCGCCACTTCGCGTATCCAGCATTGCGTGCAGCAAGTTGCACTGCCCCACGAGCCGCTCATCGCAGCCGATTAGAGCCTCGATTGTCTCTGCTTCCTGGCGGTAGCGTTGTGTCATGCGATCCTGCTGCGGCACCGGCTGCGATTGCAGCCGGCCACTCAGCGTGCCGATACGGGCAGCGAGCTGTTCGAGCTGCTGCGCCGCCGCTGTCACCGACGGATCTGGAAATGGCTTTTCGCGAGACGGCGTGCCAAATCGTGCTCGCCGGTACTCGGACTCGGCACGCTCCACGCTCGAGCGCGCCATGCCGAGCAGCCATGCCGCCTTGCTGCGTACGAGCTGATCGTCAGCACGCAACTGGTTCTCGATCTTATAGAAGTTGTAGCCCCAGCCGTAAAACAGGTTGATCGCGGTTTGCCGGAGCACGCCTTCGTCATAGAATCCTGAATCCATCGCTAGGTTCTCGTGGAAAGCCCTGTATCGGACCCTAATGAATACACTCCGGCAGCCGGAACGCCGATCTGAAATGGCAAGCCTGCTGCAGCGTTGGGTGCGGAAACGAGACCTTTTTCGGCCATTCGTAAAGCAAGATAGTAACGAACGGCCTCAAGCGGTGTGAGGCCAATTGCCTGCAGCGAGATCAGTTCGCGCATCCGCTCGTCCTTCGGCATGATCAACACCTTGACGTCGTTGAGCAAGATGCCGAAAGTTTTCAGAAAATCGGAAAGGTGCATCTTCACCGAGTCCCTGATTTCGGTGATGTGCTCATTGATGCTTTCCATTTTCGTGACTTGCACGATCTGGTTGATGGCCTGTTCGATGGCCGGTCCCGCATACTCGGCCACTTCTTCGGTGTTGATGAAGTTTCCATTGAACGGCAAATGAGTAATCAGGTCGAGCGCCGCCTCCCTGGTATCGACGTGAACGTAATAGTCGACCTGATAAGCCATCTCGGCCATTTCCGCACTCGTCGCAACCCCCTGGTTGCGAATCAGGAGCTTCGAGCGATTAACGTAAATGACTTCGAAAACCCAAGGCGAGGACCCGCCAAAAAAACCTTGGGCAATTGAACCCAGAAGCGGCTTGTCGGGCGTGGTCAGTGCGTATTGCCCGGTTTCATAGATGTTGAGCACGGCGCCGCGCGATTTCAGAACGCAGAAGTGGTTGCTTTCGACGGTCAACAGCGATCCCGAAACGATGCTTTCATCGGCGATCTTGACCGCCAGGCCCCTGGTGCCCAGCATATCGGTGCCGTCACGCTGTAGCGACGTGATAACCTGCCTTGCGATGGCCATGCAATGCTCCTTATATCCAGTCGAAGAATTCGAAGGGCAGCGGTTGCCGTGACTCCTAGCGTTCCAAGCATATAACCAAGCCGCAGAATATAAAATCGTTCTATGTGTGGCACCGAACCTCCGGAATATCCACGAGGGCAGGACGACCCGATGACACGTCTTGACAGTCCTATCGACGCTGGCCGTCTCGACGACGAATGGCTCGAAGCGGACGGCAGTGGCGGATTCGCGTCCGGCACGGCCGGCACCGCGCGTACGCGCCGCTACCACGCGTTGCTGCTCGCGGCGACGCAGCCGCCCACTGGCCGCGTGGTGCTCGTCAACGGCATCGAAGCCTGGATCGAGGATGGCGAGTGCAAAACAGCGCTGACGATGCAGCGCTATTCGCCCGATCTGCTCTATCCCGACATCTCGGAGAGCATCGCGAGCTTCGCCACGTCGCCGTGGCCGACGTGGCGCTTCCTGCTGGGCGGCGGCGCGGTGCTCACAGCCGAGCTGTTCGTTGCTAAGGCGAGCCGTGAGACCGTGCTGCGCTGGCACCTCGAAGCACCGTCCGGGGTCGGGTCCGGGGTCAAGTCAAATACGCGCACCGATGCACCCGAGTCGCAGGCCATGCCGCCGGCGCCCACGCTGAAAGTTCGACCGCTGATGTCGGGCCGCGACTATCATGCGCTGCACCACGAGAACCCGGCGTTCGCGTTCGATGCCCAGATCGACGGCGAGCGGGTGCGCTGGCAACCGTACGCCGATCTGCCCGAGATTGTTGCCTTCTCGAACGGCAGCTATACGCATGCGCCGGACTGGTACCGCAGCTTCTGCTATCCGCGTGAACGAGAGCGCGGTCTCGACTACATCGAGGATCTCGCGACGCCGGGGGTATTCTCGTTCGATCTCGGCAAAGGCGACGCAGTACTTATGTTGCGTGCGCAACCATTGACAGAGGCGGCTGATTCCCTGCATGGGGCCGGCGACAGCGCGGCGAGCCGCGCGACCCTGCTCGCCGGCTTCGAGGCGCTGCGCAGGGCGTCGCGCGGCTCGCGCCTCGCGCGCTCCGCTGACGCCTACATCGTCGCGCGAGGCGACGGCCGCACGATCGTCGCGGGCTACCCCTGGTTCACCGACTGGGGCCGCGACACGTTCATCTCCATGCGTGGCCTGCTGATCGCAAACGGCCGCTACGAGGACGCGGGTGCGATCCTGCTCGAATGGGCGGCGACAGTCTCCGAAGGCATGCTGCCGAATCGTTTTCCCGACGCCGGCAGTGTGCCCGAGTACAACTCGGTCGATGCATCGCTGTGGTTCGTGGTTGCGGTGCACGACTATTTCGAAGCGGCGCACGTGCCGAGCGCAACGCGGCGTATGCTGCAAGGCGCGGTCGACGCGATCCTTGACGGCTACGCGCGCGGCACGCGCTACCGGATCGCAGCCGATCCGCGTGACGGGCTGCTGCGAGCCGGCGTGCCGGGCGTACAGCTCACCTGGATGGATGCGAAGGCTGGCGACTGGGTCGTCACGCCACGCATCGGCAAGCCGGTCGAAGTCGAGGCGCTATGGATCAACGCGCTACACATCGCGGGCGCGTGGGATGCGCGCTGGCGCGAACTCGAAGCGCGCGCCAGCGCCTCGTTCGCCGAGCGCTTCGTCGATCCATCGACGGGCGCACTATTCGACGTGATCGACGTCGATCATGTCGAGGGCAACGTCGATCACTCGATTCGGCCGAATCAGATCTTCGCGGCAGGCGGTCTGCCGTTCGCGCTGCTCGAAGGCGACGCGGCACGCGCGGTCGTCACGGAGGTTCAAACGCATCTGCTCACACCGATGGGGCTGCGTACGCTGGCGCCGTCGGACCCCGCCTGGCGCGGGCGTTACGGTGGCGGCGTGCTGGAGCGCGATGGCGCGTATCATCAGGGCACGGTCTGGCCCTGGCTGCTCGGGCCCTTCGTGGACGCATGGCTGCGCGTCAATGGCGATACCGTGGCACAACGCGCGCTCGCACACGAGCGCTTTGTCGCGCCGCTGCTCGCGCAACTTGACCGTGCCGGGCTCGATCACATTTCCGAGGTCGCCGATGGCGACGCGCCCCACATGCCGGGAGGCGCACCGTTCCAGGCGTGGTCGCTCGGTGAGTTGCTGCGCATGCTCAAACGGCTTGGCGATCCAGACTAGCCCGGTTCTGTACGCTGCGCCGCCTGCCTGCGAGCCGCAGCGCAAAAAGCGCGCTAGCATGTGACTCTCGACGCGCTTGCGCGCCGTCCGACGTGGTGCGCCCGATGGACGACCCCGGCGGCCCCACGAGAGGGAGATGCACATGCTGCAGCGTGCCGCCGGCCTCATTCAGACTATTGAAGGCCAACGCCTGTACTCGAGCGACTATGCCCGCTGGCAACGCTGGGGGCCGTACCTGAGCGAGCGCCAGTGGGGCACGGTGCGCGAAGACTACAGCGAGCACGGCACCGCGTGGGATTACTTTCCGCACGACCACGCGCGCATGCGTGCCTATCGCTGGGGCGAGGACGGCCTGGCAGGTTTTGCCGACGAGCGGCTCGCCTGGTGTTGTTCCGTTGCACTCTGGAACGGCCTCGACCCGATCCTGAAGGAGCGGCTGTTCGGCCTCACGAACAAAGAGGGCAATCATGGCGAGGACGTGAAGGAGCTGTACTTCTATCTCGACAGCACGCCGACGCATTCGTATATGCGCATGCTTTACAAGTACCCGCAGATCGCGTTTCCGTACCAGGACCTGATCGACGAGAACGCACGGCGCGGCGCCAACTTGCCCGAGTACGAAATCCTCGATACCGGCGTATTCGACGACGAACGTTATTTCGACGTGCAGATCGAATACGCCAAGCACACGCCGGAAGACATTGTGATGCGCGTTACGGTCGAGAATCGCGCGGAGCAGCACGCATCGCTCGACGTGCTGCCGCAGATCTGGGCACGCAACACGTGGTCGTGGAAGGCCACAGTCGGCAAGCCGTCGCTCACGCTCGTCTCGTCGTCAGATGGCGAACACGTTCTCGCGCAGTGTATGGGTGACAATTCGCACGAGCCGCTCGTCGTGACGGCTGCGTCGAAGGGTGGCGAGCGCGTCGAGTGGCTGTTTTGCGAGAACGACACCAACGTGAAGCGGCTCTTTGGCATGGACGGCGGCGGCCCGTTCAAGGACGGCATCAGCGACTATGTCGTGCATGGCCACGCAGACGCGATCCGGCGCGACGCCGGCACGAAGGCTGCCGCGCGGGTTCATCTCGAACTCGCGGCGCACGGGCGCGCCGTGCTCACGTTCCGCTGGCGGCCACTTTGCGCGCCCAGGGACGAGGTGCCGCTCGACATCGACACCCTTTTCGCGCACCGCATCGACGAAGCGGATGCGTTCTACGGTGCACTGCAGCGTGACATCGAGTGTGCCGACGCGCGGCTCGTGCAGCGCCAGGCACTCGCGGGCATCCTGTGGTCGAAGCAGTACTACCAGTACGACGTGCACCGCTGGATCGAAGGCGATCCGCTGCAGCCGCCGCCGCCCGCGGGCCGCCAGCGCGGCCGCAATGCGGATTGGCAGCATCTGTGCAATGCGGACATCCTCTCGATGCCGGACAAGTGGGAGTACCCATGGTACGCATCCTGGGACCTCGCATTCCAGGCGGTCGCGTTCGCGCTGGTCGATCCGATGTTCGCGAAGAAGCAAATGCTGCTGCTCGTGAAGGACCGCTACCAGCATCCGAACGGCCAACTACCCGCGTACGAGTGGGCATTCGGCGACGCGAATCCACCGGTGCATGCGTGGGCCGCGTGGCGTGTCTATGAGATCGATCGCTCGATCACGGGAAAGGGCGATCGGGAATTTCTCGAGCTGATCTTCCATAAACTGCTGCTGAATTTTTCCTGGTGGGTGAACCGCAAGGATGCGGACGGCCACAACATCTTTCAGGGCGGCTTCCTCGGACTCGACAACGTCGGCATCTTCGACCGCTCGTCGCCGCTGCCAACGGGCGGCCGTCTCGATCAGGCGGACGGCACCGCATGGATGGCCGCGTATGCGCTGGACCTGATGCGCATTGCGCTCGAACTCGCGTTCGAGAATCACGTGTTCGTCGACATCGGCGTGAAGTTCTTCGAGCACTTTCTGTACATCGCGGGCGCCGTGAGCTGCGATGACGGCTGCGACACCGGGCTGTGGGACAGCGTCGACGAATTCTTCTACGACAAGCTGCGGCTGCCCGACGGCACCGCCGTGCCGTTGCGGATGCGCTCGATAGTCGGGCTGATTCCGTTCTTCGCGGTGCGTGTGCTCGAGGAGCGGGTGCACGGCGGCCTGCCAGGTCTGCGCGACCGGCTCGTCTGGTTTCTCGGACACCGGCCCGACCTTGCCCGGCTCGTGTCGCGCTGGAACGAGCCGGGCCAGGGCAATTCGCTGCTGCTGTCGCTCTTGCGCGGGCACCGGATGAAGGCATTGCTGCGGCGCGTCCTCGACGAAAGCGAGTTCCTCTCGGACCATGGCGTACGTGCGCTATCGCGCACCCACCTCGACGAGCCTTTCGTCTACGGCTACAACGGCTGCAATTTCTGCGTCAAATACCTGCCCGCCGAATCGGACTCGCGCGTGTTCGGCGGCAATTCGAACTGGCGCGGCCCGGTGTGGATGCCGGTCAACTATTTGCTGATCGAGTCGCTGTACGAATTCCACCGCTACTACGGCGACGACTTTCTCGTCGAGTATCCGACTGGCTCGGGCGCGAAGCTGTCGCTCGCGCAGATCGCCGACGAGCTTGCGCGCCGCGTCACGACACTCTTTCTGCTCGACAGCAACGACGAGCGTCCGGTGATGGGCGCCTACCCGCTGCTGCAGGCCGATCCGCGTTGCCGCGACCTTGTGCTGTTTCACGAGTACTTCCACGGAGACAGCGGGCGCGGCGTTGGCGCATCGCACCAGACAGGGTGGACCGCGCTCGTCGCGTTGATGCTGCAGCCGCACGTGATGAGTCCATCGGGCAACGTCCCCGTCGCGGGCGAGTTCAAAGAGGTGGGGGTGGTCAAGTGATGATTCCACTTTCGACACAGCGAGTCCTGCGCTGCCGCCTTGTGCTCCATCTCGCCACGGCCATACTGCTTGCGTGCGTCGTCCAGCCGTCGAGCGCCCAGTCGATCGTTTCCCGGGACCCGGCCGATGCGGGTTTGCCCGTCGAGGTGGACGGACGACACATCGCGGAACTCGAAGCCCGTGCCGCGGCATCTGCGCCCGAGGGGGCATCGGACGCCGAACTGTGCGCGTTTTATCAGGCGCGAGGGCTGGCCAACTATAGCCTCGGGCGTTATCCAGAGGCGATTTCCGATCTATCGCAGGCGGCTCAGTTAAGCCCGCCAACGCAGAAAGTCACCGAGCGCTGCGATAAATGGCGCATTCGATATGATCTTTCGACCGCCTTTGCTGCGTCGGGTGACATTGTTGCCCAGATCGACTATTTGAAGCGCACGCTCGCGGCAATGCCAGCGTCGTCGCTGCGTCACCAGGCGTATTTCCACGCGCGCCTTGCCGATGCCTATATTACGCTGGGCATGCTGCATGAGGCCGGTGCGGAGTTGCAGCAGGTCAAAAACATTCTGTCCGACGTAAGAGGCGAAAGCAGCGGTGGGTTCAAGGACCTGGATCTGGCGGTGGTCTATTCGCTCGAGGGAAGGCTGCAGATGGTGCAGGGCAACTACCGGGCTGCCGAGGACCTCGAACGGCAAGAAGTCGACGCACGTCGACGTTTCCTGGCAGAGCTGAACGACAGGCACACGCCGGACAGCGCAGTGGTGCGGTGGCATCGAGAGGCATTGACAACGGCAGAACGCAGGTTGGTGGCCACGCTCGTAAGCGAGGGCAAGTTGGGTGAAGCAGCCTACTACGCACGCGAGTCGCTGGCCGAAACCCAGGCCCTGTCCGGCCCGAGCACCGTCGCCACCAGTGCGGCGCTCAAACAGCTTGGCGTGATCCGACTTCAGCAAGGCCAGGTGGACCAGGCCGCGGCGCTGTTGGAGCAGGCGCTGCAATCCGTTCAGCAAGCGCAGGTTCAACCGTATTCGTTGGCCTTGGCGGACCGTCGCGCATGGATCGGACTCGTGCAGGTCATGCGGGAGAATTGGACAGAGGCGGCCAATACCTTTGCCGTTCGTGATGCCGACCAGCGACGTAGCCCTGAGCAATTCGCGCAGCGCGGATCGGGCAATCTTGACTGGGCATTTGCGTTACAAAATAGCGGCCGGCCCGCACGCGCCGAAGCCATGTTGCGACGAATGCTTGCGTGGAGACAGCGTCACCGATTCAGCGATCCCCTTGTGACTGCCTATATACGAGGGTACCTGGCGAACGCGCTGGCTTCGCAACACAAGCAAGATGAGGCTTTGGAGCAATACCGGCTCTCGTTCCCGGAGATGACCGGACTGAACGGGTCTGAATCGGGCGGATCCGACAGCGACTGGCCGGGCGGATTCGTGCGCCAATACCGGCTGCGCGTGGTCGTCGAAGGCTATCTGGATCTGCTTGCGAACATGCAGGCGTCCGCGACATCGAAACCGGGCATCGATGTCGCGAATGAGGCGTTCAAAGTAGCCGATATTGCACGCAACTCCGCTGTGCAGCAGGCGGTCGTTGCGAGCGTGGCTCGCGCTAACCTGCCGGACCCGCAGCTCGCCGCGCTAGCCCGCCGCGAACAAGATGCCGCAAATCGCGCACAGTCACTCGGTCATCTGCTCGAGCATTTGACTGCCTTGCCGACCTCGCAGATTGACGACGCGACGGTGACGGCGCTCGAGCGTGAGCTACATGGCGCGGCCGAGCAGCAAGCCAATTTGAGCAGGGAGATCAATGCCCGGTTCCCTGGCTACGCCGACTTGACCGAGCCGCGTCCAGCGTCGATCGATGAAGTACGGCGACTGTTGCGGCCGGGCGAGGCACTCGTCGCGATTTATGTCGGCGCCCGTCAAACGTATGTATGGACGCTCTCTGGCGAACGTACAAGCTTTCGGGCGGTCGGCGTTGCACGTCAGCACTGGCGGGAGCAGGTCGCGTTGCTACGGCAGAGCGTCGATCTCTCGGACGGTCGGATCAAGCCTTTCGATGTCGCGGCCGCGCAGCGGCTCTACACCTTGCTGCTCGGTCCGGACGCTGACCTGTGGGCATCGGCACGGACGCTCGACGTGATTCCGGACGGCCCCCTTGGGCAGGTTCCCTTTGCTCTTCTACTGACGGAACCGGGCGATATCTCTCGACCCGGCACGCGTGACACCTATGCGGACATGCCCTGGCTCATCAAAAAGCTTGCGATCGAACAGTATCCATCGGCCAACGGCTTGGTTGCGCTGCGTAAGGCAGCGCCTGTGGCGAGCGAGCGTCGACCGTTTGTTGGCTTTGGCGATCCCGTGTTTGACGTGGACGCGCCGCCAGCCACCACGACGCGCGGCCTGGCGGTTCGCCACCTCGCCATGGCGCCCTCCCAGCCGGACCCGGCGAGCGTAGCCGAACCCGCGAAACCGGCCAGCCAACCGGCGGCTGTGCTGCCAGACGCGTCGGCCATGCCGGCCATCTCGCGAGGCGAGGTTTATTCGCATCTCCCGGCACTCCCCGATACCGGCGACGAACTTCGCGACATGGCCAAGGCGATGGGTGCCGACCCGCAGCGCGATCTCTTTCTTCAACGCCGAGCGACGGTCTGCAACGTGAAAGCCACCGACCTGTCGCAATACCGCGTCGTGGCCTTTGCAACCCACAGCCTCGCCGCCGGCGAAGTCATCGGACTCGACGAGCCCGTGCTTGCGATGTCCAATCCCGCACTCGTACACGACGGGTGCAGCAACGGCTTTCTGAGTCTCGACGACGTGTTCGCGCTCAAACTCGATGCGGACTGGGTGGTGCTGTCGGCATGCGACACAGGCAGCGGCGATGGCATGGGCAACGAAGCGGTCTCCGGACTGGGACGGGCCTTCTTTTATGCTGGTGCGCGCAGCCTCCTGGTCTCAAACTGGGCAGTGGAGACGGTCTCGGCGCGGCTGCTGACCACGAGGCTATTTCGGATACAAGCCGCCAATCGAGGCATCACGCGAGCCGAGGCGCTACGGCAATCAATGCTCGAACTCATGTCCGCGCGAGGCAGCGACTATGGGCATCCGGCGTTCTGGGCCGCTTTTTCGCTAGTTGGCGACGGAGCGCGTTGAGCCGGCTGCTGCGGTGCAAACCGGCTTCCATGAGGGAGAGCGTCCTTCCAAAAACGGCCCAAATAATCGATAACTCAAAATGCAGGCGCTGCGTTGCCGCCTCCAACAACTCAGGACGTGAAGCTCGACGGAGACTCTGACATGTGGAATTCGATTCAGCCTGACTTTAATGCGGCCCGTGGGCGCAGCGGTCTGCTTTTGGCAGTTCTGTGCGTCGCCAGCCTGGCACGCCTCGCCTGCGCCGCCGAACCCTTGATAAAAGAGCAGGACGTCGATGAGCAATCGATCATCCAGGCGCTGACACCAGAAAAGGCCGAGAATCGTGTGGTCACTCGCGGACTGAGGTACAGGGATCCTGGTCCCGGGAGTGACTCGTTGGCACCCGCGAGCAAGCCGTCCGTGGCGTTGTTGATCACCTTTTCGACTAACTCGACAACATTGACCAACGGAGCGCGTGCGGCGCTTGACAAGGTCGCGCACGCGCTACAGTCAACTCAATTGTCAGAATATAAGTTCCGCATTGAGGGGCACGCCGACCCCCGAGGTTCGGCCGTCGCGAACATGAAGCTCTCCGCGGATCGCGCCGTGGCCGTCCTGGATTACCTCACGCGTGGGGAGGGCATCGCGCCCGAGCGTCTCTCTGCGGTCGGAAAGGGTTCATCCGAGCCCTTGAACACGCGTAATCCGGCCGCACCGGAGAACCGGCGCGTGACAATTGTGAGGTTGCCTGACTGACCATCTTGTTTATCCATGCCTTGGGCAGCGTCGTGGCTCTCACGTGTCACGCCGGCCGTTGGCAAATCACGCCGTACCAGCCCAGCCCGCGATAGGTCTCGTATTCCGGCGTTGCGGCGAACGAGACAATCGTGCCGTCGAAACTATGTAACGGTGAGAAACAGGATCCTGCGTGCCGGCGCGCGCATAGACGGCGATGAGCTAACCGCGGGTAACGTTGCACGCCCCGACGCTCAATGGACGTTGGCAATCGATGGTGGCTTTGTTCGTGGTCGATGCAAATCGGAGTGTTCGAGCTTTGAGGTACTCACCGGGCGGCTTGCAACAAAAGGGCACGCACCGCGGGTTTTCGCGTTTGTCAGAAAGGAGTTGCCAGACGCAGTGCAACGGCTTGCCTCCCTCGTGCGATCCACCACAAACAACCATCGCCCGACACTTTCGGTGATTACAGATGGAGCCAATGGGCTACAGACCATTGCTAATGAATTGCCGTTTGCGCCGAAGCCTGTACTCGACTGGTTCCATATATCCATGCGGGTGCGATATCTTGAGCAGATTGTCAAAGGCATGCGCGCGACGTCTACGCCGGTTCACTTCGATACTGGCTGAATTCGCCACCAAGTCCGTGATCTGATGTGCTTCCAGGCACAGATGCAGCCAGAAGTCGTCACGCCCGGCTTCATAATCGAAGGCAACATACAGGGATCCGGTGATGGTTGTATCCTGCCCGTGAGTGGCCGGGCGAGGCACATTCATTTGCGTGCTCTTCCCGGAAAACGGGTGTTGGAATCTCCGTTTTACTCCAGGAGGCTTACTTCCGCGGCCCTTCCATATCTAGAGGGGCGAACAAGGTAAGCGTTTATGCTCTGCAGCACAAAAGTGCATACCTTGCCGCCACCCCGCCTACTGGAAGGCGAAAATACCTGGGGAGGCTCACGTTGACATGCCGGGTTCATCCGACGCCTGCGTAACGCGAGCGCTACCGGATCGGGCCGAAGGATGAGAGAAACGCCTGCGTGCGACGCGCGTTCAGCGAGATCTCGCGCTTACCTCAAGAGCCGGGCGGCGTCGTGGCGAGGCCGTCCCGGATCGCATAGGCCGTCAGTTCCGCGACGTTGTGCAACGCCAGTTTTGACATCAGATTCTGCCGATGCTTGCGCACCGTCAGTACACTTAAATTCAACTTCGTCGCGATATCCTGGCTCGAATGGCCGCTGGCAATCAGCACGAGGATCTCCTGCTCACGCGCTGTAATCGGTTGCGGGGTGCTGCCGAGCGGAGCTTCCAGGGCATGAGCGAGCGTCGCGCTCACATAACGGACCCCCGAGAAGACGACGGAGATGGCATGCAGGAGCTCATCGCCGTCTTCGTGCTTGAGCATATAGCCGTCCACCCCGGCCGCCACGGCGGATCGGGCCGAGGATGCGCTCTGGTTTGCCGTCACGACCAGGATTTTCGTCTCCGGTGATTGCGCCCTGATCTGCTGTGCCAACTCTATACCGCGACAGCCGGGTAAATCCAGATCCAGCAACAGCAGATCCGCTTCAGTATCGCGCACGATCTGGCATACGCTGTTCCCGTCCGCAGTCTCGCCCACGACGCGCCAGTCACGGCGTGTTGACAACAATAATTTCATGCCGTCGCGAATGATGGCGTGGTCTTCGGCAAGCACGATTCTTTTCATTTTTCTTTCACGATTTAGCGGGGGCGGCCCGCGGGCCGCGCAATGCTCCATTCTTTTGCGACAATACCGACTGATTTCCCCGATACCGTACAACGCAAGATCGGATACGCGTCTTCAAAATGGCAAACAACATCTCTCGTGAATATAGCGCCAATGTAAGACTCGAACTGATCAATACGCTGTATCGCCAGTCGCCGCCCATCCTGCTCGGCAATATCGCCGTGGTCAGCCTGACGGTTTTCTTGCTGTGGCGCGAGGTTTCGCAACGCGATCTGTTGGCTTGGGCGGCCGCCATCTATGTGCTGACCGCCATCCGTATCGCGATGATATGGCGCGATCGCAGTCGTCCGGGGCACGGCGTCGAGACGGTGAACCGCCGTGCGCGCCGGTACATGATCTGTTCGGCGCTTTCCGGCTGCCTGTGGGGCGCCATGGGCATTCTGTTTTTCGCGCCGGACGACACGGTCGTGACGGCGCTGATCTGTATCGTGCTGGCCGGCATGACCGGCGGCTCGGTGGCTTCGCTATCTACCTGGTGGCCAACCTACGTCATATTCGCGTTGCCGACCGTGCTGCCGTTCGCCATCCGCTCGTTCCTGTATGGCAGCAAGCTCTTTTCCGTGCTGGGATTCCTTTCGCTATTCCTGCTTGGGGTGAATCTCGCGTTTAGCCGGACCCTGCAACACACGGTGCGCGACGCCGTGTTGCTGCGTTTCGAAAACATCGGCCTGATCCGGCAACTCACCGAGGAAAAGGAGCGGGCCGAGCTCGCCAATCGAAGCAAATCGCAGTTCCTCGCCGCCGCGAGCCACGACCTGCGCCAGCCCACTCACGCGCTAGGCCTCTATATCGCAACCCTGCGCGCCCTGACCGACGCACCGGTTATCGAACGCGTGGCGCTCAGGGACATTGCCGAACGGCTGCGGACCGCCTTGAAGGGCATGTCGCAGTTGCTGAACGTCCTGCTCGATATTTCGCGGCTCGACGCGGGCGTCATCGAAGTCGAGCCAAGCCGCTTTCCGCTGCAGCAGGAACTGGATGCACTGGAAAACCAGTTTCTCCACGCTGCGTCCGCAAAAAATTTGACTCTCAGGATCCGGCCGACGGATATCTGGCTCGATACCGACGCGGTTCTCCTGCACAACGTGCTGACCAACCTTGTGTCGAATGCGGTCCGCTACACGAGCCAAGGTGGCATTCTGGTGGCCTGCCGTCGCCGCCGGGCGAACGTGGAGATCCAGGTGTTCGACACCGGTGTCGGCGTTGCATCCGATCAACTGCCGAACATCTTCCGCGAGTTCTACCAGGTGGGCAATGCGGCGCGTGACCGGGAGCAGGGGCTCGGCCTCGGTCTGGCCATCGTCCAGCGCACGGCCGCACTGCTCGGGGCGAATATCCTGGTGCGCTCGATGCCCGGACGCGGCTCGATTTTTTCCGTCACGCTGCCAGCTGCGGAGGACGTTGCGCCATCCGCAGCCAGGGTGGAGACGCCCCCCGTGCAGGCCGCTGCGGGCCATGCACGCAAGACTATCCTCATTGTGGACGATGATCGCGACGTACTGGTCGGCACGCAGACCCTACTGCGCGCCTGGGGCCACACCGTGGTCGCCGCGCAGTCGCTCGAGCAGGCGATCGCGGTGGCCGGGGCGCAGGGTTCGGCACTGCAACTGGTCGTGACCGACTTCAGGCTGGCGCGGCGCGTGACCGGTGTCGATGTTATCCGGGCCGTGTCTGAAGCCATCGGGCGGGCGATACCGGCGATCATCATTACCGGGGACACCTCGGCCGAGGGCATCAGCGCCGCTTCGTCGAGCGGCTATCGCATCCTGCACAAGCCGCTCGATCCGCACGAAATGCAGAGGCTAATCGAGTCGCAACCCGCCTGAAAGGCTTTGTCTCCTTTTCTCTGCGGGCTCCCATGTCCATGTGCGATAAATACTGCATATGCGGTATTTACCTCGCATGCTCGCCAGCCTTACGCTTCCAACCGTCAACGAAAGCACGAGTTCCAGCCCGAGGGGACCTGCGGGGGCTATGGGGGCTGGCGGGGGTAAGCATTACATAGGTCGAACACGATCATGGGGAAAGCGAAGACGCAGGGGCATCCCATTGCAATGGACATGGCCCTTTGCGTGATGCCGGCAGTTTGCGGGTGCGGCGGCAACGCAAGCACGAGCGCTCCGTCGACTGGCAGCGGTGGCTCTTCGAGCGGCAGCGGCAGCTCCACGACCATCGGCACGAGCCCAACGGGCGGCAGCAGTAGCTATACGGCGGCTGGTACGGTGAGCGGGCTTCGGGCCGCTACCTCGCTGGTGCTCGAAAACAATGGTGACACGCCTGTCAAGGTGAACGCCGGCGGTGCGTTCTCGTTCTCCACGATGGTCACGGCAGATTCCGTCTATTCCGTGACGGTGCAAATGCAGTCGACATGGTGGAACCGTTGCGCGAGCAACGGCAGCGGGACGTCATCGGTCAACGTCACGAACTTGAGTTTGCCCTGCGCGGTCGCCAGGGCAACCGTGTCTTCACTGGCCAACGAGGCCGCCTTCGGTTCGGCCAAAGATGCGAGCGGCACGAAGCTGGTCGGCATGGCCGTCGACGGTAGCGGCAAGCTCTACGCGTCCGATAACAACGACGGCGACGTTTTCGGTCTTGCCGCGGGCAGTGGTGCACCGCACTACGTCTACACCTCGGCGGGCTCTGCGGGGCTGAAGGAATACGGCGCAAAGAATGCGACGCTCTATGCTGCCGATGGCGGGGACAGTTACGTGGTCGAACTGCCGGATTCGCTGCTGGGCGGAGCGACTGCCTATCTTGAGCAGGGACCTGTCACTACGATGAACGGCGCGGCAGTCGATTCGAGCGACAACGTCCATGTTGTCGATACCGGCGCGACCCCGTTCGTGGTGGAGGAATTCAGGTCAGTCGGCACGACGATCGCCATGCTGGCGAGCGGAACATCGATCTTTACGCGGTATGCCGTGGCGGTGGATTCGGCCGGTAACGTCTACGTCGCCGACAAAACCCGTATCGAATTGCTCAAGCTCGTCTCGAGTACGCCGACCGTTCTGGCCGGCTCGGGAACGGCCGCGGACCGACGGCACAGCCGCGGCGGCATCGCTGAACGCGCCAGCGGCGACTACCGTGGACGCGGGCAACAACCGCTACATGGTGGATTCCGGCAGCATTGCCGTGCGCCGGATCATTCCGTCGTCCAGAGTGGTCATGATGTCGGCGACGCAAACCGGCGCCACGGCGGTGGTGGTGGACGCAAACGATAACCTTTACGTGACGTTCCAGGGCACGAGTGCCTGCCTGATCAAGCTCGCCCCATAGCAGAACGGTGACGGACGAGATTCGCTATGGGCGTCAGTGGCAGGGATATCGTTAAGTAGTCCGATGGATAAACGCAGGCGATCGAGGTGGCGATCCTGGTTGCTGTCATCAACCGCGTGGGGGCTCTGGTTCACCCGCAGTCCGTCCGCGTCGCCTGAATTCGGCATCACAAGAGCCTCTTTGTCTTCAAAATAGATTTACGCACGCAGCAAGGCCATCAAAATGTCGTACACGTTTTTCGCGATGCTCGGTCTGTTCGCAGTCAACGTGATGACCCCGGGTGCATCGTTTGTGCTGACCGTCTCGAATGCAATGAAGCACGGACGTCGTTCTGGTCTTCTCATCGCGCTTGGGCTCGCTACTGCCGATACGATGTTCGCGGCCATGGCGACTGCAGGACTTGCCGCACTGGTATCGCAGAACGTGCTACTGGTGAAAGCTGTCAGCCTGCTTGGTGGGATGTGGTTTGCTTGCGCTGGAATTCGCCTGATTCTCAAACAGAAAGCGGCTCAACTTCCGGTGGAAGCAGAGAAAACTGCGGGTAACCTGCTGATGGGACCTGCCTACCGTCTGGGCTTTTCCGCAGGTGCGTTCAACGCCCAGGCGATACTATTTTTTTCTACTATGTTCATCGGCGCGATTTCATCGAGGCCTGACCTACGCGAAGCCATTGCCTTGGTGGCAGGGGTTGCAGCGGTCAGCGCTTTCACCCGCTCCGGTATCGTGACGCTATTTACCACGGGCACTGTGATGCGTTTCTACGCAACACAGCGACGCAAGGTGGAGACGGTTTCGGGCGGCATGCTGGCGCTTTTCGGACTGAAAATTGCAACGCCTGCCGCACTGGTCTTGACGCAAAGCATGTTGGCGATTTTCGCCCATTCCCCGAAAACAGAAAATCTTCTACAAACCCACGCCAAGCTTGACTTTCGGAAGTGCGAGAGCGCGCAATATGGGATAGCGGAGGATCTGGACCACGCTCGTTGCTCGCACGCGCTCCGGCGCTGACTGTTTGCATGGCGGGGCACCAACCGTACGGGTGCCAACAACGCGCCGACCGAATTGTGACCCCGGGTGGAGGCCGGTCTAACCGTGGCCCAGAAAGCCGCTCCGTTTGAAACTGGAGAAGTCCGAGCAGGTACACAGAAGAACAGATTGCATACGCATTGAAACAGGTCAGGTAAGCATTGCGCAAAATAAGGAGAAGCACGTGAACCATGAACAGCCACGTTGCGCGAAGTTGCTTGTCGCGGTTGAAAGCAAGTACGTAGGGCTCGATGTTGGTCGCGCACACAAGGCAGGCAAAAAGGTGAAAGTGCAAAGAAGCGCCACCGAACCCGGTCAGTTCATTATTTGGTTCGGCAGGACGGAAATCGCCAGGATATCCGCACTGGAACTGGCACAAACGATTGAATACATCGATGGCCGTGCAGAACCGTAAATCTGCAGTTTGAGGTTCGAGCTGGCCACTCGTCGCGGGACTCGACGGCACATCGACTGGCGATCCGCATGATTGCGCGTTCCTTTATAAACATTCGTGCGCTGAGATGTTCGACGTTCGGTGCGCAGCGATGGTACCGGCCGTTCCAGGCGTACTTTTCTCCGGTAAATTCGGTGGTGAAGGGCTGTTGCGCCGCGACCTTCAGATTTGCGAGCGAATAGATCGAGCGATGACCGTCGCTGAAGTGGATTTCGACGATCTCACCGTCGCCCTGCACATTGACGATCTGAATATCCAGAGGAATCGATTCGGCATCTTGAAGCTTGTGGCCGGTCCTTCTGTCCCGGTACGAGGGCTCAGTGCTGCTTTCTCGCAGCTAGAAGGCATGGAAGGTGTATCGAAATCCGTCCTCATAGGACACGTTCAGGCGTGAGACCAGGTTCTCGAATTGCATGGCGCTCTCACGGTTGTTGGAGGCTTCATGAGACCACTGCATCCGATGTCAAACAGTCGATTCTCTGTCAACGAGTGTTCAGAAACGGACATCGAAACGAGCCCATTGTGGTCCGGAACGCTGCCATTGTGGGCGCCGTATCCACGCAAGCCTTGATGGGTCAACGTCTTCCCAGCCGTACAGTGAGATTGTTGACGATCGACTTGCTTCCAGCGACGCTTCGTGCCGCGGCTTGTGCAAGCTGAATCTGGTCAACATAGGGAACCGTACCATCAAGCGAGATTTGGGCGCCGCTCGCAACGATCCTGATGTTCGTGGCGTCGAGTCCGTTGGTCGATCTCATCGCTTTGCGGACGTCGTTTTCCGTCTTCCAGTTCATCCTTCGCGCTTGGCCCGTTGTTCCCGCCGGTTCGGCATTCGTTGACTGGATGTATTCGCTTTGGGCATATATCGACGTGCTCAGTGCGTACGTTGCTACGCAATTAAAAAGGCGGTTTTCAACTGACCCATTTTTGACTCACATTGATGAAGTGGAAAAACGTCGCGCGTACAGGCTGGAAGCTCGCTCCTTTACGGTGCTACTTGCGCACTCCGGCTCCAGTCAGCGCCACCTGGCACTCGCGGAACACCGCTTCATCTGCCTCATCAGGATCGATCTTTCTCGATGCCGGCGTTTCATATGCGGCACGCAAGCGCGGGTCGATGATGTCGAGAACGATCCATTCCGGTGTGTTGCCTTCCTGACCCATCGTGGCGATGTAGAGCGATCGGCGAGCTTCCTCGCGCGTGCTGCCGTGATTACGCAGATCGATTGCGAACTGGCTGCCGAAGTCGGTCCAGTTGTAGCCGACGAAGGGCAATTGTCCGTTGCTGGTCGACAGCGGCGCGAACTGGTCGCGGACGATCTGCAATTGCGCGGTCGACAGGCAGGTCGCCGTCGGTGCGCCCGACGCGCCGCACAGCAGCGTCGCGGGATCGAGCGCGCATGCCGCCGGGTTCAGGATCACGCCGTTGGCGTTGCCGCATTGGGCGGCGGTCGCATTGTAGGCCGCGGTCCATTGCGCGGCGGAAGGCATTGCGGCGGAGCCGGCAAGCGACGCGGTTCTCAGCATCGCGGTGACCTGCGTGGCGATGTTCATGCCTTCGTCGCCGGCGATGATGGCGTCGTAGTCGCCCGGCAGGTTCTGCGCGGCAAGACAGGCTTCGCGCCCGCCGTTCGACGCCGTATATGCGATACCCCGTTGCAGCGGCGTGAGCAGCGGGAATTGCGCGGACGTCGCCTCGACCGTCGGAATGCCGCGCACCGGGTTGCGCCAGTAACTACCGTTGAAAAGCACCCGGCAGACCCGAGCCTTCCCCGAGATCCCAGAACAAGCCCGCCATCATTCGCAATCCCTCGCGCGCGACGCCGCCGAGCATATGTTCGTCGGGCGCGTGCTGCCTGCAACCCGGATACGAATGCGGGACCCATAACGTCGGCAATCCGAGCACGTCCGCAAAAATATCGTTCGGCACTGCGCCGCCAATGTTCGGCAAGATCACCGGAGCACGACCGGTCGTGCGCGCCACGGAGTTCGACGCCCAGCGCACCCATGGATTGTCGATGTCGAGACGCGTCGCGGGCATGTGCAGCGAGATACGCAAATCGACACAGCTAAATCCATGACGATCGAGGTGCTCCCGAATCGCGGCCTCAGCGCCTTCGCAGCGGGTGCCCACCACGTAGGCGAGCTGGCAGATCGCGCTCGCCCGGCCCGGAATCGCGTAGACGGGTTTCGCCGGATTGCCGGCCCCGAATGCAAGGACCTCCAGCGTGTTCCAGCCGAATACGCGTTCGGTCGGCGTCAGGCCAGGCTCGCCGTAATCGACGTCGACATCGGGATCTTCGTCGCCTCCGCCCACCTCGACTTCCGCGAGCGCGTTCTTGATCGCCCCGGTCAGCGGCGGCGGCCGCAACGCATCGATCGTGATCCTGCCCTGAGCGTCGACAAGGCTCGCGATCGCGTTGGCGAGCACGACGCCGGGGTTGCGCAGCGCGCCGCCCCAATGACCCGAATGGTATGCGGCGTCGCGCAGGTCGACGCTCAGTTCGAAGCCCAGCACGCCGCGCGAGCCGAGAAAAAGGGTGGGGCGTCCAGCCGCGACTCGCGGGCCGTCGGACGCGATAAAGACGTCGGCCGCCAACTCGTCGCGCAGGGCTGTGCACACGTCTCGAAGCCCCGGCGACCCCATTTCCTCGCCCATCTCGAAGATCATCTTCGCGTTGAAGCCGAGTCGGCCGCCTCGCTCCGCGAGCACGGCGCGCAGCGCCGCGAGGTTGATCGTGTGCTGCCCCTTGTTGTCGGCGGTGCCGCGCCCGAACCAGTGTGCTCCTTCAACCGTCACCCGCCAGGGCGTGAGGCCTTCGCGCCAGCGCGAGTCGTGGCCGCGCACGACGTCGCCGTGTCCGTAGCTCAGCACGGTCGGAAAATCGTCGCCTTCGTGACGATGGGCGATGAGAAATGGGCCGCGCGCGGCGACGGGGTTATCCATGATGCGTGTCGAGAACCCCAACTCGTGCAGCGACGGCGCAATTTCACGTTCCAGATACTCGAGCAACGTGGCGCCGTGATCGACTTCCTCGCTTTCGGTCCGGTATCCCACACGTCGATCGAGGTCGGCGAGAAAACCGCCCGAATCGAAATAGCGGGATACACGTTCAAGAGCGTTGCTTCGTGTCATTTCTATCCCCTGATCAGGCGGAGCGTGTCGATGCCCGATACTCAAAATACCGGCGCCAGCGCCACCGCGTACACCACGAGCGATACGAGGAAGGCGATGGAGGTGTAGGCCATGACGGGCTGAATGCGAATGCCGGCGATGGCGACCACCGGAACGACCCAGAACGGTTGCAGCAGCACCGACACATTTTCCGCGAGCGCCACGCCCATCGAGGTGCGCGCGATGTCGGCGTGCAGCGAAAGCGCCGCCGGAATGACGAACGGGCCCTGCACCGCCCAATGACCGCCTGAGCTCGGAATGAACAGCGTGATCACCAGCGAGCTCAGGTAGCTCCAGAGCGGCAGGGTCGCCGATGTGGCGATCAGCAGGAAGCCGCTCGAAATGACCGACGCGAGTCCGGTGCCGGTCATGATGCCCATGATGCCGCCATAAAGCGGAAACTGGAGCAGCATCGCGCCGGTCTGTCCAGCCGCGCGGCGGATCGATTCGGCGTAGGCGATCGGGGTGCGCTGCAGCACCAGGCCGATAAGCATGAACACGAGGATCATCGTGTTGATGCCGAGGTTGAAGCCGTTCGTCGACCAGTCGATGGCGAGGTACGACGCCCCGAAGAGGACCAGGATCGCGGTGCCGAGGATGGAGCGATCGAGCCGCGCGCCGAATGACGATGCTCTCGATGCCGGCTCGCGCGCGGCCCCGGTATCGCTTTCGGTGTCGGCCGATTTCGGAAAGCAGACCATGCGGTCCGGCTTCGGATGAATCGCGATGAAGATCGCGGTGACGACAGCCGTTACCACGATGGTCGGAATATAGACGAAAGGGGCAAACACGGTATGGCTCAACGGCACGAGCTGTCCGGTCGCTTTCTCGACGAGGTTCAGCGCATTGCCGTGCGAGGCCTGCGAGAGCGCGATCGAACTCGACAGCCCGCTATTCGTCACGATCGCACAGCCCGAGTAGCACGCGGCGACCAGCCAGGCGAAGTCGACGCGCGTGCGTTTCGCGATCTCCCGCGCAAGGAGCGCGCCTCCGACCAGACCCACGCCCCAGTTGAACCACGACGCGATCGCCACGAGCGGCACCACGAGCAGTGCCGCCCGCGTTGGCGTGCTCGCCGTCGCGGCGAGCGCGCGCAGCCCTTTCTGCGCGAGCGGAGAATCCGAAATCGCATAGCCGGACGCGAAAATCAGGATCATTTGCAACGCGAAGCCGACAATCTTGAACGTGCCGTCGTACCACGACGACAGAATCGTCAGCACGCCCCCGTGCGGCGCCCAACAGTACGCCGCGGCGCCGACCAGCAACGTCAGCCAGATCGCCAGCGTGAACGGGTCGGGCATCACGTTCTCGAAGAGGTAGACGAGCCCGCTCACGACGCCTCGAAACGAACGAACCGAGGGTGCCGCAAGGGGAATGTCCTGCTTCTGGTTCATGAATGAAAGTCCTGGTGGAAGGTTGGATAACCGGACTGCGCGATTGCTCCGCGGTTGCGGTCCGCTTGAGGAGCCGTACTGGCTATCGATAGCTCTTGAGCAAGATACTCGTCTCGGTGTGCCGAATGCCTTTTATCAGTCGAACGCGTTCCAGCGCGCGGGAGAGGTCGGCCGGAGAATTGACGCGTAGTTCGGCGAGGAGATCCCAGCGTCCGTTCGTATCGTGCAGCGCGACGACACTGGGGTCGCCCAGGAGGTTCGCGATTACTTCGAGCGTTTGATTGCCCTCGACTTGCACATCCATCCACGCACGGATGTGGTCAGGTTCCGCCTCCGGTTGAAGGATCACGGTGTAGCCGATGATGACCCGGTCGTCGGTCAGGCGGCGAATGCGCTGCATGACCGTTGAACGCGCGACCCCGAGCTTCGTGGCCAGCGTGGCGACGCTCGTTCGCGCGTCGGCCCGCAAGATCGAGATGAGTTTTCGGTCGATGTCGTCCATTGCGCTGTCTGTCTACCCGGGTTGCGTCGATCAGACAGAAAGGAGCGCGGTTTTCTTGAGCGCGTTGGCCCCGGCGACGTAGGACACGCTGTGTCCCGCACTCACATAGCGCTCGTGGTCCCGCGCGAAGAAGAAACCGTCGGTTGTACTACACAGTTTCGCGCTGGCGCCGTTCGTCGGGTCGAGGATCTCGGCGATCAACTGATTCTTCTTGACCCATGCGCCGATCCTCGCGTGGTACACGAGTACGCCGGCGATTGGCGCGCGCAGCGTTTCGACGCCATTGAGCGGTCGCGCAAATACTTCCACGTGGCGCTCGAAATCCGGTCGATCGGCGTCACGCTCGACAATGCGTTGCTCGATGAACCATGCGATCAGGTGGTCGGCGTCGGCCGCCGCGAGTTCATGACCGACGTCCGTGCGGCCCCGCAATTCGACGGTTGCGGCGAAGACCGGCACGGTCTCGACCGCTCGGCCAAGACGGGCGTACACGTTCTGCCACTCGCACACGATGTTGTCGTCAAAAGACGCGCCGCCTTGTTCGAGCGCGTGCAGCACCAGCGGCGCACCAAGATGCGCGGCCAGGCCGGTCGCCTGATCGAGGTGATGCGCGTTGGCGTAGACGTGCAGGCAGGCTTCGCGATCGCAGTGCAGATCCAGCACGATGTCGGCGTTGGCCGCCGCCTTCATCAATTCGACGCGGAGCGCTTCCAGCGGCGTTGCCGGCTCGAGCGAACCCAGCGCGTCCTTGATTGCGGCCTTGACGGTTCGCGCCAACGCGGCTTCATCGAGATCGGCGGCCGAAGCGAGACGGTTCAGGACCTCATGCTGGAAGGCACAGAAGTTCCGGTTGAAGTTCTGGCCGCTCGCCACGTCGAAACGCCCGTGATGAAGGCCCAGCGAAATCTGGCGCAGGCCAATGGGATTCGCGCAGGGCACCACGACCACGTTGCCCCGCAGGCGGCCCGCTTCCTCGAGAGCGGCAAGGCGTTCGCGCAGATGCAACAGCACCAGCATGCCCGGCACCTCATTGGCGTGGAGCCCCGCCTGGACGTAGACGCAACGTCCTTGCGGCTCCTCGGGCCCATAGGAAAACACGTCCAGCGTGAGGGTCGAACCGGGCGCGTCCGGCCTGAGAGGAATGCTCAGATGGTGCATGACGAATCGTAGCCTTGAAAATCGGAAGGTCGGGCGAGGCTTGCGCGAACGCGCAAGCCATGGCGTCAACGCAATTGCGCGACGAATTCCGCCGTGCTCATTTGCCGGCAATAGCCCTTGAATGCCTTGAGTCCGGCCTGATGCGACTGCTCGGTATAAGACGCACAGGCGTCTCCCACACACACCATGTAGTATCCGCGGTCCGCGCCATCGCGCACGGCCATGTCCACGCACTGGTCGGTGACGAAGCCGATCACGACAACGGACTCGATCCCGAGGTTGCGCAGTACATAGTCGAGACTCGTGGAATTGAAGACGCCCGACGAGGTCTTGGGCAAGACGATGTCGTCCGGCTCGGGCGCGACGAGCGCAATGACCTGGCCCAGAGGCGAATTCTTCGGCACGAAGATTTTCGAGAGCTTGTGATCGAGGCTGCGGTCGCGTCCATCTGCGGTGAGACTCTCGATGACGGTGTAAATAATCTCGGCGCCCGCCGCGCGCGCGCTATCGATGACCCGCTTCTGGTTGGGGAGCGCACGGTCGTGAATGGCTCGCCAGTATTCCGGCCGATCCGTCTCGTACTCGGGAATCACTTCTGAGTTCTGGACGTCGACCACGAGCACCGCGGTCTTGCGGGGATCGAAAGGACGAATGCGCGTCAAGGCTTCATCGAGCGCACGGCCGCCCGGCATGGTGTTCATGTGTTGCATGGTCGTTGAATGGATGGGTTAGTAGACCTGGCTATAGCGGGTGCACATCTCTTCGGCTGACGAACCTTCGAGCATCCCGAGCTCGGCGCGCTTCATCGCGCGGTAGCAATTCCAGAAGTCCTCGCTGAACCAGCTCTTCAGCTCGCGGTCCTTGTCGACCTCGGCGAGCGCTTCGGGCACCGACCCGGGAAGCGGGTGAATGCCGCCGGCATTACGCTGCGCTTCGGACAGGCTCGAAGGGTCGGCGGTCAGCAGCTCGGGCAGGGCGATCTTGTTGCGGATGCCGTCGAGGCCCGCCAGAATCATCGACGCCAGGACGAGATACGGCGACGCGCAGGCGTCGGCCGCCCGGAACTCGACGTGATGGGCACGCTCCGCGGATGCACCGCTGACGGCCGGGCAAATGCGCAGGGATGCCTCGCGGTTCTGCACGCCGATACACGTGAACGCCGCGCTCCAGTGATGCGGTTGAAGGCGCAGATTCGAAATGGCGCTCGGTGCGGTCAGCGCGATGAGCGCGGGGAGGTGCCGCAAGATGCCGGCACAGAAGTGCGCGAGCGGTGCGGACATTTGCCCCGGACCCTGCGCGTCGTAATTGCACGGCGTGCCGTCTTCGCGCAGGAGTCCAAAATGAACGTGAACGCCATTGCCCACGCCGTTCGGGATGAGCTTTGGGGAGAACGTGGCGTGCAGGCCCTCGCGCCGGGAGAGCTCTCTTACCAGCTCGCGCATGATGACCGCGTTGTCCGCAGCCCGTAGTGCGCGGGTGGGCTGCATCGTGACCTCGAACTGTCCGGCGCCGTACTCCGGGAGAATCATTTCCGGCCCGGTGCCGGCGTCCTGCATGGCCCGCAGGATCTTGCCGCAGAGCTTGTCGATGAGCCGGTACGCCCGATACGAGAACGGCGGCGCGTTCTCGCTCAGGTTCGTCATCATGAACTCGTGCTCGAACGATGCATTGACGTACAGGCCGGTTTCCTCGAACAGCTTCTCAATGGCCGACTGGAGCAGCGAACGCGGGTCGCAATCCCAGCGATTGCCCTCGTAGTCGACGAGGTCGCACAGGATGAAGTGGAACGGCTCAGAACCGTCGCCTGCGTCGTGGTGGACCAGCGTGGAGGGATCGGCGCGCAAGCGCAGGTCGCCCAATGGCCCGAACGGATGATTCGCGGCGATGGGGCCGAAGGGCGTGAGCGCCTGATTCGCGTGCACCCATCCGCAGCCGCTCTTGACGAACTGATCGAGCGCGCTGGCGGGGAAGCCCCGGCCGCGCGTCAAACCCGAGAAGTCGTTCGTCAGGAGAAAACACAGAGCATCGCTGGCTTCGCCAGATTTGGCAGACATTGAGGTTCTCGCAGACAGTGGTGAAAAAACCGTTCAAGCGACATCCGTGCAGGCTCGGGCAACGCCGATGCGCGCTCGGGCAGGGTGTCATTTGAGCTTGATGATAACTCATCAAAAATCACAAAAACACTGTCTTTGAAATATTTTTTTCAAGTCGGCCTGCGGGCTCCTCCGCCTCGTCCGGCATCAGGCGCGCTCACGCAGGGATGCCTGCGTGGGCCGCGCTCAGGAGCGTATTCAGTCTTTCAGCACGTATTCCAGGCCGAACTCTTCGCGCGCCTGCTCGAGACGGTCGATGCGCCGGTGTCCTTCCTCGCCCAACGCGAGCGTAAGCTCCATCACGAGGCAGTCGATGAGCGCGATGCCGCTGGCGTAGCTGTCGAATGGCGACGATGTCGCGGTCTGGCAGACGAACACCTGGCGAGCATGCTTGATGGCCGGCGACGTATACGGGTCGGTGAACAGCACGACGTGGGCGCGCCGCGAATTGGCGGCCGCCGCATAGCGCACCGAGTCGTGCTGGTAGCGCCGGAAGTCGAACAGGACCAGCACGGTGCGCGAGTCGAACTCGACCAGCGCGTCGATCGCATCCGCGTTAACCCCATCGAAATAGACCGTTTTGTGCCGAAGGTGATGAAGCTGCTGCTGGAAATAGCGCGCGAGCGCACGGCTGTGCCGGCCGCCCACGAAGTAGATCGTGCGCTTCGGGTCGATGAGCTTCTCCACCAGACTGCGGACTTCCTGCGGGTCGAGATGCCGGACCGTGTCCGAGACCATCGTGCCAAACATGGCCGCCATCTGCTGCGGTCCCGATTCGCCTGCGCGCTCAGCGGTTTTGGCGAACTGCAAACCGGGCGACGAGAAGCGGGCCGCCACGTCTTTGTGAAGTGCGCGCTGTAACTCGGGGAAACCCGTAAAACCCAGAGCCTCCGCGAAGCGCGAGACCGTTGCGGGGCTGGTCCCCGCCGCTTCCGCGATCTCGGTGACGGTCTTCAATCCGGTAATCGGGTAGTCGGCAATCAGGGCCATGCCAACGCGCTTTTCCGCTGGACTGAGCGTCTGCAGCGTGTCTCTCAGCCTGAAGAGAAGCGATTGATCGTTTTCTTTCATATCGACAGGAATTGGGCTAATTGAAAAATTATTTCGACCCGGATATTATGCCCGGTCTGTACGCGGGTGGGTTTGGACGCGCGACGACGCAAGGATCCAGGCATTTGTTTCGTGATGCTAAATTAAATCGGGGAGAGACGGGATAGGTCGCGCCGGCGCAAATCAGGCGCGAAGCTGCGGACGGCGCAGAGGAGGAGAAAGGGGGAAGCGCCCCGCGCCGATTGTCGTGGGGCGGCTCGCGCCGGCCCGAAGGCTGGCGAATCGAGCGTGTGGGGAAAGATGAGGGCGACGCCCCTGGCGTAGTCGCGCTTATGCGGCTGCGGCGACGGAGTCCGTGTGCTCGGCAACGCGCAGCGCGCCGAAGAGGTCCTTGGGATTTTCCGCGGTCAGAATCAGCTCGAGCGCTTCACCGATGCCGTATTCGGACGCCGCGTCGCGCATGAATGCCAGGGCCGAGTAGTCTTCGAGCGCGAAGCCCACGGAATCGAACACCGTGACTTGCTGTGCATGCTCACGGCCACCGGCCTGGCCGGCCAGCACGCGCCAGAGTTCGGTGACCGGGAAATCGGCCGGCATCTGTTGCACTTCGCCCTCGATCCGGCTTTGCGGCTCGAATTCAACGAAGACCGGCCCCATTTCCAGAACACGACGGTCGAGCTCGGTTTTACCGGGACAATCGCCGCCAACGGCGTTGATGTGCATGCCGGGCTCGATCATATCCGCCGTGAGGATCGTGGCGTTGGTCTTGTCGGCCGTGACCGTCGTGACAATATCGGCGCCCCTGGCCGCTTCGGCCGCACTGGCGCAAACCACGATCTCGAGACCGCGACCGCGCAGGTTATTGACGAGCTTGCGGGTCGCGGCCGGATCGACGTCGTACAACCGAACGGTACGGATCCCGATCAGATCGCGGAACGCGAGTGCCTGGAACTCGCTTTGCGCACCGTTGCCGATCAGCGCCATCGTGCGGCTATCGGGGCGGGCGAGCGCGCGGGCGGCCACGACCGACATCGCGGCCGTACGGATGGCGGTGACGAGCGTCAGCTCGGAGAGGAACACGGGCGTGCCCGTGAGCACGTCGGCCAGCACGCCGAACGCCATGACCGTGGGCAAACCGGTCGCCGTATTCTTCGGATGGCCGTTCACATACTTGAAAGCGAATTCGCTTTCGTCCGCGATCGGCATCAACTCGATGACACCGTCGCGCGAATGACAGGCGACGCGAGCGCTCTTGTCGAACTGCTCCCAACGCAGAAAGTCGCGCTCGATACGCGACGCCACACCCGCAAAGAAGCGGCTCAGGCCGACGGTCTCGACCAGCCTGACGATATTCTCCGCGCTGAGGTAGGCCGTGGTGGGACGGGTGCGTGCCATGATCGACTCCGAATCAGTTGAGGAATGCCCCATTTTTCCAGAGGCCACTGTCGGTCGATAGAACACAAAGTGAAGCGTTTCGCCACAAAACCGATCAATGTGTCAGGTCGGGCCCGATGCGCGGAGCGTGGGGACGGAGTGGCCGGGGCAGGAAACTTCGAGCCATGAACAATTTTTTTCATACCGTGCCAAACATTGCATCTTGAAAAAATATTTTTGACTGGCTAGGATGCAACGTGCAAAGTCGGTTGAGATGACGACGAGAGGCGAGGCCGGTGTCGCGTGGCAAGGCGAAGGCCGCCAGCATTGAAAGATTCGCTCGAAGTTCTTCAAGAACTCATTCATTTAATTTGGACTACTAGACAGTGGTCGCCGCTGAACTGCTGGCCATCAAACGAAGACAGGAGAGGAGACGGGAATGTCAATCGAAGAGTTTGGGTACAAGCAGGAACTCAAGAGAGCGCTGACTTTCAAGGATTTGGTTATCTACGGTCTCGTCTGGATGATCCCAGTCGCACCGTTTGGCATTTATGGCTATGTCGCCGATGCCGCGAACGGAATGGTCGCGCTCGCGTACGTCGTTGGCATGATCGCGATGTTTTTCACGGCAATGAGCTATAAGGCGATGTCGTCGGACTTCCCCCTGGCCGGCTCGGTTTATACATATGCGCAACGAGGCATTGGCGAAACGGTCGGGTTCCTGTCGGGGTGGTTGATCCTGCTGGATTACATCCTGATCCCGTCGCTGCTGTACATCGCGAGCGCCGCCGCACTGGCGCCGATGTTTCCCGAGGTGCCGAGGTGGATCTGGATCGTGGTATTCACGCTCACTGGCGCCGGTGTCAATCTGTGCGGCGTCGAGTTCACCGCGCGTGCGAGCAAGCTGATGCTCTATGCGCAGCTTGCCGTGGTCGCCATTTTCTGCGTCGTTGGGTTGCGCGCACTGTATGTCGAAGGCCTCGGGGCAGGACGGCTGACCCTTGCACCGTTGTTTCAACCCCACAAGTTCAATATCGGAATGATCTTTGCCGCGGTATCGGTGGCATCGCTTTCGTTCCTCGGGTTCGACGCGATCTCGACCATGTCCGAAGAGGTCGCCGAAGGCAAGCGTGATTCGGTGGGCCGCGCGACGCTGGCCTCGCTGTTTCTCGCCGGTGCGCTGTTCATTCTCCAAACCTGGATTGCCGCCGACCTCTCGACGGGCATCAAGTTCAAGTCCCTGGATACGGCGTTTTATGAAACCGCGCAATACGCCGGAGGGGCTTGGCTGAACCGCCTGACTTCGTGGTCGACCGTTATCGCGTGGGGCATTGCCAACTCCTTTGTCTCCACCGCTTCGATCGCACGCATTCTGTACTCGATGGCGCGCGACCGGAAACTGCCGATGGCATTGGCAAAGGTCTCCGCGAAGTCGAAATCGCCGTATGTGGCCATTGTTCTCGTGGCGTTCGTCTCGTTGGTCGTGTCAATCGCCTTCATGAACAAGCTCGACACGATCACTTCATTCGTCAACTTCGGCGCGCTGACCGGATTTCTGGTGCTCCATGTCTCCGTAGTCAATCACTTCGTTCTTCGAAAGAAGTCGAAGAAGTATGTGGAGCATTTGCTGATCCCCAGCGTTGGTTTTTGCATCCTCGCATACGTGCTCTATTCGATGGGCCGCGACACCTGGATTTTGGGCACAGTCTGGCTGGCGGTCGGAATCGTCTACTACGCCACGCTGACCAAGGTGCTCAGGAGGAGCGCCCAGTTGCAGGTGTAGGCCAGCCGTCTAATGGCGTTTGCCGAAGTAAAGTTGGCGTTTTCCTGGCGCCGCGGGTCGATGGTGGCTCCGGTGCAAATAGCTGGCCCGGTTGATCCGAATGCTATAGATATGGACGCCTTACTGATTGACGAGGATGGCATTCCAGACAGAGGGTGCCGCCGTGACATTGAGCCCGAGATCGCAGAGATCGAACTGCCCCTTGCGAATGCGATGAATCAACTCGATGCCTGAAATCGTCGTCGCGGCATTCCGGAACCGTTTGAAGCCGAGCATCACGTTTGTCCTGGACTTGATGTTTCGATGGTCCTGTTCGATCAGATTGTTCAGATACTTCGATGACCGGATCTTCACCTTGCAGATTTCCGGCGATGGCATTGCGTGCTCCTGTACAGGAGCACGCGACGGGTAGCGGTCTCAATTGAGCGCGGCCGACCAGGTTTGTCGCCAGAAGTCCCTTCGTTTCCGGGCGCGACCGGCCTCACTCAACGAACGCGCAAACATGCGTTGTCGTTCACGACGCGTGCGCGACGCCATACTGGGAAGACAGATATCGCCGGATGTCGTCGGGGGCGTTAATGAAGCGCGTTCCGTTGGATTCCTGAACGCTCACGGAGGTGTCCTTCAACGTCTGACCACTACCGAGCACGATAACTGGCGCGGACTGGTTGCCTTCGCCGATCAGGTCGATGATCGCGTTGCGAGGGCGCGGTGCGTCGATGTACTCGACGTCGACGGCTTCGCGAAGCTGAGGGAAGAAGCTCAGCAAACCCTCGACGGAAACGGCGTCGCCGCAGTAGAACGGTCCCTCTGAACCGCTGAAGAAGCCCGGACGGAGAATGAAAAGCTTGTCTTTCATGGTTGCCTCACTGGGTGGAATATCGAAACTTGAAGGTGTACTTACGGTGGGTCACACTTCCGCCTGAACCGAAGCGACGGCGCGCAGCCGCGCAAATCCGGCTTCGAGGTCAGCGATCATGTCGTCGGGATGTTCAAGGCCCGCGTGTATGCGCAGCAGCGGACCGTCCCATGGCCATTGGGTTGCTGTGCGATAGCGTGCTGCGCTGGATCGAAGGATGAGGCTTTCGAAGCCCCCCCAGCTATAGCCCATGCCAAAACAGGTCATGCCGTCGAGCATCGCGCGCATCGCGTCATCGGATTGCGGGTGCAGCACGACGCCGAACAGGCCGCTCGCGCCGGTGAAATCGCGGCGCCACAACGCGTGTCCGGGCGACCCCGGCCGCGCGGGATAGAGAATCTGCGCGACTTCTGGCTGCTGTGCGAGCCATTGCGTCAGCTCATGGGCATTGCGCTGATGCCGCTCGAGCCGGACCGACAGCGTGCGCAGGCCGCGCAGCGCGAGATACGCGTCGTCGCCACTCACGGTCATCCCGAGCTGCCGATAGAAGCGGTTGATCTTCGGAAACAACGTCTCGGTCGTGAGGATCACGCCCATCATCACATCGGAGTGTCCCGAGATGTACTTTGTCGCCGCGTGAATCGACACGTCGACGCCGTGCTCGAATGAACGGAAATGAAGCGGTGTCGCCCAGGTGTTGTCCATCAGGACGATGGCGCCGTGGCGATGCGCGATCCGGCTGATCGCCGGAATGTCCTGTACCTCGAACGTCAATGAGCCAGGTGACTCGACAAACACCGCGCGCGTGTTGGGCTGCATGAGTGTTTCGATGTCCTCACCGATCGACGGATCGTAATACGTTGTTTCGATGCCGAGACGCGCGAGCGTCTCCGCGCAAAACGAGCGGGTCGGATCGTAGACGGAGTCGGTCATCAGCAGATGATCGCCGGGCCCGAGAAGCGCCAGTAGCGACGTCGTGATCGCGCTGAGGCCGCTGGGCGTGAGCATCGCGCGATACGCGCCTTCCAGGCGGGCAAGCGCGTTCTCGAGTGCGCGCGTGGTAGGGCTGCCGCCTCGTCCATACGCGTTGGGCGTGCCGCTCGCTGTCTTCAGCGCTTCGAGGCTGTGAAAGAGCAGCGTCGACTGCCGGTAGACCGGCGGATTGACCGGCGCTCCGAGCTGATTGTGCGCGCGGCCTTCATGGGCCAGGACGGTTTCTGTCGAATACGTGGCGTTCAAGATGAGATCCCTTTGTCGACGGTTCAATCGGGGCGAATCGAGCGTCGCCGCATGGTGGCGGCAATCGCTTTGTGTGAAGACATGTTAATTGCACAGTAGCGAAAATTGTTTTCAAAGAATGTCGCCAATTACGATAGGATTGGAAAAAATTCCTAACTTAGAGGCAATATGGACAAACGCGATGCGCAGATGCTCGCCCTGCTTCAGGCTGATGCAACGATTGGGCTCAATGATCTGGCCAAGGCGGTGAATCTGTCGCCCACGCCATGCTGGAGAAGACTGCAAAAACTGCGCGACGAAGGCGTGATTTGCCGGCAGGTCGTGCTGTGCGATCCGACCAAGCTGAAACTGGGACTCACGGCGTTCGTGATGGTGCGCTCGAACCAGCATGGCGATGCGTGGACGACCCGTTTCATCGAAACGGTACGGGCGATTCCAGAGATTCTCGAGATCTACCGGATGAGTGGCGAGATCGACTACCTGCTGAAGGTGGTCGTGCCAGATATCGCCGGTTATGACAGCGTGTACAAGCGGCTCATCAAAAGCGTCGAGTTGCTGGACGTGAGCTCGTCGTTCTCGATGGAGGTGATCAAGCGGACGACCGCGCTGCCACTTGATTATGTCGTGAAGGAATAAGGCAAACGTGCCAGGTGCCGATGGTCGTCGGCACCTGGCACGCGATTTATTGCTGACGCAACGGCCTGCCTTTCGTGTCAATGGCTCCTGCATGCATCGGGATACGCGAACAGCGCGGGGGCGCCTCCCGTGTGCAGAAACAGCACCGGCCCGTCCGCTTCGATACGGCCGCGCGCGATGCCGTCGATCAGGCCGGCCATCGCCTTGCCCGTATAGACGGGATCGAGCAGCAGCCCCTCGGTTTGTGCGAGCAGACGCACCGCGTCCATGCCGGCGCGATTGGGTTCGCCATAGCGCGGCGCAAAATAGTCGTCCCACAGGTCGATGCGCAATCCGGCTGGCGCGGGGATGTCGAGCAGTTCGCTCGTGCGCTCAACGAGATTCTGGACCTTCGGATGCTGTGCCGCCACCGTACGCGAGACGGTCACGCCGATCACGGCTGTCGATGGCAGCGCATGCGAGAGTGCGACCGCGAGGCCGGCATGCGTCCCCGCGCTGCCGGACGCGAGCAGGGTGGCCGAAAAGTCCAGTCCCGCCGCACGAGCCTGCCGGGCAAGCTCGAGGCCTGCGCGCACGTAGCCAAGCGCACCGAGCGCATTTGACCCGCCAATCGGAATCACGTACGGATGGCGGCCTTCGTCGCGCAATTGCTGCGCAGTAGCTTCGAGCTGCTGATCCGCGTCGTCGAGACTGTCAACGTCGTGCACGCGCACGCGCAACAGATCGAGCAGCAGTCGGTTGCCGTTGTGCAAATAGTCGTCGCATGTGGTGCCGTTCGGGTTTTCGAGCAACGCAACGCAGTCGAGGCCGAGCCTCGCTGCGAGCGCGGCGGTTTGCCGGACGTGATTCGACTGGATGGCGCCCGCCGTCACGAGTACGTCTGCCTTCTGGCGGATGGCGTCCGCGCCGAGATACTCGAGTTTGCGCAGCTTGTTGC
The DNA here is from genome assembly GCF_004353915.1 of Paraburkholderia silviterrae. Classification (GTDB taxonomy): domain Bacteria; phylum Pseudomonadota; class Gammaproteobacteria; order Burkholderiales; family Burkholderiaceae; genus Paraburkholderia; species Paraburkholderia silviterrae. The sequence goes on along the minus strand of NZ_SMRP01000024.1, from coordinate 76,765 downwards.
CACCCAGCGCGAGCGGCGTGAAATCGTCGCGTTTGACATAGACTTCGCGGCCGACGTGAGCGGACAGTCGCGGCAGCCGCTGCAGCGGGGTCGGTGTGTCAATCAGGTTCAGGCGCTCGAAAGAATCGAGTCTCGTGGAGAGTGTCGTCGTCATGCCGGGAAAAGTGTTGGATTGCAGGAGTAGGGCCGGGCGGCTGACGCCGCGTGAGAAATCAGTGCAGGATCTTGTCGAGGAAGTCGCGTGCCCGCTCGGCACGTGGCGCGTGGAAAAACGCATCGCTCGTCGCGTCTTCAACGATCACGCCTTGATCCATAAAGAGCACGCGATGCGCAACCTTGCGCGCGAACCCCATCTCGTGCGTGACGCAGACCATCGTCATCCCTTCGCGTGCGAGCTCGACCATCACGTCGAGCACCTCGTTGATCATTTCGGGGTCGAGCGCGGACGTCGGCTCGTCGAACAGCATGGCAACGGGATTCATCGACAGCGCGCGCGCGATTGCCACGCGCTGCTGCTGCCCGCCCGACATCTGACCGGGAAACTTCTGCGCGTGCGCTTTCAGTCCGACCCGGTCGAGCAGACGCAGCCCGATATCGCGCGCCTCGTCCTTCGTGCGGCGGAGCACTTTTGCCTGCGCGAGCGTGAGATTGTCGAGCACCGAAAGGTGCGGAAACAGTTCGAAATGCTGAAATACCATGCCGACGCGCGCACGTAGCTGCGCGAGTTTCACCGATGGATCGTCGAGCCGCGCGCCATCGACGGTGATGCAGCCTTTCTGGAACGGCTCGAGGCCGTTGATCGTCTTGATCAGCGTCGATTTGCCCGATCCGGACGGACCGCAAACGACGACCACTTCTCCCTTCGTGACCGCCGCGCTGCAATCGCTGAGGACCTGATGCTTGCCATACCACTTCGATACGTTATCCAGAGTAATCATGTTCGGATTCTTCGTTGGTAGCAGGGTTAGTAGCGGGAAGCGCGCCCGTCCGCGCTCCGGACGGTCGGCGCATCCTCAGTGCGCAGCCGGTAGCGCACAGCGCGATTCGATGCGAACCTGGAGCCGCGCGAGCAGCGTGCTCAGTACCCAGTAGATCGCCGCGGCCGCAAGGTACAGCGGAAGCGGCTGGAACGTCGACGCGATCACTTCCTGTGTCGAGCGCAGCAGCTCGGTCACGGTGATCACGGAGACGAGCGACGTATCCTTGACCAGGCTGATCAGCGTGTTCCCGAGGCTCGGCACCGCGAGGCGAAGCGCCTGCGGGCAGATCACATAGCGCAGCGTCTGCACGTGCGTGAAGCCGAGACTGTGCGATGCGGCCCACTGGCCACGACCAATGCCGAGGATCGCGCCGCGCATGCTTTCGGACAGATACGCGCCCGCGTTGAGCGTCAGCGTGAGGATGCCGGCGGAAGTCGGATCGAGCGAGATGCCGATGCCTGGTAGCCCGTAGTAGACGACGAACATCTGCACGAGGAGCGGCGTGCCGCGCATCAGGCTGACGTAACCCTGCGCGATCGCGGCGAGGCTCCGGTTGTTGCCAATGCGCACGATCGCGACCAGCAGGCCGACGATCAAACCCAGCACCATCGACGCAACGGCGAATTTGATCGTAAGTACCGCGCCCTTTGCGAGCACGGGGAGGCTTTGAACGATCAGGTCGAACGCTTCCATGAACTTGTCTCCAGGTTATGTCCGGGCGCGCCAGCGGGGGGCCGGCGCGGGCACGGACTATGTCGGTCAATGTACGTTGGGGGTCGTCGTGTCGGTGCCAAACCACTGCATCGAGATTTTCTTCAACGTGCCGTCCTCGCGCATTGCTGCGAGCGCGTCGTCAATCGCCTTCTCAAACCTGGGATTGCCCTTGCGAAACGGAATGCCCATCTGCGTGTCGGCACCCGGAATCATGTTGCCCGTGCGCAGTGGCAGGTGCGAGTTCTTGATCAGGTACGGAAGCATCAGGTGGTCGTTCACGACCGCATCGATTCGGCCCGTTGCGAGATCGCCCAGCATCTCCGCATCGCCGGGATAAGTCTGCGCGCCAACCGCGGGCACGGCCTTCACGAGCTCCGCATAGTTGCTGCCGAGCACGACACCCACCTTGTGGCCCTTCAGGTCGTCGAGCGACTTGAACGCGCGCGAATCCTTCTCGCGCTGCAGAAGCTGCGCACCCGAGTAGACGTACGGTTGGCTGAAGTCGAGCGCCTGTTTGCGAGCTGGCGTGATCGCCACCTGGTTGACGATCACATCGAACTTGCCAGCCTGCAGGCCGGCGAGAATCCCGCTCCATTCGGTCGTGACGAATTGAGGCTTGACGCCGAGCCGCGCGGCGACCGCCTTCGCGACGTCGACGTCGAAGCCTTCGAGCTGTCCGTCGCTGTTGCGGTAGTCGAACGGAGGGTAGGTACCTTCGAGCGCGACCTTCAGCACACCGGCTTGTTTCACCGTGTCGAGCAGGTCGGCCGCATGCACGGATGCGGTCGTGACACCGAGTAGTGCGGTGACCAGTGCTGACGTGAACAGCGGTTTGAACGACTTCATCTTTGTCTCCGTTGGTAAGAATAAGAATCGATGTAGCGATTTCATGCTTGAGCGCCGATCGCCGCGTGAAAAGCGCAGGTTTCGCGCGTGGATCGGGGCGCGCCGCTCACGGCTACGAATGCGACTCGACTGACGGCAAGCTTAGTTCTGTCAGAATGAAAAGTGTTTCCAAAAGCGTGCGCACATTGATCATTTTCTGGAAGATTTTTCTAGTTTTGAGCCAGGTTGCGCAACCGGCCTGCTGTCGGTGCGACCGGGAGCCGACACGGTCGCACCGGCGTGCGTCGCGGTTGCTCCAACGCCGGTCGCGAGCCCGTGTGCTACGCATGGAGCGCGTTCTTCGCGACCCGGCCGGGCGCGACAGCGATCAGCATGACGGCGAAATCGGCTTCTTTCCGGCAGATTGTCGCCGCACTGAGAAGCGTGCAATGTGGCGAGGTTATGGCAATGCTGGGTGCGCACTTATTTGTAGGCGCATGCCGACTCGGGCTGATCACCCGCAAAGGTCAGACGAAAGGCGAGGGCGTCGAGTGCGGTGCCGCGGTTGCCTTCTGTTCATAAATTAAATAAGGAATCCGCATTGTTTCTTGAGCGTATGGCCTTCGACCGCGACAGTGCCCGCTCTCATTTCGCACATGGTCGTTGCTGCATCCAGGCGATCGCTTGTGCCGTAATGTTGGCGTAATCATCTGACTTGAAAGGCCTTTATAAGGCAAAGACTGGCGCCCCTTTCCGCCTCTATTCGACCGATCGCATCGCTCCGATCCGCAATACGATTTGCATCAAGGAAGGGCGCCTACACCGGATCCCAGTTCACGCGCAGTGGCCTCAAGCTTGCCGGCCAATTGCCGTTAGAGGGGTTCGGGGGATGAGTCGATCCTCCTGTGTGGCCAATCGGCCCGGCAAGCCTGTTATGCAGGCGTTACTTAACAAGGAGTCTTCCCATGCTGCGTTTTATCCGTTCCCTTTCGCGCGACGAGCGCGGCGTCAGCTCGCTGGAATATGCGGTTCTTGGCGGCATCGTCGTCATTGCCCTCGGCCTGGTCGGCACGTACTTGTCGGGCACTAGTAGTACGACTGGCCTCACGGGCCTCTTCAACACTCTGCTTGGAAGCGTAACCACCAATATGGCCAAGTAGTCTTGATGTTCCGGCGCAGCACGGGCACGTGCTAGCCAGAGCCGCCCGTGCTCGGAGCAGAGGCAAACGATGTTACCCCTGGCTGTAGTGAAAGCGGGTGCCTGCATGACCCTCGTCATGCTCGCAGGTTTCGATCTGCACATGCGGCGTCTGCCAAATCCCGTCGTGGCCGCGTTTGCCGCCCTGTATTTCGTCGACGCTGCGATGACCGGGGGCGTCCGTGCGTCATTGGACGTCCATGTGGCTGCGTGCGCGGCGTCGTTTGCCGTGGCTGCATTGATGTTTCGATTGGGTTGGCTCGGGGGCGGCGACGTAAAGCTTGCCGCCGCGGTCTTCCTCTGGGCAGGGCCCGCGTCCTGGCCGGTGCTGGTTGTTGTTTCGTTATGCGGATTGTTTGTGGCCCTCGCAATGCTCGCAGTGGCCGGCTTGCAGCGCAGTCCCGCCCTGACGGGCGTGAGCAGGTGGCTTGGCTGGATCGCACCGGCACGCGGTGTCCCGTACGGCGTGGCGCTCGCGATGGGCGGTGCCGTCGCAGTCTTGCTGCAGCCCACAGCTGGCCATCGCACGACGCTCGCCATGCTGCAGTTTTTCGTTTAGTTCACCAAAAGGTCATTGCTGCCGAGTCGTGCGCCGCTTGCCTGAATACAATGCCGCCCCTATGCAAAATTTCATCAAGCTCGCCGCGCTCGTTGTCATCGCCGCAATTGGCGCATTTATCATCCGCGCGTTGTTCATTGCCGCATCGAGCCCGCACGCGACGCCTCACTCACCGATGGTGCACGTGCGCGCCGCTGCCGACGATTTGCCGGACGGCCTGCTGTTGCGCGACGCGGACCTTGTATGGAAGACGATGCCACGCGACCAGGTCCCGGCAGGAGCACTCGTCGAAGCGCCCTCCGACGATAGCAACGCGAAAGACCTCAAAGGCGATCTGCTGCGGCACGCGGTACGCGCTGGGACGCCCCTTGGCGTTGCCGACGTGATTTTGCCGGGTGCCCCCGGTTTTCTCGCCGCTGCTCTCAAGCCCGGCATGCGCGCGATCTCGGTGGCCGTTGACGACGTGTCGGGCAACGCCGGGCTCATTCAGCCAGGAGATTATGTCGACATCCTGCTGACCCAGCAGATGCGCAACGAAACAGGCGCTCATATCGACCCCGCGCGCGCGGTCGAATCGGAAACGGTCGCCGAGCGCGTGCGTGTGCTCGCGGTCGGCACAGCGTTCCGCCGTCCGAAGGATGACGACAGCGCCTCGGGCAACGCCCCGAGCACGAACGCTCGCACCGTGACCATCGAAGTCACGCCGGCGAGCGCCCAGACGATCACGGTGGCTGCACACCTCGGCACGCTCTCGCTTGCGCTGCGCAGTTTTGCCACGCGTGACAAGCACGTACCGGATGTCGAGGATGTCGCGATGACGCGCACAGCGCCCGTGTGGGCCGGCGATGTCTCGCGCGCATTGCGCGGCGAGAGCGCATCGGCAGCGCCGCACTCGTGGAAAGCACCGGCACCGGCGCCACATGTCGTCATCTACCGTGGCTCGCGGGTTGAGCAGGCAGACGGCGATCTGGCCGGCGGCACGTCTACGGGTGCGCCGGGCGTCATGCCGCCGCTGCCCACCGGTATGCCGCCCGCCACGCCCGCACGCGCCGATGCAGCTCCCGCCACCTCCGCAGGATCATAGGACGACCCATGTTCAGCCTCACACACGGCAAGCTGTTTTCACACTGCGCACGGCGTCGCGCAGGCGGCCGTTTTGCCGCCACTGCCATGTTCGCCGGGCTGCTTGCCATTGCTACGCTAGTTGGCCCCGGTGCGGGGGCGGCATGCGCGAAAGAGCCCGCGCAGCCCGCCGATGTGCTGTCCGTCGCGGCAGGCAGTGGTACGTTGATCGAGTTGCCGCAGCCCGCCGTTGCCGTCTTCGTCGCCGACCCGAGCGTTGCCGACGTCCATGTGCCGACGCCGCGTTCGGTTTTCGTGCTCGGCAAGAAGTCCGGCACGACGACACTCTTTGCAATTGGCCCGAACAATCGGGAAATTCTGCGCAAGACCATCAGTGTGTCGACGGATACGGCTTCGATTCAGCGTCTGCTCGACGCGCGCTTCCCCAAACTCGCGGTCACGGTGTCGGGCGCGCCCGGTTCATTGATGGTAAGCGGAGCGGTGCCGAGCGCGGCGGATGCCGATGCCATCGTCCAGACGCTGCAGCCATATCTTCACGCCAACGAGCAGATCGTGAATCGCCTCTCGATCGCCCACCCGATCCAGGTGCTGCTGCGCGTGCGCATCACCGAAGTGGATCGCAACATCACGCAGCAGCTCGGTATCAACTGGAATGCCATTGGGGCGGGCGGCAATTTCTTCGGCGGGCTGTTCAACGGGCGTGCAATTTTCGACGCGACGACGAATCTGTTCAACATTCAGTCCACGGGTGCGTTCTCGGTGCTGGGTGGCTTCAAGGCCGGCAAGACGACGATCGAAGGCGTGCTTGACGCGCTCGACGAGGAAGGCTTGCTGACGCTGCTCGCCGAACCGAACCTGACGGCGATGTCGGGCCAGACGGCGAGCTTCCTCGCCGGCGGTGAGCTGCCGATTCCCGTGCCGCAGAGCGGCACGACGAGCACGATCACGATCGAGTACAAGCCCTACGGCGTCGCGCTGAACTTCACGCCGACTGTCCTTGCCGACAACCGTATCAGCCTCAATGTACGACCCGAGGTTAGCCAGATCGATTCGGCCAATAGCATCACGTTGAACTCGATCGTGGTCCCGGCGCTGTCCGTGCGCCGCATGGAGACCACTGTCGAGCTATCAAGCGGGCAGAGCTTCGCCATCGGCGGACTCCTGCAGAGCTCGACCAGCGACGTGCTATCCGAACTTCCCGGCCTCGGCGAGCTGCCTATTCTCGGCAAGCTGTTCTCGTCGAAGAAATACCAGAACAACAAGTCGGAGCTCGTCGTCATCGTGACACCGTATATCGTCGGGCCGACAGGACCGGGCCAACTGCGCGGCGCGCTGGACGATGTCATCACCCCGAGCAGCGACATCGAATTCGCCGTGCGCCAGTCGCTTTCGATCGACCCGCTTGCGGGCAATTCGCCGCGCCTCGTTGGCGCAGCAGGCTTCGTCTATTGATATTCACATGGGAACCACGATGAAAGCCCGGCTCTCCCTCATTGCCACGATTTTCGCCGGTATGGCCAGTGCCGGCCTCACGTCGTGCATGTCAGCGCAACCGCCGATCGGCATGCCAGATCCATCGGTGATCGGCTTTACGCCCGGCGACGGCGGACGCACGACGCCACCGGCGTGCGAATCGATGACCCAGCGCTCCGGCATGCGCGATGCCGGTTTCGCACGGCCCGGCGTGGCGTTCGGCTGCGCGACCTACTCGAATCTGGCCGCGATGCTCGCGCGGCCAACCGACCTCGTGGCGCCCGTGCCCTACGCGGGTGCAGACGCGCCGCTCGCTGCAAGCGCGGTACGCCGCTACGATGAAGGCCGGGCGATACCGCTGAGCTCGGACTCTTCGAGTTCTTCGTCATCCTCGACGAGTTCGCCGTCTTCGCCGAGCTCGACATCGACGACGGGCTCGTCGTCTGGAAATTGATCACGGGGATTGCACGCATGGGCGTTTTCGAATCGAACATCCTCAAACGCCGGGCGCAACCGTCCGGCGCCGAGAAACTCATCGCCGTCGTTGCTGATGAGCAAAGCATTGAGGTCGTGAAGAGCGTGGTCGTCGATCAGGGCATCGCCACCTCACACATCACGACCGGCTCGCTCGACGATGCGATCGCCATCATGACTTCACTGAAGGAGTCGCCGCGCTACCTGATCGTCGATGTGACGGGATCGACGATGCCGATTTCAGATCTGACACGGCTCGCCGAGGTCGTCGACCCTTCTGTCACCGTCATCGTCGTTGGCGAGCGCAACGATGTCGGGCTCTTTCGCAGCCTGCTGCACGTTGGTGTGCAGGACTATCTCGTCAAGCCGCTCACCGCGGAACTCGTCCGGCGGGCGCTGACGTCCACCGACGGCGGTACGTCGGCGCGCATGGGCAAGGTGCTCTCATTCGTTGGCGCGAGGGGCGGCGTGGGCGTCACGACGATCGCCACTGCCCTCGCTTCCCACCTTGCCGACAAAACGCGGCGCCGAATCGCCTATGTCGATCTCGACCCGTATGGTGGCGCGGCCGCCTCGATGCTCGGCATCAGCGCCAACAACGGGCTGATCGAGCTGCTGCAAAACCCGCAGCGACTCGATCAGCAATTGATCAATCAGGCCTTTGTCGCACAGAGCGATCGACTTCTCGTGCTTGCGTCGGAGCTCCCGTACAACCAGGAGTTCACCTTGCGCTCGGGTGCGCTGAGCGAGCTTGTGACGATGCTCAAGCGCCACTTCCACTACATCATGCTCGATTTGCCCGGGCGCGCGGGCAGAGTCGTCGAGGAAGCCCTCGATGCCAGCTCGACGATCCACGTGGTGGCCGACTTCTCCGTGCATTCGGCGCGCGAAGCTGCGCGGCTTTGCCGTTTTGCGCAAACCCTCGACGCCGCTCCCGCCATCACGGTGCTGCTCAACGCAGCACGGCAGCCCGTGTCCGGGCGCGTTCGCGAGGACGATTTCGTCAACGCGCTCGCACGCGGGTCTGTGCACTCACTGCCCTACGAGCCGGAGCGCCTGGCTCTCGCTGAAAACCTCGGTGAAGCAGAAAGGCTTGCCCATTCGACAGGCTCATCGTTCGCAACGGCAATCGTGTCGCTGGCCAATGCGATAACAGGCAGCGAAACGGCTGTCGCTCGTGAGCCGTGGTACAAGCGCCTGTTGCACCCTCGGAGGGCGAAATGATGTTCGGCCGCCGCAACACGCTCGCGACAAACCCGTCAGTCGCCGATCGCGACGAGCCGCGGAACCCGGTTCCCGACCCCGCGGCAGCCGAGCCGGAAGCGGGCAAGCACGAGACGTCACTGCCTTCGTTGACCAGCGCACCCGCCTCAGCGAGCCTTTGCGCCGCGGACCGCAATGAAGCGCTGATCCGCTCCGAGACGTTCAAGGCGATTCGTTCGGCCGTGTTTGCGTCGATGAATATGTCGGCTGCGCTGACGATGTCGCGCAGCGAGGTCCGCACGGGCGTCGAACAGATCGCGGCCGAGACGACCGCGCGCGAGCGTTTGTCGCTGACACTGGCCGAGCAGACCCTCGTCGTCGACGAGATTCTCAACGACATGTTCGGCATTGGGCCAATCGAGCCCCTGCTCGCGGACGAACGCGTCACCGATATTCTCGTGAACGGACCGGACCAGGTCTACGTCGAGCGTGGCGGCCGCCTTGAACTGACGGCACTCAAGTTCCGCGACAACGCGCACGTCATCAACGTGGCGCAGCGCATCGCAGCGGCAATCGGGCGGCGCGTCGACGAAAGCAGCCCGATGGTCGATGCACGTCTTGCCGACGGCAGCCGTGTGAACGTCGTGCTGCCGCCGATCGCGCTGCGCGGGGCATCGATCTCGATTCGCAAGTTCGCCAAACGCAACATCACGCTCGGCCGGATGGCGCAGCAAGGCAATATCTCGACGCAGATGGTGGACGTGCTGCGTATCGCGACCGCGTGCCGCCTGAACGTCATCATCTCCGGCGGCACGGGCTCCGGCAAGACCACGCTGCTCAATGCGCTCTCGCGCTTCATCGACGAAACCGAGCGCGTCGTCACGATCGAGGACGCCGCCGAGCTGCAACTGCAGCAGCCGCACGTCGTCAGCCTCGAGACGCGGCCCGAAAACAGCGAAGGCCTCGGCGGAGTCTCCCAGCGCGACCTCGTTCGCAATGCGCTGCGTATGCGCCCGGACCGGCTCATCCTCGGCGAGACGCGCGGCACGGAAGCATTCGACGTCTTGCAGGCGATGAATACAGGGCACGACGGATCGATGACGACGATTCACGCGAACACCCCGCGCGATGCGATCACTCGACTCGAGAGCATGGTGATGATGGCCAACGGCAATTTGCCGCTCTTGTCGATCCGCAGACAGATTGCCAGCGCCGTCCACCTGATCCTGCAAGTCGAGCGCATGCGCGACGGCGTGCGGCGCGTGACCCATGTGACCGAGATCGCGGGCATGGAAGGAGACGTCGTCATCACACAGGACCTGTTCGTGTTCCGCTACAACGGCACCGCTTATGAGGAGCAGGTGCGCGGGATGTTCGAGTGTTCGTCGCTGCGCCCGGTGTTCGCACAACGCGCAGCTTACTTCGGCCTCGAAGAGGCACTGCTCTCGGCGATGCAATCATGAGATCCGCGGACGTAATCGGCTTCGGCGCTTTTTTTGCCTTCGTCGTCGGGGGCCTCATCGTGCAAGCGCTGCGCAGCATTGCACGCCAGCATCCGCGCACGCGCATCCGTGCCCGAGTGGAGGCGGTGCGCGACGCAAGCAAGGCCTCCCGCGCCGAGCGCGACGCGAGTCTTCAGGAGCAGCTACTGCAGCCCAAGCGCCGCCTCGCCGACCAGGACGCACTCTTCGCCGTCATCTCGGCCTGGCACGAACGGATACGCACGGTCAGTGGCCAGGGCGGTGTTCGCGCGATGTATCTCATCGCGATCGCGGCACTCATTGGATCGATAGTCGGCACGGCGTTCGCTCCTGTGGGGCCGGCGCTGCGCGTGCTCGCCTGCATCGTCATTCCCGTTCTCATCGTGCGTGGGGCCTACCGCGGGTTGATCGAGCGTTTCAAGAAACGCTTTCTCGCCGTCTTTCCCGATACGATCGACCTCATCATTCGCGCGGTGCGCGCCGGCATTCCCGTTGTGCAGGCCATCTGCGTCGCGGGGGTCGAAAGTGAAGAGCCGGTGCGGACGACATTTCGCACCATGGGCGATGCTCTGCTCGTTGGAGCCGACCTGAAGGAGGTGCTCGAACAGGCAGCGGTGCGCCTGAAGCTCGCCGACTTCTCGTTCTTTTCCGTCTGCCTGAACCTGCAGCGCGAGACGGGCGGCAATCTTGGCGATACGCTCGAGAACCTCTCGGGAATCGTGCGCACGCGGCGCGACATCCGGGCAAAGAGCAAGGCGCTCACGGCGGAGGGGCGGCTCGCCAGCAAGATGATCGCAGCCGTCCCGTTCACGATCATGGCCGTTCTCTATATCGTCAATCGGCCCTATCTCGACACGCTCACCCATACCCGGGCCGGACACAAGATTCTCACCCTTTGCGCCGTACTGCTCGCGATCGGACTGTGGCTCATCAACAAGATTTCGAACCTGGACACTTCGCGATGATGAACGCCGACCTTTGGCGCAATGGCGCCCTGCTTTTGCTGCTTGCAGCGTTCACCCTGTGGCTGGTCCGGCGCGATTCGAGTCCGCGCGCACGCATTGTCCAGCGCACACGGCAAGCGGTGGGCCGCGTGGGCATCGATAACAGCGCGCCTGCCGACGTCGCGAAGCGCATGCCGCAGCGTTTCGCCAGGCGGTTCGCCGCGCTCGGTGAACGCATGCCTGTCGTGCAAGCCGAAGACCGCGCCAAACTGGCCACTCGCCTTGCCAGCGCGGGATTTCGCGACCGGCGCGCAGTCGCCGTCATCGCGGGGCTCAAGATCGTCGCGGGAGCCTGTCTTGCGCTCGGTGCCATCGCACTCGGCGGGCATCTGCCCAAGGTCGGCCAGATATTTGCGGTGCGTGCGCTGCTGATGGCGGGCGCATTCGTCGTCGGCATGATGCTGCCGGAATATGCGCTCGCATTCTTCATCCGGCATCGTCGCAAAGCGATCGCCGCCGCGCTGCCCGACGCGCTCGACCTGCTCGTCGTCTGCACCAATGCCGGCAATAGTCTCGTCGTTGCCATCAAGCGCGTGGCGCGCGAGCTGCGCATCATCTGCCCGCCGCTTGCCGATGAGTTCAGCGTAACAGCGGATGAACTCAGTATCGGCGGCGACTCTTCACAGGCGCTCAATGCGATGTCGGCTCGAGTCGGACTGTCCACGATGCGCGCGCTGGTGACCACGCTGGTGCAGTCGCAAAAGTACGGCACGCCGGTCACTCAATCGCTGCGCACCCTGTCACGCACCGAGCGGGCCATGCAGATGGTCGCGCTCGAGGAAAAGGCCGCCAAGCTCGCACCGAAGATGGTGATGCCGATGATGCTCTTCATCATGCCGACCGTCTCGCTCATTGCGGCGGGGCCGGCGGCGATTCGAATCATGGCCGTATTTCACGGCCATTGAGCGCTTCAAGGTTTCTGGAGTTGAAATTGAACCCATCTCTTCCGACGCTTGCGCGCACGACACGTGTCGCGCTCCTGGCACCGCTGGCCGCGGCGTTGCTCGCCACGGGATGCGCTAGCAATCACTTCGTGACGCCACAGCCTGCTGCCGCCACGCATCTGCCCGATGCGCAGGCCGACATGCATGTTGCCGAAAGCGCGCTCGAGGCCGGCGACACGCAGCTTGCCGTGTCGCTTTTCGAAAAGCAGCTGAAAACCGATCCGCAATCGAAAGCTGCGCAGCTCGGCCTCGGCGATGCGATGTATCAGACTGGCGACCTCGCGCGCGCTGGCGTCCTCTATGCGCGGGTTGCAGTCGTAGCGCCGGATGACGCGCGCGCCATGCTCGGACTCGCGCGCGTCGCGCTGCGCCAGCGACGGCTCGACGAGGCCGAGAAGCGCTATCGCGTACTCCTCGCGGCTCATCCGGAGCAAGCGGTAGCGGCCGAGGGGCTTGGCTCCACGCTGGATCTCGAGGGCAAGCACGCGCAAGCGCAGGCAGTCTATCGGGCAGCCTTGCAGCAACACCCCGAGGTCGCAGGCCTCAAGGCGGATCTCGGCCTGTCACTCATTCTGGCTGGCGACGTACGCGCAGGCGCCAATGTGCTGCTCGATGTCGCCGGCCTGCCCGACGCGCCGCCGCAAGCGCGCGAAAATCTGGCGCTCGCGTATGGATTGCTCGGCAACGACCAGGCTGCGAAGCGCATCCTGGTAACCGACATGCCGGCCGACTCGGCCGAGGATAATCTGCGCTTCTACGAGCAACTGCGCGAGCGCCTCGCCACCGCGACGCGTGACACAGGCGATGCACGCAGTGCGGGCGGTGCTCAAACACAGCCGGTGTCGGCCGCAAGCGTCGCGCCTGTCGGAGTGCTCCGATGAAACCACGCCGGCGCACCAGTCCCGGTGCCCGCGCTCACGCGCGCGGCATCGTCTCGCTCGAGTTCGTACTGGTGCTGCCGTTCCTGCTGATGCTGCTCTTCGGTATCGTCGACGTAAGCATGGTGCTTTGCGACAAGGCCGTGATCACGAATGCCGCCGGGGAGGCGGCGCGCCAGGGCGTCGTGTTGCGCGCGACGCCCTACAATCTAACCCAGATCCAGAATGTGGCCCTCGCCTATACGAACAACAGTCTTGTGACGAGCGGCACGAACACGCCCCCGACGGTGACCGTGAGCCCGTCGGGCGGCTGCGCATCGGCCGGTAGCAGCAATCCGCTGCAGGTGAGCATCAGCTACACCTACAACGGGGTTGTGCTCGGCTCGGCATTGAGCGCGATAACGGGCCCTGTTACTGTTACAGCCGTCGCGGTGAAGAACTGTGAATAAGCGCGTGCGTTGCAGCCGGGCCGCGGCTGCTTTGGCTCGTCGCCCGTCACCGGTCCGCCGCGACGAGCGCCGGCGCTCGTGCGCGCGTGCGAGATCGCGAGCGCGCGGTTCGGTAACGCTATGGTTCTTGTTGACGTTCACTGTATTACTGATGTTCGGCGCTTTTGCGATCGACCTGCCGCGTGTGTTCACGGTCAGCGGCGAATTGCAAAACGGCGCTGATGCGGCGGCACTCGCCGGCGCCGGGGCACTCTCCCAAAACAGCACGACCGCACTGAACTGGGCGGGCGCGGCCTCGTCCGCAACGGCGGCCATTGCGTTGAATTCGTCCGGTGGCACCACGCTTTCCAGCGGAGCGGTCAAGGCGGGCTATTGGGACGTTGCCGCGTCCTCGCCCACGCTGCTCACGCCGAGCCAGGTCACGCTGCCGGGGACGGCGGCCCAAATGCTGGAGCCCGCGGTGCAGGTGACGATCACGCGCAATGCCACGAGCAATGGCGGCCTCGTGTCGCTGCTGCTCGGCTCGCTGCTCGGCGTGCCGACGACGGCCGACAGCGCAACGGCCGTGGCGGTCATCGCGCCGCCCTCCACGGTGCCTGCCGGAGCGCTCTTTCCCATGGTCATGGATCAGTGCGTGTACAACCAATACTGGAACTCGGGGCAGAATGCGCCCACGCTCGACGCAACTGGCCAGCCTTATGAGTTCGAGATCGGCAACGGCCAGACCTATGGCTCCACATGCGAGGCGGGGCAGTGGACATCGTTCCTCACGGTCGCCAACGACACGCCGACGGTCACCGGTTTGATCACTAACGGGAATCCGACCTCGCTTTCGATCGGATCCAACATCTACATCGAGCCGGGCGTCAAGGCGGCGGTCTACAAGAGCGTTCCAACGGCAACGACCGTCCTCATGCCAGTCAGCACGCAAATCGCGAGCAAGACATTCGTCTCGATCATCGCATTCGCCGCTTTTTACATCGACTACGTGGACCAGGGTGGCAAGTACATCCAGGGCCACTTCGTAGCCGGATACAAGATGCCGACACAGGGAACGGGTGTTTCCTCGTCGAACTATGGTGGCTACGTCGCGCCGCGTCTCGCATTCTGAGCGGGGCGGCGGTGCGTAAAAATATGGCGCGCGATACGCGCGCCGTGCTCAGGGAAAGCCGCCTTCAATGGCGATACAGGTCTGCCAGGACTTCTGGCAAGGCACGGCGTGCAGTCGGTCGCCTTGCCATGAACCATACGCCGGTATGTCGATAATGGTGCCATTTTCCATATGGCGCGCCCGCATGGGCTGCCACTTTCAGGCGTTCATTACGACCGATATAGTCGGTCCTGGCCAACACCGCGTGAGATGAGACCCACATCGCGTTGGCGTTTGCCTGAGCGGCCAGCGTGGGGGCTTCAGGCTGCGTCTCGGGCGTATCGCCGCGTAGTGCGATGGCCGCGTCCGTTGCATCGCTTACGCAATCCCATTGGCCCGCTAACGCGCAGTTGTGCGCCTGGGCAAGCAGCACCCTGACCGGTCCAATCGCTTCGAACGGCATCAGACGGCCTGCCGGTGCCTGCACGCTGGCCAGCCAATCGCCGCTGGACGTGTCGGGCGTGCCGGATTGTGGACCACGCAACCGATGCGCGTGATCGTAGCCTATGCCAACAGCGAGAACGATGACGTAGAACGCGACGCTCAGCGCCACGCTGAGCCCGGCTCCCGACGAAACGGGAGCCGGGGCGTCGTCGCGCTCGCGTTCGATTTCGTGCCCGCTGTGCGCAGGCTCTTCGATCGGCCGATCGTCGGGCGGGTTCGGTATCGCCATGGCTCGGATGGTTCCTGGGAAGCGGGCCGCGCAGATCGCGCACCTTTCAAACCTGTCTGACGCTTACCACTTGATCTGGGCATTCATGGTGCCGGTCTGGACGATTTCGAATTTCATCTCGCCCCGGTAAGTGCCTTCGATACGGTAGTCCGCTTCTGGCACGGAAAAGAGGCAATGCGGACCCGCGGCGATGAAATCCATCAGCACACGGCCGTGGCGCCTCACCTTGACCGAAACTTCGGTCAGCGGCGCGCCGCCCGACGAGGAGACAAACGTCACTCCAAGGTTGAAGGGATGTTGAGGGTCGGGAGACGTTACGTGAGTGTCGATGTTCGTGTTGCCGCAGACGTAATAGAGCATCTGCTGCGGTGCCGCCGGAGAAGTCGATTGACCAGCCGGCGCGGTGGGAATGGGTGCAGCGGTGGGTGCCATGGGTGCCGATGGAGCGGGCGCAGTCATGGGCGTAATGGGTTGCGAGTTTTGTGTTCCCACTGGTCTCGCGATCTGTGCCCAGGCAGATACCGCATACGCACTGGTGATGAGCACGATGCTCACGGGCACAAGCAGACCTCGTTTCTTCAAGGTCCCCATGATTGTCTCCCTCTTTGATGTGCAACTAGCATAGGGACCGCGGGGGCGAAAAGCAACCGCTCGCGGTTCGTCAGTAATTTGTTCCAGCTTCGACAGCTCGAGCACAGAAGGTACGTACCTATTGCAGCATAGTTGTGTTAACTAAATGATGAAGAGCGCGGAGTTGTAACTGGTTGAAACGTGTCGATGAATCTCGCATAAGCGTGAACTAGAGTGTTGTCATGTTCCTCCTGGGCCTGTAGCAAAAGAAGTGCCGCATGCTGCTGGCGTGCGGGAAGCGTTGAAGCACGCCTGCAACGCTGTGGTGTGCTTATCCGGCGTGTCGTCCCGGTACTGTGTCTATCGGGAAACGGCAAGGACACCGTAAGCCGGATGTTCCAGATCTGCCGATCGGCGAGCGCGCCGTAGCGCTCGATATTCCATGATGTTCTGACGATTTCTTCGCTGCTTTAACAGCGAAGAGTAGACCGGTCGTGATTGGAGCCTGACGCTATATTTGATTGAGTACGCAATAAAAAATACTTCGCCGATCAGATGAATGACGAGTGAAGACATCCCTTGCCGCGCGGGCGGGTGATGCTTGGGGCGTCCGTTGCAATGAGTTGAAGGTACGCCCGCTGACTGACACTCACGATCGCTGTGCTCGCGTGAGTGGTATTGCCTTGGGATGTTGCGGAGAAGCGATATTCGTACGCTGAAAGCGGTACGACATTTGCAAGAGCCGTGTCGTGTGTCGTACTCAACGACAACAAACAGCAAGGGGCAAACAAAAATGGTCGAGAGCAAGCGTTTGTACACGTCGCCTCGGCGGCGTCCACTCAGTGCATGCGCGCCGGCGGCGGTCATGCTTTTGTCAGCCTATGCGGTGCTCGAAAGCAAGGATGGTCTCGCGCAGGAGCCCGATGCTGCAAAGCCGGTGGTTTTTATGGTTGCGCTCGCGGACAATGCCGCGAGCAGCGATCCTGTCGCACGCCCCGTGATGACCGATGCTTCGGGGAGCACCGTTTATGCCGTCACGGCGTCGACGGACGTGCCCCAAAACACCGTGAGCGACGCTACTGGCGTTCCGGTTTCGTCTCCTCCCGAGAGCGCCCGGTCGGCGCCGGCCGAGACGGTTGCACAGGCGAGCGCGGCGCCAGCAACAGCGCCTGCCGCAGCGCCAACGGCTGGGCCGGCGCTTGCTCCCGATACTCCTGCTGCTCCGGCTGCACCCGCTGCTCTCGCGCCCGTGCAGCAAGCGCAGGAAAATAGCCCCACGCTGCCTGCACCACAACCCGCACCGCAACTGGCGCCACAACCCGCACCACAACCGGCACCGCAACCGGCACCTGTCACGCCGCAAATGCAGTTGCCCACGACCGGAAACGGTCCGCAGCCCGGCGAGGATTTGCGTCATCAGATCTTTGGTCTCGCAACGAGTGGTGGTGCGAACCGCGCGCTCGAAGAAGCCAGGAAGCGCCCCGATGTGTTCTCCCCAGTCGATCTTGCGGAAATCGAGGAACTCGCCATCCGGCAAGAAGTACGGGGCGGCCGCTCCAAGGTTCGCGCAATGACGAGCACGGACCGCTTCGATTCGCTCGACGCCGCCATTCGTCATGCGGAAGAATTCGACAAACGTCTGCCGAATACGCCCGAATACGCGCAAGTGCGCGCATCGCTTGCCGGCGACCGGACCGTTGCGTATGCAGCACGCGGGCGGATGGAAGACGCCGTCGCCGTGTTCGAAACCATCCCGCAGAATTCGGAAGTGTCGGCCGAAGCCCTCGCGTCGGTGGGCGACGCCTATTCCTATTTGCAGCAGCCGGCCAAGTCGGAAGTGGTGTATCGCCGTGCCATTGAAGAGACGCGCGCGGCGCCCACCGACGCTGCAACGCTCGGATACCAGTACGGCTCGCACACGCGTCTGATCGACCTGCGCGAAGGCCTGTTCTATGCGCTCACTGATCAGAACAAATATACGCAGGCCCACCAGGTGCTCGACGACATTCATGGCGCGCTGCCGCCGGCCGACGAGGTTCATTCGTGGGATCCCGCGAACGACGACTATCTGCGCTACTACCGCTTGCTCGCGCAGTATCAGATTTACATTGGCCAGACGAGTCAAGGCATGGCCGGTTTGCAGCGGCTCGAACAGCAGGTGCCGTTCAACGCGGAAGTGCGCGACGCGCAGGCCGACGCGGTGCTTGGCACGGGCCAGACGCGGCGCGCACGCGACATGTATTCCGCGACGTTGACGGATCATCCGGACAACATCGAGGCACTGTCCGGTCTCGGGCGCGCATCGATCGCGCTGGAAGACTATGCCAACGCGCACCGGATCAATACCGCTTTCGACGAGACCTTCCCCGAGAACGGCTCCGTGCGCAGCTTCAAGCGCGACTATCAGGCATACCTCGCGCCGGTATTGACGGTCGACGTCAACGGCGAGCATGGCAACTCGGTGCTGGCGGACAACGAGTTCAGCATCGACACGACCCTGTATTCACCGCCGATCTTCGACAACTGGCGCGTCTTTTCTCATACGTTTTATGGCTATGCGAACACGGATATCGGCAATGTCAGCCGTACCCGCACCGGTGTTGGCGGCGACTATCGCAATGGTCCGCTGACCGTGACCGGCGAGGTGACGCGTTCGATGGGCAGCGATGGACGCACCGGCGGCAACGGCGAAGTCTCGTATGCGTTCAACGACTATTGGTCGGCGAGCGCAGGCGTCGACAGCGACAGCAACTCGCTGCCCATGAAGGCGTACCTCAACCATATTTGGGGGAAAACCGCAGAGGCCAGCCTAAATTTCACGGATACCGATCAGCGTTCGGCGTCGCTGTCTTACTCCGCGGCGCGCTACAGCGACTCGAACTTCAATCAGGAGATTGCGCTGAGCGGGACGCAGCGCGTATTCACGGCGGCGAACCAGTTCGTGAATATTTCGCTGAACCTGAGTACCGGTAGCAACACGATTACCAACGCGGCTTATTTCGCGCCTTCGCGCGACTACACCGCGGAAGTGGTCGCCATGCATCAATGGGCGATCTGGCGCAGCGGGGAGAAAGCCCTCGTGCAGCGTTTCTATCTGACCGCGGGCGCCTACAACGAGCGCGGCTTTGGTACGAGCGCGGAGCTTGGGGCCCGCATCGAACACGCGTGGACGTTCAGTCACGACATCACGCTCAAGTATGGCTTCGGTGTGCTCAGTCACGCGTACGACGGAGCGCGTGAATTTTCGGAGATCGCCTATGCCGCGCTCACGGTTCCCTTCTGACCTTGAAATGCGAGAGGAGGCGGGCGATGCAATCTCGTCGACGTTTTATTTGTAGCTGTCTGGGTGCGATGGCAGGCTGTTCGCTGTTTCCATCCCTTGCGCCCGCGAAGCTGATCGACATCCTCCCGCCGGCCGACCCGGCCGATGGCAAGACCTTTCGCGTCATCTGCTTTCACGATGTGCGCGACAACCTGCGCGCGGAGTTCCATACGAACAGCATGATCGACCCGTATGCGGTCGACACGGGCACGTTGACATCGATTTTTTCGTGGCTCGATACGAACCACTACAACCCGGTGACGTTCAGTGCGATCGTGGCGTCGCGCAACGGCGGCGCGCCGTTGCCGCCGCGCTCGGTGCTGCTGACTTTCGACGACGGCTTCAAGAGCCATCATGACAAGGTGCTGCCGCTGCTCAAGCAGTTCAGGTATCCGGGTGTCATGGGGATTGTCACGTCGTGGATCGATACGCCCGCGAACTCGGGAATCCGGCTTTCGGACGCCGTTGTCGTGCCGCGCGACACGTTCATGTCATGGGACGACGTGCGCAATGTGGCGGCGTCTGGGCTCGTCGAGCTCGCGTGCCACACGCACGATCTGCATCACGGCGCCGTTGCCAATCCTCAGGGGAACGAACTGCCGGCAGCCACTTCGCATCTGTACCTGAAGGACCAGCAGCGCTACGAGACGGATGCCGAGTTCGAGTCGCGCGTGCACGGCGACCTCGGCAACTGCATACGTCAGGTCAAGCAGCAGACGGGCGTGACGATCCGCTCGATGGTGTGGCCTTACGGGGCGCAGAATCTGACCGTGCGCACCGTTTCGGCGCGTCTTGGCATGCCCACGCAGTTTACGCTCGAGTCCGGCCCGAATACGCCGGACATTCCGCTCGATCGCTTGCGCCGCATTCTTGCGACATATGACATCGACGT
Source organism: Paraburkholderia silviterrae (assembly GCF_004353915.1). Lineage (GTDB taxonomy): Bacteria > Pseudomonadota > Gammaproteobacteria > Burkholderiales > Burkholderiaceae > Paraburkholderia > Paraburkholderia silviterrae. Next base: position 56,893 of record NZ_SMRP01000024.1, on the reverse strand, counting down.
GGGCGATTTCGAGCGCTCGATGCGCGAGCCTGCGCAAAACCGCGGCGAAATCAATCCGGTGGAGCGGCCCGTCGTGGTCTCGCTCGACGATGTCTACGATCCCTCGCCCGACGCGCAGGAGAAGAAGCTAGGCGCACTGATCGAACGCATGTATCGATTGAAGCCGAGTTCGGTCTATTTGCAGGCCTTTTCAGACCCTTCGCGCTCGGGACTGGCGCGCGCGCTCTATTTCCCGAACCGGCATTTGCCGATGCGCTCCGATTTGTTCTGCCGCGCGGCCTGGCAGTTGAATACGCGCGCCAGTGTGGAGGTTTATGCCTGGATGCCGGTGCTCGCATTCGCGGTGCCGGAGAAGCTCAACGGGCGCGTCGAGTTCGTCACGGCGGCCGCGGGCAGCACCTTGCCGCCCGGCGCGTCGGGCGTGCGCCGGCTCAGTCCGTTCGATCCGGCGGCGCGCGCTTACGTGCGCGATCTGTATGAGGATCTTGGCAAATACTCCGCATTCAATGGCGTGCTGTTCGGCGAGGACGCGACGCTCAGCGATTTCGAGGACGACGGGCGGCACGCGCGCCAGACCTATGCGAGCTGGGGGTTGCCGGGCAATGTCGAGCAGATTCGCGCCAATCCGGAGATGATGAAGCGCTGGGGCGCGCAGAAGACCCGCTATCTGCTCGACTTCACGAAGGAGCTACGACAGATCGTACTCGACAGCCAGAACAGCGACGAAGTGCTGACCGTGCGCACGATCTTTCCCGATGTCTTGCTCGACCCCGGCAACGAGGCGCGCTATGCGCAAAACTATCCGACCTTTGTGAGTGCGTATGACTTCGTGGGGCTGCTCGCCATGCCGTCGCGACAGGGCATCACTTCGGTGGACAGCTGGCTCGACAAGCTCGGCCGGGTGGTGCAGGCCGTGCCGGATGGCCCGCGCCGGACAGTCTTTCTCCTCGAGGCAACCGATTCCCAAACGGGCGACAGTGTGCCGACTACGCGCCTGACCGATCAGATGCGCCATCTGCGCGAGGAGGGCATGGTGAGCTATGGGTACTACCCCGACAACTTCGCACACGATCTGCCGAATGCGGTCGCACTGACCGACGTCATGTCGACGCGCCAGCGCCTCGATCCCGCGTCTATCAATGTACTGCTCAAAGGCGCCCAGGCTGGAGGAGTACGGCAATGATGCATATCGTGATCAACCGGCTGCAGGACTTTATTTTCTTCTACCCGTTCTTCATGTCGTATCTGTGGATGATCGGGGGGGCAGTGCACTTCCTCGCGCTGGAGCACGGGCGGTCCCGTTCGCCGAATGCATTGAGAATGTCGGGGATGCCGAAGGTGGCCGTGATCGTGCCGTGCTTCAACGAAGAGATGAATGCGCGCCGCGTGTTTCAACATCTGGCGACACTCAAGTACCCCAATTACGAAATCATCGCAGTCAACGACGGCAGCCGCGACCGCACCGGCGAGGTGCTGAACCAGCTCGCCACAGAAATTCCGCATCTGACCGTCATTCACCATTCGAAGAACGAGGGCAAGGCGATTGGCCTGACCACCGCCGCGGCGCTCACTAACGCGCCTTACCTCATGTGCATCGACGGCGATTCGCTCCTTGGCGACGATGCGATCGAATGGATGCTGGAGCACTTCATATCCGACCAGAACGTGGGCGCGGTGACCGGCAACCCGCGCATCCGCACGCGCACGTCGCTGCTCGGCCGCATGCAGGTGGGCGAATTTTCGTCGATCGTCGGACTGATCAAGCGCACGCAGCAGGTCTATGGACGCATCTTCACGGTCTCGGGTGTCATCACGATGTTTCGCAAGAGCGCGCTCGCCGATGTTGGCTACTGGAGTTCCGACATGCTGACCGAGGACATCGACATCAGCTGGAAGCTGCAGTGCAACGACTGGCGTGTTGCCTACGAGCCGCATGCACTGAGCTGGATCCTCATGCCGGAGACGCTCAAAGGGCTGTACAAGCAGCGCCTGCGTTGGGCCAAGGGCGGCATTCAGGTGTTGTTCAAGTACGCGGGCAGGCTCCTGTACGGGCAGCGCCTGATGATGTGGCCGCTCTTCGTCGAGTACGCGCTCGGCATAGCGTGGGCTTATTCGATGGCGTTCATTTTGCTGCTCTCGGTTCTCAACGCGTTCTACACGTTGCCGCCGGACTGGCACGTCTCGCTGCTGCCGCACTGGCACGGCATGCTGCTGGTGGCGACCTGCGTGCTTCAGATCATCGTCGGCTGCGTGATCGACCGGCGCTACGACGAGAAGCTGCTGCTCTACGTGATGGACACCGTCTGGTATCCGCTTGCATTCTGGTTGATCAACATGGTCACCACTGTCGTTGCGCTGCCGACCATCGCCTTCGGGCGCCGCGGCAAGCGCGCAGTCTGGACTAGCCCTGATCGAGGTATTCAACATGAACAGCACGCCCGTCATTGACCTCTCCCTGCACGCCCCGCAACAGATCATCTCCGACAAGGGCATCGCTCGCGGTGTCCTGCTGGTGCTGTGGTTCCGGCTGCTGCGGCCGGCCTGCGTGGGTTCGATGTGGGCGGGCATTACGATCTACGCCTATCGATATCTATTGCCGTTCGAGGAAGGCGACCTTTCCTGGCCCGAATTGGTGTCGTATTTCGCGGCGATTGGCGCCATCGCCTCGGTTTTGACGATGTGGATGATTCTCGCGCGCGTGGCGCACCCGTTTGCTTCGAAGTCGCGCACGCAGCGTCTGCTGCGCCGCAAGGCTGGGCTGACGGTCGAGCCTGGGCCCTTCGCCGGGGCCGCTTCGCGCGAGCCGAACTCCGTAGCCCGGGTATTCGTGGCCTCGCATGACGCAAACGGGCTGATCGCGGCGCTGCGCGTGCTGTCCGTAGCGGGGCCGGCAGCGAGCGGTGCGGGCGAGCGCGAAGCCACGGGCGGCACCCACGGCAACGTGAAGCAGACGGTGTACACGTCTGCGGCCGCGCCGACGCGCCGGACGCCGCGGCATTGAGTTGACGGGCTGACGCAGCACCAGGGCAAAGCGGGCGCCGACATGGAGTGCATCATCGAGCGTGCTGGGCGCCGCCGCCGGTTCGGCTGGCTGGCGGTGCTCGGATTCATTCTCGCGGTCGCGGCGTATCCGGCGTCCAGCGGTCACGCCGGCGCGGTGGAGGTCAGTGCGCATCGGGCGCCGGCCGGGGCAGTTGTTGCCGTGCCGGCGCCGGGTCTCGGCGACGAGCGGCGCTTCATGCACGGCATCGGGTGGGCGAGCGCCAGCGGCAACAAAAGCTGGGTCTTCTTCAGCAGCTCGGGTTTGCCGCCACGCGGTGCGAATCGTGACGGCAGCTGGCCGCACGACGTCTATGTCGGCGCGTGGTCGCCGGGGCATCAGCGGCTGGCCAACGTTCATATTTTCATCAGCCGTCCGGAAGCGCAGGAGCCCGTGTCGGTCGCGCAAAACACACAGGGCAATATCTTTGTGAGCTTCGAGGACGGCTGGAATACGCCGAACGAAGTCAGCCAGCGGTACGGCGTCTATCGATCGAACCTGGTGCCCATCAAACCCTATCCGAACGATGTCGAGTCGGGCGGCCATTCCGGTCATGTGGCCGCGGTTGGCGAACACTTCGTCGTGTTCTATTCGGAAGACTGGGTGGACGGCGGCGGTGTCGACAACCTCGGCACCGGCAATGGCGTGTATGTGAAGGTCTACGACGGCTCAGGCAAGCTGTTGCGGCACGAGAACGTGGCGGCCCATGTTCGGGAGTGGTGGCCCATGATTGCGGGCTCGTCGACGAAGGCGCTCCTCGTCTGGCAGAAGTACATTCCCGGCGAGTTCGTCGCGCAACTGGAGTTTGCCGTGTACGACCCGGTGAGCGGCAAGCTCGAACGACCGGAGGATGGGGTCAATGTTTTCCGTGTGCAGTACTACACGTATGCCGCGGCCTGGGTGCCCGCCGTGAACCGCTTTGTTCTGGAGGCGACGCTGGAGAATGGGCGCACTTCGATCCTGCTGATCGACGAAGCCGGGCACGTCACGGCGAAACTCGAATGCCTGCCTGCCTCCGTGCGCGAATCGAGCATCGCGGTGGATGGCAGCGTCGCGTATGTGCCCACTCGCGACGGTCGTTTGATGGCGCTTGCGCTGACGGGAAGCACGATCGACTTGCGCGGCATGATGCGTGCTCCGTTTGCATGGGGCAACACGGGTGCGATCGGCATTCCGTATGGTCCCGGCGCGCTCCATTTTGTTTCGCTTTCGCCGGTTGGCTTGCGTGAAGCGAACTTCAACGTGCACAACGAGGTGCAGCCATCCGCATCGGATCGCTGCGGCCCCGAGAGTGCACAAAAGCAGTCGGACGTTTCGTCGAACGACTAAGGGAGGCGATCATGTGCGGAATCGTTGCGGGCGTGGCCCAGCGCAACATCGTTCCTTCGTTGCTGGAAGGTCTGAAGCGCCTCGAGTACCGGGGATATGACTCATGCGGCCTTGCGGTGCTCCAGCGCGGCGAAGCGCGCCGGGTACGCACGCTCTCGCGCGTGTGCACACTGGAGGCCGACGCGCGCGCGATCGATCTGGATGGCGTGACCGGCATCGCCCACACGCGTTGGGCGACACACGGCATGCCGGTGATCGACAATGCGCACCCCATCTTTTCCGGCGAGCAGATCGCCGTCGTGCACAACGGCATCATCGAGAATCACGAGCAGTTGCGCGAGTCGATGCGCAAGAAAGGCTATGTGTTCACGAGTCAAACCGATACCGAAGTGATTGCGCATCTGGTTCACGAACACTATTGCGGCGATCTTCTCACGGCGGTACACAACGCGACAAGGTTGCTGCAGGGCGCCTACGCTATTGCCGTGATGTGCCGTGATGAGCCCGGACGCGTGATCGGCGCGCGGCAGGGTTCGCCGCTCGTCGTCGGCATTGGGACGGAAGGCGTTTTTCTTGCGTCGGATACGTTCGCGCTCGCCGGTAGCGCCGACCGATTCATCTATCTCGAGGAAGGCGATCTCGTCGATATCGAAGGCAAGGACGTAAAGATCATCGACAAGGAAGGACAGGCCGTCTCGCGTCGGGAGATTGCCTTCGTGCGCCATGCGTCGGATGCGGAGCTTGGCGCCTACCGCCATTTCATGCAGAAGGAAATCTTCGAGCAACCGGTGGCCGTCGCGCGCACGATCGCGACAGTCACGGGGCGCGAAACGCATCAGGCGGGAATGCCGAGGCCGGAAGAACTGGCTGAAGTGACGAACGTGCTGATGCTCGGCTGTGGCACGAGCCATTACGCGGCGTTGACCGCTTGCGGCTGGTTCGAGCGCTTTGCCAACGTTGCCGCGCGAGCCGAAATTTCCAGCGAGTATCGATATCGCGATTATGTTTCGCCGGGTAATACGCTGGTTGTCGCGGTTTCGCAATCGGGCGAGACAGCCGATACGCTTGCCGCGCTGCGCTATACCCAGTCGATGGGCGAGCAGCGAACGCTGGCGATCTGCAATGTCGCGGCGAGCGCGATGGTCAGGCAATGCCGCTGGTCATTCATTACGGAGGCGGGCCCCGAGGTGGGTGTGGCTTCGACAAAGGCCTTCACGACTCAACTCGTCGCGCTCTTCATGCTGGCGATCCAGATGGGCAAACAGCGCGGGCGCGTGAGCGAGGACGAAGCTGCAAGCTATATACGTCAGCTCACCGCGCTGCCGGATGCGATGCGCAATGTGCTGGCGCGCGAGCCGGAAATCATGGCGTGGGCCGAAGCGCTCTATCAATCCGATCATGCGCTTTTTCTCGGGCGCGGCACGCACTATCCGATTGCACTGGAGGGCGCGCTCAAGCTCAAGGAGATTTCTTATATCCACGCGGAAGGGTACCCCGCCGGCGAACTCAAGCACGGGCCGCTCGCGCTCGTGACTGATGCAATGCCCGTGATCGTGACTGCGCCTAACGATGCGCTGCTGCACAAGCTGAAGTCGAATATGGAGGAGGTGCGGGCGCGAGGCGGACGCCTTTTCGTGCTCGCCGATTCGGACACGGGTTTGACGGTGGAGTCCGGCATGCGGCTGATCCACATGCCGGCCTGGTTCGGGGCGCTTTCGCCGGTGCTGCATGTGGTGGCGCTGCAGTTGCTCGCGTATCACGTGGCCTGCTTGCGCGGAACCGATATCGACAAGCCTCGCAATCTCGCGAAATCGGTTACGGTGGAATAGGGATTTCGGTTTTACGCTTATTGAGCGGTGCCCCACACGGCGGCACCGTCGCGGGCCGATTGTCCCGGCACCCAGGCTTTTCTTCAAACGGCTACGAGCCGGAAACCAAAATTGCCTGAAAACTCGCTGCCCCGATCCGATACGTCCGAGCCCGCTGGTATTCCGGAGATCGGTAGGAGCGGCGAGCCGCCTCCATGTCGTCGAATGCTGCAATCACCACACGACCCGGGCGACAGGCGCCTTCAAGCGCTTCGACTTCAGATCCTCGTGCGAGAAATCGTCCACCATTCTTCTGCACAGCCGGACCCGCGAGTTCGACGTACTTGCTGTACCCGTCGGGATCGGTGACATCGATAAGGCAAACAATATATGCGGTCATGTGAGTGAAGAGTTGATTGGCAGGCGGGGTTGGGCGTCGCTGGGGGGCATATCCAGAAGATGCCGGCGGCGAGCGCCGCCACAATTTGCTTAAGTCATGGAAATGGCCTCGTCGGCGTCCTGTTCCCGATCAGGAGGGCGTCACCGTTCAGAACACCTCAAGCTGAGTATACTGGTTGGCTCGGCCGCGCAGCGAGCGAGGTCCATGGACGCGGCGACAATAATTTGAGCCTTGACTCACAATTCCTTGCCCTTGGCGTACTAAACTTTGCCCAATCCTCAACTCCTTCATCCCTGAAAATGACTACTCGACGCAAACTTCCCCCTCTGAATGCAGTTAAAGCGTTCGAGGCGGCAGCGCGACTTGGCGGCTTTACTGCGGCAGGCGAGGAATTGTTCGTCAGCCCTGGGGCAATCAGCAGACATGTCGCGAACCTCGAGTCCTTTCTAGGGATCACGCTATTTAAGCGGGGGCATAACGAAGTCCGACTGACTCAGGAAGGGAGCGAATATCTGGCGAAAGTCGCCGGTGCACTGTCCGCAATCGAAGATGCGTCGCGACGCGCTTCCGCACCCAGTGGCACACAGAGTCTGCATATTCACGCGCTGCCTACTTTCGCTGAATTTTGGTTGCTGCCACGCCTGGGAGCGTTCCGGATGGCGCATCCGGATGCGCGCATTCAGTTGACCACTTCCATGGAAGAGACGGACTGGGACACGGATAGCGCGGACATCTCGGTTTATGCAAGCGAAGGGGGGTGGAACGAACGCGGTATCCACCTGTTTGATACCACCATTTCTCCGGTATGCGGGCCGCAATGGCGAGATGCAGCCGACCGCGACATGCGCATAAGTCCAAACGAGTTGGTTGACTGGCCGCTGTTGAGTTCAGTGAACAAGGCAGCAGATTGGTTGAGATGGTTCCACGCATGCGAGTTGCAGCCCGACTCTGCCAGACCGCAGTACCTTTTCGGGACGTCTTCCATGGCCTATAAGGCTGCGATGAATGGGCTCGGAGCCGTTTGCGCGGAACTGGCATTCGTGGGCCAGGCGTGCGCCGACGGGCAACTACTACGCCTCAGTACCGTGATTGCGCCGGGAAGCAGCTATTTTGTCGAGGCGCGACCGGGCAAGAAGGAGTCGGATCTGTCGCGTGCTTTCAAGGAATGGATTGTCGATCAGGCGGGTTCGTAGCCAGACCATAGAGCGGTTGCTCCAGGCTTCTCCTGCGCACGCAGGGTGACGATACTGGCCATGAACGCGCAGCGGAAATTGCCTTCGATAGTCGGCGATGCCGCCTGCGGCACCTTCGATGACCGAGGCGATATGGGTCGCTGGCTGTTCCAACGGCTTCAGCTGTAAGCGGTTGAGATGCTCTCCTTCCTCTCTCGCTACACCGTTGTATCTACTAATTAACTCGGATTCCTAATTTTTAGCGGCGAAACCTGCTTCGCTGAGAAATACCCGAAAGGGGCGCACGCTCTGGCCTCCCGCCTTGGGGGCCAAGCTCCATGCCAGAGCGCCGCTACGAATCAGACGAGGGAACTCACCTTCATCAGCCGGCGAGACAGTGGTTGAGCGGATCCTTGCCCTCACAACACCATGGCGCTGGCATCGCCATGCAAGCCTGTCCGCCGGCTTGGCATGCGCACGCAGAAGGACCTCAAGACGGCCTGCCAGCTGGGTCCGCTACGCGCAGCGAAGGAGGGCATCCTTTTCTCAGGCAACGCTCAATTTTAGTTTGTGTCCAACTTCCGTGTCCCTTCATAGAATGGGCACATGAACTCCTACTCTTCACCACTGACTCTATTCGAGAAGATCTGGAACGCACACGTCGTAGTGCAGAAAGGCGACGAGTACCTTCTCTACGTAGATAAACACATCCTCCATGAGGGTTCCACGCCGCTTGCTTTCTCGGGCCTTCGCGAGTCGGGACGTGAGTTGCGGCGACCGCAATCGATGATCGGCGTCATTGATCACACGATACCGACACGAGAGCGGCACCTGCCCCCGGCGGATCCACAGGCCCGGGCAATGATGGAGGCTTTTCATCGAGACACGTCCGAGCACGGCATTTCAATTTTCGATGAAAACGATCCGCGACAGGGGATCGTGCACGTGGTCGGACCGGAGCAAGGTTATAGCTTGCCGGGAACGCTCATCGTTTGCGGCGACAGCCACACCTCTACGAACGGCGCATTCGGTGCCTTCGCTTTCGGGATTGGCACTTCAGAGGTCGAGCACGTCTTTGCAACCCGGACGCTGTGGCGCAAAAAGCCTCGCAACATGCTTATCCGAGTAGATGGCGAGATGCCCGAAGGGACATCCGCCAAGGATTTGGCATTGCTGATCATTAATAGAGTGGGCATCGCAGGCGGTACGGGATATGTTGCTGAGTTTGCAGGTGCGACTGTCTACGGTCTCACGATGGAAGGGCGCATGACTCTCTGCAATATGGCCATAGAGGCGGGTGCCAGGGCGGGCTTGATCGCGCCGGATGACGTGACATTCGAGTATTTGCTCGGACGCCCCTTGGCCCCGACAGGGCCCGATTGGGATGCAGCCGTCGCATCCTGGCGTGCGTTGCGAACTGACGATGGCGCGCGCTACGACCGCATTGTGGATATCGACGCATCTTCGCTGCGGCCGATGGTTACTTGGGGGACGACACCCCAGGATTCGGTACCGATTAACGGATGCGTACCCGATCCCTCGGTTGAGCCGGACCCTGCACGTCGAACCTCGATGCAACGTGCGCTTGACTACATGGGCCTTCGCCCGGGTATGCCGGTCTCCGAGATTGAACTCGACTATGTGTTCATCGGCTCGTGCACGAACGGGCGACTGGAGGATTTGCGAGCGGCGGCCAATGTCGTACGCGGGCGTCGGGTGTCTTCGGGCGTAACGGCGATCGTGGTTCCAGGGTCCGGGCTGGTGAAATCCGCAGCCGAGGCGGAAGGTCTCGATACCGCGTTTCGCGAAGCGGGCTTTGAATGGCGTTCGCCGGGCTGTTCCATGTGCCTCGCCATGAATGACGACGTATTGGCACCGGGGCAACGATGCGCATCGACCTCGAATAGGAACTTTGAGGGGCGCCAGGGGCGTGACGCGAGGACCCACCTGGTGAGTCCGGCGACCGCGGCGGCAGCGGCGTTGACCGGTCGCCTGGCCTATCCGGATCTGGAGCAAGAGGAATGAAGGCGTTCAACGTATTGCGAGGGGTGGCGGTTCCTCTGCTCAAGGACAACATCGATACCGACCAGATTTGTCCGAAACAGCACTTGAAGCGGCTCGTGCGGACAGGTTTTGATCGAGCGCTCTTCTCGGATAGGCGCTTCGATGCGCAAGGATCCGAACGTCCGGACTTCATATTGAATCAGGATCCCTGGCGCAAGGCAGCGATCCTGGTTGCGGGAGAGAACTTCGGGTGCGGGTCGAGTCGCGAGCATGCCGTCTGGGCGCTCGTTGAGTTCGGCATACGCTGCGTGATCGCACCGAGCTTCGGCGACATATTTTTTCAGAACAGTGTGAATAGCGGTCTCCTGGCGGTGAGCCTGCCTCTTGAGCATGTTCAAAAGCTGGCCAGTGAAGCACAAGCTGACCCAGGAGCGGAATGGACTATCGATCTTCCGAACCAGAAAATAAGCACTGCTGATGGAGAAGCTATTGAGTTCGACATCGATCAATCACGGAAGTCTCGATTGAGTGAAGGGCTGGATGAGATCGGGATGACCCTTCTACACCAGTCTGAGATTGAGGCATTTGAAGTGCGTCAGCGCAATGTAGCCCCCTGGCTCTGGTATCCCGCACATCTGAAATAAAGCGAACTTTCAAAGGAGACATATTTTGCAAAAGAAGCGATTGCTCATGTTGCCGGGGGACGGCGTTGGCCCCGAGATCTTTTCCGCACTGAAGCCGGTAGTCGCCTGGTTGCAGTCGAGCATGGATCTCGATGTCAAAGAGGCGGTATCGGGATATAACGCCTATCTGGCGCACGGCGTGACTCTGCCTCGCGATACATTGTCCCTCGCACTTGATTCGGACGCGGTGCTCTTCGGGGCTGAAGACAATGAAGCCTTTTCCACGCTGCATCCTGCCGAGCGGCCGTCTTCCGCGCTCCTCGAGCTTCGTCAGAAGCTGGGCGTATTCGCGAATCTCCGGCCCGTGCGGATCAACCCGAGTCTCGTCAGCCGTTCACCTTTGAAGCCTGAAATTATCTCAGGGGCAGACTTCATCGTCGTGCGAGAGTTACTCGGAGGGCTGTATTTCGGTACCCCGAGAGGGATAGAGACTTTGCCCGATGGGAAGCGCCGTGGGGTAGACAGCCTGGTGTATTTCTCCGACGAGATTGAGCGGGTCGCACGCGTGGCTTTTGAACTGGCGCGCAGCCGGCGCAACAAACTGTGTTCCGTCGACAAAGGCAACGTGCTGGCCACCGGTGCACTTTGGCGCGATGTCGTGTCATCGCTGGGAAGGTCGGAGTATCCCGACGTCGAACTGAGCCACATGTACGTGGATAACTGTGCAATGCAGCTGGTCCGTCGGCCAAGCCAGTTCGATGTCATCGTGACGGAAAACACGTTCGGCGACATTCTCTCCGATTGCGCCGCAATGATTCCGGGGTCGATTGGCATGCTTCCGTCGGCATCGCTGTCCCAGCAGGACGAGTCTGGCCGCAGGCGGGGTCTGTACGAGCCCATTCACGGTTCGGCTCCGGATATCGCGGGCAAGAACCTGGCGAATCCGATCGGTACGATTCTCAGTCTGGCGATGGCGCTGGAGCATTCGCTTGGCACTCCAGAACTTGCAAAAAGGCTGGAGCAGGCGGTGGAAGAGGTCCTTGAGACGGGCAAGCGCACAAGCGATCTCGGTGGCGATGGGACATCGGGGACCAGGGAAATGGCCCAGGCGATCGCTGATCGGCTGCAAGCGTAGTGAGTCTGAACCAGAAGGCCAAGGTGGCGAAGGAATCGGGAGCGAAGTATGACTGAAGAGAAGCCAGTGGCTTTAAGAGCTGGGGAGTTGCGCGAGCAGGGCCTGGCTGCACGCTACGACATCAACGAAGCGGAGGTCCTCATCAATGGGTCACAAGCTTTGTTGCGCGTGCTCTTGGCTCAACGCGAGATCGACCGCCGTGCTGGATGGAACACGGCCGGATATGTGTCGGGATATCGGGGCTCGCCTCTCGGCGGGTTCGATCTTGCACTCTGGAAGGCATCAGGCCAGCTCAAGCAAGCGAACATCGTCTTCCAGCCGGGGATCAACGAAGAACTGGCGCTGACCGCTGTAGGCGGCACACAGCAGCTTCAAACCTATGGGGCAGCGCGCGTCGAGGGCGTTTTTGCCATTTGGTATGGCAAAGGCCCGGGCGTAGACCGCGCTGGCGACGCCCTGAAGCACGCGAACTATGCCGGTACGCATCCGAGAGGCGGCGCGTTGGCTGTCTTTGGCGATGACCACCCAGGAAAGTCTTCCAGTGTCGCGCATCACAGCGAGCAGGCGATGGCGGCGCACAGCGTGCCGGTCCTGTATCCGTCCAACGTTCAGGAGAGCATGGAGTTCGGGCTTCTTGGCTTCGCGATGTCGCGTTACAGCGGCTCCTGGGTGGGCGTGAAGATGGTAAATGAGACCGCCGAGCAGACTGCGGTCGCACACCTCGACCTGGACACGTTCAAGCCGACGCTTCCTCCGAATGACGATCTGCTGCCGCCGGCGGGCGTTCACTACAGAGGGGAATATGCGCCGCTTCTGGATGAGGAGATCGTGCACAAGCACCGGCTACCGCTGGTGGCGCGTTTCGCGCGTGCCAATGGCATCGACACGGTCGCGGTGGGGGCGGAGGGGCCTCTTGGCATCGTCACTGCCGGTAAGGCCTATCAGGATGTGCGCCAGGCGCTGCGCATGCTCGGCCTCAGTGATGAGCGAGCACGGCAATTGGGGCTGGCAGTCTACAAAGTGGGGATGATCTGGCCACTGGAGGCGTTGGGACTAAAGGAATTTGCAGTGGGGCGAAAGGAGTTGCTCTTCGTTGAGGAGAAAGCAGCCTTCATGGAGCTCCAGGCGGCTACGGTGCTGTACAACGATTCGCAACGCCCAGCTATCACAGGCAAGCTGGATTTGCAGGGCCAGCAGTTAATCCCTTCGGAAAAGTCACTTGAGCCGGTGGATGTGGCGTTTGCAATTGCTGCACGGATGGATGCCCTTGGCTTGAGTGACGCCGCGCTGGCGGAAAGGGTCCGGGGTCTGCGTTCGTACAGAGGGGCATTAATCAGCATTGTTGAGGATGCGGAGAAGCGGCTGCCGTATTTTTGTTCGGGCTGCCCGCACAACGCGTCGACGAAGCTCCCCGAAGGTAGCGCAGCGATTGCCGGTATTGGATGTCATGGCATGGCGATGTGGGCCAAGCCACGCACGCACCTGAGCACGCAGATGGGCGGGGAAGGCTTGAACTGGGTGGGGCTCCAACCATTCACGGAGACACGTCATGTGTTCCAGAATCTCGGCGACGGCACCTATTTTCACTCCGGATCGCTCGCCATGCGCGCCGCGATCGCGAGCGGTGCAAATATCACCTTCAAGGTTCTTTTCAACGACGCCGTGGCGATGACGGGCGGTCAGCCGGTTGACGGTCAGCTAAGCGTTGGCCGGCTCGTTCAACAGGCGTTGGCGGAGGGCGTGAAGCGTGTTGTGGTGCTCACGGAAGATCTGGCGCGGTACGGGAAGAATAGCGGACTGCCGGCTGGCGTAGACGTGTTTGACCGAAAGGAACTGCAGCGGGTGCAGAAGGAGTTGCGGGACCAGCAAGGCTGCACGGTGATGGTCTATGACCAGACGTGTGCGGCGGAAAAGCGTCGTCGGCGCAAGAAAGGCACCTATCCGGATCCCGAGAAACGCGTATTCATCAACTCGGACGTATGCGAAGGGTGTGGCGACTGTTCCGCGCGCTCAGGTTGCGTCAGTATCGAGCCGCTCGAAACCCCACTGGGTCGCAAGCGCGTGGTGAACCAATCCAGTTGCAACAAGGACTTCAGTTGTGCAGAGGGTTTCTGTCCTTCGTTCGTCACCGTGCACGGTGCGCAGCTGAGAGGAAGAGAGCAGATCGAGCTTCCTGCGCAGCTTCTGCAGGAATTGCCGACTCCGGAGGTGGCGAAGATCGTGGACGGCTCATACGGCGTAATGATGGCCGGAATCGGGGGCACCGGGGTTGTTACGGTCAGTGCCGTCCTGGCGATGGCCGCATACCTCGAACACAAGGCTCCGTCGTCGTACGACATGACGGGCTTATCGCAGAAGAATGGCGCCGTGTTCAGCCATCTGAGAATAGCTAACCGCCCAGAGGACATTCACAGCCAGCGGCTCGGTCAAGGCGATGCGTCACTTATCCTGGCCTTCGACCTGGTAGCGGGGTTGGGGGATGAATCATTTCGAACGACCGGGAAACAGAGTCACTTCGTCGGAAATCGCGGGGTACAAGAGACCGCGAAGTTCGTCGCCGATCCCGATGCCCGGGTGGATGGGGACTTGCTCCAGAGGAAAGTGCTGCAGCGCATTTCCGCCCAACATTGTGCCTTCGTCGATGCCACGGCCCTGGCGCAGGCGCTGTTCGGCGACGTGATTGCGGCCAACATGTTCCTGTTGGGCGTCGCTGCGCAGCGTGGCTGGTTGCCCGTCGGGATCGCTTCTTTGGAGCGGGCAATAGAGCTGAATGGGGTTCAGATCGATTTCAACAAGCGCGCGTTTCGGGCGGGGAGATTGTGGGTCGCGCAGCCCGAGTTCAAGTTGACCGCAGCGGCAAAGTTTGACCATCGGCCCACTTCGAGCGAGTCAACCCTGGGCGAGATCGTGGCACACCGTACCGCTCTGCTGACTGACTATCAGGACGCACGCTATGCGCGCCGATATCAGGCGCTGGTGCAGCATGTCACCAAAGCAGAGGAGTCCGTGGTGCCTGGAAGTCAATCGCTGGCTCGCGCGGTGGCGAAAAACTTTGCGAAATTGCTGGCTTACAAGGACGAGTACGAAGTTGCCCGGTTGTACAGCCGACCCGAATTCATGCAGAAACTCGGACAGGAGTTTGCCGGGAAACTGCGCATTGGCATCCACCTGGCTCCGCCGATCTTCGCTCGCCGTGATGCAGAAACGGGGCTTCTGCAAAAGCGGGAGTACGGTAGCTGGGTACTGGTTGCAATGCGTGTACTCGCGAGATTCAAATGGCTTCGTGGTACAAAACTCGACCCGTTCGGCAGGACTACGGAACGTCGCGCTGAACGCGCGCTCATAGACCAGTACGAGCAAACGATGAAAATGGTCGTCGAGAAGCTCCGGCCGGAGAACCTCGCCGAAGCGGCAGCGCTTGCATTGCTTCCCGAAAAAATTCGCGGATACGGCCATGTGAAGGAAGCTGCCATGGTGGTTGCAGCCGCCAAGCGCAGCGCGCTTCTTGAGGACTTTCAGGCCGCAGGGTCGGCGCTGCGCCGTCCGGCAGTGGCTGTCCAGGCGGTCACCTCGGGGAGGTCTGCATGATGATGCCGTTGCAGAGCGCGGCCCCAGTTCACGCGAAAGTGAGGTTGGAACGGTATGGCGAACTGGCGGTGGCGGTCATCGACAATCAACCGGTCAACGCGCTCTCGCGGGATGTCATTGTCGACCTTGACCGCGCCATTACCTCGTTTGAGGCGGATCGTAGTCTGCGAGCCTTGATTCTGATGGCCGAGGGACGAACCTTCGTGGCTGGTGGGGACATAGGGGCGTTCGACGAGCCTGGCTTTTCGACAGAACCTTTTAATCGCGTCCTCGAGAGGATCGAGGCGTTGGAGCGGCCGGTAGTTGCTGCGTTGCACGGCACCGTGTTGGGTGGGGGCCTGGAACTTGCACTGGCGTGCCATTGGCGCGTTGCCACCGAAGGTGTGCAACTTGGTTTTCCCGAGGTGAAGATTGGCCTGATTCCGGGATCAACCGGAACACAGCGACTGCCGCGTCTGATCGGTGTGGAAAAGGCGCTGGAGATGATTTCCAGTGGCCGCAGCATCGACAGCAGGGTGGCGCTGCGCGAGGGACTTGTTGACGTGGTAACCGGCGCCTCGCTCAAGGATTCCGCCTTTGCATTTGTGCGGGATCTGCTTGCGCGGGGCGCACGAGTGCCACGGTTGAGCCAGCTACCCGTTCGTTTCGACGCCGTGCCCGACGGCCTTTTCGCAACGGCGTTGGCCAGGGCACGCAAAGAGCGGGCAGCTTACCCGGCGGCTGTAGCGGCCGTTGAGGCGGTGCTCGCGTCCAGCCTGCCTTACCCGGACGGTGTGGAAGTGGAGGCACGTCTATTCGAGGCGCTACGGCATTCGCGCCAGTCCAGGGCACTGCGACACCTTTTCTTCGCGCGGCGCGAAGCACCCAGGATTCCCGGCCTGCCCCGGGACGTCGAACCACGCGAGATCCGGTCGGTAGGCGTGATCGGTGCAGGTACGATGGGGCGCGGCATCGCCGTGAACTTCCTCAATGCGGGAATGCCCACGGTACTAATCGAGACGTCCCAGGCCGCGCTGGATTTGGCGTTCGAGAGAATCGGCGAGCTCTACCTGGCGAGCGTCGCCAAAGGTAAGCTCACCCAGGCGCAAATGCAGCAGCGTATGCAGTTGCTGTCGGGCTCGACGTCTTATACCGCGCTGACTGGCTGCGATCTCGTGATCGAGGCGGTGTATGAGGACATGGCGCTGAAGAAGCAGGTGTGTGCGCATCTTGGTGCGGTTTGCGCTCCCGGCGTGATCATCGCAACCAACACGTCGACGCTCGATGTCGATGCGCTGGCGAAAGCAAGCGGCCGTGAGAGCGATTTCATCGGAATGCACTTTTTTTCGCCGGCACATGTAATGAAACTGCTGGAGGTCATTCGCGGTGCGCAAACGTCGGCGCAGGTGCTCGCGACGAGCATGCAGCTGGCCCGCCGCATCGGCAAGACTGCTGTTGTGTCGGGCGTGTGCTACGGCTTCATTGGCAACCGCATGGCCGAGGTCTACATGCGGGAGGCCGAGTTCCTCATGATGGAGGGCGCCTCGCCAGCACAAGTCGACGCTGCGGTGGAAGAACTCGGAATGTCTATGGGGCCGTGCCGGATGCTGGACATGGCCGGGATAGACGTTGGCGCCAAAACGGTGATCGAGTGCGGCTTGGTTGGCGGCTTGCCGCCGGATGCGGGCTATCGGGCCCTTGTGCGCCGTCTGTTTGAACTCGGTCGCTATGGTCAGAAGACAGGTGCGGGTTACTACCGCTATGAAGGGCGCACGCCGCTCCCCGATCCGCAGACGCAGCGGATTGCTCGCGAGCTGGCCATCGAGCACAACATCCCACAGCGAACCGACATCGGTTCCCAGGAGATCGTCGAGCGATTGCTCTACCCCATGATCAATGAAGCCGCCAGGATCCTGGAGGAGGGAATCGCATACCGGCCCGGTGACATCGACGTGGTGTGGACCGCCGGATACGGCTTTCCAGACCATCAAGGCGGCCTGCTGTTCTACGCGGATGAAATTGGCATTCGCACGGTTGTGGCGAGACTGGAGGCGTACGCGCGCAAACTCGGCAATCGCTTTGGCTACTGGACCCCCGCAAATCTGCTGGTGCAATTGGCCTCCAGCGGCAACAGAATCACAGAGTGGAGGCGCTCGTCATGAGAGAGGCCGTTATCGTATCTACCGCCCGTACAGGCATCGCTAAAGCGTACCGTGGCACGCTGAATTGCACAAAATCTCCGTCGATGCTGGGCCATGTAATTGCCCACGCTGTTGAACGAGCCGGTATCGAAGGATTCGAGGTGGACGACGTGGTAATCGGCACGGTACTCGCAGCGGGGACGGCCGGAATGAACGTCGCACGCAGCGCTGCGCTTGCCGCTGGGCTGCCACCCTCCGTGGCCGCGCAAACTACGGATCGTCAATGTGCGTCGGGATTGATGGCGATCGCGACAGCTGCGAAGCAGATTGTCGTAGACGGTATGGACATTGTGGTTGGCGGTGGGCAAGAAAACATCAGCGCGGTGCAAAAGCGCTATTTCGAATGGGCCTCTGCTGAACAGGATCCCGAAGTTATCGCTCGCGCCGCGCATGCCTACCTCCCCATGCTCCAGACCGCCGAACTGGTGGCGGCGAAGTATGGGGTGTCCCGCGAGTCACAGGACGAATATGCGTACCAGTCGCAGCGCCGCACGGCGCTGGCGCAGGCGACGGGGCGCTTTGACGCCGAGATTGTTCCATTCGAAACGACCATGTCTATCCGGAATAAGGATACCGGTGAGGTTGAATATCAAAAGAAGCTTCTATACAGAGATGAAGGGAACCGGCCAGAAACGGCGCTCGACGACCTGGCAGCGTTAAAACCCGTGGTGGAGCGCGGCACGGTCACGGCGGGCAATGCGAGCCAGCTCTCGGATGGAGCGTCGGCCTGTGTGCTAATGGAGGCGAGGGCCGCCTTGCGGCGTGGTCTACAACCCCTCGGTTTATACCGGGGAATGGCGGTAGCCGGGTGTGCTCCTGAGGAGATGGGAATTGGTCCCGTTTATGCCATCCCCAAACTGCTGAGGCAACATGGATTGCATCCCGACGACATCGATCTGTGGGAGCTGAACGAAGCATTTGCGTGTCAGGCGATCTATTGCCGCGATCGGCTCGGTATCGATCCCGAGAAGTACAACGTCAATGGTGGTGGAATTTCAATTGGGCATCCTTATGGAATGACCGGATCCCGCCTGGTCGGACATGCCCTGATCGAAGGAAAGCGCCGTGGCGCGAAGCGTGTCGTCGTGACCATGTGCGTGGGTGGGGGTATGGGCGCGGCCGCGCTCTTCGAGGTTGGGTGAGTGCCGGTGTCCAGCGACGAAGCTGGAAGGCCAGGGCGTGGCCAGGATGGCGAACCGGACGTCTGCAAAGGACAGGCCGGAGTGCCCGCATCCTTCATTTTGATCTCAACGCGGTGTTGGAGTCTCCGGTTGCTATTCGCGTAAGGAAAACGATATGGGCGATGTCTCGATTCCGACCCAGCATCACCAGCTCAAAGCGTATCTGGCCACGCCGGCGGGGCAGGGACCGTGGCCTGGCGTCATCGTGCTTCATGACATCTTCGGCCTGACGGACGTGACGCGCGGCCATGCCGACTGGCTGGCGCAGGAAGGGTATCTCGCGGTGGCGCCTGACCTGTTTTCATGGGGTGGACGCATCCGTTGCATCCGTGCCTTGATGCAGGATCTGGCGGCACGCAGGGGGGCGGCGTTCGACGATGTCGACGCCGTGCGACAGTGGCTTGCGGATCGCTCCGATTGCGGCAGCAAGATCGGCATCATCGGATTCTGCGCGACGGGCGGCTTCGCGATTCTGTTGTCGGCAGGTCACGGATTTTCGGCGGCGGCACCCAACTATGGCCAGGTTCCAAACGACATCGATGCGATCCTGAACGGCGCCTGTCCGATGGTCGCGAGCTACGGCGGTCGCGACAGGACGCTCAAAGGCGCCGCAGCGCGGCTGAGCGGTGCCCTCGAACGGCGCCAGATCGAGTGCGACGTCAAAGAGTACCCCAACGCCGGGCATTCCTTCCTCGACGACCACACGGGCCTGATTGGCGTGCTCGGTGCCGTCCTCGGATCGAGCTACAGGGACGAGGACGCGGCTGACGCGCGAAGCCGCATCCGGACGTTTTTCGCGCACCATCTCGCGCCGTCGACAAGTTGACAGCGCCGTGAACGCCATGGATCTGGCGGCAAGTCCACAACCGTACAAAAGCGAACACACCGGAAAACCGGTGTCATACAGGAGACACTCAGATGCAAACGAACATCACGGCGGACTCGCCCCCGCGTGCCACTCCCAGCCCGGGGGCCGATATCACGCTCGGGCCACAGATTTCCGCGCGCATCGATCGACTACCGGCCACGCGGCACATGTGGATGCTGGTATTGCTGATCTCCCTGGGCGGTTTTTTCGAGGTCTATGACCTGATATTTACCGGTTATATCGCGCCGGGAATGGTGAAGAGCGGATTGCTATATACCACGACAAAGGCTTTCTTTGGCATGACGGGTATTGGCGCGTTCATCGCTGCGACCTTTGCCGGGCTGTTTGTCGGGACGTTCGGGCTGAGCTGGATGCCCGACCGATACGGACGTCGCGCTGTCTTTACTTTCTCGCTGCTTTGGTATTCGGTCAGTTCGGCGATCATGGCATTGCAAACCACGTCGGATGGATTGCTGCTCTGGCGATTTATCACGGGCATTGGCATGGGTATCGAAATGATTACCATCGACACCTACGTGACAGAGATCGTGCCGCAGCAGATGCGCGGGCGCTCGATCGCCTTCAACCAGATGGTCATGCTGGTTGCCGCGCCGGTTGCCGCGATCCTTTCGTGGTGGCTCGTGCCTCAGACGGTTTTCGGACTGGATGGATGGCGCGTGGTTGTGTTGGCGGGTTCGGTTGGTGCCGTCGTTGTCTGGTTTATCCGGCGCAAGGTGCCCGAGAGCCCGCGCTGGCTCGCCGATCATGGCCGGGTGGCTGAAAGTGAGCGGATCATCAGCAAGATGGAATCGACCATCATCAAGCAGTCGGGGTTGCCGCTGGCGCCGCCCAGGACCGTCAGTGTTCAGCCTGCGCAACAGCCCATTACGCTGGTCGGCTTGTGGCGAACGCCTTACCGCTCGCGTTTGATCATGCTGACCGTATTCAACCTCTTCCAGGCGATCGGATATCACGGCTTCGTGAATTGGGTTCCAACGCTGCTTATTGCTCAAGGCATTACACTGACCAAAAGTCTCCTGTATTCGTTCATCATCGCCTTTGCGATGCCTGCGGGGCCTTTGCTCGGCATGCTGTACGCGGACAGGATACAGCGAAAATACCTCATCGTTGGCAGCGCGCTGGCCATCAGCATTTTCGGAATTGCATTCGGCCAAATCAGATCGACGGTTCCGCTAGTTCTCTGCGGCATCCTGATTAGCCTTGCTGCGCAAACGATGGCGGTCTCCTTCCATGCCTACCAGTCCGAGCTGTTTCCGACCGCTCTGCGCGGACGAGCCAGCGGGATTGTCTATTCGGCGAGCCGCATTAGTGCGATGTTCTCGGGATTCATTATTGCGGCCCTGCTGAAGGGGTTCGGCGTCAGCGGCGTGTTTGTTGGCGTTACGGCTGCAATGATTGTCGTTGTTATCTCTATCGGGGTTTTCGGCCCAAAAACCAATGGCGTTTCGCTTGAGCATTTGAACCCTTGAGCAACCGGGCGCGTCGCCCATTTCCGGAGCGCGAGACAGGGCGGTGGTGTGCTGTGCCACTGCCTTGGCACGGAGCTACGGATTTCGGGCCGGTGGGGTGAAGGCTTGTCACGCTGATCGGACGAATCCAGTCCTCGCGGAAAGTCCGCTGGCGCACTCGCCTTCATGACGGCACCGATTGCCGGGATCGGGTCGGTTGGAAGGGGCATTTTTGTCAAGCTACGCTCAACTTTAGTTTGTGTTCAGCAGGCGTGTCCCTTTCTAGAATGCGCACATGAACTCCCATTTTTAAAGGAGGTGAGCCGGAAAATGTTGTTGTGGTTGTAGATGTCACTGCATTCGTGAGAGCGCTGTCCTATTCCGGTCAAATCGCCGTTCTGCAGGTCAAGAAAAATACTGCGGCGACCGGCCAGGAGATCTGGCATTAGTCTATAAAATACTAAGGAATACTGATATGGTTTGGAGACAAGGCAGGAATATTCTGGGTGGGGCTGTGATCGGCGCGCTGTCTATTTCCGCGCAGGCCCAATCTAAAGTTACCCTTTATGGTCTGATCGACGAAGGCATCATGTATCAGAGCAACGTTGGGGGCGCGACCGGTGGGAAGAAGTTCTCTCTCGATGCGGCGAGCGGCATCCAGGGAAGCCGCTGGGGCATGTCGGGCGCGGAGGATCTGGGTGGCGGCCTGAACGCGGTCTTTACGCTCGAGTCCGGAGTGAATATCAACAACGGCGCGTTTGGTCAAGGTGGTACAGCATTCGGACGACAAGCCTTTCTTGGCGTTAGCAGTTCACGATACGGCAGCCTGACACTCGGGCGGCAGTACGACATGATCTTGTACTTTGGCCAGCCCTATACGACAGCTGGCATGGTGGGATCGGTCCTCTTCGACCATCCCGGCGATCTCGACAACACAGGCAATTCGATACGGGCGAACAACGCGGTTCGGTACATGAGTCCAGACTTTAACGGGCTTACGTTCGGCGGCGAATATAGCGTCGGCGGTGTGGCTGGCAACGTCACGGCCAGTAGCGGCTATTCGCTTGGTACGGCATACGCACGAGGGCCTCTCTCGGTAGGGGCCGCGTTTTCCTACTTCAAGAACCCGACATCGGCTACAGCAGGTGGGGGCTTTTTCACAGATAACGCCAATGGCGCGACGACGCTTGCCTATTCGCTGAACAGGGGCTATGCAAGCGCAAACGCCTATCAGGTGGCCGTCGTCGGAATCAAGTACACAATCGGGTCGGTCGAACTCGCCACGTCGTACTCGAACACCCAGTATGGGAATCTGGGGCCGTCTCTTCTGGGTGGCACAGCACGCTTTAACAATGTCGACTTCTCCGTTAAGTACACCTACGGACCGTCGCTGTTCCTTTCCGCAGGTTACGACTATCTGATCGGAAAAGGCGTCACCACGGCAAACGGGAGAACGGTTGGCAATCAACACTACAACCAGGTCAGCCTGATGGCGGATTACTTCTTGTCCAAGCGCACCGATGTCTATGCCGGAGCTGCATGGCAGCGTGCTTCGGGAACGTCTTCGACAGGTGCGCCAGCTGTTGCGGATATCACGAACCTGGGTGATTCGTCGAACAACCACCAGATCGTGGTGCGCGTGGCAATGCGTCACAAGTTCTGAAAGCGAGGCGAACCGGGGTCACTTGCTGACGGAGGCAATTACGCGTGGCGCCGGCGTCACGCGCGTGCTCCGATAGGTTGCTATGCGAGGGCATTTGGCCATTCGTTGGCGTTTAGGAGCATGACGAAGACAGCCAGCAATGCGCCTCCGTGGCGCGCATGCGATGACTCAGGAGATTGAAATGGCATTCAATTTAGAGGCATTAGAACAAATCCGGCAACGGAAGGCGCAATACTGTCGTTATCTGGATACGAAGCAATTCGATGCGTGGGAAAGCGTCTTCAAGCCCGACGCAAAGGTCATCTTCTACAGTCCCGATAGCTCCGTGATAGCCGAATTCAATTCGATCGCCGAGCTATCAGCAGTATCCCGCAAGCTCTTCGCCACCACGCAGACAATCCACCAGACCCATAATTCCGAAATTGACTTCAAGTCCCCCGTCGAGGCGAGCGCAATCTGGTCAATGGAAGACTGGCACGTCTACGCGCCCGAAGGCGACAATCCATCGAAGACCATGCACGGCTACGGGTTTTACTACGATACCTGGGAACTTGTAAGCGGCGAGTGGAAGATCGCCCGTCTGGAGCTTCGCCGCAATATCGTGATGTACGGTCGACTGCCAGGCAACGGGACTGGGACGCACGGGCTCGGCCAGAGTTGAGGGTCCCGGCCATTCCTGCGTGATAAACAGCAACGAGGCTAACGTGCGTGCCTTTGCGCTTCCCAGCTTTGGGGAGGTCACAACATCAGCATGAATTCAGTGTCGGTGATCGCCAAGATCGACTCAGGAGATGCCAACGTATACAGCGACGAGAAAAAGGTGACGCTCACCTGCGAGTTCTCAGATTCACCTGCCGACCTTACCTTGGACGTAGGGAGGGCAACGACGCTCGTGGCAGAGTATTGTCAACGGCCGCCGGCACTCTGAAGATCTGGAAGGTTTTCGACTGCAAAGGCAGCAAGCCGACCGAGGACGCTAGAGCTGTTGGCGCACCATCCAACGGCGTTTGGCGTGGAAAGCCTGCTCGACCTTAAGGAGAGGATCTGCAGGCACTGCCCATCCTGCGGTGAAATATCTGCAGATGAGGGGTATTGTTAGCAACTCTGTTGCAAGCAATGTACTTTTCCCTCTCCGTCGAAGTCCCCGGCTATTCTGAATGCTGGTTATCAACTTTACTGTCACGAATCACTTATGAAGCCGTTGATTGCAGCAATCGCGACCTGTCTCGCACTGTCAGCCGGTGGGGCCTTGGCTGGAACTGTCGACGTCGACTACAGGAATGCAACCTTCCGCATCGACAACGAAGAGGTGAAGTTGTCGAACGGCGAGCGAGCAGTGCCGGCTGCGCCTGGCTCGGCGATGCAGCACGTGACGCGTGTGTTCGGCAAGCCCGTCGGTGGCCGGCCGGACTCGAGGCCTGCTACTGCGGTATTCCTGGCGGACGAACCAGGTGGTAGCGGCATCTTTTACTACGTTGCGGTGGCGTCCAGTGACTGCAGCAAGACCAACGCTGTCTTCCTTGGCGACCGCATCGTGCCGCGGTCGATTGTGTTCCATGGCCGCTCCATCGTCGTCACCTACCTGGACCGAAAACCGGACGAACCCATGGCTGCCGTACCCAAGGTGACGAAGAGCATGACGCTTGGCTTTGATTCCAAAACTTGCCAGCTCGCCGAATACGAACACGGAGGCCAGCAGACTGGAGCAAATCATGTAAGCGGGGCCGGCCGTCAGGCGCTCCGGTAACCGCGCGCGAACCAGCCTCCCTTGCGGGAGGGGCGGGCTCTTGCGCCTCCTGCTGTCGCGTCGCTTTTCAATGTCTGCGACGGTTTCGTCGTCTCCTCAAATAAACCCCCAGGTGCTCACGCTCGCTGACCCGCCTGGAGCCGTCGATATGCGAGCTAGCTTCAGTCGGCAAGGTGAGCCGAATACAGATCGACTAACCAGTCGATAAAAATGTCTACCCGCTTTGGCTTGGTTCGATTCGGCAAATACACGATGGACAGAGGGCGGGGACTCAATGGATAGTCCCTCAGAACTTTGCGTAATCGGCCGGCTCGCACATGAGCGTCGAGTATCAAGGTGCTTCCTTGTATCAAACCAATGCCCGCAAGTCCGCATGCCACATAGGCATCCTGGTCGTTCACCAGGACCGTGCTCTTCAGCGAAACTGAACGTACCTCGTTGTCCTCAAGAAATTCCCAATTTCTGATGCGGCCTGACTTCGTGACGTAACTGATGCCGATGTGATCGCGGAGGTCCTCCGGCGTGATGGGCTCGCCATGGTGCTGGATATAGTCGGGTGAAGCGAACGTTAGTGTTTTGTAAAGTCCCACTGTTTTCGCGACCAGTCCAAGATCGCTCACAGGTCCCACGCGCAGGGCGCAGTCCAGCCCTTCTTCAACCAGATCGGGGTGCTGATCGGCAATGCTGATGTCCAGCCGAATATCTGGATTACTGGCGAAAAATTTTGGCAGTTCCGGGATAACGCTCGACTTCGCGATTAACGCCGGCATGCTGACGCGGACTATGCCGCTTTGGCTTCCCCTGGAAGCCTGAACATCGGCATCCATTTCGTCTAAATCCCGAAGAAGCGCCACGCAACGCTCGTAGTAGCGAAGGCCGGCATCTGTCGGCCTGCTTCGACGAGTCGTGCGGTTAAGCAGCTTCACGCCGAGATCCTGCTCAAGAGCTTGAACCATACGGGTCACGTGAGTTGTCGACGCGTGCAGTACTTCGGCGGCTCCGGTGAAGCTGGTCGCTTCGACTACCTTCACGTACACCTTCATTGCGGAGATCTTGTCCATGGCGTTGTGGTCTTGTCGCGGTCGTAGATTGCATGCTGGGCTTTACTCACATTCTCGACTATCGCCTGTGCCGAAGTGTCCTCGTTGGGTCATTTGAAGCTCAGGCTCGCCGTTCAGCGGATAAGTGTAAGGTCCCTGGCTCGCCCAGCGGCCTGAACGGTACATAGGCGATGCTGGGCGAGGGTGTCGACCAACGGCTCGTCACTCGCGATGCTTTGCGCAAACCGGCAATTGTCGGGAATCTTGCAATTTCGATGGCCTTTCACCGCGAATCTATAAATTTGAAATAAACAGAAATGATCTGTAAATAAATCAGTTATAGATTTGTAATTTATGTGCGTTTGCACCATTTTGACTAATGATGCAGAAGCGCTGGAACCATTGTGGTGCTGGGTCTTCAGGCTTTAGAGTTAATGCTCTAAACAACGTTTTCTGACATCAAAAAAAGTTTGCTTAACTGCTTTTTGTTTTGCTATCTTTCGATGCGCTGAAACAAAAATGAAACACGCCACTGCTTGTCCGACATCCAGCGGGATGTTTCGACAGGCAATACGGGCTTATTGTTTGGCCGGATGATACAGAGCGTGCACGATATTGAATTAGTAGAACTACTTATATCGTGCCGCTCGGCAAGGCTGCGTGCGTCGCGCAGTAGCCCCGCCGCTTTCACGTGGGGTTTTTACGTATATGGTTCGTAGTCCGATTGAATTTAAGGCTTTAACCGGTTCTGTCAGGCGGACGGTCATGCAATGACACGGATTCGCTGCGGCCACGATTTGGGCGCGCTGCGCCCGAGGGAGCGAAGGTGGTGATGAAAGTGCAAGTGGAAGTGCCAGCCGGTGGCGCGCGCTCGGGTGGGCCTGGCCGTCCGCGCGAGTTCGGACGCAAGCAGCAAAACCCCATGCGCCGCTACGGTGGGATTGGGGCAGTCGTGGTCCTGCACGCCGTGCTTATCTACGCGTTGGTCAATGGGCTCGCCACCAAGGTCGTGCAGGTCATCCAGCATCCCATTGAAACGAAGATCATCGAGCCGGTGAAGCCGCCGCCGCCTCCGCCGCTGCCCACTGTGCAGTTGCCGCCGCCTAAGTTCGCGCCGCCGCCCCCGCCGTTCGTGCCGCCGCCCGAAGTGCCGGTGCAGGCGCCGCCGCAGGCGACCATCACGCATCAGGCTGCACCCGTCGTGAGCGCGCCGGTCACCGCGCCGCCCGCGCCTCCCGCACCCGTGCAGGCGAAGCCCGTGAGTCACGAAGTCGGCGTCGTGTGCCCGAACTCGGACGAGATCCGTTCGTCGATTCGCTATCCGAAGGAGGCACAGGAAAACGGCGTGACCGGCGACGTGCTTATCGAATTCGTCGTGGACCCGCAAGGCCACGTGACGAATGAACGCGTGGCGCAGTCGGCCAGCGACGACAGCCTCGACGCTGCCGCATTCAACGCAGTGAAGAGGTTCAATTGCATTTCGCAGGGTCAGCCGGTGCGCGTGCAAGTTCCGTTCTCGTTCAGTCTCAACTGATACGCACGGACTTCACGTAACGGATGGCGAGTCACTACCCAAGGTTTTAGAAGTTCAACGGATGAACTGGAGCAGGCATGAAAAAGCGTTCCTACGCCGCACTGGCGGCCAGCATGTTGATCGCCGTAGCCACGGTCGATACCTTTGTCGCTCCGCAGCTTGCCAACGCGCAGGCTAGCGACGCCACTGCCGCCGCGTCGGCGAGCGCGATCGCCGCCGCATCGGCGCCGGCCATCGCGGCGCTAGCGGCACCGGCATCCGCCGCGGCCGCGGACCAGCCCGCACCGCCGCCCGCACCGGCGACCTCCGAGACCGTCACGAACCCGTATGGCCTCGGCGCGCTCTGGAAGAACGGCGATTTTGTCGCGCGCTTCGTGCTGTTGCTGCTCGTGGTGATGTCGATGGGCAGCTGGTACATCATGATCACCAAGTTCTTCGAGCAGTTCCGTGCCAATCGCCGTGCGAAGCGTGCGGATGAGCAGCTCTGGAGCGCGTCGTCGCTCGCCGATGGCGCGAAGCAGCTCGAGGAATCGTCGCCGTTCCGCTTCATCGCCGAAACCGCGATCGAGGCCGGTGCGCATCACGACGAAGCGCTGCTCGAAGCCGTCGACCGCAATACGTGGATCGACGTCTCGGTCGAGCGCGCCATCACCAACGTGTCGAACCGTATGCAGGACGGCCTCGCGTTCCTTGGCACCGTGGGCTCGACCGCGCCGTTCGTTGGCCTGTTCGGCACGGTTTGGGGCATCTATCACGCGCTGACCGCCATCGGCATCGCGGGCCAGGCTTCGATCGACAAGGTCGCGGGCCCGGTGGGTGAAGCACTCATCATGACGGCCATCGGTCTGGGTGTGGCCGTGCCGGCCGTGCTCGGCTACAACTTCCTCGTGCGTCGCAATAAGGCGGTGATGGAGCGTGTGCGCGGCTTCGGCGCGCAACTGCACACGGTCCTGCTGGCCGGCGGCAAGCGCGCCGCGCGCACCGCACCGCGCGCCGTGATGGCCGACTGAGCGAGGGGCACGCCATGGCCATGAGCGTTGGAGGGGAAGGCGGCGACGACGAGGTGATCTCGAGCATCAACACCACGCCGCTCGTCGACGTGATGCTGGTCTTGCTGATCATCTTCCTGATCACGATTCCAGTGGTCACGCACACCGTGCCGTTGCAGTTGCCCAAGGAGACGGTGCAGCCGCTGCAGACAACGCCGAAGAGCATCGAGATCGCAGTGAACCGCGATGGCGACTTCTTCTGGAACGAGACGCTGGTGGATGGTCCGACGCTGCTCGCGCGCCTGAAGTCGGTCTCGGAGCAGCAGCCGCAGCCTGAGGTGCACGTGCGCGGCGACCAGGGCACACGTTACGAGTTCATCGGGCGCGTGATCACGTCCTGCGAGCGCGCCGGGATCGCGAAAGTGTCATTCATTACGGAGCCGCCTGCGCGCGGCGGTTAAAGGGTAAAGAGGGGGCGGTTATGGGCATGAATGTATCGTCGGGTGGCGGCAGCGAACCCGAAGTGATGGTGGATATCAACACCACGCCGTTGATCGACGTGATGCTGGTGTTGCTGATCATGCTGATCATCACCATTCCGATCCAGATGCACGCGGTCAAGATGAATCTGCCAGTGGGCAACCCGCCGCCTCCGGCCGTACAGCCGGAGGTGGTGCAGATCGATATCGACTTCGACGGCACCACCACCTGGAATGGCACCCTCGTACCGGACCAGGCGGCGCTCGAGCAGCGCTTCGCGCAGGTCGCGGCTGAGCCCGTGCAGGCGGAGATCCACCTGCGTCCGAACCGGCTCGCGCCGTACAGGGACGTGGCCGAAGTCATGGCGGCGGCGCAGCGCGAAGGCGCAACGAAGATCGGCCTGATCGGCAACGAGCAGTACATGCAGTGAGGAACACAAGGCGATGAGCATTCCTGATCGATTCAAAAGAGTGGCGGTCGCATTTGCAGTGAGTGGCCTCTCGGCGCTGGCCGTGCTGCCGGTGGCGGCGCATGCTGCGGACACACTGCGTCCCGACGTGGCCAGGCCGCTGAACGATGCGCAGAACCTGTACCGCGCGCACCACTACGACGAGGCGCTCAGCAAGATCGCGCAAGCCGCGGCCGTGCCGAACAAGACGCCGTACGAAACGTACATGGTCGAGGAGATGCGCGGCGCCGCAGCCATGGCGGCGGGGCAGAACGGCGTGGCGGCGCAGGCGTGGGAGTCGCTGCTTGCGAGCGGCCAGCTCAAGGGCGAGGACGAGCAGCGCACGACGGCGGCGCTCGCGGGTATCTACTTCCAGCAGAAGAACTATGCCCAGGCGATCAAGGTCGCGCAGCGCTACCAGAAGGCGGGCGGCGGCGATCCCCAGATGGCCACCTTGCTGGTCGAGTCGTACTACCTCTCAGGCGACTACGCGAGCGCTGTGCACCTGCTGAATGCGAGCGCGGACGCCCAGGTGCGCAGCGGACATACGCCAGACGAGGCTCAGCTGCAATTGCTGGGCACCTGCGCACAGCATGCGAACAATCAGGTGGCTTATCGCGGCGCGCTCGAAAAGCTCGTCGCTTATCACCCGAAGCAATCGTACTGGGACGACTTGCTGCACGCGATCCGCAGCGAGCCTGGCTATTTCGGTGCGCTCGATCTGGATACCTACCGCCTGCGTCGTGCGACGGGGTCGCTTGCCAGCGCCAACGACTACATGGAGATGACACAGCTGGCGATCGTTGCGGGATCGACGGCTGAAGGCAAGCAGGTGATCGACCAGGGCTTCGCATCGGGCGCGCTGGGCCACGACGCCGGCGCCGATCGCGAACACCGCCTGCAGGCGCTCGCGGCGAAGCGCGCGCAGGCCGGGCCCGATCCGGCCAACCCGGTCGCGCCGTTCGACGCCGCCTTCAATCAGGTCTATGCGGGTCAAGCAAAGCAGGGGCTAGCGACGATGGAAGCGCTCATCGCGAAGGGCGGCCTCGATCATCCGGATCTCGCACAGCTGCGCCTCGGCGAGGCGTATTACGCCGCGGGGCAGAAGGCGCTTGCCGTACAGGCGTTCAAGGCAGTCAAAGGCAGCGACGGCAGCGCCGATCTCGCCCAACTCTGGATTCTGGTGGCATCGAAGTCGTAGTGCATGAGCGTGGTGCGCGGCGGCACTTCGGCCGCCGCCGGGGGAGGCGCCACTGGAGGTGTCGCTTGAGGTGCCGAAAAGCACGAAGTTGGATAAGGACTCCAAATCGACCGCGGCAGCGTGCCGGTCGGAGCATTTCCGTCATGAGGCGTCGGCCCGAGAAGTCGAGCGGTGGGGGCGTGTCGTGCCTGGGGGAAAACAATTTGGCGATATCAAACTCATTTTGACGCGTGATTTCTCGCTTGCTATGGTTTCGCCACTCGATAACAAGGCCGTTGTAGCAGCAACAATAGGAAACAGGATTCGGGGGGTGCGCCAGCGGCTCCAGCTCACGCTGCAGGACCTGGCAACAGCGTCGGGGGTCTCGAAGCCGTTCCTTTCACAGGTAGAGCGCGGGATGGCGACGCCCTCGATCGTGACGCTGTCGGGTGTTGCCAAAGCGATGGGCGTCACGCTGCAGTATTTCGTCGAAACGCAGGACGAAGAGCAGGCCGTTCTCAAGCGCAGCGATCTGAAATTCTTCGGATTCGCGGGCTCGGCCAACCAGTTCGGCCGCCTCACGAACGCAGGCACGAACCGGTTGCTCGACGCGCAACTCGTCCGGATGCCGGCTGGAGAAACGACGGCGGCGGTGATGACATCCGCCGTGGAGGAATTCATGTACGTGATGAGCGGCGAGGTGTCGCTCACACTGGAAGGCAGGACATTTGTCCTGCAGGCCGGTGACACCGCGCACTATGAGTCGTCGGTGCCGCATGCGTGGGTCAATACCGCTGATGAGGAAAGCGTGTTCGTGTGGGTTGGCACGCCGAAGCTGTTCTAGCTGGATTGCGTAACGCGGTATTGCGTGCGAAGCAAGGCATTTTGTTAGGTATGCGAATAAAGAAAAAATATGAGGTTCCGCAGGGCAGGGCTCAACAGGGGCGGATGTTGCAGTAGTGAAGTGGCTGAAGGCGGGGAAAAACCGGCGCGGCGCGACAGCGTCGTCAAATCGAGCGGCGGGGTTCACGAGACCTTGCTTCGCGTAACCGAAGTGGACGTGACCGACGAGTGAGAAGGGGAAAAAGTGAAACAAAGGGCATTGGCGCTAGCCATTCGAAGAATAATCTGGGCTGAACTGGCGTTGTCGGCGGCCATCGCAGTGCCGGCTTTTGCGCAGAGCCAGCCGCCGGCCAACGTCGGCACGGCTGCTGTGCCGGAAAGCGCTTCGGCGCCGGCGGCGACCTCGCAACCCGGCAATACTGCGCCTGCGGCAGCCGCCGCCGGCGCGGGCGCGGCGGCAGCCGGCCCGGCTGGCGCTGCGGGTAACGCGGGCGCCGCGGGCACGGCTGGCACCGGGCCCGTGAAGCAGTTGAAGAAGTTCGAGGTGACCGGTTCGCTGATCCGCCAATCGGACAAGACGGGCTTCCAGCAGGTGCAGACCGTCACCCAGAAAGACATCCAGAATAGCGGCGCGACAAGCGTGGCCGACTTCCTGCGCACGACCACGGCCAACTCGGCCAACAGCTGGAGCGAAGGCCAGGCCGGTAACTTCGCCGCCGGCGCGGCCGGTATCGCGCTGCGCGGCTTGAGCGAGAAGTACACGCTCGTGCTCGTCGACGGCCAACGCGTGGCGCCGTTCGCCTTCTATTCGAACAGCACCGACAGCTTCTTCGACCTCAACACCATCCCCCTGAACGATATCGAGCGCATCGAAATCGTCAAGACGGGGGCTGTGTCGCAATACGGCTCGGACGCTATTGCGGGCGTGGTCAACATCATCACGAAGCACGATTTCCGCGGCCTTCAGCTCGACGGCAGCTACGGCAGCTCGATCAGCGATGGCGCCGGCAACGGCACGACCAAGTTCAGCGCGCTGGCAGGCTTTGGCGATCTCAACGCGGACCGCTTCAACGTCACCGCATCGGCGAGCGTCTATCACGATACGGGCTCGACGCTGGCCGACCGCGACTCCACCTCCGCGCAGGACTTCACGAACAGGCCGGGTGGCCTGTCGCTGCTCGCGCCGTCCTACTGGCAGACGAGCCCGAACACGGCGCAGGCGTTGAGCGGCTGTCCGTGGGGCGGTGCGGTCCATCCGGCCGGGAGCAACTTCCTCGGCGCGGCGGCGGGCCTGGGCGGCACGGTTTGCAGCTTCAACACGGCCAACGGCATGTCGATCGCGCCGGAGACCACGCGCGCGAGTGCGAAGGTCCACGCCGACTTCAAGATCGACGATACGACCACGGCCTTTGCCGACTTGTGGGAAAGCTACAACCAGACGACCACCAACGACGGTCTCTGGAACAATATCGTCGGCAGTCCGCAACAGCCGACGCTGGCGTACACCCCGGGCGTCGGCCTGACGCCGTTCAACAACACCGTGCCGGCCGGCAGTCCGTACAACCCGTTCGGGGTCGCGACGCCGCTCACCTACGCGTTCCCGAACACCGTGACGGAAAAGACCGACGCGAATTACTGGCGCGCTTCCACGGGGATTCACGGTTCGTTCACGGTGCCGAAGGCCGGCGACTGGGACTGGTCGGCTTCGTACAGCCACTCGCAGAGCAATGTTTCGAACACCTACACGAACCAGCTCAATACGGCGGCGCTCAATAACATCTTCCAGAACGGCACGTTCAACTTCGCCAATCCGTCCTCGACGCCCAATGGCCTGAACGGCCTGTACCAGGACGCGAACAACCAGGGCATCTCGAAGCTCGATACGGTTGACGCAACGCTAGCCACGCCGAACCTGTACCATCTGCCCACGGGCGATATCGGCATTGGCTTCGGCGCGCAGTTCCTGCACGAGAGCGAAGTCGTCAACCCGGGTGCGGAGTATCTGGACGGCACGGTGCTCAACCCGAATCTGGAGACCGTCAACGGTCAGCGCAACGTCGCGGCGGTCTACTACCAGGTCGACATTCCGATCATCAGGAACCTGACGTTCAGCCAGTCGGGCCGCTACGACCACTACAGCGACTTCGGCGGTGCGTTCTCGCCGCGCTTCGCACTGCGTTACCAGCCGATCCAGCAACTGACGATGTACGGCTCGTATAACCGCGGGTTCCGCGCGCCGACGTTCGTCGAGAACAGCAATTCGCAGACGCTTGGCATCCAGCAGTTGTCCAACGGCACGGTCACGACGATCACGCAAGGCAATCCGGACCTGCAGCCGGAGCGCACGCGCAACATCAACCTTGGCTTCCAGACGTCGCCGACGCGCACGACCGATTTCGGCTTCGACTGGTACAAGATTCGCGTCGACCACGTCATCGGCGAAGCGGCTAGCCCGTCGTCGGTGGTGACCAACGCGCAGGGGCAGATTCTCTACGAAACGTTCCCGTACGAGAACCTCGGCTACCTCGACACGAATGGCTTCGAAGGCACGTTCCGCCAGGCGCTGCCGACGAAGCTCGGTACGTTCTCGCTGCTGGGCGACTGGGCTTACGTGAATCAGTTCAAGCTCGGTCTTCCTTCGGGCCCGATCAACGGTGCGGGCAACAACTTCACGCTTTCGCAACCGTTCGGCGGCAGCTTCCCGCGCTGGAAGGGCAATACGACGCTGAACTGGGCCTACCACGGCTGGAACGCGGCCCTGACTTGGGAGTTCACGGGCCCGTATACGGAGACGCTTACCGCAGCCGCGCCCACGCTCCCTTCCGGCAAAGTGGGCTCGTACAGCCAGTTCAACCTGATGGTCACCTATACGGGCATCAAGCACTGGACGATCTACGGCGGCATCAACAACATCTTCAACCGTACGCCTCCATTCGATGCGGTTTTTGCGAGCAGCGCGCTCAACCAGACTGGCTACGATACGTCGCTGTACAACTATATCGGCCGGTTCGCGCAGATTGGAGCGACGTACAAGTTCTAATCGGTAGGTGATGAGCAGTGCGTAGTACGCGAGTCAGGCGGCGGTGGCGGCCTGACTCGCATGTGTCCCCTGGTAGCGAGCGACGCCGGCACACCCTTGCCGCGTCTAACCAAAGAACCGTGCATCGGCCACACGCCGGCGCGCGTCCTCATGCAGACAGACGATGAGATTGAAGAAGTTGAGGTTGTTGCGATGCTCGCTCGTAGCGCCCGCACTGGCCGTTGCCATCGGCACGCTCGCGGCGGCCCAGACGCCGGCCCTCGCCGCGACGGCGCTCGCGCAGTACGACCAGCCGAAGTATCCACCCGGCTTCACGCATTTCGACTATGCGGATCCTCACGCGCCAGCCAACGGCACGCTGAATTTCCAGAACTACAGTCAGTTCACGAGCTACGATTCGCTGAATCCGTTTCTCGTGCGCGGCACGCCGGCGCCGGACATCCAGAACCTGATGTTCGACACGCTCATGCAGCGCAGCTGGGACGAGCTCGCGTCCGAATACCCGCTGATTGCAGATAATGTCGAGGTTGCGCCCGACCAGACGTCGGCGACTTTCCATATCAACCCGGCCGCGCGCTTTTCCAATGGCGATCCGATCACGGCGGCCGACGTCAAGTATTCGTTCGATATGCTGACGAGTCCGCAGGCCTCGCCGCTCTTCAACGCGCAATTCTCGGTGATCAAGCGCGCAGTCGTTGTGGACCGGCAGACGATCCGCTTCGAGTTTCGCCGGGCCGAGCGCGACGCGCCGCTGATCGCGGGCGACTTGCCGGTGTTCTCGCCCAAATGGGCACGGCGCGCGGACGGTACGACGATCCCCTTCGACCAGCTCTCGAACGTGCCGCCCATTGCGAGCGGTGCGTATCTGATTGCCGGGCGCAAGAACGACAAGCAAATCGCGTATCGCCGCAACCCCAGCTACTGGGCTGCAAATCTGCCGACGCGACGCGGCATGTACCGATTCGAGCACATCACGTTCAAGCTCTACGTCGACCTGTACACGCAGCTCGAAGCCTTCAAGGCCGGCGACGACGACATCCACGTCGAGTACAGCGCCACGCAGTGGGCGCGCAAGTACGTGGGCAAGAACTTCCGCAACGGCTTGCTCAGGAAGGGCGATTTCGCGGACGGTCCGGCACAGATGCAGGGCATGCTCTTCAACTTGCGCAAGCCGATGTTCGAGGACGTGCGTGTGCGCCACGCGCTGTCACTGGCGTTCGACTACGACTGGATGAACCGCATGATGTTTTACGGCCAGTACGTGCGCCTTCACAGCTATTTCGAGCAGAGCCCATTCCAGGCCACGGGCAAGCCGGGAGATAAAGAGCTGCAGCTGCTGGCGCCGTACCGCGCGAGCCTGCCGTCCGCGGTATTCGGGCCGATGCTCGAGCAGCCGACGACGTTGCCGCCCGATTCGCTGCGCGGCAACTTGCGCGAGGCGCGCGATCTGCTTGCGCAGGCCGGCTGGCGCTATCGCGACGGCGCGCTGCGCAATGCCGAAGGCGAGCCCATGAGCATCGAGATCCTCGACGACCAGCCGGGCATGGACCGCGTGATCCTGCCTTATACGCAGGCGCTCGCCACGCTCGGCATAAATGCGCACCTGCGCGAGATCGACAGTGCGCTGTACCAGAAGCGGCTCGACAACTTCGAGTACGACATGACCACCTGGCTCTACAGCCCGGTGACGATTCCGGGCGCGGAACTCGAGCGCCGTTTCGGCACGGCGGCAGCGTCGCAGGTGGGCTCGGAGAACTATCCGGGCGTGCGCTCGAAGGCCGTGGACGCGCTCGTGGCTGCGGTCCAGGCGGCGAATACGCTCGACGATCTCGAAGCGGCCACGCGCGCGCTCGACCGGGTGCTGATGAACGAGTATTACCTCGTGCCCGAGTATTACGCACCCAACGCGCGCATCGCCTACAAGACCACCTTCGCCTACCCGAAAACCATACCGGTAACGTACGGGGCCGAGGACTGGACCATCGACTACTGGTATCGCAAGCCAGCATCGGCACAGCCCACCCCGGCCGTGCAAGCGTCAGCCCACTGAGGAGTGCCATGTTTGCCTATATTTTCCGACGACTGTTGCTGATGGTGCCGACCTTGATCGGCGTCGTCACGCTCACGTTCGTCGTGACGCAATTCGTGCCGGGCGGGCCGGTCGAGCAGATCATGGCGCAGTTGCGCCACGGCAGCGCGCACGGCGGCGAGGGCGGCTCGGGCGGTGGCGGCTATCACGGCAGCCAGGGCGTGGACCCGCAGCAGATCGAGCAGATCAAGAAGCAGTTCGGCTTCGACAAGCCACCACTCACACGCTACTTCGTCATGCTGAAGAACTATGCGAGCTTCGATCTGGGGCAGTCGTACTACCAGCATGACAGCGTCTGGAACGTGATCCGCTCGAGGCTGCCGGTCTCCATCACGCTCGGCTTGTGGACGGTGTTGCTCACCTACCTGATATCGGTGCCGCTCGGCATTGCGAAGGCGGTGCGCAACGGCTCGCGCTTCGACACGGTGACCAGCGTGCTCGTGCTCGCTGGCTACGCGGTGCCGGGCTTCGTGCTGGGCGTGCTGCTTCTGATGCTGTTCGGCGGCGGCACGTTCTGGCAGGTGTTCCCGATGCGCGGCCTCACGTCCGATAACTTCGCCGACCTGAGCCTCACGGGCAAGCTGTTCGACTACCTCTGGCACATCGTCTTACCGGTGACGGCCTCTGTGGTGGGCAACTTCGCGATCGTCACGATCCTCACGAAGAACACCTTCCTCGAGGAAATCGGCCGCCAGTATGTGCTCACGGCGCGCGCGAAAGGCGCGCCCGAGCGCGACGTCCTGTGGAAGCACGTGCTGCGCAACGCGGCGATTCCGCTCGTCACGGGCCTGCCCGCCGCATTCGTGGGCGCATTCCTGAACGGCAACCTGCTGATCGAAACACTGTTTTCCTTGAACGGCATGGGGCAGCTCTCATACGACTCGGTGATCCGCCGCGATTACCCCGTCGTGCTCGGCTCGCTGTTTCTGTTCACGCTGATCGGCCTCATCACCAAACTCATTGCTGACGTCTGCTATGTCCTCGTCGACCCCCGCATCCAGTTCCACCGCCTGGACCGCTGAGTCCTCCGCCGTTGCACATGCGCCGTCGGTTTCGCCGTGGCGGCGCACCTGGCTGCGCTTTCGCGCGCAGCCGCTCGGCTTCTGGAGTCTCGTCATCTTTGTCACGCTGTTCGCGATCAGCCTGTTTGGCGAGGTGCTCGCCAACGACCGGCCGCTCGTGGTGCGCTACGAAGGGCACTACTACTTCCCGATCGTGAAGGACTACCCGGAGACGATCTTCGGCGGCGACTTCCCCGCGAGGACCAACTATCTCGATCCGTATATCAAGCAGCGGCTCGAGTCGAACGGCAACTTCGCGGTCTATCCGCCCAATCATTTCCATTACGACACGATCGACTATTTCGCGGCGCAGCCGTATCCCTCCGCACCCTCGGCCAGCAACTGGCTCGGCACCGACCAGTTCGGCCGCGACGTCCTCTCGCGCCTGCTCTACGGCTTCCGGCTCTCGGTGCTGATGGCGCTCGCGCTCACGGTCTCGGGCGTCGCGCTGGGCGTGCTCACGGGCGCGGTGCAAGGTTTCTACGGAGGACGAACGGATTTGATCGGCCAGCGCATCATCGAAATCTGGAGCTCGATGCCGGACCTGTATCTGCTCATCATCTTCGCCTCGATTTTCGAGCCCACGCTATGGCTGCTGTTCATCCTGCTTTCGATGTTCGGTTGGCTCGTGCTCTCCGATTACGTGCGCGCCGAGTTCCTGCGCAACCGCTCGCTCGATTACGTGAAGGCCGCACGCACGATGGGCCTATCGAACTGGCAGATCATGTGGCGCCACGTACTGCCCAACAGCCTCACGCCGGTCATCACGTTCCTGCCGTTCCGCATGAGCGCGGCGATTCTCTCGCTCACGAGTCTCGACTTTCTCGGGTTGGGCGTGCCGCCGCCCACGCCTAGCCTTGGCGAATTGCTGCAGGAGGGAAAAAACAATCTCGAAGCGTGGTGGATTTCGCTTTCGGCTTTTGCGGCACTCGTGATCACGCTGCTGCTGCTGACCTTCATGGGCGATGCGCTGCGTAACGCCCTCGACACGCGCCGTAAAGGCTCGGCATTCGGCGGAGGCAAGTGATGAATCGTCCTTTGCTGGAAATCGAGCGCTTTGGCGTGCGCTTTGGCGAAAAGGTGGCCGTGCGCGATCTGAGCCTCTCGATTGCGCGCGGCGAGCGTGTGGCGCTCGTGGGGGAGTCGGGCTCGGGCAAAAGCGTGACGGCGTTGTCGATCCTGGGTCTCGTCGATCATGCCGAGCTTTCGGGGCGCATACTGCTCAATGGCGAGGATCTGCTGCAAAAGACCGAGCAGCAGATGCGCGGCATACGCGGCGCCGATATCGCCATGGTGTTTCAGGAGCCCATGACGGCGCTTAATCCGCTTTATACGGTGGGCAAGCAGATCGCCGAAAGCCTGCGCCTGCATGAGGGTCTGAGCGCGCGCGCGGCGCGCGAGCGCGGCATCGAACTCTTGCGCCGCACCGGCATTCCCGAGCCCGAGCGCCGCATCGACAGCTTCCCGCACCAGCTTTCAGGCGGCCAGCGCCAGCGCGCGATGATCGCGATGGCGCTCGCGTGCCGCCCGCGTCTGTTGCTCGCCGATGAGCCCACGACGGCGCTCGACGTCACCGTGCGCCAGCAGATCGTCGATCTGCTGATCGAGTTGCAGGAGCAGGAGGCCGCCGAGCGCGGCATGGCCGTGCTGCTCATCACGCACGACCTGAACCTCGTGCGGCGCTTCGCGCAGCGCGTGGCGGTGATGGAGAAGGGCGTGCTCGTGGAAACGAATACGACTGAGGCGCTGTTCTCTAACCCCCAGCACCCTTATACGCGGCGCCTGCTCGACAGCGAGCCGCGCCGCGAGGTGGCGGCAATCGAAGCCGGCGCGCCCCCCATTCTTGAAGTGAAGGGTTTGGCCGTGGACTACCGGACGGCGGCCAAAGGCTGGCGCTCGGTGTTCGGCAGCGCAACGTTTCGGGCCGTGCACGAAGCGGACCTGAGCTTGCGGCGCGGCGAAACGCTCGGTATCGTCGGCGAATCGGGCTCGGGCAAGTCGACGCTCGCGGCCACGGTGCTGGGCCTGCAAGGGGCGGCGGCGGGCGAGATCCGCATCGACGGAATCCCGCTCTCGGAGCAGCGCACGGCGCGCGCGCGGCGCGAGCTGTACTCGCGCCTGCAGGTGGTGTTTCAGGATCCGTTCGGCTCGCTTTCGCCGCGCATGACGATCGAGCAGATCGTGGGCGAGGGGCTTGCCGTGCATCGCCCCGAAGTCGAAGGTGCGGCGCGGCGCATGCGCATTGCCTCGCTGCTCGAGGAAGTGGGCCTGCCGGCCGATTCGCTGCAGCGCTACCCGCACGAATTCTCCGGCGGCCAGCGCCAGCGCATCGCCATTGCGCGCGCGCTCGCGGTCGAGCCCGAGCTGATGGTGCTCGACGAGCCCACCAGCGCGCTCGACGTCTCGATCCAGAAGCAGGTGCTGGCGCTGCTCACGAGCTTGCAAAAGAAGTACAAGCTGAGTTATTTGTTTATCACGCACGATCTGGCCGTGATGCGCGCGATGGCGCATCGGGTGATCGTGATGAAAGCGGGCCGTATCGTCGAGCAGGGGGAAACGCTCGACGTGCTGCATGCGCCGTCGCATCCTTACACGCAGTCGCTGCTGGCTTCCTCGATGCTGCAGGAGCCACCCCAGCCGCCGGACCTCAAGGAGAAGTTCGCATGATCGATGAACGCTGGACGCAGGCCGCGCGCGCGCTGAAGAGCGGCGCCGACTTCTGGTCGCTGCGCATCGTGGATGAGCAGATCGAGAACCACGCCGTGCGCAACGACGTCGTGCAGCCGTTGCACGCCGTGCACGAGCGCGGCGCCATGGTGACTGCATGGGCCGGCGCGGGCGCGGGCTATGCCGCCACGGCCGACTTGAGCGCAGCGGGGCTGCAGCGCGCGCTCGACGTCGCCACGGCGCGGGCGCAGGCCAGCGCAAACTTCTCGCTGATCGACCATCGCGAGCTTGCCCGGCCTGCGGCGAGCGGCAGCTATGCCTCGCCGAACCTGGAAACGCCGCTGCCCGCGCGCAGCGAATGGCTGGACCGCCTCGCGCAGCAATGTACGGCCGCGAATCTCGATGCGCGCATCGTGGAGCGCGTGGCGAGCATGCACGTCGCGCACGCGGACCAGCTCTACCTCACGTGCGATGGCGTGCGCATCGAGCAGCGCTTTCGCTACCTGATGCCGGGCCTGAGCGTGGCCGCGCACGCCAACGGCGACACGCAGGTTCGCACGCTCGCGGGCGACCATGGCGCGCTCGCACAGGGCGGCCTCGAGATCCTCACGCGCCACGGATTCGAAGGCGCGGGCGCGCGCGTGGCCGACGAGGCGCTGCAACTGCTCGCGGCGCCGAATTGCCCGTCGGGCAAGCGGGATCTGCTGCTGATGCCGGACCAGATGATGCTTCAGATCCATGAGTCGATCGGGCATCCGCTCGAACTGGACCGCATTCTCGGCGACGAGCGCAACTTCGCGGGCTGGAGCTTCGTGAAGGCCGAGATGTTCGGCAGCTACCAGTACGGCTCGGAGCTGCTGAACGTGACGTTCGATCCCGAGCTGCGCGAAGAGGCCGCCACCTACGCGTTCGACGACGATGGCAGCGCGGCGACCAAGCAATACCTGATCCGCAACGGCAGGCTCGAGCGGCCGCTGGGCGGGGCGCTCTCGCAGCAGCGCGCGGGGCTGCCTGGCGTGGCGAACTCGCGTGCGGCCAACTGGAATCGTCCGCCCATCGACCGCATGGCGAACCTGAATATCGAGCCGGGCTCGCAAACGCTCGACGCGATGATCGCCAACATCGAGAACGGCATCCTGATGACTTCGAATACCTCATGGTCGATCGACGACCATCGCAACAAGTTCCAGTTCGGCTGCGAATACGGCCGGCTCATCGAGAACGGCAAGCTCACGCAGGTCGTGAAGCGCCCCAACTATCGCGGCATTTCGGCGAGCTTCTGGCGCAGCCTCTCTGCGGTGGGTGACGCAAGCACGCGCGAGGTCTACGGCACGCCGTATTGCGGGAAGGGGGAGCCCGCGCAGGTGATCCGCGTAGGGCACGCGTCGCCCGCGTGCGTATTCAGCAACGTCGACGTGTTCGGAGGCGCCTGATGAGCGACAGACTTTTCTCGAGCGCGCGCGCGAGCGTGGACTGGCATACGCATTTCATGATGCTTGCGGGCGAGATCGACGCGCTGTTGCTCAAGGGCGAAACGGTGCTCACGTCGTTCGCGGGCGAGCAGTCGGATTTCATCCGCTTCAACGGCGGCAAGGTCCGGCAGACGGGCCAGGTCTCGCAGGGGCGGCTCACGCTGCGCCTGATCGACGGCGCGCGCCAGGCGTATTCCACGCTCGACATCTGCGGCAACGCCGGGCAGGACCTGCGCGAGGTGGGCGCAGCGCTGCAGACGCTGCGCGCCGGCCTGCGCGACGCCCCGGACGACCCGCACCTGCTGTACGAAACGACGTCGTGGCAGCGCACCACGCGCCGCGCGGGGCGCCTGCGCGATCCACACGCGCTCGTGCACGTGGTGGCCGAATGCGCGCGCGGGCTCGATTTCGTGGGCTTTTACGCGGGCGGGTCGGTCTCGCGTGGTTTCGCGTCGAGCGGCGGCAGCCGCGGCTGGTACGAAGTCGAGAATTTCTGCTTCAGCTGGTCGCTCTATCATCCGGGCGGACGCGCGATCAAGACGAGCTACGCGGGCGAGAACTGGGACGACGCGGTGTTTGCCCGCAAGGTGCAGGAGGCGGCGGCGCGCTTGCCGGTGCTCGCGCTCGCACCGCGTGCACTGGGTCCGGGCCAGTACCGCGCGTGGCTCGCGCCAGCGGCGCTCGAAGAGCTGCTGGGCGTGACCGCGTGGGGCGGTTTTTCGGCGCGCGCGCACGCGACTTCGCAGAGCCCGCTCCATCGGCTGCACGGCGGCGAGGTCGCGCTCGACGCGCGCGTCTCGATTGCGGAGGACCTGGAGCTCGGCATCACGCCCGCCTTCAACGACGACGGCTATCTGCGCGCGAGCGTGCCGCTCGTGCGCGAGGGGCGCAGCGTCGCGCAGCTGACGAACGCCCGCACGGCGCGCGAGTACGGCCTGACGCCCAACGGCGCGCTCGCGAACGAGGCGCCTGCGTCGCTTGCGATGGCGGGCGGCGATCTCGCGGAGGAGGACGTGCTCGCGGCGCTCGGCACCGGGCTCTATGTGGGCAACCTGTGGTACGTGAATTTTTCGGACCGCATGAGCTGCCGCCTGACCGGCATGACGCGTTTCGCCACGTTCTGGGTGGAAGAGGGCCGCATCGTTGCGCCTGTGGATGCCATGCGCTTCGACGACAGCCTGTACGGTCTGCTGGGCGAGCGGCTCGAGCGCCTGGGCGCGCAACCCGAGCTGCGCCTCTCCGACGATACATGGGGCCAGCGCGCGACGGGCGGCATGAAACTGCCGGGTGTGCTGGTGAGGTCGTTCGAATTGACGCTGTAGCCCGCGCCAGCCCACGCCCGGCGACTCGAAGAACAAGAAGGAAACAACAATGCAGTCGAGCTTACCCGAGGGGCTCGTCGTGCGCGCACTGCGCCCCGGCGATGCCCAAGCGTTCCATGCGTTGCAGCACGGCCCGTCCGTGTTGCGCGGCAATCCGCACGCGCCGTACCGCTCGCTCGAACAGACGCGCGAGTGGATCGCCGGCGTGATGTCTCCCGCGCTTGCCATCGGGGCGTGGGTGGGCGAGACGATGGTGGGCGAGGCCGAGCTGCATCCTCAGAAGCTGCGTCGCGCGCATGTGGGCCGGATCGGCATCAACGTGCATGACGGCTGGCAGCGGCGCGGCATCGGCGCCCATCTGATGAGGCAGATTCTCGATTTCGCCGACAACTGGCTCGGCCTGCGCCGGCTCGAGCTCCATGTCTTGACCGACAACGCCGCCGCGATCGCGCTCTATCGCCAGTGCGGTTTCGAAGTCGAGGCGCGCTTTCGCGGCAGCGTGTTGCGCGAGGGGATGCTCATCGACGCTTTCCTGATGGCGCGCATGCGTGAGGCGCTGCCGTTCGCTCAGGAGTGCTGCGCATGAACAACATGACTTCTTCGCACGCGTTCGCGTCCGCGTCTGCCGGCGCCGTTCGCGTGCGCACCTGCGAGCCGTCCGATTTCGACGCGCTCGTCGACATGATGAACCAGCCAGGCGTGCGCCACGGCACGCTCCTGAGCGGCTGGCGCACGCCCGAATCCTTGCGCACATGGTACGAGAGCCGGCCGCCGGGCTGCATCACGATCTGCGCTGAAGTCGACGGCCGCGTCGTCGGCCAATCGCATCTCGAGATCGCGAAGCCGCGCCGTTCGCACTGCGCGTCGCTGGGCTTCGCCGTGCACGACGCGTATCAGCGGCGCGGGGTGGGCAGCGCGCTGATGGCGGCGATGCTCGAGTGCGCGGACCATTCGCTGGGCCTGCGCCGGGTCGAGCTTGAAGTGTTCGCCGACAACGCGGCGGCGATCGCGCTCTATCGCAAGTTCGGCTTCGTGGTGGAGGGGCGCTCGCGTGGCGCCGCAACGCGCGACGGCCTGCTTGCCGACACGCTCCACATGGCGCGTTACGCGGACGCACCGCCGTTCGCGATTCCCTCAACCTCATAACCGCGGACCGACAAGCGCGTGCCCTTCTTCTTCATCGACAGGCCGGTCTTCGCGTGGGTTATCGCGCTCGCCGTGATGGTGGCGGGCGTGCTCGCGATTCCCATGCTGCCGGTCGCGCAGTATCCGCGGCTCTCGCCGCCACGCATCGTGATCTACACGCAGTATCCGGGCGCGTCGCCGGAAGAGGTGGACGCCAATGTGGCGAGCGTGATCGAGGAGAGTCTAGACGGCATTGAAGGTCTGCAGTACTACGAAACGACAAGCGACGCGCTAGGCAACCTCGAAATCGACGTGACCTTTGCGCCGGACAGCAATCCCGACATCGCGCTCGTGGACGTGCAGAACCGTCTGAAGCAGGTGGAGGCGCGGCTGCCGCAGCCGGTGGTGCAGCAGGGCATCGACGTGGAGAAGGCCGCCAACACCTTCCTGATGCTCGTCGCGCTCACCTCCACCGACGGCACGCGCGACTCCGCGCAACTGAGCGACTACCTGAACCGCTTCATCCTGCGCGACCTCAAGCGCGCGCCGGGCGTGGGCGCGGCGGAACTCTGGGACTCCGACGAGGCCATGCGCGTCTGGCTCGATCCCGTGAAGCTGCGCGAATACGGTTTGACGGCTGCCGAGGTCAACCTGGCCATCTCCGCGCAGAACGCGCCCGTGACGGCGGGCACGCTCGGCAACGCGCCGTTCGTGAACGGGCAGCAGACCACCGAGTCGGTGAGCGTGAAGGGGCAGCTCGACACGCCCGGGGAATTCGGGCAGATCGTGCTGAAGGCGAAAACGGACGGCTCGCTCGTGCGGCTGGGCGACATCGCGCGCGTGGAGCTCGGCCGCGCCGATTATTCATTCTACTCACGGCTGAACGGCCGCCCCGCGGCGACGGTGGGCATCCAGCTCGGCCCGCGCGGCAACGCGCTCGAAACATCGAACGCGATCCGCGCACGGCTCGCGGCGCTCTCGAAGCACCTGCCGCCCGGCGTGGCGATCGAGATCCCGTTCGATACCGCTTACTTCGTGCGCGTGGCGATCCACGAAGTGGTGATCACGCTCATCGAAGCCGTGGTCCTCGTGTTCGCCGTGATGTGGCTGTTCCTGCGCGACTTGCGCTCGACGCTCGTGCCCACCGTGGTGATTCCCGTCACGCTCATGGGCGCGTTTCTCGCGCTCTACGCGGGCGGAATGTCGATCAACGTGTTCACGATGTTCGGCCTCGTGCTCGCGATCGGCATCCTCGTGGACGATGCCATCGTCGTGGTGGAGAGCGTGCACCGCGTGATGCACGAGCGCGGTCTCCCGCCGCGCGAGGCCACGCGCGCCGCGATGAAGCGCATCGGCGGCGCGATCGTCGGCGTGACGGCCGTGCTCACGGCCGTGTTCGTGCCGATGCTGTTCTTCAACGGCAACGTGGGCGGCATC
This sequence comes from Paraburkholderia silviterrae, assembly GCF_004353915.1. GTDB lineage: Bacteria > Pseudomonadota > Gammaproteobacteria > Burkholderiales > Burkholderiaceae > Paraburkholderia > Paraburkholderia silviterrae. The sequence continues at coordinate 11,959 of NZ_SMRP01000024.1, read as the reverse complement.
TACCGGCAGTTCGCCGTGGCGATGATCGCGTCCATGCTCGTGTCGTCGTTCATGGCGCTCTCGCTCACGCCGGCGCTGTGCGCTAATTTGCTAAGGATGCCGAAGCCTGCCCGCAAGCCCGAGCGTGGCCTTGCAGCGCAAGCGGCGCGGGCCTCGCGCGGCTATCGTGCGCTCGTGTCCGCGCTGCTGCGGCGCGGCCCGCGCGTGCTTACGATCTACGTGGTCCTGTGCGCGGTCGGGGCGCTGCTTTACTGGAAGCTGCCGCAGGGCTTCCTGCCGAGCGAGGATGAAGGTCAGCTGCAAGTGATGATCCAGTTGCCCGCGGGCGCCACCCAGGCGCGCACGCTCGACGTGGTCAAGCGCGTGGAGGCGATGCTGGGCAAGCAACAGGCGGTGGGTAACGTGACGAGCGTGGTGGGCTGGAGCTTCGCCGGCAGCGGCCAGAATGTGGCGATGGCGTTCGTCGAGCTCAAGCCATGGGGCCAGCGCGGCAAGCAAGAAAAAGACGCGCAGACGCTGCGCGACGCGCTCAACGAGCAGTTCGCAACGATCCTCGACGGCGACGTGCAGGCCACGCTGCCTTCGGCGGTGCCGGGCATCGGGCACGCCGAGGGTTTCACGTATCGGCTGGAGGATCGCGGCGGCACGGGGATGGACGCACTGAAAGCCGCGCGCGATCAGCTGATCGACGCTGCGGGCAAGAGCCGCGTGGTGGCGCAAGTCCATTCGGAGGACTTGCCCGACGCGCCGCGCGTGGAGCTCGACGTCGACCGCAACAAGGCCTACGCGTACGGCGTCTCGTTCGACCGCATCGCGGACGTGCTGGGCAGCACATTCGGCTCGAACTACGTCGACGACTTTCCGGCGGGCGGCCGCATGCGCCGCGTCATCGTCGCCGCCGACGCACCCACGCGCATGAGCGACAGCCAGCTGCTCGATCTGCCGATGCAGAACTCGGCGGGCGGCACCGTGGCGATGTCGTCGATCGCGGCCACGCACTGGACGCTCGGCCCCGTGATGCTGAGCCGCTACAACGGCTATCCCTCGCTCGACGTGACGGGGCGCGCAGCGCCGGGCCATAGCTCGGGCGAAGCGATGGCGGAAATGGAGCGGCTCGCGCTCGCGCTGCCCGAGGGCGTGTCCGGCGAATGGACCGACGCCGCGTTCGAGGAAGCGCAGGCCGCGCGCCAGACGCCGCTCCTGCTCGGCCTTTCGCTGCTGGCGGTGTTCATGGTGCTCGCGGCACTCTACGAGAGCTGGATCACGCCGCTCTCGGTGCTGCTGGTCGTGCCGCTCGGCGCGGTGGGCGCGGTCAGCGCGATGCTCTTGCGCGGGTTGCCCAACGACATCTATTTCAAGGTGGGCATGGTGACCGTGATCGGCCTCGCGGCCAAGAACGCCATCCTGATCGTGCAGGCCGCGAACGTGCGCCGTGCGCGCGGTGTGCCGCTCGGCGCGGCGGTGGTGGGCGCGAGCGGCGAGCGCCTGCGCCCTATCGTGATGACCTCGGCGGCGTTCCTGCTCGGTGTCTTGCCACTCGTCATCTCACAGGGCGGCGGCGCGGAGAGCCGGCACTCGATCGGCACGGGCGTGTTCGGCGGCGTTATCGCGGCTACGCTGCTCGGGCTCGTGGTCACGCCCGTGCTCTATTACACGGTGGTGTCGCGCACGCGTGCCAGGCGCACGCGAAGCGAGTCGCCGCGCCATCGTGAGCAAGGCTTGCCGCAGACGGTGGAAGACAGTGAAACGCAAGCGCCTTGAAACGTCCTTGAAGCGCCGCCAGTGAATTGTCCATGAAGCTGCCGCTGCGCAACGGTGGGCAGCGCGGTTTCAGAAGATACGCGGCGTACCCACCCAGACGAGCACGGTTTCCTGATCCGACGTGTTGCTCCAGGCGTGCGGCACGGTCGATTCGTAGTGCGCACTGTCCCCCGCGCGAACCACGAACGACTGGCCTTCGAGCGTGAGCGTCACTTCGCCCGAAAGCACGTGCAAGAATTCCTCGCCGGCGTGCGTGGTGACTTCGCTCTCGCGCTTGCCGGGCGGCATGCGCACGAGAATGGCCTCGAGCTGGCGGCCGCCGGTTGGGTTGGTGAGACGCGCATAGAGGTTGGCCGAGTCGGCGAAGCCAAAGAACTTGAGATCCTGGCCGCGGCATACGCAACCCGCTTCGGTGGGCGCATCGACGAAATAGCTGACCGGCACGCCGAGCGCCTTGGCGATGCTCACGAGCGATGTAATGGAGGGGCTCGCGAGATCTCGCTCGACCTGCGAGAGAAACGGTTTGGAGAGCTGCGCCGCCGTGGCGATGTCATCCAGTGTGCGGCCTTGCCGCTGGCGCAGTCCGCGAATCTTGCTGCCTACGGAGACGACGTTTTGTGATTCGACGGCTTTCGAAACCATGGCGGAACTTTGTTGTCTGATGAATGTGCTTTGCCCCGGACCTCGTGCCAGCCAAAGTACCGGCCCATGGCGCGATTCATTGGATGTCCAATGGCTGCTGATATCCGTGAATGCCTCATATAGGCATCTCGCGGCTTGCAGCGGAAAAGCGCTGCGAAACGCCAGATGTCCCTGAGGATTCAATTCTAATTGTCGCGTGTGGAACTGCGATCATGGGCCAGGTTCGGTGTCCATGAACGATAAGCTGCAGGTCGCAGCATAACACTATTCAATGACCGGCTAAAAATCACCATTTGCTTCAAGTGGGCAGCACGCGGGTCGGCGTGTGGTGCGCCAGGCTGGGCGCCTGCGCTCAACGCCGCTTCATCGCGCCGATGCTGGCATTCTGGCCCGGACGTCGATTCGATACGGACCGTTTATGGACGGCCGCGCCGGTTTTACCGCTATTTTTGGGGGAAATTCATACTGGCTTAAAAATCTCAGAAGACTGTCCGAACGGCTGAGGCCATCGTCGGGCTCGATTCCGAATCCAGCCATCCTGCGGCGCAGGCAGGCCGCTATTTTTTCGCATTTTCGTTCGTATATCTAATTGTAATTCGCTCTGAATTCAATCCTTTAGCAGATAAATGAAAGTCGTATGCCACCAGGATGGCACAGCTCGAATGGGTGTCTTCGAGGGTGGCCGACAAGGGCGCAGCAAGTTGTTATTTTTGCGGCTCCCGCACGTTGAGGCTTGCTTGCGCGGTCTCGTCAGGATGCATGGAGCGGTAAGCGTCGAACAGGGTCGCGCATAGTTGTGCGAGTGCCGCGAGATTCACCGCCTGGTCCGCATGTTCGACTTCGCCGGCGTTGAGTATGTCGTCGAGGACCGGGGCGAGACGGCGCAGTTGCCGGAATGTCTCCGCATCGAGTTCCATTTCACTTCCCGTGTTCAGACAATAGAGCGCCCTTGGGCCGGATGGCTCCACGGCCGAGCTGCCATCCAATTCTTGAGGGCTTGGCTGCCGGTCGGCGTCTGTGTCCAGCGCGGGGAAGAGAAGCACGCCAGTCGACTGGCCAAACTCACAACCTGGCACTTCCGTAAAGCGCCCGCAGAATCTGATTTCGTGTAATGGCTCTTGGCTTCCGAATTGTGGTGCGACGCACAATAGACGTCAACAAAATTCAGACTTGGCCACTGAGTCGTCATCGCACAAGGGTCACTCGGGCTCATGATGTGGCCCGATAACGGCCGAAAAATCAAATCGACGCGCGTTGCCTGGTCTGATTGTGCGATGCACATAAATATTCGCTTTTCATGCGCCGACAAAGGGAATACCCTTAATGTGTTTCCCTATTGGAGGCTTGTCGTTGTGTCTACTCTTCTCGAGCGGGACGGACTCGTCGCGACTTGGCGCCGGATTCACCCCAACCCTGATTTCGGGTTGTGGGAATGCTGTGAACTGGATAGTCGCGGTGAAGCGGTGCCGCATCCTCATCCCTCAGCAAGGCGCCAGATTGTTCTGACCGACGTCTACTGTCAAATCGCCGAGCAGATTGGCCACGTGGCGGCGATGTCGGTCGCCGTGACAACACCGTCATTTGGCATCCGCGTACCTGACGTCGTCTGGATGCCACCCGAAAAGTGGGAAGGGTTTGAGCGGGAAGGCCCAATCCCGTTTGTGCCGGACTTGTGTGTCGAGGTGCTCCTCGACCGCAAGTTGCCACATGACATCGGCCCGAGAGTCAGGGCTTACCTGGAAGGCGGCGCTCGGGAAGTCATTATTGTTGGCCAGCGCGGAGAACTGCAATTCTGTGGAGTGAACGGGCCGCAGCAATCCTCAGTATTCGGAATAACGCTCTCACTTGAGCGGATGTACTTCGAAGAGTTTGCCCCGTCTTCCCACTAAGACACGATATAAATCGTGTTTGTCATACCTGAGGAAGCACAGCCTGCATGGCGTGGACGGGAGAGCGCTGGACCCAACAGCGCCTGTAGCGACTTCGTTGCGACGCTCAACGCGCACCGAGCAGGTGACGCCATCTTCCTCAGCATTTTCGCCCGTGCTTAGAGTCCAGGCAACGCTTCAGCGGCAACGCTGTCTGGAGTAGCGCGATCGTGGCGCGGAGTCCGTTGAGCCTCGCTGCCGGATTCTCCTCGTATAACCGCTACCTCACAGGCCCGGCTTCGCCTTGATCATATTGTCCGAGCGCAGCATGCCGGGCAACGCCTCAACGAAGAAGTCCGCCTGCAATGGCGCGCCCGCCTGGATGTCGTATTGAGAGAAGTCCCGGACACCCGCCGCCAATAGCACTTCATCATCGAGAAAGAAATTCCCCGAGCACTTCCTCGACGGGCGGGTCAGGATAGAGTGGGCCGCGTCAGCGACTATCTCCGGCTTGCGACACGCCGCAATCATATCTGTACCGCCAATCTCGTTTCGCACGGCAGCAGTCGCAATCGCGGTTCTTGGCCACAGCGAATTCACGGCGACGCCACGGTCCTTGAACTCGCCAGCCAGCGCGAGAGTGAAAAGGCTCATCGTGTACTTTGCGATGGTATAGGCCGGGAAATCCTTGAACCACTTCGCGTCGGTGACCAGCGGTGGCGACAGCGTAAGGATGTGTGGATTCGGCGCATTGAGGAGGTGGGGCAGGCAGGCCTGGGCACAAACAAACGTGCCTCTCCCGTTCACCCCATGCATCAGGTCGTACCGCTTGACGGGCGTATCCAGCGTTCCCGTCAAGCGGATGGCGCTGGCATTGTTCACGAGTATGTCGATGCCGCCGAACACTTCAACGGCTTGGGCAACCGCAGCCTTTACGCGTTCTTCATCGCGAATGTCGACGACCAGCGCAAGCGCCTTTCCGCCTGCAGCTTCCACAGCCGCCGCCGCCGTATGTATCGTGCCCTCGAGCCGCGGGTCCGGGTCGGCCGTCTTCGCTGCAATCACAATGTTCGCGCCGTCGCGTGCCGCCCGGAGTGCAATGGCAAGTCCGATACCGCGGCTGCCCCCTGATATGAATAGTGTCTTGCCAGCGAGGTTCATGGTCGTCTCCTCAACATTTGGTCTGGTATACGGTTAAGTACGAAACGCGGCGTTGCCAAGAGTCAAAACAGCAAGACTGAAGTGGAACGCCGTTGCTGCGACGGCGAGTTGAACGATGGCGGTGCGGCTCTCAAGGCTTCTTGACTGGAATGACCTGTCCCGTGATGTCCTCGACCAGGCTTCGCTTGTACGCCTGGGCTACCACCGCGGCGGGAGTGCCTGCCGAATAAGCTTGCCCCATCGCGGCAAGCGTTTCTGAAACCCAGCCCGGGCTGACGACATTAACCCGGGCCTTGCCGTGCAGTTCGAGCGCTGCGGACCGGACAAACGCCTCGACCCCCGCATTTACGATGCCCACCACGGCACTGCCTGTGACCGGATGCTGCGAGAGAATACCGCTGGTTAGCGTCACGGACCCACCTTGTGCGATGTGACCGACCGAGCACCGGACGAGATTGACCTGTCCCATCAGCTTGTTCGTCAGACTGAACGTAAAGTCTTCTTCGGTCAGCAATTCAAGCGGTGCAAATTTCGCTGCACCTGCAGCGCAAATCACGGCGTCAACGGTTTCGAGTTGCCGGTACATTGACACGATGGACGCCTTGTCTGCGAGGTCCACCGACAGGTCCGGGCCGTTGCGGCTCGCGCCAATGACTTCATGGTCGGGCGAGAGCAGGCGAAGGATCTCCTTGCCGAGCAGTCCGGTTGCGCCAACTATCAGAATGCGCATAGGTCCTCCTGATCCAGAAGCGTAAGGCCAGCGCCGAGCGAGGCATCACACGTGGCGCAATGCCTAGTTCAGTTGAAAATCGCGTGGTGCTTCCGGCTCTTTGTCGTAGCGAAAAACATTCAGGTCTTCATACTGGATGGCGGGCTTCTTTCCAGATATAAGGTCTGCGAGAAGCTGCGCCGAGCCGCATGACATGGTCCAGCCGAGCGTGCCGTGCCCGGTATTGAGGTAGAGGTTCGGCACTGCGGTGTGGCCGACAATCGGCGTCCCGTCCGGCGTCATAGGACGCAACCCGGTCCAGAAGGTCGCCTTCGATGTATCTCCGCCGCCAGGGAAGAGGTCGTTGACGCACATCTCGAGGGTCTCGCGGCGCGCCTCGCGCAGACGCTTGTCGAAGCCAACGATTTCAGCCATGCCGCCGACGCGGATGCGCTTTTCGAAGCGTGTGATGGCAATCTTGTACGTCTCGTCGAGAACTGTTGAAACCGGTGCGCGAGCTTCGTCGACGATAGGCGCCGTGATGGAATAGCCTTTGAGGGGATAGACCGGAATCTTGACTAGGCCGGACAGGAAGTTCGTGGAGTAGGACCCGAAGGCGACAACGAATGCATCCGCATGGATGAGCTTGGCGCCATGGCGCACACCGATGACTTTGCCGCCCTCGACCACAAGACCATCGACCTGCGTGTTGTAGCGGAAGGTCACGCCCGCCTGCTCGGCCAGCGCAGCGAGTCGCGTCGTAAACAGTTGACAGTCGCCTGTCTCATCGCCGGGCAAGCGCAGTCCGCCGGTCAACTTGTGCGAGGTGGCAGCAAGTGCCGGCTCTACACGAGCGAGTTGGTCTCGGGACAACAACTCATACGGGACATTCGCCTCTTTCAGAACCGCGATGTCCTTGGCGGCACCGTCAAACTGCTGTTGCGTCCGGAATACCTGCAATGTGCCACCCGTGCGACCTTCGTACTGAATTCCCGTTTCGGCTCGCAGCGCCTTCAGGCAGTCGCGGCTATATTCCGCGAGTCGAACCATGCGGTTCTTGTTGATGGCGTAACGCTCGGCGGTGCAGTTCTGCAACATCTGCCACATCCATTGAAGCTGGAACTGCTTGTCTTCGTCGTCCGGACGAATTGCAAGCGGTGCGTGCTTCTGGAACATCCACTTCACCGCTTTAAGCGGCACGCCCGGCGCAGCCCACGGCGCTGCGTAGCCAGGCGAAATCTGCCCAGCATTCGCAAAGCTCGTTTCGAGCGCAGGACCCTGTTCCCGGTCGACGACAACGACATCATGTCCCGCACGCGCGAGATAGAACGCGCTTGTCACCCCAACAACTCCACTGCCCAGTACAAGGACTCGCATATCAGTCGACTCCGCCGCCAGAGATATTATTAATTACACAAATAAAATCTGACAAACCGCGAGAATCTCAGCGCATTGGCGAATCATATTCTCTTATTGGTAGTTTACGGTGGGTCAGTTACCTGGCCATCGCGTCGATTGCTTTGGCTTTATGCTGTGCGGCGGCCAACTGCTTGCGGCACGCGCAAACATCTCGTGAGCATCGTTTGACGACTCCATTGAGTGCATCGACCGAGCTGAAGCTGTTGCACTGCACCACCGTTTGGAGGATATTTGAGTTGCACGCACGCCGTAACACCAGCGTCGACCCAGCGGCCCGCTCATCTGGGCCATCTTTTCCATTCGGCTCCCCTCAGGGCGCCGGCGGCGGAGGATTGCCATGGAACTCTGTGATGTGTGCAACAGCCTTGATGGACGCTCGTCGAGTTTCGCCAGCAATGACGAGATGACTTTGGTTGGAGTGGGCCAATGCGAAGGTCGCGTTGCCCTTGAGCACTATCGTTGCCGCAGATGCGGTGCGCTCATGGTCCGACAACTGTGCGGCGAGTCCTCAGAGCAGATCTGGATGGCTCTCGTGTAGCCGCCGTCTTGGTGCGCGTTACGTCGTCTTGCCGCGCGCACCACTCCGGTGCGCCAGTTGTTGCATCTGCTGCGTGCTCGAGAGCGCTGTACATACATCTCCCGGCGCAGAATCCACGTGCCCATCTTTGCGATCCATGCATTCAGCCAGTGAGTGGCGTGATTCGACGCGCCCAGCACGAAGCTATTGCGGTGGGTCCGCCACTGAGCAAGTAGTGCTTAGCGCGCGAAAGCGTAGACGCTCTCGTGGGCATTGCAGAAATCACTTTGGCCGAGCGCCTCTTTGGCGAGCCCGACTACATGCTGTATGTCGTCACGCAGGACTTGAAGGCGTTTCAGGTACTGTGCGACCGCCGGTTGACGGCGCTGCCTTCGGTATTGAAGTTGACGTCGACTCTCGTCATGAAAAGCATTTTTCACGACCGGCCGCTTCCATTGTGATTGCGAGTGGCAACTCGGGGAAAGCCGGTTTCGTGTGACGAATAAATAGTCGGCTTCCAGGGGCGTCTTGTTCAATGGCGGCGTTTCGGTATAATGGATACGAGTTCGAAATACCGAACAGAATTTCAGAAGTAGAGCATCCAGAGTCGGACTATCCGACGCCAACCTGCCCGCCCGGGCAAGGTGGACGCCTTTGAGGCGATGCGGCCGATTCACGGCAACGAAACGGGAGCAGCATGGCTAGCACCGGTTCGATCAACACTCATCCGGAGCAACTATGCGCCAAGACACCTCTACCTCCTCCCCAGCAGTCTGTAACGACTGGTCGCACATCCTTCCGGGTTTCACGTTGACGCATACGATTCATCTCGTGTCGGGATTGGATCTGGGTATTGTCTCGACAGCAGCCGCCATACTCGAAGGTGAAGCAGCCGCCGTTGACCGTTGGGCTGTCAACCGGTGCGGTGACGTTCTCAATCAAAAAATCGTTCTCGGCGAAATGACGGAAGGGCAAGCGGTTCGACTGCGGGAACAACTTGCCGCGCTCGATGGCGTGTTGCGCACAAGGATGGAGCATCATTTCATTCGCCCATCAAATCGTGCTCCGCGCTGAATGCGACTCTCGAGCAGACAAGTGCAGGTCGCATGCCGCCAGGATGCGGTAAGGCTGGAGGAGCAAGCTGGTGTTGACGAGCGGCGGAAAGCCTCTCGCCTGCGTGGGCGCGGAGGTGAGTTGACCAGCCTGCAATTTGGACGGGGCTCGGCAAAAAATTTACTCGTTCCACGGAGCGCTATTATTTTGAGCCGCCAGGCACTTGTTCGCTTGAAATGAAAGCTTGCCGTGGCGCTCGTGAGAGTCGTTCCCTGATGGGCATGACACGCTCTAAAAGACGGTTCAGGCGTCTCAGCCGGCTCCGAGGCGCTCCGGTTTGATGGTCGCGAGTTTGGTACCCGCAAATGGGTCATTGCGCCAGTCAACGCTATTGCGTTTCACTGGCTCCTGTGCCGTGGTTCCGCCAATTGCAAAATGCTCGAGCGACTGTCCAGCGCTGGTCGCCTGAATCACCCACTGTGGGGCATCGCCTTTGCCGTCCCAAGTGTTGCCGATGGCGTCGCGGTATCGTGCCGCTCGCAACTGCTCCTGGTCTGCTGCAATGGACGCGGCGATATCTTCTGGTTCAATTTCAAATTCGGCCATCCGGCGCCGCAGGTAGGCCACTATGCTTTCGCGTTTTCGTTCGTCCATCTCGTTATGCTCCGCTCCGAATGCAACTCTTGAGCAGATTACTGCAAGTTGCATGCCGCCAGGATAGCACAGCTCCAATGAACGTCCTTGATAGCGGCCCGCAAATACCCAGTCGGTCAGCCCGTGGCTAGCTGATGCGCACGGTCTGCCTGATGTTGTGCGGCTCGTTCCTCCGCCTGCTTTTTCGCAACGTGACGCCCGACAATGCAGCCTCCGACCGCGCCCACGACGGCGTGGTGACCCGCGTAGTGGCCGGCTACACCGCCCACTACTGCGCCTTTGAGGCATCCGGATGCATTTGGTGTTCCGGCTGCGGTTAGTCCCAGAACGGTGGCCGCGACGAGCATCGTGATTCGATGATTAACTTTCATGACGGGCTCCCGTTTGATATTGGGTTATTGGCATGGGTTCAATAGTCCCGGTGGTCATGGTCGTGCCATTCCCGCTCATGCCACTGGCGCTCGCGCCATTGGTGCTCACGCCGTTCGTGTTCGCGCCATTCGCGTGCGCGCCAGTCATCGTCGCCACGCGAGGCCATCATGACCGGAGCGGGCGCATACGCCAGAGGCGGCGCGGCAACGTAAGCCGGTTGAGCTGGGGCGTAGGCTACGCCAGGCATGTCAACGCCGACGGCTACATCAACGTGCGCGCTTGCCGCCGTCGAGGCAGCCAATGCAACTGCACCCAGTACCACGCCGAGAATCGTCTTGTTCATTTCCTTTACTCCTCCGCACGTTGCGTGCGTTCCTGGTGAGCACGGATCGGAGTGTGTGCGGCGCAATCGGACACAGGTGCAACGGCGTTGCGAGATTGGTAACAGCGAGTTATTCAGAAAGTTGTCGGCCAATCGGCGAACTGGCGGCGCTGTTCTTTTAGTGCCGAGTGGCACGCTGATTTAGATAGGACTGCAATGTTAGGTGAATGTTTTCTTTTCCGGCAGGGTTGGCGCCATGCGCAAAGAATTTGAAGTCTTCGGGAATGAATCTTCCGTCGGAATCCAGATCCGTCTCGATCAGTTTCTTGACGACTGCCATTGCCGTATCGTCAGCCCTGAGGTCATGATCGAACGAAATCTCATAGGGGCACCCGTGCAATTCCAGCAGTGAGATCGCTTCGCTCGACGTGCGAGCGACGACCCATGTCGATGACGCCGCTTCATGAAGATCATCGATGAGCAGGCGATAGCGGCTATGTGTCATGTCGGCCAGCGTCTTCGAGCCTGGACCCGTTGGCCCGGTAGAACGGAAATGGGAAATGTTGCTAGCAGGACGGCCGCTGCATATGGCTGCGTTGACTGGTGGCAAGTTACTGTCTGGTGGCAGGTCAAAGCCGGTATCGACCGTATGGAGTGCGCGGAATTTGACATATCGCGCAGACTCGGTGGTTCTTGGTCTGCGGCAATTGCCCCGCGTAAGACGGCCTCAGATTCAATGCGACTTGCGCGCTGGAAATAGCCCGGTGTCCGGGCGGCGCAACCGGAGAGGGTGTCGGCGTCGGTGGCGTGCATGGAGGCGGCGACTATAAGTACATCGCGGGAGATGACTTCCTGTGCGTCGTTCCAACCGATGTGCACGATGTGATTGGCCAGTGCGACAGTGAGAATGGCGGTTACGGTGGATGTTACGCCGGTGGACATCGTGTCGTGGTAGCAGGCCAGGATAGCGCCGCATTCATGCGGGCCGATGGGAATGGCCGAGTCTACGCGCACGGAGATACAACCCTTGCGCGTTCTGTTCCAGGGTGACATTCGGCCGGGCTACGTGCAAGCCTGATGCTCAATCCGTCCGTCTCCGGCGGACAGGGTCTCGTCGACCTTGGCCACTGGACGCTCCCGTCGAAGGGCGGGAGCACCTCGAGCGGCGCGTTCCAGAAGCCGTGCGGGTCGATGAGTAATGCCGGCAGCGGATGTCATGGCCGCGCGGTTCCGGTCCTGCTCGGGAGTGTCACGTCGGGTCGCCAGGCTTCGGACTGGGTTCGCGGGCAGGTCAGCGAGCACGAAATATGGCCCGAAAATCTTTTTTCGCAAATGCGCTTGACGGCTTTGCGAATGACCCGCATAATTCGCCTCCTTCGCTGATCGCTGCGAACGAAAACGAAGCGATTAAGACGAATTGCTCTTTAAAAATTTACAGCCGATAAGTGTGGGCGCTTGATGGATTCAGCGGCCTGACCGGT
>NZ_SMRP01000023.1:129290-130211 GCF_004353915.1 Paraburkholderia silviterrae | reverse complement strand
ACGCTGAGCAACCTGGAAAATGCGACGGCTGGCATCGTGTCGGGCGCGACGGGCGGCTACACGCTGACCGACGCCGTGGAAAGCAACCTCGGCACGCTGACGGTGGCGCACGCTGAGCTGGCAAAGGGCGCAACCAATTTCGTCTCGAACGACTACACGTACGGCCTGAGCGACACGCTGCAGCACCTGGAAGGCGCGGCGCCTGGCCTGCTGTTGGGCGCGACGGGCGGCTACACGCTGACCGACGACGCGAACAGCTACCTCGGCGCGCTGACGGTGGCAAACGCGGAACTGGCGAAGGGCGCAAGCAACTTCGGCCCGAACGCCTACACGTACGAGCTGAGCGATACGCTGCTGCACCTGGAAGGCGCTGCTAACGGCATCATTTTGGGCGCGATGGGCGGCTACACGCTGACCGACGACGCGAACAGCGACCTCGGCACGCTGACGGTGGCGAACGCGGAGCTGGCGACGGGCGCAAGCAACTTCGGCTCGAACCACTACACGTACGAGCTGAGCGATACGCTGAGCAACCTGGAAAATGCGACGGCTGGCATCGTGTCGGGCTCGACGGGCGGCTACACGCTGACCGACGCCGTGGAAAGCAACTTCGGCACGCTGACGGTGGCGAACGCGGAACTGGCGAAGGGCGCAAGCAACTTCGGCTCGAACGGCTACACGTACGAGCTGAGCGACACGCTGGCGAACCTCGAAGGCGCGACGACCGGCATCATTTCGGGGGCGACGGGCGGCTACATGCTGACCGACGCCGCGGAAAGGAGCCTCGGCACGCTGACGGTGGCGCAAGCAGAGCTGGCGAAGGGCGCAACCAATTTCGTCTCGAACGACTACGCGTACGCCCTGGACGACACGCTGCAGCACCTGGAAGGCGCGGCGACAGGCATCGTGTCGGGCTCGAGT
>NZ_SMRP01000023.1:23094-129280 GCF_004353915.1 Paraburkholderia silviterrae | reverse complement strand
TGACCGACGACGCGAACAGCGACCTCGGCACGCTGACGGTGGCGAACGCGGAACTGGCGACGGGCGCATACAACTTCGCGTTCAACCACTACACGTACGAGCTGAGCGACACGCTGCTGAACCTGGAAGGCGCGACGGCCGGCATCATTTCGGGCGCGACGGGCGGCTACATGCTGACCGACGCAGCGAACAGCGACCTCGGCACGCTGACGGTGGCAAACGCGGAGCTGGCGAAGGGCGCAAGCAACTTCGGCTCGAACCACTACACGTACGAGCTGAGCGATACGCTGCTGCAGCTGGAAGGCGCGGCGCCCGGCCTGCTGTCGGGCTCGACGGGCGGCTACTCGCTGACCGACGCGAACACCAACCTCGGCGCACTGACGTTGGCGAACGCGGCACTGGCGGCAGGCGCAAGCAACTTCGTCTCGGGTCACTACAGCTACTCGCTCGCGGACACGTACGCCAACCTGACCGCCCTGGCCAACCTGGCCGCGACGGAAAGCGCGAGCGCCGTAGCTGTCAGCGACACGTTGACGGCAGCCCAGGCGGATACGATCTACGGCTACAACCACGCGGCGACCTACAACGTTCAGGACACGGCAGCCAACGTCATCAGCCATTCGGCGGACATCAGCAGCCACATCGGCACGCTGACGATCACCGGTACGGCGACGGTCAGCCAGGCCGTGTCGATCAACGCTATCGTCACGAGCGGCGCGAAGTCCTACGCCGTCTCCGACACGGTGGCGGCGCTGAGCACCGGCACGCACGACTGGACGACCTTCGCGGGTGTCACGAGCGTGACGGCGACGCTCACGTCGACGACGGATCTGAGCAAGGTAACGCTGGACAACGGCGTGACGGCCGTCGCCCTGAACGGTCAGGTGGTCCGCATGAGCGACGCGGAACTGCTCCTGACCCTGCAAGGTCCGGGCACGGTAGCGGAAGTCCTCACGGCGAACCGCGACCTGACGAGCGGCAGCTACGCGCTTGCCAGCATCGTGACCGCGCTGGACCTGAGCGGCCACCAGGCCACGCTCACGAACACGGAGATTGCACAGCTCACGGGCGGGATCACCGACTCGATCGGTAACGGTTCGGTCATCGAAAATCTCCAGAGCGATGTTGCTGGACCGCTGAGCAGCTTCGTCACGACGCTGAACCTGAACGGCCACCAGGCCACGCTCACGTCGAACGCGCTTGCCACGCTCAACGTGCAGGGCCCGGGTTCGATCCACGAGCAGTTGAGCAGCAGCCTCGACCTGACGACGGCGGCGCTGACGAACGTCACGCAGATCGACCTCGAAGGCCACACGGCCAAGCTGACCGCCGCGCAGCTGAACTCCATCATCCTCACGGACTCGATTGGCAGTGGCACGGTGACGGAGCAGCTCCTGGCGGACGTCAACCTGACGGGGACCGACCTGACACTGCAGCACGTCACCGGCATCGACCTGAACGGCCACGTGGCGACGCTTACGTCCGCTGAGCTCAGCTCGCTGACCATCACGGACACGGGGGGCTTGGGCTACGTGTTCGAGCAGCTCTCGGGCGCGGTGAACATGACGGGCAGCAGTCTCGGCCATGTCCAGGGGCTCGACCTCGCGGGCTATTCGGCGAAGCTGACCGACAGCGAGATCGCAAGCCTGAACAGCCACTACGGCATCATCGATTCGTCGGGCGGCCTGACGGGTTCGATCGTCGAACAGTTCACGTCGAACACGGACCTGACCTCGTCGCCGCTTGACTTGCATGTGCACGGCATTGATCTGAACGGCCAATCGGTCACTTTGACGGATACGGAACTCAACCAGATCAACTCCGTCGGCGACTCGATTGGCACCGGCAAGCTCACCGAGTTGATCACGCAAGTGCAATCCGATGGCGGCATCCTCTCGCTCGTCAGCCACGCGCAGGGGACGCTGAACGTGAACCTCAACGACGAGGTCGGCACGAACGCGACGGTGACGATCGCGGGTCTGCAGCACAACGACACGCTGAGCCTCGGTAGCGTCACGCTGACGTCCGGGTCGCAGGTAGCCAATGCGGCAGCGGTCACGCAGGCGAATGAGTACGCCTTCGACAGCTCCTCGAAGACGCTGACGTGGGACGACAACAGCGGCAATATTCACGCCGTCGTGCTCGCCAACACGACCAGCGTGACGTTGCAAGATCAACACACGTTCAAGGTGATCTAATTGAATGCTGCGTTGATCAGCAAACACGCGTGCTAAGCTAGCGTTGTCTTAAAAAGCGGCCCCATCGAATTTCGATGGGGCCGTTTTTCGATGTAGCCTGAGTAGTAGGGTTCGACACGAATCGGGGAGTCGGATCTCTAGAAAAACCAGAATTCCAGGCAATACGATGCACTTCAGAAAAATGACGGCAGGCGTGCTCGCGGGCGCGCTTGTCATGGCGAGCCACGGGACCTTGGCCGCCAGCTGGACGTTGGAGCAGGTGGCGCGCCAGGCGTTGGCGAGCCACCCTGACATCGTCGGCAAGGAATACTCGCTCGACGCCGCCGAAGCGAACGTGCAAGGCGCGAAGTGGCAGCGTTTCCCCACTTTGGGCGTCGAGGCCGGCAAGGCCAACGACGGCAGTCCGCGTTTCACCGACATCAGCGTCACCCAGCCGATCTGGACGGGCGGCCGCATCACGGGCGGCATCGCCTCGGCCGAGGCGTCGAAAGACGCCGCCTCGGCGGGCGTCGACGAAGCGCGCCAGGACGTGCTGTTGCGCGTGATGACCGCCTACGTCGAGGCGATGCGCCAGCAGGCGCGCGAGAACGTCGCCGAGCGCGAGGTGGCGCAGCATCAACAATTGCTCGACATGATCAACCGGCGCGTGGCTGCGCAGGCGAGCGCCCGCGTGGACGCCCAGCTTGCCGAATCGCGCCTCTATCAAGCCAACGACGATCTTTCGACCGCGCAGCAGGCGCTCGCCACGGCGCTCGTGCAGCTTTCGCAGCTGACCGGCAAGCCGGTCGATTCGGTCTCCGACTACGACATCAAGAGCCTGCCGATGCCGGGTTCGCTCGATAACGCGCTGGATCGCGCGACGGGCGCCTCGCCGACGCTGCTCCGGCTCAACTTCGAGCGCGACGCCGCGCTTGCCGACGTGAAAGTGAAGAAGGCAGCGGTCATGCCGCAGGTGTCGGTGCGCTTCGACCAGTTCTACGGGCAGGACCCGATCGTCAACAACACCCAGCGCGGCAGCCGCGTGATGCTGCTGATCGAGGCGCAGCCGGGCGCGGGCCTGTCGGCGGTCTCGGCCGTGAAGGCCGCGCAGGCCGCCGCAGCGGCGGCCGAACAGGCGAGCGCGAGCGCGAAGCGTGACCTGAGCCTGAACGTGGCGGCCGACTGGAACGACCTGAACGGCTCGCGCGTGCGCTTTGCCAACACCAGGCTGTCGAGCGAGAGCTCAAAGGCGGTCTACGAATCGTACGTACGCCAGTATTCGGCCGGCAAGAAATCGTGGCTCGACGTGATGAACACGGTGCGCGAGTCGATCCAGGCCGACATGAACGTGATCGACGCGCGTGCGCAGATGACGGCGGCCGCCCTCAGGCTTGAGGTCCGCACTGGCGACCTGTCGTTCATCGGTAACGGCGACAGCAACTAAGGCGCTCGCCAGCCCCAATCAAGGTAAATCCCAAGCGATGGACGCACTCCTTCAAGCACTCACGCTGGCCGCCCGCGAGGTGGGCCAAATCGTGCCGCACGCGCTCTCCGACGAGATCCGCGAGGCGCTCGACGCGCTCGCCGACGCTCCGCTCATCGAGCAGGTGCGAGCCGGCTGGCACGCCGCGCATCTCCAGGGCGAGATCACGCCGCTCGCCCATCCCGCCCCCGAGCACTGTCCGTTCCTCGCCCGCGTGGCCGACGGCGAGTGGCGGGTCGTGCAGGCGCACAACGCCGACGGTAGCTGGAGCGCTTGCACGGCCGACAAGCGCGCCGTCATGCTCGATGACCTGGCGGGCGCTGCCTGCTTTGCGCTGCCGCTGCGTCGCAGCGAGGCGGAACAGGCACCACGCGCGAAGCGCCTCGTGATGGAGGCCCTATGGCGCAACAAGGCGTTCTACGTCGAGGCGATCTTCGCGACCGTGCTGGCCAACCTGCTCGCCATCACCACCTCGCTCTTCAGCATGCAGGTCTACGACCGCGTGATTCCGAACCGTGGCTTCTCGACGCTGTGGGTGTTGTCAGTGGGCGTGTGCCTGGCGATCCTGCTCGAACTGGTACTCAAGCACGTGCGCGGCATCGCCATCGAGCGCACCGCGCGGCGCATCGACGAGCGCCTCTCCATCTGGTTTTTCAACCGACTCCTGAACGTGCGCCTCGAACACCGGCCGCCGTCGATCGGCACGCTCGCCTCGCAGGTCAAGGGGTTCGAGTCGGTGCGCGCGGTGCTCAGCTCGGCGTCGCTCTTCGTGCTCGTGGACGTGCCGTTCGCAGCGCTCTTCGTGGCGATCATCGGGCTGATCGGCGGGCGCCTCGTGCTCGTGCCGCTCCTGATGGTGCCGGTGTCGCTGTTCACGGGCCTCATGTTCCAGTCGCAGATCGCGCGTCACTCGCTCGAAAACCAGGGGCAAAGCAACCGCAAGGCGGGTCTGCTCGTCGAGTCGATCGACGGCGCCGAGTCGCTCAAGGCCAACCGCGCCGACTGGACGCTGCAACGCCGCTGGGCGGCGCTCGTCGGTGACGCCGGCAGTTCCGACTACAAGGTCAAGCACTACGCGTCGCTCTCGAGCCACCTCACGGTGTCGCTGCAGCAGATCGGCTACGTCGCGCTCGTCGCGTTCGGTGCGTGGCTCGTCGCCGACAACAAGCTCACCATGGGTTCGCTCATCGCGTGCACGATCATCAGCGGGCGCGCCATGTCGCCGATCGCGCAACTGCCTTCGACGCTCGTGCAATGGTCCAACGCGCGCGCCGCCATGAGCGGTCTCGACAAGCTGATCTCGCTGCCCAATGACAACGACGAGCGCGGCGTCGCGCTCGTGCCCGAGATCGTCAACGGCTCGCTTGTCTTTGAAGGCCTGAAGTTCCGCTACGGCCAGGGCGGCGACGCCGCGCTCGAGATCGAGCGGCTCGAGATCCGCTCGGGCGAGCGCATCGGCATCATCGGCACGATCGGCTCGGGCAAGAGCACGTTCCTCAAGCTCGCATCGGGTCTGTACCGACCGGCGTCGGGGCGAGCCACGATCGACGGCGTGGACATGTCGCTGATCCTGCCCGACGTGCTGCACGAGAAGATTGCCTACCTGCCGCAGGACATCCGCCTGACGAGCGGCACACTGCGCAGCAACCTGGTGCAGGGCCTGCCCGATCCGGGCGACGAGCGCCTGCTCGAAGTCGCGAAGCTCACGGGTCTCTCCGATCTGATCATGCGCCACCCGAAGGGCCTCGCGCTGCCGATCACGGAAGGCGGCCGCGGCATCTCGGGCGGCCAGCGCCAGCTGATCGGCCTCACGCGCCTGTTGCTCACGCGGCCGAAGGTGCTGGTGCTCGACGAGCCGACGGCGTCGATGGATGCCGCCACGGAGGCACGCATCGTCGCGGTGCTCGAAGCCATCGCCACGCGCGGCACGACGGTGCTGGTGGCGACCCACAAGACGGCGCTGCTGCCGGTGACGAACCGTCTGCTGGTGATGCGCGAAGGGCGCGTGGTGGTGGACGGTCCGCGCGATCAGGTGCTCGAAAAGCTGTTCGGCAAGACGCCGACAGCCGTTTCATCGGAAGTTTGAGGTCAACACCATGCAGGATAACTACGCCGAAAAACATCACATGCGCTGGGCGTTGACGGCCTGTTGCGGCCTCGCGATCTTCGGTTTCGTCGCGTGGGCGCATTGGGCCCGTATCGACCAGATCACGCGCGCGCAGGGCCAGGTGATCGCCAGCTCGCGCGACCAGATCATCCAGGCGCAGGACCTCATGACGATCGACCAGGTGCTCGTCAAGGAAGGCGCGCAGGTCAAGCGCGGCCAGCCGCTCGTGCGCTTCGAGCGCGCCCGCGCCGAGGCCGCGTGGCTGGAATCACGCAGCAAGGCGGCGTCGCTGGAAGCCGAAGTGGCGCGCCTGCACGCCGAGGTCTACGGTGGCAAGCCGCAGTTTCCGCAGGATCTCGACGCCTACCCGGACATCCGTGCGAACGAAGAGGTGCTGTTCCGCAAGCGCCAGGCGGCCGTGGACGACGAGGTGGCATCGCTGTCGAAGGCGCTCCAGTACGTGCAGGACGAGCTGAACATCAATCTGCCGCTGCTCGCGGCCGGCGACGTCAGCAAGGCCGAAGTGCTCAAGCTCGAACGCCAGGTCGCCGACCTGCAAGGCCAGATCGTCAACCGCCGCAACAAGTACTTGCAGGATTCGCAGACCGATCTGTCGAAGGCGCTCGAGGATCTCGCCGGCGTCGAGCAGGTGGTGGCGCAGCGCAAGGACCAGCTCGATCACACGGTCATCGAGTCGCCTGTGGACGGCATCGTGCGCAACGTGCGCATTACGACGCCGGGCGGCGTGGCGCGCGCGGGCGACGAAATCATGCAGATCTTGCCGGTGGACGACGATCTCATCATCGAGGCCAAGGTCAAGCCGAGGGACATTGCGTTCCTGAAGCGCGACCTGCCCGCGAAGATCAAGCTCGACGCCTACGATTACACGATCTACGGCACGCTGCAGGGCACGGTCACGTACATCAGCGCGGACACGCTCAGCGACGAGACGCGCCAGGGCAACGAGCAGCCGTACTACCGCGTGCAGGTCAAGACCGACGCGGGGCCTTTCTTGCACGCGCATGGCCGGCGCCTCGACGTGCAGCCGGGGATGACGGCCACGGTGGAAATCAAGAC
This sequence comes from Paraburkholderia silviterrae, assembly GCF_004353915.1. Lineage (GTDB taxonomy): Bacteria > Pseudomonadota > Gammaproteobacteria > Burkholderiales > Burkholderiaceae > Paraburkholderia > Paraburkholderia silviterrae. Next base: position 122,436 of record NZ_SMRP01000023.1, on the reverse strand, counting down.
CGGCTCGAACACGGTGCTGCGCTATCTCACGAAGCCGCTCACGAAGACGCTGAACGATTCGCTCGGCGAGCGCTGAGCATTCAATACGCGTGCGCCTCACGGCTCGCAAGCCGCGAAGCGCACGCGTGGTGCTCAGAGCACCGTCCTCACGTGCCAAAGCTCCGGAAACAGCACGACATCCAGCATCTTGCGCAGATAAGGCGCGCCGCTAGTCCCACCGGTGCCCTGTTTGAACCCGATAATCCGCTCAACCGTAGTGACGTGTCTGAACCGCCACTGCCTGAACGCATCTTCGAGATCGACGAGCTCCTCGGCCATCTCATACAAATCCCAGTACTGCGAAGGATTGCGATAAACCTCGAGCCAGGCCGCCTCGACAGACGCATCATGCAGCGTCGGTTGCGTCCAGTCGCGATTGAGGCGTTCCGGCGCGATAGCAAACCCTCTGCGCGCGAGCAGCCGAATCACCTCGTCATAAAACGAAGGCGCCTCAAGCGTTGCCTTCACCTGCGCGAGAATCTCGGGCCGATGCTCATGCGGCTTGAGCATCTGCTCATTCTTGTTCCCCAGCAGAAATTCAATCTGCCGATACTGATACGACTGGAACCCTGACGAAGCGCCCAGATACGGCCGCATCGCCGTGTACTCGGATGGGGTGAGCGTCGAGAGCACGTTCCACGCTTGCACCAGCTGCTCGAGAATGCGCGAGACGCGCGCGAGCTGCTTGAAAGCGGGCGGCAGCTCGTCGCGATGCACGCACGCGAGCGCGGCGCGCAACTCATAGAGCGCGAGCTTCATCCACAATTCGCTCGTCTGATGCTGAACGATGAACAGCATCTCGTTGTGATCGGGCGAGAGCGGATGCTGTGCGTTGAGCACGGCGTCGAGCGAGAGGTAATCGCCATAGCTCATCGACTTCGAGAAGTCGAGCTGGGCTTCATGCCAGCCTTCGCCCGTTTGCGTCGCCGCCGAGGCGCTCACACCCGCTTGCGGCGTGGCCGCCGCAGCACCATGCCCGAACGGACAGCCGCCGCGCGCGCCTTCGTTGGCATCCGTGGAGTGAGCAGGGGCGACATCGGTGTCGGGCACGCCAGGAATCTGCATGTGGTCGGTCATGTATGGCTCCTCAGGTCACCGCGCCGCGCGCGGCGAATTCGGGCTTGCGCCAGCTTTCGGTCGCGAGCACGTCGCGCAGCGTCTCCACTGCGTCCCACACATCGACATAACGCAGATACAGCGGCGTGAAACCGAAGCGCAGCACATGCGGCTCGCGATAATCGCCGATCACGCCGCGCGCGATCAACGCCTGCATGACCTCATAGCCGTGCGGATGCTCGAAGCTCACGTGCGAGCCGCGTTGCGCATGTTCGCGCGGCGTGACGAGCGTGAGCGGGTATTCCTTGCAGCGCGTCTCGACGAGTTCGATGAAGAGGTCGGTGAGCGCGAGCGACTTGCGGCGGATCGCCTGCATGTCGGTCTGCAGGAACACATCGAGGCCGCATTCCACGAGCGCCATCGAAACGATCGGCTGCGTGCCGCACAGATAGCGGCCGATGCCGTTGTCCGGGCGATACACGGGGTTCATCTCGAACGGCGATTTGTGTCCCCACCAGCCCGAAAGCGGCTGCGAGAACGCGTCCTGATTGCGCTTGGGCACCCACACGAAGCCGGGCGACCCCGGGCCGCCATTCAGGTACTTGTAGGTGCAGCCGACCGCATAGTCGGCATTCGCGCCGTTCAGGTCCACGGGCACCGCGCCGGCCGAGTGCGCGAGGTCCCACAGCGCGAGCGCGCCTTGCGCGTGGATGTGCCCGGTGAGCGCGCGCATGTCGTGCATTTCGCCCGTGCGGTAGTTCACGTGCGTGATCATCGCCACGGCCACGTCTTCGCGGATGGCGGCGGGCAACTCGCTCGGGTCGTCGACGAGGCGCAGCTCATAGCCGCGGTCGAGCTGCTCGATGAGGCCTTGCGCGATGTACAGGTCGCTCGGGAAATTCGAGCGCTCGGAGACGATCACGCGGCGCTTCGGATCGCGCGCGTTCGCGACGCGCAGCGCGGCGGAGAGCGCCTTGAACAGATTGATCGAAATGGTGTCGGTCACGACCACTTCGTCCTCGGCCGCACCGATCAGCGAAGCGAGCTTGTTGCCGAGGCGGCGCGGCATGGCGAACCAGCCAGCCGTGTTCCAGCTGCGAATGAGGCCGTCGCCCCATTCGCCGCCGATCACGGCTTGTGCGCGCGCGGCGCTCGCCGTGGGCGGCACGCCCAGCGAATTGCCGTCGAGATAGATGGTTTCGGGCGCGAGCGCGAATTGTTCGCGCAGTGCTGCGAGCGGGTCGGCGCGGTCGAGCGCCAATGCGTCGTTACGGTCGTTCATGTCGGTTCTTCGGTGCGGTGAGAGTGTCGGGTCAGGGCGACGGCGGTGAGAAATTCGATAAAACTGCGTCGATAAAACTTCGTCTATCAAGCTCTAGCGGCGTTTCATGGCTTGTGCACCGCTCACGCTCGGGAGGGCAGGGCGCGCAGCACGGCACGCACGGGGCTCGCATCGAGCGTCGCGAACTTCAGCGGCAGTGCGATCAGCTCATAGTCGCCGGGCTCGATGGCGTCGAGCACGATGCCTTCGAGAATCGCCATGCGATGCGCGCGGATGCGATGGTGCGCGTCCATCGTCTTCGATTCTTGCGGGTCGAGCGAGGGCGTGTCGATGCCGATCAGGCGCACGCCATGCGCCGCCAGCAGGTCGATCGTCTCGGGTGCGACCGCACAAAACGCGCTGTCCCAGCGATCCTGCGGCGCGTTGGCGTAGGTGCGCAGCAACACGCGCGGCGGGATGCCATCGAGCGCCGCTTGCACGTGCTCGGGCAGCACGAGCGGCGCGGCGCCTACGCAGTGAATCACGCGGCACGCGCCGATATAGGCGTCGAGCGGCACGGCTCCAATGGGCGCGCCCGCCGCGTCGTAGTGCAGCGGGGCGTCGGTGTGCGCGCCGGTGTGTGGCGAAAGCGTCACGCGCGCCACGTTGACCGGCGAGCCGGCTTCCATGCGCCAGACGCGCTCGACGCCAACGGGCGTGTCGCCGGGCCAGACGGGCGTTGCGGGCTGAATGGGCGGGGAAATGTCCCAGAGGTCGTTCATTGTGTTGACGAGGTTGTCTCCGTGTGTTTCGAATGATAGGCAACTCGTCGCGAAATGTGCTTGCGAAAAAAACGCCGTACGCTACAGTTCTTGGCACATAATTTGAGTCAAGACGGGAAAGGAGACCAAATATGAACGCCATCTCGCTTGATGCCACGGATTGCCGGATTCTTGCTGTACTCCAGAACGAGGGGCGCATCAGCAACCTGGACCTGGCCGAGCGTATTTCGCTTTCGCCGTCCGCGTGTCTGCGGCGGTTGCGCCTGCTGGAAGAGCAGGGCGTGGTGGAGCGCTATCGCGCTTGCCTGAACCGGGAGATTCTCGGTTTTGAAATGGAGGCTTTCGTGCAGGTCTCGATGCGCAACGACCAGGAAAGCTGGCACGAGCGCTTCGTCTCGGCGCTGCGCGACTGGCCCGAGGTGGTAGGGGCGTACGTGGTGACCGGCGAGACGCACTATCTGCTGCGCGTGCTCGCGCATAACCTGAAGCACTATTCGGAGTTCGTGCTCAACAAGCTCTACAAGGCGCCGGGCGTGATGGATATACGCTCGAACATCGTGCTCACCACGCTCAAGACTGAGGCGGGGATCCCGGTCGATTTGATAGCGCATCGCGGGGAGCCGAAGGCTTCATAGATGCGCTCGGCCCTGCGGGGTTCCGTTCTCTCCCGTTTGGCCATGTGTGGGCCGCTTTCGAGCTGCCGCGCCCGGCGGCGGCAAGGGTAGCGGTTTGGCCGGCTGCGCCTTTCGAGGCGCTTGCGCTTGCGTTTGCCGCGGCCTAGAGCGGCAGCAACTGATGAAAGGCGCCGGCGTGGAACACGAGCGGCGCGCCGTTGTCGCTACTGTCTTCGCCCGGTTCGCGAACGCCGCAGCGCTCCACCTCGCCCACGAAGATCACGTGATCGCCTTCGTCGTAGCGGCTGCGGTTATGGCACTCGAACCACGCGATGGCGCCGTCGAGCACGGGCATGCCGCTGTCGCCGGCCGCGTGCGAGACGCCTTCGAAGCGGTCGCCTTTCACGGTGGCGAAGCGCTTGCACAGGTCGAGCTGCGACGCGGCGAGCACATTCACCACATAATGGCTGTTGCTGCGGAACACCGGCATCGACGCCGAGCGCGTGGCGAGGCTCCACAGCACGAGCGGCGGGCTGAGCGAGACCGAGTTGAACGAGCTCGCGGTGATGCCGATCAGCTGCCCGTCGGGCGCGCGCGTCGTGATGACGGTCACGCCGGTGGCGAACTGGCCGAGCGCACGGCGGAACGCGCCGTCGTCGAAGTTGGGTGGGCTGGCGCGGCGGGTCATGGGCGCAGGCCCCGGGCATTGGGGCGCGTGTCCGGCGTGAGCTGGATGGGGCGGGCGGCGCAGGCGGGAGTCGGTGTAAACGTCATGTGTAATTTCGGCGAATTGTCCCAATTTTAACGAAAAGCGGCGGGCGGCGGCTCATTGGCCTGGCTGCTTCGGTTGGCGCGGGAAATCAGCGAATATCTGCGCGGGCCTGCGGATCTCACGGCAATGGGGCCGGCGCGGCATCAAAGGAGAGTGCAGCATGAGTCAAACGATCGAAACCGCCACGCTCGGCGGCGGATGTTTCTGGTGCCTGGAGGCGGTGTATCTGCGCGTGGACGGCGTGGTGGCGGTGGAGTCCGGCTACGCGGGCGGCCATGCCGCGAACCCGTCCTACGAGCAGGTTTGCAATGGCGACACGGGCCACGCGGAAGTCGTGAAAGTGGATTTCGATCCGGCGAAGATCGGCTATCGCGAGATCCTGGACATCTTCTTCGCGATTCACGATCCGACCCAGTTGAACCGCCAGGGCAACGACGTCGGCACGCAGTATCGCTCGGTGGTCTTCACGGATTCGGAGGCGCAGCGCGAGACGGCGCTGCAGGCGATCCGCGAGCTGAAGGCCGAAGGCGTCTACGACGGCGAAATCGTCACCCAGGTGGTGCCGCTCGACGGCAACTATTTCCCCGCCGAGGCGTATCACCAGAACTACTTCGCGCAGCATCCGAACCAGGGCTATTGCGCGTTCGTGGTCGCGCCCAAGGTGGCGAAGTTTCGTCAGAAGTTCGCGCATCGGCTCAAGGCCGAGTGAGCGGCGCGCAAGCGCGTTGATAGGGACGGCGGGCGCGGTTCAGGCTTCTGAACCGCGCCCGCCGCTTTATGTCGGACTTTATTCGGCCGTCGAGGCGCTTTCGCTGCGCATGCGGAGCATTTCGTCGGCGATGGCGCGTGCGAGTTTCGCGCAGGTCAGCGGCGCCGAGCCTTCCGCCTTGTTGTTGGTCGTGATCAGCACCGGCTGGCCCGCGATCGCGTAGCGCGCAGCCAGTTCGGCGAGCGCGTCGCGCGTGTGCGGGTCTTCGTCGACGAGCTTGTCGAACGGCTCGTAGCGCGCTTTCGCCTGTTCGTACTTGAAGCCGCTGTGCAGGCTCCAGCGCACGATCAGCGGGCCCGCGGGCGCTTCCCCGTCCATCAGCGCGAGCGCGGCGGCCTGGCGCAGCGGGTCGGGCATGCGCGCGTGCAACCCGACGCAGTAGCGCACGCCCGCCGCGCGCAGCGTCCGCACGAAGCGCGGCGTGAGCAGGATGCCGTCGCGGATCTCGACGGCGTAGCACGGGCCGTCGCCGAACGGGGCGCCGGCCGATGGCGCATCGCTGGAGAGCGTGCCGCCGGAGAGCGCGTCACTGGAGAGCGCGTCACTAGAGGGCGCGTCGCTGGAGGGCGCATCACCCGAGGGTGCACTGCGGGAGCTCGCGTCGCTGACCTCGGGACTTTGTGCCGACGCCGGATTCGGCGCGGGCGCCGGATTAGACTTGGGCAGCGGCGGCAGCGCGGCGAGAAAGGCCGCGAGACGCTCGACGAACGCGGCCGGATCGGCGAGCAACTGGTCGGGCAGCGGCGGGAACTGGAACACGAGCGCGCCCGCTTTTGCGCCAAGCCCCGCGAGGCACGGCTCGACGAATTCGCGTGCGGCGAGATCGGCGTTCAGGAAGCACGGATTGGCCGAGACCGGCTCGCCGCGATCGCCGCGCACGCTCGCATCGGTGATGAGCGCGGGCGCTTTCACGATGAAGCGGAAGTGGTCCGGCACCTGCTGGGCGTAGCGCAGGTAGTCGGTGACGGTGAGCGGTGCGTAGAACGAGCGGTCGATGCTCACCGAGCGCAAGAGCGGATGCGCGCCATAGGCGGCGAGCCCCTCGCGCGCAAGCTTGGAGTTGCTGTAGTCGTCGCCGTAGATGATGCCGCGCCAGCCCGGGAACGACCACGACGAGGTGCCCAGGCGCACGCCCGGCGGCAGTTCGGCGGCGAGATCGAGCACGCCCTGGTCGGGAATGGCGGGCAGCACGCCTTTCGCCCGGCGGCGCGGGGCGGGCGAATCGGGCGAATCGGGCGCCGATTGGGCCGGCTTCGCGGCCTTTGACTGCGTTGGGCGTTCGCGCATGACGGACTCGTCGTCGCCGTCCGATTCCGCGGCCGCGGCATCGGCGGCCTTCCGGCGCGCGGCGCGCCCGGACTGTGGCTCACGCGGCTCGGGCGGCACGAAGCCGAACAGGTCGGTCTGGGTGTCGGGCTGCGCGTCGGCGTGCGCGGCGCGCGTATTGCGCCGCTCGACCGTGCGGCCCACTTGCCTCGAAGGGCGTGTCGCGCTGCGAGCTTCGTCGTCATCCTCTTGCGGCCCCGCGCCGGAGCCGTCGTTCTCTAGTGCCCCGAAAAGGCCGTCGTCGCGTTCGTTCATGCGTTTGAGTCGTGGTGGCGATCGGGTGGTCAAAGCCGCTCGCCGCAATGGGCCAGGCTCGGGCACGGCTGGCAAGCGCGCCTTCCCGCAAAAAAACGCAGCGGCGCGGGCCGATGCCTGCGCCGCTGCACGGCTTGCCGATCCATCACAGCGGCGTCAGAGCGGCTTTTCGTACATATAGCGGCGCGACCATGGCAGCGTCTTTGCGCTGCGACCCGCCTTGCGGCAGACGATCTGGTAGATCGACACGTCGTCGTGCTCGAACGCGTACGCGCAACCCGCCAGATAGACGCGCCAGATGCGGAACTTCTCGTCGTCGACGAGCTTTTTCGCTTCCTCGGCGCGCGCCTCGAAGTTTTCTGCCCAGATTCCGAGCGTGTGCGCATAGTGACGGCGCAGGCTTTCCACGTCAACCGCCTCGAGCCCGCCGCGCTGCGCCGCCTCGAGCGCGAGGCCGATGTGCGGCAGCTCGCCGTCAGGAAAGACGTAGCGGTCGATGAACTCGCCGCCGCCCAGCGCCGTCTCGCCGCTCTCGGCGTCGCTCGACGTGATGCCGTGGTTCATGGCGACGCCGTCGTCGGCGAGCAACTCACGCACCTTCGTGAAATAGCCGGGCAGGTTCTTGCGCCCGACGTGCTCGAACATGCCCACGCTCGTGATGCGGTCGAACTGGCCCTGAATGTCGCGATAGTCCTGCAGGCGGATCTCGATGCGATCGGCGAGCCCTGCGGCCTTCACGCGCTCGGTGGCGAGGTCGAACTGGTTCTGCGAGAGCGTCACGCCCACGCAGCGCGCGCCGAACTTCTGCGCCGCTCGCAGCACGAGCGCGCCCCAGCCGCAGCCGATGTCGAGCAGCGTCTGGCCCGGCTGCAGCTGGATCTTGGTGAGGATGTGGTCGATTTTCTTGAGCTGCGCGGTGCCGATGTCTTCGTCGCCGTTCTCGAAGTACGCGCACGAATAGACCATGTTCTCGTCGAGCCACAGCTTGTAGAAGTCGTTCGAGACGTCGTAGTGGTACTGGATGGCGCGCTGGTCGGTGCTCTTCGAGTGCGTGAAGTAGCGGCGCACCCGTGCGAGCTTGCCCGCGCTCGAAAGGGTGTTGCGCGCGAGCGAGTAGCTGATGTCGATGATGTCGGCGAGCCGGCCTTCAATGTCGATCTTGCCCTTCACGTAGGCCTCGCCGAGATTGTCGAGGCTCGGTTCGAGCAAGAGCGGCAGCGCCGATGCGCTGTTGACCTTCAGCGTGACCTGCGGGGCGGCGAAGTGGCCGAAGTCGTACTGCTGGCCGCTCCAGAGCACGAGCCGCGCGGGCAGGTTGGCCTGGTTGCGGACTTCGTCGACCCACTGTGCGAGTTTTTTCTCCCAGAACATGCGTTTCTCTCCGTGTCGATCCGGAGTGCGTGCTTGCGCACTGACTCCGGTCCCCTGCGGGATGGTTGCGTTCCGATGAACGGATCAAGCCCAAAGACAAAAGCGAATTGCAATGCGTGCTACGAGGCAAAATCGATTGGCGCAGCGCCGCGGTGAACTGCGGCGCGCGCGTGATGCGGGGTGAAGCTGGGTACTACGAGGTGATGCGCAGGAGCCCTGCGAAACCTTCGAGAAGCCGCGCTGGATCAGGGGGCGAGCCGCTCGATGCGCCATGCGGCGCCGTCCCGTGTATAGCGGATGCGGTCGTGCAGCCGCGACGGACGCCCTTGCCAGAACTCGATGGCGCCTGGTACGAGCCGGTAGCCGCCCCAGTGCGGCGGCCGCGGCGGATGCTCGCCGTACTGCGCACCGATCTCGCGCTCGCGCGCTTCGAGCTCGGCGCGGCTGCCGATCACGGCGCTCTGCTCCGAAGCCCACGCGCCGATGCGCGAGCCGAGCGGGCGCGACTGGAAATACGCGTCGCTTTCGGCATCGCTGGTTTTTTCGACCCGGCCTTCGATGCGCACCTGACGCTCGAGCTCGATCCAGTGGAAGAGCAGCGCCGCATGCGGATTGGCGGCGAGCTCGCGGCCCTTGCGGCTATCGTAATTGGTGAAAAACACGAAGCCGCGTTCGTCCACGCCCTTGATCAGCAGGATGCGCGCGGCGGGGCGGCCCTCTGCATCGACGGTCGCGACGGTCATCGCGTTCGGTTCGGGCAGCCTGGCGTCGAGCGCCTGGCTGAACCAGGTCTGGAATTGGCGGATCGGGTCAGGGTCGACGTCGGATGCGTCGAGCGAACCGAGCGAGTAGTTCTTGCGGAGGTCGGCGAGCGAGGTCATGTTTTATGCGGGCGCTTCAATGCGGACAAGTATATCGAAGACAGCGGCGAAGGCAGCGGCAACGCACCAGGGGCGCAGCGCCCGCGCCGGGATCGGCCTGGGGGCAGCCCGTTTGGTCGCGATCAGGCAAAATATGCGTTCTCAAGGACCGTGACAGTGCGCGATCGGTCCGCTTTCGATCCGCTATTGCCATGTCCAGTACACCGCTTTCCGCTTCCGCCGGTTCCACCGGCCTCGCCGATCTTACCGCGCCCGCCGCGGCCGATGTTGCCGACCGGGCGCGCCGCTTTGGCGGCGTGGCGCGGCTTTATGGCGCACCCGCGCTCGAGGCTTTCGAGCGGGCGCACGTGGCCGTGATCGGCATTGGCGGGGTGGGCTCGTGGGTCGCGGAGGCGCTCGCGCGCAGCGCGATCGGCACGCTCACGCTCATCGACCTCGACAACGTCGCGGAGAGCAATACCAACCGCCAGATCCACGCGCTCGACGGCAACTACGGCAAGCCGAAGGTCGAGGCGATGGCCGAGCGCATCAAGCTCATCGATCCGGCCTGCGACGTGCGGCTCGTCGAGGATTTCGTCGAGCCGTCGAATTTCGATGCGCTGCTCGGCGCTGGCTTCGACTACGTGGTGGACGCCATCGACAGCGTGCGCACCAAGACCGCGCTGATCGCCTGGTGCGTCGAGCATCGCGTGCCGCTCATCACCGTGGGCGGCGCGGGCGGCCAGCTCGACCCCACGCGCATTCGCATCGACGATCTCGCCCTCACCATTCAGGACCCGCTGCTCTCGAAGGTGCGCGGGCAATTGCGCAAGCATCATGGCTTCCCGCGCGGCCCCAAGGCGCGTTTCAAGGTGAGCGCCGTGTATTCCGACGAGCCGCTCATCTACCCGGAAGTCGCCGTTTGCGACATCGACAGCGAGGCCGAGCACGTGAGCACCTCGCCCGGTCACCACGGGCCGGTGGGCCTGAATTGCGCGGGCTTCGGCTCGAGCGTGTGCGTGACGGCGAGCTTCGGCTTTGCCGCCGCGGCGTATGTGCTGCGCGCGCTCGCGCATCGGGCCGCGGCGGGCTGAAGGCGCTCATGGTCAGTCATGCTCGAGCCGGCTGCGGCCGCGCACAGGCAAAAGAACGCAGGTGAAAAAAAAACGCACGGTCATGGCCGTGCGTTTTCGTTTGTGCGCCGGGTAGACCGGTGGGCGCCGTGCTCAGTTCAGCGTGGCGCTCAGCTTGCGTCGCCATTCACTCACGAGCTGCGGCTGATGCGACGCGAGATCGAACACCGAGAGCATGGTCTTGCGGCCGATGTCGTCGCGGAACGTGCGGTCGCGCTTGACGATCTCGAGCAAATTCTCGAGCGCATCCGCGTACTTGCGCCGCGCGATCAGGGCGCTCGCGAGATCGAAGCGCGCTTCGAGATCTTCGGGGTGCGCGGCCACCTGGGCTTCGAGCGCGTCGGTGGGCGGCAGGTCGGCGGCGGCGTCGAGCGCCTCGAGACGCGTCTTGAGCGCGTTAAAGCGCGGGTCGATGCCTTGCGTGGTCTTCGGCGAGAGCAGCTCGACTTCGCTGTGCGCTTCGTCGGCGCGGTTGTCGGCGAGCAGCAGCTCGATCAGGTCCATGCGCGCCTCGTCAAAGCCTGGGTCGAAGGCGAGCGCGGCTTGTAGCGCCTCATAGGCGTCGTCGCGGCGGCCTTCGGCGAGCGCTTCCTGGGCGGCCTGGCGCGCGGCTTGTGCGGAGTCGGGAATCAGGCGGTCGAGAAACTCGCGCAGCTGACCCTCGGACAGCACGCCGATGAACTGATCCACCGGCCGCTGGTCGACGAAGGCCACCACGTGCGGAATGCTGCGCACCTGGAAGTGGGCGGCGAGCTCCTGGTTCTCGTCGACATTGACCTTAACGAGCTTCCATTTGCCCGCGTACTCGGCTTCGAGTTTTTCGAGCATCGGCCCGAGCGACTTGCACGGGCCGCACCACGGCGCCCAGAAGTCGACCAGCACCGGCGCGAGCGCCGACGCCTCGATCACGTCCTTTTCAAAAGTGGCCAGGGTGGTATCCATTGCGTCCTCGTTGGGGAAATCCGTTACACCTGAAGATGAGGGCGAATCGGCGCGCTTCAATGTTGCGGCCTCTTCTCGGGCAGCGGAATCCATTCGGTCTCGCCGGGGACGTGCCCCATTTCCTGGCGCGTCCAGGCGGCCTTGGCGGCTTCGATCTTCTCGCGCGAGCTGGCGACGAAGTTCCATTCGATGAAGCGCTCGCCCTCGAGCTTCTCGCCCCCGAGCAGCATCACACGCGCCCCGTTCGTGCTCGCGAGCGTGACGGTTTCGTTTGGCGTCAGCACGGCCATGGTGTATCGCTCGAGCGGCGTGCCGTCGATGCTGAGGTCGCCCTCGACGAGATAGACGCCGCGCTCCTCATGCTCCGCGTCGAGCGCGATGGCGCTGCCGGGCGCGAACTCGGCGGCCACGTAGAGCGTGCCCGAGAAAGTCGCGACAGGCGAGGTCGCGCCGAACGCCGTGCCCGCGATCACGCGCATCGAGACGCCGTTGCGCTCGATAGCCGGCAGCGTGGCGGCGGCGTGATGGAAGAACGAGGGCTCGGTGTCTTCGTGCTCGAGCGGCAGCGCGACCCAGGTCTGGATGCCATGCATGGTGAGACCGGTCTTGCGCGCTGCGTCGGGCGTGCGCTCGGAGTGGACGATGCCGCGTCCCGCCGTCATCCAGTTGACGTCGCCGGGGACGATCTCCTGCGCCGAGCCGATGCTGTCGCGATGCATGAGCGCGCCGTCGAAGAGATACGTGACGGTGGCGAGTCCAATATGCGGATGCGGCCGCACATCGACGCCGGAGCCCGGCTCGAGCGTGGCCGGCCCCATATGGTCGAAGAAAATGAACGGGCCGACGAGGCGCGCGGCCATCGCGGGCAGCACGCGGCGCACATAGAGATTGCCGATGTCGCGCTGGTGGGGCTTGAGGACCGCTTTGATCGATGAGGACATGGATGCTTCCTTGATGGGTCGGACGGTACAGGCTATACGCGCGCCGGCACGCATGATGGCGCTTTGCGCGAGCGCGCGAGCAGGCGCCCATTCTAACGCCGGCCTCGCCGGCGCGCCGCCAGCGAAGCAGGCGCTTGAAGCAGGCGTTTGAAGGTGGGCGTGCGACGCGGTGGCGGCGTCGCAAGCGCGGCCGCGCGCTCGCCGGTAGACTCGCGTATTCGACAGAACAATCAACGGAGCCGGAGATGTCGCCGAAGGACTTGCTGCTTGCGCTCGTGGTCGTGCTCGCGTGGGGCGTGAATTTCGTGGTGATCAAAGTGGGACTGCACGGCGTGCCGCCGCTTCTGCTCGGCGCGCTGCGCTTCTTGCTGGCGGCGTTTCCGGCAGTGCTGTTCGTGAAGCGCCCGAAATTGCCGCTGCGCTGGCTGCTCGCTTACGGCGCGACGATCTCGTTCGGGCAGTTCGTATTCCTCTTCACTGCCATGTACGTGGGCATGCCCGCCGGGCTCGCCTCCGTCGTGCTGCAGGCGCAGGCCTTCTTCACGCTGGTGTTCGCGGCGCTCTTCCTTGGCGAGCGCTTTGGCGCGCAGAACGTGATCGGTTTGCTGGTCGCGGCGGCCGGGCTCGCGGTGATCGGCCTGCAGTCGTCTGCGGCCGCAGGCGCGGGGGCCCAGACGATGACGGCCGCTGGCTTCGTGCTCACGTTGTGTGCGGCCTGCATGTGGGCGCTCGGCAACATCGTCACGAAGAAGGTGGGCCAGGTGGATCTCGTCGGGCTCGTGGTGTGGGCGAGCCTGATTCCGCCGCTGCCGTTCCTCGTGCTCTCGTACTTCATGGAGGGACCGCAGCGCATCGAGGCGGCGATGGCGGGCATCGGCGTCGATTCGATCGGCGCGATCGTCTATCTCGCGTTCGTGGCCACCTTGCTCGGCTACAGCCTCTGGAGCCGGCTGCTCTCCAGGTATCCGGCCAGCCAGGTCGCGCCGTTCTCGCTGCTCGTGCCGATCGTCGGGCTTGCGGCGGCCTCGCTGCTGCTCGGCGAGCGCCTCTCCGGCGCGCAGATCGGCGGCGCCGCGCTCGTGATGGCCGGGTTGGCCGTGAACGTGTTCGGTGGCTGGGCGAGGGCGCGGCTCGCGTCGATGCGGGCCGCGCGGTCCTGAAGCCGGGTGGCGCACGAGGCTTGGTGCGTCTGGATGCGAAAACGCCGCACGACCTTGGGGTTGCGCGACGTATCGACTGGCTGCGAGGCCGTGCGAAGCCGGGCGCGGCGCGCAAGGACACCGCGCGCCGCTTGCATGCTTACGTCATGCGGTTCTTCGCGAGTGGCGGATTTGCCGCGAAGTAGCGCTTGATGCCCTTGAGGATGGCGTTCGCCATCTTGTCGCGATAGGCGTCGTCGTTGAGCTTTTGCTCTTCCTCGGGGTTGCTGATGAAGGCCGTCTCCACGAGGATCGACGGAATGTCGGGCGCCTTGAGCACCGCAAAGCCCGCTTGCTCGACCGAGCCCTTGTGCAGCTTGTTGATCTCGCCGACTTCGTTGAGCACGAAGCCGCCGTAGCGCAGCGAGTCGCGGATCTGCGCCGTGGTCGACATGTCGAACAGCGCACGGTTCACGGAGGCGTCCGCCGTCTTCACGTTGATGCCACCGATCTGGTCCGACGAATTCTCCTTGGTCGCCATCCAGCGCGCGGCCGCGCTCGACGCGCCGTGCTCGGAAAGCGCGAACACCGACGAGCCGCGCGCGGCCGGCGTGGTGAATGCGTCGGCGTGGATCGACACGAAGAGGTCGGCGCCCACGCGGCGCGCCTTCTGCACGCGCACGTTCAGTGGCACGAAGAAGTCGGCGTCGCGCGTCATCATCGAGCGCATGTTGGGCTGGGCGTCGATCTTCGCGCGCAACTTCTTCGCGATGTCGAGCGCGATGTGCTTCTCGTACGTGCCCGCGCTGCCGATCGCGCCGGGATCCTCGCCGCCGTGGCCCGGGTCGATCGCCACCGTCAACAGGCGCGTGGTCCCGCCCTTGCTGGTCTTGGGCGTGGTGAAGCCGTAGTTGTCGTCGGCCTGGTCGCTGCTGTCGCCGCCGCTGTTGCCTTGGGCGATGACGGGCGGCTTCGGCGCCGGCTTCGGACGCGGCAGGACCGTTGCAGGCGGCACCGGCGGCATCGGGCGCGGCGCGGAGGGTGCGGTCGACGCACCAGGCGTGGCGGGCGTGGCCGCGCCCGCGTCGTTCTGCGCGTAGCGCTCGAAGAAGGCGTCGCTGTTGTCGCGCGCCGGCGGATTGTTGGGGCCCGCGAGCGTGGAGGGCGGCGCAGGCGGCGCGTTATCGCGCATCGCCTCGCGCGCGTCTAGCTGCTGTTGCTTGCGCTCGGTCTGCGCGAGCAGGTCCATGAGCGGATCGGGCGCAACCGCGGGATAGAGGTCGAACACGAGCCGGTACTTGTACGAGCCCACCGGCTGCAGCATGAAGACCTGGGGCTTCACGGCGCCCTTCAGGTCGAACACCATGCGCACCACGTTCGGCTGATACTGGCCCACGCGCACGGCCTGGATCTGCGGATCGTTCGGCGTGATCTTGGAGACGAGATTCTTGAGCGCATCGTCGAGGTCGAGGCCGCTCAGGTCGACGACGAGCCGGTCGGGGCCCTGCAGCAATTGCTGCGTGTTCGAGAGCGGCTGATCCGATTCGATGGTCACGCGCGTGTAGTCGCGCGCGGGCCACACACGCACGCCGATCACCGAGGTCGCCCATGCGAGGCGCGGTGCCGCGACGGAGAGGCCGAGCACCAGCGTGGACGCGCCCGCCTTCAGAATCTGCCGGCGCCGCCAGTTGTGCGTGGCGGTGGCCGCGGATTCGATCGAGCGGAACGGTTTGATTAACATCTTTCTAGACATGCCTTTCCTGATGCGCTGTATGCGTACGCGGTGAGCACGCGGCCTTCACCGTACTGGCCTGGCTCGAGCTGGAACGCGAGATCGGGTACGCCGAGCAGGCCGCCCGCGCGTTGCGGCCATTCGACGAGACACACGGCTCCTTGTGCGAAATATTCGCGAAAGCCGGCGTCGGCCCATTCGGCCGGGTCGCTGAAACGATAGAGATCGAAGTGATAGAGCTGGAGTTCCCCGCTCACCGTGCTCACCGTGTAGGGCTCGACGAGCGTATACGTCGGGCTGCGTACGCGGCCGGCGTGGCCGAGCGCGCGCAACGTGGCGCGCACGAGCGAAGTCTTGCCGGCGCCCAGGTCGCCCAAGAGCTGCACGTGCAGGCCGTTGAATGGCACAACGCTGGAGGCGGCGGATTCGCTGACCTGATTTTTTTTCGTGACGCCGGCGCTCTGGCCGGATTCTTGCGTGCGCAGGCTCTCGAGCGCGTGCGCAAAGCGCGCGCCGAACGCATCGGTGGCGGCTTCGTCCGCGAGCTCGAAGCGGCGCTCGAGCAGAATCGGTGCGGCGGGCGGGCTCGCGTGGTCGTGTCCGGGCATGTCGGGTGTTCCGGGCATTCTCGTAAAATAGCGTAATGAATCCCTCGCATTCCCCTTCGAACCCGGTGCACAACGAAACGCACGAAGTGCACGATCAGCACGAAGTGCACGATCTGGTCGATGCGCGCGTGCCGGTCAGGACGTCCGCGAAAGCGCCCGCGCATTCGACTGCGTCGGGCGTGGCTACGCCGGGCGTCGGCACGATGGCGCCGCAGAATGTGGCCGCGCCGCTGGACGAAGCGGCGCTGGCCGCGCTCGCGACACGCATCCGCGCATGGGGACGCGAGCTGGGGTTCGGTGCGATCGGTATCAGCGACACCGACCTTTCTCATGCCGAGGCGGGCCTTGCCGCGTGGCTCGAGGCGGGCTGCCATGGCGAGATGGATTATATGGCCAAACATGGGATGAAACGCGCGCGGCCCGCAGAGCTTGTGGCCGGTACGCGACGTGTCATCACCGCGCGCATGGCGTATTTGCCCGCCGCGACGCTTGCTGGCGCGGCGCACGTCGGGGCTCAGACCGAAGTGCCCGCCGCGGGCGAGCACGAGGACTGGCGCGGGCGCGAGCACGCGCGTCTTGCCGACCCGTTTGCGGGCGTGGTGTCGATCTACGCGCGCGGCCGCGACTATCACAAGGTGATGCGCGCGCGGCTGCAGCAGCTTGCCGAGCGCATCGCGGCCGAGATCGGCGCCTTCGGCTTTCGCGTCTTCACCGATTCCGCGCCGGTGCTCGAAGTCGAGCTCGCGCAGAAGGCGGGCATCGGCTGGCGCGGCAAGCACACCTTGCTCTTGCAGCGCGACGCGGGCTCGCTGTTCTTTCTCGGCGAAATCTACGTGGACGTGCCGCTGCCGACTGACGCGGAAAATGCGCAAGCCGCGCAAGACGCGCAAAACTCCGCCTCGCATGCGCCCGAACAGCCCGGCGCCCATTGCGGTACTTGCACGCGCTGCATCGGTGCGTGCCCGACGGGGGCCATCACCGGGCCGTACCGCGTCGATGCGCGGCGCTGCATTTCCTATCTGACGATCGAATTGAAGGGCAGCATTCCCCTGGAATTGCGCGAGCTGATCGGCAATCGTGTCTATGGTTGCGACGACTGCCAGCTCGTGTGCCCGTGGAACAAGTTCGCGCAGGCCGCGCCGGTGGCCGACTTCGACGTGCGCCACGGGCTCGACCGCGCGAGTCTCGTCGAGCTGTTCGGCTGGAGTGCGGCGCAGTTCAACGAACGCATGCAGGGCAGCGCGATTAGGCGCATCGGCTACGAATGCTGGTCGCGCAATATCGCCGTGGCGATGGGCAATGCACTGCGCGCGACGCGCGAGAATGACGGCGCCTGTGGCCAGCCGCATGATGCGCAGGAAGGGCGCGCGGCTATCGTCGCGGCATTGCGTGCGCGCGAGCACGACGAGTCGGCGCTCGTGCGCGAGCATGTGCAATGGGCGCTGGAAGCGGCTTAGACTGGCGTGGGCATTGAGCTTTGCATGCGCCAAGGAGAGGAACCATGTTCAACGCGGTAATCGACGCACCGTTCGGCAAGGTCGGCATCCGCACCGCCGATGGCGCCGTGCGTGAGATCGTCTATCTGCCCGAATCCACGCATTCAGTCGACCCCGATTGCGCGCTCGCCGAGCGCGCGGTCGCACAGATCGCGCATTACTTCGCGAGCGCGCAAGCGGACTTCGACTTGCCGCTCGCGCCGCGTGGCACGGCGTTTCAGCGCAGCGTATGGGACGGCATTTGCGCAATCGGGGCGGGTGAGGTGCTCACCTATGGCGCGCTCGCGAAGCGCATCGGCAGCATCAGCGCGCGAGCGGTGGGGCAGGCGTGCGGCTCGAATCCCTTTCCGATCGTGATTCCGTGCCACCGCGTGGTGTCGGCGAGCGGCATCGGCGGCTTCGCGCATCATGGCGGCGATGGTTTCTTTCGCGACGTGAAGCGCTGGCTCCTCGCCCATGAAGGCGTAACCATCCGATGAGCGCCACGCGCGCACGCGCGAGGCACGCAGGAATTGGCGCAAGAGAGCAGCGAAAGGGAACACGTGAACGATCAGAACGATAACGGCGCCGGCAACCATGTCGACAAGGATGCCGATAACGACAGCGATAACGACCTCGAATACGGCATCGACGACGACGGGCAAGATCAGGTGGCCGATGTGATGCCGGGCGCGCCGGACGGCGGCGAAGCCACCGCGCTTGCGCCTGCTGCCGCGCAGGCGCTCTCCACGAGCCTGCTCGCCATCGACACGTTTTGCGACGCCATGTGGCTCGAGCACGGTCTCTCGCGCAATACGCTCGACGCCTACCGGCGCGATCTGCGCCTGTTCGCCGAGTGGCTCGCGCACGCGCGCTCGCACGGCATCGACACGGTTCACGAGGACGATCTGCTCGCCTACAGCGTGCGCCGCAAGGACGACAAGTCGACCTCGGCGAACCGGCGTCTTTCGGTATTCCGGCGCTACTACGGCTGGGCGCTGCGCGAGCAGCGCGTGAGCGCGGACCCGACGGTGCGCGTGCGCTCGGCAAAGCAGGCGCCGCGCTTTCCCACGACGCTCACCGAAGCGCAGGTCGAGGCGCTGCTGAACGCGCCCGACGTGGCCACGCCGCTCGGCCTGCGCGACCGCACGATGCTCGAGCTGATGTACGCGAGCGGCTTGCGCGTGACCGAGCTCGTCACGCTCAAGACGGTCGAGGTGGGCCTGAACGAAGGCGTCGTGCGCGTGCTCGGCAAGGGCTCGAAGGAGCGCCTGATTCCGTTCGGCGAAGAGGCGGCGGCCTGGATCGCCCGCTATCTGCGCGAGGCGCGGCCCGCGCTGCTAGGCGCGCGCACAGCCGATGCCCTGTTCGTCACCGCACGCGCCGAAGGCATGACGCGCCAGCAGTTCTGGCACATCATCAAGCGCCACGCGCTCAATGCGGGCGTGCACGCGCCGCTCTCGCCGCACACGCTGCGCCATGCGTTTGCCACGCATCTGCTCAATCACGGCGCGGACCTGCGCGTCGTGCAACTGCTGCTCGGCCATAGCGACATCTCCACGACGCAGATCTATACGCACGTCGCGCGCGAGCGGCTGCGGCTCTTGCACGAGACGCATCATCCGCGCGGGTAGAATGCCCGCCATGAGCAAATCGAAACACGTCTCCGAAACGCCCGCCACGCAGATGCTGCGCCGCGCCGGCGTCGCGTTCGGCGAGCATCCCTACGAGTACGTCGAGCACGGCGGCACGAGCGAATCCGCGCGCCAGCTCGGCGTGGACGAGCATCGCGTCGTCAAGACGCTCGTGATGGAGGACGAGCACGCCAAGCCGCTGATCGTCCTCATGCACGGCGATTGCAAGGTGTCGACCAAGAACCTCGCGCGGCAGATCGGCGCCAAGCGCGTCGAGCCCTGCAAGCCCGAAGTCGCATACCGTCACACGGGCTATCTGGTGGGCGGCACGTCGCCGTTCGGCACGAAGAAGGCGATGCCCGTCTACGTCGAATCGACCATCCTCGAACTCGACCAGATCTGGCTCAACGGCGGCAGACGCGGCTATCTCGTGAGCCTCGCGCCTGCGGTGCTCACCTCGCTGCTGGGCGCAAAGCCGGTGCAGTGCGCGAGCGTGGCGACGCCCGGCGTGGCGACGCCCGGCGTGGACTAGTGCCCGGGGTCGTGCCCGGTTTAGCGGCCAGGCCAGCACCCCAATGCGGCCGGTACGCTCCCCGATTTCCCTGATTACCCTGGGGTCGCGGCAAGGGCCGCCCGTGCTTCGGTAGAATGAGCGCCTTCGCGCGCGCATCCCCGCATCCCGGCATCACCTTGGGGCCGCCGCGCTTCGTTTCTCTTCCTTCGGGTTTCGTGCATGTACAACCTGTTTGTCGCCGTTGCTGCCTATCTGATCGGCTCGATTTCGTTCGCCGTGGTCGTGAGCGCCGTCATGGGCCTCGACGACCCGCGCTCCTACGGCTCCGGCAACCCGGGCGCGACCAACGTGCTGCGCAGCGGCAACAAGAAGGCCGCCATCCTTACGCTGATCGGCGACGCGTTCAAGGGCTGGCTCGCGGTCTGGCTCACGGCGCGCTTCGGGCCGCGCTTCGGCCTTGGCGAGACGGCCGTCGCGTTGTCCGCCATTGCGGTGTTCCTCGGCCACCTCTACCCGGTGTTCTTCCGCTTTCAGGGCGGCAAGGGCGTGGCGACCGCCGCGGGCGTGCTGCTCGCCGTGAATCCGGTGCTCGGGGGCGCGACGCTGCTCACCTGGCTGATTGTCGCGTTTTTCACGCGCTATTCCTCGCTGGCGGCGCTCGCGGCCGCCGTGTTCGCACCGCTCTTCGACGTCTTCCTGTTCGGCACGCACGTGACGGCGCTCGCGATTCTCGCGATGAGCGTGCTGCTGTTCTGGCGCCATCGCGCCAATATCTCGAAGCTCATGAATGGCACCGAGAGCCGTATCGGCGACAAGAAGAAGGCGGCTGCGGCAAGCAAGTAAGCGCCGCTTCGTTCTCACATCGTCTTTCTTCGCAGCGGGTTCTTCGGCTTCGTCCCGAGTTCCTCCGCTTCTACCCGCTTCGAACCGCTTCGACGGATTGCGGCTCGCCCTTTGCGCGGGCCGCTTTTGCATTTCTCGGCGA
This sequence comes from Paraburkholderia silviterrae, assembly GCF_004353915.1. Classification (GTDB taxonomy): domain Bacteria; phylum Pseudomonadota; class Gammaproteobacteria; order Burkholderiales; family Burkholderiaceae; genus Paraburkholderia; species Paraburkholderia silviterrae. Next base: position 102,228 of record NZ_SMRP01000023.1, on the reverse strand, counting down.
CAACTCTCCGCCGCATGCATGGCCGCCTCCTGCGGTCCATCACCTGAGCCGCCTTCGGCTTCGCTTTCTCTAGCTCGCTGGGCATCGTTCGGCCCGCGCCTTGCCATGCGAGCGCGGACCGATTCGTTCGCGCCCCGATAAATCCGATTCAAGTCCTTCGCGCCGGACGCCGTAAACGCGTGGGTTATCCCTTTATCCCAACGCTTACCGCATTCGATTCACTCATTTCCCTACGGCGCTTCCCCATCTATGTTCACCACAATTCGCGCGCGCATCGTCGCGCTATGCGTCGTAATCGTCGTCGTGGCGCTGGCGGCCAATACCGCGCTCGACTATTTCGTTGCCAACTCGCACAACCGTGATTCGGTCGACGCCACGCTCTCGGCCGTCGAGGACGGCCACGCCCAGGGTATCGACGAATGGGTCGCGAGCCACGCGCGGATGATCGATTCGCTGCAGGACGCGGTGCTCCAGCCCGATCCGGTGCCCATGCTCAAGCAGATTGCCGCGGCGGGCGGCTTCACCGACGTCTACGTGGGCTACCCCGACAAGACCGCGAAGTTCGGCGACTCCGCCGGCATCCCCGCCGACTACGATCCGACCGGCCGCCCCTGGTATCAGCAGGCCGTCTCGGCGGGCAAGGCCGTGGTGACGCCGCCTTATCTCGATGTGGCCACCGGCAAGCTCGTGGTGTCGTTCGCCGAGCCCGTGATCCGCGAGGGCGCGCTGAAGGCCGTCGTGTCCGGCGACGTGGTGATGGACAGCGTGATTGCCAATGTGCGCGCGATCCATCCGACGCCCGCGAGCTTCGGGATGCTGATCGACGGCGCGGGCCAGATCGTCGCCCACAACGACCCGAAGCTCACGCTCAAGCCCGTGACGGACATCGCGCCCGAACTGGCCGGCGAAAAGCTGGCTGCGCTGTTTTCGGCCAGCGCGCCGCTCAAGGTCGACGTGGGCGGCGACACCAAGCTGATGCGCGCGCAGCCGATCGCGGGCACCGACTGGCGCGTGGTGGTCGCGCTCGATCGCGCCGACGCCACGGCAGGCATGCGCTCGTTGCTCACGGCCTCGCTGGGTGCGCTGGTGGTGATTGCGGTGATCGCGGCGCTGGTGGTGGGGGCGGTCGCGACGGTGTCGTTCCAGCGCCTCTCGCGCGTGCGCGACGCGATGGACGCCATCGGCAAGGGCGAGGGCGATCTCACGCAGCGCCTGCCCGCGGTGGGCAACGACGAAGTCGCGCAGATCGCGCACGCGTTCAACGTGTTCATGGACAAGCTGCGCGCCGTGATGCGCCATATCCGCGACGCGAGCGAATCGGTGCGAACCGCGAGCGACGAGATCGCCGCGGGCAACATCGACCTCTCGGGCCGCACCGAATCGGCGGCGGCGAGCCTCGAAGAAACGGCGGCCTCGATGGAGCAGATCACGGCGACGGTGGCGCAGTCCGCGAACGCCGCGCAGCAGGCGGACGTGACAGCATCGTCGGCATCGGTGGTGGCCTCGCGCGGCGGCGCGGTGATTTCGGATGTGGTCGACACGATGGGCGCGATCGAGAACGCTTCCGTGAAGATCGCCGACATCATCGGCGTGATCGACGGCATCGCGTTTCAGACCAACATTCTCGCGCTGAACGCGGCCGTGGAAGCGGCGCGCGCGGGCGAGCAGGGCCGTGGCTTCGCGGTGGTGGCGGGCGAGGTGCGCAGCCTCGCGCAGCGCAGCGCCCAGGCGGCGCGCGAAATCAAGGCGCTGATCGAGTCGACGGTGGCGAGCGTGAGCTCGGGCTCGCAGCTCGTGCGCCGCGCCGGCGAGACGATGGACGAGATCGTGGCGAACGTGTCGAACGTGACCACCATCATTTCCGAGGTGACGAATGCGGCGGGCGAGCAGACGCGCGGCATCCAGGAAGTGAACCGCGCGGTGAGCCAGCTCGACGAGATGGTCCAGCAGAATGCGGCGCTCGTCGAACAGTCGACCGCGGCGGCCGCGGCACTGCGCGGCCAGGCCGCGAACCTCGCGCAAGCAGTGGGGCAGTTCAAGCTCGATTGAGTCTGCGCGGCAGTCCGCGAGACGACGGCGGGAACCGGGCGGCGCTGCGGCGCCGCTTTTTTTTTGCGTCGATGATCGCAAACAGTCACTTGCGGATCTGTAATCGACTCATCCGCTCTGCCGTCAAGATTGAATCTGGCCTGTGTGTCCGGTGTTGCACAAGCCGAACCGCGAAATGTTCTGAAATGTATGGTGTCACACAGAAGGCTGTCACGCGTTCATCATAATAGGTGTGTGCAAAACAGATACTTCATGAAATAGCTTTTTTCATGTAATTAAAAACGTAGTCCTCGCGTATTGAGATGTTGCTAAAGCAACGAGGAGATGAAAACGATACGTTCTGGCTTGGCTTCCGACGTTCTCTTTTGACCTTGCCTGCATCGGTCGGGAATAACAGGAATCAAGCCCGACAAGGCTTTCAACCCGAAAAGCTCAAGCTGTCACTGCATGAATGGGCCCGAGTCCTTTATTTCATTGAATCAAAGATGAAACGTTTATTTATTCTCTAATCAGTCTTGGAAAGATCGCGTATCCAACTGAATTTAAAGAATTTTTTCGGGCTGATGATGATCTGGAACCGGCGCAATGCCGGTTTTGGTGTTGCACTTTAGAAACATAAAGGCCAGGCAAAAACCCTGATAAGAGAATGCTGCTTTGCGGCAATTGGAAATTTCCCTTTTGTTTCAATAGCTTAGTGGCATGGCACCACCTATGCATCGCGAGGCGGCGGATTGGCGCAGTCAGCTAACCCGCTCCCCCTCGGCTCAACAGGAGGTTCCTATGCGCAAGACAATACTCGCGTCCGCTGCGGTCCTCGCCTTAGGCTTTAGCGGTTACGCATCAGCAAACCCATGCAGTGCCAACGACAGTTCCTGCGATCAGTCGTCCATAACCGGCAACAACGCGCTGAGCAGCAGCGCATCGTCTACTCAAGCGTCGACCAGTGGCAGTAACGCCAACGAAATCGCTTCCGGCGCATCGGTTTGGCAGGACAGCAACAACAGTACGAAGGTTGTCGCATTGAGCAAGCTCGACGGCGAGGTCACGGGTGTCAGTGTCTACGGCATTGGCAACCAGGCCGGTAACTGGGGCAGCGCCGCGGGTGGCGCCGGTGGCAAGGGTGGTAAGGGCTACGGCGGTGACGGCTACGGCGGCAACGGTGGCAACGGCGGTGCAGGCGGCAGTGGCGGCAGCGGCGGCAGCGCGAACAATGGCGGCGCTACGTCCGGTAACGCCCATAACGGCAGCGCAACTGCCGGCGACGGCAATGCGGGAAGCGGCGCGAAGGGCGGCAGCGCGCACGCCGGCGGTACGCAAGGCGGTGATGGCAGCGGCCATGGCGGTTCGGCCGGAGCGGGCAGCCTCGCGGCTGGCGGCTTCTCTGTTGGCCATGGCGGCGGCGTTGGCGGCAACGGTGGCGGTGGTGGTGGCGGCGGAGCCGGCGGTAACGGCGGTGGCGCTAGTGCGAACCATACGTCGGTCGCGACTTCGACGTCGCCTGGCGGCGCGGGTGGCGCTGGCGCAGCAGGTGGTGCAGGCGGTGGCACGGGTGGCGCAGTTGCCAGTGCCGGCGGCGCAGGCACGACCGGCGCGAGCACGGCAACGGGCGGCGCGGGCACGGGCGGCGGCGGTGCAGGAGGCGCAGCGACGGCTACGGCGGGTGCTGGCGGTGCAGGCGCCGCAGGCACAGGCGGTAGCGCGACGAATGGCGGCGCAGCCACCGTGGCGAGCAACGGCAGCGCAACCGCGGGCAGTGGCGCGCTCGGTGCGGCAGGCGGTGCGGGCGGTACTGGCGGTGTAGGCACTGGCGGCGTAGGCAACGGAGCGGCCGGCGGTGCTGGCGGCGCCGGTGGAGCCAACACCGTCAACGCAGGCACGTTCGACATGGCCAATGCGATGACGGGTGCGGCCCAGTCCGCAGCAGGCATCGTGGTCATGAGCCAGAACAGCGGCATGGCATCACTTGTGCAGCAAGCCGTTACTGTGCAGGCGAACCTGACCGTTGGCCACTAGCCAGCAGGAGGCTCTCATGCGAAGAACTCTGATGGCGACGGCCGCGCTGTTGGCTCTTGGGGTTAGCGGATACGCGATGGCGAACCCCTGCAGCGACAACTCCCAGTCCTGCAATCAGCAATCGTCGTCCGGCGCGAACACGCTGAGCAGTACCGCAAGCGCCAACCAGGCCTCAACGACCGGTGACAACGCCAACGAGGTGGCGTCGTACGCCAATGTGAAGCAGGACTCCTTCAACAACACGAAGTCCGTGGCGCTGAGCAGGCTCGATGGCTCGGTGACAAACCTGGGAGTCACGAGCATCGGCAACCAGGCGGGTAACTGGGGCAGTGCCGCCGGCGGCAATGGCGGCAAGGGTGGCACTGGGTACGCCGGCGCGGGTGTAGGCGGCAATGCCGGCAACACGGGTGCTAGCGGCGGCGGCGGCAAGGGCGGTACCGCGATGAACGGCAGCGCCACGGTCGGTAGTGCCAAAAATGGCAGTGCGACGGCCGGTGATGGCAATGGCGGCAACGGTGCCGCTGGCGGCTACGCAAGTGCTGGCGGCACCCAGGGCGGTAATGGCTCTGGACGTGGCGGTGGCGCAGGAGCCGCAGCTGTCGCGTTGGGCGGCTTCTCGGCAAGCGCAGGCGGGAACGCCCAGGCGAACGGTGGCCATGGCGGCTCGGGTGGTACCGGCGGTAGCGGTGGTGGTGCTACGTCGAACCATAACTCGACCGCTGTCGCAATATCGGCCGGCGGCGCGGGCGGCTCGGGCGGTGCTGGCGGTTCCGGCACTGGCACGGGCGGTACAGCCGCCTCCGTGGGCGGTGCGGCCACAACTGGCGTGAACACTGCAACAGGCGGAGCGGGCAGCGGTACCGGCGGTAATGGCGGTGCTGCGACCGCAACGGCGGGTGCAGGCGGTGCTGGCGGCACGGGCACCGGCGGCAGCGGCAGCAACGGCAGTTCGACTGCGCTTGCCACTAATGGCAGCGCAACCGGAGGCGCCGGTGCGGCCGGGGCAGCGGGAGTCGCGGGCGCAGCGGGTGCTGTCGGTATCGGCGGTGTCGGAAACGGTGGCGCCGGTGGTGCTGGAGCTGCAGGTGGCTCCAACTCCGTCGATGCTGGCACGTTCGACATGAGCAACTCGATGACCGCCGCAGCGCAATCGGCAGCCGGCATCTCTGTCATGAGCCAGAACAGTGGCATGGCATCGCTGGTGCAGCAGGCCGTTACCGTGCAGGCGAATTTGACTGTCGGGCATTGAACGACAGCATGGTTCAAGCATGAATACCGGGGGGTAGGTGCCGTGGGGCGCGCAGCAAGGCGCTCCACGGCAATTTCCCAACGCTCGCGTGAATGACGTGACCGGTGCATTGCCGGCAATCCGCGAGGCTGGGTCTCAGACATCTGGATCGTGTGCGGTCGACGCTGGCTGCACATAGGCCAAGGAGAGGTCCATGCAAGTGCAAACGAGAGTTTCGCTGCTCGTCATTCCAGTCGTGATTGCCATGCACGGTTTGGCCGCATACGCGGCGGACGATGCGCAATCACCGCCACAACCTGTGCAAGCCGCTGCGACCGACGTGGTTGTGCCAGCGGCTGGCCCCGAATCCGTGACGCCTGCAACGTCGGCTGCCGTATCTCCGGACGCCCAGCAGCCGGGCTTTGGCGTGGCGATGACGACTGATCAGCTGGACGAATATCGCGGTGGCGATGCGCTGATTGGTCAGAACTATTTGAACGGTACGCTTTCGGATAACGTCGCCAACAAGGTGGCGACCGGCTCGAACACGATCAGCGACGGGTCGTTCGCGAGTTCGAGCGGCTTGCCGACCGTCATCCAGAATACGGGTGCGAACGTACTGATCCAGAACGCGACGGTGTTGAACGTGCGTTTCGGGAACTGAGCAATGAAGCGCATCGCAGCGTACCTCGCATTCGCGCTCGCGTGCGAGTTCTGTCTCGCGGCGGCGCACGCCGACCCTATCGACGTCACCGATCCGGAGGGTGGGTATTACTCGCTGCATGTGACGAGCCTGAAGGAGGCCCGCTTCAAGTGGACCATCAGGCAGCAATACGATTTCAGCTGCGGTTCAGCGGCAGTGGCAACGCTGCTGACGTATCAATACGATTATCCGGTGAGCGAGCAGCAGGCGTTCGTTCAGATGTTCCAGCACGGCGATCAGAACAAGATTCGTCGGGAAGGATTCTCGCTGCTCGATATCCGCAGCTTCCTGATGTCGCTCGGCTTTGAGGCCGACGGTTATGAAGTGCCGCTCGAAAAGCTCAACCAGACAAGCACGCCCGCGATCGTGCTGATCGTCGACCACGGGTACCACCATTTCGTGGTCGTCAAGGGTGTGCGCAACGGACGCGTGCTGATCGGCGATCCGGCCACCGGCACGCGGGCGCTGTCACAGGAGAGCTTTGAGGAAAAGTGGCAGGACCATGTCGTGTTCGTCATCCACAACAGGCATGAAAAGGCGAGGTTCAACGATCCACGTGACTGGCACGTCGCGCCGGATGCGCCGCTTTATACCGGCATTCCGCGCGAAGGTCTGTTCAACGTGGTCGTACCGAAACTCGGTCCAGGTGAATTCTGAGGGCAGCGATGAAACCCGCACACCCGAAGCTTGCCGGCATTGTCACAGTGGTATGTGGCAGCATGTTCTCGTTCGAAGCAGGCGCGGCCATAAGCGATTCGCCGGCGATCGCGACCGGGCCGGTCAGTACGATGCAAAGCGCGCCGCAAGCCGCACCGCGCGTTCTCGAGACTGGCGATGCGAAGCCTGCGTGTGAATCACGGACGGACGATGCCGACCCGGCGTGGGCGTCCGCCGATCTCGTGGCGGTTAGCGAGAGCCGGCTGGACGACATGCGCGGCGGGTTCGATTTGCCGTCCGGTCTGATGGTGTCGTTCGGCATCTCGCGTGCCGCGTTCGTGAACGGCAATCTTGTCGCGCAGACGAGCTTCAACATTCCGAATATCGCCACTATGACAGCCCAGCAGGCGCAGCTGCTCGCGGGAGCGAATACCGGAGCGCTGATCCAGGTCGGGCCGAACAACTCTGTGCAACCGTCGGCGCTGCCAGGCGTGACTGGCGCGGTGATCCAGAACACGTTGAGCGGCCAGCAGATCCAGGCGCTTACGACGATCAATACGAGCGTGAACTCGCTTGGCGCGTTCAAGGCGATGAACTTCCTTTCGACGTTGAACAGCGCGCTCACCGGCGCGGTGCGCCCTCGCTAGAAGCGCTAACGCATTGTTGCGGGGGCGTTGTTGGCTTGGGGCTTAGGAGCGGATCAGAACGACATCGGTACACGCAGCGTGAGCGTCAGGTCCGGCGTGTCGCGCGTGAGGCCGGCGCCGATCGAAAAGTTGAGCGTGGTCTTCGGCGTTATCCGGTACGAATAGCCGATCAGCAGCGTGCCGAGGATGACGCGCACCGAGCCTGGTACCGTTTGCCCATTCTGCGAGGTCGGCAACACGATGCTTTGGTCATAGCCGATACTGACCGACGCCTTCTCGTTCAACGAGAGGCCCATGCCGATATTGAATCCCCAGATATCGCCGGGCTGAATGTTGCCGAGAAACTCGGTCTGTCCATTGAGCAGCGTGAGACTTTCGTCCTTGCCGAAGCTGTGCAGGTAGCTGAAGTTGCCGAAGAACACGACCGGGTCGGAAGGGAACAGCCACGTGAGGCCTGGCTGGATCGCGAGAAAACCTGAGCCTGTCGGTTGCTGCAGCGGCAGGCCCGTGTTGGCGGTCGTGCTTGCAACACAGGACACCACGCAGTCGGTCACGACGTCGAACGGGCTCTTGCCCGTCGCGGTCTTCAAGCGCAGCCAGCCTATGTAGTAGAACTTGTCCGGACCGCCTTGATTGAACTGATAGCGCAACGTCATTTCGACGTCGCCGATGTCGTGGCCGCTGCTGCTGATGGTGGTGTTCGCGGCCGTGCCAACGAAGGGCTCGCGCGCGACGACATCGTTGGTCTGGTACACGTATGGCACACGGACCTCGAACTCCATCCGGTTCGTGATCCCGTAGCGGAACGCGAGGCCTCCAGTCAGCGTGGTCGTTTTCACCTCGTTCACATTGATGAGCCCGATCAGCAGCGCCGGAATGATCGTGTACCCAACGAGTGAGACCTGGTTTTCCGACGCATAGCTGAACTGGAAGTACGGCTCGACGACAAACGTATGGCGTGGCGTAAGCACGCCGGGCTGATCGAAGATCGGGGCGACGGCTGGCGGGTGTGTGTCCGCGACGGGTGCCTGGCCGACCGGTTGGGCCGGTGTGGCTGCCTGGGCCTGTGTGCCTTGGGCCGCGTTGCCGGCATTGGAGCCGGCGTTCTGGTCGCTCTGTGCGGTGGCACCGGGTTGCGCGTTCGAGGGTGCGGCCGCCTGCGTGGCCTGGTCGGCCTGGACTGCCTGCGCCGCGGCGGTCGCGCCACCCGTTGCCGGGGTTCCCACTGGCAGTCCATTGACATCCGTGCCACCGGTGGCGCGCTTACTTTCGAGTTGCCTTGAATCCAGTGAACGGCTGAGCCGCTGAAAATTCGCCTCTTCGTCAGAGAGTTTGCGCTTGAGGGCTTCGAGCTCCTTGATGCGCTGATCGACTTCGTTGCGTAGTTCCTTGATGTTCGCCTGGTCAGCCTGCACAGCCTGCGTTTCGAGCGACTGCGCATGCGTTTCGACGCTAAATGCTAGCAGTGCCGCGTAACCGATGGCGCTTATTTGTCGAAATGGCACGCACTTCATGGGTTTCTCCATGTCAGGCTTGCAGTTCTACTTCGATACACTTCGACAACAGACAGGCACTGGCGACGAACCAACGTATGCCGCGGGCGCTGGGCACGGACGGGAACCCTGAAGACATGCCGCCGTGGGGCGACGTCGATGAGCGCTCGACCTTGCGCGCGAAAGCATCGCTACCGTCGCCGTGTTTTGCCATCAGGACCAGGGTTGCAACTCCGCTAGTCATTGCAAAGACGGACCCATAAAGACTAGTGCAGACGCGCTCCAAATTCCAGGATCCGTGCTACCGCGAAGTGTCGGCGACCCACTTGCCAGTAAAGCTGCCGACGGTAGTCGCCATGGCGCACAAGTACAGCATCAGCCAGCCGTTTGTGTATCCGCAGAACGATCTGTCATATAGCGCGAACTTCATGCGCATGATGTTTTCGAACCCGCGCGAAGAATACAAGGCCAAAGACGTGCTCGTCTGTGCGCTCGGCCGCATCCTGATTCCGCACGCTGAGCACGAGCAGAACGCGTCGAGCTTGACGGCGCGTCTAGCTGGTTCGTCGGGTACGAATCCGTTTGCGTCTAACCTGGCCAGTATCGCGTGTCTGTGCGGTATAGCACACTGCGGTGCGAACGAAGTGGCGCTGTACATGCATAAGGAGATCGGTTCGGTCGACAGCACCCGAGTTCATCAGGCGGGGGCGTTAAAAATCGTGGGGTAGAGATTCGCCCGCCCGCTGGAAATCGCTGAGGAAAACGGCGGTCCAGGCAGGAAGGACGGTGAGCCGGCCGCGTCTTGTCTGGTGATCCCATAGTCGTAGCTACAAGGGGCTGGCGGGTCATGCAAAGACTTAGGAAAACAAATTATTAAAGGAGAATCCGGGGTGGGTATCGCAGTGTTTGCTCTAGCGGGTGATATGTCGATACTGAATCTCGTCCGGAGGAACATCGCATTCGTTACCACCTAGTAGATGACTGGTCGCCCGCCCACTCCGAATAGCCATGTCCTGGAAAGCATGACACCCAGCTGAACATCGTGCATTCCGTGTTCTAACCGCTGCGCTTGCGCCTATGCCGGATGGCCGAGGTTACTCGCGAGGCCATGCCGCTTATGCTCGCTCATGTTGTTTCCTCTCGGCGACGGGCTCGGGCATCGGCTCGAATCTGCTCCGCGCTTGATCCAGTGCAAACGGCCGTGTGTCCCGCGGGGCCGCAGGGCACTCCAAAAACCCAACGTTAGGTTATTCTCGAAGCCATGCCCACAGTTCTTCGCGTACTCGGTGCCCGGGTGGTCATCTTTCCAAACGACCATTCGCCGGCGCATGTTCATCTCGTGAGTCCGCAAGGCTCGTGTGTTTTCAACCTCAATTGCCCGAGCGGCCCTCTGGGGTTGCGCGAGCGCGTCATGCTTGCGCATCACGAGGTCGCCCGTCTCGCTGGCGCGATCGAACCCGAAATCGGCCGCCTGTGCAGGGAATGGCAAAGAATCGAAACATGGAGAATGCAAACATGGTCGACATCAGCCGCGAGCAATTCGAAGCCGCGACCCGGGCGGCACAAGCGAGTCCGGTCGCGGTTGCCGCGCGGTACAGCCGCACGCATCACAAGCTCGAGGTCGCGTTCGCGAACGGCGTGAGCATTGCCGTGCCCATCGCGCTCATTCAGGATTTTCAGATGCTTGAGAAGCCGCCTACGGCTGCGCAGCTTTCGGAGCTCGAGATCTGGGGAGGCGGGCAGTCGGTCTTCTTCCCTCGGCTCGATCTGCTCGTCTGGGCGCCGGGGCTGCTGCAAGGCGTCTACGGATCGAAAGCGTGGATGCGCGAACTCGCGCGCGCCATGGGCTCCGTCACGTCGCCCGCGAAGGCCGCTGCCGCCCGTGCGAATGGGCGCAAGGGCGGCCGTCCGCGCAAGAAGCCGCCGGCCTTGTGCGCACCGCACACATGATTGGGGCGCCAGCCGATGCACCGTGCTCCCCCGCCGAGCTTCCCCATTTGTTCGCCTTGACATGCAACCATGAGGTTGCATAATTAAGTCCATGAACGACGAGGTCGTATTTCGCGCGCTTGCGGATGCAAGCCGCCGTCGCTTGCTGGATCGGCAAACTCGAGCACGCGCGCGTGGAGGCGCTCGTCGAGCTCAAACGCTTACGCGAAGGAGAAGGAGATCGCCATGAGCAGCAGTGAAGGCCACACGGCCGGTGCAGGTGGCGCAAGCGGCGTGACCGTCGCGGCGGGCGAATCGACGTTCGTCTACGTCACGTTCATCCGCGCTACGCCGCAAGTGCTATGGGAGGCGCTCACGAGCCGTGCGTTCACGGAGCGCTACTGGTTCGGCATGCACCACGAGTGCGAGTGGCAGACGGGCGCGTCGTGGTCGCTGCGCTTTCCCGACGGCAGGGTGGCCGATTCGGGCGAGATCGTCGAGTCGGATGCGCCACATCGTCTCGTGATCCGCTGGCGCAACATGTTCCGCCCGGAGCTGAACGCCGAGGGCGATTCCCTGTGCACGCTCCAGATCGAACCGGTGGAGTACGCCGTGAAGCTCACGCTCACGCACCGCATGGGGCGCCAGGGCTCGAAATTCATCGAGGCGGTGTCGGGCGGCTGGCCGCGCATCCTGTCCAATCTCAAGACGCTGCTGGAGACGGGTGAGGCGCTGATGCCGCTCGTCGCCACGGACGACTAGCGCAGCAGGGCGCGGCGGCATTGAAGAGCCGGCGGGCGTCGCCTCTTTGTGAGCGATACCGGGAAAACCGGGACAGAGCCAGACGAATCAGTCGCGGAAGTTATTGAAGTCGAGCGGGGTATCGGTCACGTCCTTGCGCAGCAAGGCGATCACGCTCTGCAGATCGTCGCGCTTGGCGCCCGTGACGCGCACGGCGTCGCCCTGGATGCTCGCCTGCACCTTGATCTTGCTGTCCTTCACGAGCCTGACGATCTTCTTGGCGAGGTCTCCCGAGACGCCCTTTTTCACGGTGATGACCTGCTTGACCTTGTCGCCGCCGATCTTCTCGATCTTGCCGTAGTCGAGGAAGCGCACGTCCACATTGCGCTTGGCCATTTTCGAAACCAGCACGTCCTTCACCTGACCGAGCTTGAAATCGTCGTCGGCGAACGCGGTCAGTTCGCGTTCCTTTTGCTCGACGCGCGAATCCGAGCCCTTGAAGTCGAAGCGCGTGGAGATCTCCTTGTTGGATTGCTCGACGGCGTTCTTCACTTCGATCATGTTGGCTTCGCTGACGACGTCAAACGATGGCATTGCTTTCTCCCAAAAGTGCGAGTGGCGCGCGAGCCGCACGAATCGTGCGCTAGCGTGCCGCAGCCGTTTTGTCCGGCTGCCTTTACGGCGATATGCCCAGTACTCGCTATAATCACGGACCGACGCCATTTTACCGGCGCCGTCGTGTTTGCCCAAGGCTGCGCAGTGGCGGCCCCGCAGCCAGTGTGCCTGGGCTCGGCCACACGTCTTCGCATCGGCTCGCATAGCTTCTCGCACTCGCTGGTGCGTGCACGCCACGGCACCGCGTTTTCCAGTGTGCGTTTTTCGCTTTCAGCGCCCGTTTTTCCGTCTTCGGCTTTTTCGTGTCACATCCATCCTCGATGCCCGTTTCCGCCACGTCCGTCGATCCGTCCCCGGTGTGGTTCGCCGCCGGCTATCCGCTGCGCGCACACAACACCTTTGGCTTCGACGTGCGCGCACGCCTCGCATGCCGTATCGGGAGCGAGACGGATCTGGTCGCCGCCGTGCGGGACGCGCGTGCCCAGGGCCTGCGCACGCTCGTGCTGGGCGGCGGCAGCAACATCGTGCTCACGCGCGACTTCGACGGCCTCGTGCTGCTCGTCGCGCTGGCGGGCAAGCGTGTGACGCGCGAGGACGACGACGCCTGGTACGTCGAAGCAGGCGCCGGTGAGAACTGGCACGATTTCGTGACGTGGACGCTCGAAGCGGCCATGCCCGGCCTCGAGAACCTCGCGCTGATCCCGGGCACGGTGGGCGCGGCGCCCATTCAGAACATCGGCGCCTATGGGCTGGAAATGGCCGAGCGCTGCGCGAGCGTGCGCGCGATCGAGCTGCAGTCCGGCACGCCGTACGAGTTCGATGCCGCCGAATGCCGCTTTGGCTATCGCGACAGCTTCTTCAAGCGCGAAGGGCGTGATCGTTTCGTGATTACTTCGGTGACCTTCCGGCTGCCAAAGGCATGGCAACCCAACGCCGGTTACGCCGACCTCGCGCGCGAGCTCGCGCAACGCGGGCTGCCCGAGGCGCAATGCGCGCGCGACGTATTCGACGCCGTGGTGGCGGTGCGTCGCGCGAAGCTGCCCGATCCGCTCGTGCTCGGCAACGCGGGCAGCTTTTTCAAGAATCCGGTGATCGACGCGCCGCAGTTCGACGCGCTCGTCGCGCGCGAGCCGCACATCATTTCGTATCGCCAGGCCGACGGCCGCGTGAAGCTCGCCGCGGGCTGGCTGATCGATCAGTGCGGCTGGAAAGGGCGCGCGCTGCGCGCGGCGGCCGTGCACGAGCGCCAGGCGCTCGTGCTCGTGAACCGCGGGGGCGCCACCGGCAACGATATCCTCGAACTGGCCCAGGCGATCCGCCGTGACGTGCTCGTGCGTTTCGGCGTGGAACTCGAGCAGGAACCCATCAGCCTGTAATCCCGCCTGTAGCCGCCGCCTTGCAACCGCGCTTGCAGCCGCGCACGTAGCCAATTCCGGCGCACGCGCGGCTTTCGCACTTCTGGGCGCCCGCCTGGGGACTCACTACGCCGCGCCCTTCGAAGCGCGGCGTTTTTCCAGCCAACCGGCTTCTGGCTTGCCCCGAGCTACGCCGCGCTGTGCTGCGTAGCGAACACGGGCCCTTGCACGAAGCGCACATCGTACTGCTGCAACTGCTCGAACTGCGCGGCGTCCACCACGCGGTTGAAGATCAGCGGCATGCGCAACCGCGCCGCATAGCTCACGAGCGGCTTCACCATCGAATCGCGCAGGGCCGCGCTCGCATCCATCTTCACGAAGTCGAGCCGCGCCATGTCGGACACCGAAAGAATCTGCCCCGCGTTGGGCAGATTGCCCGCCACCTTGAATCCATAGCGCTGGTAGCTTTTCGTCAGATAGCCGACGAAGGTCCGATGCGCGACCGCCGCCGCCGGCAATTCGATCACCACGCGCCCTGGGTTCAGGCCGAACGACACCAGCACGTTCGAGAAGTGCCGCCCATGGTCGTATTTCACGCTCTTGAGCAGCCGCTCGTGAACGCGCAGAAAGAGCAGCCCATGCTGCTGCGAGCCAAGAAAGTTGATCGTGTGCAGCGCGCGCACGCAGCGGTCGAGCGCGACGAGCTCGGGGTCGTCGAGCGTATCGGCGAACGGGTCGAAGGGCTCGGTCTTGCCGTCGTGCTCGTGCAGCGTCACCGCCTGGTAGCCGAGTTCATCGCCGAAGCGCGAGGCCAACGCGAGATCCGCCGTGAGCGACTGCGCGCCGCCGTGCACGCTGATGTCGTAAATCGGCTCATAGGCGCTCAGAAGCTCCACGCCGTTGCGGCGCGCGACGGCTTCGGCGCTATGCGTGCCGACGCCCAGCCTCAGGTGCTCGCCGAGAAACGGGTGGTTGGCGGCGCGGGCGACGAGCTCGGGAATGGTCGGAGCAATCATGACGCGAAAGTGAGGTGGCGACAGGCTTAATGAGATAAGCGCGGGCAAGCGGCCCGCGCCGGTTCGGTTGTTGCGGCTACGGGGCCGCATGGCTTGATGGTAGCAGCCCGTGGCGCTCCAACATGCACCGATTAGTGATAACGATATCCATGCAAGAGCGGATTTCCGGCCGGCGAGAGGGGGAGGTTAGGGTTTACGTTGAATTTCACTAATCATAATCCGTTTTACTATTCGTAAATCGCGCGACGGGTTCTGTCGGAGGAAGCCGACGCGTCTTGCCCGTAGAACCGGATCATTCGTGCCGGCCCGAGGTCGCCCGTCCGGGCGCCTGCGGCGCGGCAGAACGTGGAGAGACAGTGATGAACGCACCCTTGCGGGACGCAACCCAGGCGGCGGCAGGAAAAAGCGGGAAAAGCGCCACGAGCGCGGTGGCCGACGGCTATATGAGCGGCTTCGGCAACGAATTCGCCACCGAGGCGCTGCCCGGCGCCTTGCCCGATGGCCAGAATTCGCCGCAGCGCTGCGCTTACGGCCTCTATGCCGAGCAGCTTTCGGGCACGGCCTTCACGGCGCCGCGCTCGCACAACCGCCGCACCTGGTTCTATCGCATCCGTCCGGGCGCGGTGCACCAGCCGTTCACGCCGCTCGCCGCGCGCGCGAGCGTCGAGGGCGGCAACGGCAGCGCGCCGCGCCTCGTTGCCGATTTTGGCGATGTGCCGCCCACGCCGCCCAACCAGCTGCGCTGGGACCCGCTGCCGATGCCCACGGAGCCGACCGACTTCGTCGACGGCTGGGTGACGATGGCGGGCAACGGCTCGGCGGCCTCGATGAGCGGCTGTGCGATCCATCTGTACGCGGCGAACCGCCCGATGGTCGACCGCTTCTTCTACAACACCGACGGCGAGCTCCTGATCGTTCCACAGGAAGGACGCCTTGCGATCGCGACCGAGATGGGCAAGCTCGAGATCGAGCCGTTCGAGATCGCCGTGATCCCGCGCGGCGTGCGTTTCCAGGTCGAGCTGCCCGATGGCGAGGCGCGCGGCTATATCTGCGAGAACTTCGGCGCGCTGCTGCGGCTGCCCGACCTGGGCGTGATCGGCTCGAACGGTCTCGCGAATCCGCGCGACTTCCTCACGCCGCGCGCGGCCTACGAGGACCGCGAAGGGCAATTCGAACTCGTCGCGAAGTTGAATGGCGAGCTCTGGCGCGCCGACATCGGCCATTCGCCGCTCGACGTGGTCGCGTGGCACGGCAACTACGCGCCGTACAAGTACGACCTGCGCCGCTACAACACGATCGGCTCGATCAGCTATGACCACCCGGATCCGTCGATCTTCCTCGTGCTGCATGCGCCTACCGACACCCCGGGCGTCGACTCGATCGACTTCGTGATCTTCCCGCCGCGCTGGCTCGCGGCCGAGAACACCTTCCGTCCGCCCTGGTACCACCGCAACGTCGCGAGCGAGTTCATGGGCCTCGTGCACGGCGTGTACGACGCCAAGGCCGAAGGCTTCGTGCCGGGCGGCTCGAGCCTGCACAACTGCATGTCGGGCCACGGCCCCGATGCCGAGACCTTCGAGAAGGCTTCGAGCGCCGATACGTCGAAACCCCACAAGGTGGGCGACACGATGGCGTTCATGTTCGAGACCCGCACGCTGATCCGTCCGACGCGCTTCGCGCTCGAAACGGCGCAGTTGCAGGCGCATTACTACGAGTGCTGGCAAGGCCTCAAGAAACACTTCAATCCGGAGAAGCCATGAGCAACCCCATTCCTGCCGATCTGCAGGCAACGCTAGATCCGCAGCGCAAGAGCTGGATCGACAGCGCGAACGACGCCGCCTGCGATTTCCCGATTCAGAATCTGCCTTTCGGTGTGTTCAGCACGGCAAGCAACGCGAACGCGCGCGTGGGCGTGGCGATCGGCGACTCGGTCGTCGATCTGGCAGTGCTGCACGAGGCCGGATTGTTGCGCTTGCCCGCTGGATCCGGCGCTGCGCAAAACGCGCAGAATGTTTTCGCACGCCCCGCACTGAACGATTTCATCGCGCTGGGCCGCGATGTGTGGCGCAGCGTGCGCGTGCAGCTTTCGTCACTGCTCGCACGCGAAACGGCAGCGTTGCGCGAGGACGCCGGGCTGCGCCAGCGCGCGTTCGTGAAGCTCGCTGATGCGAAGCTGCATCTGCCCGTGGAGATTCCAGGCTATACGGACTTCTATTCGTCGAAGGAGCACGCGACGAATGTGGGTTCGATGTTTCGCGATCCGAAGAATGCGCTGCTGCCGAACTGGTCCGAGATGCCGATCGGCTATAACGGGCGCGCTTCGTCGGTGGTGGTGAGCGGCACGCCGGTGCGCCGTCCCAATGGCCAGTTGAAGCTGCCCGATCAGGAGCGTCCCGTGTTCGGCGCGTGCCGCAAGCTCGACATCGAGCTGGAGACGGGCTTTATCGTCGGCCGCGGCAATGCGCTCGGCGAACCCATCGCGTGCGAGCACGCCGAGGAGCATATCTTCGGCTTGGTGCTGCTCAACGACTGGAGCGCGCGCGACATCCAGCAGTGGGAATATGTGCCGCTCGGGCCGTTCAATGCGAAGACCTTCGCCACCACGATCTCGCCGTGGGTCGTGACGCTCGATGCGCTTGAGCCGTTTCGCGTCGCGCAGCCGGCGCAGGAGCCGCAGCCGCTCGAGTATCTGCGTCACGCGGGCAACCATGCGTTCGACCTCGCGCTCGAAGTGCTGCTGCGCCCCGAAGGCGCGAGCGAGGCCACCACGATCGCGCGCACGAATTTCCGCCACATGTACTGGACGATGGCGCAGCAACTCGCGCATCACACGGTGGCCGGCTGCAACACGCGCGTGGGCGATCTGATGGGCTCGGGCACGATCTCGGGCTCGACACCCGATTCGTTCGGCAGCCTGCTCGAACTGACGTGGAACGCGAAGAACCCGCTCGAACTCAAGAGCGGCGGCAAGCGCGGCTTCATCGAAGACGGCGACGAGCTCACGCTCGCGGGCTGGTGCCAGGGCGAAGGCTATCGCGTGGGCTTCGGCACGTGCGTCGGCACGATTTTGCCGGCGTTGAAGTAATTGAGGCGGTACGGCGGCGGCGGTCCGTCGCCATCCGCACAGGGGCCGTTACGCTGAGAGGCGCGTTGGCCGTTGTCGTTTGTCCAGGCTGGCGATGGCCTACTGCGGATTGGCAAGGGCCGTTGCGTCATGCGTTTCATGTCCGGCTGGCAGGACTGACGAAACCGGTGACATGGCAGCGAAGCTTGCTCGCAGCCCTGCGGCTTGCGCGGAAAGTGTTCGCCATTCGTCGACCAGCAACTGCGCGAGCGGCGTCGCGTGGCACGGTGCGTACTGTCCGAGTCGCGTCACGATGAAGGCAATTGCCTCGAGCGTATCGTGCAGGCGATGACCGTACACAGGTTCATGATGGGCAATCCGGTTGCGTGTCTGGTAGATCCGCTCGAGTTGGACTGCAACGTCCGCTCGTCGCAGCGTCTTGTCGGGAAAGACTCGCTTGAGTACGGGGCGCCAGAGCGGCGATTCATATTCGGCTGAGAAGAGTCGCTTCCAGAAATACAGCGTCAACTGGGCAATCACCTGGCCATTTGGCACCGCAAGTGACTGTTGTCTAATCTTCGCGTGTCGTTCATGCGTCAGCCCCGGTGGCACGCCATTGCGGAACAGCCTGTCGTCGATAGTGCGCTTCTGTGCGGTATCCATCTTGGTGTATGCAGCACGTTGCGCGCTGGCAATGGCTTCGCCGATCCGCGTTTTTTCCTGGTCGCGCCAACCGAATGGCGCAGGTGGGGCACGCAGCCAGTCAGTGGTGCCGAAGTGGTTTGCGAGATGGTCACAGATGGTGTTGCGCAGTGCAATCTCGACGACTGCTGTCACGCACATAAGGGTTCCCGCGACCTGCAGCGTTTGCTGGTGAAGCGCGATGGCCGGTCGGGGAGAGCCCGCGAGCGCCAGGAACGTTCCGAGACGCTCGCCGGACAAGAGCAGGGTGATGGCGGCCAGGGTGTCGTCGGAGAGCTCCATTGACCGTGTATTCCGTTTTCCGTAAGATTACTGACGAAAAGTCGGGATCAGTGTCGGCAGCTGCCTCCGGGTAAGCGGACCCCCGACTTCTTGCTGTAAGGGCGCCACTTCGGTGGCGCCCTTTTATTTTATGGGTCGCCGGTCGCGCGCCCGGATCAGCGCGTGAAGAATTGGGCTCGCATTGTCGTTCGTCAAACCGCACCGGGATGACTGGTCGGAACTGGCCTTCTAAGCCCGCACGCGCACAATCCCGCGTGCGCGTTCCCAGCGCAGCGTGCCGAGAAACAGCAGCGCGCACGCGAACAGCACCCAGAGCATGGCGTCGCGGCCCGCGTGCTCCATTAGCGCGCCGGTGACGATCGGGCCGCCGAAGCTCGCCGCGCTCCACGCCGCGCTCACGAGCGCGCTTGCCGAAACGAGCGCCACACCCTCGAAACGCTCGCCGCACGCGACGATGGAGAGCGTGTAGATCGAGCCCGCCGCCGCACCCAGCATGAACAACAGTGGCCAGCGCAGCCAGGGCGTCGCAATGGCCAATGGCAGCAGCGGCAAGAGCGCCGCCACGAGCACACCCATGAGCGCGTGCACGCGTTCGCGGCCGAGCCGGTCGGCAAGCCAGCCGATGGGGAACTGCATGGTGGTGTCGCCGAGCAGAACAGCGGATGCGAACAGCACGGCCGTTTCGCTGTCGATCCCGTGGCCCATCGCGAAGAGCGGCAAGAGCGAGAGCGCGAGCGTGTCGAACAGCGCGAAGAACCCCGTGGCGACGATGATCGCGGGCATCTTCGGCAGGACATGGCGCCAGCTGCCGTGCTTTTCGTGCGAGTCCGCGCCCTTCGCGCGCGTGCGGATCGCCGCGAGCATCGGCAGCGCGATCAGGAACAGCGCGCCGCAGATCGCGAAGCGCCACGCCGTGAAGCCCGCGATCTGGCTCACGAGCACGGGGCCGGCCATCTGGAACAGCGTGAAGGTGGTCGCGTAGATGCCGACCACGCGGCCGCGGTTGGTGTCGTTGGCGAGCTCGTTGACCCAGGCCTCGCCGATCGTGAAGAGCAGCATCAGCGCCGCGCCGCAGGCCATGCGCAAGAGCGCCCAGAGCCACAGGTTCGCGCCGAGCTGCATGAGCGCGGTTGCGACAGCGACGACGAGCACCGCGCCCACGATCACCTGGCGCGAGCCGAAGCGCGTGGTGATCCACGCTGTGGCCGGCACGACAAGGAGCCCGCCGAACGCTTGCGCGGCGGTGAGCAGGCCGACGATGGCGGTGCCGTAGCCGGCGTCGGTGAGGGCGAGGGCGGTGAGCGGCAAGGTCGCGCCGGAACCGAGGCCGACCACGGCCACGCTCAGGATCAGCGCGAGGAAATCGCGGGTGAGGACGGTTTTCATCGGGCAGGATGCTACTACGGGCGAGCGGATGCGGGGCGGCGCGCTGCCCGCGGCCCAGGCCCGTCAAACGCAGGACGTGGGCGCCGCCACCGCCGTGCGTCGGCGCGCGCGCCGGTCGAGCTGCGCCGAGACGAAGGTGAGCCCAAGCGCCGCGAACGCCATGAGGATGCCCACCCACGGCAGCGCGGTGAGCGGCGCGCCCGCGCTGATCGCCGCGCCGCCGAGCCAGGCGCCGCTTGCGTTGCCGAGATTGAAGGCGCCCTGGTTGAGCGTGGATGCGAGGTTCGGCGCAGCGCTCGCGCGATTGACGATGAGCATCTGCAGCGGCGGCACGATAGCGAAGGCGAGCACGCCCCACATGAAGATGGTCGCGACCGCCGCGAACTGATCGTGCATGGTGAACGCGAACACCGCGAGCACCACGCCAATTGCGGCAATCAGCGAGAGCAGCGAGCGCATGAGCTTCCAGTCGGCGAGCCTGCCGCCGAGCGTGCTGCCCACCGTGAGGCCGAGGCCGAACACCAGCAGCACGAAGGTGACGTCATGCGGCGAGAAGCCCGTGACGTCTTCGAGGATCGGCGTGATGTAGGTGAACACCGAGAACAGGCTTGCCGAGGCCAGCACGCTCATGCCGAGCACCATCAGCACCTGCGGGTTCCTGAGCACGCTGAATTCGTGCACGAGGCTCGCCTTGGGCATCTCGATGTGCCTGGGCAGGCAGACCTGCAGCGCCGCCGCCGCGAGCACGCCGATGCCGGTCACGGCCCAGAAGGTCGTGCGCCAGCCCGCGAGCTGGCCGAGCGCCGTGCCGAGCGGCACGCCCAGCACGTTTGCGAGCGTGAGGCCGGTGAACATGAGGGCGATGGCCTGGGCGCGGCGGTTGGGCGCCACGAGCCCCGCGGCGACCACCGAGCCGATGCCGAAGAACGCGCCGTGGCAGAACGCGGTGACGATGCGCGCGGCCATCAGGATCGGGTAATTGGGGGCGAGTGCGCACAGCAGGTTGCCGACGATGAAGATGCCGATCAAGCGCATGAGCGCCGCCTTGCGCGGCACGTTCGCGACGGCGATGGCAACGATGGGCGCGCCGATCGTCACGCCGAGCGCATAAGCCGAGACGAGCATGCCCGCCGCCGGAATCGACACGCTCAAGTCGCGCGCGACATCGGGCAAGAGGCCCATGATGACGAACTCGGTGGTACCGATACCAAACGCGGCGACGGCAAGGGCAAGAAGGGGCAATGGCATGGGCAGGGGGCGTTATGAGGTGCGCGTGTGCTCGGTTCGCGGCGCGCCGCTCGAGGTCGAGTCGCGGCGGGCGGCGCACAGGGTGTCGTGCGTAGCGGGGCGTCGCTGGTCCGACTGTGCACGCGTTTCGGGTCAAACGCGGAGCAACCGAAGTCAAGCCGGAATTGTACTGAAATGCGCCGCGCCGCATGCGGCACGCTTTTCTTGCGTTCTTCTTACGCAACACTCGCCAGGCGCGGGCGGCCTTGACGATTTCTTCAGGTTGCGTCCATGGTGCGCCCCACAGCCGCGCCGCACCATCTCTCTACGATCCAGTGCGCATTCCCCGGCGCGGCACCCGTTCTTCAGTTTGCGGGTGAGACAGCTGGCTTCGTCCGCGCCGCGCATGGCGGGTGGGGTGCATGCGCTTTCCTCCTGGAGCGATGACATGAACACGATGAACACAGTACGCATCGCGGTGGCCTGCGCGGCCGCCTTATTCGCAGGACTCGCGTTTGCCGATACGTCGTCCGATCCGTCTCAGGGCGCACCGTCGGCTTCGCAGGACGTGGGCGGCACGCCCATGACCAATAGCGCCTCAGGGGCGCCGATAGGGTTGACCCATGCGCAGGTGTATCAGGACCTCGTGCGTTCCACCAAGTCCGGTGAACGCGACCGCCTGAACAACGACCTGTACCACGGCAACTGAGGCAGGCACGCAGACCTCGAACGAAACTCTGGCCGGGCCGGCCGCCGCCGTGGCCGGCCACGGAGCGCGGCCGGCATCCCACAGGTCGGCCGCCAGACACGCAAAGGGCGCTCATGAGGCGCCCTTGTCGTTGCCGGGGCATGCCCATGGGGCGCCGCCAGAGGTGCCCTTATAAAGCGCGTAAAAGCGGCCTGTGCGCACTTCAATGCGTCTGTGCGCCCCCGATGTGCTGTTCGACGCGCCGCATGCGCCCGCTCGCGCGATACGGCTGGAACCAGGGATTCATGCGCAGCTCGCACAGGCGCGAAGCGCGCTCTGCGAGGGCCGCGTCCAGCCACTGGAACATCTCGTTGGGTTGGGCGAGCCGCGCATAGGCCTCGGCAATCAACAAGGGCGAGGTGTACTGCCTGCGCCGCCGCGCAAGCAGGTCGTCCAGATACCAGTGCAATACCGCGTCGTAGCCGCCGGCTTCCCAGTGGGAACGGACCGCCGTCGAGCGCGCTTGCAGATCGCAGCGTTCGAGCGCTTCCACCGTGGCGTCCACGGCCTGCGCAAAGAGCTTCTTCACTTCGAACGCGGTCGCCAGCACCTGGTACACGAGCGGCGAATGCTCCATGTGACCCGGTGCGAGGTACTCGCGCACGACTTGCGCATGCTGTCCCGCGAGAATCATGCCGAAGGCGCGCGAGCCCTGGAACGCGAGCGGGTCGATCTTCTCGGCGCGCGCCATCGCCACCTGGCCTTCGGCATGGCGGCCCGCCGCGAGCAGCAGCCGCGCATAGAGCCGGTGCGCCTCCGGATAGCTTGGATTGCGCCGCAGCGCTTCCTTGAAGCCCGCCTCGGCGCGTGGCCAGTCCCAGTCGAAGAAGTAGCGCACGGCGGCAAGCGCGTGATGGGCTTCGGGCAGGTCCGGGTCGAGCTCCAGCGCGCTTTGCGCGAGGGCGCGCGCGACGGGCCAGCCGTCGTCGGGCGCGAACAGGCCGTGCACGACCGACGCCCCGTAGTAGTTCGACAGCCCTGCGTAGCCGAGCGCGTAGTTCGGATCGTGCTCGAGCGCCGCCTCGAAATAGGCGCGGCTGCGCGCGAAGTCTTCGCCGTCGATGCCATGATGGGCGCAGAACGCCGCATCGAAATGCACGCGCCGGTACCAGAAGTAACGCCCGCGCACATAGGCGTCATGGGCGGCCGGGTCGACAGGCAGCCGCCGCGCGAGCAAGGAGCGCTGTTGCTCGGAGAGCGTGGAGGTGAGCTCTTGCGCGAGCGCGCCGGCGGCTTCCTTGATGATGTCGAGCGCGTCCTGCGAAACCGGCTCATGGGCGCGGCTCCAGATCTGAACCTCGTCGGCGCAACGAATCAGGCGCGTGAGGATGCGCACCTTGTGCGCTAGGCGCGAGAACGAGCCTTCGAGCACGTAGTCGAGCTTGAGCTCGCGCGCAATCTCGCCGATGCTCTTGGCCGTGTCGCGATAGCGCGCCGCGGTTGTGCGCGCGATCATGCGCAGTCGATCCGCACCGAGCGCGCCTAGCGTGGCCGAGATCTCATCGGCGAGGGCGCTGCAGAAATAGGCCTCTTTGCCATCGCCCGTGAGGTTTGCAAACGGCAGCACCAGCACGCGCACGGCGCCGTGCGTGCCGATGGGCTCGGTGTCCGTGCTGTCTGAGCGGCTCGCGAAGCTCGCGCCGTCGAGCCGGTAGCCCTTGCCCTTCACAGTGACGAGATGGCGCGGCCGCGCCGGGTCGTCGGCCAATGCGATGCGGATCTTGCGGATCGCGGTGTTGATGCCGTTCTCGTTGTCGCGATATGGATTGCCGTGCCATAGCCGCTCGACAATGTCCGCGCGCGAGATCAACTCACCGTGGCGCGAGGCGAGCAGGATCAGGAGATCCATCGGCAACCGCTCCAGCCGCACTTCTTCGCCCGCGCGCCGAAGCTGGTAGCGCTCGACGTCGAGCTCGAAATCCGCGAAGCGGATGATTCGATCCGTCGGCATGTAGGGATCCCCTGATGCGGCATCATGGGTCGTGCGCGGCGGCGTCTCGTCTTAGGAATGTCCCGCCGTGCAGCAGACGGCGTGGACGATCCCGACGGCGCGCGCGGGGCGGGCAGCCAGTCGAGTTGGCTGTCTGATTCAAATTTAGCGGCTCGCGCGGAGACCTTCAAGAATCAGCCATCGAGCGGATCGCCATGCCGGCCCGCGCCCGCGGCGAAGCGCGCGGCGAGCGCGAGCCCTTCGTCCATGACCGCGCGATAGCCGCCTGCGCCTTCGCGGCGCAACGCTTCGCCGAGATCGGCCAGCGTGCTGTTTTCCCAGGCCGAGCGGCGGTCAGCCAGCAAGGCCGCCTGCGGGAATGCCGCGAGTTGTGCCGCGAGCGCCTCGGCTTGCTCGCGCGCCGTCCCCGGCTTCACGACGCGGTTCGCAAGCCCGAAGGCGAGCGCTTCCTGGGCGTTCACGGCGCGCCCGGTGAGGATCAGATCGAGCGCGCGCGACAGGCCGATGAGACGCGGCAGGCGTACACTGCCGCCATCGATGAGCGGCACGCCCACACGCCGGCAGAACACGCCGAGGACGGCGTCTTCTTCCACGACGCGCAAATCGCAAAGGAGCGCGAGTTCGAGCCCCCCGCGACGGCGTATCCCGCGATGGCGGCGATGGCCGGCTTGGCGAGCGTCATGCGCGTGGGGCCGAGGGGGCCGGGGCCGCTGCCGTCGGCGTGGACTTCGTTGCGCCTTGCGTCGTCGTTGAGCGCGCCCAGGTCGGCGCCCGCGCAAAATGTGCCGCCCGCGCCGAACAGAACCGCCGCGCGCCATTGCGGATTCGCTTCGAAGCGCGCGAAGGCGGCGGCCAGCGCTTCGGCTACCGGGCGGTCGATGGCGTTGCGCTGCTCGGGCCGTTCGAGCACGATGGTGGCAACCTGAGCGCGTGCTTCGATGCGCACGTGGTTGCCAAAAGTCTCGGTGCTTGCGGGATGGATGGGGTTCGCTTTGTCCATCGGTTTTTTTTCCTGAGGCGCGAGGCATGCGCATTCGTGGTGCATAGGTCACGAAAATTTCACGAATCCCTCGTAGCTTAGGCCGCTTTTCACGACTACTACGAGAGACGCGCCCTCCGCATGCCGCCGACGTCCCTGTCCACGCCTACCGAGATGCCTTCGACCCCGTCACCGCACCCGTCCGCGTCCGGACCCTTCTGGGTCGTGCCGGTGCCGGCCCATCATCCCTACGACTATGTGCGCTTCAAGCGCGTCTTCACAACCGACGGCACGCGTCACGAAGTGGTGATCGTCGACTTGCACAAGCTGCTGGTCTGCGCCGAGCGCGACGACACCGACTATGTGCTCAAGCCGGTCGACGACTGGCATGTGGGCAAGGTGCGCGGCATCCGCGAATTTCTCGACCCACACAACGAGCGGGTGCCGCAGATGCCCTACGTGACGATCGCGAGGCGGCGCGCGGCCGGGCTCGCGGGTTGGCTCGGCCTCGCGCACGTGGGCGTAGTGGCATTTCGCAACGGCCAGCATCGTGCGCGCTACCTCGCATGGGCGGGCGCGACGTGGCTGCCGGTGGAAGTGCACGAGCGCGAAGCGCCGCTGCTGCGCGAGCTGTGCGGCGCCGTGGGCCTCGACGAAGCCGGGGAAGGCGGGGCGCAGAACCTGGCATAGCGGCGCTTGACTACCGGTCAAGCGCCGCCTTGGGTGTTGCCCGGTTTGTGTCTGGCCTGCGCCTGATTTGCACTCAGGCGGCGTTCAGTTGCCGCTCATCGCGTGCAGCGCCGGACTGCTGCCGAGCGTGCTGCCGAATGTGCCACCAACCGTGCCACCAACCGGCAGCAGCGCCGCTGGACTGGCCGCAAGGGCCGCAGCAGGCTGGGCCGTCGCTTTGCCGCCGCCATCGCTTGCATGCTGGAAATGCTCGACGGCGTAATCGACGAAGCGCAGCGTTTTTGCCGGCAGATACTGGCGGTTCGGATAGACGATCGACATGTGGGCCTCTGGGTCGTCGATCTCGTATTCGGGCAACAGGCGGATCAGCGTGCCGGCCGCGAAGTCGTCGGCGACGAGCGACGCGGGCACGACTGCCACGCCCATGCCCGCGAGCGCGGCGTGCCGCACCATCAGCATGTTATTTACCGCATAGGCGGGGCGCAGCGTGATCTGTTGCGCTTGCTCGCCAGGCTTCGCGAACTGCCAGCTGACGCTGCGCTCTTCGGGCGGCAACGTCACCGCGGCATGGCGCGCGAGCTGTGCGGGCGTGCCTGGTTCGCCATGCTCGGCGATCCAGGCGGGCGATGCGCATGGCACGAACGTTGCCAGGCCGAGCGCCTGCTCGATGATCTCCATGTCGTCGTTGCGGCCGCTGCGCGCGGGCGAGGCCGCGACGATACCCACGTCGAACCTGTCCTCCACCAGATCGATTTGCCGCTCGGCGAGCGTGAGGTGCACGTTCACGCGCGGATAGCGCCGCCGGTAGCCGTCGATGAGCGGCGTGAGCGTGACGAGCGACAGCGTGCTGGCCGCCGCCACGCGCAGCGTGCCGCTCGGCTCGCGCTCGGTGTGCGCGAGCGCATTTTCGAGGTGGTCGAGTTCCTCGAGCACGCTGCGGCAGCCGTCGAGATAGCGAAGGCCTGCTTCGGTAAGCGAAAGATTACGCGTGGTGCGGTTGATGAGCCGCGTATGGAGGTGCGCTTCGAGCATGGCAACCGAGCGGGTGACCAGTGCATTCGAGACGTCGAGTTGTTGCGCGGCCCGGCGAAAGCTTTGCGATTCCGCAACTGTGACGAAGACTCGCATGGCGTGTATTTGATTCATCGAATTTCGCCTCGTATGCTGGTTGCATTTACCGGGTAAAGGGGTGTTCTGTTTGACAATGTCGCGCTATCAACTCTGTCGTCCGGTAATAGAACACACTTGTCGGACCTTGGTGTGGCGATAATTAGAATGAAAATAATATTGACAGTTGTCGGGAATTGCAATATCTATCTCAAACGGCAGCGGCGTTTCACTCTTGTAAAGGATTTGATTTCCGGGTGGTACGAGTATGGGCCGATGAGTAAGGGTATTGGGCAATGAAACGCGTAATCAGGGCCAATCGCGTCATTCAATCGGGCGCAGGCGATGCGCGGCGGCTTTGCCCGTGTGGCGCGCTTCGCACGCGGTCCTGTCTGGTGGCGCTTTGGCTTCGGCTGTTCCGAAATGTTTGTTTTCAATGATTTGAAGGTTTTGTTGCGGCTTCGCTTAACGTTTTTCGCATAGGTTTGATTTAGGCCGGTTGGGTTTTTTTGTGCTTTGCGCAAAAATATCGCGAAGCACAGGAATAGAGATGGGCATGCCGCGTGCATGTTCGTTATGCATATTTCTCGAAAACTAAAACGTAAATCGGCAGACCAGACATGATCGTTGAATTGCTGAAGTCGCAGCCCGAGATAGCGCTGTTTGCGAGTCTCGCGCTCGGTTATTTGATCGGTTCCGTCCGTTTTGGGCCGATTTCGCTCGGCGGAGTATGCGGCACGTTGATCGTCGCGCTCGTGCTGGGCCAGACGGGCGCACGCATCTCGCCCGATCTCAAGAACGTTGCCTTTGCTCTGTTCATCTTCGCGCTCGGCTTCACGGGCGGCCCGCAGTTTTTCGCGAATGTCGGGCGCGGCTGGCGCTATGGACTTCTGTCGATCATCGAAATCGTCTCGGTCATGACGCTCATCATGATCGCGGTCGTCCTGATGAAGCTCGACGCGGGCACGGCCGCCGGCCTGCTGGCGGGCGCCGCCACCGAGTCGGCGGTGATCGGCACGGCCTCGGAGGCCATCGCGAAGCTCGGCTTGAGCGACGCCCAGGTGAGCACGCTGCAGGCGCACGTGGTGACCGCCTATAGCGTGAGCTACCTCTTTGGCCTGATCACCATCGTGCTGTTCACGAGCCAGATCGCCCCCATCCTCATGCGCGTGAACTTGCGCGAGGAGGCCGCGCGCCTCTTTCGCAAGCTCGGCGGCGACGGCGTGCTCGACGAAGGCCAGCGGCTCGCGCTGCCGCCGCTCGAGGGCCGAGCGTTCGAGGCGGGGCCGGCCGCGGGCACCCGGGTCTCGGCATTCGAGGCGCGCTTTGGCAACAACATCACGGTCGAGCGGGTTCTGCGCGAGCAGCGCCAGATCGACACCGACGCGCAGTTCGTGCTGCAGGCGGGCGACATCGTGTTCATCGGGGGGCGGCGCGAGGCCGTGGTGGAGGCGGCAGGCAGCCTCGGCGCCGAAGTCTCGGGCGAGGGCTTCGTGAAGCTCTTCGCGCAGCGCACGGACGTGATGCTCACGCGCCGCGAAGCCAACGGCCTCACGCTTGCGCAGATGCGCGAGCGCGCCGAGCCGGAAGCGGGGCGCGGCATCTACGTGGGCGCGATCACACGCCTCGACACCACGGTGCCCGCGCTGCCCGGCACCGTGGTGCACCGCGGTGACGTGCTCACGCTGATCGGTGCGCCCACCGACGTCGCGCGCGGCGCGAAGCGCCTCGGCTACGTGATCCAGCAGACCCAGAAGACCGACTTCGTCTACCTCGGCCTCGGCGTGCTCGTGGGCATGATGATCGGCCGCTTCGGCGTGAGGGTGGGCGGCGTGGCGCTCGAGCTCGGCACGGGCGGCGGATGCCTGCTCTCGGGCCTCTTCTTCGGCTGGCTGCGCTCGCATTTCCCCGTGGTCGGCTCGCTGCCCTCGGCTGCGGCGCAGGTGCTCAAGGACTTCGGCCTCGCAACCTTTATCGCGGCCGTGGGCCTCTCGGCCGGATCGGACGCCATCAAGCTCGTGCGCGAATACGGCCTCGCGCTGCCGCTCGCCGGCATCCTGATGGTGCTGATTCCGGGCCTGCTCTCGCTGTGGATCGGGCGCATGTTCCTCAAGCTCGAAGCGCCGATGCTGCTCGGCGCGATTGCGGGCCAGCAGTGCAGCACGCCCGCGATCAGTGCGCTCGTTGGCGTGACGGGCAATTCGACGCCGGTGATCGGCTACACGATCACCTATGCGCTGTCGAACATTTTGTTGCCGCTCATGGGGCCGGTGGTGGTCGGCCTCGCGACGAAATTTGGCTGATTTTTGCTTGATCAGCGGCGCGCG
This sequence comes from Paraburkholderia silviterrae, assembly GCF_004353915.1. Taxonomy (GTDB): domain Bacteria; phylum Pseudomonadota; class Gammaproteobacteria; order Burkholderiales; family Burkholderiaceae; genus Paraburkholderia; species Paraburkholderia silviterrae. Next base: position 73,319 of record NZ_SMRP01000023.1, on the reverse strand, counting down.
CAGTGCTCACGGACATCGCGCGCGCCGAACCCGTCCGCGGTCGATGACGGCCGCGATATCTCAAAAATTGGCGCGCTTTCATCAGGCCGTCCGACTGACCGTCCTGCGGGCCGTCCAACTGGCCGTCCAACCGGCCGTCCAACCGGCCGTCCAACTTCAACGGCAGCAAGCAGTTACATCTTCCAAAGCGAGGGCACGATGGAATGGCTACATGACATCTTTCACAAATCCCCGGAAATCGCCTTATTTCTCTCACTGGCGGTCGGCTACTGGGTCGGCCAGATCAACTTCGGCAAGTTCCAGCTAGGCGGCGTGGGCGGGTCGCTGCTCGCCGCGGTCCTGATCAGTCAGGTGGGTGTGACGATCGACAACGGCGTGAAGGCGGTGATGTTCGCGGTCTTCATCTACGCGGTGGGCTACGACTCCGGGCCGGGCTTCTTCAACTCGCTCAACCGCAAGACGCTGCGCGAGATTGCGATGGCCGTGTTCATGGCGCTCGCGGGTCTGGCCACCGTGCTCGTCTGCGCGAAGCTCTTTCACCTCAACAAGGGCCTCGCCGCGGGTCTCGCTGCGGGCGGCATGACGCAGTCGGCGATCATCGGCACGGCCGGCGACGCCATCGCGCGCCTCGGCCTGCCGCCCGACCAGGTGAAGGCCATGCAGGCCGACGTCGCGATCGGCTATGCCGTTACCTACGTGTTCGGCTCGCTTGGCGCGATCATCGTCTGCGTGAACATCCTGCCGAAGTTCATGGGCCGCAGCCTGAAGGACGCTTCCATGGACGCCGAACGCGAAATGGCCGGCGACGCCGCCACGGCGGGGCCGGGCCAGCTCGCCGCGCTGCCCGAGCTGTTCGGCCGCGTCTTCCGCGTCGAAGCAGCGGCCGGCAAGACGGTCAAGCAGATCGAAGTGGCCGAGCAGGATTTTGTCGCCATCGAGAAGGTTCGCCGCGCGGGCAAGCTCGTCGATCCAACGCCCGACTTCGTGCTGAGCCGCGATGACCTCGTGCTCGTCGTCGGCCGCCGCGAGCAGATGGTCGAAGTGGGCCCGCTGATCGGCCCGGAAATGCCGGACTCGGGCGGCATGAGCCTCGTGATGCAGACACGCCAGGTCGTGTTCAGCAAGAAGGGCATGAACCACACGACGATTGCCGAAGTGCGCAAGAACGTCGACCGCGATCTGCGGCACGGCGTGTACATCGAGAAGATCGAGCGCGCGGGGCAGCCGGTGCCGATCCTGCCGGGCACGAAGCTCGAGCACGGCGACGTGGTGACCGTCTACGGCACCGCGACCGACACCAAGCGCGCCGTACAGTCCGCGGGCTACGAGCTCGCCTACAGCAACAAGACCGACTTCATCTACATGGGTGTGGGCCTCGTGCTGGGCCTGCTGATCGGTCTGATCGTCGTGAACGTGGCCGGCATTCCGCTCACGCTCGGCTCGGGCGGCGGGTGCCTGCTCGCGGGCCTCCTGTTCGGCTGGATGCGCGGCAAGCACCCGATGTACGGCGTGATGCCGCCGGCGGCCTCGCAGCTGCTCAAGGACTTCGGCCTCGCGGCGTTCGTCGCGGTGGTGGGGCTGAACTCGGGCCTGCAGGCCGTGGTGACGATCAAGCAGAGCGGCATCACGATCTTCCTGCTCGGCGTGGTGGTGACGATCGTTCCGCTCATCCTCACGATGCTGTTTGGCCGCTACGTCCTCAAATACAACAACGCGGCGATTCTCGCGGGCGCGCTGTCCGGCTCCCGCAGTGCGAATCCGGCCTTCGGCGGCATTCTCGACAAGGCCGAGAGCGCCGTGCCCACGGTGCCGTTCGCCATCACCTACGCGATCGCCAACGTGCTGCTCACGCTGCTCGGGCCGCTCGTGGTGGGTCTCGCATGACATGAAGTCAATCGCGCCGCGTAGGTCGGGCCGCGCAGGTCGCGCCGCGCAGGTCGGGCTACGCGAAGGGTTGTAGTTGCGCAGGCCCGGGCGCATCGATCTGTCGAAATCGCGTGCCGTTCCCGCGCAATGCGTCAAGCGCAAGCAACGGCGGCACGCCCAACGTCTTCCAACGGAGAGCATCATGGCAAAAGGTAAAGGCAACGACACGAAGGACAAGGCAGCCCTCGACGCACTGAGCCCGTTCGAGCTCAAGGACGAGCTGATCAAGGCGGCCGGCGGCGGCGCAACCGAGCGCCCGGCCAACCTCTCGATGCTCAACGCCGGCCGCGGCAATCCCAACTTCCTCGCCACGATTCCGCGTCACGGTTTCTGGCAGCTCGGCCTCTTCGCGATGCGCGAATCGGAGCGCTCGTTCTCGTACATGCCCGAAGGCGTGGGCGGCTTCCCGCAACGCGCGGGCATCGTCGAGCGCTTCGACCAGTTCCTGCGTGAGAACAAGGGCCAGCCCGGCATCGATTTCATCGGCGGCGCGGTGTCGTACGTGCGCGACCAGCTCGGTCTTTCGGCGGGCGACTTCCTCTACGAAATGTGCGAAGGCATTCTGGCCTGCAACTATCCGGTGCCGGACCGCATGCTCAAGCTGTCCGAAATCATCGTCGGCCAGTATCTGCGCCGCGAGATGATCGGCAAGCATCCGTTCGTCGGCGAGTTCGACGTGTTCGCGGTGGAAGGCGGCACCGCGGCCATGACGTACATCTTCAACACGATGCGCGAGAACTTCCTGATCAAGGCGGGCGACACCATCGCGCTGGGCATGCCGATCTTCACGCCCTACATCGAGATTCCCGAACTCAACGACTACCAGCTCAACGTCGTGCATCTGAACGCCACCGTCGAGAACAACTGGCAGTACTCGAAGAAGGAACTCGACAAGCTGCGCGACCCGAAGGTGAAGGCGTTCTTCCTCGTCAATCCGAGCAATCCGCCTTCGGTGAAGATCGACGATGAAAGCCTCGAGTACATCGCGGAGATCATCAAGGAGCGCCCGGACCTGATCCTGCTGACCGACGACGTGTACGGCACCTTCGCCGACAACTTCGTGTCGCTCTTCGCACTCGCTCCGAAGAACACGATTCTCGTGTACTCCTATTCGAAATACTTCGGGGCGACGGGCTGGCGTCTGGGTGCGATCGCGACGCATCGCGACAACGTGCTCGACGCCACGCTCGCGAAGCTGCCGAAGGAAGAGAAGAAGATCCTGCACAAGCGCTACGAATCGATCACGACGGAGCCGGACAAGCTCAAGTTCATCGACCGTCTGGTGGCCGACAGCCGCACCGTTGCGCTCAATCACACGGCCGGTCTATCGACGCCGCAGCAGGTGCAGATGGTGCTGTTCTCGCTGTTCTCTCTGATGGACACGCCCGACGCCTACAAGAACGCGCTCAAGCGCCTGATCCGAAGCCGCAAGCGCGCGCTCTACGAGGAGATGGGCATTGCCGTCGACGAGGGCGATCCGAACCAGGTCGATTACTACACGATCATCGACATGGAGTACCTGGGCGAGAAGCGCTTTGGCCGCGAATTCGTCGACTGGCTGCTCAAGCAGGTCCAGCCCAACGAACTGCTGTTCCGTCTCGCGGCCGAGGCCCGCGTCGTGCTGCTGCCGGGCAAGGGCTTTGGCACGGCGCATCCGTCGGGCCGCGTGTCGCTCGCGAACCTGAACGAAGCGGACTATCGCAAGATCGGCCGCGCGATGCGCAAGCTCAGCGAGGAGTACGTCCAGCGCTATAACGCGGAAACGGGCAAGAAGATCGATCCGCAAGCAGTGAAGAAGTAAGGAAGGGCGATGACCGGCATGGCGGCGGTTGGCGCGTCGCCACGCGAAAGAGGATGAACCGCATCGGGCGCGCTGCCCGGTGCGGTTTTTTACTGCTGGACTGCTACTGCGCGTCCGAGGTAACCGGCTGCGCGAGTGCCGCTTCCCGCACGCTCTTGCGATGCAGCGAGACCGAAAGCGCCACGCCAGCCGCAGCCGCGATGGCGGCGAACAGATACACCGATCCATAGCCGAACAGATTTGCGACATAGCCCGCAAGCGGCCCCGTAATGCCGAGCGAAAGGTCGAGAAACACCGAGTAGGCCGATAGCGCCGCCCCGCGGCTCGCCGCAGGCACGAGACCGACCGCTTCCACGCCCAGCGCCGGGAACACCAGCGCAAAGCCGAAGCCCGTGAGCGCGGCGCCCAGCAGCGCGACATGCGGCGTGGGCGCGAGCCACAGCAGCAAAAGGCCCAGGCATTCGCAGGAGAACGACGCGATCGCCACGCGGAATCCGCCGAACTTCTTGATCGTGTTGGCGAACAAGAGGCGCGCGCCGATGAACATCAGCCCGAACAGCGTGAGCGAGAAGGCCGCATTGGGCCAGTGGCGCGCCGCATAGAAGAGGGTGATGAAGGTGGCGATCGAGCCGAAGCCCGCCGACCCGAGCGCAAGGCCGAGGCCATGCGGCAGCACGCGCGTGAGCACGCTGCGATACGACATGCGCTCGCCGTGCACGACCGGCACCGGCGCGATCGGGCGCGCGAGCCAGAAGCCGAGCGCGGCCAGCGCGATCACCGAAACGCCGAGCGTCCAGAAGCCGAGGTAATGCGCCATTTCCACGCCGAGCGGCGCGCCGAGCGCAAGCGCGCCATAGGTCGCGATGCCGTTCCACGAGATCACGCGCGCGTTGTGCGCGGTGCCCACGCGGCCGATGCCCCAGAGGATCGCGCCCGTGCCGCACAAGCTCTCGCCGCAGCCGAGCATCAAGCGGCTCGTCACGAGCAGTGCTAGCGAGAGCGCCGGCCAGTGCGCGACGAGCGTCGCGAGCAGCAGTAGCACGCCGCTCGCGCCGCAGCCGATCAGGCCGATCGTCACCGTCTTCTTGGGCCCGAGCGTATCGGCCGAACGCCCGGCCAGCGCGCGCGAGCAGAGTGTCGCGATGTATTGCACGCTGATCGCCCCGCCGGCCACGATCGTGCTGAAGCCGAGGTCGTTGTGCACGTAGCCCGGCAACACGGCGAGCGGAATGCCGATGGTCAGGTAGCAGAGGAAAGTGAAAAAGACGACCGGGATGATCTGCAAGGTCGTCGACGCGGCGTTGCGCTCGGGCGCTGAATCAGCGGACATGGGGAAAACGCGGATGGATAACGGCGGGAAAGGCGTGATTGTCCCATGGAACCGGTTCTTCCGCAGATGTTGAAAAGGCGTTCCAACGGGTTGAACAGGCGATTTTCCGTGCGTTTTCGCGTTCGCCGCAGCGCGGCGTGCTCAGGAGAGAATGCGTGGATTTGAGCGACGATGCGCGAACTTCACGCGGCTACGGGCCATGGAAGGGTGTGCCGCGGCGTGCTTGCCTCTTCGTGGTGCATAGGTCCAGGCCCAGAATTGGCGGTTTCGCGTGAATCTAGTCGCTATTCGCGCGATTCGGACAACAACACATAAGCGCAGCGAAACCGCAATCCGACGATTTATCGCATCAACGATATATCCCCCATGTACCTCTGCCTATGGGTTCTCAATATTGGCAGTGATAGCTTTCGAACCGTCCACTGAAAGAGCGGCAAACGCAGCCCCCCTCGGGCAGTCCAGCGAGCCGCAGAACACGACGAGACAGAAATCATGAGTCAGCAGCCGATCCGCTTTTATCACCGCAACGCGATTCGCGAAGTCAGCGACGCGGATGTCACCCGCACCGTTCTCCAGTATCTGCGCGAAGACGCGCGCTGCACCGGCACCAAGGAGGGCTGTGCAGAAGGCGACTGCGGCGCCTGCACCGTCGTCGTCGGCGAGCGCACGGCCGAAGGCGGCGTGAGCTTCAAGGCCGTCAACGCCTGCATCCAGTTCCTGCCTACGCTCGACGGCAAGGCGCTCTTCACCGTCGAAGACCTGCGCCAGCCCGACGGGTCGCTGCACCCCGTGCAGCAGGCGATGGTGGACTGCCACGGCTCGCAATGCGGCTTCTGCACCCCCGGTTTCGTCATGTCGATGTGGGCGCTCTACGAAAAGCACGGCCATGAGCACGCCGGCGCGGCGGGTCATGCGGGACACCCAGGCCAGGGCTGCCCGGGCAAGGCGGCCTGCAGCGTGCCGTCGCGCGACGAGATCGCCAACGCGCTGACCGGCAATCTGTGCCGCTGCACGGGCTATCGCCCTATCCTCGACGCCGCCGAGCAGATGTTCAAGGCCGACGCGCCGAAGCAGCCCGTCGACGTAAAGGCGCTCGCGCAGACGCTCGCCACGCTCGAGCGCGGCGAGACGTTCCACTACGAGCACAAGGGCCAGCAATACGATGCGCCGCGCACCGTCGACGCGTTCGCCGAGATCAAGGCCGCGCGCCCCAACACGCGCATTCTCGCGGGCAGCACCGACATTGGCCTGTGGGTCACGAAGCAGATGCGCCAACTGGGCGACATCGTCTACGTGGGCCAGGTCGAGTCGATGCGCCAGATCGACGTGAGCGACGCGTGGATCGAGATCGGCGCGGGCGTGAGCGTCGAGCGCGGCTACGCGGAGCTCGCGAAGCACTATCCCGAACTGGAAGAGATGTGGCAGCGCTTTGCTTCGCTGCCGATCCGCAATGCGGGCACGATCGGCGGCAACGTCGCGAACGGCTCGCCCATCGGCGACTCGATGCCGGGCCTGATCGCACTCGGCGCGCACGTGGTGCTGCGCGGGGGCGACACGGTGCGCGAGCTGCCGCTCGAAGACCTCTACCTGGCCTACCAGAAGAAGGACATGGCCGAGCACGAGTTCGTGCTCGCGCTCAAGGTGCCGACTCGCACCGGCGCGCGCGCGAACCTGAAGTTCCGCACGTATAAGGTGTCCAAGCGCTTCGACTCCGATATTTCGGCGGTGTGCGCAGCGTTCTCGTTCATCGCCGATGGCGACACGGTCCGCGAGCCGCGCATCGCGTTCGGCGGCATGGCGGCCACGCCCAAGCGCGCGACCCACACGGAAGGCGTGCTCGCCGACGCGCAATGGCACGAAGCCACCGCGCAGGCGGCCATGATCGCGATGGCCAACGACTACGCACCGCTCTCCGACATGCGCGCGACGAGCGACTACCGCCTCGAAGCCGCGAAGAACACGCTTTATCGCTTCTGGCTCGAAACGCGGCCGAACAATCCGCTCGCGCCGCAAGCGCTCAACGTGCGCGCCGTCGCGGCCGAATCCGCACAAAGCGCGGCTTGATACACCAGGAAACGGAAAACATACGGAGATCGAAACAATGAACCAGCAAGCCGAACCGTTCCTGGAAGAAGCGAAGGCGCGCGAACCTTTCGCGCAGGTGCACGTCTCGCGTGCGCACGAATCGGCGCATCTGCACGTGAGCGGGCGCGCCACCTACACCGACGACATTCCGACCGTGGCGGGCACGCTGCACGCGGCGCTCGGCCTCTCGCAGAAGGCGCACGCGCGCATCGTCTCGATGGATCTGTCCAAGGTCCGCGCGACGCCGGGCGTGGTGGCCGTGCTGACCGCCGGCGACATTCCCGGCGTGAACGACTGCGGCCCGATCATCCACGACGATCCGGTTCTCGCCGATGGCGTCGTGCAGTACGTCGGCCAGCCGATGTTCATCGTGGTGGCCACCACGCACGACACGGCACGCCTTGCCGCGCGCCGCGCCGAAGTGCAATACGAAGAGCTGCCCGCGGTGCTCACCGCGCAGCAGGCGCGCGCCGCCGAGCAATACGTGCTGCCGCCGATGAAGCTCGCGCGCGGCGACGCGTCCACGCGCGCCGCACGCGCCGCGCACCGCCACGAAGGCGAAATGCTGCTGGGCGGCCAGGAGCAGTTCTATCTGGAAGGGCAGATCGCTTACGCGGTGCCCAAGGACGACGACGGCATGCACGTCTGGTGCTCGACGCAGCACCCGAGCGAAATGCAGCATCTGGTGGCGCACGTGCTGGGCGTGCACTCGCACAACGTGCTCGTGGAATGCCGGCGCATGGGCGGCGGCTTCGGCGGCAAGGAATCGCAGTCGGGCCTGTTCGCGTGCTGCGCGGCGCTCGCCGCGTGGAAGCTGCTGTGCCCCGTGAAGCTGCGTCCGGACCGCGACGACGACATGATGATCACGGGCAAGCGTCACGATTTCCACTATACGTATGAAGTGGGCTACGACGACCATGGCACGATCGAAGGCATTTCGGTCGACATGACCTCGCGCTGCGGCTTCTCCGCCGACCTCTCCGGCCCGGTGATGACGCGCGCCGTCTGCCACTTCGACAACGCCTACTGGCTGCCCGACGTCTCCATCGCCGGCTACTGCGGCAAGACCAACACGCAGTCGAACACCGCGTTCCGCGGCTTCGGCGGCCCGCAGGGCGCGTTCGCGATCGAGTACATCATGGACGACGTCGCGCGCTCGCTCGGCCTCGATTCGCTCGACGTGCGCCGCCGCAATCTCTACGGCAAGACCGAGAACAACGAGACGCCGTACGGCCAGACGCTCGAAGACAACGTCATTCACGAGATCATCGACGAACTGGCGCAAACGAGCGGCTATCGCGAGCGCCGTGCCGCGGTCCGCGAATTCAATGCGAACAACGACGTGCTCAAGAAGGGCATCGCGCTCACGCCGGTGAAGTTCGGCATCGCGTTCAACGTCACGCACTTCAACCAGGCGGGCGCGCTCGTCCATATCTATACCGACGGTTCCGTGCTCGTGAACCACGGCGGCACGGAGATGGGTCAGGGCCTGAACACCAAGGTCGCGCAGGTCGTGGCGCACGAGCTCGGCATCGACTTCGGCCGCGTGCGCGTGACCGCCACCGACACCAGCAAGGTGGCCAACACCTCGGCCACCGCCGCATCGACGGGCACCGACCTCAACGGCAAGGCCGCGCAGGATGCGGCGCGCCAGTTGCGCGAGCGTCTTGCCGCGCTCGCGGCCACCACGTGGGGCGAGGGCCGCGTCAACGCAGGCGACGTGCGCTTTGCCAACGACAGCGTGATCGTCGGCGACGAGATCGTGCCGTTCGAGGCGCTCATCGCGAAGGCCTATCTCGCGCGCGTGCAACTGTGGTCGGACGGCTTCTACGCGACGCCCAAGCTGTACTGGGATCAGAAGACGCTGCGCGGCCGGCCGTTCTACTATTACGCATATGGCGCGGCGGTTTCCGAGGTCGTGATCGACACGCTCACGGGCGAGATGCGCGTGCTGCGCGCCGACGCGCTCTACGACGCGGGCTCGTCGCTGAACCCCGCGCTCGACGTGGGACAGGTGGAAGGCGGCTTCATTCAGGGCATGGGTTGGCTCACGACCGAAGAGCTCTGGTGGAAGCCGGATGGCAAGCTCATGACGCACGCGCCGTCCACCTACAAGATCCCGACCGTGAACGACACGCCGATCGAGTTCAACGTGAAGCTCTTCAACAACCGCAACGCGGAGGACAGCATCCATCGCTCGAAGGCCGTGGGCGAGCCGCCGCTGCTGCTGCCGTTCTCGGTGTTCTTCGCGCTGCGCGACGCCGTGGCGAGCGTGGCCGACTATCGCTTCAATCCGCCGATGAATGCGCCCGCGACCGCCGAGGAAATCCTCAAGGGCGTGCGTGCGGTGCGGGCGATGGCGCGCGGCTGAATGTGATTGAACGTGCAGTTTCGAAGGAGTCTCGTGAGATGATGAGCGGTGCGAATCATTGCGAACGGATCGACGCCACCGGGCGCGTCGTGATCGGGCGGCGCGGCACGCCGGTGCCGCACTACGGGCCGATGCACGTCGTGCTGTTCGGCGCGGGCCACGTGGGCCACGCGCTTGTGACGCTGCTCGGCATGCTGCCGTGCGTCGTGCAGTGGGTGGACGAGCGCGACGAGCTGTTCCCCGATGAAGTGCCGCCCAACGTGCAGATCGAGGCGACCGACACGCCCGCCGCGATCGTCGACGAGGTGCCGCCCGGCGCGTATTTCATCGTGATGACGCACAATCACGCGCTCGATTTCGAGCTTTCGTTGCGCATCATGCAGCGGCGCGATTTCGCGTGGTTCGGGCTGATCGGCTCGAAGACCAAGCGCGTGAAGTTCGAGCGCCGTCTCATCGAGCGCGGTGTCGAGGCCGGGCGCATGAGCGAGATGACCTGCCCGATCGGCGTGCCGGGCATCGTCGACAAGGCGCCTTCGTCGATTGCCGTGGCGGTGGCCGCGCAGCTCATGCAAATGCGCGCACCGCTCGCCGAGGCGCAACACCGGGCGAGCACACCGATGCTTGTGAGAGTTTGATGTCGAGCGCCCACCGAATGTCGATGTGACGGTGGGCGTGGAAAATCCAGTGTCTGCCGTGAGCTACACCCCAACCGTTGGACTTCGGTCCTGCGCTTGGGGTGCTTTTTTTGCCCGCAACGCCGTGCAATGAAGCCGCGCCTTTAGCGCTTTTATCGGCACGCGGGCGGCGTGCGTGCTCTTTCTGGCGAAATTATTCGCCAGTTATCGAGACGGATTGCGCCGCGTCTTTGCCGTTGGCGCCGGCTGCAAGCCTGGCGCTAGTTTTGCGCGATTTCGCCTTGCGCACGGGTTCGGTGAGCTTGGCCGACACCGTGTCGATCAGCTCGCGCAGCCAGTCGATGTCGCTCGGCCGGTCGGGCTGCGGGTGCCACATCTGATAGCAGCGAATGCGCGGAAACGAGAACGGCGGCTCGGCCACGGCGATGGGCATGAGCCGGGCGTAATGCGTCGCGAAGCGGCGCGTGGTCGTGAAGATCAGGTCCGACTGCAGCAGCACCTGGGGCGCAAGCCCGAAGTAGGGCAGCGTCGCGACGATGCGCCTTTGGGCGCGCGCTTTCGCGAAGCCCAGGTCGACGGGGCTCGCGTTCGCGCCGGTATAGGGCGTGGGCGCGAGATGCGCTGCCGCGAGATACGCATCGCGCGTGAGCGGCGCGCGCGCGAGCGGATGGTCGGCGCGCATCATGCAGACGATTTTGTCCGTGAACAGGTCGCTGCGCGCGAAGTGAGGGTCGGGCTTCGGCCAGTTGCCGATCACGATGTCGATTTCGCCCGATTCCAGCGCGGCGTGATGATCGAGCGTGGGCGAGAGCGAGAGGATCTCCAGACGCGCCGAGGGCGCCGCCTCGCGAAAGCAGGAGATCAGCGTCGGCATGAAGAAGTCGTTGAGGTAGTCTGGCGCGGCCACACGGAAGGTGCGCTTCGAGCGCGCCGGGTCGAAGTCGCCGTGCGGCGTGGCTACGAAGTCGACGTCGCGCAGCACGCGTTGTGCGTGCTGCAGCAGCGACTCGCCGTATTCGGTCGGCACCATGCCGGCCTTGCCGCGCACGAGGATGGGGTCGCCGAGAATTTCGCGCAGCCGCCGCAGCGCCGTGCTGATCGCCGGCTGCGTCTGGTTCAGCCGCAGCGCGGCCTGCGTGACGCTGCGCTCGAGCAGCAGCGTGCGCAGCACGCGCACGAGCCAGATATCGAGGGAAAGGGCAGTGTCGTCCATGGCAATGCGTCAAGCGTGGGGAGCGGTGCCGCGCGTCTCTCGCGCACGGCTGGATTTGTAACCTTATTCTGCTGCGCGCGCGACCGCCATAGGGTGCCTGGTATGACCGGCATCAGCAGGGCCGGCCGGCGCGACCCGGTGCGCGCAGCGCCTCCGGGCCGCTTTTAGGCCGCTTTTAGGCCGTCTCCTGCTTCACGAGCCCCGAAGGCAGCACACTGATGCGCTTCACTTCGCGCGAATCGAGCCAGTTCGGCGTGCGCGCACAGTAGAGCACCATGGGCAGCGCGTCCTCGCCCCAGAAGAGCTGCTTGTTCATCCAGAAGGTGGGCACGCCGAACACGCCCATCGAGATGGCGTCGTTGGTGTTGCGGCGCAGTTGCGCGCGCACTGCTTCTTGCTCGATCATCGCTTCGCCATGCGCGATGCCCACGCGCTCGCACAGCTGCTCGAAACCCTCGTCGCTCGACGGATCGCGTCCCTCGCGCCAGATGAAGCGGAAGATCTCGCGCACGCAGGCAAACTCGCCGCCTGCCACGATGGCGAGCAGCAGCGGCTTGACCGAGTCGAACGGATGCGCGGGCGGCATCTTGAACGGAATGCCAAGCTGCTCCGCGCGAAAGAGCGCGTGCCGGTACGTGAACATGCGCTTGGTCGGAATCGCTGAGCCATACGGCGTGCCCCAGTGGCGGTACAGATCGCTCAACACCACTGGCGTGGGCGCAAAGTCGAAGCCCGGCCATTTGTCGTATTGCTCCAGCAGCAGGTACGAGAACGGCGACACGAAGTCGTAGAACCACGCCGGCCGGTTGGCGTCGATGCCGCTGATCATGCTGTTCCTCCGAGATGGACTTCATGTGGGCCGCTTCGGCGACCCGTTATTTGAGTATTGATCGTATTCGCTGCTGCGTGCTGCTTTTTTTCGCCCACGTTTCTCACGTGCCCGACGCCATTTGCGTCGCCTACGTGCTTCGCGTGCGCGTGTTGTTGGCCGGCGTGTCGCGCGGCGCATCGGCGCTTGCGCTGTCCTTGCCGGCCGCGCCCGTGCCTTCGCGGCCGTCCTCGCGCCCGTCGCCGCCGGCGCTGTTTTCGTCCTGCTCGCTGCCTTCGTCGTTCGCGCTCCCGTTATCGGCGTCGCTATCAGCATCGTCGTCCATGGCCGAAAGCCGTTCGCGCACGGCCAGCAGCCGCTCGCGCACGAAGCCGATATGCTCGCGCAGCACGTAGAACTGGCCCGCGTAGGCGAGCGGCATCTTCATGCCGTTCACCGACTCTTCGATCTTGTCGAGCTGGCGCGTCAGCGTGCGCCGCTCGGCGGGCGAGTTGTCGGCGTTCGCGGCGCGCTCGAGCGCGATGAGCGAGCCGTACCAGCGGTAGATCCGTGATTTTACCCGCCATGCATAGAGGCTCGGCACGAGCCGCAGGCCCGGAATCAGCACCACGATGATCGGCACGAGCACGACGATGAGGCGGTCCGCGAGGCTCGCGAGCCAGAACGGCAGCACGCGGTACAGGAAGCTCTTGCCCGATTTGTAGTAGCGCGCGGCGTCGTCGCTGATCGGGAAGTCCTGCGCGCGCGGCGCGGGGAACTCGCCCGCGCGCTGCAAGAGCGTCGAGCGGCCGTGCACCTGCTTCGCCGCATCGATCAGGAGATCGGAGAGCGCTGGATGGAGCGAATCGCGCGCGACCAGCTCCGCCGTGGGCGCGATGAAGTGCAGCGGCGCCGCGGGCAGGTTGCGGCCGAAATCGAACGCGCCCATCGGGATCGTGATCGCCGTGAGGTACGGGAAGCGTCGCGCGTAGGCGTCGGCCTGGGCGAAATCGAAGAAGCGCACGCCCGGCATGCGCATCAGGCGCCCCATGACCGGCGGCTGCGCGGAGTCGCCCGCGAGGAAGGCCACGTCGATCTTGCCCTCGACGAGCGCGCGCGCGGCATCGTCGCCGGAGAGCGGCAGCAGCTTTGTCTTGCCGCCCGGCTCGATGCCGTTGGCCTTGAGCAGCGTGAGCGCGAGCTCGCGCGTGCCGCTGCCCTCGGCGCCGATGGCGATGCGCTCGCCCTCGAATTCCGAGAGCAGCCTGACCGGTGGCCCGTGATAGAACACCGCGAGGGGCACGTATGCCACGCTGCCGAGCGAGGCGAGGCCCGCGGGCGGCTTGGTGGCGAGCCCGTCCTGGACGAACGCGACGTCCACATGCGAGGCCGGATCGGAAAGACGCTGGAGGTTCTGCGCCGACCCTTCCGATTCGAGCACGTTCACGGTGATGTTGTTCTGCGCAAGGATCGTCTTGTACTTCTGCGCGGCATTCCAGAACGTGCTGCCCTTGGGGCCGGCGCTCATCGTGAGCGTGCTGGGCGGCGCGGGTTGGATCAGGCGCACGGCCAGCCAGATCGCGGCGGCGCTTATCAGCAGGATGGGGCCGAAGGTGACGGCCAGGTCGCGCCACGAAATCGCCACGAAGCGCGCGACGAGACGGGGAGGAGGTTTGCGGCCGGTACGGAACTTCATTGGGGAATGGCGGGCCTCGGGAGGTTGGGGGAAACGTTGCGCTGCGCGGTGCGTCCTGGATCGCGCCAGGCGATCGTGCTGGCGCTGGTGGATCCAGGCCGGTACGCCCGCGCCGGTACGCCCGCGCTGATATGCCCGCCGATGTTACATTAGATTGGCCGTTGCAACGGCATGTGCGCTGCCACCGCACGACCCGCACCGCCTTGGGCACTCCGCCGGGGCGTACCGCCCAGGGCGCACCGCCGGGGGGCTCCGCTCCGGGCGCTCCGCCAGCGGCGCACCGCTAAACCCTTTGCACTCGTGCCGCGCCCAGGCTAAATTGTGGATCGCCATGGCGCTTGCGCCATGCGGTACGCGCCGCAAGGCCGTCCAGCCCATAACAAGCTACCAGGCATAATCAGGCAATCGATGCAGGCGCTGTGCGCCGCTCCTGCCGTCGCGATGCGCTCGCGTGCCATATCAATCCTTGCCTCTCGCCGCAGCGTGTCCAGGCCATGACAGTGTCTCTGGGCGCGCGGTGCGCGCTCGCACGCTGCCCGTGGGTGTCGTAACGAAGCCGTCAGACCCGGTCTGGCGGACGGCGAGCCCGTCCGTCCGGCGGGCCGGTGGCGGTCCATCCTCGCAATGAGTGAAGCAACAACGCGAAAGCAACAAGGAGAAAACATGAAATCGGTCGCTTTTCTGAAGACGCTGACTGCCGTGGCCTGCGTGACGGTCGCTTGCAGCGTGTATGCCCAGGACAACTCGGCGGCCAGCGGCGCGGCCGACACGACGATGGCAGCGCCCCCGGCCTCGGCCAAGAAGGTCGACCGCAAGCTCGGCTATACGGTGCGCAAGGCGCTCTCGAAGGCGCAGGGCCTCGACGTCAAGGACATCACGGTGCGCTCGCGCAGCGGCGCAGTCACGTTGACCGGCACCGTGCCCGATCAGGGCCAGATCGACCAGGCTGGCCAGGTCGCACAGGGCGTGGCTGGCGTGAAGTCGGTGTCGAACAAGCTGTCGGTCAAGCAGCAGTAAAACGTCGTACTGCCCGCGGTTCGGCGCCAGACGGGTGCGCACCGCGGGTGCGAGCCGCGGGCACGAACCGCGCGAACAGGCCCCGGCACGTTGCCGGGGTTTTTTTTGGGGCGATGGCAGCGCTGATGGCTGGCGGGTGGCGCATGTGCGGACTGACACACAGCATTCCTGCGATTGGGGGTATACCTTCTAATTGCGCGGGCTCTGCGAGTTCACGCATGGCTACACTGCGGGGAAATGCCATGACTATCCATACCTACACCGACTTGCCGCTCGTCGACCGGGCGGCGTTTGAGCTGGCGTGCGCGCGGCACGGCTTCGCTCCGATTCACTTCGACGTGCATGGGGAAACGGATCCCGATGACCCCGAGCACGGCGAGTTCGTGATCGTGCGGCGCGGCGCCTGGGCTCAGGCGTACCGCATCGACGCGCGTGGACAGTGGCTGCGCCAGTTCGAGACCGATTTGAATGGCCGCTTCTTCAGCAGCGCGCCGTACGCCTGAACGGCGCCGGCACCCCTGCTGAAAAGCTCGCCGCGCGGCAAGCGCGCCGTGCGGGCGACCTTGTGCGCGCGCCCAACGGCTTCAGGCAGGGCGGGCAGAGGCGCGTTCGCGCGCGCCGCGTGCTCTTGCGTGGACCTTCAGGCGAGCACGAGGCGCGCGCCCACGAGCGTGAGTGTCGCGGCGAGCAGGCCGCGCAGCAGCTTCTCGGGTGCGCGCGTGGAGAGCATGCTGCCGATCGCGATGCCGGGCAGCGAGCCGCAGAGCAGTGAAAGCAGCATCGACCAGTCAACCGAGCCGAGCAGCCAATGCCCCGCGCCCGCAAGCAGCGTGAGCGGCACGGCGTGCGCTACGTCGGAGCCGACGATGCGCACCGTCGGCAGCGCCGGATAGAGCAGCAGCAGCACGGTCACGCCTATGGCGCCCGCGCCCACCGAGGTGAGCGACACCAGCGCGCCGAGCACGGCGCCCGTGAGGATCGTGAAGAACAGCGTGCGCGCCTCGCTGGGCCCATGGCGATGGCGCGCGGCGAATGCGGCGAGCTGCGGCCGGAAGATCAGCGCGACGGCTGTGATGAGCAGCGCCACCCCCAGCACCGACTGGATCAGATGCCCGGCGCGCGGCGTGTCCATGCCGTAGCGGTGCAGCAGGATGAGCGTGATCGTGGCGGCAGGCACACTGCCCGCCGCGAGGCGCAAGGTCACGCGCCAGTCCACCGAACCCTTGAGCCCGTGCACGAGCGTGCCCGCCGACTTGGTCGCCGCCGCGTAGAGCAGGTCGGTGCCCACCGCCGTGGCGGGATGCACGTGGAACAGCAGCACGAGGATGGGTGTCATCAGCGAGCCGCCGCCCACGCCAGTCAGGCCGACCAGAAATCCGACCAGCAGGCCGGAGAGCGAATAGAGCGGATCGATATGAGGTAGGACCATCGCGGGTGTCGCTAATCGGGGTTCTTGCGCTGCTTTTTGTTGAAAAGAGGGGGCCGCCCAGGTGGGGGCGCCTGCGTTGGGCCGCCCAGGTCGGGCCGCGCAGGCCGGGTCTCATAGACCGGGCCTCGGCGATCTCCGTGCCGCCCACCGGAAGATCGTAAGCGTAGCGTCAGGCTGGACAGCCGCAAAGGCTGGCGGCGAAAATCCGCTATTGTCGCAAAACCGGCGGATCGGCGCAGGGTCGGTTCAAATCTCCCCCCAAAATTTGCGGGATAACGCGCGCCGCGCACGGTTGCCTACCCGCCTCAATCAATAGAGTCATGAATCCCGGCATCGCCTACGCCTTTTCCGCCTTCACCATCTGGGGGCTCTTTCCGGTCTACTTCAAGACGCTGCACCAGATTCCCGCCCTCGAGATGCTCGCGCATCGCATGGCGTGGTCGCTCGTGTTCATCCTCGCCGTGCTGCTCGTGCGGCACCACTGGGCCTGGCTGCGGCCCGCGCTGCGCGACAGGCGTCTCATCGCGCGCTTCGCCGCGAGCGCCGTGCTGCTCTCGGCCAACTGGGGCATCTACATCTGGGCCGTGAATGCGGGGCATATCGTCGAGGCGAGCCTCGGCTATTTCATCAATCCGCTCATCAACGTGCTGTTCGGCTATGCCTTCCTGCGCGAGCGGCTGCGCCCGCTGCAATGGTGCGCGGTGGCGGTCGCCGCGCTCGGCGTGGCCTGGCTCACCTGGCAGAACGGCGCGCCGCCGTGGATCAGCCTCGCGCTCGCGCTGACCTTCGGCGGCTACGGCCTGTTGCGCAAAACCGCGCAGCTGGGCGCGCTAGAAGGTCTCGCGCTCGAGACGGTGCTGCTGTTTCCAGTCGCCATCGTCTATCTGACGATCATCGGCATGGCCGGCGCGGGCCATTTCGCGCACGCGCCGCTCGGGCTGCAACTGCTGCTGGCCGCAGCCGGGCCGATCACGGCCGTGCCGCTGCTCCTCTTCGCGGCCGCGGCGCGGCGCATCCCGCTTTCGATGCTCGGCCTCATCCAGTACGTCACGCCCACGCTCCAGCTGCTCACCGGCGTGCTCGTCTATGGCGAGCCGTTTGGCTCGGTGCGCGCGATCGGCTATGGCGCGATCTGGGTCGCACTCGCGCTCTACTCGTTCGAGGGGCTGCGCGCGACGCTGATCGCAGCGCGGCGCGCACGGGAGGCGGCCTGAGCGCCGGCAGCGCGCAACACACAGGCTGTGCGGGTCACGGATCGTCTGACAGGGGTTGGCTCCGGCGCCCGCCTCGCGCTAGCATGTTTCGATGCATGACCCGCTTGGGTTGCCACATGGCGGGCTTTCGCGGTCGTCGATCCGGCCAGCCGCCACGATCAGGACGATCGGCACAAACAGCAGGAGACACCCGCGCATGAGCAGCGCTGCCGTTTACCGCTTCGAAGAAGAATTCGCGCCGCGCATCGCCGCGCGGCTCGCGAGCCAGTTCGGTCCGGAGGTGCGCGCGGAGGTCGTGCCCCACGAGGGGCGCGGGCATCCCACTCGCGTGCGTCTGTGGGGCGTGCCGAGCGAAGTGCGCCATCCCTACGCGTTTGCGTTGAATGTGTCGCTCACGTGGGACGTCGACGAGATCGAACGCCTCATGGAGCCTGGCGGCGAGACGCGCTTCGAGCACTATCTGGAGGCGACGGTGCGCAAGATGGCCTCATGGGAGACGGCGCGCCCGGTGGATTTCACGACCCGCACGCAAGGGGAGCCGGAAGTGCTGATTGGCGGGCTCGATTTCGAAGGCTGAGCTGCGCGACACATGCACGCACGCGTCAGATGCCGCCCGCGAGCGTCATCGCATGAACGGCCTTCACGGCCATGCCCACTGCCACACATCCCGCGAACACCGCAAACGACTGCTGCAGCCGCGCGCCGCTCACATGGCGCGAGAAGCCGCGGCCGCCCAGCATGCCGGCGAGCGCGCCGGCCGCAAACGGCAGCGCATTGAGCCAGAGCATGTGGCCGCTGGCCGCCGACGCGGCCACGCCCGCCGTCGAGACGAGCGCGATGACCGCGAGCGAGGTGGCCACGATGCCCTGCATCGGAATGTCCGACGCGCGCTTGAGCGCGGGCACGATCACGAAGCCGCCGCCCACGCCGAGCAGGCCCGAGAGAAAGCCCGCCGCCGCGCCCGAGAGGGCGAGCGCCTGCGCGCAGGGTGCGGTCCAGTCGAGCTTGCCGCGCTCGAGGTTGAGCCGGCACGGCAGATCGGAGGGGCAGGGTTCGGCGCCGCCTTGCAGATCGTGCTGCGCGCCACGCTTCTGCCGGAACATGCGCCAGGCCACGCGCGCCAGCACGAGCGCGAACACCAGCGTGAGCGGCGCGTCGGGCACGCGGTGCGCAACCCATAGCCCGGCGGGTGAGATGACGGCGCCGGTTGCAGCCATCAGCGCGGCGGCCTTGTAGCGCACCTTGCCTTCGCGCAGCGCGAGCAGGGCGCCGATGCCGGCCGCGAGCGCGACGGCGAACAGGCCGATTGGCGCGGCTTGCGCGACGCCCAGGCCGAGGCCGAACACGAGCAGCGGCACGGCGACAATGGCCCCGCCCGCGCCCGTGAGCGCGAGGATGAGCCCGACGACCGAGCCGAGTGCGGCGCTCACGAGCGTGGCGGCGTCCATGATCCGTGATCTCCTGTGTGTCGACCAGAGTTGGCGCTTTAGCTGTCGGCTGGAGTTAGTGCTTCAGCACTTACTCCAGGCCCATGCAAAGCTCCTTACTCTGGTCCCATGCTTCGCGGTCGACCAGAGTTGGCGCTTTAGCTGTCGGCTGGAGTTAGTGCTTCAGCACTTACTCCAGGCCCATGCAAAGCTCCTTACTCTGGTCCCATGCTTCGCGGTCGACCAGAGTTGGCGTTTTAGCTGTCGGCTGGAGTTAGTGCTTCAGCACTTACTCCAGCCCCATGCAAAGCGCCTTACTCTGGTCCCATACTTCGCGGTCGACCAGAGTTGGAGCAAAGCTCCTTACTCCGGGCCCCTGCAAAGCAGCCAGAGTTGCTGGCAGCGCTCAGCGCTGTGCTTCGGCGGGCGCGGCCCCCGTGAACCACTCGCGGCCCTTGAGCATGCCGCTCCAGTAAAAGCGCGGCAGCACGCTGGCCTTGAGGAACCACATCAGGCGGCGCGCTCGCGTGGGATCGAGCGGAAAGGTGGGCAGCAGCTTGCCGCCGTAGCCGAACTCGGCCAGCACGACCTTGCCTTTTTCGACCGTGAGCGGGCATGAGCCATAGCCGTCGTAGCGATAGCGCAGCGCTTCACCCGCGCGCGCGGCGAGCAGGTTCTCCGCGACGATCACGGCCTGCTTGCGCGCTGCCGCGCCCGTCTTCGCGTTGGGCGCCGAGCACACGTCGCCGAGCGAGAACACATTGGGCCAGCGCGGATGCTGGAGCGTGGCGTGATCGACTTCGCACCAGCCGGCTGCATCGGCGAGCTCGCTGTCGCGGATGAAATCGGGCGGCACCTGCGGCGGCACCACATGGATCATGTCGAAGCGCTTCTCGATGCGCGTGACGTTGCCCTCGGCGTCCTTCGCTTCGAAGGTGGCGCGGCGCGCGGGACCGTCAATGGCGACGAGATTCGACGAGAACGCGAGCTTCGCGTCGTAGCGCTTCACGTACTCCATGAGCGGCGGCACGAAGGTCGGCACGCCGAACAGCACCGCGCCGGCGAGATCGAATTCCACGTTCACTTTGCCGAGCACGCCCGCGTTGAGCCAGTGGTCGCAGGCGAGATACATGGCCTTCTGCGGGGCGCCCGCGCACTTGATTGGCATGGCCGGCTGCGTGAAGAGCGCCGTGCCGCTTCGCATCTGCTGCACGAGCTCCCACGTGTAGGGCGCGAGATCGTAGCGATAGTTCGACGTGACGCCGTTCTTGCCGAGCGTCGCTTCGAGCCCCTCGATGCGCTCCCAGGCGAGCCGCAGCCCGGGCGCCACGATGAGCTGGCGGTACGCGATGGTTTCGCCGTTCGCGAGGCGCACGAGATCCGCTTGCGGCTCCACGCGCTCGGCCGCCGCGCGGATCCACGTCGCGCCGCGCGGGATCACGCTCGCCATCGGGCGGCGCGTCTTCTTCACGTCGTAGGCGCCGCCGCCCACGAGCGTCCACGCGGGCTGGTAGTCGTGGTGGTCATTCGGTTCGATGATCGCGATGCTCAAGCCCGGCTGGCGGCGCAGCAGGCTCGCGCTCACGCAGATGCCCGCGAGGCCGCCGCCAATCACGACCACGTCCCAGCGCTTGCCGGTGCCGCCCGGCGCGGCGTGTTTGTCCGTGCGGTGTTCGCCCCCGTTTCCCTTGCCGTTGTCCCAATCGCACGCTGCTGCCGCTGCGGTGCCCGCCTCGACCGGCGCCGCCACGGGATGCGCTTGCGCGCTCGCCTGCCCGAACTGCCACAGGTTGGTCGCGCGGTTGCCGGTGCGGCAATAGGCGAGCACGGGCGCGGGCATGTCGGCGAGCAACTGCGCGAAGCGCGCGATTTCATCGGGGCCGATCTTGCCCGGCGTGACAGGCAGATAAGCGAATTGCAGGCCGAGCTGCTTCGCGGCTTCGCGGATTTGCGCCGAAGCCGGCTGCGACGGACCGCCTTCGCCGTCGGGCCGGTTGCAGATGACCGAGCGATAGCCGGCTGCGGCGATATCCGCGAGATCGGCGGGCGTGATCTGGTCGGCGCTCGCGAAGCGCGCGTCGTGTTGCACGATTTGCATGGACTCGAATACTCCTGACTAGCTTGAAGAATGGCGGCGCTGCGCGTGGGCCGCGGCAAGGCGCTCGAGCGCGGCGAACAGCGCCATGCCCGCGAGCATGGCGGCCACGAAGAGCCACGCGCGCGGCTGGCCGCTCGCGGCGCTGACGAGCGCGGGACCGGGGCAAAAGCCCGCGAGGCCCCAGCCCGCGCCGAAGGTGACGGCGCCCAGGATCAGGCGCGCATCGACTCGGCGTGTCGTGGGCAACTGCATGGGCGCACCGAGCACGCTTGCGCTGCGCGTGCGGGCGAGACGAAAGCCGATGCCCGCGATGGCGACGGCGCCCGCCATCACGAAGGCAAGCGACGGGTCCCAGCGCCCGGCTAGATCGAGGAAGGCTAGCACCTTGGCCGGGTTCGCCATACCCGAGACGATCAAGCCGAGGCCGAATAGCAGGCCGCAGGCGAAGGCGCTGAGGTTGCGCAGGACATGGCGTGTGGCGTTGCGCGGGACATTGGCGTTGAGCTTGTCCATGTCAGGCTCCCGCGAGGTGGCGCACGGCGAACACGACGATGAAGCCGGCGGCCATGAACAGGCCCGTGGCGACGAACGAGCGCAGCGAGCCGCGCGCGATGCCGCATACGCCGTGGCCGCTGGTGCAGCCCGAGGCGTAGCGCGTGCCGACGCCGACGAGGAGTCCGGCGGCGACGAGCGCTG
The DNA here is from genome assembly GCF_004353915.1 of Paraburkholderia silviterrae. Lineage (GTDB taxonomy): Bacteria > Pseudomonadota > Gammaproteobacteria > Burkholderiales > Burkholderiaceae > Paraburkholderia > Paraburkholderia silviterrae. Next base: position 51,573 of record NZ_SMRP01000023.1, on the reverse strand, counting down.
CTGGCGAGGCATCGATGGTGGGCGACATGGCGCCAGCGCCAAGGGAGGCAAACCCGGTGCCTACTGCGGTGGCGCCCGCGGCAACGAGCCGCCAGAGCCACGGCGCGGCGGCGAGCCCCGCGACGAACGCGAGACGCCAGGCGCGCTCCCCGTACACCCCGCGCACGCTCTGCAGCAGGCCGCCGACGATGCCGCTGATGCCCGCGACGCGCCCGTTGCCGAGCACGAAGAGCGCGGCGGCGGCGCCGATCATGAGGCCGCCCGCAAAGGAGGTGAGCGGCGTGAAGTGGGCCAGGTCGAGGTTCACGACGAACGCACCGGCTGCGCCGAATGGAGCTTGAGCCGGCCGCAGTAGAGGCTCGAAAGCGTCTGCATGACCTGGATGACCTCGTGGCTTGCGAGCCGATAGTAGATGTACTTGCCTTCGCGGCGCGTCTCGACGAGACCTTCCTCGCGCAGCACGCCGAGATGCTGCGAGAGACTCGGCTGATGCACGCCGACGAGCGCTTCGAGCTCGCCCACGTTGCGCTCGCCTTCGGTGAGCTGGCACAAGAGGAGCAGGCGGTCTTCGTGCGCGAGCGCCTTGAGCAGGGCGCAGCACTTCTCTGCGGATTCGCGCAGCGCCTCGCGCGCTTCAGGGGGGAGCGGTGAATTCATGTGTCGTGGCGCTGAGCGCTGAATGGGGCGATGAACGCGGGGTACGGAAACATTGACGTTCGTCGCCTGACAGTTGGTTGACAAACATTATATCGATTAATAATATGTGTTTCAATAAATCATAGGCCGGTCGAGCCTCGTCTTCAACGCGTATTTCCCACGCATTCAGCAGCCAACCATCACGTCAAGGCCGCATGGAGTCCCCGATGTCCGAGTCCGCCCCCGTTCTCACGAGCGCCGCGCCCGCCGTGCCAGGCACCACCGCCACCGCCGGCACCATCGTCGAGCCGTTCTTCGACCCGGTCACGGCCACCGTCACTTACGTCGTGCACTCGGGGCGCGGCTCGGTGTGCGCGATCGTCGATCCGGTGCTCGACTACGACCCGAAGTCGGGGCGCACCTCCACGGAATCGGCCGAGCGCGTGATCGCGTTCGTGCGCGAATATGCGCTCACGGTGCAATGGCTGCTGGAGACGCATGCGCACGCCGACCATCTTTCGGCGGCGCCGTACCTGAAGCAGCAGCTGGGCGGCAAGATTGCGATCGGCGAGCACATCCGCCACGTGCAAGGCGTGTTCGGCGCGGTGTTCAACATGGACGCCACGCTCGCCGCCGACGGCAGCGAGTTCGACCATCTCTTCAAGGACGAGGAGCGCTTCGAAGTCGGCCCGCTCGCGGCGCGCGCGATGCACGTGCCGGGCCACACGCCGGCCGACCTTGCTTATCAAATCGGCGACGCGCTGTTCGTGGGCGACACGCTCTTCATGCCCGACGTGGGGTCGGCGCGCTGCGACTTTCCGGGCGGCGATGCGCACACGCTCTACCGCTCGGTGCGCAAGCTACTGGAAATGCCCGGCGAGACGCGCCTGTTCATGTGCCACGACTATCCGCCCGAGTCGCGCGGCCCGAGCTTCGAAACCACCGTGAACGCCCAGCGCCGCGGCAACATCCACTTGAACGATGGGGTGACCGAGGACGCCTTCGTGCAGATGCGCACCGCGCGCGACCGCACGCTCGCCATGCCCAATCTGATCCTGCCGTCGATCCAGGTGAATATTCGCGCTGGGCGCATGCCCGAGCCCGAGGACAACGGCGTGCGTTATCTCAAGATTCCGTTGAACGCGCTTTGATTCCCCGCGCCGACTTCCCGCTCCGATCGGGCGCTCCGATTGCCGGTTGTCCGAAATTCGAAAGCATCTGTCCACTCGACTGCATGCCGGCAATTTAGACTCCGCAACATGTCCTCGCGGCTTCGCCCACCCAAGGCGAAGCCGGCCACCATGATCCAAGCGGAGTCACGCCATGAAAGCCATCCAGTTCAAGACCTTCGGCACGCCCGACGTGCTCGAGCTCATCGAGCTGCCGACGCCCGCGCCCGCGGCCGGCAGCGCGCTCGTGCAGGTGAAAAGCGCCTCGGTCAATCCCAGCGACGTGAAGAACGTCTCCGGCCACTTCGATCACACCGCGCCGCCGCGCGTGCCAGGGCGCGATTTCAGCGGCGTGGTGACGGCCGGCCCGAGCGACTGGCTCGGCGCCGAAGTCTGGGGCACGGGCGGCGATATCGGCTTCACGCGCGACGGCACGCACGCCGAGTTCATCGAAATTCCGCTGGCGGCGCTCGCGCGCAAGCCCGCGTCGCTCACGCATGAGCAGGCCGCTTCGATCGGCGTGAATTTCGTGGTGGGCTGGCTTGGCACCGTCGATTACGCGCAGCTCGCCGCGGGCGAGACGATCGCCGTGATTGGCGTGTCGGGCGGCGTGGGCGGCGCGGTCACGCAGATCGCGAAGGCGCGCGGTGCGCGCGTGATCGGTGTCGGACGCGAGGCGCCGCCTGCCGACTCGCCGGCGGCGCGCCTGATCGACGCCTTCGTGCCGATGGACGGCGACACGGCCCGGCGCGTGCGCGAGCTGACCGGTGGCGCGGGCGCCGACGTGGTCTACGACGCCGTGGGCGGCGTCGCGTTCGAGCTGGCGCTCGCGCTCGCGAAGCGGCGTGGCCGGGTGGTCGAGATCAGCGCCACGGGCAAGCGGCGCGTGGAGTTCGATCTGATCGACTTCTATCACAACGAGACGCAGCTTTTCGGCGCCGATAGCGCCAAGCTGGGCGTCGTGGAGTCCGCGCCGATCATGCGTGCGCTCGCCGAGGCGTTCGATGCCGGGCGCTTCGCCGCGCCGGTGGTGGCCGAGCGCTATCCGCTCGAGCGCGCGCGCGATGCCTATGCGGCCGTTGCCGCGGGCACGCCGGGGCGCGTCGTGATCGACATCGCCTGATGCGCCTCGCCGTCGCAGGCCAGGTCCAGCGACGACCCATGACAACAATCACAGCCCGGCACGGGAGCCCGACGATGAAGGCTTATCTGGTTTCGTTCGCCGTGGGCGCGCTCGTAGGCCTCATCTATAGCCTGCTCGACGTGAAGTCGCCCGCGCCGCCCACGATCGCGCTCATCGGCCTGCTCGGCATGCTGGCGGGCGAGCACGTGCTTGGCTTCGCGCGCACCTGCATTGCCCATCTCGCGGGCTGATCGCGGGCGAGGCGTGCCAGCGGCGGCGGTGGCGCATAGGCCACCGGCCGACGCCGCCGGCGCGCCGCCAACTCAACGCGCGCAACCCGGACAACAGACTGCGCGCAGCCCGCGAAGGGGCCTCAGGCCTGTGCCCGCACCAGCCGTTCGGGAAAATGCGTGCGCAGCGTGCGCGCGTCGAGCAGCGCGAGGTCCTTGTCGAGCTCGAGCGTGACGAGGCTGCGCGTCTGCGCGTCGAGCGCCTTGCGCAGCGCGCCGAGGAACGCGGGCGGCGCGGCCAGCACGAGCGTGCCGTAGCGGCCGTCGTTGCGGGCCTTGGCGAGCGTTGTCGCAACCTGCGACGCGAACAGGCTGGTCTCGCGCTCGTGGTGCTGGGTGTCGGGATCGCTCTGCTGGCGGCCAGCGGCGGAGCGCTCGGTGCGCCCCGAGCGGTCGCTCACGAGGCTCTGTTCGGGCACGCGGCTTTCCGGGTGGAGCAGCGTCTCGATTTCCTCGATGGCGCCCAGCGGACTTTCCGTCGCGAAGATGCGTGCGGTCACGCGGTTGGCGACGACGACCCAGATCATGTTCGACATGCTTGCCTCCCTGCCAGTGCTTCGGCGCAACATCGGGCCGAAGCGGTGAGTGGATTCGCGCGGCGCGGCGCGAACATCAAGGGTAGCGCGTTCGCGATTTGCGGCGGCGCGGCATGCGCGGCCGGTGCGTCGGATGCGCCCGGGCGTGCGTCGTCGGGTGCTTCATGGCGACCCGCGGCACGCGCCGTGTCCTTCCGGGTTTCGGGAGGATGATTCCCGTGGGCGTGGGATTCTCTTTCCCGATGCAAGGATCTATCTTGCAGGCTCGAGAGCGCGCAGTGAGGGAATCGCAAATGGAACCTTCCGCAATCCGTTATACGAGCGACGTAGCGTTCACGCCAACAGTCAAGGCCATGCAGGCGCGGCTCGGCTCGCGCGAAATCTATGCACGCATGGAAGCGCAGCGCGGCTTCGGCACCGACCTCACGCCGGACGTGAGCGCGTTCATCGAGGCGCAGCGCAGTGTGTTTCTCGCTACCGCGAACGCCGATGGCCAGCCCTACATCCAGCATCGCGGCGGCCCAGCCGGGTTTTTGCACGTGCTGGACGCGCGCACCGTCGCGTTTGCGGATTTCATCGGCAATCAGCAATACATCACGCTCGGTAACCTGAAGGACAACCCGAAGGCGTATCTGTTCCTGATCGATTATGCGCGGCGCAGGCGCATCAAGATTTGGGGCGAGGCGCGCGTCGTGGAGGACGCGGCGCTGGTCGAGCGGCTCATGCCGGCGGGCTACAAGGCGCGCGCCGGGCGGGCGATCGAGTTCACGGTGACGGCATGGGACAGCAACTGCCCGCAGCATATTCCGCAGCGCTTCGAGGCCGAGGACGTGAAGGCGGCGCTCGATGCGCGCGACGAGCGCATCCGGGAGATGGAGGAAGCGGTGGTGCGGCAGGAGTCGCGTGCCCGGGAGCTGGAGGCGGAGGTGGCGCGCCTGCGGAAGTTGGTGCGCGATTAGACAGGCCAGAACGAGCCAAACGAACAGGGCCGGTCAGGCAGCGCCCAGGCGAAGCGTGGCCGGCCCCAGCGATCCCGGCTACTTTACTTGACCTTCTCTGCTTCGTTCGTGATGGCGTTGCCACCCTTTGAAATGTCTTCGCCGGCGCCGGCGATGGTATTGCACGCGGTAAGCGTGACGGCGAAGAGGGCAAGGGCAATCGCAAGATAACGGCTCATGTCGGCTCTCCTGGTGTTTCCAATGGACGTCGGGTGCACGCTGGATTGGCTTTGCCGAAACACGTGCGCCGCGTGCGGGAATTGTACGCGTGAACCGGGGACACATGCGCGGGCGCGGCGCCGGCCGGTTTTTTGCGCGCAGTTGCGCGCGTTTTCCCGCTAGATGTCCATTTGCTCAGGTGCGGCGATGGCGCTTGCGCACCACGAGCCATTTGGGCGAGCGGAACCGCACGATGCTCACATAGAGCCAGACATAAGTGAGCGCGAACACCACCACGAAGCAGAACAGGTGCAGCGTGTGACGCCAGAACAGCGTGGCCGGAATTACGGCGACGAGGCACAGCAGCCACAGGTAGGGCGAGGTGAGCGAGTTGCGGCGCGTGAGCTCGCGCGCGGTGCGCGCGCCGACGGCCCAGCGCATGAGGCGCTTGTAGACGAGCATGTGCAGGTGCACGCCGTCGGGAATGCCCGGCGACATGCCGCGCACGAACTTCTTCCGGTAGATCGAGAAGCAGGTCTCGAAGATCGGGTACATGAACAGCAGCACGGGATACCACGCCGACACGTCGCGGTTGCGCATCACGAGCAGGATCGCCAGCTCCCCCAGCATGAAGCCGATGAAGTAGGCGCCGCCGTCGCCGAGGAAGATCAGGCCCGCCGGGAAGTTCCAGATGAAGAAGCCCAGCACTGCGCCCATCATGATGAACGAGGCCGAGAGGACGACCGCGTCGTGCACCTGGAACGCCACGTAGGCGAGCGAGGCGAACATCATGAACGCGACCATCGAGGCGAGGCCGTTGAAGCCGTCGATGATATTGATCGCGTTGGCGAGCGCCGCCACGGCCAGCACGGTGATGACGCACGAGATGGCCGCGTACGAGAGCAGGAAGTCGAGCGGCGGCACGCTGATGCGCGTGACCGCGATGCCGAGCACGAAGTATGCGAGCGCGGCGGCGGCCATGGTGCAGATGAGGCGCGCAAGCGGCGAGACGCGCTTGGTGAGGTCCTCGACGAGCCCCGAGGCGAACGCGGGCATGCCGCACGCGACGATGCCGAGGATGCCGCCCGATACGGCCGGATACGCGAAATGCAGCTGCGCCGCCGCGACCACGAGGCCGACCAGGATGCCTGTGCCGCCGATGCGCGGCACGGGGCGCACGTGGAATTTCTGCACGCCCGCAAGGTCGGAGTCGACGGAGAACCTTTCATGCAGATGCGCATAACGCACGATCAGCAGCGTGACCAGCAGCGAGACAAGAAAGCCGAGTGCGAAACTAAGCATGAAAGGTGAACGCAGGGCGAGAAGAGGGAATCCGGGATTATACAAAGGCGGCGTGGCGCTTTCGGCGCGCGACCAGTGCTGCCCGTGAAGCTGGCGCCAGGGCGCGCATCCTGGGCGCCCCGCGCGTGCCCTTGTGCCATGATGGCCGGACCCTCATCCAACGGATTTCGCCCATGCCCCATTCCGCCTGGGTTCGCGAAGCGATCCGCAAGATCGACGCGGACTTCAACCGCTCCGCCGACACGCATCTCGTCCCGCTCGACCTGCCCGGCTATCCCGACCTGCGCTTCTATCTGAAGGACGAGTCGAGCCATCCCACCGGCAGCCTCAAGCACCGGCTCGCGCGCTCGCTTTTCCTCTATGCGCTGTGCAACGGCTGGCTCAACGAGAAAAGCACCGTGGTCGAGGCGTCGAGCGGCTCGACCGCGATCTCCGAAGCCTATTTCGCACGCCTGCTCGGGCTGCCGTTCGTGGCGGTGATCCCGGCCAGCACTTCGCGCATGAAGATCGAGGAAATCGAGTTCTATGGCGGGCGCTGCCACCTCGTGAACACGGCTTCGGAGATCTACGAGGAGTCGCACCGCATCGCGCAAGCGCTGGGCGGCCACTTCATGGACCAGTTCACCTACGCCGAGCGCGCGACCGACTGGCGCGCCAACAACAATATCGCCGAATCGATCTTCAGGCAGATGGCGGCCGAAGAGCATCCCGTGCCCGCCTGGCTCGTTTCGAGCGGCGGCACCGGCGGCACGATCGCCACGCTCGGGCGCTACGTGCGCTATCGGCGGCACCTTACTCGCGTGCTGTGCGCCGACCCGGAGAACTCAGTGTTCTTCGATTATTTCCGCAGCGTGGTGGCGGGCAGGCCCGAGGCCGGGCTCACGCTCGAGACCGGCTCGCGCGTGGAAGGCATCGGCCGCCCGCGCGTGGAGCGCTCGTTCATTCCCACCTGCATCGACGCCATGGTCAAGGTGCCCGACGCGCTGTCTTTCGCGGCCATGCGCTACCTCGCCGGGCGCCTCGGCAAGCGCGTGGGCGGCTCGACGGGCACGAACTTCGTCGGTGTGCTCTGGCTCGCCGAGCGCATGAAGGCGCGCGGCGAATCGGGCTCGATCGTGAGTCTCTTGTGCGACAGCGGCGAGCGCTATCGGTCGACCTATTACGACGACGCGTGGTTCGTGGCGCAAGGCATCGATCTCGCGGGCGCCGAGGGGTGGATCGCGCGCGCCGTGCAAGGCGAGCCCGTGTTCGCGATGGCCAGCGCCGGGGTGGAGGCAGCCGGGCTTTAAAGGGGGGCGGCTGCCCGCCATGCGTGTTTCTGGCGCTTCGGCGGCGGCGAATACGCGTGATAGTATGGCGCGCCCACGCCGGGTCAGGCGCCCATTGAAGGGCCACCGCTGCGTCAAACCTATTCCGCCATTGCGCCCGCGCTCGCGGGCGCTTTATTGCCGATGCCCCAGGAGCACGCTCAACATCGCGCTCAAGATCACCGGCACGCCGAACGCACCGGGCAGCCTCCCGCGAACGACGCTGAGCGCCCGCTCGTGTCGATGCGGCTCATCGCCCACAACCAGGCGAGCGCATGCGCGCGCTCCTCGTGCCCAAGCTTGCGCGCGAACGCTACGTGCGCGATCTCATCGCAGCGTCTGGATTTGCCGCGCGCCTCGCGCTGGCACTGCGCAGACCGCATCTGAAGCTCGGCTTTCGCATCCGGATGTTCCTTTATGCAGCGTGTCCCGGCGTGTATCGGCCGTTTTTTGCACTGCGTGATTTCGTGAGGCACTAACAGCTCAACAAGGCTCAAGAGCGGGGTGCGCCAGCGAGCGTCACTTCCAGCAGGAGCGGGTGGTCAGGTACGGCTACACCGAGCTTGCGCACGTCCCGATGGTTGGCGAGCGGTGCTGCCGACACACTCGGATCGTAAATATCGACACGGCTTGCCATCGTTCCGAAGTCGACTTCCACATTTGCGGGCGGACTGCTGAGCGGCGTGCCTGTCGCGTGGTCCCAGATCCGCGTTTCGTTCCACAGCACCAGCACGAAGCGGCCGTCCTTCTTCTGCAGCAGCAGGCTGTTTGCCGACACCGGCATGCCGGATAACGAATAGGCCAGCGCGCCATGTGCTGCCCCGTTGACCTGATGCCCGGAGTCGGCGCGCAGAATCGACGTGAGATCATGGATTGCTTGAGCCACGCGCTTTGGGCTGTTGTCGTTGCGAAAGAGTCCGAAGTGCATCTCGCTGCTCTTGTTCTCCGGATCGGGCTTTTGGTCGAGCAGTTCGTAGACGTAGGTCCGCTTCACGCCTGCCGCTGCCGCATCCATGTAGCCGTTGAGCACGCCTTTCGCCTGCGTTGGCTCGTCGACGCCAATCATGTACCAGCCCGACTGCGGCAACGAGAAGTAGCCGAATTCGGTGATCACTATCGGCAGTTCGAACTTCTTGACGTTTTCGATAGCGTAGCCCAGCCATTTGTCGCCGTTCGCTTCGTACGAGGGTTGTTCGCCATTCTGCGGATAGAAGTGCTGATTCGCGTAGTCGGCGGCGTTCGCGCGGCTTTCGACGGGCTTGGTCGCGTAGCCGGTGAGGTCGTAGACCGCCACGCCCGCAAGTTCTCGAGCACCGTGTACGCGCGTGTAGAGCTCGTGTTGGGCGGCGAGTCCGGCGGCGGGGCCGGTTAGGCCGCCATAGGTCACCGGCCAGTTGTCGATCTCGTTGAAGCCCTCGACGGACGCGACGCGGCCCGGTACCGCGATGCTCAGGCGCTTGATTTGTTCGATCGACTCCGCAATGTTCTGGTGAATCAGGAAGTCGAACTTGATGCCGCGCTGCGCGAGATAGACATAGCTCGAGAACGGCGCGGCGCCGCTGGCGGGCGACGCGTCGCGAACATGGCGAATGCCGAGCCATGCCAGATCGTCGGCGACGTTGTGCACATTCGCGTAAGCACCGTCTGTGTAATTGACGTGCGTGTTGACGGCAAGCGTCTCGATGAAGGCGTCGGCGGACATGGCGCGCACCGCATCGCCAGCTTGCGCCGACGACGCGCACGCGAGCGCGACAAGGGCCGTCGCGAGAATATTCGCCATGCACGTACCAAACCCTATGCGCGCCTTTGCGATGCGCCGGTGTCGTGATTCATCCGAGATGGTTGTGTGAGCGAGCAGCCAGGTCGAGATTACTACGGGATCCTTCACGACATATTCCTCGCGTGGGGCGACCGCCGGCTTCGAGCACCTTGCCTCATGCGGGCGTCGCTGAACCGTTGCTTGTGCAGCGCAGCCATTTTGACGTGTCGCGGCGAGCTCGTGTGTGGGACGGCGCACGGGCGGGCATGACGAGCAACGCTCGCATTCCATTTGCAACGCAGGTCACGCTGGCGACACAGATCACGCGTGCATATACCTAAAGCGGGGCGAGCCGCACGAGCCCCAAATGCATAACCAGCACTTGCAGATCCACCTCCCGTGCACAGGCCATATTCGTCTGCGAAATAGGCAATCGTCTTACCCAGAGCGTTCAGCGATCAAGCGGGATTTGAAAACGATCATACGAAGTTGGTGGGATTGCGCACGGTTCCAGGATTGCTCGTTTCGTAATGTGTTGCTGTGGCTTATCAGGTCGTTCGTTTGCAGCCGACGACTGCGACCGACCATGAAAGTCTGACGAATACGACTCGCACTGGGGTAGGGATATGTATGAGCTAACGCAGCGCGCGATCGACATCGCGCTGATTGTGCTTGGCGCTATATGCGCCGTCCACCTGAACCCGAATTTCGCGCTGGCGGGTGCCGTGCATCACCCCGACCCAACGCTGGTGGCGTTCTGCGCAGCGCTCGCCTTGTCCGTGTTCCCCGCTTGCGGGACCTACGGCTCGCGCGGCAGCCGTTCGCTTTTCAGTGTTGCGGGCCGCACCGCCCTCGCCTGGCTCGCGGTGCAGTTCTGTGGCCTCGTGCTGCTCTACGCGATTCATCACGATCATCTGCTCGCGTTGCCGTGGTTCATCTACTGGACGTTGACTACAGGTATTGCGCTGCTGGCGTCGCACACGCTGTTCTTTGCAGAATTCAGCGTGCTGCGGCTCACGCGTGCGTGGTGGCGCCGCGAGCCGCTCGAGGTCGCGCCGCGCAGCGCAGTGCGCCGTGCCGTCCTGGGGCATGCCATGAAGCGGGTCTTCGACATCGTCGCCGCAGTGGGAGGAATCATCGTACTTTCTCCAGTGCTCATTGTCATCGCACTGTTGGTCCGGTGTGATGGCGGGTCGGTGTTATACGGGCACACCCGAATCGGGCGTCACGGCAAAACATTCCGTTGTCTGAAGTTTCGTTCGATGGTGGTGAATTCGGAGCAGGTACTCAAGGAGCTGCTCGCGAGCGATCCCGAGGCGCGCGCCGAATGGGAGCGCGAATTCAAGCTCAAGAACGACGTGCGCGTGACGCGGATCGGCCACTTTCTGCGCCGCACGAGTCTCGATGAATTGCCGCAGATCTGGAATGTTCTGCGCGGCGAGATGAGCTTTGTCGGCCCGCGGCCGATTATCGACCAGGAACTGGCGCGCTACGGCGAGGCCAGTCAGTACTACCTGATGGTGACGCCGGGCATCACCGGCCTGTGGCAGGTGAGCGGGCGCAACGACATTGACTACGCGACACGGGTGTTGCTCGACGTTGCCTATGTGAAGAATTGGACCTTCCACACGGATATGGGAATCCTGTTCAAGACGTTCTTCGTGGTGATTCGCGGTAACGGCGCGTATTGAGCAGAACAAAGACGCTGCGCCGGATAAGGATGCCAGCTTCCCGGAGCGATCGGGAACGAGCCGGCACGTCTGCAACGGGGTTGGATGTAGCGGGAATTGGAGTATCGCAATGGGACTGAATGCGAAGGAATCGAGCGGAGCTACGCTCGCGCGCATCGCGCACAATTGTGCAGCGTTTGGAGCGTTACGCCGCCAGGCGAGGTGTGTCGTGTGGCTGGCGCTCGCGGGGCTGAGCGGTTGCGCCCTGTCGCCGGGCATGACGTTCAACGCGCCGCGGGGTGGCGCCGACGTCGCGGCTAGCACGACATCCGGTGCGCCGGTGCCGGACAGCGTAGTGGCCAAGGGGGTCGTGGGTGCGCCATCCGGCCAGGTCATCGAGATCACGGGCCAGCTGGTGGAAAAAGAAGCCGCGCAGCGGCCCAAGGGAATTCCCGCGGATGTCGAGAAGCTTTTTTCCAACCCCAAGCCGTACGAGATCGGGCCTGGCGACATTCTCAGCATTGTGGTCTGGGACCATCCCGAACTCAACTTGCCCCCGACGGGCGGCGGCGGCGACGGCGCCGCGGGGGCCAATACCGTTGCGCCGGGCTATACCGTCGACACCAACGGCTATATTCAGTATGCCTATATTGGTCCGATGAAGGTCGAGGGTCTCTCGGAGATGGGCGTTCGCGACGCCCTTGCGGCGAAGCTTGCGCGCTACGTGCGCGAGCCGCAGGTCACTGTGCGCATCCAGACGTACCGCAGCAAGCGCGTGTATCTGGATGGTGAGGTCAAGACGCCGGGTGTGGAGGTGCTCAACGACAGACCCATGACCTTGCCCGAGGCGATCAACCGGGCGGGCGGTTTCACCGCCAACGCCGACCGTTCGCATGTCGCGGTGACGCGCGGCGACACCACGGTGAACGTTGACATGCCGGAAATGATTCGCAAGGGTTTCAATCCCGATCGCGTCATGCTGGGTGACGGCGATCTCGTGCGTGTCTACGCGCAGACGGACAGCAAGGTATTCGTGGTCGGCGAAGTGGAGCGCCCGGGCGGCGTGGTCTTCAACAACGGACATATGTCACTGAACGAGGCGATCGGCAACGCGGGCGGGATTAACCAGGCGTCGGGCGATGCCTCTCAGGTCTATGTCGTGCGCGGACGCGATACCGGCAAGCCGGTCGTGTTCCACCTCGACGCCAGCAATGCCGCCGCAATGGCTACGGCCGATTCGTTCGATCTCAAGCCCAACGATGTCGTGTTCGTCGATACGTCTGCTCTCGTGAAGTGGAGCCGTGTCATCAGCCTGATCTTACCGACGACCCAAGCCGCCGCGGCCTCCCGCGCGGTGGGCTATTGATGCCGGCATGAACGCGCGCCCGCCATGGCGGCGCGTCACCGTATGAAGAGGACAAAATGATTCAGCGCGATTACATGCTTGAAGGGCCAGCAGAAGTGGTTTTGCCTCAAGCGCCTGAGGGCGGGCATATGAGCAATCTGCTCGACGTGCTATACGCGGGCCGCAAGACGATCCTGATCGTCACGGCGATTTTCACGCTGATCGGCTGCACGTATGCGCTACTGGCGCCTGCTGTCTACGAATCGGACATGCTCATTCAGGTGGAGGAGGGGCAGAACCCCGCAAAAACGGCTCTCGCCGATCTTTCGGCACAGTTTGCGGTCAAGACCGAAGCCACGGCAGAGATGGAGGTGCTGCGCTCGCGGCTGGTCGTATCGTCTGCCGTGAATGCGACGAAGCTTTATATCCACGCGGCGCCACACTATTTTCCGGTGGTGGGCCGCTGGGCCGCGCGCCATCTGAACCTGGCCGGCTGGTCCGGCTGGGGCGGCTACGCGTGGACCGACGAAGCCATCGACGTGACGCAATTCGACGTGCCGGAGCGCATGTACGGCAGGCCATTCATCCTGACCTACCGGGGCGACGGCGCCTACACGCTCACCGCCGGCAGCCTGATGCTCGAAGGGCGTGTGGGCGAAGCGCTGCACCAGCCGGCTGTGGGCGGTGCAATCGATCTGTTGGTGAACCGCATCGACGGGCAGCCAGGCACGACATTTGATCTGATGCGCCTATCCGAATTGAGTGCAATCCAGGCTCTGCAGACCGCGCTGCTGATTTCTGAAAAAGGAAAGGAGTCCGATGTTATTGGTGTTGCTATGGAGGGTGACGACCCCATTCTGAACAGTACCATTCTCAATGCGATTGGCGACGAATACATACGGCAGAATGCGCAGCGTACGCAGGAGGAAGCGCAGAAGTCTATTGCCTTTCTCGACCAGCAACTGCCGCTGCTCAAGGCCCAGCTTGAAAAGGCCGAGAACGAGTACAACACGTTCCGCTCGCAGCATGCCGCGGTGAATCTGGGCGCCGAAGCTACGGCGCTGTTGCAGAGTTCGGCGCTCGCCCAGCAGCGCATCGCCGATTTGCGCCAACAGCGCGCGCTGCTAATGGCCCGCTTCACCCCGGACAATCCCGCCCTGGTCGCTGTCGACGGGCAACTGGCCGAAGCGCAGAAGTCGCTGGGCGAGCTTGTGGGGCAGACGCGCGCGCTGCCGCCGATCGAGCAAGGCCTAGTGCGCCTGCAGCGGGAAGTGACGGTCGATACGAACATCTACACGAATCTGCTGAACAATCGCGAGCAGATGCGTCTGCTCAAGGCCGGCCGCGTGTCGAACGTGCGCATGATCGACGCCGCAGTGCCCGGGGAACGCCCGGTTCGGCCCAAGCGCGCCGTCCTGGTGATCGCGGCGTTCTTTAGCGGTTTGTTTGTCGGTGTCGGCATCGTGCTGTTGCGTCAGAGGTTCAACCGCGGCGTTTCCATGGTGGACGAAATTGAAGTGGGGACGGGGCTGGCCGTTTTCGCGGCCGTACCGCGCAGCCGCATTCAACAGTCGATTGCGCGGCGCCTGCCGCGCGCTGAGCCAGGTGCGAACACGGTGCTCGCGCATACGGCCGTGTTCGACGCGGCAGTCGAAAGTCTGCGCAGCTTCCGCAGCGCGCTCGAATATTCGCTGCAGAATGCGGCCAATCATGTCGTGCTGTTGGCGGGGCCCACGCCGATGGTGGGCAAGTCGTTCGTTTCCGTCAATCTGGCGTCCGTGTTTGGCGCATCGGGCAAGCGGGTGCTACTGGTCGACGCCGATCTGCGGCGCGGCTCACTGAACCGTTACCTGGGCGTGCCGAGCGCCCCTGGCGTCACGGACATTGTCGAGCGCCGGCAGGACTTCGGCGAGACGGTGCATCGCGAAGTCATGCCGGGCGTCGACTTCGTCGCGACGGGTGGCTATGTGACCAATGCCAGCGAGCTGCTGCGCGAAGACAGTTTCAATGAGTTCGTGATCTGGGCCAATGATGCGTATGACCTCGTGCTGATCGACGCGCCGCCTATTTTGCCGGTCGCGGATGCGGGGATCGTCGGCAAGCTCGCAGGCACGGTGTTCGTGGTCGCGCGCCAGGGTGCCACGAGCGTGGCTGAACTGCGAGAGTCCGTGCGCCGCTTCGAACAGGTTGGCGTGCCGATTCGCGGCGTGATCTTCAACGACATGACATCGCGTCCGGGCCGCTATGGCAACGAGTACGGCGCATACGGCTATACGAGTTACGGCTTCGCGAAGGACGTGGGGTCGACGGACCAGTAAGTGCGCTGGCCCCTTCTGCAGTGGCGTCACGCCGTGCAGATAACCCCCCTCGCAAGGTCATGGTTTCCTGCACGAATGATTTCGTGCGCCGTGTCGTGGGACGTCATGACCGTGAGGAAACCTTAGCGAGTGCTTTCAGGCCTTGAAGAGAAAGTGCAGACCATGACCAACGCGGCGCTGTTCGCAAACTGACCCGGGATGAGCGGCGGCGAACATTGTTAGCGATGCGGGCCGTTCACACTCTGGACCATATGACTTGCATGACGTGACCCGTCTAATCCGGCTTTGTGTCGCGGTGACTTTGCGTACGGAAGACGACCGGGCCCGAGCGATGCCCTGGAAGCCGTCGATGAAACCCGTACATCCTCCCAATCTGTTGATCAATGGCCGCTTCCTCGGACGCCGCGCGACCGGGGTCGATCGTTTCGCATTCGAGACTCTTCGGGCACTCGATCAGTTGCTCGATTCGCGCGAAACGATCGTTGCCGAAGTGCGGGCTGAAATCGTCGTGCCCGAGGCACTGGCTGGCATGGCGAATCCGTTTCGGCATATCGGGCTTCGGGCAAGCGGTAAAGGTGGCGGTCTGCGCTGGGAGCAGTTCGCGTTGCCGCAGGCAGCGCGCGGGCGGCTATTGCTCAATCTTTGCAATTCCGGGCCGCTGCTGTGCCGACGCCAGGTGACGGTGCTGCACGATGCGGCGCCTGCGCGTGTTCCCGAAAGCTACAGCAGGTCCTTTGTTGCCTGGTACCGCCTGATGGCGCCGCGCATCGGCCGCGTATCGCAGCGTGTGATCACCGTGTCGGAATTTTCGCGGCGCGAGCTATGCGACGCTTATCGGATTCCAGCGGGAAAGATCGGCGTGGTGTCGGAGAGCGGCGAGCATATGTTGCGTGTGCAACAGGATGAAGACAAAGTGGCGCACACGCTGAACGGGCGTCCATTCGTGCTTGCTGTGGGAAGCCTCAACCGGCACAAGAACTTTCAACTCGTCGCCGAGGCTGCGCGCCTCATCCGCAACGCACAATTCGACATCGTGGTAGTGGGTGGAGGCGATTCGCGGGTTTATGGCACGGGTCAGGACGCGTTGCCGGGGTTCGTGAAGTACCTCGGTTATGTAAGCGATGGCGCGTTGGCCGCGCTTTACCGGCGCGCAGCGTGCTTCGTCTACCCGTCGCGTTACGAGGGCTTCGGGCTGCCGCCTGTCGAGGCACTAGCTCTCGGCTGTCCCGTCGTCGCTTCGCGGTTGCCGGCCGTGCAGGAGGCGTGCGGGGATGCCGTTCTGTACACCTCCCCGGACAATCCTGCTGAACTCGCGCAACTGCTCGAACGGATTACGGGCGACGCCGCGTTGCGTGCGTGTTTGCGCGAGCGCGGTCGCGCGCGGACCGAGGAGCTGACCTGGCGCGCCTCCGTCGTCAAGTTGATCGAGGAGATTTCGCCGTGGCTAATGTAACTCTCGCTCCCGCATTTGCTAACGACACGCGCCGTTTCGGCCGGGTGGCCCTGGTGCATGACTGGCTCGTCACCTATGCGGGGTCGGAGAAGGTCGTTGAGCAGATTCTTCAATTGTTTCCGCAGGCCGATCTCTACAGTGTCGTCGACTTCTTTCCGGAGTCGCAGCGGGGTGCATTGGGCGGAAAACATGCGACCACCTCGTTCATCCAGCATCTTCCGCGAGCGCGCAGATCGTTTCGCCACTACCTTCCGCTCATGCCGCTGGCGATCGAGCAGTTCGACCTCTCAGCTTACGATCTCGTGATTTCGTCGAGCCATGCCGTGGCAAAGGGCGTGCTAACCGGTCCAGATCAGATACATGTGAGTTACGTGCATTCACCTATTCGCTACGCGTGGGATCTGCAGCATCAATATCTGGCCGAAGCCGGCCTGCAGCACGGAGTGAAGAACTGGATCGTGCGTTCCTTGCTTCACTACATGCGCATCTGGGACCAGCGTACCGCGTGTGGCGTCGACGCGTTCGTCGCCAATTCGGCCTTCGTGGGGCGGCGCATCCGAAAGGTCTACGGCAGCGAAGCCGTCGTGGTCTATCCACCGGTCGACGTCGAACGGTTCCAAATGCGCACGCAACATGAGGACTTCTATCTTACTGCCTCGCGCATGGTGCCTTACAAGCGCGTTCCGCTCATCATTGAAGCGTTTGCGTCAATGCCCTCGCGTCGTCTCGTAGTGATCGGCGACGGCCCCGATCTGGCGCGCGCCAGTGCAGCTGCGGCATGCAACGTGACGGTGCTTGGCTATCAGCCGGACGCGGTGCTGGCGGACTACATGCAGCGTGCGCGCGCGTTCGTCTTCGCAGCAGAAGAGGACTTCGGCATTTCGGTGGTCGAGGCGCAAGCGTGCGGTACCCCGGTCATTGCGTTTGGCCGTGGAGGTGTGCGGGAGATCGTCGTCGAATCGCCGGACCCGGAGCGCGGCACGGGACTCTTTTTCAGCGAGCAGAGCGTGGCGTCCATCGTCGACGCGGTGGAGCGCTTCGAGCAGCACCCGGCGTTGCGTCCGGAAGTCTGCCGCCGTAATGCCATGCGCTTTACGACAGAGCGTTTCAGGCGCGAATTTCTGAGTGTCGTCGAGCGCGCGATGGACGCCAGCGAGGCGTTCGCGAGCAAGCCGCCGACCCGGCAGTGGCGTTCTGCATGAGATGGCGCAAAGACGAGATCGTTTGCACACGCGCAGGCGTGTGGTGAACGGATGGGGGTGAGGCAAGTGGGACTGTCGATATTCGGGATCGTGGTAATCGTCAGCGGCCTGGCGGCGCTCTATGCATCGTATCGCGGCGTGATCTACGGGATCGCGGTGTATTCGTTGCTCGGATGCGCGATTGCGCTGTCGTTGGGCGGTACCGGCGTGATGCCGGCTCAACTCTTTCTAGCCTTCTTTGCACTGAGGGCCTTCAATCTGGTCGGTGGGCGAAAGCTGATCGATGCGTTCTCGCTGGACAAGCCAGGATTCTGGCTGCTCTGTACCTGCGTGTGGGGTGTCGCGGGCGCCATCGTGCTGCCGCGCCTGTTGGGCGGTTCTACGCTAGTGTTTCCTGTCGATCGCGATGCTACGGGTGCCGGCCAGGATGTCCTGCTGCGCCCGCTCGGCCCCGTTGCCGGAAATTTGTCGCAGGCCATCTATTGCATTGCAGACACCCTGATTTATTGCTGTATGTATGCGTTTCTGCAATTTCGCGGTGCGTACCGCACGCTCGCGAACGCGATTCTCCTGCTCACTGCGCTAAATGTGCTCGCAGGCATGATCGATATCGCGTCGCACACTGTTGGCGTCGATGCGCTTGCGTTCGTCAAGACAGCACAGTTTGCTTACATGCCTGGCGCCGAGATGGGCGGATTGGTACGCATCAGCGGTACGTTCAGTGAAACTTCGAGTTTTTCGGGTTTCACGCTCCCGCTCTTTGTCTTCTGTCTCAATCTCTGGCTGGTCGGCTTTCGGCCGAAACTATCTGGCGTGCTTGCTGCCGCGTCGGGAATGCTGCTCCTGCTGTCCACTTCAGGGACAGCCTATGTTGGGCTGGGCGGGTATCTGGTCGTACTGCTGTTTAGCCGGCCTCACCTCATTGCGCGTGCCGCTTGCGCGCGCAAGAACCGTATGTGGGCCTTCTCCCTCTGCATGGGCGTGCTGGGGGCGCTCTACGTTGTACTTTTTCTACCGGCGGTGGCGGACGCGCTCACGCAATTCGTCGACACCACGATATTCAACAAGGCCGGTAGCTCATCGGGCGTCGAGCGAATGGGGTGGAACGCTCAAGGTGTGACCAACTTCCTCGATACCTTTGGGATAGGTGTCGGACTCGGCAGCATTCGCGCGTCGAGTTTCCTGGTGGCGCTGCTGGCAAACCTCGGTATCGTGGGGGTGATCTGCTACGGATTTTTTATCGGCAAATCTGTCCTTTCGCCGGTGCCGGCCCATTACCCGTTCACCGAACGTGCCGTTTGCTATGCGGCGCGACATAGCGCGATTTCGGCGTTGATCGTCGCTTCGGCTGCGAGCTCGGTGTTCGATCTCGGCACGTGCTTCTACTTGCTTGCGGCCGCAGCGGGCGCACTCTCGCTGCCTGCACCAAGACGCGCGTTCAGAGCTCGAGCGATGGACTGCCATGGACTTTTGAACCACGAGGTGAATGATGGATTCGAGTCTCAACCCGCGAGAAATCATGTCCGAAAAGAAAGGTCAGCCGTCGCCCGGAAAAGCATCAAGAATTTGCCTGATCTTCGCCACGCGGGGCCGCGCCGAACTCCTTAAGCATGTGATCGCCTCCGTCGATGTGCAGACTGTAAGGCCAGATCTGATCATCGTCTCCTGCGTGTCGCACGAGGATGTCGGCGATCTTGCCGATCACCCCAGTTTGCTCGTGGTCAAGGGACCACCCGGCCTCACCGCGCAACGTAATACGGCGTTGAATCATGTGCCCGATGGCTTCGACATCGTGATTTTTCTGGACGATGATTTCCTGATGCATTGCACGTGGATTTCGGAAATCCTCAATGCGCTGGATAGCGATCCCACTATCGCTTGTGTTACTGGAACACTACTCGCGGACGGCATTCACGGGCCGGGCTATTCTTTCGAACAGGGACGGGCAATTCTCGCGCGGGCGAGCGCCATCACGGAGCAGTTGAGTGCGGTGCCTACCGCTGGTCCCTATGGGTGCAACATGGCGTTCCGGGCGAGTAGCATTGCCGGCCTGCGCTTTGACGAGCGCCTCGTGCTCTACGGTTGGCAGGAGGATCGGGATTTCGGTGGCCAGATCTGGAACAGGGGCGGTCGCGTCGTTCACATCAATACCGCACTCGGAGTGCACTTGGGAACCAAGGGGGGAAGGGTGTCCGGGCGCAAATTGGGCTATTCGCAGGTCGTCAATCCGCTCTACCTGGTGAGCAGGAAGACGATGTCTTTGCGCGATGCGCTCCATCATGTTTCGCGCAATGTCGTCAGCAATTTTGTGCGAAGTCTCGCGCCGGAGCCCTGGATCGACCGTCGTGGCCGCCTGAGCGGCAATCTGATCGGCTTTTGGGACTGTGTGCGAGGCAGACTGACGCCTGAGCGAGCGGAGAAGCTGTGAGAACTGCTGAATATAAAACAATAGCGTTCAACGGCAAGTTCTTCGGGGCAGCACCAACGGGTGTGCACAGAGTAGCCGAACAGCTCATCGCCGCGACGGATGCCTTGATTGCAGAACAAACCGGTAACGGCCTCGATTATGCGCTGGTGATCAGAAATAGCATGAAGGTCCCGCCTTACCGTAACATTCTGTGCATTCGCGAAAATCCATTGGCTCGCAGGATGCACCGCATAGCGTGGGAGCAATGCTACCTTCCGATTGCGCGCAGAAAGGACTTCATTCTCAATCTCTGCAACCTGGGACCACTGCTGCATCGCGACTCCGCGACGATGATACATGACGCTCAGGTCTATTCCGCGCCAGAGTCCTATTCCATGCCTTTTCGGCTGTGGTACAAGTTTCAGTTCTTTTTCATTGGCAGACGGCACAAAGTTATATTCACAGTTTCCGAGTTCTCAAAAAATGAACTCGTGCGATATGGCATTGCCCGCGCCGAAAAGATTATGGTCATACATAATGGATGTGACCATATCTTGCAGCTGCAGCCTGACGAGCGGCCGCTTGCGATTTTGGAACTCGAGCCGAGGCGCTATGTGCTTGCGCTCGCAAACACCCAGAGGCACAAGAACATTGCCATGCTGTTCAAGGCCTTTGCCTCGCCGGCGCTTCACGATGTTGCGCTTGTGCTGTTCGGTGGCGCGACCAAAGCCAACTTCGAAGCGCTCGGGCACATGGTGCCTCCGAACGTGCGATTCGCCGGCCGCGTTTCCGATTCGGAGCTCGTAGGGTTGCTGAGCAACGCTGGGGCGCTTGCCTTCCCTTCACTGACAGAAGGATTTGGCTTGCCGCCATTAGAGGCAATGGCGCTCGGCTGTCCAGTTGTGGCTGCTCCGCTCGGTGCGCTTCCTGAGGTTTGTGGCGACGCCGCGCTTTATGCGAACGCCTTCGACCCGCACGCGTGGACTTTAAAGATTCGAATGGTGCTCGACGATGAAGCGGTGCGTCAATCGTTGATCGCGGATGGTCGCCGGCAGGCTGCCGCTTTTACCTGGAAACAGGCAGCACGAGACCTGTTGGAGGCGGTGAAAGCGGCCAACCGGTAATGCTTGCGGCGCGAGCCACGTAAAAAAAGCGCATCCTGGGCCAGCCTCTCGGCGTTGCCCGCCGAGTGTCTCGAAGGACTGAAGTTGCTCTTGCGCTGTGGCCTCGCAGTGCCCACGGGTGAAGAGGCCTTCGAGATCGAGCGCAGCCTGCTGGAGGTGACCAGTGAGGCGTTCCCCTGCGCGGCATTTGCGAAGAAACGATGCTGCACTAAAAGTGAACGGCAGCGGCGAGATGACCTCCCGTCATTGGTGCGAGTGCGTGGCGTTATCGGACGTCACGCTGCGGGCGGATTTGTGTATAGACGATGGTCAATTTCGGGTGAACGTCCACATAGATGTGGATGTTTGTCACCGCACATGTGGCCGACGGGCGGGGTAGTAGGCTACAAGCAGTGTTCTCTAACCTATGAAGGTGCGCCATGTCTGTGAGACGTGGCAGCTTGAGGATGCGCTCCGGCATTATCTCGCCGTCTATAACGCGAATCCTCGGCCGTTCGTTTGGAGCAAGTCGGCCGATAACATTCTCGCGAGCCTTGGATGATTTTGTGCAGGAGCCTAAATGGTATCCGGATGAACGCTATGAATCTCGACTCAGTTGCGATTGGCGACACTATCCTCGCACCCCTTTATTTAACCTTGTGCGATCAGAGCCGCGCCTGGAAGAGCTTCGGTTGCGATGCACTCAATCGTCTTTGTGAGCGCGGCCTCATCGGCGATCCGATCAACAACGCGATACCCGTGATCCTCACGGACGACCGTTTGCGCGATTCCGAAACTCTCTTCAAGCAGCACGTCGTAACCGCTGACAGCCATCCCAGCCGGCGCGGTGGCGTGAAGGCGCAACGCATTTGGGCGTTCCGCGAAGCCGTAGGCGTGGCTGACCGCGGCGCCGACCATCAACCCCGAGCGGTTCTCCATCAGCACGTGCCCGTGGTAGCACAGGATCACCGGGGCGCCCTTGATTACGAACACGATCTACATAACGCCCGGCCCTCCGCACCCGTTTTACACGGTGCGCAAGTCAACATCCTGCTAGCCTAGGAGATAGGGTATGAGCACAAACGATTCTGCCGTGAGACGGCAGCACTTGCGTCGAGGACTACTGCGCATTGCGCGTGAGATCTCGGAATTCCCCATCATAAGGCTCTTAAGCGCACCGCTGTACCGACGCTATTTTCGCGAACCCTATCGTAGTGGGAACTTGTACTTTGGCGTCTACGGCACATATCAAGAAGCGCTGAATGAGGCGCACCGCATCTCTTCGGCGAGATTGCCGTCTACCTACGACGTCGAAGCGGTGACCACCAGTTATCTGGATCAGTTGCACACGCTGCCGACATGCGACTATCCAGCACTCTTTTGGATCAATCGGATCCTGAACGAAGGTGGGCGCAGGGTCTTTGATCTCGGTGGCCACCTCGGTCTCGCCTACTATGCATATCAGCATTACATCTCATTTCCGGCCGGCCTGGTTTGGTGCGTGCATGACCTGCCTCACGTGGTGGCCGCAGGCAGGCGCCTGGCTTCTGAACGCGACAAATTGGGAGCACTGCAATTTTGCGAAACGCCGCACGAAGTTGATGGCTTCGATGTTCTCATTAGTACCGGCGCGCTTCAGTATCTTGGATACAGCCTGCCTTCGCTTATTGGAGAGCTTTCACACCCGCCGCGTCACGTTTTGTTTAACATCACACCCCTGCATCCCGAAAAGGCATTCTTCACCTTGCAGAATCTGGGGTTCGCCGTATGCCCGTACCGTGTGGAATCGATCGAGCGCCTGGTCGCCGACATGCAAGCCCATGGCTATCGGGTGCGAGATCACTGGGACCTGAGGGAGCGCCGCATGCGCATACCCTTTAAGGAAGAGTACGAAGTTGATAGTTACTTCGGGTATTACTTTGAACGTGTCGTACCGGAGGTCTAGTCCGAACTGGAATTACAACTCGATACACCCGCAACGATAGCGGAAGCGGTGGGAAGTTGGACGGGACAGACGTCCGGATCAAGCGTTACCCTGACTGTTCTGTCCGATGGGACATTTACCGGCTCAAATGATGGCTGCGCTTTCAACGGCACCGTCGCCCCCCGGTCGACCGGCAAGCATGTGCTCGATGGCAAGGTGACTTTCAATACCACTGCGTGCACATTGGGCGCCGGTGCATCGATGACCTTCGATGTGTTTGTAAACGGAAATCAACGGACCTTCGCTCCACAGCCAACTTCCGGCGTCCCACCGGTCGTACTGCTGTTCTTGCGTCGAAACGCAACGCGCTTTTTCTGCTTCTCGAAAGAGAAGACTTCGTCGCGCAATACACCGATTCAGTGGGGCCTGATACGCAGGCCTTAACCGATGCATGTGTGGAGACGTTGAACGTATCCTTCCGGAAACTCGCATCGCTGCAAATTGTGGCTTCTGGTATCGCTTCCGGAAGACATGTTGCTACTGGCCGGATTCACGAGTTGCTCTGTTGGAGGCTATCTCGTTGCCGGCTTCCCGAGGATTTCTCCGTTTCCTGATGCGCTCGCGATTGCGCTGGAAGAAAGACGCGAGCACCTGAACGATTTGGGTGCTCGCGCGAGGTTCCGCGGAAATCGACCATGCGATTGCCGTGCAGGTTAGACCGATCCAGACCGTCAGTCCCACGAGCGAGAGCGAATCCAGAACGAACGAGCCTCCGTAGGCGGCAAGAATCAACAGCACTGGCACACAGAGCTGGCGAAGATGCTCGCGGCCGAAATGCGCGGCCCAAAAGAGAAGTGCACCATCGAGCGCGCAACGTGCGCTCCACGCAAGTGCCGCACCAAGTACACCGAGGGCGTGAAGCGCCCACCAGAGGCTAGCGATGAAAAGCACGGTTTCGACCAGCTGAAACCGCGCCACGACGCCTGGGCGCCCCTTTGCCTGCAGGTGGCAAGACAGAACAGACGCGAGGGAATTGATCCAGACGCCGAGTAGAATGGTCTCACCGACCGAGGCGGCCCTGTTCGCGAAGTCTTGCCCCACCCACAACGAAAGAAACGGCCGCATCAGAAAAATACCGAAGACGACTGCCGGCGTCATCACGTGCGTGAGTCCGCGTAAGGCCAGGAGGGAAAGTTGGGCGGCATCGTGACTGTCCAGGGCAGACAGACGCGGGAACAGAGTACGGGTGATGACGCTTGGCACCAGACGCGCGCGTCCGGCAAGATTGAACGGCACCTGATAGTAGGTCACGGCTTGGGCGCCAAGAACGCGGCCGATCAGCAAGCGATCGGCTGTCTCAAGCACCGGGTTTGCGAAACTCGTAATGCTAATCCAGGCGCCATAGGAAAAGAGTTGCCGGACATGCCGCCGGTCGGGCCCCGCGGCAAGCCGCAGCGGGAAAACATAGGCCATCGTGCCGAACGTGAGGATGAGCGACATCACGCTGGCGAGCAGGGTTGCGAACACGAGATAGTGCAGGCTCGGCCCGAAGGCCATCGCAACGCATATCGGAACAAGCTGGTGCAGCATTCCGACGATAAACTGTACTGAATTGCAGGTGCCGAACTGCTCGCGGCCCGTCATAGCCCCATTGCAGGCGGCAGTCAGGTTCGTGAGCGGGACGAGGGCGCAGATCCAGGACTGTGCGGGCCTCAGTTCCGCGCTCAGAATCGGGCCGATGTCAAATTGGGCGAGCATGATATGCATGAGCGCAAATAACAGGAGCGCCCCGACGAGACCGAAGCCGAGATTGAGCAGCAACCCTGTCCAGAATACGGATTCCCGCTCGGCCGGTGTCGCTCGAGAAAGCTGCGCGATGCGGTTGGACGTGGCGAAGGAAAAGCCGAAATCGAAGAATCCGAAATATCCTTGCAACATCCAGAGAATGGCGAGTATGCCGTAGCGCTCCACGCCAATGTGATGCAGATAGACCGGCGTACAGACGAGTGAAACAAAAAGGGGTAGTACACTGCCCAGCAAATTGAAAATCGCGCTTCGTTTGAGATTGGGCTTGGCGGTCATGATCTGTGGCAGTATTGGCCATCCCGGAACAGCGCACGCGGCCGTCCGGCATGTAGGTTGGATGTAATTGTGCCGGCCGGATCGTGCCTTGTTTGTGCGCCTGCGTACGCTCGTGCACCCCCGCGGCGCTTGCGCCCCCGGCCCTCAGGCCGCCAGGACTCGCGGCGCGCGATTGCTGCGAGACTGCCTTTCCCACGGAATTGTTGGACAATCCACGGAACGGTTCCCGCAAACCCTCTTATGATCGCTGACGGCTTTCAGCGCCGTGTGCTGAGGCGACCGCCGACGCTGATATTCGCATGCGACGCAAAATTGGGAGTGCGACGGAGCACGTTGCCAGAGTCCGTAAAGATATTCGTCATCAATCTCGACAGGTCTACCGATAGACTGAGCCACATGGCGGACCAACTCGACAGGCTGGGCTATGCTTGGGAAAGGTTTCCTGGAGTTTGAATGACAGAGGTCATTGAATTTGACCCCGTAGACTGCCTTTCATTCTGATGAAAGGGGGAGGGCAGGCGCAAGCGCCCAGACAATGTGACCCATACCACGTTCCCGAGCAGTTAATTCGCGTGTGCAGACCACGCACTTCTATAAACTTGCGGAAATATCACCGATAGGGTGCCGGGTGCCTCGAGTTGGACGAACGCGTACAGCTCGCCGACCTGGACCAGCGTCGCCGATATGAGTTGCGGATCTCCTTGGTCAAAAACCGCAGCCACCAGGGCCGGTTTTCCGCTTTTTCCAATCCACTGGATTTATTAGCTATCCATATGGAACGCTATACCAGACTCGATGGTCTGCAACATTTGCGTTTCGTAGCCGCTTTTGCGGCGTTGGCACACCATATCCTTGAAGAGAGTTCGGGGAGCTCGCTGGCGCACATCCCGCTCGCCGTGCAGCGTTTGGGAGCGTGCGGCGTCGACATCTTTTTCGTAATCAGCGGGCTGGTGATGTGGCACACAACGGGGGGTTTCTCCTCGCAAGCGTCGGCCAAGCGCTTCTTCGCCCGTCGCTTCACGCGCATCATGCCGTCTTATTGGGCGTGCCTTGCTATTGTCGTTGCACTGACTTCCAGCCGTCTTGCGTTTCGGCATGTGCAGCTTGGCGCAATAGGCCTGAGCGAGTCGATCTTGTTGCTTCCGCCCACTACATCGGCTGGCCTGGTCATCGGCGTTGCGTGGACGCTCGTCTGTGAATTTTTACTTTTACCTCATCTGTACGGTCGCACTTTGTCTTCCGTTGCAAAGGTACAAGGTGGTGGCGATTGTCGCTCTGCTCGCGGGCGTTCCCGTAGCGCTCAATATGGTCGGCGACACCGCGCAAGGCCAGTATTACGGAAGCCCAATTGTGATCGAGTTTCTGGGCGGTATCTTTCTTGGTTCGGTAAGCAAGCGGCTGCCTGAATCAAGCCCCGGTATCAAGTGGATTGTGTCGGTGACATGTGTCGCGCTCTTTTGGTGGGCTACGGTGTCCTCACCTACTGAAGCAACGTTTGGCCTGCCGTTCTCATTTAGATGGTGGGCCTGGGGGCTTCCGGCGACCCTCCTCGTGGCCGCGTTCGCGCGAACGGAGGATAGAGGTAGCCGCATAGGGCGTGCCCTGACCGTGCTCGGCAACGCGTCCTATGTACTCTATCTGACTCATGGATTTTTCATGATCCTGTTCGCCAAGGCCATCAAATCTGGGGAGTTTCACAAGCCGCTCGGCCTTTATGTGGCTGCCTGCTGCGTGACGGGCCTCGCGGTTGCGCTTGCGCTGGGTATTCACCTGTACCTGGAGAAGCCGGTTCTTGCCTTGTTCGAGGGCAAGAGATCGCGGATTCGCCAGCCGGAACTGACTTCGTGAGACCAGCGCGAGCGGTCGGCACTAACTGAAAAATCAACGGTTGACACAAAGTAAGTGTCGAAAGGCTGCGTTGGAAATCGTGCTATGTCCCGTTTGCATAAAGTGTTAATAGTCGCGTTTTGCGGAGCACTAACCGTGGCTGGCCTGGTTCTTATCAAACTGGCAGTGTCCGGGCTGTTGCACTGGCCGCCCCCCGCCGTTGCTGCCGGGTCGGAGGTGCCATCTGGCAGGATACGATTTGCGGTGCTCGGGGATTCCGATAGCCAGTCCTACCATGACACCTTGATGTTGGGCGATCCTGGCGATCGAGGGGGCCCTTGGCGCGCGACCACGTGGCAGTGGACCGAGGTGCTGGCCCGGCTGCGGGGCGACCAGATCGATCTCGGCGAATGGGGGGCTTGGGGAACCGGCAAGTATCGCGCCTATTTCGACGAAGCTTTCGGTTTTCTCGCCCGCACGCCTCCCAAAGATGACTACCGCTACAATTTTGCCGTGAGCGGCGCGACCTGCAACCAACTGATGGGACATCCACTGCGCGAGGCAATTCGTCTCGTCGAATTGATGGACACAGAGCCGCAAGCCTGGAGAGGCGGCATCGTGCTGATCCGGATCGGTGTCAACGATATCGGTGCGCACGACGTCCTCGACGAACTATCCCGTGATTGGACTGCGTCGCGTCCGAGGGCCTTGACCAACGCCTGTGTCGACGCAATCGGCGAGGCAGTTGCCCTGATCCGCAGGCGCCACCCGGATACCTATGTTGTGCTTGTAGGTGTGCTCAGCAATGCGGATGGGTCGAACGAATTCGACAAATGGCAATCAGGCAGGGAGATAGCCAATATCGACACCGGCATGGGTCTCTTCGACAATGGCTTGCGCAAGCTGGCCGCGGCGGATCGCCGTGTCTACTTTCTTGACGATCGCGCGTGGTTCAGGAGCCTGTGGGGCACGCGTGACGGTCAGGGTCGTCCGCTTTACAAGACGGTGCATCTGTCGCCTGGCTGGGCGATCACCAATACGTCAGGCGACGATCCGCACAACGCCATCGTTTCTGACGGTCATGCCGGCGTAGTCTGGAATACGCTTTGGACGCAGCACCTTGTCACTTCGTTGAACGCCGCATTCGGATTGCATCTCAAACCGATTACGGATGCCGAGGTCATCGCATTTCTGCGACCGAGCTTTGCTGCAAGCGTGCCATCAGGACGTCCGTAAATTAGGACTTTAGCGCGAATTAAAGTGTCTGGGCCGCTAGCAGGTACCGGATCGAGGTAAGCGAGTATCCGATACCGTTCATTCACGGGTGGCCATAGTCCGTGGCAATATCGACGCAAAATGTGGCTTTCATTTCTGCCTCCGGCGGCCGTGGCTATCGAAAGCCTGGTCTAGCACATGTCGTTATACAGAAGTGTCGGCATCACCGTCATCGCGCAATAAGCGCATGGCTTGCGCGGTGATATGAACTTTTGTGAGCCCCTTCCAGATTGTCTCCGCGCCGGGTTCGCCATCGCCCTTGCGAGCGAGGAAACCGCCGAGGCGTGTGACCGAGCGTAACACCTCGTTGAGCTTGGGTTGCACAGGCATTCGTGTTTTCGTGAGCAAGTGGGCGGCCCGAAGTTCATCGGCATCGAAGAACAGATGTGCGTCCAAATCAGGACAGGTCCGGCACGGCCGCATCAGATAGGTCACACGCCGAGCCACCACAAGAAACAGCGCCAACGCACGCTCGAGTCGTTCGATCGTGCCCAACTGCAGCTCTTCGACCTGACAGCCATTCTTCAGAACGTTGAACGGGATCTCGATTTCCCATCTCGCCCGATACCACTCGATCAATTCAATCGCTTCATT
>NZ_SMRP01000023.1:0-23084 GCF_004353915.1 Paraburkholderia silviterrae | reverse complement strand
GAAAGTCAACGAGCTTTCTCGGTGTCATGGCGCGACAGCGACGTTGTGTATAACGACATGCCCCAAAGAAGCGGTGAGGTTTCCTGATCTAGTAACGCTCAGTATCCACGCAGCTTGGCCTTCGCGGTGGCGGGCACGATCCGGCTGACGCGCAGTACGCCGAGAAGCAGATCCTTTATCCCGCTCTTGGGCCCCTTGGCCCAAACGTCCCCGGACCGGTAGCCACCCGATGTGAGAATGCCCATGAACTGCCGGAACCGATGAACAATCCTGTCATTGTTATATAGCTCAATGCGTTCGCGGTAAAAGCGTGCAATCGCCCGATATTTTTCTGCCCCGACCCGTGCGCTGGCCGCTTGGGGGATCGCGGGCTCTTGCGCAATCTCATCCATGATTGCTGCGCGTCGCTCGGAAACAAGCACAATATGCTCCCAGCGACCCAGGCACTCGAACAGAAAATGCGGAGCCTTTGAGAGACGCGACTCGCCGATCCAAGTGGATGACGTCACCGCAGACCCGTGCCGTCGGTACTGCACTAGAGGTGCGTCATCGTAGGCGAGCGCGCCGAGGGTTTGGGCGAGGAAAAAGTACCACTGGTCATGAGCGTTCGGATTGTTGCCGTCATTTATATCGATAGAACGATCCCATAGGGACGAAAACTGTACGAGCTGGCGGTCGAAGACGAGGGTGAAGCCATTGGCGCCCATGAAGGGGTCGATACTCAACGGCGGGTTGTAAGAGTTGGCGAGCGCGAACCTCGCGAGGGTACCGATGGGACTCAGGGCGCTGTCCGTCACAATCGCATTGTGGTAGACCAGCAAGGCGTCTGTGCGTTCGAGCACGTCCACGCAGCGCTGGAGTTTATCGGGCCGCCATACGTCATCCTGGTCACAGAACGCGATGATGTCCGAACTACACATACCGGCGACGCGCATGAAATTGGCGCGATAGCCGAGTCTCTGCGTATTCACGTATACGCGCACCGGGAATGGTGCGGTATGGGAGAATTCGGCAAGGATGGCTAACGTGTCGTCGGTCGAGACATCGTCCGTGACGACCAGTTCCTCCGGCGCACGAATTTGTGCCGCGAGACTTTGGAGTTGCTCGCGCAGATATAGGCCACCGTTGTAGGTAGCCATTGCCACGGATACAGACTTCATGAATCGATCTCCTGCAGTGAGACGGATGTCTTTCAAGCGTGGAAGAGACGATTGGGCATCCTCAGCATCGCGATACCGCACGCGTCCGTATATGCCTTGTACGCAGTGACCTCGGCGACTGGAAATCGTTGTAACACGAGCGGGCGGCGCGAATATGTGGCGTAGCTCGCATTGCCACCTTATTGGCATGTCGTTATAGAGAAGTGTCGGCGTCACCGTCATCGCGCAATAAGCGCATGGTTCGCGCGGCGATATGAACTTTTGTGAGCCCCTTGCAGATTGTCTCCGCGCCGGGTTCGTCCTTCTTCTCGCGGGCCCACATCCACGCGTCCAGAATACCCAACGGCTCGCGCTGCGGCGTCACCGCATAGGTCGGGTGAACGAACATCCCACGCTGCGCCTCGTAGGTCAACGGACCCAGACCGATCGCCTCCTGATCGTTGAAATCTAGCTCGGTGGTGTCTCGGCCACCATTCTTTCCATCAAAAGCCTTGCTCGCTTGTTCAGGCACGCGTCGCTCAGGTCCAGTTGCTCGAATTCCGTTTGCGACCAGGGCGTCGATTCGGTGACCAAGGCGTCCGCTCAAAAGCGGAGAGCAAACGCGAAACGCCGACAGTCTACAAGAGCCGCTCTATGTCATTGAAAGTCAACGAGCTTTCTCGGTGTCATGGCGCGACAGCGACGTTGTGTATAACGACATGGGTCTAGCAGCAGGCGGCGATGATCGTGGCGTCAACCACAAGACTAGCCACCTCTTTGAAAAGCCGACTTGGCAACTCGCCGGGCGGCATTCGCCGTCGAAAACGCCATGGCCTTGGCTCGGTCCCGTACCGCGCTCCGTCCAGGCGGATTGGGATTGATTCCGAGCTTCCTTAGGTAATAGTTGGCCCGATAGACGTCCGCTCGCATAGAGTCAACAAACTGGAAATTTACGCTCAAAGTCACCGAGATATTGTCGTCGTTCTTCAACCAATGGGGGCAGTTGACAGGAACATGAACGCCATTTCCGGGAGCCAATTTGTACGAGCGCGCTCGGTTCTGTAGCTCCGGTCTATAGTTTGCCGCGTTGTTATCCAACGCCCAGAAACGCTCAAGTTCTACCTCCGGAAGAATCTGCCGGTCTTCCCGATCAAAGACATACAAATCCTTCTTCCCGTGGATTTGAAGAATGAAATTGCATTCACGATCTATGTGATATGCCGTCACCCGCTTCGGCGACGTCACGAAAATTATGATGTCCTCCTTGCTGATCTTGGATTCGATGCCGCCGCCGACCATATCCTTGATCTCTGCGATGGCATGTCTGTACAGCTCGGCGTAGGCCGGATCTCTTTGCGTGCTTCTGAAAATGAACCAGGCGTTTGAATCTTCCAGTTGCCTTAATGCGTTCAGCGGTGAGAATGCACGATTTGTATCTTTCCATTTTTGACCGGGAGCGATGTCACCCATGTCGTAGTAGAGATCAGATGGGCGAGTTCTCAGGGTTCGGTCTGCCAAATCCATCAATTGAGGAAGTTGGAAGAGCGGATGGCACACGAGATGGTGGGAGACCTCGAAACTTTTCCGCTCGAAATTCTCTTGAAACACCGAAGGATCCGCGTCGATCCACTTGTCGGGCAATGTTGCTTCAAGAACCGGGCCAACTGTGGACATCTCCATGCGATCGCTCCTTGCAGCCTGGCGAGTTCGACGATTCCAGGGATCTCGAACTAGCCACTCCGATGCAATGTATGATTGAATTTGAACGGATGCAGATCAATATTGCTTTTGAATTCTTTCTTGCAAGGCTGAAGTTCTTTCGCTCGAGTGCAGTTGGCGCTTAATGTATTAACCAACACAACGCCATTGCCCGGGACGGACACGGTACACCTTTATAAGTTCGGAGAACATTGCTTGTAGCCTACTATCCTGCCTGTGGGCCAAATGTGCGTTGACGAACATCCACATCTACGTTGGCGTTTGCCCGGAAATCCGGTGGATTCTGATGCTGTCGTCAGTACACGGTTGCCCGGCTTGGTTATCTGGCCAGAGCCGGTGATGCGCGTCCAGGTAATACTGTTATGTGGCGCAGTATCCTGCACCTCACCGATATTCGACCGGGGTATGAACTCGCCCTGAACCGACGTGGGTAATCGCAAGACTGGGGACTCGCTTACGGATCGAGCTGCTTGCCGGCATTTTCTTCGTCGCCCATGGGGATTTGCTACGTGATGCGCTGAAAACCGGTATGCGCAGGCGCGCGCTGGTGCAATTTGCTGGTGCGGACAGGTCGATTCTGGATGAAAGTCAACGTACGGACGTACGTCAACGCACATCCTGCCGACAGGCACGATAGTAGGCTACAAACAGTGCTCTCTAACCTGCAAGGTGTGCTATGTATTCGCCGAGCGACGATGCCATGATGAGTAGTACATTACGCCAACAGTCATCTGACAAGAAAATTCTTCAGGCTTGCGAAAAAAAATTCAAAAGCAACTTTAATCTGCAACCGTTCAAATTTCATCATACGTTACATCAGGGTGGCTTGTTCGAGCTCCCTAGAATCGCTCAAGTCGCCGAGCGTATGCTCGAAAAAAATGGCAATTGCAATGCCATTAACTTCAAACACGGCTCCATAGATTCAAAGTTTAGTGCCATGCCGCAAAGCAGGCAGCTGGCCGAGGCGTTTGCCCGCGTGGGTGAAGGCAGCACATGGATCAAGCTAACTCTGGCGCAGCATTACGACGCCGAGTACGCTCAAGTTCTCGATACGATTACATCCGAACTTGAAAGTCTGTCCGGCTTCCCGCTGCGCAAGGACATGACCCTGGTTACGATGACGCTGTTAGTCTCCTCGCCCAATATCGCAACACCGTTCCATATCGATCACGAAACCAACTTCCTCTTCCAGCTGCAAGGCTCAAAGGATGTATGTCTCTTCCCAGCGACCGATCGCGAGCTGGTGCCCGACCACGAGATCGAACGTTACTACGCCGGCAACTTCGAAGCTGCGAGTTACCGCCGTGAAATGCAGAGTCGCGGGACGATCTTTCGGCTCAACCCGGGCGAGGTGGTGCATCACCCATCATTAGCGCCGCACTGGGTGAAGAACGACGACAATATATCGGTAAGTATCAGCATCAACTACTGCATGAGGTCACTCGAGAAACGTGCCAGGGTTTATCAGGCGAACTACATTCTGCGCAAGATGGGTCTAAAGCCGTTGCCGCCAGGGCTCTCACCATTGCGCGACAGTTTGAAGAGGACGGTCATCTCGACGCTGGAGCACCGCAATCCAAAGACCTTTTCGGAGGTCGTCCACGCGCCGTTGACCAGGCTGGTATCGCCCCTGAATTCGGTCCTGCGGCTAGTCAAACGCTGAGCAGCCGAGCTATCGGCACGGAGTTGCGACTACGACTGCTGGCGCACGCTCACGCGCGCGCTGCAGTCGTCATGAATCCGTTTCTAAGCCTTGGCGTCGCTCAGGAATGTGGGGAAGCGTCCGGCTCGTCACGACTGGTTTGAACGCTATTCGCCTCGATTCCGGCCAGGCGCTCACGCAGTTGCTTGCCGATGACAGCAGCGCCGGCTGCGCGGAAGATCTGATCGTGCATGCCCGGTACCGGGGTGACGACCAGTTTGCCCGTTACCACCGGTTGCCATCCCAGGCCCCAGGCGAACAGCCGCCCTTTAAGCGCCTGGTCACTGCGAAAGATCTGCACATCGCCGTCATAGGGCGCCGGACGGTACCGCGCCTGCTGCGCGAGCAGATACTCGATGTACCAGCGATTTTCGGCAACCAGATGCTCCGAGGTATTTCCCTTGATGAGGCCGAGCTTCAGCGCAAGGTCTGCCATATGGAGCCAGCGCACGATCCGATACTGGTTGAGGAAGGCGACCATGGAGATCTCGCCGCGCCTGGCCTTGCGGAAGTCGCGCGGAATGTTGTCCGCACGCACCTGCATCTTGCGCAACTGCCGATCGTACCAGGGCATCATCTCGCGATAGCCCGGGCACCAGGAATCGTTGAGGATGACGAGCTCCACCGTTTCGCCCTCGCGCCGCAGTTGGTGAGCCGCTTCCAGCGACATCGCACCGAGCACGCAGTGCCCCATAAGGGCATAGGGGCCTTTTGGCCGGGCCAGCCGGATGAGCCGCACGGCGTCCGCGGCGATATCCTGGAAAGCACGCTGCGGGAACGCGCGCGGGGCACCTTCCGGCACCATGGGGATGTCGATGACGGGCCGATCGGAGCCGATCTCCTGAGCGAGTCCGTAGAGCACTGCCGTGTTGTTGAGCGCGATGATGGGCGTTCCCGGCGCATTCTCGTTGAATCGCACGATATTGTGCGCGATCGCCGCCAGTTCGGCCTGACTCATGAAGCCGCTGACACCCACGCCGCTCACGACTTTCGCCGTTTCACCGCGCGCGGCACTGGAAGCGCTGCGGGAAGCGCTCGCCGGCAGCCGTTCGGCCACGATTTCGACGGATTCCAGCACCTCGCGCCACTTTGCCAAATGTCCGTCGATCGTCTCGACGTCGTAGAGGTCCGTGTCGCCTTCGCAGGAGATGCGCCAACCTTCCGGGCGCCGCACCATAAAGAAGTTGAGGTCGTAGAGTGCGCCCGCGTTGAAGGAGGGCGAGGTCGTCGCGGCGAAATCCTCCCGGCGGACCTCATCGTCCATGCCGACGAAGCTTTTCTGCAAAGCGAAATTGACCGAGCATAGCGGCGGGCGGTTCATGTCGGAAAGCTCGCCCGCCAGTACCATCATCTCTTCGAATGGCAAGTGGAGATGTTCAATGGCGTCGCTGAGCTTGGCGCCGCACTGCGCCGTGACGGAAGCAAGCGTGCTGCCTTCGGTAACGTTGAGGCGAAGGATCACCGTATTGATGAGCGGTCCGATCACGCCCTCGAGTTCCTGCTGGTCCCGCACCGACATCTGCGTGCCCATGGTGACGCTGGTCTGGCCGGCCGCCGTTTGCAGGGCCATCGCGAGGCCCGCAGCGGCCACGCTGAATAGCGTTACGCCTTGAGCCCTGGCGGCCTCCATCAGGCGCTCGCTCAACGCGCCGGGCAACAGAATGGAGCGAATGACGCCCTGGAAGCGCCGCGCCGGCGGCCGGGGGCGATCGCCGGCAACGTCGAAGCGGCTGAAATCCTGAAGCTCCTGGCGCCAATGGGCGCGCGCGCGATCGAGGGCGCCGCTGGCAAGGAATTCTTCCTTCCAGAGCGCATAGTCGCCGTGGTGAAGGTCGACATCGGGGAGTTCGGAATCGTGGCCAGCATGCAGCGCGGCAAGTCCTTCCACGAGTTCGCGAACGAGGATCGCAAAGGACCAGCCGTCCATGACAAGCGAATGGAAGGTCAGCTGCAACTCCCCCAGTGTGACCGACCTGGGCAACCACACCGCGCGGAAGAAGGAGCGGGACGGCAATTCGAAAGGCGTGCGAGCCTGCTGTCCACCGATACGCTCGGCTTCGGCAAAGGCGGCTTTTTCCTCGAAACCGGTGAGGTCGATCACTTCGAGCCGGAACGGCGCCTGGCTCCAGACTTGCTGGCGCAGCCCGGCACCTGTCATCAGGAAGCCGGTACGCAAAATCTCGTGCCGCGCGACCAGTTCACAGAGCACCTGCTCGATGCTCGCGGCTTTCAGCGGCCCCGACAATTGCAGCCGGAAGGCGATGTTGAGCGCCGAGGCCTTCGGCGACGCCTTCTGCTCATGCCAGCACCGTACCTGGCAGGCGGTTGCAGGGAAGAGGGCGTAGCCGGCCTCGATCTCTTGAGCATCGGCGATATTCAAGGCTATCCCTTTCATCGCTCAGACTCCCTCGGCATGCCTGCGCTTGAAGTTAAGGATCGATGGCCTCGTCACGGCAGCGGCTTCCGTCGGCTCGTCCGCCTGCGTGCCATCAAGTGTCGCGGCCAACTCGGCGATCGTCACGTTCTTCATGAGTTGACGCGCATCGACACCCAGCCCGCGCTCGTTCATTCGCGCGACGATGCGGAACAGCTGGAGGCTATCTGCGCCGAGGCTGAAGAACTTCTGGTCGATGTCCACGTGCTGGAGGCCGAGCACGTCGCCCCAGACCGCAGCGATGGTGGCCTGAGTCGGCGTCATGGCCACCGGTTCGGCCGCGACAGGCTCGGTTGCTGTGGCCTCGATTGCCGCCGGTTCGGCTGGCATCGGGGTATGCGGCACCACCTTGAGCGAAGCATGCGCATGGCGCGGCGTGGCCACCATGTCAGGTGTCGGCACGGGCAGGGCTTTGCGGTCGAGCTTGCCATTGCTGGTCTGGGGCAGCGTGTTGAGCGTCATCCACAGGGTCGGCACCATATAGCCCGGCAATTGCCCGGCAACATGCGTTGCCACCGCTGCCTGGTCGGTCTTGTCGGATGCAGTCTCGACGATGTAGCCCACGAGGCGTGGACTTCCGCCCACGGTATGCATGGCGACGGCAGCCGCTGCAACGCCGGGTGCCTTGCGCAAGGCAGCCTCGATCTCCTCGATCTCGATGCGAAAGCCCCGCAGCTTTATTTGCTGGTCGCGACGGCCCAGGTGCTGCAGCGAGCCATCGGCAAGGCGCTTCGCAAGATCGCCGGTGCGGTAGAGCCGGCGCGGCGCAGCGCCCTCGATGGCAACTAATTTGAAGGCGGCGTCGGTGAGGTCGGGGCGGTTGAAATAGCCCTTTGCCAGGCCTTCGCCGCCAATCCACAGTTCGCCGCTCACGCCTTGCGGCGCAAGATGCAGGTCTTCTGTGAGCACATGCAGGTCGGTATTGGCTAGCGGTGCGCCGATCACCACGGAGCCATTCGCAACGACACGGGAGACAGAAGACCAGATCGTCGTCTCGGTCGGGCCATACAGGTTCCACACCTGTGCGCCGGTTGCCAGCAGATCGTCGGCGAGGTCGCGCGGCAACGGCTCACCGCCGCAAAGGATAGTGAAGCCCTTCGGCGGCTCGAAGCCTGCCTCCAGCAGCATGCGCCAGAGTGACGGCGTCGCCTGGAGAACGGTGACGGCCTCCTCCTTCAGCCGGGTCACCAGCTCGTAGCCGGTGCGCACCTCTGTATGGCCTGCGATGAAGGTCTGCCCACCGACAATGAGCGGCAGGAACAGTTCGAGGCCCGAAATATCGAAGGAGAACGTGGTGACCGCGACGATGCTGTCTCTCGCCGCAAAGCCCGGCACCTGCGCCATCGACAACAGGAAGTTGCTCAGGGCGCGGTGGGCAATCTCCACGCCCTTGGGCTGGCCCGTCGAACCCGACGTGAAAATCACATAGGCGGAGTGCGATTCGGACACGATGGGCAAAGGAGCGGTTTCGTCGTCGCTTGCCTCGAGGAGCGCCTCCAGATTCAACACGCGATGTGCGCCCGGCTCCAGCACCATGCGGCTGACATGATCGCTGAGGATGGCGGCGATGTCGGCGCCATCGAGGATCCGACGCAGGCGAGCAGGCGGCATCGTCATGTCGAGGGGCACGTAGGCACAACCGGCCCGCCACACGCCAATCATGGCGGCCACGGTCATCGCGTTGCGGTCCATCGCGATGGCAACGCGCCCGTGCGGCGCGATACCTGCCGCCGCGAGCCTGCGGGCAATCTGGCTGGCGAGTGCATCGAGCTCGCCATAGGCGAGGCTCGCCGCTTCGTCCGACACGGCCGTCGTATCGGGAGTCTTGCGGGCCTGCGCAGCGATCATCGCCGGAGCAGTCTGCGAGAGATCGTAGTCACGCCGCGAGGCATTGAGCTCGTCGCGAAGGTGGTGGATCTCGTGTTCGTTCAGCAAAGGCAGTGCCGCGATCGGCGTTTCGGGATCGCGGGCGATTGCCGTCAGCAAGGTTTCGTAGTAACCGAGCCAGCGCTGGATCGTCGCTTCGTCGTAGACGTCGGTATTGAAGTCGCAATCCAGACGAAGGCCTTGCGCCGATTCGATCACGTTCAGGAACAGGTCGAAGTTGCTGTAGGCCTTCGCGTTCGGCGTAAAGTGCGTGGTCACACCGGCCATGTCGAGCTCGCCGTCGACCTTCTCCAGATTGAACTGCAGATCCGTGAGCGGCAGTCGATTGAAATCGCGCTTGATGCCGAGATCGCGCACCAGCGCACCATAGGTGTAGTTTTGCAGGTCGCCCGCGTCGAAGAGGTGATCGCGCACCGCCTTCATATGTACGGCGAAAGGCTTGTCGCTCTCGAACCTGACGCGCAATGGCAGGAAATTGACGCAGTGCCCGACGAGGAGCGCTTCACCGGCTTGCGACTGGCCTGCCATCGGTGCCGCGATCACGACATCGTCATTGCCGGACAGCCGGCCAAACAGTACTTGGGCGGCGCCGAACAGGGTGGCAAACAGCGAGCAGCCTTGCTTGGAGGAAGCCGTTTTGACCTGTTTGAGAAGATCGGCTCCCAGATGGCGCGTGGTCGAGGCGCCGTTGAAGCTCTTGAGCTCCGGGCGCGGACGGTCGCCGGGCAACTCGGGCTGCGGTGCGGGCTCGCGATGGAGGTTCAGCCAGAAGTCACGCGTTTGCTTGTCGACCCCGGCTTCATCCTGCGCCTTGGCGAAGGCAAGGAAGCTCTGCACTGCGTCAAGTTCGGCCGGCGTGCCCCATACTTCGGCCGCGTAGAGGGCAGCCAGATCGCGCAGGATGATGTTGATCGACCAGCCGTCACAGACGATGTGATGCGCCGTGAACACGAAGGCCCACTTCTGGTCTGCGAGGCGCGCCAGCGCGGCGCGCGCCAGCGGAGCGCGGGTGAGATCGAAGACCTCGCGCGCTTCCGCGTCGACGATGGCCGCGAGCTCCGCGGCCGGATCGGCGTGGCCGGAAAGGTCGATCGGCACCAGCGGAACGCTCGTTGCCGCATCTGCGTACATCGTGTCGCCGACGCGTGAGAAGTGAGCGCGCAACGCATCATGGCGAGCGACGGTCGCGGCGAAGGCGCGTTCGAAAGCGGCTTCGTTTAGCTTGCCGTTGAGCTCGAGCGTGAACGACTCGTTGAACACGAGCGATGCTTCGTGGCCCTGCTGCGCCGACATCCAGATTTCCTTCTGCGGCTCGGTGAGCGCAGACTGCGTGAGTTGCGGTTCGGCTTGCGGTGCGAAAGCGCTGGCGTCCTGCGTTGCGCCGAGAATGCCCACGCGCTGGAGTGCGTCGATGCTTTCGATGAAGGCGTCGCCGATCCGGCGGATGTCCGCTTCCGAATGGCTCGTCGTCAGGAAGCAGGGGAAGCCCTCCATGATATGAACGCCGAGGTAGCGCATATATGGATAGAACAAGCTGCCGAGGCGGTCTTCGCCCGACAGGCTGACATAGAACCAGCTCGAGAACGATTCTGCCCGCGCGGCAATGCCGACTTTCTCCAAATGCGCATTGATGCGTTGCACGAGGCCGTCCATGCGGGCAGCGAGCGATTCCTGCAGCGCCGGGCCGGCCTCCTTGAGGTGCAGGAGGACGGCTCTCATCGCGGCCAGCACCAGGGGATGGCGTACGAACGTGCCGGCGAAGAAGGTCGGAGGCACTTCGGGAACCGAGGCGTCGCCGAACTGCCACTGGCCGCCGTCGAGTGCATCCATGAACTGGGTGCTGCCGGCGAGGACGCCGATGGGCAGGCCGCCGCCGACCACCTTGCCGTAGGTCGCCATGTCGCCCTTGATGCCCCAGTAGCCTTGCATGCCGGCCGGATGGACGCGAAAGCCCGTCACGACCTCGTCGAAGATCAGGGCGGAGTCATTGGCTGCCGTGACCTCGCGCAATTGCTGCACGAATTCCTTCGGCCGCAGATTGGGATGGCGCGACTGCACCGGCTCGATCAGGACAGCGGCGATATCGTCGATGTTGGCCCTGATCCACTCGAGGCTTTCGGGCCTCGCGTAGGGCAGCACGACCATGTTGCGCACGGAGCCCAGCGGGATGCCGGGTGCAACAGGGAAAGCACGCGGCTGGCCCGCCTCGCTTCCCGGCTTGACGAGGACTTCGTCGAACTGGCCGTGATAGTCGCCGTCGAAGCAGACGACCTTGTCCTTGCCGGTCACAGTGCGCGCGAGGCGCATCGCGGCCATCACGGCCTCCGAACCGGTATTGCAGAAGGTGACGCGCTGATGCCCAGTCATCTCGGCGAACATCTGGGCGACTTCGCCCGCTAGCGGGGACTGCGGTCCGATGGCAAAACCATCCGCCATCTGCGCGTTGACCGCATCCACCACGAAATCCGGCGTATGGCCGAACGCGGTCTGGCCGTAGCCATTGACGAGATCGATATATTCGTTGCCGTCGACATCCCAGATCTTCGAGCCCTTGGACCGCAGGGCGATGACGGGATAGACGAGCTCCTTCCATTCCTCGCGGAAGCCGCTGGCGGTACGCGGATCGGCAAGCACAGCCCGACAGGACTGCGTACGAGCCTTGGAACCGGCGGTCTTGGCCGAGTACCGCGCCGCCAGATCGGCGATGAATGCCGCTTGGGCATCGGTCATCTGCGCCGCGCCCGTTGCGCCGGGCTTGTATGCGTTAAAGCGCGATGGCCGGTGCTCGTCAAACTTGATCTCGGGGCCGGTGGTGCGCGCAGGCTCGGCTGCCGGCACCGGCGTGGCGGGCGCCGCGGCGGCCGGAAATGCCGCCATGGACGCTGCAGGCTGCTGGAGCGCCAGCGGTGCGCCCTGGAGCACCTCGAGTTGACGCGCCATCAAGGACTGCATCGCTGCGAGCTGGTCGCGGAATACCGCCTGGATGTCGCTCGTGGCCGGCGCAACGGCGAGCTGCCCGGTTGGGCCAGGAGTGGCCAGTGCCGCGACGGCGACCTGCGTGGTCGCGGCGGGAGCGGCCGCAGCCGTCATGGCGGCCGGCGCGGCAGCGGCAGCGGCTGGTGCTGGGGCCGGCACAGCCGGCTGTTCCGGATCAGGCGGCAAAGCGCCATCGAGGAACCCTGCCAAGGCGGGCAGCGTCGGATAGTCGCTCATGATCTGCCGGAAGCTGATCTTGACGTTGTAGCGGCGGCGAAGCTGCTGGGAGACTTGTCCCATGAACAGAGAGTCGTAACCGAGATCCCAGAAGGTCACATCCGGATTGGAGGTATCCGGTGCCTCGCCGGACATTTCGCCTAGAAGCGATGCCAGTTCGGCAATGAGGCGCGGTTTGCGATCGATTTGGACGGGTTGGGTCATGGCGGTCTGAGGGGGGGCGGTTATGCCGTCGGACAACGTTTGCGCGGCAATCGGTTCGGTAAGCGGCGCGGTAAGCGGTGCGGCGAGCGTCGTTGGCTGGCGTGAAGCGGCAGTGCCAGGGGCGTCAATCCAATGCCGTTCTGGTTCGAAGGCATAAGTGGGCAGCGAAACGCGGCGGACGGCTTCGGCCTGGAGGGCTTTCCAGTTCGGCGTGACTCCGTTCAGCCAAAGCCGTCCAGTCGCCTCGGCCAGGACGCAAAGCTCGCGTTCGCGCATGGCGAAATCAGGCAGCGAGGCAATCGCACCCAAATGCCTGTCCTTGGGCAATCCTTGCAAGGCGAAGGTCGATAGCGTCCGGCCGGGGCCGATTTCGAGCAGCAGCGGCTTGCCTTCTGCTGTCGCTGTGGTTAGCGCTTCGTTAAAGCGCACAACGTTGCGGCAATGACTGGCCCAGTAATGTCCGCTCACCGGCTGATCCATCGCCGCCCATTGCCCGGTCGCCGAGGACACGTACGGGATCTTGGGTCGTGCGAAAGAAAGGCTATCCGCAACCTTGGCAAGATCTTCGACGACGCCCGACATCATGCGCGAGTGGAACGCATGAGAGGTTTGCAGGCGGCGATGCTCGATATCGCTCACCTTCAGCGTGGCCTCGAAAGCCTCGATGGCCGCGAAGGGGCCCGCCACGACGCTGAGCGCCGGCGCATTGATGGCGGCCAGGTCGACATCATCGGGCAGCAGGGGCTGGAGATCGGTCTCCGACAGGCGTACGACCAGCATCGCGCCGGGTTCTGCCGACTGCATGAGCGCGCCGCGCCGGGCGATCAGGTACAGCGCATCCTCGAAGGTGATTGCCTCGGCCACGCAGGCAGCGACCAGTTCGCCGACGCTATGGCCGATCATGGCCGCCGGCTTGATGCCGCGCGAGATCCACAACTGCGCCAGCGCATATTCGACGAGGAACAGAGCAGGCTGCGCGTAGACCGTCGAGCGAATCGGGTGCGGGGTGTCGTCGCCCGCCGCGGGCTCGCTGAACATCAGCGCCCGGATATCCAGCCCGAGATGAGGCGCGAGCGTCTCGGCGCCCTTGTCGATCCACTGCCGATAGACCGGCTCGGTGCGATAAAGCGCTTCTCCCATGCCAGGATACTGGGCACCCTGGCCGGGAAACATGAAGACCACCGCGGGCGCGGTCTGAGGGGCCAGGGCTTCGACGGCCCCCTTCTGGAGCTTCGCCTGGGCCTGATCGAGGCTGTCGGCGATAACCACGGCGCGGTGGGTAAAGTTGCGGCGACCCGTTTGCAGCGTCGCGGCCACGTCGGCGAGCGAGAGCGCGGGATGGGCCGCCAGATGACCGGCGAGCCTGGCTTTCGCACGTTCGAGCGCGGCCGCGCTCCTCGCCGAAAGCGGCAAGATCTGCAGCCCTTCTTCGGGCTCAACCGCGCCGGCGCGGCAAGGCGCTTCCTCCAGCACCACATGGACGTTCGTGCCGCCCACGCCGAAGGAACTCACACCCGCGCGGCGTGGCGCCGGACCCTGTGCCCAGGGGCGCGCTGCGACGTTGAAGAAGAAGGGGCTATTCGTTACGT
Source organism: Paraburkholderia silviterrae (assembly GCF_004353915.1). Taxonomy (GTDB): domain Bacteria; phylum Pseudomonadota; class Gammaproteobacteria; order Burkholderiales; family Burkholderiaceae; genus Paraburkholderia; species Paraburkholderia silviterrae. Next base: position 9,197 of record NZ_SMRP01000023.1, on the reverse strand, counting down.
CGATGCCCGGATTGGGCCCACGGAAATGCGTGAGCGGCGGCAAGGTACGCTCACGCAGCGCGAGCGCCGCCGATATGAAACCCGTCACGCCGGCGGCCGCGTCAAGGTGTCCGACATTGGCCTTTGCGGAGCCGAGGGCACAGAACTGGCCGCCCTCGACGCCGCCCAGGCGAAATGCCTGCACGAGGCCTGCGAATTCAATGGGATCCCCAAGCGGCGTCGCCGTGCCATGGGTCTCGATATAGCCAATGGAAGCCGGATCGACGCCAGCCTCGGCATGCGCGATGGCAATGGCGCGGGCCTGCGCATCGACGCTGGGAGCCGTGAAACCGACCTTGTCGGCACCGTCGTTGTTGATGCCAACACCACGGATCACGGCATAGACCGGGTCTTCGTCGGCGATGGCGTCCTCCAGGCGCTTGAGCAGGACGACGCCAGCGCCGCTGCCGAATACCGTGCCCTTGGCATCGGCATCAAACGGGCGGCAAACGCCATCGGGCGCGCCCATCCCGCCTTCTTCATAGAAGTAGCCGCGCTTTTGCGGGAAGGTGACCGACACGCCACCGGCCAGCGCCATGTCGCAGCGTCCCGCTCGAAGGTTCTCGACTGCGAGGCTAATCGCAGTCAGCGAGGTCGAGCATGCCGTCTGTACCGATATGGCAGGCCCTTTGAGACCGAGCTTGTAAGCGGTGCGGGTGGCGACGAAATCGCCGGCCCCGACGAGCTTCTGATACTCGCCGATCTGAAACTGGCTCGTGAATTCGTCGATGACGCCACGGTCTGAGAGGACATGCTTGAGGAAGTAGGTATTCATCGAGGTGCCGGCGAACACCCCGACGGCGCCCTCGATCTTCGCCGGGTCATATCCGGCGTCTTCGAACGCCTCCCAGGCAATCTCAAGGAACAGGCGCTGCTGCGGATCGGTCAGCGCTGCCTCGCGCGCGAGCATTCCAAAGAAGCCGGCATCGAAGCGGTCGACGTCTGTGAGTATCGGCCGCGCCTTGACATAACGCTCTTCGCGGCGAGTACCCTCGTCGAAACTGTCTTCCAGTTCCGCCGCGTCGAAATGCGTGATGCAGTCGCGCCCGGCGAGGATGTTGCCCCAGAGTTCGGAGACATTGCGCGCACCCGGAAACCGTCCGGACATGCCGATGACTGCGATAGCCCCGCCTTGCGCGTCCCGGCGGCGCTGAATTGTCCCATTGTTCGCCACGCCGAGGGTGGTGCGCATATGCGCGGCCAGCGCCTCAATATTAGGATGACGAAACAGATCAACCAGCGCGACCTTGGCTGCCAGATCGCGCATGATGATGGCGTGCGCTCGTATCAGATCGAGCGAGCGCAGCCCAAGGTCGAAGAAGTTCGCGTGGCGATCGACGGTGTGACCGAGGAGCCCTTCGAAAACGGACGCGAGCTTATCGGCGATATCGTCATTCACCGGCTGCGGCGCGGCCGATGCGTCTGCCTGCGTATCGAGCCCCGCAAGCAGGGCTTTTCGGTCGATCTTGCCGTTGGGCGTCAGCGCAAAGGCCGCCAGGACACGCAACTCCGCTGGCACCATGTAGTCGGGCAATGCCGCCTTGAGGTAACCGCGTAGCCCGGCGAGGAAGGCGGTGGCATCGGCCACTTCGGCCTTCACGAAGCCGGCGATGGCCTTTCCCCTGCGGCCCTCGAATGCAGCGACGGCCGCATCGGCGACGCCGGGAGCCGCACGAAGCGCATGTTCGATTTCATCGAGTTCGATGCGTTTGCCGGCGATCTTGATCTGCCGGTCGTTGCGGCCCAGGAAATCAATGGCCCCGTCCGGGCGCCGGCGGACCAGGTCACCCGTGCGGTAGAGTTTGGAGCCGGGGCTGAAAACGTCGTCGACGAACTTCTCCGCCGTTAGTTCGGGGCGGTTGAGGTAGCCGAGCGCAACGCCGTCACCACCCGTTACGAGCTCGCCCACTTCTCCCTCGCCAACCGGCACGAGCTTGTCGTCCACGATGTAGACACGCGTGCCCGCGATAGCGTCGCCAATGGGGATGGCGTCGCCATGTGCCAGGGCCTCGCCGCCGCGCGGAATGCGGTAGCAGCAAGTGAAGGTCGTGTTCTCGGTCGGACCGTAGCCGTTGATGATCTGCAGCCCGGCATGGGCCTCCATGACCTTGCGTACATGGACGGGCGACAGCACGTCTCCGCCAGTGAGTACCTCTCTGAGCGGAAGAAAGGCTTCCAGCCGATAGTCGGCGAGCGCATTGAAGAGGCCGGCCGTCAGCCAGGCACTCGTGACGCCGAGCCGCGCCATCTCGGAGGCCATCGTGTCGAGAGAAGGCTGGACCTCGTTGATGATGGCGGCGCAGCCGCCGTTCAGAAGCGGCCCCCAGATCTCCAGCGTACTCGCGTCGAAGGCGAGGGGTGCCAGGTTGAGGAAGCGCGTGCGCGCCGACATCTCAGTGAAGGTCTGGCCCTGCACCAGGCGCACAATTGCGCGGTGCGGCACGATCACGCCCTTGGGCTTGCCGGTCGAGCCGGACGTGTACATGATGTAAGCAGGATCGTCGCCACCGCAGGCCTGCCGCGCAGCGGTGCCGGCAGTCTCCGACGATGCAACGATATCCGCCAGATCGATTAGTACTCCATCAAGATTACCAACGCTGGCGAGCGCCGCGCCTTCTGCGATGATGAGCTTGGGCGAGCAATCGGCAACGATGAAATCGAGCTGTGTCCGGGGATAGGCCGGATCCAGTGGCACATAGACAGCGCCCAGGCGCAGGATCGCCAGGATCAAGGCGAGTGTGTCACGACTGCGCGGAACCATGATGGCGCAGCGCTCGCCGCGCTCGAGTCCCATGCTGCTCAGGATGGTTGCCAGACGGGCGGAACGCTCAGCGAGGCTGGCGTAACTTTCTTCGCCTGTTGCGTCGATCACAGCGACATGATCGCCGAACTCCGCACATATGGCATCGAAGCGCGCTGCCACGCCAGGCACGTGATCGGTCTCGCTCGGCAGGTCGCCTGAAATTCCATCTCTGTGTGACATTTGCCGCTCTCCAATAATTTTGTGGAAGGGCTTGTGCTGAGCTACGCCTGGCAATGCGCGTGCAGCGCGCGCACACGACGGCGGGCGGTCACGGGAGGAGCAGGCAGCACGAGGCTATGCGCACCTGACCCGTGTCTCAGGCGCGGCATGAGTTGTGCAAGAGAAAGTTAAACTTCTGCGGTGCACCTATCAGTGCGTCTTCGCACACACGATGCGATGCAACAACACCTTGCACGGAGGAGCGCGTGCGCACGAAGCGCGTCAAGCATTTCCGCTCAGACTTGGCCCGGCAGGATGGCAGAACGCAAGCGATACCCGCGCGAAATCGAATGACAGGCCCTCGTTTGCACGTAAGCCAGAAAGGTCGGTGTCGTCAGGACTGTTTATTCACCGCCAGCGTTTCGCGCGACGGCCATCGGTGTCTGTCACGTTGCACCAACATTGCCGGCAGCGGACCTGCGTTGTGTCGACGTTTTGCGCAGCATCCCTATTGCCGGGCGCTCAATCAGCAGGTGGAATACGTAAGCGCCAACAAGCGCGACAAAAAAGAATCCGATCGACCAGAGAATGCTGACCTGCCTGGTCGAATGAAATAGCCACGAGACCAGCACGATGGCGATAGGGATATGCACGATATAAAGCGAATAGCTGAATTCCCCGACTTTCTCGAGCACGCGCATCGCGCGGGTACCGCTTGCACACGAACACAGCATCACCTCGAGCAACGGTACGAACGCCAGCGCCCAGGGCTCGCACCAGAGATATCGCGAGTATCGCGTCGACGCCATGCAGCCGAGCACCAGCAGCAGTGGTGATGCGACCGTGACGAACCACCGCGGAAACTGCAATCCTCGCACCTCGCGCTCCGCGAACCACGCGCCGAGATACCACGAAGACCAGTACGTCGTGAAGATGAGTATCCCTCGCCTCTCGAGGAGCGCATAGGAAACTGCACCGAGCAGCATGAGCACCGCGAGCAGGCGATTCGGACCAAGCCGACGCTGCACAATGAAAAGTAGCGGATAGAGCACATAGAACTGAATCTCGAGCGACAACGTCCAAAGTGCGGTGTCCGAGCCGTAGGTCGGTGAGGCGATACCCTGTAACGCGAACAGATTCGCGCCGAACGTCCGCCAGCCGAGATTGCCGAGTAGTTCGTTGTGTGGCCAGAAGTGGAGACTGATGCTGTCAAGCGCGAACGTTAGTAGTAGCGCGCAAAACAGCACGGGATAGATACGGACGAAGCGCCGCCACAGAAAGTCACGTGCATCGAGCCGGTACTGCGGATTGTGTGCGAGCCGCATCGCCTGACTGCGATGGATACAGTAGCCACTGATGACAAAAAAGATCGGTACGCCGATCGGGCCCCAAACGAACGGGATTGACAGGTACGCCAGAACAGTATCGAGTGAAAACAAGTGGTGTCGACCCGCCGTGAACGCCCGAATGCCGATCCACGCAATCGCCCGGCAATGAAAATACGCGACGATCATCGCGGCGATGCCACGCATAGCCTCGATACCGCGCATCCTGTCGGCGTTTGCGCCAATGACGGCTTGGCTCATAGCTTGCCTCACCTTGCGTGTGAGTTGCGCGAAGTGCTCGCGTGTTGCCCGCGCTGCTGGTATGGGTTGTGCGATTTAAGCAAAGCGGCACCGAACCATCTGTGCGCCGACATACACAATCCCCTCTCACGGCCGCAAAGCGTTGCCGGTCCATGGAGCTACGTCGGGGAAAGGCGGATCTCGTCGCCGGTTCGTTCCCGGCATTGCATGAGAATTCGCCCGTCCTGGTGTCTCGCGAGGTGGGCCGCTCTCTGAAGCAGATGTCGTCGGTCAATTCATTTTGACGATCGACCAGTCGGTGCGTCGGGCCGCCACCGCTCCCGCGCAGGTCGGACCGAATGGCAGGGCGCAAATGCGCCAATGCGTCGCTTCCTCTGCCTCGCCGCCGACAAAGCGGGGTGTCGTGTCGCCGCGGATGGAAAGATCGAACTCGAAATGGGTCGGTGGCAAGATGAAGCCGGTGCCGAGCGCTTTCAAACAGGCCTCTTTGCGCGCCCAGTTTTCAAAGAAAACTTTTTGCTTTTCTGCGTCCGGCAATGCGGTAAATGCCGCGCGCTCCAGGCCGGAGAATACTTCGAGCGGCACACACTCCTCGATCGCGCGAACTTGCTCCACGTCGATGCCGACCTCGAAACCGTTTGAGATTGCGAGAGCCGCCGTATTCTCGCTGTGGCTGAGATTGAAGCAGATCCTCCACCCAGGCGGCTGGGTCGCGCAGAATGGTTTGCGTTCCGAACCATAGTCAAGCGCGACCGCACGCGGCGATAGCCCAAGATAGCGGCTGAGGAGCCGCCTGAGTTCGCCTCGTCCCGCCACGTAGCGACGGCGATGCTGTTCGAAGCGGAAATTGTCGGCGCGCTCGCGCTCTTGCGTCGATAACATCTCCCAGTAGAGATCGAAATCGCCACTGCCGACGTCGAGATCCCACTGCCAGATATGCACATCATGGGGGGAGGGCGGTGTAAGGGCAAAGGAGGACATTGAATGCCTGGATTCAACTGGCGGTGGGGCTGGTCGATTCTACAGGTTGAAATTCTCTTCCCCATGAATGGGGAGGATTCCTGCCGTGCCGTCAACGGTGTTAGCCATCGCAGGCCACCTGGGTGGGTTCCTGCTTCATCGAGTGGCCCGACTGCACCGACTCTCCGCAGGCTATCCGAGCTAATTCCAGCCCTTCACCGCTCAGTTGCGCGTCGCCTCGGTGAAGCACATTGATGGCGCCGACCGGGCCGGCATTAGCCTCATGGCCGCAATTTACGCAGGCGAAAAGCGCTTGCGTCTTGCGGCTATCGGCTGAAATATGGCGGCGGAATTCATACCACCCCTGGTCGAGTATCGCCTTGTTGAGGCGCGACTTCGCGCGAACATTGCAGCCAGGAGTCGCGACCGTGCCGCTGGCCGACTTCACCATGTTGCGAATCTGCAGGTCTTCGACGGTGATCATTGCGTGGTCTTTGCCGATCGTGTTCGACGCCTTGTGCAGCAAGTCCGCTCGCGCGTTGGCGATGCGCGCGTGGATGCGGTGGACTCGGGCCTTCGGCTTTTTCCAGTTCGCCGAGCCATTGACCTTGCGCGCACTTGCTCGCCGGTCGACATCAGTTCGAATCGGAAGGGCTGGAGTCACTGCATGTGGAAATCGTATCAGCATTCATGCCTTGTCAAGGACGCCTGCGGCGTCCGCGCAATCCTTCCTCCCCTTGGCGTTCGACTGCGGATAGCCAGCTAAGTCGAACGATTTCGACTTCAGGTTTTCTGCTTCAATCGTTTTATTATGTTTACGCCACCTCTTCCAACAATCAATCTCGTAAAAGTCGACGCCCACTTCTTTCCTGGTAATTGCATTTTTCTTGATATAAGTCTCTCGACGATGTTGAATCGCAATGAAAAATTGAGATTTTTGTAAATCAGCACGTTAAATACAAACGAGGAGATATGCTGCCTCGACATGAAATTATTGTATTTTTCGAGGAATGCCAGGCTTGGTTCACAATTGGTCTCCGCCGATATTCTTCCCGCATTGCCGCTCAAAGAGTACTCAACCAGGGTGTCGTGCAGATATATGAACGCGCAGCCAGCTATTTCGGCGTTGATTGCGAAATCCCAATCTTGATGGCGGCGCAAAGATTCATCGAAGCTAATTAACGGATACTGGTGGCGCCACATCATGATAGAAGAAGTTTGAACATACCCTCCTTTCACTAAAATGAAGTCAAACATCGATTGACCATCGTAGGGAAACGGGTTGCCCACCGTGCGTCGGCACCCGTCGACGAGCATGACGTTACTGAACAATACACTCGCTACGTCCTCGGGAGGCTTACGACCAAGCGCGGCGATGCATCTTTCAAGTTTGTCCGGGAGCCATCGGTCGTCTGCGTCGAGAAAAGCAATCAGGTCGCCGGTCGCTTCCTCAATGCCCCGGTTTCGACACCATGCCGCCCCGCGATTTATGCTCCCGCGAATCAGGCGCAATGCAATCTTGTCTCCACAATGACTTGGCAATTCGAACTGCAATCCCGATGCGTCATCAATAACTATAATTTCTCGCGGAGGAACTGTCTGGCTAGATATCGACTCGATGGCCAGCCAAAGTAAATCAATGCGATTGTAGTGCGGGATTATCACGCTCACGCCATAGGTATTGTCAAAATCGCGCCTCATTCCGCACCCCGCATTAACATTTCGAGAAAATTTCCTTACGAAAAGTAAAATTAGCCAATCTTGATCGTCAGGCTTTTGAAATGCATTGTGCGTGAGGGTGCATGATGAGGGCATCCACGTCCATTTATGTTCCGTAGTGTGAGCATTAAGCGGTGTTGAGTTTGTGCGCGGGCATACGCAGGACGGGGCATCAGACGATTTCAATTGAAAAATTCTGGTTTGCACTGGTCCGAGTTTGAGGGGATGCCTATATATCGTGGGTTTATTGAAAGATATTGGAGGGGTTAAACGTAATAGTTCTTGTGGGTGCACGTCAGCGTCGACGATCGCGTACCACTGCTCGTTGGTCTTTTTCTGAATCGCGTCGTCCCACGTACAGCCGGCTCGCTGCCGTTCGCCGACTCTTGGGATTTGCGCGCCGGTGTCCACCGTAGGTGGCCCGTTCGGGACAAGCACCCATGAAAAATAGGGATGGGATGCTTGGTTATGCTGCGCTACAGCACCCACCGCCCGTCTCCGCCGAGTCGGAAGTTTAAGGGGGCAAACAGTTCGTCCGCGGGAGCGCCCTGAATGTCACTTGCGAGGCACAGATGGCGCAGAGTGGGGAATTCCCTGGTCCACCCAAAACGACGTGAAGCAGCTTGGGGAACGGCTTTTCCCGCAGGGTTAGCGGAGACGGATCACGCGAACGCGAGTGCGTGGTGTCGATATAAGTATTTGTTTTTGTTGGATATTTATCGAAAGATGAGCATGTGATTCCGGCGTCGATGCAGTCCCGGACGTGCGCCAGCGCCTTCCTCGACACCAGAAAAAAAGCCATCTGGCCCGTTCTTGAATTTGTCATTCCTCGTCCATATAATTAGCACTCACCGCATGAGAGTGCTAACAACTCTGGTGCTAATACATCTCTGGCTGTCGGTTGCCGGCAGCCAGGTTTTCTTGAGTCTTCAAGTCCCAATCAAGATAGAGGATCTATCCATGAACCTTCGTCCTTTGCATGATCGCGTGATCGTCAAGCGCCTGGATCAAGAAACCAAGACCGCTTCGGGCATCGTGATCCCGGACGCAGCGGCAGAAAAGCCGGACCAAGGTGAAGTCCTGGCCACGGGCCCGGGCAAGCGCGACGACAAGGGCGCCCTGATCCAGCTCGACGTGAAGGTCGGCGATCGCGTCCTGTTCGGCAAGTACGCTGGCCAGACCGTCAAGGTCGACGGCCAGGAACTGCTCGTGATGCGCGAAGAAGACATCATGGCCGTGGTGAACAAGTAAGTTCAGACCACCGCTCATTCATCAAGAATTCAAGGAGTTAGAAGATGGCAGCTAAAGACGTCGTGTTCGGCGATTCCGCCCGTTCCAAGATGGTTGAAGGCGTGAACATTCTCGCCAACGCAGTGAAGGTCACGCTGGGTCCGAAGGGCCGCAACGTGGTGCTCGAGCGCTCGTTCGGCGGCCCGACGGTCACCAAGGACGGTGTCTCGGTCGCAAAGGAAATCGAGCTCAAGGACAAGCTCCAGAACATGGGCGCGCAAATGGTCAAGGAAGTTGCTTCCAAGACCAGCGACAACGCCGGTGACGGCACCACGACCGCTACGGTCCTGGCACAGTCGATCGTGCGCGAAGGCATGAAGTACGTCGCATCGGGCATGAACCCGATGGATCTGAAGCGCGGCATTGACAAGGCCGTCGCAGCAGCCATCGACGAGCTGCGCAAGGTCAGCAAGCCCTGCACGACCAACAAGGAAATCGCGCAAGTCGGCTCGATCTCGGCCAACAGCGACACGTCGATCGGCGACCGTATCGCTGAAGCGATGGACAAGGTCGGCAAGGAAGGCGTCATCACCGTCGAAGACGGCAAGTCGCTGCAAGACGAGCTGGAAGTCGTCGAAGGCATGCAGTTCGACCGCGGCTACCTGTCGCCCTACTTCATCAACAACCCGGACAAGCAAGTC
>NZ_SMRP01000022.1:116408-130515 GCF_004353915.1 Paraburkholderia silviterrae | reverse complement strand
AAGATCGATTTATTGAAAAACCCCCTTTGTGGGTGTCCAAAGAGGCTTGACCACTACAGCCCCACTCGCCACATATTGGCGTACTTCATCGGCAGCCTTGGCTTCGGCAGCGATCATGTCGTCAACGTTGCCGCTCGTTTCTCCCAAAACGTATATACGGTCGACCAGGGCGGTGAGCACGGACGCGGGATCGCGTTGCGAATCGGCTGCGGACGTGGCGCACGCAAATAAAATCAGAATCAGAAAAGCAGTCGTGTGCACGACGCTATTTTTTGCAAGAGTATTCATGATTTTTATTGCCCCGATCTTTAACAGGTTGTTTAAAAACGATGGCCGATCGTTTAATTTTCCGTAATTTTTTTGCAATCAGTATAGCAATACCTGGATGGGCAGAGTCGTCGCGAATGGCTGTTTTGGAGATGCACTGACGACGGGCGGCTATTTGCCGACCTGAACGCAGGTCCAGAGATTCACGGGCGCGTCTCCAGGCTCTGTTGCGGCAGCGAGCTCGGCCACCGGCGCGACGGGCGGCACGCTGGGCGCCAACGGCGCAATCGCCACGATCAACGGCGGCAGCCAGCAGACGGTGAATGGCGCGAGTGGCGGCACTTCGGTGGACGCGCAATCCGGCAGCGCGCCCGGGACCGTGAGTGGCAGCACCTCGGTGAATGGCCATTCGGGCAACGCGGCCGGCACGGTGAGCGGCGGGCAGACTATCCCCGCGCTATCCCCGCGCTATCCTTTCACGCACACCACCTGACGCAGGGTGTGCACCACTTCAACGAGACTGCTCTGGGCCGCCATCACCGCATCGATGTCCTTGTAGGCCATCGGGATTTCGTCGACAACGCCCGCATCCTTGCGGCATTCCACGCCTTCGGTCGCCTTCACCTGGTCCGCGACCGTGAAGCGGCGCTTCGCCTCCGTCCGGCTCATCGTCCGCCCCGCACCGTGGCTACACGAGCAGAAGCTCTCCGGATTGCCGAGCCCACGCACGATGAAGCTCTTCGCGCCCATCGAGCCCGGGATAATGCCGAGTTGCCCCTTCTGCGCAGAGACCGCGCCCTTGCGCGTCACGAGCACGTCTTCGCCGTAGTGGCGCTCCCGCTGCACGTAGTTGTGGTGGCAATTGACCGCGTGTTCGTCCACGCCGAAAGGCTTGCCGATCACATTGCGCGCCGCGCCAATCACCGCGTCCATCATCACCTGCCGGTTGCGCCGCGCGAAATCCTGCGCCCAGCCTACGGCTTCGACGTAGTCGTCGAAGTGGCGGCTGCCCTCGGTGAAGTACGCAAGATTGCGATCGGGCAGGTTGGCAATGTGCTGACGCATGTCGTGCTGCGCGAGTTCGATGAACAGGCTGCCAATCGCGTTGCCAACGCCGCGCGAGCCGCTGTGCAGCATGAACCACACGCTGTCGCTTTCGTCCAGACACACTTCGATGAAGTGATTACCGGTGCCGAGCGTGCCGAGATGCGCATAGTGGTTCGTCTTCTCAAGCTTCGGATACTTGTCGACGATGCGCCGGAATCCCGGTTGCAGCGCTTTCCACAGCGCGTCTACGGCAGCCGGCGCACGCTTGCCCCAGGCCCCCGGATCGCGCCGTCCTGGCGCGCGGCCGTGCGGCACCGCGCGTTCGATGGCGCTACGCAGCCCCGCGAGCGAGTCCGGCAGGTCCGAAGCCGCCAGCGTCGTGCGCACCGCCATCATTCCGCACCCAATATCAACGCCGACAGCAGCCGGGATGATCGCGCCCTTCGTAGGAATCACGCTGCCAATCGTCGAACCCTTGCCGATGTGCACATCCGGCATCACCGCGAGGTGCCGGAAAATGAATGGCAACTGCGCGGTGTTGCGCAGTTGCGTGCGCGCATCGTCCTCGACGGCGACGCCGTTCGTCCACATCTTCACCGGCTTGCCATGCGCCAGTTCCATCACCTGATAATCCAGTTCGGTCATTTCACTATCCAATCTGTTCATTCCTTGCGGCGCGCCGCCTTTCTCATTGTGCGCCTTTGATGCTGACCCTGTCTGCGTAGCTAAATCCCCACGCATCCACGCAAGCCTTTGACACTCGTCGTGCGTCCCTTCCTTGCCGCTTGACGAGATACTCATTGCGTTCGACCCTCCCGAAGCTGACTTTTTTTAGCTCGCTCACGCTCCGTTCCAGACCAACGAGCACGGCAACGTCCTGCATCTAATCGACCACAAAAGTCAATTACGCAGGCTGTAGTCCAAATACGAAAAACCGATTCAAACCAACAATGAAAACCCTCAAGAGGCTCGCGGCTTTGCCGCTCACGGCCCTGGTCACTCTCGCGTCCAACGCGCAGCACGCGCCCGACATTCCGGTAGAACGACTCTTTGGGGGCGATACCGAGCAGAACCAGCAGCAACGGCGCGATGCGCAGCAACGCGAGGCCGCAGTCTCAGCACCCGCCGTGCGCTCGGACCTTCCGAAGATCGAAGCCTACCCCGAGCTTCCTCACGAATCGCCGTGCTTCCGCATCGAGCATTTCGCGCTGACCGTGCCCGAAACGTTGCCGGCCACCACGCGAACCCAAGGCGCATCCGCCCTGCCGCAAGACCCGTTCGCCTTCGCGCGCGAATGGCTCGAACACTACGCGGGCCAATGCGTCGGCAAGGAAGGCATCGACGTGCTCACGAAGGGATTGCAGCAGGCCATTCTCGCCCGAGGCTATGTCACGACGCGCGCGCTCCTGCAGCCGCAAGACCTGACAACCGGCACCCTCGCCTTCGCGCTCGTGCCCGGTATTGTGCGCAACATCGGCTTCGCCGACCCGTCGATGTGGGGAACATGGAAGACCGCCTTCCCGGCGCGCGGTGGAGACCTGCTGAACGTTCGCGACCTGGACCAGGGCATCGAGCAGATGAAGCGCGTCCCCAATCAGGACGTGACGATGGAAATCCGGCCGACTGATGTGCCGGGAGAAAGCGACGTTGTGCTAACGGTCCAGCGCACGAAGCCGTGGACGTTCGTCGCATCGGTCGATAACAGCGGCACGGATGCAACGGGAAAATGGCAAGGCAACATCAGCCTGGGGCTCAACAACCCGCTTGGCCTGAACGATATCCTCTCGCTCGGCGCGAATCAGGACTTGTCGTTCGGGAACAAGTCGCTTGGCACGCACGGCTTCAACGGCTCGTATTCGATTCCCTGGGGATACTGGACAGCAACGCTATCGGGCAACACGAACACGTACTACCAGAACATCGCAGGCGTGAACCAGACGTTCGTTTCGAGCGGCAATTCGCAAACGGCCGCACTCCGGCTCGCGCGCGTCCTTTCGCGCAGCCAGAACGACGTACTCGGCGGCTATGTGCAGCTTTCGAAGCGCTTTGGCGACAGCTTCATCGACGACACGACAATTCCAACGCAGGCGCGCAACAACACGTTCCTCGAATTGGGCATGACGGACCGCCATTACTTCGGCGCGTCGCAATTCGACGGCACGCTCGCTTATCGCCAGGGCATCGGCGGCTTCGGCGCGACGGCCGACCCGTATCCTGATGGCCCAACCTATCGCTATCACATGGCCGTGCTCGATGCGAACCTCTCGGTGCCATTCGCAATCGCGACGCAAAACTTCCGGTACGTGGCAACCGTACACGGCCAATTCACGAACGACACGCTGTTCTATATCGACGACCTGACCATCGGCAGCCGCTACACCGTACGCGGGTTCGATGGCGAAACGATGCTGGCTGGCGAGAAAGGTTTCTACTGGCGCAATGAACTGCAATGGCCGGTGTTCCAGACGGGACAGATGCTCTATGCGGGGATCGACTACGGGCGCGTGTTGGGGCCGAACACGGCGTTTTTGGCGGGCACGCAGCTAGCGGGCGCGGTGATCGGCATTCGTGGCGGCGTGCCGGCGAAATACGTAAGCATGTCTTACGACCTGTTCGCGGGCACGCCAATCTACAAGCCAGAAGGATTCCCGACCGCACGATGGACGGTCGGTTTCCAGATGACGGCAGCGTTCTAGACGCTGCCCGTCGGGACTCGATACCGGAAGGCCGGCACGGTTCAGTCGTAGTGCTTGTTGTACTTCTTGTGCTTCTTCTTGTGTTTTCCGCCGTGATAGTAATCGTCGGAGTGCGAATTGTTTCGCGAGACGTTGCCGCCCAGCGCGGCCCCCGCGCCGCCGCCCACCGCGGCGCCTACGAGGCTGCCGGCCGTGCCACCCATCGCATTGCCCGCGGCTGCGCCGGCCCCGCCGCCCAGTGCGCCGCCAACCACGGCGCCGGTGCGCTCCTGCTTGCTCGACGTCACGGCGCCGCCCGCGCCGCCGCCCACTGCGCCGCCAATCACGGCGCCCGTGCTGCCGCCAATCGCGTTGCCGACCGCCGCGCCCGCTACTCCGCCCAGCGCGCCGCCCACGGCATTGTTCATATCGCCCGCTGCGGCGGGCAGAGACGCCACTGCCATCGCAGCGGCAACAACCGTCGTTCCTGCAATCTTCTTCAGCATTGACTTGTCCTTTTTTAGATGCATGAATAAGTCTAACATTTAATCTGAAAGGATAATGTTAGACATTGTCAAACAACGCGATCAATGCGGCATCGTCGGTCAATATGAACCCTTTCTGCGCGTATCTTGCATTCACGCGGCGTGGCGTCGTGCAGAGTCCTAAAGGGCACGACCAGGCGTGGCCGCGGAAAGCGCATCATGATGGAACCTCATGGCGACCGGCATCACGGGCTTCGCGAGGAGCGCGAACCGGCACGCCTCTTCGGAAAACCGCGCTTCATTCGCCGCGCTCGTGCCAGGCGGGAGGTTCTATGCAATCGAAGGAACACTGGAACCGCATTTATACGACGAAGGCTTCGACTAACGTCAGCTGGTTCCAGGAGCACGCAAACCAGTCGGTCGAGTTGATCAGGCAGGCGGGCGTGGCGAAGGACGCCGCCATCATCGACGTGGGCGGCGGCGCATCCACGCTGGTCGACGATCTGCTGAGCGAGCATTACCGCAATCTCACCGTGCTGGATCTTTCCGATGCCGCGCTTGCGGTGGCGCGTGCCCGGCTCGGCAGTCACGCCAGCGCGGTCTCGTGGATCGCGGGCGACATCACGCAGGTCGAGCTGCCCGTTCACGCGTACGACGTCTGGCACGATCGCGCCGTGTTTCACTTCCTCACGGGCGAGGCGGACCGCGAAGCCTATGTGCGGGCCGTGATCCGCGCGGTCAAGCCGGGCGGGCTCGTCATTGTCGCGACTTTCGCGGAGGACGGTCCCGACCATTGCAGCGGCCTGCCGGTCATGCGCTATAGCGCCGACACGTTGCACGCCGAATTCGGCGCGCCGTTCACGTTGCTCCGGCAAGAGCGCGAGGAGCATCACACGCCCTCGGGCGCGACGCAGAAGTTCATCTACTGTCTGTGCCGCAAGGAGCCCGGCTGACGCAAAGGCTCGCCATGCATCGGCCTCTCGCAAGCGTTGCCCCACCCTGGACCCAACATGGCCCCAGCACGGCGCCATGACAAAAGCGCATGCGCGCCATGAGAACTAATCGATTGTTTCCCGAGCGTTCCGGCCTCGACAATGGCTCAACGAATCGCGCCCATGCGGCACGCGTGAGACCTTCCACCGGAACCCAAGCGACAATCGATGAATTCCACAGCCCTCTCCCCCTGCTGCGAAGAAGCGCCTGTACGCCTGGCCCCGCGCCAGGCCACACCGACTTGTGGCGAAGCGCTCGTCACCCTGCTGGAGCGCTACGGCGTCGAATTCGTGTTCGGCATTCCCGGCGTGCATACCGTCGAGCTCTATCGGGGCCTCGCCGCTTCGTCGATCCGCCACGTCACGCCGCGCCATGAGCAGGGCGCGGGCTTCATGGCGGACGGCTACGCGCGCGTGACGGGCAAGCCCGGCGTCTGCTTCATCATCACCGGGCCCGGCATGACCAACATCGCCACCGCCATGGCGCAGGCGTATGCCGATTCGGTGCCGATGCTCGTCATCTCCAGCGTCAATGCGCGCCGCGAGCTCGGCAGCGGCGACGGCCGCCTGCACGAGCTCCCCTCGCAGCGCGACGTGTTCGCGGGCCTCACCGCGTTCTCGCATACGCTGCTCGACGCGGCCGACCTGCCGCAGGTGCTCGCGCGCGCGTTCGCGGTTTTCACCAGCCAGCGCCCGCGCCCGGTCCATATCGAGATCCCGCTCGACGTCATCGTCGCGCCGGCCCCGGGCCTTGCGGGCACACCGGTCGTCTTCGCCACGCGGCCCGCGCCCGATGCCGCGGCGCTCAAGGCCGCGGCCAGGCGCCTCGCCACGGCGAAACGCCCCCTGATTCTCGCGGGCGGCGGCGCGGTGCAGGCGGGCGAAGCGCTGCGCGCGCTCGCCGAGCGTCTGCAGGCGCCCGTCGCGCTCACCATCAACGCGAAAGGCCTGCTGCCGCCCGGCCATCCGCTGCTGCTCGGCTCGACGCAATCGCTGCCCGAGACGCGCGCGCTCGTGCGCGAGGCCGACGTCGTGCTCGCCGTCGGCACCGAGCTGGGTGAGACCGACTACGACACGCTCTTCAATGGCGGCTTCGCGATTGACGGGCAACTGATTCGCGTCGATATCGACGCCGCGCAGGTGATGCGCAATTTCCGTCCCGACGTGGCCATCGTCGGCGATGCGCGCGAGGCGCTCGCGGGCCTTGGCGCCGCGCTGGAGGAGAGCGTGCTGAGCGCGCCATCGCACGCATGGGGCGCGGCGGGCGTCACGGCCGTGCGCGACGCGATCGCGGCCAGCCACGACGCGCCGATGCGCGCCCAGGCCCTGCTCATCGAGACGATTGCCGATGCCCTGCCCGGCGTGACCGTAGTGGGCGATTCCACCAGCCCCGTCTACGTCGGCAATTTCACCTTCGATGCGCACGCGCCGCGCGCGTGGTTCAACTCGTCGACGGGCTACGGCACGCTCGGCTACGGCCTGCCCGCCGCGATCGGCGCGAAGCTCGCCGCGCCGCAACGTCCGGTCGTTTGCCTGATCGGCGACGGCGGGCTGCAGTTCACGATGCCCGAGCTCGCGAGCGCCGTCGAGGCCGCCGTGCCGGTGATCGTGATCGTCTGGAACAACCACGGCTATGGCGAGATCCGCAAATACATGAGCGCGCGCGACATCACGCCCGTTGGCGTCGATCCATACACGCCGGACTTCATCGCGCTCGCACGCGGCTTCGGCTGCGCGGCGCGCACGGCCGCCGACCCCGCCGCGCTACGCGAAGCGCTCGAGGATGCGCAAGCCTCTCGCGTGCCCATGGTCATCGAGATCCGTGAGGCCGACTGGTTCGCCAGGGTAATCGATTAATCGCGGCGGGCCACCCGGCCATTCAGTGCGAAATGGCGCACTCCCGCGCCACCGCTGCTTCTCCGCCTGCGCCATGAGGGATTCTCATGGCGCCCATGAGGAGAATTCGATTGTTTGGGAAAATTGGCCTGCCTACATTGGCTTCACACCCCGCAGCACTAAAGCCGCATTAAAGCCGCACTACAGCCGCATTAGAGCGGCAACAGGCCCAATCGAGGCCGCGTTGTTCAAGGAGACGATCATGCAAGACTTCAAACCCGGCAGAAGACAAGCGATGAAGGCCATTGGCGCGACGCTCGCCGCTTCGGCGCTGCCCATGCCGTTCATTCAGACGGCCAGGGCACAGACCGCCAGTTTCGCGGGCAAGACGCTGCGCCTGTTGACCTGGTCGGACGACACGGGCACGGCGGCGCTGCGCAACATCGCGCAGACCTTCAGCAAGGCCACCGGCGCGAAGGTCATTGCGGACCGCGCGGACGGCACCTCGGGCATGGTCGCCAAGGTCAAGGCCGCGGGCGAGCGGCCCACCTACGACGTGATCACGCTGGCAGGCGTGGGCGCCTCCGGGCTGGCTGATGCGGGCCTCCTTGTCCAGCCCGATCTGGCAAAGCTGCCGAACCTCAAGGACGTGCCGGCGGCCTATCGCACCGGCGCGAACGGCTTTGGCGTGGGCTATCTGCTCTGGTCGGACGGCCTCGTGTACAACACCTCGACCGTGAAGACGCCGCCGGCGAGCTACGAGGCACTTTGGGATCCGAAGTATTCCGGCAAGATCTTCCTGCCGCCCCCGGAATGGGCGGAAGCCGTCGACCTCACCATCATCGCGGCCAAGCTCGCGGGCGGGTCGCAGCAGAACATCGAGCCGGGCTTTCGCAAGCTCGCGGAGCTGAAGGACCGTGTGATGACGCTCGGCGAAAACCCGAATCAGGTGGCCGACCTCTTTCGCACCGGCTCGCTCGACATCGGCGGCATCTATTCCGCCGCGTTCTTCCCGGAGCAGATCCGCAAGCCCGAATACAACATGGGCATCACCTACGGGATGAAGGAAGGCTTCGCGACCCAGCTGATGTTCAGCGTGATCCCGAAGGCGCATCCAGGCGATCTCGATCTGATCCACGCGTTCATCAATCATTCGCTCGACGCTGGCGTGCAGGGCCGCATGGCTGCGGACGTGCTCAACGGCCCTGTCAACGGCCGCGCCGTGATTCCGGCCGAAAGCCGCGCGTTCGTGCCCTCGCCCAGGCAGATCGCCGAAAAAGCCGTGCTGCACGACGACAAGTCGCTTGCCGCCGTGCAGGCCGCGTGGATCAAGCGCTACACCGGCCTGTTCGCCGCATAACGCCATGTCCGCCCTCACCTCCTCCGCCGCGCGGCCGGCGGCCACCTCTGCGGCGCGCGGCGGCGACCAGCCCGCGCTGCCGGGCGTGCCGCCCTGGCTGCTGCTCGCGCCGATCCTCGCCTTTCTAGCGGTGCTGATCGCCGCCTCGCTCGCTGTGCTGCGTTTGAGCTTCGGTGTGCCAGGCAACGAGTGGCATACCTTCACGCTGCAGAACTACGCGGATCTCGCCGATCCGTATTTCCTCAAGTCGCTCTGGCTCACGCTGCGCCTCGCGTTTCAGAGCATGGTGTGCGCGATGCTGCTCGCGATTCCGGTCGCGCTGGCCATGGCCCGCACCGAATCCCGCTTCGCGCGCCGCATGATGCTCGCCTGCGTGCTGCTGCCGCTGCTGGTGAACCTGCTGTTGCAGGGATACGGCTGGCTCGTGATCCTCGGGCCGGCGGGCTTGCTCAATCATGTGCTGAAAGCATTCGGGCTCGCGCAGCATCCGGTGATATGGCTCTATCGCGAGCAAGGCGTGCTGCTCGGCCTCATTCAGACCGCGTTCCCGCTCGCCGTGCTGCCCATGTCGAGCGCGTTGCGCGCGGTCTCGCGCACCTTCGACGAGGCCGCGGCCACGCTCGGCGCATCGCGCTGGCAAACGCTCTGGCACGTGACGCTGCCGCTCGCGATGCCCGGCATCGTGTCCGGCGCGCTGCTCGTGTTCGCCTACAACGCGAGCGCGTTCGCGGTGCCGTTGCTGCTTGGCGGCCGGCGCGTGCCGATGCTCTCCGTGCTCGTGCACGACCAGGTCGCACCGCTCCTGAACTGGCCGGCCGCTTCGGCCTCCGGTGTCGTGCTGATGGGCGCGACGCTCGCCGTGATGGCGTTCTCCCAGCGCCTCGCGCGCCGCCTCCACCGCTTCGAGGAGTCCCGCTGATGAACCGCATCCTGTTCGGCGCCGCCTTGCCGGGCCGGCTCGGCCGCTCGACCGGCCTCGCCGCGGCGCTCGTGCTGTTTCTCGCCGCGTTGCCGATCCTCACGATGGTCGCCATGTCGTTCGGCACGACGGACACGCTCGAATTTCCGCCCCAGCATTTCGGGCTGCACTGGTATCGCGCGGCATGGCGGACCTTCGTTTCCCCCGATGCCACCGACACGCTTTCGATGGGCACCGCGCTCACGACGAGCCTGATCGTGGCAGTCGCGACGATGGTCATTTCCACCGCCGTCGCCGTGCCCGCCGCCTATGCGCTCTCGCGCTACCGCTTTCGCGGCCGCGCGCTGGTCGAGCAACTCGTCGCGCTGCCCATCGTCTATCCGCTCGTGATGCTCGGCCTGGCGCTCTTGCTCGTATTCAACACGCTGCCGTTCGAGCTCGGCATGGTGCGCCTGATCGTGGCCCACGTGATCCTCACGCTGCCGTTCACGGTCAAGAACTGCGCGGCTTCGGTGGCGTCGATCGGCCCCGAGTTCGAGGAAGCCGCCTGCCTGATGGGCGCAAGCCCACGGCGCGCGCTCTTCGACGTCGTGCTGCCGCTCATGCGCGCCGGCATTCTCGCCGGCATGCTGTTCGCGTTCATCGTGTCGTTCAACGAGTTCACGGTGACGTTCTTCCTCTACAGCATCGACACCATGACGCTGCCCGTCTGGCTCTACAGCCGGACCGTCTCGTCGCTCGATCCCACCGTGTTCTGCTTCGCGGTGTTCACCGTCGCTATCGACTTCGCGCTGATCTGGATGCTCGATAAGCTCGTTGGCGACAACGGCGTCGCGCTCTGAGCGCATCCCACCGCACGCTCCCCGCTCCAAGGAATCACGATGACCCAACTGATACTGCACGACGTGACGAAGCGCTTCAACGACGCCTATGCCGTCGATCACGTGAACCTCTGCGTGCCCGACGGCAAGCTCGTGTGCTTCCTCGGCCCCTCGGGTTGCGGCAAGACCACGCTGATGCGCATCATCGCCGGCCTCGAAACGCCCAGCTCCGGTTCGCTGACCTTCGAAGGCGTCGACCTCACCCGCGTCCCCGCGAACCGGCGCAACTTCGGCATGGTGTTCCAGTCGCTCGCGCTCTTTCCGCACATGACGGTGGCGCAGAACATTGCGTATCCGCTGCGGCTGCGCAAGACCGACAGCGCGACGCAGGCGCGCCGCGTGGCCGAGCTGCTCGAGATGATCCAGCTGCCGCACATGGCGGGCCGGCTCGTCACCAAGCTCTCAGGCGGCCAGCGGCAGCGCGTGGCCATTGCGCGCGCGATCGCGGCTTCGCCGCGCCTGCTGCTGCTCGACGAGCCGCTTTCGGCGCTCGATGCGAAGCTGCGCGAAGCGATGCAGGTGGAAATCCGCCTGCTGCAACAGCGCCTGGGCATCACCACCATCATGGTCACGCACGACCAGCGCGAAGCGATGACGCTCGCCGACGAGATCGTCGTGATGGAGCAAGGCCGGATTCAGCAGATCGGCAAGCCGCTCGATATTTACCGCGACCCTGTCAACGAGTTCGTGGCCGACTTCATCGGGCTCGGCAACATCGTGCCCGTCACGGCCGCGGGCGACCAGATCGTGCTGCCCGGCGGGCAACGCCTCGCGATGCCGGCGCCCGCCGCTGGCCGCGCGCCGGCCAGCGGCCAGGACGTGCGCCTCGTGATCCGCCCCGAGGATGTGTGCGTACGCACAGGCGAGCGCGGCGCCGCCGCGAACACGCTGCGCGGCGTCGTCACCTTCGTGCGCGACGTGGGGGTCTCGATCGAGGCCACCATCGACTGCGAGGGCTTCACGCTGACCGCCGCCACCACGCCGCGAGAAACGCCCGGCCTCCACATGGGCATGCCCGTGTTCGCCGAGCTGCCGGCGTACGCGTGCAAGCTCATCGCCGCGCGCGCACCGCATTGATTTGCCCGGCACCCCGCTTCACCACACTCGACTCACGACACCCGATTCATCGCAGGAGCCCACCATGAACGCCTCGACCCAAACCGCCCTTCGCACCCACCGCGCCCGTTGTGCCCGTAGCATGGTGGCCCGCACCGCCGCCACGCTCGCGTGCCTCGGCACACTCGCGGCCTTCGCACTGCCCGCCCACGCCGACGCGCTCGACACCATCGCGAAGTCGGGTGTCGTGCGCATCGGCGTGTTCGAGGACTATCCGCCGTTCGGCTCGATCGGTCCGGACATGAAGCCGCAAGGCTATGACATCGACATGGCCGCGGTCATCGGCAAGGCGCTCAATGCCAAGGTCGAGCTCGTGCAGGTCACCGGCGACAACCGCATGGCGTACCTGGCCGATCACAAGACCGACATGCTGCTCTCCGTGGGCGAAACGCCGGAGCGCGCGAAGGTCATCGACTTCTCGCAGGCGTATGCTCCGTACTACCTTGCCGTGTTCGGCCCGAAGAGCCTGCCCGTGAAGAGCGCTGCCGATCTCGCGGGCAAGACCATCGCGGTCGCGCGCGGGACGCTGGAGGACCTGAGCGTGAGCAAGGTGGCGCCGGCGAGCGCGACGATCAAGCGCTTCGACGACCCGAACGGCGCAATCGCCGCGTTCCTTTCGGGGCAGGCGCAACTGCTCGTGGTGGGCAACGACGTGGGCGCGACGATCATCGCGCGCCATCCGTCGATCGATCCCGAGCAGAAGTTCTCCTTGTTCAGCTCTCCCGATCATGTCGGCGTGAACAAGAACGAGCCGCGCCTGATGCAAAAGGTGAACGAAGCGATTGCCGGCGCGAAGAAGAACGGCTCGCTCAACGGCATCTCGCAGAAGTGGCTGCGTGCCACGCTGCCGGCCGATCTCTGATGCGCCGCGCCCGCCCGTCCTTTTCCGCTCCCGAGGCACCGCAATGAGCTATGTCTTCGATTTCAGCGACATCGGCACGTACGCCGGCATGCTGGTGCGCGGCACCGGCGTCACGCTCGGCCTGACTGCCGTGTCCACGCTGCTCGGCGGCCTCGTCGGCACCGCGGGCGCCGCGATCGCCATGGCGGGCCCGCGCTGGGCCCGCGCGGTGGTCGCGACCTATGTCGAGCTGATCCGCAATACGCCCTTTCTCGTGCAGCTGTTCTTCGTCTTCTTCGGCTTGCCGAGCCTGGGCCTGCATATCGACGAGGTGCAGGCCGCCGTGCTCGCGATGACGGTGAACCTGGGCGCCTATGCCGTCGAGATCCTGCGCGCGGGCATCGACTCCGTTGCGCGCGGGCAGGTGCAGGCCGCCATGGCACTGGGATTGCGCGGGCGGCAGGTATTCGGCCACGTCGTGCTGCCGCAGGCGCTCGCGAACGTGTTTCCGGCGCTGGTGGGCCAGGTGCTGATCGTGATGCTCGGCTCCGCAGTCGTCTCGCAGATCTCGGTGCAGGACCTCACCTATGCCGCGAACTACATCCAGTCGCGCAACTTCCGCGCCTTCGAGATCTACATTGTTGCGACGGCGATCTACCTGGTGCTTTCCGTTGCGCTGCGCTGGCTCCTCAACCGCCTTGGCGCACGCCTCTTTGCGGGCCGGCTGCCGCACGGCGCAGCGGCGGCCCCGGCAAGGCGCGGCAAGCGCGGCCTGTTCGCATGGCGCGCCAGCGCAGCAATGAAGACAGCGATGAAAACGGAGGGCATGCAATGATCGAGTTCACCACCTGGGACATCGCGTACAACCTGCTGCTGGCCGCGCGCTGGACCGTGTTGCTTTCGCTGGCCGCCTTCATGGGCGGCGGCCTCGCCGCGCTCGCGCTGCTCGCGATGCGGGTCTCGCAGCGCCCCGCGCTGCATCGCGTCGTCAACGGCTATGTCGAGGTCTTCCAGGGCACGCCGCTCCTGATGCAGCTGTTTCTCGGGTTCTTCGGGCTGCCGCTGCTCGGCGTCGACGTCACGCCGTGGGCCGCCGCCATCGTCACGCTCACGCTCTATACGAGCGCCTATCTCGTCGATATCTGGCGCGGCTGCGTCGAAGCCATTCCGCGCGGCCAGTGGGGCGCGGCCGCTAGTCTCGGTATGACGTGGACGCAGCAGTTGCGTCATGTCATCTGGCCGCAGGCGTGGAAGATCGCGGTGCCGCCCACGGTTGGGTTTCTCGTGCAGGTCGTGAAGAGCACCGCGCTCGCGTCGATCATCGGTCTGACCGAGCTCACCAAGACCGGTAATATCATTACCAATGCTGTGTTTAAGCCGTTCCCGATTTATGCGATGGTCGCGATGATTTACTTCGCGATGTGCTTTCCGCTGACCTGGTACGCGCGTGTGCTCGAACGCCGCTATCGTGCCGCGAAAGTGCGTTGAAGTGCTATTTCCATGAGGGTGTTTGAGGTTTTTTTAATTGGTTTTTCCTTGTTTATTGTCCTTTCCTTGTTTTCATGTCGGTATATTGGTGTTGCCCCTGTGCGGGGCGGCACCTACTTTTCTTTGCAGCCGCAAAGAAAAGTAGGCAAAAGAAAGCGGCTCAAACCGCCAGTGTGACACCGTCCACCACTGCCCTGTAA
>NZ_SMRP01000022.1:0-116398 GCF_004353915.1 Paraburkholderia silviterrae | reverse complement strand
ACACTCCGCCTCAGTGACAAGGGGCTCATCCTTCCCGCCACGCGCTACGCGCGGGCGGAAAGGTCCGCAAGGAAAACCGGGCGTGCTGCGTCACGAATGCGCGGGTTTACTGATGAGCGAATATCTTGGAGTCCTAGGAAAACGCGTGTGTACCATTGGTTTTAGTTATGCCCCACGGCGCGCGGAGCGCCGCCGGATGGATGAATCCTTAGTCACTCCGTGTGACGGCGAGTGGTGACGGACGCCCCGGAGCCACTCCGATTAAAGGTTAGTGGTCCACTGCGTCACACTGGCGGTTTGAGCGGCTTTCTTTTGCCTACTTTTCTTTGCCGCTGCAAAGAAAAGTAGGTGCCGCCCCGCACAGGGGCAACACTAATATACCGACACGAAAACAAGGAAACGCGAAAAACCGACACCCCGATCAACTTCCAAACCTACTTTCATATACAGGTTCAAAAATGATCTCGATAGACAACGTTTCGAAATGGTACGGCCCATTCCAGGTGCTCACCGGCTGCACGACGCAAATTCAAAAGGGCGAAGTCGTGGTCGTCTGCGGGCCTTCGGGCTCGGGCAAGTCCACGCTCATCAAGACCGTCAACGGCCTGGAGCCGTTCCAGCAAGGCGAGATCCGCGTGAACGGCCTGAGCCTGGGCGACAAGAAAACCAACCTTCCGAAGCTGCGCGCGAAAGTTGGCATGGTCTTTCAGCACTTCGAACTGTTCCCGCATCTGTCGATCTCCGAAAACCTGTCGCTCGCGCAAGTCAAGGTGCTCGGCCGCACGAGAGACGAGGCCACCGACAAGGGTTTGAAGCTGCTCGACCGTGTGGGCCTTCGCGCGCACGCGGACAAATTCCCGGGCCAGCTATCGGGCGGCCAGCAGCAACGCGTCGCGATCGCGCGCGCTCTCTCGATGGACCCTGTCGCGATGCTGTTCGACGAGCCCACTTCTGCACTCGACCCCGAGATGATCAACGAGGTGCTCGACGTGATGGTCGAGCTCGCCCAGGACGGCATGACGATGATGTGCGTGACGCACGAAATGGGCTTTGCCAAGAAGGTGGCCCACCGGGTGATCTTCATGGACCAGGGCGTGATCGTGGAGGACGACTCGAAAGACGCCTTCTTCGCCACGCCGCGCTCCGAGCGTGCGCGCGATTTTCTCGCGAAAATCCTGCACTGAGCGCCGTGCCCGCCGCATCATCTAAAGTCCATAGTCCGCCATGAGACGCCTTCCCCCGCTCAACGCCCTGCAGATCTTCGAGACGGTCGCCCGCTACGGCAGCTTCACGCGCGCGGCGGACCATCTGTGCATCACGCAGGGCGCGGTCAGCCGCCAGATCCTCGCGCTGGAGGACTACTACCGCCTGCCCCTGTTCAAGCGCTCGCCCAAGGGGCTCGTGCTCACGGCCGAAGGCGAGCAGTTGCTGCCCGCCGTGCGCGAGGGCTTTGCCCGCATCGAGGAGACATCGGTGCGCCTCACGCGCCAGCGCACGGAGCTCGCGCTGAAGGTGCCGACCTGCGTCATGCGCTGGATGCTCCCGCGCATCATGCGTTTCCAGACCGAGCATCCCGAGTTGCAGGTGCAGATCACGACCACGTGGCATCACGAAGTCGATTTCCAGGCCGAGCCCTTCGATGCAGCCATTATCTACGGCTCTTCCGCCGGCACCGACGTTCATGCCATAGCGCTCTTCGACGAGCACCTGACGCCGGTCTGCGCGCCGGCGCTGCTCGATCAGCGCCCGCTCGGCAAACCCGAGGACCTCGCAGGCCACACCTTGCTGCACCCGACGCCGGATCACGCCGACTGGAGGCTGTGGCTCAACCACGCCGGTGCGGCGCAGGTGGATGCGAACCTCGGGCCGACGTTCCAGTCGCTCGATCTCGCGACGAGCGCCGCGTTGCAGGGTTACGGCATCGCGATTGGCGACCGGACGCTCGCCAGCGAGGATATTGCGGCGAAGCGGCTCGTGACGCCCTTCGATCTGACTGTGGAAACGGGCTCGCGTTATTACTTCGTGTACCCGGAATGCGTGGCACAGCAGCAGAAGGTCAAGCTGTTCAGCGACTGGATGGCCCGGCAGGCGCCGCGATGAGCATCCCCTGACACGATCCTTGAGCCGCCCGCAAGAGTGATTTTCCGAATTCGCGCTGGCGCGCAGCCTTGCCTTGGCCGAAGATAGGCCATCGCCATTCAGGAGCGTGCCATGAAACTCGTGCAATTCGGATACGCAATCGGCGTTGCCGCTGCGTTATGGAGTACTTGCAGTATTGCTGCCGAACCGGGTTCGGCCTACCAGACCCCGGTCCAGCTATCGAGCGGGAAGAATCTGCTTTGCGGCGTCAACGAAGCGCCGCCCGCCGGCGCGAAGGCCGTGCTGACACAGCGTGAGCAGGTGCAAGCCGATGTGCTGGCGACGCAACATCTGCGCCTCCTCAGCGGCCCGACTTCGCCGTACCCGTCGGACTACACCGCGCCGACCGTGGCGTGCGTGACTGCTGGCTGAAGCCTCGCCAGCCGAAGCACACGCCTCCAATGATGTGAAGAAAAAGCGATCCCTCTTCCCCAGACCGATCACACGATCAAGCGCCGTTCATCCGGCCGATGGCAGGCCAACGCTCCGGTCCCGGCATGGTTCATGCGTTTGCGCCATGACGCCTGCGGGACCGGAGCCTGCAGCATGAGAAACCAATCCGCTCAGAAGCGCGTGCGCACGCCCGTGGTCACTTCGACCTGGTTGGTCGCGCCGTACGTCGTGCCGACCGTGTAGCCGCCATGCAGCTTCATGAAGTCGCCGGCCAGATACACTTCGGTGCGCTTCGAGAGGTGATAGAAGATCGAGCCGTAGAGCGTTTCCTTGAAGCCGTTGTGCAGGCCGCTGGTCGGATCGAAAGCGCCAATGTTGGCGTTCGGAATGTCGCCATCGGCGTTGTAAGCGGCATTATGCGTGCGCATCTGCTGATAGCCGATTTCGTAGTCGAGCGCGCCCTTCGGAACGAGCTTGAGCGATACCGTCCACGCGTTGTCCTGACGCTGGCCCAGCGCCCCCTGGTTGCCCCAGTAGCGGAAATAGCCCGCATTGGCGCGCACGATGCCCAGCGTATAGTTGCCGCCCACCGAGAACGCCTGGTTCGTGTTGCCGTCGCGGTTCACGTGATTATAGAAGGTCGAAGCCGTCCAGGTCGGGGCGTTGTAGCCGAGCGCGAACTGGTAGTTCGAGTTGTTGCCGAAGCTCGTGGAGTTGCCGAACGCGTAGCCCGCGGCCGCGAAGATGCCGTTGTCGAACACCTTCTTCCACGCGAGACCGTTGTCGTAACGGGTGCCCGTCGCGCTCGCGGCGTAGAAAATCATCTGCTTGAAGTTGTTGGCGTTGGTCCAGCCGCCCTCTTCGGTCGTCAGCTTCGCGTTGCCATAGGGGTCGCCGTAGATCGCCGAAGCATCGCGCGCGATGGTGTTCTGGAAGCCGGCCGTGAGCTTGCCGAAGCGCTCGTCTTCCACGCCCACCCATGCGTCGCGGTCGAAGATCTGGCCCGGGTCTTCCATCTGGCCGTCGCTCGCGCGGTACTCGCTTTCGAGGCGGAAGATCACCTTGGTGCCGCCGCCAATGTCTTCCGCGCCCTTCACGCCCCAGCGGCTGCCACTGAACCACGGCTCGCCGCCAATGCCCATCCCGATCACGTGGTCGCCTTTGGCGTCCGCATGCGATTGATACGTGGGAACGCTCAGGTCGATGAGCCCGTAGAGCTGGACGCTCGACTGCGCATGCGCGCCACTCGCTGCCAGTGCGCCAGCTGCCACGGTGAATGCGAGATGCCTTTTCTTCAAGATTGTCTCCTCAGATAACTGCATTGAAGTTCTGATTGGTCCGTTGCCAACTCTTCGCCAGGTTTGCTCCAGCCACCCCCGGCTTGCATGACAATCAACGGATGAGACGAATCGTAGTGGTCACAATCCTTCGCGCTCCTTTCGCGAACGGTTCGCATCACTAAGTGGAATCACCAATGTTTAAACGGCGCTTTGCTCGCACCGGGCCACGTCCTTCGCACGCAGGATGTAGCCGAGCCCGCGCAGGGTCATGATCTGGGCGCTCGAGTCCACGAGATGCTTGCGCAACCGGTGGATATAGATGTCGATGGCGTCGGCGCTCGGCTCGTCGTCGAGGCTGTAGACGCGCTCCATGAGGGTGTGCTTCGAGACGGTCTTGCCCTGCTGCAGCATCAGCGCCTCGAGAATCGCATGCTCGCGCCGGCGCAGCGCGAGCGGATCCTCGTTGTGGCGGAACTCGCGCGTGTCGGAGAGGTAATGCAGATCGCCGCAAGTCAGCCAGCCCGACTTGTCGCCAACCTGCCGGCGTATCAGCGCCTTGATGCGCGCGACCAGCTCGCGGCTGTCGAAGGGCTTCACCACATAATCGTCGGCGCCGGCGCTGAAGCACGCCACCTTGTCCTCGATCGAGCCATGCGCCGTGAGCATGAGCACCGGCACGTTGTCGCGCCGCCGTCTCAGGCGGTTGAGCACGTCCTTGCCGCTCATGCGCGGCAGGCGCATGTCGAGCAGCACGACGTCGTAGCTCTGCGTCATCAGCACCGAATCCGCGGACTCGCCATCGCTCACGCAGTCCACCGTGAAATTCTCGGCGCGCAACAGGTTGACGATCCAGTGCGCCAGCTCGGCGTTGTCTTCCACGAGCATCAGCTTCATTGTCTTTCCTCGTTCATGTCACCGATTCATCCCACTGATTCATCCCGCTGATTCCCCCCATCGATTCATGCCAGCGATGCATGCAGCTCCTTCAAGCCGGCGCTTCGTGCCATCGCCACTTCGCGCCAGACCGGCAAGCGCACGGTCACCACGAGCCCGACACGCCCGTCACCGGGCGCCATGCTCACCGAGCCGCCATGCGAGCGCGCCACCTGGTGCACGATGGCCAGCCCGAGGCCCGTTCCTTCGGTGTCCGTTGCAACGCGGTAGAAGCGCTCGAACACGTGCTTGCGCGCCTCGGCAGGAATGCCCGGGCCGTTGTCCACCACCTGCAGCACGACCTCGTCGCCCACGCGGCGGCACAGCGCCGTCACGTTGCCGCCCGGTTGGGTGTAGCGGATCGCGTTGTCGACCAGATTGGAGGCGAGCGAAGCCAGCAGGCCCGCATTGCCCGCCACTTCCACCCCGTTGGCCAGCTCCGCGCCTAGATCGATCTCGCGTTGCTGCGCCGCCTGGATCAGCTCTTCGAGCACCGAAGACACCACCGCCCCGAGATCCACGCGGATGCCCTTGCGCGCGGGCGCCATCGATTCGGCTTGCGCCAGCAGCAAGAGCTGGTTGGTGAGCTCCGCCATCTTGTGGCTGGTGCGGCGCACCCCGCGCAGCGCGTCGAACAGCGCCGGGTCGCGGGCATCGCACTGGCTCGCGAACTGGATCTGCGTGGCGAGCAGCGTGAGCGGCGTGCGCAATTGATGTGCCGCGTCGGCGATGAACTGACGCTGGGTCGAAGCATGCACCTTCAGGCGCGCAATGCACTGATTGATCGCGTCGACGATCGGCCTTAGTTCGGAGGGCAAATGATCTGGGCGGATTGGTTCGAGCTGCGTCGGCTCGCGGTCCGCCACGTCGTCCTTGAGCTTCATGAGCGGGCGCAGCTCGAGCGTGAGCCCGAGCGGCACGAGCAGCACGGCGAGTGCGAGCATCAGCCACTGGCGCATCAGCTGCGGCCGCCAGAGCCCGTCGATCATCGCCTGGCGCGAAGCCACGGTCTTGCCGACGATCACCGTGACGCGCTCGGCATGGCCCGAGTCGTAAAGCATGCGCTCGTAGGCCACGGCGCGAATGGGCGCGCCATCGTAGGTGGTGTCGTAGAACGCCGGCAGCGGCGCGCCAGCGGGCGGCGGCACGAGATCCGGTGCGCCGCCCAGCAGCCGGCCGTCGCCCGCCAGCACCTTGTAGAACACCTGATCCTGGTACGGCGACTCGAAAATCTCCAGCGCGGCCGGCGGAATATTCGCAGTGAGCGCGCCGTTGTCCCAATCGACGTCTTCGATGATCGTGCGCGCCGAGGCCAGCAACGCGTTGTCCTGCAACAGATCGGCCGTCTGGCGCGCGGCGTCGTAAGACATCCGGCCCGAGACGACCGCGAACGCCGCCAGCGGCAGCAACAGCCACAACAGCAGGCGCGCGCGCAGGCTATGTACCATTTTCAAGCACTCCAGTACAAAGCCGTCCCGCAAAGCGGGACGGCGTTCGAACGCTTCGGACCTGATCTGCTGAAAAGGTCAGCGGTTCGGCATATCGACACTCAGAATGCCGCAGGCCGCCATTTGAGCAGGCGCTTTTCCAGCGCGCTCAGCAGGTAATCGGTTGATAGCGCAACCACTGCCAGCACGATCATCGCCGCGAATACGCCGCTCGCATTGAAGGCGCCCTGCGCCGTCGAGATCAACAGACCGATGCCCTGCTTCGAGCCGAGGAATTCACCCACCACGGCACCCACCAGCGCAAAGCCGAAGCTCACGTGCAGGCTCGCGAGAATCCACGAGAGCGCGGAGGGAATCACCACCGAGGTCGTCACCTGGCGGCGCGACGCACCGAGAATCTGCGCATTGGCGATCATGTAGCGGTCGGCTTCGCGCACGCCCTGGAAGGCATTGCCGAACACCACGAAGAACACCATCACCACGGCGAGCGCGACCTTCGAGGCCATGCCCAGACCCAGCGCGATCACGAACACCGAGCCCAGCACCACGCGCGGGATCGAGTTGGCAATCTTGATGTAGAGGCTGAACACGTCGGAGAGCAGCTTGTTGCGGCCCAGCAGCACGCCGCACACCACGCCGCCCGCGGCGCCGATCAGAAAGCCCAGCACCGTCTCCTCGAGCGTGACCCACACCTGCAACAGCAGCGGCCCCTGGGACGTGCCGTTCACGAACCAGTCGACGATCTGCTGAAAGATCAGCGAGGGCATCGAGAAGAAGAACGGGTCGATCCACTTGTTGCGTCCCGCGAGTTCCCAGCCGCCCAGCACGACGACGAGCACGAGCACGCGCAGGCCAATCACGAGTGCGTGGCGCTGCCGGATGCGGCGCTGCGCCATCCGCTCGACCTGGGCGAGCGAGTTGCGGTCGAGAGCGGCCGCGTTCGAAGCGGTTGCAGATGCGGGAGCGGTCATGGGCGGTTTCCGGAGTTCGAGCGTGTCAGGCAATTTGCACCTCCTCGCGCAGGTCGTGCCAGATGTCACGGGAGATTTCGATAAAGCGCGGTTCGTAGCGGATTTCCGAGGTGATGCGCGGGCGCGGCAGGTCGATTTCGTAGACCTTCTTGAGCGTCGCGGGCCGCGCCGTGAGCACGAACACGCGGTCGGCGAGCGCGATGGCTTCTTCCAGGTCGTGCGTGACGAACACGACCGAGCCCGTGCCGCCCCACAACTGCAGCAGCTCGTCCTGCATCAGCGTGCGGGTCTGCATGTCGAGCGCCGAGAACGGCTCGTCCATCAGCAGGATCTCGGGCTTGTTGATGAAGGTCTGCGCGAGCGCCACGCGCTTGCGCATGCCGCCGGAGAGCTGATGCGGGTAATGCTTGCCGAATTTGTCGAGGCCGACGCGGCGCAGCCATTCGTTCGCCTCGCCATAGGCCACGTCTTTCGAGCGGCCGCGAAACAGCGGGCCGGCCGCCACGTTGTCGAGCACCGAGCGCCATGGAAACACCGCATCGGCCTGAAACACGAAGCCGATGCGCGGGTCGATGCCGTTCACGGGCGCGCCCATCACGCGCACTTCACCGGTGGTGGGCTTGAGCAGCCCCGTGATCATGCTGAGCGTGGTGGACTTGCCGCAGCCGGTGGGGCCGACGATGGCGACGAATTCCCCCTGCGCGACGGCCATGCTGAAATCGCGCAGCGCCACGGTCGCCTTGCCGTCGGGCGCGATAAAGCGGCACGAGACAGAACGAAATTCGATGGCCGGCGTAGCGGTTTGCGCGGCGGTTCGCGCAGTGGCTTGAACTGGAGCTTGCTTCATCAAGGACATCTCACGATTGTTCCGGCGCCGCCAGGGAAAAAGCCGGCGCCGAAGCCTCAAAACACAAGGAAGCGGCGGCGAAGGCGGCCCGCAAGGACCACCCCGCCGCTACGGCGTCATTTCGCGCTAACGAACTCGTTCGTATAGGTCCTCGCCAGATCCACGTGCTTGCCCTTGACCGACGGATTGAACGCCGAGAGCACCTTCAGCACGGTGGCGGGGCCATCGGCCGGCATCTTGCCGTCCGCCGTGTACATGGGCAGCGACGCCTTGAGCGCCGTCACGTAGAGCGCCTTGTCCTTCTGATAGTCGTCCGGCATCTTCGCTGCGATTTCCTCGGCGCTATGCGTGTGGATGAACTGCATCGTGCGCGCGAACGCATGCGCGAGCTTGACCGCCTCGGCCTTGTGCGAAGCCGCCCACGCGTCCTGCACATAAAGGCTCGCCGCCGGATAGGTGCCGCCGAGCGCAGCGCGCGTGCCGTCCACGGTGCGCATGTCCACCAGCACCTTGGCGTCGCCAGTCTGCAGCAGGCGCGACACGGTGGGCTCGGTGGTCATGCCCGCGTCGATGCGGTTCTGCTTGACCGCTGCGATGAAGCTCGCGTCGGCGCCGACCGGCAGCATCGTGTACTCGGTCGACGCAATGCCGTGCTGGCCCGCGAGATATTGCGTGAGAAAGCTCGTGGAAGAGCCAAGACCGGTCACGCCGAGCGTCTTGCCCTTGACGTCGGCCATGGACTTGAGCGTGTCGGCCGACTTCGAGGACACCACTTCCACTTCGCCCGGCACCTGGCCAAACACGGCGATCGCCTTGACGTCCTTGCCCTTCGTCTGCAGGTCGATGGTGTGGTCGTAGAAGCCCACCACGCCTTGCACGGCGCCCGCCAGCAGCTCGTTTTCGGCGTCCACGCCGGCAGGCTGCGAGAGCAGCTCGACGTTCAGCCCTTCGTCCTTGAAGTAGCCGAGCTGCTCCGTGAGCTTCGCGGGCAGATAGATGAGCTTCGTGATTCCGCCCACCATGATGGTGATCTTGCCGGGCTCGTCGGCGGCGCGGGCGCTTTGAAGCGCGGCACCGAACAGCAGGCCGCAAGCGATCGCCATGGCGGGCACACGACGGCGCAATGCGCGAGAAGTGGGTTGCATCGACTGTCTCCATTATTTTGGGCCGGCGGCACGATACCGCTTGCCTCGATGAATGGCGGCATTCTATCCAGCGGAACCCTTCTCGATGCTTTCGCGCCAGGTGCTGAAATATGGGGGATTTCCATGAATCGCCAGGGCGGCGGGTCGTTGTTTTTCAACACGAATCACTTTTATTCAATGATTTGCCATGCGCGCACTGTGCAGCGGATATTGAAGCGGGCACGTCAATTGAAATTAATTTGTAATGATCTGGAAGCAATTTGGAAAATGCGAAACATCCGTTTTTGAGCGTTGCCGTCAGGTGTTTTGCCGCCTCCAATAGCAATGGGCCCCGCATTGCTGCGGGGCCCATCATTTCGTGCTTCCAGTTTCAGGCAACCGCTCGCGCAGCCGCCCGGCGCTCAAACCTTCTCCGTCTCGCGCGCGCTCACCATCGCCTCGTATTCGTCGTCGCTCAGCACGGGACCCAGTTGGCCCTCCCACTTCGTCACGACCGCCGCGGCCACGCTGTTGCCGAGCACGTTGGTGGCCGTGCGCCCCATGTCGAGGAAGGTATCCACCCCGAGGATCAGCAGCAGTCCCGCCTCGGGAATATTGAACTGCCCCAGTGTGGCCGCGATCACCACGAGCGAGGCCTTCGGCACCGCCGCCATGCCCTTGCTCGTGAGCATCAGGATGGCGAGCATCGTGGCCTGCTGCACGAACGAGAGCTCGATGCCATACGCCTGCGCGATGAACAGCGTGGCGAAGGTGCAATAGATCATCGACCCGTCGAGGTTGAACGAATAGCCGAGCGGCAACACGAAGCTCGAAATGCGGCGCGGCACGCCGCCTCGCTCGAGCTGCTCGAGCAGCTTCGGATAAGCGGATTCGCTGCTCGCGGTGCTGAATGCCAGCAGCATGGGCGTGCGCACGCCGCGCACGAGATCGAACACGCGGCCGCGCAGCACCACGGCGCCCGCTGCGATGATCACGCACCACAGCAGCGCCAGCGCGCCAAAGAAGACGCCCATGAAGGTCCCGTAGCTGACCAGGATCCCGAGCCCCTGAATGGCGACCACGTGGGCGAGCGCGGAAAACACCGCCACCGGCGCGAACGCCATGACATAACCGGTCACCTTGAACATCACGAACGAAACCTGCTCGAGCAAGGTGACAATGCCCTTGCCGTGTTCGCCGACTGCGATGATGCCAAGGCTGAAGAACGCCGCGAACACGACAATCTGCAGAATCTCGTTCTCGGCCATGGCCTGCACGATGCTCTTGGGCACGAGGTGCGTGACGAACTCCTTCACGTTGATCGCGCCCGCGCGAATGCCGGTGCTCGCGTGCGAGTCGGGCAGCGGCAGGTTCAAGCCCGCGCCGGGCTGAAGCCAGTTCGCCACCAGCGCGCCGAGCAGCAGCGAGACGAAGCTCGCGCCAAGAAACCATGCGAGCGTACGCATGCCGACACGGCCCACCGATTTGGCGTCGCCCATCTTGCCCACGCCCACGACGAGCGTCGTGAACACGAGCGGCGCGACGATCATCTTGATGAGCCGCAGGAAGAGCTCAGTGACGAGCCCAAAGTAGTCCGCGACCGCTTTGAGCTCCTGGGGGTCGGCAATGCTGCCATGGCAAGCGTAGCCCACCGCAATGCCCAGCACCATGCCGATCACGATCCATGTGGTCAGCTTCAAACGTTTCATTGCGTCACCCCTCGCAGTCCAGGCAATACAGCCTTTCAAAAATCTTACAACCGAATTGGTGCGGTACTTTACGACGTCGCATCGAATGTTGCAATCGTTGTAAAAGCCCTGTATTTACGGGATAAAACCGCGCTTTGATCCACCACATACCGATACGCGCCATGACGTTGCGTGCTGCAAACAGGCGCTGAGCAAGTGCGGGAGTAGCGTTGCTGGAGTGGTTGAGGTAACCGTCTGCTCACGTTTTCATGAGCAGTTTTATTGACTGCGCTCAATCGCATGCATATCTAGAAATAGATATGGGGTGCGAAAAGATCGATCGCTGTACGGAGCGCCTGACGGCTGGCGTAGGCATTGTTCGAAAAGCGCGCGAATAGAGATGCGCATGTGATTATCGCTTCAGCTCAAGTCCGGCGGAGATGACGCGCCGGCCATACAGACATGGCCGGCGCGCCCGGTGATCTACTGTGCAGGTGCACCGGTACGGATTGCCCGCACGATCATCGTGCTCACCACGCCCACCTCACGCCCACGTCGCCGCCAATCACGCGCTGGTGCTCGCCGCCGAAATTTGTCAGATAGCTCACGGTCGCAAACGCGCTGCCGCGCTTCGTCAGTTGCGCGACGAGCCCCAGGCCGACTTGTCCCATCGTCTGGCCTACCGGCGTGCCCAGGGTGGTCACGCCGCCGAACGTGGTCTTGTCGTCGGCGCCGAACGAGCGCAGCACGTTCATGCGCAGGTACGGCTTCCAGTTCACGCCGCTCGCGTCGAAGGCCCATTGCAGGCGCGCGCCGATGCGGCCCAGGAACGTATTGCCATTGTTCCAGGTGACATCGGAAATGCCGTCGTTGAATTTTTCGAGGGCGAGCCATTGCCACACGAGCTGCGCTTGCGGCTCCAGCGTCAATCCGTACCCCAAAGCAATCGGCAAGCCCGCTTCGATCGAGCCCGTGAACGCGTTGCCGTCGGTCGAGCCGCCCACGTTCTCGATCGAGTGCGTACGCACCGTGAGCGCGCTGCCCATCGCGACGGCGTCGGTGTACCAGCCGCCCGCGCCGATGTGGGTCCAGTACGCGCCCAGGTTGTACGCGTTGACCTGCAGCGAACCGGCGCCGTAGTCGTACTGACCCAGCGCGAGCCCGTTCACGTCGCCCACCGCGCGCGAGAAGCCGAGGAAGAAGCCGTAGTGATTGCGCGCGCCGCCCGGCTGATTGTCCGCGTAGAGGTCCTGACCGACCTGCATGCCCCACACCGAGCCGTCGAACGAAGGCTTCACGTCGCCGCTCTGCGCGATGTTGCTGTACGCGCCCCACGCGCGCGCCCATGACGCCGGGACCGTGCCGCTTTCGGTCAGGAGGCCCTGTTCGCCCTGGCGGTCGTGGAAGGTGTCGATCTGCAGGAGACCCAGTTGCCGCGCGACGCTCGGCGCTTCTGCATAGAGCGCCACTTCGGGGCGGTAGACCGGCACCGCTGGGGCGGTTGCGCCGGCATTCACGCTTGCATTCGCGCTCGCGCTAGCGCCGGAATTCGCGCTGGCCTCGGCACCCGCCAGGGCCTCGACGATCGGCTCCGGGGTGCCCGGGGCCGCCACGATCGGCGTCTGCGTCGTGGTGGACGTGGGCGAGGACGGCGTGCCAGGGTTGCCAGGCGAGGTCGGGGTCGTCGGCGGCGTGCCCGGATTGGCCGGCGAAGTGGGCGAAGTGGGCGAAGTGGGCGAAGTGGGCGAAGTGGGCGAAGTGGGCGATGTCGGCGATGTCGGCGATGTCGGTGAGATGGGCGACGTCGGCGACGTCGCGGGCGGCGTAACCTCGGAAACCGCCGGAATCGTATTGCGCAGGTACCAGCTCTCGCCCGTCCCCGCGCTCACCCCGCCTTTCGCGAGGAAGTACTCGTAGGCACCCGCCTTGATCGTCCCGCCCGCGAGCGTGAATGCACCCGTGCTCGTCGTGGCGCCGTTCGCGGCCTGCACGACCTGGATGCCGTCGGTGAGCGTGGGCGCGCCCGGGCCGCCCACGTTCGTCACTTTCAGCGCGCTCGTGCCGCTCGCGGCGCCGCCGCTCACCACCAGCTTGTCCGACGCCGCGCCGTCGCCGGCCAGATAAGTGTTCAGCGC
Organism: Paraburkholderia silviterrae; assembly: GCF_004353915.1. Lineage (GTDB taxonomy): Bacteria > Pseudomonadota > Gammaproteobacteria > Burkholderiales > Burkholderiaceae > Paraburkholderia > Paraburkholderia silviterrae. The sequence continues at coordinate 103,440 of NZ_SMRP01000022.1, read as the reverse complement.
GATCGCCGCGCTCTGGCCGACGTAATTGCCGGCCACGGTGAGCGTGTTGCCCACGCCACTGCCGCCGAGCTGCACAAGGCCCGCGTTCACGAGATTGCCGTTGAGCTGGAAGTTGCCTGTCGCGCCGCCCGCGAGACTCGCGAGCGCATTCGCAACGGCAATCGTGCCGTTGTTCGTGACATTTCCCGTCACGCTGCCATAGCCGCCGAGCGTCGCGCCGGCGGCGACCGCGACCGGCCCGCCGCCGGACAGCACAGGCGGATCGCCCGCCGCATCGCCCACGATCAGCGTGCCTTCGTTCACGTTCGTGCCGCCCGTGTAGCTGCTGTCGCCGTTCAGGGTGAGCGTGCCAGTGCCCAGTTTAGTGAGCGAGCCCGTCCCGGTGATGTTCTGCGCAATCGTGGAGCTGAAACCCTGTGTGTCGATGGTGCCGTTATTCGCGCTGATCGACATGGCGCGGCTCGCCGCGAGATCGAAGCTGCGGCCGAGCTGCAGCGTGCCGCCGTTGAGCGCGAGCGGTCCTGACGATGCGCCCAGCGCGCTGTCGGCAGCGACGGACAACGTGCCCTGCGTGATGGTCGTGCCGCCGGAATACGTGTTGCCGCCAGACGCCGACGGTGCGAGCGCAAGCGTTCCAGCGCCCGTCTTCTCCACCGCGCCCGTGCCGCCTATCAGCCCCGAGTAGGCGCCGTCGCTGTCCTGCTGGAAGCGCACGAGCCCGTTGTCGGTCACCACGAGCGGCAGGTTCGACGCATTCGCCTGCAAGGTCGCACCGCTATTGACGGTCGCGACAACCGTGGCCGTGGTCGTGCCGAGCGTGCCGGTGAGATTGAGCGTGCCGGTCTTGACGAGCGCGCTCGAAAACGTGCCGGTGCCAGCCCATGTCCAGGCGTCGCCCTCCATCGTCAGGCTCTGGTAGTTCACGAACGCGTTGGACGCCGTGCCGCTGCCCTGCAGCCGCACGATGTTGTTGCCGCCGCCGCCATCCGCCGTGCCCACGATCTGCGAGCCTGTCTGCAGGATCAGCGTGTCGTTGCCATTGCCGTTCTTGATGGCCGTGCCGCCGCCTCCCTGTATCAGGCCCGCGTTCGTAATCGTCGTGTTGCCGTTGGTCGAGCGCACGCCAATGCCGTTGTTGCTGATGATCTTGCCGCCCGCCGCGTTCGTGATCGTTGCCGTGAACGAGCTGCCGAGCGTGTTCGACACGACGGCATCCACGCTGCCGCCGCTCGATGCCGTGCCCGTGGTCTGGATCGTGCCGCTGTTGATGAGCGTATCGTTATTGCCCTGCATATAGACCGCGGGACTGTCGCGGCCTCCCGCCGTCAGCGTGCCGCTGTTTTCGATCACGCCATTGCCGCCCAGAATCGAGGCCGCCCGCGCATTGCTGCCCGATGTCGTTACCGTGCCCGTGTTGACGAGCACATTGCCCGACGCGCCAAGATTGCTTTGCCCCCACGCCGCGGTCATGCCGTACGAGTTCGCCCCCGTCGTGGCGATCTTGCCGTTGTTGACGAGCGTGTTGTTGTTGCCGTTCGCGGCGAGGCCGTCGTTGTACGCGCCCGTGGTCGAAACGACGCCGCTCGTGCCGTTGGTGATCGTGTTGCCGTGGCTCACGCCGAGCAGCATCGCACCGCGATTCGCGACGCCCGTGCCGTTGCCCGACAAGGAGAGGCGGCCGTTATTGGTGATCGTGCTCGAGGTATCGACGGAAAACGGCGTAGGCGTGCTCGCAAGCGTGTAGCTGCCCGTTGCGGTGCTCTCGAGATTGATCGTGACGTTCTTGCTGTCGGCTACCGCTACGACCGATGGAACGCCAGTGCCACTACAGGTGACGGTGGTATTGCTGGCGGGCGCGCTGGACGAACAGGCGGCATAAACGCCCGATGGCACGGTGCCGGCGAGAATGACCACGCCTCCAAGACTCAAATTCCACGCATTTATTTTCATTCTTCTGATCCACGTAATTGAACGTTACGGCGGCAATCTGGGCGTGAATCGGTTTATAGCACCGACCCATCAATTATCGCAAGACCGAATGAAATGATAATGCCGATATGAGTCGACACATTAAAGCCGATGTTTATGGAGACGTGATTGGGCAATTCAAAGGAAATTTTGACCGGATTATCGGCCGATAATCGGACAAAACTGCCGGCTGGCATCTGAAATGAATACCAGGGCGGACGCGCCGATAATTCATCCCGTCCGCACCCGGCCTTATGATCCCGTTATTGGGAATTGGAAAAAAGTTTGCAAACCACCATTACACGCGGCGCGCTCAGCCGGCGCCGATTTCGTTCGTCAGCGCTTGCCCTGTTTCGAACTCCGTAATGCTTCGCAAGGTCGTTTCACAAATCGTCGATACGGCCTCACGCGTCAAAAACGCCTGATGCCCTGTCACGATCACGTTCGGGAAAGTCATCAGCCGTTGCAGCACGTCGTCGTTGACGATCGTGCCGGATAAATCGCGGAAGAAAACGTCCGCCTCCTGCTCATAAACGTCGATCGCCAGTCCGCCCAGTTGCCCGCTCTTGAGCGCCTCGATCGCGGCTTCCGTATCGACCAGCCCGCCGCGGCTCGTGTTGATCAGCAGCGCGCCGCGTTTCGCGCGTGCCAGCATGTCGACGCCAATGATGTGGTGGGTCTGCGGTGTGAGTGGACAATGCAGCGAGACGATGTCCGCGTTCGCGCCAACCTCCTCCACCCGCGCGTAGCGCCCCCCCAGCGCCTCGAATTCCGGTGACGGGTACGCGTCGTAGCCAATCACATTGCAGCCGAATCCCACCATGATGCGCGCGAACACGCGGCCGATCTTGCCCGTGCCAATCACGGCGACGGTCTTGCCGCACAGATCGAAACCCATCAAGCCGTCGAGCGCGAAATTGAAATCCCGGGTGCGGTTATAGGCCCGGTGCACTTTTCGATTGATTGCCATCAGCAAGGCAACCGCATGCTCGGCGACTGAATTGGGCGAATAGTCAACCACGCGCACGACCTTGATGCCACGCTCCGCGGCGGCCTTCAGATCGACGTTGTTGTAGCCGGTGCAGCGCAACGCAATCAGTTGCGTGCCGCCGTGCGCCAGCACGTCGAGCACCGCCTCGTTGGCCTCGTCGTTGACGAAGATGCAGACGCCGCGATGCCCCGCGGCAAGCCCTGCGGTATCTGCATTGAGCGGGTCGTCGAGATACCTGATCCGGTGGCCATGATCCGCATTCGCCGCATCGAGAAACTGGCGATCGTAGGGCTTCGCGCTGAATACGGCTATGTCCATCAACACTCTCCGGGACGAAGGTTTGCACAGGGCCCTCACTGGACCCGCTGCCGGCTATCCGCCGCTCAATACAACGGCGAGCTGCACGAACAGAATTTTCACGATGGTCATTGAGGGGAAAATCATCGCATAACCGATGTCGGGGCGATCGGTCGGTGCGAGGCGATTGGCAAAAGCGAGTATCGCCGGATTCCCGGTCGCTCCGCTGATGACACCCACCGCAAGATCAAACGGCATGCGAAAAATCCAGAGGCAGCACGCCGCTGTGATGATCAGCAATGCGAGCGCAATCACCACCCCATAGAGCAGAAAGGAGGCGCCCGTCACGCCAACGGTCGCGAAGAATTTCGGTCCCGAGGCAATGCCCACCTGGGCGAGAAAAATCGTCAGGCCGAAATTGCGCAACACCAGATTCGCGGTGAGCGGCATGGTCCAGACGAACGGCCCGAAGCGGCGCACCCGGCCGAGGCAAAGCGCGACCAGCAGCAGCGCAGCCAGCCCGAACGTCATTTTGCCGACACCGGGAATCGCGAACGGAATCGCACCGGCCAGCAACCCGAGCGCCGCGCCAACGCCAATCGAAATGAAGCTCAGTTCAGCGGTGCCCTTGATCGAGTCGCCGAAGAACGCACGCATCGTCTTATGGTGGGCACTGTTGACCAGCAAGCCGACCCGGTCGCCAAATTCCAGGATCAGATCCTGGCCGGGCATCATGTCGGCATCGCCGCGGCGCACATGCGCGATCGAGCAGTCGACCCCGTCGGGAAAACGCAGGTCGCGCAGCGCGTGCCCGACCACGAGCCGGCTCGACGCGAACACGCGCAGATAGTCGAGGTCCTCTCGATGGCTCGTCATGCGCCCCGGCTGCAGCTCTCCGAACATCGACGTCGTTTCGCGCAGCAATGCCGGACTGGTCGCGGTCGCGAGCAGCACGTCGTCGGGCTCCAGGACGAGATCGTGAGCGGGCTGCTGGTTGTGGTGGGCGCGGCGCACGGCGGCGATGGCGACCTCATCGGGCAGGCGCTTGATGAGGTCGGACAGTTTCAGGCCGATGAGCGCCGGGTTGCGCAGCGCGATCTCAGCGGTCTCGATCACCTTTTGCGGCGGCCGCTCGATTGTCGGCTTGATCAGGGCGCTGAGCGCGTACAGAAAGAGGATGGGCCCGGCAACACCGAACGGATAAGAGACGCTATAGCCGACCGTCGCCCCGTCGCCTTTCAACATGGCCATCGCCGCCTGCAGGCTTGCGGTGCTGGTGCCGGAGCCGGCGAACATGCCCAGCGACTGATCGAGCCCCACCCCGAACAGATGAACCAGTGCGACCGAAACGAGGCCCGCGCCGATCACACCCAATGCAGCCGCGATATTCGCCTTGAGTCCATCGGCACTGGTCAAGCCCTTGAAGAACTGCTCGCCGTATTGAATGCCGATTCCATAGAGAAACAACAGCAACCCGAGCGTGCCGAGCAGTGCGGGCGGCGCCGACTTCGGCGCCCATCCGCCGATCGCGAGACCGACGAACAGCACGGCGCCCGAGCCGAGCGACACCCCCTTGATATTGATTTCGCCGACCACGTAGCCCAGCGCCACCGTTACAAAGAGCGTGAGCAACGGCTGGGTTTCAAGCAACGTCTTGAGCATGTCCATGCCAGCAGTCCCTGTTGACCAGCCTGATTCGGTTCACCGGCTTGCGCGCGCCTGGTTGTGGTCAGGCGGGCCGCGTCGCCGTCGTTCATACCATCTGAAAATATCAAATTCATTGATTCCGTGCGCTATTCGTGTGCTATTCGTGCGCCATTCAACCGAATCTCCAGTCACGGCTCTGTGGCCATGTAGCCTGGCACGGTGCTGGCTCACAATACAAAGGATTGCTAACATCATGACTTAATGAAGCAACGCAGCGAAGCTGCGAGCCATGCTGGGGTCATAGCGACTATCGGCCACTTTCTCGCATTGCATCCGTGCAATACGATTCATTCGATTACGTCAGAAAGTGAAGCATCGTTGCCTGTTTGGCAAAGGAGAAATCGGCAAATGAACGAATCGATGGTTGAAGCTTTTCTCTGTATGCGCGATGAAGATGAAGATCGCCAATACATTATTGACGCTGCCTATTGTCTCGACGCCAACGCAGCCTTGCCCGCCGGATCAACCATAAAAGAGCAGCAGCCCCGCAGCCTCATCGAACGCGGGCAGCCTCACTGGTACACGACTACGAGCGCGGCCACGCGGCACTGAATACGAATGGCCGCTGAAGCGCCCTGACCTCCATGGCTCCCGTGCAATGCGTCGAGCCCCCATGTTGTGCCACGGTCACGCGAAGTGCGGCCCAAGCGGCCTGTTACGCCGCGTTGTCTCGCCACCGGCGGGCCACTCCGATTTCACGCTCCGGACACGAGCGGCCCTGGTCCGCTCGATCATCCGCGCATTCCGGCGCGCTCGATGTGGGCACTGCGCGAACGCGCGCCCACGCGCGTTAAAATATCGGCGTTACCGTCAACCGCCCATCACGATGTCCAGCTACAAAGAATTGATCGCCCAGCGCGAGCAGCTCGAGGCCCAGCTTCAGGAAGCGTTCAAGGAAGAACGCCTGAACGTGCTCGACGAGATCGCCCGGAAGATGAAGCTCCACCGCATCACGCTCGATGAAATCCGCGGCCCCGCGCCGACGGCAAAGGCCAGCAAGGTGCCACCGAAGTATCGCGACCCGGTGACGGGCAGCGAATGGTCGGGGCGTGGCAAGCCGCCGAACTGGATCAAGGACGAGCCGGACCGCAGCAAGTTTTTGATCGGCGACTGACCTGCGTTGACCTGCAGCCGGCGCGCGCGCCGCGTGCGATGACCGGCGCGCCCGCGTGCGGAACCCCGCGCGCGGCACTTCGGCGCTCGCTCAGAGCCGTACTCCGGGCGTGTTCAGCGCCGTACTCCGGGGCGTGCTCAGAACCTACTCCGGGCCGTGCTCAGGGCCGCAGCCAGCCGAGGCGGATAGGGGCCGAGAGCAGCGCGCGATAAAGCGCGACAGCGAACCGTGTGAGCGCCGCGCCGCACGCCATCCAGACCGGCGCCGCCACTGCGTAGACGAGGCACGAGACCACGACTGCGCCGATCATGTCGAACGGATAGTGCACGCCCACGAAGATCCGGGACCACGCGACCGCGACGCCCACGGCAAGCGCAAACAAGCCGGTCCGCACCCTCCCGCCCATCAGCAGCGTCAGCACGAACGTCGAAAACACGGTCCCGTGATCGCTCGGAAACGACGGGTCGCTCGCATGCGCGAGGAACGTGTGCCCAAGCCCGATCACGAATGGGCGCGGATGCGGATAGACGTAGCCGATCGCCTGGTTGACGCCCAGCGCCAGCAGCGTGACCGCGCACGCGCGAATGGCGGTGGCGCGCTGCCGGGCATCCCCGGAAAGCCACATCAGCACCAGCGTGAGCGGCACCAGCAAGATCAGGTAGTTCGCGATGAAGAGCGCCGTGTCGATGAGCCAGGGCGGTGTGGCGGGCGTTGCGTTGATCGAGAGAAAGAGCGAACGGTTCAATGCTTCGAGTGTTTCCATTGCAAAGTCGGATAAGTCCAGTCGGATAAATCAAGTTGAAGTACAGCCGCTCGCCCCGGCGCCTGGGCGCGCGAGCGGCTCCCGTGCCGGAAAGCGCACGCGGACCGTCAAGCCGCGCCCGTCGGGCCCGGTGTCGAGCGTGACGCTCGCCTGATGCTGCTCGGCGATGCGCCGCACGATCGACAGCCCCAGTCCGCTGCCTGAAGCAGCGTGGCCGCTGCCGCGATAGAAGCGCTCCCACACGCGTGCGCGATCGGCCTCGGGAATTCCCGGGCCATTGTCGCTGACTTCGAGCACCGCGCACGATCCCTCTTGCCGCACGACGACGTCGACGCGTGTGTGCGCGCCGGCATAGCGAATCGCGTTGTCGACCAGGTTGTTGAGCAGAACACGCAGGTTCTCGCCGTAACCGCCAACGCTCACCGCAGGCTTGCCCGCCAGCCCGAGGTCGATCTGGCTCGCCTCGGCAAGGCGAACGCGATCGGCAACAACGGAGCGCGCAAGCGCGCTTAGGTCCACCTCCTGCCTCGCTTCACGGCCGGTATCCGGATCGAGCCGGGCCAGCGTCAGCAACTGGGCGACCAGATGCGCGAGCCGCTGCGTGCCCGAGCGGATCTGCATGACGATCTCGTCGTGCTCCTGCGCGCTCTCCGCCTTCGGCAATAGTTCGGCCTGCAAACCAAGCCCCATGATCGGCGTGCGCAATTCATGCGCGGCGTCCGCAATGAAATGCTTCTGCAGCGTAAAGGCGTGATCGAGCCGCACCAGCAGGTCGTTGAGGGCATCGACGAGCGGCTTGACTTCGTTGGGCATCCGGGACGTCTCGATCGTCTGCATGTTGTTCGCATCGCGGCGCTTCAGTCCCGAGGCGACCTGGCGCAGCGGCCTCAAGCCGTAGCCGATCCCGAACCACAGCAACAGCGCAACCACCGGCACGAGCGAGAGCACCGGCCAGAACAAATGCATGGAGACCTCGGCCAGCGCTTCCCAGCGCGCGTAGCGCGCCTGGGCGACGCGCACCAGCGTGGCGCCGCTCGTGCTCGCGTACGTGTGCCAGACCTGGCCGCCGACGTTGACATCGGCGTAGCCCGGGCCCTGCGGCGGCGGCAACGCCGCGTCCGGGTCGCTGCTGAACACGAGCTTGCGGTTCTCCCACACCTGCAGCAGCACGCCGTGCGATTTCCGGCCGGAGAGCCGGCCCTTGGCGTCCGTGCCCGTGAGCGAGAGCCGGCCGTCGGCATCCACCACGACATGCCGCGCAATCGTCTTCATCTGGTCGTTGAGGATCTCGTCGATCTCGGCAAGCGTTCCCCACCAGGTCGCCGCGCTCGCCAGCACGCCGGCGAGCAGCGTGGCCGGCAGCAGCCACAGCAGCAGGCGGCGGCGCAGCGACGACATGAACCAGCGCGCGGAGCGCGAGCGCAACGTACTCATTCGATGGTTCCGATCCCGTAGCCCACGCCGCGCACGTTGCGGATAGCCTCGGCGCCCAACTTGCGGCGCAGGTTGTAGACGTGCACCTGGATGGCGTTGCTCTCGATTTCCTCGTTCCAGCCATAGAGGCGCTCTTCGAGCTGCTCGCGCGTCACGATGGCGCCCGGGTCGCGCATCAACTCCTCGAGCAGCGCGAATTCGCGTGCCGTGATGGGGATCTCCGTGTCGCGCACCCAGCAGCGATGCCGGGCCGGATCCAGCCGCAACGCGCCCGCCGTCAGCATGGCCTGGGCACGCCCCGCCTGGCGGCGGCTCATGACGCGAATGCGCGCGAGCAGCTCCTCGAGTGCGAAGGGCTTGACGAGATAGTCGTCGGCGCCGCCGTCCAGACCGGCGACCCGGTCCGGCACGCTGTCGCGCGCGGTGATGACGATCACGGGCGTGGCATCGTCGCGCCGGCGCAATGCGGCAAGCAGCGTCATGCCGTCCTGGTTCGGCAAGCCCAGATCGAGCAGCACGAGCCCGTAGGCCGTGGTGCGCAGCGCCAGCGCGCCGGCGTTGCCGTCCTGCGCCCAGTCCACGGCAAAGCCTTCCCGGCGCAAGCCGAGCCTCAGCCCATTGCCGATCAGCGGATCGTCCTCAACCAGCAGTATTCGCATCCCGTTGTCATCTCCTGTTCCGGCCGGTTCCCCGACAAGGCCGCACGAGCTTACCTTCGCGCAGGTTAACAGAGCATTAACGCGACGGCCCGCGTTGCCACCCCGGCTTCACGCAGGCTTCAGCCTCGGGTCCGTAGACTGCTTCCTGTCGCGGCCACCGGGCCGCACAATTGCACAAGGAGAACTCATGAAAAAGCTCATTATCGCCTGCCTGGTCGCCACCTTCGCCGCCGCTGCGCATGCCGACTACGCGGGCCCGGGCGCGCAACCCGCGGCCACGACGGTCCAGCAGTTGACCAATGCGGGCAAGGACGATCAGCGCGTCGTGCTGCGCGGCCATGTGTTGAAGGCGATGGGCGACGAAAAATACACGTTCAGCGACGGCACCGGCGAGATCGCGGTCAAGATCGACCCTAAGCGCTGGCCGGCGGGACAACAGGTGAGCGAGACGACTACGGTCGAGCTGACGGGCAAATACGACAAGGAATTGTTCGGCAAGCCCAAGGTCAAGGTCCACGAGGTCCGGGTCGTGCAGTGACGGGGCGTGGCGCGCCGTATGCGTGTTGAGGCACGCGTGCGCTTCGAGGCGTTTTCAGAGGGCGCCGCCATGGCGCATTTCATCAGGATTGCAGATTGATCGGGATGAAACGCGCGATGGCCCGTCGTGCCCGGGCGCACTGGCGTCAGCGTCTCTCTGCGATGGGTCAGGCTGGGGCCACGCCCCTGCCTTGAACAACGGGATATGCACGGCAAAGGTGTGCGAAGCCGCGCGCCTTCAATGGCAAGCGGCTTCGGCCGTGCATCGTGGTTAGACCTCGTGGCCGACGGCCAGGTGCTCACCGTGCTTGCTGTGCACATGCTCGGCGTGCTTGCTGGGATGCGATAGCGCGTGCATGCTCGCGCGATCGCTGGCGCGCTCATGGCCCTTGTCACGGTCCGCCGACACGTGGCTATTCGTGTTGGTCATGCCCTTGCCGCTCATATGGCCAGCCGACATGCCGCCCGCGTGGCCGTCACCCATGCCACCACCCACGCCGCCATTGCCGCCGCCCATTCCACCACCCGCACCGCCATTACCTCCACCTCCACCTCCACCGCCGCCGCCATTACCTCCACCGGCGCCGTGCGCGAACGCCGGTGCGCTGGCACAAGCCACCAGAAAGGCGGACACCGCAACGATCGATCGTATTTTTGCCATCGTCTTCTCCAAGAGTACCTGTTCGATGGCTGGATTGTATGAGCGCCGTTATCGCCCGGATGCGTCAGATATGTAATCGTCTGTAAAACCTGTTTCGGGCCGGGTAGCGTGCCTGCGCAAGCCCCGCGTGATCAGCTTTGCCGCGCGCGTGCACGGGCCCGCTGTCCGCGTTGTCCGCCGTCTTGTTCGCCGTCTTGTCCGCCGTGTTGCCCGCCGTCTTGTCCGCGATGCGCGCCGGTCGCGTCGAGCAAATGGCGCCGGCCCTCATCGAGTATTTCATCGGCCAGTGCCGGGGCCACGTCCACAACGGCGCGTGACAGCACCAGCGTTCCCACCAACTGGCTGAGCAGCGCGATCGCTTCCGCGCGGCTGCCTTCGCCGCGCGCTGCCGCGTGGGTCGCTGCCGCTTGGGTCGCTGCCGGCCTCCCCGGCTGGCTTCCTCCACGCTCTTCGATCACCGCGGCGATCCGTTCGAGATAGATCGCGAGCCCCTGCGCGTAGGCGGCCCGAGCCTCGTCGTCCAGCCGGCGGGCGTCGCCCGCGAAACCGGACAAAGGGCAACCCGCTTCGATATCCCTGCGATGCTCGGGAGACAGGTACGTGCGGATGTGCTGCTCGATCGCGTCGGCGCCGGCCTGCCTCGCGTGATCGATGACACCGGCAATCGTCTCGCCGCCCTCTTCCAGCGCCTTGTCCATCACCGCGGCCACCAGCGCGTCCTTCGATTTGAAGTGGTTGTAGAAACCGCCCTGCGTAAAGCCCGCTGCCTTCATCAGCTCGGCGAGCCCGACCGCATCAACGCCGCGCTCGCGAAACAGTTTTTCTGCGGCCGCCACAATCGCGCGCCGGTTCTCCGCTGCCTGTTCCCTCGAAACACCCATATCGCCCTCTTTTCGGCCTGCCTCGGCCCAATCGAATTCATCGAAAAATACAATGGTGATCACCATTGACATCGCCGGAGCGCACGACCACAATCCACTGCATTGACGATGTCGATCACCATTGTCTTGAGTATAGCCTGCTTTTGCCCGGACGGTCAGGCAAAGCAGGTCCGGTCACCATCGGACGCGCATGCGCGCCCCTGCAGGAACCTTTCAAGAGAGATTGAAAATGACGAAAACCACGCCTGAACAGAACAAGGCCCTCGTGCTGGAAGCCTTCGACACCTTGTTCAACAAGCGCGACTACGACGCCGCGCAGCGCTTCTGGTCCGAGCGCTACATTCAGCACAGCGCGCATATCGCACCGGGACGCGACGGCCTGTTCGATCTGGTCCGCACGCTGCCCGCCACCTTGCGCTACGAGAACCAGTTGATCCTGGCCGAGGGCGATTACGTGATCGCCCATGGCCGCTTCTCCGGGCACGGCAGGCCGGCGGCGTGGATCGCCGCCGACGTCGTGCGCTTCGAAGACGGCAAGCTCGCCGAGCATTGGGACGTGCTCCAGGACGAGGCGACGCAAGCCGAATCGGCGAGCGGTCTGCCGATGTTCGGCGACCGGTTCCCCGGCGAGCGCACTGCCGCCTGATTCAATCCGCTGCATCGATACCATTTATTCAGGAGTACGATCATGAAACTCACCGGCAACACGATCTTCATCACGGGCGGCACCTCGGGCATCGGCCGCGCACTCGCAGAAGCGCTCCACCAGCGCGGCAACAAGGTCATTATCAGCGGGCGCCGGCGCAGCCATCTCGACGAGGTGGTCGCGGCCAATCCCGGCATGGCCGCCGTCGAGCTCGACATCACCGACCCGGCCAGCATCTCGCGGGTGGCGGCGCGGCTGATCGCTGAATACCCCGATCTGAACGTGCTCATCAATAACGCGGGCGTCATGCAGCCTGACGACGCGGGCGGCCACATCGACGACGCACTGCTGGTCTCCACCATCGACACCAATCTGATTGGGCCGATCCGCATGACGTCGGCGCTGATCGAGCATCTGAAGACGCGCAACGACGCCGTCGTGGCCTATACGAGCTCGGTGCTGGCATTCGTTCCGCTGGCTCTGACGGCCGTGTATTCGTCGACCAAGGCGGCGGTGCATTCGTACGTGCTCTCGCAGCGCTTCATGCTGCGCGACACGAGCGTGCGCGTGCTGGAGATCGCACCGCCCTGGGTCCGCACGGACCTCATGAACAGCCGCGAGGCCGAGCAGGCGATGCCGCTCGATGCGTTCATCGAAGAAACGATGGCGGTGCTCGGCACCGATGTGGACGAGGTGCTGGTCGAAGGAGCGAAGCCGTTCCGCGCGAATCCGGGGCCGGGCGAGCATGGCTTCGTCAATAGCTTCAACACGGAGGCCATGGAAATCTTCGGCCGGTGATCCGGCCGTAGAATCTTTCGGCCAGAAAAGAGTATTGACATAAATTAAAACACCCCGCGTTTTCATCACGCGGCTGATAGCTCACATCGGTCCCGGTTCGTAGACTACGGCCCCCGCACATGCATCCGGCTGTGCGGCCCGTCAGACGAACGACTCGTGACCGATTCTCCCCTCTCCCATCGCCTTGCCAGCCTCGCGCTGTTGGGCCTGCTGCTCGTGTCCGCCGCGCGAGCGGCGCAGCCAGATCCCGCTGCCGCTACCGCGTCGCCAGTCGTCGCCTCGGGAGCGGCCGTCCCAGCCCGCCCGCTCCCGGTTTCCACGGCCACGCAGCTTGCGGACACCCGAGCGCCATCCGCCTCCGCAGCGCATCGGCCGCGCATCTGCGTTGCGTTGTCGGGAGGCGGCGCGCGCGGCTATGCGCATATCGGCGTACTCAGGGAGCTGGAAAGGCTGCATGTGCCCGTGGACTGCATCGCGGGCACCAGCATGGGCGCCGTGATCGGCGGACTCTACGCGAGCGGCATGTCCGCCGACCAGATCGAGCACGCGCTGTCCGCGAACAACCTGAACGACGTCGCATTCGATCGCGATCCCCGCGAGGACTGGCCACAGTCCGTGCGCGACGACAACCTCGCGTATCCCGTCGGCATGCCGGTGGGCTTCGGCAACGGCCAGTTGAAGATGCCGAACGGCTTCGTCCAGGGCAACAAGCTCACCGCACTCTTGCGGGCCAATACGGGCCAGATACCCAGCGACGTGGACTTCGACCGCCTGCCGATTCCGTATCGCGCCGTGGCGACCGATCTCGAAACCGGCGACCGGGTCGTGCTGAGCCACGGATCGCTGCCGCAGGCCATCCGCGCGAGCATGGCGGTGCCGGGGCTCTTCGCGCCCGTGAAGATCGATGGCCGCACCCTGATCGACGGCGGCGCGGTGTCGAATCTGCCGATCGACATTGCGCGGCAGATGGGCGCCGACATTGTGATTGCGGTCGATATCGGCACGCCGCTGAACCGCGCCGACCAGATCACGTCGATGGCGGGCGTCACTTCGCAGATGATGCGTCTGATGATGAACCGCAACGTGCTCGAACAGAAAGCGACGCTGCGCCCAACCGACGTGCTGCTCGAACCGGATCTCGGCGACCTGTCGTTCAGCGACTTTGGCGCGATGGATCAAGGCGTTGCCGCCGGCACGGCGTCCGCGCAGGCGCACAGCCAGCAGCTTGCCGCACTGTCGATCGCCGGCACACAGTACGCGGCGTATCGCGCCGGCCTCTCCCACGAGACCTTCCTGCCCCCCGGCACGCGCATCGACCGCATCGAAATCGCCACGCACGGCAACGTGCCGGCAAGCCGCGTGCGAGCGGCCCTGCATGCCCAACCCGGCGACGTATACGATCCCGCGGCCATCGATCACAGCCTGGGCATTCTGGTCAGCGCCGACGACTTCGAAAGCGTCTCGCACTCGTTTACCGGGCCGCCCGGCGACCGTGTGCTGAGCGTCGATGCCAGCGCGAAAAGCTGGGGGCCGAATCTGCTGCTGTTCGGCCTCGCCCTCTCGACCAACTTCGATGGCGACGGCGCCTTCGCGCTGCAAATCGGCCATCGCCTGCCCTGGATCACGGAGAGCGGGCTGTCCTGGCGCAACGACATCGTGCTCGGCAGCCGCGATCTCGGCTGGCGCACGGAGCTGCGCCAGCCGGTCTTCGGCGACGTCTACGTGGCCCCTTACGCGGGCATCCGGCGCAACGACATCAACCTCTACAGCGACGACGTCACCAATAGCGAGCCCATTGCCAAGTATGTGCAGCAGGACGTGCGGGCGGGCATCGATATCGGCGTGCCGCTCGGCAACTGGGGGGAGGTGCGGGCCGGCGTCGCACAGGTGTGGACGTCCTACAAGGCGCGCTCGTCGATTCTCGCCATGACCGATAACGGCAACGGCGACTGGTCATTCGGGACCACTCAAGTCACGCCCGAGTCGACCAGCCAGGCCGTCGGCAACGTCGGCATCAAGATCGATCAGCTCGACGACCCACTGTTCCCCCGCCACGGCTTCTATCTCGACAGCAACGTCCAGGTGAGCCTGACCCAGAGCGACGGCAGCTACAACCTGGCGCACGCCCGCGGCCTGTGGGCGGCGAGCCATGGCATCTTCAGCGTCAACGCCGCAATCGAGGTGGGCGGAAAGTTCGGCGCCGACCGCGGAGCGCCCACGTACGTCTTCAATCTCGGCGGCTTCCAGCGGCTCTCGGCCTACGCGCAGGACCAGTTCAGCGGCGACTACATCCTCTACGGGCGCACCACCGGCTTCGCGCAGCTCTCGAAAGCCGACACCGGACCGCTGCGCGGCGTGTTCGCCGGCGCGAGCCTCGAAGCCGGCAACGTCTGGACCTGGTCGCGGCAATTCGCGCGCGGCCCGTGGCTCACCAGCGCGAGCGTCTTTGTCGGCTCCACAACCATGATCGGCCCCGTGTATCTGGGCTTCGCCATGGCGCCGCGCGGCATCTACAACGTCTACTTCCAGCTCGGCAACCGGTTCTGAGCCGCCAGCAATCACCGGTAGTCACCGGTAGTCACCGTTAATCACCGGTAGTCGAGCGTGCACCGGCCGGCTGCGAAAACGCCGGCCGGCACGCGGCCAGGTTATGGAGACCCGCCCGCGAATCTCACCTCGGCAGCCACTCGGGGGCACAGGCGCCCAGCGGCAGCAGGGGGTAGCGGTAGCGCCCCGGCGTGCGCGACATGTACACCTGCTCGGCCACGCCACGATAGAGACCCATAGGCGTTTGCTCGATCATGGGATCGGGATCGACATAGGCATGCTCGTCGTTCGAACCGGCCACGCGTCTCGCATACCCCTGGTCGAAAATGCCCATCGACATCAGCCACGCGACGGCCCGCGACAGCGAGACCGACACCTTGTAGCTACCGCCTTCGGTAGCGCGACGCTTGAGCGCCTGCACGATGCCCACCATCCCTAGCCACGCCACCACGTAGTCGCTGATGATCGAAATCTGTGGTGTAGTGTGCGGCGTGCGGGTGGGCGTATCGGTGCCGCCGAGGCTTTCGAGCCAGTACGGTCCGGCGTAAGCGCCGGTCGACACGTCGAAGCCCGCGCGCCCGGACCAGGGGCCTTCAGAGCCGCTGAAATAGACGGACGCACTGATCAGCCCCGGATGCTTGCGGCAGATGTCGTCCGGCGAAAGACCGTAGCGCTCGAGAAATCCCGCACGCCGGTTCGCGAAGAAAATATCGGCGCCGTCGAGCAATTCGTCGAAAGTCTTGCGCGCGGTCGGCGCATCGAGATTCATGCGCGCCGAGCGCATGCCGACGTTAGACGTGAAGTGAAACAGGCTGTGCTCGTAATCGGACTGCCGCCAGATGTTCAGCACGTCCGCGCCGTGCAACGCCAGCGCGCGCCCCATGCCCGCGCCCGCAATGACGTGTCCGAGGCCAAGCGCGCGAATGCCCGAGAGAACGTCGCCGCCTTGCTGGAAAGGGATGGGGTCGCCGTCCGCCACCTTTTCGACCGAGATCAGTGGCTGGTTCTTCAGCACGTCCTGGAACACGTCCAGTTTGAGAAATTCCTCCGGAGACCGAACCATGTAAAGCGGAATGGCGATCTTCGCGGCGGCGGCTTCCAGCGCAACGGCGTCCCATTGGGCGACGGCTCTCGCCACCTGTTCTTTGCCCGGCGCGCATTGGAGCAATTGCAGCGCCGCATTGCGCAGCTTTGGGTAGTTGCAGGTGAAAAAGACCCACCTTCCATCCCTGCATTGATGGAAGTCCGCCATCACGCCGGACTCGGCTTCCGAACCCATATTGCCGGGCAGGCCGTTGACGAGTTCGAGCGTTCCCTCATGGAATGTCGCGAACCGGCGCAGCGCCTTGCGAACGTCGACATGGATATTCTGGCTCTGCCCCGTCTTCATGCGCCAGACGCTCGCCATCTGAGCGGCTTTCGCGGCAAGACCGATCGCCGAAAACGTGCCATAGCGCAATACGCTCGGAATGATCGGATCCTTTCCGTAGAAACTGAGTTCGCCGCCAAATTCCGTGAGCGAAGCCCCCACCGAATTCAGAACAGCCTCGGTTTCCGCATGAATGTCGAACGCGTCGCTGGTTGTCCGGCAGTCCAGATGCTGGCGAATCCGGGCTTCGAGATTGAATGTGTCGTTCTGCATATTGAATTGTCCTGTTCTGTTCAAGACCGGGCTCGTTCCCGCAAACGAACGAGCGGCGCCTCGCAAAGCGCGATGCCGGTCAGCTTGCCGCACTGACCACCTACCCTCTTCTTGCTGCCGGTGACAACGTCGACCGCAACGAGGTTTCCGCCCAGGTCCGACACATAGGCGAGGTTGCGCGCCGGATCGAGGGCGAGGCCGATCGCTTCGGCGAAGCCGGTGCAGATCACCCTGTGCCCCTCTAGACCCGTCTCCGTGATAGCTGCGCAGTTCAGCGAATTGCCATCGGGCTCGGCGCCCCGGTCTGTCCAGTACAGGAGGTCCTTGGCAGCGTCGATTTCGAGGTCGATGGGCTCCGGCAAATCCCCCAGCAGCAATTCGATATCCGTGCGACTGGCGGCTGTCTCGCCGGAAAGCATCGCGAGCGGCGCCCTGAAGATCCTTCCCTTGCCGCCTTTTGCCGGTCCTTTCTGCGTCCAGATAAAAGCATGCCGGCGATGATCGACGGCGATGCCGACGCACGCGTTCAACACGTCGTCCTTGCCTCCGGGCGCCGATGAACGGTCGACCAGCTTCGTGAGGTTTTTGCCATCGGCGTCAGAACGCCAGATCGCGGCGCCTTCTCGATCGCACCAGTAAAGGCGCTTTTCATGACGATCCAGATAGATTTGCTTTGGTGTGCGTATCGCCCCATTTCCAACCAGTACACGCCGGCCGGTGCCGTCGAGACGAGCGACCTCAACGGTGCCGTCGTCCAGATGGAAGTCCTTGCCCATGTTGGTCCAATAGACAAGGTTTTGCGCAAGGTCGACCTGAATGCCGTCCGGTGTCCCCCCCAGATCGTCCAGCACGATGTGCGCATCGCCGCTATCAGCGTCGATCGAGACGATCGAAGGGTGATCGATGCGCAGCGCGAGTATCGCGCGCGCGGATGTTGAATCAGCTTTCATAGAGAGCTCGCGAGAGTGGCAATAGATGTCTGGCGTGGTTTTTTACTGCGGCAAATCGCGGACACTATTGAGTACGGCGATCTCCTTCGTGTCGCGCGCCGCGGCCAGTTGCGCAATCGAACGGTTTCCATAACCGCTTTGAATCTGCTCGATGATGAGCCGCTTCGTGGGCTCGTCGAAATGGACCGACGAGGCCAGTTGCTCGCGCCAGCGGGTTTCCATGCCCGGCGCGAGATGGTCGAGGAAATGAGCGAACCCGCCGTCGCCCCCGCCGAGATGGAACGAGAGGAATGGGCCATTGGTCGCCCAGCGAATACCGAGGGAATGCGTCACGACACTGTCGAGATCGGCCACCGTGATCACGCCTTGACTGACGAGATACACGCACTCCCGAAAGATGGCCGATTGCAGACGGTTAGCAACGAACCCGTCGATTTCCTTGCGGATCTCGAGTGCGCACTTGCCCAGCGCCCGATAAAAGGCAAGCGACGCGTCGATCAAAGCGCGGCTCGTGCCGGGACCCGGAACGACTTCCACCAGAGGAAGCAAATGCGGCGGATTGAAGGGATGGCCGATCACCAGCCTGCCAGGCGCACGCATTTTCTCCGACTGAACCGAAGCCGGAATACCGGAACTGGACGAGAAGAACAGACAGGTGGCCGGCGCTGCCTTTTCGATCTGAGCCCAGACGGACGTCTTGAAGTCCACCCGTTCAGGACCGTTTTCCTGTATGAAGTCGGCGTCCTGCACGGCCTTTTCGATGTCTGGCTCGAATGAGAGGTTGCTGCTCGCACCCTCCATACCGAAACCGAGCGAGCGCAACGCGGGTGTCGCCTGAGCCACATAGTCCCGAACCTTCTGCCCGATATTCGGCTGCGGGTCGCTGACCACCACCTGCATGCCGTTGGCAAGAAAGAGCGCCGTCCATGACGCACCAATGACGCCGCCGCCAATGACGGCAACCTTGCGTTGAGCCAGGGGGCGATCCTTATCGTTCAAAGACGTATTCATTCCGGTTCCTTAAATAAAATGAAAAAACAACCCGTACGCTTTCGCCGCAAAGCATCCTTTACCCATCCGGCCTGTGAAGAACGTATGCTCGACGACTTCTTCCACCTCTCAATTAATCAGCATGACTTATCATATTGCCGATACTCGATACCTCAAGAATCTCGGTGTCGTTGATCAGCTTCTTGATCGCAGCGACCTTGCGGCCCTCCAGTTTCATGCTGCCGTCTGCGCCGATTTGCGCAATACCCAGCAAGGGGCCGAGCGAACATACCGTTCCGCGAGACTTGAACGTGAAGTCGGTCATGGGTTTGCCGGCAATCTGGGCTTTCAGATTCAGCGCCGCATGCGTCGCTTGGGCCACGGAGATCTGTGCCGTGGTCGGATACACATGCCCGCTTCCCGGATCGGCAACGGCGCTAACGTCACCGATGAAGAAGACCTCCGGGTGGCCCTTGAGTGACAGGGAGGGTTCCACGGCGACGCGGTTGCGTTTCTGCGCGAAACCCGAATTCGCGACGACGTGACTGCCGCGCACGCCCGTAGTCCAGATAATGGTGTGCGCGGGAAATACTCGCTCGCCGCTCCTGACGCCAGTCGCGGTGACTTCGTCGATTGCCGACGAGGTTTGGAAGGACACCCCGCGATCGGCAAGGTGTGCAATCGCGTAACGACTCAGCTCGGCGTCGAACATCGGCAAGATCGCCGGCATGGCGTCGAGGCAGGTGATCCGGATCTTGTCGGCAGGCAGCTTGTGCTGGGCGACCCACTCCGGCATCCGATAAACCAGCTCGCCGACCAATTCGATGCCGGTGATGCCGGCGCCGCATACGACGATGCTCAGGTCGTTTTCATCGCGGCTATCGTTGAAACGCGCGAGGCGCTGCTCCAAATGCGTTCGAATCGCAAACGCGTCAGCCAGATTCGCAAGCGGCAATGCATATTGCGCAGCGCCTTTGATTCCGAAATCTTCAGATTCAAACCCCAAGGCAACGATGAGATAATCGTACGCAATGGGGATATTCTCGTCTTCGAGGTACACGCATTGGGTTTCGACATCGATTTTATTGACCGTTCCGCTTCTAAAATCAACACCTTCGGGAATGGAAGACTCTAGATCGAAGATAATGTCGGCAGGCGCTTTCGTTCCAGCCGCGACCGTGTGCAGTTCTGTTGCCTCGTAGTGGTACAGGTCGCGGTTGATCAATGTAATCTGGAGGCCGGCTTCCTTGTGCAACTCCTTCATTGCGCGCAGCCCCGCATAGCCCGCGCCTAGAATAACGATCTTCCGCATATTATGCTCACGCTCCGTAACTATGCTCGATTTGCCCAGCATAATTCGAAAGCGCGAATTCACCTTGATGCGGATATCGTTAATTGAGAATCAGCATCTATCTCAGTACAAGCATTGACAAACGTCATGCGCAGATCATTTACCTCAACAAATCAGACTTTCCAAAACGTAATCCTTAGCCCACGACTGAAATCAATTCGTAATTTATTATCGAGCGCGTTCGCTGCGCGCCGGAATGCGAATTTTTCGCCATCGATTGCGCTTGCCGCCGAATACGTATCGTTTTCTCGCCGCTATTGCGGCGCCTGCAAGCCAAGACGCCACGCCAGATTCCCGCGCGCGCGCTGCTCGCAGCGCGCGTAAAAATAATCGGTCAGATAGATGCGCGGCCGCGCGAGCAGGCCGCCCAGGAAGCGCCGTTCCTGCTGCCCGTATGCGAGATCGTCGAGATCCGGGCGCTCGGCACGCAAGCGTATGCCGTTCTCGCGAAACCGGCTGCGCGGCGCGCCCAGCGCTGCGAGGTCGATATCGCACGCGAAGCGATCGTCGAGTTCGTCCGGCACGCCGGTATGGCGGGTCGTGAGGATCATCGCGCCGATACGCTCGCGCGTCGCGATCCCATCGCCGGCCCAGTGCCGGAACCAGTCCGCGCTGCGTTGCTCGTTGTCCCGCGCGCCCGGCACATAAATGACGTCGTGGCACCACAGCGCAAGCTCCACGACATCGGGATGCGGAATCGCGCTGCGTGCCAGATCGAAATCGCGCAGGCAGCGAAGTACGTGACGCAAGGTGTGATAGTGGCGTACCGGCTCGCCATAGCATTGCGCAAGATCGGCATAGACCGCCTCCGCGCGCACGCCCCCGTTGCGCGCCCACAGCGAGACGAAGCGTGCTTGCGTCCGGTTCATCCCTGCTCCTTTCCTGCGCGGCCCGGCCACCAAGCCCAGCGCCGCCGTCCCGATGCTCAGAGAAACTCCCTGCGGATGTCGATGCTCGAACGCTGGCCGATATTCGCGTAGTGCTGCAGCAGCCACGCATCGGCTTCGCGCCGCCCGTTATCGCGCAGTTCGCAAAGGAAGCCCCATTCGGCGTTGTACTTGCTCGACACGCTGAGCGCGCACATCGCGGCATCCGACCGGATCGAGTGAATCAGCATCTCCTTCATCTCGTTGCGGTCGACCTTGCCTTGCTGGATCAGCTCGGTGACGAACGCGATCGCGCGCATTTCGCGCATCAGCGAGGAATTGAAACTGATCTCGCTGATGCGGTTGAGGATCTCGGCGGCCGTGACCGGCACGCCGCGGCGCACGAGCGGATTGATATGGACGATGATCACATCGCGCGCCGTGCCATGGTAGATCAGCGGATAGATGGCCGGATTGCCCATGTAGCCGCCGTCCCAGTAGTGCTCGCCGTCGATCGTGACGGCCTGGAACAGCGTCGGCACGCACGCGGACGCCAGCACGGCATCCGCGCAGACATCCTCGCCCGTGAAAAGCCGGATCTTGCCGGTCTCCACGTTGGTCGCGCACAGGTACAGCGGGATCGGACAGGCCTTGCGCAGCGCAGCAAAGTCGACCTGGCTTTCGAGCACTTCACGCAAGGGATTGAGGTTGTGCGGATTGAACTGGTACGGCGAGAACACGCGCAGCATCATGTCCGCGAACGCATAAATCGGCGAATGGTCGAGTCCGAAGCTGTGCGTGCCTTTGAGCCACGGCACCCAGCGCAGCGGGTTATAGCGCTCGGCCGACTGCGAGATCGCACGCCAGAAGTCGTGCAGCGCTTGCCGTGCGCCTTCCTCGCCACCCTTGAGCAGACCGTAAGCGAGCACGGCGCCGTTCATGGCCCCGGCGCTGGTCGCGCTCACGCCTTCGATCGAGAGCCTGCCGTCTTCGAGCAGCCGGTCGAGCACGCCCCACGTGAACGCGCCGTGCATCCCGCCGCCCTGCAAAGCCAGCGCGATCGGCTTGGGCGCCGCCTGCTCGCGGCTTCTTGTTTGCTTCGTCGCCATATGCCATCTCCTCGGCCCGTGCGGATCGGCGTACTACAACGCGTCGAGCAGCGCCCTCGCCTCGCCTGGCGGACTGAAAAGCGGCGGCCGCCAGCGTCTCGGTGAGCGAAGCCCTGCGCCATTATGCGCTGCATTTCGCTATCTGCCGAAGACTCGAACGGCGCTTTCGCTCACCCGGCCGCGGGCCGTTGCGTCGCGGGCCTGGGCGTCCCGGCCCCACTCAAGCGTGGCCAATTGGGGTGGACCGGCCCATCCGTGGCGCGCCACGCGTAAAGGCGCAAGAGTTCGCGGTATCCGCCGCGAATCACGAAATGCCCGCTTTTGACCGCATAGGCGTCGCGGCGCAGCCGGTACGCGCCGGGCAGGCAATACCAGGCGAGCGAGGGCAAGTCGTGGTGCACCAGGTGATAGTTGTTGTTGAGGAACAAGAGCCGCATGACGAAGCCCGCCTCGTTGATGACGATGCGCGCCTTCGGATCGGGCGCCGCGCGATGCTCGTAGAGCGAGCGGATGGTCGCGAGCGAAAGCGCGGGCCAGGTCACGGCGAGCAGGTAGTACCACCACGGCACGCCGGCCCACAGGTCCAGCGCCGCCAGCAATGCGGCGACGCACAACAGATGCGCCGCCCACATCGGCGCGTAGCGGCGGTCGCGCTCGCGCAGCGCACGCCATGCCTCTGCCAGCACGGCGGCGGCGCTCATGGGCGGCCCCACCACCATCCTGCCGACGAAGCGCTTGCGCGCGTGCCACAAGGCGCGGCGCCATGCCGGCCAACTGCGCCAGCGCTCGGCGGGCACATAGTTGCTCTCGGGGTCGAGGCCGGGCAGCGTGAGCGCCTCGTCGCGATGGTGTTCGAGATGAGTGTCGCGATAGAGCGTGCAGGGGAACCAGATGGCGAGCGGTGGGTAGCCGAGCAATTTGTTCAGGGCTGCGAATCGAGTGGGATGTCCATGCAGCAGCTCGTGCTGCATGGACATGTGCCAGGCGCATAGGACGACGGGGAGCGGCGTGGCGGCGCCCAGCGAGAGCGCGTGGGCGCGCACGAGCAGCACGGTGGCGACCCAGCCGCCATACACGGCAGCGATGAGGAGCCACGTCGGCCATTCGGTGCGAGCCGTCAGGCTCGCTTCGAGCGCGGCTACGTCCCGCGCATGCTCCGCGTCGATATATTCAGCCATGGTTTGCCTGATTCGCTTGATTCAAGTTGCCGGCACAGCGGCCCGCAATTGCCTACACTTGCACGATGAGCCAATGGATCACCGCCCTGCCGATGTACAACGTGACGCCGCACCACGGTGCGCTCTGGCGCGCCCTGCTGGAAGACGCCCTCGATGCCTTTGCGCAGGCGGGAGGCCCGCGTGACGTGGCCGTGCTCGACAACCCCGGCGACGACTTGCTCGCGCTCTGGCGCCGCCCCGATCTGCTGCTCTCGCAGACCTGCGGCTTCCCGTATCGCATGCTCGGCCTCACAGACGCCGTGCAACTGCTCGCGACGCCGGCCTTCGACGCCGAAGGCTGCGAGGGCGCGCATTACCGCAGCACGCTCGTCGTCTCGGCGCGCGCCTGGGCGCAAGGCGCCGTCACGCTCGCCGCCTGCTGCGGCTTGCGCGCCGCCTGCAACGGCCACGATTCGCACAGCGGCATGAATGCGCTGCGCCACGCCGTGGCGCCTTACGCGCGAGAAGGCCGCTTCTTCTCCTCGGTCGCGTGGGTCGGCTCGCATCTGAACGCCTTGCGCGCGCTCGGCGCGGGCGTTGCCGATGTGGCCGCGATCGACTGCGTGACGCTCGCCTATATACGCGACGCCCTGCCCGAGCTGCTGCACGACGTGCGCACGATCGGCGCAACGGCGTCCGCGCCCGGCCTGCCCTTCGTCACTTCGCATGCGCTGCCTGCCGAGGACGCCGCGCGCCTGCGCGACGCGCTCGACCTTGCCTGCGCCGCCGATGCGCCGCGCGCGAAGGCGCTGCGCCTGCGCGGCTTCGTGCGCCTTTCGAGCACCGATTACGCCGCCATCGAGCAATGCGCCGACGAAGCCCGCGCGCTCGGCTATCCGGAGCTCGCGTGAGCGCGACGCAGCATGCAATCTAACAACGAACGCCACACCGGCCAAACGAGCGTTTGAGACATCGATATTCCCCGGCGTGGCAAGCCAGCGCGCGAGCGAAGGCTGAATGTGTCGAAATGAGCGAATTCCATGCGATTTCCGCGTTTTCCAGTCGCTCAAAACAGCATCGGGGAATATCCGTAAAGACAAGGCGCCACTGAGGCAGTGCACTATGCAAAGGGAATGCGCGCATTCGGCATTGCATGGGAGCGAGAGACGGCATGGTGGATACAGAGAAAAGAGCACACGCGCAGGGCGACCCGATGAAGCTGGTCACGCCCAAGGGCGCGCGCGTGGATAGCGTGCGTTACCCGGATATCGCAGACCTGATGTCACGGCTGCGCTTTTCGCCCGGTGACGGACGCATCTGGCTCGACGACCAGCGCATGGTGCTGCTGCACACGGAGTCGATCGGCACGCTCCGGCGTGAGCTGATTGAAAGCCTCGGCATCGACACCGCACGGGGCCTGCTCACGCGCATGGGCTACAACTCGGGTGCGCGCGACGCGGAACTCGCGCGACGCGTGCGTCCCGACAACAACATCATGGACATGTTCTCCGTGGGCCCGCAGTTGCACATGCTCGAGGGGCTCACGGCGGTCGAGCCCGTGCACGTCGAAATCGACGTGGAAAAAGGCGTGTATCACGGCGAGTTCATCTGGAAGAACTGCTCCGAGGACGAAGAGCACGTGCGTATTTACGGCATCGGCGTGGAGCCGGTCTGCTGGACGCAGATCGGCTACGCATGCGGTTACACGAGCGTCTTCATGGGGCGGCCGATTCTCTACCGCGAGATCGAATGCCGGGGCCTCGGGCAGCCGCACTGCCGCATCATCGGCAAGCCAATCGAGGAATGGGGCGAGGAAGCCGCCAACGACCTGCGCTTCCTGCAGGCGCAGTCGTTCACCCAGGGGCTTTGCGCCGGGAGCGCACCGCGCGGCGGCGTGGCCGATCTCGGCCAGCGTCCGACGCCCACGGCGTTCGGCGACAGCAACATGGTGGGCGCGTCGCCTGGCTTCAACGCGGTCTGCCACATGATCCGCCGCGTGGCCGACACCAAGGCCACGGTGCTTTTTCTCGGCGAGAGCGGCGTAGGCAAGGAAGTGTGCGCACGCACACTGCACCGGATCAGCCGCCGCAATGACGGGCCTTTCGTGGCCGTGAACTGTGCGGCGATTCCCGAGGCGCTGGTCGAGTCCGAACTGTTCGGCGTGGAGAAAGGCGGCTTCACGGACGCCACGCAGAGCCGCCCCGGCCGCTTCGAGCGAGCGCATGGCGGCACGCTCTTTCTCGACGAAGTCGGCATTCTCAGCCCAACCGCCCAGGGCAAGCTGCTGCGCGCGCTGCAGGAAGGCGAGATCGAGCGCGTGGGCGACACGCAAACGCGCCGTGTCGACGTGCGCGTGGTCGCCGCGACCAATCTCGATCTCAAGGACGAAATCCGCGCGGGACGCTTTCGCGAGGATCTCTATTTCCGTCTGAATGTCTTTCCGATCCGCGTGCCTTCGTTGCGCGAGCGGCGCGAGGATCTGCCCGTCCTTCTCAATCACATGCTGCACAAGTACCGCGAATTGCACGGACGCCCCGTCACGGGCTTCACGAGCCGCGCGATCGATGCGCTGTTGAACTACGGCTGGCCGGGCAATATTCGCGAGATGGAGAACATTGTCGAGCGCGGCGTGATCCTCGCGCCCGAAGGCGGCGCGATCGACATCGGCCATCTGTTCATCAGCGGGGAAACCATCGAGGCCTCGCTGTTCGGCCTCGATACGAGCGGTGCGCTCTCGCCTTCCGGCTCGCTGCTCGCCCAAATGGAAAGCCAGGCGGGCACCGAGGTGGACCGCGTGAGCCGCAAAGTGAACAGCCTGCTCATGGGGCTAGGCGGCGACGCGGAGCCGACTTCGCTCGACGACATCGAGTCCGCGCTGCTCAAGAGCGCCGTTCGCCAGGCCGACGGCAATCTCTCCGCGGCGGCACGCACCCTGGGGATCACGCGTGCCCAGCTCGTGTATCGGTTGAAGAGCCGCGGCCTGCGGGTTTGAGGGCGGCTGTGTACGTTGGTATGCGGTGGTATGCGGCGGCGTGCGGTGGAACCCGGCGGCGCCGGGATCAGGCCGCCTCGCCAAAAATCCGCACGACGGGGCTCACGTCGCTCGGCGGGAAGATGTACCACGCGCCGTCGTCATGGCGAAAGAAGAAGAGACCCACCTCGCTCGCCATGCCGAGGGCCCGGATATAGACGCAGCGCCGCTTACCCTTGTGCACATGCTCGCGCCCTTGCGCGTATCGCGTCACCTCGACCAACGTGTCCGCCCGCAGTGCGAGCCATTTGTCTGCCATGGCCCGCAGCGACTGCCTTGTCCCGTCCATCATCGTCTCCTTCGCGCCTGCCCCAGTGCCCTTGATGTTTTGCACCGAACCTCGCCGGCATGCTCTATAACGCAATCGCCATGCCAAACCTCACCTGGCAGCCGCGCCAATCGGCAATCGCCGGGTGAACCACGCCGTGCGGCCCGCCCGACAAGGCGCCGCGCACGCGCGCCTTAACGTCGGACGAAAGCCACTGGCGCCACACCGCTGGCGTAATTGCTCAAATGAGCAACATCCCGCCTCGGCGGTGCGTCGCAAATGGATCAATTCGTCACGCGCGGTGGCATCTGCACGTGCGGCTTCGGGCTCGCGCGTGCGGGTTACTCCCGATGCTCGTTTGAGCGACCGAATTCCGGTCCGCATCCGCCGGTTTCGATCACTTCAGCGAATCGCAAATCGTGCTTCGCTCACACGTCGCATTGGCGTTCGCGCGCCTGCTCACGCCAGAGCCTTGAAGCAAAAGCGATTTTCAGGAATCGCACGACGCTTCACCGCGCTCGCGCAGCGCGCTGGCCCGCTCATTGCGTATAGAGAGCCACACGCGGCCCACCAGACGAAAACATCGAGCGGCGCCGCGCACACCACCAAGGAGACAAGCCGTGAGCGAATCGCAAGCACCACTTGGGCGGCCGTTCGACGTCTCGCAGCGCTACGTGCGCATGCGGGAGCATCGCGCGGACGGCTTCGTGGAGTTCGATTTTTCGATTGGCGACCCGCGCATTTGCGTGGAGCTCGTCATGCGTGAAGCCGACTATCGCGCTTTCTGCCGCACGCACGAAGTCGAGCATCTGAGAGGCGAAGACGGCGCCGCGCTCGACGCGGAAGAACTCAAGTGGCGCTACGGACTGCCTGGTATTGCTCAATGAGCGTGCTGGCCGGGCGCTGAGCCCAGTACCCAACTACAAGGAGGAGCACACGATGCAAATCGATATCAAAACCTCGGCGGTGCAGCCGATACGCCAGACGTTCTCGCACGTCGCACGGCGCCTGGGCGCCGACAAGCCTGCGTCGCGCTATCAGGAGGCCACGCTGGATCTGCAGCCCGAAACCAACTTCCACTATCGCCCGCTCTGGCAGCCCGAGCTCGAGCTCTACGACACGCGCCGCACGGCTATCCGCATGAGCGACTGGTACGCGTTCAAGGACCCGCGCCAGTACTACTACGGCGCCTACACGATCGCGCGCTCGCGCCAGCAGGAGATGATGGAAAAGAACATCGAGTTCGTCACGCGGCGCGCACTGCTGAGCGGCTTGTCTGATGCACAGAAGCAGGCGATTGCCGCGCTGATGGTGCCGCTGCGCCACGTCGAATGGGCCGCGAACACGAACAACTGCTACGTCACGGCCTACGGCTGGGGCACGGCCATCACCCAGGCCACCATGTATCACAGCATGGACCGCCTCGGTCTCGCGCAGTACCTCTCGCGCATTGGCCTGCTGCTCGACGGCAACCAGGGCACTTCGCTGGAGCAAGGCAAGGCGCGCTGGCTCGACGATCCGGTATGGCAGCCGCTGCGCCGGCTCGTGGAGGACCTGATGGTCGTGCAGGACTGGTTCGAGACCTTCGTTGCGCAAAACGCCGTGCTCGACGGCCTGCTCTATCCGCTCGTCTACCGTCACGCGGACGCGCATCTCTCGGCACAATGCGGCGCGGGCCTCGGCATGCTCAACGAGTTCGCCATCGGCTGGTTCGACGAAACGAGCCGCTGGGTGGACGCCACGCTCAAGACCGCCGCTTCGGAATCGCCCGAGAATGCTGCCCGCCTTGCGCAATGGATTGCGCGCTGGCGCGAGCGCGCGCTCGAAGCGTTGCGGCCGATTGCGCGCGCGGCCCTGAACAATACGCAGGACAACGCGCTGGGCGATACCCAGGGCGATAGTGCCCTCGCCGAAGTCGATGCCGCTTTCGCGGCCCGCATGACGAAGCTTGGCATCGATGTGTCCGCACAGGCCGCAACGGCCCGCGCAGAATCGCTCGCCACGGAGGCCGGCCATGTCTGACACCGTCTTCATCGCCTTCCAGACCAACGACGATTCGCGCCCGATCATCGAGGCCATCGCCGAAGACAACCCGCATGCCGTCGTGAATGCCATGCCCGCCATGGTGAAGATCGACGCGCAGGGGCTGCTCGTGATCCGGCGCGAGTCCATCGAGGCGCGCATCGGCCGCGCGTTCGACCTGCGCGAGCTGCAACTGAACCTGATCTCGCTCTCCGGCAACATCGACGAAACCGACGACGAATTCATCCTCGCGTGGAATAACTGAGAGAAGGAAAGAGGAGCACGAACATGACCAATGCATCCAATACCGTAAGCATGCCTAAAAAGCTCAGCATCAAGGAAAACTACGCGCTGCTCACGCGCGGCCTCGCCTGGGAAACCACGTATCAGCCCATGGACGCGATCTTCCCCTACGACCGCTTCGAAGGCATCAAGGTGCACGACTGGGACCGCTGGGAAGATCCGTTCCGCCTCACCATGGACGCCTACTGGAAATATCAGGGCGAAAAGGAGCGCAAACTCTACGCGATCATCGACGCATTCCAGCAGAACAACGGCCAGTTCAACGTCACCGACGCGCGCTATATCAACGCGCTCAAGCTGTTCCTGACGGGCGTGAGCCCGCTCGAATACGCGGCCCACCGCGGCTTCGCGCTCGCGGGCCGCAACTTCCGCGGCGCCGGCGCACGCATTGCCTGCCAGATGCAGGCGATCGACGAGTTGCGCCACGCGCAGACCCAGGTTCACACCATCAGCCAGTACAACAAGTACTTCAACGGCTTTCACGACTTCAAGCACATGCACGACCGCGTGTGGTACCTCTCGGTGCCGAAGTCGTATTTCGAAGACGCCATGAGCGCCGGGCCTTTCGAGTTCGTCACCGCCATCTCGTTCTCTTTCGAATATGTGCTCACCAACCTGCTCTTCATGCCGTTCATGTCGGGGGCGGCGTTCAATGGCGACATGGCGACGGTCACGTTTGGCTTCTCGGCGCAGTCGGACGAATCGCGGCACATGACGCTCGGCCTCGAAGTCGTGAAGTTCCTGCTCGAACAGGACCCCGGCAATGTGCCCATCATCCAGAAGTGGATCGACAAGTGGTTCTGGCGCGGCTATCGCCTGCTCACGCTCGTCGCGATGATGATGGACTACATGCTGCCCAAGCGCATCATGTCCTGGCAGGAGGCGTGGGAGACCTACTTCGAGCAGAACGGCGGCGCGCTCTTTCACGACCTCGAACGCTACGGCATTCGCCTGCCGAAGTATCACGACGTGGCGGCCAAGGAGAAGGACCGCCTCTCGCACCAGGCGTGGGGCATCTTCTACAACTACACGCACGCGGCGGCCATCCATACCTGGATTCCCTCCGACGACGAAATGGACTGGCTCGCGCAAAAGTATCCGCGCACGTTCAACCAGCTTTACCGGCCGCGCTACGAGCACTGGCGCCGCGAGCAACAGGAAGGCAAGCGCTTCTATAACAACTCGCTGCCGATGCTGTGCCAGATCTGCCAGATTCCGATGGCCTTCACCGAGCCCGACGATCCGACCAAGACCTGCTACCGCGAGAGCGACTACCTCGGCAACAAGTTCCACTTCTGCTCGGACGGCTGCAAGGACATCTTCGACAACGAGCCGCAGAAGTACGTGCAGGCATGGCTGCCCGTGCACCAGATCCACCAGGGCAACTGCTTCGAGCCCGACGTGGACCCCACGGCCAGCGACTTCGACCCGATGCGCGAAGTGCTGCGCTACTACCACATCGCGCCGGGCGTGGACGGCCACGAGTTCGACGACTCGCCCGACTGCGCGAACTGGCAGCGCTGGACCGGCAAGCCCGCACACGGCGGCGAGACCGCGGCCGACGAAACCACGCCATCCACACGGGCCGCTTGAAGGCGTTCAAAGCCGCTCAGGGCCATTCAAAGCCGCATCGAGCCGCACGTAAGCGGCGACTATCGAAGGAGACAGATCATGGCCGTAATCGCATTGCACGAAGACTACGCGGGGCCCATGCGCGACCGCGTCGAGAATTTCCACGGCAACCAGCTTCTGTATGTGGGCTGGGACGATCACCTGATGTTCTGCGCGCCGCACTGCATCGCCGTGCAGCCGTCGATGAGCTTCGCCGCGCTCGCGCACGACGTCATTCCCGCGATGTACAGCGCGCATCCCGACTGGCCCTCGGTGCGCGCCGAGTCGATCGAGTGGTATCGCGGCAGCGAGCGCTTCGCGCCTGACTTCGACGCGAGCCTTGCTGAAAACGGGCTCGGCCACAAGGCCGTGCTGCGCCTGCGCACGCCGGGCCTCACGGGCATCGGCGGCTCGTGCAGCTAGCCGCCGGCCCACCAGAAGGAGCTGAGCATCATGAGCTATCAATTGACCATCGAGCCCATCGGCCAGACCATCGAGATCGAAGAGGATCAGACGATGCTTGACGCGTGCCTGCGCGCGGGCGTCTGGTTGCCTCACGCGTGCTGCCACGGTCTGTGCGCGACCTGCAAGGTCCAGGTCGTGGACGGCGAAGTGGAGCACGGCGAAGCCTCGCCGTTCGCGCTGATGGACTTCGAGCGCGACGAGGGCAAGTGCCTCGCGTGTTGCGCGCGCGTGCAGTCCGACGTGACCATCGAGGCCGACATCGACGAGGATCCCGACGCGCGCCACTACCCCGTGCGCGACCACGTGGGGCGCGTCGCTGAAGTGGTCGATCTCACGCCGACCATCAAGGGCATCTTCGTCGATCTCGAAGGCGCCGGCATCGAGTTCCAGGCAGGCCAGTACGTGAACGTGCAGATTCCGGGGGAAAGCGTGCCGCGCGCGTTTTCGCTCGCGGGCGAGCCCGGCGCGAGCGCGCGCATCGAGCTCAACGTGCGCCTCGTGCCGGGCGGAAAAGGCACGACATATCTGCACGAGCAGTTGAAGCCCGGCGACGCGCTGCGCTTCGCCGGCCCGTTCGGCCGCTTCTTCGTGCGCCGCTCCGACCCGCAGCCCATCATCCTCATCGCGGGCGGCTCGGGGCTCTCTAGCCCCAAGTCGATGCTGCTCGACCTGCTCGCGCAAGGCGAGTCGCGCCCGATCACGCTGCTCTATGGCGCGCGCAGCCGTGCCGAGCTCTACTACCACGAACTCTTTCGCAAGCTCGAGCAAGCCCACCGGAATTTCAGCTACGTGCCCGCGCTGTCCGACGAACCCGGCGATTCGCCGTGGGACGGTTTTCGCGGCTACGTGCACGACGCGGCGCAAACGCATTTCTCGGGCGATTTTCGCGGCCACAAGGCGTATTTGTGCGGGCCGCCTCCGATGATCGAAGCCGCCATCCGCACGCTCATGCAGGGCCAGCTTTTCGAACGCGACATCTATACCGAGAAGTTCCTCACGCATGCGGACGGCGAGCAGGCCGCCGCGCGAAGCCCGCTTTTCAAATCGATCTGATCGCAGATCCAGAACCCCACTATCAGGAGACGACTTCATGAATCATCAGGCCATCGACGCCCTGCTCGCCAGACTCAGCGCGCCCACCACCGGCGAGCCGCAGGCGCGGACCAAATCGATCGTCGATCGCATCGTGCGCGACCTCTTTTATACGATCGAAGATTTCGACGTGACGCCCGACGAATTCTGGACCGCCCTCAACTACCTCGCCGCGGCGGCACCGGAACTGGGCCTCATTGCGGCGGGACTCGGCTTCGAGCATTTTCTCGACGTGCGCCTCGACGAAGCCGAAGCGAAGCTCGGGCTCGAAGGCGGCACGCCACGCACGATCGAAGGGCCGCTCTACGTGGCGGGGGCACCGGAGTCGGCGGGGCACGCGCGCATCGACAACGGCACAAGCCCCGGCGAGACGCTGCTCATGCGCGGCCGCGTGCTGGGCGAGGATGGCGAGCGGGTTGCCGGCGCGCTCGTGGAGGTGTGGCACGCGAACCATCTCGGCAACTACTCGCACTTCGATCAGTCTCAGCCGCCGTTCCATCTGCGCGCGTCGATCCGCACCGGGGCCGACGGCAGCTACAGCTTCCAAAGCATCGTGCCCGTGGGCTACAGCGTGCCGCCCGCCGGCAAGACCCAGCAGTTGCTGGACGCCCTCGGGCGCCACGGCCACCGCCCCGCGCATATCCATTTCTTCGTTCGCGCCCCAGGCCATCGCACGCTCACCACGCAGATCAACATCGACGGCGACCCGCATCTGTGGGACGACTTCGCTTTCGCCACCCGCGACGGTCTCGTGCCCGCAGTGAAGCGCCAGGGCGCGGGCGACGGCAAGGCCTTCGGCATCGACGGGCAGTTCGCGCTGATCGACTTCGACTTCAAGCTGTCTCGCGATCGCGCGGAAGCACCCGCCAGCGAAGTCGCGCGAGCCCGCGCAGCGGCCTGACAAGCCGGATAAACACGCAAGCAAGGCGGACCGCAAGGCTCTGGACCCCGTACGATCCGCCCGGATGTTCGCCGCCATTCAGTAAGGATTCCAATTTAAATTAGATTCGGAGGAGACAGATGATCCGCATTATCAATCAGCGCAACACCGCCGCGCTTGCGATAGGGCTGCTGCTGGCCGGCGCCGCGCACGCGCAAGGCAGCGTCACGTTATACGGCGTGCTGGACGCGAGCATGCTGTATCTGAGCAAGACCGAGAACCCCACGACTGGCGCCAACGGCGGCAAGTTCATCGGCTTTGGCGACAGCGGCTATTCGCCCTCGCTTTTCGGGCTCAAGGGCACCGAAGACCTCGGCGGCGGCATGAAGGCGAACTTCACGCTGGAAAGCGGCATCAACATGGGCACCGGCGGCTTCAACGATTCAAACGGCAACCTGTTCGGCCGCCAGGCGTGGGTTGGCCTCAGCGGCGGATTCGGCGACGTCAAGCTCGGCCTGCAATACTCGCCGCTCTTTTTGGCGCTCTACGACCTCGATCCCCGCCTTTCGCTCACGGGCAACTCGCTGTTGCCGTGGCTGAACAACGTGGCGGCCACCGGTATTTTCACGCGCAACGCGGTCTCGTATACCAGCCCGCAGTTCTACGGGTTCCAGGGCAGCGTGCTGTATGCGTTCGGCAATGTGGCTGGCAATTTCCAGGCCGGCAAGCAGGTTTCCGCGAGCCTCAAATACCAATGGCAGGACCTGATGGTGGAGGCCGCGTATTTCGACAGCAACGCGAGCCCGGCCGCCGACACCGTGCCGCCCACCGACGTGCCCTTCGAGGGCCGCCTGATCGGCGCCTCGTACAAGATCGGCAGCCTCACCGCCAAGGCATCGTTCACAAGCTTTCGCGTGAGCGGCGGGCCGAGCAACAACCTCTATGGCGGCGGACTCGACTACATGCTCACGCCGAGCATCGATCTGAACGGCGGCGCGTGGTACATGACGGACCGCAACGAGAGTTCGAGCCATGCGCTGCTGGGCTCGCTTGGCGCTTCGTATCTGCTCTCGAAACGCACGACGCTCTACGCGCAGATTGGCGTCGTGCACAACAACGGCGATGCACGCCTCGGGCTCGTAACGGGCGAAGGGCTCTCCTCGTCCAACACGATCTTCGCGCCGTCCGGCACGACCACCGCCGTGGATCTCGGCATCCGGCAGACGTTCTGAACGCGGATGCCTGGCGCGGCGGCATGTTCGCGCACCTTCTCCCGCACGCCCCTTCACGGGGCGTGCCATCCTCGCGGTCCTGCGCCTTGCGCCTTGCGCTGTGCGCTGCGCGCCGCGCGCCGCGCGTCCCGCGTCCCGCGATCTTGCTTGCCTTGCGCTCCATCCACGTACGTTCGTGGCGCTGATCGCTCTGTTTGTTGATGTCGAATGGGCCTGACCGTTAGTTGCATCACAACGGCGAGAAAAGACACACCGAAACAAGCGTGAGCGGCCGAAGGCTCGCACACGCGCCTCGCCGTTCACCCGGCAACAGACTTTACACGTTGTTACGCGCTGGCCGCGCACGGGCCGGCAGGCTTTCCTTATACTCCCGCGCATTCGCCTTACTACTCCTGCTCGCCGCGCACAGTGCGACGCCGATGCACACAACACCGTGATGCCCATGCTCTCTACCAAGTCCGCCCTGATCGCCGCCCTTGCCGCCGCCGCAAGTCTTTCGTTGTCGGCGTGCGTCGCGCCGGGCTATGCGCCTTATGGCGCACAGCAAGGCTACCAGGGCCAGGCGCCCGCCTATGGTCAGCCCGTCTACGCGCAGCCGGGCACCGTGCAACAGCCCGCTTACGCGCCGCCGCCCCCGCCGCAACAGCCGTATGACACGCAAAACAGCGGCCAGTACGGCGGCCAGTACGACTCGCAATACGGCAACCAATATGGCGCGCAGTACGGCACGATTTCGAATATCAGCCCCATCAGCAACGCCACCGGCACTTCGGGCATCGCGGGCACCGTGGTGGGCGCGCTGGTTGGTGGCGTGGTCGGCAACCAGTTCGGCGGCGGTCATGGCCGCGACGCGGCAACGGTCATCGGCGCGCTCGGCGGCGCCTACGCCGGCAACCAGATCGGCCAGCAGATGGGCCAGCCCGCGGGCTACCGCATCGACGTCCGCTTGAGCGATGGCTCGATGCGTTCGTTCAACGTGCCGACGCCGGGCGACCTGCACCCCGGCGACCGCGTCCAGGTGAACGGCAATCAACTAGCGAGGTATTGAGCGCTGGGCGCGCTCGGTTCGTTATCCTGATGATATGCGGGGCTGAGAGTGTGATTTGATATTGTGGTTTACTGGTTTTGGTGGGGTTCCTGGTGGCGTTGGCCTTTCCTTGTTTTCATGTAGGTATATTGGTGTTGCCCCTGTGCGGGGCGGCACCTACTTTTCTTTGCAGCCGCAAAGAAAAGTAGGCAAAAGAAAGCGGCTCACACCGCCAGTGTGACGCCGTCCACCACTGCCCTGTAAATCGGAGCGGCTCCGGGGCATCCGTCTCCTCGCACACTCCGCGTTAGTGACAAAGGATTCATTCTTCCCGCCACGCGCTACGCGCGGGCGGAAGGGTCTGCAAGGAAAACCGGGCGTGCTGCCGGCGAATGCGCGAGAGTCTTTCCGGACGAATACGCTGGAGTCCTACAAATACGCGTGCATCCAACTGGTTTTGGTTATGCTCCACAGCGCGCGCAGCGCCGCCGGAGGGATGAGCCCTTAGTCACTCCGTGTGACGACGCGTGGTGACAGACGCTCCGGAGCCGCTCCGATATAAGTCGAGTGGTGGACAGCGTCACACTGGCGGTTTGAGCGGCTTTCTTTTGCCTACTTTTCTTTGCCGCTGCAAAGAAAAGTAGGTGCCGCCCCGCACAGGGGCAACACTCATATACCGACATGAAAACAAGGAAAGGCCAACGCCCAGCACCCAACACCCAACACCAAACAAATCTCAAACAGGCTCTGAGCGCGGCTTGAATCCGCCGCCAGAATCGGCTGCCCTTCGCTTAAGCATCGGGCAGCCGCCTCGGATACCAATTACTCGGCGAATTCCTCTGCGTACTCTCGATTGCGCGCGTAGTCGGGCGCACGGCGCGCCGCGCGATTGCCGGCCTCGTCGCGCTCATCGCGCGTCCTTGCCACAGCCGGCGCCGGTGCGACAGCACGCACTTCAGTTCGCCCGCCGCGCCCAACGCGGCGCCCCTGTGGCCCGTACACCGCATCGGCTTCGGGGAACATCCACAGCAGCGCCACATAAAGCGCGCCGCCCATGATCAGCGAAACCGGCACGCTCAAATCGCAGCCCCCTGCAAGGTTGCCCAGCGGCCCTACGAATTGACCCGGCAGATTCACGAACGACAGCCCGATAAGCGCGGCAGGCAGCCATGCGCCCATCGCGCGCAGATTCCAGCCATGCGTGAACCAGTAATGGCCGCCGCGTCCGCCGCGATTGAAGATCTGCAGGTCGTCCGCAAGATAGAAGCCGCGCCGCTGCAGGAAGCCAATCACCATGATGGCCATCCACGGGCAGCTGAAGGTGCAGATGAGGGTCGAGAACGTCGAGACGCTTTCCACGAGATTGAACGCAAAGCGGCCGACGAAGATGAAGCCAATGGCGAGCGTGCCGATCAAGAGCGTCGCACGCACACGGTTGAGCAGCTTGGGGAACATGCTCGACATGTCGAGACCCGTTCCGTAAAGCGCGGTGGTGCCCGTCGACATCCCGCCGACAATCGCGATCAGGCACATCGGCAGCAGGAACCAGCGCGGCGAAACCGCGAGCAGGCCGCCCACGTAATCGTTCGCGGTGATATAGCTGGGTGCGTGCGCGGCGATGATGGTGGCCGTGGCGAGACCGAAGAAGAACGGCACGAAGGTGGCGATCTGCGCGGCGAACACAGCGCCCATGACGCGATGGCGCGGCGTCGTTTCGGGAATGTAGCGGGCCCAGTCGCCGAGCGTCGAGGCAAACGATACCGGGTTGCTCAGCGCGACGAGCACCGAGCCCACGAACGCGGCCCAGAATCCCGCACCGCCCTGATGCAGCGTGCCGGCATAGTTGACGTCGAACGTATTCGCGAACGCAAAGCCGCCGAGGATGAACATGAGGCTCGCGGCCCATACGGCAATCTTGTTCACCCACAGCATGAAGCGGAATCCGTATATGCAGACGGCTAACACGAGCACCGCGAACACCATGTACGCTGAGCCGAGCGTCCAGCCGTTCACGGGCACGCTCGCGAGGTCGTGCGCGCCGCCCACGAGCGCATCGCCCGAGCTCCACACCGCCAGCGAGAAAAATGCAATGGACGTGAGCAGCGCGAGAAACGAACCCACGATCCGCCCGTGAATGCCGAAGTGCGCGCCCGAGGACACGGGGTCGCTCGTGCCGTTGCGCGGCCCGAACAGGCTCATGGGCGCAAGAATGCAGGTGCCCACGAGCACGCCGAGGACGATCGAATACAAACTCGCCTTGAACGAGAGGCCGACCAGCACCGGGAAACTGCCGAGCACCGAAGTGGAGAAGGTATTGCAGCCGCCGAACAGCAGCCGGAATAGATCGATGGGGCGCGCATAGCGCGAGGCGTCGGGGATGCGCTCGAAACCGAATGTTTCGATCTGCGTAATACTGGTATTTTCAGCCAAGATGTCTCACTCCTTGCAGCGCCGGTCAGATCCGGCCGCGATGATCGCTCTGGGGCCGGCCGGCGCACTGTCTTCATTTCAGGCGCTCACTCTAAATCAGTCGAATGCGCGCCGTATTGCCAATTCAAAACGTTTACTTCATGCGTGCGCAATGTATTGCTGCCCGCCTCACGCGCATGCGCACTCCTCCTCTTCGGCACGCGCGCCGTACACATTGAGCAAGTCCTCGCAAAAGGCGCTCACGATGGGCTTGTCCTCCATGCCCCGCTTGATGGCGAGGTGCATCGGCACGTCGAAGCCGAACGCCGTGCGCCCCAGCACCCGAATGAGGCCGCGCTGCTCGAACAGCCGGGCGTGATGCTCGGGCAGATAGCCGATATGGCTGCCCGAGAGAATCAGCACGGTTGCCGCGTCGATGCTGTCCGCAATCGCCGTCACCTGGCGCTCGCCGATGCTCGCAAGCTCTTCGGGCACCGGGTAGCTGCGCCAGATCCAGTCGTGCGCGCGCAGCGCATCGAGCGTCACGTGAGGCTCCGCGTGAAAGAGCGGATGTCCGCGCCCGCAGCAGATCACCTGGCGCTCGCTGAAAAGCTCGGTGTAGGTGAGGCCGGCCACGCGATGCCAGAAGTAGCCAATCGCGAGATCGAGTTGCTGATTCACGAGGCTTTCTTCGAGCTCTTGCGGCGGCGCCACGCGCATGGCGAACCGCACGGCCTGGTCGCGCTTGCGAAACACGCCGATCGCCTCGGCAAGCCGCGCGTTCTCCACATGCGAGGCCTGCCCGATCAAGCCGATCGAGAGCGTGCCCACGAGCTTGCGGTCGATATCGCGCACCTGGGCGACGAATTGCGAAGTCGCTGCAACCAGCGCGCGCGCCGAGGCCACGAAGCGCTCACCCTTCGAAGTCAGGCGAAAGCCGCCGCGCCCGCGCTCGCACAGCGTGAAGCCCACCCGCGCCTCGAGCGCGGAAAGCTGCGAGCTGATGGTTGACTGGCGCACACCGAGCGTGGCTTCGGCGGCGGTGATGCCGCGCGCGTCCACCACGGCTAGAAAGACCCGCACGAGGCGCAGGTCGAGGTCAGAGGTATTGGAAAACATGCTGCTACATGGGAAAACCCATTGCCTTGATGCCCTTGATCCATGCGCGCTTCCAGCCGCCTTCGGCGTCGGCGCCATCGAACGCATGGAACGTGACCTTCGCCGCCAGCCAGCGCACCGGCTCGGGCGGGATGTACGTCGGGCTCAGTTTGGCGATATCGAGCGCCTGTTCCGGGCTGTTGCGCCCGAACAGGATGTTCAGGCCCATGAACGCGCCGAAACGGCTTGCCGCCACGCCAAAGCCCGTGTAGCCCGCAACGAACACGCCCTTGCCGCCGAGGTAACGCTTGGCGAACACCGAGCCGCGCGAGCAGTAGTCGATCGGTCCGCCCCATGCGTGCGAGAAGCGCACGTCGCACAGTTGCGGGAAGGTGTTGTAGAACGCCTGCGCGAGCCGGTAGTAGGTTTCGCGCTGCTGGTCCTGCTGCGGATTCGGATCGCCGTCGAAGTGATAGCTCACGAGGCCGCCGAAGATGATGTTGTTGTTCTTCGTGAGGCGGAAATAATTGAGCTGCGTGCGCGTGTCGTAAATGCCCTGGCGGTTCTTCCAGCCAATGCGCTCGAGCTGCTCCTCGGTGAGCGGCTCCGTGGCGAGCACGTGATCGCGCACCTGCAGGACGCGCCGGTTGATATCAGGAATGCCAACCTTTGCCGTGCCGCTGCCGAACAGCACGCGCGGCGCGCGCACGCTGCCATCGGGCGTTTTGACGTAGACCGTCTCGCCTTCGTCCTTCACGCTCAAGAGCGGGGTGTGCTCGTAGAGCCGCACGCCAAGCGTTAGCGCCGCGCGCTTCAAACCCCACGCGAGCTTGGCCGGGTGCACGATGCCGCTGCGGTTGCGCGACCACAGCGCGCCCGCGAAGAGCGGCGAATTCAACTGCTCACGCGTGGCCTGCTCGCCGAGCAGCACCACGTCGTGGCCATATTCCGTGTGCAGATCGTAGTCGGCGCGCAGGTGCTGGACGTGGTCCGGGTCCACCGCCACTGTCATCTCGCCGTTCCATTCGATATCGGCGTCGATGTCGTAGCGCTTGAGCGTTTCCTCGAAGCCGTCCAGATTGCGATGGCCGAATTCCTCGAGCTGCGCGATATCGTTCGGAAACACGCGCACCGCGTTGGGCAGGCCGTGCATCACCGAGGTCGAGATGATGCCGCCCGCGCGTCCCGAGGCGCCATGCGCGACGCGGCCCGCTTCGATCACCACCACGTCGAGCTCGGGCATCTGCTCCTTCGCCTGCACGGCGGCCCAGAGCCCCGTGAAGCCGCCGCCCACGATCAGGAGATCGGCGGAGGTGTCGCGCGTGAGCTTGGGCTCCGCGCTCGGCTGGGCCGGATTGTCGAGCCAGTACGGGGAGAGCTTGGTGCGCGAGAGCGCGTCTTCCACGCTCAATGCGCTGGGCTTGCGTGCCGCCTGGCGCGCGGCGGCGGGCGCCGGCGTGCCGGCTTCGTAGAGTTGAGCGCTTTCACTCATGATGGACTTCACTGCTTCAGACGTGAGGGAACGCCACCGCCCCGCACGGGGCGGCGCGGCTTACTGCTGTTCGAGCAGGACGTAGAACTTCTTGGCGTCCACGAGGGTCTCCCAGCGGCCCGCGAAGCCCGCCGGCAACAGATAGCCCTCGCCTGCCTTGAATTCCTTGCGGCCGCCGTTCACGTCGGTCAGCGCGATCTTGCCTTCGACGAGCCAGACGGCTTCGTCAGCCGTCGTGGCGGGGAAATCCACCGCGCCAACCTTGCCTTCCCACCAGCCGATCGCGTACTTGCCGCTCTGTCCCTCAGTGGCGCGCCAGTCGCTTTCGTCCATGCCGAATTCGAGTTTGGTGAATTCGCCCAGGCCTGCGCCCAGTTGCACGATGTCTTGAATCAGCTTGCTCATAATTGTCCTGTTTTGTTCAATTGGATCGGTGAGCGCAAAGTTACCGATTTGCGCCGTCCCGGTATGCCCTCCCTCGGGGGGGACAACACGCGTTTCGACGCTTTTAGAGGGCGTGCGGCGCTTCGGCTATAATGGGTTCGCCTTTCAATTGGGGCACGCCATGCAGATCTCCGTCCCCCCGCAAATTAGCGATTCCTCGAATAATTTCCCGCTGTCGTTCAAAACGCTCGGCAACGTTATTGAAGCCGTCGGCACGCCCGAATTCGTGCGGCGTCTCACGCTATTGCTCAACGAAGTCATTCCGCTGAACGTCGTGCATCTCGAGCGCTCGCGCGCGGACAGCGCCATGCCCAACGGCTTTCGGTGCGAATGGATCGGCAGCAGCGGCGTGGGCATGGACACCGGCACGATCTCCGAGGTCATGACGCTTTACTACGATCGCTTCTATGAAAGCGATCCGCTGTTTGCCGGCATTCGCGGCAAGATCGGCACCATGCTCGTGGTGCGCGACATCGGCGCGATTCCGCCCGGCGAGTTCCGCCAGCGGCTGTTCGACGAAGCGCTCATCGCCCATGAATGCGTGCTCGCGCGCGGCACGCGCCACGCCCAGCATTCGATCGCGATCGAACGCTCGCTCGACGCTCCGCCGTTCTCGCTCGCGGAAATGAGCCTGTTTCGCAACGTGAGCGACTTTCTGTTTCCGCTGCTCGAGCTGCATGCCTCGACCAGTGCGGCCAGGCGCGTGGCGCATCCCACCTCGTTTCTGCACCCGCTCGCGCAGTTCGACGCGCGCATCGCGGCCGACTGCGTGCGCCTTTCGAAGCGCGAATACGAAATCTGCGCCCACCTCATCACGGGCAAGACGGTGCCCGAGGCCGCTGAAATCGTCGGCGTGCGCGCGGCCACGGCCGAGACCTATGTGAAACGCGCCTTCGCCAAGCTCGGCGTGCGCACCAAGCGCGAACTGGTCGCCTGGGGGCATGCCTCGCCCCTTCTGCACGCGCCGTAACACCGGCTGCCATGGCGCAGCGCGCTCGCGCGCGCCGCCGCTCTCCCCAATACCTTGCCCCCTAACCGGCGTAATGCCTCGCTCACATTGACTGGCTTCGATGTGAACATCTGAATTTCATTATTTACACGGGCTGCGGCTCGCCTACCATCATCCGGTCGCATCACCCACAATCGGAGACACGGTCCATGCAACGCGAATTCAACCAGCCGCTCGGCGGCAACGACATGCCGCGCTTCGGCGGCATCGCCACCATGATGCGCCTGCCGCACGCGGCCACCACGGAAGGCCTCGACGCCTGCTTCGTGGGCGTGCCGCTCGATATCGGCACGTCGAACCGCTCGGGCGCGCGCTTCGGCCCGCGCCAGATCCGCTCGGAATCGGTGCTGCTGCGCCCGTACAACATGGCGACGCGCGCGGCGCCGTTCGATTCGCTGCAAGTGGCCGATATCGGCGACGTCGCGACCAACCCCTATAACCTCAAGGACTCGATCCGACTGATCGAAGAGGCCTACGACGAGATCGTCGCGAACGGCTGCCGGCCGATCACGCTGGGCGGCGATCACACGATCGCATGGCCGATCCTGCGCGCGCTGCACAAGAAGTACGGCAAGGTGGCCGTGGTGCACGTGGACGCGCACGCCGACGTGAACGACACGATGTTCGGCGAGAAGATCGCGCACGGCACGCCGTTCCGCCGCGCGGTGGAAGACGGCCTGCTCCAGTGCGATAAGGTCACGCAGATCGGCCTGCGCGGCACCGGCTATCACGCCGAGGATTTCGACTGGTGCCGCAAGCAGGGCTTCACCGTGGTGCAGGCCGAAGCCTGCTGGAACAAGTCGCTCGCGCCGCTCATGGAAGAAGTGCGCGCGCGAGTGGGCGACACCCCCGTGTACCTGAGCTTCGACATCGACGGGCTCGACCCCGCGTTCGCGCCCGGCACCGGCACGCCCGAAGTGGGCGGTCTCACCGTGCAGCAGGGCCTCGAAATCATTCGCGGCATGAAGGGCCTCAATCTGGTGGGCGCCGATCTCGTCGAAGTCTCGCCGCCTTACGACCAGGCCGGCACGACCGCGCTCGTGGGCGCGAATCTCGCGTACGAAATGCTCTGCGTCATGCCCGGCGTGGCGTACCGCTAAAACCGGGGAGACCACCACGATGGCTACGATACCTACGATAGCGACGCCCGCCGCCGACACAGACGTCTTCGTCCTGCCCGCCGCGACCATCGCCGGCACGCCGGTGCGCACGCATGGCGCGGAAGGCACTCAAGGCGCGAACGGCGTCGCGCATGACGCGACGCCCATTTTCAACGCCTCGACGGGCGCCACGATAGGCTGGCAGGAGCATGCCAGCGCAGCGCTCGTCGACGCGGCGGTGCGGTCCGCGCATGGCGCACTCGCCTCGTGGCGCGGCACGACGCCCGTCGCGCGCGGCAAGCTGCTGAAAAAGATCGCAGAACTGATCGAAGCGGACCGCGCGCGCCTCGCCGCGATGCAAATGCAAGTGAGCGGCAAGCCGCCGCTCGAAGCGGATATCGACGTGGGCGATGCCGCCGCCACGTTCAACTATTACGGCGACCTGTGCCTCGACGAAAAAGCCTTCGCGCCCGAAACGCTCGCGCTGCCGGACGACGCCGTAACCGGCGAGCGCTTCTATGAAGCGGTCGGCGTGGCCGCGCTGATCGTGCCGTGGAACTTCCCGATGGTCACCACGGCATGGAAGATCGCCCCGGCGCTGGCCGCCGGCTGCACCGTGGTGCTCAAGCCTTCCGAAATCACGTCGCCGGTCGAGCACCTGCTCGCGGAAATCATCAGCGAAGCGGGTGTGCCCGAGGGCGTCGTCAACCTCGTGAATGGCGGCGGCGAAGTGGGCGCGCTGCTCACCGCCCATCCGCTAGTCGACAAGATCTCGTTCACGGGCAGCACGGCGTCGGGCACCAAAGTGATGCAGGCGGCCGCGCAGGACATGAAGCGCCTCACGCTGGAGCTGGGCGGCAAGTCGGCGCTCATCGTGCGCGCGGACGCCGATGTCGAACGCGCCGTGACGCTCGCCGTGGGCGGCGCGTTCACGAATGCCGGGCAGATGTGCTCGGCCACCGCGCGCATCCTCGTGCACGACGACGTGTACCGCAAGTTCATGGCCGCGTTCGAGACTGCCGTGCGCGCCATCGTCGTCGGGCCGCCGCAAAGCGCCAATGTCGCGATGGGGCCGCTCGTTTGCGCGGCGCAGCGCTCGCGCGTGCAGGCGCTCGTCGAGCAAGGCGTGCAGGCGGGCGCGTCTGTCGCGTTCTCGGGCAGTCTCGAGACCGCCTGCGCGGACGGCTTCTTCATGGCGCCCGTGGTGATTGCGGAGCCGCCGGCAGACAACCTCCTCTGGACCGATGAAGTGTTCGGGCCGGTGGCGTGCGTCAAGTCCTTCCGCACCGATGAAGAA
This sequence comes from Paraburkholderia silviterrae, assembly GCF_004353915.1. GTDB lineage: Bacteria > Pseudomonadota > Gammaproteobacteria > Burkholderiales > Burkholderiaceae > Paraburkholderia > Paraburkholderia silviterrae. Next base: position 59,592 of record NZ_SMRP01000022.1, on the reverse strand, counting down.
GCCATCGCGCTCGCCAACGATACGCGCTATGGCCTGGTTGCCACCGTCGTGACCGCCGATCGCGAAGCGGCGCGGCGCTACAAGGCGCAATTGCGCGCGGGGCTCGTGTGGATCAACACGCCGCAACTGATCTTCCCGCAAGTCTGCTGGGGCGGGCTGGGGCTGAGCGGCATCGGGCGCGAGCTCGGTCTGGCCGGGCTGCGCAGCTACCAGGAGTTGCGGCACGCGCTGGCCGACATCGGCTAAAGCGGCGGCGCGGCGCTACACGGCGCCGCGCCGTATTTTATCGTTTCACGTTATTTAGTATTGCCTGGCACTACGCCGGCAAATGTATCGCGACACCCTTCAGCCCGCACCGCGCTGCGGCGCCGCCGTCACCAGCGCCGCGCAGCACGGCACGACGCACAGCAGCCCGAGCAGCATCCAGAATGCCGTCTCGAGGCCAAGCGCCTTGGCGACGAAGCCCACACCCGCGGGCCCGACGAGGATACCCGCATAGCCCGTTGTCGTGATCGCGGCAATCGCGAGCGCCGCGGGCATGACCTGCTGCGCACCCGCACGGCGAAACAGCACGGGCACGATATTCGACGCGCCCAGCCCGATCAGCAGAAAACCCGCCAGCGCCAGCGCGGCGAACGGCGAGGCCAGCAGCACCACGAAGCCGCCCGCCGCCACCACGCCGCCCCAGACCAGCGTGGCGCGGTCGCCGATGCGCGCCGTGACGGCGTCGCCGGTCAGACGCCCCGCCGTCATCGCGATGGCGAACAGCATGTAGCCCACGCCCCCTTGCGCCGCGGCCACGATCCCCTTGCCGGTGATCAGCAGCGCGCTCCAGTCGAGCAGCGCGCCTTCGGCAAGAAACGTGATGCCGGTGAGCCCCGCGATCAGCAGGACGATGCCGCGCGGCGTGACGAAGAGCGGGCCGCGCTGCGCCTGCGCCGCGCGCAGCAGGCGCGGCCGCGCCACGAACATGGCAACCAGCATGAGCGCGGAGCACAGCACGGTGCTCTCGAATGCGCCGAGATGCAGCGAGAGCAGGAAGGTCATGAACATCGATCCCGCGAACCCGCCCACACTGAAGAGCGCGTGAAAGCCCGACATGAGCGGGCGCCCTGCCGCGCGCTCCACCTCGACCGCATGGACGTTCATGGCGACGTCGAGTGAGCCGAGCGACGCGCCGAACACGAAGAGCGCGAGACCGAGCGCGAGCGGCGTGGCCGCAATCGTGAGCAGCGGCAGAACGAGCGCCACGCCAATCCCGCCCGCAACGATAACGGGCCTGCTGCCGTAGCGCGCGGTGAGCGCCCCCGTCGCCAGCATGGCGAACACCGACCCCATGCCGATGCATAGCAGCAGCAGGCCGAGCGTGGCATCGTCGACCGCGAGTCGCTCCCGCGCGAACGGCACCAACGGGGCCCAGCACGCAATGCCGAAGCCGGCAACGAGAAATGCCAGCCGGGTCGCTAGACGCGTGGCGGGCCGATCGGCGAATTCCATCGATGTTTGCTCCAATGTCGCGGTGCAAGCCGAGTCCGGCTTCAGAGGCCTGCGGGAGGGTCTGCCCGCAGCACAGTCGTGCCGGCTTTCGAAAGGGCCGTGATTTGCGCGCGCGGCGCATCGTGCTCGACGATCACGCATTCGAGCGCGTCGAGATCGGCAATGCGGTGGGACGCTTGCGCGCCGAGCTTGTCAGTCGTACTGAGAATGAACGTGCGGCGGCTTCGGGCGAGCACGGCGCGCTTGAACGACGCATCGGCGAATTCAAATGCGCTCACGCCTTCACGAGGCGAAACCGCGCAGGCGCCCAGAAAGCAGGCGTCGATATTCATGTTCAGGACGCTCGCCACGGCGGCTGCATCGACGCAGCCGCCCACCACCGGGTCCACGGCGCCGCCCACCATGATGAGCCTGACGTCGCCGCGCCTGAGCAGCGCGGCGGCAATATCCACGGAGTTGGTGGCCACGGTCAGTTCGTGGTCCTCAGGAAGTGCGTCGGCAAGCGCGAGGTTGGTGCTGCCGCTGTCGAGGAAAAGCAGTTCGCCTCGGCGCACCTGGGCGGCGCCGGTACGTGCGAGTGCCTCCTTACGTTCGCGGGCCTCGTCCATGCGCGCAGCCATGGGGGCCGAAGCGGGCGTTATGGGCAGCGCGCCGCCGTAGACGCGGCGGCACTGCCCTTGCGCCGCAAGCGCGCGCAGATCGCGCCGGATGGCGTCTTCGGACACGCCGAATTCGGCGGCCAGCGTGGCCGCAACGACCGCCTGGCCGGCGGCGAGCCGGCTGGCGATCAGCTCGCGCCGGGCGATGGGGATTTCATCAGTCATGCCCCATGATAACGCGCACAAACGAGAATGTAAACGTGCAAGAACGTGCACGCCGGAAAAATGAATGCCTTCGATGAGCTTGTTTGCGCACGACAGAAGGGAAGCATCTCCATGCTTTCTACCTTCCATGCCCCCTGTTCCAGGCTGTACGGACATTGCATTTAAAATGTCCGAATGAACACGCCCCGCCTCCATCTCCCGTCTCTCGATGGGCTGCTCGCCTTCGAGGCAGCCGCGCGCCACGGCACTTTCGAACGGGCGGCGGACGAACTTTGTGTGACGGGCAGCGCCATCGCCAAGCGGGTCGCCGCCGTGGAGCAACTGCTGGGCGTGCAACTGCTCGTGCGCCGCGGAAAATCATTGACGTTGACGCCGGTTGGCAAAGAGTACCTGGATCAGTTGCGCAGCCCGCTGCGCCTGCTCGCCGAGATGCCGCTGCATCGGAAACACCGCGAACAGAAGGAACGGCTGCGCGTTTGCTCGCCTCCGACATTCGCGCGACAGATCATCATGCCGCGCCTCGCGACATTCACGGCAGCGCATCCTGAACTGGAACTCGAGATCGTGCTAACCGCACCCAACGCGGATACAGCCGCGTCCGATGCTGACCTCTGGATTCGCGGCGGGGACCCACTCAGCATCGGCGGCATGGTGCTGATGCTCGATTGCATCACACCGTTGGCGGCACCTGCGCTGCTGCAACGACTCGGGCCTGTCCACGAACCTGCGGACCTTGCCTCGATGCCATTGTTGCGCACCCCGCTAGAACACTGGACGCCCTGGTTCCGCGCCGCGAACCTCGACTGGCCGGAGCCGGCGCGCGGCCCGAAATTGATGGACCTCGGACTCCTTCTTGAGGCGGCGGCCAGCGGCCAGGGCGTCGCGCTCGGCAGCCCGGCGCTGGCGCATCACTGGCTCGCGAACGATACGCTCGTTCCCTTGTTTCCCGGCGTCGTGTGCCCCGCCACCCCGTATTGCCTGATGCCGCATGCGTCGCAAGGAGCCGCGGCGGCATTTGCCCGGTGGCTCGTCGGCGTTTGCGAGCGGGCGGTCCAGGAAGCATCGGAATTTCTTTCGCGCCGGATCTGACAACATTTCCGACGCCAGGGCAAAGGGGATGGGTAGCATCGGTGCAACCTTCTGGAGCCCCCATGCCCGTCCCAATCACCTGTATTGAAGATCTCCGCGCCCTCGCAAAAGGGCGTATCCCCCGCATGTTCTACGACTATGTCGACGTCGGGTCTTATACCGAGTCGACCTATCACGCCAACGAAGCCGATTTTCAGGCAATCAGGTTGCGTCAGCGGGTCGGCGTCAACATCGAAAACCGCACGCTGCGCACGACGATGGCAGGACACAGCGTCGCGATGCCTGTCGCGCTGGCGCCGACCGGCCTGACCGGGATGATGCGGGCCGATGGAGAAATCCTGGCTGCACGGGCTGCCCAACGGTTCGGCGTGCCGTTCACATTGTCGACGATGAGCATCTGTTCGATTGAGGACGTCGCGCAAAACGTGCCGGGACCGTTCTGGTTCCAGCTCTATATGATGCGCGACCGTGCGTTCATGGAGCGTCTGATTGCCCGCGCCGAATCCGCTGGTTGCACCGCGCTGGTGCTAACGATGGATCTCCAGATCGGCGGCCAGCGCCACAAAGACATCAAGAATGGTCTGTCTACGCCGCCGCGCCTTACGCTGCCGAACCTGCTGAACATAGCGAGCAAGCCGCGCTGGTGCATGCAGATGGCGCGTACCCGGCGTCGCCACTTCGGCAATATCGTCGGCCACGTCGACGGCGTGACCGACATGTCCTCTCTCAATTCGTGGACCAACGACCAGTTCGACCCGACCCTTGGCTGGGCCGATGTCGAGTGGGTGCGAAAACGCTGGGGCGGGAAATTGATCGTCAAGGGCATTCTCGATTCGACCGATGCGTTGCATGCGGCGAAGGCAGGTGCGGACGTCATCGTGGTATCCAATCACGGAGGCCGTCAACTGGACGGCGCGCTATCGTCGATCAAGGCGTTGCCAGCCGTCGTCGATGCCGTGGGAAATCACGTCGAGGTGTGGCTCGATGGCGGCATTCGAACTGGACAGGATGTGCTGAAGGCGGTGGCGCTCGGCGCCCGCGGCACGATGATCGGGCGCGCGTTTCTGTACGGATTGGCGGCAATGGGAGAGGAAGGCGTCAGCAAGAGCCTCGACGTCATCGCGAGCGAACTCGACACCACCATGGGACTGTGCGGTTATACGGATATCAACGCCGTGGACGCAAACATTCTGTCGATCCGGCACTAGCGCGCACACTCAAAATCGACAGCCTGGTTCCACCCAGCCCGCTCTATCAAGACTGGAGCGGCTTTGCCGATTCTTTCAGGTGGCACATCAGCGCAAGCAAGCGCCTGTGCCACGCCACAATCGTTTTCCGGGTCTTTTGCGTAGCGATATCGACTACAAGCCGAATTGCGCTTTCATCATGCTCATGTGATCGACCACGCGTCGCGCATAGTCCTTGGCGCCGCCGCTATAGCGATATAAAGCGTCGTCGAGGTTGCCATCCGAAGCTCTTATGTAGTCCTGCAGAATGGCGGAGCCAATGCGGACGTTCGTGCGCGCGTCATTCAAATCGGATGTGCGAAGGACAAGGTCCCTGTGCTGGGACGGCAGCACTTGCATAAGCCCTCTCGCGCCAACCACACTGACCGCGAATCGGTCAAAACTGGATTCGACCGCGATCACGGCAAGCAATAACAACGGCGAGATGGTGTAGCGCCTGGCCGCATTGAGCACCGCGTAACCAATTTCCAGGGCGTTGCGCAAGCCGATATGGAAGCGGGCATTCACAAAACTTGCGATTTCCTCGGCTGTGGGCGCGCTTTCTTGCGGCACGTCGACAGCGTGATTGGGCGTCGTCCAGGCCGGCGCGTCTGCGCCATAACACAGCCCCGCTTGCGATCCGAAGATCACGATTGCCGCCGCGAGAATAATACTGCTCAGGCGGTACGCCATGGCGCGTGGCCAATCACCAAGTTCCCGTTTCAGCTTCGCATACATGATCCATGTTCCTGACAATGCATACCGCGCCCCGAGCGCATTTCCCAGCTTCAGAAACTGCTGCCATTCGGCGAGATAGTGTCCTCACAACCACATTATTCATCTTACGATCATTCTTATAAGAATGATTTTATATAGGATGATGTGGCTGAGCGTGGTAAAAGTCAAGGACACCAGGGAATCTCCTGGATAAAGGGCGCGATATCATGGCCGCTTGCGACTACTCACGACAGCCCAGCCGAAACCCATGAACATCCGGTTTCTCGAGACCTTCATCTGGCTCGCACGCCTGCAGAACTTCCGCCTCACCGCCGAGAAGCTGCACACGACCCAGGCCGCCGTATCGAGCCGCATCGCCTCGCTCGAGGAAACCTTCGGCGTGCGCCTGTTCGACCGCAACTCGCGCTCGGCCACGCTCACGCCCGCGGGCCGCAAGATGCTGGCTTACGCCGAGCGCATCGTGCGGCTGGGCGACGAAATGCGCCGCGAAGTGGAAGACGCGAGCGGCGACGCGGGCCTGATCCGCATCGGCGTGATCGAGTCGATCGTGCATAGCTGGTTTCCGGCGCTGATGGCGCGCGTGCGCGAGCGCTTTCCGCATCTCGAAGTCGAGGTGACGAGCGACACCACGATCCATCTCGTGCAATTGCTGCGCGCCGACGCCGTCGATCTGATCCTCCAAACCGACCCACTGCCCGAGCGCGACTTCGTCAACCATCCGTTGTGCGAATTTCCCATGCGCTGGGTCGCGAGCCCCTCGCTGGGACTCGCGGGCACGCGCGTCGACCTTGCCCAGCTCGCGGCCTTGCCCATCCTCAGCTTCTCGCGCCATTCGGGCCCGCACACCGCACTCGAGCGCGCGTTCGCGCGCGCCGTGGAGCGCCCGGTGCGCATCAACTGCATCAGCTCGGTGGCCGCGATGATCCGCCTCGTATCGGACGGCTTCGGGGTTGCCGCCCTGCCGCCCGCCATCATCCAGCGCGAGTTGCACGAGCACACGCTCGAGGTGCTGGACGTGGAAAGCGCGTTCGCGCCGCTGCCGCTCGTGGCGAGCTACCGGCTACAGAGCCACCCATTGCCCGCGCGCATTGCCGAATTAGCGACGGAGCAGGCGCGCGCGTTCGTGGCGGCGCTCGGCCCGGAACTCGAAGGCCTGTCCGCGCGCGAGGCGGGCGACGCTGCGCGGGGGGCCGCGAAATCCATGAAATCTACGAAATCTACGAGCGCGACGAAATCAGCGAAAGGCGTTGAGGGCGCCCGGACCACGAAAGCCGCCGGCAACCGCAAGCGATAAGAAAACCTGGTCGGTGCGTATTTTATTTCTTGTTGGACCGAAACACCGTGCGCTCGCCAAACTGCGCTTGTCCGAATTTCAATTCACAGCGCAGGAAATCAACCATGAGCCATCCCACGAGCGCCCCGGCCGGCCAACTTTGCATCTGGACCGACACGGATCCGCACACCGAAGCCGACTTCAACGCCTGGTACGACCGCGAGCACATGCAGGAACGCGTCGCGATTCCGGGCTTTCGCCACGCTCGCCGCTTTCTCGCCAATGACGGCAGCGCGCGCCGCTATCTCGCGCTCTACGTCACGGCATCGCTCGACGTATTCCGCAGCGACGCCTATCGCCAGGCCTTCACGCTGCAAACCGACTGGTCGATGCGCAATTTCGCGCGCATGAGCGACACGCAGCGCCGCGTGGGTGAGCTCGCCTTCGAGGCCGGCGCGGGTGAAGGCGGCCATGCAGCCATCTTTGTCGCGCCGCCGCACAGCGTGGCCGCCCAAGCCTGGCGCAACGAAGCGCAAGCCGCCACGCAAACGCCCGGCATCCACGCCGTGCGCGTGTTCGCCACCGATGCGGCGCTCTCCGCCCCGCTCGCCACGCGCGACGGCGCGGCTGCCGAGGCGCCACAGGATGCGCTCGTCATCGTGGAAGGCAGCTCGAACGCCACTGCGCGGCTCGTGGCCGAGCGCCTCGCCATGCTGGCAAGCGACGCGCCCGCGTCCGTGCGCACCTTCGACATGCTCTGGCGCCTCGCGGCCTGAGCGGGCGCGAGCGAACGATCACGCAGGCCAGCTCGCACGCCATCGCGCGAGCTGGCCGACCAAGCGACAACAAGAACAACGAGCACGAGACACACCCCGGCGCACAGTGCGCGCCGCGCGTTTCCCCTGGAGAACCCGATGAACGCTCTCGCCCAGACCTCTTCCACGCTCGAGCGCCCGCGCACGGGCCGCGGACGCCTCGCCACCGCCAGCATGATCGGCACGTCGCTGGAGTGGTACGACTTCACCGTCTACAACACGCTCGCCGCGCTGGTCTTCAATCACCTGTTCTTTCCCTCGGTCGATCCGCTCGCGGGCACGCTGCTCGCGTTCTCGACCTATGCCGTGGGCTACGTCTCGCGCCCGCTCGGCGGCTTCGTGTTCGGCAATCTCGGCGACCGCGTGGGCCGCCGCGCCGTGCTCATGATCACGCTGGTCCTCATGGGCCTCACCACCGCGCTGATGGGCGTGCTGCCCACCTACGCGAGCGTCGGCATCCTGAGCCCGATCCTGCTCGTCGCCCTGCGCTTCGTGCAAGGCATCGCGCTGGGCGGCGAGTGGGCCGGCGCCGTGCTGCTCGCCGTCGAACATGGCGATCAGAACAAGCGCGGCCTGAACGCGTCGTGGGCGCAGGTGGGGCCCTCGTTCGGCACGCTGCTCGGCACGGGCTTCATCGCGCTCATTACGCTCGCCCTCTCCACTAGCGACTTTCTCTCGTGGGGCTGGCGCGTGCCGTTCATCGCGAGCCTGCTGCTGGTGATCTTCGGGCTGTGGGTGCGCAGCAGCGTGGGTGAGACGCCGCAATTCGAAAAGCTCAGCGAGTCGCACGCGCAAGCCAAGGTGCCTGTGGTTGAAGTGTTTTCGCACCACTGGCGGCGTCTGCTGGTGGCCGGCGGCGCGCGCATCGGCTCCGACGTGCTCTACGCGCTGCTCGTGGTGTTCACGCTCACCTACGTAACCACGGTGCTCAATCTTTCGCGCTCGCTCGCGCTTGGCGCCGTGCTCGCGGGCACCGCCTGCAACGCCTTGGCCGTGCCGTTCTTCGGCGCGCTCTCGGACCGCCTCGGGCGCCGCCCCGTCTATCTGGGCGGGGTGCTGGCCGCCATCGTCTGGGCGTTCGGCTTCTTCTCGCTCGTCAATACTTCGCAGCCCGTACTGATCGTGCTCGCGGTCATGATCGGCCTCGTGATCCATGCCGTGATGTACGGCCCGCAGGCGGCCTTCGTCACCGAGCAGTTCCCGACCCGCGTGCGCTACGCAGGCGCCTCGCTCGCCTATACGCTCGCAGGCATTCTCGGCGGCGGCTTCGCGCCGCTCATCATCGTCGCGCTGTTTCGCAGCTGGCACAGCACCACGGCCGTGTCGCTCTATGTGAGCGGCGCCCTCGCCGTCACCGCGCTCGCACTCTTTACCGCCCGCGAAACCGCGCGCCGTCCCCTCGAGGAGTAAGAATGACCACGCTTTCCCTGACCGTTTTCCCCCTGAACGGCGCCGCCACGGCGCTGCCCGTCGAGATCGACACGCTCGTGATCGCGGGCTGGGCCGGCCGCGACGCGCAGGCCATCCAGGCCCATATCGACGAGCTCGCCGCCCTGGGCGTCGCCCCGCCCACGAGCACGCCGTGCTTCTATCGCGTGGCCGCCAGCCAGCTCACGCAAGCCGAAACCGTCGAGGTGCTCGGCACGCACACGAGCGGCGAAGTTGAATGCGTGTTGCTGGACAGCCCGCTCGGCACACTGGTCACGATCGGCTCCGACCACACGGACCGCAAAGCGGAGGCCTATAGCGTGGCGGTCTCCAAGCAGGTCTGCGCGAAGCCGCTCGCCCGCGAGGCCTGGCGCTATGCCGACGTCGCCGCGCACTGGGACCAGTTGCAGTTGCGCGCGACGGTCGTGGACGCGAGCGGCCAGGCGCGCCCATACCAGCGCGGCGCCGTGGACGGCCTGCTGCCGCCACCGGCGCTCTGGCGCGGCTATGCGCAAACGGAAGGCGCGCACGCCATGAGCGAAGCGCACGAAGGCGCACTGCCCGCGCGCTGCGCGATGTTCAGCGGCACGCTCGCCGTGCACGGCGAGCTCGCGGCGATGACCTCGGGCGACGCCTTCGAGATGGAGCTGCACGATCCGGTGCTGGGCCGCAGCCTGCGCCAGCGCTACAGCGTGCGCGCACTGCCGGTCGTCGCCTGAGCTCGAGTCGCGCATGCGCATTCGCCGCGCCCTTGCATACCTTTAAACGCATCCCACACCATGCCGCAGATGACTTTCCCGCCCGCTGCACCGCTTGAGCAACTCGCCGCCGCGCTCGACGCCGGCGCCACCACGAGCCGCGCGCTCATCGAGACCGCGCTCGAGCGCATCGCCGCCGATGGCGGCAACGGCGCTCACGCCTTCTGTGATGTCGATACCGAAGGCGCCCGCCGCCAGGCCGACGCGCAAGACGCATTGCGCCGCGCCGGCGTCAAGCTCTCGCCGCTCGCCGGCTTGCCGGTATCGATCAAGGATCTCTTCGATGTGGCGGGGCAGCCGACGCGCGCCGGCTCCCGCGTGCTCGCCGACGCCACGCCCGCCTCCTCCGACGCGCCTGCCGTGGCCCGCCTGCGCCGCGCTGGCGCGGTGCTGATCGGCCGCACCAACATGAGCGAATTCGCGTTCTCGGGGCTCGGGCTCAACCCGTGGCACGGCACGCCGCGCTCGCCATGGCGCACAGATGCCGATACCCCACGCGTGGCGGGCGGCTCCTCGTCGGGTGCGGCGGCATCGGTGGCGCAAGGCATGGCGGTGGCGGGCCTCGGCAGCGACACAGGCGGCTCGCTGCGCATTCCCGCCGCGTTCTGCGGCCTGACCGGCTTCAAGCCGACGGCGCGGCGCATCCCCACCGCGGGCATGGTCCCGCTTTCGACGACGCTCGACACCGCGGGCGCGATCGCGCCGAGCGTGGCGTGCTGCGCGCTCCTCGACCGCGTGCTGGCCGCGCAAGCCAACGGCGACGCAGCCATGCCGCATTGGCCGCGCGCGACGCTCGACGGCGCGCGGCTTGCCGTGCTCTCGCACGCTGTGACCGACGGCATGGACGCAACGGTTGGCGCGGCCTGGGACGCGGCGCTCGCGCGCCTGTCGCGCGCGGGGGCGCATCTGGTGCCGCTGCGCCTGCCGGTGCTCGACACGCTCCCGAGCATCAACCGCTACGGTTTCTCGCCCATCGAGGCCTACGCGGCGCACCGCGCGCGCCTGCCCAGCCAGGCGGACCGCTACGACCCGCGCGTGCTCGCCCGCATCCGCCACGGCGAAGCAGCGAGCGCCGCCGACTACCTCGACCTGCTCGCGGCGCGCGCCGACGCCATCGCGCAAGCGCGCGCCGCGCTCGCGGGCTTCGACGCCTTCCTCATGCCGACCGTGCCGATCGTGCCGCCCGCCATCGACGCGCTTCAAGCCGATGCGGCCCACTTTGCGGCCACCAACGCGCTGGTGCTGCGCAATCCCTCGATCGTGAACTTTCTGGACGGCTGCGCCGTGTCGCTGCCGTGCACCCCTGCTGGCGAAGCGCCGGTGGGGATCAGCGTTGCGGGCCTCGCGCTGGCAGACGCGCGCGTGCTGGGCATCGCGCAAGCGATGGAGGTTGCGCTGCACCAATGAGCCGGGCGCCTGGCCACAGCGAGCTTGGATCTTCCGCTGGGCGTCCTATACTAGATATCAGCCGCGCGGAAGCCGGCCCTGATGTAGCAATAGACGGGAAACTCCGTTTAATGGGGCGCGGTAGCGGGGCCACGGAAACGCCTGCGTAAAAAACGTGGGCGTTTTCTTTTCCGCATCTACGATGCAAAACCCCGAGGGCGCCACTTATGGCTGGGGCGTCGTGTTCTCCGACGTCGCGGCCTGTCCTTCCTCGAGGAAGCCGATCCGGAAGCGGCAAACGACACAGCGGGCGCTTGATCGAACCGCCGGTATCGTTGCTGCTGACGCTCAGTTGAACTCGATATCCGTGTAATCAATCCAGATCAGCAGCCTGTCTTCGAGCACCTGGCCGTTTTCGTCGCAAAGGTACGCTCTCCTGCGGCCCGGAACGAGCAGACCGTTCGCGTCCACCAGGTCATACGCGTAATTCGCAACGTAACCACCGCCTGCAATATCGAGCGTGTAGTCCTGGCGGCGCAGCAGGAAATCGTCGCCGAAATAGAAGGTCTGGACGGGACTGTGGCTGGCAATCGCGGGGGGAAACGTAACGCGCAGCGCGCGCCATGTCTCGTCACCCTGTTCAAGCGGGGCCACCTCTTCGAGCGCTATCCCGGGCAGCGCGAGCGAAAAAGGCGCATTCAGATAGATCCACTGTGTATATCCGCCGAAGTACGCCCGGTCCAGTGGGTCCCACGGCGTATTCAGATCATGCCCACTAAAGTGCTCGCGCGGATTCGTCCTCTCGGTCAGCACCTTGCCATCGAGCGTTTCGATCGTGACGCGCTCCGGCACAAAGCGCGCAAGCTTGTCGGCTCCGCCAAACGGAGTGATCGAGCTCGTTTCCTCTGTGGTGCCCACCGTCACTCGCCGGGGTTCGGGCGCTTGTGGCGCTTTTCGGTCGAGTAATTCACCTCCGCTAATCAGCGTCGCCGCTACATGACTGAAACTCGTCCAGCGTTCAAGCCCGCCATGCGCCCGAAGCGCGGACGCCAGTAATTCGTTCATCGTAGTTTTTCCTGCTTCCTTGAATCGTCAAAATCATTAGCTGCACATGAGCGGCCGGCGACGAAACCGGCGCCATGTGGAGCCAAGCGGGAATCGCCCGCTTATGGAGCCACGACCCAGTCGCGGCCGGCGATCGGGCCACCCGCTTGCTGCATGCGGGCGCCCGATGGCAGATCACCCAGATCGCCAGGCGCGCAACCGAGCGCTGTGACGAGTCCGGTCACCACCGCCTTCGCCTCCTTGTCGTCACCGGAGACGAAGATGACGCGCTTGCCGTCATGGAAGTTCGGACCCCTATCGTAATGCTCCATGCGTCAACGGCAACGCCGCGCGAGCATGGCGGGCTTAGGCCGTACCGCCGCCGTCCACACTGATGCTCTGGCCATTGATATAGTGCCCGGCGCCCGAGACGAGCAGGAGCGCCAGGCCGGCCACATCCTCAGGCTCGGCAATGCGTCCCATCGGAATGGTCGAGACCGTCATCTTCTCGCGCTCCGGGTTCTCCCAAAGCATGCGCGAGAAGTCCGTGCGCACCGCGCCCGGGTTGATCGAGTTGACGTTGATGTTCGACGGCCCAAGCTCGACAGCCAGGTTGCGCACGAGTTGGTCGATCGACGCCTTGGCCATGCCGTACAGTCCGAGCACACCCGTGCCGCGCTTCGCTGCGCGGCTCGACATGAAGACGATCGAGCCGTGCTTGCGCTCGACCATTTGCGGAGCGAGTGCCTGGACGAGCGAGAAGCTGCCGCGTACCCCTTCGGCCATCGTCTTGTCGAATTCCTCGGCTGTCTGGCCCAGCAACGGGCCCGCGGCGGGATTGCCCGCCGCATTGAGCACGAGCGCGTCCACGCGCCCGAAGGCGGCAAGCGCACCGGCCGCGAAACGCTGCACGCTCGCGGGGTCCGTGATGTCACAGGCGAATGCCGCGACTTCGAAGCCGTCTTCGTCGCGCAACTTCGCGGCGGCCGCATCGGCCGTTTCCTGGGTGCGTCCGGAAATGACGAGCTTCGCTCCCGCTGCGCCGAGTGCCCGCGCAATGGCCAGGCCCATGCCCTTGGTGGATGCCGTTACGACGGCAACTTGGGATGTGAGGTCAAACAGATTCACCACGATCGAGGCTCCTGTTTCCCGCGCCCTCGCGGGAAACGGTTGAATATCAGCTAATGAAGAATGTCCTGCATTTAGTTAGCAGAACACGTTAGTGTTGCTCCTTGGCTTCGGCTTGTTTCGCCGCCGCTATCAGCGCAGCGAACCGCTCCAGTGCAGCCACGCTGCTGTGCACCGAGTGATATTCCTGTTGTCCAATGCGTGCGTCAAGCACGATTGTCATGCCGGATTGTCGGGCGACGTTCAGGATGTCCATTTCATCCTCCTTACCTCAGTACTGTGCGATTCGTGCTGCGCCAGATTCGACGCTTCCTGTTTGACAGGGTACGCGCTGGCACACGAAGATCAACGAGGCTGGGATGAAATATGCTTTCGCATAACCCGAACAATCGCCGCGGCGTCCCTCATCACAGTCCGGGAATCGCAATACCAAAGGTCTGGAGAACCAACACCACGTTGAGCGCCAGGATAACCACGGTTCCAAGGATGGCCATGCCGGCCACCCATCGGCGATTCGCAAACGGTCCCATCACGTCTTGCCGTGAAGTCAGAATGACGAGAGCGATCATCGGCACCGGCAAGGCGAAGCTCAACACCACCTGACTGTAGACGAGCGCCTCGGTCGCGTTGACACCGCACGCGACGACAACGAATGCCGGCACCATGGTGACGAGCCGGCGAACCCAAACCGGAATGCGCCATCCCATGAAGCCTTGCATGATCATCTGCCCGGCCATCGTTCCGACCACCGAACTGGACACACCGGATGCCAGCAACGCGACGAGAAAGATGCCAGCGGCTGCCGCGCCGAGCACCGGCGTCAGGCTGTGATACGCCGTTTCGATTTCGGCCACCTCGGGATGGCCCGCATGAAAGGCCCCCGACGCCATGATCACCATCGCCATGTTGACGAGCCCGGCGACGGTGAGTGCGACAATGACCTCGACATTCGAAAAGCGCACCAGCTTGTAGCGTTCCGTATTGCTGCGAGCGCGCGTGCGGCCTTGCGTCAGCCCCGAGTGCAGATAAATCGCGTGCGGCATCACCGTGGCGCCGAGAATGCCGACCGCGACAGACAGCGCGTCCGCGCCGTGAAGCCGGGGGACGAACGTTCCCTTGAACGCAGCGGGCCAGTCGACATGAACGATCAAGAGTTCGAACACGTAAGACAGCGCGACGGCTACGATGAGGCCGCCGATCACCAGCTCGAGTGGGCGGAACCCCTGCTTCTCCCCAGTGAGAATCGCATAGGTGACGATGCCCGTGACGATCATGCCGACCAGTAACGGGATGTGAAAAAGCAGAGACAGGCCGATTGCACCGCCGAGGAACTCGGCAAGGTCGGTTGCCATCGCCGCGATTTCGCTCACGCCCCACATCCCATAGGCCACCGGCAGCGGAAAATGCTCGCGGCTCAACTGTGCGAGATTGCGATTCGTCACGATGCCGAGCTTCGCGGACAGCGCCTGAAACAACATGGCGATGACATTGGCCGCCAGCACGACCCAGAGCAGCGAGTACCCGTATTTCGCCCCCGCCTGGATGTTGGTCGCGAAGTTGCCCGGGTCCATATAGGCGATCGACGCCACGACGGCGGGCCCGGCGAAGAGCAGCTTCGAGCGCCAGCTATCGTCGCGCCCGGCCAGCACGCCGGCGATGGTTCGCGAGGTACGCTCGGTCAGTCCCAGTTGTCCTTCAGCGGTGCTCATTTCGTTCTTCCTGTTCAAGTCGGGCCGCCGAACGGCCAGCACTATGGCAGGAGTCATGTTGCCGGGAATTGGCCGCCGTGAACAATTGAACGTTCGAATCGTGCCGATATCGTTTTGCGTCGTTGAGTCCCTCGGAAAAAGGGAAGCGATCGCCGTCAGGGCGTTCTATCGTTTGCTTACGGACCGTAAGTAACGCTGCGGGAAACGGCTTGGGATGGCTCAAGACGCAGCCGCCAGCCTCGCCGCATGCTCTATGACTCTGGCGAGCTTGCCGTCGAGCTCGCGTCCCACCGCGGCAACATCCGCATTGCCGAATTGACCGAACAGCGTTGAGGGCCGGTCGTATTCGACCCGCACTGTGCCAGGCGCCGATTCATAGACCAGCACGGACAGCGGCGCATAAAGACCGGCACGGATATCATGGCGCGTCATCTGCATGGCAACACGCGGGTTGCCGATGTTGTAGCGGATGGCTTGCCTCGGGGCTCCGGCGATATTGAGCACCATCCCGTGATTCTGCGTCGAGAAGATCATCAATCCCTGATCCCCTTCCATCTTCGCGAGACGGGCATCCGCCGCGGCCGGGTCGGTTTGCAGCAGTGCCTTGAGGGAGGAAGGGTCGAAGCGGCCCAGCAAGGCTTCCAGGTGTTGCGTGAACGCCCCAAAATCGACTTTGGCTTCCAGGGTGACGTGGGTGACAGCGATTTGCTGCGATGAAGTTTGAATCAAAGAATCGGTTTGCATGGTAGTCGACGATAACCCGCTATGCGCGGTGGTAGAAAGGAGTCCAAGGTAAATCAGGATCGCGATGGATGGGATGCGGAAGGACCTCATCATCCACGGCGCCTACGATTGCCGCGCAGCATCAGCCAGCGCCCGGCCGAGCATGACTTTGGCCAATTGCGTGCGATAAGCGCCATCGGCAAAACCGTCTTCGAGCGGCGTCACGTCCACGAAAGCGGCCTCGACAATGCGGCGGATTTCCTCTGCCGATCCGGTAAACCCACGGCCCAGCTCCGCTTCAGCCGCATGAGCGCGGCACGCCGTTTCCGCCACACCGGTCACGCCGATCATGCCGCCTGTGCAGCGATTGCC
The DNA here is from genome assembly GCF_004353915.1 of Paraburkholderia silviterrae. GTDB lineage: Bacteria > Pseudomonadota > Gammaproteobacteria > Burkholderiales > Burkholderiaceae > Paraburkholderia > Paraburkholderia silviterrae. The sequence continues at coordinate 43,582 of NZ_SMRP01000022.1, read as the reverse complement.
CGCGTAGCGCAAGGCGACGGCGGCCGCGGCGACGGCGTAACCCGAAGCGGGATGGCGGAATTTCCGGTACGCCACGCGATCGGGCCCAGGCAACGGAATGACGATGCGCGTGAGCAACTCGTCCTGCTGCACCGCCGACGACATGAGGCCAACAAAGAATTCGTCAGCGGGCACCACGCGCACACCGGCGCTGCCGGTGACTTCCATGCGCGCATCGAGCGCCAGCATGACGGCGGGCCAGTCGGCCGACGGGTCGGCGTGGACCAGCGAACCGCCGAGGGTTCCGCGATTGCGCACAGTCGGATCCGCAATGACGCCGGCGGCCAGCGCGATCAACGGCACGCGCTCCGCCAGCCCGGCATGACTGCCAAGCTCGGCATGCGTGGTCGCGGCACCGATCGCAATGTGATCGGGATGGATCTCGGTGCCTCGGAGTTCCGGCAGCGTGCCGATGTCGACGAGCCGCGAGACGCCGGTCAGGCGCAGCTTCATGAGCGGGATCAGCGAATGGCCCCCGGCCAGCAAGCGGGCGTCGGGGTCGCTTGCGAGCACGGCAAGCGCATGCGCCACACTGGTGGCTCTAACATAGTCGACCGCATAGGGGATCATGCAGGGCTCCTGGTGGCGTTCTGGACGGCGCGCCAGATTTTCGGCGGCGTAAGCGGCATGTCGAGGTGAGTGATGCCGAATGGCTTCAGCGCATCGCAAACGGCGGAAACGATCGCAGGCGGCGCGCCGACGCAACCCGCTTCGCCGATGCCCTTCACGCCAAGCGGATTCGTCGGCGATGGCGATACGTGGAAAGCCGTGCGCATGCGCGGAACCTGCTCGATGCGCGGGAACCCGTAGTCGAGCAGGGATCCCGAAAGCAGTTGCCCGCTTGCGTCATATCGGGCCTCTTCATAAAGCGCCTGGCCGATGCCTTGAGCAATGCCGCCGTGCATCTGCCCATGGCACAGCATGGGGTTGATCAGCACGCCGACGTCGTCAACCGCAACATAGTCAAGAATGCTAACGACCCCGGTTTCTGGATCCACTTCCACGACCACCGCGTGACATCCGTTGGGCGCCCCCATCGCGACGGGCTCGTAGAACACGCGCTCTTCCAGGCCGGCCTCCATGTCGCGCGGGAGCTTGCTGGCCACATAGGCCATCCTGGCGACCTCGGCAAAGGACACCGTCGCACCATCCTTCGTGGCAAACACGCCGCCGGCGTATTGCACGCCCTCTTCGTCGGCCTCCAGCATGATCGCGGCGATCTTGCACGCTTTGGCAAGAATCTTGCCCGCCGCCATCCAGGCTGCGGAGCCCCCCACCGGCATGGAGCGCGAATTGAACGTGCCATGACCGGCCAGCACGCGGTCGGTGTCGCCCTGCACCACGTCGATGTCTTCCATCGGCAGTTGCAGCGCGTCGCCCACAATCTGCGCGTAGCTGGTGGCGTGGCCGTGGCCCTGCGGCATCGACCCGCTGAACAAGGTCACCTTGCCATCGGAATGCACGCGAATATGGGCGCTTTCCCAGCCGCCGCGGTCGAAGCCGACCCGGCGCAGCAGTTGGGAATTGCCCATGCCGACGAGCTCGAGATAGCAGATCACGCCAATGCCGATATACCGGCCTTCGTGCCTCATAGCGGCCTGCCGCTTGCGCCAGCCGTCGTAATCGATCATCTCCGTGGCGCGGGACAGGCAGGCTTCATAGTCGCCACTGTCCCATTTGCCGCGTGCAGTGTCGTGCGGCTGATACGGAAACTGGTGCGCCTGGACCAGGTTCAGGCGGCGCAGCGCAACGGGGTCGAGGTCGAGCGCATTGGCCACCGCATCCATCGCGCGCTCGATGATATAGGCGGCCTCTGGCCGGCCCGCGCCGCGATAGGCATCGACGGGCGTGGTATGGGTCGTCACGAGATCGACCTGCACATCCACACTCGCAATCTGGTAGTTGCCGGTGACGTAGCTCGCCGTGTTGATGGTGGGAATGCCGGTCCCCATGTTGGAGAGGTAAGCGCCCAGGTTCGCATACGAGCGAACCTTGATCCCCAGTACCTTGCCTTCCTTCGTGACGGCGGCATCCACGTATTCCACGTGGTCGCGGCCGTGGGTGGTGGCCACGTGGTTCTCGCTGCGCGTTTCAGTCCAGCTCACCGGGCGGCCGAAGCGCTTCGAGGCAAAGGCGACAAGCACCTCCTCGACGTAGAAGTGCATCTTGCACCCGAAGCCGCCGCCAATATCGGGCGCAACAATGCGGATCCGGTGCTCGGGCCAGCCCAGCGTCTCGGCGAGCCATCGCCGGGACATGTGCGGCACCTGGCTTGGCAGGATGAAGGTGAGCCGCTCGTCCAGCGCATCGTAGCTGGCGCAGAGCGCACGCGGTTCCAGCGGACTCGGAATCAGCCGCTGGTTGACGATGCGAATGGACACGACCCGGTCCGCCGCCTTCACGGCTTCCTCGTAGTTGCCGCCCTTCAGCTTGAATACGCCAATCAGGTTGCCGGGAACATTGTCATGAAGCTGCGGAGCCCCCTCCTGAAGCGCCGCCTCCGCATCCACGACCACGGGCATTTCGTCGTACTCGACGCTCACGAGCTCGGCGGCGTCGGCGGCCAGTTCGCGCGTCTGGGCCACCACCATGGCCACGGCCTCTCCGGCGTAGCGCACGTATTCGGCAGGCAGCACGGGGTGCGGCGGCACGATGGAATTGCCCACGACCCAGTTGGGACGGATATCGCCGACCTTGCCGGCAATATCGGCATGGGTCAGCACACCCACCACGCCGGGCAGCGCCAGCGCGGCGGCCGTGTCGATATGCCGGACGCGCGCATGGGCAAAAGGCGAGCGGACAAACGCGGCAAACGTCATTCCGGGGAATTGATGATCGTCCGTAAACCGGCCCTTGCCACTCATCAGGCGCTCGTCTTCCCGCCGCTTCACGGGCTTGCCGATATAGCGTGTGCCGACGTCGCTATGGCCTTCACTCATGACTCGCCTCCTCTACCGGTTGAGCGGCGTGCTCCTTCAGGCGAGATGCCGCCAGCAGGACGGCGTCCACGATGTGCTGGTATCCCGTGCAGCGGCACAGATTGCCATGCAGCGCCTCGCGAACCGCATGCTCCGAAGGTTCGGGCGTCGTGACCAGCAGCGCGCGCGCCGCCATCAGCATGCCAGGCGTACAGAAGCCGCACTGCAGCCCGTGGCACTCATTGAACGCGCGCTTGAGCACGGTGATGATGCGATCGCGCTCCATGCCTTCGATGGTCTGCACGCTGCAGCCCTCGGTCTGTACCGCCAGCACGGTGCAGGACCTCGCGGTCTTCTGGTCGATCAGCACCGTGCAGGCGCCGCACTGCGAGGTGTCACAGCCGATATGCACGCCCGTCAGCCGCAATGAATCTCGCAGAACATGGACGAGCAGCCGCCTCGGTTCTGCCTCAATGGTGCGCAGCTCACCATTGACGGAATTCTGTATCTGCATGGGTGTCACCCTGTCCCTTTGACCGCTCGTCTTGCTCGATAACCAGAACGCTTCTGGCACCACGCGAACTCATTAAATGATGATCGTCATACTTCACGGCGAAGCCGTATCCCCGCACTCGCTCACCAGTTTTTCGAACCGCGAAAAGAAGTCCGCGAGAAACTTGTTGGCCACGGAGCCGACGAGGCGCGAGCCGATTTGCGCGAGCTTGCCGCCGAGCTGCGCTGTGGCGGCATAGTGCAGCGTGGTCCCGCCATAGATGTCTTCCAGCTGAACGTCGGCCGTCAGTTTGCCGAAGCCCGCGATTCCGCCGCTGCCGTTGCCTTCGATTCGATATCCGGTGTCCTCGCGCAGATCCGCGAAACGCGCAGTCCCTTTGAAACGGGCCTTGATCGGCCCGAAGGCCGCCGCGATGACGGCGTCGTAGCTCCCGTCCTCGGCCAGCTCATACTGTTCGCAGCCGGGCAGGCACTGCCGCAAGGTATGCGGGTCGTTGAGCCGCTGCCACACGACGGCGCGCGATGCACTGATGTGCTGTGATCCTTTGAATTCCAAAACATCCTCCTTCAATCCGGCAATGTATTCACCGATAACATGCTAGGGAGCCATGCCGGCATGGTCAAGAGCGGACCGCGTCAATCTCGGCAGGTGTTTACCCCGAGATCCCGAGCTGCCTGAGCTTCGATCAAGGGCCAGCGCCATGCAATGACGGTTATCATCTAATATATCGATTACAGGTTTCAGCGTTTGCATGACAGGAGCTCAATGATGCGCTACCCGCCCGAGCACAAGGAAGAAACCCGCGGCAAGATCGTCAAGGCGGCGGCCAAGGCGTTCCGCAAGCACGGCGTTGACGGCATTGGCGTCGCGCAGTTGATGAAAGGTGCCAAGCTCACGCATGGCGGCTTCTATGCCCATTTCGACTCAAAGGATGCACTTGTCGTCGCGGCAATCGATGCGGCCTTCGAGCAGATGAGAACCCGGCTCGAAACCGCAGTGTCGGGCGCGCCGCCCGATCAGCATCGGCGCGCCGTCCTCGACGCCTACCTGTCACAGGCGCATCGTGATCACCCGGAAGCCGGTTGCGTCATCCCCGCGCTCGGCGCCGATGTCTCGCGCCTGGACGCCGCCGCAAAACGCTCCTTCGCAGCGGGCATCAACGCGCTGATCGAACTGATCGGCGGAGAGGAGCAAGACAGCGAGGCGCGCGCGGCGACCATCACGACCCTGGCGGCCATGGTCGGTGGCATGGTCCTGGCGCGCGCGGTCCGCCCCGATGCGCTCTCCCAGGAGATACTCGATGCGGTGCGAAACATGGCGTAGCCGCGCGGGGCGGCGCTGCATCTTGCCCCGCGCCGCGTAACGCCTGGATACCCGGCATCTAGACCGCTTCGAGGATAGTCGCAATACCCTGTCCGCCGCCAATGCACTGCGTAGCCAAAGCAAACTGGCCGCCGCCGCGTGCAAGCAACGCAGCGGCTTTGCCGACAAGGCGCGCTCCGGTCGCACCTAGCGGGTGCCCGATGGCGAGCGCCCCACCGTCCACGTTGGTACGTTCAGGATCGAGCCCCAGCTCGCGGACACTCGCAATGGCCTGGCTGGCAAATGCTTCATTGATTTCCACCACGTCGAGATCTTTTGCAGCGATCCCTGCGCGCGCGAGCGCCTTGCGGGTCGCGGGAATCGGCCCGATTCCCATCAATTCCGGCTGGCAGGACGCAACCGCTGCGCTGCGATACTTTGCGAGCGGACGCAGTCCATTACGGCGGGCAAATTCTGCACTGCAGAGCAAAATGGCCGACGCCCCATCGGTCAGCGGCGAAGACGTGCCGGCGGTCACGCTGCCGTCTTCAATGAAGGCCGGCTTGAGCGAGCGCAGTGCGTCCAGATTCGTACCGGGACGGATGCAACCGTCCTGCGAGACCAGGCCCTGCGGGGTTTGAATGGGCACGATCTCGTCGTCCAGCCTGCCGCCCTCACGCGCGGCGGCAGCCTTCGCGTGCGAAACGACGGCGAGTGCCTCCTGGGCTGCGCGATCGACGCCGAACGCCTTCGCGACATTTTCCGCGGTGATCCCCATTGGGACATAGGCTTGCGGATACGTTTCCTGCAAGCGGGGATTGGGCGAGCGATTGAAGCCCCCTTGCGGCACCCGCGTCATCGACTCGACACCCGCGCAAATGAAAGCCTCCCCAAGCCCCAGCGCAATTTGACCCGCGGCGTAGTGTACCGAGGACATTGAAGAGCCGCAGAAGCGGTTGATGGTCACGCCGGGAACGGTGTCACCAAATCCGGCCAGGAAGCCAATGATGCGTGCGATATTCAGCCCTTGCTCGGCTTCCGGATAAGAACATCCCACCACGATGTCCTCGATCATGGCCGGTTCGAGGCCCGTGCGTGAGAGCAATGCCGATACCACCTGGGCCGCCAGGTCGTCGGGCCGAACGTCGATCAGCGCCCCCTTGCGGGCGAAGTGGAACGGCGAGCGTGCATATGCAGCGACTACGATATCTGACAAAGTTATCTCCTGATATTTGCTGGACTTACCGCGTTTGCGGCCCTCAGAGCGCGTACTGCGCCACACCGTTGCCGAAGGACCAGTTCTCCTTCCTGACCTCGACGAGACTGATGAACACGTCCTGTGGACGCACCGCCAGCGCCTCGTTCAGACGATCGGCAATCGTCTTGTAGAGCAACTTCTTTTGCTCCGTGCTCCGCCCCTCGTTGAGCGTGATCTGGATGATGACGAGGTCGTCGGTTCGCTCGATACCCAAATAAGTCGGGTCGTACACAAAATGGTTTTCGTCGTGCTCGCCGAGGATCTGGAAGTTGTCCTGGTCGGGCACGTTGACCGCGCTCTTGAGCGACTCATAAACCACCTTTCCGACCCTCTGGGCAAACGTCGGATCAGAGCGCTTCTTGATGTCGATTCGAACAATGGGCATGAGCTTTCTCCTGCAGTATGGGCGGAGTTGAACAGGGCGCGCTGCTTTATATGACGATCATAATTCATTGCGGCGAGCTTTGCTTTCCCCTCGAACCGCTTCAGTCGGGAGTGTGTATATCCACGGATATTCTCGTGTACGCAGCCGCGCCCGGCTCGAAGGCGATCTTGAATCCAAGACGCCGCGCGAGGGTGACCATTGCGTGGTTTTCGCTGAGGGTGGTGCCAAACATGCGCTTCACACCGGACGCCCTGGCAAGGTCGAGCAGGCTGGTCAGCAAAGCCCCACCCAGCCCCACTCGCTGCCATGCGTCCGCGATGACAATGGCGAACTCGGCCTCCTCGGCTGCGGGCTCCATCGCGTATCGGGCCACGCCAATCTGCCTCAGGTGGCCTTCAACAGACGCCGTAGCCACCACGGCGCCCTGATATTGGCGATCGAGATTAGCCCAGCGTTGCAGTTCGGCCGGAGACGGACATCTCGTGGACATCATTCTCATGTACCCCGTACGCCTGGACAGGCCAGCGACGAAATCGCGTGCAAGGTCGACGTCGTCCGGCCGGATCGGACGCAAAATTACAGGCTGCCCCTTCTTGTCGATCCAGACATGCTTGCCAACGTCCATCAGGACAGGAGCATCCGTCCAATCACTCGCTCCTGGCAGAATCTCTATCGCGCCCATCATTGCCTCACACCGGTTTTTGCCCCTGGACGAGCTACGTCGTGCCGCTTCCCATGCCGACAAAGCTCCAGACACTCCTTGCCAGCATCACCGCATGAGCGCCTTGCACGCATTCTAGGAGCGAATGCCCGGTCTCAACAGCATTGCAGAGCGAACTTGTTATTGCGCGCGAAAGAACAATCCGCATCGAATCCTGGACGGCATCGTTTCTCGTGTCGGCGCATTATTGCTAAATGTCGAATGTTGCATTCATCCGGGCCACCTTCCCTTGCGCAGCGATTTTTTCTACAGTAGCCGCAAGCCGCGCCCGATCTCGGAGCGGCAGGATCCGGCGCATGCATCCTTGCCAGAGGGGATTGAATTGGTACAACGTACAGATGTGGAATTCGAGGTCGACGGCAACGTCAAGCTGCGCGGCTGGCTCTATGTGCTACCAGGCGCTGGGCGACGTCCCGCGATCACGATGGCGCATGGCTATGCCGGCGTGAAAGAGCACGGCCTCGATCCCTTTGCCCAAGCCTTCGCCGAGGCCGGTTTCGTGGTCCTGCTGCACGACCATCGCGGGTTCGGCGCCAGTGAAGGCACGCCGCGCCACGACATCGATCCCTGGCGCCAGATCGCCGACTGGCGACGCGCAATCAGCTATCTGGAAACCCTGGAGGTCGTGGACCCGCAGCGCATCGGCTTGTGGGGCACCAGCTATGCCGGGGGACATGCCATCGTGCTCGGCGCGACGGAGCGGCGGCTGCGTTGTGTAGTCTCACAGGTTCCGACCATCAGCGGCTATGAGCAGGGCCTGCGCCGGATTGCGCCCGAGAATGTGGGCGCAATCGAAGAAGCCTTTTCCGACGACGAGCGCGCACAACAGCGCGGCGAGCCGCCTCGCCGCCAGGCGATTGTCAGCGCCGACCCCGGCATTGCGGCGTCGTATCGCGCCAAGGATGCGATCGACTTCTACCTGCAGCCGCTGCCCGAGGGCGCCTGGCAGAACGACGTCACGGTCCGCTCCACGCGTGCGGCTCGCATGTATGAGCCGGGGCACTGGATTGCCCGCGTTTCGCCGACTCCGCTGCTGATGGTCGTGGCCACGCGAGACACCATCACGCTGACCGACCTCGAGCTTGCCGCGTACGAACGCGCACTGCAGCCCAAGCGCCTCGTGACCATCGAAGGCGGCCATTTCGATCCGTATCTTTCCATGTTCAAGCAGTCGAGCGAAGCCGCCGTCGAGTGGTTCAAGCTCCACCTGGGCTAATCCCCGCATCCACGGACAAAGGTTTTCCATGGCTCATTTGACTGTCCATTTCGACGATCGCATTGCAACCATCGTCCTGAATCGCCCGCCTCAGAATCGCATCGACGATCAGATGATCGATGAGCTCGCCGCCGCGGTGAGCGCCATCGAGCGCAGCGACGCACGGGTTGTCGTCGTGCGAAGCGAGGGCAAGGACTTCTCGTTCGGCGGCGACATCATGACGTGGCCCGATGCGGACGTTCGCGAACTTCGCGCCCGCTTCGAGTACTACCTGTCTGTCTTCAATCGCTTCGAGCGGCTTGCGTTGCCGGTGATCGCAGCGGTGCAAGGCTTGTGCTTCGGTGGCGGGTTCGAGCTGGCGCTGCGCGCCGACATGATCTTTGCCGCGGAGTCGGCCACGTTTGGGCATCCTGAGCAAAGCCTTGGGATCGTTACGATCCTGGGTGGCATCTACCGCGTGGCCGAGCGCGCCGGGCGCTCACGCGCTGCCGAGTGGGCGATGACGTCCGAGAAGGTTCCGGCCGCCACGATGGCCCATTTCGGCATCGTGAATCGCGTGGTCGCCGACGACAGCCTTCTGCAGGAAACGCTGGCTTTCGCGGAGAAAGTGGCTCGCGGCCCCACGCGCGCGTATGCGGCCCACAAAGCCCTGCTGCGCGCCTGGGCGGTGGGTGGCGTATCGGCGGCCGACGAAGCGATGTTCGATATTGCCATGCCGCTGTTCGAAACCGACGATGTCCGACGCGGCCTGAGCTCCGCCGTGGATGCCCTCAACGCGGGCCGGGCGCGACCGGTACTGGAGTTCAAGGGGCGCTAGCGGGATGAACGCGGTTTGCGGTTTAATGATGCCTCCCGTTACGCGGAGGCACATCATGGACCGCATCGCCGCTATGAACGCATTCGTCCGCGTTGTCGAGGCCGGGACATTCACGAAAGCGGCCGACACGCTGGATTTGCCCAACTCGACGGTGACGCGGCTGATCCAGCAACTGGAAGACGATCTGAAGGTCCGCTTGCTGCACCGCACGACCCGCGTCATTACCGTTACGCCCGAAGGCGCGACCTATTACGAGCGCGTCGTGCGCCTGCTCGCCGATCTCGCCGATATCGAGTCGTCGACCAAACAATCGCGCGCCAAACCCTCGGGAAAGATCCGGGTCGTTACGCCCGCAGCCATTGGCGCGCTCGTGGTCGTACCCGCACTCGCCGACTTCTATCGACTGTATCCCGATGTCGACATCGAGCTCGACATTGGCAACAGGCACATCGATCTGGTCGCGGAAGGCATCGACTGTGCAATCCGAGCTGGGGAAGTGGACGCGCAGTACCTTGCTGCGCGCCCAATAGGCGAATTTGGCTTCACGACTTGCGCGACGCCCGAATATTTGCGGATTCACGGCAAGCCCCATTCCCCCGACGATTTACGCGCGCAACCGACTGTCGGGATGGGCTCGGCTCGCGATGGGCGGTCGCTACCCTTTCAATTCTCCAAGGATGGGCAAGAGCACGAGTTGGCGCTGAATCACAAGCTGGTGGTCAACGACACTAACGCCTATTTGGCCGCGGGGCTGGCCAGCCTGGGGATCATTCAGGCACCGACGTATTGCGTGCGTGAAGCCGTCGAGCGCGGCCAGCTGATCCCCGTGCTGGAAGACTGGGACCAGAGCCTTGTTCCCGTGCACGTGCTTTATGCACCCAATCGGTATCTGAGCGCGAAGGTCCGCGCCTTTATCGACTGGGTGATCGAATTGTTCGAGCGGCACGAATACTTGCGCCGCCACTGATGGCTACGCCATCGCCCGCTCCACATCGACTCGTTTGCGGCTCGTTTGCGCCTCGTTTGCGCCTCGATACGCCCGGCTCACGCAGTGGTGCAACGCAGCGAATCCCGGATCATGAACGACGCACCCTCTGCCCACGGTGGCGCATAGGGTGTAGTGTTTACGATTGCGCGGGTGCCTCCCGTTGAAGAGGCGCTGTGACTGGAGACAGGAGACGAACTTGCCAAACGCTTCCACTGAATGGTCGATCGAACAGGTTCCCGCAAGCGATCGAACCGACGCCTGGCAAGATGCGCTGAGCCGCAGCTACCAGGAATGGCAGGTGCCGCAACGATTGCCGGCAACGTTCTACGCGCGCGTGAGGCGACACGACTTTGCAGGCGCCGGGATTGTCGAAACGATATGCGATCCTTGCATTGGGCAAAGGACGCGCCGCCAGCTAAGTCACGACGACGCCTTGTATGTCGGCGTCCAGTTGACCACTAGCGGCCGTGAGCGATTCAGGATGGGAGATTCCGGCGTCGAGGTCACCTCAGGCGACCTGGTCGTCTGGACGACCGATCAGGTGGTGCAGTTCGAAGTGCTTGAACGGCTCCACAAGGTGACGCTGATGATCCCGTGGTCGCTGATGCGCGAACGCCTGCCGGAGCGCAAGCAACCGCCTTCGGGTGGCAAGATTGAAAGCCGCAGCGGCGTGGGTTTGCTGCTCGCCGTTCATCTGCTCGCCCTGTCCAACCAGATCGAGACGCTCGATCAAAGCGTGCAGGGTTCCGTGAGCCGGTCCACGCTCGAGCTGCTTGGCATTGCCCTCTCCGGGCTGCAACCGTCGAGCGCTTTCGATGCGAGCGCAGCGATGCTGCGACGCGTTCAGGACTTTATCCTCCAGCATCTTCATGAGGAGGATCTGAATCCGACGCGCATCGCCGAAGCGAACCATATCTCGCTGCGATATCTGCACATGCTGTTTCAGCGCAGCGATATGACCGTATCCGGCTATATCCTCAACAGTCGCCTGCACGCGTGCAAACAGGCGCTCACCGACCCCGCCTTCCAGAGGCTGCAGATCTCCGAGGTTGCATTCCGCTGGGGCTTCAATTCAGTCAGCCATTTTTGCCGGACGTTCAAGGAGCGCTACGGGGTCTCGCCCAGCGACGCGCGCCGTGCTGCGATTGTCTAAACCGCTGCGCGTCGGCCTGTCGATTAGCACTGCAATCTGGCGTTCAAACGCTACGCCAGATAACGCAACGCCCACCCTCAATGCGTCTACGCATACTCGGCGGAAAGCTCACGCCCCACGCGAATCAGCGATTGGGTCAATTCCAGAATTCGCTTCGCTTCGCGCTTGCCGACCTTTTCCTCGAACCTCGTCTGCACAGCACGCCAAAGAGGAATCGCGCGCTCCAGCGTCTTGCGTCCGTTTGCAGTCACGCTGACGATACGTTCGCGCCGGTCCTCTCCCACCACGACCTGAATGAATTTATCGCGCTCGAGAGGCTTCAAATTGCGTGCGAGTGTCGTTCGATCCATGGCGATCTGGTCCGCGAGTTCGCCCATCGACACTTCTTTCGCCGACGCGACGTTGGCAAGGATCGAAAACTGCGTGACGCGTAGCCCGCTCGGCCGCAGGGCATCGTCATAGGCGAGCGATACGGCCCGCGTCGCGCCCCGGAGTGACGCACAGTTGCAATGCATTAGTTCCACCTGGACTTCCTCACTTTAGAGCCGGACACCCATCCAGCCGAGCACGACGATAGCAGATTGTTTATCGCCAGGTAGTCAATCTGCAGACGGAAACAGGGCGCCATCGTGGCGCCCTGTGAGCCTCGCACTCAATTAGCGCGCTGCGAAGCGAGATTGCGCAGCACTTACTTCAGCGTTCTACAGCGCTTCGAGCGCCACCGCAATGCCCTGGCCACCACCGATGCACAACGTCACGATACCGCGCTTGATGCCGTCACGCCGCATGGAATGAACCAGGCGAGTCGTCAATACGGCACCGGTCGCGCCAATGGCGTGCCCGTGCGCGATTGCACCGCCTTCGACGTTGACCAGTTCTTCGTCGATACCGAGTTGCTGCAAGACCGCGAGCGGCACGGCGGCAAACGCTTCATTGATCTCGAAGCGCTGCACGTCGCTCAGCGACCAGCCGGCACGCGCAAGCGCCATGTGCACCGCGGGCACGGGGCCCAGTCCAAACATGCCAGGTTCGACAGCCGCCACGCCGTAGGACACGATCCTCGCGATCGGCTCGATTCCATGGGCCTCAGCGTACTGCCGCTCGGCCACCACCATCGCCGACGCACCGCTATTCAACCCGGGGGCGTTGCCGGCCGTGATGGTGCCATCGGGGCGAAACGCCGGGCGCAGCTTCGCAAGCGCCTCGAAGGTCGTATCCGGACGCGGCTGCTCGTCACGCTCGAACTTGACAGCCTGCTTGCGCCCTTCGATCTCCACCGCCACCAGCTCGGCGTCGAATGCGCCTCGCGCTTGAGCCGCTGCAAAGCGCTTTTGCGAGCGCTCCGCCCAGCGGTCCTGCCGCTCGCGGGTAATCTCGAGCTTCGCAACGAGGTCTTCCGTGTGCCACCCGGAATGCTGGCCGGAGAATGCATCGACAAGACCGTCCGTGAGCATGCTGTCGATGATCTCGACATTGCCCATGCGCTGCCCCCAGCGGCCGCTGCCGAGCAGATACGGCGCGCGGTCCATGTTCTCCATGCCGCCGGCCACAGCAACGTCGCCGAATCCGAGCCAGATTTCCTGTGCGGCATTCACAATCGCCTGCGCACCCGATCCGCACACGCGATTCACGCTGAGTGCCGGCACCGCCACCGGCACGCCACCGCCAACGGCCGCCTGACGCGCGGGGTTCATACGGTTGCCGGCCTGAATGACGTTGCCCATCACAACGGACGCCAGTTCGGCAGGATCGATCTTGCTGCGACGCACCGTTTCGCGCACCGCGGCTGCGCCCAGCGTGGTCGCCGGCACATCTTTCAACGCTCCGCCGAACGCCCCGATTGGGGTTCGAACGGGATTGCAAATCACTACTTGTCGAGCACTCATCGTCAACACTCCTTTCGAGGATTCGGCGTATATGCACGCTTTTTTGGATCGTACCACACCGTAATTCAAAACGTACTCGCTGCGCCTCGCCCCCTTCCGGACGCCAGGCGCAGCGTTTCAGTTCGCGCTTGCGTTCAATGTGCCGCAGCGGCAGCGTCACTTCCGGCGGCCGACTTGCCCGGCCTCTTCGTAATCCAGATCAGCGGGATGATGATGATCATCACCAGCGCGGAGCCATAGAAAACGTCGTTCAACCCCATCATTGCCGCCTGTTTCTGAACCACCTGATCGAACAGTGCGTACGAGGCTCCTTGACCGAGATGGAGCAGCGAATGATAGGCGTCCAGTTGCTGGTTGAACATCGGATTGGTCGCGCTCGATTGCTGCGTCAGGATCTCGTGATGAAGAATCGTTCTGTTGTTCCAGATGACGTTCGCGATCGAGGTTCCGATTCCGCCAAAGAACATCCGTGCGAAGGTCGAGAGACCGGCCGCCGCGGGTATCTTCGCAGGCGGCTGCCCCGACAGGATGATGACCGTCAGCGGTGCGAAGAAAAGCGCCATCGGGATGCCTTGCAGCAGCGTCGGCAGGATGATGTAGCCTTCGCTCAGGTCCGTGTAGAAGAACGAGCGCATGTAGTACACGATGGCGAAGCCAACGAACGCACAGGTGCCGATGATGCGGGCGTCCGAGCGCGGCAGGATCTTGCCCATGATCGGCGCGCCTATTACCGCGAAGATGCCCAGTGGCGCAGTGGCCAGCCCCGCGTCCACGGCCCGGTAGCCCAGGTACTCCTGCATCCATTGCGGAAGCAACACGAGCGTCCCGAAGAAAATCCCATACACCACAGCGATTGAAACGGTTCCACCGAGGAAATTACGCTGCTTGAACAGTGTCAGGTCCACCACCGGATTCTTGTCCGTGAGCTCCCAGATGATGAAGAGCGCAAGCCCCACTGCTGCCATGATCGCCAGAACGATAATCGTGTTCGACGAAAACCAGTCCAGATCCTTGCCCTTATCCAGCATGACCTGAAGCGACGCCACCCACACAATCAGCAGCAGCAAGCCGACCATGTCAACCGGCAGCTTCTTGCGCGGCGTATCGCGGTGGCGGTAGAGCGCCCATACGCCCCCTGCAGCAAGCAGTCCCACAGGAATATTGATGTAGAAGATCCACGACCAGCTGTAGCTGTCGGTCACCCAGCCGCCCAGCGCGGGACCCACGATCGGGCCGGTGACGACGATCATCGAGAATAACGACAGTGCCAGCGCCGACTTGGCCTTTGGCCATGAGCTGAGCAGCAGTGCTTGCGACATGGGAATCAGCGGTCCGGCCACCGCCCCCTGAAACACGCGTGCCATCAGCAGGATGGGAAGCGTTGGTGCGACGCCGCACAACCACGATGCAAAGACGAACAGCAGAATCGACCCGACGAACAGGCGCACCTGCCCCAACCGTTGCGTCAACCAGCCGGTCAACGGGATCGATACCGAGTTCGCGGCGGCAAACACCGTGATCACCCACGTTCCCTCGTCGCCGGAGACGCCCAGGTTACCCGAGATGGTTGGAATGGCGACGTTGGCGATCGACGAATCGAGCACGGTCATGAAGCCCGCGAGGCCCACGCACAGCGAGCCGAGCGCGAGAGCTGCCCCCGTGAGGGGCGGATGTTCCTGATGACTGGTAGTCATGGCAATCCAGAGATGAGTGGCAGTCCTTACTGCCTGGTTAACCGTCAGGCCGAATGGTTCGTCATGGCCGCGTCAGTCGTTTGCCTTGATGATGCTGGCAATCGCCGCATTGGCTTCGTCGCCGTAGTGGACGAATACGCTGGTCTGGTAGGTCGACGTGGAGCCCGCACCGAGTTGCGCGCCGCTTGCGTCTTTGGTGTTGACGTCGACGTTCATCGAGAGGCCGACACGCAGCGGGTGTTTCTGCAGCTCATCGACCGGAATTTCGATCCGCACCGGCAGACGCTGAACCACCTTGATCCAGTTGCCCGTTGCATTCTGGGCGGGCAGCAGCGCGAGCGCTGAGCCCGTGCCCGGCGTGAACCCGACCACCTTGCCGTGATACACGGTCGACGAACCATAGACGTCCGCCGTCAGCTCCACCGGCTGCCCCACCCGGATGTGACGGAGCTGCCATTCCTTGAAATTCGCATCCACCCACACCTGATTGAGCGGCACCACCGACATGAGCGGCGTACCGGGCGATACGCGCTGCCCGACTTGCACCGTGCGCTGCGCAACATAGCCCGTCACCGGAGCCGGCAGCGTCGTACGCGAATAGGCAAGGTAAGCGTCCCGCACCCGTGCCGCGCTTGCGAGGACGTCCGGATGCTGATCGACCGTCGTGTTCGCCGTGAGCGCGCGATTGGCGCCGAGCTTGTGCGTGGCGGCATCGAGCGCGGCCTTCGCGTTGTTGACGGCGTCGCGTGCATGCGAGATGTCTTCTTCCGAAACCGCCCCCGTGACGCCGGTTGCGAGACGGCGGCGCAGATCGTCCTGTGCCTTGTTCAGGTCGGACTGGCGTTGCGCGATTTCCGCACGGTACTGGTCGTCGTCGGCATACAGTCCATGCACGCGGCGCACCGTCTGCCCGAGGTCGGCTTCTGCCTGTTGCAGGGCAATCCGCGTATCGGCGGGGTCCAGTTGCACGACGGGCTCGCCCGTCTTGACGATCTGCGTGTTGTCGGCATTCACCGCCACCACGGTACCCGTGACCTGTGGCGTGATCTGAACAACGTTGCCGTTCACATAGGCGTCGTCGGTGTCAACGTGATAGCGTGCAACGAGCTCGTAGTAGGCGCCATAGGCGACCCCGGCAACGGCCAGCGACGCTACCAGCGTGGCAAGCAGAAATTTGCGCTTTCCGCCCTTTTTCTTTTCTTCGTTGTTCTCGTCGTTTTCGATTTTCACAGCAGGTTGATTCTGGTTCATGGATGCTCTCCGACAAAGCTTGGCCTACGTCACCGATCGATGACGCATAACGGTTTAAAGGGGGAATTTCAGCGGTTGGGATGCAGGGCAGACAGCGTCGTATCCGGCGTGCCCGATCGCGTTGCGAGGTCGGTTTTCGTGGCGTCGAATCCGCCACCCATCGCCTTGATCAGCGCAATCTGCTGGTTGCGCCGATCCATTTGCAGGTTCGCCACGGCCTGATCGGCGGCGAGACGGTTATCGTCTGCATTCAGCACCTGGAGCTGCTCGTTCAAACCGGAACGGTAGCGCACGGCCGCGAGCTGGTATGCCTTC
Organism: Paraburkholderia silviterrae; assembly: GCF_004353915.1. Taxonomy (GTDB): domain Bacteria; phylum Pseudomonadota; class Gammaproteobacteria; order Burkholderiales; family Burkholderiaceae; genus Paraburkholderia; species Paraburkholderia silviterrae. Next base: position 27,125 of record NZ_SMRP01000022.1, on the reverse strand, counting down.
GTCTGCGCATCGAGTGCGGCTTGCGCATCCACGAGCTGCTTGTCAGTAGAACGAATCAGCGTGACCTGCGTGGCAACCTCGGACAGCGCGTTGATTAGCGTCTTGTTGTAGTTCGCCACGTTGTAGTCGAAGTCGGCGTAGCGGCCCTTCAACTGCGAGCGCAGCGCGCCGGCATCGAAAATCGGCAGGTGAATGGCCGGGCCCGCCTGGATCTGCCGGCTGCCGGCCGTCAGGAAGCGGCCCCAGCCGAAAGCGTCCAGGCCCAGCGACGCCGAGAGGTTGACATCGGGGAAAAATTCGGCCTTCGCTTCCTTCACGCCATGTGCCGCGGAGTCGACTTGCCAATACGCTGCAACGAGGTCTGGGCGGCGCGAAATCAGATCCGCCGGCAGGTTGTCGGGCAACGAAACGGCCGCGCCGGTGCCGAGCGTGGGAACAGCGATAGCGAGTCCGCGATCAGGGCCCGCACCGAGCAGCGCGGCAAGCTGGTAGCGCACCGTCGTGATTTGTCCGTCGAGACTCGTCACGCTCGAACGAATGGTCGCAGTGTCGCCATTGGCCGTTTCACGTTCCACGTTCGTGTCCAGACCGGCATGGACGCGCCCGTTGGTAATCTGCTCGATATCTTGCCGGTTCTTCAGTTCGTTCGCGGCGATATCGCGCAGTGCATACAAACGCGCAAGCTCGTTGTAGGTCGTGGCGACCGAGGTGGCGAGCGTAATGCGCACCTCCTCCATTTCGGCCTCGGCCACGTTCTCGTCGGAGATGGCCCCCTTCAGCTTCTGGTGATTTTTTCCCCAAAAGTCGAGATCCCAGGAAGCGCCGGTCAACAAGGTGTTCTCGCTTTCCCAACTGCCGCCAATCGGCGACGGATAGACGGTGTTCTCCGAGTAGAGATTGCGTTGCCACGAATAGCTGGCGCTTGCATTCGGATAGAGCGTCGACTTCGCACTGCCTGCATACGAAGCCGCCTTGTCGACGCGAGCGCGCGCTTCATCGATGCTCGGATTGCCTTTCAGCGCTTCGTCAATCAACTTCGGCAGTTGCGGATCGCCAAACTGCTCAGACCAGTCGAGCGAAGGCCATTGCCCGCCTTCAGTCGGCAAGCTCTGCTGCGTTTCATATTTGGCCGGCGGCTCGATCTGGTGATCGCTCTTGATGCCCGCGTAGTTGACGCAGCCCGCCAAAGTCAACGCCGCCGCAGCAGCTAGCGGAGACAGCCAGGTACCCAAATTTCTGGACGAACGATGAGCCTTCGTCTTGATTTCCATTTTTTCAGCATCCATATCTGTCGCATGCCTTCGCATGTGGTTAGGTGTATGTACACAGAATAGTGTGCGGCCTGTACGCCATCAACGATCCCCAGGACACAAGATTGTTGCAAACTGCGGATCCATTTCCCTGCCGGAGAAGCCAAAGCGTGCAACAGAGCGACAGCCAGCCGTTCTGATTGTCACTGTCCTGTGGCGAAGACCATTGGGTTGATCTGCCGGCAGGGTTTCCGGGACGCGCAATGCTTGCCGGAAGCGGCACGAGGAGTGGATTACTGGGGCGTACGGCGAGATTGACGTGCCGGCCTGCTCCCTGGCTGGCGGCCGGGCGCGAGTCGAATGCTTTTCGCTATTCCGTTCGCGTACCGGCGCTTCGGCGCCTGCTAGCGCGCGGTGTGGTCGCCCGTGATTCTGAAGAGCTCCAGCCGCAGCCGGGCAGCCTCCTGCTCGCCAAAACTCGTTTCGAAGCTGGCCTGCGCGGTGCGCCAATGCCCGACGGCCTCAGCCAGCTTCGCTGCGCCGGCCGCAGTGATATGCAGCCTGAAGCGGCGCTTGTTCCCCGGCTCGGCGGACTCGCTAACGAGTCCGCTGCGCTGCAACGGCTTGAGCGTGCGAATCAGGGTTGTTCTGTCCATGACCATCGCATCGGCCATTTCCAGCATGGTCAGTGCCGGAGCACGACCCAAAGTGCTCAAAATACTGAACTGGGTCGGCGTAATGCCCACTTCGGAGAGGTGACGCTCGTACAGCTTCGAGATGTGCCGGGCAGCTTGCCGGACAGCGAAGCAATCGTCGGCATAGAGGGAGAGAGTATCCATGGCGACAGAATATCTATGTCGAATCCGACGAACCATCCTGTCGATGGCATCAATTTATCGCTTCCGTGACAACGATATTGTTGCGAAAGTGCGCGAGCCGCCATTCAGAAACAAGCCGAATGTTTTCTGCCGCCATGACTCGCACGCCCCATCGCACCGGTGACGCGGTGCAACAAGGCGAACGAACGCGGCGATCGAGGGGAATGCGGTATCGAAAACGGCTGGATCAGACGTAGTGGCCCGACTTCTCGAGCACTTCGATCTTGTAGCCATCGGGGTCCTGAACAAAAAAGTAACGTGCGAGCAGTTGATCCCCTTCCTTGAACTCCTTTACAAGCGTTGGCTCGAATCCGAGCGCCGCAAAGCGGGTCCGCTCCGCTTCGAGCTCGGAGACCGCAACCGCCACATGCCCGTAACCATCGCCGTGGGTGTAAGCCTGCTCGCGGCCCTTGTTCCACGTAAGTTCGATTTCGAAATCGTTTTCGGCGTTGTGCAGGTAGACCAGGGCGAAGTCCGGGAAGTCGAGCCGGTAGCTTTCGGTCAGCCCGAAAGCATCGCGGTAGAACTCGAGCGACCGGCCGAGTTCCCGGACCCGAATCATGGTATGAATCAGCTTTGCCAATTTATTCAATCCTTGCAGAATTGCGCGACGCGCCATTCGACGCGCCGGCAAGCATTAAGCGGACAGCGAAGTGAAGGTCTGGACGGAAATCTTTCCGTTCTTGATGACAAGCGTATCGGTTGCCAGCATGACCCAGGGCTTCGCCTCCCATGCGAAGTAAGCCACTTCGCGGGCAATGCATTGGCTCACGATCTTGAATGCCGGCCAGAACGCGGGATCGGCACCGTCGAGGAATCCCTTGAAGAAGCCACGGATCTCGTCGAGCCCTCGATAAACCTTCTGCGGCGTGGCCAGTACCGAGGTCTCGTCGTAGTCGCTCAGGATGGCATCGAGGCCCTGCGCGAACGCCCCAAGATGATGTTCAAAGACCCGCTTCGTTGATTCCTCGATTTGCGCGGTAGTTTCCGTCATGGAAATCGACTCCTCAAATGATTGGGGTCACACTCGCCTGCCGCGCGTGCGAACCCCGCTGACCATCAGCCGGCGTATGCCCGCTGCGCCTCATCCCACGTGACAACGACGATCGGGCTGCCGTCCTCGCGGATAAACGACAGCGGACCGAGAAAGGTCATATAGAACTCGCTGTCCACGGGGAAATACGTTTTGTCGTGCCGGGCGTTGGCCGACTCGTAACCGTAAGCCGGGGCGACAACGGTGTCCCCGCCGTGCTCCTTCCCGCCACGCACGTCCATCCTCCCCTTCGTCAACAGATACTCGCCCGGTCCCACGTGAAAATGGGCGTTGAAGGACGATCCAGCGGGGCAGTCGAAGATGGCGGTCCACGCGCCCATTTCGGGTGACGCATGCAGCATCTTCCAGCGAATGCCACCTTGCGAAAGCGCATCGGGAAATGGCTTCCACGGAATCTCGTCAATCTGAACCGCCTCTTCGTGGACCTTCTCTTTGATTTCCATCTTCGTCTCCTGGGTAGTCGAGTCGGCGTTCATAAGGGGTGAAAGTATTGCGCCGATGAGACAAAGATAGGCCACCCGCCCGCTCAGCAATTGCTCTGGAGCGCAAGCCCGCTTGCCTCGCAGCGCATAGCTGCTGATGCCGGCCCCTGGCCCGGGATGGCCCGAATGCACCTTGCGGCAACGACTCGTGCACGGACAAGCAAACGCGGCGCACGGCGCGTTGCTACTCTGCCTGCCATCGGCTTCCTCAATGGGTGGATAGCCATACGCAAGGAGCAATCATGCCGCTGATCGACTTTACTTTTGCAGAAGGTTCGTTGAGCCCGGACGCCCAAAGCCGTCTGGCCGACAAGATGTGGTCCACCGCGCTACGCTGGGAAGGCATCGAAGTCAACGAAACAACAGGCTCGGTTGCCTGGGTCTATTTCGACGAACGCCCGCGCAGTCATATCACCGTCGCCGGCCGGGTGCCCGGCCAGAATATTTACCGGCTCAACGTGCGCGTCATGACAGGGTTCATGGACCAGGCTCGCATCGACAATCTCACTCGCGATTTAACCGCGTCGGTACTTGAAGCAGATGGATCGAAGGGCGATGGCAGCGGGCCGAGAGTCTTCTGCATCGTCGAGGAGATTCCGAGCGGAACGTGGAGCATCGACGGGAAGACGTGGACCACGGTCTTCACCGCCCAAGCCCTGGGGCTCGATAGCGCGCGCATTGCGGCCATGGAAAAGGCAGTGGCATCGAGGCCTCGCATCGATGTTCCACATGATGTGAAGTAGCCGCGAATTGCCGTCTACCACTTGCCTACCTGCCAGGCCGAGGCGCCAGCCTCGCCTGACCGGGCACTCAAGCGGGCGGCACGCCGCGCATCGTCAAGCGCAACAGGATGGCGTGCGCGAGCGTGTTCTGTGGTGGCCTGCGCCGTCGACGTAGCTAACTATGATGTGAAGCGACAAGTCTCGAACACGCTGATCAACGCGCTGCGCATCCCGCTCAACGCGTGGGGTTAGCGCGACTCCGCGGCAAACCAGCATCAATGTGTCCGCCAGCGCTTCAGGATTCAGCACGCCCGCTGAGTTGGCAAGCGTGACCAGCAACGCTCGAAATGATCGTTCGTGCTCCCACAGATTGAAGCTGAACGGATGGCCTTGGCCTATGGCTTGCGATGCCAAAACCTTGATTGATGACGTCGATAGACGTTCGACCACTAGACCGACCATGACATCCACGACACGATCACGTTGATCCAGACAGGACTGCTGATCGATGCACGATGCCATCGCATTCCATCGATTACGTTCACGCTGGCACAGCTCCTCAACGCACGCCTCGAGCAGTGCCTCTCGCGAGCCGAACGCACGATAGATCGCCATCTTGTGAAGTCCAGCGTGTCTGGCCAGGCGGGTAAGGCTCACCGATTCGAGCCCCTCCTCGCCCGCCAATGCTACGGCCGACTCAAGAATGGCCTTGCGCGCCTCAATGGCAGACATCCGCGGTCTCATGCCATCACGATTCCGGATTGAATCTGCACTGTCATCACTCATTTCACTCCGATGCAGCATGACGTGGTTGCCTGGATCGAACGCCTGTGGCCTGCCAGCGCCAGGCAGTGCTAGAAGCAGTGCTAGCGCGCAATGTAGATCGGCGGCGAATAGGAGCTGTACGTCACTTCGGCCCGCCGAGTTTCGTTCGATTGGCCGCCGACGCCCGATCGGTCATTGCTGGCCGCAATCGGCTGGGCTTGCCGAGACGAGGCACCGAGGTCTTGACTCGCGTCGCCGGCGGCCGTCTGAACCGGGACCGTGTGCTGCGGCTGTACCTGGAGGCTGTCCGCCGTAGAAACGGACTGTGCGTTCGCGAGGACAGGCATCGTAAAAATGCCTGCCACGATAACCATGCTTGCTGCTAGTTTCACCGTAATCCCCTTCGGATATAGCCTGAAAATCCGCCGCAACCTGGGTGTGCGCGACGTCAAATCAGATTAAGGCAGGACGGGTGAAACATAAATGACGGGAAGCAAACAGATTGTTGTCGGGATTCGTTCCTGTAGCGCTACGGGTGAGATTCGAAGAAAGCCGTCGCGTGGTCAATAAACGCCCGAACTTTTGCAGGCATCAGGGTCCTCGTCACATAGGCAAGCCGCAGCTCAATGGCGCTTTCGGCCAACTCAAAATCTTCCAGCAGCCGCACAAGTCGCCCGGAGGCCAGCTCATCACGTAACAGCGCTTCCGGCAGCACCCCCAAGCCAAACCCTTTGCGGACCATCTCGCGGTTGAACATCGGGTTATTGGAGGCAATGTCGAACTTCAAGGGGATCGAAATTTCCTCCTCTCCGACCTTGAACGCCAGCGCTGGCTTCCTGATCGACGGAGAAAACGCCACAAAAACATGCTCGGCGAGGTCTGCGGGCTCACTTGGCCGCCGATGCTTCTCAAGATACTCCGGCGAGCCCACGATGACCTGCGGAACGCGTTCCAGCAGTTTCGTCACCGTCGTGTCGCTGGTGAGCATGTAAGGCACGACGATCCCCAGGTCGTAGCCATCGGCAACCAGATCGACGGGGCGCTCGATGAGCGTGACTTCCAGGACGACCTTGGGGTTTTGCACCTTGAAGCTGGCCAGAAGCGGCACCAGAAGATTGACTGTGGCCGTCGTATGCGCGACCAGGCGTAACACGCCCGTGGCCTCTTTGGCCTCGTTGAACGTCTCCGCCTCGAGCGCATCGAGATCGTCGAGGATCCGGACACACCGCTCGTAAAATCGCTCGGCGGTTTCCGTCATCGAGATTTGACGGGTGGTCCGATGAAACAGCCGGCCCCCCAAGCGCTGCTCCAACGCGGCAATGGCCCGGGACACGACTGGCGTCGTCACGCCCAGCGTGTCGGCGGCCCGAGTGAAGCTGCGCGCCTCGACGACGGTACGAAACACCCGCAACGATTCAACGTAGTCCATGACCATCCGCCTCGTTTGAAAGTATTTCGTAATGAAATGCCTACCGCGCCATCTGCAATATACACATAACGGCGTGACGATCGAACGCCAATTCCCTCCGTTTGCTCAGCACCGCGGCCCGCGGGCACGCCGCGCGTCGCCAATTGAGCGATGCCACCGGGTCGCGTTTTGCGCACTGCGCAAATCGGCTTCACGCGAGCTGGTCGCCCAGCTCAGCACGCCCAGCCAGCCCGTCACCGTCCAACCCAGCAGCAGATTGAACAGGAATATTCTCGCCGCTTGCTCCTTCATCCTTCGTTGAGCGATCATCGACGGCGTAAAGTAAGCGACAGCAACGAAAGCCAATAGAACGTACGCAATGACTGAACGCATCTGATACCTCGACCTGAATCATTTGATGACTGATTCTATGTCGGCCTCCTCGCGGATTGAACCTCAGGCCGGGCACCAGAGTGTTGTGCAATTTGGCAAGTTCAATAGCACCCCATTTCGCGGGAAGACGCTAGAAACGGTGCCTCACACCCACAGTCGCCGCGACTTGATAGCGGGAGTTCGTTCCTGTCGCGCCGCCAATATTGTTGATGGCTGCCACCAGCGCGCCGTTCAGCGCCTTTTGATACACCACAGCCCCGTATAGATCGGTGAGCTTGCTCATCGAATAGATCAAGCCACTGTTGAACTGGAGCCAGTGAGGATGCGGGCCGTCGCTGACGCCGGGCATCGACGATGCGCCGCCCACGTTGCCAACGCTATAGATGACGGCCACCCCGGCTTGCAAGGCAGGCGTAAACCGATACCGGCCGTTGACTTCGTAGTTGCCAATCGAGAAGTTGGTGTGATCGCTATAGCGCAGCTTTACAAAGGTATATGCACCGCCCAGCGTAAATTTATTCACCTCGTAGGCAATACCGGCGCCTGTGATGTCCTGGGAAGTCACGGGCCGCGTGTAGAAGATCGACGTCGTGTTCGAGTAGTCCCCCACGACGGCACCCGAGGTATTGCTGCCGCCGGTGACGCCGGCCGAAGGGCTACTGAGATGGAAATGCGCGACGCCCACCGAAAGCGAATTGCGCGCGTAGCTTCCGCCGACACTCCATGCCCGATTGTTCTGGAAGCCCTCTCCATCTGCGCCGGCTGCCTGGTTGCTGAACGCGTAAAGTCCGCCAAGCGTGAACCCGGCGAAATTCGCGCTCTCGAACTTGACCGTATTGTTCAGCCGGAAAGTGGTATAGAGATTGTCGACGTCGCCGACGTGAGCGCCGTACTGCGTACCCCATTGCCGCGACGACACCAACGGGCCAACGAAATCCACGAGCGGCTCGTACTGGCGCCCCAGCGAAAACGTGCCAACCGCGTTGTTCTGCAACCCTACGTAGGCCTGCCTTCCAAACAGACGGGAACCTTGCAACATGGTGCCGTTTGCCACGCTGAAGCCGTTTTCGAGCACGAAGACGGCTGCATTGCCCCCGCCAAGATCTTCATTGCCGCGCAATCCCCAGCGTGAGGGCACGCCAACTCCGGTCGTTTCCTGAAATTTGCTGGAACCTGATCCACCCGCGTGGGTCGCGACGTTGTTGACATAGCTGAGCCCGGCATCCACGATGCCGTAGAGCGTCACACTGCTCTGCGCCAGCGCGAAGGCAGGTGTCGCCCCGGCAATTGCCATAGACAGAACCCGTATCCGGTTCTTTCCCATCATCTTCATAGATCTCCTTTTCATACGGATGCCTTATTATTTTTATCAGAGGTAGTCTTCGTTGATTGTTCCAGCGCGATCTTCGATGCTAGACCTCAGTCGCCTGAATGTTTGACTTCATTCGCCGTGCGATCAGAGGAATCCCGGCAACCAGCAGAACCGCCGAAATAGCCTGAACCGCACCCGCCGTGATAAATCCGCTTGCATAACTTCCCGAGAGGTCCCGAACGTAACCGGTCAACCATGGCGTGAGGAAACCCGCGAGGTTCGAAATCGAGCTGATGAGCGGGATAGCCAGCGCGGTTTCGCCCGTTTTCAGGAACCGCGTGGGAATTTGCCAGAACAACGACACACCGGCACCGGTTCCCGCAATGGCGAGCACGAGCGTGCAGAACGTCGTCGTGCGATTGCTGTGCCACGCAAAGACCAGCACCATCAAGCTGATCACGCTAACCAGCGACGCAATCGCGCAAAACCAGCGGTTATCGCGATATCGACTCGCGAAAGTCGAAAATGCGATGTTTCCGGCCGCGCCGAGCAGGCAGATTGCCGCAATTGCATTTCCGATTTCGCGATATCCGCCAAAGCCCGCTTCATGCAGGATGGTCGGCATGAAGAATCCCAAAGCGGAATTCGCGGTCAAAATGCAGAAGTAGATTCCGGCAAGCATCCACAGCATCGGGTTGGCAAAGAGCGCAGACGACTGGCTGGAAGCGGGAGCAAACTTCTGCCGGTCTTGCGCGACGCTCTGCAAAATCATCTCGCGTTCGCGAGCGGACAACCAGCGGGCGCTAGCGGGTCCATCGGGCAGCACAAACGCTGCCACGCAGCCGAGCAACACGGTGGGAACGGCCTGCAGCACGAACATCCACCGCCAGCCGGCGAGGCCCAACACCCCGCTCATGTGCTCGAGCACGAAGCCGCCGCTCAATCCAACCGCAATGGTCGAGCAAATCGCCGCGGAATGAAAGATGCTGAAATTGCGCGTACGGCGTTGCGTCGGAAACCACTCGTTGAAGTAGAGAATGACACCGGGATAGAATCCCGCCTCGAACGCACCGAGAAGAAAGCGAAGCGCGTAGAACACCGTGGGTGAGCTCACGAACATCATCGCGATACTCGTCATGCCCCAGCCGATTGCGATTGCCGAGATTACGGTCCGCGCGCCCCACCGTTGCTGGAGCGCCGTGCTCGGCACGCCCATCACGACGTAGCCCAGGAAGAACAGCCCTGCGCCGAGTCCGTACGCCGTTTCGCTAAAGTGCAGATCGGACAGCATCTGAAGCTTCGCGAAGGCAACATTGGCGCGGTCGACCCACGCCAGCATCCACAAGCAAAAGAGAAGCGGAATGATGCGCCACTCCGACGACAAAAACGCCTTGCTCAGCTCACGGTCCGATTGACCGACCGGTTTCGCTGCATCTGTTTCCAACAGCACGCTCATGGGTTCGTCTCCAGGCACAAATGTCCCGATCTTTTGCCAGGATCACTTGAAAATTTGTCCGTCCGGGTGTTGCCCGGACGGACACTCTCTTATTCCCACATTGCAGGAAGGACTTCGCTGCGGCTTTCGCCGAAGCCGATGCTCGCGAAACCGGCACGCTCGCACCAGCCGCTCATGACAACCGCGTCCCCGTCTTCGAGGAATGAGCGCGTCTCGCCTGTGTCGAGCTCGACGGGCGACTGGCCGGCCCGAGACAGCTCGATCAATGCGCCGGCCTCCGAAGCAGTCGGCCCGGAGATGGTTCCACTCCCCAGCAAGTCGCCTGAGCGGAGATTGCACCCACCGATCGTGTGGTGCGCAACCATCTGCGCGATGCTCCAGTACTGGTGGCGGAAACTCGTGCGAGAAAGACGGCTGGCGCGCTTCCCGCTGCGCCGTGCGTCCGCCGTCTCGAGCGCCACTTCCAGCTGGATGTCGAATGCCGCTTGGTCGGGCAACGCCTGCGAGGAGAGGTAGTCGAGCGGCTGCGGGTCTCCCTCGGGTCGAGCCAGGGCCGTGCGAAACGGCGCGAGCGCGTCCATGGTGACGATCCACGGAGAAATCGTGGTAGCGAAATTCTTGGCGAGAAACGGTCCAAGCGGAACCGACTCCCACGTTTGAATATCGCGCGCCGACCAGTCATTGAGCAGGCAGAGTCCAAACACGTGCTCATCCGCCGACTCAACGGGAATGCGCGTCCCCTGCTCGTTACCCACGCCAATGAAAATGCCCAATTCCAGTTCGTAGTCGAGCCGGGCGGACGGTCCGAGTTCAGGCTCGCGCTTTCCAGCCGCAAGGCGCTGCCCAACGGGCCGTCGCACAGGCTGCCCCGACAATCCGATGCTCGACACCCTGCCGTGGTAAGCAATCGGCATCCACTGGAAATTCGCCGACAACGAGCCATCTGGGCGCATCAATTTGACGATGTTGCGCGCGTGATCGACAGACGTATAGAAGTCCGTGTAGTCACCAATCTGTGCCGGTAGCGCGTACTCGACCTCATTGCGCGGCACCAGACAGGCTGTGAGCTCATCGATCGAAACTCCGGTGCGTGCCGTCGCATCGCCCGCCTTGAACCATGCGAACAGCGCATGGCGCAAGGCGCGCCATGCATCCGGCCCCAACGCGAAGAACGCGTTCAGCGTGGGCTGCGCGCACGCGCTGGCAGCTTGCGCTGCCATGCCGGAAAGGCCACCGAGCGTCGCCACTGCATCGAGGTCGATGACGTAGTCGCCCAAAGCGACGCCCCCGCGAAATGCCTCCGCCGTGCCCGCGCGACGAAACACGGCGAACGGCAGATTCTGCAGGGGGAACGCACTTTGAGGCGCATTGGCCGATTCGACCCAACTCCTCGCGCCGATGTCGTGCGTATGATCAAGGCGCATCGAAGTCCCCGCGCAGGCTGCGGCGGCTCAACAGAATCCGGCGCTCGCGCAGTTCCTGAATCAGCGCAGGATCGACGTTCCGCTCGGTCAGCAATTCAATATTGTGCTCGCCCTGAAATGCGGGAATTCCGGGTGCCGGCAAGGTCGCGCCACTGAAGCGCCACGGCGAGCCCGGCATACGCATCGTTCCGCCGTTGCGGTCGTCAACCTCCACGATCGCCCCCCAATCCGCGGCCCATTCGGATTCCGCCAGTTCATTTGTAGTACGAACGACGCCGATTGCGAGTCCCTGTTCGCTGACCTGTGCCTGCAGTTCTTCCAGGTCGGTGAAAGTCAGAATCCACGCCCGCACTTCCGCCAGCAGCGCGTCCAGGTTCTGTCGACGAAGATGGGCCGACGCGAACCGGGGATCGAGCAGCAGATCGGTGCGGCGCATCATCGAACAGAAACGCACGAACATGGGCGAGTAGATCGGGCTGGCCGCGATCGTGACGTGGCGGCCATCGGGCATGCGGAAGATATGCGATTCCGTGGCGCTCAACGCGGGGGGCTCGCCGTTGGTGTCCACTCCGGAGAGCTGCGCGCCTGCACGCTCGTTGACAGCGAGCATGGTCGCGGCCATCGAGACGTCCACGTGCTGGCCTTCGCCCGTCCGGTTCCGATGTTGCAGGGCGGCGAGAACGGCGATGACGCCATGCAGGCCCGTATAGACGTCGGCATGGCTGCACGCGTCGTTCTTCATGTCGTCAGGGCCGAACTCATAGTGCTCGCGCAGAATGTCGGTCAGCCCCGTTTCCGCCTGTACGGTAGGCGCAAAAGCCGGGCGGTTGCGCCATGGCCCAGTCTGGCCATAACCGCTCATCGAAACGTACACGACGGCAGGATTGAATTCGCGCACCTGCTCATAGCCGAGCCCAAATCGGGCGAGCGTGCCCGGCCGAAAATTCTCGACAATGATGTCGGCCTCGCGGCACAAATCCGTGACGATGGCTCGAGCCTCGGGCCAGTTCAGGTCCAGGCTGAGATTGCGCTTGCCCGCGTTCTGCTGCGCGTAATAGACGGACATCGTCCCAATGTGAGGTACGCCGCCACGGCCCGTGTCGCCGCCCGGCGGCTCGATCTTGATCACCTCGGCGCCAAGATCGCGCAGCGTCTTCGTGCACAGCGGTCCCGCCAGCACGCGCGTGAAATCGATAACCTTCATTCCGTCGAGAGGAGCACCCATGATCAGTTCCCCTCGAAAATGGCCGCGCCCGGGCCCGACTTTGCGAATGCTTCAAGGCCGCGCTTTTGATCGGCACTGGCCCACATCGCGTTGCTGATTTCGGTCTGCCGGGCATCGGCACCCGCAATCCCGTGGCGCGCCGAAAGATTGGCCAGCGTCTTGATCCCCTTGAGCGCAACCGTTGGGCCGGCGGCCAGCTGGCGCGCCCAGGACATCGACACAGCCTGCAACTCGGATTCGGCCGTCACGAGGTTGATGACGCCCCATCGCTCCAGCGCCACGGGGTCGTGACGCCGGCCGAACATGGCGATCTCCTTCGCGCGGGCCGGGCCCGCGCGCTGGACGACACGCTGCACGCCCCCGAGCAGCGGCAGCAGGCCGAGGCTCGCCTCGGCCGCGGCAAAGAACGCGGTGTCGGCTGCCACGATCATGTCGCAGGTGAGCGCCAATTCGAATCCACCGCCCAGAGCGCCGCCGTGAACCGCGGCAACCGAGGGCAACGGAACGTTCTCGAGCGCGTCGAGCAGCTCTTCGAGGGCAGCCTGATCGCGGCGACGGGCACCGCCCGTGAATCCAGCAACGTCGGCGCCAGCACAGAAGTGACGCATGCCGCTGCGCAACAGGATGGAACGGCAGCCTTCATCGACAGCCTTGCCGTAGGCCGCGAGAAGGTCATTCAAGAAGTTATTCTCGATCAGGTTATGGGGCGGCTTCGACATCGTGACGACGCCAACCGCGCCGTCCTTTTCAAACTCGACAGTGCTCATCTCTCGTCCTGCATCGTGGCCCGACGCCATGTCGGGCGGGGTGGTTGAAACGCTCGAAAAAATACATAGGATGCCGAAACGGCATACGAAGCTTCAGCGCTGAAACCGGGTTTCCTGAAATCGCCCCGGTGTTCAGTCATCGGTTCAGTATGGCTCGATGATAACAGTGTTAACTTAGATGCAAACCAGGGTAATCCCAGGCCTTCGAGATGAACCTCATTCAACCGATCCCTATTTTCTCGGACGATGCGGCGAGATCATTGCGTGGCGCAAAGACGCCCGCCTATAATGACTCGCCCCCTCTACTGACCCTTCTTGCACCGTGAGTTCGAAACCGTCCCCTGCGGCCGCTACGCCCTATCACCACGGCGATCTGCGCAACGCCCTGATTGCAGAGGGCCGCCGGGCGCTCGAAGAAGTTGGCGCCCATGAACTGAGTCTCAGATACCTGGCGCGCGCCGTCGGGGTCTCGGAGGCCGCGCCATCGCGGCATTTCGCGGGTAAGGAGGGGCTGCTCGCGGCCATCGCGGCCGACGGCTGGCGCGATCTCGCGAGAATCCGCAGCGGCATATTGATGTCCGATGACCCGGCAATGACCAAGGCCTATCGGATGATGCGGGTGTACGTCGAATTCGCTCAAACGCACAAGGGGTTGTTCGACTTGATGGTTGGCCCCCGGATCGTCGCTCGCGATTCGTATCCCGAACTCACCGAGGAAGGATCGAAATCATTTGGGCTGTTCGCAAAGGTCGTCGAGCAGGCCGCGCTCGAGAGCGGCTGGAAAAAAAACGCGCTAACCTTGGTCACGCACGCGGCCTGGAGCGTCGAGCACGGGCTCGCGACCCTGATCCTTTCCGACCGGGTGCCGCGATCGGATCTTCCCGTCCGACTCGATCAGATGATCCACTTCTCGATCTCCGTGTTCCTGAGCGCCATTGACGCCGGCCCCGCCCACCTCGAGAAAGTGATGAATGGCTTGCCGGCAGCGAAGCGGCACGCTGAAGCTTAGGCTGCCTGATCTTGAACCAGGTCGTCGAAGAATTCGCTTGCGTGATCGATGAACACCCGCACTTTCGCTGGCAACAGTGTGCGTGTGTTATAGGCCAGCCTGATCTCCACTTCCCCCTCCTTGATCTTGAACTGATCCAAGAGCCGAACGAGCTTGCCCGAGCGGATTTCCTCCTGAACCAGCGGGACCGGCAAGGCGCCGATACCCAGGCCGCGAAGGACCATCTCGCGGTTAAAAATCGAACTGTTCGATGCAACGTCATATCTGATCGGCACCGCAACACCCTCTTGCCCGGCACCGCGGAACGTTAGCGCAGGCTTGCGCAAGGAAGGCGGCATCACCACGAATTTGTGCCCGGTGAGGTCAGCGGGAGTCTGCGGGCGCCCATGGTTCGCCAGGTACGCTTCGGTTGCAAAGATGCCAAGCGGCACACGCTCCAGCAGCCGGGTCACGGCCTGGTCCGAGCTCAGCATGAACGGCAACACGATGCCCAGATCGAACCCGTCGGCGACAAGATCGACTGGACGCTCCGTCATGGTGATATCGAGGGTGACTTGCGGGTACTTGCGCTTGAACCTCGCGATAAGCGGAACGAGCCGGTTGTTCGTGGCCGTGGTGTGCGCGACCAACCGAAGCACGCCGCAGGGAACTTGAGTCTCGCCGGTCATCTGCGCTTCGAGGTTCGAGAGGTCGTCCAGAATCCGGCAGCAGCGCTCATAAATGCGCTCAGCCGATTCCGTGAGTGTCACTTGCCTTGTTGTGCGATTGAACAAGCGGGTTGCAAGACGCTGCTCCAGCATGGCGACGGCCCGGGAAATGACAGGCGGCGTCGTGTCCAGCACGTCGGCCGCGCGCCTGAAGCCCTTTGTCTCAACGACGGCACGAAAAATACGCAAGCTTTCGATATAGTCCATTGGCCCGCCACGTGGCTTCTTCCGGGTTAATTCATTGATTCGCATTCCGAATCTACCGGCACGATTCGAAACGGAATTTACATGCTTGAAGCCCGATCAATGGGGCGCGGTAATGCGCTCAATCAGTGATTCAAACTTCCGGTCAAGCGCTTGCGCAGCGTGCTTGAGCTCGGGATTGTCACCCAGCACGATGAGTGACGAGGGTCGGACATAGGTGACGAACGTCCCCTCACCGTCACTCGCTTCGGTCAGCAGCACTTCAACAGGGGCAAACAGACCGGCGGAGATGTCATGGCGCAGCATGGTAATCGCAATAAGCGGATTCCCGAGGATCCATCGCACGGTCCGGCGCTTGATGCCGAATTTTGCAATCCAGCCCCCGTGATCGATCTCGCTGAACAGCATGAAGCCGCTTTCGCCGACAAAGCGGCGCTCGACTTCCCTCACATAGGTGCCTTCCGAAATGTCTTCGCGGGCGAGCTTCACCAGTTCGGGAATGGACGACTTTCCGCACAGCTTGTTAAGGCGCTCCACCACGTCGTCAAAGGACGCAGGTGTCCTCACCTCGACCCGCACACCGGCAAATTGTGTTTCAACCACTGTGACTTCGCTGCTCATCAAAAAGGCTCCAGTACTGTCGTTTTCCCCCGGAGGGGCCTCATTCGCATCCGGGTTGAACTCTGAATCGTAGCCAGCCCTCGATACGAGTATATACGCGCTTCTCGCACCGAAAGTTGACTGCAGCGACAACAGATTGTTGAGCGAAAGTTTCGGAGACGGCTGCCGAACTCCGTCCCCATCGGACCGAAGCGGCTTGCGGATTTTCGATTTCCGACCGTCTGGGCGGCCCGCATCCATCACCCAGATTGCCTGGCTCCTTTGGGAGAGCCATCCTGGTTCGGGCCTTGCCTTTGGGGTTGTGGGGTTGCTTATGGGGTCGCGTTACCGCCCCGCCGCACGCTTGAGCGTTTGCGAAGGCGTCTCGCCGAAGAGTTGCTTGTAGTCGTTGGAAAAGCGCCCGAGGTGCGAAAAGCCCCAGTTCATCGCAATGGAAGAAACATTGCGTTCCGAGCAGTCCGTGAGCATTTCGCGCCGCACCGCTTCGAGCCTGTGCCGCTTCAGGTAGGCCATCGGCGCATGGCCAAAGTGCTCGCGAAAGCCATCGAACAGCTTGTAGCGCGACACGCCCGCTGCGCGCTCGATGTCCTCGAGCGCAATAGGTTCGCGGGCGTTGTCATGGATGAACTGCTTCGCGCGCAGCAGATAGTGCGGGCACGCGGGACGCATCGCCTCGGCAAGCGCCTGCGAGTAGTTGTGCGGCTGAGAGAGCAACAGGCCCTTGATGAGCGCCTGCTCGAGATCCCCCGCCATTTGCTGATGATTGAGCAACGGGCCGGCCGCGCCCATTTCCGCAAGCAGGAATTTGACCATGCGCCACCAGGCGGCCTGATCGCCGTCGGCGGCATTCATTTGCGGCTCGAACGTCAACGCGGCGTCGAGCGGTTTTTGCAGCAGCCCCTCGAGCACCTGACGCAGTGCGGGACGCGGAATGGAAACGATGATCTTGCGGCAGTTGCCCGTGATCGCCAGATCCTGGTTCTCGTGTGGCGACAGCACCAGGCCCCTGTCCTGATCCGAGAGCCACAGGCGCCCGCGCGCGGCGAGCTCCTGCTGCCCGCTGAGCGGCAGGCTCACGCTATAGCAGTTGAGCGGCGCGTCGTTGTGCACGGAGACGGTGACGTCGGTGCCGTATTCG
The DNA here is from genome assembly GCF_004353915.1 of Paraburkholderia silviterrae. Taxonomy (GTDB): domain Bacteria; phylum Pseudomonadota; class Gammaproteobacteria; order Burkholderiales; family Burkholderiaceae; genus Paraburkholderia; species Paraburkholderia silviterrae. The sequence continues at coordinate 10,310 of NZ_SMRP01000022.1, read as the reverse complement.
ACATATCCCAACGTGCTCGCCATCGAGCGCATCACCGTGCCCGAATGATGGAATTGCAGCGCCCCCGGGCTGCGTACCTGCAGCGCATGGGGTCCGCAAATCGATTCCATCCAGTCGCGCGCGCCTTCGAGGTCGTGACGCAGCGCGTCAATACCGCGAGTATCGTTGACGGCGGGGGTTGGCATGGCGTGGCATTGAGCAATTGACGAATACTCAATGGTAAACCACGCCGTGCAGGGACAAAAGGCCGAAACACCCCAAATGCAAGCTTACGAAGCCGGGTGCGCGCTGTTGCTGTCCCCAAATTTCTCGTAGAAAAGCCGGTGGCCGTCCAGACGCTCGTTCGCGAGCCACGTCTTGATGGCCTCCACCATCGGCGGCGGTCCGCATACATACATGTCGAACGGGTTCGCTTCGAGCATCGCGCGGTCGAAATGCTCGGGGATGAGCCCCGTCTTGCCCTGCCACGCTTCAGAGGGATTCATCACGACGATCTCGCTCGCGAAGTCGGCGATGCGCGCTTCGTAGGACTTCAAACGATCGAGCTCGCACAGATCGCGTGCATTCGTCACGCCGTAGTAGAGATGCACTTTCTGGCCGCAGCCGCCCTTGTGCGCGAGGTCGTCGAGCATGCCGAGGAACGCGGACAAACCCGTACCGCCCGCGACCATCACCAGCGGCCGCTCCACCTGCCGCAGATAGAACGTGCCGAGCGGCGCCTCGAATTCGATCGTCTGGCCCGGCTGGCAGCGCTCGCGCACATAGTTGCTCATCGCGCCGTCCGGCAGCAGCCGGATCAGGAACTGCAGCTGGTTATGCTCGTCGGGCCGGTTGGCGAACGAATACGAACGCCACACATCCGCGCCCGGCACCTTCAGGCGGGCATATTGCCCGGGCAGGAAATCGAGCCGTCCCGGATGCGCGCTCGCGTCCAGATGCAGGATCGCCGTTGTTTCGGAAACCTGCGTCACCGCCGTGACTTTCCCCGCGAGCGCGGTCGTGCCAGCCGCGCTGCACAGGCTCGAATCGAAGTCGAAGTAGAACGACGCATCGGATTGCACGCGCGTCTGGCACGACAGGATCTTGCGCGCGGCGAGATCGTCGGCGGAAAGCGTTTCCTCGTCGACATAGTCCTGCGTATAACTGCCCGATTCGCAGCGTCCCTGGCAGGTCCCGCACACGCCCTCGCGGCAATCGAGCGGGATGTTGACGCTATTGCGCAGCGCGGCGTCGAGTAAAAGCTCGCCCGAGCGGACATCGAAGAACACGGTCTTGCCATCGGCAAAACTGAACGCGACCTTGTGGCTCATGTCGTGGCACTCCCGCTTACAGATGGTAGAAATCGAGCACGGCGTTGATCTTGTCGTTCAGCAGCAGCACATGCTTGCGCGCGATCTTCCAGCTGTCGCCCGCGGGGCGCAGCCGGTAGGTGACGTGCCCGAAGAAGTGCTCGCCAATGCCCTGGCGCGCGTAGAACGTGGCCCAGTTGGCTTTCACTTCCAGTTCGCCGCTTTCGCGCTGGGCAATGCGCACGTTGGTGATCTGGTGCAGCGTGCGCGGCAGCGGCGTCGACGCCGCCGACTTGCCCGTGCGCAGACGAAACACGCGGTCTTCGAGACCCGTGCGGTTCGCATAGTAGATGAGCGACATGCCGCGCTTCGGGTCGGTCGTGTAGACGTGCTCGGAGTCCCACTGGGGCACGTGATATTCGCTGTTCTCGTCGAAGAGGTCGAGGTACTCGTCCCAGCTCTGCGCGTCGCAAAGCTCGGCCTTGCGATAGAGAAACTGCTCGACTGACTGTTGCAGGTTGGCGGTCATGGCTCAAGCCTCCTTCTTGCCGTTCGATTGCTGCGCGAGGCCGTTCATGAGGAACGTCTGCCACGCACCGTGCTGGTTGACATACAGGCCCTCGTGGGTCAGCTCCGTGCCGCACAGCACGGGCTCGATGCCAAGCAGGCGCGTATTCGCCGTCTCGCCCGCCACCCACTTATGATGCCCGCGCGAGATGTCGCTCCAGCGCTCGAGGCGCGCCTGGAAGCCGCGCTGCTGCTCGCGGAATTCCACGAGATCGTCGGGCGTGCCCATGCCCGAGACATTGAAGAAGTCCTCGAACTGGCGGATGCGGCTCTCGCGGTCCTGATCCGACTCGCCCTTCACGCCGATGCACTGGCTGATGACCTCGGTCTTGTTCCATGCGACCGGACGCACGATGCGCAGCTGCGAGCTGATCTGGTCCATGAAAAAGAGGCTCGGATAGATGTTCAGGTTGCGCAGGCGATGCATCATCCACTCGGCCTTCTCCTGACCATGCGACTGAACGAGGCGCGGCATGACGCTGGCATAGCCGGGACGCACGCTGGGGTTCGGCATGTCGCTGAACAGCACGCTATGGCCGTTCTTGAACGCGAACCAGCCGTCGTCGGTCTCGGCGTCGCCGGCGCCAAGCTTGCTGTAGTCGAGCGTGCCGCTCGTGGCGCCGCCGGCTTTCGCATTCGCTTCCTGGCGGCGCTGCACCGTGCTCACGTAGTTGTAGTGCACCGTGCTCACGTGATACCCGTCGAGGCCGTTCTCGTTCTGCAGCTTCCAGTTTCCATCGAAGGTGTAGGCGGACTTGCCCGGCAGCACTTCCAGCTCGCCGGTGGGCGACTGCGCGACCATCATGTCGAAGAAGATGCGCGCGTCGCCGAGATAATCCTCGAGTGTGTTAGTCCCGTCGACGTCGAGGCTGATGAACACGAAGCCCTTGTAGCTCGCGATGCGCGCTTTCTTCAGGCCGCGCGTGGACTTGTCGAAGTCTTCGCAGTACTCACCAGGCGCCTTGACCTTGACGAGGCGTCCATCGCTCTTGTAGCACCACGCGTGGAACGGGCACGTGAAGGTCGACTGATTGCCCTTGCTCATGCGCGTGAGCGTCGCGCCGCGATGCTGGCACGCGTTGATCATGGCGTTGAGCTGGCCGTTGCCGTCGCGCGAGATGATCATCGGCTGGCGCCCGGCGCGCATCGTCATGAAGTCGTTCGGCTTGGGGATCTCGCTCTCGTGGCACGCGTAGATCCAGTTCTTCTCGAAGATGAACTCCATCTCGAGGTCGAAAAGCTCCGGCTCCGTGAACATCTCACGCGCAATGCGATAGACGCCCTCAGCCGGACGGAAGTCCAGACAACCGCCAATGAATTCTTGCCATTGCGGCGTGATTTTCTCGGTGCTCACGATGGGTTCTCCTCCTGCCATTGATTGGTCTTGCGACCAGGTCCTTGATGAGCTGGATTGAATACCCGATGCGGCCCCGGCGCTATCCGCCTGATCGGCGATTGCTATCCGCTTTTTTCGCCGCCCCCGCATGCGGACCCGGGCGGCGCCGCGCCGCCGGCCGTGCGCCGGGGCGCGGCGCGGCCGAACCGAAAAAAATGGATAGCGAGCATCGACCAGGCGGATAGCGACCGCGCGGACGCGGGTATTTAATGCCGTCAACGCCCCATGAACGCCCATCGGTGCGACGAATACGGAGGTCTAGCGCTCGCGCTGGCGTCCTTGCGCCCGGTTCCCCGTACATCACTTAGCTGCCGCCATGACCCAAGCGACGATTGAACGTATCGAAACCCGCCTCGTCGATCTGCCGACGATTCGCCCTCACAAGCTCTCGGTCGCCACGATGCACGGGCAAACCCTCATGCTGGTGAAGATCTATTGCAGCGACGGCATCGTCGGTTTCGGCGAAGGTACGACGATTGCCGGGATGGCTTATGGCCCGGAAAGCCCGGAGGCGATGAAGCTGGCCATCGACGCCTACTTCGCCCTCGCGATGCTCGGCCGGGACGCCACGCAGGTTCAGGCGCTGATGGCGCACGTGGGCAAGCTCGTGAAGGTCAATCACTTCGCCAAATGCGCACTGGAAACCGCGCTGCTCGATGCCCACGGCAAGCGCCTTGGCGTACCGCTTGGCGAACTGCTGGGCGGCCGGCGCCGCGAGCGTCTGCCGGTTGCCTGGACACTCGCTTCGGGCGACACCGCAAAGGACATCGCCGAAGCGGAAACGATGCTCGAGGTGCGCCGGCACAAGATCTTCAAGCTGAAGATCGGCGCGAAGGAACTCAAGACCGATATCCGGCACGTCGCCGAGATCAAAAAAGCAGTCGGCGAGCGGGCCGCGGTGCGTGTCGACGTCAACATGGCCTGGAGCGAGACGCAGGCGGCCTGGGCGATTCCTGCGCTGGCCGAGGCGGGCTGCGAGCTCGTCGAGCAACCGGTGGCCTCCGCCGCCGCGCTCGCGCGCCTCATGCGCCGTTTCCCGGTGGCCCTGATGGCCGACGAAATCCTGCAGGGTCCGGAAAGCGCATTCGAGATCGCGAAGCACGCAGGCGCCGATGTGTTCGCCATCAAGATCGAACAAAGCGGCGGCCTGTTCGCCGCGCAGCGCGTGGCCGCGATTGCCGATGCGGCCGGCATCGAGCTCTACGGCGGCACGATGCTCGAGGGGGCGGTGAGCACGATTGCATCGGCGCATCTGTTCGCGAGCTTCGCCAATCTGCAATGGGGCACCGAGCTTTTTGGCCCATTGCTGATCACCGAAGAGATTCTGACCACGCCATTGGATTACAGCGACTTCGAGCTCACGGTGCCCAACGGCCCTGGTCTCGGCATTGAACTGGACGAAGAGAAGATCAGGCGATTCACCCGCGATGGCTTGATAAAAGTAACGAAGTAATCCGGACACCGAATAGAAGAGGACGTAGACCATGCTTTTCCAGGTACGAATGGATGTGAACATCCCCGCCGACATGCCCTCCGATGTCGCCAATGACATCAAGGCGCGCGAGAAGGCGTATTCGCAGGATTTGCAGAAGAGCGGCAAGTGGCGCCATATCTGGCGTGTGGTCGGCGAATACGCGAACTACAGCATCTTCGATGTAGAGAGCAACGCGGAGCTGCACGAGATCCTGACCGGCTTGCCGCTTTTCCCGTACATGAAGATTTCGGTAACGCCGTTGTGCCGTCACCCGTCGTCCGTCCGTGACAGCGACGCGTGAAGCAAAACAGATTGATGTTGTGCAGAGGGCAAGCCCGCCCGAAGACCGTTCCCCCCAAAGCCAAGTGGAGACAGTAATCATGAGCGTGAAGGTATTCGAAACCAAGGACGTGCAGGACTTGTTGACGGCCGCATCCAATCTCGGTGGCCAGGCAGGCAACGCCCGTTTCCAGCAGATCACCCACCGTCTGCTGAGCGACCTGTTCAAGGCCATCGACGATCTCGACATCACGCCCGACGAAGTGTGGGCGGGCGTCCACTACCTGAACAAGCTGGGCCAGGATGGGGAAGCTGCACTGCTCGCCGCGGGCATCGGTCTGGAGAAGTACCTGGACATTCGCATGGACGCCGCTGACAAGGCGGTCGGTCTCGAAGGCGGCACGCCGCGCACGATCGAAGGCCCGCTCTATGTGGCGGGCGCGCCGGTGCGCGAAGGCGTATCGCGGATCGACATCAATCCCGATGCGGATGCCGGCCCGCTGGTGATCCGTGGCACGGTCACCGACCTGGAGGGCAAGCCGCTCGCGGGTGCCCACGTCGAATGCTGGCATGCCAACTCGAAGGGCTTTTATTCGCACTTCGATCCGACCGGCGCGCAAACCGAATTCAACCTGCGCGGAGCGGTCAAGACCGGTGCCGATGGCAAGTACGAATTCCGCACGCTCATGCCGGTGGGCTACGGCTGCCCGCCGCAAGGCGCCACGCAGCAGTTGCTGGATGGGCTCGGCCGCCACGGCAACCGCCCGGCCCACGTGCACTTCTTCGTCACCAGCGACGATCACCGCAAGCTGACCACGCAGTTCAACATTGAAGGCGATCCGCTGATCTGGGACGACTTCGCTTACGCCACGCGTGAGGAGCTGATTCCGCCGGTAGTGGAAAAGACTGGCGGCGCGGCGCTGGGCTTGAAGGCCGACACGTACAAGGAGATCGAGTTCAACCTCACGCTGACTGCGCTGCTCCAGGGGAAGGACAACCAGATCGTCCATCGCCCCCGTGCTTCCGCCGAGGCCTAAGCGCGTGAAATGGTGGCAGGATTGCCGCCATGTTCGGAGTGCCCAGGGCCGGCTCACGCCAATAGCAGGCCCTGGCTCAACACCTGTGAAGACCGCCGTTCGCAAGGACGCCGGTCGAGCATCTAGAATCGAGGCGCCGGTGTCACGCGCCCGGCCACTTTGCAGGATCTTCGTGCCACCGCCGCCGTGAATTGCTCAGAACTTCTGTTGCAGTCCGACCATCACACCAAGCTGATCCATGCCAGTCCCGACCGTGCCACCGGCCGCAACCGCGTTTGCTGCCTGGGCACTGTTGAACATGTAGCCGAGCGATGCATACACCATGGTGCGCTTCGAGAAGAGATAATTCGCGCGGCCGATCAGTAGCGTCGAGCTTGCGTCCTTCTTGCCCTGCGAGCCGCGCTGGAGGTAGCGCACACCCTGAGCGTCGAAGAACAACGCTGGCGTGGCGTAGTATGTCGTGCCCGCAAACAGAATGTCCGTCTGCAAATGGGTCGCCGCCGCCAGGTTGTTTCTGATCCACCCGAAGCCGATCTTTGTGGGGCCGAAGGTCACGTAGCCGTCGACGATGTTGTGCGTATCGGTGTAGGCGCTGTTATTGAGCGGCGCGGTAGCGCCCGCCCCGCCGCGCAGCACGTCATAGGAAGCCGCCACGCCAAAGCTCGCGGAATCGTAGGCAAGCAGCGCGGTGTATTGGCGGCACGCCAGCATATTGCCAGGAACTTGCCCTGGGCAGTTGGTTGCGCCCGGACCGGCCGGGCCAGCCGCATCGCGGCCGAAACTGTATGTGCCCCCCACCGTGACACCATGGAATTTGCCCATATAGCCAATCGCGTTGTCGCTTCTCGCGTTCGGCAGATACGAATCGAATACGCTCAGCGAATGAATCGATGGACCGATCACGTCCGCGTTGATTAGCGCGTACATCGTCATGCCCAGCTGCCGCCCCAGCGTGACAGCCCCGTAGTCGCTGCTGACGCCCACGTTTGCCTGATCTCCAAAGAGACGGCCACCGTAATTCAGCGAGCCATTGCCGGACTGGAATCCGCTCTCCAGCACGAAGAATGTCTTGAAGCCTCCGCCAAGGTCCTCTGTGCCCCGCAAACCCCAGCGGGAAGGCAATCTGCCGGTCAATGAGGCCATGCCGACCATGGTGCCGCCATTCGCGGTCGCGTGGTTGTAATACGAAATACCGGTGTCGACGATCCCATAAAGCGAGACGCTACTTTGGCCGTACGCCAGCCCCGTCACAGCGGCCAGCAATGCGGCACTCCACTTCATCTTCATGACGATTTTGTCTCCAATATATGGCTCGATGCCTGGTTACAGGAATTGATGCGGGATTCCCGAACGCCGAACTATTTATTTCGTTTTCCTATCTATAATTGGCGTTCGGCCCGGGAAATCAGGTATAGCAAGCGTTCAGACGCGGTCGACCTGGCAGTCTCTACCAGGCGAGATGATTGAACGTGGGAAAGTCGAGGATGACTGACGCGCTATTTCAAGTACATCAATTCATCGTTCGCGTCGTTGTACTTCACCCATGCCGGCAAATCCCGTCCGTTGGGATTTCCGGATTCGACGAAATTGAGAAAGTGGCTCTGGAATCGCGTTGACAGTGCGCCGCTCAGCTGAGCGTCGAGTTGAGCGAGCATCGGTGCATCAGCCCAATTTGCAAAATTACCAAACAGGAACGGCAATTCGAAGCAATGGCAGGCACCTATATTCTGCTGACGAGACTGGAAATCGAACCGATACGCAAATACATCGCTTCCCGCCTTTGCCATCCGCGACGCGAACTGGCGCGTGGGTTCATTGATCAGCTTCTCCGAGCTCAGTTCGACCAGGGCAGCGTAAGGCTTGTGATCGAATCGTCCGGAGGCAACGCTCGCATATCGGCTTGGCCCCTCAACGCCCCATTCGAGCCCGAATTTCTCGAGCGCCTGATCCTCGGTGGCTGCAAGAACGGGAGGGTGGCTTGCAAAGAAGCTGGCGGTCTCATCACGCGTCCAACCGATGAGAACCGGCTTGCCACCAAAAGATGCCTGCGCCGTCGCGCCCGGATCTGCAGGCACGCGCTCGCTCGCGACGGGCATGAACGCTATTGGCACCTCGGCAAATTTCGCCACGGTCCCGAGCATCCTAGCTTGCTCGATGAGTATGCGCTCGACCGGCAGCGTAGCCAGCGCGTCGCCCGACGAGAGGCCCGCGCTTTCGCATAAACGAACGGCACTCGCGTGCGCGTTCTCCGGTGCCATTGGCTGAAGTCCCGGATAGCTGAGCATGGCGATCGCTTTCACCCGCTCATGCGTGGCCGGCATCGCTGCGAGGAGCTGCGCGTACCATGCGCCGGCCGATTGACCTGCCACGACGATGGAATTCGGGTCGCCGCCGAAACCGGCAATGTTCTCCTTGACCCACTCGAGTGCCCGCTCGAGATCCGAGACGCTGAGGTTACCCGGTGAAACGCCCTCCATATAGAGGTTGCCGAGCACCCCGAGACGATAGTTCATGGTCACCACCACCGCGCGGCCTAAGCGCGCTAGCGCGTCGCCGGAGTAGCAACGCAACGCGCCGCCGGTCATGAAGCCACCGCCATGAATCCAGAATACGACCGGCAGGCTGCCATTCAGATCCGGCGTGAAGACGTTCAGCCGGAACGCGTCTTCCGATTGCGGCACGCCCCTGCAGACCGGTCCCATGACGAAGTCCAGCCGCCCCGGCAATTGAGGGAAAACGGGTCCCGGCCGGGTCGCATGCCGCTGCCCACTCCAGCGCGCCGGTGCTCCGGCGGGCTTGAATCGACCGCTATCCGATGCATAGGGAATGTCGAAGAACGTGTGCACACCGTCGTTTGTCACGCCTTCTAGCACACCCTGTTCGCATCGGGTCAGTATGGTGTTTTTCATCCAGCCTCCTTGGTTTCGTGCGGGGGTCTCCGCTTTTTCCGCTGAAAACGGGTCGGCCTCGGTCAAGCGCGCCAGGCACGCATTCGCCCCGCCTCGCAATCCGGATACACTAGCGTCCCGACGTTTTCGCCAGTAAAGGGCTGACTGCCGCCCCAGCGCTGCGCATGACCGTGCCTTCCCATTGCCGTCCGATCCGGAATCGACATTCACGAGATTACGGATTGCCAGCAGAAAGAAAACGGAATTGTTCGCCGCCCCCCTATGACGAAAGTTCAACCGGCTCTGGATCATGAATTCACTGCATCAACGCTTGAAGCTGCGTCACATCACGGTCGTTGTCGAGATCGACAGGCAAGGTAGCCTGCAGAAGGCGGCAGAGTCACTGAAGATCAGCCAGTCGGCCGTGTCGAAGGCGCTGGCCGAGATCGAGGCGATCGTCGGCGCGCAACTGTTTGAACGGCTGCCGAGCGGCATGCGTCCCACCGTCTATGGCGAAACCCTGGTGCGGCATGGACATCTGATTTCAAGCGACGTCCAGAGGGCGGAGGCCGAGCTCGAAGCGTTGCTCAGCGGAGATGTAGGCAACCTGTCGATCGGGATCTTTTCACCGCTCGCCTGGTGGCGGGCGCTGCCGGAGTGCATTGGAGACTTTCGGGCCCAGTGGCCGCGCGTGCGGCTCGCGTTGCGCGAAGGGCCCATGGAGGACATGCTCGAGTGTCTCGACCAGGATCTCGTGGATGTCGTGATCGGACGAACGGCCAGCGGATTTGGCAGCGAACTGTACAAACTCGACATGCTGCAACAGGACGCGCCCGTTTTTCTTGCGCGGCAAGGGCATCCCCTTACCCAGGGGCCGAAGGCGCTGCAAGATCTTCTGGAATATCCGTGGGTGCTGCCCGCTCAACCGAATATTGTCAGGCAGCAGCTCGAGTTCGCGGTTCGCGATATGGGACTGCGCTTCCCTTCCGATGTGTTGTCGTCACAGGTTTCGCCTGTGGTGCTTCGCCTGGCGGGTCAGAGCGATAGCCTCGTGTTGTCGTCTCAGTGCATCGCAGACGAACTATGCGCTCAGTACCACTTACAGACGGTTCAGTGTGCATTGCCATTGCATATCGGCCCACTGGTCGCCCTTACGCGCAGCGACAAACCGCCTACGCGTGCAGCAGCGGCCTTCCTGCGGAATCTTGGCGCTTTTCTCGGCCATGGCGGAATTCAGAATTGAGTCGCGTCGACGATGAGCGTCGTCATTCTGACGCTCTCATGCGAGCCTCGATTCAAGAATCATTTTGAGGAATTCGGGCGCCCAAACGCCAGAACCCCGGTGCTCTTTCGGAGCCACCGGGGTTCTGGACGTACTGC
>NZ_SMRP01000021.1 GCF_004353915.1 Paraburkholderia silviterrae | reverse complement strand
GCAATCCGCGAAGGTGGCCGTACCGTCGGCGCCGGTGTCGTCGCCAAGATCATCGAGTAAAATCGCTGGTTTGCCGCAGTCACATGCGGCACGCAGTAGAAGTTGATGTACCAGGGACCGGGCCGCGGCGCCCGCCGCGATCCGGTCCTGCGCTCTTTATCCAGTCTGGCGGAGCAAGTCCGCCTCGCTCTTTTCAAGGAATTGTCATGCAGAACCAAAAGATCCGTATTCGCCTGAAGGCTTTCGACTATCGCCTGATCGACCAGTCGGCTGCTGAAATCGTCGACACGGCGAAGCGGACGGGTGCAATCGTTCGTGGCCCGGTGCCGCTGCCGACGCGCATCCAGCGTTTCGACATCCTGCGTTCGCCGCACGTCAACAAGACCTCGCGCGATCAGCTCGAAATCCGCACCCATCTGCGCCTGATGGACATCGTCGACCCGACGGACAAGACCGTCGACGCGCTGATGAAGCTGGACCTGCCGGCTGGTGTGGACGTCGAAATCAAGCTGCAGTAAGGGCCTCAAGCGCTGTCCGGTTAGCCTGATAGCGCTAAGTCTTTGATTGCTTGCGGAAAACGAGAGAGGACGTTATACTTGACGTCTTTTCGCGCATCTGCGCAAAAAATCGGTGTGTCCCTTTCAGGCCTTTACCCTGAGAAACGCGCCGGTACTTTGTAAATTAGCCCCGACCAATCGCAGTCGGGAATGGAGAAAACGATGAGCCTTGGACTCGTAGGTCGCAAGGTTGGCATGACTCGTATCTTCACGGCCGATGGGGACTCGATTCCCGTTACCGTGCTGGACGTGTCCGACAACCGCGTGACGCAGATCAAGACTGTTGAAACCGACGGCTACACGGCCGTTCAGGTTGCGTTCGGTACGCGCCGCGCATCGCGCGTGACGAAGCCGCTCGCAGGTCATCTCGCCAAAGCTGGCGTTCAAGCCGGTGAAATCCTCAAGGAATTCCAGATCGACGCCGCCAAGGCTGCCGAACTGTCCGCTGGCGCTGTGATCGGTGTAGAACTCTTCGAAGAAGGCCAGAAGATCGACGTGCAAGGCACCTCGATCGGTAAGGGCTACGCCGGTACCATCAAGCGTTACAACTTCGCATCGGGTCGTGCTTCGCACGGTAACTCGCGCTCGCACAACGTGCCGGGCTCGATCGGTATGGCGCAGGATCCGGGCCGCGTGTTTCCGGGTAAGCGCATGACCGGTCACATGGGTGACGAAACCGTGACGGTGCAGAACCTCGAAATCGCCCGTATCGACGCAGAGCGCAAGCTGCTGCTCGTGAAGGGTGCTGTCCCGGGTGCAAAGGGCGGCAAGGTTTTCGTGACGCCGGCCGTCAAGGCCCGCGCCAAGAAAGGAGCGCAATAATGGAACTGAAGCTCCTGAACGCTAATGGTCAGGAAGGCGCAGCAGTTAACGCGTCGGACGTCGTGTTCGGCCGTGACTACAACGAAGCGCTGATTCACCAGATCGTTGTCGCCTACCAGGCGAACGCGCGCAGCGGTAACCGCGCGCAGAAGGACCGCGAGCAAGTCAAGCACACCACCAAGAAGCCGTGGCGTCAGAAGGGTACGGGCCGCGCTCGTGCCGGTATGTCGTCGAGCCCGCTGTGGCGTGGCGGTGGTCGCATCTTCCCGAATTCGCCGGAAGAAAACTTCTCGCACAAGGTCAACAAGAAGATGCATCGCGCAGGCCTCTGCTCGATCTTCTCGCAGCTGGCCCGCGAAGGCCGCATCTCGGTTGTCGAAGAGCTCTCGCTCGAAGCGCCGAAGACGAAGCTGCTGGCCGAAAAGTTCAAGGCCATGGGTCTCGAATCCGTGCTGGTCATCACCGACACGGTCGACGAGAACCTGTTCCTGGCGTCGCGCAACCTGCCCCACGTGGCGGTCGTTGAGCCGCGCTTTGCCGACCCGCTCTCGCTGATCTACTTCAAGAAGATCCTGATCACGAAGGCAGCGGTCGCCCAGATCGAGGAGTTGCTGTCATGAGCGAGATTCGCAAGAACGATCATCGTTTGATGCAGGTCCTGCTCGCGCCGGTGATCTCCGAAAAGGCGACGCTGGTGGCGGAGAAGAACGAGCAAGTCGTCTTCGAAGTCGCGCCGGACGCGAACAAGCAGGAAGTCAAGGCTGCTGTCGAGCTGCTGTTCAAGGTGGAAGTCGAGTCCGTCAATGTGCTGGTCCAGAAGGGTAAAGCCAAGCGCTTTGGCCGCTTCAACGGCAAGCGCAAGGACGTGAAGAAGGCGTATGTCTGCCTGAAGCCCGGCCAGGAAATCAACTTTGAAGCGGAGGCCAAGTAATCATGGCAATCGTGAAAGTTAAGCCGACCTCGCCGGGTCGCCGCGCGATGGTGAAGATCGTCAACAAGGATCTGCATAAGGGCGCGCCGTACGCACCGCTGCTCGAAAAGCAATCCGTGAAGGCGGGCCGTAACAACAACGGTCATATCACGACGCGTCACCAGGGTGGTGGTCACAAGCAGCATTACCGTGTGATCGATTTCCGTCGTACGAAGGACGGCATCCCCGCGAAGGTGGAGCGTCTCGAGTATGACCCGAACCGTAGCGCGAACATCGCGCTGGTTCTGTACGCAGACGGCGAGCGCCGCTACATCATCGCGCCGAAGGGCGTGACGGTTGGCACGCCGCTGATGTCGGGCTCGGAAGCGCCGATCAAGGCGGGCAACACCCTGCCGATCCGCAACATTCCGGTCGGTACGACGATCCACTGCATCGAGATGCTGCCGGGCAAGGGCGCGCAGATCGCGCGTTCGGCTGGCACGTCGGCCATGCTGCTGGCCCGTGAAGGCGTCTACGCGCAGGTTCGTCTGCGTTCGGGCGAAATCCGCCGCGTGCACGTCGAGTGCCGCGCGACGATCGGTGAAGTCGGCAACGAAGAGCACAGCCTCCGTCAAATCGGTAAGGCTGGCGCGAACCGCTGGCGCGGTATCCGCCCGACGGTGCGTGGCGTTGCAATGAACCCGGTCGACCACCCGCACGGTGGTGGCGAAGGCAAGACTGCGGCTGGTCGCGACCCGGTGAGCCCGTGGGGCACGCCGACGAAGGGCTATCGCACCCGCAGCAACAAGCGCACGACGAGCATGATCGTCCAGCGCCGTCACAAGCGTTAAGGAGTAGGCAATGGCACGTTCTATTAAGAAAGGTCCGTTCTGCGACGCCCATTTGCTGAAGAAGGTTGAGGCGGCTGCAGCAACGCGCGACAAGAAACCGATCAAGACCTGGTCGCGTCGTTCGACGATCCTGCCGGACTTCATCGGCCTGACGATCGCCGTTCATAACGGCCGTCAACACGTTCCCGTGTATGTCACGGAAAACATGGTCGGCCACAAGCTTGGCGAGTTCGCACTGACCCGGACGTTCAAGGGTCACGCGGCCGACAAGAAGGCCAAGAAATAAGGGGCAATCAAGATGGAAGTGAAGGCAATTCATCGCGGTGCCCGCATCTCGGCGCAGAAAACGCGCCTTGTGGCTGACCAGATCCGCGGTCTGCCGGTCGACAAGGCGCTGAACGTTCTGACGTTCTCGCCGAAGAAAGCGGCTGGCATCGTGAAAAAGGTTGTGCTCTCGGCGATCGCAAACGCGGAACACAACGAAGGCGCCGACATCGACGAGCTCAAGATCAAGAGCATCTACGTCGACAAGGCGGCTTCGCTGAAGCGTTTCACCGCGCGCGCCAAGGGCCGCGGCAACCGCATCGAGAAGCAATCCTGTCACATCACTGTGACGGTCGGGAATTAAGGAGCCATACGATGGGACAGAAAATTCATCCGACTGGCTTCCGTTTGGCCGTCAGCCGCAATTGGGCTTCGCGCTGGTACGCGAACAACAACAATTTCGCGGCGATGTTGAAGGAAGACATCGGTGTTCGTGAATACCTGAAGAAGAAGCTGAAGAACGCTTCGGTGGGCCGTGTTGTGATCGAGCGTCCGGCAAAGAACGCTCGCATCACGATTTACAGCTCGCGCCCGGGTGTGGTGATCGGCAAGAAGGGCGAGGACATCGAACTCCTCAAGGCCGAGCTCCAGAAGCGCATGGGCGTTCCGGTTCACGTGAACATCGAAGAAATCCGCAAGCCGGAAACCGACGCGCAGCTGATCGCCGACTCGATCACGCAGCAGCTCGAGCGCCGCATCATGTTCCGTCGCGCAATGAAGCGCGCGATGCAGAACGCGATGCGTCTGGGTGCCCAGGGCATCAAGATCATGAGCGCCGGCCGTCTGAACGGTATCGAAATCGCACGTACCGAGTGGTACCGCGAAGGTCGAGTGCCGCTTCACACGCTGCGTGCTGACATCGACTACGCAACCTCGGAAGCGAAGACGACGTACGGCATCATCGGCGTGAAGGTTTGGGTCTACAAGGGCGACACGCTCGGCCGCAACGACGCACCGGTGGTGGAAGAAGTCGCCGAAGAAAAGCGTCCGCGCCGCAACGCGCGCCCGGGCGATCGTCGTCCGCGCCGTGATGGCGAAGGCGCACCGGGTGCCCGTCGTGGCGCACCGCGCCGTGGCGCCGGTGGTGACGGCAAGAGTGGAGAATAACGATGCTGCAACCGAAACGCAGGAAGTATCGCAAAGAGCAGAAGGGTCGTAACACCGGCGTCGCAACGCGCGGCAACGCAGTTTCGTTCGGTGAATACGGTCTGAAGGCTATCGGTCGTGGTCGCCTGACCGCGCGTCAGATTGAAGCGGCGCGTCGTGCAATGACGCGTCACATCAAGCGTGGCGGCCGCATCTGGATCCGTATCTTCCCGGACAAGCCGATCTCGCAAAAGCCGGCGGAAGTGCGTATGGGTAACGGTAAGGGTAACCCTGAGTACTACGTCGCAGAGATTCAACCGGGCAAGATGCTGTATGAAATGGATGGTGTGTCCGAAGAACTGGCCCGTGAAGCCTTCCGTCTGGCTGCAGCCAAGCTGCCGCTGAAGACGGTCTTCATGGTTCGCCAGCTCGGCGCCTAAGGAGTTAATGATGAAGGCATCTGAACTTCTTCAGAAAGACAAGGCCGCGCTCGATCAGGAGCTGTCGGACCTCTTGAAGGCGCAATTCGGCCTGCGCATGCAACTCGCGACCCAGCAGCTCACGAACACGAGCCAGCTGAAGAAGGTTCGTCGCGACATCGCACGTGTGCGGACCGTCCTGACTCAAAAGGCGAACCAGAAATGAACGAAAGCGTGAAAACCTCGCTTAAGCGGACGCTGGTCGGCAAGGTCGTCAGCAACAAGATGGACAAGACGGTCACCGTTCTGGTCGAGCGCCGCGTCAAGCACCCGATCTACGGCAAGTACGTTGTGCAGTCGAAGAAGTACCACGCGCACGACGAGTCGAACACGTACAACGAGGGCGACCTCGTGGAAATCCAGGAAACCCGTCCGATCTCGAAGACGAAGGCCTGGACCGTGTCGAAGCTGATCGAAGCAGCACGCATCATCTAAAAAGTGATGCAACATCCCGGGGAGCCTCTCTCCGGGATGCAGAAGTAGTTGAAATCGCTAAAGATTTCGCTTGCGAGACCAAGATTATCGAGTTATAGTCTTGGTCTTCCCTCTTTATGGGCTCGTTGTTGGCAAAGCAATGGGCAAAAGTAGTGAGGGAAGTGGTTCGGGCGCCAGCCCGGATCTGCAAGATTCACCGGAATGCGATGGCCGGTTTCGTTTGCCGTCGCTGCTGTTCTAACCCAAGCAGCTGAGCGGTCGTTCTAGTGGCGGCGCGGCTGACGGGACCAAGACTGACCGGATGTGCCATGGTGGCGCGACCGGATTAAGTTGGGAAAGATAAACCATGATCCAGACCGAAACTCGGCTTGAAGTAGCCGACAACACGGGTGCGCGTGAAGTCATGTGCATCAAGGTGCTCGGCGGCTCGAAGCGTCGTTATGCCAGCATTGGCGACATCATCAAGGTGAGCGTCAAGGAAGCAACGCCGCGCGGGCGCGTAAAGAAGGGCGAAATCTACAACGCTGTTGTGGTTCGCACCGCCAAGGGCGTGCGCCGTCAAGACGGCTCGCTGATCAAGTTCGATGGCAACGCCGCCGTGCTTTTGAATACCAAGCTTGAGCCGATCGGCACCCGCATTTTCGGGCCGGTTACGCGTGAGCTGCGTAGCGAACGATTCATGAAGATCGTTTCGCTGGCGCCGGAAGTGCTGTAAGGAGTCGCGATGAACAAGATTCGCAAGGGTGACGAAGTCATCGTCGTCACTGGCAAAGACAAGGGCAAGCGCGGTGTCGTGGTGGCCATCGGTGAAGAGCGCGTCACGGTCGAAGGCATCAACATCGCTAAAAAGCATGTGAAGCCGAACCCCATGAAGGGGACGACGGGTGGCGTGGAAGCCAAGGCAATGCCGCTGGCTATCTCGAACGTCGCACTGGTCGACGCGAACGGCAAGCCGTCGCGCGTGGGCATCAAGGTCGAAGGGGACAAGAAGGTTCGTTTCCTGAAGACGACCGGTGCTGTCCTGAGCGCCTGACGCTGCGGAGTAAAAAATGGCACGTTTGCAAGAATTTTATAAAGAGAAGGTCGTTCCTGGCCTGATCGAGAAGTTCGGTTACAAGTCGGTCATGGAAGTGCCGCGCCTCACCAAGATCACCCTGAACATGGGTGTCGGTGAAGCCGTCGCTGACAAGAAGGTCCTCGAGCACGCCGTTGGCGACCTCACGAAGATCGCCGGCCAGAAGCCTGTCGTGACGAAGTCGCGTAAGGCAATCGCCGGTTTCAAGATCCGCGAAGGTTATCCGATCGGCACGATGGTCACGCTGCGTGGTCATGCCATGTACGAATTCCTCGACCGTTTCGTGACGGTTGCGCTGCCTCGCGTGCGCGACTTCCGCGGTGTGTCGGGCAAGGCGTTCGACGGCCGTGGTAACTACAACATCGGTGTGAAAGAGCAGATCATTTTCCCCGAAATCGACTACGACAAGATCGACGCGCTGCGTGGGCTGAACATCAGCATCACGACGACCGCGAAGACCGACGAAGAAGCAAAGGCACTGCTCGCCGGCTTCAAGTTCCCGTTCAGAAACTGAGGTTACCGTGGCTAAACTGGCACTGATCGAACGTGAAAAGAAGCGCGCTCGTCTGGCAGCGAAATTTGCGCCGAAGCGCGCAGAGCTGAAGGCGATCATCGACGACCAAAGCAAGTCGGAAGAAGAGCGTTACGCAGCTCGCCTCGAACTGCAACAACTGCCGCGCAACTCGAACCCGACCCGCAAGCGTAACCGCTGCGCGATCACGGGTCGTCCGCGTGGCACGTTCCGCAAATTCGGTCTCGCACGTAACAAGATTCGTGAAATCGCGTTCCGTGGTGAGATCCCTGGCATCACCAAGGCGAGCTGGTAATAGGAGAAACATAAATGAGCATGAGTGATCCTATCGCCGATATGCTGACTCGCATCCGCAATGCGCAGATGGTCGAGAAGGTTTCGGTTGCTATGCCCTCGTCGAAAGTGAAGATTGCCATTGCGCAGGTTCTGAAGGACGAAGGTTATATCGACGACTTCGCGGTGAAGACCGAAGGTGCGAAGTCGGAATTGAACATCGCGTTGAAGTACTACGCTGGCCGTCCCGTTATCGAGCGCATCGAACGCGTCTCGAAGCCGGGTCTGCGCGTGTACCGTGGCCGCAACGACATCCCGCAGGTCATGAATGGCCTGGGCGTTGCGATCGTGTCGACGCCGAAGGGTGTGATGACGGACCGCAAGGCGCGCGCTACTGGCGTCGGCGGCGAAGTTATCTGCTACGTCGCTTAACGCCGAAGGAGAAGAAACATGTCTCGAGTAGGTAAGAGCCCGATCGCGCTGCAAGGCGCAGAAGCGACGCTCAGCGACGAGAAGATTACCGTCAAGGGCCCGCTGGGTACGATTTCGCAAGCTGCGAACCGCCTCGTGAAGGTGGTGAACGACAACGGTACGCTCAAGTTCGAGCCGACCGATGAAAGCCGCGAAGCCAATGCGATGTCGGGCACGATGCGCGCGATTGTCGCGAACATGGTGCAAGGCGTGACGAAGGGTTTCGAGCGCAAGCTGACGCTGGTTGGCGTCGGTTACCGTGCTCAAGCGCAAGGCGACAAGCTGAACCTGTCGCTGGGTTTCTCGCACCCCGTGGTGCACCAGATGCCCGAAGGCGTCAAGGCTGAAACCCCGTCGCAAACGGAAATCGTGATCAAGGGGATCGACAAGCAAAAAGTTGGCCAAACCGCTGCCGAAGTGCGCGGTTATCGCCCGCCTGAGCCCTATAAGGGCAAGGGTGTGCGTTACGCCAACGAGGTTGTGATCCTCAAAGAAACGAAGAAGAAGTAAGGGTGCGCAATCATGGATAAGACTCAATCTCGCCTGCGCCGCGCTCGTCAGACGCGTCTCAAGATCGCTGAGCTGCAGGTCGCGCGTCTGGCCGTGCATCGCACGAACACGCACATCTATGCGCAAGTGTTCTCGCCCTGCGGCACCAAGGTGCTGGCCAGCGCGTCGACGCTTGAAGCCGAAGTGCGTGCGCAACTGGCTGACCAGTCGGGCAAGGGCGGCAACGTCGCCGCTGCCTCGCTGATCGGCAAGCGTATTGCAGAAAAGGCTAAGGCCGCCGGCATCGAATCCGTCGCCTTTGACCGCTCGGGTTTCCGCTATCACGGCCGCGTCAAGGCGCTGGCTGATGCTGCGCGCGAAGCCGGGCTCAAGTTCTAAGGAAGGAATTCGTCATGGCAAAGATGCAAGCGAAAGTTCAGGCTGACGAACGCGACGACGGCCTTCGCGAAAAAATGATTTCGGTCAATCGCGTGACCAAGGTCGTGAAGGGTGGCCGTATTCTCGGCTTCGCCGCACTGACCGTGGTCGGCGATGGTGATGGCCGCGTCGGTATGGGCAAGGGCAAGTCGAAGGAAGTGCCCGTTGCTGTCCAGAAGGCGATGGAACAAGCTCGCCGCAACATGTTCAAGGTGCCCCTGAAGAACGGCACCCTGCAACACGAAGTGCACGGCAAGCACGGCGCATCGGTCGTCCTCCTCGCTCCGGCGAAGGCAGGTACGGGCGTGATCGCCGGCGGCCCGATGCGCGCAGTGTTCGACGTGATGGGCGTGCAGAACGTCGTGGCCAAGAGCCACGGTTCGACGAACCCGTACAACCTCGTTCGTGCCACGCTGGACGGCCTGCGCAAGCAGTCGACCCCGGCTGACATCGCAGCGAAGCGCGGCAAGTCCGTCGAAGACATTCTGGGCTAAGGGTGGGCACCATGTCTGAAAAAACTGTCAAGGTTCAGCTCGTCAAGAGCCTGATTGGGACCCGCGAAACGCACCGTGCCACCGTGCGCGGTCTTGGCCTGCGCCGCCTGAACTCGGTCTCCGAGCTGCAGGACACGCCGGCTGTGCGCGGCATGATCAACAAGGTCTCGTACCTCGTCAAGGTCATCGGTTAACGCGCTCGCGGACCAAAAGACTCCAGGAGTTTGAAATGGAATTGAATAACCTGAAGCCGGCAGAAGGCGCGAAGCACGCAAAGCGTCGCGTCGGTCGCGGCATCGGCTCCGGCCTCGGCAAGACCGCTGGCCGTGGTCACAAGGGTCAGAAATCGCGTTCGGGCGGCTTCCACAAGGTCGGCTTCGAAGGCGGTCAAATGCCGCTGCAGCGCCGTCTGCCGAAGCGCGGCTTCACCTCGCTGACGAAGGAATTCGTGGGTGAAGTGCGCCTCGCCGACATCGAGAAGCTGCCGGTCGACGAAATCGATCTGCTCGCTCTCAAGCAGGCAGGCCTCGTTGGCGAAATGACCAGAAGCGCGAAGATCATCGCCACCGGCGAAATCAAGCGCAAGGTCGTGGTCAAGGGCCTGGGTGCGACGAAGAATGCGCGTGCTGCGATCGAAGCAGCAGGCGGTTCTTTTGCCGAGTGATTGTGAGTGGTGCGTGCGGGCTTGCCCGCCGTCACTAACATCTGCATCGGAGAAGCTACTTGGCTAACAGCCCGAGTCTCGCAAAAACCGGTCGCAGCGCTCCGAAGTTCGGCGACCTGCGCCGGCGTGCAATGTTCTTGCTGCTGGCGCTGGTCGTTTATCGTATCGGTGCGCATATTCCGGTTCCCGGTATCGATCCGGATCAACTGGCGAAGCTCTTCCAGAGCCAGTCGGGCGGCATCCTTGGCATGTTCAACATGTTCTCGGGTGGCGCACTGTCTCGCTTCACGATCTTCGCGCTGGGTGTGATGCCGTATATCTCGGCGTCGATCATCTTGCAGCTGATGGCGATCGTCTCGCCGCAGCTCGAGGCGCTGAAGAAGGAAGGGCAGGCTGGACAACGCAAGATCACGCAGTACACGCGGGTCTTCACGGTGGTGCTGGCAACCTTTCAGGCTTTCGGCATCGCGGTCGCGCTGGAAAACCAGCCTGGCCTCGTGATCGATCCGGGCATGGTGTTCCGCCTGACGACGGTCGTGACGCTGGTGACTGGCACGATGTTCCTGATGTGGCTCGGTGAGCAAATCACGGAACGCGGGCTTGGCAACGGCATTTCGATCATCATCTTCGGCGGGATCGCAGCGGGTTTCCCGAACGCGATCGGTGGTCTCTTTGAACTGGTTCGCACCGGCTCGATGGGCCCCGTCTCGGCGATCATCATCGTGGCGTTGATCGCGGCCGTGACGTATCTGGTGGTGTTCATCGAACGCGGCCAGCGCAAGATCCTCGTGAACTATGCGAAGCGTCAGGTTGGCAACAAGATTTACGGTGGGCAGTCGTCGCACCTGCCGCTCAAGCTGAACATGTCGGGCGTGATTCCGCCGATCTTTGCATCGTCGATCATCTTGTTCCCGGCAACCATCCTGAACTGGTTCAGTTCGGGATCGCGATCCGGCTGGTTCGCAGACACGCTGCACAATGTGGCCGAAGCCCTCAAGCCCGGCCAGCCTGTGTACGTGTTGCTGTACGCGTTGGCGATCGTCTTTTTCTGCTTCTTCTACACCGCTCTGGTGTTCAACAGCAGGGAAACGGCCGACAACCTGAAAAAGAGCGGCGCGTTCGTACCTGGCATCCGCCCGGGCGATCAGACGGCTCGCTATATCGACCGCATCCTCACGCGTCTGACGCTGGCCGGTGCGATCTATATCGTGTTCGTCTGCCTGCTGCCCGAGTTTCTGGTGCTGCGCTGGAATGTGCCGTTTTATTTTGGTGGAACGTCGCTGCTGATCATTGTCGTCGTCACAATGGACTTCATGGCGCAGGTGCAGTCGTACGTGATGTCGCAACAATATGAATCGCTGCTCAAGAAGGCTAACTTCAAGGGCGGCGGAGTCCCGATGCGGTAAGAACATATGGCCAAAGACGATGTAATCCAGATGCAGGGTGAGGTCATCGAAAACCTCCCCAACGCGACCTTCCGGGTGAAGCTGGAAAACGGCCATGTCGTTCTGGGGCATATTTCCGGAAAAATGCGGATGCACTACATCCGCATTCTCCCGGGCGACAAGGTGACGGTTGAGTTGACGCCTTACGATCTGTCGCGTGCGCGGATCGTGTTCCGGGCGAAGTGATTTAGAAAAAGGGTAATATCATGAAAGTGATGGCATCGGTAAAGCGCATTTGCCGCAACTGCAAAATCATCAAGCGCAACGGCGTCGTTCGCGTGATCTGCAGCTCGGACCCGCGCCACAAGCAGCGTCAAGGCTGATTAGCGCGCTTGCGCTTTTTGTTTGAGGAAAAACAATGGCTCGTATTGCAGGGGTTAACATCCCGAACCACCAGCACACTGAAATCGGCCTGACGGCAATTTTCGGTGTTGGCCGCACGCGTTCGCGCAACATCTGCGTTGCCGCGGGTGTGCCGTTTGACAAGAAGGTCAAGGACCTGAACGACGCGGATCTCGAAAAGCTGCGTGAGGAAGTGGGCAAGTTTGTCGTCGAAGGCGATCTGCGCCGTGAAGTGACGATGAACATCAAGCGCCTGATGGACCTCGGCTGCTACCGCGGCGTGCGCCATCGCAAGGGCCTGCCCCTGCGTGGCCAGCGTACGCGCACCAACGCACGTACGCGCAAGGGTCCGCGCCGCGCAGCACAGTCGCTGAAGAAGTAAGCGGAACTGACAGTTACAGGAAAACGTAATGGCTAAGGCTTCGAACAACTCCGCGGCGCAACGCGTTCGCAAGAAGGTCAAGAAGAACGTCGCCGAGGGCGTGGTTCACGTTCACGCGTCGTTCAACAACACCATCATCACGATCACCGACCGTCAAGGCAACGCGCTTGCCTGGGCAACCTCGGGCGGTCAGGGCTTCAAGGGTTCGCGCAAGTCGACTCCTTTCGCAGCTCAGGTCGCAGCCGAGTCGGCTGGCCGTGTCGCGATGGAATACGGCGTCAAGAACCTCGAAGTGCGTATCAAGGGCCCCGGTCCTGGCCGCGAATCGGCGGTGCGCGCGCTGCATGGTCTTGGCATCAAGATCACCGCGATCTCCGACGTGACGCCGGTCCCGCATAACGGCTGCCGTCCGCCGAAGCGCCGCCGTATCTAAGGCGTCGCTTTAGCCGATCGCCTGAGCCGCCGGAAACGGCGACCCAGGCTCTCGGCGTTATTGAATTGACTAAGCCCACCGTTCGGTCCAAAGGGCCGGACTAGCGTGAAACCGCGGGTTTTCCCACTCAGGTTTCGCGTGATCAATTATCGAAGGAAAGCAACGTGGCACGTTATATCGGCCCGAAGGCCAAGCTGTCCCGCCGTGAAGGCACCGACCTCTTCCTGAAGAGCGCACGCCGCTCGCTCGCCGACAAGTGCAAGCTCGACAGCAAGCCGGGTCAGCACGGCCGCACCTCGGGCGCCCGCACGTCCGACTACGGCACGCAGCTTCGCGAAAAGCAAAAAGTGAAGCGCATCTACGGCGTGCTCGAGCGCCAGTTCCGCCGCTACTTCGCGGAAGCGGACCGTCTCAAGGGCAACACCGGCGAAAACCTGCTGCAACTGCTCGAATCGCGTCTCGACAACGTCGTGTACCGCATGGGCTTCGCATCGACCCGCGCTGAAGCGCGTCAGCTCGTGAGCCACAAGGCTCTCACGCTGAACGGCGTCGTTGCGAACATCCCGTCGATGCAAGTGAAGGCAGGCGACATCGTCGCCATTCGCGAAAAGGCGAAGAAGCAGGCGCGTATCGTCGAAGCGCTGTCGCTGGCTGAGCAAGGCGGCATGCCGGGTTGGGTCGCGGTCGATGCGAAGAAGTTCGAAGGCACGTTCAAGGGCATGCCGGAGCGCAGCGACATCGCTGGCGACATCAACGAAAGCCTGATCGTCGAATTGTATTCGCGTTAATCGGATTGACGGCCGGGGTAGCCTCTGTGCTTCGCGCAGGAGGTGGCCTCGGCTGTTTTTTTCAGGTTGTTGCCATTCTCAGCCTTATCGGTGTAACGAGCCGAGGGTATTGAAAAGGAAAACCTATGCAAACCAGTTTGTTGAAACCCAAGATCATCGCTGTGGAATCGCTCGGCGAGAACCACGCGAAAGTGGTCATGGAGCCGTTCGAACGCGGTTATGGCCACACCTTGGGTAACGCGCTTCGGCGTGTGCTGCTGTCGTCGATGGTGGGCTATGCGCCGACCGAAGTGACGATCGCAGGCGTCGTGCACGAATACTCGACGCTCGATGGTGTGCAAGAGGACGTGGTCAACCTGCTGCTGAACCTGAAGGGCGTGGTGTTCAAGCTGCATAACCGTGACGAAGTGACGGTTACGCTGCGCAAGGAAGGCGAAGGCGTTGTCACCGCTGGCGACATCGAGCTCTCGCACGACTGCGAAGTCATCAACCCGGAACACGTGGTTGCGCATCTGACGAAGGGCGGCAAGCTCGACGTGCAGATCAAGATCGAGAAGGGCCGCGGCTATGTGCCGGGCAACGTGCGCCGCTACGGCGACGAGTCGGCCAAGATCATCGGCCGCATCGTGCTGGACGCGTCGTTCTCGCCGGTTCGCCGCGTGAGCTACGCCGTCGAAAGCGCGCGTGTCGAGCAGCGTACCGACCTCGACAAGCTCGTGATGAACATCGAAACCAACGGCGTGATCTCGCCTGAGGAAGCGATCCGCCAGTCGGCGCGCATCCTCGTGGATCAGCTGTCGGTGTTCGCTGCTCTGGAAGGCACGGAAACGGCCGCGGAAGCGCCGTCGCGCGCACCGCAGATCGACCCGATCCTGCTGCGTCCGGTGGACGATCTCGAACTCACGGTTCGCTCGGCGAACTGCCTGAAGGCCGAGAACATCTACTACATCGGCGACCTCATCCAGCGCACCGAGAACGAGCTGCTCAAGACCCCGAACCTGGGTCGCAAGTCGCTCAACGAGATCAAGGAAGTGCTCGCTTCGCGCGGTCTCACGCTCGGCATGAAGCTCGAAAACTGGCCGCCGGCTGGTCTCGACAAGTAAGTAATGTGGCACGGACGCGGATTTTCCTTTAGAATCCGCGTCTTGCCGTTTTTTCTGTACCGGCCCGTGCTTTGACGGGGGTGTCAAACCCGACAAGGCGATAGAAGAGCTGGACCAAAACTTTGTTTCAAGGAAATTGAAATGCGTCACCGTCATGGTCTGCGGAAACTGAACCGCACGAGCAGCCACCGTCTGGCAATGCTCCGTAACATGTCCAACTCGCTGATCGAGCACGAAGTCATCAAGACCACGCTGCCGAAGGCGAAGGAACTCCGTAAGGTTGTCGAGCCCCTCATCACGCTGGGCAAGAAGCCGTCGCTCGCAAACCGTCGTCTGGCGTTCAACCGCCTGCGCGATCGTGACTCGGTCACGAAGCTGTTCGACGTGCTCGGTCCGCGCTTCGCGAACCGTCCGGGCGGCTACCTGCGTATCCTGAAGTTCGGTTTCCGTGTTGGCGACAACGCACCGATGGCTCTGGTCGAACTGCTCGACCGTCCGGAAGTCGCGGAAGAGAACGTCCAGGAAGCGGAATAAGCTTTCAGTCGCTCAGCGCAGTTTCGATTGCCGACTGAGCGGCGCGCAAAAAAGCCAGGCCTAGCCTGGCTTTTTTGTTTTTTGCGCGGATTAAAGCGGCCTTCATGTGCGTTTGCTGTCTGCCGCCGCTACGCACGCCGATGGCGCATGAACGAAGTCAATCGATGCCGGTGGTACGATAACGTTCTGCCTCAGGCGCCCCTGGCTCTCGCGCCGCGGGTGCGGGGCGCCATGCCGGAGTTCGTCATGACCCTCAATGTGACCCTGATGCTGACCACGGTGCCCGACGAGGACGCCGCCGAGAAGCTGTCGTCGACTGCGCTCGAGGCGCACCTCGCAGCCTGCGTGACGCGCATGGGTCCCGTCCATTCGCAGTACCACTGGCAGGGCAGGATCGAGTCCGGCGACGAGGTCCAGCTACTTTTCAAGACGAGCCTCGCGCGCGCGGCCGAGCTCGAACAGTTCATCCAGACCCAGCATCCTTATGAGACGCCCGAGATACTCTCGTGGCAGGTCACGGCGTCGAACGCCTACGGCCAATGGGTCATTGCCGAGACACAGCGCCCCATTCATGTCTAACCGCTTCGATCGGCGCCTGCGCGCCGCGCCGTACACGTCGTTTCTGGCTTTCCTCGCATTCGTAGGCTGCCTGCTGCCGCTGCTGTTCGGTGCGGCGTCCGCCCGTGCCGACGACGATTTCCTGCCGCCCGACCAGGCCTTCACATTCAGCGCCAGTGAAGAGCCTGGCGTCGTCGACGTCCATTTCAAGATCGCCGATGGCTATTACATGTATCGCGAGCGCTTTGCATTCGCGACGCGCAATGGCACGGCCACGCTCGGCGACGCGCAGATCCCGCCTGGGCACGTGAAATTCGATACTACGTTCAACAAGAACGTCGAAACCTACCGCAAAGAACTGACGATCCGTGTGCCGGTGAAGCAGGCCAGCGGCGCGTTCGATCTTGCGGTGACTTCGCAAGGATGCGCCGACGCGGGTATCTGCTATCCACCGGCCGAGCATGTCTACCATGTGAGCGGCGCGGCGCTGCAGGCTGTCGTGGGCGGGCAGAGCGCGGCGCCAGCGGCAGGCGGCAATGGCGCTCAGATCGCTTCGATTGCGTCTTCGGTGCCTGCGGATGATGCGCGGCAGCCGTGGTACGAACGCGCGACGAGCGCGGACTACGCGCAATCGCTGCTGCAAGGCGGCGGCTTCTTCGCCGTGGTCGGCCTGTATTTCCTCGCGGGGATCGTGCTGAGCCTGCTGCCCTGTTCGTATCCGATGATTCCGATTCTGTCGGCCATCATCGTGGGCGAGGGCGCACAGGTCACGCGCGCGCGTGGCTTCGTGCTGTCGCTCGTCTATGTGCTCGGCATGGCGCTTGTCTACACCGTGCTTGGGATTGCTGCCGCGCTGGTCGGGCAGAGTCTCGGTGCGTGGCTGCAGAACCCGTGGGTGCTCGGTGCGTTCGCCGTGCTGCTCACCGCCTTCGCCCTGATGCTGATCGCCGGCTACGACATCGCGCTGCCGCAGCGTTGGCAAGACGGCGCGTCTCGCACCTCGCAGGGCCGCTCGGGCGGCAAGTTCGTGGCCGTCGCCGTGATGGGCGCGCTGTCCGCACTGGTGGTGGGCGCCTGCATGACGGCGCCGCTGTTCGCCGTGCTCGCATTCATCGCGCACACGGGCAACGCCGTCCTCGGCGGCGCGGCGCTTTTTGCGATGGGCATCGGGCTGGGCGTGCCGCTCATGATCATCGGGTTCGGCGCCGGCACGCTGCTGCCGCGCGCGGGCACCTGGATGGACGGCGTGAAGGTATTCTTCGGCGTCGTGCTGCTTGCGGCTGCGTTGTGGATCGTGTGGCCCGTGCTGGGTGCGAGCGCGCAAATGCTGCTGGCTGCGCTCTGGCTTCTGCTCGCCGCCGCCGCGCTCGGGCTCTTTACGCCGAATGCGGGCGCGCCCAACGTCTGGCGCCGTCTCGGTCGCGGCGTGGGCGCGGCGTTCGCGATCTGGGCCGCGACGCTCATCGTCGGCCTTTCGGCGGGCTCGACCGATCCGCTGCGTCCGCTCGGCGTGCTGGCCGCGCGGGTGGGCGGCGCTGGCAACGGCGCAACGCAGGCTGCCGCCGCCGAAGCCGATGCACTGAGCTTCGCGCCGGTGCGTTCGTCGGCGCAACTCGATGCGGCGCTCAAGGCGGCGGGCAAGCCTTCGATGCTCGACTTCTACGCCGACTGGTGCGTGAGCTGCAAGGAGATGGAGAAGTTCACGTTCAGCGACCCGCGCGTGCAGGCGCGCCTCGAACAGCTCGGGCTCCTGCGCGCCGACGTGACGGCCAACAGCCCCGACGACCAGGCGCTGCTCAAACGCTTCGGCCTGTTCGGGCCGCCTGGCATCATCTTCTTCGATGCGAGCGGCCAGGAAGTATTGCGCGTGGTGGGCTACGAGAACGCGGACAAATTCCTCGCCCGGCTCGACCGTGTGGCGGCGCAGGCACCGTCTGCGTCGGCGGCTCCGGCACGCTCCAAGCTTTCGATCCTCACCGGGAAATCGTAAGTACGCCGCAGGGTCTCGCACGCTACGTTGCGTAGCCGCTGCACAAACAGAAAAGGCACGTCGCAATGACGTGCCTTTTTCGCATGGGCCTCGCGCAAAGCGCTGCGCCACCTACTTCTGTGCGCGCAGCAGTCGGGCGGCGTCGAGCGCGAAGTAAGTGAGGATGCCGTCCGCGCCCGCGCGCTTGAACGCGAGCAGCGACTCCATCATCACCTTGTCGTGGTCGAGCCAGCCGTTTTGCGCGGCGGCCTTGAGCATCGCGTATTCGCCGCTCACCTGGTACACGTAGGTCGGGAAGCGGAATTCGTCCTTCACGCGGCGCACGATGTCGAGATACGGCATGCCGGGCTTGACCATCACCATGTCGGCGCCTTCCTCGATGTCGAGGCGCACTTCGCGCAGCGCCTCATCCGAGTTCGACGGGTCCATCTGGTAGGTCATCTTGTTGCCCTTGCCCAGATTCGACGCCGAGCCCACGGCGTCGCGGAACGGCCCGTAGAACGCCGACGCATATTTGGCCGAGTAGGCCATGATCTTCGTGTGGATGTGGTTCTCGCTCTCGAGCATCTCGCGGATCGCGCCGATACGGCCGTCCATCATGTCCGAAGGCGCGACGATGTCGACGCCCGCTTCGGCTTGCGTGCGCGCCTGCGCGACGAGGATCTCGACCGTCTCATCGTTGATGACGTAGCCGTTTTCGTCGATCACGCCGTCCTGGCCGTGGCTCGTGTACGGGTCGAGCGCGACGTCGCACAGCACGCCCAGATCGGGGAAACGCTGCTTGAGCTCGCGCACGGCGCACGGAATCGTGCCGTCGGGGTTGGTTGCCTCGATGCCGTCGGGCGTCTTCAATGCCGGATCGACGGCGGGGAAGAGCGAGAGCACCGGAATGCCCAGCTCGACGCACTGCTCGGCGACGCCCATGAGCAGATCGATCGAGACGCGCTCGACGCCGGGCATCGACGGCACGGCTTCGCGCACGTTGCTGCCCGCGACCACGAACACGGGATAGATCAGGTCATTGGTGGTCAGGAGGTTTTCGCGCATCAGGCGGCGCGAGAAGTCGTCGCGGCGCATGCGGCGCGGACGATGATGCGGATAGAAGCTCATGTCGGGAGATATCTTGAAACGGAGCGCGCCCAGGTGCGCAGGAAACTTTTCAGGACAATGGTATATCATACCGATCGAGCGAGGCGCCTGGCGCCAGACTCCCCGCTTCTCCTCCCTGAGCGGGTGCCTGTCGTTTTTCGATAAGGCTGTTTGACCCGCCGGCATGTACGGCGGGTTTTTTTATGTGCGGCCGAAATGTGTCATGCGCACGCCCAGGGGACGCACGTGGCGTCGTGCGTCCCGATATGTGGGTCGGGCGCATTGGTGTGCAGAAAGTCGCAGGAGAGCTATTGACGGCGAAGAGCGCAAATGTGCGGTTTCGGCGGTGTAATCACCTGATTGCACGGCGCTTGCGGCAGGCGCGGCCGCCCCGGGTTTCGTCTTACGGCTTGGGTGCTGCGGCTTGAGTGGCGCCCAATTTGGCCTCGGGCACAATCCAGCTTTCGATGACCTCGTGCGCTTCGTCGAGCCCCACGCGCTTGAGTGCCGAAAAGAGCTGTGCGCTCAGCTTCCCCTCATAGCCTTCCTTGCGGTATTCGTCGAAGGCCTTGTTCGTCGTTCGCAGCGCCAGGACGCTTTCTTGTCGCGTCAATTTGTCGCATTTCGTGAGGAGTGCGTGGATCGGCTTACCGGTCGACGCGAACCACTCGATCATGCGTCGGTCCAGCTCGGTGAGCGGACGGCGCGCGTCCATCATCAGCACGAGGCCGGCGAGCTGCGCACGCGTTTGCAGATAGAGCGAGAGCAATTGCTCCCAATGCGCCTTCGCGGCTTCCGGCACTTCGGCATAGCCGTAGCCCGGCAAGTCGACCAGATAGCCCGCGGGATCGTCGGCGTTGCCCACCGAAAAATAATTGATGTGCTGCGTGCGGCCCGGTGTCTTCGACGCGAAGGCGAGACGCTTCTGGTTGCACAGCAGGTTGATCGCCGTGGATTTGCCTGCGTTGGAGCGCCCGGCGAACGCGACTTCGGGCCGCGCGGTGGCGGGCAGGTCGCGCAAATGGTTCACTGTCGTGAAGAAACGGGCTTGATGCAGCAGCAACGCCATGGATAGGACCACAATATGAAAAAAGCGAGGCGGCGGGTCCGCCAGGCCCGGGGGAGCCGGGAAGGATCTGGAGATATCGGGGAGAGGCCCGACTGGCGCCTTGGCGCCTTGCGCGCTATTGTACAATGCGATGGTTTACTGAATACCGGCGAGGCCAGCGCGGGGCTTTCGAGGTAGATCGGTCGCTGTCGTATTTGCAGAACCTGATTCCCACAAGACGAAACAAGGTGCGCGAATGAATCGACTGGGCAAGTCCTTCAAGTTACTCCAATTTGCGATAGTTGCGACAACGGCAGGTCTTGCAGCAGGCGTTTCGATGATGGCGATGGCAGCCGAGCCGGCCCCGGCCAAGCCCGATCTCGCCCGTGGGCAGGCCATTGCGGGGCAAGTGTGCGCCGCCTGTCATGGCGCCGACGGCAACAGCAGCGGCGGCGCCTATCCCAAACTTGCTGGCCAGCACGCCGAATATCTCGTCAAACAGCTCAAGGATTTCAAGCCACAGCCCGGTGGCAAGCCCCCTGCGCGTAATAATCCAATTATGGTTGGCTTTGCCAGCGCGCTTTCCGATCAGGATATGATCAACGTCGCGGCCTGGTTCGAGTCGCAGACGCCCAAGCCCGGCTTTGCGCACGACGCGCAGACCGTGCCGATCGGCCAGAAGATCTGGCGCGCCGGCATCGCCGATAAGGGCGTGCCCGCGTGTGCCGCGTGTCACGGACCGACGGGGCAGGGCATCCCGATCCAGTACCCGCGTCTTTCGGGCCAATGGTCGGAATATATCGTCGCGCAACTGCAGGCGTTCCAGCAGCGCACGCGCAACAACAACGAGCCGATGCACGAGATCTCGCACCGTCTCTCGGACGACGAGATCAAGGCTGTTGCCGACTACGCGGCCGGTCTGCATTGAATCGATACCGGCCTGGCGTCGAGCGGTCGAAGAACAAGAAAAGGGTGTGGGCGCCGCGTCGATGCGGCGGTCCTGCACCCTTTTTTTCTGTAGTGCGCAGCTGAAAAGTGCAATGAGAAGCGGAGTTTGAATGAGCGTCACCACGCAGGGTTTGCAGTTGAATATCCGCCAGAGGGCGGTCAGGAGTGCCGTCGAGCTGCTCAGTTCGATGCGCTTTGCCATCGCGCTGCTCGTGGTGCTGTCCATTGCGAGCATCATCGGCACGGTGCTCACGCAGGACGACCCCTACCCTAACTACGTCAACCAGTTCGGCCCGTTCTGGGCTGACATCTTCCGTTCGCTGAGCCTCTACACGGTCTACAGCGCCTGGTGGTTCATGACCATCCTCGGCTTTCTCGTGGTGTCGATCTCGCTGTGCGTGATCCGCAACGCGCCGAAGATGATCGCGGACATGAAGAGCTGGAAGGACAAGGTTCGCGAAGGCAGCCTGCGTGCGTTCCATCACAAGGGCGAGTTCGCGCTCGAAGGCGCCACGCGCGGCGAGACGGCTGCCACGCTCGGCAAGCTCGCGCAGCGCCTCGGCTACAAGTTCGTCACCCGCGAGAGCGAGGGCGCGACGCTCATCGCCGCCAAGCGCGGTGCGCTCACGAAGATCGGCTATATCTTCGCGCACGTTGCCATCGTGGTGATCTGCGTCGGCGGCCTGCTCGACAGCAATCTGCCGATCAAATTCCAGATGTGGCTCTTCAACAAGACGCCCATCCAGAGCAACGCCGTCATCAACGACATCGCGCCCGAGCATCGCCTCTCGACCTCGAACCCGACCTTCCGCGGCTACGCGTGGGTGCCCGAGGGCCAGTATGTTTCGACGGCCATCCTGAACCAGCCCAACGGCTCGCTCATCCAGGACCTGCCGTTCTCGATCCAGCTCAACAAGTTCATTGTCGATTACTACTCGACCGGCATGCCCAAGCTCTTCGCGAGCGACATCGTCGTGATCGATCACAAGACGGGCCAGCGCATTCCGGCGCGTATCGAGGTGAACGAGCCGTTCGAGTACGACGGCGTGTCGATCTATCAGTCGAGTTTCCAGGACGGCGGCTCGCAGATGCAGATGACCGCCTGGCCCATGGCCGGCGCGAACGCAAAGAGCTTCCCGTTCGGCGGCACGATCGGCAATTCGGCGCCGCTGAAGCTGCCCGTGGGCGAGAGCGTGCCGGGCGTGGACGGCCAGACCATCGAATTCGCCGACTTCCGCGCGATCAACGTCGAGAACGTCTCGAACGGCAGCGGCCAGAACGACGTGCGCGGCGTCGCGCATCAGACCCTCAAGGAAGCGTTCGACGAGCGCCTCGGCTCGGGCGCGAAGAGCTCGAAGCCGCTCGACCTGCATAACGTCGGGCCGTCGGTGCAGTACAAGGTGCGCGACAAGGATGGCCAGGCGCGCGAGTACAACAACTACATGCTGCCCGTCGACGTGGGCGGCGCGCGCATCTTCCTCGCGGGCATGCGCGAGAACCCCGACGAGCCGTTCCGCTACCTGCGCATCCCCGCCGACAGCGGTGGCACGATGAAGGAGTGGATGCTGCTGCGCGCCGCATTCGAGGATCCGGCGCTGCGCGCACAAGCCGCGCACCGCTTCGCCGTACGCTCGGTCCCCGATTCGAACCACGAATTGCAGCAGCATCTGGAAGACAGCGCGCTGCGTGTATTGACCCTTTTCGCGGGCGGCGACCCTTCGACGCAAGGCGCGCCCAAAGCGCAGACGGGCGGCTTCCAGGCGGTGGCGGCATTCATCGACAAATCCGTGCCCAAGGATCAGCAGGAAAAGGCCGCGGGGCTCCTGTTGCGCATGCTCGAAGGCGCGACGTGGGATCTCTGGCAGCTCGCGCGCACGCAGGTGGGCGAGCCCATGCTCACGCCCGATGCGCAGTCGGCTCGCTTCGTGCAGGACTCGATCAACGCGGTTTCGGACAGCTTCCTGTACGGATCGCCTGTCTATCTACAGCTTGATTCATTCAAGCAGGTGCAAGCTTCGGTATTTCAGTTGACGCGCGCGCCAGGCAAGAAAGTCGTGTATCTTGGCAGCCTGTTGCTCGTGCTCGGGATCTTCTCGATGTTCTACGTGCGCGAGCGGCGTCTGTGGTTCTGGCTGAAGGACCGGAGCGAGGCCAGCGGCAAGGGCGTCGACGTCATCATGGCGATGTCGACCGCGCGCCGCACCCTCGACTTCGAGAAAGAGTTTGCCCGTACCCGCGAAGCGGTCTCCCGTGCCTTGGGCGCGAAACCCAAGACCGGCGCAGGCGACGGCGGGACGGACCGTACCCCTTGATCCACGCGCCATTCAAACGATTGACGCGATCCACGGAAACTCACGATCGACACCGGTAAGCCCATGGACTTGACTCAGGTTACTTCTTCCGCGCAAACGAGCCGCGCCGACCGCGCGGCTGCCGCTGCGGCGCGCGACGCAACGCTCGCGCATGATCCCCACGCAGAGGCCTTCTTCGACGAACGGCCCTTCCTGCGCCGTCTCACGGCACTCGACTGGCTGTTCGCGCTGGCGCTGGTAGCGGGCGCGGGCTTCGCGCTCTCGCGCTATCACGCGCATATGAATTACTACGACAAGCTGGTGCTCTGCGGCACGGTGCCGGCGCTCGTCGTGCTCGGCTGGCGCTGGAAGCCGGCGCGCCTCCTGATGGCGGCCATCGCCGTGCTCTCGATTGGCGCGATCCAGATCTACCAGGGCGACCTCGCGCGCGCCGATCAGGCGTTCTTCCTCAAGTACTTCCTCTCGAGCCAGTCGGCCATCCTGTGGATGAGCGCGCTCTTCGTGCTCGCGACGTTCTTCTATTGGGTCGGTTTGCTCTCGCGCTCGCCCTCGGGCGGGTCGATCGGCTCGAAGCTCACGTGGGCGGCGGTGCTGATGGGCTTCGTCGGCCTGATGGTGCGCTGGTACGAGTCCTACCTGATTGGCGCGGACGTCGGCCATATTCCCATCTCGAACCTCTACGAAGTGTTCGTGCTGTTCAGCCTCATCACGGCGCTCTTCTATCTGTATTACGAAAAGCACTACAACACGCGTTCGCTCGGCGCGTTCGTGCTGCTCGTGATCAGCGCGGCCGTGGGCTTCCTGATGTGGTATTCGATCTCGCGCGACGCGCAGCAGATCCAGCCGCTCGTGCCCGCGCTGCAAAGCTGGTGGATGAAGATCCACGTGCCGGCGAACTTCATCGGCTACGGCAGCTTCGCGCTCTCGGCGATGGTGGGCGTGGCCTACATCATGAAGGAGCGC
The DNA here is from genome assembly GCF_004353915.1 of Paraburkholderia silviterrae. Classification (GTDB taxonomy): domain Bacteria; phylum Pseudomonadota; class Gammaproteobacteria; order Burkholderiales; family Burkholderiaceae; genus Paraburkholderia; species Paraburkholderia silviterrae. The sequence goes on along the minus strand of NZ_SMRP01000021.1, from coordinate 111,260 downwards.
GGCGTGCTGGCGGACCGCCTGCCCGCGCTCGACGTGCTCGACGACGTCATGTACAAGTCGATCGCTGTCGGCTTCGCGTTCTTCACCATCGCCACCATTCTCGGCGCGCTGTGGGCCGCGCAGGCTTGGGGCGGCTACTGGAGCTGGGACCCGAAGGAAACCTGGGCGCTGATCGTGTGGCTCAACTACGCGGCCTGGCTGCACATGCGCCTCATGAAGGGGCTGCGCGGCGGCGTGGCCGCCTGGTGGGCGCTCACGGGCCTGCTCGTCACGACCTTCGCTTTCCTCGGCGTGAACATGTTCCTCTCGGGCCTGCATAGCTACGGCAAGCTGTAACGCCCGGTAATGGCGCGTGGTGTAACCGCAGCCGCCCACGCAACGAACTAACCGCTGGATGCCTTGCGCTCCGGCGGTTTTTTGTTGGCCAGGCGGGAAGGATTGTGGATGGCGTGCGTTTGCCCGGTAGTGGTGGGCCCCGAACGGCGCGCGGGCGCGGCGGGTCCAATCCTTGATGGATCGCCGGGACAGGAGCAACAACATGTGGATCAAGCGCAGCAGCAGGATCATCCTCAACGGCGACGACATCGCCGCGAGCGAGATCACGCCGCAAAAGGTGTATGAACAGCGCCGCCGGATCATGAAGGCAGCGGGCGCGCTTGCGCTCGGCGGTGTCACGGGAATGTTCGGCGCGCGCGATGCGTTCGCGGAATATTCATCGCCGGACCCGAAGGCGCTCAAGCTCGGCGCGAAGACCAACACGAAGTTCGTCGCGCTCGACAAGGTCACGCCCTACAAGGACATCACGACCTACAACAACTTCTACGAGTTCGGCACCGACAAGGGCGACCCTGCCGAAAATGCGCACACGCTGCGCCCGCGCCCCTGGAAGGTGAGCGTGGAAGGCGAGGTGAAGAACGCGAAGGTCTACGACATCGACGAGATTCTCAAGCTCGCGCCGCTCGAGGAGCGCGTCTACCGGCACCGCTGCGTGGAAGGCTGGTCCATTGTGGTTCCGTGGATTGGCGTGTCGCTTTCCGAGCTGATTCGCCGCGCGCAGCCTACCGGCAACGCGAAATACGTGCAGTTCATCACGCTCGACGACCGCTCGCAAATGCCCGGCCTCGCCGACCCGATCCTCGATTGGCCGTACTCCGAAGGGTTGCGCATGGACGAGGCAATGAACCCGCTCACGCTGCTCACCGTTGGCCTCTACGGCCAGGTGCTGCCGAACCAGAACGGCGCGCCCGTGCGCGTGGTGGTGCCGTGGAAGTACGGCTTCAAGAGTGCGAAGTCGCTCGTGAAGATCCGCTTCGTGGAGAAGCAGCCGCCGACGAGCTGGAATACCTACGCGTCCAACGAATACGGCTTCTATTCGAACGTCAATCCGAACGTCGATCACCCGCGCTGGAGCCAGGCGACCGAGCGGCGCATCGGCGAGGACGGCTTTTTCACGCCCAAGCGCAAGACGCTCATGTTCAACGGCTACGGCGACCTCGTGGCGTCGATGTATCAGGGCATGGATTTGCGCAAAAACTTCTGAGCTACGAGGCGGCAGTGGAGCAACCGATGGAATCGACGACCGTTTCGCCACGCGCGACGGCACGCGCTAGCGTACAGACTGCGGCAGGCGGCACGAAGAGCGAGGCGACCCCTCGCGCGGCGCAAGCGAGGCCGGCAGTCAGCGGCCCGCGCTGGCTGCCTTGGGCGAAGGGCGTGGTGTTTGTCGCGGCGTGGTATCCGCTCGCGCGCATCGTGCTCTTCGGCGTGACGGACAGGCTCGGGGCCAATCCGATCGAGTTCATCACGCGCTCGACGGGTCTATGGACGCTCGTGTTCCTCTGCATCACGCTCGCGGTCACGCCGCTGCGCCGGCTCACGGGCTGGAGCACGCTGATCCGCTTTAGGCGCATGCTCGGGCTCTACGCTTTCTTTTACGCCGTGCTGCACTTCACCACGTACATCTGGTTCGACAAATGGTTCGACGTGGCCGCGATGCTGAAGGACATCGGCAAGCGGCCCTTCATCACGGTGGGTTTCGCGGCCTTCGTGCTGCTGATTCCGCTCGCTGTCACCTCGACGCGCGCGATGGCGCGCAAGCTCGGCCGCCGCTGGCAGACGCTGCACCGGCTGGTCTATGCGATCGGCGTCCTCGCGATCCTGCATTTCTGGTGGATGCGGGCGGGCAAGCACGATCTCGTGCTGCCCAAGCTCTATGGCGCGATCATGGTTGCGCTGCTTGGCTGGCGGATCGGCGCATGGCTGGTCGTGCGGCTGAAGGCGCGTCCGGCGATGCGCCTCTAGCCGTCCGCACACGGGACGTCTCGCGGGCAACAAAACCCGGCCGGCAGAACTCGGCCAACAACGCGCAGCCAACAAAAAAGCGACGCACGATTGCGTCGCTTTTTTGCATTCAACACAAGCGCGTTGCGCCCGGCGCCGCTCAATCCGGCAGCAGGTACTCGCCGGCGAACAGTTGCTGCACCGTCTCGCGCTCGCGCGCGACGTGCACGCGCGTGCCGTCGACCATGACTTCGGCCGCGCGCGGGCGCGTGTTGTAGTTCGAGCTCATCACGAAGCCATACGCGCCCGCCGAGCGGATCGCAAGCACGTCGCCAGCCTCGATCGCGAGCGTGCGCTCGCGGCCCAGCCAGTCGCCGCTCTCGCACACCGGGCCGACGATGTCATAGGTGTGCGCGACGCTGGCGCGCTCGGTGACGGGCTCGATGGCGTGATACGCCTCGTACATGGCCGGGCGTGCGAGGTCGTTCATCGCGGCGTCGACGATCGCGAAATTCTTTTCCGCGCCGGGCTTCAGGAACTCGACGGTCGTGAGCAGGATGCCGGCATTGCCGACGAGCGAGCGGCCCGGCTCGAAGAACACCTCGCGGGTCTTGCCCGTCTTCGCGCCGTGCGCCTCGATGCGGTCGAGCACGGTGCGCACGAATTCGCCGATATCGGGCGGCGTTTCGTCGTCGTAGCGGATGCCGAGGCCGCCGCCCACATCGACATGGTGGATATGCACACCGTCCGACTCGATCTGGTCGACGAGTTCGAGCACCTTGTCGACGGCGTCGAGATACGGCGCGACTTCGGTGATCTGCGAGCCGATATGGCAATCGATGCCGACCACGTCCAGATGCGGCATGGCAGCCGCCGCGCGGTAGGTCGCGCGCGCCTCGTCGAACGCGACGCCGAACTTGTTCGACTTCAGGCCCGTGGAAATGTACGGATGCGTCTTTGCATCGACGTCCGGGTTCACGCGCAGCGAGACCGGCGCCTTCTTGCCCAGCTCGCCCGCGACGGCGTTCAGGCGGTCGAGCTCGGGAATCGACTCGACGTTGAAGCACTTCACGCCCGCTTCGAGCGCCATGCGCATTTCGTCGGGGTGCTTGCCTACGCCCGAGAACACCGTGTTCGCCGCCTTGCCGCCGGCTGCCAGCACGCGCGCAAGCTCGCCGCCCGAAACGATGTCGAAGCCCGCGCCCTCGCGCGCGAATACGTTGAGCACGGCGAGATTGCTGTTCGCCTTGACCGCAACGTGCACCGTGGCGCGGCGGCCCGCGCAGGCGTCCGCGTAGGCGTGCCATGCGGCGCTGAGCGCCGCGCGCGAGTAGACGTAGAGCGGGGTGCCGTACTGTGCGGCGAGATCGGCAGCGGACACGCCTTCGACGAAGAGCGTGCCGTTGTCACGGTGAAAAGCGGGCTGGGTCATGCGAGCGTCTGGTTGAGTCGGTGCGGGTTTCTGCTCAGGCGGCTGCTTACTGAGCCGGGGCTGAAGCGGAAGCAGGTTGCGCGCCGCTGGCGACCGCGGGCGCGGAATTCAGTTCGGCATCCGGGGACAGCGTAAGCGGCGTGCCCGACGTGTCGGGAAGCTCGCCGGCTTGCGCGCCCGATGCAGGCATTGCTGTTTCGGGCGACTGCTGCGCGTTGTCGTCGGGCTGAGTCTCGAAATTAGGCTTCTGCGGGAGCGGCGGCACCTTGGGCATGTAGAGCGGACCCTTCTGGCCGCAGCCTGCCAACGAAAGCGCGGCGACAGCGCTGATCGCGAAAGCGGCTAGAATCTTGCCGGTCGTCGATACGCGGGGCGTCCGTGCGCGCATCCTGAAATTGACACGCATAATTGTCCCTGAATGATTAACCGGTGGAGTTTAGCATGCCAGATAGTGACTACCTGAGCCGCGCGGAGGCCGTGCTGGCGGCGGTGGAGCGCGCCGTGGACGAGGCCGATGCCGACATCGAACTCGAGCGCAGCGGCAACGTTCTGACGCTCGAATTCGAGAATCGCACGAAGATCATCGTGAATCTGCAGCCGCCGATGAGCGAGATTTGGATCGCGGCGAAGGCGGGCGGGTTTCATTACCGGTTCATCGAAGGCGAGTGGCGCGATACGCGCTCGGGCACCGAGTTCTTTTCGGCGCTCACCGCCTATGCGACCGAGCAGGCCGGCGAGCCGGTCACGTTCGTGCCTTGAGGTCGCCGTGACGCCGCTGTGAATCCGACGTGAAGCGCCAAGACGCTCAACGTGAAAATGGGCACCCGAGGGTGCCCATTTTTTATGGTGGCGCCTGCGTGCTGCCGCGCCTAGTGTCCGCGGAACAGGTTCATGATGTCTTCCTTCTCCTTCGCGTTGACGTGCTCGGGCGCCGGACCCGGCTCGCCGCCCGCGCCCGAGGTCCCGCTCGACTGGGCTTCCAGTGCGGCCTGGCTGATGCCCACCGTCGATACGAAGCCGCGGCCCGGCGTGGCGTCGGCATAGTAAAGCTCGTCGCCGAGCGAGACGACGCCGTCGGGCATCGGCATCTTGTACTCGGGCACGCCGTTGAGCGCCTTTTGCATGTATTCGATCCACACCGGCAGTGCGAGGCCGCCGCCGGTCTCCTTGTCGCCGAGGCTGCGCGGATTGTCGTAGCCGATCCACGCGATGGCCGCGAGCGTGTGCTGATAGCCCGCGAACCAGGCGTCGCGCGAGTCGTTGGTCGTGCCGGTCTTGCCGCCGAGGTCGGTGCGCTTCAGGGCGTTCGATTTCGCGCCCGTGCCGCGTTGCGCGACGCTTTGCAGCAGGCTGTTCATGATGTACGCGTTGCGCGGGTCGATCGCGCGGGGCGCGTTCTGGCTGGCCACGAGCGGCTGCGCCTGCGCGAGCACCACGCCGCGCTGATCGGTGACTTCGGCGATCAGATACGGATTCACGCGATAGCCGCCATTGGCGAATACGGCATAGCCGCCCGCCATTTGCAGCGGCGTGACGAGGCCCGCGCCTAGCGCCATCGGCAGATAGGCCGGATGGCGCGCGGCGTCGAAGCCGAAGTGCGTGATGTATTGCTGCGCGTACTTCGTGCCGATATGGTTGAGGATGCGGATCGACACGAGGTTTTTCGACTTCATGAGCGCGGTGCGCATGGTCATCGGCCCGTCGAAGCCGCCGCCATAGTTCTTCGGCTCCCACGCCTGGCCGCCCGTTTCCGCGGCGCTGAAGAACAGCGGTGCGTCGTTGATGACGGTGGCCGGTCCGAGCCCCTTGTCGAGCGAGGCCGAGTAGATGAACGGCTTGAAGCTCGAGCCCGGCTGGCGCCACGCCTGCGTGACATGGTTGAACTTGTTCTTGTTGAAGTCGAAGCCGCCCACCAGCGCGCGGATGGCACCGTCCTGCGGCACGATGGAGACGAACGCCCCTTCGATCTGCGGCAATTGCGTGATCGACCATTCGCCCGCGCTGTTTCCTGAATTATTGCGCACGACGCGGATGATCGCGCCCGGCCGGATGCGCTGACTCGGCTGCGCGCGCGCGGAGAGGTTGTATTGCGCGAAGCGCAGGCCGTCGCCCTTGAGGGTGGCAGTGTTGCCGTCCATGAAGGTGGCTTGCACCTCTTTCGGGCTTGCCGCCGTGACAACGGCTGCTACGAGCTCGCCATTGTCGGGGTGCTCGAGCAGGGCGTCGTCGATGGCCTGCTCGCGATCGTCGGCGTCGTCGGGCAAGTCGATGAACGCCTCGGGCCCGCGGTAGCCGTGACGCCGCTCGTAGTCCATCAACCCTTGGCGCAGCGCGCGATAGGCGACGTCCTGATCGGCCGAATCGATGGTCGTGACCACGCTCAGGCCGCGCGTGTAGGCCTCTTCGTGATACTGGGCGTACATCATCTGGCGCACCATTTCCGCCACGTACTCGGCGTGCACGCTGAATTCCTTGCCCGCGCCCTTGACGACGAGCGGCTGCTTCGCGGCCTCGTCGTATTGCTGCTGGGTGATGTAGTGCAGCTCCAGCATGCGCTCGAGGATGTACTCCTGACGCACCTTGGCGCGCTTCGGATTGACGACCGGGTTATACGCGGAGGGTGCCTTCGGGAGACCCGCGAGCATCGCGCATTCGGCGAGCGTGAGATCTTTCAGATCCTTTCCGAAGTACACGCGCGCCGCGCTTGCGAAGCCGTAGGCGCGCTGCCCCAGATAGATCTGATTCATGTACACCTCGAGAATCTGATCCTTGGAGAGCTTCGACTCGATCTTGTAGGCGAGCAGCATCTCGTAGATCTTGCGCGTGTAGGTCTTCTCGCTGGAAAGGAAGAAGTTGCGCGCCACCTGCATGGTGATGGTGCTCGCGCCCTGCGAGGCATGGCCGTTGGTGAGCGCGACGAAGCCCGCGCGCGCAATGCCCGTGAGATCGACGCCGCCGTGCTCGTAGAAGCGCGCGTCCTCGATCGCGAGGATCGCCTTCTTGAGGTTCTCGGGCACGTCCTGGATATGGACGATGTCGCGCCGCTCCTCGCCGAATTCGCCGATCAGCACGTGGTCGCGCGTGTAGATGCGCAGCGGCACCTTCGGGCGATAGTCGGTGAGCGCGTCGAGCGAGGGCAGGTTCGGCGTGGCGACGATGAGCGCATAGCCGAGCACGAGCGCCATACAGGCGGCGGCGCCCACGATCAGCCCGAAAAAGCCGATCAGCAGCTTGAGCCACCAGGGCCGCTTGCGCTTGTGCGGCGCGGGCGGCGTGGGCGGAGGAACAGACGAGGGAGGCGGAGCTTCTTGCATACGGACACCGGAAAAACAGTCCCGCGATTATAGCCGCCCGCCCCCGGTGCGCTTTCGGAATGCTTACGCATGGTGCGTGGCGAGGCGGGATGAGGGCGGGGCGGTGGTGCCGGCGGGACGGCGGGGAGGGCCTGGACACATAGACGCACTCTAGCCCTGTCTCGCATGCGCGAGAAGATCGCCGAAGGCCCGCCATGCGTGGATTGGCCATCCGGACGAGTGTGCGCGGCACGCGCCGCTTCGCACAATTTCCCCCTGAGCGCGTCGTGAATGGTTCGCGGCGCGACGCACAAGGGAGGAATGCGATGAGCTTGCTCAATCCGTTGTTGCTGGGCGCGCGCCGTTTTGGCGCGGGTATCGACGTCGGCGCGCACGGCGTCACGCTGGTGGTCCTGAGTCAGCCGCTGTTCGGCGGCGGGCCGCTGCGCATTGAATGGCTGGGGCGCGTGCCGCTTGCGCGCGAGGCGCTCTCGGGCGCGGAGATCGTCGATCGCCCGGCGCTGGTGGGCGCGTTGCAGGAGGTGTTCGGCGCGCTTCCGCACACCTGCGCCCAAGCCTCGCTGCGTTGCGCGATGGCGCTGCCCTCGGGGGCGACGCTGCTTGCGTCCATGCCGCTCGCGCGGCTGGCGCCGGCGCCTGCTGCCGCAACTGTGCGGAGGGTGGACGCTTCGGGCCTCTACACGGAGCTCGAGCCGCTCGTGCTGGCCGAGGCGGAGCGCGTGTCCGGCATCGAGCGCACCGAGCTTGCCGTGGACTGGCGCGTCGGTCCGCTTGCGCTCGAGTGCGGCATAGCGTCCTTGCACGAGGCGCAGGTCACGATCGCGGCTACGGCGCGCGCCCATCTGGAGGCGCGCATCGAATGCGCCGCAATGGCGGGCGTCGCGTTGTGCGCGGTGGACGACGAGGCGCATGCCGCGCTGCGTGCGATGCGCCATGCGGCGGCGTTCGAGCTGCCGCCGCACGAGGCCTGGGTGGCGCTGTGGATCGGCGCGGATGGCGTGCACGGCTGGTTCGTCGCCGAGGAGTCCGTGGTGCGGACCATGCGTTTTCCGGCGCTCGAGCACGTGGATCTCGTCGAGGCCTTGCGAGATCTGGCGCAGGCCGAGGAGACGGGCTGCGCGCTCGTGGCCGGCGACCTTGCCATGCTGCGTGGCGTGCATTTTTCGCTCGCCGATATCGGCGATGTGCTCGCCTGTCCCGTGCTGCCTTTCGAATGTGCACCGCTCGCCGACGCCGACCGCCCGCTCGACGCCAATCTGCTAAACGACCCGTCCTGTGCCGTCGCATTCGGCCTCGCCATGCGCGGGGTGAGCGAATGAGCGCGGGGGCGGGCAGCGCGCACGCGGCGGCGGACAGCACGCTTGATGGGAGGGCCGTGCCCGGATCGGGCGTCGGCGGATTCAACTTGCTGCCATGGCGGCAGGGCGCAATGCGGCGCCTGCGTAGGCGCCGCGCACTCGAATGGCTGGCGGCGCTGATCGTGGGCGGCGCATGCGGCAGCGCCGCGGCTGGGTGGCAACTGCTCGAGCGCACCCGTGCGGAGGCGGCCCGCGAGGCGATGGAGGAACAGCTCGCGCGTCTCGATGCGCCACTGACGCTGGCGCGCAAGCTCGCACGCGAAGCCGATGAGCGGCGCGCCGCGCGCGCCGAGGCGCAGCAGCGGGCGAGGCCGCTCGTGCACGTTTTTGCGCTCATCGAGGCGTTGTCGCGGGCGCGCACGGAGGGCGTTGTCCTCGAGCAGCTTGCGCAGCGCGCCGAAGAAACCGAGCTGCAGGCGAGCGCGGCAGACGAAGCCGCGGCGGCCGCGTGGCTTGCACGCCTGCACGCGCTCCCAGGGATCGCGGCGGTCAACGTGCGCGAATTGAAGCGCGCGCAGGAGGGCGGGCTCGCGCGTGAGCGCGCGGGGCGCGGCGCGCCGATCCGGGTGGCGGTGCGGCTCGCGTGGAAGGGCGCGGCGGCAAACGCAGCTGGCGCAACGCGTGGCGTGAGCGCGAAGGGGGAGAAATGAATGCCGTATTTGGGACACGCGCCCGTCCGGTCGGGCGCTCACGCGCTTTGGGCCGTGTGCCTGAACTCTTGCGCGGCTGGCTGCCCTTGCACGCGTGGAGCGGCCGGCGGCGTGCCGCCATCGCTACAGCGTTTGGCGCACTGGCCGCGGGACTGATGGGCGGCGCCTGCGTGGCCCTCGATCTCGGTGGCGGGCTGGCGGCGCAATCCGCGCTGGCCGACGCCAAAGCGCGGCTCGCGGGCGCGCGGCAAACGCTGGCGCGTCTGTCGGCCTTGCAGCGCGACGCGCAGGACTGGCCGCAGCGCGTGCGCGACGGCAGCGCCGCCGGCGACATCCGCAGCGTGTCGCAGCTTGCGGCGCAGGCCGGGCTTGTGCTGATCGCGCTGGAGCCGGCGGCTTCGGGCGGTCCCCGGGCGCAGGCGTTTCGCACGACGAAGCTGGTTGCCTGGGGCAGCTTCGGACAGCTGCGTGCTTTCCTCGAAGGACTTGCGGCGCTGCCCGAGCTTGCCGTGCCTGCGGAACTCACGGTCAGACGCAGCGGCGAGGGGCTGGCGGTCTCGGCCATGCTGCAGGTGTTCGACGGATTGCCCGCCGTTGCCATTGCGCGCCGCGGCGAAGCAGGCGGCGCGCTTGCGGATCCGTTCGCAAGCCGCTTCGCTGGAGCACTGGGCGCCGCGGCGGGGCAGGGTGGTGTTGCGATGCGCCTCGCCGGCATGCTGGTGGAGCGCGGCCGAGCCATTGCCCTTGTCGAAACCGCCGAAGGCACGGTGGCCGTGCAGGCCGGTGCCACGCTTGGGGGCGCGCATGTGTCGAGCGTGGATGCGGCGCGCGTCGTGCTCGCGCTCGACGGCGCGACGCACTCCCTGACCTGGGCGGAGGACGCCAAATGAAGTGCGGACAATCGGTGCGTTTGGGCGCGGGCTTATCGTGGCGTGCACGTCGAAATTCGGCTCTTGCGGGCCGCACGAACCACTTGCTCATTTGCATGCTCGTGTTGATCGCGCAAGCCGTGGTGGTCACGCCCGCAGCACGCGGCGCCGTGCCGCCGCCGCTGCCGGCGTGGCGCCAGGCCGCCGTGCCGCTTGCTCGTTACGAGATGCCGCCGCTGCCGCCAAACGGAACGGGTGGGGAGGCCGATGCGCCGACTGGCTGGGTCGCGAATCCGTTCGTGCCTGCAAATGGCGCGGACGCCGCCTCGTTGCCGGGCGCTGCCGAGGGAGAGGGCGTCGATCCGGCGGCGTCGCGCGTGGGGCCCGCGCCTGTGCCAGCGCCAGTTGCCGGCGCCGCCCCGCCTGACGCGACTCCACCGCTTGAAGGCCCGCCCGTGCCGCTGCGCGCGCCTGCGCGCCTGAGTGGCGCGGCGCCGGGCGACGACGGCCTGCCGCCTGACCGTCCGATCTCGCTCAATTTCCAGCGCGCTGAGCTATCGGCCGTGCTGCACGCGTTCGCGCAATTCACGAAGCTGAGCATTGTGGCGAGCGAGCGCGTGCGTGGCCAGGTCACGCTGCGCCTTGACCGCGTGCCGTGGCGCGCGGCATTCGACCTGCTGCTAGTGTCGAACGGTCTCGCCATGGAACGCACCGGCCGCGTACTCTGGGTCGCGCCCGCGGCGGACCTTGCTGCGCGCGAGCGCCAGTTGTTCGAAGCGCACGCGCGCGCCGCCGAGCTGGAGCCGCTCGCGAGCCGGGCGTTCGAACTCCAGTACGCGCGCGCCGAAGACCTGCGCCGGATCCTGACCGGTTCCGGCACGCAGCGAGCGCTTTCGAAGCGCGGTGCCGCCGTGGCGGACGCGCGCACGAATCTGCTGTTCGTCACCGATTTGCCGGCGCGCCTCGCCCAGATTGCCGAGCTCATCTGGCGGCTCGACGCGCCCGCGCGCCAGGTGCTGATCGAGGCGCGTATCGTCGAAGGGGACGAAGGCTTGTCGCGCGAACTGGGCGTGCGGCTCGGACTCTACCCGACCGACCCAGACGGCGTTGCGCGCGGACTGCACGGCAGCGCGGTTGGCACGGTCTACGACTTGCCGGCGGGGCCGCTCTCCGGCTTCGATGCCGCTCAGCTCGGCCTTACGCTGTTGGCAGCACGCGCGACACGCCTGCTGGATGTCGAGCTGAGCGCGCTGGAAGCCGAGGGGCGTGGGCGGGTGGTGTCGAGTCCACGCGTCGTGACGGCCGACCGCACCAAGGCCATCGTCGAGCAGGGCACCGAGCTGCCGTATCAGGCCAAGGTCGGGCAGGGCGTCTCGGGCGTGCAATTTCGCCGCGCCACGCTCAAGCTGGAGGTCGAGCCGCAGATCACGCCCGACGGCCGCGTGATCCTCGACCTCGACGTGGCGAAGGACAGCGTGGGCGAGCAAACCGCCGCGGGGCCGGCGATCCACACCAAGCACGTGCAGACACGCGTGGAGATCGAGGACGGCGGCACGGTCTCGATTGGCGGCATCGACGCGACAGACGACCGGGACGATGTGACGCGCGTCCCGCTCCTGGGCAAAATACCGTTTTTGGGCGCGTTGTTTTCGCATCGCGCGCACCGCGACAGACGCAGCGAACTGGTCGTGTTCATCACGCCGCGCGTGGTCAGCGCGGACTAGATGGGGCGCGCGGGCATAAGTCATACATAAGACTCATGGTTTGGCCCCCAATCTGCGCAGCGCCGCACGGTCTCCTTGAAAAGGGCCGGACCGTGGGCGCCGCAGGCTCGACAACGCCGCCGCTTTGCCAGTAAGCTGCGGCACCAACCTTTCGTAGGAAACGCTGCAAGTGCGGGACGCAAACGCCAATGTATTTTTCGTAGGGCTCATGGGCGCCGGCAAGACGACCGTGGGCCGGGCGGTCGCGCGCCGGCTTGAGCGTCCGTTTTTCGACTCCGATCACGAGATCGAGGCGCGCACGGGCGCGCGCATTCCGGTGATCTTCGAACTGGAAGGCGAGGCGGGTTTTCGCGATCGCGAAGCTCACATGATCGACGAGCTCAGCGCGCGCGAAGGCATCGTGCTCGCGACGGGCGGCGGCGCCGTGCTGCGGCCCGAGAACCGCGCGGCGCTCAAGGAGCGCGGCTTCGTCGTCTATTTGCGCGCGCATCCGCACGATCTGTGGCTGCGCACGCGGCGCGACAAGAACCGGCCGCTCTTGCAGACCGAAGACCCCAAGGGGCGCCTCGAAGCGCTCTATGAGCAACGCGATCCGCTTTATCGCGAGATCGCCGACTTCGTGATCGAGACCGGCCGGCCATCGGTGAACGGCCTCGTCAACATGGTGTTGATGCAGCTCGACATGGCCGGCGTCGCTCGAACCCCGGCACGCGAGTAGGGTGTTCCTGCACGCGCCACCCATCCTGAACGAATGCCTCGCATGATTACCGTCAACGTCGAACTGGGCGACCGCGCCTACCCCATCCACATCGGTACCGACCTGATTGGCCAGACGGCGTTGTTCGCGCCGCATATCGCCGGCAAGTCGGTCACCATCGTCACCAATACCGTCGTCGAGCCGCTGTACGGCGAGAAGCTGCGCGCCGCGCTGGCTCCGCTCGGCAAGGACGTGCATACGGTCGTGCTGCCCGATGGCGAGGCATACAAGAACTGGGAAACGCTCAATCAGATCTTCGACGCGCTCCTCACCGCGCGCGCCGACCGCAAGACCACGTTGATCGCGCTGGGCGGCGGTGTGACCGGCGACATGACGGGCTTTGCGGCCGCCTGCTACATGCGCGGCGTGCCGTTCATCCAGGTGCCCACGACGCTGCTCTCGCAGGTCGATTCGTCGGTGGGCGGCAAGACGGGCATTAACCATCCGCTCGGCAAGAACATGATCGGCGCGTTCTATCAGCCGCAGGCCGTGATCGCCGACATCGGCGCACTGCGCACGCTGCCGCCGCGCGAACTGGCGGCGGGCGTTGCCGAAGTCATCAAGACGGGCGCGATCGCCGACGCCGAATTCTTCGAGTGGATCGAGGCGAACGTCGAGGCGCTCAACCGCTGCGAGCCCGAGGCGCTCGCGCACGCGGTGAAGCGCTCGTGCGAGATCAAGGCGTCGGTGGTGGCCGCGGACGAGCGCGAAGGCGGCCTGCGCGCGATCCTCAACTTCGGCCACACGTTCGGTCATGCGATTGAAGCGGGTCTTGGCTATGGTGAATGGCTGCACGGCGAGGCCGTGGGCTGCGGCATGGTGATGGCGGCGGATCTCTCGGTGCGGCTCGGCATGCTCGACGAAGCGTCGCGGGAGCGGCTCGTGCGCGTGGTGAAGGCGGCGAAGCTGCCCGTCGAGGCGCCCGCGCTCGGCGCCGGGCGCTACGTCGAGCTCATGCAGGTCGACAAGAAAGCCGAAGGTGGCGCGATCAAGTTCATCCTGCTCGAGCGCTTTGGGCAGACGCATATCGGTCGTGCGCCTGACGAGGCCGTGCAGGCGACGCTCGCCGCCACCGTGAAGGCCTGAATCTGGCGGTTCGAATCGCGGGCTGAATCGTGGCCTGAACGAGCGCGGCCTGCGCCCGCGAGGCAGCGGCCGCCCCCATTGAGATCTTTGCGGAGGAACCGTTGAGCGACACCCGCAGCGACATTCGAGGCGCATCCCCGGACAAGCGCGCAGGCAAGCGCGAAGACAGCCACGCAGGCAGCGGCGCGGGCACGGAAGCACGCGCGGAATCAGGCGTGCAAGCAGGCGTAAAAGCAGGCCTGGAAGCAGGCGCGCAAGCAACCGACCAGGCCGCCCGCGCCGACGCGCGAAGCGAGACGAACCCCGCCCATGGCGTCGGCGCGCGAGGCGGCGGCGAGGCTCCGCGCATGGACGCGGTGCTTGCCGCGTTCGACGCGGGGCTCGCGCCTTACGCGGCGCATGCCTCGCAATCGCGCGGCCGCCGGTTTGCGGAGCCGCCGCCCGCTGCGCGCAGCGAGTTTCAGCGCGACCGCGACCGCATCGTCCATTCCACGGCCTTCCGCCGGCTCGAATACAAGACTCAGGTGTTCGTGAACCACGAAGGCGATCTCTTTCGCACACGGCTCACGCACAGCCTCGAAGTCGCGCAGATCGCGCGCTCGGTCGCCCGCAACTTGCGCGTGAACGAGGATCTCGTCGAGGCCATCTCGCTTGCGCACGACCTCGGCCATACGCCGTTCGGCCATGCGGGTCAGGACGCGCTCAACGAATGCATGCGCGAGCACGGCGGCTTCGAGCACAACCTGCAGAGTCTTGCCGTCGTCGACGAGCTCGAGGAGCATTACGGCGCGTTCGACGGCCTGAACCTGTGCTTCGAGACGCGCGAAGGCATCCTCAAGCACTGCTCGCGCGAGCACGCGCGAAGTCTGGGCGAGCTGGGCGAGCGTTTCCTGCTCGGGCGTCAGCCCTCGCTCGAGGCGCAGATCGCCAACATCGCCGACGAAATCGCCTACAACAACCACGACGTGGACGACGGCTTGCGTTCGGGGCTCCTCACCATCGAGCAGCTCGCCGAGGTCGAGCTCTGGCAAACGCATTACGAAGCCGCGCGCGCCGAGTATCCGCGCATCGAAGGGCGGCGGCTCGTGCACGAGACCGTGCGGCGCATCATCAACACGTTGATCGTCGACCTGATCGAGCAGACGTGCCGCAATCTCGCCCAATACGCGCCGCAGTCGCTCGACGACGTGCGCGCCGCGCCCCCCATCGTCGCGCACAGCGAGGGGGTGGCGGAGCAGGCAGCCGTCCTCAAGCGGTTTTTGTACCGGAATCTGTACCGGCACTACCGCGTGATGCGCATGGCGAACAAGGCGCAGCGCGTCGTGAAGGGGCTTTTCGAGGCGTTTTCCGACGATCCGCGTCTGTTGCCCCCGGCTTATCAGACGCCCGACGAAGCATCTCAGCCGCGCCAGATCGCGCATTACATCGCCGGCATGACCGATCGTTATGCGCTCAAGGAGTACCGGCGCCTGTTTGTCGTCTCAGACGATGTCTGAGACGACCGCGTCCAGGCCGGCCGTGTCCAGGCCGACCGTGTCTAAGCCGACCGCATCTAGACCGACCGTGTCTAGACCAATCGCGTCAAAACCGACCGCGTCCCAATCCGCCGCGCGCGGCGCTGAGCGAAGCCTCTCTCTGGAGTCCAGACAATGAAGAACTGGCCGTATCCGCGCGTTGCCGCGCACCGCGGCGGCGGCACGCTCGCGCCGGAGAACACGCTGGCGGCGCTATGCGTCGGTGCCGGCTTCGGGTACACGATGGTGGAGTTCGACGCCAAGCTCTCGGCCGACAACGTCGCGTTCCTGCTGCACGACGACACTGTCGAGCGCACCTCAAACGGCCGTGGCGCGGCGGCGAAGTTGCGCTACGCCCAGATTGCGGCGTTCGATGCGGGCAGCTGGTGCGACCCGCGCTTCGAAGGCGAGCACATGCCGACGCTTGCCGAGGCGATGCAGTGCTGCCGCGAGGAAGGGCTGGCGGCGAACGTGGAGATCAAGCCGTGCCCGGGGCGGGAGGTGGAGACGGGCCGCATCGCAGGCGGGGAGACGGCGCGGCTGTGGCGGGCGCTGTGGCTGGATCAGGCGGCAGCGCCGCCGCTGCTTTCCTCGTTCTCGTTCGAGGCGCTCGCGGCGGCGCGCGAAGCCGCGCCGGATCTGCCGCGCGGCCTGCTGTTCGAGCGCGTGCCCGACGACTGGCGCGAGCAGACGGCGGCGCTCGGCTGCGTTTCGCTGCATGCGAGCCATCGGCATCTGGACGAGGCGCTCGTTCGCAGCATCAAGGAAGCCGGCCTTTTCATTCTCGCCTACACGGTGAACGACCTCGAACGCGCGCGCCTGCTCGCGAGTTGGGGCGTGGACACCATCTGCACCGACCGCATCGACCTGATCGGGCCGCACGCGCTCGACGGATAGCGCCGCTTCAGGCCCGCTTCACGGGCTGCTCGCGCGACCGGCTCAGGGTCGCCGAGTGCGCTAGCCCATCCATCGATGCAGACAGACAAATGAGCGGGCCGCGTCGCCAGACAAGGCTTTAGCGCAGGCGCGAGAGAATCGCGCCCGTGACCAGGGCAATGCCGCCTACGATGGCGATCGCTTGCCACGGATTCGCGTGCACGTAGTCGTCGGCTTGGGCCATGGCTGCGTCGGCGCGCTCGCGCGTGGCGGCGCGCGCGACTTCGAGGCGTTCGCGGGCGGAGTCGAGGCGCTTGCGGATGTCGGCGCGCAGCACCGCGGCGTCGGCTTGCGTGCCTTCGCTCAGCGCGGTTTCCAGTTCGGCGAGCAAATCCCGCAGTTCTTCGGCGATGTCGGCGGCTGCGCTGCGGCCGCGGCGCGCAATGCGCCGCGCGTGGCGGCCCGTGCGCGTCCAGGATTCTTCGATGGCGTCTCGCGTGTTCGGAAATGCGCTCATGAATGGCTCCGTTATTGAAAACACAGGTAGAGGGCTCGCGGCGTCCGCGCAAAAAAAGCGGGACAGGCGAGGACAGGAGTTCGAGTATTGCGCATTTCGGGTGCCCGGCGCGCCAAGGTGTGCAGGCGAAAATACGCGCGGGCCAGCCAGGCGGGCCTGCCCGGCGGTGCCCGCCCGACGGGGCTTCGCGGCCGGCGAGCGGCACTTGGGCGGCGCTTGGGCGGCAAATCGGCGCGCCTTGTTTGCGACAAATGATTACGGGGACAGCACGGATTTTCCGAGAGGCATAGAATCAAGAAAAGCCAATCGGAATGTCAGAGGCAGTCGCCGTTGAGGTAGGAGAAGGTGGGGCTGCTGGAGGCGCCGCTCTCCGTCGGGCGCCGCGAGGACAGGACGGAGAGCAGGGCGGAGGAAGGCTGCTGTGAAGCGCGCTGGCGCTCAAAACATGTAGCCGACCTTCAGGTAGGTGACGAGCGGGTTCAGGTGAATCTTGGCTTCGGAGCGCCGCTCGGTGTTCAACTGGTTGTTGACCGTGGTGTTGAACGTAGCGACCACGCTGATCGGGATATACGAGAGCGAGAAGCCAGCGAACCAGTGCTTCGTGAAGTTGTAGTTGAAGCCCACATTAAATACGGGCGCCCAGGAACGATCCGTCGAAACACTGGTCGGACCCCCAAGTACGCCTTGCTCGAATGACGGGTTCGTGATGTGCGCATCGGTGAACCAGGCGTAGGTGACACCGATGCCGGCGTAGGGACGGAATTTTGCGTCAGGCTTGTTGAAGTAGTACTTGAGCAACAGCGCCGGGCTCCACAGGCGTGCTTCGCCAACCTTGCCGAACTGGCTGAAGCTGCCGCCGCCGGAAAGATCGAACTTCGGCGGAATACCCAGTTCGGCTTCGGTTGCGATGTTGTCGGTAATGAAGTAGCCGAGGGAGAAACCTACGGTGTCGGACGAACTAATGCTTGCACCCGTGTTCGGGATAGCCATATTGACGGGCGTGCCGCCTGCGCTATCGATCTTGAGCGGGTCGCTGCTGTCCTGCGGCATGAATCGGAACCACCCCGTTGTAACGTAGAAGGTGTTGGCCGTTTGCGCGTAAGCCCCCGACATGCAGGCGAGCGCGGCGGTCGCTGCCAGCGCCTGTTTTAATTTCATATATGTGCTCCTCCATTAAAGGCCCGCTCATTATGAACACAACGTTTGCAACAAACCATAGACGACCGCTAGAGCTTTTTCCCTAAGCGCCGCGAGCTTTCCGCTCGAGCCGCGATGCCCGCGAGAACAAGGGCTGGCGCGGCCTGGCGGGCATGCGGGTATTTACTAACGTACCAGGAAAATCGAGCATGGCACGGCTTGCACGTCTTTATGTTCCCGACCAGCCGCAGCATGTGATTCTGCGCGGACTGGACCAGCAGCCCGCTTTTGTCGACGACCAGGATTACGAACTGTTCATCGACTGCCTGAAGGCGGCGGCGCGCGATCATCATCTGGCGGTTCATGCGTGGGTCCTGATGCCCGGCGCGGTGCAACTGCTCGTCACGCCCTCTGACGAATCGAGCCTTCCCAAGGCGATGCAGGCGGTCGGCAGACGCTACGTGGCGCATTTCAACCGCCGCTACGCACGGCGCGGCACGCTCTGGGAGGGGCGTTATCGCGCCACGGTCATCGAGGGCGAGCGCTTCTTCCTGCTGGCGAGCCGCGTCGTCGAGCTTGCGCCGGTGCGCAATCACCTCGTGACGGCGGCCGAAGACTACCGATGGTCGAGCTACCGGCATCATATTGGTCTCACCGTCGACAGCCTCATTACCGACCATCCGCTTTACTGGGCGCTCGGCAACACGCCGTTCGAGCGCCAGCGCGCCTATCGCGAACTCTGCGAGCAGCCGTTCGACGAGCGCGAGACCAACCAGCTCATGCAGGCCACCCTCAAGGGCTGGGTGCTCGGCAGCGACACGTATCGCGAGTGGGCTTCGCGCACGGCGAACCGGCGCGTCTCGCCGCTGCCGCGCGGGCGGCCGCGCAAGGTGCGCGAAGCGCCCGCGGCTGCAGGTGCACCGGCAGCCAGTGCGCTCGGCGCGGCAGCGACCGCTGCTGCGAGCGGCAGCGCGGCTGCGCAGAGCGCGCCCCACGCCGGCAATCAATCGAACCCTAATTATCCATCTCCAGCGGGTGCGCAGCCTGGCGCACAGTCGGGAAGCCATGCAGGCACCCACACGGGAAGTGGTTCCGGCGCAACGCCAGGGACAAATCCGGGTGGCGCAGGAGGGCATTCGTCGGGTTCGACATCGTCCGGCTCCAGTGGTGGCGCTAGTTCGTCGCCGGTACATCAGGAGCACAAGCCCGGCACTGGGACGCATTAATCCGCTTCCAGATCAAGGATTTAGGTGAGGAAACGGCATCTGCGGATGCCGTTTTATTTTGCCCCGATATGGTGCGACCCTAATAAAATAACTGTGCGATGCACCATCGTGAAAATTGGGGTCTAACCATGCAGATTTATTTGCCAGGTGCTTGATTCGTCGCGTATATTCGCCTTTCGGCTCTCCTGGACGCACAACGCGGGAAGCCAGCATCGCCCGCGCAACGCCGTACAGCGGTCACGCAAGCGGCGGGAAACTAAAAAAGTACGGAATCAACGGCCATCCTCTGGCCATTCTTGGACGGTGTCCCCATGAACGATCACCTGCAGCGCGCCGCGGTGCCCGCCGCGCAAGGTCTGTATGACCCGCAAAACGAACACGACGCCTGTGGCGTCGGCTTCGTCGCCCATATCAAGGGCAAGAAGAGCCACGAAATCATTCAGCAAGGCCTGAAGATTCTCGAGAACCTCGACCACCGGGGCGCCGTCGGCGCCGATCCGCTGATGGGCGATGGCGCGGGCATCCTGATCCAGATTCCGGACGCCTTCTATCGCGAAGAGATGGCCAAGCAGGGCGTGACGCTGCCGCCGAACGGCGAATATGGCGTCGGCATGATCTTCCTGCCGAAGGAGCATGCTTCGCGTCTCGCGTGCGAGCAGGAGCTCGAGCGCACGGTGCGCGCAGAGGGCCAGGTCGTGCTGGGCTGGCGCGACGTGCCGGTCGACCACGCCATGCCGATCTCGCCCACCGTGAAGGCGAGCGAGCCGCTGATCCGCCAGATCTTCATCGGCCGCGGCAAGGACGTGATGGTGACGGATGCGCTCGAGCGCAAGCTCTACGTGATCCGCAAGACCGCGAGCCACCGCATCCAGGCGCTCAAGCTCAAGCACGGCAAGGAATACTTCGTGCCGTCGATGTCGGCTCGCACGATCGTCTACAAGGGCCTGCTGCTCGCCGGTCAGGTTGGCGTGTACTACCGCGATCTCCAGGACGAGCGTGTCGTTTCGGCGCTCGCGCTCGTGCACCAGCGCTTCTCCACGAACACCTTCCCGGCGTGGGAGCTGGCTCACCCGTACCGCATGATCGCCCACAACGGTGAAATCAACACCGTGAAGGGCAACGTGAACTGGCTGAACGCCCGTACCGGCGCGATCGCCTCGCACGTGCTCGGCGACGACCTGCCCAAGCTCTGGCCGCTGATCTATCCGGGCCAGTCCGACACCGCCTCGTTCGACAACTGTCTCGAACTGCTCGTGATGGCGGGCTACCCGCTCGTGCACGCGGTCATGATGATGATCCCGGAAGCGTGGGAGCAGCACACGCTGATGGACGAGAACCGCCGCGCGTTCTACGAATACCACGCCGCCATGATGGAGCCGTGGGACGGCCCCGCCGCGATCGCCTTCACCGACGGCCGCCAGATCGGCGCGACGCTCGACCGTAACGGCCTGCGTCCGGCGCGCTACATCGTCACCGACGACGACCTGGTCATCATGGCCTCGGAAGCCGGCACGCTGCCGATCCCCGAATCGAAGATCGTCAAGAAGTGGCGCCTGCAGCCGGGCAAGATGTTCCTGATCGACATGGAGCACGGCCGCATCATCGACGACAAGGAGCTCAAGGACAACCTCGCCAACGCGAAGCCCTACAAGAGCTGGATCGACGCCGTGCGCATCAAGCTCGACGAGATCGAGCCGAAGGCCGAAGACGTCGCAACGGCGCGCGCCGAAGCCGCCGCGCTGCTCGACCGTCAGCAGGCGTTTGGCTACACCCAGGAAGACCTCAAGTTCCTGATGGCGCCGATGGCGATGTCGGGTGAGGAGGCTGTTGGCTCGATGGGCAACGACTCGCCGCTGGCGGTCATGTCCAACAAGAACAAGACGCTCTTCAACTACTTCAAGCAGCTGTTCGCCCAGGTCACGAACCCGCCGATCGACCCGATCCGCGAGAACCTGGTGATGTCGCTCGTGTCGTTCATCGGCCCGAAGCCGAACCTGCTCGACACCAACAACATCAACCCGCCGATGCGTCTCGAAGTGTCGCAGCCGGTGCTCGACTTCAAGGACATCGCAAAGATCCGCGCGATCGAGCAGTACACGGGCGGCAAGTTCAGCTCCTATGAGCTGAACATCTGCTACCCGGTGGCCTGGGGCAAGGAAGGCATCGAGGCGCGTCTCGCTTCGCTGTGCGCGGAAGCCGTCGATGCGGTCAAGTCGGGCTACAACATCCTGATCGTCTCGGACCGCCGCGCGGACCGCGATAACGTCGCTATTCCCGCGCTGCTCGCCACCTCGGCCATCCACTCGCATCTCGTGCAGCACGGTCTGCGCACGAGCACGGGTCTCGTCGTGGAAACGGGTTCGGCGCGTGAAACGCACCACTTCGCGCTGCTCGCGGGTTTTGGCGCGGAAGCCGTGCACCCGTACCTCGCGATGGAAACGCTCGCGCAGATGGCGCAGGGTCTCAAGGGCGATCTGTCGTCGGACAAGGCTGTCTACAACTTCACCAAGGCAGTGGGCAAGGGCCTGCTCAAGGTGATGTCGAAGATGGGCATCTCCACGTACATGTCGTACACGGGCGCGCAGATCTTCGAAGCGGTCGGCCTCGCGGACGACCTCGTGCAGAAGTACTTCAAGGGCACGGCATCGAAGGTGGGCGGCATTGGCCTCTTCGAAGTGGCCGAAGAAGCGATCCGTATGCACCGCGACGCGTTCGGCGACAACCCGATCCTCGCGAACATGCTCGACGCGGGCGGCGAGTACGCCTACCGCGTGCGCGGCGAAGACCACATGTGGACGCCGGACGCGATCGCCAAACTCCAGCACTCGGCTCGCAGCAACTCGTACCAGACGTACAAGGAATACGCGCACCTCATCAACGACCAGACGAAGCGTCACATGACGTTCCGCGGCCTGTTCGAGTTCCACTTCGACCCGACGCGCGCGATCTCGATCGACGACGTCGAGCCGGCCAAGGAGATCGTCAAGCGCTTCGCCACGGGCGCGATGTCGCTCGGCTCGATTTCGACCGAGGCGCATGCCACGCTCGCTGTCGCGATGAACCGCATCGGCGGCAAGTCGAACACCGGTGAAGGCGGCGAAGACGAGAAGCGCTATCGCAACGAATTGCGCGGCATTCCGATCAAGAACGGCGACACGATGCAGTCGATCATCGGGCCGGAAGTCGTCAAGGACATCCCGCTGAAGGATGGCGACTCGCTGCGCTCGAAGATCAAGCAGGTCGCGTCGGGCCGCTTTGGTGTGTCGGCGGAGTATCTGTCGTCGGCGGACCAGATCCAGATCAAGATGGCGCAGGGCGCGAAGCCGGGCGAAGGCGGCCAGCTGCCGGGCCACAAGGTTTCGGAGTACATCGGCAAGCTGCGTTACTCGGTGCCGGGCGTGGGCCTCATCTCGCCGCCGCCGCACCACGACATCTACTCGATCGAAGACCTGGCGCAGCTCATTCACGACTTGAAGAACGTGAACCCGGTTTCGTCGATCTCGGTGAAGCTGGTCTCGGAAGTGGGCGTGGGCACGGTGGCAGCGGGCGTCGCCAAGGCCAAGGCCGATCACGTCGTGATCGCCGGCCACGATGGCGGCACGGGCGCCTCGCCGCTCTCGTCGCTCAAGCACGCCGGCACGCCGTGGGAACTCGGTCTCGCCGAAACCCAGCAGACGCTCGTGCTCAACCAGCTGCGCGGCCGCATTCGCGTGCAGGCCGACGGCCAGATGAAGACGGGCCGCGACGTGGTGATCGGCGCGCTGCTCGGCGCCGATGAATTCGGCTTCGCGACGGCGCCGCTCGTCGTGCAGGGCTGCATCATGATGCGCAAGTGCCATCTGAACACCTGCCCGGTCGGCGTCGCCACGCAAGATCCGGTGTTGCGCGCGAAGTTCTCGGGCCAGCCCGAGCACGTCGTCAACTTCTTCTTCTTCATCGCTGAAGAAGTGCGCGAAATCATGGCGCAACTGGGCATCCGCAAGTTCGACGATCTCGTCGGCCGCTCGGATCTGCTCGACACCCGCAAGGGCGTGGAGCACTGGAAGGCGAAGGGCCTCGACTTCTCGCGCGTGTTCTATCAGCCGCAGGTTGCCGTTGAAGTCGCTCGCAAGCACGTCGACACCCAGGATCACGGCCTGGACCGCGCGCTCGATCACACGCTGATCGAGAAGGCCAAGGCCGCGATCGAGAGCGGCGAGCACGTCTCGTTCATCCAGCCGGTGCGCAACGTGAACCGCACGGTGGGCGCGATGCTCTCGGGCGTGGTCGCGAAGAAGTACGGTCACGACGGTCTGCCCGACGACTCGATCCATATCCAGTTGAAGGGCACGGCGGGCCAGAGCTTCGGCGCGTTCCTCGCACGCGGCATCACGCTGGACCTGGTCGGCGACGGCAACGACTACGTGGGCAAGGGCCTCTCGGGCGGCCGCATCATCATCCGTCCTACCAACGATTTCCGTGGCAAGTCCGAAGAAAACATCATCTGCGGCAACACGGTGCTGTACGGCGCGCTCGAAGGCGAAGCCTTCCTGCGCGGCGTGGCGGGCGAGCGCTTCGCGGTGCGTAACTCGGGCGCGACGGCCATCGTGGAAGGCACGGGCGACCACGGCTGCGAGTACATGACGGGCGGCACGGTGGTCGTGCTCGGCGAGACGGGCCGTAACTTCGCCGCCGGCATGTCGGGCGGCGTGGCCTACGTCTACGACCCGGACGGCACCTTCGCCGGCAAGTGCAACAAGTCGATGGTCGCGCTCGATCCGGTGCTGCAACAGGCCGAGCAGGAGCGCACCGTGGACCGCGCGCTGTGGCACACGGGCCAGACCGACGAAGCAATGCTCAAGGGACTCGTCGAGCGTCACTTCCAGTTCACCGGCTCGCCGCGTGCGAAGGCGCTGCTGGAAAACTGGGATGCGGCGCGCCGCCAGTTCGTGAAGGTGTTCCCGACGGAATACAAGCGCGCGCTGGGCGAGCTTGGCGCGAAGAAGGCGAACCAGGAAGAACTGGCCGCTTGACTCGCTAACTGAGCCACAACGACGACATCAAGACGAAGGAGCGCCCGCCGCGCGATCTGAATACGCGGCGGCGGGCGCTGTCCCCCTCACCGAATAGATTAGATAGACGAGAACCAAATGGGTAAGGCAACCGGTTTTCTCGAGTTCGAGCGCCAGCATGAGGCGTACGAAGCACCGCTCACGCGCGTGAAGCACTACAAGGAATTCGTGGCGGCGCTCTCCGACGCCGACGCTAAGGTCCAGGGCGCGCGCTGCATGGACTGCGGCATCCCGTTTTGCAACAACGGCTGCCCGGTCAACAACATCATTCCGGACTTCAACGACCTCGTGTTCCGCCAGGACTGGAAGAGCGCGATCGAAGTCCTGCACTCGACCAACAACTTCCCCGAGTTCACGGGCCGCATCTGCCCGGCGCCGTGCGAAGCGGCGTGCACGCTCGGCATCAATAACGATCCCGTCGGCATCAAGTCGATCGAGCACGCGATCATCGACAAGGCCTGGGCCGAAGGCTGGGTCGCGCCGCAAGTCACGAAGCACAAGACGGGCAAGAAAGTGGCCGTGGTCGGCTCGGGCCCCGCGGGCCTCGCCGCTGCGCAGCAACTCGGGCGCGCCGGCCACGACGTGACCGTGTTCGAGAAGAACGACCGCATCGGCGGTCTGCTGCGCTACGGCATTCCCGATTTCAAGCTCGAGAAGTGGCTGATCGACCGCCGCATGCGCCAGATGGAAGCCGAAGGCGTGACGTTCCGCACCAACGTTTTCATCGGCAAGGGCGAGTTGCCTGCGTACATCGGCAATACGGCCAAGCAAACCATCACGCCCGATGAGCTGAAGGAACAGTTCGACGCCGTGGTGATCGCAGGCGGCTCGGAAACGCCGCGCGATCTGCCTGTGCCGGGCCGCGAGATGCAAGGCATCTACTACGCGATGGAGTTCCTGCCGCAGCAGAACAAGGTCAACGCGGGCGACAAGCTTGCCGACCAGCTGGTGGCCAAGGGCAAGCACGTGGTCGTGATCGGTGGCGGCGATACGGGCTCCGATTGCGTGGGCACGTCGAACCGTCACGGCGCGAAGAGCGTCACGCAGTTCGAGCTGCTGCCGCAGCCGCCCGAGGAAGAGAACAAGCCGCTCGTCTGGCCGTACTGGCCGGTCAAGCTGCGCACCTCGTCGTCGCACGAGGAAGGTTGCTCGCGCGACTGGGCGGTCGCCACGAAGCGCTTCGAAGGCAAGAACGGCAAGGTCGAGAAGCTCATCGCTGCGCGCGTCGAGTGGAAGGACGGCAAGATGGTCGAAGTGCCGGGTTCGGAGTTCGAAATGAAAGCCGATCTCGTGCTGCTCGCCATGGGCTTCACGCAGCCGGTCTCGCCGGTGCTTGAAGCGTTCGGCGTCGAGAAGGACGCGCGCGGTAACGTCCGCGCCTCGACCGAGGGCGAGAAGGCGTACTACACGTCGGTCGACAAGGTCTTCACCGCCGGCGATATGCGCCGCGGCCAGTCGCTCGTGGTGTGGGCGATCCGTGAAGGCCGTCAGTGTGCGCGCTCCGTCGATGCGTATCTGATGGGCAGCTCGGAGCTGCCGCGCTAAGGCGGGAGAGAGCCAGTCCCTCGCGCTTTGCCAAAGAACGTGGGGGACGTGGGGAGACGACAAGCTGTAACACCTCGAAGCCGGGCCCCCGCAAGGGTGGCCCGTTTTTTTTCGTCGATCTGCGCCGATATCCCCCTAATCTCGCGAGTCACGCTGCGGGTTGTCACGGGCGCACCACGCCGGGCAGGCGCGTTACCATGAGACGATTGTCCGCCCCCCCGAGGCCTGCCGATCATGTCCGAAGCCCGCGAGATCGATCAATGGCGGCGCTGCTTCGTCGCGCTCGCGCCGGATGCGCCCTCGCGCGATGCCCTCGCCGCGCTCGACGTGCCGCCCAACGCACGCCGGGTGCCCTATGCGCAACTGCACTTGACGGTGGCGTTCATCGGCGCGATGTCGTTCGTGCAGGGCGAAACGCTCGCGCAGCGTCTCGCGGAGCACGCGGCGCCTCTGCCGCCCGCGCCAGTCACGAAGATCGAATGCTGGCCGGGCCGTGCGCAGCCGCGTCTGATGGTGGCCGTGCTGGCCATGTCCGAAGCGTTCACGGCACTCGACTGGCGGGTGCGCTCCTTGATGGGCGAAGTGGGCTTGCCGCTCGATGCGCGCGCCTTCCGGCCACACATCACGTTGGCGCGTTTCGCGCGCGACGCGCGCGGTGCGCCACCCGATGGGGTGGCGCAGGCGCTGCCGCCGCTGCGGTTTACTTCGCTCGTGCTCTATTCGAGCACGCTCGCGCGACAGGGCGCGCGTTATGAGGCGCTGGCGAGCGTGTCCATCAGCTAACTTGTACTAAGAGCGTTTCTCCCATTAATCGATGCGAATATGGGGGTGATTAGATGCGCGTCAGTATCTATAAAATCAGTCATGCAGGCAAAGGTTTATGATGGACCTTTGTCGATGCCGGAAACCGACGTCGGCTTTAAGTGGTGAATATCCCTCAACCATAAAAGGATGAATAATGGGTCGACCGTCTTTTTCAATGGCTTGGGCAGCTTCCATACGAATTTACGACCCCGCGAACTCTGCGGCCAAGGTGGCTCAACTGATTGGCGGTAACGTCGAAAAGAATATTGACAACCCGGATCCGGGGCTGCGATGGAGCAATACCTGTGCAGTTCGCATGAGCTACATCTTGAATCAGTCTGGGCTTGTCATTCCGGCCATTCCGGGGAAAACCGTGTCCGGCGCAGACAAGCGCCAGTATTTTTTCCGTGTGAAAGACCTCATTGCCTTTCTCAAGCGGCAATGGGGGAAGCCGGAGGTCATTCAATATCCGCCACGGGGCGGTGGAGCACTTGCCGGGAAAAGAGGGGTAATCCTGTTTGAAGTTTCCGGATGGTCAGACGCCGCTGGGCATGCGACGCTGTTCAACGGCAGCAACTGCTACGACCATTGCTACTTCAACGAACCAGAAGGGAAATATCGCACGGACCGCGCAAACTTCTGGAGCCTGCCGTGAAGAAGAGCCTGCTGATGGGCACGTTAGCTGTGGCGGCCCTCACTCTGTGGGCGTCAATCGGTTATGCAAAAGACGAGGTGCGTACATCGCCACAAGCTGCGACGCGCACCTATGCGCAGAACTTCAAGGATATGGTTCTGGCCACCTGCATAGCAACAGCTTACAAAAACGATAAAGACGCTGCAATCGATGCGGGGAGTAGCGTCAGTGCGTTGCGCGACTGGACTTATTACGACCTGGATAAGGCACCAGATGCGATCAAGGCTTTGGTTGAAAGTTACCTTGCGCGCGATTACCACAACCCGCTGGCCGATGCGGAAATAAAGGACGTCAGATTCGACATGCTTAAATGCCTGGACCTGTATCACAGCAAGGAGCTGGATGCGCAAGTCAGGCGACTGGTCAGCAAGCCCAATCACACGTATCGGCAGGACAACCCGAAGCCGGCAAATACGCAAGCCCCTTGATGGGCAGGCGGCTGACACGGGTTCGATCCACAAGCCAGCCCCACATCACTCAACCCGCACCCCGCCGCCGATACCGTTCCAGCGTCAACCCGTCGAGATCGATCTCCGGCACGCGTCCGGCGATGAGATCGGCGACCACCCGTCCCGAGCCCATCGACATCGCCCAGCCGGTCGAGCCGTGGCCGACGTTCAGCCACAGCCCTTGCACGCCTGAGTGGCCGAGCAGCGGTGCGCCGTCGGGCACCATCGGCCGGCGCCCGACCCAGAACTGTGCGGAAGAAGGCGTGGCCGCGTGCGGGAACCAGTCGTCGAGCACTTTCATGAGCGTGTGCAGCGCCTGCTCGCGCAGCGTCGCGCGGTGGTTGCCGAGCTCTGCCGTGCCGGCCACGCGCAGGTAGGGTCCGAAGCGCGTGATGGCCGTCTTGAGCGACTCGTCCATGAGCGCGGCGCGCGGCGCCTTCTGCTCGTCGACGACGGGCAGCGTGGCCGAATAGCCCTTCACCGGATAAAGCGGCACCCGCACGCCAAGCGGCGCGAGGAGCGCCGCGCTCTCCACGCCCAGTGCGACCACGACGGCGTCGGCGGCGAGGGTCTGCGGCTCGGTATCGGCCACCTCGTTCAAGTCGGCGGGGCGCAGCACTTCGGCGGGTGCGCGGCGTTGCTCGCGGCGCTGCTCCCGCAGCTCGCGGCGGTTGTTCGCCGTGCGCCGCCCCGGCACGGGCCGCACGCGCACGCCGCTCACCTTGCCGCCCGTGGCTTCGAGCGCGAGCACTTCGGTGTCGAAGACGAACTTCACGCCGCGCCGCTCGCACACGGCGCGCAACTCGCGCGTGAAGCGTGCGCAGTCGCCGGCCTCGTCGTCGGGCAGATAGATGCCGGCCACGGGCTTCACGCGCGACCACGCGAGGCCCAGCTCGACCTGTGCGCACCCCGCGGCGTCCAGCTCGCGGTAGACGATGCCTGCATCGCGCAGCACGCCCAGCGCGGGTTGTGCGAGCTCGAGGTCGTAGTCGCTGCGAAAGAGTTGCAGGTAGCCCTGGCTGCGCCCGTACTCGAACGCGTGCTGCGCACGGAACGTGTGCAGGCACGTGCGGCTGTAGTAGGCGATGCGCTGCATGCGCTGCTTGTTCACGCGAAAGCGCGCGAGGTCGCATTCGCGTAGCCAGCGCGCGATCCAGCGCCACTGCGCGGGGTCGAGCGTGGGCCGGAAAATGAGCGGCGAGGTGGGCTTGAGCAGGTACTTGAGGAGCTTGGCCGGCATGCCCGGCGCGGCCCACGGCGTGACATACCCTGGCGCGATCACGCCGGCGTTGCCGAAGCTCGTGCCGAGCGCGACGCCAGGCTCGCGCTCGATGACTGTGACGTCGCAGCCCCGTTCGCTCAGGTAATACGCAGTAGCAACGCCGATCACACCGGCGCCGAGGACGATCGTTTTCATGCCGGTCGTAGTGAGGGAGACGGGGACGGACGGTATTGCAGCACGTTCGGGCTCATGGTGCAGCGGAGTCCACAGAGGGGTGGGCGGTCGCGGTCGCGTTGCCTGTCGCAGCTTCGGCTCCGGCCAGCACCTTGCCCTTTGTTTCGGGCAGGCACAGGGCTGACACGATCACGAGCAGATAGCCCGCGCCGGCCACGGCGCCGATCGCCTTCACGAGCGTCGTGGTTTGCGCGAGCGTGCCGACGAGGATCGGAAAGAACGAGCCGAGGCCGCGCCCGAGGTTGTAGCAGAAGCCCTGGCCCGAGCCGCGGATCGCATTCGGGTAGAGCTCGGAAAGATAGGCGCCGATGCCCGCGAAAATGCCCTGCACGACGATGCCGAGCGGAAAACCGAGCAGCAGCATAGCGGTATCGGTGATGGGTAGCATGGTGTAGGCCATGCCGAGCGCGAACGAGCCGATGGCGAACAGGATGAAGGACGCGCGCCGCCCGATCTTGTCGCAGAGGATCGCGCCGACGATATAGCCCGTGAAGGAGCCGACGATCAACACGATCAGATAGCCGCTCGTGTTGAACACCGACAGATGGCGCACGGTTTTCAGATACGTGGGGAGCCACGTGGTGATCGCGTAGTAGCCGCCGAGCATGCCGGTGCACAGTGCGCTGCCGAGCAGCGTCGTGGCGAGGTGCGCGGGCGCGAAAATCTGCAGGAAATGGCCGTGCGTTTCGCCGCGTTCGCGCTCGCGGCGCGTCTGCAGGAATACTTCGGGGTCGCTCACATTGCGGCGCACGTAGAGAATCCACAGCGCAGGCAGGATGCCGATCCAGAAGCACGCGCGCCACGCGTACTGTTCGGGCAGCAGGGCGAAGAACGCCCAGTAGAGAATGGCGGCGGCGCCCCAGCCGAACGACCAGCTGCTCTGCACGGTGCCCACGGCTTTCGCGCGGTGCTGCGGCGAGCGGATCGTCTCGGCCATCATGATCGTGACAACCGACCATTCGCCGCCGAAGCCGATGCCCTGCAGCGTGCGCGTGGCGAGCAGTTGCCAGAACGAATGCGTGAAGCCGGAAAGAAAGGTGAAGAGCGCGAACGTGGCGATGGTCCACTGCAGCACGCGCACGCGGCCGTAGCGGTCGGCGAGGATGCCTGCAAGCCAGCCGCCGAGCGCGGAGGAGATCAGTGAGCTCGTCGCGATCATGCCCGCCTCGCTCCTGGTCATGCCCCAGGCGGCAATGAGCGTCGGGATCAGGAACGAGTAAATCATGAAGTCGAACGCGTCGACCGCATAGCCGCCGAAGCCGGCGTAGAGCGTGCGACGCTCGCGCTCGTTCAGCTCCCTGAACCACTGAAAAGATCCCATCGCGTCGTCTCCCCCTATTTATTGTGCGCGCAACGACTGATGAAACAGGCAGATCGCGCGTGCGGTGTCCGGCATATCGGGCAGCGGGGATGGGTGATGCACAGCGCGCATAAGACGCGCTTGGGCCCGCCGGGGCCTGTCTCGGCCCGCATCGGGCGCCGCTGCAGGCGCTCGAACCGCGCTATTTTACGGTGCGATGTGGCGCGCGGGCGAGGGAAGATGAAAGCCGGGAATGTTGTGGGACAAGCGATGCCCGCCTGGTGCGCTTGCTGGCGTGCTGCCTCGTGCGCTTCGAGGCTCGCTTGCCTGCTCGTTGCGGCTCGCTTCTCGGCCCGCTTCTTGGCCCGTTTCGGAGCCCGCTTCGGGGCCCGCTTTTGGGCCCGTTTCGCCGGCGCTCAGCCCAGCGTCAGGCCGCCATCGACGTGGATCGTCTGCCCGGTGATGTGGCGCGCGGCGTCGGACAGCAAAAAGGCGATGAGCTCGGCGACGTCTGCGGGCTCGGCCACGCGGCCAAGCGGCGTCGCCTCGGCGGCGCGCGCCCACGCGGGCGCGTTTTCGGGCGTCGGGCCGTTGTCCTTGCGCGTGTAGCCGGGCGCCACGCAGTTCACCGTCACGCCGTGCGGCGCGAGTTCGGCGGCGGCGCTTTTCGCGAGCGATTCGAGCGCGGCCTTGGCAGCCGCGGTGGCCGCGAACGGCGCGTCGGCACGGTAGCGGTGCGCGACGAACGAGCTCACCGCCACCACGCGGGCGTGCGCCGAGCGCGTTAGCGCCGTCCGTGCCTGTCGCACGAGCGCCGCGAACGCGGCCGGCATCGCGGCAAAGGTGGCGGCAAGCGCGTCGGGCTCGAGCGCCGCGAGCGTCTGACGCTGCGCGTGGCCCGCGTTGGCGACCAGCTGATCGAGCGTGGAAAAGCGCGCGAGCGTGGTTTGAACGAGCTGCGCGGCCGCGCCAGCATCGGCCAGATCGGCGCAGGCCGTCGAGCAGGTGGCGCCTTGTGCCTCGCACTCGGCCGCGACGGCGGCAAGCCGTGCACGCGCCGGCTCGTCGGCGCCGCGTGCATGCAGCATCAGCGCGACCCCGGGGGCGGCGAGACGCCGGGCGAGCGCCGCGCCAATACCCGAGCCCGCGCCCGTGATCAGGACGACACGCTCGATATTGGCGCCGCGGCCTGTGTTCACGCCGCGACCCGCTCTTCAGGCATGCGCTCGATTTCGAGTGTCTCGTGATGGTAGGCGGCGAGCGACTCGCGGTGCGCCACGCTCACGATCGCCGCCTTCGGCAGGCGCTCCATGAAGAGCTTGTAGAGACGGCTTTCGTTGTCGGGGTCGAGCGCGCTCGTCGCTTCGTCGAGGAACAGGTAATCGGGCTTGTGCAGCAGCACGCGTGCGCCCGCAAGCCGCTGCTGCTCGCCCGGCGAGAGCACGCGCGTCCAGTGTGCCGACTCGTGCAGGCGCCCCACGTAGTCTTCCAGCCGGCATGCGCGCAGTGCCTCGCGGCAATCTTCGTCGCTGTAGTCGCCGGCGGCCGAGGGGTAGGTGAGCGCGGCCTTGAGCGTGCCGATCGGCAGATAGCTCTGCTGCGGGATGAACATCATGCGCGCGTCCACGGGGGCGTCGATCGAGCCTTCGCCGAACGGCCAGAGGCCCGCGAGCGCGCGTATCAGCGTGCTCTTGCCCGCGCCCGACGGGCCGCGCACGAGCCAGCGCGAGCCGGGCTTGATGGCGATGTTGCGCACTTCGGAGAGCGGCGTGCCGTTGGGCAGCGCGAGCTTCAGATGCTCGGTGGTGAGCTCGCCCGCGTCCACGTAGTGCAGGTTGATGCCGCCGTGCTCGGTCGCGGGCGAGACGCTTTCTTTCAGGCGCGGCGAGTGCACCACGCGCACGAATTCGCGCAGACGGTTCACCGTGGCGCGCCATTCGACGAGGGTGGAGTAACTGTTGATGAACCACGAGAACGAGTCGCTCACGGTGCCGAACGCCTGCGAGATCTGCATCAGCACGCCGAAGGTGAAGGCGCCCGCGAAGTAGCGCGGCGCGGCCACCACGAGCGGGAAGATGATGGCGATCTGGCCGTAGAAGCTCAGCACGAAGGTGAGGCGCTTGGTGTACTTCATCACGCGCCACCAGTTGTCCTTGATGTGCGCGAACAGGCCTTGCGCGTTGTTGCGCTCGGTTTCCATGCCGTCGTAGAGCGCGATCGGCTCGGCGTTCTCGCGCAGGCGGATGAGGCCGAAGCGGAAGTCCGCCTCCACTTTCTGCTGCTGGTAATTGATCGACACGAGCGGGTGGCCGACCTTCTGGATCACGAGCGAGCCGAACACGGCGTAGAGCGCGGCGGCCCAGACCATGTAGCCCGGAATCGTGATGGGCGTGCTGCCGAGCGCGAAGGTGAGCGCGCCGGCGAGCGACCAGAGAATCGTGATGAACGAGACCAGCGTGACGACCGTCGAGAGCAGGTCGAGCGTGAGCGAGAGCGTGGTGGTGGCGAACGATTGTAGGTCGTCGCTGATCCGCTGGTCGGGGTTGTCGGCGAGGCGGTCGCGCTCGATGCGGTAGAACGCGCTCTGGCCGAGCCAATCGTTCAGGAAGCGCGTCGTGAGCCACTGGCGCCAGCGAAAGCCGAGCATCTGGCGCAGATACCTTCCGTACACCGCGAGGATGATGAATCCGAACGCGAGCACGGTGAAGATCATCAGCAGATGCGGAAACTGTTTGACGTCCTTGTTTTGCAGGGCGTTGTAGAAGTCCGCGTTCCAGCTGTTGAGCCGCACGTTGATCCCCACGACGGCGAGGTTCATCGCGATGATCGTGACGAGCAGGCCCCAGGCGATCCAGCGTTCCTCGGACACCCAGTAGGGCTTGATCAGACTCCAGGCCGTGATCTTGTGATGCTCGTTCTGATCCGGCGTGGCGCGGGGAGTGAGGTTGGTCATGTGCGTCCTGATGTTGTGCCGGCCCGCGGCCGGAATAGACGATGTCCGCCGTACGCGGCGCCGTGGCGCTGCGATTGTGTCCCGAGCCGCTTAAGCGAGTCTTAATGGCACGCGCGCGGCTTCCGGTCGCCTCGCGCGGGATCACGCGCAAGGCTGCGTGTGGGGGTTCGACATTGTCTCACCGCCCGCGCAAGCTGGGCGGTTTGCACCGGTTTGGGCATTGTGCCAGAGCGCAAACGCCTGGCGCCCGGCCCGTTTGCGGCGCGCGCGTCTTTTGTGGTCTAATGACCGCTGACGAAACAGGGGTGCTTCACCGGTATGCCTGGCATGCCGCAGTGAGGCTGAGAGAGACCCTTCGCACCCGATCCGGGTAATACCGGCGCGGGAAGTTTCCGGAAAGTCTTGCTCGCGCCATTGATCAGTCGATTCGACTGGATTCGTTCAGGCGTCCAGATTCCCGCCGGGCAGCACGCGCTGCGCATAGTGATTTTTTTGCGCTTCGCGTCGTTTGCACGGCCGGCCTTGCCAGCCGGTTTCGTCCTTGGGTACGCATGCTTGTTGCCGTACGAAAGGGATACGATGACCGCCTCTTCTGCACCTTATTCTGATCATTCCCCGGTTTTGGCCGGCGGCCAGACGCCCGTGCGCGCCTCGTCAGCATTGCCTGATTTTGCCGTGCTAGGCGGCGGGCTATGCGGACGCCTCGTTGCGTGGCGCCTCGCGGGCGCGGGGCATCGCGTGGCGCTCTACGAGCGCGGCGGGCCCGAGGGCGGGGAGTCGGCCGCCTGGATCGCGGCGGCCATGCTCGCGCCGCTCGCCGAGGCCGCTGTCGCCGAGCTGTTGATCACCGAGCTGGGCGTCGCCTCGCTCGAGACATGGCCGCGCATTCTCGCCGAGCTGCCCGAGCCCGTGTTTTTCCAGCGCAACGGCACGCTCGTGGTCTGGCATCACGCCGACCGCACCGAGGCGCCCTTGTTCGAGCGCCGCGTGCGCGCAAACGCGCCACGCGAGCTTGCCGACGCGAATTTCACGACACTGCAGGGCGCGCAGCTCGACGCCGCCGAGCCGGCGCTCGCCGGGCGCTTCGCGCGCGGCTGGCTGCTTGGCGGCGAAGGGCAGCTCGACAACCGTCAGGCGCTGGCGGCGCTGGCCGCGGGCCTCGAGCAACGCGGCGCAGAAACGCACTGGCACACGAGCGTGGACGACGCGAGCCTGCCGCGCGCACGCGTGACGATCGACTGCCGGGGCCTCGGCGCCAAGCCCGTGCTGCCTGCGCTGCGCGGCATTCGCGGGGAAGTGGCGCGCGTGCACGCACCGGGCATCGGCCTCAAGCGCCCCGTGCGCTTGCTGCACCCGCGCTATCCGCTGTATATCGCGCCGAAACAGGACGATCTCTATGTGATCGGCGCAACCGAGATCGAGGGCGAGGACCGCTCGCCCGTGAGCGTGCGCTCGGCGCTCGAATTGCTGAGCGCGGCGTTCGCCGTGCATCCGGCGTTCGGCGAGGCGCGTATTCTCGAGCTCAATTCGCAGTGCCGACCGACGCTTCCCGATCATCGTCCCGCGCTCATCTGGGACGGCGGCGAGACGCTGCGCGTGAACGGGCTCTATCGCCACGGCTTCATGATCGCGCCCGCTGTGGCCGACGAAGCGGTGCGCGTCGCCCAGGCG
Source organism: Paraburkholderia silviterrae (assembly GCF_004353915.1). Classification (GTDB taxonomy): domain Bacteria; phylum Pseudomonadota; class Gammaproteobacteria; order Burkholderiales; family Burkholderiaceae; genus Paraburkholderia; species Paraburkholderia silviterrae. The sequence goes on along the minus strand of NZ_SMRP01000021.1, from coordinate 76,597 downwards.
CTGCTGGCGGGCCAGCTCGCCGATGCCGACGCCTTCGAGTCGCTGCGCCACGAATCGCGCTGGGCGTCGATGCTGCACGCTCGCCACATGCAGGGCGCGCGCGAGCCCGCTTGAGCCCGCTTGAGCCTCCTTGAGAGGCCTTGAAGCGACGTGAGTGCGCTGGCGGGCCGGGCGACAGCGAAGGCCCGCGAGCGCGACACCGCAAACAGGAGATGAGGCGCATGGTTTGCGCCTTGCCGGAAACAACGTAGTCAGACGAATTGCCATGGATATTCAGATCAACCAGAAGCCGCTCACGCTGCCCGAAGGCGCGACCGTTGCCGATGCGCTCGCCGCATTCGGTGCGCGTCCGCCGTTTGCCGTCGCCGTGAACGGCGATTTCGTGACGCGCACCCAGCACGGTGCGCGCACGCTTTCGGCGGGTGACCGCCTCGACGTCGTCAGCCCGGTGGCCGGCGGCTGATCGCGCGCGCGATCAGCCCGCTTTTGTCGCTGCTTTTGTTGCGGCTTTAGGTACCCCGCGCGCCGCCCGTGCGTCGCCACCCGCCCAGGATTCACGCCATGACTACCATCCAGACCGCCGACGCCCTCACGCTCTACGGCGAAACGTTCGCGAGCCGCGTGCTGCTCGGCACCTCGCGCTATCCGTCGCTGCAAGCGCTCTCCGATTCGATGGAGGCCGCTCGCCCCGGCATGATCACCGTTGCACTGCGCCGCCAGATGAACGACGGCACCGCAGTTGCCGGCTTTTTCGACTTGCTCAAGCGCCACGGCGTGCCGTTCCTGCCGAACACGGCGGGCTGTCTCACCGTCAACGAGGCGGTGACGACGGCGCACATGGCGCGCGAAGTCTTCGAAACCGACTGGATCAAGCTCGAGCTGATCGGCGACGACTACACGCTGCAGCCGGACCCGGTGGGCCTGATCGAAGCCGCCTCGCGCCTCGTGAAGGACGGCTTCAAGGTGCTGCCGTACTGCACCGAAGACCTCGTGATCGGCCGGCGTCTGCTCGACGCGGGCTGCGAGGCGCTGATGCCGTGGGGCGCGCCCATCGGCACGGGCAAGGGTGTGATCAATCCGTACGGCCTGCGCGTGCTGCGCGAGCGCTTGCCCGACGTGCCGCTGATCGTCGACGCGGGCCTCGGCTTGCCGTCGCACGCGGCGCAAGTGATGGAGTGGGGCTTCGACGGCGTGCTGCTGAACACGGCCGTGGCACAGGCCACGCACCCCGACGCGATGGCGCGCGCGTTCGCGCTGGGCGTCGAGGCGGGCCGCACCGCATTTCTCGCCGGGCCGATGGCCGAGCGCGAGGCGGCCGTGGCGAGCACGCCAGTGGTCGGCATGCCGTTCTGGCATCAGGATGGAGGCAAGCAATGACTCAAACGCTGCGACTCAAGGACCGCGAGCTGTTCTGGCCGCCCGCGGACGAGCTCACCGAAACGGCGGAGCGCATTCGCGCGCGCCTCGGCGACTGGGCGCCCACGCACGCCCCGTGGCGCCTGTGCCTCACGCCGCCCGACGCGCCCAACGGTGGTGACCTGATCGTCGTGACCGACGCCGGGCCGCATCTCGCGAATATCGCGCGCTGGATGACCGATGGCGCGGGCGTGATCGAGGCTGCTGGGACGCCGGCGTCCGGCCGCGCAACGCTGCATCTGGGCGGCGAGCGCTACGCGCTCGAGGGCGCGCTTGCCGAAGACTGGATCCCGGCGCTCGCGGCGTTCCTCGACTGCGGCTTCGATCCGCACGACGCGCTCGTGCTGGCGCTCGCCTGGCGCGACGGCGACGAGCAGCAGGCCGACGCGTGGCCCGTCGACATCGCCCGCTTTCCGCGCGTGCTCGGTCTGCCGGCGGCGCCCGCGCAGCCGTTTGCGCCGTGTCCCGCGAAGCTCGGCCTCTATCCCGTGCTGCCCACCGCCGACTGGGTCGAGCGCGTGCTCGACTACGGCGTGAAGACCGTGCAGCTGCGCAGCAAGCAGCCGAAGTCCGCTGCGCTCACGCAAGAGATCGAGCGCTGCGTTGCGGCGGGGCGCAAGCACGGCGCGCAGTTGTTCATCAACGACCATTGGCAGGCGGCGATGGCCGCGGGCGCGTACGGCGTGCACCTGGGGCAGGAGGATCTGCGCGAGGCGGATCTGGCCGCGCTCGCCGCCTCGGGCATCCGCCTCGGTCTTTCGACGCACGGCTATTTCGAGATGCTCACCGCACTGCATTTCCGGCCGAGCTACATCGCGTGCGGCGCCGTGTTCGCCACCACGACCAAGGCGATGCCGACCGCGCCCCAGGGGCTCGCACGCCTCGCGCGCTACGTGTTGCTGCTCGACGGCGTGGTGCCGATGGTCGCGATCGGCGGCATCGACTTCGCCGCGCTGCCTGCCGTGCTCGCCACGCGGGCGCCCAGCGCGGCGGTCGTGCGCGCGGTCACCGAGGCCGCCGACCCGGCTGCCGCCGTTGCTGCGTTGCGCAACGCGTTTACGCAATAATTAGCCCGCCTCGCCATTGGCCGCGCCCCCAGACGCGGCTGTCGGCGAGGAGCGAGCCGCGGAGCCCCTCGGGGTTGCCCGACTTGTATCAAGGGGCTTGGGCGTGTCACGGCAGCATTCACACGATGGCCCTATAATCCGGCCTTCGTGTAAATGGACTGCCTGCTACGTGCCCTCAAACTCTGAGACCCTTCTGGAGCTGCGCGACGTCGACTTCGGCTACGGCGGCGACCGGCTCGTCCTGTCCGGACTGAACATGCGCTTTCGGCGCGGTCAGGTGGTCGCGGTCATGGGCGGCTCGGGCGGCGGCAAGACCACGGTGCTGCGCCTGATCGGCGGCCTCGTGCGCGCCCAGCGCGGCCAGGTGCTGTTCCATGGGCAGGACATCGGCGCGCAGTCGCGCGAAGGCCTTTACGCGCTGCGCCGGAAGATGGGCATGCTGTTCCAGTTCGGCGCGCTGTTCACCGACATGTCGGTATTCGAGAACGTCGCGTTCGCGCTGCGCGAACACACCGATCTTCCCGAAGAGCTGATCCGCGACCTCGTGCTCATGAAGCTCAATGCCGTGGGCCTGCGCGGCGCGCGAGACCTCGCGCCTTCGGAGATTTCGGGCGGCATGGCGCGGCGCGTGGCGCTCGCGCGCGCCATCGCGCTCGACCCCGAGCTCATGATGTACGACGAGCCGTTTGCCGGTCTCGACCCCATTTCTCTTGGCATCACCGCGAACCTGATCCGCACGCTGAACGACGCGCTCGGCGCCACGTCGATCCTCGTCACGCACGACGTGCCGGAATCGTTCGCGATTGCCGACTATGTGTACTTCCTCGCGAACGGCCGCGTTCAGGTGGAGGGCACGCCCGCCGAACTGCGCGCCTCGACCGACCCGATCGTGCGCCAGTTCATCGACGGTGCGCCGGACGGCCCGTTCCGCTTTCACTACCCCACGAACGTCTCGCTCGACGCGGACTTCGGCATTGGCGGAGGCCGCTCATGACCGGCGCCATCAGCTCGCTCGGCCGCGCGGTTCTCGACTCGATCGCGCGCGCGGGCCATGCCACGCGCTTTTTCGTGCGCCTCGTGCTGGAATTCTTCCCACTGGTGCGCCGTCCGCGCCTTGTCACGAAGCAGATCCACTTCGTCGGTAATTATTCGCTGCTCATCATCGCGGTGTCGGGTCTGTTCGTCGGCTTCGTGCTGGGCTTGCAGGGTTACTACACGCTCAACCGCTACGGCTCCGAGCAGGCGCTCGGGCTGCTGGTCGCGCTCTCGCTCGTGCGCGAGCTCGGCCCGGTGGTCACAGCGCTGCTGTTCGCGGGCCGCGCGGGCACCTCGCTCACGGCCGAAATCGGTCTCATGAAGGCGGGCGAGCAGCTCACGGCCATGGAAATGATGGCGGTGGACCCCGTGCGCGTCGTCGTGGCGCCGCGCATGTGGGCGGGCGTGATCGCCATGCCCATTCTGGCGGCCATCTTCAGCGCGGTCGGTATTCTGGGTGGCTACGTGGTGGGCGTGCTGCTGATCGGCGTGGACGCCGGCGCGTTCTGGTCGCAGATGCAAGGCGGCGTGGACGTCTGGGCCGACGTGGGCAATGGCGTGGTCAAGAGCATCGTGTTCGGTTTCGCGGTGACGTTCACGGCGCTGTATCAGGGCTACGAGGCCAAGCCCACGCCCGAAGGCGTGTCGCGCGCGACCACCAAGACCGTCGTGTACGCGTCGCTCGCGGTGCTGGGCCTCGACTTCCTGCTCACCGCGCTGATGTTCAGCTAAGTATTTGGCGCGGGTGCCCGCCGTGACGGCGCGGCGCCCGGGCTGCGCGGCAGGCGCCTCGTGCATGGCGCCGCCGCAACGGATTCTCATTGGGATGACGATGAAAAAGACTGCTCTCGACTTCTGGGTCGGCCTGTTCGTGGTGCTGGGCTTCATTGCGCTGCTGTTTCTCGCGCTGAAGGCCGGCAACATGAGCTCGCTTTCGTTCCAGCCGACCTACGCGGTCAAGCTCAAGTTCGACAACATCGGTGGCCTCAAGCCGCGCGCGCCCGTGAAGAGCGCGGGCGTGACGGTGGGCCGGGTGACGTCGATCGGCTTCGACACGAACACCTATCAGGCGCTCGTCACGATCAACCTCGACCAGCAGTATCAGTTCCCGAAGGACACGTCGGCGAAGATCCTGACCTCGGGCCTGCTCGGCGAGCAGTACATCGGGCTGGAGCCGGGCGGCGACACCGAAATGCTCAAGGCCGGCGACACTATCTCCATGACGCAGTCGGCGATCGTGCTCGAGAACCTGATCGGCCAATTCCTCTACAGCAAGGCGGCCGATTCGGGTGCCGCGAAGTCGGGCAATAGCGCGGGCAACAGCACTGGCAATAACACGGGCAACACCACGGGCAGCAGCGCCGGCAACGGTGCGAGCGGCGCAGCAAACGGGGCCGCGGGCGGCGAGAGCGCCGCACCGGCTACAGCACCCGTACCGGCGCCGGCCGGCTCGGGCGCGGCGGCGCAATAAGGAGAATAAAGATGATGACCATTCGCATGCGCGCGATCACGATTGGCGTTGCGGCGCTCACGCTGACGGCATGCTCGACGGTGCAGACGCCTTCGAAGGACGATCCGTGGGAAGGCTTCAACCGCACGGTTTACACCTTCAACGACAAGATCGACCAGTACGCGCTCAAGCCGGTTGCGCAGGGCTACGTGAAAGTTACGCCGCAGCCGGTGCGCAACAGCGTGACGAACTTCTTCTCGAATATCGGCGACGTCTACAATGCGGCGAACAACTTCCTGCAGTTGAAGATCACCGATGGCGTCGAGGACATCATGCGGATCGTGATCAACACGGTCTTCGGCCTGGGCGGTCTGTTCGACGTGGCGACGCTCGCCAAGCTGCCCAAGCACAACCAGGACTTCGGCCTCACGCTCGGCCACTATGGCGTGCCGCCCGGCCCCTACCTCGTGCTGCCGCTCTTCGGCCCGAGCACGGTGCGTGACGGCGTGGGTCTCGTGGGCAACTACTTCATCAATCCGCTCACGTACGTGGATCCACCGGCATTGTCGTGGGGCCTGTACGGTCTGGACGTCGTCAACTCGCGCGCGAACCTGCTGGGTGCGAGCGATCTGCTCGAAGGCGCGGCGATCGACAAGTATTCGTTCCTGCGCAACGCCTATCTGCAGCGTCGCCAATACCAGCTCTCGGACGGTCACGCGTCGAATAACCTGCCGGATTACGGCGAAGGTGCGCCGCCGCCGAACTACGGCGAGCCCGAAGAGGGCGCGGCGGGCGCAGCGGCCCCCGCATCGGGCGCTGCGCGTGCTGCGGCGCCAACGGCAGCCAGCATGACGCCGGCATACCCCAACGGCGCGGCCCCGGCCACACTGGAAGGCCCGGCTGGCGCCGCTGCGAGCGTACCGGCGTCCGGCGCGCAGGCCCCGGCCGGCGCTTCCGGGGCCGCCGTGCCGGGCGATCAGTACATTCCGCCGGCGCGCATTGGCATTTACGCTCCCGGGCTGCTGCGTTTGCATTGATCACGATATCCGGCACGGCGCGTGGCGCCACGCCGGTACTCCGCAAGCGCTTAATTCTGACGTAACAAGCTGAAACGCTTGTCGCAGTTTCCTGGCATTGTTTGACTCGGTGCCCTGGCGCTCGCGTGATATCGTTGACCTCCAACGGGGCGTTGTTCCCCAACCTGCAGGACTTGCTATGAAAAAATTCTTTCTGTTCCCGATTTTTGCCATGTTTTTTGCGTTTGCCGGCGCAGCCTCCGCGCAAACGGTCGACACCAGCAATCCTGACGCGATGGTCCAGACGATCACGCAGCAGGTCATGGACCAGATCAAGGGCGACAAGTCGATCCAGTCCGGCGACATCAGCAAGATCACGCAACTCGTGAACGAGAAGATCCTGCCGTACACGGACTTCCGCCGCACGACGCAGCTCGCGATGGGCCGCAACTGGCGCACGGCGACGCCTGAGCAGCAGCAGCAGGTCATCGAGCAGTTCAAGACGCTGCTGATCCGCACGTACTCGGGCGCGCTCGCCCAGGTGCGCGATCAGCAGATCCAGTACAAGCCGTTCCGTGCGAACCCGGACGACACCGATGTCGTGGTCCGTTCGACCGTCATGAACAACGGCCAGCCGATCGAGCTCGACTACCGCCTGTACAAGACGCCGCAAGGCTGGCGCGTGTATGACATCAACGTGCTCGGCGCATGGCTGATCCAGGCGTACCAGCAGCAGTTCCAGGAAAAGATCCAGCAGGGCGGCGTGCAAGGTCTGATCACCTTCCTCACGCAGCGTAACCAGCAGCTCGCCGCCGGCAAGGCCAGCTCGTGAGCGAGCGCTTCGCCACCGGCGCCACGCTGAACCTCGAGAGCGCGAAGGCCGCGCTCTCGACGGGTCTCGCGCAAATCGCGGCAGGCGCCAGCGCTGTCGATTGCACGCCGCTCACGCATTTCGACTCCTCGGCGCTTGCCGTGCTGATCGCATGGCAGCGTGCCGCGCACGAGCGCGGCGTTACGCTCAGCGTTCTCAATCTTCCCTCCGCGCTCGCATCCCTCGCGCGCGCTTACGGCGTCGAATCGCTCCTTCACGAGCGACATTGACGCGCGGCGGCCTCGCGGCCGCGTCGGCCGGGCACGCCGCTCGGGCCCGATTGCCGCACGCCGTCGCTTCCGCTTTCGAGTCCAAGCCAGGCCCAGGCCGGGCTTTCCGACTTGGCCTATAATCAACCGTTTTTTGGGCGCTGCCGCGGTTATCGTGGCATCGAAGCAGGCGGCACAAGCCGTCCCCAAATTCTGGTCCTCCCCGCAGCATTGATGCATTTATCAGCCGCGCCGTTCACGACGGGCGGCGCCTGAGTCATGCCAGCCATAGAAATCCGCAACGTCAAGAAGCGCTACAAAGAGCTCCAGGCGCTCAAGGGCGTCAGCTTCACCGTCGAAGAGGGCGAGTTCTTCGGGCTGCTCGGCCCGAACGGCGCGGGCAAGACGACGCTCATCAGCGCTCTCGCAGGCCTCGCGCGCGCCGATGAAGGCTCGATTGCCGTGCGCGGCCACGATGTCGTGAGCGACTACCGCAACGCGCGCCGCAATCTCGGCGTCGTCCCCCAGGAACTGGTGTTCGACCCGTTCTTCACGGTGCGCGAGACGCTGCGCATCCAGTCCGGCTATTTCGGCCTGCGCAACAACGACGCGTGGATCGACGAGATCATGGCCAATCTCGACCTCACCGAAAAAGCCGACGTGAACATGCGCGCGCTCTCGGGCGGCATGAAGCGCCGCGTGCTGGTGGCGCAGGCGCTGGTGCACCGGCCGCCCGTGATCGTGCTCGACGAGCCGACCGCCGGCGTGGACGTCGAGCTGCGCCAGACGCTCTGGAAGTTCATCGCGCGCCTGAACCGCGAAGGTCACACCATCGTGCTCACCACACACTATCTCGAAGAGGCGGAAGAGCTGTGCGACCGCATCGCCATGCTGCGGCGGGGCGAGGTGGTGGCGCTCGAGCGCACCAGCACGCTGCTGCAGCGCTTCGCGGGCACGCAGCTGTTCTTGCGCTTCTCGGAAGGCGTGCTGCCGACGGAGCTGCGCCCGCTCGAAGTCGAGACATCGAATGGCAACGCTCACCAGCACCTGCTGCGCCTCGCGAGCTACGACGACGTCGAGCGCATCCTCGCGCTGTGCCGCGCGAACGGCTGCAAGCTCGAAGAGATGGAAGTGCGCAAGGCCGATCTGGAGGATGTCTTCGTGCAGGTGATGAACGGACCTGAAGTGATCGAGGGGCTTGCATGAGCGGCTTCCGTACCCTGTTCTACAAGGAAGTGCTGCGTTTCTGGAAGGTCGCCTTCCAGACCGTGCTCGCGCCGGTCATCACCGCGCTGCTCTATCTGACGATCTTCGGCCACGCGCTGCGCGGCCACGTGGAGGTGTACCCGGGTGTCGAGTACACGAGCTTCCTGATTCCCGGCCTCGTGATGATGAGCGTGCTGCAAAACGCCTTCGCGAACTCGTCCTCGTCGCTCATCCAGTCGAAGATCACGGGCAATCTCGTATTCGTACTATTGCCGCCGCTGGCCGCCTGGGAGATGTTTGGAGCCTACGTGCTCGCCTCGATCGTGCGCGGCCTCGCCGTCGGCGCGGGCGTGTTCGTCGTGACGATCTGGTTCATCCCGATGAGCTTCGCCGCGCCGTTCTACATCATCGCCTTCGCGGTGCTCGGCTCGGCGATCCTCGGCACGCTCGGCCTGATCGCCGGGATCTGGGCCGAAAAATTCGACCAGCTCGCGGCGTTTCAGAACTTTCTCATCATGCCGCTCACGTTCCTTTCGGGCGTGTTCTATTCGACGCATACGCTGCCGCCGGTCTGGCGCGAGGTGTCACGGCTGAACCCGTTCTTCTACATGATCGACGGCTTCCGGTACGGGTTTTTCGGCTTGTCCGACATTAACCCGCTCGCAAGTCTCGCGATCGTTTTCGTCTTTTTCGTGGTGCTGGCCGCGCTTGCGATGCGTCTGCTCGCGAGCGGCTACAAGCTGCGCCACTAAATGCAATTCAGGCAGGAGCCCCACACCATGTTGCCGACTCCGGAACAGGTCAAGCAGTACATCTCGGCAGGACTCGCGTGCGAGCATCTCGAAGTCGAAGGCGACGGTCAGCACTTCTTCGCGACGATCGTTTCGTCGGCATTCGAAGGCAAGCGCCTGATCCAGCGCCATCAGCTCGTCTATGCGGCGCTCGGCGAGCGCATGCGCGAGGAAATCCACGCGCTCAGCATGAAGACGCTCACGCCCGCCGAATGGCAGAACGCATAATCTGGAATCTCAGTGCGAATTACCCAGGACAAAGGCGCCGCCGCGAGCGGCGCCGCACAACATGACGCAACGCCGCAAGCCGGCCGCACCGATCAGGAAACTTCAGGCATGGATAAACTCGTCATCGTCGGCGGGCAGAAGCTCGCAGGGGAAGTGACCGTTTCAGGTGCGAAGAACGCCGCGCTCCCCATTCTCTGCGCCAGCCTCTTGAGCGCGGAACCCGTCCATCTGGACAACGTGCCCGACCTCCAGGACGTGCGCACCACGCTCAAGCTGCTCAACCAGATGGGCGTGCGCACCGAGCAGGATGGCCATCGCGTGCAGCTCGACGCCTCGAAGGTGAACAACGTCGTCGCGCCGTATGAGCTCGTGAAGACCATGCGCGCCTCGATCCTCGTGCTCGGGCCGCTCATCGCGCGCTTTGGCGAGGCGAAGGTGTCACTGCCCGGCGGCTGCGCGATCGGCGCGCGCCCCGTGGATCAGCACATCAAGGGCCTGCAGGCGATGGGCGCCGAGATCAACATCGAGCACGGCTTCATCGAGGCGCGCGCGAAGCGCCTGAAGGGCGCGCGCATCGTCACCGACATGATCACGGTCACCGGCACGGAAAACCTGCTGATGGCCGCCGTGCTCGCCGACGGCGAAACGGTGATCGAGAACGCCGCGCGCGAGCCCGAAGTGGGCGACCTCGCGCATCTGCTCGTGGCGATGGGCGCGCAGATCGAGGGCATCGGCACCGACCGCCTCGTGATCCAGGGTGTGGACAAGCTCCACGGCGCGCAGCACACGGTCATTCCCGACCGCATCGAGGCAGGCACCTTCCTGTGCGCGGTTGCCGCCGCGGGCGGCGACGTCACGCTGCGCCGCGTGCGCCCGGGCATCCTCGACGCTGTCACCGACAAACTGCGCGAAGCAGGCGTGACGATCGAAGAGGGCGACGACTGGATGCGCGTGCGCATGCACGAACGCGCACGCGCCGTGAACCTGCGCACCGCGGAATATCCGGCCTTCCCAACCGACATGCAGGCGCAGTTCATGGCGCTCAACACGATCGCGGACGGCACCTCGCAGGTCGTCGAGACGATCTTCGAGAACCGCTTCATGCACGTCCAGGAACTGAACCGCCTCGGCGCGAGCATCACGATCGACGGCAAGACGGCGCTGATTGCCGGCGTCGAGAAGCTTTCGGGCGCGAAGGTGATGGCGACTGATCTGCGCGCTTCGGCGAGCCTCGTGATCGCCGGCCTGTGCGCCGACGGCGAGACGCTCATCGACCGCATCTATCACCTCGACCGCGGCTATGACCGCATGGAAGAGAAGCTGAACAAGATCGGCGCCAACGTGAAGCGCATCAAGGGGAACGCGGCATGAGCACGGTCGAATCCAGGCCCACGCCGGCAGCGGCGGCCGGTGCGCCGCTGACGCTGGCGCTCTCGAAGGGCCGCATCTTCGAAGAGACGATGCCGCTGCTCACCGCCGCGGGCGTCGAGGTGACCGAAGACCCGGAAACCTCGCGCAAGCTCATCCTGCCGACCACCGACGCTAACCTGCGCGTCATCATCGTGCGCGCGACCGACGTGCCCACCTACGTGGAGTACGGCGCGGCCGACTTCGGCGTGGCGGGCAAGGACGTGCTGCTCGAGCACGGCGGCGGCGGGCTCTATCAGCCGATCGATCTCGACATCGCGCGCTGCCGCCTCTCGGTGGCGGTGAAGGCGGGCTTCGACTACGCGAACGCCGTGCGCCAGGGCGCGCGCCTGCGCGTGGCGACCAAGTACACGGAAGCCGCGCGCCAGCACTTCGCGGCCAAGGGTGTGCACGTCGACCTCATCAAGCTCTATGGCTCGATGGAGCTAGCGCCGCTCGTCGGCCTCGCCGACGCGATCGTCGACCTCGTCAGCACGGGCGGCACGCTGCGCGCCAACAATCTGGTCGAGGTCGAGGAGATCATGGAGATCTCCTCGCGCCTCGTCGTGAACCAGGCGGCGCTCAAGTTGAAGCGCGCTGCGCTGCGGCCGTTCCTCGACGCGTTCGAACGCGCGTCGCGCGGTGCGCAGGCAGCGTGATCAGGCCGCCGGTTCCGGCTGCCTGATCCGGCCACCTGGGTTTGCCACCTGAGTTGGCCACCTGAGTTGGCTACCTGAAGAAGCTCGCACGAGCGAGCCCGGCGACGCCCGCGCGGTGCACCCGATGCGCCGCGCCCACAACCGTTACGGATGGATATCAGCATGGCTATCACGATGCGCAAACTCGACTCCAGCGCCGAAGGCTTCAAGGCGGCGCTGCACGCGGTGCTCGCCTTCGAGGCGAGCGAAGACGAGGCCATCGAGCGCTCGGTCGCGCAGATCCTCGCCGACGTGAAGGCGCGCGGCGATGCCGCCGTGCTCGACTATACGAACCGCTTCGACCGCCTGAGCGCCACGAGCGTCGAGGCGCTGGAGCTGCCGATCAGCGAGCTCGAAGCCGCGCTGGAAAGTCTCGAGCCCAAGCAGCGCGCAGCGCTCGAAGCGGCGGCCGCGCGCGTGCGCGGCTACCACGAGAAGCAGCGCATCGAGTGCGGCTCGCATAGCTGGCAGTACACCGAAGCGGACGGCACCGTGCTCGGCCAGAAGGTCACGCCGCTCGACCGCGTGGGCCTCTACGTGCCGGGCGGCAAGGCCGCGTATCCGTCGTCGGTGCTGATGAACGCGATTCCCGCGCGGGTCGCGGGCGTGCGTGAGATCGTCATGGTCGTGCCCACGCCCGACGGCGTGAAGAACCCGCTCGTGCTGGCGGCGGCGCTGCTCGGCGGCGTCGACCGCGTGTTCACCATCGGCGGCGCGCAGGCCGTGGGCGCACTCGCCTATGGCACCCGCACGATCCCGCCGGTCGACAAGATCTGCGGCCCGGGCAACGCCTATGTGGCCTCGGCCAAGCGGCGCGTGTTCGGCACGGTCGGCATCGACATGATCGCCGGCCCCTCCGAGATCCTCGTGCTGTGCGACGGCACGACCGATCCGCGCTGGGTCGCGATGGACCTGTTCTCGCAGGCCGAGCACGACGAGCTCGCGCAATCGATCCTGCTGTGCCCGGACGAGGCGTTCATCAAGCGCGTGCACGACGCGATCGACGAACTGCTGCCCAGCATGCCGCGCGCCGAGGTCATCGCCACGTCGCTCACGAACCGCGGCGCGCTCGTGAAGGTGCGCGACATGGCCGAGGCCTGCGCGATCGCCAACGACATCGCACCCGAGCACCTCGAAATCTCGGCGCTCGAGCCGCAGAAGTGGGGCGCCGAAATCCGCCACGCGGGCGCTATCTTCCTTGGCCGCTACACGAGCGAAAGCCTCGGCGACTACTGCGCGGGGCCAAATCACGTGCTGCCTACGTCTCGTACCGCACGTTTCTCGTCGCCGCTTGGCGTCTATGATTTCATCAAGCGGTCGAGCCTGATCGAAGTGAGCGCGGAAGGCGCGCAGACGCTCGGCGAGATTGCCGCGGAACTTGCGTATGGAGAAGGCCTCCAGGCCCACGCGCGCAGCGCCGAGTACCGCATGAAGCAGAGTTGAGGCATGGCGGCGCGCATGAGCCTCATGTGCGCCGCGCCCCCTGAGGAGACGTTTGCAAGCATCGGCGCACAAGGCTCGTTTATGCCTGAGCCAGATGCCTGGAACACCGAAATAACCCGCGCGCCCGAAACCGGGCGCCAACCAGGACGGCCCTGCAGCGCTCCGGCACTGTAGTCCGGCTGGCCGTCCGTGCCGGCTCCACGCGCTGCGTGCGAGCCAATCGACAATGACGACACCACAAGACATCATCCGCCCCGATGTGCTCGCCATGACGAGCTATCCGGTCCCCGACGCCGCCGGCTTCGTGAAGCTCGACGCCATGGAGAACCCGTACTCGCTGCCCGCCGATCTCGCGGCGCAACTGGGCGAGCATCTCGCGGGTGTGGCGCTGAACCGCTATCCGGCGCCGCGTCCCGAGGCGCTCATGGCGAAGCTCAAGGCCGCGATGCGCGTGCCGCCCGAGTGCGACGTGCTGCTCGGCAACGGCTCGGACGAGATCATCAGCATGATCACGATGGCGTGCGCGAAGCCGGGCGCGAAGGTGCTCGCGCCGGTGCCGGGCTTCGTGATGTATGCGATGTCGGCCAAATTCGCGCAGGTGGAGTTCGTCGGCGTGCCGCTCAAGGCCAATCTGACGCTCGATACCGAGGCCATGCTGGCCGCCGTCGCGCAGCACAAGCCGGCCGTGATCTGGCTGGCGTACCCGAATAACCCCACAGGCACCCTCTTCGCCGACGCCGACATCGAGCGCATCATCGAAGCCGCGGGCGCCGCCGGCGGCCTCGTCGTGATCGACGAGGCCTATCAGCCGTTCGCGCAGACGAGCTGGATGCCGCGCGCGGGCGCGTTCGACAACGTGGTCGTGATGCGCACGATGTCCAAGCTCGGGCTCGCGGGCATTCGTCTCGGCTACCTCGCGGGCCGCACTGCATGGCTCAACGAGTTCGACAAGGTGCGCCCGCCGTATAACGTGAATGTGCTCACCCAGGCGGCTGCCGATTTCCTGCTCGACCATATCGGCGTGCTCGACGCGCAGGCCGCCCAGTTGCGCGCGGATCGGGCGCAACTGGCCGCCGCAGTGGCGAAATTGCCGGGCACCGAAGTGTTCGAAAGCGCCGGTAATTTCCTGCTGGTGCGTGTGCCCGATGCCTCCGCCGTGTTCGATACGCTGCTGACAGCGCGGGTTCTGGTCAAAAACGTGAGTAAAATGCACCCATTGCTGGCGAATTGCGTGCGCCTGACCGTTGGGACCCCCGACGAAAACGCACAGCTGCTCGCCGCCCTGAAGCTCGTGCTCAAGTGAATCGTTCCCATCGTTGCGAAGCGCACAGCGCTTTGAGCTTCGTTCTCTAAACCCTCCTGTTACGGGCTGTTTGAAGGAAATTGCCATGCGCGTCGCGCAAGTCGTTCGCAACACCAGCGAAACGCAAATCCGCGTGAAACTCAATCTGGACGGCACCGGCGAGCAGAAGCTCGCGACCGGCGTGCCGTTCCTCGACCACATGCTCGACCAGATCGCGCGACACGGTCTGATCGACCTGGAAGTCGAGGCGCATGGCGACACCCATATCGACGACCACCATACGGTTGAAGACGTCGGCATTACGCTTGGCCAGGCGGTTGCGCAGGCCATCGGCGACAAGAAGGGCATCCGCCGCTATGGCCATGCCTACGTGCCGCTCGACGAGGCGCTCTCGCGTGTGGTGATCGACTTCTCGGGCCGTCCGGGGCTCGAATTCCACGTGCCGTTCACGCGTGCGCGCATCGGCACGTTCGACGTCGACCTGTCGATCGAGTTCTTCCGCGGCTTCGTCAATCACGCCGGCGTGACGCTCCATATCGACAATTTGCGTGGTCTGAACGCGCATCACCAGATGGAAACCGTGTTCAAGGCCTTCGGCCGCGCGCTGCGCCAGGCTTCCGAGCTGGACGAGCGTCAGGCGGGCAAGATTCCGTCGACGAAGGGCAGCCTGTAAGCGGCGCTTGTGGGGGCACCACGCCGGTGCGCCGGGTGCACGTTTTGTGCATCGCGCACGCCGCGCGACGCAAGCCAATGAAGCCAGAGGGCAAGGCTAAATCAGCCTGAAAAGCAGGCCTGAATCGAGATGAAAACTTCAATTGCGATTGTGGATTATGGGATGGGCAACCTGCGTTCGGTGGCCCAGGCGCTGAAGCAGGCCGCGCCGGAAGCCGACGTTCAGATCGTCGAGCGTCCGGAAGCGATCCGCGCAGCCGACCGCGTCGTGCTGCCGGGTCAGGGCGCGATGCCCGACTGCATGCGCAGCCTCGCGGAATCGGGCCTGCAGGACGCCGTGCTCGAAGCCTCGCGCACCAAGCCGCTGATGGGCGTGTGCGTGGGCGAGCAGATGCTGTTCGACTGGAGCGCCGAGGGCGACACGAAGGGTCTCGGCCTCCTGCCGGGCAAGGTCGTGCGCTTCGAGCTGCAAGGCCAGTTGCAGGACGACGGCTCACGCTTCAAGGTGCCGCAGATGGGCTGGAACCGCGTGCGTCAGACGCGCGCTCACCCGCTGTGGGACGGCGTGCCCGACGAAAGCTTCTTTTATTTCGTGCACAGTTACTATGTGGTGCCGGCCGACGCGGCGCACACGGTAGGCGAAACGCCTTACGGCGCGGCCTTTACCTCGGCGGTGGCACGGGATAACATCTTCGCCACCCAATTCCACCCGGAAAAGAGCGCCGCAGCGGGCTTGCGCGTCTATCGCAACTTCGTCCACTGGAACCCGTAATTCATGCGCGGCGTTGCTGGTTCGGGCCACCCAGGTCGGGCCGCCCAGCTCATCAGCCCCGCACGCGTGTGTGCGCCCGAAGCCGACTTACATCAGCAAGGCCGCCGAAAGAGTTGTACTAAACTAGCGAAGCGGCGTCGGATCGGGTTTTTCCCGGCCGTTGCCGGCTGATTTCAACCACATTCCAAGACATCACCCGATTGCTATGCTGCTGATTCCGGCCATCGATCTCAAAGACGGTCACTGCGTACGCCTGAAACAAGGCGATATGGACCAGGCGACGATTTTCTCCGAGGAACCGGCGGCCATGGCCCGACATTGGGTCGAGCGCGGCGCGCGGCGTCTGCACCTCGTCGACCTGAACGGCGCGTTCGCAGGCAAGCCGAAGAACGAAGACGCGATTCGCGAGATCATCGCGGAAGTGGGCGACCAGATCCCCGTGCAGTTGGGCGGCGGCATCCGCGACCTCGACACCATCGAGCGCTACCTGGACGACGGCCTCTCGTACGTCATTATCGGAACGGCGGCGGTCAAGAACCCGGGCTTCCTTCAGGAAGCTTGCACGGCGTTCGGGGGCCATATCATCGTCGGGCTCGACGCCAAGGACGGCAAAGTCGCCACCGACGGCTGGAGCAAGCTCACGGGCCACGAAGTCGTGGACCTCGCGCGCAAGTTCGAGGACTACGGCGTCGAGTCGATCATCTACACCGACATCGGCCGCGACGGCATGCTGCAAGGCATCAATATCGAAGCGACGGTGCGTCTTGCGCGCGCGGTGAGGATTCCGGTCATCGCGAGCGGCGGCCTCTCGAATCTCGCCGATATCGACGCGCTGTGTGAAGTCGAGGACGAAGGCGTCGAAGGCGTGATCTGCGGCCGCGCGATCTACTCGGGCGATCTCGATTTTGCCGAGGCGCAAACGCGCGCAGATAGCCTGCGCGAATCGGACGACGCTTAAAGCGTCGCGTGGACGGCCTCCTGAGAGGAGGCCGAGTCCTGCGGGGCCCTGGATCCTTTGGGGTCCTCTGGGGTCCTCGGTGCGACCGGCAAGGGCGACCGGCTAGGGCGACCGGCGAGGGCGGGTAACGCGCCGTGGGCGGCGAGTCGCCGCTCCCGGCCGTTCGTTCGCCGGCTAATTTCGCGATAACCACTATCGCGCGACAATGGGCGTAGCTGCTGCGGTCCCGGCACGCCCCGGAATATCGGCAAGATCATGGCTCTACCCAAACGCATCATTCCCTGTCTCGACGTGACTGCCGGACGGGTCGTCAAGGGCGTCAACTTCGTCGAGCTGCGCGACGCGGGCGACCCCGTCGAAATCGCGCGCCGCTACGACGACCAGGGCGCCGACGAGCTCACCTTTCTCGACATCACGGCCACCTCGGACCAGCGCGACCTGATCCTGCCGATCATCGAAGCGGTGGCCTCGCAAGTCTTCATTCCGCTGACGGTGGGCGGCGGCGTGCGCGCCGTCACCGACGTGCGGCGCCTGCTCAACGCGGGCGCCGACAAGGTCAGCATGAATTCGTCGGCGGTGGCCAATCCGCAGCTCGTGCGCGATTCCGCCGATAAATACGGCTCGCAGTGCATCGTCGTCGCCATCGACGCCAAGCGCACTTCGGCGCCGGGTGAAGCGCCGCGCTGGGAAGTCTTCACGCACGGCGGCCGCAAGGCCACCGGCATCGACGCCGTCGAGTGGGCGCGCAAGATGGCCGAGCTCGGTGCGGGCGAAATCCTGCTCACGAGCATGGACCGCGACGGCACCAAGAGCGGCTTCGATCTCGCCCTCACGTGCGCGGTGTCCGACGCCGTGCCGATTCCCGTGATCGCCTCGGGTGGCGTGGGCGGTCTGCAAGATCTCGCGGACGGCATCGTCAAGGGCCATGCCGACGCCGTGCTGGCGGCGAGCATCTTCCACTACGGCGAGCACACGGTTGGCGAGGCCAAGCGCTTCATGGCCGATCAGGGCATTTCGGTGAGGATGTGACGCCATGAGCAATACTGAAACCGGCAAGCCCGCCAACGACATCGCGAAGGCCGGCTGGCTCGACAAGGTCAACTGGGACGCCAACGGCCTCGTGCCCGTGATCGCGCAGGAAGCCACGACCGGCGACGTGCTGATGTTCGCGTGGATGAACCGCGAAGCGCTCGCCAAGACGGTCGAGCTGCGCCGCGCGGTGTACTTTTCGCGCTCGCGCCAGCGCCTGTGGTTCAAGGGCGAGGAGTCGGGCCACGTGCAGCACGTGCACGATATCCGCCTCGACTGCGACGAGGACGTCGTGCTGCTCAAGGTCGAGCAGGTGTCGAACATCGCGTGCCACACGGGCCGTCACTCGTGCTTTTTCCAGCAATTCGAAGGCACCGTCGACGAAGGCCGCTGGGTCGCCGTCGATCCCGTGCTGAAAGACCCTGAACACATCTACAAATGACGCAACTGAACAGCAACGACACCCTGCTGCGCCTCGCGGCGGTGATCGATAGCCGCAAGGGCGGCGACCCGGACGCTTCCTACGTCGCGCGCCTCTTTCACAAGGGCGACGACGCGGTGCTCAAGAAGGTGGGCGAGGAGGCGACCGAAGTCGTGCTGGCCGCGAAGGACGTGCGTCAGGGCGGCGCGCCGAAGGCGCTGGTCGGCGAAATGGCCGATCTGTGGTTCCATTGCCTCGTCACGCTCGCGCACTTCGACCTGAGCCCCGCCGATGTGCTGGCCGAGCTGGAGCGCCGTGAAGGGCTCTCGGGCCTCGAGGAAAAGGCCCTGCGCAAGAGCCGCGAGCGTGAGGAAAGTGGCGATTGACTCAACGGGACTGAATTCGGGCCGCGGATTCGGGTCGAATTTTTGGGTCGAGTCATCGCAGCGATACTGGCCCAGGTGACGCACGCGAGGCGTACGTCACCACCGATCCCTAAGGAGATGCCGCACATGTCCACACCCGGCGATTACCCGCCTCCAGCCTACCGCGCCCCGGAGCGCGATCCGCTCGACGCGGATCGTCTGCGCAGCCTTCGCACCCTCACGCATATCCTCTACGGGCTCTACGCGATCTTTTTGCTCACGGGCGGCGTGACCGTGCTCGTAGCGATCATCATCAATTACATCAAGCGCGACGAAGCGGCGGGCACGCCCTACGAGCAGCACTTCACGTGGCAGATCCGCACGTTTTGGCTCGGGCTCGCCGGGACGCTGATCGGCGGCGCGCTCTTCGTCGTCGTGATCGGCATTCCGATTTTGTGGGCTGTCGGAATCTGGACGTTGTACCGTATCATCAAAGGCTGGCTGTACCTGCACGACAACAAGCCGTTGTCCGATCCGCGCGCGTGGTTCTGAGGCTGCGGCGTACTGGAGTCGTGCGCGGAACCCGACACGCTTTGTCCTCATACGGCGCCCCAGGAGCACCATGAGTCACGACCGCAGCACCTGTCTCTTTTGCAAGATTGCCGACGGCCTGATCCCCAGCACGCGCGTCTATGAAGACGACGAGTTTGTCGCGTTCCGGGACATTCGGCCCGCAGCACAAACTCACGTGCTGGTCATTCCGCGCCTGCATATACCTACCCTCGCGGACTGCGGTGAAAACGAGGCCCCGCTGCTTGGTAGAATGTTTGTATTGGTCGCGCGGCTGGCGAGGGATCTGGGCGTGTCCTACACGGGCGGTGAGACCGGCTATCGCACCGTGGTGAACACGGGGCCCGGCGGCGGCCAGGAGGTCTATCACCTGCATGCGCATCTGCTGGCCGGACCGCGTCCGTGGCAGCGCATGGGGTAGGTCGGGCGCTTGCGCGGCACGAGGGCAGAGTTCGTGGGGGCGGCTGAAAAAGGGCACATTGCCACGCGGCCGAAATACCTTGCAGTTAGCATGCCGGGCACGTAGCCCGTCAACCCGCCAGGCGCGACAAGCATGGCGCCGCGCCGGACCTGGTCGTTGGGCACGGGCGTCATGAAGCGCGTTCGCGCGACACTGTTTTTTCGCTGCGCATGAGGCGTGGCAACGGGGTTAAGGAGAGTTTTGATCATGGGTTCGTTGAGCATTTGGCACTGGCTGATTGTGTTGTTGATCGTGGCGCTCGTCTTCGGCACGAAGAAGCTGCGCAATATCGGCAGCGATCTGGGTGGTGCGGTCAAGGGTTTCAAGGAAGGCATGCGCGAGGGCGAGGAGTCTGGCGCCGATACGCAAAAACGCGAGCTGCCGAACAACGGTGGCGCGGTCGATGTCGACGCCAAGGACAAGACCCCGCGTTCGAACGACTACCGCTAAGCGCGGTAGCCGTTATTTCCCGCCCCAAGGCTGACGGAAAGCGTTATTCATGCTTGATCTGGGTCTAACCAAGATGGCGCTGATCGGCGTCGTCGCGCTGGTCGTTCTCGGACCGGAGCGGCTGCCGCGCGTCGCGCGTACGGCAGGCGCCTTGTTCGGCCGCGCGCAGCGCTATATCAACGACGTCAAGGCGGAAGTCACGCGCGAGATCGAACTGGACGAGTTGCGCCGCATGAAGGGCGAATTCGAACAGGCCGCGCAAAATGTCGAAAAGACCGTTCACGAGAACCTGCACAAGCAGGAGACCGAACTGAACGAGGCCTGGAACGTGGGCACGGGCGGGGCGCCCAGCATTGCGGGCGGCGCCGATTCGGACGCAACGCAAGGCAGCGCGTTCGGGACATCCGGCGTGGCCGGCGGTTCGGGCGCCACGTCATGGCGCTCGGGCAACGCCGGCGCCTCTAATGCGGCAGGCGGCAAACGCAAGAACTGGCGCGTGAAGCAAACGGCAACGCCCACGTGGTACAAACGTGCGACGCTGCGACGCACGCGCGTGCAATCGGGTGCCGCGCGCGTTGCGCAGCATACGCCGGCCAGCTTGCGCCGTCCCACGCGCTTCTTCTGATGCTCCGAACCCGCAGTCGAGTCTGAACTTGTCCATCTCCAACCCCCGAGGGCCGGTGTGAGCGACCCCCAACAAAGACAGGACGAGGGCACTGAAGAGACCTTCATTTCGCACCTCGTCGAGTTGCGCGACCGCATCATTCGCGCGGGCATTGCCGTAATTGTCGTGTTCGTCGGGCTCGTGTACTGGGCGCCGGACATCTTCAGGCTGCTCGCCCGCCCGTTGATGCAGAACCTGCCGCGCGACGGCAAGATGATCGTCACCGACGTGACCGGCTCGTTCTTCGTGCCGATGAAGGTGACCATGCTCGTCGCCTTCGTGATCGCATTGCCGGTCGTGCTCTATCAGATCTGGGCATTCGTGGCGCCCGGCCTCTATCAGCATGAAAAGAAGCTGGTCGGGCCGCTGGTGGCCAGCAGCTATACGCTGTTCCTGTGCGGCATGGCGTTCGCGTATTTCGTGGTGTTTCCCACCATCTTCCGCGTGATGGCGCACTACAACGCGCCGCTCGGTGCGGAGATGACCACCGATATCGACAATTACCTGAGCTTCGTGCTCACGATGTTCCTCGCGTTCGGCGTGACCTTCGAAGTGCCGATTGTCGTCGTGCTGCTCGTGCGCATGGGCGTGCTGACGGTGAAGAAGCTCAAGGAGATTCGTCCCTATGTGATCGTCGGCGCGTTCATCGTTGCCGCGGTTGTGACGCCGCCGGACGTGTTTTCGCAGCTCATTCTCGCGCTGCCGCTGATCGTGCTGTACGAGGCGGGGATTATCGCGGCGAGACTCTTCGTCGGGACCGGCGAGAAGAAGGCTGTCGACGAGAGCGAGGCAACGAGCTAACGAGGCGCGCCCAGGCGTGCGGGCCCGAAACCCCTGAAGTCCAAAAGAAAGGCCGCGAACGGTGACGTTCGCGGCCTTTCTTGCATCTCTTTGCCCGCGCTTTGGTGCGCACTGGCGAGCTCGCCAGTCAGTGAATGCGCGCTGGCGGCAACGTGAGCCGTGAGCACACGTCGCGCGTGCCGGTCAGCCTCCGTCGTCGTCGCCTTCTTCGTCCTGGTTCGCGGGCTGCTTCGGCGGCGGCGGGCGCTTGCCGATCATCACGTCGAGGTCCATGTCCTTGTTCTTGCGCACGAGGTGAACCTTGGCGCTGGTGCCCGGCTTGATCTGCGCGATGACGTTCAACAGGCGTGTGGTGTCGGTGATCGCTTCGCCGTTCACCGCGGTCAGGACGTCGCCCGGCTTGATGCCGGCCTTGTCGGCGGGGCCGCCCTGCAGCACACCCGCGACGATCGCGCCCGACTTCTGGTTCAGCCCGAACGACTCGGCGATTTCGGGCGTCACGTCCTGCGGCTCCACGCCGATCCAGCCGCGCGTGACCGAGCCCGTCGTGATGATGCTCTCCAGCACGCTGCGCGCCGTGGAGACGGGAATGGCGAAGCCGATGCCGAGCGAGCCGCCCGAGCGCGAATAGATGGCCGTGTTGATGCCGAGCAGGTTGCCGTTGACGTCGACGAGCGCGCCGCCCGAGTTGCCCGGGTTGATCGGCGCGTCGGTCTGGATGAAGTTCTCGAACGTGTTGATGCCGAGGTGATTGCGCCCGAGCGCGCTGATGATCCCCATCGTCACGGTCTGGCCTACGCCGAACGGGTTGCCGATGGCGAGCACGACGTCGCCCACGCGCGCCTGGTCCATGCGCCCGAGCGTGATGGTGGGCAGGTTCGGCAGGTTGATCTTGAGCACGGCGAGGTCGGTCTCCGGGTCGATGCCGATCACCTTCGCGTTGGTGGTGCGGCCGTCGGAGAGCGCGATTTCAATCTGATCCGCGCCGTCGATCACGTGCTGGTTCGTTAGAATGTAACCGTCCGGACTGACAATGACGCCCGAACCGAGGTTCGCGGCAGGCTGCTCCTGCTGCTTGCGGTTGTTATTTGGATTGCCGAAAAAGTAGCGGAATAGCGGGTCGTTCTGGCGCGGGTCGGGCGGCAGCGACCCGTCCTTGCTCGAGAATACGTTGACGACCGCGGGCATCGCTTTCTGGGCCGCGTCCGCATAGGATCCTTGCGCGGGGCCGCCGCCGATGCCCGGCGCCACCTCCCGCAGGGCAACGATCGGCTCTGCGAGCTGCTTGCCGAGTTGCCCCTGATGCTGGAGCCATTGCGGCTTGAGCGTCGCGATGATGAACATCAACGCCAGCAGGACCGTCACCGCCTGGGCGAAGAACAGCCAAAAGCGTCTAAGCATCTGAAGATTAGAGGATTATATGGATCGGATCGAACTGGAATTGTATCTGAACAATCTTCTGGAATCCGCGCGGTTCAAGGACTACTGCCCGAATGGCCTGCAGGTCGAGGGGCGGCGGCGCGTGGAGAAGATCGCGACCGGCGTGACGGCCTCGCTTGCCTTCCTCGAAGCGGCGCTTGAGTGGGGCGCCGACGCCGTGCTGGTTCACCACGGCTATTTCTGGCGCAACGAGCCGCCGCAGATCACGGGGCGCAAGTACCACCGCCTGAAAGCGCTGCTTGCAAACGACCTCAATCTGTTTGCCTACCATCTGCCGCTCGACTGCCATCCCGAGCTGGGCAACAACGCGCAGTTGGGTGCCAAACTCGGCTGGATCGGCGAAAAACGCTTCGGCGACCAGGATCTCGGCTGGATGACCACGCTGCCCATGCCCATCACGCTCGCGCACTTCACGGCGCAGGTCGAGCAGACGCTGGGCCGCACACCGCTCGTGCTCGGCGACCCCGATTGGGAATTGCGCCACGTGGCATGGTGCACCGGCGCGGCGCAAGGACTCTTCGATGCGGCGATCGAGGCGGGCGCCGATGTCTTCCTGACCGGCGAGATCTCGGAGCCGACCACCCATACTTCGGCCGAGAGCGGCGTGGCGTTTCTTGCCGCGGGCCATCACGCCACCGAGCGTTTTGGCGTGCAGGCGGTGGGCGCGCACCTCGCCCAGGAGTTCGACATCGAGCATCTTTTCATCGATATCCACAATCCCGTTTGAGATCGCGCTTGAGATCCCGTTTGAGCGGCCTGGCTTGAACGGCGCAATCGAGCGGCCGGCTGCCTTTACGCTTTGCCCGATCGACTCGCGGCGAAGCGCAAAGGCATGTCTTATTCAGCGAGCACTTACAAGATGAAAAGAAAATGGCCCCGTTTTCTGGGGGAAAACCCCGAGCTATCAAGGACTTCGCACGCTTTTTGGCGAACGCCCCTTGTAAATGCCAACTCCATTCGCGCAAACTAGCGTTCGGCAGCACCGCGGGAAAGCTGGCGTGACGGAAAAATCCAACTCAGAAGTGGGGCGATGTGATGCGAGACAATGAGAACGACCGCGTCGACGGCAGCCGCCGTACCTGGCTGATTGCGACGTCCGTAGCAGGTGGCATAGGAGGTGTTGCCACTGTCGTGCCCTTCGTAGCTTCGTTTGCACCATCCGAAAAAGCCCGCGCCGCCGGCGCGCCGGTCGAAGTCGACATTAGCGGGCTCGAACCCGGCTCGATGATGACGGTGGCCTGGCGCGGCAAGCCCGTGTGGATCCTGAACCGCACCGAGCGCATGCTGGCCGACTGCACGAAGGCCGACCCCGAGCTGGCGGACCCGAACTCCGAGCATCCGTTCTCCATGCCGATGCCGGATTACTGCAAGAACGAATACCGCTCGCGCACGGATCACAAGAACATCCTCGTGGCCGTCGCCGTGTGCACGCATCTGGGCTGCACGCCCACGCCGCGCTTCCAGGAGGGCCCGCAGCCCAACCTGCCCGACGACTGGCCCGGCGGCTTCCTGTGCCCGTGCCACGGCTCCACCTACGATCTGTCCGGCCGCGTGTTCAAGAACAAGCCCGCGCCGCAGAACCTCGACATCCCCCGCTACATGTTCACGTCCCCGACGCAGATCGTGATCGGCAAGGACGAACAAGGAGAAGCGTGATGGCCACGGGACACGAAAAGGAAGTGGACACGACGGTCGCGTCTTCGGGGCTTACCGGCTGGATCGACAAGCGCTTTCCGATGACGTCGACATGGAAAGCGCACGTCTCCGAGTACTACGCGCCGAAGAACTTCAACTTCTGGTACTTCTTCGGCTCGCTCGCGCTGCTGGTGCTGGTGAACCAGATCGTCACCGGCATCTTCCTCACCATGAACTACAAGCCCGACTCGACGCTCGCGTTCGCGTCGGTCGAGTACATCATGCGCGAGGTGCCATGGGGCTGGCTCATCCGCTACATGCACTCCACGGGCGCTTCGATGTTCTTCGTGGTCGTGTATCTGCACATGTTCCGCGGGCTTCTGTACGGTTCGTACCGCAAGCCGCGCGAGCTCGTCTGGATCTTCGGCTGCGCGATCTTCCTGTGCCTGATGGCCGAAGCGTTCTTCGGCTATCTGCTGCCGTGGGGCCAGATGTCGTTCTGGGGCGCGCAGGTGATCGTGAACCTGTTCTCCGCGATTCCCTTCATCGGCCCGGACCTCTCGCTGTGGATCCGCGGCGACTACGTGGTCTCGGACGTCACGCTCAACCGCTTCTTCGCGTTCCACGTGATCGCGATCCCGCTCGTGCTGATCGGGCTCGTGATCGCCCACGTCGTGGCGCTGCATGAAGTGGGCTCGAACAACCCCGATGGCATCGAGATCAAGGAGAAAAAGGACGCGAACGGCATTCCGCTCGATGGCATCCCGTTCCATCCGTACTACTCCGTGCACGACTTCATGGGCGTGTGCATCTTCCTGATGATCTTCGCGGCGATCATCTTCTTCGCGCCGGAGATGGGCGGCTACTTCCTCGAAGCCAACAACTTCATCCCGGCCAACCCGCTGCAGACGCCGCCCGAGATCGCGCCGGTCTGGTACTTCACGGCGTTCTACGCGATGCTGCGCGCCACCACCGACCCGTTCAAGATCGTGCTGATGATCGTGATCGCGCTGCTCGGCCTGCTCGCGCTCGTGCGCGCGCGCGGCAAGTGGCGCGGGGGCCTGCCGGTGCTGGCGATTCTCGTGATTCTCGCGATGGCCTTCACGGAGTCGAAGTTCTGGGGCGTCGTGGTGATGGGCACGGCGGTGATCTCGCTCTTCTTCCTGCCATGGCTCGACCGCGCGCCGGTGAAGTCGATCCGTTACCGGCCGCTGTTCCACAAAGTGTTTCTCGCGATCTTCGTGTTCGCGTTCCTGACGCTCGGGTTCCTCGGTACCCGGCCGCCATCGCCGGCGGCTACGCTGATCGCCCAGATCTGCGCGCTCGTCTATTTCGCGTTCTTCCTCGGCATGCCGTTCTGGACGCGGCTTGGCACCTTCAAGCAGCCGCCCGAGCGCGTGCGGTTCAAGCCCCATTAATCAGCGAGCGAGGAAGACATGGTGATGAAATCTCTCTTTTCGACGCTCGCACGGGCAACAGGCACGGGTGTCGCGGGATTGGCGCTGGCATGCGCAATGGGATTGGGGGTGGGATCGGCGATTGCGCAGGAAAACATTCCGCTCGACCGCGCACCCGATAACGGGGAAAATCTTGCTTCGCTGCAACATGGCGCGCAATTGTTTGTAAACTATTGCCTGAATTGCCATAGTGCGAACCTGATGCGCTACAGCCGGCTGGAAGCGATCGGCATCCCGCAGAAGCAGATCGAAGATAATCTGCTGTTCACGACGGACAAGGTCGGCAACACGATGTCCATCGCGATGCGCCCGGACGACGCCAAGGCATGGTTCGGCGTGGCGCCGCCGGACCTCTCCGTGGAGGCGCGCGCGAAAGGGCGCGACTGGCTGTACACGTATCTGCGCAGCTTCTACCGCGACGACACGCGTCCGACCGGCTGGAACAATATGGTGTTCGAGAACGTGAGCATGCCCAATGTGCTCTGGCAGCTGCAGGGCGTGCGCACGGCGAAGTTCGAAGACATGACGGACGAGGAAACGGGGGAAAAGGTCCACCGTTTTGTGGGGTACCAACAGGTCACACCCGGGAAGCTTACACCGGTGGATTATGATTCTGCTGTGGCCGACCTCGTTGCATACCTTGGCTGGATGGCCGAGCCGGAGCAGAAAACCCGCAAGCAGCTCGGCGTTTGGGTGCTCCTGTTCCTCGGCGTTCTGAGCTTTTTCGCGTGGCGACTGAACGCTGCGTACTGGAAAGATATCAAATAATCACGTTCTGACCGACGTGGGGCCGGTGCGACGAGACACCGCCTGACAGTCCAGTGACCGTCAGACGGTGTTTTTGCCCGCCGGCCTTTTGGGTTTATTGAGGAAATGTAAATCATGATGGTTCTGTACTCCGGCACTACCTGCCCGTTCTCCCAGCGCTGCCGGCTGGTGTTGTTCGAAAAGGGCATGGACTTCGAAATCCGCGACGTCGACCTGTTCAACAAACCGGAAGACATCGCCGTGATGAATCCGTACGGTCAGGTGCCGATTCTGGTCGAGCGCGACCTGATCCTGTACGAATCGAACATCATCAACGAGTACATCGACGAGCGCTTCCCGCACCCACAGCTGATGCCGGCCGACCCGGTCCAGCGCGCCCGCGCGCGCCTGTTCCTGCTCAACTTCGAGAAAGAGCTGTTCGTGCACGTGAGCACGCTCGAAAACGAGAAGGGCAAGGCGGCCGAGAAGAACCACGAGAAGGCGCGCCTTGCGATCCGCGACCGCCTCACGCAGCTCGCGCCGATTTTCCTGAAGAACAAGTACATGCTGGGCGAAGAGTTCTCGATGCTCGACGTCGCGATCGCGCCGCTCTTGTGGCGTCTGGATCACTACGGCATCGAGCTGTCGAAGAACGCCGCGCCGCTCATGAAGTACGCCGAGCGTATCTTCAGCCGTCCGGCCTATATCGAAGCGCTGACGCCTTCGGAAAAGGTGATGCGCCGCTAAGCCGGTGTTGTAACAGGAGGCGGCCGGCGCTGGCGGTCTTGCTGGCCGCGCCGCCTCGTCAGAGGATTGTTGATGCAAGAGATTTCCACCAAGCCGTACCTGCTGCGCGCGCTGTACGAGTGGTGCACCGACAACGGCTTCACGCCTCATATTGCGGTGCGGGTCGACAACCGGACGCGCGTGCCGCGCCAGTTCGTGCGCGATGGCGAGATCGTGCTGAACATCAGCTTCGAGGCGACGAGCCAGCTGCAGATGGGCAACGAGATGGTCGAGTTCCACGCCCGTTTTTCCGGCAAGTCGCACAAGATCGAGGTGCCCGTGTCGAACGTGCTCGCGATCTACGCGCGCGAGAACGGCCAGGGCATGGCGTTCCCGGTCGACGCGCCTCCGGGTGATGCCGATGACGTGCTGCCTTCCGTGCAGGAAGGGCAGGACGAAGACTCGGTGCCCGTTGCCGCGGATGTGACGCAGGAGGCATCGGCGCCGGAGCCGGCAGTCTCGGCGCCCGAGAAGGACAAAGGCGACGACAGTGCAGCGAAGGGCGGAAAGGGTCACCTCAAGATCGTGAAATGAAGTAGAATAGCGGGCTACGCCGGCTTAGCTCATCTGGTAGAGCAGTTGATTTGTAATCATCAGGTGGCGGGTTCGAGTCCTGCAGCCGGCACCAAATGCATCGAAAAGGGGTTACAGCTCATGCAGCTGTAACCCCTTTTTCGTTTTGGGCGCGGCAGTTGAGCCGCTATCGTTGCTGGTCGCCGTTTTCTATCAGCGCAATCTCTTTCTCTCCCAACCCATACGCCGCGTAAAGCGCAAAGTCGATCTCCCGCGTTAGCGCCTCGCATTGCGCTTCAACGCCCGATTGCTTCAAGCGCAGCAATACGTCCACCATGCGCACGATCTCCGCGCGCACTCCGGCATCCGCGGGCACCGGCAGTGCGTCGATCATCGCCTTGGTGAACGCCACTCCGCCGTTATAGCTCGACGCCCCAA
The DNA here is from genome assembly GCF_004353915.1 of Paraburkholderia silviterrae. Classification (GTDB taxonomy): domain Bacteria; phylum Pseudomonadota; class Gammaproteobacteria; order Burkholderiales; family Burkholderiaceae; genus Paraburkholderia; species Paraburkholderia silviterrae. The sequence continues at coordinate 48,279 of NZ_SMRP01000021.1, read as the reverse complement.
AGCGTGCGCGCGTAACGAATCCCGCTAGCGGACAGTTGAGCACCGCGGCCGTGAATTTCAGCAGGCTCTCATCGTCGGAGCACAGGATCAGCGTTGTCTTGCCGGGGATCGTATCGCCCGCGAGATCGAGTGTCGCGTGCAGATGCGTAAGGCCTTTCACGATCACCTTTTTTGCGTCCGCCCTGGTGCGGTAGCTATTCGCAAAGGTTGCCGCGAAACGCGAACGCTCGACCATGGGCTGCGCGTAGCGGCGTCCGAGATAGGTCATCGGCTTGCTGTTCCAGCGCGAGGCGTAACGGCCCAACGTGCCGGTGTTGACCACGCGATAGTGACGGCGCGCATCGAAACCCTCTTGCGCTTCATCGATCAACGGCGCGAGCCGGTAAGCGTCCGAAGTCGCGCACGCGTTCTCGCAACGCAGCAGCGAGCCCAGCGTTGGGTGCGCGCGTATGAGCCGCTGTACGAACGCGTTGTGCGGCGAGAGCAGCGCATCGAGCGCCCATGGCGCTTCCAGGTCGCGTTTGTGCGCACGCGCGAGCGGCGTCAGCGTGGTGCCTTCGAGGCGAGCCGTTTCGACGCAGTCCGTACCGGACTTGCGATAAACGGTCACGATCGAATCGACCATTGCGCGTTCGAACACGTCGCGGCCCAGTGCGACGACACGCGCGATCTTGTCGAGATGGCGCGCGCGGAACGTGGCGCCGAACGGTTTCGCGAGCCATTTGTCGGGCGTGAGGCAAGCCATCGTTCCGTGTGGTGCGGTGAGTGCGAGGCCCAGTTCCATGAAGACGATGTAGAGGTCCCAATTGCCGCGTGCGCTCGGCCAGCGCTGCGTGAGTGCTTCACGCAGCGGCTTCTGGCCTTCGTTGATCATGCGTTCGGAATCGACGTACGGCGGGTTGGCAATCACGGCATCGAAGCCTTCGGATGCGCTATCGCCGACGGCGAAAATCGCGGGGAATTCGCGGTGCCATTCGAAGGCATCAGAGCAGGCGGCGGGGGCAAGGTGCGGGGAGGCATCGGCAAACATAGACTCGTCACGTCCTGCATCGATGACAATACGCCCCAGCGCAGCATTGCCTTGCTTCAAATGGGCTTCGAGATTCGGCAGCGTGGCGAAAGAACCTTCGTCATCGTACGCGGCATGCGCGAGCAATTCGAACGCGAGGCGCAGGCGTGCCAGGCCGAGCGCTTGAGCATCGATATCCACACCGAAGAGGTTGCATTCGACGATCGCGCGCTTCTCGCGATATAGCGCGGCGTCGATGCGCGGTTGCTCTGCACGCGTTCCGTCTTTGGCGCGTTCGATGACGAGGCGGTCCTCCAGGGCTTCGATACGCAATCCTGCGAGCGCATGATCTTCCCGATCGTCGAATAACCCGAGCCGCGACTTTATCGCGAGCAATTCGTCGAGTGCGGAAGCGAGCAGATGCCCGGTGCCCACTGCCGGGTCGCACACGCGCAGCGCAGCGAATATCGCGCGCGCTTCATCGCGATCCCTGATTGATTCGGATAGCTGATCGATGGTCGTGCAATGCCAGCCTTTGACGCGATTGAAGCGTCCGAGCACCGCGCCCGCAATGGCTTCGCGCGCGAGAAACATGGCGACACTGCCAGGCGTGTACCACGCGCCGTCGCGGTAGCCATTGAGCTTCTCGAAGACGAGGCCGAGCGTCGCGGCGTCGACGCGCTTTTTGTCCGCGCGCGTGTTTGCGTCCGCATAAGCGTCGAACCCGAATTCGAACGCGTCAAGGAAATCAAGCAGCTCAGTGACCGTATTGTGCGCGTGAGGGGCCAGCGCGGAATCCAGCGAGCCGACTGTGATCGCATGCTCCGCGAGATCCGTGGGCTCGAACATCGGGCCGTGAAAGCGTGGCAAATGCGGATAGCGGCGCGGCGTTCCGCCTTCAGCCGCGCTATTGCCGAGTACTTCCCGGCAGAGCGCATCGAGCGCGGCGAAGGTGGGAATGTGCTCGCTGCGCACGAAGGCATAAGCTGGATCGCCGTCATGCAGCACCAGAAGACGAGCCTCCAGAAGCTTGAGGAACATGACGCGGCCGATCCAGGCGATGCAAAGCCGCAGCGCCGTGCGAAAGGTGAGCGTTTCTCGATCCAGTGCACAGGCCTGGTAGTGCGCGCTCGCCGCGTTCACCGCACGCGCCTCACGGGCCTCGATGCAGGCGATTGCCAGCTCGACAAGCGCGCCGGGTCTGCGTTCATCCGGCGCGCAACGCGCAACGACGGTTTTACCGCTTGCCACGCTTTCTTCCAGGCCAGCGATCTGCAGCAGGCCTGCGTAAAAGTCCGCGTCGAGTCCGGCGCGCCTCATGCTGGTGCTACCGCTTCGTGTACCGTTCCTGCGCGCGCGTTTTGCACGACTCGTCTGATTCGTCTCTGCCATGTTCTGGTTGGGCGTCCCTGCGCGGATTGCCGCTCATTCTACTGGTGGTGCGCTGCCGTTTGGCTTGTGCCGCTTGGCCCGGGCCATTAGGACTGGGCCATTAGGACTGGGCCATTCGGACTCGGCCATCTGGCCTGGGCCATCTGGCCGGGTCGACGTCCGGGTTGTGGTGCGCGATGATGCCGGCATGCCGGTACGATGAACGTCCCGGCGCAACGCATGGTTGTGCTCTGCTATATGATGGCGCCGCATATCGAGGCGCGCCGTCACGGCGAGCCGTTAAGCATTCGAATCCTATGACCGACTTTCCCACCTTGAGCTGGCCCGACACGGAAGGCCCGCGCACCGTCCGCTGGCGTTCGGAGGCGGGTGTGCCGGCGCCGAAGCGCGTGGTCGTTGCCGACGACCGCACTACGGCCGACACAGCCTACCGTATCGCCTGCGAAGGCACCGCACTGTTGTGGCGCGGCGACTACCAGAACGCGCGGCAACTGCTGCAGGCCATGGCGCGCCGCGCGGAGCGCAAGCCGCGCAAGGCCCCCGCCGCGCCGAAGCCGGCGGCTACGCAGCTCGAGGCGTTTCATCTGCATCGCCAGGCGCAGGCGCAGCGTGCGCGCACGCTCGGCATGGTCCTGCTCCCGCTCGAAGGCGATTACTCGATCCCGCTGCGTCGCGCACCCGACGTCAAGCTCGCGTGTGAGCAGGCGTGGGGCGCGCCTGATGGGGAGCCTTCGGCGGTGTCGCTGCGCGAAATTCTCGGCTTGATTGGCGCGTATGAATGGCGCAAGAAGGGCGTGGAGATTCCGGCGCTGGGCGGTGCACGCATTCATCCGTACTACGGTGTTTTTTCGCCGGTGCGCGGCGAGTACCTCGATCTGGTGGCGCGTGTGCCGTTGCCGTCGATGGAACGGGCTTTTGATATCGGCACCGGTACGGGCGTGATTGCCGCCGTGCTGGCCGCGCGCGGCGTGAGGCGCGTGATCGCCACCGATCAGGACGCGCGAGCGCTCGCCTGCGCGCGCGAGAACCTCGCACAACTCGGCTGTAGCGAGAGCGTGGACGTGGTCGAGGCGGACTTGTTCCCGGCGGGGCGCGCGCCGCTCGTGGTCTGCAATCCGCCCTGGGTGCCGGCGCGGCCGGCGTCGCCCATCGAATACGCCGTGTTCGATCCAGACAGCCGCATGCTGCGCGGTTTTCTCGCCGGTTTGAAGGACCATCTGGAGCCGGGCGGCGAGGGTTGGCTGATTCTTTCCGATTTAGCGGAGCACCTTGGCTTGCGCACGCGCGAAGCGCTGATGGAGATGATCGCCCAGGCCGGTCTCGAGGTGGCCGGGCGCGAAGACATCCGGCCGCGCCATTCCAAGGCGAGCGACCCCGCCGACCCGCTGCACCGGGCGCGCGCGGCGGAACTCACGTCGCTGTGGCGTCTGAAAGTGCGTACCGGGTCGTAAAGGGGGGCGCAAAGGGTGGGGGAATAAAGGCAAATCCGCCGCATGCCGATTCGGGCGGCCAAAAAAGGAGATGGCCCGGCGAGATGCCGAGCCCGACTGTGGCAAGCGGCAGCGCCTGCCCGGACGCCGCTTCAGCGGCGCGCTTCAACGGCGGTTAGCCAGCCTGGCCAGATCAGCCAGGTTAGCCAGGATAAGCCTCATCGACCCTGAGGCCGGCGAGCTTGAAGATCACCCTGAGCGTTTGCGGCTTGATGTCCCTGCGCGCTGCCAGCGCGGACATCACGAAATCGAGCACTTTGGCGTACTTCAGCAGGATCAGGCAGTTCTCGAGATCCGCAGCGCCATCGCGCATTTCCTCAGCAAGCCGCAGCATCTCGACTGAGATGTCGCGGGCCATTTCCAGCTCCAGTTGCTGCTTTTCCGTCCACTCGGGCACTTCTACGAGCCTGGCAAGCAGTTCCTGAAATTTTTGCTCCGCATTACCGTCCGGTATCGTGTTCATTGCATGCCCCATGCAGGGTTGCGCAGCACCGTGCGTCATCGCGCAGCGGGGTCTGCGCCGTACCTGTGTCATCGCTTCCTGTGAACCCGGAGCGACCTCCCATGCGCGCATTCCCGGTCCGTCGCCGGTGAGTCGCGCCCCAAATTGGTCCTTTCTGGACGGCGGCAGCACAGCGCTGCCGCGTCTCTTTTAATCAACCCCTCCCTGCTGTCCGGACGTGGGTCAGCGATCCGGACGCCTGTGTCTTTCAGCAGTACGACATTCGGGCCGTCCCCTCTGGACTGCGGCCTCTTTCAGCTTTTTACGTAAAATGTCAGATCTACATCCCGCGTTCCGTCGCCTGCCGCACGTTTCGTGGTAGTTGACGCTTTTTTGTGTGCCGCCCCGATGTCAAGCAAGACTTACGAAATCCGTCCGAACCAGTCGATCGAACTCCTGAAGGAGCTCCATATCCTGACGCGCGACGGCAAGATGAACCAGGATAGCCGCCGCAAGCTGAAGCAGGTCTATCACCTGTATCAGTTCATCGAGCCGCTGCTCGATGAGCTCAAGCAGGACGGCCACGACGTGACGCTCGTCGACCACGGCGCGGGCAAGTCGTACCTTGGTTTTATCCTGTACGACCTCTTTTTCAAGGAGCTGCAGGACAAGTCGCAGATCTTCGGCATCGAGACGCGTGACGAGCTCGTGCAGCGTTCGCGCGAGCTGGCGCAGCGGCTCGGCTTTCCCGGCATGTCGTTTCTCAATCTTTCGGTGGCCGATTCGATTACGTCCGGGCAACTGCCGCCCACGGTCGATATCGTCACCGCGCTGCACGCGTGCGATACCGCCACTGATGATGCCCTGCGCTTCGCGCTCAAGAAGCATGCGCGCTACATCGTCGTGGTGCCATGCTGTCAGGCCGAAGTGGCGGGCGTGCTGCGCCGGAACAAGGGCAAGTCGCTCGGCCAGGCGCTCACGGAGATCTGGCGCCATCCGCTGCACACGCGCGAGTTCGGCAGCCAGATCACCAACGTGCTGCGTTGCCTGCAACTGGAGGCGCACGGTTATCAGGTCAGCGTGACGGAGCTGGTGGGCTGGGAGCACTCGATGAAGAACGAGCTCATCATCGCCCAGTACAAGAATTTGCCGCGGCGCCGGCCCACGGAGCGGCTCACCGAGATCCTCGATACGTTCGGGCTTGCCGAGCTGCGCGAGCGCTTTTTCGTCGATGGCGACGATGCAGTCGAGTCCGCCGACACCTCGAGCGCAGGCTAGGCGCCCACCCGGCAGCCTTCAAGATTGCGGCGAGGCTCAGTCCTCACCGCGCTTCGTCATCCATGCGCGCCAGCCCTCGAGGCCGAGACGCCGCAGCGTTTCCTGATTGCGTTCGTAGATATCGGCGGCGTCGGGGAACGCGTCCACGGCGCGCTCGATGCTGGCCTCGCGCAGGAGGTGCAGGATCGGATACGGTGCGCGGTTCGTGTAGTTCTCGATGTCCTCGGGCTCGGTGTCTTCGAACTGGTAGTGCGGATGGAAGCTCGCAATCTGCAGCGTGCCTTCGAGACGCAGTTGGCCGAGCAGCAGGTCGGCGAAATGGAGCGCGTCGTTGTAGTCGAGGAAGTCGGCGAGTGCGTGCGGGAGGATCAGCAGCGTCGTGTCAAGCTGCTCCGGGTCGGCATCCGCGAGGGTGCGCAGCTCGATTTCCAGGTCGGCGAGCACGCCTTCCAGGTCGGTCGCTTCGCTGATCGCGTAACGGATCTGGCCCTTCACGTGCACGCTCTTCGCGAATGGACAGAGATTCAGGCCGATCACGGCCCGCGTGAGCCAGTGGCGGGTGGCGGCAAGGATTTCGGCGTGTTCGGGCTGGGCGCCCGTGGCGCGGGGAGCGGCGGTGTCGGTCATGGCGGCATTTTACCGGTGCGCAAGGGCGGCTCGTACCGGCGCGGCGCGTGGTGTATCGGCGCGTAAGGACGTATGAGGGCGTGCGGGCTCAGGCCGTGTTCCCGGTCGCCTGCGCAGAACTGGCTGCGACGGCACCCGACGCTTCACACGCGGCATCGATCAACAGCTTCGCCATGCGCGGCGCGGCGAGGATCGGACCGCAGCCCGGCCCGTAGGTCTGGCTGGCCGCGTAGATGCCTTCGATCAGCAATGCGAGTTCGTCGGCGAGCGCGGCGGGATCGGCCGCGTTGGCGGCGCGCGCGAGCTCGCTTAGCCGCGCGATCAGCTTCGACTTGTTGTCGGCCACGCTTTGCCGCGCCGGATGCGTGGCGTCCGGAAACTCGGCCGAAACGTTGACGAACGGGCAGCCACGGTAGTCAGGCGCCGACGCGCGCTGCGCGAGGTCCTCAAAGTACTGGACCAGTTGCCTTGCGGGATGGCCGGGATGCTTGGCGACGCTCGCCTCGAAGCGTTCGAAGAAGCGCTCGTCGCAGCGCTTCAAATAGGCGATCACCAAATCGTCCTTCGACGAGAACTGCCGGTAGAGGCTCATCTTGTTGACGCCCGCGCGCTCGACCACGGCTTCAACGCCGACCGCGCGCACCCCTTCCCGATAGAACAATTCGTCCGCTGCGAGCAGCAGATGCTCCTGGGCGCGCGGCCCGGCCGTCTGGGTGCGCGCGCGGCTCGTGCGCGCGGCACCGGGCTTGGCAGAGGGGGGAGGGGCGGCGTCCTCGCGCTTGGGCAGGTTGGACATTTTGGGCATCTCATCATCAGGGTTACGCTTGACATGTTACCGAGCGGTCACTACTATCGCAACACACTTGTGACCGATCGGTAACAAACTGCTCGGTCTGCGAGTTGGCAGGCAGAAGCACGTTAAAGAAGCGGGCTCCGGACGGAGCCGCGCACCCAATTGCAGGCGAGCCGAGTCGTGCGCTGGCTAAAGCGCCGTTCCGGATCGACAGCTTTGCATGGGACTCGGGTAAGGCGCTAAAGCGTCAACTCTGGTCGACAAAGGAGCACGGATGAACTGGGCAGCGAAGATGGTCGGCGGGCGCTTTCACTACGGATGGCTCGTCGTGGCGGTGGTGTTTCTCGTGCTGCTGGCGGCCGCCGGCACGCGCGCGACGCCGAGCGTCATGATGATTCCGCTCGAGCACCAATTCGGCTGGAGCCGCGCGACGATCTCGCTGGCGATTTCGGTGAACATCGCGCTGTACGGGCTCATGGGGCCGTTCGCGGCGGCCGCGATGCAGCGCTTCGGCGTGCGGCCCACGCTGCTTGTGGCGCTCGCGACGATGGCGGCAGGCGTGGCGTTTTCGGCGCTGATGACGCATCCGTGGCAGATGATCCTGATCTGGGGCGTAATGGTGGGCGGCGCGACGGGTGTCGCGGCGCTCTCGCTTTCGGCGACCGTCGTCACGCGTTGGTTCACCACGCATCGCGGTCTCGCGTTGGGCATTCTCACCGCGAGCTCGGCTACGGGGCAGCTCGTGTTCCTGCCGTTCCTCGCAGCGATCGCCGAGAAGCACGGCTGGCAGTCGGTGGTGCTGGTGGTCGCGGTGGCGGCCGCCGTCGTGCTGCCGCTCGTGGCGTTCCTGTTGCCGGAGCGGCCGGCCAGCATGCAGCTGCGTCCGTACGGCGAGCCGCATGACGCGCCCATCGCGCCGCCGGCGCCGCAGCAAAATCCCATCAAGCTTGCGTTCGGCGCGCTCACATCGGCCAGCCGCACGCGCGACTTCTGGCTGCTTTTCTTCAGCTTTTTCATCTGTGGCGCGAGCACGAACGGCTATGTCGGCACGCACCTGATTGCCATGTGCGGCGACTATGGCATGACGGAAGTGCAGGGCGCTTCGCTGCTCGCGACCATGGGCATCTTCGACCTCTTCGGCACGACGCTCTCGGGCTGGCTCTCCGACCGCTTCAACGCACGTGTGCTGCTGTTCTGGTACTACGGCCTGCGCGGCCTGTCGCTCATTTATCTGCCACACGCCTTCGGGATCGACTTCTTTGGACTGCCGATCTTCGCCGTGTTTTACGGGCTCGACTGGATCGCGACCGTGCCGCCGACCGTGCGTCTTGCCACAGACGTCTATGGCAAGGAGCGCGCGCCGATCATTTTCGGCTGGGTGGTGGCGGGTCACCAGCTCGGCGCGGCGTTCGCGGCGTTCGGCGCGGGGCTGCTGCGCTCGAGCCTCGGCACGTATACGGTGGCCTCAATGATCTCGGGCGGCCTTTGTCTGATCGCCTCGTTCCTCGTGCTGCGCATCAATCGCGGAGCGCGGACTGTCGGCGTGCAGACGGCCTGAGGCGAGGCGAAGGCGCCGGGCGCGGGGGCGATCGGCAACATCGTGCGCCGCGCCGCGCCCCGATATGCCGAAACGCCGAAGTCCATGCGGCGCTTTTTTGCTTGAGCGCGTTTCACCTGGCACAGGTATGCTGTTGGACCCGGGCGAGCGCCCGCACCCTCAAGGACAGACAAGGCATGACGAAGCACAAACCCGCACCGACAGCCGTGCCCATCCACGAACTGATTGCCGGCCGCTGGAGCCCGCGCGCCTATTCGAGCGAGCCGGTCTCGCGCGAGGCGCTGCACGCCGTGATCGAGGCTGCGCGCTGGGCGCCGTCGGGCTACAACCTGCAGCCGTGGCGCTTCATCGTATTCGACCGCACGGCCGACGAAGTCGCGTTCAAGCGCGCCTTCTCGACGCTCGTGCCGTTCAACCAGCAATGGAACGCACCCGCGCCGGTCCTGATCGCGGTGACGGCGCAGACGCTCAACGCGAAGGGGGAAGTGAATCGCACGGCGCAGTACGACGCCGGCGCGGCGGCCATGTCGCTGGTGCTGCAGGCTCATGCGCTGGGACTTGCCGCGCACCAGATGAGCGGCTTCGACGTGAACGCGTTCCGCAAGGAATTCGCGCTGCCGAACGATGTGGAGCCGCTCGCGTTCATCTCGATCGGTCATTACGGCGACGCCGAAAAGCTCGATCCCGTGCTGCGCGAGCGCGAGAAGGCGGAGCGCACGCGCTCGGCGGTAGGCGAGATTGCTTACGCAAACGCGTGGAAGCAGCCGTTCAAGGGCTGAGGCCTCCGGTCCGCTGCCGATTGATGACGCAAAGGCGGACCCAAAGGCGGACGCAAAGGCAGATGCAACGGCGGACGCAAAGTCGACAATCAAGGCGACAGCAAGCGCCGCAGCAGCAACACAGCAGAAGACAAGACGCGCGGCACGGGCCGCGCGTTTTTTCTTGCGGGGACGCATCACCGCCTCCAGGTTGCCCCACGCCGTGCTTTCGTGATACAAAGCCGGTCCTCCCAGCCTTCCTCCTTGCGCGCGCCCGGTGCGCGTCATTGCCATGACCCCGTTTTGCGCGATCGACTTCGGTACTTCCAATTCGGCTGTGGCGCTGCCAGGCGCCACGCCGGGCGAGGCCATGCGCCTCGCGCCTGTGGAAGGCACACACACCACGCTGCCCACCTCGGTGTTTTTCAATACCGACGAGCACACCCGCGAATTCGGCCGCGCGGCGCTAGCCTCTTATATCGATGGCTTCGACGGGCGCCTCATGCGCTCGATGAAAAGCATCCTCGGCTCTCCGCTTGCGGAAAGCACGACGGATCTCGGTGATGGCAGCGCGATGCGCTACACGGAAATCATCGCGATCTTTCTGGATCACCTGAAGCGCAGCGCCGAGCGTTGCTCGGGAGCATCGATTACGCGTGCGGTGCTGGGCCGCCCGGTGTTCTTCGTCGACGAGGATCCGCGCGCCGACCAGCTCGCGCAGGATCAGCTCGAAGCGGCTGCGCGCTCAGTGGGTTTCAAGGAGATCGAGTTCCAGTACGAGCCGATTGCGGCAGCGTTCGACTACGAGTCGCGCCTGACCGATGAGGGCCTCGTGCTCGTGGCGGACATTGGTGGCGGTACCTCGGACTTCTCTCTCGTGCGCGTCGGGCCGCAGCGCATGACACGTATCGAGCGCAAGGACGACGTGCTCGCCCACCATGGCGTGCACGTGGCCGGCACGGATTTCGACCGCCGCGTGGAGCTGGCGACGATCCTGCGCGAGCTCGGCTACCAGTCGCTCGATCCCGAGGGCCGTGAGGTGCCGAACCGCGTCTATTTCGATCTCGCGACCTGGCACCTCATCAACACGGTCTATACCCCCAAGCGGGCGGCCGAGCTCAAGCTCATGCGCCACCTCTATTGCGACACCGCGTACCACGACCGTCTGATGCGCGTGGTCGAGTGGCGTCTGGGCCACGCACTGGCGGCGCATGCGGAGGAGGCGAAGATTGGCGTGTCGGCGGGCGGGCAGACGATGATCGATCTGGAGCAGGTGGAAGCCGACCTGCGCCTCGCGTTCGACGACGCGCAGCTGATCGATGCCGGCCGCGAGGAAACGCGCCGCATCGTGCAGGCCGCGCGCGATACCGTCCAGGCGGCCGGCGTGGCGCCGGGCGCGGTGAACGCGCTCTACTTCACGGGCGGCTCCACGGGCCTGCTGTTCCTGACTCAGGCGCTCGCCGAGGCCTTCCCGCAGGCGCAGCCCGTGTTCGGCGATCGCCTCGCCAGCGTGGCGACCGGGCTGGGCATCCACGCGCAGCGCCTGTTCGGCTGAATGGCCGCTGCCTCTGCGTAAAACCACCAGGCGATAAAAAACCCCACCTTCGAGAAGAATTGTGGGGTTTTTCGGTAAGCTTGCCAGTCAGGACCAGAGGTTGGAGCCCCGACGGTCAGAGCCGATAATCAGCGGGTACTTAGACCGGCTTGATGTTTGCAGCTTGCTTGCCCTTCGGGCCCGTACGGACTTCGAATTGAACCTTTTGGTTCTCTTGCAGCGTCTTGAAGCCGTCGACCTTGATTTCCGAGAAGTGCGCGAACAGATCTTCGCCGCCGCCGTCCGGCGTGATGAAGCCAAAGCCCTTAGCGTCATTGAACCACTTGACGGTACCGGTTTCCATATTACTTTCCTAAAAATGAATGAAGGCCGAAGCCAAAGAGGTGCACGAAAATCAAGGAAGGGGTATGGGACCAGCCGGAGTACCGTTGATGGGCGAACTACGAAAGACCTATTCACACTCGCCGCTTGAAATCCTGCCCGGACTTTATACGGCTTATTGGCATGAAGGTCAACTAGCACCCAGGGAATCTCCATATATTTTTACGACGGGGTCGAAACAGGATCTTACAAAGCTTGCTAAGTGGCTGTTTTTTTTGTAGTGCCAGTAGATTTTTGACGCCTTTTGATGGTGCAACCGTTAAACTACGCGCCGCGCACGAGTTGCGCCTTCGGGCGCAATCTGACCGCGCGCAGGTGCGACCGCCGTCCGAATCCCGCCCGCACAACAGACGGGGCAAGCGGTGTCGAACTGCTCTTGAAACAGGAGAAGACGTGAAAAGTTCTATTCAACGGAACATCGGCCCGTTCGCGCTGATGTTTACCGGCCTCGGGTCGATCATCGGTTCGGGCTGGCTGTTCGGCGCGTGGAAGGCGGCGAAAATTGCAGGTCCGGCGGCCATCTGCGCCTGGATCATCGGCGCCGTGGTTATTCTCGCGATTGCGCTCACTTACGCCGAGCTCGGCGCGATGTTCCCCGAATCGGGCGGCATGGTCCGCTACGCCCGCTACTCGCACGGCGCACTGGTGGGCTTCATCAGCGCCTGGGCGAACTGGATCGCCATCGTTTCGGTGATTCCCATCGAAGCCGAGGCCTCGATCCAGTACATGAGCACCTGGCCCTACCCTTGGGCGCACGCGCTGTTCGTCGACGGATCACTGACTCATTCAGGGCTATTCCTCTCGGCACTGCTCGTGATCATTTACTTCATGCTCAATTATTGGGGTGTGAAGCTGTTCGCGCGGGCCAACAGCGCCATCACGATCTTCAAGTTCATCATCCCCGGTCTCACGATCGCGGGCCTGATGGCTACGGGTTTCCATCACGAGAACTTCGGCCAGTCGACCGACTTCGCGCCCTATGGCTGGTCGTCGGTGTTCACGGCCGTTGCCACCAGCGGCATCGTGTTCGCGTTCAACGGCTTCCAGAGCCCGATCAATCTCGCCGGCGAGGCGCGTAACCCGTCGAAGAGCGTGCCGTTCGCGGTGATCGGCTCGATTCTGTGCGCGCTCGTGATCTACGTGCTGCTGCAAGTCGCCTATATCGGCGCGGTCAGCCCGACGGACGTCATGAAAGGCTGGAACACGTTCAACTTCAAGTCGCCGTTCGCTGAGCTCGCGATCGCGCTGAACCTGAACTGGCTCGCGATCCTGCTCTACGTGGACGCGTTCGTGAGCCCGAGCGGCACCGGCACGACCTACATGGCCACGACCTCGCGCATGATCTACGCGATGGAGCGCAACAACACGATGCCGAAGATGTTCGGCAACGTGCACCCGTTCTACGGCGTGCCGCGCCAGGCGATGTGGTTCAACCTGTTCGTCTCGTTCATCTTCATGTTCTTCTTCCGCGGCTGGAGCTCGCTCGCGGCGGTGATCTCGGTGGCGACGGTCATCTCGTACCTCACCGGCCCGATCGCCCTGATGGCGCTCAAGCGCGCCGCGACGGACCTCGAGCGTCCGCTCACCGTGCCGTTCATGAATGTGATCGCGCCGTTCGCGTTCGTTTGCGCGTCGATGATCCTGTACTGGGCGAAGTGGCCGCTGACCGGCGAAATCATTCTGCTGATGGTCGTCGCGCTGCCGGTGTACTTCTACTTCCAGGGCAAGGAAGGCTGGGCCGGTTGGGGCCAGGACCTGAAGGCGGCATGGTGGCTGTGCGCCTACCTGCCGACCATGGCCGTTCTTTCGCTGATCGGCAGCAAGCAGTTCGGCGGCCACGACGTCATTCCCTACGGCTGGGACATGCTGGTGGTCGCGATCATCTCGCTCGGTTTCTACTACTGGGGTGTGAATTCGGGTTATCGCACGCCGTATCTGAAAGAGCGTGACGAACACGACGAAGTGCTCGAAGGCATCGGCGCGCACTAAGCCGCGCACCAAGCAGCGCACCCTGTCCGGTTGCGCGGCCCGCTGATGCGGGCTCGCCGCAAAACACAAGGCCCGCCTGAAGCGATTCAGGCGGGCCTTGTTGCATGGTGCGGCGGACGTTACTGGAGCGTCGAGCCGAACACGTAGTTCGTCATCGCCAGCGTGCGCTGGTAGGTGCCGAGCGACTGGACGCCAAGCGTGTAGTCGTCGTCGGCGGCGCCGAGCGCGGCGAAGACCGGCAACAGATGCTCGTCGGTGGGATGCATGAGCACCGCGTGCGGCGCCTGACGGCGGTAATCGAGCAGCGCGTCGATGTCGCGGGCCGCGAGGCGCGCTTCGAACCAGTCGGTGAATTCGGCCGCGCGCGAATCGGCGTCTTCCGGACCCGCCGAGAAGTCCGCGGCACGCAAGTTGTGTGTGATCTGGCCCGAACCGATCACCATCACACCTTCCTCGCGCAACTCGCGCAGCGCACGGCCGAGCGCGAAGTGGTGGGCGGCGTCGGCGCGTGGCTGGATCGAGAGCTGCGTGACGGGCACATCGGCGTCCGGGAACATCAGCAGCATTGGCACCCAGGCGCCGTGGTCGAGGCCGTGCGCCTCTTCGTCCACCGGGACGCCTTGCGCGCGCAGCAGCGCCGCCGCGCGCTGCGCAGTCTCGGGGGCACCGGGCGCGGGGTACTGGATCTCGTAGAGCGCGCGCGGGAAGCCATAGAAGTCGTGAATGGTCTCGGGCTGCTCCGCCGTGCTCACAGTGGGCTTGAGCGTGTTCCAGTGCGCCGAGAGGATCAGCACGGACTTCGGACGCGGCAGGTGCTGCGCGAGCGCCGTGAAACCGCCAGACGGCAGCGACGGGTCGATCGGCAGCGTGGGCGCGCCGTGCGAGAGAAACAGGGTGGGCGTACGGGTGGTCATGATCGTGGGCAGCGCGGGGCAGCCGGGAAGTTTCGCGTTGCGATCAATATAAGACCCTACCCGCGCGAATTAAACAGGGTATAAGGGAATTGATTGTGTCGCCGATGTTGATAATCGGCCTGGCTCTGCGCCGATGCTAAAGCGTTGCGCGAAAGTCAGTCCGCGACACCGCGCAGGCCGGGCCACGCGGGGGAGAGCGCTGGGCCGAGCGCGAACAGGTCGAGCACGCGCGCGACCGTGTGATCGACCATCTCGTCGATGCTGGCGGGCTGGTTGTAGAACGCCGGCAGCGGCGGAAAAATCACGCCGCCCATCTCGGTCACGGCGGTCATGTTGCGCAGATGCGCGAGATTGAGCGGCGTCTCGCGCACCAGCAGCACGAGGCGACGGCGCTCCTTGAGCGTGACGTCGGCGGCCCGGGAGATCAGGTTGTCGGAGAGGCCATGCGCAATACTCGCGAGCGTCTTCATCGAGCAGGGCGCGACGATCATGCCGTCGGTCGCGAACGAGCCCGAGGCAATCGTGGCGCCCACATCGCGCACCGAATGCACGACGTCGGCGCGTGCGTGGAGGTCGTCTTTCGTGAGCTGCAGCTCATGCTGGATGTTGAGCCAGCCGGCCGACGAGATCAGCAGATGGGTCTCCACGCCGCCAAGGCGCCGCAGCGTGTCGAGAATGCGCACGCCGTAGATCGCGCCCGTTGCGCCCGTGATCGCGACGATCAGCCGACGGGAAGCGGTCTGCGCATGGGAGGGCGGGGCAAGGGGCGTGGCGTTCACGAGGGGCGAGGCACGAGGTGCGAGAAGATCGCGAAAGACGACGCGCTTTTCGGCACAGAAACGACTCGAAAGCGCGCTAGATGAGCGAGGCGAAGCAGGGGAAACGAAAGCGGCGGGCATTTGCCGCGCCGCTTCGCTTCGAATGGCTTTACGCCGCGGCGAACAGTTGCTGCAGTTCGCCGTTCTGGTACATCTCCATCATGATGTCCGAACCGCCGATGAATTCGCCCTTCACATAGAGCTGCGGAATGGTCGGCCAGTTCGAGAATTCCTTGATGCCCTGGCGGACCGCGTCGTCTTCGAGCACGTTGACGGTCTTGAACTCTTCGACGCCGCAGGCTTTCAGGATTTGCACCGCGCGGCCGGAGAAACCGCACATCGGAAACTGCGCGTTGCCCTTCATAAAGAGGACGACGGCATTTTCGTCGACGATCTGCTTGATGCGATGTTGGGTGTCCATGTCTGACCTTGGGATTGATAGATGCTGAAAACGATGAATGCAGAGTGAAATGATAGCGGATTTCGCCTGCGCGGGCCGGCCACACCCTGGCGGCGCGGCCGGCTCGCCGCATATCGCCGGCGTTCTCGTCTGGTCCGCTCGCGGCTAGCCCGCCAGGCGTGCGCCGCTGATGCGCTCGATGCCGGCCAGATCCTCTCTGGAGCCGACATCGGCGAAACCTTGTGCTTCGAGCAGCGCGCGCACGGCCGCGGCCTGATCGTAGCCGTGCTCCATCCAGAGCACGCCGCCCGGCACGAGGCGCGCGGGGGCGCCGGCGACGATCGCGCGCAGCGCCGTGAGGCCGTCGGCTTCGTCGGTGAGGGCGCCGCGCGGTTCGAAGCGCAGGTCGCCTTGCGCCAGATGCGGGTCGCCGCTCGCGATATAGGGCGGATTGCTCACGATGACATCGAAGTGCAACGCGGGATCGAGCGCGTCGTACCAGCTGGCGGCCACCAAGGTGAGCGCGCCGCCGGGGCGCCGTGCATCGAGCAGCCTGGCGGCGTTGCGCGCGGCCACGTCGAGCGCGGCCTGTGATCGGTCGACGGCCCACACGCGCGCATCGGGCCGCGCGGAGGCGATGGCCACGGCGATGGCGCCGCTGCCCGTGCCGAGATCGAGCACGCGCGGCTGAGCGCGGCCTTCCATGGCTGCCAGAGCGGTTTCGACGAGGAGCTCGGTTTCCGGACGCGGAATCAGCACGTCGGGTGTGACGTCGAAGTCGAGCCCGTAGAACTCGCGCGTGCCCACGAGTTGCGCGATGGGCTCGCCCTGCGCGCGGCGCACTTCGAGCGCGCGATACGTGTCGATCTGCGCGGCTTCGAGCGGGCGTTCGCCGCGCGTGATCAGCTCGGTGCGGCGCCAGCCCAGCACGTGCATGAGCAGGATGCGCGCCTCGAGCGCGGGCAGCGGCGAGGAGCGCAGCAGGGTATCGGCGGTGACGGCGGGCAAGCTCACGGTGCGGTGGGGCTCAGCGCGCGCTCAATCGGCGTCGCCGAGCGAGGCCAGCTGCTCGGCCTGATGCTCGGAAACCAGCGCACCGATCAGCTCGCCGAGATCGCCGTCCATGATCGCTTCAAGGCGATAGAGCGTCAGATTGATGCGGTGATCGGTGAGGCGCCCTTGCGGGAAGTTGTAGGTGCGGATGCGCTCCGAGCGGTCGCCCGAGCCCACGAGGCTCTTGCGCGTGGCCGCTTCCTTGGCGTGCTGCTCCTGGTACTGCTTGTCCTTGATGCGGGCGGCGAGCACCTTGAGCGCGCGGTCCTTGTTCTTGTGCTGCGAGCGGTCGTCCTGGCACTCGACCACGATGCCGGTCGGCAGGTGCGTCACGCGCACGGCCGAGTCGGTCTTGTTGATGTGCTGGCCGCCCGCGCCCGAGGCGCGGAACGTGTCGATGCGCAGGTCGGCGGGATTGATCTCGACTTCGCCGATCTCGTCGGCTTCGGGCATCACCGCCACCGTGCACGCCGAGGTATGGATGCGGCCCTGCGTTTCGGTGGCCGGCACGCGCTGCACGCGGTGGCCGCCCGATTCGAACTTGAGCTTCGAGTATGCGGCCTCGCCCGCGATGCGCACGATCACTTCCTTGTAGCCGCCCAGATCCGACTCGCTTGCCGACATCATCTCGATCTGCCAGCGGTTGCGCTCCGCGTAGCGCAGGTACATGCGCAGCAGGTCGCCCGCGAACAGCGCCGACTCGTCGCCGCCGGTGCCCGCGCGGATTTCGAGGAACACGTTGCGCTCGTCGTTGGGGTCCTTGGGCAGCAGCATCATCTGCAGCTCGTGCTGGAGTCGCGCCATGCGCTCGCGCGCCGCCTTCACCTCTTCTTCGGCGAAGTCGCGCATCGACACATCGGCGAACAGCTCTTTGGCTGCCGCCTCGTCGGCGAGCGCACCGCGCCACTGCGCGTAATGCTCGACCACCGGCCCCAATTCCGCATGCTCGCGCGTGAGCTTGCGGTACTGGTCGCGGTTGGACGTCACGTCGGGGCGGCTCAACAGGTCGTTCAGCTCGGCCAGACGGGTAGTCAGCTGGTCGAGCTTCGATTGCATGCTCGTTTTCATCGGGCGGTGCGGAGCGGGCTCCGGAAAGGACTGCGGGAAAGAGGGGGCGGGCTGGGAGCCCAGGCTTCAGGATGCATGCCGCGCCTGGCGCGGCTCACGCGGGCGGCGAGAGCCGCTAACGGTAACGGTCGGCGGAGCCTGCGGAGGCGTCCGGCGCGCTCGAGTCGTTCGAATGGTCCGATTCAGCGGCTTCGGGCGCTGCACCGGATGCCGCATCGCCGCCTCTCGCGGGCTGGCCATGGCGGTAGAAGCCGCTCATCAACTCGATGAGCGAATCGCGGTTCTCGCCGCTCGACGTGTTGAGCGCGTGCGTCGGGCCGTGAATCAGCTTGTTGGTGAGCGATTGCGACAGCGCTTCGAGCACGGCCGCGGGGTCGTCGCCGCGCGCGAGCAACTTGCGCGCGCGCTCGAGCTCGGCGCGGCGCAGGGCGTCGGCCTGAGTGTGCATGTGGCGGATGACCGGCACGATGCTGCGCGAGTCGAGCCACTGCATGAAATTCGCCACGCGCGTTTCGATGATGGTTTCCGCCTGCGCCACGGCGGCCTGGCGCGAGGCGTTGCCTTCGCGCACGATCGTGCCGAGGTCGTCGACGGTGTAGAGGAACACGTCTTCGAGCTGGCCGACTTCGGCTTCGATGTCGCGCGGCACCGCGAGGTCGACCATGAAGATCGGGCGGTGCCGGCGCGCCTTCACCGCGCGCTCGACGGCGCCCAGACCAATGATCGGCAGCGTGGACGCCGTGCACGACACGATGATGTCGAATTCGTGCATGCGCGTGGGCAGATCGGCGAGCGGAATGGCATGGCCACCGAAACGCTCGGCAACGTATTTGCCGCGCTCGGCGGTGCGGTTTGCAACCACGAGCTCGCGCGGCTGCTGCGCCGCGAAGTGCGCGGCGCACAACTCAATCATCTCGCCTGCGCCGATGAACAGCACGCGCTGATTGGCGATCTTGTCGAAGATGCGCTGTGCGAGGCGCACGGCGGCGGCGGCCATGGAAACCGACTGCGCGCCGATCTCGGTGGTGCTGCGCACTTCCTTGGCCACCGCGAAGGTGCGCTGGAACAGCTGGTTCAAATAGGTGCCGAGCGCGCCGGCCTCGGTCGCGGTGCGTACCGCGGTCTTCATCTGGCCGACGATCTGCGTCTCGCCGAGCACCATCGAGTCGAGCCCCGACGCCACGCGGAACGCATGGCGCACGGCCTCGGACTGCGGCAGCGTGTAGACGTGGGGCGCGAGTTCCTCGGTGCGGATGCCGTGGTAGTGCGAGAGCCATTCCACGGCGGAATCGCGCGAGCTGTGCGCGTCGGTCGCGCAGTAAAGCTCGGTGCGGTTGCAGGTGGAGAGAATGGCGGCTTCGGGGGCGTTCAGGCTGCGCCGCCCGCCGGACCACGCGTCCTTGAACAGCGCGAGGGCGGGCTTGATCTGTTCGAGCGGAAACGCCACGCGTTCGCGCAAGGCGACGGGCGCGGTGTGGTGATTGATTCCGATCGTTAGAAGCTGCATACCGTGGGACGATGATTTAGGCGGATATTATAACTTTTCCGCGCTTCTGACATTCGCGTCGGCAGTGTCAGCCTCCTCCTCGTTTGTTATAGGTAACCTCTCCAGCTGGTAGCCGTAACCATACAACGTTGTCAGACGCCAGCCGTGCTCAGGCCCGAGCTGCAACTTGCTGCGCAGACGCGAGGCGTGCGTATCGAGCGTGCGCGACCGAACGTCGCGGTTCAGATTCCAGACGGTTTCGAGGATGCGTGCCCGGGAAACGGGACGCGATGCGTTGGTGAACAACAGCAGCGCGAAGCGGAACTCCTTCGGCGTGAGCGTGACGGTCTGGCCCCTGAACGATACCGCGTACCGCGCCGAATCGAACAGATAGTCGCCGAAGCCGTGGTGCGCGCGGTTGCGCGGACGGCGCACGCCGGCGCGGCGCAGCAGGGCGTCGATGCGCGCGAGCATTTCGGGGCCGCGCACGGGCTTGGCGATGCAGTCGTCGGCGCCCGCTTGCAGGCTCGCGACGATCTCGCTTTCGTGCGGCGAGGCCATCAGCACGATGGCGGGCAGGCCCGGCAGCAGGCGGCGCGCACGGGGGATGAGTTCGTCGCCGCCGAGGTCGCCGCACCACGAGGCGGCCATCAACAGGTCGAAGGCGTCGTTTTCAAGCGCTTCGACGAGTGGGGCAGCAAGGTAGAAATGCCTGCACGCATGGCCGCCTGAAATGAGCAAGCGCTCGATCATTTCGGCCTGGCGCGCATCGGGTTCGACTAGAGCGATTCGCATAAGAGTGTCCAGCCGTTGAGGCTGGGTGCGCTTGCCTTGCGTCATCCCGCCCCCTACACTCAACCGCTACGCGGGAAGCGCCGAGCCGACCGTTTTCCAGTAA
Source organism: Paraburkholderia silviterrae (assembly GCF_004353915.1). Taxonomy (GTDB): domain Bacteria; phylum Pseudomonadota; class Gammaproteobacteria; order Burkholderiales; family Burkholderiaceae; genus Paraburkholderia; species Paraburkholderia silviterrae. Next base: position 28,370 of record NZ_SMRP01000021.1, on the reverse strand, counting down.
AAATACTGTTGTAAATGAGACAAAAGAATGCTATCTGCTGCGTCGCCACAGTCCTATCGGACTCTTCCGAAAATCCTTAGGACTGAGCGCTGATGAGCTGGTCAGGCATCGTCGTGCTCGGGCTCGCGATTGGCTGCGCGGGGTGGTTCTTCCATCCCCTGCGCCGTGGGTCCGGCCCCGCAGGCAGATCGCTCGCGTTCGCCGTCGCGGCCGCGCTGGCCGGCGCGGCGCTCGCGAAGGCCGCGGGCCGCGCCACCGGTCTTTTCTACGATGGCGAGCTGCTCGAATGGCCCGTTTGCACGGCGCTCGCGTTTGTCTTTGTCGCTGTGTCGGTCGCGCTGCGCGCGCGTCGCTAACGATCGCTAACGAATTACCAACCGTTCTCGCAATGGAGCGCTCCCACGAGGCGCGCGTCTTACTCTCGCAGGTGAAAACATGAACGCCCGACTCCCCGAAACGTCCACGATCCCCGAACGCATTGCGGCCCTGCGCGCCGCAATGACGAGCGCGGGCATCGACGCCACGCTTGTGCCGTCCGCCGATCCCCATCTCTCCGAATACCTGCCGGGCCGCTGGCAGGGGCGCGAATGGCTCTCGGGCTTCACCGGCTCGGTGGGCACGCTCGTCGTGACGAAGGACTTCGCGGGCGTGTGGGTGGACAGCCGCTATTGGGTGCAGGCCGAGCAGCAGCTCGCCGGCACCGGCATTGAACTGATGAAGATGATGGGCGGCCAGCAGAGCGCGCCGCACATCGACTGGCTCGCGCGCAACGTGCCGGCGGGTGGCACGGTCGCGGTGGACGGCGCGGTGCTCGGCGTGGCGTCGGCGCGCGCGCTGGCCGAGGCGCTCGACGCGCGCGGCGTGAAGCTGCGCACCGATCTCGACCTGCTCGACGCCGTCTGGAGCGGCCGTCCCACGCTGCCGCTCGAGCCAGTCTACGAGCACGTCGCGCCGCACGCGGACGCGCAGCGCACGGGCAAGCTCGCTCAGGTACGCGGCGCGATGCAGGAGAAGGGCGCGCAATGGCACTTCATTTCGACGCTCGACGACCTCGCGTGGCTCTTGAACCTGCGCGGCGCCGACGTGAACTACAACCCGGTGTTCGTTGCGCACGCGCTGATCGGGCCGGATCAGGCGACCCTCTTCGTCGCCGACGGCAAGGTGCCGGCGGACCTCGAACAATCGCTCGCGCGCGACAAGGTGCGCGTCGCGCCGTACGCAGAGGCCGCGGCTGCGCTGGCGGCGCTGCCCGCGGGCGAGTCGTTGCTGGTCGATCCGCGCCGCGTGACGTTCGGGTTGCTGCAGGCGGTGTCCTCGGCGGTGAAGCTTGTGGAGGCCATCAATCCGAGCACGTTCTTCAAGTCGCGCAAGACCGCCGTGGAAGCGGAGCACGTGCGCGCGACGATGGAGCAGGACGGCGCGGCGCTCGCCGAATTCTTCGCCTGGTTCGAGGCGGCGCTGGGCCGGGAGACCATCACCGAGCTCACCATCGACGAAAAGCTCACCGCTGCGCGCAAGCGCCGCCCGGGCTTCGTCTCGCTCTCGTTCGGCACGATCGCCGGCTTCAACGCCAACGGCGCGATGCCGCACTACCGCGCCACGCCCGAATCGCACAGCGTGATCGAAGGCAACGGCCTGCTCCTGATCGACTCGGGCGGCCAGTACCTGGACGGCACGACCGACATTACGCGCGTGGTGCCCGTGGGCACGCCGAGCGCCGAGCAAAAGCGCGACTTCACGCTCGTCCTCAAGGGCATGATGGCGCTCTCGCGCGCGCAGTTTCCGCGCGGCATCCGCTCGCCGATGCTCGACGCGATCGCGCGCGCGCCGATCTGGGAAGCGGGCGCCGACTACGGCCACGGCACGGGGCACGGCGTGGGCTATTTCCTGAACGTGCACGAAGGCCCGCAGGTCATTTCGCACTACGCGCCGGCGGAACCGTGGACCGCGATGGAAGAGGGCATGATCACCTCGGTGGAGCCTGGCATCTATCGGCCGGGCAAGTGGGGCGTGCGCATCGAGAACCTCGTGCGCAACCAGAGCGCCGAAACCACGGAATTCGGCGACTTCCTGAACTTCGAGACGCTCACGCTGTGCCCGATCGACACGCGCTGCATCGATCTGGCTCTCCTGCGCGACGATGAACGCGAGTGGCTCAACGCGTACCACCAGACGGTGCGCGTGCGCATCGCGCCGCACGTCTCGGGCGACGCGCTGGCGTGGCTCGAAAAGCGCACGCAGCCGATCTGAGCGACGCACGCACCCGGGCTCGACCGGGTGCCATCAAACGAGCGCAAACAGACGGAACGTAAAGCGGAGCGCAAAGGCATGGCGATCAAGGCAGTGGTTTTCGACTTCGGCGGGGTGCTGGTGGACTGGAGCCCCGAGTATCTCTATCGCAAGCTGATTCCCGACGATGACGAACGCCGCTGGTTTCTCACCCATGTCTGCGCCATGGACTGGGTGATCCGCCAGGACGGCGGCCAGCCGATCGCCGCCGCCACCGAAGAGCTGGTCGCCCGGTTTCCGGAGCACGAGACGCTGATTCGCGCGTTCTACGAGCGCTGGCACGAAATGATCGGCGGGCTGCTCGAAGGCGGCGTGGCGACCTTCGAGCGTCTGGAGGCGGCCAACGTGCCGATTTTCGGCCTCACGAACTGGTCGGCGGAGACGTTTCCGTGGGCGTGGGAGCGCTTCGGCATTCTCAGGCGCTGCCGTGACGTCGTCGTCTCGGGGCGCGTGAAGCTCGTGAAGCCCGATCCGGCGATCTTCCACGAAATGTTCCGCCGTATCGAGGCGCAGTTGCCGGGCGTGACGCCCGGCGAACTCGTCTTCATCGACGACAGCGCGCGCAACGCCCAGGCCGCCACGGCGCTCGGCTGGCACGGCGTGCATCACACGAGCAACGCGAGCACCGACGCGAAGCTGCGCGAGCTCGGCTTGCCAGTCTGAGGGCGCGGCGCGCCCAGCGCGTAGCCGTGGATCGGTTGCTGCCGCTGCGCTGCGATGGCGTACCCGCCAGAAAAAACGGCAGCCCGCGGGCTGCCGTTTGTGTGAGAGGCCGGCATCGACATGCCGGCGCCGCCAGGCCGGCTTACCGGCTGATCGGCTTGTAGCGCAGACGCTTCGGACGCGCCGCTTCCTCGCCGAGGCGCTTGATCTTGTCGGCCTCGTATTCCTGATAGTTGCCGTCGAAGAACGTGACCTGCGAGTCGCCTTCGAACGCGAGGATGTGCGTGGCGATCCGGTCGAGGAACCAGCGGTCGTGCGAGATCACCATGACCGAGCCCGCGAATTCGAGCAGGGCGTCTTCGAGCGCGCGCAACGTTTCGACGTCGAGGTCGTTCGACGGCTCGTCGAGCAGCAGGACGTTGCCGCCCGAGATCAGCGTCTTGGCCAGATGCAGACGGCCGCGTTCGCCGCCCGAGAGGTTGCCGACGATCTTCTGCTGGTCGCCGCCCTTGAAGTTGAAGCGGCCGATGTAGGCGCGCGACGGCGTTTCGTACTTGCCCACCGTGAGCACGTCGGCGCCGCCCGAGATTTCCTCGAAGACGGTCTTGTTGGCGGCCAGCGCGTCGCGGCTCTGGTCCACATAAGCAAGCTTGACCGTCGGGCCTTGCACGATCTCGCCCGAATCCGGCTGTTCCTTGCCCGTGAGCATGCGGAACAGCGTCGACTTACCCGCGCCGTTCGGCCCGATGATGCCGACGATTGCGCCCGCCGGAATCTTGAAGCTGAGGTCGTCGATGAGCAGGCGGTCGCCGTAAGACTTGCTGACGTTCTTGAACTCGATGACTTCGTTGCCCAGACGCTCGCCCGCCGGAATGAAGATTTCCTGGGTTTCGTTGCGCTTCTGGTAGTCGGAGCTCGACAGCTCCTCGAAGCGCGCGATACGCGCCTTCGACTTCGCCTGGCGGCCCTTCGGGTTCTGACGCACCCACTCCAGTTCCTTCTTGATGGCCTTCTGGCGTGCCGACTCCGTCGCTTCTTCCTGCTTCAGGCGCTCTTCCTTCTGGTCGAGCCAGCTCGAGTAGTTGCCCTTCCAGGGAATGCCGTAGCCGCGGTCGAGTTCGAGAATCCACTCGGCGGCGTTATCGAGGAAATAGCGATCGTGAGTCACGGCGACCACGGTGCCCGGGAAGCGCGTGAGGAACTGCTCGAGCCACTCGACCGATTCCGCGTCGAGGTGGTTGGTCGGCTCGTCGAGCAGCAGCATGTCGGGTTTTTCGAGCAGCAGCTTGCACAGCGCGACGCGGCGCTTTTCACCGCCGGAAAGATTGCCGATCTTCGCGTCCCACGCGGGCAGGCGCAGGGCGTCGGCGGCGATTTCGATCTGCTGTTCCGCGCTGCCATCGGTCGTCGCGAGGATCGCTTCGTACTTCGCCTGCTCGGCGGCAAGGGCGTCGAAGTCGGCGTCCGGCTCCGCGTAGGCGGCGTAGATCTCGTCGAGCTTCTTCTGCGCGTTGAACACGTCGCCCAGACCCTCTTCGACCGCTTCGCGCACAGTCTTTTCGGGGTCGAGCTGCGGCTCTTGCGGCAGATAGCCGATGTTCAGGTTCGGCATCGGCGTGGCTTCGCCTTCGATGTCCTTGTCGACGCCGGCCATGATCTTGATGAGCGTGGACTTGCCCGAGCCGTTCAGGCCGAGCAGGCCGATCTTCGCGCCCGGGAAGAACGAGAGCGAGATGTCTTTGAGGATCTGGCGCTTGGGCGGCACGATCTTGCCGACCCGGTTCATGGTGAAGACGTATTGGGCCATGGGAGTGTCTTTGGAAACGGGAGGAAAAAGGCGTCGCGCTTAAACGTTGAACAGGAAGTTCATCACGTCGCCATCGTGCACGACATATTCCTTGCCTTCGGCGCGCATCTTGCCGGCTTCCTTCGCGCCGGTTTCGCCCTTGTACTGGATGAAGTCGTTAAAGGCGATGGTCTGCGCACGGATGAAGCCGCGCTCGAAGTCGGTGTGGATCGCGCCGGCCGCCTGCGGCGCCGTGTCGCCGACGTGGATCGTCCACGCGCGCACTTCCTTCACGCCCGCCGTGAAGTACGTTTGCAGGCCGAGCAGCTTGAAGCCCGCGCGGATCACGCGGTCGAGGCCCGGCTCGTCCATGCCCATGTCGGCGAGGAACGCAGCCTTGTCTTCGTCTTCGAGGTCGGCGATTTCGGCTTCGATCGCCGCGCACACGGCCACCACCGGCGAGCCTTCGGCTTCGGCGTGCTTGCGCACGGTTTCCAGGTACGGGTTGTTTTCGAAGCCATCGTCCTTCACGTTCGCGACGTACATGGTCTTCTTCGCCGTGATCAGGCAGAACGGCTTGATGAGCGCCTGTTCGTCTTCGTTCAGGTTGAGCGCGCGAACCGGCAACGCCTGGTCGAGCTGCGCGCGCACCTTGTCGAGCACGGCCACGAGCTTCGCCGCTTCCTTGTCGTTGCCCGACTTGGCGGCCTTCGAGTAGCGCGCGAGCGCCTTCTCGACGGTGGCGAGGTCGGCGAGCGCGAGTTCGGTGTTGATGACTTCGATGTCGGCGAGCGGATCGACCTTGCCTGCGACGTGGATGACGTTTTCGTCCTCGAAGCAGCGCACGACGTGCGTGATGGCGTCGGTTTCGCGGATGTTCGCGAGGAACTGGTTGCCGAGGCCTTCGCCCTTGCTCGCGCCGGCGACGAGACCCGCGATGTCGACGAATTCGACCACGGCCGGCACGACGCGCTCGGGCTTGACGATCTCGGCGAGCGCCTTCAGGCGCGGATCCGGCACTTCGACCACGCCGACGTTCGGCTCGATCGTGCAGAACGGATAGTTTTCAGCCGCGATGCCGGCCTTGGTCAGCGCGTTGAACAGGGTGGACTTGCCGACGTTGGGCAAGCCGACGATGCCGCATTGGAGGCTCATGGAAAACCTTTTGAATCAGTTGGTTACGGCTGGTCGCCGGGTCGTTTGCTGTCCGGCGATGACCGGAACGCGACAGCCGCAAGGGGAATTCGGGGACGAGACAAAGCGTACGTATCCGGCCGCGAGGCCCACGATCTTGTACGGATTTTGTGCTCGAAAAGTCGCAATTGTAACCCGTTCGGGGGCGTTGATCGGCGTGGAAGAAGCTTGAGCAGTGGTTCGTGCGTCGACAAGGAATGTCGAAATCGAGGCCTGGCTGTGCTGCTGCACGGCGCGTCCCATGGCCCGTCCAGCGCCCTGTCTGCGACACCTCACCACGCTCTTGCCTCACCGCAACCGGCCGCCCATCCGGCCCTGTCAGATCAACCCCCGCAGCTATAATGCGCGGATGACTTCGACCAACCAGACCTTTGACGTTGCCGTGATCGGCGGCGGGCTCGTCGGCAAGGCGGCGGCGCTCGCGCTGACTCAGGGCGGCTTGCGCGTGGCGCTGCTCGCGCAGCCGTGCGCGCCGCTGCCCGCAGGCGCCGTTTTCGATGCGCGCGTCTACGCGTTCTCGCGCAGCTCGCACGCACTGTTCGAGCGGCTGCGGGTCTGGCAGGCCGTGGACGCCGCGCGCCTCACGCCCGTCTACGACATGCGCGTGTTCGGCGACGCCGCCGCGGAGCTGCACTTTTCCGCGTATCAGGCGTCGGTGGCGCAGCTCGCCTGGATTGCCGAGTCGTCGCTGGTGGAGCGCGCGCTCGACGCCGCGCTGCATTTCCAGCCCAATCTCACGTGGATCGATGCGCGCGCGCAGACGCTCGACGTGAAGCCCGACGCCGCAGTGATCGGTCTCGCGAACGGCCGCACGATCGAGGCCGATCTCGCAGTCGGCGCCGACGGCGCGCATTCGTGGGTGCGCGCGCAGATCGGCTCGAAGGTCGAGCGGCGCGACTATCGGCAGACCGGCGTGGTCGCCAACTTCCGCGCCGAGCGTCCGCACGGGGAGTGTGCTTATCAATGGTTCCGTGACGGCGAGATCGTCGCGCTCCTGCCGCTGCCGGACCAGCACGTCTCGCTGGTCTGGTCGGCGCAGACCGAGCACGCCGATGAGCTGCTCAAGCTCGATCCGCAGCAACTCGCCGCCGAAGTCGAGCGCGTGACGCAGAAGCTGCACGGCGCGCTCGAATGCGTCACGCCTGCGCGCGGCTTCCCGCTTGCCTTGCAGACCGTCGACCGCCTGATCGCGCCGCGTGTCGCGCTGGTTGGCGACGCCGCGCACCTGATTCACCCGCTCGCGGGGCAGGGCGTGAACCTCGGACTGCGCGACGTGGCCGCGCTCGTCGACGTGATCGCGCAAAAGGAAGCGTTCCGCGACCTCGGCGATACGGTGTTGCTGCGCCGTTACGAGCGTGGCCGCCGCGAAGACATCCAGAAGCTCGTCGTCGCCACCGACGGTTTGCAGCGTCTTTTTGCGGTGCCGGGCACGCTCGCGCGCGTGCTGCGCAACACCGGCATGGCGTTCGTCGGGGCGCAGCCGCTCGTCAAGCGCTGGCTGGTGGCGTCGGCGCTCGGCTGAGCAACGAAGCCGCGGCGCAACGGCGTGCTAGCCGTCCCGGCGCAGGCCCTCGCGGCATCGCGCCGTCGCGCTCCACCCGTTGCGCCACCAACTGCGCCACCAACTGCGCCACAGCCGGTATTTCGGTTGCTTCAATTCCGGGCAGCTTAGAATGGGCGTATCTGGCCATGGGCCATGCACGGATCGAGCGCATGAATCAGGCGCATGCATCAAGATGAGGCCGCAGCCTCGATCCGTCGCCGCCATGCCCGAATTTCACCCGGAACGCAGCGTGCGTGGTCTGCGCGTAGCGTCCCAGAATCAGGAAAGCATCACATGCAAAAGCGTATTCGCATTGCCGCGATCGTTCTCGCGGCGCTCGCCTCGGTGCTCGGCTGCTCGGCACAGGCCGACCAGACCACCGACAAGATCAAGGCCGCACTGCAGTCGCGCCTCGGGGTGGACGGCAGCGACATCAAGAGCATCACCAAGGCGCCGGTGCCAGGCCTCTACGAGGTGAACCTCGGCTCGCAGATCATCTACAGCGATGCCAACGGCGATTACGTGCTCACGGGCGACCTCGTCGACACCAAGGCGCACCGCAATCTCACCGAAGCGCGCTTGGCCGAGCTCAACAAGGTCGACTTCTCGAAGCTGCCGCTCGAGAACGCGGTGAAGGTCGTGAAGGGCAACGGCAAGCGCCAGATGGCCGTGTTCTCCGATCCGAACTGCCCGTACTGCCATCAGCTCGAAAGCACGCTCAAGTCCATCGACAACGTGACGGTCTACACCTTCCTGTACCCCGTGCTGTCCGACGACTCCACGGCGAAGGCCAAGTCGATCTGGTGTTCTACCGACCGCGCGAAGGCCTGGGAGTCGTGGATGGTCGAGCGCAAGGCGCCCACCGCCTCGGGTAGCTGCAACACCGCCGCGATCGACAGCAATCTCAAGCTCGGCGCGAAGATGAACGTGACCGGCACGCCCACCGTGATCCTTGCAGACGGGACGCGGCTGCCGGGCGCGGTCAGCGCCGACCGGCTCGAAAGCGCCTTGAGCGCCGTGCGCTGAAGCCCCGACCGACCCTGCCGGCCGCTTTTGCGGCCGGTGCCTTTTTTGTCCACCGATTTTTCCGAATGCTCGCGATTGCCGCGCATGAGAGCGCCTTGCAGGCATTGTCTGCCCGTGGCGCAGCGCTCGCCGGAGTCACTCACCGAACCCGTCACCGATCCTGCCGATGAAGCCGATCCGATACACCATCGTCCCGAAGAACCCCGCCGCCCACCTGTTCGAAGTGACGCTCACCGTCGAGGATCCCGCGCCGGACGGCCAGCGCTTCATGCTGCCCGTGTGGATTCCGGGCAGCTACATGGTGCGCGAGTTCGCGCGCAACATCGTCACGGTGCGCGCCACCAACGAGGCGGGCCGTAAGGTGCGCATCAGCAAGATCGACAAGCACACGTGGCAGGCCGCGCCCGCGAAGGGCACGCTCACGCTGCGCTATGAGGTCTACGCGTGGGACATGTCCGTGCGGGCAGCCCATCTGGACGATACGGTCGGCTTCTTCAACGGCACGAGCGTGTTTCTCGCGGCGCTCGGCCATGAGGGCGCGCAGCACGTGGTCGACATCCAGCGCCCCGACGGCCACGCGTATCGCCACTGGCGCGTCGCCACCGCGCTCGCGGAGGCGCGCGGCACCAAGCGCTACGGCTTCGGCGATTACACGGCGTCGGGCTACGACGAGCTGATCGACCACCCCGTCACGCTCGGCGAATTCACGCTCGCGAGCTTCAAGGCACACGGCGTGCCGCACGACATCGTGATCGCGGGCCGCGTGGTGGCGCTCGACACCGAACGTCTCGCCGCCGACCTGAAGAAGATCTGCGAGGCGCAGATCGCCCTCTTCGAGCCGCGCACGAAGCGCGCGCCGATGGAGCGCTACGTGTTCATGACGCAGGCCGTGAGCGATGGCTACGGCGGGCTCGAGCACCGTGCGTCCACGGCGCTCATCTGCAACCGCACCGATCTGCCCGTGAAGGGCAAGCCCGAGATGACGGATGGCTATCGCACGTATCTCGGCCTGTGCAGCCACGAGTACTTCCATACCTGGAACGTGAAGCGGATCAAGCCCGCCGCGTTCGCGCCGTACGACCTCACGCGCGAGGACTACACCTCGCTGCTGTGGCTGTTCGAGGGCTTCACCTCCTACTACGACGACCTGATGCTGGTGCGCAGCGGCCTCATTTCCGTCGACGACTACTTCGGGCTCCTCGGCAAGACCGTCGGTGGCGTGCTGCGCGGCACGGGGCGCCTGAAGCAGAGCGTTGCCGAAAGCTCGTTCGACGCGTGGGTCAAGTACTACCGCCAGGACGAGAATGCCTCGAACGCGATCGTCAGCTACTACACGAAGGGCTCGCTCGTCGCGCTCGCGTTCGATCTGGCCATCCGCACCGAAACCAACGGCCGCAAGTCGCTCGACGACGTGATGCGCCTCTTGTGGCAGCGCTTTGGCCGCGACTTCTATCGCGGCAACCCGGTGGGTGTGGGCGAGGACGATGTCGAAGCGTTGATCGCTGAAGGCACAGGCGTGGAATTGGGCGGCCTGTTCGCCGATGCCGTGCGCGGCACGCGCGATCTGCCGCTCGCCACGCTGTTCGAGCCGTTCGGCGTGCAGCTCGAAGGTGAGCCCGAGCGCGGCGCGAGGCCGTCGCTGGGCGCGCGCCTGCGTGGCGGCGCCGAGGCGACGCTCGCAGTCGTCTACGAGGGCGGCGCGGCGCAAAAGGCGGGGCTTTCGGCCGGCGATGCGCTCGTCGCACTCGACGGCCTGCGCGTGAGCGGCGCGAATCTCGATACGCTGCTCGCGCGCTACCAGCCCGGCGCCAAGGTGGAGATCCACGCGTTCCGCCGCGACGAGTTGCGCGTCGCGCGTCTGACCCTCGATGCGCCCGAGATCGCGCGCTACAAGCTCAGCGTCACCGACAAGCGCCCGGCGCCGCGCGCGCTGCGCGAGCGCTGGCTGGCGGCCTGATCGTACGCGAGGCGGGCGCACGGCCCGCTTCTGGCAGGGAAGGCGGCAAGCAAGGCGGCAAGCAAGGCGGCAAGCAAGGCGGCAAGCAAGGCGGCAAGCAAGGCGGCAGGGCGATCCGGCCCCGCCGCCTTTGTTTTTGGCCATCGCGATTGTTCTATCGCTGCAACAATCCGTCATCGGCGGACTACTTTTTCGTGGCGTGGCAAATCAACACAATGGCTTCACTCGCGCAACGTTGCGCAACTGAGACCCGAAGGAACCACGATGACCACGATCCTGCAAATCAACTCCGCCGCCCGCTCGCAAGGCGCCCAGTCGACCCTGCTCGTCAACGAATTGACGAACAAGCTGCAACAATCGAACCCGGGCGCGAAGGTTGTCGCGCGCAACCTGCAAGCCGATCCGCTGCCGCACCTCGACGACGCCGTGCTCGGCGCGTTCTTCACGCCGGCCGAGCAGCGCACGCCGGAGCAGCAGGCCGTCGCCGCGCGCAGCGAAGCGCTGATCGCCGAACTGCAAGCCGCGGACGTCATCGTGATCGGTGCGCCGATGTACAACTTCGGCGTCTCGTCGCAACTGAAGACGTACTTCGACTGGATCGCGCGTGCCGGCATCACCTTCCAGTACACGGCCAACGGCCCCGAAGGCCTCGTGAAGGGCAAGAAGGTGTTCGTGGTCTCGGCGCGCGGCGGCAAGTACCATGGCACCCCGAACGACAGCCAGACGCCGTATCTGAAGTCGTTCCTTGGCTTCCTCGGCATGACCGACGTGAGCTTCATCTACGCCGAAGGCCTGAACATGGGTCCGGAAGCAGCCAGCGCAGCGCTCGCGAGCGCGCGTGAAGCGATCGCGGCGGCCTAAGCGACTGCAACGACTGCTGCGAAGCGATGGCGATGCGGTGCTTCATTGCGCTGCATCGCAGGCAGCAAAACAAAAACGCCACGAAGCGAGCTTCGTGGCGTTTTTTCTTGTGTGTGCCTCGCCTCAGGTGAGCGCTTCAGGCGAGTACTTCAGGCGAGCACTTCGGCAGTGTCCGGCAGGCGCCAGTCAATGAGCGTGCGGCCATGCGCTGCCAGATATTCGTTGGCCTGCGCGAAATGTCCGCAGCCGAGGAAGCCGCGGTGCGCCGAGAGTGGCGACGGATGCGGCGCCTCCAGAACGCAATGCTTGCCCGCGCCGAGAAGCGCGCGCTTGTTCTGCGCGTGGGCACCCCACAGCATGAAGACGAGATGCTCGTGACGCGTCGCGAGCTCGTGGATCAGCGTGTCGGTGCAGCGCTCCCAGCCGCGTTTCGCGTGGCTCGCGGCGTTCGCGCGCTCGACGGTGAGCACTGTGTTGAGCAGCAGCACGCCCTGACGCGCCCACGCGTCGAGACAGCCGTGGGCGGGCGCCTCGATGCCGAGGCTCGCCGCGATTTCCTTGAAGATGTTGCGCAGCGAGGGCGGCGTGCGCACCGCGGGCGGCACCGAGAACGCGAGGCCATGCGCCTGCGGCGTGCCGCGGTCCTCGCCGTGATACGGGTCCTGGCCGAGGATCACCACTTTCACTTCGTCGGGCGAGGTGAGGCGCAGCGCGCGGAACACATCGGCGGGATAGACGGTCTTGCCGGTGGCGCGCTCGTCGTCGACGAAACGGCACAGCGGCGCGTACGCGTCGCTCGCGATGAACGGCGAGAGCAACTCGCGCCACGCGGTCGGCAGCGCGGCGAACTGGTCTTCGAGACGCGTGATCGCGGGGCTCGCGTGGGACGCCGCTTTGGACATCTGGGCTGTATCAGGCATGGCTGCTGCGCATTGGCTGGCGGATAGAGGGGCTGCTGCGGGCGCGGGGAATTCGTCGTCGTCGAACAGCGAGAAGATCGTGATCTGGCGAGGATCGACTTCGGGCGCGCACGCTTCGTCGAGCGTGGCCAGCGCCGCTTCTGGCGGTTCGTCGTCGAAGAGCGACGCTTGCGCTGGCGCCGCGGCGCGCGTGTGTTTCGTGGAGGTCATGGGCGGCAAGTGTCGCAAGAATCGCGCGGCGATTCAATCCGGCATGGTTCGCGAAGGGCGCACCGGGTGTCGCGTCGTGCTCAGCCTTCGCGCAGCTTGTAGCCGCGCTGCGCCTTGCTGATATCGTCGGGCGCGAGGTCCGGCAGCGCCTTCGTCAGTGTTTCGGCGAGCGTGCGTAGTGCGGCCTCATCACCGTCTTTCAGCTCGAGCTCGATCTCGCAGATTGGCGCGCGACGCAGCGTGCCGTTCACGTCCGCAGTGATCTCGCCCTGATCGACGGCGGCTTCCACTTGTGCGCCATCGACTTCGAGCGTCCAAAGCGTGCGCGTGAAATCGGTGCGAAAGAGCGGGATCAGCGCGGCGGCGGCTTGTGTGAGGGCGGTCGAAACACCGCTTTCATCACACGCCTGCACCAGCCGCTCGATCTCGAGCGATGCACCCGCGACGGGCATTTCCCACTCGTGACGCTCATGCAGTCCGCTTTGCGCCACGCCCACGGTCTTGAACGTCTGCAGCCAGCCCTCGGGCGCGCGGCGCAGCCGCAGCGCGCTCTTGGCGCGCGCGAGCGTGAGCGATGGCGTGTCGAAGTAGATGTTCTCGAGCCGCACTGCGCGGCCCGGCGCGCCGGCGCGCGCCTCGAAGAGACGCAGCGCCGCCTGCACCTGGTCGCGCGGCAGCGCGAGCTTGATTTCGCGTTCGATAGCCATCGTCGCTTTTCACTTACCTGCAATCAGAAGAACATGCGCGCGAGTTCCGCGCCGGGTTGCTGCGCGCGCATGAACGCTTCGCCCACGAGGAACGTGTGCACCGAGAGCGCGCGCATCTTTTCCACATCGGCACGCGAGAGGATGCCCGACTCGGTCACGACGATGCGGTCTTCAGGCACGTCGTCGAGCATGTCTATCGTGGTTTGCAGCGTGGTCTCGAAGGTGCGCAGATTGCGGTTGTTGATGCCGATGAGCGGCGTCTTCAGCGTGAGCGCGTGCTTGAGCTCCTCGCGATCGTGCACTTCGACGAGCACCGCGAGCCCCAATGAATGCGCGAGCGCTTCGAGCTCGCGCATGTCTCCTGGCTCCAGCGCGGCGGCGATCAGCAGGATCGCGTCGGCGCCCATCGCGCGCGCCTCGACGATCTGATACGGGTCGACGATGAAGTCCTTGCGCAGCACCGGCAGATTGCAGGCGGCGCGTGCGGCTTCGAGGTACGCGACGCTGCCCTGGAAGAACTGCACATCGGTGAGCACGGAGAGGCACGCCGCGCCACCTTCGGCATACGAACGCGCGATTTCGGCGGGCTGGAAGTTCTCGCGCAGCACGCCCTTCGATGGGCTCGCCTTCTTGACTTCGGCGATCACGGCAGCCTGGCCGTTCACGTGCTTCGCGCGCAACGCGCCGACGAAGTCGCGCAAGTCGCGCGCGCTCGCTTCCAGGCGCAGTTCTTCGAGCGGGGCGCTCTGCTCGGCGGCGCGCACTTCTTCGCGCTTCACTGCAATGATTTTTTCGAGGATGTCGCTCATGGTGTTCAGCAAAAATCGGGCAAAAAACGGTGCTGGATCAGCAATGGATCAGCAATGACTCAGCGTTTGAACTGTTGCGTGAAGCGTACCAGTTCGTCGACTTTGGCGCGCGCGCGGCCGCTCGCGAGGGTCTCGCGCGCGAGCGCGATGCCGTCGGCGATCGAGCTCGCGACGTTGGCCGAATAGAGCGCCGTGCCCGCATTGAGCGTGACGATCTCGCGCGCCGTACCGGGCTCGTTCGAGAGCGCGCCGAGCAGCATGGTCTTCGATTCGTCGGCGTTTTCGACCTTGAGCGAGCGGTTCGAGACCATCTGCATGCCGAAGTCTTCGGGATGGATCTCGTACTCGCGAATCTCGCCGTCCTTCAGCTCGCCCACGAGCGTGGCCGCGCCGAGCGAGACTTCGTCCATGCCGTCCTTGCCGTACACCACGAGCACGTGCTTCGCGCCCAGGCGTTGCATCACGCGCACCTGAATGCCGACGAGGTCCGGGTGAAACACGCCCATCAACTGATTGGGGGCGCCGGCCGGATTCGTGAGCGGACCGAGGATGTTGAAGATCGTGCGCACGCCCAGTTCGCGGCGCACGGCGGCAATGTTCTTCATCGCCGGATGATGGTTGGGCGCGAACATGAAGCCCATGCCCGTCTCGGCGATCGATGCGGCCACCTGGTCGGGTTGCAGGTCGATGTTCACGCCGAGCGCTTCGAGCACGTCCGCGCTGCCCGACTTGCTCGACACGCCGCGGTTGCCGTGCTTGGCGACTTTCGCGCCCGCCGCCGCCACGACGAACATCGAGGCCGTGGAGATATTGAAGGTGTGCGAACCATCGCCGCCCGTGCCGACGATGTCGATGAAATTCGAGTTGTCCTTCACCTCGACGTGATTCGCGAACTCGCGCATCACGGTCGCGGCTGCCGCGATCTCGCCGATGGTTTCCTTCTTCACGCGCAGGCCGGTGATGATGGCCGCCGAGAGCACGGGCGAGAGCTCGCCGCGCATGATCATGCGCATGAGATGCAGCATCTCGTCGTGGAAGATCTCGCGGTGCTCGATCGTGCGTTGCAGCGCTTCTTGCGGGGTAATGGACATGGTCGTGTCTCCTTTGCTCCGATTACGCGCTGCGCGCCTTCGACTGCTTCAGGAAATTCTCGAAGAGCGCGTGGCCGTGCTCGGAGAGGATCGATTCCGGATGGAACTGCACGCCTTCCACCTCGAGTTCGCGGTGACGCACGCCCATGATTTCGCCGTCGTCGGTCCATGCCGAGACTTCGAGGCAGTCAGGCAGCGACTCGCGCTCGATGGCGAGCGAGTGATAGCGCGTCACGTTGAAGTGCTTCGGCAGGTCCGAGAACACGCCCTTGCAGTCGGTCTCGATCTGGCTGACCTTGCCGTGCATGATGGTCTTCGCGCGCACGACGCGTCCGCCGAATGCCTCGCCGATGGCCTGATGGCCGAGGCACACGCCGAGAATCGGAATCTGGCCGGAGAATTCGCGCAGCACGTCGAGCGTGATGCCCGCGTGCTGCGGGTTGCTCGGTCCCGGCGAGAGGCAGATGCGCTCGGGGTTGAGCTTTGCGATTTCGTCGAGGGTGATTTCGTCGTTGCGGTACGTGTGGACGTCTTCGCCGAGTTCGCCGAAGTACTGGACGATGTTGTAGGTAAACGAATCGTAGTTGTCGATCATGAGCAACATGGTCTTGTCTCCGCTCAGAAGTCGCTGTCGAGGCCGTCCTGCACCTGCTCGGCGGCGCGCAGCACGGCGCGCGCCTTGTTCTCGGTTTCCAGCCATTCGGACTCGGGCACCGAATCCGCGACGATGCCCGCCGCGGCCTGCACATACAGATTGCCGTTGTGGATGAGGCCGGTGCGGATCGCAATCGCGAGGTCCATCTCGCCGTTGAACGAGAGATAGCCGACCGCGCCGCCGTAGAGGCCGCGCTTCACGGGCTCGAGCTCGTCGATCAACTCCATCGCGCGCACCTTGGGCGCGCCCGAGAGCGTGCCGGCCGGGAAGGTCGCGCGCAGCACGTCGTAGTTCGTCATGCCGGGCTTGAGCTTGCCTTCCACCGAGCTCACGATGTGCTGCACGTGCGAGTACTTTTCGATGACCATCTTGTCGGTCACGGCCACCGAGCCGATCTCGGCGATGCGGCCCACGTCGTTGCGCGCGAGGTCGATCAGCATGACGTGCTCGGCGATTTCCTTCGGATCGTTGAGCAGCTCGGTCGCGAGCTCGGCGTCGCGCTCGGGCGTGTTGCCGCGCGGGCGCGTGCCCGCGAGCGGACGGATCGTCACGATGCGGTCTTCGCCGCGCTGTTCCTGGCGCACCAGAATCTCCGGCGAGGCGCCCACCACGTGGAAGTCGCCGAAGTTGTAGTAGTACATGTACGGCGACGGGTTCAGCGAGCGCAGCGCGCGGTAGAGCGAGAGCGGATTGTCGCGATACGGCTTGGAGATGCGCTGGCCCACCTGCACCTGCATCAGCTCGCCGGCGGCGATGTACTCCTTCGCCTTGCGCACGGCGGCGAGGTAATCGTCCTTCTTGAACTCGCGATAGGTGTCGGTGCGCACGCTCGCCGAGGTCACCGGCGGCTGCACCGTCGCGCGCAGGCGCTGCTTGAGCTCGCGCAGGCGGTGCCTGGCCTTCGTGTAGGCCTCGGGCGTTTGCGGATCGGCGTAGACGATCAGGTAGAGCTTGCCCGCGAGATTGTCGATGACCGCGACTTCCTCGGTCAGCAGCAGCTGGATATCGGGCAGGCCGAGATCGTCGGGCGGGCAGGTATCGGCGAGCTTTTTCTCGATGTAGCGCACCGCGTCGTAGCCGAAGTAGCCGGCGAGACCGCCGCAGAAGCGCGGCAGGCCGGGGCGCTGCGCGACCTTGAAGCGCGCCTGGTATTGCGCGATGAATTCGAGCGGATCGCCCTCGTGGGTTTCCGTGACCTGGCCGTCGCGCACGACTTCCGAGACGCCATTGCGTGTGCGGATCAAGGAGCGTGCGGGCAGGCCGATGAACGAGTAGCGCCCGAAGCGCTCGCCGCCCACCACGGACTCCAGCAGGAACGAGTTGGCGCCGCCGCGCTCGGGCTGCGCGAGCTTCAGGTACAGCGAGAGCGGCGTTTCGAGATCGGCGAGCGCTTCGGCGATCAGCGGGATGCGGTTGTAGCCCTCGTTGGCGAGGGACTGAAATTCGAGTTCGGTCATGTTCCGATCCTGTGCGTGCTGCCGGTCGCGACGTCGGGTGCGGGCCCAGTGCGGCTCAAAAAGGGGCGCGGCGTGTGCGCGATGGCGTCTGTTTTGAGTGCTTGATTGCGCTGGCGAAACGTTCGTGGCTCGGTTGTCGCTCATTCTGCCGGGCATCACGAAAACGCTTGCCAGGCCGGCTGCGGCATCGCGGCGACGGGTGCGAGGCGTAGGCGTTAGCGTGCCCTGGCAGGTGGGGCGCGTCGAGGACAACTTACGGACGACGAAACCACACGCAAGGACAGCGAAAGACCACGGCCGGACCAGCCGACGGGTTACCGCAACAGTTTAGATTCGAGACACGCGCGAGTGCGCAGCGAAGTAAAAAACGGAGCTGAAGAAGGGCTTGCGCGCGACTTCAGCGAACCTCGGGAGAGGTTAGCGCGACCAGCGACGCCAGGGCCAGGCTCCCCGGTCGATGCTGCTCAGACTCCGTTTTTTATTCAGAAACATGAGGATAAGGTGACTGTAAGTCGAGAACTCAGGTCAGAAGATTGTGCGCTGCGACAGCCTTGGCGGCGTCGAGCAGCGAGGCAACTATACCATCCGACTCAATTTTTTGTACAGGCTGGCCGTGATTGTAGCCGTAAGGCACCGTGAGCGTGGCCATGCCCGCCGCGCGGCCCGCAAGCGCATCGTTCTCCGAATCGCCGATGGCGACCGCCGCTTGCGGCGGCACGCCCAGACGCTCGCACGCGGTGAGCATGGGCAGCGGATCGGGCTTCTTCTTCGGCAGGCTGTCGCCGCCCAGCACGACTTCGAAGTATCGCGCGAGGCCGTATTGCTGCAGCAGCTCCACGGCGAAGCGATGCGGCTTGTTGGTCACGCACGCGAGCTTGATGCCCGCGTCGCGCAGCGCGGCGAGACCCGCTTCCACGTTCGGATACAGACGCGTGTGGCGACCGTTGATCTTCGCGTACTCGTCCTGGTAGAGCGCGAGCGCCTCGTCGAAGCGCGCCTCGACGTGGTCGGCGTGAAAGCGCGGCGCGAGCACGCTGCGGATCAGATGCTCCGAGCCCTTGCCCACGTAGCCCATCACTTCCTCGCGCGTGGTTTCTTCCGCGTCGAGCTGCGCGAGCATGCCGTTCAGGCCCGCGGCGAAGTCGTCGGCGGTGTCGACCATGGTGCCGTCGAGGTCGATCAGCGCTGCTTCGATGCGCGGCGCCTTGAACTGGACGGCCGCGCTCATTGCGCGTTGCCGGCGTTGGCGCTCACGCTCGCGAGCTGGGCGCGCATCTGGTCGATCACGGCCTTGTAGTCGGGCTTGCCGAAGATCGCCGAGCCGGCCACGAAGGTGTCCGCACCCGCCGCCGCGATTTCGGCGATGTTATCGACCTTCACGCCGCCGTCGACTTCGAGATGGATCTCGCGGCCCGTGCGCGCGGTGTAGGCGTCGATCTTCGCGCGCGCTTCGCGCAGCTTGTTGAGCGCCTCGGGAATGAACGACTGGCCGCCGAAGCCCGGATTCACCGACATGATGAGGATGAGGTCGAGCTTGTCCATCACATGGTCGAGGTAGTTCAGCGGCGTGGCCGGGTTGAACACGAGGCCGGCCTTGCAACCGTGGTCGTGGATCAGCGAAAGCGTGCGGTCGATATGGTCCGAGCCCTCGGGGTGAAAGCTGATGAGGTTCGCGCCGGCTTTGGCGAAGTCGGGCACGATGCGGTCGACGGGGCGCACCATCAGATGCACGTCGATGGGTACGTTCACGTGGGGGCGGATCGCCTCGCACACGAGCGGGCCGATGGTGAGGTTCGGCACGTAATGGTTGTCCATCACGTCGAAGTGGATCCAGTCGGCGCCGGCTTCTACGACGTTACGGACTTCCTCGCCAAGACGCGCGAAGTCGGCGGAAAGGATGCTGGGGGCGATGCGGAATTGCGTCATGGCGGCAATCGGAAAACTGACGGAAAAACCGTATTTTACCGTCAGGCCGAGGCCCGGCAGGGCGCCGCGCGCCAGTTTCCTGTGATGTTGGGCGTTTGGCCGGGGCAGGGCGTTCGAGCGTCGCGCAGGCGGCGCGGCTGCTGGCGTACTTCTTGGCGTACTTCCTGGCGGGTTTCCTGGTTGCGGGAGGCGTGCGGCCCGCTGTCGCGCCTGGCTTGACCGCGCGCACCGGGCCCTCGCTCGGGCTGCGCCGGGTTGCGGGTGCCGTCGGCATCAAGGAGAATGCACTTCAATGTGCCCCGCATGGCGGGTGCCATGCGAGCCCGGTGCTTTTTGCACAGGGCGTCTCGACGATGATGGCAACGCGCGGTGAGTGCGCGCGCCAGCCGACCGTAATACCGGCCGAGAGGCCGGCAATTGGAACAAGGATGAGCCAGTACGAATTCAGCGTGACCTCGCAGGTGCGCTACCTGCCCGAAGAATCGGACCCCGAGCGCAGGCAATACGCCTTCGCGTACACGCTGACTATTCGCAACACCGGACAGGTGAGCGCCCAGCTCATCGCACGGCACTGGGTCATCACCGACAGCGAAAATCACGTACAGGAAGTCAAGGGGCTCGGCGTTGTCGGGCACCAGCCGCTTCTGAAGCCGGGCGAGCAGTTCGAGTACACGAGCTGGGCCGTGATCGCCACGCCCGTGGGCACGATGCGCGGCGAGTACTTTTGCGTGGCCGAGGACGCTGAGCGCTTCGAGGCACCCGTGCCCGAGTTCGTCCTGCGCATGCCGCGTACGCTGCACTGAACCCCTTTGAACCGTTGCCCGTATTCGGGGGCGAGGGCCTGTTATTAGCGGGAACAGGCCCTAGTCACGCTGGTCGTGCGGGGCGCGCTTTTTCCTGCCTGACGCGGTCCACACAACGATGAAAATCAACAGGAACAGCGCGAGCAGCGCTTCCAGCCCAAATATGAGCATCGGGTATTCGTCGAGCAGATCTGACATGGTGGCATCCATCGAGAACAAGGATTGTAGGCGGCATTCGAGGCTCGAATGGGGTCTTGGCGTGACAGCCGCGTTGACCCCCTCACCGGCGAGCGCGTTGGCGTCAGATTGTGCGCCGGAATCGGCCCGCCGTTTTGGCGTGATCCCGGGATTAACTGCCGCGCGTGAACGTGCGCGCCGCCTTTTCGCGAGACGCGCAGCGATGCGGCTGAGTAGTCGGATTGGCGGCTGGTTCGGCGCGCTTTCGCTGGCCGCGCTGCTCGCCGCGTGCGGCGGCCCGAGCTACGTGCACACCACAGCGCCCAAGGGCACGCCCACGCTGCCCGGGCAGATCGCCGCCGCGCGCCTCACGCCGGTTGCGTGGCAGCAGGTGCCGGGCTGGCAGGACGACTCGCTGATTGGCGCCACCGCGGCGCTGCGCGAGAACTGCTCGCGCCTCGCGCGCGAGCCGCGCTGGCAGCGCGCTTGCACGGCGGCCTTGCAACTCGACGATCTCGACGCCGCCGGCACGCGCACATTCTTCGAGACGTACTTCACGCCCTATCAATTCGCCAACAACGACGGCACGCTCGACGGCCTCGTGACCGGCTACTACGAGCCGCTGCTGCGCGGCTCGCGCACGCGTCATGGCGTCTATCAGACGGCGCTGTATCGCTGGCCTGCCGGATATCGCGCGGGCGCCGCGCTGCCGGCGCGCGCGCAACTCGAGCGCGCGGGCATCCTGAACGGCAACGAGCTCGTCTGGGTCGACGACCCGATCGAGGCGTTCTTCCTGCAAGTGCAGGGGTCGGGGCGCGTCGTCATGGAAGACGGCAGCGTGATGCGCGTAGGCTTCGGCGGCACCAACAATCAGCCCTACAAATCGATTGGCCGCTGGCTGCTCGATCGCGGCGAGCTCACGCCCGCGCAGGCCACCATGCAGGGCATCAAGGCATGGGCGCGCGCGAATCCGACGCGCGTCGACGCGCTGCTCGACACCAACCCGCGCTTCGTGTTCTTCCGCGAGATGCCGTCGGCCGAAGGCGCACCGCAAGGCGGCGCCGACGGCCCGATTGGCGCGCTGGGCGTGCCGCTCACGCCGGAGCGTTCGATTGCGGTCGATCCGTCGTCGATTCCGCTTGGCACGCCGGTCTTTCTTCAGACCACGCGTCCGCTCACGAACACGCCGCTGAACCGGCTCGTGTTCGCGCAGGACACGGGTTCGGCGATCAAGGGCGGCGTGCGCGCCGATTACTTCTGGGGCCTCGGCGACGACGCCGGCGATCTGGCTGGCAAGATGAAGCAGGGCGGCCGCATGTGGCTGCTGTTCCCCAACTCCTGAGCGTCGCGCAGGAAGTGCGCATGTGAAAAAGCCGGCACATTGTTGCCGGCTTTTTCGTTAGCGCGCCAATCGACCTCTTGCGGGGGCAATCAGCACGATGGGTGCGCGACTTCCTGTGCGCAGCGCGCGCAGGGGCAGCTTACTTCGGCCGCTTGTCGATCACGCGCCTGGCCTTGCCGACGGACCGCTCGATGCCGTTCACCTCCAGCACATTCACCTGCGCAGTCACGCCGATCAGCGACTTGATGTCGTACGCGAGGGCCTTGCGCGCGGCGTCGAGCGCGCCATAGTCGGGTGCGGTTTCTGGGCACGGCTCGCAGTTGAGCGTCATGACGTCCATCGGACCTTCCTTGGTCAGGATGATCTGATAGTGCGGCGCGAGCGCATGCTGCTTGAGCAACAGTTCCTCGATCTGCGTGGGGAACACGTTCACGCCGCGGATGATGAGCATGTCGTCCGAGCGGCCCGTGATCTTTTCCATGCGGCGCATGGTGCGCGCCGTGCCGGGCAACAGACGCGTGAGGTCGCGCGTGCGATAGCGGACGATGGGCAACGCCTCTTTCGTGAGCGAGGTGAAGACCAGCTCGCCGAACTCGCCGTCGGGCAGCACTTCGCCCGTTTCCGGGTTAATGATCTCGGGATAGAAGTGGTCTTCCCAGATCGTCGGGCCGTCCTTGGTTTCCGCGCACTCGGAAGCCACACCCGGGCCCATCACTTCGGACAGACCGTAGATGTCGACCGCCGTGATGCCCATGCGCTGTTCGATGGCCGCGCGCATGTCGTTGGTCCACGGCTCCGCGCCGAAGATGCCGATGCGCAGCGAGCACGTGGCCGGATCGATGCCCTGACGCTCCATTTCGTCGGCGATCGCGAGCATGTAGCTCGGCGTGACCATGATGATGTCGGGGCGGAAGTCCTGGATCAGCTGAACCTGCTTTTCGGTCTGGCCGCCGCCGAACGGAATTACCGTGAGACCTGCGCGCTCCGCGCCGTAGTGCGCGCCAAGACCACCCGTGAAGAGACCGTAACCGTAGCTGATGTGCACCTTGTCGCCGCGCCGCGCGCCTGCCGCGCGCACCGAGCGTGCGACGAGATTCGCCCAGGTGTCGATGTCGCGCGCCGTGTAGGCCACGACGGTCGGCTTGCCGGTCGTGCCCGACGACGCGTGAATGCGCGAGATCTGGTCCTGCGGCACTGCGAACATCCCGAACGGATAGTTGTCGCGCAGGTCCTTCTTGGTCGTGAACGGGAAGCGCGCGAGGTCGGCGAGCGACTTCAGTTCGGACGGATGCACGCCGGCTTCGTCGAACTTGCGGCGATAGACGGGCGAATTCTCGTACGCATGATTGAGCGACCATTTCAGCCGTTCGAGCTGAAGCGCCGCGAGTTCGTCGCGGCTGGCCGTTTCGATGGGCTCGAGCGGCAGCGGGGTAGTCATCGATGTCTCCTCAAACTTCACTTAATGGAATGCGGGTCGTGCGGATCGGGGCGCGCCGCGTTAGTCCGCAACGGGAATCACGTTGCCGCGAATCTGCGCGGACTTGCCTCTGAACATGGCGACGGTTTCGCCTGCCCGGTTCGTCACGCGGATGTCGTAAATGCCGTTGCGCCCGGAAAGCACCTGCTCGACAGCTTCGGCGGTGAGCACGTCATCGGGCTGAACCGGCCGCAGGAACTCGATCGAGCAGCCCGCTGCGACGGTGTTCACGTTGTACGTGTTGCAGGCGAATGCGAAGGTCGAGTCGGCGAGCGTGAAGATCAGGCCGCCGTGGCAGATCTGGTGGCCGTTGAGGAACTCGGGGCGTACGGCCATGCGCAGGCGCGCGTAGCCCGCGCGCACCTCGAGCAGCTCCATGCCGAGCGCGCGACTGCAGCCGTCGGCCTCGTACATGGCTTGCGCCGTGGCGCGTGCGAGTTCGTCGGGCGTCATGTCGGCGAGCGCCGCGGCTTGTGTGGACATCGATGCGTTCATCTCAACGCCCCTCGAAGCGCGGCGCGCGTTTTTCGATGAAGGCCTGCACGCCTTCGGCGTAATCATGCGACGCGCCCAACTCGCGCTGCAGGTCGCGTTCGAGATCGAGTTGCTGATCGAGCGTGTTCGTTGTCGAGGCGCGCAACGCTTCGCGCGTGGCGACGATCGCGCGTGTGGGCTGCTTTGCGAGCTGCAGGGCGAGCGCCGCGGCCGTCGTGGCGAGTTCGGCGTCGTCCGTCACCTGCCAGACGAGGCCCCAGCTTTCGGCCTTTTCGGCGCCGAGCTTGTCGCCCGTCATGGCGAGGCCGAGCGCGCGCGCCATGCCAACGCGCTTGGGCAGGAACCACGTGCCGCCTGAGTCGGGCACGAGGCCGATCTTCACGAACGCCTGAATGAAGCTGGCGGAGCGCGCGGCGAGCACGAGGTCGCAGGCGAACGCGAGATTCGCGCCCGCGCCGGCCGCAGTGCCGTTGACGGCGGCGATGACGGGCATGGGCAGCGCTTGCAGGCGCTTGATCAGCGGGTTGAAATGCTCTTCGATGAGCGCGCCGAGGTCAGTCATCGCGCCGGGCGTGAAATCGAGGTCGGCGAGATCCTGGCCAGCGCAGAAGCCGCGGCCCGCGCCGGTGAGCACGAGTGCGCGCGCGCCGGCGGCGGTGACCTCGTCGAGCGCCGCGGCGAGTTCGCGGTGCATGGCGCGCGTGAAGCTGTTGAGCTTGTCCGGGCGGTTCAGCGTGATCGTGGCCACGCGCGTGGATGTGTCGATTTCGACGCGGATCGCATCGTAGGGCATCGGTTGTCTCCTGTGTCGACCGCACTTGGCGCTTTAGCGCTTAGTGCGGTCCCATGCTTCGCGGTCGGCCGCACCAGGCGCTTCGCCCAGCGGATACCGCGCCGTTCCTTTCCTTGCAGCTCAGACGCGCTCGATCGCCAGCGCGATACCCTGGCCGACACCGATACACATCGTGCAAAGCGCGTAGCGCCTCTGGGTGCGCTCGAGCTGATGCAGCGCGGTCGTGACGAGCCGCGCGCCCGATGCGCCAAGCGGGTGGCCCAGCGCAATGGCGCCGCCATTCGGGTTCACACGCGGGTCGTCGTCGGCAATGCCGAGCGCGCGCAGCACCGCGAGACCTTGCGACGCAAACGCTTCATTGAGCTCGATGACGTCGAACTGGTCGAGCGTCATGCCCAGTTGCTTGAGCAGCTTTTGCGTGGCGGGCGCGGGGCCAAAGCCCATAATGCGCGGCGCAACACCGGCCGTTGCCATGCCAAGCACGCGCGCGCGGCGGCGCAGGCCATACTGGCTCGCGGCTTCCTCATTCGCGAGCAGCAGGGCGCAGGCGCCGTCGTTGACACCCGATGCGTTGCCGGCCGTGACGGTGCCGTCCGGTTTGACGACGCCCTTGAGCTTGCCGAGCGCTTCGAGCGACGTCTCGCGCGGATGCTCGTCGAGCGTCACGCGTACCGGATCGCCTTTCTTCTGCACAATCTCGACCGCGACGATTTCCTGCGCGAGCGTGCCGTCTTTCTGCGCCCGTGCTGCCTTCTGCTGACTGCGCAGCGCGAACGCGTCCTGATCGGCGCGGCTGATGTCGAACTCGACCGCGACGTTTTCCGCAGTTTCGGGCATCGAATCGACGCCGTATTGCTGCTTCATCAGCTTGTTCACGAAGCGCCAGCCGATGGTGGTGTCATAGATGGCGGCGTCGCGCGAAAAGGCCGATGCGGCTTTGCCCATCACGAACGGCGCGCGCGTCATGCTTTCCACACCGCCCGCGATCATCAGGCGTGCTTCGCCGGCCTTGATGGCGCGCGCGGCGCTGCCGATGGCGTCGAGGCCCGAGCCGCACAGGCGGTTGAGCGTGCCGCCGGGCGCATCCGTGGGCAGCCCCGCGAGCAGCGCGGCCATGCGCGCAACGTTGCGGTTGTCTTCGCCGGCCTGGTTGGCGCAACCGTAGAGCACGTCGTCGAGCGCGCTCCAGTCCACGCCGGGGTTGCGCTCGACGAGCGCACGAATGGGCACGGCGGCGAGGTCGTCGGCGCGCACGTCTTTCAAGGCGCCGCCGTAGCGGCCAAACGGAGTGCGAATCGCGTCGCAGATATAGGCTTCGGTCATCTCGGATTCCTGCGGCATGAGCGCGGAAGTGCGCTCATGCCTTGCATGCTAGAGGGACGGGGAGTGGGGCGCCATTCGGCCAAACGGCATAGACCGTTCAGCCGACTGCAACCGGAGCCGCTTTCGGTTCAACATGAACGCGGCTCTGAACCACACGGAAGCGGTTCGCGACGAACGCGGCATCGGCCAGCGCGGCGTTCGCGGCCGGGTTCGCGCCGGTGCCGTGGAAGTCCGAAAAGGCCGCGGACTGATTCACGAACACGCCGCCCGTGAGGTTGATCGAAAGTGCCACGCCGCCGGTGATCGCGGCTTCGTGGGCGGCTTCGATCACGACGTCGTCGGTGCTGTAGACCGAGAGCGTGAGCGCGCCATGGTCGCGTGCGGTTGCGCCAGCCATTTCAAGCGACTGAGCGGTCGAGTCGGTGGCGATCACGAACGAGATCGGGCCGAACCATTCGCGCGTGAACGAGGTCGCGTCGCGCGCGGCGTCGAGCGAGAGCACGAGCGGCGTGCGCACGCGCGCGCCGGCGAATTGCGGGTGTTCGAGCGACTGGCTGTCGGCGAGCACAGTGCCCAACTTGCGTGCTTCGTCGATGCGCGCCGTAACGCCTTCGTTCTGGATCGCGCCGAGCACTTCCACGGCGCGGGCGGGATCGGACACGAACTTCTGCACGGCGCCTGCGATCGCCTGTGCGACGGCCTCGAAGCTAACGTGACCATCGGCGGTCTGAATACCGTCACGCGGCACATAGATATTCTGCGGCGCGGTGCACATCTGGCCCGAATAGAGCGAGAGCGAGAAGGCGATGTTGCGCGCGGCGGCCTTCAGGTCGGCCACGGAATCGATCACGATCTGATTCACACCGGCCTTCTCGGTGTAGACCTGCGCCTGGTGCGCATGCTGTTCGAGCCAGTCGCCGTTCTGCGAGCTGCCGGTGAAGTCGATCAGCTTGATCTCCGGGCGCAGCGCGAGTTGCTGAACGAGCGCGCCGTCGTTGGGATCGGTGGCAAGCAGCGTGACTACGTTCGGATCGAAGCCGGCTTCGCGCAGCACTTCGCGCGCGATGCGCACGGTGACCGCGAGCGGCAGGATCGCGCCCGGGTGCGGCTTGACGATCACAGTGTTGCCCGTCGCCAGATCGGCGAACAGGCCGGGGTAGCCGTTCCAGGTCGGGAACGTGCAGCAGCCGAGCACGAGACCAGTGCCGCGCGGCACGACGGTAAAACGCTTTTGCATCGCGAGCGGCGGGTTCTTGCCTTGCGGCTTTTCCCAATGCGCGTCGGCGGGAATGCGGCGCAGCTGGTCCCAGGCGTAGGTGAGCGCTTCGAGCGCGCGGTCCTGAGCGTGCGGGCCGCCGGCCTGGAAGGCCATCATGAAGGCCTGCCCCGTCGTGTGCATCACGCTAAAGGCGATTTCGAAGCTCGCGCGGTTCAGGCGCTCGAGTATTTCGAGGCTCACGCCCACCCACGCCTCTGGGCCGGCGGCGCGCCAGTCGCGTTGTGCTGTTTGTGCGGCTTCGATGAGTTGATCGGGCGTCGACTTCGGATAGCGCGCACCGATCGCGAAGCCGAACGGCGAGGTCTCGCTGCCTACGGTTTCGCCGGTGCCCGGCTGGTCCAGTTCGAAGGTGCGATTCAGATGAGCTTTGAACGCGGCTTCGCCGTCTGCAGTGGCCGATTCCCCGTACACTTTGGGGCTCGGCATTTCGGCGAACGGGCTCCAGTAGCCGCGCGTCTCGATGGCTGCAAGCGCTTTTTGCAGCATGGCTTCGTGCTTGGCGAACAACGGATGTGTCATGGCTCAACGTTGATTGAGAGGTTGGAGGAGGCCCGTGTCAATTAATTGACCGACCGGTTGGTTGGTGAATGTTAGCATTAGTCAAACTTCGGCGTGAAAAATTTTTTGGGGACTTTTCTTTGATGGAAGGAGGACGTATGGGGTACGAAAACATCCTGGTCGAGACGCGCGGCAAAGTCGGCCTGATCACGTTGAACCGTCCGAAGGCGCTCAACGCGCTGAACGACGCGTTGATGGACGAATTGGGCGCTGCGCTGAAGGCGTTCGACGCCGACGAGGGCATCGGCGCGATCGTCATTACAGGCAGCGAGAAAGCGTTCGCGGCGGGCGCCGACATCGGCATGATGGCGACCTACAGCTTCATGGACGTCTATAAGGGCGACTACATCACGCGCAACTGGGAGACGATCCGCACGATCCGCAAGCCGATCATTGCGGCCGTCGCGGGCTTTGCTCTGGGCGGTGGCTGCGAACTGGCGATGATGTGCGACATCATCCTTGCCGCGGACACTGCCAAGTTTGGGCAGCCTGAAATCAAGCTGGGCGTGATCCCCGGCGCGGGTGGCACGCAGCGGCTGCCGCGTGCGGTGTCGAAGGCAAAGGCCATGGATCTGTGCCTGACCGCTCGCATGATGGATGCGGCGGAAGCCGAGCGCGCGGGCTTGGTCTCGCGCGTGATTCCTGCGGCGGATCTCCTGAACGAAGCGCTCGCTGCGGCCACGACGATTAGCGAGTACTCGCTGCCCGCCGTCATGATGGCCAAGGAGGCGGTAAATCGCGCGTACGAAACGACGCTCGCCGAGGGGGTGCACTTCGAGCGCCGGATGTTCCACTCGCTCTTTGCGACGGAGGATCAGAAGGAAGGGATGGCGGCCTTCGTGGAGAAGCGCAAACCCGTCTTCAAGAACAAATAAGTAGCGACACCGTGTGCGCTGGCGGCTGCGAGCGGCTGCCAGTTTCAGCGCAGGCGGATTTTTTTCGCCTACCCCTTGCGGCGCAGACGCAGGGGCGCTAAGATTCGCCCCCTTCGCTTCCTGCAGTACCGGCAGCGAAGGCCCGCCGCGAGAA
>NZ_SMRP01000020.1 GCF_004353915.1 Paraburkholderia silviterrae | reverse complement strand
GGTGCCGCCCCGCACAGGGGCAACACCAATATACCTACATGAAAACAAGGAAATGCCAACACTCCAAGCCACCCACCAAAGCAATCTGAAAGTGTCCACTTGCATCGCCTTGTACGTGACTATGACCCATGACTCCCGCACATCGAAATGGACAACCGGTTCACAGCACGCCACTCGACAGATTATGGCAAGCATTACGCACTAGACTTCACCCGAGGCGCCGGCCGTAGCGGCATCTCAACACCAACAGGCCGCGCCTGCGCTTTCGCGAGTTCCATCGGCAGGGCCTTCTTATTGAAAACGAGATCCTCAACGGCTTTCCAGTAACTTTCGACGACAGCAGGATCGGACGGAGAAACATTGGCCGTCGCCTGCATCTCGGGGCCGAAACCGGAAAGCGTCGAAGTCAGGCTGATCACCAGATAATGGAACAGGATCGGCTCCATTTTAGGCAAGGTACCTTCATCCTGAGCCTCCTGAATCTGCGGCAGCAACCAGTTGATCAACGGCTTGAGCACAGAGTCTGCAACCCACTGCAGTCGCGCACTGTACCCGAGAAATTCCTGCAGCATGAAGCGATGAAACTCGGGATAGTCAACCGTGAAGCGGAAGAGGGCGCGATACACGAGCCGGACCCGCTCCGCGGCGCAGTCCGGGGGCGTCTCGTCCAGATAGACCTCCCACTGCGCGCGGATGCGCTCGAACACATGCTCCGCCACGGCCTGCCACAGAATATCTTTCGACCGGTAATGGTAGGTGATGAGCGGATGCTGCAACCCGATCCGCTCGGAAATGCTGCGGATGCTCGCACCCTCGTAGCCCTTGGCGGCGAATTCCGCAAGCGCCGCGTTCAGAATGGCCGAGCGCGTTTCCTGCGCGCGCTGCTGCTCCGCGCGTTTGAGATCGGTCGGCCGGCCCTTCCTGCCGGTGCTCTTGCTGGCGACTGCGCGTTGTACCATTTGAATTCCCGATAGTGAATGACCGCACCGGGCGCTCATCCCGACGGCGTTTGGGTGGCTGGCGCCCGCCAATCGGGCGGGTCAGCAGAAAACTGTACAAAAGTATAATACAAAGGAAAGGGGGCGCCTGCGGTGAGCGTCTCGAGCATCGGCGCGACAGTCCTTTTAAATTTCACGAAAGTAAAATATAGTAATACCGCGAGACGGTTAACTGGGGATAGTCCTGAGCCGTCCACCCGTGAGGCGGTAAGCGCCCTGCAAGCGGGTTCGCGTGCCAATAACGTTTAGTCAACCTGATTGAACCGCCGTTCTTCCTCATCGAGATGCCCAGCCCATGCAAAGCCCCATTACCCTGACCGAAGTCGACGATATTGCCGTCATCACGTTGAGCAACGAGGCCGAGGCCAATGCGATCGACCTGGCGTTCTGCGAAAGCCTGCTCAATGCGCTCGAAACGATCCGGGCGAGCGCGAAGCATCGCGTCGCGGTGATCCGCGCAACGGGCCGTATCTTCTCGGCCGGAGGCAATCTCGGCCAGATTCTGGCCGGGTTGCAGCGATCCGACACGTTTCTCGAAACATTGATCAGCGAGCTTCACGCCGCCATTCTGGCGATCGCGCGCTTGCCCATTCCCGTGATTGCGAGCGTTCAGGGGGCCGCTGCGGGTGCGGGCTTTTCGCTGGCCATGGCGTGCGACTTTGCCGTGGCGTCCACTTCTGCCCGCTTCGTGGTGGGCTATGGGGCGCTTGGCACCTCCAGCGATGGCGGGCTCTCCTGGCACCTGACGCGCCGGCTGGGGCCGGCCCAGGCCCTCGAGCTGATGCTGGCGCGCGGCGCGCTGGGCGCGAGCGAAGCGGCCGCGTTGCGACTCGTGCAAGGTCTTGCCGAGCCGCACGCGCTCGAGCAAGACACGCTCGAGATGGCGCGAAAGGTGGCGGATTTGCCGCCTGCTGCCGTTCGCGAGATGAAGCAGCTCGTTGGCCTGGCAGCGGGCGATGGCCTCGAGCAGCACCTCGAGAACGAGAAGCAGGCATTTCTGCGCTGCGCCTCGACGAGCGAGTTCTCTCGCCGCGTTGCAGCATTCGTTGGCCGATCGGATCGACCGGCAAGCGCCCCTGCCGCATGACGTCCATGCACCCGGCGAAGCCGATCAGCCTCGCCGGGCTGCGCCTTCACCACCCTTGAGCCACTGGCGCGGCCGACGCCGCGCACGCCCAATCCCGCCCGGTCGCGTCACTCGGCCGAAACACGCCCCCTCCAGCGCTGCCGCGCTCCCTCGCTCTCACTCCATAAGCGATCTCTGGCCCCGGCTCGGTTTGCGCACGTGTGGCGCCCCATAGGGATAGTCCCAGTCGAACAATGCTGTACGAATGGAAAATATTTGGCTAATCTAAAGCTGTACGATCGGTAAAATTAAAAAGATATCGCGTTTGCTGTCGACAATGTTCGGACGAAAGCGAACAAACAGGAGACTGGAGATGAAGGGCTTGTCGTGTGTGGTCGCTTCGCTATGTGCCGCATCGGTATCGGCGTATGCACAGAGCAGTGTGACGTTGTACGGAATTATCGACGAAGGCATCACCTATACCAGCAACCAGAGGGGCCATTCGAACTGGCAACTTCAGAGCGGCGGGGCGTCGATCTCGCGTTGGGGGCTTAGAGGTGCAGAGGATCTGGGCGGCGGCATGAAAGCGGTCTTTGTTCTGGAAGACGGCTTTGACCCGTCCACCGGCAACATCGGCAACAACGGCGCGCTCTTCGGCCGGCAGGCGTACGTGGGGCTCACAAGCCGGTATGGGTCGCTGACGCTTGGGCGTCAGTACGAGGAAATGGGCGATCTGCTTTCAAAGATCAATGCGGGGCTGAACTGGTCGGTCTACTTCGCCCACGCCGGCGACATCGACAACACGGCCGGGAGCAATCGTATTAACAATGCCGTCAAGTACGTCAGTCCTGTTTTCGCGGGACTTTCCGTCGCGGGACTCTATAGCTTTGGTGGCCAGGCGGGGCAGTTTTCCACCGATAGCGTGAAGTCATTCGGCCTGAGCTACGCTCGCGGGCCGCTGTATGTCGCCGCCGCATACACCTATATCAAGAACCCCTATACCGCGGTCTTCAACAGCGTTGCACCGAACGCGGTGTCATTTGCCGCCTATGTGCCCAATGCACAAAGTCAGACGATTGCGGGCACCGGTGGGCAATATAAATTCGGCAACGCCACAATCGGCCTCGAGTACACCACGACACGGTTCAAGAAAGCTTTCCAGGGCGGCGATGTTCGCTTCGACAACTACGAGGCGAATCTTGGCTACCAGTTCAAGCCCGATTTGCTCGCGGGTATCGTGTTTGTGTACACCCACGGCAAGATCGATTCGAACAGTGAATCCCCAATCTATCGGGCACTCGGTCTCTTCACGGATTACTACCTTTCCAAACGAACCGACATTTATGCCGCTGCCGAGTGGATGAAGGCGGGCGGTTCGGCGACGCAGGCACAGATCACCTACGACACCGCCCCATCGAGTGGGCGGTCGCAGGGCATTCTTCGTGTGGGTTTGCGTCACAAATTTTAGTCAGGAGAACAGAGTCATGCCGCAGCAAAAAATTGACACGCACCAGCATTTCCTTCCGAAGCTCTATATCGATGCCGTTGGCCTCGACATCCTGAACGCCGCAATGCCAAACGGCGTCGCGCCAACGTGGTCCGAAGAGGCCGCGCTCGCGATGATGGATGAAAACGGCATTGATCTGGGCATTCTGTCCATCTCCTCGGGGCCGACGATTCCGGAAGCGCCCGCGTTGCTCAGGAAATGCAATGATTTTGCGGCCGATCTGAGGGCGAAGCATCCGACGCGC
Organism: Paraburkholderia silviterrae; assembly: GCF_004353915.1. Taxonomy (GTDB): domain Bacteria; phylum Pseudomonadota; class Gammaproteobacteria; order Burkholderiales; family Burkholderiaceae; genus Paraburkholderia; species Paraburkholderia silviterrae. The sequence continues at coordinate 134,769 of NZ_SMRP01000020.1, read as the reverse complement.
TTTGGCTCGTTTGCGAGCTTGCCGCTACCGGATATCGACGCGGCGTTGAAGGAGGTTAGCTACAGCCTCGATGTGCTCAAGGTCGACGGCTTCATTCTCTTCACGAACTACGATGGCATGTATCTGGGGGACCCGCATTTCACGCCGCTGTTCGAGGAGCTGAACCGGCGCGGCGCCGTGGTGTTCGTTCACCCGAACCAGCCACCTCACGACATACCGCGCGTCGCGCCGGCTTCGGTGCTCGAGTATCCGTTCGAGACCACGCGCACCGCCACCAGCCTGATCATTTCGGGTGCGCTGCGAAAGTTCAGCAATGTCCGCTTCATTCTCTCGCATGCGGGGGGCACCTTGCCGTTCCTCGTGCCGCGTATCGCGCTCTCCATTTCCATGATGCCGGGGGCGATCGAGCGTGTGGGCGACCCGCACGAAGCGTTCAAGTCGCTGTATTTCGACACCGCGCTTTCGGGCGGAAAGGCGCCATTGAGCGCGCTCGCGCAAATTACGACGCCCGATCACATCTTGTTCGGCACCGACTTCCCGTTCGCACCGACCGCAGCGATCCGGCAATTTGGCACTGCACTCGATCACATCGAGATTCCCGGCATCGACATGAACAAGGTCTACGGAGAAAACGCCGCGCGTTTGCTGGGGCGTTGATGCTCGCCCTTTGAGGCCGTGCTTGCGGCGTGGTCACCAGGGTTTTTCGTGTTGCAGACTTTACAGTCGTGAAGTATAGTGAATCAACAGTCCGGGTCCCCCGGATTGCGCTGGTGAGGAGCCAGCGTGAAGTGCAACGTACCCAGGCAGGTTTCGCATGCAAATGCGCACATGGCTGCCTGCCTGAGCAGGACGTACCAACATCCGTGGAGGAGACATGATTGAGGAACGCGATGTCATCGTGACGATGCGGGATGGAACCCGCCTCGCCGTAGACGTCTATCGGCCGGACGGCGCCGGCCCGTACCCGGTGCTTTACGCTTCGGCGCTGCACAACAAGGACCTGCAGGGTCCGGACATTGCCGACGTGCTGCCGCCGCAGCCCGCGCACGCGCCGCTCTGGTTCGGGCCCGTGGAGGCAGGCGACAGCCGCCGCTTCGTCGCAAACGGCTACGTGCACGTGATCGCGCAACCGCGAGGGTCCGCGAAATCGGAAGGCCACTATGGCGAGGAAAACACCGACCACTACGACATGATCGAGTGGATCACGCAGCAGCCGTGGTCGGACGGCAAAGTCGGCATGGTGGGCATTTCGGGCTTTGCAGGCGAGCAGTGGCGCGCCGCTTCACAAGGTCATCCGGCGCTCAAGGCCATCTTCCCCTACGATGCCTGCAGCGCATACGGCGGCATGTTCGGCTTTCGCGACTTCAACCCCGGCGGCGTCGTTCATACGTTCCCGTACCTGCTCGATGTCTTCAGCACGGTGCACGAGCCGCGCGGCGTGCCGGGGCCGCTCCCCGACGAGCAGGAAGCGCTGTGGCGCGAGGCCATGCGCAACCCCGACTACAAGATGTACATCAACCTCTACAACATCCTGACGCAGAAGGGTCAGAGAACGTGGGTGATGTATCACATCATGACCAACCCGTGGGAGCAGGACGGGACCGTCGAGCGCGCAGAGGAATTCTTCAAGTCCATCAAGATTCCGTTCTATACGGGTTCGGGCGCCTATGCCTACACGTACAAGCTGCACTGGCTCGGCGCGCAGCATTACTTCCAGAACGTGAAGCAGCCACGCAAGCTCCTTTTCACGGGCCCCGCGCACCTGGAGCGCCCGTTCCACCAGTACCACGACGAAGTGATCCGCTGGTACGACTACTGGCTCAAGGGTATCGATACCGGCATCATGAACGAGCCGCCGGTGCGCTACTGGGCGATGGGCGCGAACGAGTGGCGCACGGGCACCGACTGGCCCTTGCCCGAGACGCAATGGACCAAGTACTACCTGGGCAGCTGGGAGCAGCTCTCCGAGACGCCGCCGCGGCCGGCCGCGGAAGTCGGCAACGCGCTGCGCGAGCCTGACGTGTTCACGCAAATGCCGCTCAAGAAGACCTCGAAGGTCGAGCGCCTGCGCTACATGACCGAGCCGCTTGCCCACGACGTGATGGTCGCGGGCCCGATCTCGCTGACGCTCTACGCGGAGCTCGACCAGCCCGACACGAACTGGATCGTCACGCTCAAGGATGTGGGCCCCGACGTCTCGGTCGTCACCGCGCGCGTGGGCGAGCGCAGTGTTCCGGATACGCTGCCGGAGCGCGAGCTGACCCGCGGCTGGCTCAAGGCTTCTTACCGTGCAACGGATCCTGACCGGTCCAAACCGGGTGAGCCGTTCCACAAGCTCACGAAGGATTCGATCGAGCCGGTTACGCCGGGCGAGGTCGTCAAGTACGAGATCCAGATTCTGGCGACGGCCAACCAGTTCAAGGCGGGCCACCGTATCTGTGTCGAGATCAGCAGCCTCGATGTGCCGACCGGGACGGGCGCGATGACGGACGTCGAATACATTCCGTATCACGTGTGCAGCAGCAATACGGTCACCCACAAGATCTATCGCGATGCCGAGCGCCCCTCGCATTTGCTGCTCCCGATCATTCCGCTGAATAAATGAGGTTTCCTGATGAAAAGCATTCGTTTTGAGCGCGACGGCAAGGTGGGGAGCATCGTCCTGGCGAATCCCCCCTACAACCGGCTCGATCTGGAGTTCGCCCGATGCCTGCGCGATGCCGTTCATGAAGCGAGCGAAAGCGATATCCGCGTGCTGGTCGTGCGGGCCGAAGGGCCCAACTTCAGTCTCGGCGGCGAAGTGCGCGAATGGCCGGGCAAGGATTTGAACTGGTTCCGGACCTTCGTGGCTGAAATCAACACTTCGTATCGCGCGATCGAGGCGCTTCGTGTCCCGACGGTGGCGGTGGTGCAGGGTCTCGCGCTTGGCGGCGGCTTCGAGCTCGCCCTGAACTGCGACTTCGTCGTGGCGGAGCCCGACACGGTATTCCGTTGCGTCGAGGTCACGACGGCGATGCTGCCCATCGCCGGTGCGCTGCAGCGTCTCGCCGAGCGCGTCGGGCGTGGCCGTGCCTCGCGGTTCTCCATGCTGGGCGAAGGCATTCCGGGCAGCGAGGCCGAACGTCTGGGCATCGTGACGCATCTCGCGGCGCCGGGAACGCTTGAGCGCGTCGCTAACGAACTGGCCGCGCGTCTCGCCGACGGTCCTACGCTGTCGTACGCGGCTACACGCACGCTGCTCAAGGCGTGGTCGGGCGGCGGCGTGGCGGGTGCCGACATCGCCATGCTCGATATCACCATGCCCCTTTACCTCACGGAAGACGCCACGCGCGGATTCGCCCACACGGCCAAAGCGTTCGACCGTGACGAAGAGCCCAGCGACATGGTTTTCTACGGGAAGTAGCGGCTTTACACGTCAGCAAAGAGGACATGGTCGGGTGTTGTTCGGACTCGGGAATTGTACGGAATCGTTAGCATGTCAAATTATTTGAGTGAATCGGGCGGCGCGGGTCATCTGCTGCCGACGAGGGGAGGACACGTCGCCCCGGTGGAGCAGTTCCGTATCGGCGGGCCTCGAGTCCGAAATGCACAGCTGCGGTGGAGGATCGCTTCATGAATACTTTAACCGGCCTTCCCGCGCTCATCCGCCCGGAGAACGGCGTTTCGTACGTGCGCGGTTCGACAGAAGTTGCGCTGAGCGAATCGACTATCGGTCAGTTTCTGCGGGAAACGTCACGCAAGTTTCCTGCCCGGCAAGCCGTGGTCTTTCGGGAGCAAGGCGTACGCTGGACATGGCAGGAGTTCGACGAGCAGGTCGATCAGCTTGCAGCCGGTTTCCTGTCGCTGGGCATCAAGAAGGGCGACCGCGTCGGCATGTGGTCTCCCAATCGCGTCGAGTGGCTGATCACGCAATTCGCGACGGCGCGCATTGGCGCCGTACTGGTCAATATCAACCCCGCCTATCGGGTCGCCGAGCTCGAATACGCCTTGCGCAAGGTCGGCTGCAAGGCGCTCGTCATGGCGCAGACGTTCAAGACGTCGGACTACGTTTCGATGCTGCTCGAGGTCGCGCCGGAGCTGGCGTCCCAGCAGGCGGACGAGTTGCAGGCGGCGCGTCTGCCGGACCTGCGCGCGGTGATCTGCGTTGGCGTGCCGGATGCCTCCGGCATGATGGGGTTTGGCACAGTCATGGCACGCGGGAAATCGTTCCTGCAAGAGAAGGGCAACGTGCCGCTCCAAACCATCGAGCGGACATTGTCCGCCGACGACCCGATCAACGTTCAGTTCACGAGCGGGACGACCGGCAACCCGAAGGGGGCCACGCTGACGCATCGGAATATCGTCAACAACGGACGGTATGTGGCGATGGCGATGAAGCTTTCGGAGGCCGATTCGCTGTGCATTCCGGTCCCGCTCTACCACTGCTTCGGCATGGTGCTCGGCGTGCTCGCGTGTGTCTCGGTCGGTGCGCAGATGGTCTTCCCTGGAGAAGGCTTCGACGCGCGCTCGACGCTCGCGGCAGTGGCCGAGGAGCGCTGCACGGCACTGCATGGCGTACCGACGATGTTCATTGCGGAACTGGGCCACGCGGATTTCGACAGCTTCGATCTGAGCAGCCTGCGCACGGGCATCATGGCGGGCTCGCCGTGCCCAGTGGAAACGATGAATCACGTGGTGACGAAGATGCACATGCGCGAGGTGACCATCGCCTACGGCATGACGGAGACGAGCCCCGTGTCGTTCCAGAGCGCGACGACGGACCCGCTGGACAAGCGCACGACCACGGTTGGGCAGATTCAGCCTCATCTCGAAGTCAAGATCGTGGATGCCTTCGGCAACATCGTCCCGGTTGGCGAAACCGGGGAGCTGTGCACGAAGGGCTACTCCGTCATGCTCGGCTATTGGGAAGACGAAGAGAAGACGCGCGAGAGCATCGTCGATGGGTGGATGCATACGGGCGATCTCGCGACGATCGACGAGGACGGCTACTGCAACATCGTCGGGCGTCTCAAGGACATGGTGATTCGCGGGGGCGAGAACATCTATCCCCGCGAGGTCGAGGAATATCTGTTCAGGCATCCGAAGATCCAGAACGTCCAGGTGTTCGGCGTGCCGGACAGCAAGAATGGCGAGGAGTTGTGCGCGTGGATTGTCCTTCGTCAGGGCGAGGGCGCGACTGAAGAGGATATCCGGGACTTTTGCCGGGGGCAGATCGCCCACTACAAGATTCCGAAATACATTCGCTTCGTCGACGAGTTGCCGATGACGGTGACAGGCAAGGTGCAAAAGTTCGCCATGCGCGAGCAGATGATCCGGTCGTTGAACCTGACCGAGCAGAAGACGGCCTGATCCTTCGGGTCTTGAGAGGAGACAACGGATGCAGGACCGATTCAAATAATCAGGTATGCATACGAATCTGTCGAATAGGTGATATGGAGGCATGGAATGTACGAAATAACCACAGATGTCCTGATCGTCGGTAGTGGCCCGGCCGGATCGGCAAGCGCAGCGTTGCTCTCGACTTACGGCATCGACAACATGGTGGTCAACCAGTATCGCTGGCTGGCCAACACCCCTCGGGCGCACATCACGAACTTGCGCACGATGGAAGTGCTTCGCGATCTCGGACAGCAGGTCGAGCAGGAGGCCTACCTTCATGCGACCAATGAAGATCTCATGGGCGGTACGGTGTTCTGCGAGAGCCTGACCGGCGAAGAGATTGGCCGGGTGCCGAGCTGGGGCTTGCATCCGCGCTCGCGAGCCGAGCGTCAGCTGTCGAGCCCGGCGAAGATGAACGATCTGCCCCAGACGTTCATGGAGCCTCTCCTGTTCAAGACGGCGTGCTCGCGCGGCACCGAAGCGCGCATGAGCACCGAGTATCTGAGCCATACCCAGACCGACGAAGGCGTGATCACGCACTGCCGCGACCGGCTCTCGGGCGAGGAGTTCGTCGTCAAGTCGAAGTACCTCATTGGCGCCGACGGCGGCAACTCCAAAGTCGCGCAGAACGCGGGCCTGCCTTTCGAAGGGAAGATGGGCGTGCGAGGCTCGATGAACATCTGGTTCCGCGCGGACCTGTCCGAGCTCGTGGCGCACCGGCCGGCCGTGCTGTATCCGGTCATGCAGCCCGGCGCGGAAGTCGGTGGAATCGGCATGGGCCTCATTCGCATGGTCCGTCCGTGGAACGAGTGGCTGATCGTCTGGGGTTACGACATTGACCAGCCCGCGCCCGTCATCGACCAGGCGAAGGCCACTGAAATCGCGCGCCAGCTGGTCGGCAAACCCGATCTCGAGATCGAGCTGCTGGGCGCGAACACGTGGACCGTGAACAACATGTACGCGACCCGCATGCAGGACGGGCGGGTGTTCTGCATGGGCGACGCGACGCACCGGCATCCGCCGTCGGGCGGGCTCGGGTCCAATACGTCGATTCAGGACGCGTTCAATCTGGCCTGGAAGCTGGCGCTGGTGCTCAAGGGGCAGGCGGGGCCGGATCTGCTGGACTCCTATACGGTCGAGCGCGCGCCAATCGCCAAGCAGATCGTCACGCGCGCGAACCAGTCGATTGCGGAGTTCGCTCCCCTCTACCACGCGCTGGGCATCGACGAGTCGAACGACTCCGAAGTGATGCAGGCGAACATGCACGCCCGCAGCCAGTCGACCAAGGAGGCCGAAAAGCAGCGCGAGGCCATTCGCGAGGCGCTGGCGTTCAAGCAATATGAACTGGACGCCCACGGTGTGGAGATGAATCAGCGCTATCGCTCCAACGCGGTGTTCCAGGATGGCGACGCCGAGCCCGCTTTCGAGCGCGATTCGGAGCTGTACTACCAGGCGACGACGTGGCCCGGCGCGAGAGTGCCCCATGCATGGGTTTTCGACTCGCGCGGACGCAAGGTCTCGACACTCGACCTGGCGGGGCACGGCCGGTTCGTGCTGCTCACGGGCCTCGGCGGCGAGGCGTGGGTGGAGGCGGCCGCCAGAGTGGGCGAGGAGCTGGGGTTGAAGATCGACGTGTATGTCATCGGCCCGCGCCAGCAGTACGCCGACCATACCGGCGACTGGGCGCGCGCGAGAGAGATCTCGGACAGCGGTTGCGTACTGGTGCGGCCCGACCATCATGTCGCATGGCGCAGCTTCGCACTGCAAAGCAATCCGGAACGCGAGCTTGGCACGGCGTTGCGGCATGTGCTGTCACGCTGAAGGTTGACGGTGGCAGTGCGTTGAAGCGAACCTCGCCGGGCGATTTCGGTAGCGCGCCCGGCGAGGTGATGCGTTCACACGGGCGAGTGCGCCAGCAGGCATTGAACAGGAAATGGGCCGTATGGATCGCTACACGCAAATGGAGTTTTTTGCGTTGACGGCCGACCTTGGCAGTCTGTCGAGGGCGGCGGAACGGCTGGGCATCTCGAACGCAGCCGCGAGCCGCATGCTCAACGCGCTTGAAGACCGGCTCGGCGCCCGCCTCATGGAGCGAACGACGCGCCGGCTATGGTTGACCGACGCGGGGCGCGAATACCAGCGTCGCTGCGCGTCGATCCTGGCGGACATCGCGGATGCGGATACGGCAGTCGGCGACATGACGGTGCAGCCGAGAGGCGTGTTGCGCGTGACGAGCTCGGTATCTTTCGCCGTGGCGCATATCTCGCCATGGTTGCCGGAATTCAATGAGCGCTATCCCGAGCTTTGCGTGCAGATCACGGCGGCAAATCGATATCCGAATTTCATCGAGGCGGGCATCGACTGCGCGATACGCACGCGCGAACATGAAGGCGATTCGGGCATCACCGTGAAGCGGCTCGCGCATACGGGCCGCGTGCTGGCCGCATCGCCGGCGTATGTCGCACGATACGGCGCGCCGCAAACGCCGGAGGCACTGGCCGACCACAAGCTGCTGGTTTACAGCTATGCGTCAAGCCCGTACCGGCTGCAGCTAAAGCGAGGGCGCGAGCGGCGCGACATCGCAATCAGCGCGGTGATGGAATCCAACGAAGGGCAGGTGATTTGCGCGGCGGGCCGGGCCGGACTCGGCATCGTGATTCAGCCGCTCTACATCGTGCACGACGACATTGTCGCCGGGCGTCTGATTCCTCTGCTGACCGACTGGGAGTTGCCGCCGCTGACCATCAATCTGGCGTATCAGAGCCGCCACAACTTGCCCGCGAAGATTCGCGTGTTTGCGGATGCGTTGAGCGAGCACATGAGGGGCCTGGACCGTGAGAAGCGCTGGAGCACGATGCCAAAGCGTGGACTCGCCTTACCGAACGGGCAGGCTAACGATGCGAGCTGACTGGCGCGGCGCGCGCGGCCGCTACGACTCCCGGTTCAAGTCTTCGAATCCCGCGACCAGCGCGTCGAGCAGATGCCGGACGGCCGGCACCATGCCGCGGCGCGACGGAAAGATCGCGTGCACGAGACCCGGTGTCGAGGCCAGCTCCGGCAGCAGGTGGATCAGCCGGCCGCTGCGCAGATCGGCGTCCACGAGCTCGCGCGGCACCATCGCTACGCCAATGCCTTGCAGCGCTGCAGCACGCAAGCTGGCCAGGTCGTCGGTCGCCAGGCGGGGCCGATGCGGCCAGGAGGTCGTGTGGCCGCTGGCGTCGACGAGGTTCCATGCAAAGCGCTCGCGGCTATTGGCCATGGCGAGCGTGGGCCATGCCTCGAGCGATTCGATCGAGCCGGGCGACGGATATTGCGCTGCCAGTTCAGGACTGGCCACCAGAATCTGGACGGACAAGCCCAGTTGGCGCACCGCGAGATCGGTGTTTTCCAGCGGCGGGACGCGGACACGAATCGCGAAGTCTAGGCCCTCTTCGACGACGTCCACGCGCCGGTTGGTGGCATCGACGAGCACCTGGACCTGGGGGTTGTCGCGAAGGTATCGGGTAATGATCGCGGTGATGCCGGAGCTGAGCAGTCCGACGGCGCAGCTGATCCGTATGGTGCCCTGCGGCTGCGAGCGCGTCTGGTCGACGATGTCCTTGGCGGCTTTCGATTCGGCAACGAGGGCGACGCAATGCTGGTGGAAACGCCGGCCGGTTTCCGTCAACGAGAGGCTGCGGCTGGTGCGATTGAGCAGGCGCACGCCCAGCTCCTCTTCCAGCGCGCGAACGCGGCGGCTCAGTTTAGATGTCTGCAAACCAAGCGCGCGCGCCGCCGAGGTGAAGCTGCCATGGTCGACGACTTCCGCGAAAAGACGGAGATCGTTGAGGTCGGTGATCTGGTTCATGGGCAGGGAGTGTGGGGTTTTAACGTTCTATCAGCGGCAATGATGCTTTGCGATTCAGGAGATAGGCGCACTCTCGTTGCAAATATAGTATGCCTCCACGGTTCACGCCATCGCTGATCAAAGGGCTGCCAAACACAAACAGGCACCCGGCGCACAACGAGGATTGGCCGGCGACTCGTGAATGGAGTTGCAAGCGAAGTCTGTGTCTTTGAAGACTCTGATCTGGTGATGGTGGACCCCGGTCAGATTTCATTTTCATCGCCACCAAAGCCATTTCATTTCAGGAGTTCGTCGTGGATCAATACAAATTTCTTCCCCTGCTGGGCCGCATCATGTTCGGCGCCCCCTTTGTCATGAGCGGGCTAGGCAAGCTGGGCGCCTATGCCGCGACGGTCGGCTATATCCATGCCATGGGTCTGCCGGTCCCGCCGCTCGCGTACATCCTCTCGGTGTTGGTCGAGCTGGGTGGCGGTCTGCTGCTGATCACGGGCTACCGCGTGCGCTTCACCTCCTTCGCGCTGGCGCTGTTCTGTCTGGCTACCGCCGTGTTCTTCCACCGCAACTTCGCGGACCAGAACCAGATGATTCACTTCCTGAAGAACGTGATGATGGCGGGCGGCCTGCTGCAGATGACGTATTTCGGCGCCGGCGCGTACAGCCTGGACAATGTCTTCGGGCGAGGCAACTCGAATCTCTCCGCAGCAGGGGCGAACTAGTCGAACGGCGCGCCGGACCGGATGGCATCGGAGAACAGCATGAAAGCAATAGGTTATGCAGTCAAAGGAGGCGTCGAAGTCCTGACCGACCTCGAGCTGCCGATGCCCGAACCCGGTCCGCGCGATCTGCGGGTTGCCGTGAAGGCCGTGTCCGTGAATCCCGTGGATGTGAAGCGCCGCCGCCACGAGGACCCCACGGAGAGCACACAGCCGAGAATACTGGGCTATGACGCCGCGGGCGTGGTCGAAGCGGTGGGCAATGCGGTCACGCTCTTCAAGCCCGGCGACGAAGTCTTTTATGCGGGCGCGATGGACCGGCCGGGCACGAACGCGGAGTTTCATCTCGTGGACGAGCGCATCGTCGGGCCCAAGCCCGCCACCTTGTCGTTCGCCGAGGCGGCGGCGCTGCCGCTCACGTCCATCACCGCGTGGGAAATGCTCTTCGACCGCATGAACGTGCCACGCGGCTTGCTCCAGCCCCACGGTACGCTGCTCGTGCTCAATGGTGCTGGCGGTGTCGGCTCCATGCTGATCCAGCTGGCGAGCCGTCTCACGGGCCTCACCGTCATCGCCACGGCATCGCGGCCCGAAAGCGCCGCATGGGTGCGCAAGCTCGGCGCGCAGCACGTTGCCGACCACAGCAAGCCCATCGACGAAGCGCTGCGCGCAATCGGCTTCAGCGGCGTGGACTATATCGGCGCCATCACCTCGACGCCCGGCAGCGCCGCGAGCCTCGCCCGTGCGTTGAACCCCCAAGGCCATATCACGCTGATCGACAATTTCGACGACAGCATCGCGCCGTTCAAGCCGAAGAGCATCACGGTGTCGTGGGAGATGATGTTTACGCGATCCCTGTTTCAGACGGCGGATATGGACGCGCAGCATCGTCTGCTCAAGGAGGTCTCGGAGCAGGTCGATGCTGGCGTGTTGCACACGACGCTCACGCACGTGGTCGGCCCCTTGTCGGCGGCGAATCTTCGCCTCGCCCACGAGCGGATCGAAACGGGCAGGGCGATCGGCAAGACCGTGCTGGAAGCATTCGAGCCATGAGCGCCGCGCTCACGTGGCTTTGCGCTTACGTCTTCATACAAGGATGATCCAATGAAAGCGACATACAAAGCGGTGTTTTGGGTACTGGCCGGCTGCATGTCGGCAGTCGCGCTTGCGCAGGGGCCGGCATCGGAGGCGGGCGCACCGGACGGCAGCGCGACATCTCCGGTGGCGTCCGCGCCGGGCGCTTCGAAGAAGTCCGAGCGCACGGCAAACCGCTTGTTCGCGCGGAAAATCCATCAGGCGCTGAACAAGACGAAGGGCCTCGCGGGCGTGGACATCGCCGTATTCGCCAATGCGCAAACGGGCGAGGTCGTTCTGGGCGGCTTCATCGACACTCAGGACCAGGAGCACATTGCGACCGACGCGGCCAGCAAGGTGCCCGGCGTGAAGTCGGTGGCCAGCAAGATCGTCTTGCGCCCCCAGCTCTAGCCGTTTGCATCGATCGATCTGGACGCCACGGAGGCCAACATGCTGGATGGTGTATCGCTGGATCAGCTACGGACATTCATCGCAGCCGTTGAAGAAGGCAGCTTTTCAGGCGCCGCGAGGAAGTTGCGCCGGGCGCAATCCATGGTCAGCGAGCTGGTGTCCAACCTCGAAGGGCAGATTGGCGTGACGCTGTTCGACCGCTCCGGCCGCTATCCGACGCTCACGACCGAGGGCCGGGTCTTGCTGGCCGACGCGCGCAGTGTCGTCTCCGGCGTCGACTGGATGAAGGCGCGCGCCAAAGGCATGGCATCCGGCCTCGAACCCGAATTGTCGGTGGTGCTGGATGTCTTTTTCCCGCTTCAGGCCGTGGTCGAGGTTGCCAAGGCGTTCCGCGAACGCTTTCCGCAAGTCCCGTTGCGGCTCTATGCCGACGCGCTTGGCGGCGCCTTTGAGCCCGTGATCGACGGGCGTGCCGCGCTAGGCATTGTGGGCTCCTTGCCCTATGTGCCGGCGGGCCTCGCCTCCGAGCGGCTCACTGCCATCGGCTATGTGATGGTCGCAGCCAGCACGCATCCGCTGGCTGCGATCCGCGGACCGATCGGCAAGGACGAGCTGGCGCGCCATATGCAGCTCGTGCTGACCGATCGCTCCGCATTGTCTGCCGGACGCGAGTTTGGCGTCATGTCCGGTTCGGTCTGGCGCTTCGTGGATCTGTTCGCCAAGCACGCTTTCCTGCTGCAAGGACTGGGATGGGGCGGGATGCCCTTGCACATCGTCGCGGACGACATCGCGGCCGGCCGGCTCGTCGAGCTTCAAATTGAAGACGTGCCGCCGGGCGGGCTCATTCTTCCCATGCTGGCTGTTTATCCCTCTGCCGCGCCGCCCGGGCCAGCGGGGAGATGGCTGGTCGAGCAATTGCGCGTGTCGTAGCTCGATGACGGCAAGGCGCTACAAAACTAGGGATCGTTGACCGCGTTGATGAGATCCGTGAGGAACCACGGCAGGATCAGTTGCGTATTGGGATCGCTGACGCCAACGCTGAGCCTCGGCGCGCGCCGGGCGGATTGATCGTTCACGGGCGGCTGCGTGGAGGCACAGCCGGCACAAGCGGCACAACCGACCGTGAGCACGACGAGCAGAACTGCGGAGCAAACGCGTTTCATGAGGGAGAACTCCAGCCACGTTGGTTCGACAACGTGGCCGATGGCGAGTTCTTCCCGGCGCGTTGGCGCCGTGCAACTCAATCCGGCAATAGCGAGCCGCCGCGCACGGGCTCGGCGCCCGCGACGCATGCCACTTCCATCCCCGCAGTGGCAAAGCGAGCGCGCTGCCGCGCGTACAGCACACCGGCAACGGAATTCTTGATCGTGACAACGCGCTCGGTCAGCGGGTCGACGATGTCGGCGATCGGATGGCCGGGCTCGACGCGCGCGCCAACCGGGGTGCGGAACACGAGCACGCCGGAGATCGGCGCGATGAGCGGCTCGCTGCCGGCGAAGGGCGTGGGCCCGAATTCGAGCGGCGGCAAAGGCGCGGGCGTGCCGTCGATCACGCCGCGGTGCGTCAGGTAGTCAACGATCGCATTCGCGTCGTGCTCGGCGAACGCATAGGACACGTCGGCCTGGCCGCGCAGCTCGATCGTTACGGATATCGAACCATTCGGAATGGGATAGCGCTCGCCATAACGCGCGCGCAATTCGGACCAGCAAAAGCTGTGGATCTCGTCGAATGGATTGCCGATCGAATTGAGCGCGAGCAGCGAAGCCTTCGCGTCGAGATAGCGCGCGAGCGGCTCGACGTCGGGCCACAGGTCGGGGTTCGTGTAGAGGTGCATCGCGGCTTCGAAGTCGCAGTGCAGGTCGAGCACGACATCGGCGTCGTACGAGAGGCGCTGCAGCGCGAGGCGCTGCGACTGGAGCTCGGTGGTTGGCGTTTGCTCGGCGAGCGCCTCGCGCATGGCGGCGCGCACGGCAAGCAGGTTCTGCTGCGCGTCGCCGGTGAGGCGGGACTCCACGCGCGGCATCACGAGCTCGGCGAGATCATGGAAGTTGCGGTTGAAGTTCGAGGCGGTGCCGGTTTCGTAGCGGCCGAGCATCTGGCCGAGCAGGCGTTGGTTCAAACCGATTGGATTGGGTACGGGCACCACCACGATCTCGCCGCGCAGCTTGCCCGCCGCCTCGAGCGCGGCGAGGCGCCTGCGCAGCGCCCAGGCGACCAGCATGCCGGGCAATTCGTCGGCATGCAGCGAAGACTGGATATAGATCTTCTGCCCGCCCGCCGGGCCGTAGTGGAAGCTCGTCAGGTGCCGCTCGGTGCCGAGCGCCGGGGAAATCAGCGGATGCGTCTGTGTTTGCATGGTGACGTAATTGCGCCGGATGTCGAGCCGGCGCGCGGGATAAGGGAATGCGGATCGGCACGACGCAGCAAGGCGCGCGGCGCGTCATGCTGCGTGCGGTGTCAGCCGCCGTACACGTCGAAGTCGAAGTACTTCGACTCGATCTTCTTGTACGTGCCGTCCTTGATCATGTCGGCGATGGCCTTGTCGATCTTCGTCTTCAGCTCCGCGTCGTCCTTGCGCAGGCCAATAGCGGCACCCACGCCGAGCGTGCCCTGCGGATCGCTCAAGTCGCCGCCCGTGAACTGGAAGTCTGCGCCGCGCGGGGTCTTCAGGAAGCTCAGGTTGGCCTGCACGGCGTCTTGCAGTGCCGCATCGAGACGGCCCGATGTCAGGTCCGCATACACCTGTTGCTGGTCCTGGTAGGGCACGATCTTCACGCCTTTGGGCTCCCAGTTGAGCTTCGCGTAGGTCTCTTGAGTCGTGCCCTGCTCGACGCCCACGGTTTTGCCCTTGAGCGAATCGGCCGTCGGCTGGAGGTTCGAGCCCTTCTTCGCGACGAGGCGCGTCGGCGTGTGGAACAGCTTCGCCGAGAACGCAATTTGCGCTTCGCGCTGCGGCGTCATCGACATCGACGAGAGCACACCGTCGAACTTCTTCGCCTTCAGCGCCGGGATCATGCCGTCGAACTCGCTTTCGACCCAGACGCATTTAGCGTTCAAGCGCTTGCAGATCTCGTTGCCCATGTCGATGTCGAAGCCGACGAGCTTGCCGTCCGTGCTCTTCGACTCAAACGGGGGGTAGCTCGCGTCGACGCCAAACCGGACAGTGGACCAGTCCTTCGCGAAGGCGGAGGTTGCGATGGCCAGAATCGCCATGGACAGGGCTAGCTTCTTCATTGACGTGAGGTCTCCAGTATCGAAATCCGCGCCGCCGTGAATTGGCGGCCTTCTCAGGCAGAGGGTTCATCTGCAAAGTTGAATAGACAAGATAACTGGGCGATGATGTTTGGTTAAGTAGGGTTTTCGCTGAAGAGGACGTGCATTACGTCAGTTAAAAGGGGCGTTGGCGCACTGCGGCGCGGGATTGGGGCATCCAGAGAAAGTGTCTCGTGAATTAAATGAATAGACAACTCGGCATTCGCAATATGGCTGTCATGAACAACGAAGCGGAGGCGAGCAATTGACGAGCGGCTTCCTGAGCGCGAACCCGGCAAATGAAAAAGCCCAGACCGGATGAGTCTGGGCTTGCTTCTAACGGCCAGGCCGGAACCGCGTCTTCACGCGGGGCCGGCCGTTTTGCAGTGCTTAGCTGCCGTACACGTCGAAGTCGAAGTACTTCGACTCGATCTTCTTGTACGTGCCGTCCTTGATCATGTCGGCGATGGCTTTGTCGATCTTCGCCTTCAGGTCGGTGTCTTCCTTGCGCAGGCCAATGCCGGCTGCGTCCGACGGGATTTCGTTGCCCGCGAACTGGAAGCCCGCGCCGCGCGGCGTCTTCAGGAAGCCCATGTCGGCTTGCACCTCATCCTGCAGCGCTGCGTCCAGACGGCCCGAGAGCAGGTCCGCGTAGACCTGGTCCTGGTTCTGGTACGGCACCACGTTCACGCCCTTGGGCGCCCAGTTCTTTTTCGCGTAGGTTTCCTGAATGGTGCCTTGCTCGACACCCACCGACTTGCCCTTGAGCGAGTCGGCCGTGGGCAGCAGGTTGCTGCCCTTCTTGGCGACGAGGCGCGTAGGCGTATTGAACAGTTTCACCGAGAAGGCGATCTGCTGTTCGCGCTCCGGCGTCATCGACATCGAGGACAGCACGCCGTCGAACTTCTTCGCTTTGAGTGCCGGAATCATGCCGTCGAATTCCTGCTCGATCCAGACGCATTTCGCATTCAGGCGTTTGCAAATTTCGTTGCCGAGGTCGATATCGAACCCGACCAGCTTGCCGTCCGCACTCTTCGATTCGAACGGCGGATAACTCGCGTCGACACCAAACCGGATGGTGGACCAGTCCTTCGCGCAGGCGGAGGTTGCGATCGCGAGGATCGCGATGAACAGGGCAAACTTCTTCATTGCTTTGGAGTCTCCAGTATCGACTTCGGGGGCCGCCGCGAAGGCCAGCGACAGCTTCGGGAAAAGGCAGTGCTATCCGCCAGTTGGATAGACAAAATAGACAATCAGCGATGAGCGGTTAAGTAGGGTTTTCGCTGAAGAGGAGGAGATTGATTTGATGGCAACGACAATGCGTGCGGATCGGGCACGGGAGATCGACGGCGAATTTTCGTCCTATGTATTTAACGTATAGACAACAAAACGCCGTAATGAAAACGTCAGGCAAAGAATGAGCCGCTGCGGGTCATTGACTTATGGTGCAGCGGCTTAAAAAAGGGCGGCTTCAGGCGTTTGAGCGCTTATGCCCAGAAGCCGTGATGCGAACATGCCGCCTCATCTTCGAGCACGGGTCCGACCACATCGATATGCCGCTGGCCGCGCACGAAAACTTCGCGGCAGGGCAGCGAGAACGTCGGGTTCTCGGGGTGAGCGCCGGTGAGGGTGAGCAGCCGATGCTCGGAGAGCGCATACACGACGCGTCCGATGTTGCACCAATAGATCGCGCCCGAGCACATGCAGCACGGCTCGGCGCTCGTATAGAGCGTGCATCGCGCGAGCTGCTCCGCAGACAGCACGCGCGCGGCCTTCGCCGCGGCCACGAGCTCGGCGTGCTGGGTGGGATCGCCTTGCGGCGGCATCGAGTTGTTGCCGGCGGACGCCACGATGTTGCCGTGCTCGTCCGCCACGAGAGCGGCAAACGGATGGCGGCCGTTGCGTCGGGATTCGTCGGCCAGCTCGATTGCTTTGCGCAGCAGCGTGAGGTCGCGTTCGTCGAGCTTTGCGAGTTCGAGTTCGGGGGTGGCGTTCATTTGAGTTTTTTTCCAGCTCCTTTTGATCCGTTCAGCCTGGCAGAGAGGTCCTTCACGGGGAAGGTTCGATCTGAGTATGCGCTCATTTTGAACAACCGATACGCCGAAGCGGCGATGACCGGCACGTAACCATGCACTGCCGTTCTGAACGTTGCTCGCAAGCGGGCAGGATCGATGCTGGGAATTCGCGTGATATGGCGGCCCGAAATTTATCGAGCGGTGTCGTGTTGACACGAGCACGCTTCGCCGTGTTCAATGTTCCCCGGTTGTGAATATGAAAGGCTTTACAACGTAAAGGAGCAGCTTCAATGGAGGCACTCGCACCGGCGCACACCGCGCTTGTCGTCATGCACTACCAGACCGACATTCTCGGACTCTTTCCATCGGTCGCACCGGCCTTGCTCGCCAATACGCGCAAGCTATGCGACGCGGCGCGGGCCAAAGGCGTCAGCGTTTATTTCGCCAATCTGCGCTTCAGTCCGGGATATCCGGAAGTCAGCCCGTTGAACAAGAATGGTCAGGGCATCAAGCAGCTTGGCCTTTTCGTCGAAGACCGGATCGCACCGGAATTGGGCCAACTGGCCCATGAGCCGCTCGTCATCGCGCATCGCGCCAGCGTGTTCTTTGGCACGGATCTCGAGGCACGGCTGCGCGCGCAGGGTGTCGATACGCTGATTCTCGTTGGCATTGCGTCGACTGGCGTCGTGCTGTCATCGGTCGCATACGCGAGCGACGCGGACTTCCGCCTGTACACGGTCAAGGATTGCTGCTACGACCCGGATCAGGTTGTCCATGAGCATTTGTTCTCCACCGCATTCGATTCGCGCACAACGGTGTTGTCGCTCGCCGATGCCTTGCTGCTGCTCGACTAGCATACCCTTCGTATAACGCAAGTTACGGACTCTTCATCGTGTCGCCCAGCTTCTCGATGAGAAATTCGGCGACGACCGCCACCGCGGGCGGCACGGGCGGGCGGCTCGTGTAGACGAGCTGCAGGCCGAGGTCGGTGCTCGTGCGCCGCCAGGCCGGCAGCACGCGTACCAGTGTCCCCTGCTCGATGATGGGCTCGACCATCAACTGTGGCAGCAGTGCAATACCGAGCCCAGCGATGCAAGCCTGCGCCAGCACGCGCATGTCGTTCACCGCGAAACGGCTGTTGATCGATACGTCCTGACTGCCGCGTGGCCCCTGCAGACGCCACGTGTTGCGGCCCTGGCGCGTGGAAATCGTCAGGCAGTCGTGTTCGGCGAGCTCACGCAGCGTGCGCGGTGCGGGGCGCCGTTCCAGATAGGCCGGACTCGCGGCAAGGATCATGGCGCTCGGCGCCAGCCGGCGTACCCTGAAGCCGGTGCCGGTCTCGACGCCCATGCGCAAGGCCAGATCGACGCGTTCGGCGATCAGGTCGGTCGGCGTATCGTCGAGCAGGAAGTCGATGCTGATGTGCGGATAGCGCGTGTAGAATTCGACCATCCATTCCATGCGGAAGATTTCGAACAGGCCGGCCATCGCGGTGACGCGAACCGAGCCGGACGGTGCCTGCTTGCCGGCATGGAGCCGCTCGATCTCGAAGATCTGGTCGAGCGCCGGCGCATAGCGCTCGAACAGCGCCTGACCGTCGGTGCTTGGCGCGAGTTTGCGTGTCGAGCGATGCAGCAGACGCGTGCCGAGCTGCTCTTCGAGTTGATCGATACGCCGGCTCAGCGTGTTCGCCGGCATGCGCAAACGCCGCGCCGCTTCGGAGAAACTGCCGGCCCGCACGACCTGCACGAACATCGCCAGATCATTCAGATCGAGCATGGTGGAATTCCTCCATAAATGGATTAATCAGATCACATTTTACCATCTAGTGTGTAACGCTCTCCGTCGCCATACTTGAGGTGTCGCGCAGCAGGTGGCCGCTTTCGGACCGCCGCAAGGCTTCAGCCTGTGCCGCGTTCGCTGCGTAAGGTCGCAGCACCTCAACCGAATATTCGCTGGAGAGCGACCATGTCGAACAGTCAGAAGATCATCGCCGTAATCGGCGCAACCGGTCAGCAAGGCGGCGCAGTCGTGCGCGCACTGCAGGCGAGCGGTCAATTCAAGGTGCGCGCGTTGACACGCAATCCGCACAAGCATCCGGAGCTGGGCGACGAAGTCGTGCTGGCCGATTTCAACCGCCCCGAAACGCTTGAGGCCGCATTTGCGGGCGCACACGGCGCTTTCGTGGTGACCAATTCCTGGGAGGCGGGCGCGGACGAAAGCCGGCAGGCGCTCGCCGCCGTCAACGCGGCGAAAGCCGCTGGCGTGCAGCACTTCATCTGGTCGACGCTCCCGAACGTTGAGGCGATCAGCGGCGGCAAGATCGATGTCCCGCATTTCACGAGCAAAGCGCAGTTCGAGCGCATTGTGAGCGAGGCTGGATTCGCCCACCATACGTTTGTAATTGCTCCGTTCTACTATCAAAACCTGATTGGCGTAATGGCTCCGCAGAAACAGGCCGATGGCACCGTGGGCTGGGCGCTGCCGCTCGATCCCGAGCGGCGGGTCATCCACATGGGCGACATCACCGAGCTCGGCCGCGTCGTGGCCGGTGCGTTCGCGCAGCCGGAACGCGTGGGGCACGGCGAGCATTTGCCGCTGGTGGGCGATTTCCTGAGCTTCAACGAGATTATTGAAACCCTGAATCGGCAAGGCAACAAGCTCTCGTTCACGCGCGTCCCGCGCGAGGTTTTTGCTAGCTGGTTCCCGGGCGCTGAGGGCATCGCGGCGATGCTCGCCTGGTTCGAAACGCATACGTATCTCGGCTCGGATTCGCGCGACGCGATCGCGCTCGCCAACCAGATCGCGGGCCAGCAGCCGACGAAGTTTGCCGCATGGGCCAAAGCGAATTTTGCGATTCCCGCAACGGCCTGAAAGCCCATCTCACGAGCGAGCGAATACTCATGAATGCAATCGTCCAAACTTCGCCCACGCCCCTTGCCGCCGTGGGCCGTCACGTTATCTTCCGCACGCGCGGCAATGCGCACGGGCCGCTGGTGCGCATGGTGAGCCCCGCCGACGTCGGCGAGTTGATCAAGCCGTTCGTTTTTCTCGATCTGATCGACACCGAGGAGGCGATGGGCCAGCAGGGTTTCGGCTGGCATCCGCATTCGGGTCTGGCCACCTTGACCCTGGCAATAGAAGGGCGAGGCCGCTATGCTGAATCCACGGGCCACGAAGGCACGATGGAGGCGGGCGATATCGAATGGATGAGCGCTGGCCGGGGCGTTTGGCATTCCGGCTTCGCCGAGCCCCCGATCAAGGCCTTCCAGCTGTGGGTTGCCTTGCCGCCGGAGCGTGAGTTGGCTCCCGCGTTCAGCCAGCATCTTTCGGTCAACGCAATCCCATCGGATGGCCCGGCACGCGTGTTGCTCGGCCGTAGCGGGGAGGCGGTCAGCCCGATCGATGCCCCTTCGGGCGTCAACTATTTCGTGGTGGAGCTCAAGGCCGGCCAGCGCTGGCGCCACCAGCCGCCGCCCGGCTACACGGTAGGCTGGACCGCGGTGATGGACGGCAGCCTGCGCAATCCCGAAGCCGTGGACAAAGGCGAGCTGGCCGTATTCGACCCGTCCGATGCGGCGCTCGAATTCGAGGCCGAGACCGATGCGCGCTTCGTGGTCGGGACGGCAATCCCTCATCCGCACGATCTGCACCTGGGCCGCTTTTCGGTGCACACCAGCCGTGCATCGCTGAGCGAAGGCGAGCGCGAGATCGCGCGCATCGGTCACGAACTGCGCGCGAAAGGCGTGCTGCGTTGACCGGCCATTTCGTACCGGTGCCCTGCGACGCTCGCTTGCGGCAGGGCTTTTGCAACCGGCTTCGCCAATCTCGAACCCGCTGCGCAGTCTTGAACTGCCGGCACCCGACAGGAGCAGTTCCATGACGCACGGCATCGACGAACGCAAACGCTGGTTTGCCCTCATCGTGCTCTGCCTGGGTGTGCTGATGATCGTGCTCGACACGACCATCGTCAACGTCGCACTACCGTCCATCCGGGCGGACCTGGGCTTTACCGAAACCTCGCTCGTGTGGGTGGTCAACGCGTACATGCTGACCTTCGGCGGCTTCCTGCTGCTGGGCGGGCGGCTCGGCGACCTGTTTGGTCATCGCAGGCTGTTCCTGCTGGGCATTACGTTATTTACGCTGGCCTCGTTGGCCTGTGGGCTGGCAAATTCGCAAGGATTGCTGATTGCGGCGCGCGCCGTTCAGGGGCTGGGCGGCGCCGTGGTGTCGGCCGTGTCGCTGTCACTGATCATGAACCTGTTCACCTCGCCGGACGACCGCGCGAAGGCAATGGGCGTCTACGGGTTCGTGGGCGGGGGCGGCGGCAGTATCGGCGTGCTGCTGGGCGGGCTATTGACCAGCACATTGAGCTGGCACTGGATCTTTCTCGTCAACTTGCCGATTGGCGTGGCGGTGTATGGCGGTTGCGTGGCGCTGCTGCCGATGGCGAAGCCGCAGGCGCAGCGCGCCAAACTGGATGTGGCGGGTGCCATCACCGTGACCGCATCGCTGATGCTGGCGGTGTATGCCGTCGTGCACGGCAACGAAGCCGGCTGGATGTCCGCGCAAACCCTTGCGCTGCTGGGCATGGCTATCGCGCTGATGATGGCGTTCCTCGTTATCGAGTCGCGCGTGCCGCATCCGCTCATGCCGCTGCATATGTTCGCGCTGCGCAACCTGGCTACGGCCAATGTGGTGGGCGTGTTGTGGGCGGCCGCGCTGTTCGCGTGGTTCTTCATCTCGGCGCTTTACTTGCAGCGCTTGCTCCACTACAGCGCGATGCAGGTGGGACTGGCGTTTTTGCCGGCCAACATCATCATGGCGGCGTTCTCGTTGGGGCTCTCGGCCAGGCTGGTGATGCGCTTCGGGATTCGCGCGCCGCTCTCGCTGGGCTTGCTGCTGGCGGCGCTCGGGCTGCTGTTGTTTGCGCGTGCACCCGCTGGGGGCAGCTTCGTGGTGGATGTGCTGCCGGGCATGGTGCTGATGGGCCTTGGGGCGGGGCTGGCGTTCAACCCGGTGCTGCTGGCCGCGATGAGCGACGTGGCGCCCGATGAGTCGGGGTTGGCCTCGGGGGTGGTAAACACGTCGTTCATGATGGGCGGCGCGCTGGGTCTCGCTATTCTCGCGAGCCTGGCGGCTGCGCGCACCGATGGGTTGGGTGCAGCGGGCGCCGATGCTGTTACCGCGCTCAATGGGGGATACCATCTGGCTTTCTTGCTGGGGGCGATTGCGGCGGTTGTGGCCGCTGCGCTGGCCGGGGCGTTCGTGCGCACGCGGCCGCACGGTCAGGCGCAAGGGGAGGTGTCGTCTGCTGCTTCTATCTGAGAGTCCGTTTGGAAAGTCGGGGTGAGTGGTTTTGAGTTGGCTGTTGGGATGGGAGTCGCTGGTTTGGGGGCGTTGGTGCGATGGTCGTATTCGTGGGCGAGACGATGCCTGCGGATCGGTTAGCTTGGTTTTTTTGGCCTTTCCTTGTTTTCGTGTCGGTCTATTAGTGTTACCCCTGTGCGGGGCGGCACCTACTTTTCTTTGCAGCGGCAAAGAAAAGTAGGCAAAAGAAAGCCGCTCAAACCGCTAGTGTGACGCAGTGGACCACTAACCTTATATCGGAGTGGCTCCGGGGCGTCTGCCATCACTTGCTACACGCCGGAGTGACTAAGGGCTCATCCATCCGGCGGCGCTACGCGCACCGTAGGGCATAACCAAAACCGGTGGGGTTCATGCATTTTCGTAGGAATCCCGCGTATTTTCTCGGTGGTACTCCCGCGCATTCGCCGGCAGCACGCCCGGTTTTCCTTGCATACCCTTCCGCCCGCGCGTAGCGCGTGGCGGGAAGAATGAGCCCCTTGTCACTAGGGCGGAGTGTGCGAGGAGACGGATGCCCCGGAGCCGCTCCGATTGGAATGGCAGTGGTGGACTGCGTCACACTGGCGGTTTGAGCCGCTTTCTTTTGCCTACTTTTCTTTGCGGCTGCAAAGAAAAGTAGGTGCCGCCCCGCACAGGGGCAACACAAATATACCTACATGAAACCAAGGAAAGGCCAACACCGCCAGGAGCCACGCCAACACCACCAGGAGCCAAACCAAACCCGTTATCAAATACGCGCCACGAATTTCATCGACATCGAAGAATAGTTCGGCATCCAGATCGTGGCAATTGCGGCCCATGTTCATCAGATGCACGATTCCCCAAGCCACGACCAGAAACAGCGCCAGCGCGCGCTCGAGCCATTCGATCGGCTTGACGCCGCTTGGCGCATCAAACTCACGCGCCACCAGACACGTGGCCGGTACGCTTTGACCAACGCCTGCCGGCAGTTCGATGCGCCGCAACCATTTCAGTCTGATACCGTGCACGGAAAGCAATTTCGGAAGCCTCGTCCGGAAAACGTTTGCGAGTTCGTTTCCCCGCCGGGGCAGTAACGCATTCGGATCATCGACAGGGGCGCGATGCGTGGTCGCGGACGAGGCCGAGCGCACGTGAGACATTCACATAGTCAGACGAAACGCGAAGTAGCTGATACGCAAACGTTTTCAATTGTGAATGCACGATATTCTGAGAATACGCAATTGCAGAACGTGCAGGCATAAATCGAGCTGAAGAATGGATCGCCTTCCGAAGATTGCAAGTTTTTAACTCGCGGCATAGTCTTTTCAGCCAAACGGCGCCTGTTTGCGGGTCGGCTCTGTAACACAGGCACTTTCGGGTGAGGCTCGAACTCGATAATGAGAACAACAGAATTCAGGTTTCGCGCGTGGGGATGTGGAGACGAGGCCGTAAGGTACAGCGTCATCGTGGTTGACGGCATCAGCGTGACGTTTATACGAATACGATCGACGATGAAGCCATTTTTCCTGCTCGTCCCGAGGGGATCCGACAAAGGAATAGCCGATGCTGACGCCGAAGATCTGGCGAGAATGGCGATTGCTCAATCTTTGCGGGATGGCTTGCTCGAAGCGCATCCGGAGGGAGCTCTAGATTTGACGGCAGTCGGACTACGTTGGGATGGCGATTTGACCGACGGACAGTGGCTTCACGATTGATCGAGTCGCGCGCCGCGGAGAGAATATTCTGCAGGTTCGACCCAGGCGGGAAGCGGTCATGCCACTGGCGCAATGTCTCGAAGAGGCTGCTCGTCTTTCACGAGAATTGCACGGTGCGGGGCCCGACAGTTCATGCTACGTTGCCGAAGTCCCGTGGCACCTGTGATGTTCAGTTAAGCGGAATAAACAATCGCCCCATCACGCTGGTATAGCGATACCCCGCACCGCCGCCGCTCATGAAACCGAATGAGCTGTTGTTGGTCGTTTCAACGGCGATCTGCCACTGCACGTGGCTAGCCCGACTGCGGTGGTTCTCGAGGCCAGTGCGCGCACTCCAGATGTTGTTGGCGCCATCCGACGTATTCTGTCGCCCCGCATCGGCACTCACGAAAAAGAGAACCTTGTCGTTGATGGCGGTCCGCCAGGAGAGACCGCCCGAATACTCGTTAAGCCAGCGCGGCGAATAGTAATCGCCCAGGTACGGGTTGCTGTCGGAATAGGTCCGGGTCTTGATGTACGCATTCAGGCCGCTATTCGCTATCAACTCGTAGTTCCATCGCGTACGCAACAGCGGACGCGTATTGTTATCCGAAAACCAGAGTGCCCCAGCCACCGCCCCCATGCTGAAACGTGGCGTGAACTGATGATCTAGCACGAGCACGAGGCTGGTGTAGGTCAGCCCCCGCTCAAGACCGACTATCGAGTCAACCACATCGCGCTCGGCACTCACGCCGATCCCGGTGTCGGCGGTAATGTGCCGCATGTAGTCTAGTGTGCCGACCGCCGTCGTATAGCCATGTGTGTCCATCACGCCCAATCGCGCGTCCACGGTCTGCTGCGTGCCGCGCTCGCGATATAAGCCGTACGCGCCATACCCAAATGCAGACCAGCCGGGAGAACTGTAATGCGTGAAGCTTGTGCCGAACCCCCAGTTGTTGCTGAACAGATAGCCGGCGTTGAACCGTTCTTCCTGGAAACGATCGCTGTCGTCGCTGTAGAGGAAATCCCCGATCAGTGCGCCGTGCGCACCCGGTCCATCCTGAGATTGAGCGTGTACGGGCGCGAGCGCACTAATTGCGAACGCACACGCGGCAACAAACGCGCGCCGGAACATGGGCGCGTTTGCGCAACGAATTACCTGCATAGAGAGAATCCCTTTCTTTTTTACTGCGTGTAGGGTTATTTGGTACCCCAGCGCTTGCTGCGGGTCACGAACTCCTGCGCATACCCGACCACACAGGCGGGCTGCAGAACGAGTCCGTAGAGCAGGCTGTAGCAGACGAAGCCGAGCCTGTTGCGGCGCACCTTAAGGCCCTGCTCGGTGAACATGCGGTTCTGGATCCGGTACATCAGTACGTTGATGAGCATGGCCATCGGGAGAACCAGGAGCGTCATCGGCCCGGCGATCCAGCGGATGCCGAACAGTGCCAGCACCAATCCCGGCAGGAATGCGAATGTGTAGACCAGATCCATGTATGGAAACAGCAGATTCCACCAGATGAAGAGCGTCGTCATACGCGGCTTGAAGAGCAGTTGCCAATGCGCCTTAAACGCCTCTATCAGCCCGCGGGACCACCGCTGGCGTTGACGGATGAACTGCCGCCACGTGGTCGGCGCATTGGTGAACAGGCAGGCGTTCTCCGCGAAGCCAACGCGATACCCCGACTTCAGGATGGCCCATGTGAGCACGATGTCCTCACCGACCGAGTGGGGCCAGCCGCCGACCTGGCGGAGCACGCCGGTGTCGTAAACGGAGAAGGCGCCTTGCGCGACAAGGGTGCCCTGATAGAGGCTCTGTATCCGCTTCGTGGCAGCGATGCCGTGGAAGTAGTCCCACTCCTGAATCCGCGTGACCAGGTTGGTGCGCGAGTTGCGCACCAGAACGGCGCCTGCCACCGCCCTTGTGCTTGGCGGGTCGCTCAGGTAGCGATACACGAGATTCTCCAGCGCGCGGCGATAGAGGTAGGAGTCGCCGTCCACCGTAACCGTCAGGCTGTGGTGCACATGCGTCAAGCCCTCGGTAAGCGCACGCGCCTTGCCCATGTTCTGCGGCAGATGCAGGACCTCGAGCCACGGATACTCAAGACCATCGAGCACGGCCGCGGTGCCGTCCGAGGATCCGTCATTGACGACAATGACCTGCAGCGCACCGGGGTAGGCCTGCTTCGCGATGCTTTCGACAGTCTGCGCGATGTTGTCTTCTTCGTTATACGCCGCCACCAGGATACTGATACCGGGTAGTGGCCCGGCAGCCGGGTGAAACGCCGGCCGACGGTCCATCAGCAGGCTCGACATCATGAACGCATTCATGAAGCCCGGCAGAATCGCGATGCCGAACAGAATCAGGTAAGCCCAAACCGCCCCAAACACCGCGCCCATGTCCGCGAGCCACCGCCGGGCCAGATAAAAGGAGAGCACACCCCATAGCAGAGAGAAACCAACCGCCAATGCGAACTTGATTTTCACCGGCAGATACCACCGCGATCGCTTTTTGGCGGGCAAGGCAGGGGGCACGGCCCCCAAGGCTGTCTCGCTGGTCTGGTGCGAGACGCCAGGTTGTTTTGTATTATCCATTTACTTTTTATTTGGCCACTTATTCCGCCGCAACTATAAAGTAAGGCCCAAAATTTGCAACAAATCCTTGCATTAGTTGACAAAATATGATTTTTTTGTTGTTCGTGTAATCAGTGCGACATCAACTTGGTTGAACAGGGGCTGGCTGCGGACATCGCCATCGGCACCACTGGTGAACGCAAGCTGCGCGCCGGATCGAGTCTGTGAGGGATTACAACTGACTCCGGTGCGCGACCCACACCGTCAGTCATGCGCGAACGCTCGCGGCGGAATTCCACAGCGTCAACAGCACATCAAGGTTTCGATCGCACGAATGTGCTTGTCACGTCGGACCAACCGTGAAAGTTACTTTGATGCCACCAAAGAAGCCGCGACGGATGGTGCAGGCGTTTTTCTCAGCCGTCTTGTTGTTCTCTTTCTCGTTGGCGGATTATCTTCACGCGTTGACCGACGGTCATGCAGGCCGTCAGAGCCAATGAGGCAAGGGACAGCATCCCGATCCTCTTGATATTCATTTTTTGTTTCCCCGATTCGGGCCGTATTCTCGGCAAACGGCCTATCGGGCAAGTGGGACTCGCGCTCGCGCAAATGGACGTGGTCACGCAGCAGAATGCGGCGTTCGTGGGGGAGAGCGCGGCGGCGGCGGCGGCGGCTTCGCTCGCCGAGCGCGCCCGTTCGCTCAATATGCTGATCGCCGCTTTCAAGGTCGAGCGTGCAACGGGCATCGGCCCGGGCGGCTACCGCACATAGCCGCGCAGTTGAAGGGCGTCAGGCAAGCTGCGCGCGCGGGAGCCTTAGCCCCGCGTCGCGCAGCTTGCAACGGGCTCGCTTCACATGGTGCCCAGCAACGACTTCGGTTCGAGGAACGCCTCGAGACCGAACGTCCCGTATTCGCGGCCGATACCCGATTGCTTGAACCCGCCGAACGGCGCCGCTGGTTCGTGCGCGAGCGTGTTGACCAGCACGCGACCCGCTTCGAGCCGCGACGCCACCGCGCTCGCGCGCCCGGCATTGGACGATGCCACGTAGGCCTGCAGCCCGTAGGGTGTGTCGTTGGCAATCGCGATCGCGTCCTCCTCGTCGCGGTAGGCGATGATCGACAGCACCGGGCCGAAGATTTCTTCGCGCGCGATGGTCATGTCGTTGCGGACATCGCTGAAGAGGGTCGGCCGCACGAACCAGCCTGCGTCGATGCCTTCCGGACGCCCCTCGCCACCCGCAATCAGGCGCGCGCCTTCTTCGATGCCGATGCGGATATAGCGTTGCACGCGTTCCCACTGCTTCTGGCTCACCATCGGGCCGATACTCGTGCGCGGATCGCGCGGGTTGCCGGACTGAATATTCGCCACTGCGGCGACGATCTTTTCCTCGAATTCCTTGAGCCTTGCTTGCGGCACCAGGATCCGCGTGCCGGCGATGCACGCTTGCCCGCTGTTCATGAAGCCCGCCTGAAGCGCGAGCGGGACGGCTTCGTCGAAGTTGGCGTCGTCGAGCACGACCATGGGGGACTTGCCACCCAGTTCGAGCGTCACCCGCTTGAGCGTTTCCGCGGCCGTGCGCAGGATCGTCTTGCCAACGGCCGTCGATCCTGTGAACGAGAGCTTGGCAATATCGGAGTGCGAACTGATTTCCGCACCCACGGTATCGCCGCGTCCCGTGACGATGTTGAACACCCCCGCCGGGAGCCCCGCCTCATGCAAGGCCTCAGTGATGACGCGCGTCTGGATCGCGCTCATCTCGCTGGGTTTGATCACGGCCGTGCAGCCCGCGGCGAGCGCCGCCGCAAGCTTGCCGCAGATAAAGCCTGCGTTGCTGTTCCAGGGCGTAATCAGTCCGGCCACGCCGAGCGGCTGCATCACCACCTCGGCCGATCCGGCGCGGCGCACGAACGCGTAGTGCTCGAGCGTCTGCGCCGTTTGCAGCAGCACGTCGCTAGCGTGGCTCGCCATCCAGCGGCCGCGCGATACAGGTGCGCCGTATTCCTCGACGATGGCTTCGAAAAGCGTGTCCTCTCTCGCGACCACGGCCGCGTGCATACGCATCAGCATCTCGACGCGCTCGGCTTTCGTGGTGCGCGAGAAGGCCGGAAACGCCCGCCGCGCCGCCGCGATGGCATCGCGTGCGTCGCGCGCGTCGGCAAGGCGCACGCGCCCAATCACCTGCTCGGTCGACGGATTGAAAAGCTCGAAGCTTTCGGTGCCGTGCGGCGTGACGAAGGCGCCGTCGATGTAGATCTGGTCGATGTTCTGCATGGTCTGTCCCAAAACGTGATGTGTTGATACGCAAGATAGACCTCCACCATTGAACTGACTAGCCGTACAATCGAGGATGACCTGTTCAGGGATTCGGGACAATGAAGACATCGGGCCTGGCCGAGCTGGAAGCCGTTCTGGCCGTCGCGCGCCATCGCAGCTTCCGCGCCGCGGCAAACGAGTTGAGCGTGTCGAAGTCCGCGCTCAGTCATGCGGTTGGCGCCCTCGAGGCGCGCATCGGTGTGCGGCTCTTCAATCGAACGACCCGCAGCGTGTCGCTCTCGGAAGCGGGGGCCCAGTTCGTGAGCACGGTCGCGCCCGCGCTCTCGACCATTCATGCCGCGCTCGATCAGGCCGGCAGCTTCCGCGACACGCCGTCGGGCACCTTGCGCATCAACACCTCGGTGGGCGCGGCGCATCAGGCAATGCCGGTCTTCATCGCGTATCTGCAGCGCTATCCCGAGATGAAGCTCGACATCGTCACTGAGGGGCGCCTGATCGACATCGTGGTCGAAGGGTTCGACGCAGGCATCCGCCTGATGGAAACCGTGCCGCAGGACATGATTGCCGTGCCGTTCGGCGACCGGCAGCGGTTTGCTGTCGTTGGGAGTCCAACATATTTCGAGCGGCACAAGCCGCCGCGCACGCCTGCGGACCTCACCGCCCACCAGTGCATCCGCAGCCGGATGCCAAGTGGGTCGATCTACCAGTGGGAGTTCGAACGGTATGGCGAATCGATGCGTGTCGACGGCAGCGGTGCGATAACGCTCAACGACGCCAGCCTGATGCTGGCCGCGGCGCGAGCGGGCCTCGGCCTCACGTACCTGAGCGAATGGGATGTTAGCGAAGATCTGAAGGCCGGCACGCTGGTGCGGGTGCTTGAAGACTGGACGCCGTCGTTCGACGGACTCTGCCTCTATTATCCGGGCCGCCGCTATATTCCAGCCGGGCTGCGCGCATTGATTGAAATGATCCGCGAATATGCCGACGCGAACAGCACGCGAGAGGCGGGCAAACGCAAACGCCGCGTGCAGCAAGCGCGTAGCACGCGGCGCTGACGCCTGCGCGGGCCGGATCAGTGTCGGATCAGTTCGAAGACCACGATTTCGTATCCGGGGTCGGCGTGTTGATTCGCCACTTTTTCCGCTTCCTCATACGAAAGAAACGACGTGGCTTCTTCAATCGCCGGGGCCATGCCGATGTCACCGTCCTCGGCGGTGCAGAGGAACTGGGCACCGGTCTTCACGACGTAGACGGTCGTCATGTCTGCCTCCATGGTTTGCTGGGGCACTTCCAGTCTAGTCCGTCGCGCGTCAAAGGAAAGCAGGGCGTCAGGTGCCTGGCGTTTGCGCGCGAGCCCCAGTCATCGCCCCTGAAATGCCTGGGGTGACGACCGGTATTCGCCGCCATTTCCAGTAATGAATTCGAAAGAAAAATCTTCGAAATTGTCGTTGACTCGGCTTGCTAATCGTCACTAGAATTCGCCTGTTTTCACGAAAGGGGCATATGCCTTGGACAGTTGCAGTAGTCGATCTTCGAGAAGTTTTTCTGCCTGACCGGCCCGACGCCCGCTTTGATTCTTCCTTAGCCGCCGTCCTGCCAGCAGGCAGACGGTGCGCGCCGCAGTAAATTCCGCAGTTCCTCCCTCGCGCATCTCTTTGATTGGCCGCCGTCCGTGACGCGTGCGTGGTTTCGCGCATTCGTCCAGACGACCTGGCGCGTCGAGCCATTGGCTCATCGCGCCGCTCGTTCACGCCGTTTTCGCGCGCTCATTGCCGCGCGAGCCCGGCGTGCGGTTAAACACGTCCGTCAAACGCTGATCGGACGCAAACGACAAAGGAGCACACGATGCCCGACCCTGAGCCTTGTTCTTGTACGACACGCCACGCGTTCTCGCTGAACGCCACTCGCTTCGCCTGACACCCTCGCTGCGCACGTTCCTCCCACACGCCCGAGCGCCTCGGCCCGTGTGAACTGAAACGAAGGCAGGCCTGGTCGAAGGCACCCCGTTTCAAGCTCCTGGAGGAATCCCCATGCGCTTCGCTCTGCTCGTTTCGCAACTCCCGCACGTCGAGGAAGCTCGCCCGCACTACAACGGCCTGCTCGCGCTCGACGCCCGTCCGCACGCTTCGGCCCGCGTGGTCGCCGCCATCCGGATGGTCCTGAGCAAGCTCGCTCACTGACATCGACTGGCGTTGCCGCTCACCGGAGTGCCCGCCGCACGCCCGTGAACGGCAACGCTGCGCCAGCTTCTCAAGCTGCACCTTCAAGCATTACCCATAAGGAAAAATTATGTCTGCCACCCCTGCAAACATCGGGTCGCGCCGCACCGCCGTGCTCGACGATGCCCACGTAGGCGATATCAAGGGCGCCTTCGGCACGATCGCCCACCACGACACCGCCCCGCGCAGCAACTGGATGGCGCGCCTGCGCACGCTGCTTGCGATCCTCGGTCCCGGCCTCATCGTCATGGTCGGGGATAACGATGCCGGCGCTTTCGGCACCTACACGCAGGCCGGCCAGAACTACGGCACGACGCTGCTCTGGACGCTCGCCCTCCTGATCCCGGTGCTCTATGTGAATCAGGAAATGGTGCTGCGCCTCGGCGCCGTGACCGGCGTTGGCCATGCACGCCTCATCTTCGAACGCTTCGGCAAATTCTGGGGTGCCTTCAGCGTCATCGACCTGTTCCTGCTCAATGCGCTCACGATCGTCACCGAGTTCATCGGCATTACGTTTGCGCTCGATTTCCTCGGCGTTTCGAAGGTTCTCGGCGTCTGCATCGCCGCAGTCCTGACGATGGCCGCGGTCAGTACCGGCAACTTCCGGCGCTTCGAACGCTTCGCGATCATCCTGTGCCTGCTGAGCCTCTTGCTGATCCCGGTGCTCGTCTCGATCCACCCGCCGGTCCACGTCATCGCGCGCGACTTCTTCGTGCCGAACTGGCCGAAGGATTCGAAGCTCTCCGATGTGATGCTGCTCGTGATCGGCATCGTCGGCACGACCGTTGCACCGTGGCAGCTGTTCTTCCAGCAGAGCTATGTGATCGACAAGCGCATCACGCCGCGCTTCATGAAGTACGAAAAGGCCGACCTCTGGATCGGCATCGCCTTCGTGATCATTGGCGCCGTGGCAATGATGGCCTTCTGCGCCGCGCTGTTCGCGGGCCGTCCCGAGTTCGGCAACTTCACCGATGCGGGCGGCGTCATCACGGGCCTGCACAAGTACGTCGGCCAGACCTCGGCGACGATCTTCGCCGTCGCGCTGCTCGATGCATCGATCATTGGCGCCGCTGCCGTTTCGCTTTCGACGGCCTACGCGATCGGTGACGTGTTCAACGTCAAGCACTCGCTGCACCGTAGCGTGCTCGATGCGAAGGGCTTCTATCTCGTGTACTTCGGCATCATCGCGCTGGCTGCCGCCCTCGTGCTGATGCCGGGCAGCCCGCTCGGCCTCCTGACCGAAGCCGTGCAGACGCTCGCTGGCGTGCTGCTGCCGAGCGCAACCGTGTTCCTGCTGCTGCTGTGCAACGACAAGGCTGTGCTGGGTCCGTGGGTGAACTCGAAGAAGCTGAACGTGTTTACGGGTGCCGTCATTGCCGTCCTCGTCGTCCTGTCGATCATCCTGACTGCCGCCACCGTGTGGCCGGATATCAGCGGCGCGACGATCGTCGAGATTCTCGTGGGCGGTTGCGGCCTTGCCGTGGCGGTCTATGCCGCGGTGGAGCTCTCGCGCAAGGCGCGTGGCGCGGCTGCCGCCAATGACGCGTCGGCGCTGAACAAGGCGGCCCGCAAGGCGCTGCGCGACACGTGGCGCATGCCGCCGCTCGAAGACCTGCCGGCGCCGCAGCACATGACGCTTTCGACCCGGGTGTGGATGGGCGTGCTGCGAGGCTATCTCGTTGTCGCAGTGGGTCTCGTCATCGTGAAGGTCGTGCAGATGGCCATTCATTGAGGGCGACTGAACGAATCGGGCAGCGCGCGTCTGGCGCCTTTCTGGAACGGGTTCGGAGCTGGCTCCGAACCCGTTTTTCTCTGCATGCTATCTTTGGTACATCGCTATCGGCTCGCGTCCCTCCAGAAACCAGGCCCGTCCAGCTGCAGCAACCTTTGAGCACGCCAGAACATGACAACGCAAGATGCGGCCGTGACGGAGGCGACGCCTCGTAACCGCACAGCAGCCTTCGGAGGCGGCGCAATCATTGGTGCGCTGGGCGGGTTGATCGGGCTTGGCGGCGCAGAGTTTCGTCTGCCGCTTCTGATCGGCGCGTTCCGGTTCGGCGCGCTGGAAGCGGTGATCCTGAATAAGGCGATGAGTCTGGTCGTCGTCTCCACTGCGCTACCCTTTCGCGCGCAAGCGGTTCCCTGGAATGAGGTGCTCGGCCACTGGCAGGTCATCCTGAACCTGTTGGCCGGCAGCCTGGCAGGCGCATGGGTGGGCGCGAGCTGGGCGACGCGCACGCACCCTCGCACGCTCTACCGGGTACTGGCCGCCCTGCTGGTGGCGATTGCCGTGGTCCTGCTATTTGGGCACAGCGCAGCACACCGCGACGCCTTGCACGTAACAGGAATTGCGCGAGTCGTACTGGGTGTCTTCGCTGGATTTGGAATCGGTATGGTCGCCGCACTAATGGGCGTTGCCGGCGGCGAGTTGCTGATACCGACATTGCTGCTGCTATATGGCATCGACATAAAGCTTGCTGGCAGCCTGAGTCTCGCGGTGAGCCTTCCAACGATGTTGATGGGCTTTGCGCGCTACAGTCGGGACAGCAGTTTTGCCGTCCTGCGATACCACCGCGCGTTTCTGATCTTCATGGCGCTCGGCTCCATCGTTGGAACCTTCATTGGTGCTCGCCTGGTTGGCGCGATCTCGAGTGCTGTCCTGTTGCCAGCGCTCGCGGCAATACTCGTGGTCTCGGCACTCAAGGTCTGGCAACACCGCTAGTCCAGCCGGAAGCAACCGGCGCAATTGTGGAGGTAACGAAACGGTTGAAGCCGGCGGATATTCGGGCACCGCCAGACGCAAGGGGGAAACAGACAAACCGAACCTGGCGCTACCGCGCCACAGCTCGACTCTACCGGGTACAGCCTGATGCAATGTCGCCCCTGATTGTCGGACTCGATGCGAGGGAAAGCAGCTTCTTCTCGCATCAAGATCCGGGAATCGTCAAATGGATGTGCGAGAGGAAACTGGAGGCGTGAGACCTCACCCGATACGGACCTCTCGCGTACAGCCTCGTCGCCCTCATGATATGGCCGGCTTTAATCGAAAGCAGCCGTTGCTCGAATGAACCGCAGTTGAGCGCATGGGTGCCGTGCGGAAACGATGCGCTCAAAAACCACGATGCTTCGCACGCCGGAACGTTTCCGATGGCAACTCGCCGAACTGCTCGCGGTACTCGTTCGAGAAATTCCCAAAGTGCCAGAAGCCCCACCGCGTGGCCGCCTCACTCACCGATGAAGCGTTGCGCAGTTCGCGGCGCACGTGATCGAGGCGCACCGCGCGCACGTATGCCGACGGATTCACACCGAGCGTGTCTTCGAATGCGTATTGCAGCGTGCGGCGGCTTGCACGCAAACGCGCACAAAGCTCGGCAACGGACAGTGGACAATCGGGCGACGCTTCAACGAGCTCGCGCACGGTTCGCACGAGCTGCCAGTGGCGCACGATGCGCGCGTCGGGCGTGCCCTGCGCCTCGGCGTTGGGCATGCCCTGCAGCACTTCCGCCACCCCGAAGATCGCCGACTTCTCGAACGCCGCCACCACGCCGGGGTCGTCAAGCAGCGTGGGCGTTGCCGCCACCGTATCGAGCATCTGTCTGAGCACCGCACGAAGCTCGTCCAGCCTGCCGGGATCGACGTTCAGCACGCCGGGCCTCGTGCCGACGAACGGCGCCAGTTCGTCCAGTTGCGAACGGACCAGACTGCTCGTGACCGCTTGAGGGTCGATCTCGAGATTGACGATCACGTGCTTGTCGGGCGAAAGAAATTCGAAGCCGCCGTCGCCGGAG
Source organism: Paraburkholderia silviterrae (assembly GCF_004353915.1). GTDB lineage: Bacteria > Pseudomonadota > Gammaproteobacteria > Burkholderiales > Burkholderiaceae > Paraburkholderia > Paraburkholderia silviterrae. Next base: position 100,199 of record NZ_SMRP01000020.1, on the reverse strand, counting down.
AAGACATGCACGCCGTCGCGATGGCTGGTCTGTCCGCACAGCAGCGCGTGGCCTTCGAGCTGGAACGGAATGCCGATGGCGAGCTTCGACTGCGCGACATGGCCGCGCTGATACACGGTGCGGTTCAGGCGCTCGACCAGCACGCGCACACCGCCCGCCGCGATCGAGCTGACCGAGCCGTCGAATGCGCCCCGCGAAATCTGGCAATAGCTTTGATTCCAGGCATCGAGCAGCATCGCCTGCTCGTCGATGTTTCTGCAGCGGCGGATTTCGACGGCGGCGCGGGTCTGAAAGTGCGGCTGCATAGCGTCCTCCGGTTCAGGTTGCGCGCCCCGAAAGCCGCGTGCCGTGCAGTGTAAGCGAAATAAATTGTGACCGTGGTGTGACGCTGTTTCGTCAAAAACGCCGGATTTCCGGGTGTGTAATGCGTTCGTCAGGGAAGGGCGTTTACGGGATTTTTATTTTTTGCCAATTTTGGATAGTCGATGGCACCCGCACGCCCTAGCTTAGGCACACCGGAAACACACACGAGGTGACGCATGAGCAAGTCGGCGGCAGGCAAGCTGGAGGGCAAGATCGCAATCGTGTCGGGTGGCGCGACAGGCGCAGGCGGTGCGGCCTCGCTGCTGTTCGCGCGAGAAGGCGCGCGGGTTGCCGTGGTCGACATCAATGCGGACGCGGGCGAAGAGGTGGTCCACCGGATCCGCGCAGCGGGTGGCGAGGCCGAACTGTTCGCGGCCGACGTCTCGAAGCGTGACGCGGTCGATGCCGCCGTGGCGGGCATCGCCGGGCGCTTCGGCCGTATCGACGTGCTTTTCAATCATGCGGGCAGCATCGTCGTGAAGCGGTTCGTCGACACCACGGACGAAGATTACGACTGGCTGATGAACGTGAACGTCAAGAGCATGTTCATGATGACGCGCGCGGTGCTGCCGTACATGCTCGAAGCGGGCGGCGGCTCGATCGTATGCACGGCGTCGATCTCATCGGTCGCGGCGACGCCGCTCGAGGTGCTGTACTGCACGACGAAGGGCGCATGCGCGATGTTCGCGCGCGCGATCGCCGTCGAGTACCGCGATCGCGGGATTCGCTGCAATGCGGTGTGCCCGGGATTCATCGATACGCCGCATGGACGGCGCGAAATCGCCGCGCTCGCGAAGCATGGCTTCGACGCGAGCGAAGCGGCCTTGTCGGTGCAGCAAGGACGCCTGTGCCAGCCCGATGAAGTGGCGAAGGCCGCGCTCTTTCTTGCGAGCGACGACGCCAGCTTCGTGAACGGCGCACATCTGTACGTCGACAACTGCTTCACGGCTGCGTGAGCCGCGTCTCCCGTCGAGCCGTCACACGATATTTCCGCAACGCCACAACTCTGAAAGAGGATCGTCTCATGGACATCGACTCGGCCGCGCCGTCGCGGGAGCCCATCGACAGCGACGTCAAGCTGCTACACAAGATGGGCTATGCGCAGGAGCTCTCACGCCGCATGGGGGCATTCTCGAATTTCGCCGTGTCGTTCTCGCTGATCTGCATCCTGTCGGGCGGCATTACGTCGTTCCAGTTGGGGCTCTCAGCGGCGGGCGGCGCATCGATCGGCATCGGCTGGCCGCTCGGGTCGCTGTTCGCGCTCGTTGTCGCCGCGGCGATGGCGCAGATCGCATCATCCTTTCCAACGGCCGGCGGCCTTTATCACTGGAGCTCGATTCTCGGCGGCAAGACGTGGGGCTGGCTCACTGCGTGGTTCAATCTGCTCGGCCTTGTGTTCGTCGTCGCGGCGATCAACTACGGCACGTATGATCCGTTCTTCCGGACGCTCATCGCGCCGATGTTCGGCGTGAAGCCGGACTCGCTCGGCTGGTGGGATCAGACCATTTTTCTCGCAGCGATCACCGCGTCGCAAGCATTCCTCAATCATCGCGGCATCCGCATCACGAGCCGGATCACCGACTTGTCGGGCTATCTGATCTTCGTGGTCACCGTCGTGCTGGTCGTGTCGCTGCTCGTGTATTCGCCGGTCAAAATCGATCTGTCTCGGCTCTACTCCTTCACCAACTTCACCGGCGTCGACGGCGGCCAGTGGCCGAAGCAGACGATGGCGATGGCATTCCTGTCCGGCCTCTTGCTGACGGCGTACACCATTACAGGGTTCGATGCGTCGGCGCACACCTCGGAGGAGACCCATCAGGCGGCGCGCAACGTGCCGCGCGGCATCATCGGCTCGGTGTTCTGGTCGACGACCTTCGGCTATGTGATGGTCTGCGCGTTCGTGCTCGTGATGCCGGATCTCACTGCCGGGGTGAAGCAGGGCACCGGGTTCTTCGAAGCGATCCTCGCGCCCATTCCCGCGCCGCTGCGCATCGTGATCGAATTGCTGATGTTCTTCATTAACTACGTGTGCGGCCTCGCGGCGGTGACGTCGACTTCGCGGATGATGTACGCGTTCGCACGCGACGGCGGTCTGCCTGGATCGAAGTGGCTGCGCAAGGTCAACGCCACGCATCGCACACCGGGATACGCGATCTGGGTCTCGGCGGTGCTCGCGATTGCGATCACGCTCTACGGCGACGCGTTCTCCGTGCTGAGCGCGGGCAGCGCGGTATTCCTGTTCATTTCGTACGCGATGCCAACTGCGGCCGGCATCTTCGCCGAAGGGCGCAGCTGGACCGAGAAGGGGCCGTTCCAGCTTGGCCTGCTGTCCAAACCGTTCGCGGTGGCGGCCGTGTTCGGCGCACTGGTGCTCGCCTACGTGGGCATCCAGCCGCCGAACCAGAAGGTTGTCTACGTGATCGTGGGCTTGCTCGCCGTGCTGCTGGCGATCTGGTACGGCGCTGGCGTGCGCAAGAGCTTCGGCGGGCCGCCGATCGGCAAGCCAACGGCCGCGCGCGAGCGCGAGCTGGCCGGCATCGAAGGACAGCTCGGCGAGAGCTGAGAGAATAGTCCGCCCCATTCGACATGCCGCCATGCACGGGCGGGCTTTCGATGGGGCGGTGCATCCAAAGCAGTCCCGGGCTCAAACAAATGCGTTCAGCGGTAAATGAAGCATCAGGCGCATCAGTTCAGATTGCCGATCTGTATTCGTCTTACGATAAATGGACTGCAACTGCTTGCGCACGGTTTCATACTGGGTGCCGATCCGGAAAGCGATTTCCTTGGGCGAAAGTCCTTCAGCGAGCAAGCGGCAAACGCGGATTTCGGCGGGCGTCAGATTGAATGCCGCACTGAGCAGTTCCGAGTCGACCGGCAGTGCTGAGTCGGGGTGGTAGAACAGCAGCATGACGAGGGGCCGCAAGCCGAAAGCACCGCTGACTTTTGGCGGGACCAGCAACGTGAAGAATGCGTAGAGCGACTCAACGGCCTGGCCGTTTCTGCTGCGGGTAGTCATCGCAATCGATCGATAGCTCGAGACTTCTTCCGGGGTCTCGATCTCACCTCGCGCAAGACCCTCCAGTCGCGCGCACTCATCCAGAAACTGCGCCTGATACTCCGCCGGCAGGCGCAGCTTTCCCTCGGCGATGCTGGCGAGCGACGTAGCTGTGAGCAAGCGTGTTGCGGCTTCGTTGGCAAGGACCACGCTACTGTCGGTCGTCAAAAGCATCACGGGCTGCCTGAGCTTGTTGACGAGCGCGTGGCCTACCAGGGCCTTGGTAGAGAACGTGTAGTTCTGGATCTGCATGCGCACGGCGCGAGTCAAGTGGGCAAGGAGCTTGTCGAGAAAGCGTATTTCCGGCGCGCCTAAAGGATTTTCTCCAACGCCCCGAAGCACCGAAAAAATCACGCAGACGTTCTCGTCGTCCACCAGCTTGCAGCCCGAGACATAGCGCCGGCCAATGGGAATCAAAAAGTCCTGGTAGAACGGATCGCGCGAGACAAACTCTTCATTAAACACTTCGTGGCAATGGATCCAATCGCCCGGCTGCTTCTGCAGCATTAAAGCTAATCGAGGATCGATGCTGCCGTATTTCTGGATGTAAGCCAGTTCGCCTTCAACGGGGAGATTGAAGCCATCGCTATAGGAAAGCGATCCGTGCTTTTTGTCGAGGGCGAGCATGTGGATGACGTTCGCGTCGATAGCCTCGCCGAGAGACGTAAAGAGGGCCGGCCAACCAGCGGGTTCTGCAACGGCTTCATACAGCAAATGAATAATTTCTTCGTAGCGCTCACTCGACAGATCCATCCGAAAACCTCTTTTTGTTTAATGCGGTTTGCTGTCGAAATGCATCTTCGCACGGCGGGTGCCCGAACGGTAGACGTTCAGACAATGCCTGATTTATCAGGTTCGAAAACGCCATACTTCAATTGCGGTATTGCCGGCCCATTGCGCTCCGAATAGCCTTTCTCGCGAGGCTGCGCATTGGGGAGACCGCCTCGCACGAGTTAATTTGTAATAAACATGACATATCGCTAACGAAGGGACTTTTGGGTTCGCCCAATTCGAAGTCCCGCGGGGGATGCAACCATGAACAATGAAAAGATCAGAGCTCGGCAATTCGACTTGAAGCCAACGTTGATTGCCAGCGCAATTGCGCTGTCGTTTTTGACGGCGTGTGGCGGCGGGGGCAATTCCTCAACGCCGCCAGTCGCGGCGGCGCAAATCCAGGGGACCGTCGCGAGCGGCAATCCGGTCGCGAACGCCGCCATCACGGCTACCGATGTCAACGGCAAAACCGCCACGGCCACCGCCGACAGCAATGGCAATTACACGCTCGTCACGAGCGGACTGACTGCCCCGATTGCCGTGGTTGCCGCGGATCCGAGCGGCCAGGCCAATACGATGATCTCCGTGCTCGCCAGCCTGCCGGCGGCAGGGGCAAGCTCGACCGCCAATGTCACGACGTTGACCACGGCATTGACAGCGCTGCTGACGCCGGACGGCAACCCGATGGATTTTGTGACGGCGGGCGCCGCAACGACATTGAGCAGCGGCGTGACGAAAGCGAGCGTGCAGAGTGCCACGACTACGCTCGACACCTATCTGTCGAACCTGCTTGGCGCAGTCGGGTTGCCGGCGAACTACGACCCCATTGGCACCACGTTCACGGCGAACCATACCGGTGCAGATGCGCTGATCGATGTCGTGTCGATCGTGCCCGAAGGTGCGGCGACCTATCTCGTCTACAAGACGCCGAGTAGCGCCGCTTCGCAGAGCGCTGCGTATCTGACGCTCAATAGCTCATCGACGCCGGCGAACACACCGGTCGCGCCGGCGGTCAGCACCGCTGCAATCACCAACCTCAATTCGCTGGAAACGTACCTCGGCACGCTTCCTGCCGCGCTGAAATCGTGCGGCGCAGCGGGCGGAACGGGATCGGCATGCAGCAGCCTGATCGATGCCAGTTATGAGGACAACGGCTTTAAAAACGTCACCCAGTACGATCCCGATCTGGCTTCGTCCAGCCTCAACCTCAGCGGTTCGGTACCCTATGTCGTATCGGCGAACGCTGCTGGAACCACCGCGCTGATTGGCGTTCCTTATGGCTTGTCCAGCGCAAACGGCAGCTCCGGACAATACACGCTCTATACGACGGTGCAGCAGACCCCGTCCGGCACGTGGGACATTCTCGGCAATCAGCTTCCTTACAACCTGTCAGTGGCGACGCGCACGACATATCGAGACTTTTACGATCAGTTCGCCAACAGCAATGGCAGCAACGACACAAGCTTCTTCGACGCGGGCGTCACGCTTAATATTGCCTGGAACAGCAGCAGTCCGATCGCTTATGCGCACGTCGCCGGCCCCGGCCTGCCGGCAGCCGGACTGTGGCTCGAACCCTCAACCGTCGGCGGCACGAATTACCTGTCGATCGCAAGCAAGCAGCCGTCGTCGCAACCGAGTGGCACGCCCGCGACCAGCAGCAACACGAGCGAATATCGATGGGACTGGGCGACGCAATCCGGCGCGACATTCACCCCGCCAACCCGGGGTTTCTGGGCCACCAGCCAACTGGACGTCGCTTCGCTGCCGCCGACTGCCGTTTACCAATTTACGCTGTACAACGCGAGCGGCAGTGCGATCGGGACATATAGCGTCACGAATCCGAACCGCTTCGCGGACGCCACGCTGGCGTTGAATACGTACAAGCAAGGGTCGTGGCCGACCCTGGGCAGCGACGTGATCACAAACTTCCTGTCGGCGGGCGGCTCACAGGCTGCCGCGCAAACCTCGGTCAGCGTGGATTTCACGCCGCCCCCTGCGGTGGCCGCCAACCTGACTCAACTGACCATGACCGGCGTTAGCGTGCAGTCCGAAGATCAGAATGGCTGCGGATATCAGCAGACTGTGCCGGTAGCTCCCGGGGCGACCTCTGTGACGGTGACGGCGTCCGGAACCGGAACTTGCGGCGCAAGCCCGGTTGCCAATGCCTTCCTCGCGATCAACAACGCATCCGATGCAGCGTATCGAATCGTGCAGTTGAGGAGCAAGAACGCTCAGGGGGTTCTGTTTTACCTGAATGCAACCTATCGCAGTTCGGCAACCGCGCCGAACGCCTCCTGACGAGCAGCCGCATCACTGAACGGGCGTCATGATTGGCGCCCAGTTCAGCGGTGACGCGTGGCATCGTGTTGGCGAACACCTTGCCCGGTGTACTTTCTATTCGGAAGCGCTTCAACTGTAACCGGCCAGCGCCGGCGAGCGAATTAGAGAGAACGTCGTCATCTGGAGTCAGGACATGCTGGCCCGTTCTCTCACTGCCCTCTGCGCCAGCGCTGCGGCGCTGCTCGCCTCACATGCGTTCGCCGCCGCGCCGCGTCCGGTCGTCGTCGAATTGTTTACATCGGAGGGCTGTTCCTCGTGCCCGCCGGCCGATCGCTTTCTGTCCGAGCTGAGCGACACACGCACCGACGTTCTGCCGCTGGCGTTTCACGTCACCTACTGGAACCAGCTCGGCTGGAAAGATCCGTTTTCGTTCGATGGCGCCGATGCGCGTCAGGCTCAGTACGCCCAGCGGTTTCGCGACTTCGCGTACACGCCGGAGATGGTGATCGACGGCAAAGCGGAGATGGTGGGCTCGAATCGCACCGCGGCCAGCGCCGCCATCGTCCATGCGAAGTCCATGGGCGTGACGGCCGCTACTGTGAGCGCCACACGCGAAGGCGGCAGCGTTTCGGTGTCCATCGGGCCGGGCAGCGGAAGCGCGCGCGTGCTGCTGGTCAGCTACGACGCGCGTCACGTCACGGCAATCGGGCGCGGCGAGAACGCGGGACATACGCTCACTGAATCGAACGTCGTGCGCAGCCTGGCAACCATCGGCCAGTGGTCCGGCGCTGCGCTGACGTTGCGTGCCGACGCGGGCGCCGGCGAGCATCTGGCGGTCCTTCTCGAAGCCGATGATGGTGCAATTGTCGGCGCCGCACGCGTTGTGGATGCGAGTGAGGGGCCTGCGCACTGAGCGGTGGGGTGTTGCACGCGAATGAACTCAACGGAGCGACTCCGCATTCTGTTCGTCGCCCGGAATCAATCCGCACTCACTTTGACCGCCACCTCCACCTGATGCGCGCCGCCTCCCAGTATCACGCCGCGAAGCAGCGACACGTCGCTGTAGTCGCGGCCGATGGCGAGTGTCGCGTGGCCCTGGTCGGCGAGCACGTCGTTGGTCGGATCGAGATCGAACCAGCCAGCAGAAGCTTCCGAAGGCACATAGAGCGACACCCACGCATGCGAGGCGTCCGCGCCGATCATCGGCAGCGCGCCTTCGGGCGGATCGTTGCGCAAATAGCCGCTCACATAACGCGCGGCGAGCCCAATCGAGCGCAGGCAGCCGATCATCACCTGGGCGAAGTCCTGGCACACGCCGTGGCGCAGTTCGAATGCGCGCGCGGCTGGGGTGTCGAACGCCGTTGCCGAGGGACGGTAAGCGAAATCGGCGTGGATGCGATGCATCAGGTCGATCGCGCCCGCCAGAACCGGGGTGCCGGGCGCGAAGCTCGCGAGCGCGTAGGCGCGCAATTCGGGCAGCAAGGCGATATTCGGCGAGGCGAAGCAGAATTCGGACTCCGCATGAAAGTCACCCCCAATCGTGTAGCGCAGCACCCGCGTGACGTCTTCCCAGGCCGGCGTCGCCGCGATATCGAGCGAAGCGTAGCGCGGCGCGAGCAGCACGCTCGTCTCGCTGGTCATTTGCAGGTAGTCGTGCGGCGCGTCGAAAGAGAAGTAGAGGACCTCGTTGCCGAACGCGTCGCAGCGGCTCGTTTGATACGACGGCGCGGGTTCGATGTGTTCGCGGTGTTCGAGCACGCGCTGCCAGGGCAGCGCGAGCGGTCGGATCGTAGCGAGATGCTGCGCGGTCTCGACCAGCGTCGAATAGCGATAAGTCGTGCGATGCGTGACCGTGAGGCGCGTGCCGCTCATGACCAGACCTGCGCAGCGAGCGGCACGGCGTGGCTGAACCAGCGCGCGCTGATCTCGTTCGACATTGCGGCCATGCGCTCGGCGAGACTGTCGCACAGTGCGGTGAGCGCGGGGTAGCGGCCGTCGTCGCCGGGCTCGCACAGCGTCTCCAGCATGGGCAGCGCCTCGATGGGCGCGAGTTGTGAGGCGAACGGCTCGCGCTTAGGTCCCCCCGCGGCCTGGGCGATTTCGTCGAGCCGCGCGCGCAGCCGCGCGTAGACGCCATAGAGGCCGCGTGGATTGGTCGGGTCGGTCACGATCAGGTCGAGCAGGGCGGGCACCTCGAGGCGCCCCGGATACAGCGAGCGATAGGTGAGCGTGCTGTCGAACAGTTGCAGCAGCACGTCGAAGCCCGCAGGCGTCGCGAGCGTGCGTTCGTGCGCGGCGATACGCAGCATCGTCGCCATCGCCGACACGCGTTCGATATGGCGTCCCGCGAACAGCAGACGCCACGCCTGATCGCGAGTCATGCGGTCGCCCTGGCAGCCGCTGATGGCGCTCAGCTGCGTGGCGAGCGCGTCGAGCGCGTCCATCAGCGCCATGCGGTCGTACGGCGTGGGGCGCCTGAATTCAATGGCCACGCCCCGACGCGGCGGCGCCGGCACGAGCGAAAGCGCCTCTAGCGCGTCGCGGAAATCGTTGCGCGAGGCCAGCACCGTGCGCCAATGGTCGCTCGAAAGCCGGCCGCGAATCTCGCCGCACGCGTAGGCCTGGCTCGCGAGCGTCCGGCCGATTCCCGTTGCGCCCGCATGTTCGTGCAAATTGGCCACGAGGGCGCGCTCGAAGTCGTCGAGGCCGCGCCGCGCTTCATTGCCCGTGGACGGCACGAGGCCATGCGCGACGGCCAGTTCGACGAAGGTGCCGAACAGCTCTTCAGCGTCGCTGCCTTCGAGCGAGCCGAGAATCAGCCGGCACAGGCGCACGCCGTTTTCGGCGCGCTCGCCGTAACGTCCCGCCCAGAACAGGTTTTCCGCGGCGCGGCTCGGCACGCGGCGACGTTCGCGGCGCAGGTCGCCGGGCTGCATCGGGCTCGGCAGGAGGGTGAAGGGTGAGCCCGGCTGGCTCGACAGCACCCAGGTATCGACGCTGCTGCCACCCATCTGCATCGATATGGATTCCTGATGTTCCGCGGCCAGCCGCGTGAAACCGCCAGGCAGCACGCGCCAGCCGCATTCCTGATCGGCGATGGCGTAGACACGCAGCACGGCGGGCCGCGAGCCGAGCATGCCGGCGCCATTTTCGTAGCGCGGCGTGTAGCTGTGGCGCAGCGGCTGCTGGATCGTGAAGGCGTCGGGCAATGGCTCGATACGCTCGCGCCAGTCGGCGAGCGTCTGCACGCCGGCGGCAAGCCCCGGCGGCGCGGACGATGCGCGCACGCCGCCGGGCCAGGTCGGCACGAGCAGGGCCTCGGGGATCTGCGCGAGCGCGTCGCGCCAGGCCGCGTCTTCGCCGCACCACCAGGTGGCGACGCCGGGCAACGCGAGCGGCTCGCCGAGCAGCGCCTGCGCAATGCCGGGCATGAAGCCGTGCAGCGCGGGTGATTCCACGAACCCCGCGCCGGGCACGTTCGAGACCATGACGTTGCCGGCCCGCATGACCTGCAGCAGCCCTGGCACGCCGATGGTCGAATCGGCGCGCAGTTCGACCGGGTCGCAGAAGGTATCGTCGAGGCGGCGCAGCACGGCGTGCACGCGCTCGAGCCCGCCCAGTGTTTTCAGGTACAGCATGTCCTCGCGCACCGTGAGGTCCTTGCCCTCGACGAGCGTGAGGCCGAGGTAACGCGCGAGGAACACGTGCTCGAAATAGGTCTCGCTGAACGGCCCCGGCGTGAGCAGCACGATATGCGGGGACGCGCCGCTCACGCCACGCTCGTCCGCGCTCATGATTGCGCGCGCGGCAGCGGCGAGCGTGGCGATGAGCTGCGAATAGGTGGGGGCGACGCGGCGCACCCGCATGCTGCGAAACGGCTCGGCGAACAGGCTCGAGACGATGAGCCGGTTTTCGAGCAGATAGCCGAGCCCCGAAGGCGCTTCCGTGCGATGCGAAACGACGGTCCACTGGCCCTCGGGCGAGCGCGCGAGATCGAGGGCGACGATCTGCAGGTACTGGCGGCCGGGCGGCACGAAGCCTTTCACGGCGCGCAGATAGCCGGGATGGCCGAACACCAGCGCGGGCGGCAGCAGGCCGCGCGCGAGCAGCGTCTGCGGTCCGTAGATATCGGCGACGATCTCGTTGAGCAGGCGCGCACGCTGGGCCACGCCCCGCTCGATCTGCGCCCATTCGCTTTCCTCGATGATGAGCGGCAGCACGTCGAGCGCCCACGGGCGAGGGCCGCCTGGGTCCGCGTAGACGTTGTAGGTGATGTCGTTTTCCCGCACCTGGCGCGCGACCGATACCGCGGCGGCGTCGAAGCCCGCCACGCCAGGCTCGCCGAGCAGCCCGAAAAACTGCCGCCACGGCTCGCGCAGCTCGCCGTCCGCCGTGCGCAGCTCGTCCCAGTGTCCGGCGCGCACCGGCAGCGTTCGCAGCGGCTCGAGAGCCAGCGCGTCGCTGGCGGCGGAATCGAACGGCAGGGTCGATTGAGTCGGCAAGATCGTGGGTCGTGGCGGCGCGCCGCGTTCGCGAGACGCGCCTTCGGTTAGCGCTATTGACGGATTATCGGCCGCAATCAGCCGCGGCGCAGATCCAGTGTGAACGGAAATTCGAGGCTGCGCTCGGGGGGCGCCACTTCCACCGGCCCTGGCGTGTGCCCGGTCGTGAAGAAGCGCGCGCGCCGCCGGCTTTCGGCCTCGTAGGCATTGACCGGAAACGTCTGATATTGGCGGCCGCCCGGGTGCGCAACATGATACTGGCATCCGCCGATCGCGCGAGCGCTCCAGGTATCGACGATATCGATCGTGAGCGGCGCGTGCACGCCGATGGTGGGATGCAGCGCGGACGCCTGCTGCCACGCGCGAAAACGCACGCCCGCCACGCTCTCGCTCACGCGCCCGGTGGGCTGGAGCGGCAGCGCGCGGCCGTTCACGCTGACGACATGGCGGCTCTCGTTGAGGCCGAGCACGCGCACTTCGAGCCGCTCCACCGACGAATCGACAAAGCGCACCGTGCCGCCGGCCCCGCCTTCCTCGCCCATGACGTGCCACGGTTCGAGCGCGTGGCGCACCGTGAGTGCGATGCCGCTAGTCTGCAACTCGCCCACCAGCGGGAAGCGGAATTCGAAGTGCGGGGCGAACCAGGCGGGGTCGAGCGCGAAGCCGGCCGCGGCCGTTTCGGCGAGCACGTCGTCGAAATCCATCTGCACGAAGGTCGAGAGCATGAAGCGGTCGTGCAGCTCGGTGCCCCAGCGCGTGAGGCGCTGCGTGTACGGCGTCTGCCAGAAGCGCGCGACGAGCGCGCGCAGCAGCAGTTGCTGCGCGAGGCTCATGCGCGCGTGCGGCGGCATTTCGAAGCCGCGCAGCTCCAGCAGGCCGAGGCGGCCGGTCGGGCCGTCGGGCGAGTAGAGCTTGTCGATGCAGAACTCGGCGCGGTGCGTGTTGCCGGTCACATCGATGAGGATGTTGCGCAACGCGCGGTCGATGAGCCACGGCGGCACGCGCTCGCCGCCGCCAGCGGCCTCGGCGTAGCCATGCAGCAGGTCGACCTTGCGCTGTATCTCCGCAAAGGCGATTTCCAGTTCGTAGACCTGATCGTTGCGCGCCTCGTCCACGCGTGGCGCCTGGCTCGTCGGGCCGATGAACAGGCCCGAAAACAGGTATGAAAGCGATGGATGGTTGTGCCAGTACGCGAGCAGGCTGGCGAGCAGGTCGGGGCGGCGCAGGAACGGGCTGTCGGCGGGCGTGGCGCCGCCGAGCACGAGGTGATTGCCGCCGCCGGTGCCGGTGTGGCGCCCGTCGAGCATGAACTTCTCGGTGGACAGCGCGGTTTCGTGCGCGGCCTGGTAGAGGAATTCGGTGCGCTCGACCAGTTCGTCCCAGTTCGACGAGGGGTGGATGTTCACCTCGATCACGCCGGGGTCGGGCGTGACCTGGAGCATTTTCAGGCGCGGGTCGCGCGGCGGCGGATAGCCCTCGATCACCACAGGCAGCGCGAGTTCGGCGGCCGTGGCTTCGACGGCGGCGAGCAGGCCGAGGTAATCGTCGAGCTCGGCGAGCGGCGGCATGAAAACGTGCAACTGGCCTTGCGCGCGGCCAAACGATGCGGCTTCGGCTTTCGGCCCCGCGGCGCGCGCGGGGTCGCGCGCTTCGACGCACAGTGCCGTGCGGTGGATCCAGTCGGCGGATTCTCCGCGCTCGGGGTAGCGGTTGACGTCGGTCGAGTTGCCGTTTCTGCCGTTTCTGCCGCTTCCCGCGCCTTCGGCACCGGCGGCCAGGCTTGCGCGCTCGCCGTGCTGCGATTGGGCGGCTGCGTCAAAGCCGTTCTCGTACTGCATGCGCAGCTCGGCCGCGCTGCGCAGCGGCACCGGCGCGGCGAACGGATCGCGCGTGTGCTGCCAGGGGTAGTCGCCCGCCGCCACCCACGGCAGCGAATCGAGCGGCAGCCGGTAGCCCATCGGCGAGTCGCCGGGAATCAGGTACAGGCGATCGTCGCGGAAGAACCACGGGCTGCTCACCCAGCGCGGGCCCTGCAAGGCGGGCTGGGATGGGGCATCGCGCGCCGCATCGGGTGCATCGGGTGCGTCGGCGCGCTCGCACGCGAGCGGCAGGACGTAGCCGGTCACGCTGTCGAGACCCGTGTCGAACAGACGGCGCAGCCGCATGCGCTCGAGCTCGTCGTCGAGGCGCGAGTCTAACGGATCGACGTTCACGGGCAGGCGGCGCTCGCGCCACAGGTAATACCACGTGTCCTCGTAGGCAGGCCGCACATGCTGTGGATCGACCGCGAGCTTCGCAACGAGGTGCTCGATGAAGCGCCGCGCGTCTTCGGCGGTGTGGTGAGCGGGCGAGCGCTCGTCCGCGAAGAGCGCGGGTTCGCGCCAGCACGGCTCGCCGTCGGCGCGCCAGTAGAGCGATAGCGCCCAGCGCGGCAACTGCTCGCCCGGATACCACTTGCCCTGGCCGATATGCAGAAAGCCCAGCGCGCCATAATGCGCGCGCAGCTTGTCCATCAGCGCGATGGCGTAGCGGCGCTTGGTCGGGCCGAGTGCATCGGTGTTCCATTCGGGCGCGTCGCGGTCGCCCGCCGCCACGAAGGTCGGCTCGCCGCCCATCGTGAGGCGCACGTCCTGGCCGGCGAGCGCGGCGTCGACCTGGGCCCCCATCGCGTGCATGCCGGCCCATTGCGCCTCGGTGTAGGGCTTCGTCACGCGCGGCGTCTCCAGCACGCGCGAAATCGACATCGAATGCGAGAACTCGACCTCGCATTCGTCGAGCGCGCCCGAGATCGGCGCGGCGCTGTTGGGCTCCGGCGTGCAGGCCACCGGAATATGGCCTTCGCCCGCGAGCAGCCCCGAGGTTGGATCTAGGCCGATCCAGCCCGCGCCCGGCAGGTAGACCTCGCACCAGGCGTGCAGGTCGGTGAAATCGGCCTCGGCGCCGCGCGGGCCGTCGATCGCCTTGACGTCGGGGGTGAGCTGCAGCAGGTAGCCCGAGACGAAGCGCGCGGCAAGCCCGAGCTGGCGCAGCGTCTGCACGAGGAGCCAGCCCGTGTCGCGACAGGAGCCGGAGCCCTTTTCCAGCGTTTCCTCAGGCGTCTGCACGCCCGGCTCCATGCGGATCAGGTAGTCAATCTCGTGTTGCAGGCGCTGGTTCAGATCGACGAGGAAGTCGATGGTCACGCGCGGTGTGCGGTCGATCGACTCGACGAACGCGGCGAAGCGCGGCGTCGGCTCGCTGCGCGCCAGATACGGAGCGAGCTCGACGGCCAGTTCGGGCGCGTAGGTGAACGGAAAGCGCTCGGCGCCTGGTTCGAGAAAAAAGTCGAACGGGTTGTAGACCGCCATTTCCGCGACCAGATCGATCGTGACGCGGAACTCGCGCGTGGGCTCGGGAAACGCGAGCCGCGCCTGATAGTTGGCGAACGGGTCCTGCTGCCAGTTGACGAAATGATCGGCGGGCTCCACGCGCAGCGAATACGAGAGGATGGGCGTGCGGCAGTGCGGCGCGGGCCGCAGGCGCACCACGTGCGGCGCGAGGCGCACGAGCCGGTCATAGCGATACTGCGTGACATGGTTTAACGCGACACGGATGGACACACCCGACTCCTCGATCGACGTGGATGGAACGGCGGAAAAGGCGCTCGGCACAACGAGCATATGTTGCAGACGGCGTGAGTGCCGGATGTGACAACTGCGGTGACAGCTACGGTAACAACTACGGTAACAACTACGGTAACAACTACGGTAACAACTACGGCGACAGCGGCGGCCACGGTGTCGCGCGCGATATTGGTGCGCTGCGGCGCTCAGAATTCCATGTCGAGCTCGTCGATGTCGTCGGTTTCCGACTTCGCCGCCGCGATCCAATCGGCCACGTAAGGCTGCTTGAGCACGCGCATGCAGTAGTCTCCGATGTCGGGGTCGATTGGCACATCATAGGTGAGCAGGCGCGTGACGACAGGCGCATACATGGCGTCGGCCGCGCCGATCTCGCCGAAGAGCCAGGGGCCGCCATACTTCTGCAGGCATTCGCGCCAGATGGTCACGATGCGCTCGATGTCGTCCTGCGCGCGCGACCAGACGCGAAAGTTTGGAAAGTGGCCGCGCAGGTTCATTGGCAGTGCGGAGCGCAATGCGCTGAAACCCGAATGCATTTCCCCGCAGACCGAGCGGCAGTGCGCGCGCGCCGTGCGTTCCGCGGGCAACAGTTGCGCCTGCGGCCGGATCTCGTTGAGGTATTCGCAGATCGCGAGCGTGTCCCAGACCACGATGCCCTCGTGGCGCAGGCAGGGAACGAGAATCGAAGGCGAGAGCAGCAGCAGCTCGGCGCGCGTGGCCGCGTCGTCGAGCGGCACCGTCACCGTGTCGAATTCGAGTCCGGCGAGTCTGGCAAGCAGCCAGCCGCGCATGGACCACGACGAATAGTTTCGGCTGCTGATCGTCAGGGTCGTATTCGTCTGACTCATGAGAGGCTCCAGAACGATAAGGACACGGAAGCGATGCGATGCAATGCTCGCGGAAGCGATGCGCAGTCGCGCCTGCGTGCACCGAACCCGCGCATGGCGCCTGCATGCACCTCTCGCGCCGCGGGCTGCACCGTTTTGCGACACGCAGGACGGCGGAGCCGGCGCGTTGCACGAAGCGCTCGCGCCATGCTGCCGTGGCGTGCCGCGACGGCCTGGGCGCGAGCGCTCGCGCGCGCATGCAACGCCATGCCGAAAACGTGCAAACACTGTGCCAGTGGACGGCTCTGGCATATCTATTGCCTGTGACTCTTCGCGTTCACGAGAATCGGGAGCTGGACCCATGAACCTGCTTGCCTATTCCACCTACCAGGCGCTCGCGGACCTGATGAAGCCCTGGCGTGGCGCCGCGTCTTTCTCCCGCGTGGCGGTCGCCACATGGCCCGCACTCGCGTGCGGATTCGACACGCGCTATCTCGATGCCTGGTGGGAGCAGATCGAGCTTGCCGGGCTCTCGCATGCGCGGCCGCCGTTCGGCATCGACTTTGTGGAGGTGGACGGCGTGCGCACTCCGGTGACCGAAGACGTCGTCAAGCGCACGCCTTTTGCCTCGCTGCTTCACTTTCGCAAGGACCTCGCAGCGCCCCAGCCGCGCGTGCTGCTCGTCGCGCCCATGTCGGGACACTTCGCGACGCTGCTGCGCGGCACCGTGCGCACCATGCTCGCCGATCACGACGTCTATATCACCGACTGGCACAACCCGCGCGACGTGCCCTTGTCGGCGGGCCGTTTCGGCTTCGAGGAATACGTCGAGCACGTCATGTCGTTCATTCGGCGGATTGGCCCCGACGCGCATCTGGTGGCCATCTGCCAGCCGACCGTTGCGGCGCTCGCGGCCGTCTCGTTGATGGCCGCCGACAACGAGCCCGCGCAGCCCGCGAGCATGACGCTGATGGCAGGGCCGATCGATTGCCGGGTGAATCCCACCAAGGTCAACGATCTCGCCAACAGTCAGCCAATCGAATGGTTCGAGCGCAATCTCATCAGCGCGGTGCCAGGCGGATTTCCCGGCGCGCAGCGTCGCGTTTATCCAGGCTTCGTGCAGCTCAGTGCATTCATGTCGATGAACCTCGAGCGTCATGTCGCCTCGCTCGCGGAGATGCGCCACGAGCGGTCGAAGGGCGATCCCACCCGGGCCGATGCACTCTACATGTTCTATCGCGAGTACTTCGCCACGTCCGATCTCACGGCGGAGTTCTATCTGGAGACGGTCAGATCGGTGTTTCAGCAATACGAGCTGCCACTCGGCAAGCTCAAGGTGGGCGAGCGCCTCGTGGAGCCGCACGCGATCCGTCACACCGCGCTGCTCACCATCGAAGGCGAGAAGGACGATATCTGCTCGGTTGGCCAGACGGTAGCCGCCCATGACCTGTGCTCGGGGCTGCGCCCTTATATGAAGACGCATCATGTGCAGACGGGCGTGGGCCATTACGGTGTCTTCAATGGCCACCGCTGGGACGCGCAGATCTATCCGCTGGTGCGCTCGACCATTCACGACCATGAGCCGCGCGCGCGGCGTACCGCGGCGCCGGAGGCCGTTTGCGGCGATCAGGTGACCCTGCGCGCGCTGCTCGAAGCCGATGCGCATGCGGCAACGGTGATCAGCCGCGCCGCCGCAACGCAGCCCAAATAGGCGAGCGAGCGGCTTGCGCGCCGTGGCTGCGCAACGGCGCGCCTGCTTTAACGCCAGCGGCGCGCCTGCTTCACCTCCAGGGGCTCGCTTGCCAGGGCGTTGGCGCCGGCACGGCGCACGGCGCTTCCACGTCAATCGACTTGAAATCGGCGGGGCTCACGATTTCGAGGTACTCCATGTCAGGCGAGTAATCGAAAAGATAATGGGCGATGCCCGGCGCCTGATGCACGCAGTCGCCTGCCTCGACGAGGGTTTCCTTGTCGCCATACATGAAGCGCGCCCAGCCCTTGAGCATGAAGACGATATGGAAATCCGCCTCATGCCGGTGCCAGCCCGTGCCCAACTCCGGCGCAAGATTTGCCCTGACAAGCTGCGCGAGCACCTTGCCTTGCGTGGCCCTGGCGATCCCCAGATCGCGATAGACAAAGAAGTCGCGCAGCCCACCGCCCTTGAATGACGTGTCCTGCGGCTTGACGTGCGAAAAGTCAGTGGCGAGTCCGGTTTGCATGACAGGTCTCCCGAGCGCAAAGATTGAAGGGGCATCTGGCTTGGCAAGCACAACGCGTTCCAGCGTGAAGCCTGAGCATATTGATGACCTGCTTGATCCGGCCCGGTCGGGGAAACGGCCGTTCGGCTATCGGTACTCAAGAGTCCTTCGCTTTGATTAACCATTTCTTCATTTTTAGGCGGATGTTTCGATAGGCATCAGCGAATAGATTTCGCTTTAGATGGCTTGTCGTACGTGACGAAGTGTGTGGTGGCATGGAACATTTCGAGCAACCCGCCCTCACGGGACTTGCGATCGCCATGGGCGAAGGATTTCGTGCCCATTCATTCGATCAAGGAACCTTATGTACAAACTCTCTTATCGCTCGATATTCATCGCCAGTGCACTCGCAACTTCATTTTGGAGCGCGGGCACTTACGCGCAGAATACCCAGACCAATCCCGCTGTCGGCACCGCGCAGACACAGCGGCCATTGTCGCGGCATGACGTATACAACCAGCTCGTTCAGGCGCAAAAGGACGGATCACTGGCGCGTGCCGACTCAATCTATTACGGTACGTATTGGGGTTGGGAGGATCCGACCACCAGACAAAATTCCGCTGCCAAGGATTAGATCTCAACCTGCCGCGCCGATCTCCAATCCCGGCACTCCCGTCATCCCGGTCATGGCCTCGTACCGCGCCCTTTTTGAAGGCGGACCTCTGGAGTGCGCCGCCGGCCAACTGTCTGTCGCATCGTCGCAACGCCAAAGCGTGTGTAAATAGGATAGGCAGCGGCGTGCGACCCATCCTTCACCCATCTGAAAACCGCGTTGTTACTACATTTTGACGGGAATGTGACGAGGTCTGTAAATATTCCCGGCCATCATTATTTCGCGAACGTCTGGCTCCTGAAATTTACCGATCGTAGACTGTCGCGACTGAAACTCGACCACCTTCGGTGGGGTGCATCAACGTCGCGACCGATAGCCGTCGCGACAGCGCTACTTGCAATCGAAACACATCGGGGCTGCACTCCGGTTCGCCCCACGCTGCAGTAGCGCATCGCAGCTTGATTGCTTCACTTTCGTTAAAGAGCAAGAAAAATAGATACCCGGCGGATGTGGCGCGTTTGTCGGGCGCAGCTTTTTATACTCACGCCGTTTTTTCTTCGTTTCAAAGACCTGGAGTGATTCAATGAGAAAAATTTCCATTGCTGTCGCAGGCTGCGCAGCTTTCGCGGCGTCCGCTGCCAACGCACAGAGTTCGGTCACGCTGTACGGCCTGATCGATGCCGGCATCGCGTATACGAACAACGTTCAGAACGGTGCCCCCAGCCATGGTAGCTCGCGCGTCGCACTCGCAAGCGGCAATATCAGCGGCAGCCGCTTCGGCCTGCGCGGCAGCGAGGACTTGGGCGGCGGTCTGCATGCGGTCTTCGTGCTCGAAAACGGCTTCAACGTCAACAACGGTGCGCTTGGCCAGGGTGGCCGCATGTTCGGCCGTCAAGCGTATGTCGGCCTGAGCACCGATCAATACGGCACTCTCACGATGGGCCGCCAGTACGACTCGATGGTCGACTACGTCGCGCCGCTGTCCGGCACGGCCGGCTCGTTTGGCGACGCAGGCTTCGCGCACGTGTACGACAACGACAACCTGCAACATACTGTCCGCTTGAGCAACTCGGTAAAGTTCACGAGTAACGACTACGCCGGCTTCAAGTTCGGCGGGGTGTACGCGTTCAGCAACAGCACCAGTTTCGCGGTCGATCGTGCGTATAGTGCCGGCGCGAGCTACAACAATGGCCCGCTGCGACTGGCCGCGGCTTACCTCCAGATCAACGGCTCGGCGGCGGCGAGTACCCCTGCAGGCGCAGTCAATCAGAACGTTGCGGCTGACCCCAGCGAGTTCAAGTCGACCGCGGGCGGCGGCAACCTGACAGCGGACGTGCAGCGCACGGTCGGTGCAGGAATCGGCTATACGTTCGGCCCGGCATCGGTCAACTTCGTCTACACGCACAGCCAGTACCAGGATACGTCTGCATTCGGCCTGACGGCGTCGAACGGCTCGGTTCACTTCGACAACTATGAACTGAACGTCAAGTACGCATTGACGCCGGCGCTCTCTCTCGGCCTCATGGATACGTTCACGGACGGTCATCTGAACGGTGTGAGCAAGTCGAACATCGGCTCCGATCCGAAGTGGAACCAGGTCAACGCGATTGCGCGCTACTCGCTGTCCAAGCGCACGGAACTGTACGCTGAAGCAATGTACCAGCACGCGATCGGTAACAAGAACACCGCAGTGATGTACAACGCCGGCGGTAACTCCGCGACGAGCAATCAGGTGATGGGCGCCGTCGGCATGCTGACCCGCTTCTAAGCAGCACAGCCATCCCGCTGATGCTCCCATCCAGTGGCTGCGCGGATTATCGGATCGGGATGCGGGACAACAGGCGTTGTATGCGTCGAACCGATCGGTTGGCGTCGTGGTTTCAAGAGCAATGCCACGCCCACGCGCCAG
The DNA here is from genome assembly GCF_004353915.1 of Paraburkholderia silviterrae. Classification (GTDB taxonomy): domain Bacteria; phylum Pseudomonadota; class Gammaproteobacteria; order Burkholderiales; family Burkholderiaceae; genus Paraburkholderia; species Paraburkholderia silviterrae. The sequence goes on along the minus strand of NZ_SMRP01000020.1, from coordinate 80,058 downwards.
CCGGGTTCGTCCTTTGGGCCAGGGTCCCGCCGAAGGGCTGCTCCAAAGCGAAGCCGTCTCCCGAATGACAGTGTGAACGTCATGGCGAACGGCCGCTCCTGGCCGACTCCGTGCGCTCGCCGACTCCGCCGTTAGCCGCCATTCAAAAATATTTCGGGGCGCCAGCGGCAGTTATGTGGCGTCATGGCTCAGCGGGTGAGACCGGCCATGAACAGCCATTTGCCCGACGCTTTGCCTGGACGTTCCGACGGCTGATCTGCAACGATAAGCAGTCGCTCGGCTCCCCGCGCATGATGCTGACCTGCGGCGGGTCAGGAGTATCAAGGGTATGCGGACCTAAACTCAAATCGAATCCGGTCAGTTTGTGCAGCGTGCCGCGATATGGGCGACGAACCGCCGCGCCTCGCCTTCAATCGCCATCACTGTGCCCGACCGGCGTGTGGACGCAAAATCGAGTCCGGCGAAATAGACTCCGGGGATCGGAGCAATGCCGTCTTCGTGAACCGGTTGGCGTCGCTCATCGAGAACACCTGGTATGTCGATCCAATCAAAGTCACCCCCAAAGCCTGTGCACCAAACAATCGTTGAAATGTTCCGCTCGATGAGATCGAGCAGCAGGATAGGTCGCTCGGGTAGGCGTGGAGCAACCGTCTCCGCCTCGTCCTCAGCGGCCGCGGGCGCAGGAAGGCCGCCAAGCTCGATAAATTCATCAATACGGCTTTTGAGTTGCGCGGAAATCTGGTCGCCGAACCGAAGATTTTCGACAAGGTCGTCGGCGAAGACGAGGCGATCATCCTCCACGCCGATTAATCGCCCTAGGAGCACGACGCCTTGTGCGCTCAGAGACTGCAGGCTTATTGTGTGCAACGCGCCAAGCATGGGCCGAGCAGCCACGCGGCCGGACGCATCGACGAAATCCTTGCGTGGCACGTCGAACATCCCGGTCTTCACCATCCACACGACAATGTCGTGTCCGCGATATCGTCGCGGCATACGGCCAATATGGCTCGTCGCGAGATAGGTCTCTCTGCTTGCCAGAATCAGATCTTCGGCGATTTGGCAGCCAGACTGTGCACTGCCCACGACGAGGACGGCCCCTGCGGGCAAGGCGCTTGCATTGCGGTAGTCCGAGGCATCGATTTGCATCGGGCCGTTCACCAATGCGGAGGCTGCAGCCAGCCGGTGCGGCCGGTTCAGGCTGCCGCTTGCGACGACAATGCTTTTAGCCCACCACGTCTGTTGCGGCGTCACAACGCGAAAGAGCCCGTTACTTGAATCCAGTTTTGAGACCGCGACGCCGGTGTGAACTGGGAGTTGGTTGCGTCGCGCGTAGTTTTCGAGCAGCGTCACGAACGCCGTGTGCGTCATGAATCCTTCCGGCTCAGCGCCGTTGTAACTATCGCCAGGCATTACACTGTAGATGTTGGGAAGATTGAAGTGGAAAGAATCCCAACGCTGGGTGCGCCAAGTTTCGCCGATTCTGCCACGCTCCAGAACGCAGTGCCGCATATTAGCCCGAGCGAGCGCATAACTAACGCCGAGACCCGCCCATCCCGCACCCACAACCACCGCATCCAGAGCATTCTTGTCTCCCATGACCGCCCCCGAGAGATTCCTGCCGACCCGATAAACCGCCTCATTGCTAGAACTTTATCGTTGAAAACACCCCCGCGGGAAGAAAACCGACAAGCAATTGTTCGAGGGGTCCAATCAACGTTGGAGGGGGCGGGCAGGCGCAACAGACGCGCAGCTGATCCGCGACGCGCGCGTGGCAGGGCAATCCAGTGGTGGGACGTTGCCGCTTTGCTCGGGCGCTTCCCCTTCGCCACGCCATCGTGAGCGACCGCTTGACACCAAGAAGCCGCCGCTTGGGTCACGCTGAGTCCAAGGTCCGGTGTGGGTCGGCTGCTACCGACCGCGTGAGACAGGAGTCGGCCATGAAGGGTCATCCGCCCGGACCGTCACACCGACATTCGCGAGTCCGGTCCTCACTTGGAAGCGGCCGTTGACATCGCACTGACTCGAAAGGCGGTTCAGGGACAACTGCTCTCCAATGCAGAAACGTCGCTGAATTAGCACGCCGTCGGTTCCAGGATTGGCGGGCCCGTCACGGTGGTGCCGTTGAGACCGATCAACTGTGCCCGGTGGCAAATGCTGACGTTAGCCTCTCTTATGTCTTCGCGCCGCGCTCGCTCGTTGCTGTCGATTCATTTCCCGCAAACAGTGCAGCGAGCCAGTCGATGAACACACGAACTTTCGTGCTCAGGTGCCGGTTCGGCTGATACGCGACGAACACTGGAACGGGATCCGATACCCAGTCATGCAGGACGGCTTCGAGTGCACCGCTTCGAAAGTGGGTGGTGGCCGAAAAGGTCAACGCGTGTACGACACCGAGACCGGCCAGGCTCATCGTCAGACACGCCATGATGTCGTTCGAGGTGAGTCCGCGCCGATTCTGCACTTCGACGCGCTCACCATCTTTTACCACGACAATCGGAAAGGGTCGGTTGGTTCGCGAAGCGATGGTTCGGATGACGACATGATCATGCTCAAGGTCCGACGGATGCGAAGGCCGCCCGTGCCTGTCCCAGTATGCCGGCGTCGCACACAGAATCTGCCTGACCGACCCGATCTGTCGCGCTACCAGCGATTGATCGAAGATTTCCCCCGCACGTACGACGCAATCGACGTTCTCCGCGATGAGGTCGACCGGGCGGTCACTGAGTCCAAAATGGAACTCGATGTCCGGATAACGCTCGACGAATGCCGGTAGCGCGGGAAGGATCACGGACAGACCCAACGGCACGGGCAGATCGACACGCAGGCGTCCGCGAGGATTGCTTTTCGCATGGGACATCGAACCTTCGAGTTCCGCGAGATCGCTCATGACTTGCAACGCGCGCTCGTAGTACGCACCGCCGTCCGCCGTCGTCGACACCCTGCGCGTCGTGCGGTTGAGCAGCTTCGTGCCCAACTCCGCTTCGAGCGACATGATCAGGCGGCTGACCGCCGTCTTGGGCAAATCGAGCATCTGCGCAGCCTTGGTGAAGGTCCCGCTTTCGACTACCCGAATGAATGCCTGCATCGCCTGAAACTTGTCCACGGTCCGACTCCTTGCTTGCTGACTCATGCCTGCCTGTATTGTTTCACTCCAGAAACAATGTGGAATCGTAGCAGCTGTTTATCCCATTCTGCGCGCCCGGTATCGTTCACCCATCGCAATCGTTGACGAACATAAACGGTGCTTCTGTCGGACCAGGAAGGTCTCGCTTGCCGCTTGCACGGCAGCGCCGATGTTCATTTTGGAGAGGAAATAACCATGTCTTTTGCTGCAGAAACGCCGGTCGCGGACCGCCCGAAGGCGGTAGTCATCGGAGTGGGGCCGGAGCAGGGGCTAGGCGCCGGTCTGTCTCGCCGATTCGCAGCAGAGGGTCGTCACGTCATCGTCGCAGGGCGCACCGAAGCGAAGATCGAACGCGTGCGCCAAAGCATTGTCAAGGCTGGCGGCTCGGCGACCACCGTCGTCATGGACGTCACGCGCGAAGCGGATGTGATCCGGTTGTTCGACGTCGCAATGCTGGCAGACGAAAATGGCCGCAGCGCCGACCTCGTCGCATACAACGCGGGAAACAACCAGCCTCTCGACCTGCGCACGATGGAAGCGGACGTCTTCGAATCGTTCTGGCGACTGAACTGCTTTGGCGGCTTCCTCGTGGGTCGCGAGGCCGCGCGGCGCTTTGCGCCCCTCGGCCGGGGTTCGATTCTTTTCAGCGGGGCGACGGGTGCGCTTCGAGGCATGCCGAACTTCGCCCACTTCGCGTCGAGCAAGGCCGGGTTGCGGATGCTCGCTCAAAGCATGGCGCGCGAATTCGGTCCGCTCGGCCTGCACGTTGCGCATGTCGTGATCGACGGGGGCATCGACGGAGAACGGGTGCATACGCGCTTCGCAGAACACGTCAAGCACAAGGGCCCGGACGGACTGCTCGATATCGACGCCATCGCCGATGCGTTCTGGGCGCTTCATCGTCAGCACCGTTCGGCGTGGACGCACGAACTCGATCTCCGTCCTTTCAAGGAAGCGTTCTGAACAACGGTCGCGAATCTCAACACGGTCAATTTCGAGGAATCAACAATGAAGCTTATCGGTCCATGGTTTTCCGGCTATACCCGCCGGGTCGGCATTACGTTGAAACTGCTCGGCATCCCGTTTGAGCATCTGCCTTATCACGCCTACGAGCAGAAAGAACTCATCCGCCCCTACAGCCCGATGGTAAAAGTACCGGCCCTCGTGCTCGACGACGGCACGATTCTCTACGACAGCAGCAACATCATCGAATACCTGCACGAAGAGGTCGGCCCCGAACGTGCATTGCTGGCGCCCGGCGGCGCAAAGCGGCGTGATGCGTTGCAGTTCATCGGTATAGCCTCCGCGATCTACGGAAAGCTGAGTGGCATCTATGACGAGTCGCTCCGGCCGCCCGAGCATCGGATTGCCTCGATCGTCGAATCGCAGCGACAGCAGGCTTTGGCGGGATTCCAGATGCTCGAGTCGAGAGCGGGTAACGGCTGGCTGGTGGGCGATGCGCTTTCCCAAGCCGACGTGATGGTGGTTATCACGTATCAGTCCGCCTCGTTGGCACTGATGCCTGACGTCGTTTACGCGAGTGCGTTCCCCAAGCTCGCCCGGCTGGCTGCGCGCGCGATGGAAATGGATGAATTTTCCAGTACGCTGCCATTCAAGTGACAGTGACGTCGCAAAGCCGATATCACCTTTCTTCGCCTCGGTAGCGATGAGAGCTGCCATTCGTCGACACCAGTTTGCGAATGGCCGCGAATGTCAGCGATCTGCCACATTGCTGACCCGGATTCCAGCCCGCCCCCATGACCGCTCGGGCCAACAAACAACCATTCAATTCAAGCGCAAACTTGGCCGCTAACGAGAGGTGTTTACCGTCATCTCCGATTCGTAGGTGATCCGCACGCGGCTATGGTGTTTGAGCGTCAGCATCACCTCGACGAGGTCAGGGCGGCTTACCCGCACAGAACGGGCTGTGCCCGACTTGTCCTCTACAGTCAGGAGGTTGAGCTTGCGGTCGACGCCGGTGACTTCCGCTACGCCACTGAAGACCCGGAGCACCTGGAAGCTTTCCTGGTCGGCGCCGGGCGAATGCTGGGTCACCTTTGCAGTGTGGTTCAGCCGTGTGAGCGCCGCGCCTCCAACGGGCGTCAATCCGGTGACGTACGGCTCCATATAGCTTGCTGTGAGCTTGTCGCCAACCTTGACTGCATTAAGTACGTCGCGGTGATCCTTTGCGCTGAAGCTCAGATCATCGTGGCCCGGCACTGTCACGACGATGAGTGCGTTCTTCTGGTCGATCAGGCTGATGGTGCCGCTTTCCGTGTCGACCGACGCACCGCTTGGCACGGCCTGTCCTGTCGCCGGGGTGTTCGAGTCGTCCGCGCGGGACGTGGGCACCCAGCCTGCGGACAAGCCGATGACCGCGACGACCAGCGCGCAGCGGCGCGCAACCGAAATAGATGGATTCGACAGAAAGAGCATAGGAGTCCCCTTGGTGCAATCAGGTGTCACGGTTCTGCGCCGGTCCGGAACGTGGAGCGTATTTTCTCGCAGCCTAGCACCACACGGGAGGCTTGTCATAGGACCTTGGACCTATGCAACCGTGATTGGCCGGCGACACTCCGGTGCACTCGAACCGTGCGTTGTCAAAATAGTCAGACGAGAGTGTGACATAGAACGCGAAGCGCGCATTCTTATCCGTCGTGTCGCTCAACTGGCGGCGCAATGGAGGATTGAATGTTTTGAAACGTGTTGACCTGTCCGCATGACGTGCACGGGAAAGCCGCAAAAAACTGGAAACGCACCGAGCGAGAGCGATGTCCGCAGGCCGCTACACCCTGAAAGCCGTCGGCGCGGTTGCACTGGGGCAACCGGCGGCAATGGGTCGACCATCGCCAGTGGACGAGCCGACAGGCCCTTTAGTCAGTGGATATCACCGGCGAATGTGATTGAAGTGTAGAACGGTCTCAACGCATGGGGCGCTATATTGTATGTAGCGTCGATCGGTTCCATCGAACCGATTGCACTATCCAGATCGATCAACGGCGGGCAACCATGAACACTCACTACGCGTGTTTCGTTCGTCCGGCACGGGCTGCAATTGGCGTGGCCTCCTTCGCAACGCTCGCCGCGTGTGGCGGCAACACCTGCATCGGCTTCGACAGTTGCGGTGGCGCGAACGTGACGCCAAGCGTCGCCATATCCGGCACGGCAGCGACCGGTCGTGCGCTCGCCAGCGCGACCGTCGCCTTCAGTTGTGTGCAGGGTTCGGGCTCCACCCTGTCCGACGGCGGCGGACACTACACGATCACGTTCAATGCCACGCCTCCCTGCATCCTCACTGTGACCTCTGGCGGCATAAGCCTGCATTCGCTGGCGTTTGCCGGTGGCACCTTCAATACGACGCCAGAGACCGAACTGATGCTTGTCTACATCGCTTCGCAGCTCGGCACGAGCGAGAGCGCTCTGATAGCGGGTTTTCCGACCAATCCGCAGTTCCAGCAAGTGCTGGCAAGCGAGGCCGAAGTGCAGGCCGCGCAATCGGCAGTCGTCACGAATCTACAGCAGCACTATTCGGTCACGCTGACGGCACCGGCGTTTCTAACGACATCCTTTACGGCTGGCCAACCGGGTGTCGACAGCGATCTGGGCGCGCTAGCGGCAGCAGGGGCTATCGACGCCAATGGCATGCCCGATCCGGCTGCCGTCTCGCTGCTGTCCTCGGCGGGTCTCGCTCATCCTCTCACGGTGACGTCCGCACCGTCTTCCGGCACTAACGGTACCGGCAGCGGCAGCGGCAGCGGAATGATGTGACGTGTGGCGAGCCCGGAGCCATGGCGTCAGCCTGGTGCCACAAGCGGTCGCGCTCGTCTGCGGGGAAGCGCACCACCGCTCTTGGGGAAGAGCAATATTGGCGGCCACAATGGCAAGTCATGCGTGCGAGCGCAGCACCCCGCTGGCGCGCCTGGCAAATCAGCAGCAAGGAGCGCTCCATGGCCACGGGCATTGGGCTTCACGATCAAGGTCGGCAACTGCTGCCGTTTCGCGAGTCGGTATTGGCGATGCTCGGAGTCGCGTCGGTTTCGATGCTGATCGCGCTCGACCAGACCATCGTTGGCACCGCGATGCCGCGCATCGTTGCGGAGCTCAAGGGCTTCGAGCTTTATGCATGGGTCGCGACGGCCTACATGCTTGCGTCGGTCATCACGATTCCGATCTTCGGGCGACTGGGTGACCTGTTCGGTCGCAAGCCCTTCATGCTGGCAGCCATCCTTGTCTTCACCTTCGCATCGGTGCTCTGCGGGATGGCGACCAACATGTTGTTTCTCGTGCTAGCGCGCGGCCTGCAGGGCATCGGTGGCGGCATCATGATGGGGACGGTGTTCGCGACCGTCGCTGACCTGTTCCCCGATCCGAGGCTGCGCCTGCGTTGGCTGGTGTTCGTCACCTCGGCGTTTGGCCTTGCGAACATGGTCGGGCCAACCCTCGGGGGCATGCTGACCCAGCATGGGGGCTGGAGGCTCGTGTTCTTCGTCAATGTGCCGGTGGGCGTGGTGGCGCTCGTCTTCGTGCACTGCTTCCTGCCGCATCTGCGTCATGCCCGCAATGGCGCGCGGCTGCGTCTGGACTGGCTCGGCGCTTTCGTCGTCGCCGTCACGTTCGGCGCGCTGCAGCTAGCGATCGAGCTCTTGCCGAGGCAAGGATGGAGCACATCGACGATCGTGCTGGCTGTGCTCGTGCTGGCCTGTTCGCTGACGCTCTTTTTCTGGGAAAAGCGCATGGGCTATCCGATCATCCCCGTGGACATGCTGCTCGACCGCAAGCTTCGTGCGCTCTTTGCGATGTCGGTGCTCGGCGGATTCGCGTTGTTCTCGCTCGTTTTCTATGTGCCGCTGCTGTTCCAGGGCGGCTATGCGATGTCGCCGCGTGCCTCGGGCATGCTGATCACGCCGCTCCTGCTCGGCACGACGGTTGGAAGCGTCGTCAACAACCGCGTGGTCACGCGCGTGCGAAGAGCCAACGCGATCCTCTACGCAGGCTTCGCGTTGTCCGCTTTCGCGTGCCTCGCGGTGGTCGTCCTGCGCGGTAACGAGCCGTATCTCGTGTGGATGGCATGCATGGGCGCGAGCGGCCTGGGGCTGGGCCTCGTGGGCACGAGCCTCACGGTCTGCTCGCAGCAGATCGTCTCGCGAGACCATCTCGGCGCTGCCACGGCGCTACTGCATTCGCTGCGCACGTTCGGCGGCATGCTGGGCACGGCGATGACAGGCGCGCTGCTCGGGCACCTTTACACGATGGGCGTGAATCGCTCGCTGGACTCGTACCAGGCGACGCAGTGGTTCAAGTCGTTTGCGAGTCCTGAACTGCTCGTGGATCGCGCCGACCAGGCCGCGCTGATCTCTCGCCTCGTGAGCGCCGGCCATGCCGGCGACGCGATGATGAATTCGGCGCGCAGCGCGCTCGTGGATTCGATCCACATCGGCCTCGCCGTGGCTGCCGTGGCTGCGCTGGCCGGCCTGTGTCTCGCGTGGTTCGTGCCGCCCGTGCGGGTCGGATATCTCGAGGCGCGGTCGCAATCCTGAAGGCCTCACTTGAAGGCCTCACTGAGAGCCGACGTTCGCGCGCACGGTGTCGTCTGCCACCGTCGCCGCGGGCAGCCCGCCAAACTGCAGTGCCGCGAGCTGGGCATAAAGCGGCGAGCTCTGCAGCAGCTCCGTATGACGACCTTGCGCGACAATGCGGCCCTGGTCCAGAACGACAATGCGGTCGGCTTGCTGCACGGTTGCAAGGCGATGCGCGATGACCAGGGTAGTGCGGTTCTGCGCGGCGTTGTCCAGCGCGGTTTGCACGAGCCGCTCGCTTGCCGCGTCGAGCGCGCTGGTGGCCTCGTCGAGCAGCAGGATGGGCGGGTCCTTGAGAATCGCGCGCGCGATCGCAATGCGTTGACGCTGGCCACCCGAGAGCCGCACGCCGCGTTCGCCCAGAAACGTGTCATAGCCTTGCGGCAATGCCTCGATAAAGCCGGCCGCGGCGGCCATTTCGGCGGCGCGTTGCACTTGTGCAAGGGTGGCGTCGGGCAGGCCGTAGCGGATGTTCTCGAGTACGCTGCCCGAGAAGATCACCGACTCCTGCAGCACGACGCCGATGGCCTGACGCAACGCCGCGAACGAGACATCCCGCGTCGGGACACCATTGATCAGAATGCTGCCGGACTGCGGATCGTAAAAGCGCAGCAGCAGCTGAAACAATGTGGTCTTGCCTGCGCCGGATGGCCCGACCAGCGCGACATGCTCTCCGGGGCGCACATCGAGCGAAAACCCCGAGAGCGTGGCGATGCCAGGCCGCGACGGATACGAGAAGCTGACGTTCTCAAAGCGGATGCCCTCGCCGCGAGCCGGCAGCGGCACGCTCGTTTGAGCCTCGGCCACGGGTGAGCGCGCGGCCAGCAGTTGCAGAATCCGCTCGGTGGCGCCGGCGGCGCGCTGCAAATCGCCCCACACTTCGGCGACGGCGCCCACGGCGCCCGCCGTAAATACCGCATAGAGAATGAACTGGGACAGTTGGCCCGCCGTCATGTGGCCGGCCAGCACCGCCTGCGCGCCGAGCCAGAGCACGAACACGATGGCGGCGAACACGAACACGATCACCACGGCCGTCAACGCGGCGCGTGCGCGGATGCGCGTGAGCGCTGTCTCAAAGGCCGCTTCCACGGCGCCGCCGAAGCGCCGCGTCTCGAAGACCTCTTGCGTGTACGACTGCACGGTGGGCATCGCGTTGAGCACTTCGCCGGCGAGTGCGCTTGCGTTCGCGACCTTGTCCTGGCTCGCACGCGAGAGCCGCCGCACGCGTCTTCCGAAGATGACGATGGGCGCGACCACCACCACGAGCGTCGCGATGATGTAGCCGGACAGCACCGGGCTCGTGGTGACCAGCATCGCCACGCCTCCCACCATCAGCAGCGCATTGCGCAATCCGAGCGACAGGCTCGTGCCGACCACGGCCTGGATCAGCGTCGTGTCGGTGGTGATTCGGGAGAGCACCTCGCCTGTCTGCGTGGTTTCGAAGAACTGGGGGCTCATCTGCATCACGTGGTCGTAGACGGCGCGCCGCAAATCGGCCGTCACCCGCTCGCCGAGCCACGAAACCCAATAGAAGCGCAGCGCCGTGGCGCCGGCGAGGATCAGCGAAACGACGAATAGCGCGATGAAATAGCGGTCGATGTGCGTGCGCTCGCCGCTGGCGAAGCCACGGTCGATCAGGTACTTGAACGCGACCGGCAGCGCGAGTGTCGCGCTCGCGGAGGTCACGAGCGCGAGCAACGCGAGCGCCCAGCGCCCCGCATAGGGGCGCAGGAAAGGAAGCAGGGCGAAGAGTGGGGCGACGCGTGACGAGCGGGCGGCGGCATCGGGCATGGGGTGTTCCGGGCGAATCGAAGAAGGGTGATTATCTCAGTCCGCGCGTCGGCGGTGGTCCATCAGTCTGTCGAGCGCTAGAGCAGATTATCGTCCTCCGACGGTACGCCATTGCGCGATCGCTTGCCTTCCAGCCGCGCGGCCGCCTCCAGCAGATGTGCACCGGCGGGCGTGAGTAGCGGACGGCGCCAGGCGCCCGCGCGCGGCTCCAGTGAAATGAGCTGGCAATCCAGCAGGGTATCGAGTTCGACACGCGTCATGTCGATCTGATCGGGTGCGCTATGGACCACCATCAGTGTGGCCAGTTCATGTGGGCTCAGCATGTTCATTTTTCAGGCTCCATGTGGAACGGCGGTTGGCGGGGCACGCTGGCGTGTCGGGTCATTTGCCGCTCCCCCCGCTCTGGCTTGAAGCCGAGGCCGAGCCATTGCGAAACTGCTCGCGCTCCTGCTGCGTCATGGCCTGCCACTGCTGCCATTGCCTGTGCTTGTGCCAGCCGCCATGCCCGCGGAATCCGCCGAACAGGATGCGGCAGAGAACCAGCAGACCGATCGCACGCGGATAGTCGATCGCATGGGCATTGACAATGAGAGCAGGGAGGATCCAGTTCCACAGCCCCATGACGATCCAGCCCAATAGCGCGATGCTCAGCAAGATCAGCAGGGCTTTGGCAAAAAATTTTCGGCGAAACATCATTCAGTTCTCCTTCGGTTCAAATTTCCAGGCCGTCGTACGACGAGCGCAGGCGCTCGCGCAAATGCAGCACCGCGTATCGCTTGCGCGCCAGCAGCGTGTTGACGCCAACGCCGGTCGCGGCCGCCATCTCCTTGAAGCTGCGCCCATCCAGTTCGTGGGCGATAAAGACCTCACGCTGGTTTGCGGGCAGTTCGTCGAGTGCGGCGCGCAGGGTGTCGAGTAGCGCCGCGCGAGCGTAAGCAGCCTCGGGTCCGCCATCGGCTGAGGGCAGTGCGAGATCCAGCCGGTATTCGTCGTCCTCCTGCGCGGCGTCCGGCAGCGGTGTTTCCTTCCTCTTGCGGAAGCGGTCGATGATGCGGTTTCTCGCGACACGAAACAGCCACGCGCCAACCTGCTCGATAGGGTCCGGCAGGCGCCACGCCTCGACCAGCTCCTCGAAAACGTCCTGGAGAATGTCCTCGGCTTCGTCTTGATCGATGACCCGGCGGCGAATGAAATTGCGCAGCCTCGGGCGCTCGCGGGCGACGGCGTCGGCGATTTCGCGATCCTGCGCGGTCAGCGGTTTTGGGGTGGGCGGCGGTTCCATACCCGTGTTGACGATCCGGGAAGGAAAATATTGTGTCGCGCGCGATGCCATGCTGGGTTATTTCATGGCCGGGCGGAAGGCTTTCGTAAGCATCGCCTGCCGCGCTGCGGCTTGAGGGCCTGTTATTGGCGTGAACAGGCCCTGGCACGGACGTTGACGCCCGAAGCCATGCAATGTTTAATGGGTGTCTTCCTTACGTATGGCTTGGAGTGCTCCATGACCGTTACGAATCGGCAATCGGGAACGAACGTTCACGAGGTGGCGGACGGGATTTATCGCATCAACACACCCGTTCAGATCGTGGGCGCGCAGGGTTTCTCGTTTAACCAATACCTCATTCTCGACGATCAACCGCTGCTGTTCCACACGGGCCCGCGCAGGATGTTCCCGCTGGTGCGTGAAGCGGCCGCAAGCGTATTGCCGATCGAGAAGCTGCGCTACATCGCCTTTTCCCATGTCGAGGCCGACGAGTGCGGCTCGCTCAACGAATGGCTGGCGGCCGCGCCGCAGTCTTCGCCGCTGTGCGGCACGGTGGCCGCCCTCGTATCGATCGAGGACCTCGCAGACAGGGCGCCCAGGGCACTCGCTGACGGCGAGCTAATTTCGTTAGGATCGCATAGCATCCGCTGGCTCGATACGCCACACCTTCCGCATGCCTGGGAATGCGGGGTCCTTTTTGAAGAGCGCACCCGCACATTGCTGTGCAGCGATCTCCTTACCCAGCCTGGAGCGGACCTGCCGGCACTCACGGAGTCGGACATTCTGGGCCCCAGCGAGGCATTCCGGCACGAGATGGACTACTACTCGCACACCCGGCATGCCGGAGCGCTGCTCGATAAACTGATTGCCACCGCGCCGTCCACGCTTGCGTGCATGCACGGCAGCGCATGGCGCGGGGATGGCGCGAAGTTGCTGCGGGAGCTTGCTGGAGCGCTTTCGGGCGCTTAGGCGATTCGCAACGCCCGCCAATGTCGTCAATACTCGAAGGTTCGAAGACATTGCAGCCTGGCCAGCATCGCTGATACGACGCTGGCCATTTTGTTGGCGAGCGCGCAGGCGCTAGAATCTCCCTTTTCGCCGCCCGCCTGGCAGGACCCTCGATGATCAAAAAGGTCGACGCGCCGTTTCAGCAGATCAAAGCACTCGTTCGCAAGCGCATTCAAACCGGCGACTGGAAGATCGGGGAGCGGATTCCCTCGGAACTCGATCTCGCCGCTGAGCTTGGCGTCGCACGCATGACCGTGAATCGGGCGCTGCGCGAGTTGACCGACGAAGGCGCGTTGCAGCGCATCCTTGGCGTCGGGACCTTCGTCGCCGAGGAAAAGCCGCAATCGAATCTGTTGATGATCGCGCACGTGCGCGACGAGATCCACGCGCGCGGGCATCAATATCGCTGCCACGTCATCAGCCAGGCGCGCGGGCTCGCGTCGTCCGAGGTCGCGGCTGCGTTTGGCCTGCCGGTCAATGCACCCGTGTTCCATGTGGTTTGCGTGCATGAGGAGAACGGCCGGCCGATTCAGCTCGAGGAACGGTACGTGAATCCGGCCGCCGCGCCGAATTTCATCGATCAGGACTTCCAGGCCGAGCCCCCGTCCGAGTATCTGTACAACAACGTCTCGCATTACGAGCTCGAGATCGAGCATGTCGTCGATGCGACGATGCCGACTGCCGAGCAGGCCAAACTGCTCGACATGCGCGCTGACGAACCGTGCCTGACGCTCACGCGCCGGACATGGACCAACGGGCTGCCCGTCACGTTCGTGCGCTTCGTGCACCCGGGCAACCGCTATCGGCTCGGCTCGCGCTTCAAGCCCGGTGCAACGCGTCATCAGATCTGATTCGTAACGGCTTTGCCGCTAGCAAGAAAGCGGGCGGCGGCCCATTGGTCCGCCGCCCGCCCGTTGTGCCGCGTTTTCAGAGCGCGTTCACCTGCCCATCGCTCTTCGACCACAGGACCGGAAACAGCGGATGCTCGAGCGGCGCGCCCTCTGGCAGCGCTTCGGCGAGCCCGGGGAAATCGGGCGACGTTGTCCAGCGGCGCGGCGCATGGCGGATGTCATCGCCGACGAAGCGGATCGAGAACGCGCGCCGCCGGTTGCGCGTGCCGCCCGACGCATGCAGCGTCAGCATCCGGAAGCACACCATGTCGCCCGGCTCCAGCGCCCAGTGCCGGATCGGGAAGGCATCGCGATTTGCTTCGATGTCCGGAAGATCGGCGAGGCTGCCTTCGGGGAACCACTTCGCCTCCTTGTCCATGAAGGTGCGCGGCATTAGCCACGGGCCGCGATGCGAGCCCGCGACGAATTCGAGCGTCGATTCGAGCGGGGCCGGGTCGACCGGAATCCACATGCTGACGTTGTCGTCGCCCTCGATGTTGTAGTAGGGCTGGTCCTGATGCCATGGCGTGCGCTGCTGCGTGCCCGGCTCCTTCACGAGAAGGTGGTCATGATGCAGACGGACCGTATCGACGCCCATCAACGCGGCCGCAACCGAAGGTGCGGGCGAGCGCGCAATGAACTCGCGATACGCGGCGTTGTGCTCCCAGTTGCAGAAGTCTTCGAAGAACCAGCCCGGATCTTCGGGCCGGCTCGCAACCTTCGAGCGTGCGCTCGGATACGCGAGATTGCTGTCGATGCCTGCCTTGAGCGCCTCGATTTCGTCCGCCGAAAAAATGCCCTTGATGCACACGGCGCCTTCCGTGCGGAACGCATTGATGAGCTCGGGCGTGACCGCCTTCTCGACACGTTCACGAATATTCATGGCCATAGTTGCCCTCCCGGTGATTGAATTCATTGCGTTGCGCCGTAGATGTCGAAGTCGAAATATTTCGCCGCAATCTTTTGATAGGTGCCGTTCGCACGAATCGCGGCGATTGCGCCGTTCAGACGGCTCTTCAGGTCGGTATCGCCTTTGCGCAGCCCCATTGCGACGCCATAGCCGGTGATGCGCGCATCGGTGACGTCACCGCCGGCGAATGCGTAACCCTTGCCGCGCGGCGTGTCGAGGAACGCATAACCGGCCTGCGTCTTGTCCTGGAAGGTGGCGTCGAGGCGGCCGTTGACGAGGTCGGCGTAGACCTGATCCTGGTTCTGGTACGTCACGATCGTGACGCCCTTGGGCGCCCATTCGGCCTTCGCGTAGACTTCCTGGGTCGTGCCCTGGTCGATGCCGATACGCTTGCCGACCAGCGACGCGACAGTCGGCTGCAGCTTGGACCCCACCGGCGCGACGAGCGCACCCGGCGACGAATAGAGCTTGTTTGAAAAGTCGATCTGCTTCAGACGATCGTCGGTGGCGGTCATGGCCGACATGATCACGTCAAACTTCTTTGCATGCAGTGCGGGAATCATGCCGTCGAAACCCTGCTCGACCCACACGCATTTCGCGTGGAGCTGCGCGCAGATCGCGTTGCGCAGATCGATGTCGAAGCCGGCGATCGAACCGTCAGGCTGCTTCGCCTCGAACGGCGGATAGGTGGGGTCGACGCCCCAGCGGATCGTTGAGGTATCCTCAGCAAACGAAACGAGCGGTGCTGCGGCAAGCGAGACTACGAGAAACTTGACGATCCGGTTCATGACTTGTTCCCCTGAATTGGTCGGCGCGACGGGCAAGCTCCGCGCGGCCGATTGGATGAACTGCAGTAATTGGCGCCTTTATTGTGCGAGCGGCTTCGCGCCCTCGATGAAACTGTCACGCAGTCTAGACCACCTGCCTTGACGCGTGCAAGCGAGAACGGTGAGATGAGTTCGGGAGGTTCCGCGGAGTGCGCGCTCGGGCGTTCAGGAAGCCGCCGTGATCGGCGTGAAATGGCTTGAATTAGGGGAAATTATCTTGAAAATGAATCGGGAAACCCAAACTTAGGTATTTGCCCTGGCAGGCGGATGCGGGCCGTTTCCAGGGTTTACACCGATAGGGGGTCATCGCAATATGTCTATACAACTTATCGCGCCCAGGGAGTCGGATCACTGCCGGTAAATTTGGAGCGTTACGCAGTAGTGCTATCCAGATCGATCGATGTTCGATGCGCTCGGCGGGCTCGCGTTTATGGCGCGGTGGGCGGTGTCACGCCGACAATCTGCGCGTAACATAGGACGTGTTTTTTGCGAATTTTGGGAGGCGTCATGAAAGCGGTATGCCCGCTGCACGGGCCAACGACCATCATCGGCACGAATGCGTACGGGTTTCCGGTCTATGCGTGCTGCCGCGACGACGTGCCCAGTGTCATGCCCCCGGACGCATGCACGAGAGAGCCGACGCCGCGCGGATCTGAGCCGCCCCGGCCAATCCCGCAGCCGAAGACGCGCAAGGAATGACGCTGACAATAGCCTTGCCGCCCGTTTCCGTCCCTCAATTCATTGGCGTTCCAATGATTTTCTATCGGAGTCGAACCGTCATTTCGCATGGCCGCTCAAGAGCGAAAAATATTCGCCATGCATTTTCTCGATTTTTTATTTGATCGGCGTCAAATTATCGTCTCGGCCACGATAGCTGTTGCGGAAAAAGACAAAGCGCTATTTATGCGCGTGCGCAGCCCGGTATTTCCATAAGGGATAGTGCCCATCGCCGCTACATCGTATGCTGATGCAAACTAGCTTTTATCCTCCCGTAGAAGCCGTTCGTTATACAACCCAGAAATGTTTGGAGGAGTTATGGCACAGCGCATTGCCTATGTAACTGGTGGAATGGGTGGCATTGGAACCGCAATCTGCCAGCGGCTGCACAGTGACGGCTTTACGGTCGTCGCCGGTTGCGGCCCGAATTCACCACGCCGCGCAAAATGGATCGAGGATCAAAAAGCACTTGGTTTCAATTTTGTCGCTTCCGAGGGTAATGTCGCCGACTGGGAATCTACAGCCAAGGCCTTCGAGAAGGTGAAGTCGGAGGTCGGCGAAGTTGACGTGCTCGTCAACAATGCGGGAATTACGCGAGACGTCGTATTTCGCAAGATGACCCACGAAGAATGGGTCGCCGTGATCGACACCAATCTCACCAGTCTCTTCAACGTGACCAAGCAAGTCATTGACGGAATGGTGAATCGCGGATGGGGGCGCATCATCAACATCTCGTCGGTCAACGGCCAGAAGGGCCAGTTTGGTCAGACGAATTACTCGACCGCCAAAGCGGGCATTCACGGCTTCACGATGGCGCTAGCCCAGGAAGTTGCTACCAAGGGGGTAACGGTCAATACCGTTTCGCCTGGATACATTGGCACAGACATGGTGCGCGCCGTGAAACCGGAAGTGCTGGAGAAAATCGTCGCAAGCATTCCGGTGCGGCGTCTGGGCGAACCGCACGAGATCGCCTCCATATGCGCATGGCTGGCTTCGGCCGAAGCGGGATTTTCGACAGGCGCTGACTTTTCGCTTAACGGCGGACTTCATATGAGCTGAGTCTCAGGCCGCGTGTACCGCTGGGCTTGCGCCCGGCAAGATCCCTGCCTGGCGGATTACGCCGCGCAGGGATTTTTCATTTTCGGCCACGCATCGCGATGCGCTCGATTACGAACGCGCGGATCGCGGATGCGAATCCGGCGATGCGCCAGTTTCATGGTCTCTCGCTCAGCTCCGCGAGTACGGGTCCTGAAGTGGCGAACGGGCCTGCGTTTGGCGCCGATGATGCTGCTTGTGCTTTGGCTTCGATTTGGATTTCGCTGCCGCAGGGGGCGGGGTAGAACTCGCATGCCCGCGTGACGGCGTGCTCTGGCCTTCGCCAAAGCCGGTCTGGCCTTCGCCGAGGTGATAGGTCTGCGAGGTTTGCGCGTAACCCGTAGCGGACAGCGACAACGCCATCAGCAACAGGCATTTCGAAAGCTTCATACGTGCTCCTTTTCCTTGTATTGAAGGTTCTTGCAATTCAAATATCCGGCGGGGTCCGCCGTGGCTTCTCTCATTGGCTATCGCCTTGGCCCGCGACGACCGCCGACGCGGCCTTCAGGCATTCGATGAAACGCAGCGCGGCCGGCGTCAGCAACGCGTGCCGCCGCATCACAATGGCGACCGTCAATTGCGGCAGCGGCTCGACGAGATTCAACGCCATGATCCCGCGCGGCCGGTGCTCGACGTCGACGAGCGGCCGGGCGAACACGCCGAGCACGTCGGTCTGCGAGACGAGCCCGAGCGTTGCGGAAAACGAGGGGCAATGGATCACCCGCTTCGGCACATCGATCCCCAGCGGAATGAAGATCGAGCGGATCAGGTCCTTGCCGTCTTCTCCGTATTGCGGCACGCACCATTGGGCGTCGCCTAGCTCGCGCAGCGATCGGGCGCGCGCAAGCCGGTGCCGGCTTCTCGCCACGACCACGAACACCGTGCGGAACAACGGAATGCTCGAAAATTCCCCAGTGTCGGGCAGCGCGTCCGGCAGCCGATGCGTGACGATGAAATCGAGCGTGCCGTCGCGCAGCCGGGCGAGATCGGTTGCGCTCAGCGCGTCGTCGAAGCTCACGGTCGCGCCGGGCAGGCTGCGCGTGAACGCATCGAACGCGCGAGGCAGGATCGTCAGCGCAACGGTCGGGCTGACCGCAAGCGACACCGATCCGGTCGTGCCCAGCCGCAATTGCTCGATTTCGTCGCGCGTGCGCTGCATCTCCTCGACGATCAGCCGCGCACGAATGGCAAACGCACTGCCGTACTCGGTCAGCGCAATCCCCTTGACGCTGCGCGTGACGAGCGGCGCACCCAGATCGAGTTCGAGCTCGCGCACGATGCTGCTGACCGCCGGCTGCGTGACGCCGAGCGCTCTCGCCGCACCACGAATGGTCCGGTGCTCGGCCACGGCGAGAAATGCATGGAGTTGCTTGAGCTTCATGAGCCGCTGGCGGTGCAGGAGGGCGGGATCGCGGGGGAATGCTGCATGAAAAGAGAAATTTATCGTGCGTAAAAAATTTTTGAATTTTCCTTATCGTGCCAAGTATATATGCTCGGTACTTTTCAGGAGCGACCACGATGATCCTCGTTAATCAGCAACGGCTCTGGGATTCGCTGATGGAGATGGCGACGATAGGGGCGACCGCGCACGGCGGCAACTGCAGGCTCGCGTTGACCGACGAGGACGCGCAGGGCCGGCGCCTTTTCATCCGCTGGTGCGAGGAGGCCGGCTGCGAAATCCGCATCGATCCGATCGGCAACGTGTTCGCGCGCCGGCCGGGCACACTGCCCGGCGCGCCTGCCGTGATGTGCGGCAGCCATCTCGACACGCAGCCGCTCGGCGGCCGCTTCGACGGCGTCTACGGCGTGCTCGCCGGCCTCGAGGCCATTCGTACGCTCAATGAACTCGGCATCGCCACCCGCCATCCGGTCGAGGTCGTGGCATGGACCAATGAAGAGGGCTCGCGCTTCACGCCCGGCATGATGGGCTCCGCGGTGTATGCCGGCAAGCTCGATCTCGACTACGCTCGCGAGCGGCCGTGCATGCACACGGGCGTGCCGCTCGGGCAGGAGCTCGAGCGCACCGGCTTTGCCGGCCCCGAGCGCGAGCGGCAGATGCCGAAAGCCTATTTCGAGGCGCATATCGAGCAAGGCCCGGTGCTGGAGAATGCCGGCATGCCGATCGGTGTCGTGACCGGTGTGCAAGGCATCTACGAACTCGACGTCACGGTGACAGGCTTCGAATCGCATGCGGGCACGACGCCGATGAGTGTGCGTCGGGACGCGATGGGCGCGGCGGCCGCAATGATCGCCGCGATCGTGGAGCACGGTCATGGCTTCGATGCCGATGCGCGCGTGACCGTAGGCCATGTCGCGTGCCAGCCGAACTCGCCGAGCACGATACCCGGCAAGGTCAGGTTCAGCGTCGACGTGCGCCATCCTTCGCAGCCGGCGCTGCAACGGCTCGTTGCCGACATCGAAGCCATCTGTCTGCAACGCACCGCGTTGCGTGGCGCGAGCGTGGGGGTGCAGAAGGTGGCCGAGTATGAGCCGGTGGTGTTCGATGCGCAGTGTGTGGCGCGCGTGCGGCAGGCGGCGGCCGCCGCCGGCTATCCGTACCTGGAGATGTGCAGCGGCGCGGGCCACGACGCCGCGAATCTCTCGTACGTCGCGCCGACCGCGATGGTGTTTGTGCCGTGCAGGGCCGGGCTCAGCCACAACGAGGCGGAGGACGCCGACCCGGTGCACCTCGCGCAAGGCGCATCGGTGCTGGCGAATCTGCTGGCCGATTGCGCGCGGTAGCGGCATGGGCCGTGCAGCGGATCGTGCGGCACGGGCGCTGCGCTAGCCGGCAGGCGGCCAGCGAGACTGTCTCGCTGGCCTGAGGATCAGGATGGGCGTGGTGCTGTTTCGTCGATCGAGCCTGTTGTGGCAAGCACGAACTGATAGACGTCCTCGAGCGCGGAGACGATTCGCGTACCCGGCGGCACGCCATCGAAGGCGTCGATCGGGCCGATGCAAATCAGGGGTTTTGCAAAGCGCGTCGCCAGCCGGATTTCGTCGAGGGTTCCCTGGTTCCCGGGCAGCGCCACGACTACGTCGCTCGTGAGCACGTTCACGTAGTTCCGGTTCAACGCGTCGTCTGGCGCCTCGGCCAGCTTGCGCGGCAGTGGCGTGAGGATCGGCAAGTCGATATACGGATTGGGGTAGCCCTGCAGAGGCGCAAAACCGCGCACAGGATGGGGCTCGCTGGGCATGATCCCGATGGATCGCCCCTTGCGGCCGTGCGTAGTCGAGAATGCACGCGCAGTCGAAAGCATGACGCCAAACCCCGCGCCAGTCAGCAAATCGAAGCCTTGCTCAGCGATCCATTTGCCAAGCGGCGTCGACAGCGCTTCCCATTCGACCTTGCCCGAACCCATTACTCCAACGATTGCCACTGAGCTTTCCCCCTCTTGATTCACGTGAACGCGGGACGCGATGCCGGGCAGCTTGATAGCTGACCCGAGCCAACGCGCTGCACCGATTCTCGACGATTCAGCGGGTAATGTCGAATGGCCGGGCATGGTGATTTCACGAGCCGCGCGCCTCGCCGCCGTTCAAACGCTCCGCGAGCATGGCGGCAATCAAGCTCGGCTGAAGGAGGGGCACGGCTCGAAGAAGGGCAGGCCGCAAGCGATGATTCGGTTTCCTGATGATAAATGCACGCAGCGTTGCACCGTGCCTGGGCCTGGATCAGACCTTCTTGCCGTGCTGCCAGTCTGCCTGCGGCGGCTGCATTCCGTGCTGGCCTTTGTACGGCGCGACCGGTGGCGACGACCAGCCTTTGAGCAGACTCGCCTCGAGCCTGTACACCTCGACCCCGAGCGGCCGGCAAACGTCGATAGGGTCGCGCGCATCGGGGCCCCACATCGGCACCGAGAGGTCGCCGCCGGGGCATGTGGACATCGCGCACAGCAGGTCGATCTCGGCGAAGAACTCGAGATAGTCGCCAGGCTTCGCGGGGCAGGCCTTCATGAAGTATTTGTCGTCGTCGTTCAGGCCCGTGCACTGGAACACGTTGAGCACGTCGTGCACGTCGAATTCGGTGAGCCCGTACGGCGCGATCGCGCGAACTAGGTTCGAGTGGCAATGGAAATGGAAATCCTCGCCGGTCAGCAGCTTGTTCACGTAGGGGTCGCAGCGCGTGCCGAGCAGGTCGTGCACGCGGCCGCCGTCGCCGTCGACGCCGTAGCCGGCGAGCGTGTCGTCGGTGATCGTGACCATCGGGCGCAAGTAGGGCAGCGTCGACCAGATGCGGTCGAACGTCGTCACGTGCGCGGCCTGCAACTGGCGCGTGCGCGACGCCCACATGCGCTCACGTG
This sequence comes from Paraburkholderia silviterrae, assembly GCF_004353915.1. GTDB lineage: Bacteria > Pseudomonadota > Gammaproteobacteria > Burkholderiales > Burkholderiaceae > Paraburkholderia > Paraburkholderia silviterrae. The sequence continues at coordinate 58,555 of NZ_SMRP01000020.1, read as the reverse complement.
GATTGTGCTGGTGCCACATGTTGAAGTCGGCAACCTGCGGGCCCTCCAGCGTAACGATGCGGAACACGTGGCCCGCCGGCACCGTCCACGCGAAGCCGCTGCGGATCGGCACGACGTACGATTCGATGCGCTGCCGCGCGTCGTGGCGTTGCGCGATCGCGGAATAAAAGGACTTGTCGACGTTCAGGACGGAGCCTTTGGTGACTTGATAGGCGGCGGGATAGTTCGACATGCCGTGGTTCCCCCGGGGAAGGTGATGGAACAGAAATACGGGGCGATCCCGGACTATGTCGCAAACAATCGCCCGAGCTGCGGCTCGCTATCGCCCACGCCGGCAAGACGCAATGCGTGCCACGCCATCGCGTAGTTGCTCGACAGCACGGGCTTGCCACTCGCCGCTTCGAGCTGCGGCACGAGGCTCGCGACACGCAGGCTCGTGCAGGAGACGAACACGGCGTCCACGTCGGCCTCTCGCGCGAGCGGCTCGAGGGCCGCGCAAAGCGAAGGGGCGTCGATGCGGGCGACCTCGTTGTCGTCCGCGAGTTCGAACGACGCCATACGCGTCACGGCAATGCCGCGCGCTTCAATATAGTCGCGCATGAAATCGTTGATCGAGCGGATATAGGGCGTCAAGAGCGCGATGCGCGATGCCTGCAGCGCCTTGAGAGCCGCTACCGCGGCCGTGATCGGCGTCGTGCACGCAATGCCGGGACGCGCCTCGCGGATGCGCTCGAACACGCGCTCCTCGCCGATCACCATGGACGCCGAGGTGCAGCCGAACGCCACCACGTCGAGCGGCTCGCCGGGCAACAGCAGGGCGGCCGCAGGCGCGATGCGCGACTCGATCTCGGCAAGCCGCGCCGGCGTGATATCGGGCGAGTTCGCGAGCCGGCTTTCGTAGAAGGCCACGCCGGGCTGCCGCAGCAGTTGACGCCATTCGTGTTCGATCGTGTGGTCGGTCGCCAGCACGACAAGGCCGATCGCCGCGCGCTGCGCGATTCCCGCGTCGAGTGCGAAATCGAGCTTCGTGTAGGCATCGCGCTGCAGGGGCGTGGGGTTCATGTGATGGTCATCCCTGCGAGATCGAGCTCGGTCGTGCGCCCCGCCATGATGTCGGCAAGCAGTTGTGCGGTGCCGCAAGACATCGTCCAGCCCATGTGGCCATGACCCGTGTTCAGGAACAGGTTGCGGTGGCGCGTGCGGCCGATCAAGGGCGTGCCCTCGGGCGTCATCGGACGCAGTCCCGCCCAGTAGCTCGGCTTCGTGTAGTCGGCGCCGTTGGGGAAGAGCTCGCGCGCCGCACGCAGCATCGGCGCGAAGTCCGCGGGCTCGTGGCGCGTGTCGTAGCCCGCGAACTCGGCCGTCGCGGTAAAGCGCAGCCGTTCGCCGAAGCGCGCCCACGCGACGAGATGGTCTTCATCCACGCCGCCGATATGCGGGGGGCGGTGTTCGGGCCCGGCCGGAAATGTCGCCGAATAGCCCTTGACGGGATAGATCGCCAGCCTGTAGCCGAGCGCTCGCGCGAGGATCGGCGAATACGAGCCGAGTGCGAGCACGAAGTCGTCCCCTTCGATCAGCCCTTGCGGCGTACGCACGCCGGTGACCCGGTCGCCCGACGCTTCGATGCGGCTAATCGGAGTATCGAACACGAAACTCACGCCAAGCCGCTCGCATACCTTCTGCAGCTCGCGGGTGAACTGGCGCGCGTCGCCGCTTTCGTCGGTGGGGCAATAGATTGCGCCGGCGATCGTCTCGCGCGCGTGCTCGAGTGCCGGCTCGCGCGCGAGCACCTGAGCCGCGTCCAGCGTTTCGAGCTGCAAGCCGTTTTCCGTGAGGATCGACATGTGCGAGCAGCCGCGTGCGAACGACGCTGCATCGCGATAGAGATAGAGGAGGCCGCGGCTGATCCGGTCGTATTGCAGCTGCTCCTTCGCGGTCAATTGCTGCAACTGCTCCTGCGCGTAACGGCACAGGCGGACTTTGCGCGCCGTGTTCTCGCGCGAGCGGGCGGCGGTGCAGTTGCGCAGGAACCGCGCGCACCACGCCCACATGTGCGGATCGGCGCTCAGCCGCAGTTGCAGCGCCTGCCCCCCGGAGTACAGCGATTTGAGCAGGATTGCGGGCGCGCGCGGCGAGGCCCAGGTGTAAGAGTGGCCCGGCGCGACGAGCCCGGCGTTGGCGAAGCTGGTTTCGAGCGCAACGCCTTCGCGCCGATCGACCACGGTCACGGCGCGGCCGTCCTGCGCGAGCCAGTATGCCGTCGTGACTCCTGCAATGCCTGCGCCCAGCACGATGGTCTCCATGCGCGCCCCCCTGCCATCCTCCACGAAATATAGGCCTGCCAGCGCTTTTGCGTGGGCTTTATTCGCGCATACCCTATACCGGCCAGGCGGTCTTCGAGACCTATCATGAAGAGGGCGTCCTTGCGCCTCACCACGACGCTCTATCCACACACGCGGCGCTCGACGCGTCACGAATCATTACGTTGCGCTAACTGACCGCTGGCCTGGCCGCTTCGCGCAAGGCCGGCCGGACTCACTGGCAGCGTTGCATGGGACCGCGCGAGGCCTGAGGCGCCGCGTGCGGTCGACAGGAGTCACGAACATGAATATTCAGAACAATGGCCTGCCCGGCGCCGCGCGCGTTTTGCGGCAGACCTTCGGCACCACGATCCTCGGGCTGGCAGTGCTCGCCGCGTTTGCTCCAGGCGCGGTGCACAGCCAGACCATCAAGATTGGCGTGCCGGTGCCCCTCTCGGGCAGCAATGCCAATGCCGGCACCGATATCGTCGACGGCGCCAAGCTCGCTGCCGCAAGGATCAACGCGGCCGGCGGCGTGCTCGGCAAGCAGATCGAGCTCGTGCCCGAGGACGACGCCTGCGATGCGCAAACGGCCGTTCAGGCCGCGCAGAAGCTCGTGGACGCGGGCGTGGCCGCCGTGGCGGGCGGTTATTGCTCGAGCGCCGCGCTGCCCGAGTTGTCGACGTTTCATCGCGCGGGCATTCCCTATGTGCTGGACGCGTCGACGAACCCGAAGCTCACGGAAATGGGTTACGACAACGTGTTCCGGACCATCGGGCGCGATGACGAACAGGGCCCGTTCGCGGCAAGCTTCATCAAGAACTCGCTGCACGCGAAGCGCGCCGCCGTGATCGACGACAACACCACCTATGCCAAGGGGCTCGCGCAGAACACGGTCGAGGCGCTCAAGAAAGACGGCGTCGACGTCGTGTACGCCGACTCGATCACGCCGGGCCAGATGGACTATTCGCCGACGCTCACCAAGGTCGCGTCGCTGCACCCTGACGTGATCTACTACACGGGCTACTTCTCCGAGGCCGGACTGATCGTGAAGGAGGCGCGGCAACTGGGGCTGAAGATGACCCTCATGGGCGGTGACGGCACCAACGACCCGACGCTCATGAAAACCGCGGGCCCGGCGGCCGACGGCATGATCATCACCACCTCGCCGCTCGCGCAATTCCTTTCGGGCGCGCACGGGTTCGTGGACGACTACACCAAGGCCTATGGCCACGGCCCCGGTCCGTATTCGGTCTATGAATACGATGCCGTGGGCGTGACCGCGAGAGCCATCGCCGATGCGAAGTCGGCGAGCCCCGCCGCGATCATCGCCGCGCTGCACAAGATCAAGGACTATCCGGGCGTGACCGGGACCATCGGGTTCAATCCGAAGGGCGACCGCGCCGTGGCGGTCTACATCACGATCATCGTGCGCAACGACGAATTCGCGGCCTACCAGCGGCAGGACGCATCGGGCAAGTGGGTGACCATGAAGTGAGCGCGGCAGCGCCCTCGTTGCGGCCATGAGCGCCTTTTTCCAGTTCGTCGTCGAAGGGCTGACGATCGGCTCGTTCTACGCGCTCGTGGCCCTCGGCTATACGATGGTGTACGGCATCATCCGCCTGATCAACTTTGCGCATGGCGACCTGTTCATGGTCGGCGCGTTCATCGGCTGGACCTCGCTCGCAACGCTCGCGAGCGCGCACCTGCCGCTCGCGCTCGCGCTGCTGGCCGCCTTCGCGGCGTCGATGGCGGCTACCGGCGGGCTCGGCGTCGTCATCGCGCGGGTTGCCTATCAGCCCTTGCTGCGCGCGCCGCGGCTCTCGATCCTCATCACGGCGCTGGGCGTTTCGCTGCTGCTCGAAAACGCCGTGCTGCTGATGTATGGCGCCGGCTTCAGGACCTATCCGCACCTGTTGGCCCAGGCGGGCCTGAATCTGCACGACGTGCGCATCACGTATGCGCAGATCGGCATCGTGGCCGCCAGTTTTGCGCTGATGCTCGCGCTCTACTTCTTCGTACACCATACGTTTTTGGGCACCGCGATGCGCGCGCTCGCCATCGACCAGGATGCGGCGCGCCTGATGGGCATCGATGTCGAGCGGATGATCCATCTCACCTTCTTCATTGGCTCGGTGCTCGCCGCCGTGGCCGGCGTGATGGAGGGCCTGTACTACACGCAGATCAACTTCTTCATGGGCTTCGTGCTCGGCCTGCGTGCGTTCACGGCGGCGGTGCTCGGCGGCATCGGCAACATTCCGGGCGCCATGGCTGGCGGCTTCCTGATCGGGCTGCTCGAGGCGTTCGGCGCGGGCTATGTGTCCTCGCGCTGGACCGATGTGTTCGTGTTCGGCGTCCTGATCGCCGTGCTGGTGGTCAAACCCACGGGCCTGTTCGGCGAACGCGTCGTGGAGAGGATGTAGCCCATGCGCGCACCGGTTTCGATGGCCGCGCGGCCCACGCTTGCCACTGCCGCGCTGCTTGCGGTGGCCATCGCGCTGCCCGCGTTCTCCAGCAACTACGTGATCGACGTCGCGCTGACCATCGTCACTTACTCGATTCTCGGGCTCGGGCTGAATATCGTCGTCGGCTACGCAGGGCTGCTCGATCTCGGCTATGCGGCCTTTTTCGCCATCGGCGCATATACGACGGCGCTGCTCGAAACGCTGCTGGGCTTCTCGTTCTGGGAGACGCTGCCGTTCAGTCTCGGGTTCGCCGGCCTGTCGGGGATCGTCATCGGCTATCCGACCTTGCGCCTGCGCAGCGACTATCTCGCGATCGTGACGCTGGGCTTTGGCGAAATCACCCGCATCGTCGCGACCAACCTCGAAATTACCGGCGGCCCGAACGGCATCTACGGCATTGCCAGCCCGGGCTTGTTCGGCTATGAGATCAGCTCGCCGCGCGCGGTCTACGAGCTGGGCATGGCGTTCCTGATCGTCGTGCTGCTGTTCGCCGTGCGGCTCGGCCGCTCACGCCTCGGGCGCGCGTGGACGAGCATCCGCGAGGACGAAGCCGCCGCCGAGGCGGTCGGCGTCGCAACGCTGCGCGTGAAGCTGCTGGCGTACGTGATGGGCGCGCTGATCGGCGGGATCGCAGGGAGCCTCTTTGCCGCGCGTTTCGGCACCATCGATCCCACCGGATTTACTTATCTGCAGTCCGTAACGATCCTCATCGTGGTCGTGCTCGGCGGGCGCGGCAGCATTCCCGGCGTGATTCTGGGCGCGATCATCGTTGCTGGCGTGCCGGAGATGCTGCGCTTTCTGAACCTTTGGCGCATCTTCGGATTCGCCGTGGCGCTCGTGGTGCTGATGCTGCTGCGCCCGCAAGGCTTGTGGCCGGTGCGCGCGAGGCGCGCCATGCCGCGGGCGGATCTCTCCGCCGTGCCGCCGGTTGCTGCCGCTGCGCCAGCGCCGCCTGGTGCCGCCGCCGCGGGCGAGACGCTGCTCGAGGTGCGCGACCTCATGCGCCGCTTCGGCGGCGTGATGGCGATCGGCGGCATCAGCTTCGAGGTGCGCAGCGGCGAGATTCTTGCGCTGATCGGCCCGAACGGCGCGGGCAAGACCACGGTGTTCAACTGCCTCACGGGTGTGACCCGCGCGAGCGGGGGGCGCATGCTCTGGTGCGGCACTCCACTGAGTGGCGGCGCGCCGCACCGCAACGTGCATCGAGGCATCGCCCGCACGTTTCAGGGCATTCGCCTCTTCGGGCATATGAGCGCATTCGAGAACGTGTTGACGGGCATGGACCACCGCCTGCATACACCGCTGCTCGCCGAGCTGGCGGGCACGCCCTCCGCGCGCGCCGAAGCGGCCGAGCATGAAGCGCAAGGCATGCGCTGGCTCGACATGGTCGGACTGGGCGGGCGGGCGAGCGAGTATGCGGCCGATCTGCCGTACGGCGACCAGCGCCGGCTGGAGATCGCCCGCGCGCTCGCCAGCAACCCGCGCCTCATCCTGCTGGACGAGCCGGCCGCCGGGATGAATCCGACCGAGAAGCAGGCGCTGATGGAGCTGATCCGGCGCATTCGTGCGCTGGGCGTCACGGTGCTGCTGATCGAGCACGATATGACGCTGGTGATGGGCGTATCGGACCGGATCATCGTGATGGATCATGGCGTCATGATCGCCGAAGGGCCGCCCGCGCAGATCCAGAGCGATGTGCGTGTGATCGACGCTTATCTGGGCACGGCCGACGAAGACGACGACGCCAGCAATGCCGCCGACGGGGAGGAATCGCTGTGGGGCTCCTAGAGGTCCGCGATCTGCGCGTGAGTTACGGCAACATTGAAGTGCTGCACGGTATTTCGCTCGACGTCGGGCCGGGCGAGATCGTTGCGTTGCTCGGCGCCAACGGCGCGGGCAAGACCACCACGCTCAGGACCATCTCGGGCCTGCTGCGCCCGCGCGGCGGCCATATCGCGCTCGACGGACAAGCGCTGACCGGGCTGCCGGCCCATCGGATCGTCGCGCTCGGCATTGGGCACGTGCCCGAGGGGCGCAGAATGTTCGGTGTGCTGACGGTCGAGGAGAACCTGCGGCTCGGTGGCTATCTGATGCGGCGCGACGCCGCCGCGCTCGAGCGCCGGATCGCAGCCCTCTATGAGACCTTCCCACGCCTTGGCGAGCGCCGCGCACAACTGGCCGGAACGCTCAGCGGCGGCGAGCAGCAGATGCTGGCCATCGCGCGCGCGCTGATGCTCAAGCCGCGGCTCGTGCTGCTCGACGAACCGTCGATGGGGCTCGCGCCGAAACTCGTGCGCGCGATCTTCGGCATGATCGCGGCCATCTGCACCGAAGGCACGGCGGTGCTCCTCGTCGAGCAGAATGTGCGGCAGGCGCTGCGCATCGCGCATCGGGCCTACGTGCTGGAGAGCGGCAACGTGGCGCTCGCGGGCGCGTCCCAGGAGCTGGCGCAGGACAGCCGCGTGCGTGCCGCGTATCTCGGCGGGAGCGCGGCGGCGACGGGATAAGTCCGCATCCGTGCGCTCTGGCACGGGCTTGGGCGGAAGCCCGTGCCTCGCGCGGCCTGGTCGAAGGGTGTTGCAACTAACAGTCAGGCGCCGCATTTTCAATCGGCGTTTGATCGACGCCTCGACGGCATGCGCGTGATCCATCGTCATGCAGGAAAAATGCCGTCCTGCCGCCTAAACTGATCTATGGGACTGACGCTGCTGGGGCGGTGGTCCATCCGGAGCCGGCGGATGCGAACACGGTGTCGTGCCGGACCCTGCGCGAGCGATCGAGGTGAACATCATGACAAGGCACGGATTGTGCCGGCTGCTGTTCGTACTGGTGGCGCTGTCCATGAGCGCCGCGGCTAGCGCCGGTAGAGGCGGCGGCTGGTATCGCGGCGGCGGCTCTGGTGGTGGCTACGGAGGCGTGAGCCACGGCAGCAGCTGGAGCGGTGGTGGCTACGGAGGCGTGAACCACGGCAGCAGCTGGAGCGGTGGGGGCTACGGTGGCGTGAACCATGGCAGCAGCTGGAGCGGTGGGGGTTCGAACGGCGGTAACTGGAACGGCGGATATCACGGTAGCGGCTGGTATCACGGCAGCTATTACCATGGGGGCTATTACCACGGGGGCTATTACCACGGGGGCTATTACCACGGGGGCTACTACCACGGCTGGTACGGCTGTTGCGGGTCCGTGAGCATCGGCTTCTACTTCGGTCCGGGCTTCGTCTACGGCTATCCGTTCTATCCGTACTACTACCCGCCGTACTACGGCAGCGTCTACTACCCGTACGTCTCCGGCGACCTGTTGCAACCCAGCGAATACGTCGAGCAGGGACAGGCTCAGGGGCAGGCTCAGGGACAGGCGGGTGATGCCGATATGGAAGACCAGGGCGGCGGCGCACCGCAACTCGCCTTCTGGTACTACTGCGCGAGGCCGCAGGGCTACTATCCCTACGTCCGGTCTTGCCCCGGCGGCTGGCAGAAGGTGCCGGCGCGCCCACCTGACAGTTGAGCGACGGGTGTGAGTCTGGGAAGCGAGTCGAAGGCTTCGCGCAAGGGTGCACGTTCAACAGGTGCCAGGGCCGTTCAACCGGTCCAGCCGGTGGCTTCCCCTGGCATTGAGGATCGCTAATCAATCACTGGCGCGAAGCGCGCTTCCAGATCAGCCCGGCGATAATCAATTCGCCATTCGAGATAGCGCGATTCCCTCGATTGCCTGATCACACGGATCTGGATGCGCCTTGCTGCAATGCCTGCGCGATGAAAGCGCGGGCGGCCGCCGTCTGATATGCGCCTTTTCGTTGCATGATGACCGCGGTGCGCTGTAACAGCATGGGGTCCAACGCGATCGCGACGAGACCCTGCTGGGCGCTCGCAATCTTCGCGGGCAGCAGCGTGGAGAGCGGGGTTCGTCGAATGATTTCAACGACGGTGCTCAGCGAATTCGCCTCCATCAGCACCCGGGGGCGAATTTCGTGCTGGCGGCAATAGAGGTCGATCTGATCGCGGGTTGCGAACTCGGACGTGAGCAGAATCAGGGATTCGTCGTTCAGCGCTCGCAGGCCGATCTTTCGCCGCCTGGCGAGCGGATGGCCGGCACCGACTACGAGTGCCAGCGTTTCCACCAACAGCCGCTGCGATTCGATGTCCGGCGATCGCACGTCCTCGAACGCAATGCCGACGTCGAGCTCTCCATCGACGAGAAGCTCTTCCATGCGTTCCTGCGTCATTTCCCGAAGCGTCAGCGTGACGTTGGGGTGCAGCGCGTGGTAGGCCTCGACCAGCGGCCCGACGAGATAGTTCGTGAAGGTTGGCGTGACGGCCACGCGGAACGACCCGCGGCTCAGGTCGCTGACATCGTGGATCGCGCGCTTGCCTTCCTCCAGGTCCTGCAGGGCGCGCCTGGCATATTGGAAATACACCTCGCCCGTATCCGTCAATCGCGTCGTGCGGCCGGTGCGATCGAACAGTTGCGTGCCGAGCGTTTCCTCGAGCTGCTTGATCTGCTGTGACAACGCGGGTTGAGAGACATGCAAGGCAACGGCGGCGCGCGTGAAGCTGCTGTGCTCGGCCACGGCCAGGAAGTAGGTGATGTGCCGCAAAAGCATGGGGTTCTCCATAAGATTCGCCTATGGAAAATATCACAAGCAATGCCTTCGGCTTATATCTGTGCGTGCGTAACCTTGCCGGCTCGAACCCGAACAGGCATGCGGCGCTCGGCGTGTTGCTACGCCTGGTTCCCGATAATGGCCGGCACGACTTCGCGCATCATCTCGACAAAGCGCGTCAGTCTCGTTGGGTAAAACTGTGCGTGGGGATAGATCAGGTAAATGGGCAGCGGCGACGCATGCCAATGCGGTGCGAGCCTCAACAGACGCCCGCTTGCAAGGCTTTCCGAGAGGAGCCACGTCGAACCTATGCAGGCGCCGACCCCGAGCGACGCCGCGCTGCTCAGTGCGTACAGATTGTCGGTGCTCAGGCGCGGGCGGATCGGGAAACGCACTTTTTCCCCGGTGACGTCGTGCATCAACCTCACTTCATTGCGGTAGTAAGTGCGCAAGGCGAGCCAGGGGGAGGGTGGCGAGCTCGGCCGCATGTTCGGGCACGCGCGCTGGCGCTCTGCGCAATGGGATTCGATCTTGGCGTGCAGGTCACCCTGGTCGCGCATCAAACCATCGTTTATGGCCTGGATCCGGCCGCGCGAAGCCGCCTGAACGCCGTGTTGTTTGTCGGCATGTTCATCGGCATGGCAGCGGGCGCCGGGCTCGGCGGCCTGCTCTTCTCCCAGTGGGGCTGGCCTGCCGTCACCGCGCTTGCAACGGCCACGGCGTGCGCGGCGCTGGGCGTCCGGTTGTGGCGTTCGCGGATAAGCCCAGCTTATGCGCCGCATCAGAAATGAGTCTTTTACCTTATTTCAGGCCGGAGGTAACCTCGACTTGCCGGTCTGCCACGCCTTGGCTCAAACCGTATCAATGAGGTATTCCCATGGATTTTGTGAAGCGCACGATTGAACTCGCCATGAAGAATGTGGAAGAAGGGGGCCGTCCCTTTGCCACTGTCATTGCTCGCGACGGCGAGATCATTGCGGAAAGCCCGAACAGGGTTGCACAAACGAGCGATCCGACCGCGCACGCGGAAATCCTCGCTGTGCGCGAGGCCTGCAAGAAACTCGGCACCGAGCATCTGACCGATTGCGACATCTATATTCTGGCCAGCCCCCGCCCGATGTGTCTCGGTTCGCTCTACTACTGCAGCCCGAGGCGGGTCATCTACATCACGACGCGCGAAGACTATGCGCCGTTTTACAAGGACGACCGCAAGTACTTCGAGCTGGACACCTTCTATGCCGAATTCGCCAAGCCGATCGGTGAGCGCCGTCTGCCCATGATTCAGCAAAAGGACGAAGGCGCAATCAAGGTTTATCAGCGCTGGAAAGATCTGAACGCCAGGTAACGGATCGGCTTCGCGTAACAGATCGGTCCCGCATTAGCCGACGTTGCGCCTCTGGTCCAGCCGCCCCCGGGCTGGCCCTGGCCCATACAATCGCGTGGGCGAAATGCACTCACCGAACTCAAATGAAGCCTTGTCGCGCCGTCTTATGGCGGCAAGTCTGCCCCCTTTGTGCAAGAAACCGCTTGACGAAGCGCCGACTACCGCGTACCTTCGTGCACCAAAGTCTCCAAAATGCTCGATTGCTCATCCTTTGCCGCTATCCGCGGCTCTCGTTGACCTCTCCTCTTTTTGATCTTTTAGTTCGCCCTTTTCATGAGGGCGTGCAACTTTATTCGTCTGTTTAAGGAATTACTAGTGGAAACCGGTACTGTCAAGTGGTTCAACGATACCAAGGGCTTTGGCTTCATTACCCCGGACAAGGGTGGTGACGACCTGTTCGCACACTTCTCGGAAGTGCGTGGCACGGGCTTCAAGACGCTTGCTGAAGGCCAGAAGGTCAGCTACGAAACGAAGCGCGGCCCGAAGGGTCTGCAGGCTTCGAACATCACGCCGCAGTAACGCTATCGGATCGCGCCCGCCCGTTTGGGTTGGCGCGATTCTCTCGCCTTGCGTGGCGCTCGTTTGCCACGCATGCCAGCGATCTTTTCTTGCATTCCTGTTCCCGCCGCGCCTGTAGCTTGAAGGTGTGGTGTCTATAGCTCGCCCAGTCTTCGCGCTTGCTGCTCGATATCAGGTTCCCGCCAACCGGCTGCGAATCCAATGTCCTCATCGACAGCGTCGCTCAAGCGCAATCTTCGGGAAGTCTGGAGACCTGGCAGATCGTCAGGTTTCGACGCCCTGAGCGCCGTTGCTTGGCTGGTCCAGGTTCGCACAGATCCTTCTCCGGCGTGGGTGCGAAATGCGCCGGACAACTCTCAACACAAACACACGCGTAAGCGATGCAGTAATCGGCGACGCTCGCCGACGTTTTGCATTTGACGCGACACCACGCTCTCTGGAGGCATCGATTTGGCAAAAGAAGAACTGCTGGAACTAGACGGAGTCGTCGACGAAGTGCTGCCGGACAGCAAATACCGCGTCACGCTCGAAAATGGTGTGATCGTGAACGCCTATGCATCGGGCCGCATGCGCAAGAATCACATTCGCATTCTTGCCGGTGACCGGGTCACGCTGGAATTGTCGGTCTACGATTTGACGAAAGGGCGGATCAACTTCCGCCACAAAGACGAGCGTGCGCCTACTGGGCAGCCGCGACCGGCTATGCGCCGCCGTTGAGCTGCCGGGACCCCAGGCTCAATCGGTCCCGCGAGGCGGCGTTTTGTGCCGTGCGAGGAACCGGTCGAGTTGGCCCGCAAACGCCTTGCTGTCGCGCGCGCTGAAAGGCGCAGGGCCACCGGTATCAATGCCGGCATTGCGCAGTTGATCCATGACGTCGCGCATCGTCAGGCGCTCCTGGATATTTTCGCGCGTGAACCAGTTTCCACGCGGATCGAGCGCATGAGCGCCCCGCTCCAGTACCGCGGCGGCGAGCGGTATGTCCGCGGTAATCACCAGATCGCCTGACGCGACGAGCTCGACGACGCGGGCATCGGCCGCGTCGAAGCCGGCCGGCACCTGGATCGACTTGATAAAGGGTGACGGCGGCGTGCGCAAATATTGATTGGCCACCAGCGTCACCGTGATTTCGGCGCGCTTGGCGGCCCGAAACAAGATGTCCTTGATGACGACAGGACACGCGTCGGCGTCGACCAGCACTTGCATGAAAGCAATTCCAGCAGATTAAAACGCGATCATATACCAAGGTTGGCGCTGGTCTTGCTGTGGCTCGGCGTAGCGCCTTCGAGCGCCACGTCGACGCTAAAGTCATGGATGGCCGTCGCCATCTGTTTAGCCCGGGCTGCTCCAACGGGTAGTGTCCCGCGCCCGCCGGCCTCGAGCACGCAGACGGCGAGGTTCGGGTCTTCACTCATGCGCCCCGCGATCACGCAGTCGCCCGAGCCGCCACCCACCACGATGTAGTCAATAACTTCGCTCATGGCATTGCCTCAGGAAAATCGGGGTTCAGCCGACGCGTTGGGGCTCACTTGCATAGGTCTCCTCCGTGCTTTCGATGGAGTCGTTCGAACGACGACTGATTGACACGGATAGTGCGTGCTGCATGGGAAAACACCAATGCTGGGACGGGGCGATTGTTTTAGTATTTGGGCCAAACCGACATCGACGTTCAGCATCTGCTCGGTGTCGAGCCGGCTTACGGGGCGCGTTCGAATTGCCTCACATTCGAGCGCCCGCACGCTCAAGCGCAGGCTGCAGGACGAGGGCGCGACGTTCCGGGCCTTGCTCGACGAATCGTGTATCGCGATGGCCGAAACGCTATTGAGCGGCGCGCAGTTGACGCTCACGGAGATTGCGGACCGGCTGGGCTACAGCGACTTGTCGAGTTTCTCGCAGGCGTTCAAGCGGTGGCATGGAGTGGCGCCCCAGATTTATCGCGCGGGAATGGCGCAAGAGCGCAAAGAGACGAAGCATCAGGATAAAATTATTTATGCAGGATCCCGAATAGATTCTTGGAGGCGACCTCGATGAAAGACGATCTTGGAAAATTGGCAGCGGACCTCGAACGCCTGCTCAAGCTGCGCAGCCTGCCGTTCGGGATGATGCTGTGCGAACGGCGCGAGGACATGGAGGCGATTCATCGCATTCGCCGCCCGAAGGCGATCCATACGCTCGACCAGATCGTCGGGCAAGCTGCCCGCCTCGGTTTCACGATCGGCGTAACGGCCGAAGATCTGGTCGGATCGCAATGCCGGTCGGTCGTGGGTCTCGGCAACGCCAAGGATGCCGAATGGCGCTCGGGCCAGCAAATGGCGGGCGTCTGGTACGCCACGCTCGAAGATTCCCGCGCCCATCAAGCGGCCATGGACTGCGTGCCCGACGGAAAGTACGAGGCGCTGGTGGTGTCGCCGCTTGCGGCCGGCCGCATCGACCCGACCATCGCGCTGTTCTACGCCACGCCTGGCGCCATGATGTACTTCATCAACGGCTTGCAATGGTCAGGATACAAGCGTTTCGACTGGAGCGTGGTGGGAGAGTCGTCCTGTGCGGATTCGTGGGGCAGGGCGCTGAAGACCGGTCAGCCGAGCCTGTCGATTCCCTGCTTTGCGGAGCGCCGATATGGCGGCGTGCTCGACGACGAGATGCTGATGGCACTTCCCCCCGCGACGCTGGCACAAGCCATCGCGGGCATGGAGGCGCTGGCGAAGAACGGCCTTCGGTATCCGTTTGCGCAGTACGGGATCCAGCAGGACGTTCGGGCCGGCATGGAAGTGAGCTACGCAAAGAAATAGGATGAGGGTGAATCAGGTCTCGAAGCGCCAGTATGTGCCCAGCGCGACGTTTATGGTCCTCAGTCCTCAGTGACGGAATCCCGGCCAGCGCTCCTGCCAACAGCGCAAGCCGAACAGCGGAGCGATGCCATACGCATGATCGAGCATGTCCGATTGAAGCTTTTCGTAGGGCTCCCAGCGCGTTTCATCCAGGTAGAGAAAGATCTCCAGCGCAATTACGGGTTGGCGCGACTGCACTTGGCGGATCACGAGCGGCATGTCGCGGCGGACCGCTGGATGGTCGCGCAAATGCGCAGTCAGATAGAGGCGGTAGAGGCCGAGGTTCGTGCGCCGCTGCGTGTCCTCGGGTGCAAATGCCTCGAGCGGCCGGTGCATTTCGTTGCGCAGCCGCACGAGCAGTGCTTCGTCGGGAAAGCGCACGGTGTCGGCGTCGAAATGAATCGCGTGCTTGACGCGCCGGCTGCCCGACTCGGTCATGCCGCGCCAGTTCTTCACGCTATTCGTTAGCAGAACGTAGGTGGGCAGCATGATGATCGAGTTGTCGAAGTTCTGCACCTTGATCGTGTTCAGCGCAATGTCGATCACGGTGCCGTCGGCGATGAAGCCTGGCACTTCGATCCAGTCGCCTACCCGCACCATGTCGTAGACGGTGAGCTGAATGCTGGCGACGAAGCCGAGCAGAGAGTCGCGGAAGATGATGATCAGCAGCGCCGTCATCGCACTGAGGCCGGTGAGGAAGTAGGCGGGCGAGCGTTCCAGCAGCACGGAGATCACCGCAATCAGCGCGATCACATAGAGCACGATGGTGGCGATCTGCAGGAAGCTCTTGATCGGCCGCTCGCTGGCGGAGGGGAAGTGGCTGTAGCGCTCGCCGACGCTGTCGAGGAGCGCGAGCGCGGCGCGCAGGAGCGTGTACACCATGTAGCAGGCCGCGAGCAGGGCCAGCGGATGGCCGAGCGCCGAAATCAGCGGAAACGTGAGGCCGGTCAGCAGCGGGGCGGCCGCGTAGACGATGATCGCGGGCACGAGCGGCGCGAGCCGGTGGAACACCCTGTGGCGCTCGGCGGCGCGCAGCCACTTGCGTTGCTCGTGGCGCGCGAGACGGCCGACGATCGTCAGCATGATCGCGCGCGTGGCGAAGTAGCAGATCGTGCTCGCCAACAGTAACGCGAGCAGGAGGGCGGCGACGAGCAGAACCGCAACCAGCGTGCTGTCGGTGTAGACGTGGAAGTGATGCCAGTCCGGCCCGCCCTCGAAACGCAGCGCCTTGTCGAGCATAGATCCCTCCAGTGCCGGTCACCCCGGCTCGACGGGTATGTCCGGTCTGGCGATTGGGTCGGCTCTGCGCTGCAGCGCGGGCGCGGTGTCAGCCGCCGCCGCGAAGCGGGGCACCGCGGCGGGCGCTCCGTGCGAGCGCAACCGGACCGGTCGGCAAGCGCATCGCACGAACGCTATTGTAGCGGCGTCACCGGTGGCGTTTCGCGTCCGTGCGCTTCGCGCATGTCACGTTCGACGATGGCGTCGCGGGCGGCCGCGTCGTCCGAGAGTACCGCGAAACGGCAGCCGAGCTGCTCGAGAAAGGCGAGCCCGCGCGCCGGATGCTCAGTTCAACGTATTTTCAGCGCGTGGAAGGCGGCACGCCGTCGAACGCGTCCTGCAGCAGCGCGCGCAGTGCCTGCCGCTCGATCGGCCTCGGATTCCAGTACGGATTCGCGGCGGCGAGGTCGGCGGCGCGGTCGAGGTCGGTTTCGCTCATGCCGAGTGTCTTCAGCGCGAGCGGGGCACCGTTCTCGCGCGCGAGCTCATAGAGGCCGCGCGCGGCGTCATCCGCGCCGATTGCGCGGGCGATGCGCTGCATCGCATCGGGTGCGTGGGCGGCGTTGTAGGCGAGCGCGTGCGGCAGCACGACGGTGTGCGTTTGCGCGTGCGGAAGGTTGAAGCTTCCGCCGAGCGTGTGGCACAGCTTGTGATGCAGCGCCATGCCGACGTTGCCGAGGACCATGCCGCACAGCCAGGCGCCATACAAGGCGTCGCTGCGCGCGGCGAGATCCGCCCGGTCGCGGCGCACGCCCGGCAAGCCCTGTGCAAGCGCGCGTATGCCTTCTTCGGCAATCAGGCTCATCACCGGGTTGGCGTCGTTCGCGTAGAGCCCCTCGGCCGCGTGGGCGATGGCATTGATGCCGCTCGTCACCGACAAATCGACGGGCAGCGTGAGCGTCAGCTCGGGATCGTAGATCACCGTCTTCGGCAATACGCGCGCGTCGGCGCCCGTGCGCTTGAGGCCCGCTTCGGTGATGCCGTAGATCGGCGTCATTTCGCTGCCGGCATAGGTAGTGGGGATCGCAAGAATGGGCAGGCTGCTTTCGAGCGCGATGGCCTTGCCGAGCCCGACCGTGGAACCGCCGCCCACGGCAATCGCGCAATCGGCGCCGCAGCTTTTCGCGAACTCGAGCGCGTCGCGCGCCACCTCGACCGGCACGTGCATCGTGGCACGATCGTAGATCGCGGCGGCGCGGGCCCCGAGACGCTCGGCGATGGTTTGCGCGAGTGCGCGTTGTTCCGGTGTGCTGAGCACCAGCGCACGCTGTGCGCCGAGCTCGAGGACTTCGCGCTCGAGATGGCGCAGGCTGCCCGCTCCGAAGATCACGCGTGCGGGGCGCGCCTTGTAAACGAATTCCAGACTGGCTTGCATCACTTCTCCCTTACGCCACGACTTTCTTGCCCGATACCTTCCGCATGACGATGTGGCGGATCATCGCCCCGGCCCCTTCGGGTTCAGCACGAAGTCGTAATCGAGCGTGTAAAACGGCACGTCCATCTGCGAGCCATCGGGTGCCGTGCCCGGGGGATGCTGGACCCACTGCGCCACCAGCGTCGAACGTACGCCGAATACCGCATCGGAGTCGAGATAGCGGTCGCCGTCGCGGAACACGTGGGTGATCAGCGTTTCGTAGCCCGGCGCCTCGATCATGAAATGCAGATGCGCGGGCCGCCACGGATGCCGGCCGAGCGCGTCCAGCAGCGCGCCGACTGGGCCGTCGTGCGGAATCGGATACGGCTCGGCAAGTATCGAGCGGAACGCGAAGCGTCCGTTGGCGTCGGTGCGCAGCTTGCCGCGTGCGCGATGCGCGTGGGTGCCGTCGTCTTCGGGCGCCAACTGCACGTCGTAGTGGCCGTCTTCATCGGCTTGCCAGACTTCGAGCTGGGCGTTGGCGATGGCCTGGCCATCGAGCGCGCGCACGTATCCGCCGACAAAACAAGGCTCGCCGCTCGCACCGTTCGCGATGTCGTCGAACTGGGCGTACTCCGGGCTGCCTTCTACATAGAAAGGGCCGAATACCGTCGCTTCGGTGCAGCCCGCCGGCTTCGCGTGGTTCTGCGCGGTGACCAGCGTGGACAGGCCCAGCACGTCCGAGAGCAGGATGAACTCCTGGCGCTTGTCGTCGGTGATGTGGCCCACAGCGGTCAGAAACGCGATCGCTGCCTGCCATTCGGCTTCGGTCAGCCTGGTCTCGCGGGCGAACGAATGGAGGTGCTGCACGAGGCTCGTCATCACGGTCCGCAGCCGTGTGTCGCCACATCCGCCCAGCGACGCGATCACCGCCTGGGTGATGGTGTCCTCGTTGAGGTTACGCATATCGGTTGTCTCCGGGTGTTGTTTCGTGGGTGGTTGCGGTAAGATTAATTCCGTCTTCCGTCGGAAAAAAGACGCGTTTCTGGAGTTTTGTTCTCCGCTGAGCGGAGAAATCGAGTTTATGGACAAGTGGACCCAGATCGAGTTTTTCATTCAGGTGGCCGAGCTCGGCAGCCTCTCGAAAGCCGCTGAGCGCCTCGGCATGTCCAGCGCTGCGGCTAGCCGCTGCCTCAATGCCCTGGAGGACCGCCTGTGCGCCCGGCTCGTGGAGCGCACCACGCGGCGCCTGTGGCTGACCGACGCCGGCCACGAATATCACCGGCGTTGCGTCGCCATCATGGGCGAGATGGCCGAGGCGGACGCCGCCGTCAATGAAGCGTCAGTCAATCCGACCGGCACGTTGAGGGTGACGGCCTCGGTGTCGTTCGCGTCGATTTACATTGCCCCCGCACTGCCCGAATTTCACAAGCGCTATCCGAACCTCACGGTGCAGATCGTGGCGGCGAACCGCTACCCCGATTTCATCGAGGCCGGCATCGACGTGGCGATCCGCACCCGCGAGTACGAGGCGGATTCCAGCATCACGGTGCGCAAGCTCGCCGAGACGCGGCGGGTGCTGGCGGCCTCGCCGGGCTACCTGGCCAGGCGCGGCACGCCCGCGACGCCGGAGGCGCTCTGCGAGCACGATCTGCTCGTGTACAACCTCGCCAACGATCCGTACATGCTCCATTTCCGGCGCGGGGAAAAGACGCAATCAGTCGCCATCAAAAGCCTGCTCGACGCGAACGAGGGGCAAGTGATTCGCGCGGCGGCGCTCGGCGGCCTCGGCATCCTGATCCAGCCGCTCTACATCATTCATGACGACATCGTGGCGGGCAGGCTTGTCCCCGTTCTGTCCGAGTGGCTGCTGCCGGCGCTCACGATCAATATCGCGTACCAGTGCCGCCGCCATCAGCCGGCGAAGATCCGCGCGTTCACCGACTTTCTGGTCGAGCGTTTCGAGCGGCTCGGGCTGCCGCGCAAATTGAGTGAGATAGCGCCGTAACGGCGCGCAAGCGGGCATTGCGCGCATCGTGCATTGATCGGGTCGTGCACACGTGGGGTGAGAGCTTAGGACCCTTTACGATATGGAGAAGCGCGATCGGGCCGCAATTGCGCTAGATGTGGGGGCGGCCTCAGGCTTGAACGGCCATGCCCCGGTTCTGGAGCGCTTGCCGATACGTATTGGGCGCGGCGCCGAACGCATCGCGAAAGCGATGGCTGAAGTGGCTTGCATTCGCATAGCCGCACGCCGCCGCAATGTGCGCGAGCGGCAGGGCGCTGGTGCGCAACAGCATGCGCGCGCGGTCGAGCCGCTGGGCGGCAATCCAGGCGTGCGGCGGCTGTCCGAACGACGTGCGGAACATGCGCGCGAGGTGGTACTCGGAGAGGCAGGCGACCTCGGCCAGCGCACCCAGCGTCAATGGCTCGCCAAGATGGGCGTCGATGTAGTCGCGCAGGCGCCGTCGCGTGGCCACCGATAGGCCGCCCTTGAGGGCCGCGCCGGGACGGCGCACGCCCTGGCTGCGCAGCAGCAGGCTCAGCACTTCGTGGGCGGTCTCGTTGCTGCGCAGCAGGCCTTCAGGATTGGCCCAGTCCTCGTTGGCGAGCGTCTGGCAAAGCGCGGCGATGCGCTCGTCCTCGAAATACGTGCGGTCGGCCAGCGTGAGCCCGCGCGGTTCCTGGTCGAGCTCGCGCACGGCGCGTTGCGTGAAGTGGCCGGGCAGGAAATAGAGGTGCATGAAATGCATGTGCCCGCGCACCCACCAGCGCGATTCATGATCGCCGGGCAGCGCGCAGAGCCGGCTTGGCGCGCCGTAAATTCCCGGCAGCTTCTGCCGCTCCGTTCGGTAGCCGCCGTCGATATAGCACGACAGCGTGTGATGACCGGGCTGCTCGTAGATGGTCTCGGCCTCGCGCGTTTCGCGCGTCCAGACGGCCGCCGCGAGTTGATCGCCGAGCCAGGCAAACCGTTCCAGCGTCGCGTTGGCGGCGCTCAGCGTGCGGCACACCGAATGCAGCCCGAACGGCGTATTGGCAAGGTCGAGCGCGGCGGGAGACTCCAGGGCGTCCATGGTTCGCAGAGCGGGCAGTGGGGCGGTGATGGGTAGTGGAAGCGGGGCGATCACAGTATACGCTGTGACCCCGGCTCGCGCGTCCGCCGGCAAGAAATGCGCAATCCTGGACAAGTGCGTGCCGCCGCCGCGCGCCATAGTGGGAGCATCGAATATCGGCCATCTCCAGCCATGAATCTCTTTCTTTACGCGCTCACCGTGCTGATCTGGGGCACCACCTGGATTGCTATCGAGTGGCAGCTCGGCGTCGTGCCCGCGCCGGTTTCCATCGCCTGGCGCTTCGGGATCGCGGCGCTCCTGATGTTCGCGCTGCTGAGCGTCATGCGCCGGCCCCTCTGGCCGCCGCGCGCGGCATGGCGCTACCTCGTGGCCCAGGGGCTGGCGCTTTTCTGCCTCAATTTCCTGTGCTTCTACTACGCCGAGAACATCGTGCCGAGCGGGCTCGTTGCCGTGGTGTTCTCGACCGCGCCGCTGCTCAACGCGATCAACGGGCGTCTCTTCATGGGCCGGCCGTTGCAGGGCACGGCGGTGGGCGGGGCCGTGCTGGGCCTCATTGGCATCGTTTGCCTGTTCCTCCAGCAGATGGCCGGCCATATCGGCGACCAGACCGTCTGGCTCGGGCTTGCCGTGGCGTTTCTCGGCACGCAGTGTTTCTCGGTCGGCAATCTGCTGTCGAGCCGCATGCAATCGATGGGGCTGCACCCATTGGTCACGAATGGCTGGGCCATGCTGATCGGCACCGTGGTGCTGCTGGCCGGCAGCGCGCTAGCCGGCTTGCCGTTCAGGATCGAGATGGATGCGCGCTACCTCGGGGCGCTGGCCTGGCTCGCGGTGGCGGGATCGGTGGTGGGCTTCACGGCGTATTTGATGCTGGTTGGGCGCATCGGTCCCGAGCGGGCCGCCTATTGCACAGTCCTGTTCCCGATCGTGGCGCTCGCGGTATCGACGGTCTTCGAGGGCTACCGCTGGTCATGGCTGACTGTGGTGGGCCTGTTGCTGGTGCTCTGCGGCAACCTCGTCGCATTCGATCTGACGCGGCGTGTGTTTGTGCGCCGCGCGCCGGCTGCGTGAGCGTTCGCGCGTGCTGAGCGGTTCGTTTGTGCCTGCACGCGATTGACGTGCACACGTACTCGGGCGAACGGCGCGAGCGCTGTGCTCAATCGATGCTCAAGCGCGCCCCGATCCGGGCAGCGGCGGCGCGAAGATCCTCCAGATGGCGCGCGGCCATCTCTTCCACCTTGAAGAGCCGCTCGAACCATACGATGTTCACGCACCCGGCAACGGAGCCATCGGGCGCCGCAATGGGCACGGCGAGCGCGGACAAGCCGTCGTTGTACTGCGTGCGTGACTGGTCGTACGAGCCGCCAAAGTTGCGTTCGCGCGAACCGTAGCCGAGGCGGCGCGTTTCATTGAGCAATTGCCGCACGTAGCGCCGATCGTGCGCACGCTCGTCGCCGGGACGCTGGCCCAGACGCAGGGCTTCGAGCAAGGACTCGCGTTCCTCGTCGGGGCAGAACGAGAGATACGCGCGCCCGACAGCCGAGCGCAGCATGTTGATCTCATAGCCGAGCTTGTCGCGGTTGACGACAAAGTACGAGCGCGTGCGGTTCGACTCGCACAGCGCCATCGTCGTGCCGCGACGCACGGCGAGGTCCGATGGCCAGAGAATGCGGCCCTGCAACTGGTCGAGCTCCGTGGCCGCGCATTCGATCAGATGGTCCACTCGATCGAGGCGCCGCGCGCGCGCCTGCAGCGTGTAGCTCGGGCGAAACAGCCCATCGGCCAGGCGCTGCCAGATCAGCCCCTGGCGCTCTAACGTCAGAAGAATGCGCAGCAAGCTGGCCTTCGGAATGCCTGTGTGCATATGCAGGTCGTGCAGGCTCGCCGCCTGAAGCTCCTGCAGGGTCTTGAGCGTGACGAGGCCCCGTTCGAGGGCGTCGATGGTCTTGACTTTGGGGGACCACATAGCCGAATCCGTTGCGTTTCACTGAGTGAAATCTTCTCAGAAATCGCTGGGTCGCGCACCTGGGCTGTTCTACGCTTGCCTTCATCAAAAGGAGATGAGCGATGGAGACAGTCAAGAATATCTTGTTCGTCATGTGCGACCAGTTGCGTTGGGACTATCTGTCCTGCTACGGCCACCCGACGTTGCAAACGCCTCATATCGATGCACTCGCGCGGCGCGGTGTGCGCTTTGAGCGCGCGTACGTGCAAAGCCCCGTTTGCGGGCCGTCGCGCATGTCGTACTACACGGGCCGCTACGTGGCGAGCCACCGTGCGTACTGGAACTTCGTGCCGCTGCCCGTTGGCGAACTGACGCTCGGCGACTACCTGCGCACGCGCGGCATGCGCGTCGCGCTGGCGGGCAAGACGCACATGGTCGCCGACAAGGCGGGCATGCAGCGCCTCGGCATGAACCCGGAGTCGCCGGGCGCGGTGCTGGTGGAGGAGTGCGGCTTCGAGCCGTTCGATCGCGACGACGGCATCCATCCGGGCCTCTTCGGCGCGCGCGTGGAGACGCCGTATTGCGACTACCTGCGCAGCAAGGGCTACGAGGGCGACAATCCCTGGCATGACTACGCAAATTCAGCCGAAGGCGAGAACGGGGAGATCCTGAGCGGCTGGAAGATGCGCCATGCGGCAAAGCCCGCGCGCATCAGCGAGGAGCATTCGGAAACGCCGTACATGATCGACCGCGCGATGGCGTTCATCCGCGAGCAGGGCGACGTGCCCTGGTGCCTGCACCTGAGTCTGATCAAGCCACACTGGCCGTACATGGCGCCGGCACCCTACAACGACATGTACGGTCCCCAGGACGTCAAGCCCGCCGTGCGTACGCTCGACGAGCGCGAGCGCCCGCATCCGGTCTTCGGCGCGTTCATGAAGCACGACGAAAGCGTGAGCTTCACGCGCGACGAAGTGCGCGAGACGGTCATTCCCACCTACATGGGGCTCGTGAAGCAGATCGACGATCATCTCGGCCGCCTGTTCGCGTTCCTGCGCGAAACCGGCCGCGAGCAGGACACGATGATCGTGTTCACGAGCGACCACGGCGACTACCTGGGCGACCACTGGCTCGGCGAGAAGGAGCTCTTTCACGATGCATCGTCGCGCGTGCCGCTCATCGTCTTCGACCCGCGCCCTGAAGCCGACGCCACGCGCGGAACGGTCGAGCGGCGGCTGGTCGAGGCGATCGACCTGCTGCCCACGTTTCTCGAAGCGGCTGGTGTAGAGGTCCCCGGCCATATCGTGGAAGGGCGCTCGCTGCAGCCGTTGCTGCATGGCGCGCGTGACGTGCCGTGGCGCGATGCCGTCTTCAGCGAGTTCGATTATTCGTTCCGTTCGCGCACGCGCACGCTGCTTGGCCGCGGTCTGGACGGTTGCCGTTGCTTCATGGTGTTCGACGGCCGCTGGAAATACATTCACTACGATGGCTTCGCGCCGCAACTGTTCGATCTCGTGGCCGACCCCGACGAGCTGAACGACCTGGGCCGCGACGCACAACACGCGAGCGTGCGCGACGCACTGCACGAGCGCCTGTTCGACTGGCTGCGCCACCGTACCTTGCGGCAGACGGCGCCCGCGCGCTTCGTCGAGCGCTGGACCGAAGTCTCGGAGAAGGGCGGCATTGTGCTCGGCGACTGGTAGCGGCGCAAAGCGGCACGAAGGGGCGCCGGCCCCCGCAGCGCTCAGGCCGGCAAATCAATTCTTATAAGCAGGAGACACCATGTACCGCCTCATCGCAGCCCCTCTCGTGGCGCTGGCGATGGCGTTACCGGCCTTGGCGCACGCCGCCACGACGCTGGTCGTCAACGCCTTTCTGCCGCCGCAGCACATCTTCAACGTCGAGGTCATGAAGCCGTGGGCCGAGGACGTCGAGCGCGTCACGCAAGGGCGCGTCAAGATCGTCTTTCCGCCCACCAGCATAGGCTCGCCGCAGCAGCAGTGGGACGTCGTGCGCAAGCGCATCGTGGACGGCGCATATATCTTCAACGGCCTCATCCAGAACAAGGCGAGCCTCGTGCAGCTCGCGCATCTCCCGCTTGGCTCCTCTTCCTCCGAGGGCATGTCGGTCGCGCTGTGGCGCACCAACGAGAAGTACTTCGCCAAGGCCGGGCAGTATCGCGACGTCCATCTGCTCGCGCTCGTCGTGTTTCCGGCGGGCGAGATCTACAGCCTCAAAGCGCCCGTCACGTCGCTCCAGGCGATACGCGGCGTGAAGTATTGGGCACTGCCAGGCGTTGCTTCGACGCTGATGGATCGTGGCGGCGCGGGCGTGGTCGCGACGCCCGCCGCGAAGATGAGCGAGCTGGTGGCGGGAGGCACCGTGGACGGCTTCGCCGGCATTCCGGAGATGGACGCCGCGCGCTTCAACGTGGTCCGCTATGCGCGCTTCGAGACGAGCGTACCCGGCGGCATCACCGCGCCGAGCTTCTCGCTCTTCGTGAACAAGCAGGTGTGGGAGTCGATTGCGCCAGCCGACCGTGCGGCCATCACGGTGCTCTCGGGCGAAGCGTTCGCGCACCGGATGGCCGTGATCGACGCGGCGAACCAGCAGGCGCGAAAACAAGCCGTGGCGAACGGGCTCAAGCTGATCGATCCGCCGCCCGCGTTTGTCGCTCAGCTGCGTACGCTGGCGCAACCGATGGACGCGCAATGGATCGCCCAGGCGGACCAGTTGCACGTGGACGGCGCGGCAGCCCTCGCTTACTACCGTGACGAAGCAAAGCAGGAGGCAAGATGAGCCACGCGAATCCTTCCGCGGCATTGCATCCGCCTGGGTTGCTCGCCGATGTCGCGAGCGGCCGCCGCGAGCGCCTTGCCTCACGCTGGCTGCGGCGCGCGCTCGGTGCGGTCGTGGCGCTCGTGCTGCTCGCGATCATGGGCCTCACGTTCTGCGACGTGTTCATGCGCTACTGGTTCGCCGCGCCGATACGCGGCGCATCCGAGATCGTGCGCTTCGGCATGGCGATTCTCATTTTCTCGGCGTTTCCGCTCGTCACGCAGGGCCAGCAGCACATCACGGTGAATCTGCTGCAAGGGCGCTTCGGGCGCCTGGGCAGCTGGCTGCAACACCTGTTCGTGCTGCTCGTGAGCCTCGCGGCGGTCGGCATCATGACCTGGCAGCTCGCCAGCGACGGCGCCGACCTCGCGCGCAACCGCATCACCACGACCGTGCTCGAATGGCCGCTCGCGCCGCTCAGCTACTGCATGAGCGCACTCTCCGGCGTCACGCTGCTCGTGCTGCTCGCGCTCACGTTCGACCATCTCGCCGCGCTCGGCCGCAAGGAATCGCCATGACACTCGCCCTTTCCGGCTTTGCCGCTGTCTTGCTGTTCGCGTTCGTGGGCGTGCCGCTCGGCTTTGCGATGCTCAGCATCGGCGTGGGCAGCTTCGCGCTGATCCGCGGCTGGGAGCCCGCGCTCGCCATGGCTGGCATGACGATCGCCGACCTCGCGGCCAACGAGAACCTCTCGGTGCTGCCCATGTTCATCCTGATGGGCACGTTCATCTACAAAGCGGATCTTGCCGAAGAGCTCTACGACGCGGCCAATGCGTGGATCGGCCACTTCAAGGGCGGACTCGCGCACGCCACGGTGCTGGCCTGCGCGGGCTTCGCGTCCATGTCGGGCAGCTCGATCGCCACGGCCGCCACCATGACCAAGGTCGCGATGCCGCCCATGCGCCGACATCGCTATGCGGACAGTCTCGCCGCCGGCTGTGTGAGTTCGGGCGGCACGCTGGGCGCGCTGATTCCGCCGAGCTTTCCGCTGCTCATCTACGGTGTCCTGACCGATCAGGATATCGGCAAGCTCTTCATCGCGGGCATTGGTCCAGGCCTCCTGCTGGGCGCGCTGTTCCTGCTCTCGATCTGGTGGACCGTGCGCCGCGATCCGGCCAAAGGCCCGCGAGGCGAGCGTGTGGACTGGCCCACGCGCTTCGTCAAGCTCGGCAAGATCTGGGGGGTGCTCGCGCTGTTCCTGATCGTGGTGGGCGGCCTGTACGGCGGCATTTTTACGGCCACGGAGGCGTCGAGCGTCGGCGCGACCGGCGCGCTCGTGTTCGCGGGGCTGCGCCGCAAGCTGAGCTGGGCGCTGCTGTTCGAGTCGCTCGTGGAAGCGGGCAAGACCACCGCGATGATCTTCGCCATCGCCTTCGGCGGCATGGTCTTCGCAAATTTCATCACGCTCTCGGGCCTCACCGCCACACTGGTCGCCTGGATACACGCGCTGCATTTGCCGCTGCTCGGGGTCATCGCCGTCATCACCTGCATCTATATCGTGCTCGGCTCGCTCATGGAAGCGCTCGCGATGATGCTGCTCACCATTCCCGTGTTCGCCGCGGTCGTGCAGCCGCTTGGCGCGGACATGATCTGGTTCGGCATCTACGTGGCGATGATGATGGAGATCGGCATGATTCATCCGCCCGTGGGCATGAACGTGTTCATGGTGAAGACCATGCTGCCCGATTTGTCGATTCGCACTATTTTTCGGGGCACGCTGCCGTTTCTCTGCGCGAATATCGTCGCGCTCGTCATCGTGATTCTCGTGCCGGGTATCGCGCTGGAACTGGTCAAGCTCATGCGCTGATGCCGGTGTTTGTCGCGATTGTTTTTCCTTCCTCTGGGTCGAGTCTCTACGCGACCCAGAGGAAGACGAAATTTCAGGGGAATCGTGGTCGAGCTTGTCCAGACCCTGTGGGCGCAGACTGCTCGCCTGCTCAAACGAGGTCTCGCCCAGGGCGGCCACGCAGGTCGTCCGTGAGCGGGACGGCGGCAAGCATGACGAGCAGCAGCGACAACGCCACCGCCGACGCAAAACCAAAATGGCGGAAGGCTATCGCGCCCAGCGTTCCGCCAAGCAAGAACATCCCGAGCAACGAGGCCAGCACGCGAACCCGCTGCTTGTCCGCCGCTACGTGCCGCGAGGCATCGGGCGGCACACCCCGGTTCCAGTACAGCGCCTTGCCGAGTTCGATGCCCAGATCGGTCACGATGCCGGTCATGTGCGTCGTGCGTATTTCGGCTCGCGAGATCTTCGTGATCATGGCGTTTTGCACACCCATGACGTAGCAGAGCAGCGCGACCGTCACGGGCACGGCCAACACGTGATGGTGCTCGAGATTCCCGCCGAGCGAGGCGAAGCACAGGAGCAGGGTCGCTTCGAGCAACAGCGGCAAGGCGTAGACGCTGTGCGCCGAGCGGCGGCGTCCCCAGTTGATCAGGATGGCCGAAGTCGCGGCGCCACTGGCAAAGGCAAGGACCGAGCTGACTGCGCCAAGCGCGAGACTGGATTCGCCAAGCGCGACGTTGTCGGCGAACGACGAGACGACGCCCGACATGTGCGACGTATATTGACCGACTGCGAGGAAGCCCCCCGCATTTGCGGCTCCGGCGATGAGCGTCAGCGCGCGCCCGAGCCGGAGGTTGGCTCTCTCGGTGCGTTCGATCGAAGTGAAGCTGCGGAGATAGTGGATGGGCACGGCGGTGTTCCGGGCGGCAAGCGTCAAGCACATAGTGTAAGACGCGTGTCTACCCCTTGTTCGGTCGGAATGTCGAATCGAACATGTGGTGAATTGCCGCATCTCTGCGCCATGAACGACCGGCCGCGCCATTGATCAAGCCATGGGCGGCACGATCGGCGGCTCGCCGCCGCGTGCCGACAGCGAGAGCAAGCCGGTCCGCGCAACGGAGTTCAGGGCGTGCCCGGCTTCACGAGATGGCCCTGTTCAGACCGCTTCGATTGCGAGCGCAGTCGCTTCACCACCGCCGATACACAGACTCGCCATGCCGCGTTTGAGCCCGCGCGCGTGCAATGCGTGAATCAGCGTCACGACGATGCGCGCGCCCGATGCGCCGATCGGGTGGCCGAGCGCGCATGCGCCGCCATTCACGTTGACCTTGTCGTGCGGCAGGTCGAGCTCGCGCATGGCCGCCATCGCGACCACCGCGAACGCTTCGTTGATCTCGAACAGGTCGACGTCGCGCAGGGCCCAGCCGGTCTTCTCCGCGAGCTTGCGCATCGCGCCGATCGGGGCCGTGGGAAAGAGGCCCGGCTTGTCGGCATGGGTCGCGTGCCCGACGATCACGGCCATCGGCTTCAGGCCGCGCCGCTCGGCCTCCGAACGGCGCATCAGCACGAGCGCCGCTGCACCGTCCGAAATCGACGACGAATTCGCCGCCGTGACCGTGCCGCCCTCGCGGAACGCCGGCTTGAGCGTCGCGATCTTGTCGAGCCTGGCTTTGCCAGGCTGTTCGTCGACCGCGGCCAGCGTTTCGCTCTTGCCCGCGCGCACGGTGACAGGCGCGATCTCCTCCTTGAAGCCGCCGCTCGCAATCGCGTGTTGCGCGCGCGTGAGCGAAGCGATCGCGAACGCGTCCTGGGCCTCGCGCGAGAACTGGAAAGCCTGCGCGCAATCCTCGGCGAAGGTGCCCATCAGCCGGCCTTTGTCGTACGCATCCTCGAGCCCGTCGAGGAACATGTGGTCGAGCACCTGTCCGTGGCCCATCCGGTAGCCGCCGCGCGCCTTGGGCAGCAGATACGGGGCCTGCGTCATGCTCTCCATGCCGCCTGCGACCATCACGTTCGCCGCGCCCGCGAGCAGCAGATCGTGCGCCAGCATCGCGGCCTTCATGCCCGAGCCGCACATCTTGTTGATCGTCGTGGCGCCCGCCGAGAACGGCAGCCCCGCCTTCAGCGCCGCTTGCCGCGCCGGCGCCTGACCCTGGCCCGCCGGCAGCACGCAGCCGAAAATGATCTCGTCGATCTGCTCGGCCGCTACGCCGGCACGCTCGAGTGCGGCGCGAATCGAGACGGCGCCGAGCTCGCTCGCGCTCACCGCGGCCAGGTCGCCCTGAAAGCCGCCCATCGGCGTGCGCGCCGCCCCAACGATGACTATCGGATCGTATGTCGTCATGGTTCCTGTTCCTCCTGTTTCTGCGGTTTCCGCTGAGCAGGCGCGCTCAACGCGGCGCCATGCGCAACGCGCCATCGAGACGAATCACTTCGCCGTTCAGCATCGTGTTCTCGGCGATATGGCGCACCAGCGCCGCGAATTCCTCGGGCCGCCCGAGACGCGAGGGAAACGGCACGCTCTTGCCGAGCGAATCCTGCACGTCCTGCGGCATCGCCGACATCATCGGCGTGGCGAAGATGCCCGGCGCGATGGTCACCACCCGGATGCCAAAGCGCGCAAGCTCGCGCGCCACCGGCAGCGTGAGCCCGACCACGCCGCTCTTCGAAGCCGCGTACGCGGCCTGGCCGATCTGCCCATCGAACGCCGCGACAGACGCGGTGTTGACGATCACGCCGCGCTCGCCCTCGGCATCGGCGTCCTGCTTCGACATGGCTTCGGCCGCGAGCCGGATCATGTTGAAGGTGCCGACCAGGTTGATCGAGACCGCGCGCGCGAAGCTCGCCAGACGATGTGGTCCTTCGCGGCCGATCACTTTCTCGCCCGGTGCGACGCCCGCGCAGTTGACGAGGCCGTCGATGCGCCCGAACGCGTCGAGCGCGGCGGCGATGGCGGCTTGGCCATCGGTTTCGCTGGTGACGTCGGCGGCCTGGAAGCGGGCCGAGGCGCCCAGCTCGTGCGCCAGCGCCGCGCCCGCTTCGGCGTTGACGTCGAGCAGCACAGCCTTGCCTTGCTGCGCCACGACCATGCGCGCCACGGCGGCGCCGAGGCCCGAACCGGCGCCAGTGATGACAAAGACTCGATTGGTGATATTCATTCGCTGTACCCGGTTAAGTATTCGACGTATTCGACGTATTCGACATATGCGACGTATGCGACGCCTTTTCGGCTTCCATCTTGCGCAGCATGAAGCGCTGGATCTTGCCGCTCGGCGTCTTCGGCAATGCATCGACGAACTCGATCGCGCGCGGATAAGCGTGCGCGGAGAGCCGCCGCTTGACGTGCTGGCACAGTTCCTCGGCCAGCGCGGGGCTGCCTTCGCTGGCTTGCGAGAGCACCACGAAAGCCTTGACGATCTCGGTGCGCTCGGGGTCGGGCACGCCCACGACCGCCGCCTCGCAAACGGCCGGATGCTCGATCAGCGCGCTTTCCACGTCGAACGGGCCGATGCGGTAGCCCGATGAGGTGATGACGTCGTCCGCGCGGCCGATGAAGCTGATGCTGCCGTCCGGCTCCAGCTCGACGTTGTCGCCCGTGCGGTAGTAGCCGCCCGCGATGGCCGGTGTGTCCTGACGCCAATAGCCGGTGAACCAGAGCAGCGGCGAGCGGGCGATGTCGATCGCGAGCTGGCCGGGCTGGTTCGCGGCGAGCTCGTGGTCAGCCTCGTCGAGCACCGCGACGCGGTAGCCGGGCAGGGCAAAGCCCGCCGAACCGGGCTGGACCGGATGCGCGAGGCCGTGATGGTTGTTCACCACCATGCCGAGCTCGGTCTGGCCGTACTGGTCGCGGATCGGCGCGGCGAGCGCGGCGTCGAACCAGCGGACGACCTCGGGATTCAGCGGCTCGCCCGCGCTGCTGACGACGCGCAGCTTGCCCTTGATGCGCGCGGCGGTGTCCGTGCCGGCCGCCATCAGCAGCCGGTACGCGGTGGGCGAGCCGGCGAGGCTGGTGATGCCGAAGCGCTCGATCAAGTCGTAGGTGCTTTCGACGCTGAAGCTGCCTTCGTAGAGCGTGGTGGCGTGGCCGAGCAGCAGCGGCCCGGTGATCGCGTAGTAGAGCCCATAGGCCCAGCCCGGATCGGCGATGTTCCAGAAGCGGTCTTCGGGGCGCAGATCGACGGCGTCGCGCATGTAGGCGCCGAACGCCAGCAAGGCCCGCAGCGGCACCGGCACGCCCTTGGGCAGCCCCGTCGTGCCCGAGGTGGACATCATCATGAACAGGTCCGTGCCCTGGCGCATGACCGGCTCGAACGCATCGGGCTGCGCGTCGAGCGCGGCGTGCCAGTCGATGTCGCCGTCGGGCAGCGGCTCGCCGGGCCCGCGCACCGTTGCGACCGGCGGGCAGCCGGCGACCTCGTCGAGCTTGCCGCGGTTGGCGCTGTTGGTAACGACGAGCTTCGCCTCGCTCATGCGCAGCCGATGCTCGATCGCCTTGGGGCCGAATGCGGTGAACAGCGGTTGATAGACCGCTCCCGCGCGCCAGGTGCCGAGAATCGTCGCGACGAGCTCGGGCGTGCGCGGCAGCAGGCCGGCCACCACGTCGCCGGGCTTGACCCCTTGCGCGACCAGCAGGTTGGCGACGCGCGCCGAAAGCGCTTGCATCTGCGCGAAGCTGAAGCGGTGATGCTGGCCGTTGACGTCGATCCAGTCGAGCGCCGTGGCGCCGTCGGCGGCATGGCGGTCGCAGCATTCGACGCACGCGTTCAGCCCGCGCTCGAGATCGCCGTGCAAATGGGCGGCTTCCGTTTCGATGCGGAACCGGGCGATGGCCTCTTCGTAAGCCGGTATCGACCGGGTGATGGCTCCGGCTGGCATGGCTGTCTCCTCGTTGGCATGTCCGCCTGCATTCGAATGGGCGCGGCGGATTTGTCCTCGATGGTAGGCAGCTCAAACATTGCAATCAATGACAAAGGGAATCTAGAATTTTGATTGGTTTTGCCATATGTGGAGGCGCTCACGTGGAGCGGCAGACAATTTCGCCGGGTTTTGTCGAGGACGCGCTGGCCTGCCTGCGCCGGCAAGGGTTCGCGCCGGAGCCGGTATTGCGGGCGTCAGGGCTGCCCGCCGCGGTGGGCGAGAGCGTGACCGCGCAGGAGTACGGTCGACTCTGGCTTGCGATCGCCCAAGCGACCGACGACGAATTCTTCGGCTTGTCCGCGCACCCGATGCGGCACGGCAGTTTCGCGCTGCTGTGTCACGCAGTGCTGCATGCGGGCACGCTCGCCAAGGCGTTGCGGCGCGCATTGCAATTCCTGCGCGTGGTGCTGGACGAGCCGCATGGCGAACTGATCGTCGCCGACGGCCAGGCGCAGATCGTGCTCGCCGGCGCGTCCGCTTTTTACCCGGCCTTCGCGTACCGGACCTACTGGCTGATTGTGCTGGGCTTGGCCTGCTGGTTGACCGGCCGGCGCATCCCGCTGCAACGCGTCGATTTCGCCTGCCCGTGCCCCGACCAGCGCGCCGATTACCAGCAGTTCTTTGGCGTGCCGGTCCATTTCGACCAGCCGCAGTGCCGCATCGCGTTCGATGCCGCCTGGCTAGATCTGCCCACGATTCGCTCTGAACAGGCACTGAAGGTCTTTCTGCGCGGGACGCCCGGCAATTTGCTCGTGCGCTATCGTCACGACGCCGGATGGGTGACGAAAATCCGCGCCCAGTTGAAGACCGTGCCTGCCGCGAGCTGGCCGGACTTCGACACACTGGCCCGGCAGCTCTGCACGACGCCAGCGACGTTGCGGCGCCGCCTGCGCAGCGAGGGACAGAGCTTTGCCTCCATCAAGGACGAGATGCGAAGCGCGCAAGCCCAGTCGTTGCTGCGCGAAAGCGACCTCAGCGTGGCCGGGATTGCCATCGAACTGGGCTTCACGGAGCCGAGCGCGTTTCATCGCGCCTTTCGCAAATGGACTGGCGCGAGCCCGGGCGCGTTTCGGCGCGATCTGCGCGAAACAGGGCCAACGCGCGGAGCCCGTCTCGAGTGAGGGCGTGACTGCACACCCGGGATTGCGAGCCAGGCCACGCTGCGCCTCGCCTCCGGATGGCCCAGTGGCTGGCTGTCCCAGGCGCAGGCATCCGAGTCCGGTCTCTCGCAATAGCTGCTTACTTGAGTCCCTTCTGTTTCCGATAGACGTCGGTAGGCAAGCCACCCCATCCCCAGTTTTCCGTTGGCACCTCTTCGATGACCACGAAGGTCGCTTCCAACGGTTTGTTCAGTACGTCGAGCAATAGTTGGCTCACACCCTTGATGAGCTGGGCCTTTTCTTCCGGCGTGACGCAATCCGCTCCGGGCCGTGTACCTTCGCGTGTGACCTGAATTGTGACGATCGGCATGTTGCTTATCCTCGGTAATGGTGACTGGAAGGAGCGCCGGCGACCGGCGCCCCGCGTTGCTTCAATGACCGGCGCTCTGGCCACCGTCCACATGCAGGATCTCGCCCGTCACGAACGATGCCGAGTCCAGATAGAGAATCGCATTGACGATGTCGCTCATTTCGCCCATGCGCCCGACAGGATGCAGCGCCGCAAGCGTCGCATGTGTTTCGGCGGGATGCATCGGTGACTTGATCACCCCCGGCGAAACGGCGTTGGCGCGGATGCCAGCGCGCGCATACTCGATGGCGAGCGATTTCGTCGCCGCGTTCAGGCCGCCCTTGGTGAGCGAAGCGAGCACCGAGGGGACGTTGCTGTTCGCCTGTTCGGCGAGCGTGGTGGTGATGCTGACCACATGTCCACTGCCATGCTTCTGCATCGCTTCGATCGCGTACTGCGTAATGTGGAAAAAGCCGTTCAGGTTGACGTTCAGGATGGCTGCATACTCGTGCGCCGTGTACTGGGTGAAGGGCTTGGCGATGAAAATGCCCGCGTTGTTGACGAGCGTATCGACGCGTCCGAAGTGCTCGATGGCGGCGTCGACCACCCGGCGCGCGGTTGCGGCGTCGCCGATGTCGCCGGCCACGGCAACATAGTCGGCCTCGGCGGCCGGTGTGATGGAACGCGCGGTGGCAACGACGCGATAGCCCTGCGCGCGGAAGGCTTTGACGGTTTCAGCACCGATGCCTTGCGATGCGCCGGTGACGATGACGACCTTGGAAGTGCTCATTTGTGTGTCTCAAAGTATGGATGACCCGGCCTGCTGGCCGTTCGAATCGACGGATCCGATGGAGGAGGACTGTAGGCGCATCCGTCTCGAATTCGAACACACGCCATGGACAAAGAGACTTGCGTCGCAAGAACAAATGGCGGCCGAAGTACGAGGTGGCAAAGCGATGAAGAACACCCGGCCGTGGTCTGCACGTGCGCCGTCCCCGTCTGTGAATTCCGCTAAGATCGACGCGGAATTCACAGACTGAGGCGACTGCACCGCCACACGCGCAATGGACCGTATCGACGCCATGAAGGTATTCGTCGCCACGCTGGACGAGGGGAGTCTGGCGGGCGCAGGCCGCCGGCTTGGCCGCTCGCCCGCCGCGGTGAGCCGGGCCATCGCGTTTCTGGAGGAGCACACCGGCACGCCGCTGCTGTACCGCACCACGCGCACGATCCGGCTGAGCGAGGCGGGCGAGCGCTATGCGCTGGCGTGCCGGCGCATTCTCGCCGATCTCGAGGAGGCGGACCTGCTCGCCGCCGATGAGCGTTCCATGCCGCGCGGCCTGCTCGGCGTGACGGCGGCGGTAGCCGTAGGCGAAGACGTGCTGCGCCAGTTGATCGACACGTTTCTCGAACGCAACCCCGAGGTGTCGATCCGCCTGCACCTGCTCGACCGGCCCGTGAACCTGATCGACGAAGGTATCGATGTGGCGCTGCGCATCGCGCATCTACAGGACTCGACGCTGGTCGCCATACCGGCGGGCCAGGTGCGGCGCGTGGTGGTCGCCTCGCCTGAGTATCTTGCGGCGCATCCGCCTGTCGAGGCGCCCGCCGATCTCGCCAGCCACACGATCATTTCGATGACGCATTTCGGGCTCGACTCGTGGAGCTTTCCGGCGGCGCGGCAGACGGCGCTGCCACAGGTCGTGCAGTTCTCGCCGCGCTTCACCGTGAATACGGTCCGCGCGGCGCTGGCCTCCGCGGTGGCGGGGCACGGCGTCACGCGGCTCTTTTCCTATCACGTGGCGGAGCAGGTGAGGGCCGGTGCGCTCAAGATCGTCTTGCGCGACAACGAGCACGCGCCGCTGCCCGCGAATCTCGTGATGCCGCGCGGGCGGCTTTCGGTGCCCAAGGTGCGCAGCTTCGTCGACTTCGCCGCGCCGCGGCTGCGCGAGTACTTTGAGCAGGCGCGGCGGATCACCGATGCGGATTGAGCCTTCACTCGACCGCCACACGGAAGAATGACTTCCGCGTGGTGGCGATTCTCTCGCAGCATGACCTGATCTAGACTGGCCTCCATGTTCATTGGGTGCTTCAAAGCACCGGTTGCGGGAGACAGTCATGCAACAAGCGGTTTCGAGTCCGGTCGCGCCGGCCGTCTGCAACACTCGGTCGTGGGAGCGAGGTGCTCGCATTTTTCCTCGATCTTTTCTCCGCGCTGAGGGTTAAATGAACGCTACGGTTTCCTCTTCGCCGTGCGCCTTCGCGGAGCCGCAACCGCGCGGCTACGCCGAGCGTAACGTCCGGTACTGGCGGCGCAATCTCGTCGTCTGCGTGTTCGGCTCGTTTACGACGCTCGTCAGTCTCAGCATGCTGCTGCCGTTCCTGCCGCTCTATGTGCGGCAGCTCGGCGTGACCTCGCAGTCGGCCGTGATCCAGTGGTCGGGCGTTGCGTTTGGCGCGACGTTCCTCGGCACGGCGCTCACCGCGCCGCTCTGGGGGCGCCTTGCCGACCGCTTTGGCCGCAAGCCCATGCTCGTGCGCGCGGCGATTGGCATGGCCGTGGTGATGTCGTTGATCGGCGTCGCGCACAATGTGTACGAACTCGTCGCGTTACGACTGATCGCCGGGCTCGTGGGCGGCTACGCCTCGGCATCTACGGTGATGGTCGGCACCCAGGCGCCGCGCGAGCGCGCGGGCTGGGCGCTTGGCATGCTTTCCACGGGCGCACTGGCCGGCAATCTCGTCGGGCCGCTCGTGGGCGGGGTGCTGCCCGACTGGATCGGCATACGTGGCACGTTCTTCGCGGGCGGCGCGATGATTGCGGTGGCGGCACTCTTGACGATCGTCGTGGTCAAGGAGGAGTTTCATCCGGCGAGCGACGCACGTGCCCGCGCACGTGGTGCGCCCGCCGCGAGCGTGCGCCGCCCCGACTACGCGGTGCTGGCGGCGTTGCTCGTGACCGCGATGATGGTACTGCTCGCCAACATGTCGATCGAGCCCATCATCACGGTCTATATTGGCGGCCTTGGCGTGAGCGCGGCTCACCTCACACGTGTGGCGGGCGTGGTCATGGCATGCTCGGCGCTCGGCAGCACGCTCACGGCGGCGCGCCTGGGCGCACTGGCCGACCGCTTCGGCGGTTGGCGCGTGATCGTGGCCTGTCTCGTGCTCACGGGGCTGGCGATGGTGCCGCAAGCGTTCGTCGCGCACTGGTGGCAGCTCGCGGCGCTGCGCGTGGTGATGGGCATGACGCTCGCGGGCCTCTTGCCCTCCATCGGCAAGCTCGCGCGGCAATCGGTAGAGGAAAGCAGCACGGGCAGCATGCTCGGCTATCTGCAATCGGCGCAATTCAGCGGCCAGGTGGTGGGGCCGGTGATCGGCGGCGTGATCGGCGTGCACTTCGGCCTGCATGCGGTGTTCTTCGTGACCGGCGCGCTGCTGATCGTCTGCGGGGGGCTCGCGCACTGGGCGCGCGGCCGCGCTCAGGCCTGATACGCTGGGCGGCACACGGAAACTGGAACGCATCTGGAGGTAAAGCACCATGAGCACTCAAGCAGGCGAGCGGACGTTGCTGCGCGCGCTCGGCATACAGAAACCGATCATTCAGGCGCCCATGGCGGGCGTCACGACGCCGGCGCTGGCCGCCGCCGTTTCGAACGCGGGCGGGCTCGGTTCGCTTGGTATTGCGGCGATGAACGCGGAGAACGCACGCAAGGCGATCCACCAGACGCGCGAGCTCACGGCGAGGCCGTTCAACGTCAATGTGTTCTGCCACCGCCCGGCCACGTCCGACGCGGCCGTCGAGCGCGCGTGGCTCGACTGGCTCGAGCCGGTCTTCCGGCAATACGGCGCGACGCCGCCGCAGTCGCTCTCGGAGATTTACACGAGCTTCGTCGTGGACAAGGCAATGCAGGCCATGCTGCTGGAAGAGAAGCCCGCCGTGGTCAGCTTCCATTTCGGCTTGCCTCCCGACGCGGTGATCGCCGGCCTCAAGCACGCGGGCATCCGTTTGGTTGCGAGCGCAACGAATCGCGAGGAAGCGGCTGCGGCCGTCAAGGCGGGTGTGGATGCCATCGTCGCTCAGGGCGTCGAGGCGGGCGGCCATCGCGGCGTGTTCGACACGGCAGCGCGCGACGAGCGCCTGGGCACGTTCGCCCTCACGCGAGTGCTGGTGAGCGAATTCGACGTGCCCGTGATCGCGGCTGGCGGCATCATGGATGGCGCGGGCATTGCGGCGGCGCTCGCGCTCGGCGCACAGGCGGCGCAACTGGGCACAGCGTTCGTCGCCTGCCCCGAAACTTCGATCGACGAGGGCTATCGCCGCGCGTTGCTCAGCGATGCGGCGCGCCATACGACGTTCACCTCGGCCATTTCGGGGCGCCCCGCACGCAGCATCGTCAATCGCTTCACCACGCTCGGCGAGGACCCGCAGGCACCGCGCACGCCGTCCTATCCAATCACCTACGACGCGGGCAAGGCGCTCAATGCGGCCGCGAAGGCCGCGGGCGAGTTCGGCTACGGCGCACAATGGGCGGGCCAGGCTGCGCCGCTCGCGCGGTCGCTGCCTGCCGCAGAACTGATGGCGCAACTGGAGCGCGAGACGCGTGAGAGCATCGAACGCTTGCAGTCCTTGCAATCCGTCTGGGGCTGAGCGGGCACATGAACATCGGCCCGCGCGGCTCAGGCGCAGGCCGATGTTTCATCACCTCGCGAAACCGTGGCTGGCAGGTTAGAAGCGCGGGACTGGAAAACGCGGGCAAACGAGCATGCAACGCAAATTCGACGATCTGTTGCTAGGCAGCATTGAACTGTTCTGCCTCGCAGCGGAGCTGGGCAGCTTCACGCTGGCGGCCAACGCGGCGAGTGTGACGCCCGCCGCGGTGAGCCGTTCCGTGGCGCGGCTCGAAGAGCGGCTCGGCGTACGGCTCTTCGTGCGCACGACGCGCCAGATTCGGCTCACCGATCCCGGGCGGCGCTACTTCGAGCAATGCCGCCAGGCCCTGTCGCAGCTCGTGGATGCCGAACGCGAAGTGACGGGCGAGCAGAGCACGCCCGCCGGCGTGCTGCGTATCAGCATGCCGACTCCGTATGGACACTATCGCGTGCTGCCGCTGCTGCCCGCGTTTCGCGAGCGCTATGCGCAGGTCCAGGTCGAGGCGCATCTGAGCAACCGCAACATCGACTTTGCCGACGAAGGTTTCGATCTCGCGATACGCGGGCGAGCGCCGGCCGACTCCAGTCTGGTAGCGCGCAAGCTCGAAGATGCGGAGCTGGTGGTCGTGGCGACGCCTGGCTACCTCAAGCGAGCGGGCGTGCCCAAGACCGTGGCGGACCTGCAGGCCCACGAATGCATACAGTTCGAACTGCCGAGCAGTGGGCGCAATCTCGCATGGACCTTCGAGGGCTCGCCAGAAAATGGCGACGTGCTGACGAACGGCAGTTACGGGACATCCGGCGACGCGCTGGCCGGCGTCACGCTCGCGCGAGCCGGCGCGGGCCTTTTTCAGACGTATCGCTTCGTGGTGGAGGGCGACCTGCGCGAAGGCAGGCTCGTTGAGGTGTTGCAAGATGCGGGGCGCCGCACGCGGCCGTTCATCCTGCTCTACCCGCATGCGCGCTATCTGACGTCGCGCGTGCGCGCTTTCGTCGACTTTCTGGTGGAGCGGTTGTTGACGGTCGCGGTTTCCGCTAGCAGTGACCGCAGATAACGCGAGCAGTGGCTGCCATTGAAAGTCGCCGAATATCCCGCCGATATTCCATGGATGAAACGCCAACTCGCATTTGAATCCTGTGGCGCGGCGATTCATCCACATAAAAAGGTGAAATGGCCCGATATTCAAGGACATTGGGGGAAACCTGTAATTTTCGGGCATCGCGCTCGAAGCTGATCGAAAGAGACGATCGGCAACTTTATTGGGCCGTCGCGCCATTGCCGGACATTTTGTCCGCCCCAAGAATCTCACTCATCGCCAACCGCTTTACAGGCGGCAGCAAACGGCGACTTCTGGGGAGACAAGCGCATGCAATTCACACTGAACGGCCAGCCATTCGAGTTCGACGGCGATCCGGACACGCCGCTGCTGTGGGTGATCCGCGAAGCCGCGGGACTGAGCGGCACCAAGTACGGCTGCGGCATCGGCGCGTGCGGCGCCTGTACCGTGCACCTCGAAGGCGAGGCCACGCGCTCGTGCGTGCTGCCGGTCTCGGCGGTCGCGGGGCGCACCATCACCACCATCGAAGGGCTCGCGCCCGATGCATCGCATCCGGTGCAGCAGGCGTGGATCCGGCAGGACGTGCCGCAATGCGGCTATTGCCAGTCGGGCATGGTGATGGCCGTGGCCGCGCTGCTCAAGCAGCACCCGCACCCCACCGACGCGCAAATCGACCAGGGCGTAACGAACCTGTGCCGCTGCGCGACCTATCACCGTATTCGCGAGGCCATCCATGTCGCAGCGAACGCCTGAGCGCATGCGCCACGCCGATGGCGCATATGGTGTGCAAGGTGCGCGTGGTGCAAACGCGCGCGCACCGCAACGCGAGAGCCGCCGCGCCTTCCTCAAGACCGGTCTCGCGATCGCGGGCAGCCTCGTGCTGCCGCTCGCGTTCAGCGACTACGTGGAGGCCGCCGAGGACGGCACGCGCTTTCGCGAGATCAACGACTGGGTCCGCGTCGATCCCGATGGCCGCACGATCATCGGTCTTTCGCAGGCCGAAGTCGGTCAGGGCGTCTACACCGGCCTGCCGCAATTGCTGGCCGACGAGATGGACGCCGACTGGCGCCGCGTGAGCGTGGAATTCGTCACGGGGCGCGACGCCTATCGCATTGCGGCGGCGAACGAGCATCCGCAGCAATTCGTCGGCGCTTCGATGTCGGTCACCATGTTCCAGCAGCGCCTGCGCATTGCGGGCGCGCAGGCGCGCGAGGCGTTTCTCGCGGCCGGCGCGCGGCGCCTGGGCGTGCGGCCCACACAGTGCGCGACAAAGAGCGGCCGCGTGATCCATCTGCAAACGGGGCGCTCGCTGGGATATGGCGAACTGCTCGCGGACGCGGCGCAATTGCCGCTCGATCCGCAGCCGCGCCTGAAGGCGCAGTCGGCGCGCACGCTCATCGGCCAGCCGCTGCACAAGCTCGACGCGCCCGCGAAGGTGAATGGCAGCGCCGTGTTCGGCATCGACGTGAAGGTGCCCGGCATGCTCGCGGGCGCCGTGAAAATGGCGCCCACGCTCAACGGCAAGCCCGTGGCCGTGCGCAACCGCGACACGGTGCGTGCATTGCCGGGCGTGGTCGAGGTGGTGCCGGCAAAAGACGCCGTGATCGTGGTGGCGAACACCTGGTGGCAGGCGAAGCAGGCGTGCGACGCGCTCGACGTGCAATGGGAAGACAGCGGCCCCCCGGCGGACAGCGCAGCGATTCTCGCGCAACGCAAGGCCGCGCTGATGGCGGTACATGCGGTGGCGGCCACGCGCATCGGCGACGCGCCGGCGCAGTTCGAAGCCGCCGACGGTAGCGGGCCGGGCTCGCAGCGCACGCACGACGCGCCCACCGGCGCAAAGGTGATCGAAGCCGACTACCACACGCCGTACATTGTCCACGCGACGATGGAGCCCGTGAACGCGACCGTGCACGTGCGCGAACACGAGATCGAGGTGTGGGGCCCGATTCAAGGCCAGGACAAGGTGCGCTGGACGCTCGGCGCCATCTTCAAACTGCCGCCAGAGAAAGTGATTGTGAATACAACCTTTCTGGGAGGCAGCTTCGGACGCA
This sequence comes from Paraburkholderia silviterrae, assembly GCF_004353915.1. GTDB lineage: Bacteria > Pseudomonadota > Gammaproteobacteria > Burkholderiales > Burkholderiaceae > Paraburkholderia > Paraburkholderia silviterrae. The sequence continues at coordinate 18,047 of NZ_SMRP01000020.1, read as the reverse complement.
AGTACGTGCCCGATTTCGTGATTCACGCGGCCGTTGCCTCGAAGGCCGTGGGCCGCCCGGTGAAGGTGATCCGCTCGCGCGAGGACGATATCCGCCACGGCTTCTACCGTCCCGGCGCTTCCGCGCGCATGCGCGCCGTGCTCGGCGCCGACGGCTACCCGAGCGCGATGCATTTGCGCGTGGTGGGGCAGTCGTTGTACTGGTCGATCAAGCGCGACTACTTCGAAAAGGCGGGCGGCTGGGACGAGACCATGCTCGACGGTCTGTACGACCTTGGCTATGCGGTGCCGAATTTGCTCGTCGATTCGGTGAGCGTCGACCAGCATATTCCCGTGAGCTTCATGCGCAGTGTGGGGAGCACGTCCAGCATTTTCTTCCTCGAGAGCTTCGTGAACGAGCTCGCGCACGCCGCGCGTATCGATCCGCTCGAGTATCGGCGCACGCTGCTGCGCGACGACCCGCTCGCGCTGCGCGTGCTCGAGCGCACGGCGGCCAGGGCGAACTGGGCGCGCAGGCCCGCGCCGGGTGTGTATCGCGGGCTCGCATACAGTCTCTACACGGGCCGCGGCGGCGCATTCACGACTTATGTCGCGATCGTGGCCGAGCTGCGCATGGTGGGCGGCAAGGCGAAGCTCGAACGTGTGGTGTGCGGCATCGACTGCGGCCAGGCGATCAACCCCATGCTGGTCCGCGAGATGGTGGAGGGCGGCATTGGCTTTGCCCTCACCAATACCTTCAAGAGCGAAATCACCTTCAAGGACGGCGCGGTGGTGCAGGAGAACTTCTCCGACTACCCGCTTCTGTACCTCTCGCAGATGCCGAAGATCGAAGTCGAGATCGTCGAGAGCGACCGCACGCCGCAAGGCTGCGGCGAGGTGGTGCTGCCGCCCGTGGCGCCCGCCGTGGCCGCCGCGTTGTTCGAGGCGAGCGGCACGCGTCTGCGGACCATGCCGCTCGAACAAGCGCTGGCTTGAGCATCGAACTGAATTTTCATCACAAAACACCTTCCATCATGATACGGATTCCTTATTTAATCATCTCACTCGCGAGTGCGTTGCTTGCCGCCAGTGCACGCGCGGAGCCGCCAGTCGATGCGGCCCGCGCCCGCCAGATCGCCACGCAGCACGCGTGCTTCGGTTGTCACGCGGTGGACAAGAAACTCGTGGGCCCGGCCTGGCGCGACGTGGCCGCGCGCTACGCGGGCCAGCCGGGTGCCGCGGCCACGCTTGTTGCGCATATCCAGAACGGCAGCTCGGGCACGTGGGGCGCCGTGCCGATGCCGCCCAACGCAATCAGCCCGGGCGACGCGCAAGCCGTCGTGCAATGGATTCTTGCGGGCACCAGGACCGAATGACGGGAGCGGCCGCGCGCCGCTGAAGCCGGGCCGCGCAAGTGGCCAGGCACGCACACATACCAATAAGCATTACTGATAAATATAGGAGACACGTCATGAAAAAGAGGATTGCAGCAGTATTGCTCGCCGGCACGTCGGCGCTCGCCTGGGGACAAAGCAGCGTCGCGCTCTATGGCATCGTCGACACGGGCATCGAGTACTACAACAACGCGGCGAAGGGCGGCTCGTTCGTGGGCATGCCCTCGCTCACGGGCGAGGTGCCGTCGCGCTTCGGCCTGCGTGGCCAGGAGGATCTGGGCGGCGGCTACAAGGCCTTCTTCGTGCTGGAAAACGGCTTCGCGCCCAATAGCGGCGCGCTCAATTACGGCGGCCGCCTGTTCGGGCGCCAGGCGAACATGGGCGTGACGAGCGACTACGGCACGCTCACGCTCGGCCGCCAGATGAACATGTCGATGTACGTGCTGTTCAACGCGGACGTGATCGGCCCGTCGATTCATTCGATGGCGAGCTTCGACAGCTATCTGCCGAACGCGCGCAGCGACAACGCCGTGGGCTACCTCGGCAAATTCCACGGCGTGACGGTTGGCGGCACCTATAGCTTCGGGCGCGATGCGGCGGGCCCGGCCGGGCCTTCGGCAACCAACTGCGCCGGGCAGCTTCCCGGCGACGCCGTAGCCTGCCGCCAGTACACGATGATGCTCGCCTACGACAACGCATGGGGCGGCGCGGCGGCCTCGTACGACGTGATGTATGGCGGGCCGGGCGCCTCGGCGCCGCTCGTGAGCAGCGCCGACACCGACAAGCGCGCGATCGTCGACGCCTATGTGAAATTCGGCGCGGCCAAAGTGGGCGGCGGCTGGATTCGCCGCAACACCGCGGCGGCGGAACACGCCCAGTCGGACATCTTCTTCCTCGGCGCGGAGTACTACGTGACGCCCATGTTCGCGCTCGACGCGCAAGCGTTGCGCTACATCTTGCGCGATCATTCGAATTCGACGCTGCTGGTCGGGCGCGCAAACTATTTCATCTCGAAGCGCACGACGCTTTATGCTTCGCTCGGTTACATGATGAACAGCGCGCTCGCGGCGAATGCCGTGGCCGCCGCCGGCACGGTCACACCCGGCGCGAACCAGTTTGGCGCGATGATGGGCATCCAGCAGCGTTTCTGACGCTGGGCGCGCTGAGCACCGCACGCCGCGTGCGGATAGAAACACCCGAAGGGGAACGGAGAGGAGCAGATGGCGACAGACCTGTTGAGCGCCGCGCTGGCGGATCTGCGCGCCGACGCCGTGGTGACCGGGCACTTCTCGCTCGCGGCGCCGTGGGCGTTCGTGAAGCCGGCGGTCGAGGGCGCGGCGTTCAGGACCGCTTTCGGCGGCCCTTACACCATCGTGGTGGAAGGCATGGAGCCGCTGCGCGTCGAGGCGGGCGACTTCGTGCTGCTGCCGCACGGGCACGAGCACGTGCTCGCCTCGGCGCCCGGCGTCGCGCCGGTGCCCTTCGACGATCTCGTCGCGCGCGAGGGCATCCGCCCGAGCTTCGACACGCCCTTGCGGCTCACGGCGGGCGGCGGCGGCGAGGTCTGCGACCTTTATACGGGCATCGTGTTTTACCGCGAGGCGGTGCGCAATCCGCTGTTCTCGGTGCTGCCGCCGCTCATTCATGTGCGCGCCAACGATCCCGCGGTCGGGCCCTGGCTCGCCGATACGCTGATGGCCTTCATCCGCGAATCGATGGCATGCCAGCCGGGCTGGGCGGTCGCGGCGGCGCGCCTTGCCGACGTGCTGTTCGTGCAGTTGCTGCGCGCGCATCTCGCCTCGGCGATCAGCCACACGGGCTGGCTGCGCGGCCTGATGGACCCGCAGATCGGCCGTGCGATCGCGCAATTGCACCGCCACCCGGAGCGCGACTGGACCGTCGAATCGCTGGCGGCCACGGCGGGCATGTCGCGCTCGCGCTTTAGCGCGCGTTTCGTCGAGCTCGTCGAAGAAACGCCGATCGGGCATCTCACCGCGTACCGCATGTATGTCGCGAGCGGCGCGCTGCGCGATTCGCGGCGGCGGCTGATCGAGATTGCGACGAGCGTGGGCTATGCGTCGGAGAAAGCGTTCATTCGCGCGTTCCGGCGCTGGTCGGGCATGGCGCCCAAGCAGTACGCGCGCAGCATGCGCGATCCGCACGACGCGCCCTACGCCCCGGGTGCACCGTATGGCGCGTGAGCGTGACGCTTGCGCGGTTTCGCGCCCGGGCACCGCGGGCGGGATGAGCGTAATGGGCATGGCAGGCGCGGCGGCGGGCAGCGCCGGAAAGCGGGGGCCTCGCCGGCGAGTGCTGGCGCATGCGGGGCGCGCGGCAGAAGAAAGGCGCCCGGCTGCGCGGCGGGCCGCTCAGGCCTTGCGCGCCTTGAGCTCGAGCGCGAGGAAATCGACGAACGCGCGAATGCGGGTGGACATCTGATGACGCTGCAGATACACCGCGTAGATATCCGCGTTGGGCGTCTCGTACTCGGGCAGCACCTGCACGAGCCGGCCGTCGGCCAGATAGTCGGCGATGTCCCACTCGGCGCGCATCAGGATGCCGTGCCCCTCCAGCGCCCAGCGCACGGCGATCTCGCCGTCGTTGGTGGTGAGATTGCCGTTGATGCGCACCGCCTCGGTCTTGCGCGCGGCGCCGCGCCCCGAGGTGAGGCGCCAGACGCCATAGGCTTCGTCGCCCTGCCGTATGCCGATGCAGTTGTGCCGCGCAAGCTCCTGCGCCGTCGCGGGCTGGCCGTGCCGCGCGAGATACGCGGGCGCCGCGCACAGCAGGCGCCGGTTGGCCGCGAGGCGGCGCGCCACCACGCGCGTGTCGGGCGGCTCGCCGAAGCGGATGCAGACGTCGAAGCTGTCGTCGGTGAGGGGCGGCGGCGCCACCGAGAGCTGCAATTGCACGGTGACCTGCGGATACCTGGCCACGAAGCGCGAGATGGCCGGGCCCACGTGGCTGCGCCCGAAGCCTAGCGTCGCGTTCACGCGCAATAGGCCCTTGGGGCTCTTCTTCGCACTGCCGAGCAGCTCGGCCAGCTCCTCGATCTCGTCGAGAATGCGCCGCGCGCGCTCGAGGTACAGCTCGCCCTCGGGCGTGAGCATCATGCGCCGCGTGGTGCGGTTCACGAGCGGCACGCCCGCGCGCTGCTCCATTTGCGTGAGCCGCTTGCTCACGGCGGCGGCGCTCAGGCCCAGCTCGCGCGCCGCCGCGCTCAGGCTGCCCGCCGCCGAAAGCGTGGAGAAGAACGAGAGATCGGCCGGATGCACGGCGTCCGTCATGATCCGCACTTGTGAATTGAAGTTAAGAATGCTTTGAGTCTAGCACCGGTTACGGCACTTCAGGTTCGGTAAAGTCGGTCCCACACTCAATCGAAGGACGTGGAGACGGACACCATGAAGACGTATCGCATCGCAACCATTCCCGGCGACGGCATCGGCAAGGAGGTCGTGCCGGCAGGCAAGGCCGTGCTGGAGGCGCTCGCGCGCACGAACCGCTCGTTCGCCTTCGAGTTCGAGAACTTCGACTGGGGCGCCGACTACTACCGCGCCAACGGCGTGATGATGCCCGCCGACGGCCTCGCGCAGATCCGCGACAAGGATGCGATTTTGTTCGGCTCGGCGGGCGACCCCGACGTGCCCGATCACATCACGCTTTGGGGCCTGCGCCTGAAGATCTGCCAGGGGTTCGACCAGTACGCGAACGTGCGCCCGACGCGCATCCTGCCCGGCATCGACGCGCCGCTCAAGCGCTGCGGCCCGGACGACCTGAACTGGGTGATCGTGCGCGAAAACTCCGAGGGCGAATACGCGGGCGTGGGCGGGCGCGTGCACCAGGGCCACCCGATCGAGGCGGCCACGGATGTCTCGATCCTCACGCGCGCCGGCGTCGAGCGCATCATGCGCTTCGCGTTTCGTCTTGCGCAGTCGCGTCCGCGCAAGCTGCTCACCGTCATCACGAAGAGCAACGCGCAGCGTCACGCCATGGTGATGTGGGACGAGATCGCCAACCAGATCGCCGCCGAATTCCCGGACGTGAAATGGGACAAGGAGCTTGTGGATGCCGCGACCGCGCGCATGGTGAACCGGCCCGCCACGCTCGACACCATCGTCGCGACCAACCTGCACGCCGACATCCTGAGCGATCTCGCCGCCGCGCTCGCGGGCAGCCTCGGCATCGCGCCCACCGGCAACATCGACCCCGAGCGCCGCTATCCGTCGATGTTCGAGCCGATCCACGGCTCGGCGTTCGACATCATGGGCAAGGGCCTCGCGAATCCCGTGGGCACGTTCTGGTCGGTGGTGATGATGCTCGAGCATCTGGGCGAGCAGGCCGCTGCGCAGCAGGTGATGGCCGCCATCGAGCGCGTGACGGCCGACCCGGCGCTGCACACGGGCGACCTGGGCGGCAAGGCCACCACGGCGCAGGTGACCGATGCCGTGTGCGCGCTGATCGAAAAGGTGGCCGTGGCGGCCTGAGCCATCGGCCATTGCTGCTGGATTTGCTGCTTGATTTGCTACCAGATGGCGCGTGTGTATATACAGACGAATTCACTACGACACACGCACGCGCCGCTTTGAAACCGTGGCCCGCGCCATGCGCACGGCACGGTCTCCAAGGAGGAGACACATGCATTCCGAACTCGAAACCCGGGTATCGAAGCAACTCATGTGGCGCATCATCCCGTTCGTGATGCTGCTGTATTTCGTGAGCTTTCTCGACCGCGTCAACGTCGGCTTTGCCGCGATGTCGATGAACAAGGCCATCGGTCTTTCGTCGGCGGCGTTTGGCCTTGGCGGCGGACTGTTCTTTATCGGCTACTTTTTGTTCGAAGTGCCATCTAATTTAATCTTGCATCGCGTGGGCGCGCGCGTCTGGATCGCGCGCGTGATGGTCACGTGGGGCATCGTGAGCGCGGCTTCGGCATTCGTTAGCGGTCCTGCGAGTTTCTATGCGCTGCGCTTCTTGCTGGGCGTGGCGGAAGCGGGCTTCTTTCCCGGCATCATCCTGTATTTGAGCCAGTGGTTCCCCACGCGCCAGCGCGCCGTGGCCGCCGCGTGGTTCATGGCCGCGGCGCCCATCTCGACGGCCATCGGCTCGCCGCTCTCGGGCGCGATCATGCAGATGAAGCCGATGTTCGGTCTCGCCGACTGGCAGATGCTCTACGTGCTCGAAGCGATTCCGGCTGTCGTGCTGGGCTTCGCGGTGCTGCGCTTTCTGACCGATGCGCCGGCCAAGGCGAAATGGCTCGCCGACGACGAAAAGGCCTGGCTCACGGCCAAGCTCGACGAAGAGGCGAGCGCACGCAGTGCACAGCACGGCCATACGGGCGCGGTGCTCGCGGCACTGTGCAATCCGCGCGTGCTTGCGCTGGCGCTGATCTACTTCGGCACCTCGGCGGGTCTCTATACGCTCGGCATCTGGGCGCCGCTGATCGTCAGGCAGTACGGCTACAGCCCGCTCCAGACGGGTCTGCTCACGGGCATTCCGAGCGTGGCGGCGGTGGTGGCGATGGTGGTGTGGGCGCGCCATTCGGACCGTACGCAGGAGCGTACGTGGCACGTGGTGGTGCCGTGCCTGCTGGCTTGCGCAGGGTTCGTGCTGGCGGCCGGCGCGAATGGCACGGCCGCGATCGTGGGGGCGCTCGTGCTGGCCAATGTGGGCATCAGCGCGGCCAAGGCGCCGCTGTGGGCGATGCCCAGTGCGTTCCTCTCGGGCGCGGGCGCCGCCGCGGGGATCGCGATGATCAACTCGCTCGGCAACCTGGGCGGCTTCGTCGGGCCTTCGGCGATCGGCTGGCTCAAGCACACGACCGGGGGCTATGGCGCGGGCCTGTATGTGGTGGCGGGGACGCTCGCGGTGTCCGCCGTGGTGACGCTGGTGCTGGGGCGCAAGGCCGGTGGTGGTGGCGGGCGTGAGTCGCTTGCCCAGGCGCATCGCTGAAATCGTGCGCGGCGCGCGGGCGGTGTGAAGCGGTCCCGCGCTGCCTCGTGATTGGGGTGTGCGGCGCTTCTAGCGCGAGCGCTTGCGCGTTGCCTTCTTCGCGCCTTCCTTCGCCGCGCCCGCGCGCGGCGTTTCCTTTGGCGCCGGCGCAGTGACGGCGTTCAGGTCTTCCAGCCACGACAACGCGTCGGCATACGCGAGGAACTGGCGCAGATAACCCGGCGAGAGTTCGCGCATGAGCAGGAGCGCGCGGTGCACGAGACTGCTCGAATTGAGCGGCCCCGCATTCTTCGGCACTTGATCGAGCGACTGTTGCACCTGCTGGTCCGCGCTCAGCTTCGACCAGACTTCGCGGAAATAATCGAGCAGCTCCTCAGGCGGTCCGCGGCGGGCGAGATGGTCCGCGTTGCCGATCTGCGCGGCGAGACTGCCGTGCGCGCTTGCGTTTTGCTGTGACGCGCTTTCGGCCTGCGTTTGCACATTCGACGTGGCGCGTTCGACTCCGCTGGCATAGGCCGCGAGCAACGCATCGATGCGCGCGTCGAGCACACGCCGCGCCGCGCCGGCATGCGCGCCGGCGCGCTTGTCCAATGCGTCGATCAGCGCGAAGCGCACGGGATCGAGCCGGTCGGCGCCTTGTGCGCGCCAGGCGTCGAGCGTGGCGCGGGCGCGCGTGACTTCGTGCTCGCGCATGCTCACGGTCACGCTGATGGGATCGCTGTCGCTCCCGATGTCGCTCCCGACGTCGCTCGCGTTGTGGTTCCCGTTGTCGTTCCCGCTGCCGCTGTCGCTGCCGTTCTCGCTTTCATGCCGATCCTCGTGCGCATTCCCGGCCTCGCAGACTACGCCGCTTTGCACGGCATCCGCGTCGTCGATACTGGCCACTTCCACAGCCGCGTTGCTTGCGCCGTCACTCATGGCCGTCGTGCGCCCCGGTTTGCGCCCGCGCGCTGCTCGCGGGCCGCGGCACCGCCGCGATTTCCACGCGGCGATTCTTCGCGCGGCCGGTCTCGTCGGCGTTCGAGCTCACGGGCTGCTCCGAGCCGAACGCCGCCGCGAACACCGACTGCGCCGGCACGCCCGCATCGATGAACGCGCGCGTCACGGTGAGCGCGCGCTCGGCGGAAAGCTCCCAGTTGTCGGCGAAACGGCGGTTGCCTGCGTGGACCTGCTGGTCGTCGGCGAAGCCGCTCACCATCAGGATCTGGTCGCGGTCGCGCAGATACGCGCTGAGCGGCCCCGCGAGGCTCTTGAGCAGTTCGCGCCCCTGCGGCTGGAGCTGGTCGGAGTTCAGCGCGAACAGCACATTGCCGCTGATGCCGATGCGCCCGTTCACGAGCGTCACGCGGCCGGCCGCGAGCGGCCCGGCCAGCGCCTGCTCGAGCGTCTTGCGCCGCTGCGTTTCGATTTGCCGCTGCTTGACCTCGTTGGCGAGGCGCGTGGACGCTTCGAGCTGCATGCCGATCACGCCGACGAGGATCAGCACGAACGCGCCCAAGAGCGCCGCCATCAGGTCGCCGAATGCGGCCCAGACCGGCGCGGTGGGCTCTACGCCGCCGTCGATTTCGTCGTTCATGCGGCCTCAGCTCCCGCTTGAGCGCTGAAACGCTGCAGGTTCTCGACGATCTGCTTCTGCGAAAGCAGGCTCAGGTCGATCACTTCCTTGGCCTGGGCGACGTAGTAGGCGAGCTGGTCGTCGCTGCGCGAAAGCGACTTGTCGAGCGCGGTTTCGATGCGCTGCAGCTGCGTCAGGAGCTTGTCGTTCGATTCGCCGAAGTGCTGGACGGCCGCGCCGAACGCATCGCCCAGGCTCGCCATTTCGACGGCGCTGCCCGTGACCTGGGCCGCCGCGCCTTCGAGCGTGTGCGCGCCGGCCTCGACCTGGCTGTCGAAGCGCGCGCCCACGCGCTCCATGAGGCCCGCCGAGGTCTGCACGAGCGCGTCGATGGCGGTGCGCTGCTCCGTGCTCGCGTGATTCACGGCGTCGAGCAGCGTGGTGACGGTGGAGAGCAGACGGCTGCGCTCCTCGAGCATCGCGGTATCCTGGACCATGCTCTCGGAGAGCTTCTGGCGCAGCTCGGCGACGACTTCCGCGGCCACGCGCGGCGCTTCCGATGCGGCATCGACGAGGCGCGCGATTTCGGCGATGGTGCCGTTGGCGTGGGCTTCGGTCTGCGTGGCGATGATGTTTGCAGTTTTTTCGAGCGCGTCGCAGGTTGCCTGGTGGCGTTCGGCGGCCTGCGTGCTTGCGGCTTGCCATGCCGTTGCATTCGCCTCTGCCGCACGCGCGATTTCAGCAATCGTGCCACTCGCATGCGCTTCGGTTTGCGTGGCGATGTCGTTCGCGGTTTTCGCTAGCGCGTCGCAAATGATCTGCTGACGTTCGGCCGCCTGTGCGCTTGCCGCTTGCCACGCCGTTGCGTTGGCTTCTGCCGCGCGCGCGATTTCGGTGATCGTGCCGCTCGCATGGGCTTCGGTTTGTGCAGCGATGTCGTTTGCCGTCTTCGCGAGCGCATCGCAGATTGCCTGCTGGCGCTCAGCCGCTTGTGCACTTGCCGCTTGCCATGCCGACGCATTGGCTTGCGCCGCGCGCGCGATTTCGGCGATGGTGCCGCTCGCGTGCGCCTCGGTTTGCGCAGAGATGTCGTTCGCCGTCTTCGCAAGCGCATCGCAGATCGTCTGCTGGCGTTCGGCAGCCTGTGTGCTCGCCGCCTGCCATGCCGCTGCATTGACTTCTGCCGCACGCGAAATTTCCGCAATGGTGCCGCTCGCATGCGCCGCGGTCTGCGTGCCGATGTCGTTCGCCGTCTTCGAAAGCGCATCGCAGATGATCTGCTGGCGTTCGGCAGCCTGTGTGCTCGCCGCCTGCCATGCCGCCGACGAGGCCTCGGCCACGCGTGTGATTTCGGCGATCGTGCTGTTCGTGTGCGTGCCGGCGTGCGCGGCGATATCGCTCGCGGTTTTGGCCAGCGTCTCGCACACGGCCTGCTGACGCTCTGCCGCCTGCGTGCTTGCCGTCTGCCACGCAGCCGTTGCCGAAACGGCTGCGCGCGAGATTTCGGCGAGCATGCCGTTCGCGTGCGTTTCGGTCTGGGCGGCGATGGCTTCTGCGGTTTGGGCGAGCGTCGCGCAAACCGCCTGCTGATGCTCCGCCGCCTGCGCGCTGGTCGTGCGCCATTCGTCGCGCAGCGTGGTGCCCATCGCGCCGAGCGTTTCGCTCCACGTCGCGAGGCGCGCCTCGTCGCGCGCGACGAGTTGCGTCTGCAGATTCGCCTGCGCATCGCTCACGGCGCGCAGGAGCGCCGCCGAGTGCTGCTCGAAAGTCGCGGCGGCCGAGGAGAGCGCTTGCTGGTTGTCGCTCGCGAGCTTTTCGCCGGCGCGCTCCTGGCGCGCGAGCGCTTCCTGCCACGCCTGCGAGACACCGGAAGCCGATGCCGCGAGACGCGCGTCGACGTCCTGGACCAGATTGGCCGAGCGTGCCTCGAAGGTCGCGGTGAAACGCTCGAGCGCGCCTTGCAGGTCGCGCGCTAGCGCTTCGCCCGAGCGGCGCTGGTCCGCAAGGGCCTCGTTCCAGATGCCGGCCACGCGCGTGGTATTGGCCTCGAAGCCCGAGGCGAGGCCGTCGAGCTGGCGCTCCACGGCTTGCGTGAGGGTGCCGTGCAGGGCCGCGCTTTCGCGCGCGAGGCCCGCCATCGTCGCTTCCACGACGGGCGCGAAGGCCGCGCCGGCAGCGCGCGCGCTTTCGGCGGCGCTCGCTTTGAGCGATTCGCCCACCGACGACGCGAGGCGAGCATAAGCCGCCTCGGCGCTGTCGAGGAAGGCCTGCTGGCTCGCGAGCTGACGCTCGCCGAGCGCGGCGCCCTGGCGCTCGATGGCCGTCATCATCGCCCCGAGGCGCTCGACCAGTTGGGGCATCGCCTCGGCCTGACGCTGCATCAGCGCGAAGCTCGTCTCGCGCTGATGTGCGTGTGAGAACGGGCGCAGCGTGGTGCCGATCTGCGCGTCGAGGCGCTGGGCGGCCTCGATGCGCTCGCGGCGGCACAGCGCGGATAGCAAACCGAGCATGGCCGAGCTGGCCACGCCCGCGATCGAGGTGCCGAACGCGAAGCCGAGCCCGCGGATCGGACCAGCGAGCGCGGCGCGGATGCCGTCGAGATCGGTGGCGCCGTCGAGCGCCACGCCGGTGCCGCGCAGCGTCGTCACCATGCCGAGCAGCGTGCCCAGCATGCCGAGCAGCACGAGCAGGCCGACCAGATACGGTGTGAGCGACGGGCCGGGCAGCGCGACGCGCTCGCCTTCGACGCGCGCCCGCACGGCGCTGCGCAGGCTCGGATGCAGTGGGTCGAGCCAGGCCCCGAGCGAAGCGGCGGGCCGGGGCGTCGCGCCCACGGCACGCGTGAGCGTGGCGGTGGCCTGGTTGTAGCGATACAGCTCGAACGCGCCGGCCACATAGCAGGCGCCGATCAGCACAGTGACGGCCAGCGCGAGCGGATTCGAGCCGGCATAGCCGGCGGCGATCCAGCACACTGCTGCAAGACCGGCGAGGAAAACAACGAGATCGATACGAAGTCTGGACATAGCGTTTGGGTTAGCAGGCGCTAGCGGGCACGAAGCGCTGCGAGCAGCCCTTCTACCGGTTGAAACCGAACATCCAGTTCGGCGAGCAAAACGCTCTGTACATCTTTGCGGAACATGTCGAGCCAGGCGCCGGGCGCGGCCGTGCTGGTAAGGCTGGCCGGTGCCTTTGGCGCGATGGTCGCTGCCACCACGGTGGCGATTGCCGCAGCGGCCGGTGTTGCGGCAACCGCGGCAGCTGATACCGCGGCGGCCGATGCTGCGGCGTCATCGGCCTGTTGGGCGTGCCCGGCGCTTTCGGCGCCTGGCGCGCTATCGGCTGCAGCCTGCGCTTCGCGGGCCGCAGCTTCACGGGCCGCCTTGCGCAGACGCTCGAAATGCGCGCCCAGCAAGCCGGGGACCGTGCCGAGCAGACTGCGCTCGCGCGCGGCCAGCGAGCGCTCCATGGCGGCGTCTAGCGTCGCGAGCTTCGCCATGGCGGGCGACACCGCCGCGAGCCGGCTGCGCAGACGGCCGCGCAAGTCGACGATATCGGTCTCCATCTTCTGCTGCAGCGCGATGTAGCACTGACGAAAGACCGCGTAGTCGGTGTCCGCTTCGGGCGCTTCCGGAACCGGCGCTGGCTGTTGCGACGGGCGCGCGTGACCGTAGCCGCCGCCGACGCGGCGTGCTTTCGCCGGCGCGAGCACGCCGTCCAGCGCGATCGCTTTCGAAAGCGCGGAGCGCAGGCTCAGGCACCGTTGCGCCTCGTCGTCGCCGTTCGCGCGCGCGCCGCCCGCCACGGTGGGCGCCGGCGCGGCGAGTACCGTCGATAGCGCGATCGCGTCGGTCCAGCCGAGCCACTGGCTCAGCCGGTCCGCGAGCGGCTGCGGCGAGGCCTGCACCTCGGTCTCGCCGAGGCGTGCGAGCAAGCGAACGAGGGCCGGACCGCTTAGGGACGTGCGTTGCGGGGGATGGACCATACCACAAGAGGTCAAAAAGGCAGCAGTTTACACGGCGGCGCGGGGTGGCTTGCGGTTTTGCGTCTCGGGCGGCGGTTTATCTGCGCTGAAGGCGCCAGTGCGTGGGCGGCTGGGCGGGCGATTCAGGATTTTTCGGGTCCATTGGGGCGGGCCGCCGTGCCGGGTAATCGTCAGACTGAATCATTGGCGCGGGTTAAACTGTTTCTCCCGTGTGGGCGCTGCCGCTCGCGCAAGAGGAGATTTCCATGGCGTTTTCCAGTCTGAGCGCATTCGCGCTGGCACTCCTTGTGATGGCCGGCATGCCTGGCCCGAGTGTCGCGGCCCTGGTGGCCCGCGTGCTGACCAGCGGCTTTCGCGATGTGCTGCCATTCCTCGCTGCCATGTGGATTGGCGAGGCGGTCTGGCTGACCTGCGCCGTTGCGGGGCTCGCGGCGCTTGCGCATACCTTTGCGCTTGGGTTTCTCGTGCTCAAGTTTCTGGGCGTCGCGTATCTGATGTTTCTCGCGTGGAAGATGTGGTTTGCGCCCGCCGAGCTGCAGGCGGACAGTCTGCCGGGCAAGCGCTCGCCAGTGCGCATGTTTATCGCCGGGCTCTCCGTCGCGCTTGGAAACCCGAAGATCATGATTTTCTATATGGCCCTGCTGCCGACGATGGTCGATCTCTCGCGCGTAGGCGTGCTCGCCTGGTCGGAGCTCGTGCTCACGATGCTCGCGGTGCTCATCGCCACCGATCTCGTCTGGGCACTGTTCGCCACGCGCGCGCGGCGCTTGCTCACGAGCCGCCGCATGGTGCGTGCCGCGAATCGCAGCAGCGCGATCGCCATGGCGGGGGCGGCGGTGACGATTGCGGCGAGGTAGTACACGCTCCCCGTAGGGATATCGCTGGGCGTCCTGCCCTTTGGTCTCCACTGCCGTCCCACCCATTACGCCGCCCACGGACCCTTGCATGGCCACGCTTGCCCGCTCGATCGAAACATACATCCGCGCCAAGGACGGCAACCGTCCGCACTTGATCGCCGACGCCTTCACGCTCGACGCTACGCTCGTCATGACGCTTCAAACCAGCGAAATTGCGTTTCCTTCGCAGGCAGAGGGCGCGGACGCCATCGCGCGCGTGCTCGTGAGCGAGTTCGCGCAGCGTTATGAGAATGTCTACACGCTGTGCCTGGGCGCAGCGCCTGAGCAGGGCTCCACGTTCGACTGCGACTGGCTCGTGTGCATGACGGAGAAAGGCAGCGGTGCGGCGCGCGTGGGCTTTGGCCGTTACGAATGGCGCGCGGTGGGCGATACGGGGCGCGTCGCTGCGCTGCATATCGTGATCGAGGCGATGCACACGGTGCCGGCGCAATGGAGTGCGGAAATTCTCGATTGGGTTTCAACGCTTCCGTACCCGTGGTGTCCGCGCGAAGCGCTGGCCGCATGCGCGCCCGCATTCGAACCGATGCAGTCGGTTCTAGAGACGCTCGCACAACGCATCTGATTCGCGCTCCTAAGCCTTTCGTCGCGCCCAACGTTAGCCCGGCCGCGATGTGCCTCTGCAGTGCGAAGCACATCACGACCGAAGGAAGCGCTGCGAGAATCGAGACCGAAGAAGCCAGTACCCAATGGGTTTTTTCAGGGCAAGGTCAATGCGTACGGCATATGCATCGTCGATGATCCGTCGCAGTGATTGTTGGAATCAACGCGCCGATTGAAAGCCTGCGGGGTTCACCGAAGGTCGCAAGACTGCATGACCGATTTTTTGCGGCACGGGGTGCGGCAATGTACGAAGTCGTCGACAGGTCAGGGATCTAGAACGACCGGTGGCCGTACTCGACATCGAACTACGGTTGGTCCCATGACTCTCGAAAAGAACTGGGTCGCAACTCAGCAAGAACAAACGGCCTGATGGTCCCGGCTATGTGATTCGCGAAACATGGGCAAGGCTACATGTTGCGCTGCCCGGCAATATACAGCGGCGCCCTGCTGCTGAAATTCGAAAGAAAATAGAAGGCAAAACGACAGTGGACGCCGTCGGCGCGATGTTCACGCACCTTTCATTACCATTTATTACTTGATCTCGGGCAAGTACTTCCGAATTCTACGATGCGATAGATTCGGGGTGGTGCTTGAATGATATTGACGGTTCGGTGAGAGGAATTTCATCTAATTCGGGAGGCGGGCGCCTATATTCGAAGCGCGAGCTAATGTGAGAAAAAGAAGAGAATAAATATTGGCGCAATTTGATAATTTGAGGCGAACTGCCAAATATAAAAATTGTGAGGTCATGTGTGCGCAAATATGTTGCGAGGCTATTTCGTGATATTCCTCCCATAGATTCATTTATTCGAGTCATAGGTATTTTCGTTGTGTCGATGCGAAAACAGCTGGCACTCACTGCGCTTGCATGGGTATCGATTACCGCGATGGCTGATGGACGCACGGATCAAGTTGTGCGGCTCGGCCATTTCCGGGACTGCGATGTTTGCTCCGAGATGGTTGTGCTTCCCGCCGGAAAATACATGATGGGCGCAACCAAGGATGAATTCGTGGGACAGGAGAAATATTCTTTCATGTATAACGACGAGATACCACGGCACGAAGAGTACGTAAATTCGTTTGCTATCGCCGAATTTGACGTGACCAGGAGGCAGTTCGCTATTTTTGCAAGGGAGACCGGATTTCGGGGTAAAGGTTGCGAGATTTTCGATGGAAAGACCTGGATCACTGATGCGAATGCGGACTGGCAGAATCCCGGGTTCAAGCAGACAGATAATGATCCTGTTGTTTGCGTGTCGTGGAATGACGTGCAGAAATATATTGCATGGCTCAATTCCCAGCTGACAAAGAATAAGGGAATAGCCTACAGGCTACCTACCGAGGCCGAATGGGAATACGCAGCGAGGGCGGGCACGGATACGGCGGCGTACTGGGGCAACAACCCGCAAGATCAATGTGAATACGAAAATGCTCGTGATGAGTCGGCAAGGTTTCTTGATCCGACCATAGATCATGCGCTTTGCACCGATGGGTATATCTATACCGCGCCGGTTGGTTCGTTCAAGCCGAATCCATGGGGATTGTTCGACATGCTAGGCAATGCAGAGCAATGGGTTGGGGATTGCGTGAGCTTTGGATATTACCTTCCTCCCAATACTTCCATAAACCAGGCTACCTGTAAGTCGAGGACTTTGAGAGGAACAAGCTGGTCTGGAATTCCTGTTAGCGCCCGATCCGCGAGCCGGAGTGGGATGCCCGCCGATGCTCGCGTGAGTAATTTTGGTTTTCGTATTGCCAGAAGCATTCAGCACTAACCAAGGAGATTAATTTATGTCTGGAATTGAAGTTGTGCAAACCGGAAAGGACATTGCGGGTTTCTTTAATTCGTGGGTGACGTATGTTAACTCTGCGCAGCAATACAATGCGAATCCTAACGATTCTGCTGCGAAGCAAGGGCTGATTGCGAGTGCAGGGGCGCTAGCGGGTGCGATTGGTGCGCTTGGGAATAATCCAAATTTTGCCGTTGCCATAAGCGGGATCGCAGGAGTGGCCGACATACGTAATCAGATGAGCGCGTACCAAAACGCGGCCCAACAAGGACGGATCAACGATCAAACAGCAGCACTTTCCTCAATCGCGGGTGACGCTGCCAGCATTGCTGGGACTGCGGCTACCACCGTCGGTGCGTGGGCCACACAATTGCAGAATGCCGGCCTCGCCGATTTGATGGGCGAAGTCGCGGAGCATGCTAATGATTTCGCTTTGGCTGTAGGGGCAGTTGGTACAGCGGTCGATATGGGAAACTGGTTCAACAGCACATTTCTGCCGGGATTCAATAAGTGGATCGGGAATACGCCGCAACAGTTAGATGAGGATATGCTGCTGAACTTGAACGACTCCAGTGGCAATTGGGAAATTATCATGCCTGGACAAAGTGGTGATTCGCTGACTGAAACACCATTAAGCGGGAATGCCTTCCAGTATGTTGAGACAAACAGTAGCGGTTCGCAGGTAAGCAGCGTAGTGCTTGCGATGAACGGGACTACAGATACGGAGACGATCAGTGGTCGAGGTGTCGTATCCGATGTCTCGGGTTTCCAGATTGGCCTCAATGCAAACGCAAGCGCAACCATTGACGGTAGTGCCGATACGGTGAACGTCAACGGCTCTGGCAGCATGATTTCAATCGGTGGCAACGGCCAGAACGCAACCACGGCCAACGACGACCATGTGAATTTCGCCAGCGGCGTGAGCGGCACGGTCAATCTCAGTGCCAACTCCCGTGCTGAAATTAACGGCAACGGAGTCACTGTGAACGCCACTGCAAACGACACCACGGGAGTCTATGGTACTGGCGACATCGTCAACTTCGTTCCCAACACCGGTTCGCTGCTCGATCTCTACACCGCGAATTCCTCGACAGCGGTGAACGGGAGCGGCAATGTGATCGGCATCTTTGCCGCCGGCGATAGTGTCACCGCATCTGGCGATACGATTACGGTCAATAGCGGGCTTGGTGCTACAGTCACGGGCGGCAACGACACCGTTCAGCTTTCGGGAAGCGGCGACACCCTTACTCTTTCTGGCGGCTCTGGCTACACGGTACATGGTGGTCTGAACGATACGATATCCGTGTATGGTACGCAAACCGACAGCATATCGATGACGTCAGGCTCAGAACTATTCTTTACACAGGCGGGCATAAAGACTGCCGATGAATTGTTTGGTGCTGGTGTCGAAACAGATTATCTTGGATTTAGTTCAGCGGGCGTCGAAACGTACGACGAGAAGTTCAACACGGTGGGGCAGGAGACTGACTACGACCTTCTGGCGTCGAACGGGCAGATTACACAGGACGAGCAGTTTAACGTTTCGACGGGCAAGGAAGTCGATGCGCTGAACTATACGAATGGCGTAAAGACTGATGAGGTATTTTATAACTCGGGTGGATTAGAAGCCAATGACGAGTTATTTAACTATACCGGAATAGAAACGTCGAATATTCAGTTTGATGCCACGGGCCACAAGTCCGACATTCAGTACTTCTCGGGGACAGCAACCAACAACTACGAGACGGACCAGATCAACTTCAATGTCGCGACTGGCGGCGAAACCTCGGAGCTGGACTACAACCCCGCGGGCAAGGAAACCGACGTGCTGAACTATGTCGGCACGTCGACCAACGACTACGAGACAAACCGCATCAACTTC
>NZ_SMRP01000002.1:721328-722016 GCF_004353915.1 Paraburkholderia silviterrae | reverse complement strand
CTGGATGTTGGTGACGTCGCCAGAGAGGTTCGAGATGTTCGAGTTCGTGGCGAAGAGCTGTGCGCCGTTGACGGCGTCGGTGCTGGCTACCGAAAGGTCACCGTTGGCGACGTTATGCAGTGCGACCGGTACGCTGGCGCCTGCGCCACCGAGCGTCACCGAATTGTGCGCCGACGAGTCGTAGACCACCGCATCGGCGAGCTTGCCGTTGATGTTGGTGATGTCGCCCTGGATGTTGGTGACGTCGCCGGAGAGGTTCGAGATGTTCGAGTTCGTGGCGAAGAGCTGGGAGCCGTTGACGGCGTCGGTGCTGGCTACCGAAAGGTCACCGTTGGCGACGTTATGCAGTGCGACCGGTACGCTGGCGCCCGCGCCGCCGAGCGTCACCGAATTGTGCGCCGACGAGTCGTAGATCACGGCATCGGCGAGCTTGCCGTTGATGTTGGTGATGTCGCCCTGGATGTTGGTGACGTCGCCAGAGAGGTTCGAGATGTTCGAGTTCGTGGCGTAGAGCTGGGAGCCGTTGACCGCATCGGTGCTGGCGACGGAAAGGTCACCGTTAGCGACGTTATGCAACGCGACCGGTGCACTGGCGTCTGCGCCACCGAGCGTCAGCGTATCGTGCGCCGACGAGTCGTAGACCACCGCATCAGCGAGCTTGCCGTTGATGTTGGTGATGTCGCCCTGA
>NZ_SMRP01000002.1:494794-721318 GCF_004353915.1 Paraburkholderia silviterrae | reverse complement strand
GACGTCGCCAGCGAGGTTCGAGATGTTCGAGTTCGTGGCGTAGAGCTGGGAGCCGTTGACAGCGTCAGTGCTGGCTACCGAAAGGTCACCGTTGGCGACGTTATGCAGTGCGACCGGTGCGCTGGCCTTTGCGCCACCGAGCGTCACCGAATTGTGCGCCGACGAGTCGTAGACCACCGCATCGGCGAGCTTGCCGTTGATGTTGGTGATGTCGCCCTGGATGTTGGTGACGTCGCCAGAGAGGTTCGAGATGTTCGAGTTGGTGTCGTAGAGCTGCGCGCCGTTGACGGCGTCGGCGCTGACAGGCGACAGCACACCGTTGGCGACGTTATGCAGTGCGACCGGTGCGCTGGTATTGGCTCCGCCCAGGGTGACGGAGTTCTTTGCCGGCGAGTCGTATTGCACCGCGTTGCCGATGCCAGAAGAGATGGCATAGAGCTGCGAGCCGTTGACGGCCTCCGTGCTGTCCGCCGAAATCTTGCCCGGCGCGAGTTGCACGATCTTCTGGTTGCTCATCGTGACGACGCTGTCGAACGTCGTCGGGCCATAAACCATGACGCTCGCGCCGCGGATATTGAGCGTGCCATTCGTGTAGCCGGCCACCTGCGCCGTCGATGCGCCGAACCCGTAGCCGCCCTTCGTATCGGCCGCGTTGTTCAGCGAGAAGGCGAGGCCGTCGCTTGTGCCCTTGCCGTCGGTCGAGCAGTCCAGCGATTCGCTGCCGCCGCTGTAGCCCCACGCGTACCCCTTTGCGCCCGAGCAAATCTCAAGGCCGCCTTGGCCCACAGTTCCAACTGGCGCGGCAAATGTTGAACCAGATGAGAGGCTTGTTGCGAGTCCGACAGCCCCAGTGGCGAGGACGGCGAGGCGGCGTGAAGATTTGCGGTGAGCCGTGGCGGTTTCGGGCGCCGCGACCCAAGTTTGGTCTGTTTCGCTCCAGACTGAGCGATAGGTCTTATTCATTCAGGAAACCATATTAGAGTTGATTTTAGTCCGCGCATGCGCCTCTGACATCCTGGTGAATGCCTGGATCTCGAAAAAAAAGCCAAGTTTTGGCGATGCGTTGCGCAACTCTATTGGTGGAACACGGGTGTCAGGAATACGAATATTCTTAATTCGGGTTCGAATCTGTTATCAATTCCGGATGGCGAATTTTTTTGTGCATGGGGCATGCGCAATTATTTTTACAGCTTGACGGAAGAGATAAATCAATATTCTTATTAATGTGATCAGCAAAGCCAATTAATTAAGAATATTGTGGATTTATGTAAATTATTATGAAAATATGTCAACGATGGATTGGATTTAATTCCACCTGTTAAGATAGCCGCGCCACCAAAACGGGGTGGTTTTCACCTATCCATTGGAGAACCAGAAATGGAAAAAATCGATCGCGGCCAACTCGCCAACGCCAAACTCGCAGGCGGTTGCTGCAAGTCCAAGAACCAGCCGCAGCCGGACCCGACGCCGGTTCCGCGCTAATCGCCTGAGCTGAACGAAAGGGGGGACGCCCCCTTTCTGCTTTTTGGACGAGAGCTCGTTCCGACTTCGTTGGGCCATGCATATGACCGCCGGCGTACTTTCGCAATCCCTCAAACGTCTTTCCGCACGACTCGCGAGACGGCGGCTGGCGCTGCGCCGAAGGTTGCTTGCGTGCTTGCCTTTCGCGGCGGTCGAGCGAATTGCACTCGCCAACTGGATGATCCGGGCGGCCTATGACGGCCGGCTTCGTGCGACTGGCGTGTCGCGCTACGAGACTGGGCGCATCGACGTCGGCCTCGCGCGCGCAGATGCGTTGCGCACCATGAGCGCAAACGTGCGCGAAGCGTGGCTCGACGAACGCATTTACGCCGGGCGCGCGCTGCGCCGCGACGCGTGGCCCGATTTGCGTGCTGCCGCACATCAACTGGCTTCGCGGATCAAGCAGATCAAGGCAAACGAACCCGGTCGTGTCGTGGTGCTCTCGCCATTTCACTACGTATCGCAATACGCGAACATCTATGTGGTAGACGAAGTGCGCCGCATGTTGGGTCTGGAGTCGATGGCGGTCGTGTCCGGTGTGCCGCGAGACATTTACGGCAACGACGCTGCGATGATTCCTTCGCTTCGCGTCCTCTACACCTACGATGAAAAAGGTCGCGAAAGCCGCAACGGTTTGGGTTTGCGGGTCATACGCGCACTGCGTCGTGACGGCGTAGCGGTGGTGTTTTCCGACGTTCCGCCGTTTACGCTGGCCAAATATCCTATGGAGACGGTCGGTGTGACGATCGGCAGCAAGTCGGCGCGCTTGCACAACGGCGTCTTCAGACTCGGCACTCCCGTGGATGCGCTTTTGCTGCCGTTCTATCTGAGCTTTGAGAAAGGGCGCTTCGGCATGAGGATGTTCGAGCCCATCGCACTTGCCGATGCCGCCGCGCCGCAACGTCTCGCCAACAATATCGAGACTGCGCGCCGCGAGAATTATCCGCATTGGCTCTACGCCGGGCATCCGTCGGTCTATCACTTCGCCGCGACCCGTTAGGAATCGTTACAAATAGCCGCGTGAGCAGACCAATCGGCGCATAGCGCCGGAGAATACACGATCGGCCGGCACGACCGGTCGCGGGGATTTATAACAACGTGGAACCGATTTATCTTCCCGAGTTCCGGGATATCCGCTGGCGCTGGATTGCCTATGCGGCATCGACGATCGTCGTGCTGGGCGTTGCATTTGCCTTTACGCATGAAGTCGAACTCAAGCAGGACGTGCGATGCGAGATCGTGTCGCCTGCGGAAATCAAGATTCAAGGCGCGAGCGGACTGATCTCGTCGATCTACGTTCGGCCACCGGAGCAGGTGAGTGCCGGCCAGCCGCTTTTTCGCGTCGAGCGCGATTTGTCGCTCGCGAGTGACGGTATGCGTCGGACCGTATTCGACGCCCAGGTGCGCGACGAGGAGCGTCGCGCCGCTGACGCGCGCTACACCCAGCGGCATGTCGATCTCACGAGCCAGCTCGCCACGTCACGCACGAACGAAGCGAGCCGTCGCGCCGAGCTTGCCGAGCTGGACGTGCAGGGCGCGCAGAACAGTCTGCTTGTGAGCGAGGCGCAAAAGAAGCTCGCACGCCTCGAATCTGTTTCGGACTATGTCGCCGCCGACCGTGTCGAGCAGGCGCGCGCGGACCTGCATCAGAGCCGTATCGCGCGTGCGGAGGCGTCCTCGCGTCGGCAGCAGACGGTGGCGGCGCTTGCCGACCTGCAGAACAGTCAGACCTCGCTCACCGCGCAGCTCAACGAACTCGAAGCGAGCCATGCGCGCGATCTTCAGGAAGCGGATGCGCGCTTTGAGCAAAACCGCCGCGACGCGACTATTTCAGCACCGAAAGCGGGCACGGTGACGTTCTCGCGTCTCGTGCAGGGGAGCACGCTTCAGCCCAGTGACGTCGCAATGGTGATCGTCACGGATCCGACACAACCCTTGCGCGCCGAATTGCGCATTCCGTCGCGCCGCCGCGGCTTCGTGCACGAGGGGCAGACGGTGCGCCTGAAGTTCGACGCGTTTCCCTATGCGCGCTTCGGCTCATACGAAGCGCGCATCGACTCGATTTCGCGCACGACGGTAGCCGCAGCGTCGGCTCCCACCGGGCCGGAAGCTGCCGCGGCCGCTGGCAACGGCGGCACGCCGCCGGACCAGGGCGACGAGTACGTCGCGTGGGTCACGCTGCCCGGTCATACGTTCCATTACGGCTCGCAGCGTTTCGACATTCTGCCGGGCATGCAGGCGACCGCGAGTGTCGTCGTCGAGCGGCGCACCATCGCCGAATGGGTGCTCGAGCCGCTGTTCAAGATCGTGCGAGGCTGAAATGCAGGTGATTTACCAGAACGAAGTCGCCGAGTGCGGCTACGCGTGTCTTGCCATGGTGCTCACGCATTTCGGGCGCGCCACGGAGGTGCGCGAGCTTTCGGCGTATCGGCCGATCTCCGCGAACGGTCTTTCGCTGATGGACCTGTACGATACGGCAACCGATTTCGGCCTCGAAGTCCAGGCGTTCCGCTTCGACGCGTCGCAGGTCGGCGAAATCAAGCGCGGCTCGATCATCCATTTCGGCGGTGCGCATTTCGTGGTGTTCGAGCGCGCGACGCGCAACTACGTCACCTTGCTCGATCCGGCGGTCGGACGCCGGCGTATTGCATTGGACACTTTCCTCGCTTGCGTTTCCGGCTATCTGATCGAATGCGCGCCAACCCCGGCGCTCACGCAGATCAAGCGGCGCTCACGGGTGCCCGCTGCGCTTGCGCGCCTGCGTGCGCTCAATCCGCAACTGCGGGGTCAGTTTGGGAAGATTCTCTTCGTTGCGCTCGGGGCGCAGTTTGCGATCCTCGCGCAGCCTTATTTCGGCTCGTTCGCGCTCGATCATGTCGTGGCCGCGGACAATCTCGAGCTGCTCAACGTGCTTGCGCTCACCTTCGGGACGATCTTCCTCGTCGGCGCGCTCAGCCAGTATGTGCAGGGCGTGCTCGTCGAGCTGCTGTATGCGCGCATCAGCGTGAATTCCACGGAGGGGCTCTTTGCGCACCTGCTGCGCGTCCCTATCGCCTACTTCGAGAAGCGCAACGTCGGTGACATTTTCACGCGCTTCAAGTCCCAGGAGGAGATCAACGTATTCGGCTCGCGTCAGGCCGTGTCGTTCTGCATCGACGTGACGGTCGGTTTGCTCGCGATGCTTTTGATGTTCGTTCAGAACGCCAAACTATCCGTCGTCGTGCTGGTGATCTTTGCTGTCTACATCATTGTTTCAGGGGCGATCTTCGCGTCGATGCGCGACGCGCACGCACGCGTTCTGCAGGAAGGGGCCCGTTGCGACGACGCACTCTTCGAGACCGTGCGCGGCGCGTCGCTCATCAAGCTTTCGCAAGGCGAGACGCGCCGCGTGGCGCGTTACATGGAGCTCTTTCGCACCTATGCCTCGGCGCTGTTCCAGAGCAGCCGGCTTTCGGCCACGCGCGACGCGGTGCTCAAGCTGCTCATGCACGTGGAGACGCTCGCCGTCACCTGGTTCGCCGCGAAGCTGATGCTGGGCGGCGTGCTCTCCGTCGGTGCCTTCTACTCGTTCATGATCTACAAGGCGCTCTTTTCCGAGCGGATCGCCGCCACCATCAATACGGGCTTTGCGTACTACATGCTGAGCGTGCCCGTCGCCCGGGTCGACGATATCGTCGCCTGTGAGCCGGAGCGCTATACGGCGCTCGCTGACATGCACAAGACCGTCGAGGTGCGCGAATTCGAACGCATCGGCGTGCGCAACGTGACTTTCGCTTATGGCGTTTCAGACCAGCCCGTGCTCGCGGGGGCGAACATCGATATCGCGCGCGGCGACAAAATCGTCATCACCGGACCGTCGGGCGCGGGCAAGTCCACGCTCTTCAAATTGCTCGCCGCTTCGGAAGTGCCGCAGCAAGGCGAGATCACGCTCAACGGGATTGCATGGCCCAATCTGAGCGTCGACGAGATCCGCCGTCACGCCGTCCACATGCGGCAGGGCGACATCATCCTGCACGGCTCGATCGCCGACAACATTTCGCTGTTCGAAGGCAATCCCGACGAAGCGCGCATTCTCGCGCTGCTCGATGAGGTCGGGCTGCTCGAGGACGTGATGCGCTTGCCGATGCGCACGCGCACGATCATCAGCGATTCTCTTGCGAATGTCTCCGCAGGGCAGCGGCAGCGATTGCTGCTGGCCCGCGCGCTGTATCAGCGGCGCGAGCTGCTGCTGCTCGACGAGCCGACTTCGAATCTCGACCCCGTTGCCGTGCGGCGCATATCGGCGCTGCTCCAGCGACTCGATCGCACGGTCGTGGTCATCACGCACGACGTTGCCATGGCCGAGGGCTTCGAGAAGCACTACCGGCTCGTCGATGGCGCGTTCGTGCGTGTCGAGCGCGAGCACGCCGGCGCCGCGATGGAGGGCATGGCATGAGCGGCGCTCGTCCACGGCGCGCCGTGCGCGCGATCGCGTTTGCCTGCCTCCTGCTCGTGAGTGGGGCGCGCGCCGCGGACCTGCTTTCCGTGGTCGACGACGCGCTCGACCACGACCCGTCGCTCGCCGCCTCGCGCGCGGCTTCACGCGCCGCCGCACAGGCCGTCCCCAAAGCGCGCGCGGGACTTCTGCCTCATGTCACCGGCGGATGGGGCCGCGCCTATAACGGCATCGTGACCGAGGATTTCCCGACCCAGCACTACTGGCAAAGCGGCTGGACGATCGGGCTGACGCAGCCGCTCTTCAACTGGGCGAGCTGGACCGCTTACCGGCAGGCCGACTACGAGGTGGCGCGTGCCCACCTGCAGGCGGCCAGCGTGACGCAGGACACGATCCTCGCGGTGGCGCAGGCGTATTTCGACGCGCTCGCCGCCGGCGACGAAGTGGCGCGGGCGACTGACTATTCGCGCGCGCTCGATGCGCATCTCGCGCTGGTCATGCGCGCGAAGGCGGCCGGAGAGGCGACGCTCATCGACGTGCAGGACGGCGAGGCGAGCCGCGCGCAGGCGCAACTGCAGTTGCTCGACGCGCAGAGCCAGGCGCGGCTCGCGCGCGCGGCGCTCGAGCGCCGCGCCGGCAAGAACGTGGAGACGCTCGCACCGCTGCCGTCCGGCGGCGCACCGAAGTTGCAGCCTCCCGACGTCGAGCCGTGGGTCACGCAGGCGCAAACGCAGGGTTATACGGTGCAGATCGGCGAGGTGGCGCTGCAGATCGCGAAGTTCGAGACCGAAAAGGCGCGCGCGGGACGTTATCCGACGGTCGATTTGCAGGTTACCCACACGCCGGCCGGCGCTGCGGGCGGCTATTCGAGACCCACGACGACGACGACCGGCATGGTCTCGGTCACGATTCCCATTTTCTCGGGCGGCGAGATCACGGCGAAAGTTGCCGAGGCGACGGCGCTGGAAGACAAGGCTCGCGATGAGCTCGACGCGGCGGTGCGCGACTCGGGCGCCGGCGCGCGCGATGCGTGGCTGCGCGTGAGCGCGGGCGAGGCGCGCGTGAAAGCGCTGGAGCAGGTCGTGGGGCGTGCGCAGACGGCGCTCGACGCGACGCGCATTGGCTTCGGCGTGGGTAGCCGCACGAGCCTCGATGTGCTGCGCGCGACCGACACGCTCTATGCGAGCCGGCGCGACCTGATTCGCGCGCGCTATGACGCCGTGCTCGCTTTGCTCAAGCTGCTCTCGCAAACCGCCACGCTCGATCTCGACGCAGTCGGGCGCATCAATGCGCAGCTCTTTGCCGGGGGCGGGGTGCAAGAACGCGGGCAGGCGACCAGCGCGGCAATGCCGGCGCCGCCAGCGCAGCCGGTGCCAGCCACAGGAAGCCAGGCTGATGCCGTCAAGACGCCGGCGCGCCACGACGTGAATGCTGTAGAGAAAATCGCCAGCGGTCCGCGCGCAGCCGTAGCAGCGACGTCGCGCACTGACGCGCCGGTGGTGCGGGATGCCGGTCCTCGTTTGCCCGTTCTCGCGCGACCGACGGCGCAAAGCGAGGCACCCGCCGTGCCGAAGCGCGAGGCGACGTTGCCGCCGCAAAGCGCCATCATGGCCGCGCCAGTGCCAGTGCCAGTGCCAGTGCCAGTGCCAGTGCCAGTGCCAGTGCCAGTGCCAGTGCCTGCGCTCGCGCTCGCGCTCGCGCCATCGCCATCGCCATCGACTGCGCTAGCGACATCGGCATCGCCATCGCCATCGACATCGACATCGACATCGACATCGACATCGACATCGACATCGACATCGACATCGACATCGCCGCGGGCACCACGTGTGCTTTCTGCATCGGATATGGCACCCGCGGTGCCGGTCCTGCGTAATGCTTACGTGCCGCTCGCTCCCTGAGCGTTGCGCACTTGCGCCGCTTACCAGACTGTACCGACCAAAGAAAAAAGCCCGAAGCGTAGCGCTTCGGGCTTTTTTCGTGTTGCCAGGCTGCTTGAGCCGTGACTGCGGCGATTACTGCTTCGCTCCGCCTTCGAACCACGCGGCAATCTTTTGACGCTCGTCGTCGGTCATGTGCGTGACGTTGCCGAGCGGCATGGCCTTGAGCGTGACAGCCTGCTGATACAGCCGCTGGGCGTTCTGCGAGATCTCGTCGGGCGTATCGAGCATCACGCCGGCGGGCGCCGAGCCCATCATCGTCGGGTGTGCCGAGTGGCAGGTCGCGCAGCGCTGCGTCAGGATCGGCTGGATGTCCGAGATCTTGAGCGTCGGGGCGTTCGCGGCTTCGGCTTGCGGCACGACCGGGCGCGGCAGCGTCCAGACCAGCGCGACGAACATCAGCACCACACCGCCGATCGGCAGATACCACAGCTGCTGACCACGGTGACGCATCACGAAGAACTGGCGAATCAGCGCGCCGGCCAGCATGATCACGACGAGCACGGCCCAGTTGTAGGCGTGCGAGTAGGTCATCGCGTAGTGGTTCGACAGCATCGCGAACACGACGGGCAGTGTGAAGTAGGTGTTGTGCACCGAGCGCTGCTTGCCGCGCTTGCCGTAGATCGGGTTCGGCGTTTCGCCCTTGAGCATCGCCGCGACCATCTTGCGCTGACCGGGGATGATCACGAAGAACACGTTCGCCGACATGATCGTCGCCAGCATCGCGCCCATGATCAGGTACGCTGCGCGGCCCGAGAAAATGTGGCAGGCGAGGTAGGCTGCGATCACGACATAGATGCCGACGCACACGCCGAGCAGCTTGTCGTTGGTGCCGAGCACGCGGCACAGCGAGTCGTAGACGATCCAGCCGGCGGCGAGGAAGCCGAGCGCCGAGAAGACCGCGACCACGGGGCCCATGTCGAGCACGTTCTTGTCGATCAGGTACGTGTTCGGCGCCATCAGGTACAGCACCGTGAACAGCGACGCGCCCGAGAGCCACGTCGTGTACGAGGGCCACTTCGACCAGTGCAGGTCGTCCGGCATTTCAGGCGGCGCGACGGTGTACTTCTGCATGTTGTAGAAGCCGCCGCCGTGCACGTGCCACAGCTCGCCGAACACGCCGCGGCGGCGCTGGTTCGGGTCCGTAGGCGGTTTGAGGCTGTTGTCGAGCGCGACGAAGTAGAACGATTCGCCAATCCAGGCGATGGCCGCGATGACGTGGAACCAGCGCAATGCGAGGTTCAGCCAGTCGGTAATAAAGCCTTCCATGAAACTCCTCCACTCCTGATTCGTTGCGCGCGGACGGCGATGCGTCTCGCGCTGACTGGGGGGCGGCGCGCAGGACCCGGATGATCCGGCCTCGCGCCAAACGCCGTGAGAAAGTTCGGCGCCGCAAAAGCGGGGCGTCGCTTGCGCGCGCTTGCCGCCAGTCTCGTTGCTATGCTGTTATGCGTTTTTGGTTGCGCAGGACCGCTCAGCTACCGCGATAGGTGCTGTACGCCCACGGCGAAACGAGCAGCGGCACGTGGTAGTGCGCGCCGGTGTCGGCGATGCCGAAACGCAGCACGACGCGGTCGACGAAGCGCGGTTCCGGCACTTTGGCGCCAAGCGCGGCGAAGTAGTCGCCGGCGTGGAACACCAGTTCGTATTCGCCCGTGACGAGTGCCGTGCCTTCGAGCAGCGGTTCGTCGCAGCGGCCGTCGTGGTTGGTCGTGACGGTCTTCAGCGCACGGCGTGCCTCGCCGTCGAGCGCATAGAGTTCGACCTTGATGCCCGCGCCGGGACGGCCGTTCGCGGTGTCGAGCACGTGGGTAGTCAGCTTGCCCATTCGCAGTTTTCCTTGTCTTTTCCTGGTGTCATTGCGAGGTTTCGGCGGTAGCCCGATCCGTTGAATCCGAAGATTCTTGCGGCGGATCGAGGCTCCACGTCAGCTGTGGCTACATACCCGTCGGCGGATCGAAGCGAGCGCCGTGCACGCATTTTAAGAACGATTGCGGCATAAGCGCGCGAGCGATAGGAAAGATAATGCCGGCAGCATGTGCCTCGCGCTCCGGGCCTTGCTCCATGGGGCTTTCGGGCCTGTTCCGTGTTCGGGTTTTCACCCATGGCAGCATCGTAAACCTGCCAAAAATCGACCTTTATATGAATCGCGTGAATTTGGGTATCTCGTCTGGGCGAATTGTCAGCGTATTTTTGGCCACGGAAGGTAACGCTCATGCGCGGCTCGCCGGAAGGTGTGCCGCGCGTCCCGAAGACGGCGCCAGGCGCTGGGTAACCGGGCCAGCGGCGTCTGCAGTCGGGACGCGTCGGCACCGGGTTCCCCGATGGCCGGCGCGTGCGGCGAGGGCGTCTGCTTCACATTCACGGTATCTCAAACGCGGTGTACCGCGCGCCAACCCGCGCGAGGCGTGCACCGCGGCAAGACAACGGAGCGAACAGACACGATGGAACCCACCAACCGCACATCGCGCGCCCAGAGCGCAGCGCAGGGCACAACGCAAGGCCGCGGCAAGACCCTGCTGGTGAAGAACGCCGACATGCTGGTGACGATGGACGACGCGCGGCGCGAGATCCGCGGCGGCGGCCTCTATGTCGAAGACAACCGCATCGTCGCGGTCGGCCCGAGCGACGAGTTGCCCGACACCGCCGACGAAGTGCTCGACATGCGCGGCCATCTGGTGCTGCCGGGGCTCGTCAATACGCACCACCACATGTACCAGAGCCTCACGCGTGCCGTGCCCGCCGCGCAAGACGCCGAGCTGTTCGGCTGGCTCACGAATCTCTACAAGGTCTGGGCGAACCTCACGCCCGAGATGATCGAGGTCTCGACGCTCACGGCCATGGCCGAGCTGCTGCTTTCGGGCTGCACGACCTCGAGCGATCACCTTTACATCTACCCGAACGGCAGCCGTCTCGACGACAGCATCCGCGCCGCGCAGCAGATCGGCATGCGCTTTCACGCGAGCCGCGGCAGCATGAGCGTCGGCCAGAAGGACGGCGGCCTGCCGCCGGACTCCGTGGTCGAAAACGAAGACGCGATTCTCGCCGATACCCAGCGCCTCATCGAGACCTATCACGACGAGGGCCGGTACGCGATGCTGCGCGTCGTGGTGGCGCCGTGCTCGCCGTTCTCCGTGAGCCGCGACCTCATGCGCGAGTCGGCGACGCTCGCGCGCCACTATGGCGTGTCCATGCACACGCACCTCGCGGAAAACGTCAACGACATCGCCTATAGCCGGGAAAAGTTCGGCATGACGCCCGCCGAGTACGCCGAGGATCTGGGCTGGGTGGGCCGCGACGTCTGGCACGCGCACTGCGTGCAGCTCGACGAGCACGGCATCGGCCTGTTCGGGCGCACCGGCACCGGCGTCGCGCATTGCCCGTGCTCGAACATGCGGCTGGCCTCGGGCATCGCGCCCATCAAGAAAATGCGGCTCGCGGGTGTGCCGGTGGGCCTGGGCGTGGATGGCTCCGCCTCGAACGACGGCGCACAGATGGTGGCCGAGGCGCGTCAGGCCATGTTGCTCGCGCGCGTGGGCTTCGGCCCTGACGCGATGACCGCGCGCGAAGCGCTCGAGATCGCCACGCTGGGCGGGGCACGCGTGCTGGGCCGCGACGACATCGGCGCGCTCGCACCGGGCATGGCCGCCGATTTCATCGCCTTCGACCTGAACCAGCCGCTCTTTGCCGGTGCGTTGCACGATCCGGTGGCGGCGCTCGTGTTCTGCGCGCCGTCGCAGGTCGCGCTCTCGGTGATCGGCGGGCAGATCGTCGTGAAGGAAGGCGTGTTGCAGACGGTCGAACTCGGACCCGTGATCGAGCGGCATAACCGGCTCGCGGGGCAGCTCGTGCAGTCGGCGAGGTAAAGGGTAGAAGCGGCAGAGGGTGCCAATGAAGCGGGCGGCGCGCGTGTGTGCGCCGCCCGTGGCGAAACTACGTTGAAAGTGCCGTAACGCGACGCCGGACCGTTATCTCGCCGTGGCCGCGTCGCGTACCGTTCAGGGCTTGTCGATCAGCGTCTTCGTCGCTTCGGCTACGAGGCTGCGTAACCAGCGTACTTCGTCCGAGTAATGACAACGTTCATGCCACAACTGGTAGTACTGCATCGGCGGGAAATCGAGCGGCGCGGGCACGACCGTGAGCGGCAGGAAGCGCGCGTAGTGGTCGGCGAACAGGCGCGTCGTGGTGAAGACGAGATCCGACTTGATGAGCACGTAGGGCGCGAGGTTGAAGTACGGCAGCGTGACGACCACGTGCCGCTTGAGGCGCTCACGCGCGAGGTGCACGTCGATGGCGCCGCGCTGGCCCACGGAGTAGGGCGTGGGCGCGAGATGCGGCGCGTTCAGGTACTGGTCGAGCGTGAGCCCGCCGCGCTTGGCGAACGGATGCGTATTGCTCATCAGGCAGACGATCTGGTCGACGAACAGGTTCGAGAGGTGCAATTGCTCGGGCGGCTCGGGCCAGTTGCCGATCACGATGTCGAGCTTGCCCTCTTCGAGCGCGAGCTCGTAGTCGAACGCGGGCCCAAGCGAATGAAACTCGAGCGTGGCATTGGGCGCGGCCTGGCGAAAACGCTCGACCACGGTGGGCACGAACAGCACGTTCAGGTAGTCCGGGCAGCCGATGCGGTAGCAACGGATGGACGTGGCCGGATCGAAATTGTGCTGCTGGAAGCGAATGCGCTCGATCTCGCGCAGGGCATTCTGCACGGGTTCGAGCAGGCGCAGGCCGTATTCGGTGGGCACCATGCCGGACTTGCCGCGCACGAGGAGCGGGTCGCCGGTAATGTCGCGCAGGCGCCGCAGCGCCGCGCTGATCGCAGGTTGCGATTGATTGAGCTTGACGGCGGCGCGCGTGACGCTGCGCTCCATCAAAAGGGTGTGCAAGACGCGCAAAAGGTACGTGTCGATCGCCTCGCGTTGCTGGCTCATGAACTCTCCGGATTATATGTTTAGGCTGATCGAGGGGCTTTGTGAGTATACGTTTTTTAATATGAACAGCAAAGGCCGTCAAGGGAGGCTTCCACCAGGCGTCCCTGTCGGGGCGGCCTGGCGCGGGGTACGCAGATTTTTGGCGGCTCGACGCTGGCACGGCTAACAAGGTATTGTCGTTTCAAACGGCGAGGCTTCACGGGGGCTCGCTGCGGCATCGAGCGGCACCGCACCACGTCAGAACACAGATAGCCATAACGTACTACGGCGGAACCTCCATGGGCGATTCTTCTTCACGTCTGGCCGGCAGTCCACACGCGGGGGGCGCAGACGCGCGCGTCCCGCGGCTCGCGCTTGCGGGCATCACGAAGCAATATCCGGCCGTGCGAGCGAACGACAACGTCACGCTAACGGTCGCGCCCGGCGAGATTCACGCGCTGCTCGGCGAGAACGGCGCGGGCAAGAGCACGCTCATGAAGATCGTCTACGGCGCAGTGCGCCCGGACGCGGGCGAAATCCGCTGGGAAGGCGAGGCGGTCGAAATCCCGAACCCGGCTGCGGCGCGCAAGCTCGGCATCGGCATGGTGTTCCAGCATTTTTCGTTGTTCGAAACGCTCACCGTGGGCGAGAACATCGCGCTCTCGCTCGACGAGGCGTTCGACCTCAAGGCGCTCGGTCAGCGCATCCGCGAGGTGTCGGCGCAATACGGGCTCGACGTCGATCCCCAGCGCCACGTGCACAGCCTCACGGTGGGCGAGCGCCAGCGCGTGGAGATCGTGCGCTGCCTGCTGCAGAACCCGCGCCTGCTGATCATGGACGAGCCGACCTCGGTGCTCACGCCGCAGGCCGTGCGCAAGCTGTTCGGCACATTGCGCCGGCTGGCATCGGAAGGCTGCAGCATTCTCTATATCAGCCACAAGCTCGATGAAATCCAGGAGCTCTGCGACACGGCAACGGTGCTGCGCGGGGGCAAGGTGACCGGCAACGTGATTCCGCGCGAGGAAACGCATGCCTCGCTCGCGCGGCTGATGGTGGGCCACGAGCTGCCCGCCTATACGCGCCGCGCGCATACGCCGGGCGAGGTGCTGCTCGACGTGAAGCATCTGTCGATGCCCAGCGAGGACCCGTTCGGCACTTCGCTCGACAACGTCACGTTCGCCGTGCACGCCGGCGAGATCCTGGGGATTGCAGGCGTGTCCGGCAACGGCCAGGCGGAATTGCTCGCTGCGCTCTCGGGCGAGGCGCGCGACGCGTTCCAGTCCCGGGCGGGCCGCCACGGCGCGGCCGCCGATTCCGTGACGCTCTGCGGCAAGCCCGCCGCGCGCCTTTCCGCCGGCGCGCGGCGCAAGCTGGGCTTCGCCTTCGTGCCCGAGGAGCGGCTCGGACGCGGCGCCGTGCCCGCGATGTCGCTCTCGGAGAACGCGCTGCTCACGGGGCATCGCCAGGGCATGGTGCGTTCGGGCTGGCTCAGGACCGGCGCGATGCGCGCGTTCGCCGAGCGCTGCATCGGCGCCTTCGACGTGCGCTGCGGCGGCCCCGACGCGCTTGCGCAGAGCCTCTCGGGCGGCAATCTGCAGAAGTACATCGTCGGGCGCGAGATCCTGCAGGCGCCGAAGGTGCTGGTGGTCGCGCAGCCCACCTGGGGCGTGGATGTGGGCGCGGCGGCGTTCATCCGGCAGCAGTTGCTCGACCTTTCTGCGCGCGGCGTGGCGATCCTCGTGATTTCGGAGGAGCTCGAAGAGCTCTTCGACATCTGCGACCGCATTGCGGTGCTTGCGGGCGGGCGGCTTTCGCCCGCGCGTCTCACGGGCGAGACCAATGCCGAGGAGATCGGCCGCTGGATGGCGGGCCTGTTCGGCAATCGTGGCGAGCAGGCCGGGCGCCCGGACGGCGGGCCGCCGCCCGCGGAGCCGGCCGCGCCTCCCGCGCATGCGTGACGCTGCCGGTCTGCGATGCAGGCGCAATGTGCGCCCGATATGAACGCGACGGGCACGTGAAAGACCCATGACGCAGACCTGAGCGAAGCGCGCCCCGAAGTTCTCCACCCGAGCCGAAACCACGACCACCGGACCGATTGCCGATATCGTCATCATGACCTTTCCGTACCGCCTCGAAGCCCGCACGACGCCTTCCCGCACAGTTCGCATCGCCGTGCCGCTGGTTGCCGCACTCCTCACGCTCGCGATCGGCTTTGTGATTTTCGGCCTCGTCGGGCGCGATCCCGTGCAGGCGATGCACGCGTTCTTCATCGACCCGCTTTCCAGTATCAACGGCTGGTCCGAGCTGTTGCTCAAGGCCTCGCCGCTATGTTTGATCGCACTGGGTCTCGCCGCGGGCTACCGCGCCAACGTCTGGAACATCGGCGCGGAAGGGCAGATGGTGCTGGGCGGCATCGCAGCGAGCGGGGTGGCCATCTACTTCGATCAGTCGAGCGGCTGGTGGATCCTGTTTCTCATGATGCTCGCGGGCGTGCTGGGCGGTATGGCATGGGCGGCGATTCCCGCCTGGCTCAAGAGCCGCTTCAACACGAGCGAGATCCTGACGAGCCTGATGCTCACCTACGTCGCCACGCAATTGCTGATCTGGCTCGTGAGCGGTCCGTGGCGCGACCCGAATGGCATGAACTTCCCGCTTTCGGAGATGTTCAGCGGCGACGCGCTCTATCCGACATTCGGCGGCGACTGGCGCATCCACTGGCTGCGCGGCACGCGTCTGAACGCGTCGATCTTCCTCACGCTCGCGGCCATTCCGCTCGTCTGGCTCTTCATGCGCCGCAGCTTCGCGGGCTATCGCATGAGCGTGGGCGGCCTCGCGCCGCTCGCCGCGCGCTACGCGGGCTTCTCGGAGAAGAAGACGATCTGGACCTCGCTGCTGCTCTCCGGCGGCCTCGCCGGCCTTGCGGGCATGGGCGAGATCGCGGGCCCGATCGGCCAGTTGCAAGCGACCTGGTCGCCCGGCTACGGCTTCACGGCGATCATCGTCGCGTTCGTGGGGCGGCTGCATCCGGTCGGGATCGTGCTCGCGAGCCTCCTGATGGCGCTGCTCTATCTGGGCGGCGAAGCGGTGCAGACCTCGCTGCAGTTGCCCCAGGCGCTCTCGGGCGTGTTCCAGGGCCTGTTGCTGTTTTGCCTGCTCGGCGCGGACCTCTTCGTGAACTACCGCGTGCGCCGGCGTCACCCTGTTGCGGCTGCGCGCTGAAGCACTGATCCGTCGATCGAACCGTCCACAAAAAAGCACCCACGAAAAAGCATTCGAAAGAGGCTCCACGACATGGATATCCAGCAAGCCAGCTCGCTCGCGTCGAGCGCCGTCACCGCGGCCATCCCGCTGATGTTCGCGGGCGTGGGCGAGCTCGTCACGGAAAAATCGGGCGTGCTCAACCTAGGCGTGGAAGGCATGATGCTGATGGGCGCTGTGACCGGCTACGCGCTCACGACGATCACCGGCGACCCCTGGCTCGGGCTGCTGGCCGGCATGGGCGCGGGCATCGTCATGGCGCTGCTGTTCGGCTTTCTCACGCTCACGATGCAGGCCAATCAGGTGGCCACGGGACTCTCGCTGACGATCTTCGGCGTCGGGCTTTCGGCGTATGTGGGCAAGCCGTACACCTCGGCGGCCACCTCGGCTACGATCGGCGCCTGGCCGATTCCGGGCCTCTCGCATCTGCCCGTGGTCGGGCCGGCGTTTTTCAGCCTCACGCCCGTCGATTACCTCGCATTCCTGATGTTTGCCGTGGTCGGCTGGTTTCTCTATCGCACACGTGCGGGGCTCGTGCTGCGCTCGGTGGGCGAGTCGCCGCAGGTCGCGCATTCGGTGGGCTTTCCGGTGACCGGCGTGCGCTATTGCGCGACGGCGTTTGGCGGTGCGATGGCGGGGCTCGCGGGGAGCTACTACTCGGTCGTCCAGCTGCATTTGTGGCAGGAGCAGATCACAGCGGGGCGCGGCTGGATCGCGCTCGCGCTCGTCGTGTTCTCGACCTGGCGGCCGGGGCGCCTCCTGATCGGCGCGCTGCTGTTCGGCGCGGTCACAGGCGCGCAGTTCTATGCACAGGCCGTCGGCGTGCCGGTGCCCACGCAGTTCCTTGCGATGCTCCCCTATGTGGCGACGATCGTCGTGCTCGTGCTCATTTCCCGTAACCCGAACACGATCCGCCTGAACGCGCCGGCCTCGCTCGGCAAGCCGTTTTATGGGGCCGCCTAGGTGGGTCGCCCAGGTCGGGCTGCCTAGGTGGGGCCGCGCAGGTCAGTCCGCTCAGGCAAGGCTGACTCGCGGCCGGCTGGGTTGTCCAGGCGCCCCGCAGAAGATTCGAACGCTCGCAGTATCCCTATCCACGACAGGAGATCCACGATGAGAAAAACCATCCTGACCGCTTTCGCCGTTGCCGCAACCTGCGGCGCGGCGGCGCTCGCGCCGCAGGCTCAGGCCGCCGACGCGCCGGGCGTTGCGTTCGTCTATCTCGGCAATCCGGGCGACGCCGGCTGGACCTACGCGCACGATCAGGGCTCGAAAATGGTCGAGCAGAAGTTCGGCAACAAGATCAAGATCACGCGCGTGGAGAACGTGCCCGAATCCGCCGACTCGGAGCGCGTGTTCCGCGATCTCGCGAGCAAGGGCAACAAGATCATCTTCGGCTCGAGCTTCGGTTATCAGGACTTCGAACTGAAGGTCGCGAAGGACTTCCCCGATACCGTGTTCCTGCACGCAACCGGCTACAAGAAGGCCGCGAACTTCGGCACCTATGATGTGCGCATGTATCAGGGTGCGTATCTCGCGGGCGTCGCGGCGGGCTATGCCACCAAGACCAATACGCTCGGCTTCGTCGCCTCGGTGCCGATTCCCGAAGTGGTGCGCAACATCAACGCATACACGCTCGGCGCGCGCTCGGTGAATCCGAAGGTGCATACCAAGGTCATCTGGATCAATAGCTGGTTCGATCCGGGTAAGGAGAAGCAGGCGGCCGAGACGCTGATCGGCCAGGGCGCCGACGTGCTGCTGCAAAACACCGACTCGAGCGCGACGCTCGCGACCGCCGAGGAGAAGCACGTTCACGCGTTCGGCTGGGATTCGAACATGAAGAAGTTCGGCCCGCACGCGCACCTGGGGTCGGTGGAGGCTAACTGGGGCGTTTATTACGTTGCCGCGATCCAGCAGGTGCTGGACGGCAAGTGGAAGAACGATCCAGTCTGGTGGGGCATTCCGCAAAAGGCCGTCGATCTCGGCGACGTGAACACGGCCGAGTTGCCCGCCGACGCGCAGAAGGCCGTCGCCGCGAAGCGCGAGCAGATCGCGAGCGGCAAGTGGGACGTCTTCACGGGCCCGATCAAGGATCAGACGGGCGCGGTCAAGATTCCGGCCGGCAAGACGCTGACCGATCCGGAACTCCAGCGCCTGAACTGGTACGTCGAGGGCGTGGACGGCTCGCTGCCGAAGTAAGCGCACGGCGCGGGGGTGCGATTGCGGCGCGAGGCGTGCCGCAATCGTCCCGGAGCAGGCGAAATCCTAACGTCCGGGCCGCGCTTGCCGTCCGGTCTGTGCAGCACCATGCGGTTGCGCGCAGCCTTCAAGGCTCGCGCAGCCGCTTGTTTTTTAGGGCACGAAGCCGGGCGCATGCAGCCCGGCTTCGCGGCCCGTACCTCACTCGTCGATGCGCAGCCCGACCTTGATCGTCACCTGCCAGCGCGTGATCTGATCGTCTTCGATCATGCCGCGCGTTTCGGTGACCTCGAACCAATGCAGGTGGCGCAGGGTTTTCGAGGCGCGCGAGATGGCGCAGCGTATGGCGTCGTCGCTCGAGACGGTGGACGAGCCGGTGAGTTCGATCTGCTTGTAGACGTGGTCGTTCATGACAATGTCTCCTTTTTTGCGGACGGCGCGCGGGGCGTTCGGCACACGCGTCAATCGAGTATAGGCAACAGCCCGGCGAGCGGCAGACCGCCGGTGCGAATGCCGTGCCGGTATGAATGCCGTGCCGGTATCATGGCGCCTCGCCATTGCGCCGCATCGGCCATGCCGGCCAGGGTTGGACGGCGCGACGCGGATTTTGAAATGGCCTGAGCTGGAACGTAGCGAGACACGATGCAGGAGACGAAGAAGATGCAGAAGCAGGAACTGGGATTTTGCGGACCGGGCTTGATGGGCGCGCCGATGATCCGCCACTTGTTGCGCGCGGGTAACGCGGTGCGCGTGTGGAACCGCACGCCGGAGAAGGCCGAGGCGCTGGTTGACGATGGCGCGCAGGTCGCCGCCACGCCGGCGGAGCTGGCCCAGCATGCGGACGTGGTGCTGCTGTGCGTCGCGGACGGCGCCGCGGTCGAGCAGGTGGTGTTCGGCGAACACGGCTTGCTGGCCGCCGTGGAGCGTGAAGGCGAGGGCGGGCGAAGCGTGCGCGTGCGCTGTATCGTCGATCATTCGAGCATTCCGCCCGAGCTGACGCGCGAGCTGGCCGCGCGCGCGGCGGCGCTTGGCGTGGGCTGGGTGGATGCGCCGGTCTCGGGCGGCGTGGCGGGCGCGCAGGCGGGCTCGCTCGCGGTCATGGCGGGTGGGGCGGCGCAAGACGTTGATGCCGTTGCGCCGATCCTTGCCGCCTACGCGGCGCGGGTGACGCACATGGGCGGTCCCGGCGCGGGCCAGACCACGAAGCTGTGCAATCAGGCGATTGTCACGGCGACGGTCGCGGCGATCGCCGAGGCGGTGGGCCTCGCGCGCCGCAGCGGCATCGACGCCGCCAAGCTGCCCGAGGCGCTCGCGGGCGGCTGGGCCGATTCCACGCTGCTGCGCACGTTCGTGCCGCGCATGACCCAGGAGGGCCTCGCGCCAATCGGTGCGCTGAAAACGTTCCAGAAGGACGTGGATACGGTCGCGGACGCCGCGCGCCAGACCGGCACGCCCATGCCGGTCGCGGGCACCGTGCAGCAAATCCTGCGCCTGGGCGCGGCGATGGGACTGGCCGAGGCGGACCTTTCGGGCTTTGTCGACGTCCTGCAGATACCGCGGCGCGGCTGATGCCGCGGCTCGGGGGGCAGGCGGCAAGCGGCTCCCCTGGTTCACAAGTCCCAGGCCCCCGGCACCCGTCGGGCTCCCCAGACTGCCATCCGGCAGTCCAGGCATTGCCGGCACGAATCTGCCACGAATTTCCGGTAATTTTCCAGGGCGCGCCTGCGAGGCCAGAGCGCTGGCAGCCGCGCGCGAACTGGCATAACCTGCTAAAATTACAGGTTTTTCGTCGATCTACTTACCGGGACGCGCTGTGCTCTCTACCGCCAACATCACCATGCAATTCGGGCCGAAGCCCTTGTTCGAGAACATCTCGGTCAAATTCGGCGAAGGCAACCGCTATGGCCTGATCGGCGCGAACGGTTGCGGCAAGTCCACGTTCATGAAGATCCTGGGCAGCGACCTCGAGCAGAGCTCCGGCAACGTCATCCTCGAGCCGAACGTGCGTCTGGGCAAGCTGCGTCAGGACCAGTTCGCGTACGAAGATGTGCGCGTGCTCGACGTCGTCATGATGGGCCACACGGAAATGTGGGCCGCGATGACCGAGCGCGACGCGATCTACGCGAACCCCGAGGCAACCGACGACGATTATATGCACGCCGCCGAACTCGAAGCGAAGTTCGCCGAGTACGACGGCTACACGGCCGAGGCGCGCGCGGGCGAGCTGCTGCTCGGCATCGGCATTGGCACGGAGTTCCACAACGGCCCGATGAGCGGCGTGGCGCCGGGCTGGAAGCTGCGCGTGCTGCTCGCACAGGCGCTGTTCTCGAAGCCGGACGTGCTGCTGCTCGACGAACCGACCAACAACCTCGACATCAATTCGATCCGCTGGCTGGAAGACGTTCTGAACGAGTACAACTCGACCATGATCATCATCTCCCACGATCGACACTTCCTGAACCAGGTCTGCACGCACATGGCGGACATGGACTACGGCACGCTGAAGGTCTGGCCGGGCAACTACGACGACTACATGCTGGCCTCGGCGCAGGCGCGCGAGCGTCAGCAGGCCGCCAACCAGAAGGCGAAGGAGCGCGTGGCCGACCTGCAGGACTTCGTGCGCCGCTTCTCGGCCAACAAGTCCAAGGCGCGCCAGGCGACCAGCCGCCTGAAGATGATCGACAAGATCAAGATCGAGGAATTCAAGCCGTCTTCGCGCCAGAACCCGTTCATCCGCTTCGAGTTCGAGAAGAAGCTGCACAACATTGCCGTGGTCGCGGAAGAAATCACGAAGACGTACGAGCGCAGGATTTTCAACAAATTCAGCATCAGCGTGCAGCCGGGCGAGCGCATCGCGATCATCGGCGAAAACGGCGCGGGCAAGACCACGCTGCTGCGCTCGCTGCTGGGCAATCTGGCCGTCGATAACGGCTCGGTGAAGTGGGCCGAGAACGCGAGCATCGGTTACATGCCGCAGGATACGTACGAAGAGTTTCCGGCTGACGTCACGCTGATGGACTGGATCGACCAGTACCGCCAGGAAGGCGACGACGAGCAGTCCGTGCGCGGCACGCTCGGCCGTCTGCTCTTTAACGCCGACGACATCCGGAAGTCGGTGAAGGTGCTCTCGGGCGGGGAGAAGGGCCGCATGATCTGGGGCAAGCTGATGCTCGGCCGCCACAACGTGCTGCTCATGGACGAGCCCACCAACCACATGGACATGGAATCGATCGAGTCGCTGCAGATCGCGCTCGAAAAGTTCGAAGGCACGCTGATCTTCGTGTCGCACGACCGCGAGTTCGTGAACGGTCTCGCCAACCGCATCATCGAAGTGAAAACCGACGGCAAGATCAACGACTACAGCGGCAACTACGAGGACTTCCTTGCGAGTCAGGGCCTGCATTGAGGTTCGGCTCGTAGTCTGAGCCACGAATGAAAACGGGCGGCGCGAATGCGTCGCCCGTTTTGCTTCGAGCGTCTGGGTGCCAGGGCCTATTCCTCTGTCCGTGCCGTGTTGTCGTCCAGCGTCTTCCAATGCCCGATCATGTCGTTGTTCTTCACCGTGGGCGGGCCGTCCGAGACACTGCCGGGCGTGTCTGACGACCTTTCCGGTGCAAGCGCACTCGAGAACGTGCTCGAGAAGCTGGTTGAGCCGTTGGGCGGGGGCGGTGCGAAGGGCGTGGCTGCACCCGTCGAGAATGTCTGAGATAAAGCCAGGGCGGGCAAGAACGCGGTCACTGCTGCAACTGCGATGATCCGGCCACTACGCGGACGGCTACGAGGGGCGAGCCAATTCATTTCTTTACTCCTCCGTAACAAGTCGGCGGGAAGTTTAAGGCACGCATGCTGCAGCCCATCTCAATTTCGGCATTCGTGGGCAAATGGCTTTTTCCCTGTGTCAACGGCGTACCTTCCGTTTGCGTCAACCGCGCTAGAATGCGGGATCTTCGCGGCATGGCCGCGAGCTCAGATGGACCATACGGAGACAGGAGTACCCGCATGAACAACTACGAGCAGCTCTACATCAACGGCCAATGGGTCGCGCCGCACGGCAAGGGCACGATCGACGTGATCGACTCGGGCACCGAGGCTGTCATGGGCCGCATCCCCGAAGGCAACGAAGCCGATGCCGAAGCGGCTATCGCCGCCGCGCGCGCCGCTTTCGACACATGGGCGGCAACGAGCCCGCAAGAGCGCGGCGCCTACCTCCAGAAAATCGCCGATAACCTCAAGGCCCGCACCGACGAGCTCGCCCAGTTGATCGCGGGCGAAGTGGGCATGCCGCTGAAGCTCGCGCGCGCGATCCAGGTGGGCGGCCCCGTCTACAACTGGGGCGCCTACGCGAAGCTCGCGAACGAGTTCCAGTACGAGGAGCGCGTGGGCAACTCGCTCGTCGTGCGCGAGCCGGTGGGCGTGGTCGCGGCCATCACGCCGTGGAACTATCCGCTCAATCAGATCACGCTCAAGGTGGCCGCCGCGCTCGCCGCGGGATGCACCGTCGTGCTCAAGCCGTCCGAGGTGGCGCCGCTCAACGCGTTCGTCCTCGCCGAGGCCATTCACGAGGCGGGCCTGCCCGCAGGCGTCTTCAATCTCGTGACCGGCTACGGGCCGGTGGTCGGCGAGTTGCTCGCGCGTCACCCCGACGTCGACATGGTCTCGTTCACCGGCTCGACGCGCGCGGGCAAGTGCGTGTCGGAGGTGGCTTCGGCCACCGTCAAGCGCGTCGCGCTGGAGCTGGGCGGCAAGTCGGCCTCGGTCGTGCTCGACGACGCGGATTTCGCGGCGGCCGTGAAGGGCACCGTGGGCGCCTGCTTCCTGAACTCGGGGCAGACCTGCTCGGCACATACCCGCATGATCGTGCCCGAAGCGCGCTACGAAGAAGCGCGCGCACTCGCGAAGGAGGCCGTCGAAGCCTATACGGTCGGCGATCCGCGCGACGAAAAAGCGAAGCTCGGACCGCTCGCCTCGAAGGTGCAACAAGAGCGCGTGCAGCAGTACATCGAGCGCGGCATCGCCGATGGCGCCGAGCTGGTGACGGGCGGCGCAGGCCTGCCCGAAGGCGTGACGAAGGGCTTCTTCGTGAAACCGACCGTGTTCGGCCGCGTGCCGCGCGATGCAGCCATCGCGCAGGAGGAGATCTTCGGCCCGGTGCTCACGATCCTCACGGCCAAGGACGAGGATGACGCCGTGGCAATCGCCAACGACTCGCCCTACGGCCTGGGCGGCGCGGTCTGGGCCGGCAGCGACGAGCGCGCGGCACGCGTGGCGCGCCGCATCCGCACGGGCCAGATCGACATCAACGGCGGCACCTGGAACATGGCCGCGCCGTTCGGTGGCTTCAAGCAGTCGGGCCACGGCCGCGAGAACGGTGTATATGGTCTCGAAGAGTACCTGGAGTACAAGTCGATGCAGTTCAAGGTGCCGAAACCCTGATGTGAAGCCGCTTCGCGCCTTGCAAAGGTTTCGGTGCGACGTTTTGATTTTCATCATTAATGCGGAGATCTTCGCTGTTCTCCGCATTTTTTATTGATATTTATCAATATCGTCCGTGGGCAGCGCGCGACCATTGACGCTTTGCCATCGACAACGCAAAGCGGGTCTCCATGTTTCCTACACATTCATTCGCGCCGCTCGACATCCGCGGCCGCCAACTGCTGCCCATCGTGCAAGGCGGCATGGGCGTCGGCATCTCGGCGCACCGGCTCGCGGGCAGCGTCGCGCGCGAAGGCGCGCTCGGCACCATCGCGAGCATCGACCTGCGCCATCATCACGCCGACCTCGTCGCGCTGTGCCGCGCCGACCCTCGGCATGAGACGCTCGCGCGCGCGAATCTCGTCGCGCTCGGCCGCGAGATCGAGGCCGCGCGCAAGCTCGCGCAGGGCAAAGGCATGATCGCCGTGAACGTCATGAAGGCGGTCAATGCCCATGCCGACTACGTGCGCGCGGCCTGCGAGCATGGCGCCGATGCGATCGTCATGGGCGCGGGCCTGCCGCTCGATCTGCCCGATCTCACCCAGGGCGTGGATATTGCGCTCATCCCGATCCTTTCCGATGCGCGCGGCGTTTCGCTCGTGCTCAAGAAGTGGATGAAAAAAGGGCGTCTGCCCGACGCCGTCGTGCTCGAGCATCCCGCGCACGCGGGCGGCCATCTCGGCGTGACCGATATCGCCGACATGGGCAATGAGCGCTTCGCATTCGATCGCATCTTCGAGGAGCTCGACAGCGTTTATGCGTCGCTCGGCATCACGCGCCGCGAGGTGCCGCTCATCGTGGCGGGCGGCATCAACAGCCACGAGGCCGTGCGCAAGTGGCTCGACGCGGGCGCCAACGGCGTGCAGGTGGGCACGCCGTTCGCCGTGACGGAGGAGGGCGATGCCCATCCGAATTTCAAGCGCGTGCTCGTTGACGCCAAACCGGAAGATATCGTCGAGTTCGTGAGCGTGACCGGCCTGCCCGCGCGTGCGGTGAAGACG
Source organism: Paraburkholderia silviterrae (assembly GCF_004353915.1). GTDB lineage: Bacteria > Pseudomonadota > Gammaproteobacteria > Burkholderiales > Burkholderiaceae > Paraburkholderia > Paraburkholderia silviterrae. The sequence goes on along the minus strand of NZ_SMRP01000002.1, from coordinate 696,585 downwards.
CCGTGGCTCGACCGTTACCTGCGCAACGAGTCGCGCATCCGCAACAAGATCGGTCTCGTCAAGAATGCGTGCCCGACCGGGCTCGAATGTCTGTCGATCTGCGGTCTGCGCGACGGCATCGAAAAATTCGGCCATTTCTGCATCGATACCCGTCTTGCGGCGGCGTTGCGCGGCGACGTGGCGAATGGCCTGTTCTTCCGTGGCCGCGAAGCGTTGCCATTTGGCAACGCCATCCGCAGCGTAAGGGACCTGCTGGAGCTGCTTTTGACCGGCGTTTTGCGGCCTGCTGTCGCACATCGGGCGGCATTTGCGCTGACCTGACGGCCATCAAATTCGCGATGGAACCCCCCGTTGACAATTTCTACGGACTTGCGAATCAGCGCAGGGATAACGGGGGTAACCATCATGAAGAGGCAATTCAAAACCATCGCGGCTGCCGCCGCACTTGCGTTCGGTGCGGCTTTCGCCGCATCGGCCGCTCACGCTGCCAGCACACCCGAAACGGGCATTTATGCGGGCGACTGGCTCGTGCGCCTGCGCGCGATCGCCATCACGCCGCAGGTGGGTTCGAGCGGCACGCTCAATGCGATCAAGGCAGACGTCAACAACGCGATCGTTCCCGAGCTCGACTTCACCTACATGGTGACGAACAACATCGGCGCCGAGCTCATTCTCGGTACGTCGCGCAACCAGATCACGTCAAGTCTCGGCGCGCTGGGTGGCGTTGGCGTGCTGCCGCCCACGCTGCTGCTGCAGTATCACTTCAATAACGCGGGCGTGTTCCGGCCGTACGTCGGCGCCGGCATCAACTACACGCTGTTCTACAACAACGGTCTGCACGTGGGCGATCAGTCCGTGTCGATCGACAACCATAGCTTCGGCCCGGCGCTGCAGTTCGGCGTCGACTATCAGGTCGCCAAGAACGTTTTCGTGAACGCGGACATCAAGAAGATCTGGATGCGCACGGGCGCGTCGCTCAATGGCTCGTCGCTCGGCACACTCTATATCGATCCGCTCGTGGTGGGCGTGGGTGTCGGCATGAAGTTCTGATCGCCGCCGCGCGAGGTGAGTCCTGCGCGACGTCGACACGAAAGCAACGCCGGCTAGTCCGGCGTTTTTTTTGCTTTGTTCGACTGGCCTGCCACGGCTGGTCAGGCGTAGCAGGCCAGGCACGGCCAGTCAGGTGCGGCCGGCCAGGCACGACCGGTCAGGCGCGGCCGGCTAGGCGCGGTTCTTCTGAAAGCGCATTGCGGTGCCCTCGTGCTCGATGCGCGTCCAGACGGCGCGCTTTTCCTCGTCGGTCAGGAAGACCCAGTTCGAGACTTCCGTCGCGGTGCGGCCGCAGCCTTTGCAGATGTCGTCGAAGAGCGTCGAGCACACGCCGATGCACGGACTGTCGGGGAGGTCGTGGAGATTGGAGGCCATCGATATGTCTTGGGGCGGGATGGCCGGCGCGCAAGCATGTGCACCGGCCGTGCGGAAAACCCCGCTATGTTAACCGATTCGCCGGCGTCGTCTGCTTTGTCCGTTTGGCTGAGGGGGCAACGGCTCGGTGGCGCCATGCGTGTGCTCGTCTTGGGTGCATGAGCGGCGTGCGCCGGTCATGCCGTTGGGTTCCGGGCCGGCAGGGCGAATGCGAGGTGCATGCCTTACGAATTCATTCAACCGGAAAGGCCCACGGCCTGACGGGCAGCGGCGTCGCGCGACTGCTGCGCAGGCGGTTTTTTTGGTGGACAGGGCCGGATAAACGGCTAAAATTGCGCGCGATTTACCGGCCATCATGGCCATCTACGGTGACCGTCCTCGCTGCGCGGCAGATCCTGTTCCGTTTGCGCGACACGGCGGCGCGCTTTTTTTGTCGCATGGCATGTTTGATGGTAGGTTCGGTAAATGCAGGGGAGCCGCGTCGGACGCGGCAGACAGACAGGGTGGTCGGCCGGCGCGAGCGGGCCGCAGCCAGGCCGGATCCAGGCCAAAGACAGGCTAACAAGCGGAGAACGGGATGAAGAAACGGGTTTTGGCGAAGCTGGCTGTACTCGCGCTGTGCGCGGCGCCGTGGCTGACGTCGGTGGCGAAGGATACGCAACTGAACGTGTACAACTGGTCCGATTACATCGCCAAGGACACGATTCCGAACTTCCAGAAGCAGACCGGCATTCAGGTCAAGTACGACAACTACGACAGCGACGACACGCTCCAGGCCAAGCTGCTCGCGGGCAATTCGGGCTATGACATCGTCGTGCCGACCAGCAACTACGCGGGCAAGCAGATCGCCGCCGGGATCTTCGCGCCGCTCGACAAGTCGAAGATCCCCAACCTCAAGTATCTCGATCCGCAATTGATGGCGCTGGTCGCCGGCGCGGATCCGGGCAACAAGTTCGCCGTGCCCTGGGCCTACGGCACCACCGGTCTCGCCTATAACGTCACGAAGGCGCAGCAGATCCTTGGCAAGAATGTGCCGCTCGACAACTGGGACATCCTCTTCAAGCCCGAGAACATCTCGAAGCTGAAGGCCTGCGGCGTGTCCGTGCTTGACGCGCCGGACCAGATGTTTGCAGCCGCGCTGCACTACATCGGCAAGGACCCGCTCTCGACCAACCCGGACGATTATCGCGCCGCGCTCGCGATGATGAAGAAGATCCGTCCGTACATCACGCAGTTCAACTCGTCGGGCTACATCAACGACCTCGTGGGCGGCGACATCTGCTTCGCCTACGGCTGGTCGGGCGACGTCGTGATCGCCAAGCACCGCGCCATCGACGCGAAGAAGCCGTACAAGATCGAATATTACATTCCGAAGGGCGGCGCGCCGATCTGGTTCGACGTGATGACCATCCCGAAGGACGCGCAACACAAGGAAGCGGCGTACGAGTGGATCAACTACATCGAGACGCCGCAGGTCCACGCGGCCATCACGAATGCGGTCTACTACCCGAGCGCGAACGCCGAAGCGCGCAAGTACGTGAACAAGGACATCGCCAACGACCCGGCCGTGTACCCGTCGCCGGAAGTCCTGAAGACGCTGTTCCTGCTCAAGCCGCTGCCGCCTGAGATCCAGCGCTTGCAGACGCGTCTGTGGACCGAATTCAAGTCGGGCCGCTGATGCGCCAGCACGCGGGCTCCCGGCTGTCCTCAGCGCGCGGTTAGCGCCCGCTTGGCGCGCAGTGATCGTTTTACCCGAGCCCTCGGCACGATGCCGGGGGCTTTGTTCGTCAACCCCGTCCAGCATCAAGGCAGAACCAGGCAGGGCAGAGAGAATCATGAGTGACCAGACGAGCGTGCCGGTAGCCTCCGGCGCGCTGCCTTCGGGCTTCACCGCGGCAGATTCGGCCGCGGACAACTTCGTGCAGGTCGTCGACGTCGTCAAGAAGTTTGGCGAAACGGCGGCCGTCAAGGGCGTCAACCTGTCGGTGAAGAAGGGTGAGCTGTTCGCGCTGCTCGGCAGCTCGGGCTGCGGCAAATCCACCTTGCTACGCATGCTCGCCGGTCTGGAGACGATTACCTCGGGCAAGATCCTGATCGACGGCGAAGATCTCGCGGCGCTGCCGCCGTACCGCCGGCCGGTCAACATGATGTTCCAGTCGTATGCGCTCTTTCCGCATATGACGGTGGAGTCCAATGTCGGCTTCGGACTGCGTCAGGAAGGCGTGAAGAAGGGCGAGCTCAAGGATCGCGTGGCCGCCGCGCTCGAGCTCGTGCAGATGTCGCGCTTCGCGAAGCGCAAGCCGCATCAGCTCTCGGGCGGCCAGCAGCAGCGCGTCGCGCTTGCGCGCTCGCTCGTGAAACGCCCCAAATTGCTGCTGCTCGACGAGCCGATGTCGGCGCTCGACAAGCAGATTCGCCAGCGCACGCAGATCGAGCTCGTCAATATTCTCGAGCGAGTGGGCGTCACCTGCATCATGGTCACGCACGACCAGGAAGAGGCGATGACGATGGCCAACCGCCTTGCCGTCATGAGCGAAGGCCAGATCGTGCAGCTCGGCGCGCCCAACGAAGTCTACGAATTTCCGAACAGCCGCTTCTCGGCGGAGTTCATCGGCTCGACGAACCTGTTCGATGGCAACGTGGTGGAAGACGAGCCTGATCACGTGTTCGTCGAATCGCCGGACCTGCCCGTGCGCCTCTACGTGAGCCACGGCATTACTGGCCCGCTCGGCATGCCCGTGACGATCTCGGTGCGCCCCGAGCGCATCGCGCTCACGCGCAAGCCGCCCGAGGGAACCTTCAACTGGGGCAAGGGCGTCGTCAAGAACATTGCTTACATGGGCGGATATTCGCTCTATCACGTCAAGCTCGATTCGGGCAAGACGGTGATCGCGAACATGTCGAGTCTCGCGCTCTCCGAGATCGATTCGCCCACCTGGGAAGACGAGGTCTACGTGCGCTGGAGCGCATCGGCCGGCGTGGTGCTGACCTCATGAGCGCGCTGACCTTCAAGCGCATCCTGAACTGGCCGGTGCAGCGCTTCAACCTGACCGGCCGCACCGCCGTGGTGGCTGGCCCGTTCTTCTGGCTGCTGCTGTTCTTCCTCGTGCCGTTCATCCTGGTGGTGAAGATCAGCTTCGCCGACCAGCAGCTCGGCATTCCGCCGTACACGGAGCTCACGACGTACGCCGAAGGCGTCTGGCACATCGCGCTGGATCTCTCGCACTACGCGTTCCTGTTCCAGGACAGCCTGTATTTCGCGACCTACGTGAATTCGGTGGTGGTGGCGGCCATCTCGACGCTGCTGTGTCTGCTGATCGGCTATCCGATGGCGTATTACATCGCGCGCTCGAACCCGGCCACGCGCAACATCCTCATGATGGCAGTGATGCTGCCGTTCTGGACGTCGTTCCTGATTCGCGTCTACGCGTGGATCGGCATCCTGAAGAACAACGGACTGCTCAATAATTTCCTGATGTCGACAGGCATCATCCATACACCCATCGAGCTCTATCACACGAACACCGCGGTCTATATCGGCATGGTGTATTCGTATCTGCCGTTTCTCGTGATGCCGCTCTACGCGCACCTCGTGAAGATGGACCTCACGCTGCTCGAAGCCGCCTACGACCTGGGCGCGAAACCGTGGCGCGCGTTCGTGGAGATCACGCTGCCGCTCTCGAAGAACGGCATCATCGCGGGCTGCCTGCTGGTGTTCATTCCGGCGGTGGGCGAGTACGTGATCCCTGAGCTGCTCGGCGGCGCGAACACGCTGATGATCGGCCGCGTCATGTGGAACGAGTTCTTCGACAACGCCGACTGGCCGATGGCCTCCGCCGTCACCTGCGCGATGGTCCTGCTGCTGCTCGTGCCGATGGCGCTATTCCAGCACTTCCAGGCAAAAGAGCTGGAGGGCCGCGGCAAATGAAACCGAATCGCGTTTTGATGTTCATCGCGCTCGGCATCGGCTTTGCGTTCCTCTATATTCCGATTCTCAGCCTGATCGTCTACTCGTTCAACGACTCGCAACTCGTGACCGTGTGGACGCGTTTCTCGACGCGCTGGTATCAAGCGCTCGCGACCGACGACGAACTCATCACCGCCGCGTGGCTGTCGCTGCGCATCGCGCTGATGACGGCGTTCGCCTCGGTGATCATCGGCACATGGGCGGGCTTCGTGCTCGCGCGCATGGGGCGCTTTCGCGGCTTCACGCTTTATACCGGCATGATCAACGCGCCGCTCGTGATTCCCGAAGTGATTCAGGGCATCTCGCTCTTGCTGCTGTTCGTGGAAATGGGCAAGCTGTTCGGCTGGCCGGCGGGGCGCGGCGTGTTCACGATCTGGATCGGCCACGTGATGCTCTGCATCTCCTATGTGGCCATCATCGTGCAGTCGCGCGTGCGCGAGCTCAATCCTTCGCTGGAAGAGGCTGCGCTCGACCTGGGGGCCACGCCGTTCAAGGTGTTCTTCCAGATCACGCTGCCGCTGATCTCGCAGGCGCTTGCGGCGGGCTGGCTGCTCTCGTTCACGCTCTCGATCGACGACCTCGTGCTCTCGGCGTTCCTCTCGGGCCCCGGCTCGACGACGCTGCCGCTCGTGGTGTTCTCGCGCGTGCGCCTCGGCCTGAACCCGGAGATGAATGCGCTCGCAACGCTCTTCATCCTCGTGGTGACGGCGGGTGTGATCGTCGGCAACTACTTCATGCAGCGCGCCGAGCGCAAGCGCATGGCGATGGCGGTCTGACGCGCTCGCAAGCGGGCGATTCCGTTGAGAACGGCGCGTGGGCTTCGGCTCGCGCGCCGTTTTGCGTTATCGGCCAGCTGGCACGCAAAGCTCAAAGCCGGTATCCCATGCGCAAGCCGCCCCAATGCCGCCCGTTCACGACGATGGGCGCGGAGGCGTCCTTCATCATCGCAAACTGGCCGCCGCCCATGTCGCGCCGGTAAGTCTGCAGCAGGAACGGCTTCGTATGCGAGCCTGCCGCGAGGCCGGTGCGGTCGTTGAAGATGCGCCGATTGCGGCAGTTCGCGGCGTTCCAGACCGGATCGCTGCCCTGAGGATGCGAGAACTTGCGGTTGTGCGTGGGAATGTAGCCGCGCGGATCGATCGCGACGCAAAACGCCACGCGCTCGTCGAGCGTGAGCAGCGGCTCGATGATGGCGGGCAGCACGCGGTCGGTGAACGCGGCGAAGCGCGTGACGTGCTGCTGCGGATGGGTATCGGGCACCGGCACGTAGACCTGGTCGAACAAGTCCGTCGCGGCGATCTCGCCGCGCGCGAGCGCCGCTTCGAACAGCTTGCCGACCTGCGCCGCCGCGCGCTGCACGGCCTCAATGAAGCGCGTATCGTCGGTCTGAACGCCGGTAGCCGCCGAGAGCTCGATCAGCGTTTCGGACACCGAAAGCAGCTTGCCGAGCTGGTCCTTGGCCTGCGCGAAATTGCGGCTCGAATCTTCCACGCCATTCGTCATCTGGCTCACCTGCGTTTCCAGGCCGTCGCATTTCGCTTCGATCTCGCCCGTGAGCTGCGCGATCTGCCCAGCGTGCGCATCGAGCTGCGTGATGGCGTCGCCGGTGCTGTGCACGGCCTCGCCGATGGTGTGCGTGCCCTCGCGCACGCGATGCGCGCGCTCAGTGTTGGCGGCGCCTTCCGCGCAGAGCCGTTCGGTCTGCTGAGTGAGCTGCGCGAGCGTCTGCTCGATCTGCCCGGTCGCCTGCGCGGTCTTGGCCGAGAGGTTCTTGACCTCGGCGGCGACGACGGCAAAGCTCTTGCCCATCTCGCCCGCGCGCGCGGCCTCGATGGCGGCGTTCAGCGCAAGCAGCTGGGTCTGCCGGGCGATCAGCGATATTTCCTCGGAGACCTTCGAGACGTGCGCGAGCGCGCTCTTCAGTGCGCCGATCTGGCTCTCGATGACGGTCACGCCCTCGACGAGGCCGTGGATATCGTCGAGCGACGCCTCGATGGTTTGCTGCGAGGCCTGCACGGTGGCGGCGGTGCCCGCGCTCAGTTCGCGCATGGCGCGTGCGGCTGTGGCGATTTGATGATTGCCGGCGAGGGTGTGTGCCGCCGACTCGCGCAGCGCGTGGCACACGCCGGCCTGGTGCTGCACGCGCTCGGCAACGGCGTCGACGTGTCCGGACACGTCGCAGATTTCGATGCCTAGCCGGCCCGCGTGCGCGGCGATATCGCCGACGATCGAAGCCGATTTCCCGGTGCGGCGGCGGCCGCGCCAGCCCATGCGCAAAACTGTCATCGGTTGTCTCCTTGCCCGGACCCCATGCAAAGCTGTCCGTGTGATTTTTTGTGTGACGTGTCGCGCCCGGTCGTCGCGCAGCGAGCGCGCGAGCGTCGGGATTTCAACGCGTTTACGGCAGGCCGCGCGGGGACTTTAGCGCGCCTGGGCATCGAGGGGCTATGATCGGGGAGTACGGGCCGGCAGCGAGCGACCGGTGGCATGCCATCAGGCGTGCAGCACCGCCCGCAGCGGGAACACGATGATTGAAGCATTAGTGAAGGAGGGCGCGATCGCAGCGCTCTGGCAACAGCTGATTCAGCTCTGGGAGCTGATTGTGATGGTCTGCCGCTTCCTCTGGGCGTTGCTCAAACTCTTGAGCGGCGCCTGAGTGCGAGGCCGCGCGGTGCGCAGCCGGGCTGCGGTGGACGGGGGCGGCGCGCTCATTGGAGCGCGTTGCATAGGGTTTGACGCCGTGCCCAGGGGCCAAGCGGCCCATGCGCGGACAACGACACAAGGGCACACGATGATCGACGATTCCACGCGGCGCTTCACTGACCGGGTCGCAGACTATGTGAAGTACCGGCCGACGTATCCGCGCGAAGTGGCGACCTTCGCGCACGTCGAATGCGGCGTCGCGCCGGGCGCCGCCGTGGCCGACATTGGCGCGGGCACCGGCATCTCCTCAAAGCTTTTTCTCGATGCGGGCCACCCGGTTGTGGCGGTCGAGCCAAACGCAGCGATGCGCGAGGCGGCAGACCGTTACCTCGCGGACTATGCGGGCTATCGCAGTGTGGCCGGCACCGCGGAGGACACGACGCTCGAAACCGCGAGCGTCGACCTCGTGACGGCGGCGCAAGCGTTCCACTGGTTCGAGAAGTCCGGCGCACGGCGCGAATTCGCGCGCATCCTCAAACCGCGCGGCAAGATCGTGTTGTTCTGGAATAGCCGGCTCGTGAAGGGCTCGGCGTTTCTCGAGGGCTACGAAGCGCTGCTGCGCGAATTCAGCACCGATTATGCAAGCGTGGCCGAGACTTATCCCGACGACGACGCCATGGCCGACTGGTTCGGCGACGGCTTCGAGCAGAAGACCGTGTTTCCGAACGCGCAACTGCTCGACTTCGACGGGCTGAGCGGGCGCCTCGCTTCGTCGTCGTACGCCCCCAAGCCCGGCGATGCGCGTCATGAGCCCATGCTCGCGGCGTTGCGCAAGCTCTTCGAGGCGTCACAGCGGGACGGCTGCGTGAACTTTGCCTACGAGACGCGCGTGTATGCGGGCAGGCCGGCGCCTCGCTAAAGTGTGGGCAGGCGTGGGCAATTAGCGCCCGAACTCGTAATCGCGCTCGCGCACACGACGCGTGCGGCGACGAAACGCGAACGTGAAGCCAGGCCAAAGCGACGTGACCTTGCCGCTACGGGTCTGGTAATAGCTGTGGCACCCCGAGGTCCATACAGTGCGTGCGAGTTGCGCCTGTAGCTTCGCGTTGAAGGCTTGCTGCACCTCCGGCCGCACGCTCATCGTGCGCGCGCGCCGGCGCCGCAGTGCACCGATGCACTCGGCGATATAGCGGACGTGCGACTCGATCATGTAGATCATCGAGTTGTGCCCGAGGCCCGTGTTCGGCCCGATGATGATGAAGAAGTTCGGAAAGCCCGCCACGCTTGCGCCGAGATAGGCCTCGGGGCCGTCGCGCCGCCATGCCTCGCCGAGATCGGCGCCGTTGATGCCCGTCACGCGAAACGGCGCATCCACATCGTTCACCTGGAAGCCGGTGCCGCAAACAATCGCATCGAATGCGCGATGCACGCCGTCTGCGGTGACGATGCCGTCGGCGACCACCTCGCGAATCGGCTCGGTCACGAGATCCACGTTTGGCTGCGCAAGCGCCGGAAAATAGTCGCTCGACAGCAGCACACGCTTGCAACCGAGCACATGCTCGGGCGTGAGCTTCGCGCGCAGCGTACGATCCTTCACCTTGTGCGCGAGATAGTTGCGCGCGAATTTCATCGGCGCGTTGAGCAGGCGCCGATCGACGATGAAGCCCAATGCGCGCGATTCGAGCTGGCAGTAAATCGCCGCGCGCGCGACGCGCTGCGCGAGCGGCACATGGCGATACACCCAGCGCCGTCGCGCGCCGATGGCGCGATCGCGGCGCGGCATGATCCACGGCGCCGTGCGCTGGAACACCGTGAGCTGTGCGACGCGCGGCTGGATTTGCGGCACGAACTGGATGGCGCTTGCACCGGTGCCGATCACGGCGACGCGCTTGCCGTCGAGCGCGTAATCGTGGTCCCAGCGCGCCGAATGAAAGAGCTTGCCCTCGAAGCGCTCGAGCCCGGCGACGGTGGGCAGGGCGGGGCGCGAGAGCGGGCCGTTCGCGGCGATCAGCAAATCGGCCTCGACCGTGTGCATGACGCCGTCGCGCTCGATCTCGATGAGCCACACGCTGCGTGCCGCGTCGAAGCGCGCGGCGCTCACGCGCGAGCGATAGTGAATATAGCGCTCGACATCGTACTTGTGCGCGCAGTGGCGCAGGTAGTCGAGAATCTCGCGCTGCGGCGCATAGGTGCGCGTCCAGTCGGGATTCGGCTCGAACGAAAATGAATAGAGGTGCGAAGGAATATCACAGGCGGCGCCGGGGTAGGCGTTGTCGCGCCAGGTGCCGCCGAAACTTTCGGCCGCTTCGTAGATCGTGAACGTGTCGATGCCCATGCGGCGCAGGCGGATCGCCATGCCGATGCCGGCAAAGCCGCTGCCGACGATGGCGATCCGCGGCGTGGCGTGCGCGGCGTTGGGCGTCTCTTGCCGCGGGGGGCGCGCGTGTGAGGTCATGTCTGAATGAATGCAATCGCAGCGTGGCAGAGGATGCTAAAGATGCAAAACGGGCTCCGCGAGGGAGCCCGTTGTTGCCTGGATGCGGCGGGTGAGTCGCCTCGGTGGACGCGTTCAGGTATTCCAGTCGTCCGAGCTGTCGTTGCTACCCATATCGACACCGCCACCCGAGCCGTCGTCCCAGTCGTTCGAGCCCTGGCCAAAGTCGACGCCGCCGCCGTTGCCGCCGTCACGCGGATTGCGCCGGCCTTCGTCGTCGATGATCACGTCGCGCTCGCGGCCCCGGTTGAGCGCTTCGCCGAGCAACACGCCGGTGAGCAGCCCACCCATGCCGCCCATGCCACCGCCGCCTTGCTGCACGATGACCTGCGGCTGCTGTTGCGGCGGATACTGCGGAGGATATTGCGGGTTATGCCCGAACGCGGCATCTGCCTCGCGCGCGTACGACGAGCCGCTGCCGTCATACGACGGCGCGGCGGCAGCCTGCGCGTTCGGATCGGGCCGGCCCTCGGCGCGCGCCTTGAGGCTCGCGAACTGGCGCTCGAGATCCTCGATCTGATACGGGGCCACCGGGTTCGTGCTGCCCGAGAGCGTTTCGACCACGCCGCGCAATTGCGTCTCGAAGCCTTCTACTTCCTTTTCGAGCGCTTCGTGGCCGGGCGCCGTCGAGAGCTTCAAGTCGAGCTTGAGCGAGCGCACGGCGTTGAGCAGGTCGGTGGCGCGCTTGAGCTGGTCGCGGCGGTCGTCTCCTGCCTTCGCGTCTTCCGTGGATTTCGCGCGGCGCAGCGTCCAGCGCAGCACGAGCGCGACGCCCACCAGCACGACGGCGATGCCGATCCACATGCCGATGCCGGGACCGTGCTTTTGCGGCACGGTCGCAGCGGCGAGCGCCGCCGGCGCCGCCGATTGCGACTGCTGTGCGAAGGGGTTGTTCGCGCGGTTCGTCGTGACGGCGCCTGCGCGCGTCGCGTCGGAGCGGATCTTCGCTTCGACTTGCGCAAAGCGCTGCGGCTGCGTGAAACGAATCTGCGGATCGAGCGACTTCGCCTGCTCGACCTGGGTGAGCGCGTCGGCGTAGCGGCCTTCGCGATTGAGCACCTGCGCATAGAGGTAATGCGCGCGCGCATTGTCGGGATGGGCCTGCAGGACTTGGGTGAGCCCAGCGTCAGCGCGTTGCCAGTCGCCTTGCGACATCGCGGATTCGATCTGCTGCACGCTCGGCACGGCGAACGCCAGGCCGCTCACGAGTGCGAGCGAAGCGAAAAGTGCGACAAGAAACTTTTTCATGTTGCAGGCCGGGCGGCTTGTCGCCCGTCTCCATGACATACGAAACGTGGATGCGGCGCGGGGCGCGCCGAAGCTGGCTGGCCGCGCCGCATCCGTTACGCCCGGCGCACTTACTGTGCCGGCGTATTGAGCTGCTTCTTCAGGGCTTCGAGGCGGTCGTCCACCGACGGGCCCTTGTTCAGCGCGGCGAGCTTGTCTTCGAGCGCCTTGCCGCTTGCCGTATCCGCCGAGTTGATGCGGGCGTCCGAGCGCGCGTTCGACAGGTTCACCTTGTCTTCGAGCTTCTGGAAATCCTCAGCAAGATTCTTGCCGCCGATACCGCCGAGCGCCGTGGCCGCCACGTCCTTCGCCTGGGCGATCTGCTGCTTCGCCTGCAGGATGTTCGAGCGCGCGTTCAGGTCGTTGCGGCGTGCGCGCATGTCGTCGATCTGCTGCTTCAGTTGATCGACCGACGGTTCGAGCTTGGCGAGCTCAACTGCGAGCGCATCGCGTTCGGCTTCGGCCGTGGACTGGGCGCCGAGCGCTTCGCGTGCGAGCGCTTCGTCGCCCGATTGCAGCGCGCGCTTGGCGCCGTCTTCATACTTCTTTGCCTTGTCCGCGGCCACGTCGCGCTTGCTTTGCTGCATCGCGACCTGCGCCTGGATCTCGACGAGCGAGTTCTCGGCCTTGCCGATGCTGTCGTCGAGTTCGCGCACGATCTGGCGCGCGTCGCGCGACGGGTCTTGCACGGAGTCGGCGGCGTCGTTCAAGAGACCCTTGACCGTGCGAGAGATAGAGTCGAAAAGCGACATGAATTCCTCCGGTGAAATAAGATCGGTCCCGCCGTTGTGCAGCGGGCCGCGATGCGCGTGTGCGGCGTTCGCGTTGCGTCGCGCAAGCGTTGCGGCGGACACGATCGGCACGCCTGGCAATCTCGCGTTTAGCTTACGCCGCTTTGTGCGAGCCGCGCATGCAGCGCGCAATTCGGGGCGCTTTTGCCAATTGCAACAGGCCAACGCCGCTAAATTAACCGTTGCGCCACACATCGGGCCGATTCGCTGGCCCTGGCGCATCGCTCGCGGATATTACACCACGGGGTCTCTTAAAAGGGACTTAAAGGCCATGCGGCTGCGGTGCGAACGGCGCGGCTCTCCGGCATCAGGCGAATTTGCCAGCATCGGGTGCGGGATCGTTGCGGTGCGCCTCTTTTTCCTCGTCGCGTGTGGCGTGCGCGAACGGTGTGCCGCCACGCGGCTGCAGCGGTTCGGCGTCTTCGCCATGCGCGTCCTCGGGGAGCGCGGCGCCAGCTTGCGCCTCGGCGTCCTCGGCCGCCTGAGCAGCTTCGCCGGACAGGCGGGCAACGGCCTGAGCCAGGTCGCGCACGGAGCTGCCGGTGTCCGGCTCAGTGCCGCTCGCGGGCAACGCGGCCGCGTTTTCGCTGCTTCCGGTGGGCAACGGCGCTACGGTCCCGGTGGCAAGAGGCACGGCCGCCTCACCATCCACTTGCGCATCTGCCGCCGCGGACTCCGCAGCAGCCGGCCGCAGCCCCGCCGCGCGCCCGGCGCGCAGCGGCCTTGCCGCCTTGCGCAGGACTTGCGCGAGGGCGTCGGGCGCGCGTGGCGCATTCAGCCGGTCGACGATGTTCGCCGCCTTCACCTGGTCGCTCGTCGCGCTAAAGGCGATCACGGCGCGGCGCATCAGCTCGCTGATGCTGATGCCGAGTTCATCGGCCGTGGCCGAGATCGCACGCTTTTGTGCGGGCGTGACGAAGACGACGATGCGTTCGCTGGGCTTGTTCATGATCGGCTGGCCGTTGGATCGGCTTCGAGTGAACCCGGATCCCGCACGCGTGCGACGGCGAATGGAGTCGTTCGTATTGGCCGGCGAGCAAGGCGAGCAGGGCGTGCAGTAACTTTTCCATCATATGACGTGACGCGCGATGCGCAACGCAAAGTTGCGCGTGTATCGCGCGCGCATGGCGCAACAATGTTCCAAACGTGAGCCTGAGCTGCATGCATTGCAGATCCGCGTCCCGATTTGCTTCGCCACTTTCTCCACGGAACGTACAGGTTGGCGCAAGGTGCCGTCACGCAGGGAGAAAAAAGAGGGTCGCAGACCTGTCCTCAAGAAACTCTTACAAAAAAAGCCCGACCGGCTGCGTACGAATTATTTAGAATGCGCTGTTACATTTCGCACGGGTGCTTCCCGCAGAGGCCTCATGCGAAAGGGTATTGAAAGAGTAACCTTGCGACGGCGCGCCGAACATGCGCGCCGCGTGGCCGGACGGGGGCGTTGCCGGTCACGCCAGGGCGCCGCGTTCAGGAATGCGGCGCTGTCACACGCCGCATTGGCGCCATGACGCCAGGATCGAGATCTATGCGCGCGAGCCGCGCGCAGCCGGGGGCGCAGAACGCACGCGCCAATCATTCCAGTCATGCCTATCATCAAACGACCGCCTTCCACGCCGCACTACCCGAACGACGATCGGGAACCCTCCTTCAACAATGGACGCCAGCCGCAGCGCCGCCCGGACTCGCGCAGCGAGCAGCCGCGTCGCCGCTCGTTTTTCGCGTCGATCATGCTCTGGTTTGCCGGCCTGATTGCCACGCTCTGCGTGGTGGGCGCGCTGATCGTCGGCTACGCGCTTGTCGTGATGGGGCCGCAGTTGCCCTCGCTCGATGCGCTCACCAACTATCAGCCCAAGGTGCCGCTGCGCATCTATACCGCCGATCACGTGATGATCGGCGAGTTCGGCGAAGAGCGGCGTCAGCTCGTGCGCTTCCAGGATATCCCCGACGTGCAGAAGAAAGCGGTGCTCGCCATCGAGGACTACCGTTTCTATGAGCACGGCGGCGTGGACTTTGTCGGCATCCTGCGCGCGGGCGTCGCCGACCTGATGCACGGCGGCGCATCGCAGGGCGCGAGCACGATCACGATGCAGGTCGCGCGCAACTTCTTCCTCTCGAGCGAGAAGACCTATACGCGCAAGATCTACGAGATGCTGCTGGCCTACAAGATCGAGCGTGCGCTCACGAAGGACCAGATCCTCGAGCTGTACATGAACCAGATTTATCTGGGGCAACGCGCCTATGGCTTTTCGGCCGCGGCGCGCGTGTACTTCGGCAAGGACCTGAAGGACATCACGCTCGCCGAGGCAGCGATGCTCGCGGGCCTGCCGAAGGCGCCGTCCGCCTATAACCCGATCGTCAATCCGAAGCGCGCGAAGATTCGCCAGGAGTACATCCTCAAGCGCATGCTCGATCTGAACTACATCACCCAGGCGCAATACGACGAGGCGATCAAGGAGCCGCTGCATACGCGCACCGCGGGCACCGAGTACAGCGTGCACGCGGAGTACGTCGCGGAAATGGTCCGCCAGATGATGTATTCGCAGTACAAGGACGAAACGTACACGCGCGGCCTCACGGTCACGACGACGATCGATTCCGCCGATCAGAACGCGGCCTACGCGGCGGTGCGCAAGGGCGTGATGGACTACGAGCGCCGCCACGGCTATCGCGGCCCCGAAGGCTTCGTGCAGTTGCCCGCCGCGGGCGACGACCGCGACCAGGCCATCGACGACGCGCTCACCGATCACCCCGATAACGGCGACATCGTCTCCGCCGTGGTCATCGACGCGAGCCCGAAGTCGGTCACCGCGCAGTTGCTCGACGGCACCCAGATCACCGTCACGGGCGACGGCCTGCGTTTCGTCGCAGGCGGTCTTTCGGCGCGCGCCTCGAACGCGTTGCGCATCAGGCAGGGCTCGATCGTGCGCCTGATCACGGACGCGAAGGGCAACTGGCAGATCACGCAGCTGCCGCAGGTCGAAGGCGCGCTCGTTTCGCTCACGCCGCAGGACGGCGCGATCCGCGCGCTCATTGGCGGCTTCGACTTCAACAAGAACAAGTTCAACCACGTCACGCAGGCGTGGCGCCAGCCGGGCTCGAGCTTCAAGCCGTTCATCTATTCGGCCTCGCTCGAGAAGGGTCTCGGGCCGGCCACCATGATCAACGACGCGCCGCTGTACTTCCCGCCCAGCACGCCGGGCGGCGACGCGTGGGAACCGAAGGACGACGACTACCCCGAAGGCCCGATGACGATGCGCCTCGCGCTGCAGAAGTCGAAGAACCTCGTGTCGATCCGCATCCTCTCGTATATCGGCACGAAGTACGCGCAGGACTACGTCACGCAACGTTTCGGCTTCGACGCGGACAAGACGCCGCCGTACCTGCCGATGGCGCTGGGCGCGGGCCTCGTCACGCCGCTGCAGTCGGCGGGCGCGTACAGCGTGTTCGCGAACGGCGGCTATCGCATCAACCCGTACCTGATCGCCGAAGTCGACGACGCGCACGGTCAGCCGATCCTGCGCGCCCAGCCGCTCGTGGCGGGCCAGAATGCGCCGCAGACGCTCTCGCCGCGCAACGCGTACGTGATGAACAGCCTGTTGCATTCGGTGGCGACGGCCGGCACGGGCGCGGGCACGAACGTCCTGCACCGCGACGACCTGCAGGGCAAGACCGGTACGACCAACGAGGCGCACGACGGCTGGTTCGCCGGCTATCAGCGCAACCTGGTGGCCGTGGCGTGGATGGGCTACGACCAGCCGAAGAGCCTCGGCAGCCGCGAGTTCGGCGCACAGCTCGCGCTGCCGATCTGGGTGGACTATATGAGCCGTGCCCTGCGCGGCATCCCGCAGGAAGAGCCGCAGATGCCGGAGGGACTCACGACGCTCGGTGGTGAGCTGTACTACTCCGATGCGACGCCGGGCGCCGGCTTCGTTTCGGCGATCGGCATGGAATCGGGCAACCCGGCCGGAGCGGCCAGCGACGCCAGCGGCGCGACCGGCAGCATGGGGACGGGCGGCCTGACGCCGAGCGTCACCTCGAGCGAGCGCAAGCAGATCATGGATCTGTTCGAGACGAACAAGCCTTGATGGACGCTCGCTGAACGATTCGGGCTGGCCGATATGCGCTGGCCCGTTCGGGCTGCCTGGCAAGCTAAACCTGCTTGCGCGGAGCCGCTCGTATCGAGGCCTTGAACGCGGCACACCGGCAACGGTGTGCCGCGTTTTGTTTGGGCGCGCCGTTTTCCTTGTGCGTCAAGGACTTGGGTGAGTTGCCCAGGGCTTTTCCACAGGGCCTTCAACAAAAATTGGGGATAACCCTTGCGCGAGCGCGATGCTCCGTTGTCCACAGTTTTTGTTGAAGGCCCTGTTGATAACGTCGGGAGAGCGAAGCTAACTCACTGATCCGCAAGGGCTTGCAAGCTCCGAAGCACCCCGAAGCACTTTCGGAGCACTTCAGAACGTATTGTCGTACTGCAAACCGATTGTTCGGCTGCGCGGCTCGCGCGAATAGATGAGAGCCCAATGCGCGAGCCAGGCCCCCGTGAGCGCGCCGAACGTATCGGCGAAGAGATCCTTGTACGAGAAGCCATCCGTGCGGCAGGTGCCGTCGAACGTCTGCTTCGCGAGCCCCGGCACCGTGCCGATCAACGTGCCGTAAATTATGGGATGGTCGGTGTCGCGCGTGAGCCAGCCGCCGAGCGCGCCAAACGGCACGGAAGCGCCGAAGTGCTCCAGTTTGTCGGTGTCCACCCAGCTGTCCGAAGTCATGAACCGGAAGCCGCCGCGCGAACCGGAGCAGTCAATGCCTGCATGCGCGGCGGCGCTGGCCACGAGCAGCACTGCGGCGCAAAGGCCGCGATTCGATACGAGTGCCATGATCGATGTCGTAGAGGTTGTGGTGCGCCGTTGCGTGTGTGGACTGCATGGGCAGCTCGAACACACAACGGTCGGTTTCCTGACGATGCGTTTGCGATTTATGTAGCAATCCGAATCAAACGGCGCTTGCTATCTCGATTTGCGACGCAGTGTAGCAGCTATATCTTGAAATTAGGGCTCAGATCTTTCCGACGGATTTAGGCGATCGAGGCCAGCGAAGGGGCAGCGGGAAGAGGCTGGGATGGCGTGCGCGCGGCGTATGCGTCGTTCTATTTTTCGCTCGCGCGCATCGGTGCCGAATGCGTGTTTTAGTCTCGCGCCGGTGTCGGCGCAGTCGTGGCGTTCTCGCCATTCGCAGCACGCGCTTGAGCGTCTGCAGCCGGGGCATCCGCGGCCGTCGGGGGCTGTCCCATCGCCTGCAACAGCGCAGCCGTATCCGAGAGCCGTGCGCCGCGATAGCGGACTTCGTCGAGCCGCGCATTGCGCCATTGCTGCTCGCTCTGGCGCACGGCGTAGTAGGGTACCGCGCCTAGCTGGTAGCGCGCATTCGTCTCCTCATAGACGCCTTGCGCGGTTTGCGCCGACGTGCTGGCCGCGTCGAGCGCCTGCGCGTCGTGCTCGAGCGCGGCGAGCCGGTCGGCGACGTCCTGGAACGCCGCGAGCACGGTCTGCTGGTACGAGGCGTTCGCCGCGTCGTACGACTGCAGCGCCGCGCGGCGCTGGGCGAGGAGTGCGCCGCCATGGAAGATCGGCTGCGTGAGCGAGGCGCCGATCGCCCATAGCGCGCCCACGCCGGAGGTCACCACGGGCCAGCTGAAGCCGCCCTGGCCGAGCGCTGCGGAAAGCGTAATGCTCGGGAACATCTGCGCCGTGGCCGCGCCCACCTCGGCGGAAGCGGCGACCAGCGCCGCGCCGGCGGCCTGGATGTCGGGCCGCGACTCGAGCAGCTCCGACGGCACGACGACGGGCACCTGCGCGGGCAGGGTGAGGCTCGCGAGGTCGAGATCGGGTGGTGCGGCGTCGGGCGTGCGGCCGAGCAGCACGGCGAGCGCGTGGCGCATCGCCGCGAGTTGCTTGCGCAGCCCGGGCAGGTTGAGCGCAAGCGAAGCCGCGCTTTGCTGCGCATTGAGCAGGTCGGTATGCGAGACCGCGCCCAGCGCGTAGCGCTTTTGCATGTCATCGGCCTGCGCGTTGGCAAGCGCGACGAGCCGCTCGGTCGTGTCGATCTGCGCATGCAGCGTGGCCGCGCCGAGCGCGCTCGCGACGATGTTTGCCGCGAGCGCGCGGCGCGCCGCCTCGTACTGGAATGCCTGTATGTTCACGCGCGCGGCGAGCGCGGCGTTGTTCAGGCGCGACGCGCCGAAAATGTCGAACGAGTAGCGCACCTGGACGAGGCCTGCGAACACGTCGTACTGCAGCTTGTCGATGCCGAGCTGCGGGACGCCCGGCGCGCGCTGGCGCTGCGCCGTGCCGAGCGCGTCGACGGTCGGCAGCATCGCGCTGCCGACCAGGCCGCGCAACTGCTCGCGCGCGGCCTGCAGGCTGTGATCGGCGGCGGCGAGATTCGGGTTCCTGGCGAGGCCTTCGTCGACGAGCGCATCGAGCTCGGGCGAGCCGTAGAGCGTCCACCATTGCGGCACCGGCTGCGCGCCCGTCACGAATCGCTGTGCGACGCCTTGCGCGGCGACGGTCTGCGCCGGCTGCGCCTCTACGCCATAGTGCGCGGGCTCGGGCATCGCGGGCGGCGCGCCGCCCGGTCCCCATGCACAGGCAGTCACGAGGAGCGCGCCAAGCGCGGCCGCGCACGTGCGCGGACTCGCTGGATTCGCCAGGTGTGGACGGCGTGTTTTCATCGGCGCGCGGGGGTTCATGATGCGTTCTCCGCATTGGGGCGGGGCGCGTCGGTTTCGCTGCTGCGCACGTGGAACGCGGCGGCATAGAGCGCGGGCAGGAAGAACAGCGTGAGCACGGTCGCGCTCGTGATGCCGCCCATGAGCGCGGTCGCCATCGGCCCGAAGAAGTTCGAGCGCACCAGCGGAATCAGCGCGAGCACGGCGGCAGCGGCGGTCAGCATGATCGGCCGGAAGCGCCGCACCGTTGCGCCGACCACGGCGTCGAAGCGTTTGTGTCCGGCGCGGATGTCGCTCTCGATCTGGTCCACGAGGATCACCGAATTGCGCATGATGATGCCGAACATGGCGATCACGCCTAGCATCGCGACGAAGCCGAACGGCTCGCCGAAGATGAGCAGCGCGATGGCCACGCCAATCAGGCCGAGCGGCGCGGTGAGCACGACCATCATGACGCGCGAGAGACTCTGCAACTGGATCATGAGCAGCGTGAGCACGGCGATCACGAGAACCGGCAGCTGCGCATAAATGGACGCCTGGCCCTTCACGCTTTGCTCGACCGAGCCGCCCACCTCGATGCGATAGCCCGTGGGCAGCGTCGCGCTGATCGGCTCGAGCTGCTTTTGCAGAGCATGTGTGACGTCGATGCCTTGTGCGCCCTCGCGCACGTCGGCCTGGACGGTAATGGTCGGCTGCCGGTCGCGCGACCAGATCACGCCGTACTCGAGCGTGTTCACGAGGTGTCCGATCGTGCCGAGCGGCACGGAGCCGTTCGGCGTGGGCATGGCGAGTGAGAGCATGCGGGCCGGGTCCACGCGTTCGCTGGACGGCGAGCGCAGATCCACGCTGATGAGCTTGTCGCGCTCGCGGTATTGGGTGACGGTGTAGCCGGAGTAGGTCATCTGCAGGAAATTCGCGACGTCCTGCGAGGAGATGTTGAGCGCTCGCGCCTTTTGCTGATCGATCTCGAAGTGCAGCGAGCGCTCGGCGGGCTCGTCCCAGTCGAAGTTGACGTTCTCGGTGCGCGGGTCGGCGCGCATGGCCGCGGCCACACGATCGGCAATGCTGCGCACGGTCGCGATGTCGTCGCCGCTCACGCGGAACTGCACGGGATAGCCTACCGGCGGCCCGTTTTCGAGGCGCGAAAGGCGCGTGCGCACAGCCGGGAAGTCGTTGCGCAACTTCGTTTCGAGCCAGCTCGCGAGTTTCTCGCGATCCTTCACGGACTTCGCGGTAATGACGAACTGCGCGAAATTCGGCTGCTGCAATTGCTGATCGAGCGGCAGATAGAAGCGCGGTGCGCCGGTGCCGACGAAGTCGATCGAATGGTCGATCTCGGGCCGGCCCTTCAGCGCCTGCTCGAGGCGCTTCGTTTCGCGCAGCGTGGCCTCGAACGAGCCGCCCTCGGGCAGGCGCACATCCACGAGCAGCTCGGGGCGGTCCGAGCTCGGGAAGAACTGCTGCGGAATCAGCGTGAAACTCGCGAGCGCGACAACGAACAGCACGACGGTGAGCGCGAGCACGACGATATGGCGCTCGATGCACCAGCCGACCCAGCGGCGCAGTTGGTGGTAGAAGCGCGTGTCGTAGATGTCCTCTTCGTGATGTTCACCGTGTTGCGCACCGGGATCCGGTTTGCGCTCGGGCAGCAGCCGGTAGCCGAGCAGCGGAATCAGCACGACGGCCGCGAACCACGAGGCGATCAGCGCGATCGCCGAGACCTGGAAGATCGAGCGCGTGTATTCGCCGGTGCTCGACTTCGCGAGCACGATGGGCAGGAAGCCCGCGACCGTGACGAGCGTGCCGGTGAGCATCGGGAACGCCGTGCTCGTGTACGCGAACGCGGCGGCGCGCGTGCGGTTCCAGCCCTGGGCGAGCTTCACGGCCATCATCTCCACGGAGATGATGGCGTCGTCCACGAGCAGGCCTAACGCGAGCACCAGCGTGCCGAGCGAGACCTTGTGCAGGCCGATGTCGAACAGATACATCACGAGCGAGGTCACGGCGAGCACGATCGGAATTGTGATCACGACCACCATGCCAGTGCGCACGCCGAGCGAGACGAGGCTCACGACGAGCACGATGCCCACGGCTTCGGCCACCGCCTCGACGAAGTCGTCGACCGAGCGGGAGACCGCGTCGGGCATGCTCGACACCTCCACGAGCTTCAGGCCCGCGGGCAGTTCGCGGCGCAGTTCGTCGGTGCGTTGGTCCAGCGCCTTGCCAAGGCGGATCACGTCGCCGCCGGACTGCATCGTGATGCCGATACCGAGCACGGCCTTGCCCTGGAAACGCATCTGCGTGGCGGGCGGATCGTCGTAGCCGCGCCGGATCGTGGCGATATCGCCCAGGCGAAAGCTACGCCCGTTCACGCTGATGAGCGTGTCCGCCAGCGCCTTGAGGTCGGTGAACTGGCCGCTCGGGCGCACGAATACGCGGTCGTCGGCAGTGGTGAGCGTGCCGGCCGCGGCGACGCTGTTCTGCGCGCCGATCACCTGGCCTATCTGCGTGGGCGAAATGCCGAGGCGCGTGAGTTGCGCATTCGGAATCTCCACGTAGATGCGCTGGTTGGGATCGCCGAAATAATCGACCTTGCCGACGTCCTTCACGCGCAACAATTCTTCGCGCAGGTTGTCGGCGTAGTCGTGCAGTTGCGCGGGCGAGAAGCCATCGCCTTCGAGCGTGTAGATGTTGGTGTAGACGTCGCCGAATTCGTCGTTGAAGAACGGGCCCTGCACGCCGGGCGGCAGCATCGGCTCGATGTCGCCCACTTTCTTGCGCACCTGGTACCAGGTCTGGCGCACCTCGCTCGCGGGCGCGGAATCCTTCATCGTGAAGAACACGAGCGATTCGCCGGGGCGCGAGTAGCTGCGCATGAAGTCGATATACGGCGTTTCCTGGAGCTTGCGGCCGATGCGCCTGGTGACTTCGTCCTCGACCTGGCGCGCGGTGGCGCCGGGCCAGAAGGTCTGGATCACCATCACGCGGAACGTGAAGGGCGGATCTTCGGACTGCGAAAGACGGGTATACGAAAGCGCGCCGAAAATCGTGGCAAGGGCGATCACGAACGTCACCAGCGCTTGATGGCGCAGCGCCCACGCCGAAAGATTGAAGCGCCCCTCTGCGTGATCGAAGCCCGGTTCCTGGTCACCGACCTGACTCATGACGCGAAATCCTCAGGATGCAGCGGTGCAATCGGGTGCACTTTCTCGCCAGCGGTGACCGTGTGCACGCCTTGCAACACGATGCGCTCGCCGTCCTTCAGGCCCTGCGTGACGGTGATCGTGCGCGCGTCGTAGCGCGAGACGCTCACGCGGCGCAGTTGCAGCACGTTGTCCGCGCCTTGAACGATCCACAGCGCGGGAGCGTTGCCGTCGTGAAAGAGCGCGGTGGCGGGTATCGTGAAGGTCCCGTTGTCCGCCTGCGTGGCATTGGCGGCGTTGCCCGCGAGCACGATGTTCGCGGTCATGCCGAGGCGCACGTCGGCGCCCGGCTGCTCGAGCGTGAGCTTCACGCGCCAGGTGCGGCTTTGCGGGTCGGCGGCCGCGGCCAGCTCGCGCACGGCTGCCGCATAGTGGCGGCCCGGCAGCGCGGGCAGGGTGACCTGCGCCGCGTCGCCGGTGTGCAGGGCGCCGATGGCGTTCTCGGGCAGGTCGCTCACGACGTCGACGTCGCCACTCCACGCGAGCTGGTAGACGGGCTGGCCGGACTGCACGTTCTGGCCGGTGTCGGCGTTCTCGGCGGTGATGATGCCGGCGTGATCGGCCACGAGCTGGGTGTAGCGGCGCTGATCCTGGGCGAGCGCGAGCTGCTGCTTCGCCTGGTCGCGCTGCGCCATGGCCGAAGCGTAGGCATCCTGGGTTTGCTCGAGCTGCGCGCGGGCGATGAGGTTGGCCTTGGCCTGGGCGGCATCGCGATCGAGCTGCTGCTCAGCGAATACAACGCGGTGCTGTGCCGCATCGTATTGCGCCTGCGCGCTCGCGGCATTCCTGTCGTAGTCGGCCGGGTCGAGGCGCGCGAGCACCTGGCTTGGCTTGACGGTGTCGCCAAGGTGCACGCTGCGCTCGACGATCTTGCCGTTCACGCGAAACGAGAGCGGGGTGGCATAGCGTGCCTGCACGGTGCCGGGCCAGCTGGCTGTCGCACCGTGACCATCGGGATGGACGGTCATCGAGACAACGGGGCGCGGCGAGGGCGCCGCTTCCGGCTTCTTCCCGCAGGCGCCGAGACCGGCGAGCGCGCAGAGCGCGATCAACGAGACAGCCGGGCCAACCGGGCCCATGAGGCGCGCCAGACCGCGCTGGGCCATTTGCCGGACGGACGGGATGGACTGGACGGGTTCGACGAACCCACTGCACTGACTACGCATCCTGCTCGATGCGCCGCGACCGCAACGATTCACATGGACCTCGACATGCCTGGAATGCATGCGCACAGGCCCCGTGCGCCGTGCTGGCTTGATGCTTGCCGGATTGACCGGGATGGCCGGGTTGACCTGTTACGCGCCCTTGCTGAGTCCGTGCGTGCGTGGCGCGCTTCGATGTCGCTTGCCTCGCACTGCGGCCAGTCTCAGATGATTCGATGCATTCTAATGCAATGCTGTATCTGAATACAGATTTGAATCTGAGGAAGCATTCGGTGCTGGATTCACGCTACTATCGCGCTATCCCAATTCCTGCCGGCTCCCCTTCTCCCATGACGCGCCAGCCCACCAAGCGCACCCGACTCACCCGCGAGCAAAGCCGCGGCCAGACGCGCGAGCGTCTGCTCGACGCCGCGCAGGCCATGTTCATGAGGAAGGGTTTCGTCGGCGCGAGCGTGGAGGACATTGCTCAGGCGGCGGGCTATACGCGCGGGGCGTTCTATTCGAACTTCAGCGGCAAGTCGGAGCTGCTGGTGGAATTGCTGCGGCGCGATCACGAAGCGGTGCAAGCCGACCTGCGCGCGATCTTCACGGCGCATACGTCGCGCGAAGACATGGAGGCCCGCGTGCTCACCTACTACAGCCGTTTGCCGCAGGACAACAAGGCGTTCTTGCTGTGGGTCGAGGCCAAGCTGCTCGCGGCGCGCGACGCGCGCTTTCGCACGCTCTTCAACGCGTTCATGAAGGACAAGCGAGATCAACTGGCCGCCTGTATCGAGGAATTTTCGGCGCGCGTGGGTACGCCGCTCACGCTCGCGTCCGAGCTCCTCGTGATCGGTCTGATCGGCTTGTGCGACGGTGTGCAGTTTCTCGCCGCAGCCGATCCGCAGCACATTACGCCGCCAGTTGTTGAAGAAGTGCTTGGCCGCTTCTTTGCGCGCGTGGTGTTCGGGCGCGACGCCTGACCCGTGCGCGCAACGGGCCTCAGATACCGAGGCCAGGGCTGTAATTGCTGCCGATCAGGCGCGTGACCGAGGCCACGTCGCAATAGTCCTGCTCGGGCAGGCCGTCGAGGATCGCCAGCACCTCGTTGCTCGCACCGGCGGCGCGAGCGGCCTCCACAAGCTCGTCCTTGTTCGCGGGCCAGCGCACTTCGCGCAGCACGTCGGAGAACTGGAGATCGATCGGCTCGTCGGGGATGGGTGTGGCGGACATGCGCAAGATCCTTTGCACGGTGGGGGGCGGACGAGCGGGAGCGCGGGATGGAGATCTCGTCAGCCTGAACGGCGTCGCGGATCAAGCATACACAATCCTTGCCGCGCGCCGCCGCTGGGTGTGCGTGGCACGGGGGGCGCTCACGCCGGCCTCGCGCGGCCCCTGACACGCGCGCATGGCGCAGCCAGCAACGCCGCAATGCCTGAGCGGGCGGGCGCGCCAAGGCGCGCTATCGCACAGGCAGGGACTGCGTGCGGGGCAGCGCAGCGGCGTCTAGGTTTGCTGATGCAGCACGGGTACCAGCGTCTGGTCCAGGCGATGCGATTTCGGCAGTGCCAGATATTCCCAATGCTGGTTGCCCGTTGCCGTAACGGGGACATCGGGCGCGGGCGGTGCCACGGGGGCGTCATCCATCGGCGAGCGCACGGACGGCGCGTAGGCGGGGGCACTCGCGCGGTCAAGCTGGGCGTCCTGGGTGCGCACGGGTGCGGCAAAGCACGAGGCAGACAACAGCACGGTGGTCATCAGTGTCGAGGTTTTCATCGCTCGACCTCCTTTCCTCATGCGGCCCGAGGGTCGCAGCAAGTGCCGTGCCGTGACGGTCAGGCTGACCGGCGCGGCACAGCGGCCGCGGTTCGGGGGCAGGGCCTCCAGCGCGGCACGCCGCGGCGTGCGCGGTCTGGACGGCGCCCCGACGAGATGGGAGACACCGCCCACCGGTGTGTACACGCAAGCGGTGGTTCCATAATGGCAGCAAATGCGTCGATTAGTCTCGAACGCGCGTGCTTTTTTGATCTTGCTCGATCTTGTTCGCCAAGCAGCCTTGGCGTCATGGTAATAATGCATATTTGCATTACAATGTATCTGTAATCGATGGAGGCAAGGTGATGAGTACATTGACTGTCACAGAGCGGGGCCAGGTAACGTTCCGGAAAGACGTCTTGCAGCACCTGGGCATCAAGCCTGGCGAGAAGATCGAGCTGAATCTACTGCCTGATGGCCGGGCCGAGTTGAGGGCAGCGCAACCGAAAGGCTCGTTCCAGGATCTTCGGGGCATTCTCAAAGGCAAGACGAATGGTGCCCGATTGAGCATCGAGGAAATCAATGATGCGATAGCGCAAGCGGGCGCAGCAGCCGGCGCGGGTAACCGATGAAAGTAGCCGCCGATACGAATGTCCTGCTGCGCGCCATTGTTGACGATGATGAAGCACAAACAACGCGCGCCATCGAACTGCTGGAAACGGCCGACATGGTAGCGGTGAGCCTGCAAACGCTTTGCGAGCTGGTGTGGGTACTGCGCAGCCGATACGATGCCGCTCGCGCAGACGTTGCGGACGCGCTTCGCTCCCTGTTGAACACACGCAATGTCGTGGTCAACCGGCCGGCCGCCGAGGCCGGCCTTGCCTTGCTCGATGCAGGGGGGGATTTTGCCGATGGCGTCATTGCCTATGACGGCACCTGGCTCGGTGCGGAAACCTTCGTTTCCTTCGACAAGAAGGCTGTGTCTCTGCTAACGAAGCAGGGGCACGCCGCACGCTTGCTCTAACTCTAGCGCAGCGCCTCGAAGCGCGTCCACGGCCACGAAGGGCGGTCGCGCATATAGCCGTTCAGCCAGTTCCACTGCGCATGACGCTCCATGAACGCCTGGGCGTCGAACGGCCGCCCGCAGGGATGCCCCCAGCGCGCCCAGAACGCGAGATCGCGCGCCATCTCGCTGTCCGCGACCTTGCCGTCGTTCGCGCCCCACGGATTGAAGGGCCCATGATCGGGGCCGGCGAAGCGCGCGTCGTCGAGTTCGAGATGGCCGCAGATCGTGCGCGAGCACGGGTTGTCGTCGCGTTCGAGATAGACGTCGTGGTGGTCGGCGATGATGGCTTTCGCAAGCTCGACGTCGATCTTCCCGTGATGTAGCTCGGCGAGCTGCATGAAGCGCAGACGGCGCGCGCCGTTGCGGCGCACGTCGGTATAGTCGTCGCCTTCGCCCACGCATTCCTGATTGCGGATCTTCAGGTCGCTCGCCGCGTTGAAGCCGCTCAAGAAGCCGTCCTGCGTGCTCTCGAAGCCAGCGTGCTGCAGGCCCAGTTCGTAGCGCGCAATCTCACCGGTCTTCACGTCGCCGAGCAGCCAGCTGTTCGCGTAGCCGCCGTTGTTGTCGAGCGCGAACATTTCGCACCATTCGCCGATGCTGGACGCGTATTGCGTCGCGCGCCGCGAGCGGTAGAACTCGGGGGCGCCCCCTGCACGATAGCCGACGAAATTCGAAATCGTCGTTTCGGTGACCATCAGGCCGGCCGCGTTGATCCAGAAGTCGGTGAGGCTAGAGATGCAGCCCGGCAGCCCTTGCATGAGGATGCGGTGCCCGGACCCGGGCACGATGTCGAAGACCACGTTGAAGGCGTCGCCGGCCGCGTAGCGGTCCCACGAGTTGTGCGCCATGACGATGCGCCCGTCGTGCGTGGCGCCGCCCGTCGCGATGAAGGCGCTGCAGTGGTGGCCGCGCCGCCCGCGCCACAGGCGCACGGCCTGGTGTGGCGATTGCGCCGCAGCGTGGGTTGGCCACCAGCCTTGCAGCAGATCCATGTAGCCGTTCCACGCGAGCAGCTCGCTGAACGGCAGCTTCGCACCGTCGGCGATGCCCTGGATTTCGCTGGCGAATTCAATGTCGAGGCGCGGCATGAATTGCGCGATCGCCGCATGGACGAAGGTGTCGAATTCTTCGCCCGTGTCCCATTTCGCGAGGTAGCGCGCCGTGCGGATGGCGCTGCGGATTTCGTTGGCCAGCAGCTTGCCGTGCTGCTCGCCGCGCTCGTATGGTTCGCCTTCGAGGTGCACGAAGATCCACCCCGCGTGGTTGCGGCGCACAGCGTCGAGAGAGGGTTCGCTCATCGTCGCTCCGGTGGCTCGGTGCCGGTTTCCATTGTAGAAAATCCGCCGCGCTTTGCCATGGCGCGGCGCGCGCCTTTCGACGAAGACGCCCGCGTCAGCGCTCCGGCGTCATGCGCTGATACGCGTCGAGCAGCGACGTTTTGTAGACCACGCCGGCAAGCGCCGGATGCTGCGCGCTTTCGATCACGGGCAGGCGCTCGCCCTGGAACGACATGAAATGCTGCAGCGCCACCGCGAGCGGCATGTCGGGCGTGAGCACGTCGAATGAGGGCTTGAGATAGTCGCACGCGTGCTTGTGCGTGGTGTCGCGCTTTTGCAGCAGGTCGCCCGTGATGTCGGCGAGCGCGACCGCGCCCAGAAAGCGCCCGTTTTCGTCGGTCACATAGAGATACTTCACCGGATATTCGAGGAACACGCGCGTCATCTCCTGCACGCTGGCGTCGGCGCGCACCACAGTGTCGGCGGGGCGGATCAGCTCGCGCATCTGCGTCGCGCGCAGGCGCAGCCGTTCGGCTTCCTCGCGGTTGCGGTGCAGCGTGATCTCGTACATCGACTTCGTGCCCGTCGCGCGCGCGACGAAATACGCCACGACACACGAGAGCATCAGCGGCAGCACCACCTGATAGCTGAGCGTCATTTCGAAGATCATCAGGATCGCCATGAGCGGCGCCTGCGTCGCGCCCGCAAGGAACGCGCCCATGCCGACCATCGCATAAGCGAACGGCGCAGAGGTGCCGTGCGGCCACAGCGCGTGCATGCCCAGGCCGAACAGGCAGCCGATCACGGCGCCCATGAAGAGCGTCGGCGTGAAGACGCCGCCCACGGCGCCCGAACCCACCGTCGCGGCGGTCGCCACGAGCTTGAACACGAGCACCGTGGCGAGCGCGGTCCACGTCCACGGCGAATGCAGGAGCGAGTTCACGACGCTGTAGCCGTTGCCCCAGACCTCGGGCGTCCAGATCGAGAGCACGCCGCAGACGAAGCCCCCCAGCGCGAGCTTCGCGGGCAGTGGCAGCTTCAGGCGCCCGAAGCCGGCCTTCGCCACGTCGAGCAGTGAGAGAAAGCGCGGCGCGAGTACGCCGCACAACAGGCCGAGCGCCACAAAGAGCAGCACCTCGACGCCCGTGACGGGCGGAAACACCGGCATCTCGTAAGGCGGCTTGTAGCCCGCGAATTCGCGCATCGTGATGTTGGCGACCACCGAGGAAACGACGATGGGCCCGAAGCTCTCCATCACGATCGCGCCGAGCACGATCTCGGTCACGAAGAAGGCGCCCGCGATCGGCGCGTTGTAGGCCGAGGTGATACCGGCCGCCGCGCCGCAGGCCACGAGCAGGCGCAGGCGCTGTTGATCGAAGTGCACCCAGCGGCCGATCAGCGAGGCGGCGAGCGCGGCGAGCTGCACCATCGAGCCTTCGCGGCCGATCGAGCCGCCGCTCGCAATGGTGAAGAGCGAGGAGACGCTGCGCCAGATGCTCTTGCCGACGGGCATCACGCCGTCGCCGATCGCTACGGCTTCCACGTAGTCGGTGTGCATCGGCTTGCCGCCGTTGCCGGGCGAGCTGCGTTTAGCGATCAGCAAGCAGCAGCCCGCGACGAAGCCGCCCGCGGCCGGCAGCCAGATGCGCGTGTGCCAGGGCAGGCGGCGCGCCATCGCCACGAAGCTGCCCTCGCTGCCCGTGAAGAGGATCTGCAGATGCGCGATGCCCTCGCGGAACAGCACGGTCGCGAACGCGCCGGCTATCCCCACGATGACCGACCAGATCAGCATCGTGTGGGCGTCGGAGAGGCGAAAGAGATCGCGGGCGCGGGTGCGCAGTTTCAGCAGGAATGACAGCACGGCGAGTGGGCGGTTTTTCTGGTTAGGGGATGCCGTGCGCTCAGCGCGCGGCGCGGTCGAGTTCCGGATAGTGGCGGAAGATGCCGGTCTCGTTGAACGGCAGCCGCCGCTCCGAGACGAGATATGCCGCGATGTTCGCTCGCGCGGCCACGGCGTCGTGCAGCGCGATCACATGCGGGTAGTGCTCCGCCAGATGCTTCGTCGCTTTCGGGAACGCATAGCGCAGCCCCTCGACGATCTGAAACATCGACAGGTCCACATAGGTGAGCGTCTTGCCGACCATGTGCTGCGGCCCATCGGGATTCTGCGTGAGCACGCGCTCGAAGTAGCCCATGAATTTCGGCAGGCGATGCGCGATGAAGTCCTTCGCGCGCGCCTTCGCTTCTTCCTTCTGGTCCTCGTAATAGAGGCCGCTCGCGATCGGGTGATGCGTGTCGTGCACCTCGGTCACGAAGTCGGCGATCGTCAGTTGCAAGCCGTTCGCGACGATGCGCAGCGCCTCGTCGTGCGGTGCGAGCTTCAGCTTCGGGCCGAGATAGAACAGGATGTTCGCGACATGCGGCACGATCAGGTCGCCGTCCTTCAGGAACGGCGGCGCAAAGGGCGGATACGGGCCGTCGCTGTCGAGCCTCGCCATCATCGCGCTCATGCCCAGGCCTTCCTCTTTCGCACCGCGCGCGACGTCCACATAGGGCGCGCGCGCTTCCTCCAGCGCGAGCCGCACGAATTCGCCGCGGCCCTGCAGGCCGTCCCAGTAATACAGCTCGTATGCCATCGGTCGTCCCTCCGTCGACCCGGAGTTGGCGCGTGAACGCCGCACTCCGGTCGCGTGCAAAGCTCTCGAGATTGCCACGACAGCCGCCCGCTAGACGAACGGCATGGGACGACAGTATCGCGCGCAATTGCACGTAGCGGCGTAGCGGTTGTGCTCTTGTCGCGTCGTGTATTGGCCTGGCGCCATTGCCAGTGCGCAAAACGCAAAAAGCCCCGCCGAGGGCGGGGCAAGCGACCGGCAGGGCCGGTACGCGGTCTCTCAAGGGGGGCGAAGCCGTGCGGCGCCGGGTCATCCGAAGAGCCGCTGCACGGCCCAGGTGATTGCGAGGCCGCCGCCGACCAGCCAGACGTAGACGATGAAACCCGTGGTGAGGGCGCGCGGGCCGGCCTGGCGGATCTGCGAGACGCGCGTCTCGATGCCGAGCGCCGTCATTGCCATGGTGAGCGCGAAGGTGTCGAGCATGTTCAGCGTCTGGGTAGCCGAATCCGGCAGCACGTGCAGCGAGTTCACCACGACGAGCGCGAGAAAGCCGAGCGCGAACCAGGGCACCGCGAGCTTGCGTGCGCCCTGCTGGCCCTGGGCCGCGTCGCGCGCCAAGCGATTGAGCCAGACGCCGAGCGCAAGCAGCACCGGCACGAGCAGCATCACGCGGGTCATCTTCACGATGGTGGCGATGTGCGTGGCCTCCGGGCTCACGTTGCTCGCGGCGCCCACGACCTGCGCGACCTCGTGGATCGTGCCGCCGAAGAAGAGCCCGGCGCCCACGGTATCGAGATGCAGCCAGCCGGCGCGATAGAGCAGCGGGTAGAGGAACATCGAGAGCGTGCCGAACAGCACCACGCTGCCCACCGCCATGGCGCTCTTGTGCGGCTTCGATTGCAGCGTGGATTCGAAGGCGAGTACGGCGGCGGCGCCGCAGATCGCGCTGCCGGCCGCGGTGAGGATGGCAGTGTCGCGGTCGAGCTTCATGAGCTTCATGCCGGCCCAGGTGCCGATCGCGAGCGTGCTCACGACGATCACCACCGATTCGACGAGACCCGGCAGGCCCACCTGGGCGATCTCCTGGAGACTCACGCGCAGCCCGAAGAACGCCACGGCGATGCGCAGCAGCTTACGCGCCGAGAAGTTGATGCCGGCGGCCCAGCTTTCGGGCATGCCGTCGCGCAGCGCATTGCCGTAGAACGCCCCCGCGACGATACCGACGATCAACGGGCTCAGGCCGAGACCGGCGATGGCGGGCAGCGCGGCGATACGCGTGACGGCGGCGGCGAACAGCGCGACGAACAGCACGCCATTGAGCTGGCCGCGCGTGGCGGATGCGGCGGACGACGAGTCAAGAGAAGTCGACGGTGTGGACATAGCCTTATGGAACAAATTTGTCTGACTGACGAATGTTCCAATCCTAAATTAGATATAAGAATATGAAAAATCGTCATTTACGACGTAAAATATAGGTCAACACGATAGTTGGACGCGATGACCCCGGAGCAACTGATAACTTTCGCCGCCGTAGCCGAGCACCTGAACATCAGCCGGGCGGCGCTCGCGCTGCATTTGTCGCAGCCCGCGGTGTCGGGGCAGTTGCGGCTGCTGCAGGAGGAGTTCGGCGAGCCGCTCTATCTGCGCGACGGGCGCGGCGTGCGTCTCACGCCCACCGGCGAGCAGCTCGCGGCCTACGCGGCGCGGCTGCGCGACACCTGGCGCGACGCGCTGACGTTTCGCGACGCGCTGCGCGGGCTCGAGCGCGGGACGCTGCGCATCGGTGCGAGCACGACGCCCGCGAGCTACCGGCTGCCGTACCTGGTGGCGGCGTTTCATCGGCGCTATCCGGACGTGAAGCTCGAAACGGCGAGCGGCAACACGACCGACGTGGTCGCCATGCTCGGCGATCTCGATATCGCGCTGGTCGAAGGGCCGGTGGGCGAGCAGTTGCCCGCCGATTGCGCCGTGCACCCGTGGCACGAGGACGAGATCGTGGCCATCGCGCCGCGCGGCCACGCGCTTGCCGCCCGGGCGGCGGATGAAAGCGAGGGCGCAGGCGCCGCGCGCGAACACGCCGCTGCGGCGCCGCTGCGGCGCGAGCTGAGCGCATTCGCGGATCTGCCGCTCGTGCTGCGCGAGGACGGCTCGGGTGTGCGTCAGGTGGTTGAGCGCGCGTTCGCGCGCGCGGGCGTGCCGATGCGTGTCGCGCTGGAAATCGCCGGCGTGGAGGGCGTCAAGGAGGCGGTGCGGGCCGGCATGGGCATCGGCTTCGTCTCGGCCATGTCGATGCGTCACGAGGACAACGCGCTCCAGCTCATCCGCATTCGCCCGGAGCCGCTGGCGCGGCGTTTTTCGATCATCGTGCCGCACGCGGGCGCGGCTTCGCGCGTCGCCCAGCGCTTCCTCGAGCTGTGCCTGCTCGACGCGCCGGAAGAAGGGCCGAACGGGGGACTCAATGGCGGCGCGGGCGGCACGAGGTTCCCGCCTTGATCCCAACGCGGATTAGGGGATTTCCATAATGGCGCCATGCGGCGCCTCAGCGCACTATCCGCCCATCAACCGGGCGCGCAGGCGCTTTTTTTAGGCCCCGGTTTGGAACCGGTTCCAAACGCAACGTTCCACCGATTCGACGGCGCAGGAACCGGACCGCGAAAAACCTGCATGGGACCGGAGTCTCGGCTTTGCATGGGACCAGAGTAAGCGCTCTGCATGGGGGTGGAGTAAGTGCTAAAGCACTAACTCCACCCGACAGCTAAAGCGCTAACTCTGGTCGACAGCTGAAGCCCTGACTCTGATCGACAGGCAACAGGACAGAAGACGATGGCGGAAGTAGCAATAGTGGCAAGCGCATTCGGCGCCGCAGCGATTCGGCGTGACGGGCATGCGGCGTGGTTCGGCGCGACGAAGGCGGCGGGCGCTTGTGCGTTCGAGGTGCGGCGAGAGCTGATGGACGACGCCGATACGCAGCCCGAGGCGCTGCGCGCGCTCGGCACCGTGCTGGCACGTGAAGGCCTGTGGCCCGTGTGGTCGACGCCCGACTCGCTGTACGGCGAAGACGGCGCGCTCGACGCGGCGGCGCTGCGCGCCGCCATCGCCTGCGGCCGCGCGCTCGGCGCGCGCTTCGTCAAGCTGCAGCTGGGCGGTTTCGCCGGCGACGCTCAGGTCGCGCGCCTCGCGGCGGTGCTCGAAGAAGAGGCGGTGGCGGACGCGCAAGCCCATGAGACGCTGCGCGTGGTCGTCGAAAACGGCCAGCTCGAGCAGGGCGGCAAGCTCGCGCAGTTCATCGGCCTGTTTCGCGCGCTGCGTGCCGCTGGGCAGGACAAGCTGATCGGCATGACCTTCGATATCGGCAACTGGCACTGGACCGGCGAAGCGCCGCTGATGGCCGCCGCCGCGCTTGCGCCGTACGTCGAGTACATCCACTGCAAGGCCGTGGACGGCGTGGGAGCGCGCCGCTTTGCCTGCGCGCCGGCCGCCAACGATGCGCTGTGCCGCGCCGCGCTCGCGCGCCTGCCGGCGGGCGTGCCGCGCGGCATCGAATTTCCGTTCGACGAGGCGTGCGTGACCGAGGACGCCGCGCGCTACGTGGCGTGGCTCGGCACTGCTTGACGAGCTCGAGGCACGTGAGGGCCGCGCTCGCCGTGACAGGGCGCTAACGGCTCGAGCGCACATTGGGCCGGTCTCGCGTAGACGCCGGCGCTCGCGGCACCCGAATACGATTTTTCAGGAATGCATTCCATGACGCACTCACTCGATGTCATCACCTACGGCGAAGCCATGGCGATGTTCGTGGCCATCGACACCGGCCCGCTCTCCGAGGTCGCGCACTTCACGAAGCGCGCCGCCGGCGCCGAGCTCAACGTGGCGACCGGCCTCGCGCGCCTTGGCTTCAAGGTGGGCTGGATGAGCCGCGTGGGCGCCGACTCGTTCGGCCAGTTCGTGCGCGGCGTGCTCGCGCACGAAGGCATCGACGCGCACTGCGTGCAAACCGATGCGCGCTATCCCACGGGCTTTCAGCTCAAGTCGAAGAACGACGACGGCAGCGACCCCACCGTCGAATACTTCCGGCGCGGCTCGGCGGCGAGCCACCTTTCGGTCGACGACTTCAAGCGCGACTACGTGCTGGGCGCCCGCCACCTGCACCTGAGCGGCGTGGCGCCCGCGATCTCGGCAAGCTCGCGCGAGCTCGCTTTCATGCTCGCCCGCGCGATGCGCGAGGCCGGGCGCACCGTCACTTTCGATCCGAATCTGCGCCCGACGCTGTGGGGCTCCGAAGCCGAGATGGTGCACACGCTCAACGAGCTCGCGCGTTTTGCCGACTGGGTCCTGCCCGGCGTGAACGAAGGCCGCATTCTCACGGGTTCCGATGACCCCGCAACGATCACGCGCTTCTATCTCGAACGCGGCGCGCGCGGCGTGATCGTCAAGCTCGGCGCCCAGGGCGCGTACTTCGCGACGCAAGCAGGCGAGTGCGGCCATGTGAAGGCGCAGCCGGTGGAGAACGTCGTCGATACGGTCGGCGCCGGCGACGGCTTCGCAGTGGGCGTGGTGAGCGCGCTGCTCGAAGGGCGCACGCTGCACGACGCCGTGGCGCGCGGCAACCGCATCGGCGCGCTCGCCGTGCAGGTGATCGGCGATTCGGAAGGGCTGCCCACGCGCGCACAGCTCGATTCGCTCGAGGCCCAGGGCGCCGCGAAGGACGCCAGCCCCGCACGCGCCACCGCTTAAGCGGAGTACGAGGGGCCGCTCGCTCCGCGATTTCAGCAGCCTTGCCCGAACCAGGGCAGGGCGCCACGAGAACTGCTTTGCATCGGATCGCAGCAAGCGCCAGAACGCTCACTGCAATCGACACTGGAGACACCGATGACCTCAACCTCGCTCGCACCGCGCCGCTGGTGGGCAATCATGCCGATCGTGTTCATCACGTACAGCCTGGCCTATCTCGATCGCGCCAATTACGGCTTCGCTTCGGCGGCCGGCATCAATCGCGATCTGGGCATCAGCCCCGGGCTTTCGTCGCTGATTGGCGCGCTGTTCTTCCTCGGTTACTTCTTCTTCCAGCTGCCGGGCGCGGTCTATGCCGAACGCCGCAGCGTGCGCAAGCTCGTGTTCGTGAGCCTCGTACTGTGGGGCGGATGCGCCGCGCTCACGGGCGTCGTCACGAACATTCCCTCGCTGATGGCGATCCGCTTCGTGCTCGGCGTAGTCGAGGCGGCGGTGATGCCCGCGATGCTCATCTACATCAGCAACTGGTTCACCAAAAACGAGCGCTCGCGCGCCAATACCTTCCTGATCCTCGGCAATCCGGTCACGGTGCTGTGGATGTCGGTGGTCTCGGGCTATCTCGTGCACTCGTTCGGCTGGCGCCACATGTTCGTCGCCGAGGGCGTGCCCGCCGTGGTGTGGGCCGTGTGCTGGTGGCTGCTGGTGCGCGACAAGCCGGCCCAGGTGAGCTGGCTCTCGAACGACGAGAAGCGCGCGCTCGACGCCGCGATGCGCGCCGAGCAGGCCGCCATCAAGCCGGTGAAGAACTACGCCGAAGCGTTCCGCACGCCCGCCGTGATGCTGCTCTCGGCGCAGTACTTCTGCTGGAGCATCGGCGTGTACGGCTTCGTGCTGTGGCTGCCGTCGATCGTGAAGAACGGCTCGGCGCTCGGCATGGTCGAAACGGGCTGGCTCTCGGCGCTGCCGTATCTCGCTGCTACCATTGCGATGCTCGCGGCCTCGTGGGCCTCGGACAAGCTCAACAACCGCCGCGCGTTCGTGTGGCCGTTCCTGCTGATTGGCGCGCTCGCGTTTGCCGGATCGTATGCGCTCGGCTCGACGCACTTCTGGAGCTCGTACGTGCTGCTGGTCGTGGCGGGCGCCGCGATGTACGCGCCATACGGCCCGTTCTTCGCGATCGTGCCGGAGCTGCTGCCGAAGAACGTGGCCGGCGGGGCGATGGCGCTCATCAACAGCATGGGCGCGCTCGGCTCGTTCGTCGGCTCCTGGGTGGTCGGCTACCTGAACGGCGCGACCGGCTCGCCCTCGGCATCCTACGCGTTCATGAGCGTGGCCCTGGTGGCCTCGGTGGTCCTCACGCTCGCGGTGAAGCCGCGCCGCGACGACGCCCACGCCTACGCGACTCCGGTCCATGGCAAGTGACGCGCGCGAAGCCATGCGCGGGAGATGACGCGCGGGGAACGCATCACGCGAGATTCACGGAACGTAACTGACTGAAACAGACGGACATAGCGCACTCATGAAGCAGAAAATCGTTGCCTACAAGACCTTGCCCGCGGACGTGACCGAGTACCTGCGCGAGCATCTCGATGTGACGTTCGTCGACGCAAGCAACACCGAAGCGTTCGCCGCCGCGCTCAAGGATGCCGACGGCGCGATCGGCGCAAGCGTCAAGGTCACGCCGGCGATGCTCGAAGGCTCGCGCATCAAGGCGCTCTCGACCATCTCGGTGGGTTACGACCAGTTCGACGTGCCCGATCTCACGCAGCGCGGCATCGTGCTCGCGCACACGCCCGACGTGCTGACCGAGTCCACCGCCGACACGGTCTTTTCACTGATCCTCGCGAGCGCGCGCCGCGTGGTCGAGCTGGCCGACTGGGTCAAGGCGGGCCACTGGAAGGCGAGCATCGGTCCCGCGCAATTCGGCGTGGATGTGCAGGGCAAGACGCTCGGCATCGTCGGGCTCGGGCGCATCGGCGGCGCGGTTGCGCGGCGCGCGGCGCTTGGCTTCAACATGAAGGTGCTCTACACGAACCGCAGCGCGAACGAGGTGGCCGAGCGCGAGTACGGCGCGCGCCGCGTCGAGCTCGACGAACTGCTCGCCGCCGCCGATTTCGTGTGTCTGCAGGTGCCGCTCACCGACGCCACGCGTCACCTGATCGGCGCCCGCGAGCTGCAAAAGATGAAGAAGAGCGCGATCCTCATCAACGCCTCGCGCGGCGCGATCGTCGACGAAGCGGCGCTGATCGCCGCGCTCGAAGCGGGCACGATCCACGGCGCGGGCCTCGACGTGTTCGAGAAGGAGC
Source organism: Paraburkholderia silviterrae (assembly GCF_004353915.1). Taxonomy (GTDB): domain Bacteria; phylum Pseudomonadota; class Gammaproteobacteria; order Burkholderiales; family Burkholderiaceae; genus Paraburkholderia; species Paraburkholderia silviterrae. Next base: position 659,162 of record NZ_SMRP01000002.1, on the reverse strand, counting down.
CGGTCGATCCAGCCTCGCCGCTGTTGCGCATGCCGAACGTCGTCGCGCTGCCGCACATCGGCTCGGCCACGCATGAGACGCGTCACGCCATGGCGCGCTGTGCCGCAGAGAACCTCGTGGCGGCGCTTTCCGGCACGCTCGAAAACAACATCGTCAATCGCGAGGTGCTCGCGCGATGAGCACGGGCGGCGCCTCCAGGACCCTGCAAGCGGGCGGCAAAGGCGGGGAAGGCGGCAAAGGCGAGGCCGTCGCCATGGGCGCGCCGCCGCGCCGCGCGACCATCAGCGACGTCGCCCGCGAGGCGGGCACCGGCAAGACCAGCATCTCGCGCTATCTGAACGGCGAGCTTTCGGTCCTCTCGCCGGACCTGCGCTCGCGCATCGAGGCAGCAATCGAGCGGCTCGACTATCGGCCCAACCAGATGGCGCGCGGCCTCAAGCGCGGGCGCAACCGGCTGCTCGGGCTGTTGCTCGCCGATCTCGCGAATCCCTATTCCGTCGAAGTGCTGCAAGGCGTGGAGGCCGCGTGCCACGCGCTCGGCTATATGCCGCTGATTTGCCACGCAGCGAACGAAATCGACATGGAGCGGCGCTATCTGCAACTGCTCACCACGTATCGCGTGGAAGGCGTGATCGTGAATGCGCTCGGCGTGCCCGAGTCGATGCTCAAGCCGATGGGCAGCGGCGGCATTCCCGCCGTGCTGGTCGACCGCACCGTGGACGGCCTCGACGCCGACATGGTCGGGCTCGACAACGCGGCCGCCGTGCGCCTCGCCGTGCAGCATCTGCTGGAACGCGGCTACGACGACCTCGTGTTCGTCGTGCAGCCCTTCGAGCACGTGAGCTCGCGGCGCGAGCGCGAAGCGGCGTTTCGCAGATCCATCGATGGGGCGGCGGGTGCGTCGGCGCAGCAGGCCACGAAGGGCGCGCAGGAAGTTCGCGCGGCCACGCACGTACTCGATCTGCATGACGATGCAAGTGTCGACGCGGCGCTCGCCGTGCTCGATGCGCATATCGCCGACGCCGCGCGCCGCGGCGCACGCTGCGCGCTCTTCGCCGCGAATGCGCCGGTCGCCTTGCGGCTCGCGCTGCATCTGAAGGCGAAATTCGGCGCGCAATGGCAGCAGCAGGCGGCGTTGATCGCCATCGACGATCCCGAGTGGGCCGAGCTCGCCGGCATCACCACCATCCGCCAGCCGACTCGCGAGATCGGCTACCGGGCGGTGGAGTTCCTGAACGAGCGCATCGAGGGCGCGGCGCTGGCCGCGCGCGCAGCGGCATTTCCGGGCGAGCTGGTCGTGCGGGCCTCGACGCTCGGCTAGCGCCGCCTCGGGTGTTCTTTCGAGCTCAGGCGGCTTGCATGCGACCGGCGCGGGCCGGCGCCGCGACCGTACGCCCGCATGGTCCGCGCCCGTCCCGCCCGCATGGGCCGGGTAGCGCCGCGCCGCCGGGGCTGCGCGAGCGCCCCGATATCTGCGATGATTCGGGCTGCGGCGCGCGCCTCGCGCGTCGGACGTTTCAAGGAACCCCATGCACGTCGATCCGGTCACGCTGGTCTGCCTTTCGCTCGCGACGCTCTTCGTTGCCGTCTTGCCCGTCTCGCTCTATCGCCGGCTGCGCGCGCCGTTCGCATTCGACTGGCGCGCCACCGTCACGGGCGTGGCCATCTTCGCCCTGTTCGCGACGGTGATCGAGCGTGCGCTCAACGGCTACGTCCTGCACGAGAATCCGGTCACGGCGCAACTACTCGCCAATCCGCTCACCTTCGTGCTGTATGGTGCGCTCGCGGCGGGCGTGTGCGAAGAAGTGGGGCGGTACATCGCGATGCGCATGCTCGCGCGGCGCGCGGGGCGGCTGGCAGGTCGGCCCAATGCGCCGGTCGACAGCACGGGGCTCGCGTACGGCATCGGCCATGGCGGCGCGGAGGCGTGGCTCGTCGGCGTGCTCGTGCAGTTGCAGTGGATCGCCTTCGCGGTGCTCGCGAACCGTGGTGAGCTCGACGAGCATCTGAGCAATCTCACGATGGATGCCGTGCTGCGCGTGCATCTGATGCTCGCCACGTTCTCGCCGCTGGTGGCGGGCGTGTTCGCGCTCGAACGCACGGCCGCGTTCGTGTTCCAGATCGGTCTTTCGGTGCTGATGTGGCGCGGAGTGCGGGCCGGGCGCAAGTCGATCCTGCCGATCGCGATCGCGCTGCACGCGGTGATCGACGTGCCCGCCGCCATGTTCCAGGCGCGTCTTGTGCCGCTTTTCGTCGTGGATGCGCTCTACGCGGTCGTGGCGCTCGCGGTGGCCGTCGTGCTTTTCAGAATGTGTGCGCCGGGCAACCGCGTGGCGCGCACGGCCTGACGCGCCGCGCCACGCGCGCGATAACGCCTCTCCCTAATCGTTGTTACGTTGCGCCTGCAACGTTTTCTCAATTCCTCATGGACAGCAATGGAAGATTATCTGTTTGAATGCGCGAGCCGCGATATCGACGAGCTTGCGCGCGTAATCGCCGATCTGTTCCCTGAGCAGACGCGCTTTAGCGAGCAGCCCGCCGAAAACGGCGCGCCGCTGCTCATCGTGCATTGGGTGGCGATGCGCATGGGCGCCGCCGCGCGCCGCATGACGCTCACGGTCGCCATCGCGCCGGCAGCGCTGGCGCGCTATCGCGCGCTGCCGCCGCGCATGCGTGGACGCAGCTTCGCGGTGCTGCACGCCTATGTGGAGGCCACCATCGGCTCGCTCGAGGAACAGCACGCGAAGGGCGAGGAGACCCCGCGCAACGTCACGCTCGATCTCGACGAGGAGTTTGCCTGAAGCGCGCGACACGGCGCGCGCCGGCACGCGGCTCAATCGGCGAGCCGATACACCTTCGCAAAGCGCTCGGCCTTCACCACGCCATAATCGCCGGGCGCATATTGCATGACCCAGTCGCCGGCTGCGCCGGTGAGGCGGTCGCCGCCTGCCGAGCGCACGATCGAAAACGGCTCGTCGATGCGCTTGGCCAGCACCACCGTCGGCAGGTTGCGATAGGCGCCGGGCGCGCCGTGTGCGAGCGCGGCGTCGGCCGGCCGATACTTCGGGTCGAAGCGCTCGCGCGAGACGACCCAGCGCTCGCCCGTCGCACCGGTGATGATCGCGTCGCCTGGCGCATAGCGGTTCGGGCCTTCGAGGCTCATCAGCTCGCCGGGTGCCGCGGCGAATTCGACAGTGACGGTTTCGTCCTTGACCACGCGTTGCGCGGCGGGATCGGCGGCGAGGTCGAGTTGGGTCAGTTCGATCATGGTGGCGGCAGCGGACCTGTTCCGTTGGGAGGTCGCCGATGAAGTGCGGGCCGTGCCCGATTCACGCGGCGTCGATACGGGGAATAGCCAGAAATATAGGCCAGATAAAGCACGACGGCCGGGCATGCTTGCCCGGCCGTCGAGAGGTCCGCGAGCGTACCACGAATCGGCTTCAACGGGCCCGGGAATAGACCGCGCCGGATCCTGTGCGCTCGCCAAAGTGGCCTCGCGTGCGCGAGCCGCAGCGGATCCCAAAACGGCGCAGCGCGCGAGCGGGCCGATTGCTCGACCCGCTCGCGCGCTGCAAAAGCGCTGTGTGTGCGCTATGTACGCGCTGCCTGTCTGCGCCGGCTTACTGGGCAGCCGGCGTGCTCGCAGCGTCAGCACCGCTTGCCGCTGCGGCGGCCGGCGCCTTCGCATGGGGCTTGCCCTTGTGCTTCGGATGGGCTGCGGCCTTGCCGCCTTCGGACTGGCCGTGGCGGAAGGTGGCGTCGGCAAGCTTCTTCTGTTCCGGCGAGAAGCTGGTGTAGAGCGGCTCGAACGCCGTGACGAGCTTCTGCATGTCGTCGGCGTGCGTCTGGGCGATTTGTGCGTACTGCTTCATGTCGTCGAGCGCGTTACGCTGCGCTTCGCCTTCCATGCGCTGCTTGTACAGACCTGCCATGGTCTCGCCGTTGCTGCGCATGACGTCGGCAAACGCCTTCCATTGCGGCTCCTGGTCGGACGTGATCTTCAGCGCCGAGTGCAGGTAGGTGATGCGCTCTTCCACGCGCTGCTGATGCTGCGCGGCGCGCGCTTCGACCTTCGATGCCGCTGCGGCAGCCGCAGGCGCGGCCGTCGCCGACGATGCGGCGGTCTGTGCGAAAGCGCCGCTCATCGAGAGCGTCGCGGCAAGGATGACGAAAGCTTTCTTCATTGTTGCTCCTTGAATCTTCAATTCGTAGAGGTTACGTAGCGAGTAGGCGCGGAACCCATCGGTTGCAGGCGCTATGTGTACCACGATATCGCCTCAATGCGGCCGCTGCGCGACATCTGCTTACAAACGAAACTCACGGAAATAAGCTGCAAGAAGCAGCGTGCACCGCGCGTGCGTATTTGCTTGCGGGTTCGTCCGGAACCCGCCGCGCGCGATAATGGCGCGATATTCAGCCATTGCCTCCAACCATTCGACATTCCGGGAGCCCGCCCCACGATGAGACCGCCGCGCCTCGACCAACTCGACGACCTCGACCGCAGCCTCGTAGCGCTGCTGCAGGAGAACGCCCGCGAAAGCGTGGCGAATCTCGCGCGCCAGCTCGGCGTTGCGCGTACCACGGTGCTCGCGCGCATCGCGCGGCTCGAGCGCTCCCAGGTCATCGCGGGCTACGGCGTGCGCCTCGGCCAGGACGTGCTCGACGCGAGCCTGCAGGCCTGGGTCGGACTCATCATTGCGCCGCGCAATGGCCCCGAAGTGCAACGGCGCCTGTCCAAGATGCCCGAAGTGCAGCTGCTCTGCGCAGTGAGCGGCGAGTACGACTATGTGGCCTGGCTGCGCGCGGATTCGCCCGATCGCCTGAACGACCTGCTCGACCAGATTGGCGGCATGCAGGGCGTCGAGCGCACGACCACGTCGATCGTGCTCGCACGCAAGATCGACCGCGGCACGGTGATGGGTTGAAGGGCAGGACGGACCGGCTTTCGCGCCGTCGTTGACACCATTTTTACGCCTTTTCGTCGTTATGACGAAAATCATCGTCGAAATGACGAAACTCTCCGACAAAGCGCATCATTTTGCGTCTAGGATCTGATTTCGCACCTCCTTAGACTGTGTGCACCGGGCAACAGCATGGCCCAGAACCACAGAAAACCCCTAAGGAGATACCGAATGAAAGTCGCGATTGCAGGCGCCGGCCTGATTGGCCACACCATTGCACACATGCTGCGCGAAACCGGGGACTATGAGGTCACGGCGCTCGACCGCGACACCCACGCGCTCGAAAAGCTCGCCGCGCAAGGCATTCCCACCATGCGTGTCGATTCCGGCGACGCGGCCGCACTGCGCGGCGCGCTCGAAGGCTTCGACGTGCTCATCAACGCGCTGCCTTACTACCTCGCGGTGAACGTCGCGTCGGCGGCGAAGGGCGCGGGTGTTCATTACTTCGACCTGACCGAGGACGTGCGCGCGACGCACGCGATCCGTGCGCTCGCCGAGGGCGCCGATCACGCGTTCATGCCGCAATGCGGGCTGGCGCCGGGCTTCATCGGCCTCGCTGCCCATGCGCTCGCGAGCCGCTTCACCGAGATCCGCGAAGTCAAAATGCGGGTGGGCGCGCTGCCGCAATTCCCCACGAACGCGCTCAAGTACAACCTCACCTGGAGCGTGGACGGCCTCATCAACGAGTACTGCCAGCCGTGCGAGGCGATCCACGAAGGCCGCACGCAGATGGTGCAGCCGCTCGAAGGCCACGAGCACTTCTCGCTCGACGGCGTGGAGTACGAGGCGTTCAACACCTCGGGCGGTCTCGGCACGCTGTGCGAGACGCTCTCCGGGCGCGTCGAATCGCTCGACTACAAGTCGGTGCGCTATCCGGGCCACCGCTCGCTCATGCAGTTCCTGCTCGAAGACCTGCGCCTCTCGGGCGACCGCGACACGCTCAAGTCGATCATGCGCCGCGCGATTCCGTCCACGGAGCAGGACGTCGTGCTGATCTTCATTACCGTGACGGGCACGCGCAATGGTCAACTCGTGCAGGAAGTCTTCACGCGCAAGATCTTCGCGAAGACGGTCTGCGGCGTGCCGATGAGCGCGATCGAGATCACCACGGCAGGCGCCATGTGCGCGGTGCTCGATCTGTTCCGCGAGAAGAAGCTGCCGCAAAAGGGCTTTGTGCGTCAGGAGCAGGTGTCGCTCGAGCAGTTCCTCTCGAACCGCTTCGGTCAGGTGTACGAAGGCGCGACGCTCGAGGCGCTGGCGACGGCACACGTCGCTTAAAGCACGAGACGCACGCGGCGCACGCGGTGCAAACGGGGCGCCGCGGCTGCGAGCCCATTTCGCTCAGGCCGCGGACGCCTGCACGATGCGCTGCAGCAATGTGTCGTAATCGGCAGGCGCTGGCGCGCTGGTGTCGAACACGATGAGGCCGTCGAGCTGCGCGCCCTGGGGCTCGAAGCGCCGTTTGCGATAGCTCTTCCAGTGCGCGAGCTTGTAGGCATCGTCGGGGTGGGCGCGCGCCACGATGCGCTGGCGCGCCGTTTCCTCGTCGGTGCGCACCCAGACAGCGGCGAGCCCCACGTCCGCCGCCACCCCCAGCCACGCTCGATCGAGCAGGCGCCGCTCGCGCACCTCCGCCGAAAGCGGCCCGACCGCAATCACGCTCACGCCCAGCGCAAGATTTTCACGCGCGGTGTCGAGCATGCCCTGATATTCGGGGTCCCGCAGATGCTGGAGAAATAGCGGACTATCGCGGTCGCGCGGATCCTGGCCGAGCGCGGCGAGCGTCGCGGCGCCGGTGCGTCCGTACAGCGTGTCCTTGTCGAGCAGGCAGAACGGCTCGCCGGTTGCGCGGGCGAGCGGGGCGATCAGGCGTTTGGCGAGCGAGGTCTTGCCGGTGCCGGCGTGGCCGCAAAAGAACACCAGCCGTGTCACGAACGACGGTCCTGGACCGGGTCCGCCTGTGCGCCGCCGGCTTGATTGGCTTGATTGGCGAGAACAGCTTGATCGGCTTGACCAGTGAGAACGGCTTGATCGTCAAGGGGCGACGGCGCTACGCCCTGGCCATCGAGGAGTTTGCCGTTGGCGTCGAGCCACATCACATTGATGATGCCAAAACCGAGCGCCACGCCGATGCCGAGTATCCACGTGAAGTACCACATCGCCTGCATTCTCCTCGCGTGACGCGATGACTGAGCGGGATTGAGCCCGCTTCCGAAGCTTATACCATCGGTGCGCGGCGTGGCCCGGCGCCCGCGCCCGCGCGCTGTCCGGTGACGGCATGCGATGCGCAATGTGCGGCGCCTCGCGCGGGCAGGGCGCGGCGTGCGTATATCATGGGCGCACACGGACCAGGACGCCGCCGGCGGCGAGGATCGACGTACGGCGCGCGGCACGAAAGCATCAAAAAACCGACGAGGGGATCGCGCCCATGCCATCGCGCGTGTTCAAAGTGAGGTTGGGTTCAGCCGCGCTGACGGCCGCACTCGTGGCGGCGGCCGCCCTCGCGCTGACGCTGGCGCTGGGCGGCTGCGCCGAAGAGCGCGCGCCGCCCGTGCCCTTCAAGCCCGTGCCGGCCGAGCGCATCGTCAAGCCGGGCTATACGCAGGCCGGCGAAGGTCTCGTCGCCGTCGACGTGCGGCGCGAGCGCACGAGCAACGTCATCGTCAAGTTCCGCGACGCGCCGGTCTATATCGATGGCGAGCAGGTCACCGACCTCATGAACGGCGAGCACGTCACGTTCTACCTGTCGCCCGGCGTCCACCGCATCGGCGTGACGACGCAGTTCGATCCTGTGGTCGAGCTGCGCTTTCTTGTCGATCCGCGCTACACGAACCGTGCGAGCGTAACCTTCGACAAGGATCATCGCATCACCCTTCGTCGGGTCGCGCAGTAAGCGGGCGGCCGGCTGGTCCTCGTGCAAGCCCCGCGCGGGCGCGGGCAACACGCGCTCCAGGCCGGCAAGCGCCGCCCGCGTGCCGCCTCGCAGATCGATGCAACGCTAAACTTGGCGGATCGATCAACTTGAGGACACGCGGCGCGCTCACTCTCCCCAGCCGCGCCGCCGGGACGAACACGACACATGCTCATCAATTGCGCCGCGTACCAGGGCGGCAAGAAACTGGCCGATATCGGCATCGAGGCCATCAGCGACTATCTCCAGAAACCCGAATGCTTCGTCTGGGTCGCGCTCAAGGACCCCGACGCGGGCGAGATGGCCGCGATGAAGGAGGAATTCGGCCTGCACACGCTCGCCATCGAAGACGTGATGAACGGCAAGCAGCGCCCGAAGATCGAGGAATACGGCGACACGCTCTTCGCCGTATTCCATACGATCGAGCTCGACGAGGAGGGCGAGATCGTCACCGGCCAGGTGAACGTGTTCGCGGGCTCGAATTTCGTGCTCTCGGTGCGCCATCGCGCGCAGCAGGGCTTCCAGGACGTGCGCGCGCGCTGCGAGCGTGAACCGGAGCTGCTCAAGGAGGGCGCCGGCTTCGTGCTCTACGCGCTCATGGACAGCGTGGTCGACCGCTACGCGCCGGTGCTCGAGAAGCTCTCCGGCGAGATCGAGGACCTGGAAGACCGCATCTTCGAGAAGCACACGCTCGCGCAATCGCGCGCCATCATCGAGGATCTCTATTCGATCAAGCGCCGCCTCGTGATCCTGGAGCACCACATCACGCCGCTCGTCGACGCCGTGGGCAAGCTCGTGGGCGGGCGCATTCCGCAGGTCTGCGTCGACATGCAGGCGTACTATCGCGATGTCTACGACCATCTCGTGCGCGTGTCCAACCTGGTCGATGCGCGCCGCGAAATGATCGTGACGGCGATCCAGGTGAATCTCGGCATGATCTCGCTCGCGGAAAACGAAGTGACCAAGCGGCTCGGCTCGTTCGCAGCCCTCTTCGCCGTGCCGACCATGATTGCGGGTATCTACGGGATGAACTTCGCAAATATCCCCGAACTGCATTTCGAGTATGGTTACCAGGTTTGCCTCGCCATGATGGTGGTGATCGACGTCGTGCTGTTCATCCTGTTCCGCCGCGGTGGGTGGCTCTGAGGTCGATGCGCATGGCGGCTGCTGCGCCGCAGCGCGGCGCACAGCGGCCGGCGCCATTGACATCGCCGATTGCGCGCCCCGAGAATGGGGCGCCTGAAAACGTTTGCGCATAACCAGAAATACGGCCCGACCGGGCCCGACAACCGGAGACACAAACGATGAACTCCCGCATTCGCCGGCGCGTTCTTGGCGCCGCAGCCGCACTTGCCACCGTTGCCTTCGCGGCCACCATGCCGCTTGCCGCTCACGCCCAGTCGGCGGCCGGCCACAAGCCGAAAGTCGCGCTCGTCATGAAGTCGCTCGCCAACGAGTTCTTCCTCACCATGGAGAACGGCGCGAAGGACTACCAGAAGCACAATGCGTCCGAGTTCGACCTCGTGACCAACGGCATCAAGAACGAAACCGACACAGCCGCGCAAATCCAGATCGTCGAGCAGATGATCGTCTCGAAGGTCGACGCCATCGTGCTCGCGCCGGCAGACTCCAAGGCGCTCGTGCCGGTCGTGAAGAAGGCCGTGGATGCGGGCATCATCGTCGTGAACATCGACAACCGGCTCGATCCCGACGTGCTCAAGTCCAAGGACCTGAACGTGCCGTTCGTCGGCCCCGACAACGCCAAGGGCGCGCGCCTCGTCGGCGAGTATCTGGCGAAGAAGCTCAAGGCGGGCGATCAGGTGGGCATCGTGGAAGGCGTCTCGACCACCACCAACGCGCAGCAGCGCACGGCGGGCTTCAAGGACGCGATGCAGGCCGTGGGCGCGAAGATCGTCTCGGTGCAGTCGGGCGAATGGGAAATCGACAAGGGCAATGCGGTCGCCTCGGCCATGCTCAATGAATATCCGGACATGAAGGCGCTCTTGTGCGGCAACGACAACATGGCGATCGGCGCCGTGTCGGCGGTGCGCGCGGCCGGCAAGCAGGGCAAGGTCTACGTGGTGGGCTACGACAACATCGACGCCATCAAGCCGATGCTCAAGGATGGCCGCGTGCTCGCCACCGCCGACCAGTACGCCGCCAAGCAGGCCGTATTCGGCATCGACACCGCGCTCAAGGCGCTCAAGGGGCACAAGAAGCAGTCGGATCTCTCGGGCGTGGTCGAGACGCCGGTCGTGCTCGTGACGAAGGATGCCGTGAAATAAGGCGGCAAAATATGCACGCCGAATCGTTTGGCGTGCGTTTATCGCGCGAGCGCTTTTCGGGCCGCCTTTTCGGGTCGCGTTTTGGTGTAATAAGCGCTCAAGAAAAGCGCCGCGCCGCCGTTATTTGTACCGTGATGGCCGCGCCAGCGAGCGAGCCGCCGTGGTGTGCCGCTTCACCGGTGGCCGGGCGCTGCGCAAGCCTGCGCTACCGCCGCGGGATCCGGGCGGCGCGGCACCCGAGAACAGGATCGTGATGGAAGCAATTGCCCCCGACGCCCAGCCGGGCGCATCCGCCCAAGGCGCGGTGCTGACGGTGACGGGCGCCGGCAAGACCTACGAGCAGCCGGTGCTCGCCGACGTCAGCCTCGCGCTGCACGCGGGGGAGGTGCTTGCGCTCACGGGCGAGAACGGCGCGGGCAAGAGCACGCTCTCCAAGATCGTGGGCGGGCTCACGGCACCCAGCGCCGGCAGCATGACGCTGATGGGCGAGCCCTATGCCCCGGCGAGCCGCAAGCAGGCGGAAGCGCTTGGCGTGCGCATGGTGATGCAGGAGCTCAACCTGCTGCCCACGCTTTCGGTTGCCGAAAACCTGTTTCTGAACCGCTTGCCGCGCCGCTTCGGGCCGCTCGGGTGGACGGGCTGGATCGATCGCACGCGGTTGCGCGAAGACGCCCGCGCCGCGATGGCGCAAGTCGGACTCGAGGCGATCGACCCCGACACGCTGGTGGGCGAGCTCGGCATCGGCCACCAGCAGCTCGTGGAGATCGCGCGCAACCTGATCGGCGACGAGGCGCAGGGCGCCGCGCCGTTGCGCGTGCTGATCCTCGACGAGCCCACCGCGATGCTCACGGGCCGCGAGGTCGAGCTGCTGTTCGAGCAGATCGCCCGGCTGCGGGCGCGCGGCGTTGCGCTCGTCTACATCTCGCACCGGCTCGAGGAGCTCGAGCGCATCGCGCAGCGCGTGGCGGTGTTGCGCGACGGCCGGCTCGTGCGCGTGGATGCGATGGCCAGTCTCACGCCCGAGCGCATTGTCGCGCTGATGGTCGGGCGGGAGCTCGGCGAGCGCATCGAGCTGGGCGAGCGGCGCATCGGCGCGCCGCTGCTCAAGGTGGATGGGATCGGCCGCGCGAGTGTCGTGCGCGATGTCTCGTTCGAGGTGCGCGCGGGAGAGATCTTCGGCGTGTCGGGGCTGATCGGCGCGGGGCGCACCGAGCTCATGCGCCTCATCTACGGCGCCGACGCGAAGGATCGCGGCACGGTCGCGCTCGCGGGCACGCCGGGCGCGCCGCCCGTGCCGGTGCGCATCGACTCCCCGGTGGATGCGGTGCGCCACGGCATCGCGCTCATCACCGAGGACCGCAAGGGCGAGGGCTTGTTGCTGCCGCAACCGGTGGCTGCAAACGTGTCGCTAGGCAACGTGGGCGCCGTGGCCCGCTATGGCGTGGTGGACGCCGCGCGCGAGAACGCGCTGGCCGGTGCGCAGATCGACGCCTTGCGCATCCGCACGTCCGGCCCCGGCCAGAGCGTGGGCGAGCTTTCGGGCGGCAACCAGCAGAAGGTGGTGATCGGCCGCTGGCTCGCGCGGCGCAGCACCGGCGCTCAGGCCGCCAAAGGTGTAAGCGGCAGTGTGCACGGCGTGCGCGTGCTGTTGTTCGACGAACCCACGCGCGGCATCGACGTGGGCGCGAAATTCGACATCTACGCACTGATGGGCTCGCTCGCGCGCGAGGGCTGCGCGCTCGTCGTGGTCTCGAGCGACCTGCGCGAGCTGATGCTGATTTGCGACCGTATCGGCGTGATGTCGGCGGGAAAAATGACGGCGATCTTCGCGCGCGGGGAGTGGACCCAGGACGCACTGCTTGGCGCCGCCTTCGCGGGCTATCGCGCCGAAGACGCGATGCTCGCCGACGCCGCCGACCTGCCCGAGCTGAAAACTTCCGTGCCCGCGCAGCGGCCCGGAGACCGCGTTCAATCGCCGCCGCCCGATGGGCGAGGAGGAAGCGCTTCATGACGAATCCACCGTTGCGCGAACAACCAGGAGAGCCCGCAGAGCCGGCACGGTCCGCGCCGCCCGGCAGCGCTTCGCACGCCGCCGCGACGACGGCCGCGAGCGCCAAACCCGTCGGCACGCGCTTTGGCTTTTCGAATTATCTGGGCCTCGCGCTCGCGCTGGTCGCGATGATCGTACTGTTCTCGCTGCTGAGTTCGCACTTCCTGACTTACGATACGTTCAGCACGATCGCGAACCAGATTCCCGATCTCGTCGTCATGTCCGTGGGCATGACATTCGTGCTGATCATCGCGGGCATCGACCTCTCGGTGGGCTCGGTGCTGGCGCTCGGGGCGTCGGTGGTGAGCGTGGCCGCCCTCAAGTGGGGGCTCGGCGCGCTGCCCGCGGCGCTCGTCGGGCTGCTGGCCGCAGCGGCCACGGGCACGCTCACGGGCGCGGTCACGGTGGGCTGGCGCATTCCGTCGTTCATCGTCTCGCTCGGCGTGCTGGAGGCCGCGCGCGGCCTCGCGTACCAGATGACGAATTCGCGCACGGCCTATATCGGCGATGCGTTCGACTTCCTTTCGAATCCGCTTGCGTTCGGCATCTCGCCCGCGTTCCTGATCGCCGTGGCGGTCATGGTGATCGCGCAACTGGTGCTCACGCGCACGGTGTTCGGCCGTTACCTGATCGGCATCGGCACCAACGAGGAGGCAGTGCGGCTCGCGGGCGTCGATCCGCGCCCGTACAAGATCGTCGTGTTCGCGCTGATGGGCGCGCTCTCGGGGCTTGCCGCGCTGTTCCAGATCTCGCGCCTCGAAGCCGCGGATCCGAACGCGGGCGTCGGCCTCGAGCTGCAGGTGATCGCCGCCGTGGTGATCGGCGGCACGAGCCTGATGGGCGGGCGCGGCTCGGTCATCAGCACGTTTTTCGGCGTGTTGATCATTTCCGTGCTCGCGGCGGGGCTCGCGCAGATCGGCGCGAACGAGCCGACCAAGCGCATCATCACCGGCGCGGTGATCGTGGTCGCGGTGGTGCTCGACACGTATCGAAGCCACCGCAGCCGCAAGCGCGGCGGGAAGTGACGCGGCAATGGATGCAAGCGTCAGGATGTGGCCGCGCGCAGGGTGGCGAATGGAGTCACTGAAGCCGTAACTGCGGCAGTAACTGCGGTAGTAACTGAAGCAGCGAGTGAAGTAGAAGCACGAAGGGGTTAGAAGAAAAAAACGAGAGCGGCCGGGTAAACGACTAACCGACCGGTGCGCTCACCGAGGGCCATCGCCGTGCAAAGCCGCCTCCAATAACAAAAAAGAGGCGCGGCCGTGCGGCGGCAGCAGTAGAAAACGAGCAGGACGAAGCAGGAGCAACAGCAAAGATGGCGACGATCAAAGATGTGGCCGCCGTGGCGGGGGTGTCTTTCACGACGGTGTCGCATGTCGTGAACAATTCGCGGCCGGTGTCGGCGGACGTGCGGGCCAAGGTCGAGCAGGCGATTCGCGACCTCAACTACGTGCCGTCGGCGGTCGCGCGCTCGCTCAAGGCGCGCTCGACGGCGACGATCGGGCTCGTGGTGCCCAACGGTACGAATCCGTACTACGCGGAGCTCGCGCGCGGCGTCGAGGACGGCTGCGCGCAGAAGGGCTACTGCGTGTTCTTCTGCAATTCCGATGACGATCCGCTCAAGCAGCGCAACTATCTGCGCGTGCTGCAGGAAAAGCGCATCGACGGGCTGATCGTGGCGTCGGCGGGCGACGATGCCGTGCTCGCGGCGACGCTTGGCGAAACGCGCGAGCCGATCGTCGTGGTGGACCGCAACATCGAAGGCCTGAACGCCGATCTCGTGCAGATCGACCACGAACGCGGCGCATGGCTCGCGACGCGCCATTTGCTCGAGCTCGGGCACTCGCGGATCGGCTGCATCACGGGGCCGGTCAGCGCGGCAGTGGCCGCGATGCGCATGCACGGCTTCCTGCGCGCGATGGCCGAGCGCGGCGTCGAGATCGCGCCGGGTGCGATCGTCGAGGCCGACTTCTCGGGCACGGGCGGCTACCGCGCCGCGGCGCAACTGTTCGACACCGTGCGCCCCAGCGCGATCTTCGCCGGCAACGACATGATGGGCATCGGGGCGCTGCGCGCGGCCGCCGAGCGCGGCCTGCGGGTGCCCGCCGACTGCTCGATCATCGGCTTCGACGACATCGAGCTCGGCCAGTTCACCTGGCCCGCGCTCTCGACGGTCGGCCAGCCGGCGCGAGCACTCGGCGAGATGGCGGCGCTCACGCTGATCGAGCGGATTGGCGCACCCGGGCATGAGCGCAACGACGCAACGGTGCTGCGGCGCGTGATGGCGCCGCAACTCTTGCCGCGCGAATCCACCGCGCCGTGGTGCGGCGCCTGTAAGCCGGCGACGCGTGCGGCCTGAAGCGCGGTCTGAATCGCGTGCACGAGCGCGTGCATAATCGGCCGACTGGATCTTGCACAGGAGGCAAACGAAGTGGCGATTGACGAAACCCGGCGCTCAGTGACGCAAACGGCGGCGCAAGCCGGCACCCAAGACCATGCCCGGCACGACGCCAACACGGCGCGCGGCCGCGTTGCGGTAGTCGGCAGCCTGAACATGGATCTCGTCGCGCGCGCGCCGCGCCTGCCGCGCCCGGGCGAGACGCTCGCGGGCAGTGCCTTTGCGCAGGTGGCGGGCGGCAAGGGCGGCAACCAGGCGGTCGCGGCGGCGCGTCTTGGCGCGCGGGTGGCCATGATCGGCTGCGTGGGCGCCGACGCCAACGGCGAGCTGCTGCGCGCAGGGCTCCTTGCCGAAGGCATCGATTGCGGCGCGCTCGATACCGCGCCGCAGGCACCGACCGGCGTGGCGCTGATCGTCGTCGACGACGCGAGCCAGAACGCCATCGTGATCGTGGCGGGCAGCAACGGTGAAGTGACGCCCGCAACGCTCGCGCGCCACGAGGCGGCGCTCGCGGCCGCCGACGTCGTCGTCTGCCAGCTGGAGACGCCGCCCGCCGCGGTGCACGCGGCGCTCGCCGCCGCGCGCCGGCTCGGCAAGACCACCATCCTCAATCCCGCGCCGGCCACCGGCCCGCTGCCGGCCGAGTGGCTGCCGCTCATCGATTACCTCGTTCCCAACGAACTCGAAGCCGCGACGCTCACGGGCCTGCCGCTCGCCACACCCGAGGACGCCGCGCACGCCGCGCTGGCGCTGCATCGCGCGGGGGCGCGCAACGTGCTGGTGACGCTCGGCGCGCAGGGGGTCTGCGCGCTGCTGGGTGAGGGGGGCGCGCAGGCATCGGACGCGGCGGGCGCGCCTTCGCCCGTGCACTGGCCCGCGCCCAAGGTGGCCGCGCTCGACACGACGGCGGCCGGCGACACGTTCATCGGCGCCCTGGCCGCCCGGCTCGCCGCCGGCGAGGCGCCCACACAGGCGATCCAGTTCGCGCTGCGCGCGGCTTCGATCTCCGTGACGCGCGCAGGCGCGCAACCGTCCATTCCTCGGCTGGAGGACATGGGGCGCTGAAACGGAGCCCCTGGACCCGGTGCGCCTTCGCGTTGGGCGGAGCGCCCGCGCGTCATCCAGGGGTTGTAATTTATTCGTCAGGAATCTCGCCCAATTCTTCACACCATATAATAATTTCAAGCCTCCCAAACGTTTGCCGTAAACCCATTCAGGGCAGCAGCCCGCAATCTGGAGCGCAGCAAGCCGCTTCACGGCAAGCACGGGAGAGCAATGAACAACGGCATCAGCATCAAGGCGCGCATCGGCCTCACGATGGGTTTCCTGGCGGCGCTCATCGTCGCCATCAGCGCGGTGGGGCTGTTCGGCCTGACGCGCTCGAACGAGGCATATCGCGCGACCTACACCAATCAGATGCCGAGCAGCCATGCCGTGAACATGGCCGAGATCTATGCGGCGCGCGAGCGGCTCGCGCTCGACCGCGCCGCGTTCCAGATCGGCACGCCCGACGTGGCCGCCACGCTCGCGCGTGCGCGCATGCTGCGCGGCGTCTCGGACGATTACTGGAAGAAGTACCTGAGCTTGCCGCGCGAGCAGGAGGAAGTGCGTCTCATGCAAGACGTCGGCGAGCGCCGCACGGCGTTTCAGCAGGCCGCTGACGGTTTTTCCGCCGCCATCGCCGCGGGCGACCAGAGCAAGGTGATTGGCGGCGCCAACGCGCTGCAGAGCGCATACAGCGCGCTTTCGCAGGCCGATCTTGCGCTCGACAAACTGCAGGACACGCTCGCGCGAGCAGGCTTCAACGACGCGGAGTCGGCATTCGGCGCGTTGCGCATCGCAGCCATCGCGGCGCTTTTGATCGGCATCGGCGCTGCGGTGCTTTCGTTTCTCACGCTGCGCCGCGCGATCTCGGAACCACTTCGCGAGGCGCTCGGCGCCTTCTCCGCGATCGCCGCGGGCGATCTGCGCCGCCCCGTCGTGGTGCGCACGCGCGACGAGATGGGCGAGCTGCTCGGCGGCGTCGCGCGCATGCAGCACAGCCTCGGCGACACCGTGCGCTCGGTGCGCATGGGCACCGAGGCGATCGCCACGGCCACGCGCCAGATCGCGGCCGGCAACATCGATCTCTCGTCGCGCACGGAGGAGCAGGCCTCGGCGCTGCAGGAAACCGCGTCCAGCATGGAGGAGCTCACCGGAACCGTGAAGCAGAACGCCGAGAACGCCCGCCAGGCGAGCGCGCTGGCCGCCAGCGCCTCGGATATCGCTAACAAGGGCAGCCGGGTCGTGAGCGAGGTGGTGGGCACGATGGGCGAGATCAACGAGAGCTCGGCGAAGATTGCCGACATCATCTCGATCATCGAGGGCATCGCCTTTCAGACCAACATTCTCGCGCTCAACGCGGCCGTGGAAGCGGCTCGCGCGGGCGAGGAGGGGCGCGGCTTCGCGGTCGTGGCGGGCGAGGTGCGCAGCCTCGCGCAGCGTTCGTCGGCGGCGGCCAAGGAGATCAAGGGGCTCATCGACACCTCGGTCGAGCGCGTGCACGCGGGCTCGGCGCTCGTCGACGAGGCGGGCCGCACGATGGCGGAGATCATTGGCGCGGTGCAGCGCGTGACCGACATCATGGGCGAGATCGCGGCGGCCTCGCAGGAGCAGTCGAGCGGCATCGACCAGGTGGCGCGCGCCGTCACGCAGATGGACGAAGTCACCCAGCAGAACGCGGCACTCGTGGAAGAGGCCGCCGCCGCGGCGCAGTCGCTCGAAGACCAGGCGAGCCGGCTGCGCGCCGCTGTCGCCGTTTTCAACGTCGACGATTCCCACGCGCCGCCGGCGGTGCAAACCGCAAAGCGTGCGAGTTCGCAGGCCGTAATCGAGCCCAATATGCCGCCCGTCGGCGCGCAGCCCATCGCGCGCCCGGCCGCGAAGTCCGCTGTGCGCGTCGCGGCGCCTGCGCCGCGCAGGCCCGCGCTCGCCACGACCCGCCTGGCTGCGAGCGTGCCTGCACGCGCAGCCGCAAGCACCACATCGGTGCCGACTTCGGCGGCCACAGCGGTGGCCGGATCAAACGACGACTGGGAAACCTTCTGACGCAAGGCTGCGGCGTCTTCATGCACGTCGCGCGAGCCGCCATGGCCGTATCCGCCCCGCGCGGGTGCAGCGGCGTTATTTCTGGCCACAAGGCCAATGCATGCGCGGTGCGATGCCGGTTACGGTACATTGTGAAACTTGTCACGCGCGCGGACGGGGTCGCACGGTACACTGCGCTGCGCTTCGGTGCCGAAGCCAATCTGACGCGCCACGCACCGCAAGCGCGCGGCAGGTCCGGGCGCAGCGGGACGCTCCCGCGAAGCCGAAGCGCCTGGGCGAGGCGCTTCGCAGTGCAACACGCACCGCATTGCCATGGCGCGACATGACGCAAACATGCCGGCTGAACGCGAGAGACCTGCGCTGCCGGCGCACGAACTCCAGGAAAGGACCCAGACATGACACGTGACGATCTCGCGCAGCGCCTCGTGGCGGCGCGCCGCCGCCATCAGATGATCGAGACGCTGGCGCCCGAGTGCCTGCCGCCCGACGCGGCCACGGCTTATGCAATCCAGCAGGCCGTGCTCGCCGGGCTGGGCACGCGCACGGGCGGCTGGAAGATCGGCGCGCGCACACCCGGTGGCCCGGTTTCCGGCGCCCCGATCGCGGCCACGCACGTGCACGCCTCGCCCACGCGCGTCGAGCGCCAGTCGTTCTTCCGGGTGCTCGTTGAGCTCGAGATCGCCTTTCGCTTCGCCGAGCCGATCGCGCCGCGCGCCGACGCCTATGCGCGCGACGAGGTGCTCGCGCTCGTCGGACAAATTCTTCCCGCCATCGAAATCGTCGACAGCCGCTTCGCCGAATGGCCAAACGTCGCGCCGCTCGCGCAGCTCGCCGACGCGCAGAACAATGGCGCGCTCGTGACCGGCCATGCGCAGCCGTACGGGGCGCTCGCGCGGGCGCTCGACTTCGTCGCTCCCGAGCTCGAGCTCGCCTTCGACGGCGTCTCGCTCGTGCCGGAAATGGCGGGCAATCCGGCAGGCGATCCGCGCGAGCTGCTGGTCTGGTTCGTCAACCATTGCGCCGCGATGGGGATCACCATCGAGCCCGAGTGGACCATCACCACGGGTTCCTACGTAGGGGCGCACCGCATCGAGGGAGCGGGCCTGCTGCACGGCCATATCGATGGGCTAGGCGAGGTCGAGATCGAGTTCGTCTGAGCACCGTGCGCCGGCGGCTTCCATGCAGGGGCCGCACCACGCTTCGGCCTCCATGTGAGATCGACGGCCGTCACGCATTGCGCGCGACGGCCGTTTTCGTTGGCGCGAAGGCGCACATGAGAAGCGATCGTCTGCGCAACCTGTCACGCGTGCCATATTCGCAGGCGTAAATTGAAACGATGAATAGGGACGGCGATGCTTTTTGCAACGTCCGCGCAATACCCATTCGAGCCACGGGAAAGCCACTACTGACGAAAGGGACAGCGCGGCCGGGCGTTGGCTCATGTGCGAATGCGCGCCAACTCACCGACGTGCGTGCATACGACCTGTAAAACGAGAAAAAGATCGTCGATGCATGCACGCGACGGCAGCGCATGTGCTGTTACAAACACGGCGTTACAAGTATGCGTTGCGCTCTGTGCACGGCTTGCGAGGCCATGCGTTCTATGATGAAGCGACGAGCATCGCCGAAGGGGTACGGCGAAGTTGGGTACAGGCTGGATTAGCTGCGGACTCGCCGTTCGAGCGTCGAAGTACGGCGCTTGTGCATGCGCGTGCGGCTTGAAAATTGCGTGAGAGGAGAAAGATTGTACGGCGTACCCCGCCAGGCTCCAAGGGTTCAAATTTGAACCTTCAATCAGGCGCGATTTTTGTGTGAAAAAAAATTCGAAAAGGTTTAGGATGAATTCGAGCGATGTCGTTTCCGAATAGCGCGCCGCGCACGACATCGGTCGCAGATCTCGGCGAGGAGGTAGCATGGATATCTACAGCAGCTTCGCGACCCGCTTCGAAAAAACGCGAGAAGAAGAGTTCTCGCTCGAGGAGTATCTCGCGCTCTGCAAAGAAGATCCCAGTGCGTACGCCACGGCTGGCGAACGCATGCTGACGGCAATCGGGGAACCAGAACAGATCGACACTCGCATCGATCCGCGCCTGTCGCGCATCTTTGCGAACAAGGTGATCAAGGTTTATCCCGCGTTCCGCGAGTTCTATGGCATGGAAGACGTGATCGAGCAGGTCGTCGCGTACTTCCGCCACGCGGCGCAGGGTCTCGAAGAGAAGAAGCAGATCCTCTATTTGCTGGGCCCGGTAGGCGGCGGCAAGTCTTCCATAGCGGAACGGCTCAAGCAGCTCATGGAGCGCGTGCCGCTTTACTCGATCAAGGGCTCGCCCGTGAACGAGTCGCCGCTCGGTCTGTTCGACTATGACGAGGATGGTCCCATCCTCGAAGAACAGTACGGCATTCCGCGCCGGTATCTGAAGAGCATCCTGAGCCCGTGGGCGGTCAAGCGTCTGCACGAATTCAACGGCGACATCCGCAAGTTCCGCGTGGTGCGCCGCTATCCGTCGATCCTGCGGCAGATCGGCATCGCGAAGACGGAGCCGGGCGACGAGAACAATCAGGACATTTCCTCGCTCGTCGGCAAGGTCGACATCCGCAAGCTCGAGCAATACGCCCAGGACGACGCGGACGCGTACAGCTATTCCGGTGGCCTGTGCCTCGCGAATCAGGGCTTGCTCGAATTCGTCGAAATGTTCAAGGCGCCGATCAAGGTCCTGCACCCGCTGCTCACGGCCACCCAGGAAGGCAACTTCAAGGGCACCGAAGGGTTCGGCGCGATTCCGTTCAACGGCATCATCCTCGCGCACTCGAACGAGTCGGAGTGGAAGGCGTTCCGCAATAACCGCAACAATGAGGCCTTGCTCGACCGTATTTTTGTCGTGAAGGTGCCGTACTGCCTGCGTTATTCGGAAGAGATGAAGATCTACGAGAAGCTCCTGCGCAACTCGTCCCTCGCCGAGTCGGTTTGCGCACCGGGCACGCTCAAGATGATGTCGCAGTTCTCGGTGCTCACGCGTTTGCAGGAGCCGGAGAACTCGAGCCTGTTCTCGAAGATGCAGGTCTACGACGGGGAAAATCTCAAGGACACCGATCCGAAGGCGAAGTCGTATCAGGAATACCGCGACTTCGCCGGTGTGGACGAGGGCATGGCCGGGGTCTCCACGCGCTTCGCGTTCAAGATCCTCTCGCGCGTGTTCAACTTCGATTCGACTGAAGTGGCCGCGAATCCGGTGCACCTCATGTACGTGCTCGAGCAGCAGATCGAACGCGAGCAGTTCCCGCCGGAGACCGAGCAGAAGTATCTCTCGTTTGTGAAGGACGTGTTGGCGTCGCGCTACGCCGAGTTCATCGGCAAGGAGATCCAGACCGCTTACCTCGAATCGTATTCCGAATACGGGCAGAACATCTTCGATCGCTATGTCACGTACGCCGACTTCTGGATTCAGGATCAGGAGTTCCGCGACCACGACACGGGCGAGAGCTTCGACCGCGCAGCGCTGAACGCGGAGCTGGAGAAGATCGAGAAGCCCGCGGGCATCAGCAACCCGAAGGACTTCCGCAACGAGATCGTGAACTTCGTGCTGCGCGCGCGCGCGGCCAATGCCGGCAAGAACCCGGCATGGATCAGCTACGAGAAGCTGCGCGTGGTGATCGAGAAGAAAATGTTCTCGAACACGGAAGAACTTTTGCCGGTCATCTCGTTCAATGCAAAGGGATCGGCGGAAGAGCAGCGCAAGCATGAAGACTTCGTCAACCGCATGGTGGCGAAGGGCTACACGCCCAAGCAGGTCCGGTTGCTCTGCGACTGGTATCTGCGGGTGCGCAAGTCGTCATGAGCGCAGAAGCAATACCTTCCTGCTGCGCCGCCGCAGGTTTCATGCGGCGGCGCAAAAAGGAAATCCGGCGGGGCGCAGGCCACGAAGCCGTGAGTCAGTGAACGTGGCATTCCAGACTGCGCACTTCGCCCATTCGAAACGTGAGCGGGAGACTGGATGTGCTTCATCAAATCATCGACCGCAGGCTGGCCGGCAAGAACAAGAGCATTGCCAATCGCGAGCGCTTTTTGCGCCGTGTGAAGAACTATATTCGTCACGCCGTCTCGGAAGCGGTGCGTGACCGCAGCATCAAGGACATCCAAAGCAACCAGAGCATCACCATCCCGCGCAAGGACATTGCCGAGCCGTCGTTCCGGCACGGCCCCGGCGGCCGGCGCGAAATGGTGCACCCCGGCAACGAGGACTACATTCGCGGCGACCGCATTCCGCGTCCGCAAGGCGGCGGGGGCGGGGGTGGCAGCCAGGCGAGCAACGAGGGCGAAGGTCAGGACGACTTCGTGTTCGAGCTCTCGCGCGAAGAGTTCATGCAGTACTTCTTCGACGACCTCGAGCTGCCGCGCCTCATCAAGACCCATCTGATGGCCGTGCCCACGTGGAAGAGCATCCGCGCGGGCTGGGCCGCCGAGGGCACGCCCAACAACATCGACGTGGTGCGCTCGCTCAGGAGCGCACTGGGCCGGCGCATCGCACTGGGCGCGCCGCTCGTCAACGAGCTGCACGACCTCGAAGAGCAGCTCGAGGCGCTGATGGCCGATCCGTCCGACCGGCGCGAAGACATCAAGCAGCTCGAGGAGCAGATCCACCATTTGCGCGGGCGCATCTGGCGCATCCCGTTCATCGACCCCTTCGACTTGCGTTACGTGAACCGCGTAAAGCAGCCGCAGCCGTCGAGCCAGGCCGTGATGTTTTGTCTGATGGATGTGTCCGGGTCGATGGACGAGCAGCGCAAGGATCTCTCCAAGCGCTTCTTCATCCTGCTGTACCTGTTCCTCAAGCGCAATTACGAGAAAATCGAGGTGGTCTTCATCCGCCACCACACGCGCGCCGAGGAAGTGGACGAGGACACCTTCTTTCATTCGACGGAAAGCGGCGGCACGGTCGTGTCGAGCGCGCTGGAGCTCATGAAGAAGGTGATCGAGGACCGTTATTCGCCGAGCGAATGGAACATTTACGGGGCACAGGCCTCGGACGGCGACAATTGGACCGACGATTCGCCGAAGTGCCGCAAGCTTCTCGCGGATGACATCCTGCCTCAGGTGCGTTATTTTGCCTATATTCAAGTGACGCCGGAGGAGCAGAACCTCTGGCTCGAATATGCGCAGCTGGCGCTTAGCGAGCAGCATCTGGCGATGAAGAAGGTGGACAACGCGGCGGACATCTACCCGGTGTTCCGAGAGCTTTTCGAAAAGCAGGTGGAGACTTCATGACGACACGCCACCTGCACAACGAGGCGCGCGGCTATCAGCCGGAGCGCCGCAAGACCGGCGGCCACGGGAAAGGACAGCACGGCGATCACGAGGCCGCCGCAAAACGGGGGGGACACCCGGCCGAGCCGGCGCGCCCAGACGCGCACGGGCTCCCCGACCATGACCTCCCTGAACCCCGGCTTCCGGAAACCAGGGAATTGCATATGAACGTAGCCGACAGACGGCCGTTGCCGTGCCCATCCGACTGGACCTTCGAGCTGATCGAAGAATACGACACGCATATCTCGCATGTTGCAGAGCAATACG
Organism: Paraburkholderia silviterrae; assembly: GCF_004353915.1. Classification (GTDB taxonomy): domain Bacteria; phylum Pseudomonadota; class Gammaproteobacteria; order Burkholderiales; family Burkholderiaceae; genus Paraburkholderia; species Paraburkholderia silviterrae. The sequence goes on along the minus strand of NZ_SMRP01000002.1, from coordinate 635,901 downwards.
AGCTGGACGTGTATCCGATCCAGCTCGAGCTGATCAGCGCCGAGCAGATGATGGACGCCTATGCGTCGGTCGGCATGCCGGTCAATTATCGCCACTGGTCGTTCGGCAAGCACTTTCTCTCCACCGAGAAAAGCTATCGCCGGGGCCAGATGGGTCTCGCCTATGAGATCGTCATCAATTCGAATCCGTGCATTGCGTATCTGATGGAAGAGAACACGATGACGATGCAGGCGCTCGTCATCGCGCACGCGGCGTACGGACACAACTCGTTCTTCAAGGGCAACTATCTCTTCAAGCTCTGGACGGACGCGCACGCGATCATCGACTACCTCGTCTACGCGAAGAACTACATTGCCGAATGCGAGGAGCGCTTCGGTCTGGACCGCGTGGAGGAACTGCTCGACTCGTGCCACGCGCTCATGAATTACGGCGTGGACCGCTACAAGCGGCCGCAGAAGCTCTCGCTCGAGCGCGAGGCCGCGCTACGCCGCGAGCGCGCAGCGTATCTGCAATCTCAGGTCAACGAACTGTGGCGCACGCTGCCGAAGACGCAGCAGCCCATTGCCGAGGAAGTCGACGAACGCTTTCCGCCCGAGCCGCAGGAAAACCTGCTGTACTTCGCCGAAAAGAACTCGCCGCTGCTCGAGCCCTGGGAGCGCGAAGTCATCCGCATCGTGCGCAAGGTGGGTCAGTACTTCTATCCGCAACGCCAGACTCAGGTGATGAACGAGGGCTGGGCCACGTTCTGGCATTACACGCTGCTCAACACGCTGTATGCGCAGGGCAAGCTCGAAGACGGCTTCATGATGGAGTTCCTGCACTCGCACAGCAATGTGGTCTATCAGCCGCCGGTCACCAAGCACTACTACAGCGGGATCAATCCGTACGCACTGGGCTTTTCGATGATGAGCGACATTCGCCGCATCTGCGAAAACCCCACGGAAGAAGACCGCAAATGGTTCCCGGAGCTTGCCGGCAGCCCGTGGCTCAAGGCGCTGCACTACGCGATGCGCAACTTCAAGGATGAGAGCTTTGTCGCGCAGTATTTGTCGCCGCATCTGATCCGCGAAATGCGCCTGTTCTCGGTGCTCGACGACGACATGCGCGACGCGCTCGAAGTCTCCGCCATCCATGACGAAAGCGGCTACCAGTACGTGCGCCAAGCCCTCTCGCGGCAGTATGACATGCATCACCGCGAGCCCAACATTCAGGTGTGGTCGGTGAACACGCGCGGCGACCGCAGTCTCACGCTGCGCCACTTCATGAGCGATAACCGCCACCTGTCGGGCGACACCGACGAAGTGCTGCGGCACATGGCGCGGCTGTGGCAGTTCGACGTGTATCTGGAAAGCGTCGACGAGAACGGCACGGTCAGGAAGCGCTACGAATGCCGTTACGTGCCGCCGCCCGTGCGGGTGTAACGCCCACGCTTTCGCCAATTGGCATTGCCACCGAAGGCCAGCCAGCGCGCTGGCCTTTTTCTTGTTGTCGCGCAGCGTGCCTTTCGCTTTGATTTCAGCATTGCAAGCGGCCCTGAACGAACGCGCCATGCCGCGCTAAGATACGGCGCTATCCCGCCTCGTATAACGTATCGATCATTCAGGAACCTATGCGGATGCAACAATCGAAAGGAAGCCGTCATGGCGTTTGACCTGTTCAGCGGCGTGCGGCCGCTCAACCGCGCCGGGGCTTTGCGCGACGCGAAAGCGGGCGTGCTGCTCGCGTCGATGAACATCCCGCAACTGCTCGGCTATGCGCGCATTGCCGGCATGCCGGCCGTCACCGGCATCTATACGGGCTTCCTGCCACTGATTGCGTTCGCACTCTTTGGCGCTTCGCGCCACCTCGTGGTGGCCGCGGATTCGGCCACGGCCACCATCTTCGCGAGCAAGCTCTCCGCTATGGCGGCGCCTTCGAGCGCCGAATATGTCGCGCTGGCCGGCATGACTGCGCTGCTCACGGCGGTCCTTCTGCTGCTCGCCCGCATCTTCCGGCTGGGCTTTCTCGCCGACTTTCTCTCGCGCACGGTGCTGGTGGGTTTTCTCACCGGCGTGGGCGTGCAGGTGGGCGTGGCCATGCTCGGCGACATGCTCGGCATCCCGTTCACCTCGCGGCGCACCGTCCTGCAGATCAAGCAGATCGTCATGCAGTTTTCCGCCATTCACTGGCAGACGCTTGCCATTGCCGCATTCGTGGTCGCGGTGATTCTCCTCTTCAAGCGCTTGAGGCCGGGCTGGCCGGTGGCGCTGGTTGCGGTGATCGGCGGCATTGCCGCGAGCGCCATGTTCGATTTCGCGGGCCACGGCATCGCCGTGACCGGGCCGGTGCAAGGGGGGCTGCCGCATATTACGTTTCCGGCCGTCGGCTGGTTTGAGATGATCGATTTGCTGCAGGTGGCGGCCTCGTGCTTCGTCATCATCGTCGCGCAGAGCGCTGCGACGAGCCGCGCTTTTGCCGAGCGCTACGGCGAGCGCGTGGACGAAGACCAGAATCTGCTGGGCCTCGCCGCGGCGAACGCGGCGGCATCGCTGAGCGGCGCCTTCGTCGTGAACGGCAGCCCGACGCAAACGGCCATGGGCGAGCAGGCCGGCGCGCGCAGCCAGTTCGCGCAGCTCGTGTTCGCGGGCGTCGTCGTGGTCGTGCTGCTGTTCTTCAGCCACTGGCTGCAATATCTGCCGCGCTGCGTGCTGGCAGCGATCGTGTTCACGATTGCTGTCGGGCTCGTGCATATCGGCCAGTTGATCGACATTCGCCGTGAGAGCCGCGGCGAGTTCCGCCTCGCCATGACCACCGCGATCTCCGTGGTCGTGATCGGCGTGGAGAACGGCATCCTCATTGCGATCGCGCTCTCGTTGCTGCGCCACGTGCGCCACAGCTACCGGCCGCACACGATGGTGCTCGAGCCCAATGACGCGGGCCGCTGGATGCCCGTGCCCGCGCACGCGGGTCTCGTGACCGCGCCCGGGCTCATCGTTTACCGCTTCGGCGCAGACCTCTTCTACGCCAACGATCATCTTTTCGTCGACGAGGTGCGGGGCCTGATCGACGGTGCGCCGGCACCCGTTCACTCGCTCGTGATCGATGCGGGCGCGATCACCGATGTCGATTATTCGGCAGGCCGTTCGGTCAACGAACTATGCGAGTCGCTGCGCAAGCGCGGCATCAAAGTGATACTCGGGCGGGTCAACCGATACCTGCGCGCGGACATGGATCGGCACGGCATTACGCCCGTGGTGGGCGCGGAGAACATCTACACGACGCTGCACGAGGCCCTTGCGGCCGTGCATCCCGATCTCGACGCGCACACGGATGAGTGACGCAGCCTGACGCAGCGCGCGGCGGGCGAGCCCCGCTGTGGCCGCCTCGCGCGTGTGCCTGACGCATTGCCGACGGCTGCCCGATGGCAGTTCTTCGGCAGTTCGCGCGCTGGGCAGGAACGACTTCAAAGCCTCCAGAGAAACCCGGATTGCCCGCGGGATTTCGCGGCTGATATTGTGCGCCTCAAGCGCTGTGGAAGCGCTTCCACTCCGCCGCCGGCGGGTTGCAGCAACACCCGGCTCGCGGTCCTCGCGCAGGAGCTTTCGTGACACACGATATCGCCGCTTCGCCACACGCCGCCCCGACCGCCCCGAGCGCCACGCTCGAAGGCGACGCCTTCACGCCGTCGCCCGATTCCGCGCTGTGGCGGCGCGATTTCCTGCTAGGCGCGGCCACCGCGTCGTACCAGATCGAAGGCGCCGTGGCCGAAGACGGCCGGCTGCCTTCGATCTGGGACACCTTCAGCGCCACACCCGGCAAAGTGCTCGCAGGCGACACGGGCGCCGTGGCCTGCGACCACTACCACCGCTGGGAAGGCGACCTCGATCTGCTCGAAGCGCTGAATTTCGAGGCCTATCGCTTCTCGATCGCCTGGCCACGCGTGATGGACGCGTCGGGCCGTCCCAACGCGAAGGGCATCGGCTTCTACAGGCGCTTGCTGGAGCGCCTGAAGGAGAAGGGCATCCAGACCTTTGCGACGCTCTATCACTGGGACTTGCCGCAGCATCTGCAAGACCGCGGCGGCTGGCTCAACCGCGACACCGCGTATCGGTTCGCCGACTACGCCGATCTCATGAGCCGCGAATTCTCGGGCCTCGTCGACGCGTGGATGACGCTCAACGAACCGTGGTGCTCGGCGTATCTCGGCTATGGCAACGGCCATCACGCGCCGGGCCTCGCGCAAGCGCGCTATGCGACTCAGGCCATGCATCATCTGCTGCTGGGCCACGGGCTTGCTGTTGCGGCGCTGCGCGCGAACGATCCGCACTCGGCCAAGGGCATTGTCGCGAACGTCGGGCGTGGCACGCCGGATTCGGACTCGCCCGCCGACCGCACCGCCGCGCGCCGCTTCGAAGTCCAGCACAACGCCTGGATTCTCGATCCGCTCTTCAAGGGCGAGTATCCGGCCGAACTGTTCGAGCTGTGGCCGGGCACCGAGCCGCTCGTGCTGGACGGCGACATGCAGACGATTGCCGCACCGCTCGACTTCCTCGGCATCAACTACTATTTCCGGACCCATGTGAAAAGCGATGGCGCGCACGGCTTCGTCGAAGTGCCGCTCGCCGGCGTCGAGCGCACGCAGATGGGCTGGGAGGTCTATCCGGACGGTCTGCGCGATTTGCTTGTGGGTTTTCGTCGAACGTATGAAAACCTGCCGCCCGTGTACATCACCGAGAACGGCATGGCCTCCGACGACCGGGTACGTGACGGACAGGTGGACGATGCGCAGCGCATCTCGTTCCTCAAGCGCCATCTAGCCGCCGTCGATGCCGCGATCAAGGCGGGCGTGGATGTGCGCGGCTATTTCGTGTGGTCGCTGCTCGATAACTTCGAGTGGGCGTTCGGCTATGAGCGGCGCTTCGGTGTCGTGCATGTGGACTACGGCACGCAAATGCGCACACCCAAGCGCAGCGCGGAACTGATTGCGCGCTTCATCGCGGAGCGGGGCGCGCGAGTTTGACTTCATCGATTAGCAGACAAACCGGAGCATTCCGGGCTCTGCATGGGACCAGAGTAAGCGCTAAAGCGCTAACTCTGGTCGACAAGGAGACGCAATGAAGCAACACGCACTCGTCCTGCGCGGCATCGTCGCGGCGCTGGCCCTGGCCGGCGCCGTCGTGGCCCACGCAGCGGACGCGCCGCTCAAGGCCACCGTGATTCACTGGTGGACCTCGGGTGGCGAATCGGCCGCCATCAGGCAATTCGCGCAAGCCTATGACCAGGCGGGCGGCCAGTGGGTCGACAACGCGATTGCCGGCGCGGACCAGGCGCGTGCCACGGCGATCAACCGCATCGTCGGCGGCGAGCCGCCTACAGCGGCGCAATTCAACACATCCAAACAGTTCCACGATCTCATCGACCAGGGACTCCTGAATAATGTCGATACCGTGGCGGCCAAAGAGAACTGGAACGCCATCCTGCCCGAATCGGTGCTCAACCAGATCAAGGTGAACGGGCACTTCTATGCAGCGCCTGTGGACATCCACATGCAGGACTGGTTCTTCTATTCGAAGCCGGCGTTCGCGAAAGCGGGCATCGCGAGCGAGCCGAAGAACTTCGACGAACTCTTCGCCGACCTCGACAAGCTCAAGGCGGCGGGCCTGATTCCGCTAGCGCTCGGCGGCCAGCCGTGGCAGGAGAAGATCACCTTCGACGCGATCTTTGCCGACATGGACCGCAATCTCTACATGAAGGTGTACCGCGACCGCGACACGAATGCCGTCAATTCGCCGGCGTTCAAGAACGTGCTGATGACTTTCAAGCGTCTGCACAACTATGTCGATCCTGGCTCGCCTGGCCGCAACTGGAACGACGCAACGGCGCTGGTGATTTCGGGCAAGGCGGGCGTGCAGATCATGGGCGACTGGGCAAAGGGTGAGTTCTCCAATGCGAACCAGGTGGCGGGCAAGGATTTCGGCTGCTTCCCCGGCTTTGCCAATTCGCCGTACATGGTCGCGGGCGATGCGTTCGTGTTTCCGAAGACCGACAATCCGCAGGCCGTGAAAGCGCAGCAACTGCTCGCCACGGTCATGACCTCGCCCAAGGCGCAGGCGGCCTTCAGCGAGAAAAAGGGCTCGATACCGATCCGCCAGGACGTGGACACCTCGGGCTTCGACGTCTGCGCGAAGGAGGGCATGGCGATCATGAAGGACAAGTCGCGCCAGTTGCCGAACCCGGAGATGCTGATTTCACCTGACATGCAAGGCGCGCTTCAGGACGTCATCACGAACTTCTGGAACAAGAACCAGTCGGTCGATGATGCACAAAAAGCTTTCGCCACGGCGATCAAGAGCTGAGCGGCCCATGTACGCGCTCAAGCTGGATCACGAGAGACGGCAAGCCCGCCGCCAGGAGCGCGCGGGTCGTCCCATGCGGCGCTGGTCGCTCGCCGCATGGATCGCGCTGCTGCCCATGGCGGCCACGGCCGTCTTCGCATATCTCGGCACGATGCTGTGGACCGCGCGTGTCTCGATGACCTATTCGCGCTCGCTGCCGACGAACAGGTTCGCCGGCGCGACGCAGTATGTGCGGCTCTTCGAGAACGACCGCTGGATCGTCTCGTTGCAAAATCTCGCGATCTACGGCGTCTGCTTCATCGCGGCCTGTCTCGCGATCGGCCTGCTGCTCGCGATCTTCATCGACCAGCGCGTCGCGGCCGAGGGCGCGCTGCGCACGATCTTCCTCTATCCGTATGCGATGTCGTTCGTGGCCACCGGGCTCGTCTGGCAATGGATCCTCAATCCCGAGCTGGGCGTGCAGGCCGTGCTCCAGCACATGGGCTTCGCGCACGCGCACTTCGACTGGATCGTCTCGCAGCGCTTCGCGATCTATACGCTCGTGATCGCGACGGTGTGGCAGGCCTCGGGCCTCGTGATGGCGTTGATGCTCGCGGGACTGCGCGGCATCGACGAAGAGATCTGGATGGCCGCGCGCCTCGACGGTATTGCGCGCTGGCGCGTCTATGCGAGCATCGTCGTGCCGATGTTGAAGACTTCGATGTCCACGGCGTTCGTGCTGCTCTTCGTGATGGTCGTGAAACTCTACGACGCCGTGGTCGCGATGACGCAAGGCGGTCCCGGCACCGCGAGCGAAGTGCCCGGCAAGTTCATCATGGATTACCTGTTCAATCGCGCGAACATCGGGCTCGCGTCCGCGGCCTCGATTGTGTTGCTCGCCACCGTGCTCGCCATACTCGCGCCGGTGCTCTATGCGCGAAGTCGCATTTCGGCCATGGCGGCGCGCAGGGGAGAGCGCACATGAGCGCGCCGCTTGCCGATCCATCCGGTGCCGGCGTGCGTGCAACGGGCGGAGCGCGCCGCAATCCAGCGCCCAGGCGCCGGCGCCACTTCACGCCGGCGCGTCTCGGTGTGTATGGATTCCTGATTATCGCGGCGCTCTTTTTCCTGTTGCCGCTCTACGTGATGCTCGTCACGTCGGTCAAGCCGATGGACGAGATCCGCATGGGTCATCTGCTTGCGCTGCCGCGTCATCTTACGTTCGCGCCCTGGCAGGACGCCTGGTCGTCGGCGTGCACGGGTCTCGAATGCGCGGGCATTCGCGTGGGTTTCTGGAATTCGGTGCGCATCGTCGTGCCGAGCACGATCATCTCGATCGCAGTGGGCGCCGTGAACGGCTATGCGCTCTCGTTCTGGCGGCCGCGCGGCGCGGGCGTGTTGTTCGCGGTGCTGCTCGCGGGCGCGTTCATTCCCGTGCAGGTGATGGTCTACCCGCTCGTGCGCGTGCTGGCAACCGTGCACCTGTTCGCTTCACTGCCTGGCATCGTGCTGATCCATACGATCTTCGGCATGCCGGTCATGACGCTCCTGTTTCGCAACTACTATGCGGCGTTACCGCAGGAGCTCTTCAAGGCGGCGCGCGTCGACGGCGGCGGTTTCTGGCGCATCTTCGTGCAGCTCATGCTGCCGATGTCGGCGCCAATCGTCGTGGTCGCCTTGATCATGCAGGTCACGGGCATCTGGAACGACTACATTCTCGGCCTGGTCTTCGCAGGCACGAAGAATCTGCCGATGACCGTGCAGCTCAACAACATCATCAATACCACCACGGGCGAGCGGCTCTACAACGTCAACATGGCCGCGACGATCCTCACTTCGCTCGTACCGCTCGCGATCTATTTCGTGTCGGGCCGCTGGTTCGTGCGCGGCATCGCCTCGGGCGCGGTGAAGGGATAGCAACAAGTTGCATGGGACCAGAGTAAGCGCTAAAGCGCTAACTCTGGTCGACAGGAGACTGACAATGACGCATCCGGCAAACGTAGCGGTGCGCAACCTGCGCATCGAGCTTGGCGCGAACACCGTGATCGACGATCTCGACCTCGATGTGCGCGCGGGCGAATTCGTCGTGCTGCTCGGTCCTTCGGGCTGCGGCAAATCCACGTTGCTGCACAGCATCGCGGGCCTCATCGACGTGGCCGACGGCAGCATCGAGATCGCCGGCGAGGACATGACATGGGCAGACCCGAAGGATCGCGGCGTGGCGCTCGTGTTCCAGTCGTACGCGCTCTATCCGACCATGAACGTCGAGCGCAATCTCTCGTTCGCACTGCGCATCAATGGCACGCCGCGGGCCGAGATCGAGCGCCGTGTGCAGCGTGCCGCCGAGATGCTCCAGCTCGGCCCGCTGCTCTCGCGCAAGCCGGCACAGCTCTCGGGCGGCCAGCGTCAGCGCGTGGCGATCGGCCGTGCGCTGGTGCGCGAGGCCGACGTGTTCCTGTTCGACGAGCCGCTCTCGAATCTCGACGCCAAGCTGCGCACGGAGCTGCGCCGTGAGCTCAAGCAGCTGCATCAGCAACTGGGCGCGACGATGATCTACGTGACGCACGATCAAGTCGAGGCCATGACGCTCGCCACACGCATGGCAGTGATGAAGGGCGGTGTGATCCAGCAGTTCGGCACGCCCGCGCAAGTCTATGCGCGGCCCGAGAATCTGTTCGTCGCGAGCTTCCTCGGCACGCCGCCGATGAACCTGCTGCGCGGCGTGCTCGAAGCCGACGAAGGCAAGCTGTGGTTCCGCGCCCCGCACCTTTCGGTCGAGGTCTCGCGCTACGCGTTCAACGGTGTGCCCGATCTCGCGAAGCCGTGCCTGCTGGGCGTGCGCCCCGAGGATGTGCGGGCAGCCGCCGCGGCGCATGCGGCATCGCGGGGCGAGGCGCTGCAGGGTCGAGTCACGCTGGTCGAGCCGATGGGCAACCACCGAGTCCTCTGGCTCGATTATCATGGCTCGCAGATCGCGTCGATCGACCAGGACAAAGTCCCGCTCGCGCACGGGGCGCTCGTGCCGTTCGAGATCGACGCCGGGCAGTTGTCGCTGTTCGACGAGGCAAGCAGCCTGCGGCTCTAAGGAGTGCCGAACGCGCATTCATCAGATGAAAGCGGGCGAACGGCCAGGCGTGCGTGGGTAAAAACGCAACGACAAAAAGCAGAGGGGCAAACACGAAGTGGCAACCCTGAAAGACGTGGCAACGTTGGCTGGCGTGGGTCTTTCCACGGCATCGAGGGCGATCTCCGGCAAGGGGCCGGTGTCGGCCGAGGCCGCCGCGCGCGTGCAGGCCGCCATCGAGCAACTCCATTTCCGGCCTTCGTCCATCGGGCGGGCGATGGCGACGCAGTCGCTCGGCATCGTCGGCATTTTCGTGCCGACCTTTTTCGGCTCGTATTACGGCACCATCCTCAAGCAGACCGATACCGAATTGCGCGCGGTGGGCCGTCATGTGGTGGTGGCGACGGGCTGCGGCGAGGGCTCGCTGCGCGAGCAGGCCGTCGAGGCCGTGCGCTTTCTGATTGGCCGCGATTGCGACGGCGTGGTGGTCATCAGCCACGACCTGCACGACGAAGATCTCGAGATGCTGCACGCCCTGCATCCGCGCATGGCATTCCTGAATCGCGTGTTCGACGGGTTGCCCGAGGCGTCGTTCTGCGCCGACCACTTTCGCGGCGGCGAACTGGCCGCGCGCACGCTCGTCGAACACGGCCACCGCGAGATTGCTGCGATTGGCGGACCGGCCAGCTCTTCGGACAACCTCGCGCGTCTCGATGGCTTTTTCACCGAGCTTGCGCGCCATGGCATCGCACGCGCAGCGGTGCCGCTCATCATGTCCGACTTTTCGCCCGAGGGCGGCTATGCGGCGGCAGGCGAGCTGCTCGACTCGAAGCGGCGCTTCACGGGCCTGTTCTGCGCGAACGACACGATGGCCATGTCGGCACTCGCGCGCCTGCAGCAGGCGGGCATCGCGGTGCCGCACGAGGTCTCCGTGATCGGCTACGACGACGATTATTCGGCGGCCTACATGGCGCCCGCGCTGACCTCGGTCCATATTCCGACCGCCGAGCTCACGCGCAATGCCGTGCGCTGGCTCATCAACCAGTGTTACGGCACGCACTGGGACATCGAGCGCAACTTCGAAGTGAGCGTGTCGATGCGCGCGTCGGTCGCGCGGGCGAACCCGGCGCGACTTGCCTGAAGCGATACAGCGTGCACGGGCGGTGGCGCGCAGCCGCGTGCCACCGCCCGCAGCGGATCACGGTTGCGCGGCGAGCGCAGGCGAGGGCGCCGAGGTGGGCGACGGGGTGAGCGCCGCGTGTGGCTCATAGGTGCCGGTGAGCGCGTTGAGGAAGGCAGTGAGCGCATCGACGTCCGCTTCCGAAAGCGTGGTGCCGAGCTGATACTGCGCCATCTTGCGCACTGCCTCACGCAGATCCGTTACGCTGCCGTCGTGGAAATACGGTGCCGTGAGCGCCACGTTGCGCAGTCCCGGGACCTTGAACCACTGGCGATCACGCGTGTCATGCGTGACGTTTTCGCGCCCGTTGTCGGCGTCGGTCAGCGCATCGCCGCGCGCGGCGAAGTAATCCCCAGCTCTGCCCATGCGCTCGAACGACTGCCCGCCCAGGTTCGCGCCTACGTGGCAGCTTGCGCAGCCCACCGACTTGAACAACTGATAGCCACGCACTTCCTCGCTGTTCAGCGCCTCGCTGTTGCCGCGCAGCCAGGCATCGAAGCGGCTCGGCGTGAGCAGCGTCTTCTCGAATTCCGCAATGGCGTCGGTGATGTTCGGGCCGCTCAGGCCATCGGGGTAGACCTTCACGAACGCCTGGGAAAACGAAGGATCGGCGTTGAGCTTGCCGACGATCTGATCCCACGATGCCGACGCCATTTCGACCGGATTGAGCGGCGGGCCGCCCGCCTGTTCCTGCAGCGTGGCGGCGCGCCCGTCCCAGAACTGCATGTGGTTGAGCGCCGCGTTGAACACCGTGGGCGCATTCACGCCGCCGAGCTGGCCGCGCACGCCGAGCGAGCGCTTGCGGTTGTCCACGCCGCCGGTCGAGAGCGAGTGGCAGCTCGCGCACGAGATGGAGTTGTCGACGGACAGGCGCGGGTCGTGGAACAGCTGCATGCCGAGCGCGACCTTGCGCGGATCGGTGGCCAGCGCATGCGGCAACGGCTGCACCGGATCGTTCTCGAAGGCCGGCGCCACGCCGGGTGTGACATACCAGCGCTTGCGTTCGTGCGAGATCCAGGTGAGCAGCGTTTGCTGGTCGTGCTGGCTCAGGCCGGTGCTCCAGTGCACCATGCGAAAGCGCATGGGCGGCATCGTGTCGTTCGTCACCACGCGCTCGAGCTTGGCGAGATCGGCCTGCGCGGGCGGCGTGCCGTCGCGCAACGCGTTGAACAGCGGGTCGAGGCGGAAGTAGCGCTGGCCCTTGTCGACGTCGAACTGCGAGATCTGTCGGATGCCGGGTAGCGCGGCGTAGGGCGGCAAGACGGCCTTGGCCGAATGGCAGTAATAGCACGCGTTGCGATCGAGGATGTCGCGAACGCGTGTGGCGTCGGCCGACGCGGCGGGCTTTGCGGCCGCGCTTTCGGCGTAGAGCGTGTCGTGATACCAGGCGATGCCACTGAGGCCGAGATAGCCGGCCGTGAGAAGCGCGGCGGCGCCGACGAGGATCTTTTTCATGGTGGGCATGAGTTGTAGGGAACCTGGGAATCCTGAGCGGATATCCGGCCCGTCCATGCCCTGGAACATGGCGGCAGCAGAGGAGGGCACGCAGCCGGATCAGCGTGCGATGCTACCGAGACCCGGCGTGCGAGCCATTGCGGCATATCAAGCTGCACGACCTTAGCGCCCAAACCCGCGCGCGGCGCGGCGGCTGGCCTGTTCATGGCGTCATGTCTTGAATGATGAGCATCAAGGTCGCCTCCACTACGCCTTGCCCCTCGCAAGTGCTCCCCGGATTATTGAGGACCATTTATTCGGGTGGAGGCTCGAGGCCAATGATCGAACGGACCAGCAAGCTGCTTCGGTATCGCGTGCTGATCGTGGACGCCATGCTGGCGAATCCGTCCAGCGCGGGCGGACACGTCGTGCGCGATCTCGTTCAGGAATTCGAGGCGCGCAGTGTCGAGGTGATCGGGGCGAGCACGATGCAGGACGGCGAGGCGATTGCACTCGCTGATGCGAACATCGACTGCGTTTTCGTGCGCTGGAACACGGGGCAGGGCGAGGCAGTGTCTGGCGCCACCGCCATCGATCTGCTGCGCAGCATTCGAGGCCGCAATGCGGAGGTGCCGATCTTCCTGATGGGCGAGCGTTCGCGCGAGCATGCGCCCGACCTCGAAGCCATGTCGCTCGCGAATGAATTCGTGTGGACGCTGGAGGACACGAGTCCGTTCATCGCCGGCCGTGCGCTGGTGGCGATGCACAGGTACAAGGACAACCTCCTGCCGCCGTTTACGAAGGCGCTCTTCGACTATACGGCCACGCGCGAATACTCGTGGGCCGTGCCGGGCCATCAGGGCGGCGTGGCGTTCACGAAGACGCCTCAAGGGCGGGCGTTCTTCGACTTCTTCGGCGAGAACCTGTTTCGCACCGACACAGGTATCGAGCGCACGCCGCTCGGCTCGCTGCTCGATCACGAAGGCCCCTGCGGCGAGGCCGAAAAGTATGCGGCGCGCGTGTTTGGCGCACACGCGAGCTACTCGGTGCTCAACGGCACCTCCGGCTCAAACCGGACCATTCTTTCAGCGATCGTTGCCGACAACGAATTCGCGGTATGCGACCGCAATTGCCACAAGTCCATCGAGCAGGGGCTCGTGATCAGCGGTGGCATCCCTGTATTTCTCGTGCCCACGCGCAACCGCTACGGCATCATTGGACCGATCCCGCCGCGCGAGTTCGCCGCGCAATCCATTGCGCAGAAGATCGAAACGCATCCGCTCGCGTCGCGCGCGGCGAAGCGCAAGCCCGTCTATGCGGTCGTGACGAACTGCACCTATGACGGCATGTGCTACGACGCTGAGCAGGTTCAGTACCAGCTTGCCCGGTCCGTCGACGTCATTCACTTCGACGAAGCCTGGTACGCCTATGCGCGCTTCAACCCGCTCTACGCGAAGCGCTTCGGCATGCGCGGCGATCCGCGCGAGCACGGCGCCGACCAGCCCACGCTGTTCGTCACGCACTCGACGCACAAGCTGCTCGCCGCGCTGTCCCAGGCGTCTTATATCCATCTGCGCAGCGGGCGCCGGCCGATCGTCGCGAGCCGCTTCAACGAGGCTTACATGGCGCAGGCGACAACGTCGCCGCTCTACGCGATCATCGCCGCCAACGAGATCGGCGCGTCGATGATGGATGGTCCGCGCGGACGTGCGCTGACCCAGGAGGTGATTGACGAAGCGGTCGACTTTCGCCAGACGCTCGCGCGCGTGCATCGCGAATTCGCGCGCAAGCGCGAATGGTTCTTTACGCCATGGAATGCGCCCGAGGTCACGGATCCGGCAACGGGCGAGAAAGTTGCGTTTGCCGATGCGCCGAAAAGCTTGCTGGCCAGCGACCCGAGCTGCTGGGTGCTGCATCCCGGCGAGAAGTGGCACGGCTTCGACGGTTTGCCCGACGGCTGGTGCATGCTCGACCCGATCAAGGCCGGCATCGTCTGCCCCGGCATGGGCGAGGACGGCGAGCTCGAAGCCTCGGGCATCCCGGCCGCGGTACTGAGCGCTTATCTCTATCGGTTCGGCATCATTCCGTCGCGCACGACGGATTTCATGGTGCTCTGCCTCTTCTCCGTCGGCATCACGAAGGGCAAGTGGGGGACCCTTGTCAACACGCTCCTGCAATTCAAGCGCGCCTACGACGCGAACCAGCCGCTGACCGAGTCGCTTCCCGATCTGCTCGCGCGTGCGCCGCAACGCTATGCGGGAATGGGCTTGCGCGATCTCGCCAACGACATGTTCGCGAAGATGAAGTCGAGCGCCATGGACAAGGCACAGGCCGCGGCATTCGCGGCGCTGCCGCGCCCGGTTCTCACGCCGCGCCAGGCCAACGCGAAGTTGATGGCGGGCGACGTGGAACTGCTGCCGCTCGCACAGATGGCGGAGCGCACGATCGCCGTGGGCGCCATTCCGTACCCGCCGGGCATCCCGATTCTGATGCCAGGCGAAAGCGCCGGCGCGGCCGATGGCCCCTGGCTGCGCTATCTGCACAGCCTCGGGCACTGGAACGACGCGTTCCCGGGGTTCGAAAAGGTGGTGGAGGGCGCGGTCGTCGAGAACGGCCGATATCAATTCTGGTGTGTAAAAGAGGACTGAAACCGAGATGAGCAACGCGGTGAAGAAAGTCGGCGTCGTGCCCGCGACGCTGATGGTGGCCGGCAACATCATGGGCTCGGGCGTATTCATGTTGCCGGCCAACCTGGCCGCCACCGGCGGCATTGCGATTTTCGGCTGGCTGGTCACGATCACGGGCGCCGTCGCGCTGGCGCTCGTGTACGCGAAGATGTCGTCGATCGATCCGGCGGCCGGCGGCTCCTATGCCTTCGCGCGCAAGGCGTTCGGGCCGTTCGCGGGCTATCAGGTCAACATGCTGTACTGGCTGTCCGCATGGGTCGGCAATATCGCCATTGTCGTGGTGGGCGTGGGATATCTGAGCTTCTTCATACCGGCGCTCAAGAGTCCGCTGGCTCTCACGCTTGCGGGTATCGCGGTGCTCTGGCTGTTCGTGTTCGTGAACATCCTCGGGCCGACTGTGATGACCAAGGTCCAGTCCGTGACGACCTTGCTCGCGCTCGTGCCGATCGTGGGCGTAGCGATCATCGGCTGGTTCTGGTTCAAGCCGGGGTTGTACATGTCGGCCTGGAACGTCAGCGGGCATAGTACTTTCACTGCGCTGCAAAGCACGCTGAACGTCACGCTGTGGTCCTTCATCGGCGTGGAGACGGCAGCGGTGTCGGCGGCCGTGGTCGAGAATCCGAAGAAGAACGTGCCGATCGCCACGATTGGTGGCGTGCTGATTGCCGCGGTTTCCTACGTGCTGTCCACCACGGCCATCATGGGCATCATCCCGAACCACGCACTGCAGGCTTCGGCATCGCCGTTCGGCGACGCCGTGCGCATCATGCTGGGCGAAAGCGGTGGGGCGATCGTCGCGCTGTGCGCCGCGCTTGGCTGTCTCGGCTCGCTCGGCGGGTGGATTCTCGTCACGGCGCAAACGGCCAAGGCCGCGGCGGACGACCGGCTGTTCTCGCCGATCTTCGGCAAGGTCAACAGCAAGGGCGTGCCGGTTGCGGGCCTCGTCATCGTGGGCATCCTCATGACGATCGTTCAGTTGACGTCGATCTCTCCCAATGCGAGCAAGCAGTTCGGCGTGATCTCGTCGGTCAGCGTGATCTTCACGCTGGTGCCTTACATCTACACCTGCGCGGCGTTGCTCGTCCTCGGGCACGGCCACCTCGGCTCCAGCAAGAGGCGCTACGCGGCGATCATGTGCGTGGCCTTTGGTTATTCGCTCTGGGCCATCGTGGGCTCGGATCAAGGCCAGGTGCTGTGGTCCTTTGTAGTCGTGCTCGCCACGACGGCGCTCTATGCGCTCAGCTACAACCGGACTCACCCGGCAGCGTTCCCCCTCGACGAATCACCGGGATCATGAAGTTACGGCAGGCGCGCGCGATATATGAGGCGCGTCTGCCGACGCGTGCCAACAGGGCGTGACCTGCTTTTACCACGCTGTATTGCCGCGTTATTTCCGCACCCGCCGCGCGCGGCAGCCCGCATTCGTTGCTGCGGCGCGCGGCTCATTCAGGGATTCACCCACCATGACTATGACGATGCATTCCGGTGCACGCCGCCTTGGCATGAAGGCGCTGCTCGTGCATGAGCAAATCGATTCGAATACCGCGGGTGGACGGGCCGCTCAGGCGCTCGTCGCCGGGCTGAGTGATTACGCGGTCGATGTGACGCTCGCCTTGAGCGCCGACGACGCCATCGCCGTGATCAACGCCGACCCATCCGTGCAGTGCCTGCTGCTGAGCTGGGACCTTGCCTGCGTGGGCTCTGGCGCCGGCACACGCGTCGAGGCGGACCACCGCGAAGCGCAAGCCGTGCTTGATGCGCTGCGCGCGCGCAACGAGCACGTCCCCGTGTTCCTGATCGCCGAGCGCTCGAGTGCGTCGAGCGTGCCCGTAGAGGCCATGAGGAAATGCGACGACTTCATCTGGCTGCTCGAAGACACGACGGCGTTCATCGGCGGCCGTATCGTTGCGGCCATCGAGCGCTATCGCGAGACGGTCTTGCCGCCGATGTTCCGCGAACTCGTGCGCTTTGCGCGCGTCCACGAATATTCGTGGCACACGCCGGGGCATACGGGCGGAACGGCCTTCCTGAAGTCGCCCGCAGGACGGGCGTTCTTCGAGTTCTTCGGCGAACCGCTGTTCCGCTCGGACCTCTCGATTTCGGTGGGCGAGTTGGGTTCGCTGCTCGATCACAGCGGCCCGATCGGCGAGAGCGAGCGATACGCAGCGCACGTGTTCGGTGCACACCGCAGCTACCATGTGACGAACGGCTCATCCACGTCGAACCGTGTGATTCTGATGGCGAGCGTCACGCGCAATCAAGTGGCGCTGTGCGACCGCAACTGCCACAAGTCGGTCGAGCATGCGATGACGATGTCGGGCGCGATTCCCACGTATCTCGTGCCCTCGCGCAACCATTACGGCATCATCGGGCCGATCATGCCCGAGCGGCTCACGGCCGAAGCGGTGCGGCTCGCGATCGGGCAGAACCCGCTGGTCCAGGGGCGCGAGGGAGTGCGTCGCACGCCGGTTCACGCCATGGTGACGAACTCGACCTACGATGGCCTGTGCTACAACGTCAAGCGCGTCGAGGCGCTGCTCGGCGAGAGCGTGGACCGGCTGCATTTCGACGAGGCATGGTACGGCTACGCGCGCTTCAATCCGCTCTACCGCGACCGCCATGCGATGCACGGAGACCCCGCCGAACATGACGCGAGCAGGCCCACGGTCTTTGCGACCCAGTCGACGCACAAGCTGCTCGCCGCGCTCTCGCAGGCCTCATATATTCATGTGCGTGACGGGCGCAACCCCATCGAACATGCGCGCTTCAATGAAGCGTTCATGATGCATGCGTCCACGTCGCCGCAATACGCCATCATCGCCTCGAACGACGTGAGCGCCGCCATGATGGACGGCGCGGGCGGTGCGGCGCTCACGACCGACGCGATCCGCGAAGCGGTGGCGTTCCGGCAAATGCTGAGCCGCCTGCATGCGCAGTCCGGCGACGAGGACGACTGGTTCTTCAATGCCTGGCAGCCCGAATCGGTAGTCGATCCGCAGACCGGCCGCCGTTTCGCCTTCCATGAGGCGAGCGAAGACCTGCTCGTTTGCGAGCCCGCGTGCTGGGTCCTGCATCCAGACGAAAGCTGGCACGGCTTCGGCAATATCGAAGACGACTACTGCATGCTCGATCCGATCAAGGTGTCGATCGTGACCCCGGGTGTCGCGCCGCAGGGCGGGCTGCTTCCTGCCGGCATTCCTGCGTGCATCGTGACCGCGTATCTGGACCGCCAGGGCATCGTGGTCGAGAAGACTACCGACTTCACGATCCTCTTTCTCTTCTCCATCGGCATTACCAAAGGCAAGTGGGGAACCCTCGTCAATACGTTGCTGGATTTCAAGCGCGATTACGATGCCAATGTGCCGCTCGCCCGCGTGCTGCCAGCGCTCGTGGCAGCCCATCCGAAGCACTACAGCAAGCTGGGTTTGCGCGATTTGTGCAACCTGATGTTCGACGCCATGAAGGAGCTGAAGACCACCACACTGATGGCGAGTGCGTTCTCGACGCTGCCCCATGCCGACTACAGCCCGACCGAAGCCTACGAGAAGCTCGTCAAGAACGAAATCGAATGGGTGGGGCTGGAGCAGATGGCAGGGCGCACGGTGGCGACGGGGGTGGTGCCGTATCCGCCGGGCATTCCGCTCCTGATGCCAGGCGAGAATGCGGGCGATGCCGACGGTCCGTTCCTTGGCTATCTGCGGGCGCTTGAGCGCTTCGATCGTCGCTTCCCGGGTTTCGCGCACGATACGCATGGCGTCGAGGTGGTGGATCACGCCTATCGCATTGCCTGCATCAAGGCGAGTGCCTGAGCACGAAGTGCCGTTCTCCCCGCGCCGGGGAGCGGCACTGTCACGGTGTTTTCCGCCGGCGGCTACGGCTCGCGCTCTCGCTGATCCAGCATCGGCTGCTATTGCGTCTCGACGACGGCCGCTATCCGCTCGGGCCCGCCACCTTCGCGCGCGGGCCGCTCGTGCGTTTGCGCGGCTGTTTTCAGGTGCCGCCGGGTTCGAGGTGGCGCTCGCCAGGCCCCGTGTACGCGTAAGGTATCTGCCGCGGCATCGGCCCTTTGTTGCGCTCGCCGCGCCCGCTTTGCTCCCAGGCATGCGCGAGAATGCCCACCGCGCGTGACAGGCAGAACACGCCGCGTGCGAGTTCGGGCGCGAAGCCCAGTTCCGCGTAGATCACCGCGGTCACGCCATCGATGTTCATCGGCACCGGCTTGTCCTTGCGCTTTTTCAGAAGTGCTCCAATTGCGCGCGCGATCTGTGCATAGCGTCCGCCGATGATGCCCGCTGCGACGCGCGCATCCACGAGCTCGAGCAGCCGTCCGGCACGCGGATCCACGGGGTGGAAGCGATGCCCGAAGCCCGGCAGATATTTTCCCCGCGTCGCGATGAACGCATCCACGCCCGCTTCGACCGCCTCCTCGAGCGCGCTGCCCGCGTCGATGCGACCGGCAATCGCCTCGTAGAGCTCGACCGCCTGCTGGCCCGCGCCGCCGTGCACGTCGTCGAGCGCGTTGAGCGCCGACGCCATCGCGCCGTTCAGCGGCAGCCCGCAACTCGTCGCCATGCGCGAGATCGCAATCGACGGCGCCTGCGGCCCATGGTCGACCGAAGCGACGAGCGCCGCTTCGAGCAGCGACGCTTCGCCTTCACCGGGCAGTTCGCCGCGCAGCATCAGCCAGATCATCTGCGCGAAGCTCACGCGGCCGATGAGCTCCTGGATCGGGTAGCCGCGCACGGCAATCGACCCCGGATGAATGTCGATGATCGACGTGCGCCAGTAGTCGGCGCACAGCGCGGCGAGATCGGCGTTGTGCGCGGCGGGTGTTGAGGGCGAGGAGGGCGAAGGGGGCTTGCCCGATGCGTCGTTCGTCGTGGACATGATCAGATGACTCCTTGCGCATGCAGCGCGTCGATCTGCGCGGCGTCATAGCCGAGTTGCGCGAGCGTTTCGCGCGTGTGCGCGCCGAGCGTGGGTGCGGGCGTGGCGGGCGCGGCGTCGCCGTCCGAGAGGCGCAGGCCCGCGCGCGTCACGCGCTGCGCGGCCTCGCCCTGCGCCGCAGCGAACTCGCGCACGAAGCGCCGCTCGGCCAGATGAGGATGCGCGAGAATCTGCGGCACCGAGAGCACGCGGCCCACCGGTACGCCGCGCGCAAGCAGGCGCGTCTCCCAGTTCGCGGCGCTGTCGCCCGCGAGCGCGGCCTCGATCTCGGCCTTGAGTTCGGCGCGATGTTGCTTGCGCAGATCGCGCGCGGCGAAGCGTGCGTCGCGCGGCAAGTCGGCGCGGCCGATCACCTCGCACAAGCTCTCGAACTGGCGCGTCTCGTTTGCAGCGATGTTCAGCAGGCCGTCGCCGGTCCTGAACGTGCCCGAGGGCGCAGCGGTGAAATTCTCGTTGCCCATGGGCGTGGGCTCCACGCCCGCGTTCAAATAGTTCGACACGACCCAGCCCATCGTCGCGAGCGTGGCTTCGAGCATCGAGACGTCCAGACGCCGGCCGCGCCCCGTCGTGCGCGCATCGACGAGCGCCGCGCAAATGCCGAACGCCGCCGTGAGCCCGCCCACCGTGTCCGAGACCGGATAGCCCACGCGCAGCGGCGCGCTCCCGGCGTCGCCGGTCACGCTCATCACGCCCGCCATGCCCTGGATGATCTGATCGTAGGCGGGGCGGGGCGAGAGCTCGCCGGAATCGCCGAAGCCGGAAATCGCGCAATAGACGAGGCGCGGATTCATTGCGGATAACTGATCGTATCCAAGGCCCAGGCGATCCATCACGCCGGGGCGGAAGTTCTCGACCAGCACGTCGGCGTCTTTCACGAGCTCGAAGAAGATCGCCTTGCCGCGCGCGTCCTTCAGGTTCAGCGTGATCGAGCGCTTGCCCGCGTTCACCGCCACGAACGAAGCGCCCATATTGCGCGCGGCGGCCTCCTTGTCGGCGCCGAGGCGGCGCGCGAGATCGCCGCCCTCCGGGTGCTCGATCTTGGTGACGTCGGCGCCGAGAAGGGCCAGTTGATACGCACAGAATGGCCCAGCGAGCACGTTCGACAAGTCGAGAACGCGCACGTCGGCCAAAGGCAACGGAGTCACTGTGGCGTCTCCTGAGCAAGGAAAAAGGGCATCGCAGCCGTATCGTTCTGCCTGCCAGAACGATGTTCTATGAAAGGTGAGCGGATGATAGCGCGGGCCATCTGGCGCTTCGGCCCAGGGATTTTACGGAGCGCAATGCGCCTGCATCGTCTGTGCGACCACGCTGCGTACGAAAGCACGGGCGGGGCCTGGTGCAGGGCGGCGCATTCGTGTCACGACCAGCCAGCCACTGGTAAGCTCAATCGTCCGAAGCATGTGCAACATCATCCATATGCTTCGCTGACCATTGCCAGCTTGCGCATGGATGGCACAGGGCGATGCCGCAGACCGCGAATCGGCGGTCGGAACAGACGACCTTTCAGTCAGGAGACGATGTGAACAAAAAAGTCTTCCCTGGAGTCATTGCGCGAGCGTTGCCGGCAACGCTCGCCACTTCGGCTTGCGTGGCGCTCATCGGCGCTGTCGTGCTCGGAGGCTGCGCTCATCAGCAAACGCCAGGCGAGCCCGTGCCAGCGCAGTCGAACGTGCCGTCGCCGCTCAACGACCTCGGCGTCGGACCGGGCGAGGGCGGGCAAGGCGGCGAGGGTGGCACGAGCGCGGTCGATGCGCGCGCAACGGATGCGCTCGACGCCATGGGCGAGTATCTGCGCTCGCTGCGTAGCTTCGAGGTGGACGCCGACACTTCCACCGACGTCGTGCTCGACAACGACCAGAACGCCGCGCTCCTGCGTCACGCAGTGCTCAAAGTGAAGCGGCCCGATCGCATGCGTGCCGACATCACCGGCAATGGCAATGTGCGCGGCCTTGTCTACGACGGCCATCGCTTCACGATCTTCAACGAAAAGAAGGGCTATTATGCGCGGCACGACGCGCCACCCACGCTCGACGGGCTCGTGCGCGATCTGGCCGCCAACTGGCACATCGAGACGCCGCTCGCCGACCTGTTCTATTGGGGCAACGGCAAGTCGGACGACGCCGCAATCAGCTCGGCTCAGACGCTCGGCGTGGAGAAGGTCGACACGCGCAGCTGCACACACTACGCCTACCGGCAGGCGGGCGCGGACTGGGAACTGTGGATCGAGACAGGGCGCCGAGCGCTGCCGTGCAAGATGATCATCACCGATACGACCCAGCCGACGCGTCCGCGCCATGAAGTGACGTATCACTGGAGGCTCAATGCGGCCTTCGCGGCATCGACATTCGTGTTTCATCCGCGGCCCGGCGCGCGGCAAATCGAGCTCAAGCCTGCCGATCGTCCGCCTTACGAGGAGGCG
Organism: Paraburkholderia silviterrae; assembly: GCF_004353915.1. GTDB lineage: Bacteria > Pseudomonadota > Gammaproteobacteria > Burkholderiales > Burkholderiaceae > Paraburkholderia > Paraburkholderia silviterrae. The sequence continues at coordinate 613,856 of NZ_SMRP01000002.1, read as the reverse complement.
GAATGATGAAGACGAATCACGCACAGCGAGCGATCGCCGCGAGCCTCGTTGCATCGATGGTGCTGGCTTCGCCCGCGGCGCTCGCGTTCCGCGGTATGGCGCGCACCAGCATTCATCCAATGGGCGGCAATTTCGGCGGCGGCCAGCTCACGCGGCCCGGCTTCAATGGCGGCGGCGAACAGTTTCATGGCGGACCACCGGGACCGCAGCCGGGACCTGGACCTGGGCCTGGGCCGGGACCGCATCCGCCCGGGCCGCCGCCTGGTCCTGGGCCACATCCGCCGGGGCCGCCACCCGGGCCGCCGCCTGGTCCCGGGCCGCATCCGCCCGGTCCGCCTCCGCCATACTGGGGCGGCGGGTGGTACGTCGATCCGGTCGCGGCAGCCGTCACCGTTGGCGTGACCGCGGCGGTGGTCGGCTCGATGGTTGCGACCCTGCCGCCTTCGTGCAGCGCCGTGGTGGTCGGCGGCACGACATACGAGCAATGCGGCGCGACGTGGTATCGACCCCAGTACATCGGCACGCAGGTTCAATACGTCGTCGTGCCGGCGCCATAGTTATGCGAGCCGGCGCGTAGAGGCAAAGCGTTTCAATGCACATGTCCCGGTCATTGCCGATGACCGGGACGTCGATTTTCCTGCGAACGCGACCGACGCGAACGGCACCCGGCGGCGCGCTCATTCGTCGTTTTGCCCGGATGTTCAACGACGCGAGAAAGCGCGCGGGGCGGGGCGCCGAGATTTTGCACTTGCGAGCCATTAGCGTCTAAGCGGATGCACCGTAGCAAGCAGCGGCTGCATGGATCAGGGCATTGGCCTAATCGCTTGGGGGGCGAAGGGACTTAAGCAAACCTTAAGCTCCCGGCGACGAGACTGTCGGCTAAGTCTGAAAGAATGTGCCGATGGAATGAAAGCGATTTACGCCGATCTGAAACGTGCCCGCATGCGCCCGACCTCGAGTCGCGTCGCCGTTCTGCAGTTGTTTCATGAATTTCCGTACGAGCATTTGACCGCCGACCAGGTCTTTCGGCGCGTCCCGCCCGCGACTGAGCAATGCAGCCTCGCGAGCGTCTACCGCGCACTTGCGCAGTTGCTGGACGCCGGGCTGATCTCGAGCGCGTGGATTGGCGAGCAGCGCGTTGTGTACGAGCTCAATCGCGGCACACGCCATTCGCATCTGGTTTGCAGCGATTGCGGCACGGTTCGCGATATCGACGACAGCGCACTCGAATCGCAGCACGAGGCCATTGCCGCCGCGCGCGAGTTTCGCTACGCGAGCGCCAGCCTCGTGATCTTCGGGCGCTGTGCGCAATGCGAGGCGTCGCTGGATTCAGCCGTACGGCGTACGGGGGCGTTGCATGGGGTGGATCGGCGCGCGGAATGAAGCTGGCAGCAGGCGGTTTGGAACTGGGTGGTTGGGGAATTGCGCGGGCTGGTGGCTGAGGGGGCTGTAATTTTTGATTTTACATAACACAAATTATCGACTTTTTGTTTGTAGGTCCCAAATAGAAATGTCCGATTCTGGCTCATTAGAAATGTCCGATTCCTGCCCTGGTTGAGGCGCTTCTTGCGTACGATGCGGCGACCATTACCTACAGGAGCGTCATTCGCTATAACCAGCTCGTTAAGCCAGAAGACAAGGTGTTCTAACGAGTGCTCAAGGATTCAGCGTCATAGAGGATTTTGTTCGCGCGACAACCGGCGCCTCAAAGCGCAAGCAGATCACCGCCAACACAAAGCTTGAGGACGACCTGGGTGTGAGCGGTATCGAGGCCGAAGCGTTCATGGAGAAGTTCTTCGACGCATTCGAGCTCGATATTGGCGACTTCAGCTTTGATCGCTACTTCGTGAACGAAGGGTCCGGCATCGTTCTGTCGCTCATCACCCTTCTGTCCAGGAAAAGACGCGAAGCGCTCAACCGCGTTCCTCTTACGGTCGGGATGCTTGTCGATGCCGTGGCGCCAAGTCGATGGGATTCACGGGCGCTGGAAGCCAGGCACAACGGGTAACGCACCGGCAACAAGCCTCGCTCCCACTGGAGGACCGCCACGCTGCCATTGCCATTGCCGCTGCCGCAGACCGGACCTTCCTCCCCCCCGCAGGACGGCGCGAAGCTACGCACTTCTATTGCCGCGTCTCCACGCTCGTGAACGCCAAACACGGTCTGGCCCGTGACGCCGAGGCGGCGCTCGAATTGCGCCAGGCTGGCGAAATCCGGCCGCAGATCGAGTACGGCAGTGGCATCGCTCAACTGCGCGATAGTCCAGATGGGGCCAACGTTGACGGTGGCAGGCGCAGTGTTGCCGAACAGTGTCCGGCAAAAGCGTCGCCCCGCCGCTCCCCTCAATCGTCAGAATCGCCCGGAAAGCAGATATCCCGCTTGCGGCACTTGCGCCTTCAGCCCGAGTGTCTTGAGAATCCGGTAGACCGTCGCAACCGACGCGGACAAAACGGGCTTGCCGAGCCGATCCTCAACCCTCTGAATGGAGGGCAGCGACGGCATTTGCACGCATGCCGACAGCACAACGGCATCCGCGTTGCGGATATCGAGGCGATCCGCATGCGCAACGAGGTTCGCAGGATCGAGGCGCCCCACTTCGAGATTGTCCGCCACCTCGAGGCTGATGGAATCCGTCACCTCGATGTCTTCGCTCTCGATGTAGTCGATGACTTGCTGCGTCAGGGGCTTCATATACGGCGTAATGATCGCCACTCGCTTGAATCCCATCGTCTTGATCCCCTCCACCAGCGCGCCGGCTGAGCTCACGATCGGCGTCGGCGCACCATTGCCCTCCACCACCTTTTTCAAGCGTGCCTCGGACTGGCGATGATAGCCGGCGCCCTGGCACATGATGGCGACGAGGCAGGCGTACGCCAGCACATCGCATCGCGCGTCGCTGAGCTCGAGCGCGCAGCGGTCGCTGTCCACGTCCATCTTGCGCAGTTCCTCCGGTGTCACGTGCATCATCCGCATGCGCGCCGAGTGAAACGTAAAGCGCTCTTCAGGAAGGAGTCCGTAGCGCGACGTCAGCATTGCGGGAATTTCCGTCTCCATCGTGGTGTTGGAGCTCGGTACGATCTGACCAATCCGATAGTGCTTCATTTCAAAATCCACCTTTACAGAAGTCATCAATTGCCACTCGTCAGTTCGACACCCCGCGTCTCGCGGAGCGCAAACACGAGCAGTGCGGCGCACACATAGGCGATAGAAGCGATGCAGTACGTTTTTGTGAACCCTATGAACGGCATCAAGGCGGGCACCAGCTTGATGCCGGCAATCGCGCCCACCCGGCCGAAGTTGAAGCAGAAGCCGGCGGCCGTCGAGCGCACGCTGGTCGGAAACAACTCCGCATACCACGCACCGAATCCGCTGAAATAGCCTGTGAAGAATCCCAGCGCCGCGCTGAGCAACCCGATGACGAGGATGTTGGCCGCCGTCATGGCAAGCTTGCCGTGGGTCAGCGGAAGCATCGTCACGCCATAGGCAAACAACGGCACAGCGATCGCCACACCCACGAAGAAGGCCGCGAACGCGCGCCGCCTGCCGTAACGCTCGGCGAGAACGCCGTAGTAGAGGTAGCCCAGCGTTGCGCCAATGCCCGTCCACACGAGGAATACCGGTGCTTCGTCCACGCGCACATGCAGAACACTCTGAAGATAGGTGGCTGTGAACGTGGTAATGATCCAGTAGCCGAACATGCCGAGGATGGAGATCACCAGTGCGATGAGCGTCGTGCGCCGGTATTGCGGCGTGAAGATCTGCGTAAGTGAAGCCTTCGTGGCGTTTTTACGGAGAAATTCCCGGTTGGCCAGCCAGAGCGGGGATTCCTTGACGAAGAGGAGAATGATTGCGCCCATCGCGTAAGCCGGAATCGACGCAAGTATGAAGAGGCGGCGCCACGAATCGGGATCGTTCGCGTTGAGAAAACTCCACGCAAAAATTGCGGCCAGCAGGCTGCCGCCGGACCAGCCGGTCTGCAGGAGCGAGATGGCTCTCGCCCGGCCCGATGCTGGCCAGATTTCGCTCACGAGTGCGACGGCGGCCGACCAGAGACCACCCACGCCGATCCCCACGGCAAACCGGTACACATTCAGCTCGGTCAGGCTATGAGCGAATCCGCACAGCAGCGTACCGGTGCCATAGGTCAGGACCGAGATCAGCAACGTGCGCTTGCGCCCGATCTTGTCGGAGACATTGCCGAGAAAGAATCCGCCGATGCCGGTCGCCAGGAGAAACCAGGCAACCGTCGAAACGACGTCACGCAGCGTTGCGGAGAACGTGTGCGCAACGGAAAGGATGACGAACCCAAAGATCGTGGCATCGAGCGCATCGAATAGCCATGCGCCCCAGCTCCCGCCCAGGTTGACGAGGCGTCCGGTACGCGAGAGTTGACCCGGCGCTTCGGTGGGCTTGTTTTCGACCAGCCCGGTGACTTCCGCTGTTTTCACTTGCTCCTCCATTCGCTTCTCGATCGAATGTCTCGTATCGTAGTGAGGCGCTGAATCGGTGTATATCAGTCATTGGCGAGCCTGCCATCGTCATCCGCGATGGCAGTATCGGATCGCGGATAACCGATCAGGAATGCGAACGAAGGTGATCGAAGAAGAGGCGCGCGACGGGAGACAACGCATCCACGCGGCGCACACAGATGAAGAGCTCGCGCGTCGCCCACGGCTCGGCGAGCTTTAACGTGCGGGTTCCCGGGAGATGATAAATCCCGGCATTGCCGGCAGGCAGAATGCCGATGCCCACGCCAACTTCGACCATGCGGCACAACGCATCGTAGGACGACACCTCGACGTTGGCGCGAAGCGACTTGCCGTGCCGGCCGGCGGCCGTGAGCATCTGAAAGCGCAGATGCGTGCCTGCACGCAGCACGACATGCTCGTAATCGAGTGTCTCGCTGAAGGTGACTTCGTCGCGTTCTGCAAGCGGGTGCCCTGCCGGCACGATCACCGTGAGTTCGTCGCTGCGAAACGGATACACCTCGATATCGGCGCTGTGCGGCAAATAGGTGAAGATGCCGATCTCCGCCAGATTGTTGGCGATGCCTTCGGTAATCGTAAGACTGTCGTGCTCGTGAAGCGAGATATGCACTTCCGGATAGCGATCATTGAATGACTTGACGAGCGGTGGCACAAAGGTCGCAACGGCCGAAATATTGGCGAAGACGCGCACCGTGCCGCGTCGGCCATCCGAAAAGTCCCGCATGCGCGCGACAATATCGTGCAAGCCGTCAAGCACCTCGCGCGCCAGCACCGAAAGGTTCACGCCGGCTGCGGTCGGCGTGATGCCCTTGTTGGTTCTCACGAGCAGCTGGGTGCCGAGCATCTGCTCGAGCTCGCTTAGCCGCTTGCTCACGGCCGCCGCGGCAATATGTTCGCGCGCGGCGGCGCTGGCGATCGTGCCGTCCTCCACGACGGCTATGAAGAGCCGCAGCGACAGCGGATCGAGCTTCATGACACCCTCCACGCGCGGCGATCGCCTGCGGGGACCCTGCCGTGCACGTCAAGCCTTCCCGGAGGATGGCCGTGCGTCGATCCACTCCACGATATTGCGCACGGTGTCGCCATAGAACGTGCGATAGAGCTCACTCGAAACGTAGCCGATATGCGGCGTGGCAAGCACGTTGGGCAGCGTGCGGAACGGATGATTGGCATCGAGCGGCTCGCGGTCATACACGTCGAGTGCGGCACCGGCCAGCCGCCCTGCTTTTAGCGCATCGACGAGCGCGGCTTCGTCGACGATCGGGCCGCGCGACGTGTTGATGAGCCGGCTCGTCGGCTTCATTTGCGCAAGCTCCGCAGCCCCGACGAGGTGGTGCGTGCGCTCGCTCAGGCGGACGTGGATCGAGAGGAAATCGGATGTGGCGAAGAGCGTTGCCTTGTCGACAAGCTGCACGCCCTTTTCCTGAGCACGCTCCGGCGTCAGGTTCTCGCTCCACGCAATGACGTTCATCCGGAACGCACGGCCAATCACGCCCACGGCAGAGCCGATCCGCCCTAGCCCCAGCAGGCCCAGCGTCTTGCCGGCCAGCTCGGTGCCGAGCGACACCTGCCAGCCGCCACTTCGCAACGATTCGTTCTCCAGAGGGATATTGCGTGCCATGGCGAGAATGAGCGCCCACGTGAATTCGATGGTCGGCGTCGACGAGTAGCCCGTGTGGCGGACTTCGACGCCGCGCTCCGCGGCCGCCTCGAGGTCGATCGCGGCGTTGCCGGGTCCCGTCGAGGCGATCAGCTTCAGCTTCGGCAGTTTCTCGATGAGCTCGCGCGAAAGCTCGGTTCGCTCGCGCATTACACACACCACGTCGAAAGGCTCGAGCCGTTTGGCGATTTCGTCGACTTCGAAAAGGTGGTCCGTAAAGACGGTGATCTCCGCACGCGCCTTGAGCGGCGACCAATCGGCCTCGCGCAGCGCGATGTTCTGGTAGTCGTCAAGAATCGCAACCTTGACCGGGAGTGAATGGACCATGGCGCAACTTCTCCTTTTATGGTGTGCGCATCGTTGGAGCGGCGGAACTCGAACTGTTCCGTGCGGGAACGCGTGCGGGGCCGATCGCGGAACCTGTGCATCTTTGTCCCACGAGCGCCCTGTTGCGCTGACATCACCTCATGCCGTTGCGGCAGCCAGCGCCGGATAGTCGGTATAGCCGGCGCTCGTCGCGCCATACACGTTGGGCCAGTCGATCTGCGCCAGCGGCGCAACGCTCGCGAAACGGGCCGGCAAATCCGGATTGGCGATGAAGGGGCGACCGAACGCGACCATATCCACGAGCCCCTTCTCGATCAAGCGGTTGCCGCGCGCGCGATCGATATCGACGTTCGCGATGATCTTGCCGCGATAGTGCTCGCGGAAATGCCGGAACATGCCGTCGCCGGCCAGCGCGGCAAGAGGCGTCGCCCGGAGATCGGCCATCGCGCCCATCAGCAGCAAATGCGAGAGGTCGAATTCGTTGAGACGGCCAATCACATATTCTGCAGTCGCAAGCGTTTCGTCCGTGGACACGAAAGCGCCCGTTTCCGATGTCGCCGGACCGGTCTTCACGCCAACGCGCTGTGCGCCAACCGCATTGGCCACCGTTTCCAGCACTTCGAACAGCAAGCGTGCGCGATTCTCCACTGTGCCACCATATTCGTCGGTACGCAGATTGGTGCGCACATTCAGGAACTGGTTGAAGAGATAGTGGTAACCGCCCTGAATCTGCACGCCGTCAAATCCGGCCTCGATCGCGCGGCGCGCAGCATGACCGAAGTCTGCAACCGTCCGGCGAATCTCCTCCTTCTCCATGGGGCGTGGAATCACGGTCTCTTGCTTGCCTTGCGCGGTCACGCTCTGCTGTAGCGGATTGACTGCCGAGGCGGAAGGCGGCGCCTCGCCACCGTGGAAATCGGGGTGTCCGATCGAGCCCGTATGCCAGAGCTGCGCGACGATCCGGCCGCCGGCCGCATGAACCGCGTCCGTCACCACTCGCCAGCCACGCACCTGGGCGTCGCTCCATAGACCCGGCACGTCGGCCCAGCCCACCGCGTGCGGACTCACGAAAACCCCTTCGCTGACGATCAGCCCCGCCGACGCGCGCTGCGCGTAGTACTCGGCATGCAGACGGTTGGGCGCGAGTTCGGGATTGGCCGCGCGCATGCGCGTGAGGGGCGCCATCACGATGCGGTTTCGCAGATCGAGGTCGCCCAGCCGGATTGGCGTGAGCAAGGGCTGGTTGCTTTCCGGAGGCATGACTTTCCTTTCGTATGACATTGACGGGCTCACCCAATCACAATGGCGATCGACATTGAGTTTAGGTGTGGCCGCCCGGCAAAGTCAATGTCAATCGTCATTGTCTTTTCCGAATGCGGTGATAGGGATCGAACCGGGCCGCCTGCCTGCAGCAGCCCCAGCGCCGATGCCTTCAACGTCGCAGCCGCGCGCGGCATGGGCGAAGAGCTGACCAATCTCTTTGCTGAAATCACGCATCCATGCGCGCTTCGCGCCGGACCGCCTGGGGTGGAACGCCAAACCCGCGCATGAAGGCTTCGCGCATGTGGCGGCGGTCGCGAAAGCCCGTTTCTCTCGCAATGACCTCGAGCGGATGGCGGCTCTGCTCGATCATCAGCCGTGCGGCCTCGAGGCGCAGCCCTTCGATAGCCTTGGCCGGAGATTGTCCCGTCTCCAGCGTGAACACGCGGCTGAACTGGCGAGGGCTCAGATGGACGCTCTCCGCCAGTTCCTCCACCGTCAACGCGCGGCCCAGGTTCTGGCGCGCATAGTTCAGCGCGTTCTGGATGCGATCGGACTTCGGCGCAAGATCGAGCATTTCCGAATGCTGCGACTGCCCGCCCGCGCGGCGCTGATGCATGACCAGCTTATGCGCCACCGAACGCGCCACGTCCGCACCCAGATCCTTCTCCACCATCGCCAGCGCCAGATCGAGGCCCGCCGTCATGCCGGCAGAGGTCCAGATGGGGCCATCGACGATATAGATCCGGTCTTCCTCTACGCGGATGTCCGCAAAGCGCTTCTGCATTTCGCGCCCGAATGCCCAATGCGTCGTGGCGCGCCGGCCGGACAGCAAGCCCGCTTGCGCCAGCACGAACGCGCCGGTGCAGATGCCGGCGATGCGCCTCGCGCGGGGCCCCTTCTCGCGCAGGAAGGCAAGCATCTTTTCGGGTGCCGGTGAGGCGAGCGGATCGTTCACCCCGCCAACCACCCACGTGTCCACATCGATCTTTCCGCGCAGCGCCCGTGTGCTCACCGCGATGCTGAGCGACGAGCGCACTTCGCCGCCGCCAACCGAGAAGTTCTCGAGCGCATAAAACGGCTCGCCCGCGACCATGTTCGCGTACTCGAAGACGGCCTGCGGCGCGAGCGCCATGATCTGAAAGCCGTCGCTGATCAAAAAGCCGATCTTGTGCATGTCCGTTCTTCACCTGCCAATGTCCTGAATCATACACATCTGTGTCATTTCCGTCATGCCGGTTTGAAGCCAGAATGCACTCACCCAAACATCAACGCAGTTCGAAACGGAGTGACATCATGGATCAGGCACACAAAGGTACGGCCCTCATTACGGGCGCATCGTCGGGCATTGGCGCGGTCTATGCCGAGCGGCTCGCACGGCGCGGCTATGACGTGATTCTGGTGGCGCGCAACCGCGACCGGCTGCTCGCCCTTGCCGAGCGCATCACGAACGAGACGCGCCAGAGCGTCGAAATCGTGGACGCGGATCTCGGCGAGCGCGCCTCGCTTGCCGCCGTCGAAGCGAAGCTCAAGCAGGACGCCAGCATCACGCTGCTCGTCAACAACGCGGGCGTGGGCACGCACACGCCCCTGCTCGACAGCAACGTCGACGCGATGACGCAGTTGATCGACCTTAACATTACCGCGCTCACGCGCCTCACGTACGCCGCGATTCCGGGGTTCGTCGCGCGCGGCAAGGGTGCCGTTATCAACATTTCCTCCGTCGTCGCCATCTCGCCGGAAACGCTCAATGGCGTGTATGGCGGCAGCAAGGCTTTCGTGCTCGCCTTCAGCCAGTCGCTGCACCACGAGCTCGCCAGCAAGGGCGTGCAGGTGCAGGCCGTGCTGCCAGGAGCCACCGCCACCGACTTCTGGCAGACCGGCGGCCTCCCGATCGAGAACCTGCCCGAGAGCATCGTCATGTCGGCCACCGACATGGTGGACGCAGCCTTGACGGGTTTCGAGCGCGGCGAGCTCGTGACGATCCCGTCCCTGCATGCTGGTGAGGAGTGGGAAGCGTTCGAAGCTGCGCGCCAAACGATGGCCACCCATCTCTCGTCAAACGTTCCCGCGTCGCGCTATACGACGGGGCAATGACCGCAACACTGCGCTTCCATAGGAGCACTAACGCTGCCCTAACGGACACTCACGCGGACACTCACGCGAGGAACACACTATGAGCACACTACTTGAAGAGGCCATGCGGGCGCACGGTGGCATCGAAAACTGGACGAAGTTCGGCGCCGTCTCGGCCGAACTCGACATCGGCGGCGCCATCTGGCACCTGAAGGGCCAGCCCGATATTTTCAAGGGCATCGAGCTGGCTGCGAACCTGCGTGACCAGTCCATGGCGATCGCGTCGCCGACCGGCGGCTGGAGCGGCACCTACGCCCCGGACGTCGTGCGGATCGGCTCGCTGGACGGCCGTAACGTCGAAGAGCGCCACGCGCCGCGCGCGGCGTATGAAGGCCAGACCCAAGAATCGCCGTGGGATCGCCTGCATGCGCTGTACTTTACCGGCTACGCCCTCTGGACCTATCTGACCATCCCGTTTCTCTACACGCTGCCCGGCTTCCATACGGAAGAACTACCCGCGTGGAAGGAGAACGGCGAAGTCTGGCGGCGCCTGAAGGTCACGTTCCCTGAATCGATCACCAGTCATGCACGCGAGCAGATTTCGTATTTCGGCGAAGATGGTTTGCTGCGGCGCCACGACTACACGGTGGACGTGATGGGCGGCGCGCGGGGCGCGAACTACGCGTCGGACTATCGCAACGTGCGCGGCATCATGGTGCCCATGTCGCGCCGTGTTTACGCTTACGACGACGCGGGGCAAAGAGTCGACGAGCCGCTGCTCGTGTCCATCGATTTTCGCAGTATCGATTTCCAGACCGAATAACCCCGACGCATCAGCGAGGAGCACATGAATCGCCGGAGCTCGTTGGGGCTCCAGCGTGCTCATCTATCTGGCCCAATTCGAGTCGAATATTATTGACGACCTGAATCAGCCTGGGACGCACTTCCTGAAAAAGACGCTCGGCAGAAAGGTCTTGTGTCGCCCCGCCTACATTGACGACCATCACGGGCAGGCCCCTGCCCGGCCTGAAGGGCATGCCGATGCCACTCACGCCCTTCAGCCACTCGTCCACGGACGAGCAACATCCCGTTTGCGCGTACTCCTCGAGCGCCTTGTCGATACCGCGCTTGACGCTCGGCCACGCCCCCTCGTCGAAAGAGCGGATCCGCTCCAGCAACTCCGCGCGCTCACCCGGTTCGATCGCGGCCAGATACGCGCGGCCCATCGACGTGGTGGCGAGCGGTATGCGCGTCCCCACGTCCATATTGAGCGTCACAACGGAGTTGGCGCGACAGCACTCGAGGTGCAACATCGCCGTTCGGTCGCGTGTTGCCAGTGCCACCAACGAGCCCACGTCGGCGGCGAGGTCCTGCATCAACGGACGGGCGATCTGCCGCACATCGAGCTTGACCAACATCGCGCTGCCAAGCGCAATAGCGCCTGCACCCAGGCGGTATTTGCCGGTTTCGGGCATCACATACAAGTAGCCGAGCTTCGTGAGCGTATACGTCAAGCGGGTGATGGTCGATCGCGGCAACTGGCACCGCTCCGCAATTTCATGATTGGCGAGGAACGTGTCGCCACTGCGAAAGCAGCGGAGCACGTCCAGCCCCCTCGCCAGTGCGGTCACAAAGTGCCGATCGCCGTCGCCGTCCGTCAATGCATCGTTATCGGACACCAGGCTGTCGCTCGCGCACTTCTCCGGGGAAGCGGTCCGCGTGTTCGAAGTCATATCATTCTTCCGAAAGAACAGAGCCAATGTACAAGAGCAACCGGCCAGTCCGCTCGGCCCACGCTCCCGGAGAGTAGAAGCAAGCCGCCACCCGTTGAATGCCGGCAGCCGCCTCTCTCATCCCGGGGCGGAAAAATACCATACGGCCGGATGCAACGGATCAAAATCGCGGCACCCGGCTTTTGCCAATTTCCTTGCATGCCGGCAGAGCGGCGTTCAGCCTCGCGGCGCTTGCGCCGGTTTCATGGCCAAATCCTTGAGCGCATTTTTTAGAATCTTGCCCGTGGGCGCCGCCGGCAACTGTGCCATGAAGTGAATCTCGGCCGGGATTTTGTACGGAGACAATCGCGCCCGCAAATGGATTTTGAGTTCGTCGGCCGTTACCGTCACGCCGGGCGCCATTTCGACGAACGCGATGACCTCTTCGTTACCTTCGACCTCCCTGCCGACAACCGCAGACTGAACCACCGAGGCGTGGCTGTTCAGAGCCTGCTCCACTTCCGTGGGGTACACGTTGAAGCCCGAACGAATGATCAACTCCTTTTTCCGGCCCATGATGAAAACGCCGCCATCGGGCTCCTGCCGACCGAGGTCCGCGGTATTGAACCAGCCCTCGGCATTGATGGCCTCGCGCGTCATCTCCTCGTTGCGGTAGTAGCCCAACATGAGGTTCGGCCCACGCACCCAGAGCGCACCCACTTCGCCAGGCACCACGTCGTTGCCACGCTCATCGACGATGCGCAATTCCACGCCTGGTACTGGCTTGCCGACCGAGCAGTCGCGCCGCGGGTCGGAAGGCACCGTCTGCGTCACCGTCGGGGCCATCTCGGTTAGCCCGTAATTGTTTTGCAGCATCATGCCAAACGCCCTTTCCACATCCTCTTTCAGCTTGGGCGTCAACGGCGAGCCTGCCACGCCGATGAGGCGCAGACTGTGCTTGCTGATATCGGTACCCGTGCTGCGACACCAGTCCAGCAGTTTCGCAAACATCACGGGCACCCCAAAGAGGATGGTCAGACGCTCCTCCAGTATCGCGCTGGCAAGCGCAATCGGTGAGAACCGGTCTTCGAGCAGCAACGTGCTTCCGCACGCCAGAGCCGCCACCAGATTGCCGGACAGCCCCATGATGTGCGCCATGGGCAGCACGCCATAGACCTTGTCCTGCGGACCAAGACGGCGCACCGTGCGAATCACCTGGGCGATGTGCAGCATGTTGGCGTGACTGAGCATCACCGCCTTCGGCTGCCCGGAGGTGCCCGACGTGTAGATCATGACCGCCGTCTGCTTGCGTGGGTCGTCCCAGACCGGCTCGGCGATGGCCCGCTCATTGAGCGGTCCAATCGCAAACTCGCCGATGCCCGGCCATGATTCTGGAACCGCACCATGACGGGCAGCATGCTCACCCGCATCCTTGCCGACCGTATGGGTATAAAACGCGCGCCGCGCGCCTGAATGATCGAGGAACGTTTCGATCTCTCGCGCCGAGAGACGGGCATTGACCACCACGGCCCAGGCGTCGACCGCACTCAGCGCCATCACCAGGACGCCTGCGGCCACACAGTTCTCCGCAACGACCAGAACGCGATCACCGGGGCGCACGCCCAACGCAATGAGCCGCTCGCTCACATGACGGATTGCAGCATCGACTTCGCGGTACGTCAGGCGCCGCTGCTTGTCCTGCAAGGCAACGCCATCCGGACGCTGGCTGACCCACGGCTCGATAATTTGATGGATGCGCGAGTATTGCTCGCTCAACTGCCTGGCTTCTTGCATGGACACGTCTCCGTATTGGGTGTCGGGTATCGCTCGACAGCGTTCCGCTGTCATCGGCGTTGGCTCGATATCGGTTCATGAAACCGCATTGCAGAACACATCGCAATGATGATCGATTGCCGCAGCTATACATAGACCCAAAATACTAGGGATTCCGCCAATATTGACGCCCCGGAAGCCCAAGAACTAGACTTATATGCAGTTTTAAATTCTGCAATGCAGTTTAATATCCGAGGCCACCACAGGATCCGACCCCACCATGCGAGAAGCCGCCATTGTTTACTGGGAGACCTGTCATCGAACTGGCGATCAGGATCATCATCTCAAACGTTACCTGTCACGCGGAGAATGAAATGTCGGACAAGAAAGCAATTCTGGTCATTGGTGCAGGCGATGCAACGGGCAGCGCGATCGCGCGCCGGTTCGCCAGCGAAGGGTATATCGCGTGCATGACGCGCCGCCAGGTGGACAAACTCGCACCGGTCGTGGAGGAGATCAAGGCGGCCGGCGGCGACGCGTACGCGTTCGGCACCGACGCGCGCAAGGAAGAGGAAATGGTGGCGCTTATCGAGCAAATCGAGCGCGACATTGCCCCCATCGAGGTTGCGGTCTTCAACATTGGCGCGAACGTCCAGTTCAGCATCACCGAAACCACCGCGCGCGTGTACTTCAAGGTGTGGGAAATGGCCTGCTTCGGCGGGTTTCTCATGGGCCGCGAAGTCGCCAAGGCCATGTTGCCGCGCGCACGCGGCACGATCATCTTCACGGGCGCCACGGCCAGCTTGCGCGGCCGCGCCGGCTATGCGGCGTTCTCGGGTGCCAAGCACGGACTCAGGGCGCTCGCCCAAAGCATGGCGCGCGAGTTGTGGCCCAAGGGCATTCATGTTGCCCATCCGATCATCGACGGCGCCATCGACACTGAATTCATCCAGAGCAACTTCCCGCAGCGTTACGCGCTCAAGGAACAAGACGGCATCGTCGATCCCAACTCCATTGCTGAGGCCTACTACCAGATTCACATGCAGCCCCGCAATGCCTGGACTCACGAGACGGAACTGCGCCCGTGGATGGAGGCCTGGTAATCACGACGGCATAGATCTCCTGATAGCCAGGCGACACAGTCCGCTTTCAAACCACCGAAGCTTTGCCACCATTGCCTGCGAGTAGCTCATGACATCGTCTCGTGTCCAGTTCCTGTTCGACTTTGGCAGCCCGAACGCGTACTTCTGCCATAAGGTCATTCCGACCATCGCCGCCCGCACGGGTGTCGAGTTCGAATACGTGCCCATTCTATTGGGCGGTCTGTTCAAGCTGACCGGTAATCGCTCCCCTGCTGAAGCGTTTGCCGGCATCGTGAACAAAGTCGCCTATGAGAGGCTGGAAACTCAGCGTTTCATCGCCAAAAATAACATTGATGGTTATCGCCAGAATCCCTTTTGGCCGATCAACACCCTGCAAATCATGCGCGGCGCAATGGCGGCACAGCGTCAAGGATGCTTCATGCCTTACGTGAACGCGGTCTACGCTCACGTGTGGGAGCAACAGCGCAACATGGAAGATCCTGAGATCATCGTGCAATCCCTGCGGGAAGCCGGCCTCGATGGCAAGGCAATCTATGAAGGCACGCAAGATCCCGAGGTGAAAGCGGCATTGTTGGCGAATACTCAAGCTGCCTTCGAGCGCGGAGCCTTTGGTTCACCGACGTTTTTTGTGGGTGACGAGATTTTCTTCGGCAAAGACAGACTGCGCGAAGTCGAGGAAGAGATCGTTCGGGTCTGCGGACTGAACCAGGCAAGCTAACGTCAGGATCCAACCAACGACAGCGAGGTTTCCGAAACGTCCGCCCTACTCCCACCCCGTTCACGTGCCTTGACGCGTGAACGGAACGCTTCGTATGACATGACTTCTATTTCCCTTTTCGGGAGGCCCATCGTCGCTAGCTGGCTGAATGTCGATGTCACTATTAAGATAACTTTTCTTATCATAAGGTCTGTATTTATGACTTAAACTCGTGAGCATGAAAAACCGCCTCACTCGCCCTCACGTTCCGCCTTGTGCCACACCACCCGGCTTTCCCGATGCCGACGAACTCGCGGTGCTGCGCGCCTGGTATGCCGGCCTGCCCGTCCGCCAGGCGGTCGTTCGCTACCTGCCTTCAAGGCTCGGCGAGAACAAATCCGCGCGCGGCGTGCTCGGCGCGATCCGGCGCAGGCTGCTGGGCATCGCGCGCGCGGCGCATCGTGACGATCTCGCTGCCCTGCTCGATCATCCCGCCGAGGAACGCGAGCGCCACGCGAAGGCCGTCGCGCAGGCCATCGATATCCTGCGCACGGCACGCCCGCCGGAGCCCCAGATCGCCGACGACATCGCGCAGTGGTTCACGCCGCGCGCGGTTCGTGTGCTGCACGCGCACGGCATCACGACGCTGGCCGACCTCACCGTGCGCATCCCGCGCCGCCGCCAGTGGTGGAAAGCCGTGCCGGGACTCGGCATGGCAAGTGCGCGCGCCATCGAGGCGTTCTTCGCGGACTGGCCCGCACTCACGGAAAAGGCGCGCGCGCTCGTGGTCGCGGGCCAGCGCGGCGACATCGTGCCCTGGGAAGCCATCAGGCTGCCGCACGAGGTCGACGGCACGGCCGGCACCTTTCGCGCTCCACAGGCCACCTGCACGCTCGATGCGTCCAACGATTACGAGGCCGTGCAAACCTGGCTCGCGCTGCACGAATCGCCGGCCACGCAGCGCACCTACCGCAAGGAGGCAGAGCGGTTGATCCTGTGGGCCATCGTCGAGCGCGGCCGCGCGCTCTCCTCCCTCACCACGGAAGACGCAATCGCGTATCGCGCCTTCCTGCGCCACCCAAGCCCGCACGGCCGTTGGGTCGGGCCGGTGCGAACGCGCACCTCGCCGGACTGGCGGCCGTTCAACGGCAGCCTCTCGGCGCGCTCGGTCGCGCATGCGCTGTCGATCCTCGGCGCCCTGTTCCGCTGGCTCATCGAGCAGCGCTACGTGCTCGCGAATCCGTTCGCCGGTGTGAAAGTGCGCGGCGGCAACGCGGCATCTGCGCTGGATGCCTCGCACGCGTTCAGCGAGGGCGAATGGGCGCTCGTGCGCACGATTGCGGAGGGTCTGGAGTGGTCGTACGGCTGGTCGGCTCCAGCGGCGCGTCGCCTGCGGTTTCTGCTGGATTTCGCGTATGCGACCGGACTGCGCGCAAGCGAGTTGGTCGGGGCGACGCTGGGCCATGTCGAAACGGATCCGCACGGCGATCACTGGCTGCGCGTGACGGGCAAGGGAAAGAAACTGGCGCGCGTCGCGCTGCCGCCGCTCGCGTGGGACGCGCTGGCAAGCTACCTGGCCGAGCGCGAACTGCCGGTGATGCCGGTGCGCTGGAATCCGGCCACGCCGGTCATCGGCAGCCTCGAAGCCGACAGCGACGCGGCGATCAGCGGCGTGCGGCTCTGGATGGTGATGCGGCGCTTCTTTTTGCTGGCCGCCGGCGCGATCGAGGCCGACCACGCGCCGCTTGCGCAAAAGCTGCGCCGCGCGAGCCCTCACTGGATGCGCCACACCCATGCGACGCACGCACTGGGTCGCGGCGCGGAGCTCACCACCGTGCGGGACAACCTGCGGCACGCCTCCGTGTCCACGACCTCGATCTACCTGCACAGCGACGAAGTCAAGCGCGCACGGCAGATCGGCGAGGCTTTTGCGAGAGCAAAGTGAGTTGCAGCACGGCCGGTCAGGCACGGCCGGCCAGGGACATTCGACGTATCGACGAAAATTGGCGAGAATGCCCCGCAGCACCGTTTATCAGGCGCACTCCGTCCCCGGAGTTGCCGCTCAATCTGGAAAGCAATATGAAATTGAAACGCCTCTTGCTCGCTGCGCTCGCGGCAACTTCGTTCGTGACTGGCGCTCATGCGCAAAGCAACGCGTCCGACTCGCTCGCCACACCCGCGGGCACGTTGCAATTCGTGCGCGACGACCGCGATTACCTGGCTCTGCTCGACAAGCAAATTTTCGACCGTTTCGGCGCAAAGACGCTCGAGCACTTCGACGACATGGGCCACGATGGCGGCACCATCACGCGCATGCTCGTGCAGACCGCTTACGGCCCGGTGCTCTACGACTTTCGCAGCCGTCCGCCGCTGGTGAAACGCGCGAACGTGCGCATGACGGTCAAGCGCGTGTACTGGCAGCCCGATGAAGTCGTGATGCAGGGCCCGCAAGGCTGGTTCCGCTTCAAAGACGGCACGCTGACGAAGCTGCAATCAACGACCACGACGTACCACTAAGTGCGCTCGTACGCCTCTGGCTTTCCATGGCACGCCAGAGGCGGCGTAGCGTTCTCGCCGCTTTCCAGCCGCCGTCGAACGGACTAGCATATTAATCTCGCTTCGAAGGAGGTGACTATGGCTACGTTTGCTGTCGACGGAGTGCGTATCAG
The DNA here is from genome assembly GCF_004353915.1 of Paraburkholderia silviterrae. GTDB lineage: Bacteria > Pseudomonadota > Gammaproteobacteria > Burkholderiales > Burkholderiaceae > Paraburkholderia > Paraburkholderia silviterrae. The sequence goes on along the minus strand of NZ_SMRP01000002.1, from coordinate 596,092 downwards.
CGCGTCAACGGACCGGGTGACGCACGTGCGCTGGGCGCCAATTGACCCTCATTCCCATGACTGGCTCTCGCCGCCCAGGATCTCTGAAGTGGCGGACGTCGCGCACGATATTCGCTTGGGCGCGGTGGTGTATTCCGTTTTCACGCTGGGCGGGATGAAGTTCCTCGGGCCAAAGATCAAGACGGTTCCGCACCCGAACGGGGTCGACGGAATCGATATGGAAGTCCCCGACGGCAGCGTCGAGAAGTCGATGGACGATCTGCCCCGCGTCTAGCAAAAACCGTATGCGTTCCCGCGCGACTCTTCCGGCCTGGCTGGCGCTCGTCTCGCCTTCTTGAGAGATGGCCACCGCCCAGCAGCCGGAAGGTTGTCATGACACACATACGCACCGAGCGTCTTGCCCTGCCCGTCTCCCGCCTGGGTCCGGCCAACCCGTTGCCGATATTCCGCTGGCAACAGCCCACGTCGGCGAATCCGGCGCCGCCCGCCAATAATCTGAGCGCGGACGAACGCAAACATGCCTTCGTCTGGGGCGACGCGTCGATTCTGCCGTACCGTGTCCAGGACGATTACGACCGTCACTTGCAGCCCGGCCATCTCGATGCAGTCGTGCTCGACAACGGCTTGTTGCGCGCAACCGTGCTCCCGGGTCTTGGCGGGCGCCTCGCCTCTCTCATCGATCTGAGCAACGGAGCGGAACTGCTGTTTCGCAACCCCGTATTCCAGCCCGCGAATCTGGCGGCGCTCAATGCGTGGTTTTCCGGCGGCATCGAATGGAATGGCTTGATTCCCGGGCATACGCCTTTTACCTGTGCAGCGGTTTTCTGCGGCGTCGTCGAAACGGACGACGGCCCGATCCTGCGGCTCCATGAATTCGATCGAGTCCGCGAGGCCAGTTGGCAAGTCGACCTGTTCCTGCCGCACGGCGAAAGCCGCCTTTACGTGCACGGCCGCATCGTCAATCCCAACCCCACGCAGATTGCCTGCTATTGGTGGACCAATGCCGCGGTTCCGTATCGGCCCGGCATGCGCGTGCTCGCGCCCGCCGATTACGGCATCGAACACGTGCTGCCGGACAATCATCTCGAGCGATTCGCACTGAATGCCCATGGTTTCGACGCCAGCTATCCGGCGCGATGGCACGCTGCCACGTCGGTGTTCTTCCGCAAGCCCGATGCGGACCGGCTCTGGATCGCCGCGCTCGACCACGAGGGGCGCGGCATTGTGCAAACCGCGACATCCGGGATGCGCGGCCGCAAAATGTTTTTCTTCGGCACCGGCGCCGGCGGACGACACTGGATGGAGGTGCTCGGGCGGCCCGGCGACACGGAGTATGTCGAGATCCAGGCCGGCATCGCACCAACGCAGGATCAGGAATTCATGCTGCCCGGCGGCGGCGCGCTCGAATGGACCGAGTGCTGGATGCCGTTCGCGCTCGCTGCCCCGGCCGCGCACGATCCGTGCTGGCATACCGCCTGCTCGGCGGTGCGGCGCGCGCTCGACGCGCAACTTCCGGCGCACACGCTTGCCTCGCTCGACGCGCGCATGCGGGTTCACGCGATAAAGCCGGTGTCGCGCCGGCTTTATCGCGGCGCGATCTGGGGCCAACTGCACGAAGTCCTGACTGGCCGGCCGGTCGCATCGGGGCTCGATTTCGACGCGCCGCCGGACGTCGCGCGCCCATGGGCAGAGCTTGCCGAGACGGGCCGGTTTTCTGCCGGGTCGCTCGCCGCGCTGCCCGAGATCTGGGTTGCGGGAGATCACTGGCAGCAGGAGTTGCTCGATTCGTCGGCCAGGCATGGCGAGACCTGGCTGCATGCGCTGGCGCTTGGCATCATCGCGCTCGATCGCGGCCACACGGAGCCGGCCCATGCTTTCTTCCAGCGTGCACACGCGTTGCGACCGAACGCGCTCTCGCTGCGCAACCTCGCATTGTCCGAGGGCAATGTGCAAGCGGCCGAGCGGCTCTATCTGAGCGCATGGGATGCGCCCGATGCGCCGCCCCAACTCGCCACCGAAATCGCCGAATGGCTGCTGCGGCACGACCGGATCGCCGCGCTCCGGCGCTTCCTCTCCGGGTTGGGCCCGGACGCCGAACGCCACGAGCGCATCCGGCTGATACGCGCGCGGCTCTCCTTGCTCGACGGGAATCTCGACCTGGCCGAGCAATGGCTCGACTACGAATTTGCGACGATCCGCGAAGGCGAAACCGCGCTCGACGAAATTTGGTCTGCACTCCAGATCACGCGCGCAAGCCGGCGTCTCGGTCGCGCGCTGAGCCCCGATGAAGAGCGCGCGGCGCTCGCCGCGGCCCCGATTCCCTATCGGCTCGATTTCCGCATGGTGCGCGATCCGCGAGCCGCGAGCCGGCGCTAAGGCGGCGCCCGCCTGTGCCATTGTCCCGCCGCGAATCGAGGCCATTCGCGGCCACCCATCGGGCACCCGTCGGACACCCATCGGCCACCCATCGGCCACCCATCGGCCACCTGCGGCGAGCCCGACAACGAGGCGCCGCAAACCGATAAAATCGGGGTTTGCGCGCGCCGGCGCACACGCTGCAAATGACCAGCCGCCCCGCGCCGCGCCCCTCATTCCAACTCAACGCATCGCGCCATGGCCCGCATCGAGCTCCATTTTCCCGAAGACCAGTACTTCTATTCGACGCATCTCACGGTGCGCGTCACCGACATCAACTCGGCGAACCACCTTGCGAACGACTCGATGATCTCGATGATTTCGGAGGCGCGGGCGCGCTTCCTGTTCGACACCGGCATCGAGGATATGAAGGACGCCCACATCAGCATCATCGTCACGGATCTCGCGACCACTTATCGTGCCGAAGCCTACGCGCGCGACCAGCTGTGTTTCGAGGTGGGCATCATGGATTTCAACAAGTACGGCGGCGACATCATTTTCCGCATTACGCGGCCCGCGGACGGCGCGCTTGTCGCGATGGCAAAGTCGGGGTTCGTTTTCTTCGACTACGAGTCGAAAAAAGTCGTGCCGATGCCGCCGGCATTCCGCGCGAAATTCCCGAACGTCAACTCGGTTGCCTGAAACGCCGCGCGTATTCAGCGCGGCTGGAACGCGATGAGCGCCATGCCGGCCAGCGCCAGCGCCATGCCAGCCCAATCCCAGGCGCTCGGCCGGATCGCTTCCACAGCCCACAGCCACAGCATCGCCACGCAGACGTATACGCCGCCGTAAGCGGCGTAGGTGCGCCCCGCCGCGCTCGGATGCAGCGTGAGCAACCACGCGAAAAGCGCGAGCGAAACGGCGGCGGGCACGAGCAGCCACGCACTCGCGCCCTCGCGCAGCCAGCGATACGGCAAGTAGCAGCCCACGATCTCGGCAAGCGCGGTGGCAACGAAAAGCACAAACGTCTTCATGAATGGGACACATTCGGCGGTGGCATCGAGGGGGGCCATGGTAGCGCAGGCCGCGCTACACCGTAAAACGGCCCGATACTGGCCGATGCCGGCGAATTCACTAATCCGGCTGGCGTCCGGTTTATTATCCGGGCGGGAAGAAACATTTTCTGAGTTTCAAATTATTGAGCAATTCGTTCGCGCGTTTCCATTTTAGATTCAAATTCAATGCGATATAAATCAATATATTTCCAGGGCGGCATTGAATTTATCCGTAATTGGCGAATAATCTTTTTCCGCAGCACTCATTTTAAAAACGATTATCAACCGCCAAGGAAAACAATCATGAGAAACGCCATCCGCGCCAAATGCCTTGCCGCCACATTCGTGCTTGCCGCCACTGCCCTGCCCACTAGCGTTTCGCTGGCCGCCGGTGAAGCCACCGCCACTTCCACCACTGCATCCGCCGCGCTGCCGCGCGTGGCCGTGCTCGCCACCGGCGGCACGATTGCGGGCCAGGCGGACACGCGCGCGGCAAACGCCTACAACGCGGGCGCCGTGGGCGCGCAGCAACTCGTACAAGCGGTGCCCGGCATCGAAAAGCTCGCCCACCTCAGCACCGAGCAGGTGGCGTCAATCGGCTCGCAGGACATGAACGACAAGGTCTGGTTCGCGCTCGCGCGGCGCATCCAGGAAATCTTCGACCGTAACGAAGCCGACGCCGTGGTCATCACGCACGGGACGGACACGCTCGAGGAAACGGCCTTCTTCCTCGACAACGTGCTGCATACCGACAAGCCCGTCGTGCTGGTGGGCTCCATGCGGCCTTCGACGGCCACGAGCGCGGACGGCCCGAGCAATCTCTACGAAGCCGTCGAAGTGGCGGCGAGCCCGGCGGCGCGCGGGCGCGGCGTGATGGTGGTGCTCAACGACACGATCCAGTCGGCGCGCGCGACCACCAAGACGAACACGACGAGCGTGCAGACGTTCGCTTCGCCCAACAGCGGCCCGATCGGCTACGTCGATCCCGCAAGCGTGCGCTTTCTCGCTCCGGCGTTCCAGCCGGACAGCCACAAGTACGCGCTGCCCTCGGGCGAGCAGCTGCCGCGCGTCGAGATCGTTTATTCGCACGCCAACATGGACGGCGTGCAGATCGACAACGCCATCGCCAACAAGGCCAAGGGCATCGTGCTGGCGGGCGTCGGCGACGGCAACACCTCGAAAGCGGCGCTCGAGGCGCTTCAGCGCGCCGCGAAGCAAGGTATCGTGGTGGTGCGCGCAACGCGCGTGGGGTCGGGATTCGTGAACCGCAACGTCGAAGTGAACGACGACACGAGCGGCTTCGTCGTCTCACTCGACCTGAATCCGCAGAAAGCGCGCGTACTCACGCAATTGCTGATCGCCAACGGCATCACCTCGCCCGCACAGGTGCAGAAGGCGTTTGCCGCGACGTGGTGAGCGGCGCGGCATGACCGGGCGAGATCGGATTCGATCGCCTTTAAGGAAGCGATCCTGGCGGCAGCGAGCCGCCAGGATCGCGCTCGCCGCTCGCACCTGATCAGGCGAGATCAGGACAACTCACGGCAACTCAGGGACGCTCGCCGCGTGCGAGCCGCGTTTCGATTTCCGTGACCACGGGCAGCAAGTCGGCGACGCTGTCGATCACATAGTGCGCGCCTGCGGCGCGCAGGCGTTGCACGGCGGCTTCGCGGCGCTGCGCGAAGTCTTCCGGCGAGAGTGCGCGGACTTCGTCCTCGGTGAGGCCGAACGCGTTGCCGCTGACGGCCACGCCCACGGTCCAGGTGCCGCCGTTGATGCCCTCTTCGATACCCACTTCGGTGTCGTCCACCTTGATCGCTTCGCGCGCGCGCCACACGCCGAGCTGCGGCAGCGTCCGGTAGATCATGTACGGCGACGGCCGGCCTTCGGGCGTGTCGCCCGTGCACACGATGCTGTCCGCGGTGAAGCCTTGCCTGGCCGCGCCCGGCACGATCTGGTCGATGATCTCGCGCGTGTAGCCCGTGGTCGAGCCGATGCGCACGCCATCGGCGCGCAGTTGCGAGGTGACGGCCGCGACCCCTGGGATCACGTCGCTATATTGTGCGGCCACGGCAACGTTCTTCGGCACGAACACGTCGTAGACCGCGTCGATATCGGCCTCGCCGGGCGCATGGCCATGGCGTGCTTCCCAAGCCTTGGCGACGCGCGGCAGCGCCATCAGGGCCGCAATGTGCGGCCGCTTGGCCATGCCCATCGGGCCGCGTGCCTCTTCGATCGTGATTGGTACGCCGAACTGCTCGAACGTCTCGACGAACGCGCCCATGGGCGCGCGCGAGCCATAGTCGACCACCGTGCCGGCCCAGTCGAAGATCACTGCCTTGACGTATTTCATTTCCGTAAGTCCTGGAAGATGCACTGCAAAATGCGCTGCAAAAGTTCGTGTGTCTGGATTGGAGGGAAAGGCTGCGCGCCTGGAAGCGCGCAGCACGCACACCGTCCTCAGGCCGCGAGCGCCTCGCGGGCGTCGAGCGCCGCATGCGCAGGCGCGCCGCTGGGCACGCCAAGCGTGCGCAAAGCGGCGCCGCAGGCCTGGACAACGCGCTGCATGACCGCCTCGTCGAGCGCGCCGATGCAGCCGATGCGAAAGCTCTCGACACTGGTGAGCTTGCCCGGATAGATGATGAAGCCCTGCTCTTTCATCAATTCGTAAAAGCGCGCGAAGCTGAACGACGGATGAGCGGGCGAAAAGAACGTGACGATGATCGGCGAGCGCCACGCTTCGGTCAGCAGCGGCTCGAAGCCGAGCGCGCGCATGCCTTCGACCATGACGTCGCGATTGCGCGCGTAGCGCGCGAGACGCCCCGGCTGGCCGCCCTCGGCCTCATGCAGGCGCAGCGCTTCGAGAAACGCGGCCACGGCGTGCGTGGGCGGCGTGAAGCGCCACTGTCCGGTGCGGTTCATCACGTCCCACTGATCGTGCAAATCCAGTGCGAGCGAATGGCTGTTGCCCTTCGCGGCCGCGAGCGCCGCCTTTTTCGCCACGACGAAGCCGAAGCCCGGCACGCCCTCGATGCACTTGTTCGCCGACGAGACGAAGGCCTCGCACGGCAGCGTGCGCATGTCGAGCGGCACGGCGCCGAAGGCGCTCATCGAGTCGACCAGCAGGCGCCGGCCATGGCGCGCCGTGACGGCGGCGATCTCCTCGATCGGGTTGAGAATGCCGGAACTCGTTTCGCAGTGCACCACGACGACGTGCGTGATGTCGGCGTGGGCGGCGAGCAGGCGCTCGACGTCGGCGGCACGCGGCGGCAGATAGTCGCCCGTGTCGTGCACGGTGTGGCGGCGGCCCAGATAGCGCAGCGTGGTGGCAATGCGCTTGCCGTAGGCGCCGTTGGCGAGCACGAGCGCGTGGCCGTCCCGCGGCACGAAGCTGCCGAGCATCGCCTCGACGCAGTAGCTGCCGCTGCCCTGCAGCGGTACGCAGTCGTATTCGCCGTTTGCATCATGGGCGTCGCAGCCGGCGATCTCCAGCAGCGCACTGCGCAGACGTGCCGTCATTGCCCGGAAATCGGCGTCCCACGAGCCCCAGTCGCGCAGCATCGCGGCTTTGGTCGTTGCGGCCGTGGTCAGCGGGCCGGGGGTCAACAGGTACGGGTCTGCAGGGATGGTCATGCAGCTGCTCCAGTGATAGTCAGCAGGAAAGCCGACACATTACTGCAGCGCAGCACATAGGTAAAATCGATATAATCGATGTTCATATCGATAAAACTTATACCATCACTGCTGTGCCCGCTCGACCCGTCTCGGGCGCGGATGGGCGCATCTTCGAGCCGGGAGCCGACCACCATGCAATACGCCCAGTTGCGTGCCTTTCACGCCGTTGCCGAGCACGGCGGCTTCTCGCGCGCCGCACAGGCGCTCTCGCTCACCCAGCCGGCCGTCTCCGACCATGTGCGGCGGCTCGAAGCGGATTTCGGCGTGAAGCTGTTCGAGCGCGCGCCGCGCGGCGTCGAGCTCACCGACCTCGGGCGCCGGCTCTACGCGGTGACACGCCAGATGGTGGGCTGCGAGCGCGACGCGCGGCGCCTGCTCGAAGCGGCGGGTGCGCTGGAATCGGGGGAGCTGGCACTGGTCGCCGACGCGCCCGACCTCGCCGTCAAGCTGATCGGCGCGTTCCGGCGCCGCTATCCGGGCGTGGTGGTGAAGCTCGCCATCGCGAACGCCACCGAGTGCATGCGGCGCGTGCTGTCGAGCGAGGTGGACGCCGCGATCACGGCTGCGCACCAGGTGCACAGCCGCCTGCACTCGCGCGTGCTGCGCGAGGACCCGCTGGTGGCGGTCGTGCCCGCCGAGAGCGCCGCGGCGAAAAAGCGCCGCATGACCTACGAAGAGCTGGTGCGCGAGCCGATGATCTTCCGCGAGGCCCAATCGGTCACACAGCAGATGCTCGAGGCGGAACTGGTGCGCAAAGGGTTGCAGGTCGAGCCCGTGCTCTATGTGGATGGCCGCGAGGGGCTGCAGACCGCCATCGCGCAGGGGGTGGGCGCGGGCGTCATCGCGGGCGCGGAGTTCGGCGAATCGCGGCGGATTCGCGCGATCCCGCTCGTGGATTGCCAGGTGCACATGGTGGAAACGCTGGTGCGGCTCGCCGAGCCTTCGTCGTCGAATCTGCTCGACGCGCTCTTCGCGACGCCGCTCGACTGAGCGCCAACCCGCTCACGACACGACGATGTCGGCCCCCACCTGGTGCAGCAGGTCGCGCAGCGTCTCGGCCTGCTCCATGCGCGCGCCATGGCGCAGATGAATGCGCAGCGCTTGCCCCGCGATGCCGTCCACGGGCCGCACCAACGTGAGTTCCAGCGCGAGCCCGAGTCCGTCGGGCGCATCGGCTTGCGCGGGCTCGACGACCCGCGGCGCGAAATTGGCAGGAGGCGCGGCTGAAATACGGGTCGAAAAACAGGCGGAATCGGACATGGCACGGACCTCGTCGATGAAAGGTTCGAGGTCATCGTAACCATGCCGGCGTGCCGCTCCAAACGAGAAATCGGCGTATGCAAATGAGCCCGCGGCTGCGAAGCATGCGCCTGAATGCCAGTCATTCCCAAGCGCCCTTTTTTGTCCGCGATTTCCGCTCACGCAGGTGCAGCACGTGGCACACTGGACAGATCGTTCCACCTCAGCCATGCACGGGACCGGAGTCGCTCATGGAACGTCCCTTCACCGATCGCCGCGAAGCAGGACAAATGCTCGCGGCGCAACTTGCGCCCTACGCCGGGCGCCGCGATATCGTCGTGCTGGCGCTGCCCCGCGGTGGCGTACCGGTTGCGTTCGAAGTTGCCGAGGCGCTGCGCGCGCCGCTCGACGTGCTGCCCGTATGCAAGCTCGGCATGCCCTGGCAGCCGGAGCTCGCGATGGGCGCGCTCTCCTCGAACGGTGCGCAATATGTCGACGAAACGCTCATCCGCGAAGCCGGCGTGAGCGAGGCGCAATTGCAGAGCGCGCTCTCCCTCGCACGCATCGAGCTGGGCAGGCGGGAGGCCCGCTACCGCGGCGCGCGGCCGCCTGTGCCCGTGGCAGGACGCGTGACGCTCCTGATCGACGACGGCATGGCCACGGGCGCCTCGATCAAGGCCGCCGCGCGCGCGCTCGCCTCGCTTGGCCCCGCGCGCATCATCGCAGCGCTGCCGGTCGCGCCGGCCGGTGCGCGCGCACGGCTCGCGGGCGCCGTCGACGATCTCGTCTGCGTGCACACGCCCGCGTCGTTCATGAGCGTGGGCCAGTTCTATTTCGACTTCGACCAGGTCGACGACGAAACCGTGCGCGATTTGCTCGACCGCGCGGCGACGGACGATTGAGACCTGGCAGGCGACACCGGTTGGCCGCCGCGGATCGCGGGCATGCAGGGGCCGAGAACATTGTGTGCGCAGCCATCCAACACTCACCGGCTAGACGACTGCGCGAGCGCACCAACTGCGCCCTGGGTGCGCCGCGCGCCAGGGATCAGCGCACCGGATTCGCCGCGTGCTCCCCGACCACCGTCTGCCAGGGCCGCACGCGCCACGCCTTGACGAGGCCCGCCTTCACATAGGGATCGGCGCGCGCGAACGCTTGCGCGACCGCGGGGCTGTCGCCCTGGAATAGCAGCAGCGCCCCGTCCACCGGGTCGGCGATTGCGCCCGCTAGCAGCAACTCGCCGCGCCCGGCCGCCGCCCACGCGAGTGCCAGGTGCTCGTCGCGGTGCTCGGGGCGCCGTTCGAGATAGTCGTCGGCGAGGTCGTACATCAAGAGGTAATGCATCGCTTGTCTCCCGTGGCATGCAAAGCGGTCGGCGGTTTGCGCTGCAACGAATGCCGCGCAGGGTCGACACGCTTCATTGTGCCTGAGCGCGCGTCAACCGAAGGCACCGCCGGTTCGTTTTCAGGGTGGCTTTGCCATAATGGTTGCAGCGATGGGCAAAGATAAGGCGCCTGCTCGCGCGACTACCGACAACAATGTCGACATCCCATGGGAGTGAACAATGAAGATTCAATCCGTCATTGCTGCAATCGTGCTGAGCGGCGCGCTGGCCGCGCCGGCGTTCGCACAGACCGCCGCACCCGCGGCGCCGGCTTCCGGGGCCATGAGCCCGAATAGCCAGCAGTCGAAGATGAAGACGTGCAACACCCAGGCCGGCAGCAAGAAAGGCGACGACCGCAAGGCGTTCATGAAGCAGTGCCTCTCGGCCGCTGGCGTGCCGGCGCCGACCATGTCGCAGCAAGAGCGGATGAAGGCGTGCAACACGCAAGCCGGCGACAAGAAGGGCGACGACCGCAAGGCGTTCATGAAGCAGTGCCTCTCGACGAAGAGCTGATCCGCCGCGTGACCGAAGCGCCTTGTTTGCGCCCGGTCCCGGCTTCAGCGCTGCTTTAGCCTCATCGCGACGCGCCCCGGCCTATGCTGCGGCGCGTCGTTTTTTCATGGCGAGGCCGTCTTTGCGCATGGGCCTGTGCACCCGGGCCCCGCACGTGCGCCTGCGCATCTCCGAGCTTGCGCCTGCACGCCATTTTTCTCCTATGATGGCTGCAGCGGCGCCCTTCCGTGATACGAAACCACGCAGTCACCATCGGGCCGCCGAACGAACGCTGAAGCCTATGCCGGTCGCATCGCACGGAGGCGCGGATGGTGTGGAAACGCAAGAACCGCTGGATTCGCCGCTGGCTGGTGGTGATCGTTTTCTGGCTCGTACCGGTGATGATCGTCGTGGTGCGCGAGGCTCAGGACGAGATGGCCTATAACCGCGCGGATCTTCAGCGCGCGCTCACGAGCTGGACTTTCACCGACGCCGAACGTGCCGCCGGCGCGCCGCTGCATTGCCAGGGCACGACCGAGCGCGCACGCGCACTGGGCTGCCCTGCCGCCGTGCTCGCAGAGAATGCCGCGCCCCATCAGGCGGCGCTCGACGAATATGCCACCCGCCGCGCGACGCTCGTGAGCTATCTATGGCATGCGTTCGTCGGCTATTGGGTCGTGCCAGCGCTCGCGCTGCTCGCGATCGGCATCGTCCTTGGCGGCGTGAAGCGGGCGCTGCGCCGCCCTCCTGCCACCAAACCCGTGCCGGAACGCTGACGCGCGTCTTGTCACTGCACTGTCTCGAGCGGGCAAATCAGGAGCCTGTGCTATAACGGCGAAGCTGATCCCGCCATCGGCAAAGCGCCATGGCGGCACGGCTTTCGGATATTTCGGAACCCAGAACGGAGAACAACATGCAAGCACGCCGTTTCGTCCTGAAGACTTCAGTCGCAATCGCGCTCGCCAGCGCGGCGCTGGCAGGCTGCTCAACCACCGGCAACAATCCGCCCACCGCTCAAACCAACGATGCGCGCCGCCAGTCGATCGACGCTTCCGTCGACGGCACGCTCTCGCGCCTGTTCCAGACCGTGCCGGGCTCGCGCGAACTCGTAGGCAAGGCGCGCGGCGTGCTGGTGTTCCCGCAGGTGATCCAGGCGGGCATCGGCATCGGCGGCGAACATGGCGATGGCGCGCTGCGTGTCGGCGGCAGCACGGTCGGCTACTACAGCACGACGGGGGCATCGGTGGGCGCGACGCTCGGCATGCAGTCGAAGGCGGTCGTCTACCTCTTCATGACGCAGGACGCGCTGGAACGGCTGCGGACCTCGGAAGGCTGGGCGGTCGGCGGCGACGCCTCGGTCGCGCTCGTGAAGGTCGGCGCGAACGGCTCGATCGACACCACCACGGCCGTCAAGCCCGTGGAAGTCTTCGTGCTCACGAACAGCGGCCTGATCGGCGATCTCTCGCTCGGCACCACCAAGATCACCCAGCTGAAGCTGTAATCACTCCACGTGCGCGAGCGCCGTGGTTCGCCCGAGTCTCCCCGACTCGGGCCGCCTCAGGCTTTTCAGCCGCTCAGCTCGTGGACGTGTCGATCACCTTGAAGCGCGAACGCTTGTTCGCGCGTATCACCGCCTGATACGCCTCGATGTACTGCTGCGCCATGCGGTGCGACGTGAATCGCTCTTCGAAGCGGCGCCGCACACCGGCGCGCGGCACGCGCGCGAGCCGGTTCACGGCCGCGACGGCGCCAATCTCGTCCTCGACGATAAATCCCGAGACGCCCTCGTCCACCACTTCCGGCACCGCGCCGCGATTGAACGCGATCACGGGCGTGCCGCAGGCCATCGCCTCGATCATCACGAGCCCGAACGGCTCGGGCCAGTCGATCGGAAACAGCAGCGCATGCGCACCGGAGAGAAACTCGGCCTTCTGGCTGTCGTTGATCTCGCCGACGAACTCGACATTCTGGAGTGCGAAGAGCGGCTTGATTTCGCGTTCGAAATATTCGCGGTCGGCCTCGTCGACCTTCGCCGCGATGCGGATCGGCAAGCCGCAGCGCTGCGCGATGCGGATCGCGGTGTCCACGCGCTTCTCGGGCGAGATGCGGCCGAGAAACGCCAGATAGCGCTGTTCGACGGGCTGCGGCGTGTAGAGCGTCTCGGGCAGGCCGTGATAGACGGTCTTGAGCCATTTGGCCTGCGGTATCGGCTGGCGCTGCGAGTTCGAGATCGAAATGACGGGGGCCGTGTTGAACGTGTCAAACACCGGTTGCTGCTCCGGCAAGTCGAGGCGGCCGTGCAGCGTGGTCACGAACGGCGTTTCCTGGCGCTTGAACACCGAAAACGAGTAGTAGTCCATATGGAAGTGCAGCACGTCGAACTGATCGGCCTGACGGCGCACCATCTCCATGAGCAGCATGTGCGGCGCGATCCGGTCGCGAATGCCGGGGTCGAGGCGCAGCGCGCGCGGCCACACGGGTTCGAGCTTCGCACGCGTTTGTGAATCGCCGCTGGCGAACAGCGTTACGTCGTGCCCGAGATCGACCAGCGCCTCGGTGATGTACGACACGGCGCGCTCGGTGCCGCCGTAGAGCTTGGGCGGCACCGATTCGGTCAACGGGGCGATCTGCGCAATTCTCATCGGTTGTCTCCTTCGTGTTCCGCGCAAGAGGCACGCGGTAAATCCGGTAGCCGGTCCGAGCCATTGTAAGGCAAGCCAGGTACCGCGACCGCACCGCCGGGCATCGAAGGGACAGACCCGCACAGGGCATCATCGAGCGGCTGGAGGCGGCTCATTTAGCGATTATTCGCCCTGCGTGGCGCACGCGCTGCGAGTCTTTCAATTGCTATATCGAGTTACAGGTGGAAACAACTTGCGGCGCGCAGCCGGCACGGCGCCCACGCTCAGCGCGACGGCCATTTCCACGCCGGAACGTCAAGCGAGACGTCTTCGGCGAGCGCCGTCGCACCGAGGCGCCGCTCCAGCACGATCGACTGGCTGCCCGCCTCGCGCTCGAGCGCCGCGACGAGCCGCGCCGCATGCGAGACCACCAGCACCTGCGAGTGCACCGAGGCTCGCGCGATGAGCCGCGCGAGCGACGGCAGCAAGTCCGGGTGCAGGCTCGTCTCCGGCTCGTCGAGCACGAGCAGCGCGGGCGGCCGCGGGCTCAGCAGCGCCGCTGATAGCAGCAGATAGCGCAGCGTGCCATCCGAAAGCTCGGCGCCGCGCAACGGCCGCAGCAGCCCTTCCTGACGCAGCGCCACCTCGAAGCGCCCCTCGTGGCTCACGATTTCGACGCGCGCGCCGGGAAACGCATCGCCGACCGCCGTGTCGAGCGCTCCACCATCGCCGATCTCGCGGATCGTCTGCAGCGCGGCGGCAAGATTCGCGCCGTCGTCGGCAAGCACCGGCGAATGGGTGCCGATCTGCACCTGGCGCGCGGGGGCGTGCACGTCGGTGCGGAAGTGGTCGTAGAAGCGCCACGAACGGATCTGCTCGCGCACCGCAATCATCTCCGGCGCGCTGCGCGGGTCGGCGAACTCCGTCATCATGCTGTCGAAGCTGGCCACCGGTTGCGCGAGCGTGGTCCACTCGCCTCGCCCTGCCTCTTCATCGCGGATGCGGATCATCGGCCCCTGGCGGTCCACGAGCAAAGCCGATGGACGCAGCACCGGCCCACCCCAGATGCATTCGCGCTTGATGACCGGGTCAAGCGAAAAATACGACGAACCGGGCATCGGCAAGCCAAGGTCGATCGCATAGCCAAAGGTCTCGCCCGAGAAGCCGAGCTTGAGGCTCACCGCGTCTTTGCGCACGGTGCCCTCAACCGCGTACTCGCCTTTGGCGACCGCGCGCGAGAAGCGCTCGGGGCCGGCCCACAGCGTCGATTGCAGGCCGCCCTCGCGCGCCAGCGACGGAATCACGCCGCCGCGCGCCGTCAACGCGAGCAGGCGCAGCGCCCGATAGAGATTGGACTTGCCGCTGCCGTTCGGTCCCGTGATGACGTTCAGCGGGCCGAGCGGCACGATCAGCTCGCGCAGCGAGCGGTAGTTGGCGATGGCGAGGGTGGAGAGCATGAGCCGTAGCGGGCGCGCCTGCGCGCGGGTTGAGCCAGCGCCCGATGATACGCAATCGGGCGCGGCGCGCGTTGTCGCCAGTCGGCGGCGTCGTCGAATGGGCAATCGGGGACTGCCGCGCGATCGCTCAGCGCGGCTGCGGCACGGCCGCGAGGTCGCCGAGGAAGCGGTCGCGCCAGACGCCCAGATCGTTGCGGCGCAGCGCCTCCATATTGACGTGGTAGCGTGCCTTGCGCTCATCGAGCGGCATCGAGAGCGCCCGGCCGAGCGCCTCCGACATGCCGGCCGCGTCGTGCGGATTCACGAGCAGCGCGCCGGTGAGCTCGGCGGCGGCGCCCGCGAAGATCGAGAGCACCAGCACGCCGGGGTCCGCGGGATTCTGCGCGGCCACGTACTCCTTCGCGACCAGATTCATGCCGTCGTGCAGCGGCGTGACATAGCCCACCTGCGACTCGCGAAACAGCGACACCAGCTTCCAGCGGTCGTATTGCTGGCTCAGGTAGCGGATCGGTGTGTAGTCGAGCCCTGAATAGCGCCCGTTGATGCGCCCCGCCTCGCGCTCCAGTTCCTCGCGGATGACCTTGTAGCTCGCCACGTCGGAACGCGTGGGCGGCGCGATCTGCACGAGCGTGACCTTGCCGCGCCATTCGGGCGAATGCTCGAGCAACTGCTCGAACGCGTGAAAACGCTCGACCAGGCCCTTCGAGTAATCGAGCCGGTCCACGCTCATGATGAGCTTGCGCCCTTCGAGACTCTGCTTGAGGTCGAGCACGTGCTGGCGGCTCTCGTAGCGCGCGGCCTGCTCGGCGATCTCGTCGGGAAACACGCCGATGCGATAGACGCCAGTGCGCAGCTTGCGCCCGTAGGCCTCTACCTCGCCCTCCTCCTTGTTCTCGCCGTGCTCACGCACCGTGCCGCGCGCGGTCCGCACGATGTAATCGTGAAACGCCTGCTGGTCATTGCGCGTCTGGAAGCCGAGCAGGTCATAGCAGGACAGCGACTTCACGAGCTCTTCGTGCGGCGGAATCGTCAGCAGTACTTGCGGCGAAGGAAACGGAATGTGCAAAAAGAAGCCGATGCGATTGCGCACGCCCTCGGAGCGCAGCGCCTCGGCGAACGGGATCAGGTGGTAGTCGTGGACCCAGATCATGTCGTCGGGCTGGATCAGCTTGATGAGCTTGTGCGCGAGCCACGCGTTCACGCGCCGGTAGCCCGCGTATTCGTCGCGCTCGTAGCGCGCGAGATCGTTGCGGTAGTGGAAGATCGGCCACAGCGTGGCGTTCGAGAACCCGCGGTAATACTGGTCGTAGTCCTTCTTCGTGAGCCCGGCTGTCGCGAACGTGACGTGGCCCTCCTCGGCGAGCGTCGGGCCCGCGTTCGCCACCGTCTCGCTCACGACGTCGCCGCTCCAGCCGAACCACACGCCGCCCGCGTCCTTGAGCGCACCGAACACCCCGACGGCGAGTCCCCCTGCGGAGCCCTTGGTCTCCGTGGGCGTCGCCACGCGGTTCGAGACGACTATCAGTCTGGCCATCGAGATGCTCCTCCTGTTTGCTCCATTGCTTCCTCGGCTGTTTCTTTTGCCGCTTCTTATTTATAGGCTCGCTCGCGGGCTTGCATTGCTGGGCGGCCTGCAAACGCGCCATCCGGCTACGCTCAACGCGTGGTGCGAACTCACGAGCACGCGCAACGGGGCGAGCGACAGACGGTAGTCGAGCCACGGGACACCGCGCCGATGATCTGCAAACTGCTGTGCGTTCAGTTCGTGAGCCGATTCTCGACTCGATGAATCATTGCAGCGCCACGGCCAGGCGCCGCTGGTCCCAGATCCGTAACGAGACATAAGTGCCGGTAATTTCTTCGATGCGTCCCCACCCGGCCTGGATGACAACCACGTCGCAGAGCCGGATCGGCTGTGTCAGTGCGATTTGCAGCCCGGTGATCAGATTGCCCAGCACGAGACGTGCCACGAGAGCGGCCACGGCCGCCGGGGCCAGCAGGCTAGCGGCAATCTGACGCGTGTTCGGGAAAGTCATGCGCGCGACGGCGCGAGATGCGTTGACGGCCCGTGAGCCGTCCCGCTGGTGAATCGATTGAAGCGTACGCCGACGATTCAACGGCGTACGGCCGGGGCTACGCGCCCGGATGCGCAGCCTGCCGGGCAGTCAGGCGCGCGCGATGAGATCTATGGACAGGCGACCGGGCGAAGAGCCGGTTACAGGCTCAGCTGCCGGCTCAGTTGCTGGTTTTGCACGGAAACGCCTTGCCGAGCCCGAGCGAGATCGCCGTGCTGGCGTTGTAGCCGGCGACATTCGGATTGTCGGCGATGTACTTGCGCACGGCGTCGGTGAGTTGCGCCGAGCGCGCGTCCGCCGGCAGGCAGAAGTATTGGCCCACGCGCGGGCCGGTCGTGCCGCCGATTGCGTCGATGGTGTTGAAAATGCCGTCGGCGGCCCCTTCAATGTAGGCGGCGCATGCGCTGCGCGACGCCACGTCGGTCTTCGAGCACAGCCGGTTCAGATCGGAGGCGGTAAAGGCGAAAGCCGAAATCGGCACAGCGAGCGCGCCGGCGCAGATCAGAGCCCGCAGCATGATTCTCCTTGATTCGTCGTTGGGGGCGGCGCTTGCCGCGCCGCGAGCCGCCCGCTGGCGGCCGGCGGCAACCCCGGTATTGTGCACTGTTTTTGCGGGCGCGCCGTGCGGCGCCTCACGAAAGGACCGGCGAGCGGCATTGCATGGCCTGACGCGGCCGGCGCCGCACGTGGGGCACCCGGTCTCGCCACCGCCGCGAATGCGCCTGCGTTCGAGCCCGGATGCGGCCCCACTGCGGCCCTGCCGTGGCCTTACTGCGCTGTCTGACCCATGCGCGCCGAGAGATCCTTGATCGCGTCGGGTGCCTTGTACTGCTTGGCGAAATCGAGCGCGTTCATGCCGATCTGGTTCTTCGCATTGAGATTGGCGCCGTGGTCGAGCAGCAGCTTCGCGGTGCTCATATGGTCGCCGCGCGCGGCCATCATGAGCGGCGTCGTGCCGTTGGGCGACAGCGCATTGACGTCAGCCGAATAGCCGATCAGCAGCTTCGCCACGTCATCCTGGCCATTCGCCGCGGCATAGTGCAGCGCGGTCCAGCCCTGCTTGTTCACCTCGGCGCCCTTGGTGATGAGCAGCTTCACGAGCTCCATGTCGCCGTTGAGCGAGGCCAGCATCAGCGCATTCTCGCCAGCCTTGTCCTCGGCGGTGATGTTGGTCTTCGGATTGTCGAGCAGCAGCGCCGCCACCTTGTCCGACTTCTCGCGCGCGGCCAGCACGAGCAGCGGCATGCCCTGGCTGTCGGTGACGTTCGGGTCCATGCCGTTGGCGATGTCCTTGGCGACGCCCTTGTCGTCGTCGAATTTCACGGCCTTCACGAGCGAGTCGATCGGCGCGGCGTGGGCCGGCGCGCTCGCGAGGAAGGCGGCGCTCATGCCGATGGCGAGCGCGGCGGCGATGCGGCGCACGCCTGCGGCGCGCGGGGCTTGCGTAGCGTGGAAGGTGGACGTAAGCGGATTCAAGTTCATGTCAAGCCTTAACGTTATTCGCTATCTAATTGATAATAAATAATAAACGGAAGTTTGCCGCGAGCGGTTCGCGACTCAGGCCGTGGCCGGAATCTTGAAGAGCCGGAAAAAATTCTGCGTGGTGGCAGCGCCGAGTTCGGCGTCCGGCAATCCGCGTTGCTGAGCAATGAATCTTCCGACATGGCTAACGTACGCAGGTTCATTGGGTTTGCCGCGATAGGGCACTGGCGCAAGATACGGCGAATCCGTTTCGATCAGCAGACGCTCGAGCGGCACCCGGCGCGCGACGTCCTGAACCTCCGTCGCACTCTTGAACGTCACGATGCCCGAAAGGGAGATGTAGAAGTTCTGCGCGAGGGCGCGCTCGGCGATCGCCCAGGGTTCCGTGAAGCAATGCATCACACCGCCCGGCTCCCCGGCGCGCTCCTCCTCCATGATGCGCAGCGTGTCGTCCGAAGCCGCGCGCGTATGCACGATGAGCGGCTTGCCCGTAGCGTGCGCCGCGCGGATATGCACACGGAAGCGCTCGCGCTGCCACTCCATGTCCTCGATCGTGCGCTCGCCTAGGCGATAGTAATCGAGCCCCGTTTCGCCGATCGCCACGACCTTCGGATGCTTCGCCAGCTCCACGAGGTCCGCGACGGTGGGCTCCTGGACATCCTCATGATCGGGGTGCACGCCCACCGACGCATAGACGTTCTCGTAGCGGCTCGCGATATCGAGCACCGAGGGCAGCGTCTCGAAGTCGACCGAGACGCACAGCGCGTGCGTGACGGCTTGCGCGCGCATGTTTTCGAGCAGCTCGGGCAGCCGGTCGGCGAGGCCCTCGAAGTTAATGTGGCAATGCGAATCGACAAACATGGGCGGTCCTGCGATGGAGTGACGGGTAAGGCTGACTGCAAGGAATCAACGAAAAATGCGGCGGCAAGCCCTGCGCCTCTCGGGCCGCAACGCGCTTGTCGAGGGTGGCATCCCGGTAGACAAGGCTCGTGATGCGGTCGACCGGCGCGCGGCGGCGCATGCCGACGCCGGCCAGACACGCTCAGACAAAGATCTCAGGCGAACATTTCACGATAGCCGAGAAAAAGCTCCTCGAACACGAGGCGCGCATTCAGCGGATGGTTTTCCACGGCACGCTGGCGCGTGACGGTCTTCAGATAGAGTGCCAGTGCCGGTGCGTCCAGATGCGCCGCGCAGCGCGCGAGGGCCGTTGCCGACTGCGGGTAATAGCGAGGGCGGCCCGCCGTGCGCTCGGCCAGCAGGTCGTAGACCCAGCGCTGCAGCCAGCCGAGCACGAGCGGCACCGGCAGTTTTTGCAGCGTCTCGCCACATGCGAAGGCGTCGCACGCGGCGCCTGCCGCGAGTTGGCCGAGTGTCCAGTCGCGCAGCGCGCGGTTGTCGTCTTGCGAGAGTGCGAGCGCCGCAAGCGGCGCGCCGCCCGCTTCGGCGAGCAGGCCCGCCGGGTCGGCCACGCCTTGCGCGGTCAGCCACGCCTGCGCCTCCTCGGGCGCGGGCGTGCTCATCGGCCATTGGCGGCAACGGCTGATGATGGTGGGCAAGAGCCGGTCGATGCGCGCCGAAACGAGCAGGAACACGACGCCCGAGGGCGGTTCTTCAAGCGTTTTCAGAAGCGCGTTCGCGGCGGCGACGTTGAGCGCCTCGGCCGGATACAGCACGACCACGCGCAGGCCGCCGCGATGCGAGCCCACACCCGTGAAATCGAGTAGCGCGCGCACCTGCTCGATGCGGATCTCCTTGCTGGGCGCACGGGTCTTCTTGCCCTCGTCGCCGTCGCCCTTATCGGCTTTGGCGTCTTCCTTGTCGTCGGCGCCGGCGGGGCCGACCAGGCCGGCCAGCGCCTCGGGCACCACCACGCGGTAGTCGGGATGGTTGCCCTGCGCAAACCAGTTGCACGCCGGGCACGCGCCGCACGGCTGGCCGTCGGCATGCGGCGACTCGCACAGCAGCCCCTTCGCCAGATGCTGCGCGAACTGAAGCTTGCCGATGCCGGCCTGGCCATGCAGCAGCAGCGCATGCGGCCAGTGGCTGCGCAGTTGCTGAAGGCGCTCCCAGTCGCCGGATTGCCACGGGTAGATCATGTTTTAAATCAATCTATTAAGTGATATTTCTGAGAATTTACGCGAATTCGATCGGACGTCATAAGGACGGCAAGTCACGCCTTTCAATCACAGCGTTGCGATCACTTGTCCGAGCTTCTTGCGAATCTCGTCGATGCTTTGCGACGAGTCCACGATCGCGAAGCGGTACGGCGCCTCTTCCGCGCGGCGCAGATATTCTGCGCGGGTACGCGTGAAGAACGCGTCGGTCTCGCTCTCGAAGCGGTCCGGCTCGCGCGCGGCGCCACGCCGCTCGCTCGCGGTATCGGGCGCGATGTCGAACAGCACGGTCAGATCGGGCTGGAAGCCGCCCTGGACCCAGCGCTCGAGCGCTTCGAGCTTGTCGCGCGGCAGGCCGCGGCCGCCGCCCTGGTAGGCAAAGGTGGCGTCGGTGAAACGGTCCGAGAGCACCCAGTCGCCGCGCGCGAGCGCCGGCTCGATCACGCGGGCCAGATGCTCGCGGCGGGCGGCGAACATCAGCAACGCCTCGGTTTCGAGGTCCATCGGCTCGTGCAGCAGGATCTCGCGCAGCGTCTCGCCGAGCGGCGTGCCGCCGGGCTCCCGCGTCATGACCACCGAGCGGCCCGTGGCGGCGAGTTTCTGCTCGAGCTGCTCGCGAAACCACGCCAGATGCGTGGTCTTGCCCGCGCCATCGATGCCCTCGAACGTGATGAATCGGCCCCGCGCCATTTAATTACCCCGGATGTACTTGTCGACGGCCTTGTTGTGGTCGACGAGATTGTCAGAAAAAACGCTGCTGCCGTCGCCGCGCGCCACGAAGTACAGCGCGGCGGTCGAGGCGGGATTGAGCGCCGCCTGCAGGGCGGCCGCGCCGGGCAGCGCGATTGGAGTCGGCGGCAGCCCGGGGCGCAGGTAGGTATTGTAAATAGTGTTGGTCTGCAGATCGCTCTTGTGCAGCCGCCCCGTATAGCTCGCGCCGAGCCCGTAGATCACCGAGGGATCGGTCTGCAGCGGCATGCCCGCCTTGAGCCGGTTCGCGAACACGGCCGCCACGAGCGGACGGTCGCCGGCCTTGCCGGTCTCCTTCTCCACCAGCGAGGCGAGCGTGAGCGCCTCGTAAGGCGACTTCAGCGGCAGGCCCTGCGCGCGCGCGGCCCACGCCTCGTTCAAACGCGTCTGCATCAGCTTGTAGGCGCGCCGATAGACGTCCAGATCGCTCGAGCCCTTGTCGAACAGGTAGGTGTCCGGGAAGAACAGCCCTTCGCCGCTGCCCTGCGGCGCGGCCGGTGCGCCGATCGCCGCGAGCAATTGTGCATCGTTCATGCCGGCGGTGTCGTGGCGCAGCGCCGGATTCGCATCGAGCTCGTCACGCATGCGCTTGAAGGTCCAGCCTTCGATGATGGTCGCGACGTACTCGTTGACGTCGCCGAGCGCCATTTTCTGCAGCACCTCATAAGGCGTGACGCCGGCCTTGAACTCATAGTTGCCGGACTTGAGCTGGCTTTGCAGGCCGAGCACGCGCGTCATCAGCACGAACAAATCGGTCTGGACGGGCACGCCGCCACGACGCAATTGCGCGGTGACGCTGCGCACGGAGCTATGCGGTTTGATGGTGACATCGAGTTGCGGGACGGCGAGCGCCACGGGCGAGCTCGCCCAGCGCCAGACACCGCCCACTGCGACGGCGCCAAGCACGACAAGGCCGGCGCCGGCAACAAGGCATTTCTTGAGGAGGGACATGCGTAACGTGACTCAGGCGGACCTCATATAATAACTGCTTGCCCTCGCCAAAGTCAGGATTGACTGTTCCCCGAATCCATGAACTCCCCGCTCGCATCAAGTACCCCGTCCTCCATCGCCACGCCTGCCGCAGAAGACTTCGACGCCGTTCTCAAGGGCGGCGGCTATGCGATCCTGCCGCAATTCGGCGTGATCGACGCCAATGGCGACGACGCAGCCACTTTCCTGCACAGCCAGCTCACGAACGACATCCAGCATCTGGACGTGACCGGCGCGCGCCTCTCAGGCTACTGCTCGCCCAAGGGGCGCCTGCTCGCCTCGTTCCTCACGTGGAAGACCGGCGACACCATCCGCATGCTGCTTTCGAAGGACGTGCAGGCTGGCGTGCAAAAGCGCCTGTCGATGTTCGTGCTGCGCGCCAAGGCCAAGCTCACCGACGACAGCGACAAGCTGCTCGTGGTGGGCCTCGCGGGCGACGTGCGCGGCGCGCTCGCGCGCGTGTTCGATGCGCTGCCCGACGGCGTGCACGTGAAGGTGGACGATCCCGCCGGCACGCTGATCCGCGTGCCCGACGCGCACGGCCGCCTGCGCTATCTGTGGGTCGGGCCGAAAGCCGCCGTGGAGGCGAAGCTCGCCTCGCTCGGCGACGCGCTCAAGCCCGTTTCGCCTGCCGTTTGGGACTGGCTCGACATCCGCGCGGGCGAGCCGCGCATCATCCATGCCGTGAGCGAGCAGTTCGTTCCGCAGATGGTCAACTACGACGTGCTCGGCGGCGTGAACTTCAAGAAGGGCTGTTATCCGGGCCAGGAAATCGTGGCGCGCAGCCAGTATCGCGGCACGATCAAGCGCCGCACCGCGCTCGCGAGCGTCGCCGCCGGGCTCGACGTCGCACGCCCCGGTGCCGAGCTCTTTCACTCCGACGACCCGGGCCAGCCGTGCGGCATGATCGTCAACGCGGCGGCGGCGCCCGAAGGCGGTGTCGATCTGCTCGCGGAGATCAAGCTCGCGGCGCTGGAGTCGGGCAGCGTGCATCTGGGTGCCGCCGACGGCCCCACGCTGCGCATCCTGCCGCTGCCGTACGCACTGCCCGCCGAGGCCTGACGTCTTGGCGCCGGGTTGCAGGGTGGCGCAGGCCGCGCCGCGCTTTGCGCGGATCGCTTCATCGTCCTTCGCGCGCCCTGGCGCGCCGAAGGCGTTGCGCGCTTCACATGCGGCGTTTGCCATTGCTGCCAGAGGCCGTGCGCCATGTGCCTGATCGTCTTCGACTGGCGGCCGCACGCAGCCGATGGCGCGCTCTTCACGCTCGCCGCGAACCGCGACGAATTCCTGCGCCGTACCGCCGAGCCCATGCAGTGGTGGAAAGATGCGCCTGACGTGCTCGCGGGGCGCGACCTCGTGGGCGGCGGGACATGGCTTGGCATGACGCGCGATGGGCGCTTCGCGGCCCTCACCAACTACCGCGCGCCGCATGAGATGCGCCCCGACGCGCCCACGCGCGGCACGCTTGTTTCGCGCTGGCTGACCGGGCCCGGAGGCGCCGAAAAACTGCCCGATACACCGCTGGACTATCTCGAGGAAGTCGCGCGCGACGGCGAGATGTACAACGGCTTCAATCTGGTCGTCGGCGACTGGAAGCGGCGCGAGCTCGCCTGGTACTGCAACCGCGGCGAACGCGTGCCCGCCCTGCTGCCCGAGGGCACGCACGGCATTTCCAATGCCGTGCTCGACACGCCATGGCCGAAGCTCGTGCGCAAGCGCGCGGGGCTCGCCCAGCTCACGGCGGACGGCCCGGACGTTCCGCTCGAGCGCCTGATCGAGTTGATGCGCGACCCGAGCGTCGCGCTCGATAGCGAGTTGCCCGCGACCGGCATTCCGCTGGAGCGCGAGCGCGCGCTTTCGGCGGCATTCATCGAGACGCCCGAGTACGGCACGCGCGGCACCACGGCGCTGCGCGTGCGCGTGAATGGCGATCGATTGAGCGTGCAAGCGCGCGAGCGCAGCGACGACGACGGCTCGCACCGCATCGCGCGGCCGGGCGCATTCGAGCGCCATGAGTGCTTCACGGTCGACGTCGCGCCTGACACCTGTTCGCGCTAGTCACCGGCCCTGAGCTGGGGCTCAGCGCGAACCACCCGCCTCATCAATCCCCCGTGCCGAACGCCGTGCGCAACGCCTGCGCGGCCTGCGCCTGCGCGCGCCGCGCATCGTCCACGAAGCCACCCATCTTGAAGAACTCGTGGATCATGCCGTCGAATCGCACGAGCGTGACCTCGTTGCCCGCCTCGTGCAGCTTCTGCGCATAGGCTATGCCCTCGTCGACGAGGGGATCGAATTCCGCAACCGCGATCCACGCCGGCGCCACGCCGCGAAAATCGGGCGCTCCGTGCGTGCCGTCGAGCGGCGCGAAGCGCCAGTCGTCGCGATCGGACACATCGCGAACGTAGTGATTGAAGAACCATTGCACGGTGGGCGCCGTGAGCAGATACCCCTGCGCGAGACGCCTGTGCGACTCCGTTTGCTGGTGCCCGCCCGTGCCCGGATAGATCAGCAGCTGCAACACGGGCGGCATGCCCGCGTCGCGCGCGAGCACTGCGCACACCGTCGCGAGCGTGCCGCCCGCGCTGTCTCCGCCGACTGCGAGCCGCGTCTCGTCGATCGCGTACTCGGCTGCGTGCGCGTGCAGCCAGGCGTAGGCGTCGAACGCATCGTTCACGGCAGTCGGGAACTTGTGCTCGGGCGCGAGCCGGTAATCGACCGAGAGCACCGCGCAGCGCGCGTCGCGCGCGAACATGCGGCACAAGGCGTCGTGTGTGTCGACGCTTCCCACGGTGAAGCCGCCGCCATGGAAATAGACAAGCGCAGGCAGCGGCTCGGACCATTGCGGCTCGACCGGCAGATAGAGCCGCGCGCGAACAGACGCGCCATCGCGTGTGGGCAGTTGCAGGTCTTCGACCGAGTGCATCGGCGCGGTCGCGATCTCGAGCACCGACGCGCTCTTTTCATACGACGCACGTGCTTCCTGCGGCGTCATTTCGTGGTAAGGCGTGCGGCCCGCGCGGGCCACCATGTCGAGTACGAGAGCGATCTTCGCGTTGAGCGGCATGAGTCTTTCGGATGAGGTCTCGCTCGAACGCCACACGGCGCGCGCCGGAAAAGCGCGCGCGGGTGTGCTATCAATCTGGCGCCTTCTTCACTTCAGGCTTGAGCGAGAGCGGATCGGTGGGATTGCGCAGCGTCTCGATGTCTTCGTGGCGCAGCTTTACCGATGGGAGTATGCCCGGATGTGTGAGGATGTAGAAGCGCCCTTCGCGCACGGCGTCGAAAGTGGTCTTCGCGACATCGTCAGCCGTGAGACGCCCCGAGCGCACCGCGCGCTGCAACTGCAGATCGGCGGCCTGCTGCGAGCGCGTGGGCGGGGCAACGTTGCGCAGATCGTCGGGGCGGCTGCGCTCGGCATTGGCGATGCCCGTCGGCACGAACGCCGGGCACAGCAGCGAGCAGCCCACCTGTTCGCTCACGTTCTTGAGGTCGTGATAGAGCGTTTCAGTGAGCGCCACCACCGCGTGCTTCGAAGCGTTGTAGACGGCCATCGCGGGCGGCGCGAGCAGGCCCGCCACCGAGGCCGTGTTGACGATATGCGCGCGCTCGCCCTGCTTGAGCATGATCGGCGTAAAGCTGCGCACGCCATTCGCGACGCCCATCACATTCACGCCGAATACCCAGTCCCAGTCTCTCGCGCTGCTTTCCCACACGAAGCCGCCGCTGCCCACTCCGGCGTTGTTGAAGAGCAGATGGACCTTGCCATACGCGTCGAGCGCGGCCTGCGCGAGCGCATCCACTTGCGCCGGGTCGCGCACGTCGGTGCGCATGCCGATCGCCTGCACGTTCTGAGCGCGCAATGCCTTGACGGTTTCCTCGAGCGCGGCTGCATCGACATCGGCGAGCACGAGCTTCATGCCAAGCGACGCGGCCTGCTGAGCGAACGCACGGCCAAAGCCGCTCGCCGCGCCGGTAATGACGGCCACACGGCCTTCGAACTGAAACGGATCCGACATCGCGCTCCCTTACCTATTCGTTAGTACTGCACAAGCAATAAAAAAATCTGGCGAAGGCCGGCGCTCAGGGCCGGCCCGTTGCCTTCGTCAGATGAGCTTGACGAGCTGCTTGCCGAAGTTCTGGCCCTTGAGCATGCCGAGGAACGCTGTGGGCGCGTTTTCGAGACCTTCTGCAACGCTCTCGCGATACACCAGCTGCTTCTTCGCAACGAGTGCGCCGAGCTCGGACAGCGCTTGCGGCCAAACGTCGATATGCTCGCTCACGATGAAGCCCTGCACGAGCAGGCGCTGCGTGAGCAGCAGTTGCGGATGCTTGAGCGGAATCGGCTCGCCGTCGTAGCCCGCGATCATGCCGCACAGCGCGATCCGGCCGAAGGCGTTCATGCGCGCGAGCGTGGCGTTCAGGATGTCACCGCCCACGTTCTCGAAGTAGCCGTCCACGCCTTCTGGCGTTGCGGACTTGAGGTCCTGATAGAGATTGCCCGCCTTGTAGTCGACGCAGGCGTCGAAGCCCAGCTCCTCCACAACGTACCGGCATTTTTCGGCACCACCCGCGATGCCAACGGCGCGGCAGCCCGCCCGTTTTGCAAGCTGGCCCACGACGCTGCCCACGGCGCCACTCGCCGCGCTCACCACGACGGTCTCGCCCGCCTTCGGCGCGATGATGCGGTTCAGGCCGTACCAGGCCGTGACGCCCGGCATGCCCACCGGCCCGAGATACGCGGCCAGCGGCACGTGCGTGGTATCGACGACATGCAGGTCGCTGCCGTCCGAGGTGGCGTACTCCTGCCAGCCGCCCATGCCCACCACCTTGTCGCCGGCCTTGAATTTCGGGTTGAGCGACTCGACCACCTCGCCCGACGTGCCGCCGATCATCACGGCATTGAGCGGCTGCGGCGCCGCGTACGACTTGCTGTCGTTCATGCGGCCGCGCATGTACGGATCGAGCGAAAGCCAGTGATTGCGCACGCGCACCTGACCCTGTGCGAGCGGCGCGAGCGGCGTTTGAACGAGACGGAAGTTATCGACGCTGGCAGCGCCTTCGGGGCGCGAGGCGAGCAGAATCTGGCGATTAGTCTGGGTCATGGCGTTCGATGTGGGGTCGTGATGCACGGTTGGCACCGCGCGGGTTTGAAGCGGAATCGCAAGCGCATGCGAAAAGAAAAACCTGCATGCGGCTTGCGTGCGTCGGGCACGGCGTTCAGCCGTCGCTCGGGCCCGGTTTTGCGTTGGGGTCGCTGCGCAGGCGCTGACGCGTCACATCGCGGCCCACCGCGAGACGGCGCATGTATTTGAAGGTGCCGAGCGCCTTCGCCACGAAATGCCCTTCGCTGTCGCGGATCTCGCCTTCGCAATAGGCCATCGTGGTCGAGCGGTGCAGCACGCGGCCGTAAGCACGCAGCTCGCCGCGGCCCGGCTGCATGAAGTTCACTTTCATTTCGACGGTGACGACGCCCACGCCATCGGCGGCGACGCTGCGCGCGGCCATCGCAAGCGCGATGTCGGCGAGCGTCATGGTCACGCCGCCGTGCGCGACGTCCCACGTATTCATATGGCGCTCGGCGAGCGGCAGGAGCACTTCACTCGCACCGTCGCGCGCGCTCACGAGCTGCGCGCCCAGATGATCGACGAACGGGCTTTCGATCATCGGCTGCTGGCTGGACGCGCCGTCTTGCGTTGTATCTGCGGTACCGGTCATGGTTGAGCTCGAATCCCTCAGACCACGTAATCGACGCACTGGCGCGCCTCGACCACGCGCTTGGCGAAGTCCTTCACGATCTGGTGATCGGGGTGATCCTGATACGCGTCGAGCGCGGCCTTGTCGGCGAAATCGGAGACCAGCACGATATCGAACGTCGAAGCGAGGCCCGGCTCGGCGAGACCGGCTTCGAGATGCAACGTGCCCGGCACGAGATCGCGGCAGCCTTCGAGCATCGTCTTGAACTTCGCGATGTTCTCGGCGCGTGTCGCGCCTTCGGCCGATTCCCTGAATTTCCACATCACGATATGACGAATCACGGGTTCACCTTTTCAGTCTGTCTTGAACGGAGGCCGCGCCGCATGGGCGCGACTCAGCCGTCATGATACCTGCCTCGTCATTTGCGCGAGGGGCGCGATCATAGCCGCGCGAGGCCTGGCGGAAGGCTCGTGAGTGGGCTGCATGCCATGCGTGAGGCGCATGCGGCACGCGAGAAAACCTGAGCGGCCGGTGCGGCGCGCGCCGTACCGGCCCCGCAGCGATCAAACGATTTCGAACAGCCCCGCCGCGCCCTGCCCGCCGCCGATGCACATCGTCACCACGACGAACTTTGCGCCGCGGCGCTTGCCTTCGATGAGCGCATGGCCCGTGAGCCGCGCGCCCGAAACGCCGTACGGATGGCCGACCGCGATCGCGCCGCCGTTCACGTTGAGGCGGTCGGCGGGAATGCCGAGCTTGTCGCGGCAGTAGAGCACCTGCACGGCGAACGCTTCGTTCAGCTCCCACAGGCCGATGTCCTCGACCTTGAGACCGGCCTGCTTGAGCAGCTTGGGCACCGCGAACACGGGACCGATGCCCATCTCGTCCGGCTCGCAGCCGGCCACCGCGAAGCCGCGGAAGATGCCGAGCGGCTGCAGCCCTTCGCGCTCCGCGACCTTCGCGTTCATCACCACGCAGGCGCTCGCGCCGTCCGAGAACTGGCTCGCGTTGCCCGCCGTGATCACGCCGCCCGGCATTGCCGTGCGGATCTTCGAGACGCCTTCGAGCGTCGTGTCGGCGCGAATGCCTTCGTCGGCGGCAATCGTCACTTCCTTCGTGACGAGCTGGCCCGAGGCCTTGTCGGCCACGCCGGCGAGCACCGTCATCGGAACGATTTCGTCGTTGAAGAGGCCAGCGGCCTGCGCCGCCGCGGCACGCAGTTGCGACTGCACGCCGTATTCGTCCTGGCGCTCCTTCGAGATCTCGTAGCGCTTCGCGACGTTCTCGGCGGTCTGCAGCATGCTCCAGTAGATCTCGGGCTTGTGCTGGTTGAGCCAGCCTTCGAATGCCATGTGGCGGTTCATCTCGTTCTGCACGCACGAGATGGACTCCACGCCGCCGGCCACGAACACGTCGCCCTCTCCCGCAATCACGCGCTGCGCGGCAAGCGCAATCGTCTGGAGTCCGGAAGAACAGAAGCGGTTCACGGTCATGCCCGCCACCGAGACGGGCAGCCCGGCGCGCAGCGCGATCTGGCGAGCGATGTTGCCGCCGGTGGCGCCTTCGGGGTTCGCGCAGCCCATGATCACGTCCTCGACGCGTGCGGGGTCGATCTTCGCGCGCTCGACGGCAGCCTTCGTGACGTGGCCGCCAAGCGTGGCGCCGTGGGTCATGTTGAACGCGCCTTTCCACGATTTGGCGAGGCCCGTGCGGGCGGTCGAAACGATTACGGCATCAGTCATGTATGTCTCCAGTCGATCGCACTCAAGGCTTTGGCCCCGGGGTGCGATCCAATGCGAATGTGTTGATCCTGCGAATTGGACAAGCTTCGGACGTTCATCAGACGGTGCCGCTCAGCACATCGGCCGCTTGCGCGCGCTTCACGCCTGCCGCGCTCAACTGCTGCCACGCCGTGGCGAGCGAGCCGTTCAGGTCGATGGCGCGTGAGGCGTCTTCGATCAGCACGGTCTCGAAGCCGGCGGCGCGCGCATCGAGCGCCGACCACGCGACGCAATAGTCGGTCGCGAGTCCGCAGCAATAGACGCGCTTCACACCGAGATCGCGCAGATAGCCCGCGAGCCCGGTGGGCGTCGTGCGGTCGGCCTCGAGAAACGCCGAATAGCTGTCGACGTTGGCGTGATGCCCCTTGCGGATGACCGCGCGCGCGTGCGGCACGGCGAGATCGCGATGCAGCGCGGCGCCCTCGGTGCCCTGCACGCAATGCGTGGGCCAGAGCACCTGCTCGCCATAGGGCAGCGCGATCGTCTCGAAGGGCTGGCGCCCCGCGTGATTGCCGGCAAACGACACGTGCTCCGCCGGGTGCCAATCCTGCGTGAGCACCACGTTACGAAAGTTCTGCGCGAGCCGGTTCGCGACCGGCACGACTTCGTCGCCGTGCGCGACGGCAAGCGCCCCGCCCGGCATGAAGTCGTATTGCAGATCGATCAGCAAGAGCACGTCTTCAGCGCTTCTCATGATGTTCGTCCGTCACCAAATGGCTTAGTTGAACGTACCGCCCTTCTCGGCCAGTTCGGCAACCGACGAGGCGATCTGCCACGCGTCGCCGTTCGGCTGCTGTGCATAGCGGCGGATTGCGCGCGCCACGTTGTAGAGGCCAACGGTGTCCGCATAGAGCATCGGGCCGCCGCGCCACAGCGGGAACCCATAGCCCGTGAGATAGACCATGTCGACGTCCGACGCCTTCGAAGCAATGCCCTCTTCGAGGATCTTCGCGGCTTCGTTCACGAGCGCGTACACGAGTCGCTCGACAATTTCCTCATCGCCAATCTTGCGACGCTCGGTGCCCACTTCCTTCGAGTACGCGACGATCATGTCGTCCACGAGCTTCGAAGGCAGCGCATTGCGCTCGCCCGCCTTGTAGTCGTACCAGCCAGCGCCGGTCTTCTGGCCGAAGCGGCCCAACTCGCACAGACGGTCGGCGACCTTCGAATATTTGATGTCCGGCTTTTCCTGGTAGCGGCGCTTGCGGATCGCCCAGCCGATGTCGTTGCCCGCGAGGTCGCTCATGCGGAACGGGCCCATCGCGAAGCCGAACTTCTCGATCGCGCGGTCCACCTGCGCCGGCAGCGCGCCTTCTTCGAGCATGTAGAGCGCCTGGCGCACGTACTGCTCGATCATGCGGTTGCCGATGAAGCCGTCGCACACGCCCGAGACCACGGCCGTCTTGCGGATCTTCTTCGCGACCTGCATGACCGTGGCAAGCACGTCCTTGGCCGTGTCTTTGCCGCGCACGACTTCGAGCAGCTTCATCACGTTGGCAGGACTAAAGAAGTGCAGGCCCACCACGTCCTGCGGACGCTTCGTGAACGCGGCGATCTTGTCCACGTCGAGCGTCGAGGTGTTCGACGCGAGAATCGCACCGGCCTTCGCGACTTCGTCCAGACGCTTGAACACCTGCTCCTTCACGCCGAGCTCTTCGAACACGGCTTCGATGATGAGGTCGGCTTCCTTGAGGTCGTCATAGGACAGCGTCGGGCGGATCAGGGCCATGCGCGCTTCGAGCTTTTCGGCCGTGAGCTTGCCCTTCTTGACCTGGGCTTCGTAGTTCTTGCGAATCGTCGCGATGCCGCGGTCGAGCGCTTCCTGCTTCGTTTCGAGCAACGTGACCGGCAGGCCCGCGTTGAGGAAGTTCATGGTGATGCCGCCGCCCATGGTGCCCGCGCCGATCACGGCCACCTTCTGGATCTCGCGCGTGGGCGTGCTCGACGGCACGTCGGGGATCTTGCTCGCGGCGCGCTCGCCGAAGAACGCGTGGCGCAGCGCGCGGCTCTCCGGCGTCTGCACGAGCTCGAGGAAGCATTCGCGCTCGAACGCGAGGCCTTTATCGAAGCCCTGCTTCACGCCCGCGGCGACGGCGTCCACACACTTCACCGGCGCCGGATAGTTCTTCGACATTGCCGCGACGGTATTGCGCGAGAACTGCAGGAAGCCTTCGGCATTCGGATGCTCGATCTTGCGGTTGCGCACGAGCGGATGCGGCCCTTGCTTGTCGGCGGCCTTGCGCGCGAAGGCGACGGCTTCTTCGAGCAGATCGCCTTGCGCCATGGCGTCGAACAGGCCCGCATTCGCGAGCTTTTCCGAAGGCACCGGTGCGCCGCTCACGATCATGTTGAGTGCGGCCTCGAGGCCGATGGCGCGCGGCAGGCGCTGCGTGCCGCCCGCGCCGGGCAGAATGCCGAGCTTCACTTCGGGCAGCGCGATCTGCGCGCCCGGTGCGGCGATGCGATAGTGCGCGCCGAGCGCGAGTTCGAGGCCGCCACCCATCGCCACGCTATGGATCGCGGCCACGACGGGCTTCGCGCTCTTTTCGACTTCCTTGATGACGGTGTGGAGCGTAGGCTCCTGGGTCGCCTTGGGCGTATTGAATTCGGTGATGTCGGCGCCGCCCGAGAAGGCCTTGCCGGCGCCCGTGATCACGATCGCCAAGACGGCCGGATCGCTATTGGCGCGCACCAAACCCTCGACGATGCCGGTGCGGGTCGAATGCCCGAGCCCGTTGACGGGCGGATTGTTGAGCGTGATGACGGCGACGCCGTCGCGAGTCGTGTAATCCACTGCCATTTGCCTGCCTCCGTACTTGCGGGCCGCGTTGTGCCTCACATGAGTCACGCACACGCGCTGGCCGCTTCATTGTCCGGCATTCCCGGTCTACACGCAGAATACCGAAAAAAGAACGTTCGTTCAATTTTTTGCTGCGCACGAGATACCAGGGTTTGTACTGAGTCTTCGGCCAATGCGCGGGAGTCGGACAGACAGACGAAAAAAACGCAGCCCGAGGGCTGCGCTTCGTTCGGGCGCGTGCTAGGCGCTAACCGCGCGTGGCGGCCGATTTCGTGTTGGCCGTGGCACCACTGGCCGCGCCCTTATCCGAGTCGAGCGGCTCGAGCGGACACTTGTCGCCCACCTCCAGCGCGCTCGGCAGCACGTGATGGCGGAACTGCTCGCGCAGCTTGAGCTTTTGCAGCTTGCCGGTGGCCGTGTGCGGCAGTTCGTCGACGAACACCGCGTCGTCGGGCAGCCACCACTTCACCACCTTGCCTTCGAAGAACGCCAGCAATTCCTCGCGCGTCACCTGCGCACCGGGCTTCTTCACCGCGACGATCAGCGGCCGCTCGGTCCAGCGCGGATGCGCGCAGGCGATGCACGCGGCCTCCGCGATGGCCGGATGCGCGACCGCGATATTTTCGAGCTCGATCGAGCTGATCCACTCGCCGCCCGACTTGATCACGTCCTTGCTGCGATCGGTGATGTGCAGAAAGCCGTCGGGATCGATGGTCGCGACGTCGCCGGTCGGGAACCAGCCGTCCACGAGCGGCGTGCCGCTCTCCTGCCTGAAATACCGGTCGATAATCCACGGCCCGCGCACGTACAGATCGCCGAACGCCACGCCGTCCCACGGCAGCTCGCGCCCGTCGTCGCCGACAATCTTCATGTCGACACCGAAAATCACGCGTCCCTGCTTTTCGAGCAGTGCGCGTTGTGCCTCGGGCGGACGCTGCGCCTGCTCCCAGTTGAGCTTGGCGAGCGTGCCGAGCGGCGACATCTCGGTCATGCCCCACGCGTGGATCACCTGCACGCCGTAGTCGTCTTCGTAGGTGCGCAGCATGGCCGGCGGGCACGCCGAGCCGCCAATCACCGTGCGCTTGAGCGTGGAGAACTTCACGCCCGCCTCGCGCATATACGCGAGCAGGCCGAGCCACACGGTCGGCACCCCGGCCGAGCAGGTCACGCCCTCGGCTTCCATGAGCTCGTAGAGCGACTTGCCATCGAGGTCCTTGCCGGGCAGCACGAGCTTCGTGCCGTTGAGCGGCCCCGCGTGCGGCAGGCCCCACGCGTTGACATGGAACATCGGCACGACGGGCAGCATGGCGTCGCGCGCGCTGAGCCCCATCGCGTCGGGCAGCGATGCGCCATAGGCGTGCAGGACTGCCGAGCGGTGCGTATAGAGCGCGCCCTTCGGATTGCCCGTGGTGCCCGAGGTGTAGCAGAGATTCGAGGCGCTGCGCTCGTCGAGCAAGGGCCAGTCGA
Organism: Paraburkholderia silviterrae; assembly: GCF_004353915.1. GTDB lineage: Bacteria > Pseudomonadota > Gammaproteobacteria > Burkholderiales > Burkholderiaceae > Paraburkholderia > Paraburkholderia silviterrae. Next base: position 562,661 of record NZ_SMRP01000002.1, on the reverse strand, counting down.
ACTCGCCGTTTTGCGCCGCGAGCAGCGTTTCGTAGCAGAGCACCGGCGTGCGCATGGCGGGCCGGTGCGACTCGTCGCACAGCGCGATCCAGCCGCGCACCTGCGGGCACTGCGGCGCGAGCGCGTCGACGAGCGCGGCGAATGTGATATCGAAGAGGATGTAGCGGTCGTCCGCGTGATTGACGATCCAGGCGATCTGCTCGGGAAAGAGGCGCGGATTGATGGTATGGCACACCGCGCCGAAGCCGGTTACGCCGAAGTAGGCTTCGAGGTGCCGGTACCCGTTCCAGGCGAGCGTGCCGATGCGCTCGCCGGGTTCGACGCCGAGCGCAATCAGTGCCTGCGCCAGTTGCTTCGAACGCACTTCGCATTCGCGGTACGTGTAACGATGCACATCGCCTTCGATGCGCCGCGATACGATCTGCGCGTTGCCGTGATGGCGCGCCGCGTGCGCGATCAACGACGACACGAGGAGCGGCACGTCCATCATTTGTCCCAACAGCGGCGTGGTCGTCGCGGTCATGGTCAGCGGTCTCCTCGACTCGAATGCCAGGTTTTTGTATGGGATGGCGCAGTGCTCGCCGGCCTCGGCGCGGCATGCAGGAAGGCGCAAATGCAAGTCCAAGCGCAAGTCCGACACGCATTCGGACCGCGTCCTGCACGCCGGCGGGCGCGGACTTACAATATCGGCTATTCAATAGGCGCTCAATATGTCGTTTTCACCAGGCCAAACTGACTCAAACGGCGGCTCGACCGCCCCGCGCGCGCCGGCAAACGGCCCGCTCGCCGACTTCGAACGCGCGCTCGGCGTGCCGCGCGACGACACGTTCGCAGCGCTCGGCGCGACCTTCCATACGCGGCTGCCCGGCGCGCCGCTGCCCGCGCCGTACGTGGTGGGTTTCTCGAAGGGGACGGCGGCGCTGCTCGGCCTCGATCGCGAAGCGCCGTCCGATCCCGCATTCGCCGAGTATTTCTGCGGCAACTTCACACGCGAGCGAACGCCTTCGACGATGTCGTATGCGAGCGTCTACTCGGGACACCAGTTCGGCGTCTGGGCAGGCCAGCTCGGCGACGGCCGCGCGCTCATGCTCGGCGAGATCGAGCACGCGGGAAAGCGCCTCGAGGTCCAGCTCAAGGGCGCGGGGCGCACGCCCTATTCGCGCATGGGCGACGGCCGCGCGGTGCTGCGCTCGTCGGTCCGCGAATTCCTGTGCTCCGAGGCAATGCATCACCTCGGCATTCCCACCACGCGCGCGCTGACCGTGATCGGCTCCGACCAGCCGGTGCGCCGCGAAGAGCTTGAAACCGCCGCGGTCGTCACGCGCGTGTCGCCGAGCTTCGTGCGCTTCGGCCACTTCGAGCACTTCTATTCGAACGACAATGTAGAGGCGCTGCGCGCGCTCGCCGACCACGTGATCGGCCGCTTCTACCCGCATCTGCGCGAAGCCGACGATCCGTATCTCGGGCTGCTCGACGAAGCGGTGCGCAGCACGGCGGCGCTGATGGTCGACTGGCAGGCCGTGGGCTTCTGCCATGGCGTGATGAACACCGACAACATGTCGATCCTCGGCCTCACGATCGACTATGGCCCGTTCGGCTTCATCGACGGGTTCGACGCGAATCACATCTGCAACCACTCCGATTCACAAGGCCGTTACGCCTACCGCATGCAGCCGCAGATCGCGTACTGGAATCTGTTCTGCCTCGCGCAGGCGCTGCTGCCGCTCTTTGGCGCGCACTACGACATCGCCGACGAAAAGGCGCGCGGCGAGCGCTGCGTAGCCGATGCGCAAGCCGTGCTCGAACGCTTCAAGGGGCACTTCGCGCCGGCGCTGGAAGCGCGCATGCGCGCGAAGCTCGGCCTCGAGCAAACGCACGAAGGCGACGACGCACTTGCGAACCGCCTCTTCGAAATCATGCACGCGAACCGCGCCGACTTCACGCTGACGTTCCGCCGTCTCTCGCGCGTCTCGAAGCACGACGCGCAAGGCGACACGTCGGTGCGCGACCTGTTCCTCGATCGCGCCGCGTTCGACGCCTGGAGCCTCGACTATCGCGCGCGCCTCGCACTCGAAACGCGCGACGACGCCGCCCGCGCCGTCGCGATGAATCGCGTGAACCCGAAATACGTGTTGCGCAATCACCTCGCGCAAACGGCCATCGAGCGCGCCGCGCAGAAAGATTTCAGCGAAGTCGAACGGCTGGCGAGCGTGCTCGAGCATCCGTTCGACGAGCAGCCCGGGCACGAAGCCTACGCGGCGCTGCCGCCCGATTGGGCGAGCTCGCTCGAAGTCAGTTGCTCTTCGTGAGCACGCCCCCATCTACGGCAGACCTTTCCACCGCGCATTTGACCCGACAGGAACCCGACATGAGCCAGGACGATCACAACTCCGACGCCTACCCCGGTCACAAGTCCGACGCCGAGTGGCGTCAGCAGCTCGACGCGACGCAGTATCAGGTCACGCGCCACGCGGCCACCGAGCGCCCCTTCACGGGCAAGTACTGGGACCATACCGAGCGCGGCGTGTACGACTGCGTGTGCTGCGGCAAGCCGCTATTCGAGTCGGACACGAAATTCGACGCCGGCTGCGGCTGGCCGAGCTACTTCCGCCCGATCGACGGCGAAGTGATCGAAGAGCGCACGGACCGCTCGCACGGCATGCTGCGCATCGAAGTGCGCTGCAAAAACTGCGGAGCCCACCTGGGTCATGTGTTCGAGGACGGCCCGGCCCCGACCGGCCTTCGGTATTGCATCAATTCGGCTGCGCTACAATTCGAGCCCAAGTGAACGCGGGCGAGGCAAGCTCGCGTCCCGCACGGGGTGTGACGCAGGACTGAAAGCGTCGCGCCCTCTTTTTGCGGCTCATTTTGTAAACTTCCAGGCCGATATGAAATTTCTGTTTGATCTGTTCCCGATCATCCTGTTCTTTGTCGCCTTCAAGGTGTGGGGCATCTTCACGGCCACGGCCGTCGCGATCGTCGCGACGCTCGCGCAGATCGCGTGGGTGGCGTTCCGTCACCGCAAGGTCGACCCCATGCTGTGGCTGAGTCTCGGGATCGTCGTCGTGTTCGGCGGCGCCACGCTCATGCTGCACGACGAGACCTTCATCAAGTGGAAGCCCACGGTGCTCTACTGGGCCTTCTCGGTCGTGCTGCTGGTTTCGCAGGTGGCGTTCGGCAAGAACCTCATCGAAGCGATGATGGGCAAGCAGATCAGCCTGCCGCCGCGCATCTGGACGCAACTGAACTTCGTCTGGTCGGTCTTCTTCGCGCTGCTCGGCATCCTCAATCTGTTCGTCGCGTACCACTTCTCCACCGATGCATGGGTCGACTTCAAGCTGTTCGGCGCGACGGGCATCCTCGTGGTGTTCATCGTCGGCCAGAGCCTGTGGCTCTCGCGTTATATGAAGGAAGAAGAATGAGCGACGTGTTTCTCAATTCCAGCCCCGCCGAGCGCATGGCGCTGATCGAAACGCGCCTCACGGCGGCGCTCGCGCCCGTCGAGTCGATCGTCGTGCGCGACGACAGCGCACAGCACGCAGGCCATGCCGGCGCCTCGGCGGGCGGCCACTATCACGTCACGATCGTTGCGGCCGCATTCGCGGGGAAAGCCCGCGTGGCAAGGCATCGCATGGTGTATGATGCGCTGGCCGAAGCCATGCAGCGCGGCATTCACGCGCTCGCGATCACGGCGCTCACGCCCGAAGAGGCGGCAGCGCTGCCCCGCTAATCCCCACTTTTTGATTCGCCCCGTTAGGACTTTTCGATGACCCTGAAGAAATCCCGTCTCTGGGTGTTGCTGGCTGCGTTTGCGGCGGCTCCCGCCTTTGCGCAGAACGTCGCCGTCGTGAACGGCACGCCGATTCCGAAGTCGCAGGCCGACGCGCTCATCGCCCAGGTCGTGGCCCAGGGCCAGCAAGATACGCCGGACCTGGAAAAGGCCGTGCGCGAGGAACTCATCAACCGTCAGGTGCTGATGCAGGAAGCGGCGCGCCTGGGCATTCCGAACCGTCCGGACGTGAAGGCGCAACTGGCGATGGCGCAGCAGCAGGTCGTCCTGCATGCGTGGATCCAGGATTTCCTCAAGAACAACCCGCCCACCGACGCCGAAGTCAAGGCGATGTACGACAAGCTCACGCAAAGCGCGGGCGGCAAGGAATACCACCTGCATCACATCCTCGTTGACAACGAGCAGCAGGCGAAGGACCTGATCGCGAAGATCAAGGCCGGCGCGAACTTCGAAGACCTCGCGAAACAATACTCGAAGGACCCGGGTTCGGCGAAGAACGGCGGCGATCTCGACTGGTCGGACCCGAAGGCCTACGTGCCGGAATTCGCCGATGCGGCGACGCACCTGCAGAAAGGCCAGATCACCGATACGCCGGTGCACACGCAGTTCGGCTGGCACATCATCCGCGTGGACGACATTCGCGACATCGCGCCGCCGCCGCTCGAGCAGGTGCGTCCGCAAATCGTGCAGCAACTGCAGCAGCAAAAGCTGCTCGCGTTCGAGCAGCAACTGCGCGACAAGGCCAAGATTCAGTAAGGCTGCGTTCGCGGCTTGTTTGCTGCGATCAAAAAACCCCGCGACCTGCGAAGGCGCGGGGTTTTTTGTTGGCCTGGCGGATCTTGGCGCGCTGGCGGCCAGGCCGTTCAGGAGCGCCGCTACTTCGGCAAAGCATTCAACTCGTAGCTCGTGCTGCGGCCGCCGCCTTGCGCCTTGCGCAGGACGCCGCGCGCCAGCAGGTCGCTGATATCGCGTAGCGCGGTATCGGAGGAGCATTTGGCGATGGCCGCCCATTTGCCGCTGGTGAGCTTGCCGTCGAAACCATCGAGCAGCTTGTTGAGCAACTTGACCTGCCGCTCATTGAACGGCGACGTGGCCCAGTGACGCCAGAAGCTTGCCTTGGCCAGCACCGCGTCGAGCGTGAACTGCGCCTGGTCGATTGCACGACGCAGCGCATCGAGAGACCAGAGCAGCCATTCCGTGACATCCATGGAGTGCTTTTGCGTGCGCTCCAGAATCTCGTAATACGCGTTGCGTTCTCGCTGGATCTGCGCCGACAAGCTGTAGAAGCGTTGCGGGCTGCCGTCGGCGCGCGCGAGCAGCAAGTCGCCGATGGCGCGTGCCACCCGGCCGTTGCCGTCGTCGAACGGGTGCAACGTGACGAACCACAGGTGGCCGAGCGCGGCCTTGATCAGCGGCGGATCTTGCGGGGGCGCGTTGATCCAGTCCAGGAATCGGCTCGTTTCAGCCTCCATCCGGTCCGCCGGCGGCGCTTCGAAATGGACCCGCTGACGACCAAGCGGACCGGACACCACTTGCATGGGCCCACTGGCATCGTCGCGCCATGCGCCGACGTTGATCCTGGATAGACCTGTGTAGCCTGTCGGAAACAGCGCGGCATGCCATCCAAAGAGGCGCTCACGGGTGACCGGCATCTGGCTGTTGGATGTCGCGTCGAGCACCATCTCGACCACGCCCTCGACGTGGCGATCGACCGGCGCGAGCGCGCCAATATCCACGCCGAGACGGCGTGCAATTGACGACCGAACTGACGCAACATTGAGCTGCTCGCCTTCGATCTCGCTCGTCTTGACCACGTCCTCGGTCAAGGCCGCCAGGCTGGCCTGGTCGCGCAACGCCATGCCAACATCGGCCAGACGGCCCGCCAATAAACCTTGGGCGCGACTGGCCTCAGCCATGGGCTCAGCCAGCTTCGCCAGGTCGTAGCGCCAGATTGGCCAGTCACCGGCTTGCCAGATGTACGTGTAATCGCCGCTATTCATGCGGTGATTATGAGCCCTATTCGCCGCAGCGACAAGCCAATCGCCGCACAGAATGCGGCGAATAATGGCTGTATTCGCCGCAACGCGAAGCTCTCACCGCCCCGAAAGCATCATCCGCGCGCCCAAAACGCAAAAAACCCGGCCACACCCAGATCTGGAGCGTGGCCGGGGTCTCTCGACTCCGACAGGGCCGTCAGTCTGACGGCCAAACGGCAGCGCGGCTTAGCCCAGCCACTTGCGCGCGTTCTGGAACGCACGCAGCCACGGGCTCGCCTCGCCCCAGCCTTCCGGATGCCAACTCATCGTTACCGTGCGCTGCACGCGCTCGGTGTGCGGCATCAGCACCGTGAAGCGGCCGTCGGGCGTCGTGACCGAGGTGATGCCCTGCGGCGAGCCGTTCGGGTTGAACGGATAGCCTTCGGTTGCCTGGCCGCGGTGGTCGACGTAGCGCATCGCCACGGCCACCTTCGAGACGTCGCCCTGCTGCGAGAAGTCCGCAAAACCTTCGCCGTGCGCGACCGCGACCGGAATGCGCGAGCCTTCCATGCCGTTGAAGAAGATCGACGGCGAGCTCTGCACTTCGACGAGCGAGAAGCGCGCTTCGAACTGCTCCGACTTGTTGCGCGTGAACTTCGGCCAGGCTTGCGCGCCCGGGATCATCGAGGCCAGGCTCGACATCATCTGGCAGCCGTTGCAGATGCCGAGCGCAAACGTGTCCTCACGCGCGAAGAACGCCGCGAACATGTCCGCGAGCTTCGCGTTGAAGCGGACCGTCTTGGCCCAGCCCTCGCCCGCGCCCAGCACGTCGCCGTACGAGAAGCCACCGCAGGCCACTGCGCCCGCGAAGTCGGCGAGCGTGGCGCGGCCTTCGAGCAGATCGCTCATGTGCACGTCGTGCGCATCGAAGCCGGCGCGATCGAACGCATAGGCCGTTTCGAGGTGCGAGTTCACGCCCTGCTCGCGCAGGATCGCCACGCGCGGACGCGCGCCCTTGCCGACGAACGGCGCGGCCACGTCTTCAGCCGGGTCGAACGTGAGATGCGGCTGCATGCCCGGATCGGCGGCGTCGAGCAGCGCGTCGTATTCGGCGTCGGCGCACGCGGGATTGTCGCGCAGGCGCGCGATGCGCCAGCTCACTTCGCTCCACACGCGATGCAGTTCCGCGCGCGGCGCGGCGTAGATGCGCTTGGCGTCGCGATAGATTTCAATCGAGTCGCGGTTATTCAGCGTGCCGACGACATGCGAGCATGCCGAAAGACCATGCTGGCGCAGCACGGCAAACACGGCGTCGCGCTGCTGAGCCGGCACCTGGATCACGGCGCCCAATTCCTCCGAGAACAGCGCGCGCAGCGTGCGGTCTTCGCGGCGGCCGCTCGTCTGCTTCGCCCAGTCCTTCGCATCGCCGTAATCGGACTCGTGCTCGCTGTCGAGCGTGAGCATGTCGACGTTCAGCGACACGCCCGTATGGCCCGCGAACGCCATTTCGCAGACCGTCGCCCACAGGCCGCCGTCCGAGCGGTCGTGGTACGCGAGCAGCTGCTCGTTCGCGTTGAGCTGCTGGATCGCCGTGAAGAACTGCTTGAGGTCTTCGGCGCTGTCCACGTCGGGCACCGCGTCGCCCACCTGTTGCGTGACCTGCGCGAAGATGCTGCCGCCCATGCGGTTCTTGCCGCGGCCGAGATCGACCGCGATCAGCACCGATTCGCCCACCTCGTCGACGCGGCGCAGTTGCGGCGTCACGTGGCGGCGCACGTCCTCGACCGGCGCGAATGCGGAAATGATGAGCGAGACCGGCGCGACGACTTCCTTCGCGACGCCCTCCTCATTCCACTTCGTGCGCATCGAGAGCGAATCCTTGCCCACCGGAATGCCGATGCCGAGCGCCGGACACAGCTCCATGCCGATCGCCTTCACGGTGTCGTAAAGCGCGGCGTCTTCGCCCGGCGCGCCGCATGCGGCCATCCAGTTCGCCGAGAGCTTGAGCTTGTCGAGCGAGAGAATGGGCGCGCTCGCGATGTTGGTGATCGCCTCGCCCACGGCCATGCGGCCTGACGCGGGCGCATCGATCACGGCGAGCGGCGTGCGCTCGGCCATCGTCATCGCTTCGCCCTTGTAGCCCGCGTAGTCGAGCGCCGTGATCGCGCAGTCGGCCACCGGCACCTGCCACGGGCCGACCATCTGGTCGCGCACCGTCGTGCCGCCCACCGAGCGGTCGCCAATGGTGATGAGGAAGGACTTGCTGCCGACCGTCGGGTTGCGCAGCACGCTCTTTGCGACTTCGTCGAGCGAGATGCCCGTGACTTCGACCGGCGTGAGCGGCGTGCTCGCGTGCTCGACGTTGCGGTGCATGCGCGGCGGCTTGCCGAGCAGGATGTCCATCGGCATGTCGACGGGCTGGTGGCCGCCGTTCGCGGCGAGCGCCTGCTCATCGGTATCGATCAGCTTCAGTTCGCGCTCCGCGGTCGCCACGCCCACCACGGCGAACGGGCAGCGCTCGCGCTGGCAGATCGCTTCGAACATCGGCAGATCGGCGGGCGGGATCGCGAGGACGTAACGCTCCTGCGACTCGTTCGACCAGATCTCGCGCGGCGAGAGGCCCGACTCTTCGAGCTGCACCTGGCGCAGTTCAAAACGCGCGCCCTTGTCGGCGCCGTCGACGAGCTCGGGGAACGCGTTCGAGAGGCCGCCCGCGCCCACGTCGTGAATCGAGAGGATCGGGTTGGCCTCGCCCAGCTGCCAGCACGAGTTGATGACTTCCTGCGCGCGGCGCTCGATTTCAGGATTGCCGCGCTGCACCGAGTCGAAGTCGAGCTCGGCGGTGTTCGTGCCCGTGGCCATCGAGCTGGCCGCGCCACCGCCCATGCCGATGCGCATGCCGGGGCCGCCAATCTGGATCAGCAGCGTGCCGGCGGGCAGGTCCTGCTTGTGCGTGAGCGTCGCGCTGATGTTGCCGATGCCGCCCGCGATCATGATCGGCTTGTGATAGCCGCGCACGGTGCCCGCAACGTTCTGCTCGTAGGTGCGGAAGTAGCCGCCGAGGTTCGGACGGCCGAATTCGTTGTTGAACGCGGCGCCGCCGAGCGGCCCGTCGATCATGATCTGCAGCGGCGAGGCGATGCGGTCCGGGCGGCCGTAAGCCTCGCCGGTGTCCGTGGGATTGCGGTGCGCGAGCGGCGTGAGCGCGTCGCGGGCGTTTTCCCACGTTTCGCGCGCGTCGGGCAAATCGAGATTCGAGACGGTGAAGCCCGTGAGGCCGGCCTTCGGACGCGCGCCGCGGCCCGTCGCGCCTTCGTCGCGGATTTCGCCGCCCGAGCCCGTTGCCGCGCCGGCGAACGGCGAGATCGCGGTCGGGTGGTTGTGCGTCTCCACCTTCATCAGCGTGTGCGTGAGCTCGGTGTGGCGACCGTACTGCTCGCCCGGTGCGCCGTCAGCGTTGCTCTTGCGCGGGAACCAGCGTTCCGCGACCGCGCCTTCCATGATCGACGAGTTGTCCGAGTACGCGACGATGGTGCCCCGCGGGCTCACCTTCTCGGTGTTGCGGATCATCGCGAACAGCGACAGGTCCTGGTCCTGGCCGTCGATCGTCCAGCTCGCGTTGAAGATCTTGTGGCGGCAGTGCTCGCTGTTGGCCTGCGCGAACATCATGAGCTCGACGTCGGTCGGATTGCGCTCGAGCTTCGTGAAGTTCTCGACGAGGTAGTCGATTTCGTCGTCGGCGAGCGCGAGGCCCAATTCGGCGTTGGCCGTCTCGAGCGCCTTGCGGCCGTGGCCGAGCACGTCGACAGTCTGCATCGGACGCGCCGGCAGCTCGTCGAACAGATGCAGCGCCGTGTCGCGCGAGGCCGCCACGCTCTCGGTCATGCGATCGTGCAGCGCGGCCGCGACAGCGGCGTGCGCCTCGTCCGACAAGGTCTTCTTGCCGCCCAGCAGGCCGCTCTTGAGAGTCACCGTGTACTCGACGCCGCGCTCGATGCGGCGCACCTGCTCGAGGCCGCAGTGATGCGCGATGTCGGTGGCCTTGCTCGCCCACGGCGACACCGTGCCGAAGCGCGGCACGACGAGGAACGTCACCGCGCTGCCGCGCTCCTGGGGGGCCGCGAACGGCGCGCCGTAGTGCATCAGCGCTTCGATCTTCGCGCTGTCGTCAGCGGAAAGTGGCGTGGCCGAGTTGACGAAGTGCAGGAACTGACCGTGCACGCCGACGATATTGGCATCGATACGCTGAAGCGTTTCAAGCAGACGGGTCTGGCGGAAATCGGAGAGGGCCGAAGCACCGGGGAAACACGAGAAGTGGGCCATGGACTGGGGCGTTGCGTCGAAGTTGCGTCGCGCCTTCGCCTCGCACGGGCGTCTCGCGGGGTGGCGAAGCGTCGCACGCAGGCGGTGACGTCGGGCCGACGTCGGGCGATGAAAGGAGACCGCGATTATAACCCGGAAGCCCCCTTCCGGCCGCCCTTCCAGGCGGGCGCAACGCGTTTGAAGCGGCACGCCCGTGCGTCTTTTTGCGACATCGGCGTATGGCATCACGACGATCCACGTGGCGTCATGGCTATTTTCTTGATTCAGGATGCGCTGGCGTAGCGGTGGCCGGCCGGTATTGCGCGCCTCGCGAACGGCGCTAGCGCGGCGTGATTGCCCGCTTGCCTGGCATCGACGCGCGCGTGCCACGCACATGGCGAGCGGCCCGGTTTGGCTGCTATGATTGCGCGTTTCACCCGATCGGCGCGACAGCCCGCGCCGCATGCCACACCCCCTTCGGCAGGGTGCCCTCGCTCCTCGGCGCGCCGCCTGCCTGCAGATCGAATCATCATGGATGTCATCGTCATTGGCGGCGGAATCGCCGGCGTCGCCACCGCCTACCAGTTGCGCGCGGCGGGCCATCGCGTCTGCGTGGTCGAGCGCCACGCCACCGTTGCACAAGGCGCGAGCTATGGCCATAGCGGCGTCGTGCTGCCCACGCCACTCGACGTCTGGTTCGGCCCCACTTTCCTGCGCAACGGCCGGCAATCGTCGGGCGGAGTGATCTGCAAGACCGGCTTCACCGGCCATGCGCGCACCTTCGTGAAGCGTCTCTCGGCACTGCACGGCTCCGAAGCCTTCGCCGCGCGCTATACGCTCCTGCGGCCGTTGATCGAATCGGCGCAGAGTGTGCTGGACGACGCCGAGGGCCGCTTCCAGCTCGAATACGAGCAGCGCGAAGGCCTGCTCTACCTCGTTCGCGGCAGCGACGAATGGTCGCTCACGCAACCCGCGCTCGAACTGCTGCGTCATTTCGAGACGCCGCATCACGTCCTCACTGCGCACGAGTGCGTGGCAGCCGAGCACACGATTCCCGCCGATCCGCCGTTCGCGGGCGCCGTGCGCTTCGACCACGCGCGCGTGGCCAACTGCCCGCTCTTCGTCAAGCAGCTCAAGCAAGTGCTCGATACGCTCGGCGGCGTGCAGTTCCAGACCGGGCGCAGCGTGAGCGCGATCCGCCTCGAGAACACGCGCGCGGCCGTGGAGCTTGCGCCGCGCCCCGAGGAGGCGGCACGCAAGCGCGAAGTCGAAGTGATTTCCGCCGATGCCGTGGTCGTCGCGGCGGGCGCGCAAACCCCGAAGCTGCTCGCGCCGCTCGGCTTCAAGCTGCCGTTCTATCCCGTGCGCATGCACACACTGAACGCGCCCGTCGCGCATGAGGAATGCGTGCCGCATACGACGCTGATCGATGCAGCGCGGCGTATCGCGATCACGCGCACGAACCACCGGCTGCGCATTTCGGGCGGCGCGGTGCTTCAGCGCATGAAGGAGCTCGACGAGCCGCTGCCCGAGGCGCTCACCGAAGAGGCCCTCGCCCTGCTCGGCGAGGCCTCGCGCGATTGGGCGCCAGGCGCCGCGCGCATTTCGGCGGCGCTCGCGTGGGAGGGCATGAAGCTGCTCTCCGCCGACGGCATGCCCGCGGTGGGCACCGCGGGGCACCCGCGGCTCTACGTCAACGCGGGGCACGGGCCGGCCGGCTGGGCGCTCGCGCTGGGATCGGCGCGCCTCATTGCTGCGCAGATCTCGGGCACCGCCCCCGATCTGCCCGCCGAGACCATCGAAGCGCTCTGGCCCGGGCGCGGTTGAGGCGCTCTCGCGCCTTGTTTCCTTTGCGCTTCATGATGTTCCAGGGCCGCTGACACCCTCTGAGCGAGCGCGACAGCGCGTCTGCCTACACCCGGGCGCGCGGCGCTCGGGTATCGTTGCATTGTCGAATTCCCGCACGCGCGGCCGTCTCTTGCGGCTGCCTTCGCCACCATGACAGACGCCACGCTCACCCTGCCCCTTCCGATGCTCGTCAATCCGCACGACCGCGCCGTGCCACTCCTGAGCGTTGCGCAGCTACGCGAGGCCGAAACGGCCGCCCAAGGCGCGCTACCCGCGCACACGCTGATGGCACGAGCCGGCGCCGCCGCAGCCCATTTTCTGCGCGAGCAGATCGCGCATGCGCCGTCGCCGATCAGCGCGAAGCCCGTCTGGTTCGCCGCCGGCCCCGGCAACAACGGCGGCGACGCGCTCGTGGCCGCCGCCGAGCTCAAGCGCGCGGGCATCGCCGTCGAAGTCTGCATGCCGCTCGAAGTGAAGCCCGACGACGCGCGCTGGGCGCTCGCCGAGGCGCGCGCCGCAAGCGTATCGATCACCCGCGTGCCGCCCGAGTCGTTCGAAGCCTACGGCTGGCTCGTCGATGGCCTGTTCGGCATCGGCCTCGCCCGCGCGCTCGACGGCGCGTTCGGTGCGCTTGCGCAGCGGCTGGCGGCGCGCGCGCGCAGCCACGGCCATGTGCTCGCGCTCGATGTGCCGAGCGGCCTCGACAGCGACACGGGCAACGTCGTCGGTGGCGGCCCGGCCGTGCGCGCGACCCATACCGTCACCTTCATCGCCGCGAAGCCGGGGCTCTATACGGGCGCGGGCCGCGATTACGCCGGCGCCGTGAGCGTGGCGCCTATCGGCCTGGATGCGGGCCTGGCGTCCGACGTGGCGCCAGGCGCAAAAGCCACCCAGCCAACCGGCATCGAAGCCGGCCCCGGAGCGCATCCGGTGGCAGACACGAATGCCCGACCCGCGCGGCTCAACGCGCCGGCGCTATTCGCCGCGGCGCTGCCGCCGCGCGACTTCGCCACCCACAAGGGCAGCTTCGGCACGCTCGCCGTGGTGGGCGGCGACACCGGCATGTGCGGCGCGCCGATCCTCGCCGCACGCGCCGCACTGCTCTCAGGCGCCGGCAAGGTTCACGTGGGCTTCCTCGGCAGCGACGCGCCGCCCTACGACGCGCCACATCCCGAGTTGATGCTGCACACCGCCGGCAAGCTCGCCCTCGACACGATGAGCGCCGTCGCGGCGGGCTGCGGCATGGGCGGGAGCGCATCGGCGCGGCAGCTCGTCGACCGCATCCTGCAGCTCGATGTTTCGGTGCTCCTCGACGCGGACGCCTTGAACCTCGTCGCCCGCGACGACTTGCTCGCCAAGCGCGTGGCCGAGCACTTGCACACGCACGGCGCGCCATGTGTGCTCACGCCCCATCCGCTCGAAGCTGCGCGCCTGCTCGGCACCGATACGGGAGCCGTGCAGCGCGACCGGCTGGCCGCGGCGCGCGCACTCGCGATGCGCTACGCCGCGGTCGCCGTGCTCAAGGGCAGCGGCACGGTGATCGCCGCACCCGACGGCCGCATCGCCGTCAACCCCACCGGCAATGCGGCGCTGGCCACCGGCGGCACCGGCGACGTGCTCGGCGGACTGATCGGCGCCCTGCTCGCGCAACGCCTGCCACCCTGGGAAGCCGCGCTGGCCGGCGTCTACCTGCATGGCCTCGCCGCCGATACGCTCGTTAGCGAGGGCGACGGCCCCGTGGGTCTCGCCGCCGGCGAACTCGCACCGGTGGTCCGGCGCCTGATGAACCGCCTGTTCTACGCGCCGAAAGATTGATGCAAGCTTTCGGCCGCAGCCTTGCGGCACGCAACTTGCTGGTCTCGCCCGGCGATTAGCGCGGTGCTGCCCAGTGACACACGGCCCCGCTATACTGATCTTTCGCGCGCCGCTCACCGGCGGCGCGCGCATCCCCGCAGCGCGTGACGCGCGCGTCGGCACACCGGCGCAGCGCCGTCCGCCGCCCTCCCTTCGTTTTCCCGCGCTAGACGAACATGACGAATCCGCTTCCTGCCTGGTCCGCGCTACAGACGCACTACGAACAGATCCGCAACGAAAAGATGCGCGACTGGTTCGCACCCGCCAACGATCCCGCGCCGACTCGCGCTGAACGCTACACGTACACGGGCGGCGGCCTTGGAGCCGACTTCTCGAAGAACCGCATCAACGACGCCACGCTCAAGCTGCTCGTGCAGCTCGCGCGCGAGGCCGGCGTCGAACAGCGCCGCGATGCGATGTTCGCGGGCGAAGTCGTCAATCCGACCGAAGGCCGCGCCGCGCTGCATACCGCGCTGCGCGCAACCGAGCCCGACGCGCCGTTCCACGCGCAGATCGCCGCCGAGCGCGCCAAGATGGCGAAGTTCGCCGACGCCGTGCGCAGCGGCGCGTGGACCGGCTACACGGGCAAGCGCATCCGTCACGTGGTGAACATCGGCATCGGCGGCTCGGACCTTGGGCCGAAGATGGTCGTTCACGCGCTCAAGCATCTCGAAACGCCCGAGATCCACTCGCACTTCGTTTCGAACGTCGACGGCGCCGACCTCTGGCGTGTGATCGAGGACATCGATCCGGAGGAAACGCTGGCGATCATCGTCTCGAAGACCTTCACGACGCTCGAGACCATGACGAACGCGCGTTCGATGCGCGACTGGTTCGTCAAGCACGGTTGCCCGGAAAGCGCGCTCGCGAAGCACTTCGTGGGCGTTTCGGCGAATCCCGCCGAAGTCGTGAAATTCGGCATCGCCAAGGACAACGTCTTCGAGATGTGGGACTGGGTGGGCGGCCGCTATTCGCTGTGGTCGGCCGTGGGGCTCTCGATCATGATTGCGATCGGGCCGCAGCAATTCGACGAGCTGCTCGCGGGCGCCCACGACATGGACAAGCACTTCCGCGAAGCGCCGCTCGAAAAGAACCTGCCCGTGCTGCTCGGCATGATCGGCATCTGGTATCGCAACTTTTTCGGCTCGCAGAGCTATCTGGTCGCGCCGTACTCGGAAGCCCTGCACTACCTGCCCGCCTACCTCCAGCAGCTCGAAATGGAGAGCAACGGCAAGTCGGCGCGCCTCGACGGCCAGTTCGTCGATTACCCGACCGCTGCGGTCACCTGGGGGGAGCCTGGCACGAACGGCCAGCATGCGTTCTTCCAGATGCTGCACCAGGGCCCGACGATCGTGCCGATCGACTTCGTCGCCGTGCTCACGCCCGAGCATCCGCTCGGCGACCATCATCCGAAGCTGCTCGCCAACTGCTTCGCGCAGAGTGAAGCCCTGATGCTCGGCCGCACCGAAGAGGAAGCGCGCAAGGTGGCCGGCCCGGACAAGCCCGAGCTCGTGCCGCACCTCGTCTTCCCCGGCAACCGTCCGACCACGACGCTGCTCGTCGACGCGCTCACGGCACGCTCGCTCGGCGCGCTGATCGCGCTGTACGAACACAAGGTGCTGGTGCAGGCCTCGGTCTGGAACATCAACCCGTTCGATCAGTGGGGCGTGGAGCTCGGCAAGATTCTCGGCAAGGTGGTCGAGGCCGACCTCACGGCCGCGAGCGCCGACGTGAAGCCGCACGATTCGTCGACATCCGCGCTGATCGCGCGGGCGCGCGCGGCGCTCAAGCGTTGATGCGCTGATGGCATGAAAAAGGCGTGCGCGGTGAGAGCCGCGCACGCCTTGTTTGTTTGGGGAGCTAAAGCGTGTGGGGCCGGGTCAACGGCCCGCCTCGATACGCCCCCGCTCTGGCGCCTCGCGCACGTCCTCCGGGCTGCCTGTATGCGGCGCATTCGGCACGCGGCGGCCGGCCTCGATCGTCACCATGGAGTCGCAGCGGCGCGCGAGATCGACGTCGTGCGTGACGAGCACGAGCGTCGCGCCGCTTGCATCGCTGTTTCCACTACTGTTTGCACGATTGAGCTCGAACATCAGGTCGATGACGGCATGCCCGGTGGCGGCATCGAGGCTGCCGGTGGGCTCGTCCGCGAACAGCACGGCCGGGTGCGTGACGAACGCGCGGGCCAGCGCCACGCGCTGCTGCTCGCCGCCCGAGAGCAGCTTCGGATAATGGGCCGTGCGCTGCCCGAGCCCGACGCGCTCCAGCAGGGCGCGGGCGCGCGCGAACGCCTCGCGCGTGGTGAGGCCGCCCTGCAGCTCGAGCGGCAGCGCGACGTTCTCGAGCGCGGTCAGATGCGGCATCAGCTGGAACGACTGGAACACGAAGCCCACCGAGCCGTTGCGCAACGCCGCGCGCTGATCTTCGGCCATGCCAGTAAGCTCATGGCCGAGCAGGCGAACCGAGCCCGCGCTCGCGCTGTCCAACCCGGCCAGGAGGCCCAGCAGCGTAGACTTGCCCGAACCCGACGCGCCCACGATCGCCACGCTGCTACCCGCGTGCACGGTCAGGTCGATGCCGTCGAGTATGGTCAGCTCGCCGCTCGCGTCGGTGACCCGCTTGCACAGGCCACGCACTTCGATGACTGGATCGCTATTCATTCGCACATGATGAAGCAAAGATTCGCCGCCTGCGCGCGGCACGCCGCGCCGGCCGCCACGGCCCGCGCCGGCCTCAACACCATCGCTACCCTCGCTGCTTTTACGGCCACGGCCGTGCTGGGTATCGCTGCCAGCGCCGCCCTGCCCGGCGGCTCGCACGACGCCGTCGCAGCTACCGCGCCCGCCGTGCAGCCCGCCGCCGCGAAGCCCGTCATCGCCGTGCTCGGCGACAGCCTCTCCGCCGAATACGGCCTGCCGCGCGACACGGGCTGGGTCGCGCTGCTGCGCCAGCGGCTCACGAGCGAGCGGATCGATTATAGCGTCGCCAATGCGAGCATCAGCGGCGACACGACGAGCGGCGGGCTCGCCCGCCTCCCGCTCGTCATGCAGCGCATGAAGCCCTCCATCGTGATCGTCGAGCTCGGCGCGAACGACGCGCTGCGCGGCGTTCCGCTCACGACGACGGAAAGCAATCTTCGCGCGATCGTCGACCAGATCCGTAAAGGCCATGCGCAGCCGGTGCTGGTGGGCATGTACGTGCCACCCAATTACGGCCCCGACTATACCCGCAAGTTCCATGGCCTCTACGGCCAGCTTTCTACGGAGCTGCACGTGCCGCTAGTGCCGTTCCTGCTCGCCGGCCTCGCCGACAAGCCCAATCTCTTTCAGTCCGACCAGATGCATCCGAACCAGCAGGCACAGCCCTTGCTGCTCGACAACGTGTGGCCGACGCTCAAGCCGCTGCTCGGTGGCGGCGGCACGCAGCGTTGACAGCGTAACGGCGCGCATCTGCATGATGCGTCATTGCGCCCTCGTATCAGGCGTGTGACGCCGTAGTGTGACGCCGTAAAGCGCGTTGTGCGTCGTGTGCCAGGTCACACGTTTGCAGCGGACGAACGGCTTTCGTCTGATCCTCGACTGACTCTGACTGAAGGGAGATAACGTGAAATTCCTACCTCTGATTGCCATTACGGCCACCCTTGCAGCCTGCGCCAATCAGCCGTTGCCGAACGGCGCGCAATCGGTCGGCACCAGCCAGCAACCACCGGCGGCCGTTGCACAGTGCATCGCCAAGAAGTGGGCCGACCGCTCGCAGCAGCAAGTCGTCCAGCAAAGCGTCATGGCAAACGACCAGGCCGTCGATGTCTATGTGCCCGGCCAGCAGCCGCCGAACGGTGCGGCCGCAACGGTGCGCCCGGCGTGGAACGCCAATGCCAAGACGTGGGTCGGTTTCCGTGCCGGCGGTGGCGCGGGCAGCGACGCCACCAGCGATATCAGCGCCTGCCTCTGATTGCGAATGCACGCGCGCGCAGCACCTCAGTCGCGCTGCGAACGCCCAAACAAAAGCCCCGCATTTGCGGGGCTTTTTTTACACTCACGCGCCTTGGCGTGAAGCCGGCTGCGACGCTTACTGCCCGTCGCCGTCAGACTGGCTGGATGCGCTCAGGGAGCCATACAGCTTGACCTTGGAGCGATCGCGCAACGCATCGAGATAAGCCTGCGTCTCGGATTGGCCGCTCACGCCTGCGAGCTGCTGCTGCGCGGCGGTGAGACGCGGACCATCGGCGGGCGGGCCGTTGGTCACGCTGTTCACGCGATAGATCGCATAGCCCTGGTCGCCGAGATCGACGCCCACATAGGCGGGCAACTTCTGCGGGTCGGCCTTGAACACCGCCGAAAGCGCATTGGGCGGCAGTCCCTGTGCATCGTTGCGCGTGACCTTCACCGCCGACGAGAAACCGTCAGTGGCCTTCGACTTCTGCAGCGCCGCGAGCTTCGCTTCGCCGTCCTTGCGCGCCGTCTCACCGGCCTGCTGCGCAACCACCTTCTGACGCACGGCATCCTTGACGGCAGCGAACGCGGGCACGGCGGCGGGCTGGAAGCTCGTCACGTGCGCAGAGATCAGCGTGCTGTTGCCGACGTCGATCGCCTGGGTGTTGTTGTGCTGGTTCACCGAGTCGCTCGCGAACACCGCGTCGAGGAACTTCTGGTTGTTCAGCGGGCTGTCCTGCGGCAACGCGGGGTTCGGCTTCGGCGTGACCGTGGCCGTCTGGAGCGTGAGCTTGTACTTGTCGGCGGCCGGCTGGAGGCTCTTCGACTGCTCGTAGACCGTCGAGGTAAAGCCGTCCGTCGCGTCGGCGAGCAGCTTCGCCGCCTGCTGCGACTTCACGTCATTGGCGATCTGGCCTTTGACTTCGTCGAACGACTTGGTCACCGACGGCTTGATGTCCGTCAGTTTGACGATGTGATAGCCGAAGTCCGACTGGATCACGTCGCTGATCTCGTCCTTCTTGAGCTTGAAGACGGCATCGTCGAAGGCCTGGCCGCCCGCGATCATGCCCGGGCCGAAGTAGCCGAGGTCACCGCCCTTCGAGGCCGAGCCCGGATCCTGCGAGTCCTTTTGGGCGATCTGCGCGAACTGGTCGGGATGCGCCTTGACCTCGGCGAGAATCTGCTCGGCCTTCTGCTTGGCGGCGGCGCGATCGGCTGCGCTCGCGTCCTTCGCAACCGTGATCAGGATGTGGCTCGCCCGCACCTCTTCCTGCGTCTTGTAATGGGCGATGTTGTCGTCGTAGTACTTCTTGAGATCGGCATCCGTCGGATTGACCGAGGCCGCAACCGTTGCGGCCGACAGCACCAGATACTGGATCTGTGCCGTGGCCGGCGTGGCGAAGTCGTCCTTGTGCGCGTCGTAGTACGACTGCAGCTGGGCGTCGGTGGGCGTGATCTTCGGCGCGTAATCGCTCGCGTGGAACGCGAGCCCCTGCACCTCGCGCTGCTGCTCGGAAAGCTCCGTGAGCTGCTGCGCAAGCGCCTTCGGCGTGAACGCGCTGTTCACGAGCGCCGCCGGCAACTGCTGCATCGCGAGGCTATAGCGCACGCGCTCGTCGTACTGCTCGGGCGTCATGCCTTGCATGGCGAGCAACTGCTTGTACCTGTCGAGGTCGATCGAACCGTCGGGGTTCTTCAGCGACGAGATGATCGGATCGGACAACAGCGTGCGGCGCACCGCCTCGTCCGAGGCGGTCAGATGCAGGCGCTGGACTTCGTCCACGAGCACGCGCTGCTGGATGAGCCCGTCGAGAATGTCCTTGCGATGCTGCGGCGTATCGAACTGAGTCGCGTCGAAGCGCGCGCCCATGATCTGCCGCGCCTGATCCATCTGCTGACGCGTGGCATTGTCGAATTCGGCGCGAGTGATCTTGTGACCGTTGACGCTCGCAACGTTCGCGCTCTCGTCAAAGAAACCGCGGAAGCCTTGAATGCCGACGAAGCCGAGCCCTGGCAGAATCACCAGCATCAGCATCATCATCATCAGTCGTTTGTGATTGCGGAAAAAGTCGAGCATGCGTGACCAAGCGTTGGAAGGCGCCGAAAAATAGAACGCCCGATATTACAACAGCGGCCAACAAAAAAGGCGAACCGGAGTTCGCCTTCTTGCTGATAGATCTGGCGGAGCGGACGGGACTCGAACCCGCGACCCCCGGCGTGACAGGCCGGTATTCTAACCAACTGAACTACCGCTCCGTGCTGATGTACTGCGTGCGCTACTATCGCGCGCAGGATGCGCGTCGTGTGAACCTGAAGCTGTGGTGGGTGCTGAGAGGCTCGAACTCCCGACCTACGCCTTGTAAGGGCGCCGCTCTACCAACTGAGCTAAGCACCCAGCTTCATGATTCCCGCTGCAAACGTCTGCTGCGCTTTTTGCTGCCACTCTTACTGCCGCATTTCGCCGCGCAATCATCAAGTAGCAAGCCCATTAGTTTAGCGCATCTTTGAGCGCTTTGCCAGGCCTGAATTTAGGAACTTTTGCAGCCTTGATCTTGATCGCCGCGCCCGTGCGCGGATTGCGACCCGTACGCGCCGTGCGCTTGCCGACCGCGAAGGTGCCAAAGCCGATCAGCGTGACCGAGCCACCCTTCTTCAACGTACCTTTGACGCCGCCGATCATGGCATCGAGTGCGCGCCCCGCAGTCGATTTCGAGATATCGGCCTGTTGCGCGATGTGATCGATCAATTCCGTCTTGTTCATTCCAGTCCCCGAGAATGTGTTTGGGCAAATCGTGGTGGCGCAATGTGCCGCCATGCGCCGGCAAGGAACATCACTGACAAACGGCTCTGGTTTGGTCTGGAACCAGAGCCCGCTCATTTAACGGAGCCGAAAGTAGCGTGTCAAGCAGGGTTCGGCCCGATGCGCCCGCGCTTTCGATGGCCGTTATCCGTGTGCTTGCCAGGCGCAGTCCACCTGGCGCAACGTCAACGAATCTAACGGGCGCGCACGACGTGCCGCCGCTCGCAAACGCGCCCGGCAATAAAAAACCCGCGGACATGCCGCGGGTTTTTCGGGGGACGAGCATTTCAGCAAGCCGCGCCATCGGCGCGGCTCACGTGAAGCTCAATGCTTGACGACTTCGGTCGCGCCGGCTTCCTTCGTCTCAGCAACGGGCGCTTTGGCGTCGTCGGCCTTCACTTCTTCTTCCGGCAACGGCTGCGGCACACGCTCGAGCGCGAGTTCGAGCACCTTGTCGATCCAGCGGACCGGCACGATCTCGATCGAGTTCTTCACGTTGTCCGGAATCTCGGTGAGATCCTTGACGTTCTCTTCCGGGATCAGCACGAGCTTGATGCCACCGCGATGCGCCGCAAGCAGCTTTTCCTTCAGCCCGCCGATCGGCAGCACTTCGCCGCGCAGCGTGATCTCGCCCGTCATCGCGACATCGGCGCGCACCGGAATGCCCGTGAGCACCGACACCAGCGCGGTCGTCATCGCACCGCCTGCGGACGGACCGTCCTTCGGCGTCGCGCCTTCGGGCACGTGGATATGGATGTCCTGCTTCTCGAACGCCTCGTCCTTGATACCGAGACGACGCGAACGCGAACGCACCACCGAGCGAGCCGCTTCGACCGATTCCTTCATGACGTCGCCGAGCGAACCCGTGCGGATCACGTTGCCCTTGCCGGGCATGACCGCGGCCTCGATCGTCAGCAGATCGCCGCCGACTTCCGTCCACGCAAGACCGGTCACCTGGCCGATCTGGTTTTCCTTCGCAGCCAGACCGAAGTCGTACTTGCGCACGCCGAGGAAGGTGTCGAGGTTGCCGCTGTCAACCGTGACCGCCTTGTCGGCCTTCTTCAGCAGCAACATCTTCACGACCTTGCGGCAGATCTTCGAGATTTCACGCTCGAGCGAACGCACGCCCGCTTCACGCGTGTAATAGCGAATGATGTCGCGGATCGCGCCTTCGGTCACCTCGATCTCGCCAGGCTTGAGCCCATTGTTCTTCTTCTGCTTCGGCAGCAGGTAACGCTGGGCGATGCTGACCTTCTCGTCTTCCGTGTAGCCCGAGAGGCGGATGACTTCCATCCGGTCGAGCAGCGGCGGCGGGATGTTCAGCGAGTTAGACGTGGCGACGAACATCACATCGGAGAGATCGAAATCGACTTCGATGTAGTGGTCGGCGAACGTGTGGTTCTGTTCCGGATCGAGCACCTCGAGCAGCGCCGACGACGGATCGCCGCGGAAATCCATGCCCATCTTGTCGACTTCGTCGAGCAGGAAGAGCGGATTGCGCACGCCAACCTTGGTCAGGCTCTGCAGGATCTTGCCCGGCATCGAACCGATGTAGGTACGACGATGGCCGCGAATCTCGGCCTCGTCACGGACGCCGCCCAGCGCCATGCGCACGAACTTGCGGTTCGTTGCGCGCGCAATCGACTGGCCGAGCGAGGTCTTGCCCACGCCCGGAGGCCCGACGAGGCACAGGATAGGCGCCTTGACCTTGTCCACGCGCTGTTGCACCGCGAGGTACTCGAGAATGCGTTCCTTCACTTTCTCGAGACCGAAGTGGTCTTCGTCGAGCACGGCTTCGGCGTTCGAGAGGTCGTTGTTGACCTTGCTCTTCTTGCGCCACGGCAGGCCGATCAGCGTGTCGATGTAGTTGCGCACGACGGTGGCTTCCGCCGACATCGGCGACATCAGCTTGAGCTTTTTGAGCTCGGCGTCGGCCTTCTTCTTGGCTTCCTTGGGCATGCGCGCGGCGGTGATGCGCTTCTCGAGTTCTTCGAGATCGGCGCCTTCTTCGCCCTCGCCCAGTTCCTTCTGGATCGCCTTGACCTGTTCGTTCAGGTAGTACTCGCGCTGGCTCTTCTCCATCTGGCGCTTGACGCGCCCGCGGATGCGCTTCTCCACCTGGAGGATGTCGATCTCGGCTTCGAGCTGGGCGAGCAGATGCTCCAGACGCTCCACGACCGGGAACATCTCGAGGATGTGCTGCTTCTGGTCGAGCTTGAGCGGCAGGTGCGCGGCGATGGTGTCGGCAAGACGACCGGCCTCGTCGATGCCCGACAGCGAGGTCAGGATCTCCGGCGGGATCTTCTTGTTCAGCTTCACGTACTGGTCGAACTGCGAGACGATCGCCCGGCGCAGCGCTTCGGTTTCGGCGCTGTCGGCGTGATCGGGCTCGAGCGGCATGACTTCGCACGAGAACTGCGTTTCCTGCTCTTCGATGGAAAGCGTCTTCGCGCGCTGCAGGCCTTCCACGAGCACCTTCACGGTGCCGTCGGGCAGCTTGAGCATTTGCAGGATGTTGGCGATACATCCCACTTCGTACATGTCTTTTTCGGTCGGCTCATCCTTGGCGGCAGTCTTTTGCGCGACGAGCATGATGTGCTTGCCGCCTTCCATTGCCGCTTCGAGGGCCTTGATCGATTTGGGCCGGCCCACGAAAAGGGGAATCACCATATGCGGGAAGACTACGACGTCTCGCAGCGGCAGCAGCGGGAGCGTGGTGCGTTCCGGCGGGAGGAGTTGGGTTCCTGACATTTCATTTCCCCATGAGTGGAATCAATTGTTCGGTAAGTGAGGCCTGAAAAACCGATTGCAAGCCTCGAGCAAGTGGGAAAAGTTCAGTGACTCCAAAAAAAGTGCGCCATCGACCTCAAGATAAACGAAAAAGCCGTTCATCCCATTGTATGAACGGCTCTTTCCCGGAACTCTTTAGCCGATCACCACCATCAGTTCGAGCCTGCAACCTTTGGAGCGTCCTCGTAAATCAGGAGCGGCTTGCCGTCGCCGTCGATTACATTGTCGTCGATGATCACCTTGCTCACGCCTTTCATGGCCGGCAGCTCGTACATCACGTCGAGCAATGCCTGTTCCAGGATCGAGCGCAGGCCCCGGGCGCCGGTCTTGCGGCGGATCGCCTTGCGGGCGACAGCCTGCAGCGCGGCCGGACGGATCTCCAGTTCCACACGCTCCATGTTGAAGAGCTTGTGATACTGCTTGACGAGCGCATTCTTCGGCTCGACCAGAATCTTCATGAGCGCGGCTTCGTCGAGCTTGCCGAGCGTGGCGACCACCGGCAGACGGCCGATCAGTTCCGGAATCAAACCGAACTTGATCAGGTCTTCCGGTTCCGTTTCGCGCAGCACTTCGCCCGTGTCGCGTTCCTGCTTGCTCTTCACGCTCGCGCCAAAGCCGATGCCGGTTTTTTCCGTGCGGTCGGTGATGACCTTTTCCAGGCCGTCGAACGCGCCGCCGCAAATGAACAGGATATTGGTCGTGTCGACCTGGATGAAATCCTGGTTCGGATGCTTGCGGCCGCCCTGCGGCGGCACCGAGGCCATCGTGCCCTCGACGAGCTTGAGCAGCGCCTGCTGCACGCCCTCGCCGGAGACGTCGCGCGTGATCGACGGGTTGTCCGACTTGCGGCTGATCTTGTCGATTTCGTCGATGTAGACGATGCCGCGCTGGGCCTTGTCGACCTCGTAATTGCAGTTCTGCAGCAGCTTCTGAATGATGTTCTCGACGTCTTCACCCACGTAGCCGGCTTCGGTCAGCGTGGTGGCGTCCGCGATCACGAACGGGACGTTCAGAAGGCGCGCGAGCGTCTGCGCGAGCAGCGTCTTGCCCGAGCCCGTGGGCCCGATCAAGAGGATGTTGCTCTTGGAGAGTTCGACGTCGTCCTTCTTGTCGAGATGCTTCAGACGCTTGTAGTGGTTGTACACCGCTACCGCGAGGATCTTCTTCGCGCGCTCCTGCCCGATCACGTACTGGTCGAGGATATCGCGGATCTCCTGCGGGCTCGGCAGGTCCGAGCGCGACAGCGCCGCGTCGACGCCCGCGCCTGCGGCCTCGTCGCGAATGATCTCGTTGCACAGGTCGATACATTCATCGCAGATGAACACCGACGGGCCTGCAATCAGTTTCTTTACTTCATGCTGGCTTTTGCCGCAAAACGAGCAATACAACAGCTTTTCGCTGTTAGAACCTTTCTTGTCCGCCATGGATAAATGAGCCTCCGGACACTCTGTTACATGATACGCCGTTTCCCCCAGCGAGGCCGGGGGGCGCGTGAACCGCTTGCTGTGACGGCGTTGGCCGCAGGCCGCGAAGCGCGTTGCCGATTATTTCACACGGTCCGCGCGCCCGTGACTATCCCGTATTTCACGGGGTTCGCGCACGAGGCGAGCGGACCATCAGTTGGCCCCATCAATTGGCAAACAGGATGCCAAAAAACGCGTGCCGGATCAGGGGCGCTTGTGCAGCACCTGATCGACGAGGCCGTAGGCCTGCGCGTCATCGCCCGACATGAAGTTGTCGCGGTCGGTGTCGCGCGCGATGCGCTCGACCGGCTGGCCCGTATGGTTGGCGAGCAACTGGTTCAGGCGCTCCTTCAGGTACAGGATTTCGCGCGCCTGGATTTCGATGTCCGACGCCTGGCCGCGTGCGCCGCCGAGCGGCTGGTGAATCATCACGCGCGAGTTCGGCAGCGCGAAGCGCTTGCCCTTCGCGCCCGACGCGAGCAGGAACGCACCCATGCTGGCCGCGAGGCCCATGCAAAGGGTCGAAACGTCGGGCTTGATGAACTGCATCGTGTCGTAGATCGCCATGCCAGCCGACACCGAGCCACCCGGGCTGTTGATGTACAGGCTGATGTCCTTGTCAGGATTCTCGCTTTCGAGGAACAGCAACTGGGCGACGACGAGATTCGCGGTCTGGTCGTTCACTTCGCCAACCAGAAACACCACGCGCTCCTTGAGCAGGCGCGAGTAGATGTCATACGAACGCTCGCCGCGGCCGCTCGTCTCCACGACGATCGGCACGAGGCCGAGCGCCTGCGGTTCGAGGTCGCGCGAGGCGTGGGAGGTCAACGTGTCCAGCGATTGAGCGCGAATGGTCATGCGGTGCATCCTTGTCTGGAAGAGTTGTTCTGGTAACCCTGATAATGCTCAATGGCGACGGACCCTGCAAAAATCAACCACGACAAGAGTGTGGCCATATTCTGCGGATACAAAAACGGCGTGCTGGCCGTCGGTGCTCCGACAGCCGGCACGCCGTAGCGGGCAGATTTAAGCCTGCGCCGTTGCGCTTGCCAGTTCTTCGAAGCTCACCAGCTTGTCCGTCACCTTGGCCTTGCCGAGCACGAAGTCCACGACGTTCGATTCAACGACGTAGGCTTCCATTTCGGCGAGACGCTGCTGGTTCGAATAATACCAGCGCACGACTTCCTTCGGGTCTTCGTAGCTTTTCGCGAATTCGTCGACTTCAGCGCGGATTTGCTCCGGCTTCGCTTCGAGGTTGTTCGCCTTCACGAGCTCGGCCAGCACGAGGCCGAGCTTCACGCGGCGCTCTGCCTGCTCCTTGAACATCTCGGCCGGGATCGGCGCGTCCTTCGCGTTGGGCACGCCGCGCTGCGCGAGGTCCGCACGCGCCATTTCGACGAGGCGCTGCTGGTCCTGCTCGACAAGCGCGTTCGGCACGTCGAGCTCGGCGATCTTCAGGAGTGCATCCATGACCTGGTTCTTGACGATGGCCTGGGTGCGGCGCTTCGCTTCGCGCTCGAGGTT
Organism: Paraburkholderia silviterrae; assembly: GCF_004353915.1. Taxonomy (GTDB): domain Bacteria; phylum Pseudomonadota; class Gammaproteobacteria; order Burkholderiales; family Burkholderiaceae; genus Paraburkholderia; species Paraburkholderia silviterrae. The sequence goes on along the minus strand of NZ_SMRP01000002.1, from coordinate 536,382 downwards.
GTCCTTGATCTCGGCGCGCATCTTCACGAGGTCGCCGTCGGCGATGCCGAGCGACTTCGCGAATTCGCCGTCGATTTCCGGCAGGTGCGGCCACTCGATCTGCTGCATCGTGATCGTGAACTTCGCGGTCTTGCCGGCGACTTCCTTGCCGTGATAGTCCTCGGGAAACGCGAGGTCGAATTCGCGCGACTCGCCCTTCTTCAGGCCGATCGCCGCCTTTTCGAATTCCGGCAGCATGCGGCCTTCGCCCAGCACGAACGCGAAGCCTTCAGCGCTGCCGCCCGGGAATGCAACGTCGTCGATCTTGCCGACGAAGTCGACCGTCACGCGGTCGCCTTCCTTCGCTGCGGTGTCGGCGCCGCCGTCACCATGCTCGCCCGCTTCGCCGCGAGCGTGGAAGTGCACGCGCTGCTTGCGCAGGATGTCCAGCGTGCGGTCGATTTCGGCTTCGGTGATGGACGTGGTCGTGCGCTCGATTTCGGCGGTGCCGACGTCGCCGAGCGTCACTTCCGGATAGACCTCGAAGGTCGCGTCGAATGCGTAGTCGCCTTCAGTGGCTTCCACTTTCGGCGCGAAGCTCGGCTGGCCTGCCACGCGCAGGTTCTCGGCGCGGCTGATGTCGAAGAATTCCTTGCCGACCTTGTCGCTCAGGACTTCGGCTTCCACCTGGCCCGAGTATTGTTGCGTGACCATCTTCAGCGGCACCTTGCCCGGGCGGAAACCCGGCATGCGCACGTTCTTCGCGAGTTGGCGGATGCGCGAATCGACTTCTTTCTGCACGGCGTCCTTCGGCAGGGAAATCGTCACGCGGCGTTCGAGCTTGCCGAGGTTTTCAACAACGTTAGCCATGGCTTCAATCGTCCTAAAATTGTTCGAGCGTAATCAGTAATCTTTGCTGCCGCAGTCCGATGGGGCTGCCCGCACAGGGTGTGACCCGCATCACTTGCGTCTCGCTTGTGCCTCGTTGGCGCCGCCTGCCGGTCTGATCGAGCCAGAACGGGCGGCGTCCTTTCCGGGATCCGCGAGACCCATCCCGCTGCAAATCGGCTAAATTGGGCCGAATCGGGCGGTTTGCGGCGCGGTTCCGTCAAAAGAGCCGAGTATTTTAGCAAACTATTGACTCGCCCAAATGGAATTGCCGTTCCAGCGTAAAGATGACACCCAGCCCGGCGCGAGACCGGCCCGATTTCAAGTGCCGTGCAAGGCTCGATGGCAAGTGGCACGACGCTTCGCCAGCGTCTTCGCAACATGCGCTTTCAGCCCTTTCGACCCTCGAGCCAGGTCACCGCGAAACGCCTGCGATGCGTGCTATCTCGCCTGAGGTATCCAGCACGCCCCCGGGCACTGGTAAGCTAACGCTCGCGCCGGACGCCCCGCCGGTCACAGCCTCTGCCAACACAACTCTTCCTGTCGAGACACCATGCCTAACCAGACGTTTGCTGACGCACCCGTCGTCGTCATTGCTCCCGATTCTTTCAAAGGCTCGCTCAGCGCGGATGGGGTCGCCGCCGCGATCGCCGACGGCATCCGCCGCGCCCGTGCCGACGCCGATATCCGCATCTGCCCGATGGCCGATGGCGGCGAAGGCACGCTCGATGCGATGCTCAGCGTGGGCGGCGAGCGCCGCGTGATCAATGTTGAAGGCGCGTCCGGCGCACGGCGCGACGCTACAGTCGGCCTGCTGCATGATGGCAGCGCGATCGTCGAGACCGCCGAGATCGTCGGCATCACCGACCCGGTGGGCATGGGCGTGCCGGTCACCGCGCGCAGCACGCGCGGCATGGGCGAAGCGATTCGCGCGCTGCTCGACGAAGGCGTGCGCCGCTTCTACGTCGCGCTCGGCGGCAGCAGCACCAACGACGCCGGCGCGGGCCTGCTCGCAGGGCTCGGCCTGCAACTCTTCGACGCACACGGCAACGCGCTCGCACCCACACCGCAAGCGCTGGCGAGCGTGGCGCGCGTCGACGTCTCCGGGCTCGACGCGCGGCTCGCAGAAGCCAGCTTCGTCGCCATGTCGGACGTCGACAATCCGCTCACTGGCGGGCACGGCGCGACCGCCGTGTTCGGCCCGCAAAAAGGCGTGAAGCCCGAAGAAGTCGCGCCGATCGACGCGGCCCTCGCGCATTTCGCCGATCTGCTCGAAGCGGCGCTCGGCCGCCACGCACGCGGCGAAGCCGGTGCGGGCGCAGCGGGTGGCCTCGGCTTTGCGCTGCGCATGCTCGGTGCGAGCTTCGAGCCCGGCGCCGAAGTCGTGGCGCGCACAATTGGCCTTGACGCGGCACTCGCGGGCGCGCATTGGCTTATCACCGGCGAGGGCCGCTCCGACGTGCAGACGTTGCACGGCAAAGCCCCCTTCATCGCCTGCCGCCATGCACAGGCCGCCGGTGTGCCGGCCACGCTGCTTTCGGGCGCGGTGGACCCGGCTGCGCTGCCGCGTCTCGCCGAGCACTTCAGCGGCTGCTTCTCGCCTGCGCCCGGCCCGATCACGCTCGACACGGCCATCCGCGAAGCCGCCACGCTGCTCGCGAACGAAGCGGAGCAACTCACGCGCTTGAAGTACGGATCGCGTGGCGCATAACGCTGCGCGCGCAAGATTCGTCTGACTTTAGCTTGCGCGCCGTCACCCTTGTCCGCAGTAAGCGATTAATAGATTCGTACGCCCACTCAAGGTGGGCGTACGAGGGTTCTTGCGCGTTGACCCGAGCGCTGGTTGAGGCAACAATTAGAGTAAGCGCGGCATGATCGCGCAGACCTCACGCGACCAGACCAGGACGACCATGAAGGCAAGCAAAGCCGGACTTGAACAATATCTGACCTATCGGCTCCATGTCCTGAACAAGCTTTCCGAACGCGGTGCGAGCGAGCGCTACCAGGCCAAGCTCGGCATCACGCTGCCGGAGGCGCGCCTCATTGCCGCCGTCGGTGCGTTCGGCCCGTTTTCGGTGATGGAGCTCGCGCGCCACGCGAATCTCGACAAGAGCCAGGCCAGCCGCGCTGCCGAGGCGTTGATGCGCCGCGGCCTCATGCAACGCGACGCCAGCGAGGAAGACGGACGCCTCGTACTCGTTTCGCTCACAACCGACGGGCGCGCGCTCTATCGCAAGGTCATGCCCATCGCGCGCAAGTGGAACGTCGACCTGTTCGCCTGCCTCGACGACAAGGAACGCGAGCTGCTCAATCGTGCGCTCGAGAAGGTCATCGCGGCGGCCCAGGAAGAGTCGTGATGCGGCACGCGCGATAAACGGAATAGATGGCCCAGGCGTGCGTGATCGAATGCCTAAGCGAATGCATAAGCGAATGCGTGGGCAGCAGAAAAAAGGCCACATACCGTAAGGTATGTGGCCTTTGCTTTTGGTGCGTGAGGCCGGACTCGAACCGGCACACCCTTGCGGGCGTCAGGACCTAAACCTGGTGCGTCTACCAATTTCGCCACTCACGCGAATCCTTTGCCTGGCGAGACCGCTGCGAGTTCACGTGAGCGTGTGACGTGGGATACATCGCGTGCGATACAGACCTGCGCTACAGCCGGGCGGCCGGATAAGCCACCAGCAAAGCGCAAGCGCGAGATTCTAACCGATTGCCTGGCGCTTGTCTGCACCCTGGCTGCGCGTGCGCACCCGGCATCTCCGGCCCTCCCTACGCAGCCCGCCCAGCCCAAACCCGTGCCGGTGCTAGAATCGCCGCTCCGCGGCCACTTGCTGCGTTTGCCCCATCGGGACGCCCACAATTGCGCGCCCCTCCTCGCCCCCGAACGCCGTGAATTTCGACGAATACTGCCTGCAAAAGGCGGCCCCGCCCGGATCGAGCACCTACTACGCGCTGCGCCAGGCCAGCGCCGCCCATCAACCGCTGCTCGCCGCCCTCTTCGCGCTGCGCCGCGAACTCGAGGAAACCGCCAAGGAAACAAGCGACCCAACCGTCGGCCGCACCAAGCTCGCGTGGTGGCAAAAGGAACTGGCCGGACTGGCCGCCGGCAACGCCACGCATCCGGTGACGAAAGCGCTCGCCCAGCATCTTGACGACGCAGCCGGCGTCTATCCGCTGCTTCAGCAGTTGCTTGCCGGCTTCGAAATGGACTTCGAGCAGGCGCGCTATCTCGACCTGCCGAATCTGCGCCGCTACATGGACGGCGTGGGCGGCACGTTCGCCACGCTGGTGGCGCAGGTTGGCGCACGCGCGGGCGAAGCGCGCGAAGGCGTCGCACACTGGGCCTCGCCGCTCGGCAATGCGCTGATGTTCGCGCAGCTCGTGCCCGAGATCGGCAACGACGCGCGTCATGGCCGTATCTATATCCCCATCGACGAATTGCAGCGCTACAACGTCACCGCTGCCGATCTGATCAACCGCCGCTATAGCGACGCGTTCACGGAGCTCATGCAGTTCCAGACGGCGCGCGCACGCGAGGCCGTGAACGCCGCGCTCGATGCGATTCCCGCTTCGGAGCGCCGCCATCAGCGCACCTTGCGCGCACTCGCGGCGCTCGAGCTTGCGCTGCTCGATGAAGTGGAACGCGAAGGCTTCCAGGTGCTGCACCAGCAAATCGTGCTCACACCGATTCGCAAGCTCTGGATAGCCTGGCGCGCCGCACGACGCGCGTGACGCGCAGACGCACACCGGCGCTGCTGGTGCTGCTGGTGCTAATGCACAGCGCTTACACGCGCAGCAACGGCAGCGGCTCGAAGCGATGCTGCAGCACTGCTGGCGCGTCGAGCCCCCACCAGTTGCCAAGCACCGTCGCGTAAATCTGCCTGAAATCGACGGCCACCGGCAAATTGCCGTTGCCGTCGAGGCGCGCGAGCTGCGGCGCCTCGCCATAGAGCCCGCCCGCCACGCTGCCGCCCGCGACGAAATGCGCGGACGCCGTGCCGTGGTCCGTGCCGCGGCTCTGATTCTCGCGCACGCGCCGCCCGAACTCCGCATAGGTGACGATCAGCGTGCGGTCCCAACGCCCCATCTCGACGAGCGCGGAACGCATTGCCACCATGCCCGCCGCGAACTGGCGCAACAGGTCCGCGTGCCGCTGCGGCTGGTTCTGATGCGTATCGAAGCCGTTGAGCGTGAGCCGGATCGCAGCCACGCCCTGCCCCGGCACCGGCACGGGCCCGCCTTGCGCGCCCGCCACGGTTTCGCCCGAGGCCAGCGCCTGCATCGCGGTTTTCACCGAGGCGCCGAACGCGCCCGCCGGGAACGCCGTCTTCAGCACGTACTGGCCGGGGCGCGGACGCAACTGGTCGGCGGCATGGACGATATCGTTCTCGACATCGAGGATATGGGCGAGCGCCGGATTGCGCTCCTTGAGCGACACCGGCGTGACGAGCCGCGAGGCGCGCGCGAACTGCGCGGGATTGACGAGCGCTACGGCGCGCGCACCATTGGCGAGCGGTCCCATCTCCGCGCTGCCGAGCACGAGTCCGTCGGCCGCGAAGCTCCCCGGCACGGGCGCGCTCGCGAACGCGCGCGTGAGCCAGCCCTCGCGCAGGTACTGATCGGCATTCGAGGCCGTGTCCCAGATCTCGATCGAGCGGAAATGCGAGAGATTCGGCTGTGCGTAGCTCACGCCCTGCACGATGGCGAGTTCGTGGGCACGCCACATCGGCATGAGCGGCGCGAGCGCCGGATGCAACGCCGTGCGTTCGTCGAGTTGGATCGCATCGCCGCGGCGCACGCCGATGTTCGCGCGATAGCTGTAGTAGAGCGGATCCGCGAACGGCACGACCGTGTTCAGTCCGTCGTTGCCGCCCTTGAGTTCGATGAGTATCAGCAGATTGTCGTACCCGCTCGCAGGGCGCGGCGCGGCCACGCCGCCTTGCGCATGCGCGGCGCCGGGCAGCCACGATGCGGCGCCGGCGGCCGTCATCGCGGCCGCCGCGGCCAGAAAGTCGCGCCGCTTCATGCCATGCCTCGCGGGTCTACGCGGCGCCGTGCTGGGCCGCTGTTGTCGTTGCGATTGTCGTTGCAAACGTTCATGTCAATCGTTCACCGCTGGCGTCATTGGATCATCTCCATTGGGTCACTTCAACTGATAGACGGGGTCCATCAGGAGTGCTTCGAGATACGCTCCCGCACTGCTACCGGCCGCAGTCGCGTCGACGGGCGCGAGCGGCAGGATGGCATGCTGCATCTGCAACTGCACCGACAGTCCGGGCACGGCATCGGCCGTCAAACCGAAATGCCCGAGCCAGCCGTCCAGATCGAAGCGCATGCCGCCTGGCATCGCGCGTGCCGGCGGCCGCATGGCGCCGCTTGCCGGTGCGCCCGCCCTGGCATTGTCCGCCGCCTTCGTCATCGAGCCGCCCATGCGTGGGCGCACCTCCTCGGTTGCGCGAAAAAGCTGCTCGACAAACTGCTTGCGCGCCAGCAGCGTCACACTGTTGATCCAGGTGACGCCGCCGGGCCAGCCCTTCACATTCGGCGGATAGAACAGATTCTCGCCTAGCGCGGCCGAGGTGTGCGCGAACATCGCCGTATTCGCATAGCCCACCTCGAAGCGGCGCACGGTCCCCGCGATGAATTCGACCGGCGAACTCACCAGCACGCCTCGATTGCGCTCGTCCCAGAACGCGGGCGTGACAAGCAGCGCGCCGAGCGCCGTCCTGATGTCGTAGCCGCTCGTGCGAAAGCGCGCGGCCACGGTGTCGAGCTGCGCCGGGTCCGGCGTGTCCGAGACGAACTCGCACCATAGCTTCGCCGATACGAAGCGCGCCGTCTGTGGCTCGCCCAACAGGATGTCCAGCATGGCATCACCATCGAAAGGTCCGCTCTTGCCCAACACCGTCTTCACGCCGTCGTCGTGCTCGGCCGGGCGCCAGATGCAGCGCCACGTGTCGGGATCGACGCCCCAGCCCGTGTACGCACGCGCCGCCTCGGCGACATCCTGCTGCGAGTACTGCCCTTCGCCCAGCGTGAAGAGCTCCATGACCTCGCGTGCGAAGTTCTCGTTGGGCTTGCCCTTGCGATTGCTGGCGCCGTCCAGGTAAAGCAGCATCGCCGGGTCCTTCGCGACTTCGTGCAGCAGCGTGGCGAAGCTGCCGAGCGCATTGCGCCTGAGCAGTGCGTTCTGCTGGGCCATCAGCAGCGGCTCGGGGACCTTGTCCTCGCCCGTTGCGAAATGGTTGTGCCAGAAGAGCGTCATGCGCTCGGTGAGCGGCGACGGCGTGGTGAGGATTTCGCGCATCCACCATGCGCGCAGTTCGTCGTATTGCTGGCCGCGCTGGCGCTGCGCGTCGCGGCGCGCCTCGGGCGTCAGGGCATTGCGCTGCGCACGGGTCAAGGGAATCCCGGCGCTCCATGCGGGCAGGGGCGTCACGGCGTCGACGCGGGTCGTGGCCAGTACGCGCTCGACGGCCGCCGCACGCGTGAGCCCGACGTAGGGCCCGATCTCGGCAGGCGCGGGCGCGAAGCCGGTGCGGATGAGCAGATGCATGGCGTCGTCGGCGTCGAGGAGCGCCGTGTCCGGAGCCTGCGCGACGGCGGGCATGCTGGCCGGGCTACGACGATGCGAACGGCGCGCCGGCCGGACCGGTACGGGTTGTTGCGTGACGGACATGGCACACAAACGCGCGAGTTCGGCCCGCGCGCCCACAGTGGACGAATGTAACGCACTAACGAGGCAAGCGATGCCTCTGTTGACGGCGCAATTGCTACGGAATTTTTCAGCGATGCGTCGCGTGGTCTTCAAAGACACGCGGGCAGGCAGCACGCTCAGCGCTTGTAGAGTTCGCGCACGGCGTCTTCGATGTGCTGACGCAGGAGGCGGCGCTCGTCGGGCGTCATATGGCCGTCGCGGCGGCGCTGGTCGAGATCGGGGGGAACTGCGGTGCGCTGCGTGATGTCCGAAGCTGGGCGTGCTGGCACATCACGTGCCGTCACATCGTTGCGCATCTTGCGCGCCGGCTGCTTTTGGCCTGGGCGCCTGGTGGACGTGGCGGATGCCTGAGAGCCGTCCGGGAAGGTCTGGGCGTGGGCCGGCGCTGCCTCCAATGCAACCACGATGCCGCTGGCCAACGCCAGTGCAGTCATGGTGTGGCGCATCGTAGGCCTAACCCCTCCCATCGTTTTTTTCCCTTCTTGACGCGGCAAACGGCTACCTCGAATGCATGTGCGGACCCGGCTCGATACGGGCACTGGTTCGAAATTCGAATGAAGTATCTACCGAATGGCCGCTTTACGCAAAGAAGTCTATCTGTCAGTGCTTGATGCCGTGGCACAGCACGGGTAAATTTTGTAACTGACTGTAACCTTATATTTATTGCAAACTCGCACCCCATCTCAATCGCGCTAAGATGCCAGGCATGGAAACCAAGAACCCGTCCAAAATTCTCGTTGTCGACGACGACCCGCGACTGCGGGACCTGCTGCGCCGTTATCTTGGCGAACAGGGTTTTAACGTCTACGTGGCAGAAAACGCACCCGCCATGAACAAGCTGTGGGTGCGCGAACGTTTCGACCTGCTGGTGCTCGACCTGATGCTGCCCGGCGAAGACGGCCTGTCCATCTGCCGCCGGCTGCGCGGCAGTAACGATCGTACGCCCATCATCATGCTCACTGCGAAGGGCGAAGATGTGGACCGCATCGTCGGCCTCGAAATGGGCGCCGACGATTACCTTCCGAAACCCTTCAACCCGCGCGAACTGGTCGCGCGTATTCATGCGGTGCTGCGTCGCCAGGCGCCGTCCGAGCTGCCGGGCGCGCCCTCGGAAACCACCGAAGTGTTCGAGTTCGGCGAATTCGCGCTGAACCTCGCCACCCGCACGCTCACCAAGGCCGGCCAGGAAATTCCGCTCACCACGGGCGAATTCTCGGTGCTCAAGGTGTTCGCGCGCCATCCGCGCCAGCCGCTCTCGCGCGAAAAGCTCATGGAGCTCGCGCGCGGCCGTGAATACGAAGTGTTCGACCGCAGCCTCGACGTGCAGATCTCGCGTCTGCGCAAGCTGATCGAGCCCGATCCGGGCAGCCCGCGCTTCATCCAGACGGTCTGGGGCCTCGGCTACGTCTTCATTCCCGACGGTGCTGCCTGATCCCGGATGGTGTCTCGTTGTCTGCACTGCCTCTGTTGAAACGGGAAGGGTCCATGCGGATTGACCGGCGTTTGCTCACGCTCGCGTTTGGCGATCTGTTCTGGCGCACCTTCCTCCTGATCGCGCTTCTCATTGCGGTCAGTCTCGCGGCATGGTTTCAGAGCTTTCGCGTGATCGAGCGCGAGCCGCGCGCGCAGCGCGTGGCGCTGCAACTCGTTGCCGTCGTCAAGCTCACGCGCACCGCGCTCCTCTATTCCGACCCCGACCTGCGCCGCGCCCTGCTCCAGGATCTCGAGAGCAACGAGGGCGTGCGCGTCTATCCGCGCGAGGCCACGGACAAATACAAGCTCCAGCCCGACGAGTCGCTCAATCGCCTGATCGAGCACGACATCCGCGGACGCCTCGGCGACGACACCGTGATCGCGCAGTCGGTGAACGGCATTCCGGGCGTGTGGATCAGCTTCAAGATCGACGACGACGACTACTGGGTCGCGCTCGACCGCGACCAGCTGGACAACGTCACCGGCCTGCAGTGGGTCGGCTGGGGCATTTCCGCGCTCGCGCTCTCGCTCTTCGGGGCGGCGTTCATCACGAGCCTCGTGAACCGGCCGTTCGCGCGGCTGGCCATGTCCGCGCGCATGGTGGGCTCGGGGCAATCGCCGGCGAAGCTGCCCGAAAGCGGCATGGGCGTGGCCGCCGAGACCAATCGTTCGTTCAACCAGATGGTGCGCGACCTCGAGCAGCTGGAGGCCGACCGGGCGCTGATGCTCGCCGGCATCTCGCACGATCTGCGCACCCCGCTCGCGCGGCTGCGGCTCGAAACGGAGATGAGCCCGTCCGACCAGGCCACCAAGGACGCGATGATCGACGACATCGAGCAGATGGACATGATCATCGGGCGCTTCCTCGACTACGCGCGGCCCGTGCAGCGCATGCCCGAGCGCGTCGATCTTTCGGTCATCGCGGGCGAAATGGCCGCGCGCATGGCGACCGAAGACGGCGTGCGGCTCATCACGCGCCTCGCACCCACGGCCGTGATCGAGGCCGACGACACCGACATGCGCCGCGTGGTGGGCAATCTGATCGAGAACGCGCGCAAGTACGGCCTGAGCGAGGCCGACGGCATTCCGCACATCATGCTGGAGACGCGCGTCTCGCATTCGCGCGTGGAGCTGTCGGTGGTCGACGAAGGCCCCGGCATTCCCGAAGACCAGCTCCCGCTCGTCACGCGGCCGTTCTATCGCGTCGACAGCGCCCGCACCCAGGCCAACGGCACCGGCCTCGGCATGGCCATCGTGCAGCGCCTCGTGGGCCGCTATCGCGGCGCGCTGCGCCTGCGCAATCGCGCCCCGGGCCCCGGTCTCGAAGTCACCATCGAATTCCCGCTCGCCAAGGGCGCCTGAACCCCGCGTGGCCGCCCCGCTCTGCGGCCGCTTCCGTGTCAGGGCCTGTTCACCCTGATAGCCGGCCTGTGACACAGCACCGGCGCACGCTCGCAGCACGCGCCGCCCACCCCTGCCACAATTGCCGGAAGCAATCGGGCCAAGCGGCGCGCGCACGGGGCGCGCGTGCGCCCCGTCTTCAAGGAGCGACGCCATGAAAACCGTCGGCGACAAACTCGAAGCCTTCACCGTCACGGCCGCGAAGCCCGGCTTCAACCAGCCCGAAGAAAACGGCGAGTCCGCTTTCCAGGAAATCACCGAGCGGAGCTTTCCTGGCAAATGGAAAGTGATCTACTTCTATCCAATGGACTTCACGGTCGTCTGCCCGACCGAGATTGCCGCGTTCGCGCAGTTGCATAAGGAATTCGAAAACCGCGAGGCCGTGCTGATGGGCGGCAGTTGCGACAACGAATACGTCAAGCTCGCCTGGCGGCGCGAAAACAAGGCGCTCGACCGGCTGAATCACTACTCGTTCGGCGACGTGAAAGGCGAACTGATCGACCAGCTCGGCATTCGCGACAAGGAAGCAGGCGTGGCGCTGCGGGCGACGTTCGTCGTCGATCCCGATAACGTCATACAGCACGTCTCGGTGAACAACTTGAGCGTCGGGCGCAGCGCTGGCGAAGTCCTGCGCGTGCTCGACGGGCTGCAAACCGGCGAGCTTTGCCCCAGCGACCGCGAGGTGGGCGGCGCGACGCTCTGAGGCCCACGCAGTGAAGTCCGCTCCGCGAAGTCCGCTCCGTGGAGCCCGCGGTGAAATCCGCTCAGGTCGGGCCTGCCGCGGCACGCGCGGGCAGACGGCTGCGGATCGCCGTGGCGAGCGGCTCCTTCCACTCGAGAACGCGCTTTTCCAGCAACTGCCAGGACAGATGCGCAAGCAGCACGGAAAGCGCGAACTGTATGACTAGCGGCAGCAGGTCCTGCGCCAGCGGCGGCACGTGCAAGAACGTGTAGAGCGCCGACGCCTCGCCCAGGCGCGAAGGCACCAGATTGTGGAACAGATAGAAGCCATAGCTGATGGTGCCGAGATACGCGAGCGGCCGCGCCTCGAGTGCGGCCACGAGCAGGCTGTCCTGGTGCCGCACGAGCCATAGCAATACGGCGCCGAGCGACAGCGCGAGGCCAATATCGAGCAAGCCCGGCAAGATCGCGCGCTGCGCCGCTTCGCAGGCGTCGCAATCGGCGCGCGCGAGCGCGAAGGCCGCGAGACTCGCGCACGCGAGCACAAACCCGATACCGCTTTGCACCCGCCCTCCCCCATGCGCCGCAGGCGCGCGTGCGCCGCCGATGGCCAGCACGCCACCGAGCGCGAGCAAGGCGAAATTCCACGGCGAGAACGCATAAACGAGCGGCTCGATCGCACCGCTCGCGTAGAGCGCGAGATGCGCGAGCGCCGCGGCGAGGATCATGGCGATGCAAATCGCCAGATGCCGCGACGCGCGTGTGAACAGCAGCGCAAACGGCGCAATCAGATAGAACTGCTGCTCGACCGCGAGACTCCAGAAATGCGAGACCGTGCCCGGCCACCCGTCATGAACGATGCCGATCCAGAAATTGGAGAGGAATACGTAATGCCACGCGAGCCCGAGATCGACATCGCGTTGATAAAAGCACGCGTGCGCGATCGTCAGCGCAACGAGCAGCAAATAATAGACCGGGAAGATGCGCAACGCGCGCTTCACGAAGAACACATAGAGCAGCGCATCGCGACGCGCCGTGCGCTGTTCGACGCGCAGACGGTTGCGATGCAGCTCACCGATGATGAGATACCCACTGATGAGGAAGAACAGCCACACGCCGATCTTGCCGGCGTCGATCGCCTCGACGTGCGCCTTGTGAGCGAGGAACACCAGCATCACGGCCAGTGCCCGGAGACCGTCGAGGCCTTTCACGCGTCTTTCGAGTCCCGTCATTAACCTTTCCGTTTCCGGTGCGCCTCAATACGCTTTGAGTATGCGGGCAAAAAAACGGAAATTAATCGGCAAGAAAAGCAAAGGCGGTGATTGCAGGTGCAATCACCGCCCTTTATGCGGGAGCAGGCACGCCGCCTGCGCGACACGCCCGGCACTTTTCGGGCACGCCGTTTGCGGCGCGCCATTTATTTAGATGTGCCACGCGACGCAATCCGAAGACCGCGCGATTTTCACGCGCGCGTGAGCAGCACGGCCGCCTGCGCTTCGATGCCTTCGCCACGGCCCAGATAGCCGAGCTTCTCGTTGGTCTTCGCCTTCACGTTCACGCGATCGATCGGCAGTTGCAGGTCTTCCGCGATGCACGCGCGCATGGCCTCGATGTGCGGCGCAAGCTTGGGCGCCTGCGCGATCACCGTGCTGTCCACGTTCACGAGCGTGAAGCCCGCCGCTTGCACGCGGCGCAGACACTCGCGCAGCAGCACGCGGCTGTTCGCGCCGTAGAACTGCTTGTCGGTGTCCGGGAAATGGCGGCCGATGTCGCCGAGCGCGGCGGCACCGAAGAGCGCATCGGTGATGGCATGCAGCAGCACATCTGCGTCCGAGTGGCCGAGCAGCCCGCGCTCGTAGGGCACCGTCACGCCGCCGATGACGAGCGGGCGTCCCGGCACGAGCGCGTGCACGTCATAGCCTTGTCCGATTCTGATGTCCATGTGTGGGGTTTTCCGTGTAGTGATGCGCAGTGCGCTTGATGGTCCGCCTCGCCGCGGCTCAGTTGCCCGCTCGGTTGCCCGCTCAGTGTCCGGGATCGCGGCTGAGGATGGCTTCGGCGAGTGCGAAATCTTCGGGGTACGTCACCTTGAAATTACGCAGGCTGCCCTGCACGAGCCGCGGCGAATGGCCGAGCCATTCGAGGGCGCTCGCTTCGTCGGTGAGGTCGTGGCCTTCTTGCTGCGCACGCTCGATGGCCGTGCGCAGCATGCCGATGCGAAACATCTGCGGGGTCTGGGCCTGCCAGAGGCCGTCGCGCGATTCCGTACGGGCGATGCGCGGGCCGCCCGGCACATGGTGAGGCGCCACGCGCTTGAGCGTGTCCGCGACCGGCAGCGCCATGATGCCGCCCACGGGATCGTCCTTGAGTGCGTCGACGAGCGTGCGGATCAGCGCGGGCGTGATGCCCGGGCGCGCGGCGTCGTGCACGAGCACCCAGTCGTCGTCGGTGGCGCCGAAGTCCGCGAGCGCGACGAGGCCGTTATAGACCGACGCCTGCCGCGACGCGCCACCTTTGCGGCGCACCGCGAAGCGCAGGCCGGCGAAGCGGCGCGCGTCGAAATGGCTATCGTCGGCGGAAATGACGACGAGCGTCTGGCTAAATTCGCTGCAGGCGTCGAATGCCGCGAGCGTATAGTGCAGGAGTTCGCGTCCGGCAACCGTCCGATATTGTTTGGGCATCGCAGACCCCGAACGGCTGCCGGTGCCGGCGCAGGGGATCAGGGCAAAAAGGCGTGAAGTCACGGTATCGCGGGCCGCATGAGTCAAAGTAAAGGACGGATTTTATAATACGTCCTTTACTCGCATGCCCAAGGTCCGCAACTGACGCTGGCCGGCGGCCATGGCGGGTACGATGGCAGCCCTTCGCAAGGCCGGGTGCGCCTGGCACCTGAGGCGCATCGGCGCCGTTCAGGAATCGCTGGCGCGACTCTCCGAACGGTGCTTTTGCGCCTTTCATCCTTACGAATAGCTGTCGATACCCGGACCGCACGCGCCCTGCCCGCACGCGTTCCGGTATAACGCATACGAACCGCACACGCAGCGCCTCGCCAACCTGTTGCCCCTATGTCCGATATCGCCGCATCCCCGCTTTCGCCGTCTTCGTCCCCGTCCCCGGTCGCCGTCGTCAAGCCGGGGCAGCGCTTCGCGTTCGACGGCACGCACGGCTCGTCCGATGCGCTCCTGATCGCCCGTTACCGCGAGGCCGCGCGTGCCAGCGCGCCGAGTGTTCCGTTACTCGCCGTGATCTGCGCGAGCGCCGTGGACGCGCAGCGTCTTGCCCAGGAGATCCCGTTCTTCGCGCCCGAAGCACGCGTGCGCCTCCTGCCCGACTGGGAAACGCTGCCCTACGACACGTTCTCGCCGCACCAGGACCTCGTGTCCGAGCGCCTCGCGACGCTGCACGATCTCGGCGATGGCCGCTGCGACATTCTCATCGTCCCGGCCACGACCGCGCTCTACCGCATGCCGCCCGCCTCGTTCCTCGCGGCCTATACGTTCTCGTTCGCGCAGGGCGAGCGCCTCGACGAGGCGAAGCTCAAGTCGCAGCTCACGCTGGCCGGCTACGAGCACGTGAGCCAGGTCATGCGGCCCGGCGAGTATTGCGTGCGCGGCTCGCTGATCGACCTGTTCCCGATGGGCTCGCCGTTGCCGTACCGCATCGACCTCTTCGACGACCAGGTCGATTCGATCCGCGCCTTCGACCCCGACAACCAGCGCAGCCTCTATCCGGTCAAGGACGTGCGGCTCTTGCCGGGCCGCGAGTTTCCGTTCGACGAGGCCGCGCGCACGGCGTTTCGCAGCCGCTGGCGCGAAGTGTTCGAAGGCGACCCGAGCCGCGCGTCCATCTACAAGGACATCGGCAACGGCGTGCCTTCCGCTGGCATCGAGTATTACCTGCCGCTCTTCTTCGAGGACACGGCCACGCTGTTCCACTATCTGCCGGAAAACGCGCAACTGGTGTTTTCGGGCGATCTGGACGCCTCGATCCGCCGTTTCACCGCCGACACGAAACAGCGCTACAACTTCCTCGCACACGACCGCGAGCGACCGATTCTGGAGCCGCAGCGCCTCTTTCTGACCGATGAGGACTTCTTCACGCTCGCCAAGCCCTTCGCGCGTCTCGCGCTGCCGGCCACGAGCGCGGGCGGCTGGGCCAACGCGCTGCCGAGCCTCGCGATCGACCGCCACGCCGACGACCCGCTCGCCGCGCTGCGCGGCTACCTCGACACCACGAAGAACCGCGTGCTGTTCGCGGTGGAGTCGGCGGGGCGCCGCGAGACCATCGCGCAGCTGCTCGCCGAAAACCGTCTGCGCCCCACATCCGCGGACAGCTACGAAGACTGGCTCACCGGCGACGAGCGCTTCGCGATGGGCGTCGCACCGCTCTCGACCGGCTTCGCGCTGCCCGGCGAAGGACTCGCGATCATCACCGAGACCGAGCTCTACGGGCCGCTCGCGCGCCGCTCGGGACGCCGCCGCCAGGAACAGGCGAGCAACGTCGATTCGATGGTGCGCGACCTCTCCGAGCTCAAGGTGGGCGACCCGGTCGTGCACGCGCAGCACGGCATCGGCCGCTACCACGGGCTCGTGACGATGGACCTCGGCGAAGGCGACACCGAGTTCCTGCACCTCGAATACGCGAGCGCCAGCAAGCTCTATGTGCCGGTCTCGCAACTGCACGTGATTTCGCGCTACAGCGGCGCCGATCCGGACAGCGCGCCGCTGCACGCGCTGGGCTCCGGCCAGTGGGAAAAGGCGCGCCGCAAGGCCGCGCAGCAGATCCGCGACACCGCCGCCGAGCTGCTCAACCTCTACGCGCGCCGCGCCGCTCGCGAGGGCCACGCGTTCGCGCTCGAACCGCGCGACTACGTGAAGTTCGCGGAGAGCTTCGGCTTCGAGGAAACGCCCGACCAGGCCGCGGCGATCGCAGCCGTGATCGGCGACATGACGAGCGGCAAGCCGATGGACCGCCTCGTGTGCGGCGACGTGGGCTTCGGCAAGACCGAGGTGGCGCTGCGCGCGGCGTTCATCGCCGTAATGGGCGGCAAGCAGGTGGCGATCCTCTCGCCCACCACGCTGCTCGCGGAGCAGCACACGCAGACCTTCACCGACCGCTTCGCCGACTGGCCCGTGCGCATCGCCGAGCTTTCACGCTTCAAGTCGACGAAGGAAGTGGGGACGGCGATCCAGCAGATCAACGACGGCAGCGTCGACATCGTGATCGGCACGCACAAGCTGCTTTCTTCCGACGTGCAGTTCAAGCGCCTCGGCCTCGTGATCATCGACGAGGAGCACCGCTTCGGCGTGCGCCAGAAGGAGGCGCTGAAGGCGCTGAGAGCGGAAGTCGATGTGCTCACACTCACCGCCACGCCGATTCCGCGCACGCTCGGCATGGCGCTCGAAGGGCTGCGCGACTTCTCCGTGATCGCGACCGCGCCGCAAAAGCGCCTCGCCATCAAGACCTTCGTGCGGCGCGAGGAAGACAGCGTGATCCGCGAAGCCATGCTGCGCGAGCTCAAGCGCGGCGGCCAGGTCTATTTCCTGCACAACGAAGTCGAGACCATCGACAACCGCCGCGCGATGCTCGAGGCGCTCGTGCCCGAGGCGCGCATTGCTGTCGCGCACGGCCAGATGCACGAGCGCGAGCTCGAAGCCGTGATGCGCGATTTCGTGGCGCAGCGCGCGAACGTGCTGCTGTGCACGACCATCATCGAGACCGGCATCGACGTGCCGACCGCGAACACCATCCTCATGCATCGCTCCGACAAGTTCGGCCTCGCGCAGCTCCACCAGCTGCGCGGCCGCGTCGGGCGCTCGCACCACCAGGCTTACGCGTATTTGCTCGTGCACGATCCGCAGGGGCTCACGAAGCAGGCGCAGCGCCGTCTCGAAGCGATTCAGCAGATGGAGGAACTGGGCGCGGGTTTTTATCTCGCGATGCACGACCTCGAGATCCGCGGCACGGGCGAGGTGCTCGGCGACAAGCAGTCGGGCGAGATCCACGAGATCGGCTTCCAGCTCTACACCGACATGCTCAACGACGCCGTGAAGGCGCTCAAGGACGGCCGCGAGCCGGACCTGAACGCGCCGCTCGCCGCGACCACGGAGATCAACCTGCACGCGCCCGCGATCCTGCCCGCCGACTATTGCGGCGACGTGCAGGAGCGTCTGTCGCTCTACAAGCGCCTCGCGAACTGCGAGCACGACGACTCGATCGACGGCATCCAGGAGGAGCTGATCGACCGCTTCGGCAAGCTGCCGCCGCAGGCTCACGCGCTCATCGAAACGCACCGCCTGCGCCTCGCGGCCAAGCCGCTCGGCATCACCAAGATCGACGCGGGCGAAGCCGTGATCGGGCTGCAGTTCGTGCCGAATCCGCCTGTCGACGCCATGCGCATCATCGAAATGGTGCAGAAGCACAAGCACGTCAAGCTCGCGGGCCAGGACAAGCTGCGCATCGAAACGCGCAGCCCCGATCTCGCGGTACGCGTGGCGACGGTCAAGGAGACGCTGCGCGCGCTCGGCGCGCCCGCGCGGGCGGCGGCACGCTGAGCGCGTGAAAAGTGCCTCGGCGCATGCGCGGAAATGTTGCGCATGCACCGCCGCGAAGACGATGCTGCATCGCGTCATGATGGCGGATTCAACGCAATCGCGTGCCTGGGCCTGGTCAACGAGCCATTGCTGCCGGCGCCTTTGGCTTGGGCCATCCTTTTTGGGTAATATGGATGGACAAGCAAGCTGGAGTCCACCATGACCATAGCCGCTGAATCAGCGCAGTCTTCTACGCCGTCTTCCACAGTTTCGTCGTCCGCTTCGTCGTCCGCTTCCTCGTCCGCCGCCCTTCCCGCCTCGCTCCCCTGGGTCACCCGCCTCGTGTCGATGGACACGGTCAGCCGCCACCCGAATCTCGGGCTGATCGAGACCGTGCGCGACGACCTGCGCGCGCGCGGCATCGAAGCGACGCTCACCTACGGCCACGACGGCAAATGGGCCAACCTGTTCGCCACGCTGCCCGCGCACGACGGCTCGACCAACGGCGGCATCGTGCTCTCGGGCCACACCGACGTGGTGCCCGTCGACGGACAGAAATGGGACAGCGACCCGTTCAAGCCCGAGATCCGCGACGGCCTGCTCTATGGCCGCGGCACCTGCGACATGAAGGGCTTCATCGGCGCGGCGCTCTCGCTCGTGCCCGAAATCCAGCAGACGAAGCTCGCGAAGCCCCTGCATCTCGCCCTGTCGTTCGACGAGGAAGTCGGCTGCGTGGGCGCGCCGCTCATGATCGAAGACCTCGTGAAGCGCGGCGTGAAGCCCGAGGGCTGCATCGTCGGCGAGCCGACGAGCATGCGCCCGATCGTGGCGCACAAGGGCATCAACGCGTATCAATGCTGCGTGCGCGGGCACGCGGCCCATTCCTCGCTCACGCCGCGCGGCCTGAACGCCATTGAGTACGCGGCGCGCCTGATCTGCTACATCCGCGACATGGCCGACGAGTTCCGCGCGAGGGGGCCGTTCGACGAGCTCTACGACGTGCCGTTCACGACCGCGCAAACCAGCACGATCGAGGGCGGCAACGCCATCAATACGGTGCCGGCCGAGTGCCGCTTCGCATTCGAATTCCGCAACCTGCCCACGCTCGACCCCGAGCTTATCTTCGCGCGCATCGAGCAGTACGCGCGTGAGACGCTCGTGCCGAAGATGCAGCGCGAAAATCCGGCGGGCGCGATCGAGTTCATGAAGATCGCTGCGGCCCCGGGCCTCGACGACAGCGAGCAGGCGGCGATCACCCAGCTCGTGCGCGCGCTCACGTCCGACCGCACGCGCCACAAGGTGGCATACGGCACGGAAGCGGGCCTGTTCGCCCGCGCCGGCATTCCAAGCGTGGTGTGCGGTCCAGGCGACATCGAGCAGGCGCATAAGCCGAACGAATTCGTTTCGCTCGAACAGCTCGCGGCATGCGAAGGTTTCCTGCGCAAGCTTGTGCACGGCCTTTCGGTCGACGCCCAGGCACAGTAGCTGGCTCAGCAATGGGCTCCTGGCTAACCGGATAGTTATCCTCAACAATTACGTCCCGCACCGCAGGTCCAACGCCATGTCAACCGCCACGCCGCTGCCCACCGATCGCACGATCGACGGCGAAGCCGTTCCAACGCTGGACGAGATCGCCTCGCAGCACTTCACGCTTGCGCCGTGGGTGCTGCGCACGCCGGTGTTCGATCGCCACGACCTGCCCTCGCTCGGCAACACGCACGTCAACTTCAAGTTCGAACTGCTGCAGGCGAGCGGCAGCTTCAAGGTGCGCGGCGCGTTCACCCACCTGCTCGCGCTTGATGCGGCACAGCGCAGCGCGGGCGTGACCTGCGTCTCGGGCGGCAATCACGCGATCGCCGTCGCGTATACGGCGAGGCGCCTTGGCATCGGCGCGAAGGTCGTGCTCTTTCGCACGGCGAGCGAGGCGCGCGTCGAGCAGTGCCGCCGGCTAGGCGCCGAGATCGTGCGGGCCAGCGACAGCCGCGAGGCATTCGAGATCGTGCGGCGCATCGAGGCCGAGGAAGGCCGCTATTTCGTGCATCCGTTCAATGGCTATCGCACGGTGCTCGGCACCGCGACGCTCGGCTACGAATGGGCGACCCAGGCGCCCGACCTCGACGCCGTGATCGTGCCGATCGGCGGCGGCGGGCTCGCCGCGGGCGTCGCCACCGCGCTGCGTCTCGCCAATCCACGTGTGCAAATCTACGGCGTGGAGCCCGAAGGCGCCGACGCGATGAGCCGCAGCTTCGCGGCCAACCATACGGTGCGCATGACTCACATGCAGACGATCGCCGACTCGCTGATGTCGCCGCATACCGAGCAATACAGCTACACGCTGTGCCGCCGTCATATCGAGCGCATCGTCACCGTGTCGGACGACGCCCTGCGCGCAGCGATGCGCCTGCTCTTCGACGAAATGAAGCTGGCCGTCGAGCCTGCCTGCGCGACGGCCACCGCGGGCCTCTACGGGCCGCTGCGCGAGACGTTGCAGGGCAAGCGCGTGGGCGTCCTGTTGTGCGGGACCAATACGGACCCGCAGCGCTTTAGCGAGCAGATCGAGATCGCGCGATGAGGGCTAGCCGGCCCGGCCAGGCACGCGGTGTGCAATAGCGCATCCCGCGTGAGACAGGCAATCGGCGAAATGTCATGCAGTGTCAAATCGCTACCGCATTGCGAATGCGTTCGCTATCATTGCGCCATTGCGTCGTTACGCCCCCTGGCCCGTGCCGCCCCCCGATCAAGGAGAGCCCGCTCATGAGCATCATCAAGGAGTTCAAGGAATTCGCCGTCAAAGGCAATGTGATGGATCTTGCGGTCGGTGTGATCATCGGCGGCGCCTTCTCGACCATCGTCAACTCGATCGTGAAGGATCTCATCATGCCGGTGATCGGCGTAGTCACGGGCGGCCTCGACTTCTCGAACTTGTTCGTCCGGCTCGGGCACATTCCGGCCACCTTCAAGGGCAACCCCGACTCGTACAAGGATCTGCAAACCGCCGGCGTGGCCGTGTTCGGCTACGGTTCGTTCATCACGGCGGTGATCAATTTCGTTATCCTCGCGTTCATCATCTTTCTGATGGTGAAGTTCGTGAACAAGCTGCGCAGGTCGGACGAAGCCGCGCCCGCCGCGCCGCCGCCCACGCCCGAAGACGTGCTGCTGTTGCGCGAGATCCGCGACTCGCTCCAGAGCAATTCGCGCTAAGCGCCGCTTGCGCGTTTCAACGGATCAACGCTCGCCAGATAACCAGCCGGCAAAGAGAGTCACACAAAAACCCGCGTCGCCGTTTTTCGGCCACGCGGGTTTTTTTTGCGCCCTGTTGCGCGCGCCAGGCACGAATCGCGCGGCGCTCAAACCGCCGGCGCCGCCGGGTTCGACACTCCGCTTGCGCGCTGCGTGACCATCTCTTCGATCAGGCGCTCGAGCTGCTCGAAATTCACCGGCTTCGTGAGATGCGCAGTGAAACCGGCATCGATGCTGCGGCGCACGTCGTCGTCGGTGCCGAAGCCGGTGAGCGCGATGGCCGGCGCCTCCGACTCCTTGCGGAACGCGCGGATGAAGTCGATGCCCGAGCCGTCCGGCAAGCCGATATCGCTCACGACCAGATCGAAGCGTTGCGCGGCTGTGAGCGCGAGCGCACCGGTCACGCTCGTGGCCACCGCCACCTCGTGGCCGAGCGCGCGGATCAGTTGCGACATGACCTCGGCCGTGTCCTCGTGGTCCTCGATCAGCAGGATCTCGAGCGCGCCCGCGCGGTGCGGCCCGCTGTGGTCCGCAGGGCGTGCGGCACCCGAGCAAGGCGCGGCGGTCGGCAGCACGATCGTGAAAGTCGCGCCGCAATGCGGGCCGGGGCTCTTCGCGCTCACGGTGCCGCCGTGCGCCTCGGTTAGCGCCTTCGTCACCGCGAGCCCGAGTCCGAGGCCGCCGAACTGGCGCGTCATGTTGTGGCTGCCCTGCTCGAAGGCGTGAAAGAGCTTGCCGATCTGCTCCGGCGCGATGCCGATGCCGGTGTCCTCCACTTCGATCACCACATGCATGCGCTCGTCGCGCGTGCGCACGAAGATGTGGCCGCCGTCAGGCGTAAACTTCGCCGCGTTGCGCACGAGATTCCAGAACATCTGCTGCATGCGTGCGCGGTCGCCGCGCACGTAGTGCTGCTGCGCCCGGCGCTCGACGTGCACATCCTGCTGCTTGATCTGCATCTCGCTGTGAAAGAGCTCGAGCACGGCGTCGATCACTTCGTGCACGTCGACCGTGTCGAGCGTGAGACTCAGCTTGCCGTTCGCGACACGCGTGAGATCGAGCAGATCGTCGATCAGGCGCGCCTCGAGTTCGATATTGCGGCGGATCATCAGCACGCCCGCGCGCGCGGCCTCGGGCAAGTCAGGGATCTGCTCTAGCAGTCGCGTGCCGGCCAGCACCGGCGTGAGCGGCGTGCGCAATTCGTGCGAGAGCATCGCCAAAAAGCGGTCCTTTGCACGATTGGCCTCTTCGGCTGCCTGGCGCGCAGCCTGCTCGGAGGCGAGCAGCAGCTCGCGCTCTTCATTCGACTCGCGCTGCGCGTGGATGTCGGTACAGCTGCCGAACCACTTGTCGACGCTGCCGCGCGGACCGCGCATCGCAACGATTCGGACATCGAACCATCGATACGTGCCATCGTGACGACGAATGCGCAATTCGTGGCGATAGTCGTCGTCGTTGGTGCGCACAGCCTTGAGCCATGTATCGCGAATTTCATCCCGGTCGTCCGGGTGCACCGCGTCGAGCCACGCGAGGCCATGCGTCGTGCCGGCGTCGAGTGCCGTGTATTCGCGCCATTGCTTCGAAAGGAAATCGCACTCGCCGTCCGCTCCGCAGGTGAACACGAGGTGCGGCAGGGCTTCGGATAGCGTGCGGTAATGCTCTTCGCGATCGCGCAACAGCAGCGCCTCGTCCGAGGCGCGTTGCAGCGCGACCTGCGCGAGCACGCGCGCCACCGCTTCGGGCAGATAGTCGAGGTAGTCGCCCGATTTCGGCACCACGTCCGATACGCCCGCGCGCAACGCGGCAATCACGCGCGACTCGTCGGTGAAGCCGGTAACGAGAATCGCCGGCACGCGCACGTCCTCGGCACGCAGGCGGCGGAAAAAGTCGAGACCGGTCTCGGCGCCGTCGAGCTGGTAGTCGAGTACGAGCACGTCCGGCGTGCGCGCCGCGAGCACGGCGCGCGCCTCCCCAACGCCCGTGCAAGTGTCCACGCGCGCGCCGGCCCGCACGAGCGATTTGCGCGCGAGCCGCAGAATGCCTTCGTCGTCGTCGACGACGAGCACGTGCGCGCCAGCCAACATCGTTGCCGCTTCGTTCATGCCGCTCATGCCTTTCATGCTTCTGGCATCCCTCGTGGCTGGCGCCGCGCCGCTGGCGCGCCCAGTATCAATATTGTCATGGTGGTCACGCGCGAATCGAAAGCCGTATCTGATCGTTCAAGTCCCCGGCAAGCCGCGGGGCAGGCACGAGCACGCACAAGCCCACGCAAGCGCCCTTCAAGGACGCACAAAGCGATGCCCCGGCGGCAGCTTGACGACCTGGAGGAAAAAGCCAAGCCGCCGCACCGCCTCGATGAACGCGTCATATTCAACGGGCTTCGTGATGTAGACATTGCAGCCCAGCTCGTAGCAGCGTTCGATCTCGCGCGGGTCATCGGTCGTCGTGAGCACGATCACCGGCACCGACGCCGTCACCGGATCGGCCTTCAGCCGCCGCAACACCTCGAAGCCGTCCACGCGCGGCATGCGCAGATCGAGCAGGACGACGAAGTTCGCCAGCTCTTCGCGTGACGGATAATTCGACGCCGCAAGGGTATCGGCACCCGGCGTACCAAAGAAGTAATCGAGCGCCTCCTGGCCGTCGCGAAAACGCAAAAACCCGTTGGACACCCCCGAGCGCCGCAGGTTGCGCTCGACCAGCGTGGCGTGCCCGTCGTCGTCTTCGACCAGCACGATGCTCACGCGGTGCCCCGATTCCGCCGGCTCGGCCGGCAGGCCGGCGCTCAGCTCGCCCGGGAATGGGTTCGGCTGTGCTCCGGCATTTTCCCCCGCTTTTGCTCCCGCTTTTGCTCCCGTTTCTTCTCGTTCTCTCATGCCGCTCTCCGACGTATCCTCATCCGATCCGGTCGTGTGTCCTCATACTGCGCGCAGCGGTTCGTCGGGCAGCGCGACGAAGAAGGTGGAACCCGCGCCTTGCGTCGACTCGACCCAGATGCGCCCGCCATGGCGCTCCGCGATACGGCGTGCGAGCGCGAGCCCCGTGCCTTGCCCGATCGAATCGCCGCCGTGCAGGCGCTGGAACGCGCGAAACAGTAATGGCTGATACGCAGCCGGAATTCCAATGCCATTGTCGCGCACATAGTAAGTCCGCGTGCGTGTGCCGGATATGCGCAAGGCATCGCGTGCGTTGGCGTGCGCACTGACGTACGCATTGACGGGCAGCGCCGTCCAGCCAGCCACCTCGTCGACGGGGCCAGACGGGCCGCCGCCAGGCTCGGGGGACGAAGCCGGTGTTGCCGCCTCGCCCGGCTCGAGCGCGCCGATCTCCACCTGCCCGGGCCGAGCCGGATCGAGGTGGCGCAATGCGTTGTCGATCAAATTGCTGAAGATCTGCTCTAGCGCCCCCGGGTCGCCCCAGGCGGGCGGCAGTTCGCGCACCTCGATGCGCGCCTGCTGCGCGAGCCCCGCCGCGAGGCCGGCGAGCGCGCGCTCGACGACGCGGCCCACATTCACGCGCTGCCAGCGATAGTCGAGCCGCCCGGCGCGCGAAATGCGCAACAACGCGTCGATGATGGCCGCCGCGCGCGCCACGGCCTGGCGCAGGAATTGCAGCGATTCGTCGACGTCGCCGTCGAGCACCTCGACCATGCGCCGGTGCTCGTCGGCGGGCAGAGCCGCCGCATCGATCTGCTCGCGCAGATCGCCACACGAAACCTGCAGCTCCTTCGAAAAACCCTGCAGATTCACGAGCGGCGAACGCAGGTCGTGCGAGACGCTGTAGATGAACATCTCATTGTCCTGGCTCTCCTGCCGCAGATTGTCGTTGGCGGCGGCCAGGTCCGCGGCGCGTTCCTGCAGTTGCCGCTTGAGCGCCGCCTGTTCGTGCTCGGCCTCGCGCAAGCGCTGGCTTGTCTGATTGAGCACGGCGTCGAGCGCCGCGATTTCGTCGTCGCCGGCGAGCGGCCGCGCAAGCGCCACCCCCTCGCCGAGCCGCTGCGCATTGGCGCTCAGCGCGGACAGACGCGCGCCCACGTTGCGCGCGTACGCGATCGCCGTGGCGGCCCAGATCAGCATCGACCCGACCACGGCGACGATGAGCGCTTCTTGCTGCCGCTCGCGGGTCTCGCGCAGCGAGGCGCCGCGCGCGTCGTCAAGGCGCGTTTGCTCGGCGACGAATCCATCGAGCTCGCTGCGCACCGCATCGATTTCGGGCGGCAGACCGTCGCCGCCCGCGTGCGCGAAGCCGCTGATACGGCCGGCGCGCAAGGCGTCGGCCACCTCGCCGCAGCGCGCGCGCCACGCGTGCGCATAGTCGTTGATGCGCTGCACGCGCGCGAGCTGTACGGGGTTATCGCTCACCATATGCTCGAGCAGCGAGATGCGATCCGAGAATTCGGCCCAGACGGCGCGGCGGTCGATGAAGGAGGGATCTTCGAGCACGATCGCCGTGCGCACCCGCGCGGCCTCCCGCAACAACGGGTGAGCGAGGCTCGAAGCCTGCCAGAGGATCTGCTTGCTGTTCTCGGCGCTCTTTGCGGCCTCGGCGGCCTCGCCTTGCGTATCGAATACGACGCCGAGCAGCGCCAGCTCGATTGCGCTCGGTATCGCGATCAGCAAAAGCCCCTTGGCGAACAGTTTCATGTCGATTTGATTGGATGGCGCTCTGGGCGACGCCTCGTGCACCGAGCTACGCGAGCGGACCTCCCCGTCCAGGTCCACGCGCGGCGAGCCCCCCGCGGCAGGAAATCGCCGCGCCCGCCAGAGCCAAAACATTATCTGCGCGAAATTATGAGATTACAACGTATGTGTCTATGCGCACCCGGCAGTGAGAAAAGCCGGCATTTTCCCGAGAAATCGTCACACCGCACGCGCGTGCAGGTCTATTATTGAGACCGGAGATAAGTGAAAGAGAAGCGAAAGAGCGCCGGGATACCTACATGAGCGCGACGTGCGATCCGGCATGGCGTTTGCCTGACGCGGTGAGAGTTCTGGACGTGGTCTGCACGTGCCTGAATTCTCGTGAATCCGGCAAATCGGTATGCTATAAAGGATCGACGTGCGGCGCACCAGTCCGGGAGTGGTCGCATGGGAACGCTGCGTTTTTTGCAATCCACCTTTTTCAGGCGAATTTTTATGTCCTTCCCGAAAAAGCGTAAGCGCATCAAGGCGGATGGCGACGAGTCATTTCTCGCCGTGCTGAGCCACTTCAAACCGTTCGGTCAACTCGATACGAAGATTGCCCGTGCGCGTGCGCAGGATGAGCCCGTGCTCTACGCACACGTGCTGCCTGGGCTCGACGTGCTGTTGTGCAGCGTTCGCGGTGCGCAGCCACCCTATCCCGGTACAAGCGAATTGCGCAGACGCTGCATCGAATCCATTACGCATGCACTCGAGCAACCGCTCGAAGGGCTCGAGAACGGCGGCTACTGGTACGAGGCCGACGGTTTCGGCTTCCTCGTGTTCGCGAGCCGGGCACGCGGGCGGATCTTGCCCGAGTTTGGCGCGGCGCGGCCCGGCAACAGTTCGCGGCACGTGGCGCGCCGCCAGGACACCACCGGCGATCCGGCACCGCGCCAGCAATTGCGCTGAACGCCACTCAAAAAACGCCCGACGCTCTAGCGCCGGGCGTTTTTGTATCTGCCTGCCCGTCCAGACGCCGCGGTTCGCGGCACGCGTGCGGCCCACCCGCGCTGCGCGCGCGGGCAAGCTCAACTACCCTTGTAAAGACTTTGCAGTCCGGGCTGCGCAGCAGCGCCGGATGGCGTATTGCCGGCGTTGCGCGATGCGCCATGTGACGCGAACGGCGAAGCCGCTTTCGTGTCGCTGCCAGGAAGCGGCGCCGCGCGCATCTTCTGACCCGGCGGCGGCGCCACCGGATGCTGGCGAATCTGCGCAAACAACTGATCGCAAGGCAGCGGCTTGTTGTTGCTCGGCGCGATGAGCGGGATGAGCGCCGCGAACGGGTTGATGAGCCCGAGCCCCACCATGGCGCCGCCGCGCAGTGCGAGCGCAGCGGCATCCACGCCCACGTGCGGATTCTTGAAGGTGCCCTTCACGTAGAGCGGCGAGCGCAACGAGAACACCCGAAAGCCCTTGGTGTGCGGGTGCACCTTCATGTCCATCGACTCGTCGCGCAGATCGATGGGGCCATCGATGTCGATCACGGCGTCGTCGGTGTCGAGTGCGAAGACGCGCGGATCGAGCACGCCGTTGGTCGCCACGAAATCAGCCGCCGCGCAATTGATGTTCACGTCGCGATTGCCGAACAGCTTTTCGTAGACCACGTTCGCCACGTTCAGGCCCGCCGCCTCCATCAGCAGGCGGCTGATCGTACCCTGCGTGACCAGCGCCTTCACTTCGCCATTGGACGAGGCAGCGAGCGCCGCCGGTGAATTGCCCGTCGCGGAAAGCGAGGCGTCGCCGTTGACCTCGCCGAGCGCCGACTGCATCGACTTGAAGCTCGGGAACAGTTGCTTGAGCTTCAGGTGGCGTGCGGTGACCGTGCCACGTGCCTTGAGCGGCGTGCCGCTGCCGTCGAGCGAAAGCTGCGTGGCGAACGTGCCGCCCGCCACGCCGAACTGCAGCGGCTCGAAGGCGAGCACGCCGTTGGTCAAGCTCACATGCGCATAGAGGTCCTGGATCGGCAGGCTGCCCTGCTTGACGATGCGCTTGCCGGTGAACTTCACGTCGGCGTCAATGGAACTCCAGCGGTCGGTCTTGAACGGCTCTACGGGGATCACTCGGCCGGCGGGCTGCGTGACGGTGTCGCCGCGCTTCGCCTTGCTCGCCTTGTTGTCCGCGCCAATGATCGGCGCCAGATCGGAGAACTGCAGCAGGTTCGAGACGAGCTCGCCAGAGAGCAGCGGACGAGGCTGGCGCTGCTCGTACACGAGCGTGCCGTTCAGGTCGCTGCCGCCCACGCGGCCCGTGAAATTCTCATAGCGAAACACACTCGCGCCGCGACGGAACTGGCCGACAAAGCGCCCTTCGGTTGCGTAAGGCGGCGTTTCGGGCAGCGTCACGCCGGTCAGCTTGTAGAGATGCGCCATGCTCTGGCCTTGCAGCCAGAGGCGCAGATCGACGGCGGCGAGATGCGTGGGGTCCGTGAGCGTGCCGACGAGCGCGATATGCAAGTCGCCGGCGCGCACGTCTGCCTGGATCGGGAAAGGCCGCCTGGCGTCTTGCAGCGCGAGCACGCCGCCGAATTTGCCGTCGCCCGAGAGCGGCGTCTTGTTGTACGCGCCCTTGATCGTCCAGCCGATGGCGTAGAACGGCTCGCTCGACTTGCCGGCGGATGGCGCGCTCACCCCGGTTGTGGCATTCGCGGCAGGGACCGCGCTCGCGCCGCTCGCGGCCAGCTTCGAGCCGGTGCCCTGGGAGGCCGCAGCGCCGCTTGCGGCTGGCGCACTGGAGGCGGCGGCAATCGCCCCAGACGCGCCTCCGGCGCCGCTGGCAGCGTTGGTCGCACTCGCCGCACTCGCCGCAGCCGCCTCGGACGCCTGCTGCTTCTGCGCCTGCTGCGCGAGCCGGCTCGCCCCCGCGCGCCCGATCACCTGTGCGGAGCCCTGGCGCGACGCGGCCTCCTGCTGCTCCATCACCTTGCCAATGGGAATCCCCTGGCCGAGCAGGCTCACGGCGATCTTCACATCGGTTTTCGTCTGCTGGTCATTCACAGCGATGTTGCCATCGGAGAACGTGATGTCGTGCAGATCGAGCTTCCACGTGGAAGGCCCGCTCGACGATGCCAGCTTGAAGGTCCAGTTATTGCGCCCATCCCCGAGCCGCTCGATATCGATGGCAGGATTCACGAGATTGATCGCCGGAATCACGATGTCGTGCGCGAGCAGCGGCAGCATGGCCACTTCGAAGTCGACCTCGTCGAGCGTGGCGAAATGCGGCGCCTTCGCCCAGTCGGGATTCGCCACTTCGATCTGCGTGGCCGAGAAGCGCGGCCATGGCACCCAGGCGCGCCAGCCCGTTTCGTTCGGCGGCCTGCGCCAACCCAGCTTGAGGTCGCCGACAATGGCGAACGGCCGCCCGATGGCTTCCGTCACTTTTTCGTTGACATAGGGTCTGGCGCGATTCCAGTCGAAGGTGTAAATGAAGACGCCAAGCGCAGCGACGAGCACGACGACAACCGCCACCAGCCATGCGAAGATCTTGGCGAGCGTGCGGCCGAAGCCGTGGGCCTTGGGTTGCGGTGACTTCATGCGCACTCCATGTTATGCATTGTTGTTTCGCCAACGATAGCGCAGCAGCCTGCGTGCCCGGTTGCGCCCGCGATGCACTGCATCACGTCGCGCGCGTTGCATCGCGGCGTACTTTGTTTGATGAATTTCTTCGATGACCCATCAGAACGATTTGAGCCGCTCCGGCGTTGACGCGACGGCCACCGCGCCGCTCGTTGAAGCAAAACGCATCATGCGCCGCGACGCCCAGCGCGGCCAGGTCTTGCTGCATCCCGCCGACTTCGCGCTTCACGCGGGTCAACGCGTCGTGCTCACGGGGCCGTCCGGCTCGGGCAAGAGCGTGTTCCTGCGCGCGCTCGCGCTACTCGATCCACTCGACGGCGGCACGGTGCACTGGCACGGCCACGCTGTCACGCATGCGCAGGTTCCGCGCTACCGGCGCCACATCGCTTATCTGCGGCAGCGGCCCGCGCTGATCGACGGCACGGTGGAAGACAACCTGCGCTACCCCTATACGCTGGCTGTCTATCGCGATACGGCATTCGACGCGGCGCGCGCGCGTGCGCTCTTCGACGCGGCGGGCCGGGGGTCCGACTTCCTCGCGCGCGCCACCGCCGAGCTTTCCGGCGGCGAAGCGCAGATCGTCGCGCTCGTGCGCGTGCTGCAGCTCGATCCAGAGGCGCTGCTGCTCGACGAGCCCACCGCCTCGCTCGATCCCGAATCGGCGCGTGCGGTCGAGACGCTGATTGCACAATGGTTCGAGCATGCGCGCGCGGCGCGCGCAACCGTCTGGGTCTCGCACGATCCGGCGCAGGCGCAACGCGTGGGCGAGCGCCACATCACGATGCGCGCGGGCGTGCTCGAGGCGCCCACCTCCGCGCAAGCCGCCATGGGAGCGCTGCGATGAGCCCCGGCGTGCTGCAGGACCTCGGCATCGGCGACGTCGCCATCGCGGCGCTGCTGGTGTTCGTCAACGGCGCCGTTTCGGTGCTGCTCAAGCTCGACCTCGAACGCAAGCTCGCATGGGCCGCCGTGCGCACCGTCGTGCAGCTGCTCGCGATTGGCTACGTGCTCGGCTGGGTGTTCGCGTTCAACCGCTGGTACGCGGTGCTGCCGCTCATGGCGCTGATGACGCTCATCGCCGGCATTGCGGGCGCGCAGCGAGGCGCACGCACCTACGCGGGCCAGCGCGTGGACAGCATCGTGTCGATCTGGATCAGCGCGTGGCTCGTCGCGGCGGTGGGCCTGTTCGTCGTGATCCGCATTCGGCCGTGGTACGAGCCGCAATACGCGATACCGATCCTCGGCATGATTCTCGGCAATACGCTCACGGGCGTGTCGCTTGGCGTCGAGCGCATGATGCAGGAGCTCACGGCGCGGCGCGACCGCGTGGAAAGCGCCCTCGCGCTCGGCGCGACGCGCTGGGAAGCGGCCCAGGCGAGCGCGCGCGATGCCGTGCGCGCGGGCATGATCCCGACGCTCAACCAGATGGCCGTGGTGGGGGTGGTGAGCCTGCCCGGCATGATGACGGGCCAGGTGCTGGCGGGACAATCGCCGCTGCAGGCGGTGCGCTATCAGATCGTGATCATGTTCCTGATCGCGGCTTCGTCGGCGCTCGGCACGGTGGGCGCAGTGGTGCTCAGCTACCGGCGGCTCTTTTCGATCGAGCATTGCTTTCTGGCCGCGCGGCTCGTCGAACGGAACGCGCGCAACAAAGCGCGCGCCTGACGTGACCGGCGTGACCGAGGTGCCCGGCGTACCTGAGCCACGGGCGGCGCTTGCAGTGCGCACGCCGCCCATGTCTTCAAGCCATCCTTCGTCACGCGGGCGAGCACCGCAGCTCGAGAAGCACCGCTCGAGCGTAGCGCTCGCCGGCTAGCGCTGCGCCGAAATGCTCAACTGCGTGCCGTCGCTGAGCTTGAGCGTCTTGGCGGTGCCGTTGGTCGGCATCGAGAAGTGCAGCACCTCGCTATGCGCGACCACCTCGGGGCACTGCGCGCCGGCCGCCGCCTTGCCGGTACGCGGCGCCTGGGCCCGGAAGCTCACCTGCACATTCGCCGTGCCGTCCTTGGCGACGATTGGCGCGAGCCGCACCTGGGTCTGACGCACCATCGCACCGTTCGCGTCGAGCGGCAGCGAGCTGTAGTCCGGGCAACTCTGCGCGGCCGGCACCGCGCCGCCTGGCGGCGTGGTGCGCCAGGTGAAGTCGTCGGTGTCGCCCGAGCGCAGCGTGCGGGTTTCCTGAGAGTCGCCGTAGAGCTTCGACGTGACCTTCACCGTGTAACGGATCGGGCCGTCGGTCGGGGTCTTCGATGTCACGTTGATCGGCGTCGAGGCGAGCGCTGGCAGCGCGATCGCACAAGACAGGGCAACGGCGGCACTAACGAGCGCCGCGCGAGCGCGGCGGGGGCGGCTGGAGCTGCTGCAAGGCATGCGTCACCTCCTGGCGGGAGCTGCCGCGGCCGCGAAAGACGCGGTGCGGGCAGCGCGTGGCTGATCTTCTACTGTCAGTCTAGCGCGCCGCGCGAAGGCTTGCGCCGGACGATGACGTCGGCCCGACCAGGTTTTATCCGGCTTGCCACGCCGCGCATTTTGTTAGCAATGCGCAACGTGTCTCCAGGAACACCCTCACGGCTGCCGCGAAGCGCGTTGCCCCGCACGTCCGCCGAAGCCTGCGCCTACGCGCCGCCCTCCTCCAGCCGCAGCGTCAGCTCACTGCTGATCGACTGGCGTACGCGCGCATAGCGCGCCCACGGGTCCGAGCGCTTGACGTGCGCAAGTCGCGCGTCGATATTCGCGAGCGTCCATTGCGCGCCGCCCGTCGTATCGGCGAGCTCGTCCCACGCGATCGGCACCGAAATGCCCATGCCGGGCCGCGCACGCACGCCGTAGGCGACTGCCGTACTGGCGCCGCGCACATTGCGCAAATAATCGACAAAGATCTTTTTCTTGCGATGCTCTGGGCCCATGGTCGCCGTGAACTGCGTGGGCCAGCCCGAAGCGAGGCGCTGCGCCACCGCGCGCGCGAAGGCCTTGGCTTCGTCCCAGCCTGCGCCGGGCACGAGCGGCACGACGATGTGCAATCCCTTGCCGCCGCTCGTCTTGCAGAACGCCTCGAGGCCGAGATCGCCGAGCATCGTGCGCGTGAGCTGCGCCGCCTCGATCATGCGGTCCCAACCGAGTGCGGGATCGGGATCGAGATCGAATACGATGCGGTCGGGCGCTTCGATATCGGCGGCGACAGCGTTCCAGGTGTGCAGCTCAATCACGTCCATCTGCACGACGTGCACGAGTGCTTCGAGCGAATCGATGGTGAAGAGCGGCGGATGGCCGGGATCGAGGCCTTCGTGCTGCGTGACCTCGGGAATCGGCGAGCGCGTGCTGTGGCGCTGGAAGAAGACCTCGCCGTTCAGACCTTGCGGCGCGCGCACGAGCGAAACGGGACGATCGCGCAGGTGCGGCAGCAGCCACGGCGCGGCGCGCGCGTAATAGCGCACGAGATCGAGCTTGCGGGTGCCGCTGTCCATGTCGATGACGCGGCGCGCACTGGTGATGCGTATGCCGGCGACTTCGCCGAAGGTGCCGTGGCGGCCCGAAGAAGCCCGATGAGATCGAGGCGCCCGGGGAGTTGCGGCGCGCGGCGCGCGCGGTGCAGACGCACTGGGCGCGGTTTGCGCCGCAGTGTCCACTGCCTCGGCCCGCGCGCCGGTCGGTGTTCGGGCGGTGCCCGTCTGGGCGTTAAGAGCGTCCTGCATACCGGTTCCCCTTGCGCTCATCGAGCGCATGCGACGCATCGCGCGACGCGAGTCGCGAAACGTACGGTTGACGGCACGCGGCGGCCGTCCCCCGGCGGGCGCCGCACGAGCTTTCATTGTGCCTAAAAAGACGGCTTTCGTCTCCGTAAGCTTTGAACCGGGCCGCGAGCGCATCTCGAAACGGTACAATTCGCCTTTCGCCGCGTGCATCGGCCGGAGTGCCGGTCTTTGCGCCCTTTTTCTCGATACCCGTTCGATCCTCCGCCGTTTCCGGGGCGCCATCCCGGGAGCCTCAGCGCCGCTCACGTCATGAACCTCGTCATCCAGAGTCCCGCTCCGCTGCAAGCCGTCCACCACAAGCCGCTGCTCGCGCTCGCGCGCGGCAGCCGCCTCGTGCCGATCGACGCGCACGCGATCCGCATCGAAGACGCCGCGCCCGCGCAGCACGCCGACCTCGAGGTCTATTGCTCAACGCATCAGCTCGACCATGCGTTCATCGAGCCGGGCCTCACGCTCGCAAGTTTCGGGCTCGTCGCCATGGACATGGACTCGACGCTCATCACGATCGAATGCATCGACGAAATCGCTGACTTCTGTGGCCTGAAGGCCGAAGTCGCCACGATCACCGAGGCATCGATGCGCGGCGAGATCAAGGACTTCAACGAAAGCCTCACGCGCCGTGTCGCACTGCTCAAGGGCCTCGACGCGAGCGCGCTCGAGCGCGTCTACGAAGAGCGCCTGCAGCTCTCGCCCGGCGCCGAGAAGATGCTCGCCGGCGCGAAAGCCGCGGGCCTGAAAACGCTGCTCGTTTCGGGTGGTTTCACGTTCTTCACCGAGCGGCTGAAGGCGCGTCTCGGACTCGACTTCACGCGCGCGAACACGCTAGAAATCGTGGACGGCAAGCTGACCGGCCGCGTCGTGGGCGAGATCGTCAATGCGGATGTGAAGGCGCGCACGCTCGTCGAAACCTGCGCGCAGATCGGTATCGAGCCGCGCCGCGCGATTGCCATGGGCGACGGCTCGAACGACCTGAAGATGATGGCCGAGGCGGGCCTTTCGGTAGCGTTCCGCGCGAAGCCCGTGGTGCGCGAGGCGGCCAGCGTCGCGTTCAACTTCGTCGGGCTCGACGGCTTGCTGCGGCTCTTCTGAGCCGCCTGAAACACGTGCCGCACAAGCGGCACGCGTGCGACTGAAAAGACAACGGCCGCGCCTGTCGCCAACGACAGGCGCGGCCGTTTATTCTTGCGGGCCGTGCTGCAATGCGCCGCCTGCCAGCGTCGCGAGCGCGCGCTCGAGGTCGGCGCGCAGGTCGGCTTCGTCCTCGAGGCCGATGTAGAAGCGCACCAGCGTGCCGCGATGCGGCCAGCTCGCGGCCGTGCGCATCGACGCGATGTCGTACGGCATCACGAGGCTATGCGCCCCGCCCCAACTCCAGCCGAGCGCGAAGAGCTCGAGCGACTCGCAGAACGTATCGATCTGCGCGGGGCTATAGCGTTCGTCGAACACCACCGAGAAAAGACCGCCTGCGCCGGTGAAATCGCGCTTGTAGTATTCGTGGCCCGGGCAATCGGCGAACGCGGGATGCAGCATCGCGGCGATCTCGCCGCGCGTTTTCAGCCAGTTCGCGAGCGCAAGCGCCGTGCGATCGTGCATCTCGAAGCGCGCCGTCATGCTCGGCAGCCCGCGCAGGACGAGCGAGCAGTCGTCCGACGAGACGCCGATACCCAGCCTCATGCGCGCCGCCTTGAGCTTCAGGTGCAGATCGTGATCCCGCGTGATCGTCGCGCCCATGAGGACGTCGCTGCCGCCCGACTGATATTTGGTGAGCGCCTGCACCGAGATGTCGATGCCGTGCTCGAACGGCTTGAACGCGAGACCCGCCGACCAGGTGTTGTCGATCGCCGTGACGACATTGCGCGCGCGCGCCGCGGCGGTGATCGCACGCACATCGGGCACCTCCATCGTCACCGAGCCGGGTGCTTCCAGCCAGATCAGCTTCGTCTCGGGGCGGATCAGCTCAGCGATGCCCGCGCCGATCATCGGATCGTAGTAGCGCGCCGTCAGGCCAAAATCGCGCGCGAGCCAGTCGCCGTGATCGCGGTTCGGCGAATACACGTTATCGGGAATCAGCACGTCGTCGCCGGCCTTCAGGAGGCCGAAGTAGACGTTCGAGATAGCCGAGAGGCCCGACGGCTGCAAGAGCGCATACTCGCCGCCCTCGATGGCGGCCAGACGCTGCGTGAGCATCGCGGACGTGGGCGTGGCGTGCAATCCATAACGCCATTGCGAGTCGTTGCGCCAGTCGAGCGAGCGCACCGTCTTGAGGTCGGGGAATACGACGGTCGAGGCACGCGTGACGGGCGCGGCAAACGATTCGAAGCCGGGCATGATCTCTTCTTCGGGATGAACGATGCGCGTCTGCAGCGCGCGGCTGGATTCGGTTTTCTTCATGGCGGAAGGCAAGCGGTAAAAACGCTGGGGGTTAGGTGGCGCGGGGCGCCTGAGCGACGCCGGCGACCAGGCGCTACAGGAGCCGCGACGCGCGACGCATGCGCAAGATTAACATCTGAGCCAGGACGGCTCGCCTTAGTGGCCCAACGCGCGCGGTCTTGGGCTGTGGTCACGCATCGTCGCTGGCGAGCTGCCGGTCGCGCGCGTTACTCGCCGGTCACGAGATTCCCGACGCCGCCCACGGCATGACCGCCTTTCTCGGCAGGCGTGGCCGCCGTGGCCGCGCCGGCGGCGTGCGCAGCGCTCACCGCGGGCGCCGATGCCCCCGCCGCAAGCGGCTTAAGATCGAACGGCTGCGGATTCGAGTCGTCGACCTCCATGCGATCTCCGGAGAGCGCGCCGTCGGCTGCGAACGTGCCGACCCAGTTACCGGTGATGTGCGTACCATCGTTCGACTCCTCCGCCTCGAGCGTCGGGCCAGTGCGATCGCCCGCGATCAGGATCACCTCGCCGGTATCGGTGAATTGATATTCGCCGTGCACGCCCGACTTGTCGTCGGGGTCGTCGGTCTTGGCGCCGAGCCGCATCACGATCGGCCGCTTGCCGAGTGTGCCCACGTATTGCGGGAACCCGGCGAATTCGGGATTCGGCTTGAGCGACGAATGCACGGGCGCAGGCGCAGCCGATGCATTCGCAGCGCCGTTCGCCATATTGCCGCCCACGGCACAGGCGGCGAGCGGCAACGCCATCGCCGCCGCTGCGAGCCACGCGAGGCCGCGCGACGCGGCCCCGTGTCGTCGCGCGACGTTCGAGACTTTCGAGGTCGAAACTTGCATCGGACTCATTCCTTCGCGGCCAGCATGCGCTCGACATCGTCGCGATGCGGAATTGGCGCGACGGCGCCATAGCCTTGTGTCGAAAGCGCCGCGGCCGCATTCGCGTACTGTGCCGCCGCGAACGGATCGTCGCCGGCCACGATGCGGGCGATAAACGCACCACCAAAGCAGTCGCCGGCGCCGGTGGCGTCGACAGCCGCCACGACGCGGCCCGGCACGAGGCGGCGCTCATGCGGCGTCGCCACGTAGGCGCCGTCCTTCCCGAGCTTGAGCGCGACGACGCGCGAACCGAGCGAGAGCAGACGGTCGACGATTGCGTCGCGATCGTCCAGACCGGTCAGCACCGCGACGTCGTCCCAGCTGGGCAGGCAGATGTCGGTGGCGCGCAGCACCTCGGTCATGACCGCGCGGGCGCGCGCGAGCGGCCAGAGCTTCAGGCGCAGGTTCGTATCGAAACTCACCTGCACGCCATTCGCGCGCGCGTGCTCGATTGCCGCGAACGCCGCGTCGCAGGCGGCTTCGCCGATCGCGACGCTGATACCCGACAGATGCAGCACGCGGGCCGCAGCCAGCGTGGCGAGCGGCAGATCGGCGCTCGCGTAGCGGCTTGCCGCCGAGCCCTTGCGCAAATAGTCGAAGGCATGGCCGTCGGGGCCGTGCGAGACGAAGTACACGCCGGTCGGCGCGCTGGCGTCGACTCGCACCGTCGAGGTGTCGACGCCTTCGCGCGTCCACAGATCGAGCAGCAAACGCCCGAACTGATCGTCGCCGACCGCCGAAACGAAGCCCGTGCGCGCGCCCTGGCGCGCCGCCGCGATAGCGAAATTCGAGGTGTCGCCGCCGAAGCCCTGCAGGTACGCCGGCTTGCCAGGCTCGGCCTGATTGAATTCGATCATGGCCTCGCCATAGGCGAGGATTGCTGGCGTCGCTTGCGTCATCCCGCTCAGACCTCGCCCCAAAGATCGTGGCCGTCGGCGCCGGTGATCTTCACCGATATGAAGTCGCCGACTTTGTATCGCTTTGACGCCTTGGTCGCAGGTGCGACGTAGACCACGCCGTCGATCTCGGGCGCATCCGCCGCCGTGCGGCCGATGCCGCCGTCGGGATTGATCTCGTCGATCAGGACCTTGAGGGTCTTGCCGACCTTGCGCTGGATGCGTTTGGCCGACACTTCTTCGGCCACTTCCATGAAGCGCGCGCGGCGCGCTTCGCGCACTTCGTCGGGCAGCGCGCCGTCGAGCTCGTTGGCGCTCGCGCCTTCGACCGGCGAGTAGGCGAAGCAGCCCACACGGTCGAGCTCGGCTTCGCGGATGAAGTCGAGCAGCGTCTCGAACTGCTCCTCGGTCTCGCCGGGAAAGCCGGCGATGAAGGTGCTGCGGATCGTGAGGTCCGGGCACATCTCGCGCCAGGCCTTCACACGCTCCATCACTTTCTCCGCGTTCGCCGGACGCTTCATGCGCTTGAGCACCTCGGGGTGCGCGTGCTGGAACGGCACGTCGAGGTACGGCAGCACGTGGCCCTTGAACGGGCCTTGCGCCATGAGCGGAATGACCTCGTCCACGCCCGGGTACGGATACACATAGTGCAGGCGCACCCACGCGCCGTACTGCGCGGCGAGCTCGCCGAGCGCCGCGACGAGATCCGTCATGCGCGTCTTGATGGGCTTGCCGTTCCAGAAGCCGGTGCGGTACTTCACGTCGACGCCATAGGCGCTCGTGTCCTGCGAAATGACCAGCAGCTCCTTCACGCCCGACTTGAAGAGGTTCTCCGCTTCGAGCATGACTTCCGCAACCGGACGCGAGACGAGATCGCCGCGCATCGACGGAATGATGCAGAAGGTGCAGCGGTGATTGCAGCCTTCGGAGATCTTGAGATACGCGTAGTGGCGCGGCGTGAGCTTCACGCCCGCCGGCGGCACGAGGTCGACGAACGGATCGTGCGGCTTGGGCAGATGGCTATGCACCGCCTGCATGACTTCGCCCACGGCATGCGGGCCCGTCACGGCCAGCACCTTCGGGTGCACTTCCTCGATGAGATTCGAGCCGCTCGCGCTGGCCTTCGCGCCGAGACACCCGGTGACGATCACCTTGCCGTTTTCGTTGAGCGCCTCGCCAATGGCGTCGAGACTTTCCTGCACGGCTTCGTCGATGAAACCGCAGGTGTTGACCACGACCAGATCGGCGCCGTCATACGACCCCGAAATCTCGTAGCCCTCGGCGCGCAGCTGGGTAAGGATCTGCTCGGAGTCGACAAGGGCCTTCGGGCAGCCGAGGGAAACCATCCCGACGCGCGGAGCAGGATTGCGGGGGGTCGTTGATTCAACAGGGTTTTTCACGTGTACGTCCGGATGTGGGGCGCAGGGCGAAGAATGCGCCGCGCGAAATCAAGCCAATCTGCCATTTTACCCGTTTGGCGTATCGAGCGGCGCGCCTTGGCTGGCTAGCATCGAGTGGAGTCAGGGTCGGAAGAAGTATGGACTTCGGTCAACTTCTTTCGATTCATTGTCCAACATTAATACGGCATTGCCGTATAATCCATCTCGACGCGCTCCATGCTCACGATCATCGAAACCGAGACGTTCCAGCGTTATGCGGCCGAAGTCTGGCGCGACTCCGAACGCGAGGCGTTCATCACATGGCTTGCCGACAACCCGCTTGCCGGCGACGTGATCCCTGGCACGGGCGGCCTGCGCAAGGTGCGCTGGAGGCGCTTCGGCTTCGGCAAACGGGGCGGTACGCGCGTCATCTACTACAACGTCCTCAAAGACGGCTGCATCTGGCTGCTGATCGTCTACACGAAGGCGAAATTCGACAACCTGCCGGTGACCTTTCTCAACCGGTTGCGCGAAGAGGTGGAACGTGGATAAGGAATTGGAACAGTTTCAGGCAGACCTGCTGAAGTCGGTCCGCGAAATGAAAAGCGGGCGCGCGGCGCGCACCACGCGGGTCGAGCCCACCGCCGCCGCGCTCGCGCGCGCCAAGGTCGGGCTCTCGCAAAGTGCCTTTGCGGCACTGCTCGGCGTGTCCACGCGCACGCTGCAGGACTGGGAACAGGGGCGCCGGCAGCCAACCGGCGCCGCGCAGACCCTGCTGCGCGTCGCCGAACTCCATCCGGAAGCGCTGCGCGATCTGAAAACCGCCTGAGCGCTGCCTGGGCTCCACTGGAGCCCAGCCTTACTTCTTCTCGTCTTCGTCGCTGCCGCCTTCGTTCGCGCCTTGTGCAGGTGCAACCGGCGACGCGGGCGTCACCGGCTTGAACGGGAAGGTACTGAACATGTTCTTGGCCTGGTTCTGCATCTGCTCCTGCATCTGCACGAACATATTCTTCGACTGCTCGATGTAGCTGGTCATCATGCCCTGCATCATCGGCGCCTGCATGTTCATGAACTGCGACCAGACCTCGGGGTTCATCGCGTTGCCTTCGTAGAGGCTCTTCGATTGATCCGCGAGCTTGTTCTGGATGTCGATGAACGCCTGGATGTTTTTTTCCAGGTAGGTGCCCATCATGCCCTGCATCGCATGGCCGTAGAAACGGATGATCTGCGACAGCATCGACGACGAGAACATCGGCAAGCCGCCGCTCTCCTCTTCAAGAATGATCTGCAGCAGGATGCTGCGCGTCAGATCCTCATTGCTCTTTGCGTCGATGACCTTGAATTCCTCCTGTTCGAGCACGAGTTGTTTCACGTCCGTCAACGTGATGTAGGTGCTCGTCTCCGTGTCGTAGAGCCGACGGTT
Organism: Paraburkholderia silviterrae; assembly: GCF_004353915.1. Classification (GTDB taxonomy): domain Bacteria; phylum Pseudomonadota; class Gammaproteobacteria; order Burkholderiales; family Burkholderiaceae; genus Paraburkholderia; species Paraburkholderia silviterrae. Next base: position 496,499 of record NZ_SMRP01000002.1, on the reverse strand, counting down.
CGGATATTTTTTGATCAGTCGTTCGGCGGTTTTCTTTGTAGTCGTCATGTGTCGCCCTTGTAAGCGCCAACGCGCGACGGCCGTTGCCATCGCGCGCTGTCTTCGATCCCGGAAGCGGTGCCTGCCCCGGCGTGCAAACAGGCCCGCCGCCGCCGTCAATCCCTGCATTGCCGCCCGCCCCTGTCAGGGGCGCGGCGCGCGGGATCAGCCCATGTGCAACCCGCCGTTCAGCGAGAAGTCAGCACCGGTTGAGAAGCCCGACTCCTCCGAGGCGAGCCACGCGACGATCGAGGCGATTTCCTCGGGTGCGCCCAAGCGGCGCACCGGAATGGTCGCAACGATCTTTTCCAGCACGTCGGGACGAATCGACTTCACCATGTCCGTGCCGATGTACCCCGGCGAAACGGTGTTGACGGTCACGCCCTTGGTGGCCACTTCCTGCGCAAGCGCCATCGTGAAGCCGTGAATCCCGGCCTTGGCCGTCGAGTAGTTCGTTTGCCCGAACTGGCCCTTCTGGCCGTTCACCGACGAGATGTTGATCACGCGGCCAAAGCCGCGCTCGACCATGCCGTCGATCACCTGCTTCGTGACGTTGAAGAGGCTCGTCAGGTTGGTGTCGATCACGGCGGTCCAGTCTTCGCGCGTCATCTTGCGGAACACCACATCGCGCGTAATGCCCGCGTTATTGACGAGCACGTCGATCTCGCCGACCTCGGCCTTGACCTTGTCGAACGCCTGCTTGGTCGAATCCCAGTCGCCAACGTTGCCTTCCGAGGCGACGAAGTCGAAGCCCAGTGCTTTCTGGTCTTCGAGCCATTTGACACGGCGCGGCGAGTTCGGGCCGCAGCCTGCAACCACCTTGAAGCCCTGCTTCTCGAGGCGCTGGCAGATTCCCGTTCCGATACCGCCCATACCGCCCGTTACATACGCAACGCGTTGTGACATAAACCACACTCCATTATCGTTTTCCGGAGCGCCGACCGACGGCCCCGGCCTCGCCTCTGCCTGTTGCTCTCTTTACCGCGTCTTGCGCGATGCGCCGCCTGAGCACGCGGCGCATCGGGTCGGATCAGGTCGAGTGGCCTCGTTTGCCTGCGAGAGAGCGGACCGCGTACGGCCCGCGGCTTGGGGCGAGCATCCAGCGCTCAGTCTCCATCTACTCAGGCGCGCTCCACCGCGAGCGCCACGCCCATGCCGCCGCCGATGCACAGCGAGGCCAGACCGCGCTTCGCGTCGCGGCGCTGCATCTCGTGCAGCAGCGTCACCAGAATCCGGCAGCCCGATGCGCCGATCGGGTGACCGATTGCAATCGCCCCGCCGTTCACGTTGATCTTCGACGTGTCCCAGCCCATCTGCTTGTTCACGGCCAGCGCCTGTGCCGCGAACGCCTCGTTGATCTCCATGAGATCGAGGTCGCCCACCGACCAGCCCGCGCGCTCGAGGCAGCGCTTCGAGGCCGGCACCGGGCCCATGCCCATCACCTTCGGGTCCACGCCACCGGCCGCGTACGCCTTGATGCGCGCGAGTGGCGTGAGGCCCAGCGCTTCGGCCTTCTTCGCCGACATCACCAGCACCGCTGCCGCACCGTCGTTCAGGCCCGAAGCATTGGCCGCCGTCACCGTGCCTTCCTTCGAGAACGCCGGCTTCAGGCCCGCGAGCGACTCCGCCGTCACGCCATGGCGCACGAACTCATCGGTATTGAAGC
>NZ_SMRP01000002.1:148573-494784 GCF_004353915.1 Paraburkholderia silviterrae | reverse complement strand
CTGCGGAATCTCCACCGGCACGATTTCCGCGTCGAAGCGGCCCGCCTTCTGCGCGGCTTCTGCCTTGTTCTGCGAGAGCGCCGCAAACGCATCCTGTTCTTCGCGCGTGATGCCGTATTCCTTCGCCACGTTTTCCGCGGTCACGCCCATGTGGTACTGGTTATAGACGTCCCACAGGCCGTCGACGATCATGCTGTCGATGAGCTTCGCATCGCCCATGCGGAAGCCGTCGCGCGAGCCCGGCAGCACATGCGGCGCCGCGCTCATGTTCTCCTGGCCGCCGGCCACGACGATATCCGAGTCGCCTGCGATGATCGCGTTGGCCGCGAGCATCACGGCCTTCAGGCCCGAGCCGCACACCTTGTTGATGGTCATCGCCGGCACCGCCGCAGGCAGCCCCGCCTTGATCGACGCCTGACGCGCAACGTTCTGGCCCGAACCCGCGGTCAGCACCTGCCCCATGATCACGTCGCTCACCTGCTCGGGCTTCACGCCCGCGCGCTCCAGCGCGGCCTTGATGACCAGCGCGCCCAGATCGGGCGCTGCAATCTTCGCAAGCGTTCCGCCGAATTTGCCGACCGCGGTACGCGCAGCCGAAACGATCACGATATCCGTCATTTTCAGTTCCTCCGGGCAGCGGGAAGTTGCGAGACTCCCATTCCCGTCACGTTAAAAACCTTGCACTACGCATCGCCACCCAATCCGCGGCGTGCGCTTCAAGCCGATCCGACCCGCTTCAGTCGCGCTGCTGCACGTAGCGCCCAGGCGCAGATTCGATCTCGGGAAACTCCGCCGAGCCCGCCTGCGCGCGCGGCTTCACCTTCTTGCCGCCGAACTGGTCGAGCCACTCGGCCCAGGTCGGCCACCAGCTGCCCGGCTTTTCCGCGGCATCGGCGAACCAGTCGTCGGCCTCCTCGGGCAGATGCTTCGCATCGGCTTCGACACTCCAGTAGCTGCGCTTGTTCTTCGATGCCGGATTGATCACGCCGGCGATATGCCCCGACGCGCCCAGCACGAACTTGAGCGGCCCCGAAAGCAGCGGCACCGATGCATAGGCGGAGCGCCACGGCACGATATGGTCCTCGCGCGAGCCGTAGATGAAGGTGGGCACGTCGATGCGCGAGAGGTCCACCTCCTCGCCGCACACGGTGAGCGCGCCCGGCTCGCGCAGCTTGTTCTCGAGGTAGGTATGGCGCAGATACCACGCATACATCGGGCCCGGCAGGCTCGTCGAGTCGCTGTTCCAGTAGAGCAGATCGAACGCCGCGGGCGTGCGGCCCTTCAAGTAGTTATCGACGACGTAGTTCCAGACCAGATCATTCGGGCGCAGGAACGAGAACGTGTTCGCGAACTCGACGCCGCGCATCAAGCCCGGCGTCCCGCCATTCTTGCCGCCAATGGTCTGCTCGCGCATTTGCACGTGCGTCTCGTCGATGAACACGTCGAGCACGCCCGTGTCGGAGAAGTCGAGCATGGCCGTGAGGAGCGTCATCGACGAAGCGGGATGCTCGCCGCGCGCGGCCGCGACGGCCAGCGCCGTGGCAAGCAGCGTGCCGCCCACGCAGAAGCCGAGCGTGTTGATCTGCTCGCGCCCACTGATGCTGCGCACCGTCTCGATGGCGGTCAGCACGCCTTCCTCGACGTAGTCGTCCCAGCCCTTATGGACAATCGACGCGTCGCCGTTGTGCCAGGAAACGAGGAACACCTGCTGGCCTTGCTCCAGCGCGTACGCGACGAGCGAATTCTCGGGCTGCAGGTCGAGGATGTAGTACTTGTTGATGCACGGCGGCACGATCAGGAGCGGCCGCTCGCGCACGGTCGCTGTGGTCGGCTTGTACTGGATAAGCTGAAACAGCGCGTTCTCGAATACCACCGAGCCTTCGGTGGTCGCGAGGTTGTGCCCCACCACGAAGCGCGACTCGTCGGTTTGCGAGATCTTGCCGCGCGACATGTCGCCGAGCAGATTCATCACGCCCTGGCGCAGGCTCTCGCCATGACTCTCCAGCAACGCATGCTGCGCCTCGGGATTGAGCGCGAGGAAATTGCTGGGGGACGCGGCCGCCGTCCATTGCTGGACCGCGAAGCGGATGCGCTCGCGCGTTTTTGCATCGGTGTCGATAGCGTCGACCAATTCGTGCAGATAACGCGCGTTGAGCAGATACCACGCCGCCGTGAACGCATAGGCCGGCGTGGCCTTCCATGCGTCCGCGCTGAAGCGGCGGTCCTTGAGCTCGGGTGCCTTGGGGGAAGCAGTGGCCGCCTCGCGCAAAAGGTCGAGTGCCTCACGCGAATAATCGGCCTGCAGATGCTGCAGCCGCGAGGGCTCGATCAAGGCCGCTGGAAGCTTGAACGCCTCGAACGCGCCGAAGGCCGAGCTCATCGCGGCAGGATTCATCGCGGCATTGAACGCCGCCTGAGCGGGATTGGACGCAGCATTGGCGGCACCGTTTGCCGTGCCCGGCCAGAACGCGCCGGGTTGCCCCGCCGCCTGGCCCCAATGCTGCACGCCCGATTGCTGCGCAGCATTCATGGCGTTGCGCCATGCCTGCGTCCACGCATCGAGCATCTGTTGCATGCCAGCGGCGTCCGGTGTGAATTTCGGAATGAAAGACTGTGCACCGTCGGTTGAAGCGCCCGCGCCCGGGGTTGTCGAGGAACGTTGAGATGCCGTCATGCCTGCTTTTGACCGATGTGTCCCGGAGGACTGGTTGAGAGGCAGGTGGTCCGCGCGCGGCGCACTGTTGCTAGCGTGTGCCTTGTCGCGTCCTGTCCCGTGGGTGAAGGACATTCTTGCTCCCCACTGCAAAGCGTGTCAATGCTTGTGCCCGATTTTGCCGCACTGCGATATTTTTTTCATTATCGTTTTCCCGATGTAAGCCATCCTTAAATTGGCCGACACAATGTGCGGCGCATGACAGCCTGAAAAAAAGCGCCATGCGCGCAAGTGCTTGCAGTGCAACGCGCAAATCGTCGATTCGATTCGCATGGCATGAAACACCGCGCCTCGCACCGACGCTGCAGCGCAGCAAAACACCGCGCGCCGAACCTTGAAATCAGCGTTTGCAGTGCCGAAACGGCGCAAACAGACGATCAGGGCGCGATCCAGATGAGCGCGGCCATGCGCCCCGTCACGCGCTCGCGGCGATACGAGTAGAAGCGTTCGCGATCCGTGAACGTGCACATTGCGCCGCCGCTCACATGCGTCACGCCAATCTCGGCAAGACGCAAACGCGCAAGCTTGCCGAGGTCGGCGAGATATTTGCCGGGCGCCAGGCTGACGGGCGCCGGGCTCCCGGGCGCCGGGGCACCGCTCGCTGCGGGGCGCGGCACAAACGCGGCGGCCGTGTCGGCGAGCAGCGCATCGCGTTGCGCGCCGCCGACCATCTGCGCGTGATGCATGAACGCCTCTCGCACGTCCTCACCCACTTCGAAGGCCTGCGGGCCAATCGCTGGTCCGAGGTACGCGTGCAACTCGCTCGCGGCACAGCCCGCGAGTTCGGCTACGCGTTGGGCGGTTTTCTCGATGACGCCTGCAGCGAGGCCCCGCCATCCCGCGTGCGCGGCGCCAACGGCCCGGCCGGCGGCGTCGCAGAGCAGCACGGGCATGCAGTCGGCGACCATCACCGTGCAGGCGATGCCGGGCTGGTCCGTCACGCTCGCGTCGGCTTCGAGCAGCGTGCCCGCGCGTGCGGCCTCGAGCGCGGCGACCGCGTCCACCACCACAGGCCCGTGGACCTGCTTAAGCCACGCAGCCGGCACGCCCGCATAGGCGAGCAAGCGCGCGCGATTGGCCTCGACGTGCTCGAGATCGTCGCCGGACAGACGGCCGAGGTTCAGGCCGCAAGGCAACTCCACGCCGCCTTCTTGCACCGGGTGCGCAGCGTCCGCCTGCCAGCGGCCGAATGGCGGCGCGCTCACGCCGCCGTTGCGCGTCGTCACGATCGCGCGCACGCGCGGCGACACACTCCAGTCCGGGTGCAGCAGATCGGCAGAAGTCAGTTCGGGGCAGGTCGTCATGCGTGTTGGTCCTCTTCGCCTTCGTCCTGGTCGTCGTCTTCGTCGTCTTCGTCGTAGTCGTCTTCGTCACTGCCGATGACGTAGCCCTCGTCCGTGTACGCGCTATCGAAGACCTCGTCGTCGAAGCCGTGCTCTTCCTCATCCTTGCCGCCGAAGCCGAGCGCGGCGATGAGCGCATCCATGTCGTCGGGAACCTCGGCGCGCCACTGCATCGCGCGGCCCGTAACCGGATGGATCAGGCCAAGACGCCAGGCATGCAGCGCCTGCCGCGCGAAGCCGTCGGGCAGCGCCGCGACCGAGCGCTTACCGCGCGCGTGGCCGTAGACGGGGTCGCCGAGCAGCGGATGGCCGATGGCCGCGCAATGCACGCGGATCTGATGCGTGCGCCCCGTCTCCAGGTCGCAATGAATGGCGCTCACGGGCTGGTTATGCCAGAGGGTCTTGTCGACGCGCCTGAAGTGGGTACGCGCGGGCTTGCCCGAGGCGCCCTTCACGACCGCCATGCGCGTGCGCTCGCGCGAGTCGCGGCCGATGGGCGCGTCGATCGTGCCCTCATCGGGCACGTTGCCCCAGACGAGCGCGAGATAGCGGCGCTTCACGGTGCGCGCCTGCAACTGGCGCACGAGATCGGTTTGCGCTTCGAGCGTGCGCGCGACCACCATCAGCCCGGAGGTCTCCTTGTCGAGCCGGTGCACGATGCCCGCGCGCGGCAGGCCCGCCGCCGCCTCGCCGTAGCGATGCAGCAGGCCGTTGAGAATCGTGCCGCTCCAGTTGCCGGCGGCCGGATGCACGACGAGCCCGGCGGGCTTGTTGATGACGACGATGGCGTCGTCTTCGTAGATGACGTCGAGCGGCACCGGTTCGGGTGTGAACGCGAGCTGCTCGGGCAGCAGGTCGGGCACGAGCTCGATAACGGCGCCGAGCGGCACCGGCTGGCGCACCTTGGCGGGCTTGCCGTCGACATGCACGCGCTGCGCCTCGATCCAGCCTTGCAGGCGGTTACGCGAAAATTCGGGAAAGACTTTGGCGAGCACCTTGTCGAGGCGCTCGCCAGCAAGCTCGTCGGGCACCTCGGCGCGACGGGCTTCCTGCTCTTGCCGGGCACGTCGCGTGCGCGGCGCACCGCCCGACGCGGCGGCGCTCGCCTCGCCAATGAGGTCGTCATCGAGCGCATCGCTTGCGCCTGCGTCATCGGGCACTTCGCCCAGGCTATAATCGCTGATGCTGTTTTGGGCGCCGGGAGCGCCGGCCCCCGGAATAACTGAACGGGTCATTGAGTCTGGGTCACCTGTGGACCTGTAGCTGGACTGGATAAATGCGAGCCTTGAACACGATTACGAAACTGGCCAAAAATGCAGTGGCCCGAAACGCAATGCGCGCGGCACGAGCGCTGACACTCGGCAAGATTGGCAACGTTGTTCGCATTGCCGCTTGCGGCGCCGCACTCGCGGCGGTTGCGGCCTGTCACGGCCTGCCGGAAAAAACCGACGAAACGGCAGCGTGGAACAACAACAAATTATATACGGAGGCCCAGGACGCGCTCTCCGGCGGCGACTGGGGCAAGTGCGCGAAATACTTCGAGCAGCTCGAGGGCCGCGACCCGTTCGGCCACTTCGCCCAGCAGGCGCAGATCAACGTCGCCTACTGCAACTGGAAGGATAACGAGAACGACGCCGCCGACCAGGCGATCAACCGCTTCATCCAGCTGCACCCGGATCATCCTGACATTGCCTACGCGTATTACCTGAAGGGCATGATCCACTTCAACGACGACCTCGGTCTGTTCGGCCGCTTCTCCGGCCAGGACATGAGCGAGCGCGATCCGAAATCGCTGCGCGAGTCGTATGACGCGTTCAAGGTCGTCGTGGACAAGTACCCGCAGAGCAAGTACGCGCCCGACGCTGCGCAACGCATGCGCTACATCGTGAACGCGCTCGCCTCGCACGAAGTGCACGCCGCCGACTACTACTACCGTCGCGGTGCCTATGTGGCCGCGATCAACCGCGCGCAGCTCGCGATTCAGGACTACAAGAGCGCGCCGGCGATCGAAGACGCACTGCACATCATGATTCTTTCGTATCAGAAGCTGGATCAGCCGCAAATGGCCGACGACACCCGCCGCGTGCTCGCCGCCACCTTCCCGGACAGCCCGTACATCACGGGCCACGCACGCCCCGGCAAGGAGAACAAGTCCTGGTGGCAGATCTGGTGATCGCCGCTTCGGCCCGTTAAAAAAAATCGCCACGGAGATCCGTGGCGATTTTTTTTGCCGACATCGAGCGGGCAGGGTAATCTGCGGCGCGCGCGAGGCACGCCGCCTTCGTTCAGTCGCGCTCGAACAGCGCGATCGACTCGACGTGCGAGGTGTGCGGGAACATGTTGACCACACCCGCGCCCTTGAGCCGGTAGCCGGCTTCGTTCACGAGCACGCCCGCGTCGCGGGCGAGCGTCGCCGGACTGCACGACACGTAGACGATGCGCGTGGGCAACGGACCTTCCCCGCTCTTCGCGATCTCGGCCAGCGCCTGCGACACCGCGAGGGCGCCTTCGCGCGGCGGATCGACGAGGAACTTGTCGAAATGGCCGAGCGCGCGAATGTCGTCGGCGGTGACTTCAAACAGGTTGCGGCACGCGAACGACGTATGGCCGTCCACGCCGTTGGCGCGCGCGTTCTCGAGCGCACGCCCCGTCAGCGTGTCGCTGCCCTCGATGCCCACCACCTCGCGCGCGAGCCGCGCGAGCGGCAGCGTGAAGTTGCCGATGCCACAGAACAGGTCGAGCACGCGGTCGCCCGGCTCGGGCGCGAGCAAACGCAGCGCGCGGCCCACGAGCACGCGGTTGATCTGATGATTGACCTGGGTGAAATCCGTCGGCTTGAACGGCATGCGGATATTGAACTCGGGCAGCGTATAGTCGAGCGCCTTGTCGAGCGGATAGAACGGGAACACCGTGTCCGGGCCCTTCGGCTGCAGCCAGAACTGCACGTTGTGCTCATCGGCAAAGGCGCGCAGCAAGTCTTCGTCGGCCGCGGTGAGCGGCTCGAGAATGCGCAGCACGAGCGCCGTCACGCTCGCCCCGACGGCGAGCTCGATCTGCGGCATGCGCTCGCAAATCGACAGCGCCTCGACCAGCCGGCGCAGCGGCACGAGCATGGCCGACACCTCGGGCGGCAAGACCTCGCAGCTCGTCATGTCGGCGACGTAGCTGCTCTTGCGTTCGTGGAAGCCCACCAGCACGCCGCCCTTCTTCGGCACATTGCGCACGGTCAGACGCGCGCGATAGCGATAGCCCCACGACGGGCCATGGATCGGCCGGAACATCGTTTCCGCACGCACCTTCGAGAGATGCATGAGATTGTCTTCCAGCACGCGCTGCTTGACCGCGATCTGGGCGCGCACGTCCAGATGCTGCATCGAGCAGCCGCCACAGGTGCCGAAATACGCGCACTTCGGTCGCGTGCGGATCGCGCTCTCGCGCAGCACGCTCACGACCTGAGCCTGCTCGAAGCTCGGCTTCTTGCGATAGCTCAAATAGGTGACGCGTTCGCCCGGCAACGCGCCCTCGACGAAAATCACTTTGCCGGGCTCGCCCGTTTCGGTGACGGTGCGGCCTACGCCCCGCGCCTCCATGTCGAGGGACTCGATTTCCAGAATCGGGGCATGAGCAACCGATGCTTCCACGGCGGCGCGCTTCTCGGCGCGGCGCTCGCGCTTGCTGAGCTTTTTCGCGGGCGTGGGCGCCGCGGTGGCTGACTCGGCGTGGACGGTTTCGGCACGGCCAGTTTCGGCACGGCCAGTTTCGGCTTGAGGGTCGGGGGCAGCTTGGGACACCAGCGGGTTCCTGACAGACAGTGGGGTGAATTTTTCAGGCGAAGGCGAGATTGTAGTCGATTCGGCGTCGGCTCCCCTACGTATGCCGGGCCACGTGCGCCGGCGCTCGAGCGCATCGCGATGCCGGCGGATCCGGGGCATTCGCCCCCCTGCACTTTCAAACTCGTCCGATATTCGATGCGAGCACCCGTCCGTACGATGGTTTCAGCGACGTGCCATTTGAGGCCGACGCCCGAGACCCGACATCATGGACACGCTCATCTCCGCTTACGGTTTTGCGATCGCTCTCGCCATGCTTTGCGCGGCGGTCCTCTTGCTCGCACCCTTCCTGGAAGCGCTGCCTCGCCGCGCCGCCGCGCAACGCGACGCGTATCTCGTCGCCGCGGCCATGTTGGGTAGCCCTGTGCTGATGATCGGCCTCCTCTACCTTGTCGTGCGCTTTTTCTTCGAATGACCGGCACGCCCACGCGTCATCCAGTTCATCGTGCGTCGCGCTGTGAACGCGCTGGACGGCCTTTGGATTTTCCCTCGAGCATTAATTGGGACGAGTCCGATTGGAAGCTTCGCGCCGAGGACGTACAGATAGCGCACCCACCATGATCTTCAGATTTGCCATGAACAAACTGTTTTATGCGACGCTTGTCGCAGCCGTTATCGGTGTGAGCGCCTGCTCGTCGCCGACTCCCGCGCCGGACGTTACGATTTCCTCCATCACCCAGGGCATGACGCAAAACGACGTCATGAAACGCATCGGCCCACCCGACCGGGTGCTGGGCGAAAACGGCAACGAATGCTTCCAGTATGCGCTCGGCAAATATGGCGACGTGCCCTTCGCCGTGTATTTCAAGCAGCGTGCCGTAGCGGCGACAACGCGCGCCAAGTGCGATCTGGCGGTGGTGCGCGCCGCGGCCGGGCCGGCCCTGACCTATCATTCATCCGACTACGCGGTAATGCGTCGATAACCCGCTCGCGGCCCGCTCTCGCGGAGCCGCTCCGGAGGCCGGCGCCATCGGCCGCTCAATCTTGCGAGAGCCGGAGCACGTCATGAGACTCGTCAGCTGGAACGTGCAGTGGGGGCGCGATGCCTCGGGTGTCGTGGACCTCGCGCGCACCGTAAGCGAAGCACGCGGCCTCGCCGACTTCGACGTCCTGTGCCTGCAGGAGATCACCCGGGGGTTTCGCGCACTGCCTGGCGGCCCCGGCGACGATCAGTTCGCCGAGCTGGCCGCGCTGCTGCCCGGCTTCACGGTGATCGAGGCGATCGGGGCCGATCTGGCTGGCGCTGCGTGTGCCGATCCGGCCGCTGCGCCGGGCGGGCCGGCCATGGGACGCGCGCCGCGCCGGCAGTTCGGCAATGCAATCGCCACGCGTCTGCCCGTCGCTCAGGTGTTCCGTCATCTGCTGCCCTGGCCCGCCGAGCCAACCGCGCCATCGATGCAGCGTGTTGCGCTCGAAGCGGTGCTCGACATCTCCGGCGCAACGTCGTCGAGCGGCGCGTTGCGCGTGCTCGTGACGCATCTGGAGTTCTATTCCGAGCGCCAGCGGCTCGCGCAGGTCGATGCGCTGCGGCAACTGCAACAGGAAGCCGCCGCCCACGCGGCGCACCCTGCCCCCGCTGAAAATGCCGAAGGACCGTTCGCACGGACCGCGCGGCCGGCGAGCGCGATCGTCTGCGGAGATTTCAACAGCGCTTTCGGCAGCGCGGCTTATGCGCGGATGCTCGAGCCGCTCGCGGGCAGTCCAGCTTTCATCGATGCCTGGACGACGCTGCATCCCGGCGCGACGCCGCCGCCCACGGCAGGTGTCTACGATACGGAGCAATGGTCCGACGGGCCGTTAGCCTGCGACTTCGTGTTTGTGACCGAGGACTTGCGCGGTCGGCTCAAGCGCTGCGAGATCGACGGCGCCACGCAGGCCTCCGATCATCAGCCGATCGTGCTGGAGCTGGACTGAGGCCACGCGTGCGCAGGCGCACATGCGGCCGCCGCCCCGCCTTCGCACTCACTTGCCGAACGCCTCCAGATATTCCTTCCAGTGCGACGCGGGCTCGGCCGCGAGCGACTGCTTCACGAACTCGATCTCATCGTCGTATTCGCGCTCGGTGAAGCCTCCGCGCATCTTCTGGAAGCGGCAATAGAGCAGATACGTGTTGACCACGTCGGTTTCGCAGTAGTTGCGGATTTCCTCGATGCGGCCCTGCTGGAACGCCGTCCACACCTGGCCGCCGTCCATCCCGAGCTTGCCGGGAAAGCCGCACAGCTTCGCGAGCGCGTCGAGCGGCGCGTTGGCGCGCGCCTGATACATCGCGAGCAGATCCATCAGGTCGGTGTGGCGCGAGTGGTAACGGCTGATGTAGTTGTTCCACTTGAAGTCGCGGTCCTCTTCGCCCATTTCCCAGTAGCGCACGGCGCGAATGCCGTGCACCAGCGCCCGATAGTGCAGCACCGGCAGGTCGAAGCCGCCGCCGTTCCACGAGACGAGCTGCGGCGTGTACTTCTCGATGGTGCGGTAGAACGAATCGATCAGCTTGGCTTCACCGTCCTCGGGCGTGCCGAGCGAGCGCACGCGAAAACCCTGGCCATCGCGGAACACGCACGAAATCGCGGCCACGCGCTGCAGGTGATGCGGCAGGAAATCGCTGCCGGTTTTCTCGCGGCGCGCGGCGAACGCGTGCTCAGCCACTTCGGCGTCAGTGAGCGAGGCGGGCAGATCTTCGAGACGGCGAATGCCGTCGACATCGGGAATCGTCTCGATGTCGAATACGAGTACAGGAACTGTCATTCAGGTGAACTGCAAAGAAGAGCAGCGAGGTTTTATAGAACGGCGTCCTTGCGCACGCCGTTCGAGGCGAAAAAGCGCTTGAGGCGCACCAGCGCTTCCTGCTGGATCTGCCGCACGCGCTCGCGGGTGAGGCCCATTTCGTCGGCCAGCTCTTCGAGTGTGGCGGGCTCGATATGGTTCAGGCCGAAGCGCCGTTCGATGACATGGCGATGCTTGTCCGAGAGCCGGCCAAGCCACGCGCGCGTGAGCGTCTCAAGCTCTCGGTGCTGCACTTCGGCGTCGGGCGACTGGCTCTGGTCGTCGGACAGGAGATCGAGCAGGCTGCTCGCCGGATCGAGGTCGAGCGGCGCATCGAGCGACGCGGTGTGCTCGTTGAGCGCGAGTATGTCGGTGACCTCCTCGGTCGTCTTGCCCGTGAGATAGGCGATGTCGTCGATGCTCGCATCGCGCCGGTCGGAGGCCGAGTCGGCGTTCAGCGAATTCTTCTCCAGATGGCGCTTGGCGCGCAGCACCTGGTTGAGCTCGCGGATCACGTGGACCGGCAGGCGCACCGTGCGCGCCTGGTTCATGATCGCCCGCTCGATGCTCTGGCGGATCCACCAGGTGGCATAGGTCGAAAAGCGGAAACCGCGCGTGGGATCGAATTTCTCGATCGCATGCATCAGACCGAGGTTGCCTTCCTCGATCAGGTCGAGCAGCGGCACGCCACGGTTCAGATAGCCCTTCGCAATGCTGACGACGAGACGCAGATTGCGCTCGATCATGACTTGCCGCGCCTCGAACTCGCCGGCCTTGGCGAGCCGCGAATAGCGCTGCTCCTCCTCGACGGTGAGCAGCGGCTTCACACTGATCCGGTTCAGATAATGCTGGATGGTGTCGGCCGTGAGCTCGGCCTGCAAGATCGCGCGGAAGTCGTCCGCGTCGGACGGCGCTTCCGCGGGTTCTTCGGTTTCGCGGCCGCCCTCTTCGGACGCGGACTCGCGCTCGTCGAACTCGCGTGCGTTTTCGAGTTCTTCGTCGTCGCCCTGCCGAGCGCCGTCCTCCACCGAAACCTGGGCGGCTTGACTGTCAGACTCGGACTGCTGCAGACGGCGCTTCGATTTCGGCATGGTCGGCTCGCATTATTGCGGCGGCAAGTACTTCAGTGGGTCGACGGGCTTGCCCTGGCGGCGTACTTCGAAATGCAGCATCACGCGGTCCGAGTCAGTGTTGCCCATCTCGGCGATTTTCTGACCCTTCGTGACCGCATCTCCCTCTTTTACCATCAAAGCCCGGTTGTGTGCGTACGCTGTCAAAAACGTGGCGTCATGCTTGATGATAATGAGATTGCCGTAACCGCGCAGCCCATTTCCGGCATAAACCACCCGCCCATCACCCGCCGCCTTGACCGCCTCGCCCGTTGCGCCGCCGATATTGATGCCCTTGTTCTTCGAATCGTCGAAGCTGTTGAGCACCGGTCCGCGCACCGGCCACGCGAGCGCAAGGCTGCCGGGCGCTGCGGCCATGTCGCCGCCGCTCGCCTGTGGCGGCACGGCTGCAACCGGCGGCACCGACGTCGCGCTCGCGCCCGAACCGTACATCGGCGGCATTGCTGCCTGCGATCCCGGCGCCGGCACGGCGACGACACCCGGCGTATTCACGCCATTGCTCGCACCCGGCGGCACCACGCGCAGCAACTGATCCACCTCGATCTGATTCGGGTTGGTGAGATTGTTCCACGCGGAGATATCGCGGAAGTTCTGACCGTTTTCGAGCGCAATCCTATAGAGAGTGTCGCCCGGCTTCACCCGGTAGTATCCCGGAGGCGGCGGTCCGAGCGGCACTGCCGGCTGTGCGCCCGCGGCCCCGAGCGGCGCCGTGCGGTCTACGACAGGCGCGTTGTCGAGGCGCGTCGCGCAGGCCGTCAGCAGGCAGAGCGCGATGACCGAAGCACCGTTACGGGCCGCGGTCAGGTCGATATTCAAGCGTTTTCTTTGCATCGCGCGCAACATACTCATCGGTTTCAAATTACTCCGGATTTTAAGGGGACAAAGAAAACGCGATCAAGCCGCGACTCCCGCCACTGCGCCGGCCCCGTGCGCTCGACGAGCGTGAGCACCTGGGTCGCTTCATCCTGCTCGGCGACCGGCGCGACGAGCCGTCCGCCGATGGCGAGCTGCTCGAGCAGCGCCTGCGGCACCTCGAAGCCGGCGGCGGCGATCACGATCGCGTCGAACGGCGCCGCCGATGGCAAGCCGAGCCGTCCGTCGCCGTAGTGCAAGCGGATGTTCGGGATGCGCAGCGGGCGCAGGTTCGTCTTCGCGCGCTCGTATAACGGCTTGATGCGTTCAATCGAATACACGTCGCGTGCAATCCGGCTCAGCACGGCGGCCTGGTAGCCGCAGCCCGTGCCGATTTCGAGCACGCGCTCGAGGTTGCGCCCCGCGCCCGCGAGTTCGAGCATGCGGGCGACGACCGAGGGCTTCGAGATGGTCTGGTGATGACCGATCGGCAGCGCCGCATCTTCGTAGGCCTGGGTCGCGAGGCCGGGGTCGACGAACATGTGGCGCGGCACACCCGCGAGCGCCTGGAGCACGCGCGGATCGGCAATGCCGTTTGCACGCAGGCGTTCGACCATGCGTTCGCGAACCCGTTCCGAAGTCAGTGCGTGCGCGCCGTTCAGCGCGACGCCCGGCGCGCCCGAGCTCGGCGCCACGCCCACGCGGGCATTGCCGGCGCCGCGCGCCTGGGCGCCCTTGGGCGCGGGCGTTGCCGCAGCGGAAAAAGACGAGGTGGAGCGCAGCGCCGGGTCGCTGCGGCGCGCATCGGACTTGCGCAGCGGCGCCGCCGCGGCGTGCAGCGTGCCGGGCGCTTTTGCGGCTTGAATACCACCCGCCTTGCCCGCGACATGCGTGCCGGATGCGGTGGAGCCGGCCGCGCCGGCCGCCCCTTTCACGCCCGGGCTTTTCACGGGCGCCGCTTTCGCTACGGGGTTGGGCGCGCGCTTCGATGCAGCGGGCTGGCCCGCGCGCCCAAGCGGCGCGCGCGCCTCGCCGAGGCGAGTGTCGTGACGATCCTGGCCGTCGTGGCGTCGCGGCTCGCGCACGAGATCGGCAAGGCCGAGCGGGAAACGCTTCGTGCGCTCGCCCGTCATGAAGCGCTGCCGCCCTGACGCGCCCAATCGTGCGTCTCTGGCAACATCTGCGTATGCGTCAGGTCGAGTTGCAGCGGCGTAATCGACACGTGGCCGTGCGACACCGCATGGAAATCCGTGCCCTCGCTCGCGTCGCGCGCGCTGCCGGCGGGGCCGATCCAGTAGATCGGCTCGCCGCGCGGATTGGTCTCGCGGATCACGGGCTGCGAGGGATGGCGTTTGCCGAGGCGCGTGACGCGCCATTCGCCAAACTCGTCGTACGGCAGATTCGGAATGTTGACGTTGAGCAGCGGGCTGCCCGGCAACGGATGCGCGAGATAATGCGCGACGATGTCGGCCGCCACGCGTGCAGCGGAGTCGAGGTGCACCCAGTCTTTGTCGACGAGCGAAAACGCAATGGCCGGCACGCCGAACATGATGCCTTCGGTGGCCGCAGCAACCGTGCCCGAATAGAGTGTGTCCTCGCCCATGTTCTGGCCGTTGTTGATGCCGGACACCACGAGATCGGGCTTTTGATCGAGCATGCCCGTGAGCGCGATATGCACCGAGTCGGTGGGCGTGCCGTTGACGTAGTAGAAGCCCGTGCTCGCCGAGCGCAGCACCGAGAGCGGGCGCCACAGCGTGAGCGAGTTCGAAGCGGCGCTACAGTTCTGCTCGGGCGCCATCACCGTGACCTCGCCGAGCGGCTTGAGCGCTTCGTAGAGCGCGGCAAGGCCGGGCGCGAGATAACCGTCGTCGTTGCTGAGTAGGATTCGCATCCGCCGATTGTAACCGAGGAAACAAGGCAGGCGAACGACAGGCCGGTGCACGCCGCGCCGCCGCGCGCATGCCCATGTGCGGCGCATTCCGACGTGCGCCGGGGATCTCGCGCACAGCGCTTTTCGTGGCGCTTTAGGCCTCTTTTTCGCATCCTTTGCATGCGCTTGCCGCACGCCCTTTCTGCCCGATGCGTGCCGGATTCGTCACCGATCCACAATAATAAACGCACGATCGTTCGCATATCGCCGGATTGCCGTACACTGTGACGCTGTGCCGAACCCATGACCGACCTACCAGGAAAACAGGAGACACGATGCGCGCAATCCGCTGCAACCAGTACGGCCCACCTGAGACGCTCACGCTCGAAGACCTGCCCGAGCTCGTGCCCGGCGCGGGTCAGGTTGTGATCGACGTGAAGGCGGCCGCAGTCAATTTTCCGGACGTCCTGATCATCGAGAACAAGTATCAGGTCAAGCCGCCGCTGCCCTTCACGCCCGGCGCCGAAGTCGCGGGCATCGTGCGCGCCGTCGGTGCTGGCGTGAAGCTCACGCCCGGCACGCGCGTGGTCGCCTATGTGGGCAATGGCGGGTTCGCGGAGCAGGCGCTTGCCGATGCCGGCGCGTGCGTGCCGCTGCCCGACGGCGCAGACCTCGCCACCGCGGCCGCCTTCACGCTCGCTTACGGCACCTCGCACCACGCCGTGGTGGACCGTGGCGCGCTGCGTGCCGGCGAGACCATGCTCGTGCTCGGCGCGGCGGGCGGCGTGGGTCTGGCGGCGGTCGAGATCGGCAAGGTGCTCGGCGCGCGCGTGATCGCGGCTGCGTCGAGCGACGAAAAGCTCGAGGTCTGCCGCCGCTTCGGCGCCGACGCGACCATCAACTACAGCACCGAAGACCTGCGCGAGCGCGTCAAGGTGCTCACCGACGGCAAGGGCCCCGACGTGATCTACGACCCCGTCGGCGGCATCTATGCCGAACCGGCGTTCCGCAGCATCGGCTGGCGCGGGCGCTATCTCGTGGTCGGCTTCGCCAACGGCGAAATCCCGAAGCTGCCGCTGAACCTTACGCTGCTCAAGGGCGCGAGCATTGTCGGCGTGTTTTGGGGCGATTTCGCGCGCCGCGAGCCACAGCACAACGCGGCGGCGTTCGCAGAGATGATGGGCTGGATTGGCGAAGGCAAGCTCAAGCCCTATGTCTCGAAGCGCTACAAGCTCGCCGATACCGCGCAAGCGCTCATGGACATGGCCTCGCGCAAGGTGACGGGCAAGATCGTGATCGAGCCCTGAGCGGCGCGCGGCATCGCCCGTGCGTAGACATGAAAAAGGCTCGCAGCGCGCGAGCCTTTTTACGTTTTCACTGCGATGAGAACATGCGTGCCATTAGACGATTTGTTGCGCGCGCAACTGTGCGATGCGCTCCGCATCGTAGCCGAGCGCCTGCAAGACTTCGTCGGTATGCTCGCCCAGTTCGGGGCCGAGCCAGCGCGTGTCGCCGGGCGTCGCCGAGAGCTTGGGCGTGACCGCGGGCAGCGCGATATCGACGCCTTCGCCCTCCTGCGCATCTTTCTTCTGCCAGCGGAACTGCTGGATCATCTGGCGCGCGGCGAACTGCGGATCGGCGAACATGTCGGCCGCCGTGTAGATGCGGCCCACGGGCACGTCGGCGGCGTTGAGCACGTCGAGCGCCTCGTCGATGGTACGCGTGGAAAGCCACGCCGCGATGGCGCCGTCGATCTCGGCGGTGCGCGGCACGCGGCCATCGTTGTGCGCGAGGCCCGGATCGTTGGCGAGATCGTCGCGCTCGATCGCCGACATGAGACGCTTGAAGATCGGGTCGCTGTTGCCGCCGATCACGATGCTGCCGTCACGGCACGGATAGGTGTTCGACGGCACGATGCCCGGCAGCGAGGCGCCGGTGCGCTCGCGCACCATGCCATAGACGCCGTACTCGGGCACCACGCTCTCCATCATGTTGAACACGGCCTCGTAGAGCGCGACGTCGACGATCTGGCCGCTGCCGCCGTTCATGTTGCGATGATGGAGCGCCATCATCGCGCCGATCACGCCGTGCAGCGCCGCAATCGAGTCGCCGATCGAAATGCCGATGCGCGGCGGCGGCAGCTCGGGATAGCCGGTGATGTGGCGCAGGCCGCCCATCGACTCGGCAATGGCGCCGAAGCCCGGACGGTCGCGATACGGGCCGGTCTGGCCATAGCCCGAGAGCCGCACCATCACGAGCCCGGGGTTCTCCTTCGAGAGCACGTCATAGCCGAGCCCGAGCTTTTCGAGCAGGCCGGGCCGGAAGTTCTCGATGACGATGTCGGCCTCTTTCGCGAGACGCCGCACGATCTCCTTGCCTTCTTCGGCCTTGAGATTGACGGTCACCGACTTCTTGTTGCGCGCCTGCACCGCCCACCAGAGCGAGGTGCCGCCCACTTCGGGATAGAGCTTGCGCCACTTGCGCAACGGGTCGCCGCCCTTGGGGTCTTCGATCTTGATGACCTCGGCGCCGAACTCGCCGAGAAAGCGCGCCGCAAACGGGCCCGCAATCAGCGTGCCGAGCTCGAGCACCTTCACGCCCGCGAGCGGGCCGGCCGTGCCGGTTTTCGTGCCGGATTCAGGGAAAGGGGCTGCGTTCATGGGTCTCCTTTCATGTTCTTCGAAGCTGCGCGACAAGGCGCGCGTCTTGCGTGTCGATCTCTAGCGGCCACGCGCTCGCCGCCGCCATGCGGCGCGGGGCTGGAGCTACATCGAGCGGCGGTCGAGCATCGCGCGCGCGATGGTGCCCGCGTCGACGTATTCCAGCTCGCCGCCCACCGGCACGCCGCGCGCGAGGCGCGTGACGGCGAGGCCGCGTGCCTTGAGCGCCTGGCCGAGGTAATGCGCGGTTGCCTCGCCTTCATTCGTGAAGTTGGTTGCGAGCACGACTTCCTTGACGACGCCGTCCGAGGCGCGCTTCACGAGGCGGTCGAAATGAATCTCTTTCGGGCCGATTCCGTCGAGCGGACTCAGATGGCCCATCAGCACGAAATACAGTCCGCGCCAGGTCATGGTCTGCTCGAGCATGATCTGGTCGGCGGGCGTCTCGACCACGCACAGGAGCGTGGGATCGCGCTCTTCGTCGAGACATGTTTCGCATACCTGAGCTTCGGTGAAGGTGTTGCACTTCTCGCAATGCTTCAGGTGGTCGGTCGCGAACAGCAGCGCGCGGCCGAGCTTTTCTGCGCCGTCGCGATCGTGCTGCATCAGGTGATAGGCCATGCGCTGCGCCGACTTCGGCCCGACGCCGGGCAACACGCGCAGCGCCTCGACGAGCGCCGACAGGGCGGAAGGTTGTTTCATGCGGATTCAGCGTGGCAATGCATAGTCGAGCGTGGCAGCGCGCGGCCGAACGTGGCCGGATAGCGCAAAACATGCGCGCACATACCGCGCGCGCTCAAGCGTGCCTGACATCGGAACCATGCGCGGCAGCCTTGCAGAATCTGGAAGGCCGCCGCGCACGAGGCTGCGCGCAGCCATCGGGCCGCGCGGCGCGCCTCACTTAAAACGGCATCTTGAAGCCCGGCGGCAGCGGCAGACCGGCGGTCATGCCGCCCATCTTTTCCTGCGACGTGGCTTCGGCCTTGCGCACGGCGTCGTTGAACGCAGCGGCGACGAGGTCTTCGAGCATGTCCTTGTCGTCGGCGAGCAGGCTCGGATCGATCGATACGCGGCGCACGTCGTTGCGGCACGTCATCGTCACCTTGACGAGACCGGCGCCCGCCTGACCCTCGACTTCGATCTGGGCAAGCTGCTCCTGCATCTTCTTCATGTTTTCCTGCATCTGCTGGGCTTGCTTCATGAGCCCGGCGAGTTGACCTTTCAACATTTCACTGCTCCTTCTGGATCATGTGTGATTCGTAAGTGATTCGATCGCACCCGCGGCGCCCGGAGCACCGCGCGGCGCAATTCAATGGGCGGTCTGGCTACCGCCCTGCGCGGCCTCGGGCGCGATCGGCCGGATCGAACCCGGCACGATGCTCGCGCCGAAGTCGCGAATCAGTTGCTGCACGAAAGGATCGGCGCCAATTTCGCGCTCGGCGTCGCGCTGGCGATCGGCGCGCGCAGCGGCGTCGAGCGCAGCCGCTGTGCGGCGCGCGGGGCCGACCGTTACGTCGACTTCCACGGGCTTGCCGAGGCTTTCGGCCAGCGCGGCCTTGAGCTTGGCGACCTGCGAGGTCTCCGCGTACTGCGGCACCGGCACGCTGAGCTTGAGCACGCCGCCTTCGAGCGCGGTCAACTCGCTGTTGAACGCGAGCTGATACGAGATGCCCTTGAGCGGCAGGGTCGCGGCAAGCGCCGGCCAGTCGCCCGCGAAGCCGATGGCATCGAGCGGGATGCCCGGCGGCAGCTTGCTCACGTCGACTACGGCGGCGGACGGGGCCGATTGTGCCGACGATGCGGACGATGCGACGGCGCGCGGCGCGGCGGACCCGCTCTCGTATGCAGGCGCGAAACTTTCGTCGGCGGACGAGAAATAAGCGTCGTCGGCACCGAGCGGCACGTAATCGTCGGGCGGGATGTCGTCCCACGGCGGCGCACCCGATGCGTCCTGCTGCGGGTTCGTCTCCCGCGCGGGCCGGCGCGCCTGAGCTTCTTGCGCGGCCGCGGCTCGACGCGCGGGGTCAGGCGTCGGCACTTTCACTTCCATGCGCGGCGCGGCGGGCTTCGGGGTGGCCGCGGGCGACGCCGTACTGGCTGCCCCGCGGGGGCCACGTTCCGTGGCGACGCGCATGCCTTTGCTGCGCAGCACGTCGAGCGCCGCGCTCGCGCCGCCGGCACCGGCGGCGCGAGCCGAAGGTGCCTCCATCGCGGGCGTCTCATCTGTCGCAGATTGCGCAGGTGGCGCTGCTGGCGTCTCGATAGCGGGCTCAGCAGCCGGTGCCGCCGCAACCTGCGCCTTGGCCTGCGCTTCAGGCTTCGCATCGTTGCCCGATGCGGCCGCGCTATCGTCTTCCCAAGGCGGCACGACGCGCGCTTGCGCTGCAGGCGCGGCTTTCCCAGCGCTCTGTGCCGCCGGTTCCGCAGTGGCTTGAACGCTCGCGGGCGCGGCATGCACATCGGGACGCGGCGATGAGTTGGCGGCGCCCTGCTTCGCGTCTTCCGCCGACACGGCGCGAGGTGGCGTGCTCGCGGCTTCTACCTGCGTTTGTTCAGCGCGCGGCGTAGCGGCCACCGGCCGCGCAACAACACGCTCGGCGGGCGCAACGCCCGCCGCCGAAGCGACCGCCGGTGCAGCCGCACGCACGCCGGAACCTGCCGCCGCCGGCTTCGAAGCCGGCGCGCTGCCGGCACTGCCCGCGCTCACCGAAGGCTCGAACGCCAGCATGCGCAGCAGCGTCATGGTAAAGCCCGCGTACTCGTCCGGCGCGAGACCGAGCTCGCTACGCCCAAGCGTCGCGATCTGATAGAAAAGCTGCACCTGCTCCGCGCTCAGCAGATCGGCGAAGCGGCGCAGATCGTCGGCCTCGGGCCATTCGTCGAGCACCGAAGCCGGCGCGAACTGCGCCCACGCCACGCGATGGAACAGGCTCGCGAGGTCCTGCAGCGCGGTCGAGAACGACAGGCTGCGCAGCGACATTTCATCGGCGATCGCGAGCACTTGCGCGCCGTCGCCGGCGACCAGCGCGTCGATCAGGCGAATCAGGTAGCTCTGGTCGAGCGCACCGAGCATCCCGCGCACGGCCTCTTCCGTCACCTGATTGGCCGAATAGGCGATGGCCTGGTCGGTGAGCGAGAGCGCATCGCGCATCGAGCCATCCGCGGCGCGCGCGAGCAGGCGCAGCGCCTGCGGCTCGAACTCGACCTTCTCCTCGCCGAGAACATGCGTGAGATGCTCGACGATATTGGCGGCCGGCATCTGCTTCAGATTGAACTGCAGACAGCGCGACAGCACCGTGACCGGAATTTTTTGCGGATCGGTGGTCGCGAGGATGAACTTGACGTGCGGCGGCGGCTCCTCCAGCGTCTTGAGCATCGCGTTGAAGGCGTGGTTCGTGAGCATGTGCACTTCGTCGATCATGTAGACCTTGAAGCGCGCATCCACCGGCGCATAGACCGCGCGCTCGAGCAGTGCGGCCATTTCGTCGACGCCGCGATTGCTCGCCGCGTCCATCTCGACATAGTCGACGAAGCGCCCTTCATCGATTTCCCGGCACGCGCGACAGACGCCGCACGGCTTGGACGTCACGCCGGTCTCGCAATTGAGCGCCTTGGCGAAGATGCGCGAGAGCGTTGTCTTGCCCACGCCGCGCGTGCCCGTGAAGAGGTACGCGTGATGGAGGCGCCCGCCGTCGAGCGCATGCGTGAGCGCGCGCACCACGTGCTCCTGTCCGACGAGCGAAGCGAAATCCTTCGGTCGCCACTTGCGTGCGAGAACTTGATAGGTCATCCGGAAATTGTATCAGCAACGCCCGCGCGTTCCGATGAATCGAAAAGCGCCTGGCGCCCTGTGCACGGGCGCGCCGGGCTGCCGCCACCGCATCGCTTCGAAACATCTCGCGCGGGGCCCTGCGCCCCGCTTCCCTGCACACGATCCGCATACGCGCAAAGCCCGCATGCATGCCGAAAACGCGCGCAACGGGACAAACACGCAGCACGCGAGAGCCGGCGACGCGGCAATGGCGTACTCAGCGAGAGCCTGGGACTACGAGGGGGAGAAGGAACAGCGGGAGAAAAAAGCGGAAGGTGACGAGCCTGACCCTCGGCACTGGCGGAAAACGGCTGTGGCTGCTTCGTTCCCGACCTGACCAGGTTGACCGCCCCTCCATGCGAGGAGGCCCGTCACGGCGCATTCTAACATCGGTTGCGCCGCATTGCGAATGCCGCATTGCAAAAGTCTTCAAACAGGCCCCTGGCCACGGCCGCGAAGCGAGACGGCGCGGCGGATGCGGGACCGCGCGGCACAGGTGTGCGAGCTCTTGCAAACGCGCGTGGCATCGCCATATCAGCATCGTGAAGTGTATGCCGCCACGTGCCGTTGCCTGGCAAGCCGACCAAAAAGCGAACGGCAAACCGGTTCAGCGCTGTCAAAACGGCACGGGGCGGCATATGGAAAGGCATGCGCTCAGGGCTGGAAACGTCGGGAAACCCTGTTGCCGATATGCGTACTATCACCGTCGGCAACGCATAGGGATTTAGGCTACACTGGCGTCGACCGTTGCCCTGGCAGCCTCGGCGACCGGATCTCGGCGACCGGATCCGGTGCCGCCTGGCAAGGCCTTGACATCCCCGGATAGTTTTTGAGTTTTGGTGTATCGTGGCGAGCAATTCAGTCAGCCTCGATCCGAAAGAGGTATTCATACAATGAGCGAACAAATCAAGCACATCAGCGACGCATCGTTCGAACAGGACGTCGTGAAATCCGACAAGCCCGTGTTGCTGGACTTCTGGGCCGAATGGTGCGGCCCCTGCAAAATGATCGCGCCGATTCTCGACGAGGTCGCGAAGGACTATGGCGATCGCCTGCAGGTCGCGAAGATCAACGTTGACGAGCATCAATCGACGCCGGTGAAGTTCGGCGTGCGCGGCATCCCGACGCTGATTCTCTTCAAGAACGGCGCCGTCGCAGCGCAAAAGGTCGGCGCGCTTTCGAAGTCGCAGCTCACCGCGTTCCTGGATAGCCACCTGTAAATAGCGCGTCGCTGCCCTGCCACGCCAATTGATCCATTCTTTGAATCAGGATGTGGCAGTGTAAAGAGCAGCGAATCAAAGGTGCGTGTTGTCCACCGACAACACGCACCGAAAAAACATGCCGAAACTTGCCGCCGGGCTCGACTGGCGGCTTCCGGCGTGTGCTATGCTAGAATTCATAAAGCGTCTACCCGGCGCCCTTATAAGTCCTTGAGCGGTTCCGCTCGCTTCTTTTCCCCCAGACTTCTTTTCGTCGCATCCTCCCCGACGGGTTCTCCGTATGCATCTTTCCGAGCTCAAGTCTCTGCACGTGTCCGAATTGATCGAGATGGCCAATGGCCTCGAGATCGAAAATGCGAACCGCCTGCGCAAGCAGGAACTCATGTTCGCGATTCTCAAAAAGCGCGCCAAGACGGGCGAAACGATCTTCGGCGACGGTACGCTCGAAGTGCTGCCGGACGGCTTCGGCTTCCTGCGCTCGCCGGAGACCTCGTATCTCGCGAGCACGGACGATATCTACATCAGCCCGTCGCAGATCCGCCGCTTCAACCTGCACACCGGCGACACGATCGAAGGCGAAGTGCGCACGCCGAAGGACGGCGAACGCTACTTCGCGCTCGTCAAGGTGGACAAGGTCAACGGCCAGCCGCCCGAGGCCTCGAAGCACAAGATCATGTTCGAGAACCTCACGCCGCTGCACCCGAACAAGGTGCTGCTGCTCGAGCGCGAGATGCGTGGCGAGGAGAACGTGACCGGCCGCATCATCGACATGATCGCGCCCATCGGCAAGGGTCAGCGCGGCCTGCTGGTCGCCTCGCCCAAGTCGGGCAAGACCGTGATGCTTCAGCACATCGCGCATGCGATCAAGCAGAACCATCCCGACGTCATCCTGTTCGTGCTGCTGATCGACGAGCGTCCTGAAGAAGTGACCGAAATGCAGCGCTCGGTGGCAGGCGAAGTGATCGCCTCGACCTTCGACGAACCGGCCGCGCGCCACGTGCAAGTGGCCGAAATGGTGATCGAGAAGGCCAAGCGCCTCGTCGAAATGAAGCACGACGTCG
The DNA here is from genome assembly GCF_004353915.1 of Paraburkholderia silviterrae. GTDB lineage: Bacteria > Pseudomonadota > Gammaproteobacteria > Burkholderiales > Burkholderiaceae > Paraburkholderia > Paraburkholderia silviterrae. The sequence goes on along the minus strand of NZ_SMRP01000002.1, from coordinate 471,534 downwards.
TGATTCTGCTCGACTCCATCACGCGTCTCGCACGTGCATACAACACCGTTGTGCCCGCATCGGGCAAGGTGCTCACCGGCGGTGTGGACGCCAACGCGCTGCAGCGTCCGAAGCGCTTCTTCGGTGCCGCGCGCAATATCGAAGAAGGTGGCTCGCTCACCATCATCGGCACGGCGCTGATCGAAACCGGCAGCCGCATGGACGACGTGATCTACGAAGAGTTCAAGGGCACCGGCAACATGGAAGTGCACCTCGAGCGCCGTCTCGCGGAAAAGCGCGTCTATCCGTCGATCAACCTGAACAAGTCGGGCACGCGCCGCGAAGAGCTGCTGATCAAGCCGGACATCCTCCAGAAGATCTGGGTGCTGCGCAAGTTCATCCACGACATGGACGAAGTCGAGGCCATGGAATTCCTGCTCGACAAGATCCGCCAGACGAAGAACAACTCCGAGTTCTTCGACATGATGCGCCGCGGCGGCTAACCCCTCGCGCACCGTTGCTCTTTGATGTACCGCAAACGCCCGCCTACGCGGGCGTTTGTCATTTCTCTCATCTTGCTGGCGCGCCTTTGCGGCTGCGCCCCTTTGCGCCCGGGCAAGCGCACAACCTGTACGTGAACGTTCACGTTGGACTATAATCCGGTCGTTGTTTTCACCGCCGCTGCCCTGCGGCTGCCCACCGATGTCGAGAGATGCCAGCGCGCTGCTGACGGTGCGCGACGCCGCCCAGCGGCTCAACGTCACGCCGCGCACGCTCAAGTATTACGAGGAGCGCGGCCTCGTCACGCCCACGCGCAGCGAAGGCCGCTACCGCCTCTACGATGAACACGACCTCGAGCAATTTGCCCGCATTCTGAGGCTGCGCGCGCTCGGCTTCTCGCTGCACGGTATTACCGAGATGCTCAAGCGCCCGCTCGAATCGGTCGGTGACGGCCGCCGGCGCTATTCGCAGGACTCGTTGCAGCAGATCGCCGACGCACTCGCACAGCAGATCGGCACGCTCGACACGCGCATCGCCGCCGTACGCCGCGAGCTGAAAGAGGCTCAGACGGTGCGCACCGAACTCGCCGACGATCTCGACTATCTGCGCCAGCGCCTTGCCGGCGTGTCATCGGAGGCGCTGATCGGCGAGCGGCTTGCCGCTACGCGGCGGCGCAAGGAGTCGGCCGGGACAACCGGGGCAAGCGCATCACGCGCAGGCGCGGCCTCTCACGCTAGCCCGAAAAGCGGCAAGCGCGGCGACAATGAAAGCGACATTTCGGTCAATCCCGACCCAGCCGAAACAAGTGCCGATGGCGAAAGCACGGGTGCGCGCAAGCACGGGAGCGGCCGCGAATGAGCAGCGTCCCCACTCGCGAGCCGATCCTCAGCGCGACGCGCCTGCGAGGCGACTTTTTCCCCTGGGTGCTCGCACTCGCGACCGGTCTCGACTACTACGACAACGCCATCTTTTCGTTCTTCACGAGCTATATCGCCGGTGGCATCAACGCCTCGCCCGACGAGCTCGTCTGGGCGTCCAGCGCTTACGCCGTGTGCGCCGTGCTCGGCATCTTGCAGCAGCAATGGTGGGTCGAGCGCATCGGCTACCGGCGCTACGTGAGCGGCTGCCTGCTCCTCTATGCGGCGGGCTCGCTGGCGGCGGCGCTCTGCGAGTCGTCGATCGAACTCGCCTTCGCGCGCGGTTTTCAGGGCTATTTCATTGGCCCGATGATGGGCACCTGCCGCATCCTGATCCAGATTTCCTTCACGCCGCAGCAGCGCCCCGTGGCGACGCGCGCGTTCCTGATCCTGATCGTGCTCTCCAGCGCGCTCGCGCCCCTCGCGGGCGGCTTTCTCGTGTCGCATTTCGACTGGCGCGCCCTCTTCGCGTTTTCCGCGCCCGCAGGTGTGCTCTATGCGGTGCTCGCCCTGCTCGCGCTACCCAACTCCGGCCACGTGCTGCCCGAGGAACGCGGCGATTCGCATTTCTGGCCCTACATCATCTTTGCGCTTGCGCAAGGTGCTCTGCAGATCGCCATGCAGCAGGTCCGCTTCGAGCTGTTCAGCACCTCGCCCGGCATCATCTTGCTGACTGTGGCCGGCATGGCCGCGCTCGCGTGGTTCGTCTGGCACCAGTGGCATCATCCGAAGCCGCTCATGCGCCTGCACGCGCTACGCGAAAAGCCGTTTCGCGTCGGGCTGCTGCTCTACATGGTCTATTACTATCAAAGCACGGCGCTCAGCTATCTGGTCTCGCGCTTTCTCGAAGGCGGCCTGAACTATCCCGTGGAGAATGCCGGGCGCCTCACCGGCATCACCTCGCTGATTTCCGCTTCGGCGCTGTTCTTCTATTTCCGCTACTCGAAGTTCATCACGCACAAAAAGTGGATCATCGTGCCAGGCTTCGTGCTCGCGGCGTTCATCTCGTTCTGGATGACGCGCCTCACGCCCGACACCAGCGAGAGCTGGCTCATTTTCCCGCTCCTGCTGCGCGGCCTCCTGCTGCTCTTCATCGTGCTGCCGGTGGCGAACCTCACCTTCCGCATCTTCGCCATCGAGGAGTTCACGCACGGATACCGCTTGAAAAATGTCGTCCGTCAGATAACGATATCGTTCGCGACCGCAACGATTATCATCGTCGAGCAACACCGCCTGGCACTGCACCAGTCGCGGCTCGCGGAATTCGTGAACCCGCTCAACCCGATTTTCCAGAATACCTACGCGACGCTCACGCAGGCCTTCGAAGCGCTCGGCCGGGCGCCTGGCGAGGCGCACGGGCTCGCGCTCGTGCAGGTGAGCCGCATGGTCGCGCAGCAAGCGAGCTTTCTGAGCTCGCTCGACGGGTTCTATTTTCTGATCGGCGTGGCCGTGTGCGGCGGGATTTTCGCCGCGTTGCAAAAGCAGATCGACTGAACCGAACCACACCTGAACTGACTCGACGACGCACCTGAAAACGCAACTGAGCGATGCTTTCGAAACTGACCCACTGGTTCGACGCCCGCCGCCGTGAAAAGGCGCTGCGCACCCATGCGATCGACGACGCGCTCTGGCAAGCGACGCTCGCCGGCCTGCCGTTCCTCGCACACCTCGATGCCGCCGATCTCGTGCGCCTGCGCGAGCTCACGAGTCTCTTTCTCGCGCAAAAGGAGTTTTCCACGGCGCACGAGCTCGAGCTCACCGACCAGATCGCGGTGGCGATCGCCGCGCAGGCATCGCTGCCGGTGCTCAACCTTTCCCTCGATCTCTACAAGGGCTGGGTCGGCGTGACCGTCTACCCCGGCGAATTCGTGATCCGCAAGACCGTCGAGGACGAGGACGGTGTGGTGCACGAAGTCGAGCACGACGCGAGCGGCGAAGCGTGGGAAGGCGGGCCGGTGATCCTCTCGTGGGAAGACGCGCAGATGACCGACGGCAGCGACGCCTACAACGTCGTGATCCACGAATTCGCCCACAAGATCGATATGCTCACCGGCGAGGCCGACGGCCATCCACCCCTTTTTCGCCGCTGGCACGCGCCGCTCGACGCGCAAGCCTGGGCCGACGTGTTCGACAACGCCTACGACCAGTTCTGCGACAAGGTGGACGCCGTGCCGGAGCGCCGCTGGGCGCGCTTCGAGCGCGATTCGCTGATCGATCCCTATGCCGCCGATCATCCGTCGGAGTTCTTCGCGGTGTGCAGCGAGGCGCTGTTCGTCAAACCCAAGGCGTTCGAGGCCGAATATCCCGAGCTCTACCGGCTGCTCGCGTGCTATTACCGGCAGGATCCGGCCAGGGTGGGTGCACTGGACGCGCTCGCCGCCCCACCTGCGTGAAGGCGCCGCAAGGGCAAGCAAATGGGGCAGCAAAAATTCGCCAACCGGCTGATTTTCTGGCATAATCGCCGTTTTTCGACCTTGGGCAAGTGGCTCGCGCCTAATTGTTAGGTAAAAGCGCCTTGTACTGCTTGCTGCAGCGGGGCACGCGGGTTGGCTACCGCCAGATTTAAGGAATAACCATGAAAGAAGGCATTCACCCGAATTACCGCGAAGTCCTGTTCATCGACGTGTCGAACGACTTCAAGTTCGTGACCCGCTCGACCATCCAGACGCGCGAAACCGCCGAATTCAACGGCAAGACCTACCCGCTCGCGAAGATCGAAGTGTCGTCGGAATCGCATCCGTTCTACACGGGCACGCAAAAGATCATGGACACGGCAGGCCGTGTCGAGAAGTTCAACAAGAAGTTCGGCGCGCGCGCCACGGGCAAGGCCACGAAGTAAGCTCTCGGAGCGAACTTCGCGCACCGGCCTCGCAGCCGGTCCCGCACAAAAAGGGCAGCGTACGCTGCCCTTTTTTGTTGCCTGAAATGTTGTCCGCGTTATTGCCGGAATCGTGGGCGCCAGGCTTTTTGCGCCTGTCGAGCCCAACGAAACCTCGTCCTCGCCCGATTTTGACAACGTTGTTTCATCCGTTTCCTTGCATTGGCATCGAGCCTGCGCCGTGACGCGCGCTGGCGCAGCCAGCTAGAATGCCGGATGCTCCCGACCGGCGGCGCACGACGATCGTGCCACAACCTTCGCGCCACTGCCCGAGGCAACGGCCGCGTCCCGCTCCGCTTACCCGAATTCCTTCACACTGCATGAAGCCTGCCATTCGCCTGACCGCCTCCGCCACTAGCGCCTTGCCGCGCTCGCTGCTGCTGACCCTCTGTATCGTCTTCGCTTCGTTCGGCCTGTTTGGCCGCGACCCGTGGAAGAACGAGGATGCAGCGGGCTTCGGCGTGATGTGGACGATGGCGGGCGGCACCACGCACGACTGGCTGCTGCCGAACCTCGTCGGCAAATACGTGACAGCGAACGGCCCGCTCGGCTACTGGCTCGGCGCCCTGTGCATTCGTCTTTTCGCACCCTGGCTGGATGCGAGCAACGCCTCGCGCGTCGCCACCGGCGTGCTGTTCTGCTGCGCCTGCGCCTTCGTCTGGTATAGCGCCTATCTGCTCGGCCGGCGTCCGGAAGTGCAGCCGTTCAAATACGCCTTTGGCGGCGAGCCCGAGCCGCGCGACTACGGCCGCACGCTCGGCGACGGCGCCCTGCTCGTCCTGCTTGCCTGTTTCGGCCTTGCCGAGCGCGGTCACGAAACCACGCCGCAGTTGATGCAGTTCGTTGGTATCGCGATGCTCGTGTACGGCCTCGTGCGCGCCATCGACAAGCCCATCCAGGGCGCGCTCTGGTGGGGTCTCGCGCTCGGCGTCGTGATGCTCTCGAGCGGGCCCGTGCTGGTGGGGGCGCTGCTCATCGGCACGCTCGTCATGCTCGCCGTTGCGCCCGAGACGCGCTCACGCTGGCTTCTCGTGGCCGGCCTGCCGGTGGTGCTCGTGGTCGCGCTCTCCTGGCCGCTCTACGCGCTGCACCTCTATCCCACCGATGCCGTGTGGTTCCTCAACCAGTGGGCGCGCACCAGCGTCAATGCGTTCGCCGGCCCCCCGGGCACGGTGCTGCGCTATGCCGCGAAGAACCTGCCGCTCTTCACCTGGCCGGCCTGGCCGCTCGCGATCTGGGCGTGGGTGAGCTGGGCGGGACTGCGCCGCGCGCCGCACATTGCGATTCCGCTTTCGGTCATCGTGCCGCTCTTGATCCTCGTGGTCGTGCAGAGCCACGAAACAAACCTGCTCTTCATGCTCGTGCTGCCCGCGCTCTCGGTGCTCGCGACCTTTGCGCTGCCCACGCTCAAGCGCGGCGCGATCAACGCGATCGACTGGTTCGCTGTGCTGAGCTTCACGATCCTCGGCACCTTCGTCTGGCTCGTCTGGCTCGCGGGCATGACCGGCTTCCCGGCGCCGCTCGCGCGCAATCTCGCGCGCCTCGCGCCCGGCTTCGCGCCGCAATTCAAGATTCTCTCGTTCGTGTGCGCGGTGGCCGTCACCGTGTGCTGGATCGTGCTCGCGCAGTGGCGCATCGCACGGCACCCGAAGGTGCTCTGGCGCAGCGTCGTGCTCTCGAGCGGCGGCACTACGCTCATGTGGGTGCTGCTGATGACGCTCTGGCTGCCGGTCGTCAATTACAGCCGGACCTACAAGGACGTCGCACAGCAAATCGCCGCGCACCTGCCCGCCGACTATCAGTGCATTTCGCCCGTGCGCCTCGGCGATGCGCAGATCGCCACCTTCGCGTACTTTGGCAAGATGCACTTCTCGTTCGACGACGACTGCGACGTGATCCTGCGCCAGGATACGCACGACTACGGCGAGCCGAGCTCGATGTCGAACTTCGAGTGGAAACTCGTCTGGGAAGGCCGCCGCGCCGCCGACCGCGACGAACGCTTCCGCCTGTACGTGCGTATCGATCGCCCGCAGCTGCCACTGAAGAAGCACATCTGGCGCAAGCGCCCGGACTGAGGCTCCGGTGACGACGACTTTCCTCGGCGACATCCGGCGCATCGCCGCGCTCGCCTGGCCGGTGCTGATCGGTCAGCTCGCGATCATCGCATTCGGCGTGATCGACACCGCGATGGTCGGCCGCTATTCGGCGCTCGATCTCGCGGCTCTCGGGCTCGGTTCGTCGATCTACGTGTCGGTTTATATCGGCCTGACCGGGATACTCACGGCGCTGCAGCCCGTCGCGGCCCAGCTTTACGGCGCACGCAAGGACATCGAGATCGGCCTCGAAGTGCGTCAGGCATTCTGGCTCGCGCTCGTGCTGATGGTGATCGGTTTCACGATCCTTTACTTCCCCGGCCCGCTGCTCGACCTCGCCCGCGCGCCCGAGGCGCTGCACGAGCGCACCATCGCCTATCTGCGGCTGCTTTCGTTCGGGCTGCCCGCGAGCCTCGCGTTCCGCATCTACAGCTCGCTCGCCAATGCCGTGAGCCGGCCGCGCCTCGTCATGTTCCTGCAGGTGGCCGCGCTCGCGATCAAGGTGCCGCTGAACACCTGGCTCATCTTCGGCGGCCTCGGCATACCCCCGCTGGGCGGCCCGGGCTGTGCGCTCGCCAGTACCTCGATCAACTGGGCGCTCGCCCTGTGCGCCGCCATCGCGTTCACGCGCGTCGAAGTGTTCGCACCGTTCGAGATCTTCAAGCACTTCTGCTGGCCCGAATGGAAGCGCCAGGCGGAGCTGCTCAAGCTCGGCATTCCGATGGGGCTCTCGTACCTCATCGAAGTCACCTCGTACACCTTCATGGCCATCTTCATCGCGCGCCTCGGAACGACGACGCTCGCCGGCCACCAGATCGCCGGGAATCTGGGCGCGGTGCTCTATATGACGCCGCTCTCGATTGGCGTGGCAACGTCGACACTGGTGGCGCAGGCGCTGGGCGGCGCGCGCCCCGCCGAAGCGCGTACGCTCGCGCGGCACGGTGTGATGACCGCGGTCGCGATCGCGTGCTGCTACGGCGCGATCGTGTTCGTGCTGCGGCCACTTCTGATCAAGGGCTATACGCCCGATCCGGCCGTCGCTGTGGCAGCGATGCCGCTCGTGGCAATCGTCACGCTCTATCACGTGTTCGATGCGCTGCAGGTCACCACGGCATTCGCGCTACGCGCCTACAAGGTTGCCGTGGTGCCCACCGTGATTTACGCCATCGCGCTCTGGGGCGTGGGCCTGGGCGGCGGCTATGCGCTCGGCTTCGACGTGTTCGGCACCCTGCCCGCCTGGGCGACAGGCGCGCGCGGCTTCTGGATCGCCAATGCGACGAGCCTCGCAATCGCCGGCGCCGGCCTCGCGATTTATCTGTCGCGCGTCAGCACGCGGCATCTGCGCGTGCAGGCATGAAGGACCGCCGCCTTGCGGCCATTGAGGTGGCCGCAAGGGCTGGCAGTTAGTTGCAAAACGGCCGATGCCTTCATGCCGGCTCGTGATGCCGTGCAGCCTCCACGGTCTGCGCCGCGTGATACGAGGAGCGCACGAGCGGCCCGGCCACCACTTCGCTGAATCCCATGGCGAGCCCCGCCTCGCGCAGCGCCGCAAACTCGTCCGGATGCATGTAGCGGCGCACCGGCAAGTGATAGCGCGACGGCGCGAGGTACTGCCCGATCGTCAGCACTTGCACGTCGTGCTCGCGCAGATCGCGCATCGTCTCGAGCAATTGCGCATCGGTCTCGCCTAGCCCCACCATCAATCCCGACTTCGTGACGAGCGCCCCATGCGCGGCCTTTGCGCGCGCGAGCAGCGCGAGCGAGCCGCGATAGTCGGCGCCCGGCCGCGCCGCCCGGTAGAGCGACGGCACGGTCTCGACGTTGTGATTGAACACGTCGGGCCAGGCCACCGAGAGCGCGTCGAGCGCGCGGTCGATACGCCCGCGAAAGTCCGGCGTCAGCACCTCCACGCCGATGCCGGGCACGCGCTCGCGCACGCTGGCGATGCAGCGCGCGAAGTGCGCCGCACCGCCGTCGCGCAGATCGTCGCGGTCGACCGAGGTAATCACGACATGGCGCAGGCCGAGCGCCGCGACGGCCTCAGCGAGGTGCGCGGGCTCGTCTTCGTCGAGCGGCGCAGGCCGTCCGTGCGCGACGTCGCAGAACGGACAGCGACGCGTGCACAGCCCGCCCATGATCATGAAGGTGGCCGTGCGCTGCGCGAAACACTCGCCGATGTTCGGGCACATCGCCTCCTCGCACACCGAATGCAGCCGGTGTTCGCGCAGCACGGCAGCCACCCCGGCGACGGTCGTGCTCATGAGCGGACGCGCGCGCAGCCAGGGCGGTTTGGGCAGCGCCGCGCCCTCGTCCGCCGGCACGATCTTCACGGGAATGCGCGCGAGCTTCTCGCGGCTGCGCAGGCCGTGCTGGCCGAGCGCCGTGTCACCCGATGAGGCGCCGCCCGGCGCGCCCCGCGTTGCGGCTCCCGGCAACGCCGAATCAACCGTGACGGCGTCCATATTCAGCCTCCCGCTTCGAAGAAGGCCTTGAGCAGGCGATTGACCTCGGCGGCGGCCTCCATCTGCACCATGTGCCCCTTGCCGGCGATCACCTCGACGCGCACCGCTGGCGACAAACCTTGCGCATGCTTTACCGGAATGATCTGGTCGGCCTCGCCCCAGATCACGAGCACCTTCGGTGCGAGCGTCGAAAGCCGGTCGCGGAACACGCGTCGCTGCGCGCCGCCCTCGAAGGCCTGCGCTGAGATCTTCCTGAGCGCGTCCTGCACCCCTTCGAGCCGCTTGTACTTCACGAGGTCTTCCACGAGCTGACGCGTGACGAGCGCGGGATCGGCGAACAGCTTCGTCACATGGGGCTTGAGCGCGTTGCGGTTCGCGGCCGCGACAAAGCCTTCGATATACGCGCCGTCGATTTCATCGCCGAGCCCCGCACTGGCGATCAGCGAAAGCGAAGCGACGCGCGTGGGCACGCGCTCGGCCACCGCCATCGAGACCGCGCCACCCAGCGAATGCCCGACGAGATGCGCGCGCTCGATCTGCTGCGCGTCGAGAAAATCGATGACGCTCTGCGCGAGCTCATCGAGCGCGCCGCTCTCCACGGCCTTGCCCGATTCGCCGTGTCCCGGCAGATCGAGCGCCCAAACGGTGCGCCCCGCGGCGAGATCGGCGTGATTGAAGAGCCAGTTGTTGAGATCGCCGCCGAAGCCGTGAATCAGCACGACGGGCGTTGCATCGCCCTCGCCGAGCTTCAGATAGCGCAGCGTGCGTCCGCCGATCTGAGCCTTCTCGGGCTGCGGGCCGGCATCGGCTTCGCCGGCTTTAGCGGGCACGAAATCGCGCTGGAATTCGGCCACTGCCGCGTCTATTTCGGCGTCCGAATCTTCTACGCTGGCGACCACACCGAGCAGCGCACCTACCGGCAGCGTATCGCCCTCCTGCGCAATCTGCCGCCGCAACACGCCCTCGAACGCGCACTCGACGCCCGATGCGATCTTGTCGGACTCGACGTCGAGCAGTTCCTCCCCCTTGGAAACCTTCTCGCCCAGCGACTTGAGCCAGCCGTTCACCTGGCCCTGCTCCATCGAAAGGCCCCATTTGGGCATCGTGATCATGTGAATCGGCATGACTTCAGCTCCTTGCTGCGCGCGCGGCATCGGCGATCTGCTGCGCCGACGGGATATAAAGGTCTTCGAGCGAGGCCGCGAACGGCACCGGCGTGTGCGGCGCGGTCACCATGCCGACTGGCGCCTTCAAATCGCGAAACGCCTTTTGCGCCACGAGCGCCGCGATATCGGTCGCGATCGAGCAACGCGGGTTCGCCTCGTCCACCACCACGACGCGGCCCGTGCGGCGCGCGCTCTCCAGGATGGTCTCCTCGTCGAGCGGCGAGGTCGTGCGCAGGTCGATCACATCGGCTTCGATACCGTCCTTCGCGAGTTGCTGCGCCGCGTCGAGCGCGTAGTGGACCATGCGCCCGTAGGTGACGATGGTGACGTCGTCGCCGTCGCGCGTGATGTTCGCCTCGCCGAACGGGATCGAATACGACTCCTCGGGCACGTCGCCCTCCATCGTGTAAAGCAGCTTGTGCTCGCAGAAGATCACGGGGTCGTTGTCGCGGATCGCCTCGATCATGAGGCCCTTCGCGTCATAAGGCGTGGCCGGGCACACGACCTTGAGGCCCGGGATATGCGTGAAGAGCGACGTGAGCATTTGCGAGTGCTGTGCCGCCGCGCGCAGTCCCGCGCCGTACATCGTGCGGATCACGACCGGCGTGACCGCCTTGCCGCCGAACATGTAGCGGAACTTCGCCGCCTGATTGAAGATCTGGTCGAAGCACACGCCCATGAAGTCGATGAACATCAGCTCCGCCACCGGCCGCATGCCGCACGCCGCCGCGCCCACCGCCGCGCCGATGAAGCCGCCCTCCGAGAGCGGCGTATCGAGCACGCGCCCCGGAAACTTGCCATAGAGGCCCTTCGTCACGCCGAGCACGCCGCCCCAGGCGTCCTGCTCGCCGGGCGAGCCCGCGCCGCCCGCATTGTCCTCGCCCATCACGATCACGCTCTCGTCACGCGCCATCTCTTGCGCGAGCGCTTCGTTGATCGCCTGAGAATAGGTGATTTTCCGTGCCATTTCCGTCTCCTTGATCTGGAATCCTGATGACCTGGGCGTGCCGCGCTCAGGGATACGACACGTACACGTCGGTGAGCAGCGCCTCGGGTGCGGGCAACGGCGCGGCCAACGCCTTCGCCACCGCATCGTCGATCAGAGCCTTCACCTCGGCGTCCACCTTGCGCAAGTCATCGGCGCTCGCAAGCTCCGCGCGCACCACGCGCTCTTCGAAGCGCTTGAGGCAGTCCTTTTCCTCGCGCAGCTTCTGCACCTCGCCGGGCGCGCGATAGGTCTGCGCATCGCCCTCGAAGTGGCCGAAATAGCGCGAAAGCTTCATTTCCACGAGCGTCGGGCCGCCGCCGTTGCGCGCGCGAGCAATCGCTTCGCCGAGCGCCTCGTACACAGCGAAAAAGTCGAAACCGTCGACGATCACGCCCGGCATGCCGAAGCCGTTGGCGCGGTCGGCGATGTTGTCGGCCGCGACCGACCACGTGGACGACGTCGCTTCCGCGTAGCCGTTGTTCTCCGCGACGAAGATCACGGGCAGGCGCCACACCGAAGCGAGATTCATCGACTCGAAGATCACGCCCTGGTTCGACGCGCCGTCGCCGAAGAAGCACACGCCCACGCCGCCTGTCTTCTTTTGCCTGGCGGCGAGCGCCGCGCCGCACGTGAGCGGACCGCCCGCGCCGACGATGCCGTTCGCGCCCAGCATCCCCTTCGCGAGGTCGGCGATATGCATCGAGCCGCCCTTGCCGCGGCACGAGCCCGTGGCGCGGCCATAGATCTCGGCCATCATCTCGCGCACGTCCACGCCCTTCGCAATGCAATGGCCGTGGCCGCGGTGCGTGGTGGCAACGTAATCGTTGTCGTTCAGATGGCTCATGGTGCCGACCGCGGATGCCTCCTCTCCCGCATACAAATGCACGAAGCCCGGAATATCGCCGGTCGCGAATTCGACGTGCAAGCGCTCCTCGAACTCGCGGATCGTGCGCATCGAGCGATACGCCGCGAGCAACTGCTCCTTGTTCAACGTGACAGACATGGTTGTCTCCTGTGTATAGACGCTGGTGATGCCTGCTGCTCCGCTGCTACCGGTATGACTGCCTGGGTGAAATGGCTCCTTTCTCGAGGGAAGTTGGACAGCATTCAGCGAAACGGGCTTATTGAGGCGCTGCGGCATACGCCGCCTGGCGCAACAGCTGATGCGAGGCCGCGTAGCGCAACGTGCGCGCGACATCGACGGTCAGCGGCCCGGCCCAGTCGAGCGCGATTTCGTAGCGGTCGCCGCGCGCCGGCTCGATCTCGCGCTCGCCGTCGAAGGCGAGCGTGCCGTGATCGGCGTCGAGCGGCAGCGCCATGCCCACTTCGAGGCGCTGGCAAGTGCGCATCGTCAAGCGCTCGATGCGCCCCGGCGCGATGGGCGCGATGAGCGGCACGCCTTCGCCCTCCCCGCCTCGCGTGGACGCATGCGCAAACGTCATGTGCAGGCCGTGTGCGGCGTCGCGCCCGACTGGCGCCCACGCGCCGCCGATCGACGCGAGCCCAATGCCGTCGGGCGGCGCAAAGGCCAGAAACAATGATTCGATATCCGAACTATCAGAAATAGCCCGGGCGCCGATGAACGGCTGACGCGACACGCAGATGTCGACCAGCGCGATCTCCTCGCGTCCACGACCCGGTCCCTCGACACAGCGCGCGACGAGACGCTTGTTGCGCACGAGGGCCGTTTCGGCCGGCACCGCGCCGGTAGCGACGAGCGCGCCCGCAAGGCCCGCGACCGTGGCTTCGCGCAACTCGGGAAAGGCGTTGTTGGTGCCGGTGGACAGCGCGAGCAACGGCGTGTCGCCGCAATGCGCAGCGACGGCGCGATGCGTGCCGTCGCCGCCGAGCACGGCGATCAGCGCGACCTGCTCGCGAACCATATGCGCGACGCCAGCGTGCGTGTCGGCCACGCTCTCGCTGATCGGCAGATCGACGAACTCCACCACGGGCCAGCGTTCGTTGCGTGCTACGGCGGCATGGGTTTCGAGCGCGCGCAGCACGAGCGCGGCCACGCCGGTGCGATCGCGCAGCGTGAGCACGCGCTCCACGCCCAGCGCGCCGAGACCCGCGAGCAGGCGCACGACCATGTTGGCCTTTTCCGCCGTCGGAAAGACGGAGGCGTGCGTGGTAAGACGGCGGATGTCGCGTCCCGATGCGGGGTTCGCGATCACGCCTACGGTCACGGGCGTTGTCACGGGCGTTGTCTCCTTGTCGACCGGAGTTAGTGCAAAGCGCTTACTCCGGTCCCATGCAGAGCCCTACGCGATCCAAAAGAATTGCGCGGACTCGTTCTGATCGCGTCGCATGCGTGCGCCGCTCTTGCCGTCACTCTCTGCAAGCGCTGTGCCAGTGCACTCGAAAAGCCGCCAGGCGCCTGCAGAACGCCTTGCCTGCGGGCTTTGCGTCGATCGGAGCCGCGCGCCCGCACCGTCGCTCATGGCTCACACAGCGTCTCAGCCGCGGCTTTGCACGCGCGGCCCGCGAGACGCCGCCAGCTTCCCGCACCGATGCACGCCCAGCTCAGCCCCACGCAGTAAGCCTGTGCGGCCTTCGCGCCGCGTCTCACGAGCGTCTCGCGTCGCGTTGAGACGATCGTCTCAACCGTCTCGCATGCTGCGCTGCGGTGTGATCGCGCACGGCAGATGTGCTACAAAAAGGCTCCCGCCGAACGCCCCGAGCGCCGACGCCCCCCGTCTGGAACCGTCCATGCCCTACGCACTCGCGCCCACCCGCCACGCCGAACGCGTACGCGGCGCCGTCGAAGGCCGGCTGCCCGCGCCGAACGACTCGCCGCGCCTCGCCCTGTCCTGGCAGCGCTCGTTCGAGCGCTATCAGCTCGATCCGGGCTCGGTGATCGGCCCTCGCGTGCTGAGCGCCGCCGAGCTGCGCGAGATCCGCGATCGCGAAGAGGCTTTCCTGCGCGCTTCGGGCCAATGCCTCACGCGCCTGCACGAAACGGTGCGCGACGCCGACTATTGCGTGATGCTCACCGACGCGCACGGCGTCACCATCGACTACCGTATCGACCGCGAGCGCCGCAACGACTTCAAGCATGCGGGCCTCTTTATCGGCTCGTGCTGGTCGGAGAGCGAGGAAGGCACGTGCGGGATCGCGAGCGTGCTCACCGACCTCGCGCCCATCACGGTGCACAAGACCGATCACTTTCGCGCCGCGTTCACGACCCTCACTTGCAGCGCCGCGCCCATCTTCGCGCCGGATGGCGAGCTGATTGGCGTGCTCGATGCCTCTGCCGTGCAGTCGCCCGACAATCGCGACAGCCAGCGCATCGTCAACCAGCTCGTGCGCCAGAGCGCGACGCTCATCGAAGACGGCTACTTCCTGCATCGCACTGGCGCGTGCTGGATTCTCTTCGGACACCAGAACCGCAACTACGTCGAGGCGCAGCCCGAACTGCTGATCGCCTTCGACGAGAACGGCAACGTGGCCGCCGCAAACCGCCGCGCGCGCGAGTGCATTCCGGGCCTCGACGGTCCGCGTCATATCGACGAGATTTTCGATTCGTCGCATGTGCAGCTGCGCGATATCGGCCGTATCGAAGCCATAGCGGCGCTGCGCCTGCGCGCGAACGGCAGCATGCTTTACGCGCGCATTCGCGCGCCGCTCGGGCGCACGGGGTTCCCCGGCGCGGCGCGCACCCAGGCCCCCGCCGTGCACGGCGCGACGCCACTGCGCGACGCGCGTGCCGGAGACACCTACGATCGCAGCGCGCTGGGCCCGTTCCTGCGCAGCGCGGATGCGCGCGTCGCCGAAAACGCGCGCATCGCGCAGCGCGTGGCAGGCAAGCATCTGCCGATTCTGCTGCTCGGAGAAACGGGGGCGGGCAAGGAAGTGTTCGCCCGTGCGATTCACGACGCGGGAGCGCGCCGCAACCGGCTGTTCGTGGCCGTAAACTGCGGCGCGCTGCCCGAGTCGCTGATCGAGAGCGAGCTCTTCGGCTACGCACCGGGCGCGTTCACGGGCGCGCGGCGCCATGGCGCACGCGGCAAGATCGCGATGGCCGACGGCGGCACGCTGTTTCTCGACGAGATCGGTGACATGCCGCTCGCGCTGCAGACGCGCCTCTTGCGCGTGCTCGCCGAAGGCGAGGTGCTGCCGCTCGGCGGCGAAACGCCCATGCGCGTGGACCTGGACGTGATCTGCGCGACCCACCGCGATCTCGCGCAAATGGCCTGCGCAGGCGCGTTCCGCGAAGACCTCTACTACCGGCTCTGCGGCGCCGTGCTCATCTTGCCTGCGCTGCGCGAGCGCCGCGATGTCGCAACGCTGATCGAAACCGTGTTCGCCGAAGAAGCACAGGCGGCGGGCCGCCCGCTCACGCTAGATGCCGATCTGGCTGCGCGGCTGGCTGCATTCGCCTGGCCCGGCAACCTGCGCCAGTTGCGCAACGCCATGCGCTACGCATGCGCGGTGTGCGATACGGTGCGCGTCGAGGCGCGGCATTTGAGCGCCGATCTCGCGGCGCAACTGCCAGCGGCCAGCGCGTCGGGCGCATCTCCCACGACTCGCGCAACTTCCGCCGCCGTCATGGCCGGCGATCCCGCTTACGACAGCGGCGACGAACGCTCACGCATCATCGCCGCGCTCACTGCACATCGCTGGCGTCCCAATGCAGCCGCAGCAGCGCTAGGCATCTCGCGCGCGACGCTGTATCGGCGCATTGCGAAACTCGGCATCGTCGGGCCACACCGCACCTGAAGCGCACCTGAAGCGCCCCTGAGGTGCGCCGCATGGTTGCGTCCGCCGCCTTCGAATTGCACAGAAGTATTAAAGATTGTGCGGCGCGATTGTGTTGCCACGAAAGCGTGGGTATAAATCGACCGCTTCCGGTCCACGGATACGCCAACTGTCTTATCCTTGTAGCGCAGCACCACCGACTGGATGCGTCGTCCGTTCCCGGCTAACCGAAATGCCCTCAATGGAGTGATTGCCATGCTCAAGAAGCTGCTGATGCTGTTCCTCGCGCTGGGTCTGTCGCTGTCCGCCGCGCTGGCGGTGGCCGTCGAAGTCAACACCGCGGACCAAACCGCGCTCGAAACCGTCAAGGGCATTGGCCCGGCCCACGCCAAGGCGATCATCGACGAACGCAGCAAGAATGGCCCCTTCAAGGATGCCGACGACCTCGTGAACCGCGTCAAGGGCATCGGCCCGAAGTCGGTGCAGAACCTCGAAGCCGCGGGCCTGACGATCAACGGCTCGTCGGCGCCGCCTGCGGCCAAGAGTGCCGCGTCGTCGAAGAGCAGCAAGAGCACCGCCACGACAAGCACCGCTCCCACTGCCGCAGGCACCACGCCCAACCCAATGACAACAGCCCAGACGCCTGCGGCCACGACCGCACCGCAAGCCGCGTCGGCGGCCGGCACGAGCAAGTCGAATCACAAGAGCAAGAAAGACAAGGCAGCCGCAGCGGCAAGCGCGCCTGAGGCGGGATCCGCCGCCGCGGCGCCGGGCGCCGCTTCGGACGCCATGGCGAAGAAGTCCAGGAAGTCGACGAAGAGCAAGGCCGCTTCCGACGCGGCTGCGTCGGGTGCATGATTCGCGTGCCGCAATCAAGCACCCGATTCGAGCGCCTGATTCCGGCGCCCGGATTTGACCCGCTTCGGCGCGTGCGGCCCTCGCCCGCCGCCGGACAGCCCGGGCAGCCCGGGCAGTAATACGCGGTGCACCTCGCGTGCGCCGTCCGATTTTCCGGCCGCGTCCCCTGTCGCGGCCATCATCCAGTGAGATTGTCATGAGCCTGCTAGATACCCTCGGTTCCCTGCTCGGTTCCTCGTCGCAGCAACAAGGCGGCGGCCAAGCCCAACTCCTCGCCGTCGCGATGGAATTCATCAACAACCAGCCGGGTGGCCTGAACGGCCTCATCCAGAAGTTCCAGCAAGGTGGCCTTGGCGATATCGCGCAGTCGTGGGTCGGCAACGGCGAGAACCAGGCAGTTTCTCCGGATCAGCTCCACAACGTGCTGGGCTCCGACGTGGTTTCGGGTCTCGCGCAAAAGGTCGGCATGCAGCCCGAGCAGGTGAGCGGCCTGCTCGCGCAGGTGCTGCCGCACGTGATCAACGCCGGCACGCCGAACGGCGAAGTGCCCGCCGGCGGCCAGATCAACTCCGAGAGCGTGCTGGGGACGCTCGGCAGCCTCGCTTCGCTGCTAGGTGGCGGCAACAAGCAGGCGTAAGGTGGTGCGCGCTCCGCGCGCGGCGCATAGAAAGAAAAAGGGCAACGGAAAAACTCCGTTGCCCCCAAACTGCTGACGTCCTGATGCTTTTCAAAGCATGGGATGAGTCCGACGAGCAAGCTGCCCTTATGGCCACTGCTGCCAGTTGGTCAGGATGCGCAAAATCTCTACGCAGCGTTCCTGCTCGTCGAGTTGATAAACGGCGATATAGGGCGTGCGCGAAATCACCAGTTCGCGGGTGCCAAGAATCCGGCCGGAGCGGCCAATCTTGGGATAGATGATCAGCGCATCCACCTGCCGTTCAATTTCATCGTCCATCTCGATGGCAGCAGCCGGGCTGTCGTTCCCGACGTATTCCATATTTCCATCGCGATCGTCCAGCGCATGCTGGTTCCACACGATCTTCAAGCCTTGGCTCCCGCGCGTTTTCGAAGCGCTTCACGCCGGGCCGCGAAATGTGCCTTGACGTCCTCATTGCTCACGCGCGGGCGTGGGTCGTCAAGTGCCTCCTGGACCTTGGCCTTGAACCAATCGTCATATGCATCTTCGTCCATGGTAAGCCCTACAGGCAAACCTCCCTCCCGAACGACACGGGTAAGCAGGATTCGGACAGCATCCGAGACCGTCAGGCCAACGGTTGCGAGCTTTTCGCTTGCAGCGGCCTTCAGTTGATCATCGATCCGGATGTGCAGCATCGAAGTTTGCGCAGCCATGTTTGCTTCTCCATCGGGACAATAACTCATTGTATCTCAATTGAGATGCGTTCGCGCGAGCTCGTTTCCAGCAGCTTCCAAGTCGTTTAACTCCGGGAAATGACGATGATCAACAATTACGTACCGGTCCCGAATTTAGAATCCATTCCTCAGTGCGCCCGCTTCCCGCACACGAGCACGGTCACCGCTGCGAAAACACGAAGTGATATTTCGACCGTTGACAGCACGATGGATCGTGCCAGCGCAAACGCACACCTCGTCAAGCGCCATTAAGCAGTGCCATGTATCGGAGCGACTTGCGAGATGGCGTTGACAAGATAGAGAACGGTCAATGACCAGCCCTGAGAATATGCCATGACATTGAGTGTTGTTTATGTCCTGACCAATCCGGCTATGCCGGGTTTGGTCAAGATTGGTTGCACTTCGCAGGAAGATGCGAATACGCGGCTTGGACAGCTGTACACCACAGGAGTACCTGTGCCGTTCAAATTGGAGTTTGCCTGCAAGGTGCAAAATCCGGAAGAAGTCGAACGAGCATTACACCTCGCTTTTGCTCCCGACCGGATCAACCCTAGACGAGAGTTCTTTCAGATTGATCCGGACCAGGCAATTGCCATTCTCCGGCTATTGCACGTCGAAGAGGCCACGGAAGAAGTGGAAAGTCAGCCATCGCCAGTAGACGAGCAATCGAAGAGCGCGGCTGACAGAATGAAATCACGTCGGCCCAACCTGAATTTCGAGGAAATGGGCATTCCAATAGGAGCTGAGCTTCGGTCAGTCCATACCGATGCTGTGGCCACAGTAACGGGCAATCGCAAGGTGCGATTCGATGGCGAAGAGATGTCTCTGACTGCGGCTACCCGCAAGGATCTAGCGCTCGAGTACAGCGTGGCGCCAGGACCCAATTGGACCTACGACGGTAAGAGCCTTCGCGTTATCTACAACGATACGTATGGAAGTAATATATAAAAATATGGAGGAACGCCCGGCAGCAATTGCCGTGCAGGGAAAACACACAAATAAAAAAGGGCAACGGAAAAACTCCGTTGCCCTTTTCGTTTGCCCTTCCTGCTTCTGCTACGGCGCGCACCTCTCGGCACGCGCCTTCGCCACATGAACCGCGCTTCAGTGCACGACGCGTTCGAACACGAACTTGCCGTCGTGAATGTCGACCGGAATCACGTCCTTCGGCCCGAACTTGCCCGCGAGGATCAGCTTGGCGACCGGATTCTCGATCTCCTGCTGGATCGCGCGCTTGAGCGGCCGCGCACCGAACAGCGGGTCGTAGCCGACCTCGGCGATCTTGGCGAGCGCCTCATCCGACACCACCAGCTCCATGTCGAGCTTCTCCAGACGCTCGCGCAGGCGCTGCAACTGGATCTTCGCGATCGACTCGATGTTCGAGCGGTCGAGCGCATGGAACACCACGACTTCGTCGATCCGGTTCAGGAACTCAGGCCGGAATTGCTGCTTCACTTCGTTCCAGACAGCCTCCTTCACCGCTTCCTGCGGCTCGCCCGTCATCGACTGGATGAGGTGCGAACCGAGGTTCGAGGTCATCACGATCACCGTGTTCTTGAAGTCGACGGTGCGCCCCTGGCCATCGGTCATGCGGCCGTCGTCGAGCACCTGCAAGAGCACGTTGAACACGTCGGGGTGCGCCTTCTCGACTTCGTCGAGCAGGATCACGCTATACGGCTTGCGGCGCACGGCCTCGGTCAGATAGCCGCCTTCCTCGTAGCCCACATATCCCGGCGGCGCGCCGATCAGACGCGCGACGCTATGCTTCTCCATGAACTCGCTCATGTCGATGCGGATGAGATGATCCTCCGAATCGAACAAGAAGCCCGCGAGCGCTTTGCAGACCTCGGTCTTGCCCACGCCCGTCGGCCCGAGGAACAGGAACGAGCCGTAGGGCTTGTTCGGGTCCGCGAGACCGGCGCGCGAGCGGCGGATCGCATCGGCCACGGCGTTGATCGCCTCGTCCTGGCCGATCACGCGCTCGTGCAGTTTGTCTTCGATCAGCAGCAGCTTTTCACGCTCGCCCTGCATCATGCGCGAGACCGGAATGCCAGTCGAACGCGACACGACTTCGGCGATTTCCTCGGCGCCCACCTGCGTGCGCAGCAAACGCGGACGCGACGGGTTGTTCTGCTCGTTCGCCTCGGCCTGCGTGACTTGCTTCAACTGCGCATCGAGTTGCGGCAGCTTGCCGTACTGCAGCTCGGCAACCTTCTCGAGCTTGCCTTCGCGCTGGAACTTCGTGATCTCGGCGCGCACGCGGTCGATCTCTTCCTTGAGTTGCGCGCTGCCCTGCACCGCCGCTTTCTCGGCGGTCCAGATCTCTTCGAGGTCCTTATATTCGAGGCTCAGACGGTCGATCTCTTCCTCGATCAACTGCAAACGCTTTTGCGACGCTTCGTCCTTCTCTTTCTTGACGGCTTCGCGCTCGATCTTCAACTGGATCAAGCGACGGTCGAGCTTGTCCATCTCCTCGGGCTTCGAGTCGATCTCCATCTTGATCTTCGAAGCGGCTTCGTCGATCAGGTCGATGGCCTTGTCCGGCAAGAAGCGGTCGGTGATATAGCGATGCGAGAGCTCCGCCGCCGCAACGATCGCCGGGTCGGTGATCTCCACGCCGTGGTGCAGCTCGTACTTTTCCTGCAGACCGCGCAGGATCGCGATGGTCGCCTCGACCGACGGTTCGTCCACGAGCACCTTCTGGAAGCGGCGCTCGAGCGCGGCATCCTTTTCGATGTACTTGCGATATTCGTCGAGCGTGGTCGCGCCGATGCAGTGCAGTTCGCCGCGCGAGAGCGCCGGCTTGAGCATGTTGCCCGCATCCATCGCGCCTTCGGCCTTGCCCGCGCCCACCATCGTGTGAATCTCGTCGATGAAGACGATGGTCTGGCCTTCGTCCTTCGCGATGTCGTGGAGCACGGCCTTCAGGCGCTCCTCGAACTCGCCGCGGTACTTCGCGCCCGCGAGCAGCGCCGCCATGTCGAGCGAAAGCACGCGCTTGCCCTTGAGCGTTTCCGGCACTTCGCCGTTGACGATGCGCTGCGCGAGCCCTTCGACGATGGCCGTCTTGCCCACGCCCGGCTCGCCGATCAGCACCGGGTTGTTCTTGGTGCGGCGCTGCAGGATCTGGATCGAGCGGCGAATTTCGTCGTCGCGGCCAATCACGGGATCGAGCTTGCCCGACCGAGCGCGCTCGGTCAGGTCGACGGTGTACTTCTTGAGCGCTTCGCGCTGGCTCTCGGCGTCCTGGCTATGGACCTGCGCGCCGCCGCGCACCGCGACGATCGCCGCTTCGAGAGCCTTGCGCGTGAGGCCGTTCTTGCGCGCGATCTGGCCCGCGTCGCCTTTGTCGTCGGCGACCGCCAGCAGGAACATCTCGCTCGCGATGTAGGTGTCGTTGAGCTTCTGCGCTTCCTTGTCGGCCTGATTCAACAGGCCCGTGAGCTCGCGGCCGACCTGCACGTTGCCGTCGGTGCCCTGCACCTGCGGCAAGCGGTTGATGGCATCGTTCAGCGAGTTCTGCAGCGCCTGAATCTGCACGCCCGCGCGCGACATGAGCGAGCGCGCCGAGCCGTCCTGCTGCGCGACGAGCGCCGCCAGCAAATGGACCGGTTCGATGTATTGATTGTCATGGCCGACGGCAAGGCTTTGGGCGTCGGCGAGTGCTTCCTGGAACTTGGTGGTGAGTTTGTCGACTCTCATTTAAATGGAGACCTCCAATATCTTAACTGTCACCAAATTTGAGGGGCATTGCGCTGGTTTCAAGCGGGCACCCTGTCATTTTTTCCGATTGTTCCGCGCGAGGCCCGGTTTAGCCGCCCGCCAGCCCGGGCAGATCTGGGCGAACGACCGCGCCCGGCCTGCCGCAAAACGGCGGACCGGCCAGGTGAACCAGGGTAGCTCTATGAGAATAGACCGCAGGAGCGCCGACGGAATAAGCGGACGCCGGTCGCGCCGCGCTTCAGTGCTCGCGCGACGGCGCGTGCCGGGCGGCCCGCGCGCGGGGTACGAACGTAATGGGCGCGAGGCCCAACAAGCCGGTCAGCTCACCCGCGGGCTGCACCAGCTCGCCGATGGTGTGCCGGTCGAGTTCGGCGAGGAAGGCGTCGCGCGCCGCCGCCAGCGCGTGCTTGAGCCGGCATTGCGGCTCAATGACGCAGCTTCGGCGCTCGCCATGCTCGTCGGGGAAGCATCCGACGAGCGCGAAATCGCTCTCGGTCTGCCGCACCACCGCGCCGACGCTCAATTCGAGCGAATTCGGCCCGAGCCGCAAGCCACCGTTGCGCCCGCGGATGGTATCGACCCAGCCCAGTTCGCCCAAACGCTGCACCACCTTCATCAGATGGTTCTTCGATATGCCGTAGGCGTCCGAGATCTCCTGGATCGTCGAGAGCCCGTCGCGGCGCAGTGCGAGATAAAGCATCACGCGCAGCGAATAATCGGTGTAATCGGTCAGTCTCATGGTGCCGGCAGGTGGGTGGGCGCGCAGGCGCGGGAATCCGTACAATAACATGCAAGCCGCATGCAAGTTTTTGATCGCCTGTGTATTATGGGCGCTTCGACTAGGACTTCGACCAGCGCTTCGACCAGGACTTCACAGTCGTTCGCGCCGCAGTTTGCTGCAATTCGCATGACCCGTGAACCGCCGCACGGCGGCTCAGCGCATCGCCCCAGGCTTCCGACATGACTCATCCCGACGCCAGCGCCGCTCCCGTGCGGCACACTGCACCCACCGAAGAGAACATCCGCGAGCTTGTCTACGCGTTCTACGACCGCGTGCGCGACGACGCCCTGCTCGGCCCTGTTTTCGACGGCGTGCTGGCCGGCCGTTGGGACGAACATCTGCCGAAAATGTGCCGCTTCTGGTCGAGTCTCGTGCTCGGCACGAAGACATATCGCGGCAATGTGCAGCAGGCGCACGATCCGGTGCCGGGCGTCGAGCCGAAGCATTTCAGCCACTGGCTCTATCTCTTTCTCGACACGGTAGAGGCGCATTACGAGCCTGCGGCGGCGGTGCAGTTCATGGAGCCCGCGCTGCGCATCGCGCAAAGCCTGCAGTTGAGCCGCTTCGGCTGGGATTACGCGATTCCGCCTGAGCAGCAGGCGTTGCTGGAATCGGTTGCGCCACGGCGACGCCCGGTTGGCCACGGCCATGATCTGCCCACCCGCCCGACTGGCGAACCGTTTCCGGCTAAATTCATCGGACGCTCGATGGACGAGGACGAAGCCACCCGTTCGCACTGAACCACCCGCCTTGCGCGGGCTGGACTCATAGGCTGTTAGTTGCACATTTACGGCCGATGGTCCTGATCGTGAACCATCGTTCCGATATCACAGGAATCACGGTGGCTGACAGCCCATGCGCCGCCATAATTCCGCAACACCGGAACTATGCTGCGGCCGGCTGTGCGCTCAGGTTTCCTTCTCCGCATTCGTCGAGCTCACGCCCCAGCGCGCCAGCGCCGCGTCGTCGCTCTCGCGCGCGTCCACCCAGCGCGCGCCGTGCTCGGTCTCTTCCTTCTTCCAGAACGGCGCCTCGGACTTCAGATAGTCCATGACGAACTCGCACGACGCGAAGGCATCGCCACGATGCTTCGAAGTCGTCGCGACCAGCACGATCTGGTCGAGCGGCGCGAGCTTGCCCACCCGGTGGATGATCAGCACTTCAATGCCGGGCCAGCGCCGCTGCGCCTCGGCGACGATGCCCTCCAGCGCCTTCTCCGTCATGCCCGGATAGTGCTCGAGCTCCATGCCCGCCACCGCACTGCCGTCGTTGAGGTCGCGCACCGTCCCGACGAAGCACGCCACCGCGCCGATCGCCGGGTTGTCCGCGCGCAGTTGTGCAACCTCGGTTGTCAGGTCGAAATCTTCGGTCTGGACACGCACTGGCATGACCGCACTCCTCGTCGTTTGGGTCGTATTCGTGGGTCAACCGCCCGTGACGGGCGGGAAAAACGCCACCTCGCAGCCCTCGGTGATGCGCGTGCCCGGATCGGTCATGACGTGATTGCAGGCCATGCGCAGCGCGCGCCCCTCCGCCAGCGTTTCCGCCCAGACGCCGCCGCGTGCGCGCAGCCAGCCGCGCACGTCGCCCACCGTGACGATGCTCTCGGGCAGCGTGACCGTTTCGTCGGCCACACCTAGTGCCTCGCGCACGCTCGCAAAAAATTTCAACTGGATCTTCATCGGATGACGCTCAGTACAGCAATTCGGTGAAAGGAATGAAACGCACGGTCTCGCCCGCACTGATCGCATGATTCGGCGGGTTGTCGATGAGCCCGTCGCCCCATACGGTCGACGTGAGCACCGCCGAGCTCTGGTTCGCGAACAGGTCGAGGCCGCCCGCCGGGTTCACGCGCGCGCGCAGGAATTCGTTGCGGCGGTCGGCCTTGGCCTGCGTGAAGTCGGCGCGCAGCGAGAGCGCGCGCGGGCTCACGTGCGCCGCGCCGGCGAGGCGCAGCAGGAAAGGCCGCACGAACAGCAGGAAAGTGACGAAGCTCGAGACCGGATTGCCGGGCAGGCCGATGAAGAACGCTTCATCGGCGCTCATGCTGGCGTCCTTGCCTGCGGCAGTCTGCGCTCCGTCTTGCGGCCGCCGCACCGCGCCGAACGCGAGCGGCTTGCCCGGCTTCATTGCGATCTGCCACATGTTGATGCGGCCTTCGGCCTCAACCGCGGGCCTCACGTGGTCTTCCTCGCCCACGGAGACGCCGCCCGAGGTCAGGATCAGGTCGTGCTTCGCGGCAGCCTCGCGCAGCGTCGCACGGGTGACATCGAGCCGATCCGGCACGATGCCGTAATCGGTCACCTCGCAGCCCAGATTGCGCAGGAGGCCCGTCAGGGTGAAGCGGTTCGAGTTATAGATCGCGCCCGGCTTGAGCGGCTCGCCCGGCATGGTCAGTTCGTCACCGGTGAAGAACACCGCCACTTTCACGCGGCGCGCGACCGTGAGCGTCGCAGACCCCACCGACGCCGCCAGCCCGAGCGCCGCCGGCGAGAGCCGCGTGCCCGCAGGCAAAATCACCGAGCCGCTCTTGATGTCGGCGCCCTGTGCCGTAATCCACTCGCCCACTTTGGGCGTGTGCAGGATCGTCACGTCGCCGCCGTCGGTCTCGGTCTGCTCCTGCATCACCACGGCGTCGGCGCCCGGAGGCACCGTCGCGCCCGTGAAGATGCGCGCGGCCGTCCCTGCAGCGAGCGGCTGCGGCGCATGTCCGGCAGGAATGCGCTG
Source organism: Paraburkholderia silviterrae (assembly GCF_004353915.1). GTDB lineage: Bacteria > Pseudomonadota > Gammaproteobacteria > Burkholderiales > Burkholderiaceae > Paraburkholderia > Paraburkholderia silviterrae. The sequence goes on along the minus strand of NZ_SMRP01000002.1, from coordinate 446,392 downwards.
CGAGACCGGCAGCCGGCGGCTGCCTTGCGTGAGATCGGCCACGCGCACCGCGTAGCCGTCCATCGCGCTCGTGTGCATCGGCGGCACGTCGAGCGGCGAGACGACCTCGACCGCCAGCACGCGATTGAGCGCATCGAAGGTCGAAAGTGTCTCGGTTGCGCTCGCGTGCGCTGCTTCGGTCAGCGGCTTCGCGGCGGCAAGCAGCGTGGCGAGCGCGTCGGCGGTCGACAGCATCGGCGCGCGCGGCGCAGGCGCGGCGGAGGATGGGGATTGAGGCGTGGACATTGGCGGGGATAGTGGGCTTGGCTGGGCGCCGCTCGCGGCGCGCTCGACAGGGATGGTCTGTCGTTATTGTAGCGGCGGGGACGCGGCATTGCGCCGCTGCGCCTTATCTCCTGCATTCGCTGCAACCTTACCGCGACGGCCGGAACCCCGGCGCCACGCATGTGCAGCGCCCCGACCGCGAGCGGGCAACGCCCGCGGCCGGGGTTCATACGGCCCTCGAAAAGACATCAAACCGGGGCATCAAACCGGGCCATCAAAGCCCCGTATGCGCGGCGATGTAGTCCTTCACGCGCTGCGCATCCGCCGGCATCACTTCGAAGCGCTGCGGCAGCGCCTCGAGGCCTTCGAACCCGGCCGGACGCTCCGGCTCGCATTCGAGCGCTTCGCGGATCGTCTCGCCGAACTTCACCGGCTGCGCGGTTTCGAGCACGATCATCGGCACGCCCGGCTGCAGGTGCTCGCGCGCGACCTTCACGCCGTCGGCGGTATGGGTATCGATCATGGTCTTGTAGCGCGTATGCACGTCGCGGATCGTGGCGATACGGTCCTCGTGGCTGCTGCGGCCCGAAACGAAGCCGAACTGCTGCACGCGCACGAAGTCACCGCTTGCCGCGAGATCGAAACCGCCCTTTTCCTCGACGTCGCGGAACAACTGCGTCACGCGCGCCGGATCGCGGCCGAGCAGGTCGTAGACGAACCGCTCGAAATTCGACGCCTTCGAGATGTCCATGCTCGGGCTGGTCGTGTGATACGTCTGCTCCGCGCCGCGCACGCGATAGATGCCCGTGCGGAAGAACTCGTCGAGCACGTCGTTCTCGTTCGTCGCCACCACGAGCTTCTCGATCGGCAGGCCCATCATGCGTGCGATATGGCCCGCGCAGACGTTGCCGAAGTTGCCCGAGGGCACCGTGAACGAGACGCGCTCGTCGTTGCTCTTCGTGGCCGCGAAATAGCCCGCGAAGTAGTAGACGACCTGGGCCACGACGCGCGCCCAGTTGATCGAGTTGACCGTGCCGATCTTCTGCTGCGCCTTGTACGCGTGATCGTTCGAGACGGCCTTGACGATGTCCTGGCAGTCGTCGAACACGCCTTCCACGGCCAGATTGAAGATGTTCGGGTCCTGCAGGCTGAACATCTGCGCCGTCTGGAACGCGCTCATCTTCTTGTGCGGCGAGAGCATGAACACGCGCACGCCCTTCTTGCCGCGCATCGCGTATTCGGCGGCGCTGCCGGTGTCGCCGGAAGTCGCGCCGAGGATGTTCAGCTGCTGCCCCGCCTTCGCGAGCGCGTACTCGAACAGGTTGCCGAGCAGCTGCATCGCCATGTCCTTGAACGCGAGCGTCGGACCGTTCGAGAGCTCGAGCAGCGAGAGCTTCGCGCCGTTTTCCTCGCCGAGCGTGGTGAGCGGCGTGATCTTGCTGGCGTCCTCGCCGTGACGCACGTTGCAGTACGTCGCGGCCGTATAGGTGCGGCGCGTCAGGTCGCGCAGGTCCTCGGCGGGAATGTCGTCGCTGAACTTCGAGAGGATCTCGAACGCGAGATCCGCGTACGAGAGGCCGCGCCAGCGCGCGAGTTCTTCCTCGGCGATGCGCGGATATTCGGCCGGCAGATACAGGCCGCCGTCGCGCGCGAGGCCGCCCAGCAAGATGTCGGAAAACGAGTGATGCTCGCCGGCGCCCGCGCCGCGCGTGGATACGTAATTCATTGCCTTGCCCTTAGTTCAGTCCTTCCATGCGCAGCTTCGTCACCGACGACTTCACAGTCGCCAGCTTCTCGATCTGCGCGATCGCCGCGTTGACGCGCTTTTCAACCGTCTCGTGCGTGATCAGGATGATGTCGGTTTCCGCCTTGCCCTGCGCGTCGATCTGCTCCGACTCCTTTTGCAGCAGCGCGTCGATCGAAATGCCGCTGTCGGCGAGGATGCGCGTGATGTCGGCCATCACGCCGGTCTGGTCCGCCACGCGCAGGCGCAGGTAGTAGCCGCTCGTGACTTCCTCGATCGGCAGGATCGGCGTGTTCGAGAGGCTCTCCGGCTGGAACGCCAGATGCGGCACGCGGTGCTCGGGGTCGGCCGTGTGCAGGCGCGTGACATCGACGAGATCGGCCACCACAGCCGAGGCCGTCGGCTCCGCACCCGCGCCCTTGCCGTAATAGAGCGTCGTGCCCACGGCGTCGCCGTGCACGACCACCGCATTCATCGCGCCTTCCACGTTCGCGAGCAGGCGCTTGGCCGGAATCAGCGTCGGATGTGTGCGCAGCTCGATGCCCTTGTCCGTGCGGCGCGCGATGCCGAGCAGCTTGATGCGATAGCCGAGCTCTTCCGCGTACTTGATGTCGATGGCGTCGAGCTTGCTGATGCCCTCGACATACGCCTTGTCGAACTGCACGGGCACGCCGAACGCGATCGCGCTCATGATCGTGGCCTTGTGCGCGGCGTCCACGCCTTCGATGTCGAAGGTCGGATCGGCTTCGGCGTAGCCCAGCTCCTGCGCACCCTTCAGTGCGGTCGCGAAGTCGAGGCCGCGCTCGCGCATCTCCGAGAGGATGTAGTTCGTGGTGCCGTTGATGATGCCGGCGATGTACTCGATGCGGTTGGCCGTGAGGCCTTCGCGCAGCGCCTTGATGATGGGAATGCCGCCCGCGACCGCCGCCTCGAACGCGACCATCACGCCCTTGGCGCGCGCCGCTTCGAAGATCTCGGTGCCGTGGACCGCCAGCAGGGCCTTGTTCGCGGTGACCACGTGCTTGCCGTTGGCGATCGCGCGCAGCACGAGATCCTTCGCGACACTCGTGCCGCCGATCATTTCGGCGACGATCGAAATCGACGGGTCATCGACGACCGCATTGAAGTCGCTCGTCAATTCGACGGTGCCGGCCTCGCTGCCGAGCGCCGCCGTGGCTTTGGCCGGGTTGCGCACGGCGATGCGCGCAACCTCGATGCCGCGGCCCGCGCGGCGTTTGATTTCTTCCTGGTTGCGGCGCAGTACCGTGAAGGTGCCGCTGCCTACCGTGCCGAAGCCCAAGAGACCTACTTTGATCGGTTCCATGCAGCGTGTGTTCGTCTAAGTGTGTAAAAAGGAAAAGCGGTTGCGCCGCACCTGAACATCAAGCGGGCGGCGCGCATGTCGTGTGCCTCAGGCGCCGCTCAAGTGCCGTGCCTTTGGCGATAGCCGTCGAGGAAGCGCGCGATGCGGTTGATAGAATCGGTCAGGTCGTCGACGTTCGGCAGGAACACCACGCGGAAGTGGTCCGGCTGCTTCCAGTTGAAGCCCGTGCCCTGCACCAGCAGGACGCGCTCCGCAAGCAGCAGGTCCAGGATGAACTGCTGATCGTCCTGGATCGGATAAAGCTTGGGGTCGAGGCGCGGGAACATATAGAGCGCGGCCTCGGGCTTCACGCAGGTCACGCCGGGAATGGCCGTGAGCATGTTGTAGGCGAGCTCGCGCTGGCGATACAGGCGCCCGCCCGGCTGGATCAGCTCGTTGATGCTCTGGTAGCCGCCCAGCGCCGTCTGGATCGCATACTGGCCGGGCACGTTCGCGCACAGACGCATCGAGGCCAGAATGCCGAGCCCTTCGGTGTAGTCCTTCGCGCGGCGACGGTTCTCTGCCGTCAGGCCCGAAATGAACATCCAGCCCGCGCGGTAGCCGCACGCGCGATAGCTCTTCGAAAGGCTGTTGAGCGTGACCGTGATGACGTCTTCGGAGAGCGAGCCGAGCGCCGTGTGAGTCTTGCCGTCGTAGATGATCTTGTCGTAGACCTCATCGGCGAAGATGATCAGGCCGTGCTCGCGCGCGATGGCCACGAGGCCGCGCAGCAGCTCGTCCGAATACAGCGCCCCCGTGGGGTTGTTCGGGTTGATGACCACGAGCGCACGCGTGTTCGGCGTGATCTTCGCGCGAATGTCGTCGAGGTCCGGCATCCAGCCGTTCGACTCGTCGCAGATGTAATGCACGGGCGTGCCGCCCGACAGGCTCACCGCCGCCGTCCAGAGCGGATAGTCGGGCGCCGGCAGCAGGACTTCGTCCTCGTCGTTCAGGAGCGCCTGCATGGCCATCACGATCAGCTCGGACGCGCCGTTGCCGATGTAGATGTCGTCGAGCTCGACGCCCTTGACGCCCTTTTGCTGCGCGTAATGCATGATCGCCTTGCGCGCGGCGAACACCCCCTTCGAGTCCGAATACCCCGAGGAGCCCGGCAGGTTCAGGATCATGTCCTGGATGACTTCGTCGGGCGCGTCGAAACCGAACGGCGCGAGATTGCCGATGTTCAGCTTGATGATGCGGTGGCCTTCTTCTTCGAGGCGCTTGGCATGCTCGAGCACCGGCCCGCGGATGTCGTAGCAAACGTTCTGCAGCTTGTTGGATTTGAGGATCGGTTTCACGGCGGGCGGTTGGTCCAAAAAGCGGGTCTAGGAGCGGTCTAAAAACCTGAAACGCGCTGCAACGGGGTTGATCGGTGTAGAACGGCGCGCGGGGCCGCGAGCCGTGCAGGGGCAGCACGGATGACGCCCACGGATTGTACGCATTGCACGGAATGGCAGCCTGCCTGCAGCTTGTGACTGCGTTCGCCCTTCAATGGATGACTGGGGCGGATGGCGTAATGCGGATGCTGCAGGCGCGCACGTTGGGCTGACGGCCGGGTCCGGCGCTGGTTGCACCGCTTGCTGCACCTTCGGGCGCCCGTTCGGGCACCATTGAGCGGGGTCCGTCGTCGCAGCCGCCAAAAAGCTATAATTTAGCGGATTTTGGCCAACTTCCGCAATGCGCAATAAGCCGCGCGGGCCCGTCCCGCCGCGGACGAGGCAAACCGAGACCTTCCGGAACCGAAGTTTTGAAACTACACCAGGACTCCAGCGGCGCCCTGAACACCGTCACCGGTTACGGCGCCGATTACGTCGAAATCAACCTCGAACGCCACACCGGCAGCATCATCGTGATGCCCGACTCGCCCGTCGTGCCCTGGCCGGTCAGCGGGTTCGACGCCTTGACCCCCGAACTTTTCGCCATGCTGCTGCCGCTGAATCCCGAGGTCGTGGTATTCGGTAGCGGCGAGCGGCTGCGCTTTCCTCATCCGCGCCTGACCGCGGCACTGAGCGCGAAGCGCATCGGCGTCGAGGCGATGGACTTCAAGGCCGCCTGCCGCACCTACAACATCCTGATGGCCGAAGGCCGGCGCGTAGCCGCCGCGCTCCTGATCGAGAACTGACTCGCCCGAAGCACGCCTTAAGCCTGCCTTCAGGCAAGCCCGGCGTGCCGTAGTACACTTGCGCGCCGCGCAGGCGTTGCGCGCTTCCCGCGAAGGCGCGGGCGGCGCGCCGCCTGACCGACCGCAACATCAACAAGAACAGGCTGGAACCCATGAACGATACGCCCTCGAGGCTGCCGCTCAACCGCAGCGCGATCCTGCTCCTGATCGTCGCTCTCGCCGTGATCTGGTTCGTACCGCTTGGCTGGCGCCATCTGCTGCCGAGCGACGAAGGCCGCTACGCCGAAATGGCGCGCGAAATGCTCGCCAGCGGCGACTGGATCACCCCGCGCTACAACGGCTACAAGTATTTCGAGAAGCCGCCGCTGCAAACCTGGATGAATGCGCTCACGTTCGCATGGTTCGGCATTGGCGAATGGCAGGCGCGCCTCTATACGGCCCTCACCGGCTTCGCCGGCGTGCTGCTGATCGGCTTCACCGGCGCGCGCGTCTTCAACGCCGCCACCGGCTTCTTCGCCGCGCTCGTGCTAGCCTGTGCACCGTACTGGTACCTGATGGGCCACTTCAACACGCTCGACATGGCCCTGTCGTTCTGGATGGAGCTCACGCTGTGCGCGCTGCTGCTCGCCCAGCGCCCGAACTTGCCCACGCGCACGGCACGCCTGTGGATGTGGGTCTGCTGGGCGGCGATGGCGCTCGCCGTGCTCTCGAAGGGCCTGATCGGTCTAATCCTGCCGGGCGCCGTGCTGGTGCTCTACACCGTGATCGCGCGCGACTGGGCGATCTGGAAGCGCCTGTACCTCGTGAGCGGCCTGATCGTCTTCTTCGCGATCGTCTCGCCGTGGTTCGTGCTGGTGCAGCAGCGCAATCCGGAATTCTTCAACTTCTTCTTCATCGTCCAGCAGTTCCAGCGCTATCTCACGCCCGCGCAGAACCGTCCCGGCCCGTTCTACTACTTCGTGCCCGTGATGCTCGTGGGCTTCCTGCCGTGGCTCTCGGTCAGCGTGCAAAGCGTGCGGCACGCGCTGCGCGCACCGAACCAGCCGAACGGCTTCGCCCCGGTCACGCTGATGCTGGTCTGGAGCGTGTTCATCTTCCTGTTCTTCAGCGCGTCACACTCGAAGCTGCTTTCGTACACGTTGCCGGTCGCGCCGCCGCTTGCGCTCATCATCGGCCTGTATCTGCCCCTCATGACGCGCAAGCAGTGGAGCCGCCATCTGACGGGCTATGCCGTGCTCGCCGTCGCGCTGATGGCCGGCTCCTTCGTGCTCACGCGCCTCGGCGATGCGCGCAATCCCAACGCGCTCTATCGCGAGTTCCAGGTCTGGGTATTCGCCGCCGCCGCGGTCGCCTTCGTCGCCACCATGATCGGGCTGCGCCTGAATCGCGCTAAACGCACGCCCGAGACGGGCGCGAGCGCGCCGGCCGTGGCGCTCGGCACCGCGTGGCTGCTGCTCGCGACCATCGCGGGCACGGGGCACGACGTGTTCGGCACGCTCAGCTCGGGCGCGCCGCTCGCCCCCGCCGTGCGCGCCGCGATCGCGAAGCTGCCGCCCGACACGCCGTTCTATTCGGTGGGCGTGCTCGACCACACGCTGCCCTTCTACGTGCGCCACACGATGACGATGGTGGAGGTCACCGACGAGTTGTCCTTCGGTATCTCCGAAGAGCCACAAAAATGGGTGCCGACCATCGCCGCCTGGGAGCAGCGCTGGAAGAGCGAGCGTTACGCACTCGCGTTGCTGCCGGTGCAGCGCTACGACGAACTGGCCGCGCAGGGTTTCCCGATGCAGGTGATCGCGCGCGACTCGCGCCGCGTGATCGTCGAGAAGCCGCAATCCTGACGCTTCACCGGTTGGCGGCGGCCATGCTCCGCGCATGAGCGATAATGCTGGGCGCCGACGGCGCGAGGCGGCGTGCCGGACGGCTGGCCCAGTCGGGCAGCACCGGCTGTAAAGGCCGCCTTCGTGGGCGACCGGCGTGGGCGACCGGCGTCGGCGACAAGCGCCAGCGCGCCCGGCCAAACGGCTGCACGGGCGCAGCGGGAGCGCAGTTGTGTGGGCCCGGCGAGCACGCCGGGAACCGGTACCGGGTCAGGGACGCGCAACGCGCGAGCGACCCCGCCCCGCGAGCCGGAGCGAGCCCGCCAGCCGGACACCGGCCCCGCGAGCGTCCGGGCGCACGCGGCAATCCCGCCCCAAATTCACTTTAGTCACCCCATTAACCATCCGACACGATGAATCCGATTTCCCTCATCTGCATCCTTGCCGGCGTCAGCCTGAATGCCTGCGCGCAACTGTTGCTGAAAGCCGGTGTCAATGCCGTTGGACACTTCGAATTCACCCGTGCGAACATCCTGCCCATCGGCTGGAAGCTCGCGACGCAACTGCCGATCATCGGCGGGCTCACCTGTTACGTGTTCAGCGTGGTCGTGTGGATCGTGGGGCTCTCACGCGTGGACGTCTCGATCGCCTACCCGATGCTCTCGCTCGGCTACGTGGTCAACGCGTTCGCGGCCTGGTATCTGTTCGGCGAGGTGCTGAGCGTGCAGCGCCTCGTTGGCATCGGCATCATTCTGATCGGCGTGTTCGTGCTCGCGCGCAGCTAAGGCGCCCATAAGCGCACGCATGAGATAAGCGCAGGCATGAGCGCACGCATCGAAGCGTGTTTTCGCACCTCTGGCATCCTTGCACCGCAGCCGAATTCTGACTTTTTCTGACGTTCTCACGAGCAAAGCACTCATGACCCAGTCATCCGCGCAGTCCTCCGTTCCGTTCCTGCCGTTCGTCAAGCCCGAGATCGACGAAGAAACCATCGCGGGCGTCGCCGACGTGCTGCGCTCGGGCTGGATCACGACCGGTCCGCAGAATCAGGCGTTCGAGGCCGCGCTCTCCGAATACTGCGGCGGCCGCCCGGTACGCACTTTCAACTCGGGCACCGCAACACTCGAAATCGGCCTGCGCATCGCGGGCGTGGGCCCCGGCGACGAGGTCATCACCACGCCCGCCTCGTGGGTCTCCACGAGCAACGTGATCTACGAAGTGGGCGCGACGCCGGTGTTCGCCGACATCGACCCCATCACGCGCAACATCGACCTCAACAAGCTCGAAGCCGCCATCACGCCGCGCACCAAGGCGATCATCCCCGTCTACCTCGCTGGCCTGCCCGTCGACATGGACCGCCTCTACGCCATCGCCCGCCAGCACAAGCTGCGCGTGATCGAGGATGCCGCGCAGGCGTTCGGCTCGACCTGGAATGGCAAGCGCATCGGCGCGATCGGCGACATCGTCTCGTTCAGCTTCCACGCCAACAAGAACCTCACGTCGATCGAAGGCGGCGCGCTCGTGCTCAACGACGAGGCCGAAGCCGAGCTCGCCCGCAAGTACCGCCTGCAGGGCATCACGCGCACGGGCTTCGACGGCATGGACTGCGACGTGCTCGGCGGCAAGTACAATCTCACCGACGTCGCGGCGCGCGTGGGCCTCGGCCAGTTGAAGCACATCGAGCGCTTCACCGAGCAGCGCCGCAAGCTCGCGCATGCCTACTTCACGGGCTTCGAGGGCAGCGCCGCGGTGAAGCTCGGCGTGGGCCTGCCGGTGGCCGACTTCACCAATTGCAACTGGCACATGTTCCAGATCACGCTGCCGCTCGAGAACCTCACGCTCGACCGCGCGGGCTTCATGGAGCAGCTCAAGGAGCGCGGCATCGGCTCGGGCGTGCACTACCCGGCCATCCACCTCTTCACGCTCTATCGCGAGCGCGGTTTCCGTGCGGGCATGTTCCCGCACGCCGAGCGGTTCGGCGCGACCACGGTCACGCTGCCGCTCTTCACGCAGATGAGCGTCGCCGACGTGGCCCGCGTGTGCCGCGCCGTCGACGAGATCTGCAAGCAGCACGCAGTCGGCGCCGCGGCCTGATCCACAGCTTCACGTAGGGATTCAGGCGATCAGCGGATGCGGCAGCCCAGGGGGGCGCACCCGCTTGATAGTGGCAATATCGACGCCAATTACACGCATTACCAGAACGGAAAAGACGCACTCATGACCCAAGCGGAACAACGCACCTTGACCCCGGAAGCGCCGGAAGTCTCGGTCATCATTCCGGTCTACAACGAGGAAGCGGGACTGGCCGCGCTGTTCGCGCGCCTGTACCCCGCGCTCGACAAGCTCGGCACCTCGTACGAAATCATCTTCATCAACGACGGCAGCCGCGACCGCTCGGCAGCGATGCTCGCCGAGCAGTTCCGCGCTCGGCCCGACACCACGCGCGCGATCCTGCTCAACGGCAACTACGGCCAGCACATGGCGATTCTCGCGGGCTTCGAGCAAGCGCGCGGCGAGATCGTCATCACGCTCGACGCCGACCTGCAGAACCCGCCCGAGGAAATCGGCAAGCTCGTCGAGAAGATGCGCGAAGGCTACGACTACGTGGGCACCATCCGCATGCAGCGCCAGGACAGCCTGTGGCGCCGCAAGGCCTCGCACGCCATGAACCGTCTGCGCGAGCGCATCACGCGCATCAAGATGACGGACCAGGGCTGCATGCTGCGCGCCTATAGCCGCCACATCGTCGACACGATCAACCGCTGCGGCGAAATCAACACCTTCATTCCGGCGCTCGCCTACACGTTCGCGCAGAACCCGGTCGAGGTCGACGTCGCGCACGAAGAGCGCTTCGCGGGCGAGTCGAAGTATTCGCTCTATAGCCTGATCCGCCTGAACTTCGACCTCGTGACCGGCTTCTCGGTCGTGCCGCTGCAGTGGCTCTCGTTCATCGGCGTGATTCTTTCGCTCGGCTCCGCGGGCCTGTTTGTACTGCTCCTGATTCGCCGCTTCATCATCGGCGCGGAAGTGCAAGGCGTGTTCACGCTCTTCGCCATCACGTTCTTCCTGCTCGGCGTGATCATCTTCGCGCTCGGCCTGCTCGGCGAATACATCGGCCGTATCTACCAGCAAGTGCGCGCGCGTCCGCGCTATCTCGTGCAGACGATCCTCGAGGAGCGCAACGGCCGCGAAGTGGTCGGCGTGCCGCGCCAGGATGTCGTGCAGGGCGTGCAAGCGTCGCTCAACATCGGTACCGGGCCCGCCGCCAATCAAGGCGCAAACCAGGGTACGCAGCGAGGAGCCCAGTCATGAAGCCGCGTGCCGTCGTCTTCGCGTATCACAATGTGGGCGTGCGCTGCCTGCAGGTGCTGCTTGCGCGCGGTGTGGACGTGGCGCTCGTCGTCACGCACGAGGACAGCCCGACCGAGAACATCTGGTTCGGCAGCGTGAAGTCGGTGGCCGAGGAGCATGGCATCGACGTCATCACGCCCGCCGACCCGAAGAGCGCCGAGCTGCGCGCGGCCGTTTCCGCCGCGCGGCCCGACTTCATCTTCTCGTTCTACTACCGACATATGCTGCCGGTGGACCTGCTCGCGATCGCAGCCCGCGGCGCGTATAACGTCCACGGTTCGCTCTTGCCGAAGTACCGCGGCCGCGTGCCCACGAACTGGGCCGTGCTCAAGGGCGAGACCGAGACCGGCGCGACGCTGCACGAGATGGCCGCCAAGCCCGATGCGGGCGCCATCATCGCGCAAACACCTGTGCCGATCCTGCCCGACGACACGGCCGCGATGGTGTTCGACAAGGTGACCGTGGCCGCCGAGCAGACGCTCTGGCGCGTGCTGCCCGCGCTGATCGCAGGCGAGGCGCCGCATCTGCCGAACGATCTCGCGCATGGCAGCTACTATGGCGGGCGCAAGCCCGAAGACGGCCGCCTCGATTTCACGCAAAGTGCGCAGGACGTCTACAACCTGATCCGCGCGGTCGCGCCGCCCTATCCCGGCGCGTTCACCGACATCGGCAGCGAGCGTTTCGTGGTTGCCCGCGCGCGGCTGGCGCGCCCCGGCACGGATCTGTCGAAACTGGCCGGATTGCCCCCCGGTATCCACGTAAGCGATAATGCGCTTTTCGCCGTCTGCGGCGACGGCCGCGCCATCGCGATCCACGAGCTGCGGCATGCGCATAACGGTCAAGAGACCGTCATCACCCCCGCCGCGTTCTCCGAATTCATTTCATCTGTCCCCCGTCCATGAAAACCGAAGGCTACGCCAAAAAAGTTCTGATCCTGGGTGTCAATGGCTTTATCGGCCATCACCTCTCCAAGCGCATCCTCGAAACCACGAATTGGGAAGTGTTCGGGATGGACATGCAGACGGACCGCCTCGGCGACCTCGTCAAGCATGAGCGGATGCACTTCTTCGAAGGCGACATCACGATCAACAAGGAATGGGTCGAGTATCACGTCAAGAAGTGCGACGTGATCCTGCCGCTGGTGGCGATCGCCACGCCCGCGACCTACGTGCAGCAGCCGCTGCGCGTGTTCGAGCTCGACTTCGAGGCGAACCTGCCGATCGTGCGTTCGGCGGTGAAGTACCGCAAGCACCTCGTCTTCCCCTCGACCTCCGAGGTCTACGGCATGTGCGAGGACGAGCAGTTCGACCCGGACGCGTCCCCCCTCACCTACGGCCCGATCAACAAGCCGCGCTGGATCTACGCGTGCTCCAAGCAGCTCATGGACCGCGTGATCTGGGGCTACGGCATGGAAGGCCTGAACTTCACGCTGTTCCGTCCGTTCAACTGGATCGGCCCGGGCCTCGACTCGATCTACACGCCGAAGGAAGGCAGCTCGCGCGTCGTGACGCAGTTCCTCGGCCACATCGTGCGCGGCGAGAACATCAGCCTCGTCGATGGCGGCGCGCAAAAGCGTGCGTTCACCGACATCGACGACGGCATCGAAGCGCTGATGAAGATCATCGATAACAAGGGCGGCGTCGCCACGGGCAAGATCTACAACATCGGCAACCCGACCAACAATTTCTCGGTGCGCGAGCTCGCGCACAAGATGCTTGCGCTCGCGGCCGAGTTCCCCGAGTACGCCGAAACGGCCAAGAAGGTTCAGCTCGTCGAAACGTCTTCGGGCGCGTACTACGGCGCGGGCTATCAGGACGTGCAGAACCGCGTGCCGAAGATCGAGAACACGATGCAGGAGCTCGCCTGGGCGCCGAAGTCGACCTTCGACGAAGCACTGCGCAAGATCTTCGAAGCGTATCGCGGCCACGTGGCCGAAGCGCGCGCCCTCGTCGAGCAGCAATAAGCGCGAAGGACCTGGTCACTTGGCCCGCATCGTCCTGAAAATCGACGTCGACACGCTGCGCGGCACGCGCGAAGGCGTGCCGAATCTCGCGCGCATCTTCGATCGCTACAAAGCGCGCGCGACCTTCCTCTTCAGTCTCGGCCCGGACCATACGGGCTGGGCACTGCGCCGCGTGTTCCGCCCTGGCTTTCTCAAGAAGGTCTCGCGCACGTCCGTGGTGGAGCACTACGGCGTGAAGCAGCTGATGTACGGCGTGCTGCTGCCCGGCCCCGATATTGGCGTGCGCGCGGCGGCCGAGATGCGTGCGATCCACGAAGCCGGCTTCGAATGCGGCATACACACGTGGGATCACGTCTACTGGCAGGACAACGTGCGCAGCCGCGAGGCCGACTGGACCGCGCGCGAGATGCGGAAAAGCCACGAGCGCTTCGCGCAGATCTTCGGCGCGCCGCCCGTCACGCACGGCGCCGCGGGCTGGCAGATGAACGACGCCGCGTTCGAGCAGATCGACGCGTGGGGCATGAAGTACGCCTCGGACGGACGCGGGCATTCGCCCTATCGTCCGGTGGTGGCCGGGCGCACGCTGAACCACGTGCAGATGCCCACCACGCTGCCCACGCTCGACGAAGTGCTGGGCGTGGACGGCGTGGACATCGATAACGTTGCCGCGTGGCTGCTCAAGCGCACCGAGCACAATCCGCACGATCAGGTGTTCACGCTGCACGCCGAGCTCGAAGGCCAGAAGCTCGCACCGGTATTCGAGCAACTGCTCGCGGGCTGGCGCGCGCAGGGCCATACGTTTGCCACGATGGGCGACTACCATGCGACGCTGGACCCGGATTCGCTGCCATCGTACCCTGTCACCTGGGGCGAGATCGCTGGCCGTTCGGGCGAGCTGATCGTCCAGCCCGACTGAATTCCGCTGCAAGGCGATGCGAGAGCGCCGCGCGCACGAGACCATGCTGCGCCGCCCATTCCGATCATCGCCGCCGTGCAGCCCATAACAACAGGAGAGCCACGTGCCTGACGTGACCATCGCAGTCGACCAACCCGTTCCCGATTTCACCGCACCCGCCACCGGCGGCGACTTCACGCTCTCGAGCCTCAAGGGCAAGAAGGTCGTGCTGTACTTCTATCCGAAAGACAACACGCCTGGCTGCACGCGCGAAGGCATGGAGTTCCGCGACCTCTTTGCGAAGTTCAAGAAGGCGGGCGCCACGATCGTGGGTGTCTCGCGCGACAGCGTGCGCTCGCACGAGAACTTCAAGACCAAGCTCGAATTGCCGTTTCCCCTGGTATCGGATGGCGACGAAGCGCTCTGCTCGCTCTTCAACGTCATCAAAATGAAGAAAATGTATGGCAAAGAAGTAAGGGGAATCGAGCGCTCCACGTTCCTCATCGACGCCGACGGCGTACTGCGCCAGGAGTGGCGCGGGCTCAAGGTGCCGGGCCATGTCGAGGAGGTCCTGGAGGCTGTACAAGCGCTGTGAGGCGCGTTATATTGGGCTGCAATGAGTGCCTGTCCACCCCATTTTTTGTCGCATTTGCCACACCCGCGCAGTCTCGACAACGGTCGCAAGATGACCGGTCCAGCGCATCCGGGGCAACGCGCCATTAAAGCAGTCAAGCCGCTTGCCTCGTCATCCGGGGCGGCGGCTTTTTTGTTGGTTTTTTCGTTTGTAGTCACTCCCTCCACGTCGTGCCGGATTAGCGACCCGGCGCGCGTCAACGTCAAGGAGCCGATCGAAAAACAGGCGAACCGGCATTTTCAAACCTGAGCGCGCACCCAGCGCGGTCACGGCGGGCGCCTACCCGGCACCCGCACGCGCCGCCCGAAAGCGCACCGTACGGTTAACACCGCGACCACTCGACCCGAATTTTTCGAGGGACACCATGCCTTTGCCTACTCCCCCCAGCAAGCTCGGCAACCTGCTGCCGCCCGATGAATACAAGGCCCGTGCGCGCACGACGCGCAGCACGCGCAAAGCGGCCAGCGAGAACGACGCCGCCGATGTCGCCGAATATGGCGCGGAGAGCGTTGCCGATCCGATGACCCCCGCCGCCAACGCGTCGACCACGCTGCGCACCGTGCCCATGTACACCGCCAGCGCCGAACTGGCTGCGCTCGAACCAGTCGCGCCGGCACCGGCGCGAAAACGCAAACAGCAAACCGCGGCGCTGCTGCAGCCGGTGCAGGCTCATGCCGAGCCGCAGACCGAAGCGCCCGGCGCACCCTCTGCACCGGTCGCGCGCGGCGACAAATCGCCTTCGGCCAAAACGGCCGGTGGCGCCGCCGCACCCGCCCCGCGCGCCAGCACGAAGAAACGCGTGCACCCCGAGGAAACCATCGAGGTCCAGAAGCTCTTCGTGCTCGATACGAACGTGCTGATGCACGATCCGACCTGCCTCTTCCGCTTCGAGGAGCACGACGTCTTCCTGCCGATGATGACGCTGGAAGAGCTCGACAACCACAAGAAGGGCATGTCGGAAGTGGCGCGCAATGCGCGCCAGGTGAGCCGCACGCTCGATCGGCTCGTCGCGAACGCCGGGCCGATCTCGGAAGGCATCTCGCTGGACCGCCTCGGCAGCCGCGAGGCGCTCGGCCGGCTGTACTTCCAGACCACGCTCACGCATATCGATCCGGTCGACGGCCTGCCCGAAGGCAAGGCCGACAACCAGATCCTCGGCGTCGTGCGCGCGCTGCAGCGCGACCGGCCGGACAGCCTCGTCGTGCTGGTGTCGAAAGACATCAACATGCGCATCAAGGCGCATGCGCTCGGCCTGCCTGCCGAGGACTACTTCAACGACCAGGTCCTCGAAGACAAGGACCTGCTCTACTCGGGCATCCGTGCGCTGTCGCAGGACTTCTGGACCAAGCACGCCAAGGGCATGGAGTCCTGGCAGGACACCAAGACCGGCACGACCTACTACCGCGTGACGGGGCCCGAATGCGCCTCGATGCTCGTGAACGAGTTCGTCTATCTGGAGCCGCAGAACGGCGAGCCGACGTTCCACGCGATCGTGCGCGAGCTCAACGGCAAGACGGCGCTGCTGCAGACGCTGCGCGACTACGGCCACCACAAGAACAACGTGTGGGGCATCACGGCGCGCAACCGCGAGCAGAACTTCGCGCTGAACCTGCTCATGAACCCCGAGATCGACTTCGTCACGCTGCTCGGCCAGGCCGGCACGGGCAAGACGCTCGTGGCGCTCGCCGCGGGCCTCGCGCAAGTGCTCGACGACAAGCGCTACAACGAGATCATCGTGACGCGCGCGACGGTGCCGGTGGGTGAAGACATCGGTTTCCTGCCCGGCACCGAAGAAGAAAAAATGCAGCCGTGGATGGGCGCCTTCGACGACAACCTCGAAGTGCTCCAGAAGACCGACGACGCCGCCGGTGAATGGGGCCGCGCCGCAACCCAGGAGCTGATCCGCTCGCGCCTGAAGGTCAAGAGCATGAACTTCATGCGCGGCCGTACGTTCGTGGACAAGTACCTGATCATCGACGAGGCGCAGAACCTCACGCCGAAGCAGATGAAGACGCTCGTCACGCGCGCGGGTCCCGGCACGAAGATCGTGTGTCTGGGCAACATCGCGCAGATCGACACGCCGTATCTGACCGAAGGCAGCTCCGGCCTCACCTACGTGGTGGACCGCTTCAAGGGCTGGGCGCATAGCGGCCACGTGACGCTCGCGCGCGGCGAGCGCTCGCGCCTCGCGGATTACGCGTCGGACATTCTCTAAAGCCGCGCCGCAAGACGCGCGTTTGCGGCGCTTTCCGAAGCGCCAGCGCACCCCGAAGGACCGTATCCGGGCAACTGGATACGGTCCTTTTTTCATGCTTCACAGTGGTTTTCAACGTGCCGCGCCGGCAACGGATCGCGCACGAACTTCAAGTAAGTTGTGAAGATTTCTTGCCGAAGCCATGTTCGGCGGGCTACCATCCGCTGATTACCGGTTTTCCCCAATGGCGAATGCACAGCATTTGCCTACTGCATTTCATGCGGCGACTCTGGCTTCCTTTACTGATCGTGGTGTTTCTTGCGGCGTGCTCCAGCACGCCGCAGAAGACCTCGCGCAGCGGCGGTTCGAGTTCGGGTGCCGACGCGTGGCGCACGCGGCCGCCGGGCTTCCCCAATTTCGTCGATCACAGCGTCGGACGCGAGGAAATCTCCATTCAGGCGATGAGCCTCGTGGGTATTCCATACCGTTGGGGTGGTAATACGCCCGATAGTGGCTTCGATTGCAGCGGTCTCGTGAAGTACGTGTTCTCGCGCTCGGCCCAGGTCGACCTGCCGCGCACCACCGCCGACATGAGCCAGCGCGGCGAGACCATCGACCCCGACGAGATCGCGGCAGGCGACCTTGTGTTCTTCAATACGACCGGCCGACCGCACTCTCACGTGGGCATCTACGTAGGCAAGCTGCGCTTCGTCAATGCGCCTTCGACGGGTGGCACCGTGCGGCTCGACTACCTGACCAATCCGTACTGGGCGAAGCATTTCGACGGCATTCGCCGCATGGCGCCGCCCAAGCGCGCCCCGACCACGCCGTTCGATACGCCGACGTGGGAAGCCTCCGCGCCCGCGCCAGCCACACCGGCCGTTGCGGCTATAGCTCCCGCAGTTACTCCTGCCACGGCCCCCGTGACGCCTTCGGCCGCACCGCCCAACGCCACAGTGGCAGCCTTGCCTGCCGCCTCGGCAGCGCCTGCGCCGCGCATGGCCACAACGGACCAGAGCCGTCTGACGTCGACGCCTCAGGCCGCCTATGCGGGCGCCGCGCCCACTTCGGGCGCGACTTCCGCGGCGCCAGCCGACGCCTTCGAGCCACCGCCCGCAGCGCTCGGCGCGGCGCAGGTGCAGGCTCGCGAAGCCGGCGCGGTCGCACCCCCCGTTACGCCAGCCACTTCCGCTGTTGCACCCTCAGCCGCGCCGCGCGACGCCATCAACGCCGCCGCCGATGCCTTCGAGCCGCCGCCCTCGGGCGTGCGTGCCGCAGAACGCCAGGCTGCACAGGCCGGATCGACGCCTGTCGTTTCCGCGCCCTCCTCAGGCGCACCCGTGCAGATCATGCGCGCATCGACAGCGAGCGGGAGCACGCCCGCGCCCACGCCCATGCCCATGCCCACGCAATCCAGCGACGATCCGATCGCCCGCTTCGCCAACGGCTCGTACTGAGCACAACGCCCGGGCCGCGCCGTCCTTCGGCGCCCTGCGCCCGCCGGCCCCTGGCCGGAAGGCCAATCGAAAGGCGGATACGGTTTCGCGCGCCCTCTGCGTCTGCTATCGTTTTGGGACTGTTTTTCATACTTTCGCGCAGCGAGGCAGCGATGGATCTCGGACTCGGCAACAAAGTGGTTCTGGTCACGGGCGGCAGCAAGGGAATCGGTCTGGCATGCGCCCGTGCGTTCGCGAAGGAAGGCGCGAAGGTCGCGATCGTCTCGCGCGACCCCGCCAATCTGGCGCGTGCGCGCGAGCAACTGGCGAGCGAGGGGCTCCACATCCATCTCACACGCGCCGACCTGCACGAGCCGCATAGCGCCGCCGATGTGGTCGAGGAAGTCACTGCGGCCGTCGGCGCCATCGACATCCTCATCAACAGTGCGGGCGCCGCGCGCCGCTACGACCCGGAATTGCTCGACGCCGAGGCGTTCAAGGCGACCATGGAAGCCAAGTACTTCCCGTACATCTATCCACAACAGGAAGTGCTGCGCCGCATGGTGGAGCACATCAAAGCCGGCACCACCACGGAGCCGGGCGCGATCGTCAACATCATCGGCATGGGCGGCAAGTACGCCAGTGACATCCATATCGCGGGCGGCGCCGCGAATGCGGCGCTCATGCTCGCCACGGTGGGGCTTGCGCATTATCACGCGCGCTACGGCATCCGCATCAACGCGATTAATCCGGGCGCGACACTCACCGAACGCGTTGAGGATGCCTTGCAACTGGAGGCGGAGCGCGAAGGCGTCAGCGCCGAAGAGGCGCGTGTGCGCAGCGAGGCCAGGGTGCCGCTCGGGCGCTACGCCAAGCCCGAGGAAATCGCCGACGTCGCCCTGTTTCTGGCGAGCCGCCGCGCGAGCTATGTGACGGGCGCCATCGTGCCGATGGACGGCTGCACGACGCCTGTGATCTGAACCGCAGCCAGCAGCCTGCGCCTGGCCTTGCCCCAAAAAAAACACGGCGCCCGAAGGCGCCGTGCTTTCTTACCTGTCGTGCTTTACAGGAACCGGTGACCGAGCCACCAGGCCGCAGCCGCCAGGATGGCCGAAGCCGGAATCGTCAGAATCCAGGCCCAGACGATGTTGCCCGCGACGCCCCAGCGCACGGCGCTGAGCTTCTGCGTCGCGCCCACGCCCACGATCGCGCCGGTGATCGTATGCGTCGTAGACACGGGAATGCCCAGCGCCGAAGCCGTGAAGAGCGTAAGCGCCCCACCCGTCTCCGCGCAGAAGCCGCCCACGGGCTTGAGCTTGGTGATCTTCTGGCCCATGGTGCGCACGATCCGCCAGCCACCGAAGAGCGTACCGATGCCCATCGAGAGATAGCAGCCACCAATCACCCAGATCGGCGGCGCGGCGGCCGTAGCCGACGCGTAGCCTGTCGCGATCAGCAGCATCCAGATGATGCCGATGGTCTTTTGCGCATCGTTGCCGCCGTGACCGAGGCTATAGAGGCCCGCGGAGATCAGCTGCAGGCGCCGGAAGCGCCGGTCCACCTTGCTTGGTGGGGTGCGGAAGTAGAGCCACGACACCGTGAGCATGAAGAACGAGCCCAGGATGAAGCCGAGCAGCGGCGAGATGAAGATGAAGGCAACCGTCTTCATGAGGCCGTCGAAGTTCAGCGAGTGCCAGCCCGACTTGGCGAGCGCCGCCCCCACGAGACCGCCGATCAGCGCGTGCGACGAGCTCGACGGAATGCCGTAGTACCACGTGAGCACGTTCCAGCCGATCGCGCCCATGAGCGCGCCGAACACTACGTAGTGGTCGACGATATCGGGGTCGATGGTGCCCTTGCCCACCGTCTGCGCCACCTTCAGGTGGAAGACGAAATAGGCGATCACGTTGAACATCGCGGCGAACGCCACGGCCTGCTGCGGCTTGAGCACGCCCGTGGACACGACGGTGGCGATGGAATTCGCCGCGTCGTGAAAGCCGTTCATGAAGTCGAAGACGAGGGAAATGGCCACCAGCCCGACGACCACCCAGATGGCGAGTTGTATCGAATGCATCGTGGTCCGCTCAGGCGTTCTCTAGCACGATGCCTTCGATGATGTTCGCGACATCCTCGCACTTGTCCGTGATCGTTTCGAGCAGCTCGTAGATCGCCTTCAGCTTGATCAGCGTCTTGACGTTCTCTTCCTCGCGGAAGAGCTTGGAGATGGCGCCGCGCAGCAGGCGGTCCGCATCCGATTCGAGGCGGTCGATGTCCTCGCACGCCTTCAAGATTTCGCGAGCCTGCTTCATGTCGGAGAGCATCGCGACGGCCGCCTGCACGCGCTCGGCCGTGGCCGTGACCACGTGCGCGAGCTGGCTGGCCTCCGAGGTCACGGACTGCACGTCGTAGAGCGAGATGGCCGTGGCGACGTCCTCCATGAGGTCGAGGCAATCGTCCATCGTCGTGATCAGCTTGTGGATCTCGTCGCGGTCCAGCGGCGTGATAAACGTCTTGTGCAGCAGGTCGATGGCTTCGTGCGTCAGTTTGTCGGCGGCCTTTTCGGCGGCCTGCACGTTCTGCTTGTGGATTTCCGCGTCCGCCAGATTGTCGATCAGAAGCTCGAGCTCACGGCTTGCGGATACGATGCACTTCGCGTGCGCGTTGAAGATTTCGAAGAACTTGCCCTCGGTGGGCATGAATCGACCGAACATTGGAATCCCGGTAATTGGTCTCGGATCGCCGTCACAAAACAGCAAGATAGCCGTCACAAAACGGCAAGATAGCCGTCACAAAACGGCGACATTGTATCGTCACGGACAGCTCGCCGCACTCGTCTGGGCATGCGCAATCGGCATTTGCGCCACTTTGGCGCAAGTGCCCCGCTTCCCAGCTCCTATGCCTTATTCGCTGTAGAAGTTCTGCGCGCCGGCAAAATTGTCGAACTTCGTGTATTGGCCGTGGAACGTGAGTCGAACGGGCCCGATTGGGCCGTTACGCTGCTTGCCGATGATGATTTCGGCCGTGCCCTTGTCCGGGCTGTCCGGATTGTAGACTTCGTCGCGGTAGATAAACAAAATGACGTCCGCATCCTGTTCGATAGCGCCCGATTCGCGCAGGTCGGACATGACCGGACGCTTGTTGGGACGCTGCTCGAGGCCGCGGTTGAGCTGCGACAGCGCGATCACCGGAACGTCGAGCTCCTTGGCAAGGCTCTTGAGCGAGCGCGAAATTTCCGAAATCTCGGTCGCGCGGTTTTCGCCCGATGAAGAACCGCTCATCAGCTGCAGGTAATCGATGATGATGAGCCCGAGCTTGCCGCACTGGCGCGACAGGCGCCGCGCGCGCGAGCGCAGCTCCATCGGGTTCAGGCCGCCGGTTTCGTCGATGAAGATCTGCGCCTCGCTCATTTTCTGCACGGCGTGCGTGAGCTTGGGCCAGTCCTCGTCCGTCAGGCGGCCCGTGCGCATACGGTGCTGATCGAGACGCCCGACCGAGCCCAGCATACGCATGATGAGCTGCGTGCCCGGCATTTCCATCGAGAACACCGCAACCGGCAGCCCGTACTCGACGGCCACGTATTCACCGATGTTCATCGAGAACGCGGTCTTGCCCATCGACGGGCGGCCCGCCACGATGATCAGCTCGCCGCCGTGCATGCCCGAGGTCATGCGGTCGAGGTCCATGAAACCCGTGGGCGTGCCCGTCACATCGCTCGGATTGGCCGTGTGATAGAGCGTGTCGATGCGCTCGACCACCTGCGTGAGCAGCGGCCCGATTTCGAGGAAGCCCTGGGTGCCGCGTGCGCCGTCCTCGGCAATCGAGAAGACCTTCGACTCGGCCTCGTCGAGCAACTGCCGCACTTCCTTGCCCTGGGGGTTGAAAGCATCGGCCGAAATTTCGTCGGCGACAGAAACGAGACGGCGCAACACCGCGCGGTCGCGCACGATTTCCGCATAGCGGCGGATGTTCGCGGCGCTCGGCGTGTTCTGTGCGAGCGCATTCAGGTACGCGAGGCCGCCTACATCATCGGCTTTGCCCGAGGTCCCGAGCGCCTCGTACACCGTCACCACGTCCGCTGGACGGGTAGCGGCGATCAGACGGCCAATATGCTCGAAGATGAGACGGTGATCGTAGCGGTAGAAGTCGCTTTGCGAGAGGAAGTCGGCAATCCGGTCCCACGCGGCGTTATCCAGCAACAGGCCGCCGAGCACCGATTGCTCGGCTTCGATCGAATGCGGCGGGACCTTCAGCGAGTCGAGTTGGGGATCTTTCGGAGCGTTCATGGAGGGCAATTATCGGACAAGCCGGCTACCTGGAACAAGCGGAAACCAGCAGCAAAACGCCAGCAAATCAGCGGCAAAAGCGCAGCAAGTCGGCGGCAAAACCGCAGCGGCTCTTGCGCGCAACAAAAAAGGCAGAAGCCGCGGGGCTCCTGCCTTCCTTGAAATGACAGCGGTCAAACGACCTCGGGTCACCCCAAGGCCGTCTGGATGCTTAGACGTGCTCGCCCAGCACCGACACCGTGACGTCGACGAGGACGTCGGTGTGCAGCGAAACCTGCACCGGGTGGTCGCCCACCATCTTCAGCGGGCCTTCCGGCAGACGCACTTGCGCCTTTTCCACTGCGAAGCCTTGCTTCGTGAGCGCGACGGCGATGTCGGCGTTCGTGACCGAGCCGAACAGACGGCCGTCCACGCCAGCCTTCTGGCCGATCTGAACGGTCAGGCCGTTCAGCTTCTCGCCTTCTGCCTGAGCGGCTGCCAGCTTTTCAGCGGCGGCCTTTTCGAGTTCAGCGCGGCGAACTTCGAATTCGGCGATGGCTTCCTTCGTGGCGCGGCGTGCCTTCTTGTTCGGGATCAGGAAGTTACGTGCGTAACCGTCCTTCACCTTGACGATGTCGCCGAGGTTGCCCACGTTGACGACTTTATCCAGAAGAATGATCTGCATTCTATTGCTCCTTATCGCGTCGTCTTGTTAGGCCTTGTGCTGGTCGGTGTACGGCATCAGCGCGAGAAAACGCGCGCGCTTGATAGCCGTGTCCAGCTGACGCTGATAGTGGGCCTTCGTACCCGTCAGACGAGCCGGCGTGATCTTGCCGTTTTCGCCGATGAAGTCCTTCAGCGTGTCGAGGTCCTTGTAGTCGATCTGATCGACGCTTGCAGCCGTGAAGCGGCAGAACTTCTTGCGCTTGAAGAGCGGGTTTTGTTGTTGACGACGCTTGTCGAATTTCTTACCAGTCGGGCGGGGCATGATTAGTCCTTTCCTGTGCCTTGCATTTCGGTGATGTGAAACACCAGGGTTCGCGCGTTGCGGTGCTTTTTCGCCAGAAAGCCGGTGAAGAGCGCTTCCACGCCCATCTCGCAGCTTTCGACGAGACCGCAGGCCTTGCCGGCCGCCACCGCGGGCATCGTGAGCTCGACCAAGCGGGCAATGCCGGCTTCGACGACCTCCGTGCGGTGCTGCAACGTGACGCTTGCGATCGGAACGCCGGCGGGGGTGTACCGCACCGGTTCGCGTTCCACGACGCTAGCCGTGAGTTGCAGCCTGTTCACGGGGCTAACTTGGGCAACTGAGCTCGAATCCTGATGGCTTGTGTTATTAAGCCTGCGCTTCGGTCGGCTGGGCAGCCGCCTTCTTGGCTTCTTCGCGCTGCACTTCCTTCATCATCGGCGACGGGCCGGTTTCGGCCTTCTTCATCTTGACGATGAGGTGACGCAGGACGGCGTCGTTGAACTTGAACGCGTGTTCCAGTTCGTCGAGCGTGGCCTGGTCGCATTCGATGTTCATGCAGACGTAGTGAGCCTTCGCGAGTTTCTCGATCATGTAGGCCAGTTGGCGACGGCCCCAGTCTTCGATGCGGTGGATCTGGCCACCGTGCGACGTGATCGTGCTCTTGTAACGCTCGATCATCGCGGGCACTTGCTCGCTTTGATCGGGATGCACGATAAAGACGATTTCATAATGACGCATGTGTCACTCCTTGTGCTTACTTTTGGATAGAAGCCGCCCGGGCGTCGGAACCGGTGCGGCAAGTGAGAAGCCGAAGATTGTAGCGCGATCCGCTCCGCTCATGCAACCTGAATTGTGGTTTCGGGCGTATTTTCAAGGACTTGCGCGGCCGCGCAGGGCGTCGGGCGGCCGCTTTCGCGGCGCTGGCGCGCGTCGGTCTGTGTCTCAGCTGTGTCTCAGCCGCCGCTGCCGCCGCCCGCCAGGCGCGCCTCGAGCGCCGCGTGCAGGCCGACGAGCGCATCCGGCCCCGCATCGGTGACGGCCCACCAGGTCATGCCGGCGGCCTGCCAGCGCTCGAGCGCATAGCCCTCGCTCGCTCGCGGCGCGGCCGCATCCGTCATTGGCCCCGTCGAGCCTGGCGGGAAGACGTAGACGTCGATGACGTGCTTGCGGTAGCGATAGACCAGCACCGCGACTCGCTCACGCCCCACGTAATCGAGGCGCCCGCCCACGAGCGGGAAGCCTTGCGCGGCGAAATCCTCCACCGGCGGCGCATAGTCGATTCGGCCGTTGAACCATGGCTTCACCGTATGGCGGTCCGTGGAAATCACGTCGAGGTCGCGCCCGGAGATCTGCGCACGCACGTGGCTCGCCACGAGTTCGTCGACGAAAGCCCCATCGGCTGCAGGTTTGCGCAGATGCAGGACCGCCGCCACGCTCAAGGCACAGAGGACCAACGCGGCGCCGGCAAGCCATGCGAGGCCCGCTGCGGGCACGCCGAGCGCATCCGCCCCGCCCGGCACGCCGCCTCGTGCGGGGCCATTGCCATTGCCACCGCCCCTGCCGGCCGCTCCGGCTCCAGTGCCGGACAGCGGCCATAGCCAGCGCAACCCTCGGAATCGTCCGCGCGGGGTCGCCGCAGCGGTGCTTTGCGCTTCATATTGAGTGCTTGAGGCGTTTTGCGCAGACTGGGCCTGCACGGGCGGCAAAGCCGCCGCAATGCGCACCGCCAGGCTTTCCGGCGCCCGATGGTAGGGCGCCGCACGCGTCATACGGGAAATGGCCTGCACGTTCGCGGCCTCCTGGCGGCATTGCGCGCAGCCAGCGAGATGCTCGCGCACGCGCCATTCGTCGGCGGCGGAAAGTTCATGGTCGATGCTCGCGTCGACCAGCGGGCGCGCTTCGTCACAGTTCATCTGGCGCCTCCGTAGCAGGGCCTTGCGCAAGCGGATCATTGGGCCCGCGCGGTCCGCCGTCGACGGCCGGCTCCTCACGGAACCGGCCGTCGGGCCCCCGGCCGGATGGTCTCCACGCTTTGCTGCTTTCCCCGTAATCCGTCTTGCTGCTTGTGCCGCTAGCCTGCCCCTGCCCCTGCGTCTGCCCTGCCACGCCGCTGCCGCATGGCGCAGCATTGCCGCGCCCCGGTACCGCCAGCAGCGCGGCGAGGCGTCTGCGGCCTCGCGCAAGCCGCGACATCACCGTGCCCATCGGCACGTCGATGACCGTCGCGATCTCGCGATAACCCATCTCCTCCAGCTCGCGCAGCACCAGCACCTCGCGATACTCCACCGGCAAGCGCTGCAGCGCCTCCTGCACGCGCCGCGCATCCTCGGCGCGAATCGCGAGCGCTTCCGGGTCGGCGCTGCCCGTGTCCCAGCCGTCGGGCGGCTGGTCGTCGCGCAATTCATCGAACGGCGCCACTTCCTCCGCGCCCGCGCGCCGCCGCCATTCGTCGTACCAGACGCGCCGCACGATGGCGAGCAGCCAGGGCCGCGCCTGTTCGCCGCGAAACGTGTCGAAGAAGCGAAAGGCGCGCAGAAACGCTTCCTGCACGATGTCCTCGGCGTCGCCGGGATTGCGCGAGAGCCAGCGGGCCAGGTTGTACGCGGCGTCCAGATGCGGCAGCGCCAGCGCCTGAAAACGGCGGCTGCGCTCGGCCTCGGCATGCGCGCCGTTCTGCACCTCACGCGCATGCTGGCCGTCCTGCCCGTTCGCGGATTCGCCCACGTTGTCCCCCGTGCCCCACGCCTCGCGCGCCGTGCGGCTTCAGCCACACCCGGCGCGCACGCCAGCGCCCTTTGCCGCGCCGCACATTCTGTTCGCCCGCGCAGCCCGGCGTCGACACGGCTCCAGTACACCGGTCCCGCACATGCATTACTTGCGCAGCGGCCAGTTTATTCCCGCGAAATGCGGACGAAAAAGAAAATAAATCGGGACTGCACGGGGGCGCAAACCGGCCGAACAGTCAAGCGCGTGCGGCGCAATCCCAGTCGCCGCCCGCCATAGCCGATGAGCGGCGTGATTCCCGTCGGCCACGTTGCGCGTACACACCGCACAACCAGGGCGAAAGCGGGCGCCAGGCTCACACCACACCGCTCCAGTACCCCGGCCGCGCGTAGACCTCCTTCAGATAGTCGATGAAATAGCGCACCTTGGCCGGCACGTAACGCTGCTGCGGATAGACGGCGAGGATGTCGTAATCAGGTAGCGCGTACTCGTCGAGCACGGTCTCGAGCTCGCCGCGCGCGAGTTGCGCGTCGATCTCCCACGTCGAGCGCCAGCCGAGCCCGAGCCCCTCGGTCACCCAGCGGTGCAGCAGCTCGCCGTCGTTGCAGTCGAGCGTGCCGCCCACGCGCACAGTCGCGAGCTTGCCGTTGCGGCGGAAATACCAGCCGCGGTTCTGGCCGCCCTGCAGATTGAACGCGAGGCAATTGTGACTGGGCAGGTCTTCGAGCGTCTTCGGCTTGCCGTGCTTGCGAAAGTATTCGGGCGTGCCGCACACCACGCGCCGGTTCGTGGCGAGCTTCACGGCGACGAAATTCGGGTCGACGGACCCGCCAATGCGAATCGACAGGTCATAGCCCTCGCGCACCAGATCGACCACACGATCGGTCAGGTTGAACGAGACTTGCAGCTCTGGCTTGTCGGCCAGAAACGCGGGCGCGAGCGGCGCCACGTGCTTGCGACCGAAGGCCGCCGGCGCCGAAACGATCAGGTGCCCGTTCACCACGCGCCGCCCCGCCGAGAGCTCGTTTTCAGCCTGTTCCCATTCCGCCAGCAGGCCGCGGCAACGCTCGAGGAACGCGCCGCCCTCTTCGCTCACCACGAGCCGCCGGGTCGAGCGGTACATGAGTTTCACGCCAAGGCGCTTTTCGAGCGCGTCGATCCGGCGCCCGAGTATGACCGGCGAGACGCCTTCCTCGAGCGCGGCGGCCGCGAGGCTGCCCGCGTCGGCCACGCGCACGAAGGTTTCGATCTGCTTGAAGCGGTCCATCGCCTGTCTCCTGTGTCGCCTACTGCGACGCCATGCCGCGCACCGAAGGCGCCGGCGCACGGCCTGCCTGCGGGAGCTGGCGCCCGAAAGCGCCGCCCCACGGCATTCCATACTTTTTGTTTCGGAATAAACGACCCGGACTGATCTTATCAAACCTTTCCTGCGAGCCTACAGTGGCCATCAAACGCTGTATCCAATGCGTAGCCATTTCAGCCATTTGCCATATTCAGGAGACTTTTCATGGCCAAGATGAGAGCCATCGACGCAGCCGTGCTGGTGCTCGAGAAAGAAGGTATCGATACCGCGTTCGGCGTGCCCGGCGCAGCAATCAACCCGCTGTATTCGGCGCTCAAGAAGGCCGGCGGCATCACCCACGTGCTCGCACGCCACGTCGAAGGCGCCTCGCACATGGCTGAAGGCTACACGCGTGCCGCACCCGGCAACATCGGCGTGTGTATCGGCACCTCGGGCCCCGCGGGCACCGACATGATCACGGGTCTGTACTCCGCTTCCGCCGACTCGATTCCTATCCTCGCGATCACGGGCCAGGCCCCGCGTGCGCGTCTGTACAAGGAAGACTTCCAGGCCGTCGACATCGAGTCGATCGCCAAGCCCGTCACGAAGTGGGCCGTGACCGTGCGCGAGCCGGCGCTCGTGCCGCGCGTGTTCCAGCAGGCTTTCCACCTGATGCGCTCGGGCCGCCCGGGCCCGGTGCTGGTCGACCTGCCGATCGACGTGCAGCTCGCCGAAATCGAATTCGACATCGACACCTACGAGCCGCTGCCGGTCTACAAGCCGCACGCCACGCGCAAGCAGATCGAAGCCGCGCTGGAACTGCTCAACGCAAGCGAGAAGCCGCTGATCGTCTCGGGCGGCGGCGTGCTCAACGCTGCAGCTGAAGACCTGCTCGTGCAGTTCGCCGAAATCGTGGGCGTGCCCGTGATCCCGACGCTCATGTCGTGGGGCGCCATCCCCGACGACCACCCGCTCATGGCGGGCATGGTCGGCCTGCAAACCTCGCACCGCTACGGCAACGCGACGATGCTCGCCTCGGACTTCGTGCTCGGCATCGGCAACCGCTGGGCGAACCGCCACACGGGCAGCGTCGAGGTCTACACGAAGGGCCGCAAGTTCGTGCACGTCGACATCGAGCCCACGCAGATCGGCCGCGTGTTCGGCCCGGATCTGGGCATCGTGTCGGACGCGAAGGCAGCGCTCGAGCTGTTCGTCGAAGTCGCGCAGGAATGGAAGGCCGCAGGCAAGCTCAAGGATCGCAGTGCGTGGGTGACCGATTGCCAGGAACGCAAGCGCACCATGCTGCGCAAGACGCACTTCGAGAACACGCCGATCAAGCCGCAGCGCGTGTACGAAGAGATGAACAAGGTGTTCGGCCGCGATACGTGCTTCGTGAGCACGATCGGCCTCTCGCAGATCGCAGGCGCCCAGTTCCTGCACGTCTACAAGGCGCGCAACTGGATCAACTGCGGCCAGGCAGGCCCGCTCGGCTGGACGATTCCGGCAGCGCTGGGTGTGCGCGCAGCCGATCCGTCGCGCCCCATCGTGGCGCTCTCGGGCGACTACGACTTCCAGTTCATGATCGAAGAGCTGGCCGCCGGCGCGCAGTTCAAGCTGCCCTACGTGCACGTGCTCGTGAACAACTCGTACCTCGGCCTGATCCGCCAGGCACAGCGCGCGTTCGACATGGACTACTGTGTCCAGCTCGGCTTCGAGAACATCAACGCGCCTGAGCTGAACGGCTATGGCGTCGATCACGTCACCGTGGTCGAAGGTCTCGGCTGCAAGGCGCTGCGCGTGTTCAAGCCCGAAGAGATCGAGCCGGCGCTCAAGCAAGCGCAGGCAATGGCTGCGCAGTACAGCGTGCCGGTGGTCGTCGAAGTGATTCTCGAGCGTGTGACCAACATTTCGATGGGCACCGAGATCGACGCGATCAACGAGTTCGAAGAGCTCGCCGAGAAGCACGAGGATGCGCCGACGGCCATCAGCGCCCTCAATGCACTCGACTAAGCAGAGCGCATTGAACTGAGCAACGCCCTCGTGCGTGCTCAAAGCAGGCGGCGCGCCCCGTACCGGCGCGTCGCCTGCCTGATTTCCTTTTTACTGACCGACCCGCGAGACCCAGCACCATGCCAAAATTCGCAGCGAATCTCACCATGCTGTTCAACGAAGTGCCGTTCCTCGACCGCTTTGCCGCGGCAGCCGAGGCGGGCTTCGATGCCGTCGAATTCCTGTTCCCGTATCCGTACAAAGCCGCGGAGCTGGCCGAGCGCCTCGCCGCGCACAACCTCAAGCTCGTGCTGCACAACCTGCCCGCCGGCAACTGGGAAGGCGGCGAGCGCGGTATCGCCTGCCTGCCCGATCGCAAGGGCGAGTTCAAGGAAGGCGTCGGACGCGCAATCGAATACGCCAAGGCACTGAACGTGCCGCAACTGAACTGCCTCGTGGGTATTCCGACGGCCGGCGTCGAGCGCGACACGGCGCTCGCGACCATCGTCGAGAACCTGGGCTACGCCGCTGGCGAGCTCAAGCGCGAAGGCATCCGCCTGCTCGTCGAGCCGTGCAATTCGTACGACATCCCGGGCTTTGCGCTGAACCGTTCGGCCGAAGCGCTCGACGTGATCGCGCAAACGGGCTCGGACAACGTGTTCCTGCAGTACGACATCTATCACATGCAACGGATGGAAGGCGAGCTCGCCGCGACGATCAAGAAGCACTTCGCGAAGATCGCCCACATCCAGCTCGCCGACAACCCGGGCCGCAACGAGCCGGGCACGGGCGAAATCAACTACCCCTTCCTGTTCGATCTGCTCGACACGCTCGGCTACGAGGGCTACATCGGCTGCGAATACAAGCCGCGCACGACGACCGTCGAGGGCTTGAGCTGGCTGCGCAGCGCGCAGCGGCGCGCGGCGGAACTCGCCTGATCAGTCCGCATCGTCAGCCTTGACCGCTGCTCGCGTGACGCGCCCGCTGCACTGGGTGCGCGCCGGGTCGCGTCGACCCACACATCGAACCGCATTCGACTCAACGGAGACATAGAGATGGCAAAGATTGGTTTTATCGGCCTCGGCATCATGGGCTCGCACATGGCGCGCAACCTGCTCAAGGGCGGCCACTCGCTCGTCGTGAACGGCAAGTTCCCGGTGCCTGAAGACCTGCAAAAGCAGACCACCGTGGTCGCCGACTCGACGGCCGTGGCGCAGGCTTCGGACATCGTCATCCTGATGGTGCCGGACACCCCCGACGTGCAGAAGGTCCTGTTCGCCGATGACGGCGTCGCGAAGGGCCTCTCGGCCGGCAAGCTCGTGATCGACATGAGCTCGATCTCGCCGATCGAAACGCAAGAGTTCGCCAAGCAGATCAACGCGCTCGGCTGCGACTACCTCGACGCACCGGTCTCGGGCGGCGAAGTGGGCGCGCGCGAAGCGACGCTCACGATCATGGTCGGCGGCCCGGAGAAGTCGTTCGAAATCGCCAAGCCGCTGTTCGAGCTGATGGGCAAGAACATTTCGCTGATCGGCGAGAACGGCGCGGGGCAAACCACCAAGGTCGCGAACCAGATCATCGTCGCGCTGAACATCGAAGCCGTGGCCGAAGCCCTGCTGTTCGCCGCACGCTCGGGTGCCGATCCGGAGCGCGTTCGCCGCGCACTGATGGGCGGCTTCGCTTCGTCGCGCATTCTCGAAGTGCACGGCGAGCGCATGACCAAGCGCACGTTCGACCCGGGCTTCCGTATCGAGCTGCACCAGAAGGACCTGAACCTCGCGATCGACGGCGCACGCAAGCTGGGCATCGCCCTGCCGCACACCGCAAGCGCGCAGCAGCTCTTCAGCGTGTGCGCCGCGAACGGCGGCAAGGCATGGGACCACTCGGCGATGATCCGCGCACTCGAGATCATGGCGAACTTCGAGATCACCGAAGGCAAGAAGTCGTAAGTCCTGGCGGCTTGATCGCCTGCTGAGCTCATCTTTGAGCCCAGTGATGGAGTTGAGGCGTTGCGCGCGGGCTTCGCGCGCAACGCTTCTCGAAAGAATGCTTCTACAGCGGTAGATCACACAAAAATTCAGGCTGGCGCGCACGCGCGCGACGGCCACAAGTGGGGCGCTTCGTGGTGGCGGCAACCGCCGCGGAGCAAATCGGGGCCGCTCTGGGCTGAGGGCGGCCAGTGGGGTCCGAAAGCGGCACTCGGTGACGACGGGGAAGCCTTGGTCGGTCAGACGTTGTCTCCGGGTGTCCGCCTGTCGGATCGCGGCACCCTGTCAGCCTTCGCGCACTCAGCGCACAGCAGCACCCTCCTCCACATCACACCCACCCCTGCTCTCGCGCAATGCATGCCGCGGAGTTCCCCTTCTTTTCACACTCTTTAACGCTGCGGCGCTGGACGTCTTCGTGCCCGCGTTTCTAGAATCATGCTTTCATTCGTCTGTCATGTAGACGGTGCAAGGTGGACCCGCTACCCGATGCGTGGCTACGCAACCAATCCCAGCACGTGAGGAGTGTGATCGATGGGCATTATCAACTTCATCAAGGAAGCCGGCGAGAAGCTGTTCGGCGCCGCGGCCGCACCGGCCCAGGCGGCCGAAACCGCAGCCGCACCGGCCGCGAATCTCGCCGACCTGAACCAGAAGGCCGGCGATGCGATCGCCGCCTACATCCGCGCGCAGGGCCTGAACGCCGACAACCTCGGCGTGACCTATGACGGCGTCTCGCACACGGTCACGGTGAGCGGCAATGCGGCCGACCAGGCAACGAAGGAAAAGATTCTCGTGGCCGCCGGCAATGTCCAGAACGTGGACAAGGTCGACGACCAGATGACCGTGACGAATCCGGCGCCGCAAGCGCAGCACCACACCGTGGTCGCGGGCGACAACCTCTGGAAGATCGCCGAGAAGTACTACGGCAGTGGCGCGAAGAACGACGTCATCTTCCAGGCGAACACGCCGATGCTCAAGAGCCCGGACAAGATCTATCCGGGCCAGGTGCTCGTGATTCCGCCGCTGCAATAAGGCGTGCGATATCGCGTGCAATAAAGCGCGCGCACTATCGCGCGCAACTGGAAACAAAACGGGCCTTGGCGGTGCAATCCGCAAGGCCCGTTTGCATTTCTCTTCGCGTGGACGGCGAGGCGCATGTAAGCGCGAGCGATCCGCACGCTCAGTACGACTCAGTACGTATCGAACACCCGCTGCAACGCGGCCTTCTCGCTCGTGCCCGCAGCAAGCGCGAGCATCAACAACACGCGCGCCTTATAGGGGCTCAACGTGCCCGCCGAAACGAAGCCGAGCGCATCATCCTTCGCCGCGCCGTTGTGCATCACGTGACCCGAGCCCACGCGCGACGCGCGCACCACAGCGATGCCCCGCGCCGCCGCTTCAACGAGCGCCTGCTGCAGCGTGGCGTGAATCGAGCCGTTACCGGTGCCCGCCACGACGATGCCGCGCACGCCCGCACTCACGAGTGCATCCACAGCAATGCGCGATACGCCTGCATAGCTCGTAACGATCTCGACGTGCGGCCATTGCGCGTCTGCCGTGAACGGCGCATCCACGGTATGGGGGCGCAGCGCGCGCCGCTGGAACTCCACCCGGCCATCCTGCACCCAGCCCAGCGCGCCGATCTCGGGCGACTGGAACGCGTCCACCGCGTAGGTGCTGATCTTGGTAACGTCGCGCGCGCAATGGATGCGGTTGTTGAACGCCACCAGCACGCCCTGCCCCATTGCCTCGCCGCTCGCCGCCAGCGTCACCGCGTTGAGCAGGTTCAGCGGGCCATCCGCGGAAAGCGCCGAGGCGGGCCGCATGGCTGCGGTCAGGATCACGGGCTTGGCGCTCTTCACCGTGAGATGCAGCAGATAGGCGGTTTCTTCGAGCGTATCGGTGCCGTGCGTGATCACGACGGCGTCGATGTCGTCGCCGGCGAGCAGCGCGTTCACGCGCTGCGCGAGCGTGCTCCAGAGCGCGAACGACATGTCCTTGCTGTCGACGCTCGCCACCTGCTCGGCGTGGATCTGCGCAACCGTGTCGAGGCCAGGCACGGCCGCAAGCAACTGCGCCACGCCGATCACACCGGCCTGATAGCCGGCGGTATTGGCTGCGTCGGGGGCAGAGCCCGCGATGGTGCCGCCGGTGGCAAGCACGGCAACGCGCGGCAGCGCCTTGGCGCCGGCTGCGGTTTGGGATGGGGTGGGAGCAGTGGTGGGCGTATTCATGGCGCCGATTTTAAGCGATCCGCGCGGCACCCCGACATAGACAGAAGCCCCACGAAAGACCGGGCCAGACGCCGATGGCGGAATCCGGACGGAATCGGGCCCAAGCCCGGCGCGAGCACGTCCGAAGCCCGGCCCGAGCCCGTTCAAAGCCCGTTCAAAGCCCGTCCAAAGCTCATCCAAAGCCCGTCCAAAGCCCGGCCAGGCTCGCGCCGCTCAGGCCGGCTCGCGCAACTGGCTCGCGATCTGCTGCTCCGTGAGCTGGGGCGCAAACATTTCAATGAGCTTGTAGGCGTATTGGCGCAGGAAGGCGCCCTTGCGCAGGCCAACGCGCGTCGTGCTGGCCTCGAACAGATGTTGCGTGTCGAGCGCGACGAGCTCGCTGTCGCGCTTCGGGTCGTAGGCCATCGCCGCCACCACGCCCACACCCATGCCCAGCTCGACGTAGGTCTTGATCACGTCCGCGTCGATGGCGGTCAGCACCACGTCCGGCACGGTGCCGGCCTTCGCGAACGCCTGGTCGATATGCGAGCGGCCCGTGAAATCCTGATCGTAAGTGATGATCGGATATTCGGCGATCTCCTCGAGCGTGAGGTTCTCGCGGCCCACGAGCGGATGCGCCTTCGGCACGACCACCACGTGATGCCACGAATAGCACGGGAACGTCACGATATCGGGGAAACGGTCGAGCGCTTCGGTCGAGATGCCGATGTCGGCCTCGCCATTGATGATCATCTGCGCGATCTGCTGCGGATTGCCCTGGCGCAGCGCGAGATGCACCTTCGGAAACACTTCGCGGAACTGATGCACGACCTTGGGCAGTGCGTAGCGCGCCTGCGTGTGCGTCGTGGCCACCACGAGGTGGCCGCTGTCCTGGTCGGCGAACTGGCGCGCCACGCGGCGCAGGTTCTCGGCGTCGAGCAGCATGCGCTCGATCAGCTGATGCACGGCCTTGCCCGGCTCCGTGAGGCCCGTGAGGCGCTTGCCGCGGCGAATGAAGATGTCGACGCCGAGCTCGTCCTCCAGATCCTTGATCTGCTTCGAGACGCCCGACTGCGACGTGTAGAGCACGTTTGCCACTTCGGTCAGGTTCATGTTCTGCCGCACGGCTTCGCGCACGAAACGCAACTGCTGAAAATTCATGTTCTTCTCTCCGGAACTGCCGACCGATTATTCGTTATTCGTTGATCCGCTGTGCGACGGCGCATGGGCTGCGCCCCTTGTCGCAAGACGCATTCTGACGATTATCACATCGCTCTCATTGGGCGATCAGGCGGGAAACACGCGCAGCCCGCGCGGCACCGCCGTCACGCCGTCGCCGACCGAAAGGCTCAGCGTGCGCCACGTCTCGCGGTCGAGCTGCGCCTCGAGCGCGCCGCCCGTGCGGCTTTCCAGTTCCACGCGCACGGCGCCGGCCAGTGTCACCACACGGCGAACGTCCACGACGATGCCGTCGCGATGCGCATCGGCCTCGCGGTGCAGCACGAGATCGTGCGGCCGCACATAGGCGAGTGCGGGGCCTTCGAAGCCGGCCTGGACCGCGATAGGCTGCGCCGCGCCGTCGGCCACGAAGCCGTGCGCATCGACGCGGCCACGCAGACGGTTCGCCGCGCCCAGGAACTCGTAGACGAACGCCGATTGTGGGTGATCGTACACGTCCTGGGGGCTGCCCACCTGCTCCACATGCCCATGATTCATCACGACGATGCGGTCGGCCACTTCGAGCGCCTCTTCCTGGTCGTGCGTGACGAAGATCGTCGAGATGTGCAGGTCGTCGTGCAGGCGCCGCAGCCAGCTGCGCAGCTCCTTGCGCACCTTGGCGTCGAGCGCGCCGAACGGCTCGTCGAGCAGCAGCACTTTTGGCTCCACCGCCAGTGCGCGCGCGAGCGCGATGCGCTGGCGCTGGCCGCCCGAAAGCTCGGACGGATAGCGCTGCGCGAGCCAGTCGAGCTGCACGAGCTTGAGTAGCTCATGCACTTTCTCGCGGATCTGCGCTTCGGAGGGACGCTCGTTGCGCGGCTTCACGCGCAGCCCGAAGGCCACGTTCTCGAACACGGTCATATGGCGAAACAGCGCGTAATGCTGGAACACGAAGCCCACCTGGCGCTCGCGCGCGCCCACCGTGCCCACGTCCTGGCCTTGAAGCACGACCTGGCCTTCATCGGCGTATTCGAGACCCGCGATCACGCGCAGCAGCGTGGTCTTGCCGCAACCGGAAGGCCCGAGCAAAGCCACCAGCTCCCCTGCCGGGAAATCGAGCGAAACATTGTCGAGTGCCGTGAAGTCGCCGAAGCGCTTTTGCAGATTGCGAACGATGATGCCCATCTTTACAGCTCTCCCTGTTCAAGCGCCTGGCGCAGGACGCCGGCGTGCTGTGCGTGTTGTGCGTTGCCGGTGCCCGGCGCACCCAGCGGTCCCGCGAAGGCCGGCACGTCAGCCGCATCGCGCAATTCGGCGGACAAGTGGCGCTCGGCCAGCAGCTTCAGACCGAGCGTGACGAGCGCGAGCAACGCGAGCAGCGAGGCCACGGCGAACGCGGCCGCGAAGTTGTATTCGTTGTAGAGGATCTCGACGTGCAGCGGCATGGTGTCGGTCTGGCCGCGAATGTGGCCCGACACCACCGAGACCGCGCCAAACTCGCCCATCGCGCGCGCATTGCAGAGAATCACGCCGTACAGCAGGCCCCAGCGGATATTGGGCAGCGTCACGCGCCGGAACATCTGCCAGCCCGACGCGCCCAGCACGTGCGCCGCTTCTTCCTCGTCGTTGCCTTGGGCCTGCATCAGCGGGATCAGCTCGCGCGCGACGAACGGGAACGTCACGAAGATCGTCGCGAGCACGATGCCCGGCACCGCGAAGATGATCTGCACGTCGTGGTCGGCGAGCCAGGGACCGAGCCAGCCCTGCGCGCCGAACAGCAGCACGTAGATGAGCCCTGAAATCACGGGCGAAACCGAAAACGGCAGGTCGATCAAGGTCGTGAGCAGCGCCTTGCCGCGGAACTCGAACTTGGCGATCGCCCACGACGCGGCGAGACCGAACGCCAGATTGAGCGGCACGGCAATCGCTGCGGTGATCAGCGTGAGCTTGATTGCGGCGAGCGCGTCGGTGTCGGCGAGCGATTCGAAATAAAAGCCGATGCCCTTGCTCAAGGCCTGCCAGAACACCGCGACGAGCGGCACCACCAGAAACAGCGCGAGAAACGCGAGCGCGATGCCGGTGAGGAGCCAGCGCACCCACAGCGCTTCGGTAACGGGATCTGGACGACGGGCCACGCCCGCTCGGCGCGCGCCCTTTTGACGGACTGCAGTGCTCATTGCGCACCTCCTGCGGTGGCTGACGCATTCGCCGCAATCGTCGCATTCGGCACGTTCCGCGCGCCTGCCGACGACGCCCCGCGGCTCGTGCGCCGCTGCAGATACCACTGCAGCGTATTGATGAAGAGCAGCATGACGAACGACACGCACAGCATCACCACCGCGAGCGCCGTTGCGCCCGCGTAGTCGTATTGCTCGAGCTTCGTGATGATGAGCAGCGAAGTGATTTCCGACTTCATCGGCACATTGCCGGCGATGAAGATGACCGAGCCGTACTCGCCCAACGCGCGCGCGAACGCGAGCGCAAAGCCCGTGAGCAGCGCGGGCAGCGCGGCCGGCAGCACCACGCGGCGAAACGTCAGCCAGCGCGACGCGCCCAGGCACGCGGCGGCCTCCTCCTGCTCGCGCTCGAACTCCTCGAGCACGGGCTGCACCGTGCGCACGACGAACGGCAAGCCGATGAAGGTCAGCGCCACGAGCACACCGAGCGGCGTGAACGCGATCTTGATGCCTAGCGGCTGGAGGTACTGCCCGATCCAGCCGTTGCCCGCATACACGGCGGCTAGCGAGATGCCCGCCACCGAAGTCGGCAGTGCGAACGGCAGATCGACGAGCGCATCGATCACGCGCTTGAACGGAAACGTGTAGCGGACCAGCACCCACGCGAGCAAAAATCCGAACACCGCGTTGATGAGCGCGCCGCCGAGCGCGGAGAAAAACGTGAGGCGGTAAGACGCGATCACGCGCGGCGACGCCACGGCGCGCACGAACTGCGCCCAGTCGAGCGTCGCGGTCTTCAGGAACGTGGCCGCCAGCGGAATGAGCACCACGAGGCTCAGATACGCCACCGTGATGCCGAGCGTCACGCCGAATCCCGGCAGCGCGCCTGGCCTCTGTAATCGAAACGTCGTCATGCTCTATCTCTTCACATGGGTTGCGCGGGGACACCCTCGTTGCGTGCGGCGCATGGGGCGTCCCGCGTCGAAAAGCGCGCCTCGTCGGGCGCGCCTTGTTGTCGTCGTCTGCGTTGCTTGCCGCAGCCGCTTGTTCGAGCCGCGTTTTGCAGCCGCTCATTGCAGCCGCGTTTTGCAGCCAATTACTGCGGTTGATAAATCGAATCGAACACGCCGCCATCGGCGAAATGCGTTTTCTGGGCGTTGGTCCAGCCGCCGAAGGTGTCGTCGACCGTGTAGAGCTTGAGCTTCGGAAACTTCGCCGTGAGCGCTGCGGGCACCTTGTCCGAGCGCGGACGATAGAAGTTCTTCGCAGCAATCTCCTGGCCTTCTTCGCTATAGAGGAACTGGAGGTACGCCTGCGCCACCTTGCGCGTGCCGCGCTTGTCCACGACCTTGTCGACCACGGCAACCGGCGGCTCCGCCAGGATGCTCGCTGAAGGCACCACGATCTCGAACTTCTCCGGCCCGAACTCCTTGAGCGAGAGGAATGCCTCGTTTTCCCAGGCGATCAGCACGTCGCCGATGTCGCGCTGCACGAAGCTCGTGGTCGCGCCGCGCGCGCCCGAGTCGAGCACGCCGGCGTTCTTGTAGAGCTTCGTGACGAATTCCTTCGCCTTCTGCTCGTTGCCGCCGGGCTGATGCAGCGCATAGGACCAGGCCGCGAGGTAGTTCCAGCGCGCTCCGCCCGAAGTCTTCGGATTGGGCGTGACGATCGAGACGCCAGGCTTCACTAGATCGTCCCAGTCCTTGATGTGCTTCGGATTGCCCTTGCGCACGAGAAACACGATGGTCGAGGTGTAGGGCGACGCATTGTCGGGCAGGCGCTTTTGCCAGTCCCTCTCGATCAGCCCCTTGTTGGCGAGCGCGTCGATGTCCCAGGCGAGCGCGAGCGTCACGACGTCGGCCTGCAGCCCGTCGAGCACCGAGCGCGCCTGCGCGCCCGAGCCGCCGTGCGACTGCTTGATGGTGAGCGTCTCGCCCGTCTTGGCCTTCCACTCCTTGATGAAGGCCGCATTGATGTCCTGATACAACTCACGCGTGGGATCGTAGGAGACGTTGAGCAGCGACGTGTCCGCATGAGCGGCCGGCGCCAGCGCTGCCATGCCCAGAAGCGGCGCCACGCCAATCACCAGTTTCGCCGCCAGCGTCCTGACCCATGCGCGCCCCGTAGTGCCTTGTTTCATCTGCTTTTTCTCCGTGTCGTCGTGCGTTTTCGTTTGTCGTGCAGCAATCGATGGAGGCCAGTCTAGCGATTGGCTTACATTATTAAAAATGATGTTTTCTCATTTTTTAATACGCAAAAGTGGTAAGGACGGAGGAATCGGGCGTTCGAGCGCGTTTTCGTCTGCGATTTCGTCGGGATGAGCGCAGGAAAGCGCCGCCGCGGCGCCATCCCGATCACAAACCTCAAGTAACACTTGAAAAGCGGCGAGTACTGTATAAAAATACAGTCACCTGTTCAAACATACAGTGGCGCCATGACCAAACTCACCGCACGACAGCAGCAGGTTTTCGATCTGATCCGCCGCGCGATCGAGCGCACGGGCTTTCCGCCCACGCGCGCCGAAATCGCCGCCGAACTGGGCTTCAGCTCGGCCAACTCGGCGGAGGAACACCTGCGGGCGCTGGCGCGCAAGGGCGTGATCGAGCTGGCTGCGGGCGCTTCGCGCGGCATTCGCCTGCTGCCCGGCCCGGACGACCTGCCGCACCAATTCACGCTGCCGCACGCGAGCATCATGCAGCTCTCGCTGCCGCTCGTTGGCCGCGTCGCGGCGGGCAGCCCGATCCTCGCGCAAGAGCACATTTCGCAGAACTACACCTGCGACCCGGCGCTCTTCTCGAGCCGGCCCGACTATCTGCTGAAGGTGCGCGGCCTGTCCATGCGCGACGCGGGCATCCTCGACGGCGACCTGCTCGCCGTGCAGAAAAAGAGCGAAGCGAAAGACGGCCAGATCATCGTTGCGCGCCTGGGCGACGACGTGACCGTGAAGCGCCTGAAGCGGCAGCCCAACGGCATCGAGCTGATTGCCGAGAACCCCGACTACGAGAACATCTTCGTGGCGGTCGGCAGCGCCGACTTCGCACTCGAAGGCATTGCCGTCGGTCTGATCCGCCCCACCGAATTCTGATAATTCCGCCTGGAGAGAGTCATGGAACGCCTTGCCCGCCTGTTGCCCTTTCGTCAATTCGGCCGTCTGCGTCATCTGCGCGGGATTGCCTCGTGCGCAATGCGTGAGGCGCGCGCCTCCGCGGCCGCGCTGGGCCGCCAGGTCAATGGTTCGCTCTTCGAGAACATGGAGCGCGAAGATGCAGCCCCCGCGCTGCCTTCGGCGCAACCGGCCTTCGCGCGCGTCTCGCTCAACAGCACGCTGAATGCGGAACAGCCGGGCCGCCGCGCGCCGGTGCGCGTCTATCATGGCCAGTCGCGGCTCATCATGGTGGGCACGATGGAGGCGGTCTGCAGCGCCATCGACCGCTGCATCGCGGAACAGCAAGCCGACCTGCCCTCCGCGCTGGCGAAGTAATCGCGCCGCAGTCGCCCCGCAGTCGCTCAGTAATCGACACGCCAGGGATCGTTTTTGATTGCGCGCGGTCAACACCCTGTTTGCCTATTTCAGGGTTGCCCTACTCAATGACCGACATCCAAACGAATCCCCGCAAATCGGCTAGCTGGAAGAAGCCCGTCGCAATCGCCGTCGCGGCGGTTGCGATCGTGGCTGCGGCAGGCTACGGCTATGCGTCGCCTTACATCGCCCTGAATCATCTCAAGGCAGCCGCCGACGCGCGCGACGCCACCGCTCTGGACGAGTACGTCGATTACCCGGCGCTACGCGTGAGCCTGAAGCAACAGATCGGCGAGATGCTGCAACAGCGTATCGAGGCAGCGCATGCCAGCAACCCGCTGCAGCTCTTTGGCGCGGTGATCGGCAGCGTGCTGATTGGCCCGCTCGTGGACGCATATGTCACACCCGACGGCGTCGCCGCGCTGCTCAGCGGCATGCCGCCGACTGGCAAGCCAGGCGAGCGGCCCGCGCCTGCGCAACCGTCCGGGGCACCGCCATCGTCGCAAGCGGGCGAATCCACGCCGGGCGAGTCCACGCCGGGCGAATCCACGCCTCCCGCGTCCGGCAATTCGGGCGCACAGGCGCAACCGCCACAACCGCAACCCGAGCAGTCGCGTGCGCAATCCTCGGCGGGCTATCGCGGGCTGAACACGTTTGCCGTCACCTGGCAACGCAACGCCAGGAGCGAGCGCTATGCCGCCATTCTGCAACGCCATGGACTGTTTTCGTGGAAGCTCGCCGCTGTGGAATTGAACGAGCCGGATACCGGCAACGGCGCAAACGCGTCGAATTGAGGGTACTCGCGAGAAATGGAAGGACCGCGGGAAGGACCGCGGGAAGGACTGCGGGAAGAACTGCGGCGAGCCATTCTGACCGAGGCCGCTGCCTTGGGATCGTTGTGTGGACGCCGCAACAGCGCCCACACAACGCGTAGATCGCAGCCGCGGCTAGGCGGCCGCCTGCTGCTGTTTTTCCTCGGCCGCCGAAGAACAGGCCACGAGGATGCTGCACGTCACGCGGTCGAGCAGCGGCGTATTGCCCGCGCCCATCCACCAGCGCGAAAGCCCGGTGCGGCAGCGGTGCCCCACCACCACGAGATCGACGTGCAACTCGTTGGCAAGATTTGCAATCTCGTCGATCGGATGCCCGAACGCGAAGTGGCCCTGCGCGCGCACGCCACGCTCGGTCAGCCAGTCCACGCCTTCCTGGAGAATCTCGCGCGCCGTTTCTTCGAAGCGCCCACACGCCACATCCGTGAGCAAGCCCGCGCTTTGCGCGATCGTCGAGCGCATGTCGACCACCGATAGCAAATGCGTCTCCGCGTGCAGGTCCAACGCCAGATCCGCTCCACAACGCAACGCCTTGCGGCCTTCGCGCGAGCCGTCGTAGCAAAGCAGAATCTTCTTGTAGCTCGCCATAATCACCTCTCCCTACCCGCCTGGAAACGCAGGTCACAATCGCATGATGGTGCGCCGCAATTCGACACGCAAGGGATGGAAAACGCCAGGTGTGCGTGCACGCGCATGGTGCACCGGCACTGGGTTTGCGCGAAAACGATAATTGTCGCGGCAGCCATTGACGGGGCATCGGTGCGTCGCACGCATCGCGGATGCGCTCGTGGCGCCGCCAACCGCATGCCCGGCAATGCACTAGAATAGGCCGCCTTACAACGTGCACTACGCACGCGCTTACATGAACGGCCGCTCAAACATGCCCGCCATCGAATTCGAGCAGGTGATCAAGCACTATGGAGACAGGGCGGTCGTGAACGGCCTGTCGTTCGACGTCGTTCCCGGCGAATGCTTCGGGCTCCTTGGCCCCAACGGCGCGGGCAAGACCACCACGTTGCGCATGCTGCTCGGCATCGTTTCCCCCGACGCCGGACGCATCAGCCTGTGCGGCGAACCCGTGCCCACGCGTGCGCGCCATGCGCGCGCACGCGTGGGCGTGGTGCCTCAGTTCGACAATCTCGACCCCGACTTCACCGTGCGCGAGAACCTTCTCGTGTTCGGCCGCTACTTCGGGCTGTCCGCGCGCGAAACGCGCGCGCTCGTGGCGCCGCTGCTCGAATTCGCGCGCCTCGAAAGCAAGGCCGACGCGCGCGTCGGCGAGCTCTCGGGCGGCATGCGCCGGCGTCTGACGCTGGCGCGCGCGCTCGTCAACGACCCCGACGTGCTGGTGATGGACGAACCCACCACGGGCCTCGACCCGCAGGCGCGCCATCTGATCTGGGAACGGCTGCGCTCGCTGCTCGCGCGCGGCAAGACGATCCTCCTCACGACGCATTTCATGGAGGAAGCCGAACGGCTTTGCAATCGCGTCTGCGTGATCGAGGAAGGCCGCAAGATCGCCGAGGGCGCACCGAAGGCGCTGATCGAATCGGAAATCGG
The DNA here is from genome assembly GCF_004353915.1 of Paraburkholderia silviterrae. Classification (GTDB taxonomy): domain Bacteria; phylum Pseudomonadota; class Gammaproteobacteria; order Burkholderiales; family Burkholderiaceae; genus Paraburkholderia; species Paraburkholderia silviterrae. The sequence goes on along the minus strand of NZ_SMRP01000002.1, from coordinate 403,930 downwards.
CTGCGACGTGATCGAGGTCTACGGCCCGGACCCAACGGCGCTGCGCGACGAGCTCGCCCCGCTCGCCAAGCGCACCGAGATCAGCGGCGAGACGCTCTTCTGCTATGTCGACGAAGCCGCGCCCGTGCACGCGTTGCTGCGCCATCGCTCGGATTTGCGCTATCTGCACCGGCCCGCGAATCTCGAAGACGTCTTCTTGCGGCTCACGGGCCGCGAGATGCAGGACTAACCATGCGGCAACACTGAGCCTGCGACAGGGCCGACCCCGAGCGCATCCACGAACAGCCACCATGCAGACACGCACTCAATCCCCGCCGCCCACACGCCCCGCCACGTCGCCCCTGCGCGAGCCGCGGGCGGCGCTACCGTCCAACGCGACGCACTGGATCGCCGTGTGGCGACGCAATTACCTCGTCTGGCGCAAGCTCGCGATCGCATCGATGTTCGGCAATCTCGCCGATCCGATGATCTATCTGTTCGGCCTCGGCTTCGGGCTCGGGCTGATGGTGGGCCACGTCGATGGCGTCTCGTATATCGCGTTTCTGGCGGCGGGCACGGTGTCGTCGTCGGTGATGATGTCGGCGAGCTTCGAGTCGATGTACTCGGGCTTCTCCCGCATGCACGTGCAGCGCACGTGGGAAGCGATCATGCACACGCCGCTCTCGCTCGGCGACGTGGTGCTCGGCGAAGTGGTGTGGGCCGCCAGCAAGTCGGTGCTATCGGGCGCGGCCATCATGATCGTGGCGGGCCTGCTCGGCTACGCGAGCTTTCCGTCGATGCTGCTCGCCCTGCCCGTGATCGCGCTCGCGGGCCTCGCGTTCGCAAGTTGCGCGATGATCGTCACCGCGCTCGCGCCGTCCTACGACTTCTTCATGTTCTATCAGACGCTCGTGCTCACGCCGATGCTGCTGCTTTCCGGCGTGTTCTTTCCGATCGCGCAATTGCCCGCAGCGGCACAGCACGTCACGCTGATGCTGCCGCTCGCGCATGCCGTCGAGCTGATCCGCCCGGCCATGCTCGGGCGCCCGATCGAGCACGCGGGACTGCATCTCGCCGTGCTCGTGCTTTATGTGCTGGTGCCTTTCGGCGTCGCCTCGATCCTGTTCCGGCGGCGCATGATGCGCTAAGGCGCGTGGGCGTTGCCGAACGCGCGGCGCCGGGTGTCTGTGCGCGTGTGCATGCCCGACGCGCCCGAGATCCGCGCTCCGCGGCCGGCCCTCAGGCGGTCCTCATGCAGCCCTCACGCAACCTTCAGGCAACCCTCCGGCGCAATACGCAAGCCGCTCAGTCCTCGTCGTCGCCCCAGGGAATGTCGACGTCCGAAATGAACGCGACGGTGGCGAACGGCCCCCCCTCCTGTCTGCCGATCTTGCCATCGGCGCGATGCCATTCGACGCGAAACAGCGTCCCCTGCGACTGGGCAAGCAGGCGGATCGTGCGGATCTCCTCGGGGTCCGAGTCTTCAACGGGGCCGTCGAGCGAGATCAGCAACTGCTGCGGCCAGAGGCCGTCTGCGGGATCGTAGATGCGGTCGCCGTCGGGGATCGACGTGTGCGCCTCGACGCCGATGGTCGCCGATGCCTCGACGATCATCTTGCCGAGCGCGCGCAAGACCGCCGTCGCGCGAGCGGAGTTGGCCTGACGGATGGCGAGATCGCCGCGCGTGAGGGCCTGTTCGAGTTTCGGATTCGTTTTTTGCTTTGCCATGGCGGTTCCTGGGCCGGAGCCCTTTTCTGTGCGGATGGCCAGCCAGCAAGCCAGCCTTCCGCCGTTGATGCATAAGCCTTATCTTAGGGCTCGTTCGCGCTAACGACAGGCCCTAGAACCCCAGCGTGAGCGCCGCGAGCCCCGCCACGACGCCGAACGCCACGACCACCGCGCCCACCAGCGCCAGCGTGCGCACGCGGAACGACCCGGCCAGCATCGCGAACGACGGCACGCTCACGGGCGGCAGCGTCAGCAGCAGCGCGCCGGCCGGCCCCACACCCATGCCGAGCGCGAGCATCGCCTGAATGATCGGCACCTCGCCGGCGGTCGGGATCACGAACAGCATGCCGGCCACCGCGAAAGCGACGATCCAGCCGAGACTGCTGGTGACCTCGGGCCCGATGTGGGGAAACAGCCACGCACGCGCCGCGCCCAGCAACAGCACGAGCACGATGTATTCCGGCACGAGGCGCACCGCCATGCGTACGAAAAGCCGCAGCCAGCGCGCGAACACGTTGCCAGCTTCGGCCTGCTCCTGCGCGAACATCGCGAGCCGCGAGTCGGCGGCAAGCGCCTCCTCCTGCGTCACCAGCCGGTTCGCGAGCCAGCCGAGGCCGAACACCATCAACAGACCCAGCACGAGGCGCAGCGCGCTCCACTGCCAGCCCAGCACGAAGCCCATGAACACGAGCGTCGCGGGGTTGAGAACCGAGTTGCCGAGCCAAAAGGCGATCGCCCCGCCCGGCGACGCATTGCGCGCCCGCAGCCCCGCCACCACGGGCGCCGCGCAGCACGTGCACATCATGCCAGGCACCGCGAGCAGGCCGCCCGCCGCCACGCTGCCGAAGCCGTGGCGTCCGAGCACGCGCGCGATCCACTGCGCCGGCAGCAGCGCCTGGACGCCCGAGCCGAGCAGCAGGCCCAGCACCATCGCTTGCCAGATCGCCTTGCCATAGGCCAAGGCATAGTCGAGCGCGGCGCCCAGGGAAGGCTCGGGCGCGCTCGCCTCACCGCCCATCAGGATGGATTTGCCGATCGAATGCGTTGCCTCGGCCGTGAATGCGCGGTGGTAATACGGGAACCACTTCACATAGAACAGACCGGCAACGGCCAGCAAAATAAAAAGGGGCCAGCCCCATGAGGGCGGCGATTGGGGTGGTTGCGCGTCGCGTGCGCTCGTCATTGTTGTGATACTCCGCTAAGGGGCTCGGGTCGGATGATTCGGGTCGAGCGGGTCAAGCAAGGCGCGCGTCCAGTGGACTGGACGGCGCGCGCCGCATGATGCCAGCACGCGCAACGCTTGATCAAGCCAAATTCACGGCGCGGGATTGGGCTGCTCTTCGTGCAGCACGTCGATCTGCGCGAGCACTTCGGGCGAGAGCCTGACATCGACGCTGCCGATATTCTCCTTCAACTGCGTCACCGAAGTCGCGCCGATCAGGTTGCTCGTCACGAACGGGCGGCTGTTGACGAACGCGAGCGCGAATTGCGCAGGCGTTAGCCCCAGCTCCCTCGCGAGCGCCACATAGCGCGACGTGGCCGCCACCGCCTGCGGCTTGCTATAGCGCTGAAAGCGCTCGAACAGGGTGATGCGCGCGCCCTCGGGCCGCGCGCCGCCCTCGTACTTGCCCGAGAGCCAGCCGAACGCGAGCGGCGAATACGCCAGCAGGCCAATGCCGTCGCGATGCGAGAATTCGGACAGCCCGCTTTCGAAGGTGCGATTGAGAAGGCTATACGGATTCTGAATGCTGACGATGCGCGGCAGACCCAGCTTTTCGGCGGCGCGCAGGAATTGCGCGACGCCCCAGGGCGTCTCGTTCGACACGCCGATATGGCGCACCTTGCCCGCCTTCACGAAATCCGCCAGCACAGCGAGCGTCTCCTCGATCGGCACCGTATAAGCATCGTCGATCCACGGATAAGCGTTGCGGCCGAAGGTCATCGTGCTGCGATCGGGCCAGTGCAACTGATAGAGATCGACGTAATCGGTCTGCAGGCGCTTGAGGCTGCCGTCGAGCGCCTCGGTCAGGTTCTTGCGGTCGAACTGATTGCCCGCGCCGCGGATATGACGCGGATTGTGCGGCTGACGCGCCGGGCCCGTCATCTTGGTCGCGAGCACGATGCTGTCGCGCGCGCCGCGATGCTGCGCGAGCCACGTGCCAATGAAGCGTTCGGTCTGCCCTTGCGTTTCAGGGCGCGGCGGCACCGGATACATTTCCGCGGCATCGATGAGCGTGACGCCGCGATCGAGCGCGTAATCGATCTGCTCGTGCGCTTCGCGCTCGGTGTTCTGCTCGCCCCAAGTCATCGTGCCGAGGCCGATCAGGCTCACCTTGACGTCCGTGTCGCCGAGAGTGCGGTATTCCATCGAAGCGTTTTCCATCGTCTGGTTGGAGGGAACGGCGAAACTATCACGCCGGCCGATTTTTTTCAGGCGCCGGACCATCCGTCCGGCCCGCGCGAGGCCCCCGCATGGGCGCGGCAACACGCGTGGTGGCAGCACAGCTACCGTGCGGTTGCCGGGTCGGCACGCAAAAAAGGCCGAACGCGGCTCAGCCGGCCCGGCCCTGCGATCGACAGGCTGCGCGGCACGCGGCAACTCAGGCCACAGCGGCTCCAGCCGCCACACCATTGACCGCGCGCATGTCGCCTTCTCAGGTGGTGTTACGGCCCGACGCGCTCCACGGTCCAGTTCGAATTGCGCACCAGATAGTACTGACCGCCCACGCCGACCCAGTGATAGCCGCGCGGCGGCGGCTTCAGGTGATACTCACGCCAGTCTTCGACTACGTATTGACGATCGCGGAACTCGGGCGCGACCCGGTCGCCCTTGTGCCACTGCGGTGCGGGCATATCGGGCGGCGGATGATCGGGCGGCGGCCCGCCGTGGTATTCGTTCGGCCCCGGACGGGGCGGCTGCTGAGCGAAGGAATACGCCGACACGAGCACGCCCGGGAGCGCCAGCGCGGCAAGAAGCAACACACGTTTCTTCATTGTTCACCTCCGGGTTGGCCAGCAACGGTCTAGCGTTGCAAATGCGCGCCGCGGCACGCGCGAAGCACACCCTCGCAGGTCATGTTAGTACAGCGTACGGGACGGCCGGTTCGAATGCGGCCGTGCCATGCGCAGCGCACGGCGCCGGGCGCGCCAGTCGTGCCAGAATCGGCAGGAACGCGAGAGGAGAAAGGGGCATGGAAAATCGACGCAGCTACAACTACATGGGATTCGACATGACCGCGGGCGTGGATGGCGACCATGCGGCCGGCTACTTCGTTTCGACCCAGGCGATCCACAGCCTCACCGACAACACGCACGCCAACGTGCCCATCGACGGCGTAGCCGCCGGGCGCTTTCCCACCCAGGACAACGCATTCGATGCCGCATTCGACCGCATCCGCGAGGCGATCGACCAGCGCGTGCGCGCCGCGCCCTGAGCGAGACCGGCACCACCCATCGCCGGCTGTGCGAGCGCACAAACAAAACGCCGGGGTCCTGAGGACACCCGGCGTTCGGGCCGCCCGGCTGACGGGCGGCGCTTCAGACAGCGAAAGGCTTACTGGCCGAAGAACACTTGCTGCGCGCGCGGCGTCTGCGCGGTGCGGGTGCCCGACTGCGTCGCCACACCCGTCACACCGCCGTACGACGAATCGACGCCTTGCTGCTGGGCGCGTTCGGCGGTGACGGTCTGGACGCTCTGGCCTTGCTGCGAAGCCGGTGCGCCAACGTCCGGACGGTAGAACGGTGCCGGGCCATAGCCGCTCGCGAAGGCGGGAGCGGCGATAGAAGCGGAAGCTGCGACCAGCAGCGCTGCGATCAGTTTGGTCTTCATGGTGGGCTCCAAGATCAGGTTCAGTTGCGGTTCGGGGATGGCGCCGCGCCTGGGAGGTCATTGCCCACGAGCTGCGTCAATGAGACCTAGTGTATACACCTACTATTGAAAAATAATCGCGATAATCCGAATTTACTATTCCAGCGCCGGAAACAATCGCGTCTGCCAGTCCTGGCGTGCCTGAGCGACGAACAGACCCTAAAAGGACGTCCCAAAATTTCTTGCGCGGAGCACCAAACAAACCAGGGATTACATAACCCGTGAAGGGTCTTTCGCGCTTTAGGGCACGCTGGAAGCGCTTCCCGCAAGCCACTCCGCATATCACCCTGGGTGCCCACCCGCATTGCCGCAGTGCAAAATCGCAGAGAACGGTCGTGGCCGCTTGCGATAAAATAGAAGGCTGATCCACGCTTGCCGCGCCTCTCGCGCACCGATTTGCCATGTCCGCCAACCGTATCGCCAGTCCCCGCCGCGTGTCCGTCGCCCCGATGATGGACTGGACCGATCGCCACTGTCGCTCGCTGCACCGCTTCATCTCCCGGCACACGTGGCTGTATACGGAGATGGTGACGACAGGCGCCCTGCTCCACGGCGACGTGCCGCGCCATCTCGCGTTCACGCCCGACGAAGCGCCCGTCGCGCTGCAGCTCGGCGGCAGCGAACCGGCCGATCTCGCCCGCTCGGCCAAGCTCGGCGAGCAATGGGGCTATGACGAGATCAACCTGAATTGCGGCTGCCCGTCCGAGCGCGTCCAGCGCGGCGCGTTCGGCGCGTGCCTGATGAACGAGCCGCAGCTCGTGGCCGATTGCGTGAAGGCGATGCGCGACGCGGTCTCAGTGCCGGTGACGGTCAAGCACCGTATCGGCGTGGATGCGGTCGAGGACTACGCGTTCGTGCGCGATTTCGTCGGCACCATCGCGGATGCGGGCTGCACGGTTTTCATCGTCCACGCGCGCAACGCCATCCTGAAGGGCCTGAGCCCGAAGGAAAACCGCGAGATCCCGCCGCTCAAGTACGACTACGCGTACCGGCTCAAGCGCGATTTCCCGCAGCTCGAGATCATCATCAACGGCGGCATCAAGACGCTCGACGAAGTGGCTGAGCACCTCGAGCACGTCGACGGCGTAATGCTCGGACGTGAGGCTTATCACAACCCCTACGTGCTGGCCGACGTCGATGCGCGTTTCTACGGCGCAAGCGAAGCGGCACTCACGCGCGACGAAGTCGAAGCGAAGCTCGTGGAATATTGCGCGAGCGAAATCGCGCGCGGCACCTACCTGGGCGCGATCACACGTCACGCGCTGGGGCTGTATCGCGGCGAAGCAGGCGCACGTGGCTGGCGTCGCGTGCTGTCGGACAACCGCAAGCTCGCCAAGGCCGATCTCGCGATCTTCGAAGAAGCGCGCGCGCATCTGCGCGGTCCCATGGAAGCGTCGGCCGAGCTTTCTTCTGAAATATTTGAATAAAGGGGCTAGGCAAGCCCGATCTGTCGTGTATATAATCTTGCTTCTTGATTGACGCCGCTCACAAAGCAGCGACAGCAAGAAGATAGTTGGAACAGCGGTGGCTGTAGCTCAGTTGGTAGAGTCCAGGATTGTGATTCCTGTCGTCGTGGGTTCGAGTCCCATCAGCCACCCCAAAGAATTCAAGCACTTACGAGTGCTCGCAGCGCAGAAAACAAGATTTTTGGAAGATGAAATTCCAAATTTTGGAAGTTGCGACGCACAGGAAAGCCCGCTAACGCGGGTTTTTTTTCATCTAGCGATTGCGCAAAGTGCGCCGGGGGAGTCAAGGCACTAGCGCGGTGTCAAAATCGCGATCAGAACGACCAGAACAGCGGCATGCTTTTTATTCATACGATAGTTTGGATAGTCGTTGCGATTCTGTTGCCACTGTTCCCCATCGCCCTCGGCTGGATCATCGTGTTCTTTATGGGCGGGGCAACACCGTTCACGGAATATGCAGCGGAGATCGTCCAAGACGGCCAGCTCTGCTTTTATTCGGTGGCAATAGGATGTGCGGAAGGGCTTGAGGTCTGGGAGTGGCATGAAGCGTCACACCCCTACCGGGGGATAGTAGCCGTGCTCTGCATGGCAGCAATTGCAGCTTCCCTAGTGATGTACGGAATCATCGCGGCGGTGAAGGAGGCTAAGACACACTCGTCGACACTTGCTGCTAAAGAAAAGGCTATTGCGGTCGTTAGTATTGTGATTGCCACAGTCAGCGCTATATTGGTAACGTTGACTCACGTTTGGATTAAATGGAACGGAGGGTAGATGGAAAAATTGATACTGAAGGTGTTCGCACTCTTCCAAGGCAGCGCGTTCGGCGGCTTGGCGGGTTCGGTCGTCAGCGTCGCGTCGATCCCGTTCAAGCCACAATATCTGCCGCTGACCTTGTTGGTTGCTACGACGATTGGCGCAGCCGTGGGAGCAGCCGCTGCTGCAGTCCGACTCCGGCATGCACACTGATCTGACCGTCGATGCTAAAAAAGCCACCCTAGGGTGGCTTTTTCTTTGGTCTTGAAACATCCGCGGGGCGCAACATGGCTGACGACCACGCATGTGACAAGTGCGGGCACTATGGCGGTCTCGCACGAGGTGGTCCGCACGCAATGGGGGGGTGCCTTCTATCAGCGGTCGTTCGAATCGGTTGAGGCGAGGCTGGAGAGACTGCGGAGGCAGCGGGGATAAGTGAGCGACCGCGCGAGGAATAACGGCGCGGCCGCGTGATGCGTGGTTACTGCGTTGCTGATGCTCCGGAGGCCGGCGCCGCGGCGCCCGTATCCTTGTATGCGCTCGCGATCGAGTCGGCAATCGAGTCGACCTGAAGGTTCTGCACAAAAGCATCGGGAGACCTGCAATCAGCGCCGAAGTGCTCAATGCCGGGCGACGTGGTGGAGGGAACCGCCTTGCCACTCAAGAAGCCGAAGCTCACGGGCGTGCCACCGATGAAGCGGATTGGTGCGCCGTCGACGAATGCAGACTGCATTGCTGAAAGCAATCCCATCGAGGCTGAGTTTTGCGTATCGCACGTCTGAATCGGGGTCACGACAAACACCGCCTTACCGGCCACGGCCGCCCATTGCGAGAACACCAGCAGATCGGACGCGAATTGCTTCATCGCTACCTGCTGCGCGGGATCATCAGCCGGCGTCACCATGTCGTCGAGCTGGAAGTTGACGATGATCCATTCGCCAGGGTCAGTCTTGAACTGATCGACCGTCGGCGGCTTGCCGTTGTATTCGGTCGTCACGATCTGATGCAGGGCCGCGCCGTCCATTACCTGCGTGGTGATCTCCGCAGTCACCCCGCGCGCGGCGAGCGCGTCAGTGAGCGATTTCGCCGTCGCCTGCGCATCCGATGCGACGCTCGGCGCATCGGCGGCAACGGCGGCAGAGATCAGGCTGAACTGCGCATGCGCGACTGCAGTCGATGAGCTCGACACAATCGGCTTGCCATACATCGAAATCGTCAGCGCCTTCGCCGTCGGCGTCGTGCCACCGCCGTCATTTCCGCCACCACCACCGCCGCACGCGGCCAAGCCGACTGCAAAGATAAAGGCTGCCGCCAGCGTCTTTTTCATTCTTGTTCCCCGGTTCGGTTCTTGTTGGAGCGGCCCTCTCAAGCCGCCCCGAAAGTTTACAAAACATTTACGTTTTGCCTACTAGCAGCCGGGGGTGTGCGGGCGCACTGCGCAGACGTATGCCTGCAGCACCTTCACCTTGTCGATTTCGCGTTGGTCGTCTCCTGCGACGCCGAAAACGCGCTCTGCAACCGCTGGGTCGAGGTCTGCGACGGCGGCGGCTCCATAACCCACGCCGGCGGCGCCGGAAGGTCCGGTTGCGTCACCGCTACCGGTTGCTGAACAGTTGCGCACTGCGACGCGCACGCGCTCAGTGCCAGCAGCGAGAGCACTGCGATAGTTACGGTTGTCAGCTTCATGTGCGTCTTTCTCCTTCGTGATTGCGGCATCCGCCGCGGCGAGCGCATCCTGCGCCACGTTGTGCGCGTCGATCGCGCGTTGCTCTCCCTCCAGCGCCGCACGCGACACGGCGAGCATGTCGCGTGCGTGTTGCTCGTCGTCGCGCGCGTGCGCGGCCCGCTCAGCAGCGAGGCGCGCGCTTCCGACAAGGTGCATGCACCCCGCGCCTGCCAAGGCGCCGAGCAGCGCGGCGATCAGGTACGGCAAAATCGGTTTCAGCATCACAGCCCCCTCTCACAGATGGCCCGCTCTTTCGCGCGCCGTTTCACTAGGCCGGGCAGTACTTGGCCCCTCGACGTCACCCACTGCGGCTTGCCTGCGTCGGACTCGTTCATCGCCTTGCACGCGCCGCGGAAATCGCCGGCGTTGAAACGGCGCGCCGTCGTGCTGCCGCAATACGCGTTCGTGCCGATGTTGTAGGCGAAGCTCACCGCGGCGCCGAGCTGGTACGTACGGCCGGCGAGGCCCGGCGTGCACTTCAGCACCGTCTCCGCATGCGCGACGAGCTGCGTCTCGAGTGACTCGCGGCACTCAGCCTCGCTATAGAGCTTGCCGACCACCACGTCGTGCGTGTCGCCCATGCACTTCGTCGGGATTCCTACCGGGTCGAGGTAGCCGCGCAGCACGACGCCCTCGAATTGCGGAACCACAGAAAGCAAAAGGGCTGCCGTAGCAGCCCCCACAACACCCACAAGCGCCTTCTTCGATCCATTAGCCATCGTGCCTCTCCATCTCGCGCAGGCGCTCTTCAGACTCGCGCTGCTCGCGCTGGTCCTTGCGCCACATGAAAAATGCGTTCAATGCGAATGTGAGACATGCCGTGGCGATACCGACTATCACACCAATGTCGGTAAGCGTCAGCGACGCCCCCATGGCAACCCCGCTTCCCGCGTAGCTCGCGGCCTCTGTTGGGCTTACTCGCATCAATCCCCCGGAAATAAAAAAACCGCCTCAAGGGCGGCGCATACTCTTTGCTGCCTACTCGCTCAATCGACGAGCTCAGCACCGGCGAACACGTATCGATTGGTGCCCACTGATGCGCTTCCATCCGCCAGGGCCGCGACAATCAGCGAGGACTCAGCAAACGAACGCGCATCCGCCCCAGCATCCGGCAGACCGTCGATCTGGATCTGTTGCGTGTACATGGGGAATTTGCCCGCGCCCTTCGCGCTGCTGTCGAGGTATGACGCGACGGTCGCATTGGTGAGGCTAGACACGTAGTCGAGCCCAACCTGCTGAACCACGTGATAGCTCGCCACCGCGCCAGTGGACGGCGTGGTGAAGTTGAGTTGAAGCGGCATCTGCTCTCCTAGATGTTGCTCAAGTCGATTGCCATGAATCGCCAATCATACTGGGACCCAAAGCACGTGTTATTTCCGGGATGCGATGGAGTCCCGTTCTGGTAATACTGGTACAGGAAATTGACCGCGTTTCCGGAGGTCTGCAATCCACTGATGTTGTACCAGCCGTGATTGGTGCCGCCCGTGGGGCTTGCTACGAACGCCGCGCCGATGGCGGCCACTCCGACCTTGCTGACGCCGGCATACGGACCGAACGCGTACGTGCGCGTGTCGACCTGGTTCCATTGGCCCCAGCCAGGCCCGGCACCCATGATGTTGCCGCTCTGGTTGTCGAGGATGCGCGCGATACGCTGACGGGCATCGAAAACCAACTCGCCGCTCTCGGAGAAAACCTGCAGCCCATATCCTGGCCCGGATGGCGCAGCGGCTGATGAGCGATCAAAAATGTACACCGAGACGTTCGCGGCAACATCGGTCCAGACCTGAACGGACCAGGTTCCGTCGTTGTTGTTTCTGCACCTCGTGATCGCAGCGTAGGCATTCGGGCTGTATAGCGCGACCAACGGCGCCACTGCGGTGATCGTGAAGTTCGCCACATTCGCTGTGAACGTGTACATCGATCCAGCGTTAGATCGGCCCACATTGATGCTGCCTGCGCCTGTCGTAACAGTGAGCGATTGCCGGAGCGCGTAGTTCGGCGTGGTGCCGTCGATCTGCACGAATCCGCTATCTGTCCAAGCCTGAAATCCCGCAGTCATCAACTGGCCCCGTAGAAAAGTGTCCCGTCCTGATAGATGTCATATGTGCCACTGTTTTTGGCGGCATATGACCAAGCCAGGGTGTTGCCAGAGATCGAAAACCGCGGCGCGATGACACCCCCGGACATGTACCCGTCACCAAGGCTCACGTCCGGCTGAAACGACACCCACCCTCCCTGCGTTAGGCGATCGTCGAACCGGTTCCCGCTCGAGCCACTCGAGAGCCGCACCGAATCGATGATTCGCAACACGCGATACGTGACATCGAGAATGATGTTGCCGTTCGCGTCCCAAACCTGTAGTCCTGCCGGCATTACCAGATCCCCCATCGCACCCGCATGGTGCCGTTACCGTCATATGCGCGGCCACCTTGGTCGTCGTGCACCGCGTATCCGCTACCGGTGTTGGCGCCGGTCATCGTGAGCGAGGCGTTCTTGTCGAGCTTCCAGCGCGGCTGCCCGTTCGCACCGACGGTCGTCGACTGGATTACATCGCCGATCATGGCGTTTTGAATCCAGCCGGTACCGATGAACGCCTGCGAGATAAACACCTGGCCGCCCTGCACGACGAATGGCGACGACACAGCGGATCCGGTGTTGTCTAGGATCGCGAAGCGCTGCGCCGCGACGAGTACCTGCGATTCGATTTGACCGCTGCTGTTGTCGATGCCGACGCCAATGCCCGCGACGTACGTCCGCCCGTTCGCAGTGACCTGCGTCTTGATGGTGTACGAAGCATTCACGCGGCCATTGAGGTCCGCATAGGCGTTTGCGTTCGTCTGCACCGATGCGCTGAGGTCGGTCACCTGACCCTGAAGACCATCAACGCGACCGCTAACGCCGGTCACGCTCGCCTGCACCGTCGTGATCTGCTGCGCTTGCGCGCTATCCGCATCGACGCGCGCCTGCGTTTCCGTGCGGACCGCGGCGAGCAACGAGGCGCTCGACGAATTCATCTGCGCCGTTGTCGTCTCGATGTTCTTCGCAAGGGCCATGTCGGCCTCGGCGCGCGCCGACTGCTCAGACCAGACGCCCGCATATACCGTGGTCGATCCTGCGTAGCCGCCGGTGTCGCCCGCCATGTCAGGCACGAGCACCTGAGCGCTCACCTTGTCGATGCGCGTGGAGAGCGCGCTGTCGCCACTGATGCGCGACTGCTGCTCGGCCGTGATTGCCGCGGCGTTGTCGGTTACGTTCTGCTGCAGGCCAGGAATCGCGTTGATCGGCGTTAGCACTTCCTGCCCGAGCTGGCTCTTCGTGATCTGGCCGGTGAGGTACGACAGGATCTGGGTCGCATCGCTGCTACTCTGACCGTTCACGCCAGCGCCAGTCGGATACCACGGCCCGACGTTGCCGGACGTGTCGACCAGCCGCGCCCAGAAGAAAAACGACTGCCCCGCAGCAAGTCCCATCAGGCTTGCGCGCGCCTGCGGATAGGGGTACATCGAAAGGCGCGTCGCGGTGCTGCGGTCACTCGTCTTGCTGTACCAGACATCCGTGTACGCCGTATCGTTGGCAGAGCCATCGGCGGGGAACGTCCAGTCGAGCTGGATCGCAAACACCTGCGTCGTAGTTGTCAGCGACGTGACCGCCGGCGGCGGGCTCGTCTTGCCAGTGAGCTGCGTCTCAGCGCTGTACGCCGGGATCGACGTCACGCCCATCGCGTTCTGCGCGCGCACGCGGGCGAGATACTTGCCCTGATAGATGCCCGCCACCTCGACCTGCAGGCCGCCAGTCTGGTTAGCCGGCACCCATTCGCCGCTGTCCTTCCTCCATTCGGGGATGTAGTTCACCGCCTTGTCGGCGGCGTCCCACGCGATCACCATGTTCGTCTTGGCAATGCCCTGGTCCGTGAACGAGTACGTCGAGACACGCACATTCGACGGCGGCGTTTGCGCCGACGGCGGGATGACCGTTATGGGCCGCTGCTGGATCTGCGCCCCGTTGTCGATCGCCGCGTACTTGCCCGGCTCGTGCTGCGCCGCCGTGATCGTGTACGTGATCTGGCCGTTGTCGTCGACCTCCTCGACTCCCGTCACGCGGAAGAGTTGCGAGACCAGGCCAGTGCTTTCCAGCATCCAAACCGCGCCGGGCACGGCGTCGCTATCGAATGCCGCAGTCATCGTGAACGTGTCGCCGCTCACAGATTGCACCGTGCGCGCCTGCGCGACGCCGTCAGGCATGATCACGGTCAGCGTGTCGCCGGCCGCCGCCGTGGGCGCCTTGTCGAGCACCACCGCGCGCGCGCTCATCGATCGGATACGGCCTCCGATGCGGCGCCCCGCCTTGTTCACGTCCGCGACGGCGATCACCTCGCCGGGCATGCAGAGCGTGCCGTCGAGGCCGACCTGAAACGATACCGTGTTCGTCTCGTAGCGGCTCGTGAGCAGCGTCCAGAGCCCGAGGCGATGCGCCTGCGCCTGCGACGTCGTGCCGAACGCCGTGATCTGCGCCTTGATGACGCCATAGCGCGCGAGACCGTCATCGTCGGGCACATATTCGACAGCCTGCTTGTACTGGTTCGCTGGGTCGTTCCAGCTTACCTGCGCGACGGTGTAGCGCGTCTTGCGCTCCGAGCCGACATACGAGAACTGACCGCCGACCACATTCGCCTGCGTGTACACGTGCACCGGATCTGACGGCATGTCCGCCGTTGCGATGACGCTGCCCGCACCCCAATACGCCTGCCCACGAAAGATGCCTGCGATGTCCTGCAGTACCTTGAACGCGTCCGCTTGCGACTGGATCACGCAGTTGCACGTGAAGCGCGGCTCCTGGCCACCCTTCCCGTCCGGCACCATGATGTCGCAGTACTGCCCGATCTCGTAGAGCTGCCATTTGTCGATCGTCGACGCGTCGACGAACTTGCCAGCGCCGTATCGATCATTCAGCACGAGGTCGAAAAAGACCCAGGCAGGATTGTTCGTCCATGCCTGTTTGAACGTGCCATCCCAGACACCCGAGTAGACGCGGGCGTTGGGATCATAATTCGTCGGCATGCTGATGATGCGGCCCTTGACATCGTAGGAGCGCGTCGGCACAGAGCTGAACGACTGCGCATCGAACGACATGCCAACGAGCGCGCTCATCGGATAGCGCAGCTTGCGATCGATGATCTCGGTGATCGCCTCGATGTTGACGGTGTCCTGAATGTAGCTCGCGTGCGCGTTCGGCGTGACGCGACGCACGCGCACGAGCCAGCCCGTTTTCGCCTTCGGCAGCTCGATGCGCACGCTGCGCTCGTAGAGGGACGTCGTCTTGCCGTCGAACGCGCCAGTCAGTACCTGAGCATACGATCCACCGTCGACACCCACATCGACCGCATAGGCGACGCGATAGCCGGTAACGTCGCCCGTCGAGGTATTCGTCTGGGCGAGCGCGGGCACGCCAAAGCGAATGCGCGCTGCAGTGAGCTGCACATTCTGGATCTGACGCACCCAGGGCGCGTCGCTTGTGAGCGCAACACCGACAGCCGTCTCATTCTCGACGGCCGGGAAGCCCGACATGAAATCTTGGTCTGGTGTGCCAACGCGCGTGTCGACGCTGTAGTTCTGGAAGTTGCTCGACCCGTCGCCGTTCAGAATGGGCGTGCCGTCGAGATAGACGGACTGCAGACCGCTCGCCAGACCAACGATCGGCCCCTCCGAGATGAGGTCGAGCACCTTCGCATAGGCGATCGAGTGCAGGCTGTCCGGCGATTCCGCCGCCGCGCCACCGCCGCCACCTTTTGCCCCTGAAATCCGCATACTCAGTTTTGATCCTGTGCGTAAATGCCTGAACTGATCACCTTCGAGCCGACCACCATGCGCCCGTACACAATCGGCACGGGCTCACCCTGCGCGGCGCTGTTCACCGGCCCGTTGAAGTAGTACGAGGTGCCGTTATTGGCGACGCCGGCCAGGCCGCCCGTCTGCGGGCTAAGCATCTGCACGACGCCGCCGAGCGCCATCGAGGCGCCCAAACCGATCAACGTCGGCATCTGCGTGAACACCCCCACCACGACGAGCGCAGCGCCGAGGATCGTCTGGAACAGGCCGCCGCGCTTGCTGCCGACCAGCACCGGCGCGACGCGAATCTCTTCGGGCCCGACCGGGTATTCGAGCTCGTCGCGCGCGAGGTTCTGCTTGCCGACGAACACCGCGAACGTGAGCCCCTGCTCCCGCGACCGCGCCATGAACTGCCGAAAGCCCGGCAGCACGACGCCGAGCGCGCGCATGGCCTCGGACGTCGAGCGAACGGCGAGACGATGCACGCGCCCGAAGCGCGCGCCGAGTACGCCGTACAGCCTGATCGTTCGCAATTGATCGTTCATTCGCTTCCCCTGTATCGCAGCACCGTGCGAAGGCATTGCGCCCACATGCCGCCCCATACGGCGCGTCCCGAGAGGCGTCCATGCATGTGGTGCAGGAAATGGCCGTCGCCGAGATAAACGCCCGCGTGATTCGGCACGCCGTTGCGGCTGCGGATCTGCATCAGCAGCACGTCGCCGATCTCCAGCTCGGCAGCGAGACCTACGTCCTCGAAGCCCGCAGCGCGGTAGTTGTCGACGTAGAGCGACGAATGCCCGTCATCCCACCAGTCGTCGCGCCGCTCGAAATCCGGCAGATCGATGTCACGCTCGAGGCGATACCAGTCGCGCACGATCGCGTAGCAGTCGTGCACGCCGTGCGCAAACTCGCGCCCGATGAGCGGCGCGATGTAGCCGCTTGGCCCGAACTCGCACCAGTCGTCGACGGCGATCGAGCCATCGGCCTGCACCCCGAGCGATACGATCACCCAGCGCGCGATGCCGCTCGCCTCGCACATTGCCTTGTCGGAGACGCTGGGCCGCGCCGGCGCGCCTGGGTGCGAATGCGCGAGCGCGACAATCTCGCCCGCGTCCTCGGCGCGCGCATAGTCCTCCGCGGCAAGTACGAAATGCTCCGTCGGCGTGGCCGCCCAGTTCGCGCACGGCATGTACACCTCCGCGTCATGGGCGAGCACCACCAGCCCGCAGCACTCGCGCGGGTACTCCGCGATCGCGTGCGAGGCGATCGCGGCCTTGGTCGTTTCGTTCATTCAGGAAAGGGTGTCGCTGAGAAAGCCGCCGGTGGACAGCGGATTGTTGACGCCGAAGCGGCACTCGCAGCCGCTGATCTTCATGCTGCAGCGGTCAAGCGCCGCATCGCTCACAGGCTGGTCTTTTGCATCGAAATACGCGGTGCCCGTATAGCCGCAATTCGCATCGCGATACTTCCACTGGCAGATGCTCACGATCTGGCGCGCGGGAAGCTGCTGACCGCCGAAATCGAGCGGCGAGGCGAGCGTGAACTCGACCCGCAGGCCCGGTTGCTCGTTGCTCTTCTGCTCGACGCGCCAGATCTCAGCAGCCATCTCCGCAGTCGGATCGGCCGTCGGGTTGCCGCCTGCGAAGTTGACGGCGTCGAGATACTTTGTGAGCGTCCGCCGGCGGCGCACCGTCGCGCCCACAAGATCAGCCAGGTAGACGCACAGCGCCGAGATCGTGCCATTGACGTCGCCCACGGTGAGCGTCGGCGTAGGCTGCTGCGAATCCGTCGTGCGCTTGAAGCCGCTCGCGTGGATCGGCCACGGCTTGTACTCGTTGCCCTGCCACCAGATCGACGTCGATTGCAGGTGGCCGTGGAAGCGCAACATGTCGCCGCCGATTGCCGTGCAGTCGACCTCGAAGAGCTCCACGAGGCGACCGGGCTCAAGCTGTTGTACGTCTGCGTTGATAGTCATACGGACCCGTAACATTCGACAAGTACAACGCCAGGCGTGGCGGGACCACCAACTACCGCGCCAGCGCTTTGTACCTGCATAGTCCCGCCGCCGCCCGCACCAAAACCAACCGCAGCACCACCCGTAACCCCGGCATTTACACAACCCCCTCCCGCACCGAGAGGCGAGCTACCGCCCATGCCGCCCACACCCCACGACATGGCAAAAGCAAGTGACGGCGAAGGCGCCACCCCCCCGCTCAAGACATACGCTCCAGCCCCCGATGCAGCGGGACCCCGGCCAATCCACCACCCAGTAGGGGCGCCGGTAATTTGCCCCGACACCGATCCCCCGTAACCTCCCGGACAAACAAGTAATGAACCGAATGACGACTGGCCGCCGTTCCCTCCAGCCACGCCAGAGCCGTATGTCCCAGCCGCGCCCACTGTAACGGCAACACCATTGAATCCGCTGGTGAAGTACCCCTCCGCATACGCGCCTGACGTTCCTGGTGCACCTAGGGACACAGTGCCGACCGATGTAGCAATTGCGCCGCCGCCGGCGCCTCCGCCGCCCAGGCATTTAACGCGAACCGCGGTTGTCCCTTGCGGCGCGTTAAATGCCCCGGATGCATAGAACGGAACCACCCCCAGTAGCCGGCCCTGTGCTTGACCAAGGGGGAGCGCATGACTTGCGGCTACGGCATTAGCGACGGTCAGCGTTCCGTTGACAATTTCGTTGTCAGCATTCGTACGCCCGCGCATCAACACATTCCACGCATGCACGCCATCCGTATCGAGCAGCGCGCTTTCGCCTGGATTGAGCTTCGTGAGTGCCAGCGTATCGCCGGAGCCCGTCGTGATCGCGAGCGTGACAACCGTGCTGCCGACGTTGCGCAGATGGATTACGCCATCGGCGCCGCCCGTCGAGGCAGATGGAACATTGATCGTGCCAGCCGAGGCAAGGTTGATGTTCACCCGTTTGCCGAGGTGCGCGGCGGCGGTCAAGGCCTGCGCCACCGTGATCGTCGTGGCAGACGTGAGTGCCGATTGTGCATTGAGCACCGCGACGTTCGAGTTGCCCTTCGTCATCGCTACGCGAACGGTATCCCCATCGGTGCCCGCTGGCGCGGTGCCGAGATTGACTGTTTGAAGTGCCGTCATGTTGATTTACGGTGCAAAGGTTTGATCGAACGTCGCAGTGAACGTGTATGCGTTGCCGTCTTTCGTTGGCTCGGTGTACGTCTCGCACGTGAAAAGCAGCGCCTGTGTTCGAAGCGGCGGCGTCCACAGGAACGCCGTTGCGCCCGCTCGCGCGTCGAGGAACGCGATGATCGCGGCGATGGTTGCTGCGTCGTTGATGAATTGCAGTTGGAACGACGAGGACCGGTTATTGATGCCGTCCTGTACACGTTGCGCATATCCGTCGCCGAATTGCGCCTTGCGCACGCGCTGCGTCGCCGTCCCGGTCGACTGCGCGACAGTAGGGACCCAGGTGAAGGTGTCGGCCATTAGCCCACGCTCCCGTTCTTGATCTGCCAGGCGTACCCACCCTGGCCCTTCATCTTCTGGGCAAGGCGACTATCGACGAGCTTCTGCACCTGCGATTGCAGCCACGCCGCGTCGCTCTTGTCGAACGAGCCGCCGCCCCCAGAGACGGTAATCGGCACGATCGTGTCGCCCCCGCCGCCACCTGTGAATGGCGTCAGCGCGTGGTTCGGGACGACTGCGCCCGATGCGCCGGGCACGAAGAGCTCCGGACCCTTCTCGCCAACGAGGTAGGCTGCCCCGCCGTCTACCGGTCCGCCGCCGGCCCGCGCGGGCAGCGTACCCCAGCCGCCCATCGCGCCAATCAAGCCATCGATCCCGGAGCCCTGAATGTTCGCGGTGATCGTCGCGCCGGCATTGCCAAACATACCGCCGAGCGCATTGATGCCCGCACCCAGCAGGCCAGAGATCGCGGCGCGCGCCTGAATGCGCGCAATATCCGCGATGACGCTGGTCGCGAAGCTGCCGAAATTGAACTTGCCCGTCGTCACGAACGACGTGAGCGAATCCTCCATGCTCTTCATCACGTTCGTGAATGCGCTTTCGGTCTGAGCGGCCATGTTGTGCGCAGAGTCGAGGTAGTTCGCGACGCCCGCCGTGAAGCCGTTAACCCAATCGCCCTGCTTCACCTTCAGCGCGGCATAGTAGGCGTCGTAATCCTGCAGCGATTGCTCGAGCCCTGCCTTGATGTTCGCGGATGCCGCCTGATACTCAGCGCCGCCGATCAGATCCTTCGGGGTCGCCTTGTCGAGCTGCTCCTGCAGGTGCTGGTACTCGGCAAAGATCGACTTGACGGCCTGGGCGTTTCTGACCGCATCGGCGCCCATGCCGAACGCGCCGAGCTGCCGAGCGTACTGGTCCGTCTGCCCCTTCTGGTAGCTCGCAATCGACGCGGTGATCTGCGCCGAGCGCTCGAACATCTTCTGCACATCCTGCCGATGCGCAACCTCTTTTTCGAGCTCGACGTTCGTTTGCAGTTGCGCACGGATCTGGTCCTGATGCGCGAGCAGGCTCTTTTGGTCCGCCGTGAGGGTCTTACCTTTCCAGTCGCTGACTTGCTGGTTGAACTTCGCGAGCTCCTTTTCGGAGTTCGTCAGCTTGTCGGTCGTCGAGAGATGCGATTGCAGCTCGGCCGCCTGGTCGCGAAGCTGCTGCAGAAATCGCGTCGCCGCATCATCCGTGTATGCCTTGTGCTGCCCGCCGCCGCCTCCCTTAGAAAAGGAAATCGTCGGTCCGGACGGGGCTGCACTTGCATGCGCAGGCGGCACCGCGTTCGACCACAGCTTCGACATGAACTGCGAGTAGCCCTCTCCCTCCCGCTTCAGATTTTCATACCCGGCCTTAGCTGAATCGACGGCCATCTTGAACTGGCCCGTCATGCCGTAATACGTGACCGTGGCGACGGTCGCAATCACCTCCGAGAGCTGCTCGAAGCCAATCGCAACAGTAGCGATGGCTGATGCTGCCGACTTCATGATGAGGCCGACGCCGTTATAGAAATCCTCCAGCACTGGCTTCATTGCAACGTTGTCGCCCAGCGCATTCGTCAAATTGATGATCGTCGGCAAGAGCTGCGTTTTCGCGCTCAGCGTCATCGCATCCATCTTCGCGTGCGCGAGCTCCATCTGCTCCTTCAGAGCCGCCATACGCGCAACGGTCTCACCACCGATCACTGCACCCGAGGCCTGCGCCGCGGCGCGCAGGTCATCGAGGCCAGTGCGCCCGCGGTCGAGCAGTGGTATCAACTCGTCGCCGGATGCGCCGAATAGCTCGTTGGCAACGGCCGCCTTCGACGCGCTGTCGGCCGTCTTGCTGAACGCGTCAGCAATCTGCGGCAGCAACTGGTCCGGACTGCTCTTCTTCAGGTCCGCGAGCGAAATGCCGATTGCCGAGAACGCCTTTGCAGCGTCCTTGTTACCGTTGATCGCCTTATTCTGAGCATCGCCAAGGGCCGCGAGCGCCTTGGTCGCATCCTTCGTGTCGACACCGGCCGACTTCGCCGCGAATGCCCATTGCTGGATGTTGTCCGTCGAGATGCCAGTCTTCTTGCTCAGGTTCTCGATCTGCTCGCCGTACTCGGCTAGTGCATCGCGCGCGTGGTAGGTGATCGATGCAGCCATCGCGATCACGCCGACAACGGCACCGATCGAAAGCGCAGTCTTGTTCATCAGCGCCGACAGAGCGTCCGTGCGCTCGCCGAGCACAAGCAGCGAGCCGCCAAAGTTCTTCCAGCTACCCTGCGACGCCTCGTGAGCGAGCACCAGCAGCTCGCGGCGTGCGCCGGCCGTCGCGAGGTTGAATTCGTGAGCAGCATGGCCGCCGCCGTTCATCGCCTGCTCGGCAGCTTTGATCTTGTCGATGTATGGCTGCGCGGCGTCCGCCACGCCAAGCTCGGCTGCGCGCAGCTCCATCAGCTGCGCGCGCGTCTTGCCCGCCTGGTCAGCCTGCTTCTGCAGCGACGTCAGCCAACCCTCAGCGGATCGCGCCGATTTGTTGAATGCGGCCAGTGCTTCATCACCCTGGTCCTTCAGCACCTTGCGCGTGTTTTCGATGGCATTGGCAGAGTTCGTGAGGCGCTGGCGAAGTGTGTCCTGGCTCGTTACGAAATCGGCAGCGCTCTTCCGCGCCCGGTCCATCTCCTGGACGAAACCGGATGCATCTCCTGTCAACCGTACGACGGTGTCATTGGCCACTCGTCAACTCCCTGACTTTCTCGTCAATCACATCGCTGAACTTCTGTGCAGCGGCATCGCGCGTCGCCTCATAAGAGGGGCGCATAAACGGGTTTGCTGCCATCTTCGAGGTGCCGTACTCCACGAATCGGCCATAGAAGGCGTCTTTGCTCCACGTCACGAGATACGTCGCGCGCACGCCCTCGGCCGAGCGCTCTTTGTCGAACGCGAGGAGGATGTTGTCTCGCAGGAAGCCGGGGTAGCGCTTCTGCTTGCTATCTCGGCTCTCCCACGAGACCACGCCAACGGGCGCGCGCAACTTCACCTCTTCGAAGATCACGCGCGCGCCCGCGACAGTTGCTTGGCGAAGTGCCGACTCGCTGGCCACCTGCGTCAGCGCGTCAATCGCGGCCGTGAGACCGTCCGGGTTATCGACCGTCAGCTTGAATGCCATCAGGCTGCCTTGTTCGGGAACATCATCGTGAGCAGGAGATTCGATTGCGCCTCGGGGTCTTCGAGCAGAATTGGCACGGGCTCAGCGGCTCCCGTGCGACTGTGCTCATTCCACGGCGTCATTTCGAGCGCCGTAAACGGCTTGTCGCGCACCTTCGTATCGCGGTGCACATTGGCGATCATCGAAGCGATCGTCCCGGCGCGAAGATCGTCGTAATGGCTGCCCCACGGCTCCAGCTCGTAGAAGGCCATCCACTCGACGAACTCCGCGCTGCCGATTTCCTCTTGCGCCTGCCTTACTGACTTCCCGAGACGGGCAGCGAGTCGGAACCAGAAGCGCCGCTCGTGGCGGCGCCGGAGTTTTTTGCAGCCCCCTCCACCGCGCCCGGCTTCATGCCGTTGATACGCATCGCGGCGTCCGCCACGCGATCGAGCGCGGCGCTGCCCTGCGCGCGCAACGCTTCGATGTCGCTTTCATCGAGCACCTGCGTGCCCGACTCATCCACGACGGTCACCAGCAGCAGATCGGCCTGCACGGCGCTGATCGGCACGTCCTTGTCATCCGCCTTGTGCTTCGCGTAGTAGGCGTCGCGCGCGAGGCCCGACATTTCCGAGACGATGACGGCGACACCGTCGCCCCACTCGGGCACGTCGACCGTCTCGGTCTTGAGGTGGGGCGCGCTGAGGATGGCGCCCTTCGTTGCTTTCGAGAGAATCGGCACGTTGGATTCCTGAATTCGTTGTTTTGGTGAGAACGCCGACGCGGATTACGCGTAGGTGACGTCGCCGCTGATGCGCAGCGAAACGCCGGTCGTGGTGAGCAGCTGATCGACGCCGCCATCGAGCGGATCGTTCTTGACATAGGCAGCCCAGGTCGCCGTCTTGCCGTTCGGCAGCGTGAGCTTGAAGTTCTTGAGCGAGCCAGCGCGCTTTGCGGCGCTGCACGCGACCTGACCGGGATCGTTGAAATCCTTGTCGACGTCGAACGTGAAGTGGCCGAAGTCCTGAAGGCCGAGCATGTATTCCTTCGCGGTGCTCGACAGATTGGTTTTGTCGATCTCGTTCGCTTGACCGTCGAAGCCCTTGAAGCTCTTCAGGTTGTTGATCAGCGTCCACGCGACAGGCGTCGCCGTACCGCCCGCGGTGATCGTCTTGCCCGTCGTATCGACGTTCACAGCGAACGTATTCGCCGTGACGTGGTGAACGACCACTGCCTGGCCATTCAGCAACGCGGCATCGGCACCGGTCAGCCCCGCAAGCGTTTCGATGTCGCCATTGGCGAAGCCGTGAGCAACGGACGTCAGGATGGTCGGGAACCCCAGCGCGATCGCGGTGATGTTCTTCGCGGCACCCGAGCCGCCAGATACCTGCAGCGTCGATCCCTGAGCGGAAATCGCACTCGAAGTCATATCAAACCTCACAAATGAAAAAGCCCGCTCAGGGCGGGCATACGGTTGAAGATGAAGCGGTGCCGGTTACGGCGTGAACCAGATTGAGAAGTCCTCGCGCGAGCCGTAGAGCTTCGTGTCGGACTCGTAGACGCTCACCGGTCCGCCAATAGTCGCAGCGCCAATAGGATCGGCAGTCAGAGCCTTGATTACGCTTCTCATTAGAGCGCGCGCGGCTGCGCGAGAGTCAGCCCACACATTGACCTGCATGCGGGCGTTCTCCAGCTCGACCGTGTTCGACAGGTAATTCGGCGACTGGCCGCCTACGTCCTGATACGTCACATACGGGCGCGGCGTGTTCTGCGGCGCGACATCGGGATAGCAGCGACCGTCTACGAGCGCCTTGGTGGCACCGTAGACGATCGCCTCGGCGGAATTAGCCATTGTTCGCCCCCATGCTGCACGCCAGATCGACATAGCGTCGCCCGGCGTAGTCCGGCAGGACCGCCTCAATGTTGAAGATGCCGCCGTCGTACAGAACGCGCATCGCCGCGGTTATGTCGGTCCGCCATCGGATGCGCATGCTCACCTGGGCCTTGCTGACCTCTTCGCCAGAGGCCACGTATTCCTTGCCGTTCGTAGCAAGCAGGTTCGTCGGCACGTCCTTGGCGAGATTGATCCACTCGGTCAGCGGCTGGCCCAGCTCGTCCTCGCCTTCCTTCTTGACCTGAATCGTGATGCGCCGGTTGAAATCTCCAGACCGCACTACGCATACCCCATGATCCGGTACGAATCGAGAAGCTGGTCGACATACGGAAGATCGTGGACCTGGCCGCGATTGAGGATCGCGACCTGTTCGCGGTTCTCATAGAGCGTTGCGACGCGCAGCATGATCCACGACTTGATGCCAGCCGGCACGTCCTTGGCATCGCCGTAACCCGCCGTGAAGCTGATCTGCACGGCGTTGGTCGTGTTGAGCGTGTCGGGCCAGTACGTGCCCGTCTTCGGCGTCAGCACACCCGGCTCGCTCACGTTGTCGACCACGTACAGCGAAGGGTCGAGCGCCTGCTTATTGCCGAGCGCGTCGATGTACTGCACCGCATCGACCGACTGCAGGCGCGGGAACGGGATGTCGATCTTGCTGCCGCGAAAGCGGACCGCGTAGTTGCGCATCGTCATCCACGCCGACGGCAACTGGTCGACCGGCACGTAGCCGGGGATCACGCCGTAGTACGTGTAGAACGGGAACGCGTCGAGGAACAGGTCCCACTTTTGCGTGACGAAGACGCGGCGACACACATTCTCCGCGTGCGCGCGCGCCGCGGTGATCAGCAGCGAGATCAGCGCGTCCTCGGACGAATCGATGACGCGCAGGTGCAGCTTCGCCTCTTCGAGCGTGACCGGCTCTTCGGCGGGCGCCTGTGTGAGCCTGATCCCCATGCTTACTTCGCGGCCGGATCGTTCGGCGCGCCGTCAGCCTGCTTTTCCTCGATCGCCGCCTCGGCGACTTCAGCGGCGGCATCAGGGTCTGCGAGCTCCACCTGTTTCGCGCCCTGCTTCGTTGCGTACGCGACCGCGTCGGGATGGTCGTCGACTGCGCCGGCCTTCGCGAGGGCCTTGATGACCGCCTCGGGCCCGGTGACGACCTGGTCGCACTTGAGGCCAAGGCCAGCGTTGTCAGCGAGGACGCGCGCCTGCGCCGTTTGAATCTTTGCCATGCTCTACCCCTGAAATAGGAGGGATGTTGGGAGAGCGGCGGACAGCGGTCCGCCGCAGCCTGACGCGCTTGATTACGTCGCCGAGTTGACGTAGGCCTTCACCGCACCGCCGGCATCGATCAGGTTGCCGCCCGCGCGCAGGAAGCCGACGAAGCCGATTTGGCCATTCAGCGTGAATGCCGAATCGGTCATGCGGAAGATCGTGAGGTCCATGACGTCACGGATGACGTACTTCGACATCTGGCCGAAGAGGATCGACTTCGCATTGGCGGCCATCACCGGCACGTCCTGGTTGACCGTGATCGGGCGCCCCATCAGGCGGTCCGGCGCGCCGCCGTTGATCATTGCGTCGGCCTCGTAGCCCGGCACGAAGATCGGACGGTTCTGCGCGTCCTTGATCTTGCGGACGGCACGCACAGACGTGTCGTGCATCATGTAGCCAACGCCCGGCTGGCTGCGATACGCGGGGTCGATGGAATGCTCGAGGTCGACCAGGTCATCGTAGGTGACCGTCACGGTTTGACCGGTCGCGCCGACCTTGCCCGAGCCTGCCGCCGTCACGATGCCGCGAGGCTGGCCAACGCCCGTGCCGGCCGTGAAGTGCGTGTTCTGGATACGGCCGAGGCGCATCGCGAGCAGCACCTGGACGTATGCCTCGATGTCGATGAAGCTATCCTGCACGAGTTCGAACGGCAGCGCGATCTTCTTCGAGCTGTACTTGAAGACGTTGAGGACGATATTGCTGAACGACGTGTCCTGCCCCGTGACCGGCGTATTCTGACCAACGATTTCGCCGACTTCGGACGTCGGATCGGTCGTCGGGAAGTTCATGTCGGCGCCCGTCGCGGTGCGAATTGCGTGCGCGACCTGGCGCATGCCGCCGTATGCCCGCATCGCGATTTCGAGCGAACGCTGATACTCGGTCGCGACCGTGAAGCCGCCCTCCGTCGGCGTCGTCGTCGACATGGCATTGCGGATGTCCTGCGTCTGGCGCGCGAGCATGCGGGCGCGGTCTTCGTCGGCCATGTTGGAGACGCCGCCGGCCATGAAGGCACGCAGTGCGCGCGATTCATCGCTTTGCGCGGCCGGCGTGCGCGTCGCAACGTTCATCGCTGCGGCATGTTGTGCAGTCGGGTCGTCAGCCGCGAGCTGCACGCGGCGATTCTCGCGCGCGATGTCGCCGTCGATCGCCTCGATCTCGGCGAGGATCGCGTCCATGCGCTCCGCTTCCGCTGCGGGCATGCGCTGGTCTGCCGGATACTTGTTGTTCAGTTCGTTAGCTTCTTTCGCCTTCGAATTGCGCAGTTCGCGCAGTTGCTGCAGCTTCATATTGCTCTCTCCGTTCAGGATTGACCGCTCGCGCAGGTCGTAGGGACGAAAAAAAGGCCGCTCATGGCGGCCGTTCTCAGTTGCGCGAGGCGCGTCACTGATGTTTGATGCAGTTCAGCATGCGCATGCGCTGCTGCTGGCGTTCGCGGTGCTCGGCGGTGATTGCATCGATCGGGTCGGGATCGGTGGACGCCTTCGGCTTCGGAGCATTCGCGTAAGCGCTGAGATCCCACGACGCCTGCAACTTCTCGCCGCTTTCTGCGATCCGGTCGGCGAGACCGATCTCGACAGCCTCTTCCGCGGTGAACCACGTTTCGGCACTCATGAGCGCCTTCATGTCGTCGACGCTCTTGCCAGAGCGCTTCGCATACTGGCCAGCGATGACGCCGTCCGTCTTGTCGAGCAGCGCCGAGGTCGCGGCAAGATCGGCCGAGTTGCCGATTGCGATCGTCCAGGCGCAGTGGATCATGTACATCGCGCCGTCGGACATCTCGACCTCATCGGCGGCGGCTGCAATGACCGTGGCGGCACTCGCCGCGTAGCCGTCGATGTGCGCAACGACCTTCGCGCCCGTGTCGCGGATTGCCGCCACAATCGCCTGCGCGGCGAACACGTCGCCGCCGGGCGAATTGATCCGCAGATGGACCGTGCCGCCCTTGATCGCGCGGATCTGCGGCACGAGAGACTGCGCCGAGACGCCGCCCCACCAGTCCGCCGTTTCGTCGTCGGGCACGATGGCGTCGTAGATATAGATCGTGACGTCGTCGCCCTGTACCGCGAACGCGCGCGGGGCGCGCTGCCCGCGATTTTTTGCGAGCAGTTGGATCAGCTTGCTCATGTTGCCCCTTGGTCTGGTTGGCCGGCTGGTTCCGGCGCCGTTTCCGGCTTTGCAGTTGGCTCGGTAACGCTGGCCGCCTGCGTTACACCATCATTCAGCGTATCGCCGCCCTCGACGGGCGGCAACAGCTTGATATGCCGCACCTCGTTCTTCGTCATCCAGCCCGGCTCGCCTGCACGCCCGAGCGCGATGCGGAGCGCCTCGTTCTCGCTCTTGAGGTCGCCGCGCTCCATGCCGGATACGTCGAACTCGACGAAGAAGCGCTGGCGCAAGGGCCAGAGCTTCCGGTTGAATTCCTGGTTGAACTTGACGAGGTCGCGCAGCAGCGTGAATTTCACGAAGCCGCGGCTCATGTTCTCGATGCCGCTGCCCCACGACGTCGTCTTCTCGGTAGAGCCGACCATGAACGGCGGCACGCCGAGGATGCGGCAGATTTCCTCGAGGCCCCATTTCGACGTTTCGAGGATCTGCGCATCGACCGGGTTGAGCGTCAGCGTCTTGATGTCCAGGCCGCCGGTCAAGACTGCCGGCAGATGCGAATTCGAGACGCCGCCGTGGCGCTCGCCCCACGTTGCGCGCAGGAGCTTCGCCTGCTCTTCCGACATGTTGCCTGGCGTCGTCAGAGCAAAATCCGGGCGCGCGCCGTTCGAAAAGAAGCGCGCGCTGTATTCGGCAGCCGCGAGCGACGTTCCCACCGATTGCCGCGCCGCGTAGGTGATCGGGCTCGGACTGCGAATCCCGTCATAACCGAGGCTCGGCACATGGATGATGTCCGCCGGGTGCAGGATGTACTCTGCGCCGACGAGCGGCTGCACGCGGTAATACAGGTCACCGTGGCTGTCCCGGAACGGGAACACGCGCAGCGGGTGGTGCGCCTTGAACGCGGTAACCGAGCTGCTGCGGAACGACGGGCGCACGATCTCTGCAAAGCAATCGCCATAGAACAGGCGCGCTGCGACCATGAATTCCCAAAACACAGCCGCCGACACATCGGGCTCGGGCTGCTCATTCAGGAGCCACCAGTACGGATGCTCGATGCGTGCCCGGCCCGTGGCCGTGCGCTCATAGATCGGCATCGGTAGCGTCGAGATCGCGCCGGCGATCAGCGCGACGCACGCGTAGACCGCCGACACCTTCATCGCGGTCGTCTCGTTCACGACCGGCCCGGCGTTGCTGATCGCACCGCCGCCAATGATGTTCGCCAACTCCTGAACAGTCAGGTTCTGCCGCGTCTCGTTGACGTTGTTGATTTGCCCGGTCGCTTCAGGCCCATGCTGCGCGCGCCAGGCGTTTAGCACAGACGAGCCCGGCGTTCGGGCCTTCGCCTGCGCTGCCTTGAATACCGCTTCGCTCATAGGATCACTATTCCGGGTTGTGCTGCTGCCTGCGGGTTCAAGCTGATCAGCGAGATCGCATTGAACGTCGCCATTAGCGGGTCGATCTTCGCGGAGCCGCTCGCCTGCTTGGTGATGAGGATTGCGTTGCCGCGCGGCTCGACGCGGGCGTTGCCCACGCACCAGGCCATCATGCGCTGCCCTCCGTGCACGAGCGCGCCTTCGGCGAGCTTCCGCTCGGTTGTCTTGATCGCGCCGCCGAGTTTCCAACCCTGCGAGATCGCGATGACCTTCTCTTCCGGCACGCCACCATCAACCAGCGCATCAAGGATGGCGCCGATGCCAGCCGGGTCGACACCGATGCGGTCGAGCTTTCCAGACTGCTCGCATTGCGCGACAAAGCCGGCGAGCTCGTCGACGTCGTCGCCAATCACCTTGACCAGCGAGAGGTTGCCGTCGCGCGCGAAGTCATCGAAGCGCGCCGCCTCCGCCTTGCGCCGCTCGAGCACCGACGGGTGCGCCCAAGCGTGCGTCCAGAGCAA
Organism: Paraburkholderia silviterrae; assembly: GCF_004353915.1. Lineage (GTDB taxonomy): Bacteria > Pseudomonadota > Gammaproteobacteria > Burkholderiales > Burkholderiaceae > Paraburkholderia > Paraburkholderia silviterrae. Next base: position 374,810 of record NZ_SMRP01000002.1, on the reverse strand, counting down.
CCACTTGCCCGTGCCCGTTTCGCGCCCTGCGACTGCGAGGCCCAGCAAGTCATCGAGGCCACCGCCGTCGATCCCAACGTCGACGATTTCCGAGCGCGCGAAAAGCTCTTCGAGTGAGCGGCATCCGGTCGCCTGCTGCTCCCAGTAGTCCGCGCCAGCCCATCGGTCGGACCGTAGTGCAAGCCCGATTTCGACGTTCGCGTGCTTCGCGAGGAAGCCGCGGAACGACTCTTCGCCGCCCTCCTTAGCCTTGCGAAACTCGCGAAGCAGGAAGGCCTCGTCGACCGAATAACCGAGGTTGGGGTTCACCATCCCAAGGTTTTCGGCGAGCAGGTGCTCCTTACGCGCCACCATTTCGGGCGGGTGCTCGTAGATCACCGGCACGAAGCAGGGATCGACAACCTTTCCGTCCCGCACGTCGCGCGCATAACGAAGCTTCTGCAGGAAGACGCCCGCCGGCGGATCGTCGGACTGCGTCGTCAGGTAGATGACGAAACCTTCCGGACGCGATGCGAGACCGCCGATGGCCTCGCGCAGCATGTTCTCGGCGTTCGGCTGCTTGCCGAAGAGCCAGACCTCGTCCACGAGCGTCCCGACGCTCTTCTTGCCGCCCACTGTGTTCGAATCGGCGGCCACCACCTTCAGCGTCGCACCCGTCGTGCGATGCGTGATCGTCTTGACGTGCGTCTGCACCTGGAAGAGATCGTCAAGCTCCTCTTCGTGCTTCACCATGTCGCGGCTGGGCGCGAAGCTGTTGCCGGCCACCTCGATCGTCGGAGCGAGAATCGCGTATTCCGCCGACATGCGCCAGTTCAGGATCATGGCCGTCATCATGATTCCGGCGGCCAGCGTCGACTTGCTGTTCTTCTTGGGCAGGCAAACGAACCATTCAGTGATCAGGCGGCGCCCGTTCTCAGCGTCGTACGCACCAAAGATCGACGCGACCAGATCGAACACCCACTGCGCCGATGACTCACCGAACGTCGGACTGCCAGGCGCGTCGACAATCTTGAGCTCCTTGAACACGGCGAGCGCGTGCTCGGCCTGCTCGGGAAAGATCGGCGGCGGAATGATCGACTGCCCCGCCTTGAGCCGCTCGGCCCAATCTGGACACGCTGTCGACCATTCCATACGTCACTTCCTGTTGTTCACCACCAGTTTCGGCGGCGCGAGCGATCCGAACTTGCTCGCGGCCTTCTTCGCTGCTTCCGCCTTGGCGTCCTTCTTGCCGCCTTCGCCGAGCTTCTGGTGGAAGAACGGCATGAGCGTTTGGGCCGCAGTCACGCGAAGCTTTTTCTCCGTCTCCGGATCGTTCATCGCAGCCAGCAGGAAATCCCTGGGGTCCTTGAAAGTCAGGATCGCGCCGAGATCGAAGCCGGCGTCGACAGCCGCACGGGTCATCGCTGCTCGTTCGTCGTCTTGCGGCAGCGACGACGGCAGCTCAGCCTTCGCGGCGCCCTTCTTCCCGCGCTGCTCGATATAGGCGACGACGTCCTTGTCCTTCGCGAGCCGAGAGCCAGCCGCCGAAGCGGTCTTCGGGCTGCAACCAGCCTCGATGGCTGCCTCTTTGTTCGACTTGCCGGCGAGAACGGCATCGGCGAACGCTCGCTTCTTGCCGGTCAGCGCCACAGCAACCTCCTTTAACAAGGCGCCATCGCTTTAACATCGCGTGGAAACGCCTGAAACCTTTGCCCGATAAAGCTTTGCGCCGTTTCGAGCGCTGTTAAACCCCTTTAACAAATTTCTGAAAGGGGGATTTTTTCTCCGCGTGGGAGGACGCGCGGTGTCCCGTGATACGAAACGCCAGACTTTCGGTACCCCCCACCGCAAATGCGAATTGATCTCATTTACAATCGACGGATCGGGCTGCGATCTGTTGCGAATGAGAACGATTTTCACTATATCGTCATCGCAACCGGGCGCGCGCCTCATCTGCAGTCTTCAGCTTGTGGCAGTCGTCGCACAGCAGCTTCAGGTTGCTATCGTCGTTGCTGCCGCCCTGCTCGAGCGGGACATCGTGGTCGAGCTGATCGCGCCACGGCAGCCACACACAGCCGCAGCGCTGGCACTTGAACTGCTGCGCGACCGCCATGCGCTGGCGCGTCCTAACCCAACGGCTGCCACGAATGCGCGGCGTCGTACCGGCTTTCGCCTCCAGCATCGGCACGCGCGTGGTCGTGAGCGATTGCACGCGAGGCTTGAGTGTCGTTAGCTTTCGGCCCATTTGAGAGAATATTCGGTCGCGCGCGCAGAATCGACCCGCACACCCCTAGTTGTTGAGACGGACCGCATTACGTTCAACTTACAGCCACTGTAAAATCGTTGAGCCGGAAACAACCGGCACATCACCATAAGGAATCCATCTTGGCTATCTACACCGCTACAGAGGCAACCGGGAAGGCGGTTGATCTCGCAAAGGCAGCCCTTGAGGCTGGTTGGTTTACACCGGTCATTGGCGCGAATTACGGCGATCCTGCAAAAGCCGGGCGCGAAAATGCCCAGTTCCTCGGTGCTTTCATCAAACAGCTCACCGAAGAGATCAAGGCGCTGTAATGAAAAAACCCGCAGGGCTTTCGCCTTGCGGGTGTATAGAGGCTTACGAAGTAAAATAAGGCCGCGCACAGCACAGCACGGCACAGCACATCAACCAGCATCTACGGGAGCTACATTATGAGCGAACCCAAACCCGTGGTCCCGCAGCCGCAACCAAGCCGGCGAGACCAAGCGAAAGATATGCCGTTCAGAAAAGACGACTCACCAAACCGACCGCAGCCGCAATAAGCGGTGTCAGCAATGCGCAGAGGCGGATTCGGTTCAGCCGGTCCGCCACACGTGCATTGCGCGCGGCAGTTTCATCTATCCGCTGCTGCAGATTCTCGAATTCCACTTCTTTAATCGACTCCAAGGAAAATGTCGGCTGGAAGATGTTCCGTGGCTCATTCGTCGGCGCATGAATGGCCTCAATCTTCATGCAGCCGTGAATCAGCCAGCCCGACAAACACAACAGGGATATGCCGAAGGCGACAGCCGCCGCGAGTAGCCATCCAGGATGATCAGGCTCAAGCAGCTTAACCACGTAGGCAGAAGCCCCGCCCACCCCTGCCAGCAGAAGAGTCAGAGTGGTATTCGCTTCCTTCGCGATGAGTTCCGCACTCTGAATATGGAAACGCAGATTCTCCAACGCCTGCTCTTCCACCCAATCAGTCAGATCACTCATATTTGAAATCGCTCACGTAGCAGCGCTTCAGTTGCGAACCGCCGGCCAGCAGTTTAGGCACAAGGGCTAATGCACAAGAAAAAGCCCGCTTGCTTTCGCTTGCGGGCTTCGTGTTCGCACCATTGGTACGGTATATGAAAACGTAGTTTATGCGGGCGATTCCCGCATGTCAAGTGCACAGCGTCTGCCGCACACCAGCGCCAGCTTATTCAATCCGCGGAATCGCGCCAACGACACCCAGCAATAGACTCGCCATCAAAGTCGAAGTCGTCTCATCGCCGATCCGGATGTCACCATCGATTTCCCATTCGAAGTCACCCGTCAAATTCCAAGTCGCCAAGCGGCTCTCATTGAACAGAAGCCCATATACCTGCTCCGCACGCTTCTCGCCCAACACATCGGTCCTGATCAAGAAAAATGTGAATCGGCCCAGCAAATCCTGATCACGAACGACCTGATCGTACACAACCCGGATTTGACCGTGCGCGCATTCGATTCGCAGATCGTCTGCGACATCCGAAGCGGCGAGCCCGAAACCATAAGCATCCGCGAACCGCGCCTCTTTCACACAGGCACGGAAAAGATTGCGCAGGATCACTGATGCACCATCCAGACGCTGACTGACCTGAACAAACCTCTTCGCATTTACAACTGCTTGGTAACCCATTCGCTTCCCCGTTTAGCATTGACTGGCCGCTGTGCTGCGGGCAATAGCATATTCCCTCGGACAACGAGGCACAAGGCGCCGGACGAAGGTCATCCAGCACGCATCAGCATGCCGATGTCGTCGAGTCGCTCGCTGAAAGCCGTGAGGCCGTTCTTCTCCAGATCCCGAATGCACTTGCGGATTGCCGTGATGTGGCGCTCGGCTGCGGCCTTCTTGATCTCAAGGTGCTTCGCCACCTCCAGCGGGTCAGTCTTCTCCCCGAAGTACTTCATGATCACTGCGACGCGGAATTCCTTAACCGGTGGCACAGGCGTTAGCGTGAGCGCAACATAATCCGCAAGCTGGTTCACAGCCTCCTCGAAAATCGGATTCAACTTCCAGCCGCGGCAGCATGAGCGGCGGCAATCGCAGCGCTCGCTGCGCGCGAGCTTGCCGGTAATGAGCACAGCTAGCTGCCAGTAATCGATGCGCTGCAGTTCGGCGAACACCATGCCTGCCTGTCCCGCGCCGTCGAGCCCGACCAGACCGCGACCGCTGCCGCGCGACGGACCTTGTAGCAGCTTGGCCATAGGCGACATCGCATATTGCTGACTGGAGAAGTTGCACGCGAACATGATCGCCTCTTGTGCGCTCTTGAAAATGCCGGTTTGGGTTGCGTTCATAGTCACCTTGTGGTTTGCGTTGTGTTCGGTCACATGACGACCGTGAAATCGATGCCGTAATACGTGAGCCAGTCGCCCAGCGCGTGCCGCAGCTCGACGGAGTGCGGCCACGCGAATTCGATCTGCGTCAAGCCCTCCGACGTCTCGCTGATTTCGCCGCTGAACGGCGAGTTATCGAACGCGATCAGGCGCGCGCCGGTCACCGTGTCACGATGGCGCAGCGCCGTTTCGAGCAGCGCCTCGGGCACATCGTCGTATTGGATGTAGGCGTGCGCGGTCATGCGGTCTCCGATTTCCATTCGTCATCACCGCTAGCGAGGAACGGCGCCAGCGACTTTTTGTTGTCTGCAAGCGTTGCGGTGCACCAGGCATGCTCGGCACCAACCAGCCTTCCCGATTCGCGCAGGTGGCTGCGGAACTGCTCTGGCACGAACGCGAGCGCTCGAACGTAGTCATCGGCGATCTGACCTTTGAATTCCACTCGGCGCAATCCGTGGACCATCGCCTCAATCGGTCCCTCGATCTCGCCGACCGCCGAACGCCCCTTGATGCTGAACACGCCGATCGTCGGCATCTGGACCTGCAGGCGGATCGGCTTCATGCGGACACCTCGGCACGCCATTCATCGTCGCCGCTCTCGAGGAACGGGCGAAACGCGGTCGAGTTGAGCGCGATGAGCGCGTCCACCCAGGCCAGATCCTTCGTCACCCACTGCCAGCTCTTCACGAAGAACCGATACCCGCTCGGGATTTGCGCGAGCACGTGGACGACGTATTCCTTGCCCGCTGCATCCTTCTGCCGACAGCGCCGAAACCCGTATGCCACCGCATGCACTTGCCGCATGATTCGCTCGTTCTTGAATCGCCCATTCACCCACGCGCGCCGCGGCGCCGCAGGCATCGGCAGCTTGATCTCGACTTTCACTGGCTGCATTCAGCACCCTCCGTAATACCCATCTTTCGATCACGAACCGGCTCCCAGCGTGCGAGCGCGTCGAGCGTTGCGTCGCGCCGCTGTTCCTTGGTCGGCTCCCTCGACTGGTCGAGCCAGAAGTGACAGGCGCCGCAGCCCGGAAACGTGAATCGGTTGTCCGCCTTGATACCCTTCCCCTTGCCGTGCTCGAGCAGATTCGAGTGGCACGGCACGACCGTGTCGTCGTTCGGGTTGAGACGGCAAATGCCCGGCACGCGCAGGTAGCACGGCTCGTCGCGGCACGCCGCCAGATACTTCGATCCTTCCGCCACCGTTGGCTTGCGCGGCCGGCTTCGCTTCTTGGCGCGGCGCTCGGCCGTCGCCCGATTCGCGAAGCTGCTGAAGGGCGAATCGGGCTTGCGCTTGAAGCCGGTCCGCTTCATCGGTGCCGAACGCCTCAAGCGCCCACCCTCCCCGTGCTCACCATGCTGTGCATCGCGCTCACAACTGCAACGTCCGCCACGGGCCACCATCCGGCGGCGGCGCGATAGCGCTGGTCCAGCTCGCGCTCGCGTGCGCGCGCTGCAACTGGGTCTTCATCGACCTCCAGATTGTCGAGCACCTCGTCATCGCCGTTGCCGAACTTGACGTACTGGGTGCCGTATGGACCGCGCTCTGCCGAGACGTACAGTTGACGCTGGTCGAGCATGCGCCCGACGATCCGGCGGATGGTTTTGTGCGAGGCGCCGAATTCGGTCACCAGCTCGCCGTATGTCCATGGCCTGCCATCGCGAAGCAGATCGAGGATCGCCTCCGGATACGATTCGACGAGCGGCACCTTGCTTCCGAGCCCGAGGCGCTCCGCGAGCTTGTGCACTGCGTTCGCCGTGCGGCCCGGCAGGCGATGCATCTGCTCGCCCACATGGCACCCGGCGCGCCAGATGTCGCGGACAGTCGCGAGCTCGTCATCAGTCCACTTCCTCGGCATCTCAGATCTCCTTGATGGTGATGTCGTGCACGGCGAGCATCTGCTTGCGCTTTTGCACGTATGTCCGGTTCTTGCGCGTCGCGATCGACTTCACGTCCTCGACAACCTGCTTGCCCGTGGCGACGTCGATGTAGACGAAATCCGCCACATACTTCGATGCGCGCTCCCATGTGCCGTCATCGCGCCGCTTGCGCTCGGTCAGGACGAACGGCACCTGCAGCTGCAGATCGCGGATGCGGCCGGCGGCCTGCAACTGGATCAGGTGGAACCAGCGCGAGCGCTCCTTCTCGCTGTCGAACTTGATGCCGTTGTGCTCGCACTTCGAGTTTCGATACTTCGGTGCCTTCCTCGGCTTGGCCATGCCGAGCGACGGGACGGCGTCGCGGCGATACGCCGGCGTGCGCGCCGTGCTGCTGTCGGCGCCGTCGGCGATCTCGTCGAAGCCGTGCGCGGGCTGCGTGCCGAACTTCTCGGCCAGCTTTCGCTGCGCGTAGCCAACGGGCAGCGCGTCGTCGCGCACGCGCGCGGTGCCGACTGTCTTCGTGCCCGCCGGCACGACCATTGGCCATGTGGTGCGCTTCGTCATCGATTGACCTCGCACCGCCGCGTCCCACTCTTCCGGAGTTGCGTCATCTATCGACCTCCTGTTCATTTCCAAATACCCCTGCGGTTTATGGGAAGGCACTGCCATCCCTCTCGAAGCGACTCGGGAATACCTCGCATACCCTTGCGCCCTCAACGGCTTAAATCGGCCCTAATTCGCTGGCGCCTCGCAATCTCGTTCGCCGAGAGCGCATCGAAGCGATCGCACTCGTTCTCGGTGAACGGCTCGTCGAGCCATTCGCGCCAGCGGCCCAGAGGGAACGACCGTGCGAAGCGGCACGCGGAGCCGATTGCGTTATCCAGCTTCACGGCGCAAGCGCAGTTAGCGCAGCAGTGCTTTTCGGCGCTCATGCGGCCTCCGCAAGCGCGGGCTTTTCGCGCGGAATGTCGTTGAAGTAGGCGTACAAGGCTTCGTAGCGCTCTTCGCTCTCGCGGCTGACCGTGCGTAGAAGCTCTTCCATCCATTCGCCCGGGCCCGCCAACTTGCAGACCTTCGCCTTGAATTGCTCAAAGAACTGGAACTTCGCTCGATCGACGCCGAGCTGCGCGCCGCGAGTGAGGTAGCCGCTCTCCGACTTCCACCAGTCCGCCGGCGGTGCCGCCGCACCCGACGTTGCGGCCTGCTGCTGCGCATCGCGCACTGGGAACAGGCCCGTCCATCCGCGCAGCACTGCCTCATCGATCGTCGTCTCCACCGACTGGCCGGCGTCGAGCAGCTTCTTGATCCGCTTGATCGACACCTTGGCTGCGGCCAGGGTCCACGGTGCGTCTTTCGCCTTCGCCTCGCGGTGCTCGCACCAATCGGCCCATGCTTCTGCTGGCAACCAGTCGGGCAGTTCCATCGATCGCAGTTCGGAATTCAACGCAACTCGCGACGCACGTCGCGCAGGTTGCTGATCTCCTGCTTTCTCTTGCACTACTAAAGCTATCTTGGTGTCGAAATTTGGAGGGGCTTCAGGTGAAATTTCACCCCCTTCAACGTGGGATTTGGAGGGGCTTGAAGTGGAATCTGGAGCCGCTTGGGATTTCGAGGGGCTTGGTTTTTCACCACCCTTAGCGGGGTGAGATTTCGAGGGGCTTCGTTTTCCACCCCTCTTCGCCATGAACTCTTCGAGCGTCGGCGGGCTCAGCGAGATCGTTTCTCCGCGCGCGTCGACGCTCTGCACGATCGTCGCAGCCGCAGGCGCCAGCATCTGGTAGACGACGATGCTTTGCGTGCGGCCGAGGCGCTTGTCCGTCTCCAGCAGGTAGCCAAGCTCGATCAGCTTGTTGCGCGCGCGGCGGATCGTCTGGATATTCAGTTCCGTGTCGAGCTCAAGCTCTTCGTTCGTGACCCACGTCGAATAGTCCTCACTGGCCCAGTTCGCGTAGGTCTTCAGCAGCGTCTTTGCAGACGAATCGCCGACTCGCTGACGCTTGGCCCACTGGTACGCGTATCCACTCATAGCGCCCTCAGTTCGCCGCCGGCAAGCCGAGCGTTTCGTTGTTGACGCCTGTGGCCGCGCACTTCTGCGCACCACGAACTGCCAGCTTCGCGTCGTCGAGCAGCTCTCGCACACGACCACAGACGCTCGACAGGCGCATGTTCGTGCGGTCGGCGATCTCCTGCCGCGTGAGCGTCAGGAACGGGCTGTAGAACAGGTCGAGGATCATTTGCTTCTGCGTGCGCCGCGCGCCGCCGTCGAGCGCGTCGTAGGCCGCGCGCTGGGTCCATGTGGTTCGCATTACTTGCCCTCCGCCATGCCTTCGATGCGGCCAACGAGACCGAGCAGCACCTTGATGTGGGTCCAGGCGCAGTCGCGAATACGGATCACTTCGTGGCGCTCGACGCGGCCGTCTTCGAACGTGCGATTGACCTCTTTGCCGATCTCGCCGTTCGTCTCCCACGTTTTCGCCATCAGCTCGATCACCTCGCCGTCCGCGCAGTTTTCGGGCGTCGGGAGCTTGATCAGGGCATAGCCGCGCTCGCGAGCCCAAGCTTCAAGGACTCGGTCATCGTCGGTCTTCACCGTCATGTCGACGACGTTCATCAGCGTCACGTGATGGGTGTCGGTATTCGGATTGACCTTGTTGCGCAGCACCTGCGCGGACATGCCGAGCCGCGGCGCGAGCGATTCGCAGCCACCGGGATATTCGTGCGCCACGGCGTGGACGGTGTCGAGGATGTTCAATCGAGCCTCCAAACAAACATGTTTTCTTGCCGTGAGGACTACTAAAGTGCAATCACACAACAAGAAACGGGAAACTAACAAAAATGAAAGGGTTGGTGACGGTTACTGTCGCAACTGCATCGGATCGAAGCGCGGGGAATCGCTTCGCCGTTCGTTCGCCCGCTCCGCGTAATGGAGTCGGGCGAACTCTCTTACCGTCTCAAGCCAACGCAGCAAGCGCATCGGTTGCCTCGCTGCTCTTGCTCGCGGCCTTGGCGCCGCTGCTGTGCAACTGAGCGAGCCGCGTTGCGGCCTCAACCTTTGCCCAATCGACGTGGTTCACGAAGCCCTTCATCGGAATGTTGCGCGCGGGCTGATTCAAGAACACCCGCTGAGACAGCGTTTCGCGCTCACCGTCTTCGATGTGCAGCGCCGCCGAGTTTTCCTCGCGGATGATCTTCACGACTGCGTTGATGCCGCCATGCGTGGCGTGCTCGCGAAGCATCTGTTGGTGGTGTGGAAGATGCATTTATGCTCCGTGGGTAGAGGGATGAGGATCCCGATATTCGTCTGTAGAATTGGAAGTCCTTACACAACCCTTTCTACAAAGGATCCTCATGTTCAATCGGGACTACAAAACCAAAGCGCGGTCGCATTCCGGCGCCGCGCCGGGGCCGAAAATCACTTCGTAGCTTCACCATTTGGGGCACCGCCAGTCGGCGGCTGGACGTCGTCGGAAGACGCGACGCTTTGTTGATCGGCCAGCTCAGGCCAGATTTCGTACCAGTCGTCAGGGCGAAGATCGCGGCGCGTGACAACGAGGCCCGATTCGCGCTCAATACGTACGCAGAGCTTTTCGCCAGCGATTCGCTGGCCGTACATGACATTTCGCAAGAATGCGTACGTTGTCCCACACCGCTTCGCGAACTCCTTGCGATGCGCTGGCGACATTGATGATAGAAACGCCTTGAGCTTGTCCATGGCGTCAGATTACACCGTTTGGTGAAATCAATCAACACCATCTAGTGAATTTCACCATTTGGTTTACGCTGGTCTAATCCAACTATGAAAATCGATCTGCTGGACTTCGAACAGGTCACCGAGATGCGCAGGCGGAACCTCGCGCGCTTAGTGGAAATACACACGCAAGCAGTCGTTGCGCGGCGGACAGGCAGGGTCGACCGCCAGATCAGCGATATGGTCAAATCGAAATCGTTTGGGGAAAAAGTCGCGCTCGAGATGGAGCGCAAATGGCTCGATAGCACGGGTGAGGCTATCGACCTGATCGCCCCGCGCCCGAGAGAAGAAAGTGCCGGTGCGCCGAGCGGATGGAATCAGCTGGATGATCTGGGGCGCATGAAGGTGGAGGCATACATTAGCGGCCTCCTCGCGCAATCGCCGTCACTGCCGCCCGGCAGCGGGCGCTTCCAGGCGGACTAAATCTGCATCGAGCCCACTCCTTTCGCGGAGTGGGCGAAGCGACGTATCGCGAAATGCCGTTTTGTTTCCGATGAGCGGGCGCCCAGTGCCGAATTCCAGGCCGAAGCCCGGCTCTCCCAGCAGAGTCACATTCCACCGGCCCTGCTCACCCCATTGCTCGACGAGAACAAGCCGCCCCACGAGGAGCGGATTGGTCGAATAAATCACCTGCGCAAGATCCCCCGGCCTGCATCTGCGGCCGCCCAGCTCCCCGATTTGATGCTGCATCTTCTTTTACCCGCACCCCAATATCTGTCTAAATATACAGTACCAGAGCTTTCGGTCGACTGCTAGAGTAGAAAGGTTTGTGGAGAGATTGTAATTATCCAAAACGCATAATACCAACATCAATGGCTGCCGGACTGCAAAGGACAGCCGCGACACAACCACATACATAAAACGGGGAATTCCATGGGGATTCGAACTATCGCCACATGTGCGGCCACAGCCGCCATCGCGTCGCTCAGCGCTTGCACATACAACGTTCCTCTTTCCGCGCAGAGCGGGGCCGCCGAGGTCATGTCGACCAAGGCCACGAAGGGCAGCGCATACATCGTCATGTCGCCCGAGCTCTCGAGTCTGGGTCGGACCGTCAAGCCGGGCTTGATCTGCGGAGCGCACAGCTATCCAATCTATGCGGGCGATGTTATCCGCAGCTCGCTTATAAAGACGCTTGAAGGCGCCTATTCGTCCGTCTCGGCGAGTGACTCACTGCCCACTGCTGCTCAAGGTCCAGTCTTTAAATTCGACGTCGCGGACTTCGACCCGAGGCTGCGCTTCGCGCAAGGCTTCTGGTCAGGCTCGGCAGATGCCAACGTTGACCTGGCAATACGCGCTCGCGTCACCTCACCCACGGGAGCTGAGCTCATCACAACGACGTTCCGCGGCCAGGGGCACGGCAGCGAAGACGGCCAGGGCTGCGGCATGGGAGCCGATGCGCTGTCAGACGCTGCCGCAAAGGCAATCCGCAGCGCGATGGAAAACTTCGTCGACAAGGTGATCAACACGGGTGCATTGCAGCAGCCTATAGCCCAGACGACCCAAGCCGCAACCGCTTCCGCAAAATGATCGCCGCAGCTGTAGTCGTTCGCTGCTATTCGTGTTGATGGCGAGAGGGTGCACTTAAAGTCTTTGCTGCAACAAAACTCAAAAAGCAAGCGACATAGAGGGGGGGCGTTGCGCCCGCCCTCCTCATTTATACCGTATGGGCTTACATCGGCTGGAGGCTGTGGCTGCGCATGAATTGCTCGATCTCGTCGTTACGCGAGCCAATGGCCCGGTAGTAGCAGACGTTGTCATCGCACTTGCTGCTAACCGCCTTTTCCCATTTCTTCTGATTATCCTGCAGCTCGCGCTTCTCGCTGTCGGATACGCTCGATGAATTGACGATGCGCTTGTAGTTCTCTTTCATACGGAGCATCCCACCGTTGGCGCCGTACTGGTAGCACTGCTGGGCTTCGGCCTGCGAGCGCTTCATTTCGCAAATGTCGACGTAGGCGTGGGCTTGAAGACTGATGGTTGCGAGAGCGAGGGCGACAATGAATATACGCAAGATTTCTCTCCTGGAAGGGTTCAATTCAAACGCATGTCGGGAACGCCATACTTCGACGTTTTCTGGTAGGTGAAGTCCTTGAACTTCTGGATGTGGTCGATGTAGCAAGCGGTATCCGGATAACCACCGCTAGCTTTCGGACACTGACGATCGGCATCTAGCGCGATATTCTCACGCTTGGTTCTCACCTGTTGTTTCACGGCTTCGGGAACCCTGCGCGTTCCAAATACCGCGATCTCGTATTCCTCGGCTTGTTCCATTTCGCTACTCATGATGTTCGACCAGCAGTCACTCCGCTGTTGCTTGGTCGGCATGGTGTCGCAGGTGGAGACAGCGAAAGCGGTGGAGGAGGACGCGGCGACAGTGGCTATAGCGACCGCCAAGGCCAGTTTCGTCGAGCTGTTTTTGTTCTTCTTCATCGAGGTTTTCCTTTCGATTGGTTGGTTTGTGGGTGGGAGGAAAAACTGGATTGTCGGGGAAAAATTTGACTACGAAAGCAAGAAGAAATGCAATAGAAAGGCTGGCAATGTCTAGGCGTTAACGGCATTCGTCCATGAAGGTTTAGCCCGGACTTTGTAGGGCAGTAAGACTTGCTTGTGTGGAGCAAGCGCATCAAGCCCGCCCCCCTCTCCAAAGCCCGCCCTGAGCGGGCTTTTTCACAGCCGCGCCATCCGCCCAGCCACGCCGTTAGAAAATTTCCTCGAGTATTCACCAAATGGTGTTGACATACGGAACACCATTTGGTGTAATCCGTCTCACGCACTCACCGAGGCACTGAGCGGGGGTGTCTCAAGTCGGCGCGGCGACTCTAAATAGCCCGTAACGGTCTCCAACGGCAAACAGGACGAGACTCCCCCGCTCAGTGCTGCGATACCTAATGGAGCTTGAGAGATGAATCGAATCGCTTGCGATAACGCCCTGCTGCTCGCATGCCATGACTTCTCGGGCCGCGTGGCGCTGGGCTGCAAAGTGATCGCCGTCGGCGCAGCGGTGGGCATCGGCTGGTGGCTGCTCGTCGCAATCCGCGCTGGTGCCTGATGGAAACGATCAAGCTCGGCGCGCGCCTCGCAGTCGCCATCCTCGCAGTGTTCGGCCTCCTGTTGATTCAGGCCCAGATGCAGGAGCGTGAAGCGGCATTCGAGACCCGCTGCAACGTGCATCGCTGCACCTAATCCCGTAAAGGCTCACCGATGAACCTGGTCGAAGCAATTTGCATCGCAGTCCTTATCGGTTTGCCTCTAGGTGTGGTAGTCGGAAAGTACCTCGCGTGGCGCCATTGCGGCGCGCGCGAATGCGCGGAGCTCACGCCGCCGCGCGAGTTGGATGAGCCCTACCCGCGTTGGTGGGAATGACCTGAGTTCTGGAGGACGTCGAAATGGGTGGCTTCTGTGTGTATGGGCAGTCGATGGAGGTTGCGCGTAAGCGCGCTGAGAAGAAGGTGTCCGAATTCGATCCCGGCACGCGCCGTCCGCTGACGCCCGTTGAGTGGAAAGAGCGCGTCGATGCAGAGGCTGTCGGCATCTTCGCGCAAATGAAACCCGTGCGCGTGAGCGGCGAATTCGACGCCCCCCAGTTCGCGCGCGACTTCATCGACGTTGCGCTCGAGACAGCGCAGTGCGCAAACATGGCCGTCATGCGCATCGAGAAGAAGCGCGACGCCAAAGGCAATAACGTTCTCAGCAAAACGAGCGGCCTACCTCTCATGACATGGGTTCGCCACGAATAGGAGCGTTGGATTGGATCAAACCTTTCTCGAGCACCGCCCAAGTTTGGTCGAGCACCATCTCAATGCGCAAAAGTTCGCCGCGGAATTGCGGCACTGCCTCGTCTAACCAGTTCCCTGACTTGAAGAATTTATTAGTTTCATCGCCCATTTGTGCAAGCACCGACTTCATCAGAATCAAAGCACGCACGTTCTCTGGGGACCCCAAATCATGCAGCGGAATATTATCGATTGCCAAGACCATGCCATTGAAAAGCGGTTCATTCTGGCCGTTCCAGGTCCTATAGAAGCCGGCTTTCTCGAGTGTGCTTCCCAAGCGAATAACATTTTTTGCTTGATTGTGCGCGCCTTCTACGACGGCACCGTATGCCCCCATCCTGTGGCGCCGCTCGCGTTCCGCCATCTCCTGTGCCTGCCTCATATTGGACTCGGACTGACGTTCGCCGATCTTGTAAGCGCCAAATATTGCGGCAATAGAACCGACAGCTTGAACCCATCCGGATGCGGCTTCGCTATGCAGCTTAAAAGCGTAGACCAAGAACGCGACAACGACGCCGAGCCCTGCGAGTGCGAACGCAACTTCGACGCATTGCCAAACTCGCTTCATTTCCTCACCCCGATTTATTTTGCTGGATCGTATCACGTCAATGCGGACTCGATTTGAGAGTAACTACGATGCTTACGCGCGCTCTCCCGGCATTACTCGCAGTCGCGGCTACCGTGACTGCAGCGTGCCTCTCGATTCAGTCTGGCCTGCAGCGTGGCGGCTTCTTTGCCGAACGCGCGCTGTGGGTCGCCGTCGGCGTCGTACTCGTCGTGGCCGCTCACCTGCTACCCGCCCTCGTCCGGTCGCACGGCTGGCGCGTGCGCGTCGTCGGCGCCCTGCTCTGGATCGGCTGCATTGCGGCTACCTGCTACGGTCACGCCGTCTTTTTCCTGACTGCTGCCCGTCACGCCGGTGAGCTGCGCGCCGCTGCCGTACCGGTCGTGACTGCGCATGGTCGTGACTTGGCCGTGATCGCCAGTGACCGCGCAGGTGTAGTAGCGCGACTGGCGCGAGTAACGGAGCGGCGCTGCGCTCAGCCGTGCCCGGCGCTGCGCGTCGAGCGCACGACGCTCGCCGCCACGCTGGACGCGCTGGACGCCGAGAAGGCCGAAGCGTTGCGCATTGAGGCCGCGCAGGATCGCGCCGCCGCAGCGCGCGCCGCTGCCCTCGCTGATCCGGTAACGGGCGCCATGACTGCCTTCGGCCTGCCCGCTGCGCGCGCCGACCTGATTGCCGGGCTCGCCTTCGCTGGCGTGCTTGAGGCTGTCGCCTGCTTCGCCTGGCTGCTCGCGTTGCGCCCCGCCGCCGTGACTGAAATTGCGGTAACGCCCGCCCAGCAAGGGAGTAACGCAGTACCAGTAACGCCAGCAACGCCCGAGAGTATCGCCGTGCCTGCAGTCGTGACGGTCACGTCGCCCGCCGCCGCGCCGGTCGTGGCCACGCCCGCCGCCGAGGTGCTGAGCCTGCCAGTAGTCGAGCAGACCGATGACGTGACCCGAGTCACGACTGCAATCGCCGCCGGCGAACTACGCGGGACCGTGACCGAGATCCGCAAGTTTCTGGGCTGCTCACAGTCGCGCGCCGCGGCAGTCCGCAAGCAGCTTGAACTACAACCGATTGAGTGAGACGAGCGTGAAATCAATGGATCACTTGAGAAAGAGCGCGATGACCGAGACGAACAGCGAAAGACCCGCGATGAGCCACGCAATTTTCGCGTGCTTCGCGGACTGCTTGGCACTGACCGCGGATTCCTCCGATGCCTGCGCCGATCGCTCCGATGCTTGGGCGGCAGCCTCAGTCGCCTCGGTCGTGCGGCGTGCCAATTCGCCTGCAGCCACGTCCCTGGCCTGTTGCTTCAGAAGAAGCCATTTACGAACGTCACGCTCCCGTGCGCCCCATCTGCGCGTATCGAGATCAGCAACGACGGAGGCCTCACCGCGCTCTTCAAGGACGTCGAAGAACCTGCGCTCGTCGTCGGTCAGGGCCATTTGCTGCGGCACGTCGCCCATACGAGTCTCCACGGCATTTGATGCGCCGAATGCTAGCACGACCACCACTCACGAGGATTGAACAAACATGGATGCACTACGCGCTGGTCTGCAGGAGAACAGTCCGGCCATCCTTCCCAATATTGATGAGCTCGTTTCGCCGATTGCAGTACGGGCAGAACACATATATGCCGAAATCATCGATGCCGATTTTCTCCGGCTTATACGGAAACTCCCTGTGGCAACGAACGCAGAGCCAATTCATCACGACCTCGTGTCGAAAAGGATGACAGCAATGAACGATAGGATAAGTTTGGAGGAAGGCAAGCGCGCCGCTCTCCCTTCCGATGCAGCGCAAGCGCCGGTCATGCTGACGGATGAGCAACGCGGGGCTATCGAGTGGGCGGCAGGACGGGCGCATGTTGCGTCGCTCGGGAAGCCTATCGATGGAATGGAGGGGCAGCGCTGGCGCGTCTTGAACGATCTATTCCGCGCCGCTCCCGTCGCCACTGCTGCGGCAGCACAGCCAGCTCCGTCTTGCGACCCAGCCGATGTTTGTGCCGGTTGCCGGTGCGAGTATGGCGCGACGTACGGAGCGCCCGACTCGGCAGCGCAGCCCGACGAGCAGGCGAAAGCCGACCGGGATCTCACACTCTACGGCGAGTCGTTCATGGTCGACGGCAAGCACGTTTCGCTCGAGCGCATCACGAGACTGTTCCGCGACACTGCGCGCCAGCCGGGCGCGATGCTGATTGCTGGCGAGGCGCGCATGAGCGACGCCGCGCGCGATGTATTCGCCGAACGTGCGCGGCAGGTGAACGAGGAAGGTTGGGACACGGCGCACGATGACCGGCACGTGACCTTTTCGCTCTCTCAGGCAGCAGCCTGCTACGCCTTCCACGCGTGCGGCGTCTACGCGGGCAGTTGTCCGGTTCTCTGGCCGTGGGATTACGAGCACCGGAAGCCGACGACGCCGCGCCGCGATCTCGTGAAGGCCGGCGCGCTGATCCTTGCTGAGATCGAGCACATCGACCGCACGGAAGGTAAGGCGCAATGAGCTATCCGTCCGACTGCTACACGCGCTTTCTGCCCTCAGTGGGCCGCGTGGAAACGCTCGTATATCTCGCGCATCTTGCGGTGCGTGCACGGACGCCCCGGAGCCACTCGCTGAATCTCGGCATTCAGCTGCCGCACGGAAAGCCCTCGCTCGCTCAACTTCGCGGCCATCTCCCTGAGATGAGTTTCATGCAGAAACTTTCCGCTTCGCCTGTTGCACCAGATCAAGCGCTGTCCGCGGGCTGGCCCTCGCTTAACGGTGCCGAACTCGAACTTGAGTACGCCAGCTGTCTTGAACCAATAGTCGACAATTTGTTGAGTTTCCATAGGCACCTCGCAGTTGAGTCAAGAGATGCTACGCCAGCTTGCAGCAGCCGTGTGATCGACGGTGTTCACATCGCAGTCGAAGGTAACCGCGCACCCATAGGCGTGCACCAAGAGGAGTGCGATTGATGGCTACATATATGACGCGCGCTGAGCTGGCAGAGCTCGTCGGCTGCGAGCCGCGCAGCCTGGCCTGTATGCGCCGCTGGCTCGACCGCAACAACTGGCCATACGTGACGAACCTCGCTGGCGTGCCGCAAGTAATCCGGCAGTACTTCATTGACCGGATGTCAGGGCGCGCTGCGCCCGCCGCCAACACCGAAGACGAACCAGACTTTTCAGCACTCGACGCATGATTGGACGACGCAAAACCCCGGACGGCCTACCGTTCCGCCTCTATCCCCGCTACGGCAAGCACAAGGTCAGCTTCGCCTACAAGCTGCCGAACGGGAAATGGGCGTTTCGACTGTCGGCGCCCGCGCACAACAAGGAAGCGATCGCCGAGATCCGCAAGCAGGCGATCGAGCGCGCCGAGGCGCTCAACGGCGACGCCGTCGAGCCGGGCACCGTCGAAGCGCTATTCGAACGCTACTTCTCCTGGCAATACGGTCTGCCGGTCGACAGCGAGCTTCGCAAGGCTTCGTCCACGCTCGAAGAGAACGAGCGCGAGAAGCTCCCACTGATCAAAGTGTTCGGGAAAATGTCGCCCGCGGCGATCAAGCCGAAGCACGTCTATGGGTATCTCGATAAGCGCGCACAACAAGGCGCGCCGGCCAAGGCGAACAAGGAAATCGCCCTGCTTTCCGCCGTGCTCGAGTACGGCCGCCGCCGCGGCGACCTCGAAGTGAACCCGTGCCGCGGCATCAAGTACAACCCGACGCGCCCGCGTGAGAAAGTCGTTGGTCTGCACGAGCTCGACCTCGCGGTCGAGGTGGCGCGCCAGCGCCGCAGTTCAGACGGCGACGCCGGTGCTTCGGTCTACTTAATCGCGGCGCTGTGCGCAAAGGCCGCGTATCTGACAGTCAGCCGGCCGACAGAAATGCGCGCGCTGCTCCGGCAGGCCATCGGCACCGACGGCGTCACGGTACCTGTAGGAAAGAGAAAAAAGGGACAGGCGCAGAAGAACAAGACTGTGCTCTGGTCGCCAGATCTGCGCGCGACCATCGATGAGGCGCTCGCACTTCAGCGCACGACGAGCCTGTATGTATTTGGCAACACGTCAGGCCAGCTCTACACGCGCAGCGGCTGGAACACGAACTGGGCGCGCCTGATGGGCTACTGCGAGAAGGTCGCGGCTGAGCGCGGCATCACGTTCGAACGCTTCTCGCTCGCCGACATGCGGCCGACTGCGGTCACCACGCGAACCGAGGAAGGCGACGATCGAATCGTCGACGCAACCGGCCACGCAGACGAGCGCATGGTGCGGAAGGTCTACGATCGTCGACGCCAGCGAAAGGTGCGTGCAACGCGTTAGAGCGTCAGCCTTCCGGACACCTGCTTGCTATTCTGTAAGGGGGTTCACTTCGGCGGCATCTACCGACAACGCGTTTAGGCTGTCAGACTTCTGAATCCCGATACCCATAATCGGGACCATGGCCGTCGGGTTGATGTCGTCTTGGCTCGGCCCCACGTTGACTACGCCAAACCCGAGGTTCACTGCCAATGCCCAGATGCCCTCGTGGATATTCTGCTTTTTGAGCAGCGCCGTGACGACTTCGCGGTGAGTAAACATGTATTGCGTTGCTTCAGCCACGAGCGCCCCCTATTCCCGTGTACACCATTGGATGAATGTTTGAGACGAACGTCCCCAAATCATCCACTTCAACGACCTCGGTACTAGTCGTCACTCCTGTCAGCACACCCCGACGTACAGCCTCCCACATGATGCGATAGTGCGCTCCTCCCATCACAACACCCTTGGCGTGGGAAGGCTGTGTGTGCAACACGGCGAGCCGCTCTTGAACGACGTGCAGACTCTGAGCGCTAGCAATTAGCGTCACCAAGTACTGATTCAGGCTGACACCCTCGCGTTGTGCACTGACTGCAAGATTTCGATGCATCGACTTGGGAACCCGGAGGAGGAACTTGCCGCTGTACTCAACCTCCGCCGGCCGCGAAGGCGGCGGGATCGGGTTTCCGGCGCTTGCTGCCGCCTCTTTCCAAGCGGCGATCGCATGTTTCAGTTCGGCAAGGGCGGACGCTTCGTCTTCACCAAATGCGGAGCAACCAGGGAGATCGGGAGCGATTGCGATGAAGCCTTCATCCTCGTCACTCCAGAACACCTCCGCTGGATAACGGTCAGGATTGTTCATCTTCGTACTTGTCCATCATGGAAATGAGCTGCTTCGCCTGATACGGCGGAATTTTGCCGGCACGATTCTGAAAATTCAGTTGCGTCGGCTCCCCCGGCCTCGAGTACGCCCAGTGGGACGTTCCACCCGATCCGGTATGCGTGAACCCCAGCTCTACGGCGACAGCACACGCGTCGTCAAACCGAACATCTTTCGGATTCTGACGAATTCGGTCGCGGCGCTTGAGTCGCTGGTTCATGGTCCTGATACTACACGTAGTATCAGACTCGCGCCACTTACTTTGGTTCTCGGATGTGCGGCAGCAAACTTTAGATCTCGAATAATCAGACCCTATTTATAAGCTGCGCCCCCATAATTTTGGAAGATGCTTGAAGTGCGTCCCGTGGGTAAAGGCTTGTCGGATGGCTCATGTTCCAAAGTTCCGACGCAACTACTTGTTTACATTGATATTGCGACCAGGAT
Source organism: Paraburkholderia silviterrae (assembly GCF_004353915.1). Lineage (GTDB taxonomy): Bacteria > Pseudomonadota > Gammaproteobacteria > Burkholderiales > Burkholderiaceae > Paraburkholderia > Paraburkholderia silviterrae. The sequence continues at coordinate 354,669 of NZ_SMRP01000002.1, read as the reverse complement.
TGTGATTCCTGTCGTCGTGGGTTCGAGTCCCATCAGCCACCCCAAAGAATTCCCCGGTAGTTCAAGCAGTTAGAGAAAGGCACTGTGATTTGCACAGTGCCTTTTTTGCATTCAAGCCCCAAGAAATTCTCGATCTGGGAATATGCCTGGCCGACGCGCGCTTGACGTATCTGCGTTGACCTCAGCGCCTCGACTTCGCACGACCAGGAGAAGGCCCGCCTGAATGGCGAGCCTTCTGTTCAAAAATTCGCTGTCTTGCGCGTCGCCACGCATTTCGCGAGGCCCAGCTACCGGGCCAGCCGGAGCAACTCAGACAAGCGACCCCGCTACAACTGAGCGGTTGAGGTAACCGGTCCCGTGGAACCCTTCAATGCGTCGTAGAGCTCCGCTATCGGCAAATCACCAATCTCGCTTCGGATGTACGTGGTAAATGCGCGGTCGTAGAGTGCGCGCCCCTCTGCGGTTCCAATCGTCATATCGAAGCCCTCCAGTACCAACTCGGCGACTTCATCGGCCTCGATAAGAACGTGCTCAGCCTTTTTCCTGTCCATGTTCGCTCCTTACTGCAGCATGACCATGAATTTTAGGGCATTCGCGTGGGTGTTGAAGAAAAAGTAAGCGCGCTCCCAGCTGCCGTCGAAATCTTCCGGACCAGACCGGTGCATTCTCCAGTACTCCAGAGCAATCAATAACGACTCGACTCCCTCGGGCAAGCACGGGTGATCAGCATACTCATTGCGTCCCCGTGCTGCCCCCACGGCCCCCAGCATTCTGCGCAACCGGATCCGCCACTGCCGCCATCAACTCAGCCGGGCAGAGCGAAAAGAACGAGCGCGCTTCATCGGTCGATTGGCACGCCAGCCAATTTTCATACTCCGACGGCGGTACGATTACGACCGATCTCTTTTCATCGCCCGGTTTGTGGAAGCGACTCATCAACGGATGCTGCGCGGCATCGATCGTGATCATCGTGAACGAAACGGCGAGCGTCATGACTTCCGGCCCGCTGCCCTCGCCCCCGATCTCCCACTCACGCCATAAGCCGGCAATGGCTAAGGGCTCGCCCGATGCCATGCCGATCCGCCAGCGCACCGCCTTCCCTGTTTCGTAACACGGTTCGTAGAATGCCTCACACGGGACCAGGCACAACTGGAGCCGCTTCCACGCGCCGCTGAACGAACGCTTCGCTCCCACTGTTTCAGAGCGCGCGTTCATCGTGTCGAACGCCCTCACGCCCGCTGGAATACGCTTGCGCGGCACCATGCCGAATGTCGCAAGATCCGCGCGCCGGTCGCCATCGACACGGCGGATGATTGGCGCCGGGTAGTCCTTATAGATTTCGTCGCGCCACGGGCTATCCGGCGGCTCGACACCGAAATGCCGAAAGAGGCGATCGCGGCGTGCAGCCGCGTAGTTCGTGCACATGGCCGGCTCCTGTCAGGAAAATCCATCTTAGCCGCGCGACGTCCCCGATGCACACAAATGAAAGGCAATCGGCGGCAGCATTCACGCCACCTCTCGGCCAATCGCTCTGCGCATAGCCACACTATTTGCCCGCTGTACCAAACCAGACACGCGGATATATTCGTATTGAATAATCCACAGGATGCCAAATCAATAAACTCGATAATATCGCTGACGCGCCGCTTTCACCCCACCAGCCCCCTTGCGTAAAATCCCTTCCCGCAACGCAATAATCCCTAAACCTCGCTCGACGACGGAAAAATCGATAACCATGGAAAAATGGCTCGAACGACGCTTCACGCTGGCCGGCCGCGCCACGCGCCGCGAATATGCCTTCACGATGGCAGTGTTTCTTTTCTTCATTGTCGCGTTCGACGCTTTCATGCCCGAAGGCGGGCTCGGCGATACACTCCCGGCCGCGATCCTCGGCATCGTGATTGTCTGTGTGGCGTTCTGGATTCCCATTGCCGCAATGGTGCGCCGGCTGCACGATATCGGCGTGAGCGGCTGGTGGTGGTGGCTGATGGCGCTTATGCCGCTTGGTCAACTCGGCATGGTGCTGCTGCTATTCATTGGCCCCGATAAATTCAACCAGACGCGCCATTATCCGGACCCGCGTAAAAGCGGTGCGAATCTCGCCTGATTTTCTCGTGACTCAATACCTGCGACGCCATCGCCCGACCTGCCGATAACCCCTCAATGCGATTGCGCGGCGCCGCTGTCAATCCACGCGCGGGCCGCCTCGAAGCCCGCCTCGGCGGCGCCGTGCTCGGTCGGCCAGAGGCGGTCGATATGGACCAGTTGCCAGTCCGCTATCACGGCGCCGGCCTTGAGCACGCGAAAGTGCGCCTTCACGCCCGTGAGCACCTGTTCGACCGCGACCTCGATGTCGTAGTCCTTGTAGCGCTCTTCGTAGTCGCCCATGTCGATGCCTTTCGGCTCCATGATCGTCTCTCCGTCGTGGCTTGCCGGTCCATGCTAGCACTTCCACGCCGTGTGCCGGGGGCCGGACGCCGCCCCGCACACGAAACCGCCCATGGCCGCTCGCGACCGCTCACAAGCGCGCGATCGACACCTCCGTCGACTTCACGAGCGCGACGACTTCCGAGCCAACTTTCAGTTCGAGTTCGTCGATCGAGCGCGTCGTGATAACCGACGTGACCACGCCAAACGGCGTGTCGACGTCGACTTCCGATACCACCGGCCCGCGGATGATCTCCCTGACCTTGCCGCGGAACTGGTTGCGCACGTTGATGGCGGAAATGCTCATTGAATTAGCTCCCAATATGAATAAACGAAAATCACGCAATACAAGGGGTTCGCAAGGCGTTCAGAGCGCCCAGCGCACATCGGCGGGACGCAGCCCGTAAGGCGTCTCTTGCGCGTGCGGCGCATGCGCGGTCGCGGGCGTCTCGCTGCCCAGCACCCGCTGCAGCACGCGCTCTTCGAGCGCGGCAAAGCGTGCGTCGGCGCGGGCGCGCGGGCGCGCTAGAGGCACGCGCTGGTCGAGCGCGATGCGGCCCTGCTCCACCAGCAGGATGCGCTCGCCCAGCGCGACGGCCTCGTGCACGTCATGGGTGACCAGCAGCGCGGTAAAACGATGCTCGCGCCAGAGCCGCTCGATCAGTGCATGCATTTCGATGCGAGTGAGCGCGTCGAGCGCACCGAGCGGCTCGTCGAGCAGCAACAGGCTCGGCCGGTGCACCAGCGCCCGCGCGAGCGCCACGCGCTGGCGCTGGCCGCCCGAGAGCCGGGCGGGCCACTCGTCGGCCCGCGCGAGCAGCCCCACTTCGTCGAGCACGGCGCGCGCGTCCTCGCGTGCGCCGCGACCCAGCCCCAGCATCACGTTCTGGAGCACCGTCTTCCAGGGCAGGAGCCGAGCGTCCTGAAACATCATGCGCGTCTCGAGCGGCGCCCCGTGCTCGTCGCGCCGCGCCAGCTCGCCGGCATCGGGCGCTTCGAGTCCGGCAACGAGACGCAGCAGCGTGGATTTCCCGCAGCCGCTGCGCCCCACGATCGCCACGAAGCTGCCGCGTTCGATCGAGAGGTCGAAGCCGTCGAGCACGACACGCTCGCCGTAACGCTTGCCCACGCCGCGCAACTCGACAGCCGGGTCGCGCGCGCGCGCGCCGCTGCGCGCCGTCGCCGTTGTTACCTTTGCCGCCGCGCCTCGCCCGTCATGGCGGGCATGAGCGCGCCGCGTGCCGCGCGGCTCGGCGGCTTCATGCGCCTCGCGTTCCTGAATCCGCGGCAATTCGACCTCGGCTTCGAGATCGCGGCCCGCCACGCCGCCGAAGTGGGCTGCCAACGTGCTTGCGTTCATGCATCGCTCCCTTGTTGATACGCGGGGTGCCAGCGCAACGCGGCGCGCTCGAGCCCCTTGGCGAGCCAGTCGGCGAGCTTGCCGAGCGCGGCGTAGAGCAGAATGCCGACCACCACCACATCGGTCTGAAGAAACTCGCGCGCGTTCATCGTCATATAGCCGATGCCCGACTGCGCGGAGATCGTTTCCGCGACGATCAGCGTCACCCACATCAGCCCGAGCGCGAAGCGCACGCCCACGAGGATCGACGGCAGCGCGCCCGGCAGGATCACTTCGCGATAGAGCGCAAAGCCCTTGAGCCCATAGCTGCGCGCCATCTCGATGAGGTTCGTGTCCACCGAGCGGATGCCGTGAAACGTATTCACATACACCGGGAAAAACACGCCGAGCGCGACGAGAAACACCTTCGCCTCCTCCTCGATGCCAAACCAGAGGATCACGAGCGGAATCATCGCGAGCGCGGGAATGTTGCGGATCATCTGGATAGTCGAGTCGAGCGCGGTCTCGACAGGCTTGAACAGGCCCGTGGCAAGCCCGAGCGCGAGGCCGATGCCGCCACCGATCGCGAAACCCGAAATCGCCCGCCACGTGCTCACGCGCACGTCCTGCAGCATCTCGCCCGACTCGATGAGCGACCACGCGGCCTTCACGACCGCGAGCGGCTCGGGCAGCACGCGCGTGGAAAGCACGCCGCTTCGAGCGGCCAGCTCCCACGCGGCCAGGATCGCGAGCGGCACGAGCCAGGGCGCGATGTGCAGGAAGGCCTTGCGTCCATAGAAAGCGAATGGCCTGCCGCTACGCGGGGCGATGCCCGTGCCGGCAGCGCCGGCGGCAGTCACAGCGGATTGAGTCATCGGTGTGTTCTCCTCACCACCTTGTGCCGTGCGAGCGCCTGCGCATTCGTGTGCGCTCGCGCTCGCTGGCCGGTTGAATCCGATTGATTGCGTGTCAGCTCTGGCTCACCTTCGGCAGATACTGATTGCCGACCACTTCGCCGAATGGCCCGGAGACCGGGCCGCCAGCCGTCTTCGCCTGGCGCCCCGGCAGCAGCGGGAACACCAGCTCGGCGAAACGGTAGGATTCCTCAAGATGAGGGTAACCAGAAAGAATGAAGGTCTCGATACCGAGCTGCGCGTACTCCTTCATGCGCTCGGCAACCTGCTGCGGATTGCCGACGAGCGCCGTGCCCGCGCCGCCGCGCACGAGGCCCACGCCCGCCCACACGTTCGGGTACACCTCCAGCTCCTTGCGCGTGCCGCGCTTGCCGCCGTGCAGCGCGGCCATGCGGCGCTGGCCTTCCGAATCCATCTTGTTGAACGCGGCCTGCGCACGCGTGATGGTGTCGTCGTCAAGACGGCTGATGAGGCGCTCGGCCGCGGCCCACGCTTCCTCCTCGGTCTCGCGCACGATCACATGCATGCGAATGCCGAAGCGGATCTTGCGGCCGTGCCGCTCAGCACGCGCGCGGATATCGGCGATCTTCTTTGCTACGGCCTCAGGAGGCTCGCCCCACGTCAGATAGGTATCGATGTGCGCGCCCGCCATGTCGTGCGCCGCCGGCGACGAGCCGCCGAACCACAGCGGCGGGTGCGGCTCCTGCACCGGCGGATAGAGGGCCTTGCCGCCCTTCGAGCTCAAATGCTTGCCCTCGAAATCGATCGCCTCGTTCGTGTGCGACGCGGCGAGCAGCTTGCGCCAGATATGCAGGAACTCGTCGGTGATTTCGTAGCGCGTATCGTGGTCGACGAATACGCCGTCGCCTTCGAGCTCGGCGGCGTCGCCACCCGTCACGACGTTGATGAGCAGGCGCCCGTTCGAAAGGCGGTCGAAAGTCGCGGCCATGCGTGCCGACAGTCCCGGCGACGAGAGGCCCGGACGAATCGCGACGAGGAACTTCAGGCGCCGCGTCGCGGCGATCAGGCTCGATGCCACGACCCATGCGTCTTCGCACGAACGGCCCGTCGGCAGCAGGACGCCTTCGTAACCGAGCGTATCGGCCGCGACGGCCACCTGCTGGAAGTACGCGAGGTCAGCAGCGCGCGCGCCTTCGGCCGTACCCAGATAGCGGCTGTCACCATGGGTCGGGATGAACCAGAACACATTCATGTGTTGCTCCTGCTTTTGGTCGAGACGTGAGACGAATAATTCGGGACGCGGCGCCGGCAAGATGCGACGCACAGGACATCGCGCATGCGATTACAAGGACCGGGAGAGCGGCAGGGCCGGCGCCATGACGGCGGCGCCGTCTTCATGGGGATTCAGTCTAGGGATGGCACCAAGCGTTTAGAACGATTTTTTTTAGCTTAGGTTTTCCACTTTCGTGCTTTACGCGACGCTTTAGCATACGCAGGTGCAATCACAGGCGCGGCGCGCCGATATAATGGCGCACACATCGACAATAATCCGGCCGGCCGCGCTTTCACGCCTTTTCAGGCATGCGCGCTCCGCGCCACGCAACCCTCGCGCCCCCATGCAAAAACTGATTTTGCCGTTCGTCTCCGGCTTTCTGGCCTCGCTGTTCTTTCGCGAGGCCACGCTCGCGCTCCTTCACGCAGCGCAGGTCATCGACGCCGCCGGCTTCTCCACCGAGCCGTTCGCGCCGATCGGCCTGCCCGAATTCCTCGTCAACGCGATCTGGAGCGCCTTATGGGCCATCCCGATGACGTGGCTGCTGCGCATCTCGCCGTCGCGCCCCGCGCCGTGGGTGCAGGCGTTCGTGTTCGGCGGCATCGTGCTCACGGCCGCCATGCTGTTCGTGATCGATCCGCTGCGCGGCATCTGGCCGAGCGGCAACATGCTGCCGCGCGTGGCCATGGGCTTCGCTTCGAATGCGGTCTGGGGCTGGGGCGCACTCGTGTTCATGCGCGCCTTCATGAGCGAAACCGAAGAAGACTGAGCCGGCCCGCATGCGCGGCGCAAGGTGCGCGCCGCGCGAAGCCTCACGAGGCCGCGAAGCTAGTCCGGCAACGCCCGCAGCGGATGGTCCGCCGCGTCCCACGGGCTCTTGAACATCGCCTCGACGTCGGCGGGCGACACATCCTCGACACACGCGAAGCGCCAGTGCGGATCATTGTCCTTGTCGATGATGCGCGCGCGTATGCCTTCCATCACGTCGCCCCCGGCAAAGCTCGAGCGCGTGAGATCGAGATCGCGGCGCAGCACGCTGGCCATCGAGCCTTCCGCAAGCGACACGCCCTCGAGCGCGACCGCCATCGACAACGGCGAGCGCTCGCGCAACACCCCCACGATCTGCTCGGCCCAATCGCGTTGCGCATCCGCGGCGTCGCGCTCCACGCTCTCCAGCGACGCAACAATCGCCGCCACCGAGTGCCGCGAAAAGTGCAGATCGATCCATGCGCGCGCAACGGCCAGCGCGGAGCGTGCCGTGCCGCGCTGCACCTCGTCGCTTGCGGCAGCCGCGTGGCGAAGCCGCTCGACGACCTCCGCGCCCGAAGCAAACGACTCGCTCCTCAATGCGTCGAGCAACGCGGGCCACGCGGACTCGTCGATGAAGACATCGGCGAGTCCTGTGTATAGCGCGCTATACGCATCGATCGTGTCTCCGGTCACGGCGAGATAGCGCCCGAGCGCACCCGGCGTGCGCGCGAGGAACCAGCCCATGCCGACATCGGGAAAAAAACCGATACGCGTCTCGGGCATCGCCATGCGCGTCGAGCTGCTCACCACGCGCAGGCCACCTGTGCGATGCGCGCCCTGCGAAATCCCCATGCCGCCACCCATCACGACGCCACCCAGCAGCCCGATATAGGGCTTCGGATAACTGAAGATCGCGTGGTTCAGGCGGTACTCCTCGGTAAAGAACGTATCGATTGCCGCCTGATCACCGGCGCGGTACGACTCATGGAGAAAGCGGATGTCACCACCCGCGCAAAACGCACGCGGATGACACGTGTGCACGATCACGGCGAGCACTTCGGGATCGTCGCGCCAGTCGTCGAGCGCGGCCTGCATCTCGCGGATCATCGCCGTGGACAGCGCATTGAGCGCCTGCGGGCGATCGAGCTCGATGAAGCCGATGCGGTTCTCGACCTGCGTGAGCACGTGCTGCCCGGCATCGGCGGCAAAGGCGCTTGCGGTGGCTTCCTGTGACATGGCAATCGATCGGGATGAAAGCACTATGAAAAGGGGCATCCGGCGCCAGTGCGCGCCATGCTCGCACAACGACACGCAACTCGCACAACGACACGCAGCGCGCCCAACGAGGCTATCACGACGAGCCCTCCTGCGTTTGCTTTGCCACACGCGCCGGCGGCGATGTGTCGTGCCGCGCTTGCGCACTCCCGTGCGCAGACACGGGCTCGGCCAGCCAGCCGTCGAGCGCCGCGTCGACGATCGGCACCAGCGACGCCTCACCGGCAAACTCCGGCCCAATCAACGAAAAAGCCACCACGCCATGCAGCATCGCCCATAGCGCGCGTGCGAGCAGAGCGGATTCGCCAGGTGCGCCTTGACGCAACTGCCCCGCCGCTGCGAGCGCTTCGAGCGCATCGGCGAACAGATCCGCGACGCGAGCGGCCTCCTCGCATGACAACGCATCGTCCTGTTGCGCTGGCGCCGGAGATGCGGCGGTTTCCGGCGTTGCCGCACGCCCCACAGCTTGCGGCGCTGAACGGCCGCCCTCACCCGCCTCCACGTACATGAGCCGGTACGCCTGCCGATGCGCGCGTGCGAATGCAACATAGCCATGCGCAAGCGCATGAAGCCGCTCTCGTGGCTCGCCGATCGTCCCCAGCGGCTCGAGGTGCGCAAGCAATTGCGCAAAACCCTCGCGTCCGAGCGCGCGGGCGATCGCGTCGCGGCTTTCGAAATACGAATAGAGCGACGCGGGCGAATAGCCAATCGCCTCGGCAAGCTTACGCATCGAAAGCGCACGAAGCCCGTCTCGCGTCACGATGCGGCGCGCGGCATCGAGGATGCGTGCGCGAAGTGCCACGCGAAGCGCGGCGGCGCTACGGTCATTGGGCTCGGTGGGGCTCATGGGCGCGATTCTCGAACCGGCGTGGCGAAAAGTCGAGGCGCCGGGCGCGCGCAGCGTCGTCAGGAAAGCTGGGTGCCCGGCGGGAAATGGCCGCTTTTGAGGAGGACGGGGGTGCCGTTGCTGAGCTCGAGATGCGCGCGCGCCACGGCTTCGATGCGCGTGCGCCCCGCGTCGAACGCCTGCATCCACGCCTCGCGTTCCGCGCGCAGCGCGCCGAAATGATCTTCGAGCGCCTCGACGGAGATCGCGCAGGGCACGCGCGCGCCGTCCACCAGCGCGGGAAACACGACCGTGAGATTCGAATCGTGCCAGGACGGCGCCTCGGAAGGGAAATGAATATTCATATCCAGCCCCGTTTGAAAATCCGCAGATGAAAACCCGCGCCGGCGGACGGCGGGATCGCGATCCATGTTACCCGCTGCGCTTCCGGAATGGGCCGATGCTTGGCATCGGAGAACACGTGACGGGTGGACGGGTGGACGGATGGGCACGGGAACTGCAACACTGACGCCTGAGCGGCGCGAGTCGACTACGCGCCACATGCCCCTTTCATATTTGCAAGCCCGCATTGCGTGGGACCACGAGAGAACAATGGCATCGAACCTGACAGGCCAATACTTCGAAGCAAACCGCGAAATTCCGGAGCCGCAGGCCGCGACCCTCTGGTTCACCTATGCGCAGGAAAACGGCATCGACGTCGCGCGCGCGATCAGCCTGTGGGAAGACGCGGCCACGCCCGAAGGCGGACGAAGCCGCGACACCATTGCGGGCTGCGGCATCCGCATCGTGCCGCCCGAGCGCTGAATCAGGGACCGCTGCGGCCTCGAGCGGACGGCATCGGCGAGTACCTCAGTGCGCCTGCATCTTCGAAAACAGATTCAGGACGATCACGCCCGCCACGATGAGCCCGAGACCGAGCACGGCGGGCAGATCGGGCATCTGCTTGTAGAGCACCATCGCGACGAGCGTGATGAGCACGATGCCCACGCCGGACCACACGGCATAGACGACGCCCACGGGCAGATTCTTGAGCGTGAGCGAAAGGCAGTAGAACGCGACGCCGTAACCGGCGACGACCACCGCCGAAGGCACGAGCCGCGAGAAGCCGTCCGAGGCGCGCAGCGCGGAGGTGGCAATGACTTCCGCGACGATGGCGATGGTGAGGAAGAGCCAGGCAGACGTACGCATCGTGTCAGGCCTTTGCGAGCGCAAGCTGGCTGTAGTCGGCGTCGAGATGGGCGCACAGCGCTTCGACCACGAGTTCGTGATCGCGGCGTTGCGGCAGACCCGAGACGGTGACCGAGCCGATCACGCCCGCGCTCGCGACGGTCAGCGGAAATGCACCGCCATGCGTGGCGAAATCGGCGACGGGCAGGCCATTTTTCTCGGCGAGCGTGGCGCCCGACTGCTGCACGCGCAAGCCGATCGCGTACGAACTGCGGCGAAAGTGCTCGACCACGCGCGACTTGCGGCGCGCCCACTCGACGTTCTCGGGCGTGGTGCCGGCGAGCGCGCAAAAGAACAGCGGCTGGCCGAACGTGCGCACGTCGATGACGATCGCGTGCGAGCGCGCGACGGCCAGCTCGCGCAGCAGGGTGCCGAGTTGCCAGGCGCGATCGGCGTCGAAACGGGGGAACACCAGCGCACTTTCTTGCGCGGCTATCGTTTGCAGATCGAGGGCGATGTCCATGGAGGGTTGATGAGGCAGAGTCAGGGGCAAGGAAGAAAAACGACCCGGCGGCGCGCGATGCCCGCCGCGGCAACCGAGCCCCGATTCTAGCCTGGCGCCCCGTGCGGACGCCCCGCAGGCAGCCTTGCCGGAGCACTGCGCAACGCTTGTGCAATCGGCCAGAAGGCTATTCGTAAATTCCTGTTGCGCTGCCGCAGGATTTACCCTATAATCTTTTTCTCTGACGGACGCGGGGTGGAGCAGTCTGGCAGCTCGTCGGGCTCATAACCCGAAGGTCGCAGGTTCAAATCCTGCCCCCGCAACCAAAGCTCAGGGCTGTTTCTGGGCGAAAGCCGTAAAAATCCGTCGTACCAATGAACCCGCCTTCGAGCGGGTTTTTTGTTGTCCGGAGAAATTCGATTCGAGCAGGCGTTCATATTTTTGGGGGCTTTTCCATGAAGAAATACGCACTCGCACCGTTGGCGCTCGCCGCCGTAGCCATCAGCCTCACCAGCGTCGCACACGCGACCGATGTCAATGTCGGCATCAACGTGGGTACCCCTGTCATAGTCGCGCCGCCCCCGCCGCCCGCCGCCATCGTCATCGCGCCGGGTTGGCACGGCGACCGGTATTGGGACGGTCGTCGCTACTGGGACCGCGACGACTGGGAAAGGCACCACCATCACGACAAGGGCTGGCACTGCCCGCCCGGACACGCCAAAAAAGGCGAGTGCTGATCAGGCTCAGCACCCGGAGTCGCAGGTTCAAATCCTGCCCCCGCAACCAGGCATCCAGAGTCAGCGCAATCAAGGGTTACAACGCATCGGTGTGTAACCCTTTTTTGTTTTCCGGCGTCGGCGAATCTTGCGGCGTACAGCGCGGTGAACGGCGGGCACACCGTCCCTATACCGGGGATTTGTGCCGGTTCACGTCACCCTGCCCTGCGGTGATACACTCGCATCACCCATCCCCCTATCGTGCCCATGAAATTCTGCTCGACTTGCGGTCAGGCGGTCAGCCTGCTCGTCCCGCCCGGCGACAATCGCGAACGCTACGTCTGCTCGCACTGCGGCACCATCCACTACCAGAATCCGCGCAACGTGGTCGGCACCGTTCCCGTTTGGGAAGACAAGGTGCTGCTGTGCCGCCGCGCGATCGAGCCGCGCTACGGCTACTGGACGCTGCCTGCGGGCTTCATGGAGATGGGCGAGACGACTTCGGAGGCCGCCGCGCGCGAGACGCTCGAGGAAGCCGGCGCGCGCGTCGAGGTGCAAAACCTCTTTTCGCTGCTGAACGTGCCACGCGTGCATCAGGTGCATCTGTTCTATCTCGCGCGTCTGCTCGACCTCGATATCGAAGCCGGCGAAGAGAGCCTCGAAGTGCGCCTGTTCGAGGAGCACGAAATTCCGTGGGACGACATCGCGTTCCCCACCGTCGGCCAAACCCTGCGCTGCTTCTTCGCCGACCGCCAGTCGGGTAGCTACGGCCTGCACACGGGCGACGTGCTGCGCTCCCTGCGCGACGGCTGATCCGCTTCCGGCGATGGTGCCCTGGCTTTCGCCCGACGCCCCGTTCCCGCCCGTCGAGCGCGCCCTTGGCGCGTCGAGCGGCGCGCCGGGCCTGCTTGCCGCAAGCGCCGACCTGCTGCCCTCGCGCCTCGTCGACGCCTATCGGCACGGCATTTTTCCGTGGTATTCGGACGGCCAGCCCGTGCTCTGGTGGAGTCCCGATCCGCGCATGATCCTGCGTCCCGACGAGTTCAAGGTCTCGCCCTCGCTCAGGAAGACGCTCAAGCGCGTATTGCGCGACCCCGCCTGGGAAATCCGCGTCGACACCGATTTCGCCGCCGTGATGCGCGCCTGCGCAAACGCGCCGCGCCACGGCCAGCGCGGCACCTGGATCACCGCCGACGTGATCGACGCCTATTCGACCCTGCATCGCATCGGCGACGCGCACAGCATCGAAACCTGGCTCGACGGCCAGCGCGTGGGCGGTCTCTACGGCGTCTCGATCGGCAAGATGTTTTTTGGCGAGTCGATGTTCGCCTCCGTCACCGACGCCTCGAAAATCGCGCTCGCCGCGCTCGTCGCGCATCTGCGCCGCAACGGCGTCGAGCTGATCGACTGCCAGCAGAACACCGCGCATCTGGCCTCGCTCGGCGGACGCGAGATCGCGCGCAAGGCGTTCATCGCGCATGTGCGCGCGACGGTAGGCGCGCATGCGATCGGCTGGCGCTTCGACAAGCAGGTGCTCGCCGACTGGATCGGCCAGAGCCACGCCGACAACAGCCCCGTCACGACGCTTTGAGCCGCCCCCGCGCTAATTTGTGACCCCTGCAGCGCCCACTGCGGCACCCGCTGGGCGGCGCGCAATTCGGTGGATACACGCCTGGCGTCGATGTTAGTATGCAAGGAGAAAACGTCGCATCCGCCAAATCCACCATGGGCGGCGCTGCGCGACGATCCGAACTGCCTGCGAGAGCTGCCAACGTGACGCATCCAAACGAGCTGCCGCTTTCACCGCTTTCCGCGCTGCAATTCTATGCAACGGCGCCCTATCCCTGCAGCTATCTGGAGGGGCGCATCGCGCGCTCGCAAGTGGCGACGCCCAGCCATCTCATCAACTCCGACGTCTACACCGATCTCGTGAAGGCGGGCTTCCGCCGCTCGGGCGTGTTCACCTACCGCCCCTACTGCGACGGCTGCCGCGCCTGCGTGCCGGTGCGCGTGCCGGTCGAGCGCTTCACGCCGAACCGCACCCAGCGCCGCGCCTGGAAGCACCACGGCGCGCTCCTGGCGACGGTCGCGCCGCTCCATTACGACGAGGCGCATTACGCGCTCTATATGCGCTACCAGTCGGCGCGGCACGCGGGCGGCGGCATGGACCGCGACAGCCGCGACCAGTACGAGCAGTTCCTGCTGCAAAGCCGGATCAATTCGCGTCTCGTGGAATTTCGCGAGCCGGATCCGCAGCGCCCCGACGAGCCGGGCACGCTGCGCATGGTGAGCATGATCGACATCCTCGGCGACGGGCTCTCCTCGGTCTACACCTTCTTCGAACCCGACACGCCGCACACGAGCTACGGCACCTACAACATCCTCTGGCAGATCGAGCAGGCGCGCAGTCTGCAACTGCCTTACGTCTATCTCGGCTACTGGATTCGCGAAAGCCCGAAAATGGCCTACAAGGCGCGCTTTCAACCGCTCGAAGGCCTGTTCGACGGCGTCTGGCGTGCCCTCGGCCCCGCCGCCGCCGACTCCGAAAGCTAGTCCGGCGCACCTCTCGCCGCAGCCCCACGAGCTGAGTCACGGCAGCCTTCCCATGCGCGCACACCTGGCGCCCCGCCTGTGTCGCGAACTTTGTCGCTAAAATAGCGGGTTCTCATTTTCCGGCGCCCGCGCCTTTCTCCCGTGTTCAGTACCCTTTATCCGCTCGTCCGCGACCGGCTCTTTCGCATGGACGCCGAAGACGCCCACCACCTCTCCCTGCGCATGATCGGCGCCGCGGGCCGCACGGGCATGGCGGGCCTCCTCGCGCCGCGCGTGCCCGACTCGCCGCGCACCGTCATGGGCCTCACGTTCCGCAATCCGGTGGGCCTCGCCGCGGGTCTGGACAAGGAAGGCGCCGCCATCGACGGATTTGCCGCACTGGGCTTCGGCTTCATCGAAGTGGGCACGGTCACGCCGCGTCCGCAGCCGGGCAACCCGCGGCCGCGCATTTTCCGCCTGCCCGAGGCCGGCGGCATCATCAACCGGATGGGGTTCAACAACCAGGGCGTCGAGCAGTTCGTGAAGAACGTGCAGGCCGCGCGCTACCGCGGCATCCTCGGCCTGAACATCGGCAAGAACGCCGACACGCCGATCGAGCGCGCCGCCGACGACTACCTGTTCTGTCTCGAGCGCGTCTATCCGTTCGCGAGCTACGTGACGATCAACATCTCCTCGCCGAACACGAAGAACTTGCGCCAGTTGCAAGGCGGGGGCGAGCTCGACGCCCTGCTCGCCGCGCTCAAGGACAAGCAGCAGCGTCTGGCAGACCTGCACGGCAAGCTCGTGCCGCTCGCGCTGAAGATCGCGCCGGATCTCGACGACGAGCAGGTCAAGGAGATCGCCGACACGCTCCTGCGCCACAAGATCGAAGGCGTGATCGCGACCAATACGACGCTCTCGCGCGCCGCGGTCGAGGGTCTGCCCAACGCGAACGAAACTGGCGGCCTCTCGGGCCGCCCGGTGTTCGATGCCTCGAACGAGGTGATCCGCAAGCTGCGCGCCGAACTCGGCGAGCAGGTGCCGATCATCGGCGTGGGCGGCATCTTCTCGGGCGAAGACGCGCGCGCGAAGATCGCCGCGGGCGCCTCGCTCGTGCAGCTCTACACCGGCTTCATCTACCGCGGCCCCGCGCTCGTTGCAGAATGTGCGCGGGCGCTGGCTTCGGGCCGCGCGTGAAGCTATAGTTTCAGGCCATGTGCGGCGCATCGCAGACGCCGCCGGCCCTGTTGCAGGCACGCTCTGGAACCCCCAGGGGCATCCCGGGCTTGCCGCAAAACCGCAGCAAAACAAGAGGAAAACAATGAAAGTCGCCTTGCTGAAAAAACTCCTTGCGCTCGCACTCGTGGGCGCATCGTTCGTTGCAGCGAGCGCCCACGCCGAAGACCTGCTCGACCAGGCGAAGGCGCGCGGCACGCTGCGCATCGGTCTCGAAGGCACGTTCCCGCCGTTCAACTCGAAGGCGCCCAACGGCGATCTGGTGGGCTACGACGTCGACATCGCGAAGGCCGTGGCGGCGAAGATGGGCCTGAAGCCCGAATTCGTCACGACCGAATGGAGCGGCATCATCGCCGGTCTGCAGGCGGGCAAGTTCGACGTGATCGTCAACCAGGTGGGCGTCACCGACCAGCGCAAGGCCGTGCTCGACTTCTCGCCGGCTTACACGTACTCGGCCGCGCAGCTCATCCAGCGCAAGGACGACACGCGCCAGTTCAAGTCGCTCGACGAACTGAAGGGCAAGAAGCTCGGCGTGGGTCTGGGCACCAACTACATGGACATGGCCAAGTCGGTGCCGGGCATCGACGTGAAGACCTATCCCGGTGCGCCCGAATACCTGCGCGACCTCGCGGCCGGGCGTCTGGACGCGGCGCTCAACGACCGCCTGATGCTCGCCTACCTGCTGAAGAACTCGCAGCTGCCGCTGCGTACGGGCTCGATCGTCGGCGACGGCAACCCGTCGGCCATTCCGTTCAAGAAGGGTAATCCGAAGTTCGCCAAGGCCATCGACGACGCCATGACGCAACTCGAAGCCGACGGCACCTTCACGAAGATCTCGGACAAGTGGTTCGGCATCGACGTGACCAAGCCGATCACGAAGTAACGATGCAACTCACGCTGGCCACTCCCGTGCAGTTCGCGCTGGCGCATCTCGCGCTGGCGCATCTCGCGCTGGCGCATCTCGCGCTGGCGCATCTCGCGCAGCGCATCAGGGCGGCCACGTGACATAACAGGCGCGGGGCGGTATCGCAGGATGCCGCCCCTTGTTTTTACGGCTCGCACCGCGAGCGCTTCTCACCCGCGTCCTCCCATGCCCATCTCTACGCTCATCATCCAGTCGCTGCCGGTGCTCGCGCAGGGCGCGGTGCTGACGATCAAGTTCGCAGTCCTGTCGATGATCTTCGGGCTGATCGGCGGCGCCGTGCTCGCGCTCATGGGCATCAGCACGAATCGCGCGCTCGTGTTCATCGCGCGCGTGTACGTGAGCCTCATGCGCGGCACGCCGCTGCTCGTGCAGATCTTCGTGATTTACTACGGATTGCCGAGCATCGGCATCTCGCTGGACCCTACGCCCGCCGGCGTGATCGCGCTCTCAGCGAACGTGGCGGCCTATCTCTCCGAGAGCATGCGCGGCGCGATTCTCGGCATTCACCGCGGCCAGTGGCTGGCAGCGTATAGTCTCGGCCTCTCGCGGCGCCAGACACTGCGCTACGTGATCGCGCCGCAGGCGCTGCGCATTGCGGTGCCGAGCCTCTCGAACAGTCTCATCAGCCTCATCAAGGACACCTCGCTCGTCTCGGTCATCACCGTGACCGAGCTGCTGCGCAGCGCCCAGGAGATCATCGCTTCGACGTATCAGCCGCTGCCGCTCTATCTCGCGGCAGCCGCCGTGTACTGGGTGCTCTGCCAGGTGCTCGAGTGGATCCAGCACTGGTACGAAAAGCGCCTCGCCCTGCCCTCACGGCATTGAGCGCCATCCATTGCCGCTGGGCGCCGCCTGGCGCGCCCGAGCGGCAAAGCGACCCCAAGCCTCGCCGCGCGGGGCCGCGCCTCTTCCCCTTCACTCGCAGTCAAAACGCAAGCCGAGCGCCGCGCGCGCGGCGTCGGCCATCGCAATCATGCGCCGCGAGGTTTCGTGCGGCATGACCGGGCTCTCAAGCGCCCCAGCGCGCAGCAACTCGCAAAAGTGCGCGGTCTCGTAGTTCAGGCCGCCGCCATCGAAGGGCTCGTCGAGCTCGACCGTGCGTCCGTCGACATAGCGGATCGTCGCGCGCACCGGGTTCCACCAGTTCGCATGGATCGTCACGTTGCCGAGCGGCCCCGCCAGCAGCGCGTCGCCGAAGCCATGCAGGTCGAGCCCGCAAAAGAGCTGCGCGATACCGTTTTCGTGCTGGCAATTGAGGCTTGCAAACGTATCCACGCCGGTCGCGCCGAGGCGTCCGATGGTCTGCACCTCGCGCGGCGCGCCTAACCAGTCAACGGCCAGAAACATCTCGTACACGCCAATGTCGAGCAGCGCTCCGCCCGCATGCTCGAACGAGAACGACGGATGATCGGCGGCAACGTTGGCGACCGAGCAGCCCGCGCGCACGAGACCCACCGGGCCGATGGGATCGGCTTGCAGATGCGCGCGCAAGGCGCGATAGAGCGGATAGAACGGCGGTTTCATCGCCTCCATGAAGAGGCGCTGCGCGCCGTGCGCGGCGTCGAGCACGCGCTCGAGTTGCGCGGCATTCACCGTCGCCGGTTTTTCGCAGAGCACGGGCAAGCCCGCTTCCAGCGCGGCGATCGCGTAGTGTGCGTGGCTGTCCTGCATCGTCGCGATATAGACGGCGTCGATGCCGCTCGCGAGCATCGCCTCGAAGCTCGGGCACGCGGCGGCGCCGAACTCTTGAGCAAGCGCCTGCGCCGGCGCCGCGCGGCGCGACCACACCGCGCTCACGCGCGCGCCTGGCACGTGCGCCACGCCCTGCGCGAAGCGCCGTGCGATGCGGCCCGCACCCACGATGCCCCAACGTATCGTCTCGGGATTGGTCCCGCTGCTATTGACTGAGTCGCTCATGCCTTGCCTCGTATTGCCGATCGCCGAACGCTGTGCGCGTCAGCGTGTTGCGTCATCCGCCTCATCAGCGCGCTGGGCGCGACGAGGCAAAGACTCGCACGATACTGGCTCGCACGCGCGCAGGCAACTTCACAGGCAACCAGGCAGGCAAGGCAGCGCGCGCCCGGAATCAAACAACGGGCGGCGCGTGCAGGAAACGGACAAGGCGCGCTAGCGCGGCTCGACAGCCTCGGACGCGAGTGAGCGGTGGAGTTCGTCGGCGGTGAGGGCGATCATCGCCGACGCGGCCGCGCGTGCTTCCTCGGGCGCGCGCCGCTCAATCGCGTCGACCACGGTGCCGTGCGCGTTGACGACATTGAGCCAGCCGTCCTCGCGCTGGCTCAGAATGGGATTGACGAGCGTGAGCGCGCCGCGAATGATCGCCGCCATCTGCTGATAGAACTGATTGCCGCTCGCCGCGAGAATGCGCGTGTGCAAGAGCGTGTCGGCCGCTTCGCAGCCGGCGTCGCCGGGACTCGTCTGGCGCAGCGCCTCGAAGGCGTCGCGCATGCCCGCAAGGTCGGCCGCGCTCGCGCGCTCCGCTGCGAGCGCGCACGCGGCAGGCTCGATCAGCGCACGGAACTCGATCACGTCGCGCAGGAAGGTCTTGTCCGGCTTCGCGCGAAAGCGCCAGCTCACCACGTCTTCGTCGATCATGCGCCAGTCGCGCATGGGCCTGATGCGCGTGCCGATCTTGGGCCGCACGTCGAGCATGTGACGCGCGAGCAACATGGACAGCGCTTCGCGCATGACCGTGCGGCTCACGTCGAACTCCTTGGACAGGACGTCCTGCGGCGGCAGAATCGCGCCGTAACGTTCCTCGACGATGCCCGAAATCAGGCCATCCATGACCTTGCTCACGAGTGAGCGTTCCTTATTCCCGAGTTCCATGACCCCTCCCCCCGATGCGGCGTAATCGCCCTGTTTGACGGTTGCAGCGCGGGCCTCGTGCTTCGTCGAACTTAGTCATACGTTGCCATGCGAATTGCATAATCCGCCAGCCAGGATATCTCCTGACGCAAAAATCGCGCGACAAACGCCCAGTTCGTACGAGCCTTTCCCCGATCGGCCCTTCGTTTTCCCGAATTTTGTGATTTACAGTCTTTCGTTGTCGATTCGTAAGCAGTCTGTATGAATCGTCCACTTACCGTTTTGTCATGCCGCCGCGCCATCATCGGCATGACGATGATGGCGCGGCGTCCTCCCGTGCATATGCAGTGCTGCCCCGGCAATTTGCCTCAACGCGGCGCGGTGGTGCCAGCGTGCTCTCCCGCACGTCCGTACTGATCGTCGAAGCGCACGATGTCGTCCTCGCCGAGATAGCAGCCCGACTGCACCTCGATGATCTCGAGCGGCGTCTTGCCCGGATTTTCGAGCCGGTGCTTCACGCCGAGCGGAATGTAAGTGGATTCGTTCTCAGAGATCAGGAACACCTCGTCGCCGCGCGTGACGCGCGCCGTGCCGCGCACGACCACCCAGTGCTCGGCGCGATGATGATGCATCTGCAACGAGAGCTGCCCGCCCGGCTTCACGACAATGCGCTTGACCTGGAAGCGCTCCCCGCGATCGACCGAGTCGTAGCAGCCCCACGGCCGCTCGACGCGGCGATGATGCTGCGCCTCCTCGCCGTGCTGCGCCTTGAGCTTGCCGACGATCGCCTTGACACTCTGCACCCGGTCCTTGGCCACGACCAGCACGGCATCGGCCGTCTCCACCACCACCACGTTGTGCACGCCCACGCAGGCGACGAGCCGGCCATCCGAATGCGCGAAGCTTTCGCTCGAGTCTTCGAACAGCACGCGCCCGCGCGCGACATTGCCGCTCGCGTCCTTCTCGGAGACCTGCCAGACCGCATCCCACGCGCCGACGTCCGACCAGCCCGCCACGAGCGGCACGACCACGCCTGCGAGACGCGCGTCGGCGCCCACGGACTCCATCACCGCGTAGTCGATCGAATCGGAAGGACACGCGGCGAGCGCCGCCGCGTCGAGATGGACGGTGCCGTCCGCGTCGATGCACGCCCGTTCGAAAGCCAGCTCGCACTGCGCCGCGATGGCGGGCCGGCAGCGCGCGATGGCCGCGAGCCACACCGAGGCGCGCACCACGAAAATGCCGCTGTTCCACCAGTAGTCGCCCGAGGCGACGTAGCGGGCGGCGACATCGGCATCGGGCTTTTCGACGAAGCGCTCGATGGTGCGTGCCCCGCTTGCGCCGAGCGTGGTGCCTGCGCCTATGTAGCCGTAGCCGGTTTCCGCCCGTTGCGGCGGCACGCCGAGCGTGACGATCGCGCCGCGCGCAGCGTAGGTCACCGCGTCTTCGAGCGCGGCGGCAAACGCGGCACGATCGGCGATCAGATGATCCGCGGGCATCGCGACCAGAATCGGATCACTGTCGTTCTCCAGCACGTTTGCGTTTGCCGTTGCCGCTGTTTTCGCCGCTGTTTTTTCCACTGCCTGCGCGGCGCATGCGGCGAGCGCGGCAACCGTGAGCGCCGGCGCGGTATTGCGCGCGACCGGCTCGAACACGACACGCGCCGCCATGCCGCTGCGGCCGAGGCGGTCGGCCGTCATGTGGCGCAGCTCTTCGCTGCTCACGACGAGCGGCGCCGCCTTGCGCACCTGCGGGCCGCCGCGCGCGTATACCCCATCGAGGCGGCGCACGGTGGCTTCGAGCAGCGACTCGCCGTCGAGCAAGTCGATCAGCTGCTTGGGACAGTGTTCGCGCGAGAGCGGCCACAGCCGCGTGCCCGAACCGCCGGCCAGCACCACGGGCTGGACGACGAGTGCAACTTCGGGTTCATTGGCAGCGGCAATCAAGCCGGCCGGCGTGACGACCTGGTTCATGCGGGAAGCTCCCGTTCGGATGTCTGGTCCCGGACCCACGCGCGCGCCATATGGCCCACGCGCCGCCTCGGTGTTCGGACTCCATTGGAGCAAAGCGCGGCAGCCGATTCTGTACGCATACCCACACTGACCGCTCGCTACCGCACTTGCGGCTCGCCAGCGGGCAAAACGGCGTTGTGCACGCCCGTCTCGCACTTGCCGGGCCGTTGCGCGGGCAACGCCTGGCCTCTTCGTCAGCGGTGCCTTGCGTAACGTGATGGGTCGTAACGCCGTCATGTTTCAGGAGCGTACGTTTCTGCGCAGATCGCCTGCGGTGCAACGCAGCTGAATCAATTTCGAACAGTTCCACGCACGTCCCGGCCGCACGGCCATCGGCCCCGGGTGCGCGTGTTTCAGCATGGAGTCATTTTCGAACACACCCTCCGCCACCCCGAATAACTCAAGAAATTCAATCACTTGCCCCTGTGCGGAACGCTCGGCCGACGGCTGCGCGCCGGTGAGCCGTCGTACATATTTGAAACAAAAACCCGGGGTTACACCGGCGCGCTCAGGACGTAACGCCCGCAAAGCCGCGCAAGCACAAGGTTTGAGACTCTCTGGCACACACCCTGCTTAGTGGGAAGCGCCACACAGGCGTGACGCATACAACCGATATCGCGAACGCACTCGGGACTATGGGGCCGGCACGACGAACCAATAGCCGCTACGGGAAGCGGCATACAACAAATGGTTCGGCGGCCGGAATGACAAGACAAGAGGCGGCGAATGCTGCTTCGCACGAGGACCAATCATGTTGACCCTTCAATCGGACCTGCACGGCAACCACCTTCTCGGCGCATTGCCGTCGCACGAGTGGCAAGCACTCGCACCGCATCTCGAACTCGTCCATCTGCGCACCGAACAACTGCTTTGCGATTCCGGCCAGCGCATTCATCACGTCTACTTTCCGACGACGGCGATCATCTCCATGCTCTCGACGATGGAAGACGGCAGCTCCGTGGAAATCGCCGCGGTCGGCCGCGAAGGCATGACTGGCGTGCCCGTGCTCACGGGCGGCGAAACCATGCCCAATCGCGTGCAGGTGCAATGCTCGGGCTTCGCGTATCGCATGAGCGCACAAAGCCTCCGGCAACAGTTCGCGCGCTCGGATTTCCTGCGCCGCCTCATGCTGCTCTACATGCACGCACTGCTCACGCAAGTGGCGCAGACCGCTGCCTGCAACCGCCATCACTCGCTCAGCAAGCAACTGTGCCGGTGGCTGTTGATCGAGGTGGACCGCGTGGCGTCGAACGACCTGACGGTCACGCAGCAGCTCATCGCCGACATGCTTGGCGTGCGCCGCGAAGGCATCACCGAAGCGGCAGGCAAGCTGCACGACGAAGGTCTGATCCACCACAGCCGCGGCCGCATCCGCGTGCTCGACCGCAAGGGCCTCGAAGCCCGCGCCTGCGAGTGCTACGGCCTCGTGCGCCGCGAGTTCGACCGCCTGCTGCCGCGCCTTCAACAAGCGGAAACGGTGGAATGAGCCCGCGCCGGGCCGCCCCCCGGCAGAAGCGCGCTGACTCGTCTCGATGGCTGGGTTTGCAAAGCGTGCGCAACTGGGCACGCTTTGCCGCTTCGCCCGCTTCGCCCGCTTTGCCCGCTTCGCCCGCTTCGCCCGCTTCGCCCGCTTCGCCCGCTTCGCCCGTTTTGCCGTTTTGCCGTTTTGCCGTTTTGCCGTTTTGCCGTTTTGCCGTTTTGCCGTTTTGCCCGTGCCGCGACAGGCCGTGATAATCAGGATGTCTGATTAATTTCGGCGCACGACGGAAAGGTTCGCTTGATGCCTTCCCGCCCGCAGGTACCCGGCACACCGCCTGGCACCCAGTCGAAAGCGAGCGATAGCCCGCGCTCCGCGTAACGGTATGCGCGCGGGTTATCGCACGTCTTTGCTCGCCGCCGCTCGCGCGCGCTATCAGCCCTTGTGGTATTCGACGCGCTCTACGCCCGCTTCGCCGCCGATGAGGCACAGGTCGGCGCCGCGTGCCGCGAACAAACCCACGGTCACGACACCGGGCCATGCGTTGACGTGCGCCTCGAGCGTGCGCGGGTCGCTGATGCGCAGGCCCTTCACATCGAGAATCTCGTTGCCGTTGTCGGTGATATAGGGCGAGCCGTCCTTCTGCACGCGCAGCACCGGCACACCGCCGAGCGCCGCGACGCGGCGGCCGATGGCCGTGCGCGCCATCGGCACGACTTCGATGGGCAGCGGGAACTGGCCGAGCACGTCCACGCGCTTGCTCGCGTCGGCGATGCACACGAACACCTCCGACACCGAGGCGACGATCTTCTCGCGCGTGAGCGCCCCGCCGCCGCCCTTGATCATCGCGCCCGACGCGTCGATCTCGTCGGCGCCGTCCACGTACACGGGCAGCGATTCGATCTCGTTGAGGTCGAAGATCTTGAAGCCATGTGCTTCGAGGCGCGCGGTCGTCGCGACCGAGCTCGACACGGCGCCGCGGTAGCGGCCTTTGCTGGCGGCCAGCGCGTCGATGAAGCAGTTCGCGGTCGAGCCGGTGCCGACGCCAATCACGGCGCCTTCCGGCACGTGCGCGTTGACATAGTCGGCGGCGGCCTGGCCGACCAGTTTCTTGAGTTCGTCTTGAGTCATGATGGGGAACTGCCCGAGGAGAGAAAAACGCGGAAAACGCATAGTTTACCGGAGTTGCGGGCAGCCGCAGCCGCGACTACACCCGCAGTGCTTCGATCGCGAAGCATGGGATCAGAGTAAGGCGCTTTGCATGGGGCGGGAGTAAGTGCTGAAGCACTAACTCCCGCCGCGGCTCAAGGCGCGCTTTCAGCCGCGCCGGGCTGTGCGGGCGCCGCCTGATCGACGTATTTGTCGAGCAGCGCCTGCGCGATGGCATCGGTTTCGGCGTCGGGCGTGCCCGAGTAGTCACGCGGCCGGAAATGCATCTGGAACGCCGCGAACACGCGCCGCGTGCGCTCGTCGAACACGCCGTCGGTCGCGACGTCATAGCCATAGCGCGCCAGTTTCGTCTGCAGGCCGCGCACATCGGCCGGGGCGTCGGGGGCGCGGCCCGCGAGATCGGCCTTGAGCGTCGCGTCGTCGGGCCACGCGCCCACCCCCGCCTTGTAGAGCTGCTGCCACGGGAACAGCGGGCCCGGATCGATCTTGCGTTGCGGGGCGATATCGCTATGACCCACCACGCGCGTGGGGGGAATGCCGTAGCGCGTGACAATGTCCTTCGAGAGCGCGATGATCGCGGCGACCTGATCGGGCGGCCAGGGCGCCCACTCGCGCCCCTGCGGCGTGTCGCGCGGCCCCGAATTGACGTTTTCGATGCCGATCGAAGCCGCGTTCAGCTCGGTCGTGCCCTGCCACTCGCTCACGCCCGCGTGCCAGGCGCGCTGCGCCTCGGGCACGAGTTGCAGCACGACGGGCTTGCCGTCGCGCACCGGCGGATGCTGGGGAACGAGGTAATGCGCGCTCACGCTCTGCTGCGTCAGCTCCTCGAGCGAGGTGCGCTCGTCGCCCTCGGTGTAGTGCAGCACGAGAAAACGGATGCGCGAGTCGGCGCTGCGCGCGTGATATTGCGTGTCGGCGACGTAGCCGCCACGGTCGATCATCGTGGCGGGCGCACAGGCGGCGAGCGCCAGCGCGGCGAGCGAAGCGGCGCCGAACGTGCTCAATGTGCTGATCTGGCCCGCCAGGCCGGCTCCGCCAATCGCGGGCGGCGCAACGCGCGCTTTCGCGATCGCGATCCGCATCGCAGCCCGGCTCGCCTGGCGCAGAGACGTCATGGGCCGGACGCGTCAGCGGGCGGCCGCGCGTTGACGCACCGCCTCGAACAGGCACACGCCCGAAGCCACCGAAACGTTCAGGCTCTCGACCGTGCCCGCCATCGGAATCTGCATGACCTCGTCGCAGGTTTCGCGCGTGAGGCGGCGCATGCCCTCGCCTTCGGCGCCCAGCACGAGCGCGACGGGGCCGTCGAGCTTCGTCTGATAGAGGTTCGCGCTCGCGTCGCCGGCCGTGCCGACCACCCACACGCCCGCGTCCTTCAACTCGCGCAGTGCTCGCGCGAGGTTCGTGACCGTGATGTACGGAACGGTATCGGCCGCGCCGCTCGCCACCTTCGCAGCCGTGGCGTTCAGGCCCACGGCGCGGTCGCGCGGCGCGATCACCGCGTGAGCGCCGGCGGCATCGGCCACGCGCAGACAGGCTCCGAGGTTGTGCGGATCGGTCACGCCGTCGAGCACGAGCAGGAGCGGCGAGCCCTGGATGCCGTCGAGCAACTCGGCCAGGTTCTGGGCGAGCGGCAGATCGTGCACGCGCGCGACCACGCCCTGATGGCGCTCGGTGCGCGCGAGACCCCACAGGCGCGTCTCGTCCGCGGCGATGATGCGCACGCCCGCGTCCTTCGCGGCGTGCAGGAAATCCTGCATGCGGCGGTCGCGCCGCGTCGTGTCGTAGTAGACATCCTCGACCGTGGACGCGTCGTGCCGCAAGCGCGCGGTCACCGCATGAAACCCGTAAAGAACCTTGAGACGTGACATGACTTGATACAACCCCTGATGAACGGTTCGCGGCGCGCAAGGCGCGGTGCCTCTCGCCGCGAACGAGTGTGATTCCACCGGCCGACGCGCGGTCCGGGTCACGCCATGCCCGCGCCCGCGGCCACCTCGATGGCCGCCTCGGCGGCAGGCACGGCGTGTCTGGTCAAACGACCATGCGCCGCGCGGCATTCGCGGCGCGGCGCATTCATGCTCCACACGCTGCGCGCTCACGCGCGCAGCACGGCTTCAGCGCTTCTTGCGCGGTGAAGACTTCTTGACTGCCGCCTTCGATGCCGCGCGCTTTTTCGCGGTCTTGGCCGCGCTGCGCGCCGCGCGCGCTTCCTTCACGGCGGCGCTCGGCGCGGGTGCGGCCTTCTTGCGCCGCACGTCGTCGGCGCCCTGACCGCCCTGACCGCCTTGGCCGCCTTGACCTTGCGGCAGCGACCGCAAGCGCGGACCGCCGTCCGCCGCGCCACGCTCCTGCTGCTGGCCTTGCGGGCCGCGATTCATGGCAGGCTTGACCGGCGTGTCGCGCACGAGGCGGAAGTCGATCTTGCGGGCGTCGAGATCGACGCGGCTCACCTGCACGCGCACGCGGTCCGAAAGACGATAGCGGATGCCGGTGCGCTCGCCGCGCAACTCGTTCTTGATCTCGTCGTACTGGAAATAGTCCGAGCCCAGTTCCGTCACATGCACGAGGCCTTCGATGAACAGCGAATCGAGCTGCACGAAAATGCCGAACGACGTCACGCCGCTCACCATCCCGCCGTATTCCTCGCCGAGCTTGTCGCGCATGAAATAGCACTTGAGCCAGGCCTCGACGTCGCGCGAGGCTTCGTCCGCGCGGCGCTCGTTGGCCGAGCAGTGCAGGCCCAGTTCTTCCCAGATTGCCGTGTTCGCGCCGCGTGCGCGCTTGCCGCGCTTCGCCTCGTCCTCGGCTTGCAGCGCGCGGGCGCGCGGCGAGAGTGCCGTATTGAGTTCGACGCCCTCCGGCGCCGCCGGCTGATACTTCTTGCCCTGCAGGATCGCGTAGATCGCACGGTGCGTGAGCAGGTCCGGATAGCGGCGGATCGGGCTCGTGAAGTGCGCATAGGCCTCGTACGCGAGACCGAAGTGGCCGATGTTGTCCGGGCTGTAGACGGCCTGCTGCATCGAGCGCAGCAGCATCGTCTGCAGCATCTGGGCATCGGGCCGGTCGCGGATGTGCGCCATGAGCGCGGCGTAATCGCTCGCGTGAGGCGTGTCGCCGCCGCCGAGCGAGAGACCCATGCCGCGCAGGAAGGTGCGCAGGTTCTCGAGCTTTTCCGCGCTCGGCCCCGCGTGCACCCGGTACAGGCCCGGATGCTTGTTGCGCTTCATGAAGTCGGCCGCGCAGACGTTGGCCGCGAGCATGCACTCTTCGATCAGCTTGTGCGCGTCGTTGCGCTGACGCGGCACGATCTGCTCGATCTTGCCCTGCGCGTTGCAGACGATATAGGTTTCGGTCGTGTCGAAGTCGATCGCACCGCGCTTCTGGCGCGCCGCGAAGAGCGACTTATAGACACTGTAGAGGTTCTGCAAATGCGGCAGCAGCGCGGCGCGGCGCATCGCCTCCGGCCCCTTGGTGTTCTTGAGCACCGCGGCCACTTCGGTATACGTGAGACGCGCAGCCGAATGCATCACGCCGGGATAGAACTGATACGCCTTGATCTCGCCGCGCGCGGTGATGACCATGTCGCAAACCAGCACACAGCGGTCCACGTGCGGATTGAGCGAGCACAGCCCGTTCGAGAGCTTCTCGGGCAGCATCGGAATCACGCGGCGCGGGAAGTACACCGAGGTGCTGCGCTCGATGGCGTCCACGTCGAGCCCGCCGCCGGGCAGCACATAGTGCGAGACGTCGGCAATGGCCACGAGCAGACGGAAGCCGTCGCCGCGCCCGACCTTCGTCGGCTCGCAGTAGACGGCATCGTCGAAGTCGCGCGCGTCTTCGCCGTCGATGGTGACGAGCGGCACGTCGCGCAGATCGACGCGATAGCGGATATCGGCGGGACGCACGGCGTCGGGCAGCTTCGCGGCCTCGTCGAGCGCGGCCTTGCTGAACTCGTGCGGCACGCCGTACTTGCGCACGGCGATCTCGATCTCCATGCCAGGGTCGTCGATATCGCCGAGCACCTCCATCACGCGGCCTAGCGGCTGCGAGTGACGGCTCGGGAAGTCGGTGAGCTCGACCACCACGACCTGGCCGACCTTGGCCTTCTTCACGTTCTGCGTGACGAGGATGTCGTGGCCGATGCGCTTGTCTTCGGGCGCGACGATGAGCGCGCCGTTTTCGTTCAGGAGCCGCCCGATCACGCTGCGGTTCGCGCGGTCCGTGACCTCGACGATGTGCCCTTCCGGACGCCCGCGACGGTCGTAGCCGACGATGCGCGCGAGCACGCGGTCGTTGTGCATGACCTTCTGCATCTCGCCTTGCGGCAGGAACAGGTCGTCCTGGCCGTCGTCGCGCACGAGGAAGCCGTAGCCGTCGCGATGGCCCTGGACGCGGCCCGCAACGAAGTTCGACGGATGCGCAAGCTGATAGTGGCCGCGCGAGTCGAGCCGGATCTGAGCGTCGCGCTCCATCGCGGCGAGCCGCCTGAAGAACCCTTCGCGCTCCTGGCGCTTGATGGCCAGCGCCTCGGCGATATCGTTCGCGGTACAGGGCGATTCGCTGGTCCGCAGCACGCCGAGGATCTCTTCGCGGCTGGGAATCGGATAGGGATATTTGCTCAAGGGCTTGTCGATGGTTGTTCTCGTGACTTGGACGTCGGATAGTGCGCGGATACGGGAAATCATGCCGCGCCCCGGTCTTCGAGTGCTGCAACATGCGGCTGGCACAAACGGCGCGCAGATGTGCACCGCTGCGCGCTTCTGGCACACCACGCGCGGTGACGCTTTGAGCGCTTGCGCCATGCCGTCTCTACTGCTGCGAGGCATTCTAACACCCGCGCCGCACCCGGCAATTCAGCGTGCAGGCTTGCAGAGGCACGGTGCACGAGACTCGTGCACCGGACTCGGGCCCGACGGCGGCCGCGAATCTTTTTCTCAAAAGGGCCTTGACAGGCCCTACAGACACGCTAGAATCTCGTTCTCTGCTGCACGACACAACGCAGCAGCAAGTAGTAAGCGACACCTTGCCCAGGTGGCGGAATTGGTAGACGCACCAGGTTCAGGTCCTGGCGGTGGCAACACTGTGGAGGTTCGAGTCCTCTCTTGGGCACCAAGATTCAAAAAAGCCGGCTTTATGCCGGCTTTTTCATTTTCGGCGCGCGAGCAGCACTTCCCTCTGCGCTCCATGTTTCGCCGGTTCGTGCACACCGATGCAGATCTTTCGCAATGTGAAGATTTATTGAAAACATCTGTTGACAGAGTTCAGAATCGCGCTATAATCGCTGTCTAGCTTGAAGACGTGCCCAGGTGGCGGAATTGGTAGACGCACCAGGTTCAGGTCCTGGCGGTGGCAACACTGTGGAGGTTCGAGTCCTCTCCTGGGCACCACGCTGCTTCAAGTACTGAAGCTTCATTAAAAAAGCCCGCACATTGCGGGCTTTTTTGTTTTTCGCGCACATCGCCTTCCCCGCTCAGCGCCAGGACTTCGGCTCACCTCGCACAAAACGGCTGACCCGCGGACGCCGCTCAAAAAGCACCCCGTTATATTTAGTGGTATACATTGACCGCAAACGGTCGACGCCTGATGCACGTCGTCTGTACCGGACCATGCCGATAACAGGGAGACGAGATGCCAGTCGTCGTTAGCGTCGCGATCATAGCCGTGGGCTTCGGCGCCGCAGCGACATGGTTGATCGCAACCCGATTGCCAGCCGAATGGGTCGAGCGCGGCCGCAACGATGGACGCTATGCGGCGTTGTCCGCCGCAGACGAACTTGTCGAAGTGCCCGAGACCGATCCGCGCCGCGTCCAGGCGCGCACCCACTCCCGGCGTGTGCGCCGCGCGCGCGTACGCGCGACACACACCAGGACTGCGAAGCCGGGTTGAGGGTGCAAGGCTCGCGCCTTATTCTCCGGAACCAAGCGGCTCGCGAACCAACGCCCTGTCCGTACGCTTCGCGCTCACGCCCGACTGGAGAATCCAGCGCCGTCGCATCGGCTGCAAGAATACCTTCGCGCACACCCCCGCCATCATCGCGATACAGGCCGCGAATTCGAACACCATGTTCCATCCGCCGTGGAGCGCCAGCAGCGTGGCAACCGGCACCAGCAACGCGGCGGTCCCCTTCGCCGTATAGAGCGTGCCCGCATTGCCCGCCGCGTAGCGCGCGCCGAAGGTGTCCGCGCAGGTGGCCGGAAAGTTCGAGAAGATGTCGCCGTAGAACAGGAACACGAGCCCCGAGAACAGCATGAACA
Organism: Paraburkholderia silviterrae; assembly: GCF_004353915.1. Taxonomy (GTDB): domain Bacteria; phylum Pseudomonadota; class Gammaproteobacteria; order Burkholderiales; family Burkholderiaceae; genus Paraburkholderia; species Paraburkholderia silviterrae. The sequence goes on along the minus strand of NZ_SMRP01000002.1, from coordinate 325,063 downwards.
GGTACGGGTCGTGGCCGTAGTAGCGCAGGCCGAGCAAGGCGAGCCCCTCACCCAGGAACGTGATGAACATGGTGTTCTCACGCCCGATCCGGTCCGAAATGAGCCCGCACAGCGGCCGCGTGAAGCCGTTGCAGAGATTGTTGATCGACAGCGTCATCGTGAGGAGCGGAAGCGACGCGCTCATGAACGCCACCGGCATCGTGGCGAAGCCGTACGACCTGGCGATCGGTCCGATCTGCGCGGTCGCGATGATGCCGCCCGTGGCAACGCACACGAACATCGCGTACATCACCCAGAAGAGCGGTGCGCGGACCATCTGCCGCGTCGTGTAGTCGGTCTTCGTGGCGACGACGCGCTGCACGCCGGCCGCATGCGCAGGCGGCTTCGGACGCACCATCACCAGCGCGAGCGCCATGATGCACACGCCCTGCAACAGGCCGAAAAACACGAAGGCCGTCTCATAGCCCGAATGCTGGATCATGCGCGCGATCGGAATGACGGTGAGCGCCGCGCCCGCGCCGAAGCCCGCGGCCGTCATGCCCGCGGCGAGACCGCGCCGGTCGGGAAACCATTTGAGCGCCGTGCCCACGCAGGTGCCGTACACGCACCCCGCGCCGATACCCGAGATCACCGCCGCCACGTAGAGCACCGGCAACACGGGCGCCCATGCGTCGAGCGCCCACCCCAGCGCCACGCAGCATGCGCCGCCCATCACGACCGGACGCGGCCCGAAGCGGTCGACGAGCCAGCCCTCCACGGGGACGAGCCAGGTCTCCGTCACGATGAACAGCGAGAACGCGAGCTGAATCGCGGCCTGCCCCCAGTGATGCTTCGAATCCATCGGTACTACGAACAGTGTCCACGCATACTGCAGATTGGCGACTAGCCCCATGCAGGCGACGCCCGCCACGAGCTGCACCCAGCGGTTGTGCCGCCGCGCCGTATAAGGAACGTCGATGCGATCGGTATGTGCCACGGTTGTCTCTCTCCGTACGTTGATGCGCCGCCGTCACCGGTGGCCTCGCGCGCGGCCGGTCTCGCCGTGCCGCGCGCCATTTGCCGTGCGCGATTGCCCGTCAAGCTGTTTCGAGCTGCCTGAGCAGTGCGTCGACGCTGCCCTTTGCATCGCCGAACAACATTCGTGTGTTCTCCTTATAGAAAAGCGGATTGTCGACGCCCGCGTAACCCGTCGCCATGCTGCGCTTGGAGACCACCACGGTGCGCGCCTTCCACACCTCGAGCACCGGCATGCCGGCGATCGGGCTGCCCGCATCCTCCTGCGCGCCCGGGTTCACAATATCGTTCGCGCCGATCACGAGCACGACATCGGTGCTCGTGAAGTCTTCGTTGATTTCGTCCATTTCGAGCACGATGTCGTAGGGCACCTTCGCCTCGGCGAGCAACACGTTCATATGGCCCGGCAGGCGCCCCGCCACCGGATGGATGCCAAAGCGCACACGCACGCCCTGCGCGCGCAGCCTGCGCGTGATCTCGCTGATGGTGCTCTGCGCCTGCGCGACTGCCATGCCGTAGCCGGGCACGATCACGACCTCGGCGGCGTCGCGCAGCAGCGCCCCCACTTCCTCCACCGAGGTCGCCACCACTTCGCCCTGCGGCGCCGCGCTTGCCGTGCTGGCCACCGCCCCGAAGCCGCCAAGGATCACCGAAACGAAGCTGCGGTTCATGGCGCGGCACATGATGTAGCTGAGGATCGCGCCGCTCGAGCCCACGAGCGCGCCAGTCGTCACCAGCAGGTCGTTGTCGAGCATGAAGCCGGTTGCCGCCGCTGCCCAGCCCGAATAGCTGTTGAGCATGGACACGACCACGGGCATGTCCGCACCGCCGATCGCCATCACCAGATGCACGCCCAGCACCGCCGCAATCGCGCACATCGCGACGAGCGCAGTGAGTGCATACGGGCCCTGCGGCGCACTCACGAAGAGATAGCCGAGCGCGATGCACAGCGCCAGCGCCGCGGCATTCATGAGATGCCGGCCGGGCAGCACGAGCGGCTTGCCGCCCACCGTGCCCTGCAGCTTGAGGAACGCCACGATCGAGCCACTGAAAGTCACGGTGCCGATGAACGCGCCGACATAGATCTCCGTGTCGTGAATTCCGCGCTCGATGGCGCTAGTCGCGGCGGCGGGCGAGAGAAAGTTGGCGAAGGCGATGAGCGTTGCCGCAAGGCCGACGAAGCTGTGCAGCACGGCCACGAGCTGGGGCATTTGCGTCATCTCCACGCGCCGTGCGAGCACGGCGCCGATGCCGCCGCCCACCAGCGCGGCCCCGAGCGCGATCTCGAGCCCCGCCCCGCCCGTGACGAGCAGCGTGGCGAGCACCGCGATCGCCATCCCGCAGATGCCGAAGAGATTGCCCCGCCGGGCACTCGCCGGATGACTGAGCCCGCGCAGGCTGAGGATGAAGAGCGTGGCCGAGCCGAGCCACGCCATATTGCCGATTCCACCGAGCATGACGCCAGTCTCCTTAAGTCCGTTGGAACATCTTCAGCATGCGCTGGGTCACGAGGAACCCGCCCGCGATGTTGACCGTCGCGACCAGAAGCGCGACGCCCGCGAGCACGCTCACGACGGTGCCCGTATCCGCGCCATGGGGATGCAGCAGCGCGCCGATCACGATGATCCCGCTGATAGCGTTGGTCACGCTCATGAGCGGCGTATGCAATGCCGGCGTCACATTCCAGACGACCTGATAGCCGACGAACACGGCCAGCACGAACACCGTGAAATGCGCCACGAACGCAGGCGGTGCGACTGCGCCAAGTGCGAGCAACAGCGCGGCGGCCACGACCAGCGCGGCCAGCGGCCACGCGCTGCGCCCGCGTGCTGCAGCGGCATCGGGAGCCGCACCGCCTGCCGCAGCGTGCGCCTGCGGCCCGGCCTTCGCCGCAGGCGCCGCTGCGGCGGTCTGTGCGACCGCGGTCGGCACGGGGGGCGCCGGCCAGCACAGCTTGCCCCGCTCCATGACCGTCGTGCCGCGCTGCACGACATCGTCCATGTCGAGTATTATTTCGCCATCCTTAGTAGGCGTGAGATCGGTCAGCAGGTGGCGCAGGTTCGTCGCGTAGAGCTGGCTCGACTGGTTCGCCATGCGGCTCGGCAGATCGGTATAGCCGATCACCGTCACGCCGTGCGCATGCACGACCTCGCCCGCCCGCGTGAGCTCGCAGTTGCCGCCCTGCTCGGCGGCCATGTCGACGATCACGCTGCCCGCGCGCATGCACGCGACCATCTCCGCATCGATCAAGCGCGGCGCGGGCTTGCCCGGGATCAGCGCTGTCGTCACGATGATGTCCACCTCGCTCGCCTGGGCCTTGAAAAGCGCCATCTCCGCTTCGATGAATTTCGCGCTCATCACTTTCGCGTAGCCGCCGCCACCACCGCCTTCCTCCTCCACGTCCACGCTCAGGAACTCGGCGCCCATGCTCTCGATCTGCTGCCCGACCTCGGGCCGCGTATCGAATGCGCGCACGATGGCACCCAGCCCGCGCGCCGCGCCGATGGCCGCGAGACCGGCCACGCCCGCGCCGATCACGAGCACCTTCGCGGGCGGCATCTTGCCCGCGGCCGTGATCTGGCCAGTGAAAATACGTCCGAAATGCTGCGCGGCCTCGATCACGGCGCGATAGCCCGCCATGTTCGCCATCGAGCTCAACGCATCGAGCTTTTGCGCGCGCGAGATGCGCGGCACACAGTCCATCGCGAGCACCGTCGCGCCACGGGTGGCGAGCACGTCGAGCAGCGCGCCGCTTTGCGCTGGCCAGATGAAGCTGATGAGCGTCGCTCCGGTCTTCAGGCGCAGCGCCTCCTCGATCGACGGCGGACGCACCTTCAGCACGATGTCGGCGTTGGCCCAGAGCTCGAGCGCGCCATCGACGATGCATGCGCCCGCCGCGCGATACGCGTCGTCGCCGTAGGATGCTTTGTGGCCGGCCCCGGCTTCGATCTCGACCTCATAGCCGAGTTTGATCAGTTGTGCGACGCTTTCCGGCGTTGCCGCCACACGGCGTTCGTTTTCGAAGGCTTCGCGGGGCACTGCGATGGTCATTGCCATGACGAACCTCCGCGCATGGATGTAGCGCTATCGCAGACGCGAGGAATCGGCGGGGCGCAAAAGCCCCTGGCGCGCCGATGGCGTGGCCATGCTGTCATGAAACGTCTCCTGTGTCGGCCAGAGTGGGTCAAAGCGCCTGCTCCGGCCCCATGCAAGGGTGTTATTGCCCAGTTATTGGAATAGTTCGCGCGCGTCGGATGCTGCGCCGCGCGGCGCCTCGTTGCGTCTTCCCGGGACCGCTAGCGAAGCGCGTTGACTGTCCCGAGATACGTGAGCACGGCGAGCGCCGCCTTGCGGGCGCCCGCAATGGCGGCCGCCTCGCTGGCGAAGACGGTCTCGTCAGCCACACGCTGCTCGGGGAACACGGCCGCGCCCTCGCCATGCGGGCCACGCTGCCCGGACGGCTCGTCCGGGCGTGCATGGATCGCGGCAAACGCCGCCCAGCCGCCGTTGTGGATGACCTGACGGGCCGAAAGTTCGACCTCGTAATGTCCGAGTCTTTCTGTATGCATCGAAGCGCTCCGTGCGAACCTGAAGAGTGGCGTCAAGCGATCTACCGGCAACTGCGGGCGAACCCGCTGGCTCAGGACTGCTGCATGTGTGCCTGTGCCTGCGCTTCGAGCTCGGCAATGCGCTTGCGCAGATTGCGCTCCTCCTGGAAGCGCGCAGTCTCGTCGCGAATCACGGCGACGATGCCCGTCACCTCGCCTTGCTGCCCATGCAGCAGCGCGACGGTGAACGCGATGGAAAGCGCGCGCCCGTCCTTGTCGACGGCGGGCACGCGCAGCACGTCGTTGCCGTAGCGCGTCTGCCCCGTCGCCATCGTCTTGTGATAGCCGTCCCAGTGGCGGCCGCGCAGCCGCTCGGGAATGATCAGATCGAGCGTCTTGCCAAATGCCTCGTCGCGCGTATAGCCGAACATGCGGGTGGCGGCGGGATTCCAGTAAGTGATGTCGCCGGCGGCGTCCGAGATGACGATGGCGTCGCCGATCGCGTCGGCAAGTTGTTCGAAATCGATGGCGGTTGGCATGGCGCTAGACATATCTTGGGCAAAGGGGGAAAGGGTTGGGCCGGCAAAGCGCGGCGCGCGCGAAACTCACTCGCACGCCGCGCTGCGCTTGTCGGCCAGAGCGTCCCGCGCCTCAGACGGCGCGCGACTCACGCAGCGCCGCGATCTGCTGCGGCGTGTAGCCAAGGTCGGCGAGCACTTCGTCCGTATGCTCACCGAGCAGCGGCGAACCCGTGATTTCTGGCTTCAGCTCCGAGAACTTGATCGGGCTGCCCACGGTGAGATACGAACCGCGTTCCTTGTGCGGGACCTCGACGATAGTACCGCTTGCGCGCAGCGACGGGTCATTGGCAATTTCCTTCATGCTGAGCACCGGCGCGCACGGGATGTCGAACTTGCGCAGGATATCGACGGCCTCGAACTTGGTCTTGTCGGCAAGCCACGCCTCGATCACCGCGAAGATGTCGAAGATATGCGGCTGGCGCGCCTGGGCCGTCTTGTAGTTCGGATCGTCGATCCACTCGGGCTTGCCGATCGCGCGGCAGATCGGCTCCCATGCGTGCCCCTGGACCGTGAAGTAGATATACGCGTTCGGATCGTTTTCCCAGCCCTTGCACTTGAGCACCCAGCCCGGCTGGCCACCGCCGCCCGCGTTGCCGCCGCGCGGCACCACGTCGCTGAACGTGCCGTGCGGATACTGCGGGTACTCCTCCAGATAGCCCACGCGATCGAGACGCTGCTGGTCGCGCAGCTTCACGCGGCACAGGTTGATCACGCTGTCCTGCATCGAGACGGCCACCTTCTGGCCCTTGCCCGTCTTGTCGCGGCCGATCAGCGCCGTGAGAATGCCGATGGCCAGATGCATGCCGGTGTTGCTGTCGCCGAGCGCCGCCGCGCTGACCGTGGGCGGGCCGTCCCAGAAGCCCGTGGTCGAAGCCGCGCCGCCCGCGCACTGCGCGACGTTCTCATAGACCTTCAGGTCGTCGTAGTGATGGCCTTCGCTGAAGCCTTTCACCGAAGCCACGATCATCTTCGGATTGAGCTCCTTGATGCGCTCCCAGGTGAAGCCCATGCGATCGAGCGCGCCCGGGCCGAAATTTTCCACCATGACGTCCGACTCGCGAATCAGCTTCTCGAGCACCTCCTTGCCTTCCGGCTTCTTGGTGTCGAGCGTGAGCGAGCGCTTGTTGCTGTTGAGCATCGTGAAATAGAGCGCGTCGGCTTCGGGAATGTCGCGCAACTGCGAGCGCGTCACGTCGCCAGCGCCTGGCCGCTCCACTTTGATCACGTCCGCACCGAACCACGCGAGCATTTGCGTGCACGCGGGGCCGGCCTGGACGTGCGTGAAATCGATGATCTTGATGCCGTCGAGGGGTTTGCTCATTATCCAGACTCCTAATAAAAATATATCCTGACCGGGCGGATTTATTTCTTCATGGCCGCGCTTTGCGGATTCAGATTCGTGAGGCGGCCGCTCTCGGTGCCGGCCGACTCGTCGATTACTGCGTTGATCAGCGTGGGCTTGCCCGACGCGATCGCTTCAAGCAGTGCCGCGGTGAGTTCTTCAGGAGTGCTCGCCTGGAACCCGATGCCGCCAAACGCCTCGATCATCTTGTCGTAGCGCGCGCCCTTCACGAACACGGTGGGCGCGACGTCGGCGCTGCCGCTCGGGTTCACGTCCGTGCCGCGATACACGCCGTTGTTGTTGAAGACGATCGTGCAGACCGGCAGGTTGTAGCGGCAGATGGTCTCGAGCTCCATGCCGCTGAAACCGAACGCGCTGTCGCCTTCGATGGCCACGACCTGCGTGCCGCTCGTAACCGCCGCGCCGATCGCAAAGCCCATGCCGATGCCCATGATCCCCCACGTGCCCGAATCGAAACGCTTGCGCGGCTGATACATATCGATGACGGCGCGCGCGTAGTCGAGCGTGTTCGCGCCTTCGTTCACGACGTTGATGTCGGGGCGCGTCTTGAGCACGTCGCGAATCGCGCGCAGTGCGCTGTGGAAATTCATCGGCGACGGGTTCTTCTCGAGCGTCGCGGCCATCTTCGCGAGGTTCTTGCTCTTGCGTTCCGCGACGGCATCGAGCCACTGCGCGTCGGGCTTCGGAAAGTCCGCGCCCATGCCGGCGACGAGCGCCTCGACGCACGAGCCGATGTCGCCGATCACGGGCGCTTCGATCGCCACGTTGCTATCGATCTCGGTGGGCGCGATATCGATCTGCACAAAACGCTTGGGCGCCGGCGCCCCCCAAGTCTTGCCCTTGCCGTGCGAGAGCAGCCAGTTCAGGCGCGCGCCGATCAGCACGACGGCATCCGACTCCGCCAGCACGAACGAGCGCGCCGCCGAGGCGGACTGCTCATGCGTGTCCGGCAGCAGGCCCTTGGCCATCGACATCGGCAGGTACGGAATTCCGCTCTTCTCCACCAACTCGCGAATCTGCGCGTCGGCCTGGGCATAGGCCGCACCCTTGCCGAGCAGGATCAGCGGGCGCTTTGCAGTCCTGAGGACATCGAGCGCGCGCTTGACCGCTTCGGGGGCGGGCAGTTGGCGCGGCGCCGCATCCACGACCTTCACGAGCGATTGCTCGCCCTTCACGGCGTCGATGGTCTGCGCGAGCAGCTTGGCCGGCAGGTCGAGATAGACGCCGCCCGGCCGGCCCGAGACCGCCGCGCGGATCGCCCGCGCAATGCCGATGCCGATGTCTTCGGCATGAAGCACGCGGTACGCGGCCTTGGCATACGGCCTGGCCGCATTGAGCTGGTCCATTTCCTCATAGTCGCCCTGCTGCAGGTCGACGATCTCGCGCTCACTCGAACCGCTGATGAGGATCATCGGGAAGCAGTTGGTGGTGGCGTTCGCGAGCGCGGTGAGGCCGTTGAGAAAGCCAGGAGCCGAAACCGTCAGGCAAATACCGGGCTTCTTCGTCATGTAGCCCGCGATGGCCGCGGCATTGCCCGCATTCTGCTCGTGCCGGAAGCCGATGAAACGCAGCCCTTCGGCCTGGGCGAGACGCGCGAGGTCCGTGATCGGAATTCCGACCAGACCGTAAATCGTGTCGATGTCGTTGAGCTTGAGCGCGTCGATGACGAGGTGAAAACCGTCGGTCGTCGGTTGCGCTTCCTGCGCAGGGCTCTCCTGCGCGTCGTTGATGCCTGCTTCTGCCATGACGTCTCCTCTTTGTCGGGGCGTTGGGTTACTCGTGATATACAATATTCCACACACAGTATTAGTCAAGATGTTTTTTTACGCGCCCGGTTCATGCCGCGCTGCAATATGACGTGCAACGCTTATGCGAGCAGACGTCTGTGCCTTCGCTTTGATGCGGCACACAACACGATCCGCAACGCTGCGCCGAAATGCACGGGTGCAAATCATCCATTTATTACGGAGTCCAAACATATTGGGTAGCAAAAGCACGCAGATGAAAGCGCGGAACGCATGGGCTCACACCGCTGCAGCGGCGTTCAATTCATGCCCATGAATGTCCAGATGAACGGCGTGCGTCGTTGCGCGCGCCGTGCTCAATCGAGAAAGTCGCAGTTCGCCTCGACGAACAGCGCAAGATCGATCGAATGCTGGCGCACGAGCCGCTCCACTCTTTCGGTGTCGCGCGCCTCGAGCGCCTCGATGATTCGCATGTGATCCACGATGGATCTCGACGCGCGATCGCTCTGCGCGATCGTCATGCGCCGGATCGCGCGCACATGCATGAAGATGTTCTTGATGGTCTCCACGATGATCGGCGACTTGGACAGCTCCACCAGTGCCTGATGAAACGTGATGTTGGCTTCGGAGTATTCCTCGATATGCTCGGCGGGCGCGCCCTCGCCGAAGTCCGCGAACATGCGGCGCAGCCGCGCAATGTCCTCATCCGACGCGCGCTGCGTGGCCAGCCTCGCGGCAATGCTTTCGAGCGCGGCCCACATATAGATCATCTCGACGATCTCCTTGCGGGTCTTGCGCAGAATATAGACACCGCGCCGTGGCACGGTGCGCAGGAATCCTTCCTGTTCCAGCAGCGTCATGGCCTCGCGCACCGGTGTACGGCTCACGCCGAGCATTTCGGTCAGCTCCTTCTCATCGAGCCGGATTTCATCGCGGGAGCGGTAGATATCGGTTTCGGCAATCGCCTGCTTGAGCCGCGCATACGCCTGATCGCGCAGCGAGACGGTGGCGTGAATGGGTTCGAGCGTCAAGCTCAGCGGGGACAACCTCGCTTCGTACTGGGTTTCGGCAGACATCGGTGGTGTGTCTCCAACGTTGTGTTTAGCCGTTGCTACAAGCAAATTCCATATGTGCAATACAATATATCAGAAGCGAGAGCGCAACCAAGGGGGTTTACGCGCACCCCGTCCCGTTACGGCTCGTGGCGCACATTCATACACGATGCCTTATATAAATCGAAAAAAACTTTAACTATCGCTTATTCATTGGCGCTTCTACGATTGGCTCACGTCACCTGAACTTGAACGGAGGCAGCCATGAGCCACTCTTCAGCCAGCCAGAAAGCCGCGGAGCACGATCACCACTTGCACAACCAATTGAGCGCATTCAATTCCGCTTTCGCCGAGCTCGGACTGCGCTTTCGCTGGGACGCGCCCACGCTTTACGCGCTGGCGTCGATCCAGGGCGAAGCGGCACGCCTTGCGGCCTACATCGAAACGCATCATGCGCATCTGCTGAAGGCGTACAGCGTCGACTTTCTGTGCGAGGCGATTCTCGGGCGCAAGAATGCGCAGGCGCCCGGCGAATGGTCGCCGGGCCGCATCACGCAACACGCGGGATCGAAGGCGGCGCCCGCCGGGGCGCCGCTGGGAGGATGGGACTGGAGCGAGCCGGGCCTGCCGGCGCTGGCCGGGGCCTGAGGCTCGCGGGGCAGGAGGTTCGGCGCGCTTATGGCGCACTTATGGCGCGCTCGAGGCTTGCTTGAAGCATGCCTTAGCAGGCCTTAGCGCTCGGCGGCCTCCTCTTCCTGCAGCTTGCGCCAAAGGATCTTGCCACTGCCCGACTTCGGCAGCGTCTCGACGAACTGCACGATGCGCGGGGCCTTGTAAGCGGCCATGTTCTCGCGTGCCCACGCGACGATGTCGTCTTCGCTCACACTGCCGACCTGTTTCGGATCGAGCACCACGACAGCCTTCACGGTCTCACCGCGCTTCGGGTCCTGCGCGCCGATGATGCAAACCTCCTTGATCGACGGATGCCGGTACATGAGCGCTTCGACTTCGGCCGGCCACACCTTGTAGCCCGACGCGTTGATCATGCGCTTCAAGCGGTCGGTCATGAAGTAATAGCCGTCCGCATCGCGCCGCACGAGGTCGCCGGTGCGCAAAAAGCGCTTGCCGTCGCGCTCGATGAAGGCCTCGCTGGTGGCCTTGGGGTTGCCCCAGTAGCCCTGCATCACCTGCGGCGCGCTCATGATCAGCTCGCCCGCTTCGCCCTCGGGCACCTCTTCGAGCGTGATCGGATCGACGATGCGCGCATCGACGTCGTAGACCGGAATGCCAAGGCACTGCGCCTTCGGGTGCTGCGGCGGATTGATGTGCGTGGCCGCCATCGTCTCGGACATGCCGTAGCCCTCCACGAACTCGAGGCCCGTGAGATCGCGCAGTTTCTTGACCACGGCATCGGGCATGGTCGCGCCGCCGCCGCGCATCCAGGCGAGGCTAGACAGATCGTATTCGCCGATGCGCGGATTCGAAATGAAGTCGACCACCATCGTTGCGATCGCCTGCCAGCCGTTGATGCGGTAATGCTCGATCGCGCGCGCCGCCGCGTCGCGGTCCCAGCGCGGCAAGATCACGACAGTCGAGCCGTTGTAGAGCGGGCTGTTCATGCCGCCCTGCATGCCGGTCACATGAAAGAGCGGCAGCACGGAGAGCTGCACGGCATCCTGATTGCTGCTGAACCAGTTGCAACCGCCCACGGCCGTGCACATGACGCTGCGGTGCGTATGCATGCAGCCCTTGGGCTTGCCCGTCGTGCCCGACGTGTACGGCATCACGCACAGGTCGTCCGGCCCCGCGGTGAGCGCGCCGGGCGTGCAGTGCGCCGCGAGCACGTCGGCCCAGTGCGTGACGCCCGGGCCTTCTACGTGGCGCGGGGCGCTCACGAATTCGGGCGGCGGCGAGAACGGCTCGTTCTTCAAATAGTCGCTGTAGGTGGCGACGAGCAGATGCCGCAGCCCCTGTCCCGCGCCCTCGCCCACCAGCGGCGCAATGCGCGGATACAGATCCTGCGCCACGAACGCCGTGGTCGCGCCGCTGTCTTCCACGTAGTGCTCGAGCTCGTCGGTGAGGTTCATCGGGTTGACGGGCACGACCACGGCATTCGCGCGCAGGATGCCGTAATACGCGATCACCCATTGCGGGCTGTTCTGCATATAGAGCAGCACGCGGTCGCCGGCCTTCACGCCGCATTGCGTCTGCAGATAGCCCGCCACGCGCTCGGCCTCGTCCTTGAACTGCGCGAAGGTAACGGGCGTGTCGTAGAAGACGATGAACGGCTTGTCCGGGTAACGCGCGGCCGAAACCTCGGCGTTATAGAACAGGTTCGTGGCGGGAATGCTCAGGTGCGGCGAGAGTTGCGAAGGCCAGTATGGCGAGCGGGTGCGCGGTACGGCGGTGTCGGACGTGGGCATGGCAGGTATTCGTCTCGTGGGATGCGCGCCGTTGCGGGCGTCGCAAAGATCTTGCAATCCAGACAATCGGTCATGCAACACACGCGGTGCGCCGCACGGCCGCCCATTGATCTGCTTCGGACTACGATTCAAACGATGGCGCCACGCCATGGCGATTCGAGCGCGACGCACATCGTCGAATACGGCGTCAGACGACGCTCGCGCCGCCGTCGATCGCCAGATACTGGCCGGTGATATGGCGCGACGCGGCGCTCGCGAGAAACACGGCCGCGCCCTTGAGATCGCTTTCGTCACCCAGGCGCTGCAGCGGCGTGCGCTCGATCACCGTCTGACCGAGCGTGTCGAGCAAACCCGCCGACATCTTCGAGGGGAAGAAGCCCGGGCAGATCGCATTCACATTGATGCCGTACTTGCCCCATTCGGCGGCGAGCGCGCGCGTGAAGTTGATGGCCGCGGCTTTCGACGTGTTGTACGCGATGGTCTGCATGGGACCCAGTGCGCCCTTCAGGCCCGCGATCGATGCGATGTTGATGATCTTGCCGCGCCGCGCGGGAATCATGCTGCGCTTGCCCACTTCGCGCGCAAGGAAAAACGGCGCGTTGACGTTGAGGTTCATGACCTTGTGCCACGCCTCGTCGGGATAGTCCTCCGCCGGCGCCCCCCAGGTCGCGCCCGCATTGTTCACGAGAATGTCGATCTGGCCGTACGCCGCCAGCGTCTCGTCGACGAGCGGCTTGACGGCCTCGGGGCGCTGCAGGTCGCTCACGACCGTCATCGCCTCGATGCCGCGCGCCTGCAAATGCTGCTGCGCTTCTTTGAGCTCGTCGGCCTTGCGCGCCGTGATGACCACACGGCAGCCCATTTCCCCGAGCGCCTCGGCCATCTGCAGCCCGAGCCCGCGCGAGCCGCCCGTGATGAGTGCCACCTGCCCGCCCAGTTCGAACAATTCTCTGACCTGCATGCTTGTGTCTCCTTGATGTCTGCCGGCGGGCGTGCGCTGCGCGGCAACGCCCGCCGATTGCGCCAGGCCGCGAGGCGGCTCTGGCCCTGATCGCACTGCTGGCCCGCATAAATTCCGCATAACGGAATCCACGAGGATCAAACCGATTCTAGTGACGCTGTCCAGTCACGTGAATCGGGAAAAGCACGGTCGTTCATTATCATCGAAAATGTGCGTCCGCGCTGTGGGACGAACGCGTTGCACGTGGTGCGCGGCATCGGCGCAATTTTAAGAAGCCTCCGATATCGGCCATTTACAGGCGTCGATAGGATTTATCTGACAAACATCTTCGACGCTCCGCCGATGTCCCACGATCCGGAACAGCAACTCCTCAAGGCCTTCGTCGCGCACACCCGCAGCCCTTCCGACCCCGCCCCCCTCCTCCAGATTTGCGAAGCGCTCGTGCGCGTGAAGCGCGACGAGCAAATGCTGCCGTGGGCCGAAAAGGGCCTGGCGCTCGACCCGCGCAACCGCGCCTTCGTGCACGCGCGCGCCCGCGCGCTGCGCCTGCTCGGCCGGCACGCGCAAGCGGTGCAGACCTGGCTCGATTTCGCGCCGCTCGACTGGTCGCCCCTGTTCTATCAGGCGAGGCTCGGCCGCGACCTTTACCTGAGCGGCGACACGGCGGGCGCCGTCGCGTTGCTGGAGCGCGCCTTGCTGAACCCGGCTGAAGATGACGACGCCGACAAGCTGCGGGTGCACAAATGGCTGGCCGAGGCGCTCCTGAGCACGGGCGACGCACGCGGCTTCAAGCACTGGATATGGCGCAACCTCGGCGACAGCGGGAACTACCGTTACAGCGCGGTGCCGATGTGGGACGGGCAGCGCGACTTGCGCGGCGAGCGCGTGCTGGTCACGCACCAGATGGGCTATGGCGACCAGTTCATGCTGTACGGCAGCATCCGCCAATGGCGCGCCGCCGGCGCAGAGGTCATGGTGACCTGCGACGCGGTGATCCACAGCGTCATCGCGGCGTCGCTGCCGGACTTGCGGGTCGTGGCGGCGCGCCGTCCGATGGTACGGCGCTCGCCGATCGACGCCGAGACGCTACCCGCCGTTCAAGCATTTGCGCCAACCCTGCAGGCCACACTGCTGCACCTGCCGATGCTCGCCGCGTGCGACCAGCCGCGCCCCGAGCCCTTTTTTGAAGCCTATATCCGTGCACCGGTGGCCGCGCACGGCCACGCGGCAAGCTGGGCAAACGCGTTGCGCGCGCAGCACCCGGGCAAGGCACTGGTTGGCGTGTTCTGGGATTGCTCGCAACGCCATGCCCGCGAATTGAGCAACAAGGACCGCAGCTGGGCGGGCCTGCGCAGCTTGCCGCTCGAGGCGCTCGAGCGACTCACCACGGATCCGCAGCTCACGAGCCGCGTTCACTTCGTCAGCCTTCATCATCCCGTTGCGGAAATCATGGGCGGCTCACCACGCGGGAACATCAGCCACTACGCGCCAGGCATCATGACGTTTGGCGATACCGCGGCCTGCATCGCGCATCTGGACGCCGCTATCAGCGTCGACTCGGGCGTGGCCAATCTCGCCGTCATGAGCGGCAAACCCACTGCCGTGCTCGTCAACCCAGCCGGCGAATGGCGCTGGGGCAGTAACGGCATGCGCTCGCCCTGGATGCGCGATGCCCATGTGCTGCGCCAGGCCACCATGGGCGACTGGGACGCAGTCGTATCCCGCGCCGCCCAATGGCTGTTGCAACGCTGAACGACAGCCCCCGCCAGTCCCCTGCCCGAAGCGCCGCCAATCCTTGCGGCGCGCCCCCAGAATTCAATCAGGATTGCAAACGATCATCGGCGACGTTGCCCCCGTTTGCCCACTTGTCCGATCAATTCGGAATTGAGCGCTTAAGCACGCGTCTGCGCGCGCGTCCGTCATTCGAAGGACATTCAATTTTCGATTCACATTAATTACATTTAAATTACTACCAAGACAAAATCCTTTCATTTGATAAGACCCGATAAACCCCTTCTCCAGGGATTAGCCCGGGTTGCGCCGGGCTTTCATGCAAATGTTTAATGCCGGGCGTACACTCGTACGACGCTCGTCGCGCGGGGCGGAGCAAGCACACGCGCATAGCCGGGAGACAAGGCGTTGCGCGTGCCTATGAGGAGAACAATGAAATGAGCTGGACGCGAGAACAGAGAAACGTCACGATCGCAGCGTATTTGGGGTGGACGCTCGACGCATTCGATTTCTTTCTAATGGTTTTCGTTCTGAAAGATATCGCCACTGAATTCAACACCGAGATTCCCGCCGTCGCCTTTGCCATTACGATCACGCTGGCCATGCGCCCGATCGGCGCGCTGATCTTCGGCAGGCTCGCCGATAAATTCGGCCGCCGTCCCACGCTGATGGTCAACATCGCGTGCTATTCGTTCCTCGAGTTGCTCACTGGCTTCTCCCCCAATCTCACAACGTTCATCGTCCTGCGCGCGCTCTTTGGCGTGGCGATGGGCGGCGAATGGGGCGTGGGCTCCGCGCTCACCATGGAGACCATTCCGCCGAAAGCGCGCGGCTTCGTCTCGGGCCTTCTGCAGGCGGGCTATCCGAGCGGCTATCTGCTCGCTTCGATCGTGTTCGGCGTGCTGTACCAGTACATCGGCTGGCGCGGCATGTTCTTCGTCGGCGTGCTGCCCGCGCTCCTCGTGCTTTATGTGCGCGCTCACGTGCCCGAATCGCCGGCCTTCAAGGAGCTGGAAAAGCGCGTGCGCCCGACCCTGCTCACCACGCTCAAGCACAATCTCGGCCTGTCGCTCTACGCGATCGTGCTGATGACGGCGTTCAACTTCTTCTCGCACGGCACGCAGGATCTCTATCCGACCTTCCTGCGCGAACAACATCACTTCAATCCGCATACGGTTTCGCTCATCACCATCACGCTCAATCTCGGTGCGATCGTGGGCGGCCTTTTCTTCGGCTCGTTTTCCGAAAAGATTGGCCGCCGCAAGGCCATCTTTATCGCGTCGCTGATCGCGCTGCCGGTGCTGCCGCTCTGGGCGTTCTCGTCGGGTCCGGTGTTGCTCGCGCTCGGCGCGTTCCTCATGCAGATTTCCGTGCAAGGCGCCTGGGGCGTGATCCCGGTGCACCTCAACGAGATCTCGCCCGACGAAGTGCGCGCAACCTTCCCGGGTCTCGTCTATCAGCTCGGCAACCTGCTGGCTTCGGTCAACGCCACGCTGCAGGCCTCGCTCGCACAAACGCACGGCCAGAACTATGCAATGGCGATGGCGATCGTCGCGGGCACGGTGGCGGTCGTGATCGCCGTGCTGATTCCGTTCAGCCGCGAGCGGCGCGGCATCGACATGACACAGACCGCCAGGCACGTGACCGCCTGATGCGGCGCACCGCCTGAGCATCGGGCAAGCATTCGGGCGGCGCCGCTGTGTCGCCCGAATGCCGTCACGCAGGACACAGAACCACGAAACGAAGGCCGTGCCGGGCTGCCGCCCGCACGGCCTTTCGTTTTGGCGCGCCGCGCAATCGCACGACGGGCGCCCGGGCACGGCACGGCGCTGCGGGGAAACTCTGTCTGCCCTTCTTTCCAAGCGCGGTGCATCATGAATGCGTCGTGTAAGCCAGGCGCGCTGCACACGCCGGCGGCGCCATGCAATAAGGCGACGACCCACGCTACGCCCGGAGAACGAGAATGAGCGATACGCCACAACAGCCGCGGCACGAAACGGCCCCACCCCCTGCGCAAGCCGCCACGCCACCGCCTGCGCAAGCGCTCGCCGACGCCGCAGCCCCGAATACGGACGGCATCTGGTATGCCTCGTATCCGCCGGGCGTCCCGCACGAAGTCGACGTGACGCACTATGCCTCGCTAGTCCAGTTCTTCGACGACTGCACCTCACGCTTTCGCGAGTGCGTGGCCTACGTGAGCGCCGGCTCGCCGATGACCTACGGCGCGCTCGCCAGCAAGGCCACCGCATTCGGCTCATGGCTGCAGGGCGCGGGCGTGAAGCCCGGCGAGCGCGTCGCCATCATGCTGCCCAATACACTGCAGTATCCGGTTGCGCTATTCGGCGCGCTCAAGGCCGGCGCGGTCGTCGTGAACGTCAATCCGCTCTACACGCCACGCGAGCTCGCGCATCAACTGAAGGACAGCGGCGCGCAGACCATCGTGGTGTTCGAGAGCTTCGCGAAGACGCTGGAAGACGCGCTGCCCGGCACGCGCATCGAGCGCGTCGTCCTCACGCAGCTGGGCGACCTGCTGGGCGAAGGCTTCAACCTCAAGGGCCGCTTCATCAACTTCATGCTGCGCCATGTGAAGAAGCTCGTGCCCGCGTACCGGTTGCCGGCCAGCGTGCGCGTGGTGCGCTTGCTCGACGCGCTCTCGCAGGGCGCCCGCGAGCCGCGCGCACCCATCGGCGCAACGCTCGACGATCTCGCCTTCCTGCAATACACGGGCGGCACCACGGGCGTGGCCAAAGGCGCGATGCTCACGCACGGCACGATCCTCGCAAACGTGATACAGGCGAAAGGCTGGATCGCGGGGCAGCTCGAGAGCAAGGCCGAGACCATCCTCACGCCGCTGCCGCTCTATCACATCTATTCGCTCGCCGTGAACGCGCTGATCTTCATGGCGATCGGCGCGCGCAACATCCTGATTGCCAATCCGCGCGACATGCCGCGCGTCATGAAGATCCTGCGTCACGAAACGTTCACTTGCATGAGCGCGGTCAACACGCTCTACAACGCGTTCCTCGAGAACGAAGCCTTCCGCCAGCGCGATTTCTCAGGGCTCAAGCTCGCGATGGGGGGCGGCATGGCCACGCAGAAGGCCATCGCCGAGCGCTTCAAGGCCGTCACCGGCAAGCCGATCGTCGAGGGCTATGGGCTCACGGAATGCTCGCCCATCGTGGCGATGAATCCCGTCGATATCGCACATCTTCAGGACTTCGAGGGATCGATCGGGCTGCCCGCGCCCTCCACCCAGGTGCGCTTTCGCCGCGACGACGGCACGTGGGCAAATATCGGCGAGCCGGGCGAGCTTTGCGTGAAAGGCCCGCAGGTCATGAAGGGCTACTGGATGCGCCCCGACGAGACCGCGCGCGTCTTCGTGGGCGACGGGTGGCTGGCGACCGGCGACATCGGCGTCATGGATGCGCGCGGCTATATCCGCCTCATCGACCGCAAAAAGGACATGATCCTGGTCTCGGGCTTCAACGTGTACCCGAACGAAATCGAGGACGTGATCGCGCGGCATCCGGGCGTGCGCGAGGTGGCGGCCGTCGGCGTGCCCGACCCGGTGCAAGGCGAGCGCGTGAAGGTGTTCGTCGTGCGCCGCGACCCCGCGCTCACCGAGGACGCGCTGATCCAGTTTTGCCGCCAGCAGCTCACGGGCTACAAGGTGCCGCGCCTCGTGGAGTTTCGCGAGACGCTGCCGCAAAGCAACATCGGCAAGATCCTGCGGCGCGCGCTGCGCGACGAAGAGATCGCAAAGATGAGCCAGGCGAGCGCGGCTTAAGTCTGCGGCACGTCGAGCACGATGCAACGGTGCGGCGCGGCGAGACGTTCGAGCACGAAGCGGTCGGAGGCGCGCAACGCACAGAGCGCGACGACCGGTGTGTCAGCACGGGTTTCGAAGCGACGTGCAAACTGTGCATGCCACAGCATGCCGATGTCGTTGCCGAAATCTTCTCCGACTGCGAACGCCGGCACGCTCATGCGCGCCGCCGCGCGCGCAAGCGCCCTGCCCCGTGCCAGCGCCGGATCGTAGACGGCCATGCGCACCGGGCCTGGCATCGGCAGTGGCTGCGTGCTTTGCAGCGCATCGAGCGGGCGTGTGGCGGCGCGCGCAGCGCATGCCGCCGCTGCCAGCGCCCCACCCGTCGCGTGTAGAAACGTCCGCCGGTTCATCGCGTCATCCTCATTGCTGTGTGTGCCGCAAGCATGCGTGCACGCATATGCGAGCGTCACCAGCATCACGTATAGCCGCGCATTGCGCGCCACGCCGGCGGCCACACGCCCTGCTTGCCCGGCGCGAGCACGCCCTGCGGATCGAGCGCGTCCTTCACCGTCTGCGCAAGCCGTAGCAGCGCGCCATCGTTGAAGTCGTACTGCGCCGCTGCGTAATCCATGTAGAGCAGATGCGAACGGTAGACACCGTAGCCCGCCGCGCGCGCATCGCTCATCAGCGCGCGCAGCAGGTCGCCTGCGCGGGCCGCGTCGTCGCGCCGCTCGCGCGCGAAGATCGCCGCGAACACATGATGCAGGCAGCGGCCCGCCGCCGTGAAGCCGCCGTAGTAATCGAAGCCGTATTCCGCCGCGCGCGCCTTCACGAGCGCGTACTGGCGCAGCGCGTCGCGCCCGTCGGCGGGACACAGCGGCGAGAAGTCCACGTGCGCGCCAACGCCGCCGCGCCAGTCGAGCATGCGAAATGCACTCATCGAAGGAATGCCGGCCATGCTGCGATCGCCGCCGTCGTGCGGCTCCTCGCTGCCCGCATAGCGCTTCGCGAACGCGCGCACGTGTGGCACCTGCGCGAACGCGCGCTCGACAATGCGCCGCTGCAGCTCGATCACATCGGGGTCGCCGTAGAGCGCGTAATGCAGGTTCCAGCGGCCGATATCGAGGTCGCGCTGCATGGCCGCAACGGCCGCCTCGGGCATCGCCCCCTCCCCCGCGTACCAGCGCGCGCGCGGCGCAATGCCGGCCGCCCGGCGGATCGCACCTTCGATCACCGCGTGCTGCGCAATCGTGCCGCCCAGTTGCAAGCCACGCAGCGTATCGACGATCGTGCCCAGATCGTCCTCACGCGCAAACTGGATTTCGCCGATCACGTAAGCAGGCGGTGCGGGCATCAGCCAAAGCCCCATCTTCGTGACTATGCCGTAGTTCGATTGCGTGAAGAGCGCGTCGAACGACGGGCCGTAGCCTGACTTGTAGAGCTGCCACGCCGAGCCCGTCTCGATCGCGCCCATGCCGGTGCGCACGATGTCGCCATTGGCGAGCACGATTTCCATGCCGCACTGCGCCGCCGCATGATCGCCGTAGGCCGTGTAGCCGAAGCCGCGCTCGAGCGTATTGCCGATCACGCTGCCCCAGCCGGCCGCAGGCGGGTCCACCCAGAGCTTCAGGCCGCGCTCGCGCAAATGCGCATGAAGGTCGAAGTAGCTCACGCCGGGCTCGACGAGCGCCCAGGCGAGCCGCTCGTCCACGTCGAGCACGCGGTTCAGCCGCTGCAGGTCCAGCACGACCGAGCCCGCGAGGCGCGGGGCCGCGCCGCCATAAGCGAAGTTGCGGCCCGTGGAGACGGTCCAGAGCGGCACGCGCGCCGCGTTGGCCACACGCAGGATCGCGCGGATCTCATCGACGTTGGCCGGCAGGAGCGCCGCCGAGGGCGCGAACACGCGCTCATCCTCGACGGGCGCGAACGGATCGAAATACGGTGCGAGCGCGGCGCCGCCACGGCAGACATTGGGCGCGCCCACGATCGATTCGAACGCGGCGAGCGCACGCGCGAAGCGCGCCGCGCTCATGCCAGGAGGCAGCACGCGGGCCGTATCCGTTCTCGCGGGTTCCATCGCGCCCGTCACCATTGCGCCCGCGTGCCGCCGAGCGCGCCGCACACCTCGTACGCGATGGTGCGCAGGCGCGTCTCCGTGGCCGGGCCGGAGAGCGCATAGCCCATACCGTCGGTGCTCCAGTAGAAGGTGCGGTGGTTGCCGTCGCTCAGCAGATGCACCGCATCGCGGCCGCGGCCCGACACGCTCACGTAGAGCGTAAGCCGCGAGCCGGCGCCGTTCTGATACATGAACTGCGCCGCCGGGCCGGCCGCGCCGGGCAAGAGCCGTCCACCGACGAGCGTGTAGCCGTATTCACCGAGCGGCGGAATCGCGAGCGGTTTGCCGAGCCGCTTCGAGAGCCACGCGACCAGATGCGCTTCGTCCGCGGCGCCCACTTCCACGGGATGACGCACTTCAGGCGAGTACACGGCATAGGCCACGTCGGCGCGCCGCGCGAAACCTTCCGCGTCGCGCGCCAGAAACGCGGGGTCGTGGCCCGCGCCCGCGGCATCGCGCGTGGCGCCGCCCCAAGCGCCATCGGGAAGCCATTGCGGCATCAGCGTGCCCGCCGCCACCGCGAAGCCCGCGCCCACGACGGCCCACGCCGCCGCGAGGCCCGCGCGGCGCCACCACGGGTCGCGCCGCCTCAGCACCACGTAACCGGGCGAAGCCGCCTCGTCACCAGCGCGGCAAAGCGTTTGCAACGCGGCCTTCTGCGCGCGCCAGGCGGCGATGCGCTGTGCGGCGCTGGCGTCGGACGCCAGCCGCGCCTGCAGCGCCGCGCGTGCGTCCGCCGACAATTCGTCGTCGACGTAGGCGCCCAGCGCGGCAAAATCGGCGTCTGCGTCGCAGCCGGGAACAGCCGAGGGGGCGGTGGGCGGCACCCCGCCATCGGGCGAAGCAGCCGGTGCGGGACGGGCGCTCGCGCGCTCGCGTTCGCGTTCGAATTCGTCGTCGTTCATCGCGTCGTCCCCACCACCCTGAGCGGCGCGGCGCGCCGCGCCGGATCCTGTACCGGCCCCGTGTCCAGCAGCACCCGCAGATGCTCGCGCGCACGCGAAAGACGCGACATTACCGTGCCCGCCGGCACGCCGAGCACCGTGGACGCCTCCTGATAGCTCAGCTCCTCCACGCACACCAGCAACAGCACTTCGCGCTGCGCGGCGGGTAGCAGATAAAGCGCGCGCTGCACGTCGCGCAGCACGAGGCCGTCGACTTCGCCGTGCGGCGCTTCAAGGGTGCGCCAGGGCGCGCTATCGTCGTCCACCGCAATCTCGCGCCGGCCGCGCAACTGGTCGATGTAGATGTGGCGCAGGATCGTCAGCAACCAGGCGCGCAGATTGCTATCGGGCCGGAACGACGACGCGCGCGAGAGTGCGCGCTCGGCAGCGTCCTGCACGAGATCGTCGGCCCACGCGGCATCGCCGGTGAGAGCGCGCGCGTAGCGGCGCATGGGCGCGAGCTGCGCGACCACTTGCGCTTCGAACTCCGCGGACGGGCGGCGCAGCATGGCGCGCGGCAGCCAGTGGCGCAGTCAATAGAGCAATGTTTAGCGCAATCAGTAACCGCCCGAAGAGCCACCCGAGGAACCACCCGAACTGCTCGACGAGCCGCCGCTGCCCGAATCCATGCCACTGCATGCGGTCAGCGAACCCGAGACCGCCGCGATCGTCAGACAGAAAAGACAAGCAAGAACAATGCGAGTCCGTTTCATGGTCATCTCCCGTTTGAGGTTGTCAGGCAAGGCATTAGCCAAGCCGTTACCCGATATTGCCGGTTGCCAGGGACAGCGAACTGCCGGCGCATTGCGAACGTGGCATGCGGCTCATCGCGAACCGCAGGCGTCGACATGGTGATAAACGCAGCGCGGCGATGGCTTATTCCTGGCGCACGCCAGCCGTGCCATTTTTATTTGCGGGGCCGGCAAGAAACGCGCGGCGCACCGCGTCGCGCAGCCGGAAGTTGGCCCCCTGCACGTGCGTCGCCGCACGGAACCCAGGCGCGCAAAACTGGACAATCGAATTACAGTAAGGTGCTGGAAAGGTCTGTTGCGATCGCGCGCAAACACACCGAAATCCGTGACGCATTCGTGCGTGCTTTGCACTACGCTATGAACGTATGCGCTGCCCCTGCGTCAAATCGACCATGCCTGAGAGGCCATACTTGACAAGCCATACCTGACCGGCCGTGCCTGACTGTCGCAGTTCGGGCCCGCTTTCATGTATCTTGACTGGCATGCCCCATACACGCTCCCTGATTCTGCGATGACGGCCGCGAGCCGGTATAGTTCTACAGTAGAGTATGTCAACGCACGCGCGCTTTGCCGGCACAAGGTAGAATTGCGGCGAGCAAACGTTTCCAATTGAATTGCGGCACTGAGCCGCCTGGTCAAAATTCGTCCATGCCTTCCGCAGAATCGCACCCGCAAAACGACTTCATGAACGCCGCGCGCAAAGAGCGCAAGCGTGTCGAAATTTATCTGGTCAACGGCATTCGCCTGACCGGATGCATCGAGTCGTTCGATCAGTACCTGGTGATGCTGCGCACGCCTGTCGGCCTGCAAGGCATCTACAAACGCGCCATCTCCACCATCCAGCTCGACACCGGCACGCGCCCGGGCCCGCGCACGCCGCGCCCCTCGCACGGCGAACACACGAGCCGCGGCCCGCACGGCAACTATGGCAACCACGGTGGCCATGGCCCGCGCGAGTCCCGCGAATCGCGTGAGCCCAGAGACCGCGAGCCGCGCGAATCCTGGTCGGCGCCGGCTTCGTCCGAGCGCCCCGCCCAGGACGGCCCAGTGGTCGTCACGCGCCGCCGCCGGCTCTACGGCACCGTGAACAACGGCGGCAATGGCGGTGAAGGCTCGAACAACAGCTAAACCGTGCGTGCGCGTCCCACGCGCTCTTTTCTGCAACGGTTGAGTTCACAATGCACAGGCGCGCGCGACGCGCCTGTGTTCGTTCTGGTCAGCAGCCCGCGTTGCAAGCGCGTCCGCCCGGATGCGCACGACCAGACGCTCAAAATGCTTCCCTTTGCGTTATTCTGAAAGCGACTCTCTTCGCCCCCGGAGAACGCCATGAGCTCATCCAAACCGAAGTCCCCTCAGCCCTCGCAGGACGACGCGCTCGACGAGGCGCTCGAAGAAACTTTCCCGGCAAGCGACCCGATCGCCATCGATCCGCCGCCCTCGAAGCACAAGCCCGCCGACGACACTGAAAAGGGCCACGGCAAGCATCATCACGGCAAGCACTAAGGCCGCAAAAACATCCCGCCCAAAAACAACGAAGGCGGCGCGTCATGGACGCCCGCCTTGGTTTTACATCCCGTCTTCGCGCTGCGAGCCGGATCGCCGAACCGGCCCGCACCGATGAGGCCCGGTGCCCGCGCCCCAGTGCGCGTCACTGGACCGGCAAGCCGCCCTCCACCTGACGCTGCAGCTCTTGCACCTGGCGCTGTACCGCGCGCAGTTGATCCTGCGCCGCCGCCTTCTCGACCTGGAGCGCATTTGCCTGAGCACGCGTCTGCTTCTGCTGATCCGCAACGAGCGCCTGCTGCTGGCGGGCGATCGTGAGGTCGGCCTGCAGGCGATTCGCGTGGTCCTGCGTGAGCGCAATCATGCGGGCCGTGAACGCCTTTTGTGCTTCGAGGCGCGTCCGGCGAATCTCGACATCCGACAACTGCAGCGTCTTCTGCGCGAAGTCGCGGTAGATCGCCTCGGCGCGCGTTTCGTCGCTGGTCTTGATCACGCGCCAGAACGTCTTGTTCTGGAACAGCGCCACGTAATAGGTCATTTCCTTGCCATAGAACAGCAGGCTTGCGCCGTAAGTGCCGTTGTATGTCGTGCGCAATTCGTTGAGATCGGAGCCGCGGATCATCTGCTGCAGTTCGGCCACATTGCCCGCCGCGTTCTGCTGTGCCTCCTCCGGCGTGAGCGCGACCGGCGTGCCGGGCAAGGGCTGCGCGGCGGATTCCGCCTGCGGCTGCACCGACGCGGCCGCAGGGTCCTGCGCCGCCACCGTGCTCACTGCCGTGTTCGCGGCCAGGTTAGCCGTCCCCTGCGCCGCGGATTGCGCTTTTGCCTGCGCCTGGGCCTGTGCTTTTCCCTGCGCTTGTGCCTGATCAGCCAGCGATTGCGCGCAACCGGCCTGGGCACCCCCGAGCAGCATTAGCGCCACGACCGCGACTTGCCGAACTCTCCACTTGTCGTTCATGAAGCCCCTGTTTTTGTACCGTTCTTTTGTATGATTTTACAAAATCGCACAATTATTACTCACTTTCACCAGTTGCGGGTTCCTCGTCGAAAATTTGATATTTGCGGATCTTTTCCCACAACACCTTGCGGCTGATTCCCAGGTATTGGGCCGTGTCCTTGCGGCGCCAACCGTTTGCGTCCAGCGCCGCCAGCAGCCGGCTGCGCTCGGCCATGTCCCATTTGCTGCGATCGACGACGGGCGCCGCAGGCTCCGTTGCCACCGCCTGGACACCGCTCGATCCGGCGAGCAGCCGGCGCAGGCGCGGCAAGTCCCAGTTGCCCATCTGCCGCACCGTCACGCCGACCCGTTCGGCCAGGTTGCGCAGCTCGCGAACGTTGCCGGGAAAGCGCATCGCGGCCACCTGGTCAGCCAGCCAGTAAGGCAGCTCCGGCAGCGCCCCGAGCCGCTCTGAGCCCACCACCGACGCGACGAAGGCCTTGAACAGCGCGATTTTGTCCACCGCGCCGCGCTCTTCGAGCGACGGCACGATCAGCTCGATCACGGCAAGCCGGTAATAAAGGTCGGCGCGAAAATTGCCCTCCTTCACCAGTTGCGGCAATTGCCGGTTGGTGGCCGCCACGAGGCGAAAATCCACCTTCAGCGGCGTGGCCGAGCCGATGCGCGTGACCGTGCCGTCCTCCAGCACGCGCAGGAGCTTGACCTGCTGGTAGAGCGGCAAGTCGCCGATTTCGTCGAGAAACAGCGTGCCGCCGTCGGCCTGCTCGAAGTAGCCCTTGTGCGCGAGCGCCGCTCCCGTGAAGGAGCCCTTCGCATGCCCGAAGAAGAGCGACTCGAACAGGCCGTCCGGAATCGCGCCGCAGTTCACGGCGACGAACGGCCCCGTGCCGTAGCGGGCGTGCTTGCGGTGTAAAAGTTCGGCGACGCGTTCCTTGCCGGTCCCGGTTTCGCCGTGCACGAGCACGCTCGTGTCGCAGTCGGCGAAGGTCTCGACTTCCCTCAGCAGCGCACGCATGCTCTCGGACTCGGCCACGAGCATGTCGGCGCCCGCCGTCTCGGCCGAATGCGCGCGCAGTTGCGCGACGAGCTTGGACACGAGCCCGCGCAGTTCGGCGCAAGTGAAGTCGAGCGGCAGGATGTGCGAGTACTCGGCGGGATACATGGCCGGATCGTTGTCGCGCGGCGCCGCGCCGACCCAGATCACGGGCATGCCATGGGTGGCCTGCCAGTCGCGCAGCACGAGCGCACCGGTGTCGATCACGCTCACGCTGACGATGGCGATCGACGCGCGCGCGGCAATGCGTTGCGGCGAGACGGCGGTGTCGTCGGCGCGGATCACCTCGACGTCGAGGCTCGACATGCAGCGCGCGACGCGCTCGACGATATCGGCTTTGCCTTCCCAGACGTAGAGGTCGAGTTCCTCGATGGGGGTGGTGGTTCGCATCGTGGGTTTTCTTCTTATTGGACGAGTGTTGCAACACCGCAGGTGAGCGGCTTGGGGATCACCGTCGCGACGCCGAGCTGGACGCCGAGGAGTTGGAGCAAGGGGCCGATGATGAGGTCGTCGAGGCTTCCGGGTCCAGTGAGCGCCGGCCCCAGCGTCGAGCCCAGAACGCCCGTCACGAGCGGCAGCGCGACTGTGTTGACAATGGTGCCGACCAACGGAGTCAGGATGCTGGACAAGCCGGTCACCCCCGGTAGCACCTTCACCGTCAGCCCCCCGTTGCTTGCACTCAGTTGGCTGAGCGTCGTCACGGTCGACTGGAGCGTGTTGTCGAGCTCCGCGCCAATCGCGTTCGAATTGATCGAATTGCCGTCGATCGGGTCGCCGTTGCCGTCGAACATCAAGGTCGCACTGGACGGGTTGACGACCGGCACGCCGAACGAAGGCGCGGTCACCGTCGCCACCTGTATGCCGACCAGCGACACGTTCGCGAGCGTCCATGGCACGTTCGTGCTGCTGCAGCTGAAACCGCTGACGCTCTTCGCGCTCACGCCCGCTGGAAGTGGCGTACCGAGGCAGAGCGTAGCCAGCCCAGTCTGCACACCGATCGTCTGCGTACTGGCCGTCTTGCTCGCCGCGCACTGCGCGGACTGCAGCCACGCCTGGCCCGGCGCCACGACGACATAGAGCGGGATCTGCACGGTCACGTCGACGGCATAGGACAGCAGCGCAAGAAGGTACTGCCCGCTCTTCGACGCAATCTCGGCGTTCACGCCAAGCAGGATCTGCGCGGTCTGGGCCTGCGTGCGCCACGTGCTCGTCCCCTCGAAATAGCCGGGCTCGCCCACGGCGATCGAAGGCGGCGAGATCACTTGCAGCGTGAGCGCAACGCCCAGCCCGTTCAGGCTCACGTTGAACGCGCTCGGCGCATTGCCCGCGGCGGCAATCTCCGCGCCGGCGACCAGCATCTGCATGACGTTGACCGTCGCGTCGGCCGCGTACTGGGCATTGGCCACGCCGAGTTGCAGCAAGGCGGGCGAGCCGGACAGCGCCGCCACCTGAATCGGGTTGAGCGTTGCCTGCGGGACCAGCGCGGCCACCGCGCTCAATGCGCTTTGCGCCGCCGACACATCGGCCGTGAGCGCGCCGTCCTGGCCAACGGCATTGAACAGGATACTGGCGAGACCGCTGACCGTAGTCTGCGTGGCGAGCAAGCCATCGTAAGTGCCGGCCGTGGTCGCCACGGCGGCGAGATCGGCCACTTTCACGTTGGCATTCAGGAGTCCGTTCCACTGCGCGGCATCGAGCCGCACCTGCGTGCCGCCCAGCAGCGCGCCGAGCATGCCGTTGAGCAGATTCACCTGCGCAAGCGAGGTGCTCAGCTGAAACGAGCCGATCACCGTCGCCTTGGCCGTGGCGCTCGCCGCGATCTCCAGGCCCTTCCCAACAAAGAAGTACGGCACGAAACTCGTGGCGCTCACCTGCACGCCGTTCAGCGGCGGCGTGCCGTTGTTTTCCACGAACGTCATCCCGCCATTGCCGTTCGAATCCCAGCGCCCGCACTTCGTGCTGAGCGTGCGCGTCGTGCCATTCACCACGAAGCCGTTGCTCGCCGCGTTGGCGAGCGCCGTCGTTTGTGGCTGCGAGCATGCGTCGTCCATCTGTTGCGCGGCAGCGAGCGCCGCGAGATCGGCAACGTTTTGCAACTGGCGCTTCGCGAGATAGATATTCGCCACATCGATCACGCCCAGCGCCGCCACCGCGACCACGAGCCCGATGACCGCGATCAACGCGAGCGAGCCGCGCTGGCGCCGCGCGAGCATGCGCGCACGCACACGCGAGCGTGCACGTCCGGGCGCATGCGCGCGCGGACACGGCGGTGCAACGGCTGCCGCAGCGACACGAGAGCGCTGGCCTGAGCGCGCCACCATCTCAGTAGGCGCCTGAACCGCTTGACGAAGCCGAGCCGCCTGCGCTGCCTTGCCCACTGCCCGTCTGGATCGTCGAGCCGAAGCTTGCCGGAATTTCCGTGTCGAACGACTTCATATAGCGCCGATAAGCGTAGCCTGCCTCGGCGCCGAGCATCGGCAGCGCGGGAGCCGCCTGGGTGTTGCTGCGCTGAAGCTCGAGCCAGGCTTGCGTCGCATGGCCGACCTCGCTGTCCGGAACCGGCGCGCCTGAAGCCTGCACATCGGTACCCTGCGCATGCGCGGCCGGCACCACGAGCGCCATCGCCACAATCGCGGCAGCAACGGCCGCGGCGTGGAAGCAACGCGCCCGAGAAGCCGCCGAAGCGACGACACCAGCGGCGCAGCCCGCATCCATGAGCTGATTGTTTTTCATCGTATTCCTCGTGTTGCGCGAGACGTGCCGCGCCCGCCAGGTCCTGCATGCACTTATTGCGCGAAGCGATCCACCAGGCGTGGCTGCGCATCGCCGCCGGGCCAGCTGCCCTGGGCACTCGCCAGCGCGCGCGCCGCCGGCACCGCCGCGCGCCGCGCCGCTTGCTGCGAGGCCTGCTCCGCCGATTCGCGCCGCTGCGCCAGCTGGCGCGCGCGCTGCACTTCACGCACCTTCTGCGCGTCGCGCGCAACCGCCGCGCGTGTCTGCGCAGGCAAGCCCTGATGCGCCATCAGCGCCTGCGCGTCCGCGTCGTTGCCGCTCGCCTCGAACAACAGCGCCGCGTTCGCGACGATCTTCGCGTTGTGCGAGTCCAGCTCCAGCGCCTCGAGGAGCGGCACACGCGCACCCGCCACATCGCCGTCGCGCAGCAGCGCATAGCCCAGGTCGGAGAGCATGGCTGCGTTGGTCGGGTCGAGCCGCGAGGCCTGCGCCAGTTCCTGCGCGGCCTGGTGGAAGTCGCCCGCAGCGCCCGCGAGCAGACCGAGCCCGCGATGGCCGCGCGCAGCAAGCGGCGTGTCGAGCAGCTGCGTGTACGCCGTCGCGCTCGCGCTGGCCTGCCCCGTCACGCGCAATGCGTCGGCGCGCAGCAGGATCGAATCGGGCGTGGCGCCGTACTGGTGCTCGAACGCGTCGATGTGCGCAAGCGAGGCGTAATAAAGCCCCTCGGCCTGCATGCGCTCGATGAGGCCGAGGTACATGCCGGGCGTGTCAGGCGCCGGGTCGTGGCTGGCCGAGCGCATCTGCATCTCGGCCTGCGCCTGCGGGCCCACGCCATAGCCCTGCTGCGTGCCGCACGCGGCGAGCGTCGCGAGCCCCGCGCAGGCCATGGCCGCCAACGCGCGGCGCGCGGCCGGCCGGCGCACCGTGGCCGTATCAATGGTGAAATTCTTCATGAGGGTTCTGGCCGTATTCATAGCTCGATCACGCTTCTCGATCACACTGCGCCTCAACGCTGAATCGATGCCAGCGTGCGCATCACGGCGATGACGCCGGGCCCCGCCGTCACAATGAGCAGCGCAGGTAGCAGGGTCACCACCATCACGCCGGTCATCCTCACGGTGAGCTTGCCGATGCGCTCGCGCAGCGTCGCGCGGCGCACTTCGCGCAGCCGGTCGCCGAACTGCCTGAGCGGCTCCTGCACCGCGCCGCCGTGCTTGTCCACCTGTACGAGCATCCGGATCACCGCGCGCAGATCCTCGTTTTCGTAGATCGTCGCCATCCGATGCAACGACTGCTCGCGCGTGCGGCCCGCCACGAACTGGCGCTGCGCGATCTCCATCTCGCCCGCGAGCACGGGCAGCACGAGGCGAAATTCGTTGATCATCACCTGCAGGCTCTGATCGAGCGAGAGCCCGACGCCCTGCAAAAGACGCAGCAAATCGACGAGCATCGGCAGCTCCTCGGCCACGGCGTCGAGGCGTGCTTGCGCACGGCGCCGCACCACGAGCTTCGGCACGAAGAAGCCGAGCAGCAGGCCGGCACCCGCGAGCGCCACGGGCCGCGCGCCGTGTGCGAGCCCGTACCACGTGGCCAGCAACGCCATGACGGACGCGCTCACGAGGCGGATGATGCAATAGAGGCCGCGCGCACGCGCGTCGGCATAGCCGCATTGATCGAGCAAACGGCGGTCCTCGTCGGCGACGATCAGCTTGCCGGCCGACGTCTCGAGCCAGCGCATCCCGGCGGCGCCGAGCGCGT
Organism: Paraburkholderia silviterrae; assembly: GCF_004353915.1. GTDB lineage: Bacteria > Pseudomonadota > Gammaproteobacteria > Burkholderiales > Burkholderiaceae > Paraburkholderia > Paraburkholderia silviterrae. The sequence continues at coordinate 295,058 of NZ_SMRP01000002.1, read as the reverse complement.
CGAGCATGCCTGGGAGTCCGTAGCGGTGTGGCGTGCCCATGAGCGCATCGACAGGCGCGGCACCGCCCTTGCCTTGCGCCGGCGCGCCGCCCTGCGCGCCGCGGGAGGCGCCAGCCGCGCCGCCGCGTATGCTGCCCGCGAGGCCAACCTGCACGCCTGGCGGCACACCGGCCGACGCGTCCATCGATGCACTGACCGATGCACCCAGAGATGCACCCACCGGCACGCCACCCGCCGCGACGCGTGCGTCGGCTGCGCCCGTGCCCTGCTGGCTCGCGTGCGAAGCGTAGTTCGTCATGACTTGCTCGAGCATGCGCGCGCTCTTGTGAGCCGCCACGAGTCGTGCGCACGCGAGCGCCGCGAGCAGCGCGAAGCCGAGCGCGCCGAGCAGCAGCGCAAGCACGCCGAGGCTATGCGCGCTCACAGCGCCCCCTTGAGCCGCGTGAGCCGGTACAGCAGCCAGGCACCCGTGAGCTGCAGGCCGATCGCCCCGTACACGAGCAAACGTCCCGAGCTGTCGTTCCACATCGACGCGAAATACTGCGGGTTGGTGACGATGAGAAAGCCGACGATGCCGAGCGGCAGCAGCGCGAGCACCCATGCTGACAGGCGCGTTTCCGCCGACATCGCGATCAGCTCGCGCTGCCCCTGCTCGATATCGCGCATGAACGTCGCCATGCGTTCGAGCATCACGTCGGCGCGTCCCCCATAGCGCACCGAAAGACGCAGCACCGCGCCCACGAGCTCGAGCTCCCGCGTCCGATAGACTTGCGCGACCTGATTCAATGCGCGATCGATTTCGACGCCGGCGCGCAACATGCGCGAAACGTGATCGAGACATTCGCGCAGCGGCGCCTCGGTGCTGAGCAGCGCGGCCTGAAACGCCGCGGGCACGCTGTTGCCGAGCACAATCAGCCGCACGATGCCGTCGAGAAAAGAAGGCAACTGCGCGACGAGCCGCGCGCGCCGCCGCTGCATGCGTATCGATAGCGCAAAGGCCGTCAGCGCCGTCACCAGCACCAGCACGGCGAGCGCCGCCGGCACGCCGCTCAGCAAGAGCGCCCAAAACGCCAGTAGCGTCGCAATGAAGCCGATAAACACCAGCGGCTTGCGCACGTCGACAATGCCGGCGCGGCTCAGCATGCCCTGAAACGCGAATGTCACGCGGCCGCGCCAGCCTTGTGGCGGAGCCGCGAATGACGGCAGCGCGCCGCCGCGCGTGGCGGCGTTGCCGCCCACATAGGCCGCGCGTATTGCCTCGGGCCTGGCCGCCCCCGCTCGCGCCCCGAGGTTGCCCGCGCCGGGCATGCCAGGCGCGCCCACGGGCGGGCTCGCGGCGGCGACGCGGCTATCGACGAAACGTGTCACGTGCTCACGCGCGGCGCGTTGCTGCGCCCGCTGCCAGAGCATCAACCCGGCAGCGGCAAACAGCAGCGCAAGCGCCGCAATGAGCGTGATCACGCTAGACATTGAAGCCCCCGTCGCGCCCGCCCCCAAAGCCAAAATTCGACGACGCCGAAAGCGTCTGGCGAAAACGCGCGAGCTTGGGCGAATGCGGATGAATGCCGAGCGACTCCCATCGGTCGAGCTCTTCGCCGTCCGCGTTCATGACCGGCTCGTAGCGGTACAGCTCCTGCGTGGCGATGATATTGTCCGCGAGCCCCGTTACTTCGGTTACCGAAAGAATCCGGCGGCGCCCGTTGGAGAGGCGCCCGATCTGCACGATGAAGTCGACAGCGTTGGCGATCTGCCGGCGCAAGCTGCTTTCGGTCCCCTGAAAGCCCGCAAAGCCCGCGAGCATTTCGAGCCGGTACAGACACTCGCGCGGCGACGACGCGTGCACGGTCGCCATCGAGCCGTCGTGGCCGGTGTTCATCGCCTGCAGCATTTCGAGCACCTCGCCGCCGCGCACTTCGCCCACGATGATGCGGTCCGGGCGCATGCGCAGCGTATTGCGCAGCAGATCGCGTATGGTCACCACGCCCGTACCGTCGAAGCCGCCGGGACGGCTTTCGAGCCGCACCACGTGCGGGTGATTGAGCGAAAGCTCGGCAGTGTCCTCGATCGTCACCACGCGCTCGATCTCGGGAATATGAAACGCGAGCGCGTTCAGGAGCGACGTCTTGCCCGAACTCGTGCCGCCCGAGACGAGAATGTTGCAGCGCGCCTGCACCGCCGCCTCGAAGAGCGCGCCGATCTCCACGCCGAACGTGCCGTTGCCGAGCAGATCGTCGGGGCGCAGCGGATCTTTGCGGAACTTGCGGATGGAAACGATGGGGCCGGCGAGCGAGAGCGGCTCGATCACGACATTGATGCGCCCGCCGTCGGGCAGGCGCGCATCGACCATCGGATTCGATTCGTCCAGTCGCCGCCCAATAGGCGCAAGAATGCGCCGCACGATGCGCAGCAGGTGCGCGTTGTCGGAAAAGCGCACCGGGATCCTCGAGAGGATACCGTGCCGCGACACATACACGTCGCTATAGCCGTTGATGAGGATGTCCTCGACGGCCGGATCGGCGAGCAGGTCCTCGATCGGACCGAAGCCGGCGAGCTCCTTGGTGAGCGCACCGGCAATCGCGCGTACCTCGCTCTCGTTGATCGGAATGTGGCGCAGCCGCACGAAGCTGTCCATTTCCAGGTCGACGAACTGGTTGATCGCCTGGCGCGACCAGCGGCCAAACTCGGCGCCAAGCTCCTCGATGCGTGTGAGCAGGTGCTCGTGTGCCGCGTTCTTGATGTCCTGGAACTGTTGGCTCTGCGCGAACAAGGGCGCGTCATCGGCAAACTGGATGTTATCCGCCATGATCTACGAACGCTTCGATGAGTGTTGGAAAAGGCCACGCAGCGGGCGGCGCAGCGCGTCGAACTTCTTCGGTACCGGCGTGCGCATGCCGTCGAGCTGTGCCGCGAGCGCGTCGAGCGCACGCACGTAGGGGTCGCGCGGCGCGCTCTGAACGAGCAGCTGGCCGCGGTTCGCCGCCTGGCACAGCGCCACGCGACGCGCAGGCAGCACGCCCGCGAGCTCGATGGCGAGGCGCTCGGCGATCTGCGCCGCGCTCAGGTCGATGCCCGCTTCGTACTGGTTGATCACGAGACGCAGGCTGGTGTTCTCGATGCCGCCGTCGCGCAGCAATTCGAGCTGGCGCGACGCCGCGACGATCGACGCAACGCTCTGGTCGCACACGAGCCAGGCCTGATCCGCCGCGTGCGCCACCTCGAAGACGAACTCCGCGTTCGAGAAGCCGCCGAGGTCGACGACCTGCTGGTCGAAGAACGCGCGCAGGCGCGTGAGCAAGGCCACCGCCGACTGATACGAGACCTCGCGCAACGCGCCGAGATCGGCGGGCAGCGTGGTGAGCGCGAGCCCGCTCTCGTGACGTGCGAGCGCCGTGTGCACGAAGGTCTGATCGAAGCGGCGCAGGTTGCGCACCGCATCGACGAAACTGAAGCCGTTGCCCGCGTTCAGGAGCAGCGCGCCGTCCCCCGCGGGCAGTCCGAGATCGAGCAGCGCGGCGTGCCGGTTCAGCGCGGCGCCCTTTTGCGCGAGCAGCACGCCGAGGCCCGCCGCGAGCGTCGTGACGCCCATGCCGGGGCGCGCGCCGAGCAGCACCGTGAGGCGGCCATGCCGGCTCACGGGCTCCACGCGGTTCTCCAGCACCTGGCGCACGATACGTAAGGCATCCTCACTGTCTGCGCCCGCATCGACGAAATCGCGCACGCCTGCGCGCAGCGCCGAAATCGCGCTCTCCGGCTCGGCGAGGGTGCCCACGGCGATGATTTGCAGGCCCGGAAACGCCGCATGCGCAGCCGCCGCCACCGCGCTCGCGGCGCTACCCTGCGCGAGGCCGGCGCGCCGGGAGCCGCCCTGCGCATTGCCGCTCCCGGAAAAATCGACCAGCAGCAGCGAAGGCATGTTCTGCGAGATCTGCTGCGCGACGAGTGCGGGGTCGAGCACGACGGTCTCCACCTTGCCTACCGGGCCGAGCGTGTGCGCGACCCAACGCGCGTGCGCGTCGTTCGCCGACGCGAAGACGAACGAATCCGCCACCGTGCGTTCAGTCGACACCTGCGCTCTCGCGTTCATGAATGCTCTCCTTGTGCTGCTCGCGCAGCGAATGCCGCCGCGGATGCGGCCCACGCGCGCGGCGTGCGTACCAGAGCGCGCCACTCGCGCGCCGCGTCACGGTGAAAATCCCGGCACCGGATCGCGCGAGGCCGCGCCGCTAAGCAGCGAGCGCCATACCGGCGCGTCGCGCTGCTCGGACAGCTCGCCGGGCGTGGCGGGCAGCTTCGCGTCCTTCGCGAGCGGCGACACCAGGTGCGGCGTCACGATGATCACCAGTTCCTTGTCGTTTTGCTGATAGTTCAACTGCTTGAAGAACGTGCCGATGATGGGCAGGTCGCCCAGCACCGGCACCTTGTTCACGTTCGACGCCGTTTCGCGATCGATCAGGCCGCCAATCACGAAGCTCTCGCCGTCGCCCAGCTCGACGGTCGTTTCGGCGCGGCGCGTGGTGATCGCGGGCACGGACACGCCGCTGATCGTCACCGCGTTCGCGAAGTCGAGCTGGCTCGCCTCGGGCGCGACTTTGAGCGCGATGCGCTGCGGCGAGAGCACCGTGGGCGTGAGCGAGAGCCCAATGCCGTAAGGCTTGTATTCGATCGCGGTGGCGCCGAGCGCCTGCGGCACCGGCACCGGAATCTCGCCGCCCGCGAGGAAGTTCGCGCTCTGGCCCGAGAGCGCGACGAGCGTGGGCTCGGCGAGCACGCGCGCAAGGTTGTTCGTCTCCATCAGGCTCAGGTCGGCGAACAGGCCGTGCGTGGCGGACGCGAACACGAGGTTGAACGCGGAGGCGATCGGCGCGGCCGCCTGGAGCGTCGTGCTCAACGCGCTCGACGTCGTTGAATTCGTGGACCCCATCGAACCCGACGATCCCGATCCCGCCGAGTTGATGGTCCCCGAGTTGAATGAGGTGGGCGAGAACGAGCCGAACGCAAAGCCATTGTTCTGGTGAAAGAAGTTGAAGCCGATCTGCTTGAGCACGCTGCGGCTGAACTCGACCACGCGCACGTCCACCTGCACGACCGGGCGCGTCGCGATGCTCGACGTGTCGAGCACGTTCCCTTCCCTGGCGTCCTTGCCGCCCTTTGCGCCCTTGCCGACCGAGCCCTGCGCCGCCGCCACCGCGCGCTGGTGCTGCTCCATCGTCGCGGCGCGGCCGGTGATGAGCGCCGTGTCGCCCAGCACTTTCACGTCGGGCGTGCCCGCGCCCAGCAGCGCGCGCGCCGCATTCGTCGTCACATTGACGGTGAACGTGCGCGGCGCGCCGCCGCCTTCCCACAGCATCACGTTCGTCGTGCCCGCACCCTTGCCGACGAGCAGCACACCACCGCGCCGGTCGCCGCGGATCACCAGCACGTCGGCCACGGAGGGGTCGCCCACGGCGATACGCGTGAGCGTGCCCGTGACGGGCAGCGTGCGCTGTTCCCCCACCGCGATATCGATGCTGGATGGCAAGCCCTCTGCGGAGTCGCTCGCATATGCCGTGCTGCCCTGCGCGGGCGGCGCTGCGCATGCGGGCATGGCGGCGAGCACAAGCGCGCCCGCGCATGCGGCGGCCACAGCCACGCCGAAAACTCTCGTTATCGTCATTGTGTTCCTGCTTCTCTCGTAGGCGGCCAGGTCCGCGCAACCTGCTGGCGGCTTGAGCATCACGCGCCCCTGCATCGTTACCAGGCGACCGTTTCGGTGCGCCCCCCCCGTATCACTTCGAGCCCGCCGTGCGCGCTCGCGCCGGCGCGGCGCGGCGCGGCCGGCGCTGCCGGCGTTGCCGGCGCCGTCTCGCGCTGCACGCCGTTGCCCGCGAGCTGGTCGAGCGCGACGCCCGCCGCCGCACGCGTGGAACTGTCCGGCGCCGTGCGCGAGACCACCTTGAGCACGCCGGGCTGCGGGCCGAATGCGGCGGGATCCGCCTCACCGTCATCGGTCGGGTTGCGCAGCGCGAGCATCAGTTGTCCCTGGCTTTGGGCGAGTGCGAGTTGATCGACTTCGGCGAGCGGCACGGCGAGCACCGCCGTGCGTGGCGCTACGTTCTGTCTGCCGAAGTTGCTCGTGCGCTGGCCGCCCGCATACCCCGGCGCCTCGGGCTGCGCACCGAACACCAGCACGCGCGCCTTCGAAATCAAAAGACGCGCCTGGGTACGGGCGATCTCGCCGCCATTCGCGCCGTTGCCGTCGCGGCGCAGCGTGAAGAACACATCGACGTAGTTGCCCGCGTGCAGCGCATTGCCGACCGCGTTGGTTTCATCGACACGCACGGCCACCGCGCGCTCGCCAGGCGCCAGGCTCGCGGCGAGGCTCGACGAGAGCTGCTGATCGAGCACGGGCGCGTCGGCGGCGATATCGGCTAGCGGCACGCGGCCCGCAACCAGCGCGCTGTCGCTCACGGCACCCTGCGGGTGGATCGGCAGCGGCTGGACACGCAGCGCGTCCGCAGGAATCGGCTGGCCCGCGGATAGCGCGCGCGTGGCCACCACGACCGGCGTGAGCACCTGCGTAGTAGGCGGCGCCGGCATCACGGAGGGCGGCGGCGGGCGGCGCGCAAGCGTCCACGCGAGCAGCCCGAGCACGAGCGCGCCCGCGATCAGGAGTCCTGCGGTGATTTTGGTCAGGTTGGCCATGAACGGTCATCCACAATGCGAGCGAATTGGATCTAGCAAGTTTCGAGCCGGCAGACTCCGTAAGCAAACCGAAGGCACGCACGCAGGTTTCACAGGAGGTTCTCCGGATCGATCTGCACGCTCGCCTGGCCAACGAGCGACGACGGCGCGAGCAGCCCCATGAGCGGCAGCGGCGGCACCAGCGGATTGGTGCTCCATGCGTAGGTGAGCGTGATCTGCACGCAATCCATTGCCGTGTTCCCGGTGCATCCAGACGGCGCGGCGTTGACCGCCGGCGTGCATTGCGGCGCGTGCGTGAGCCAGCTCACGACGGTGAGCGCCCGCGTGCAGGCCGCCTGTGCGCGGCTCGCAAGCGCCGAGGCGGGATCGGCCCCGTTCTGATAGACGAGTGCTGCACGCGCGCCTTCCGCGGCGGCCGAAGTCAGGCTTTGCTGCACGAGAAAGATCACGCTGTACATGACGATCCCGTAAAGGATCGCGAAGAAAAGCGGAAATGCGAGTGCAAACTCGACAGCGGCGGTGCCGCGTTGAGCGCGCTTGCCACGCCCTGCCCGCGTGAGGATTGCCAGCTTATTGGTTGTTCGCGCAATCATTTCGGCAACCCGGACGCCAGTTGGAGCACGAGCCAGACGAGCGCGGGCACACTCAGACACGCAGCATACGGCGTACCGCGCCGCGCCCCCACGGTCACGAACCGCGCGGGCCGCACCGTGGTGACATGCGCGCGTGCGCGCAGCGTAATCAGCATGGCGAGCGCGTGCACGAACGCCGCAAGGCTCGCGACCACCCACAGGCCCACGAGCGAGTGCATCCCGCACCACGCGCCAAGCACCGCAAAGACCTTGACGTCGGCCGCGCCCATCATGCCGAGCACGAAGAACGGCATGAGCGCGGCAAGCCCCACCGCGGCGGCGGCCAGTGCCTGCCCGATGCCCAGATGCGCCGGACCCGCGTGCAGCAGCGCCGCCGCCAATGCGGCGACTAGCCCTGCGCCCACGAGTCCGTTTGGCACGCGGCGCGAGCGGCAGTCGCAGACGGCAACTGCCACAGCCCACGCGCCAAACACGAGGCTGGATAGATAAAATGGAATCATCGAGAACGGTGTGCGCGCAACCATCCAGCACGTGCTCGCAAGCGAGCGCGCGCTGGAACGTCTAACAGTGAGCGATGTTGAGCGTTACCCGAAACGCTCGATCAGCCTGCCGCGTTTGAAGCAGCAGTCGCGACCTTGCCCTCGATGGAGTTGAACAAGGACGTGAGTTGTGTTCCCAGTGCAGGAACAGTCGACGCCACAGCAATGACGATAACCCCGGCGATAAGCCCGTACTCCAGCGCCGTGACCCCTTCTTCCGACTTTGCGAAGTGCTTTAACAACTTGTTCATTTCGGCCCTCTCTCTTTCGCACGCTTACGCTGATTCACACCGGCGCTCGTAATAAACGCTTCTTGAATTGCGCCGATGCATCCGGTCCACGAACTGCCATGTCAGTCCGCCAACGTTGCGGCCCAATCGCAGGCATGTCCCTCGTTCATGCTTGCGTAAGGCTCTGTTTGTATTTTTTGGTCTGTGCGTTTTTATAGCGTAACGCCCTACGTAACGCAATCGATCGTTATGCAAGCGCCAAGTCGTAACTTCATTATCGGCATCTGCATTTTGCGGTTTACTTCGGGCAAACCATTACGTCACTAGTCAGGACTCGATAATCTGACAGTGTTTAACGTTTGCTCTGCCAACCCAGTCTCCATGCGGGCGCGAGGTTATTTATCTTCGTGTCACCGCGATGACTTTCCTGTCTCGTTACGCCAACACCCGTAACACCGAACTCTCCACGTTACGTGACGTAACGCATGGCATCGCGTAACGCCCCATTTCGGCCTCCCGCTATTCATTCGACAAAAGCGCTCGCAAAGGCTTGATAAGTCTTGATTAGACGAAACCCTCCACACGGCACCAGGTGTTGTTTTCGCGCGAGCGCTTGCATTGGCACGTCAGTTGCAGTGTAGGTGGCGCAGGTCTGATGGACCGGGCACATAAACAAACAACACACGATACGAACCGAGGGCACATCATGAACAAACAGCGCATCGCGAACGCAGCACGCTTGACGGTCGTCGCTGCGACCATCGCCACGCTGCTCTCGCTGAGCGCCTGCGGCGGCTCGGGCTCCCTCAGCAGCGGTACCGGGGGCGGCAGCGGCGGCGCGCTGCAGACAAGCAGCGGCGCAAGCGGCGCCACTGGCGGCAGCACTGGCAGCGGGGACGGCAGCGGCTCAGGCTCAGGCTCAGGCGCCACCGCCGCGGACAACGCCAACGGCACTGGCGACAGTGGCGCGGGCACAGCCAGTGGCAACGGCACACAAAGCGGCGCGGGCAACACCACCACCGCCTCCAACGGAAACGGAAACGGCAGCGGGAACGGTTCGGGCGACAGCAACAGCAGCAATAACAGCAGCGACAACAACAATAACAACAACGGCACGACTGTCTCGGCCAATGCCGTGGGCGCTGTCGCGCATGCTGCGGGCAACGTCGTGGGCGATACCGGCTCCACCGTTTCGGGCGTCGGCAACACGATCGCTGCGCAGACGCTGCCCGGCGTGAGCCCACAAACCACCCAAGCCGCAGGCGGTGTCGTCCAGAACGTGGGTGGCGCGGTCTCCACGCTCGGCAACGGCGTTTCCCAAGGGCTCGGCCAGCTCGGCGCGAGCAGCAATCCGGTGGGCACCACGCTCGCGAGCACGGGCGGCGGCGTGAGCGACGCGGGCAAGGGCGTCACCAGCACGGGCCAGCTCGTCACGAGTCTTGGCAGCGGCCCGCTTGCGCCGCTCGCAGCCATCACGACGCCCGTAGGCGGCGCGGTGGGCACGTTGGGCAGCGCCGTCACGGGCGCGGGCAACACGCTCACGGGCGCCCTCACGCAAGGCCCGGTGCAGCAAGTCACGCAGCAACTGAGCTCCACCATCACGCCGATCACCTCGATGCTCGCCGCCACCACGCAGACGGCGGGCAGCACGACGGGCGCAAGCGCACCGGTCGCGGGCCTGCTGCAGACACTCGGCGGCGGCATCCAGAAAGGCGGCGCGCTGGTCTCGCAAACGGGCGGCACGAATCCCGCCGCGACGGGCGTGGGCAACCTCGTCGCCGATACGGGCAAGACCGTCGCCACCCCCGGCAACCTGCTGACGGGCGGTAAGACGAGCGGCGGCACCAATCCGCTTGCGCCCGTCACGGGGATCTTGAGCAGCGTGACCGGTGGCGCTGCCGGCGGCGGTGCAACGCTCGGTATCGGCGTCGGCGCAAATGCGAGCGGCGGCAATCCGCTTGCGCCCGTCACCGGCGCACTCGGCACGGCGACCAGCGCGCTCTCCTCGGCCTCGGGCGGCAGCAGCAGCCCGCTCGCTCCGGTCACGGGCCTCGTCGCCGGCACCGTCAACAGCGTCACCGGCGCGCTCACCAGCGCCGCGAGCAGTACTGGCACCCCGGGCGGTGGGGTTGTCGCGGGAGCAACGCTCAGTGCAAGCACCAAGCCCGCCAGCACGTCCAGCGCACCGGCCGCCAGCAACACCTCCAGCACAGCGCCGGGGCTCTCGCTCAGCTCCCTGACCGGGGGCAACGCCGGCAGCGGCGCAACGAGCCAGCTCGCTGGGCTCACGTCACTCGTCGGCGGCCTGCTCGGCGGCAAGAAGTAATCCGCCCCGGAAAGCCGTTCGGCACCGCATTCCAGCGCTCTTTCAGTTCAAGTTCAGGAGACAGCGTCATGTCCAGCAGTTCCAGTTCCAGCTTTACTGCCAATCACAACCACCCCGGCAGCGGCGGCGACCGTGTCGTCGCGCTCGTGCGCAGCCTGCGCCTCACGGCGCTCGCCGCAGCCGTGGCCTGCAGCGTCGCCGCCTGCGGCGGCAGCAGCTACACGCCACCCTCGGCTTCGTCGGGCGCAACCGGCACGACCGGTGCTGGCGGCACCGGTGGCAGCTCCGGCGGCTCCGGCGGCTCCAGCGGCTCGACCGCCGGCACCAGCGGCAACGGCTCGAGCAACACCAGCGGCAACGGCAGCACCAGCGCGTCGACCGGCACGAGCGGCGTGGTCAACTCGGTGGCCAAATCGGCAAACGATCTCGGCAACGCGGTCGGTTCGACCACGGTGTCGGGCACGAGCCCACAGGCCAGCCAGGGCCTCGGCGATGCCGTGTCGAGCACCGGCACGGTCGCCGCCGCGCTCGCCAACGCCGTCTCGAACGGCGTCGGCCAGACCGGCTCGACGCCAAACCCGGTCGGCACGACCGCAGCCGGGCTCGGCAACGTCGTGAGCGCATCGAGCGGCGTGGTCCAGGGCGCCGCAACCACGGTCAACGGACTCGGCAACGGGCCGCTCGCACCGCTCGCCCCTGTGACGACGCCCGTCGCCACCGTGCTCGACACAACGGCCGACGCCGTGAACACCACGGGCAAGTCGCTCGGCAACGTGCTCTCGTCCGCTCCGGTGCAACAGGCCACGCAGCCGATCAGCACGACCATCACGCCGATCGTCGCCACGGCCGGCCTCATCACCCAGCAAGCGGGCACCTCGACCGGCCTTGGCGTGCCGGTCTCGGGCCTGCTCGCGCAAGTGGGCGGCGCGGTGCAGACGGCCGGCACGAAGGTCGCATCGACTACCGCCGGCTCGCAGGCAAACGGTGCGCCTGGCGCGCTCGGGCCGCTCGGCGCCGATGCCGGCACGCTGATCAGCGCCGTCGGCAACACGGTCACCAACGCAGGTGGCCTCGTCAACCCGAACGCACCGAATAGCGCTGCGCCTATTCCTGGCCTCATCACGAGTCTCGTGGGTGGCAACACCGCGCTCGTCGCCAACGGGCCGCCGAGCGGCGCAGCTGCAGCTGGCCCGCTCGGCCCGCTCAACGCGACGGTAGCGAGCGTCGGCCTCGGCGGCACGCCGCTCGCAGCGGTCACGGGCGCGGCAGCCGGCGCCACGAATGGCAGCGGTGGTGCGGGCGGCGCTGGCGCGCTCACGAGCGGCCTTGGCAGCCTGCCGGTGGCCGGCGGGCTGCTTTCGAGCGTGAGCTCCACGGTAACCTCCGCTGCGGGCTCGGCAGGCAGCGCGGCAGGCAACGCGGCAAGCAGCGGCGGCTCGGGCACCGCGACGGCGACGGGTCCGCTCGCTGCGCTCGCGGGCGGCAGCAGCACGGGTGCGGGCGCCCTGCTCACCCCAGTGACAGCCCTTGTCGGCTCGCTCACGGGTGGGCTCGGCGCGACGGCCGGCGCCGCGGGTTCTTCAAGCAGTTCTGGCGGCACAAGTACATCGGGGGGATTACTGAGCGGCGTGCTGCACAAGCTGCCGTAGCGCGCACAACCACCGCCGTGCAAGATGGGCGATGCGCAGCGCGGCGTTTGGAGAGGAACGGCGCGGCGCGCGAAGCCTGGCAACGTCAGATCAGGTAGTACGGAGTACACAGGAATAACACGCGGGCAATCAGGGAGCCACGCAAAGACCGCTGAAAAGGCGGCACAAAGAGACGGCCGCGCCACAGTGTTCAGGCACCCGGCGCGCGCCGTCCGACAAGTCGAGGGTAGTCCAATGAAAGTCGCAGGATGGGCCGTGCTCGCCGCGTTGGGAGTCATGGCGAGCGCCGGCTTGACGGGGGTGGCAGTAGCACAGCAGAACCGGCCGGCGTCGGGCGGGAATTTACAGGGAGGCAACCCGCTGGGAGGCAATCCGCTCGACGCTCTGCCGCAAATCAATGCGCCACAGAAAGCGCCCAGCGTGACCGTGCAAGTGCAGCAGCAAACACCTGCCCTGCAGCAGTTGCTCGCCACGCATATCACGCCGACCACCTTCAAAGTGGAGGGCGTGAAATCGATTCCATTCGACGAGGTCGCCAGGCGTTTTGCGCCCCTCGCGAATCACGACATCACGATCGGCCAGCTCATCGAAACGGCCAATGGCGTGACGAAGCTCTACCAGGACCGCGGCTATGCGCTGTCGTTCGCGTTCGTGCCGGCGCAGGACTTCGCGGGCGGCGTGGTGCACATCACGGTCGTCGAAGGCTATGTAAAAGACGTGAAGATCACGGGCAAGCCTGGTGCGCTCGAGGGCAAGATGCGCGCGGTCGCGGCGCACATCGTCGAGGACCGGCCACTGCGCACGGCCACGTTCCAGCGCTACATCAACGTGCTCGGCATGCTGCCGGGGCTCAAGGTAAAGGCGAACGTGCCGCCGCCCACGACCACCGACGGCGCCACCACGCTCGAGCTCGACGCCGCGCACAAGCCGTATGACGTGAGCACCGGTATCGACTTCAATCACCCGGGCGTGCAGGGCCTCATGACGCTCACCGAAAACGGACTCACGCCGTTCGGCGAGCAGTTGAGCTTTTCGGCGCTGCTGCCCAAGGGGCGCGACAACGTCACCTACCTCGCCGCGCATGCAGCCGTGCCCATCGCGAGCGACGGCTTGACGGCGAAGCTCGACGCCTCGCATTACCGCGGCAACCCCGTCGACAACCCGGGCCTGCCCAGTTACGTGGAGCGCACCGTCATCAGCGACAAGCTCACGGGCTCGCTTTCGTATCCGCTGCTCTTGAGCAATACGCGCAGCGTCGTCGGCACCGTGAGCGCCTATGCGGCGCACGACGAGGACCGCTACCACAACACCATCAACGGCCTGCAATACGGCCTGAGCTCGCAGGTGCGGGTGCTGCAACTGCAAGCCGATTACACCGACGTGAAGCCGGGCCAGGTGCGCAAGGCGAGCGTCGCGGTGGCGAAGGCCTTCGACATTCTCGGCGCATCGAAATCGGCGGACACGAACATTCCCGGGTTCGCGCTGCAGAACCCCGTGTCGCTGAACTTCGTGCGCACCGACGCCTCGTTCTCACAGACCAACGACTGGCCGATGGGTTTCGGCACCGCAATCGCCGCAACGGGGCAATACAGCCCGAACACGCTGCCGACCTCCGAGCAGATCTCCTTCGGCGCGCAACGCTTCGCTGCGGGCTATGAGCCGGGCGAGGCGTCGGGCGATTCGGGCTGGGCCTTCGCGCTCGAGCTGAACCATCCATTCAAGGTGGGCCAAGTGTGGCTGCAGACGATCACGCCCTACGTCTCGTTCGACATGGCGCGCGTGTACCTGCATGCGGGGACGCCCTCGCCTTCGCGGCTTTCGTCGGCGTCGCTGGGCTTCCGGATCACCGACGGCAAGTACTACAGCCTCGATCTCTCCGTGGCAAAAGCGCTCGCCGATGCGCCCGTCGAAAGCGCCTCGCGCAGCCCGCGTGTGAACGCGACGTTCTCGTATCAGCTCAACTGAGCCCGTATCCGGGCGGGACGACCGAACGGGACGAGGGCCCGCATCGCTCGGCCAGGCACGGCGCGTGCATAGCGCGCTCGTGCATGCCGACTAGAGTTTCTCCTCGCAAACGCGCGCAGCGCTTTCGCGTATCCTGCCCTGACCGCTGCGCGCCTTCGCCGCGAACGAATGCGCCGTGCGGTTCGCCGCAAATCGAGGCCATGCACTGTGGCCCGCGGCGGTTAGACGCACACATAGCGATAAACATCAGTGGAGGAAGACACATGTTTCAATTCAATAGCCGTGCCCCCTCGTTGGCGGCCCGCGCGGTGCGACAATTCGCGCTGGCGGGAGTCCTGCTCGGCGGAATGCTCGCCGCGCATGCGCAGTCGAACTCACCCGTCGGCGTCTGGCAAACGGTCGACGATCACACCGGGCAGCCCAAGGCGCTCGTGCAAATCAGCGAGGACGGCAGCGGCGGTCTCAGCGGCAAGGTCATCAAGGGTCTGGATCCGAACGACCACCCCGACCGCCGCTGCACCGCATGCACGGACTCACGCAAGGACCAGCTGATTCTCGGCATGACGATCATCGACGGCATGAAACAGGCCGGCGACGAATGGGACGGCGGCCACATTCTCGACCCCGAGAATGGCAAGGTATACCGCTGCAAGATGCACACCGAAGAGGGTGGCCAGAAGCTGGTGGTGCGCGGCTACCTGGGCATTTCGCTGCTCGGCCGCTCGCAAACCTGGGTACGTCAGCAGTAAATTCGCGAACGCCTGAAAAAGCGAAGGCCGCCTTGCAACAAGGCGGCCTCGGCAGGCTTCTCGGGTGCGCATCACGCGCTCGGGGCGCTCGCCCCGTCAAGCCGTGTGACGGTACACCGAGCGATAGCTGAACGGCTGCGGCACACCGGGCGTGGCCGGGCTGAACGGCGAATTGCGCGGCGCGGACGGCACGCCCGGCATCCCTTCCTGAACGCGCGCAGCGGCCTTTTCGGCACGGCTCAGGTGCTTGCGCATGCGCGTTTCGATCGTGTCGCACAGCGCGACGCCCTCTTCGCCGAACAGCTCGGCCATCACGCGCTTGAGAACACCTTCGTCATGCCAGGCTTTGAAGCGCCGATGGCAGGTTTGATAGGACGGGTAGCGGCGCGGCATGGCCGACCACGTGGCGCCGCTATACATGACCCACAGGACGCCATTGAGCACCGAACGGGTGTTGGCAAGCGGACGGCCGCGCATTTCCGAGCGCGGACGCAATTCTGGCAGCAGCGGCATCACGCGCTGCCATTCTTCCTCGGTAATATCGCGATGGGGGGTCATGGTCTACTCCTTTGTCAGAACCTGTCCTGACTAAAGATATCGACTTGACCCTCCGGCCCCTATCAGACGAGTCCGAATCTTGAAAAAGCGGATTCGCGCCTGTTTTTTCAGGGCCGTAGTGGCGCATTGCGCCCCGGATGCTCGACTCCGGACGCCTGAGCGTTTAAGTCAGCGACGTATCCACGATACGGCGCGGCGTTTCGAGATATTCCTTCGACTGCATCTCGACGATGCGCGAAACGGTGCGCGTGAATTCATTGGCCATCGGGCCTTCGACGTATAGCTGCTCCGGCGGCACCGCCGCCGACATGAGCAGCTTCACCTTGTGGTCGTAAAACACGTCGATGAGCCAGGTGAAGCGGCGCGCTTCGGACTGCATACGAGGCGTCATTTGCGGCACGTCCGAGAGGATCACCGCGTGAAAGCGGCTCGCGAGCTCGAGATAGTCGTTCTGCGAGCGCGGACCGCCGCACAGCGTCGCGAAGTCGAACCACACGACGCCATCGGCCTTGCGCAGTGCCTTGAGCTCACGCTTTTCGATGCGCAGGAGCGGGCTTTCGTCGGGCACCGCGGCGAGCTGCGCGAACGAGTGGCGCAGCGCGCGGTCGGCGGCCGCGCCAAGCGGCGTGTGATAGACCTCGACCTGCGCGAGCGTGCGCTGGCGATAGTCGACACCCGCATCGACGTTCAGGACATCCAACTTTTCCTTGATGAGCTCGATGGCCGGCAGCATGCGGTCGCGATGCAGGCCATCGGGATAGAGCAAATCGGGATCGTAGTTAGACGTCATCACGAACTGCACACCGTTCTTGAACAGACCATCGAGAAGGCGATAAAGAATCATCGCGTCGGCGATGTCCGAGACGTGGAATTCGTCGAAGCAGATCAGGCGATAGCGCTTCGCGATGCGCCGCGCGAGTTCATCGAGCGGGTCGGCCTGGCCCTTGAGCTCTTCTAGCTCGCGGTGCACCTCGCGCATGAATTCGTGAAAATGCAAGCGCGTCTTGCGCTGTAGCGGCACGACCGCATAGAAGCTGTCCATCAGGAAGCTCTTGCCGCGGCCGACGCCGCCCCACATGTAGACGCCGCGCGGCAGGTCCGGGTGGTTGATGAGCTTCCAGAACGCGTTCGAGCGACGCGACTTGTATGCGACCCACTCGTCGTAGCACCGCTGCAGCCGGTCGATGGCGACACGCTGGGCCGGGTCGGGCTTGTATCCCCGCTTCTGCAGTTCGTTTTCGTAGTATTCGGTGACGTTCATTTCGTGGGCAACAAACAAAGAAAGGCGGGGGGGCCAAAGCCCACCCGCCTCTGTACGTGATGCATGGTACTGCGAGGCAAAACGGCCATTAAAAGACGGCCGCCCTGCCCTGATGCATTACATGTTGAGCGCGCGCTTGTCGGTGGCGAGCGCCGCTTCGCGCATGACTTCGGACAGCGACGGGTGCGGATGGCAGATGCGGCCGATGTCTTCGGCGGCAGCCTTGAATTCCATCGCCACCACGGCTTCCGCGATCAGGTCCGATGCGTTGGCCGAGATGATGTGCACGCCGAGCAACTCGTCGGTCTTGGCGTCGGCGATCATCTTCACGAAGCCGTCCGACTTGTTGATGCCGAGCGCGCGGCCGTTGGCCATGAACGGGAACTGGCCCGTCTTGATGTCGCGGCCTTCGGCCTTGAGCTGCTGCTCCGTCTTGCCGACCCACGCGATTTCCGGCTCGGTGTAGATCACCCACGGAATGCAGTTGTAGTCGATATGCGGCTTCTGGCCGTCGATGATCTCGGCCACCAGCACGCCTTCGTCTTCGGCCTTGTGCGCGAGCATCGGGCCGCGCACCACGTCGCCGATCGCGTAGACGTTCGGCACTGCCGTGCGGCAGTGGTCATCGATGTCGATGAAGCCGCGCTCGTTGGCCTTCAGGCCGATCGCTTCGAGACCGAGGTTGTCGGTGTTCGGCACGCGGCCGACCGACACGATCAGGCGGTCGGCTTCGAGCACTTGCGCGTTGCCGTCCTTGTCCGTGTAGTTGATCGTGACGTTGTTGTCGGTGGCCTTCACTTCGCCCACCTTCACGCCGACGTGAATGTCGAGACCCTGCTTCTTGAAGAGCTTCGCGGCTTCCTTCGCGAGCGCCTGGTCAGCCGCGCCGAGAAATTCCGGCAGCGCTTCGAGGACCGTGACGTCGGCGCCGAGACGGCGCCACACCGAGCCGAGCTCCAGACCGATCACGCCTGCGCCGATCACGGCCAGCTTCTTCGGCACGGAGTCGAACGTGAGCGCGCCTTCGTTGTCGGCGACGATCTTGTTGTCGACCGGAATGCCCGGCAGATGACGCGCCTTCGAGCCCGTCGCGATGATGACGTTCTTCGCCGTGACGACTTCGGTCTCGCCTTCGCCGCTCACTTCGATCTGCACGCCGGCATCGGTCTTGCCCGTGAACTTGCCGTGGCCCTTGAGCCAGGTGATCTTGTTCTTGCGGAACAGGAACTCGATGCCCTTGGTCATCTTCTCGACGATGCCGTCCTTGCGGGCGAGCATCTTGGCGATGTCGATCGACACGTCGCCCACGTTGATGCCGTGGTCGGCCAGGTGATGCTGGGCGCTTTCGAACTCTTCCGACGAGGCGAGCAGCGCCTTCGAGGGAATGCAACCGACGTTCAGGCAGGTGCCGCCGAGCTTCAGCGTGCCAGCCGGGTTCTTCCATTTTTCGATACAGGCAACCGACTTGCCGAGCTGCGCGGCGCGGATCGCCGCGATATAGCCGCCGGGGCCGGCGCCAATCACGACGACGTCAAATTCTTTGGACATGGTCATCCTTTCGATACGTGAGCGCGGCGCGCGGAATCCGGCTTGACGGATTGCGCGCGCGCGACGCTCAGTGTGAGACTGGATGCGCGAGCAGGACGTGAGCCCTGGCCCGCGCTACAACGCGTTATTACAGGTCGAGCAGCAGGCGAGCCGGATCTTCCAGCGCGTCCTTCATCGCGACCAGCGACAGGACGGCTTCGCGGCCGTCGATGATGCGGTGGTCGTACGACATCGCGAGGTAGTTCATCGGACGGATCACGATCTGGCCGTTCTCGACCACGGCGCGTTCCTTCGTCGCGTGCACGCCGAGGATCGCCGACTGCGGCGGGTTGATGATCGGGGTCGAGAGCATCGAGCCGAACACGCCGCCGTTCGAGATCGAGAACGTGCCGCCCGTCATTTCCTCGATCGAGAGCTTGCCGTCCTTGGCCTTCTGGCCGAATTCGGCGATCTTCTTCTCGATGTCGGCGAGGCTCATCTGGTCTGCGTTGCGCAGGATGGGCACCACCAGACCGCGCGGCGAGCCGACAGCGATACCGATGTCGAAGTAGCCGTGGTAGACGATGTCGTTGCCGTCGATCGACGCGTTCACGAGCGGGAACTTCTTCAGCGCGTGAACCGCGGCCTTCACGAAGAACGACATGAAGCCGAGCTTCACGCCGTGTTCCTTCTCGAACTTGTCCTTGTACTTGTTGCGCAGGTCCATGACCGGCGCCATGTTCACTTCGTTGAACGTCGTGAGGATGGCGTTGGTTTGCTGCGACTCGAGCAGACGCTCGGCGATACGCGCACGCAGGCGCGACATCGGCACGCGCTGTTCCGGACGGTTGTTGAGCCAGTTGGCAGCCGATGCCGGTGCGTTGACTTGCGGCAGCGACGGCTTCGCTGCAGCGGCGGGCTTCGCAGCCGGTGCGGCGGCCGGAGCTGCCTTCGGTGCGCCGGCGCCGAGCACGTCCTGCTTCGTGATGCGGCCGTCGCGGCCCGTGCCGGCGACGTCGCCGCCCGACAGGCCCTGCTCCGCCATCAGCTTCGAAGCGGCGGGCGATGCGACCGTGCTGCTGGCCGTCGATGCGGCAGCGGCGGCGACCGGTGCCGCTGCGGGAGCAGCAGCCGGCGCGGCAGCAGCGGCGGGAGCCGCAACGGCGCCAGCCTTGCCTTCCGTGTCGATCTTCGCGATCAGCTGTTCGCTCGTGACGGTTGCGCCGTCGCCCACCACGATCTCGGCCAGCACGCCGGCGGCCGGCGCGGGCACTTCGAGCACGACCTTATCGGTTTCGATCTCGATGACGACTTCGTCCTGGGCAACAGCTTCGCCCGGCTTCTTCTTCCACTGCAGCATCGTGCCTTCCGACACCGACTCCGAAAACTGAGGGACCTTGACTTCTACGATAGCCATGTGATTTTCCTGAATACTTGTCCGGGGACTTTCCCCGTATGACGAACCGGGTCGCGCACGTGAGCGCGGGAAAGCGCGTGATCGATGTGTCGCGCTTTCCCGGTTCGATTCACTCTATGTGTGCTTACTTCGCGACCTGCGCGCCCTTCAGGCGGCCGAACGCACCTTCGATCAGCGACTTCTGCTGCTCGTAGTGCTTCGCGTAGTAGCCGACGGCCGGCGAGGCGGAGGCAGGACGGCCGCTGTACGCGAGCTTCATGCCCTCCTTCATGCCTTCCTTCAGGTGGTGCTCGATGTAGAACCACGGGCCCTGATTCTGCGGCTCGTCCTGCACCCAGACCACTTCGGTCGCGTTGTCGTACTTCTTCAGCTCGGCTTCGAACTGCTTGTGCGCGAACGGATAGAGCTGTTCGATACGGATGATCGCGACGTCGTTCGACTTCGATTCGCGGCGATGCGCGACGAGGTCGTAGTACACGCGGCCCGAGCAGGCGACCACGCGCTTGACCTTCTTCGCGTCGATGGCGTCGTCCACTTCGCCGATGACCGGCTGGAACGTGCCCTTCGCGAGCTCCGACAGATCCGAAACGGCTTCCTTGTGACGCAGCAGCGACTTCGGCGTGAAGATGATGAGCGGCTTGCGGAACAGGCGAATCATCTGGCGGCGCAGCACGTGGAAGATCTGTGCCGGCGTGGTCGGTTGAACGACCTGCATGTTGTGCTCGGCGCACAGTTGCAGGAAGCGCTCGATACGCGCCGACGAGTGCTCCGGACCCTGACCTTCATAGCCGTGCGGCAGCAGCATCGTGAGACCCGACACGCGGCCCCACTTCACTTCGCCCGACGAGATGAACTGGTCGATCACGACTTGCGCGCCGTTCACGAAGTCGCCGAACTGGCCTTCCCACGCGACGAGCGTGTTCGGCTCAGCCGTCGAGTAGCCGTACTCGAAACCGAGCACCGCCTCTTCGGAGAGCACCGAGTCGATCACCGTGAACTGCGCCTGGTTCTCGCCGATGTTCTGCAGCGGGATGTAGGTGCCGTCGTTCCAGCGCTCGCGGTTCTGGTCGTGCAGAACGGCGTGGCGGTGCGTGAACGTGCCGCGGCCCGAGTCCTGGCCCGTGAGACGCACGGCGTAGCCCGATGCGACCAGCGAGGCGAACGCGAGGTGCTCGCCCATGCCCCAGTCGAGCTTCGCATCGCCCTTGCCCATCGCGCGGCGGTCGTTGATGACGCGCTCGACCAGCGGGTGAACCTTGAAGTTCTCGGGGATCGTGGTGATGCGCTCGGCAAGGCGCTTGAGCTCGGCGAGCGGCACGGCCGTGTCGGCGGCGTCGGTCCACTTGCGGTTCAGGAACGGCACCCAGTCCACCGCGTACTTGCTCTTGTAGTTCGAGAGCACGGGGTCGATCGTGTGGTGGCCTTCGTCCATCGCGGCACGGTAGGCCTTGATGTAGCTGTCCGCGTCTTCAGCCGTGATCACGCCCTGCTGCACGAGCTTCTCGGCGTACAGCGCACGGGTGCCCGGGTGCTGCGCGATCTTCTTGTACATGAGCGGCTGCGTGACCGCCGGGGTGTCCTGCTCGTTGTGGCCGAGCTTGCGGAAGCAGACGATGTCGACCACGACATCCTTGTGGAACTGCATGCGGAAATCGACCGCGAGCTGGATCGCCAGCACGACCGCTTCCGGATCGTCGCCGTTCACGTGCAGAACGGGCGCCTCGATCATCTTGACGACGTCGGTACAGTACAGCGTCGAGCGTGCGTCGCGCGGGTCCGAGGTCGTGAAGCCGATCTGGTTGTTGATGACGATGTGCAGCGTGCCGTGCGTGCCGTAACCCCGCGTTTGCGCGAGGTTCAGCGTTTCCATCACGACGCCCTGGCCCGCGAAGGCCGCGTCGCCGTGGATCTGCACCGGCAGCACTTGCAGGCCGTCGTCGTCGCCGCGGCGATCCATACGGGCCTTGGCCGAGCCTTCGACCACCGGGTTGACGATTTCGAGGTGCGACGGGTTGAACGCGAGCGACAGGTGGACCGGACCGCCTTCGGTCGCGATGTCCGACGAGAAGCCCTTGTGGTACTTCACGTCGCCGGCCGGCAGGTCGTCCACGTGCTTGCCTTCGAATTCGGCAAAGAGGTCAGCCGGCATCTTGCCGAGCGTGTTCACGAGCACGTTCAGGCGGCCGCGGTGGGCCATGCCGATGACGATTTCCTGCACGCCCTTCGCGCCAGCGTGACGGACGACTTCGTCCATCGCGGCGATGAAGGACTCGCCGCCTTCGAGCGAGAAGCGCTTCTGGCCGACGTACTTGGTGTGCAGGAAGCGCTCGAGGCCTTCGCCGGCCGTCAGGCGCTGCAGGATGTGCTTCTTCTTGTCGTTCGAGAAGCTCGGCGTCGAGCGGATCGACTCGAGACGCTCCTTCCACCAGCGCTTTTGCTCAGGATCGCTGATGTACATGTACTCGGCGCCGATCGTGCCGCAATACGTGTCGCGCAGCGCCTTGACGATCTCGCGCAGCGACGCGCGCTCGAAACCGAAATACAGGTTCGTGGCGCTGAACGTCTCGTCCATGTCGGCTTCGGTGAAGTCGTAGAACGCGGGCTCGAGCTCGGGAATGTTCGGACGTTCGCGGCGCTGGAGCGGATCGAGATTGGCCCATTGCGAGCCGAGGAATCGATAAGCGCCAATCAGGGACTGAACGTAAACTTGCTTGCGCGCCGTGGCGAGATCTTCGCCGCCTCCGCGCGGGATGAAGGCGTTGGCTTTGGCGCGCTGGGCAAACGACTCGACGATCGGCCCGTGGGCGATGTCGTTGTCGGACGTGCCGCTCGATGACGGCACGTTTTGCAGTGCGTCAAAGTACTGGCGCCACGTGTCCGGAACGGACGCGGGGTTATCAAGATATGCTTCGTATAGCTCTTCGACATACGGAGCATTGCCGCCGAACAGGTAGGAGTTCAGCTGAAACTGCTTCATCGTTTCCGACATTTACGCTCACCTTTCTTCGAGTTTCTCGAGAAATAGCGGGTTACTCAACCTTCCGCGCCACGGCCTGACCGTTTAGCGGATTGCGAATCAAGTCTGCTTGGAAGGACCTAAATCATGCATCCGCGGAGGATATCACAGAAGTGATACTCCCCATAGATTGCAATGTGGCACAACCGCACACGCAAACCCTTTGCAGACGGGCCTTTGCGGCGTTTGCAACGCACTCTTCTTGCACTGCAACGCAATTACCGCCGGATGCAAAAAAGCCGCCCACAGAGAGGCGGCTTTGCTGGCTCCTTACTTGCATTGCAGTGCGCAAAAAATCAATGACTGAGCTTACTCTGCAGCGCCTTCGCGGCTCGCGCGGCGACGCTCGTGCTCTTTCAGATGGCGCTTGCGCAGGCGGATCGACTGCGGCGTGACTTCGACGAGTTCGTCGTCGTCGATGAATTCCACTGCGTACTCGAGCGACATCTGGATCGGCGGCACGAGGCGCACGGCTTCGTCGGTGCCCGAGGCGCGCACGTTGGTGAGCTGCTTGCCCTTGATCGGGTTCACGACGAGGTCGTTGTCGCGGCTATGGATGCCGATGATCATGCCTTCGTACAGCGCATCGCCCGGCTTCACGAACATGCGGCCGCGGTCCTGCAGCTTCCACAGTGCGTAGGCGACAGCGGCGCCGTCGTCCTGCGAGATCAGCACGCCGTTGCGGCGCTCGCCGAGTGTGCCTTCCTTGACCGGACCGTAAGCGTCGAACACATGGCTCATCAGGCCCGTGCCGCGCGTGAGCGTCATGAACTCGCCCTGGAAGCCGATCAGGCCACGGGCCGGAATGCGGTACTCCAGACGCGTGCGGCCGCGGCTGTCCGAAGCCATGTCGAGCATTTCGCCCTTGCGGCGGCCCAGCTCTTCCATCACGCCGCCCTGGTGGCCGTCTTCGACGTCCACGGTCAGCATTTCGTACGGCTCCTGCTTCACGCCGTCGACTTCGTGCAGCACCACGCGCGGACGCGACACGGCCAGCTCGTAGCCTTCGCGGCGCATGTTTTCGATCAGGATCGTCAGGTGCAGCTCGCCGCGGCCCGACACTTCGAACGTGGTTTCGTCGCCGGTGTCCTTCACGCGCAGCGCGACGTTATGGTTCAGCTCCTTCGTGAGACGGTCGCGGATCTGGCGGCTCGTCACGAACTTGCCTTCGCGGCCGGCGAGCGGCGACGAGTTCACGAGGAAGTTCATCGTGAGCGTCGGCTCGTCCACCGTGATCATCGGCAGCGCCTCGGGGGTATCGACCGCGCAGATCGTGGCGCCAATGCCGATGTCTTCAATGCCGTTGATCAGCACGATGTCGCCAGCTTCGGCCGATTCGACCTGCACGCGCTCGAGGCCGCTGAACGACAGCACCTGGTTGATCTTGCGGTTCATCACGTCGCCGTCCGGACCGAAGCGCAGCGCCACCGGTTGACCCGGCTTGATGCGGCCGCGCTTGATGCGGCCCACGCCGATACGGCCGACGTAGGTCGAGTAGTCGAGCGAGGTGATCTGGAGCTGGAGCGGACCTTCCGGATCGGCGTCGCGCACCGGCACGTGCTCGAGGATCGCCTCGAACAGCGGGCGCATGTCGCCTTCGCGCGCATCGGCGGTGAGCGACGCGTAACCGTTCAGGCCCGAGGCGTACACCACCGGGAAGTCGAGCTGCTCTTCGGTCGCGCCGAGCTTGTCGAACAGATCGAAGGTCTGGTTGATGACCCAGTCGATACGCGCGCCCGGGCGGTCGATCTTGTTGACGACCACGATGGGCTTAAGACCCAGCGCGAGCGCCTTCTTCGTGACGAAGCGCGTTTGCGGCATCGGGCCTTCCACGGCGTCGACGAGCAGCAGCACCGAGTCGACCATCGAGAGCACGCGCTCCACTTCGCCACCGAAGTCGGCGTGGCCCGGGGTGTCGACGATGTTGATGTGGGTGCCTTCGTACTCGACCGCGCAGTTCTTCGCGAGAATCGTGATCCCGCGCTCTTTTTCGATGTCGTTCGAGTCCATGACGCGTTCGGCGACCTGCTGGTTGTCACGGAAGGTGCCGGACTGGCGCAGCAGTTGGTCGACGAGCGTAGTCTTGCCGTGGTCGACGTGGGCAATGATGGCGATGTTGCGAAGGGCGCGGGACATAGGAACCTGGGTACAGTTGAGTGCGCCGCGCATGCCCTGCTGGCAGGCCCGGCTCGGGCACGCGGCCGCCGCCTCGATCCGCCCGGAAATTTCGGCCGGCGGATCAGTTCAGCATCGCTGCGATGACGCACTTTTGGGAACCTGAAAGTATAGCACGTGTAGATGAATTGATCGTGCTCATACCCAGGGCGCGCCAAAGAGCTCAAGTGGGCGCCTTGGTCGCAGCCCCCTGCCGCTACTGGCGCAGCCACGTTGTTGGCGGAGCGCCCCCGCCAGGGAGAATTTTCGCATGCGCATCCGGGCCCAATTAAGACCTTAGCCGGCAAAGGTTTCTTCGCCCTGCCACAATAAACCCTTGCCGCGTCAACTAACCGACCCTATAATCCCTGCCTGGTCAATCATTGCAGCCGCAGCAGAAACATGACGGATCCGACTCCCACGGTGCCTCCTGAAGTCCGCGATTACGATTTCGGCGAAAGCGTTGGCTACCTCATCTCGCGGGTGAGATCGACGATGTCGAACCTGATCACCCAGCGCACCGTCGCCGAGCTCGGTGTGACGAGCCAGCAAGCCAGCGTGCTGTTCATGGTGGCGAGCGGCAAGTGCGTGCTCGCGGCGGAGCTCGCGCGCGAGTACGGCATCGACGCGAGCGCGGTGACGCGCCTCGTCGACCGGCTGGAAAAGCGCGGCCTGCTCAAGCGCGTGCGCAGTTCCGAGGACCGCCGTGCCGTGCGCCTTGCGCTCACGCCCGAGGGCGAAAGCATTGCCGCTCGCATGCCGGCGATCTTCACGAGCGTGACGGATCAGCTCTCGCAGGGCCTGACACCCGAGGAAATCGGCTTCCTGAAGAGCATGTTGCGGCGAGTTCTCTCCAATAGCTGCGAAGCTATCCAGAATCCGGGCCCGAGCACGGGGCAAAACCCACCGGCTAATTGATGACGCGGCAAGCAAATTTGAGATCGCTGCACAGGAAAATAGCTGCAACGTCCAGTATTACCTCACCTTCTCACGCCATGAGACGAGCAATGAAACCTCAAACCCAGTTTGCGCCAGCGCTCTCCTGCCGGGGAGCCGTCGCCGCCGCGGTGGCGGCGCTCGCGCTCGCGGGCTGCGCGAACTACTTCGGCGTCAAGAGCGACAAGACCATCGCGCAACCGCAACAGTTCGAGACCTCGCAGAGCATTCCGGCCGGGGGCGGCCAATGGCCGACGCTCGATTGGGCGCAGCAGTTCGGCGACCCGCAGTTGCCCAAGCTGATCGACGAGGCGCTCGAGGGCAACCCCACCATCGCGCAGGCGCAGGCGCGCATCGCCAAGGCGTCGTCGTATATCGACACGTCGAAAGCGGCGCTCTACCCGAAGGCCAACGCGAGCTATTCGTGGACCCGCGAGATCTACACGGAAAACACCATCTTCCCGCCTCCGTTCGGCGGCACCTGGTATAACGAGAACAACGCCCTCGCGAGCGCTTCCTGGGATCTGGACCTCTGGGGCAAGAACCGCCAGCGCCTCGCCCAGGCGGTTTCGGCCCAGCGCGCTGCCCAGGCCGACATGCAGCAGGCGCGCATCACGCTCGCCTCGTCGGTCGCGCGCACCTACAACCAGCTCGCCCAGCTCTACGCGCTGCGCGACATCGCCGCGCGCGAGATCGACAACCGCAAGACCATCGGCACGATCACCAACGGCCGCGTGGCAGCGGGCCTCGACACCAACGTCGAGCGCGAGACCGCCAATGGCAACGTCGCGACGAGCCAGGCCAACCTCACGCAGCTCGACGGCCAGATCCAGAACGTGCGCTACCAGCTGGGCGCGCTGCTGGGCAAGGGTCCGGACCGGGGCCTGCAGATCGCGCAGCCGGTGCTCAACCCGGTCGCCGACATGGTCCTGCCCAGCAACCTGCCCGCCGACCTCGTGGCGCGCCGGCCGGACATCGTCGCCGCGCGCTGGCAGGTCGAGGCCGCCATGCACGACGTGAAGGAAGCCAAGGCCGAGTTCTATCCGGACGTGAACCTTGCGGCTGCCGCCGGCCTCGATGCGTTCGGCTGGGGCAAATTCCTCACCTTCTCGAGCCGGCAGATGAACTTCGGCCCGGCCGTGCATCTGCCGATCTTCGACGCGGGCGCGCTGCGCGCGCAGTTGAAGAGCCGCTATGCCGACTTCGATCTGGACGTGGCCAACTACAACCAGACGCTCATCAATGCTTTCCAGGAAGTGGCCACCCAGGTTTCGTCGATCCGCTCGGCGGACCAGCAGCTCGTGGACGCCCAGCGCGCGCTCGACGCCTCGACCAAGGCTTACCAGCTCGCCGTGATCCGCTACAAGGCGGGACTCTCGGAACAGCTCCAGGTGCTCAACGCCGACCAGAATCGTCTCGCCGCGGAGCAAACCGTATCGAACCTCAAAATGCAGCGCCGCGACCAGCAGATGGCGCTCGTCACGGCGCTCGGCGGCGGCTTCGACGCACACGACGCGGGCCTCGCGCCGCCGGTCGAAGTCGGCAGCGACGCGAAGGGCCAGAGCGACGTGAACGGCGGCCCGTGGCGCGACGCGCCGTGGAGCGCGCCCGCGACGGCCGCGTCCATACGCCCCGCCACGGCCGCGAACTGAGCACCCATCACTGAACGAACAGCACGCAAGAACCCGGAGATCCTTCCATGAGCACCCCTCAGCAACCGGCGGCCAATCCGCAGCCGACCGCGACCAATGGCAAGCGCAAGCGCATGATGACGCTGCTTGTGCTCGTGATCGTGATTGCGGCCGTCGCCTACGGCCTCTACTACTTCCTCGTCGCGCGCTTCACAGAGAGCACCGACGACGCCTACGTGAACGGCAACGTCGTGCAGATCACGCCGCAGGTGACCGGCACGGTCATCGCCGTGAACGCCGACGACACGCAGACCGTGAAGATCGGCGACCCGCTCGTGCAGCTCGACCCCGCCGATTCGCGCATCGCGCTGCAACAGGCCGAGGCGAATCTCGGCCAGACGGTGCGCCAGGTGCGCGGCCTCTTCGCCGACGACAGCCAGTACCAGGCGCAAGTCGCCCAGCGCCAGTCCGACCTCTCGCGCGCCCAGGACGACCTGCGCCGCCGCATGGAGGTCGCACAGACGGGCGCCGTCTCGCAGGAAGAAATCTCGCACGCCCGCGACGCCGTGAAGAGCGCCGAAGCCACGCTCGAAGCCGCGCAGCAGCAGCTCGCCGCGAACCGCGCACTCACCGCGAACACCACCATCGCCAATCATCCGAACGTGATGGCCGCCGCGGCCAGGGTGCGCGACGCCTATCTCTCGAACGCGCGCAACACGCTGCCCGCGCCGGTGACCGGCTATGTGGCCAAGCGCTCGGTGCAGGTGGGCCAGCGCGTCTCGCCGGGCACGCCGCTCATGTCGGTGGTGCCGCTGAACGCCGTGTGGGTGGACGCCAACTTCAAGGAAGTGCAGCTCAAGCACATGGGCATCGGCCAGCCGGTCGAGATGACGGCGGACGTGTATGGCTCGTCGGTGGTCTTTCACGGCAAGGTAGTAGGCTTCTCGGCCGGCACGGGCTCGGCCTTCTCGCTGCTGCCCGCGCAAAACGCCACGGGTAACTGGATCAAGGTGGTGCAGCGCCTGCCGGTGCGTATTTCGCTCGATCCGGAAGAGCTGCAGAAGCATCCGCTGCGCATCGGCCTCTCGATGCAGGTGGACGTGAACATCAAGAACGAGACCGGCAGCCACCTCGGCAACGCACCGAACACGGTTTATCAGACCGACGTGTTCGCGAAGTACGGCGACGAAGCCGACGCGGAAATCGCCCGCATCATCGCGGAGAACGCGGGCCAGAGCGCCGGCAAGGCGCAGGTTTCGTCGACTGCCACCGCTCCCGGCGCGGCGAAACCCGCCGCCAGGCTGATGTAAGCCCGCGCGCGCCACCAGCAAGTCAACCACGAAGCACTCAATGGCAGCACAACAACCCGTAGTCCATCCGCCGTTGCAAGGCGCGCAACTCGTGATCGGCACCATTGCGGTGTCGCTCGCGGTGTTCATGAACGTGCTGGACACCTCGATTGCGAACGTGTCGATCCCGACGATCTCGGGCGATCTCGGCGTCGCCTCCGATCAGGGCACGTGGGTCATCACCTCGTTCGCGGTCGCCAACGCGATTTCGATTCCGCTGACCGGCTGGCTCACCGACCGAATCGGGCAGGTGCGCCTGTTCATGGCGTCGATCATCCTGTTCGTGATCTCGTCGTGGATGTGCGGCCTCGCGCCCACGCTGCCCTTCCTGCTCGCTTCGCGCGTGCTGCAGGGCGCCGTGGCGGGCCCGATGATTCCGCTCTCGCAAACGCTGCTGCTCGCGAGCTATCCGCGCGCGAAGGCGCCCATCGCGCTCTCGATGTGGTCGATGACCACGCTGATCGCGCCGGTGGCGGGCCCCATTCTCGGCGGCTGGATCTCGGACAACATCTCGTGGCCGTGGATCTTCTACGTGAACATCCCCGTGGGCATCGTGGCCGCGATCGCCACGTGGACGATCTTCCGCAACCGCGATTCGGCCATCAAGAAGGCGCCGATCGACGGCGTGGGCCTGGGACTCCTGATCGTCTGGGTCGGCTCGCTGCAGATCATGCTCGACAAGGGCAAGGACCTCGACTGGTTTGCATCGACCACCATCGTCGTGCTCGCGCTCACAGCGGTCGTCGCGTTCGCGTTCTTCGTGATCTGGGAGCTGACCGCCGACCACCCGGTGGTCGACCTGTCACTGTTCGCGCGGCGCAACTTCACCGGCGCGACGATCGCGCTCTCGGTGGGCTACGGCCTCTACTTCGGCAATCTCGTGCTGCTGCCGTTGTGGCTGCAAACCACCCTTGGCTACACCGCGACCGACGCGGGCATCGTGATGGCGCCCGTGGGCTTCTTCGCGATTCTGCTCTCGCCGATCACGGGCCGCATCCTGCCGCGCACCGACCCGCGCTATATCGCGACAGCGGCGTTCGTGGTGTTCGCGCTGTGCTTCTGGATGCGCTCGCAGTACACGACCGGCGTGGACACCTGGGCGCTCACGGTGCCCACCTTGATCCAGGGCATCGGCATGGCGGGCCTGTTCATTCCGCTCGTCTCGATCACGCTTTCGGGCCTGCCAGGCAGCCGCATTCCGGCCGCTTCGGGTCTGTCGAACTTCGTGCGGATCATGTGCGGCGGCATTGGCACCTCGATCTTCGAGACCGCGTGGGACCATCGCACGACGTTCCATCACGCGCGCCTCACCGAGCAAGCCACGCCGACCAATCCGATCTTCAACCAGTCGATGCAGCAGATGCAGAGCGCGACCGGGCTCGATCCCTCGCAGGCGCATGGCATGTTCGACCGCATGGTCACGCAGCAGGCGGCACAGCTCGGCGTCAACGATCTGTTCTGGATTTCCTCGGCGATCTTCATCGTGCTGATCGCGCTCATCTGGGTCACGCGCCCCGAGCGCACCAGCAGCGCCGACGCAGGCGCGGCGGCTTCGGCGGCACACTGAGCCGCATTGATGCCACATTGACCCCGCATTGACGTTATTGAGCGAGCACTGCCGCATTTGCTCGCTCAATACTCGCTCAAGCAGCACCAATAAAAATGGCACGTCCGGTTCAACACCGGCGTGCCATTTTTTTCATCTCTGGCGCGCGCGATCACTTGCGTGACGCGCAACGCGAATCAAGCCGCGCCGCTCACCACCAGCCGCTCCGGCGCGAGCACGCCATTGGCCGCCTTCGCGACGCCGAGCAGGCGCCCCTCTTCTCCATAGACGCGCACGCGATCGGCGGCTTCGCATGCCGTGCGATCGAGCGCGAGTTCGTTGAGCGGCAAGCGCTGACCATGCATGAAGCGGCGCGCCGCCTCGGCGTTCAGCGTCACGGCGGGAAACGTGGAAAGCAGCGCGTCCACGGGCTGCAGCCATGCGTCGCGCGCAGGCTCGTCGGCGGCCGTGAGCGCATCCAGCGTCACGGCGTGCTCTAGCGTGAGCGCACCCACGCCCGTGCGCCGCAGCATCACGAGATGCGCGCCGCAACCGAGCGCCTCGCCGATGTCCTCGGCAAGCGTGCGCACATAGGTGCCCTTGCTGCACGTGACGCGAAACGTCACCTCGGGCACAGCAGGCAGCGCGCAAGCGATCATCTCCAGCGCGAAAATCGTCACCTGGCGCCCTTCGCGCTCGACCGTCTGGCCCGCGCGCGCGTATTCGTAGAGCGGTTTGCCGTCGCGCTTGAGCGCCGAATACATCGGCGGCACCTGCACGATCTCGCCGACGAACTTCGCCATCGCCTGGCGCACCGCGGCTTCGTCGCAGCGCACTTCGCGCGTCTCGACGGCTTCGCCTTCGGCGTCGCCCGTCGCGGTGCGAATGCCGAGGCGCATGGTCGCCTCATAGGTCTTGTCGGCATCGAGCAAGTCCTGCGAGAACTTGGTCGCCTCGCCGAAACACAGCGGCAGCAGGCCCGTGGCGAGCGGATCGAGCGTACCGGTATGGCCCGCCTTCTTCACGCGAAAGAGGCGTTTCGCGCGGATCAGCGCATCGTTGCTGGACAGTCCAAGCGGCTTGTCGAGCAGGAGCACGCCGTCGAGCAGACGACGCGGCACTTTCGGACGGGCCGCCTCAGGTCGGGCCGCGCCTTGAGGAGTCTTGGAAGATGCAGTCATATCAGAGTTCTGACGAGCGCAACACCTGGCGGCGTGCAGCACGAAACGCACGTGTTGCGCGTGCGCCAGTTTGGCGTGGTGGCTCAGTCGTCCCGCGGCTCGTCCTGGTCGTCGTCCTTTGCACGCGACGCGTTCGCCTCGTCGATGAGACGCGACATCTCAACACCCTTTTCGATCGACTGGTCGTAGTGAAAATGCAGCGTCGGCACGGTGTGGATGTGCAGGCGCTTGAACAGCTGATTGTGCAGATGGCCCGCGGCGTGATTGAGCGCTTCCTGGGTGGTCTTCGGATCTCCCGTGAGGGTCGTGAAGTAGACCTTGGCGTGCGCGTAGTCGGGCGTGAGCTCCACGCTCTGGATCGTCACGAGACCGATGCGCGGATCCTTCACTTCGCGCATCAACTCAGACAGATCGCGCTGGATCTGGTCGGCGATCTGCACGTTGCGATTAGGGGAAGTACGTTTTTTCGGCATGATGGTTCCACCTCTTTTTCTACGAGGCATTCAGGCGGCGTTTCCTCCATCGAGGAAGAAACCGCCGCGCAAAAACAAAACGGGCGGGGCTGGCCAGCGCCTGCCCCGCCCGTTATCGGCAAACCCGCGGCCAAGCCCGCGAGCGGCCTCAAATGCCGCCCGCGTGCGCCGCTGAATTACAGCGTACGCGCGACTTCGGTGATCTCGAACACTTCGAACTGATCGCCTTCGACGATGTCGTTGAAGTTCTTGATCGACATACCGCACTCGAAGCCTTGCTTGACTTCCTTGACGTCGTCCTTGAAGCGCTTGAGCGAGTCGAGTTCGCCGGTGTGGATGACCACGTTGTTGCGCAGCACGCGCACCGACGACGAACGCTTGACGATACCGTCCGTGACCATACAGCCGGCCACCGCGCCAACCTTCGGCACCTTGAAGACCTGGCGCACTTCGACCATGCCGGTGATGACTTCGCGCTTTTCCGGCGCCAGCATGCCCGACATCGCCGCCTTCACCTCATCCACTGCGTCATAGATGATGTTGTAGTAGCGGATGTCCACGCCATTGGTCTCGGCCAGCTTGCGCGCCAGTGCATCGGCACGCGTGTTGAAGCCGATGATGACCGCCTTCGAAGCCGTCGCGAGGTTGACGTCGCTTTCGCTGATGCCACCCACCGCGGCGTGCACGATCTGCACACGCACTTCGCTCGTCGAGAGCTTGAGGAGCGCGTGAACCAGCGCTTCCTGCGAGCCCTGCACGTCGGCCTTGACGATGAGCGGCAGGTTCTGTACTTCGCCTTCGCCCATCTGCTCGAGCATGTTCTCGAGCTTCGCGGCCTGCTGCTTGGCGAGCTTGACGTCGCGGAACTTGCCTTGACGGAACATCGCGATTTCGCGCGCCTTGCGCTCGTCCGGCAGAACGATGACTTCTTCGCCGGCGCCCGGCACTTCCGAGAGACCCTGGATCTCGACCGGAATCGACGGACCCGCTTCCTTCGTGGGCTTGCCGGTTTCGTCGAGCATGGCGCGCACGCGGCCATAAGCGCTGCCAGCCAGCACCACGTCGCCACGATTGAGCGTGCCGGACTGGACGAGGATCGTTGCAACCGGACCCTTACCCTTGTCGAGCTTCGCTTCGATGACGAGACCCTTGGCCGGCGCTTCGACCTGTGCCGTCAGTTCCAGCACCTCGGCTTGCAGCAGCACGTTTTCGAGCAGATCGTCGATGCCCGCGCCGGTCTTGGCCGACACCGGCACGAACGGCGAATCGCCACCGTACTCTTCCGGCACGACGCCTTCGGCGACGAGCTCCTGCTTGACGCGCTCGAGGTTCGCATCGGGCTTGTCGATCTTGTTGATCGCCACGACGAGCGGCACGCCCGCAGCCTTCGCGTGCGAGATCGCTTCCTTCGTCTGCGGCATCACGCCGTCGTCGGCCGCGACCACCAGAATGACGATGTCGGTTGCCTTCGCACCGCGCGCACGCATGGCCGTAAAGGCCTCGTGACCCGGCGTGTCGAGGAACGTAATGACGCCACGCGGCGTTTCGACGTGGTAAGCGCCGATGTGCTGCGTAATGCCGCCCGCTTCGCCCGCTGCGACCTTGGCGCGGCGGATGTAGTCGAGCAGCGAGGTCTTGCCGTGGTCGACGTGACCCATGACGGTGACGACCGGCGGACGCGGCAGTTGCTCGGCGTCCGTGGCCGTGGTCTGGCCTTCGACCAGCAGCGCTTCCGGATCGTCGAGCTTCGCGGCAACCGCACGGTGGCCGAGTTCCTCGACGATGATCATCGCCGTTTCCTGGTCGAGCATCTGGTTGATGGTGACCATCTGGCCCATCTTCATCATCACCTTGATGACTTCCGATGCCTTCACGGACATCTTGTGCGCGAGGTCGGCCACCGTGATGGTTTCCGGCACGTGCACTTCACGCACGATCGGCTCGGTCGGCGCCTGGAACGTCGAGCTGTTGTCCTGGTGACGGCCACGGCCCTTCGGGCCGCCGCGCCAGCCACGGTCGACGCCGCCCGACGAGTCGCCGCGCGTCTTGATCCCGCGGCGCTTCGCAGCGTCGTCCTGCCAGCCGCCCTTGCCTGCGCCCGGCTTCTTGTTGCGGTCGCCCGCGCCGGCACCCGGCGCGCTCGTCGAGGGCGCTGCCGTGGTGGCGGGCTTCTTCGCGCCCGCGCCACCTGCTGCCGGACGTGCCGCTGCACCTTCCGGACGCGCCGGCTTGTGCAGCGTGCCCTTGGCTTCGGCGGGCTTGGCCGGCTCGACGGGCTTGGGCGGCTCGACCGCCTTCACCTGCGCCTTGCGCGGCGTGTTCATCATTTCGCGGATCGCGCGCGCTTCGGCTTCTGCAGCCGCGCGGCGGCGAGCGATCTCTTCCTGTTCCTTCTGCGCCTTCTCGGCGGCCTCGCGCGCGGCGGCTTCGGCCTTCTGGGCCGCTTCGCGCTGCGCTGCACGCTCGGCTGCGGCGCGCTGCTCGGCGGCGGCGCGCTGCTCGTCTTGCTGGTCTTGTTGTTGCTTCACTTCCTTGGTCGCTTCGCTCTCAGCGTTGCGTTGCGCAGCCACGGCCTGGGCGGCCAACTCACGCGCGGCGGCGTCGGCTGCGGCCTTCTTCTGCGAGGCTTCTTCCTCGGCGCGGCGGCGTTCGGCCTCGGCGGCCTCTTCGCGTGCACGGCGCTCGGATTCTTCAAGCGCGAGACGCTCCTGGCGCTCCTTGAGCTCCTGAGCCTGACGCTCGAGCAGCTCGGCCTCACGGCGCGCTTCTTCTTCGCGGCGCTGCAGTTCCGCCTCTTCGGCGGCAACGGCTGCGTCGGCGGCATGATTCGATGCCTCCGCCTCACCGGCGGACTCGTCGCGGCGGACGAAGGTGCGCTTCTTGCGCACCTCGACCTGAATGGTGCGAGCCTTACCCGTCGAATCGGACTGCTTGATTTCCGACGTATGCCGTTTCGTCAGCGTGATCTTGCGCTTGTCTGCATCAGTCGAGCCGTGAGACTTGCGCAAGTGGTCGAGCAGACGCGCCTTGTCCGTTTCAGACAAGGAGTCAGCTTCGCTCGCTTTCGTGACGCCCGCCGCCTGCAGCTGCTCGAGCAGCACGCCGGCAGGCATTTTCAGTTCCGCGGCAAATTGGGCTACGTTGTTACTCGCCATTCATTCCTCTTAATGCAAGGACCGATTCCTTGCGGTTGACATCGGGTCATGCGGCACCGTGTGCCCCGCGCCTCTCCTTCTGGCTAGCGGGGCGGCCGCGATCAGTTAGTGGGTCATGGTCGCTTCCTGCTCGTCGCGCCCGGGTTCCATGCCTGTTGCCAGGCTCACTGGAACCAGTGCTCGCGCGCTTTCATGATCAACGCCTTGGCGGCGTCCTCTTCCATTCCCGTCATTTCCGTGAGCTCGTCCACGGCCAGCTCGGCAAGCTCGTCGCGGGTGTGAATCTCGTGTTGCGCCAGCTTCGCCAGCAGGTCCGGGTCGATGCCGTCGAGGCTCTTCAGATCCAGCGCGGCGCTTTCCACCTTCTCTTCGTTCGCGATGGCCTGCGTGAGCAACGCGTCGCGTGCGCGATTGCGCAGCTCGTGCACGGTGTCCTCGTCGAACGCCTCGATTTCCAGCATTTCGTTGAGCGGCACGTAGGCGATCTCTTCGAGGCTAGTGAAGCCCTCGTCGATCAGGATGTCGGCGACTTCTTCGTCCACATCGAGACGCGCCATGAACAGGTCGCGCAGCACGGTGCGCTCCTGGTTCTGCTTCTGCGCGGATTCGTCCGGCGTCATGATGTTGATCTGCCAGCCGGTCAGCTCGCTGGCAAGACGCACGTTCTGGCCGCTGCGGCCAATGGCGACCGCAAGCTCGCTCTCGTCGACCACGACGTCCATCGCGTGCTTTTCTTCGTCGACGACGATCGACTGCACGGCAGCCGGCGCGAGCGCGCCGATCACGAACTGGGCGGGATCCTCCGACCATAGCACGATGTCGACGTTTTCGCCACCGAGCTCGTTGCGCACGGCCTGCACGCGCGAGCCGCGGATGCCGACACAGGTGCCGATCGGGTCGATGCGCTTGTCGTAAGCCACCACGCCGATCTTGGCGCGCACGCCCGGGTCGCGCGCCGCGGCCTTGATCTCGAGAAGGCCCTGCTCGATTTCCGGCACTTCCATCTCGAAGAGCTTCATCAGGAACTCAGGCGCCGTGCGCGAGAGCTCGATCTGCGGGCCGCGCGCGGTGCGGTCGACCTTGCCGATCCAGGCGCGCACGCGGTCGCCCACGCGCAGGTTTTCCTTCGGAATCAGCTGGTCGCGGCGCAGCAGCGCTTCGACACGGCCCGACTCGACGATGAAGTTGCCCTTGTCCATGCGCTTGACCGTGCCGGTCATGATGCTTTCGCCGCGCTCGAGGAAGTCGTTCAGGATCTGCTCGCGCTCGGCGTCGCGCACCTTTTGCAGGATGACCTGCTTGGCGGCCTGCGCACCGATACGGCCGAACTCGACCGAAGGCACCGGCTGCTCGATGAACTGGTCGATCTCGGCGTCGGGCTTTTGCTCGCGCGCCTCGAACAGCAGGATTTCCTGGTCCGGCTCCTGCAGGCCCGCCTCGTCGGGCACGACACGCCAGCGGCGATACGTTTCGTGCTCGCCGCTGTCGCGGTCGATATGCACGCGAATATCCGCATCCTCGTCGAAGAGTTTCTTGGAGGCTGACGCAAGCGCCGCTTCAAGGGCGGCGAACACCACGTCCTTGTCGACATTCTTCTCGCGTGCCAGCGCATCCACCAGCATCAACACTTCGCGACTCATTGTTTGCGGCTCCTAAAGTCAACTTTGGGGATAAGACGTGCTTTGTCGATGTCCGCGAGCGTGAAATCGAGCATCGCAGGACCCGCCTTCCCTTCGAATTCCAGACCGATGGTCTCGCCTTCCGGGGCATGCACGATGCCGCGGTACGATTTCCGTCCGTCCAATGGCTTTTTCAACGTGATGACCGCTTCGCAGCCCGCGAAGCGTTCGAAGTCCGCCAGTTTCTTCAGCGGACGGTCGAGGCCGGGCGACGAGACTTCGAGGCGCTCGTAGTCGATGTTCTCGACCGTCAGAACGTGCTGCAGCTGACGCGTGACCTTCTCGCAGTCCTCGATCGCGATACCCGCGGGCTGATCGATATAGATGGCCAGCATGCCGCGCCCGGTGCGCTCGAGGTCGACCAGCTCGTAGCCGAGCCCGGTGACCGTGG
Source organism: Paraburkholderia silviterrae (assembly GCF_004353915.1). Lineage (GTDB taxonomy): Bacteria > Pseudomonadota > Gammaproteobacteria > Burkholderiales > Burkholderiaceae > Paraburkholderia > Paraburkholderia silviterrae. The sequence goes on along the minus strand of NZ_SMRP01000002.1, from coordinate 258,052 downwards.
TTTCAATCAGTTCCGTCAGTTGCACAATGCCTGCTCCAGATGTTCGCGCAGCGAGCCGGCAACTTCCAGTGATTCAGGATTCGCGGGCCGCGCGCCAGGTGAGCGCGCGCTCTTGCACTTTGCCCCACGATGACGACCACTCAGGCCGGGTCCGGCGCCGACGATGTTTTTGCAAGACTTGCCTGCAACACTCAATCGGGCGGACCAAAAAAAAAATGGGCGAAACGCCCATCTTCTCACTTAGCCAGGTGGTCGCACCTGGGGCGCAAATAAAAGCCGCACGCCCAGCGACTCCGAGATTGTAGCTTTTTTTTGGCTTTAACGCAAACCGCTGCTGGCGCTAAGCCCCGCGTGCCGGGGGAAATCCCGGCATTGCGCGGCGCGTTCAGGCACATTCGCGCACATTTATGCATTTCCCTGCTGCTTTCCAGCACTAACCTGATGGCGCCGGAAAGCAGCGAGCGGCGTCTCAGTGCCCGCGCGTACGGTTGCGCGGCGTGCCGCGCTGACCGCCGCGGTTGCCGCCCGGCGCACGGTTGCCGTTCGTGCTGGCGCCGGCATTGGCGTTGTTGCCCGGCCCGCGGCGATTGCTGTTCGCGTTGCTGCCCACACGCTTGCCCGCGCTGGGCGCGCGGTTGCCGTCGACTTCACGCGTGCCGCTGCGCGTGTTGCCGCGATTGCTGCGATTGCCGCCCGTGCCGCCCGTCCCGCCGCCAAAACCACCACCGCCGAAATTGCCCAGCGCGCTGCCAAAGCCGCCCTGTGCTGCGCCGCGCCGGCCTTGGCCTTGACCTTGCCCCTGACGGGGCTGGCGCGGCTGGCCCATCGCACCGTGCGAGCTCAGCACCGGCTCGCGGTTGATGAAACCCATCGAGGTCTGCATCGGATCGGGCTGACGGCGTTCCGTCTCCTTGCCGCGGCCGCCCTTTTCCTCGGTCGGCACCTTCAGGCCGACCGCCGCCAACAGGCCGCGCACCTGGTTGTCTTCGAGCTCTTCCCAGCGGCCGCGCTTGAGCCCCTTGGGCAGCGCGATCGGGCCGTGGCGCGTGCGGATCAGGCGGCTCACCATCAAGCCGACGGCCTCGAACATGCGGCGCACTTCGCGGTTACGCCCTTCGGCCAGCGCGACGTGGTACCAGTGATTCGTGCCCTCGCCACCGCCATCGCGGATGCGCAGGAAGTTCGCCGGGCCGTCGTCGAGCTCGACGCCCTTGAGCAGCTTCTGGCGGTTGCCTTCGGTGAGCTCGCCCACCACGCGCACCGCGTACTCGCGCTCCACGCTATAGCGCGGGTGCATGAACCGGTTCGCGAGATCGCCCGAGGTCGTGAGCAACAGGAGACCTTCGGTATTGAAGTCGAGACGGCCCACCGCCAGCCACTTCGCCGTTTTCATCGACGGCAGGCGGTCGAACACCGACGGACGACCTTCAGGGTCCGCGTGGCTCACGATTTCGCCGGTCGGCTTGTGGTACAGCAGCACCCGCGGCGGCTTGTTCGGCAGCTTGCGCCTGATCGGCTTGCCGTTGATGCGGACCTGGTCGGTCGGCAAGATGCGCTGGCCGATGTGCGCAGGCTCGCCGTTCACCGACACGCGCCCCGCGATGATCAGCTCTTCCATGTCGCGGCGCGAGCCCATGCCGGCATCGGCCAGCACCTTGTGCAGCTTCGGCGCGTCGTCGTCCGGGCTCAGCACGCGCTTGTCCTGCTGGACGCGGCCACGGCGCAGCATCGGCGCGTGCACGCCGCTGCCCGTGCCGTCGTCGGCGTCGAAGGCCGGCGACGTCACGTACAGGAACAGATCGTCCGCCGCATTTTCGGTCGCGGCGGCGGGCGCCTCGGGGCGGCTCTTGCCACCCTTGCCGCCCTTGCCACCGGCGGCACCCCTGGCGCCCTGCTTGCCGGCTTGCGCGGGCTTTGCCTGCCCCGCAGCGGCCGGCTCGCGGCGCCCCTTCTTCGCACCGGCGTCCTTGCGCGGCGTGCGCACCTGCGCAACGGCGACGCCGTCCGGCGGCGTCTGCGTCACAACCGGCGCAGCGACGTCGGACGCGGGCTCAGCCGCAGCAGCACCTTCGCCGGCCTTGCCCTTGGCGCCCGCACGGCGGCGCGCGATCAAGCTGCGCGGACCGCGGCGCAAGCCGCGGCGGGGGCGGTCCTCGCCCCCGGCATCGCCCGCCGGCTGGCCAGCGACGTCGCCCTTGTCGGCGCGCGTGTCGTCGTCGCGCGCCGAAGACGTGCGACGCGCGGATTCGGACCCATCGGTCGAATCGGTGTCGTGGATATCAGTCAAAACAACCTCGAAATGTCAGGTTGCGCGCCCGCTCGCAATGGATTGCCCAAGGCGCGTCAAAAGTGTTTGTTGCGTCAGACGCCGCGTGGAGCGGCTTCGTCGTCCGTCGTCGAGACGGGGTCGTCCTGCGCCGCGTCGCTGCGGCTCGGGTGTTCTTCTTCGGGCGCACCGGCGGTGTGCCCGGCACGCTCCGTTTCCTGCGCGTCGAAGCGGGTTTCGTCGTGACGATGCTCAACCGCATCGGCCATGCCCGGCGCCTCCTGCCCGATATCCGCATCGGCCGATATCGGTGCAGGCGCTTCGCCGCTTTCCGGCATGCCCGCGGCGACCAACTGTGCCACCTCGCCGTCCGGGAATTCGATCGCGTGCTGAGCCAGCAATTGCTCGCCCAGCTGGTTCGACGGGTCGTCGAGCGGCGGCAGCTCTTCGAGCGACTTCAAGCCGAGGTCGTCCAGGAACTGACGCGTCGTTGCGTAAAGCGCCGGCCGGCCCGGTACGTCCCGGTGGCCAATCACTTCGATCCAGTTGCGGTCCTCGAGCTGCTTGACGACCTGCGTGTTCACCGTCACCCCGCGAATCTCTTCGATATCGCCGCGCGTGACCGGCTGCCGGTACGCGATGATCGCGAGCGTTTCGAGCACGGCGCGCGAATAGCGCGGCGGCTTCTCGGGATGCAGGCGGTCGAGGTAGGTGCGCATGGCCGGCTTGCTCTGAAAGCGCCAGCCCGACGCGAGGCCCACCAGTTCCACGCCGCGCCCGGACCATTCGTGCCGCAGGTCTTCGAGCAGGTTACGGACTGTGTCGGCCGAAATGTCGTCGGCAAACAGTTTGCGCAGATCGCCGATTTTCAGCGGCTCCTGCGTGCAGATCAATGCAGTCTCGAGGACGATTTTCGCCTCTTGGGTATTCATGCAGCCAGGTCAGACCCTAAGTAAGGTAAATCAGGTTCAAGGAACCGGATCAGACAGACGAAAGACGATGTGGAACTGGAGACGCGCTCGCCCGATTCTGATCGGTCATATTGATGGGAGCACGCACCGGGGGGCCGTTATACAACACAGAAACAGGCAAAGTGCCAGACCCAGCCGGACGGAGCAGCGAAATTCCCGCAGGGAAAACGCGTGACTGAACGCCATCTTACGCAAAAACGCCGGGGGCGTAAAGACGGCGCAAGGCTCGCTTTTGTCTGCCGGAAGCCGCCTCGAGGCCCGCCGATGCCTTCTGCATGGCGCGCAACGTGGCACAAACGTCCCGGCGCGCCGTCGAGCGTGCTCAGCGGCTCGCGAGATAGCGCGCCAGGCGCTCGACGCCGGCGTCGAGCCGGGCCGGATCGCAGGCGTAGCACCAGCGCACGAAGCCCTCGCCTTGCGGGCCGAATGCGCTGCCCGGCGCGAGCCCGAGGCCTGCGTCGCGCACCAGCGCCTTGCACAAATCGAGGCTCTGTTGCGCCCCAGCCAGCTTGAAAAACAGGTACATCGCGCCGGGCGGCACCTTCACGTCGACGCCCGGCAGCGTCGCGAGCGCCGCAGCAAGGTGATCGCGCGAGGCGCGCAGATCGGCGACGAGTGCCCGCGTGAGCGCCTCGCCCTCTTCGAGCGCGACGACACCCGCCTGCTGCACGAACGCAGGCGCGCACGACGTGTTGTATTCGACCAGTTTGCCGAGATCGTCCATGAGCACGCGCGGCGCGACGATCCAGCCGAGCCGCCAGCCCGTCATGAGCCATGCTTTCGAGAATGAATTGACGCAAATCAATCGCTCTTCGCGCGACGCCAGATCGAGAAACGACGGCGCCGTCCGCTCGCCGTCCTCGCCGTAGTAGAGCCGCTCGTAGACTTCGTCGGCGACGATCCAGATGCCGTGACGGCGACAATGCGCCAGAACGGCACGCTGCTCGTCGCGCGTCATCACCCAGCCGGTCGGGTTATTCGGCGAGTTGATCATGAGCAGCTTCGTGTCGGGCGTGAGCGCCCTCAGGAGACTGTCCAGATCGAGCGCCCAGCCCCGCTCGCCGTAGTCGAGCGAGACCGTCTCGACCGTCGCACCGAGGATCTTCGGAATCTCGACGAGATTCGGCCAGAGCGGCGTCACCGCAACCACACGATCGCCCGCGCCCACGACGAGTTGCGCGGCGAGCATCAGCGCGTTCACGCCGGCGCTCGTGACCGCGACGTTCTCCATCGGCGTCGCGCCGTGCAGCTCGCTCACGTATCTCGCGAGCGCATCGCGCAGCGGCGCGATGCCGAGATTGTGCGTATAGAACGTCTCCCCGCGCATGAGCGCCGCGGCGGCGGCTTCGCGGATAAACGCCGGCGTCACCCGATCGGATTCGCCGAACCAGAATGGCAGCACGTCGGCGACACCGAAGCCCGCGTTCGCCACCTCCCGGATCTGCGACGAGCGCAACGCCCTCACCGCATCGCGCGCCGCGGCCGGGGCGGCGGCACCCGATGCGGCAACGGTGGAATTGAGCGAGCGAGTAGCGGGCGAAGACAGATCGAGATCGCGCATCGAGGCATCCAGAAAGGTCGACAGGGAATTCGCGTTTGCGAAAGATCAACAGTGTAGCGCGCGTGGCCACGTGGCGAAGGCCCCTCCGAAAGGCCTGTGCGCCGCATGGTTCACGCCCGCCATGCGCTGCGCATCTCTTCGGGGCCGGCGTCCAGTTGGCGGATCAGCGCCCACACGGCCTCGGCGGCGGGCGAGAGCGAGCGGTCGCGCCGGCGCACGAGCTCGACGGTGCGTTCGGCGCGCGGCACGAGCGCACGAGCGCGCAGCGACGAGCCCGCCGGCACCGGCAGCGCAAACCACGGCAGCACGCTCACCCCTACCCCAGCCTCCACGAGGCCGAATGCCGTTGCCGGATGCCCCAGCTCCTGCACGACGCGCGCGTGCACGCCCTGCTCTTTCAGCACGGCGTCGATCAGCGGGCGGCTGCCCGAGGCGTGGTCGAGCAACACGAGCGCTTCACCGTCGAGCGCCTTCCACGAGACCTGCTCCTCTTGCGCAAGCGCATGGTCGCTGCGCACGACCACGCAGAAGGAATCGGTGGTCAGCAGCTCGGTCTCGAGATCCTCCGCCGCAAACGGCCCGATGACCACCCCGAAATCCACTTCGCCCGAACGCACCTTGCGCAGCACGTCGCTTTGCACGTCGTCGCGCAGGCCGAGCGTCACATAGGGGAACTGCTGCCCGCACGCGGCCACGACCTCGGGCATCAGCCGGCACGCGACGGTCGGGCTCGCCGCCACGACGACGCGGCCGCGGCGCTGCTCGCCAATCTCGCGGATCTCGCGCAACGCGTCGTCGAGATCGCCGATCAGGCGCGGAATGCTCGCGATCAGGTTTGCGCCGACATCGGTCAGCTGGACCTCGCGCGTGGTGCGGTCGACGAGTTTCACGCCCATCTCCGCCTCCAGCTCGCGCACGCAGCGGCTCACCGCGGACTGCGTGAGGCCGATTTCATCGCCCGCCCGGCTGAAGCTTTGCAGTCGCGCCACTTCGATGAACACCCGCAACTGCCGCAACGTCACATTCATCCGTCTGCCTCATGAATTCTTCGATTTCATGCAATTTTATGACAGACCACGAGCACGTTATAGCCACACATGTCCAGTCCTCGTTGCTCCCAAGCTTTCGCCGCAATGCAGCAATACGGCGCAAACGCACGCCCACTGGGCCTCTTTGCACAAGATTGGTGATTGTCCCGATTTCCCGGCGATGCGTTTTCGAGTCTCATACGGCCCTGGCAAGCACCCGCGCGGGCTTGATGCCACGCGGCTTCGAGACGAAAGCGTGCGAGCTGGCACGCTTCTCGCATTAAGGCACGTACAGGATCGCCGGACGGTCCACGGCTTTTCGAGACTGGCCCGTCCAAACCGATTCCGCCTGGTACTCCGCCAGCCGGCCGGAAGTACATGAAGAGTGCGCAGCGCGGGGCAGCGCACCGGAGATAGCTTCGCTGAGGTGAAACATGATGCTGTTCGACGATTTGAGAGACAACGAATGGGCGCTGGTCGAGGCGTTGTTCTGTGCGGAACCCGCACGCAGCGAACGCCGCGGGCGGCCCCGCGTCGAAGCGCGCGCCGTGGTCAATGCAGTGCTTTGGGTGCTTTCGACCGGTGAAGGCTGGTCCAAGCTGCCGGGCCGCTACCCCTCGCCGCCTACCTGCCGCCGCCGCTTCGACGAGTGGCAGGCCGACGGCACGCTCGCCGAGATCGTGAAGCGCCTGAGCACGAGCGGTCGCGAAATTTCGCTGCGCGGACGCATCGGCGCAACGGCCACGAAGCCGCCCGCGCCGCCGAGCCGCGACCGCCTGCGCGGCGCCTTCTGGACCAATCCGGAGTCGTGGCGCGCGCCCGTCAAGATGGCCTGAGCCCTCGGCACGGGGCCCGAGCCTTTCGTCTTTGTTCTTTCCCGCCGGGCGTTGCACGCGCCCGGCACCCGAGTTCCGCGGCGCATGCCACGCGACACTCCCGAACCGGCCCAGTCTGCCGGCCATCACCGTCTGTGTCTCACGCGGCGCGCGAAGCGCGTTGCGTGATCGCCACCGGACCCAAAACATTGCCCCTTCGCGGCCGCTCTGATGCGGGTCTGGCCGGACCGATACGCGGGCCAATGCCGCACCGGGATCGGTGCGCACGAAACATCTAATTACCAATATTTACAGCGCGCTTTCGCAGCGGCCATTAGCTTAGAGGCATGTCTACTAACGTCAACTACCCGTCCTGACGGGAGGCTTCCATGAAATCCATGACTCTGTTCAACCGGGGCTTCATGGTTTCGCTCTCCGCCCTCGCACTTCTTGCGCTCCTCACGCTCTCGGCACCGCTCGCGTCCTGGCTGACGCCGGACGCCGCCGCCCAGCCTCCGCGTTCTGGCACGCCACAGCTGTCCGCGGCGCATACCGGCAAGCATCCTTGGGGACTCGTCGACGACCGTCGCGCCAAAGGCGCCGCGCAAGCGGTGCCGCGTGGCGACCTGCGCAGTGACATCGCCGATAACGCGCGTCGCAGCGCGGCACCGCGCCAGGAGCGGCCGGACGCCCCACGCAGCCGGTAACCGCGCAGCAGGGAAACGGCAAAAAGAAGCGGCGAGAAAAAACGGGAAAGCGTTGCATGGCGAACACAGCGCAACATCCGCGTGTCGATGATGGGAACCACCGCGCCTGAAGCCTGTCTACTCTTTTGCCATCAAGCACAGCGTGGCAGCAGTAATTCCGGTAAGCCCGTATCTTCCGATACGGGCTTTTTTTTGGCGCTGCTATAACCCGGATTGACCGGCTTCGTCGGACGACTGCACAACGGCATCGGCCACATAGTCGGCCATGCGTTGCGCAGTCCAGTTCAGGGAGCGTTCGTCGCGGGCAAGGCGCGCGAATTCGGCGCGTCCGCGTTCAGTCAGCACGGCGATATCGACCGGCGCATGAAAGCCGGGGGCGGGAGCAACGGTGCGCTGCCGGACGGTGTCCATGAAGCCCAAGTCGCGCAAATATTGAAAGACTTGTGGGCGTCGCGCCCACGGGACCTGCCGATACTGCACCCGCCGCAATGCTTCGAGTACCGCTTCGTTGGAATACGTGGTCATCTCACTTCTTTCTTAAAATGCAGTCCTGCTGCCATCCCGCCTGCTGCGGCGCAATGCCGGCGAGGGCTGCAACGGCTGCACGATGCGCGGCCAGGCGCCCTGCCGTTTCCTTGCGCAGTGGCAAGGACTGCAGGTTATTCGGGCCCCGGGAACGTGCGGCGCACCGGCGCCCGACACGAAACATCCCGAAAACAATACGTTACCTCATTCAAATTGATTCTATTCGGATTATTTGCGCTATTTTTTGCGCTGTTCATGCTGTGGCATGACGCCCGCTGGCCTATTGCGGTAGCAGCCGTCGTCCTTTTCTGGCTGCTCGGATCGGGATGGCTCACAAAACCGCTAGTCGATCTGGCACAGCCCGGGAACTATCGCACTCCCTACGATCCGGCGACGACGCCGGCTTCGGCGTTCGGCCCGCGCACGTCGATCGTCATGCTCGGCGGCGGCACGAACGAACGCGCCGACGGCACGCTCGTGCCCAAGCACGACGTGTACGCCCGCATCGCGCTGGTCGCGGCGCTGCAGGCACGGTGCCTCGAGGCGGGCGGAACCTGCAAGGTGATCGTGAGCGGCGGCAACCCACAGCATCACGCCGCCAGCGAAGCCGATACCTACGCGCCATGGCTGTTGCGCGCAGGTGTCGCGAAGCGTGACCTCGTGCTCGAGAACCGCAGCCTCACGACCTGGGAAAACGCACGCAATGTTGCTCCGATCGTGCAAAGCCAACGCGCGGACACGCTCTTCGTCGTAACCTCGGCTTATCACATGCCACGCGCGATGCTGGACTTCCACCGCTTCGGGATGAATCCGGTGCCCGCTGTGTCCGACGTGCGCCGCGTGAGCATGGGCATCTGGCCGCGCCTGACCAATCTGCGCAATGCTGAAACCGCGTTGCACGAATTGGTTGGGATTGCGCAGTTTTATGTGTATCGGATGCTCGGCTGGTTCTAGCTTGCGCGGTTAAACGGACACGTGATGACCAATGCGCGACAAGATCTGCGAGGATATGTAAAGATATGTAACAGGCATGCGCATGCCTTATTCGATGTCATCTGGAACGAGTATTTGATCGTTAAAATGGCATGCCAATCCTGCTTGGCAGGCACCGGCTGGGTCCATAAACCGCTCCTTCGGAGGTAGTCATGAAAAAAGTGTCCCTCGCAGTCCTGATTTCGCTTTCCGCCCTGACGGGCGCTGCCTATGCGCAAACGGAAAACGGCGTCATGATGAGCACCGATCCGGCCCGGGCCGCAGATGTCGAGCAGCGTGCTCAGGATCTGCAGTCGCGCCAGGAGGCAGCCGCCCAGGCGCCGGCAGAGAAGATGCCCATGAAGCATCACAAGAAGGAAGGCCATTCGCATCACCACAAAGCGCCTGCCAAGGCCGCGGAGTAAGGTTTGCGCATCAGCCGTGCGAGGCGGGCTCAGCGCACATCCACTTGTCGCCGCGCTGGTTGCAGTCCTCGCTGAGCCTGCGCAACGCTGGGGTGCCGTATTGCTGGCCCATGCTGCGGCAGGTCCGCACTGCGCCATTCCGAACGAGCCGATGCCGGTCCCCGGTATCGGCTTTTTTCTTGCCGCCGCCCGCACGCCTGCAAGTCGCCGCGCGCGGTATGCTAAAGTCGCCCACCCCGAATTCACCACCCGTTTGTGCGCGACGCGCGCGGAGAAACATCCATGAGCAACATTCAGCTCGACATCGAATGGACCGAAGCGGCCTCCCGCAAGATTGAAAAGTTGATGCCCCGCGGCAAAAGCGGCGACGACGTGCTCGCGCTGCCCCCCATCGAATGCCTGCCGATGGAAGGCGACGTGCTGTTCCTCGGGCCGCAAGGCAAGCAGCAGCCGTTCATCGTCGCCGAGCGCCAGTATCACCATGAAGGCGACGCCGACTGGACCATCATCCTGATCCTCGACGTGCCCCATACGGCTCACTAACGCCACTCGACGGACACACCAGCGGCTCATTGCGTGAGCACTGCACGGCGGGCACCCGAGCGGTGCCCGCGCGGCCCTCGAGCCTGGACATCGAGTCCGCCACAAAACTCCCGGCCGCCCTTCCCGCGCAGCCGCACTGCCCGCCGTCTGGCGGGCATAATTTGCCGATACTCCGTACACTGGCGGTAAAGCGTACTGCCCAGACCGCCCTTCCCCCTGAGCCTGCGCGTCATCGCCTGTCGTTCGTCTGCGTGCCAGTCCGTTCGCGCACGAGCGCAGTCAAATCCGCTTTCGCCTGACCGGCTGCAACCGGCCAGCGACTTCAATCACGCGCCGCGAGGCGCGCCCCAAGCGCCATGTCGAACACGCAGGCATCGCTCGCCACGCTGCTCACGCATCTGGAACCGCATGACGGCGGCTTTCGGGCGCGCTGGCACGGGACGCTGCTCGAAAGCGCGTTCCAGCCGGTGCTCTCGATCACGCATCAGCGCGTGGTCGGCTATGAGGCGCTGCTGCGCGTCGCCGACGCCGCGCCCGGCTGCATCGGTCCGGCCACAGGTCCGGCCACGCTATTCGCGCGCGCGACGCCCGAGGCCGCCCGTGAGCTCGACGAGCTCGCCCGTTGCCTGCATCTCGCCAACTTCACCGCGCAAGGTGTCGCTTCGGGGTGGCTCTTCCTCAACTCGCTGCCGCGCCCCACGCCCGCGGACTGGCCGACGCAAGCCGCCATCGACGGCCTGTGCCGCCACTTCGCCTTCCCGCACGAGCGCGTGGTGATCGAAGTGCTCGAGCAGCGCGCCGGCGACGAGCCCGCCTCGTTCCTCGAGGCCCGCCCACCGCCTGGCGGACGCGATTTCCTCGTTGCGCTCGATGACTTCGGCGCCGGTTTTTCGAACTTCGACCGGGTCTGGCGCTATCGCCCCGACATCGTGAAGCTCGACCGCTCGCTCGTGCGGCGCGCGGCCAACGACGAGAGCCAGATCTCGTTCATCGCCAACCTCGTCGCGATCCTCCACCATGCGGGCGCGATGGTGCTCGCCGAGGGTGTCGAGACCGAAAGCGAGCTGATGGTGCTGATGGAAGCGGACGTCGATCTCGTGCAGGGCTTCTGGTTCGGCCAGCCGCATGCCTCGGTGCGCGCGGCCAGCGCCGACGCGCCCGCGCTCGCGCAAACGATGTGGCGGCGCTTCGCCGACTATCGACGCCGCAGCCGGCTGCACGAGCAAGTCGATCTTGGCGAGGTGACGCGCGTCATGCTGCGCGGCGCGCGCGTGCTGACCTCGGGTGGCGCGCTCGAAGCCGCCGCGGCGGCGATTTTCGAGAGTGCCAACGCGCTGCGTGTCTTCGCGGCGAACGATCAGGGCGAACAGCGTGCGCCATCGATCGCGGCGCCGGGCATCGGGCCGCTGCAGCGGCTCGCACCGCTTTACCCGGACACGAACAGCAACTGGTCACGCCGCGAATACTTCCGGCGCGCACTCGCCGCGCCCGGACGCGTGACCGTGATGGGACCGCACTACTCGCTTCATGACGGCGCGCTGTGCTACACCGCCGCCATCGCGCTCGACTACGCGGGGGCAAGGCATGTGCTGTGCGCGGATTTCCCACCGGCGCTGGCACTGCGCGAGGCGCCGGCGAGCTAGCCGATGCAGCTGAGGGCGTACGGCCGCGCGGTTCGGGGCGCGGTTCGGGGCGCGGTTCGGGGCGCGATTCGCGGCATCATTCGTGCACGCGGCGCCGCCCGGCTTTCACGTCGCTGTTACGGGCCTTGCTGTCCAGACGCCGCAGCTTCGAGGCGCGCGTGGGGCGCGTGGCCACGCGTGCCTTTCTCGTCACGCTCACACTGTCGATGAGCGACTCCAGACGCGCGAGCGCAGCGGCGCGATTCTGCTCCTGCGTGCGGTATTCCTGAGATTTGATGACGACGACGCCCTCGTGCGAGATGCGCCGGTCGGCGAGCGCGAGCAAGCGCATCTTGAGCACCTCAGGCAGCGACGAGGCGCGGATGTCGAAGCGCAGGTGGATCGCGCTCGACACCTTGTTGACGTTCTGGCCGCCCGCGCCCTGAGCGCGAACGGCAACGAGCTCGACTTCGTGCAGTGCAACGGGCAAACGGGCAGTCATGGCGGGCGGGAACACAGGGGCAAGGCGGCCCGGCTGGGCCAAGCCTTGCAGTGTCGCATACGGCAGCGAGCGGCGCTCGGCATGCAAAGCAAGATGCAGCAAAACGCAGCGCAGCGGCGCCCTCATGGACGCCAACCCAGCCACACGAGCGCAGGCACACGATATGCGTAGGCGCGTATCATCGGCCACAAGAGGGTCGTTTGTGGATGGCCGGCCCCCAGCTCAACCATTTTTCATCCCTTTCTGGAGCGCACCGCCCGTGAAGCTGCGTCCAGCCTTCGTCGCCGAGCTTGCGGTCAACTTGTTGCTGCCGTGGATCGCGTACCGGCTCGCCCAGCCCTGGTGGGGCGAAGTCGGCGGCCTCATTGCCTCGGCCGTTCCGCCGCTTGCCTGGAGCATCGTCGAACTCGTGCGCTTTCGGCGCATCGATGCGCTCTCGGCGATCATCCTGCTCGGCATCGTCCTCTCACTCGCCGCCATGGCGTTCGGCGGCAGTACGCGCATGCTGCTGATGCGCGAAAGCTTCGCCTCGGGCGCGATCGGCGCGGCGTTCCTGTTCTCGCTGCTGGCGAGACGCCCGCTGGTGTTCTACCTCACGCGCGCCACGGTCGCGCGCGAAACGCGCGAGGGCGTCGCGCGGCTCGAACTGCTGTGGAGCGAGAACCGCGGCTTCGTCGCGGCCATGCGCCTGCTCACCCTCGTCTGGGGCAGCGGGCTCATCGCCGACTGCGCCGTGCGCACCTACCTCGCCGCCACCTGGCCGGTCGAGCGCTTTCTGATCGTCTCGCCGATCATTGGCTACAGCGCGCTCGGCGCGCTGCTCGCCTGGACCTTCTGGTATCGCACGCGCATGCGCCGCATTCACGGCACGCGCGGGCTGCTCGGCGACGCCTCCACGCTGCGCGCAGACTGACGCCGCGCAGGGGCGACGCCAGAATACAGAGACGGGCAGATCGCGCCTGAAATCATTTAAACTCACCGCCACAGTCCGCGGCGCACCGTCCGCACTCGAACACCACCGGCAGTCGATGCGCTACTCCGTAGAAATCAGGAAATTCCTCTATAGCCAGTACTTCTACGGCGGCCTGCGCATCGCAGTGGGCATCTCGCTCCCCGCCATCCTGTGCCTGTTCGTCTTCGACAAGAGCGATCTCGGCTTCACGATTTCGACTGGCGCGCTCGGCGCGTGCGTGGTCGACATGCCGGGCCCGCTGAAGTACAAGCGCAACGAGATGCTCGCGTGCAGCGTGATCGGTTTTCTCGCCGCTTACGCAACGGGCCTCGCCACCTTCAGCCCGGTCGCGCTCTGGGCCGCCGTCGTGCCGCTCACCTTCGTGCTCTCGCTGATCGTCGTCTACGGCAACCGCTGGCCGCAGATCAGCTTCGCCACGCTGTTCATGATGGTGATGACGCTCGAGGACCATTTCACGCCGCACCAGGCGCTCGTCAACGCGGCGTGGATCCTGCTGGGCGGCCTCTGGTACACGGGCTGGTCCACGCTCGTGAGCCGGTTGATGGTCGATCGCATCGAGCAGCAGGCGATCGCCGAAAGCGTGTTCGCGTGCGCCGACTATCTGCTCGCGCGCGCGCAGTTCTTCGACCTCGACAACGATCTCGACGAGTGCTACCGCAACCTCGTCGCGAAGCAGATCGCGGCGGTCGAGCGCCAGGACGCCGCGCGCGACATCGTCCTGCGCAATCTGCCCAAGCTCAAGCGCGGGCAGATCGATGCGCGCCGCGCGATGCACTTCAACCTGTTCATCAATACCGTCGATCTGCACGAGCTGTTCGTGGGTGCGCATACCGACTACCCGCTCGTGCGCAACACCTTCGGCGGCTCCGATCTGCTGGCGTTCTACCGCGACCTGATCCGCAAGGCCGCCGCCGATCTCGAGGATATCGGCCTCGCCGTGCTGCAAAACGAGGCGCCGCGCGCAAGCGTCAACGTGAAGGCGGAGCTGCGCGCGATCGAGTACGAGCTCGAGCTGCTCAAGAAGCGCGACCTGCCCGCGAAAGACCCCGAGGCCTATGCAGCGATCTCGGCCTCGTTCCGGCGCATCTGGAGCGCGACGCGCCTGATCGACCGCATGCGCCGCGACCTCGCGAACGACGTGCCCACCACCGAAACGGAGCTGCGCATCGACGAGGCGCTCACGCGCTTCGTGACGAGCCGGCGCGTGCCCTTCCTGCAGATCTTCTCGAATCTCACGATGGCCTCGCCAAGCTTTCGCCACGCGCTGCGCGTGACGATCGCCGTGGCGGTGGGCTTCTGGCTCGGGCGCCTGTTGCCGCTCACGAACGCCTACTGGATCGTGATGACGAGCATCATCATTCTCAAGCCCGGCTACTCGCTCACGCGCCAGCGCAACGCGCAACGTATCGTCGGCACGCTGATCGGCTGCGTGGCGAGCATCGCGCTGATCCTGCTCGTGAAGCAGCCGCTGGTGCTGCTCGTCTCGATGTTCGCGGCAATGGTCATGAGCTACAGCCTGCTGCTCTTCAACTACACGGCGAGCGTGGTGTTCACCTCGGCCTATGTGCTGCTGATGTTCCATCTGCTCGCGCCGGGCAACATGCGCATCATCGGCGAGCGCGCGATCGACACCGTCATTGGCTGCATGATCGCCATCGGCGCGAGCCATCTGTTCCCCTACTGGGAATACCGGCTGATGGGCAAGCTCGTGAACGACATGATCGCCGCGACGCGCAGCTATCTGGAAGCGAGCTGGTGGTGGAGTGGCCGCACGCGCAGCGCGCAGCCGGCCTTTGCGGGGGCGATGCCCACCGAGACGGCCGCGCGCGTGCCAGCGTTCGCGACGGCGTCGAGCGGCGCGCCGGTGGTGGAGCCAAGGGTTGCGGAGGTGCCGGGCGCCGATGCGCCGGTCGCGGACATGCCGGTCGCGAATATGCCAGCTGCGGACATGCCGGTTGCGAACATGCCGGTTGCGAACATGCCGGTCGCGGACATGCCGGTCGCGGACATGCCGGTCACGGACATGCCAGCTGCGGACATGCCGGTCACGGACGCGGCGGGCAACGGCACGCCTCGCGAACTGCCGCAAGTCGCGCAGGCAGCCGACGAGCAAGCCGCCGTCGTGCTCGACGCCGAAACGCAGCCGTCGTCCGCGCCCAGCCAGCCCGCGGCATCGGCGGGCGGCACGAAGCCCTCCGCTCAGGCAGCTGCGCAGGCGGGCTCCGCACCATCGACGCCGGCGGGCGCCGCCGTGCCCGCGCTCGCGCGAGACTTCCGCTACCGGCTCGCGCGCAAGAACGTGCACGTCGCCTTCGCCAATCTCGGCCAGGCGTTCCAGCGCATGATGCTCGAGCCGAAGTCGGCGCAAAAGTTCGTGCCCGAGCTCAACGACCTGCTCGTGCGCGGGCACGTGCTGGCCTCGCAGATCACTGCCACCGCGCCGCTGTTGCGCGACACGGCGAATGCAGCACCGGGCGTCAAGCTCGATGCGCTGGAACACGCGCTCAACTGCGTGCGCGAGAACCTCGTCGCCGCCGAAGCGGGCACGCCGATACCCGATAATCAAACCGAGATCACGAAGCGCATGGTGCGCGAACTCGACACGATGGTAGTGGAGACCGAGCGCACGCTCGGCCCCGCCAGCGAATTCGCGCAAGACGTGAAGCTGCTGGCGCATCACTGCAAGCAGATGCTCACGGCGTCCTGGGTCCTTCGCAAGGACGCGAGCGTGATCCGGCTTCCCGAAGAATAAAGGCGCCGCTGCGGCAGCCCCGGCCGCCCCGGCCGCCGCCGCAGCGAGCCTCGCCGGCGCTCAGCGCGCCGGGAGGCGCATCATTGCGCCGCGCTTGCTGCGCTGGCCGCCGGCGCTGCGATCGCGCTCGCAGCCGTGCTCGTGGCCTGTGCGCCCACGGTCTCGTCGTACTCGCGCTTGCTGCGCAGTGCGTTGAAAAGCACGATGCCGATCACGATGAGGACCACCACCACAATCATCACGCCAACGCCAAAGGTGGGGTTCTTCTTGCGCGTATCGTTCATGAATCGTGCCCTGCCTCAGAGATGAAAAAAGAAACGGGCATTCTACGCCGCAGCGCCTTGCAGACTGCTTGCGAGCGAAATTGCGATGCTCCGCCATTGGCCAACGCCGGCAAGCGTTCAAACGCCGCGCACCGGCAGCGCCGTCGAATATTTGATCTGCTCCATCGCAAAGCTGGAGCTCACGTCGAAAAGCGCCACGGCGCGAATCAACTGCTTGTAAACGCGGTCGTAGTCGTCGATATCCGAGACCACCACTCGCAGCAAATAGTCGGTCTCGCCGCTCATGCGATACGCCTCGACGATCTCGGGAACCTCCTGCACCGCGCGCGTGAAGGTCTGCGCCCACGCCTCGGTATGCTGGTTGGTGCGCACGGCGACGAACACCGTCGTACCCACGCCGAGCTTCTTCGCATCGCACAGCGCCACCTGGGCCCGGATCACGCCAGTTTCCTTGAGCCGCTGCACGCGCTTCCAGCACGGGGTCTGCGAAAGATTCACGCGCTGCGCCAGTTCCGCCACCGGCATGGTTGCGTCCTGCTGCAACAGTTCCACCAGCTTTCTGTCGATGATATCCATTCCCAGCCTCCCCGTAGCATAGAAATTTCTTCTATCTTACGCTGCAATGGGGAAAGAGAATGGAAACTCTTTCTCGGCGTGGGGCGCTATAACTCTCTGTAAGAAGGACGACAACAGACGAGGCCCCCCGATGAACGCTCCCGAATTTTTCATGCTTGAGGCCGCGAGCGCCATCAGCGCCGCCACCGAGCACGCCGCCGCCGTTGCGCGCCTGTGCGCCGCGCTCGACGCGGCATTCGACGCATGCCGCCGTCCGAGCGAACCGGATGCTCCCACCGATCCTTCACGCCACGCCGCTTTTGCGAAAGGCGTGCGCGCCGCGCTGGCACAGGCGCTGGCCGACCCTGCCCTCGTCACGGCCGCACAGCGCGAAGGCAGCGCCGAGAAGTATCGGCGCCACCTGATCGCCGCCGATCCGAACGGGCGCTATGCAATCGCCTCGCTTGTCTGGCAGCCGGGCCACGCGAGCCCGATCCACGCACATCAAACCTGGTGCGGCTACGCGGTGCTCGAAGGCACACTGACTGAAACGCTTTATCGCTGGGACGAGGCGCGCGGCGGCGCGCAGACGGTGCGCTCGCACCCGCGCGCGCCGGGCGCCATCTCCTTCGGCGCAAGCGGCCGCGCGAACATTCATCGGCTCGCCAATGACAGCACCGCGCCTTGCATTTCGCTGCACGTCTATGGCGTGGCGGGCGAACAGATGGCCACCCACGTGAACGACATCGTGGCACTCGTGCTCTGACGAGCCCGCTCAAGACCGAAGCCCCGAATCACCGACGCCCACAAAGCCCACGAACGCTGCGCGCTCGCGCGAACCAGCCAACCGGTGCGCAGCCCCGGGCACGCCTAACGCTGGCCCAGATCCATCGACGGCGCCACGGCGCGTTGCTGCTGGCTCTCGCCAACCAGCGACTGCGTGCGCGTACGCCGCGCCGCGTCGAGGATCCGCTGGCGCGACTGCTCAGGGTTCAGCAGCACGAGCCCAAGCGCCCCGCTCACGAGCAGCAACGCGCCCACCACGAGAAAACCATGCTCGTAGCCGAGCGCGGGGTTGCCGTGATTCGCCTGCACGATGCCGCCCATCAAGGCCGGCGCGATCAGCCCCGCGAGCGTGCCGATCGAGCTGTTGATGCCGAGCAGCGCCCCGCGCTGCCTGACCGAGACGATATCGCTGATCATCAGCGGTCCGAATGAAAACACCAGTTGACTCGCCGCGCCGCCAAGCGCGAGGCACACAACCTTGAGCACCGGATCGAGGCCGCTCGAGATCGCGATGAACAGCGCGCCTCCCGCCATCGCGAAACCACCCACCAGCGCGCCGCGCGCGAGGCGCGAGCTGACGCCCTGGCGGATCAAGCGCTGCGACACCCATGCGAGCAGCAGCGAGACCGGGATGAATGAGCCGACGATGGTTGAGAAAAGCCAGCCCGTATCGATCGGCGCATAGCCCAGGCCGCGCTGCAGATAGACAGGAAACCACGTGAACGCGAGCGAAACGACTGCATACTCGACGAAGTAAATGAACAGCACGCCCATGAACGTGCGGTTGAGCAGCAGGTGACGATAGGCGATCGTCTCGCCCGCGTTGTCAAGCGCTGCGCCCAGCGCTTGACGGTCCGTATCAGCCGCATGACCTGCGTGGGCCGGTTCGGCGGCGCCCACCGGACCGTCGCGTCCGATCGCCAGCCACAGCGCCGTCCACACCACGCCGACGATCCCGAGTGCGAAGAACGCCATGTGCCAGTCGTAGCGCACGATGATGTACGAGAGGATTGGCCCGGCCAGCATCAGGCCTGCGCTCGCGCCCTGCTGCACGACGGTGTTCGGCACATTGCGGTGCGCATTGTCGAACCATTTGAAGCATGCGTGCTGCGCAAGCGGAAACGCGGGCCCCTCCCCGACGCCAAGCAGCACGCGCGACACGATCAGCACCGGCAGGGTCACGCTCGCCGTCACGAGCGGGAACTGCACGGCGCTCCAGATCACGGCGAGCAGCGCGAGCAGCCATTTGCTCTGCACGCGGTTGGCGACGAATCCAAAGCCGATTCCCGAAAGCGAGAACAGCAGGAAGAAGCTGCTGCCAACGAACCCGAATTCGCGTGGGCTCAGGTTCAGGTCGTGCATGATCGGCACGGCCGCGAGACCGAACACGGCCTTGTCGGCGAAATTGATCACCATGAACAGGAACAACATGGCTACGATCAGCCACGCGCGGGTCGAACCTCTTGCACTCATTGTGTCGTCTCCATATCGCTTTGTTTTGGTCTGCTGACTTCTTTGATCGTGCACGCCACGCCTTCACATCACGCTGGCAGCGTCGCCTCCAGCGCGCGAAGCGCGGCGTCTGCCTGCGCGACAAGCGTTGCCATCTGCGCGGCCACCGTGGTCGGCGCGTCGATCGCAAACACGCTCTGGCCCGCCGCCTCGTAGATCAGGTCCGCGCGGTCGTACTCGTGCATCGCGCTGAAATCCGCGCCCGTGAGCGCCTGCTGCAGGGGCATCGGTAAGGGCTTGGGTGCGTCTTGCTGCTGCCATGCGTCGATCCACGCGCTGCGCACGACGCGGCACGGCTTGCCGCTGTGCGCGCGCGTGATGAGCGTGTCCTCGCTGTGCGCATCGATCAGGCGGCTCAGCAACGCGGGCGGCGTGTGATTCTCGGCGGCCGCGAGCCAGAGCGTGCCAAGCCATGCGCCTTGCGCGCCCATCGCGAGCGATGCCGCGACCTGCGCGCCGGTGCCGATCCCGCCCGCGGCGAGCACGGGCCGCCCCGCTGCGGCGGCGACGATCTGCGGCACCAGCGAGAACGTGCCGATCTGCCCCGTGTGGCCGCCCGCATCGGCGCCTTGCGCGACCAGCGCATCGACGCCGAGCGCGAGTGCCTTGTGCGCATGGCGCGGCGAGCCCACGAGCGAGATCGTGTACTTGCCCGCCGCACGCGCCCGGGCGATCAGCTCGGGCCGAATGCCGATCGCGGTCGCGACCGCACGCGCGCCTGAAGCAAGCACGGCTTCGATCTGCGCCTCGAACAGCGCCTCGCTGCGCACCTGGGTCGTGAAGAAGCCGGGCCGCGTGGGTGCATCGAGGGCGAAGCGCGAACGCAGGCCCGCAACGAATTCGACGTGCGCATCGGGTAATTGCGCGCGCACGCTCGCGATGTCGGCTTCCTTTGGCACGCCTGCGGGCAGCATGAGATCGATGCCGTAAGGCTTGCCCGCGAGCCGCCGCTCGACCTCGGCGATGATGGGCGCGATGTCCTGCGGCATCTCGCGCGCGAGGCCCAGCACGCCGAAGCCGCCCGCTTCGGCCAGCGCGACGATCACGTCGGGCGAATGCGAGAAGCCGAAGATCGGATAGCGCACACCGAGCTCGTGGCAGATGGCGGTGGGTCCCAGGCGGGCCATGAAGTGTCTCCGGTGTCGACCGGAGTTAGCGCTTTAGCGCTTACTCCGGTCCCATGCTTCGCGGTCGACAGGAGTTAGTGCTTTAGCTGTCGACGGGAGTTAGTGCTTTAGCACTTACTCCCGTCCCATGCAGAGCTCTTACTCCGGTCCCATGCTTCGCGGTCGCTCGCAGTTAGCGCTTTAGCGCTGACTGCGATTCAATTTATTGCTGTCGGTTGTGAACGGCGTTCGATGCGCGGCTAGCGGCTAACGGCTAGCGCCTCGCACCCGCTCACTCGGCACGCTGATGCAGCAGGTGGTGGCGCGCGTCATGCAGCGGCGCACGCAGCGTGAGCCTGGCGATATTGAGCTCATGAATCTGCGTCGTGCCCTCGTAGAGCCGGAACAGGCGCACGTCGCGATAAAGCCGCTCGACCGGGTTGTCGGCGATAAAGCCTCCGCCGCCGTAGACCTGCACCGCGCGGTCGGCTACGCGCACGCACATCTCGGAGGCAAACAGCTTGGACATCGAGGCCGTCATCGTCACGTCCTCGCCGCGATCGCGCGCACGCGCGGTCTCCAGCACCAGCGCGCGCGCCGCGTGTATCTCCGTGTTGCTTTGCGCGATCATCTGCTGCACCAACTGGAAATCGGCGATGGGCTTGCCGAACTGCTCGCGCGACTTCGCACGGGCGAGCATCTCGTCGAGCAGGCGAATGGCCGGCCCCACGCACAAGCCGGCCAGATTGATGCGTTGCTTGTTGAGCGCCTTCATCGCGCTGCGAAAGCCGCGTCCCGGCTCGCCGCCAAGCAGCGCCGAGGCAGGCACGCGGCAGCCTTCCAGATGAATCTCGCCCACCGGCGAGCCGCGCTGCCCCATCATCCGGTACGCAGGCGAAGTGGTGAGACCAGGCGTGCCGCGCTCGATCAGGAATGCCGAGATGCCGCCCGCGCCCGGGTCGTCGGGATCGGTGCGCGCGAACACCGTGAAAAGATCGGCGATGGGCGCATTGGTGATATAGCACTTGCTGCCGTCGAGCACGTAATAGTCGCCCTCGCGGCGCGCCGTGGTGGCGAGCGCGGTGGCGTCCGAGCCCGCTCCCGGCTCGGTCAGGCCGAAACAGCCCGTGATCTCGCCGCTCGCGAGCCTCGGCAAATAGTGGCGCTTCTGCTGCTCGGTGCCGTCCGCGATCAGCGCCTCCGAGCCGATGCCCGTGTTGCCGCCAAAACGCGCGCGAAACGTGGGCGCGGCCTGCGAGACCACCATATTCACGCACGCCAGCTCTTCGGTCGTGAGGCCCGAGCCGCCGTACGCCTCAGGAATGCTGTGGCCGAACAGACCCAGTTCACGCATGCGCGCGACGATGGACTCGGGCAGCACGTCGGTGCGGTCGATCTCGGCTTCGAGCGGGATGCACTCGTCCTGCACGAAGCGGTAGAGTTGCGTCAGCAGGTGATTGAGCCGTGCGGCGTCGCGAATCATCGTGTCTCCTCGTTCATATGATTAGTCATGCTGATGTTTTGTGCGCAGCACGTCCGGAACAGGGCTTACCCGACGCCCGCCCCGCTCGCGTCGGCCACACCGCAAGCGCGCTCGATGCGCAGTGCGGCTTCGAGCAGCAGCGGCGCGACCGTGCGCTCGAGCCAGTCGTCGGCAAGACGGCGGCTCACCACGGTGCAGTTCAGCGCGATGCGCTCCTCGTCGGGCGGCTGACGCACCGGCACGGCGATCGCGTGGATGTCGCGCAGCCAGTCGCCGCGGCTCAGGGTAAAGCCACGCTCGGCGAAGGCGGCGTGGTCGGCCTCCCAGATGTCCCGGTCGAGTGCGTAGCGCTCGGGGTCGCTCAGGCGCAGCCGGTTAAGCACCGCCGCGCGCTCCTTCGCGCTCTCGCCGATGAGCAGCGCGCGCCCGATCGAGGTCGCGAGCAGCGGCCGCGTGCTGCCGATATCGGGTTGTGCATTGTTGTCGCGGCCCGGGCGACAGGTATCCACGTAGACCACGTTGAGGCGGTCGCGCATGCCCAAATTCACGGTGCAGCGCGTCTCGCGCGCGAGTTTCTCCATATACGGACGCGCAATCTGGCGCACCTGCATGGCCGCGAGCATCGGGTAGCCGAGCGTGAGCACGCCCGCGCCCAGCCGGTAGCGCTGATACTTCTCGCTGCGGTTCAGGTAGCCGAGCAAGGTCAGCGTGTAGGTGAGCCGCGAGATGGTGGCCTTGGGCAAGCCCGTGCGGTCGGCGAGTTCGCGGTTGCCGAGCATCGGCTCGGCCGGGGTGAACGCGCGCAGCACCTGCAGGCCGCGCGCGAGGTTGATCGCGAACTGGCGGTCTGTCGATTCTGCATCGGGCGGCACGGGCAAGAGCGGCTCCCCCACACGGCGAGCCGCCGCCGGCACCGGCAGGGCGGCGCGCGCATGTGAGCGCGCATTCGCGGGCTTCTCGCCCTGTGTGACCGGTGCGAGCGGTGCGTTCGGGCGCACGGCGCGGCTTGCGGTGGCGGTTGACGGCTCGGTTTGCATAGGGGCTTTGCGCGTGGCGGCCCGCTTCGAAGCGGCCCTTGAAGATGACGATCCCATAGTCGAGAAAGGCCTTTAGATGGTCAAGAAAATCAGCATAGTGTTTCGCTCTGCGGTATGCCAGTTGAACTTGCGCGCCCCTCTCGCCTAGTGTGTGTGGAACTACGGATTCCCAAACGGACTTCAGGAGACACGATGGTCACGCAACCCTCGCCGCCGCGCGGCCCGCTAGCCGGCGTGCGCATTCTCGATCTTTCGACCGTGGTCGCCGGCCCCTTCGGCGCGACGCTCTGTGCCGATCTCGGCGCCGATGTCACGAAGATCGAGCTGCCTGACGGCAGCGACGCGCTGCGCAAGCTGCAGCCCGTCAAGGACGACATGGCCCTCTATTGGAAAGTGACGAACCGCGGCAAGCGCGGCATCACGCTCGACGTGCGCAAGGCTGCCGGGCGCGCGCTGTTCCTGCGGCTCGTTCAGGACACCGATGTGCTCGTCGAGAACTTCCGCGCGGGCAAGCTGGAGGAATGGGGGCTCGACGTGGAAACGCTGCACGCGGTCAATCCGCGCCTCGTGGTGCTGCGCCTCACCGGCTTCGGCCAGACCGGCCCGTACCGCCAGCGCGGCGGCTTCGCGCGCATCTTCGAGGCGATGAGCGGCCTCACGCAGCTCACCGGCGAAGCCAACGGCACGCCGCTGCACATGAACTTTCCGCTCGGCGACACGGTAGCGGGCCTGTTCGCCGCGTTCGCCATCGCCGCCGAAATGGTGCGCATGCGTTCGGACCCCGAAGCAAGCGGCGTCGAGATCGACCTCTCCGCGACCGAGGCGCTCTTTCGCATGCTCGAACCCCTCGCGGTCGAGCGCGAGCAGTTGGGCCTCGTGCGCGGCCACCATGGCAATCGTGCGACCTATACCGCGCCCTCGAACATGTACCGCAGCGCGGACGGCGTGGCGTTCTCGCTGGTCGCGTCAACGCAGCCGATCTTCCGGCGGCTGTGCGCGGCCCTCGAGCTCGGTGACGTGCCCGACGATCCGCGCTTCGTCGACAACGTCAACCGCGTCGCCCATGCGAGCGCGCTCGACGCGCTGCTGCAGGGCGCGTTCGCCGCACTGCCGTTTGCACGGCTCAGCGCCCGCCTCACCGAAGCGGGCGTGCCGCACACGAAGATCTACACCATCGACGACATTGCCGCCGACCCGCATTTCATCGCACGCGAGGCGATCATCCGGCTGCCCGACCCGGAGCTGGGCACGGTGCCCGCGCCGTGCATCGTGCCGCGCGTGAAGGGCCGCGCAGTGCCGGCGCCGCGCAGCGGCCCTGCGCTCGGCGAGCACAACGAGGCGGTGTATGGCGCGCTGGGACTCGATGCGCAAGCGCTCGCCGAGTTGCGCCGCGAGCAGGTGATTTAAGCGTTCAGTGCCCTTGACCGCGACCCGCGCAGTCCTGACAAATGTCGCGGTCAAGGGCGCTTCGCTCAGAAGTCGGTCGTGAGCTTGCCCGCAGGCAGGCACGGGTGGCGCTCGAGCGACGCCTCGCCCGCGCGGCGCACGGCGTCGCGGCCGATCACCGTGCGATGCACCTCGCTCGAACCCTCGCCGATCTGATTCAATTTCGCATCCCTGAAGAACCGTTCGAGCGGGAACGCCTTCAGATATCCGCGCCCGCCGGTCAGTTGCAGTGCATCCGTGCACACCTTCATGCCGAGATCGGTCGCGTGCATCTTGGCCATCGAGGCCTGCACGGCGGCGTCGGCATCGCCGCGGTCGTAGCTGGCCGCCGCGGCGTCCACGAGCGCACGCGATGCCTCGATCTGCGTGATGGCGTCGGCGAGCATCCACTGCACGCCCTGATGCGCGCCGAGCGGCTTGCCGAATACGTCGCGCTCGCAGCAGTACGCGGCGGCAATTTCCACCGCGCCCATCGCCCGGCCCAGCGCCATCGACGCGTGGCCCAGGCGCGCGCGTACGAGCGCGTCCTGCGCGAGCGCGAAGCCCTCGCCTTCTGCGCCCAGGCGCCAGCGCGCGTCCACGGCCACGCCGTCGAATGCGAGCTCCGCGATCGGCACGCCGAACCAGCCGAGCTTGTCGACGGCGGGACCGGCACTCAGGCCCGGCGCATCGCGCGGGATCAGCAGCGCGACGAAGGGGTCGTCGGGACTAGCGCCCGCCGACGCCTTCTCATCGCGGCAACGGGCGACCACGACGAACCAGTCGGCCACGTTCGCGCGCGTGATGAACTTCTTGCGCCCGCTCACGCGATACCCCTCGCCCGCGCGCACGGCCACCGTCGCGAGATTGCGCACGTCCGACCCTGCCCCCGGCTCGGTGAGCGCGAAGGCCGCCTGCAGGCGGCCCTCGCACAGCGCGGGCAGCAACTGGTCCTGCACGGCCTCGGACGCGCCCGCGACGATCGCGCGGCACGACAGGTCGGCGCCCGTCACGAGGGAGGCCGCCGCGCTGCACACACGGCCGAGTTCCTCGACGAGGCGAATACGCAAGCGCTGACGTGCCTCGCTGCCGCCGAAGCGCCGCGGAAACGCGGTGGCGACGATGCGATGCTCGACGAGCAGACGAAACGTCTGAGCGGCGAACGTGTCTTCGCGCGCGACGGTGTCGGCATCCGGTCCGATGCGCTCGCGGCAAAGACGCCGAGTCGTCTCGAGCAACGTGCGCTCGTCGGGATCGAGGGCATGCAGGAAGCGCTCGCTGAATAGGCGGGTCATAGGGTGTCTCCTTGTTTTTGAACGGCGGCGGGAAAGACAGAGGGCGTGTCACGACGGCGTGCCGCAGCACGCTGGTCAGGCACGGCCGGTCAGGCACGGCCAGTCAGGCACGGCGGCTCAGTGAAAGCCGCTCAGTGAAAGCCGATGATCGAGCGCCCGCGCGTCTCGCCGCGCACCTGGCGCTCGCAGACATCGAGGACGTCGTCCAGACGGATCACGCGGGCGATGGCATCGAGCCCACGCGGACGCAGGCCGCCCGCGATGCGGGCCCACACGGTCTCGCGCAGCGGCATCGGACTGTTCGCGTTGATGCCGATGAGTTGCACGCCGCGCAGGATGAACGGCAGCACGCTACCGCCGAAGGCATGGCCGCCCGCATTGCCAAAGGCCGCGATGGGCGCGCCTTCACGCATCGTGGAGGCGAGCCACGCGAGCGTCTCGCCGCCCACCGAGTCGAGCGCGCCGGCCCAGCGCGCATGACGCAGCGGCTTGCCCGGCGCCTCGACGGCGCTGCGCGGCAGCACGCTCGCCGCACCGAGGCTGCGCAGCCACGCCGCCGCATCGTCCTTGCCCGTGATGGCGACGACCTCATAGCCCGCGGCGGCCAGCATCGCGATGCCGAGGCTCGCGACGCCGCCCGTCGCGCCCGTCACGACAACGGGGCCCGCGCCGGGCGTGAGGCCGTTGTGCTCCATCCGATGAATGGCGAGCGCAGCGGTGTAGCCCGCGACGCCTAGTGCCGCCGCGTCGAAGAGTCCGAGCCCGGCCGGTACCGGCATGACCCAGTCCGCCGGCACGCATACGCGCTCGGCAAAGCCGCCGTCGTGCTCGACGCCGATGCCGAAGCCGTGCACCATCACCGCGTCGCCCGGGCGAAAGCGTGCGTCGGCGCTCGCCTCGACGATGCCGAACGCCTCGATGCCCGCGACGCAAGGCAAGCGCCGCATAATGGGCGCGCTTCCGGTGACCGCGAGTGCATCCTTGTAGTTGACGCCGCTGTGCACGGTGCGGATTGCGACACCGCCAGCGGCGACGGCATCGAGTTCGGCAGTTGCGATCTGCACGAGCGCGCCGCGTGCGCGCCCATCCGACTCGGCCACCTGAATCGCGCGGATCGATGAAGTCACGCTCTCGCCTCCGGCAAGTGAATGTTTGCCGGTCATGTTCGCATAGCGGTGCGCGGCGCCGAACAGAATGGCGAATCTGTTTCGCTCTGCGAAATGTGCCTCGAATCCACGCCGCAGGGCAGCGCGCAGCGTGTGCGAAACGCGCTCAGGTCCGCCCGGCAGCGGGAATTTGTGGCGGCGCGCCCTCGGGGCCCGCCGTGGGTGGCGGCGCCGGACGCGGTTCGTGCGAGGCGTCGCGCGTCACGCCGCGCGCCGCCGAATCCGCATGCGCGCTCACGCCATGGGCCGCCGCGGGATCGTGACCCACGTGGTCCCCATGTTCCATGTCTTGCGCGCGCGGCTCGTCGAAGCGCTCATCGTCCCCGCTGCGCGAGGCCATATGCACCTGCATCTGCGGCACCGGCATCTGGATGCCGGCCTCGTCCATATGGCGCTTCAAACGTGCGTTGAACGCGCGCGCCACGCTCCACTGCTGCAGCGGACGCGTCTTGATCTGCCCTTTCACGACCATCCAGTTCGGGTCGAAGCGGTCGAGCCCCCACACCTCCACGGGACCGAGGATTTCGCGCCGGTAACGGAAATCGGCGATGAGCTCGGCGCCCGTCTCGCGGATGATGCGCGTGACCGTGTCGAGATCGACCGAGAACGGCACGCGCACCTCGAACACCGCGAACGCGAAATCGCGCGAGAGGTTCTTCACGATCTTGATCTGCGAGAAAGGAATCGCGTGGACCGCGCCCTGCCCGTCGCGCAGTCGCACCGTGCGGATCGACAAATGCTCGACCGTGCCGGCATGGCCGTTGTCCAGATCGATCCAGTCGCCCACCGAGATCGTCTCCTCGATGATGATGAACAGTCCCGTGATGAGGTCGGTCACGAGCGACTGGGCGCCAAAGCCGATCGCGAGACCAATCACGCCCGCCCCGGCCAGCAGCGGCGTCACGTTGATGCCGAGATTCGCGGCGGTGACGATGCCCGCGATCGTGAGGATCGTCACGAGCAGCGCATTGCGCACGAGCGGCAGCATGGTGCGCGCGCGCGTGCTGGGTGCGCGGCCCTTCGTGCGCGGCCCGCTCGGATTGAGCGCTTCGAGGATGGCGGTGTCGAGCACGATCCACACGAGCCACGCGAGGAACACCGTCACCAGGATCGCGAAGATCGCGTGCGCGATGCCGCGCGCGGCCACGCTCGCCTCGATGATCGCCGCGAGCGAGATGTCCCAGAGACGCGCGCACGACTCGAAGAACGCGAGCCACACGAACAGCACGAGCAGCGTGCCCACGAAGCGCAACAGGCGGCGCAGGTACGGCGAGCGGCGCCGCACCCGCGTGGGGTTCGGCCGCGTGATGCGCATGATCACCGCCGATAGGAAGAACGCGAGCACGAGCAACAGCGCCGTGACGACCGAGATCTGCAGCACGTTCTCGTTGCTGCTCAACCCGCCAAGCGTCGCGACGATCGACGCGGCGGCCAGCAGCAGCATCGGCAACTGCCAGAGCGAGGCGAGCACATCGAAGATTTCGGTCAGCGCCTTGTGACCGTGGCGCAGCGTATAGCCGCGGTTGCGAATGAGATGCGCGACCGGGCGCCGGAATGCGATCGCGAACACGGCCGTGAGCACGGCGGCGGTCATGTTCGCGAAGGTCGAGACGAGCGCCGCCAGGCTCACGCCGAGCTGATGCGCGACTTCGTAATTGGTGGCGGCATCGCCGAGCGCGGCGAGCACGCCGATCGCAAAGAGCAGACGGCGCGAGTCGCGGATCAGCACATGCACGGCGGCACGCCGATGCCCCGCGCCGAACAGCGAGAACATGATCAGGCAGATCGCCGAGAACACCGCGCCGGCGACCATGGCATAGGCGATGACGAGACCCAGCGTGCGCCCGAGCGCCTGGGGCATCGACCGCTCGACCACGAGCGCGCCAACGAAGGCGACGATCCATGGCGCCACGCGGTGCAACGCGAAGAACACCAGCTCGAGCGTGGTGGGATTGGGCCGCAGACCCGTCGCCATCGACAGGCGCCGCAGGAGCCGCCGCTCGAGCCAGCGCAGCACGGCGGCGCACGCGCCCCAGCCCACCAGCATCGCGACCATGTCGAAGACGATGCGTCCCGGGCTCTCGCCCTCTCCGCCCGACGCAAGCGCATAGATCTCCACGCCTGCCGCGCCGAAGCGGCCGGCCCAGTAGTGCAACGGGCTGCGTCCGCGGCGGGCGTCCGACTCGACCGAGGCGAGTCCCGATGCGATGGCGCCGAGCAGGCCCGAGGTTGCCGTGGCGGCGCCCGAGGCCGGCGCGGGCGCGACGTCCTGCGAGGCGCTGCGCAGCTTCTTGAGCTGGGAGACGAGCGCATTGCGCTGGCGATCGTCATCGAGCGTGGCGATCACGCTGTTGAGCGAACGCGTGAACTCGGCCTGGCTCGCCGGCGAGGGTGCGGAAGCCGCCTGGGCCGCCGAGGCGCCCGAGGCCGACGCGGGTGCGCCCGTGATGAGGCTTTGCAGCGCGGGCAGCACGGGCACGGCCGCCGCCGCGGGGCCAGCCGCCAGCGCTTTCACGGGCAAGCCGGCACCGACGCATAGCGCAAGCCACACGTATAGCGCGAATGCGTGACGCAAAAGCCAGTGCATGCGGTCCGCCGTGACGGCGGCGCGTGAATACGGGCCGCAATCCCTTGCGGGTGACGCAAGCGATGCGGCAGGTTGCGCCCCCGCATCGTCCCGTCCGGAGCGTGAAATCATGACGAAGGGGCTAAATCAGGACGCTTCAGTGTAGCCGCAGTCGGCATACGCACGCGTCACGGGTGCGTAACAGAATGCAAGCGTCCAGCGCGAGCGCCCCGGCCCGCGCCCTTTCACGCTCTTGCGCCCACTTCGGTTGAGCGACCGGCCCATCAAGCCGCCGATTGCCCAGCCGATCGAGCCATTGCGCCCTTCAATACGCCACGGTTGCAATCTGGCGGATGAAGCGGCCCTGCTCCAGTTCGTCGACGAACGCAACGGCGTAGTCCTCGGCGGAGATACGGCTTTCTCCATTGGCGTCGGCGATCAACGTGTTTGCCCCGGTGCGGAACGTACCGGTACGCTCGCCCGGCGCGATCAGCGCGGCCGGCGCGAAGCAGGTCCAGTCCAGATCCGTCACCTTGCGGTATTCGTTGAACGCGATGCGGTGCGCAAGCGCGATCGGCTTATAGGCATCGGGGAAGCCCGCGGTATCGACGAGCTGCACGCCCGGCGCGACTTCGAGCGAGCCCGCGCCGCCGACCACCACGAGGCGCTTGAGGCCCGCGGCCCGCGAGCCTTCGATGAGCGCGCGAGTCGCCGCCTGGAGGTCGTCGAGCCGGTTCGCGGGCGGCGCGTAGGCGCTCGCGACCACGTCGTGGCCACGCACCGCCGCCGCCACGTTCGCGGCGTCGAGCAGATCGGCCTTCGCGGCGTGGACGTTCGGCGCCGCAGCAACGCGCTCGGGCTGGCGCACCAGCGCGCTCACCTGATGGCCGCGCCGTGCCGCTTCCGCGGCAATGCGCGAGCCGATCATGCCGGTTGCACCAAACAAGGCGATCTTCAGTGACTTGCTCATTTCCTGACTCCTGTACGAAATATTTATGTAACTATATTAGTTACAGATAAAGGCCCAAAAAACGGGGCAACGCCCCGTCAGGATATCCATCTGCACTTTGCGCACAGACTTCGTCGGTCTCACGCCCGCCGCGGCGCTCTCGGTGCACGCGCGCGTTCGAGCTTGCGCTCGTTGCGCTGCATGTCCTCGACGACCTCGGCAAGCGTGCGCGTCGCGAGCGACGCCTCCATGGCGCGCTGCGCGTCGCTGATGATGCCGCGCAGCGTCTGCTGGATCTGCCGCCCCACCATGCAGTCCGGATTGGGCTCTTCGCGATGCATGGCAAAGAGCTGCGCGTCGTCCACCGCACGGTAGATGTCCAGCAACGCGATCGTGCGCGGCTCGCGCGCCAGCAGCGCCCCGCCGCCCGCGCCAAGCTGCGACGCCGTGAGCCCCGCATTGGCGAGCATCGTCAAGAGCCGCCGGATCAGCGCGGGATTCGTGTTCACGCTGCCCGCGATGATCTCCGAGGACAGCGGCACGCCCTCCTGCAACGCCAGCAGCGCGAGCACATGGACCGCAAACGCAAAACGGCTACTCGTATTCACAACACACCGGTCGCAGGAATCACGGCGAGATAAAGTGTAACCATCATAATTACATTAATTCCGCCCGTCAACCGCGAGCCCTCGCAGCGCCGGTCATTGGCTGCGGTCCGAAGCCGGGCCAGCCGCCGCTGCGCCGCTCGCAGCCCAGCGCTGCAGCGAACTGCCCGCCATCGACAGGCCCGTGCCAGTAGCCGCAGCCGCGTTGCCGAGCATCGAGTGGGCCGCGCTCGCCGCCGCTTGCCACTGCCCGCGCGCCTGCGAGGCGAGCGCGTCGGCCGAAGCGCTCGCGCCCTCTGCAACCGCTGCGCTGGCGCCCTCGCCTTGCGACTTAGGCTGTACCTGCGCTTGCGTCTGCGAAGCCGCCTGATCGAGCTTGCGCTGCGCGGCGTCGAGCTGCTGATTCACGTAGCTGGCGGCCTTGTCCAGCGTCTGGGCCGCCTGCGCGGCGGCCTGGCTGGCCGCGAGCTGGGCAGCCTGCTGCGCGGCGTCGGCTGACTTTTTGCTCAGATCGGACACCGTCGCATTCTGTTTGTCGCAGCCTGCGGCAAGCGCCACGCACAGCAGAACCGGCACGATGCCCAACCGTTTTGAAACCCGTTTTGAAACCTTCAAAGACATAGTCATCCTGAAAAAGATGCCGCACCGAGCGGCTTGCAAAGATGAAAACGCGGCAATGATACGCTGCCGCGCCGCACGATCTCTTCTGCGACCAGCGAAAAACCCGCGCACTCGAACACGGGGCGCGCCAGCGCGCTGGCGTCGGTGTCGAGCGTGCTTGCCCCCGCTTCGCGCGCGAGCACCTCGAAGCGCGCGATGAGCGCGCGGGCGAGACCCCGCCGCGTCCAGTCCGGCGCGACGTAGAGCATCTCCACGTGATCGCAGGGAAACAGCTGCCCGAACGCGACCGGCTTGCCCGCGTGCTCGGCAACGAGCGTCACGCCACGCGCGAGACGGGCGTCGAACGCGTCGAGGTCGTCGGCCGCCGAAGCCCAGGCCGCGCGCTGCCCGGCGTCGTAGTGGGGCGCCGCGAGCGTCAGGATGGCGGCGCGAAACAGCGAGGCAAGCGGCGCCGCGTCTTGCTGCGCCAAGTACGCGCGCCAGAGCACGGCGTCACGCGCGCGCTGGGTGTACGGATCGGCCGTGCCGGCCTTCGTCAAATCGTCAAGCATGCAGGAGTAGACTGCGTGGGCACCCGTTCCGTTCCACCGTCCCAACACCACAGGAGCCAGGCGATGGCAGCCAAGAAGATCCTCTTTCTCACGGGCGATTTTGCCGAAGACTATGAAACGATGGTGCCATTTCAGGCGCTGCAGGCCGTGGGCCACAAGGTCGATGCCGTCTGCCCCGGCAAGAAGGCCGGCGAGCGCATAAAAACCGCGATCCACGACTTCGAGGGCGACCAGACCTATACCGAAAAACCGGGCCATCAATTCGCGCTGAACGCCAGCTTCGACGAGATCGATCCCAAGGACTACGACGCGCTCGCCATTGCGGGCGGCCGCGCGCCCGAGTATCTGCGCCTGAACCCGAAGGTGATCGAGCTCGTGCAGCACTTCGCGCACGCGAACAAGCCGGTCGCCGCGATCTGCCACGCGGCGCAGTTGCTCGCCGCCGCCGAGGTCATCCGCGGCAAGCGCATTTCGGCCTACCCGGCGTGCGCGCCCGAAGTGCGGCTCGCAGGCGGCGAATATGCCGATATCGCCATCGACAGCGCCGTGACCGATGCGCCGTTCGTCACGGCACCGGCCTGGCCCGCGCATCCCGAATGGCTGCGGCAATTCCTCGCATTGCTCGGCACGCGCATCGAGCCCTGAAGTGTCCGCCGCGCGCCGCCGCCGTGCGCGGATGGCGCGCCTCATCTGCCGGCATCGCCCGCCGGGCCGTGGCGCGCGTGTCTGACAATCTTTAACTCAAGCGCGCGAAGATTCAGACCACTCTGATGTCAGTCAAACCCCGCACTTCCGACAATATCGTTTTGATTGCAGGAATGTGCGGCGATGGATCTGACGGATTGGGTTGTTTTACTCGCGATTGTCTTGATGGCAATCGCATTCTTTTGCAGGCGCACGAGCCGGCGCGGGACCTCGGCCGAGCGCGCACGCCACGCGCGCGGCACGCGCATGCTGATTCAGGCGGGCATCGCGCTGTGGAGCGCCCTGTTCATGCTCGAGCGCACCCTCGTCTCGCCGGGCAGCATGCCCATCGGGCATCTGAATCCTCACGCGGCGCTGGCCGTCGTGCTCGCGCTAGCCGTCGCGGGTTGCCTGTGGTCGATCCGCGGCCGCAGCCTGCTCAAGCAGCGACGCATTTTCGCCTGCTGACCCGGATGGCGCCCCAGGCAGTCAGCCGCGTTCCTGTCGAACCCAGGCCGGCTTCCTGCACGGCCCCCTGAAGGGCCTATCGCCCCGCCCGCGGCCAGCCCGCAGCCGGAGCGCCGGCCACGTCCGCGCCGCCCGGCACGCCGTTGCCGGCCGCCGCCACCGACAACGCCGCGCCGCCACCCGGCACGCCATTGCCAGCCGCCGACAACGCCACGCCGCCGCCCGCAGAGTTTTCGGTCGTGCCGTCGCCGTACCGCTCACGCGAGCGCTCGTGCGCGGTCACGAGCGCCGCAGCCACGCCTGGCGCCGGCGGCACGACGGCAAGCGCGTCGGGCAGCGAAAGATAGAACGTCGTGCCCTCGCCTTCGACCGATTCCACCCAGATACGCCCGCCATGCCGCTCGACCATGCGGCGCACAAGCGCGAGACCAATGCCCTCGCCGGGCGCGACGTTGCCGTGCATGCGCTGGAAGGCCTGGAACAGGCGCGGCTTGGCCACCTCGGGAATCCCTAGACCGTTGTCGCGCACGTAGAAAATCTGCAGCGTCTCCACCCCCGGTGGCGCGCTCGCCGTGCCGATCTCGACGCGCCCCTCGCGCGAGGGATCGAGATAGTTCAGCGCATTGCCGATCAGGTTTGCGAAGACCTGCTCGAGCGCGGTGGGGTCGCCCCACACCGGCGGCAGCTCGCGCACGCTCACCTGGGCGTTGCGCGCGCGCACCGACGCGTGCATAGCGTCGACCACACGCTGCACCAGCTCCCGCACGTTGACGCGCTGCCGCCGGTACTCCACGCGGCCCACGCGCGCGAGCCGCAAGAGCGCGTCGATGATATGCGAGGCGCGCAGCACCGCCGTCTGCAGATAACGCAGCGCCTCGCCGATGTCCTCGTTGATGATCCGCTCGATGCGTGCACGCGCTTCGGGATCAAGCGGCGAGCGCGCCACGCGCTCGCGCAAGTCGTCGCAGGCGTGGTTGAGCTCGCGCGAAAAGCCCTGAAGGTTCACGAGCGGCGCGCGCAAATCGTGCGACACGCTGTGAATGAACATCTCGTTTTCCTGGGTCTGCTGGCGCAGATTCTCGTTGATGCGCGCGAGCTGCTCGGCACGCCGCGCGAGGTCGGCCTGAAAGCCAAGCTGCAGCCGCTCCGCCTCAACTAGCCGCTGGCTAATCTGATGCAGCGTGAGATCGAGCTCGGCGATCTCGTCGTTGCCGGTCGCGAGCGGCGCGAGCGGCTCGTTGCCCGCGAGCCGCCCCGCGTTGTCGGAAAGCGCATTGAGCCGCCCGCGCACGCCGCGCGTGAAGAGCCAGACGGCCAGCGCGACCAGCGTGATCGAGCCGATCACCGCGGTCATCATGAGGGACTGCTGCTGGGCGCGGGCCTGCTCGGCGAGCGTCACGCGCATCACGTCGAGGCGCCGCTCCTCGGTCTGGAACGAGGTGACCTGGGTGCGCACGCGGTCGAGCGCATCGAAGTCCGTGGAAGCGCGAAAGCGCTCGATGAGCTCGGCGCGGCGCCCCGAGTGCAGCAGATCCTGAATGCGCTCCGACCACTGGCGATAGGTTTGCACCGCATAGCGGATCTGCACGGCGCGCTCGACCTGGGACGGATTGTCGGAGACGAGCTCCGCGAGCCGGTCGATGCGCTGGTCGACATCCATCCACATCTGGACCGGCGTCGAAAACTGCGCATCGCCGGCGGCCACCGCGCCGCGCAGTTGCACCGACTCGACCAGCACCGGCTCCAGCACGCGGTTCGCTTGCGCGAGCACGGCCTGGCTGTGCTGGCCCCAGAACTCGGCGCCTTCCGCGTCGGCCTCGGCCTTCACGATAGCCGATAGCAGCGTCAATTCGAAGACGGCTGGGATCGCGATCAGCAGCAGCCCTTTGGTGGTGAGGCGCATTGAGTGGCGGTTCGGGGCGTCCGGACGACTGAGGAAATAGTTCGACCATTATGTCGGCGTTTGCACCCCACGTGCGCCCTAAGTGCCGCATTCCCGAGCCCGGCATCCGCACCGCCCGCCCAATCATTTCGAATCACCGACAAGACGTTGGAATGGAAAGGAAAATCGAATAACTTGCCCTGATCTGGCGCGCAACTTCACCAACTTGGCGCGCTGGCACTGCAAATGTGCCGGGTCGCCTTGCACCCGCAGTGTGCGCACGCATTTCGTGCGCGCAATCGCGGCGCACGCCGTAGCCGCTGCGGTGCACGCACGCACCGTCAAAAGGCTTGCCTCCCTGCGCCGCTCACCAGTTTGGCGCGAAGCTGGCCCGCATCTTGCTCAGTGTGCGCCTATTTATGCGCCCATTTTGGGCAAGGGGCAGGACGCAAGGATGGACAATCTCAAGACCGGTACCGACACGCTGTTTCTGCTGCTAGGCGCCGCCATGGTGCTCGCCATGCACGCAGGGTTCGCGTTCCTCGAACTCGGCACCGTGCGCAAGAAGAATCAGGTCAACGCACTCGTGAAGATCCTCGTCGACTTCTCGGTCTCGACGATCGCGTACTTCTTCATCGGCTACACCCTCGCCTACGGCGTGCAGTTTTTCTCGCCTGCCGACGTGCTCGCCGAGCACAACGGCTATCAGCTCGTGCGCTTCTTCTTCCTGCTCACCTTCGCGGCGGCGATCCCGGCCATCGTCTCGGGCGGCATCGCGGAGCGCTCGAAGTTCAACCCGCAGCTGTTCGCGACCTTCGTGATCGTCGGCTTCATCTATCCGTTCTTCGAAGGCATGGTGTGGAACAACCGCCTGCACTTCCAGGATGCGATCACGCACGTGTTCGGCGTGCCGTTTCACGACTTCGCCGGGTCGGTGGTGGTGCACGCGTTCGGCGGCTGGGTCGCGCTGCCCGCCGTGCTGCTGCTCGGCCCGCGCCACGGGCGCTATTCGCGCGATGGACGCGTGGCCGCCCATCCGCCCTCGAGCATCCCATTTCTCGCGCTCGGCGCCTGGGTGCTCGCGGTGGGCTGGTTCGGCTTCAATGTGATGAGCGCGCAGACCATCGACAAGATCAGCGGCCTCGTCGCCGTGAACTCGCTGATGGCGATGGTGGGCGGCACGCTCGCCGCCTGGCTCGCGGGCCGCAACGACCCGGGCTTCACCTATAACGGACCGCTCGCGGGGCTCGTGGCCGTATGCGCGGGCTCGGACGTGATGCATCCGCTCGGCGCGCTGGCGACGGGCGCGGTGGCCGGCGTGCTGTTCGTTTACATGTTCACCTGCGTGCAGAACCGCTGGCGCATCGACGACGTGCTCGGCGTATGGCCGCTGCACGGCCTGTGCGGCGCGTGGGGCGGCATCGCGGCGGGCATCTTCGGCGCGCACGCGCTGGGCGGAGCCGGCGGCATCTCGCTCGGCGCCCAGATTGTCGGGACGATTGCCGGCATCGTGATCGCCTCGCTCGGCGGCTTCGCGGTCTACGGCGCGCTGCGCGCCACCGTGGGCTTGCGCATCGATCAGGAGGACGAATATAGCGGCGCCGACCTGTCGATCCACAAGATCACCGCGACGCCGGAGCGCGAAGCGGTGTCCTGAGGCTTCGGGGCGCGTGGGCGGCGTCGACGCATGGCGCGCCGCCCACGCAAGCAGTGGCAGCGAGGCGCGCCAACCTGCTGGCGAAAGGCTCTATTCGCTCATGAATCACAAGGCCCCAGCATCAAACCAGCGGCACAACACCAGGCAGAAGTTGGCCTCGGGCCAACTCCGCACCATTGTTGGCCGAGACGATGACCAGTTGAACGAAGCTATGTGCTGGTGCGTACCGGACGAATACGCTTTCGAGTACTCGCGCATAGACGGCAAGCGGCGAACCACCCAGAGCGCCCTCGTCGATCGCGAGCCGCACCCGTTGCCCTCGAACCATTCTGGACTGGAGCTTGTCCACGACCCACTCGCTCACGGTCTCGCGGGTGAGTCCGACGATGGCACTGATCTGCTGCTCGCCCGATGGCGCGCCTAGGGGCACGTGGCCCTCCATCAGCGACTTCAGGGCAGGCAGGCCGGACTGGTCAAGATTGAACGGGCCGGCCGACAGGCTCTGGATGAGGTTCCAGTAACGGTTGCGTGCGAGCGGGCGCGGCGCACCGTCGGTTGGCTTGTGGAGCAGCGTGATTTTGCCGACAACGGAACGGTCCGGGTAAGTAAAGTCCCCCTTCGGGTCGCCCCATTGCATCGACGACGGCAAGTCGCCGTTGCTGCAGACGAGCATGGCGTCGATCTGTTCGTCGCGCGGCGGCTCGGTCCCCTCGCCGCGTCCGTCAACGAACGAGAGGACACACTCCGAAGCACGGCGCTGCAATTCGGAGCGAGCCTCACGCTGCGCTAGCCAGTACAGGGCCGGCCTTCCGGTCGTGGAACTGCCGAAGCCCGCATGATGCTCAAGCGAGTAAAACGGCTTGATCTCTCTTGACGACGAACTGCCGCCGCCATCCCGTGCGCCTCCATCCCGCGTGAGCCGCACCGATTTCACGGCCCATACGGCGGTCGCGGCCGGCGAAACAGTCTGCGGCACCAAAGGCCAGGCTGGCAGCGTCACGTCCTTCAGGGCGATCGGTTCCGCCGCGCAGGTGAAAAGGTTCACCACCGGCGTGCAGCCCATCCTGAAGTTACTCGCCGTCAATCCCGCCAACGACGTCGCAGCAGCCGTATCGGGATGAAGGCCACAGACGGGCACATGAAGGGTAAGGCGTCGTATCGCGCCCCGGCCGTTTTGAATCTGTCCCAGATGGAAGTCCAGGAAGTGAAATTTTTGCGGATAGGCGAAATATTCGAGCAGCAGCCGGTATTGGGACTTCCCGGCGTCTGGGCGCTCGATCAGTGCTTCTTCCTCGCCGAAGCCGGCGCACGAGACGGGTATGGCATCCAGCACACTCCAGCGCCCGCTCGAATCGACCTCGACAAAGGCAGTCCTGGCCCTGTGGATGAGCGCGTCGATGAGCGATGCAGTGGCCATCCCGGATGCATCGACGAAAACCCGCGCGATCGCCGGTGCCGCACCGGCGAACGCGAACGTTTCGGGACGCACAGAAAAACTGATTGAGAAGACGCCACTCGCGCCCTGGGGCAACTGCACGCTGGAGGGCACCGCGGACGGCAACCGATAGATGGCCTCATCGATACGCAGTGGCGCAAGCGTGACATCGTAGATGGTCCGGAAGCCGTAGGCGCCGGGCCGGGTCGTCAGATGCGTGCCGCGCTTGATCACGACCGGCTTCTGCAGGCGGTCGACGGCCGCGTTCGGCTCGAAGCACGCGATGGAGCACGATGGGAACGGCCGAAGGAACTCGGGGTACAGAACCTCGAGCAGCGGCGCGGTGAAGTCGGGCACATCGTCTTCGAGGCGCTCCCGCACCCGCGCATTGAGCAACGCGGCTGCCTGGATCATCCGTTCGACGTGCATGTCCTCCGAGTGCTCCCCCGTCATGGACAGGCGTGCGGCCACGCGCGGATGACGCGCGCCGAATTCTGCCAGCCCGCGCCGCAGTAGAAGAAGTTCCCGTTCGTAACTAGTGATGAGATCCGACATCAGCCACCCTGGCCTGTTGCTTTAGCCGCACGTCGTGGACTGACTGGCGATCAATCGCGCTGCGCATGCGGGCCTGCCACCCCCTGCGGCGGCCGCCCGACCCTATCAAACTATTCCCGACGTAGCAACGCTGGAAATCAGCGTCGCGCCGCATGACGTTCTGTGGCCGTCAAATGCCACAGCACGGCCGTCGATCTGTACCTTTTCATCGCCCTCGATAATCCGGCAATCGTTGTGTCCCGGCTTCGGACACGTACACCGGTCCCCAACGCATGCCACGGCGCGGCCCAAAACCACTGAGCCGTCCTGCCCCGAGACGACCTTGCCGCCGTGACTCGTCGAGTCGCCCACACGGATTACGCCACGCATGACGCTTTCCTCCGGCCGCCAGGTGGTGCTCGCCTGGCACCGATTTCGGCCACAAGCACGCCACCTTGTCCAATAGAGACCGTACTCATGCGAGATTGCACACGCCTGGAGAAACGAAGATCCATGTGATCAACGCAGCCGCGATATAGCTTGCGACGATGGCGAGAGCGAATCGCGACCACGTCAGCCGAAACCGCGTTTGCCGGCTGCCAATGAAGACCACAGCGACGTACGCGAGAAGCACCATCCAGAACAGCCCCGGCGAATCCGTTGCCGCGACGGCGGGCCCGCCAACGCCGATAAAAAACGCCCAGAACACGGCGCCCACGAGTTCCCGGCAATAGAGCGATGAGTAGCCAAGGATCGCGGCGCCAGCGACTGCCGCGCCCGCGACCGCCAGCAAGAAAAATCTCGCTCGTATCGACGTAGCGGGCGCTATGCCCGTTGCGCTCGCGCGATCCTGCGATCGCGACTCTTCAGAGATATCAGTCATTTGATTTGTATTCGAACGGGTTGTCGCCCTTGGCGGCTGCGTAGCGCTTCTTTTCTGCATCCGAAGGTGGCGTAACCGCGATGAATTCGGCATAGCCGTTCGGATTCCGATTGACCACCACGCTCGATTTCCCGTCTCCGTATCCGGCCATCAAAGAAAGGCCGAGTTGGACCAATGCGGAACTCACACCAGTATTGCCGAGCCGGTAGCCAATGTCGAACCCTTCCTTGACGTTTCCCGGCGAAGGCGCATCGGCCTGCGCGCCCAGCGCCTGCGTAAGCGGGATAACCCAATCCCTCGCGCCGGTCGTGTCGAAGAACACACGCGCTGGATGACCGGTCGACCCGTCGGCTGAAAGTACCGTCTTCCAGCCTTGCTGAAGTGCCGCCGCCTGCTCCTGCTCTCGCAACGCAGATCCATGGTCGTCAGTGAAGCGGACCCGCACCGGCCGGTGAATGTACCCGAGCACCGGCGAGTCATCGAACTCCTTGAGCTGCCAGGTTGTCCAGCGTACCGGCGTCCAGACATCCGGTCGAAATTGACCCGGCCCCTTGTTTTCCGTCTGATGCCAAAGCGAAGGCAAACGCGATCGCCACCATGCAACGCTCATGGTATGTGGCTTGACGGGGTCGCCGACACCGCGTGCCTGCTCGTCAGCGACATACTGATCGTCATAGGAGGTCGTTTCTTCCCAGTAGAAGTTCCAGAGTTTCACCAGGTCGTACTGCGTTTCGCGCGTATCCACGCTATCAGGCTCGTTGACCGCGAAGGCATGCATCTGCTCCACCCGCTCCGGGCGCGTCACGAGGAGCGCCACGTTACTGTCGAATACCTTCGGCACGACGGGCACGTTCGCTGACTGGCCAGCACCGGGTTTGCCGAGCAGCTTGCGCACGACCATCCCATCGGTACAGAAAATCAGCGCGGCCGGAACCTCAGGGTTCGCATCGAAGAAATGGAACACGTCGTCGAGTGAAAGGCCCGCATCGTTGGCCGCTTGCTGGACCAGAAATAGATGGAACGGCAAACTCCCTTCCTGTCTTGCGCGGCTGATCGAGACCGCGGCGCCGAACGGATTGGCGGCATCCTTGGGCGGGCCGAACACGAACACCGGCAACGGTGTGTATTCGACCCACTCTCCAGCACCCGCGTGTAGCGCCAGGCCGATCCGCAAACGTGAGTTGCTCGACAAAATAGTTGGGCTCGAAGGGTAGTCCGCGGGGACGTTCGAGTAGATCGATGCGTGGGTATCGGCCTTCGCGAGTATGTGTTGCCAGATCTCATCCTGACTGAGTTCGTCGACGGTGATGCCAAGCCCCCTGACCTGCAGGCTTGTGAGCGGGATTGCAGCCGCGCCTGATGATGCTTCACCGGTTGAGCTGGATGTTGCCGGAGCTGACACCCTCGACTGGGCATCTACCGCACGTACGCCACCGGTGAGCCACATCGTGGCCCCAACGATCGCGAGCAGCACTGCAATAAGGGATGCCTTTCCCGCGGTACCGAATGACGACATTTGCGAAGCTTCTCCTGAGCCAACTGAAGCGTGACGGAGCAGTTCAAACAGAATCCCGATGAACACCAGTCCGAGGACCGCAAGCAGGACGAGCCGAAGATTATTGATTTTCATGACTATCCTCGCGGCAGCGAGCTAAAGTCCCACTTGAAAACGGGTGTGACCGGTTTCTCAGGGTTCGAGCGCTGGTCTTCTGTCTGGCTCACCACAAGACCAGGAGGCTCTTTGGGCACCGCCGCGTCAGGCAGCGTGCCGGACCAGTAGTAATCGCTCGCCAGCTTGACCATTTTTTGCCCGTCAGGCGTCAAGCTCGAAAACTTGGCGAGCGAATGGATGTCTTCGTATGAGCTTTTCCAGTCGGCAATCGCAATCCAGAGTTGCTGCCAATCCTTGTCATCAAGTGTCCTGGCCTGCCCGAGCGCGACATCCATGGCCGTACCCCATCGCTGATTCCATGGATCACGCAGGATCGCCGAGTGATAGGAGTTCGCCGTGAACACGCCCGTGCGATTCAACGGGCCGTACTCGCCCTGCTTGATCAACGACGCCTCATCGCCTGACATCCGCGCTCGTGCTTCACCCGGCGTTTCTTCGCGCCAGGCCGTGATATGCCCGAAGCCATCGTTGACCATCTGCACGTTGCTCGTTTGATCGTCGAGACTCTTGCCGGCGTTGAACTGCTTTTGCAGACTCTCGATGGTCGAACCGGACGAGATCGGCAATGGCTTCCATTGGAACGCAGCATATGAGTTACCCAGCGCGAGATCCTGAGTGACAGCGTCGGGCGCTTCCTTTCCGACCTTGTGTTTCAGTTCTCCGCCGTGCATGCGCGGAACGAACGCCGGTGTCAGTTGATCGCCGTTGATCGTGCGTTTACCGATAGCCGGAATGTCTACGACTTGTGGCTTCGCGCCAACGAGGATCGTGGTCTTTGCGGGGTCCGGCACCGCCCAGACACGTTGCCGGAAATTCAGTTTCTCGAGCGCCTTCATGGCGTCGCTGGTGTCGGTGGCGCTTTGCGGCCTCGTGTGGTTACCGTCCCAATAGTAGTTTTTTGCATCCACGGTGTCCGCAATGCCGTGGGTGCCGATACCTTGCACGATCGGGAGATCCACCGTCGAATCGGACGGACAGAAGTACAGGTACACACGGCCTCGATTGTCCCGCTCGTCAAACGAAACCGGCTTGCCGTTCTGATCGAGCCGGCTGCCTTTGGTCGGGCTCCACTTGTGACCCGCGCGGCCACCGTGGTTTGCACTGTCTACGCAGAGGTCCTTCAAGGGAGGAAGCTGGTGAGGACTCCTCGTCACCTCGGAGACGATGTTGACGAGCGTCTGCAATTTTGCCTGGACCGTCTGGCGTGGGACATAGGCCTGGGAAACCTTCGAGAAGAACAGACTGTCGTTGAGCGAATAGGGGCTATCCACGAGGATGAGACAGTCCGCGTAGCGCTTGCCCTGGTCATGCAACAGTGCCTGTGCCAGCAAGCTGACGATCGTCCCCTGGCTGTGCGCCATCACGGTGATCGTCTCGTCTGGCGCAACCTCCCGGATTTCGGCAATCAGCATTGCCAGCCGCTGGGCGGCGAACACCTGATAGCGGCGGTCCGGACTGGCCCCCGAGAACTGATAGTTGTTCATCTGGTGAGCGTTCATCAATGCCCGGGTCGCCCAGGTCGATGTGAAACCCTTCCCGAACATATCGGGAATGCTCACGGTCGCATTGTTGAACATTCCACCAGCCTTCGCGAAATGCGCATCGAGACGATTGCCGCGTACATCCTGATATTGCGTACGCAACCTGGCAGGATTTCCGCTCTTGTCCTTTTTGACTTCTGCCGGGGACGCCCGGTAGCCCCAATAGAACGGGATGAATACCGAATGAGCCGATACCCCGTCACGCTGATACAGATAGGTGTCCGGATCACTCGCGATCACGTTCATTTGCGCATTGCTTTGTCCCTTTGCCCGTTTATCGAGTGCATCCTTGTATTGGGCACCGTACTCGCCCTTGATCATATCGGCCCGGTCAAGCCGCTCGTTAAGTCCCTGGCAGAGTCCTTCCTCTACCGTCTCGTAGTTCGCGCCCGGATCGTTCACGCCGTGCGAGAAAATCAGCACGCCTGGCAAGTCGCGGGGCCGGGCGACGTTGCGGTCGTTCGACCGGTTTGACATCGTCACGCCGGCTCCCGAGCCGATTGCTTTTGTGCCCTTTGCTGTATCGGTCATGGTCTTCTCGCCTCAAAGTTCTGACCGAAGGATGTCGATCTTCAGGATGCGCATCGCATCGTCTTTGACGACACTCGTCAATCCTTTCGCGTCGGTGACGCCCTCGATCACACGGCCATCGTCCGTCGTGATCCGGTAAGCCTGATTGGCCGCCGGCAACGGCGCATCGGGCGTGTCGCCCGTGTAATGCAGCCGGAAGCGCTGGTCCGTCGGCTGGTTGTTGAAAGCCGCTTTGGGTGCGCCTTGCGTCGACGGGCCGCCCCATTGGTGAGACGCGGACAGCAAATGGATATCGCCGCTTGTTCCCAGCGTGATGCCGCCGCCTCCGATCTTGACGTAGCTACCGTCTTCGGCAACGAAGCGGACCGTCGGTGCGCTAAGGAGGATCTCGCTCTCGTTGCTGCTGATCTGGACGCCCTTTTGCGCACTGACGGCCAGCGCATCGGCCTGCGACTGCACGGTCACCGGCCCTTCTCCGGCCAACACCTGAACGCCCTTTCCTCGAGCAAACAACTGCATGCCCTGCCCAGCGGTTGCATTCAGACGTTGCCCGCTCATCAGTTGAAGATGCTGCTGCGCGACCTGATCGATGTTCTCGCCCGCGTAGGTGACGTGCGTCTTCGGCGTAACGTTGACGGCTCCGTCCTGGGCACCCAAGGCGATGAGCGCTTGCGACGCGCCTGCAGTGCTTGCGGCCGACCCGCCGGTGCCATTGCCCGGCGACCAGCCCTTGACGGCATTCGCGACGGCACTTTGCCCGGTTCCGTCCGCCGCCTGGCCGCCGTGCTGCCCGGCATAGTCTCCGAGCGCCTTGAACAGTTCCGTGCATTCGCCCAGCAACTTGAGCAGCTCATCCCGCTCCATCTGGCCACCTGTGGCTTGGGAACGCGCATAGGTGGTCAGCAGAATGCCCTGCGCCGCGCGAACAGCAGCCGCGGCATCCGTGCGCAACTCGGCTCCTTCGCCCCGGTCCGCCCCCTTGCCGTCGGTTCGAGGCTGCGTCAGATACCCGAGATTGAGCTGCGAGTGCGCGTGCTCGCTCGCCAGCTGCGCGCTGATCTGGGACGGCGTATCGTCGAGCCGCAACTGGTTGTATCGCTGTCCCTGGATTTCCTGCGAGCGAAGGCCAGTCAGGTAGCGGTTGCCCGGCAAACCACCCGTGCGGCTGAAGGTGGCGGGCATGTTTTGCCCGTTCGCGAAGACACCGGCGACGTACATCCGGTCCGGGTCGCCATTCATGAAGTCGAGCAAGACTTCCATGCCCCCGCGCGGCAGCACGTGCTGTCCATAATTCGCGCCCGCCCACCCGCCGAGGACCCGCACTGCGGCGCTATCGGCAGGTGTGCCCCGGGTGCCGGCACCACTGGCATGCGCATGGTCGGCCTCATCGAGACCCTGGATCTGGACGAAGATCCGGCCATATTCGTCGCAATGAACCTCTTCGCCGTCGGGCACCACCACCACGCCGGTGATGGGATGGACACGCGGCAAGTCGACTCGCGGGTCATATATCGGCGTGAGTGGCGTGCCGCGCGGCACGCCGGTGAAGGTGTTTTCGTAACGGCTGGACTCCGAAGCGTCGAGCGTCGCGGGCCGCATACGGGTATCGACCGATACCGGTGGCGAGTCGAAGTGCCACCGGCTGGCAGTGAAAAGCCCCTGCGCGCGCTCGTTCAAATCCTTGGGCAGGTTATTTTCACCGCGGTGATGCAGCGTCGTGACGATCACGCGCCGATCGACCTCCTGCAAGCGGTCGAGCTCCGGGTGACCCGCGACGGCCACCCATGTACCCACCGCGAGGTTGCGCACACCGCTGGCGCCGTCCATGCGCACGGCCTGCGCGCCGTGAGCCATCAGACGCGCGCGCCCGAGGCGCTGGTTGTCGTCCGGGGAATCCGCCATATGGGGAGCGTCGATTCGCGCATCGGATAGCAGCCGGGCAAGATCGTTACCGGCCAC
Organism: Paraburkholderia silviterrae; assembly: GCF_004353915.1. GTDB lineage: Bacteria > Pseudomonadota > Gammaproteobacteria > Burkholderiales > Burkholderiaceae > Paraburkholderia > Paraburkholderia silviterrae. The sequence goes on along the minus strand of NZ_SMRP01000002.1, from coordinate 213,203 downwards.
GCCCTGATCGACGCGCGTGGGAGCCTGCAGCGTGTCCATCTGGCTGGGCTTGTAGTCCCAGCTGGCACGGCGCACGGAACCGGCCACAAGCTGCCGGCCCGTCGTAAGCAGCGTGATGGAGTCGCTCATGCCGATGGCCGCGTCGGCGTGCCAGGAAACCGTACCCGCGGGCGACTGCTCGAGCTTGATGACGTTATCGAAGAAAACCAGCGTGTGAAACGGCTCTTCGCTCAGGTCCGAGCCCCCCTCCTGCGCGCCTGCCTTGATGAACCACGCGATGCCTTCGCGCCGGCATAGACGCCGGATAAAATCCGCGTCCGACTCGTCGAACTGCAGAGTCTGTTCGCGAACCGGATATTTAGAGGCATCGAGGCGCGACACGTCGATATCGAATGTCGCCGCGAGCGTGCTGCTTCGCGAGCGCCATTCTCGGACCAGCGTCTGGATAATATCCAGCGTGCTTTGGGTGCGGAAAATCCGCGTATTGGCGCGGCGCTCGAGAATCGAAAGCGCATCGCGCACCACCAGTTGATAGGTCGCGAGTGAGCCATCCGACTCGCCTTCATGCGCGTCCGTAACAATCGCGCAGATTGACTGTAGCGTCCCTTTATCGGTCATCAATTGGACCGTCACCGGCTGGCCCAGAAAATTCTGGAGTGCAATGCCGTTGCTTGTCGAGATACAGGAAAGCCGTCCTTCGATGCCCCCGCACAGGTCCTCACGAATGTCCAGACGCTGAAGAAACAACAAGCCGGCAAGGTCCTTTTGAGAGGCACGCCAATATAATCTGAACGGGCGCGTGTCCTGCGACGGGAGCGCGCCAATAAATACACGCTGGATGGCGGTAAAGTTCACGAACTGCTCCCCGGTAGAATTTCGGCTATATGCGCTTTAAATTGGCAACGACACTGCAGCCGCTTATGCCAGCGCGCTTATGTCAGCACCTATGCCAGCGCAATAAATGCTTGCGTCAGAAAATCGCGCTGAAAATATCAGGCAAGTGAGTTGCTGTCAAATTCCGCCAGGCGACCATCAAACAACCTGCATTTATTTCCGAATTATTAGTGGCGGGCGACGAAAAGGAAAATTATTCCGTCTGAAGCCAATGTTTTTCCATGCAGGGTGAATTTCCCCGGTAACACCAACTAAGCGTGCGAGAGCACAAGTTCCCGCACCCGTCGTTGTTGCGACCAATGGAAAAAAAAGCGCCACGTGTGAACGTGACGCTTTGAAAAGTTCTAGCCATTCCGAGGGCCGTGCTAGAACCTGAGAGACGGTATTCGACCGCTGGACCGGGACGCTGGGCTGGCCTCTGAATTTATGCAAAATGCATACTTCGAGACACTTAAAAACCCCGCAAGGTTCGCGGGGTTCTCGGTTCAGGCCGCTATGCGAAACCCTTGCCAAACGAGCCGAGGCGACCGGCGCCCGGTATGTCCAGAGCGCCTCGGAGCCTCCGAGGTCAGGTCGAAATCAGGTTGAATTTTTTATCCAGCCGCTGACTAAGTCAAGCAAAATCTCGCCAGAATACGCGAACCATCAAACATTTCTCCCCAATTTCCCGCCCGCGTCTGCCGCATCCGTGTTCTCCCATGGCCCGTCACCCCTTCCTACAACAGATGGGACGAGCTGTAACCGCCGTAACGTCCCGAAAGATACAGGGCTGGACTGTAACGGAGACACCGACGTAGCATCATGCTTTTTGGCTGCATTGGCTCCCGGCCTGACATCGGCTAGCCTCGCGCCGGCCGCCGCAGGTGCGCAGGTGCCTTTGCGCGGCGAGCGCGCAGGGCGCTCAAAGGCATCGGCGCGGCAACGCGCCGGCAACCCACGCCGACAACCACGCCGGTCGCTCGCACCAGTCGCCCGCGCCGGTGGCCGTATCGTCAGGCGTCAAGGCCGCGGACGGCCCGCGAGGCGGCGCTCAACAAGCACCTGACATCAACCTTGCGGGCGTCTCGCGTAGCATCGCGTCATACGTGAGCGGGCGTGGCCGAAGGTGGTGGCGCACACCGCCCTCGCCGACCGCTCGCGCACCCGACCAATCCGCTCAACCGACAAGCACGTCACCGATTTCGTTACCGACCTGACCGATGGATAAAGAAGAAAAGCGCCCGGATTCCCCTCGTCGAGATACGCCGCCCGCCCCTGCCCCTTCGGGGGGCCCGGCGCCGCGCAAGAGCCGCGGCAAGCTGATCGCGCTCGCCATCGTGCTGATCGTCGCCGCCATCGCGCTGCTGCGGTGGCAGCCCTGGAACAAGAACCCGAGCGGTGCCGCCAGCCCCGCCGCCGCGAGCGGCGCACGCATGCGTCACGGCGGCCCCGGCGCGATGGCGAACATGCCGCAGCCCGTCAGCGTGGCAACCGCCAGGGCCGGCGACATGCCCATCGTCATCACGGCGCTCGGCACGGTCACGCCGCTCGCCGACGTCACGGTGCGCACGCAACTTTCCGGCACGCTGCAGAGCGTGAACTTCGAGGAAGGCCAGATGGTGAAGAAGGGCGACGTGCTCGCACAGATCGACCCCCGCCCCTATCAGATCTCGCTCGCCAACGCCGAAGGCCAGCTCGCGCGCGATCAGGCGCTGCTCGCCACCGCCCGCCTCGACCTCAAGCGCTACCAGACATTGCTCGCGCAAGACTCGATCGCGAGCCAGCAAGTGGACACGCAAGCCTCGCTCGTGAAGCAGTACGAAGGCACCGTCAAGTCGGATCAGGCCAACATCGACACCTACAAGCTCGACCTCACCTATGCGCGCATCACGGCGCCGGTGTCGGGGCGCGTGGGCCTGCGCCAGGTCGATGCCGGCAACTACGTCACGCCCGGCGACACCAACGGCATCGTCGTGCTTACGCAGCTGCAGCCGATCAGCGTGATCTTCACGACCTCGGAAGACAATCTCCCGAGCATCATGAAGCCGTTGCGCACGGGCACGAAGATGTCGGTCTCGGCCTACGACCGCAGCAACACCACGCTGCTCGAAAGCGGCTTCCTGCAGACCATCGACAACCAGATCGACACCACGACCGGCACCGTGAAGCTGCGCGCGAGCTTCGCCAACGACGACCAGTCGCTGTTCCCGAATCAGTTCGTCAATGCGCGCCTGCTCGTCGACACGATCCACGACGCGGTGATCGTGCCCACCTCGGCGGTGCTCAACGGCTCGCAAGGCTCGTATGTCTATGTGATCAAGCCCGACAACACCGTGACCGTGCGCCTCGTGAAGGTCGGCCCGGTCGACGCCGAGCGCACCAGCATCGCCTCGGGCCTCGCCGTGGGCGAGCGCGTCGTGACCGACGGCTCGGACCGCCTGCGCGAAGGCTCGACGATCACGATTCCCGCCGAGCGGCCCAAACATGCGTCGGGCGCCTCAGGTGCCTCAGGTGCCTCAGGTGCCTCAGGTGCCTCAGGTGAGAAAGGCGGCGCCTCATCGGCCGGCGCGGCGTCGGGCGCCTCCGGGGCTCACCACGGCCATCGCCGCAAGGCCTCCGGGGCTGAGGGCCAGTAAGCCGCATGAATCCATCCCGCGTCTTTATCCTGCGTCCGGTCGGCACGGCGCTGCTCATGGCGGCGATCATGCTGGTCGGCCTCGTCGCGCTGCGTTTTTTGCCGCTTTCCGCCCTGCCCGAAGTCGATTACCCGACCATCCAGGTCCAGACCTTCTATCCGGGCGCGAGCCCGGACGTGATGACGTCCTCGGTCACGGCGCCGCTCGAGCGTCAGTTCGGCCAGATGCCGTCGCTCAACCAGATGTCGTCGCAAAGCTCGGCGGGCGCCTCGGTCATCACGCTGCAGTTCAGCCTCGATCTGCCGCTCGACGTGGCCGAGCAGGAAGTGCAGGCGGCCATCAACGCCGCCGGCAATCTGCTGCCCTCGGACCTGCCCGCGCCGCCGATCTACGCCAAGGTCAACCCCGCCGACGCGCCGATCCTCACGCTCGCGATCACCTCGAAGACGCTGCCGCTCACCCAGGTCCAGGATCTCGCCGACACGCGCCTCGCACAGAAGATCTCGCAGGTCGCGGGCGTGGGCCTCGTGAGCCTCACGGGCGGCCAGCGCCCCGCCGTGCGCATCCAGGCGAATCCGCGCGCGCTCGCGGCCTACGGCCTGAATCTCGACGACCTGCGCACGAGCATCTCGAACCTGAACGTCAACACGCCGAAGGGCAACTTCGACGGCCCGACGCGTGCCTGGACGATCAACGCGAACGATCAGCTCACCGACGCCGACGCCTACAAGGACGCCGTGATCGCCTACCGCAGCGGCCGCCCGGTCATGCTCACGGACGTGGCGAACATCGTGCAGGGCGCCGAGAACACCAAGCTCGGCGCGTGGGTCGACAACACGCCTGCGATCATCCTGAACGTGCAGCGCCAGCCAGGAGCTAACGTGATCCAGGTGGTGGACAGCGTCAAGGCGCTGCTGCCGCAATTGCAGGAAGCGCTGCCCGCCTCGCTCGACGTGCAGATCGTCACCGACCGCACCACCACGATCCGCGCCTCGGTGCGCGACGTGCAGTTCGAGCTCCTGATGTCGGTCGTGCTGGTGGTGCTGGTGATGTACCTGTTCCTCGCCAACGTCTACGCCACCATCATTCCGAGCCTCTCCGTGCCGCTCTCGCTGATCGGCACGCTTGCCGTCATGTACCTGTGCGGCTTCTCGCTCGACAACCTCTCGCTGATGGCGCTCACGATCGCGACCGGCTTCGTCGTGGACGACGCCATCGTCATGATCGAGAACATCGCGCGCTACGTGGAGGACGGCGAAACACCGCTGGAAGCCGCGCTCAAGGGTTCGAAGCAGATCGGCTTCACGATCATCTCGCTCACGGTTTCGCTGATCGCGGTGCTGATTCCGCTGCTCTTCATGGGCGACGTGGTGGGCCGGCTCTTCCACGAGTTCGCGATCACGCTCGCCGTGACCATCGTGATCTCGGCGGTGGTCTCGCTCACGCTCGTGCCGATGATGTGCGCGAAGATGCTGCGCCACACTCCGCCACCCGAGAGCCATCGATTCGAGGCGCGCGTGCATGGCTTCCTCGAATATGTGATCGGCCGATATGGCGTCGCGCTGGAATGGGTGCTCGCGCGCCAGCGTCTCACGATGATCGTGTTCGCCATCACCTTCGTGCTTACCGGCGTGCTCTACGTGATCGTGCCCAAGGGCTTCTTCCCCGTGCAGGACACCGGCGTGATCCAGGCGATCACGCAGGCGCCGCAATCGGTCTCGTACGCGTCGATGGCCGAGCGCCAGCAAGCGCTCGCCACCGAGATCCTCAAGAACGAGAACGTGGAGAGCCTCACCTCGTTCATCGGCGTGGACGGCACCAACATCACGCTCAACAGCGGCCGCATGCTCATCAACCTGAAGCCGCGCGACGACCGCAGCGAGACGGCGAACCAGATCATCCGCGACTTGCAGCAGTCGGTTTCGCACATCTCGGGCGCGACGCTCTACATGCAGCCGGTGCAGGACCTGACGATCGACTCGACCGTGAGCCCGACGCAATACCAGTTCATGCTCACGACGCCCAACATCCAGGACTTCACGACCTGGGTGCCCAAGCTCGTGCACCGGCTGGAGCAGGCTCCCGAGCTTGCCGATGTCGCAACCGACCTGCAGGACCAGGGCCAGTCGGTGTTCATCGAGATCGACCGCGCAAGCGCCGCGCGCTACGGCATCACGCCCGCGACCGTGGATAACGCGCTCTACGACGCGTTCGGCCAGCGCATCATCTCGACGATCTTCACGCAGTCGAACCAGTACCGCGTGATTCTCGAAGCCGATCCGGTGATGCAGCACTACACCGACTCGCTCAATGGCATCTACCTGCCCTCCTCGACCTCGACCACGGGCCAGGTGCCGCTCTCGGCCATCGCGAAGTTCCACGAGCGCCCCGCGCCGCTGCTCGTCACGCACCTCTCGCAGTTCCCGGCCACGACCATCTCGTTCAACCTGGCGCCTGGCGCGTCGCTGGGCGCGGCGGTCAAGGCGATCGAGCAGGCCGAGAAGGACGTCGGCCTGCCAGGCTCGTTCCAGACGCGCTTCCAGGGCGCGGCGCTCGCGTTCCAGGCGTCGCTCGCGAACGAGCTGTTCCTGATCCTCGCCGCCATCGTGACGATGTATATCGTGCTGGGCGTGCTCTACGAGAGCTTCGTGCATCCGATCACGATCCTCTCGACGCTGCCGTCGGCGGGGATCGGCGCGCTGCTCGCGCTGATCATGACGGGGCACGACCTCGACATCATCGGCATCATCGGCATCGTGCTCCTGATCGGCATCGTGAAGAAAAACGCGATCATGATGATCGACTTCGCGCTCGACGCCGAGCGCAACGAAGGCAAGCCGCCGCGCGAGGCGATCTATCAGGCGTGCCTGCTGCGCTTCCGCCCGATCATGATGACGACGATGGCGGCGCTGCTGGGCGCGCTGCCGCTCATGCTGGGCACCGGCGCGGGCTCGGAGCTGCGGCGGCCCCTTGGCATCGCGATCGCCGGCGGCCTGATCGTGAGCCAGGCGCTCACGCTCTTCACCACGCCCGTGATCTACCTGGCGTTCGACCGCATCGCGGCGCGCATGCGCCGGCGTTTCGGCGGCGGCTCGCATCCGGGCACGCCCCCGGCACCCCCGGCGCCCTCGCCATCGTCACCGTCGGAGCACTGACGCGATGAATCTCTCGCGCCCGTTCATCAACCGCCCCGTCGCCACCACGCTCCTCGCGATCGGCATCGCGCTCGCAGGCCTCTTCGCGTTCGCGAAGCTGCCCGTCGCGCCCCTGCCACAAGTGGACTTCCCCACCATCTCCGTACAGGCGACGCTGCCAGGAGCCAGCCCGGAAACGGTGGCCACCAGCGTGGCGAGCCCGCTGGAGCGCCACCTCGGCTCGATCGCCGACGTCACCGAGATGACCTCGCAGAGCTCGGTGGGCAGCACGCGCATCACGCTGCAGTTCGGCCTGAACCGCGACATCGACGGCGCCGCGCGCGACGTGCAGGCGGCCATCAACGCCGCGCGCGCCGACTTGCCCACGAGCCTCAGGCAGAACCCGACCTACCACAAGGTCAACCCCGCCGACGCGCCCATCCTGATCCTCGCGCTCACCTCGCCCACGCTCAGCGCGGGCCAGCTCTACGACTCGGCGGCCACGGTGCTGCAGCAGTCGCTCTCGCAGGTGGACGGCGTGGGCGAAGTCGACGTGAGCGGCTCGGCCAACCCGGCCGTGCGCGTGGAGCTCGAGCCGCACGCGCTCTTTCACTACGGCATCGGTCTCGAAGACGTGCGCGCGGCGCTCGCCTCGGCGAACGCGAACAGCCCCAAGGGCGACATCGAGTTCGGCACGCGGCGCTTCCAGCTCTACACCAACGACCAGGCGAGCAAGGCGAGCCAGTACAAGGACCTCATCATCGCCTACCGCAACGGCGCGGGCGTGAAGCTCTCCGACGTGGGCGAAGTGGTCGATTCGGTCGAGGATCTGCGCAACCTGGGCCTCGCCAACGGCAAGCGCTCGGTGCTCGTGATCATCTACCGCCAGCCCGGCGCGAACATCATCGAGACCGTGGACCGCGTGATCGCGATGCTGCCGCAGTTGAAAGCGTCGCTGCCCGCCAACGTCGACGTGATCCCCGCCTCCGACCGCTCGGTCACGATCCGCGCCTCGCTCAAGGACACCGAGCACACGCTCATGATCGCCGTGGCGCTCGTCGTCATGGTGGTGTTCCTGTTCCTGCGCAACTGGCGCGCCACAATGATTCCGAGCGTGGCCGTGCCGATCTCGATCATCGGCACCTTCGCGGCCATGTACATGATGGGATTCTCGCTCGACAACCTCTCGCTGATGGCGCTCACCATCGCGACGGGCTTCGTGGTGGACGACGCCATCGTCGTGCTCGAGAACATCTCGCGCCACATCGAGAACGGCGTGCCGCGCATGAAGGCCGCACTGCTCGGCGCGCGCGAGGTGGGCTTCACGGTGCTCTCGATCAGCGTCTCGCTGGTGGCCGTGTTCCTGCCGATTCTGCTGATGGGCGGCATCGTCGGACGCCTGTTTCGCGAGTTCGCGCTCACGCTCTCGCTTGCGATTGGCGTGTCCCTCGTGGTCTCGCTCACGCTCACGCCGATGATGTGCTCGCGCCTGCTCGAGCAGCCGCAGGAAAAGAAGAAGGAAGGCCGCTTCGGGCAGTGGCTCGAGCGCGGCTTCACGCGTCTGCACCGCGGCTACGAGCACACGCTCGGCTGGGCGCTCGAGCATCCGCGCCTGGTGCTCCTGACGCTCTTTGCCACCATCGCGCTGAACGTCGTGCTTTACGTGTTCATCCCCAAGGGCTTCTTTCCGCAGCAGGATACGGGGCGCCTCGTGGGCGGCATCCAGGCCGACCAGTCCACCTCGTTCCAGGCGATGAAGGTGAAGTTCGCCGAGATGATGAAAATCGTCGGCGAGAATCCGGCCGTCGATCAGGTGGTGGGCTTCACGGGCGGGCGCGCGACCAACTCGGGCTTCATGTTCGTCTCGCTCAAGCCCAAGAGCGAGCGCAAGCTCTCCGCCGACCAGGTGATCGCGCAGCTGCGCGAGCCGCTCTCGCACGTGGCGGGCGCGCGCACCTTCCTGCAGGCCGTGCAGGACATCCGCGTGGGCGGGCGGCAGTCGAACGCGCAGTATCAGTTCACGCTGCTCGCCGACAATACCGCCGACCTCTACAAGTGGGGGCCGAAGCTCACCGAGGCGCTGCAAGCGCGCCCCGAGCTCGCCGATGTGAACTCGGACCAGCAGCAAGGCGGCCTCGAGTCGATGATCACGATCGACCGCGCGAGCGCGGCGCGCCTGAAGATCACGCCTTCGCAGATCGACAACACGCTCTACGACGCGTTCGGCCAGCGCCAGGTCTCGACCATCTACAACCCGCTGAACCAGTACCACGTGGTGATGGAAGTCGCGCCGAAGTACTGGCAAAGCCCGGAGATGCTCAACCAGATCTGGGTGAGCACGTCGGGCGGCACCGCAAGCGGCGCGCAGAGCACCAATGCGACGGCGGGCACGGTAAGCGGGCCTTCCACGTCCAGCGCCTCGACCGGCGGCACGGGCGCAACGTCGGCCTCGAGCGCCGCGGCCATCGCCGCCGACTCCGCGCGCAATCTCGCGATCAACTCGATCGCGGCGAGCGGCAAGTCGAGCGCGTCCTCGGGCGCGGCGGTCTCCACGGCGAAGGAAACGATGATCCCGCTCTCGGCGATCGCCTCGTTCGGTCCTGGCACGACGCCGCTCTCGGTGAACCACCAGAGCCAGTTCGTGGCCTCCACGATCTCGTTCAACCTGCCGCCGGGCAAGTCGCTCTCGGACGCGACCCAGGCCATCTATGACACGATGGCCGAGATCGGCATGCCGCAGACCATCCACGGCAGCTTCCAGGGCACCGCACAGGCGTTCCAGCAATCGCTCGACAACCAGCCGCTCCTGATACTCGCAGCGCTCGCGGCCGTGTATATCGTGCTCGGCATCCTCTATGAGAGCTACATCCACCCGCTCACGATTCTCTCGACGCTGCCTTCGGCGGGCGTGGGCGCGCTGCTCGCGCTGCTGATCTTCAAGACCGAGTTCAGCATCATCGCGCTGATCGGCGTGATCCTGCTGATCGGCATCGTGAAGAAGAACGCGATCATGATGGTGGACTTCGCGATCGACGCCTCGCGCCAGGGCTTGAGTTCGCGCGATGCGATCTATCAGGCGTGCCTGCTGCGCTTTCGGCCGATCATGATGACGACCTGTGCGGCCCTGCTGGGCGCGCTGCCGCTCGCGTTCGGGCGCGGCGAGGGCGCGGAGCTGCGCGCACCGCTCGGCATCTCGATCGTGGGCGGCCTGATCGTGAGCCAGGCGCTCACGCTCTATACGACGCCGGTGGTGTATCTGTACATGGACCGCCTGCGCGTATGGTGGGATGAGAAGCGCGGGCGCGCGGCGCCGCCGCCGCGGGTGCTGGAGTGAAGGCTGACCTACATATAAGGGCGGCTGAAGTGAGGCTTCAGCCGCCCCTATACCAAGTTCTATGTCGAAATGCGCGGGAGCAGAGAGTACCTGTCGACAGAAAGCGGGCACTCGACCTGCCGAATCAATGGCCAGAAACGGCCGCCCACCATTGGACATGAGCGGCCGGCGGAGGCCGTAGGCCAGAGGATGTCCACTCGACACAAGAATTGGGCGTCTAAGCTTCGGGAGTAGATCCAAAAGACTAGCAATTAACAGAACCGCTTCGTCGCGCCCCCCTCTATGCTTTCGCGCTCAAGAAGCGCCGAAACAGCGCAGCGTACCCTGGCTGCGCAATCTCAGATACATTCGATCCGTGCCTTTCGTAGTATTTTCCATGAAAGTCGCAGGGCTCATGACCTGCCTCCACCCTAAAGATCACAAGGGATCGATCAGAGTACGAGATCAATCGCACGTCTCGGGATATTTGAGCGCGGGCCCACTCAGTCATCTGCGTTGCAGCGAGCCGCTGCGTTATTCCAAGGAAATAGGAGTCTAACTTCTTCGGAAGCGCAGCGGCTTCGTGGTCGATACCGGTGATCAAGAATCGCTGGTACGATATCGGAGTTATTCCATAAAGATCCTTAATTCGCGCCGCCGTCTTCGCATCGTCGGCCACGCCGACGATTACGTACCCAACCGCCCCTGGGCCCTGATTGGCCATCGCAGCAAGTGTTTTGAACACTTTCTCGAATAGAGGTTCATCGAATTTCGCGGAGCCATCCAAGAACATGAATCCTTGCTTAAAGTCATAGAGCGCTTGCTCCGTGTATGACTGCATCAGAATATTCTCGAACTCCGTGGTCCACGACGACAATGCAGGGTCATTTTGCTTTCTCTTCGAGAAACTTTTCTGAAGAAGGCCTCTAACCACCGTGATATTCTTTTCCCGATCATCTGCGCTGAATCGTCCGCCACCGCCACCGATGGAAATATTCTCACCCGCACCGTCGAGCGCCTTGGCTGCTCTTTTTACATCTTTGATGACCAACTGCTCGTTAATCAATAGCTCCCAAAGAGCCAAAAAGACGCTCTGAAAATAGCGAGGTACGCGCTGCCCAGCATCCGCGAACATTAACTCGCTGAAACGTTTTCCGGATGCCTTCACGATCTCGCGAAAAACATCGTGAACTGCCATGTATTGCATAATAAGGACGTCGCTGCCGACCTTTTTTACAGCAGCCTCGATCTCGTCTCGTCGAGCTTGCTTTGCACCGTTCGGTGAATAGCCGAAGAATTCATCGATAATCTCCGCGCTGGAGGATACCTTTGGAGTAAGAAGCACATAGCCGAGCATGTCAGCTATAAGTTCCTCATCGCGCGATTGGCGAATGTACTCGCGAGTGAGAATGTTATTTTGAACCCAAAAAATCGTGTCAACGTTCAAGCCATAGGGCAACTCCTTGCTAGTGATACTTATCTGCTTCATCGAGGACAAATACAGCTTGTCGCTTGCCGACACGTCACCTCGAACCCTTGCAGCTAGATTTCGTACAAGTTGGGCAAAAGAGCTTGTGACACCTGCGACGCGAAGCTCCTGCCTTGACAGGTGCCTTCCATAGGCATTGATTCTGCGAAAGATCTCATCGATTTGCGTGTGAGCGGTAGCAGGATAAACTGTGAGCGGCAAGCTGTAGCCAACAATCTTGACGCAGATTGCCCGATCGAGAACCGGCGTCTTCTGAAGCAACTGGGCCTTGTCAAGGAGGAGCTTCGTCTGAGCCATCGCCTGCAGATCAAAGTACGCTCCGTCGAGATCGAACTCACCTTCTATGAAGGAGACGATTGCGTTTAGCCGCTGCATTCCGTCAATGATCTCAAAGCGGTCCTCCCCCTCGTGGTCCACATCTGCAAGCAAAATCAACGGAACGGGAAACGCCTGACGAAGTGAGTCTATAAATGCTCGCTTCTCATCTATGGACCAGACGAGTTTCCGTTGATACCGACGATTTACGAGAAATCTGCTCTCCGCATTGAAACCGTACACGCGTTCAACGCTCTCGTTCCGATTTGTAAGATCTTGCTTTATGCTTGCCATTTGTTAACCGTTTCTGAGGGTGAGTTCTAAGGAAGTCTTCGTTAAAGGTACCGCGCTTGGACAGAAACGCTAACAGTTCAAGCAGACACGAAGATTTCAGCATCACTTCGAAAGACCGATGATAAACGATGAGGCGATGTAGGCATACCTAGCTCGAAAAATCGACCAGACCGCGCAAGCTATGTACTGCTCTGCAAAAAATTTAATTCAGGTAGATAGCGATATTCACACGGTACAATAGTTGCTTGTACATTTGGATGTGTCAATGACCTTGACTTATGCCTCTGTTCTAAAGCTCGGCTACGGAGCCGTCTCCAATCCACTCGATGTGCTGGCTGGTCGGATGCCATGAAAAGTGACACAGGCGAGAGTCCGCTCTTCGTCGAACTCAGTCGGCCTCGCTGGGTTCCGAACTAGTATTCACTGAGCCTTTTACAATCTGCACCACCGAAGCCCGTGCTCATCGACTAGCGGTATCGCCCGGCATAGCCGTCAGAAACTCAATCGCCAGCCCGACACAGTAGTCAAATGAAGGTGTGTAGCGCAGCGTCTCCATATCATTGAATCTCGACATCAGAAATTCACGATGCTCAACAAGAAGCCGTAGAAACGTCTCACGATGCCGAATGAGATATGCGCTAGCCGCCCTCAAACTATCCGGCTCCTTTTCGATCACGAGACTCAGATCAAATAAGTCTCGCGCCGTCGGGCGATCTCCGCGATACCACATCTTCTTGGCGACAATTTCCGCCGCAGTCTCGACCTTGACCAACTGCCCCATCAACGTCCATTCGTCATAGCCGGGCGAAGTCAGATTCGGGGAAACGACGAAGTCGATTTCGCCTTCGGGCAAGATGAGCTTCACAAATCCCGCGTGCTCGTCGTAGTCCGTCGTGATCCCCGATGCCGTGTCGTTGATGCGAGGATTAACGTACCCAAGATACTGCGGATTTGGAACGAAGATATCGATGTCCTTGCTCATTCGGTGGCCATAGCGCAGCATGAGCACTGTGCCGCCGCCGAAGGTCCAGAACGGACTGGACGTGCCATACGTACGTATTTCGTCGACAAGCGTCAACGCATGCCGGAAGAGAGTCTGCCACGGGCCACTGGGCAGAGACGAAGGTGTGCTCATACCCATACTCCCCGATACAGATGAAGGTCCTTCGACCATGAGGCGAGATTCTTCCAGATCTGCCTCAGTGGCGTACCGGAGCACCTGGAGGCTTCTTCGACCGCTTTTACGACGACGGGCACAGGAACCTCGTCGAGGATGGCCGAGATTTGAGATTCGTATCCTGCTGGAATCTGGCCCGTGGAAAGCGCGTCGGTGAGCAAACGCTCCGTGAGATGCCCTTTGTAGCTGACGTTCGCACTCACCGCGGCCTTATAGAGGCCCCGTTGCTGCGGCCTTGGCGTGGCAGCGAGTTCGAGGCCGAGCACACTGAGCAGCGGAATCAGCTTGTTGATGCCCAGGTCCTTGACTTTGCCCGACTCGAGCTGATTAATGGTGAGTCGCGACAGACCGGCGAGTTTCGCCAGTTGTGCTTGAGTGAGATCGAGTTCCGCGCGCCGTTTCGCCACTGCCTGGCCAATCTCGTAGAGTTGCATGATGACCTCCAGGGCGCCCAAGCTGGCCACCCGTCAATGTAAAGTATATCTTACATCTATGGAGATCTTCACTCGCAAAATTCGACAAAAACGGCTTCGCGCCTGGGGCCGTCAAACCCGCCCTGCCCGCCTCAAATCCATCGGCAAACAACGCACCAGCAGATGCAGTACCAGCGGCACGAGAATGCCATCGTCGACCACGCCCACCAGCGGCAGCGCGATATTGAACGGCGCGAGCGCATAGAGCGCGACGAGCGCCGTCGCGGGCATCAACCACCCCGGGCGTCCGGGCTGACGCAGCGCGAACCACAACACGCGCAGATCGCCCTTCACGACATTCCACAATAGAGCGATACGTTTCATCTCCACCTTCCTTGCCCGCGTAGGGCCTGCAACGCACGCCTCGTCAATGCTGCTCGTGCCCGGGAGCGTCAGAGCGCGAAGTGCGGACCACGAGCCCATCCGGCGAAAAATGGGCGTTGAACATGCCGTCGCCGGCCACGCCGCCTTCGGCCCAGTGCCAGCTCCATACTTCCTCGTGACTCAGCGCGTACTTCGCGACCGTCGCCGGCTTGCCAAGCAGGCGGCGCACCTCGTCCTGCGGCATGCCCGGCACCACTTGCGCGATATTCTGCGCCGTCAGCGCCTGAGTCATCGCGACCAGCTTGCCGTCTGCGTCGAAGTCGAGCATCCATGTAGTCAAGCCGTTCGGCCCGCGCGGATATTCCAGGCGCTGCGCGCCGTCGTCGTCCTCCCACACCATCTCGGGCTTACCCGCCTGACGCCGCACGTCCTCGACCGTCGAGACACCGATTTTCAGTCCTCCGAACGCCATCGAATCCGGTTTGACGGCATTCACGGCGTCGGCGACTTTTTGCTGGTCGCAGGCGGTTAAAAGCGTGGCACTCGTGGCAGCGAGCGCGAGTCCTACATAAAAGCTGCGAAGCATGGGGAATCTGGATGAGTTCTGACAAGGAGCATTCGACACTGCGCTGCGTTTCAAAGTTTCTGCCCGATCGCCAGCGTAAAAATACGCGCCCAGCGCTTTGCCTCGCACTCGCTCGGCATGGGCAACTGCCAGAGCGGCTTGCCCGCATCGGCCACGCTGAGGGCGACGTGCCAGCCGCTCGCGTCCTGCCCGGGCTGCGCGCCTTTCAGGTCCGCGAAGATATACGCGCCGTGAACCTCGCCGAGCGTGACTTCGCACAGCCGCTTGCCGGCCGCGAGCCGCGCCTCGCCCCACACGCCAGCCACGCGATGAGTCCAGTCGCCCTCGCCGCGCAGGTTCGGCGCCACTTCGCGGCGGCGCTGCAGCCAGTTCGCAAGCAGCGTGGCGAGCGCAGCCACGACCACCGCTGCCACGCCGATCGCCACGTCCGTGCCAAAACGCGTAGCCAAAGCCTGAAACGACCAGACCGCGCCGTAGACGAGCGCGGCGAATACGATAAAGAGAACGAGGATAGGCATACGAAGACGGGCCCCCCGGGCGCTCATATGCCGCGGTTGACCACTGGGAACGGGGAAAGCTGCACGATACCAGCGCGCAACACGCGCGGCCCTACCGAAGCGGCCCACGTTTGCCGCATCGCAAGCGCACCTCACGGCCCGCGGCGCGCGGCACGAGATCTGCTACGCGCCGCTGGCGTGGCGTTTTACTGTTGCGGATGCTGCTCGGCCCACTCCTTCACGGCGCGCAGCGTGTTCTCCACATGCTTGTCGGGCGAGAGGCTCGTGTATTCGTAGATGACCTTGCCGTCCGGCGCGATCACATACGAGACGCGATTGGCCATGACGGCGTGCATTGGCATCGACGCGTCGTAGGCCTTGATGATCTTCGAATCCTCGTCGGCGGCAACGGGGAACTTGCTGCGACACTCGCTCACCGAAAACTTCGTGAGGGTGTCGATGTTGTCGTGCGAAACGCCGATCACGGTCGCGCCGTACTGCTTGTACTGGTCGACGGCCTCGGCAAAATCATGCGCCTCGATCGTGCACCCCTTGGTGAACGCCGCCGGGTAAAAGTACAGCACCACCGGCCCCTTCTTGAGCTCGGTGGCGAGCGAGTAGGTATAGGTTTTGCCGCCCAGCGACGCCTGCGTCGTGAAATCGGGCGCGGAGTCGCCCGGCTTGAGCGTCGCCTGCGCGCTCAGCGCGAAGAACGCAAGTCCGGCGCACACGAGCGCCGCGGCCCCCGCCGCGAAATACCTCAGTTTCATGTCGGATGTCCTCGTATGACCTCGAATGCGTCGCCGGCGACCGGGCCAGCGCGGCGGCTCGAAGCGCGAGCGGCGAGGCATGGCACGACGGTCTGCGGCGCGGTCCCGCCGCGTCCGGCAACCGCCCTATTGGACCACACTCCGCCTGCGCACGCAGGGCGAGCACCACGGCCCTGCGGCCGGGCGCCCGCAGGGCTGCACGACGATGAACTGCTTACGAACGCCCTTCAACCATCCGCATATGCCGAAAACCAGGCGCTCGCCCACAGATTGAGCTCGCCGAGCAATGCCGGCGTGAGCACCGCGAAACGCCCGCCCGCTTCGCCCACGAGCGCCTCGGCGAGACGGTCGTCGCCGCGCTCGCAGGCCTGCGCCACGCGCAGCAGCATGCCGAGCTCACCACGCTGGCCGTCCACCGCCTCGCTGATCTCGCGCGCGAGGCCGAGCCGCTCGAGCGTGTGTGCAGGCGTCGAGCCCACCAGCACGTGCACGAGCGAAAAGATGCCCGTCATGAAGGCGGCGTCGGCGAACACGGCGTCGTTGGGCGCGAGGCTGCGCGCGGCCAGCTCCATGAAATGCGAGCGCGTGCCCGCGAGCTGCACGAGCGGGTCGCAGGCCCACGGCAGATCGCGGCCGCTCGCGTAGAGCAACAGCTGCGCCCAGCGCGCGATCTGACGCGTGCCGGCCGCGAGCACCGCCTCGCGCAGCGACGAGATCGGCCGCCCCGGCGCATAGGCGCTCGAATTGACGAGCCGCAGCAGCTGCACGACCACGCCCGGATGGCTGCGCAGCTCGCGCTCGAGCTCGGCCACGCCCACGTCGCTCGCCACCAGCGCGAGCAGGCGCACGAGCGCGAGCCGCGAGGCCCGCACGCGTGGCGCATGCAGCATTTGCGGACGCGCGAAGAAGTAGCCCTGGAACAGATCGAAGCCGAGGCCGCGCGCGTATTCGAAGTCCTCGCTCGTCTCGACCTTTTCGGCGATCAGCGTCTTGCCCTCGGCGGCGATGGCCTCGACGAGCGCGGGCAGCGCGGCGCGCTCGGTCTGCCGCAGATCGACCTTGACGATGTCCGCATAGGGCAGCGCGCGGCGCAGGTTGTCGGTGAGCGCGCTCACGTCGTCGAAGGCGATGCGGTAGCCTTCGCGGCGCAGCTGCGCGAGGCGCTCGAGCACCGCCATGTCGAGATGCACGTGCTCGAGCACCTCGAGCACGAAGCGGCCCGGCGGCAGCAGATGCACGATGTCGTCGAAGAGCAGCTCGCGGCTCATGTTCACGTAGCCGTGATGACGCCCGAGCACGGCGGGCACGCCAAGCTGACCCATGGTGCGCGTGATCACCTGTGCGGTGGCGAGCGCGTCGTCGGTCACGTCGGCGCGGTTTTGCGCGCTGCCCCGAAAGAGCAGCTCGTACGCGGTGAGCGCGCCGCTGCGGTCGATGATAGGCTGACGACCCAGATAGACGAACGGCTGGGAGCCAACGTGCGCACTGTGCGCCACATGCTGATCGGATTGCGCTTGCGGCTGTGCACCGGCACCGCTGGTGTCTCGCGCGGCCGCGCGCACAGGCGACGCGAACGGTGACGATGAATCGGACATGGCAAAAGATTCGAGCGGATGGGTTCGGTCTGGATGACTCGTTGGGCGACCTCGTCTGGGAAATGCTGTACGCATGCACAGCCCACGCGCGGCCGGCGCCACTTTAACCGAATCCGCGCGCGCCGGCATCGCCTTGTCAGGCCGCCTTGGCGCCTCGCCCGTTTTTTTGCCGCGCAGCTAAAGATTTCGCGTGTGGGGTCGATATCTCGGTCTGATGGGCGCGTCAAGCAGCAGCGCGTTTCGCCGCTGCCGCAACCCGGCGCGCGGCCCTGCCACGCTTCGCATGCAAGCCGCGCGCCCGACTCGACACGCCGACAAGTACACAGGTTGCCAGCGACACACATGGAAGCGAACAGGATTACCGCGCCCCGCCCGGGCTGGCTACGCACGGTCTTGGACCGGCTGCGGCCACGCGCCGTGCGCACAGGCGAGCGGCACGACGCCCGCCCCGGCGTCCCGCTCGCCTGTGCGCACGCTGCACCGCCCTTGCCGGACGCACAGAGCGTGCCCGCTCGCGCGGCCGCCGCGGGCATTGGCCGCCCGTCCGGCGACGAAGCCACCGCGTCCGAGGCCCATCCGCGCGCCTTCGAGCAAACGGCCGCCGCGGTGGATTTCCTCGTGCATGTGGACCGCAACCTGCGCTTTCTCTACGTCTCCGATGCGAGTCTGCGCTTTGCCGGCTATCACCGCGAGTTCCTGCTTGGCGCGACGCTGCACGACCTCGTTGCGCCCGACGATCTCGCGCGCCTCGACGCGCTCTTCGCGCGCGCACTGGAGAGCGGCGTAGTCGAAAAAGACACGATCGATCTCGTGAAAGCGCTGACCTACCCGCTCGCCGTCGAGCTGCGCGTGCAGTCGAGCACCCGGGCGGGCGTCGACGGCTTCGCCGTGGCGGGCTTCGACGTCTCGGACTGGCAGCGCGTGCAGGCGCGCCTCACGCATGCGCTCCATCACGATCCGCTCACGGGCCTGCCGAACCAGGCGGCGCTCGAGCCTGCGCTCGAACGCGCGCAGGCCGAAGCCGACCGGCACGGCACGCCCATCGCCCTGCTGCTGCTCGATCTCGACGACTATCAGCGCGTGAACCGCGCGCTCGGCTACGATGCCGGCGACGAGTTGCTGCGCGAGACCGCGCGCCGCCTCACGCACCTCACCCAGCAGGGCGAGCTGATTGCGCGCACGGGCAGCGACGAGTTCGCCATTCTGATCACGCCGCAATCCGCGTCGCATTCCTCGTCGCGTTCCTCGTCGCAAGGCGTGCCGCAACGCGGCGGCGCGTCCTTTGACGTTCGTGGCGCCGCAGAAGCGCTTGCGCGGCGCCTGCTCACGTCGATCCTGCAGCCTTATTCGTTTCGCGACCAGCCGGTGCATCTCGCGGCGAGCATCGGCATTGCGTTCCATCCCGAGCAGCGCCCGGACGGCGGCGAGAGCGATGCGCAGCCCGAAAGCACCCCGCTCATCCGTCGCGCCGACCAGGCGCTGCAACAGGCCAAGGCCGCGGGCGGCAACTCGCTGATGCTCCACGTGCCCGATGACGACCCGACCGACGCCCAGCGCCTGAAGCTCGAATCGGACCTGCACGACGGCGTGCGCAACGGCGAGTTCTCACTGCACTTCCAGCCCATCACGAGCAGCGCCACGGGCGGCGTGGTTGGGGTCGAAGCGCTGATGCGCTGGCAACATCCCTTGCACGGACTCGTGCCGCCATCAACATTTATCCCGCTTGCGGAATCCGTCGGCCTGATTAATTATCTCGGCAACTGGGTTTTGCGGGCGGCCTGCATGCAGCTGACCCAATGGGACGAGCAAGGCATTGCCTTGCAGTACGTCGCGGTCAATGTTTCGCCGCAGCAGTTCCGCAATCCCCGTTTCAAGGAGAGCGTCGAAGAAGCGATCGGGCTCACCGGGATCGATCCGCGCCGGCTCGTCTTCGAGATCACCGAGAGCGTGCTGATGCAGGACCCGCAGCACGCGGTCACGCTGCTCGAGGAGCTCACGGCGCTCGGCATCCGCTTTGCCGTGGACGACTTCGGCACCGGGTATTCGAGCCTCGCGTATCTGCAGCGCTTTCCGCTTTCGAAACTGAAGATCGACCGCAGCTTCGTCGTGAACCTGCTCACCTCGCGCAACGATCAGGCGATCGTCAATGCCGTGGTGGGCCTCGCGCGCACGCTCGAGCTCGAGCTCGTCGCCGAAGGCGTCGAGACCGAGGCGCAGCGCGAGCTGCTCACGAAGATGGGCTGCGATCATATTCAGGGATGGCTCGTCTGCAAGGCATTGCCTTCGGAGGAGCTCTCGCAGCGTTTCGAGTCGCGCACCTTGCACGTCCACGGCGTGCATTGAGCGCGGCACCGATACACGCAGGGCATTAGCGAAATTGACATGGTTCAGATGGTAAAGGCAGTCCTGCTCGACCGGCTCTGGGCTCGTATGAACGAGCGCGGCGACTTCCCCATCCTGTCGCAATCGCTGCGCACGACGGTTGCCGCCATGACCAACGACGACTACGACTTCACCGCGCTCGTGAAGGTCGTGCTCTCGGACTTCGCGCTCACGCAGAAGGTGCTGCGTCTCGCCAACTCCGCCATGTACATGGCCTTCGGCGGCAACATCACGACCGTCACGCGCGCGCTGATGGTGCTCGGCATGGACGCGGTCGGCCATCTCGTGGTGGGCCTGAAGATCGTCGACCACTTTCATCACAGCGCGCCGCGCCGCATCGACGCCAAGCTCGAGCTCAACCGCACGATGCTTTCGGGGTGCGTCGCGCGCAAGCTGACCGAGCGCGGCGACCTGCGCGCGGGCGAAGAGGCCGTGGTCTGCACGCTGATGCGCCAGGTGGGCAAGCTCCTCGTGGTGTTCTACCTCGAGCCGGAGTGGGAGCAGATCCGCCGCGAATGCGAGCAAGGCACGAACGAAGACGATGCCTGCATCGACGTGCTCGGCGTGACCTTCACCGAAATTGGCCAGGACGCGGCCACGCGTTGGCGCCTGCCCGAGACGATCCGCGAAGGCATGGGCGAATACGATCCGGCGGGCAGCGAGTCGCGCCAGGTGCAATGGCTGCGCGCGATCACGAACTATTCGACCGAGGTGGCGCGCGTGCTCACCACGGCGGGCCTCACCGACGAAACGCGCGAAGAGCACATCTCGGACCTCGCGCATCATTACGGGCGCGCGCTCTCCACCGATCCGGAAATGCTCGTGCAGATGAGCCTCGCGCTCGCCAACGAAGAAGCCAACGACGGCGTGATGCGCGAGATCGTCGAGCTGCGCGCGAACGCCGACGCCATCGCGCGCGAGTCGCTCGACCCCGAGGCGCGCATCGCCGCGGGCGTGCAAGACCTGCGCGCGCTTCCCGCCGGGAGCCCGCTCTCCACGGCGCTCACGCTCGCCACCGAGACCGTGCTGGCCGGCCTCGGCTTCGCGCGCACGGTCGTGTTCGTGCGGCGCGGCGCGAACATGTTCGAGGCGCAGCGCGGCTTCGGCCCGCAGGTCGAGGACAATCTGGAGCGGCTCGCGTTCAGCGCGGCGTTCCAGCCCGACGTGTTCCATCTCGCGATTGCGAACTCGGTGGGCATCTTCATTGAAAACGCGCGCGACCCGAAAATGCTTGCGCGTCTGCCGGCCTGGTACCGCGCGCGCCTCGACGACGCGCGCGCGTTCGTGCTGCTGCCGGTGGCCCACCCTGGCGAGCCGCCCGTGGCGCTGCTCTATGGCGACTGGCTGCTGAGCCAGGAGCCGCGCCGCATCCTGCAAAAGGAAATGAGCGCGCTAAACGAGCTCGCGCACGAGCTGGCGCGCTTCTTCAGCGCGAGTCCCGTGAAGGCGTAAGCGTCTTCAGCCCCCGCCAATCCCTCCGGTCGCTCCAGCGCGCGGCGTCGCCCGCCTGCCCCGGCGCACTGGGCCAGCACCTCAGTCCTCGATCCGCGCGAGCCCCTCGGCCTCGGCGTTGCGCTCGGCCGTGCCGGCCCACTCCGCCGCCGCAAGCGCAAGCGCCGCCAGCGCCCCCGCGTCGAGCGGCGCGAGCGTGGCGCACGCCGCATCCACGGCCGCCCAGTCGCCGCGCTCGAGCGCCTCGCTCACGCCGAGCAGGCGGCCCAGCACGCCTTCGCGGCGCGCGATGGCCGCGCGGATCGGCTTGGCCAGCCTGAGCATTTCGAGCGTCTGGTCGAGCGGGCCGCCGAACACGGCGTCGACAAACGAGAACACGCCGACGAGAAACGCCGCATCTTCCTCCGCGGGCCCGGCTTCGGGCAGCACCGCCGCGGCAAGCTCCATGAAGCGCGCGCGCGTGGCCGCGAGCTGCAGCAGCGGATCGACTTCCAGCGAGATCTTGCGGCCGTCCGCGTACAGCAATAGCTGCGTCCAGCGCGCGATGCGGTTGGTGCCCGTCGCGTTGATCGCCTCGCGCAACGTGCTCACCTTGCGCCCGAGACCGAAGCTGCTCGAGTTCGCGAGCCGCATGAGATGCATCACGAGCACGGGATTGAGCTTCAACTCCGCTTCGAGCTGCATCACGGTGGGCTCCGAGGCCAGTAGCTGCAACAGGTTCAGCAACGCCTGGCGCGGCGCGCTCGCACGGCGCGCCCCGCCCTGGGGCTTCGCGAAGTAGTAGCCCTGGAAGCGGTCGAAGCCCAGCGCGTGAGCGCGCTCGTATTCGGCGGCCGTCTCGATGTTCAGCGCCACGAGGATCTTGCCCGCCGCCTTGAGCACGCTCGTGAACTTCGGCAGCAGCGCAGGCGCAATGCCGCGCGGATCGAGCTTGACGGCGTCCGCATAGGGCAGCAGCTTCGCGAACGACTCGTCGGCTTTCGTGACGTGGTCGAGCGCGAAGCGATAGCGCTTGCCGTGCAGCTTGACGAGCCGCGCGATCACCTCGGGATCGGCGCCGATGCCAGGCGGCAGCTCCAGGATCACGCGATCGGCGGGCAAGCGCAGCAGCACATCGTCCAGCAATCGCTCGCGCGTCACGTCGAGCCACGCTGGATGTCCGCTCAGCGCCCCGCGCAGCGCGGGCGCGCCGAACGCTTCGATCAGTGCGCGGTTTTGCGCCCCGGTCTGCGCCGCGCCGTCACTCGATGGCGCTTCGCCGGCGTGGGCTTTGGCGTGTTGCCCGAACCCTTCGCGCACCACGACGCGCGGCAGCGTCTCGAACGCGCAGAGCATGCCGTCGCGATCGAGCAAAGGCGCGCGCGCGAAGTAGACGTGCCAGGGATTGGCCGGCGGTTCGGTCGAAGATTCGTCTATCCGATAGCTGCCATCGACGCCGGACATGCGCGGCCGGTCTGCGGCATTGAAGCTCATGGGTCCCCCGCGAAGCGCCTCGCGTTGCGCGCGCGCCTGGTCGTGTGGTCTCTCGTGCGGCTCGTTCTCGCCTGTTATTGCTTGTTGTTGCTCGCCGTTCGCGCTGCCCGTGCGGCTGCAAAGGCGCCTTCTTTGTCGATCGATTTTATCCTGGCCGATACGTCGCGCATATGAAGCCCACGCGTGGTCCAAATAAAAATGCCGGCGGGGCAACGCCCTCGCCGGCATTCGCGGCGGGATTGCACCCGCCGCTCACGCATGTGCGCGCTTACTTGAGCACGACCTTCACGTTGAAGTACTTCGCGGCGATCTTGTCGATCGTGCCGTCGGCCTTGAGGTCCTTGAGTGCGCCGTTGAGCGCGGCCTTGAGCGCCGCGTCGTTCTTGCGCACGCCATAGCCCACGCCCTCGCCGAGCAGCTTCGCGTCGACGACCTGCGGTCCCGCGAACGCGAAGCCCGCGCCCTGCGGCTTGTTCAGGAAGCCCTTCGATGCGGCCTCGGCGTCCTGGAAGGACGCGTCCAGACGGCCCGAGGCGAGGTCGGCGTAGATCTGGTCCTGGGTCTGGTACGGTACGACGTCGACGCCCACGGGCGCCCACTTGGCCTTCGCGTAGGTTTCCTGGATCGTGCCCTGGAGCACGCCCACGTGCTTGCCCTTGAGCGATTCGGGCGTGGGCAGCAGCGGGCTGCCCTTCTTCGCGATCATCTGGTTGGGGATCGCGTAGATCGGATCGGTGAAATCGATGGCCTGGCGGCGCTGATCCGTGATCGTCATGTCCGAGTTGATGGCGTTGAACTTGCGCGCCTGCAGCGCCGGAATCAGGCCGTCGAACGAGTTCTCCACCCACACGCACTTCGCCTTGAGCTTCGCGCAGACCGCGTTGCCCACGTCGATGTCGAAGCCCTGCAGCTCGCCCGTGGGCGATTTCGATTCGAACGGCGCGTACGATGCCTCGACGCCGAAGCGGATTTCCTTGATATCGGCGGCCTGGGCGGCGCCCGCAGCCAGGGTGAAGGCCGCGCAGAGCGTGAAAGTGGCCAGCTTGTTCCAGTTCATGTTCATCAGTGTCTCAGTCCAGTCGAATTACAGCGCGCTTCAGAGGTCCTACGGCGCGCTTCGGTGCAGGATCGCTGCGCCAAAAAGGGCGGCTCAAACGGGCGCATCGTCTATGACGCGCCGCAGCAACCGCGAGGCCGCGATTGTACCGCGCCCGGCACAAGCGGCCGGGAAACGCCTTCTGGCGGGGTTTTCGCGCGGGACGCGTGGCGCGGCGAACGCGTCGCCGCGCCACGCGCGATTCAGGCAATTCAGGTCAGCGAGGCAAGTGTTTCAGCGCTCGTGTCGACCACGAGCAAACCCGCGCGCAAACCCGGCTTCACGGTGGGATTCGGAAACACGATGCGCTCTTCGTCGTGTGCGACGACGTAGCGATACGTGCCGTCCTCCGCCAGCACCGTGCCGCGCGCGAACGGCGTGAAGTTCGGCACGTCGGCGGCCACGTGCAGCGCGAAGGCATCGCTTTGCTTCGTAATCTGGCCGATCACCGTGAAGACGCGCGGCATCGCTTCGTCCTCAGCGGCCTGCGCGCCCGAAACGAGCCTGCGCAGCGCCGCGTCGGCCGGCGCAAAGCGCGCGAGATCGTTCTGCCCGAACGGCTGCACCTTGCCGAGCTCGAGCGTGCACGCGAGCGCGCCGCAAGCATCGGCGGTAAACGACGAGTACGTCGCGCCCTTCTCCGTATGGATCAGGACGGCGGCGATGCGCGCGTCGGCGAGCCAGTCGAACATCGCGCGCGTGGGGGCGTCGCCGGTATAGGGCAGCAGCGCGAACTGCTCGAACGCCGAGGCGCGGATCGCCGTGTGCATGTCGAGGTGCCAGCGCGCGCCGGGCAGCGCAGGCGCATCGGCGAAGAAACGCTGCGCCGCCGTTTCGAGCACCACGGCGCGCGGCGCCTCGCGGCTTTGCGGCACGCGCGCGTGGCGGCCGCCGAACAGACGGTTGAGGTCGTCGTCTTCGTAGCGCGTGGCGGCGCGCATCGCCGCCACGTTGCCGAGCACGACCAGCAGGCGGCATGCGAGCGCGAGGCGCCCCGCCGCAACATCGGCCACCATCTGCGAAAGCAGCTCGATGGGCGCGGTCTCGTCGCCGTGCACGCCTGCGGAGAGCAGCACGCTCTTCGTCGTCTCGCCCCGTGCGCCACCGGTGTACTCCGGCTCGAGTTGCAGCACGCCTTCGTCGAGCCATTGCCAGCGCACCGCGCCGTACGCGCAAGTGCCCTGCGCTTGCGCCTCGCTTGCGGGCCGAACGCCTGCCAGCGTCGTGGCAAGAAAATCGGCGAGGCAATCGGGCGTGGCCGCCCCCGCCGCGTGCGGGGACCTGAGCGGCTCAGCGCTGGAAGTCATAGAGCGACCCCAGGCCGAGGATCTGCGTGAGCTCGTCGAGCGCCGTGCGCGACTCCACCAGCAGCGCCGGATCGGTGAGATCCTGGGGCGCGAGGCGATCGCGATAGTGCTTCGCGATCCACGCATCCAGACGTGCGAACAGCGCATCGTTCATCCACACGCCCGGCGCCACCGCCGCGCGCTCGGCCTCGCTCAGCACCACGCGCAAGCGCAGGCACGCCGGGCCGCCGCCGTTCTTCATGCTCTCGCGCAAGTCGAACACGAGCACCTCGTCGATGGGGCCGCTCTTCGCGGCCAGCTCGTCGAGATAGCTCGCCACGCGCGGATTCTCGCGGCATTCCTTCGGCACGACGAGAATCTGCTTGCCGTCGGCGCGGCTCAGGAGCTGGCTGTTGAACAGATACGACGAGACCGCGTCCGCCACGCTCACCTGGGCGTCGGGCACTTCGATCACATCGAACGGCGCGCGGTGCGCCTCGAGCTTCCTGCGCAGCTCGTCATAGACGCTCTTCTGGTCGACGAATGCGCGCTCGTGGCAAAACAGCGTGCTGCGGTTGCCCACGGCGATCACATCGTTATGGAAGACGCCGGCGTCGATCACTTCGGGAGTCTGCTGCGCGAACACCGTCGTGTCATCGGTGAGGCCATGGCGCTGCGCGATCGCGCGGCTCGCCTCGAAAGTCTGGCGCGCCGGGAAGCGCTTGGGCTCCGGCCCGCGGCGGTATTCGCTGCGGCCATAGACGAAGAACTCCACGCCGCGCTCGCCGTACTCGGCGCAAAAGCGCGTGTGATTGGCCGCGCCTTCGTCGCCGAGCGCGGGCGTGCCCGGCAGCGCGTCGTGCACCACGAAGTGCGACGGGTCAGCGAAGATCGTGCCGAGCGTGCGGCGCGTGTACTCGTGCTCGATCGCGCGATGCAGCTTGCTGCACAGGTTCGCGGGCGTGAAGTGCACGCGGCGCTCGGGCGTGTCGGCCGAGGGGCTCACGGTGGCCGCGTTCGCGGTCCACATCGCCGAGGCGGAGCTTGCGGCCGCGAGCAGCTCGGGCGCGTCCTTCGCGGCGCGCGCGATGGCCTCGGCGTCCTTGCCCGTGAAGCCCAGCTCGCGCAACAGGCGCATCGAGGGACGCTCCTGCGGCGGCAGCACGCCCTGCGCGAAGCCGAGGTCGGCAAGGCGCTTCATCTTGCGCAAGCCCTGTTGCGCGGCGGCGCGCGGGTTCGCGACCGACTTCTCGTTGTTCTGCGAGGCGACGTTGCCGAACGAGAGCCCGGCGTAGTTGTGCGTGGGGCCGACGAGGCCGTCGAAGTTGGCTTCCAGGGTGCCCGCGAGCGTCGCTGCGGACGCCGTTGCGTGGTTAGTCATCGTCGATCCTCAGAATTGAAGGCCCGGCGAGACGCTCGCGGGCATGGTCAGTTGTGCGCTCTCGACCGAGGCCATCGGCCAGGCGCAGTAGTCGGCGGCGTAGAATGCGCTCGGACGGTGGTTGCCCGAGCGGCCCGGGCCGCCAAAGGGCGCGCCGCTCGACGCGCCATTGGTGGGCCGGTTCCAGTTCACGATGCCCGCGCGGATCTCGCCCGAGAAGCGCTGCCAGAGCGCGGCGTCGTCGGCGAGCAGGCCCGCCGAGAGACCGTAGGCCGTGTTGTTGGCCTGCGCGATGGCGTCGTCGAAACCGGCGTAGCGGATGATTTGCGCGAGCGGCCCGAAATGCTCTTCGTCGGGCAGGTCGGCCACATTCGTCACGTCGAGGATGCCCGGCGTCACGAAGCCGAGCGCGGGGTCGCGCTGCTCCATGCGCAAGAGCGCCTTCGCGCCGCGTTCGAGCAGTTGGGCCTGTGCCTGAATCAGCTTCGCCGCCGCGCGCGCCGAGATCACGGCGCCCATGAACGGCTGCGGCTCGGCGTTGTATTCGCCCACCGCGATGCGCGAGGACACTTCGACGAAGCGCTCGATGAAGCGCTCGCCGAACTCGCCGGTCGGCACGAGGATGCGGCGCGCACAGGTGCAGCGCTGCCCCGCCGAGAGAAACGCCGACTGGATCGCGTGATGCACGGCGGCGTCGATATCCTCCACCGGCGCCACGACGAGCGGGTTATTGCCGCCCATCTCCAGCGCGAGCACGATCTCGGGGCGGCCGCCGAACTGGCGATGCAGCAGCGTGCCGGTATCCGAGCTGCCCGTGAAGAAGAGCCCGTCGATCTGGCGATGGTTCGCCAGCGCAATGCCCGTGTCGCGCTCGCCCTGCACGAGATTGAGCACGCCCGCGGGTAGCCCCGCATCGCGCCAGATCTCGACCGTTGCGCGCGCAACGTCAGGCGCCAGCTCCGACGGCTTGAAGACAACCGCGTTGCCCGCGATCAGCGCCGGCACGATGTGCCCGTTGGGCAGATGGCCCGGGAAATTGTACGGCCCGAACACGGCCACCACGCCGTGCGGGCGATGGCGCAGCACGGCCGTGCCGTCGGCCATTTCGCTGCGCTTCTCGCCGGTGCGCTCGCCATAGGCCGTGATCGAGATCGCCACCTTGGCAGCCATCGAGGCGGCCTCGGTGCGCGCTTCCCAGAGCGGCTTGCCGGTCTCGCGGCCGATCGCCTGCGCAAGTTGCTCCTTGCGCTCGGTGACGAGCGCGGCGAAGCGCTTGACGATCTCGCAGCGCGCCTCGAACGGCGTCTGCGACCACGCGACGAAGGCGCGGCGCGCGGCGCTCACCGCACGGTCCACGTCCTCGGCGCTCGCGGCATTGCCGCTCCACACGGTCTCGCCCGTGCCCGGATTGTGCGAAGCGAATGCGGGGCCGCTAGCCGCGCACCATTGCCCATCGATGAAAAGCTCGTTCATGGTCATCCTTGTCTTTCTGGGTGGCTCTGCAGCCTCGCCCTTAACCTTGCCGCGGCTTGTGCGTCGCGCCCAGCACGCGCACCAACTCGCCCTCTGCGACGTTCAGCGCCGCCGCTTCCTGCGCGCTCAGCGTGAACGCGCCGTCGTGCACGACGCCCGGGGCAAAGCCCACGCGGAAGTCGGTCAGCGACGTGTTCGACACGAGCGAGCGCACGCCCTCTTCCGCCTCCTGCGCACCCATATCGCCGATACGCACCGGCACCACCACGCTCTCGCGCGCCGTGCGCAAATCGGAGGTATGGCATTCGAGCACGGGGCCCGCGTCGAAGATGTCGACGTGATTCTCGTAGCGCAGCCCTTCGGCTTCGAGCATGCGTCGCGCCGGCACCGTGTCCGCGTGCGTGAGGCCCACGCAGGCCTGCGCGTCCTCGGGCAGCAGCTCGACGTACACCGGAAAGCGCGGCATCAGCTCGGCGAGAAACGCCTTGCGGCCGTGCGAGCTCAGATAGTCGGCTGCGTTGAAGTCGATTTGATAGAAGTGCGAACCGACGGCGCGCCAGAATGGCGACGTGCCTTCCGCGTCGAAGTGCCCGCGCAACTCGGCGCAGATGCGCTCCGGAAAGCGCTCGCGGAACTGCGCGATGAACATGAAGCGCGAGCGCGAGAGCAGGCCGCCCATGCCGCCCGTGCGATAGCGCGGCGAGAGGAACAGCGAGCACACCTCGGCATAGCCCGTGAGGTCGTGCGAAATGTTGAGCGCGCGCATGCGCGTCCAGATGCCGAGGTCCTGGCTCGCGTGCACGACCGTGCTCACGCGATAGTTGTAGAACGGCTGCTGCAGGCCCACGGCGGTTTCGATGCCGCACACACCGGCCACGTCGCCGGTCGCGGTGTCTTCCATCACGAAGAAGTAGCCCGCCTCGCCCTGCGAGGCCTCGCCCGCGAGCGTGCGGCGCGTGCGCTCGATGCGCGCTGCGAGCGCCTCACGGTCGGGCTTGAAGGTCGTGAGACCCGGGCCGGTTTCCTGGGCGAGCGCGACGAGCGCGTCCACATCGCCCGTCTGCACGACGCGTACCACAATCATTGCGCTTCTCCCATCGATTCGTCCTCGTTTTGCGGCGTTTCCGGATACAGCGGCGCACAGCGCACCGCCTCGCCATCCTGCACATTGAGCGCCGCGCGCGTGGCCGCATCGAGCGGCGCCGCGGCCGGCACGTGTGCGCCGTGGCGCGCGGCACTCGCCCCCGCTGCTTCGACGGCTTCAGGCAGCGTCGCCAGTGCGCAGCGGAACTCGCCGCCGTGCTGGCTCGCGACGAGATACTTCGCGCCCTGAGCCGCGCTTGCGCTCTCGCGCACCGTGCGCGTCTCATTGCCCGCGACCGACGACGTGCGGTCCACCTGCGCGGTCATCACGGGGCCGGCGTCGAAGATATCGACGTAGCGGTCCGTCTCGAAGCCTTCTTCCAGATGAATCTCATAGGCAAGCAAGGCGCTCGGGTCGGGCTCGCCCAGCACGCGTTGCGCGGCCTCGGGCAGGAGCGGCACGTAAAGCGGATACGCGGGCATCACTTCGGCGATGAAGGTGCGGCTGCGGCCACCCGAAACCATTTCGATGTCCTTGAAATCACGGCCGAAGAACTTGCGCCCCACCGCTTCCCAGAACGGCGAGACGCCCGCGTCGTCGGTCACGCCGAGCAACAGCGAGAACACCTCGGGCGTGAAGCGGCGCCGGTTCATCGCCACATACATCATGCGGGCGCGCGACATCAGATGCGCGGCCGCGTCGCCGCGCAGCGACGGGTCGATGTAGAAGCCCGCGAGCCGGCTCTTGCCTGTGAGCTCGTGCGACATCGTGAGCGCGTGAATCTTGCGGTTCACGTGCAGCTCGCGCGAGGCGTGAATCAGCGCGTCGTTGCGAAACGCGTAGAACGGCTCCGAATAGCCCGCGGCCGCGACGATGCTCGAGGTGCCGACGAGCTTGCCCGTCACCGAATCTTCGAGCACGAAGAGATAGAACTCCTCGCCGGGGAAATCCACCTGGGCACGAAACGAGTCCTCGGAAAGCGCGATGCGCGCTTCCAGCGCCGCGCGGTCGTGCGGCAGCGAGTGCAGCACGGGTTGCGCGGTGCGGGCCATGTGGGCGATCGCATCGAGATCGGAGAGCCTTGCGGGGCGAACGAATAGCATCGTCGGTCCTGTATCGAATGAGGGGCGTGCGGGCTGTTAGCGCGCGCCGATCACATCTTCGAAGGCCTTCTCGAGGCGTGCGAAGCCCTCGTTCAGGTCGGCTTCGGGAATGATGAGCGAGGGCGCGAAGCGCAGCACGTCGGGGCCTGCGATCAGCATCATCACGCCGCGGTTCGCGGCTGCCGCGTTGAAGTCCTTCGCGCGGCCGGCAAAGCGTGCGCTCAGCTCGGCGCCGATCAGGAGGCCCTTGCCGCGCACTTCCTTGAACACGTCGAAGCGCTCATTCAGATGCGCAAGCCTGGCGCGGATCGCCTCGCCGCGCGCGCGCACGCCGGCGAGCAGCGCCGGGTCGCTCACGAGCTCGACCACCTTGTCGGCGATTGCCGCGCCCAGCGGATTGCCGCCGTAGGTCGTGCCGTGCACGCCCACCTTGAAGTGCGCCGCGATGGCTTCGGTCGTGAGCATCGCGCCAATCGGAAAGCCGTTGCCGAGCGCCTTGGCCGTGGTGAGGATGTCGGGCGTCACGCCCGTATCCTCATACGCGTAGAAAGTGCCGGTGCGGCCCACGCCCGTTTGCACTTCGTCGAAAATCAGCAGCGCGTTGTGCGCGTCGCAGGCCTCGCGCAGCGCTTGCAGGAAGGCCGGATCGGCGGGAATCACACCGCCCTCGCCCTGCACGGGCTCGACGATCACGGCGCAAGTCTGCGCACCGATCGCGCGCTTTGCGGCTTCGATGTCGTTGTACGGCAGATGCACGATGCCGGCGGGGACCGGGCCGAAACCTTCCGAATACTTCGGCTGGCCGCCCACGCTCACCGTGAAGAAGGTGCGGCCATGGAACGACTGCGTGAACGAGACGATCTCGGCCTTCTGCTCGCCATGGCGCTCGAACGCCACGCGGCGCGCGAGCTTGAGCGCGGCCTCGTTGGCCTCGGCGCCCGAGTTGGCGAAGAACGCGCGCTCGGCGAACGTGAGCGCTTCGAGCTTGCGCGCGAGGCGCAGCACCGGCTCGTTGGTGTAGCCATTGCCGATGTGCCAGAGCTTGCCGCCCTGCTCGTGCAGCACGCGCAGCAGTTCGGGATTGGCGTGGCCGAGCGACGTCACGGCGATGCCGCATGCGAAGTCGATATAGTCGCGGCCCTCGGTGTCCCATACGCGCGAGCCCTCGCCACGGTCGGGGACGAACGGCGCGGGTGAAAAGCACGGCACCATTACTTCGTCGAAGGTCTTGCGGCTCACAGTCTGGTCGTTCATGGCGAATCCTCTTGGGCTCAAATTGGGGTTCTGGCTTCGGGCGGCGCGTGTCTGTTGCGGCGCAGCGCCCTTTTCAGGAGTAACAGAAGCAGTGTAGGCAACCGTGCGGCAATCGTCTTGCGTAACCGCGACGTGTTTTTTCGTCGGAACCTGAATGCGGGTGCGATCACGCACTAGCCGACGCAAGCTGGCACGAGCAGGCGCGAGCCAGCACCGGCGGCCGCGCTCAGTCAGGTTCAGTCAGGCTCAGTCGCGCTCCGGCGGCTCCACGAGCGCGCCCGCGCGCGGCTCCTGCACCGCGCCGGCCGCGCCGCCGTGCTGGCGCTCGATCCAGTTGCGGCGGTCTTCGCGCGGCGTCACGCCGAAGCGCTCGCGATAGGCGTTGGAAAAATGCGCCGCCGATGAAAACCCGCACGCGAGGCTGATCTGCACCACCGACTTGCTGGTGCGCTGCAACTGCGAGCGCGCTTTTGCCAGCCGCAAGCCCAGGTAGTACTTCGACGGCATCGCATTCAGGTACTGCCTGAACAGCCGCTCGAGCTGCCGGCGCGAGACGCCCACGTGGCCGGCGATCTCGTCGGTCGTGAGCGGATCTTCGATATTCGCCTCCATCAGCATGAGCGCGTCGTTCAGGCGCGGATGGCGCTCACCGGGCGCGGTCACGAACGGAATGCGCTGACGCTCGTCGCCGCTCCTGAGCGTGCTGGCGCCCAGCGCGTCGGCGATGCGGTCGACGAGTTCCGGCCCGTGCTCGCGGCCGATCATCGCGAGCATGAAATCGAGCGTGGCCTGGCCGCCGGAGCAGGTCGCGCGGTCGCGGTCGATCTCGTAGATGTGCTGCGTGACGATGGTGCGCTCGAACTGCTCGGAGAACTGCTGATAGGTCTCCCAGTTCACGGCGACGCGATAGCCCTGGAGCTGCCCGGCCATCGCGAGCCACCAGATGCCGTGATGGATGCCGGTCACGAGCGGCGTGCGCTGCCCCACGCGCGCGAGGCTCGCGAGAAAGAGGCGGTAATCGGCGAACTGCTGAAAGCGCTCGGTTACGACGATGAGCCAGTCGCACGAGAGCGCGTCGCCGAACGCGCAGTCGGCGGGCCATTGCGCGCCGCCCGCGAGCGGCACGGGCCGGCCGTTCCACGAGCACATCTGCCAGCGGTAGAGCGCGCGGCCGTCGATCTCGTTGGCGAGATTGAGCGCGTCGACGATGGGGCCCACGCCCGACATCGAGACCGGCGGCAAGGCGACGATCGCGACCTGAGTGGTGCGGGACACCGCATTCGACACGTTCTGGCGCCCCGCTTACTTGAGGCTGCCCGAGAGGAACTGGCGCAGCCGCTCGCTATTCGGATTGCCGAGCACGTCGGCGGGCGCGCCCTGTTCCTCGGTGCGGCCCTGATGCAGGAACATCACATGATTGGAGACGTTGCGCGCGAAACCCATTTCGTGCGTGACGACGATCATCGTGCGGCCTTCCTCGGCGAGCTTTTGCATCACCTTGAGCACTTCGCCCACGAGCTCGGGGTCGAGCGCCGAGGTGGGCTCGTCGAAGAGCATCACGTCGGGGTTCATCGCGAGCGCGCGCGCGATCGCCACGCGCTGCTGCTGACCGCCCGAGAGGTGCGAGGGATACTGCTTCTCCACGCGCGGCGCGAGACCGACCTTCTCCAGATACGCGCGCGCACGCTCCTCGGCTTCCTTGCGCGGCACGCCGAGCACGTGCATCGGCGCCTCGATCACGTTCTCGATCACATTCATGTGCGACCAGAGATTGAAGTGCTGGAACACCATCGCGAGCTTGGTGCGGATGCGCTGGAGCTGCTTGTGGTCGGCCACATCGAGGTCGCCGTTGCGGCCCGCCTTGGTGCGCACGGCCTCGCCGTCCACGACGATCTCGCCGGCGTTCGGCTTCTCGAGAAAATTGATGCAGCGCAGGAACGTGCTCTTGCCCGAGCCGCTCGCGCCGATGATGCTGATCACGTCGCCCTTCTTCGCGTCGAGCGAGACGCCCTTGAGCACTTCGTTGTCGCCGTAGCGCTTGTGGATGTCACGCGCAATCAGCTTGCTATTCGAGGATTGCGAGGATTGCGCCGGGGTTTGCGTCGCACGCGGGGTCGTTTGCATCGTCTGAGCCAAGATGGTCTCCCAAAAATTATCGCGTACGCACGGCGAGGTGGCCGAGCCAGCGCTTCTCCGCGCGGCGGAACGCAGCCACCAGCACGAACGATACCGCACAGTAGATCAGCGCCGCGAGCCCGAACGACTCGAACGAGCGGTAGGTGGCCGAGTTGGCGTCGCGCGCGACCTTGAGGATGTCGGGCACCGTCGCGGTGAACGCCACCGTCGTCGCGTGCAGCATCAGGATCACTTCGTTACTGTACAGCGGCAGCGCGCGGCGCAGCGCCGAAGGCAGGACGATGCGCCAGTACATCGTGAACGGGCTCATGCCGTAGGCACGCGCCGCTTCCACTTCGCCGTGCGAGGTCGCGCGAATCGCACCCGCGAAAATCTCCGTCGTGTAGGCGCAGGTGTTGAGCGCGAACGCGAGGACCGCGCAGTTCAGGCCGCTGCGGAAAAACGCGTCGAGCAGCGGCTCGGAGCGAATGAAGGCGAGACTGTACACGCCCGTGTAGATCAGCAGCAACTGCACGTAGAGCGGCGTGCCGCGGAACACGTAGGTGTAAAAGCGCACCGGCAGCGAGAGCCAGCGCCGGCTCGAGACGCGCGCGACCGCAAGCGGCACCGCGCACACGAAGCCGAACGCCACGGAGATCACGAGCAGCCAGAGCGTCATCGCGAGGCCGGAAACATGCTCGCCGTCCCAGTACAGGAACGCGCGGCCGAATTGCTGGATGATTTCGTTCATCGGTTCGCTCTCCGCAGACTCACAGTTGCGCGTGGCGCACGCCCGCTGAATAGCGGCGTTCGAGCCAGATCAGCGCGAAGTTGGAAATGGTGGTGATCGCGAGGTAGATGAGCGCCGCGACCACGAGGAAGAAGAACAGGTTGAAGGTGCTGCGGCCCGCGTCCTGCGCGGCCTTCACGACGTCGGCAAGCCCGATGATCGAGACCAGCGCCGTCGCCTTCACGAGCACCTGCCAGTTGTTGCCGATGCCGGGCAGCGCAAAGCGCATCATCTGCGGAAACAGGATGCGCGCGAACACGCGTGCGCCGCTCATGCCGTAGGCGTAGCCCGCTTCGAGCTGGCCGCGCGGCACCGAAAGAAACGCGCCGCGGAACGTCTCCGTGAAGTACGCGCCGTAGATGAAACCGAGCGTGAGGACACCGGCCACGAACGGGTCGATGTCGATCTGCGCCATGCCGAGCGCGTCGGTGGCCTCGTTCACGCCGATCTGGATGCTGTAGAAGAGCAGCAGCATCAGCACGAGATCGGGCACCGAGCGGATCAGCGTGGTGTAGGCCGTCGCGCAGGCTGCGAGCGGACGGTTGAACGAGAGCTTCGCTGCCGCCCCCGCGAGGCCGAGCAGCACGGCCACGCCGAGCGAGAGCAGCGAAAGTTCGATCGTCTGGATCGTGCCAGCGAGCAGCACCGGGCCAAAGCCGTAGAGGATCACGCGCGTCTCCGTGAAGATGTTGTCGACGCCCCGGGCGTTGCCGCGAGCGTTGTTTGGAAGATGTGCGCGGATGGTCGCAGTGCAAAATAGATTGCTCAAACGCGCACGCCGCCTATGCTGCAGCGCACCATCCGCGCGCTTCGCACGCCTGGCCGGCGTTTTGGCCCGCGCCGCCAAGGGCGCGATGATTTTGAAAGCTAAAAAGACAACGCCCCAGCAAGTGGGGCGTTTTCACAAGTTTCGGGTCGCTTTTTCGATAGAAGCGAGGGACCCTCAGGCCCCGTGCGCCGGGAGCGCCCCCTCGCGCGCACTCGCACGTTCGAGGCGCTCCACGAGCGCGCCGAACAAGAGCCCGATCACGGTCCAGAGGATTGCCTGCATGCCGATCGCGACGCTGCGGAACTTCCAGAGCAGCACGGCCGGGAACGCGGCCGGCACCTCGTTGATAGCGGGCAGCGCGGCCTGAATCACGCCGATCGCCACGACAAACAGCACGAGCGCCGCAATCGAGCCGTTCCAGCCGCCCCACTTCGCCGCCAGCGCGCCGCGCACCTTGAGCGAGAACACCGTGACGGCGAGCGAAATCGCGATCATCAGGAAGAAGAGCCCCGTGCGATAGCCGATCGTGTCGGGGTCGCCGACCGAAGGCGGATTCGCCGGATACTTGATGTTCGGCACGATGGCGATGGCGACGAACGCCGCGAGCGCGAGCGAGGCGGACAGCGCACGCGCCGAGAGGCGGCCGGTGCGCCCGCGCGCATACGCGAACACGAGCGCGAAGATCCCGCCAATCGACGCGCCGTAGACCATCACGCCCGTGAAGAGCCCGTAGCTCGCCTGAGTCGCGCGGCTCACGATTTCCGGCTCGGGCGCCTCGCCCTTTGCGGCATCGGCTTTTTCCTCGAATGAGATGGCCTGGTCGACCTGGGGCTCGCCCACCACTCTCGCGAACGAGAACGTGAGGAGTCCCGCGGCGATGCCTGCGAGCATCCCGCGTATCAACAGCTTGCCTACCATGTCAGCTCCCGGTCAGTGGCACGGAAAGCCAAGCAGATGGCGGCCGTCGTGAACGAATTCGTGAACGTACATGCCCGGAAAGATCGACGTCGCGCCCTGTTCGGCGCCGACGAAGTACAGCGCGAGCAGCAGCATGAGACCGCCGAAGACGGCCCAGGGCAGGATCTCGCGCAAGGGGATGGGTGCGGGCGTGGCCGGCGCATGCGACGGCTGCGCCGGATGGAATGCGGCTTCGGACATGATGACTTCTCCTGGGGTTACGCGCCCCGTTAGTCGTGGGATGAAATTGCTCCGGGTGTGCCCCAATACATGACACGCGGGTCTGGCTTCCGTGGCTTCGAGACATCGGCTTTCGACGTATCGAAGGCGCGCGGTTACAGTGGCGCGACCGTGCCGGACTTGCACCGGCTTCCGCGTGTGGGGCGAGCCCGTATTCTACGCGCTGGGCCGGCCTTGCGCGGGCCGGATGCAAGCGCGGCACAAGCCGGATGTAAACAAACCGACGATGGGTGGGAGAACAGGCCGATGCCGGGAACGACAGTCTGGCTGGTATGTCATGCAGCCAATGCCGCCTTGCGGGCGGGGACATTTCCTCGCACGCCGGGCGGGGACAATCGCGAAGAAGAAGCGTTCGATGCACGCGCCATCGAGGCTATCGAAGCCTGGCGTGCGCGCTGGCAAGCGCGCTTCGCCGGCGCCGACGGGCAAGCGCCGCGCGCACTGACGAGTCCCGCTGCCATCGCCCGCGCGAGCGCGCAGGCGGCCGGCTTTGCAGCCGAGCGCGTCGATGCGCTCGCGGACGCCGCCTACGGCGTGTGGCAAGGTCTGCGCCTCGCGAATGTCGCGCGGGAGCAGCCCGATGCACTCGCAGCCTGGACGCGCGATCCGGCCTTCAGGCCGCCCGGTGGCGGCGAATCGTTCGACGGCGTGCGCTCACGCGTGGGGGCATGGCTCGACGCGCTTCCCGAGGCGGAGAAAACTGTTGTGGCTTTCACGCACGCGCCGGTGATCCGCGCGGCGATCCTGCATGCGCTCAGCGCGCCATCGGCGTCGTTCAGGCATCTGGAGATCGCACCGCTCGCCGTCACGGCGCTGAGGCGCTCGGCACAAGGATGGGCGTGGATCGCGGCGTTGCCGTGAAGCAACGGCATCGATTTCGCGTATCAACGCGTTGACACAAGCCTGATCGATGGGTAGCCTCGCAGTGTATCTACGCGTTGATACGCCGTTTGGCAGACTGGCGGCTCACCCAAGGAGAAGGACAATGGCCATTCAAACCCTCAAGCGTTGGGGAAATAGCCTCGCGGTACGTATCCCGGCGAGCGTCGCAGCCAAGCTGGCGCTCACCGAAGGACAGGAGATCGAAGTGGAAGTCGAAGACGGCGTGCTTACGGTCCGCGCTCATACAGCCATACGGCGCTTCTCGCGCGAGCGCTATTTGCGTCAGTTGCACGAGAGCAGGCTCGAGCAGCCGCCGCTCATCGACTTCGGCGCGCCGCAGGGCTTCGAATTCGGCGGTCCCGATGACCCAGCGCGTTTTGATCTTTGGTAAAGACGCATGAAGAACGGAACACCAGACGCAGGCGATATCGTTTGGCTGAATGTCGGTCCGGGTGTGGGCAATGAGCAAAACGGCTTTCGCCCGGCCCTCGTCATCACAGACGCCGAATTCAACGAACTCACGAGCCGCTTCATCGGGCTGCCCATCACCAGCACCATTCACGGCTGGGAATCGGAAATCCCGATCAGCGGCCTGAGCAAACCGTGTGTCGCCATGGCGGACCAGATCACCACGCTTTCCTTGACGGGGAGGGTTTGGCGCCACAGAGGCGAGCGCGCGACGCAAGACGAGCTGAGCGCGGCCAAATTTGCCATCGCCGGCATTCTGAATCTTTGATCGAAAGGCGCGCGCGGGCGTCTTGCTCGCGATTCCACACAGCACGCGGCGGCGCGCCTTAGTCCATCCCCAACTGCGCCTTGATCGCGGGCAGCATGTACTGCACGGCTGCGCGCCCTTCCGCAATGGCCGGCGCGGCGCGATGAAAGTCGAAGATGCCCATGCCGCCCAGGCGCGGCTGGATCAGCACGTCGGCGGGCTCGCCCGCCAGCCGGCTGCGCGTGATGCGCACCTGCATGATGTCGATGCTCTGGGCAATCGAGCTGAGCATCGACGGCACGCGCGCGCTGGGAGGCGGCGCGACGCGCACATCCGCCCCGCCCAGCGCGCCCGGCCCCGAGGGCTGCAGCCATTGCGGAAAGGGCTTGCCATTGCGGCGCAGCAGCGGTGCGGGGTCCGCATCCGGCAGCGAGCCGGCTTGCGCGTCTGACTGGGCTTCAAGCGGCAATTCCGGCTGCGCGCCACTCGCAGCCGACGCACCCGCGCCGCCCACCTCGGCCGGCGTTTCGCGCGGCACGGTGTCGATCGCGCCGCCCAGGTCGCGGCCATTGAGAATGTCGTGATTGAGGTCGATGGCGATCACCGTGTCGGCGCGCATCGCCCGCGCCGCCGAGACCGGCACCGGGTTGCTGAGGCCACCGTCGACGAGCCACACACCGTCATGCCAGATCGGCGTGAAGAGGCCCGGAATCGCGATGGAGGCGCGCACCGCGTCCACCACGCCGCCCTCGCGCAGCCACACCTCGCGGCCCGTGTCGAGCTCGGTGGCCACGGCCGTGAACGGCATCGCCAGTTCGTCGATCACACGGCCGTTGAACTGCTTCGCGAACAGGTCGATCACCTTGCGCCCGCCCAGCAGGCCGCCGGAAAAGCGCAAGTCGAGCAGCCGCACCACCGTCTGCCATGTGAGCTTGCCGACCCAGTCCTCGAGCCAGTCGAGATCGCCATTGGCGTAGACGGCGCCCACCAGCGCGCCGATCGAGGTGCCGCACACCACGTCGGGCTTGATGCCGGCCTCCTCGAGTGCGCGTATCGCGCCGATATGGGCCCAGCCGCGCGCCGCCCCGCCGCCCAGCACGAGCCCCACACGCGGCGGCCGCCGACGATGCATCACCATGCGCACCTCCCGCGTCCGCCGGTTCTTGCCAATAGCTTGCCCGGCAAATTCAATGCCCTCTGTCCGTTGCGCAACACCTGCTCGTATTCACTCACGCCCTTTCGCACCTATCAAAGCCCATCAAAGCCCACTAATGCCCAGCAATGCCCATCAATGCCCGCGCATCACGTCGGAACGCGAGGTTGTCGAGACCCGGCCGTCCGGCCCGAAGTGCACGTTGAAATACGCCTCTTGCGTGACGCCGCCTTCGAACCACTTCCAGCTCCACACCGTCTCCTTCTTGAGCCGGTACGCGGCCACCTGCCCCGGTTTGCCCAGCAGGCGCCGCACGTCGTCCTGGCTCTCGCCGATGCGCACCTTCGCGAAGTTCTCCGCGGTGAGCGCCTGGGTGATCGCCACGAGCCGTCCATTCGGGCCGATGTCGACCATGTAGGTCTTGAGCCCCTGGGGCCCGCGCGGATATTCGAGCCGCCGCGAGCCGTCCTCGAACACGCGCTCGGTCTCGGGCTTGCCCATCTGCTCGCGCACCTGCTCGAGCGTCGAGACGCCGGGCGTCAGGCCCTTGAGCAGCAGCACGTCGGGTTTCACCGAATCGAAGAAGGCCTTGAACGTCTGCCGAAGGGCGTCGAGCATGGAGTCGATCTGGCGGTCGTCGCAGCCCGTGAGCGTAAGCGCCGCCAGTGCGGCGCACGCCACGGCAAGCGAGCGCGTGGATGAAAAAATGAGCGGCATGTCATCGCTGGGCAATGGCTGGACATCGCGAGGCGTCACCAGCGCTATCGCCGACGCGGCGCGTCCCGCGCACGCTCACCCATTGGCTCAGCGTGCGCTTACATCCCACAATGTACCGTCAATGGGTCTGGTCGTGGCGTTGCGCATGCTTCGGATGCGGCTCACGCAGCGGGCGCGCGGGCGCAGAAGGCACGACGGGCACGGCGGGCAGCGCTTCGCTCGCGGCAGCGGAACGGTTGCGCTCGCGCAGCGAGCGGCGTGTGCGCACGATCTCGGCGGCCTGCCAGGAAAGCAGCGCAAGCACGCCGAACACCACCTCGCGCATGCGCTTGACGAGCGCGAGCGAGAACGCCACTTCCTGGCTCACGCCGAACAACTGGGCGAGCAGCACCACAGCGACTTCCTGGACGCCCAGGCCCGCCGGCACCATGAAGGCTGCGTGACGCACGGCCTGGGTGATCGCCTCGATGGCGAGCGCCTCGCCCACCGTGACCGGATGGCCGAGCAGCGTGAGTGCCCACCACGTCTCGAAGGCGCCGAGCATATAGCCGCCAAGCTGCCAGAAGAACGCGCGGAACATGAGGCCGGTGCGCGACATGAGCCGATCGAGATCGGCGTCGAGCTGCTGGCCGTCGATGCCCATCATGAGCGAATTGCCGGTGCCGAGCAGGCGCGCGGCCCAGCGCTCGATCGCGTGGAACACCCCGCCACGGCGCAGCAGAACGACCGCGAGCACGGGCAGCGGCGCCGTCAGGAGCAGCGCGAGCACGATGGTGACGAGGGTGCGCAGCGAGCCGCCGTCGCCCGTCGCCGCCACGATCAGCACGACGCCGAGCGCCGAGAAAGCGTATTGCACGGCGATCGTCACAAACACCTCGACGATCACCGAGGCTGTGACCTGGCTCGCGTCGCCGGCACCGCGCAGCTTCCAGCGCGCGAGGCGCACGCCGACGATCTCCCCGCCCACCCCCACCGAGGGCAGCAGACGGTTGACGGCCTCGCGCACGGTCGCGACCCACCAGAGGAAACTGAGCGGCGCGCGCTTGTCGAGCAAAAGACGCCACGCGTGCGCATCGAGCAGCAGCGGCAGCGCGTGGAACGGCACGAGCCAGAGGAGCACCGGACCCGCCGTGCCGATCACGCGCACCACGTCGCTCGCGCCGTCGTGCACGACCAGCCCGATCAGGATCGCGATCCCGATTGGCAAGCCCAGCCATTGAAGCCACTTCATGATGATGCCTGTGTCTGCTTCGCCCGGGCGCTCGCACCCCGGGATGTCGAGGGCTTGGCCCTGCCACCGAAAAACACATCGGTGAAGCCGCCGTGGCGCACGCCGCTGCGCTTCAGGGCCTCGGCCACGCGCGGCGAAATCAGCGCGCCGAGTTCGTCGGCATGGCGATACGTGCGCATCGAAGCCGTGATCGGCCCCTCGCCTGCCGCCGGCGCTTCGGCCGGATGGCAATAGATCTCGCCCACGCCCTGCGGCGGCAAATGCGCGAGCGCTTCGAGCAGCACCGCCTCGTCCATCGCGCCCGTCTTTGCAATGCCCACGACGTAATCGTTATGCGCCACGCCCGCGCGCGCAAGACGCGCGCGCACGAGCGCGAGCCAGGGCTTGAGCGCAAACGGCGCGCCCGCCTCCAGCGGCAGGCGCATCGCGCGCAAGCCGTACTCGCGGCCAATCGAGAGGATCAGCGAAAGCACCGTGGGGTGCAGATGGAAGTGCTTGTGCGTGTTCACGTGATCGAGCGCGAGCCCGGTCGCCGCAAACGCCTCGAACTGCGCGCGGATCTCTTTGGCGAGCTGAGCGCGCACGTGCGGCAAGAAGAAGAAGCGCACGCCGTCGCGCACCATGTTGTCGCCGAAGCGGCCGGCCGCGTCGACGAGCGCCGGAATCTGCGCGCGCGGCAGCATGGCGGCGCCGTCGGCGAGCACGAGGTGCAGGCCCACGCGCAGGTTCGGCAAGTGACGCGCGCGCGCCACCGCGTCCGCGGCGGCGGGCGCCGCGACCATCAGGCTCGCGGCGTTGAGCACGCCGTCGCGATGCGCGCGCTCGACCGCTGCGTTGACCCGCTCGTGCAGGCCAAAGTCATCGGCGGTGAAGATCAGCGCGCGGCCGCCGCTGCCGTCTTGCCCGGTGTTCGCGGCATGGGGGGCAGCGTCCGCGCGCGGCGTATCCACGCCGGACGCATCCATCATGCCTCGTGGGCGCGCAGGAAGCGGAAGAACTCCACGCCTTCGCGCAGACGGCGCTTCATCATGTCCCAGCTCGTGAGCATTTCGCGCACGATTTCCCAGATCTTCGACGGGCGGAAATAGAACTGGCGGTAGAACTGCTCGAGGTGGTGATAGATCTCCTCGCGCGGCAGGTTGGGATAACCGATCGCCGCGAGCTGCACGCCTTCCTTGCTCACCAGGTTGATGGTCTTGTTCTCTTCCATCCAGCCGTTCTCGACGGCCTGCTTGTAGAGCGTCGTGCCCGGATAAGGCGCGGCGAGCGAGACCTGGATCGTGTGCGGATTGATTTCCTTCGCGTACTCGATCGTCTTCTTGATGGTTTCCTGCGTCTCGCCCGGCAGGCCGAGAATGAAGGTGCCATGGATCTTGATGCCGAGCTGCTTGCAGTCCGCGCTGAAGCGGCGCGCGAAGTCCGTACGCACGCCCTTCTTGATGTTCACGAGGATCTGGTCGTCGCCGGATTCAAAGCCCACGAGCAGCAGACGCAGGCCGTTTTCCTTCAGGACCTTGAGCGTCTTGTACGGCACGTTCGCCTTGGCGTTGCACGACCACGTCATGCCGAGCTTGCCGAGGCCGCGCGCGATCGCTTCGGCGCGCGGCAGGTCGTCGGTGAAGGTGTCGTCGTCGAACATCAGTTCCTTGACTTCCGGCATGTTGTCGCGGATCCACTTCGCTTCCTCGAGCACGTTCTCGACCGAGCGCGTGCGGTAGCGGTGGCCGCTGACCGTCTGCGGCCACAGGCAGAAGGTGCAGCGCGACTTGCAGCCCCGGCCCGTATAGATCGATACGTACGGGTAGTTCAGGTAGCCGATGAAGTAGTTGTCGATCTTCAGGTCGCGCTTGTAGATGGGCGCGACGAACGGCAGCTCGTCCATGTTCTCGAGGATCGGGCGTGCTTCGTTGTGCTCGATCGAGCCGTCCTTGGCGCGCCACGAGAGACCCTTGATCTGCGGGAACGGCTTGCCTTCGGCGATTTCCTTGCAGGTGTAGTCGAATTCTTCGCGGCAGACGAAATCGATCGCTTCGGTCGCCGTGAGCGAGTTGTGCGGATCGACCATCACCTTAGCGCCGACCATGCCGACGATCAGCGACGGCTTGCGCTTCTTGAGGTCTTCGGCGAAGAGCGCGTCGGTCGGGAACGACGGCGTGCTCGTGTGGATGATCACGAGGTCATAGTCCATCGCGATCTTGAGCGTTTCTTCGACGCCGATGCCGTCGGCGGGCGCGTCGAGCACACGGCTGCCCGGCACGAGGGCCGCGGGCTGCGCGAGCCACGTCGGATACCAGAACGAGCGGATCTCGCGCTTCGCCTGGTAGCGCGAGCCTGCGCCACCATCGAAGCCGTCATAGGACGGGGCCTGCAAAAACAGCGTTTTCATGAGATGAGTGCTCCGGCAGCCCTTTTTATTAATGGGGCATGAATGAACAATTGCGCGCGCGCCGGCTGGAGCCGGCGCTGCGCGCGACATATTAATTTCGCGCCCGGGTTTCACGCCCCCGGGGCGCTTCGGTCTGACACATGGGCCATATCAACGGCCTTTCGATACCTCGACTGCCGCCCGGCGCGGCGCGGCGCTCACACGCGCTTCGCCGCCGGCACGCGGGATCCCGGCCATGTCGGCCGGCGCGAGCGCGTCGGGGTTGGCAACCGCCACGCGCACGCCGCGCCAGATGACGTGCGAGCCGAATACGGCGGCCAGCCACTGCAGCAGCAAAAGCGTGTCGCGCAGCGGGACCAGCGGTAAATCGCGCCAGAACTCCCGCACGCTCGAACTGCCGCGCGCGTGCAGCGCCAACCGCGCGATGATACCGCCAACCGTGCTCGTGCCGAGCGCGGCCAACGCGAGGCGCGTCCCGGCACTGGCCGCAGCGGCTCCCGCGCTGGCCGAAATCAGCCAGTACGCGAGCGCGCCGAGCACGAGCCACGGCGAGGTGAAAGTAATAAATAGCGAAGCGAAACCCGCCGGATTGACCGAGCGGATCGTGCGCAGCCAGCGCGTCTCACGCAGCCACAGCGTGCGGAACGTCGGCTCGATCACGTCGGTGGCGACCACCACGGGAGCCAGCACGGTGGCGAGCCCATGATCGCGCGCAAAGCGGGCCAGCTGGTAATCGTCGGCAAGGCAATCCTTGAGCGACTCGAACCCGCCGATGCGCTCGAGCGTGCCGCGCGAGAGCGCGAGCGTTGCGCCGAAGCCGAAGGCGCGCGAGCCCGTGGAATGCGCGACGCGCACCGAAGGCGCGAACCACTCGTTGATGAAGAGCGCGCCCACGCGCGGCCAGAAGCCGCCGACGCTGCGTGCGCTGTAGAGGCAGGTGACCACGCCAACTTGCGGGTCGGCGAGTGG
Organism: Paraburkholderia silviterrae; assembly: GCF_004353915.1. Taxonomy (GTDB): domain Bacteria; phylum Pseudomonadota; class Gammaproteobacteria; order Burkholderiales; family Burkholderiaceae; genus Paraburkholderia; species Paraburkholderia silviterrae. Next base: position 168,819 of record NZ_SMRP01000002.1, on the reverse strand, counting down.
CGCGGTGACGATCTCGAGATAGTCGGGCTCGACGGCGATATCGCTGTCGGCGACGATCAGCACGTCGTGGCGCGCATGCGCCGCCATGTTGATGAGATTACTCACCTTCAGGTTGCTGCCGTAGACGCGCGAGTCGATCACGAGCGCGATGTCATGGCCCGGATACGCGGCCTGCAGCCGGCGCACGACCGCAATGGCCGGATCCTTCGACGAGGACACGCCGAAGATCAGTTGATAGCGCGGGTGATGCTGCTCGCAGAAGGTGGCGAGATTCTCGTAGAGACGCGGCTCCGCCCCGCACAGCGGCTTGAGCACGCTCACCGGCAGCGGCGTGCAGGCGCGGGCGCGCCGCGCCGCCGCACGCACCTGCGCGGCGGAGCCAAGACGCGGCATGGTCAGCGCGGCGCTGATGGCGTAAAAAGTCACCGCGCCACACAGCGCGATCACGAGCCACCAAACCGACGGAGACAGGAAATCAAGCAGGACCGTCATGCCACGATGCCTCGCATGTCGCCGGGGTAACGCCGTCCGTTGCGGCTGAAGGCGCCGGCGCCGGCCCAAACGCAGCCTGCGCGCGCACCAGCCCCGACGCTGGAGCCGACGTGCCGCAATGCCGTCGCGGCGCAACCGCACCGCGCGCCGGCTAGCTTAAGCGTGTCGCCTGCAACCATTTGCCCCACCCCAAATATCACAAAAAATTACAAGCGCATCGTAGCCGCGCCGCATATTCGCCGCCATCAACGTAACAGTCGGCTACACTTTTTTGATCCTAAGCAAACCAACTGAGGAATCGATTGAGTGCTGCCGGAAGGCAAGGCCGCATCGCACTGCTTGTGCCCTGATTCAAAGGCGAAAATTGTAGCAGCAACGTCCGCGCACCGCTTCCGCGTCCCCCGCAAAAATGCTTCTCATACTTGCAAAGGCAACGATTCTTTCACAACTCTCACGACCAGCTTCCAAACTGATTCAGATCAGAAAATATCCGGTAAACCTATTGAAACACCTCGTTAACGACATTGAATCGAGATTGTGTAGAGCTCGTGTGAATAGGCTTATAAACAAGAATTATTCCAATTCAATTCAAAATAACCTGAGCCTCGCCTGAAACCTCGCCTGAAACCCCAGCCTGAAACCCCATAAGGCGCATGGATTACCGGAGGCCTCCAGCACGATCCGGATCGCTTTGGCACAATGGCCCGCACCTTGCGTCTGCCTTGCAGCCGCCCCGCCGCCCGCGCGGCGAATTCGGGGCAGGCTCGCACGGCCGCGCCTCATGAACTCCGGAACGCCACCCGCCCATGATTCCCTTTTCCGTCCTCGATCTCTCGCCGGTGCCTGCCGGCTCGAACGCCGGCGTCGCGCTACGCAACACGCTCGACCTCGCGCAGCATGCCGAGCGCTGGGGCTACCACCGCTACTGGCTCGCCGAGCACCACAACATGACGGGCATCGCCAGCGCCGCCACCTCGGTCGTGATCGGCCACGTGGCCGGCGGCACGCGCACGATCCGCGTGGGCTCGGGCGGCATCATGCTGCCCAACCACGCGCCGCTCTTGATCGCCGAGCAGTTCGGCACGCTCGAAGCGCTCTATCCGGGCCGCATCGACCTGGGCCTCGGGCGCGCCCCCGGCACGGACCAGACCACGGCGCGCGCGCTGCGCCGCGACCTGCAGGCAAGCGCCGATGCCTTCCCCGACGACGTGGCCGAACTGCAGCGGCTCTTCGCCGAGCCCGTCGAGGGCCAGCGCGTGCGCGCGGTGCCCGGCGCCGGGCTGCACGTGCCGCTCTATATCCTCGGCTCGAGCCTGTACGGCGCGCAGCTGGCCGCGGCGATGGGCCTGCCCTTCGCATTCGCCTCGCACTTCGCGCCCGACCATCTGCTCACCGCGCTGCGCGTCTATCGCTCGCAGTTCCGGCCATCGGCCAAGCTCGCGAAGCCGCATGCGATGGTGGGCGTGAACGTGTTCGCCGCCGAAACCGACGACGAAGCGCGCCTGCTTTTCACCTCGGTGCAGCAACAGTTCGTGAATCTGCGGCGCGGCACGCCGGGGCAGCTCCCGCCGCCGGTGGCGCAAATCGCGGCCAGTGAATTCGAGCTTTCGAGCGTCGCGCATTCGCTCGCGTGCTCGGTGGTGGGAAACCGGGAAACGGTGCGCGCGGGACTTGCGTCCGTGATCGAGCAGACCGGCGCGGACGAGCTCATCGTCACCGCGCAGATTTACGATCACGCAAAGCGACTGCGCTCGTTCGAGATCGCTGCTGAAGTGCGCGCGGAGATGGCCGCTTGCTGAAGCCGTTGGTGTGATTGAGGCCGTTTGGGCCGTTTGGTCCATTCGGGCCGTTTGAAGCGGCCCAAACCGTTGCGGCGGATGAACGAGGCAGTCCAGGCAGCTGAAGCAGCGCCATGGATAACGGTTTGAGCGAAATAGCGATGTGCCGGAGGCAGAGAATCAGCTTCCTCGCGGATCTCCGGGAAAAGGCGCTTGTCGACCCGCCTGCGCCATTGACCATTCCATTGGGTAGACGGCAGCAATCGGGCTCACAGAGGACCTCAGCAGAGGAGTCGCCTGGCACGCGATTCCTTCACCCTTCCCTCGCGACTCCATCACACGGCCGTCACGCAGGTTCCGCCTCACAATAATCCGTTGCCAGAGCAGCAGCGAGTTCCAGCAGGTGGTCGTCGGCCGTCGCGTGAGCGTGACCCAGATGAGGCAGCTTCAGATCTGCAGTCAGAGCTTCGTCGACTGCCCGATCGAGCTGCTCCAGCAAATCCGCAATCAGCGTCTGCCGCCTGCGAAATTCAGCACGCCGCTTTGACGGAACCTCGCTGACGTCGCGGTGATAGGGGCGAAGCGGCAGCACGAACCGCCCGTCGACCTCAACCCCGCCTTGTTCACGCCAGAAGCCGTCATAGTCCGCGCCAAACTGGATCGCCGTTGCGGCGGACACGTGCGTCTTCTTCGTCACGCCCGTGAGCGCGTCTATCCTCGCCATCCTGCACAATTCGCTGACGGCTTCGATAACAGCGGCCTTCGGTCGTAAGCCATGGCATGCGCGCGTAGCCTCGCGCACACGCTCCCGGTCCGCGCCGGCTGGCCCTTGCAGGCCCCCGATCAGCGCACTCCGCTTGCCTGATCCGGCATGCCGTTCGAAGCTGATGGTCGCCCACGCCAGATCGACGTGCTCGAACACGTCGCGCCACGCGACGGTAAGCAAGCCCTCGCGCCAGCAGCGTACTGGCTCGCTCACAACGAGCGCATACCTGCCACTCGATGCCAACGTCACGTGCTCCGAATTCAGGTAGAGCCTGCGCACAAGATCTTCGCCAAACAGCTCCCGCACGACTCGAAAATGACCGCAAAGCAGCTCGGCACGCTCGTTTGCACGCATATCGGCCTGGGCAAAGCAATGAAAGGGACGCTCGAGAAAGCGCCGGTTGCGGGCAGCAATATCTGCAAGCAGAGTGTTCGTCGATAGTGCCTTTAACCAGATGCGGGCTGCAAACGGGTTGAGCAGCGCGTACATCAGCACGCGGGCCCGCCTGAAGAGGTCATGGGGCGTTCGCCCAGGAATCGACCTGGACAGCAGGTGGCGAATTTCAGAGATTGACGTCATTAGCCACGATCGGTTTTGCACTTTCATGAATGGTCCAGGCACGAAGGCAGCCGCGACCAGTACGAGAGTCGCCGCCAGCGAACTTGTCATAAGAAGGCTGACTTGAAGAAAATTCGGGAGAAGCGTGAAGAAAGTGCCCGGCCACGTCGCGTGCGCGCTATATCGTCTAGCGCGACAGCGCTTCAATTCACAACGCCGGGGCACCCGAATGTCGACTCCGCATGGGCGCATCAAACTGCGCGCGCAGATGCGTCGGACTCCTTATCGACTGCGGCGGTCCAAGTCGATGGTGTTCGATAAGCGCCATCAGGCACAGGCCATGTACCCGCCCTTCGAACAGCTCATGCGAGCATCCCTGCAATGATCTGATGGGCGCGCAAGATTACAGAATATTTCAAAGGTAATCAAATATTACCTTATATTCCACTGGACGCCTAGCGCCAACCGAAACATCGCAAGTTCTGTATTTAGAAAACGGGGGCGCATCGCGCGCCGACTACACCTGTCGGCAGGCGGTCTCCACGGAAATTCCGGTGGCGGGACAGAAAGCCTTTCGAATGCTCAGCGGTTCGCCGGCGCCGCTGCCAGCCAGTCCAACAGCGCCTTATGAAACGCCTGCGGATCCTGCATCTGCGGCGCATGGCCGAGGTCAGGGAATTCAACCAGGGTCGCGTGCGGAATCGCTTTCGCGGCAGCCTTGCCGAGCTCCGGATAATTACCGAGCGTCGCGCGCACTTCGGGCGGCGCGAGATCCTTCCCGATTGCGGTGGTGTCCTTCTGACCGATCAACAGCAGCGTCGGCATGCGCAACTCGCCGAATTCGTACACCACCGGCTGCGTGTAGATCATGTCGTAAAGGAGCGCCGAATCCCAGGCAACCTGCTGCTTGCCCGGCCCCCGGTACATGCCGGCCAGCATCTGCACCCACGGCTCGTAGCGCTCGCCCCAGTGGCCCGCGTAGTAGGTCGACTGCTCATACTTGCGTATCCCGTCGGCGCTCGTCTTGAGCTCCCGTGCGTACCAGTCGTCCACGGAGATCGAGGGCACGCCCTTCGCTTTCCAGTCCTCGAGCCCGATCGGGTTCACGAGCACCAGCTGCTCCGTCTCGCGTGGATACATCAGGCCGTAGCGCACCCCGAGCATGCCGCCCGTCGAATGGCCGATGATCGTCGCGCGCTCGACGCCCAGCGACGCGAGCAGCACATGCGTGTTGCGCGCGAGCTGCTGGAAGCTGAACTGGTACGCGGCAGGTTTGCTCGATTTGCAAAACCCGATCTGGTCCGGCGCGATCACGCGATAGCCGGCATCGGCGAGCTGGGTAATGGTCTCGCCCCATGTGCCAGCGCAAAAGTTCTTGCCGTGCAGCAGGACCACCGTACGGCCGTTGGGCTTTTGAGTGGGCCGGCCCACCGGTTGCACGTCCATATACGCCATGTGCAGCGTCTGGCCTTGGGACGTGAAGGTGAACTCGTGCACCGGGTACGGGTATTCGAAGCCCTGCAGCTCGGGACCATAGGCGGGACCGTCGGACGGTGTGCTTGCGCCAGAAGCGCCAGGCGCGCTGGCGGCGGACGGCGCGTTCGCGCCACTCCCGGCGGCGCAGGCGGCAAGTACACATGCGGCGGCACAACAGGCGGCGATGGTGGAAAGCTTGCGTATCGAGAGCATGGGCAATGTCGTCATGAGTGGCGTGACCTCGCGCGCGGCGGGTCCTTCAACGCCCAGCCGGCGTGACGCGCGGAGCGTCAGCGATTCTAGCCGCCATGCGCCCGGCATGCGGGCAGCGCAGCAACGCGCGATGGGCGCGCCGCTCGCAGACCGCTCCGGGCAAGCGGCTTGCTGCTTTCGCACAGGCGCCGCCGACTGCCGCCCTGTGCAGCGAATTCGCGCAACGCGGCATTCGGTGCTAGAACATTCATTGCGCGGTCACAAAAGCGCTGCCGACGGCGGGCAAACGACATGCAAACGGCACACCGGCATGACCGCCTGCGCGCCGGCGCGGGCCGACCTGCAAGGCGCGTCGTGTGCGGCCCGACCTCGGCGGCACCACCTGCGCGGCCCCACCTCGGCGGCCCCACAAAAACACCTCTGGCGCATGAGCCGGCGGACGCGGACCTGGCGACACCCCGGGGGCACAACAAGGAGACGATCATGGAAACTCCGGCAAGCCTCAACGATCTGCAGCGCACCACGCTCGCGATCGTGCTCGCGGGTGGACGCGGCACCCGTCTCGGTCCGCTCACCAACAAGCGCGTCAAGCCCGCGGTCTACTTCGGCGGCAAGTACCGCATCATCGACTTCGCGCTCTCGAACTGCCTGAATTCGGGCATCCGCCGCATCGCCGTCGTCACGCAGTACAAGGCGCATTCGCTGCTGCGCCACATGCAGCGCGGCTGGGGCTTCCTGCGCGGCGAATTCAACGAGTTCGTCGACTTGTGGCCCGCGCAGCAGCGCGTGGAAGGCGCGCACTGGTATCGCGGCACCGCCGACGCCGTCTACCAGAATCTCGACATCATCCGCTCCATCTCGCCGAAATACGTGATCGTGCTGGCCGGCGACCACATCTACAAGATGGATTACACGCGCATGGTGGCCGACCACGCCGCGAGCGGCGCCGATTGCACCGTGGGCTGCATCGAGGTGCCGCGCATGGACGCGCGCGCCTTCGGCGTGATGGCCGTGGACGAGTCGCGCCGCGTGACCGGTTTCGTCGAGAAGCCTGACGACCCGCCCGCGATGCCGGGCCACCCCGACATCGCGCTCGCGAGCATGGGCATCTACGTGTTCGAGACCGCCTATCTCTTCAAGCAGCTCGAGGAGAACATCTCGCGCAGCGCCACCGACCACGACTTCGGCAAGGACATCATTCCGCGCGTGGTCACCGATGGCTACGCGATCGCGCATCCGTTCAGCCTTTCGTGCGTCTCGTCCGATCCGAACGCCGAGCCCTACTGGCGCGACGTGGGCACCATCGACGCCTACTGGTCCGCCAATCTCGACCTCGCCTCTACGATTCCCGCACTCGATCTCTACGACCGCAACTGGCCTATCTGGACCTATCAGGAGCAGTTGCCGCCCGCCAAGTTCGTGCGCGACCTGAACGGCCTGCAAGGCTCGGGCACGAACCTGATCGTGTGCGGCGGCAGCGTGATCTCGGGCTCGCAGATCTCACGCTCGGTAGTCTCGTCGAATGTGCTCGTGAAGTCGTTCTGCAACATTGCCGAGGCAGTCTTGTTGCCGGAGGTGACAGTGGGCGCAAGCTGCCGGCTGCGCCGGGTGGTGGTGGACCGCGGCTGCGCGATCCCCGACGGCACCGTGATCGGCGAAGACCCCGCGCTCGATGGCGAACGCTTTTACCGGACCGAGAACGGCGTCGTGCTGGTGACCGACGAGATGCTGGCGAAGCTCAGGCGCGGCGGCTGAGCGGCAAGCAGCGTCGGCGAGCGCCTCGTCCGGGCCGCATGCAAGCGAGATGCGAGCCGCATGCGGCCCACGTGCTGCGCCCACGCAAGGAACCTGCAGCAACAGCCGGACACGATCCGGACAGCCGCAAGAGCAGCAGCAAGAACGGCCACACGAGCAACTGCACGAACATCTGCACGAACAAGCAGACGAACAAGCAGACGAACACCCAGACGAACAACCGGACGAACAACCAGGCCAGCCCGCAAAGGACCCCAGACCGATGACGATCCGCGTCCTGCATGTAGCCAGTGAACTCTATCCGCTGCTAAAGACCGGCGGTCTTGCCGACGTCACCGCCGCCCTGCCCGTCGCGCTGATCGAGCAAGGCGCCGATGCGCGCGTCCTGCTGCCGGGCTTCGCGAGCGTGGCCGCGGGCCTCGCCGATCTGCAGCCGATCGCGCGCCTCACGCGCACCTTCGGCGCGCCCGAGGCGTCGCTCGAGCTGGGCCGCCTGCCGGGCAGCGGCCTGGCGGTCTACATGATCCGCGCCGACACGCTCTATGCGCGCCCAGGCAACCCCTACCTCGACGCCGAGCAGGTGCCCTACGGCGACAATGCCCAGCGCTTCGCGCTGCTCGGCTGGGCGGCCGCACAGCTCGCCCAGCACGCCGACCCCGACTGGGCGCCGCGCATCGTGCACGCGCACGACTGGCATGCCGGCCTCGCGAGCGCCTACCTGCGCGCCGCCGCGCGCTCGCGCGGCCACGCAGGTCAACAAGCCGACCCGCAGTCCGCCGCCCTGCACACGCGCTCCGTCTTCACGATTCATAACCTCGCCTACCAGGGCATCTTTCCGGCCCAGCAGTTCGACATGCTGGGCCTGCCCGCGGACTTCTTCGACATGCACGGCGTCGAGTTCTACGGTCAGCTTTCATTTCTGAAAGCAGGCCTTTATTTCGCCGACAAAATCACGACGGTGAGCCCGACCTACGCGCGCGAGATCCAGACCGTCGCTCAGGGCTGCGGCCTCGAGGCGCTGCTCAAGGGCCGCGCGCACGATCTGGTGGGCATCCTGAACGGCGTGGACTATGCCATCTGGAATCCGGCCCATGACGATGCCATCGCCACGCATTACTCGGCCGCGCACATGAGCGGCAAGCCGCGCTGCAAGACGGCGCTGCAAGCGCGCCTGAACCTCGCGCAGCGGCACGACGCGCCGTTGTTCGGCGTGGTGAGCCGCCTCACCGAGCAAAAGGGCCTCGACCTGCTGCTCGGCGCGCTGCCCGAGATCGTCGGGCGCGGCGGCCAGCTCGTCGTGCTCGGCACCGGCGACGCCAGCCTCGAGCAGGGCTTCACGCGCGCGGCGCAGCAGCATCCCGATGCCGTGGCCGTCGAGCTCGGCTTCGACGAGACGCTCGCGCACGAGATCGTCGCGGGCGCCGACGTGATGGTGGTGCCCTCGCGCTTCGAGCCGTGCGGGCTCACGCAGCTCTACGCGCTCGCCTATGGCGCGCTGCCGCTCGTGCATCGCGTGGGCGGTCTCGCCGACACCGTGGTCGACGCCTCGCTCGAGAATCTCGCCGACGGGCTCGCCACCGGCTTCGTATTCGAACGCTTCGAGCCCGACGCGCTTGCGGCTGCGATCCGCCGCGCCTTCGCGCTCTACGCGCGCGGCCACGACTGGCGCGAGACGCGCGCGCACGGCATGCAGCAGGACTTCGGCTGGGCCGCGTCGGCGCAACGCTACATGGCGCTCTATCGCGAGCTGGCCTGAAGCGCGCAATCGAGGGCGTACTGACCGAAACATGCTGCCCGGTAGCGCGGGCGCTTCGCAGGACGATCCACGGCCATCGAGCCAACACGACGGCTGAACGCAACACTGCGCACACGCGGCCATCGACTGGGCGCGGAGAATTCGGTTATCGTTGCTGCACCGCGCGAATTTTCGCGCCCCCCACCGACCGCCCATGAAAAACGTTTTGAGCATCCAGTCACACGTGGTGTTCGGCCATGCGGGCAACAGCGCCGCTGTGTTCCCGATGCGCCGGCTCGGCGTGAACGTTTGGCCGCTCAATACCGTCCAGTTCTCGAACCACACGCAGTACGGCCACTGGAGCGGCAGCGCGATCGACGCCGAGCAGATGGTGGAGCTCGTCGAGGGCATCGGCGCGATCGGCGTGCTGCCGCGCTGCGACGCCGTGCTCTCGGGCTACCTGGGCGCGCCCGAGCAGGCGCAAGCGGTCATCGACATCGTGCGTGCCGTGAAGGCCGCCAATCCGCAGGCGCGCTACTTTTGCGACCCGGTGATGGGCTCGGTCAACGACGACGGCAATGGCTGCAAGGTCGAGCCCGGCATCCAGGAGTTTCTCGTGCGCCACATGCCGGAAGTGGCCGACGCACTGATGCCGAATCACAGCGAGCTGCAGCGGCTCGTCGGCCGCGAGATCGAGACCGCCGAAGAAGCCGTCGACGCCTGCCGCGAACTGCTGCAGCGCGGGCCCAAGCTCGTGCTCGTGAAGCATCTGCTCGACCGCAACAGCCCGGCGGATACCTTCAACATGCTCGTCGTGAGCGAGCGCGAGGCGTGGCTCGGCCAACGCCCGCTCTATCACTTCGCGCGCCAGCCCGTGGGGGTGGGCGACATCACGAGCGCCATCTTCGTCGCGCGCCTGATGAACGGCGATGCGCTGCGCCCCGCCTTCGAGCACACGCTCGCCGCCGTGAACGCGGTCGTGAAGACCACCTACGACGCGGGGCGCTACGAACTGGAGATCGTCGCGGCACAAGACCAGATCGCGCGCCCGCGCGAATGGTTCGACGCCTGGGCCTTCGACATGGCCTGAGCGCGTGGCCCCGGTGCGGGTGCCGGGTGCATGAGCTAACTGCAGCGCTAACTGCAGAGCTAACTGCGTGGCCGCGCGTCCTATAATGCGAGCCGCGTGCGCCATGCGCATTTCAGCATCTGGGCGCGAGGCCCACCGTTAGTGAAGAGATTGACCGATGTCCCACCCTATCCGCAGCGAACAGGAAGAGTATTTCGAGCAGCTGTGCCTTGCCGTCGACGCCGGCGAGACGCACGAGCAGGAAGCGATCGAATACTTCGAAGAGCAAAGCCATGAAGCCGATTTCGATGCCGCGCAATGGCTCGACATCGCGCTCTACCACGCGCCCGAAGTGGCGCGCGGCATCATCGACCTCGTCGATGAGGAAGACCGCCAGCGCAGCGACATCGCGCAGACCATCGCCGACAACCTCGACATCGCCTATGGCGATGAAGACTGCGAGCGCTTCGAGGCCATCGTGCGCCTGGCGCTGGCCAATGGCGTGCCCGTCGATCTGGACGTCGTGCTCGACGGCTGCAACCGCGCCCTCGACGACCTCGAAGGCTGGGCGAACGAAGACACCATGGCGCCGCTCGTGCGCCTGCGCGAAACGCTCCTTGCGATGCAATCGGCGCATTGAGCGCACGGTGGCGATGGCGAGCAGGCGCGTTTGAGTTCAACACAGGAGTCACGATGAGACTGCGCCACGCGCCCCGCCGCTCGCTGCACCACCTGCCGCATCCCGCGCCAGGCTGGCCATTGCGGCCGTCGCGACGCACTGCGCTGCTCGCCGTCGTGCTCGGCGCGCTCTCGTGCGTGCTCGCCGCTGCGCCCGGCGGCGCTGCGCACGCGGCGGCGCCCGGCGCAGCGGCGTCCGGCGCGGCCACGCCGCTCACCGTGCGCATCGGCTTTGTCGCGCCGCTGAGCGGCGAGTACGCGGACTATGGCCACGACCTGCAAAACGGCGTGCAGCTCGCCCTCGACGAAGCCAACGCGCAAGGCGTGAAGATCGGCGATCAAACGGCGCACTTCGAGCTCGTTTCCATCGACGATCGCGCCGACCCGCGCCTGGGCGTGCAGGCCGCCGCGCGGCTTTCGAATCAGGACGTGGCCGCCGTGGTCGGCCACTTCAACTCGGGCACCGCGATTCCGGCTTCACGCATTTACGAGAGCGCCGGCATCCCTATGATCGACCCCGCCGCGACCAATCCCGTCATTACCTCGCAGGGCTTCGCCAACGTCTTCACGGTGATCTCGAACGACGCGCAGAACGCGGGCATGGCGGGGGCCTGGGCCGTCGACGTGCTGAAGGCGCGGCGCATCGCCATCGTCGACGACCGCAGCGCGTTCGGCCAGGGTGAGGCCGACGTGTTCGAGCGCACCGTGAAGGCGCACGGCGGCACCGTGGTCGCCCGCGAGTTCGCGGCGGGCGACTCCGGCGATGTCGTCGACTTCGGCCCGCAGCTCGCGCATATCAAGGCCGCCGACGCCGACCTGCTCTATTTCGGCGGGCTCGCCCGCCAGGCGGCGGCGCTCGTCAGGCAATTGAAGGCGCGCAGCATGAGCGCGCAATTCGTGGGCGGCGGCGGCGTGGCGATCCCCGAGTTCGTGCGGCTCGCGGGCCAGGCGGGCGAAGGCGCGCTCGCATGGGAGTACGGCCGGCCGCTCGCGCAACTGCCCGACGGCCCGCGCTTCGAGCAACGGTTCAAGAGCCGCTTCGGCGCCGATGTGCTCGCCTACGCGCCGTTCGGCTATGACGCCGCCTGGGCCGCCATTCACGCGATGGCGGCGGCGAAGTCGGCGAATCCCGATGCCTGGCGCGGTACGCTCAGAACGCTGTCGTTCGGCGGGGTGACAGGCCGCATCGCCTTTGACGAGCAGGGCGCGCTCAGGAACGGCGCCTCGACGCTTTATCAGGTCAAGCAGGGCGCCTGGGTGCCGGTGATGACGCGCGGCGGCTAAGGAGCCCCAGCGGTCCGCCTCGACCGATGCACGAAACGGCGGCGCACGCCACACTCGGACGTCCTTCTGCCTCGCCCCGCCGTTCATCGCCGGTCGTTCTTTCCCGCTTCGCACGCACGACGATCTGGGCGTGCGTATCGCGCTGCATGCGCACGAGCGCATCGCGCATTTGCGCGAACTGTTCAGGCGAACACATCTGCCGCCCAAACTGCGCGGAGAGCCGGCGCGTAACCTGCACCGTGCGCGAGGCCGGATCGAACACGTAGTGCGACGCGTAGTCGAGTCGCGCACCGTCCGCGAGCGCGCTCGCGGAGGTGTCGCGCGGCAGGTCCGTCACGCGCGCGAACGCGGGCAGCACGATTTGCGCGAGTTCCTCGAAATTGCCGCCCACGCAGGCCCATGGCTGCGTGCGCCGCGGCACCGCGAGCCATGCGTCGAGCTGCGAGGCGATGCCGCCCGTGAAGCTGCTCAACGCGGGCAGCGCCGTCGTGCCGTCGGGCCAGACGACATGCTCGAGCGTGCCGCTGACCGTAGCGGCGAACGGGCCGCCCGTTGCATCGAGCGCGCTCGTCGAAAGCCGCGCCGTGCCCGCGAGGCCAGTTTGGCGCAGGCGTTGCAAGGCGATCTGCTGCGCCTCTTGATGCGTCGCGCGGCGAAACGTATTGCGCTCGGGCTCCGCGCCCGCGCCCGTGTCATCCACGCGATAGCGGTACGCTGCGGCGCCGCTCGCCGCCACGTCGATTTCGAGCCGCGCCACGCGCTCGCGTGGCTGCGTGGCGGGCGTGCGCACGAGCACGCCGTCGTCGACGAGCAGCGCCGGGCGGTCCATCACACCGGCCGGCAGATAGCCGAACGCCACGCCGCCCGACGAGGTATCCGCGAACAGGCCCAGCTCGGGCAGCCACGCAATCGCGTGGTCGATCGCCTCCACGCCGTAGCCCGGCACCGATGGCAGCGTATAGACCGGACCGAGATTGAGCAGCGCCGCTTCGGCGCGAATGCCCACCGCCGCGAGCAGCGCCGTGAAAAGCGCGACGTGGTCCTTGCAGTCGCCGTAGCGCACGCGCAGGATGTCCACCGCGTGGTGCGGGGCCGCCGCGGTCTCGCCCAGAAAGAGCGCCACGTAGCGGATATTCAGGCGCATCCAGTCGTAGATGCGCGCGGCTTTCTCGCGCGGATCGTCGAGCCCCGCCGTAAGCGCGCGCGCGAAGGCCGCGATGGATGGATCGCTCGCCGTGGGATCGGCGGCGGCCTCGCGGTAGCGAGCCGCAAAGGCCGCGTAGTCGGGCACCGTCGTGACCATCAGGCGCGCGCCCCAGTTCACGCGCGCGACGGCGCCCGGCTCCAGCGGTGCGTCAGGGCCATGGCGATACTCGAAGGCGTAGCGGGTGCGGCCGTTCGCGCTGACGGGAGCAAGCGCCGTGTAGCCGCGCGCATCGACATGGAGCGGCAAGTCCGCGGGCAGATCGAAGACGAGACGCTGGAGCTCGACCGGCTCGCCCGGCGGCTCGGCGAAGTACGAGAACGTGCCCGCCTGCAGCGCCTTCGCGCGGCGCTTCGCCCACACGAGACGCACGCGCGAGCCCGGCTGCACGCCCGGGAAGATCACCGTGCGCAGCACGCCGTCCTCGAAGGTCGGCGCGCCCGCCGAGCGCGGCTCCTGAACGTCGCGGATCGCGCTCGGGGCCACCTCGTGCACCGTGCCGTCCGGGTCGACGGTCTGCGCCGAAAGCTCCGTGATCGTTTCGATATCCTTATTGAACCAGACATAGCGCTGCGCCACGGCGTCGACGCCTGCGGTGGTGTTGGCGCGCAGCGTCGAGTCGTCGTGCTCCTGCACCGAGCCGTCCTTCTGGACGACGAACAGATGGACGTCGCGCTCGAGCGTGGCGGGCGGCAGATCCTCGAGGTCAGCGAGATCTGAAGAATCGGCGCCTACGCCCGAGTCCGCCTGTGCGGCGGCGGGTGGCTGCGCGTGCGCGCATGGGACGGCGAACGTCAACGCCAATGCCAATGCCCATGCAAGAACGAACGCATCGGTCCCCGCCGGCCTGGCGCCGCGCCTCACGCGTTCCTTCATGCTTCGCGCCACTCCCCTCGTTGTTTCCTGCGTACCCTGCATGGGCTGCACGCATGGGCTACATCGTATCGTGAGCGGTGGTTGCCCGGTGCTCGGGTCTGCGGGCGCCGCGCTCAAGTCCGCCGCATCGGCGCCTCGTCCATCGTGCTGGCCGCGCTTGCTGGATTCGGCGCGCTCGCCGCGCTCGCCGCACTCGTCGCACTCGTCGCACTCGTCGCACTCGTCGCACGCGGCCAGGAGCTCGCCGCGAGCTGGCGTGCGCGCGCCGCGTCGCGCCACGCACGCGGGCTCGCGCCGAACTCGGCACGAAAAGCCGCGTTGAAGTTCGACAGGTCGTTGAAACCGCTCGCCAGTGCAATGTCGACGATCTTCGCCAAGCCTTGCCCGTTGCGGCCCCCTGGACCGTCGCCCTCGGCTTCCCCGGCGAGCAAGCGCAGCGCGGCGCCGCGCAGCCGCGAGCGCAGCAAGTATTGATGAGGCGTCACACCCGCGACCGCCGAAAAGGTCCGCAGAAAGTAGAACTCGCTCACGCCTGCCGCCGCCGCGAGGCTCGCAAGCGTATGCGGCGCATCGGGCGTCTCTTCGATCAGACGCAGCGTCGCCGCCACGCGCGCTGCCACGGCCGCCGCGGCCACCGATTGGCCCGAGCTTGCCGCTTGCATCGTTTGAGCCGTTCCGCGCACGTCCTTGCCGCTTGCGCTCATGCGCAAGGTCGCCACCGCGAGCGCAAGCGCCAGCTCGTCCCAGGCAGCGGGGACGCCCGCGCCACGCTCGAGCGCCTCGACATTCGCGCACGCGCGCGCCACGAGGGGTGCGAGCGCGCGCAGCGGCGGCACGCGCAGTGCGCTCCAGCGCCGCGCGCCGGGCGCGAGGCCCGCGGCGGCCGCCTGCTCGTCGAGCCAGGCGGGATCGAAGTGAAACGAGACGCAGCGGTCACCCGCGCCGTGGCGGTGGCCGCACTCGAAGCACGCGCCCGGCTCGCCCAGCATGAGCGCGCCGGGAGTCATCAGTTCGGGGGCGTGCGCGGCGCCGCGCAGGCGGCCGCCCTGCGCGCCGCCCGCCCCGCAGCGGTAGCCGAACGACCCGGCCGCGACGATCGCAAGGCACGCGCTCGTGTGGCGCTCCTCGTAGGGGCGGTCGGCGGGACCGAGCGTGCAGACGACGTCGTCGGCCTGCCAGCCCGGGCCGGCCGCGAGCGCGCGCACGACGGGCGCACGCGCCGCGCCCTCGCGCACGCGTTGCGCTATGGCGCGTTGCAGACCGGTGGCGAGAGCGGACACGTCGACCTCACGTGGACGATGGAACTCGCCTTTCGTTGTAGCACATCGTTTCGCCGCGTGCCGCGCCAGCCGCGAGCGCGGCTTCGTTGCCTTCGTGGGCCTTCGTGGCGTCAGCGCAGCGCGCCGGTCAAGCCGCGCGCGCGCCGCGCTCTTCGAGCGCGTGCAGCAGCGACACCGCAATCCCCTCGGCCGCGAGCCGCACCTCCTCCAGTGCCGGAAACGACGGCGCAATCCGCAGATGGCTGTCCTGGGGATCCACGCCATAGGGAAACGCCGCGCCTGCGGGCGTCAGCACGAGCCCGGCCTCGCCGGCGAGCTCGACGGTGCGCCGCGCGTAGCCCGGCGGCGCATAGAGGCTGATGAAGTAGCCGCCGCGCGGCACGTTCCAGCGAACCTGCGGCACATGCGAGAGACGCGCGCGGAACACCTCGTCGACGGCGGCGAACTTCGGCGCGAGCAGCGCGCGATGCCGCGCCATCAGATCCTCGAGCGTCGCGCGATCGCGCACGAAGCGCACGTGGCGCAACTGGTTGAGCTTGTCCGGGCCGATCGTGCGCACCGCGGCAGAGCGCTGCCACCACGCCACATTGCCCGGCGCGGCGGCAAGCCAGGCCAGCGCGCCGCCCGCGAACGTGACCTTCGAGAGCGAGGCGAACACGAGCACGCGCTCGGCATGCCCCGCCGCCGCGCAGGCCGCGAGCACGTCGGGCGTCGCGTGGCGCTCGTCGGTGAGGTGGTGAAAGCGGTAGGCGTCGTCCCAGAAGAGGCGAAAATCGGGCGCGGCGACGGGCATGGCGGCGAGCCTGCGCACCACGTCATCCGAATAAATGGCGCCCGTGGGATTGCTGTAGAGCGGCATGCACCACATGCCCTTCACCGACGCGTCTTCGCGCACGAGCGCCTCCACCGCGTCCATGTCAGGGCCATCCTCGCGCATGGGCACCGCGATCATGCGCACGCCCAGCGCCTCGCAGATCGCGAAGTGCCGGTCGTAGCCCGGCGCTGGGCACAGGAACGCAATCTCGCCCTGCGCGCGCCACGGCGCGCTGCGGCCCTCGCCCACCGGCACGCCGTGGAGCAGCGCAAACGCGAGCGCGTCGTGCATGAGCTCGAGGCTCGAATTGCCGCCCGCAATCACCTGCGCCGCCGGCACGCCGAGGAGCTCGGCACCCAGTTCGTGCGCCTCGGGCAAGCCGGACGCGAGGCCGTAGTTGCGGCAATCGAAGCCGTCGCGCGCGCGATAGCCGCCATCGAGCGCATCGTCGAAGAGTCCCTGCGAGAGGTCGAGCTGCTCGGGCGCAGGCTTGCCGCGCGACATGTCGAGGCGCATCCGCAGTTGGCGGAATCGTTCGTAGTTCAAATCAACAGGCGGGTTCATCGACATGGGTTTTCCCGGCGTGAAAACGTGAAAGAGGCGCGAGACCGCAGCTCAGCGAGACGGCAACACAAGGCGGATCGTGCGGACCAGCATACGAGCGTCGCCATGTTCAGACAAACGCGTTATATTGAATGTTTCGATCAGTTTTTCTGATACCGCGCTTCGAAGACCCATGAAGACCCTCGATTTCGACGTCCTTGCGATGGTGGTGGCCGTGGCCGACGCCGGCAGCTTCGTGCGCGGCGCCGCGCTCGTGCACCGCTCGCAGGCGGCGCTCTCCATGCAGATCCGCGCGCTCGAAGACACGCTCGGCAAGCCGCTGTTCATTCGCGCACCGCGCAACGTCACGCCCACGCCGGACGGCCACACGCTGATCGCCTATGCGCGGCGCATGCTCGCCCTGCGCGACGAGGCGTGGGCCTCGCTCGCGCACCCCGAGGTCACGGGCCGCGTCTCGATCGGCATGCCCGACGACTACGCCTCGTCGCTGTTGCCGCCCGTGCTGCGCAAGTTCTCGGCGAACTGGCCGAAGGTGGAGATTCAGGTGGTCGGGTTGCCGAGCAGCGCGCTCGCGCCGCTCGTGCGCGACAACGAGATCGATCTGGCCTGCGTGACGGGCACGCGCGGCCTCGCCGGCGAATTCATCCGTTTCGAGCCGATGGTCTGGGCCGGGCCGCCCGCCAGCGCGAGCGCGGCCATCGGCCGGGAGATCTGGCGCGAGCGGCCCCTGCCCATCGCGCTGTTCAGCGCGGGCAGCGTCGCGCGCTCGAACGCAATTGCCGCGCTGGAGCGCGAAAAGATCGCCTATCGCACGTCTTACGAAAGCCCGAGCCTGATGGGCCTGTGCAGCATGGTGGCGGCGGGTCTCGCGGTCGCGCCGCTCGCGCGCTGCGCGGTGCCCGCAACCTTCGTCACGCTGGGGCGGCAGCACGGCCTGCCGGAATTGCCGGAGCTCGAAGTGGTGCTCGCGCGCAGCGCCCGCTCGAACCGGCCGCCGTGCGACTTTCTCGCCGAGCAGATTCTTGCGGAGCTGCGTGTCTGAGCCGCCGCTCCAACACGGCGCGCTTGCGGCGTAGCGCTGCGCCGGCGCGGCTACACACCAGTCGTGTGCGCCGTTCGCCGGAGGCAGTCGGGATCAGTCGTCGGTGGATCGAGTGAGCAGCGCGTGGAGCCGCGTGATGTGGCGCAGCAGCAGCTCGCGATGCTTCTCGATCTGCTCGAGCCGGCCCTCGAGGTCGGCACGCGC
Source organism: Paraburkholderia silviterrae (assembly GCF_004353915.1). Classification (GTDB taxonomy): domain Bacteria; phylum Pseudomonadota; class Gammaproteobacteria; order Burkholderiales; family Burkholderiaceae; genus Paraburkholderia; species Paraburkholderia silviterrae. The sequence continues at coordinate 151,031 of NZ_SMRP01000002.1, read as the reverse complement.
GCGCTCGTCGTGCTCCGCGTAGGCAATTACGTCTTCGATGCGCGCGCGCAGCGCCTCCGGCTCCACCGGCAGCATGCTCAAATGTCGTTCGAGCTTGCGCACATCCTGCGCGGCCAGCTCCAGAATCTTGCGCGTGCCAGCCATGCGCCGCTGCGCATCCTGTGCGGCCGCGCTCTGCGCGCGCCGGGCGTCCGCGCCATGGCCGAAGATCGGCTCGGTGCGCAGCACCGGCGCCTTGCGCACCGGATGCGCGGTGCCGCGAAAGCGCCCTCGCGGCGTTTCGTCGGCGATTGCGTCGCGCGCCTCCTGGGGCACGTCGCCCGTGCCGTGCGGCTCGTCCATCCAGCCTTCGGGCAAGCCCGTGACAGCCTCCACGCCGCGCACGAACTCCGCGCTGAAATCGCGCTGCCCCGAAGTGATCAGCTTCATGTGGCTCGCGGAAAACGTCATCATCCTCGCGAGCCGCGTGACCGCGCCCACTTCACGCGTGAGCAGCGCGAGGTTCGCGCGCCAAACGGGCATGAGCGTTGCGCCGGAATCTTCCATCGCCGAGGTCCTCCCTCTTGGGCAAAGCTTGCTTCGCCGATGCCTGAAGGTTAGCCGCATCGCAAGGCAAGACGCAACCCGCGCGCCACGCTGTGGTAAGGAAGATGAGAGAAAACCCGCTGAATGACGGGACGAAGGCACACGCGCAGCCTTGCGCGCGGCGCGATAAGCAGGGTCGCAACGTTTGAGTGACGCGTGCCGGCAACACACCGCCCGCTCAGGCGGACCAACACGATGAAACCTGGCGGCACACTATTGCTTCGGAGCGCCTGGCATCTGCAAGCCCATCGGGCGGACCGGATGCGTGAATGAAGCTGCGCGAATGAACCTGAAAGCGCAGGGCAAACAGGCTGGAGGCGGACTGGAAGCGCGCGCCTAGAAATGCCCCGTGAAGCGATACCGGCTACCCGGATGCCACAGGTTCGCCACCGAAGCCACGCGCCCGCTCGAACGGGTGCGCCGGTGCAGCACGAGGCACGGCTCGACCTCGGCCATCTTGAGCCGCGCGCGGGTATCGGCCTGCGGCGAGAGCGCCTCGATGCGGTACTCCACGGCCTGGAGCGGCGCGACGCGCATCAGATAGTGGTTCGGCGTGGTCGACGTGAAGTCCTGCTGCGCATAGTCCGGCGCGACGGCCGGATTGACCCAGCGTTCCTCGAGCTGGACGGGCTCGTCGTTCTCGAAATGCAGCATGCGCGAGTAAAAGACCTTGTCGTTCGCGCGCAGCCCCATTTCGATGGCGAGCGCCTCGTCGGCGGGCAGCACGCCGATCTCCAGCACTTCGGCGCGGTAGCCGTGCCCGCGCGCGAGCACTTCGTCGGAGATGCTGCGGATCGCCACCAGCGTGGACTCGTACTTGGGACGCGCGACGAAAGTGCCCGCCCCTTGCACGCGCGTGAGGACCTGCTCGGCGGTGAGCTCGCGCAGCGCGCGGTTCACCGTCATGCGCGCGACCTTGAACTCGCGCGCGAGCTCGTTCTCCGAAGGCACCTGGTCGCCCTCGCTCCACTCGCCCGCGTGGATGCGCGCGAGAATGAAGTCCTTGATGCCCTGATATGCGGGTGCGTTCATCGCCTGCTCGAATGCGCCAGGGGGTCGACGTGCGCTTCATGCAGCACTGCATGCCAACCCCCGACAGTATCGCCACCGTTTCCGTTAGCGCGCTTCCGACTCGAACACGAACGGGCTGTGCGCCGCGATTGCGCCGTTCTGCACGAGCTGCGTCATGGCTGCGATATCGGGTGCGAAGTAGCGGTCCAGATCGTAGTGCGGCACCTCGCTGCGCACCGACTGCATCACCTTTTGCAGCGCCGGGCTGGTCGCGTGCGGTGCGCGCAGGTCCACGCCCTGGGCGGCGGCAAGCAACTCGATCGCGAGGATGTTGGCCGTGTTCTCGGCGATGTCGCCGAGCTTGCGCGCGGCGAAGGTCGCCATCGACACGTGGTCTTCCTGGTTCGCCGAGGTCGGCAGCGAATCGACCGAAGCCGGATGCGCGAGCGTCTTGTTCTCCGAAGCCAGCGCCGCTGCCGTCACGTGCGCGATCATGAAGCCCGAGTTCACGCCACCGTCCCTCACGAGGAAAGGCGGCAGGCCCGAGAGCGTCGCGTCGATCAGCAGTGCGATGCGGCGCTCGGCGAGCGCGCCGATTTCGGCGGCGGCCAGCGCGAGATTGTCAGCGGCGAACGCCACCGGCTCCGCGTGGAAGTTGCCGCCCGAGATGACTTCCTTCGTGTCCGGAAAGATCAGCGGATTGTCCGAGACCGCGTTGGCTTCGATGAGCAGCACTTGCGCGGCGTGGCGCATCTGGTCGAGGCACGCGCCCATCACCTGCGGCTGGCAGCGCAGCGAGTACGGGTCCTGAACCTTGCCGCAGTCGCGGTGCGAGAGGTTGATCGACGAGCCCTCGAGCAGG
>NZ_SMRP01000002.1:0-148563 GCF_004353915.1 Paraburkholderia silviterrae | reverse complement strand
CGCGCAGTTCGTGAATGCGCGCGTCGAACGGCTTGACCGAGCCCGCTGCCGCGTCCACGCTCAGCGCGCCGGAAACGAGCCCCGTGCGGTAGAGGTCTTCGATGGCGAACAGGTTGTAGAGCGCGAGCGCTGCGGAAGCCTGCGTGCCGTTGAGCAACGCGAGGCCTTCCTTGGCCTGCAGCGCGAACGGCTTGAGGCCGGCCGCGGCCAGACCCGCTTCGGCGCTGGCGCGCTCGCCACGGATGAACACTTCGCCGATGCCGAGCAACACGCCCGACATGTGCGCGAGCGGCGCGAGGTCGCCCGAGGCGCCCACCGATCCCTTCACGGGGATCACGGGCAGAACATCTGCATTGAAGAGCGTGATGAGCGCGTCCATCACTTCGCGACGGATGCCCGAGTGGCCGCGGCCGAGGCTCGAGAGCTTCAGCGCCATCATGAGGCGCACGACCGGGCGCGACATCGGCTCGCCCACGCCCACGGCGTGCGAGAGCACCAGATTGCGCTGCAGCAGTTCGAGCTGGTCGATCGGGATGTGCGTGCTGGCGAGGCGGCCGAAGCCCGTGTTGATGCCGTAGGCAGGCTCGCCCTTGGCCGTGATTTCGGCGACGGTGCGCGCGCTCGCGTCGATCGCGGCGAAGCTAGCCGGATCGAGCTGGAGCTGGATGCTGCTGCTGTCCGGGGCGCGCGCGATCTGGCGCAGTTGGGGCAGGGTCAGATGGCCGGGCGTGAGGAGCATGATCGAATCCTGTCTATACAAGTGACAGCGAGTCTAGCCTGGCGCGCCTGTATAGACAACCTCCGCGAGCGCCTGGCCGCCTCGGGACAATCCATGAGGCGCCCATGTATTGCGTGGGCGGCCCCCGCAGGCCCGTCAGGCCTGCTCCTCGAGCCTGCCCCCGATAAACGCGAGGAAGCACTGCACGCGCGCGGCGAGCGCGGCGCTGCGGTAATAGACGGCATGGATGGGCTGGCGCTCGGCAATCAGCGCGTCGTCGAGCAGCGTCACGAGGCGGCCCGCCGCGCGGTCGACGGCGGTCATGAAGTCGGAAAGACAGGCGACGCCGGCATCGGCGAGCGCGAGCTGGCGTATCGTCTCGCCGCTCGACGCCGCGAGCGCCGGATGGATCGCGAAGCCCTCGGGCGCGGCTGCGTCGAGCAGCGACGCCTGGGCTGCCGCGCCTGCCACGCCTGCCGCGCCTGCCACGGCCGCCGGGGCGGCGGCTGTGGCCGGGGCGACGTGGCCGTCCGGCCTGAGCGGCCAGCGGTTCAGCTGCACGGGCGCCGTGAAGCCGATCAGCCGATGCTCGCGCAGTTGGGCGAGCGTGCGCGGCGTGCCGTGCGCCGCGAGATACGCCGGGCTCGCCACCACGCGGCGGCGGCTCACGCCGAGCGAGCGCGCATGCAGCGTGGAATCCTGCAGCGCGCCGATGCGTATGGCGATATCGACGCGCTGTTCGAGCAGATCGACGATGCGCTCGTTGCTTGTGAGCTCGAGCTGGATCTCCGGATAGCGCGCGGCAAACGCCGCCATATGCGGCACGATGCAATGGAGCATGAAAGGCGTGGCCGCATCGACGCGCAAGCGCCCCGAAGGCTGCTCGCGATGGCGCGAGACGGCCTCCTCGGCGTCCTCCATTGCCGCGAGAATGGCGCGCGCGCGTTCGAGAAAGAGCTCGCCCTCCTCGGTCAATTGCAGGCGGCGCGTCGTGCGCAAGATCAGCGCCACGCCGAGCTGCTTTTCGAGCCGCGTGAGCGCCCGGCTCACGCCCGAGACGGTCTGCTCGAGTTTTTCGGCGGCAGCGGTGATCGACCCCGCATCGATCACGGTGACGAATACGAGCAATTCGTCGGTCGACGTTTTCATTATTGATCCGCAGTCAAGATTCATTTGAGACTAACACGGTTTTTGCAAAGCACGAACGCCGCGATACTGCCTGCCATTGCACTCATCCACTTACCCAGGCAAGCGAGGATTCAATGAAAGTATTCGTGACAGGCGCAGGCGGTTTCATCGGCGGGACGATTGCCGCGCATCTGGTGCGTGCGGGCCATGAGGTCCGCGGGCTCGTGCGCCGGCCCGAGCAGTTCGCGGCGCTCGAAGCGCTCGGCATCGTGCCGGTGCAAGGCGATCTCGACGACCGCGCGCGGCTGATGCAGGAAGCCCGCGCCGCCGACGCCGTCATCAACGCCGCGAGCAGCGACCATCGCGGCGCGGTGGAGGCGCTGCTCGACGCGCTCGAAGGCTCGGGCAAGACGCTCTTGCACACGAGCGGATCGAGCATCGTCGGCGATGCCTCGGGCGGCGAGCCGACCGATCGCATCTATCACGAAGACGCCCTGCCCGAGCCGACGCCCGACAAGGCGCCGCGCGTGGCCATCGACGAACTCGTGCTGGCCGGGCAAGCGCGTGGCGTGAAGAGCGCCGTGCTCTGCAACACGCTGATCTACGGCGTGGGCGCGGTGCCGGGCGCGGCGAGCGTGCAGTTGCCGCGCCTCATTCGCCAGGCGGAGAAAAGCGGCGTGATGCGGCACGTTGGGCGCGGGCTGAACATCTGGTCGAACGTCCATGTCGACGATGTGGCCGAGCTGTACCGTCTCGCGCTCGAGAAAACCCCTGCGGGCACGTTCTATTTCGTCGAAAGCGGCGAGGCGAACTTCCGCGAGATGACGGCCGCGCTCGCGCGCAAGATGGGACTTGGCGAACCGCAGGACTGGCCGCTGGAAGACGCGATCAAGGAATGGGGCTACGAGATGGCTTCCTACGGTCTCGGCTCGAATAGCCGCGTGCGCGGCGAGCGCGCGCGCACGTTGCTGGGCTGGCAGCCGCGGCGCACGTCGGTCACCGACTGGATTCGCGACGAGATGCCGACTGCACAAATGTGAGCCGGCCGGCGCGACAGATCATTGCGGCCGCACATAAAAAACCGCAAAAAATACGTGGTCCACAGCACATTATTGTTGCGTATCCGTAAGGTCGGTTCGATAAAATCCTGACGGTTTGCACTCTCCGCCGTCACGTTGCCGAACCGGCAACCCGGTACGCCGATGCCACTCGCGCTGAACTTCTACTGGCTGACCAATCTGCTCGCCATCCTCTTCGTGGTCGCGTGTCTCTATGACTCGCGCTACGACGAATATGGCACGCTGACACTTGCCGCTGCGGCGATGGGCCTCATTGTGATGGCCATCGAAGTGCTGCTGCGCCCCGCTTTCGAGCTGTCGCTCTAGCCTTACTTTTGTCTTTCGCGGGACGCAGCGCTATTGCCCTGGCGCGCATCTTTTATTGCGCTTGGCTCTCGTGCGCGCAGCACGCCGATTGCCCGTGGCTTTCCCGCCCGGAGCTTTCCCGCCCGGCGCTATCCTCATAGCGATCGTGGTGACGCATCCATTCGCGCATGTCCGTCTTCTCGTTGCGCCCCTTCGCCGCGAATTCGAGCATCGCATACGCGCCCAAAGCCATTTCCACGCCGCGCGCATACGCCGAATACGTGTGATAGACGTTGCCTGCGTCGTCGCGATAAAACGCGCTGATGCCTGGCAACTCGTCGCTCACGTAATCCTGTTCTTCGTAGTTGTAGAGCGCCTTGCCACGCGCCTTGTCCGCATCGCCGAACGAAACGCGATAGTCGAAATTGAAATCGCTGCCATGCGATGAAACCCACGGGAAATGCCAGCCCATGCGCCGCTTGAAGGCTTCGAGCTTCGCGAGCGGCGCGCGCGAGACGGCCACGTAGGTCACGTCGTGATGCTCGAGGTGCGGCAGCATGCCGTCCACGTGGTCGGAGAGGAACGAGCAGCCCGGGCAGCCCTCCTCCCAGTCGGGGCCGAGCATGAAGTGATAGGTCAGCAACTGGCTGCGCGGCCCGAACAGCTCCGCAAGCGTGCGCGTGCCTTGCGGCGTATCGAACGTATAGGTCTTCGTTACTTTCACCCACGGCAGCGCCTGACGTTTCGCCACGAGTGCGTCGCGTGCATGCGTGAAGGCGCGCTCCTCGCTGAGCAATGCCTTGCGCGCCGCCAACCATTCGTCATCCGAAACGATCTTGTGCATCTCCATCGTGCATTCCTCCTATGTGTGGACAGAGGCCGGCGCTCGTGCACCGGCTCCGGTTGTGCCGGACACCCTCATTCGAACAGCTCCACCAGACGATCGAGCCCGCTCGCCCACCCTTCGCGATGCGAGTCGCGCGCGGCTTCGTCGAACAAGCCCTCGTGGCGCAGCGTGATCTCGGTCGTAGCGCCATCGGCACGCAGCACGACCGTCACGCGCGACTCGCGCTCCGGCGTGCTGCGCCACGCCCATGTGAACACGAGCTTCGCCTCGGGCACGACCTCGAGATAGGTGCCGCTCGCGTCGTGCTCTTCGCCGTCGGGCGAGCGCATGATCACGCGAAAGCGTCCGCCCACGCGCACGTCGGCCTCGGCATGCAGGCAGATCGTGTCGAGCGGATGCATCCAGCGCATCAGTTGCGCGGCTTGCGTCCATGCCGCGTAGACCTTCGCGGCGCTCGCGTTGATGCGGCGCCGGAGGACGAGGCTGGGGCCGGCGTGGGCTGCGCCGCTTGCGGGTCCTGCGCGGGCGCCTGAATTGCTGGCTGCGCCAGCGTCGGGTTGGGTGGACATGCGTCTTCCTCCACGAAAGCGGCCAGACGATCGAGCGCACCGCTCCAGAAGCGCTCGTAGTGCGCGAGCCACTGCATCGCGTCCTCCATCGGCCCCGCCGCGAGCCGGCACGCCACCGTGCGTCCGGTCTTCGCGCGCGTGACGAGCCCCGCCTCGGCGAGCACGTCCAGGTGCTTCATCACCGCGGGCAGTGACATCGCAAACGGCTGCGCGAGCGCGCTCACCGAAAGCTCGTCCTGATGGGCTAGCCGCGCGAGCAGCGCGCGCCGCGTGGGGTCCGCCAGCGCCGCAAAGGTACGCGTCAGCGTATCGTCTTCATACTTAACCATGAGGTTAAGCATAGGACCTGAGCCGCCGATGTCAAGGCCGCGCACGGGCTTCGCCGCTGGCTTCTCGCGCAGCCCGTAGAATGAGTCGGCGCGGCACCGCGCGCCTGTGCCCGCCCGCACTCCACATTCACCTCGAGCCGAATACGCCATGCCGTCCAAAATCCGCAATTCGCTGCTCTGGATCTTCGACGCGTTCGAGCGCGAGCCCGACTACCTGTGCAAGCGGATGTTCGGTTGCGACGCCGCCTATATGGACGGCCTGCTGTGCCTCGTCGCCGCCGATCGCGAAAAGCCCTTTAACGGCTTGCTGGTCTGCACGTCGCGGGACCGGCACGCGGCGCTCATCGACGAAATGCCGGCCCTGCGGCCGCACCCCGTGCTCGGCAAGTGGCTTTACGTGACGCAGGAAGATCCGGATTTCGAGGCCACCGCGCAGCACCTGAGCGCGCTCGTGCTGGCGCGCGACCCGCGCGTGGGCGTGGAGCCGAAGCCGCGCAAGCCGAAGAGCGGGCGCGTCAACAGTGTGCTGCCGAAGTAATCGCGCCCCCCAAATGCCGCACGGCCCGCGCCGCCAGAGAAGCGGACGCGGGCCGTGAAGCCGGCAAGACGGGCCGCCGTGGCTCCGTCTTGCCGATGACCGGGCTATGTGGACGCTATTCGCGCATCAGATAGCCCAGCCGCCCAGGTAGAACGCCACGAGCACAGCGGCGATGAGCACCGTGCCGACGTTGAGCTTGCGGATCTCGCCGCTCACCACGCGGCCGATCACGAGCGTGGCAAAGCCCAGCATGATGCCCGTGACGATGTTGGCGGTCAGCACGATGAACACGGCGCACACGAGGCCCGACATCGCATCCACCATGTCGGCCATGTCGAGGCGCGCAACGCTCGAGAGCATCATCAGGCCCACGTACATGAGCGCGGGCGCCGTGGCGTAGGAAGGCACGAGGCCGGCGAGCGGCGCGAAGAACATCACCGCGAGGAACAGCAGGCCCACCACCGTGGCGGTCATGCCCGTCTTCGCACCTGCCGAGACGCCCACCGCCGATTCGATATAGGCCGCTGCAGGCGCGCCGCCAAAGAAGCCGGAGAAGATCGAGCTGAGCGAGTCGGCCGTGAGCGCGCGGCCGCCGTTGATGATGCGGCCGTTGGCGTCGAGCTGGCCGGCCTGGCCTGCCACGGCGCGGATCGTGCCGGTGGCGTCGAACACGGCGGTCATCACGAGGGCGAGCACGCTGGGCAGCACGGCGAGCGAGAGCGCGCCCTTGATGTCCATGGCGCCGATCAGCGAGGCATGGCCCGGGGTCGAGAGCGACGGCCACGCGAACACACCGTGGTAGGTCACGGCCGGATCGATGGCGAGGCCGAGCGCCGAGATCGCGACGATCACGATCAGGATCGAGCCCGGCACGCGGCGGCGCACGAGGCCGAAGATCGCGGCAAGGCCGACCACCGAGAGAATCGCGGGCAGCGCCGTGATATGGCCGAGCGTGACCGGGAGACCGGCGCCCGGATTCTTGATCACGAGGCCCACGTCGTTGGCCGCGATCAGCAGCAGGAACAGGCCAATGCCGATACCGGTGCCGTGCGCGATGCCGTGCGGCAGGTTACGCAGGATCCACGAGCGCACGCCGGTAACCGAGATGCCCGTGAACACGAGGCCCATCAGGAACACGGCGCCGAGCGCGACTTCGGGCTTGAGGCCCTTGCCGAGCACGAGGCCGAATGCGGTGAACGCGGTGAGCGAGATTGCGCAGCCGATGGCGATCGGCAGGCGCGCCCACAGGCCCATCAACAGCGAGCCGAACGCCGTGGTGAGACACACGGCGACAAACACCGCGCTGGTGTCGAAGCCCGCCTTGCCGAGCATGCCCGGCACGACGAACACGGAATACACCATCGCAAGGAAGGTGGTAATGCCGGCGATGCCCTCCTGGCGCACCGAGCTGCCGCGCGCGGCAATGTCGAAATAACGGTCGAGAAAACCAGTCGCGCCAACGGCGTCGACGGCATCGCCCTCGCGGATTGCACCATTGGCAATGTCGGCCAGCGGCTGTGCGTGGGGTTCGATCATGGTGAGTGCCTCCTTTATCAGCTTGCTGAAACGGTCCGCGCTCATGTTGCGGATCCGCCATCAGGTTCGTCTCGTCTGGATTGGATTGACTAGGGGTGTCGACGCCAGCCAGGCGCGCCTTGCAGCGCGCTATACCCATTCATTTTTTTGACATCTTTTTACAGGGTCGAAGGTTAGGCGAACACGACTTACGCTCCCATCGCGCGAAACACATTGAGGTCATGCCGCGATGCTTATATCGCCGTACGCAGGGCGCGTCGCACTGCCGCGCCTCGCGTTTACCCCGGTGCGCTTGAGCCGTCTTGCGCACGCCGCTGAGGGCAAAACTGGCCGTAATCGGACCAGGATGCCCTCCCAATCCGGCGGCGCATTCCGCGGCACGCATATGCCCTGAATGCGCCCTGAATGCGCCCCGAATACCCCCCGGAATACGCCCCGAATGCGCCCGATCGACCCTGCGACAAGGGTTTTGTCAGCGGATTAGCGGCTGTTTGGGCCGGAACAAGGCGCCATGCGGGTTAAACTCTCACGCATCCCGACCCGGTTTTCCCCTCGCCGCGCGCGCCATGCGCCGGCCGCTCCTGGAGTTTCTGTTGATGACAGGCGGTTTCCCACGTCCCGTTATTTCCCATCAGCACGCCTTGGCCCTGCTCGTTCTGGTCGCGCTGTCCGGCTGCAGCCTGTTCCGCTCGGCCCAGGCGCCCGCGCCCATCGTCGAGGCGACCGTTGCCGTCAGCGCGCCCGAGCAGTTCGAGAGCGGACCCGAGGCGGCCTCCGCGCCCGAAGCCGCCAGCGCTCCGCAGCCGCCTGAACCGAAGCCGGCGCCCAAAAAACCGCACTTGCCACTGATCCGGCGCCCCCGGCCCGCGCCACCGCCGCCCGTGCCGGCGAGCGCCCCCGTTGCGCCCACCCCCGCTCCGCTCGTGCAGACGCACACCCTCGAGCGCGGCACCTTCCGCACGCTGCTCGACAGCGAAGTGCAGAAACCGGACGGCAAGGTCGTGGGCCGCGCCGTGGACATGGTGGCCGGCCCCGGCGGCAAGCCGCAGGAAGTGGTCGTGAATCTGCAGGGCTTCATGGGCGTGGGCGACCGCAAGGCCGACTTCCCGTGGAGCGCCGTGCGCATCAACACCCAGGCGAAGACGCCCGCCATCACGCTCGCGCTCACGCCCGCCCAATTGCAGATCCCCGACCGGCCCAAGGCGGGCGCGCCGCAGCCCGGCACTTCCGAGGCGAGCCCGACGCGCCTGCCGATGCTCGACGCCGACGTCGAGCGCGCCAACGGCGCCAAGGTGGGCCGCGTGGTGGACGTGCTGATCGGCGGCGGCGCCGACCCGCTCGCGGTCGTGCTCGACGTGAGCGGGACGCTTGAGAAGCGCCGCACGATCGCCGCCGACTGGTCGGCCCTGCGCTTCGTGACGAAGAACAATGCGCTCGAAGCCCAGCTCGAGATGAGCGACCAGCAGATCGACGCCGCTCCCGCCTATGCGAACGATCAGCCGGTGCGCGCCGTCAGCCCGGCCGCTGCGGGGCCGGCCGCTTCTGCAGCTCCTGCGCGCGGTGCCCAATGACAGGTACGACGCATCCCACGCCCGACCTGCGCAGCGTGCGCGCGCTCGACTGGCTGAACTTTTTCGTCGCGAACGTGCAGACCGGCTTCGGCCCGTTCATCGCCTCGTATCTCGCCTCGCACAAGTGGACCCAGGGCGAGATCGGCCTGGCGCTCTCGGTGGGCACGATCAGCGCGATGGTGAGCCAGGTGCCGGGCGGCGCGGCCGTGGACGCCCTGCGCAACAAGAAGGCCGCCGCCGCCTGGGCGATCATCGCCATCATCATCTCGGCGGTGCTGCTCGCCTCGAGCCCGACCGTCGTGCCGGTGATGGCCGCCGAGGTCTTTCACGGCTTCGCGAGCTGCATGCTCGTGCCGGCCATGGCGGCACTCGCGCTGGCGCTGGTGGGCCGGCAGAACCTGGGCGACCGGCTCGGGCGCAACGCGCGCTGGGCCTCGATCGGCAGCGCGGTCGCGGCGGGCCTGATGGGACTGTGCGGCGAGTACGTCTCGCCACGCGCCGTGTTCTGGCTCACGGCGGCGCTCGCGCTCCCCGCCCTCGTCGCGCTCGCGATGATCGAGTACGACAAGCACGCGAACGCGCCCAAGCCGCTGAAAAGCGCCAAAGCCGACAAGGCCGCCCAAGCCAGCAAGGCCGTGCCCGCGGACGAGCCGCGCGAAACCATCTTCGACCTGCTGCGCGACAAGCGCATGCTGACTTTCGCGGCCTGCGTGGTCCTGTTCCATCTCTCGAACGCTGCGATGCTGAACCTCGCAGCGGGCGAAGTGACGGCCGGCATGGGCGACAACGTGCAACTCGTGATCGCGGCTTGCATCATCGTGCCGCAAGCGATCGTCGCGCTGATGTCGCCATGGGTGGGCCGCACCGCGCAGCACTGGGGCCGCCGTCCGGTGCTGATACTCGGCTTCAGCGCGCTGCCGCTGCGCGCGTTGCTGTTCGCCGCGGTCGGCAACCCCTACTTGCTCGTGCCGGTGCAGATGCTCGACGGCCTCTCGGCCGCCGTGTTCGGCGTGATGCTGCCGCTCATTGCCGCCGACGTGGCGGGCGGCAAGGGGCGCTACAACCTGTGCATCGGGCTCTTCGGGCTATCGGCGGGGATTGGCGCCACGCTCTCCACCGCGCTCGCGGGGTTCATCGCCGACCATTTCGGCAATACCGTGAGCTTCCTGGGCCTCGCCTCGGCCGGCGCGGCCGCTGTGCTGCTGGTATGGCTCATCATGCCCGAGACGCGCGACGCGCTCGAGGACGAGACCGTCGGCGACAAGACGGCGTGAAGTTGGCATGAAGTCGACATGAGTGCGGCGCTGGCTGGCCCGGGAACGGGCCGGCGGCGCGCACTCGCCCGCAGCGAATATCCGGTTGAAAGACGCGAAGCGGCACGGCGCATGGCCTCCGGCAGGGCCTGCCTGCCATGACCGCGCGCGGCCAGCGGGCGCTGAAAAGGGAACCTTGAGATAGCTTGCGGGGGACGCCGGACGAGCGCCGGATGAAGGCTCCGGGGCGGTGCACCAAGCCTGGAAAGCGCTGAGACTGCTACTGGAAAGGATAAAAAGCTGACCGCCCGCATCGAGCGCTCGATGCAGGCTCCGCTAGCTTCGGAACTGCCGCCGCAACCTGGACGCAGCCCTTATGCCACAGCGATGCCGTGCTTACGCCGCAAGCGCCTCGTCGAGACGCGCAGCCACAACGCCGCTGGGAAAGGCGTCCAGCTTGCTCGCGAGGATCATGGCGTCGGCATTGGCCGGGCGATGACGGCGATTGGGGCTCGGGCGGAACACCGCGTCGCCACGGCGGATCTTCTCGCCGGTCAACGCGCACACCGCGCTGCGACGCGCGGTGCAAACCCGCCACAACTGGTCGGAGTAGCGCCCATAGGTGGCGTCGCTCCAGCAGACGGTGATGCTCTCCGGATCATGACGCCGGATCAAGGTAATGCCTTGCGCATCCCACGAACGCACAGTGGCGCGGCGCCGGTTGGCCGCCTCCGATGCGCTGCGCGTGATCGGTACCGGTTTGCAACTCCTGATGCCATCGGGCTCGCCGTCCGGGCTCAAGGGCTCCGAAGCGGCGGACAGGCGATCAATGGTTTGTTGCCATGCGCTGCCGGTATCTAATTTCGTCATAATGCACCTCGTGCACGTGGAAACGATTCAAATATGCCGGTCGAATAAGCACTCTGCCACGTCGGGATTATAGCGTGCGATTCTCGCAGGCCACAGAAAAAACTGAATATTCACATGATAATCCCGCATGCGCGGCAAATGACGCCATCGGACTTTCAGGCCTAATTGTAAGACAGCAATACTGGTTTCTTTACATTTGTACGTGCGACTTTTTTGCCGGTTTGTTGATCTTTAACATTTGCCGCCAGGAAAAATTACCCGGATACGCGATCCGGAGCACCCGCCAACACGACATTAGCAAAACTATTACGCGCCATGCAAAGGCATGTGACACGTCTGCGCCTCACCACCCAGAATCGGCCTCATCAGGCGCTGCGTCCGTCCCCGGGCGGTTTCGCGGCGACGCCCGTGCATCTCGGCCATTGCTGCCCGATCAATGAAACGCATGACATGTTCATGACATATGCATATTGGGATTTCTCATCATGCAAGTCATCCGGGGCGCGAGGAATTGTCGCACACGGCATGTGCATCCCAGGAAGGAGGGATTTCGAGACTCGCCTCTATTTCATGAGGTATTAATCGAAAATGAATTGTGCTTTAGCCGCTTTGTCATGCGCAAATGGGTCAACTCGAATCCGCCAGATCGACAAGATGCGCGCAATAGCAACGGCGATTCCCGGCCGAAAATTGACAATTCAATTGATGCATAATGACCGCATGAATGGGATGCAAACCCGCGCCCGATTAGCCAAATCGGCTTCCTCTCGCGTGCGGCTCAGCCCCCCCGCCCTTGATCGAGGAATTCGGCCGCGCGGCGCCTGAGCATCGCGCCGAAATCGTCGAGCCAGCCGATCGACAGACGCCAGCTCTGCCAATAGAGTTCGACGTCGAGCGCGCGCCCCGGCGTGAGCTCGACGAGCTCGCCGCGCGCGAGGTGCGGCGCGATCATGCGCTCGGGGCACATGCCCCACCCGAGGCCGCTCACGCAGCAGCGCAGAAAACCCGCCACGTGCGGAATCCAATGCAGCGGCGCGTCCACCTGCGCACGCGTGATACGCCGCACGAAGCGCTTTTGCAGTTGATCCTTGGGATTGAACTCCACGCACGGCGCGCGGCGCAGCGCCTCGCGCCCCACGCCCTCGGCGAAATAGCGCTCGAAGAACGCTGGCGAGCACACCGCGAGGTAGCGCATGCGGCCAAGGCGCGTCGAGCGGCAGCCCTGCACGGGTTCGGCCTGGGTCGTCACGGCGCCCTGCACGCTGCCGTCGCGCATGCGCTGCGCCGTATGGTCCTGGTCGTCGATCACGAGATCGAGCAGGATGCCGCGCTCGACGCAAAAGCCCGCCACGGCGTCGATGAACCAGGTGCCCACGCTGTCGTCGTTGACCGCGACGCGCAGCGTGGGGCGTGAAGCGTCGAGCGCGTCCGCGACGGTGGGCATGCCGCCGCCCAGCTCCGCTTCGAGCAACTGCACGCGCTCGGTGTGGCGGCACAGCAGCGCGCCCGCCGCGGTGGCCACGCAGGGCTGGCCGCGCTTCACGAGCACCGTGCCCACGCGCTCCTCCAGCAGCTTCACGCGCTGCGAGACCGCTGAAGGCGTCACGTTGAGCGCGCCGGCCGCGCGGTCGAACGAGCCGTGTCTCACCACGGCGGCGAGCGCGTCGAGCAGCGCGTAGTCGAGCATTAGAATTTCTTAATCCAGTTAAAGAAAATGAGCTTTGCTTAATCGAGCTCCGGCGGCAGACTAGCGCCGTTTGCTTCCTCTGTCGAGGCATTTGCGGCAACGCCCGCCCGCTCGCTGCGACGCGTTGCGCGTTGCGCTTCGCTCCCCGATTTCAGTAACCGACCGCTTGATCAACATGAACTGGCTCGCTTTTTCGCATGGCGCAGCGCTGTGCGCCTCCCTGATCGTCACCATCGGCGCACAGAACGCCTTCGTGCTGCGCCAGGGCATTCTGCGCTCGCACGTCGGCAAGATCGTGCTGCTGTGCGCGCTTTCCGATTTCATCCTGATCGGCGCGGGGGTGGGCGGCGCCTCCGTGCTTGTCGAGCGCTACCCCACTTTCGTGCATCTCGTGCTCTACGTGGGGCTCGCGTGGCTCGTGTGGTTCGGCATCGGCGCGCTGCGGCGCGCGGTGAAGCCCACACATGCGGTGCTCCAAACGGCGAGCACGCCCGGCGTCACTGACACGCCCGCGCAGCGCGCCTGGCCGATCATGCTGATGACGCTCGCGTTCACCTGGCTCAATCCGCATGTCTATCTCGACACGTTCCTGCTGATCGGCACGGCCGGTGCGCGCGAGCCGCAAGGCAGCCGGCTCGCGTTTGCGATTGGCGCGATGTGCGTGAGCGCGGTGTGGTTCGTCGGCCTCGGCTACGGCGCGCGTGCGCTCGCCCCGCTGTTCCGGCGCGCCGGTGCGTGGCGCGTGCTCGACGGCGCAATCGGCGGCATGGTGCTCTTCATCGCGTTCGCCCAATTGCGCTGAGGCGCGGCGCCGCGTGCGGTACGCGGCGCTTCACCCTGCTGCGGTTCACCCTGCTGCGGTTCGCCCTGCTGCATTCCACCCTGCGGTCTTTCCTCTGCATTTGGCCCGAGGCGCCCCAGCTCGCTCGTGTCATATAGCGCGCGCAGACCGCCGCTGCTCTCGCTTGAAGGCCTCCCGAGCCTTCTTCCCGCCCCCAATATCCCCCGAAGTGGATCGCCGCGGCGCGTGCCTCAAAAGCCCGCGCAGCGCGGCGCCGTGCCTGACGAAAGGGCCCCTTGGACGCATACGGCGTGCCCGAAGCGCCGCGCACTTTACAATGCCCCAATGCGGTCCACGCCATGTGGCATCGCCGCGGCACATTGATGCCGGCTGCATCGGTCCTTCACTCTCGAACTGCACCATGAACACCAGCCAGGCTTATTCGCGGCCCGCCCGCCTGTTGCAGATTGCCTCGTGGATCATCGCCATCGTGTTCGCGATGTTCCTGAACATGCTCGGCAGTCTCGTGATCCGCGACCTCATGTTCGCCCCGCAAGGCGGACCGCCGCGCAGCGAGCAATTCGTCGACAACGCGGCCATTGCGCCGCTCGAGGCGCAAACGCGCGATCTCGAGCGCCAGCGCAGCGCGCTCAACGACAAGGCGCAGACGCTGCGCATCGCGAACGACCGTGCGAACACCGACTATCGCGAAGCCCAGGAAAGCCTGCGCAACTGGCTCGCAACGCGCACGGCAACGGGCGACAGCCGCAACGACATCGAACTGCTCGCGCGCACGCGCAAGCTCGACTTGCTGCAGGCGAGCGCAAGCGACTGGCAGCGCCAGCGCGACAAGTTAGCCGACCAGCAGCGCGCGCTCGATGCCCGCAGCGAGCAACTGAGCGCCCAGCTCGCGCACCTGCAAACCGAGGCCGACGCGCGCTACGCCGCCGCACAGCGGCGCTACGAACTCACGGTGTTCGGCTGGCGTCTCGCGCTCACGCTGCCGATCCTGCTCGTGGCCGTGTGGCTTTTCATCCGCCATCGCAAGAGCCGCTACTGGCCTTTCATCTATGGCTTCGGCCTGTTCGCGCTGTGCGCGTTCTTCGTCGAACTCGTGCCGTATCTGCCCGATTTCGGCGGCTATGTGCGCGTGCTCGTGGGCATCGCGCTCACGGTATTCGCGGGGCTCTACATGCTGCGCGCGTTCCAGCGCTACGTCGAACGCAAGCGCGCCGAAATGGAGCAGAGCCAGAGCGAGCGCGCACGCGCCGTGGTCTACGAAAAGGCCATCAGCGCTTATCAGAAGAAGCTGTGCCCGTCTTGCGACAAGCCGTGGCATCTGGGCGGCGACCAGGTATCGTTCTGCATTCACTGCGGGCTGAGGCTCTTCGAAGTCTGCACGTGCGGCGCGCGTAATTTCGCCTTCTTCCCGTTCTGCAATCAATGCGGCACGCATGTGACGCACGCGGATGACAAAGGGGCGGACGCGGAACATGTCGACTCCGGAGCGAATTCGGCGCATCGATGACAAAATTGCCTACCTCAACGCAGTAGCCATCAAACAGGACCACCGCTATAAGCCTTGTCTGGAGATGCTTTCAGATGGACGACCAGGTACTCGACACCTTCGATACGGCGCAATTGATCCCCGATTTCAATGCGCCGCAACTGCCCAGTGAGCACCCTGACCGCGCGGCGCTCGACGCCGCCGAACACAACACACGCCACTGGACGAGCCGCGAGAGTGGCCCGCTGACGCCGGGTTCCGACGCGCACCGCCGCGAGACGTGCCGCATGTTCCGCGAGACCTTCAACCCGTACCGGCCTTCGGTGCTCGAATGGCCCAGGCTCGAGCCAGCGGCGCTCAAGCGCATCGTCGACCTGCCCATCTGGGACATCGCGGTGCAGACCGAAGGCAAGGCGCGACTGCGCATGGCGGCCTATGCCGCGACGGTCGACGACCCGGACATGCGCGCGGTGCTCGCGCTCAACGCCTGGGAAGAAAACCGTCATAAGGAAGTGCTTTCGCGCATGGTGCAAGCCTATAGCATCGCGCTCGCGAGCGAGCCGCCCTATGTGTTTCCCAAGGACACCGAGTGGGCCTATCTCGTGACGGGCTACAGCGAATCCGTGGACAGCTTCTTCGCGTTCGGCCTTTTCGAAGTCGCGAAGCGCTCGGGCCTGTTCCCGCCCGAGCTCATCGACACGTTCGAGCCCGTGATGCAGGAAGAGTGCCGCCATATCCTGCTCTTCGCGAACTGGGTGGCGTGGCACCGCGCGCGGCTTTCGTGGTGGCGGCGCGCGCTTTTCGAGCTGAAGGTGGCGCGCGTGTGGGTGTTTCTGGGCTGGGAGCGCATCGGCCTCGCGCGCACGATGGACGCCGAAGGCAACGAGCATCGGCAGGACCACAACTTCACGGTGAACGGCGCGCAATCGGTCTCGGACGTGGACATCAGCGTGCCCGATCTCATGCGCCTGTGTCTGGAAGAAAACGACCGGCGCTTCGCGGGCTACGACACGCGCCTGCTGCGCCCGGAGACCATGCCGAAGCTCGTGCGTTTCGCGCTGCGCTTCATGCGCAAGAAGCCCTTGACGCAGACATAGCCGACACATCGCTTCGATAGCGACGACGCATAAAACGCCGGAAAAACCCGCGTTCTTTCGCCCTGGCGATCCTGCGCTCAGGCGATCCCCAGCACGCGTCTCGCCTTGAGGATCACGGGCATGCCGACCCTCTTGCCGTCGGCGCCCGCCGCGCGCGCCTTCTCGAAGCGCTCGGGCCGGTTGCCCGGCACGAACAGGTACGAACGCGCGAGCGCGGTGCTCATGCTGGCACCTTCAACGCGGCGTTCGCGTTCGAGCTGGCAACAGCGCTCGCTCCGAAAAGCGCACCCACCCGCCCGGCATCCGCAATGCGCCACGCGTCGTCCAGCAGCGCGCGCGCCTCTTCTTCGCTCGCCGCCTGCGAGAAGGCGGCAAGACGCACGAACTTCGTCGCCAGCTCGTCGCGCGAGAGCGTGTTGCCGGGGTCGCCCTTCGGCTCGTCCACGCGCGCGTAGAGCGTGCGGCCGTCACGCGTGGTCACGCTCACCTTGCCGATCCAGCGCGCCGGATACGCGCGGTCCACCTCTTCGTCGAGCGCCATCGTCACGCGCTCGCGGAACGCGGCAATCTCCGCTTGTGCATAGCCGTGCTCGAATTCGTTCACGCCCGCATAGCCGCGATACGCACACAAACCCAGCACCGTGCCCATGTTGAACTTCGCCTGATGGACCGTGCTGGGCACCGTCACGCTGCCCAGCACGTCGATGGCGCCCTGATGCACGTGCGCGGTCACCGCGACGATATCGTCGGGTGCGAGCCGGTGCTCGGCCATCGCGGCGAGCAATGCGTCGGCGGCTGGATGCGTGTGGCGGCAGGCCGCGTGATATTTGAACGAGGTCTCGACTGTCGCCCAGCGTTCGCCGAGGCGATCGACGAGCCTGGCCGGGTCAGCATCGCTCGACATGCCCGCGGCCATGCCCTGCGCGCCTTCGAGAATGCGCTGCGCGCCGCGAAAGCCGTCGGCGGCCAGCTGGGCCGCCATCAGCCCGTTGGCGGCGGCCATGGCCGTGTGCAGCTGCTTGGAGTCGGCCGCGTCGCGCAGGAACTCCCACAGTCCGCTCGCCTGCGTGCCCGCCGAGCCGAACGCATCGAGCATCTGCCCGGGCGTGAGCTTCAAGAGGCGCGCCGCCGCTGCGGCCGCCGCAATCGTGCCGACCGTGCCGGTCGTGTGAAATATTTTGTAGTGCGAACGTCCCATGAATTCGCCGACGCGGATGCCCACTTCATAACCCGCCACCGAGGCCGCGATGAACTCGCGCCCCGAAGCGCCGAGCGCCTGCGCGAGCGCCAGCGCGACCGGGAACACCACGGTTGCGGGATGGAACACGGAGCCGTTGTGCACGTCGTCCTGCTCGACGAAATGCGAGGCGGCGGCGTTCGTCATGGCCGCGAAATACGGCGTGCTGCGGCTGCGGTCGATCACGACGTCGCATGCGTCCTGAGGGCTCTGCGCGCCGCGCGCCGCGCGCGCGAAGCGCGCAATGGTCTCGACCGGGCGCGCGCCTGTGCCGCCGAGCGCGGAGCCGAGCCAGTCCACATAGAGATTGACGGCACGCTCGACGACGGGCGCGGGAATGGCGTTGAAGTCGAGCGTGGCGGCAAAGGCCGCAAGCGTGCGGCTGGGGTGGTCTGTCATGGCTGGATTCATGGGAACATGATCGAAATGCGCAGGGTGGTCAGGCTCAGTAGAACGTCGCGGTGGCCTGCATCGTCAGATAGCCCTCGTGGTCCTTGGCCCACAGTTCGACCGAGCGGCCATCGTCGGCCGGCCTGCCGCATAGCGTGAACGCGTTGCCGCCGAAGGTGGGACGCACCGCGCGAAACGCGAACGAAGCGACGCTCGCGTCCGGGCGCTCGCGATGCACGAGATCGAGCAGCAGCGTGGCAATGAGCGGCCCATGCACGATGAGCCCCGGATAGCCCTCCTCCTGCGTGACGTACGGGAAATCGTAGTGAATGCGATGACCGTTGAAGGTGAGCGCGGAATAGCGAAACAGCAGGACGGGGTCACCCACGAGCGTGCGAGACCACGTATGCCCCGGCGGCGCCACCATGGGCTTCGGCGCGCTCGCACCGGGCTGCGGGACGTCGCGATAGACGATGTCGTGCTCTTCCTCGATGCACAGCGCCCCCGCCGCTTCGTAGCGATGCTGCACCGTCACGAACACGAGCCGGCCGCTGCGCCCGGTCTTGTCTTCGATGCTCGCGATCGTCGAGGTGCGCTGTGCGGTCTTGCCCGCGTGCAGCGGCGCGTGGAACGTGAGGCGGCCGCCCGCCCACATACGGCGCGGCAGCGCAACGGGCGGCAGGAAGCCACCGCGCTTCGGGTGGCCATCCGCGCCCACTTGCGCGAGCGGCGCCACCGGCAGGAAATAGAGCCAGTGCCATAGCGGCGGCACCGCGTTGCCGGGCGCATCGCGGTCGAGCGTCGCCGCGAGCGCGCGCAGCGGGAACGACGTGATCTCGTCGCTGAGCGTTTCGGTCTTGTCGAGCCACGCCTCGAGCGGCAAGGCTTGCGGGACTTCCGGTTCTGACTGGGACACTGCAATCCTCCGTAGCGGCAATGGATCGGGATCAGGCCTCGCCGCGCAGATGCGCGGACGCCTCATCCTCAACACGTTGCCACAGTTCGAACGACATGGGCCGCTCGCCTTCCTCGAGCAGATGCCCGACGAGCCCGATCGCGCGCGCCATCACACCAAAGCCGCGCACGATGCGCCACGGGAAGCCGAACTCGCAGCAAATCGCGCCGATGGCGCCCGTGGCGTTGATCGGCAACGGCTTGCCCGAGACGCGTTCGGCTTCGGCGCCGATCAATTGCATGAGCCTCACATAATCGCCCGACAGTCCGTTTTGCGCCGCAAGCTCGAACAATCGCGGCGTGCGCGGGTCGATGGGCTTGTGCAGCGGATGGCCCAGGCCCGGGATCGGCGTGCCGCGTGCGCGCCACTCGGCTACCGTGTCCACCGCGAGCTCTTCGAGGTCGTCGCAGCGTGAGCCGCGTGTGTCATAGGGCAATGCTTCGGAGAGCATACGGCACGCGCCTTCCATGCTGCCGACGAACACCGAGCCGAGCCCGCACAGCCCCGCCGCCACGGCCGCCTGCAACGACTCGGGCGCGCCGGCGTAGGTCATGCGCGCGGCAATCGCGCTGGGCGTCATGCCGTGCTCGACGAGCGTGATGACGATGGCGTTGAACATCGCGGATTGCTGCGGCGTGGCGGCCTTGCCGGTCAGTTGCAGATACGCGAAGTCGCCCAGATTCATGTGGCCGAGCACTTCGTCGGGCAGGCTCTTGCCGCGCACGACGATGCGATCGGGTGTGCTGTACGCAATATCGGAGCGCACCAGCGGTTTCGGTTGACGGGCCATGACTGCGGTTCCTTCGTAGGTCTATGCGATTGCGAGGAGGATTCGGTGATACAAGGCGCGCCATTCAGCGCAGTGTCGCGGTGCCGTTGTTGAGCACCACGACGTCACGCTCGACCACGCGCGCGCGCAAGCTCACGGCGTTGCCGTCGCGCCAGACCTCCGTGCGGATGGTCTCGCCCGGATAGACCGGCGCGGTGAAACGCGCGTGAAAGCGTGCGAGCCGCGCCGGGTCGCTCGCGCACAGCGTCTTTAGCACCGCATGCGCGGCCACCGCCCATGTGGCGAGGCCGTGCAGGATGGGCCGCTCGAAGCCGGCCGCGCGCGCGATCTGCGGGTCCGCGTGCAGCGCGTTGTCGTCGCCGCACAGGCGGTACAGCAGCGCCGACTCCGGCCGCGTGGGCAGCGTGCAGACGTGGTCGGGCGCACGCTCGGGCACCGCGGGCGGCGCGGCAGGCGCCTCGTCGCTCGGGCCGCCGTGCGCGCTGAAGCCGCCGTCGCCGCGGCAAAACGTGAGCTGCGTGAGCGTGGCGTAAAGCTCGCCTGTGACCTTGTCGGTAATGCTACGCTCAATTTCGAGCAGCGCGCCCTTGCCTTCGCCCTTGTCGACCACGCGCGTGATGCGCGAACGGCCGATCACCGTGGCTGCGGGCGGCAGCGGCTTGTGAATCTCGATGCCCTGCTCGCCGTGCAGCAGACGCACCCAGTCGATGCCACTCTTCGGGTCTCGCGCCCAGAAGCCGGGAAAGCCGAGCACCACCGCGAAAGTCGGCGCCACGCGCAGTTCCTTCTCGTAGACGAAAGCGAGGTCGTCGGGGTCGACGGGATCCGCGCCATAGCCCACGGCGAGGCTATAGAACATCGCGTCGCGCGCCGTGTAGGTCTGTTCGATGCCCTTGAACGGCCAGTTGCGCAAGGTGTGGTAATCGATTGTCATGGATGTGCCGAAGATAAATAACTCTGGAGTCCGAATCTGACATCACGCTTCGCGCGCGGGCCACTTGAAGAGCGGCTCCGCCTTCTCGCGAAAGCGCCTCACGGCCTCCTGGTGGTATTCGGTCGTGAAGGCGATGCCCTGCGCCGCAGCCTCGATTTCCAGCATCGTGCGCAAGTCGCTGCCTAGCGACTGATTCAACGCGCGCTTGGCCACGCCGAACGCAACCGGCGACGCGGCAGCAAGGCTCGCCGCGAGCTGGGCCGCGCGCGCGTGAAGCTGGTCCGGCTCGACGATTTCGAGCACGGCGCCCATCGCCTTCGCCTCCACTGCGCCAATCTCGCGCGCCGTGAACACGAGATCCTTCGCACACGCGAGGCCCACCACGCGGGGCAGCGTATAGAACGCGCCGCAATCGGGCACGAGCCCCACCTTCATGAACGGCATGCAAAAGCGCGCGCGCGTGCTGGCGATCACGAAGTCGGCGGCGAGCGCAAAGCTGAAGCCCGCGCCGTAGCACACGCCATCCACCGCGGCGATCACGGGGCGGTCGAGGTCGATCAGCATGCTCACCCAGCCATGCAGATCGTCGATGCGCTCGCGCCCCGCCTGGGCGCTCGTCACGTTCATGCCGCGCACATCGCCGCCCGAACAGAAGTCGCTGCCCGCGCCGCGCAGCACCACGGCGCGCACGCTGCGCTCGGCGCGGATGCGCACGACCGCGTCGTGAAGCTCCGCACGCATGGCCGTGTTCATCGCGTTCTTCGCTTCGGGGCGGTTGAAGCACAGCGTGGCGACGCCATCCTCGATATCGACCAGCAGGGTTGAGCCGCTCATGCGGCCGCTCCCTGCGCATGCGTGAGTTCGGCGAGCGCCTTGTCGAGCGCCGTGAGCAGATGTACGGGCTCGACGCCCGCGAACTCCACGTCCACGCGGGCGAGGAACGCTTCGACATGGGCGCCGCACGCTTCGCGCGTGGCCGCCAGTCCCGCGAAGCCGTCTTCGAGCCAGGCCACCGAGCGCAGCGGGCGCGGATGCCAGTCGCCGTTCACGATCGCGCGCTGCACCACCCCGCCGCGCACCAGCAGGCTCAACCAGATCAGCCCGGCAGGCGCTTTCTCGCGGCCCCGCACGACGCGGTCGCCGGTTTGCTCGATGGCTCCATAGCGCGTTGCTTCGCTCTTCTCGTGGAACCAGGCATCGTCGACGAGCTCGCTCGTATATTGCAGAGCGTAGGCGCGCTCCGCTTCGCCCAGCTCGCCTGCTGCGAGCGCGATGTCGCCAAAGGCCCGGCGCACGCACGCCTGAGCCCACGCGCGCAGCTCCGTCGCGCTCACCGCGCGGCCCAACTCCTGCTCCAGATAGGTGTAGCGCGAGCCGAGGTCCTTGTGCTTCTTGTCCTTCACCTTTTCCGGCGCCATCGGCATCGCGCGCGCCGCGATCGCCGTGTCGATCGCCTTCACGTTCAGCAGGATGCGGAACGTGAGCACGCCGCTCTCGATCTTCATCGAGGTGGCCACCAGCTTGCGGCCGTCGATCTCCACATCGTTGAGCGGCCGGTACGACGCCGCGAGCCCGAACACCTCGCGCAGCGCCTCGGCCACGTGCCCGAGAATGGCCGGGAAGGCGGCTGCCGCCGTGTCCGGCACGCCGGGCAGGTCGACCGGCAGATACAGCGCGAGAAAGGCCGAGCCACTGCCCGCATAGATCGCCCCGCCGCTGCTCACGCGCCGCCGTGCGAGCACGTTGTTGCTGCGGCAGAACAGCAGGTCGAGCACCTGGTTCGGATCTTCGTTCACGCCCACGGTGATGCTGTCGCTGTTGAAGACGTTCAGGAGTACGGTGGGTGGCGCGAGGCCCTCGGCCACGGCGCGCTCGATGGCGGGCGAAACCGAAGTCGAAAAATCCGCGTAGCTGTGGTCGCCCACGACGTAGCGCCATGGCGCCGGAGCTGCTTCTACGTTGTTCATGTTGTCTCTCTCCTTTGGTCCTGCACCAGCGCCGCGCCTTCGAGCTTCGCCACCACCTCGATGGCGTCCGCGTGAATCAGTGTCTGGCGCTTGAAGCGCTCGGCAATGGCGTCCAGGTCGGTGGGCGCCCCCTCGACGAGCAGCGTGAGATGGTCGCCGCCGTGCGCCTTTGCGCCCACCACGAGCCGGTATGCTCCCGTGGCGCCGGCAACGCCGAGCAATACACGCTTGATCTCGGACGGATACACCTTCACGCCCTTGATCTTCACCATCGAATCGACGCGCCCGAACACCACACGCGGCAGCGACACCGTGCGGCCATGCACGCTCGCCGTGCGCTCGAGCACGGTGAGGTCGCCGGTGCGGTAGCGCACGAGCGGCTGCAACTCCTTCTTCA
Organism: Paraburkholderia silviterrae; assembly: GCF_004353915.1. Lineage (GTDB taxonomy): Bacteria > Pseudomonadota > Gammaproteobacteria > Burkholderiales > Burkholderiaceae > Paraburkholderia > Paraburkholderia silviterrae. The sequence continues at coordinate 126,098 of NZ_SMRP01000002.1, read as the reverse complement.
GATGCGTGAGCACGAGTTCGCCGCGCTCGCCATCGGGCAGCGGCGCGAGTGTGTCGGGGTCGATCACTTCGGCATGGAGCAACTCGTCGAAGACGTGCACGCCCGTGCCGCCCGGGAACGTGCGCGCCACCGGCAAACATTCGGACAACGAATAGCTGTCGATGAGCAGCGTGCCCGGCATGGCGGCCCGCACGCGCGCATAGAGCGCCTCATTGCCGCTGAAGGGCTCGCCGCCCGCGAAGAACACGCGCGGCACGGGGCACCCGGCCTCGATCAGCTTGAGCGCGTGCGTGGGATTGCCCGCGAGCACCGTCACGCCACACTGGCGCGCAACCTGCGCGGCGCGCTCCGTTTCGCCGGGGCCATGCGGAATACACGCGACGCCACGCGCCTCCATCTGGCTCTGGTAAAAGAGGCCGGCCACGAACAGGTGATAGCCGAACGTGACCATGCAGACGTCGCCCGGGCCAATGCCGCAGGCATCGAGATGCTGGCCGCATGCCGTTTCAATGGCGCGCAGATCGGCGGCGCTGTGCAGGATGGGCACGAGCGCCGCGCCCATGGGCGTGAGATGCACGCGCACGGGCGGCACAGGCGGCGCGAACGCGCCGTAGCCGGACTTGCCCATCTCGGCCACGAGCTCTGCGCGCGACATGAGCGGCACGCGTTCGGCAAATTCGGCTGCGCTTGCCACGCTGCGCGGCAGGCGTCCCGCGTAGAACGGATGCGCGTGCAGGCGTTCGAGTTGCAGATTGAGCGAATCGAGCGGATCGCGCATGTCTCCTCCATGGTTGAGGCCGGCAGCGGTGCGATGCCGCCGACCTCGTGTTCGATGCGCCGCGCTCGCACACTTGTGCGCGACGCCATTGATGCGGCCAGCCTTACGCCGCGCGCTCGAAGATGGCGGCGATGCCCTGCCCGCCGCCCACGCACATCGTTTCGAGGCCATAGCGGCCCTTGCGGCGCTGCAGCTCGTAGAGCAGCGTCGTGAGCATGCGCACGCCGGTCGCGCCGATCGGATGGCCAAGCGAGATGCCCGAGCCGTTCACGTTCAGGCGCTGATCGTCAGCATGGTCGTGCCAGCCCCAGCCCTCGAGGACCGCGAGCACCTGGCATGCGAACGCCTCGTTCAGCTCGACGAGATCGAGCTGGTCGAACGTGAGGCCGGTCTTCTGCAGGAGCTTGCGCACGGCAGGCACGGGGCCGATGCCCATGGTCGAGGGCTCGCAGCCCGCCGCGGCCCAGCCCGTGAGATAGCCGAGCGGCGTCACGCCCAGCTTCTCGAGCTGGTCTTCGGCGACGATGAGGCACGCCGCTGCCGCGTCGTTCTGCTCGAGCCTCCGGTTCGTGCCTGCCGCGCCATAGGCGAGAAAGTCCACGACGTCCGCATGCGCCGGCTCGAGCGTCCCGGACCACGACGCGCCAATGAACACGCGAAAGCGCCCGCCGGCCCCTTCCTGGCTGCCCTGCGCGGCGATGGCCTTGCGCTGCGCCATCAGCCGCGCCGTGAGCGTGCAGGGCTCCGCGCCACACTGCCCCCACGCGACGAGGTCGCCGGGGCGCACGTACTGCGCAAAATCGAGCGCGTCCGCCTCCACGACACGCGCGGCACGCGACATCAGACCGGGTCCCAGCTGAAAACGTCGGCCGAGACATCGAGTTCATGGAACGAGCCGCGCAGCGCCGGCATGGCGTGCTGAGCGATCGTCTCAGGCGTCCAGCCCTCGCCGCGATGCACGGAGCGCACGGGACGCGGCTGGCTCATCAGGAAGATCTCGTTGTTGCGCACGGCAAAAATCTGCCCCGTGACGTCCGCGGCCTGCTCGCTTGCGAGGAACACCGCGAGCGGCGCGATCTTCGCGGGCGTCATCTGCTTGATCTTCTCGACACGTGCTTCCTGCTCCGGCGAATCGATCTTGATCGAGTTGATCATGCGGCTCCACGCGAACGGCGCGACACAGTTCGATCGCACCCCGAACTTCTGCAGATCGAGCGCGATGGACTTCGAAAGCCCCGCGATGCCCAGCTTCGCCGCGCTGTAGTTGGCCTGCGCGAGATTGCCGATCAGGCCCGAGGTCGAAGTCATGTGCACGAAGGCGCCGCTGCGCTGGTCCTTGAAGTGGTCGGCGGCGGCGCGCGACACGTAGTAAGAGCCGTACAGGTGCACCTTTACGACCGCGTCGAACTCCTCCTCGCTCATCTTGTGGAAGAAGCGGTCGCGCAAAATGCCCGCGTTGTTCACCACGCAGTCGACGCGGCCGAACACGTCGAGCGCGTTTTGCACGATATGCGCGGCGCCCGCGGCGTCGGCCACGCTGTCCATGTTCGCCGTGGCCTGCCCGTCGAACGCCTCGATCTCGTTGACCACGGCCTGCGCGGGGCCGTCGTTGTGACCCTCGCCCGAGAGCGATGCGCCCACGTCGTTGACCACGACCCTGGCGCCCTGGCGCGCCATCGCCAATGCGATGTCGCGGCCAATGCCGCCGCCCGAGCCCGTCACCACCACCACCTTGCCTTCCAGCATCCGTTGCGTCGTCATCGTTCGTGCTCCTCCGTCCCGCATTGCACGGGCATCCGTTGAAATGAATCTGTTGTGCCGGCGCGCGCCGTCTTGTGGTTTGTGGCGCCGTTTGTCGTGCTTGCAGCTTGACGCAACGCTCGCGCGGGCACAATTTGGATATGCCGAATGCCCGATTCGTCCAGGATTAACCCGTAATTGCGCTAATGGCGCGTGTTGCGCTGCGACGCAATAATGCGCAAGATCCGCGATAGTCTTGCCGCTTGCGCAGAATCGTTCGAACGAACGATGACACCGGCGGCGCCGGCCCCCGGTCACCAAAGGACCAAGGCACTACTGGGCGAAACCATGCATTTCGATCTTGTCGACCTGAAGCTCTTCACGCACGTGGCGGAGGCCAGCAGCCTCACGCGCGGCGCGGAACGCGCGCATCTATCGCTGCCCGCGGCCAGCACGCGCATCAAGAATCTCGAAGAGCAAGTCGGCGTGAAGCTGCTCTCGCGCACGAGCCAGGGGGTGACGCTCACGGCGCCTGGGGAGACGCTGCTCGCGCACGCGCGGCGTGTGCTCAAGCAGTTGGAGCAATTGACGGGCGACCTGCAGGAGTACTCGCAGGGTGTGAAGGGCCACGTGCGCGTGTTCGCGAACACCACGGCCACGAGCGAGTTCCTGCCCGCCGTGCTGCGCACCTACCTCATCAATCACCCGGATGTGTACGTGGATATCCACGAGCGGCTGAGCCCCGACATCGTGCGCGCCGTGCAGGACGGCACCGTCGACATCGGCATCGTCGCCGGCGACGTGCGCACCGAGGGGCTCGAGGTCATGCCCTACCGGCGCGACCGTCTCGTGCTCGCGACCGCGCTCTCGCACCCGCTCGCGCAGGCGAGCGAGATCGACTTCGCCCAGACGCTCGGCTACGACTTCGTGGGCCCGCCCGACGACAGCGCAATCTATGCCTTTCTCAAGCGCGCGTCATCGAACTTGCAGCGCACCATCCGCTGGCGTATTCAGGTCAGCAACTTCGAGGCCGCGTGCCGCATGATCGAAGCGAACATCGGCATTGGCGTGCTGCCCGAGGGCACCGCGCGCCGCCACGCGCAAACCATGGCGCTCAAGATCGTGCCGTTCACCAACGAGTGGGCCGTGCGCAAGTTGCAGATCTGCGTGGCCGAGCGCGAGGCGCTGCCGCTGTTCGCGCGCAAGCTCGTCGATCTGCTGGTGGCCGACGGCATCGGCCGGCTCGAATGAATTTCGCTTTTATCCCGCTATTTCAGGGCTGATTCTGCGAAAGAGCGGCGGTGAACCCGACGCCACCGCCTTCACGAATCAAAGCGCTTGCGCGTCGCGCATCATATTGCGCGCAATGACGATCTGCTGGATCTGGCTCGTGCCTTCGTAGATGCGGAACAGGCGCACGTCGCGATAGAAGCGCTCGATGCCGTAGTCGGCCATATAGCCCGCGCCGCCGAAAATCTGCACCGCGCGGTCGGCCACGCGGCCACACATCTCCGAGGCGAAGAGCTTCGCGCACGCCGCCTCGGTGCTCACGTTCTTGCCTTCGTCGCGGCGGCGCGCCGCGTCGAGCACCATGCAGCGCGCGGCATAGAGCTCGGCCTGGCTGTCGGCGAGCATAGCCTGCACGAGCTGGAATTCGCCGATGGGCTGACCGAATTGCTCGCGCTCCATCGCATAGCGCAAGGCGTCGTCGAGCATGCGCTGCGCCACCGCCACACAGATCGCGGCGATATGAATGCGGCCCTTGTCGAGCACTTTCATCGCGGTCTTGAAACCCACGCCCTCCTTGCCGCCGATAATGTTCCCGGCCGGCACCTTGACGTCCTCGAAGATCACGTCACAGGTGTGCGCGCCCTTCTGGCCCATCTTGCGGTCGCGCTTGCCGAAGCTGATGCCGGGCGTCTTCGCATCGACGATGAAAGCCGTGATGCCGCCCGCGCGCGGCTCGTCGGGGTTGGTACGCGCCATCAGCGTGAACATGCCCGCCTGCGGCGCATTGGTGATGAAGCGCTTGGTGCCGTTCACGACGTAGTGGTCGCCGTGGCGCTCGGCGCGCGTCTTGAGCGAGGCCGCGTCGGAGCCCGAGCCCGGCTCCGTGAGCGCGAAGCTCGCGATGACCTCGCCGGTTGCAAGCTTCGGCAGCCACATGGCCTTTTGCTCCTCGGTGCCGTCGATCACGATGCCCTGCGAGCCGATACCCACCGTCGTGCCGATGATCGAGCGAAACGCGGGCGAGGTCTTGCCGAGCTCGAACATCACGAGCACTTCCTCTTCCATCGTCAGGTCGAGGCCGCCGTAGGCTTCCGGAATCGTGAGGCCGAACAGGCCCATCGATTTCATGTCGCTCACGATGTCGGCGGGAATCTCGTCGGTATCCGCCACGCGCTCCTCGTTCGGCACGAGGCGCTCGCGCACGAAGCGCGCGACGTTGTCGAGCAGCACGTTCATCGTTTCCTGGTCGCGAATCATTATTGGCATCCCTTATGAGTTGAGTGCAGCAGCGCCTTGCACCGGCCAGAGCCCCGGACGAAAGCGCGCCGGTTCGAATTGAAACGACGCGCTAGCGGCGGCGCGCAGCAAGCTCGCGCAGCGGCTGCTTTTGCAGCTTGCCGCTCGCGGTGGTGGGAATCATGTCGATGGGCACGATCTGCACGGGCCGCTTGTACGGCGAAAGCCGCTCGCCGATATAACGCTGCAACGCCTCGATATCTAGCGTCGCGCCCTCTTTGGGCTCCACGAAGGCCACGACTTCTTCGTTGCCTTCGGCGTCGGTGCGGCCCACCACGGCTGAGAGGCGCACCGCCTCCCAGGTGTTGATGACCGACTCCACTTCGATTGGGTAGACGTTGAAGCCCGAACGGATGATGAGGTCCTTTGAGCGCCCCACGATGAAGAGCGCACCATCGGCCTCGAGCCGTCCGAGGTCGCCGGTCTTGAGCCACCCGTCGGCGTCGATCGCTTCGGCCGTGAGCGCGGGCTCGCGATAGTAGCCATGCATGACGCCGGGCCCACGCACCCATAGCTCGCCGGCCTCGCCCCGCGCGACTTCGCGGCCATCGGGGCCCACGATGCGCAGCTGGGCGCCTTCGACGATCTCGCCCGAAGACGTGTCCTTGCGCGGCCGGTCCATGCGCGTGATGAAGAGCGAGCCCGCGTACTCTGTCATGCCATAGCCGTGATGCAGCGGCATGCCAAACAGCGCTTCCACCTGCTGCTTGAGCGTGGGATCGAGCGGGCCGCCACCCGTGTAGAGATAGCGCAGGCGCGGCGCCTGCACCGCGCCGCCATGCTCGCGCGCCCACGCGACGATGCGCGTGAACATCGTGGGCACGCCCTGCAGAATGGAGATTTCCGAAGCGCTCAACGCCTTCACCACCTCCTCGGCCGAGAAGCGCGTGGCCAGATACAGGCTCGCGCCCGCTTCGAAAGTGGCGAGCAGCAGCGTGGCGAGGCCGAAGATATGCGACATCGGCATGACCGCATAGGCGCAGTCGGCGGGCGTCATGTCGCGCGAAGTGGCAGAGACGTGCGCGAAATGCAGCAGCCCGCGATGCGTGGCCATCACGCCCTTGGGCTGGCCCGTCGTGCCTGACGTGTAGATGAGGAGCGCCACTTCGTGAGCGAGCGCTTCTGGCTCGCGCACGGCTTGCGAGTCGGGGTCCGCCATCATCAGCGGGCCGAGCCCCTCTGGCGCAATTTCCTTCGCGCGCTGGCGCACGCCGTGACGCAGCGCGTCGGGAGAGGCCGCATGCGTGAAGAGCATGAGACGCGGCCCGCAATGCGCGCGGATCGTCTCGATCTCGCGCTCCGAGAGCCGCGCGTTGACGATGGCCGGCCACGCGCCGATTTCCGAAAGCGCGAACAGCAAGGTGATAACGGCCGGGCAGTTCTCGGCCACGACCATCACGCGATCGCCCGTGCCCACACCCTGCGCGCGCAAGAAACGCTGCGCCGCCTCCACGTTGCGCCAGAGCTGGCCGAAGCCGATCTCGCGGCCCTCTTCGCGTATCGCCGTGGCCTCGGGCGCCGCTTGCGCCCAGTGCCGCGCGATGTCGCTGATCTTGCGCGCCGCCCGCGCCACGCCTGTCACCACCTTCGCCTCCTGTCTTTGCTCTCTCGGTTCTCTCGCGGCGCGTGTGCACGCGCCGCCTCGCGACAGTTCTCAGTGTGGTGGAGCGGCACGCAGCCAACAATTCGTTTTCAAAGAAGCCGGCATTCGTCTGGCCAAAAGTCGGCAATAGCCCCGATGTTCATCCTGCTTGCTGCGCCTGCTTGCTGCTCCCGCTTGCTGCTTGCGCCGGCCGCCGCAAGATCGTCGGCAAAACGTAATATTCGCGCTCACGCCCCGGTACGCTCGCGCCCTAAAGCTCGAGTATCAGCCGTTTGCCCCGCGCGCGTGAGCAGCAGGTCATCATGCGCGTCTGCGCATCGCGCTCGGCGCGCGTGAGCACGACATCGCGATGATCGATCTCGCCCGCCAGCACGCGCACCTCGCACGAGCCGCACAGTCCTTCCTCGCAATCGCTCTGCACGTCGATATTTGCGCGGCGCAGGGCGTCGAGCACGGTCTGGTCCGCGCCCACCTCGAGCACGACGCCCGAATCCCTGAGCTCGACCTCGAAGGCGTGCTCATTGGCCGGATCGAGCTTGCCGGCGCTCGCGGCGAAGTGCTCCATGCGCAAGGTCTCTGCGGGCCACGCCGCGCTCGCGGCTTCGAGCGCGTCGAGCATGCGCGCCGGGCCGCAGGCATAAACGCGTGTGTGATCGTCCACGCGCAGCGCGCCGAAATCGTTGCGCGTGCCTTCATCGGAGGCGTACAGACGCAGCCGTTCGCCATGCAACTGCGCCAATTCCTCGACGAACGCCATGGTCCGACGCGAGCGGCCGCTGTAGTGCAACGCGTAGTCGATGCCGAGCTCGCGCGCGCGGCGCGCCATCGCGCTGATTGGCGTAATGCCGATGCCGCCCGCGATGAAAATGGCCCGGTGCCCCGCCTCGCGCGTCTCGTCGAGCCGGAAATGATTGCGCGGCCCGCGGATCCTCAGGCGCATGCCCTCGCGCAGCCTGTCGTGAATCCACATGGAACCGCCGCGGCTGCGCGTTTCGCGCAGCACGGCGATTTCGAACGCGCCCGTGTCGGCGGGGTCGCCGCACAGCGAATACTGGCGCGACAGCGCGTCGTGGCCGCCTTTGCCACATTCGTCGGTGCCAGTGCCGAACCCGGCGCCACATTCCACGTCGATATGCGCGCCTGGCGCCCAGCGCGGCAGCGTCGCGCCCTCGGGCGCAACCAGACGCAGCCGCACGATGCCCTCCGCCACGGTCTCCACGCGCTCGACCACCACGGGGCGGCTCAGCGCATGCGATGAAGGCTCGCCGATGCGCACCGGCGAGCGCGCCCCCAGCAACGCACGATTCGTGCGCTCGGGGTTTCGCGCGGGGTCCCATTCCACCCATAGATGCTCCGGACCCCGAAATGATGTATTAGGCACGTAGGTGAATGGCTGATCGGCCAGACGCATATGCGGCAGGCGGCGCGTGAATTCCTCGAGGAAGATCTGCATTTCCATGCGCGCGAGGTTCTTGCCCATGCACTGGTGTGCGCCATAGCCGAACGTGACGTGGTCGCTCGCGTTCTCGCGCCGGATATCGAACAGGTCGGCGTCGGCAAAATGCTGCTCGTCGTGATTCGCCGACGACGTCACGATCAGGAGCTTCGAGCCCGCCGCAATGTCGATGCCGCCGATCTGCACGTCCTTCGTCGCAAGGCGCCGCCACGCCGCGATCGAGCCGTTGTGGCGCAGGCACTCCTCCACTGCGTTCGGTATCAGGCTCGGGTCTTCGCAGAGCTCGCGCCACGCGCGCGGATGCTGCAGCAGCAGCTTCATCGCGTTGGCCGTGGCATTCGCCGTAGTCTCGTGCGCGGCCACGATACCCGCCATCATCATCGAATGCAGATAGGAGTCTGTGACGACTTCGGGATGCGCCAGCTGCTTGCGGATGCCGTACTGCATCCAGCCGGGGCCCTCGGGATTCTGGCGCATCTTCTCGAGTACCTTGCCCGCGAACTGCCAGAAGTTGCCCACCGCGTGCGCGACCGCCACCTGCTCTTCGGGGCGCGGGCGGCCCCACGTGTTGACCGTGTGCGCGATCGAGTAGCGGCGCAGCATGTCCATGTCTTCCTCGGGCACGCCGAGAAAATGCAGCGCCACCGTGAGCGGCACCTCCCAGAGGATCTGGTCGACGAGATCGGCGCGGCCCGAGTCGATGAAACGGTCGACGTATTCGCGCGTGAGGCGCCGCACCATGGGCTCGTGGCGCTTGAGATGCTCGGGCGTGAACGGCTCCATCAGCACACGGCGGCGCGGCATGTGCGCGGGCTCGTCTTCGTTCACCAGCGTGCGGTTCATGGCGTAGCCGTACGACTCGAGCACCGCGTTGGCCTCGGGCCCGGTAGGCGTGATCTTTTCGAGCGCGATGGAGGGCGAGAACGTGAGGTTGTCGCGGAAGATCGCCTTGATGTCGTCGTAGCGCGTGACCACCCAGTAGCCGAGCTGCGGGCTGTAGAACACGGGCTCCTGCTCGCGCGCCCAGCGCACGTACTCGGGCGGGTCCTGCTGGTAGCCGTCGCTGAACGGGTCGAAGGCCGCCGCGTTCGCGCTCACCGGGCAGCGCGCGGCGGCGTCAGGAGCCGCGTGCGCGCCGTGGGGAAAGGGGCAACGCCCTGCCGCCGCGCCTTCGGGCCGGGAGTCCGAGGGCTGCGCAGCGGTATCGCCGGGTGTCTCGCTCATGGTGCTGCCTCCTGCAACTTTGCGCCGATGCCGTTTTGCGTAACTCTAGTACGCATTGCGTAACGCAAAGATAGGGGTTAACCTCCACGCATGCCGTCACGCGCATGGCGGGGCGGCGTCACCAGGATCGCTGAATGATTAAAAAAGCCGCATCCACGACACCCGCGCAAGCCGCCACGCATCGCGTGGCGACCAAGAAGCCATCCCGCCCAGGCGCTGGCGTGCCCACCCCGCCGATCCCGGCCGGCAGTGCCGCGCCCTCCGGCGCCGCGCCGCGCGAGCGCCGCCAGCGCGTGCAGTCCGCGCAAACCGGCATGGCCGTGCTCAAGGGCCTCGCGCGCCTGGGCGGCCGCGCGAGCCTCTCGAATCTCGCGGGCTACGTGAGCGAGAGTCCCGCCAAAGTGCACCGCTATCTGGTGAGTCTCATCGAGGAAGGGCTCGTCGTGCAGGACAGCGCGACGCAGCAGTATCTGCTCGGCGCGGAAGCCATGATGATCGGCGTGGCCGCCATGCGCCAGGCCGATCCCGTGCGCGCGGCCGAGCCCGCGCTCGTGCGGCTGCGCGAGGCGCTGGAGGTGACCTCGTTCGTCGCGGTGATGGGCAATATGGGACCCACGATCGTGCGCTTCGAGGAGCCGGGCCTGCCGGTCACGGTGAACGTGCGCGTGGGGTCGGTGATGTCGCTGCTGTGGTCGTCCACGGGCCGCGTCTTTCTCGGGCTGCTCGACGACTCGCGCGTGCTCGCGCTGGCGCAGGAAGAATTCAGGCATGCGGCCCCGGCGTTGCGCGCGCTGCTCGAAGCGGATGAAGCGCGCGACGGTACGGACAACGAAACGCTAAGCCACGCCGGCGCCCCGGTCAACAGCTTGCGTCGCGCGGTGCAGGCCGAAGTCGAAGCACACCGTTGCGCGAGCGTGAAGGACACGAACCTCAAGGGCATCAGCGCCGTGTCCGCGCCGCTCTTCGATCACACGGGCAGGCTCTGCGCCGTGCTCACGGCGCTCGGCGCGACCGGCGGCTTCGACGCGTCGCCCGAGGGCCCCGTGGCCGACGCGCTGCGCCGCGAAGCGGCTGCCGCGAGCGCCCTGCTCGGCTACGCGCCGCCGGCCACGCGGGCGGCGTGAAGCATAGGGATCACGGCCCGTGCGCCGGCTGCGCGCCTGGCCGGTAACCGTCGTCGAGCGTCTTCAGAAAGGCGATCACATCGTCGATGTCGCGCGCGTTCCAGACCGGCTTGCCACCCAGTTTGCCGGTCAGCGGCGCGTCGATGGTGTCGACGTTGCGGCGCAACGCCGGCGGCAAGTCATCGAACTTCACGACCTGGCCGTGGGCGTCACGCGGATACCACTTCTGCGGACTCGTGTCGCGCTCGACGTAGAAGCGCAGCGCGTCGCGCAGCGTATGGAAGCGTCCGTTGTGAAAGAACACCTGGCGCGTCGCCACGTTGCGCAGCGTGGGCGTCTTGAAGAGACCGCACATCGTCTGGTCCCTGGCGAGATCGTGGCGCAACGGCCCGCATAGCCCCTCGTCGTAGTACGCCGGATCGCGATTGACCCGCAGCTCGGGATTGCGCGGCACGCCGAGCGCCTCGAACTGGAAATCGGTGAAGAGCGGATGCGCGCCGTTCGCGCCGGGCTGGTCGATATGACACGACGCGCAATTGCCGCCGTTCGGATCGTCGAAGAGCTTCTTGCCGCGCCGCTCGCTCGCCGTGAGTTGCGCCTTGCCGTCCAGGTAGTCGTCGAACTTGCTCGTGTACGGGTGAAAGTCGGGCTCTTCGAGCTCGTAACGCTCGATTGCGGTCATTGCCTCGCGCAACGCCACTTGCGGCGAGTCGAATACCGTCTCGCCGAAGACCTGCTTGAAGCGTGCCGCGTACGGTGCGCGCGCGAGCTTCGCGACAACCGAAGCCGCGTCGCGGTTCGCCATCTCGCCGGGATTGAAGAGCGGAAACGTGGCCTGGTCGCGCAGGCGGTTGAAGCGCCCGTCCCAGCCGAAACCGCCCGCAGGCGAGTTGTCGTCCTCGAAGCGCTCGCCGAGGCTGGCCGCCTGCACATGCGTCCAGATGGGCGTGCGATCGAGCACGTAGCGCAGCGTCGGCACGGCGCGCGTGCCCTGCGAGCGCAGATCGGCGCCGCCGAGCTGCGCGGCGAGGCCGTTCGGCGGCCCGTAGGCATGCGCGGGGCTGTGGCAACTCGCGCACGACATGCGCCCGGAAGCCGAGAGCGACGGATCGTAGAACAGCAGCTTGCCGAGCGCAGCGGTGTCGCTATAGACGGGCTTTGCCACGGCCTGCGGGGCCACCGCCGGGGATGCGATGCGCGAGGCCTGAGCATGCGCGATCCCCGGTGCGCTCGCTGCCACTATGGCCATGATGGCCGCCACCGCCGCAACCGCGGCGGTGGCCGGTACGAAGCGCGCAGCCTTGACGGCGCTGCGCGCCGTCCGGCTCGCGGCCGCGGTCACGAAAGGGGCCGTCATAGGCTTACAGGTTCGTGAAGATGTCGTTGCCGAAGCCCGCGAGCCCCGTCTGCCCCGCATAGCCGAGATGACTGAGGCCGAAGATGTCCTCGATGCTTTTGAGCATCGAATAGTGGTTGTACGGCACCGTCGAGACCGTGCCCGGCTTGATGAACTTCGAGATCATCACGGCGCCCGTCTGGTCACCGCCGTAGTTCGACTTCGCCATCACGAGCGCGATGTTGCCGAGCGCCGCCGGCAGACCCGGAATCGCGCTGGCCGGCACCGAGCCGTAGGCCTGCGACTGCGGGAACGCCGCGAGGTTCGGCCCCGGCTGTTCGCTGCAGCAGGTGCCGCCCGCATAGGTCAGCGTCAGCGTGGCCGGCTTCGTGCTCGTGTTCAGCGTCTGGCTCGCGTAGCTGCTCTCATCGAAATTGATGATCAGGAGTCCGTCCTGTTGGAACGCGGGCGAGGCCGTAATAATGGGCACCCACTTTTCCAGGAACGCGTTGGCGCTCGTGAGGCCGCCCGGCTGGCCGTTCACGCACGGCGAGTCGTGGCCGTCGTTGCACAGGTTCGGCGTGATGAAGTTGAAGTTGGCCGTGGTTACGGTCAATTGCAGGTCATTCTGCAGCTGGTTCAGGTTCACGACGTTCGTCCCGCAGTCGGGCGAGTCGATGATCGAGTGGAAGTACATGAACGGATTGTGGCGCGTCGCGTACTGGTCGCCCTGCGGCACCGCCGCGCTCGGCGCTTCCGCTCGCTGCGTCTGGTCCGCGGTGTTCAGGGCCGGGTGGCCGCAGGTGGCGGCTTCGCGCGCCGGGTCGTTGCCCATGTCCTCCGCGTAGCCCTTCCACGTGTAGCCCGCCGCCTTCAACTGGTCGGGCAGCGTCTTGATGCTCGCCGGGAACACGCAGCCCGTGCCGATCGCCTGCCCATCGGAGGTCATCCCGGTCAGGTTGTAGTCCTCATAATCCGTGCAGTCGTTATCGGTTTGCGGGGTGGGCGCCTGGCCGCTGACCATCGCGATGTAGTTGTCGAGGCTCACGTGGCCCGTGCCGTAGTAGTTCTGCACGAGCGCCCCCTGCGAAGCCAGGGTCTGGGCCAGATAGGGCGCCTTCGAGCTGGAGCCGAAGGTGCTTGCGTAGTTCTCGTTTTCGAGCGTGATGACGAAGACGTGGCGGATTTGCTGCTGGCCGGTTGCGGCAGGCGTTGAAGAAGAGCCGCAGGCGCTCACGAAGAGCGCGGCGAAAAGCGCAGCGAAGACGGACGCGTAAAGCGCCCAGAGCTTGCCCCGGAAACGTATAGCCATGGATGTCCTCTGTTTTGTGGAGTTGTTGTGGGATTCTTTGTGAGTACGCGCTGCATGCACGCCGTTTGGAGCCGCGAAGGTTAGGCAGCCCGTGTGACGAACGCGTGAAAAAAGATGCTGATCTCGCACTAAAACGCGTGCATCGTCCAAATGAACTATGCCCGTGCACACAACCGCATGGCCTGACCAGCGCCCTCCAGAGATGCACGGCATGTGGGCGCCGTTATGTGTGCATGCATGGCGGCTGCCTGTGTTTTCAGCCGGTGTCACGCCAAGGGGCTATCATGTGCGTTCGAACTGTAGATGGAACGAACGAATCACATGGCCTCCCCCCAGGAAAACGTCAGCATGGCGGTGTTTTGCGACTTCGAGAACGTCGCGCTCGGTGTGCGCGACGCGAAGATCGACCGCTTCGATATCAAGCCCGTGCTCGAGCGGCTCTTGCTCAAGGGCAGCATTGTCGTGAAGAAGGCCTATTGCGACTGGGACCGCTACAAGGGCTTCAAGGCGTCGATGCACGAAGCGAGCTTCGAGCTCATCGAGATTCCACACGTGCGCCAGTCGGGCAAGAATTCCGCCGATATCCGCCTCGTCGTGGACGCGCTCGATCTCTGCTATACGAAGTCGCACGTGGACACCTTCGTGATCGTGAGCGGCGACTCCGACTTCTCGCCGCTCGTCTCCAAGCTGCGCGAAAACGCCAAGAAGGTGATAGGCGTGGGCGTGAAGCATTCGACCTCGGACCTGCTCGTCGCGAACTGCGACGAGTTCATCTTCTACGACGACCTGGTGCGCGAGCTCGCGCGCGAGCAAAAAGAGCGCGCCAAGGCCCGCGGCGAAAGCGGTGCGAACGCGAAGCGCCAGCCTGGCGACGACAGGCGCAATACTGCCGAAAGCGCCGCCGAGAGCGCCGAGGAGCGCGGCGAGGAACGCAAGTCCAAGGCGATCACGCTAGTGGTCGAGACGCTCGACGCGCTCGGCTACGAACGCGGCGACAGCGGCAAGATCTGGGCCTCGGTGCTCAAGAGCGCGATCAAGCGGCGCCGCCCCGACTTCAACGAGGCGCGCTACGGCTTCCGCGCGTTCGGCAACCTGCTCGACGAGGCGCAGGCGCGCGGCCTGCTCGAAGTGGGCCGCGACGAGAAGTCGGGCACCTATGTGACGCGCACAAGCCAGCCGGCGAGCGCCGCGACGAGCCCGGTGGAAGAAGCCCCGGCACCGCGCGCGGACGAATCGCGCTCGCGACGCAAGGGCCGGCGCGGTGGCCGCGGTGCGGCTGCGGCGGGCGAGAATGGGCACGAGCAGGAACGCGAAACGAGCGACCTGCGCGAAGTACGCGAGGCGCAGGAAACGGCCGAGGCGCACGTGTCGTTCGAATTCGAACAAACGCGCGAGTCCGAAGCCAGCGCGGCGATGTCGAACGGCGACCTCTTCACCGAGACCGCCAAGACGCAATCGCGTGGCGCGCGTGCACGCGAGCGCGCACGTGAACACGCGCATGGGCACGCCCACGAGCACGACGAAGCGCGGCACGCCGCCGACATGCCGCTGTTCGGACAGCCGCCGCACGGCGCGCACGAAAGCACGGCCGGCGGGGCGCCGGCCGAGGCGCATCAAGAGCATCAAGCGCATCAAGCGCCTGATGCCCCCGAAGCGCCCGCAGCACCGCGACGCGCACGCAAGACCGCATCGCGCAAGAGCGCCGCACGCAAGAAGGCCGCCCCGCCGGCGGCGCAGGAGGCCCATGCGGAGCCGCGCGAGGTGACGGAGCCGCCCGCGCCTGAAGCCGACGCGGACCGCGAACCCGCCAGGAAGAAAGCAAAAGCGCCGAAGAAGACAACGGCGCGTGCACGCCGTCCGCGCAAGGCGCCTGAGGAAAGCTGAGCGCCGCGAGCTCAGGCTGCAGGCGGCCTGAGATGTACCTTCAAAAGCGGCGCATGAGGCGGCGTCAATCGGCGGCATCAATCGTCGCCGAACGGGTTCGCCGAGCGCTTGCGCGGCGCCGGTTCGCTTGCGCTGCCCTTCTCAGACGAAGCCGTGCCGAACGGGTCGCCGCCCGCCTTCGATGGATCGGACGGCTTCGCCTCGGCGAACGGATTAGCTGCCGGCGCAGGCGTGGGTTCACCGAACGGATCGACGCTCGCCGGTGCGTGCGTGCCGCCGAACGGGTCGTCAACTGGAGCGCGCGGCGCCTCGCTCTCCTCCCCGCCGGACGCCGAGAGGTTGTACTCCGCCTGCACCAGCGCGAGCACGCCGGCGATGCTCGCCTCGAACCCCGCCGCGTTGCCAAAATTGCGCATCGTCCAGTTGCAGCCCGTGCGGTCGGGGGTCTGCAGTTGCGGACGCGGCACGCCGATCTTCACGCCGTCGTCCACGACTTCCTGCAGCCGGTGAATCCGGCGCTTCACTTCCTCCTGCAGCCGCGACGCGTTGAGAGTCTTGCGCAGCATCGGGCACCTCCTTTTCCATGCTCGAATCGAAGAGCGAGTCTAGCGCACGTGTGGCAAGAAGCGGCACGGCGCGAGCACGGCGGGCAATGCCACGCGAAGGCTCGCGATTACACGAGCGCCAGCCCGCTCATTGCTGCTGTGGCGCCTGCGGCGCCAGCGTGCGGTTCATATGGGCAAGCGCGTCGCGCATGGAATCGCTCGGGATCACGATTTCCCCCGTAAACGGCGTGTCGAAATCGACGATCACATACACCGTCGACGAAATCGACACCGCACCCAGCACGATCATCACCATGGCGAGCGCGTTATGTGGCGCGATCAGGCCGAAGCTCAGGAAGATCAGCATGAGCCACAAGGTGAGCATCGCGAAGAAGGGCCGCGAGATGGTGGCGTGCGCCTCTTCGATCAGGCGCCAGCGCGCATCGCGCACGCGCCCGAACAGATCGGTCAGGCGCGCCGCGAGCGCAGCCTGATAACGTTCGTGCGGCTCGAAACGGCCGATCTCCTGGCCAACCGTATTGAGCAGCGCCCCCAGCGTCTTGCTTTCGATCTCGCCGTCGGTTGCGGGTTGCACGCGCGGATAGTAGTCGCCAGGCGGCGGGCTTTCCTGCGGCCACGTGGAGGCAATGGCCGCCGCGGTGTAGCTGCGCAGGGCGTCGCGCGCGGCGGTGGCGTCGGGACCGTAGTCGCGCAGGCGATCGTCGAGCTGGATCAGATCCGCCGAGTAGGCGCGCATGTCGTCGGTGGCCGTGTCGTAGCTCGTTTTCGCCGACGCGATGAGCAAGCTCAGCACCAGCGCCGCGAACGTCACGAGCATGCCGAGCACCAATTGCACGAGCTGCACCGTTTCATGCTTGCGATGCTCTTCGGGCAGCAACGGCTTGAGCAGCACGCCGAGCCCCGTGCCGCCCAGCAACAGCACGAACACCAGCAGTGCGCTCCCGATTTCGGTCATGGCGCAGCGCCTCGCTGTGCTTCGTTTGCGTCGCTTGCGGTGCTTTCGGTGGTATCGGTGGTATCGGGAGTATCGTCGCGTGCCGCCGTCGCAACGGGCGCTGCCGTGCCTTGCACTTCGGGCGTGGGCGCTGCTTGCGCGTTTGCTTGTGCGTTTGATTGCGCGTTTGATTGCGCGTCCGCTCCAGTGCCGGCGAACGCCTTCGGCTCGCCGACGCCCCCCGCCTGTGCGTGCGCACCGTCCCCCAGCAGCAAGTCCGGATGCGCGCGCGGCACCGCCCGCTTCCAGGCCGCGTCCAGCTCGCGGCGGATCGAATCGTAGATCTCCTTCGAAATCGAGCGGTCCTCGTACATCGCCACCACGCGCGCGCGCCCTTCGCGCAGCGCGTAGAGCAGCATCATGCGACGCTCGAGCGCGTCCGCGCCGTTCCCGCCAAAGCACCGCCGCACGTTGTCCAGCCCGCGCTCGGCCTTCTCGATGCGACTCTTGAGTATCGTGCGGAGCAATTTGGCCAGCCGCTCGCCCAACAGCGGCGTGAGACTACCATCGGCGAATTCCAGCAGCTCGTGCAGCACCACGCGGCGACACATCAGGAGTTCGAACTGATCGGCGAGCGCATCCGCGTATGGCTGGTTGATATGCAGCCAGCGTGCCACGAAGCGCGCGACACGCAGCCCCGGCGGCTCGGCGAGTATCTTCGCCGCCGCGCGCTGGTAGCCAATGCGCCCGCTTTCGCGGGCCGCCTCGATCATCGCGTCGGTGTTGCGCATCATCGCGTCGAGATTGCGGATCGTGATGATGCCGCTGCCGTACCGTGGAATCAGGTCGCGCTCCTTGCTCGCGAGCGTGGCGAGCCCGATGGCAAGACGCTCGCGCTCGGAAAGCGCCGCCTCGATATCGAAGGCCGTCGCGCTCAGGTCGATGCTGTGCCTGAAGCTGTTGCAAGCTTCGTCGGCGATCGACTCGGGTATGCGAAAGGTACGCGCCGCCAGATGCACCTGCTCGAACACGCCCAGCGAAGACAGCCGCACCGCCTGCTGCTGCAACGCCTCCTCCTGCGGCGAAAGCAGATCGAGCTTGAGCCGCTTGATGAGCAGCTTGAGCGACGAGCCGTTCACGATCAGGCTCACCAGCACAAAGCCGGTGGCGAGGATGGCGACGAAGCGGCGCGTGGTCTCGGGCAGCGCCTCGTTGTGCGCGAGGCCGAGCGCGAGCACGAGCGTGACCGCGCCGCGCAGCCCGCCCCATGCGATCACGAGCTTGTACGCGGCGCTCACGGGCTCGGTGAGCCTCAGGCGGCTCAAGAGCGGCAGCATGCCGAACGCCACGACGAGGCGGGCCACCAGTGCCGTCACCACCACCACCACAAGCGCGATCAGATCGAGCCAGTGCGCGTCGCGCAGCGTGGCGGGAATCTGCATGGCCGCGAGCAGGAAGATGGCCGCGCCCGCCATGGCCGCCACCTGCTCCCAGATCAGCTGCAGGTGCTGCCAGTTCACGGGCGAAAGCCGCGTGCGGCCAAGCCCGCTGATGACGAGCCCCGCCGCAACCACCGAGACCACGCCGGAGACATGGAGCGTTTGATCGGCGAACAGATAGAGCGGATACGGCAGCGCAAAGCTCAGCGAAATCTCGGCCTTGCCCTCGCCGCCGAGCGCCGGCAGCAGATACGCGAACGCGCGCCCGGCAAGCGCGCCCACTGCAAGGCCGCCGAGCAGTTCGATGGCAAGCGTGCGCAGCGCAGCACCACCCGTTGCGGCGGCGGTGTCGCCGGTAATGGCGGCGATCAGCACGGTCGCAATGGCGATGGCGGCCGCGTCGTTGAGCAGGCTCTCGCCCTCCACGAGGCGCACGAGACGCTCGGGCGCGCCCACTTCGCGGAACACGGCAAGCACGGCGGAAGGGTCCGTGGTCGCGATCATCGCGCCAAGCAGCAGACCATCGGTGAGCGGGCCAAGGCCCGTGAGACCGATCGCGCCCCCCACCATCGCCGTGGCGACGAATACGGCCACCACGGCAAGCAGCAAAATGGGCGCGGCGTCGCCCAGCATCTCGCGCACGTTGACGCTCAACGCGGCCTGAAACAACAAGAGCGGCAGGAAGATCCACAGATAAGCTTCGGGCGGTAGACGCGGCGCGAGCGCCGGCGTGAAGACGCTCGTGGCCAGTTGCGGCCAGGCCTCGCCACTCACGAGATAGATGCCGCCAAGCGCGAAGCCCCACGCGGCCAGCAGCACCGATTCGGAGAGTGCGAAGCGCAGGCTCACGGCCTGCACCAGGGCGATGCTCGCCAGCAAAAAGCCGCTCAGGAGTAGTACGTGGATGATCATTGTTACCCGCGTGACTATTTCAGCGCGCCGCCATCCATACCACGGTCAGCGATCTCACCCCTTGCGCGCCCTGTATCAGCACGCCCTCGATATCGGCCGTCGCGGAGGGCCCCGTCACCAGCGCCGCGTAGCGCGCGCCGCGAAAGTCGTCGCGCCGGTAGGCGTCCTGAAGACCCGCCACGAGTTCGCCGGGATCGAGCAGCACGTAAACATGCTGCACGAGGTAGCCCAGCGCATTCACCACGTACTCGCGCTCGGAAAGCCATACCGAGCCCGTCTCCGCCACGCCGAAGCGCGAGCGCACGACGCCCACCTCCACGTCTTCGAGCGACACGGGCGGCGTGGCCGCGTTCAGCGCACGCGTGCCCTGCACCTCGGGCGCGGCCGACGCGATCGACACCTGCGCGCCGAAGCGCTCGCGTATCAGCGCGAGCACGGCCTCGCCCGATTCGGCCAGCGCTTCTTTGCCGCCCATCAGCGCGAGTGCGGCGCCAAAGCGCGCGCGCAAGTCTCCGGGCGGCGTGTCGAACAAGGGCACCTCGGGCAGCGCCTGGGCTGCGGGCTGCGCGGCGCGCACGCGCGCGAGGAACGCTTCACGACTCGCCATCGCCGCCTCCCTTTCCACCTTTAGCGCCTTTGCCGCCTTTGCGATTCTTGCGGTACCACGCATGAAAGGTCGTGGACGGCGCGTGCGGCAGCGTGCGCTGCCGGCCCCAGAGATTGAGGGGGTTGTAGAGCACGAAATTGGGCAGGCGCCGCAGCGCGCCGTCGAGCGATGCCACGGCAGCCCGATACATCTTCGGACTCCCGAGCAGCCGCCCCGCCATCTTGAGCACTTCCTGCTTCACGAACGGCACTTCGTGCTGCGCGGCAATCACCTCGCGCCACTGATAGATCTGCTCGTGAATGTTGATCTTCACGGGGCATACGTTCGTGCAGCTGCCGTTGAGCGTGGACGCGAACGGCAAGGCGCTAAAGCGCTTCAGGTCGAAGGTCGGATTGATGATCGCGCCAATCGGCCCCGCATAGGTGCTGCCATACGAGAGGCCGCCGCTGCGCCGGTAGACCGGGCAGGTATTCATGCACGCGCCGCAGCGGATGCACTTGAGCGAGTACCAGAAGTCCGGCATCGCAAGCCGTGCGCTGCGGCCGTTGTCCACGAGGATGAAGTGCATCTCGGCGCCCTCGCGCGGCGCGCGGAAATGCGAGGTGTATTGCGTGATCGGCGAGCCCAGCGCGCTGCGCGAGAGCATGCGGATGAACACGCCCAGATCGGATACGCGCGGAATCAGCTTCTCGATGCCCATCGAGACGATGTGCACCGGCGGCACGTTGGCCGAAAGATCCGCGTTGCCTTCGTTGGTGCAGACCACCACCGTGCCGGTCTCGGCCACCGCGAAGTTGCAGCCCGTCATGCCCGCCGTCTTGTCGCGCACGAACCACGGGCGCGTGTTCATGCGCTGGCGCTCGGCGAGATAGTGGATGTCGTTGTTGGAAGGGTCGGTGCCTATCGTGCGGCCGAACACTTCGGCCACGTCGTCGCGCAGCTTGTGCACGGCGGGCACGACGATATGGCTCGGCGGTTGCCGGTCGAGTTGCTGGATGCGCTCACCGAGGTCGGTTTCCATCACCGCGATGCCGTGCTGCTCGAGGTACGCCCGCATCTCGCACTCGTCCGTGAGCATCGACTTGCTCTTCACGAGCGCCGTGATGCCGCGCTCGCTCAGGATGCGGGCGACCGTCTCGTTGTGCTCGCCCGCCGTATCGGCCCAGTGCACCTGCACGCCGTTCGCCTCGGCGGTGCGCGAGAACTGGTCGAGGTACTCGGACAGATGCGAGAGCGTGTGCGCCTTGATGGCCGATGCCAGCTCGCGCAGCGTCTCCCATTCGGCAATCGCATGGACTTGCGCATCGCGCTTCATGCGCAAGTCCCAGAGCCGTTTGTCGTGGAAGTCGACATGCTCGGGACGTGAAAGAAAGGCGCCCGCGAGCTTCGCATGCTCGACCCGCTTCGGGCGATCATCGGGTGACTTAGGTGTACTCATTCGCGCGCTCCGTTGAGCACCTGGGCGATATGGATGAAGCGCACGTCGGACTGCATGCGCTCCGCGCAGCCCTGCTGATGCATGAGGCACGACATGTCGCCCGAGACGATGTATTGCGCACCCGCGCTCACGTGGTCGACGACCTTGTCCTGCCCCATGCGCACGGAAACCGCTTCTTCGGTCACAGCGAACGTGCCGCCAAATCCGCAGCATTCGTCGGGGCGCTTCGGCTGCACGAATTCGATGCCCTTCACGCCCTGCAGCAACGCGAGTGGCTTCGAAAAGGGCTTGCCCGGCACCTCGGAAGTCGAGGCCTCATGGAGATGGCGCAGCGCGCTGCAGCTGTTGTGCAGCCCCACGCGCCAGGGGAATTCAGCCCACGGAAATTCGCGCACGCGCAGCACGTCGTGCAGGAACTCCACGAGCTCGAAGGTATGGGCGCGCACGCCACGAACGGCTTCGGTCTGCTCGATGGCGGTGAAATGATCGCGTACGTGGTTCACGCAGCTTGCCGAGGGGCCGACGATAAAGTCGTAGCCTTCGAAGGCGCGCGCGAACACGCGCTCCGCGCCGGCCGCTTCGGCCCGCGCGCCGCTGTTGGCCATGGGCTGGCCGCAGCAGGTTTGATCGAGCGGGTAGTCGACCTCGCAGCCGAGGCGCTCCAGCAATTCGAGCGTGGCGATCCCAACCTCGGGATAGAACGCGTCGATGAAGCACGGAACAAAAAGGGCGACTTTCATGCGAGGGCTCACGCGGGAAAGCGGACCAGAACATTCTAGCGCCGATCCGCCCGGCCGGCGCGCGAGGCGGGCCGTGCCGCCCTGCACACACCACGCTGGCCGCACCAAGCTGGCCGCACCATGCGGGCCACACCGCCCTGCTGCCATGCCGGCTCATTTTCCGCGCTGCAGCGAGACTCAAATCAAGGCACCGATCCCGCAGCCAATTACGTGATAACCGTGACCCTACAATTCGCGGACCGGCCGTTCACGGCATACCGGCGTTTAACCGCACGTTCGAATCGAAAATCAGCCCGTCTAACCAGGATCTCTGAACCATGTCACATCCCAATCGCCCCATCGCATTCATACTCGCGGCAACCAATCACGGCACGATGATCGTCAACCGTAACGACTACAACGTCAGCGAAGCACGCGGTGCTTTCGGTGTGGGCTATCAGCTCCTGCAGAAGTCGTGTTTCGATGCGAATGAGGTTGGATTCGTGCTTGCACTCCTCGACCGGCGACGCCAGTATTTCGGCGATGGCATTCTGGCGATCGATGGTGGCGCGAACATCGGCGTGCATACGATCGAATGGGCGCGGCACATGCATGGCTGGGGACGCGTGCTGAGCTTCGAAGCGCAGGAGGTCGTCTACTATGCGCTGACCGGCAACATCGCCCTCAACAATTGCCTGAATGCGCGGGCGAAGCTGGCTGCGCTTGGCGAGCGCGACGGCCAATTGGCCGTGCCGCAGCCGGATTACTTTGCGCAGGCCAGTTTCGGCAGCCTCGAATTGCGCCAGCAAGAGAGCACCGAGGATATCGGCCAACCCATTTCATACGACCCGTCACGCGGGCAAACCGTGCCGATGGTGAGCATCGATGCGCTTGCCCTCGAGCGCGTCGATTTCATCAAGCTCGATGTCGAAGGCATGGAAGTCGAGGTATTACGTGGGGCCAGAGCGACGCTGCAGAATCACAAGCCGATCCTGTTGATTGAAATTATCAAGTCCGATCAGGCCATCATCGAAAGCCTGCTCGGTGAGCTGGAATATCGCATTTTCCCGGCTGGCGTGAACCTGATTGCGGTTCACGCCAGCGATCCTGTGCTGCAACACCTGAGCCATCGTGATGGCACGACCGTCCTGAATTGAGGCGCGCCCGTTCACTACCAAGAAATGAACCCTGGCCGCCTTCCCACGGATCGCCGCCTCTTCAGAAGTTATGGCGAATGCCGGCAATGATCGCCAGTTGCTTGTCGGTATCCGAGTTCACGAGATTCGGAATCTGCGCGAGGTTTTGCGTGCCGCCACTGGCATTGATGCCGAGCCCGGCGCCCGACGACTTCTGGCCGATCGCCACGGCATAGAGCGCCGTGCGCTTCGAAAGGTTGTACACCGCGCCCAGGTTGATCTGATGGATGCGCGTGGACGAGCCCTGATCGGGATGCGCGTCGTTGAAGATATACGCGAAGCCAAATTGCAGCGCCGGAGAGAACTGCCACATCGTATTGAGCTCGGCAATGTCGAACGAGATATCGGCGCCTTGCGGCTGGGCCGTGCTCGCGAAATACTGGCTCTGCGAAAGCCGCGTATGCGTGTAGCTCAGCGCGATCGTCACCTTGTCGAGCGCATACGAACCGCCCGCGCCATAGATGTCGATTTTCTGCGCATTCTGTAGTTCGCAATACGAAGCATCGGCGTTGGCGCAGCTGAAGTCGCCGATATAGCCGCTCTCCCCGCCCAGCGCCGCCTGGAGCGGATTGCGCAGTTGCAGATAGCCCGCCGAGAGCGAGAGCGGCCCGTGCGTGTAGTTCGCCGCGAGCGACCAGCCGCGATTCTGCGAGAAATTGCCCGCCACGCCGCCAAGGCTGAACAGCCCGCCGACCGTGAGGCCGCCGAAGCTCGGGCTCGCGTACTTGATCGAGTTGTTGAAGTTGAACGCTTCGTTGAGGTTGTCGACGTCGCCGAAGTGCGAGCCGTAGAGCGTCGCCCAGTTGTTGCTCGACGCATAGGCGCCCATGTTGTCGGAGAACGGGTCGTACTGGCGGCCGAGCGTGAGCGTGCCGTAGTTCGCGTTCGCCACGCCCACCCACGCGTTGCGGTTAAAGAGCGTGCCGCCCTGCAGCAATGCGCCGTTCTGCGTGAAGATGCTGTTCTCCAGCGTGAAGTTCACCGTGGTGCCGCCGCCGATGTCCTCGCTGCCGGTCAGGCCCCAGCGCGAGGGCACGAGGTTGCCGCCGCCCAGTTGCCAGTTCGAATGGCCGTTGGTGCGGCCGTCCGTCTGCGTGGTCTGCTGATTCGTCGAATAGACGAGGCCGGCGTCCACCGTGCCGAAGAGCGTGACCGAGGACTGGGCGTGTGCCCCTTGCGTGAAGGTGGCGAGGGCGCACGAAGCCAGCGCCAGCGCCGTGCGCGTGACGAGTGTGTTTGCCATGTCGATGTCTTTCGTCTCGAAGTGAGCGATCGCGCAAGCGGTGCGACCCGGCCTGGCCTGGCGTGGCCCGCCTTGGCCTGGTCAATACGGGCGAGCGCGACCGGGCCGCGGCGCGCGGCTCGAATGCGCGCACCGCGTGCGGTTTGACTGCCTGGGAAATGCGTGGGTAATGCTTGGGAATGCCTGGAGAACAGCGGCCTGGTAATGCCTGGAGAGCAGCGGCCTGGAGAACGCAGCGCGGGATACCGCGCCTGCCCCGCCCGGCGGCGCCCTGCGCTACTGGCCGAAGCGCGCGTAGACGTCGGGCCGGTGGCGCCTGAACACGAAGCCCAGCGCGATGCCGACTAGCGCCACGGCGAGCACGATCCACGGGAACGCGCGCACGATCGGGCTATCGGAGCCGGAGAGCGCGTCCAGGTTGCCGATCAGCACGAAGCCGATGCACAAGAGGCCCAGCCCGCCCAGCACCGGTGCGACGAACGCGTGCCAGACCCGCGTGTCCTTTTTCGTGGCGCGGAAGTAAGCGGCCACCGAGAAGCTCGTCACGGCCTGCAGCATCACGATGCCGATGGTGCCGAGCGCCGACGTGCAGCTGAACACGATATTGAACGGATCGGCGCCCGCGAGCACGAAGAGTCCCACCGGCACCGCCACCGTGAGCGTCTGCAGATAGCTCGCGAGATACGGTGACCCGTACTTCGCATGCAGGCGGTCGAGCTTCGCGGGCAGGATGCCTTCGACCGAGAGCGCGTGGATATAGCGCACGATCGTGTTGTGGAACGAGAGCAGGCTCGCGAAGATGCTAGAGAGCAGGAGCAAGCTCATCGTCGTGGTCATGGCGCCGCCCAGGTACTTCGTGGACTGGATGAACCAGAAGTCGCCCGGCTGCTTCGTGGCCACGTCGGCCACGTCCTTCAGCCCATAGGCGCAGACGATGGCCCACGTGACGAACGCGAAGAACACGAGGATCAGCGTGACCGACACATAGGTCGCGCGCGGCACCGTGACCTTCGGATTGCGGCACTCCTTGCCGTAGATCGCCGTGGCCTCGAAGCCGATGAACGACGCGAGCGCGAACATCACCGCAATGCCCATGTGGCCGCTGAACACGTGCTTCGGTGCGAACGGCGCGAGCGTGAGGCCGTCGGGGCCGCCGTGATGGATCACGATGGCGATCGAGAGCACGAGCAGGATGCCCATCTCGAGGCTCATCAGCACGCCGAGCAGGCGGCTGTTCAGGTCGATGCCGCGCAGGCCCGTCACCTGCACGATGGCGATGCAGGCGAGCGAATACACGTACCACGGCATCGTGCTATGCAAGAGCGGCCCGAGCACGACCGTGCAGAAGAAGCCAAACAGGCCATACAGCGCGATCTGGATGCAGGTGTACGAGAGCAGCGCGACGAGCGCGCCCGCCATGCCGAGCGGGCGGCCGAAGCCCGCCGTGATGTACGCGTAGAACGCGCCGGCGCGCACGATATGCCGGCTCATCGAAGCGAAGCCGACGCTGAACACGAGCAGCACGACGCCCGCGATCACGAAGGCGCCGGGAATGCCCGCGCCGTTGCCGAGGCTGATGGCGGGCGGCACCGCGCCAAGCATGCCGGTGAGCGGCGCGGCCGCCGAGATCACGAGAAACACGATCTGCCACAGGCCGAGCAGGCTGCGCTGCGGCACGGCGGCATCGTCTGCCTCGACGCCGCCGACGAGTCCGGCTGGCGCGACGGGTATTTGCGATTCGTTCATCGTTGCCTCTGCTTGTATCGATTGGGGTCGCGCCGTGCGACACGATGAAAGACCGCGTGCCCCTGGCGCTCCTAGAAACGAATCTCGCGCATTCGAATGCGAGACTCGACAGGAGCGCATGGTAGGCAGCTAAAAATTATGGCGACCTGGCTGACCGCGCCAAATTCTCGATAAATTGCGCCAACGTACCTGCGGGTTTTTACTTAACGCCTTTGCGGCTGGGGGCGGTGCGGAAAATCGATTCGGATGCCGAATAAATTGGCAGGCGCTTTCCTCAGTCCACATGCTTTCCATTAGCCATCAACGAGCTTACATCCGTGAGCTGATGAGGCCTCATCCAGGCCGACCGGGTCTACGCCGACCGCGTCTAAGCCAAGTGTCTATTCCGACCGAGTCTATCCCGACCGGCCCCAGTTACGCGTCGCGCGCCACAGCACGGTGGCGTCCGCGTAGCCCACCGCACGCGCGACGGCCGCGTTGGTCATGCCCTCCTGCTCGCGCAGCACCGCCACGCTGCGCTGGCGTTCCTCGCGAATGATCTCGCGCACGGACGTACCCGCTTCGGTCAGATGGCGCTGCAGCGAGCGGTTCGAGAGCCCGAGATCGCGCGCGATGTCGGCCACCACGAGCTTTTCGCGTGCGAGCCGCCGCGTCACCAGATCGCGCACCTGATCGACGAGGTCGTGCGGCACCGTATCGCGCGAAATGAGGTCGGTGGCGTGGCGCTCCATCATGCGCGCGAGCTGCGTGTCGGCGCTCTTGAGCGGCGCGTCGAGATCGTGCGGATGAATCACCACGCCGCTCGCCGGCTGCTGGAAGCGCACCGGCACGCGGAAAATGCGCAAATAGGGCTTGAGATCCGCGGGCGCCGCATGCTCGAAATGGATCTCGACCGGTGTCCACGCCGTGCCGCGCACGAGGCGAATCATGTGACACATCGCGCTCACGCTGTATTCGGCGTCCTGGCGGCGCGGCCAGATCTGCGCCTGCGCAATGCGATAGCTCCACATCGGCCACGCGTTATCGCGCACCAGATCGACGAGCGTGCCGCTCTGCCATGAGGCGAGCGCGTCCGTGAACTTGCGGATCGCCGAACCCAGCGTGGGCGACGACATGAACACGAGCCCCGCGGGCCCGAGCTCCGTGAGCTGCAATTCGTTGCCGAGGCGCAGGCCCAGCCACGGCTCGTCGAGCAGCTGCGCCGCGCGCTCGAAGGCGCCCACGTAGCGCCCGAGCGGCAGGATTTCATAAGGATCCGAAAGTTGTCTGCGGCTCAGGCCGAACTCGGCCAGCAACGCATCGCAGTCCGCGCCGGCGGCATCGAGCGCGCGCACGATCGGGCCCATCACCGCGCCGCGAATCATCGGAAAACCGTTGCTGACAGGCACTTTTTTCATGTCTCGCTCCATTCTCCGGCGGCGTGCATTCACGTTCGCACCCAGATTCGTTCGCTCTGTCTCTGGCGCACTCTATCGTCCCTTTGGCGCGTTTTGCAAGCGCGAAAAAAATACGGCGTTTCTACGATGACGTCACGACATCGCCACTGCGGCCACGCCCTCCGCCCCTAAAAAACGCGGCCGGCCAGCCGCCCTTCACGCACTGTTGCGGTCCAACGTCATCCTTACGAAACGCTTATGAACACGAATCCGAACTCGCATCCGCTCGATCCGCTGAGCCTCACCGAAATGCAGCTCGCCTGTGACATCGCGAAGGCTGCCGAACAGCTCGACGAACACGCGCGCTTTCCCGTCACCGAGCTGCACGAGCCACCTAAGGCCGAAGTCGTCGCGTACCAGCCCGGCGACTACTATTCGCGCCGCGCCTTCACGATCGTCATCGATCGCACGCGCAACCAGACGCTCGAACTGGTCGTCGATCTGCGCGAAAAGAAAGTGGAATCGCGCAAGGCGCTCGCGCTGCACAGCGCGCCGTTCGGTCAGCCGCCCGTGATGATCGAGGACTTCATCAACGCCGAGCGCATCGTGAAGGCCGATCCTGCGTGGCGCG
The DNA here is from genome assembly GCF_004353915.1 of Paraburkholderia silviterrae. GTDB lineage: Bacteria > Pseudomonadota > Gammaproteobacteria > Burkholderiales > Burkholderiaceae > Paraburkholderia > Paraburkholderia silviterrae. The sequence continues at coordinate 98,308 of NZ_SMRP01000002.1, read as the reverse complement.
AGGCCGTCAAGAAGCGCGGCCTCACCGAAGACGATCTCGAACGCGTGCAGGTCGACCCGTTCTCGGCTGGCGCGTTCGACCGGCCCAACGAAGGCGGCCGCCGCCTCGTGCGCTGCGTGAGCTACTACCGCGAGAACCTGACCGACAACGGCTACGCGCATCCGATCGAAGGCGTGGTGGCCGTGGTGGATCTGCTCGAACACAAGGTGATCGAGCTCGTGGACGACGGACGCATCATTCCGATTCCGCGCGCCAAGCACAACTACGACACGCCGAGCATCGGCAAGCCGCGCGACACGGTCAAACCGCTGTCCATCAGCCAGCCCGAAGGGCCGAGCTTCACAATCGACGGCTGGCAGGTCGCCTGGCAGAACTGGACATTCCGCGTGGGCTTCACGCCTCGCGAAGGCCTCGTGCTGCATCAGATCACGTGGGACGACGGGAAGAGCGCACCGCGCCCCATCGTCTACCGCGCAAGCGTGACGGAGATGTGCGTGCCCTATTCCGATCCCACCACGAACCACTACTGGAAGAGCGCATTCGACGCGGGCGAGTACGGTCTCGGGAAGCTTGCGAACCAGCTCGAGCTCGGCTGCGATTGTCTCGGCACGATCCGCTATTTCGACATTCCGTCCGCCGACGATTTCGGAAACGGCTTCACGATGAAGAACGCGGTGTGCCTGCACGAAGAAGACTACGGCACGCTCTGGAAGCACTATGAATTCCGCACCGGCGTGTTCGAGATGCGCCGCTCGCGCCGCCTCGTGATCTCGTTCTTCGCGACGGTGGGCAACTACGACTACGGCTTCTACTGGTACTTCTATCAGGACGGCACTATCCAGCTCGAGTGCAAGCTCACAGGCATCGTCCAGACCTCGGCGGTCGCGGACGGCGACGCCTACCCGTGGGGCGGCATGGTCACCGAAAATCTCGGCGGCCCGACGCACCAGCACTTCTTCAATGCGCGCCTGCACATGATGGTGGACGGCGAGAAGAACTCCGTGACCGAGCACGAGTTCGTGCCGCGTCCGATGGGCGCGGAGAACCCGTACGGCAACGTCTTCGACACCACGAAGCGCGTGCTCAAGACCGAGCAGGAAGCGGCGCGCAACGCCAACGGCCAGACCGGCCGCTTCTGGAAGATCGTGAACCCGAACGTGAAGAACCGCGTGGGCGCGAATCCCGGCTACAAGCTCATCATCAACGACTCGCCGCTGATGCTCGCCGATCCCCACTCCAAGGTGCGCCAGCGCGGCGGCTTCGCGACACGCCACGTGTGGGTCACGCCGTACGACACGACGCAGCGCTACGCGAGCGGCGACTATCCGAACCAGCACGCGGGCGGCGACGGCCTGCCGCGCTATATCGAGGCGAACCGCAACGTGGAGAACGAGGACATCGTGCTGTGGCACAGCTTCGGCCACACGCATGTGTGCAAGCCCGAGGACTTCCCCGTGATGCCCGTGGAATACGCCGGCTTCATGCTCAAGCCGAACAACTTCTTCTACGGCAATCCGGCGATGGACCTCCCGGGCGGGCGCGATCCGCACAGCGTGCAGGACGGTGCGCCGGATGCGGGCAGCGCGCCGTCGTGCTGCCACGGCAAGCAGTAAGCCCGCGATGAAGCCCCGCGCGCGCCGCCCTATGACGCCGAAGGTCCGCGATACCCTTGCTGCCGCCTGCGTTTGGTGTGCGGTAACCGGCGGCGCCGCGGCGCTCGCGGCGGGTGTCATGCTGGGCGCGATGCGGGTCGGCGCGACTGCCACCGCACTCGCGGGAAGCGCGGTTGCGCTGCTTGCGATGGCGTTGCTGCCTGCGGCGCTCGCGCGCCGCTTCGTCTCGCGGGCCACCGTGCCGGTGGCCGCCTCGCTCGTCCTCGCCATGGCGGCGATGACGGCAGCCGCGGCGCACGCACGCGCGGGCTCGGTACCGGACGCCATGCCGGCCGTGCTCGCGTTGGCGGGTCTCGCGCTGCTCACAGCAGCCTGGCCGCACCTGAGCGCGCGGCACACACAATCTTCAGAGCCGCCACCGCAGATCGACAGGACTCCGATTCAACGCGCGCAGCAGGGTTTCATTGTCGCGCTGCCCGGCAGTGCCGCCCTGCTCGCACCCGCGTTGCTCGCGGGGCTTTCCAGCGGCGTGCTCGCGCGCTTCCAGTTCTTCGCGCTGTGCGGCGCTGGGCCTTTCTCGTACGCGCAGATGGCCGTCTCGCTGTGCGCGGCGGTTGGCTTCGGCCTGCTTGCCGAGCGCATCGATCATCGTTACGCATTGCTCGCGCTTTTCGCGCTGCGCGGCGCGTTGCTTGCCGCGCTCACGCTCGATGCGCTCGCGCCCTGGGCAGCATTGGCCGCGCCCGCGTTTGCCGTGCTCGACGCGCTCACGCTGCCCACGCTTTTGCGCATCGGCCGCGCCGCGCAAGCCGGCTGCCCCGGCGTCGCGCATCACATGGGCATGCTCGCGGGCGCCGCGCTGGCCACGACCTCGTGGGGCTTCGGCCAGGGCTTCCATGCGCTCTTTCTCGCGGTGGCCGCGCTCAATCTCATGCGTGCATGCGCACTCGCGGCACGCCGCTGCATGCGCACGGCCACGCAGCACCAACCGCATTCCACGCAGCACTACGCATCCCGCTTCACATCCCGTCATACACCGCACTTCACCGATCGCCCCGCATCGCCCGCACTCGCATCGGGCGGCGCGATCGAGATTCGCTGACACCCACGCACAGGACCGAACCGAGGAAACGACATGGACCGCCAGGACTTCACGCACACGATCCGCACACAGATGTTCGTCGACGGCCGCTTTTGCGCCAGCGACAACGGCCACACGTTCGCCGTATTCAACCCCGCCACGGGCACGGAAATCGCCCAGGTGCCGGACGCCGGCGACACCGACATCGATGCGGCCGTCACCGCCGCGCGCCGCGCCTTCGAGGCCGACACGTGGCGCCGCCTGCCGCCCGCCGAACGCGAGCGCCTGCTCCTGAAACTCGCCGATCTCGTCGAGCAAAACGGCGACGAGCTCGCCGCGCTCGAAACGCTCAATCAGGGCAAGCTGCTCGGCTTCTCGAAGATGCTCGAAGTGGGCGGCAGCGTGCAATGGCTGCGCTATATGGCGGGCTGGGCCACCAAGATCGAAGGCAGCACGGTCGATCTCTCGCTCGCCTTCCCGCCCGGCGTGCGCTACAACGCCTCCACGCGGCGCGTGCCCGCGGGCGTGGTCGCCGCCATCGTGCCGTGGAATTTTCCGCTGTTGATGGCGGTGTGGAAGATCGCGCCCGCGCTCGCCTGCGGCTGCACGGTCGTGCTCAAGCCCGCCGAGGAAACGCCGCTCACCGCCATTCGCCTGGCCGAGCTCGCGCACGAAGCCGGCTTTCCGCCGGGCGTGCTCAACGTCGTCACCGGCCAGGGCGAGACCGCGGGCGCGGCGCTCGTGCGCCATGCGGGCGTGGACAAGGTCACCTTCACCGGCTCCACCGAAGTGGGCCGCATCATCGGCAAGCAGTGCGCCAACGACCTCAAGCGCGTCTCGCTAGAGCTGGGCGGCAAGAGCCCCGTGATCGTGCTCGACGACTGCGACCCGCAACGCGCCATCGAAGGCGCGGCGGGCGCGATCTTCTTCAACCACGGCCAGGTCTGCACCGCCGGATCGCGTCTCTATGTGCCGCGCGCGCGCTTCGACGAGATCGTCGAAGGCATCGCTCAAGTCGCGCGCAACACCGTGCTCGGCTCCGGCTTCGACGCGGCCACGCAGATGGGCCCGCTCGTCTCCGCCCGCCATCGCGACAAAGTGGCAGGCATGATCGCGCAGGGCCGTGCGGAAGGCGGCGAAATCCTGGCGGGTGGTGGCGACGGCAAGCGCGCGGGCTACTTCGTCGAGCCCACCGTGATCGCGAACGCCGCGAACAAGCCGCTCACCGTGGTGCGCGAAGAAGTCTTCGGCCCGGTGCTCGTGGCGATGCCCTATGACGACGTCGATGAGGCCATTGCCGCCGCTAACGCGTCCGAATATGGACTCGGCGCGAGCGTGTGGACCAACCAGCTCGACCGCGCGCTGCGCGTGGTGGACGCCGTGCAGGCCGGCACGGTCTGGGTCAACACGCACAACATGGTGGACCCGGCGCTGCCCTTCGGCGGCTTCAAGGCCTCGGGCATCGGCCGCGAGCATGGCCGCGCCATCATCGACGCGTACACCGAAACGAAATCGGTCTGCATCGCGTATTGACGCGGAACGCGCTGACCAGCAACCGGCGCGCGCGGAGGCTGCCCGCCTTCCCGCGCGCCGCCTCGTGCATTGTTAATCGAAATGGAATAATGAAGCCAGGCGCCAGGCAATGATCGGGCGCCCGAATTCCTTCATGATCGACTCCGTTCCCGCTTCACCCTTTGCCCGAACCCGAACGAAAGGACCTCGATCATGAACACCGCAACGAACCACGCAGCGAACAACACCGTGAACGCCGCGCGCGGCGTCGCCATCGTCACGGGCGCCGCGCGCGGCATCGGCGCCGCCGTGGCGCTGCGGCTCGCGCGCGACGGCCACCCTGTCGCCGTCAACTACGCCGCGAGCGCACGCGAGGCCGAGGCGCTCGTCGCGCAGATCGTCGCCGCAGGTGGCCGCGCAATCGCCGTGAAGGCCAACATCGCCAAAGCCGACGAGGTGCGCCACCTGTTCGAGACCACGGCGGCCCAGCTCGGCGAGCCCGCCGTGCTCGTCAACAATGCCGGCGTCATGAAGGTGACGACGATCGCCGAATCGACCGATACGCTCTACGACGAAATGTTCGACATCAACGTGCGCGGCACGCTGAATACGATGCGCGAGGCCGCGGCAAGGCTCGTGAATGGCGGGCGCGTCATCAACTTTTCGACCACGGCGCTCGCGCTGAACCTGCCGGGCTACGGCATCTACAACGCCACCAAGAACGCCGTCGAAGCGCTCACGCGCGTCTTCGCGAAGGAATTGCGCGGACGCGGCATCACGGTCAACGCCGTCGCGCCAGGGCCGGTGGCCACGGCCCTCTTCCTCGAAGGCAAAACCGAAGAGCAGATCCGGCATTTCGCGAGCATGCCCCCGCTCGAGCGGCTCGGCGAACCCGACGACATCGCCGCAGTGGTCTCGTTCCTCGCGGGCCCGGACAGCGGCTGGGTGGACGGCCAGACGCTGCGCGCCAACGGCGGCCTCGCCTGAAGCCGGCGGCCACGCTTGTGGCGCGCGCCGCACGCGTGTCGTGTGGGTGTCAGGCACCTGGTGGGCCCAACAGCCGGCGCGCATCGCGGTGCTAAACTCCGGGGTCGAAAGCGGGACGCAATGGCAGGCAACGACTGGCCAGGCGGCGTCGCCTTTCATTGCGCCTACAACGACTCCACACCATGTATCTCTCGATTCTCGCCGTCGGCATTGGCGGCGCGCTCGGCTCGCTGCTGCGCTGGGTGCTCGGCCTGCGCCTGAACGCCGTCTTCCCCACGCTGCCGCTCGGCACGCTCGCGTCCAACATCATTGCGGGCTACATCATCGGCGTGGCGCTCGCCGCGTTCGCACGCCTGCCCGACGTCTCGCCGCAGTGGCGCCTGTTCGTCATCACCGGCTGCATGGGCGGGCTCTCCACGTTCTCGACCTTCTCCGCCGAAGTCGTCGCGCATCTGCAGAACGGCCGCTTCGGCTGGGCTGCGGGCGAGATTGCCATTCACGTCTGCTCATCCTTGCTGATGACGATACTCGGCATCGCAACGGTCGCCGCCGTGATGCGCTGAAGCCGCACCGCACGGTGCGAGCGCAGATGAGAAAGGCCGCGGCGCTTCACGCACGCGGCCTTTGTTTTTGACGGATCGGCCCTGTTTCAGGGCATCGTTGCGCTTGCAGCGATCACACCTGCGGCCGGCGATAGCCGCCGGGCAGTCCGTTCTTCGTCAGCACGTACTGCCACAACTGAATGTCGCGCGCGCGGAAAGCACCGGCGCACGAGAGCAGGTAGTAGCGCCACATGCGGTAGAAGCGGTGGCCCATTTCGGCCTCGAAGCGCGGCCACGCGGCCTCGAAGTTCGCGTGCCACGCCATGAGCGTGCGGTCGTAATCGGCGCCGAAGTTGTGCAGGTCCTCGACAACGAAAAGCCCGCCCGAAGCGTCCGCGACCTGGCCGATGGTGGGCAGCTCGCCGTTGGGGAAGATGTACTTGTCGACCCACGGATCGGGCGTGGTGTCGCGGCGGTTCTTGCCGATCGTGTGCAGCAAGAAGATGCCATCGTCGGCGAGGCAGCGATGCGCCACTTCCATATAAGTGCGGTAATTCTTGGGCCCGACGTGCTCGAACATGCCCACGCTCGCGATGCGGTCGAACTGCTCGTCGAGCAGGCGATAGTCCTGCAGGCGGAATTCCACGGGCAGGCCTTCGCAACGCCCGGCGCCCAGCGCGGCCTGCTCCTTCGAGATCGTGACGCCCACGCATGACACGCCGTAATTTTCCGCGGCGAATTTCATGAAACTGCCCCAGCCGCAGCCGATGTCGAGCAGACGCATGCCAGGCTTCAGGCCAAGCTTCCTGCAGATCAGGTCGAGCTTGGCTTCCTGCGCTTCGTCCAGCGTCTTCGCGCCGCCCGACCAGTAGCCGCAGGTGTAGGTCATGCGCTTGTCGAGCATGGCCTCGTAGAAAGCGTTGCCGATGTCGTAGTGCTGCTGCCCCACCTTCCACGCACGGCGCGCGGTCTGGCGGTTCATGAGGCGCGCCTTGAGCGCGTGAAAAACGAGCCGGGACGGATCGATCTGATCGTCTACATGCGCACGCAACACATGGGCGAAGAATTCGTCGAGCTGCTCGCAGTCCCACTGGTCGTCCATATAGGCTTCGCCGAGACCCAGATTACCGAGTGCGACTACGCGCTCCAGCGCCCGCGGATCGTGTACGCGCATATCCCACGGACGGGTGCCGTCGATCCTCACATCGGCGCGCGCCAATAGCTGGGCTGCGAACCGCCAGGCCCCTGATGCGGTGGCCTCGCGGGCGTGTTGGACTGCTTCGAGATCTGTCGTTGCCATACGCCCTCCGTATCAAGACGTTCGTCATCGCGCTCGCTGCGAGAAACATTATGATGCACCCACTTCAAAAAAACTGCAGGAAGCCCGACAGCCTCCCGGCGTGGGCGATAATCGGCGCTGCGCACCGCATTGCAAGGCGGGCGGACCCATAGGGCGGCCCGCCCGGGGCAGCCAGCCCGCAGCACGGCACTCACCTGCCCGCGCATGGCGGCGCAGCGTAGCGGCGCCCGGCGCTCCGTGCGGGGCGCCGCCTGCTTGATCCGCGCGGCGAGCATACGCCGCGCCCGAGACACTACCGAGGAACCCATGGCTTACGACGACAACAACATCTTCGCGAAACTCCTGCGCGGCGAAATCCCCTCCATCAAGCTGTGCGAGAACGACGCGGCGCTCGCGATCATGGACGTGATGCCGCAATCCGAAGGCCACGTGCTGGTGCTGCCGAAGGAGCCGGCTGAAGAGATTTACGAGCTCTCGCCCGAAGCGGTGTCCGCCGCAATGGCGATGGTGCAGAAATTGGCCATCGCCGTGCGCAAGGCGCTCGAGCCCGATGGGCTCCTGATCGCGCAGTTCAACGGCGCAGCGGCGGGGCAAACCGTGCCGCACGTGCATTTCCACCTCATCCCGCGCCGCAAGGGCGAAGAGTTGCGCCTGCACGCGCGCGACATGGCCGACAAGGCCGAGCTTGAAGCGACCGCTCAGCGCATCCGCGCGGCGCTGTAAGCCACGCGGCAAGTCACGCATCGGGTCACGCACCTGGCCACGCATTTGCCCCGTGTGGCGCGCGCGGCCCAATCGCGCGCGCCGTCCGCTCAGAACTTGTGACGGATGCCGACCACGGCAAGCGCCTGCGTATCCGTGCCCGAATTCACGCCGAAGTCGCCGATCGACGCCTGCGCATCCACGGCAGCACCTATCGCATTGAGCGTGTGGCCACTGGCCTGCTGCCAGCCGGCCAGTGCATAAAGCTCCGTGCTCTTCGAGAGCGCGTAGTCGCCGCCCACGTTCACCTGGTTGTAGTGCGCCGAGGCCGGCCCCGTGAGCGACGTGTAGTTGTAGCCCACGCCCGCACGCAACGCGGAGGTGACCTGATAGTTCACGAAGGCCGAGAGGCGTTGCATGTGCGGGTTCCGTAGCGTTTGTGTTTTGGGTTATCGGTTGCCGATGGGGGGCTGTCTTGCGATGGCGGCTTGCTGGAAGCCAATCGGCAAGATCAGACGGCAACGATACGGAATGCCCGCCGAGCGGTGAACGAAGCAATTCTTCGATGCTTTGCAGGGGGCTTGGCGGGGCGCGGGTGGCACGGATCCGGGGATGGATGACCCCGGCGCGATACGCGGCTACGGCGGCCCGGAAACGCATGCGGCACTGGACCGCATGGTCGATGCAGAGGCAGACTCTTGACGCCCTCTCCCACGCCGCCAAGAGTCTGCTATAATTCGCGTCCCGCCGGAGAGATGGATGAGCGGTTTAAGTCGCACGCCTGGAAAGCGTGTATAGGTTAATAGCCTATCGGGGGTTCGAATCCCCCTCTCTCCGCCAGGACACCAATGAATACGGGCCTCTCGGCCCGTTTTTCTTTTCTACCCGCCAAACAGCCCGCCAAACCGGGGAAAGCGGTTCCGCTGTCGCAGAAGTCCCAAACAATAAGCCCGTTAAGAGCATATGGACATCACGAGCGTCGACAAACTCCTTCTCGCAGTTGTCTTTCTTATCCCGGGCTTCGTGGCCATGAAAGTCTATAGCGTGCTCACGTCGAGCGAGCGATTAGACGCCTCGAAGGCTTTGGTCGACGCCCTCGCGTTCAGTTGCTTGACCTATGCCGCATTCTCTTGGGCAATCCTATGGGTCCGCGAGGTACAACTCGCTGCATTTCATCCGGTGTGGTTCGGGGTGTTTTGCGTGGCACTTCTGTTTATCGCACCCGCTATCGCGGCGGTCGCGCTCTTTGCGGCACGCCGCCTTCGCTCGGTCGCGCGATGGCTACCGCACCCTGTTGGAAAGCCTTGGGACTTCGTTTTCAGCCGTCGAGAACAAGCCTACGTTATCGTTACACTCAATTCCGGTCGCAGAATTGGCGGCTTTTACGGAGGTGAGTCGTTTGCCTCTAGCCACCCGTATGAAGAGCAAATCTTTATTGAGACAGTGTGGGACATCGACGACGAGCAAGGTTTCAAAGAGAAACACACGCGTTCGCGCGGTATGATGATCTCTGGCGCGAACATTGAAACGATTGAGTTCATAGGGCTATACGATGACGACGAACAACGGCAAGCCGACGCGGGGAATCGCGAACGAAGGGTATCAACCAACGGTGCAAAAGGGGTATCAACCGACCAACAAGGTGGGAGGCGGGTACCAGCCGCCGAAGAACATCGCCCCACCTCCTCCGCCGCCGGCACCCAAGAATAAAGGCTAGTTCGGCAATCCCCCAGAAGCCTTCGGCGTGCGCCGAGGGCGCCGAGTTCTTCACGCTTTGCGGCATCCACACTACGCATCGCGTGGTCACGCGGGCCGATTTTCGCCCTGTCGATGCACCGCGGATATTGGCGATCGCCGTTCGACGTGGGCCACATAGTGTGACGAATCAGGTGCCCAGTCGAAATATACGCCCGAGTCAGCTTCCTGCATTTCTCGTGCGATGTGTGGTGCGAGTTCCAGCACGTCAGTGAACAAGAGTTTTTGTTGCCTGTCGCCCAGCACATGGGCGAACACCTCAACTTGATAGCGGCCTGCGCCAAACCTGAAGGCACTCGAATCGGGTGCCACCAGAAAGTGATGATTGGCTTCTACGCCTGTCTCCCCTACAAACAGGCCGCTGCCCCGAACCAGCTTTCCCATCTCGCCATAGACCCAGATGTTGAACGTACTCTGGTGCTCACCATCGCGAGCGATCACTACATGCATGTTCTCGACTACGCGGCCACGCTTGGAAGTGGCGAACAGCAGCGCGCGAAGATAGATTTTTGGAGTCGGCGTATGGTCGCCCCAGCGCGAGCTATCTGCACCAAAGAATATTTGGGTTGGCCGGGTCATCTTCACCGTTCCTCGGTGGAAGAGTGTCAACCAGGCAGTCACCGCTGAGACGGCTAGTGCAAGCACGGAGACGCCCGTCGCAATTGGATCGGCAGTCATCTGATTCCTTTGGCTGAAGGCCAGAATCATCACCGCTGTAAACGGTGCGCGGCTTGACACTCGCCGACATCATCGACGCTTGCTTGTAGTGGCCAAACTCAGCGCTTCGAAGTTATGTTTCTTAACGATGGACTGAACACCAGCCAGACTCCCCGTCAACTTCGCGTCACGGTACGCACGCAGAACCACGGGTCTACCGCCGCGGGCAATCTCGAAGATCCAGCTGCGTTCCGACAACCAGCGCATCTGGTCGGCACGCCGCTTGTAACCCGTCAGCGACACAAGCTCATCGGCCGTTAGGTAGTCGTCCATGGTTTTTGACTGCTCCGGTAGTGTCAACACCCTCGCTGCGGCCCGGTCATCCGGGCGTCCGGCATACTAGATTACCCTGAACACAACGCTACCGCCCCGATCGTGTGGGACCGGTGGTCACATCAAATCTGCATCGTGTGGCTTGGCGGTCATTTCAACTGCGGCAATGGCGTCGTTCAATAGCCGTGCTCACCCCGGAATGTGTTCACACACTGACGCACGCGAGTCAGGCAGAACGGGGCTTTCAGCCGGAAAAGCCTGTGACAGTAGCTGCACTGTTACAGTGACATGCCTGATTTTGGCGGTCGCAAACGTCACAGCTACGCGCGCACGCGCGCACGCGCGAGACGGCGGCAAGTCAGGGCGCCCGATTCACATCAACCTCGCGCGCACACGCGCGAGGCAGCGCCGTAAGCCATGGTGCCCGATTCTTCGCAGCTACGCGCGTGCGCGCGAGGGCATCGATGGGCGTCGCAACGACGTATCGTCGCTTGCGCTGTTCACAGACCCTGTTTTAGTTGCCGCGATTCTCTACACTCACGCGCGTGCGCGCGCGAGGCAGCGATTCGGCATCCTATGGCTGAAGCCTGCATGTGTGATGGCACGCAGACTGGCAAGCGATATGGCCCAACCCCCTCTTGCATCGATGTAAACTTTTTATCGTTCTCGATTTGGGGCGCGCACGCGCGCGCGCGAGGGCAGCGGCGGCAAATCGTGCGCAACATTTGTCGCATCTTCGCGCACGCGCGCGTACGAAGGAACAAAAGACCTGAACAGGGGAAAACATGGACGCGTTCATTTTCGACTTCGGCGTACTCGTTGGGATCGCTGCACCGTTTGCCATTCTGTTTGCCCTGGCGGCGGCCACCTTCAAGATAGCGCTTAGCAAAGCTGTACGTCGGTGGCTTGTTGGCTACTGCGTACTAGCAATCATGCTGCTCTACAAGGGCGCCACCCAGAACCCCTACGCTCGCCTGGAACACGACACCCGCTATATGGGCGCAATGACTCTCATTGTTGGCCTGATCGTCGCGGCCGTGCTGTACTACCCTCGCCGGGACAAATTGCCCGTTGCTTGACGCACGCAAATTGTCGGCGCTTGCCGCCCGTACGCAGTTGGGCCTGTACTTCGGCGTGTTACTCGCTCAGCGCCAGTTGTACTACGCCTGAATGCACGTGATCGAGTCCGTTGTCGCCGCACATAGCGCCAGGCAGGCTACGTTGAGACCCGGCCAGTAAGCGAAGCGCCTGGATTGCCGGTAGACCGTAGTACGATGGTCGTGACGCAATTTGCTGAACGAGAGCAGGCTACCAGGCGAAACGATACCCATGAGCGACAGCCCGATGAAGAGTCACGTGTTTGCGGTGTTGGACGAACCGTACTGCGTGTGGGAACACCCTGAAGACAATAACAACCTGGAGTTCTTGAACGGGATTGACCCGGCCTATTTCAGCTTTGTGGCTGAGCGCATGCGCTCAACAGAGGCGTCTGCCGAAGAAGATCGCCGCGCGGCAACCGCGCTTCGGTCTACCTATCACCATGCGTTGGAGACTTTCTTTTCGCTTGTCGGAGCGCTGGTTCAGGCACCGACTTGCGTGTATGGATGGTTGGCGCAGTGCAGTACCCCAACACTGCGAACGCTGGTTGAGCAGATATCCGAGAACAGGTTCAGTTCGCCGAATGTCGTGCAAGGGGCGCCGGTAACGTGGGAAACGATTTCGGCGGTGGTGCACGGCAGGATGGACGTAAGCGAGCCCGAGCGTGCGCGTGTCATCAGCGGCTTCGCGGACCTGTGGGCGCGCAGCGCACTACTGTTTCTCAGGCGCGAGAACATTGACGAGTACAACAGCCTCAAACACGGCTTTCGCGTGCATGCTGGCGGATTTCAACTGTCTATGGACGTGGCCGCCAATGAGCAGGTAGGAGCACCAACCACCAAGTTTGACTTGGGAGGAAGCAAGTACGGTTCGCGGTATCTGCTCATCGAGCGCATAGGCGGCACAGCGAAATCCAACCGGAGCTTCATCCCTCGGCGCCACTACGTCAACTGGAGCGCCGAGCAGACATCTTTACTGCTGGTTCTCCTCAGCGCTTCAATCAGAAACGTCGTCACGTTTCTGAAGCTCCTTAACGGTGGTGGCGATCAAACCAACTCCGCATGCCCTACGGACGATGAGTTTCAGGCCCCCTGGGGCCACACTGTCGGGGTCGTCAGGATGGATCTAGCTCGAAAAATCCCAGACTGGGCGGTGAGCGCAACGACGAGACAAAATCTAGACGAACACCTGGCAACAATTGGTTTCAAACGTGCGACTGGCAAATAGCAATCTCGTTGCGTCGTGACGCTTGGCGGTTCTCACACTACACATCGCGAGGTCACTCCAACGGTGGGAGCTTTTCGCCGTGCTGCCCACACAGCGTGATGAATCCGGTGCCGAGTCGAAATATACGCCTCTTGAAATCGGATTCCTTGTCTCCATCTTTGGCATGTCGAAGGCAAACTCGAAGGAGGTGTCCCATGACACAATTTTTGAGATGCCCGAGGGAGACCGAGTGTTGCCGGATTGCACGCGTTGCATCCGTGCTGCAGGCGATTAGCCGGGTGAGAGCAAATCGGGCGTCTGCGAAGATGCTTCTCCCTTACTTCGACATCCAATTGGCCACCTAGTCTTGATTCTGGACGACCCAAACGCTTATGCCTTTTTGGCGGGTTGTATGGTGGGTATGTGTCTTGAACATGCCTGCAAGCGCCACCACTGTTCACACTCCGGCGGAAGCCGTCTCCGCATGGCACGCGCCAGCGACGATTACGCTCCCCAGCATTCCAGTGCTGTAAGGCTAAGCTCGGGGGCACTCGCCAGGCACTCGGCGATGAACAGATCCCGTTCATTTGGCGGCCGGCGATGGGCGAACAGCATCGGTGAGTCGACCACCATCAATTCGCCGGGCAAGAGCTCTTCCACGCTGCCGACCGGTCGCGGGTTCGGCGTGCCTGGCGGCAGGTGGCATGCATACAGAACATTGGCCGGTACTTGCACGATAGCCTCCAGTGAGCGCTTTTCATCCGGGCTGCCCGGTGTTCAGGCTAACACCTTTTTCGGGTGGCGAATGTGGCAGATCGCGCGCACGCGAGGGGACCGCTGGCGATCCTCACACGGCGACGCTTTGATGTTCACAGGTTAGCCCTCGATCGACATCACCGCGTGCGCTTCCTTCAGCCGATCGTCCAGCCAGTTCACCATGGCATCGAATGGCGCCGCCAGCAATGCGAACCACACTGCCGTGCTCACGCGCAGCGATTCCCGTACGTATTCGCCGGACGCCGGCGCGGTGCCGGCACCGTCACACATTCCGCAGGGCTCGTACGTTGGCAGCCGTAGCCATTCGCCCGTGTCACCGTCCAGTACATCATGCGAGCCAGTCAGCAACCGGCCTGCCCCATGGCAATGCGCACACGGCCTCGGTGCCGCAAACGCCTGTAGCGTCGCCGTGACAAGTGACAGCCCAAGATGCTCGATCGGGCCGCCTCGGAACCCGCTGAGGGCGTACAGACGGTCGCGTGTGTGACGTAGCCCGTCAGCATCAAGCAGGTACATCGCTCGTGCAAGGTCTGCCGTGTCGGTCGGCATGTGTGCGAGCGCTGACGCTACAGCTTCCCACCCTTCGCCTTTGGTCGGATTGCCGTCGACGCGCTCCTCAAAGCGTGACGTTTTCAATGAAAGCAGCGACAGCGATTCAATGCGGTCACGTTCAGGAAGGCTGCAGTTTTCGGCTTGCTGGATGGGCTGTGGTGCACGCGCCAGTTCGTCCGCGTCATCGATCACGTCGTCTGGTACGGTCTCTTCATGTGTGGCGTAAGCGTCTTCCTGTTCCGGGAGCCACGGGGCGAGCTGGCGCAGCATCGAATTAGAGAACGGCATCGTTATCTCGTCGGGGGTAAAGCACAGGAACGCATGAGGCTGCACGTCAACCGTGCAGCCCATCCGGTGTCCGGCTGTTGCCGCTTACTCGTTGTCTTGTCGCTTGAGTTCTGCTCCGCTGATGCGCTGCGCGAGCTCGTTGCGTTGCTGGTCGATCCGGTTCAGCATCGCGCGCTTCGTGTCGGCCGACAGAGTGGGGCTGTCAAGGATTCGCTTCTCCTGCAGCGCGAGCCGTGATTCGATCGTCGCTGCGTTCTGGGCCATCTCGTGCTCGAATATCAACGTGCGGTTGTCGGGTCCCAGCATGTGCTCACGATTCAGCACGTCCTGTGCCTTGTCGAACTGCCCGGTATTGAGCGAGGCGTGATACGACGCATAGGCTTGCTGGATCGCGGTGAGGTTGTTGCTCATGACGTCCGCGTATCGACTCGCGTTCTCAGGCAGCGACGATGCAAAGCCCATCGTGTAGTCGCGCAGCTGCAGTGCTGGCTTGGGGCCGTTGTCCGAGAAGGGCCGCGTGGCCACGTCGACGGCTGCCGTCGCCGTGGTGCCTAGCCAGCCGAAGTAGCCGTTCACCAGATAGTCGATCTGCACGGGCGACAGCTTGCTGTACTCCCCTTGCATAAGCCGCACGGGGTCAGGCAAACCGAGCTGCCCAAGGAACCGGGCTGCCATCGACGTGTACGGCGTATAGCGGTCTTCCGGCTGCATCGATTGCAGGCTCTGCGACTCGATCGCACGCCCTGTGAAATCGTCCTTGTTGGCATAGACCTGGTAAAGCGGCCGGACGATCTGAGGCACTGGGTTCAGGTTGAACTGGTTGACGAGCAAGCTGCGCAACTCGCCGATGTACCGGCTGTTCGTCATCTCGGGGTCGGTCAATGCCTCCCATGTGCGCTCGGCGAGCGTGCCCACCGCGCCCACTTCGAACGGCTTCGGGATGCGATAGGCGGTATCGCCGATCTTGAACCACCAGTAGTTATCCCGGTCCCAGTCGGGCCGCGCTTGCCAGTCAGGGTCGTTGCGATAGGCGAGCATCAGGCCAAGGCTCGCCATTGCAACAGCGCCCATCACCGTGCCGGCCCGTCTCGGGTTCTCGGCAACTGCGCGCCCCAGCTTGTAAGCGCCTTGAATCCGCGCGTTCAGGAACGGCACCGCGGTCGTGAGGAACCGCACAACCGGGAACTGGCCCTGCAGCGAGAAGTCCATCAGGTCGCGGGCATGAAACGATGCCTCGTCGTGGCCCATGCCCTGGGCCGTCAGTTGCTCATAAAGCGCCGCACGGTTCGCGTTTTCCACCTTGTTGCCGAACTCGTGATACAGCTCGGCGAGATGCTGCGCCTTCGTCCACATCGCACTGACGGCGCCTTCATTGTTCAGGATCGTTGCGGCGTCGACACCCTGCTCGATCAGGCGATGCGCCCGTGTCGCCTCGTTGCCCTCCAGCATCGTGCCAAAGTTGATGATGCCGCCCGAAGCGAGCATCGAGGCGTGCGTCTGCGTCCCGCGAGTGGCGCCGCGATAGCCCTGCACGACGTTCGATACCGGGTTCAGCTTGATGTCAGTGGTGCCGAGCGCCGTCAGCGTATCGCGGATCAGGTTGCGAATCCGGAAGCCTGGCGCCAGTGTCGTGCCGGTGGTGAGAATCTGCTTGAACGTCGCCAGCGGTCGCATCCAGCCGGGAACCTGCGCGGACATTGCCGATACGGCCGACAACAGATGCGGGTCGCTGACCTCGTAGAACTCAGGCTTGCCGTCAACAAGCACCTTGACGGCACCTTTGCCGGCGTCGGCCGCTGTCACCCTGTCAGCGGCTCCCACTCGTGTAGCCGCGTCCATCGTGAGTTGCGCGGCCCGGTTCTTTGCCGCAGCGCCGAGCAGATGCCCCCAGTTTGACAGCGTGTTCGCGAGCAGATCCTGGTTGAGTTGGCCGGTGCCGCCCTTGAGCTTCTTGAACGCGTACTGGTTGACGAGCCCGCCAGTCTTGCCCGGCCCCCGCATTCCCTCACCTTCGTCCATCGCGCGATAGAACGGCACGTACGGCTGATCCTTGAAGAGCTGGCGCGTCGACGCATCGAGCAGCCCCGAATCTTCGGCAACCTTGAGCACGGCGTCGTTGAAGTCGTTGTAATCGCTCAGCGCCGCGGCAAACTTCTGCTGGCGCTGCGGGTGCTCAGCGTCGCTACGATCCAGTGTCTTCAGTGCGGAAATGTCGCTGTCGGTGAACAGGTTCTCTTTGCCCTGCGCCATCAGTTGCTCGGCACGCTGCGCCGCCACCCACAGGAAGAACCGCCCCTGTTCGCCATCGAGGCCCGACAGCACTTTCGCGAAGCCCGTGTCATGCACATCGACATCGAGCACCCCATCGCGCAGGACCGGCTTACCGTACAGGAGCATCGCTTCTAGACCGCCAGTCTCGGCGCCCTTGGCTAGGCGCGTATGCATGTACGCGTTCGCATCGAGCTGCTTGATCGGATAGAACTGGTCGGCAATGCCCTGCGTCAGCTTTGCGCCAAGGTCTTTCTTAAGGGCATCGATCCGCTCTTTGTAGGTCTGCTTCTGTGTGATCGCTCCAACGGATCGCGCTGCCGCTTCCTGGGCTGCATCGAGGTTGCCCAGGTACAGCGCACGCTCACCGCTGGCGCGCACCTGTGGATCGCCCGACAGGGGGTTTGCCTTCGCGGCATCAGGCCCGCTCTCTTCGGGCTCGGCGTTTTCTGCTTCGACTACGCCCCGTCCGCCTCCAGTTCCGCGTCGGTAGTGTCCGGAAATCTCGCTTTCAGGTCCGCGATCACCTGATCCCGGGTTCTCGCTCCCGCCAGGATGTCGTCCGGCTTCATCTGCCGGGGGTCCGTTCCCTGCGTCTCGGGTTGCGTCGGTGTCGCTTGCGACTGGCGTTGAGGCTTTGGTGTCTGCATTTCGCGCCTCCGGTTGGTCAGGAGACAGCTTATCCCGATCCGCTGCCGCCTGCGCCGGCTCCTGTGTCTCGAGCGCGCGCTCATCGTTGAATCGGGCGACCGGCTGGCGGAACATCCGGGCAGCAGCCGCGTCCTGCGTCGGCTCGGGCTCGCGAGCGGGCGACTCCACGGCGCGCCGATCGCCAAAGCGCGCCACTGGCTGGCCGAATTTCCGGACGGGTGCCGTACCCTGCGTCGGCTCGGGCGAACGGTCCTGAACGGGTGCCGGTGAGCTCCGGTCCGGCACTTTGCCAACGAAGGCGCGGTCGTTCCGGACCGGCTCCACAAGCTGCGTCGGCTGCGTGCCTTCGTTACGGTTCGCCACCTTCGCGCGCAGCATGTCAGCCTCGTGCTGCATCGGCCTGCTGCCGGCCTGGGTTGCGTATTCGCTGAGCGCTCGACGCACCTGCGTTCGCACACCCTGCAGGTTGTTCACCATGTCATCGGTCGCAAACTTCTTGAAGCCAACGTTGGTGAGCAGTTTGTCGATGAACGACGTGACGAAGTCGGCGATGCGATACACCAGCGAACGGTTTGCCTTTGGCCCTGCGGCATCGGCGAACACCTGTTGCCACGTGCGGTATTCGCCGAACCGGTTGCCGACCAGGTCCGCGATGAATTCATCCGTCATGCGTTGGCGCACACCCGGATCGGCGGTCGCCTGGCGCACCTGCTCATCGCTCATGTCACCGCGATTCATGTAGTACCGGTAGAACCGGTTCTCGCCACCTTCGCCGACGTGTGCCATCAGCGCGTCCTGCATCCCCTTGTACAGGTTCGGCGCTTCGGCCTGCATCTGGTGTGCGAGCTCGTGCCCGACCACAACCAGGTGGTGTGCGCCCGACGCGTCCGCGTTCACGTAGATCGCCTTCGAGTCACCCGGCAGCACGGCGCCGTCGAGTGACCGCCCGGCCGTGTCGCCTTCCTGGCGGAACAGCACGACGCGCTTGCCGAAGATCGCCGCCGACTTCTGCAGCAACCCGACATCGTCGCGCGAAAGCGTTGTCGCGCCCTCGACGCCGTTGCTGGCCGGCGTGCGGACATCCGGCAGCGACGTCGGGTCGACGGGCACGAGTCCGGTTCCGGAGTCAGCCTGCCCGCGTGCGCGTGCATCGGAGTCCATCGCTGCCTTCAGCGGCTGCAGTTCCGGCGCCGTATCGGCGAGGGAACGGGCCGGAGCGGTCGCAGGCGCCGTTCCCGTGGCTTCGGCCTGGGTGTCAGTCGTCTCGGCGCCCTGCAGCCCGCTGTGGGCCGGGGGCATCGTTGTTACGACCTCGGCTGGCCTTTCAGTCACATCCGGCTGCTCGAGATGCGCGGCATCCTGCAGAATGCCTGCGCGCTGCTGGCTGAACTCCGGTTCCTGCGGCGCGGCGACGCCGTGCAGCATGTCGCCATTCGCGCTGACCGTGCTGACGCGCTCCGGGTTCTTCGTCACCTCGGCCACGAGCTGCGCGTTGCGCCGGCCTGCGGCGATCTGCTGCGCCTGTTCACGGATCGCCGGGTCGGGATGATGCGCCGCAAGCGCGCCGAGCTGCGTCGTGGTCAGGTTGTTCAGGTCCCGGTTGCCCAGGCGCGTCAGCTCGGCGGACATCGCCGTCGACAGCGGCGACGGAGCTGCCGGCTCATTGAATCCCTGCGCCTCGGTTACAGCCGGTGCCTGCGCCGCCTGCTGCTCGCGCTGGGCCTGCTCGGCAGCTGCGAAGCCCCGCTCGCGCGCCTGCTGGTCCTGGGCGGCCAGTTGCGTCTGACGCTGGGCAAACGCATCGGCGGGCGCGGCGAGCGGCGCGTTGGTCGCCTGCGTCTGGTCGAAGGCCTGCGTCCGCATGGCCTGCTGCGCCTGGTTCGCCTGATCGGCGTAGAACGCACGCTCCGCGGTGAGCGCATCCGGTGCCGGCGTGGCTTCCGCTTCGGCTGGAGTCGGCACGCCCGCGCTGCTCAGGATGCCGCGTGCCTGCATGACACCTTCAGCCGCGCTCTTGCCAACGACCTGTTCAGCCGCGGCGATTGCATCGTCCACCGACCCGGCATGCATGATCGTGCCGATGGTGTCGGTGATCGACGGCGGCGCGACCTCCGGCACAACCGGCGAGGACGGGATGGGAGCGCCCGCTGCCTTCAGCCATGAGGGGCTGTTCTCTACGTTCCCGATGTCTGCCGCAGCTGCCTGCTCATCCGTCTGCCGTGGTGCAGCCGTTGCCCAGGAAGGCAGCCCCGGATTGGTGTTGTCGGGCGCGTTCGGGTCGAAAAGTGCGCTGGGTGCCGCGCCTGCCGCTTCGTCGCCGGTCGGCGTGAAGTTCGGGAAGGCCTGCCCGATCGTTCCGCGTGCGCGCTGCTGCGCCTGCGCGTCAGCGTCGGACTGCTGCTGGCGGATTGCATCGGCGAAGCCGGTGTACATCGCATCGGGACCGATCTCGATCGGCTGGCCTTTCAGGATCTGGTTCTGGGCGTAGAGCCCGAAGTCATTCGCCACGTCCGGTGACTTCGTGGCAATCAGCGCGGCGGCGCCCAGTGCGGCGTTCGCGCGCGCGTCCGGGTCGGCCTGTGGGTCGGCCAGCAGCTTCGCCGTGCCGCCCGCGCGCACGCCCTGCACGGTCGCGCCGGCAGCGTGCATTACACCGCCGAATGCTGCCCCCTGTACCGCCGCATCGATCAGGCCCGAGGCGGTCGGCCCGTCGCCCGCTCCATACGCCGCCTCGGTGCCCTGCACGCCGGCCTGCGTCGCGGTGTTGACGGCCGCGCCCTCGGCTGCAGCTGCAGCGCTCCCCTTCGCCACATTGCCCAGCGTCTGGGTGAACGCTGTTTTGACGAGCTGCCCCTCGGCGGCGCTGGCGAGCCGGTTGACGAGGGGTTCGAGAGCGTTGCCGAGGCCGATCCGGTTGAACGCATACTGGGCAGCGCCCGCGATGGTGCCGGTGATTGTGCCCGCGCCCAACGCCCGGTTCTCGGCCTGCTGCGCTGGCATGCCTGCTTTCGTGCTGGCGGCCTGCACCCGTTCGAAGGATGACTCGGCAAACTGGCCGATCATCAGGCCCAGTTGGCCCAGCAGCCCGATCGACAGACCGATCCCGGCACCTGCCACGGTGCCAGGGCCAGGGAGAATCGAGCCGAGCGCCGCGCCAAGCGTCGCGCCCCCGAGCGCGAGAGAGCCGGTTTGCCCGATCATCTCACCCATGCCGTACATGTTGCGCCGGACCACCCCGCCTTCCTGACCTTGCGCTGATTGCTGCGTACCTGGTCCTTGTTGGCTCTGCTGCGCCTGGATCTCCTCGGACATGCGCTGCACGAGGTTGCTGCCCAGATCCTCGATCGTGTTCGAGTCGACGACGGCGCCGAGTGCATGAACAGCATGGCCGATGAACTGGCCGCCCTGCTCCAGCGTTGGGACGATGCTGGACTCGCCGTGCGCGACGCCGTGTGCAGCATCGCTCAGCGCGCCCGGGTCGGGGCCTTCCAGCTGGGCGTAGGGGTTGCCGGCGGCCTGCTGGGCCTCGATCTGGGCATACGGATTGGCGCCAGGTTGCTGCGCGGTCGGCTGGCTGGTTTTCGGGGCGGTGGGTTGCGTGTTGTCGACCATGTCTGCCTCAATAGTTCATGTTGCCCGTGATCAGGCCGGTGGGGTCATTGCCGAGCGCGAGACCCGAACCAAGCTGGCCCGGTTGCGGAACGTTCGTGATCGTCGAACCGGCCGGCGCAGTCGGTGCAGCGGGCGCGCTCGAAGCCGCGGGTGCGGGCTGGGTCGCCGCAGTAGATACGGCTGCAGCCGCCGATGGCGCAAAAGGATTCGATACCGTCTGCCCGGAAGCATCGGGCGCCGCGCCTGGTGTCTTGCCTCCTGCGGCAAGCGCCTTTGAAGCCTGGCCAGCACCGAACTGCGCATCGAATTGCGCCGCTGTTTCAGGGTGATCGAGCAGGTACTGGACCGACTGCATCGACGGCGCCTTGCCATCGGTCGGCGGCAGCTGCCCTGTCGTCAGCACTTGTCGCGCAGCCTGGAAGTCCTGACCGGCGCCGGCCGTGTCGCCCATGCCGATCTTCCGGCTGCCTTCACTCATCAGGCTCTGCGCGAGGAGGACCGTGCGCTGGTCGAGATTCTTCATCCCCATCAACGGCTTGTTCGGATCGTTCGGGTCCATCAAGGGATTGACCGTCTGCTTCAGCGTGCCCGGATCGATACCGATCGCTACGATGCGGCCGTCGCCGAGCGTCTGGATCGATTTGGCTGCGGCCATCAGGCGCGCATTCGCCATCGATGCCTGAGTGGCAAGCCGGGCAGCGCCCAGCTCGGCCCCGGCATGGATGCTGGCCGCCCCGAGCTCGCCCTGCACCTGCAACTTGCCGAGCGTGACGGCGTTCGAACGGTTGGCTTCGCCTTCACCCTTCAGGAACGTCTGCTGACTCGACTGCATCTCACTTTCATGCGTAAACTGCGCGCCTTGCTCTTCCGTGCGAAAGCCGTGCTGCTGCTCGGCGATGCGCAGCTCCTTCTCAGTGTCCAACTGCTCCTGCAACTTCACGAGATCAAGCTTCTGTTCCTGCTCCTGCATCGACTGCAGCCCAGTGTTGGCTGATTTGCCGGCGCCCTCTGCGCCGCCAGCCAGGGCCGCTCCCAGAATTAAGCTCATGGTGTTCATCCTTCCAGTTCAATTGTGTGATGAATGGCGGCGGACTGCCGGCGCGTTCATTTGCTTAGGAGTGTTAACAGTTGATGCTGTTTTTGTTCACATTCGACAATCCTTGAAAAGGGGCAAGCGGTGTTCAGTCCAGAAAAGAACCCCCCGCCGTTTGCTCCATCACCCCCGTTACCCCCGTTTCGCCGGTTACACAGTCGCAAGCCTTATCTGGCAACGGTTCCAGCGTAACTAGGTCACTTTCCGGCGCACCTTCAAAAACCGCCGTAGTTACGCTGGAACCCCCGCCAGTATTGGCTTGTGTCTGTGTAACTGGCGAAACGGGGGTGAGCGGGGGTGAAGGTAGATAACGGGCGAATGCATCAGCAAAATGCCCTATGACAAATCCCCTCGAGACCTTGTAACCATCCCGCAGCGGTTTTGCCTGAATCCCGAATTCGGCCAGCTTCGCGCCCAGTTGGCGTACGGACATCGGGCGGCCACGGCTCCATGTACGCCACGGCGCATCGTCATCCCGGAGCAGTTCCGTAAGCAGATCCGCCATCGAGACGCGCGACGCGTCCAGCCTTTCGAATGCCGCCTTGATGTCACCGAGAAGTTCAACACCCGAGCTCGGCGATTCGTTGAACTCGCCTGACAGCATCAGCGCCGCCCGTTTCGCCGTCTCGGGCCACGAACCGCCCACAATCTCGGCGACCTGCAGCAAGGGAAACCAATTATCAGCGGCGCGGTCGTGCAGTTCGTTTGGTACAACGGGACGCGCGGCGCGCACGGCGCCGGCATTGTCACGCGACCAGCGCGCCAGCTTCGAGCAAAGCGCGCCGAACAGTTCCGGGTCTGCATCGCGCAGTTTGTCGACGCGTTCGCTTGGCAGTTTGCGGCGAAGCTCAAGTGCAATCGATCGGTCCATCAGCGTGTCGGAGAGATGCCCGATCCCGGCGATTGCCTTCGCACCAAAGACATCGAAGCGGGTGGGAGTGTGGTCTTCACCCACCGTGCGCACTACGTAGGCGGTATCGCGCGTGTGGCCCGCGTTGAGAATTCCGCGCAACTCCTCGTTCTCCCGCATAAAAGCGTCTGCCTCGTCGAGGAGCAATGTCGGTTGCCACGCTTCGAGCGCGCGAAACAGTGCGGCCGGTGAGATGTTGCTCGCTGATATCGGACGTTGGCAAATGCGGCTCATAACGGAGAGAAGCTGCGTTTTCCCGCAGCGTTTTTCCGGGGCGGTTATAGCTGCGATGGGAGCGACGCTGACCGAATCGATCAGCCAGGTCATGACGACCCACAGGGCAGCAGCTTGTGCCGTCGCCTCGCTGCACACGATGAAACGCCGAAACGTTGCAGCCAGTTCGTCAAGGAGCATCGCACCGTCAACGGATTCGGGCCACGGCTCAACCTTTTCAAAAAAGCCGCTGCTGTCCTCGTCTTCGCCGTCGCTGCCATCTACATCAGCGTTTCCCGCAGTGCGGCGTGCCTTCTTTACCGCGTTGTCCAGCGGTCCGACACGAACGTTGATCCGTTCGGCTTCAGCCTTGCGGATCTGCTCATAACGCTCGATGGGCAGTCGAGCGAGCCACTTGACGACATCTTCAACGGGTGCCTGTGCGCGGGCGTCTTCCGCCAGCTTGATAAGCGTTCCGACCGACACTACGTTGCCTTCCTTCCGGTCGGCCCGAAGAGTGCTCCATTCGCGATCGAGCGTGTCTGGGTCATACATCGGTACGGTCTCGCCGGTGCCCTTGTCGACGCACGTACGGTCGTCCCGTGAAGAGATGTTGTGTGCCAGCTCGCGTCCCTCATCGGAGCCCCTGAACTGATGGTGTAGACCGCCAAGCAGCTTGGTTAGCCAGGTCGAACGGTCGAATATCTCGGGGGTGTGGATCATCAACCACCGTAGCCAAGGCACCAGCTCAGCCTTGACGCGTTCAAGGGTCCAACGCGGGTCGGGCTGCTTCAGCATCAACGGATCGACTTCACCAATTACATGCAAGTCCGGCGTCCGCGCTCGTGGCGCGACCGTCGGCCCGGGGGCATTCCCATTCGCGGCGGCAATCGCGAGGTAGTAGTCCGGATTGAGGTAACCGTGGCCGGGATGCTTGCCGTGCAGGAAGTCGGCCCCCTTGTTCTGCACGGGTAAGAACATCATCTGTGCCGGCTTGATCGATGCAGGGTCGAGGGCTGAATTGAACAGCGCTGCAACCGCTGCGCAAAGCGGGCGGTACTCCGCTGGCGACACGTCGCGGGCAAGCGGGATGATGACCCGCAACCGCGGCGCATCGGCGCTGTGCGATCGTGTGGTGTGCCACAGCGATGCAAAGTCGCCGAATGTCCTGCCGCAGTCCAGATCAAAGAACAGGTTTCCCGCATCTTTGTCGAAGTCGAGCGTGATTGCTGAACGGGACACCAGATGCTCATCGTCGCGGACGCCATCGCGGCACGTGCCAAACAGCACGAACCGGTCTTTCTTTTTCAGCTCGTCCCGCTTTGCCTTCGGGTAGGCAAGGTAAGTCCGGTGGTCGACCGCAGAATGCACCGGCTCCTCTAGCAGCGCGCTCAGCTCATCCCAGTTATAGGTCCGTGTCGGTTCGACGACACCCAGATTACTCCGCCCGGTCGCCGCACCGATGGGGCGTTCCTCCCCAATCGTGAGCGCTCGTGGCGTAGATACGGCGCTTTCTGTTAACATAGGGTTCCTGATGTTTTTGCCCGGCCTATGTGTCATCAAAGGCCGGGCTTTTTATTGCTGCGGCTCGGGGCGAATGATTGCGTTCGGATTACCACGCCCGGGAGCACGGCGCACGCGGTAGAAGCCCGGTAGCAACAGCGCGGCCAGGATCGCTTCGCCGTTCGCTACATGCCGCCCGATGCTCTGCTCGATCTCGTGCTTTAAGCTGTACGAGCCAGATTCACGGCCAAAGACCGAATGCATGAGCGCTAACCACAGCACGGCAAGCTCTACAACGTCCCAGTTGAATCCGGTTTGCGCATGCTTGTCATCGTCAGCGAATCCGTTCGTCCCGAGCGTCGGATGCTCACTCAGCACCCGCTTCGCGCTGTCATGATCGAACGGGAGCATCTTGGCACTCACACGTGCGTTGGGGCCACGTAGGAGCAGTTGAACAACTGCGGCAGTAACGAACCTGTCGTCGTCTTCGTCGTAAATCCGCAGGTTCTCGCGCAGCGCGTCGACAACCAGGCTCGGCATGCGAACGCTCACGCAATCATCACCGTGGATTCGCTGGAATCGCTTCATTTCGGCCTCCTTGCGCTGCGCACGAGAGCATACTTCGCAACGTTATGTTCGGTGCCGTCTGTAGCAACCTCGCGGCTTCGCACCGTGATGATGGCGTGGCCGGCGTGACGCAGCTCCATGACTCTCGCCGCGGGATGCATCACGGCTATCTGTTCGCGAGCGTCGATGGTTGAAAGCGGCCGTTCGTGTAACCAGGCAAGTACACGCGCCCGTTGCGCAGCGGCAGAGTTGGGGTGAGATGTGCCAGGGGAAGCGACTCGGCGATGGGCGGCGCGGTGTGTCATTACGCGGCCCCTGTCAGCAACTTGCGAAGCGCACCGACATTCCACCTAGTGTTGCCACCGATCTTTACTGGCGCGGGAAGCGCACCACGCTTCGTCATGGTCCACACCGTCACTTCATGAACGCCGAGCAGTTTTGCAACAATTTTTGCACTGACGCCTGCCATGTCGGGCAAGTTGTCAATGGCTTTCAGATCAACGTCGTTACGCACTTGTTCCTCCTTTGTTGCCATTGCGATTAATGGCATTGGGGAACGTTACGTCGGCAGATGATCTCCGCGTGTCAGAAAGTCAATTTGATTGTCAGCTTTTCTTTGGGAGCTGAAGAAGCTCCATACCCTTCCCGATGTTTTCGCGGATCTGCGTGTCACCAGCACCACGCGTATTCTCACGCGGGAGCGGGTCAAGCAGCGACCGCACGTCATCTGCAATATTGTCTGCATTCGGCGTGCCGTCGTCCTTCTTGTAACGGTTGCTCTTGTTGGCGAGAAGCATTGCCAGGCCGGCTATTTGCTTTCGATAGGAACGTTCGCGTGTCTCGCTGAGTTCATCAGCGTCGCCCGGGGTAAGGAAATGGTTAACCCATGTGTGATAGGGGATCTCGGATTTGCGCGCGATGTTCAGCCACTGCAGCAGCGTGCGTTGCTCGTTCGTTTTCGTGTTCTGAATCGAGTCGAACAATGCGATCAATCTGCGATGCACGTCACGTGCATCAATGAAGCCCAACCGCTTTCCGTCTTCGTCGTGCATGGAAAGATTAATCGGCGCTGCTTCAATGTCTTCTTGCGCAGCGACTATCTGCGTTGCTGGATTGCCTTTGTAGTGAAGTGGGTTAACACCACATAGCAGCAAGGCGGCCTGCGCTGCAGTGACAAGCCTATCAGGCTTGAGCCAGTCATCGGCGGTCATCCATTCCGCATACCACTCTTTTCCCCTTTCTCCGTCTGGTCTGTTGCTTTGAGCCTGCGTCGGCAGCGGGTCGAATATCGCGGGTCGCAAGCCTCTTTCGTCCTGCTGAGCGTGGATGGCAGGTGTTTGCTTAACAGCCGGTTCTGGCGTCTTTCGCTTCGTAGCCATTAGCATTCCTTTGTATACATGCGCTTCAAGCTCTGCGCCTCTGCCGGGCCGGTGAAATGTCAGACCTTCGTGACGGCACCAGGCAGAGGCAAAAACGGCAGCTCAGCCGTCAGGCGGCTTGACGAAGCATTTTCGCGCGGTCACGGTGAGCGTCTTCCATCGCCATGAAACCGAAGTAGCCCCACAGGTTTTCGAAGGCTTCGGTGTAGGCAATCTCGCGTCCCCTTGCTTCACTGAAATCTGCCGGATCAATGCAACGCGATTCCCCGGATTCGATGAAGCCGTTGTCGAGCGTGATGAAGCAGAGGGTTATCGCGTGATCCGTGTAGATGTATTCCACGGTGGCGATGCGAGCCTCGATGTGCTCGCGTGTTACTGGCGTGCCACCGTTCGCAAACCCACGGTTGCTTTGCGCATCAGCGGTAAAATGGATGTTAGCCATGATTTCAAGCTCCTTGGTAGCTTGGGTTGTGGTCAGGCGGCATGTGGTGTTCCCGCACCCGTGCCGCCGCTTTTGCCTGCAACCGGCAGGCAGCGGTTTTACGCGGCTCTATGCATAGGAATGACCGCGCCTTTCTGCAGCGGCTTCGCGATGAATGTGGCCCATGCGTTCATCAGCTTGCGGCGCCGCTCCAGTACGTCGCCACGCCAATACGCAGCTTCAGATGCATCGCCCTTGACGTGCGCCAGCGCTACTTCGGCCAGCTCGCGCGGAAAGTTTGTGTACTCACCTGCCCAGTCTCGAAACGACGAGCGGAATCCGTGAGGCACGGCTTCGAGATCCATACGACGCATGACGGCGAGGAGGGTCATATCGGACATCATGCCGCCCCGTGGCGCGGGGAAGACCAAATCGACACCTTCGTATCGGGGGAGTGCCTTAAGCATTGCGACCGCAGCGGCCGATAGCGGAACGCGATGCTCCTTCTTCGCCTTCATGCGGTTTGCCGGGACCGCCCATACGCCGCGGTCCATGTCGATCTCGCTCCACGTCGCACCGCGCGCCTCGCCTGAACGGGCGGCGGTGAGGATCGCGAATTCAAGGCAGCGGGCAGCGCCCGTGTTGATCGCGCGTAGCGTTACCATGAACCCACCCATATCAGCGATCGGCAGCGCGGGATGGTTGCGTACCGCCTTGACCTTGCTTGGATTCGCCAAGAGTTGGTCGAGGTTGCCGCGCCATTCCGCAGGGTTGTCACCCTCGCGAAAATCACTGGCTCGAGCCCAGTCCAGAACGTTCGCGATCCGGCCGCGCAACCGTGAAGCTGTCTCTGTCTTCGCCGCCCAGATCGGTTCGAGCACCTGAAGTACGTGCTCCCGGCCTATATGCCGGACGTAGATCTTACCGAGCACGGGATAAGCGTATTGCTCCAGCGTGGCGGTCCATTGAAGTCGATGCTTGGGATTGCTCCACTCGTCAGCCTTCGCCTCAATGAACCGCTTCGCGGCTTCCTGAAACGTGATCTCCGACGCCTGGGCGGCGCGCAGCCGACTGGCGGCGACTTTGCGTGCCATGACGGGATCAGTGCCGTTAGCGATGGCGTCGCGCGTCTCTTGCGCCTTGCGGCAGGCATCGGCAAGCGTCACGGCCGGGTAAGCGCCAAGCCCGATCTCACGCCGTTTGCTGCCTACCATCGTGCGCAAGATCCACGAGCGGGCACCCGCTGGCGTCACCTGAAGCGCCAGGCCAGCCACGCGGCCAACCGAGTGAAGCCCAGGTTGAGTCAGCCGCGATACGGCCAATGCGCTCAGTTCCTTCGCAATCTTCGGCATGTTTGCACCCCTGCTGCTTAAGACCCACCAACCTACCCACCATAAACACTATTATTTATTGCAAGGGATTGCAAGTAATATTTATTAGACCCAGATGGGTGTTAACAGATAAGTTGCTGTTAACACTGCGGAATTATTTATTAATTTTAAGAGGGTGCTATCGATTGCAAGGATTGCAGAAGCGGACCCTCTCTCCGCCAGGACACCAATGAATACGGGCCTTTTGGCCCGCTTTTCATTTCTATCCACACTGGTATCTACACGCCCGCAAGCGGCAGGCTAAGCCTGGCTTACCCCCTCACTGGCGACCGGTTGGCTGCGTTGTCTACGAACAACGCCCGGCTCAACTGTGCTCGATGGCAGCAAGCTGCTCGGCCATTCTGTTGCGGATATCAAGGCACGCACTCCGCATTTGTCCAAGCGTTTTGAAGAACTCCTCAAACCCCGCTCCGTCGATCTCCCGATGATTTGCGAGCATGAAGTCCACTTTTTCACGAAGCTGGCGCACCGTCGCGGTCAGCATCATGACCAGACGGACGAGCTCAGGGGTATTCAAGTCGTGCAAGGGTATCGAAACGGTAACGCGTTCCATCTCCTGCAATTCGGGATAGTCGAAGTGCCTTTCACCCCTGCCTACTTGTTGAACCGCTTCACGGTCGGGTAACTGCGTTACCACGTGCGAAGCGAGGTTCCACGCCGCGGTCGCAATTTCAACGACAGCGCCCGCACGGGTGATCCTTTTTTGGCGTTGGATGTCTCGCTGCAGTCTTCGCGCGCTCGAACCTGACCACCAGATCGCGACAACGGACGCAATCGCTTGAACCCACGTCGCGGTCTCTGTTGATGTATACGGTGCGTGTCTGAGGACCACGCTCGTTACTATGACGAAGGCTAGCACCCCCAGCGGCCACATCCACTCGTTCGGCTTCATCGTCGCCCCTCGTTTTCTTCGACGAGATCATACGTCAGCACCCGACAAGGACGGCCTCACGAAGCCGAATCTGTGTGTCCGCCTCACCACAAAATCGACGTTGAACCTCCATAACGCCATGCCGTAACTATGGCGCGGCTCGCCCCGTTCGGACCACGTCTGTAGCGTTGAGCGACGCGTGCACAAAATCGCCGCCAGCCGATGACCTGTCAGGAACGTCTTCCCACTCGCCGAAGGGCAGTAGAACAGACTGAGTCTCGCCTACAATGCCAAGGTCGTGGCGCATGGCCGCGGCGCGCACTTTATCGCCCAGCACCAGTTCGCGTACGCGGTGCTCGACAACCTTGGCGGCGCGTACAACCGCACACGGTTCATCAATGAACGCCGGGCGATGCAGCAGTGGGCGGACTACCTCGACGGGCTCAAGGCTGGAGCCAAGGTTATCCCGATCACGCCGGCGTCGGGAGCCGCATAGACACTGGGCGCTGCCGCATGCCTGGTCCAACTCGCGATGGTGGTTAATCATGAGCTTGAAGCGCGCCACGGAAATTGCCGACCTCTCCCTGAAGATTCTTTCATGCCTCGCGATTATTGTCGCCGGGGGATGGGCGCTTTGGATCTTTGGCCTGAGTGGCTCGCGAGACTGGCAACTCAACCTCACGATGGATGCGAACGTTCTTCCTTATCGGGACGATTTGCGCCTCGTCGTCGTCCACGTCCACGCGAAAAATCCACGGCCCGTTACGTTCCAGCTAAATAGCAAGGCCGGCGACACGTACGAGTTACGCGTACGTGAGGTTGATCCGAAGAGGGTGGCGAAGGACGTAATCGACGAGGACACTGGAGCGGTCCTAGCCAAGGCAGATCTGATGGCCGGTACCGGAGATCTATACGAGTTCCTGCCCGGCGCCGAAATGGACGACATGCGGACATTCGTTATCCCGGTGGGCGCCACAGTCGCATTTACCGCCGAAGTCACACAGCACAAGGGCAAGCCGGACGAAGATTCCAATTCCGTCTCGAGTGTTGTCCGCGTAACCGATCGATGAGCGGACGCGATTTATTCAACGTGCATTGAACGTTGCTCAAGCATTGACCGACCATTACTATCTGCTTCCGTCACCGACAGAAGCGGAGGCTGTGTGAACCTTGTTCGGACCTATCAGCGAGAACTGCTGGAAATGCTCGCCCAGAGCTACCCCAGGCCGCACGACGTCCGGCAGCTACTCAACGAGATGGACGACGCCGCGGCGAAGCGCTATGCCGCCAACCTAATCTACCTCGAGGAACACGGCTTGGCCGAGAGTGCGATCAAGTATGGGATGGACGGGCACGTGGCGAGCGGCTTGCCTCGCATCACAGCCAAGGGGATGGACTTCTTGGCTGACGACGGCGGCCTGTCGGCCATCCTCGGTGTCGTGACGGTCAAGCTCCACGAGGACACGCTGAAGGAGTTGATTGGGAATCGCATTGCAGAGTCCGATCTGCCGGCGCCAGAGAAGAATCGCCTGCTCGACCAGTTGGAGTCACTGCCGGGTGAGACGATCAAACATCTCACGTTCAAGCTCGTTGACGCGGGACTAGCAAATTGGCCCGCGGCCCTTCAAGCAATAGAGCAGTTCGTTCACCGTGGCATCAGCTAGCCGGGGGCGCGCTTTGGCATCCGCTGGACAAAGACGGGCGGCCATGGTCTGACATCGAGGTGGTTTGGTGGGAGCTATCCTGGCGATTGGCACGGGCAGCGCGAGGCGTTGTCAACGTGTTCGGACCTCGTCGACTCGTTGAAGACCGGCCCATCGAGGAATTTCGCCACAAGTACGCTACTGGTGCCCATGCGAACACGATCTTCGAAAAAATTGAGTTGCCCGAACTCGAACAGAATCCTTTGATAACGTCCATTTTTTATAACGGCCAGCGGTTCAGTTGAACTGCTAGCGTCATATTTGTGCATCAGGGGGTTGTATTACACCGGTGGTCTGCGGACGAAATGCCCACGGGAGGGCAATGTGGTGGCCTTCGCGGATCTAAGACCATCGGCGCCGTCGTCCATCCCGGAAAGTCCTCGATCGTCTTCTCATCAGTAACGGCTGAAACGCGGTCGCCATCACTGGATTGGCCGTCAGAGTTCCTCGGGCAAGATATTTTCATCGGGTCTTTAGTGTCCGTCAGCCACATGAAGTGCCTAAATTGCGATGGTTCTGGTTGAATTGTGGCGAATTCAGTCGGTACTGCAAGGATGGTCACCTTACCCTTTGAGGTTCCCCCTCGATTTTCAGCGTCGGCACTTGCGGTAAAAATCACTTGGTACATCGGTTTTGGCGTGTCTATATACGTGACAGACCAAGCCCCCCCATGTCCATTCAATTGAATGTCATCGACAGACATGCCGCAAAGGACAAAGCCCGGTGGCGTGGGTACGTTATGCACCAATTGAAATCCGTGGTTAAACCAACCAGCATCTGAGCTAACCACGCGAAAAACAGTCCCCATTGCTGCTTGCCATTGCGCAACGTGTCCCGAATTGACTTCAATTTGGACTTGCCATCGCTTGACAGTGAAAACCACTTCGCCGTCAGGTAGGCGGTTGTCGGGCCACGAAAATTGGGGTAATGCTTGCGCAAATACGACTGTTGCTAGTGCGCTCATACCCGTGAGAATAGCCGCTCTCACCAACAGGTATCGTCTGGTTCGCATGAAGGGCTCGCTCGCTAATTCTTGCGACAGCATAGGAACAACATTGGGCACATAATGCAGCGACAACTTATCTTGTTATGTGGGAAGACGTACAGAATTGCCTCGGTTACGCGTTCTCTTGATTCGGATTTGGAAAATGAGCCTCGTGCCATCAGTCGTCGGAGCCGTTGCCACTACCAACGCCGCAGAAGTCGGCATTTCCGGACGCCTCCTCATTTCCATTGCAGCGGCCGTGCTGTTCGGCCTGATCGGGCTCGTGCCATTGCTTGGAGACGAGCCGAAGACGAAGCCCGCGCCGCCGGCTTGGACTGTTGTAGATGCAGGACGAGACGCCCAGTCGCCGATCGAAGCGCGACTGCGGCGCGATGATTTGACCATCGACGGTGAAGTCAGAGAGATCAAGGAGCCGCCCAAACTGGCCGGCGCCGATCAACGGTGGGGGCGGTAGACGCGCAACACTGGGGCAGATTCAGTTCGCTCCGGTCGAACGATGCCCGGCTGCGAGGGTTCATCTGAAAAAGCGCCCGGGCCATAAGGCCCGAGCGAAGCCATCAGGAGCCCAATGGCGGAGGTGTTCGAAATGTGGCTGGCTCGCTGCCGGATATTGCCGCGTTTAGCGAGCCAGTTCTTTAAACAGGAACGCGCTGGGGTGCTGCGCGCTCGGACTGCGATGCTCAGGCCAGATACTTTTGGCGTCCCACCTGTGCGTCCAAAATCAATTCATTACGGGTGGTTGTACATCGCGTTCCAGTCGGCCTTCGACACAGCCGGACGACCTGCGTCCGACGAACCGCTCGCGACACCACCGTAACCGCTCGTTGCGCCGTTTTGCGCAGCCACCTTGGCTTCAGCGGCAAGAATGTCGTCGGGGTAGTGCGGGTCATTACCGCGAGCGGGGCTGTAGCCAGCCTTTTCGAGTTGCACGAGCTCCGCACGCACCTGGGCGCGGGTCACTGGGCCGTTCGACTGGGCGAACGAAGCAACGGGGACGATAAGAGCAGCGGCAAGAGCAACGGCCTGGATCAGGGATTTCATGATTACTACCTCCAATGACTTTTGTGGGCGGTGCGACAACTTGTCTGCATCCGATGACCAAAGTCTAGGAGGATCACGCTCTAGGGTTAACCCCCAGCATTCGAAGACATCTTTCCAGCTGGTCGCAGAATGCTGGCATGCCCGCGCAAACGCCCGTCCAGCAAGGCGAAGCAGCACGTGGGCTGGGAGCCGCGACGAGCTTTCTGGCTTTGGGCGGCCGTCTACGCTCCCGCGCCCCGAACGCGCATGATCGTTTGGCGACTTGTAGAAAACTCCCGGGCAAGCGCCGCAATGCTCTCTCCAGCCGCCAGCCGGTCCAGTACGACACGGCGCTGATCAGCCGACAATGCGGATGGGCGTCCAAATTCCTTCCCTTCAGCTTTCGCCCGCCGCAATCCGGCCTGTGTCCGCTCAATCAGCAAGTCGCGCTCAAACTCTGCTACTGCCGAAATGACCTGCATCGTCATGCGGCCAGCGGGGCTGGTAAGGTCAACGCCGCCGAGCGCCAGGCAATGCACCCGGACACCGGTTGCTGCCAACTGTTCGACTGTTGACCGCACGTCCATCGCATTGCGTCCAAAGCGATCGAGCTTGGTCACGACGAGAACGTCGCCCGGCTCGAGACGATCGAGCAGCTTGCTGAAGCCTGGACGGTCCTGCGCCGCCACTGATCCGCTAATCGCCTCCTCGATGATCCGACGGCTTTCGATGGCGAAACCAGCGGCCTCAATCTCCCTGCGCTGATTCTCCGTCGTCCGGTCGGTAGTCGACACCCGGCAGTAAGCAAAGACTCGTAGCGGTGTTCACGAAGGACAACGCGCGACGAGGGGATTTGTTTGTCTTCGCAGCCTTTGGGACAGGAGTGCTGTTTCTACTGCTTATCGGGGGTGCCATGGCCGCATCTAAAAGTGCTGATGAGCGCGCAAGCCTCGAGGAACTTCTTTACCTCACCAACTATGAGGTAGAACATCGAAACTACGAACGCGCGCTGATGTTCTTGGAGGACGCTAAGTTGAGACTTCAGACGACCGATGACCGACGCAAAGACCTCGACAATCGCGAAGAGCAGATTAGGAAAATGCAAGTGGGCGCGCAGTAGACCAAGTGTTCGTTGTGAGCGAGCAGGGTTCACGTCCTGCGAATTTGAAACCGGTTGCAAGCTCTTCCGGTACACAACTGCTGGTACACTGATATTTCGCATGCAGGATTAAGTCGCTGATTTTTATGGGATTTCTTTGCGCGGGGAGCCTGCCCCTCTCTCCGCCAAAAGATATAAAAGGCTTCCCACAAGGAAGCCTTTTTCATTTATGCGATTCAATCGGGCTTAGGCGATCCGTTCCCGCTTCAACGAGCTTGGGCTCTATCGGCGCCGAAAAAAACAAAGGTCCGCATGGATAGCGAGCCTTCTCGATTGACAATCGCTTCAGCCAGCCACGTACAGGCTATTCATGCGCAAGCGCCTCTAAAGCCGCGCGCGCCAGAAATCCACTCCTTGTTTCGTGCCGCTTCTCGACGTAGGAGTCGATCTTGCGCAAAACGAACCGGGGAAGGCTAATGTTGATCCTTTCCGGCTTGTTGTCCAGCCTGCTCAAGTCGACCTCAACCAATGCCCAGATTGCGCCCGCGTATTCTGGATTTGCCGCCAGCTCTTCAATGGTCGAACACGCGAAGCCAACGTCTTCACCGAGTTCAACCAACGTAGAAACGTGACCGGCAATCGCTTCTTTGGCATTTCTAATCGCATCATCGATGGTGTCGCCCCAGGAATGCACACCCGGAATGTCCGGGACAGTCACTCCATAGACGCTCCCATCGTCCTTATGAACTGCGATGGGAAATTCCATGTTGTCCTTCCTTGTAAAGTTGAACGATTCCGCTTTTCACGCGTTCCGCGACTAAGGGCTGGCGCGCAGCCAGTCACTTAAGGCCTGCGGCTTTGAGGATGCTCATGACCGTCCCGATCGGAAGATCCTTCTTCGGGTGCGGCACCGTCACGAGGCCTGCCTTTTCGGGGTGCTTAAAGTGATGATGGCTGCCGGTAACCCGTACCTGTTGCCAACCATCTCCCTCCAGCATCCGGATTAGCCCGGATGAGTTCATATTATCGATGCACTCGTGTGTATTTTTACACAAAACCACGCGACCACCAAATTTAATGTGGGCTCGTGTGTACGCGCAATGCTGAAATACTGTGTTTTTATACAGTATTCGGCGTCGTACAGCGCATCGAGCGATCGCGTTCGGGCTCATCCAGATCAACATGCCGACGTTTCGCCGTTCTCCCGGACAGTGCCGACGAACATGGGTGCCTCGAAGACGAGATAGCTAAAGGTCCAAATGCGGCCACTGCACCTCGATGCCCAGTCACCGCGCTCAGTTCCCGAGTCGGGTAGTCATCTGGGCGATCCCATTGCCCGAAGATGCCAGCGCGAAAAACTTGCCGCGAGGTCAATCGATCCAGCGACCGGGTTCCACCAGAAAATCCAAACCCCACACCACCAACCTGCGACCTAATCACCCTTTCCCTTTACCTTGATACATCTCAAGCCACGTCACACGCCGCTGCGCTTCAATATCACGACCCACAACTATCGAGAGGGGTCTACATGATGAAGAAGCTCATACTCGGAGCTATCCTGACCATCGCGGCGGCAGCAGCGCAGGCCAACGATGCGCTGCAGATCAGCGACCTGGGTGCCACCGTCTATGGTGGCGGCGGTAATGGCTATGTGACCGGCACGGCCACCAACACGACCGCAACCAGGATTCAGACCGCGACGATCGCGATCAACCTGCTCGATGCGAGCGGCGCGATCGTTGGCACCACATCGGCGACTGCCGCGGGCATTGAGCCGGGACAACAGTGGAAATTCCGCGCACCGACCACACAACCGTACAACCGCGCTGTGGTCGCCTCCGTCACCGCCTCGTAGCAGTATCGCCTCGCAAGCGCGGCGGCACCTCTCCGTGCCGCCGCTGCACCGCTCGATCTCCCCTCACCCCCACCCACCGGCCACAGCGGCGAAATACAAGGCATTGGCGGCACAGCCCTGAACGCACGTTACGCAGCGTAATGCCGCAAAGATCACGCCTTTGCTAAGGATGCCGAATATAATCCACCAGCGCGACCGAGTACTCATCCGGCTTGCGGTCGATCAGGCTAACAACGATCGTCGCCAGAAAGCCCGCCGGCACGCCGAACACACCAGAGCTGATCGGCTCGATGCCAAACCAGCGCGCGCCTTCGAAGCCCGTGAGCTGCGTAAAGAACGGATACGTCGATACGATGTAATAGATGCACACGGCAAGCCCGGCCACCATCCCTGCCACCGCACCAAGCCGCGTCGTGCGCTTCCAGAACACGCCTAGCACGAGCACCGGAAACAGACTCGAGGCCGCCAGCGAAAACGCCGCGCCCACCAGAAACAGAATATTCCCCGCGTTCAGCGAAGCCACCCACGAAGCAAACAGCGCCACACCCAGCAGCAGGATCTTCGACATGGTCACGCGCCGCTGGCTCGACGCATTCGGGTCCACCATGTGGTAGTACACGTCGTGCGAGAGCACGTTCGAGATCGTGAGCAGCAGCCCGTCCGCCGTGGAAAGCGCCGCCGCGAGCGCGCCCGAGGCCACGAGCCCCGACATCACATACGGCAGCCCCGCGATCTCGGGCGCCGCGAGCACCACCATGTCGGGCTGCATCTGGATGTCGCTCCAGTGCACGATGCCGTCGCCGTTGATGTCGGCTACGCCGATCATGGTCGGCTCCATGCGCCGCCACTGCATCACCCAATGCGGCAGGTCGGCAAAGTGCTGCCCCACCAGGTGCGAAAGGATCTCGAACTTGATGAGCACCGCGAGCACCGGCAACGTCAAATAGAACAACGCGACAAAGAACAGCGTCCACCCCACCGAGCGCCGCGCCGACGCCACCGTGGTCGTGGTGTTGTAGCGCGTGAGGATATGCGGCAGGCTCGCCGTGCCAAGCGAGAGGCACAGCAGCAGCGAAAGAAAATTGCGCTCGTGGATGCGCCGCGCTTCGTCGTTCTCCGCGGGAAACGGTTCGTGCATCGGCACGGCCGGCGCGGCGCGCGCGAGCAGATCGTCGCGTTGCTGCGTCCACGCCACGCGCGCGGCTTCGGGGTCGCGCGGAAAATGCGCGATCTCGTGCTCGAGCGAATCGATGTCGCGCAGCGGGCCGTTGTGGCGGCGCATGTCCGCGAGCGCAACAACGAGGCGCGTCTGCTCCTCGGCATACGACTGCGGCAGCGCGTCGAGCCGCGCTTGCCAGAGCGCCGCGCGGCGCGCGTACTCGTCGCGCACGTTCGCCTCCGCGCTGGTGTCGCGCACGTCGCGCTCGAGCGCCTCCACGCGCTGCATCACCTTGCCGTAATCGAGCTGCGGCAGCCAGCCAAGGCCATTTCGATGCGCGATCAACGAAACCGGAATCAGCATCGCCGCGATCAGGATGATGTATTGCGCGACCTGAGTCCACGTGACCGCCCGCATGCCGCCCAAAAAAGAGCACACGAGAATGCCGGCCAGCCCGCAGAAGATGCCGATGGCGAAGTCCACGCCGATGAAGCGCACCGCGATCAGCCCCACGCCCTGGATCTGCGCGACGAGATAGACGAACGAGCAGATGATCGTCGCCAGCACGGCAAGCGCGCGCACGAGGTTGCTCGAGAAGCGCGTACCGAGGAAGTCCGCGATGGTGTAGCGCGCGAGCTTGCGCACGTAGGGCGCGAGCAGGAACGCGACGAGGCAGTAGCCGCCCGTCCAGCCCATCAGGTAGGCGAGGCCATCGTAGCCGGTCGAGTAGAGCGAGCCCGCGAGGCCGATGAACGAGGCCGCCGAGAGCCAGTCGGCGGCGGTCGCCATGCCGTTGAAGAGCGAGGGCACGCGGCGTCCCGCGACGTAGTATTCGATGAGGTCCGAGGTGCGCGAGAGCAGCCCGATCACGGCATAGACGGCGATCGGCACGAACAGGAACACGTAACCGATCCACATGCCGGGGCCGGTGGCGAGCTCGATACGCCACATCACGAAGACAAAGGTGAGAAAGCCGAGCGTATAGAGCGCGTAGGAGCGGATCAGCCGGTGCGCGAGCTTCATCGTTGCGGCGCCTGGCTGGCGTCGCGAATGGCCGTTTCGGCTTCGCGCGCGGCTTGCAGCTCCCGGTCGGCGCGCTGCATCAGCACGATGTAGACGGCCACGAGCACGATATAGATGAGGATCGCCCCTTGCGCACCGATATAGAACGGCAGGCTGAAGCCGGCGAAACGCACGCCGTCGAGGGCGCGCGCAAACAACGGCACGATGAACGAGACGGCGAAACCGATGCTCATGAGCACGGCGATCAGCGCGACGTTGAAGCGCCAGTAGCGGCGATGCGCGAGCGCCATCGCCTCGCTCACCGCGGGCGGCTCAGGCAAGGGGTTGATGTTGTTCTGCGGTGTGCGGTGTGGCGCGGCCATGCGCCTGTTTAGCAAAAACGCGCATGGCCGGCAATTGGGAACATCCGCCTTGCGTGAGGCCGGAGTGAGGCGCGCGGTGCCCGGGGTCAGTGTTGAAACA
Source organism: Paraburkholderia silviterrae (assembly GCF_004353915.1). GTDB lineage: Bacteria > Pseudomonadota > Gammaproteobacteria > Burkholderiales > Burkholderiaceae > Paraburkholderia > Paraburkholderia silviterrae. Next base: position 59,699 of record NZ_SMRP01000002.1, on the reverse strand, counting down.
CCCACCCCGGCCATCGGAGTGCAATCAAGCCGCTATCGAAGCAGCTATCAAAGCAGCAATCAAAGCGACTCGCCGAGCTGATCGAGAATCGCCGGATTCTCGAGCGTGGAGGTGTCCTGCGTGATCGCCTCGCCCTTCGCGAGCGAGCGCAGCAGGCGCCGCATGATCTTGCCCGAGCGCGTCTTCGGCAGGTTCTCGCCGAAGCGGATGTCGCGGGGCTTGGCGATCGGCCCGATCTCCTTGCCCACCCAGGCGCGCAGTTCTGCGGCGAGCTTCACGGCATCCTCGCCCTGCGGGCGCGTCGCCTTGAGCACCACGAAGGCCACCACGGCTTCGCCGGTGGTGTCGTCGGGGCGGCCCACCACGGCGGCTTCGGCCACGAGCGGGTTCGCCACCAGCGCCGACTCGATCTCCATCGTGCCCAGACGGTGGCCCGAGACGTTCAGCACGTCGTCGATACGGCCCATGATCGTGAAGTTGCCGGTTTCCTTGTCGCGCACGCTGCCGTCGCCGGCCAGATACAGCTTGCCGCCGAGTTCCTCGGGGAAGTAGCCCGACTTGTAGCGCTCGGGTTGGCCCCAGACGTTGCGGATCATCGCGGGCCACGGGCGCTTCACGACGAGAATGCCGCCCTGCCCGTTGGGCACGTCCTGTCCGGTTTCGTCGACGATCGCCGCCATGATGCCCGGCAGCGGCAGCGTGCACGAGCCCGGCACGAGCGGCGTCGCGCCCGGCAGCGGCGTGATCATGTGGCCGCCGGTTTCGGTCTGCCACCAGGTGTCGACGATCGGGCAGCGCTTGCCGCCCACGTTCTCGTAGTACCACATCCACGCTTCGGGGTTGATCGGCTCGCCGACCGTGCCGAGGATGCGCAGCGAGGAGAGGTCATAGCTCTTCGGATGGATCTTCGCATCGGCTTCCGCGGACTTGATCAGCGAGCGGATGGCCGTGGGCGCCGTGTAGAACACCGTGACCTTGTGCTTCTGGATCATCTCCCAGAAGCGGCCCGCGTTCGGATACGTGGGGATGCCTTCGAACATCACCTGCGTCGCGCCGGTCGTGAGCGGCCCGTAGGCGATATAGCTGTGGCCCGTGACCCAGCCGATGTCGGCCGTGCACCAGAACACGTCGGTGGGCTTCCAGTCGAAGGTCCACTTCATGGTCTGCGCGGCCCACAGCAGGTAGCCGCCCGTGCTGTGCTGCACGCCCTTGGGCTTGCCGGTCGAGCCCGAGGTATAGAGGATGAAGAGCGGGTGCTCCGCGCCCACGGGCACCGGCGCGCAGGTGTCGCTCTCGGCTTGCGAGAGCTCATGCATCCAGTGGTCGCGGCCTTCGGTCCAGCCGGTCTTGCCGCCCGTGCGCTGGTAGACGATCACGCTCTTCACGGCCTCGCAGCCGCCCATGGCGATGGCTTCGTCGGCGATGTTCTTCAGCGGCAGCGCCTTGCCGCCGCGCATCTGCTCGTCGGCGGTGATGAGCGCGACCGCGCCCACGTCCACCATGCGCTCGTTGAGCGACTTCGACGAGAAGCCGCCGAACACCACCGAGTGCGTCGCGCCAATGCGCGCGCAGGCCTGCATGGCCACCACGCCTTCGACCGACATCGGCATGTAGATGACCACGCGGTCGCCCTTCTTCACGCCGCGCTTCTTGAGTGCGTTGGCGAAGCGCGAGACGCGCGAGAGCAGGTCCTGGTAGGTGATGTTGGTGACGGTGCCGTCGTCGGCTTCGAAGATGATCGCGACGCGCTCGCCGTTGCCCGCTTCCACATGGCGGTCGAGGCTGTTGTACGAGGCGTTGAGTTCGCCGTCCTCGAACCAAGTGTAGAACGGTGCCTTCGACTCGTCGAGCACCTTCGTGAAGGGCTTTTGCCACGTCAGCGTTTCGCGCGCGAGGCGCGCCCAGAAACCCTCGTAATCGCGTTCGGCTTCGGCGCACAGCGCCTTGTATGCGTCCATGCCGGACACCGTGGCGCCCGCCACCGTTTGCGCGGAAGGCGCAAACACGCGGTTTTCATGAAGAACCGATTCAATCGCAGACATCGACAACCCCTTGGTGAAGATGAAACGTCAATCTCGTGGACGCGCACAGGATCTTCGATCCCTGCGCGCGCCGTCTCCTTGCGCCGCCACGCCCCGGCTTCGATGCTCCGATGCCCGGCGCGTACGCGGCATTTTTCATTCCTGCGGCCGGGCCGCCTGGCCCGCCTCGCGTTGCAACTAGTTGCATCAAGTCGCAATCGCGCTCGTATGGCGTCGCGCGCGGACCCACACGCGCAAGATTAAGCGCAGCAACTTACCCGCTACTTACGCGGCGCACAACTTCGCGCATGGCGCATCGTCGAACGAGCGTGCCGACTGGGTGTGCGAACCGCCACACGATGACAGTCAGTTAAGCGGCCATTTAGAATGCTAACTGATCTGTGTGTCCGGATTCCAGCTTGAACCGTCATTCCCTTTTCCTTGTCGCCGCCATGCTGCTGGTGGGCAGCAATGTTGGCATCGGCAAAACGATCGTTGCGTTTTTACCCGTTCCTCTGTTTGCGCTGTTGCGCTTCGTAATCGCGCTCGCCGTGCTCTGGCCCCTGCTGCGCGTCGCGCGCATGCGGCGCGTGAAGCGTGGCGAATGGATCAATCTGTTCCTTCAGGCCCTCTTCGGTACATTCGGGTTTACGCTGCTGATGCTCGGCGGCGTGCATCGCACGAGCGCCGTCGCAGCCGGCGTCATCACGAGCACGATCCCGGCCGTGGTTGCGCTGTTCTCGTGGCTCTTCCTGCGCGAGCGGCCCGACGCGCGGGCGTTCGTGTCGATCGCGCTCGCCATTGCGGGCATCGCCGTCATCAATCTTGCGCATGTCGATGGCGGATCGCCCGATGCGGGGTCGTTCGTGGGCAACCTGATGGTGCTGGGCGCGGTGTGCTGCGAATCGTTCTATGTGATCCTCTCGCGCCGGCTCACGCAAACGCTCGCGCCGCTCGAAATCTGTGCATATACCCACCTGTTCGGCTTTGTGCTGATGCTGCCGGTCGGGTTGCCGAGCGCCCTGTCGTTCGCGCTGTCGCCCGATTATGCGAGCGTGCCCGCGAGCGTCTGGGCACTCGTGCTCTGGTATGGGCTCTCGGCCAGCGTGTTTTCGTTCTGCCTCTGGATGATGGGCATCCGCCATGTGCCGGGCAGCATCGCGGGGGTCTTCACCGCCGTGCTGCCGGTGGCGGCGGCGCTATACGGCATCGCCTTCCTTGGCGAGCGGCCCACGCCCGCGCATGGCATCGCGCTCGCCTGCGTGGTCGGCGGCATCGCGCTCGCGAGCCTGAAGACCAGGCGGCTGCCGCCCGTGGCGTCGTAAGTATTTCGTAATACTCGCCTGTCGGCGTCCCGGCGAAGCGGCGCGCCAACGCGTTACAATAGCGCCCGCCCGGCCCTCGCGGCCAGGCGGCGTGCGCAGCGCGACAAGGACTCGAAACTCGCCACGAGGCAAGAGGAGCCCCGGTCGCCGCACCCCACGCCGCCCGTGCCCAGGTCCGCGCCCGATTTCCGTCACTCGTGAAACGCCCATGTCCGCTGCACGTCCCCAGCCGCCGTCCGCCGCTCGCCCTCGCCGCATGCGCTTGCTGCCCAGCATCATCTTCATGAGCCGCTGGCTGCAGGTGCCGCTCTATCTTGGGCTGATCGTCGGGCAGACCGTCTACTGCGTGCTGTTCGTGAAGGAAGTCTGGCACCTCGTCACCCACGCCATGTCGCTCGACGAGACGAGCATCATGCTCGCCGTGCTCGGCCTGATCGATGTGGTGATGATCTCGAACCTGCTCATCATGGTGATCGTGGGCGGCTACGAAACCTTCGTCTCGCGCATGGGGCTCGAAGGCCACCCCGACGAGCCCGAATGGCTCGACCACGTGAACGCCGGCGTGCTCAAAGTGAAGCTCGCGATGGCGCTCATCAGCATTTCGTCGATTCATCTGCTGAAAACCTTCATCAATCCCGACGCGGTTTCCGAGCGCACGGTGATATGGCAAGTGGCCATTCACGTGGCCTTCCTGCTCTCCGCGCTGGTGATGGCGTGGATCGACCGCATCACCACGCATACGCACCCCGAGCACTACCACGACCTTGCCGCGCGCCATCCGGTGCCCACGAGCGCCGCAGTGCGCGAGGCGGCCGTATCAGACTGACTGCGCGGAGTAAAACCGGCGCGCCGATCACACGATTCAAAACACCCCTGTCCCCACAGAAGCTAGCCATGACCGTCATCAAACAGGAAGACCTGATCCAGAGCATTGCGGATTCGCTGCAATACATCAGCTACTACCATCCGCAGGATTACATCGAGGCGCTCGGCCGCGCGTACGAGCTCGAAGAGAGCCCGGCCGCGAAGGACGCGATCGCGCAGATCCTCACGAACAGCCGCATGTGCGCCGAAGGCAAGCGCCCGATCTGCCAGGACACCGGCATCGTCACGATCTTCGTGAAGGTCGGCATGGACGTGCGCTGGGACGGTGCCACGATGGGCGTCACCGACATGATCAACGAAGGCGTGCGCCGCGGTTACCTGAACCCGGACAACGTGCTGCGCGCCTCGATCGTGAGCCCGCCCGAAGGCGGCCGCAAGAACACGAAGGACAACACGCCGGCCGTGATCCACTACGAGATCGTGCCGGGCGACAAGGTCGACGTTCAGGTTGCGGCCAAGGGCGGCGGCTCGGAGAACAAGTCGAAGTTCGTGATGCTCAACCCGTCCGACTCGATCGTCGACTGGGTGCTCAAGACCGTGCCGACGATGGGCGCGGGCTGGTGCCCGCCGGGCATGCTCGGCATCGGCATCGGCGGCACCGCTGAGAAGGCGATGCTGATGGCGAAGGAATCGTTGATGGAATCCATCGACATCCAGGACATCATCAAGCGCGGCCCGAAGGACTGGGTCGAAGAGTTGCGCGTGGAACTGCACGAGAAGGTCAACGCGCTCGGCATCGGCGCGCAGGGTCTGGGCGGTCTCGCCACCGTGCTCGACGTGAAGATTCACGCGGCTCCCACGCACGCGGCTTCGAAGCCCGTCGCGATGATCCCGAACTGCGCCGCCACGCGCCACGCGCACTTCGTGCTCGACGGCTCGGGTCCGGCCAAGCTCGAAGCGCCGTCGCTCGACGCATGGCCGAAGGTCAACTGGGAACCGAACACGGAAACCAGCAAGCGCGTCGATCTGAACACGCTCACGCCTGAAGAAGTCGCTTCGTGGAAGCCGGGCCAGACGCTCCTGCTCTCGGGCAAGATGCTCACGGGCCGCGACGCCGCGCACAAGCGCATCGCCGACATGCTCGCCAAGGGCGAGAAGCTGCCGGTGGACTTCAAGAACCGCGTGATCTACTACGTCGGCCCGGTCGATCCGGTGCGCGACGAAGTGGTCGGCCCGGCAGGCCCCACCACCGCCACGCGCATGGACAAGTTCACTGAGCTGATGCTCTCGCAAACGGGCCTCATCTCGATGGTGGGCAAGGCCGAGCGCGGCCCGGTCGCGATCGAGGCGATCAAGAAGCACAAGGCGGCCTACCTGATGGCCGTGGGCGGCGCGGCTTACCTCGTTTCGAAGGCGATCCGCGGCTCGAAGGTCCTCGCGTTCGAAGACCTCGGCATGGAAGCCATTTACGAGTTCGACGTGCAGGACATGCCGGTGACGGTCGCCGTGGATTCGTCGGGCACCTCGGTCCACAAGACCGGCCCCGCCGAATGGCAGGCGAAGATCGGCAAAATTCCGGTCGCGACGGCCTGATGCGCAACTGATGCCTGTTGATCGGCTGGTAGTTGATTCAGCCGATGCAAAGACCGGGGCCCAGCGCCCCGGTTTTTTTTGATTAACGCTTGAGTAACGGCCGAGTATCGGCTGAGTAATGGCCGAGTAGCGACTGAGTAACGCGAAGCGGACTGAGATTAATTCGCAGGACGGCACAAATGCCTGATTCAGGCCGGATTTCGGTGCAGATTTGGCCTTGGCTTTTACGGATCGAGCGTTTATTGTTTGAAACCAGTCTTCGAACTACTGCCCCACCAAAGAAGGAACAAAATCATGCAAGGCGATAAAAAAGTCATCGAATACCTGAACGCGCAGCTCAAGAACGAGCTGACCGCCATCAATCAGTATTTCCTGCATGCCCGCATGTACAAGCACTGGGGCCTCGAGAAGCTCGGCAAGCACGAGTACGACGAATCGATCGGCGAAATGAAGCACGCCGACTTGCTCATCGAGCGCATCTTCATGCTCGACGGCCTGCCCAATCTGCAAGACCTGCACAAGTTGCTGATCGGCGAAGAGACCAAGGAAATCCTCGAATGCGATCTGAAGCTCGAGCAGATTTCGCAGTCCACCTGCAAGGAAGCCATCGTCTATTGCGAGTCCGTGCGCGACTTCATCTCGCGCGAGATTTTCGTGAAGATCCTCGACGACACCGAAGAGCACATCGACTGGCTCGAAACCCAGCTCGACCTCATCGACAAGGTCGGCATCCAGAACTACCAGCAATCGGCGATGGGTTCGGTCGAGTCCTGATGAACCCAACGGCCTCCTACTGCGACGCGCCCATCGGCATCTTCGATTCCGGGCTCGGCGGCCTCTCGGTGCTGCGCGCCGTGCGCGCGCATTTGCCCGCCGAGCAGATCGTCTATGTGGCCGACTCACGCTATGCGCCCTACGGCGCGCGCGACGACGACTTCATCGCCGACCGCACGCTCGCCATCTGCGAATGGCTCGTCGCGCAGGGAGCCAAGGCGCTCGTCGTGGCCTGCAATACCGCGACCGCGCAGTCCATCGCGCTCGTGCGTGAACGGCTGTCCATCCCGCTCGTGGGCGTGGAGCCCGGCATCAAGCCCGCCGCATCGATCTCGAAGTCGCGCGTGGCCGGCGTGCTCGCCACCCAGGTGACGCTGCGCAGCGCGCGTTTTCAGGCGCTGGTCGAGCGTCACGCCGCCGATCTGCGCGTGCTGTGCCAGCCGGGCCACGGCCTCGTGGAAGCGGTCGAGCGCTGCGACGTGAGCTCGCCGGCGCTCGTCGAGCTGCTGCGCGGCTACGTGCAGCCGATGCTCGACGCCGGCGCGGACACCCTCGTGCTCGGCTGCACGCACTACCCCTTTCTCGATATGGCCATCCGCTCGATCGTGGGCGAGAGCATGACGCTCGTGGATACGAGCGTCGCCATCGCGCGCCAGCTCGAGCGCGTGCTCGATCAGCATGGCTTGCGCGCCCAACCGGCCACCCCTGGTGACGGCAGCACGGCCAGCGGCACGCCGGCGCGCTTCTGCTCGACGAGCGACGGCGCCCACTTGCGGATGCTCGCGGCGGCGCTGCTCGGCATCGACGCGCGAGTCGAATGCGTGAGCATTCCTTCGCGACGCACGCGCGAACTCGAAGCCGACGCCGCCTGAGTCGCTCACGCACAACGACCTCTCCGCCAGCGGCGACCCAGGTCTCATTCCGGCCCCCGTTTTCCGCTCGCCGCCCATCTTCCCTGCCCCAACCGCCCCCTCCCGCGCCCGCCGGGACTCCGCCTTCCGGCCCTGCTTTATCCCCATCACACCGGGTCCCCAGCCCGCTTTGATTCACAGCAAAATCCCTGCTAAGGGTCCGGTTTTGTTACAAAAAATCCGTCTGCGCGCTTGCCAAAGCGGACAAACATAATGATAATAATTCGCATTACCCCTATCTATTGCGGTCCATCATGATTGTCTGCGTGTGCAAGTCCGTCTCCGACCGGACGATTCGTGCCTCCATCGCGGAGGGCATGGACTCTTTCGACGAGTTGCAGTTCGAACTCGGCGTCGCGACCTGCTGCGGCAAGTGCGAAGAATCCGTTCGCGAAGTGATGGCGCAAAGCGGCGCCTGCGCAACCCGCTGCGGCGTGAGCCATGCGCATCCGGTCGCCGTGCCGCAGGCCGTCCCCCTCACGTTCTACGAGCGCAAGGCCGCCTGAGAACCACAAGGCGCGTCTCGCCCTTTGCGGCGCGCGCCTTTGCTGCACCGCTCGCACGCTTTACGCCCGGGCGCTTTACTGCCGACAGCAAGCCAGTTTCACGACCAGCCAGCTAGCCCCCGTTTCCTTCTAAAGAGGAGTTTACCGGGATGGAATTGCTGATCGGATTCGTGACCACCGTGTGCATCTCGCTGTTGATCTTTCGCAAATAAAGCCGCCCGTCGCGACGCGTTGCCCTGCCAGCGCGCCGTCGTCTTTCGGACGGCCACGCTAACATGCAGGCTTCCCAAACCACCGCCAACGCGCCAGTGCTTCCCGCTTTTCTTACGTCAGGCACGCATCGCCGCGCCGTGACCGCTGGCGCGATCGTCATCGCGCTGCACGCCACGCTCATTGCCGTCGTCCTGACCCAACGCAACGTCGCGACGCCCGTTGCGCTCGAATCCCGCACGATCACGGCCGAACTGCTCCAGCCGGAGCCGGTGGCCGCGCCGGCCGCAATCCAGTCGACACCCACGCCGCCGCCCAAGCCAGTGCCGCACGTGAGCCGCGAAAAACCCAAGGTTCAGCCAAAACCAAAGCCAACGCCCACACCGCTGCCGGTGACCGACGCACCCTCGCAGCACGTGGCCGAGGCACCCGCGCCCGCCGAACCGGCGCCACCCGCCCCCGCGCCGTCCACTGCAGCGCCAGCGCCGCAGGCCGCCGCTCCCGCACAAGGCAAACCGACGATGGCGCTCACCGCGCCCAAGAACGTCTCGCATCTGGACTGCAACATCGTTCAGCCCGACTACCCGATGCTCTCGAAGCGCCGCGGCGAGACCGGCGTCGCCTACGTGCACTTCGTGGTGGGGCTCACCGGCAAGCTCGAGAACATCGAGCTCAAGAAGAGCAGCGGCTACAGCCGCCTCGACGACGCCGCGCTCGCCGCCATGCGCAGCAGCGCGTGCAAGCCGTATATGGAAGACGGCCAGCCCGTGCGCGCGGCCTACACCCAGCCGTTCGATTTCAGCCTGCAAGATTGAGTCTTGCAGGCAAGGGGCCGCTGCGGGCCGCCGCGCGCGCGATGCGGCCGCCTGAGAACTGACCTGAGCATTGCACCGTTTAGACGAATTGAAATAGAGGAAAAACCATGCAGAACTACGGTATCGCCCACGTCTGGGCGCAAGGGGATTTCGTGACGCGCGGCATCGCGCTCGCGCTGTTGATCATGTCGGTGCTGTCGTGGTGCGTGATCGTCGTGAAGGGCTGGAACGTCGCGCGCCTGAAGCGCCTCACGAAGAACGCCGAGACCTCGTTCTGGCATTCGGAGGACTTCGCCGATGGCGTGAAGAAGCTCGGCAACGGCACGCGCGAGGACAACCCGTTCCTCGCCCTCGCCCTCTCGGGCCAGGAAGCCGCCGACCACCATCACCAGACGCAGCCGCATCTGCACGACCGCATGGACGTATCGGACTGGGTCACGCGCTGCCTGAAGGACACCATGGACGATTGCGTTGCGAAGATGCAGTCGGGCCTCGCGATCCTCGCCTCGATCGGCAGCACGGCGCCGTTCGTCGGCCTGTTCGGCACGGTATGGGGCATCTATCACGCACTGCTTACTATCGGCGCGACGGGCCAGACCTCGATCGACGCCGTTGCGGGCCCGGTGGGCGAGGCGCTGATCATGACGGCATTCGGCCTCTTTGTCGCAATTCCGGCGGTGCTCGGCTATAACGCGCTCACGCGCGGCAACAAGGCGGTCGTCACGAAGCTCAACCGCTTTGCGCACGGCCTGCATGCGTTCTTCGTGACGGGCGCGCATATCTCGTCGACGGCGAAGAACGGCAATCTGCGCGTCGCAGCGCGCAACCATTAACGAGCGGAGGCAAGCAACATGGCGATGAGCCCCTTTGCCAGCGACGACGACGATGGCCTCATGAACGAGATCAACATGACGCCGCTCGTCGACGTCATGTTGGTTCTCCTGATCGTTTTCATGGTGACGATTCCCGTGATCCGTCACGCCGTGAAGATCGATCTGCCGCATGCGAGCAGCCAGAAGGAAGACACCAAGCCCGCGCAGATCAACATATCGATCGAGGCGGACGGCACGGTGCTGTGGGACGGCGCGGCCGTCAGCGACGACGCGCTCAAAACGAAGATCGCCGCAGCAGCGCAACAGCAACCGCAGCCCGAGCTGCATCTGAACGCGGACCGCAAGGTCGCCTACGAGAAAGTTGCGCAGGTGATGTCCGCGGCGCAAAGCGGCGGCCTCACGAAGCTCGGCTTCGTCACCGATCCGGCCCGTCATTGAGCGTGCGAAAAGCGGTCTGACGCTTTTCGAAGTACCAAGTAAAAGGCCCTCATCGTCAGATGAGGGCCTTTTTTCGTGCGCACGCGGCGCATTCGGGCGGTGGCGACACTCCCCGACAATCGCTCGGTTCACGTCGGCACATGCGACATGCCGTGTTCGACACGGACTGCGCTTTCAGCCCTGAAGGCCCACTATGATAGCGGCCATCAATTCCCGCTCAAGACCGGTGCTTGGCGAGAAGGACTCCAATATATTCCTCTCGCTGCACACGTTCAATACTTCGGCCATTGAAAGTAACGATTGCCGACGACGCTTGAATGCCTAAATGCAAATTGCGCTTGGCGTGCGATGTGCATTGTCCCAAGTTTCATACAAGCGCACGCCCGTACGCGTTCGCAAAGCGTCTCCCTGTGATGCGCCACGTACGCTTCAAGCGGTTTCGATGTTGCGCACGGCCTTCGTGTGCGGCAGGCTGCTCTCGGCACCTGGCGCGCCTTTCCCAGCGCCCTCGCCCATCAGCGCAACGACATCGCTCCTGAGCGGGCATTCCTGCTGAAGGCTCTTGTCCGCATCGAGCACCTCGACCAGGTAGTCGACGAACGCGCGCACCGCGGGAACCATGCCCTGACGCGAGAGAAAGACCGCGTAGAGCTGCGGCACCGGCAGCGTCCAGCCCGGCATCACCGGCGAGAGCTTGCCCGAGCGCAGCGCGGCGCCATACATCATCTCCGGCAGCGCGGCGATGCCGAGGCCCTGCAGCACGGCCTCGCGAATCATCATGAGGTCGGCGGTGATCAGGCGCGGCTCGTGCTCGTGCGCGTGATGCTTGCCGTCCGGCGCGATCAGATGGAACACGTGACGGCCGTCGCTCGTGGGGGTGTCGAGCGTCTCGAAGCGTTCGAGATCTTCGGGCGTGAGCGGTGGCGCATTCTGCGCGAGCAGGCTCGGCGCGCCCACCAGCATCTGCTCGGTGCGCCACAGCGGCCGCACCACGATGTTGGCGTTCTCCGGCGGCTCCGAGCGCACGCGCAAGGCAATATCGACCGAATCCTCGAAGAGGTCGATCACGCGGTTCGTCACGCGCACCACCACCCGCACTTCCGGGAAGCGATGCATGAATTCGGGAATGATCTGCGCAAAGATGGTTTGCGAAAGCGTGACCGGCACGCTCACGCGCACCGTGCCGCGCGGCGACGAACGCAAGGACTGAACGACGTTCACCGCGGCCTGTGCCTCCGAGAGCATGGCGCGGCAATGCTGGTAGAAGAGCTCGCCCGCCTCGGTGAGCGCGAGCTTGCGCGTGGAGCGCTGCAACAGACGCACGCCGAGCGATGCCTCCAGCTCGCTCACCCGCCGCGAGAGCCGCGACTTCGAAATGCCGAGCACGCGTTCGGCCGCCGAGAATCCGCCGTGCTCCACCACCTGCGAGAAGTACATCAGGTCGTTCAGGTTGTGCGAATCGATTTTCATGTCGTCGTTCCAGCGATGGGACAATCCATTGCGATCAGGCGGTCAAACAGGCCAAATCGGCTACCTATAATAGCGGTTTGTTTCGCATATCGCGTAATTCCCATTTTTTCGAGGTGATATCCATGTCGGCCGTCCGTTCGATCGCCCACGTTTTTCCCGCGGTTCGCACCACCGAAGGCGGTGGATTCATCGTCCATCGCCCGTTCCCCACGCGCCAGCTGATGGATTTCGACCCGTTCCTGCTGCTCGACGAGATGGGGCCTGTCGATTACGCGCCCGGCGCGGCCATGGGCGCGCCCGACCATCCCCACCGCGGCTTCGAGACGGTCACCTATGCGCTCGAGGGGCGCTTCGGCCACAAGGACTCGGCAGGCCACTCCGGCACGCTCGGCCCCGGCGATGTTCAGTGGATGACGGCCGGCGCCGGCGTGGTCCACAGCGAGATGCCCGACCCCGAATTCGCGCGCACGGGCGGTCGCGTGCACGGCCTGCAGCTGTGGGTGAACCTGCCCGCGCGCGACAAGATGATCGCGCCGCGCTATCAGGAGATCTCGCACACGCGCATCCCGCAGGGGCAATCGGCCGACGGCAAGGCCACGGTCAAGGTGATCGCGGGCGAGTCGCTCGGCGTGAACGCGGCCATCGAGACGCGCACGCCCATCCTCTACCTGCACTTCACGCTCGCACCCGGCGCACGCGTGGAACAGCCGGTGCCCGCCAACTGGAATGTGTTCGCCTATGGCCTTTCCGGCACGGCGCAATATGGCGCGAACGATGAGGCTATCGGCGCGCAGCAGATGGTGACGTTCGCCGGCGACGGCGACACGGTCACGATTGCCGCGCCCGCCGACGCAACCGAGCCCGTCGAAGTCCTGCTGATCGGCGGCGTGCCGCTCAACGAGCCGGTCGTGCGCTACGGCCCGTTCGTGATGAGCACCGAGCAGGAGATTCGCGAGGCCGTGCTCGACTATCAGGCCGGGCGCATGGGGCGCATCGCGCACTGAATGCGCTTGAATGCACAGAGCGCACTGAAGCGCGCAGCGCCGGCGGCGCGCCTTCGATGCATCAACAAGGCGCGTTGGCCTGGCGCGCCCAGTCGACACCTCCGCAGCTTTATCCGCTTTCCGTCACAATAAGGCTTTGCATGCCGCGCGCCCGACGGGCCGGCCCAACGGACCGGCCCGACCGGCCGCGGCGTGTTCCCTTTCAACCGTTCCGCCCGCGAGGAGCGCATGGCCGCAACCGCAGTCACCGCACACATTGGCTCGACCAACTATCAGGTCCAGTTCGACGACGGCACCCACACCTGGTTCGCCGACGAACCGGCGAGACTCGGCGGCGGCGACACCGGCCCCGCGCCCTATTCGCTGCTGCTCTCGAGCCTCGGCGCCTGCACGTCGATCACGCTCAAGATGTATGCACAGCGCAAGGAGTGGCCGCTCGACGGCGTGCGCGTGAAGCTCTCGATGGAAACCGGCAATGAAGGTACGACGATCGATCGCCAGATCGTGCTCGAAGGCGCGCTCTCGGACGAGCAGCGCGAACGCCTGCTGCAGATCGCCAACGCCTGCCCGGTCCACAAGGTCTTGACGAACGCGATCACGATCCGTTCGGGGCTCGTCGCCGCGTGAGCGGCGGCGGACGGAAACCGACTTAGAGGCGCCGCCTTGAATTTCGAACACCTCATCCAGATCAACGACCCACTGAACCCGCTCGTCCCGCCCATGACGCGCGAGCAGCTTTGGGAAGGCCTAGTGCTGCGGGCGGAACAGCCGCAGCTTTTCGTGATCGGTCTCGACGACTGCACGATCCTCTCGCGCGAGGGCAACACGCTCGAGCGCGAACTGCACTACGGCCATGCCACGGTGCGCGACCGCGTCACGCTCACGCCGAACGAGAACGTGCGCTACGACATCTCGCCGACCGCCGACTATGTGGGCGGCTCGCTCACGATGACGATCGAGCAGCCCGACGAGCTTCAGCTGTTCCTGCGCTTCGAGTACCGCACCACGCTGCCGACGGCCGATACCGAAGACGACCGCCAGACTTCGGAGATCGTGAAGTCGGCGTATCGCGAGTCGGATATCGACACCGTTCGGCTGATCCGGCAGTACGTGCAAGGTCCGGGCGAGTCCGAAGCGCCGTTGCACTGAGCCGCTTCGAGCGGCCGCTCCTCTCGTGCGCCCGGCTCGATGCCGGGCGTCGTCGTTTGTGGGTCGAGCTATCGCTATTCGGTTTCGATGAATTTAGCGAAGTTGCGAATGGGAACGATTATCATTTATCATCAATCCATCGAATCGAGATCCAACCCCGTCACGCTCATGACCGATTTCAACCGCTCACCGACACTCAGCCTGCGCCGCACCGGCACCGCGTTGACCGGCTCGCATCCGTCGAAGCCCGCTGCGCCCGCTGTCACGCGTAAAGGCGTCAGCCCGGCCGGCATAACGGGCGGCACCGCGGGTGGCTTGAAGGGTGGCGCATCGGGCGGCGCGCAAGCGGCCAGCGAACGCACGCTCGACAGCACGGCGCTGCTGCAAGGCCGCAGCCACGTGAGCATCGTGCATAACGGGGAGACGTACCAGCTGCGCGCGACGCGACTCGGCAAGCTGATTCTGACCAAGTAGGTCGTACCGGGTATTGTGGGGACCGCCTCCCATGAGGGGCGTTGGGCATTAGCCAGCAACGACGGTTTGCACGCGAGATCTAGACCCCTTCGTTCGTGCACACATCCTTCAAGCAGCCGTCCAGCCAGCCAGGCCACTTTTTTGTTCTCACCCATGAAAATCGCCGCGTCGCGCGAAGCGCCCGGCGTACGAAGCAAAAAGCAAAAAGCCGCGGCACCGTCCGCGGCTTTTTGCTTTTGCTGCCTGCCACGGCGCGCGTCACGGCGCGCCTCTTCACGCCGTGACTGCCGCGCTTACTCGAGGTTGAGCGCCTTGATGCCCGCCTGTGCGACGGCCGCATCCTGGTCGGACTTCACGCCCGAGACGCCCACCGCGCCGATCACGTCGCCGCTCACGACGATCGGCACGCCGCCTTCGAGCATGGCCGTGAGCGGCACGCTCAGGAACGCCGTACGGCCCTGGCGGATCACCTCTTCGTAGACGCGGCTTTCGCGGCGCCCCAGCGCGGCCGTGCGGGCCTTGCCCGGCGCCACCTCGCTGCTGATGGCCGGAGCGCCGTCGAGACGGCGCAGATACAGTAGATGCCCGCCGTCGTCGACGATCGCGATCGTCACACTCCACTCGTTCGCACGGGCGTGCGCGATGGCCGCATCGGCCACTTTCGTCACGTCTTCGTCGGTCAGTACTGCTCGCGTTCGCATACGTCTCTCCGAAAAGTCAAAGACCGGGTGGCGCCTCTGCCGACCCGGTTTATTGAGATTAACACTCGCGCTCGCGCCTTTGCGCTGCCCTTCTACGTATACCCGTCATTCGCGATTGACGAGAAGGACGCCGCCTCGCGCGGTTTCCAGCATGTGCTTCAAACACCGTGTGCTCAATGCGTCCAGCCCCAGAACATGAGCCACCAGGCGCTGTCGACCACGGCGAGCGCCGCGCAAAAGCCCGCCAGCGCGAGCGCGCGCTGCCACAAGCGCGTGCTGTAGCGGCCCGTGACGCGCCACGCGAGCCACGCGCTCCAGGCGTTCGTGATCACGAGGATCGCGATGCGCACGTCCGCGGCCCAGTCGAGCGGCACGTGCTCGGCGCGCAGGAGCGAGAGCGTAGTCGCCGAGAGGCCGAGGAACACGCCCGCGCCCGCGAGCGGAATGAGCGACTGGGCGAAGTGGTGGAGCCGGCGCATCTCGAAACGTCCGACACGTCCCACAAGCGCGCTCGAGAGCGCGAGCAGTGCCAACAGCGCGGTGCCGTAGACGAGCCCCGTCGCGACGATGTAGCCCACGATCATGGTGCCGTCGAGCCAGGAGAACACATCGTTTTGCTCCGGATAGTGCGTGAGCAGGAACCACGGCGCATTGGTGTCGAGCGGCCAGGTGATGTTCTGATCGATGAGCCAGCCCGCGATCGACTGCTTGAGGTCGATGAACCACGGCGAGCCGGTCCAGTGAAACGCGCCGATCGCGATGCCAAGCAGGCCGTAGAGAATGAGCGCGGTGTCCCAGCCGCTCGCCGCTTTGTCGCCGAGCTCGACCACTTCTTGCGAGGGCGAGCGCCACGTGAGCGCGATCGCGTCGCGATGGCCGCTGCAGCGCCCGCACATGTGGCAATCCGCGGCGCCCTTCATGTTGCGCAGCGGCACGAGCGGCGCGCAGTTCACAGGAATCACGCGACGCCCGCCGTGCTCGCCGTGCGTGTACGAATTGCGCCAGGCGTCTTCGTCGACCTTGAAGTGAAACGGCGCGAGACGCGCCAGAAGCGAGAAAACCCCGTTCACGGGGCACAGATACTTGCACCAGACGCGCTTTTCGCGCCCGTACAGGAAGCCGATGACCATCGCGCCGAGCGTCGAGCCGCCCAGCACGAGCAGCACCGCCTTGGGGTACTGATAGACGCTCACCATCTGCCCGTAGATGGTGGTGAGACCGAACGCCACGAACGGCCAGCCGCCCCAGCGCATCCAGTGCGGGATGGCCCAGCCGCGTCCGAACTTGCTCGCGAATTCGCTGAGCGCGCCTTCGGGGCAAAGCACGCCGCACCACACGCGCCCGAGCAGCACCATCGAGAGCAGCACGAACGGCCACCAGATGCCCCAGAACACGAACTGCGCCGCGAGCGTGAGGTTGTTCCACAGATGCGCCGTGTCGCCGGGCAGCGGCATGACCGCGGGCACGAGGATCAGGAACGCATAGACCGCCACGACGACCCACTGCACGGCGCGAATGGCCGCGCCGTGCCGCTGCATCCATTGACCCGCCTGGGCGAGCCAGCCCTGCTGCTGAGCGCGCGGGACCCGTGTCTGGCCCGAAGCGCAACTCATGCTGCCCGCCCTCTGGTCACGGCGGCGGCGCGGCCGGTAGCGCGGCGCGCGAGCCACCACACCACGAGCCAGTACGCCGCATAAGCGATCAGGTTCATGAGCGCCGGATGAGCGCGGTAGCCCGTGAGCGTCGCGACGAGCGAGCCGAAGGTGCTCGAATCGTCGAGGATTGCCGACGAGTTCCACACCTGGTCGACGAGCGTCGGCAAGACTTCCTTGTCGATGAGCTTGTCGACGCCGGTCTGGAACAGGCCCGCGCCGAGGAACAGCAGCATGATCTCGGTGACGCGGAAAAAGTGGCGCCACGAGAACACCTTGCCGCCCAGCTGCAGCAGGTAGAACGTGAGGAACGCGAGGCCAAGGCCCAGCAGCACGGCCGCATACTGGCTCGCATCCACGTGGCCCGACTGGCCGAAACCGAGGCCGTACAGGAAGATCACCGTCTCGCTGCCCTCGCGCGCGATGGCGAGCGCGACGAGCACCGTGATACCCCACCAGTTCGCGTCGCGCGTGGTCTCTGCGAGCGACTGCTCCATCTCGCGCTTGAGCGTGCGCCCGTGCTGCTTCATCCACAGCACCATCTGCACGATCAGCACGCACGCGACCAGCACCATGCCGGTCTGGAAGTAGTCCTGCGCGTCGCCGGAGAGCACTTCCGTGAAGCCCACGAGCGCCGCGCCCAGCGCGAGCGCCGCCAGCACGCCGGCGCCCACGCCGGCCCACAGATACGGCAGACCGCGCCTTGCATCGGCGTCGCCGTTCTTCAGCCACGCATACAGAATGCCGACGACGAGCAGCGCCTCGACACTCTCCCGCCAGACGATGAACAAAACCTGACCCATTGAAACACCTCCTGCCGCCAGCTCATGCGCCGGCCACGTTCCCTGCTTCGCGACGAGCGCCGCGCGCAATCCATCGCCTTGCAATGCTCAGCTGCCAACGCTCATCTGGCGCCACGCACCTGGCAACACGCATTGGCAACACTCATTTGGCAACGATCACGCCCTGCGCCTGCTGATGGAAATCGTCGAAGAACTTGTACTCGCCCGGATCCAGCGGCGCGATCACGACGAACGAGTCCGCGCCCGGCGCCAGCACCTTCTCCTTGCGCAACTGGACGCTCTCGAACTCGGCCGCGCCCTTGCCCGTGTTGCGCACCTCGATCTTGATGCGCTTGCCCGCCGGCACCTCGATGCGCGCGGGATTGAGCTTGCCGTCGGCCATTTCCAGCTTGAACGTCGGCAGATCGTCGGCGTACGCCACATTGGCGACGAGCGCGAGCGACGCTGCAAAAGACGCGCTGAGCGCGAGCGCCGCAAACTTCCGGATTCCAGTCATCGGTCTTACCTGCTCCTTGTGTCGTGCCTGCCACCCTTGCGCCACGTCTGTGCGCGAGCGGCCCGCAACCCGCGCGCGCCTCAGTCATGCGCACCGCGGGCCGTCCGGCGTGCCGCGGTGTACTGCGGCGTGCCGCGGTGTGCTGCGCCGTGCTGTGGCGTGCCGCGGCGTGCTTTAGTAGCCGCCCTTCTTGCCGATGCCCGCGAACGGGAAGTCGTATTCAATTGTGATGGGCTTGAACCACGGGCCCACGCCCGTTTCCTTGTCGACGTGACGGCCGAACGCCATGTGGCCCGTCTGCATCGGCGCATCGACGATCAGCTTCAGGTGGTACTTGCCAGGGCCCGCCAGCTTGACGTTGTCGCCGTAGTGCGGGCCGTCGTTGGCCACCATCGGCATCAGGTCGCCCTTTTGCACGTAGCTCGAACCCGGCTTGGTCAGCTCGTAGCGGACTTGCAGATACGGCATCCAGTCGCCTTCGGCAAAGCCCGTCGGGTTGTTCTTGACCGCGTGGATGTCCGACTCCAGGTGGATATCGGAGTCCGACGCCTTGCGCATCATGCCCTCCGGCTCCATCGTGATCGGCTGCAGATAGACCGCGCCGATTTCCATGCCGCCCTGGATTTGCTGCTTGCCGATCGGGTATTCGGCCGCCTGGGCCGCGAACGCCGCGCTCGCGGCCGCAACGACGACGGCGCCGCGCATAAGGGAGTGGATCCGCATCGAAACTCCTGGTTTTTTTATGAGATGACAGTCGAACGGTCCAGCATATGAGCGTAATAACGCTAATGCGAACAATTCTCAATAATGGCGGAGTTTAACACCGATGCTGTAGGGGAACAATCTGGGGTGTAAGGAAAACCCCACTGCCAGACAGGGTGTTGCCGTTCCCTTCCTGACGTTTGCTTACGTAGAGCCTCGAATTACTCTTCAGCGGGCACTGAATCGAAAGCCGGCCTCATGAGTGTCCGCGCCCTGCTATCGGTGAGATGCACCAACAAAAAAAAGCGCGCGGTTGATAGACAACCGCGCGCTTTTTCGCGTTCACCGCGCCCGCGCCGCACGCGAGCCGCACGCCTGGCCTCAGGCCGGGTGGTCGCCCACGTTCGCCCCGAACACGCGCTGACGCAGCACCGCGAGCTGGTCGCGCGCCTGCGCGGCCTTCTCGAATTCGAGGTTCTTGGCGTAGTCCATCATCTGCTTCTCGAGCTTCTTGATTTCCTTGGCGATCTGCTTCTCGGACATGTCCTCGAACTTCGCGCGCTCCTGCTCCTCGCGCAGCACGGCGCGCGCGTCGTCCACGTTGTAGACGCCGTCGATGATGTCCTTGATGCGCTTGACCACGCCGCGCGGCACGATGCCGTGCTCTTCGTTGAAGGCCATCTGCTTGGCGCGGCGGCGCTCGGTTTCGTCGATCGCGCGGCGCATCGAGTCGGTGATGCGGTCGCCGTAGAGAATCGCCTTGCCGTTCACGTTGCGCGCCGCGCGGCCGATCGTTTGAATGAGCGAGCGCTCGGCGCGCAGGAAACCTTCCTTGTCGGCGTCGAGGATCGCCACGAGCGAGACCTCGGGAATGTCGAGGCCCTCGCGCAGCAGGTTGATGCCCACGAGCACGTCGAAGGTGCCAAGACGCAGGTCGCGGATGATCTCCACGCGCTCGACCGTGTCGATGTCGCTATGCAGATAGCGCACCTTCACGCCGTGATCGGCCAGGAACTCGGTGAGTTGCTCGGCCATGCGCTTGGTGAGCGTGGTCACAAGCACGCGCTCGCCCACGGCCACGCGCTCGTTGATCTCGCCGAGCACGTCGTCCACCTGGGTGGCGGCCGGACGGACCTCGATCATCGGGTCGACGAGGCCCGTTGGGCGCACCACCTGCTCGGCGATCTGGCCCGTGACCTTTTTCTCGTAGTCCGCGGGCGTGGCCGAGACGAACACCACCTGGCGCATCTTGCGCTCGAACTCGTTGAACTTGAGCGGCCGGTTATCGAGCGCGGAAGGCAGCCGGAAGCCGTAGTCGACCAGGTTTTCCTTGCGCGCGCGGTCGCCGTTGTACATGCCGTTCAACTGGCCGATCAGCACGTGCGATTCGTCGAGGAACATCATGGCGTCGGTGGGCAGGTAATCGACGAGCGTGGGCGGTGGCTCGCCGGGCAGCGCGCCCGAGAAGTGCCGCGAGTAGTTCTCGATGCCCTTGCAGAAGCCCAGTTCCTGGAGCATCTCCAGGTCGAAGCGGGTGCGCTGCTCCAGACGCTGCGCTTCGACGAGCTTGCCCTCGGTGTGGAAGAACTCCAGGCGCTCGCGCAATTCGGACTTGATCGTCTCCACGGCGCGCAGCACGGTCTCGCGCGGCGTCACGTAGTGCGACGACGGATAGACCGTAAAGCGCGGAATCTTCTGGCGCACGCGGCCCGTGAGCGGATCGAACAACTGGAGCGTCTCCACTTCGTCGTCGAAGAGCTCGAGACGCACGGCCATTTCGGCGTGCTCGGCCGGGAAGATGTCGATGGTGTCGCCGCGCACACGGAAGGTGCCGCGCTGGAAATCCTGCTCGTTGCGCGTGTACTGCATCGCGATCAGGCGCGCGATGACGTCGCGCTGGCCGATGCGGTCGCCCTGGCGCAGCGTGAGGATCATCTGGTGGTACTCGGACGGATTGCCGATACCGTAGATCGCCGAGACGGTCGCGACGATCACCACGTCGCGGCGCTCCATCAGGCTTTTGGTGGCCGAAAGCCGCATCTGCTCGATGTGCTCGTTGATCGACGAATCCTTCTCGATGAAGAGATCGCGCTGCGGCACATACGCTTCCGGCTGGTAGTAGTCGTAGTACGAGACGAAGTACTCGACTGCGTTGCGCGGAAAGAACTCGCGGAACTCCGCGTAGAGCTGCGCGGCGAGCGTCTTGTTCGGCGCGAACACGATGGCCGGGCGACCCAGGCGCGCGATGGTGTTGGCCATCGTGAAGGTCTTGCCCGAGCCCGTCACGCCCAGCAGGGTCTGAAACGAGAGACCGTCCTCCACGCCCTCGATGAGCGTTTCGATGGCCGTAGGCTGGTCGCCGGCCGGCAGGTACGGCTGGTAAAGCTGGAATGGCGAGCCGTCGTACTGGACGAACTTCGACTCGTCGAGCGCGGGCGCGTCGGCGACGGTGTGGTCGGACATGGGTGACATCCTGTGCGCGGAGCAAACAACTATTCTAGCGTCTTGCCGATTGGCAAGACCTGGCAAGCCTGGGCGGGCCGGAGCGGGCCGGAACTGGCTTTTGCCGTAGATGGGGCGCAACAGCCGGCGCTGCAAGGGGCGCGCCGCACCCGAATAGCGCACGCCGCATAGCCCGCCGCATAGCCATGTGTCCAGAATCGTCCGCTCGTGCCGGAAAAATGGCCCCGCTGGCGTCGCAGTCGGCGAAAAACTGGCCTGAGGATTCGTTACAATAGCGAGTTGCATGGCCGGCTGCCCGGCGCTTTCCCCGATGGGGACCGCGCACGCCAGAAGCAACCAGAAACACCCGCAGCGCACGGCCCACCGAGCTTCTCACTCACTTTTGCCGAATCATCATGTCCCTCTTTTCCGCTGTCGAACTCGCCCCCCGCGACCCGATCCTGGGTCTGAACGAAGCCTATAACGCCGATGCACGCGCGACGAAGGTGAACCTCGGCGTGGGCGTGTACACCAACGAAGAAGGCAAGATTCCGCTGCTGCGCGCGGTGCGCGAGGCGGAAAAGGCCCGCGTGGAAGCCGGCCTGCCGCGCGGCTACCTGCCCATCGAAGGCCTCGCCGCCTATGACGCCGCCGTGCAGAAGCTGCTGCTCGGCGACGACTCGCCGCTGATCGCAGCGGGCCGCGTCGTCACGGCGCAGGCGCTGGGCGGCACGGGGGCGCTTAAGATCGGCGCCGACTTTTTGAAGCGTGTGAACCCGGCTGCCAAGGTCGCGATCAGCGACCCGAGCTGGGAAAACCACCGTGCCCTCTTCGAGAGCGCAGGCTTCGAAGTGATCGCCTACCCGTACTACGACGCGCAGACCAACGGCGTGAACTTCGAAGGCATGCTGAGCGCGCTCAACAGCTATGCCGCCGGCACCGTCGTCGTGCTGCACGCGTGCTGCCACAACCCGACCGGCGTGGATCTCACGATCGACCAGTGGAAGCAGGTGATCGAGGCCGTGAAGGCGCGCAATCTCGTGCCGTTCCTCGACATCGCCTACCAGGGCTTTGGCGACGGCATCGCGGAAGACGGCGAAGTCGTGCGTCTGTTCGCCGCTTCGGAACTGAACGTGTTCGTCTCGTCGTCGTTCTCGAAGTCGTTCTCGCTGTACGGCGAGCGCGTGGGCGCGCTGTCGATCATCACCAACAGCAAGGAAGAGTCGGCGCGCGTGCTCTCGCAGCTCAAGCGCGTGATCCGCACGAACTACTCGAACCCGCCGACGCACGGCGGCTCGGTGGTCGCAGCGGTGCTCGGCTCGACCGAACTGCGCGCAATGTGGGAAGCCGAGCTCGGCGAAATGCGCAACCGCATCCGCGCGATGCGCACGGGCCTCGTCGAGCGCCTCACGGCTGCGGGCGTGGACCGCGACTTCAACTTCATCAACGTGCAGCGCGGCATGTTCTCGTACTCGGGCCTGACCGCGGCGCAAGTCGATCGCCTGCGCGAAGAGTTCGGCATCTATGCCGTGAGCACGGGCCGCATCTGCGTGGCCGCGCTGAACCTGCGCAACCTCGACGCCGTGGCCACGGCCGTGGCGCAAGTGCTGAAGTAATTCGCCTTCGTTAGCGGAGCGCGCTGCCTTAAGACAGCGCGCCTTCCCGCAACGCAAAGCAGCGCGAAAAAAAGCGTCCGTTCGAAAGAACGGACGCTTTTTGTTTTCGGGCACGCTCTTTTAACCGCGTACCTACTGCGGCGCACGCCATGCGGCACACGCCACTACGCGCCGCGCTCTCCGCCGTCATGCCCACGGCTGTCACGATGGATATCGTGCGTGACGAAGCCGGAGTCGTTCTCGGGCTTGTCGAGCCAGCCCGGCTGCGCGAGCGACGCGCGAATGTCCTGCAGACCGCTCGCCCAGTGCTCGCGCATCGTCGAGATGCCGAACTGGTAGTCCTTGAACTGGCCCTCGTACTCCTTCTGCCGGTAGATCAGATGGATCACGTTGTACTTTTTCGAGCATGAGAGCTCGTCCGCCAACTTGACCCACTTGTCCTCCCGATGCTCGGGCGCCACGCGGTCCAGCACCTCGCGCAACACGTGCCTGTAACGCTGCGAGCGCTGGAGCACGTCGGTGACGAGGCGCGTGCGGCTCGAATACTGGATGTCCTTCACGCGGCCCTGGACGTCGGCGATGTTGTCGGGCACCGGCCCGCGCGCGCTCCAGAGATCCACCTGGAACGCCAGCGTGTCGCGCCGCGGCGTGGTCTGGATCACCTCGTAGAGCGGCGTATTCGACATCAGGCCACCGTCCCAGTAGTACTCGCCGTCGATCTCCACCGCCGCGAAACCCGGCGGCAACGCCCCCGATGCGATGAAGTGCTCGGGCCGCAGCTTCGTGGTGGTGTTGTCGAAGTAGGCGAAATTGCCGGTGGCCACGTTCACGGCGCCGAGCGACACGCGGGTCTCGCCCGAATTGATGCGATCGAAGTCGCACAGACGCTCGAGCGTGGCCTTGAGCGGCTTCGTGTCGTAGTAGCTCGCCTTCTCCGGATGCCCGGACCCCTGCGGCAACGGCGGCGGGACGCGCGGCACGAAGAAGCCCTTCTGCCCTTCGACCACTGCGCTCGCCGCCTGCATCGCCGTGAAGGTCTTGCGGATGGCCTCGCCGGAGTTGAACAGCGCGTGCTCGATGAAGGCCGGCAGCGGCGGCGTATAGGCCGGCTGGCAGATCGTCTCCCAAAACTCGCGCAGGCGCGCCACGCGATGCTCAGGCGCATTGCCCGCGATCAGCGCCGTATTGAGCGCGCCGATCGAGATGCCTGCGATCCAGTTTGGCGCGATGCCGGCCTCAACGAGGCCTTCGTACACGCCCGCCTGGTAGGCGCCCAGCGCGCCGCCGCCCTGCAGCGTGAGCGCGACGGTCTCCCACTGCGCGGACTCGCTTGCGCAGTTCGAGGCAAACGGCTGCGTGCGGGCGGCGGGCTGCGCGCCTGACGGCGACTCCGACTGCGCTGCCGACTTCGCGCCCAGCGGCGCGCCGGGCTCGTTATCGGATGGCGACCCCTCGGATGGCAACCCCTCGGATGGCAACCCCGCGGATTGCAACCCGGCTCCGGTACGCGCGCCGGCCTCTTCGCCAAGCGCACCCGACTCCACCCGCCCCTTCTTGCGTTGCGCCATGGCCGGCCCTCCGCGTTATTGCATGAACCAGCCGTGGCTCACCACGAACGACTGGCCGGTGAAGGCCGCGCTCGGGAAGGCGGAGAGGAACAGCACCGTCTGCGCCACGTCTTCGACCGTCGTGAAGATCCCGTCCACGGTGCCGCCCAGCATCACCTTCTTGACGACTTCCTCTTCGCTGATGCCCAGTTCCTTCGCCTGCTCGGGAATCTGCTTTTCCACCAGCGGCGTGCGCACGAAGCCCGGGCAGACCACGTGCGAGCGCACGTTGTGCTTGCCGCCTTCCTTGGCGAGCACGCGCGCCAAGCCCAGCAGCGCATGCTTGGCAGCGACATACGCCGATTTCAGCGGCGAAGCCTCGTGCGAGTGCACCGAGCCCATGTAGATCACGACGCCGCCGCGGTCGTCCTTGTACATGTGCTTGAGCGCCGCCTTGGTGGTGAGGAAGGCGCCGTCCACGTGGATGGCCTGCATCTTCTTCCAGTCGGAGAACGCGTAGTTTTCGATCGGGTTCACGATCTGGATGCCGGCGTTCGAGATGAGGATGTCGACCGGGCCGAGTTCGGCCGCCACGCGGTCGATGCCCTGGTTCACGGCTTCTTCGCTCGTGACGTCCATGGCCACGCCGATGGCCTTGCCGCCCGCGCCCTTGATCTCCTCGGCCACGGCGTCGGCGCCGCTCTGGTTGAGGTCGGCGATGGCGACCGCCGCGCCCGCCTGCGCGAGCGTGAGCGCGATCTGCTTGCCGATGCCGCTGGCCGCGCCGGTAACGACTGCAACCTTGCCATCGAGCTTCGTGTTCAGAGTGAGAGACGACATCGAGCACCTCCAGGTAGTAGACGGAATGAGACCTCGACGCGCGCACGCCGTCAAACCTGTCGAACGGCTTAGGACTTCGCCTACGCCATTCGGCCGGATGTTGCGCCGCGGCCAACCGCGCTATTGTGCATGAAGCCGCGCGCCACGCACATCGAGCCGGGCAGCGCGGCGCCCGGTTTCCATACCGTTGCCGCACCACTGCCGCGTCTTTGCCGCAGTGCACCGGCGCGCGCGGCACAGCCCGCTGTACAACCGCTTGTACCGCGCCACAAGTGCTCAGCGCACGCGCGCGGATCATGCTAAGTTTGGCCGCTCTACAAGGAGGCGTTCATGAACTACCGGCGACTGGGCCGCTCGGGCCTGCAAGTCAGCGAACTGTCCATTGGCTCGTGGGTCACCTATGGCAATCAGGTCGATCGCAATCTCGCACGCGAATCGCTCGCCGCGGCGCGCGACGCGGGCGTCAATTTCTTCGACAACGCGGAAGCCTATGCGGGCGGCAAGTCGGAGGAGATCATGGGCCAGGCGCTCAAGGAGCTTGCCTGGCCGCGCGTGAGCTACGTGGTGTCCACCAAGTTCTTCTGGGGCTTGAACGAGGCGCCCAACCAGTATCACACGCTCAACCGCAAATACCTCATGAACGCCATCGATGGCTCGCTCAAGCGGCTGCAGCTCGACTACGTCGATTTGGTGTTCTGCCATCGTCCCGATCCGAACACGCCTGTCGAGGAAACCGTCTGGGCGATGAGCGACATGATCTCGCGCGGCAAGGCGCTCTATTGGGGCACCTCGGAGTGGAGTGCCGACGAAATTCGCGCCGCGTGGGAAATCGCGGAGCGGCATCATCTACACAAGCCCGTCATGGAGCAGCCGCAGTACAACCTGTTCCACCGCCGCCGCGTGGAAGACGAATACCGGCGGCTCTACGAGGACATCGGCCTCGGCCTGACGACCTGGAGCCCGCTCGCCTCGGGGCTGCTCACGGGCAAATACCGCGGGGGCGTGCCGGCCGACAGCCGCGCCCAGTTGCAGGGCTATGACTGGCTGCGCAAGGAAGTCACCGACGCGGACAAGAACGCGATCGTCGGCAAGCTCGCGGACTTCGCGAAGGAGCTGGACTGCACGGTCGGTCAGCTCGCGCTCGCGTGGATTCTCAAGAATCCGCACGTGAGCACGGTGATCACCGGCGCATCGCGCGTTGAGCAGATCGGCGAAAACATGGTGGCTCGCGACGTGGCGGAAAAAATCACGCCGGAGGTCAAGGAGCAGATCGAGGCGATTGTCGGCGAGAACTACGACTGAGACCGCTGACGCGCACGGCGCGGGCCGGGCGGCGCTGCCGGAAAGCTTGAGCCGTCGTGCCCAGTCGTGTCGAAGCGCCCCGAAGCGCGCCCGATCACGCCCAATCGCCGCCAATCGCGCCGGAGCGCGAAGCCCTGGCGGCGGGGCGCTGTACAATACGCGGCCTCGCCGGCGCGCCGCATGCTTTATCGGGCCGTCAGCGCGATTCGCACGCGGCGCGCGAATGGTTCGGCGCGCCGCCGTTTTCGTATCATCTGCAATCGCGCGGCATGCTCGTAACCGTTCATACGCGCTTGCGCGCATTGTCCGCATTTTCGACCGCCACCGACCTCGCGTCCGCCCCATCATGCTGAGCTACCGTCACGCCTTCCACGCCGGCAATCACGCCGATGTCCTCAAGCACGCCGTCACCGTGCAACTGCTGAACTACCTCGGCAAGAAGGACAAGGCGTACTGGTACATCGACACACATGCGGGCGCGGGCGCCTACGCGCTGCGCGAAGGCTATGCCACTAAGAACGCCGAGTTCGACACCGGCATCGGCAAGCTCTGGGGCCGCGCCGACCTGCCGGCGATGCTCGCCGAGTACGTCGATGAAGTCGCGGCGCTCAATCCCGATGGCGACCTGCGCTTCTATCCCGGCTCGCCCTATCTCGCCTGGCGGCTGATGCGCGAGCAGGACCGCATGCGGCTGTTTGAGCTCCACAGCACGGAGATCGACGTCCTGCGCCACCGTTTTCACGATGCGGGCCGCCGCGTGATGATTTATGCGGGTGACGGCTTCGACGGCGTCAAGGCGCTCCTGCCCCCGCCGCCGCGCCGCGCGCTCGTGCTGATCGACCCGTCGTTCGAAGACAAGCGCGACTACGCACGCACCATCGCGTGCGTGCAGGAAGGTCTCGAGCGCTTCGCCACCGGCACTTACGCGGTCTGGTATCCGCAGGTCACGCGACCAGAATCGCAGCGTTTTCCCGAGCAGTTGAAGCGCCTCCAGGAGAAGAACTGGCTGCACGTCTCGCTCTCGGTCAGCCGGCCGCCGGAAGACGGCTTCGGCCTGTACGGTAGCGGCATGTTCATCCTGAATCCGCCCTATACGCTCGCGGCAACTCTCAAGGAAGTCATGCCGTGGCTCGTCAAGACGCTCGGCCAGGACGAGGGCGCGCAGTTCAAGATCGAATCGCGCGGCGACTGAAGCGCGCAGCGGCCGCGCAACGCGGCCTTAGCCGCGCCACCTTATGAGCGCCACTTTATCGGCGCCACATTAACCGCACCGCCCTGACGGCGCCGCCTCGAGCGTGGCCGCGGCGCGCAGGTCGCGCAATTACTGCGGCGGCGCGAATTGTTGCAGCGGTTGCGGCGACGGCCTCGGCGTTGGCCGCGGCGGCCGTCCGCCCCCGCCGGGCACTTGCACATACGGCTCGACGATGATCGGCACCTGCGAGCCATCCGTGCCCGTTCCGTTCAACGCGGGCAACGACTTCATCTGCACCATCGGCTGAGGCGAAAGCGGTGCGTTTTGCAGCACCGTGCCCGACTGCCCATCGCTGATTCCTCGCTGCGTATCCAGAATCAATGGCTGCCCGGACGCATGCGCACCGGCGCTCGCCAGCACCATCGCCATGGCGCTGCCAGCCAACACCGCGTGACGCCTCCATCCGGCACCCGAACGGCGGAATAAGCGATCTGACTTCATGAACGGCCCCCGATCAATGCGACTCCAGTCTTATATCGGCTTGTCGCAAAAAAGACTTTACCTTACCGCGATGGCAAGGTTCAGACTGCATGGCGTGGGCACCGTGAGTGCATCGGAGCCGGCCCAGAAATAACAAAGCCCCGCCAGATGCGGGGCTTGGGGCAGTGCAAAAACTGCTGAGTGCTTATCGCGAGTAGCCGTTCGATTCGATCGTACGGATACGCTGCTCGAGTTGCACGAGGTCTGCCGACGTTGCGAGGTACGCTTCGCGGCGGCGACGTTCTGCAGTTTCGAACCAGTTGCTCAGCTTTTCAAGAAGGTATGCAAACATGATGTTGTTCTCCAAGGATCAGATGTATCCCCGGTGGATTTGCATCAGGGATTACCCTCGTAAGGGATAACCCGCATTATAACGGTTGCACCCAACTTTGCTAGTGAATTGATCGAATAGTGTGCATTCCGTTCTGGAATGGCGCATCGACGATGCTTCGGGCAACATCATGATTTATTGGCACATTTCCCTGCAACTTCGGCAAATTTGCGTGCATCATGCGTCGCGATGCACCAGGATTGTGCGGTGCATCGCAAAAGTTGCGACAATTTGCCAGCGCGGGTTGCACCGCCCGGCTTCGCTCCGGGCGGGCTTCACGCCGCCGGCAGGCTCAGGCTCGAGCGTCGTGTGCAAGCGGCTGCGGGTCGGCGAGCCGCTCGATGATCGGGCAGTCCGGCCGCTCGTCGCCATGGCAGTGGGCCGCCAGATGGCCGAGCGTGTCGCGCATCTGCGTGAGCTCGGCAATGCGCTGGTCGAGTTCGGCCACGTGCTCGAGCGCAATGGCCTTGACCTCGGCGCTGGCGCGCGAGCGGTCGTGCCAGAGCGCGAGCAGGCGCCGGATATCGTCGACGAGAAATCCCAGGCGTCGCGCCTGGCGGATAAAGCGCAGCGCGTGCACCTCCTGAGTGCCGTAGACGCGGTAGCCGGACTCGGTGCGCCCCTTCGGCGCGAGCAGGCCGACGCTCTCGTAGTAGCGGATCATTTTCGCCGTGACGCCCGATTCGCGCGCCGCTTCGCCGATATTCATGCTGCTCTCCTGCGTTGCATTCGATTCTTCGATGCTACACCTTCCTATGATGGGAAGGTCCAGCGCCCTCGCCGCATGCCCACTGGCATAATCGGGCGACGGCCTCATCTCCTCTTTACTTGCTCTGTTCGTTCTCTCTAGAAAGGAAAACACCATGATCCAGTTCAACGTCGAAGGCATGAGCTGCCAGCACTGCGTCGGCGACGTCACGCGCGCGATCCACGAACACGATGCCGCCGCGAAGGTCGAGATCGATCTGGCCGCTGGCCGCGTGAGCGTCGAGTCGCAGCAGAGCGCCGAAGCGCTCAAGGCCGCCATCGACGAGGCAGGCTATACCGTCACGGGCACGGCCAGCGCCTGACGCGAGGCTCGCCATGTTCAAGGTTGCCGTAGCAGGCGCTTCCGGGCTGCTCGGGCGCGCGCTCGGGCGCGAACTCGCGGCCGAGACGGACTGGCAGGTGGTGCCCACTGCCTTTAGCCGTGTGGCCGCGGGGCAAGTGGCGCTCGACATACGCGACGCGCGCGCGATCGAGGCATTCGTCGCCAGCGAGATGCCCGACGCCGTCGTGATCGCCGCCGCCGAGCGCCGCCCCGACGTGTGCGAGCACGACCCGGCCGCGGCGCGCGCGCTCAATGTCGACGCCGTGCGCAGCATTGCCGCCGCAGCGAAGGCGCGCGGCGCGTGGGTGCTGTCGATCTCCACCGACTACGTGTTCGACGGCATGCATCCACCCTATCTGCCCGATGCCACGCCAAACCCGCTCAACGCCTATGGCCGCAGCAAGCTCGAAGGCGAGCGCGCGCTGCTCGACACCACCGACGACGCGCTCGTGCTGCGCCTGCCGCTGCTGTATGGGCCGATCGTCGACTGGCAGGAGTCGGCGGTCACGAGCCTCGTGCCGGCGATCCGCGCTTCGGCGCAGGCGGGCGCCGCGCCTGCGGTCATGGATGCCTGGGCGACGCGCTACCCCACCTTCACGCCCGACGTCGCGTTCGTGATTCGCGAGTTGCTCACGCGCTGCGCGGACGGCAACGCCGTGCGCGGCATCGCGCAGTGGTCCGGCGACGAGCCGATGACCAAGTACGACATCGCGCAGCGCATTGCACACGCGCTCGGTATCGAGGCGCAACTCGTCGCACAGACGGCGCCTGCGGACGCGACGCCGCGTCCGCGCGATTGCCACCTTGATTCGGGGCGGCTCGAAGCGCTGGGAATCGGCCGGCGCACGCCCTTCGACGCGGGCATTCTCGCGGTGCTCGACGCTTTCGCGCGCGACGGCCTGGGCCCCCTTTCTGCTCAATGAAAATCGCGGCTCTCGGTCGCGAGCCGCCCGAGCAGCCGGCTGTGATCCTCCAGCCGATGCGCGACCAGATGCACGACCTCGCCCTCGCGCTGCACGACGCCCGCCACCGCCAGCAACGACGCCCCGAGCAACTCTTTGCGCTGCGACTCCACGAGCGCCGCGTGCACGATCACGTTGATCGACCCGGTCTCGTCCTCGAGCGAGACGAAGATCGTGCCCTTCGCCGTGCCGGGCCGCTGCCGCACCGTGACGATGCCGCATACGCGCGCGAGCATTCCGTGACGGCATTGCGCCAGTTGCGCCGCGCTGCGAAAGCGCTGCTTCGCCAGCCCCGGCCGCAGCAATTCGAGCGGATGGCGGTTGAGCGTGAGGCGCAGGCTCGCGTAATCGGCGACGATCTCCGCGCCCTCCGAGGCGCGCGGCAGTTCGAGCCGCGCCTCGGCCACGGGCGCGTCGCGCAATAGCGCGGGCACCGCGTGCTGTGCGGTCACGGCCCACCACGCCTCGCGCCGATGCCCCGCGATGCTCGCGAGCACATTGGCCGCCGCGAGCGCCTCCAGCTCGCGGCGCGTGAGCGCGGCACGGCGCGCGAGATCGTCGACGTCGACGAACGGCGCCTGCGCGCGTGCGGCCATCACGCGCTGCGCGGCGGCCTCCGAAAACCCCTTGATGAGGCTGAAACCCAGGCGCACCGCCGGACCTCTGCGTCCGTAATGCCGCGGCGCGAGCTCGAGCGCCGCGCGCACGATGCGCTTGAGGCCGTGCATGAATGGGCGAGGCCGTTTTCGCCCGCCATCGCGTCCGCGCTGATCGTCATGCCGATCGCCATCCCCATCGCCATGCCCTGCGCCATGCCCTGTGCCATGCCCTGTGCCATGCCCTGTGCCACGCCCGCCACCAGGCCCGGCTCTGCCGTCCACCGCGCCGCAGCGCATCTGCGCGAGTACGAACGCGGCGGCCCTCAACCGCGCGCGGTAATGCGCCACCTCGGCGCAGCGCTCGGGCACCCCATCCGCATCGAGCCGCACGCCCGGCTGGCCGCGCGCCTCCAGCACGGACGCCCAGTCGCTCAGCGCGATATCGGGCGCGCGCACCTTCACACCGTGCCGCTTCGCATCCTGCACGAGCTGCGACGGCGAATAGAACCCGAGCGGCTGACTATTCAGCAGTCCTGCGAGAAACGCGGCCGGCTCGTAGCGCTTGAGCCACGAGCTCGTGTAGACGAGCAGCGCAAAGCTCGCCGCATGGCTCTCCGGAAAGCCGTAGTCGCCGAAGCCCTCGATCTGCTTGCAGATGCGGTTCGCGAACTCCTCCGTATAGCCCTTGTTCAACATCCGGCGCTTGAGGTCGTCCTGATAGGGCCGCAGATCGCCGTCGCGCCGCCACGCAGCCATCGCGCGGCGCAGCTTGTCGGCTTCCTCGCCGGTGTAGTCGGCGGCGACCATCGCGAGGTGCATGACCTGCTCCTGGAAGATCGGCACGCCCAGCGTGCGTTCGAGCACCGGGCGCAGCGCCTCCTTCGCGTACTCGACCGTCTCCTCGCCATGCCTGCGTTTCAGATACGGATGCACCATGTCGCCTTGGATCGGCCCGGGCCGCACGATCGCCACCTGAATCACGAGGTCGTAATACTCGCGCGGACGCAAGCGCGGCAACATGCTCTGCTGCGCGCGCGACTCGATCTGGAACACGCCGACCGTGTCCGCGTGACAGCACATCTCGTAGACGGCCCGATCCTCGGACGGAATGTCCTGCACGCGATAGGCCGGCAGCCCACGCCTCAACGCGACGAATTCGAGCGAGCGCCGGATCGCCGAAAGCATGCCGAGCGCGAGCACGTCCACCTTCAGAAGACGCAGCGCGTCGATATCGTCTTTGTCCCATTCGATCACGTAGCGGTCCTTCATCGCCGCGTTTTCGATGGGCACGAGGCGCGAGAGCTTGTCGCGCGCGATCACGAAGCCGCCCACGTGCTGCGAGAGATGGCGCGGAAAGCCGCGCAGCTCGCGCGTGAGGCGAATCAGCTGCTGCGTGACGTGCGAGTCGGGCGAAAAGCCCGCTTCCGCCAGATGGTTCGCGATCGAATCCGGCCCGTCCCACCACTGATGCGCGCCCGAGAGCTTTTCGACGAGCGCGTTGTCGAGGCCCAGCGCCTTGCCCACGTCGCGCAGCGCGCTGCGCGAGCGGTACGTGATGAGCGTCGCGGCCAGCGCGGCGCGGCGCGTGCCGTATTTGCGGTAGATGTACTGGATGACCTCCTCGCGCCGCTGGTGCTCGAAGTCGACGTCGATGTCGGGCGGCTCGTTGCGCGCGCGGGACAGAAAGCGCGCGACGAGCATGTTCATGCGCACCGGATCGATCTCCGTGATCCCGAGGCAATAGCAGACCACCGAGTTCGCCGCCGAGCCGCGCCCCTGGCACAGGATGCGCTGCGAGCGCGCAAAGCGGACGATGTCGTGCACGGTCAGGAAATACTTTTCGTACTTCAGCTCGCCAATCAGCCTGAGCTCTTCTTCGATCTGATTGCTGCGCTTCTCGTTCAGGCCGTCGGGCCAGCGCTCGGCGGCGCCTTGCATCACGAGCTTTTCGAGCCATGAAGTGGGCGTCTCGCCCGTGGGCACGAGTTCCTCGGGATACTCGTAGGCCAGCTCGCTCAGGCAAAACGTGCAGCGGCGCGCGACCTCGAGCGTGGCATCGAGCGCATCGCGCGGATACAGCGCGCCGAGCCGCACGCGCGAGCGCAAATGACGCTCCGCATTCGGCTCCAGCGCGCGGCCGCACGAGGCGAGCGGCTTGCCGATGCGCACCGCGCTCAGCGTGTCCTGCAGCGGCTTGCGCGAGCGTGCGTGCATCAGCACGCCGCCCGCCGCGACGAGCGGCAGGCCGCTTTCCTGCGAGACGTGGCGCAGCACTTCGATCTGCGTGTCGTCGCCGCCCGTTTGCCAGAGCTCGAGCGCGAGCCATGCGCGCTCGGCCGCGAAGCCCGCGAGCCAGTGCGCGGCGCGCAGCGTCTGCGCGAGCGTGGCCGCGCGCTGCGGCACGAGCAGCAGCACGCAATCGCGCAGGTGCAACAGATGCGTGAAGGCCGGCTCGGGATCGGTGAAATCGGACGGATGCACGCGGTAATCGCCTTTATCTGCGCGCGAGCGCGCGAGCGTGATCAGCTCGCACAGGTTGCCGTAGCCCTCGCGGTTCATCGCGATCGCCACGAGCGTGCAGAACGGCGCGCCGTTTTCATCGACGAGATTCAGCTCGCTGCCGATCAGCAGATGCAGCGATGGCACGAACGGACCGAGCGCCGCCACGGCGGCTTCGGCCTGTGCTTTGCCCAGCGCTTTGTCCAGATGCGCGCCGTGCTTCGCGTTCAGCGCGCGTGCCTCACGCACGGCTTCGTCGTGCGCTTTTTTGCGTGCCTCGTCGTATTCGTTGAGCGCGCTATACGCGCGCACGACGCCGGCAAACGAGCATTCGTCGGTGATGGCGAGCGCGCGGTAGCCGTGACGGATCGCCTGCTCGACCAGCTCGCTCGGGCGCGACGCGCCGCGCAGGAACGTGAAGTTGGTCAGGCAGTGCAGCTCCGCGTAATCTGGCAAATGCGCGGGCACATGCCCGGACTCCGAGCCCGGCGAAGAAGGTTGCGCAGGCAACGATGCGCCTGTCCCGCTGTTCGACATGATGCTGAAGATGAAGCGGCGTTAGCCGAAAAGTCCCTGCAAATACCACTGCCCGCCAATACGCTCGCGGTACAGCCAGAACATGCGCCCCTGGTCGTCGGCGGCGACGTAGTAATCGCGCCCGACGCCCTCGCCGTCCCACCATCCCGCCTCGATGCGCTCGGTGCGCGTGAGCGTCTTGAGCGGGCGCCGATAGACCGGCCGGTCGTTGCGCACCATCAGCTTGAGCGGCTTTTCGAGCAGCCATGCCGGGCGCGGCTGCGACGGCAGCGGCACCTCGGGCAGATCGAAGGCCGTCTGCACGGGCGCGGCTTCTTGCTGCGCATCGGCTTGACCGTTCGTCTTGCGCGAATCGCGCGGCTTGCGCGCGGCCGTCCGGCGCGCGCCCGCTCGATAGGTGCGCGCCGACATCGCCTGTTCGGGCCGGTGATCGTCCTCGACGAACAGCTGCAGCACGTTCTGCTCGCCGATGCGCGCACCGATGCGCTCGAAGAGCTGCGCGAGCGACGCGTCCGACGCCTCGGGCGAGGGAAAAAGCGTGTCCGTGGGCGGCGCGTAGGCGCTCACCTGATCGGCGACGAGCGCGAGGCCGATCACGGGCGCGGCCAGCTCGGTCTGATTGAGCTTCTCGCGCAACAGCCACAGCAGATGCTCGGCATCGCGCGAAGGCGCGGCCCACGAGAGCGCGAGGCTCGACGTGCGCGGCGCGTGGCGCGACGCCAGCTCGTGCTCGAGACGCAGCTCGAAGCCGCTCAGCGCGCCGTGCTGGGCGGCGAGCCAGCCGGCCAGCTGCATCACGAGGCGGCGCGCGGCGAACAGCAGCGCCTCGGCGCTCTCCACGCGCGCCTGCAATTCGAGCGACGCGTGAAACGACGGCGGCGCGGCGAACCAGGCACGCGGATCGGGTGCCTCGCCGCGTGCCTGCGCGAGCCAGGCGAGCACGCCGTCGCCGAAACGACGCACGATGCCGTCGCGCGGCAGCCGCCGCAAATCGCCGAGCGTCGCGCAGCCGATTTGCGTGAGCGCCTGCTCGTGCTGCGCGGCGAACGGCGCGAGCGCGACCGGCAGCGCGTCGAGCGCGCGCGCAAGCGTGGCGTCCTTGAGCACGCGAAAGCGGCGCGCCGCGTGCGCCCCGGCGCTCGCGCGCGCCTGCGCGAGCGTCCATGCCCCCCAGGCCGTGGGCGCGCAGGCGATGCGCGCGGCGTGGCCGCAACTGGCCACCGTGGCCGCCACCTTGGCGAGCAGCGCGCGCACGCCGCCGAAAAGACGCAGCCCGGAGCCAACTTCAAGCAGGAGCGTATGCGACTGCGCGAGCGACACCTTCGGCGTGTAGGCGAGCAACGCGAGCGCGAGCGCCTCGAACGCGCGCGTCTCGCGCGCCGGGTCGGGATCGAGCAGCGCGAGCCCCGGCGCGAGCGCGAGCGCATGGGCGCGCGTGCTGCCCGGCTGCACGCCGAGATGGAACGCATCGAGATCGGCGATCAGGATGCGCGCGTGATCGGCGAGCGCGAAGCAGCGCGCGTCCTGTCCCGCAGCCTCATCAGGTCGACTGGCCGGCAGGGACGCCGACACCGGCGACGTTGGCGACGTGAGTGACGTGAGCGGCACGGGCGGCCTCACGGCCTCCAGCGGCAACAACGGCAAGGTGACGGCGATCCACAACATGATTGATCCCGGGCCACGGCGCGGCCGGCAATGCGCCCGGCTGGGGCAGCACCGACTCCTGCAGCGGCAAAGTGATGACGAGTGGCTGGGCGGGCGGCGGCCCGCGACGCTTGAAAATATCGACGGACACGGCGGTGAGCTGCATCCATTCACGACGGTTCAGACGCGCGTCTTCGGGCGGCGGAACCGGCGTGCAGACCATGCGCAGCGGCGCCGGCGACGACTGGCTGCGCGCAGCGGGCGGCCGCATGAGAAACGCCAGCGACTGCGAATCCTGCGCGGCGACCTGCAGACGCCGCAGGGCGTCGGCGCGCGCCTTCGGCTGCCAGAGCAGCACGGCGCCGATGCCGTCCTGCTTGAGCGCCTGCTCGGCGGCCCACGGCGCCTCGCTCTCGCTCGCGCGCACCCAGATCAGGCGCTCGAGCGCGATGCCCCACGCCTTGAGCGCGCACGCGTACGGCTGCCACGGTGGCGCGACGAGCAGCACGTGCCGCCCCGCCTGCGCGGTGAGCGTGCGCAGCGCGGGCGCGACGAGCCGCATCTCGCCGATGCCGCCCTGCTCGACGAGCAACTCGGTCAGGCTGCCCGCGGGCCAACCCGCGCCGGGCAACTGGGCGTCGAGCGCGGCGTGGCCGCTCGCCACCGTGCGCTCGCCCGTGGATGCGAGCTGGTTGCCCTGCCAGACCCGGCTTTGCAGCCGGGGCGGCAGGTGCGCGGTGAGCGGCGCAAGCTGGAGTGCTGCCATGGTTGCGCTCTGGAAAAAGGAAATAGATCGCCCTGCCCAACACAAAACGGGGCATGACGGGATTGCTGGCGCGGCACGGAAGACCTCGCCAGCACCTGTATATTTATACAGTATTTGATGGGGTTTGGGGAAGCGAATGCGTTCACGATCCAAACTTCGATCTGTCTTGCAGCAGCGCATGGTTGCGCACCGCCAGTCGGAGCATCCCCGCAAGATCCGCGTGATTAAATTCCCACCCGTTCGATGCACGCCTGCATCTAGCCCCGATATCGCCTCATGAAATCGACGATATTTTCGGAAAAATCCTCTTCAAGAGTAATTACACAACACAAGTAATATTTGCTACGCATAAAAATAAATCCACGTAGAAATAATCTTATTTATTGACCACGCGACATTTGACAGAGTGCTCTATAGCCACCTTCATTTAAAGAGGAAATCTCGCTTACTCAGGAAAACGCCGTGATCAGGAGGAGAAAAGCGATGCGGCGAATCCACGCAATCAGGTCACGAATAAATCGAAATAGAGGCATAATAGGAGTGCTAACCTTGACGCACCATGAAAATCCCACTGATACTCCCAATCACGTCCGCGTCATTATTGCCGATGATCATCCCACCGTACGACTGGCCATTGCCGCAACCTTTACCAACCTGCGTGGATATGAGATTGCTGCATGTGCAAAATCAGGGCTCGACCTGCTGAACATATTGCACAAAGCTCCCTGCGATCTGATCATTACAGATCTTTCAATGTGCTGGAATGCCCCCGAAACCGACGGCATGGCACTGATCCGATGGCTCAGATTCAAATATCCTGCCATACCTGTTGTCGTTTTCACGATGACAACAAGCATCAGCATAATCAGAGAACTAATACAGGCACGCGTTGCCGGCATCGTCACAAAAGACGAGCCGCTGAGCGAACTCATGAAGGTCTGTCAGTATGCGCAGTCTGGCAGCAAAATCGCCGTCTCTGATAGGGTCGCGCGAAGGCTTTCGGAATCTGCTCCACCAGCAGAAATCAAGCGCAAACTCGCGCTTTCGCGCAAGGAGCGCGAAATCGTCCAGTTAATCGCGCGCGGCATGTCGCTAACCGAAATTGCCCGCCGCTCCGGCCGCACGACTTCCACGATCGGCACTCAGAAAATGGCGGCTATGCGCAAACTGGATCTGACATCCAACGCTGAGCTGATTCAGTATGCAATGCTCCACGGGCTGGCCAGTTCTTAAGACATCCGGGAGCCCGCCCGGCAACGCCGCCGCCCGCGCAGAAAAGAAAAAGGGCTTAGCATGCGCTAAGCCCTTGAATATATGGTCGGAGCGATAGGATTCGAACCTACGACCCTCTGATCCCAAATCAGATGCGCTACCAGGCTGCGCTACGCTCCGACGAATTGTCGATTATATCGCCCTTTTTCCCGGAACGTCAAACCAACATCGCTTAAGGCAGATACCTTGCCGCCTCACCCCGCGTGCACCATGCAGGAAACCCTCGTGGGAAACGGCCTCGACACACGCACATCCCCCGCTTCCGACCAGCAAATTCAAGCACTTAGCCCAGTCCTCGCGACTGGGCTTTTTTGCTTTCTGGAATCCGTGCAACTCCCATGCAACCGGATTCGGCCAACGCCAAAGCCCTTGGCCGGCTCACCGAGCCGATGACCAAGACCTCGTTGCGGGTCTGGAAGATTGTCGAACGAGATTTATTCCCCAGACCGACTGCGCGTCACAGCTGCGAACAGCCTGGCTTCCTCGCGATGAAGCGTCGCCTTTGCCTCACGCGCGACCCGGTCTAGATCCTTCTTCAGACGATCGATCTGCGCGTCGATCTCCGCGTCAGTCGCCAGATCCGGGCTTATCGTCGGCGCGACGCCCTCGGTTTCACTGTACTCCGCGATTCCCAGTCTGATGAATGGTGCAACCGGGTAGCCGCCCTTGTTCCGCTTCTTGGGCAGGGTAACGACGCAGAACTTTCCCATAGCAGCTCTCCGACCGCAAAAGGGTTGTCTTGATACTTTCATGCTACGCCGATCCGGGCCCCGCAACCGTTGCTGTGGCCATGGAGAATCCCGGCACATTCGCGCGAAATCCCGGACTGCTCGACGACCACGCGCTTGCCGTGAAATTCGACTCGGCGCAACGACGCCTTTCTGAGTGGCCATATCGCCAGCTTCACCAGGGCTGATAAGAAGCCCAACCACAACGTCACAAATTCTAAAATTTGTGCCATTATTACGGCACAAATTAGATTTTTGCGACATAGCGACATGGGCGAGACGAAATGAAAAGAGCACGATTTGGGACGATCGATCAGATCGGCTATCTGGTCAGCGACCTCGACCAGAGCATCGATCGTTGGCTGACGCAGCTTGGCGTAGGCCCCTGGATGGTCTTCCGCAATGTCACCCTGCAAGGGAGTTACCTCAACCAACCCGTCACGGTCACGATGAACGTAGGCCTCGCTTATCAAGGCGAGACCCAGATCGAGCTGATCCAGGCCACCAACGACAGCGCCTCCCCCTACCGTGACGCACAAGGGCAACCAATTCTCGGCATGCACCACGTGGCCTGGGTGGTCGACGATATCGACGCCGCGATCGAGCGCATGACCGCCGACGGCCTGCAGATGGTGTTCGAAGCAAGCAACCCAGCCACGCGGGTCGCGTATTTCGAAGACGCGTCCGAACCCGGTGTCCGCTATGAGGTCATCCAGGGCGCCGGGATGCGCGAGTTGATCCAGCAAGGCATCGCCGCCGCGCGCGACTGGGACGGCGCCAATCCGATCCACGTCATCGATGCAACGAGCGACGCAACGAGCGACACCACGAGCGCCGAGCACCCCTGACACCCCACCGACAACACAACATTTTTCACAACAGGAGACATCGAGATGAAGCGTCTGGAAGGCAAAGTTGCATTGATCACCGGCGGCGCACGCGGCCAGGGTGCGGCGGAAGCACGATTGTTCGCGGCCGAAGGCGCGCGCGTGGTAATTGCCGACGTCCTGGATGCCGACGGCGAACGTCTGGCCAGCGAGTTGCAAGGCTCCGCGATCTTCCAGCACCTGGACGTTACTCGTCCGGAACAATGGGAAGCTGCCGTGCAAGTCGCCGAAAAACATTTCGGCAACATCGACGTGCTGGTCAACAACGCCGGCATCCTCAAGCTGGCGCCGCTGGAATCGTGCTCGCTCGACGATTACCTGAAGGTCATCAACGTGAATCAGGTGGGTTGCTGGCTTGGCATGAAGTCCGTGCTGCCGTCCATGAAGAAGGCGGGCCGCGGCTCGATCGTGAACGTTTCGTCTACGGCGGGCATGGAAGGCATCGCGGGCGGCACGGCCTACACGTCCAGCAAGTTCGCCGTTCGAGGCATGACCAAGTCGGCAGCGCTCGAACTGGGCCACCTTGGCATTCGCGTCAATTCGATCCACCCGGGCGGCATCGATACCGCGATGGCCCGGCCGCCCGAATTCGCCGACCTCGAACCGTCCGCGATCTACGGTTCGCTGCCGATCGCGCGTATCGGCCGTCCCGAGGAAGTGGCCGATCTCGCGCTGTTCCTCGCGTCCGACGCGTCCTCCTATTGCACGGGCTCGGAATTCATCGTCGATGGCGGCTTGCTGGCGGGCAAGACCTTCCACTGATCGCCGCCGCTGTCGCGCTCAGGCCGGCAATGCCGGCCTGAGCGTGTCGCGGCCAACGCGGTGAACGAACCGCGGTGGACACACTCAAGCCCAGACTCAGGGCACCAGCACGATCTTCCCGCCCACGCCGCCCTGCTCCATCAACGTGTGTGCACGCCCGGCTTCGGCAAGCGGCAGCTTGTGCGCGACGGGCATGGGGAACCGCTGAAGCCTCTCGCGCGCAAAACGCTCAAGACGCGGCCCATCGAAGCTCACGACCAGCGACACGAACCGTTGCGTCGAATTGGCCGGCGGCACAGGCGGCGGAAATGCGCTGGAGCCGACAACGCCATCCGCCTTCACGTAAGCAAAAAGCGCTTCGGCAACCGTCCCGCCCACCGTATCGGCGAGAAAATCGAAGGGCCCCGCTGCGGCCAATGCAGCTTCATCGGCGATATCGATGACACCCGCGACGGGCAAGTCGGCCACTGCATCACGACTCGTTGCACGCACGCCCGCATACACCTGCGCGCCCGCATCGAGTGCCGCGATCACCGCCGCGCGCCCCGTCGAGCCGCCCGCGCCTGTCACGAGCCCCTTCGCGCCCCGTGCCGGACGAATCCCCACCTCGATCAGTTGCGTCCCGGTCAGTCCGCCGGTCGGCATGGCTGACGCCTCGACCAAATCCAGGCCATCGGGCACGTGCACGAACCGGCTGGCGTCGAAGACGATCATCTCCGCATACGCACCGTCACCGAGCGGATTCACCATGCCCATGACCCTGTCGCCGGGGCGAAATGCCGTCACGCCCTCACCCACGGCATCTACGATGCCCGCGACGTCGCCGCCCAGACGGGCCGGAAATGTGAGCGGCATCCACGCATCGAGCCATCCGTTGCGCGCCTTCACGTCGACCGGATTGACCGCGGCGCCCGCGACACGCACGCGGATTTCGCCAGGCCCAGGGTGCGGCTCGGAAACAGTCTGCATAACGAAACGATCGACACCGCCATAGCCGGTCAACTGGACAGCGCGCATCGTGCCGCTCTGCTTCGCCGTCATCGGGGGTATGGCCTCACACGCGTCGCGCGCGCCGCCCGTGCCACCCACGACCGAGGTTGCGCCATAGCTGCGCGCACGTGCCTCCAGCACGCCGACGAAATCGTCAAAACCCGGTGTCGCTTCGAGCAATTCAAGCAGAATGCCCGGCGCCGCCGCGCAGCGGAAATAGCTATAACGCTGCCCCGTGGCGTCGCGTCCTTCGGCGCAATGCTCCATGCCTCTCTCGCACGCCACGCGGACATCGCGGTCCATGTCCCGGCTCATCGCCGCCAGCCGCTGCAGCCCGATGACCGGCCGGTTGAGCGAGTCGTGAAACGGCGATGGCCCATCGCCCGACACCTGAATCAATTCGATCAGTGTCTGTCCGTGCATGCTCAGCGCGACATGCACCGGCAGCGCTATGGGGCGCCCCTCGTACGTCATATTAAGCGTGAGCCCGCGAAAAATGCTCCACGGCCCAACGCCAACCTGCGTTTCCCAGAAGCTCACGAGTTGGTCGAGATTACCGGTCGTGAAGCTGATTTGCCGGATCGGTCCGAGCCAGCCAGTATCCATTGCGATTCCTTGTTGTGGTTCGATCAGTCGAGTGGCTTTGACCCACCGACGCCATCGCGAAGTGCGGCGCAGTGGCGCCCCGCTCGCCTGCCGAAAAACGAGGCCTCGCCAAGGCAGGTTCCCGAGGCATAGCCATCGCTGTCCTGCGCGATATTCGAAGCGCACGCGCCGGCGGCATAGAGCCCCGGAATGGCCTCGCCTTGGGCGTCCAGCACCTGCGCATCGGGCGAGACCTTCAGGCCACCCAACGTGAAGCCCGTATACACGGCCTGCCCGAATGACAGGTCAAACGCGGCATAGGGCCCGTCCGTCAATGGCTTGAGCCATTTGGGATGCTTGTGGAACGCGGGGTCCTCGCCTTGCGCGGCGTGTGCGTTGTAGGCGTCCATCGTGGCTTGCAGCGTGCCGGCATCCAGCCCGAGACCGGCCTCCATCTCGGCGATAGTTTCAAAGCCGTCGATCAGCCGCTGATTCGTCAGTTCTGCAAAACGTGGATACGCGAAGATCGACGCATCCACGATCAGATAGACGCGGCCGTCGGGCTGCCGTGTCGCCGCGATGCTGGAGCGGCTGTGATAGGAATCTTCCGCTACGAAGCGCTGGCCGGCGCCGTTGACGAGAATGCCCTTGAGCAGGTCCTCGGGCGGATAAAACGGCGACGTCAGAAACGGCTGCCCCATGTGCAACGCGACACCGCCGGCGGCCACGCCCATGCGGATGCCCAGACCGTCGTCGTGCGGGCCGCCCTGAACATAGGCGGTTGAGAGAACAGGAACATGCTCGGCCACCATTTCCGGGTTTTGGCCAAATCCGCCGGTGGCCAGCACGACGCCCTCGTTGGCGCGCAGAAAGAACGTCTCGCCGAAGCGCCGCACACGCACGCCAACGATGCGCCCATGCTCATGAACGAGCGCGTCGACCTTGCCGTACGCGAAGACCCGCACGCCGGCGGCCTCGGCGCTCTGCGCGAGGATGCGCAATGCAAGCGCCCCACCGCCCTCTTCGCCGTCGAAGGCAACCTTGTGTCCGCGCGGCGCGGGCTTCGCCATCTCGCGATACGGCCAGACCTCTTCATTACCGGTCCAGATCAGGCATTCCTTGCCGGGCTGGATCACGTTCTTGTGCGGATAGTAGCTCCGCTCGAACGGGATACCCTGCGCCTCGAGCCAGTTGAAATGCTCGACGCTTCCTTCGCAGTACGCATGGATTTTGTCGCGATCGGGTTCGAGCGCAACCGCCTCGAGATAGCGGGCCATTTCCTGCGCGCTGTCTTCGAAGCCGCAGGCCCGTTGTACCGGCGTGCCGCCGCCC
Organism: Paraburkholderia silviterrae; assembly: GCF_004353915.1. GTDB lineage: Bacteria > Pseudomonadota > Gammaproteobacteria > Burkholderiales > Burkholderiaceae > Paraburkholderia > Paraburkholderia silviterrae. The sequence continues at coordinate 16,534 of NZ_SMRP01000002.1, read as the reverse complement.
AGATAGAAATGCCCCGATGCGGCCGCGGTCGTGCCGGTACCGCCACCACTGCACTCGACGACGAGCACCGAGGCGCCGCACGCGCGTGCCTCGATGGCCGCGCAGGCGCCCGCCATGCCGAAACCGACAACCAGCACGTCGGCCACATCTGCCCACTCGCGAACAGCACTGCCCTCGATGATGCAGGCGTCCCGTACTGCTTCCCCCATGAATGTGTCTCCTCCGGTTCACATGCGGGCGATGTCGCAAGCCACTCCGCTATCGCAACGCCCGGCATAGTCCTGCTCAAGAACTGACGGCTTCGGCCGTGACGCGCGTGGCCGCAATGTGATCGGCCGCGACATAGCCGAACGTCATGGCCGGCCCGATCGTCGAGCCGGGGCCTGGATAGGTCTTGCCCATCACCGCGGCCGTCGTGTTGCCGAGCGCATAGAGGCCGTCGATCACCGAGCCGTCGGGCCGCAGCACGCGCGCCTGGGCATCGGTGCGCAGCCCCCCTTTGGTGCCGATCTCGCCCGGGTCCAGACGCAGCGCATAGAACGGCGCGCGCTCGATCGGCCCAAGACACGGATTGGGCTTGCACGACGAGTCGCCGTAATACCGGTCGAACACATTGCTGCCCTTGCCGAATTCGGTGTCGACGCCACTCGCCGCGTAGCCGTTCATCTGCACGACGGTTTGCGCGAGGCCCCCGGCATCGACGCCGATCTTCGCGGCCAGGTCGGCCAGCGTGTCGGCGCGATAGATGACGTTGTCGAGCCAGCCGGCCGGGATCTTGCTGTCCGGCTGCACGCTGCCGGGCAGCAGCACGCCGCACGGATAGCGCTTGCGGTACTCGGCGTCGAAGATCAGCCACGCGGGCACGTTCGCCTGGGTGCGCGCATGGTCCGCGTACATCGCGTGGATCACATCCGGGTAAGGCGCCGATTCGTTGACGAAGCGCCGCCCGAGCTGGTTGACCATCACGCAGCGCGGCGCCGAGCGCTCGACGAACAGGGCGCGCTGCTTCTCCTCGCCCGGCACGCGCACCGTCGGCACGCCCCAGACGAAATCCATCAACGCGGTGTCGGCGCCCAGCGCGAGCCCGGCGCGAATGCCATCGCCGGTGTTGATCGGCGGCGCGGCGCTCCACTCGGCGCGCGTGGGTTTGGGCAGATACTGTTCGCGCATCGCCTGATTCGCTTCGAAACCGCCGCATGCGAGGATCACGCCGCGCGTGGCGCGAATGCCGAATGGGCGCCCCTCGCGCTCCACGATCACGCCGTCCACGCGTGCGCCGTCGGCGTGCAGCGAGCGCATCGGCGTGTCGAGCCAGAGCTCGATGCCGCGCTGCGCGAGCGCGGCCCGCAGGCTCGCGACGAGCGCATTGCCGAGCGTGAGGCGGCGGTCGCGCGAGGTGCGCCGGCGCCAGCGGAAATCGGTCGCATAGCGCAGCATCAGCCTCGCGGTGAGGCGCAGCCAGCCGCGCTCCTTGGCGAGGATCGTGTGCGCTTCGATCTGCGTCATCGCAATGCGGCCGCCAATCAGCGTGGCCGGCGACGGCGCCCGCAGCTCGTCGAAGTGCTCGCCCAGGCGCGCGGCGTCGAAGGCCGCCGGCTCCATCGTCCGGTAGCCGGGCTTGCCGCCCTTGCGGTCCGGGTAGTAGTCGGGATAGCGCGGCACCGCGTGAAAGTGAGTCTGCGCGTGCTTCGCGAGCCAGCCGACCATCTTCGGCCCGTTCTCGAGATACGCGTCGATGCGCTTCGGATCGAAGTCCTCGCCCACAACGTCGCGCAGATAGGTAATGGCTTCGTCGTACGAATCGCTGCCGCCGAGCGCGGCGATCTGGTCGTTGCAGGGAATCCAGATGCCGCCCCCGGACACCGCCGTCGTGCCGCCGTACACGGCGCTCTTCTCGACGACGAGGACCGACAGGCCCTGATCGTGCGCGCGCAGCGCCGCCGTCATCGCGCCCGCGCCGGAGCCGACCACCACCACGTCGTACGTGGCATGCGTGGAATCGCCGAGCGGATCATGTCGATCGTCGTGCATGATGGCCCTCGCCTCAAATCGTGGAAAGACGGCTCACGGCCTCGGCCGGCACGTCGGGACGCTTGCGCCAGCACGCATCCTCGCGGCGGTACTCGTGCACCTCGACAGCCGCGCGCTGCGCGGGCAGCGCGGCCACGTCGGTATAGAACTGCCGGTACCACTCGCGCAGGCGGTAGATCGGGCCGTCGCCTTCGCACAGCAACGGATTGTCGACGCGCGTCTTGGTGTCCCAGAGCGCCACGTCCTCGCGAAAAGCGGCTTGCGCGGCCTGCACGTAGCCTTCCACCATCGCGCGGTTCTGCTCGTCGGTCAGGGCCGGGTTCTTCTCGACCATCACGCCGAAGCGCAGCTCGAAGCTGTTCGTGTCGATCGGCACGTGGCTGTTGAGCAGGATCGATTTGATCGGTTGCCCCTGCGCCTCACCGGTCATCAGCGTGACGTGGTAGGCCGGGCCGAAATAGGCGGAATCGGCCGTCAAGCCGCCGTCCCCCGCAAGCCGCGGGCTGCCTCCGCGCAACTTCTGATAGGCCACGTGGCCGGTGAACGTATTGCAGAAATAGTCGATGGGCGCGCCATGGACCGGCCCGAAGTGCGCCATGTCCGACTGGTTGTCGATCAGCTCGCGGCAGTTCGTGTTGATCACCCATTTGACGATCGCCCAGCCGCTCCAGGCATCGGAGAAACACGCGTTGATCTTCGGGATCGCAACCGTTGGATCGGGCGCGTTCCCTTCCGGGTCGTTCCACACGAACAGCAGCCGGTTTTGCTCCATCACCGGCCACGATTTGATGCGCGCCTTCGGCGGGATCCGCTGCGAATACGGAATGGCCGCGCACTTGCCGTCCGAGGCCCACTGCCAGCCGTGGAACGGGCACACCACCGTGTCGCCCTCGATACGCCCCTGGCCGAGATCGGCGCCCATGTGCGGGCAATAGCCGTCGAGCACGCGCAACTGCCCGTCCTCGCCCTGGAACACGACCACGCGCGTGCCGAAGATCGACAGTCCGTGCGCCTTGCCGTCCCGGTAGTCGTCGGCGAGACCCAGGCAGTGCCAGCCGCGCGCGTAGCGCTCCTCGATGGGCGCGGCGTGAATCTTGTGAATGGCGTGCTTGCCATCGAGCACGGTGGAATCGGCCATGAGTGTCTCCTCGAGTGGGTGCGGGCAAGCTTCGGCCTCCTGATTGCCGAACGCCGCCCGCGAAAGCGCCAGCCAGCATCGCCCGGATGCGAGCGGCGGCCTGGCTTCGGCGCTATGTCACAAAAACAATGATTTGTGACGCATGATGGCACAAATTCCATTTCTGTGCCATCCCGTGAGAAAATTGCGCCGCAATGGGCTCAATCGATTGATCAGGACAGGAAGGGATATGGATCGGCAATTGCGCTGGGGAGACGCCAGCAGAATGGATAGCGCGAACGATGCGCGCAGCGTGATCCTGCGCGTGGCCCTCGATGCGATGATCGAACAGGGGGTCGACGGCTTCTCGATCGACGACGTCGCGAAGCGCGCGAACATTTCGCGCCGCACGCTCTACCGCTATTTCGGCACCAAGAAGGAGCTGATCCAGGGCGTGATCAGCGTCGAGAACGGCGCGTTCTTCGAAGAGATGCAGCGCAGCCTGGCCGACCTCGAGGACGACTTCGAGGCCTACTGCGAGGCCTGCGTGTGCTTTGCCGTGCGCTACCGGGACCGCCATCACGGCGGCTTTCACCACAACTACCTGGCCAAGAGCGTGTCCACGGAGGTGTTCGGCTATATCGTCGAGGACATCGCGCCCATGTGGCAGCGCGTGCTGGAGAAGCCCTGGCGCCAGTACGTCGCCGCGCGCGGCGCGCAGGTCCCGGCGCTGGACGACATCATCGCGCTGATCAGCCGTATCGGGCTCGCGTACTGTCTGGTTCCCGTGGAAGAGCCCGCGCTGCGTGCGCAGATGCGCATTCTCTGGACCTTCAGCCGCGAGCCGGCCAACCCGCCGCCCGCGCCCAAACGCAAGGCGAAAACGGCGTGATGCGGTCTGAACGCACCGTCGCCCGGGCTCGCACGACGCTCCCCCATCCGTTGCGAAGCTAGCCGGGGCAAACGCACCAGATTCGAGCGGTCGCAAGCCGTTGGCCTGTAACCCGCTTGTGCCCCTTGGCCTTTTCTGCGCCACGCTTGCCGCCGCCCCATCCGGCGCGCACCATTCGGAAAAGCCGCGCAGAAGAACCCCGCGCACACTCATTCCCCCCTGGAGAGACGCCAAATGAACCTGATCCTCTGGCGCCACGCCGAAGCCGAAGACATCGCCGCGAGCGATCTCGCCCGCCAGCTCACCACGCGCGGGCGCAAGCAGGCGCAGAACGTCGCGCGCTGGCTGCGCGCGCGCCTGCCCGACGACGCCGTGATCCTCGCGAGCCCCGCCGCGCGCACGATCCAGACCGCCGAGGCGCTCACCGACCAGTACCGCGTCGTGCGCGAGCTCGCGCCCAACGCGAGCGTCGAAGACGTGCTCGCCGCCGCCGGCTGGCCCGAAGGCATCGCTTCCACGGTGCTCGTGGTCGGCCACCAGCCGACGCTCGGCGAAGTGGCCGCGCGCCTGCTATCGAATGAAGAAGACCGCCGCAGCTGGGCCCTGAAGAAAGCCGGCGTCTTCTGGATCAAGAACCGCGAGCGCAACGGCGATGGCGAGGCCGTCCTGCTCGCCGCCATCACGCCCGATCTCGTCTAGCGCCGAAACACTTCGAAACGCGCCCCCATCCCCGCAGTCGTCCACGAGCCCGCCGCGCCGCCGCCCACACGCCGCGCGGCGCGGCGCAAATCGCCCTCGCGCGCCGCTCCCGCCGCCCTTCTCCTCCGTGCGCCTTACATCGCGTCATTGAATCGTCATTGCGTCTTCATGGAAACGTAACCGCGTCTTACTAAATTGCCGGGAAAGTTCTTTTACTTCCGACCAGGACGCCCCATGCGAGATCTGCCGACGCCCTCCCTGCCGTTCGCCTCGAGACTCTTCGAGTCGAGCCGGCACCTGCCGCGCGCCGAAGAAACGGTCACCCCGCAGCATCGCCTGCAGGTGGCCTGGGCTCGCAGCGACGAAGAGCTGCGCGAGGCGCAGCGCCTGCGCTACCGCGTGTTCGCCGAGGAAATGGGCGCACGCCTCTCGGGCCCGGCGGGCCTCGACGTCGACGCCTTCGACACCTGGTGCGATCACCTGCTCGTGCGCGACCTCGACACGCTCAAGGTCGTCGGCACCTACCGCGTGCTGCCGCCGCACCAGGCCGCGCGTATCGGCCGCCTCTACGCCGAAAGCGAATTCGACGTGTCGCGCCTCGCGCACCTGCGCCCCAAGATGGTCGAAGTGGGCCGCTCGTGCGTGCACCCCGACTACCGCAGCGGCTCGGTCATCATGTCGCTGTGGGGCGGACTTGGCGCGTACATGACGCACAACGGCTACGAGACGATGCTCGGCTGCGCGAGCGTCGCCATGGTCGACGGCGGCCACTACGCCGCCAACCTCTACGCCTCGCTCGGCGCGAACGCGCTCACGGCGCCCGAATACCGCGCGTTCCCGCACACGCCGCTGCCCGTCGAGGAGCTGCGCACGGGCGCGTCCGCCGTGCCGCCGCCGCTCATCAAGGGCTATCTGCGCCTGGGCGCGAAGATCTGCGGCGCGCCGGCCTGGGACCCCGACTTCAACTGTGCCGACTTCCTCACGCTGTTCCGACTCTCGGACATCAACGAGCGCTACGCGCGCCACTTCCTCGGCGACGCCGCGGCACGATAAACGCACCGGACACGCCAGAACACACTTAAGCGGCGCACCCAAAGCACAACGCCCGGCTCAACAGACCGGGCGTTGTTTCTCGAGCGCTTCGAGCGAGACGCGTCGCTCAGACGAATATCACTCGTCGTCGGTATACACCACGCGATACGGTATCCCGACCTTGCCCCACTCCGCCGCTTCCTGAACGAGGTTGTAATCGGTGAGCGGATTGTTCTGCACCCATGCGTTGGGCAGCAGCACTTCGTAGCCGTTGCCTTCCTGCACCACCTTGATCTGTGGCAGGCCGACGTCCGCGCGGCGGCGGCTCAAGAGCCCCGCGAGGCGCAGGCAGAACAGCAGCGGCCATTCCACGTCGCGCGTCTGCGAGAGCTTGCCAAGCTTGCCCACGTGGCCGAGCACGAGCGCGGCGAGCCGCGCCTGGTCGGTGCGCGAGAAGCCGGGCATGTCGGCGTTGCTGGCGATATAGGCCGAGTGCTTGTGATACGCGCTGTGCGAAATCGAGAGCCCGATCTCGTGCAGCGACGCCGCCCAGCCGAGGAACATGCGGTTTTCCTCGCGGCGCTCTTCGTCGGGCTCCTCGAACTGGTCGTAGAAGCTCACCGCCAGCTCGCCGATGCGCGCTGCCTGCGCGCGGTCCACACCATAGCGGCGCATGAAGCCTTCCACGGTGACGGTACGCATGTCCTCGTGCTGCGAACGACCTAGCAGGTCGTACAGCACGCCCAGACGCAGCGCGCCGTCGGTGGTGTCGACGTAGTCGATGCCGAGCTCTTCGAACACGGCGATCATGATCGAGAGGCCGCCCGCGAGCACCGGAATGCGGTCGGGCTTGAGCGCGACGAGCTTCAGGCGGTTGACGTTCTCGGCCTTGATGAGCGCGCGCTTCAAGCGCTCGAGGCCGCCGCGCGAGATGCCGTGCGTGATGCCCGGGTCGTTGAAGCCATTGGCCTCGACGAGCTCGGCGAGCGCACGCGCGGTGCCCGAGGAGCCGATCGCCTGGTCCCAGCCGGTCTTGCGATAGTCGGCCGAAATGATCTGGATCTCGCGCGTGGCGGCCAGCTCCGCCTGGCGCATGGTGTATTCGTCGACGTTGCCGGCCGGGAAGAACTGGCGGCTATGGCTCACGCAGCCGATATAGAGGCTTTCCATGCGGATCGGCGTGTAGTGCGCGCCGATGATGAACTCGGTCGAACCGCCGCCGATGTCCACCACGAAGCGCTTGCCCGCGCTCGCCGGCACCGAATGGGCGGCGCCCGCGTAGATCAGGCGCGCCTCTTCGCGGCCCGCGATCACTTCGATCGGGAAGCCGAGCGCCTTTTCCGCCTCGACGAGAAATTCGCGCGCGTTCTTGGCCACGCGCAGCGTGTTGGTGGCCACGGCGCGCACGTGATCGGGGTGAAAGTCGCGCAGGCGCTCGCCGAAGCGCTTGAGCGCGTCCCAGCCGCGCACCTGGGAGGCGCGGTCGAGCATCTTCTCCTTCGAGAGGCCGGCGGCCAGGCGCACGGGCTCGCGCAGGGCATCCACGGGGTAGATCTGGCTGCCGGCGTCGGTTTCTTCGACCCGGCCGACGATCAGACGAAAGCTGTTCGAACCGAGATCGACTGCGGCAAGCAGTTGCGGATTGGTGACCATCGAGGGGGCAGGCTCCATGCGTGCGAACGCGGCCATCCGGTCTCGCTGGGCGGCCGCCGCGCTGTCCAAATATGCCATTTTAAGCGTACCGGACTTCCCCATGTCGCTCCTCGCGTCGGTTGCGGCCAGTAATGACTGGCAAGCCCCCCCGCTGGGGACGCCCTGACCCAGCCTGCATCTTTGCCACGCAAGGTGTCGAATACGTGAAAATGGGACGTAGAATTTATGACACACCATTTTTCATAATAAAGTCACAAAACTGTGAGACTTTCCGAGCGTCCGTTCGAATCACCCCCTGGAATTACGCTTTCAATACCAATGTCCATCCGCTATCCCCTCCTTAATCGCGAACTGGGCATCCTGGGATTCAACGAGCGTGTGCTTGCACAGGCCGCCGACCCCGCCGTTCCCTTGCTGGAGCGCCTGCGCTTCATCTGCATCACCAGCAGCAATCTCGACGAATTCTTCGAAGTCCGCATGGCCGGGTTGCAGGAGCAGATGCGCGACAACCCGGGCTCACTCTCGCCTGACGGCATGTCGCTGCAGCACGTCTACGATCTCGTGGTGGAGCGCGCGCAACGCCTCGTGCACCGCCAGTACGCCATGCTGCACGACATCGTGCTGCCGGCGCTCGAACAGGAAGGGATCTACTTTCACGGCACCGACGCCTGGAACGAGGCGCAAACCGCGTGGGCGCGCAAGTATTTCCTCGACGAGCTGCTGCCCGTGCTCACGCCTATCGGTCTCGACCCCGCGCACCCCTTCCCGCGCGTGCTCAACAAGAGCCTGAACTTCGTGGTCGAGCTCGAAGGCAAGGACGCCTTCGGGCGCCAGGCCGTCATGGGCATCGTGCAGGCGCCGCGCGCGCTGCCGCGCCTCGTGCGCATGCCGCAAGAACTTTCGGGCTTCCAGCACGGCTTCGTGCTGCTCGGCTCGCTCTTGCAGCGCTTCGTGGGCGAGCTGTTTCCGAGCCTCGTCGTGCGCAGCTGCAATCAGTTCCGCATCACGCGCAACAGCGAGCTGTTCGTCGACGAAGACGAAATCACCAACCTGCGCGTGGCGTTGCAGGGCGAGTTGCCCGCGCGCCATCTGGGCAACGCGGTGCGGCTCGAAGTCTCGGCCGAGACGCCGCTGCCTCTCGTCAAGCGGCTGCTCGATGAAAGCGGTTTGAACGAAAAGGACTGCTATTACGTCGATGGCCCCGTGAATCTCGTGCGCCTGATGCAGTTGCCCGAGATGGTCGACCGCCCCGATCTCAAGTTCGTGCCGCACGTGCCCGCCATTCCGCAGCGCATCGCGGCGAACAGCAACATGTTCGACGTGATCGACCAGGGCGACGTGCTGCTGCATCACCCGTACGAGAGCTTCCAGCCCGTGCTCGAGCTGCTGCTGCAAGCGGCCATCGATCCGAATGTCGTCGCGATCAAGCAGACCATCTACCGCACCGGCACCGACTCGCCGCTCATGGACGCGCTCATGCAAGCCGCGCGCAACGGCAAGGAAGTGACCGTCGTGGTGGAGCTGCTCGCGCGCTTCGACGAGGAAACCAACATCAACTGGGCCTCGCAGCTCGAAGCCGTGGGCGCGCATGTGGTCTACGGCGTGGTGGGCCACAAGTGCCACGCCAAGATGATGCTGATCGTGCGCCGAACGCCCGTGAACGGCCGCATGATGCTGCGCCGCTACGTGCACCTTGGCACCGGCAACTACCATCCGCGCACGGCGCGCCTCTACACCGACTTCGGCCTCATGACTTCCGAGCCGAAAATGTGCGAGGACGTCCACCACGTGTTCCAGCAGCTCACCGGCATCGGCGGCGAGCTGCAGCTGCACGAGATGTGGCAGTCGCCGTTCACGCTGCACCCGAAGATGATCGAGGCGATCCGCGCCGAGGCCGACGCCGCGCGCGCCGGCAAGAAGGCCCGCATCGTCGCGAAGATGAACGCGCTGCTCGAGCCCACGGTGATCGACGAGCTCTACGAAGCGTCGCAAGCCGGCGTGAAGATCGACCTGATCATTCGCGGCGTGTGCTCGCTGCAGCCGGGCGTGCCGGGGCTTTCGGAGAACATCACGGTGCGCTCGATCGTCGGGCGCTTCCTCGAGCATCACCGCATCTACTACTTTTACGCGGGCGGCGCGGAGCACGTCTATCTGTCGAGCGCCGACTGGATGGACCGCAACCTGTTCCGCCGCGTCGAGGTGGCGTTCCCGATCCACGACCGGCGCCTGAAGCGCCGCGTGATCGCCGAGGGCCTCTCGACGTTCCTCGGCGACAACCAGTGCGCGTGGCTCATGCAAAGCGATGGCCATTACCGCCGCAGGCGCGCCGGCAAGTCCGTGCGCAATGCGCAGATGAGCCTGCTGGCGAAATTCTGTCCGTGATGTTTGAGCGCGGGCGCAGCGATGGCGTGGCGCTCGCTCAAAGCGCGCCAGCCATGATGCAAAAATGCCGCTTCATTGAAGCGGCATTTTTTATTCTGCAAACCTGAGCAAAACGCGCTGCACCCAGTCCTGGCGCCTCACACCGGCGCCGGTTGCCGGCGTGCCGTGCGCGCGGCCGGGAAGCGCACCGTGAACGTGCTGCCCCGCCCTTCCTCGCTCTTCACTTCGAGCACCGCGTCATGGCGTTGCAGCACGTGCTTGACGATCGCGAGACCTAGCCCCGTGCCACCCGTGTCGCGCGAGCGGCTACGATCCACGCGATAAAAGCGCTCGGTGAGGCGCGGAATGTCGCTCGCCGGAATCCCATAGCCGCTGTCCGTGACCGCGAACACCGCCTGACCGCCTTCCGTGCGCCACGACAGATGCACCGTGCCGCCCTCCGGCGTGTAGCGCACCGCGTTGGTCGCGAGATTGCCGAGCGCGCTCAGTACTTCGGTCTCCGATCCAGTCACGCTCAGGCCGTCGTCGAACTCCGCCGTGACGCGATGATGCCCGCCCGAGAGGCTCTCCGCGTCCTCGCGCACGTGGCCGAGCACGGCCCGCATGTCGATCATCTGGTCGCCGGGCTGGCGCCCCTCGCCTTCGAGCTTCGCCAGCACGAGCAGGTCGGTCACGATATGGCGCATGCGCGCGGCCTGCTGCTCCATCAAATCGAAATAGCGCTCGCGCTCGTCCTCGGAGAGCGGCAGCTCGCGCATCGTCTCGAGAAAGCCCGAGAGCACGGTGAGCGGCGTCTTCAGCTCGTGCGAGACGTTGGCGACGAAGTCGCGCCGCATGGCGTCGGTGCGCTCGAGCTCCGTGATGTCCTGCGACAGCACGAGCTTGCGGCTCTCGCCGTACGGAAACACCTGCACGGACAGCACGTTCTGGCGCTTCGCCCCCATGCCGCGCATGATCAGCATGTCCTTGTAGTCGTGCGAATTGAGGTAGCGCACGAAGTCGGGCTGACGCACGAGATGGGTGATGTGCTGGCGCAGGTCGCGCTTCGCGTCGAGGCCGAAATGCACTTCGGAGATGGCGTTGCACCACTCGATCTGGTCGTGGTCGTCGAGCATGGCCACGCCGTTGGGCGACGCCTGGATAGCCTGAATGAAGCGCGAATGCTGCTGCTCCACCTGGCGCACCTGGGCGTGCCAGCGCTTGGCGAGCTTGTGCAGGCGGTAATAGATTTCGCCCCAGATGCCGGGGGCGCTCGGCACTTCGCCGTAGACGGGCGCGTCGAGCAAACGCCAGAGGCGCTGCTTGTGGAAGGTGCTGAAGAGCATTTGGCCGATCAGCGCAAGCACAGCGACGGCCAGCGCGATCTTGACGCCGAAGAGCGCACCAAGACCTGCGCAGACGAGCGCGAGCAGTACGATCGATACGAGGGCGCGCGCCCAGATGATGTTCATGTTCCAGCGATCGAAGAGAATGACGGTCCGGACCGGGGCGCTACGGATTCGGAACGCTGGCGCCGCGTGAAACGCCGCGCCAGCGCGCTACTGCCGTGGTACTGCTGTGATGCAGGCAAGCGGGCTTCAGGCGCTCTTCGCGAGACGGTAGCCGCTGCCACGGACCGTTTCGATCATAGCATCGCACCCCGCGGGCTTGAGCGCGGCGCGCAGACGCTTGATATGCACGTCCACGGTGCGCTCTTCCACGAACACGTGATCGCCCCACACCTGATCGAGCAACTGCGTGCGGCTATGCACGCGCTCGGGGTGCGTCATGAAAAAGTGCAGCAGACGGAACTCGGTCGGGCCGAGATCGAGCTTGATCTCCGAGCCTTCCGCATGGGCGGCGACGCGGTGCGTGGCCGGATCGAGCTTCAGGCCGTTGATCGCGACCACGTCTTCGGTGAGCTGCGGTGCGCGGCGGCGCAGGACCGCCTTGATGCGCGCCATCAGCTCCTTGGGCGAAAACGGCTTCGTCACGTAGTCGTCGGCGCCGATCTCGAGGCCGAGCACCTTGTCCTGCTCGTCGCCGCGCGCGGTCAGCATGATGATCGGGATATGCTTCGTGCGTTCGTTGTTACGCAGATCGCGCGCGAAATTCACACCCGATTTGCCCGGCAACATCCAGTCGAGCAGGATGAGATCGGGCAGCACGTCGCTGATCAGGTTCTGGGCCTGCTCAGCGTTGTAGGCACGGATCGGACAATGACCCGCGTGCTGCAGATTCACGGAAATCAGCTCGGAAATTGCGGGCTCATCTTCGATGACGAGTATGCTGCTAGGCATCGGCACCTCTTGACCTTAAGACCTGTTGATACGGTTGAATGCGCGTTCGACCATGCGCCTGAATGGCGCCTTAGCTGAGCGCTTCGCGTTCGAGCGCGTCGCGCGACTTGTGCCGCACGTCGGTGCCCTTCACGATGTAGATGATGAATTCGGCGATGTTCTTCGCGTGGTCGCCGATGCGCTCGATCGCCTTGGCGATGAACAGATAGTCGAGGCCCACGGAAATCGTGCGCGGATCTTCCATCATGTAGCTCACGAGCTTGCGCACGAACGCGCGGAATTCCTCGTCGATGGCCTTGTCGTCGCGCACGATCTGCGCGGCGGCGACCGTATCGAGACGCGCGAACGCGTCGAGCGCGCGGCGCAGGATCGACACGGCCATCTCGCCCGAGACCTTGATCTCGGCGATGTTCACGCTGCGCGAAGCGCCGTCTTCCATCAGACGCTTGGTGCGCTTGGCGATCTTCTCGGCCTCGTCGCCCGCGCGCTCCAGGTTCGTGATGGTCTTCGAGATCGCGAGCACGAGGCGCAGGTCGCGCGCGGCCGGCTGGCGGCGCGCGATGATGTTGCTGCACTCCTCGTCGATCTCGACTTCCATCGTATTGAGGCGGTCTTCGGCAATGATCACGCGCTCGGCGGCTTCGCCGTCGAACTCGTTCAAGGCCTGCATCGCCGTGATGATCTGCGACTCCACGAGGCCGCCCATCTCGAGCACCTTCGACGAAATCAGGTTCAGGTCGGCGTCGAACTGGCTGGACAGATGCTTGTCGGACATGTTTTTCCCCTTCTCGGCGCGATGGATCAGCCGAAGCGGCCGGTGATGTAGTCTTCGGTTTCCTTGCGGACCGGCTTGATGAAGATCTTCTCGGTGTCGCCGAATTCGATCAGCTCGCCGAGATACATGTACGCAGTGTAGTCCGAGCAGCGCGCGGCCTGTTGCATGTTATGGGTCACGATCACCACCGTGTAATCGCTCTTCAGTTCCGCGATCAGCTCTTCGATGCGGCCCGTCGAGATCGGGTCGAGCGCCGAGCACGGCTCGTCGAGCAGCAGCACTTCGGGCCGGATCGCAATGCCGCGCGCGATGCACAGGCGCTGCTGCTGGCCGCCCGAAAGACCGTAGCCGCTCTGGCCGAGCTTGTCCTTCACCTCGTTCCAGAGCGCGGCCTTGGTGAGGGCCCACTCCACGCGGTCGTCCATCTCGGGGCGCGAGAGCTTCTCGAACATCTTCACGCCGAACGCGATGTTGTCGTAGATCGACATCGGGAACGGGGTCGGCTTCTGGAACACCATGCCGATGCGCGCGCGCAACAGCGAGATGTCACGCCGCGTCGTGAGCAGGTTCTCGCCGTCCATCAAGATTTCGCCTTCGGCGCGCTGCTCTGGATAGAGCGCGTACATCTTGTTGAACGTGCGCAAGAGCGTGGACTTGCCGCAGCCCGACGGGCCGATGAACGCCGTCACCTTGCCTTCGGGAATCTGCAGGTTGATGTTCTTGAGCGCGTGATACTTGCCGTAGAAGAAGTTCAGGTCCTTCACTTCGATCTTCGGCGAGCCCGACATCGGGACGCGGTTGCCCTGGGCGGGGTCGAAGCCCGACGGGGCCGTAGTGTTCAGGTGACTTTCTGCCATATTCATCGGATGACTCCGCCCTTACTTTTTCGAAAAGATGGTGCGCGCAAGGATATTCAGACCCAGCACGCCCAGCGTGATCAGGAAAACGCCGGCCCAGGCAAGCGACTGCCACTGCGCGAACGGGCTCATCGCAAACTTGTAGATCGTGACCGGCAGGTTCGCCATCGGCTGATTCATGTCCGCGCTGAAGAACTGGTTGGACAGCGCCGTGAAGAGCAGCGGCGCGGTCTCGCCGGCGATACGCGCAATCGCGAGCAGCACGCCCGTCACGATGCCCGCGATCGACGCCTTGAGCGTGATCGAGAGCACCATCTTCCACTTCGGCGTGCCGAGCGCGAAAGCCGCTTCGCGCAGATTGTTCGGCACGAGCTTGAGCATGTTCTCGGTCGTGCGGATCACGATCGGGATCTGCAGCAGCGCGAGCGAAATCGCACCCGCCCAGCCGCTGAAGTGGCCCATCTTCGCGACCACGAGCGCGTAGACGAACAGGCCCACGACGATCGACGGCGCCGACAGCAGAATGTCGTTGATAAAGCGCGTCGCGCTCGCGAGCCAGCCCTTCTGGCCGTATTCGGCGAGATAGACGCCTGCGAGAATGCCGATCGGCGTGCCCACGAAGGTCGCAATGCCCACCAGCATCAGGCTGCCGACGATCGCGTTGGCGAGACCGCCGCCGTCGGTGTTCGGCGGCGGCGTCGACTGCGTGAACAGCTGCACCGAAAGTCCGCCAATGCCGAGCGAGAGCGTCGTGTAGAGAATCCACACGAGCCAGATGAGGCCGAAGGCCATCGCGGCGAGCGAAAGCGTCAGCGCAATGGCATTGATCACTTTGCGGCGGCTCTGCAGCCTCGCGCGCATGCGATCCAGTTCGGGGCCGTAGGCCGCGCCGGGGATTTTCATCGTCGGTTCGCTCATCGTGCGCCCTCCGACTTTTCAAGACGCAGCAGAAGCAGCTTCGAGATCGCGAGCACGATGAACGTGATCACGAACAGAATGAGGCCGAGCTCCATCAGCGCGGCGGTGTGCAAGCCGGGGCCCGCTTCGGCGAACTCGTTGGCGAGCGCCGAGGTGATGCTGTTGCCGGGCGAGAACAGCGACACGTTGTCGAGCAGGTTCGTATTGCCGATCACGAACGTGACGGCCATGGTCTCGCCGAGCGCGCGGCCCAGACCCAGCATCACGCCGCCGATCACGCCAGTCTTGGTGAACGGCAGCACGATCTTCCACATGACTTCCCACGTCGTGCAGCCGATGCCGTAGGCCGACTCCTTGAGCAGCACGGGCGTGACTTCGAAGACGTCGCGCATCACCGAGGCGATGTACGGAATGATCATGATCGCGAGAATGACGCCCGCGCACAGCATGCCGATGCCGATGGGCGCGCCCTGGAACAGCGCGCCGATGATCGGCATGCCGCCCAGCAACTGGCCGATCGGCTTCTCGAAGTACTGCGCGAAGATCGGCGCGAACACGAGCAGGCCCCACATGCCGTAGACGATCGACGGGATCGCGGCCAGCAGCTCGATGGCGATGCCGAGCGGGCGGCGCAGCCAGGCGGGCGAGAGCTCGGTGAGAAAGAGCGCGATGCCGAAACTGACGGGCACGGCGATGATGAGCGCGATCAGCGAGGTGGCGATCGTGCCGTAGATGGGCACGAGCGCGCCAAACTGCTCGCTGGGTGGATCCCAGTCGGAAGTCCAGAGGAATGAGAGGCCGAACTTGTGGATCGTCGGCAGCGAAGCGACGATCAGCGACACGATGATGCCGCCGAGCAGCAACAACGTGACGATGGCGGCGCCGCGTGCGAGGCCGCCGAAAATGATGTCCCCTGCCGGGCTGGGCGCTTGCTGCTGCGCGGCGCTGCCAGGCGGGTTCGAGACGAGCGGGACGTCGGACATGATGAGCTGTATCCAGTGGCCGCGAGCGTCAGGCTCGCGACGTTGATGCGGTTCCGAAACCGCTGTCCGCCCGGCATCCGGCCTTGCGGCGGGACTTCGGACGGCACGTCGTAGCGGGTGTGTTACGTGCGGTATTGCCTACCGCGTGACTGCGAGCGCCGGGTTGCACCACCGGCCGGGAAGCAGAACGGGCCGCGCGCGGTGTGCGCGGCGGCCCTCGCATTGCCCCGGTTATGCAACCAGGCTAGTCCGCCTTACTCGGCGACCGGCTTGCCGCTGGCGTCCTTCACCTTCGCTTTCCACTGCGATTCGATTTCGCTCACGACCGAATCCGGCAGCGAGATGTAGTCGAGATCGTTGGCCGCGCCCGTGCCGTTCTTGAAAGCCCACTGGAAGAACTTGAGCGTTTCCTTGCCCTGCTCCGGCTTGTCCTGCGCCGTGTGCAGCAGCACGAAGGTCGCGCCGACGACCGGCCATGCGTCCTTGCCCGGCTCGTTCGTGAGGATCTGGTAGAACGACTTCTTCCAGTCCGCGCCGGCCGCTGCGGCCTTGAACGTTTCGGTGGCCGGCTGAACGACCGCACCCGATTCGTTCTTCATGGCAGTGTAGACCATGTGATTTTGCTTCGCGTACGCCCACTCGACGTAGCCGATGGCGCCCGGCAGTCGCTGCACGAAGGCCGCGACGCCGTCGTTGCCCTTGCCGCCCGTGCCCGTCGGCCAGTTCACGGTCGTGCCTTCGCCGACCTTGCTCTTCCAGTCGGGGTTGACCTTCGAGAGGTAGTTCGTCCAGATGAAGCTGGTGCCCGAACCATCGGCGCGGCGGACCACGGCGATGTCCAGATCAGGCAGCTTGACCTTCGGGTTCAGCGCGACGATAGCCGGATCGTTCCACTTCTTGATCTTGCCGAGGTAGA
>NZ_SMRP01000019.1 GCF_004353915.1 Paraburkholderia silviterrae | reverse complement strand
CATGAGCGTCGCGAGCACGTTCTTCTTGCGGACCATGCCGCCATAGAAGAGCGCGAGGCCCGGGATCGTCATGAACAGCACGAGCGCCGTGGAGGTGAGCATCCACGCGGTGTCGCCCGAATTGATCTTCGAAGAGTCGACCGAGAACGGTGCGGTCGGGGCGGCGGGCGCCGCGGCTGCGGCAGCCGCCGGGGCGTCGGCCGGGGCGCTTGCAGCCGCGGCGGGTACGGAGGTGGCCGCGGCTGCGGGGGCCGATGCCGAAGCGGCCGGCGCGGACGCATCGTCGGCCAGTGCGGCGCCGACGCCGCTAGCCAGCAGCGAACCGGCCATCAGCAGGGACATCAACATTTTGCGCATCTTTCGTTTCCTCCAGTCGCCATTTATATCTTTACAGGGCATCCGCGCCGGTCTCGCTGGTGCGGATACGGATCACTTCCTCGAGCGATATCACGAAGATCTTGCCGTCGCCGATTTTCCCGGTACGCGCGGCGCGCTCGATCGCTTCAGTCGCCAGATCGACAGCGTCGTCCGGGGTGATCGCCTCGATCTTCACCTTTGGCAAGAACTCAATCGCGTATTCCGCTCCCCGATACAGTTCCGTGTGTCCCTTCTGTCGTCCGAAACCCTTCACTTCCGTCACCGTCATTCCCGAGACCCCGATGGCAGACAAGGCATCCCTCACGTCGTTGAGCTTGAACGGCTTGATGATTGCAGCAATGAGCTTCATGAGATCCTCTTCTTGTTGCGAAACTCGTTGGCGTAACGCTTCACCTGATTGGGCAAAACCGTGGCGTCCGATCCGTATGCGTTTCATCTCGCATCGAGCAAGCCGGGTGTTGATGCAAGCGACATAGCTAGCAACAGGCGTGCCATGAGTGTTCGTGTGCACGCCGTACGCCGACGGCGCATTGCCTGAAGTCTGCGGAAAGCAGTCATTCATTCAGTGAACGTGGCGGCGTCGCATTGGCGGGGCGATATAGACGACGTCACGGCCCTGACCAATATGACTTGCAACTTATGGCGCGTTGGGACCGCTTCCATGCGTGAGTACCGGCCATCCTGGGCAACGACGTCGATCGTCATTGCCAGGCAGTATCATTGTTTAGTCGTCAACCAAATCAGAGTCGTCTGAAGACGTTGTGTAGTGCGACGTCAAACGCAGCGCTTTTGAGAAGAGTGCGGGCAGGAATTGGATAAGGAACCCCCATGGGCGAATTCAGGCGCGAGAGATGAACTTGGTGCACAGGTTGCTTTTCCTTGTTGCACGAATGAGCGTCTTTGGTGCTTCCGGCGCCGTCACTCCGACGAGGTGCTCGCGTGAATTGGGGGCGTTAGAAACCTCGGGGTTTTCCGTGGTAGGCACTCAGACCCGGCTTCTGACAGTCACGGCCGCTGGAACTGGAAATGAAAGTCACCATTCGCGTCGAGGTCACCCCGGACTACGGCGAAGCGGAGACCTGCGAAATCTGCCAGCTTGAACGCGACATCATTGAACGTATCGTTAGCGAGATGGCGATGGTTGATGGCCTGTTCTGCCGCCGACGAAGGGAAAGTGGTGGATACCGTCTTTACACGGCAACGACCAACGAAGTGCCGCCGTGCGTGCCCTGCGCCTCGCTTCACCGCGGGGCGCGATAGCGGAATTAACCGACACGTTGGCGCTTCTGCCATCACGGCTAGCAGAGATTGCGAGCGACAACACAAAGGCGCTCCTCGGCTATGTACCGTGCCAACCGGTGCAGTGGCGGGTCTGCTCCAGAGGTCAAATCGTGAGATCGGGATGGACTCTGTCTGTGAGCAACCGTGCCGCGGCACATTCAGGAACTCGCCCCAAAGACTCGGGCGCAGCCGGAGCGCGCGTTGCACGGCCCCTTCTGAACGAGACGAGTGCCCATACGAAAGCGGCAATCCAGCCGAGCACTGACCAGCCAAGCACCGCATTAAGACGCCTGATGGCGGTGCGGTTGTGGTGGTGGCGACTGAACGCGATGATCGAGGGAATGAAATACAGCAGTGTCAGCATGACCAGCCAGTGGCCCGGATCACTTTCATATTCATGTGTGCCGGTGGACATGTCGGCAGCGGTGCTAGTCTGATAATCATCCATTTTGTTACCCCCGTGTAACTGCGCTTGCGCGATCTCGCGATCCACATCCTGGTGGATCTTCTGTTCGACGAGATTGAGTCCGTTGTCGGATCTGATATAAGGCTATGCGTTGCAAGCTGATATGTGCGCGGATGACACTTGTCAATATCAACGATCACCTGGCATTGCGCGTGTCTGATTATCGGCGTCCCGGATCAGAATCAGGAATTTCGGGAAGCCAATAATATCAGGCGGACTAACGATGCAAGCGATCGTCGAAGTTATCAGGAAGCCGATTGAATGGGATTCCTACGGTTGACTTTGAAGTGTCGCTGTCATGAAGTCGGCAAGCGCGATACCAGACGCTGCACCCGCGGTTCGGTCCATGAAAATGAGCGTGCTTTTCATTTTAATCCCCCGTTGTAATGCGTCTGAACCGGTCCGTCGCCTGAGCGAGTGCGCATTATTTCGTCGTTGTGCCTACGTGTTCGAGGATAGCATGTATTCAATATCGGTAACAAAAACCACTCCCAAACTGTGCGGATGGGCACAATGGTCGTAGAGCTTTGAGTGTTTCTACCGAACTCGATAAACAATCAAGTGTGGGATTGTGCACAAAAGGATTTGACCCACACGCCGAAATTCGGGTGATCCACCACGGTAGTCTGTCGACCCGTCGTTCCCGGCATGCCTTCCAAAATACCGTCCAATGCCATTTCTGCATAGTGGTCAATCTCACATCAGCGTCGACACACTGCAGGAACTGCAGCGGACCAACGACAAGCTCAAGCACGTGGCCACCACCGGTCCACTCACCGGCGCGAGTTCATCGAGCGCGTCGAAGCGGAAATCGGACGCGCGCAGCACGGTGGAGCGCCTGTCGCTCGATCTCGATCACTTCAAGGCCATCAACGACGCGCACTGGCACCTGGCGGGCGATGAGGTGCTGTGCGAGTTCGTACAAAAATGGCTTGACGCGATCCGCCCGTACGACGGCGTCGCGCGTGTGGGGGCAAGGACTTCACTTATCAACAAGAGGCAACGATGCTGGGTCCTCGTGAGCTCGCAGCCCTGATGCTGGTCAAGGACGCACCCGGGCACCTCGGGCTGGATCGTGCAGATCTGGATATGTTGCTCGAACACCAGCTCGTCGCATTGGAAACGCTCCCGTCCGGCCAGCAGCTCCCCAGATAATCAGCCGTCCCCAGTGACTCACGGGTCCAGCCATCGCGGTCACCTGAACCCGGCCAATCCGCGGGAAGTGCGCCGGGTCTTCGCCTATGCCACCGGTGTGGCAGCAGTCGGCTGCCCATCATGCGGTTTCGGTGGGGGGCGGTATGCGTGTGCGTAATGGGTTTGTCGGGTGCGTGGGTGACACGCCGCTGGTCCGGCTTGCCGGACTCAGCGAGGAGACCGGCTGCGAGATTCTCGGCAAGGCCGAGTTCATGAACCCGGGCGGCTCGGTCAAGGACCGTGCTGCACTGTGCGGCGTTCCTGGCCACGCAGCAGGATGATTCACTTTTGAACGTGGGCCGAGAAGGGCTAGCTCCGTCAACGCCGCGCTTCAAACGGCAAGGCCCATCGACGAGCAGCGCGATGCCGGGCGACGCGAGCCAGCCAATCCCCGTCCAGCCGTACACCACATTCGTGATGAGGAGTGAGGTCAAGCCGGCGCTCATGCGCTGGCGGTGCAGCGCAATCGCCATCGGCAGCAGGTAGCCGCCGCTCAGCACGGCGAGCGCCACGAGGCGCGCGAGGCGCCGGTGCCGCGCGGGAAGCAGGTTGAAGGTGAGCATGGGACGGCCTCCGGCCCCTGAGGTCGCGAAAAGAAAACTGGTGAGTATAGAAAGCGGCCCGGTGATGGAGGCAGGCACGGAGGTGCTGCGCCAGCTTGCTGCGCCGGTTCGCTGCCAGACATACCGGCACGGCACATTCGAACACAATGCGACTCACACCCAATACAGACCCGCCTGCCAATGCGCAAGTCGGGCGTTATCAGCACCCCGGGGGAAAGCACATGCACTCCATTCGTTTTCGGCCATCCGTTCTGGGTGGTCTGCTCGCGACGTTCGCGTTTGCTGCTACACCTGCGGCTTCAGCCCATACTGGCGCGCCGGGGAGCGGGCCCGCCGGGACGGCCATCTATGGCATCGCCCTGTACAAACCCTTCACCGCGATGCCGGAGTGCCCCTTCAAGCCGAACAGCTCTCCGGGCGCCGACAAGGCCTACACCGACGAAACCCCGCACCCGTGCTTTGAGCATGCCGACCTCTCGCTGATTGGCACGGCTCCAACAGGGACGGAGATGCTCGATGTCATGTACCCCGTGGACAAGACTCCCGAGATGTACACCAGCCTGCGCATCAGCCTCATCAAGGGCATCGTGCACGGCGTCTACCTGTTGACGCCAGGCGTCGACACGCAGGTACATGACTATGCGTTCCTGGAGTACAAGTTCGGCAGGCCCCAGGTCAAACGCTCCGTCATCGTGCAGGACCGGATGCGCGGCACCTATCAGGTCATCAAGGCGAGCTGGCAACGACCAGACGGGGTCTCACTGTCGTTCACCGGCGCGGCCGACGCGCCTAACGCCGGAGAATTCACGGCGACGACGCCGCAGGAGGGTGCGCGGCAGCAGGCGCAGAACGACCAGCACGAAGGCGTGCCGAAGCTGTAACCCCGCTGCCAGGGAGGGCACGCGCGAATATTCGTATGCGTGCACCGATAAGGTTCTTTGCGAAGGGCGCTTTCCCCGCGGCGAGCTTGTATTGCGAGACTACGGGGTCGTCTGGGAGTTGGAGTCGCTCGGCGCCGAGGGCAGCAAAACCCGCGGAAGACAAGCCCAAGTTGTGAGGAAGATCAGTTCACGCGGGTCGCGCTGAGACATCCGCCAACGCGGTCTCACTGTTTCGGTACTGCAAATGCGTCCAGCTTGTGGTTATCGCCGGCATACGGCAGCCCGAGAACCTTCGTGTGATAACCGGAGCCCCAGTAGACGGTGCCGTCGACGATTGCCGCACCGGACACGACCGCGCCGCCGCTCTCAAAGCTCCACTTGATTTCGCCGGTAGCGGCATCGAGCGCATACATGTTCGCGTGGGCCGCAAGCCGGTCATTGTGGCCCACGTCATCGAAGTGCTCGAGCGTCTTCGCGCCGAAACGATCGAAAATTTGCTTGTCGAACAAAGCCAGGTAATCGCGGTCGTCGCGCGCGAATTGCAGGGTGCCCGCGGGTGTCGTCGATCCGGCAACCGCTGAAGAGTCGGCCTGCTACTTGCTCGCTTTTAGCAGCACTGGATCGTTACGATACAGATCGGGAAACGTTCGCTTCAGTTCGTTCACCTTCGGCAGATCGTTTATGACGATGTACGGGTAGTCGGGATGGAGTACGAGGTAATTCTGATGGTAGGCTTCCGCCGGATAGAAGCCTTTGAAGCTCTCCACCCGTGTGACTATCGGCCCTGAAAACACATGCGCTCGATCCAGTTGCGCGATGTATGACTGTGCGACGCTCCGCTGATCAGGATTGGTCGGGAAAATTGCCGAGCGGTATTGCGTACCGTGATCGGGGCCCTGGTAGTCCAACTCGGTGGGGTCATGCGCAACCGAGAAGAAAATCTGCAATAACCGTCCGTAGGTGATCTGAGTCGGGTCGTAAGTGATCTGCACCGACTCTGCGTGTCCCGTGTCGCCGTCACTGACGGTTTCGTATTGCGCAGTGGCGGCTGCACCGCCCGTGTAGCCCGCGGCGACCTGCTTCACACCCCGCACGTGTTCGAATACGCCCTGGACACCCCAGAAGCAGCCACCCGCGAACACGGCCGTTTCGCTATGTGTGGCGCCGACTTTTTCATCCTGCGCAGGCGGTGGAGTCCTGATCGCTGATTCAGCCGAATTCGCAATGCGCTGTGCCGCGAAGACGCTTGCCGCAATGGCGACGCAACCGGCGAGTCTGGCAATGGCCGAGCGCTTGCTCCCGGGAGCCTGGCGAGTATTGTTCGTGTGCATGATGTCAGTCCTGCAAAGAGGGGTTGATTTACGCCGTCCGGCACGGATTAGCCGAACGTAAATGCATACGCTTGTACGCCGGGATCCAGAAACTCGATCGAGAACGTGTGATCCGCGACATCTCCGGTTTGTCGAACGAGCTGATACAGGCGCTGTTCGGTTACGGTGCCACTGCCGTCGTCGGCGACGTCGGTACCGTGTGCGGCGCCGGGCGCCGCGCCATCCACGCTCACACGGAAGCGAATCGGCTTGCCGTCCTGGCCCGGACCCAGCACGAGGTGCAGATCGCGTGCATGAAAGCGATAGACGATGCGCCCGGAGGCGGCCGCGAGCGTGGCGTGTTCGGCGCCCACCTTCCATGCGCCTGCGAGCCCCCAGTCGTTGACGGCGGGCTGTGACGGCACCGAATAGGTGTGCAGCTTGTCCGCAGCCTCGCCGCCGGGCGACGCGAAATTCTCCGCGCGCTCGTAGCCGATATAGGTTTCCGGCGACTGCACATCGGCTTTGTCGGCCGCTGCCTCTACGCCTTGCGCGCTCATGCCGGCGATGCCGAGCGCCACCTTCGACGCGCCTGGGTGGCCCGCTTCGGCCAACAACTGCTGAATCACCTTTTCCGATTCCGCGTAGTCGCCTTCGCCAAAATGGTGATGGCGAATCCGCCCTTGCGCATCGACGAAATAGTGCGCCGGCCAGTACTGATTGTTCAGCGCGCGCCAGATCGCATAGTTGTTGTCGATGGCGACGGGATAGTCGACGCCGAGATCGCGGGTGGCCTTCTTCACGTTATCGATATTGCGCTCGAAAGCGAATTCCGGCGCGTGCACGCCGATCACGACGAGGCCCTGATCTTTGTACTTCTGCGCCCATGCTTTGACGTACGGCAGCGAACGCAGGCAGTTGATGCACGAGTACGTCCAGAAGTCGATCAGAACAACCTTGCCGCGCAGGTCCTGAGCCGTGAGCGGCGGTGAATTCAGCCATTGGACTGCGCCGTTCAGCGGCGGCAACACGCCTTCGACGGGTAGCGGGGCCGCGCCGGCTGGCGCGCCCTGTGCGATGCGCATCATCGCGCCGGAGTGGACGGAGGCGTTTGCATTGGCCACGGGGTAGGCGGTCGTTACGACATCATTGCCCGCAGCATTGGCTGGCGCGTTGGCCCGTGCATCGGCGTTCTTACCTGCCGCCACCGGATTGGCCGGTGTCGCACCGGGCGAAAGCTTATCCACCAGTTTCTGTTCGATGCCGCCGGTGGCGACGGTCGATACACGCGTCAGCACGCCCGTGTCGAGGCCGAATGCAATCGCTACCACGCCGCACAGCATTGCCGCACCGATTCCGCGGCGGATCCATTCGCCTGCACCGAGAGAGCGCTTCATCGCAGTGAACACCCGCCCGCCAATCAGCAGCGCCAGCGCGAGCGATGTCGCGGCGCCCGCCGCATAGGCCAGCAACAGCAGCGTAGTGCCGACGCTCGCACCCCGCAGCGCCGCGCCGGTCAGGAGCAGGCCGAGAATCGGACCGGCGCACGGCGCCCACAGCAGCCCGGTCGCGATGCCCAATAGAAATGACGAACCTGCGCGAACCTGCTGGCCGTCGCCCTGGGCGAAGTTCGACAGGCGATTGCCTGCGCTAACCAGCGGCCGCATCAGATGATCAGCGAAGCGTGGGAGCAACAGCGTCAGTCCGAAGACGGCGAGCAACGCGATCGCGAGCCAGCGGCCATACTGGTTAGCCTGGGTGACCCAGCCGCCGCCCACCGCGGCCAAAGTCGCGACGATGGCGAACGTCAGCGCCATGCCCGCGAGCAACGGCAGCCCGCTGCGCGCGAACGGCTGATCGGCGCGCGCGAAAACAAACGGCAGCACCGGCAGGATGCACGGACTGAGAATCGTAAGGGCGCCGCCGAGATAGGCGAGAACGATAAGTAGCATGTCGGTTCCAGGCGTGGATGCCGGTCGTTTGGCGACTGGTGAATGAAAGGAGGGTCAGGCGCTTGCTCAGGACGCGTGCTCAGCCGGCAGCGGGCGTGAAAATCATCGCCACGCCGTTCATGCAGTAGCGCAGCCCCGTCGGTTGCGGACCGTCGTCGAATACGTGGCCGAGATGGCCGCCACAGCGCCGGCAGTGGACCTCGGTGCGCGACATGCCGAACGAATCGTCTTCACGCGTCGCCACGGCATGCTCGAGCGGCGCCCAGAAACTCGGCCAGCCGGTGTGGCTGTCGAACTTCGTGCGCGACGCAAACAGATCGAGCCGGCAGCCCGCGCAACCGAACACGCCCGCGCGATGCTCGTCGTTCAGCGGGCTGCTGTAAGGCCGCTCCGTGCCTTCCTGACGCAGCACCGAATACTGTGACGGTGTCAGCAACTGGCGCCATTGCGCGTCCGTATGCACGACTTCGAAACTGCCGGCCGGCTTGCTGGCCTCCACCGGTGCGGCGGCCAGCGGGCGCCAACGGCCGGCTGCCGCCAGTGCCGCCACGGCCGCCCCACCTGAAAACAGGAAGCGCCTTCTGCTTTGCATGATGAGCTCCTTGACGCGAATCTGCGGAAAGTGCCCACATCCTCGCCCGGCGGGGATGTCAAAGTCCTCACGAAAAGTTAAATTAAATGTGATAACTCGCCGTCCGGAAATTTTGCACAATGGCGCAACAGGCCAGCCTTTGCTGGCGCCCATTCTTTCCCACGCTCTGAACCACGCCCTCACGCGCGTCTAAAGCCGTCCATGGACCATCCCAAACGCATCCTGATCGTCGAAGACGACATCGACATCGCCAACGTGCTGAGTCTTCATCTGCGCGATGAGCGCTACGAAGTCGTGCACAGCGCCGACGGCGACGAAGGGCTGCGCCTGCTTGAGCAAGGTGGCTGGGACGCGCTGATCCTCGATCTGATGCTGCCCGGCGTCGATGGTCTGGAAATCTGCCGGCGCGCCCGTGCGATGACGCGCTATACGCCGATCATCATCACCAGCGCGCGTTCGAGCGAAGTGCACCGGATTCTCGGCCTCGAACTCGGCGCTGACGACTACCTTGCCAAGCCGTTCTCAGTCCTCGAACTGGTCGCACGCGTCAAGGCGTTGCTGCGGCGCGTCGAAGCCATGGCGAAAGACTCGCGAATCGACGCGGGTAGTCTGCACCTCGCCGGATTGACGATCGATCCGCTGACCCGCGAGGCAGCCGTCGACGGCAAACCCATCGAACTGACGCCGCGCGAATTCGACCTGCTCTATTACTTTGCGCAGCATCCCGGCAAAGTGTTCTCGCGAATGGACCTGCTCAACGCCGTGTGGGGCTATCAGCACGAGGGCTATGAACACACCGTGAATACCCATATCAACCGGCTGCGCGCGAAGATCGAGACCGATCCGGCCGAGCCCGAGCGCATCCTGACGGTCTGGGGGCGCGGCTACAAGCTGGCCGTGCCGGGCGACTCACCGGCGCACGCCGGCAAACCTCAGGAGGCGCCGTGAAGCTGACGCTGACCCAGCGGCTCTCGCTCGTTTTCTCCGCGCTGTTGCTGGCGTGCTGCGGTGCGTCGGCGTGGCTGCAGATCCGTTCGAGCGACCTACACGAAAAGGAAGTCGTGCAAAGCCTGTCGCGCAGCCTCGCAGACCATATCGCGCACCACACCACCCTGATGGACGCGAACGGCCTGCGGCCCGACGCGGTGCGCCAACTGTTCGGCCAGCTGATGATGGTGAATCCGAGCGTCGAGGTGTACCTGCTCGACAATCAAGGGCGTATCAAGGGCGACGACGCCCCCGCGGGCCACGTCAAGCGCGGGCAGGTGGATCTCACGCCGGTCCGGCAATTCATCGCGGGCGATGCGTTGCCGATCCTCGGCGACGACCCGCGCAGCCTCGACGGGAAAAAGGTGTTCAGTGCCGCACCGCTGCAGCTGAATGGCGAGCAACCATCAGGCTATATCTATGTCGTCCTGCTCGGCGAGGCGCACGACGCGCTCGCCGCACGCGTGGCCGCCAGCTCCGTTCTGCGCACCACGCTGTGGTCGATGGCGCTGGTCGCGCTGCTCGGCCTGCTTGCGGGCTTGATGGCATTTGGTCTGATCACGCGGCCGCTACGCCGCCTCACCGAAGCCATGCGCCGCTTCGACGCCGACGGCGAGCCGGACACCCAGCCGTGCGTGCCGCGCTCGGCGCCGCCCGGACAGCGTGACGAAATTGCCGTGCTCGAAGCCACGTTCGCGCAGATGGCGAAGCGCATCGGCGAACAGTGGCGTGCGCTGTCGAGACAGGACCAGCAACGGCGCGAGTTGATCGCCAATATTTCGCACGATCTGCGCACACCGCTCACTTCTTTGCACGGCTACCTCGAAACACTCTCGCTCAAGGCCGACACGCTCAGCGAAACAGAACGCAAACGCTATCTGGCGATCGCACTGGCGCAAAGCCTCAAGGTCGGGCGGCTCGCGCAGGCGCTATTCGAACTGGCCCGGCTCGAACACGGCAACGTGCAACCAGCGCTCGAGCAATTCTCGCTGGTCGATCTGGTGCAAGACGTTTTCCAAAAATTCGAACTACCGGCCGAGGCACGGCACATCCGGCTGCGGGCGGGCATTCCCCCGCGCTTGCCGACCGTCTGCGCCGATCTGGGAATGATCGAGCGCGTGCTGACGAACCTGCTCGACAATGCGATTCGACACACCCCCGCCGACGGCGAGATCAACGTCGATCTCGCGCACAAGGACGGCAAGGTATCGGTCGCGGTAAGCGACACCGGTCCGGGCATTCCAGCGGAGCAGCGCGAAGGCCTGTTCGAGCGCCCGTTCAGCTCGGGCGGCACGCATCGCGGCGGCGGACTCGGACTGCTGATCGTGCAGCGCATGCTGCAATTGCATCACAGCCAGATACGCCTGCTCGAGGGTGCAGGCCCTGGCACGACGTTCTGCTTCGATTTGCCGACGACTGGGAAGTCGATTGCCTCCAGCACCCCGCTCTGACCGTCTGTTCGCCCGCGCGCCGCGGTGCGGCGCAAGGCGCGTGATCACGAACCAAGGGCGGTCCGGACGGCGGGGGCACCAAACTCATGACGCTGGGCCTTGAAGTTCTGCGACGGTAAAAGGCGATGGAGCGAAAGGCGATCAAGGCTCTCGAAAAGGATGCGCGCGACTTCGAAAAACTATTGAAAGTGTGACGTACACATTCATCAAGGGCACCCCGCAGAGCGTCGCGTATCCAAGTTAGGGGGCAGTGAGGATTGCTAGCTCGACAGCTATGAAATAGTAGAATCCAAATTTAGCGAATATAAAATCGGGAAAACTATCGTATCCGCCATACATATTATCAAACCAAAATCTCCAATTTTCCGGATAAACAACCAGACACCTTGGATCCGATCGATATATCGGTCGCTCCTTTCACTTCCAATATATCAACGGGGTGCTCTCGGATGCCCGCTTTCCAATGCAATCGGGCTGTCCAAAGAGCTTCATTGAACGTCGTGTGGATGGCAGCTATTGGTCTACGCTGAAGCAACCAGCATTCTTGCGTTTTCTGGTAGGCCAGGTATCGGCTTCGCAGCTTTATTTCTGGGCAGCCCCGGCGCCGTGCGTTTCGCCGTGCGCGAGCGCGGGCAGGAGCGCTGCGCTGTCGCCGCCGTCGATCACCACGAGCCCCGACGCCTCCTGCTTCGCGCGCCGCTTGGCCAGCGCGGCCAGCGACGCGATCGCCTCGCTGCCGTGCTGCGCGCCTCGTCCCGGCGCGATATGCACGCAGCCGATCGCCATCGTCACGAAGCTGAAGAAGGTGGCGTTGCCGCGTCGGTCCTCGCCGTGGATGCCGCCCGCGAGCCGGTCCGCGCTCGCGTAAAAGCGCAGCGCGCCCGCGTTGAAGCTCGCGATGGCCTGGCGCGCGCGATCATGCCATGTCTCGCTCTGGAACAGGATCAGGAAGTCGTCGCCGCCCACGTGGCCGAGGAAGTCGCGTGTGGGGTCGCACGCGTCCGCGAGCACCTGTGCCGCGAACTTGAGCACCTCGTCGCCTTGCCAGTAGCCGTACTGATCGTTAAACGGCTTGAACTGGTTCAAGTCGACGTAGCACGCGTGAAAGCCCGCGTCGTTCGAGAGCAGCCGCTCGATGTGCGCGCTGATCGGAATGTTGCCGGGCAGGAATGTGAGTGGATTGGCGTAGCGCGCCGCCTGGATGCGTACCTCCGTCACGGCGCGTACGAGGCTTTCACCTGTACCGAGTCCCGCGTAGCGACCGTTGTCGGTGATGACGAAACCATCGGCGAGATAGCGCTGGTCGTCGCTCGCAAGCAGCGCCGCCATCTGCTCGACGGTCATCGACTGCTCGATCAGGACCGGCGACGCGTTGGCAAATTGCAGGCAAGGCTTCTTGCCGAAGAGCTCGCGGTGATAGGGCAGCGCGTAGCGGTCCATGAACGCGCGCCGGTTGACGAGTGCGACGGGCGTCTCGCCTTCGACCACGGCCACCGCGTGCAGGTCGGGCAGGCGGTTGAAGAGGTCGAGCACCTCGTTGTTGGTCGCGCGGCGCGGCAGCGCGGGCGCGTGCACCAACATCTTCCGGGCGGGTGCGCTGTTTGCGGCGCCCGCGCCGGTGCTGCGCGTCGCCTCGGGGAAAACGGCGATGTGGTGCGCGAGCAGCGCCTCGCGCGCTCGCTCGCCGAGCGTGCGCGGCGCCCGTTCATCGGGGCGGCCAAAGAAGAAGCCCTGGCCGCTCGCGATACCCATGTCGCGCAGCACGATCAGATCCGCCTCGTTTTCGATGCCCTCGGCCACGAGCCGCGCGCCGCTCGCCTGCGCGAAGTGCTGCATGGCGCGCATGGCCTCGAACTTGAGCGCGTCGTGGGCGATGTCCTGGATGAAGAAGCGGTCGATCTTCACGACGTCGGGCTGTAACTGCACCCACAGGTTCATGCTCGCGTTGGCTGTGCCGTAGTCGTCGAGTGCGAACTGCGCGCCTGTCGCGCGCAGCGCGGCGACCACGGGCGTGAAGTTGCGCAGGTCGTCGATGGCGCTCTGCTCGGTGAGCTCGATGACGACGCGGCGGGCGTCGATGCCGTCGAACAGGGCGAGCGGGTTCTGGCCCGCGGCGGCGATCTGGCACAGCGCGTCGGCGCTGAAGTTCAGAAATAGCTTGCCCGCGCAGCCGAGCTGCACGAAAGCCTCGATGCACGTGGCAGCGGCGGCGCGCTCGAGGGCCGTCGTACACCCCGCCGCGTTCGCGCACGCGAAAAGCGCGGCGGGCGTTTCGAGCGGCGAGCCGGCCGGCCCGCGAATGAGGCCCTCGTAGCCGAGGATGGCGCCGTCGCCGAAATCGACGATCGGCTGGAACACGGCGCGCAACTGGCGTTGGGCGATCAGGGCTTCGATGCTGACGGCAACCGTGGGGTCCGTCGTGACCATCGAGGCCAACGGGGCGGGCGGCGTAGACGCGCGAGGAGACATGGGAAGAGCGAGGCAGGCTTGGACGACGGATTTAACGGCAGCAGCCTCTGCGAATTCAATGAATATTTGATGACAGCGCGGAGGAAAAACGGAGGGATGGAAGCGGCTGACGGTTGCGAGCGCAAACACCGGAGACTGACTCGCACCACGTCAAACGGCCCCACGCTGGCTAAAGATCTGGCGAACGCTGAGGTCCTTTTCATTGCCGCTGTGCTGCGCGAGGCCGCTCGACCAGAGCGGGAACCCCTGGATTGGCTTGACTCAAGCAAAAGAAGGCCTTGGGGAAAACATACATGCTGTTACGAAGATCTTTCTCCACCCTTTGATCGCCGTCGCTTTCGCGAGCGCAGCACGGCGCGCTCGTCGCCATCGGGAAAATCGCCGGGTTCGGTGGAAAGCGGGGCCGGGTTCGCGACGCCGGCTATGTTGCCCGATCGAACTTGTGTGCAAACCGGTGTGTCGCCCATTCGATGAAGACGCGCAACCGGTGGCTCATGTGTCTGTCCGGCGGATACACGAGGAAGAAGGGGTAGGGATCCGGCTGCCACGCCGACAAAACAGCCACAAGCTCGCCACGCGCGATCGCGTCTTTCGCGGCAAACGAGAAGGTCTGAATCACACCGAGGCCTGCCAGCGCAGCTGCGACATGTGCGTTGCTCTCGTTGATGCCCATGCCTTGTACGCCGCCAATTTCGATTCGCTCGCTGCCTTTCTGAAAACGCATCGGCATGACGCGTCCGGTCCGTGGCGACACATAGCTCACGATGCGGTGGGCGCTTTTCAACTGGTCGGGATGCGTCGGTCTGCCGTGCTGCTTCAGATACTCAGGCGTCGCGCACGTCACCCACGAGGCACGGCCGAGCGGACGCGCGATTAGCGAGAGTTCCTCCGCGCTGCCGCCGCGGACCACACAATCCACATTCTCGCCAATGAGATCGACCCGCCGGTCGCTCACCCCCAGATCGACACGTATATCGGGATACAGCGCAATGAAGTCTGGCAGGGCAGGGATCAACACGCAGCTTGCGGTCGCCGAGCCGATATCGATGCGCAACCGCCCGCGCGGACGCTGATGTGCGCTGGCAAAACTCGAGTCGATGTCTTCGATCTCCTTCAGCACGCGCGAACTGCGTTCGTAGTACGCGGCTCCTTCGGATGTGATGGTGACGCGTCGCGTCGTTCGCTGGAGTAGCTTGACGCCAAGATGCTGCTCCAGCGAACGCACGAGTTTGCTCACTGTGGCGAGGGGCATGTCGAGCGAGTCGGCGGCACGGGTGAATGCGCCCGCTTCGACAACTCGGGCGAACACGCGAATGGCAAGCAACTGGTCCATGTCAATTATCCACCCACATGGATAAAGTTATCGAGTTTAGCCACTTTATTCAACATTCTGCCAGCTTGTACAGTAGTTCTCACGTCAGCAATGGCGCGACATCGAAGCACGATGGTGCCGTTTCAGCGTCATAGATCAGTTCTGAATTGATTGGTCCAGACTGGAATATCGAATTCTCGTGGTTTTTTCTGGCCCTAAAAAGCCGGGAATTTCGCCGCATCAAACGTACAGAGGTTTGTCATGGCATCATCTTCGTCCGACGCTTCGACATCACCTGGCATGGATTCAACGCGCCGCACTGTGCTTCGCGCTGCCGCGTGGCTTGGCACGCTGAGCCTTGGAACGGGCCTCGCCGTGGCACGGGAAGCAGAGGCGAAAGCCACGGATATTGTGCTTCCATCCACCTCTGAAGCCGTCGCACCGTTTCGAGTCACCATTCCAGCCGCCGCGCTCCAGGACCTCAAGGTACGACTCGCGGCAACGCGCTTTCCGGAGAAGGAGACCGTTGACGACTGGTCCGAAGGCGTGCCGCTGGAGAAGATGAAGGCACTCGTGGAGTATTGGCGGTCCAGCTACGATATGCATCGTCTCGAACGGCGGCTGAATCGCTTTCCTCAATTCCGGACTCAGATCGATGGTCTTGGCATTTATTTCCTGCATGTGCGGTCGAAGCACGAGAACGCGCAGCCGATTATCCTGACCCATGGGTGGCCGGGCTCCGTTATCGAGTTCCTCAAAGTTATTGGACCACTAACAGATCCCACAGCATACGGCGGCACACCTGACGACGCTTTCCATGTCGTCATACCATCGCTGCCGGGATATGGCTTTTCTGACAAGCCGACTGAGCGCGGGTGGGGCTTGCCTCATATCGCGAGAGCCTGGGCCGTACTCATGAAACGCTTGGGCTATACAAGCTATGTTGCGCAAGGTGGGGACTGGGGCGCAGGCGTCACCACATGGATGGCAAAACAGCATGTGGAGGGACTGAAGGCGATTCACCTGAACCTTCCCATTCTGTTCCCTCCACCCGTGGAAGGAGAACCGACAGCCGAAGAGAAGACCGCCATTGCCAGGCTCACCGAGTTCGCCAATAACGGTATGGGATATTCAAAGCTGCAGTCCACGAGGCCGCAGACGATTGGCTATAGTCTTTCGGATTCGCCGGCCGGCCAGGCTGCGTGGATATATGAGAAGCTTGCTCAATGGAGCGACACAAACAATGAGCCAGAGCGAGAGCTATCACGCGACGAGATGCTCGATAACATCTCTCTATATTGGCTTACCAATACGGGCGCCTCTTCCGCGCGCCTTTACTTTGAAAGCTACGCGACGGACTTTTCGCGGCAGCAACTTGATATACCCGTCGGCGTGTCCAACTTTCATGGGGAAATTCTTCAACCACCCAGAATTTGGGGCGAGCGTACCTACTCAAAGCTCTTCTATTGGAATGAAGTCGCGAAAGGTGGGCATTTCGCCGCCTTCGAGCAGCCGGACCTCTTCGTTGCCGAATTGCGCGCGTGCTTTAGCCGGACATCCAACGCAGCCTCTTCTACACCACCATCCCATGAATGCAGCGTCGACCCGGAAATCATTTGGCCGTTAATTGGGTAAAGCCGCCGCAGGAATGTCCGCGCGACGGAACGGGAGAATGCCCCTTTCATGGCCGACTGCCGCCCGATGTGTTTGGCCGTAGCCAACCTGCTTCCGCCGTCCAGGAAAGAGCTCGAGAGTCGGTTCCCAAGCCGACGCAAAGTGATCGCCGTTAGTGGTTAGCCCTTTGCTCGTTGGCAGCCGCTGCGCATGACCATCCTATGACGGCAGCCACCTCCAGAGGTGGCGTGTCGGCAGCACTGCTGCTTTGCTCAGTTCGCTGGCACCGCCGTGAGCGGTTCGAGCCCGGTCCTCACAATCGCCGGCGCCGCCTCCGGCGACGACAGAAAACGGATCAGCGCCTCAGCGCCGGCTGGATTTTTCGCAGTGGTGGCGATACCCCCGGAGAACACCGTGTATCTTTGTACTTCCGCGGGCAAACTGCCGACCACTGTCACCCCCTTTACCGGCAACAGTTCCACGACCTGCTGTAACCCGAGTTCCGCTTCGCCGTTCGCGACGATCGTTGCGACTCGCTCGTCCGGAACCATGCGGCTCTTGCTTTTCACACGCCCCTCAATGCCCAGACGCGAAAACAGTTCGTCGCCGATATAGACTCCACTCGCGCTGTCCGGATAGACGATTGACTTCGCTGCGAGCAGCGTGCGGCGCAATGCGTCGGCAGAGCTGATGTCCGGTTTCGGCGCACCCTCGCGAACCGCCACGCCGATTGGCGAGCGTGCGAAGTCCACCTTGCTGCCAGACACCACCGTGCCGGCGTTAATCTGGTCGTCGAGCGCATAGCTGACCACGATCAGGACGTCGGCCCACTCGCCACGCGCAAGCCGCACGGGGATGGCATTCAAGGCCGTGCCCTCTGTTGGCCCCCAGACGGTGACCAGTGTATCGCCGGTTGCTTCCTCGAATTGCGGGCCCAGATCGCGATACGCTGGCGTAAACCAGCCCGACATCATTACCTTGATTTCGCCTGCCAATGCCGCGCTGTTACCCAGTAACGCGAGCGTCAAGCAGAACGCGAGTGTGCGAACCATCAGCTTGTGGATAGTCACGGCTGCGCCTCATCTCAATCGACTGACCCAGCCCTGACACGCAGCCAGGCCGGATGCCAGTCATGACTTTAACCGGCCGCGCAGCCCTGCGTGCACGCCGACGTTGCAGCCAAACCGGTCCGCCTTGCGTGCCCCCGTTTGCGCGGTAGCTGCCGTGCACCGAAGTACGCTTTTGTTGAATATGGAAAAAGGTACGAGGCTATGCTCAAGGCTTCGTCAACGGCGATGACACGACACGCGTCGGACAGAAGCGACTCACGCATCTGCCGTCACGTCCAGGCGCTGTGCCTCCTCTTGGCTAGCCCGGCGCATGCGATGCGGCGTCTCCGGGCTTGCGCACCTGTTATCCTTTCTTCTCCCGACTGCAGCATGGTCGCATGTGGTCGGCCATGAGCCTGCCATCAAGTGAGACAGGATTTCGAATGTTCGGCTTTCTGCGCAGCTATTTTTCCAACGACCTGGCCATTGATCTGGGCACCTCGAACACGCTGATCTACATGCGCGGCAAGGGCATTGTCCTTGACGAACCTTCGGTTGTGTCGATTCGCCAGGAAGGCGGCCCGAACGGCAAAAAAACCATTGTGGCAGTTGGCAAGGCAGCCAAGGAGATGCTTGGCAAGGTGCCGGGCAACATTGAAGCCATCCGCCCGATGAAGGACGGCGTGATCGCCGACTTCAGCGTCACCCAGCAGATGATCAAACAGTTTATCCGGATGGTGCACGCACCTCGCATATTTGCGCCGTCGCCGCGCATCATTATCTGTGTGCCGTGCGGTTCCACCCAGGTCGAGCGACGTGCGATCAAGGAAGCTGCGCACAGTGCGGGCGCCTCGCAGGTCTACCTGATCGAAGAGCCGATGGCCGCCGCGACGGGCGCTGGCCTGCCGGTGTCTGAAGCGACCGGCTCGATGGTTGTCGATATCGGCGGTGGCACCACTGAGGTGGGCGTCATTTCGCTCGGCGGTATTGTGTACAAAGGTTCCGTGCGGGTCGGCGGCGACAAGTTTGACGAAGCCATTGTCAACTATATTCGCCGCAACTATGGGATGCTGATCGGCGAACAAACCGCCGAAGCGATCAAAAAGGAAATCGGCTCCGCGTTTCCGGGCTCGGAAGTCAAGGAAATGGAAGTAAGGGGCCGCAACATGTCGGAAGGCATCCCGCGTAGCTTCACGGTTTCCAGCAATGAGATGCTCGAAGCCCTCACCGATCCGCTGAACCAGATCGTGTCGGCGGTCAAGATTGCACTTGAGCAAACGCCGCCAGAGCTCGGCGCCGATATCGCCGAGCGCGGCATCATGCTCGCGGGCGGCGGAGCACTGCTACGCGATCTCGATCGGCTGCTCGCCGAGGAGACCGGTCTGCCGGTGTTCGTTGCCGAAGACCCGCTGACCTGTGTCGTGAGCGGCTCGGGCATGGCGCTCGAACGCATGGACCAATTCGGCAGCGTCTTTACCTACGAATGAGCATGGAGGCACGGCTCGTGGCGGGACCCGGCCCATATGTGGCAGGCCGACCTCTGCAATGCGAATCGCCCGATCGTGATCTCGGCGCCGGCGAATAAATCCGCCGCAGCCCAATCTGCCAGGGTGCGAGCCGCATAGCCCTTTACGCGATGTGAGGGGTAGACGAAGCCATCGGGCCGCTCGCCGACCGCACTACGGCAGTGCCAATCCCGTATTCGATCGGGATTCACGCCTTCACTAACCCTATCGATGACGCCCACGTCGCAGCCCTTTCTGGTGGGCGCCGGATGCATTGCGCCTGCGGTAATTGCTCTGCTCGGAAATGCCGACTTTCTTTTAGTCCAGCAGGGCGCTCCCCGAAGCATCACCGGGACACGACTGCGCAATTTTTTCCATGAACGACGCGCGGTATTTCTATAACACTCAAACGGGGCTGCGCTCAGATCATCACTGACCCGCCGCGTGACGTTTGCGAAACGCCCGGACGGCATACCACGCTCCAGGATTGCATGGCGAATTTCCTGTGCAATCTGGGCTATGGTGATCCGGCGGGGCTGTTCCCGCGCAGCCCACGCCTGGATTTTGACGAAGCCTGCAAATTGCTCTGACCAGCAGAAGCCCGGCTTCGCCGTCCGTTGACTGGAGCGGAGCCGACGTTCGATTGTCCGAGCGCGAGTGCCGGCCTATGACCGCAACTGGCCGATCACTGCCTTAGGGGGAGTGCACGACAAGCCCACCCGCGTGTTCAGACGATGCCGACGCGCATGAGCCTGGGGCAAGTCCTCGGTGTCAGTTCGTGCGTACGGGTGGTTAAACTCCGCCCGATTGAGCCGACCCCATGAGCGCTCTATTCGAGATCAAGCCGTGGCAGGTCCGCGAGCGTTCGGCCCGCATCGGAATCAGCGACCACCATTTCGATGCCTTCGCGGCCGGCCTCATCGACAACGCGCCGGACCTCTGGACCAGCGACGCGTTGGCCATCCAGCGGAAAGACTGTTACGACGGTGTCGCCCTTGGCCAGTGCATCTACCACCTCGATTACAGGCGATGCACACGGCGCGACCTCAAATTGTTCTCCGCTCACGGACAGCTGCCCCCAAAGCACGTGTGTGACCCTTTGCGAATTCCCGTCCATCCGAACTGCCGTTATAGCGTGCACTGCCATCGCGTTTCCTCCGTTGTCGGGGAAATCCTGGCACGAGCACAACGATCAGCCATTTCGGCACCTGCCGAGACTGCGAGCCGGTGACGCACCCTTCGCCGACCGCGTGCGGACAAAGTTCCTGATGCTAAATCCGAGCGCGGTCAACGCCTGTTGCAACGACCCGACCATAATGCCAGCGTGCGGGAGTGCGCCGCGCTCCTTCACCAAAAGCGATGGCCGTTGGTTAAAGGAAATTTGTTCACACCAGGTGCCCGGAAATTAGCGGAAATCGGAGGGGCGAGGAACAAATTTGATTTAAAAAGTTGAAAGGAAAAGTGTTCCTTCCGCCGACAGTTAAAGCAATTTTGTGTCCTTGCCGGGCATCCCGGACAACCTTTGAATCGGGAAGGCTGCCCCGTTGGCCGTCCCGGCGAAGATGGCACGTCGCAGACTGGCCGCGGTTGGCGACGGGAAGCACCAGGCTGAGCCCGCGGGTGAATGTCAAGGCGCAGACGTTGTTTTTTGCTCCCAAGGCGCTGGTAACATAATTACTTTAAAAACGGATACAAATTTGCTTTAACCAACGGCAGCCATCGCGTTACAGGCGAGAACGGCTTCGCTGCGTGACGGTTCCCCTGTAATGTAAAAACAGTGGGACTACATTGCCTTCCGCTAACAGGACGACATTGGCAGTCTCGCCTATCAACCGGCGCGACTGTCAGAAGGCCACCCAACTCGGTCCGTCGGACCGGTATTGTTCCAATGGACGCTCCTCCAAGGTCTAACAGCCATCAGCATAGCGGCAGTCATCACCGGCCCTTAGATTAATCGCTTCAGGCGGTCGGCAATCGAATATGAACGCTTGCAAAAAACCTTGGTATTCCTTAATTTTATTGTATGCACGATGATCATATTCGCTAATGCTGGGCGGTTTATGCAAATTGCTTAACATGCATCTAGATGCTTCGAATGACAGCAATAAGACAGCGTTGTATATGTCTCACGCAGAAATAAAAAAATTTGACGGCCTCTTTGCTTGTCGAAATACTTCACTATCCGAATTTCGGCAGATCGCGTAGTCACTCAGTTTAGCCAGATCCTCGCAGTGAGGGCGTGGCATGAAGCATTGGTGGCACTGGCCTGCCGAGTTCGTTCATAAAAATTTCGCGTATCGCCTGCGCATCGTTAGATGCATTCTGCATGTCCGATCCTACTCGCCGCCTTTCGCATTGGAGTGCACGACCGCGGCCACTATGTACCGGTTCGAATACATTGCGCAATTGCTATGCGTAACGCATTTCTTTCACTAGCGTTGTTCGTTCGATGTCCGTTGCCACTCGCAATGCCACAGGAGATGTCACGATGAAATCGCTTCGCAGCGCTGCCATTTGCGCCCTTGCAGTCACCTTCGCGTTCACACGTGCCGCGCTAGCCGCTAACGCGCTGCCGCCATACCATGGCGATCCGTCACAGACATCGGTGTCCGGCCTATCGTCGGGTGCCTTCATGGCGGTCCAGTACCAGGTCGCGTATTCGGGCTCAGTAGTCGGGGCCGGTGTGGTGGCGGGCGGCCCGTATTACTGTGCGGCCGGGAACATTCTCAACGCCACCATCTGCATGGGCCAGGTTCCGTTCGTGCCGCCGAACCCGGCGCTGATGGTAACCGCGGCCGCAGGCTTTGCGTCGTTGAATCAGATCGATCCGCTGTCGAACCTGAAAAAGGCACGGATCTATGTGTTCAGTGGTACAAAGGATACCGTCGTTCACCAGCAGGCAGTCGATGCGACAGTCTCGTTCTTCGAGGAGGCGGGCGTCCCTCAATCGAACCTGCTTTATGTGAACAGCGTCCCGGCCGGTCACGCATTCATTGCGCCGTCGTTCGGCAACGTGTGCTCTGATAATGCGCCCCCTTACATCAATCACTGCGCGATCGGCAAGAAAAAATACGACCAGGCCGGTGCGTTGCTGAAGCAGATCTACGGGACGCTGAACCCGCCGGCGCACAGCCTGAGCGGGAGAATCCTGCCGTTCGATCAGCGCGAATTTGCAACGTCCGCCACCGGCATGGCTGATACGGGGTTTGTCTATGTGCCGAAATCCTGCGATCAAGGCGCGGCGTGCAAGGTGCACGTCGCTTTCCACGGATGTAAGCAATCGGCGGCGGTGGTCGGTGACGATTTCTACGCGAACACAGGATATAACTACTGGGCCGATACGAACAACATCATCGTGCTGTACCCGCAGGTGAATGCGTCCACGATTCCGTTCAATCCGGATGGGTGCTGGGACTGGTTCGGTTATACCGGTCAGGACTATGCGTTGAAGTCGGGTTCGCAGCTTACCGCGGTTCACGCCATGGTCGGCCGGCTGCTTGATAAGCCATAATGCATTCACACGTGCACGACGGATGCCACGCGCACGGCGAGTCCGATGCCAGACGAACCCGGAGGCAGAGAGATTGACTGTGCGCGCGAGCCCGTCCGCGTCGCTGCAACGGGCTTCGGTCATATCGGAGAGCGGATCGATTGTTGTTGCCTCATTGGCGCGCGACGGCTGGAGCCAGGCGACATTCGCTGAGTATTCGGGCTACGACCGCCGCACCATCGTTCGATGGATGAGCGGCGAATCAACCATGCCCTTGCTCGTTGAAAGGCACCTCGATCTGCTGTTCGCCATCCGTGATTGCTTGCCCTGAAGGTCCGTTTTCAGTAGAGAGCAACGCGTGAAGCGCGAAACGGGCCGCTTCTCGCCATCAAAATTTCTTTGCCTTCGAGTTGCGGTGCGACACTGGTGGCGTTACCTGTGGTTTCGGACATGTTGGCAGATCCGGAGAATGGAACATGGACACCATTTCATTCGACATCCAGACTGCGTCCGGATCATGCGATACGCTCACCCAACTCAGCAAACGGCCTTGCTGAGTCGCTTTCCCTTGTTCAATTTAGATCCAAAGCACGTTGATGGGCTGGTTAGTTCAGCTCTTGAACAGATTGTCAAAGGCATCCGCGCGATGTCTGAACCTGAGAACGAAGCAAAGCGCATGTTGGCTGCCCGGATCGACAAGCTCGGTTGGTGTTTCTGGCACGGTAGCGCTGTGAAGGCGGCGAGCCGAACGCGAGAAGTCTTGACGATCTGTCGTCTCGTTGTCCCGCAGACACCAAAGTTTGCCGATAGTCTTACACAACTGGGCTACAGGGATCGCGAGCTTGTTGCGTATGTGAAAGCCAACGGTGGATCAACGGTTAGCTACGGGAAACGACATCGAGATGGTGAACCGATCTCGACTGCGATGACCGAATCTGCGGTCAACCAGATCCTGAACCAGCGCATGTGCAAGCGACAACATATGCGATGGTCACCGCGTGGAGTTCATCTTCTCGCGCAGGTCCGGCGCGCTGTGATAAATGGCGACTTGCACGAGAGAATTGAAATGATCAGGCGACGCCCGAAAGCGATACCGATCGAGGTCGCCGTCGTCCTCGACGAGTTCAGACGGGCCGCCGAAACACTACTCCAAGGTTTTTAACGCTCCCCGTGGTTGCCAGGGAGAGGTAGTGACAAATTCATTACGGTCTACGCCTCCGGGCATCAACTGCGGCTACACCCCCATTGTGCTAGCGGTGCACCAGCAAGTCGATGGACGAGTGTTCTGTTCTTGACGAACAAAAGTTCGTGATCCGCGCAGGCGGTCCCTCCCTGATATTTGTGCCTGCTGTGCCGGCATTGGGTGGAAGACCGTCAAAGCGGCTGATCGAGAAGTCACGCTAACGAATAGTCGTAGAGCGACACCGAACATTTATTCGCCCGCAAAGGAGCATTTAATGCCGAACATCAAATTATCTGCATGACGACATCTGACGCGGTAACACGGCGTAATAATGCAACATAATTCGACACAAGGATGGCTTCAATCACCACACATTGGCTCGTGTTCCTCACTTGTCGAATGCCTGTTGCGAGTACGGCTCCATAACCGGGCGATGCGGAAAACGCAGTGCGTACATGCGCGCCGTTTTCCACCTCACTTTCAGGGAGATTGACATGATCCGCGATACACGCCCGAGTTAAGCCAGCTAAGTCGCGGACATCTCCACACCCCATAGTAACCACAACTTTCAGTT
Organism: Paraburkholderia silviterrae; assembly: GCF_004353915.1. GTDB lineage: Bacteria > Pseudomonadota > Gammaproteobacteria > Burkholderiales > Burkholderiaceae > Paraburkholderia > Paraburkholderia silviterrae. Next base: position 117,791 of record NZ_SMRP01000019.1, on the reverse strand, counting down.
TGTCTGCCGAACTGCTGCAGCATGCTATTAGGCATCCTGATTACTAAGTTAATCATGGTTCAAGGAGCTTCACTATGAAAACCCTTGCATATCTTGTCCTCGCCAGCTGTGCGCTTGCCGGCCCAGTCGTCAGCTTCGCGCAGAGCAACGCGCCCGTCACCGGTGCGCAGGTGCGTGCGGAAATGATCCGCCTCGAGCAAGCAGGCTATCGCCTGGACGACGGCGACCATACAAAGTATCCCGAGCAAATCCAGGCTGCTGAAGCGAAGATCGCTGCACAGGACGGCCAGCAGGCGGGCGACAGCGACGTTGGCGGCACGACGGCCAACGGCACCTCGGATTCCGGCAGTGTCCAGCATGGTTCGCAGCCCTCGTCAGCGCCGTGCGTCGGCCCTGTAAGTTACTGCAACCTTTTCTTCGGTAGTTGATCGCCGACGGTTCGCCGACACCGCCCCGACGATCCGGGTAACGTGCATGGATCGTCTGGGGGCGTCCTCAACGGCGGCGTCCGAATCTTCGGTTGTTCAGCGCCGCGTCACAGCCGGTATTGCGCCCGATGGTGGTGCACCCCGTTCATTCGGATGAGGAAACTTCTTCGTCTAATCAAGTTAAGCGCCCGGTTCATGACGTGGAGATGAACATGAAAAGCAAGCATCTAACCGTTTTGCCTGCAACAGCAGTTGTTCTTTTACTTCTCAGTGGCGGCGCAAGGGCCGCCAGTACGTGTTCGGCCGAGACGCTAAAAGGAACGTACGCGTTTAGCGCCCAGGGGGAAGTACTGGGATTGATCGAACCGCAAGGAAAGCCCCATCTTTTTGCCACGCCATCTGTCCTCGATGACGTCGCCATCGTGACGTTCGACGGCGTAGCGCATTTCGCGCGCACCGACTTCGGTAATATCAACGGGGTTCCGAAAACGACCGATTTCAATTCGGATCAGATGGGTGCCTATACGGTGAAACCCGATTGCACTGGTACGATGGCCATCAAGTACCCAAGCGGCGTCGAGCTCGACTTGAGAATGGTCATTGGCGATGACGGGACTGTCGTCAAAGCCCTTATCGCCACTGAGACTGTCCCGTCATCTACGCCGGCCGAAGACAAGACCCCCTGTGAATCAAGCTGCGGGCAGGCCGTGCAAGTCACCTTCGAAGGTAAAAAGGTGTTCCGCGAGCATCACGACTGACCAGCGGACCTTCGGCAGCTGCAATTCGCTCGCCGGCGCGCCGATTGGCGGCAACGGGGCGACATGAGTCGGTCGGCCGACACTCGGGGACGTTCAAACGTGCGACGCAGCAGAGAACGCACGCATCAACCGAAAAATGCGACTACCCGACTCACGAAGTGCACCTCAACGATCACCGGGTCACCTGTCTGTGCGAGTCGTAAATGCGCAATCCTTACGGCACCTTCGGAAGCTGCGCTCCACCGAAACTCGGACGGTGGGGATGCCAACCTTCGTCGTCGTGTCCGATAGAACTCCGTCGAGCGATGGCGAACACATTACGCTGCGACTGTTTGCAGTGACCAAACAGTGGTGGCCACTGCCAGGTGCATCAGCCATTTCTTTTGGCAAGCTGCCGCCGCCCGCTCGATCATGCAATTCGGACGGGCGTTCTCCGTTGAGACCGTGATCGAGCGCGGCGCACGTGGTGCGACGGTCATTGGAATAAAAAATGCTTATCCCGGTGCAATTCAACGGCAACCGGCCCCGCATGCTCCCGGTCCCGCGCTATGTCATTCGCACACTTCGATCGCTCAAACACACCCCGGAAAGGAGAGTCACATGAATTTGCTGCACTCCAAAACCGTAGGTTCGACTCCGCGGGCGTCTTCAGAGGCGTCGGTGGTCAAGACATTTTGCGTGCTGCTTGCGTTCCAGTGTCTGGGTGAGACGATCTCGTACGCAACCGCGGCGCCCGTTCCCGGCCCTGTTCTCGGGATGGTCCTTTTCCTGTGCGTACTGTGCGCGGCACCATCTCTCCTGCAACATGTCGAAAGCGTGTCGCGCAGCTTGCTGAATCATCTTTCGCTTCTCTTCGTTCCCGCCGGAGTCGGCGTCATGGTATTCGCTGACGAGCTGAAGGTTCAACTACTGGCGATCGGAGTTGCCCTGACTGTCAGCACCATCCTGGCAATCGCCGTCGCGGCTCTCGTCACCAGAGCGTTGATGGAGCGAGCCGAACGAAAGAAGGCGCCTGTAGACGAGATGCAAGCCAGCAATCACGCTGATGCCCACCCGGACTGATGGGAAGGGAAATTGTCATGAATATTCAGGACATGCCCGGTATCGCAACCGCGTTCATCAGTAGTTCGCCAGTGCCGGCGCTCACCGCGACGCTTGGTGTCTATCTGGTCGCGTGCAGGCTGCACGCGCTGGCCCGGCGAAATCCATTGGCCAATCCCGTTGCGATCTCCGTTGCGCTTCTCATCGGCCTTCTCAGATTGACAGGTACGCCATACAGTACCTATTTCGACGGAGCGAGATTCGTTCACTTCCTGTTGGGTCCGGCTATTGTTGCGCTTGCCGTACCGCTCCACCGACAGATGCCGAAGCTTCGCGGCGCCCTCGTGCCGCTTCTCGCTGGCCTCGTGGCAGGGTCGGTCACTGCCGTAGTTTCGGCGGTGACGATTGCCATGATGCTGGGTCTGCCGGCGAGGACAGTTGCTTCCATCGCACCCAAGTCAGTCACGGCGGCCATCGCCATGTTGATTTCAGCCACGATAGGCGGCGTTCCGCCGTTGGCAGCAACCATGGTCATTGCCACCGGCATTTTGGGCGCGGTGCTCGGAAGCTTTGTGCTTGGCTCGCTCGGTGTTCGCCGCGACGATGTGTGTGGATTTGCATTAGGCATTGCCGCTCACGGCATTGGCACCGCGCGTGCGCTCCAGATCAGCGAGGAGGCAGGGGCGTTCGCTGGGCTCGGCATGGCGGTGAACGGCGTCCTGTCGGCCTTCGTGCTGCCGGTCGTTTTCCCGATCGTGATGGCATGGGTGTCGACATAGCCGCCATATGGCCACTCCGGCGGCCCGCCGCCTGTGGCGTCGTGTCGACGCAGGTGAATGCGATGGATCAGCCACGTACGGTCATTACCGACCCCATTCTTTTCGCCGACTCAGCGGTGTGGTTTTCCGCCTATGGGTTCGGCTGGGGATACCGCGCCTTCGCGCTGCCATTTGATGTCGTTTGCGAAGAGTTCGGCGCTCGCAAAGAGACCGTACAGCAGGTGCGACTCGCGTTCGAGTTGAACAAACGTCGACTTCTAACGGCCGTGCAACAATATCGAGCAGCATCTGCAACCGGCGAGCGCATCACGCTCTCGGTCACAGATATTCAGCGCGTGACGCCGGAATTCGACTACTTCGGCGCATAAATTCCGACAGACTGCGCTTGGCCGGCCTCTCACTGCCGGCGATCGGCCGCACGCGGACCCGAATCGGCTGGTCAGGCGCATACAAACCTCGTCACTGCTGAGTCTTTGCGTGCGCCATCAAAACGATCGTGTAGCGATGCACAACTGCTCGCGCACATCCGCACGCTGCATGCGAGTTCGCGCGGCACGTATGGGGCACCACGTATTCATGTGCAGCTCGCGCATGAAGGTGTGCATGTAAGACGCAAGCGGGTCGCAGGCCTGACGCGCCTGGCCGGCTTGCATGGCGTGAGCCGGCGGCGCTGACCACAAACCACGCGGCAACGCATGGGAGTACGGCGTGCTCCCGATCTGGTGCGCCGGCACTACTGTGCCGAGGCGGCGAACGCGCTGTGGGTCGCGGACGCCAGCTAAATCCCGACTGGCGAAGGGTTTCTGTAACTCGCTGTGGTCCCGGACGTGTTCAGTCGCTGCATCGTCAGATGGGCAATATCCCACCATCGAATTGAAGGCGGCAGCGTACAGCCGGCCCCCCCTCAACTCCAGACCAGCCAGAGCCCGGAAGGGCCATGGCGGCGCGGGCGAAATCGAAGGATCTCCGGCCGGGGTAGCGCTATTCTTGATCACCCACATCCACATCTCTACGCTATTGCAGCGCTTGCGACACGAAAGCACTGAGCCAGGTTGCGGGCCGGTTCGAAGCTGAAAATTATGGCTCGTTGGGCGAAAAATCCAACCGGGAGCGTGGGCGCGCGTCGTCTACTACGCTCGAGGCAAGCAGTGCATCTGCGAATCGTTGTAGAGCCTGAATGGAGCCGTGCACGCTCCGATATTCCTGGCATCCGATCCTGCCGTCGAGCGTGACAAGCAATCCTGATTCAGTCGCAATGTTTAGGATGTCCACGAAAAGCTCCTTTCGCTAGACGGTAGGTAGAGGGTCGAACGTCATGGAGCGGCACACAGTGACGTGATCTGGTTGATCAGCAGGCCTGAACTGGATGGGGACGGTCAGTTCGCAAGGTCGGCCGCTCGATCACCGGAGGGAACACACGCCACGAACCGTCGCGGTGGCGAAAGAAGAAAATTTCGAGCGAGCCGCCGTTTCGCAACCCCTCGACGCAGACAAAGCGCCGATGATTCGCTTGCTCACGACTGAATCTGGTCAGCCGAACGGGCATGGTCGAGGTCGGCGCAAACCATTTCTCGATCAGCCAACGCAGGGAGTGCTCACACGTGTTCATTTCCTACCCTTCATCGCGTTCCCGGTCGCCTCGTGTTCCCTGACCCGAGCGCGAGCGGTTGACGCGCTGGACCTTCGACACGGCGTTGGGTTGATCTGCTGCGCGACGACCACCGTCGCATCTCGCCGATGCGGGGCAGTGCAATGCGACAGGGCCATACCGACATTCTCGTATGCAGAATAAATAGGTTGGCTTACCAAATACTAGAGGTAGAGCTACCAATAATCAAGGTGGCATAGTTGGGAAAAACACCAATAGGCATAGGCCGGACGGCTAACGGCGACGGACATCGCCTTTCTTTTTTAGGTGAGACTGCCTAGAGTAATTGGTAGCAGCAACGCTTTTAATAAAAATCGTACTGGAACAGTCGGTGTGGGCCATGTCCGCCGGACCAGGTGGCGTCGTGACAGGTCCTGTGTGTGGGAAAGCGGCGTGAATGTCTGGGACGGCGGTTTCCCTGGGAGCGTGATGAAAGAGCTAACCATCCCGTCAGTCGGGATTCGAGGGCGGGAGCCGAAGCGGCGTGGAAACCGGGCGACCCGTGTGCCCGAAATTCTGGAGGTTTCAATCAGAATCTTTGCTTCCGAAGGGAATGCGGGATTTACCCAGACCCGGGTCGCGGGCGACGCTGGTATTCGTCTGAGTACATTGCAGCATTACTTCGGCACGCGGGATAACCTGCTGCAAAGCACAATCAAGGAGATGGCCAAACGGTATCTCGAACGATACAAGGCGCTGGCCAAGAGCAAGATCACGCCAGAAGCTGCCCTCGACGCGCTGGTCGACGACGTCTTTGCAGAACTGACCAACCCCGCCAGCACGATAAGTCCTTTCGCGCTGCAGTGTTGGAGTCTGGCCGAAAGTGAAGCCTTCGTGAAGGAGTTGATGGCGGAGATTAACGGCGAATTCCAGGAGGTGTTTGCGGCCCTGGTCGCGAAAATAAATCCCACGCTCACGTCAGGAGAGTGCGTTTTGCGTGGCGCATTAATCCTGTCGCACCTGCAGGGATTGATGGTCTACATCCGTCGCACGGGAGACAGCCTTCCCGATCTGGCTACGCTGCGCGTTGCAACGAAAGCCGTGTGGAAAGCTTTGAGTGCCGCACCTCAGTGAACGAACCGGGTGAACGACGGACTTGGCGCGCCGGAGTGCGAAGAATCCAGGCTAACGCCACCGAGGGGGGATGAGCAGGGCACTGCATAGAGCTGCTGCCCAAAATACTGTTGCAACTAACCGGCAAGCGCTTCCACATGCAATCAACGCCTTGCGGCGGCAAGGCCGTCATCCTGCGTCGCCCCGAGTCGCTCGATCGGACTAACTTTTCAAGGCATTCGGCCGCCTTGTGCATTCGCTGAACGGCATCTACATTACGGCCGAGGACGTCGGCACCACGGCAGACGACATGCGCGCCGTGCAGTCTGAAACATCGTGGGTGAGCGGCATTCCTCGTGCGGATGAGGCCTATGGCGGCAATCCATCGGCGCTTGCATCAAGCGGGGGCACAACTCATTGTGGCCGATATCGATGCGGGCCGAACCACCCGCGCCCGGGAGCTGTTCGGTGCACAGGTGGCCGATGTCGGGCGCATCGCCGGCGTCCACGCGGACGTATTCGCGCCGTGTGCGCTTGGCGGTTCGATTACTGAGACGGTTGCCGCGCAGTTCCACTTCAAGGTCATTGCTGGCGGTGCGAACCATCAGCTGCTATCGCTCGACAACGGCGACACGCTGCAGCGGCGCGGCATCTTTTACGCGCCGGACTTTCTGGTGAATGCCGGCGGCATCATCAGCTGCGTCCGAGAGTATCTCGGTGCCACCAATGCGCAGGCCGTTCTCGATGAGGTCGCGCTGATTGGTCCGCGCGTGCTTGAGCTCGCGGACCGGGTGCGCGTCACAGGCGCCGCGCCGGGCCGTGCAGCGGTCGCCTGGGCACAGGAGAAGATGGCTGCCGTCTGACGCCGGCGGGCCCGGGCGAATGGGTGGAGGACCGGCTTCGCGACGCGGCGCGCTTCGTCGACGAGCAGTCGAAGCCAAGCGATGCGCAGAAGAAGCTGACCGAGAAGTTCGGTACGCAGCCCGCGCATGGCTTCGTCGAGAACGCCGGCGGCGACGGTGGCTGCCAGATACGGGCGCCGTCTTCGCGAGTGCCCATAGGGCGGCGGGCGCCGCTGCGCCCGCGTCCGCAGCATCGGTGGTTGGCTGAAGTAATTCCATGGCACATCCTCGTGGCCGTGGGGATTCCTGCCGCCAATCGGGCTCAAAACATGGGCTGCCACTGCAGCCGTCCAGTTCAACGCTACACCGATGGACGTTTTCAATGCATAGCGGTCATGCTCGGTGACAATCGTCACGGAATTCATCCTGCCCGGCATTCGTAGACGAGAGCGCTGGCCGGCGCTCTCGGGTTAGTTCGCAGAGCAGATTGCGGGCATCTGGTAACACTGTGATGCGATTGCCGAACGGACTGGAGCAGGGTGCCCTGCTTCGGGGCGCTACGTCTCTCCCCCCCGTTTTATCCGCTATCTCGCAGTCTGACCAGGCCATACCTGCCGTATGTTGCATTGCACAATTTTTTTCTCGTAGTATTTAGGATTCGACAATCTGCGCACACCGGATTCCGGCGGAGGCATTCCAGCCTCGATCGTCCGTGCGTCATTCCACGATTCCGTTCGCACCCCGACAGATCAAATACTGGTCTGCCGCCGTGCCCGCGACGATCGTCGGCCAACCTGTCGAGGAGAATGTAGTGGCAAATCCCGTTCGCGACGATTCAGCATTCCGCGTGATCGCGGTTACGTCAAAGGGTGGCCGCCGCACGCCAAAGGGCAAGCCGCCAGCCGTCGAAACAGCGCTGGACATCCAGACGATGGCGCGACAGGACGAGGAGCGTCAACGCCAGATGCGCGCGCTGATCGCGCTTGGCCGCGAGCGCGGCTATCTCACGCACGTGGACATCAACGATCACCTGTCAGACAACGTTACGCAAACGGCCGCGATGGAGACGATCGTCAGTACGTTCAGCGACATGGGGGTGGTGGTGTACGAGCAGGCGCCGGATGCGGAGACGATCCTGTTAACCGGTGTCGCGCCCGCCGTGGCATCCGACGATCAGGCGGACGAGGAAGCGGAAGCTGCGCTGTCGACTGTTGATTCCGAATTCGGACGCACGACCGATCCGGTCCGGATGTACATGCGAGAAATGGGGGCCAGGGAACTGCTGACCCGCGTTGGCGAAGTTGAGATCGCGAAACGCATCGAGCACGGCCTGCACGACATGATTCAGGCGATCGCCGCGTGTCCGTCGGTCGTGGCCGCCACTCTTGCCGAGGTGGACCGCATCGTTGCCGGCGAACTGCGTATCGACGAACTGGTCGATGGCATTATCGACGACGTGAGCGAAAGCGCAGTAACGCTGGACTCCGAACGAAATGTAGTGGAGGCCTCCACCTGCGACGATGACCCGGACCGTGACGATGTTGAGCCGGACGCCGGGGATCTGGAGGCGGTGAACGCAGCCCGTCTGGAGCAACTCACGAACGGCAGTCTTGCGGTTTTCGCGCGAGTGCGTGCGCTGTCCGAGCAGTTGCCGGATATGCGTGCTACAGGCAAGGCACGTTCCGCGGCCATTGCGCGAGTGCGCCCGGAGATCCAGCGAGAACTGGCGCGGATCCGGCTTACGGCCAGAACCATTGATCGCCTGTGTGCCAGTGTGCACGAACAGATCACGGAGGTTCGTGCGATCGAGCGCAGCATCCTGGAGATCGTCGTCGACCGTTGCGGCATGTCACGCGAGTCGTTTATCGAGTCGTTCCCGGGCCACGAGACTGACCTTGATTGGCCCCGCCGCGTGGTGGCGACTTCGCCGCAGATTGGCGTGGCGCTCGAGCGACACCTGCCGGCTATTCAGGCCGGACAGCAGAAACTCGCCAACATTGAGGCCAGGGTCTCACTGCCGCTGCAGCAACTCAGGGAGATCAACCGCAGGATGAGTGCTGCGGAGTCGAAAATGCGGCAGGCCAAGCGGGAGCTGATCGAAGCGAATCTTCGTCTTGTTATCTCAATTGCCAAAAAATACGTGAACCGCGGCATGCTGTTCCTGGATCTGATCCAGGAAGGCAATATCGGCCTGATGAAGGCGGTGGATAAGTTCGAATCCCGGCGCGGCTGGAAGTTTTCAACGTACGCCACCTGGTGGGTCCGGCAGGCTGTCACGCGTGCGCTTGCCGATCAGGCCCGAACCATTCGTGTGCCGGTGCACATGATCGAGGCGATTAACCAGCTGAACCGGATTTCGCGCGAATTCCTGCAACAGACGGGAGAGGAGGCACACCCCGCTGTCCTCGCCGAGCGTATGGAAACACCAGAGGAAAAAGTGCGCGGTATGCTCAGAATTGCGAAGCAACCTGTGTCGCTCGAGACCCCTGTGGGCGACGATGCCGACGCTACGCTCGGCGACCTGATCGAGGATGTCTCTGCGAGCTCACCGGCTGAAGCCGCCATTCACGCGAACATGCGTGCCGCAATCGATGAGGCGCTCAACGGGTTGTCGCCACGGGAGGCCAAGGTCCTGCGGTTGCGGTTCGGGCTCGATACGACCTCGGAACACACGCTTGGAGAGGTCGGCGAGCAGTTTGGCGTGACCCGCGAGCGAATCCGTCAGATCGAGATCAAGGCAATGCGTACGCTGAGGGAGCCCATTCGCGCCGACAGGTTGAGGCCGTTTGTCGAGCGCCGAGCAAAAGCGGGGCACGCCCCCTGTCGACGCCCGACTCCAGACCGGCGGCGATGCTGCGTCGGCCTGATTGCTGCTCCGCAGGACGCGTACCTTGCCCGGGAAACTTACAACGGCGTGATGTTCGCTGCCTGTTTCCCCTTGGGGCCCTGCTTGACTTCAAAACTCACCTTCTGGCCTTCCTGAAGGGATTTGAAGCCCGCTCCCTGAACCTCGGAGAAGTGCGCGAACAGATCTTCGCCGCCATCGTCCGGCGTGATGAACCCGAAACCCTTTGAGTCGTTAAACCACTTGACGGTACCTGTTGCCATGTTCTGGATGTTCCTCGGAAGACTGGTTGTAGATGATGCCACTGGCCCGTGCCAGACGTGCAACTATCTTTTGTAGCACAGGTGAGCCGTCGCCGACAATCCAGGGTTTTCAAAGGATGCGGTGAACGCGTTGTGGCGAAGCGCGAGATTGCGCAGCCTGCTGATGCGGGCCTTTACCATGAAATCGGGAACGTTGTGGAGTCCACGCGCGTGGCGGCCGTCCGCAGCGTCAATGCGTTAGCGACAGCAACCTCTCGGGACATTGGACAGATCGTGGAGTTCGAGCAGGGCGGCGAGGCACTGATCAGGCGCAAGGGCATCGACTTGTTCCGGCGAACACGCAGCCGGATCCGGATAAAAAGAAACCGCAGAGACCAGTCTGCGGTCATTGAAGTACACGGTGCGGCTCGGGCCCGCAGCCGCATCTCAAAGCTAGCTCGCTCAAGACCCTCATTGTTAACCGTGACGGCCGCGAGCAGATCACGGGGCTGCGTCTTGCGGGCGACGCGCTGGGCGTGGACGGCATCGCTCACGACGTGCACGCGTTCAGCGCGGTTGCGCTGGAGGACAGCTCGATCGGCACGCTTCCCTACGTCGCGCTCAAGAGCTGGGCGACCACTACCTGAGCGATCAGGGGCTGAAGGTAAAGTGTCGATGCGCGAGCAACTGCAGGCAGAGCAACCTCTGCAAATACCTGCAGCATGTCGATCATCAAAATCTCGACTTCTTCGGCCGTTATTTCGCGATGGTGGGGGCGTTGTGGCGGAAATTGTTCGACCAGCAGATAAAGGTCTCATCGATCGCCAGACTCGCCCCCGCTTTGCCGTTCTGTTGTTGCGTTTCCGGCTGTCCGGTTTCCTTGTCGGTTAGAAGAGTTCGGACTGCTCACTGGGTGCGGGTGCCGTGGCTTCAGCGCGAGTAGCCGTAGGAGCGCGGGGTGCGCGAGCTACGCGCGCCACGCTCTGGCCTGGCTGGAATTCCTCTTCTTTGACGGGAGGGAAGAGCACCTCGCGACTGAAAACTACAGCCGGCGAGATGCGGATGACGTCGGTGAATTTTTTGGTTTTCATGTTCGGCCGCCAGGAACTGCACGGCCCATTCTATCTCGCCGGAATGGGCGTAGTGCGCGCGCTCGTCGAAGCGCTCGTACAGAGATCGACGGCGGTCAGTGCGCGGGCTGTTTCCACGTTGCTGTACTGCCCTCAGCCGCGAGTTCTGATGACAAGCAAGCGATCGGTCACCAGGCGCCGCTCTCCTGGCTAGCAATGTTTGGTGGCGGCACATATTCCGATCCAGTTATGGGGGCTAGCCAGGCGAACGGTATGAAGACCGGCTTCGAAGACCTGCCGTGGCTCGCCCTCAACGAATACCTGTGTCTTGAGGTTGCGCGGCACAGCGGGCTTGAAGTCCCGCAGGCCCAGATCTCCGACGACGGCCAGGTGCTCGCCGTGCGCCGATTCGATCGGGGTGAGGCTGGCCAGATGCTCGCGGTCGAAGACTTCTGAGCGCTTGAAGGCTTTGATCCGGTCAGCAAGTACAAGGGCTCGCTTGAGAGAGTCGCGAAGCTTGCGCTCACCTACATCCCGCGCGCGCTTCAAGGAAAACGCCCGGCGCCTCTTTACGCTGCTGCTTGTGAACTACGCGATGCACAACGCCGACGGCCACCTCAAGAATTTCGCACTCGCCTACACCGACATGAACGACGCGCGGCTCGCGCCGGTTTACAACGTCCTGACGCCCTCGGTCTACCCGTCGTTCGCGGATGCAGCCCCCGCGCTGGACTTGCAGAGCACGCGGGTCTGGGCATCGGGCAAGCTCCTCACGACCAATGGCGGTGCACGGCTCGGATTGAGCAAGGCCGATACGAACGAGTGCGTGGAGCAGGTCATGCATGCCGTTCACACGGTCACGCCGCTTGTTCCGATCCCGATGACGCGCAGCGAAAGAAGGAAGCCAATCCCTGCGCCAACCCTGACGGCGCATTCGGATTCCGTTCCCGGTAGGAAGGGCGCTCGTGAATTCCATCAGAGCGCATCGTTGAGTGCACGACCTCGGCGATCCCCGCGGGGCCGGTCGAAGACGTGCGACCAGCTACGCGCAGGCGCGTGCATCCAATCCGGCCAGATGGTCGGGCAACACGCGCAACTGGACACCAGTCGGCGCCGCGACGCTGAACCCGGAACGCGACGCCGTTGTTCATATGACGTCGACCGCCGTTAATCAACAGCCTCTGGCTGCATGCATGAGGCGGCAACTATCTTGACGCGCGCTGGCGGCTGCGCTTCAGGGCCTGTCGCGCGATAGCCTCCATCTCCCGGTCGCTGAGGGCGTTCGCGACGGCACACGCGTAGGCGTGGTGCTGCTGCGTCATCGGCACGGATAAATCGCGCGCATCCATGTAGCGCAGCAAAGCGATCCGCTTGTGCCCAGCGGCAATGCTGTGCTCGTACAGCGACAACGCGGCCTGCGGGTCGCGGCACTGTGCGACCCGCTTGACCAGGACTCTCGTTTCCGTGCGGTTCATTGTTTCACGGCTCCCGCGTTGGCCGCAGAACGTCGCCTCTACGTGGATTGGATGGAAGAGCGCGCCATGTCGTGATCGCCCGTCAGCGAGCCGGCTCGCTGACGGGGTCGCGCTTATCAGGTTTGGGTGGCTCTCATGTAGCCGGCGTCCTCTTCCGCGTTACGTCGTCTTGCTGCACGCACCACTCCGGTGCGCTAGTTGTTGCATCTGCTGCGTGCTAGAGAACAAGAACGTACATCGACTTGTGGAGAGTTCGAGCGTCCATCTTTGCAATTAAGTGCGGTGGCGATTGTTAAATGGTTTTATAAATCAGATAATTGAAATTAGGATGCCGAATGTGATATGGGTTTAGTTTGATCTGTTGAAAGATTGCTGACATTTGTCACTTCTTAAAAAGAAGCGCTTTCCGCAGATACAAATCGTTACATTCTCTCAAAAGCGTGCCGCTAAAGGCTCCTGATCCCCACCGGAAGACATGCGAAAGCATTCCTTCACGGTATTTTCTCATTCCACTACTTATCTCCCTTAGGGCACGTTCGTGCCCAACTCATAATTCATATTAAGAGGTGAAGAATGAACGAGATCAGAAAGTGGTTTGGAGTCACTGCAATCTTCACCGCGAGCGTGCTGGCGTTCACGAGCATGGCCGCGACAGCGCAGGATCGTGATGGCGATCACCACCAGCAGTACCAGCATGTCTTGCTGATCAGTGTGGACGGCATGCATGAGGCCGACCTGGTCAATTACATCAAGAAACACCCGGGATCCACCTTCGCAAAGCTGGTCAAACATGGCGTCGAGTACACCCATGCTTCGACCTCCGAGCCGTCGGACTCGTATCCCGGACTGCTGGCCTTTGCAACCGGAGGTAGCCCCCTTAGCCATGGCGTCTTCTATGACGATACGTACGACGCTACCCTGTACCCTCACGGCAGCAATTGCATGGGCACTCCCGGCACGGAAGTCACCAATTTCGAAGCACTCGACTGGGATCTTACGAAGCTGGACGGCGGTTCGGCCCCCCCGGGAGTAACGTTTGATCCACGCAATCCGCACATCAATCCCGCGAACCTCCCGCTGCGCAAGACCGCCAGCGGCTGTGAGATGGTCTGGCCGCATCTATACATGAAGAACGGGACGAACACGATCTTTGAGATCATCCATGAGGCTGGCCTACGCACCGCATGGTCGGACAAGCACCCGGCCTACGAGATCGTCAACGGGCCGTCGGGGGTGGGGCTGGACGAACTATACGCACCCGAGATCAACTCGACTTCCCTGCAAGCCAATGGCTTTCCAGGCGCACCCTCGACCGACGATTGGACCGCCGACCCGATCTATACCCGGACCTACGACGGTTTCAAGGTCAAGGTCGTGCTGAACTGGATTCATGGGCTGGATCAGACCGGGACGAAGCAGGTCGGTGTCCCAGCGATCTTCGGCATGAACTTCCAGGCTGTCAGCGTCGGACAGAAGGTCACGGTGGCCATGGAAGGTACCTCCACGACCCGTGGCGGCTATCTCGACGCGGCCGCCACCCCGACAAAGCCGTTGGAGAAATCGCTTGACTTCGTCGATGCCTCTTTGGGCCAGATGTACGATGCGCTCAAAGCGGCCAATCTCCTGCATTCGACGCTTTTCATCGTCGGCGCGAAGCATGGCCAGTCGCCGATCGACCTCACGAAGCTCCACATGCTGAGTGGTTCGTCGAACGCCTATGCGCACGCGGACGTGAGCGACCCTGCCACCCTGCTCACCAATAACAACGTAGCCGTCGCGCAGGAAACGGCCGACGACGTGTCGCTCATATGGCTCAAAAACCACGCCGATACAGCCACGGCAGTATCGATCCTCAGCACTGACCAGGCGGGCGCCAATTCCACCCACATCCAGACCCTCTATGATGGCGCAACCTTGCAGTCGAAGTGGGGCAATCCCGCTGAGGGTCGTGTCCCTGATCTCATCATCCAGCCGATACCGGGGACGATTTACAGCAAGAGTGCGGCAAAGCTGGCCGAGCACGGCGGCTTGGCCGCCGACGATACGAACACGCTGTTGGTGCTCTCCAGTCCGAAGCTGGAAAAGAAGGTCGTCGATACGCCGGTGACGAACATGCAGGTGGCGCCGACCATCCTGAAGGCGCTCGGCCTTGACCCACACAAACTCGTGGCCGTTCAGCGCGAAGGCACCCAGGCCCTTCCGGGTCTCTAGACCGTGGGGACGACGATCCTGCTTACGGTTCGGAGTAACAGCAGTGAAAGCGCCGGCGGTCACTTTTAGCTTCAGGCCGTCGGCGCGGTGCGTTCCTCGTCCAGACGGTAGATGGCAGGACGGGAATGCTCGTTTTGAGTTCAATAAGCACCGGCCATTCGAAACGACTTCGCAACTGTTTCTCAAGCTTCAATTGAGCAACGAGGCGGCCGCCGAACCGCCTCGTTGCTCAAGGGATTACCCGGCCACCGTTGAGAATGTTCGCGGGGTCGAGTGCAGACTTGAGCTTGCGCATCAGATCGAGTTCGGCATCCGAGCGTGTGAGCCCGAGAAATGAACGCTTGACGACGCCGATACCGTGTTCCGCCGAGATGCAACCGCCCGCTTCGCACACTGTCTCGTAGACGAGCGCCTCGACGTCGAGCAGGCCAGTTTCGTCGGCGTACGGGCCGCTTAGCACGTGCAGATTGCCGTCGCCGAGATGGCCGAAGAACAGATGCCTCTGCTGTGCGAATTTTTCTTCGAGCCGTGCGCGCAGCGTCGCGACGCAACGTTCCATCTGCTCCATCGGTACGCCCACGTCGAAGGCGGCGTGCATGAAGTCGTCCCACATGAGCTCGAACGACGAAAGGCGCGGCAAGCGCATGCGCAACGTTTTAAGCAGCCGCGCGGCCGCGCCGAAATCTCACGCAGCCTGCCGTGTCGAAGCAGCTCGCCGATCTGGAGGAGGGGCTCGGCACACCGGTACTCGAGCGCGTGGGCAACCGGCTGCGGTTCACGGCTGTGGGCGAGGTGCTGCTGCGGCATGCGCGCGAGGTGTTTCATCAAATCGAGCGGGCGCGCTACGAGGTCGATGCGCTCACGAGCGGACTCTCGGGGCGCATTGCTGTCGGTGCGGTGCCAACCGTGCTGCCGGTGTTTGCGCCCGAACTTGTGCTCGAGCTCAAAAAGCGCGCGCCGCACGTCAGCGTGTCGTTTATCGAAGCAACGAGCGACCGTCTTTTCCTGATGCTGGCCTCGGGCAGCCTCGATATTGTGCTGAGCCGCACCGAACCGCAGGAGGGCGTGGGTGCGCTCGCGTCCCGCGCGTTGCTGGACGATCCCATCGTGGTCGTGTGCGGGCGCGCTCATCCGCTCGCGGCGCGCCGCACCGTCACGCGCGCCGATCTTGCCGGCTTGCCATGGATACTGCCGCCGCGTGAGGCGCCCACATTCGTTGCACTCGAACGTTGGTTGCAACGCGGTGGCCTTGAGTTGCCGGCGGGCTGCGTGCAGTCGGTCTCGATCCAGGCGAACGAGACGATGCTCGGCCTTTATCCGTTTCTCGCGTTGATGCCGTTGACCGTGGCACGACGCGGCGCGCTCGCGATTCTGCCGATCGAAGGCGCGCGCTTTCTTGAAACAGTGCGGCTCTACTATGGCGATGGCTCGCCGAATCCCGTGCTGGCTACGGCACTGGATTGCGTAGCCTCCGTGAAGGTGCGTATTGCCGCGTCGCTGCACGCCTGAGCGCAAATGTATGCCGGCCCGCTTGCGAGCTTCGCATTTCGCTGAGCGGCCGGTAAGGAGCGCGGAACCGACGATCGGGGGGCCGGTGAGCATCCAGGTGGACTGACTGCTCCTGGCTAGAAATGATCAGGCGACGCCCGAAAGTGATACCGATCGAGGTCGCACCCGGGATGTGGCCCCGCGGGCCGCGCGTTGCCGGACGGGCGTTTGCGCAGACATGCCAGGATTCTGCTACCAGCAGGAAAGATGTCTTCGAATGCCAGGGGTTAACCCTCGACTAAGATCCTCCTAGACTTTGCTCATCGGATGCAGACACGTTGTCGCACCGCCCACAAAAGTCATCGGAGGTAGTCATCATGAAGTCCCTGATCCAAGCCGTTGCAGTTGCCGCTGCTCTTATCGTCCCCGTTGCTTCGTTCGCCCAGTCGAGCGGCCCAGTGACCCGCGCCCAGGTGCGTGCGGAACTCGTTCAACTCGAGCAGGCGGGCTATCGCCCTGGCGATGGCGATCGGACGACCTACCCGCAACAGATTCAGGCCGCCGAAGCGAAGGTAGCTGCGCAGCAAGGCGCAGCAAACAGCGGCTACGGCGGTGTCGCGAGCGGCTCGTCGGACGCTGGCCAGTCGCGTGACGTCCGGGTCTCGTCGTACTCGGCCCCGATTTATAGCCACCACTAGGCGAAGCTTTGTCCAGCGCGGCGCATGAGCCGCCGGACATACTTGCAGTTCAGCATCAAAAGGTGCGCTCCCGAAGGAGCGCGCAGCGCATTCCGCGCCAACGACACGCATACCTCCGCCGTCGGTTGTCCGATGGCTTCGCTCGGGCCCTATGGCCTGGGCGCTTTTCCAGATGAACCCCGCAACTGGGCATCGTTCGATCGGTTCTGTTGTTGGCTTGCGACGTCTCGAATTCCGGCTCGGGCAGTCCGCTTCGCGCCGCATCACTTTAAGGCATCGATCTCAAAGCTGGAAAATTCCAGCCATGCCTGCATTGTGGGCACGATGATTCTGCCATCGCTATGCGCTGTGGAGGGCCCTGCGCCCAAATTGCATCCATCGTTTTCTGGTGGACGATGCAACTGCTTCGTCGACAGACGTGGCATCCCGTTCGCCTTCTGCCTCGTGTGAAAGGCGCGCTGTGCAATTCCCCGTTTGACGCATCTGCGGCCATCGATCCGTGACGTGCGTTCCCCAGGGCTTACGCCGCGCTTCGTCGCGTCTGTCGTTCGTCCTCGCGCCTTGGCGGCCTCGACCGTGCTCATAGGACGTCAGCAACCGCGCCCTGTGGTTTCATTTCGCCGCCGAACTCGTTCTGACCACGCCACCTGATGCATGATTGAACATATCGTCCATCAGGTTGGCGACGACGCCGTCGGCGCTCGGAAACTGATGCAGCGGCGAATTGTTCCAGTGACCGGACGCGATCAATTGCCCACCCGGCGCGGTGTAGAAGTGGATATCAACCGCCTTCAAGTACATGACGATGTCCCACCACCATTGGTCGGTGTAGGTGACCGTGAAATCGACGCCCGGAGTGTTCTTATCGCAACCTGGAGCCGTCAGCACTGAGACGCCATGGTTCTCGAGGTTCTGCTGAATACGAGTGTCCATGTCAGCGGAATTGCCACCGTGGTCGACGAAGCAGGCCTTCGTCATTGGCGCGCCATTCGCTTGCGCGCCCTGCATGACGGACCGCTCCCCGATCATGAAACGTCGTCGGGCTTCGCACCTGGGAACAGCGACAGCCGGAGTCCAATGAGCGCGTGCAGCGCACCTTTGCGCAGCTTGTAGCCAGGCGCAGCTGGGGTGGCGGCGAAATCGGCCATGATCCGCGCCATGGCGGCATCGATGTCGACTGCAAGCGTGGGCGGTACGGGTTGCCGCTCGCCCGATTCGAGGCATCGTTCATAGTGCGACTGCACGTCGTCGAGCACGCGATTCAACGCGACTGGCAACTCTCCAGAAAACTTGCCCGAGAGTCTGCGCAGGTCGAGTGTATTGAGCGCAATGCGCATGTCGCGCAGGCTTTCGGTTGAAGGATGCTTGTAGTCCTCGCTCGGCGCCACGCGCGGAATGAGCTGCACGAGCCGGTCGAGCATGCGCGCGTTCAGATCGCGCTGCTGATCGAGCGACAATGCGGACCCGCTCAAGACGACATCCCTCCAGCTTGACCGCGTCAGTCGCGCAGTCGCGGCATCCGTTCCGAACGGACGGATTACCCCCGTCATCACCGAAGCGAAAATGACGCCGGCCAGTCCCGCAAGATTGCCGTTCAGGAAGCTCAGAATGTTGGCGTCATAGACACTGTCGATTCCAAGAAAGGTTGCGGTCGTCAACGCTACGAGCGTCGATATCAACGCCCATTTCGGACGTGACATCAACAGTCCGAGAGGAATGAACAGGAACGAGAAGAAAATGACCAACAAAGGGAATTCCTGGCCACTCGGCAACACGACAAACAAATAGAACGCCGAAATGATGACGCCCATCGTCGCGCACTTCAGGAAAGTGATCATCATCGGCACAGGCTCGTCGAGCGCAGCAAAAAAGCAGACGCCGATGGCGCCCAACGACACCGCCGCCGCACCGTCCTGCCAACCCGAAGCGATCCACAGGCACGACGAAACGAAGATGACCAGCGCTGCCGAACTAGCGGAGAACAGGGCAAGGCCATGGTCGAGAAAAGCGTGCCGCGTGCCGATCCGCCAATGACGATACCGTGGCCTCCAGTGCCCTCTTTCGTGAACGATGATACGGCGCAAAGTCCGGCAATCGGCCCACAAATCGACCAGTTGCCGCAAGCGCCAGAGCGCGCTGGATAACAGTGCATCCTGCCATGTCGTCAGTTCGTGGCGGGGCGGATCCAGTTGCGCAATACGCGTCCGGAATAGCGGCGCCTCGCGCTCGGGGTCCTCGCTGAGCGGCGCGTCCATCCAGCGCCCAATATCGCGCAGCAGTTCGACGAATCCTGCAGGAATAGCAAGGCCTGATTTCTGCGTGGCCGCGTGTACGGCCGCGAGTACGTCCGCGAGCGCCGAGGTGATGGGCAGTATCAGTTGCATCCGGCCCTGCAGTTGCTCGCTGCGAGCGAGAATCGCAGGGCTGACATGATCGTAGGCCAACTGGCTCAACAGGAATTCGAAGCCGCGGACACTCGACGCCATCTTCTGGCGGCTTCCTGAAACAAGCGCTCCCGCGACCCGCCCCGCCATCGACTCTTTCGCGTAAAGAGCGGCCTCGCCGAACCACGAGTCGGTTCGCTCGATCAGTGTTGGTGCGAGCCGGTTCGGGAAAAAAACGCTGCCGACGATGCTCGCGCAGACGATGCCAAGCGTGATTTCTTCGGTTCGCGCCACTGCCACATCGAAGATACTCAACGGATCCGACAATGCCGGTAGCGCAATGACGGACAGCGAATAGCTGGCGAGCAGAAAAACGTAATTGCGTGCGGCTCGCGTCGAGATCGAAATGTACACAAACACGCCTGTCCATAACGCTATTAGCGCGCTCAACAAATAAGGCGTCTCCGCGAAAGGCGGCACGAGGGCAACCGACGCGACCGCGCCAAGGGCAGTGCCGATCGCGCGATAAAGCGCCTTCGACCGTGTCGCGCCGACAAACGGGTTCGACACAATATAGACCGACGCCAACGCCCAGTAGGGCCTCGGAAGGTCGTAGTAGAACGCGATGTAAAGCGCGAGCATCCCTGCGAAGAAGGTCTTTAGAGAAAAAATCCAGTCGCGCAGCGAAGGGAAATTCATCGGAATAATCGCGTGTGAGAACAGGCTCTCGCCCGGCAAACCGGCCGGGCTCGCAGTGGAGCGAACAACAGTGTGCTACGTTTCGCTGAAATCCGCCGGGTCGAACGCACATGACTACGTGCGCGTCAGCGCCGTCGAATGCTCCGTCGAAAACAAATCACTCACGGTGCCGACACAGGGCCTCCTGCCGTTTGATTGCTAACATCGGCCGGGATCGGCCGGATGCCATCCGCGGATACGATAGTGCTCGCCAAGGACCATCGCTACATCAAATCCAGAACGAATGTGATGCTCGGTTTCAAACGGTTCAGGAGCGCCGCGACAACGATTTCAGGCATCGAGTTCGCAAGGGGCAGTGCAATCTCGCGAAGCTCGGTCTGAAGCGTAGAACCCGATAAATGTGTCATCGACCCCGCCTCGTCGCTATGCGGTCACATCCGAATTCGTTGACACATTTATTGCTGCAGAAAGGAGAGCGTGCAAAAGCTGGGGAGGCTCCTCATCAGGGCCGCTTGTGCTTCCGGTGACAAACGTCGCGCACGCGCAGCTTCGTCAGATCGCATGCCCGAAGCTTGCTGTCGATGGCAAGATTGAACATTGCCAGATCCCGCACGCGGCACGAAAGCTGCAGGCGCACGCGTATTGTCCAAATCTCCTTAAGCTTCAGCGGCGGCTTCTGGCCGGTCAATCTCCCTTTATTGCGAGGCGCCCGCGATGGGCGCGCGTTGGATGGCGTGCTCATGACGATCTCCTTTCAGTTGAAAGGAGATTCAGTCTGAGTCCACGCAATGGGCGCTACCGGGCCCTTCTCTGACATTCATTGGTATGTCGACCGAACGGCCGAGATCGGTGTAGCAGGGGACGCCGGGATGAAGTAGCGCTCCAGGCGCGTCGTCGGCGTTTCCTGCCGCGCGTCGCGGAAGCCACCCTTGAACGTGCCCTGGAATACCTCGATCAGTTCTCGACACGCTCGAAACCGTACTGAACCGAGGTGTGAATCTGTTGGTGAATCTCACCGAATGCCGCAGCGCCCCCCGATCCGCATGCACGATTTCCGTGGTGATGCTCGTGCGTTCCAATACCTGCCTCCGCCACGATCCATTTGCCACGACCTTGCGTTCCCAGTACGACATTGGACAAGCGAAGTTACTGAAACTAGTTAGACACGCGACGCCAGGAGCCTGATCCCGGCAATCCCAAATACTATGGCCAGGCATCCTTCCAATGTGCGACGGGTCCGCACGTACATCCTGCGGGCCGAGTCCGTCGAAAACAGTACGGCGTAACCGCCGAACACCAAACATCCAATGGCCGCACAGCCTGCAATTACAGCACTATGGGCAGATCCCGTGCTGTTCGACGATAGAGCAACAATTGAAACCCAAACGAGGATGGCTTTCGGATTGGTGAGATGGAGCATCGCTCCGCGGGCGTAGACGCCCGTCAATGTCTGTGTTCGTTCCAGCTTCATTGCGGATGCAGCTGCTGTCGCAAGGGCATTGTGTCCGGATTTGAAGGCTAGCCACAAGAGATACAGACCACCAAAAATCTTGATTGCAATGATGAATTGAGAATAGGCGATCAGGGTAGCCGAGACGCCTAGCGTTGCCACCGTCGCCCAAAACATCGACCCCGAGATGACACCGAGTGCGAACATCAATGCCGCTTTCCGGCCGTGATTGGCCGCCATGGACATAATTGCAAGGTTGCTCGGCCCGGGACTTGCGGTGCCAACGAAATACGCTGCATAGGCAAGCAGCAGGTTTGTCGAGAAGAAGGCGTTTCCAGTCATGTCTGGGATCCAGAAAAGGTCGATGCCGCTACCGGCACCTGACGGGTCGTGCGGGCACTCAAGAGTCAGCTTGTGTACCCGAGAAAGAGCGCACCCATACCCGGGCGCTCAAGTCTAGCGGCTTGGGCAAATGCAGCAGCCACGCTAACAAAGCGACGGCGAGACGGTGATTGGGGGAATAATGTTGTCCGGACGCCATGAGCAGTCCGCGCCGATATAATCCGGGAACTTCCAGGTTACCAAAAGACAACGGCGAGATAGTCTGCCCGCGTTGCCTGCCTCGCCAGGAAAACCGGCGGCGCAGCAGCCCAGTACGCTCTAGCGCTTTCTACTGGGGGGAAGGCGGATTCATAAGCTTACTCAACGGCTTCAGTGGGCCTATTGGGAGGAGCGAGAATGTCATTAAGTGCGCTTTCCCCAAGGGAAGTGCCTCGAGCATTTCATGCGCTTGACTTACGTCCGTAACGTTCAGGATGAACACCACCCCAGCCCGGTCTTGCAGTGAATACCACTGGTCAATCTTGCCCTCGAGGTAGAGCTGCGCCGTCTCGCGAACTTCGGTCGGAAGAATGTGTTGGACAAGTTGCATGTCCGTGCCCGGCGGAAAGGTGCCAATCGCCAGTATCTTCGTGGTTGGTGTGGTTGGCATCGGAGTGGTTTGCGCCATGGAGACTCCAGCAGAAGCGACCAGCACAGAGGCTGTTGTCAAATTAACAAGAAGGCGTTTCATCATGTCCTGTTCTTGTCGCATTAGCCTGAAGGCTGGCGCGAGGCCACACCAGATGCCGTATTCAGCGCTGCGGCTTCTGGTCCCGTCAGATAGCAATCGCGGAAGCGCTCATCGACGCGTTCCCACATCCGTTTCGAAAACAGCAGCGCTGCGTTGAGCGGGCGATGGTTGATGACCACGGAATCCGTCTCGCCCTGTTCGTTCAGATGCGCGACGACCACCGTTTCGATCGGCACGCCCTGGATCTGCGACCGATAGGATTCCATGTACAAACCGTTGCCGATCTCGCCCTTGTAGCTGTGATGCTGGAATTCGTAGAGCGAGACCGCGTGTTTGATCACGGAGAGAATATCGGCTCGTCCCTCGATCGGACGCTTCAGGACGGTGGCTTCGAGCGTCGCGTTTTCGGCGAGCCTCGCCAGCCAGAGCGGCGGACCGCCCGCGGGCGCCAGCACGGGGGCTGTGTCGTTGAATTTCATGCTGGGCGCTCCAGTGACGGTTTGCTCGTCATGCCTGCGCGAGCGGCATCGAGCGCTGCTTCGAGCGTGATGCGCGCCTTTTCGAGGCGGCGTCGCGCGAGGCGTCCAACGCCCGCGCCGTGCTCAGACTCGCCCGCCAGCAGCGCATGAATATCGGGCAGCATCCAGATCGCGCCGCGCGTCCCCCAGGCGCCATCCGGAATCTCGGTCGGGAAGACCCAGACGCGCGGCGCGACGTCATCGAACGGCCGGTTCTCCGCGCGCGCCACCGCTTCCGTGACGTTTCTGACGAGCGAGCGACGCGATTCGTCGGTGTATTGCCCTTCGGGTGCAGACGGAATGATCCGGTAGCGTATCGTGTTCGTGCGTTCGCCGCCGATGTAGATCGCAGCAGGCCGATGAAGATGGAACACGGTGACACGCTGTGCGATCGGATTGGCGGGATCGTACCCTTCCGCCTTGATGAGAATGTCGGTCAATTCCTTGACGAGGCGCGCTTCGGCCTTGGGCGTCAAGGCGTCTTCGGGCCACAGTGCATCGATCATTGGCATGGTGCTGCTCCTGCTTTCAGGTCATTGGATGTGGCCATGATCGGGGTTTACTCGTGCGGCCGGAAGTGGCAGGATCGCCATTATTCAGGGAATTTCAGACACGCAATGGCCATCGTCCGCATCTGGGTCTATGACGGAATCCTCGCGTCCGGCGTCGCGGGCCCTGTTGACGTCTTCAGCGCGGCCAATCAGTTCCATGCGCGCAGGGCTGCACCGGGCACGACTTCCGCGCCCGTGTTTGCATGGCGCGTGGAATCTCTCGACGGGCAACCCGTCACGGCTGCGTCGGGCCAGACCATTCACGTCGACGGCAAGATCGACCCGCGCAAACGGGCGGACGCCGTTCTGCTGACGGCACCGTTTTTCTCGAACATCGACGAGTTCATCGGGCGCCGCGAGCAGTTGAACGCGCTGTCTTCCGCACTGCGGCGTCAACGCAAGGCAGGTGCCGTGCTGGCGGCTTATTGCACGGCCAACTACCTGCTCGCCGAGGCGGGCCTGCTGGATGGCCGCGCCGCAACGACGCACTGGGCGAGAGCCGCGGACTTCGCGCGCCGCTATCCGCGTGTCGAAGTTCGCGCACAGGAACTGCTGATCGCGCAAGACGGCATCATCTCGGGCGGTTCCGTGACGTCGTATCTGAATCTCGCGGTGCGGCTCGTCGAAACATTCGCCGGCGAAGAACTCGCCACGATGACCGCGAAGGCGCTGTTGATCGACATGAACCGGACTTCGCAGGCGTGCTTTGCCACGCTTGTCGACGAACATGGGCATACCGACACGCTCGTCGCGCGCGCCCAGCAGCAGATGGAGGCTACGTTGCAGCAGGGATTCCGGTTGAGCGATCTGGCGGCGTCGCTTGCTGTCAGCGAACGCACGCTCAATCGCCGTTTCAAGGAAGCCGTCGGGCTCGCACCGTTGACGTATCTGCAGAATCTGCGCATCGAGGTCGCGAAAAGGTTGCTGGAAACGCGGCCAATCGGGCTTGAGGCGGTGAGTCAGCGGGTCGGTTATGGCGATATCAGCACATTTCGGCAATTGTTCAAGCGCAAGACCGGGTTGTCGCCGAGTGAATATCAAATGCGGTTCTTGCGTGCCGCGGCGGAGAATATAGAAGCCGAATCAGGCCGCAACGGCGGCTGAGGCCTCGCGGGATCATCACGCCGCAACTCTCGTCATTTCCCTCCCTCTTTCCCCGCACTGTCCTTTTTGTATCTCAACGTATCTACAACAGCCGGGGATACGCAAGCTTGCGCACAACCAACTTTCGGACACGAGCGGGATACGTTCATCCGCTCAAATACGCCCATCGCGAGCAAAACACCGCACCGCAAAAACTGGGCTTACCGAGGTCGTGCATATGCAACACGAGTCGAACGGAATCGTTGAACTGGACCGCACCGCGGATGAGCCGCTGAGCAGCCAGATCGCGCGCAATTGCCTGCTGACGCGCGCCCGGCAGATCTCCCGCGTCTTGACTTCCGTCTATGACGACGCGTTGCGTCCGTTCGGCATCGTGGCGCCGCAGTTCTCATTGCTCGTGCTGATCGGGGAGTTCGGCCCTGTTAGCCGCTCCGATCTGGGCCGGCGTAGTCATCACGAGCGCTCGACGCTGACAAGGAATCTGCAGCCGCTGATCGCGCAGGGCTGGGTTATCGAGGGCGTCCCGGCAAGCGATGGTCGAAGCCGCCCGCTCTCGCTCACGCACGAAGGCAGGGCGCTGCTCAAAAACGCCGCGAGCGCGTGGTCGGCGGCACAGAGCCACGCGATGCACCTCCTCAGCGAAGGCGGTGCCCGTGAACTCATGAATATCGCCCGCAAACTGCCGCTGCGCATCGTATGAAGTTTTTCGGTCGATGTTGCATATGCAAGATCGAACAATGCCTGGTACCCCTACCCATCATCAAGGAGTTTTTCATGAAAGTCGTCAAAGCCGCCGCCGTCCAGTTCAGCCCTGTGCTCTATAGCCGTGAAGCAACCGTCGCCAAGGTCGTGCAGAAAATCCACGAACTCGGCCAGAAGGGCGTGCAGTTCGCCACCTTCCCCGAAACGGTCGTGCCGTATTACCCTTACTTTGCAGCCGTCCAGACGGGCATCGAGCTTCTTTCGGGCACCGAACATCTGCGCCTGTTCGAACACGCTGTGACGGTGCCGTCCGCTGCTACCGACGCGATTGGCGAAGCCGCGCGAAAGGCCGGCGTGGTCGTGTCCATTGGCGTCAATGAGCGCGATGGCGGCACGCTGTACAACACACAATTGCTCTTCGATGCCGACGGTACGCTGATCCAGCGCCGCCGCAAGATCACGCCGACGCATTTCGAACGCATGATCTGGGGCCAGGGAGACGGCTCGGGCTTGCGTGCAGTCGACAGCGCAGTCGGCCGCATCGGCCAGCTCGCATGCTTCGAGCACAACAACCCGCTCGCCCGCTACGCGATGATCGCCGACGGCGAGCAGATCCATTCGGCGATGTACCCGGGTTCCGCCTTTGGCGAAGGCTTTGCTCAGCGTATGGAGATCAACATCCGCCAGCATGCGCTCGAATCCGGCGCGTTCGTCGTCAATGCAACGGCGTGGCTGGACGCGGACCAGCAGGCGCAAATCATGAAAGATACCGGGTGTGGAATCGGTCCGATCTCGGGCGGCTGCTTTACCACGATCGTCGCTCCTGACGGCACGCTGATGGCCGAGCCGCTTCGCTCGGGTGAAGGCGAAGTGATCGTCGATCTCGACTTCACGCAAATCGACCGCCGCAAGATGCTGATGGACTCGGCCGGCCACTACAACCGCCCCGAATTGTTGAGCCTGATGATCGACCGTGCGCCGACCGCGCATGTTCACGAACGCGCTTCGCATCCGATGATCGTCAACGACCAGGGTGCCGACGATCTGCGCACCCAGGCTGCATGACCTGCGAACTTCGAATTGCCCCTTTATCGAAGGAGGATTTGCTTTGAAAGCAATGTTCAGGACCGGCTGCGCGAGCATCGTCGTTACGGCGCTGATGGCGACCGCCTCGCCCGGCTACACGCAGACGTCCACGACGGATGCACCCGCCGCAACGCATGCGCACAAGCCCGCAGCCGCAAAGACCGATATTTCGGACAGCACGCTGGTGAAGTCGCTGCCCGGATTCAGAAATGGCTATGCAACCGTGAACGGCGTACGGCTGCATTATGTGATCGGCGGCAAGGGCGAACCGCTCGTGTTGCTGCCCGGTTGGCCCGAAACGTGGTGGACCTTCCACAAGATCATGCCGGCGCTCGCCGAGCATTACACCGTGATCGTGGTGGATCTGCGCGGCATGGGCGCGTCGTCGAAACCCACTGACGGTTACGACAAGAAAACGATGGCCGCCGATATCCATGAACTGACGCAATCGCTTGGATACGACAAGGTTGCGATCGCGGGACACGACATCGGCTCGGCTGTGGCGTTCGCCTACGCGGAAAACTATCCGGAAGCCACCGACAAGCTGGTGATGATGGAGTTTCCGCATCCCGACGATAGCCTGCAGACGTTTCCGCTTCTACCCGCCAATGGCGCATACGGTGACAGGCTGGGCTCGGCGCGCCCGAACCTGTGGTGGTTTGCATTCAATCAGGTCAGCGGTTTGCCGGAGCAACTGCTCGCAGGCCGGGTCCGGCTTGAACAGGACTGGCTCTTCCACTACTTTCTTGTGAACGAGAAAGCAGTCGACATGCGCGACCGCGCCGTGTACGAGCACGCCTATAACAGCGCCGCCGCGATCCGCGCGGGCAACGCGTGGTATCAGGCCTTCCCTCAGGACATCAGCGACAACAGGAATTATGGCCAGCTGCAAATGCCCGTTCTCGTGATGGGCGGTCCCGCATACAAGTGGATGAAAATGGTCGTCGGAGATAAGGCGGTCAACATGAGCGCCGTTGACGTAGAAAACAGTGGGCACTTTATCCAGGAGGAGCAGCCCGAGCGGGTTGCGAAGTCAATGCTCGACTTTCTGCAAAGCGCACGCGAATGATGCCGCGATCGACGCGTTGATCGACGTGTGCACGCGCACAATTCCATGCATATATGTGTATATGCATACATAAATCAACTGATTTTTCTCCTTCAAAGGTAATGTGATATGACAACGAATCCTGCCCACGATCGGCCCATTCTCGTGACGGGCGCCGGAGGCGCGATTGGTGGAATTGGGCGCAACGTGACAACGTCACTGCTCGCGAAAGGCTATAAAGTGCGGGCGCTGGTCCGCAAGGACGACGATCGCGCGAACGAGTTGCGCGGCCTTGGCGCCGAAGTCGTGGTCGGCGATCTGACCGATCTCGCCTCGATGCACCGCGCAATCGAAGGCTGTTCGCGCGTCTACTTCGGCATGTCCGTATCCCCAGCGTATCTCGAAGCAACGGTCAATTTTGCTGCCGTGGCGCGTCATTATGGCGTCGAAGCCATCGTGAACATGTCGCAGATGACCGTCACGGAAATGAGCATCACGGCAACGACCGACAGCCCCCAGCACAAGCTGCACTGGCTTGCCGAGCAGGTCTTGCAGTGGTCGGGGCTGCCCGTCGTCACGGTCCGGCCCACGGCGTTTCTCGAGAGCTTCTTCCTGACGCTCGGCGCAACCGGCGTGCGCGACAACGACGAACTTGCGCTGCCGCTTGGCAACAGCAAGACGTCGCCCATTTCTGCGGTTGACGTCGCAAATGCGGTTTCGGTCATTCTCGAGAATCCGGCACCGCATCTCGGCAAGATCTATAACCTGACTGGCCTTGAATCAACGGATCTCGAACAGGCCGCGCGTGTCTTTTCGGACGCGCTCGGCCGGCCCATCCGTTACCGGAATGTGCCTGTCGCGCCGTGGTCGGACAAATTGCGCGAACTCGGCATTCCCGATCATGTCGTCAGGCATCTGGTCGTAATGGCCGACCTCCACGTACAGGGACGATACGACCGCATGACGAACGACCTGTTCGAACTCACGGGCCGCAAACCCATGAGCATGTACGACTTCGTGAAACTGCACATCGCAGACTTCACGCGCAACACAACACGTTGAACCCAGGCAGGAGACCGCTCCCATGTCAACAGACACGCCCCAATCCTCATCGCGCCGGCACTTTGTCGGCGTGGCCGCCGCGGCGCTCGCGGCAGGCTCGCTGAGCCGGCTCGCCTTCGCGCAAACGAGCCCTGCAATCGGCAAGATCACCGAACCCGCGAATGGCGACAAGACGGCGATCCGGCCGTTCCGCGTTCACGTCCCCGAGTCGCAGCTTACCGACATGCGGCGCCGCATCAAAGCCACGCGCTGGCCGGATCGCGAGACGGTGCCCGACGAATCACAGGGCATTCAGCTCGCCACCATTCAGGGACTCGCCCAGTATTGGGCAACCGGCTACGACTGGCGCAAATGCGAATCACGGTTGAATTCGTATCCACAGTTCATCACTGAGATTGACGGACTCGATATCCATTTCATCCACGTGCGCTCGAAGCACGAAAACGCGATGCCGTTGATCGTGACCCACGGCTGGCCCGGCTCGGTCATCGAACAGTTCAAGATCATCGACCCGCTCGTCAATCCGACTGCGTATGGCGCGCCGGCTTCGGATGCGTTTCATCTCGTGATTCCCTCATTGCCCGGTTACGGCTTTTCGGCGAGACCTACCACAACGGGCTGGGGCCCGGAACGCACCGCGCGCGCGTGGGTCACATTGATGAAGCGCCTCGGCTATGAGCGCTTTGCTTCGCAGGGCGGCGATCTCGGCGGGATTGTCACGAACATCATGGCCAAACAGGCGCCGCCCGAACTGATCGGCATTCATGTGAACTTCCCTGCCTCCGTTCCGGCCGAGATTCTGAAGTCGCTGGCCGCGGGAGACCCGATGCCTGCCGGCTTATCGGATGAGGAAAAGCACGCGTATGAGCAGTTAAGCGCCAACTTCAAGAAGAAGCGCGGCTACGCTTTCGAAATGGGTACGCGCCCGCAGACATTGTATGGACTCGCCGACTCGCCCGTCGCGCTGGCTTCCTGGCTGCTCGACCATGGCGATGGCTACGGCCAGCCCGCAGCGGCGCTGAGCGCGGCCGTGCTCGGTCATCCCGTCAACGGTCATTCAGCAGGCGCGCTGACGCGAGACGACGTACTCGACGACATCACGCTTTACTGGCTGACCAACACCGGCATCTCGGCGGCGCGTTTCTACTGGGAGTCGCACGCGAACTTCTTCCTCGCAGCCGACGTGAACGTGCCTGCCGCCGTCAGCGCGTTTCCGGGTGAAAACTACCAGGCGCCGAAGAGTTGGACCGAAAAGGCCTATCACAACCTGATTTACTTCAACAAGCCTGAAACGGGCGGGCACTTCGCGGCATGGGAAGAACCGATGATTTTCGCGAACGAAGTGCGCACGGGATTAAGGCCCTTGCGCGCCTAAAGTGCAAAGCGCTCCGACGCGCATGCGTTGGAGCGCTCCTCGATGTAATCGTGCTAGTCAGGTCCATGCGATGTTGTTCGCATTGATCTGCCGTTTGGTTCGGCCCCGGGTCCGCTTGTGCAACTGCCATGACACGGACCGGCGATTGCACGCCAAGTTAATCGAAATTTTCCCCCTGGGGATCAAATAGTTAGAACGCAAATGAACATGCTGATCAAGACGCTTGCCGCAGTCGCGGCTGGTACCGTGCTCGCAACGAACGCCTTCGCCCAGAGCACAGGGGAGGTCGGCGTGGCCTCACCGTACGTCGCCATCGATAACGAGCCCCCGCCCAAACTGATTGTGGATCCCACGCCGCTTGCCGCAGGTCTGGCCCACGGCATCGTCTGGATCCAATATCGGGTGGAGAACGTGCATATCTTGCCGGTGTTCGGGGCAGCCGCGCTCAACGTGTCTCCCCGAATCGGGCATCTGCACGTACACATCGACGATCTGCCTTGGGGTTGGGTAGAAGCGAATGACGTCAATACAATCAGCGTGGCGGGTCTGCCACCTGGTCAGCACAAGATGCTTGTCGAGTTGGTCGACGCTCAACACCACGTATTCGCTGGGTGCACTGAGTGCAGGCAGATAGTGACGTTCACGGTCCCAGAGGGCACGTCTCACTCACACTGAAGGTGATGACAAGAGCCTCTGCGTTAGTCCGTCGCGAGTGACGTCCGACGCATCCTGAATTTTCATTCTGGCTTCGCTGTCGGACATCGGCGTCGATCCGATTTATTGGATGGCGCACGAGGACAACTGCCAGGTCGCCGTCAGCCTCTCGCTGCATCGTGAAGCCCGCACTGCGTCTACCCTGCTACCCATTTGGGTGGTGTGCACCCCCTGTCTTTCTGTCATTGTGAATCCGTCGTCACAACGCCACCCGCAAAGGATAGCTAAGCAATCGACGACGCGAGGCACAAAGTGGGCGTATCGCAATTGGCGGGAGACTTGAAATGGAAACCACATCCTCGAGCGGAAATCCTTTGATGGATCTTTCGGACAATCTGGCAGACATTGTCGGGCGAGTCGGACGCAGCGTTGTGGCAGTACGCGGCCGGCATCGCATGCCGTCAAGTGGGGTAATCTGGCGCCATGGCGTCGTCGTGACGGCTGCGCACACGATCAGGCGCGAGGACGGGATCGAAGTTACATCGACCGACGGCAGTACGGTCGCCGCAGTCCTCGCGGGCCTGGATTTGGGCACCGACCTCGCCGTGCTGAAGCTGGACGGCGTGGACCTGGACCCAGCCGAGTCTGGTGACGCCCGCTCACTGAAGCCGGGCCATCTGGCGCTCGCCGTCGCGCGTGCGGACGAGCTCGGGGTCAGCGCTGATTTTGGCGTGATCGGCAGCACAGGTGGTCCCTGGCGCACGTGGAGAGGTGGACAGCTCGATGCGTTCGTGCGACTGGACGGCGGTCTGCGCCCGGGTTTCTCCGGGGCGGCCCTCGCAGATATGCGCGGGCATGTCATGGGCATCTGCACGTCGGCACTGATGCGCGGCGCCGGCATGGTGATTCCCGGGATGACTGTGGAGCGCGTCACCGATGAACTGTTGGCTAAAGGGCGCGTCTCGCGGGGCTACCTTGGCGTCGGCACACAGCAGGTCAGCCTGCCAGACGCGTGGGTGAACAAACTGAACCTGCCGTTCAATAGCGGATTGCTGATCAATTCGCTTGCGCCGGGCGGTCCTGCAGAACAGGCGGGTGTGCTCATAGGCGATGTCCTGATCGAACTGGACGGCAGGCCTTGCCGCGACATGGACGACGTGCACGCTGCGCTGGGTTCCGCAAGCATTGGACAGCAGTTGCAAATCACGTTGATCCGAGGTGGCGAACGCCACGCGAGTTCGGTAACAGTGGGCGAACGCCCCCAACGGAATTCGTGCAGGTGAGGTCCGGGAAGCGGCTAAATGTCGGATGGACAGAGGGTACACATGGGGCCGGTGCAGGTCGCGGTGATTGCGGCATCGCCGCAGGTGCGTGCAAGCCTGCAAACGCTTGTCGAGGCGAACCCGGCATTCGGGTTCCTGGGTAGCGCAGCCGACGCCGAAACGCTCGTCGATTGCCTCGCCGGTTCGGTGCCGGATGTGGTCGTGACCGACATCGAGCCGGAGGCGAGCGACGCGCTCAAGACGCTATTCGAACACGGACCGTCGGCGCTCGTTCTGCTGCTCGACGACCCGGATAGCGACTGGAGCCTTGACGCGCTGCCCGCCGATGCGACGGCGATCCTGCCGCGCAACGCGATACCTGCCGAAATCGTCGTGTCCATCGAAGCGGTCGCCGCGGGCCTTTGCGTGCTTTCGCCCGACCTCCTCGCAAGGCTGCTGGCCGCACGCAAACCGTCGAGCCAGATGGCATCCGGCGAACCGTTCGAAGCCTTGACCTTACGGGAGATCGAAGTGCTGGCGATGCTCGCCGACGGACTCGGCAACAAGGAGATCGCGCGGCAACTCGATATCTCGGACAACACGGTGAAATTCCACCTCTCCTCGATCTTCGGCAAACTCGGCGCGACCAATCGCACCGAAGCAGTGATGCTCGGTATGCGGTACGGATACGTCATGGTGTAGACAAACATGACGAGCCTGCCACTGCATGCATATGGTCCACGGCTCTCGCGACCTCGACGCGTCACCCAACTACCGTCATCGGCACTCGTTTTTGTGCCGATCGTCCGCGATGTGGTGACCCTCGCGAAGGACCGTTTTTGGCCGAGACCGGAAGTAGCTGAGTGGCGGCCTGCCGCCTCAACAAGGGAAGACGTCTGCGTCAGCCGTGCCTCGATGAGCCGGCGGGGCGGCGCACCGTACCGGTGGCCCTCGCGGATCCGGCGAGGGCCAGGCGGCAAGCCGCGATAAGGGGCGTTATCGCCGCCGCATCACTGGCTCCGTCGCTCCGTCTGGGCGGAATCCTCCTATTTCTTTCTGTTGTCTTACTTGTTTCGGTTTTTATTGGGTGATACTCAGGCGCCTGTTTTCGTTTTTATTGTTTTCTTTTTTTATTTATTTTGTGGGCGAACACGAGCGTGACCCGCAGATTGAGATCGAGGCGGCGTGGATTAAGCATCGTAATACCTGTCATTGCCGATATTCATTTCAAATATAGCAGACGGTTCCCTATGCTGAGTGCCATTCACCCGATCGATTCAACCAGCGGAGCTTCAGCATGAACGTACTCATCGTCTACGCCCATCCCGAGCCGCGCTCGCTCAACGGGGCGCTCAAGGATTTCGCGCACGACCGTCTCACGCGGGCGGGCCATGCGGTGCAGGTTTCGGACCTCTACGCAATGAACTGGAAGGCGGTACTGGATACGCAGGACGCGCCCGGGCGCGATGCCGCCGCGCCGTTCAATCCTTCTCTCGAATCGAAGCACGCTTTCGAGAGCGGCACGCAAAGCACGGACATCGCGTGCGAGCAGGACAAGCGGCGGTGGGCCGACGCAGTCATCCTGCAGTTCCCGCTCTGGTGGTTTTCGATGCCCGCGATCCTCAAGGGCTGGATCGAGCGCGTCTATGCCTATGGGTTCGGCTATGGCGTGGGAGAGCATTCCGACCAGCGTTGGGGCAGTCGCTATGGCGAAGGCACGCTCGCGGGCAAGCGCGCGATGCTGGTCGTGACGGCGGGCGGCTGGGAGTCGCACTACGGCGCGCGCGGCGTCAACGGGCCGATCGACGACATCCTGTTTCCGATCCAGCATGGCGTGCTCTACTACCCGGGCTTCGACGTGCTGCCGCCGTTCGTCGTGTATCGCACCGGGCGCATGGACGAAGAACGCTTCGCGGCCACGCGTGAGGCATTGGGCGAGCGGCTCGATACGCTATGGAGCGCCGCGCCGATTGCGTTTCGTCCGCAGAATGCGGGGGCGTACGAGATTCCGGCGCTCACGTTGCGCGACGAGATCGCGCCGGGCCGCACCGGCTTTGCCGCGCATATCGAGCAGGCGGTAACGGCCGGAGCGCTATCGGGGGCGTGATGGTCGTGGAGGGCGGGGCTTCAGTGTCCCGGCCCGTTTTCGCGCACGCAGCTCAGCACGAGCGTGTCGCCGGGCGAGGCGCCTGCGCTGAGCGATGCGTCATGAAACTCGCGGCTGCCGCATCGCCATTGCGCGCGATAGTCCACGCGGCATGTCGCGAAGGACGTCATCTGGCGCCCGGAGGGCAGCGCCTTGGGCGCGGGAGTCGATGGCGAGCCCGGCGCGTGCGCGCCAAGCACGTACCCGCAGGTAAGCAAGCCATCGCAGTGCTGCGCGAGATCGCGCGTGGCATTGCCGCGCGGCGCACCGCAATTGGCCCCCCACGTGCCGGAAACGATGGCGATCGTCGGCGCTGCTGCGGCTTGCGCGATCGGCGTGGCTGGCGAGGACGAGGCCGCAGCGAGCCTCACGGTATTCGCTGCAACGCTCTCCGACCAAACGGCGAAAGCGACGAAGGCCAGCGTGCCCAGCAGTATCCATCCAGCGGGTCTCATGATGTGCCTCCAGTGCGAGGCCGAGCACTTCGCTCGATTCAATAATAGGTCGCCGCGTGGGAGGCACCCGCGCCCGGCTCTGGTGCGCGGTTACGCTGCAGTGCACCAGCAGCTTTCATGAATCGCACATCAACAGTGGGTTGCGCTGCTCGATGCGCGTCCCGGACGTTCCGTCACGAAAACGCGGCCACCCGCGCGCGGCCCGTGTCGCAAGCCGTTGCGGTCATCACATTTCATTTCCCTCTGTCACTGGCATACGTATTGCTTGATACCCCGCGAGGCCAATGACGGCCTCGGCGATTTCAGCTCGTCACGCGGAAGCGGGACGATTGCGACGAACAAAGCGGGGCAACGGCGTCCCGAGGTGGCATCCCATGGAGCGCAACGGCTTCATGCGGATGCGCTTCGGGACGCCGTTTTGTTTTCGCCTTTGAATCGGACTACGAAGTAACGGAACCCGGGCGCCGCAGGCGTGCCGAGACTCATTACCTGGAGAGAGCCTCGTGAAAGAACTTTTGAGTTCGCTAAAGAGTGGCAACTGGCGCGCGCTGGTCGCGTGTTTTCTGTATTTCGACACTGGCTTTACGGTGTGGGTGATGTTCGGCCCGCTCGCGCCGTTCATCCAGAAGGACATCAAGATGACGCCGGCCGAGCTCGGCCTGCTCGTCGCGGTGCCGGTGCTGGGCGCGGCCATTCTGCGCGTGACACTCGGCAATCTCTACCAGGCCTGCGACGGCCGCAAGGTCGCGCTGATGGGCATCGCGCTTTCGGCGATTCCCGCGCTCGTGCTGCCGCTGATGCCGGTCGCGCCGTCCTATACGCTGCTGCTCGTGCTCGGCGTGCTGCTGGGTGTGGGCGGCGCGAGCTTCGCGGTGGCGCTGCCGATGGCGGGCAGCAACTATCCGCCGAAGGTGCAGGGCCTCGTGCTCGGGCTCGCTGCCGCCGGCAATATCGGCGCGGTGCTCGACGGCTTCCTGTTTCCGGGGCTCGCCAACAGCCACGGCTGGATGCATGCCACGGGCGCGGCGCTGCCGCTGCTCGGTCTCGCCGCGACGGCCGTGTGCTTCTGGGCCCGCGATCTCGGCCAGAAGTCGGGCAGCGCGGCGCAGGCGCTGCGCGCGTTTTTCGTCACGCTGGCGGGCCTGATTGCGCTCGTGCTCGCCGTGCATGCGGGCGTGTTCGGCGCCGGCAAGACCGGCGTGTTGCTGCTGCCCGTGATGGGCGCGCTGCTCGCGATTGCCGTGCTGCCGCGCCACTATCGCGGCGTACTCGCCGAAGGCGACACCTGGGTCATCATGCTCGTGTACAGCATCACTTTCGGCGGCTTCGTGGGCATGTCGTCGTATGTCACGACGCTGCTCGTCTCGCTCTATCAGGTGCCCAAGCTCGAGGCCGGCGTGATCATGTCGCTGCTCGCGCTCACGGGTGCGATGGTGCGCCCCGTCGGCGGGCTGATCGCCGACCGTATCTCGGGCGTGCGCGCGCTCGTGCTGCTGCTCGCGGCCATCTCGCTGTGCGATTTCGCGTTCGCCGCGTGGATGCCGCCGCTTTCCGCCGGCATCGCGCTGCTCGCGCTCACCTATGTGTGCTTCGGCCTCGGCAACGGCGCGACCTTCCAGCTCGTGCCGCGCCGCTGGCACGGCCGCACGGGCCTGATGTCGGGCATCGTGGGCGCGGCGGGCGGCATTGGCGGGTTCTATCTGCCGGTGGTCATGGGCATCGCGCGAGAAAGCACGGGCAGCTATCAGATGGGTTTTGCGACCTTCGGCGCGCTCGCGGCGCTGGCGTTCATGCTGGTGCTCGCGCATCGTGCGCGCTGGCTCGGCTGGGCGCTGCCGCAGGAGGGCGCCGTGGCGCATCCGGCCGTGCAGACCGTCGAGGTGAGTGCGGGGAATTGAGCGGGAGGGGGCCGCTGAGGTTCGCGGGCGCTTCGGGACCGGCCGGGGCGTCCGCCTTGTTTGGAGGCGCTGCGAACGTGTGGAGTGGGGTGGGCGATCGAGCGTACCCCACCGCTGCCCGCGCGGAACTTCAACCGCAATTTCGACTATCTCGCCGAGTGGGTCGAGCCGGTCATCGATGCGCGCCCGACTCAAGATGCCGATACGCACGTCCCGGACTCGCTCGTTGCGGTCGAACGATTCGTTTGATCTCGCGAGACCGGAGGCGGGCAGGAGTTCTGTTACGCTGCGCCTGGCCTTACTCGCTCGTGGTCGATGGCTATTCCCATCAACTAGCGCGGTGCGCCGCTCACGCGCGCTGTGCTGTCGGTCGTGGACCGGGTGTTTCTGCCGCACGACGCGGCCGATCTGCGTGTTGTCTCGATCCGCAAAAACATGCCCTTCCGCACCGCGTAAAGGAGACGCGCATTGACGCACCGTTTCATTATCTTGCTTGGCGACGTGACTGATCACGCCGGACAAGTCATCACCGGCGCGCCAGCGACAAAGTACGATGGCCTTCCGATCGCCCGTGTCGGCGATCTCGTTTCCTGCCCGCTGCACGGCAACAACGCGATCGTGGGCTCGTCCCGGTTCAACGTCGAGGGGCAGCCGGTGGCGCTGGATGGCATGCATAGCGCATGCGGCAGCACGCTGATCGCCAGTCAACGTTTGTTCAGCACGATTGAGTCGCCACGGGATAAAGGCGGACAGTACACGCCGCGGTGGTATCGCGAGAACGCAGGCCAGCCTGTCGTTCCTGGTACCGAGGATTCCGGCACCACGGCCTGGCCAGGCTTGTCGCCACAGCCGCCCGACAACAGCCCCGGTTGATGCACACGGTGCGCCGCGCGCCGTCGGGGATCTCGCTCCAGGTGCTTGCCGAGCTCTGGCTGTTACCGATGCCGGGCGCTTCGTGCTCTACGCATCTGCTCGCGCCTCGTGCTTCGTGCCTCGTGGCGCTGCGTTTTTGTGGATTTGGGGCGCGATGGCCGGCTGTCCCCCTGTTACCCAACCGTTGCGTGACTGGCGCCCGAGTCGGACGTGTCCGACGAGGCTCGGCTGCGTCAAACCAGGCGGCTCGAAACGAGGCCAGAGCAGGGCAGGCCGGACCAGATTTGCCCAAAATCGCGCTAAAAAAGCCGTTGCTCGACACGATTTCTGTCGGACCCAGGGGGCCAGCCCCTGCGCATCGGGTAAACTATGCGCCTGGTCTTTGTCCTCCATTCAACGGGTTTTGTCGATGAGTACGATTCTTGAAAGTGTTCCGGTTGGTCAAAAAGTAGGTATTGCGTTCTCGGGCGGCCTCGACACTAGCGCCGCGCTGCACTGGATGCGCAAGAAGGGCGCCGTGCCGTACGCCTATACTGCCAACCTCGGCCAGCCCGACGAGGACGACTACGATTCGATCCCGCGCCGCGCGACGGAATACGGCGCCGAAGGCGCCCGCCTGATCGACTGCCGCGCGCAGCTCGTGGCCGAAGGCATCGCGGCGCTGCAAAGCAGTGCGTTCCATGTCTCGACCGGTGGCGTCACCTACTTCAACACCACGCCGCTCGGGCGCGCCGTGACGGGCACGATGCTCGTCGCCGCGATGAAGGAAGACGGCGTCAACATCTGGGGCGACGGCTCGACCTACAAGGGCAACGACATCGAGCGCTTCTACCGCTACGGCCTGCTCGTCAATCCGGATCTGAAGATCTACAAGCCGTGGCTCGACCAGCTGTTCATCGACGAACTCGGCGGCCGCTCGGAAATGTCCGAGTTCATGCGCCAGTCGGGCTTCGCGTACAAGATGTCGGCGGAAAAGGCCTACTCGACGGACTCGAACCTGCTGGGCGCGACGCACGAGGCGAAGGATCTGGAAAGCCTCGAGTCGGGCATCAAGATCGTCAACCCGATCATGGGCGTGGCGTTCTGGCGCGACGACGTCAAGGTCGACCGTGAGGAAGTGACGATCCGCTTCGAGGAAGGCCAGCCGGTCGCGCTGAACGGCAAGACCTTCACGGACGCAGTCGAGCTGCTGCTCGAAGCGAATCGCATCGGCGGCCGCCACGGTCTGGGCATGAGCGACCAGATCGAGAACCGCATCATCGAAGCGAAGAGCCGCGGCATCTACGAAGCCCCGGGTCTCGCGCTCTTGCACATCGCCTATGAGCGCCTCGTCACGGGCATCCACAACGAAGACACCATCGAGCAGTACCGCGAGAACGGCCGCCGCCTCGGCCGCCTGCTGTACCAGGGCCGCTGGTTCGATCCGCAGGCGATCATGCTGCGCGAAACGGCCCAGCGCTGGGTCGCGCGCGCGATCACGGGCGAAGTGACGCTCGAGTTGCGCCGCGGCAACGACTACTCGATCCTGAGCACGAAGTCGCCGAACCTGACGTACCAGCCGGAACGCCTGTCGATGGAAAAGGTTGCCTCGACTTTCTCGCCGCGTGACCGTATCGGCCAGCTGACGATGCGCAATCTCGACATCACCGACACGCGCGACAAGCTGCGCGTCTACGCGCAAGTCGGCCTGCTCACGCCGGGCGAGGCGTCGGCGCTGCCGCAGATCAAGGGCGAAAAGAAGTAAATCGGCGGGTGGACCGCGCGGCGCCTGGCGCCGTTGCGGTCCGCAAGCCGCAAATCCCCGCGTAATCCGGCGTTCGCAATGAACGACCTGGAGCGCGGGGATTTTTTATCGGGCACCGTCCCGCGTGGTCCGGCCGCTCGCCGTGAGCGGCGTTCGCGTGGCGCGCGGAGTGTTCAGCCAGCCATCAGCTTCAAGCCCGACGGCAGCGCCTCGCCGAACACGCGGCCTGTATCGGCGCTATCGAGCGTCACGACTTCGCGCACCATCTCGATCCACGTCTGCGGGGCGTTCGCGCCTTCGAGCCGCCGCAGGACCGTCTCCCGCACCGCGGGCTCCAGATCGCGCGAGCGGTCGCCCGTCATGCGCGCGATCTGCGCGGCGGCGAACATGGCCGGCTCGACCTTCCTCCAGTCGAGCGCGAGGATGGCGTCGAGCCAGCGCGTAGCCACCTCGGGCGCCACGACGCCATGCGCGCTGCCGTAAAAGGGCAGGCGTGCGCCGATGCGGCCCACGGCCCACCAGCTCTGATGATTCTCGGCGGGCTTTTGCAAACGCGTCAAAAGCTGCTCGCCGATCTCGATCTTGCGCTCGGCGGGGATCCGTTCGAGCGAAGCGTAGAGGCGCACCATGTCCTGATGTCCGAGCTTGGCGGGATCGAAGGGCAGCTTGTGCTTCTTCGAACTCGCCGCTTCTTCGAGCCAGCGCATCGCTTCCAGCACCTGCTCCTGGGCCGCGTCGTCGAGACCGCCCGCCGTGCGCCGCCACAGCGTCCACCACTCGGACCACACCTGGCCTTCGTTGACGTGCTGAATGCCATCGTCGAAGAGGGTCCAGAGCTGCTCGACGCGCCACTCGTCGAGCGGATAGCCGAAGCCCGGCCGCACGCAGAAGCCTGCGAGGTTCAGCCACAGGCGCTCGTGGTCGGGCGAGCGTCGCCGCCGCCCCGCGCGCTCCCACAGCGCGCCGAATAGCTCGCGCAGCAATGGGCCGTCCCAGTTCTGGCGCGGCCCGAGGCCGTGTTCGAGCTGCGCGCGCAGGCGCTTGACTTCCTTGGGATCGACCTTGGCCGACTTCGCGCCGAACACGCGGTCGATCACGGCGATGGCTTCGTCGAGCCCGGCGTGGCGCGCGCCCTGGCTCGCCTGTGTGCCTGAGGCCTCGTCGCGGCGCAGCTGGAATTCGAGCAGCCAGCGTCGCGCGTCGTCGTCGGTGGCGATGCAGCCGACTTCCAGCGTGCCCACCTCGGTCAGTTGCGCCGTGAGCTTCACCGGCCGTTCCTGTTCCGCGCGAGCACCCTGAGCACCTTGCGCGTCCTGGCCATCCTGGCGTTGCACCACAGTGGACAGCGGCGGCAGTCGCACGAAATCCGCCGACGAAATCTCGGCGATCTCGCCGGGCCGCCAGGCCGTATCGGCGACCGTCGAGACCAGGTGGAATTGCACGGGATGGCCCAGACGCAGCGCGAACACGCGCTCGGCGAGGCGCACTTCGTGGCCTTCCTCGGTGCCGCGCGGCAGCAGGCAGACGCCGCGCGTCCTGGCGTCCTCGTCCGCGCCTTTGCCGGTTTCCTCGTCGAGCACGAGAAAGTAGCTGCGCGGCGAGCCGCCGCCGATGCGCGGCGCGCGTCCCGAGCGCGCCAGCGCGAAGGCGACCGCGCCGCGCGCGACCGCCACGTCGGGCTGGTCGTTTTGCAGCACGGTGAGGGGCGCTTCGCGCCACGCGCTCAGCGTCTCGTGCAGTCGCCCGGCCAGCGCTTGCGCGCGGAACACGCCGCCGTTGAGCAGCAGCGTGTCGGGCACAGGCAGGGGCGTTTGTGCGCCGTCAGCCGTCCCCAGCGCCTCGCGCGACTGCGCGGCAAAGCGCTGCAGGAACGCCGCGATATGCCGTGTGACCGCCGCGTCGGCGGCATAGGGCAGGCCGAATTCGACGATCGCCGCGCGCGAGCGGCGCGGCAGGTCGTCGGGGCCGCCTGCGGGAAAAAAGCCGTCCACGACGATGCGCTCGGCCTCGTCGCGGGTGAGTTGCGTCGTGCGCGCGCCGCCAATCAGCCGTGAGCCCGCACCGAGCAGCGTCACGCCGACGGCATCGGGCGCGGCGTCGCCCAGCAATTGTTCTTTCGCGACGCGGCAGCGCTCGACGAGCTGCGAGAGGCTCGCGGCGGAGAGGCGCGCGTTCTCGCCCGCGAGCCGGCTTTCGGCCAGATGCGCGAGCGCGAGGTCCATGTTGTCGCCGCCCAGCATCAGGTGGTTGCCCACGCCGATGCGGCTCAGCTGCGGCTCGCCGTTCTCGACCTGTACCTTGATGAGCGTGAGGTCGGTGGTGCCGCCGCCCACGTCGCAGACGAGCACGAGGCGCGTTTGCGCGAGCTCGGCCTGCAGCGTATCGCGATGGTGGAACAGCCAGTCGTAGAACGCGGCCTGCGGCTCCTCGAGCAGGCGCAGCGCGGGCAGCCGCGCGCGCCGCGCCGCTTCGAGCGTGAGCGCGCGCGCGCCGTCGTCGAACGAGGCGGGCACGGTGAGCACCACGTCCTGCTCTTCGAGCGGCGCGTGCGGGAAGCAGTGGTTCCACGCGGCGCGCACGTGCGCGAGATAGCTCGCGCTCGCGTCCACCGGCGAAACCTTGCCGACGTCGTCGGGTGCGCCCCACGGCAGGATGGGCGCGAGCCGGTCCACCGAGGCATGCGAGAGCCAGCTCTTCGCGCTGGCGACGAGCCGGCCCGGCACCTGGGCGCCGAGCGTGCGCGCGAGGCGGCCGACGACAGGCGCCGCCGCAGAGGTTGCGTTTTCCGTGCCTTCCGGAACCGCGGCCGTGGGCCAGGGCAGTTGCAACGCGCCGGGCGCGAGCTCGCCCGGCGCCGGGTGATAGCGCGCCGAGGGCAGCAGTGGTTGCGCGCCCACCTCGCCAGGAGCGGTGAGCTGCTCGATATCGAAGACGCGGATCTCGTCCGCGCCCGCTTCGGCGTAGGCAACGACGGTGTTGCTCGTTCCGAGGTCTATGCCTACGACGTATCGCTTCATCGTGCTCAAGAGACGGTTGGGCCGATTCAGGCGCTAGCGTTGCCGCGCACGTCGAATTCGACCTTCCAGCGCTCGGTGCTGCCGCTCGGCACGGCCTCGAGCTCCAGCGTCCCGGCTTCGGTCACGCGCGCGTGCAGCTTGACCGGCACGACCTCGCCGGGCGTACGGCCTTCGGAAGGCAGCGTGGCCTGGATCTCTTCGAGCTCCTGAAGCTCTTCCGCCGACCAGTAGTCGAGCAGCGTGCCCACCTGGTCCTGGCGGCGCACCGAGGAGCCGAAGAAGCGGAAATGCACCGGCTCGCCCACCACGAGGCCGAATTCCTGCGGCGGCAGGGCCGCGTCGGTGCCTTCCTCCATGCCGAAGGGCGCGACGCACAGCGCCGAGACCGGCGGCTCGAGGCCCGGCACCGCGGGCATGGCCGACTCGATCGCCACGTAATACGCGCGCGCCGTGCCTCCGCGAATGCGTACGCCCTTGCCGCGCTTCACATAGCCGTAGTACGCCGCGCCGCGCGCGACCGCGAGGTCGAGGTCCGCGCCGCCCAGCAGTCGTGCGGCCGGCGCGCCTTCGGCTGCCAGCCAGCCGTTGAGGATCTCGAGCACGCGCTCCGAAAGCAGCGACGACTTGAACACGCCGCCGTTGAACAGCACCGCCGTGGGATGCAGGAAGCTCGCGCCCTGGGCGCTCGCCACGGGCGCACCGAAGCCTTCGAGTTCCGCGAGCGCACCCACCTGGCGGCCGAGGAACGCCGCGAGGTGGCGGGTCACGCCCGCGTCCTGCGCGTAGGGCAGGCCGAGCTGCGTGAGGCCGGCGCGGGCGCGCGTGACGGGCCGTGCCGCCGCGTCCACCTGCGGGAAGAAGCCTTCGAGGATGATCTGCGTGAGTTCGGTGCGCGTGAGCTCGGTGCGGATCGAGCCGCCGATCAGCTTCGAGCCGCGGCTCGGCACGACGAGGGGCACGGTCTCCACGCTCGGGTCGGAGAGCAGCGTCTCCTTGGCCGAGCGGCACGCGTAGGTGAGCGCGCGCAACTGCCACGGATCGGCCTGGGTGCCCTGCGCCGCGAGCTTGCGCGCGACCACGTGGGCGAGCGCGAGATCCATGTTGTCGCCGCCGAGCAGGATGTGCTCGCCCACGGCCACGCGATGCAGCTCCAGGTTGCCTTCGCGCTCGACCACGGCGATCAGCGAGAGGTCGGTCGTGCCGCCGCCCACGTCCACCACGAGGATGATGTCGCCGACCTTGACTTCCTTGCGCCACGCGCCGCCGCTCTTCTGGATCCAGCTATAGAGGGCGGCCTGGGGTTCCTCCAGCAGCGTCATGCGCGTGTAGCCGGCGGCCTGCGCGGCTTCGGCGGTGAGTTCGCGCGCGGCCGGATCGAACGAGGCCGGGATCGTGACGGTCACGTCCTGCTCGGCGAACGGCGCGTCGGGGTGCGCCTGGTTCCACGCTTCGCGCAGGTGCGTGAGGTAGCGGATCGAGCTTTCGAGCGGCGAGACGCGCGCGACTTCGGGCGGCGCGTCGTTGGGCAGGGTCGCGGCGCGGCGGTCCACGCCCGGATGGCACAGCCAGCTCTTCGCGCTCGACACGAGGCGGATGGGCGTGCCGGCGCCGCGGCTGCGCGCCATTTCGCCCACGGCGTACTCGCGCGTGGCGGTCCAGGGCAGCGTGAGGTCGCCAGG
Organism: Paraburkholderia silviterrae; assembly: GCF_004353915.1. GTDB lineage: Bacteria > Pseudomonadota > Gammaproteobacteria > Burkholderiales > Burkholderiaceae > Paraburkholderia > Paraburkholderia silviterrae. The sequence goes on along the minus strand of NZ_SMRP01000019.1, from coordinate 74,434 downwards.
CGACAGCTCGCCCGCGTTGGGCAGGTAGAGGAACGAGGGCAGCAGCTCGGGCGACTCGATCGCGCCGGGCGCGGTCAATTGCGTGACGGCGAGCACGCCCTGGGTGGCTTTTTCGCCGTCACTGCCGGCGAGGTCGACGTAGGACAGGGCGCAATGCGTCGTGCCGAGGTCGACGCCGATGGAATAACGCGGTTCGCTCACAGTTCCACCTCCGCCGGTGCGATGACCTTGGCGTCGTGCGTCTTCACGAGCTTGGGCAGCTTGACGTCCTCGACGCGCCAGCCGCGGTGGCTGATCGTGCCGTTGTACGGCGCGGCGCCGACCACGTTGCCGGTCAGGCGGATGGCAGTGGCGTCGAAGCCTTCGGCGATGGTCACGCGGCTGCCTTCGGCCTCCGTGCGCACCGGGCGGATCGTGAAGTGCTCGCGCAGCGTCGCGCGGCAGCCCTCGTGCACGAGGCGTGCGGCCGCGCCGATATCGGCGTCGCCGTAATTGGCGATGTCCTCCTCGACGAAGTCGACGAAGCGGGCGTTGCGCTGGAGCAGGCCCAGCAACTGTAGTGCCGATTGCGGGCTGGCTTCTTCGATGGCGGGCGCGGGGGCCGGGGCGGGTGCAGGCGCAGGCGCGGGCTTGGCGACGGGCGCGGCGGCCGGAGCCGGGGTGCGCGGCGCGGCAGCGGGTGCGATGGTTTCGCCGTTGCGCAGGCGGCGCACGCCGGCGGCCAGCTCGGCGTTGCCGAGGATGGCGAAGAACGATCCGAAGGCAAGCGAGAGCCTGCCCGCGAAGGAAATTTTGGTTTCGGTCATCAAAACAGCTCCAGTGGGCTCGCGCGCTTGGGGCGAGCGGTCCGGCCGGCCTCGCGTCGAGGCGCTCACGGTACGTCATGGGGACGTCCAGCGTGTGACGGCGGGGAGCGCGTTCGAGCCCCCGCGAGCGGCAGCCGGCAGGAAAAACATGAGCCCGGCGCGGGCTCAAAACCCGTATTTTGCCTTGTCGCGGGCGCAAGACGGGTAAATTGGCCGTTCGGGGGAGGGAATTAGCGGGTTTGCGGCGGGTTTGAAGGCCGCTGGCGGGGCGTCAGGCGTGCATCACGGCATCACGTCTCGGTCTTGCTCGTGTCCCGGCTGCTTTCGTCCTTGTGGAACACGCGTTTCGTGGTGCGCTTGGTGGCGTCCCAGCCTTCGCGCGAGGCGTTCGCGATGCCGTGGCCGACTGTCTTCGCCGCATGGGCGGTGGCGTGGCCGAAGTCGCGCGCGGCGTGGCCGGTCTTCGCCGCGGCCTCTTTCGAGTCGTGCTTGATGTTCTCCTTCACTTCGTGGAGGTCGGCGTAGGCGGCCGAGCTCGCCATGCCGAGCAGCAGCGCGGCCAGAACGAGTTGACGTGCGCTTTGACGTGTTTTCATGTCGGTTCTCCCTTGAGACTGTTATCGGTGGCCCGGGCGAGCGCGCCGGACGCGTCGAGCATCACGGCGGCGCGCCCGGTCAGCAGCACCTCGTCGCCGCAGCGAAGCGTGAAGCCGTAGAGGACGGTGTTGCCGTCGCCGCTCATGCGCTCGGCTTCCACGGTGAGCGGCGCCTCGAACGTATCGAGGCGGGCGACGCGGGCTTCGACGCCGCGCACGCTCGCGAGATAGCCCACGCGCGGCCTGCCTGCCTGAGGCTGGTCCGGAACGCCGTCGCGCATGCCGGCGAGCGCGCCATGCACGGCCATCGCCTGCGCCGCGTACTCGATACCGCAGACCGAGGCCAGCCGGCCCTGCGAACGCAGCGGGTTGTGCGCGTCGCGGTGGCTCGTTGCCGTGCAGCGGATGTGCGCGTCGTCCCAGGCGTCCACGCTGTCGAGCAGGCACATCGCGCCGCTGTGCGGAATGTGCGCGGCGATCCACGCACGCCCGAGCGGCGCGGCATGGGACGTCGAGGGCGTTGCGGCCGTCGTGCCGGGCAATGCATCGGGCGGCGCGCCATGCAAAACGTCTTGCGTCATCGCGAGCGCTCCGCGTGCGTGCCCGGCGGCGTCACGTCGATGCGCACGCGCGTCTCAGGCAGATAGTCGATCACCACGCTCGCCGCGCGCCCCGCCGCAATCGCTTCGAGCAGCGGCAGCCCGCGCGCGGCGGGATTGTCGGCGCGCAGGGCTTCGAGCTCGGGTGAGGCGAGCGTAGTGACCGGCGCGTCGGTGAGCTTCACTTCGATGCACGCCAGCGCGTTTGCGGGCACTTGCGCGTTGGCATCGTCATCGGTTGCCGGCGCGAGCACGAGCGCCACGCCGAACGCGTCGGCAATCGGCCGCACCGTGTGCAGCGGCTCGGGATAGTCGGTCTCGTAGGCGATCAGCAGGCTCGGCACGCCGTCCACGGCGATCTGGCACAGGCTCTCCAGCAGACCCGCGGCGAAGCTGCCGTCGTGCGCGCACAGCACGTTCGAGGTGGCCCGCGCGTGCGCCGCGATGCTCCAGTAGCCGGCTGCCGCGTTGTGCACCGAGTTGTGAAAGCGCGTGGGCGAGATCTGGCGGTCGTCGCCCGCGAGCATTTCGCAGATCGCATGGCAGTTCTGACCGTCGCCGCCCGACGCGGCGAATACGGTGGCGAGCGTGGCGCCGTCGCGGCCGCTCGCGGCCACGGCTTCATGGCCCACGGCCAGCGCGGTTTTCACGACCGGCGCGGCGCGGCGCCGCTCGGCGCTCGGCAGACCCGCGGCCGGCGGCAGCTCGGTGCGCGCGCTAATCCACGGCGCGCGGCCCGCGAGGACGTCGGCGGCCTGCGGCCAGCTGGCGAGGCCGGGCCCGATCAGGCCGATGCTTTCGATGGAGGCTCGCAATTTCATGGCGGGTTCACGCTCGCGGCTCGTGCAGCGCATGGTCCGCGCGGCCAAAAATCAGGCTGCAATTCGTGCCGCCGAAGCCGAACGAATTGCTGAGAACGGTGTGCACGTCGGCATCGCGGCTTTGCAGCACATAGTCGAGGCCGAGTGCAGGGTCGGGCTGCGTTGTGTTCACGCCGGCGGGCACGAAGCGGTGGCGCAGCGCAAGCGCGCACACCACGGCCTCCAGCGCGCCCGCCGCGCCCAGCGTGTGACCGGTCGCGCCCTTGGTCGAGCTGCACGGCGTGCCCTCGAAGAGGGCGCGCACCGCGAGGCTCTCCGCGGCGTCGTTGCTCGGCGTCGCGGTGCCGTGCAGGTTGATGTAGCCGACCTCGGCTGGCGCGATGCCCGCCGTCGCAAGCGCCTGCTCGATGGCCGCGCGCGCGCCGAGCCCTTCGGGATGCGGCGACGACATGTGATGCGCGTCGCTCGATTCGCCCACGCCGAGCAGTAGCACGGCGTTCTCATCGACCGTCTCGCGGGCCTCGGGCAAGCGCTCGACGAGCGCGAACGCCGCCGCCTCGCCAATCGAGATGCCGTCGCGCGCCACGTCGAACGGCCGGCACGGCTTGCGCGAGAGCAGTTCGAGCGAATTGAAGCCGTACAGCGTCGTGAGGCACAGCGAATCGACACCGCCCACGACAGCGGCGTCGATGAGCCCCGCTTCGATCATGCGGCGCGCGGAGCCGAACACCTTCGCCCCCGACGAGCACGCCGAGGAGATCGCCATGGCCGGGCCGCGCAGCGCGAAATACGCGCGCACGAACGAGGCCACGGCATAGGGGTTGTGGGTTTCTGCGTAGCGGAACCCCGGGGGCAGCGCGCCGGTTTGCGGGTCGAGCTGGCGGTAGGCGTGCTCGGTTTCGAGGATGCCGCTCGTGCTCGTGCCAACGAACACGCCCACGCGGTCCGCGCCATACCGGGCGATGGTCCGCTCGACGTGCCCCGCGAAGCCGTCCTGCGTGAGGCCGAGCTGCGCGAGACGGTTGTTGCGGCACGCGTAATCGGCCAGATCGGGGCGCAGCGGCTCGGCTTCGACGCCCTCTACCGCGCCGATCCAGGTGTCGAGCTCCGCGCGCTCGAAATCGCACGGCGTGAGGCCGCCGCGCTGGCGGCGCAGCGCGTCGAGCGTCGCGTCGAGCCCGCGCCCGAGGCAGCTGGTGGCGGTGAAGTGCGAGAGCAGTAGAGGTTTCACGAAGGTCGAATCCGGTAGCTGAAGCGCGCGCCGCGAGGGGAACTCGAACGGAGGCCTCGTGGCGCATTGATCCTCATCAAATTTTATCAAATGGGGGGCGACTGGCCCCATTCCGGTCGGGAAGCCCGGCTGGCGGGCGGGCGCCAGCGGCTTGGCGCGCCAGGTGGGCGCCGCCCGCGGTTGCGAGCGCGGGGTCGAGCGCCGGGCCGAGCGCCTCCCTCAGCGTTGTCCAGTGCAATTGCGCGTCGGCTGCGGCGCGCAGGACCTCGGGCAGCGCTGCGAGCACGACTGGCTGGCCGTTCGGGCCGCGCGCCGCGTGACCGTCGTGCACGAGCAGGATGTCGCGTGCGGCTAGCCCATGCAGCAGGCGCTGCGCGACCTTGCGGGCGTCGCGCTCGCGCGTGTCGAAGCCGCGCCGCGTCCAGCTCGCGAGCTGCAGGCCGAGCCCGCACAGCACCGGTTCGAGAAACGGATTACGCAGGCCCGCCGGAGCGCGGAAAAAGAGCGGGCGCATGCCGCTGATCTCGGTGAGTGTCTGCTGCGCGGCTTCGATCTCGCGCAGCAGCGCGCCGGGCCCGGAGAGCGAGAACGTGTGCCGGTGCCGCTGGCTATGGTTTTCGACGGCGTGGCCGCGCGCGACGATCGCCTCGATCCACCGCGGGTGCCGCCGCGCCAGATCGCCGATGCAGAAGAACGTCGCCCGCGCGCCGTATTGGTCGAGCAGGTCGAGCACGCGCGGCGTAACGTCGGGGTCGGGGCCGTCGTCGATGGTGAGCGCGATGCGGCGGTCCGCGCCGCCGTCCGCCTGGTCCAGCGCCAACTCGGGCGCCGTTGCGCGGATTTCGGGTAGCCGCGTCCAGTTGGGGCCGAGCAGCGCGCTCTTCGGCCAGAGTCCCGCCGCGGTCAGTGCGAGATGCGAGGCGATCACGCCCCCCGCCGCCCACGGCCACGTGGACGGCTGGGCGAGCAGCGCCGCCGCCGCACCTGCGTGCAGCGCCGCCGCGCCCGTGATCAGCGGCGCGGGTCGCCAGCGGCGCGCGGCGCCCGGCGTGGCGGCGCCTGGGTGCGATGCGAGCGGCGAGGGCGTGTTCATACGCTTCCTCCCGCGCGGTTTCGCGGCGCTGCATAGGAGGGACCTGCTCGCAATGCAAGTGGTGAGAGCAAGTTCATGCGCGTCCTCCTGCGCGGTTTGGCAGGGCTGAGCCAGAGGTGCCTGCCTGCGAGGCAAGCGGTTGCGGCGAATTCATGCGCGTCCTCCCTCGCGGCGGGGCAGCGCGGCGTCGGTGGCGCTCGCGTGCGCGGCGCGCGGGGCCTGCGGCGCGAGAATCGCGGCGAAGGCGAGGGCGAGCATGGCGCCCGGCCCGACCGTGAGGCCGAAGGTCTCGAGCAGCGGCACGTGCGAGAGCGCGAGCAGCCCGAAGCCTGCCACCGTTGCGAGATTGGCAACCAGCAGCGAAACCAGCGTCTGGGGCGTGATGCCCGGTGCCCCCGCTTTTTCGCTCATGCCGCCGCCCTCGGGCTTGCAGAAGAACAGCGCATAATTCGAGCCCACCGCCACGATCAGCAGCATCCCGACCAGGTGCAGGATCGTCATCGGCACGCCCGCGAGCGCGAAGCCCGCGGCCACCACGAGCACGGCGGCCACGAGCGGCGCGAGCGCGCGCGCCGCGCGCAGCGGCGAGCGCAGCGCGAGCGTCAGCAGCACGGCGATGGCCGCGAATCCCGCGAGCGAGAGCCGGATGTCCTCGTGGACGTAGTTCACATAGAGGCGGTCGGCCTCGGCCTTGAGGTCGACGAACAGCGCGCCGGGCACGCCCGCACGCGCGACGGCGGCGCTGATTGGCGTGGTGTCGAGGCTCCGGTCGCTGGCGCTTGTGCCGTTGAGCGCGGGGTTGGCCGCGTTGCTCGCTTGCGTGCTCGATCCGGCAGCGCCGCCGCCGGCAACGTGCGCCGCTTGCGTAGCCGCCGTGCCCGCATTCGAAGCCTGAGCCTGAGCCTGAGCCTGAGCCGGAGTCGGAGTCGGAGTCGGAGTCGGAGCCGGAGCCGGAGGCGCGCGCAGCGCGAGCATCGCGCTCCAGCGGCCGTCCCGCTCGGTCAGCAAGGCGTTGACGGCCAGTGCCATCGAGGTGCCGCGCAGGTCCGCGCGCGTGATCAAGGGCGCCTTGCGTGCCGCCTCGACGTCGGCGATGAACGGCGCGAACACGTCGGGCTTGATGTCGATGGGCTGGTCGGCCAGAGCGGCGTGCATGCGTGCGGAGAGCTCGGCGGCGTCGGGCAGGCTCGCGGCGCGCGCGCGTTGCGCGGCGTCGCTCGGCAGATAGCGCGCCGGGCTTTCGAAGCCCCCGAGCACGCCCTGGTCGACGAGTGGCTGCAGTTGCGCGCCGATCTTCTCGGCGCCTTCAAGCGCGGCCTGTTCGCTCGCCGCGGGAATCTCCACCAGATAGCGCACGTCGGGCGCGCCCACATCGGCGCGCAGCCGTGTGTCGAGCGCCTGGCTTGCCGCCGGCACCGGGCTCAGTGACGAAAGCTCGCGGCTCCACAGGTTGTCCCGGTGCAGCGCGAGGATCGCGACTGCGGCCAGTGCCAGCGCCGCGAGCGCCCAGCGCAGGCGCGGCGCGGTGTGTGCGGCGTTCGCGAGCCAGGCGCCGACGCGCGAGACGTCGCGGATCGCCACGGCGCCGCCTTGCAGGCGCGGCAGCACGAAGCGCGTGACGAGCGCCGCCGTCACGAGGCCCGCGATCGAGTAGGCGCCCAGCTGCACGAGGCCCGGAAAGCCCGAAAACAGCATCGAGGCGAACCCGCACACGGAGGTGAGCACGCCGAGGCGGATCGTCGGCCACCAGGCGGCAACCCAGGCGCGCAAGGTGTCGTGCGAGCGCGGGTCGGGGCGCACCGCGCCGGACTGCACGAACAGATAGATCGAGTAGTCGACGGCCTCGCCGATCAGCGTCGTACCGAAGCCGAGCGTGAGCCCCTGGACCGTGCCGAAGGCAAGACTCACTGCGGCGATGCCAGCGGCCACGCCCGAGAGCACGGGCACGAGGCCGAGCGCGAGCGTGCGCGGCGAGCGATAGAGCGTGAGCAGCAGCGCGACGATCAGGACGAGGCTCAAGACCGAGATGCGCTCGACGTCGTGGCGGATCGCGTCGCGCGTATCCACGGAGAACACGCCGGGGCCGGTCATCTCCAGCCGGTACGGCGAGGCCGCCGCGGCATTCGCAGGCGCATATGTGGCCGCGTCGAACGCGCGGCGCACGGCGTCGATGGCGCGCGCCTGGGCGTCGGTATCGGAGCCCGCGGCGCTGGTCTGCGCGACCAGCACGGCGCGCGTGCCGTCGCGCGAGGCCCACACGCCATCGAGGCTTTGCGGCTGGGCGGCGCTGTCGAACTCGCCTACGAGGGCGGCGACTTCGCCGGTCGGATCGTGAGGCAGCAAATCCTTGGCGACGAGGCCCGCCGACGAGCTCAGCAAGTCGAGGCTCTCGCCCAGCGCCTCATGGAGGCCCGCGGCCGTGAAGCGCTGCGGCGTGACCGCCGGGCTCAACGCATAGCGATGGGCGAACACGAACTGCTGGTCGCGCGCGTCGTTCACGGCTTCGCCGTTGTGGACCGCGGCGAACTGCGGGTCGGCGCGCAGCGTCGCCGCGACTTGCCGCGAGAGCTGCGCGCGCGTGGCCGGATCGCCGCCCTCGATGGCGACGAGAATCAGCCGCGAGACGAGGCCGTCGCGCAGCTGATCGACGAGCACGCGCTGACCTGCGCTCGGCGAGCGCGGCAGGAACGCGGAGAGGTCGGTGCTGAAATGGGCGCGCGCGATGGTTCCCGCGCACGCGAGCAGGAAGACGAGCCATACGAGCACGGCGCGGCGCTGCAAGGCCGCGCCGAGGGCGCTCAAGCCTCGGGCTTGCTGTGTGGGCCGGGTCGGGTTGTCCATGCGCGCTGCTACCCGCGAAGGTGACTCAGTCCGCCGCCGCAGCAGCGGCCAGCGGGCGCAGGCGCATCAGCGAATGGTCGCCGCCCGCCTGCTGGATCGCCACGCTGCGCAGCGCGTCGCCCGTGCCTTCGAGCGTGATCGTGCTCACCGCCTTGAGCATGCGCGAGTCGCGCGGCGTGAGCGTGAGCGTCCAGTTCTCGCCGCTGCCGGCGAGCGCGACCTGGTATGTTTGCTCGAGCGCGAGGCGGTTGCCCGTAAGCGTCGCGCGGATGCTCTCGATGAACGCGCCAAGCTCCGGATAGCGCGCGAGCGCGAGCGTGTACTTGTGGTTGTTGCGCTCGACGGTGAGCATGTCGCCGTCCACCACGAGGTGCTCGGGCTTGGGCTTGAGCGTGTTTTTCTCCAGATGATCGGGCGCGACGAACATCAGTTCGCCCGACGACTCGATGGGCTGCGAGGCGATGGCGAGGTACTTGGTTTCCGTGAACGCGGCGCGGCCCGACTTGTGCTGGGCGAGCGCGGCCATGAGGCGGTCGAGTGTCCAGCCAGGGGCGGCGGCCTCGTTGGCTTGTGCCGCAGCGGCGGGCGCAGGCGCGAGCGCGCACAAGGCAGTCGCGCCGAGCAGTGCCAGCGCGGCAGCCATGCCCGTTATTGCGCACGGCACACGCTGCGCACGGCGAAGGAAAGCGAAACGGCGAGTGGCGCTCATGCGTCGGAGGTCTCCCGGGCGGCAAGGCTCGCATGCGCCGCTTCGCTGCGGCGCGGCTCATCGCGGCGCGCTCGGGCAACTCCAGCGGTTTCGGCGCGGCTTGCCGCATAGGCGTTCCTGGCGACGCGCGCGGCAACGTCGGCGGGCTTCGGCGCGGGCATCGCGCCTGCCGCTTGCATCGTTTGTGGCGCTTTTGCCGCTGTTGCTGCTTGTGCCGTCTGTGCCGTCTGAGAGGTCCCGGTCGCGTGTTGAGCCGCTTGCGCGGTCTGCCAGAAGTCGAAGTAGTTGAACCAGTTGTACGGCGCTGCGCGGCAATGCCGGTCGAGTAGCGCGACGTACCGCACGAGCGCCGCGTCGATGGCGGCCTGGCGCGACTCGCGGGGCGTGTGCGTGAAGTCGGCGAGCATCTCGAAGTGCACGTCGTAGCGGTTGCCGCCGCGATACAGGCCCGTCATGAAGATCACGGGACGCTTGAGCATCGCGGCCATGTAGAGCGGCCCGAGCGGGAAGGCGGCGGGCTCGCCGAGAAAGGCCATGCGGCGCATCGAGCTGGCGGCGTCGGCAAGCAGCGTGCGGTCGGCGAGCATGCCCACCATGCAGTTCTCGTCGAGCCGCTCGTTCACGCGCAGCATTGAATCGATCTGCCCCAGCGCGATCACCTCGGGCTGCGCGGCCGGGTTCACGGCGGCGATCGTCGCGTTGATCTTGCGCGCGTTCTCGTCAAACATCGTGACGACCACGCGCATGTCGGGCCGCGTCCTGCCGAGCGCCCGCACCACTTCGAAGCTGCCCAGGTGGCCGCCCATCAGGAACGCGCCGCGTCCGCTCGCGAGCGCGGCGTCGACGAGCGTCTGCCCCTGCGGGCGGATGTCGAACAGGTCGAAGCGCTCGTTCATCAAATAGATGCGGTCGTGAATGGTGGTCGCGAAGGTGAACACGTGCCGGTAGACGTCGCTCCAGCACACCGGCCGGTCCAGCACGCGGCGCAGGTAGTCGCGCGAGGCGGCCCGCGCGCGCGGCGAGAACAGCACGTAGTAGAGGGCGATCAGATGCAGGAGGCCGCGCGCGGCCGGGCGGCCGAGGCGTAGCGAGAGCCAGGTCATGACGCGCAGCAGCAGCGCGCTGCCGCGCTCCTGACGCTGGGCCCAGTCGGTGCGCTTCGTCATGGTTGCGGCCCTTCCTGTGAGGGGGCGCGCGCGGCGGACGGCGCCCAGGGTTGAGGTTGTGGTGTGGTCGACAGCGTGCCGCTCGCGACGTCGCGCTCGCCCGCGCGCACGGTGAAGCGGATCGCGCCGCTGGCCGCCGCGTCGAACGCGAGATCGAGCGTCTCGCCGGGCTTGACCGGGCTCAGGAACTTCGCGGCGCTCAGACGCCAGGCCTGCAGCGGGCGGTTCAGCGCCGCGCCGATGGCGTCGATGGCGTGATCGAGCAGCACGACGCCGGGCACGACCGGGTGGCCCGGGAAGTGGCCCGGCAGCGCGGGGTGATCGGCGGGAACCGTGAAGGAGAGCGTGGACGCGCTGGCGCTTGGGGCGTGTGCCTGCTTCGCCGCGTTCGCCGCGTTCGCACCGTTCGCACCGTTCGCGTGCGCTGCCGCCCCGGCCGCGCTGTGCGTGTGCTGTGCAACCAGCGCAGCGAGCACGTCGTGCGGCAGCTTGCCGGTCTCGTTGCGCGGCAGCGATTCGACGAACACGAGCGGGCGCGGCATGAACGCGGCGTCGATGCGCTCGCGCAGCGCGCGCTGCAGGCCGGCGGCCGTGAGCGTGGGCGCGACCACGAGCGCGACGAGGCGCGTGACCGCGCCGCTGCCCGCGTTATCGGCGTTTGCGCCGGCCTGTGCGCCGCCGCTGGCGTGCGCGGCATCGCCTGGCATGAAGAACACGCCGTCGGCCACGCCCGGGATCGCATTGATCTGATGATTGAGGTACGAGAGCGAGGTCCGCTTGCCGGCGATGTTGATGAGATCCGCCTTGCGCCCGTGCAGCAGGAAGCGGTGCGCACCGAGCAGTTCGAGCGCATCGCCCATCGGCACCGGCTCTTCCACGTGGCCGCCCGAGACCCAGACCGTCGGGCCTTCGTCACGATCGTCGCCATTGCCATTGCTGGCGGCCGCACGCGCCTCCATGCGGATGTGCGGAAACAGCGCCCAGGTCGCGCCCTGCGCCGTGCGGCGCGTCGCGATCTGGCCGGTTTCGGTGCTGCCGTAAATTTCCACGAGCGGCGCGGCGAGGCGCGCCTCGGCCTCGCGCGCGAGCTTTTCCGCGAGCGGCGCGGTCGCGCAGAGCACGAGCGCCGTGCCCGGCAGTGCCGCTTCGGTCGCGAGCAGCGCGCGCAGGTGGATGGGCGAGGTCACGAGCACACGCGGTTGCGGCACGGCTTCCAGTTCGGCGCGGATGTCGACCGGATAGAACGGCTGGCGGTTGCTGAACGCGAGGCCGCCGATCAGCGCGAGCAACACCGTCGATTCGAAGCCGTACATGTGCTGCGCGGGCACCGTGCCGATCAGCGTGTGCGTGTTGAAGGGCGCATCGGCACTGGCTTCGGCGCGGGTTTCTGCGCGCGTCTCATTGCGGGTCTCATCGCGGGCCTGGGCTGACGCATCGATCAGCCCGAGGCGCTCCGCCGCCGCGCGCACGTTGGCCACGAGGAAGCCCCAGGTCTTGCGATGCGGCACCGGCGCGCCGGTCGAGCCCGACGTGAAGACGTAGGCCATGATGCGCGCGGCGTCGATCTGCGGCACCTCGAAGGGCGTGTCGCCCGTGTTGTCCGTCTCGTGGGGCAAGGCGGGCGGCGTGGCCTCTGGATAGCGAAAGCGCGGCAGGTCGATCGTGCAGTCGGCCGTGTCGTGCAGGCAGAACGCGTCCGGCGCGAACGAGGCAAGCTGGCGGACCATCTCCGGCGTATGCGTGGACGGCAGCAGGCTAATGCGGCCCGCGACGAGCGCCGCGCACAGGCTCACGGCAAAGCGGTAGCGATCGCGGCAGACGTTGAACACGTGGCCGCCCGGCGGCAGCGCGGCCGCCACGCGCGCGACGTCGGCGAGGAACGCATGCACCGTGACCGGCGAGCCGTCGCGCCAGGCGATGACCTGGCGGGGCGAAGCGTGAAAGACCAGCGGATGAGTCGGCATAACTTCAGTTGATTCGGAAACAGGGGCCGGCGATGCAGCGCGCCACCGGCCGTTTATTCATGGCATGGGGTTGGCCGCCCGGCTCGCAGCCCGGCTTACGCTTGGGCCGGCCGGCACCGGCACCGGCACCGCACGGCCCGCGCGGTCTGGACGGCTCACAGAGTCCTTGCGGCTGGCGTGGGCCGCACAATCCGCCTGGCCCGCGTGGCCTTGCGCCGACGACTGCCGGAATGCGCGTATCGCGTCGAGCATGCCGGAGCGCCGCTCGCGGGGCAGCGCAAGGCGGCGGCACGCATGCTCGGCGACGAACATCGCGCCCACCAGCGGCAGCGCCAGATAGTTGGCGAAGGTCGCCCACGCGACGATCGGCACGGCGGCGAACATCAGCGTCGAAACTGTGGCGATGGCGACGAAGAACACCGTCCACGCCACGGTAATCTGCCGCGTGTAGCGCGCGACGGCCGGCGTCAGCGAGCCGTGGATCATCGACGCGAACTGCGAGCAGAGCGGCACGCGTCCACGCGCGAGCGTGCGGCCGAATAGCAGCGCCATCCCGAGGTTGAAGCTCACGTGCTCGAGGTACAGGCCCCATTCGAAATGAACAGCAAGCGGCGTGCGCGCAGCCCAGAGCGCGGCGGCCGCGAGCGCCCAGAGCGGCAGCAGCCAGCCCCGGTGCGCCGAACGGGCTGCCGCGGCCAGCGCGATCGCCACCGGCGGCACCAGCGCCATGGCCAGCCCGAGGCCGTGTTCGCCGGGCGTGGCCACCGCGTGATGGGCCAGCAGCTGGTACGCGACCACCGCCACGACCGCGAGCGCTGCACGCGCGAAGCCGGCGAGCGTGCTCATCGTGCTTCTCCGGGCCGGCGCCGCGCGCCTTCAGACGTCCCCGCGCCACGCGCGCCGCGAGCACCCTGAGTGCCCTGTGCGCCTTGGGCACCGCGTGCGCCGGCTCTGCCGCGCGCGGCGAGGCGGGCCGGCAAGTGTACCCGAGCGCGGTCGGGCGCGAGGCGAAGGTGAATGGGCGGGCAGGGCACGGCTTGTTTGGCTCCGTTGGCTTGGGTGGGTTTCAAACGGCTTTCATATGGCGGCGACTGTTTGGCGGGCACCCCTGGCACCTCGCCGTAGGGCATATGTCACATGAATAGCGGGCCGCGCAATTGCGGCAGCCATATTTTAAGATGGCGACGGAGCAGCGCCGGTATGGCGCGCCGCCGGTTTGTAACCGTTTGTATGCCACCGCGCGGCGCGGCGCGGGTATCCGAAACAATTGCGCCCAACGCCGTGCAAGCGTCTCGCGCGTTCGCGTCCCAAAATTGGGGCGCCGCGTGCCCGACCCCTTGTAACCTTTCGGCGGCGCGCACCGTATACGCACCGATACCCATCGTCTAGAATCCGCGTAACTTTTATTAAACGAACCCCAAAATCAGGCAGGCGGGGCAGCGGGCAGGCGCCGGGAGGGACGGCGGGGAGCACGTGCGATACGTGCGCCATGTCTCCGGTTGCGCGCCGCGCTCGCGCCGCCTCCAACGCACGCATGATGAACGCACTGGAAAACGAGCTTGCCGCGCTGATCGTCGGCGAACTGAACCTTGAAGACGTCTCGCTCGACGACGTCAGCGCCGAGACCCCGCTCTATGGCGAGGGCTTCGGGCTCGACTCCATCGATATTCTGGAGATCGCGCTCCTGATCTCGAAGAAGTACGGCTTCGAGCTGCGCTCCGACAATCCGGATAACGAAAAGATCTTCGCGACGCTGGGCGCGCTGGCTGCCTACGTAGAGGCGCATCGCGTTCGCTGAGGGCGCGCGCGGTGTGGGATGCGTTTGAGTGACTTGAGCTACGTGAGCGACTTGAGCTACGTGGTGCGGCGGCACGTGCAGGATTGCGGCGCTGCTGTCCTGACCGTCCTGATAAAGGGGAAGCGCGAATGAAAGGAGAAAGCCGATGCGCGCGCTCGTGACAGGTGGCAGCGGCGCGCTCGGGCAAGCCATCTGCATGGCGCTGGCGCAGGCGGGCCACGAAGTGTGGGTGCACGCGAACCGCCATCTCGGCGCGGCCGAGGACGTCGTGCGGCGCATCAGCGATGCGGGGGGCGCCGCGCAGGCGATCGCCTTCGACGTGACCGATGCCGATGCCGCGCAGGCCGCGCTCGAAGGCCTGATCGAAGACGCGCCGGTGCAGATCCTCGTGAACAACGCCGGCATTCACGACGATGCGCCGCTCGCGGGCATGACGCGCGAGCAATGGCGCCGCGTGATCGACGTCTCGCTCAACGGCTTTTTCAACGTCACGCAGCCGCTCTTGTTGCCGATGATCCGCACGCGCCATGGACGCATCGTCAATATCGCCTCGCTCGCGGGCGTCATGGGCAATCGCGGGCAGGTCAACTATTCGGCCGCGAAGGCCGGCTTGATCGGCGCGACCAAGGCGCTCTCGCTGGAGGTCGCCTCGCGCGGCATCACGGTGAACGCAATCGCGCCTGGCGTCATTGCATCGGCCATGGCCGAGCGCGCGTTTCCCGCCGAGCGCATCAAGCAGCTCGTGCCCGCGCAGCGCGCCGGGCAGCCGGAAGAAGTGGCCGGCATGGTCGCGTATCTCGTGTCCGATGCGGCCGCGTACGTGACCGGGCAAGTTCTGTCGATCAACGGCGGGCTCGCGTAGCCGCGAGCGCGTATTTTGTCCGTTGACGATTTCCTGAGGAATTTCGAGTGTCTGTGCAAACTGTCGACGCCGGCGGGCGTTCGCAATCGATGACGTCTGCGCCTGTGGCGCCGCATGGCCCCGCGCTGCAAAGCGCGTTGCGGCTCGTGCAGGTCGATCATGCGCGCCTTGCCGCTTTGCTGGGCGGCGCGTCCGGTGCCGGCGGGGAAAGCGGCGCCGCAGCTTTCGAGCGCGCGTTTCCGGGCGCGATCGGTGCAGCGTGTATTGGCGCGGCCGGCATTGGCGCCGCCTGCGTTGGTGCGGCCTGCACTGGCGCGGCGGCGCACGGGCCGCTGCTGGCCGACGCCGTGCCCGACTTGCCGCTCGCGCCGGTGCACATGAAGCGTCTCGTGCCGCAGCACTCAGCCGGTGCGCCACAGGCCACTCCTGGCGCTGGCCACGACGCATCCTGTTACGAAATCTGGCAATGCGCAGCGGACGATTTGCGCAGCGTGCGGCGCGGCGCGCTGCACTACCGCTATAGCGAGGCGGCGGGGCTCGTGTTCGGCAGCATCGTGCTGAACGAAGCCGATTTCGCGGCCCAGCCCGCGACACACGCGCAAGCACCGCTCGAACGCGCGACCGACGCGGCCTATCGCATGCTGTTCGATCTGCTCGACGGGCTGGACATGCCGCATCCGCTGCGCATCTGGAACACCGTGCCCGCGATCAACCTCGAGCAGCATGGCGCAGAGCGTTATCGTCAGTTCAATGCGGGACGCCAGCGTGCTTTCGAAGCGTGCCGCCGCACGCTCACGGGCAGCGTGCCGGCGGCATGTGCGCTTGGCTCGGTCGGCCCGCTTTCGGCGCAGGGCGTGCCGGGCGAGCCGCTCGCGGTGTATTTTCTCGCGAGCCGCACGAGCGCCGACGCCATCGAGAACCCGCGCCAGGTGAGCGCGTTCCATTACCCGGCGCAATACGGCGCGCGTGCTCCGACGTTCGCGCGCGCGGCCGCCTGGTCAGGCGCCGCCGGGGCATGCACCGCGCCGGTGCTGTTCATTTCGGGCACGGCGAGCATCGTCGGGCACCGCACCGTGCACCACGGCGACGTGCTGGCGCAAACGCGCGAGACGCTCGCGAACCTCGCGGCCGTGCTGGACCAGGCCGCGCGGCAAGGCCATGGGCCGTTCGCGCTGGCGGATCTCACGTTCAAGGTCTACGTGCGCGACGGCGCCGATGCGGCCATGCTCGCTGCGATCGACAGCCAGCTGCGCGAGGCCGCGGGTCCGCACGTGCGAGCGCTCTATCTGCATGCGGACGTGTGCCGCTCGGACCTGCTGATCGAGATCGAGGCGAGCGCGGGTCACGCCGTGGCGAGCCTCGCCTGATACGCGGGGCACCATAGAGATGCGTTGCATTGCCATGGCCACGCGCGCACGATGTCGAAGAGACATGTGCAGGGTCGTCGGCGAGTCATAAAATCTTGTCAGTATTCCGTTCCATGCAATCGGCCGCTTCCATGCCTACTCCTCCCGCTTCGACCACGCACCTCGTCCTGATCCCGAGCTACAACCCGGGCCTCAAGGTCGACGAGACCGTGCGCGCCGCGCGTGCGCAGTGGAACCCCGTCTGGGTGGTCGTGGACGGCAGCACGGACGGCAGCGTCGAGCGCCTGCAGGCGATGGCGACCAACGATCCGGGGCTGCATGTGATCGTGCTGCCGACCAACCGCGGCAAGGGCGGCGCGGTGCTCGCCGGCATCGAGGCCGCGGCGGCGAGTGGCTTCACGCATGTGCTCACGATGGACTCCGACGGTCAGCATCCCGCCGACCTGATTCCGCGCTTCATGGCCGCTTCGCAGGCGGCCCCCGATGCGATGGTGCTGGGCATGCCGAAATTCGACGCGAGCGCGCCGCAGCTTCGCGTGCAGGGGCGGCGCCTTTCGAACCTGTTTGCGGACATCGAGACGCTGTGGGCCGGCATTGGCGATTCGCTCTATGGCTTTCGCGTCTACCCGATCGAGCCGCTCAGGACGATCATGCGGCGCCAACCCTGGATGCGCCGTTTCGACTTCGACCCCGAGGCGGCCGTGCGCCTGTGCTGGGCCGGCGTGCGGCCGATCCAGATCGAGGCGCCGGTGCGCTATTTCCGGGCGCACGAGGGTGGCGTTTCGCATTTCAACTACGCGCGCGACAACCTGCTGCTTTCGTGGATGCATCTGCGGCTCGTGGCCGGTTTCGGCGTGAGATTGCCGTTGCTTGCCGCGAGGCGTGTGTTGGGGCGCGAGACGGTGTAAGGCCGATCTCCCAGGTGTTTCGCCTGGACGCACGTGAATGTATTTCGTTAGCGGAAATGTTTGTACATTGCCGCCCTGGTTGTGCAATGTCTATTGCGCTTGTGCTGTGAATTGAAATCGAATTCATCTAAAGATCGCTGATGCCGATCAAATCGCATCGTCAAATGATTCCGATGCGTGGATGTATTCTGCGAATAGCAGCATACTCCGAAAGTGTTCCAGGTTTGAGGGCGGGAAATGAATACGTTTTCCATTGACGAAAGAGGTAATATCCTTCGTTACCTTGATCTGTATTCCGGGGAAAAGGCGTCTGAACCACTCTTTTATATTCATGGCCTGGGCTGCGCATCCAGCAGCGATTACCCGCCGGTCGTGACCTCCGATTCATACTCGAAGCGCAGATCTTTTCTCGTCGATCTCATGGGGTCTGGCTTTAGCGACAAGCCGCAAGACGGACAATACGTCTCCGCTACACAGGCAACGGTCTTGTCGAACTTTGTGCTCAACCAGGGTTTCTCGAACGTGAACCTGTTCGGCCATAGCGCTGGGGCATTCATCGCCTTGAAGCTGGCGCAGCAGTTGCCCATTCAGGTTGGCACGCTTGTCCTTTGTGAGCCTGGACTGACCGACTACGGCGTAGCCATGTTGTCGGAGATTACGTCCCAAACCGAGCAGCAATTCGTCAACGGCGGCTTTTCGCAATTCCTGATGCAATTGAAGGCACAAGGTGGTAACGATGCCTGGTTGGGGCCGTTTTCCGTCGCTTCACCCTACGCCATTTATCAATGGGCGAGATCGGCTATCGACGATAATTCGAGCAATTGGCTCGATGATCTGGCTAGACTGAATGCAATCAAAGGCGTGATCCTTTCGGATACGGCAACGAGCGACGAGATTGCGAAGTTCGAACAGGCCGGCTGCACGGTCGAGCTCGTTGCCAACGCCGAACATATGGTGGCGTACGACAATCCAGATGGTCTGGCGTTGGCAATTTCAAACATTCTCAATCTGAGCCGATAAAACGATACCGACCTCTACGCGCTGCGCAATACCGGCAACGCTGCCCCGTGCGTTTCAACCGCCGCATCGAACGTCGCGAGCGACAACGCTTCCCCAATTGCATCACCTACGAGAATGATGGCCGGGCTGCCGAGCCCGGCTTGCGTCGCAATGGCGGCGATGGTGCCGAGCGTTCCCGTCACGCGGCGCTCGTTCGCACTGCCGGCCCATTGCACCACCGCAGCCGGCGTTTCGCTCGAAAGCGCCTGCGCCAGCGTCGCGCACAGCCCTTCGATGCGGCTCATCCCCATATAGATGGCGAGCGTCATGCGTGTCGCGGCGAGCGCCGGCCAGTCCGGCTCGCTGTGGTCGCGCAGATGCGCCGTCACGAAGATCACGCCCTGGCAGTGGTCGCGATGCGTGAGCGAGACGCCCAGGCCCGCCGCCGCCGCGAACGCCGACGACACGCCGTTGACGATCTCCACCGGAATGCCCGCGCGCCGCAGCGCCGCGAGCTCTTCGCCCGCGCGGCCGAAGAGCAGGGCGTCGCCGCCTTTCACGCGCACCACGTCGAGGCCTTTGCGCGCGTAGCGCTGCATGAGCCGTTCGATGAACGCCTGCGGGGTGGAGCGGCAGCCGCCGCGCTTGCCGACCTTGATCACGCGCGCCTGCGGGGCGAGCGAGGCGATCTCGGAGTTCACGAGGTCGTCGAGCAGCACGACGTCGGCGCGTGCGAGCGCCTTGGCCGCTTTCAGGGTCAGCAGGTCGAGGTCGCCAGGACCCGCGCTCAATAAGGTGACCTTGCCCGTTGCGTTCATGTTGATCCTTTCGCGTTCTCTCATATCTTGCGCGCTCTCAGGCGCGCCATCAAAACAAACGGCGTCCACTCGTCTTGCGTGACGAGGGGACGCCGTTGTCCGCCAATGCATGAAGGTGTTGCTGCATGGCCCGCGCATCGAATCCGATGGCATGGCCGCTCCGGCATCGTTGCCGGATGGATGCCTCTACGCAAGTTCCAGACCAGCGCACGAGCCGCACCGGCGCACATCGCGCTGGCCGGCGCCAGCGGGGCGCGCACCCATTGACAAGTTTTTCGAATGCATCGCCGTGGCGCACCGAAATCGCACAGCGCGTGTGCTGCATGGCACCAAACTTGTGCCCGGCTGCATCGCCGCGCACAGGGCCATCACGCACGGTGCGGTGGCCCGGGAATTCGCCCGTGCCGTGTGGCGTGGGGTTTCCGGGTATTTCTTGAGAACTGGCACAGTGCTTGCATAACGTTCCGCAAACAGGATCAACGGCGATCCGGCGGCCGGCGATCCGGCTGCAATGCAGCATGGCAGTGCAAATCGATTGAATCTCAGGGCAACGGCGTCCCCCGAATCTGGCTCCTCGCGAGCTGGATCCGCGGGACGCCTTTTTATTTGGCAGGGTGCATAAGCATGACGCAATCAACGCTCGCAGTGAACGGTCTGGACGTCGTCGTCATTGGTCACGGCATGGTGGGCCACAAATTTCTGGAGTGCGTGCTCGCGGACGCTGCGCAAAGCGCGCTGAACGTGCGCGTGACCGTGCTCTGCGAAGAGCCGCGTCCCGCTTACGACCGCGTGCATCTCTCCGAATTCTTCGCCGGCAAGTCCGTCGAGGACCTGTCGCTCGTGAGCGAAGGCTTCTTCGAGCGCGACGACGTTCGCCAGCGCGTGCGTCTCGTGCTCAACGCGAAGGCCGTGTCGATCGACCGCGCGGCGCGCACCGTGAGCGTGTCCAACGGCGAGACGCTTTCATACGACAAGCTCGTGATCGCCACGGGGTCGTCGCCGTTCGTGCCCGCCATCGCAGGCAATGATCGTACGGACTGCTTCGTTTATCGCACCATCGAGGACCTCGAGGCCATGCAGGCACGCGGTGCGAGCGCCAAGTCGGGCGTGGTGGTGGGCGGCGGCCTGTTGGGCCTCGAATGCGCGAAGGCCCTGCGCGATCTGGGGCTCGATACGCACGTGGTCGAATTCGCGCCGCGCCTGATGACCGTGCAGGTCGACGAAGACGGCGGCCGCATGCTGCGCAGCAAGATCGAAGCGCTCGGCGTGACTGTGCATACGCAGAAGAACACCACGGCGATCGTGGATGGCGAAAGCGCGGCCAACCGCATGGTGTTCGCCGACGGCACGCACCTCGAAGCCGACATGATCGTGTTTTCGGCCGGCATTCGTCCGCGCGACGAGATCGCGCGTGCGTGCGGGCTCGAAGTGGGTGCGCGGGGAGGCATTGTGATCGACGACGTCTGCCGCACGAGCGACTCCGACATCTATGCGATCGGCGAATGCGCGCTGTGGCAAGGTCAGATCTTCGGCCTCGTGGCGCCGGGCTACGACATGGCGCGTATCGTCGCGAAGGCGCTCGCGGGCACGGCGCAGGACGCTAGCGCGGCGGCACGCTTCGAAGGCGCGGACATGAGCACGAAGCTCAAGCTGATGGGTGTGGACGTGGCGAGCATCGGCGACGCGCACGGCAAGACGCCGGGCAGCCGCTCATACCGCTTCGCCGACGAGCGTCGCGAGGTCTACAAGAAGATCGTGGTCTCCGAGTGCGGCAAGCATCTGCTCGGAGCCGTGATGGTGGGTGACGCTGGCGAATACGGCACGCTGCTGCAGATGATGCTCAACCGTATCGAATTGCCGGAGGCACCCGAGTTCCTGATCCTCCCGCAAGCCGATGGCAAGGCGAAGCCCGCGCTCGGCGTGGAGGCGTTGCCCGAGGGTGCGCAGATCTGCTCGTGCAACAACGTCTCGAAGGCGCAGATCTGCGCGGCGGTGCGCGACGGCGCGACGAGCATCGGCGCGATGAAGGCCACCACGTGCGCTGGCGCGTCGTGCGGCGGCTGCGTGCCGCTCGTCACGCAGATCATGAAGTCGGAGATGCAGCGTCAGGGCGTGGCCGTCAACAATCACCTCTGCGAGCACTTCCCGTATTCGCGCCAGGAGCTCTATCACCTCGTGCGCGTGGAGAACATCAAGACCTTCGGCGCGCTGCTTTCGAAGCACGGCCACGGGCTCGGCTGCGATATCTGCAAGCCCGCGGTGGCCGGCATTCTGGCTTCGTGCTGGAACGAGTTCGTGCTCAAGAAGGAGCACGCGAGCCTGCAGGATTCGAACGACTACTACCTCGCCAACATTCAGCGTGACGGCACCTATTCGGTCGTGCCGCGCATGCCGGGCGGCGAGGTCACGCCCGAGGGCCTCATCGCCGTGGGCATGGTCGCGAAGAAATATGGCCTCTACACGAAGATCACGGGCGGCCAGCGTGTGGACCTGTTCGGTGCGCGCGTCGAGCAACTGCCGTTCATCTGGGAGGAGCTGATCGACGCGGGCTTCGAATCGGGGCACGCCTACGGCAAGGCCGTGCGTACCGTGAAGTCGTGCGTGGGCTCGACATGGTGCCGTTACGGCGTGGGCGATTCGGTCGGGCTCGCGATCGAAGTGGAGAACCGCTACAAGGGCCTGCGCGCGCCGCACAAGATCAAGTTCGGCGTCTCGGGCTGCACGCGTGAATGCGCGGAAGCCCAGGGCAAGGACATCGGCATCATCGCCACGGAGCGGGGCTGGAACCTCTACGTGTGCGGCAATGGTGGCATGAAGCCGCGTCACGCCGAACTGCTCGCGTCCGATCTCGACAAGGACACGCTGATTCGCTACATCGACCGCTTCCTCATGCTCTACGTGCGCACGGCAGACCGCCTGCAACGCACGAGCGTGTGGCGCGACAACCTCGAAGGCGGTCTCGACTATCTGATCGACGTGGTCGTGCACG
This sequence comes from Paraburkholderia silviterrae, assembly GCF_004353915.1. Taxonomy (GTDB): domain Bacteria; phylum Pseudomonadota; class Gammaproteobacteria; order Burkholderiales; family Burkholderiaceae; genus Paraburkholderia; species Paraburkholderia silviterrae. The sequence goes on along the minus strand of NZ_SMRP01000019.1, from coordinate 52,867 downwards.
ACAAGCTGGGCCTGGCCGCCGAGCTCGAAGCGGAGATGCAGCTCGTGGTGGACACCTACGAGTGCGAGTGGAAGAAGGCCGTAACCGATCCGCACACGCGCCGGCGCTTTCGCCACTTCGTCAACAGCGACGCGGGCGACCACCACGTTTCGTTCGTCGAGGAGCGCGGCCAGATTCGTCCGGCCACGCCCGAGGAGCGCCAGCAGATCCCTGTGCGCGCCGATTACGATGCGCTCGCCCAGATTCCCGTCGTTGTCGAAACCGTTTGAGTTTGCCCGAACCCGTTTACTTACGAGGAGTACGAAATGAGCCACGTCGCTAGCAACGCATTTGCGCAAGACACCTGGGTGCCCGTGTGTCAGCTCGATGACATCGTGCCCAATACGGGCGTGTGCGCGCTCGTGAAAGGCGAGCAGATCGCGGTGTTCCATATCGACGACGGTGACGCGCGCGTATTCGCCATCGGCAACTATGACCCGAACTCCCAGGCTGCGGTGCTCTCGCGCGGGCTCGTGGGCAGCCTCGGCGAGCGCATCGTCGTGGCGTCGCCTATCTACAAGCACCACTTCGATCTCTCGACCGGCGAGTGCCTTGAAGATCCGGTGCGCTCGGTGAATACGTTCGCCGCGCGTGTGGAGAACGGCCAGGTCTGGGTATCTGCCTGATTCAGGCCTGATTTTGTCCTTGCTTGCGAATTCGAGCCGCGCATGACCGAAAAGACCGTCAAGACCGTTTGTCCGTACTGCGGCGTGGGCTGCGGGATGGTCCTGCACGTGCAGGACGGCGAGGTCACGAAGATCTCGGGCGACACCGAGCACCCGAGCAACTTCGGGCGCCTGTGCACCAAGGGTTCTTCGGCGCACGTGGCGCTGCGCAAGTCCGGGCGGCTCGAGCGCGCATTCGTGCGCCACGCGCGCGACGAAGACCCCGTCCCGCTGCCGCTCGCGCAGGCCGTCGCCGATACGGCGCGCCGCCTGCGCGAGACGCTCGACGCGCATGGTCCGGATGCGCTCTCGTTCTACGTGTCGGGCCAGATGTCGATCGAGGCGCAGTACCTCGTGAACAAGCTCGCCAAGGGCTTTATCGGCACCAACAACATCGAGTCGAACTCGCGACTGTGCATGGCCAGCGCGGGCACCGGCTACAAGCTCTCGCTGGGCGCGGACGGGCCGCCCGGATCGTACCAGGACTTCGATCGCGCCAACCTGTTCTTCGTGATCGGCTCGAACATGGCGGATTGCCATCCGATCCTGTTCCTGCGCATGATGGACCGCGTGAAAGCGGGCGCGAAGCTGATCGTGGTGGACCCGCGCCGCACCGCGACGGCCGAGAAGGCGTCGCTGTTCCTGCAGATCAAGGCGGGCACCGATCTCGCGCTGCTCAACGGCCTGCTGTATCTGCTGCACGAGAACGGCCACACCGATGCGGCATTCATCGCTCAGTACACCCAGGGTTGGGACGCGATGCCGGACTTTCTTGGCGACTACACGCCGGAGAATGTCGCGGCCATCACGGGGCTTGCAGAAGCCGATATCCGCCGCGCGGCGCAGATGATCGGCAAAGCGCCCGAGTGGATGAGCTGCTGGACCATGGGCCTGAACCAGAGCACGCACGGCACGTGGAACACGAACGCCATCTGCAATCTGCATCTGGCAACGGGCAAGATCTGCCGCCCCGGCAGCGGGCCGTTCTCGCTCACGGGCCAGCCCAATGCGATGGGCGGGCGCGAGATGGGCTATATGGGGCCCGGCTTGCCGGGCCAGCGCTCGGTGCTCTCCGAAGAAGACCGCGCCGTTGTCGAAGACCTCTGGAGCGTGCCGCGCGGCACGCTCACGACGAAGCTCGGCGGTGGCACGATCGACATGTTCTCGCGCATGGCAGCGGGCGAGATCAAGGCATGCTGGATCATCTGCACCAATCCGGTGGCCTCGGTCGCCAACCGGCAGACCGTGGTGGAGGGTCTGCGCGCGGCCGAGCTCGTGATCGCGCAGGACGCCTTTCTGGACACCGAAACGAATCCGTACGCCGACGTCCTGCTGCCGGGCGCGCTCTGGGCCGAGGGCGAGGGCGTGATGATCAATTCCGAGCGCAACATGACGCTCATGCAGCAGGCCGTCGAGCCGCCGGGCGAGGCCTTGCCCGACTGGCGGATCATCGCGCACGTGGCCTGCGAGATGGGCTTTGAGTCGGCGTTCAGCTATGCGAGCGCGGCGGAAGTATTCGAGGAGATCGTGGCGTTTTCGAATCCGAAGACGGGCTACGATCTGCGCGGCGCGAGCCATGCGAGGCTGCGCGAGACGCCGCTGCAATGGCCTTGCGCCCCGCAGGCGCACGACGCGCAGGGCGAGCGCAATCCCATTCGCTATCTGAACGACGGCGTGAGCCAGACCCTGCGCGAGGGCGAAGACGGCAGCCGCCCGCGCATCGTCTTTCCCACGCTGCACGGCAAGGGCGTGTTCTTCGCGCGGCCGCACGTGGCGCCCGCGGAATTGCCCGATGGCACCTTCCCCATTGTCTTCAATACAGGGCGCGTGCAGCACCAATGGCACACCATGACGAAGACCGGCAAGGTGGCCATGCTCAACAAGCTTAACCCGGGGCCCTTCGTCGAAATCCATCCGGAGGACGCGAGCGCGCTTGGCATCGCGGCGAAGGACCGCGTGGAGGTGCGCTCGCGGCGCGGGCGCGTGGTGCTGCCCGCCGTGGTGACCGAGCGCGTGCAGCCCGGCAACTGCTTCGCGCCGATGCACTGGAACGACGTATTTGGCGACGATCTTTGCGTGAACGAGGTCACGAGCGATGCGATCGACGAATTCTCCCAGCAACCCGAATTGAAATTTTGTGCCGTTGCGCTAACGCGCGTGGCGCCTGAGTCTGCCCCTCTCGTGCCCGACGCGCCTGACGCGTTCGACGTGCGCGAGGCCGGCATGGCTCATCCGTCTCAGGAACACGATATGTCCCGAATCGATGCGTTTGCGAATCTACTCGACCTCGGCGATGTGGCCGCGCCGGAACTCAGCGATATGGAGCGGCTCTACCTCGCGGGTTTCGTCGGCGGGCTGCGTGCGTTGAAGGACGAGGCGCAGGGCAGCGCCGCAGCGCTGCCCGTGCTGCCCGCGCACGCGCCGTTTCCCGCGAGCACGCGCGCGTGGCTCGACGGAATGCTGGCGGGGCTGTTCAGCCGCGGCGAGGCGCGCATTGCGCCGGCGCTGGAAGCGGGTCAGCAGCATAACGATAAGCAGGCCGAAAAGCCGGGCGCCGTACGGATCGCACATACGCGCCCGAAAGTTGTTCTGCTGTGGGCATCGCAGACGGGCAACGTGGAGTCGCTCGTCGAGCGCTACGCCATGCAGTTGATGGAGTCGGGCTTCGAGATCCGCACGGCCTGCATGGCCGACTATTCGCTCGCGAATCTGGAGAAAGCGCAATACGTGCTGCTGATGACGAGCACCTTCGGCGACGGCGATGCGCCCGACAACGGCGAGCCGTTCTGGTCGGCGCTCAAGGCGGAGACTGCACCGCGCCTGGCCGCGCTGGGCTATGCCGTGCTCGCGCTGGGCGACCGCAATTACGACCAGTTCTGCGGTCACGGCCGCAACCTCGACGCACGCCTCGAAGCGCTCGGCGCGCAACGGCTGATGGCACGCGTGGAGTGCGACACCGACTATCAAAACGCCGCGGATGCCTGGCTGGACCGCGTGGTTGCGCGCATCAAGGAAGAAGATGCCGCGCTGCACGCCGTGCCTGCCGGCGGCGCGATTCCCGAGGTGCTGCCCGGTTGCGCGGCGACCAAGGCGCGCCCGGCCGCATCGCGTCTCATCCAGAATGTGCGCCTGAACATGCAGGGCGCGGTGAAGGACACGCGCTACTTCTCGCTCGCGACAGGCGGCGGCGATGGCATGGGCCTCGAGTACGAAGTGGGGGACGCGCTCGGCGTATGGCCGACGAACTGCCCCGCGCTCGTCGACGAACTGCTTGCACTGACCCACCTCCAGGCCGATGCGCCAGTCGAGGTGCCCGGTGTCGGCGATATGCGTCTGGCGGATGCGCTCGGCAAGCACTACGAGATCGCGCGGCCCAGCCCCGACGCGCTCGCGTTCATCGCTTCGCGCGCACGCGGCCAGGGGTTGGGCGAACTGCTGCGCGAGGAGCGCAAGAGCGATCTCAAGGACTGGTTGTGGGGGCAACAACTTGCCGACGTGCTGCACGAGTATCCCATCGAGCTTTCGGCGCGCGAATTGACCGGCATGCTCAAGCGCCTGCAGCCGCGGCTCTACTCGATCTCGTCGAGCCCGAAGGCGCATGAGGGAGAAGTGCATCTGACCGTTTCCGCGCTGCGTTACAACAATGGCCGGCGCGAGCGCAAGGGCGTGGCCTCCACGTTCCTCGCCGACCGCGCGGCTGAGGGCAGCGTGCCGGTGTTCGTGCAAAAGAGCACCCATTTCCGGCCGCCGCGCCACGGCGACACGCCGATGATCATGGTCGGCCCAGGCACGGGCGTTGCGCCGTTCCGCGCCTTTCTGCACGAGCGGCGCGCGCATGGCGATACGGGCCGCAACTGGTTGTTCTTCGGCGAGCAGCGCGCGGGCACCGACTTTTACTATCGCGACGAGCTGGAGCACATGCACAAGGACGGCTTGCTCAGCCGGCTCGACCTCGCGTTCTCGCGCGACCAGCGTGAGAAAGTCTACGTGCAGGACCGCATGCGCGAGCAGGGCGCGCAGTTGTGGGCGTGGCTGGAGGAGGGCGCGCACTTCTACGTGTGCGGCGATGCAAGCCGCATGGCCAAAGACGTGGATGCCGCTTTGAGGTCGGTCGTCGCGCACCATGGCGGCATGAGCGACGAAGCGGCCGGCGAGTACGTCGGCCAGATGGCGCGCGACAGGCGCTATGTGCGCGACGTGTATTGAGCGCCGGGCGCGACCGGCACTTGCGGGCTCGCGACGGTACGAACTGCGGCGGTGCTCGGCACGCCGCGCAAGGCGGAACTACGCGGCGTGCTTCCGGGCCTGTTCAAGCGAATAGCAGGGCCGCGCTGGCCGCCAGAAGGGCCGAACGCGAGGATTGCGACGCAGCGAATACTGTGCGTATTAGTGCGTCTTGCGGCGCCAGATCTCGTGGCCGGCGCAAATCGCGAGGAAGACGCCGAACAGGATCGCGGCCACCGAGGCCGATTGATCGCCGGCGCTGGCTAGCGGGCCGGATTGCACTGAGTGGAGCCACAGCCCCGCGCCCGCTGCTACGGCCACGAGGCCCAGCACGACACCCAGCGCTAGCGCGGCAAAGTGCTCGCGCGGACGTTGCCGATTCGTCATGTCGCTCCCCAACGAGCGTGTCCTTGCTCGTGCGGGCGGCTTTGGAACCCCCGCATGGGGTAACGATACGCCGTTGCGCGCGGTGCGGCATCATCGATCGATGATAGGCAGCGCGGCCGATATGCATAAAACGAATGAATGGGAGGACGCCGGCCGCGTATAAGGCCAGCGGCGGCCGCGGATCGTCAGCGCCGCTCGCTCCCCGTCGCGCGCTTTTGCCGGTACATCGCGGCATCGGCGAGCGCCAGCAGGTCGTCCACGGACGATGCCGCGTCGGCGCGGCTCACCGCGTTGCCCACGCTGCTGCGCAGCGCGTAGGGCTTTTGCGCCGCACGATTGAAGCGCTCCAGTTGCGAGCAGATGCGCTCGGTCGCTTGCGCCGCGCCGGCCTCGTCGGCGTCGGGGAGCAGCACTGCAAACTCGTCGCCGCCCAGCCGGCCGATCACGTCCCCTTCGCGCACGGCCATGCGCAAAATAGTTGCGAACGCAACCAGTGCGTGGTCGCCTTCGGTGTGGCCGTAAGTGTCGTTGATCTGCTTGAAGCCGTTGAGGTCGAGATAGAGCAGCGAGACCGGCCGCTGCGCGCTGCGGCACAGGCGCACCGCCTGCCCGGCGAGCGCCTTGAAGCCGCGCCGGTTCGCGAGACCGGTGAGCTCGTCGGTGCTCGCCATGCGCGCGGCCGCGATCTCTTCTTCGGCCATGTCGGCCAGATCGCGCAGCACGGCGCGCTCCTCGTCGCCGAAACTGCGCGGCGCACTGTCGATCAAGCAGAGCGTGCCGAGGCGCATCTGGTTCGGAACCGAGAGCGGGCAGCCCGCATAGAAGCGGATGTTCGGCGCGCCGGTCACGAGCGGGTTGTCGGCGAAGCGCACGTCGGCGCTCGCATCGCTCACGAAGAAGAGGTCGTCGCTCAAAATGGCGTGGCCGCAGAACGAGATGTTGCGCGGCGTTTCAGAAGCGTCGAGGCCCGGGTGCGACTTGAACCATTGGCGCTCGGAGTCGACGAGCGTGACAGCGGCAATGGGGACATTGAACAAGCGTCGCGCGAGGCGCGTGATGCGGTCGAATCGGTCCTCGGGCAGGGTGTCGAGGATATGGCAGGAGCGCAGAGTCTCTACACGCTCGGCTTCGTTCTCCGGCAAAGAAGGTTGAAGCATGGGTGATGGACGCGTTGGCGAAGAAAGATTTTCATTCTAGCGCGAAGCGTGCGAATGTTGTTGCCTATGCATCCAGCATGATGCGCGGGGCGTTGGTGGGCGTGCCCCGCGCGACCATCAACCGATATGCGCGCGCGCGACCCGGCACGCAGCTAGATCCCATGCGGCGCAGCCAACGCTCTTGAAAAAGACCGGTGCAGCGGGCTTGAGGTTTCCCTTGATGGCATTGGCTAGCGCATTCACGTTTGCCCAGTCGACGCCCGCCTGAATCAGATCGCCCGCTTCGTGCTTTGCGCCAGCAGGATCGTCGACGACGAGGAAGCTGCTGTCCACGGTCGCTTTGCCGACTTCCGCCGCTGCCGGCGTGAACGCGCCGACCCCGATCACGAGACGTCCGGCTCGCGCAGGAGCGGTGTAGACGGGCGACTGACTCGTCGTGACCGTCACGGCGACATCGACCGAGTCGGGAATATCGCCCTCGAGGGCGCTGAGATTGGGCGCAATCGCGCGCAGCGATTCGACAAAGCGTTGCGTGCTTTCTGGCGTCGAACCTTTCGCGAGAATCCGTGCCTGCGGAAAGAGCGCCGCAAAGGCTTCCACATGATTGACGGCCTGCTTCCCGGTACCGATGATCAGGATCTCCTTGGGCGCGTCTGCATGCAGGCACATGATGCCAAGCGCGGTGACAGCGGCGGTCCGGCGTCCGGTGACCGTGGGGCCGTCGAGCACGAATAGCATCTCGCCCGTGAACGCGTCGCACGCGATGACCTGCCCGTGAATCGTGGGGAGCTGCCGCTTGCCGTTGCCAGGGCACACGTTGACGAGCTTGTGGATCGCAATGTCGCTCGCGCTCGAAGGCATCGAGAGCATCACGCCGCCTTCCTGCAACGGAATGACCAGACGCTCAGGACTGACGATCTTCCCGGCTGCGTATTCCACGATGGTTTCGCGCAGCGTCTGCACGAGCGTCGGATAGTCCAGCAGCGCGGCAGTGGTTTGCGCGTCGAAAGTTTTGACTGGCGGAGTGGTCATGGTCTGGGTGGCTCGCATTGGATAAGTCGCTTAAGTGGATTCAATTTAAACCACATTTGGCCTGTTATCAATCCATGAATCCAATATATTGACCCCATCTGGCATTCGTGCAATCCACATCGGTACGGTGCAGGTCGGCAGCGGCTCTGGTGGTTTTGACGGCGCGAGTAAGTGGTATATTGGAGACCAACGTTTCGACCGATCCTCTATGGCCTCCGCACGCATCGATTTCCCCGCGAACTTCCGCCCCCTCCAGATCTACGAACAGGTTTCCGAAAAGATCCGCGCGGAGATCCGGGCCGGCAGATACCTTCCGGAGTCGCGCCTGCCTTCCGAGCGCGAGCTGGCCGCCTTGTTCGGCGTCGGCCGCCCGGCAGTGCGTGAGGCGATCGGGGCGCTCCAGAACGAAGGCCTCGTGCTCACGCGCAGAAATTCCGGCACCTATGTCGCGGCGAATGCCCCCGAGGTGCTGGCGCGGGCCGGTGCGCCGGCTGGCACTGTCGAAGCCAGCCTGGTCGAAGCGGACTACAGCCCGTCGGCAACGCTGGACGTGCGCCTGATTCTCGAGCCCGCCATCGCGCGCCGGGCGGCGGCCCACAAGAAGCGCGACGCGCTCGCGGAGCACTATCTCGCGCAGATGGAAACGCTGACCGATGTTTCGGACCCCGAACAGCGTGCGCTCTGGAACAACAGTGACCGCCTGTTTCATCGCCAGCTTGCCGTGATGACCGGCGATGCGCTGCTGGTGAAGCTCGCCCAGGAGATTGCCGACACGATGGACCAGTCCTTGTGGAAGCGTCTAAAGGACGACGGAATTTACGATCCCGCCCGCATCCGCCTCTACGTCGCGGAGCACCGGCTCATTTACGAAGCCATCGTGACCGGCGACGCAGATGCGGCCGCGTTCTACGTGGAGCAGCACATCCATCGTGTCCAGCGCGATATTGCGCCCACCTGATCGTCATTCTTTGCTGGACTGCGTGGCGGCTTGCTCGATCAGCTTTGCGACGGCCGCCGGATGCGACATGTAGGCCACGTGGCTCGAGTCGATCTCGACCGTCTTGCTGCCTGCGCGCTGGGTCATGAAGCGTTCCAGGTCGGGATTGATCGCACGGTCGGCCGTTGCGACGAGCGCCCAGCTCGGCTTCGTTCTCCACGCGGCGTGCTTAATCGGTACTCCGAATGATTGGGCGGCGGGCGTCACCTGCGAAATGGCCATGAAGCTGGCTTCGGAGGCGGGCAAGTCGGCAGCGAAATCCTCGTGGAAATTCGCCGGATCGATGTACAGATGGCCGTCGGCGGTTGCCTTGATGGCCTTGGTTGCGGGCGGGATTTTCTTGGTCAGCTCGAGCGGGGACTCGCCCGTGTCCGGCTGGAACGCGGCCACGTAGACGAGGCCCGCGACCTTGTCGTCGTTGCCGGCCTCTGTCACCACCGCGCCGCCGTAGCTATGGCCGACGAGGATGCTGGGCCCGTCCTGCGCATCGATCACACGGGTGGTGGCCTGCACGTCGTCACCGAACGAGGTTTCCGGCTCCTGCACGACCGAGACCTTGTAACCGTCACGCGCAAGGATCTTCGAAACGGCCTGCCAGCCCGAGCCATCGGCGAAATAGCCGTGGACGAGGACGATGTTCTTGACCGGCGCGGCCGTGGCGGCCTGCGAGCCGAGCGCGGCGGCGGAAAGGGCGATGGCGGCGGCGATGCGGGTGAGGTATGAGGAAGTCTTCATTTTCGTGCTCCGGTGGGTGAGATAACTGAGGAACCGACAGGGCATGACCTGTTCGATGTAGCCATCCTACTAGTAGGATGGCTGAGATGCAAGAAGATTTTTGCGACTCGCAATGAGGCCGCGTTCCACGGTAGACTATCGATGAATCAACCGACTAGATGGTAGGCAAAATGACGGCAACTGGGGACATAACGGCAAACAGGATCGTCGCAGCGGGGCGGCAGCTCATCATGCGTCGCGGCTATAGCGGGTTTAGCTATGCGGACGTCGCAGAATCGATCGACATTCGCAAGGCGAGCATTCACCATCACTTCCCCGCTAAAACCGATCTCGTGATCGCTGTGCTGGACGAGTGGCGGGAAGCACTCGATACCGACGTTGCGGCACTTCAAGCGAGCGGTGCCGACGCTATTGCGCAATTGCACGCTTACATCGGTCATTGGGAGCGCTGCATTGCGGACGATACGGCGCCGTTCTGCGTAGCGGGCATGCTTGGCGCCGAGCTCCCCGCGCTGCCCGAGGAAGTGGCGCAAGCGGTGAAAATGTTTTTCGACACCCTGACTTCGTGGATTGAGAAGGTGCTCGAATCGGGCGTGAAGGACGGCCTCATCAAACTGGGCTCGTCGGCACAAACCGAGGCTGCAACGCTGGTGTCGGTGGTCTACGGCGCGATGCTGGCCGCGCGCGTGCAGGGCAACGTCGCGCTATTCAAGGAGGTGACCGGGAGCGCCGTGGAAAGGCTGGTGAAGCCGAGCAAGCGCACGCGGTCCGCCTGATGCTCGGAGAGGCACATCGCCGTTCCGTCTGGGTTTCTCAGGAAATCCTGGATAAATAAAAAAAGCGCACGCCGGAAAATCAGGCGTGCGCTGAAAACCCCAGGTACGGGGAGAATGGTTTTAACGCACAAGGAAGCCGTAGGTGAGCGGATCGCGCTCGTCGATGATCCACTGCGCGAACCCGCAAATATAGGCCTCGCCCTCGACTTCGGGAATCACGGCGGGAATGCCCTTGACCGACGTCTCCCGCAGGACCCTGCCTTTGAATATCGTGCCGACGATGGATTCATTCACGAGCGTTTCGCCCGCCTTGAGCTCGCCGCGCTGATAGAGCTGCGCCACGCGTCCGCCGGTTCCCGAGCCCGTGGGCGAGCGGTCGACTTCGCGATCGGCGAACACGCAGCAATTGGCCTGGGTCGATCCTTCATGGCGCGGCTGGTTGGCAATGATCGTCCCGTAGATGTGATTGATCTCGGGAATCTCCGGATGCTGCACCGGAAAGGCCTTGTTGGCCGCTTCCTTGACCTCGGCGCCGAAACGGATGAGCTTTTCGACCGCCGATTCGCGCACCGGCAGATCGAAAGGCGCGCCGTCGACGTAGAAGTAGAACGCGCCGCCGTATGCGATATCGCCCGTGACCTTGCCGAAGCTCGGCGTTTGAACCGTCACGTCGCGCTTCCAGAGGAATGACGGCACGTTCACGAAGCGCACGCTGCCGGCGTGCTCGCCATCCCACTTGACGAAGGCCTCGATGAAGCCGCACGGTGCGTCGATGCCCACGCGCGTTTCGGGAACGGTCCGTTGCACCCAGCCCAGCTCGACGGCGGCCGTGGACAGGGCGATGACGCCGTGGCCGCAGTGGTCGCTGTAGCCTTCGTTGTGCAGGAAGATCACGCCGAAGTCGGCGCCCGGCGAGACGGGCTCGGTGAGATAGCCGCCATACATGTCCGCGTGGCCGCGCGGCTCGAACATCAACGCGCGGCGGATGTCGTCGGCGTTTTCCTTGAGCCATGCGCGGCGCTGGACGATGGTGTCGCCGGGCAGGCGCGGCAGGCCGCTCGTGACGATGCGGAAGGCCTCGCCGCCGGTGTGAACTTCGACGGTCGAAATGGTGCGTGTCGGCTTCATGAGAATCGAATGACCAGGCTGATGGATGAGTTAATTTGTATACGGCACGGGCAGGCCGTTGCGAATGACATAAACCGTCGTGGGTGCGCCTTGCAGGTCGCCTTTCGCGTCAAACGAATAGGTGCCCGCGACGCCCTTGTAGTGTTCTTTGGACAACTGATCGATCAATTTTTGCTTGTCCGTAGTCGTACCGGACTTGACCATCGCGTCGGCCAGCAACTTTACGCCGTCGTAGTAGTTCACCGCATACACCTGGGTGTCCATATGGTAGGCGTCGTGGTACTTCTTCAGGAATTCACGGCCTTCGGGCGTCTTGTCCAGCGCCACGCCACCTTGAGCGCAATACACGATGGAGGCCGCATCGCCCGCAACCTTGCCCATGTCGGCCGAGCAAATGCCGTCGCCGCCGAGCAATTTGGCGCGCAGGCCGCGCTGGCGCATCTGCTTGGCCATGGGCGCGCCCTGGGCGGCATAGCCACCAAAGAAGATCACATCGGGATTCTTGGCCTTGATGGCGGTGAGGATGCCGAGGAAGTCGGTTGCCTGTGAATTCGTGAACTGATGATCGACGATCTTCAGGTTGTTGGCTTTCGCGACATCTTCGAACTGCTGGGCGACGCCCTGGCCATAGGCCGTTCTGTCGTCGATGATGGCGGCCGTTTTGGCGTGAAGCGTCTTGGCGGCGAATTCGGCCATCGTGCCGCCCAGCTGCTCGTCGCTCGCGCCGATACGGAAGATGTTCTTGAAGCCCTGCTGGGTCAGCGCGGGATTGGACGCAACCGGGAGGATCGGGATATTGGCATTGTGATAGACGCGCGATGCCGGGATCGCCACACCGGAGTTGTAGGGGCCGATGACGGCGACCACGCCCTTGTCGACGAGATTCTGGGCGACCTGCACGCCCACCTTGGGGTCTGCCTGGTCGTCCTGCGAATCCAGTTTGAACGTGACCGCCTTGCCCGCGACGGTAACGTGCTGCGCGTTCAGCTCGTTGATCGCCAGGCGCGCGCCATTCTCATTGTCCTTGCCGTTTGCGGCCTGCGGACCCGTCAGCGGCGCGGAATGCCCAATGACGACGACTTCCTGCGCGTGCGCCGCAACAGCGCCCAATGCCGATGCAGCAACCACAGCCGTAATGAACTGACGCATGACTGGTCTCCCACAAATTGGTTTTGGATAGACCAATGTATTTCAGTGGTGGTGCGATAGCAAGCACTTTTAGAAAAGAGCGCTGCCCGTGGTCCTGGGGAAACCAGATGGGGGCCGGCGAGTTGGGCAACCATACGGTGGCCCTCGTTGCTCTTCTACGAGACAAAACAAAATCGCCCTTGCAGCGACTTACGCTGCAAGGGCGATTTTCATGAGGCGAGGCGCCTCGTGCCGAACGAGGCCGGGTAGGGCAGACCCAGCCCGGCCTCTCGACTTCGAGCCGGGGCTTACTTCGCCACGGCTTCGAGCGCTGCGTTGAACGTCTTGCTCGGGCGCATGACTTCGGCGAGCTTCGCGAAGTCCGGCATGTAGTAGCCGCCGATATCGACCGGCTTGCCCTGCACCGCGGCGAGTTCGCCCACGATGGCCTTCTCGTTCTCGGCCAGCGTCTTCGCGAGCGGGGCGAAGTGAGCCGCGAGCTCCGCGTCGTCCTTCTGTGCGGCCAGCTCTTGCGCCCAGTACATCGCGAGGTAGAACTGGCTGCCGCGGTTGTCCAGCTCGCCGGTCTTCGGCGACGGGCCCTTGTTGTTGTCGAGCAGCTTGCCGGTGGCGGCGTCGAGCGTCGTCGCGAGCAGCTTGGCACGCGCGTTGTTCGTCTTGATGCCGAGGTCTTCGAGCGACACGGCCAGCGCGAGGAATTCGCCAAGCGAGTCCCAGCGCAGGTGGTCTTCCTGCACGAGCTGCTGCACGTGCTTCGGCGCCGAGCCGCCCGCGCCCGTTTCGTACATGCCGCCACCCGCCATCAGCGGAACGATCGAGAGCATCTTCGCGCTCGTGCCCAGCTCCATGATCGGGAACAGGTCGGTCAGGTAGTCGCGCAGGATGTTGCCCGTGACCGAGATCGTGTCCAGACCGCGGATCACGCGCTCGAGCGAGTAACGCATCGCGCGGACTTGCGACATGATGTGGATCTCGAGGCCGCTCGTGTCGTGATCCTTCAGGTACGCCTCGACCTTCTTGATCAGCTCGTTTTCGTGCGGACGGTACGGGTCGAGCCAGAACACGGCCGGCATGCCCGAGTTGCGTGCGCGCGTGACGGCGAGCTTGACCCAGTCGCGGATCGGCGCGTCCTTCACGAGACACATGCGCCAGATGTCGCCTTGCTCGACTTCCTGCGTGAGCGCTTCGATGACTTCGCCCGTGGCGTTGTCGACGATGCGCGCCGTGCCGTCTTGCGGGATTTCGTAGGTCTTGTCGTGCGAGCCGTACTCTTCGGCCTTCTGCGCCATCAGCCCGACGTTGGGCACCGTGCCCATCGTGCGCGGATCGAATGCGCCGTTGGTCTTGCAGAAGTTGATGATTTCCTGGTAGATGCGCGCGAACGTGCTTTCCGGGATCAGGCACTTCGTGTCGGCCGGGCGGCCGTCGGCGCCCCACATCTTGCCGCCGGCGCGGATCATCGCGGGCATCGATGCGTCGACGATCACGTCGTTCGGCGCGTGCAGGTTCGAGATGCCCTTGGCCGAGTCGACCATCGCGAGCGACGGACGGTGCTCATGGCACGCGTGCAGGTCGCGGATCACTTCTTCGCGCTTCGATTCCGGCAGCGCTTCGATCTTCGTGTACAGATCGACCATGCCGTTGTTGACGTTCACGCCGAGCTCTTCGAAGAGCTTCGCGTGCTTCTCGAACGCGTCCTTGTAGAACACCTTGACGGCGTGGCCGAACACGATGGGGTGCGAAACCTTCATCATGGTCGCCTTCACGTGCAGCGAGAGCATGACGCCGGTCTTGCGCGCGTCTTCCATCTGCTCTTCGTAGAACGCGAGCAGCGCCTTCTTGCTCATGAACATGCTGTCGACGATCTCGCCAGCCTGGAGCGCCACCTTCGGCTTGAGGACGATGGTCTCGCCGCTCTTCGTCACGAGCTCCATGCGCACTTCGCGCGCCTTTTCGTTCGTGATCGATTTTTCGCCGTGGTAGAAGTCGCCGTGCTTCATGTGCGCGACGTGGGTGCGCGAAGCCATGCTCCACTCGCCCATGCTGTGCGGGTGCTTCTTCGCGTAGTTCTTGACTGCGAGCGGCGCGCGGCGGTCCGAATTGCCTTCGCGCAGCACCGGGTTCACGGCGGAACCGAGGCACTTCGAGTAGCGCTTCTGAATGGCCTTTTCTTCGTCGGTCTTCGGGTCTTCCGGATAGTCGGGGACCTTGAAGCCCTTGCCCTGAAGTTCCTTGATCGCGGCAACGAGCTGAGGAACCGACGCGCTGATGTTCGGCAGCTTGATGATGTTCGTCTCCGGCAACTGCGTGAGGCGACCCAGCTCGGCCAGATTGTCCGGCACGCGCTGCTCTTCACTCAGGAACTCGGGGAATTCGCCCAGGATGCGGCCCGCAACGGAGATATCGCTGGTCTCGACGTTCACGCCGGCCGGCGCAGCGAAGGTGCGGATGATCGGCAGAAACGAGCTGGTGGCGAGCAGCGGCGCTTCATCGGTCAGGGTATAGATGATGGTGGGTTGCTGGGTACTCATCGGCTTCTTGGCGGGGTTCAAAAACAGGGTGGTAACACCACCGGCTGCGCGCAGTCGGCGAAACACCTGGATTTTGCCTCAATTTGAGGAGACCTGGGGGCTTACTGTCCATCAATTTCATAATATGGAATGACGTTGCGCGATCCCGTTTGGCCAGGAAGCCGGCCGGTTTGGCCCGGTTCGGGCGGCCATGCGCTGAAAACGTTGCCACGCCAAAAGCCCGCCGAGCAAGGATTTGCGGGTTGCTGAGGGCGATCGGCCCACGCCGGAGGTGTTTTCTTGTTTTGGCGCCTGATTACTTGTCAATCTGGTAAAGACCCTTATAAATCGGGGCGTAAATCGTGCAGTCTTATAGAAGAATTTTTTGCCGGCGGCGGCCATTGTTGGCCGATTTAATGTCCAGGCCTGGCTACATGGAAATGTCCGCTTCGAGTTCATCGTAAGCTTGCCGCCCGTTGGAGATCGAGCGCCGGGAGCGCTTCGATGGCGGCAGCAATTGAACGGATAACGATGTCGATGCGCTTGCGTGCCATGCGGATGCGCTGCACGAGATCAGCATGCCGACACTGATCGTGCACGGTCGTGACGATCAGGTGATTCCGCCCTCGAATTCGCTGCGGCTGCTCGAGCTCATCGGACCCGAGCGGCTGCACGTGTTCGAGCAATGCGTGCACTGGACGCAAATTGAGCATGGTGCGGCATTCAGTGCGCTGGTCGAACAATTTCTGTAAGGCGTTGCGATGATCAGGTGGTCGCTGGAAGTGACACGCGTTATACCTTCCCAAGGCCTTCCCAAGGCAAGTCGCAGCAGTTCGCTGGCGTTCAGGCGTTGAGCGCAGCATCGTGAAGGCGGTCCAGCACGCGATGCTGGAGGTGGGCGTGGCCACGATCTTCACGGCCATCACGCTGGCAATCGGTGTGGCGACGTGGAGCTTTTCGGCGCTGAAGTTCCAGGCGGACGTGGGCGAGCTGCTGGCGTTCATGTTCCTCGTGAACCTGCTGATGGCGATGACCGCGCTGCCCGCACTGGCCTCGGTGCTGGAGCGGTGGTTCCCGCGCCGCAAGCCGGCGCGCGCGCCGGGCCTGTTCAGCCATTGATGTCAGGAGACCGAATCATGATCAAGACGCTTTTGGCCTGCGCCGTGTTGTGCGCGAGTGCTACGGCTTTTGCACAGCCCCATGGCGCGGTGGCGGACTGGGCGGCCAAACCGGTGCGCGCCTGGAGCGCGCCGGCGCACATGATGCTGCTGGACGCGGCGCGCGCCGGTTCGCGCATCGTCGCGGTAGGCGAGCACGAAGTCGAAAATGGGCTGCTGGGCGTCGGGCTGGACGGACTGCTGTTGAAGCAGGGTGCGGGCGCCAAGTGGTTCGAGGTCGCTCAGCGTCCGGATCGCGCGACACTCACTGCGGTCGTGATTGCGGGCGATGGAAAACCGGTTTGGCTTTCGCAGGACGGCGTGCGCGCCGCGCGTTGAACCGGCTCCGGCCCGAAGCGAACTGGCGCCGGCCGCCCGCGTTCGCCCGTGCATTCCGCCGCTCGATTGGCCTGTCTCCTCGCGCCGTGCGCATGCTGGCGCTGAACGGCAATGCCGTGCCCACGCAAAACGCCTCTGTGGACGACTGGCGTTACTGGATGTCCCTGATGCGTTGAGCCAGGCCGGCGCAGTTCGTCCCGGCGTTCGCGCAACAGATCATGCGTGAGACATCGCAACAAGTATTTGAGACGTACGGACAGGTTTGGTTGTCACGCCCCTTACGATCGTTGCTCCCGTATGCCGCCTCCTGCAAAGATGCCGGCATCTGCGAGATCGGCGCAGAACGGGGGCAAAATGAAAAAGAACCAGAGAAAGCCGCGGCAAAGCGGCATGTATTACTACGAGTCGGCCTGGTCGCTCGAACTCGCGCGCGGGGCTTCGCATATCGCCAGCACGCTTTCGGCGGCGACGCTGCAAGCGGCCGTGCACGAAGTCGTGCAAGAGTTCGTCGCGGCACAAGGCAGCGCGGAACTGGACGCCTTTTGCTGGCTACTGGCTGAGCGGCTCGACAAGCGAGGATGTGTTGCGGGCGCGACGCAGGCGAGAGACCTCGATACGTCCCGCCTGATGCGGGAGCTGGTTGGCCAGGCGTGAGACAGAAAGAATCATAAAAGCGTTTGTGCCGAGCATGGAATTGACTCCCCGAGCGGCTGCATTAAAGTCGAAACCGGATTCGGCAAAACGAAAATGCACCGTGCCGGCCTTATTTGCCAAATTGGCCATAGCGGCCAAAGCGGCCATATCGGCCATATCGGCCATAGCGGCCAATATCAGTCACGCCCGCGCTATAAAACGAGCGAATTTGGGTTTCAACCAGGTGCCTTGATGCTCCGGTACAAATAAGCTGCAAGCTGTGCCGCGTATCGACGCGTCCGGCGACGGCTTGCTGCGTCTCGCGTGTCCCGCGCCGCCAGAACGATGACGACGCAAGGATCTACGCCGAGGAGACAGCAGGCGTATCGCATGGCGCGCGATACATCGGTCATTTGCTTCCAATATGCTTACAAAAAGGGTGTGAGGTATTTCGATGTCAATAGAAAAATCCGCGGAAATCGCCGCCCGATTCGACCGGCTGCCGCCGTCGTTCACGGTCTGGTCGATGGTGGTCCTGCTTTCGCTCGGCGGGGTATTCGAGTTCTATGACCTGTTCTTTACCGGCTACGTCGCGCCGGGCATGGTGCATTCGGGCCTCTTCACGCCCGAGTCGCTCGGCTTCTTTTCCGCGCTCGGGCCACTCAAGGTTGCCGGCTTCGGCACCTTCGTGTTCTCCACCTTCGCGGGGCTGTGGGTGGGCGCACTCGTATTCGGCCAGGTGGCCGACCGGTTCGGGCGCCGCATCATCTTCACGTGGTCGCTGATCTGGTACATCGCCTGCACGGCCATCATGGCGTTCCAGACGACCGGCATGGGGCTCAACATCTGGCGCTTCATCGCCGGCATCGGCATCGGCATCGAGCTGGTCACGATCGACACGTACATTTCCGAACTGATCCCAAGCGCCGAGCGCGGCCGCG
Organism: Paraburkholderia silviterrae; assembly: GCF_004353915.1. Classification (GTDB taxonomy): domain Bacteria; phylum Pseudomonadota; class Gammaproteobacteria; order Burkholderiales; family Burkholderiaceae; genus Paraburkholderia; species Paraburkholderia silviterrae. Next base: position 34,998 of record NZ_SMRP01000019.1, on the reverse strand, counting down.
CCTACGCGGTCAACCAGTTCATCACGTTCAGCGTGGTGCCGGTGGTCGCATTTCTCGCGTACATCCTGAAGGACACGCAGCCGCTCGGCCTCGACTACTGGCGCGTCGTGATTCTGATCGGCTCGGTGGGCGCGGTGGTGGTGTGGTTCCTGCGGCGCAACATTCCGGAAAGCCCGCGCTGGCTCGCGCGCCACGGACGCGTGGATGAAGCGGAGCGCATCGTCGCTGAAATCGAGCGCCGTGTGACTGCGGAGAAGGGGATTGCGCTGCCGCCGCCCGGAGCCATTCAGCTCGAAAAAGGGGGCCGCGGCTCGCTTGGCGAAGTGCTGCGCCCGCCTTACTTGCGCCGCACGGTGATTCTCTCGATCTTCAACATGGCGCAGGTGATCGGCTTTTACGGCTTCGCGGCATGGGTGCCGACGCTCTTGATCGAGCGCGGCATTCACGTGACGCAGAGCCTCGCCTACGCCTTCGTGATCGCGATCGCGAATCCGTTCGGCCCGCTCATTGGCGTCTGGTTCGCTGACAAGCTCGAGCGCAAGACGCAGATCGTCGGTGGCCTGCTGGTCATGGCGATCGTCATCGCGTTCTTCTCGCAGGCCTCGCAGCCGGGCGTGCTGATCGTGCTCGGCGTGCTCTTCACGCTGGCATCGAACGTGATGTCCTATGCCTACCACGGCTATCAGGCCGAGCTCTATCCCACGCGCGTGCGTGCACGCGCGGTGGGCTTCGTGTATTCGTGGAGCCGGATCGCCGCGGCGTTCGCGGGGCTCGCCATCGGCATTCTGCTGCATCACTACGGCGTGCCGGGCGTGGCGATCTTCATCGGCGTGGCCATGTTCGTGGGCATTGTGATGATTCTGCTCGGGCCGAACACGCGCGGGTTGTCACTCGAGGATATCAGTCACTGAACGCATCAATGCCGCCGCGTGCCGCAGTGTGATGCGGCGCGGCGGCGCGGCGCTACCCTCAGCGCCGCGCTTCTCGCGCAGACGCCGCAATTCGCCTCGGCGCCAACGTGAAGAAGCTCGCCTCCAGACGGACTATCGCAGGACGCTGCCCGTCGTCTCGCCGGACCTTGATTGTGCAGATTTCGTCATTTACGGCGTAGAACGGCATCAAGACGCTGATTTTATTCTTGTCGAAAATGTCTACTGAAGGATGCTAGAGATCAGGCATGGATTAAATCGGTGTCGTTCTTCTAAGGGCGATCCATGGAAGATCCGGCAAAGCCAATAACGAATAATAAGGGAGGCAGCGTCGATGAAGCACAACCCTGGCCGCCGGCCATCATTCAGGTATGCAAATCTGGTGGTCGCCGCAATCGTGGCCTTCTCGGCAATGGCTGCCCATCACGTACGGGCTGCCGAGAGCACCTTGGTGTACTGTTCAGAGGGTAGCCCGGGAGGATTCGATCCGGCGCAGTACACGACTGGCACCGACTTTACCGCGAACACGTTCACTGTGTACAACCGCCTTGTCGAGTTCGAGCGCGGCGGCACCAGGGTCGAGCCCGGCCTTGCGCAATCGTGGGACGTTTCCCCTGACGGCAAGACCTATACGTTTCATCTGCGCCACGGCGTGAAGTTTCAGACCACCGCGTTCTTCAAGCCCACGCGCGAGTTCAACGCCGACGATGTCGTGTTCACGTTCCAGCGCATGCTCGACCCGAACCAGCCGTTTCGCAAGGCGTATCCGGTGTCGTTCCCGTACTTCACCGACATGGGCCTCGACAAGCTGATCGTGAAAGTCGAGAAGATCGATCCGTATACCGTGAAGTTCACACTGAATGAACCCAACGCGCCGTTCATCCAGAACGTGGCGATGGAGTTTGCCTCGATTTTGTCGGCGCAATACGCGGACCAGTTGTTGAAGGCCGGCAAGGCCGCCGACATCAACCAGTATCCAGTGGGCACGGGCCCTTTTATCTTCAAGAGCTATACGAAGGACGCGACCATCCGTTTCGATGGCAATCCTGATTACTGGAAGCCGGGTGCGGTGAAGCTTTCGAAGCTGATTTTCTCGATCACGCCCGATGCCAGCGTGCGCGTACAGAAGCTCAAGCGCGACGAATGCCAGGTAATGAGCTATCCGCGCCCGGCCGATATCGGGCCGCTGAAGAGCAGCGCGGATATCGACGTTCCGTCGCAGCCGGGCTTCAACCTTGGCTATCTCGCGTACAACTTCGAGCGCAAGCCGTTCGACAAGGTCGAAGTGCGCAAGGCGCTCGACATGGCGATCAACAAGAAGGCCATTCTGGAATCGGTGTATCAAGGCGCAGGGCAGGCCGCCACCGCGCCCATGCCGCCGACGCAGTGGTCGTACGATCCGGGTCTTAAGCCCTCGTCCTATGATCCTGTCAACGCGAAGGCGTTGCTCACCAAGGCGGGCTTGCCGAACGGCTTTGAGATGACGCTCTGGGCGATGCCTGTCCAGCGCCCCTACAATCCGAACGCGCGTCTCATGGCCGAGATGATCCAGGCCGACTGGGCGAAGATCGGCGTGAAAGCGAAGATCGTCACCTATGAGTGGGGCGAGTACATCAAACGTGCACATGCAGGGGAGCAGGACAGCATGCTGATCGGCTTCACTGGCGATAACGGCGACCCGGACAACTGGCTGGGAACGCTGCTCGGTTGCGATTCTGTGCACGGCAACAACTTTGCTCATTGGTGCTACAAACCGTTCGACGATCTGGTCCAGAGGGGCAGGGCGGCAACGGATCTCAATGCACGGACAAACATCTATACACAAGCGCAACAAATTTTCGCGCAGCAATTGCCATTCTCACCGATCGCCAACTCGACGGTCTATCAGCCGGCGCGCAAGAGCGTGGTCGACATGCGCATCGAGCCGCTCGGTTATGTGCGTTTCGACGGCGTTAGCGTGAAGTAGACCGCATTGTTGCGCAGTATTTATCGAAACTGTTTGAAACCTATGTCTTGGAGCGAAGCATGACTATCGGTGTTGGTGGTTCGAGCGCGGAAATCGAACTGGACAAGCTGCACGATATGACGCAGGGTGTGGCGCCGATCAGCAACGGCGAATATTTCGACCGAATCGCGCTCGCGCAAAAGCTGATGCGGGACGCGGGTATCGATGCCATGCTGGTCGATGCCAACAACAACATGCTCTATTTCACCGGCATTTCATGGCACCGCAGCGAGCGGTTGGTGGCGGCGATCATTCCTGCCCGAGGTGAAGTCAGATACATCGTGCCGGCTTTCGAAAAGGGCACTTTCGACAGCATGCTGAAGATACCGGGAAAGATCGACCTATGGGACGAACACGATGACCCCTGGCTGCACGCCATGCGGATCATTCGGGATATGGGCATACACGCTGGTACGCTGGCGCTCGACGAGACATCTCCCTTCCTGACCTACGAGCGACTGCGCGAGCACGCGGACGGTCTCGCGATTGTGGGCGCGGCCAGGATCACCACGGTTTGCCGCAGGAAGAAGTCGCGCACGGAAATCGCTTTGCTTCAGCGTGCAAACGACATGACGCTGCGTGTCCATCAGGCCGTTGCGCGCATTTTGCGTGAAGGCATCAGTACTGGCGAAGTCGCCGAATTCATCGATAAAGCCCACCGCAAGGTGGGTGCGCGACGCGGCTCCAGTTTCTGCATCGTCCTGTTCGGTGGCGACACGGCGTTCCCGCACGGTGTCAGTGCGCCCAAGGCGCTCGAAGGCAACGACATGGTGTTGATCGATACCGGTTGCCAGTTGCACGGTTATTGCTCGGACATTACCCGGACCTACGTGTTCGGAACACCCAGTGACCGGCAGCGCGAAGTCTGGGAGCACGAACAGCGGGCGCAACGTCGTGCGTTCGAAGCGGCGCAAATCGGCAGGACAGCCGAGTCGGTCGATGCCGCGGTGCGCGAGTATCTCAAGAGCGTTGGCTACCGCGACAACTACGGGTTGCCGGGTTTGCCACACCGCACCGGGCATGGAATTGGGCTCGAACTGCACGAACATCCCTATCTGGTGAGAGGGAACAGCGTGCCGCTGGAGGAGGGCATGTGCTTCAGCATTGAACCGATGCTGTGCGTGCCCGGCGAATTTGGCATCCGGCATGAGGACCATGCCTACATGACGCAAAGCGGTCCGCAATGGTTCACGCAGCCGGCAGCCTCAATCGACAATCCGTTCGGCGAGTGATGCCGCGCCGGACTTTCCGGTACCGAGATTGATTTGACGAGCAGCACTTCCAGTGAGCGGCCCGGCGTAAGCCGGACTGCTCTCTCACAATGGCGTTGCTGAAAACCCGCGGGCGGTAAGCGTTCGCAGGTCACATTGTCTGTCGGACTGCGGCACCGCTTCCAGAGCTTCTCAACGGATCAAATCTGGTTTTCCAAAATAAAGGTGTGCCGCTATACATGGCCGGGCGCACGCATGCCTGATATGCGTATTGCGTAGTTAATGGCTGGTATTAAAGGCTTTAAAACTCTGCCTTGACAAAGCGCTGCAACACCCTCTATTTTTCCTCTGCCAAGATTCATTACTAAATATTTCAAATGGGTATTCGGGGGAAACGGTATAAGTTTCCGGAATTACCTGATCCATATAATTAGTTATCCGGAATAATTGCCGATTCATTGAATTGAATTAAAACGGTCAGAAAATAGAAAGCTTATTGTCAGCCGCTGTGTGTCGGCGATTCTTGCATGTGCAGTCTGTTTTCCTAATGCGTCTCCCCGGCGAAGGCGGCCTTTGTGTAGCGGTATTTCACCAATCACAGGGACAGAAATGAATCCAGACAGTAGGTTCAACAAGGGCCGCCCGCGCGGCGTGGGCAGGCTAGCCGCGTCCGGTGCGCTAATCGCTGGCGTGCTGATGCTCGCGGGATGTGGTGGCGGAGACGGCAGCTCCGGGGCTTCCGGTGCGAGCGCAATGAACCAGGTGGCCGCGAGCCAGCAGGCGCAAAACGGCAACCCGCAAGGGCAAAACGGTAATCAGCCTTATGTCGACCCCGTCGCTTATTCGCCCAATGCCACCGACGCCCTGCCGCTGAACAAGGTCGCGGAGAAGGCGGCCGTCATGCATTATCAGTGGACGTCGGGCAAGACGTCGATCAACTACACGACGACAACGGGCCACTTGACGGCCTCGAATGCGAATGGCACGCCTGAGGCGACGATGTCGTATGTCGCCTACACCGCACCGAGCACGAACGGAGCGCCGCGGCCCGTCACGTTCATCTATAACGGCGGGCCGGGCTCGTCGTCGATCTGGTTGCGGCTCGGTTCGTTCGCGCCCACGCGCGTCGCCACGCCCGACCCGCTGATGACGAACTGGCCGAATTTTCCGCTCGTCAATAATGCGGAAAGCCTGATCGATACCACCGACATGGTGTTCATCGATCCCCCGGGCACGGGCCTCTCCGAGGCGATTCAGCCGTACACGAACCAGAACTTCTGGGGCTGCGATCCGGACGTCAACGTGATGCGCGATTTCATCATGCGCTATCTGGCGGCGAACAATCGCAGCGGCTCGCCCATCTATCTCTATGGTGAGTCGTACGGCACGCCGCGTACGGACATGCTCGCGCTCGCGCTCGAAACGGCTGGCGTGAAGCTCACGGGCATCGTGCTGCAGTCGTCGATTCTGAATTACTTCGCGGACGCCATCGAGGCCACGGCCATCACGGCTTCGACGGAGGGTCTCGCGCTCGATACCGATACGCTCGCGGGCTACTACCCCGGCTATGCCGAGGTCGCCGCGTACTTCAACCAGGTCTCGCCGCCGCTGATCGATCAGGGGCTCTTTGCTTATCAATCGGAGGTCTTCGCGACGGGCCAGTACAACCACTTTGGAAAGTACGCGCAATCGTGGGTGCTGAGCCAGCTTGGCATTCCGGGCGCGCTCGGCACGCCCGTTTTCCCGGCCCAGCGCACGCTCGACTCGTGGCGTTGGCCCTCGAGCCTGACGTTGCAGGCGCTACAGGGCTACTTCAACGCGAATCCCTTCAATATCGAGCTGATCCCGGGCACCACCATCGGCCGTTACGATGGACGCGTGTCGTTGCCCAATTCGGATCCGCGCTTGCAGAGCGACGGCGACCCGTCGGACATTCTGATTTCGCAGCCGTTCACGACCGCGCTGGCGACACAGATGCCGGACTATCTCGGCTACCGCGCGCCTAACGCGACGTATATGCCGCTGAACGACAATATCATCAACGTATGGGACTTCTCGCACGACGGCCAGCCACTGCCCGACACGCTGCCTGATCTGCTGGGCGCGATCCAGCTAAACCCGCAGTTGCAGGTGCTTTCCGAAAACGGCTATCACGATCTCGCCACGCCGTTCTTCAATACGGAGAAGCAGCTCGCGCGTCTGCAAACGGTGAAGGGACTGGCGCCGAACCTGCAGGTCAACTTCTTCCAGGGCGGACACATGATTTATCTGGACGATGTGGCGCGCCCGAAGATGAAGGCCGATCTCGCGAACTACTACGCTGGACAGCCCATTCCGCTGGCGCTTTCGCTCTGGACGCTGCCCGCTCCGTGGTCCGACGAGAGCCCGGCGGGCACGCCTACGACGGCGACTGCACAGGCCACTGCAACGCAGTAAGCTTAAGAGACGGGTCCCTGCGGAGCCGGGGACCTGATCCACACTTTCATGCACACCCAATGAATGCGAGTGATCATGTCCGAACTCAATAAACTGTGGCGCCTCGTGCCGCTAGTCGTGCTCGTTGCCGTGTTTGGCAACGCGCAGGCGGCAACCCAGGCCGTGGCACCTGTCACGCTCCCGCAAGGCGGGCACGGCGTTGACGGTCCGTTTTTCCCCACCAACCGTCCGATGCCCGTGACGCCATCCACCGGGACGCAGTTGCAACAAGAGGCGCAAAAGCGCATTGAAGCGCGGCTAGGCGCGAATTCGGTTCTGAGCAATGGTGCAACGATCACGAAGGCACAGGCGCAAAGCAGCGGCCTCGGTTATATCGCGCAGCATTTCGACCAGATCGACACGGCGCATGCGGGCCGCGTCTCGATGAGCGACGTGCGGCAGTATCTGCAGCAGCAAAAGCAGCAATAAGGCCCAGGGTCTGTTCAAATTAGAAACAGACCCTTGCGTCTCGTTGCGGATCGGCGCCGTATGACATGGCCGATCCGCAACGCCTTACTTCGGCGACACGTCGATATCGCCGAAGTACTTGTGCGCGAGCGACGCGACCGTGCCATCGGATTCGAGCTTCGCGATGGCCGCATTCAGGCGCTGGCGCAGCGCATCGTCGCCTTTGCGCAGACCGAATGCCACGCCGCTGCCGAGGATCGCGTCGTCGCGCACCGGCGCACCAACGAACGCGAAGCCCTTGCCATCAGGGCGGGAGAGAAAGCCTGTCTGGCCAGCGGGCGCGAGCAGGAGCGTCGCGTCGAGGCGTCCCGCCGCGAGATCGGCGTAGATCTGGTTCTGGTCCTGGTACGCCACGACGCTCACGCCTTCCGGCTCCCAGTGCACCTTTGCATAGGTTTCCTGAATAGACGATTGCAGCACGCCCACGCGCTTGCCTTTGAGCGACGCCGTGGTGGGCGTGAGGCCGCTGTCGCTGCGGGCAATCAGGCGGGTGGGGACGCGATAGATCACCGTGGTGAAATCGATGGCCTCGCGGCGCTTGGCCGTTGCGTTCATCGCCGAGTTGATGGCGTCGAACTTGCGGCCGTTGAGCGCGGGAATCAGCCCGTCGAACGACGTCTCGACCCACTTGCAGGTGAGATGCGTGGCCGCGCACACGGCATTGCCGATGTCGATGTCGAAGCCTTGCAGGCTGCCATTGGCGGCCTTGGATTCGAAGGGCGGATATTGCGCCTCCACGCCAAAGCGCAGTGCGGTCGTATCCGCGAATGCCGGAAGCGCGGCACAGGCGCAGGCGAGTGCGAGCAATATCCTGGATAGCTTCATGGTGATCTCCTTGCGATGGTTGTCGTTTGATGTGCGCGTAACCGACCCAGAACGGACAGGGGCCGCTCAGATTGCGCACAGCCGGCGCGCGCCTTCGAGCAGGGTGGCGTCGTCCTTCGAAAAGCTCAGGCGGATGAGGCCGTCGTCGGTGCCGTCCGTGTAGAACGCGGAGAGCGGAATGGTCGCCACGCGTGCGTCGCGAATCAGGCGCAGCACGAAATCGCTGTCGCGTTCGCTGGAAAAGGCGCGAAAGCGGGCGAGCAGGAAGAAGCTGCCGGCGCTCGGCAGCAGCTCGAATCGCGAGCCGGCCAGCGCGTTCACCAGCAAATCACGTTTGTGCTGATAGAGCTCGCCCAGGCCGAGATAAGTCGCCGGATCGGCGAGCGCTTCGGCAAACGCGTATTGCATTGGCGTATCGGCGGAGAACATCATGAACTGATGGACTTTGCGGATCTCTTCCATCAGTGCGGCGGGCGCGAGGCAATAGCCGACGCGCCAGCCCGTCACGTGATACGACTTGCCGAACGACGAGACGATCACGCTGCGCTCGGCCAGCGCCCGGTGGCGCGCCATGCTCTGGTGCTGCGCGCCGTCGAACACGACGTGTTCGTAGACTTCGTCGGAGAGGATCACGATATCGGTGTTGCGCGTGAGCGCTTTCAGGCGCGCGATGTCGTGCTCGTCGAAGATCGTGGCCGTGGGATTGTGCGGCGTGTTCACGATGATCATGCGCGTTCGCGGATTGATCGCGGCGGCGACTTCATCCCAGTTCACGCGGAAATCCGGTTGCGCGAGCTTGATCGCCACGGGCGTCGCGCCCTGCAGGCGGACGATGGGCGCATAGCTGTCGAACGACGGCTCGAAATAGATGACCTCGTCGCCCGCATGCACGAGCGCGCTGATTGCGGCGTAGAGGCCCTCGCTCGCGCTCGCCGTCACCGTGACTTCGTCGGCGGGGTCGTAATGCGCGCCGTGCAGCGTTTCGAACTTGGCGGCCAGGGCTTCGCGCAGCGTGTGAATGCCCGCCATCGGCGCGTACTGGTTATGGCCCGCGCGCATGGCGGCGGCAACGTTCTCGACGAGCCGCGCATCGGGCTCGAAATTGGGCGCGCCTTGCGAGAGATTCAGCGCGTCATGCTCGGCGGCGAGTTGACCGATGACGGTGAAGATCGTCGTGCCCACGTCGGGCAGCTTCGAGCGTGTGCGAGCGGCGCTCTGCATGGGTTGGTACTCCCTCGGGGGGGGCGGCGTCGTGGCAGACGCCGTGATGGAAAGTGTCCATTTAGCCCAAAGCGCGCCGCCGCGGCAATCGAATAATTCTCATGGCTGGCATGCATTTGCCTCATGGAGCGCGCTTCGCCCCGTTCAGCAAGCGCCTGGCCGGCGTCCCTCGAGCGAGCGTCAGCCAGCGTCCGGGCGCTCTCGATCCTGCGCGATCCACTCGCTGAAGCGCTGGACCTTCTGCTGCTGCGCGACGCACTCGGGGTAGACGAAATAGTAGCGCCAGCCCGTCGCCACGGCCAGATCGAAGGGCATCACGAGCCGGTTCGCGGCGAGATCCTCGCAGGCGAGCGTGCGGTCGCCAATGGCCACGCCGAAGCCTTGCATCGCGGCGCTGGTTGCGAGGTCTAGCGACTCGAACGTGGGGCCCGCGTGGGCATTGACATGCTGCGCGCCCGCTTGCGCGAGCCAGAGCTTCCAGTCGCGGTGGTCGCGCGTCGGGTGCAGCAGGGTTTGACGCGCAAGGTCGTCGGCGTGCGCGATGGGGGACTTCTCGAGCAGCTCCGGCGCACACACGGGCGTGAGGTATTCGTCGAAGAGCAGCACCGCATGAACGCCCGCGCCTGGTGCGGGCGCATAGACGATGGCGGCATCGAACGGCTCGACCTGGAAATCTGCTTCGTGCTGCCAGGTAGTCGTGATCTGCACCTGAAGATCGGGATGCTCGGCCTGGAAGCGCATGATGCGCGGCAGCATCCAGCGCATGACGCAGGTGGGCACCTTGAGCGCCAGCTCGGTGCGCTGGCGCGTGAGGCGCATCGAGGCCTCTTCGATGCGCGCAAAACCGTCGCGTACGGCGGGCAGCAACTGCTCGCCCTCGGGCGTGAGCGTGAGCCCCTTGGGCGAGCGCCGGAACAGCGGCAGCCGGTAATACTCTTCGAGCGTGAGGATCTGCCGGCTCACCGCGCCTTGCGTGAGGCACAGATGCTCCGCCGCACGCGTGAAGCTGCCGTAGCGGGCGACCGTCTCGAAGATCTGCAGGGCGTTCAGGGGCGGGAGGTGTCTCATGGTGCGTGGCCGGCCTGAACGTTGTCCTTCGTGACGAGCACGACGGGGGTTTCGATGAAGTCCGAAAGATCGTCCTGGGTCTGCTGCTCGACATGGGCCTGCATGGCCTCGTCGAGGCCATAGACGGCCTGTTTGGCCGCGAACTGGTCGAGCGTGGCGAGCACCTGGCCTTTCTTGATCAGCGGTTTGATGGCGTCGTCGTTGTTGAAGCCCGTGATGAGGACGCGGCCGCTCAACTGCGCCGCGCGCACGGCATCCACGGCGCCGCGCGCCATGTTGTCGTTCGCGCAGAGCAAGGCGCGGATGCCGGGGTGCGCCGCGAGCATCGCGGCCGCGGCGAGGCGGGCTTTACCGTATTCCCAGTCGCCGGGCGCGATGGCCACGATCTCGACATGCGCGGCCTGCATCGCATCGCGGTAGCCGGCGTTGCGCTCCTGTGCGTTGCGCGCGCTGTGCACGCCTTCGATGATGCCAACCCGGTCGCCCGGCCGCAAACGATGCGCGAGATAGTCGCCCACGAGCCGCGCGGCGCGCCGGTCGTCGGGGCCCACATAGGGCACGCGGATGCCTGCCGCCAAGAGCGCGTCGGCGTCTAGCGGATTGTCGATCGCCAGCGTGAGGATGCGTTGCTGCACGCTGCGGCGCGCGGCCGGCACGAGGGCGCGCGAATCGGCCGGCGCGACCACGATGGCGTTCACGCGCTGGGCGATCAGCGCGTCGACGAGGCGGATCTGCCCGTCCGAGTCGGTCTCCCCCGTGACACCTTGCACGAGCAGCGTGAAGGGGTAGGGGGCGTGCGCCTGAAAGACCTTCGCGGCGGCGATCATGGTCTGCGTGTAGGCATCCGGGAGGCCCTTGAGCACCAGCGCGATGGTGAAGTTGCGCGTCGCGCCGCTGCTGGTGTGCGTGCGCGCGGCACCGATCGCGCCAAGCAGGCTCGCAATTACGACGCGGCGGCGTTTTTCATCAGGCATGGCAAAGGCGGCGGCTTGGGGCGCGCAAGGCGCGAGATTCGGAGCGTCGATCAGGGAATGCTGGAAGTGTAAACGACGCACGGGGCTTCGGCGCGGCATTCATGAGGCGCCGCTTCAGTTGCGCGTCTCGTTTGCCTCGCGAGCCTCCGGTGCCGATTGCGCCCGCGCGACGAGATGCTCGACCATGCGTTGGGCGGCGGGCTGCAATGCGTCGAACTCGCGAAAGCAGACGATGAAGCGCCGCCGCGCCCAGGCATCGGCGAGCGCGATCATGCGTACGTTCATGATGCGCGTGTAGGTCTGTCCGACCTCCTGTGGCACGACGCTGATGCCCAGATTCGCCGCGACCACCCGGAACGCGGCATCGAAGTTCGACACGGTCGCGCGATAGTCGATGGTGCGCCCGCTGCGCGCCGCCGAGCGCTGCAGTAGCGTATGAACGGCCGTGGACGGCGGCAGGCCCACGTGCTCGTAGTCGAGCGTATCGGCGAACGCGACGCGCTTGCGGCGCGCGAGCGGGTGGTCGGGATGCACCGCGAGCGCGAGCCGGTCCTCGCGCCAGGGGCGCGACGCCAGGCCGGCGAGTTCCACGTTGTCCCAGCACACGCCCACCGACGCCACGCCATCGCGCACGCGCTGCACCAGTTCGCTGGACGTGCGCTCCTCCACGTTCACGCGGATGTTCTGGTGCGCCGGCATGCGCATGAACGAGGCGAGATCGTCGAGCAGCGCCTCGGCGATGGCCGATGCGGAGGCGCACACGCTCACGCTGCCGCGCAATCCGCTGCCGAAAGCGGCGATGTCGCCGAGCGCGCGCTCGAGCGTGAAGATCACGCTGCGTGCGTGCTCGAGGAGAGCGACGCCCGCCGGCGTGGGCTGCACGCCGCGCCGCGAGCGCGTGAGGAGCGGCACGCCGAGGCTGGCCTCCAGTTGCGCGATGCGCTTGCTGATCGCCGAAGGCTCGATGTGCTCCTCGCGCGCGGCGCGGCCCATGTTGCCGTGCTCGCACACGGCAACCAGCAATCGCAGGGTCTTGATGTCGATGTCGTGCATGTGCACTGCTCCGTCTCGCTCCACGGGGTTTCCGGTCCGCATCGATGCCGAGCCGTTATGTTTCCAGTTCGGAATGTTAGAGGTTCCGAAATACCGCTTTATGTATCTCAGGGAATGGCTAAAGTTAGCACATCGTTGGACCGCCATGAACCGGCGGACCTGCCCGCAGCTTATGGAGACCCTTCATGCCCTCATTCCCCGAGCGCGCCGTAATCCGTGAAGTCGGCATGCGCGACGGCCTGCAAAGCATCCAGACCGTGCTGCCCACCGCGCGCAAATGCGAGTGGCTGCGCACGGCGCACGCCGCTGGCCTGCGCGAGATCGAGGTGGGCTCGTTCGTGCCCGCCCGCTTGTTGCCGCAACTGGCCGATACGGCCGAGCTCGTCGATTCCGCGCGGCGCCTGCCGGGCCTGTTCGTCTCGGTGCTGGTGCCCAATCTCAAGGGCGCCGAGCGCGCGCTCGAAGCCGGCGCCGACCTCATGCTCGTGCCGCTCTCCGCGAGCGAGGCGCACAGCCTCGCGAACCTGCGCAAGACGCCTGACGAAGTGGTCGCCGAAGTCGCCCGCATGCGCGCCGCGCGCGACACATCGGGCGCGAAGACGCTGATCGAAGGTGGCATCGGCACGGCGTTCGGCTGCACGTTGCAGGGGCACGTGCGCGTGCAGGACGTGCTGCGCTACATGCAGGCGCTGCTCGACGCGGGCGCGGACCGCGTGAGCCTGGCCGATACGGTCGGCTATGCGAACCCCGCCGCCGTGCGCGATCTTTTCGGGCAGGCGCGAGCGATCGCGGGCGAGCGGCTTTGGTGCGCCCACTTTCACGACACGCGCGGCCTCGCGCTCGCCAACGTCTATGCCGCGCTGGAAGCGGGCGTCACGCGCTTCGACGCCTCGCTCGCGGGCATCGGCGGCTGCCCACACGCGCCGGGCGCGAGCGGCAACGCCGCGAGCGAGGATCTCGCGTTCATGCTGGCCGACATGGGCCTCCAGACCGGTATCGACATCGAAGCGCTGCTCGCCTTGCGCGCGCAAGTGGCGCAATGGCTCGAGCACGAAACGTTGCACGGCACGCTCTGGCGCGCGGGGCTACCGAAGACGTTTCGTGCCGCCCACCCAAACCGATCAAATTGATTCGTCTTCCTGAGGTTATCGTGAATACAGCAAAACGGCTTCCGCTAGACGGCGTGCGCGTCGTCGAATTCACGCACATGGTCATGGGCCCGACGTGCGGCATGATCCTCGCCGATCTCGGCGCGGAGGTCATCAAAATCGAGCCGCCTGGAGGCGACAAGACACGCAATCTTCCCGGCCTCGGCATCGGCTTTTTCCGCTCGTTCAACCGCAACAAGAAGAGCGTCGTGCTCGACATCAACACGGAGGCGGGGCGTGCCGCGGCCATCGAACTGATCGGGCAGAGCGACGTGATGCTGGAGAACTTCCGCCCCGGCCTGATGAACAAGCTCGGGCTCGATTACGCCACGCTTTCGGCGCGCTATCCGCGCCTTATCTACGTTTCCCACAAGGGCTTCCTTCCAGGACCCTATGAGAACCGCCTCGCGCTCGATGAAGTCGTGCAGATGATGGGCGGCCTCGCGTACATGACAGGACCGGCGGGCAGGCCGCTGCGCGCGGGCACGTCGGTCAACGACATCATGGGCGGGATGTTCGGCGCGATCGGCGTGCTGGCGGCACTGCGCGAGCGCGACGCGACCGGGCGTGGTCAGGAGGTGCAGAGCGCGCTCTTCGAAAATTGCGTGTTTCTGAGCGCTCAGCACATGCAGCAATACGCGATGACGAAAGAAGCGCCGCCGTCCATGCCTTCGCGCGTTTCGGCGTGGAGTGTGTACGACGTGTTCACGCTCGCTGAAGGCGAGCAGCTCTTTATCGGCGCGGTGAGCGACAAGCAGTTCGTGACGCTGTGCGATGTGATTGGCTGTCCGAAGCTTGCCGATGAGCCGCAGTACGCCACCAATGCTTCACGCGTGGCCGTGCGGCCCGAATTGCTCGCGCGGCTCGGCGAGGTCCTGAAGGCGCTGCACGTGAGCGAATTGGCGCCGCGGCTCGAAGCGGCCGGCATTCCCTATGCGCCAATCGTGCGCCCGGACCAGCTGTTCGACGACCCGCACCTGCGGGAAAGCGGCGGACTCGCGCCCATGCAGACCGACGACGGCGAGACCACCGAAGTCGTGCTGCTTCCACTCCTGATGGATGGCCGCCGCCCGGGCGTGCGCCAGCCGCTCGCGAAGGTAGGCGAGCACACAGAGGAAGTGCTCGCGCGGCTCGGCGGTGCGCAAGCGCGGCAGCCGTAACGGCGCCCGGCCGCTGTCACCCAACGCGGGCCGTAGAGGCTCGCGCAAGCACGCATAACGAAGCCCTTGCGGCGGCGATCGCCAAAGCGATGCCGCACGCAGGGCAGACATGGAGACAGACATGCAACGAACCCTCACCACGGACGAGGTGGCAGGCGCACGCCTGGAGGCGGCTGCGACCGGGCGCGCTGCGGCGCAGGCCCTGTCCGCGCGCCTCGACCGGCTGCCCGTCACGTGGCAGCTATGGAAGCTCGTCCTGCTCATCTCGTTGGGGGGCTTTTTCGAGGTCTACGATCTCATCTTCACGGGCTACATCGCGCCAGGCCTGGCGAAGAGCGGCCTGCTGCACACGACCACGTCGAGCTTCTTCGGCTTCAACGGCATCGGCGCGTTCGTTGCCGCGACTTTCGGCGGGCTCTTTGTGGGGACGTTGTGCTTCGGCTGGTTGCCCGACAAATTCGGACGACGAAGCGTTTTCACATTCTCGCTGCTATGGTATTCGGCGGGCTCGCTGTTGATGGCGATGCAGCATTCTTCCGAAGGCCTGATCCTGTGGCGCTTCATTACGGGGATTGGCGTGGGCATCGAGATCGTCACGATCGACAGCTACGTCACGGAGATGGTGCCGCAGCAGATGCGCGGCCGCGCCATGGCGTTCAATCAGGCCGTCATGTTTGCTGCCGCGCCGGCTTCGGCGCTGCTCTCGTGGTGGCTCGTGCCCATCGCGCCGTTCGGCTTCGATGGCTGGCGCTGGGTCGTGCTCGCCGGCGCGCTTGGCGCCGTGCTGGTGTGGTTCGTGCGGCGCGCGGTGCCGGAGAGCCCGCGCTGGCTCGCCACCCACGCGCGCACGGAAGCGGCCGAGCGCATCATCGCGGGGCTGGAGCAGGCTGCGCGGCGCGAGAGCGGACGCGACTTGCCGGCGCCCGCGCCCGTGCTCACGCCGCCCGCGCACCGGCGCACGTCGCTCGCCGAGCTGTGGCGTCCGCCCTATCGGGCGCGGCTCATCATGCTGATCGCGTTCAACCTGTGCCAGGCCGTTGGCTACTACGGCTTCGCGAACTGGGTGCCGACACTGCTGATCGGGCAGGGCGTGACCGTCACGAAGAGCCTGCTCTACGCCTTCGTGATCGCCATCGCATTGCCGTGCGGCCCGCTGCTCGCCATGCCAGTGGCCGACCGGATCGAGCGCAAATGGCTCATCGTTGGTTCGGCGTTTGCCGTCGTGGTCTTCGGACTGTCGTTCGCGCAGGCGCGCAGCACCGCGGCGCTGATCGTACTCGGCATCCTGATCAGCCTCGCCGGGCAGACGATCTCGGTCTGCTACCACGCCTATCAGGCGGAGCTCTTTCCCACCTGGGTGCGCTGCCGCGCGAACGGCGTCGTCTATTCGGCGAGCCGCGTGGGCGCAACGATGTCGGGCTTCATCATCGCTGCGCTTTTGCGCGACTTCGGCGTGCATGGCGTGTTCGCGGGCATCACGCTTTGCATGCTCGTGGTGATGGTGTCGATTGGCGCTTTCGGACCGCGAACCAATGGCGTCTCGCTCGATGAATTGTCGGGCTGAAGGGGAGGGATGCGTCGTGGCGGCCAAAAGTGCAACTAACTGCCCAGCCCGTGCGACGCCAACAAATCTGGGACCGCCGCGGGCCGCGACGGCACGCGCGACTTCATAGCGTTACGCAGGGTAGGTTCGGGCCGGATGAAATGCGGCAATGCGTCTCTGGATCGTTCGGCCGCGCATCCTAGAATGAATTTCGTTGCCTATTCGCCGTTCCATAACCCGTCATGGCCAAGAAGATCCCGCTACATCCGAAGCATCCTGAACGCATCTGTTGGGGCTGCGACCGCTATTGCCCCGCCGGGTCGCTCAGTTGCGGAAACGGCTCATCACGCACGCAACACCCCATCGAATTGCTCGGCGAAGACTGGCTCGAATACGGCGACTGGGGTTTCGATACCTCCGAGGACGACGCGAAGGACAGCACGGACGCCAGGCAGTAAGGCCCGGCACCCGAATGCGCGAGTGCCTGTGCACCCGCGCGTTTTACATGCGTTTCTGGTGATGCTTTCTGCGCACCCTGGCCTGGGCGATGAGGCTGAGGGCCGGCGTCGATGGCAAGGCGCCTTAGCGAGTGGCCGCTACGGAATAGCGGTCCAGGTCGTTGGAAACGGCCACTTTGCCGTTATAAACCTGCTTCGTCTCGGCCACGATCCTCGCGATCGCCTCGCGCTCGATCGCGTCTCCGTTGGGTGGCGTGGCGCCGAACACGGTAGCGATATGCGTGTAGACCAGTTGCTTCGCCCCGGCTTTTGCGGCCATCGCGCCGGCGTCCTGGGGGCTGAGATGCTGCGTTCCGAAATGCTCGACTTCGGCTTTCATGGCCGCGACCGGCCGTTTCTTGTCTGCCAGCGCCTGTTGCTCCATGCCATCCTTGTCGATGACTTCGCTCACGAGAATGTCCGTTCCTTTCGCAAGGCCGGTCATCGCGTCACTCGGGCCAGTGTCGCCCGTAAAGGTGATCGACTGGCCGTCGACGTCGAAACGGTAGCCCAGCGACTGGGTGCCATCCGGGAGGTGATGGCCGGGCGGCATGTCGAAATGCGAGTTGCGCACCGTGCGGACACGGACGCCATCGACCTGCAAATCGGCGCCGCCCTCGACGGTCACGACCTTGACCATCTTGTCGGGAGGCATGCCGCGCATCGGCTCGAACTGGCCGATCTTTATCGTAGGCGCCAGCGATTTGAGAATGCCGTTGACGAGCTCCTGGGTGCCGGGAGGGCCGTAAATGGTCATGGGGGTCGTTGCGCTCGTCATCCATCGCAAGCCGATCAGTCCCTGGATACCGCCGATATGGTCCATGTGCAGATGGCTGATGAAGACCACGGAAACATCCGCGGCCTGAAAGCCCGCTGCTGCGAGCCGCTCCATGGCACCGTCGCCGCAATCGACCAGCCACGGCTTGCCGTTGACCACCAGGAGATTCGCGGGTTCCGAACGGTTCTGGTGAATGTACGGGCCAGCGTTCGTACCGAGCGTCACCCATTCCAGCGGGCGCGCGGGAGTGGCTGGCGCCGCGGAGGCCCCGAATGCCGTCAGGGCGAGGCCTAGCGAGAGGCTGATGGCCGGGATGAGAGGGCGCATTTTCATGTCGACTCCATATAAAAAATCCACGCATTGAATGGCATCCACGCATACACATTTCCACAGCGGCGCTCGCCGGCTACGGACCATTGGCTCGAAGAGGGATCGAGTCCTGTTCGAGCATAGCGGGTCACCAGGATGGCTTCTTGGTCGTACATCAAATAGCCGCGTGCAACGGGCCACGATTACACGCGGTGCGTCGCACGTCGCGCAGGCGCGAGCGTGTCTGGGGTTCCCGGGATGGGACCGTTCAGCGAGAGAAGGGGCGGTCTGGGTGAGGAGAATCGGAGGTGCGGAATACGGCGCATGCTCGAGCGGCGAAAGGCCGATGCATCATCAGCGTGCGCAATGCTTTCTCAGCGTCGTCACCCGTAGAAAGCATTCGATGCCCATGCGCAAACCAACGGCGCATGGAAGAGGGAGCCGTGGTCGTTCAGCCTCACGTCCTCACTCCGTCAGATTGCGCGCCGCAGCTGCGCAGCCCGCGTCCATCAGCGGCTCGACCATGGCGCGGCGTTCGTCCGGCAGAAAGTCGCTGATCCACACGAGGCGACAACGTCCACCGGCTTCGGCCACGATTTGCATCGAAGCCGCGTGCTGTTCGAAGTTCGGCCCGCAGACGGTGTAGGCCACGCGCATGTGCGCGTCGTCCACGGCGACGATTCGCTCCTGCACCACGCTGCCGTTAGCGAACGTCACGATGCGCAGATCGCCGTCCACCTGCGCGTCGGTCAGCACGCCCGCGAACACCTTGGCGATGTTGCGCGAATCGCGCAGCGTCGCCCAGGCCCGGGCCGCGTCGGTTTCAAGGGGAATCTCGCGGTAGAGGGAAGCCATCGCGTTGTCTCCTGTCGATTCGGAGTTCTTGCTTCAGCTGTCGACCGGAGTTCGTGCTTCAGCGCTTACTCTTGTCCCATGCAAAGCACTTGCTTCGATCCCATGTGAAGCTCATCCACGCCCGCATGCAGGCGTCGTGAGGCGATTGTGCGCGCCGGCCCGCTAGTGCACCTGGGGAAAATTGCTGTCCGCGTGCAACAGGGTGACGACAAGCGCTTCATGTGCCGCAATCGACACCGTCGCTGCCATCGTCACCCTCAATGCGAATGCCGGTGATGCACGTCTGGGTAATGCGCGTGCGTGTGCGTGATCGGCACGTGGCGATGCGCATGCGTGTGCGGCTCGATGCCGTCCCAGTCGAAGTCGTGCTCGTGCTGATGGTGTGCATCATGCCGATGCCGATGCGTATGGTCGAGCGCCTCGTGCGTGTGCGCGTGTTCGTGGCGCTCGCGCACGTGCAGCCAGACGCCCAGCGCCATGAGCGCGAGGGCGAGCCAGAACGTTGGCTCCGGACGCTGCGGCCAGATCAGCAGCGAGAGCGCGACGCCGAACAGCGGCGCCACCGAAAAATACGCGCCCGTGCGCGCCGTGCCCAGATTGCGCAGCGCGATCACGAACAGCACGAGGCTCACGCCGTAGCCTGCGAAGCCCACGGCCAGCGCGCCCGCGAGCCGTGCGCCGTCCGGCCAGTGCGCGCCCAGCCAGAACGCGACGGCCAGGTTCACGGGGCCCGCGACCACGCCCTTGAGGCAGGCGATCGTCATGGCGTCGTTGGCGGAGACCTTGCGCGTCAGGTTGTTGTCGATGGCCCAGCACAGGCATGCGAGCGCCACGAACAGCGCGCCCGGCGCGAGCCCCGCATGCGGCCCGCTCCACGAGAGCAGCACGCCACCCGCGACGATGGCCACCATGCCCAGCGCAATCTGCGCGTCGAAGTTCTCGCGAAAGCAAACCCACGCGATGAGCGCAGTTAGCACGCCTTCGAGGTTGAGCAGCAGCGAGCTGGTGGCCGCGGGCGTCGTGACGAGCCCAAACATCAGCAGCGCCGGGCCGGCCACGCCGCCCGCGAGGATCGCGCCCGCGAGCCACGGGACTTCGGCCAGACGCAGCGGCGCGTGCGCGGGCGGCTCGTCCGCGCGGCGGCGCAGGCGCCGCACGAGAATGACGAGCGCGAGCCCGGCGCCGCTGCCCAGATAGAAGAGGCCCGCCACCATGAAGGGCGGCAGTGTGCCGAGCAGCGCCTTGGCGAGCGGCGTGGCCACGCCGAACAGCGCGGCGGCCAGCAGTGCCGTGGCAATGGCGTGAAGATGCGATTTCATGACTGTCCTGCGTTTAGTAGGAGCGTTGCTTGATACCCCAGCGTCCGGCTTCCTCGGTCGCGATCCAGAGGTTGTGGTGCAGCGTGACGATCGAACCGTCGGTGCGATTGCGTGACCACGTCACGGCGAAGTGCACCTTGCGCGGGCCGACGAGCACCGGCTCGCGCGCATGCCATGCGCTATGGTGCCAGCCGGTTTCGCGCGCCAGGTCGTCGAAGAAGTGCGGCGGCAGCTGCCCCGGTGTTTCCCACAGCACGAGCTGCTCGCCGCTCAGGATGACGTGCGGGAAGTGCAACTGCGCATCCATGCCTGCAATGTCGCGCGCGTTGAAGGCCGCCGTGAAGGCGTCGAGAACGGCGAGTGCCAGGCGGACCTTCGATGCGTCGTCGCCGGGATCGTCTTGCTGCGGCAGGAACAGGGAGCCGGGGCGGGTCATCTCGCTGCATACGTTGAAGGGGGAACGTTCGATTATCGCCGATGCGTTCGGCACGGTGCACCCTCAATCGTGTCTTCGTTCTCCGGCTTCGTACACCTACACGTCGCGTAGGGGATTCGTATGGAACTCGAAGTGAATTTGCAATGTCAGACGTTGCGGTTTTGTTCATCCTGAGGATTTCGTCCCATGCGCCATTGATGCTGCCGTCGCTCCGACGGCGCCTGTCCGTCTGCGCTCCCTCGTCGGCTCATCGTCGATTTTTCGCAGCTTTTGATCGAGGGCAATGTTTGGCATCCAACGCATCGATTTATGACGAATCCCTCATTGACGCTGGAAGGCGTCTCCTGCTTCCTGCCCGACGGCAGGCCGCTTTTTTCCGATCTCAACGCATTGTTTGACGCGCGTCACACGGGTCTGGTCGGCCGCAATGGCGCAGGCAAGAGCGTGCTCGCGCGCGTGATGGCGGGGCGCCTAGCGCCTTCGGCCGGGCGCTGCCTGCGCACGGGCGAGGTCTTCTACCTCGCGCAACAAGTCCAGGTCGACGGCGCTCACACGACCGTCGCCGCCCTGGCGGGCGTGCAGGGTGCGCTCGACGCGCTTGCGCGCATCGAAGCCGGCGACGGCACGCCTGAAGACTTCGACACAATCGGCGAGCGCTGGGATCTGCGCCCGCGCCTGCAGGCCGAACTCGAACGCTGCGGCCTCGGGCATCTGGATCTGCACGCGCCGGCGCAAGCGCTGAGCGGCGGCGAAGCGATGCGCGTGGCGCTCGCGGGCGCCGCGCTCTCGCATGCCGACTGGCTGATCCTCGACGAGCCGAGCAACCACCTCGACCGCCCGAACCGCGACGCGTTGATTCGCCAGTTGCAGCGCTGGCCGAAGGGGCTCGTGGTCGTGAGCCACGACCGGCGGCTGCTCGACACGATGGCGCGCATCGTCGAGCTGTCTCCCGCGGGGCTGCGCAGCTACGGCGGCGGCTACGCGCTCTACGCGGAGCGTCGTGCCGAAGAGGAGGCGGCTGCGCTCGCGCTCCTCGAGCGTCGCAAAGTCGAACGCCGCCGCGAGGCGCGCGCACTGAGCGAGCAACGCGAGCGCGCCGAGCGGCGCGAAGCGCAGGGCCGGCGTCACGGGCGCGAAGCCAATCAGGCGAAGATCCTGCTCGACCGCCAGAAGGCACGCAGCGAGAGTACGGCGGGGCGCTTGCGCCGGCAGCACGCCGCCGCGCGCGAGCAACTCGATTTGAACGTGCGCGAGGCCGCCATGGAAGTGACCGACGCGGCGCGTATCGTCATGTGCCCGGCGCCGGCGGTCGGGATGGCGTGGCGCTGGATCGCGGCGCTCGACGACGTCGTGCTGCCGCATGCGCCGCCCGGGACACGCGCGATTCGCCTCGCGTTGCACGGCCAGCAGCGTGTGGGCGTGACGGGCGCGAACGGCAGCGGTAAATCGACGTTGCTCAAAGTGCTGGCGGGGCAGATCGCGCCGCTTGCGGGCCGCTGCTCGGTTCGAGTGGCGAGCGCCTGGCTCGACCAGCGGCTCGCGAGTCTCGCGCCTCAACGCACGGTGATCGAGCAGATGCGCGAGGCCAATCGCACGGCGGGCGAAGATGCGTTGCGCACGCGGCTCGCGCAACTGGGACTGGATGCGCACAAACTCGCGGCGCCGTGCGGTGCGCTGAGTGGCGGCGAGCGGCTCAAGGCGGCGCTCGCCTGCGCGATCTATGCCGATCCTCCCGCGCAGCTCCTGCTGCTCGACGAACCGGGAAATCACCTCGATCTGCCTTCGCTACAGGCGCTGGAGGCGATGCTGCGCGACTATCGCGGCGCGCTGATGGTCGTTTCGCACGACGAAGCGTTTCTGGAGAGCCTCGATTTGACCGACCGGCTGGAGGCGACATTGGAAGGCTGGAAGATGACGCCGCTTTGAATATCTTGATTGCCAGTTATCGCTTTTCCCACATTTTTCACCTGGAGGTACAACTCATGAAGCGTTACCGATTCGCACTTGGCTTTGCAGCGCTCCTCTTTGCAGGCGCGGCACTTGCAGATGATTTGAGCTTTGAGAATAGCGATTTTGGCACTGCGCAGCGCTGCCTTGCCTATGGAAAGAAGGTCATGGCGAAGAACACAGAGATGCTGGCACTGCTCAACCGCTCGACGATCGTTCGGAAAAGCGTGACAGAAAACCGCTACGATGAACCTGTAGGCCGTCAGCACATCGGCACTGAAATCAGCGCTGAACTGCGCGACGGGAATCAGCCAACGGCTCTTATTTTGTGCCTGTTGTACGACAAGCCGCTCTACTTCTTCATGCACCCGGCATCTCCGTAATGCCGATGCCAAAGCCTGTATTGCGTTCTCGTGGCATGCCCGATTCCCGCGAGACCGTTTTGGCGCAGGCGATGATGGCGCGGCTCCAAGGCCGTCGCGATCTTGCGTGAATCGCGAACCGGCCGGGGCCGGATGTTCCAGACGCGCTCATGCTCGAATCCGCACCAGGCATTCTGGTCGGGAAACCATTAATCTTTAACTCTGGAAGGAGTTAAGTGCCGATTCTTCCTCTTTTGCGCCGAGTATTGGAGCTGGCTTCAATGGGCCGTCACCAGATAAGTCCGTAGTCTTGCTGAAAGGTCTGTTACTCGCCAGGGCTGGTGAGCACGCGTGTTGGGACGCGTCAAATTTTCAACGTATCTGCTTCGTAGATCGAATGTCCCTTGCTGGCCGGTTTTACCCGCTGAGCTATGACGCCACATAACTGCCGCTGGCGCCCCGAAATACGTCAACGCAAGCCGGGCGAGACCGGGCTGTACCTCGGGATCGTCTGCGACACCAATGAACTGGTCGACGCCGCCTACGCGGCTGCAATCAAAGCCGGCGGCATCGACGAGGGAAAGCCTGCAGATCGTACCTACTTCGCCCCCGGCTACTACGCCGCCAACGTCGCCGACTTCGACGGCAACCGTCTTGAGTTCGTGCACAAAGCGTGGAACCCCAAGCGACACTCATAGCAATCCATTTGATACAACGGCGTTGTCGCCATTCGTACGAGCTTTGGACAATCGTGCAACGAATAAATGGCTGCTTTGCGGAACCTTGAACAAACCCACGAATGGCTGCATCGCAGGTGTAAAGGTGCGCATCACTCGCCAGCGTATGATCGGAACAATTGCCCGACAACGGGGCGCGGACGTAATAGCCGGAGCAACGCCCGGCCGCCCGTCTCCGCCGTCCGCTCCCGCAGTTGGAGCTCGACGGACGTACCGGGTTTCCGCCGGACACCTGGTGCTTAGGCGGTGCTCAGGCGTGATTCGGCAATCCGCTTCAGATCATCGGGAGTTGAAGCAGATTCAGCTAGCTGCTTAAGCAAGTCCCTGGCTCTCGTTTCGTCTTTCGGACCACCATCGCCAAGCGTCAAACTCGTCGCCAGGTTGAGTATCGACCGGGGCAGTCCGCGCGAGGCCAAAGCCTCGAGCAGCTGACGAGCCACTTCAGGTTCCCGGTTTCGGTTGCCGCTTAGCAACTCATCCGCAATCGACTCTACAAACTTCAGCGAGCTTTCGTTTTCCGTTCTATGTATGCCAGCTACGAGCGCCTGTTCGAAGTGGCCAACGGTATGTTGCCCGACGTGAGCCAACGTACTCAGCGCCTCTTGAAAACTCAGATCTTCTTTTGAGCCGGCAAAGGGAGTTTCTATCGGGTGCGCGCCCTCGTCACGCGCGTACGCGGCCGATGGTTGCCACCATCGGACAAAGTCGTCCGCGGATTCACCGTGGAGGTCAATCGAAGATGCGGCCAATTGAGACGCCTGATATACGCGTCTCTCGGTCAGTGTCGCGCTGTCACACGCTTCGTCGAGTGCGGAAGCTACTTCGCTTCCCAGCTCGCTATGGAGGGCGGTCCAGTCGCTATAGCCGAAGACTTCGGAGGTGACTTGTCGCGCCTGGGATTCCTTTAGCGAAAGGCGGTATTTGAGCCGATTGGCGGCCCGTGTCGGGATTGACGCGTTCTGGAAGTAGATACGCATAGCTTTGGTCCGAGTTTCCGTGCGGACGAGACTCCACAGCAGGCACGGAATCGAAATGGACTGTGAGGCCGCGGGGCGTGGCGCCCAGTCAAAAAATACCGTCGGTTTCTCATGCAGTCAAGCCTTACGCCTGCGGCCCAGTTCGTTGACTGTGTAAAAAACCCGGGTTCCTTGACGCGGAAACTAGCTGGTTATGCACCGAGGTCGGGTGTGATCCTTTCAGGATCGGGCAGCGAGCGGCCCGATTGAGACGGTCGACAGTGCCGCATACATCGTCAAAGGCGGCCTCGAGCAACCATTGAGAGTACACTCGAATGGGGTTTGCCTGCCCCCGAATTTACATCCCGTCATTCGATGTGTCCAGGAGAGAAGGGAACCCAAATATCAGTTTCCAGGAGGAGCCGGCCATGAGTGATTTACGGTATCCAAACGAAAGCAGAGAGTATCGCGATGCGCGTGACTTATTGCTGAAAGAAGAGCAAGCGCTTGTCGACAAAGTGAGATCAGTCGCGAAACAACGCCGCAATCTTCCTCCAGGCGGGCAGTTGAAAGAGGACTACGTCTTCCAATGGGCCAACGATGGGAAAGTGGGCAATAGCGTGAAATTCTCCGAGCTATTTGGAGACAAAAACACCCTGCTCATTTACTCATTCATGTTTGGTCCGAACTGGGACAATCCCTGTCCGTCATGTACGTCGCTGGTCGATGGGTTTGATCGCACCTGGTATCAGGTCACTCAACATGCCGCGTTCGTAGCCATTGCCAAAGCCCCGGCTGATCGAATCAATACATGGGCCAAACAGCGTGGTTGGTCGCAGATTGCACTGGTTTCTGGATCGGGCTCCTCCTATCAGGCCGATTACAAATGCCAGGGAGACTCTGATGATATGCAATGGCCAGTGATGCATGTATTCAGGAGGCTGGATGGAAAGATTTTTCATTTCTGGGGAACTGAATTGTCAGGGAATCATGTAGACACGGTGTGGCCGTATTGGAATCTCATGGACTTTACACCAGAGGGGCGACCCGATATTCCCACTCCGCCACAAAATTTCAGGTCAGAATACCTTGAAAAAAATTATCTGAATAAGGAGTAGCCTGGTGCCTGATCGCGCTGACTTGAATAGCGAGGTGATTTGCGGACCAACTTCGCCGTGAGCCGCCGTTCAAGACGGAGTAGAGATCGCGGCGTCGTGCCCCTGACCATCGAATGACCGCGTGCACTTCAAAAGTGTGTGCGGCAGCGTACAGACACGATCCAACCCCGAGTTGCGAAATTGCGATGCGGGCAGGGTCCCGTTAGCAAAAGCAGTAGCCGAAGCGCGCGGCCGCCGCTTTCCAACGAGTTATTTTTTGGGGCAAGGCGGTATCGCCATGGCGGCCGTAGAAGGGGTTATAACCATCCCAAAGGACTTTCCATTTACGAAAATCGCTGCGCGCAATGGAGCGGATTCTCATGAGAATAGACATGGTTAGGTAACCTTGACGAAGACGGTGCCGGAATTCTACTTTGAGCGCGAGTCGATCGATATTGAAGGTCAAGGAGGGTGACATGGCATGGATCGAGTCCGACTACTTCGTGACGGGGACGGGCGCCACCGCCATGGCATTCGTCGACACGTTGCTCACTGAGTCGCCAGATGCGCGAGTCGTGATGGTGGATCGCCACCACCGTCCCGGTGGCCATTGGAACGACACCTATCCGTACGTGCGGCTGCACCAGCCGTCCGCCTGGTATGGCGTGGCATCGCGCGAACTGAGTGACTGGTCGCATGAAGCGACGGGCTTTAACGAAGGAATGCTTGGTCTGGCTTCGGGGGCCGAGGTGCTCGCGCATTTCGAGCAGGTGATGAAACAGCGCTTCATTACCTCTGGCCGCGTGCAGTGGTTCCCGAAATGCGATCACTTCGCGAGCGACGGCCACACGCACCGCTTCCGCTCGCTGCTGACCGGCGCCGAGCACGAGGTGCGCGTGCGGCGCAAATGGGTGAATGCCACGCTTGCGAAAACCGAGGTGCCGTCCACCCACCC
Organism: Paraburkholderia silviterrae; assembly: GCF_004353915.1. GTDB lineage: Bacteria > Pseudomonadota > Gammaproteobacteria > Burkholderiales > Burkholderiaceae > Paraburkholderia > Paraburkholderia silviterrae. Next base: position 8,670 of record NZ_SMRP01000019.1, on the reverse strand, counting down.
ACCAAAATACAGCGTGGCCGCGGGTGTGCAATGCATTGCCTGCAACGAGCTGCCGAAGGTTGCGCGGCCTTACTCGTGCTACACCGTCGTCGGCTCCGGCAAGACCGGCATGGATGCGTGCATCTGGCTGATCGAGAACGGTGTACCGCACGAGCGCATCCGCTGGATCATGCCGCGCGACGCCTGGGTGATGGACCGTGCCAACATGCAGCCAGGCCCGGACGGCTGGCGGCGCTATTTCGAGAACAACGTGGTGCAATTCGATGCGATCCGCGACGCACTCGACGTCCCCGACCTGTTCCGGCGGCTCGAAGCGGGCGGCGCGCTGATGCGGATCGACCCTGCCATCGAACCCACGACCTACCGCTGCGCACTCGTTTCGCGCGGCGAGATGGCCCAATTGCGCAAGGTCGGTGAGATCGTGCGGCTGGGCCGCGTGCGCGCAATCGAGCCGTCGCGGATCGTACTGGAGAAGGGTGAGCTCGCCGCAGATCCTGACACGCTGTACATCGACTGCACTGCCTGCGCGATTCAGCCGGCGCCGGGCGTGCCGGTGTTCCAGGATGAAGCGATCAACCTCCTGATGGTCCGCTGGTGCCAGCCGGTCTTTTCGGGCAGCGTGATCGCCTGGGTCGAAGCGCACCTGGCGAATCTGCAGGAACAGAACGCGATGTGCATGCCGGTGCCTGTGCCCGAACTGCCGATCGATTACCTGCGTATGTGGCTGCCGACTCTCGCCAATGCAGCGCGCTGGCAGCAGAATCCCGACCTGAGCGCCTGGCTCAGGCAGTGCCGCCTCAACGGCCAGGTTGTGGTTCTCAAAGGCGTAGAGGTGGACGCTGCCGTGCAGGACCTTCTCAAGGCCGTCGGGGCCAAAGCTTTTGACGCGGCGCAGCGCATTCCGCAATTTCTGGCAGCAGCGGAGGCAGCGTGAGCGTCCCCCGCGAGGTGCAGCTCGAAACGCTGCAGGTTGGCGCCATCCGCATGCGTGTCGCGCTGCAGGGCGCGGGGCCGCTCGTGGTGTTTTGCCACGGATTTCCGGAGTCGTGGGTCTCGTGGCGCGCGCAAATGGCTGCGGTCGCGGACGCGGGCTACCGCGCCGCGGCGCCGGACATGCGCGGCTACGGCGGTACGGACGCACCGGCCGACCCTGCACAGTACACGATGCTGCACCACGCAGGCGACATGGTGGAACTGGTCAGGGTACTCGGTGCCGGAACGGCTGTGATCGTGGGCCACGACTGGGGAGCGCCCGCGGCCTGGAACAGTGCGCTGCTACGGCCCGATGTCTTCCGTGCCGTCGCCGGCCTGAGCGTACCCTATGTCCCCCCCGCGAAGATCGACTTGCTGACGGCACTCGAGCAGCAGGGCGTGACGACTTTCTACATGCAGTACTTCCAGCAGGAGGGTGTGGCTGAGGAGGAGCTTCAGGCCGACGTCGCAGCGACCATGCGCCGCCTCACGTTCAGCATGTCGGGCGACGGCCCGGGCCGCATGGTCGCAGGCATCCTCACGCCGGGCGCCGGCGTCCTCGACAACACCGTGGACCCCGACGTATTGCCGGATTGGCTTCGTCAGGACGACTTCGAATATGTCGTCGCGGAGTTCCGACGCACCGGCTTCCGTGGTGGATTGAATTGGTATCGCGCGATCCGCAGGAGCGCGGAATTGCTCGCCCCCTGGTATGGTTGCCCGATTCGTCAGCCATCGCTCTTCATCGGTGGCTCGCGCGACGATGTACTCAGGTTTCCAGGCATGCAGCAGCGCGTCGCTGCGTTGCCGCAAGTGCTGCCGGGGTTGCGCGGTGCTCACGTGCTCGAAGGCGCGGGCCATTGGCTGCAGCGCGAGCGCGAGCGCGAAGTGAACCGGCTGCTACTCTCCTTCCTGAACGAACTCGACGGGTGACCTGCACCATTGCGCGGCACGATGCATCGCATGGGGCGGCGGACGACGCAGGTGCGCGGAGTTCTCAATGGCACGATTGCTTGCGCTTGCTCGACTCTGCCCGCTGAACGAGATCCGTCAGGAGGCACCTGGCGACCAGTTCCGGCCGGTTCATTCCAACCGTAGCGAATTTGACCTCCCCTCCGTAATAGACAATGACCGCCCCGGTCATCACATCGCATCCGGTACTATCGGCGCGCGAAACAGTTGCCCCCTGTCTGTTTTGCTGTCACCGAGCGTTCAGCCGTTGCCGCCGTGAAAGTACGTCAGCTTGTTCGATACGGAATTCACGCCCTGCACAGAGCGCGCAACGTCTTCCGCCTGCCGGAGCTGGTCGCTATTGCGAACCGAGCCGCTCAGCGTCACGGCACCGTCTCGCGCGCGAACGAAAATCCCGGAAACATCCAGGCCTGGCGCTTTAGCCAATGCACGGCGGACAGCGTGGGAGAGCGCGCGGTCCGCCTTCTTCGCGCTGGGAGCTGCCGGCATCGCGCCCGTCATGTTTGACGCGTCCGAAGGCGCATTGGCCGACTGGGCATGGGACACGCCCGTAAGGATCAACAGAAAAGACGCACACAAGACACATCGCAGGTTCGATTTCATTGCCAGCTCCTATAAGTGCCGTGCCGGTGCAACGTCGTGGTACGGCAAACAAAGCACTGAGGAAATGCCTGAGGAATATCCTGACTGCGCGCAGATCGCCAACGCGCACAATGCAATACGGCCGGCAAGCCGAATTGGTTACACCGGCCGCAATAAATATTGCATCACGATCCGAAAACGTGTTTCGATGCCGTACAAGCCGGTGGAATATCAATCGCCCTTGTGAAGCTGCGCGGCGTGACGCCCCAGAAAGCGATCGAGCTGCCCCGCAAACGAAAGTATCGTCGAACGCCTGAGGCCAGGATGGTTGGTGCCAGGCAAGCCAACCTGCAGCCGACGTACCGCCACTCATCGCCGAAGGTCGGCTAAGGCCGAATTGTGCGCCAACGTGGTGCGATTCTGTGCTTGGGTCGCAAAAGGGAAGCGGTTAACTTCAGAGTTGAACTTTAATGGTTCCCGCGCCACCGCACCAGGCCTTCGCAAGCGGCAATCGCTTACTGGCGCATGAGCGCCATCATCGCGCCGAAGCCGACGAACACGCCGCCGGTCACGCGGTTGAAAGCCTTCGCTACGCGTCGGCTCTTGAGCGTCGCGCCGATGCGCGTGCCGAAACCCGCATAGACCAGGTACCAGCTCACTTCGCACACGGCGAAAGTGGCCACCAGCACGCCGAACTGGGGCAGCGTGGGACGACTCGCGTCGATGAACTGCGGCAGCAGCGCGGCCGCGAACAGAATGGCCTTGGGGTTGCTGCTCGCCACCAGAAAGCCGTTGCGAAAGAGCGCGCCCGGTGAGCGCCCCGCGCGGGCGGTGAGTGCCTCGGCCATTGCGTCGGCGGTGTCGGCACCACTTTCGCGCACGGGCGCACGCCACGCCTTGATGCCCAGATACACGAGATAGGCCGCGCCAATGAAGCGCAGCACGTTGAACATGGTCGGCCACGCTTGCAGGAACACGCCCAGGCCGGCGGCAGAGACGGCCAGCATCAGCACGAGCGCGGAAAGGCAGCCGCCCATGGTCGCGCTGGTGCGGCGCATGCCGTACTGCGCGCCGTGCGACATGATGAGCAGCATATTGGGGCCGGGAATGGCGCAGACGACGAAGACAGTGGCGAGGAACAACCACCAGGTGTGGAGACTCATGGCGACAGCGTGTTGAAAGACGAAACGTGAATTATGCCGCGGAAGAGAAACGGGAGAAAAGAAAAAGCCCGCCGAAAGGTTCGCTGAGTTGAACACGGGGCGGGCTTGAACCACGTCGAAGGAGACATGGAGGAGACGGACTCAGTATAAGCACGCCCTTGACGCGCCGCAAGAATCGTACGTCGTTTGAACCGTTAACCATTGTCATTTTTTGAGAGATATGATTGCCCTGCGTATCGCGTGCGCCCAAAATGCATCAACGCCCGCCGCTTTCGGCGAGCATCACGGGCGGCGGAGCGCCTGGGTGCGGCGACTGCGCCCCACAGGCGCAACGCAGGCAACTGGCTGCAATCGAGCGGCAATCAACCGGAGGGATCAAATGGGCATTCTGGACGAAGTAGGCAAGGTCGCTGGCGCGATCGCCGCGGTGGAAGCAACGGAAAAGGTCGATACGGACGCCGGTTTCCTCACGAAGGCGGCCGCTGCGGTTGCGGGCTTCGAGGGTGCGGGGGCGCTCGAGAAGATGGTCGAGAAGAAAGAAGACGAGAAGCAAGCCGACGACGGCACCCAGCAAGCCGACGCAGGCGATGCGGCGGCACCGGATTCGCAGACCTGATCTGCGCGATCCGCATCGCTCCACGCAGTTCCGCGCGAGCCGCTTGAGGGAGCGGCGCGTGCGTTCGATGAGAGTGGCAGAACTCTGTCAACCGCGGTCCGATGGCCGCGGTTTTTTTTCGCCTCGCTTTTCGGTGGGCGGTTCTGCCAGCCAGGCTCACATGTTCAAGCGCGCGGCTTGCCGATCGCGTCGAGCCGTGCGAGCACCGCGTCGCTCAACTCGAGCGTCTGCGCCTGCATGTTCTCGTGCAGGTGCGCGAGCGACGACGTCCCCGGAATCAGCAGGATATTGGGCGCGCGGTGCAAGAGCCACGCGAGCGCGACAGTCATCGGCGCGGCGCCGAGCGACTGCGCGATCTCCGAGAGCGCCGTCGACTGGATCGGCGTGAAACCGCCGAGCGGGAAGAACGGCACATAGGCGATGCCGCGTGCGGCGAGCGAGTCGATCAGCGCGTCGTCGGCGCGATTGACCAGGTTGTAGTGGTTCTGAACGCAGACGATGGGAGCGATCTGCCCGGCATCGTCGATCTGCTTCGCCGTCGCGTTGGAGATGCCGATGTGGCGCACGAGCCCGCGCTCCTGCAGCGAGGCGAGCGCTTCCATTTGCCTTTCGATGGGGCCTTCGGAGGGCTGGTGGACGTCGCCCATGATGCGCAGATTGACCACGTCGAGTGCATCGAGCCCCAGATTGCGCAGATTGTCGTGCACGGCGCGTTCGATATCGGCGGGCTCCTGCGCGGGCAGCCAGGCACCCGTGCCGTCACGCACCGCGCCCACCTTGGTGACGATCGTGAGATCGGCGGGATAGGGGTGGAGCGCCTCGCGGATGATCTGGTTCGTCACGTGCGGGCCGTAAAAGTCGCTCGTGTCGAGATGGTTCACGCCGAGCGCGAGCGCCTCGCGCAGCACGGCGACGGCCGTCGCGCGGTCCTTCGGAGGGCCGAATACGCCGGGGCCGGCGAGCTGCATGGCGCCATAGCCCATGCGGTTGACGGTCCGGCCCGCGAGCGCGAACGTGCGGCTCGGTTGGGCGGGGGAATGAGTGGACGGTTGGCTGGACGTTTGCGGCATCTCGATGCTCCTCGTGAACGGATGGCGCCAGTATGGGCGCTGCCGCGTTGGCGGATAATCCCACCTGATCCGCACGGGTTGTTCGAAATTCCGCACAATGGGCACGCCTACACACACGCCAGGCCCGACCGATATGAGCCACGAAAACCCAACGCCGATGAACCCCTCGTTCGCCGCGTTCGAAATGAACGATCTGGCCGCCTTTGCCGCCGTCGCGCGCGCGGGCGGGTTTCGCGACGCGGCGCGCGCGGGCGGCGTTTCGGCGTCGAGCCTGAGCACGGCCGTGCGGCGGCTCGAGGCGAAGCTCGGCCTGCGCCTGCTCAACCGCACCACGCGCAGCGTGGCCCCCACGGAAGCGGGCCAGCGCCTGCTCGAAAGCATCACGCCGCTGTTCGCGGAAATGAAAGCCGCGCTCGACGTCCTGAACGGCTATCGCGATCGGCCCGCAGGCGTGCTGCGCCTGAACGTGCCGGCCAACGTGGCGCGCAGCATCCTGCCGCCGATCCTCACGCGGTTCATGGGGGCGTATCCCGAGATCCGCGTGGAAGTGGTCGTGGAGGATGGTTTCGTCGACGTGCTGGAGGCGGGCTGCGACGCGGGCATCCGTTACGACGAGCGGCTCGAGCAGGACATGATCGCCATTCCGATCGGCCCGCGCGTGCAGCGTTTCGCGACGGCAGCGTCGCCTGCGTATCTCGCCGCGCGCGGCCGGCCCGCACACCCGCGCGATCTGCTCGGGCACGTTTGCCTGCGCGTGCGTTTTTCAGGCGGCGCGATGGCGATCTGGGAATACGAGCGCGACGGCGAGACGCTGCGCGTCGATCCGCCCGGAGCGCTCGTGGTGAAACCGGCGGCGGGGTTCGACCTTGCTGTGGACATGGCATTGAGCGGCGCGGGTGTGATCGCGCTGTTCGAGGACATGCTGGCGCCGCATTTCGCAAGCGGGGCGCTGGAGCCGCTCCTGCAGGACTGGTGGCCGCAGTTTTCCGGGCCTTTTCTGTACTATCCGGGCCGGCGGCATTTGCCCACGCCGCTCAGGGCGTTCGTCGATTTCCTGAAGGCGGGCGGCCCTGAGGCTAGTGCGTAGCGGCGCGCTCCCGCTGGCACTGCCCCGTTAGCGTCCGAGCGCGTTCATCGGCTTGGGGCAGCGAGGCTCAGCGCGAGGCCGCTTTTTTCCAGCCGAATTCCACGAACACGCGGCACAGCTCGGCCATGCCTTTCGCGTCGTCTTCATCGAAGCGCGCGAGGTGCGGGCTGTCCACGTCCCACACGCCGATGAGCGAGCCGTCCGCGGCGACGAGCGGCACGACGATCTCCGATTGCGAAGCCGAATCGCAGGCGATATGGCCCGCGAACGCGTGCACGTCGGCGACGACCTGGGTTTCGCGCGTCTGCGCGGCGGTCCCGCACACGCCCTTGCCGAGCGGAATGCGCACGCACGCGGGCTTGCCCTGGAACGGGCCAACCACGAGCTCGGTGCCGTCGAAGAAGTAGAAGCCGGCCCAGTTCAGGCCTTCGAGCGAATTGAACACGAGCGACGAGAAGTTCGCCGCGTTGGCGATGACATTGGCTTCGCCCTCGATCAGCGCGCGCGCCTGGGCGGCGAGCGTTGCATAGAGGGCGGGTTTGTCGGCGGGCAGGGTGTCGGAAAGCGAAAACATGGGCGAAAACTTGGGCAAAGTAGCGGGTTGGGCGAAATGCGCGAGCGCCATCGCGTCGAACGAGGGCGCCAGTTTAGGCCACTTCGCGCGTTTTTGCCGGGCCGGAATCGCCCCGGAGACCGGCGCGTTTCAGAACGCGTGATTGATCGCGACACGCGCGACGATTTGATGCGAGTTCGACGAGGCGCCCGCCGTGCCCGGGATCAGCGCATCGTCGAGCGGCGTGCCGGTGTTGCCGCCCGAGACCGACTGCCAGACCACCTGGCCATACACGGACGTGCGCTTGGACAGCAGGTACTGCGCCATCGCACCCACCTGGTTCCAGTGCAGCGACGAGCGGCCGCTGTCCTCGTCGAGCGTGGCGCGCGTGTACGTGTACATGCCGCCCAAAATCACGGCGGGCGTTACGTTGTAGCGCGCGTTGATTTCGAAGTTGTCGAATTTCAGGCTGGCGTGATCGCCAAGGCCCAGGTCGCCAACGTAGATCGAAGCGCTTGGCTGCATGACGTTCGCGCGCGTGTACACGGCGCCGAGCGTGACGGGACCGATGCCGTAGTTCGCGCCAAAGCCCCACGTTTTCTGGTTCTGCGCGGCGAAGCCGATGTCGTCGGCGGCAATCGAGCCGCCCGCGTTCGAGCCTGGCGCGCCAAGGTCCGCATAGACGGCCGCGAGCGTGAGCGTTTGCCACGTGTAGTTGACGCCCGCGCTGAAGACGCGGTTGTTCGCGAAGCCGCCCGCCTGATTGCTGAAACCGTAGAGCGCCGTGGCCGTGAGGCCGGCCCATGCGGGGCTCGTGTACTTGACCGAGTTACTGGCGTGCCAGGTGGCGTCCGTGTTGTCGTTGTCGAGCGGATGCGAGAACAGAAAGCCGGCCCAATTGCCGTTGGCCGTCAAGAGGCCCACGGTGTCGGCGATTGAATCGAACTGGCGCCCGAACGTGAGCGTGCCGTAACGGTCCGACTGCAGGCCGACATAAGACTGGTAGCCGAACAGGCGCCCGCCGTAGGCCGTCTGGCCGTTGTCGAGCGCGAAGCCGCTTTCGAGGTCGAAGACGGCGTTCAGGCCGCCGCCGAGATCTTCGGTGCCGCGCAGGCCCCAGCGGCTGACGGAAAGCTCGCCGCTCGAAGTTTGCCAGGACGTGTGGCCGCCCACGTTGCTCGTATAGTTTAGGCCTTCGTCTAGCACGCCGAAGAGGGTCATGCTGCTCTGTGCGCAGGCGTGTGAGCAATAAATCAGGAATCCTGCTGATAAGGCATAGAGGGTTTTATTCATGAGGTGGCCGTTGTGATTCGGGTTGCGATTCGGGTTGAGTGCGAGCCATCGAAGCAGGACTCATGCCACACGAATGCGGCCCACCAGGCGGGAGAGCGCGGTAGCGAACAGTGGGTGACGTGTCGCACTAGTCGACATGTGTTTCGCTTCGCGTCTCAAGTTGAGACATCGCCCGTGCGATTCGGGATCGCGCTGAGTGCCTCGCGCGTGTTTGGAACGGGCCTTTTTTGGGGCGGTGGTGTGGTTCTGAGTGGTCTGCGCAGTTTATGCGCGTTTCCTTGTTTTCATGTCGGTATGCAGGCGTTGCCCCTGTGCGGGGCGGCACCTACTTTTCTTTGCAGCGGCAAAGAAAAGCAACCGTA
>NZ_SMRP01000018.1:122243-164405 GCF_004353915.1 Paraburkholderia silviterrae | reverse complement strand
AGATCATCCGTGTAATTCTCAACTCGCCTTAAACACGGAAATTCTGACACCCCCAGGTGCCGCCCCGCACAGGGGCAACACATATATACCTACATGAAAACAAGGAAAGGCCAAAGATACCCTCCAAGAACCGCAAAAAAACCAAAAAAAATCACCCTCCCAACACATCAAAATCAAAATACCGCCGCTCGATCTTCTGATAAGTGCCATCCTTAATCATATCGGCAATCGCCTGATCGATCATCGCGCGCAGCTCCATATCACCCTTTCGCAACCCAATGGCGGCGCCCACCCCTAATGTCTTCGGATCATTAACCGGCGCACCAAGAAAACCATAATCACGCCCTTGCGGCGTTTTCAAAAACCCGTTGCTACCGGAAATCATATCAGTGAGCGTCGCATCAAGCCGCCCCGACCGCAGATCCGTATAAACCAGCTCCTGATTCGCATAGGAAACCACATTAATACCGGCCGGCGCCCAATAAGCCTTCGCATAGGCTTCCTGCGTAGACCCTTGCGCAACCCCCACATTCTTCCCCTTCAACGAAGCAGCCGTAGGCTGCAACGTAGAGCCCCGAGGCCCAATCAAACTGCTCGGCGTATTGAACAACATACTCGAGAACGCCACCTGCGCTTCCCGCTTGGGCGTAACCGACATTGCGGAAAGAATCGCATCGAACTTGCGCCCCTGCAAAGCAGGAATGATCCCATCAAACGCCGTTTCCACCCACACACACTTCGCATGAAGCCGCCGGCAAATCTCGTTGCCGAGATCGATTTCGAAGCCCACGAGCTTGCCGTCCGGCGCTTTGGATTCAAACGGGGCATAGGTCGGATCGACGCCGAACCTCAACTCGGTCAATGCCTTTGCGTGAGCGGAGAGCGCCGCAAGGGACAGCGTGAGACACACCAGCGTCTTCTTCATGGCAAACATGGAATTCCTGTTCGAAAAGGTCGCTTGCGGTGCAGGCTAGAGACCTGACCGCGAAAAGCGAGGGTTAACGAGAGCAGAACAGCCTTCGGGATAGCGCGAACAACGTTGGCCCAAGGATATGGACTCAAAAAATCGAATAATAGAGGTGTGCCGATGCACGATGCTTAAGTTTTTCTAAAACGTGCCCTGCGGTACGCAACGGCGCGTCACGCGCCCCGTATACTCCCCCTCAGTATTGGCCTATACTCATACCCAGTATCACGCTCATCCGCCCTCGCCCGCCCCAATGGGCGAGTCGATCCGAACGACCGTTCACCGCTCACGCGCCTTCAAGGAGACACATCATGGCCATTGCACTTCACCCGACTGTCGATCAGGGCATCAAGAAAGGTATTGAGAACTTCGCAGGCGGCACGCTGCGCTGCAAATGCAGCAGCGACCCGGTTGAAGTGCAGGTCGCTTCGCAGGTGCTGTTCAACCACGCATGCGGTTGCACCAAATGCTGGAAACCCGCAGGCGCCGTGTTCTCTGTCGTGGGCGTCGTGCCGCGCGAGAAGTTGTCCGTGGTGGCACACGGCGAAAAGCTGAAGGTCGTCGACGATAAGGCGACTATCCAGCGCCATGCCTGCACCGCCTGCGGCACGCATCTGTATGGCCGCATCGAGAACAAGGACCATCCGTTCTTCGGGCTCGATTTCATCCACACCGAGCTGTCCGGCGATGCCGGTTGGGACGGCCCCGGTTTCGCGGCGTTCGTCTCGTCGATCATCGAGAGCGGAACGCCGCCTTCGCAAATGGCGCAAGTGCGGCAAACCCTGCGCGACAAGGGCCTGGAACCCTTTGATTGCCTGAGCCCCGCGCTGATGGACTTCCTGGCCACGCACGCGGCCAAGGCAAAGGGTACGTACCGCGAGGCGTGAACTGCTTGCTTCAGCGTACGCAGGAAGAACGGCGCGAGCACCGAGACCGCTTCATCGACATCGTTCAGCACGTCGTAGAGCGACCTGTGATTCGCGCCTTCCACCACGTGGAAATGCTTGCCGATACCTGTGCCCGGCGCGCGCCCGCAGGAGCTGCGGGGCGCGCCACGGCGGACATCAGTTGCCGTCGCCCCGGATCGAGTCGGGGGAGAAAAACGCCTCGGTCATGTTCGACGTATGCGTGAGAATCGGCATCTCCTCCTGATTCGACAGACGGTCCGCATAGTACGCGCCTGAGATCAGGTCGTGATAGAACACCGAGGTCGAATAGAACGATCTGGCGTCGTAGGCATAGAGCGTCGGCGCGAGATTCATGCGCCACAGCGTGCCGCGCGCGTCGTAGTTGTCGGCGGCGACTGCGTTCCAGCTGTCCTCGTCGAGATACAGCACGCGCTTGGCGTACTGGTGGCGGAAGCCCGGCTTCAGCGTCGCCTGCAGCACCCACACGCGATGCAGTTCGAAGCGCATGTACTGCATGTTTTCGTGGCCCTTCGTCAGCAGGTCGCTGTACTTGATCGACGGGTCCATCAGCTTGTAGTTGTCGTACGGGATGTAGATCTCGCGCTTGCCGAGGATCTTCCAGTCGTAGCGTTCACCCGAGCCGTTGAAGAGACGGTCGTCGTCCACCGTGCGGAACCCGCCCGGACCGATCGGCTGGTCGAAGCCGTACTCGGGCATCTGGCGCACCCGGCGTGTGCCGGGGTTGTATTGCCACGCGCGGCGCGTATCCGAGCCTTCCTCGTTCCACATGTCGTAGCTCACGATGAGCGAGCCGCGGTCGGACAACGGCAACTGGGTTTGCACGCGCGCGAACGTCTTGTTCACGAGCGGGTTATTGGAGGGCTGGAACGGAATGGCGCCGCGCGGCCCGTAGATGAAGTAGTTCACCTTGCCCCGGGCGATGTTGCCGTCCGGATAGACGACCGCCTGGTCGTAGGTGGCGCTCTCGCACTCGATCAGCGAGGCAAAGCGCAGGTTCCACATGGCTTCCACCCCGTCCTTGGGCACCGGGAACGGCGCGACCGGCGGAAAATCCTTCAAGCCGTTCTGGTCCGGCGTCATGGTCGTCTGCGGTGCGTAGGTGCGGATCGCCTTGTAGACGTCGTCTGAATAGCGGAAGTCGCGATGGCTCGGATACACAGTGATCTTGAAGGTATCCGGATACTTCTTGAGAAGCGCCTTCTCGCCGTCGGTGAGACGCGCCGCGTACTGCTGCATGTTCTGCGCGGTGATCGTGAAGAGCGGCTTGTCGCTCGCGTACGGGTCGGGAAAGCGCTCGCCCTGCTTGTAGTTGATGTCCGGCGGCGCGCCGAGCCACTTGCCAGTCCACGCGGGGATGGTGCCGTCCGCGTTGCCGGCGCGCTCGGCGCCCATCGGCGTGAGCGGGCCGTCGAGCTTTGCTATGTCTTCGGGGGTGGTTTTTGAGAACGACGCCGTCGCTAGCGTGAGGCCCGCCGCGAGTGCGCAGATGGGTATGGTTAGGTGAATGGTTTTATTCATTTGTATTCCTTATGATTTAAGGTTAAGGACGGGTACAGGCGATAGCGTCGCCCGAGTGAGCTGCGGGTGCAACGCTCTCAGTGAGCGGTTTGAAATTGTGATTTTTTGGTTTTGGTGTGGTTTTTAGTGGCTTTGGCCTTTCCTTGTTTTCATGTCGGTATATTAGTGTTGCCCCTGTGCGGGGCGGCACCTACTTTTCTTTGCAGCCGCAAAGAAAAGTAGGCAAAAGAAAGCGGCTCAAACCGCCAGTGTGACGCCGTCCACCACTGCCCTCTAATCGGAGCGGCTCCGGGGCATCCGTCACCTCGCACACTCCACCTCAGTGACAAAGGACTCATCCTTCCCGCCACGCGCTACGCGCGGGCGGAAGGGTCTGCAAGGAAAACCGAGCGTGCTGCCCAGCGAATGAGCGGGTGTGCCGCCTGATGAATACGTTGGAGTCCTATAAATACACGTGCATCCCACTGGTTTGAGTTATGCCCCAAGGCGCGCGCAGCGCCGCCGGATGGATGAGCCCTTAGTCACTCCGGGTGACGACGCGTGGCGACAGACGCCCCGGAGCCGCTCCGATATAGGTCGAGTGGTGGACTGCGTCACACTGGCGGTTTGAGCGGCTTTCTTTTGCCTACTTTTCTTTGCCGCTGCAAAGAAAAGTAGGTGCCGCCCCGCACAGGGGCAACACTAATATACCGACATGAAAACAAGGAAAGGCCAACACCAACACCAACACCAACACCACCAATCAACACTCAAACAAGTCATTAATACGCGGGCAACTCCGGATCACGTCTAGCCAGAATTTCCCGAGTCCGAAATTGCAATGCTTGATCGATCATCTCCGGCTGCGGGAGCAGCCAATAACACCCCTCCCGAATCCCTTCGAACACGCGTTCGGCGAACTGATCCGGCGTAATGCCATTGGCGCTCAGCATCTTGCGCATCGTGTCAACGAACCCGCGCACCTCAGCGCGATCATGTGCGCCACCGAACGGATCATCGAAGATCGAGCTTTGCACCGGCCCCGGTGCAAGCAACGAGACGCCGATCGGCGCGCCGAGCATCTTCAGCTCGCCATGCAGCGATTCGGTCAGCGCCACCACCGCGAACTTCGTCGCCGAATAAGGCGCCATCAGCGGACTCGGCAAGAACCCGCCAATCGAAGCAGTATTCACGATGCGTGCAGGCACGTTGCGTTCGAGCATGCGCGGCACAAAGCTGCGCATGCCGTTGAGCACGCCGTGCACGTTCACGGCAAAGCTGCGCTCGAAGCGTTCAGGCGAAATTTCCCAACTGAAGCCGGTTGCCATAACGCCGGCATTGTTGAACAGCAGATCGACACCGTCGAAGCGTTGCCATGCGGCTTGCGCCAGCGCCTCGACGGCTTCCGGCCGGCTGACGTCGGTCGGCACGCACAGCACTTCAGTGTCGAGTGTCGCGGCGAACGCGTCGAGCCGTGCCGCATCGAGATCGGCGAGCACGAGGCGCATGCCAAGCCCGGCCGCGTGCCGCGCAAGTCCGCTGCCAATGCCGCTGGCCGCGCCCGTGATGACGGCCGTCCCGCCGTCGAAGCGAATCGATGTCGTCATGTTCAAGCTCCCTTAGGGTTGATGTGCGGATGCGCGTAGGCCGGCACCGTCGGCGGCGGCAGCACGGTGCGCCCATCGAGCGAGCGCACCTGCAACGCGTTCGCGAGCGGAAAATGCAGGCTGTGCGCGATGACGCCCGTGCGCTCGCGCGCCGGCAGCAGGCAGAACGCGAGCGCCGTCTCGGCCAGATAAGCGACGTCCTCGGTCGGGTAGCCCTCCGGGATGTAGCGGGCCGCGCCGGGCGTGCGGATCGCGGTGCTCGGCGCCACCAGATTGACGGCAATCCCATCGGCCTCGAGTTCGGCCGCGAGTCCCTGCGTGAAGCGCGACAGCGCGGCCTTCACCGCTGCGTACACGGTGGCGCCCCCCGCACGCGCGAAATCGTCGTAGGGCCGCAGCGGCGGCAGCGCTGTCACCGAGCCGACATTCACGATCCAGCCCGCGCCGCGCGAGCGCATCAGCGGAATCGCCGCCTGCGCGAGAGCGAACGGAATGCGCAGATAGTGGTCGAAGGTGCGCTCGAACATCTCCATGGGCATCTGATCGACGCACTCGTAATCGGCAACGCCCGCGTTGTTGATCAGGATGTCGAGCCCGCCAGCGGCCTGCGCCGCACGCTCGACGAGCGCATCGCGCCCGACGGCATCGGTCAGATCGGCGGCAAGCGCAATCGCGCGGCCGCCCGCGCTCTCGATCAGCGCGACCGTCTCCGCCAGCGTGCCGGCAACGTCCCCTGTGCTCCCCAGGCTGCGCGCGGTCACCACCACGGTGGCGCCTTCGGCGGCGAGCCGCTGCGCGATCGCGCGGCCGATGCCGCGGCTCGCGCCAGTCACGAGCGCGCACTTGCCCGCGAGTTTCTGCGTTCCGATGTCATTCATCAGCTTTCCTTAGTGATTAGCGATATTGAGTTGATGTCAGCCGGCCAGATCGGCCACGTCGAGGACCAGTTTCGCTTTGGCTTTGCCCAACTGAACGAGGTCCAGCGCGCGCGCGGCCTGTTCGAGCGGCAGGGTTTCGATGCGCGGTGTTCGCAGGCCGGCCTGCTCGACGAGCGCGGCGATACGGCTGAGACGCTCGCCGCTCGGCATGCGGCTGAAGGTCATCGCGGTACGCAGACCGCGCTTGCCTGCCTCGGCGGCAAGCGCCGGCAATCGCTCGGCGTCTTCGGCGGTGAGCGTCATGATGTTGACGAGCACCCCGCCCGTTGCCAGCAGGTCCAGCGCGGCGGGCAAAGTGCCTGCGCCAACGGCGTCGAGCACGACATCGACGCCCTGCGGCGCCCACGCCTTCACGGCGGCCCCGATATCCTCGGACTGGTAGTCGATAACGAGGTTGCTGCCGAGCGCCTCCACATAGGACCGGTTGTGTGCTGCGCTAGTGACCGCGACTTCGGCGCCCGCCTGCCTGGCGAACTGGATCGCAAACGTGCCGACGGCGCCGGCGCCGCCATGAATCAGGATCTTTTGTCCGGCGCGCAAGCCACCGTCGTCGAAGACGCCTGCCCAGGCGGCCAGTGCCGGCGTCGGCGTCGCGGCGGCCTGCGCGAAGCTCATGTCATCAGGAATGCGAACGACCGAGTCGTGACGCACCGACACAAACTCGGCATACGAGCCCCACTTGCCGGCGCCCACGTCCGTTTGCGCGAAGACGCGCGTGCCGGGCGGCGGCCCGTCGACGCCCTCCCCCAGCGCGACGACGACACCGGCCGCGTCGAAGCCGATCACGAACGGGAACGTGTATTCGATGAACGCGCCAAGATAGCCCTCACGGCACTTCCAGTCGGCGGGGTTGACGCCGGCGCAGGCGACGCGGATCAGCACCTCGCCGGGGCCGGGCTCGGGTGTGGGCAGGTCCGCCAGGGTCATCAGATCCGAAGGACCGGTGCGGTCGATCTGGATAGCTCGCACAGGGGTGTCTCCTTTATTTATTCGATTCGCCGTATTCGGCGCACTGCGAGATGTACTGCGAGATGTACCGCGAGGGGCACTACGAAGCGGTGGCCGTCAGCAGACTCGACGCAAGCGGACAGAACGCGTGCGAGATCGCTTCGACAGTCCATTGGGGATGTTCAGCATCGAACCATCGGTCGACCCAGCCCCAGTGGAACGGATGCAACAGGTATTCGCCGAGCAGGTCATCGGCCCGCGCGAATTCCTGCTGCCAGACGTGCGTCCACGTGCCGGGCGTGGCGACGCGGCTCAACCGCCAGTTGCGGATGCCGGACATGAACGCGGGCATTTGCAGCAAGTCGCGCTCGAGCGCCGCGACCTGACTGTCACTGGCCCCAGCGCGGACCCGCAGCATCAGCGTGCGCCAGATGCCCTCGCGCAAGCCCGCATCGCGCAGTCCGCCACCTATGCTCAGGCATCCGACGTGATCGATACGGGCGACGCCAGCTATCGCGGCGAGGTCGGCGAATACGGCATCGCATGCCGGTGCGTCGTCGCCAGGCACGAGGTCGAGCGTGTAGTCGCCGGCGCCCCAGCTCCCTTCGAGATTGCGTGCGAAGCCGACACGGCGGAGACCGGGCAGTCCGGCGACGCGCGCCTCTACAGCGCGTTCGATCGCGTTCGTGTCGGCGCCCGCGACGATGAAGACCTGGGCAGTCTCATGCCGCATGATGCGCCTCCAGCGGAGCGGGCAGCGGCGTCTGCGCGTCGACCATCACATGGCGCCGCCGGCTCTCGCAGATGGCATCGACGTTCGCCCAGAAGCCGACAACCGCGGCATCGGTCATCGCACGCATGCGGTAGTAGGCCGGTGCATCGGCGACCTGCCACAACAGCCACAGCAGGTTGGACTGTCCGGGAATCGCAACCGGCGGCGACACCCACTGTCCGGCCAGGCTCAGCCCGCGTGACGCGTGGCCAGGCAGATAGTGTTGCCGCAGCAATGCGAGCACCTCCGGAACGCGCTCAGGGGCGAGCGTGATTTCATCGAGAATCTGGATCATGGTTCGTTATGCGTATGTGCCAGGGTATGTGCCGGGTTCGGACTGGCCGGCCGCCCCGCCGCGCGGGCGGCGCTGCGCGGGAGCTGGATAGGATTCTAGGGGGGTGTGCGGGGCTCAACCCCTACCGGCCCGATCAGCCATCCCTATCGCGGCGGTCAAAACGCCATCCGCATGAAAACCCGTTCCCGGCGCGAGGAAGAGGCCTGCGGCTTCCCCTGGTCGCTTGCGCCAGCGCGTCGGGCTCGACGAATCAGCGCTGCCTCATGAAACCGCCCTTTTTCGCCTGCGCGGTGAATTCCGTCCGCCGCTGACGGTTGATCTCACATCATCCATCCGCTGACGATTCATCTTTTGTCACGCCCGCGATTCGCTTGTCAAATCTCGACGGTGCGCCTTCGCGGAGCCGCAGGCGTGACGCATTGCCATCGAATAAAAGGAGACATCGTGGGCGGAAGTGCAGGGTTGTTGTTGGTTTTATTCGCGGCGATCGCGCTGATCGTCGTGCTGATCGTCAAGGTCCGAGTCCATGCATTTCTGGCCTTGCTTGCCGCTTCCTTCGTGGTCGGGCTGGGCACGGGCATGCCGCTATCGAGCATCGTGTCCTCGTTTGAAAAGGGTGTCGGCGGCACCCTGGGCTTTCTTGCAGCCATCATCGGACTGGGGAGCATTCTCGGCAAGATGCTCGAGGAATCGGGCGGCGCGGAACGCATTGCGCAAACGCTGCTTGCCCGGCTGGGTCCCAGCCGCGCCACCTGGGTCATGATGCTGGTGGGTTTCATTGCCGGCATCCCGGTGTTCTTCGAAGTGGGCTTCGTGCTGTTGATTCCGCTGGTGTATGTGGTCGCGCGCGATACACGAATCAACCTTCTTTATCTGGGTGTGCCGCTGGCGATATCGCTGATGACGGTGCACTGCATGTTGCCGCCGCACCCGGCTGCCATGGCGGTCACGGGCATGCTTGGCGCCGATGTCGGCAAAGTCATTCTGTATGGGCTGATCGTCGGCGTGCCGACCGCCGTGATTGCCGGCCCGGTCTGGATCAGCCTGGTCTGCAAGCGCGAGGCGCCGGCCGAGCAAGCCGCATTTCTCGAAGCGCACGGCGAACTGCGCGGCAAGCGCGATGCGCTGCCGGGATTCGGCATCACGTTGCTCACCATTGCGCTGCCGCTGTTGTTGATGGTGGTGAAGACCCTTTCGGCTGGCCTGCCCAAAGCATCCGTCGCGGCCAATGTCGTCGCTTTCCTTGGCGACCCGCTAACGGCTCTCGTGATCGCCGTCGCCTTCGCGTACTGGTCGCTGGGCATTCGCCGCGGCGCGACCATGACGGAGCTGCTGCAGAGCACGCAGAAGAGCTTTCCGCCGCTGGCCAGCATTCTGTTGATCATCGGTGCCGGCGGGGCATTCAACGGCATGCTGATCGCGAGTGGAATCGGCGACGCACTCGCCAGCGGGCTCGCCCACTCGAACCTGAACCCCATCATTCTTGCGTGGCTGATTGCTGCGTTGATGCACTTTGCCGTCGGGTCGGCCACGGTCGCGATGATGAGCGCCGCCGGCATGGTGATGCCTCTGCTCGCTAGCCATCCGACGCTGAGCCCGGCAATCATGGTCGTCGCCGTGGGTGCCGGCGCCATCGGCGGGACCCATGTGACCGACTCGGCATTCTGGGTAGTCAAGGAATATCTTGGTGTTTCATTGTCCGAGGCGCTCAAGCGGTTCAGCGGCGGAACGGCGTTGGCGTCCGTGATTGCGCTGGGGCTCACGCTGTTGTTGTCGCACCTGGTGCACTGACCCGTTATTCCGATTGAAACAAGGAAGCAGAATCATGATTGCAGGAAAATCCGTCGAGCAGTGGCTGGAGAGCCACCCCCTGATTGCAGACCTGATTGCATTGAAGGAAACGACCTGGCTCAACCCGGCCGTGCGGCCCGTCGCACAAGCGCTGCCGGACGTCGGCTTGACGAAAGAAGATGTGGACGACGCCAGCGCAAGGCTCGCGCGGTTTGCGCCCTACATCGCCCGCGTATTCCCGCAGACTGCGCAGGCGGGCGGCATCATCGAGTCCCCGGTCCGGGCCGCGCCCCTCATGCAAGAAGCACTCGCGAAGCGCTACGGCATGGCGTTGCCGGGGCAACTATGGCTCAAGCTTGACAGCGACCTGCCGATTTCCGGGTCGATCAAGGCGCGCGGCGGGATCTACGAAGTGCTCAAGCACGCCGAAGATCTCGCGCTCGCCAACGGGCTGCTCAACAAGGACGATGACTATTCGAAGCTCGACAGCGAAGCATCCCGCGCCTTTTTCCGCAATTACCGTATCGCCGTCGGGTCCACCGGCAATCTGGGGCTGTCGATCGGCATCATGGGCGCCACACTCGGCTTCCAGGTGAGCGTTCACATGTCGTCGGACGCACGGCAATGGAAGAAGGACAAGTTGCGCTCACACGGCGTGACGGTGGTCGAATATGCATCGGACTATAGCGCGGCCGTGACCGAGGGGCGACGACAGGCGGCACAGGATCCCGCGTGCCACTTCATCGACGACGAAAATTCAAAGAGCCTGTTCCTCGGGTACGCAGTCGCCGCCGAACGGCTCAAACCGCAACTTGCCGCTGCCGGTGTCGTCGTGGATGCCGAGCATCCGTTGTTCGTCTATCTGCCCTGTGGCGTCGGCGGCGGCCCCGGCGGCGTGGCGTTCGGATTGAAGCTGGCATTCGGTGACGCAGTACACTGCTTCTTCGCGGAGCCCACGCATTCACCTTGCATGCTGCTCGGCGTCCACACGGGACTGCACGACGAAGTGTCCGTGCAGGACTTCGGCATCGATAATGTCACGGCGGCGGATGGACTCGCCGTGGGACGCCCGTCCGGTTTTGTCGGCCGAGCAATGCAACGGCTCATCGACGGCTACTACACCGTTAGCGACGAGGAGCTCCATGCGTTGCTCGCATTGCTCGAACGAGAAGAAGGCATTCGTCTCGAACCTTCGGCGCTTGCCGGCGTGCCCGGCATGGCCCGGGTTCTGGCGCGAAGCCTTGAAACCTGCCGCCAGCGCGCGCACATGGACCCCTCTGTGCTGGCCAATGCAACGCATCTCGCGTGGGCAACCGGCGGCAGCATGGTGCCGGAAGAGGAAATGAGCGTGTACCTGTCCAAGGGCATACAAGCCTTGCAAGCTTGAGCGGCATGGGCGCCAGTCAACCCAGGGCTGGCGCCCAGGCTGATTGACGAGGCTGTGGCGATGCGTCAACCTCACGACCCACCGCACAATGGGAGCTGAGAACATGTACAACCTGCCGCCACGGATCGCCCATCGGCTCGACAGCAGCCAATTTGCCAACCTGCACACGTTTCTCGCTGTTGCGCGCCACATGAGCTTTCTGCGGGCGGCGGAAGAGCTATGCTTGACCGCCAGCGCGGTCAGTCACCGCATCAGGCGCCTCGAAGGCGCGCTGCAAATGCGTTTGTTCGAGCGCCTGACCCGGCAAATTTGCCTGACGCCCGAAGGCGAGCGCCTGTTCGGCATTTTGCAGCGAACGATGAGCGAACTTGCCGAGGCGCTCGAGCCGACAACCGAAGAGAACGTGGAGGGGCGCATTACCGTGTATGCACGCCCCTCGGTGGCGCAATGCTGGCTGGTCCCACAGCTGGCCGAATTCTCGACGAAGTATCCGGGGCTGTCGGTCGATCTTCGGGTCGGCAACGACAATATCGACTTTCGGACGCAACATATCGACCTGGCAATCGACTACGCCAATGGCGAGTTTCCGGGCCTCGTGAGCCACAAGCTCATGGATGAGCGCATGGCGCCCGTATGCAGCCCGGAATATGCGAAGCGTCATGGACTCCATGACCATCCGGAGAACATCGTCGGCTGTACGCTGCTGCACGATTCCCTTGCCTGGCATCATGCGGCGCACGATGCGGAGTGGGCGCTCTGGGCGAGTCAGAATATTCCGGACATCGAATTACCGGAACGCAGCTTTACGTTCGACCAATCGGATTTGTGCGTGGTTGCCGCCTTGAGCCATGTGGGCGTTGCAATCGGGCGGCAGCAGCTGGTGCAAAAACGCATCGATCAGGGCGAACTGGTTTTGCCGTTCGGCGCCTTTTCCCAGCGTTGCCCGTACAGCTACTACCTGGTGCATCCGCCGATGCCTGCACTGCCACTGCGAACATCGGTGTTCATCGCATGGCTGCACGAGAACCGAAGCACGCGATGAACCGCGTCGCGACCGAAGTGCCGGGCGGCCTTGACGACACGATCCGGCGCAACGCGTTGAGCCTCTCACGCAGTCCGTATTTGCGCTGTGGCGCAGAGCATTTCCGGGTCGATCAAATCTCCACACGCGCCCCCAGCTCGATGACCTGATTGGCAGGCAGCTTGAAGAACGCCGCAATATTGCCGACGTTATGGAGCATCACCGCAAACAGCCGCCCGCGCCAGATTCCCATGCCACAGCCCGGCACCGCCACCACCATCGCGCGGCTCAGGAACCATGAGGTCTCCTTGGGATCGAGCGCGAGCCCGGCCGTCTTGGCGGACGCGAGGGTCTGCGGCAAGTTCACATCGTCCTTGAAGCCATAGGCGACCGTCACCTGATAACAGCCCGGCTCCAGCTGCACCACCTTCAGCCGCTCGCTCTCGGCCACGTGCGGCACACTCTGCGTCATGACCGTCAGGAAAAGGACGCGCTCGTGCAGCACGCGGTTATAGCGCAGATTGTTGATGAGCGCATGAGGCACGGACTCGGTGTCGGGCGTGAGGAATATCGCGGTTCCGCCCACGCGCACGGGCGAGCTGGCGAGCAGCGAGGCGAGCCAGGGCTTGAGGGGCTTCTTGCCCGCGCGTGCGCGCGCCTCGGCCATCATCATTTGCCAGCCACGGCCCCACGTCGCCATGATCGTGAACACGAGCGCGCCAATCGCCAGCGGGAACCAGCCACCCTGCACGATCTTGAGCAGGTTCGCCGAAAAGAACAGCGCGTCGATCACGAGAAAGAAGGCGGTGGCGAGCACACACAGCGCCCAGTTATAGTGCCACGCGTAGCGCACGACGAAGAACGTGAGGCACGTCGTGATGAGCATCGTGCCGGTGACCGCGATGCCATACGCGGAACCCAGCGCCGTGGACGAACCGAACCCGACCACGGCCGCGATCACAGCAATGAGCAGGATCCAGTTGATGCCGGGGACGTAGATCTGGCCGAACTCGCGCTCGGACGTATGCACGATGTTCATGCGCGGCAGAAATGAGAGTTGCATGGCCTGCATCGCCATCGAGTACGTGCCGGAGATCACGGCCTGCGAGGCGATGACCGTGGCAATGGTGGCGAGCACGATCATCGGAAAGATCGCCCATTGCGGAAAGAGCCGGTAGAACGGGTTCTGCACGGCGCCGGGGTTGGCCAGCAGCAGCGCGCCCTGCCCGAGGTAATTGAGCGCGAGCGCCGGAAACACGATGCCAAACCAGGTGAGCCGGATCGGCCGCTTGCCGAAATGGCCCATATCGGCATAGAGCGCCTCGGCGCCCGTGAGCGAGAGCACGACGGCGCCGAGCGCGACGAACGCCAGCCACCGGTGGTGCAGGCAGAAGGCCAGCCCGCGCATCGGATTAAGCGCCACCAGCACGACGGGCGCCGTGGCGATATTGGCGACACCGGCCACGCCGATCACGACGAACCAGAGCACCATCACGGGCCCGAACACCGTGCCGATGCCGCCCGTGCCGCGCTTTTGTGCGACGAAAAGCACGATCAACGCGGCGAGCGTCACCGGAATCACGAAGGTCTTGAGCTGCGGCGCCGCCACTTCCAGCCCCTCCACGGCGCTGAGCACCGAGATGGCCGGCGTGATCACGCTGTCACCGAAGAACAACGCCGCGCCCATCACGCCCACCACGAGCAGCGCATGGCGCAGCCGGGGCCGATGCGCGACCGACGAGGCGGCGAGCGCAAGCAGCGCCATGATCCCGCCCTCGCCGTGATTATTCGCCCGCAGAATCAACGCGACGTACTTGAGCGAGACCACGATCATCAGCGACCAGAAGATCAGCGAGACGATGCTGACAATATTGAAAGCATTGAGCGCCAGCCCATTGCCCGGATCGAACACGGTGGAGAGCGTGTAAAGCGGGCTCGTGCCGATGTCGCCGTAGACCACGCCGAGGGCGGCCAGTGCGAGCCCGCCCAGGGCCTCGCGATGCGGCTCGGCGCCGTGTGGGGGGGCGGCCGCCGGCGTGGCGGGTGAGGAGTCTCCCATGTCTGCCTCCTGGCTTCTTTCGGCCTGGGACGCCCTGGGCTCAATATTTCGTTTTGCTTGCAATGTGCGGGCAAGCGAACGTGCGAGCGAACGTGCAAGCGGGG
Organism: Paraburkholderia silviterrae; assembly: GCF_004353915.1. GTDB lineage: Bacteria > Pseudomonadota > Gammaproteobacteria > Burkholderiales > Burkholderiaceae > Paraburkholderia > Paraburkholderia silviterrae. The sequence goes on along the minus strand of NZ_SMRP01000018.1, from coordinate 150,090 downwards.
CGGCGAACTCAGGCGCTACGAATTTGTTCTTGTTTTATAGGCTATCTGGCGCGACCGGGGATGAATAACGTCCTTTATGTCCGCGCGCGCCGCTAGCGCACGCCATCGCCCCCTCCTCGCCCTCGCCGCCTTTCTCGTCCGACCCCTCGATGCCATAGCGCTTGAGCTTGGCGTAGAGCAACTGGCGATTCACGTTCAGCCGCCGCGCGGCGTCGGTGCGATTGTTGTTGCTGTGCACGAGCGCGCGGCGAATCAGCATTTCCTCGAGACGCGCGAGCGCGGAAGGCAGGTCCTCGTCGGGCCAGTCGAGCAGCGCTTGCGCGCCGGAGCGCTCGCTCTGGAGAAACGCGAGATCGATCGCATGAATGTACTCGCCGCGCACCATCACGGCGACGCGCTCCATCGCGTTCTTCAGCTCGCGCACGTTGCCGGGCCAGCCATAGCGGATCAGATGCGCCGCGGCGTCGGCCGAAAGCCGCTTGCGCGTGAGCGCGCGCGAGGAACTGCTCGGCGAGCGGCACGATGTCGGAGATAGATGGCGCGAAACCACGCCCCCCACTGTTTTGGGATACACCCGACGGCGCGCGAAGCGCCGCCGGAAGGAAGAGCCCTTTGTCACTCCGGGTGACGTCGAGAGATGGCGGACGCCCCGGAGCCGCTCCGATTTACAGGGCAGTGGTGGACTGCGTCACACTGGCGGTTTGAGCCGCTTTCTTTTGCCTACTTTTCTTTGCGGCTGCAAAGAAAAGTAGGTGCCGCCCCGCACAGGGGCAACACCAATATACCGACATGAAAACAAGGAAAGGCCAAAGCGCAGATAACCCGCGCCAAAGCCCCTGAATTTCAATCTCAACGACGCACTTAATTCAACTGCTTTCCCCAAGCCTTATCACCGTCAGCCGGTGCAACACCGGTTCCACTTTCGACCGAGGAAAGCGCTTCAAGCGACGCATCCTTAGTCTCGATCCCCAGCACCCAAACAGCGAGCGCCGCAACCGCAAACGAGAGCGCACCGAGCGTAAACACACCACCCTGCCCAGATAACGGCAACACGACGCCCACGACATAAGGACCGATCAGCGACCCAACGCGCCCAATCGCCGAAGCAAACCCTGACCCTGTAGCACGCGCACCGGTGCCATAAAGCTCAGGCGTATAGGTATAAAGCGCGGCCCACATCGCGAACAGAAAAAACTGCATCACAAGCCCGGAGCCGATCAACAACACGATGCTCGCCCCATGCAACGCCGTTTGCCCGTAAACAAACGCCATCACACCACCCCCCACTAACGACGCGATACAGGTAGGCTTACGCCCCCACCGCTCAACGAGCCAGGCAGCGCACAGAAAACCTGGAATCCCGCCAAGCGAGATCAACACCGTATAAAGCACCGATTGCGTAACAGCAAACCCTGCCTGCTGCAGCAGCGCACCGAGCCACGAAGTGAGCCCATAAAAACCGAGCAACGCAAAGAACCAGAGCAACCAGACCATCGTAGTACGACGCCGATAAGCGGGACTCCAGATTTCACGCAACGCACTTCGCCTGTGCTTGGGCGCGGTCTGAGCCAGCGGCTCGGGCGCCGGCGCAGGCAAACTCGCCAGTCCTGCCGCGCGCATCACGCGCGCCTCCACATCCGAGACCACGCGGTCCGCGTCAGCCAGCCGCCCACGATGCTCGAGCCATCGCGGCGACTCCGGCACGATCCGGCGCACGACGAGCACAAACACGGCGGGAATCGCGAGCAACGCGAACACGGTGCGCCACCCAAGCGCCGGCAGCACAAAATAAGCAACAATTCCTGCGGTAATGAACCCAAGCGGCCAGAACCCATCCATCAACGCGACCATGCGCCCCCGCTGCGCGGAGGGCACGAACTCCGAGAGCAGCGCCTGCGCAATCGGAAACTCCATGCCCATACCGAAGCCAAGCAAGACCCGATAGCCGATCAGCGAATTCACGTCATGCGCGGTCGAGCACAGATACGACGCGATCCCCCAAAGCACCATGCTCCACTGAAACACCGGGCGCCGGCCAAAGCGGTCAGCAAGCAGCCCCGCCGCCGCGGCCCCCAGCGTCATGCCAAAGAAACTGGCACTAGCAACAAGCCCCGCCTGCGCGCTAGACAACCCGAACTCCTTCTTGATCGAGCCGAGCACGAAGGTCATCGTGCCGAGGTCGACCGAATCGAAGAAGAACGCCAGCGCAATGATGAGAAAGATCAGCTTGTGATAGCCGGAAAACGGCAGGCGTTCGAGCCGTGCGGCCGCGCTCGCGCGCGACTTTATGGGTGGGGAAGCGGAAGCGTTGCGCATGACGTCCTCTAAAGGGGAACGGCTGCGCTACGGGACGCGGCGCAGCCGTTCCTCTCAGTAGACGTGACCAAAATGCCATGCCATAGAAGCGGAACGGCATGGTGACAGAACGCAGGCGCCATACGCGCGCGGGCCATCCTCCCGCATCGCCGCATCGCTCCCCCAGCCGGGCGCCATTCTTGCTTCATTGCATCGACACCGGGCGCACGGCGTCGGAGCGCCGTGGGAACCCCGAATCAGGGCCACCGTTGCTTGCCTCCAATCGAAGCAAAACTGGACCAGTGCGCACCTGCGTTGTCGACAAGAGTTGCGTTCCGCTCCACCGATTTCTATGCTTTTTGAATCTGCCAGAGAGGTCGATCATGGTGGCCTTCAAGAGAAGAAGCGTGCTCGTGATGTCCGTGCTCCTCCTTGGTGCCTGCACCCGGCCCGAGTCCGCACAAACGGCAGGACCGGCCGCCGCGCCCGGCGCCCCCCTCGCATCCAACTCACCCGCATCGAATCCGGCGGCGCCGCAAACGATGCTCTATTACGTCTGCGGCAAGCCTGGAATCGATGCGCATGCGAAGTCGCCGGATCAAGCACACCCGTTCAATTTGGGCATTTCGTTCGTCTCCGCGTCGAATGGCGCGCCGCTCTCGCACGTTGCCGTCAGGTTGAGGCGACACGGCCGTGTGCTGATGGATTTCGTCGCTCAAGGTCCCGAATGTCTGTTCGCGGTACCCGAAGCCGACTACCGGATCGAAGGCACCTATCGCGGCGAAATGAAGTTCGAGATTGTTCAGACCGGCACCATGAACAACCAGATCAAGTGGTAGAGCGATCAGGACCCGTATCGGGCACTGCGCGCTCGCACGCCACGCACAACGCGGCAGTGCTGGGCCATACTGCAGCTTGAGGCGCAACGAAAGAGGAGGCTCGTTCCATGACGACACCGGACCGGCCGGAACGAGAGTCGGATGAAACGTGGGAGCCCGGGCAAGACGCCTCCGAAGGCATCAGCGACCCCAGGCGCCTGACCCGCGGCGCCTGGCTCAGCCTCGCAATGAGTCTCGCGTTCTTCGTGACCATGGTTACGATCAGCGTGAAGTTCGATTCCGCTCATCATCCTCGCGCCAAGCCTGCCGAACCCGAGCGTTCCGCACTCGCGAGCGAGCCCGCGCCGGTCCCCGTGGCCGCAATCACGCCGCCGGCCACGGCGCCGGCAGACGATCCCGATGCGCTGCTCGCCCAGGCACGCGAATGCGCGGCTGCGGCCCATTGGGATTGCGTGATCGAAGCGACCAGCGGCGTCATTGCGCAACGCGGCAATACGCCGGAGACCAAAGCGTTGCTCGCGCAGGCCATGATCAAGGGCGGATGGGTCCCGGGCAAAGCGCCAGCGCCAGCGCTCAGCGGCACGACGCACTACGCCAGCGAATTCGTCATGGCGCCGCCGGAGCCGAAGCGAGCGGTGCGGCACAGGCACCGGCATACCGAACGACTCGCCCATTTGCGATACACCTCAGCGAATCGCTCCAATATGCCGGACGATTGGGCAGACATTTACCGGCACTGAAAGCGCTGCCACCCGTCGAAAATCCGCGCAAAAGACTGACGATTATGTTTCCGTGAATCGATTGTTTTTTGCCAATCATTTCGGATATCTATCTATTTCCCGAAAAGTGCAGCACAACCGATGGATCGTCGAGAGCATTTTTCCAGGGGAATATACGGACGATACACACCCGCCACGCGTGTTGCATAATGACTCCGCGACAGTTGCTCGCAACCCTCCTCAAGCCGCCCGCTTCAAGGGCCGAAAGACAAAAACGCCTGTGCGTCGTGACACCGTAGCGCCAGTCTCGTGAGTTCCGTCGTCTATGTAAAGGCTGCATCCAGCCTCTTCGTCATTCGTCGTTTGCCGCATTGATCTTGCAAGCCAGGTTTCAGGTTTCTTGCCAACGGCTTTCCGTTGACCCTCGTGCGATGCTTTCCGCAAGCATGCAGCGTGACTGTTGCTGCTTTGCGGCATCCCTTGCCGAATACACCAACATCGGAGACAGACATGCTCAGCCCTCACGAATTCGCCACCCTGATGCTAGTGAAGGATGCTCCCGACCAGATCGACCTCACGCGTGAGGAGCTGGATGTCTTGCTCGAACGCCAGCTGATCGCGATGGAACAGCTCGCGTCCGGCATGCATCGCCCCTGCCTGACCGACGATGGAGACTTCCTGCTTCAGAGCGTCATGCGCGTGCACTGAGCGTCTTCTGCGCACAGGGGGCCGTATTCACTCCGCTTCATGACTACGCGAGTTTCAAGCTGCGAGTCACGCCGACGGGCCCCAATGCTTCAGTCAACCGGTGTCGCGCAAGGAGGCGCAAACGCTCTCGATGAGCGCGCTCAATTGCGCGACGGCAAACGGCTTGCGCAACGACGCGCAGGCGAATCCGGCTTCTTCGGCGGCCGGCGCCTCGTTTCCCGAGACGAAGATCACGTTCAGGCCCGGGCGCAGCCGCAACGCGGCTCTCGCGAGCTCGATTCCCGACCCGCCTGCCAACGCTATGTCGGTAATCAGCATCTGGGCCGCCTGCTCCTCCAATGCGCGCAACGCCTCGCGCTCGTCCGACGCCTGCCGTACCAAGTAGCCCATTTCCGCGAGCAACGCGCTTACGGCTTCGCGCGATGAGATTTCGTCGTCGACGACGAGTATGGACAACGGCTTGTGCGCCCGCGCGGGGTGATCCGGCTGCGCGAGCGCGGGCGGCATCGACTCGGGCCTGCCCAGCAAGTGCCGTATTTTTGCTGCAAGCTGCGCGCGGCTATACGGCTTGCTCAGAAGTTGCACCCCTTCGTCGAGGCGGCCGCCGTGAACGATCGCGCTTTCCGCATAGCCGGTCGTAAAGAGCACCTTGAGGCCAGGCAGCGCGCGTGCTGCCATGCTGGCCATCGCGGTGCTGCTCAAGGCGCCCGGCATCACGATATCGGAAAACAGCAGATCGATCCGCGCGCCGCTTTTCACGATCACCATGGCGCTTTGCGCATCGTCCGCCTTGAGCACGGTATAGCCCAGCTCGCTGAGCGTCTCGACCACCGCAGATTGAACGTATCGGTCGTCTTCGACGACCAGAATGGTTTCCGTACCGCCTTCGATTCGCTCGGGCAATGAAGGCTCGATGTCGGCAACGCGCTCCATCGACCTCGGCAGCCAGACCTTGACCGTCGTTCCGTTGCCGGGCTCGCTGTAGATGCGCATGTCGCCGCCGCTTTGCTTGATGAAGCCATACGCCATGCTCAAGCCGAGGCCCGTGCCCTCTCCTTCGGGCTTGGTGCTGAAGTACGGCTCGAGCGCGCGGTCGAGCACCTCGCGGGGCATGCCCGTCCCGGTATCGGTGACCGCGAGCAACACGTAGGGTCCCGCTTCAACGCCGGCCGCAAGCGTGCTGCCATGACTGTCGAGCGTCGCGTTCGACAGTTCCAGCGTCAACTTTCCGCCCCGGGGCATGGCATCGCGGCCATTGATGGCGAGATTGAGCACGACGCTCTCCAGTTGATTGGGATCGACGAGCGTATTCCAGAGGCCGTCGGCGACGGCGGTTTCCACTTCGATCAACTCCCCCAGCGCGCGCCGCAGCATGTCGTCCATATTCTCCAACATGGCCGCGAGGTTCACCACACGTGGCTGAAGCGCCTGGCGGCGGCCAAACGCGAGCAGTTGCGAGGCGAGTTTCGCGCCATGCTCCACGGCGCCAATGGCTTTGTCCAGACGTTCGCGCGACACGGGATCGTGCCCGTGACGCCGTTCGAGCAGTTCGAGATTGCCGCGCAGCACCTGAAGGACGTTGTTGAAATTGTGGGCCACGCCCCCGGTCAGCTTGCCGATCGCTTCCATCTTCTGCGCCTGCAGCAACGCGGCACGCGCACTTTCGAGCTGCTCCTGAGCGGCCTTGCGCTCGGTGACGTCGCGCGTGATCTTCGCGAAGCCAATGAGCTTGCCGTCCTCGTCGCGGATCGCGTCGATCACCACGTTCGCCCAGAAGCGGCTTGCGTCCTTGCGAATGCGCCAGCCCTCGGTCTCGAAGCGGCCCTCCTGCGCGGCGATCTGCAGGCCACGTTCGGGCAGGCCCCGCGCGACGTCTTCAGGCGTGTAGAAGCGCCGAAAATGCGTGCCGATGACTTCGCTCGCCTCATAGCCCTTGATGCGTGCCGCGCCCATATTCCAGTTCGTCACCTTGCCATCGGGCGAGAGCATGAAGATCGAGTAATCCGTGACGCCCTGCACGAGCAGCCGGAACTTGCGCTCGCTTTCCCTCAGCGCGTCGTAGGCTCGCCGCTTGTCGGTCACGTCCCGAACGATCTTGGCGAATCCCGCCAGCGCGCCGTCCGGCGCGCGAAGCGGCGTAATGAGAATGCTGGCCCAGAAGCGCGTGCCGTCCTTGCGCACGCGCCACGCCTCCACCGCGAACTGACCGTCCTCGAGGGCTTTGTGCAGCGCTGCCGCGGGAGCGCCCGCCTCCCTGTCCTCGGGCGGATAGAAAACCGAAAAGTGCTGCCCGATGATCTCGGCAGCACGGTATCCCTTGATACGCTCGGCGCCCGCGTTCCAGCTCGCCACTTCGCCGGTCTTCGTCAAACGGAAAATCGCATACTCGCGAACGCCCGCGATCAGGGTCCGCTCCCAGCAGTTTTCCCGGTTGCTTTCCCAAGCGGGCCGTATTTGACTCATGCGATTCTCCGTGGCCAGGCCGGCCTGCCGCCTCGACGCGTGCCCTCAGCGCCGTAATGCGCCGAACAGCAGACTGACAACGAACAGGATAACGAAAATAAAGAAGAGAATCTTGGCGATGCTCGCCGCTCCAGCGGCAATGCCGCCAAACCCCAGGACAGCCGCAACGATGGCTATCACGAAAAACACGACCGCGTAATAAAGCATTTTCTGGCTCCTTGATAGCGTGGGGCGCAGCGCGTCGGTCAGGCCAGATCGGGCGCCTGGGCACGCGAGCCCCTGCTTCGTGTCGTCACGCCAACGCACACGCAACCTGCGTGCCTTGCGCCGGCGCGGGCGCGCCCGCGCAAGACCAGACCGTTGCGCTCGCGCACGAAGCACCGCCTCGCCTTGCGGCTTCGAAAGTTACTTTTCAAGGATTACGCGTAATCGCTACAAAATGGGGCGGATGCGCGCCTCAAGCGCCGGTTTCGGTGATCGCGCTGTACACCAGCGTACGCAGTTGACGGCGCGCCGGGTACGCGCTCGACGGCAGGAGCTGGGTGAGAAACACCACGATCAGGTCCTCGCGCGGATCGACCCAGAAGAAGGTGCTGGCCGCGCCGCCCCAGAAGAAGTCACCCGCGCTGCCAGGAATCAGCGTGGCCGAAGGCGTAATGGTGGTGGCGAAGCCGAGCCCGAAGCCAACCCCTTCGTAAGTCGCCTCGCTGAACATCGAGCGCGACAGGCGCGGCAGGTCGAGGCCGCCCGGCAGATGGTTGGCCGTCATCAGCGCGAGGGTCTTCGGCCCTAGCAGCCGCACGCCATCGAGCTCGCCGCCCTGGAGCAGCATGCGCGCGAAGCGCATATAGTCGGCCGCGGTGGACACGAGACCGCCGCCACCGGAGATGAACGTGGGCGGCTTGAGATAGGGGCTCGTGCGCGGATCGTCCTGCAGCTCCGGCCCTTGCGCGGAGACCACCTTCGAGCCGAGCGCCCCCACGGCGTAGCATGCGCAAAAGCGCGATACCTTTTCCTCGGGTACGTAAAACGCGGTGTCGACCATGCCCAGGGGATCGAAGATCCGCTCTTTCAGGAAGACATCGAACGGCATGCCGCTGACCTTGCCGACGATATAGCCGAGCACGTCGGTGGCAACGGAATAGTTCCACGCCTCGCCCGGCGAGAATTCCAGCGGCAACGTGGCAAGCTTCTCGATCATCGAGTCGAGCGTGCCATCGGTTGCGAGCTCACCCACCTTCAGCCGGCGATAGGCCGCGTCCACATTGGTGTTCTGCTGAAAACCGTAGGTCAGGCCGGAGGTATGGCGCAGCAGGTCGACCACGAGCATGGGACGTGCGGGCGGACGTGTCTGGAAGCTGTCCATGAAGCCGCCCGCGTGAACGCCGAGCTTCTCCCATGCCGGAATGTATTTGCTGACCGGGTCGTCCAGCGCGATCTTGCATTGCTCGACCAGCATCATGACCGCCACCGACGTGATGGGCTTGGTCATCGAGTAGATCCGGAAGATCGAATCCTCGGCGATCGGCACCTGGCGCTCGCGGTCGGCGAAACCGAGCACCGAATTCAGCGCGAGCCCGCCGCGCCGCCACACCTGGGTGACGGCGCCGGCCAGCTTGCCGGTGGCGATATAGGTATCGTCGACGAAACGCTCGATGCGTTTGAGGCGCTCACTCGACATCCCTTGCTTGTCAATGCCTTGCATACCCTGTCTTCTCCTTTGCCTGGCGCCGCTTGCGGCTTCTGGGCGAATTCCGAATATCGGTGTGTGAAGCAATGGGATTCAAAATGGCCGTACGCTCGAAAGCGCACCACCATGAAGGCTTTTTGAATCGCATTTGACCGGCTGGGCCACAGTATCCGTTATTCGAGGGCTTTCGGCAAAAGACAGCGGGCATGCGTGCCGCCGCGAGCGGCGGCCTTTTCAGGGAGCGTCGTGAAAGATCAATTCCAGGCCGATGCGCTCGCCACTGCGCACGCGGCTGACTGCGTGCTTGAGCTTGACGCGGTAATGACCGTGCGCGCCTTCAACGGGACGCTGCGCGCTCGCGATGATGGCGGCGTCGCCGAGCGCGAGCGGCACGACCATCGGCCGCGACTGCATGCGCGGACGCTGCTCGGTCATGACGAATTCGCCGCCAGAGAAGTCCCGCTGCGGCGCGCTCAGCAGCGCGACCACCTGAAGCGGAAACACCTGCTCGCCCTCGTCGTGACGATGCAGCGCGAGACGATCGCCCTCGCGCAGCCGGCTCAGATGCGATTGCGGCCGATGCTGCCCGGCGCGACGGTTCGCTTCGAGAAAGGCCTCGAGCTCGGCGGGAAAGCGCGCTTCGAGGCCCGCAAGCGCTTGCCAGCGGTTCGCCACAGGCACGAGCCAGCGATAGAGCGCTGCGCGCCACGCGTGCAAAAGCGGCGGCAGGCGTTCGCCGAAATAGCGCAGCTCCCCGCCGCCCGGTTCCACCTGCGCGAACGAAGCCGCCATGAGCCCGGCATCGCGCGTCTCATCGCACGTTTCACCGAGCCATTCATCGAGCCCCTGTGCGAGCGCGCGTGCCTCATGGGGATCGAAGCAATTGGGCAGCACCGCGTAGCCTTCGGCATCGAGTTGCGCGCCGATGACGTTCGCATCGAAACGCTCGATCATGGCGTGTGCATTCATGCCGCCTCCCCAGCCGATGCCGATGCCGACGGCTCGCGCGCGTCGTGAAAGATCAGCCCAAGCGTGTGCCGCGTGCCGCTGCGCACCACGCTCACGCCATGACGCATGGCCACCCTGGATACGCTCGCACGCGCGCGCGCGTGCCCCGCCATGCCCGGCCGCTGATTGACGGCGAACACCACCGCGTCGCCCTGCTCCAACGGAACGACATCGGCATGCTGGCCGCGGCTTGCCGTTTCGGTCATCACGAATTCGCCGCCCGTGAAATCCTCGCCCGGCGCCGAAAGCAGAATCGCCACCTGAAGCGGAAACACATGGTCGCCGTAAAGGTCCTGATGCAGGCAGTTGTAGTCGCCCGCGCGGTAGCGGAGCATGAGCGGCGTGGGCCGCGTCTGCCCTGCCGCGTGGCAGCGCGCGAGAAACGCATCGAGCTCGGCGGGGTACTGCACGTCGAGGCCCATTTGCCGGTTCCAGCGGTTGGCGAGGGGCGCGAGGCGGCGGTAAAGCGCATGGCGCAAGCGTTCGAGCAACGGCGGCAGCGGATAGGCGAAATACTTGTACTCGCCACGCCCGAAGTTGTGGCGCGCCATCACGATGCGCGAACGAAAGCAGTCGTCGCGCGAATAAAGCGCGGCCAGCTGCTCGCACTGCCCCGCATGGAGCACGGACGGCAGCACCGCATTGCCATGGCGATCGAGCGACGCGGCCGCGTTCGCCCAGATCGCGTCCCAGTGTGCAGCCTGCTTTACATCGGCCATGAATTGTTTCCGGTGAGAGCTTGAACCCGTCCAGTCTAGCGCCGCCATGGCCGCATGAAACTCCGCACCTTGCGCTGCAATTCCTTGCGGACAGCGCCGCTGCCGGAGCGCTCGACGAACGCGCACGAGAGGCAGTGTTAGTATATGACCCGCTGTATAGGGCCCATTTGCCCCGTTGCGCGCCCGACCGCCGGAAATGGCGGTATCTTCCAGACGCTACGAACAACGCGCGAACCGTGCGGTGTGCCGGAATCCAGATGCGGGGCCTGCCCGCACACCGGATTCTATGCGTAGACCTTTATTTCAGTCATGACCGACCCGTTCTCCCCTCGCGCGGCCACGCCTGCGCGTGCAAGCAATTCACCGCGCTTCCTGCTGGCCCTGATTTGCCTGTACGCATCGGCGGGACAGCTCGCGATCGACATCTACGTCCCCGCGCTGCCCGCGATGGCTCGCTACTTCGGGACCTCGCCGCAGGCGATCCAGTCGAGCGTGTCCGGCTATATGGCCGCGTACGCGCTCGGCCAGCTCATCTTCGGCCCGATCGCGGATGCTTACGGGCGCAAGCGCGTGCTCGCGTTCGGGCTGGTGGTCTACACGATCGGCTGCGTGCTCTCGCTTGGCGCGCCCAATCTGGAGACGTTCGTGCTGGCGCGCTGCCTGCAGGGCATCGGCATCGCCACGACGAACCTGCTCGCCAAGGCGATCATCACCGATACGTTCCGCGGCAAGGCGCTCATGCATGCGTTCACCTATATGTCGATCACGTGGGGGCTCGCGCCGATCGTCGCGCCCGTGATCGGCGCACACCTGCAGACGTGGTTCGGCTGGCAGGCGTGCCTCGTGTTCCTGCTGCTCTATTCGCTCGCGATGTGGGCGCTGCTTTGGCGCTATCGCGAGACGCTGCCGCAGCCCGTGCACCTGGAGCTGCGCACACTCATGACGAACGCGGGCAAGGTGCTGGCGAGCCCGGTGTTCCAGAGCTGCTTTCTCGCCCAGGGGCTGTGCTACAGCATCCTGCTCGTGTTCAATATCGTCGGGCCGTTCATGGTGCTGAACACGCTGCACAAGCCGCCGACCTATTTCGGCTATCTCGCGCTCGGCATCGGCATGATGTACTTCCTTGGCGGCCTGTCGAACCGGGTGCATGGCCCGGGCCTGCCGAGCGCCGAGCGGCGGCTGCAGATCGGCGCGCGCGTGATGGCGGGCGCCGCGATCGCGATGCTCGCGCTCGCGCTGACCGTGGGCCTCGAGGTCTGGACGCTGGCGACGCCGGTGCTCGTAATGGGGCTGTGCGCAGGCGCGATGTATCCGACGCTGATGGCCAAGGGCAACTCGCTGTTCCCGCACATCGCGGGCCTGACGAGCGCCATACTCGGGTGTGCGCTCTTGCTCGTGTCTTCCGCGATGATGGGGCTCGCGGGGTTCGTCTCGGTGCATGTGCTCACGCCGCTTGCGGTGTTCTTCGTGATCCTCGCGCTCACGGTCGTCGTGATGGTGACGAAATTGCTGCGCTATCTGGAGCGCATGGAGTCCGAAGCGCTCGCGCGAGGCAGAGAAGAGGCGGTGTGAGCCGCTCCCGGCGACATCGCCGCTTCACGTACCGCCACGCCGCATTTCGAATTCGTCGACGAGAACCAGCAGGCGCACCATGAGCCGGGACTTCTGCTCGCCCGGCGCCTGATTCCAGAGATGGTCGAGCCACGCGGTGGCCAGCCTGTATTCTTCATGCGTGAGCCGATCGGCACCCGCTTGTGCACCCGCTTCTGCGCGCGCATGCATGATGTCGCCAGTCCCGCGGGAAACCGGAATGGGCTGCCGCGGCAGCGCTTCCGGTAGAAGGCTCAATCGAGTTCCGAAGATCGACACCGGTCGTGCTCCTGTGATGCTTCGTTCTGTGTCACGCGCCGAGCCTGGTGATCTTCTGGCCTTGCACGCCCATGCCCGCCATCAGCCCAACCTGTCCGAATATAAACGCATAGACGTCCGGGCGCAGGGTCGTGCTGGACATGTCCCGCCCCATGCCCGAGTCCGCCAGGACCACGCTCGGACCCGCGCCAATCGACCAGCCATCGCTACTATCGAGGTAACGCTCCGCGGCGGGCTTCGTGAGGAACATCGCCTCGGAAAAGCTCTGTGCGCCGGCCTGGAGCCCGTACGAAACGGCACTCGCGTTGTAGTAGCCCAGAACCTTTCCATCACGCGAGAACAACACGCCGTTGCCGCCCGAGCCGCCGAACATCAGTCCCGCTTTGAGGATGTCCGGAAAGACCAGTATGGCAACGGCATGGCTTCTCAACTCCTTGGCGCGAGGCACACTCGAATAGAGCTGCGCCAGCGCTACACGTGCATTCTGCTCGAGTTGCGCGTGAGACGATTGACTGGTTGAAGCGGACGGTGCCGCCCCCGCCCCAAGACTCGAACACCCACCAACGAGCAGGCCCGCAAGCACTGCGGCCATGCGTACAGTTTTAAACGACATCTTCAATTTTGCTTTCAACGATCAAGAGGTAACGCTCGCGCCAGGCCAAACGACATGACTGGCGAGCAAATTAAGGAAGTGACGGCTCGCAGGCTTACCTTGATACTATGCACTCCCTGGCGATCCGGATGCTGCGCCGCAGGTTGGCACGGCATCGCGCGCTCAGCGAACGGGCAGCCGCACCCGGGCCACGAGGCCGCACGGCCGGTTCGCGAGCAAATCGAGCGTACCGTCATGCTGCTTCGCGATCCGCTCCGCAATGGCAAGGCCGAGCCCCGAGCCGCTGCGCTGCTCGCTCTGCGGGCCACGCCTGAACGGCTGCTTCATGAGCGGCAACAGCTCAGCCGGCACGCCTGGGCCCTGGTCTTCGACGTCGATCGTCACGTAGCCATCCGCCATCCGGGTCCTGACCGCCAGCCCGCCACGGCCGTACACGACCGCGTTCTGCATCAGGTTCATCAACAGCCGCTGCATCCCCGTTGGCCGAAAAGCGAATTCGGGCAGCGCATCCAGCGACAAGTCGAAGACATATTCGAGCCCGACGTAGTCGGCCGCGAGACGCTCGATCAGTGCATTGAGGTCGCCGCGCTTCGCGGGCTCGCTGCCCCAGCCGCGCGCGAAGTCGATGAACTGCTGCACGATCAGGTCGATTTCCTCGACGAAGCGCTCCGCGCTCTCCACCGGCGCTTCGACGGACTCCGGCGCCTCGAGCACCATGCGCAGCTTGGTGAGCGGCGTGCGGATGTCGTGCGAGATACCCGCCAGCATCTGCGCGCGGGTCGTATCCAGTTCCTCGAGCGACGCCGCCATCCGGTTGAATGCGTCCGCAACCATCGCCAGCTCGTGCGCGCCTTCCACGGGCACGGCCTCGGGCCACGCCCCGTGCTCGATCGTGTCCGCCGCGCGCGCAAGACGCATCAGCAGCCGCTCGACCGGCCTATGGATCAGGAAGGCCACCAGCGCCGGAACCGTGGCGATGCACAGCAGCAGGCTGATCAACGTCCACGGCAGGCTCGGAATCGCATTCGGCGCGCCCGCGAGCAGCATCCAGTAATACGCGTCGTCCACACGCAGGCGGACCCAGACACGATGCGCGTTGCCTTGCTCGAAGCGAATCTGGCCGCCGGGGCCGAGTTCGCTCGATAGCCGCGAGACGAAATAGCGGGCGACGAAGCCCATCGGCAGCGGCTGCGCGGCACTCGCCGGCGGCACCTCGCCTTGCGATACGCCGTTGATCGCCAGCAGCTGCTGCTCGCGCGCCGCCGGCGGCAGCGCGGCGAGCAGCCGGCTCGCCGTGCGGATTTGCGAAGCGGTGAGCGCCGCCGCCTCGTCCGCTCGCGGGCGCTGGACGAAGAACAGATAAACGGCGCCCGCAAAGAGCTGACTGGTCAGCACCAGCACGATCAGCGCCAGCGCGTTGCGCACCAGTAACGAGCGATACCAGCCGAACATGGCCCTCCCCGATTAACGCCAGCTAGTCAACGGTGGCCCGATACTGTGTTGCCAATCGCGCCGCGTAATCATCCGAGCTTATACGACGAACGCGGCAAGGCAATATTGCATGCCGCTCAGGCCCAGTGTCCGGGCATCCAGCACCAGGTCGCGCCGCGCGCAACCCAGTGCCCCGGCATCCAGCGATAGCCGGGCCGCACGACTTGCCAGTGGCCCGGCACCCAGGCATACGCGCCCGCGCGCCATAGCCAGTGACCGGCATCCCAGACATAACCGGGCCGCGCCACCGGCACCGGCTCGAAACGAACCGGCGGAGGCGGCACGGGCGCCACCACCACCGCCTGTGCAAATACCGCCGATGCGCCGAGTGCCGCCAGAACCGCCGCGCCCGCGCGAACAAGATTGCGTTTTTTCATACGAGGTCACTTTCTCTTCGATCAGGACAGGCACGCAATATAAGCGCTAGCGCCAATACAACGTGCAACGAGTCATGTCATCCGGTTACAGCGCGCCTCGCTCCGCTTCGGACAATCAGCCATCGAGCTTCGCGACGAGCATATAGCCCACGCCCCAAACCGTGCGGATATGGCGAGGCGAAGAGGCATCCGCCTCGATGATCTTGCGCAGGCGCAGCACCTGGACGTCGATGCTGCGCGTGTTCGCTTCGTAGAGGCGCCCATGCGCGCGCTCGATCAGGTTCTCGCGGCTGACCGGCCGGTTCGGCGTCTCGGCCAGCGCGCACAGCAGCCGCATCTCCGCCGCGCCGACTTCGATCGGCTCGCCTTCGAGCGTCAGCTCCTGAGCATGCGGCTTGAGCAGATATTCGCCAATGCGCAGCGTGAGCGCGTCGTCGTCGCCCATCGTGCTGGGCATCGCGCCGTGCTGCCGCGCGAAGAGTTGCTGGCGGCGCAGCATCGCGCGCACGCGTGCGACCAGTTCGCTCGGCAAGAACGGCTTGCCGAGATAATCGTCGGCGCCCATTTCGAGGCCAACGACGCGGTCGATCGGATCGCCGCGTGCGGTCAGCATCAGGATGGGGATCATCTGCCCCTGGCTGCGCAGGCGTCTGCAGATCGACAGGCCGTCTTCGCCAGGCATCATGATGTCGAGAATCAGGAGGTCGAACGGATGCCGCTCGAGAAACGTATCGAGCTGGTTGCTGTCTCGCGCCGCGCGCACCTCGAAACCCTGTGCGCTCAGAAAGCGTTGCAGCATATTGCGAATCTCGAGGTCGTCGTCGAGCACGAGAATGCGGCCTTGGGGGGCCGGGTTCATCGTCTGTTCGTCGGCCGGTTTGGGTGGCGGCATGGCGGTTCGGAGCGCTAGCGGCAAGAAGAGTGGATACGAGTGTAGAGCCCGATGCCAACCGGTGCACGGCGCGCAAGCGCTCCGCAAGCGCGCGCGTGCCGTGAGCATCGCGGTCGGCGGGTCAATATGGAGCGTAATAATACTGGGCCGGCGCGTAAACCACGGCCGGCGCGGGCGCCACGACGACCGCACGCGGCACCTGGGGCGCCGCGATCGTGTTGCCCTTTGCGGTAATGCACTGCGCGTACGCGTTGTCGTATTGACGCTGCAGCGCCGCCTCGCTGCCGGCATACTGGTTGCGGCCCGCCGCGCTGCCGAGCAGCAGGCCGGCACCCGCCCCGATTGCCGCGCCGGCGCCGGCATTGCCCGCCCCCGCGCCGATCAGCGCCCCGGCCGCCGCGCCGCCCGCGGCGCCTAGCGCTGGAGCGGCCAGCGCGGAATTCGCCACAGCGGGCGACGCGGCAACCGGATTGACGATCTGCGCCGCGTACGTGCGGCACGCGTAATCGTCTTGCTGGAACGCGGCGATGGTCTTGCCCTGCGCGGGCAGCGCCATCACGGTTGGATAGCTGGGCGGCACGACTGCGCACCCGGCAAGACATGCCAACGCCAAAGCGGCGGCAAGCGCGGACTGATGCTTGAATGATTTCATGGCACGACAATTTCCGTTTCAGTGCATGGCCGGCAAAACCGCATAGGTGTGTGCACGCCAATGCAATATCGATTCGATCAGGCTTCATGGGCGCAACGCGCAAGCACACAGCCTGACCCTTGCGCTGATCTGCGATGCTGCCGCGCTATCGCACGACCACGACGCCACGTCCCCAGTAGCCGTATCCGCCGCGAACCACGACGGCGGGCGGACGCGCAACGTAGACGGGCGCGGGCACAAACGCAGGCGCCGCGACGACGACCGGCGCGGGAACGATGGTGGCGGGCACGGCGACAACGGGCGCAGCCACGGGAGCAGCCACGTAAGCCGGCGCGGGAACGGCAACGACCGGCGCGGGCGCGATCGGAATACTGATGCCCACCGCAACGCTGGTTGCCGACGCATAGCGAGCAACGCACGCACCGACGAGACCAATGGCGAATGAGACGAGAGAACGGATCTTCATGGCAGCTCCTGAATGGATGGACAACGGTCGCAAGCCTTGGGCGCGACGGTGGTCACACCTTAGAGAGGCGGCATATTCCAGGCTATTCAAAAGTTATGTCGACGTGTGTCGACGCGGCCCTGGGCGCAAAAAAGCCCATCCGCCATGGCGGAAGCGGATTGCCGAATGGGGGTGTACACGGGGAGGAACATCGAGATCGGGCAGGCGAGGACAAGCACTGCCGGCATGCGTCGTCGTGTGGGCGGCGCGCGGGCTGCGCCTCGCCGGTTGCTTGCATGTCAACCGGTGTGGCGAGCGGCGCGCCCCTGCAAAGCCGGCCTGGAACGAACGTTATTCGAGGCGGAGTTATTGATGCCGCTTTGCCGCGTATTGTGCGATGTCGTCGAGCGTCACATAACCCTTGTGGGCCGCGTCGATCTGATCGAAATTCTTGGCGACGAGCGGCATGCCGGCCTGCGCCTCGGCTTTGGTGAGCTTGCCGTCGTGATTGGTATCGGCCGCTTCGAAGCGCGACTGCAGTTGTTGCATCCTGGCATCTTGCGCGAAAGCCGAAGTCGCCATCGAAGTAGCCATCAGCGCCGCGGCCAACATCAGACTAATGCGTTTCATTTTCTCTCCATGAATAACGAAGCAGCGATTCAAGACTCGCATGGCGTGCAAGTGTAAAGGCCGCCACCCGTGAGCGGTTTACTGAATCGTTAGAAATGGATGTCAAGATATGTCACGCAGGGGCGATATTGCTGGCGCCCGAATATCAAGCGCCGCTAAGGACTTCCCCCAATATCTCGCACAGCGAGACTGTCAATAATTGCAGACATGCGGGCCAGTTCAGAGACTGGCCTATTTCTTGCGGCGCCTCGCACAGCACCCGCTGCACCCGCCCGGCCCGGGCTTCGCATTTTCGCTCCTCCCGACATTGCAATGCTCAGCTCTCCCCCTCATTTCGCATCGAGTGCCGAGCGGCCCAACCTGAGCAACTGGCACCGCGAATTGAGCGGCGCGCAGGATTTCGACCAGGTGACCGAAGTCGTCGGACGTGCGTTCAAGCCGCACGCGATGACCTTGCGCGATCCCGATCGCGCACTCAATACGCACCTCTATTCGAAGCAAATCGGGCGAATCTCGCTGCACATGCTCGAATATGGTGCCGAGGTGAAGGTCGAGCCGGACTGCTTCGAAGGCTTCGTGCTCGTGGAAATTCCATTGCGTGGCGGCGGCCGCTACCGATGCGGGCGCGAATCGCTCGACGGCGACACTGCGCACGCCGTCGTCATGTCCCCTGGCAAGCCCGTGCATCTGGACCTCGCGCCATCGCTCTCGCAGTTGATCGTGAAAGTGGATCAGCAGCTCATCGACCGCACCTGCGCGGCGCATCTCGGCTGCCAGGCGCGCGAGCCAGTCAGCTTCGATCTGGGCCTCGATCTGAACGGCCGCGCGGGCCGCGCGTGGATGAGCACGCTGCGCCACGTGATCGAAGGCAGCGAGACCTTTCCCGAGCTGCTCGAGAATGCCGGTTACTGCGCGCACATCGAGCAGATGTTGATCGATGCGCTGCTCTACGCACATCCGCACAACCTTTCGCACCGTTTTGCGCTCACGCAGGCGCTGCCCGCCATCGCGCCGGCTTACGTGCGGCGCGCCGTGGACTACCTCGAGGCGCATGCGGCGGAACCCGTCACTGTCGAGTCGCTCTCCGAAGCCGTGGGGGTGAGCGCACGCGCGCTCTTCAATGCGTTTCGGAGCACTTACGATCAAACGCCGATGGGCTATCTGCGCGAGCTGCGCCTGCGGCGTGTGCGCGAAGCTCTGCTCGAAGGCGCACCGCACGCCGAGAACCTCACGCAGCTCGCCATGCAATGGGGCTTCTTCCACTACGGCCGCTTCGCGCGGTATTACACCGAACGCTTCGGCGAACGCCCGCAGGACACGCTGCGACGCGGCCGCGCCGACACCGGCGCGCCGCCCGGTCGAGCCGTCAAAGCAAACTGACGCTGCGCGCGCGTTCGCCCGTGCCGGTGGGCACGTGGTGTGCCGCGCGATTGATTTGCTCGATCACCCACGGGTGGGCCATGGCCGCGCGGATCGTCGAGGTCCGCACTTCGTCGGGCAGGCACGCGACTTCGCCATAGAGCGTCGACCACTTCTGGCAATGATCGACGAGCGGGCGCTCGCGCGCTTCCCACGCTTCGAGCGCGGCGGGAATGGCCTCGGCGCACTCGATGCCTTCGAGCGCGCACGCGAGCGCGAGGCCGTTCTGCATCGCCATGCCGCCGCCCTGGCCGAGATTGGGCGGCTGCGCATGCGCGGCATCGCCGAGAATCGCCGTGCGTCCCGCCGACCACGCGCTGCACTGGATGATGCTGTACACGCCCCAGCTCACGTCCGCGCCAATGCGCTCGATCAGGTGCGCCCAGCGAGGGAACGCCTCGCTCCATAGCGCCTTGTCGAGGTGCGTGTCGCGCGCCGCGCGATCGCGCTCGGGACAGGTCAGCGCGAGATAGATCTGCGTCTCGTTGATGGGCGTGATGAGAAAACGCCGCTCCGCATTCCAGTTCTCGATGTACTTGCCCGCATCCCCGGCGGGAATGTCGCCGGGCCGCCGCTCGATCACGGTGCGCAGCGCGCCCTCGGCGGTCTGCTGGTGAAACGTTTCGAGGCCGAGCGCCTCGCGCACGCGCGACCAGATACCGTCGACGCCCACCGCGAGATCCGCGCGCGCCACGTCCCCGTTGGCGAAACGCAATTCGCCGCGCGGCGTGGCGCCAATCACTTCCGAAGACGTGACCACCTTCACGCCCGCGCGCAGCGCCGCATCGCGCAGGGCGTCGAGCAACTGACTGCGCTTGACCGTGATGAGCCGCTTGCCGGCACCGACCGGCGCCGAATCGATCACCCCACCGTGCTTGTCGCGCTGCTCGAACGCGCGGCCCTCGAAGGCGCCGCGCACGGCGTCGTCGTAAGCGCCGAGCGCGTCGAGCACGCGCAGGCCGTTCTCCCAGATATAGATGCCCGAGCCCGAGGCGCGCAGCGCCGACTGCCGTTCGTAGACAGTCACGTCGCAGCCGCGCTGCGCCAGCGCAGCCGCGGTGGCGAGGCCGCCGAGACCTCCGCCCGCGATAATGGCCGACAGTGTCTTGCTCATGATTGTGATCTCCGTATGTGTCTTGTGTCTCTGGTGCTGCTTGCGCTCCGTATCACCGTGAATGCGTGAGCGCTCGAATTCACGCTTGCGAGGTCGATGCTCACACCAGCCAGGGCGTGTCCGCCCCAGCGCGCGGCACGCTGGCGACGCCATCGCGGCGCACGTACCATTCGCTGCGCTGGCCGTCGGGGTCCGCGAGGAACAACGCGCGCTTCCATGGCAGGTCGACGACGCGTAACGGGGCGATGCCGCGTGCGCGCAGCGTGTCGAGCGCAGCATCGAGGCTCGCCTCGTCAGCAAGCTCGAAGGACGCGTGATGGTAGCTGGCCACCGCGCCTTCGACCAACACGAGGTTGTACGGATAGTCCGCGTGGCGCGCGCCAAGCCACGCGGCGCCTGGCTCGCGGCGCACCACCTGCAGGCCGCCAATACGCGTGTAGAAGTCGAGCATCGCATCGAACTTCGCGGTGACGAGCACCGCATGCGTGATCCGGCGCGGATGCACGGCCGCGCCTTCGACGTGGCGCAGCAAGGGCGCATCGTCGTAAAGCCCGGTTGTCGACGGCTCCTGTGCGGCCGGGTCCCAGACGCTCGTGAGCAACTCCATCTCGCCGCTCAACACCGAGCGCCAATCCTTCACGGTGTCGCAATAGAACTCGTTGTAGTTACGGTCGGGGTCGAATACGTAGACGCTGTGTGCGACCTGATGATCGACGGTCAGGTCGAGCGGCACGCCTGCCGCCTTCAGCCGCCGCCAGGCTGCCACCAGCTCCGCTTCGTTCGCCAGCTCCCACGCAAGATGATTGAGGCCGGGCGCGAGGCCGATCGTGCCGGGCAGTTGCAGCAATCCATTGCGCCCATAGCGGTCCACCCCGCCGGTGGTCTTCATCATGCCGAGATCGTGCGGCGTGTGGCCGGTGCCCAGAAACGTCGCCTGCAGATCCGGCTCCCAGAACTCGACGTTCAGGCCGCACACGTCGCGATAGAAGGCCTCGGATCGGCCGAGGTCGTCCACCCACAGGTTGACATGGCCCAGGCGCCGCGGCGCGAAGTAAGGGCCGTTCGCGGCAGCGGGCGCCACAGGCGAGACCGGCGACACAGCTGGGGACAACGTTGAGGTCATGAATTGCGCTCCTTCTGCGGAAATGGTCGGTCCGGGCGCGCGAATGCGGGCACAAGCAGGCACAGGCAGCCACAAGTGGCCACAAGCAGCCACAAGCGCGCGAACCGGCAATGTCGGGTGCTGCGCCTGCCGAAGGCCAGCTCAAGGCGGGCAACGGCCAGGCGTAAGCCGATCTTATCGACGCGCGAAACCGCCGTGACCATGTGGCTGCAATTCGATGCGGGAATCGGATGTCCGCGTCATTTTCCGGACTGCGGCATCACTTTCGTTGCCCAACAATGCGTTCACCGCACGGCGCTGCGCATGCCGTGCGCCACACCGATTCGCCCGCCCCACTACTACGACCAGGAGACCCGACATGCTTTGGACGCAAACCAGCCCGGCCCAGCGCCGCGCGATTCGCCAGTGGCAATGCTATGCGCTCGCCATCGGCATTCTGGGCGAGCTTTTCCTCGCCGGCGACTGGTACGGCTTTGCCGCCGTGATGACCTTCGTTTCGCAAACGCTGCATCTGAGCCCGACCGAAGCCGGCTTTGTGCAAGGCGCCTTCGCCATCACCTACTGCATCGGCATGCTGTTCTGGTCGCCGTTCGCCCGCAAATGGTCCGCGCGCAAGCTGTTCGCGATCGGACTGCTAGGCACGGGCGTGTTCATGCTCGCACAGGCCGCGGCGGGCGATTTCGCGCAACTCGTCGGCGCGCGTCTGCTCATCGGCTTCTTCGACGCGGCCGTGTGGGTCGGCACCATGAAGCTCATCGTTGGATGGTTTCCCACCGAGCGCCACGGCGCCACCATGGGCACGCTGCTCGCCGCGTTCAGCCTCGCCATCACGCTCGACTTCGCGGTGGGTATTCCCATGGCCGTCTCGCTCGGCTGGCGCGCATTCCTCGTCTCGCTCGGCTGCCTCACGCTGCTCGTCGGCGTGCTTGGCCTCTTGACCATCAAGGGCGGGCCTCAAGAGATCGGCATCGCGGGCTTTCGCTGGCAGGCCGGCGCTGAGCCGTCCCACCACGGCGGCAATCTGGCGCTCTCGCAGATCTTCCGTGCGCGCTGGATCTATATCGGCTGGCTCGCCATCTTCGGCGATACGTTCGCGCTCGCCGCCACCGCCACGTGGGTCGTGCCCGCGTTCATCCAGCAACAGGGCATGCCCGTGCAGAGCGCCGCGCTGATCGGCACGTTGATGGGGCTCTCTCAGGTGGCGTTCCTGCTCGTGGGCGGCTGGCTGTCCGACCGCATGTCGCGCATCACGATGATCCGGCTCGGCGCCGCGCTCTCGGTCCTCTCGGCATTGAGCTTCGCTGCGGCCACGCACTATGCGATGTCGTGGGGCATGTTGCTCGCCATTGCCGGCGCAAGCGGCGTGGCCGTGCTCTCGGGCGGCGCGATCTTCAGCCTCGTGAGCGAGAACTATGGCGAAAAGCTCGCCGCGACCGCCATTGGCTACGCGGAGCTGGGCGGCATCGTCTCGACCTTCATCGCCCCCACGCTCATGGGCTGGGTGATCGATATCGCGCATTCGTTCACGGCGGCGTTCATGGCGTTCGTCGCGGTCGAGGCCGTGATCCTGGTCGCGCTGCTCGTGATCGCCGCAAAGCGCGCCGCCGTGCCGGCCGCGGCCATCGCCCACTGACCCGCCGCCCCCCACGTTCACGCGGATCGACATGGAGACGCGCATGCCAGGCCCGACACTGCCCGAGCGCTATTCACCGGCGCAATGCGAAGCAAACTACAACCTGCGCGCGCGCCACCCCAATGCGCTCGAACTGATGGCCGGCTGGCAGCGCCACGCCGCGAGCGCACGCGCGACGCTCGAGCACTACGCGGACGAGCGCTTCGGGGAGAGCGCCCACGAGCTGATCGACGTTTTCCCCGCCGCGCGCCGCGATGCCCCCGCCGTGATGTTCATTCACGGCGGCTACTGGCAGGCGGGCGACAAGCACGACGTATCGTTCGTTGCGCCCTTGCTGGTGCGTAGCGGCATTTGCGTGGCCATCAACAACTACGCGCTCGCACCGGGCGCATCGCTCGACACGATGGTCGCGCAAACGCTCAACGCGCTCCATTGGCTGCATCGCCACGCGGGGCGCTTCGGCATCGACGCGAACCGCATCTACGTCATGGGCCATTCGGCGGGTGGCCACCTCGCTGCAATGATGCTGACGACACATGGCGCGGCAAACGGCATGGCCGCGCCGGTGCGAGGCGCGATCGCGCTCTCCGGCCTGTTCGATCTCGTGCCGCTCGTCGACACGAGCATCAACCGCGCGCTCGGTCTGAACGAGGCCAACGCGAAGCGCCTGAGCCCCGCGCGTATCGCGCGCCACAGCGATGCGCCCATCCACATGCTCGTGGGAGAAGGCGAAACGCGCGGCTTTCACGAGCAACGAACGCTGTTGAGCAGCCAGTGGCAAGGCGTGCACGCTTTGCCGCCTGTGCCGCGCCGCCATCACTACGACATCCTCGAAATCTTTCGCGAGCCGGGCAATGCGTGGCTCGATTCGATCGTCGGCATCGTGCGCGCGGCAACGACCCCAGGCAGCTTCCTGTAGACGCCATTCGAATAAAACCCAAATCTGGAGCACACGTGAAAAAGAGCTTGATGGCGGTTGGCGCAATTGCACTCTGTTCGGCCACGCTCGCCGACGCGCAAAGCAGCGTGACGCTGTACGGCAACCTGGACACCAGCGTTGCCTTCTTCAACAACGTCGGGGGCAAACAGCTTTATACGACCGAAGACGGCAACTTCATTCCCGACTTCTTCGGCCTCACCGGCGCCGAAGATCTGGGCGGCGGACTCTCGGCCATTTTCAGGCTCGAATCGGGCTGGCTGCCCAGCAGCGGCAAATTGACGGTGCCCAACCAGATCTTTCAGCGCGAAGCCACGGTGGGACTTTCGTCTGATCAATTCGGCACCTTGAAGCTCGGTCATCAGCCGAGCTTCATGTTCGACGTGCTGTCACCCATGAGCACCGGATGGATTGGCGGCGGATTCAACACGTTTCACCAGGGCAATCTGGATGAGCTGGCCAACACGTTCGAATTCGACAATTCGGCCAAATACGTCAGTCCGACGTATTACGGCCTTTCGTTTGGCGCCCAATTCGGCTTTGGCAATCAACCCGGCAATTTCGCGGAAGGCCGCAATTACGGCTTCACCGTTCAATACAAAAATGGACCGTTGAAGCTGGGCGCGGTGTACACGAATGAAAGCGACCGCTTTCTCGAACTGGTCGACTTCGTGGGGCTCAGATCATTTCTTGGCACGCCGCTGCCCGCGCAAGGCATCGTCGCCGATCGCGTGCAGAACTGGGGCGCAGGCGGCACGTACGCGCTGGGCGACTGGCTGCTGCACGCGATGTTCACGCAAACGCGCATCGACATGCCAGGCGAAAGCGCCAATGCCAACACCGTCGACGCCGGCGTGAGCTACACACTCGGAAAAGTCGATACCATCGGGTTTGGCGGCTCGATCGAGAATCTCGACGGCGGCCATTGGGTGACGCTGAGTTTGTCGAATCTTTATTCGCTATCGAAGCGCACCGTGCTGTACCAGCAAGCGATGTATCAGCACGCATCGGGCGCGAATGCCGTGGCTTCCCTGCTTGGCGCGGGTCCGGCGTCCGGTAGCTCGCAAGTGGGCGTGGCAATCGGCATTCAACACTTCTTTTAAACGCTCGCGCCATGCCGAAGCGGTCTGCTTCGGCATGGTTTCAGCGCGCACCACAACGCGATATTGGCGGCACTGGCCTCAAGAGTGGGTATACCGCAGATCGTCCTCGCCGCGCGCCACGCCCGCGCTGTGCCGATCGAACGCGCGCGTCAGATCCTCCAGATAGTCGTCCGTGGCCCGCTCGAACTCCGGCGATCCGTACGCGAAGTCATCGGGATTCGTTTTCCCCTGAGCGCGCCGGATGATCGACACGGTCAGAACCATGGCGCGATCGAATGCGAGATTCACTTTCGCCTTGCGCGGATTGCGATTTCTATTTTCCATGCAGCGGTTGTCGGCACGGATCGGACGAACTTTAGGGCGCCGTTTGAAGCATGAACAAACTAGCGCGGCGAAGTTGCCGCGCGCGAGCGTCGCCGCTTGGACGTGGCCTGCGCATGGAGCCGGTTGTCGTCGCGCTCGAGCGCGGCCGGCAACTCCGCCTTCAACAGCTCGACCCACGCGCGGGTCTTGGCTTCGAGAAATTTTCTCGATGGCATCAGCACGTAGACGCCCACGTCGAGCGAGCGCCAGCTCGGCAAGACATGCACGAGCTCGCCGCGCTCCATTTGGTCCAGCACGGCGAAGCCCGGCAGCAAGGCGATACCGAGCCCGGTGCAGGCCGCGTGCACGACAGCCTCGGGATGATCGCCGATCAGCGGGCCCGCGGGCTCGAACGAATGGGTGGCTTTGCCATCGGTGAGTGCCCAATGCGGCGTAGTGGAGGGATTGACGAGGCGCAGGCACGCATGGCCGGCCAGATCCCGCGCGGTCTTTGGCGCGCCATGCTGCGCGAGATACGCGGGCGCCGCGCACAGCACGCCATGAACCGCGCCAAGCCGCTGCGCGACGAGACTGGAATCCGGCAGGCGCGGCGTGAGATAGACGCTCACATCCACGCCCTCGGCCAGCAGATCCGGCACATATTGCGAGGCGCTGTACTCCACCGTCACGGCGGGATACAGCGAGCAGAACTTCGCCACGAGCGGCACCACATAGCGATCGCCAAAGCTCGCCATGCAAAGCAGCCGCAGCCGCCCGGCGGGCTGAATGCGCGCGCCGCTCGCCTCGCTTTCCGCTTCCGTGACCAGCTCGAGGATGGTCCGGCACTGGTTGGCATAGCGCTCGCCGGCGCTCGTGAGCGCGAGACGCCGCGTCGTGCGCTGCAGCAGCTTTGTTTGCAGGCGGTTCTCCAGCTCGGAAACGAGCCTTGAAACCTGCGCTGTCGTCAGCTCCATATGCACCGATGCCGCCGTGAAGCTTCCCGCGTCGACGACCCGCACGAACGCGGTCATCGCGTGCAGCAAGCCGTAATCGAGATTCTTGCGCATGACGTAATAAATTTTCGGATCCCACTGTATTTTTGCACGGGAGCCGACTAGTTAGGATCGTCGCAGATGTCGATACGCGACGTCCGGGCTCCCGAAAAACCCTGGGTGCCACAGCTGATTGATGGGTTCGATATCGAGGTAAGCAAACAATGAACGGCGCTGAAAGTCTGTTGCGTTCGCTGGTCGCGAACGGTGTGGAAGTGTGCTTTGGCAACCCGGGCACGTCCGAGATGCATTTCGTGGCGGCGCTCGATTCGGTCGAGGGCATGCGGCCGATCCTTGGCCTGTTCGAAGGCGTGGTGACGGGCGCGGCCGACGGCTACGCGCGCATGGCGGGCAAGCCGGCGGCCACGCTGCTGCACCTCGGGCCGGGCCTCGCCAACGGGCTTGCCAATTTGCACAATGCGCGGCGGGCGTCGAGTCCGGTCGTCAATATCGTTGGCGATCATTCGTCGAGCCACGCGCGCTATGAAGCGCCGCTCACCTCCGATATTCAGGGCTTTGCGCGCCCCGTGTCGCACTGGATTCACTCGTCGAGCAGCGCGCTGACCGTGGGCGCCGACGCCGCCCGCGCGGTGCAGGCCTCGATGACGGGCGCCGGGCAGATCGCGACCTTGATTCTGCCGGCCGACACGGCCTGGTCGCAAGCCGATGCGGTCGCATCAGCGCTGCCGGCTCCGGCGCCCGCACGCGTGAGCGACGCGACGATCGAACATATCGCCGCGCTCGCGCAAAGCGGCGTGAAGACGGCGTTTTTGCTGAGGGGCAAGGCGCTGCAAGGCGCGGGGCTGCGCGCGGCCGGACGCATTGCCGCGAAGACGGGCGCGCGGCTGCTTTGCGACACGTTCGCACCGCGCATCGAACGTGGCGCCGGGCGCGTGCGGGTTGAGCGCTTGCCGTATTTCGCGGAACAGGTTGTAGAGTTTCTCGCCGGTACTGAGCTGCTCGTGCTGGTGGGCGCGCAAGCGCCGGTCAGCTTCTTCGGCTACCCGGACAAGCCTAGCTGGCTCACGCCGGGAGGATGCCGTATTGCTGTGCTTGCGCATCCGCATGAAGACGGTGCCGCGGCGCTCGGTGCGCTAGTTGATGCGCTTGGCGCGCAGCAGTGTGTCGCGCCGTTGAACTCGCGTGTGGTTGATGATCTTGCTCCGAATGGGGCGCTCGATGGCGAGTCGATCATGCGAAGCGTGGCCAGGCATTTGCCTGAGAATGCGATCATTACCGAAGAGGCGTCGCTCGCGATGGCGTATTCCGGACTGAGCGAGTCGGCCGCGCCGCACGATCTGCTGACCCTCACGGGCGGTGCTATCGGGTGCTTGATGCCCGTCTCGATTGGTGCGGGCATTGCTTGCCCTGAGCGTAAAGTCGTTAATCTTCAGGGGGATGGCAGCGCCATGTATACGGTTCAGGCTCTCTGGACGCAGGCTCGGGAGAATATCGATGTGGTGACCGTTATTTACGCTAATCGTGGGTATCGGATTCTTGCGAATGAGCTTAAGCGCGTAGGCGCGAGGACGGATGGCGTGCATGCTGCTTCCATGTTTGATTTGGGGAATCCGTCGATGGATTGGGTCGCGCTTGCGAGGGGGATGGGGGTCGAAGGCGTGCGCGTGGAGTCCGGTGCTGCGTTTGATGCGGTGTTTGCTGACGCTATGAAGCGGCGTGGGCCGATGGTTATTGAAGCCGTTATTTGAGCGCAGGGCTTGGTTTGGTGGTCGCCTTCGTGCGTTGGCCTTTC
>NZ_SMRP01000018.1:61646-122233 GCF_004353915.1 Paraburkholderia silviterrae | reverse complement strand
AGAAAAGTAGGCAAAAGAAAGCGGCTCACACCGCCAGTGTGACGCAGTCCCCCACTGCCCGGTCCATCGGAGCGGCTCCGGGGCATCCGTCTCCCCGCACACTCCGCGTCAGTGACAAAGGGCTCATCCTTCCCGCCACGCGCTACGCGCGGGCGGAAGGGTCTGCAAGGAAAACCGGGCGGGCTTCCTGGCGAATGCCGGGAATGCTGCTCAGCGAATATGCTGGAGTCCTACGGAAACGCGTGCGTCCCACTGGTTTTGGTTATGCCCCACGGCGCGCGCAGCGCCGCCGGATGGATGAGCCCTTAGTCACTCCGGGTGACGACGAGTGATGACAGACGCTCCGGAGCCGCTCCGATATAAGTCGAGTGGTGGACTGCGTCACACTGGCGGTTTGAGCGGCTTTCTTTTGCCTACTTTTCTTTGCCGCTGCAAAGAAAAGTAGGTGCCGCCCCGCACAGGGGCAACACCAATATACCGACATGAAAACAAGGAAAGGCCAACGCCGCAGTAACCAAAAAATAAGCATACCAAACTACACACCAATCACAATCCAATCAAACCGATAAAAAACCGTCGCCACCGTTGGCGTCTCAACTAACCACTTGAAAACCTGAAACCTACCCATGCCAAACAAATTCAAACTTCCCATCGAGCCGTCAGGCGCACAAATCCGCGCCCATCTCGACGCAATGAAAGCAACCCAAATCAAGGAAGGCCCGCCTTCGGCCGCCCTCCGCAAGGACCGCCTCGATCGCGCGATCGACCTACTGCGCTCGCACAAGGACGCGCTCGCAGACGCCATCAACACCGACTACAGCTGCCGCGGCAAACAACAAACGCTCCTGGCCGACATTCTCGCGTCAATCGAGGGACTGAAATTCAACCGCGAGCACCTCGACGCATGGATGTCACAACCAGCAACAATAGAACCCTTCCCCGGCGTAAAAACCCGCGTCGAATATCAGCCGCTTGGCGTCGTAGGGATCATCAGCCCCTGGAATTTCCCTATCGTGCTGGCCTTCGGCCCACTCGCCGGCGCCTTCGCGGCCGGCAACCGCGCGATCCTCAAGCCATCGGAACTCACACCGAACACATCCGCACTCATGGCCGAGCTGATCGCGCAGTACTTCAACAGCGATGAACTGACCACCGTGCTCGGCGGCCCCGAAACCGGCGCAGCCTTCAGCGCACAACCCTTCGACCACCTGGTGTTCACCGGCAGCACGCAGGTAGCGCATCACGTCATGCGCGCGGCATCCGAAAACCTCGTCCCCGTCACCCTGGAACTGGGCGGCAAGTCGCCCGTGCTGGTGAGCCCGCACGCCGACCTGCAACGCGTCGCCGAACGCGTGCTCACCGTCAAGACCTTCAATGCAGGCCAAATCTGCCTCTCGCCCGACTATGTCCTGATTCCGGCGGATCGCGTGCGTGCCTTCGTGGCCCATGCCGAAGCCGCGGTGGCGCAGATGTATCCCACCATGCGCGAGAATCCCGACTATACGGCGATGATCGACGTGCGCGGCTTCGAGCGTCAGCTCGCACTCGTCGAGGATGCCAGCCAGAAGGGCGCCAGCACTGTGAGCCTCGCCCCGCACCACGAAGATCTCAACGATCCGGCCGTGCGCAAGATGGCGCCGACAATCATTACCGGCGCCACCGATACCATGCGCGTGATGCAGGAAGAGATTTTCGGGCCGGTGCTGCCTGTCGTGACCTACGAGACGCTCGACGATGCGCTTGCGTTCATCAACAGCCGTCCGCGTCCGCTCGCGCTCTACTACTTCGGCGACGATCCGGCAGAGCAGCAGCGGGTTGCGCGACGCACCACGTCCGGCGCGCTGGTGGTGAACGACGCAATGACCCACGTGTTCTTCGACTCGCTGCCGTTCGGCGGGGTTGGCGCTTCCGGCATGGGCCACTACCACGGCGAATATGGCTACCGCACGTTCAGCCATGCAAAACCCGTCGTATTCCAGAGCGCGGGCGGTGAATCGAACCTCCTGATGCGCGCGCCGTATCTCGCGCAAACGCAGGACGCCGTGAACGGGATGATCGCCGCATGACGTGTGCCCAACGTGCGCCTGGCGTATGATGGACCGAGCCGCCGTCGCGCGGCTCGCCCATCCGTCGCGCCCCGCCCCGTTTCGGGCGGCCGGCGCGACGACAAGAACAATGCCGCAGGATGCCCGGGAGACGTTCAACCGTGACGCAAGCAGTGCCCGAAGCGATGCCCGTGACGAGGCCGCCCCTTTTGCTGGCGACGAAAGTCGTTCCGCCGCGCTTGCCCGCAGGCCTGATCGAGCGGCCCCGCTTCAACGCGTACCACCAGCGGCTGGAAACGCAACGCGTCGCCATCATTAGGGCTCCTGCTGGATTCGGCAAGACCTCCCTCGCGCTGAGCTGGCTCGACGCGTTGCGCGCGCACGGCGCGCGCGTGGCCTGGCTGTCTCTCGACGCGGACGACGACGAACCCGCACACTACTTTCATCACCTTGCCCACGCGTTGCAGCGCGCATGCGGCACGGTGGGCGCTTCCGCAATCGGCTTGACCGCGGAGGCGACCTTCGTGCCCGCGAATTCGCTTGCGGCGGCGCTCATCAACGAACTGGCGGAAGTCGACGACGAGCTCTATCTGTTTATCGACGACTATCATCTGATCGGCGATGCGACCATTCACGAGGCCATGTCGCGCTTCGTCCTCAATGTGCCATCCAATGTCCATGTCGTGATTTGCACGCGGGTCGACCCGCCGCTGCCGCTTGCCAAGCTGCGTGCCGGCAATGAGCTCTGCGAAATCGACGCGTCGGCATTGCGGTTCAATTTCGACGAGACGCGCCGCTTTGTCGAGCGCGCATGTCCCGGCAAGCTGCGCTCGGGCGAGCTCAAATCGCTGCACGCAACGACCGAAGGCTGGGCCGCCGCGTTGCGCCTCTCGGCGTCGGCATTGGCCCGCGAGGAACACCCGCACGGCTGGATGACGGGCGCGCCAGGCAGTGTGCCAACGGGCGCGTCGAAGCCGGTGTCCGACTATCTCGAGGACATCCTCGCGCACCTGCCGCCCGCGATGCACGCGTTCATGCTGCGCACCGCCATCCTCGAGCGCCTGTCCGCGCCATTGTGCGAAGCGCTCACGGGCGTCACGCGCAGCCAGGACATGCTCGAGAGCATCGTGGCCCGTCAACTGCTGCTCGAGCCGCTGGACCAGGAAGGACGCTGGTTCCGCTATCACCGCCTGATGGCCGAATACCTGCAACGGCGCCTGCAAGACCGGCATCGCGACGAACTCGCGCACTTGCACGACCGCGCCTGGCATTGGTACGCGCGCGAGGAGCAATGGACCGATGCGGTCAGGCACGCCATCGCTGCCGGCGCGACCGGCGAGGCGATTCGCCTGATGGAGCGCTGTGCTCAGTCGCTGCTCAAGCGCGGCGATCTGCTGACGCTGGTCGGCTGGCAACGCCAGTTCCCGTCCGATCTGATGCGCGCGCAAGTAAGCGTCACGCTCGCGACGGCGTGGGGCACGGCGCTCTCGATGCGCTTCGACGAAGCCGCCCAGATGCTCGACTCGATCGAGCGCGATGCACAAGCGCGCGAAATCGACGCCAACCGGGACGCAAACCCGAGCGCCAACGCGGACGCAAACCCGGACGCAAACCCGGACGCCAGCCCGGATGCCGAGGCGATCCGCTGGAGCTGTCTCGCGATACGATCGGCGCTCGCGGCCCTGCAGGACAATCCGGGGCTCGCGCTCGAGCTCGCGCGGCGTTTCCTGAACGGACCGTCGACCGACGTCTGGACCCGCAATGCGGTTTCCAATGTCGCGCGCTTTTGCCACTGGAAGAGCGGGGATCTCGAAGCGCTCTACGCGACACCGTGGATTCCCGACTCGCTCGAAGAAGACCAGCGCAGTGTTTTTTCATCGGTCTATCGGCTGTGCCTGCTCGGGCATGCGGAATTGCAGCAACTGCATGTTCCGATCGCGGCACGCCGCTTCGACGAAGCGATGCAGCTCGCCGAACGCCACGCCGGTCCGCACTCGGTCTCGGCCGCACTATGCGCGCCCATGATCGCGCAGATTCACTACGAGCACGGCCGCCTGGACGAGGCCGAAGCGCTGCTCGTCGAGCTCATGCCGGTCATCGAGCGCGCCGTGCTGCTCGACAGCGTGCTGATTGCCTACCGCATCCTCGTGCGCATCGCCCAGGTGCGCCAGAACTATGCCGGTGCTCACCTGTTGCTGGATCAGGCGCAAGCGCTCGGTCAGGCGCGCGGCTGGAGCCGCCTGCTCGCGGCCGCACTTGTCGAGCGCACCCGCCTCTATCTCGCCGAAAACCGCATCACCGAAGCCACGGTGTGCGTGGCGGAACTTGGCCAGCTCGCGCGCCCCGCCAAATCTTCCGCTTCCCCCGTCTCGCCCGAGATCGAGAACTTTCGCGATCTCGCGGTTGCCCTCCTCGCGCTGAAGCGCCAGCAGCTATCCGAGGCGGCGGACGCATCGCACGCGGCGCTCGCGCGCTGCGAACGCCTGCACGGCACCTGGCTGGCGGCGCGGCTTCGCACGGTGCTCGCCATGACGTGGCTCGCCGCAGGCAAGCAAGAGCGCGCACTCGGGGCATTCGAGCAAGTGGCGCAGCTTTGCGCGCCCGCCGGCCTTTATCAATCCATTCTCGATCATGGCGTGGAAATCGGGCCGCTATTGAAGCTCGCACGCGAACGCTTTCGCGACACGCCGCGCACAAGAGAAACTGCCGCGTGGCTCGAGCGCCTGCTCGACGGGTGGCGCGCGATCTACGAGCCGGGCAGCCAACTCCAGCGCGAAGGCGAAGGCGAACGCGAACCGCTCAGCGCGCGCGAACGCAAGATCGTCGAATTGATCGCGCAGGGGCAATCCAACAAGGAAATCGCGCGCACGCTGGGCGTCACGCCTGAAACGGTCAAATCTCACCTGAAGAACATCTTCGTCAAGCTGGCCGTGGACAAGCGCGCTCAAGCCGTCTCGCGCGCGCAGGCACTCGGTTTGATCGGCCGTCACTAGTCTATGGACCTGCCGCGCCTCGCGGGACACAGTTCAAGCTTGAGGCCGGTTACTCGACGGCTCGACGCAGCCCGTGCCATCTGCTCGGCTTTCGATGGATTTGCGTGCGAGCAGGTCTTGACGTTTGATTTCTTCCGCTTGTGACACTGCCCATCAAAGCTACTGAAACACCTCATACATCACGACACCCACGCAAAAGACCGAAATTCGGGTGACGGCTCCAATGAGCTTGCCGTGCTCAAGCTTGCCAACGATGCCAGAACGTCGATGTAGGCAAAATGAATGCTCGCCTACCTATTCTAAATCTGAGTCGAGTCGAGAATCCACGCTTGCGGCCTTCATGGCCATGCGTTACCGGTCATGCTCATCGGCGCCATGCTCGGCAACTTGCTGTGTTTCAGGGCGGCGACATGGTTGCGCGCTCACCATTCATGCTGCGAGCGGTCGAGATTACGCAGCGCAGCCATCGAAGCCCCACTCGCGCATTCCAACAAATCACTTTCTAAATGCTTTCTATAAGCTGCCGATAACCAGGCGGAGCGCTCTGATTTCGGTGTGTCGTTCATGCTCGAAGGCAAGGTGATCTCGCTCGGCAAGGCTACCGTTCTTGGCGGCAGCGGCACCGCAAAGGACCTCGCAAGTGACGTCTGCGCGCGCATCGCCGGGGAGCTCGCCTTCACGCTGGGCGTGGGTGCAAAACCGACGTACCTGTCGAAGACCAACAACATCGGCGATGGCATTGCGGGCGGCATCAGCGCGGCGGGTGCGAAGCTCGACTCGGCAATGGGCGGTGCGGACGTGCGCGCGCGCATCGAGCCGGCTACGGAAGCCAGCCTCAATCTATTGCCGGCCATCGACGGCATCCAGCCGAACGAAGTCGAGCCCATCACGGAGACGCGCTACATCAACACGCTCTTGTTCTGATGACCGCCTTCGCGGTCATGCGGCGGCGCCCTCAGCGCTTGCGCCATCAAGGCGATCGCCGCCCTCTCACTGGCCGGATCGGCCGGGATTCGTCCGTCGAGCGCCAACGTCGCCAACCCGTGCACCAGCCCCCAGCAGGCAAGCGCCCCCGCCGCGGCCCGATCCGGAGCCAGTTCTGCCACCCGCCGCGCCATCAACCCATAAGCGCCCTGGCAATCCTCATGCGGCAGGTCCAACCCCGCCCCAGCCGCGAACATCAGCCGGAACAGCGCAGGATGCGCGCGAGCGAAATCAACATAGGCCAAGCCCTGCGCGGTCAGCGCTTCGCCCGGATCGTCCGCCTCATCGGCCCGTGCGGCGTCCGCCTCCAGCATGGCAAAGCCCTTGAGCGCGACGGCGCCCATCAGCGCCGCCTTGTCTTCGAAATGGCGATAGGGCGCCATCGCCGACACACCTGCAGCCCGCGCAACCGCGCGCAGGCTGACATCGCTTTCATCCTGTTCGAGCAAGGCCAGCGCGCAATCAACCAGCCGGTCACGAAGGGACAATACGGAATCGCTCATCGCTGTTTACACTGTAATCAAAAGAGCCTACGCTTAC
Organism: Paraburkholderia silviterrae; assembly: GCF_004353915.1. Lineage (GTDB taxonomy): Bacteria > Pseudomonadota > Gammaproteobacteria > Burkholderiales > Burkholderiaceae > Paraburkholderia > Paraburkholderia silviterrae. The sequence goes on along the minus strand of NZ_SMRP01000018.1, from coordinate 115,671 downwards.
AGCGTAAACAGCAAGGAGCCGCCATGCAAGCCTCCGTCATCCGAAGATCCGTCGATCTCAGCGCTTTTCCGAATCTCGTGGTCATCATTTTGGGCTTTCGCGTCCGCCGGTTGCGAGGGATCGCCGCCTTGCTCGGCATCGGCAAAGGCCTGCGGCGGATCGAGTCAGACCCGCCACCAGGATTGCTGTCGAGCGAGCAATTCCTCTTCGCCCTCAACCATGTCGGTATCCGCCAGTATTGGCGCGACCTCGAAAGCCTGGAAGCTTTTACCCGCAGCGAGCCACATTCCCGCTGGTGGCGCGACTTCCTGCGCGACAGCGCTGGCGCGGGCTTCTGGCATGAAAGCTATAGCCGGCAGGGAATGGAAGCGGTTTATATCGACATGCCCTGCCCTGTGGGCTTCGACCGCTTCGCGCCGGAGCGCCAGCCGACCGGCTCTTTTATGAGCGCGCGACGGCGGATGGCGGCGGATTAGACCTGTTGTCCCGCCTTCGGCAAGATGGGGAGTTCATCTTCGGCCGATCGCTTCAGGCAGTGGTCGGCCAGGAACCCTCGTTCGTGTCTATCAGGTACTGACGAAAAAACACGAGCACGTCGGCGTTGAATTTTAGAAGGCGGTAAAACCGCCGTGCCGCTTCGGCATAGAATCCTCTGAGGAGGTTCCAGTTATGTCAGCCATCAAGCGCATCGATCCGGGCCATCCCGCCTGTCAGGCCGCGCCGCACAGAACAACCCGCTACCCAGCGGAGCACGTTACATTGACGGCCGGCTCCAGGAAGAGGCTGCGCCCCTGTGTGCCTCATCTCAAGGTCGGGCGCGGGAAGGTCGGCGTCGGCGGCAAGCGGAGCGATAAGTAGGCATCTGCAACCCCAATACGGTGTCGGGCTATAGAGAGGCCGCAACGGGACATCCCGCGCCTCATCGTGGCAGTTGTGCTAGCGGGGCTGGTCGGCCATGACCTGCCATTCGGCGAGCGGGGAAACTTGCCCTTTGAACAGCAGCAGCACTCCGGGACCTGACGGACGAGCTACGCGCACACTTCGGCCCTTGCGGACGGTCGGTGATTGGGGGCCGTGAGGCGGCTGCACATTCCTTAGCGGACATTCGCAAACCGGCGCCGGCGAATGGCAAGCATCTCTCCGATGCGCACCTGTGTCCGCGCAAAGCAGCTACGTATCGTGGTGACTGGAGCGTGGTGCCACTGGGAGACGCCAAGGCGAATGGCTTCTCTGGCCAGCACCGCGCTCGCATCCTGTCGGCGTTATGACATTGCAGAAGAGCGTGTGTGTATCGCCGAAAGCGTCTCGATGGCAGCGTGCGACACGTCGGCGGTGAGGAGCGCGACGAGGCAATCCTCCAGGTTCTGAATGAATAGCGTGTTATGCACCACTGGGTTCGTATCGCCGCTGGCATCTTGCATGCGTGAATGATCGGCCAACCCGTGAAACAGCAGGATAGCGGCGAGCATCAGGCGCTGCTGCGCGATGACCTCGGGCAAGTCTCCGATCGCCGCACTCAGCGCGCGCGTGAGCCGGTCCACCTGACGCAGCTGCAGCGACGACGTGCACAAGTTGTGGATGGACATCAAGTGCGTCGCGACCAGTTGCGCGTGGATGCGAATGAACGCCTTGCCGCCATCAGGGTCGGCAATCTTCTCGGCAATCGGGTATAGCAACGCGCCGACCACGTCCCGCATGGTCGGCTTCGCGCGCGCCTCCAGTTCGTCGAGGATTGCGTTGCGGCGCGCGACGATGCCGGGAGCATGCTTGTCCAGAATCGCCTGCAAGAGCCCGTCCTTGCTGCCGAAGTGGTATTGCGCTGCGCTTTTATTGCGCTGACCGGCAGCCTTGTTGATATCGCTTAGCGCAATGTTGTCGATACCGCGTTCCGCAAACAATCGTTCCGCAATCGCAACTAGTTTTGCGCGCGTGGAGACGGTTCTGAGCGTGAGGTGCTCGACGGTCGGAATTTCTCGGGCGGTCATGGTGTTGGTATGAAGTGGACGCAAAGAAGCGTCGGACGCTGGAGATCGAGCGAAACGAATCCGGTGTCCGACGCGTGTGCATCTGGCAGCGGGCGAGCTGGCTACCCGGCGAACGACGTGCCAGCCAGCATGCCTCCGTCAATGACGAACTCGGCGCCGGTGCAGTACGACGACTGGTCGGATGCGAGGAACAGCACGAGATCGGCAATTTCCTCCGGGCGGCCGATGCGCGGAATCGGCAGGCCGCGATACGTCGCGGACGGGTCCATGTCCGAGAACTCGGGTGGGCGCCCCATATGAGTATCGACGCCGCCCGGGTGCACGGAGTTGACACGAATGTTGTAGCGACCGAACTCCAGCGCGGCGACCTTGGTCATCCCGCGAATCGCGAACTTGCTTGCGACATAGGCGGAGCCGTAAGCGATTCCTTCCATACCCGCTATGGACGACGTGTTGACGATTGCCCCGCCTGCTGCCTTCATGGCCGGCAGCACGGTCTTCATACCGAGCCAGCAACCGATCTGGTTCACGTCAACGACACGCCGATAGTCTTCGAGCGAGAGCGTCTCGATCGGGCCGAGCTTGATGATGCCCGCATTGTTGACGAGAATATCGAGCTTGCCAAAGCGGCTCAATGCTGCCTGCACGACCCGCTCCCAATTGGCTGGGCACGTCACGTCGAGATGCTGGTACAGCGCCGCGTCCCCGAGTTCGTCCGCCAACTTTTGCGCTTCGGCATCGAGCACGTCTGCGATCACGACACGCGCGCCTTGCGCAACAAACAGCTTCGCTTCGGCGGCGCCCTGACCGCGCGCCCCGCCGGTAATCAGCGCGACCTTGCCTTTCAACTGATTCATTTCGTTTTCCGTTCGATGTGTAAGCGCGGATTCTGCGCGTTCAGTTTGGTAGCAAAGAAGCTTCAGCGCGCTCCGAGCACGTCCCGGGAGCCGACTTCGAGGCCGACGCGTAGCGTCCAGCGTGTCGCCCGCCAACCGTCATCGGTACGTTTCCATTTCGCTACGTACTCCCCAATTGCTTCATAGACGAGATGTTCTTTCTCGCCTCGGCCGCGATGAGCCGCCCGCACGTAGATGCGGCTTTGGGCACCGTCGCTGCCGACGTCGACGTACGGCGTGCCGAGAAGGTGCTGGGTTGGACCGCAGCCGTCGAGATGGGAGCGGATCATGCTGACCAGCTCGGCGAGTCCGTCAGTCACAAACTCGCCGTCGTTGTAGTCGGCGCGCACGTCGTGGGCGAACACGGTATCCAGCATGGGCCAGTTCCGCTCGTCGAGCGCGTGCGCGTATCGGCTATGCGCCTGCAAGATTTCATATGCAGCGGCCAAGTCATCACGATTCATGGGTTCCTCTCCTTGTCAATATGGTTCACACTGCGCTCCGATTCGGCACGGATCGCCGGCGCGCGTTGGCGGGCGAACCGTGCAGCGTCGCAGACTTTTCTTCAGAGGCCGGAGCCTCGGGCCGCGTCAGGCGCGAAGTGCGCTTCGTTGAAGTCCGGATTACGATTGAGCACGACCATGGGCCCGGCATTCGTCAACCGATCCGCCATGTAAGCACCGGAGATGAGGTCGTGATAGAAGACCGCAGTCGGGTAAAAGCGCTGCGCGTCATATGCGTAGACGCTCGTCTGGATGTTTGTGCGCCACAGCTCACCATGGCTGTCGAAGTTGTCGGAGAGCAGGCCGTACCAGGAATCCTCGTCGAGGTAGATCACCCGTTTGGCGTACAGATGCCGGAATCCGGGTTTCAGCGTAGCCTCAAGCACCCACACACGATGCAGTTCGTAGCGCATATTTTTCGGATCGGCATGGTGCCCAGTCAGCAAGTCGCCATACTTGAGCGAGGACGACAGCATCCGGTAGTTGTCGTAGGGGACATAAATCTCTCGTTTGCCGACGATTCGCCATTGATAGCGCTCCGGAGACCCATTGAAAAAATGGTCGTCGTCAACGGTACGGAATCCGCCCGGACCTTGCGGCTGGTCGTAGCCGTATTCCGGCGCCTGGCGCACACGTCGCGTGCCAGGGCTATACATCCAGGTTCGGTTGGAGTTCGACTCGGGGCTGTCGTAAAGCGAATAGCCGACCATGATGGTTCCGCGCTCGTTCAGGGGTTGCTCCGTTGTTACACGGAAGTAAGCCCGATTGACGGCGGAGGATTTCGGATCGAACGGGCTCGCGTCCTTCGGCGACCAGATGTCGTACTTGACCTTGCCCCACGCAATGTTGCCGTCAGGGTAGACGACGGCCTGATCGAATATGGCCTTCTCCGACTCGATCGCCGATGCGTACTTCAGGTTCCACAGCAATTCGAGGCCGGTTTTCGGACTCGGAAACGGTACGGTCGGTCCAGCGTTCTTGATGCCGTTGCCGCCACCGATCATTTCCACATTGGGCGCATACGTCTTGATGTCTTTGTAGGTGCCGTCGTCGTAGCGGAAATCGCGGTGGCTCGGGTAGACCGGGATCTTGAAGGAGTCCGGATATTTCTTGAGCATCGCCTTCTGACCGTCGGTCAGGTTGGCTGCGTACTGTGACGCGTTTTGCGCCGTAATGACGAGCAGAGGTTTCTCGTCGGCGTAAGGGTCCGGGTAGCGCTCGCCCGGCTGGAATTTGACCGTAGGCGGCGTACCTAACCATTTGCCGGTCCAGGCCGGGACGCCGTCGCTTGTCCCCGCTTTCTGCGCGCCAATTGGCGTGAGCGCTGAATCCAGCGCTTCAGGGGGCGTTGCGGCCCAAACCGTCATGGCCAGCAGCGTACCGGATGCAATCAACCCGGTCCGTACCAGAGCGCTCGTCCGTCGATTCATTTCAGTCTCCGTTCTTAATTTTCGCCATGGCGGCGCACCGCATGCAGCTTGCGCGCCGAGTTTTTTGTGCCTTTTCGATGCGTGCCTCATCCGCAGCGTCGTTCGTTCAAAACGGCCTGCAAAGACAATGCGCCGAAGACAGAGCGGTGCGATTGACCGCATCGGCCTTTCGCAGTCCGGTACTAAACAAATTAAGGAAACTTCCTTAATTGATGGCGAAGTCTAACGATGCGCAGCGTGCCGCCACATCGTCCGAATGGATTAGAGGCGATGCCTGAGCCAGGAATGCGGGCCCTTCGGATGAACGTCGAACCGATAGATTCCGTGCGCAATGACGATCGTCTGGACATCAACGTCCACGATCGAGGTTTTGTACTTTCTAAATCTCTACTGACGTCCGGATTCGAAGATGCAATACTTGCATTTTCGAGCTGGCTTGAAATGCGTCACGTCGCATGGAGGATGGCATGTGTTGATGGAGATAACTCGATCCACCGGGGAGGGCCGGTCAGCGCAAGGGGAAACGAGCATCGCCGAATTCAGCGAGTTGCTTTCGTGCGTTTATCAGGGGGCGCTTGAAACCCCACCCTGGGCGCATGGACTCGAATTGATTCGCACGAAGTTGCAGGCGGTCTGGGTGACGCTGATCCTGCGCGCTCCCGCTCGCGACGGGCGTGCACCGCTGCTGGTGCATGCGTGCGAAGCGAGCCATGTGGTGCCAGGCGACTGGGAGGCGTCGTACAACCAGCATTACTTTTTGCTCGATCCGTTCGTCGGACTGCCCGCCGATCGCGTCGTCACGGTCGATGAAGTCTTCGGCGAAACCGGCTGGCTGTCGAGCGAGTTGTACAAGCAATTCCTGAAGCCGCAAGGTATCCGCTATATCCTCGGCGCCGACCTGCGCACGCCGTCCGGTGTCGAATGTCGGTTCCGCGTGTGCCGGACGAGCGCTTCAACCGAGTATTGCGCGAGCGACAAGGCGATCTGTGGGCTAGTGCTGCCGCATCTGAAGCAGGCGATCGAACTGCATTCGCGGCTTGACGTAGTCGGGGTCGAACGCGAGGTCTACGCGAATACGGTCAACCGCATGCAGATCGGCATGATCACGCTCGACGAAAATGGCGCAATTATCGACATTAACAGCTCCGCCGGCGAAATCATCGACCAGGCCAATGGTTTGTGCATCGTCTGCGACAGGATCGCGGCGTCTGACGCACAAGAAAATCGCCGGCTCAAACAACTGGTCCGCCGAGCAATTGCGGGGTATTACGAACCTGCGTCCGCGATTGCCGAAGCCATGCCGATCTCGCGTGGTGCCAGCGCGTCGCGCCTTGGCCTGCTCGTGCGCACGATCCCATTGTCGGACTGGTCGGGAGACAACAAGCGGCGGCCGGCCGTCGCGCTGTTTCTGCGCGACCCGGACCGCAAGCCGCAGGGCGCGCTGGCGATCATCCGCAAGCTATTCGACCTGACGCCCGCCGAGGCGTCGCTCGCCTTCCTGCTGACGAATGGGCTGTCGCTCGATGAAGCAGCGAACGACGCGGGCATCAGCAAAAACACCGCGCGTGCGCACCTGCGCTCGATTTTCTCGAAGACCGGCGTGACGCGGCAGGCAACCCTCGTGCGGCTTCTGTTGGGGAGTATGGTACCGATTGGGTAATCGGCGCAGGGGCATACTTACGGATTTGATTTGCTACTGCTACGGCCGTCCGCAACAACAACTTGCTCAGCCATGACCCCGAGCCGCTTCTGCTCATCGATACAATGAGCGGATAGACTCCGCCGCTCGCACTCATGCAACGTTTCGGCGTCAGTCGGATGGCCGTCATCGGGGCATCGGCAAAGTACGCGCGCCTACCGCCCAAGCGCAAACACGCAGGTGTGTATAAGCACACCCACAAAGCCGCCGACAAACGTCCCGTTGATCCGGATGAACTGCAAATCGCGGCCAATTTCCGCTTCGAACTTGCCGCTCACCTCTTGCGCGTTCCAGCCTTTCACGACGTCGGCGATCATGGCGGACAGCCGATTGCGGTAGCGCGCGAGCAGCGCCCGCGCCAGATCGAGCCACCACGCGTTCAGCTTTCGCTGCGTCGTGGGCGTGCTTTCGATGGCCTCGCCAAAGGACACCAAAGCGCCGGCGATCACACCGCGCACGACCGGCTGTGCGCTTTGCGCATCGGCAGCCACGAGCAATCGCACGCGATCGAACACCACCCGGCTATAACCGCACGCCTTGAAATGCCGGATGCCATCGCGCAACAGCAGTCTGCCTAATCTACGATACGCGGGTGCGGTTTGCAGATCGCGCGAAAGCGCTCGCACGGCCTCGTCGAACTGCCCCCTCAGCTCATGATCGGGATTGTCGGCCGCTTCATGAATCAGCGCGACGATGCCTTCGACGAATTTGTTGACGATATAGGCGTCGAGCAGTGCAGGCGTGAATCGCGACGCTTCGCTGAATTTCGCCGTGATGAGATCGACGTTATCCGTCAACCATGTCTTCATCGCGCTCAGCCCGCGATCCAGCAGCGGCTGATGGCGATCGCCCTCGGTCAGCATGTCGAGGACCTGGCCGGCGATGCGGGACACATCGAGCCTGCGGGCCTCTGCGAACACAAACCGGTCGAATAGCGCTTCGACATCCGCCTCGTCAAGGCGTTCGAGCAGGCGCGGCAATGAATCGGCCACCAAACCCGCAATCGCCGCACTGTTCTCTCTTTCCGCCAGCCATGTCGCCAGCGCATGCGCGGCGTTGTATTCGTTCAATCGCCCCACAACCAGCTCAGTCGTCAGGAAGTTCTCTTCCACGAAGCTGCCCAGACTCTCCCCAATGCGCGCCTGGTTGTTGGGAACAATGGCCGTGTGCGGAATGGGAATACCCATAGGATGCCGAAATAGCGCCACCACCGCATACCAGTCCGCAATGGCCCCTACCGTGCCCGCTTCCGCGAACGCGCGCGGCCACGCGAGCCATGGATAGGCCGCCTGCCAGACGACACACGCGAACAACAGCACGATCATGGCCATCAGCAAACAGGTCGCCGTTGCGCGCATGCGCTTGAGGCGCGTGAGCTTGTCGTCAGCCACTGCGCGGGTCTTCGTGCCCGCGAGCGGCTCCTTCTCGTTGGCTACCGCGCTCAACTCGTCTCCTGCCCGAGAAATCGCTTGACCAGCGGCGCGACTTCCCGCGCACGCGTGATGAGGAACAGGTGGCCATCGTCGATCACATGCAGCGTCGCTTTGGGTATCCGCGCAGCAAGAATCTTCGCGTTCGTGAGCGGCACAATGGGATCGTCGTTGCCATGCATGACGAGCGTCGGCTGGCGCAGCGCACCGAGCCACGGCAGGCTCGTCCACCCCGACGCCGCCAGCAACTGGTAAAGATAGCCGCGGCCGCGCGGCGCCTGAATGTGGCGGCTGTGCTCGTCGAGCAGCGTAGCGTCGCGCCGGTAGGCGCCGCCGTAAATCTCGGCGCCAACCTCCTTCAGATACGCCGGATCGGTGTAGCGGCGCGGGCCGACCAGCTTCGCCAATACGGACAGCCGCGCCGGCACCATGATCACGCCCGGCGACGTGGCCGCGAGAATCAGCTTGCGGCACCGGCGTGGGTAAAGATGCGCGAACTGCTGCGCGAGCGCACCGCCCCACGACACGCCGAGCACGTCGACAGGTCCCGCGTAGCCGAGGCGCGTCAGCAGCTTCTCGGAGAGCACTGCGAGCGTCGAGAAGCGGTAGGGAATCAGCGGAGCGGGCGAGCCGCCAACGCCGGGCACATCGAAGACGATCACCGTCACGTCGTCGAGCGCGGCGGCGAAAGGCTCGACCAGTTCGAGATTCGCGCCGATGCCATTGAATAACAGCAGCGGCACGCCATCGTCACGGCCGCGGCGAACCCCGACGCGCAGCAACTGGCCGTCCAGATCGAGTGTCTGGATTTGCATGACTTCGACCACCTCCGGGCTTGTTTGTATGTCGTTCATCCGGTCGTTTCCCCTGCCAGGACGTTGTGTGATGGTGGGTAATGGCACGTAGCGTCACGCCATGTCACGCGATGGCCCGCAACGGCAGCGGCTCGCGCGGGCCCGCTGGATCACTTCTTGACTTGCACGAGCGCCTTGACTTCCTCGACATGCTCGGCAAAGCGCTTCGTCACGACCGCGATGCTGTCGGTCTGGGCGCGATACGCCGCGTCCGCCAGCTCCTGCATGTCGATAAAGGCTTTTTGCAGCGCATTCTTCACGTCTTCGCCAGCAATCGCGCCGCCAACGCTCTCCGGCTTCGCCAGCCGCGAGACCAGCGACTGCAACTCGGTCATCTTCGCGCGGAAAATGTCCACCTGCTTCTGGCTGACTTGCTGCACGCCCGCGAGCGCGGTCATGTTGGCCTCGGCAAGCGCCTCGACGTCTTTACGGCGCGATTCGAGAAATGCCGCAACGTCCACGCCCGGAAGCTTGAACTGCGTGATGAGTTTCGTGTATTCGGCAAAGATGCCGCTGGGGTTCGTCGATACCATGCCTGGATCTCCTGATTGAATGTAAAAGATAAAAATTCGCGTTCGAGGCCGAGAGCCCGTCACGCCTCCAGAACGTACGTTCCGGGCGCAGCGGCAAGCGCCGGATGCCGTTCGCTGCCGGGTGCGGCCGGCGCTGCGCGCCTGGCTCCCGAGCGCTCCACCAGCCAGTCGCGCCAGTTGGCCCACCAAGAGTCTTTCTCGGTTTGCGCAGCGCTCAGCCATGCATCCGCATCCGCGGGCAGCGCGGGATTGAGGAAATACTTCGCCTTGGGATTGCCCGGCGGATTGATGAGGCTCTGGATATGGCCGCTCGAGCTCAGCACGAAGCGCGTATTGCCGCCAAACTGGCGCGCCGTGCCATACACGCCCTTCCACGGCGTGATGTGGTCGGTGATGCCCGCCACCACGTACTTGTCGCACGTGACTTGCGAGAGGTCCACCGGCGTGCCCAGCACCGTCAGCGCGCCCGGCCTGCTGAACAGGTTCTCGGTGAAAATATCGAGCAACTGGCCATGGAATTTCGCCGGCAGCCGGGTCGTGTCGTTGTTCCAGTAAAGCACGTCGAACGCGGGAGGCGCATTGCCCATCAGATAGTTGTTGACCCAGTAATTCCAGACCAGATCGTTGGGGCGCATCCACGCGAATATGCGGCCCATCTCCTCGCCCGCCAGCACGCCGCGTGCGATGCTGTGCTGCTTGGCCGCCGCAACGGCTTCGGGCGTGGCAAAGAGGCCAAGCTGCGAGTCTGCGGAATTGTCGAGCACGGCCACCATCAGCGTGGTCGCGTTGACCGTCTTGTCGCCACGGCTCGCGAGATGCCCGAGCAGCGCGGAAATCGTCATCGCGCCGGAGCAGGCGCCGTGCACGTTGACGTCCTCGCTTCCAGTGATCTCGCGCACGGCCTCGATCGCCTCGATGAGCGCGCTCACATAGGTGTCGAGATCCCAATGGCTGTGCGCGCTGGTCGGATTGCGCCAGCTCACGACAAAGGTCTGCAGTTCGTTCTTGACCAGATAGTCGACGATGCTCTTGCCCTCGGCCAGGTCGAAGACATAGAACTTGTTGATCTGGGGCGGCACGATCAGTTGGGGTCGGCTATAGACCTCGGTGGTTGCCGGCGAATATTGAATCAGCTCGAGCAATTCATTGCGAAAGACCACCACCCCTTTGGACGTGCCCAGGTTCTTGCCCACTTCGAACGCCGTCTTGTTCACCTGTGCCGGCATGCCCTGATTCTTGAGCAGGTCGTTGACAGCGTTGTTCAAGCCATCGAGCAGGCTCATGCCGCCCGAATCCACGACCTTCTTGATTGCGGCCGGATTGCCGAGCAGCGTGTTGGTGGGCGATGCCGCATCGGTAATGAGCGAGGCCACGAACTTCGCGCGCTCTTTCGTGTTCGCGTCGAGCCCCGAGCGCTCGACAAAGCCGGCGATCGAATCGCGCCAGGCGAGATAGCCGCGCATGGTCATGCTATAGATGGGGTTCTGCTGCCAGGCCGTATCGGCGAAGCGCTTGTCGCCTTGCGGCGGCGCGCTTTGCGCCTGCCCCGTGACGATGCCCAGCATGTCGCGGGCCAGCGTCATTTCCTGCTCCATCACGAGCGCGGGCTGACGCATCGCCTGGGCGCCGATCTGCTGCACGGTGGCCAGCACATCGCAGGGCCGCAGGCCAACGAACGGATTCGGACCCGGCAGCGCTTGCGCGACCGAAGCGGCAAACGCATTCGCGCTCTCGCTTTGCCGGGGATTTTCAGTGACTACTGCCATGGGGTGCTCCTCGAGAATCTCTTGCACTTCGTACGAACGGGTACGCAGATATGGGGTCACGCGATCAGCATCGCGAGCGTCTGGGCGATCAACGCGGGCTTGTCCTCGCCTTCGATCTCCAGCGTGTTCGTGGTGTTGATCAGAATGCGCCCGCCGCCCTTGTTCTCCACCGATGCGAGCGTGACGCGGCTACGCACGCGCGCGCCCGCTTTCACCGGCGTCATGAAGCGGACCTTGTCGAGGCCATAGTTCAGTCCCGCTGAAGCGTCCTTGGGGACAATGCCGATCTCGATCGCAAGACTCGCGAGCAGCGACAAGCTCAGATAGCCGTGCGCGATGGTGCCGCCGAAAGGGCTCTCGCGGTTGGCGCGCTCGACATCGACATGAATCCATTGCCGGTCGCCGGTGCACGCGGCAAACGCATCGATGCGCGCCTGATCCACGACCACCCAGTCCGACACGCCCAGTTCCCGGCCCACGAAATCGCCGAGGGTGTCGACGCGGTAGTTCTCCATACTCATGTCTCCTGACCCGCTCACTCAGACGAACTGCTCGCGCAGCCCTTTCTTGTTGATCTTGCCGACGCTCGTCTTGGGCAGCGCTTCGACGAATTTCACGACCTGCGGCACCGCATATTTAGAAATCCTTCCCGTTTCGCTGAACGCGAGCACATGCCGCTTGATCTCATCCTCGTTGACGGCCACGCCCTCTTTGAGCACGACCAGCGCAACCGGCCGCTCGCCCCACTTTTCGTCCTTGATGCCGATGACGGCCACTTCGGAGACGCCCTCGTGCTGCGAGATCAGGCTCTCGACTTCGACCGACGAGACCCACTCGCCGCCCGACTTGATGACGTCCTTCAGGCGGTCGGTGATCTGCACGTTGCCGGTTGGATCGATGCTCGCGATGTCCTGGGTATGGAGATAGCCGCCGGCCCAGAGTTGCGCGCTGGCGTCCGGATTGTTCAGATAGCCCTGGGTGAGCCAGGGCGCACGCGCGACGATCTCACCCGTGGCTTTGCCGTCGCGTGCGAGATCGGCCATGCCGTCGTCCACCACACGAAGCTCGACGAGCGGGACTGGAAAACCGGTCTTGCAGCGCAGGCGAACCTGCTCGTCGGCGTCCAGTGCTTCGGCGCCGGGCGGCAGTTGCGCGAGACTCAGCACCGGGCAGGTCTCGGACATGCCATAGCCGGCGAACACGTCGATGCCGCGCTCGAGCGCCGCCTGCGCGAGTCCGAGCGGCAAGGCGCTGCCGCCGATGATGACCTTCCACTTGCTGAAGTCCGTCGCCTTGCTTTGCGGGCACGTGAGCAGCATGTGCAGGATGGTGCCGACGCAATGCGAAAACGTGACGCCTTCGTCCTCGATCAGTTTCACGAGACGCTCCGGCGCATAGCGGCCCGGGTAGACCTGCTTCACGCCCATCACCGTGGCGATATAGGGCATGCCCCACGCGTGCACGTGGAACATGGGCGTGAGCGGCATATACACGTCACCGCGATGAAAGCGCTGCCCGGCAACGGGACTCGCGAGCGCCGCCATGAGCGTGAGGGTGTGCAGCACCAGTTGACGATGCGAAAAATAGACGCCCTTCGGCAGGCCGGTCGTGCCGGTGGTGTAGAAAGTGGTCGCGCGCGTGTTCTCGTCGAAATCCGGAAACTCGTAGCGCGTGCTGCTCGCCGCGAGCATCGCCTCGTATTCGTTTGCAAACGCAATGCTGTGCGCGGGGGCCTCGCTGCCAGGCTCGTCGATCCAGATGAACGTGCGCACCTTCTCCAACTGGTCCTTGATCGACTCGACCACCGGGATGAAGTCGGTATGAACGAGCAGGACTTCGGCGCCCGCGTGGTTGATCGTCCAGGCGATCTCAGCCGGGGAAAGACGCACATTGACGGTCTGCAGGACCGCGCCCATCATCGGCACCGCGAAATAGCTTTCGAGGTAGCGGTGGCTGTCCCAATCCATGACCGCGACGGTGGTGCCATGCTGTACGCCATGCTGGCTCAGGCCGTTGGCGAGTTGCGCAATGCGCTCGCGCAGCGTCGCGTACGTCATCCGGACCTGACCCCGATAGACGATTTCCTGGTCCTGCGCCTGAGCAAAAGGCGTATGCAATAGCTGCTTGATCAGCAGGGGGTAGGCGTAGGCACCCGCCGTCTGCACGTCTTCCGACATCGATATCTCCTTGTCTCACCGAAATGGATGGCACGCACGCCGGTGGGGTGTTCTAGTTCTAATTGCGGTGGCGGCCGATGACTCAATCATGCGGACTTCGACGGGGGGGCAATATCCCCTGAATGGGGGAGCGCAGTGTGAAGCGCGTAAAAGTGCGCACCGCCGATGATTTAAAAATCTCATCACAACAATTCGCTCCGATTGTTGGACGAGATCGGCCAGACGCCTAAGATTTGGCGCAGCCATCACCAAACATCACCCAACATCACCAAACGGAGCTATTCATGCCGATGACCCATGTGTCGATGCGCAAGGGCAAACCCGCATCATTCCGCACCGCCGTTCTCAAGGGCATTCACGCCTCGCTGCACGAGGCGCTGGGTGTGCACCCTGAAGCGTTCTTCATGACGATCACCGAGCACGACGAGGCCAACTTCCTCGCCAACGAGACGTTCCCGTTCAAGCGGGGCCCCGACCTGCTGCTGATTCAGATCACGCTGACCGCGGGCCGCAACGCCGACGACAAGAAACGCTTCTACGAGCACCTCGTGAAGACGCTGCAGGCCAACCCCGGCGTGGATCCCGCAGACGTCTTCATCAACATCATCGAAGTGGCCACGGAGAACTGGTCGCCGGGCAACGGGCTGGCCGGCCGCAACGCCGCCATTCCGGCTGCTGCCGCAAGCTGAGGCGACTCGCCATCCGCTTTCCTGACTCCCTGCCATTCAATATGGAATCCTCATGAACAAGCCGTACGCCGTTCCGCTTTCTCCCCGTGGCCTGTCGAGCATCGCGCCCCCGCCGCCCTGGCACTACGCCGGCGACTTCATCCTCGTCGAATTCTGGGCCGACCCGGCAGCCGCAGCCGCCGTGCTCCCCAAAGGCCTGAGCATCGATCCCGCGTCCGCGGGCCACGCAACCGCCCTCTTCATCGACTGGCAATTCACCGCCAGCAACGACGAAATGCTCGATCCGGCGCGCTATCAGTACCGCGAGTTTTTCGTTCTCGTCGACGCCCTGCATGAGGGCAAGCCCGTTTCCTTTTGCCCGTATATCTTCGTGGACAACGATTCGGCCATGATGCGCGGGCTGATCCAGGGCTTCCCGAAGCGTTACGGCCAGATTCATCAGACGCGCACATTCGCTGCGCTCAGTCCGGCGGCGGCGCCCGTCGCAGCGGGTACGCGCTTCGCCGCGACGGCCTCGGCCGCGGGACAACGGCTGGCCCACGCCGAAGTCAAGCTCGAGGCGGCGATTCAGGACGTGTCGAAGCTCGGCATCGCCGGCCGCCCGGTGGTCAATCAGCGTTACTTTCCGCGTCTTGCTGCCGGTCAGCACGATATGCCCGCGGTGAACGAACTCGTTCTCTCCATCATGGACAACGCGCAGATCGCCGACGTGTGGGCAGGCGAAGGCAAGCTGACGTTCCCATTCGCGCAAGGCGAGGAAATTGCGGATCTCCAACCCGTGCGCGTGGGCGCCGGCTACCGCGGCTCCATGGCCTATAGCGTGACGGATCTGAAAACGCTGGTCGATCACACGAAATAAGCCGACCTGGAAAAGCGCGGGACAGAGGTGCCGGCCGTCGACGTCCCGCAGGCGCCGACAACGCGCATTCGCTGCTTGACCTATACTTTTTGAAGTGCTTCAGGAAATCGGGTCAGTAGATGATTTTCCTTGCACCTGGTATCGGGCATTCACGTCGCCGCAGCCGCCAGTTCTCACGCGAGGCGCAGCGGTCACGCTGATTGCCCAACTCATGGTCAAGCAGGCGGCGATCGGCTGCGTCGATATTCCAGCCCAATTCTGGAGGAACGCATCATGCACAAGGCAATCAGCACGTTAATCGCGGCCGGCGCCGCGCTCGCGCTATCTGGCGTTGCATACGCACAGAACAACACGCTGGCGACCCCGACCACCAAATCGCCGGCAGCGGCAGCCGTGCCGCCGTCCAATGCAACGAGCGGCTACGGCATGCCGGGCGCCACCAGCTCGGACAGCGGCATGGGCGCCGCTGCGCCGAACTCGGGCATGCAGAACGGCATGAGCAATAGCGCGGCACCCGGCGCCGCCGCGTATGGGACCAACAACACGCTGGCCACCCCGAGCACCAAGTCGCCGGGTGCCGGCCAATAATTGCGCCCATCTGAGATTCGCGTCCGTCGTTCACGCTCCGTCGCAAGCCAGGCCGCTGTCCCCGCGAACAGCGGCCTTTTCTTTCTCCCCGTCTTTCGCGGCATTTGGCGCGATAATAGGCACACCGCGTATCCATCCGGCAACGTGCTTCCGTATTGCTATGTTTTTTGATTGCTTCCCATGGCACACATAACCGACACGTCCGAAGCAATGCGGACGAACCAATGGTTCCGCACGTTGCCGCCGCAAGAGCAAGAGGCATTGATTCGCAAAAGCGAATCAATCACGCTCCGTCCCGGCGAATATCTGTTCCGTCGCGGCGATGCGCCCACGGGTTTTTACGGCATCAAGAGCGGCCGGCTCAAAGCCTTCACCCTGCGCGAAGACGGCAAAGAGGCAATCCTGGCCGTGATCGAAGCGGGCAACTGGTTTGGGCAGACCTCGCTCACCAACCGCCAGCCTCGTCCGCGCGACGTCGTCGCGCTCGATCGCTCAACACTTTTCGTGGTCCGCACCGCCGCCTTCGAGGAGCTGATGCAGAGCACCGTGTTCGTGCGTGCGATTGCCGAGTTGCAGTCGATCCATATGCATTGGCTCTATCGCATGGTGGAAGACGCCACGCTCCATTCGACGCGCGCGCGCATCGCCCGCCGCCTGCTGCTGCTAGCTTCGGGCGACGTCACCGTGGCGCCGCAGTGCCGCCACGACGTGAGCCTCTCGCAGGACACCCTGGCGATGATGCTGGGCATCACACGCCAGACGCTCTCGCTGGAGCTCAAGGCGATGGCGGAAAAAGGCGCGATCACGCTCAAGTACGGACGCATCGAAATCTGTTCGAAGGAACTGCTTGCGTCGTTCCAGGAATAGCCGGGATCGCGCCGTGGGCCCCGCAGGCTAGAACAAATGCCGCAAGCCCGCCGTCACGCCCAGCTGCGTCGTGCCGAACGCGGAGCTTACTGCATTGATGCCCTGGAACTGCGCGCCCACCATGCCGCCGTGGTACAGCGAATAGTCCACTTCCAGATAGGTGTCCGTGCGCTTCGACCAGTTGTAGTCCGCGAGCAACTGGAACTGTGTCGCGTTGCCATCCGCGGGCTGCGTCTTGCCGGTCTGGATCGTGCGCCACACGTTGGCCGAAAGATGGGTCGCAAAGCCGATCTGCTGCGTCACGCCCCCGTAGAACATCTGCCGCTGGCTGAACGTGTTGAATTTCAGCGCGCTCAACGCGGGTTGGGAGAACGGCCCGTTGGGGAAATTGCCGACGAAGCCCGCGTCCTGCCGGTTGACCGCCCAGCCCGCCGTCACGGTCGTCGAGGCGAATGTGTACGACCCGCCGGCGGTCCACGATTTGAGGTGCGCCGATGAGTTCACCGCATCGCGCGAGTCGAGATAGGCCGCGGCGAAGGTCAGCGGCGCTGCCGGCAAATAGAGAATGGACGCGCCAATCTGGCTGCCCGCGCCAAACTGGCCCGCGTTGCCGCCAAACGCATACGAGACCTCGGCCGTGAGGTACTGCCAGCGCGCGGCGTACTTGACCATGTTGCTCGTCCACACGCCCTGGGCCATCATGACTTCGGGCCGGAACTGATAGAACGTCGGCAGCCAGCGGTTCGTCACGTAGGCGCTGAGCACGGCGTCGGAAAGCGGATTGAGCTGGCGCCCCATCGTGAGCTTGCCGAAGGTGCTCGATTGCAGGCCCACAAAGGCCGTATTGAAGAACGGATAAGCCGGATCGGTCGCCCCCGAGTTCGGAAAGAAGCGGTTTTCCATATTGAACACCACCTTCGTGCCGCCCCCGATATCCTCCACGCCCTTGATGCCGAAATAGCTCTCGCTTGCGCCGCTCGTCATTTGATACTGCGAATCGCCGGCCGGATTCGCGTGCGTCGTGTAGCGCAAGCCGGCATCGACGAGTCCGTAAAGCGTCACCGACGATTGCGCGAATACCGGCACGCAATACAACGTCACCGTTGAAATGACACCGGCTAGCAGTCCCGTCCTGGCTGGGCCGCGCAATATCGATTTGCGTGCGCGCGACACCGGTTCGCGCGTCGACAACGCTCGCAAAGGCGGGTGCGCGCACTGCGGCCTTGCGGCGACGCGTTTATTTATCTTCTCCGCCCGGCTAGCTCGCCCTGGAATGGCCTGACCAAGCAATCTCCTTACCTTCCTCATGCAATGACTCCATCTTATGGTTATGTCGTACTCCAAAACATATGAATCACATCAATGGCTTTCCAGCCTGCCCGCTCCGCCGCGTTTCAAGTCCTCGCTACCTGGCGAGGCTCGTCATGCCAATCTGAACGTCCTTGATGATTTTCCCGTCTCCTGGCGTGAGCGTTGCGCCCACAGCCATACGTTGCCCGGGAAAAATTGTTCGGACAGTCAGAAAATTTACATTTCCCGCCTTCCGTTAGCCGATGTCGGGAACGCACGACGAGCTCAGCCAAGCCGCGCCGGGCACAAGCCCGGCGCGGCTGCCGCCCGTCATTTGGGCAGCAGCTTGCGGCCCCACAGGCCGACTTCCTCCAGCGTGGCGGCCGCCTCGGGCAAGAACGGGAACAACGTGAAGACGTGGACCGAATCGTCCACCATGTTCAACGTTACGTCCGCGCCCGCCTCCCTGGCGCGCTCCGCGAAGCGCGTCGTGTCGCTCTCCAGCACCTCGCCGCGCACGGCGGCGAGATACACCGGCGGAAGGTCCGCGAGGTCGGCAAAGAGCGGCGACACCATCGGGTCGGTCGGCTCGTGGCCCTGGAAGTAGGACGCCACGAGGTTGGCCAGCGTCTCGCGGTTCGCGGCCGGGTCGTCGCCCGAGTTCGCAAGAATCGAGGGGCCTTCGAGCGTGAGGTCGGTCATCGGGCAGATGGCGATCACGCCCGCCGGCAACGGCAGTCCCGCGCGGCGCAACGCGGCCGCCAGCGCAAGCGCGAGCCCGCCGCCGGACGACTCGCCGCTCAGGAAGACCGTGGCCGGATCCACGCCCGTTGCGAGCAGGCCGCGCCAGGCGCTAAATGCATCGTCGATGGCCGCCGGATACGCATGCTCGGGCGCGAGGCGATAGTCGGCCGTGTAGCACGGGCCGTTCAGCGTGCGCGAAAGCCGGCTCGCATATTCGACCGAACTCTGCGCCGATCCGAGCACGTAGCCGCCGCCATGGAAATGCAATACGGTGGCGCTTTGCCCGGCGCCTGCGGCCATCACCCGCAACGCGCTCACGCCATCGAGATCGACCGGGGTCACCTGGGTGCTGGCGGGCGCCGGGAACTGCGTGAGTAGGAAGCGTTCGTAGGCCGCGCGTTGCCCACGGTCGCCGCGCGCGACGTCGTCGGGCGTGAACACGCCTTTCCAGAGATCGAAGGCGCGCTGGCTTTCGGCGCGCGCCATGCGCTTGCCTTCGCGCGCCGCGCTCAGCCCCACGACCTCGCCCGGCGGCAGTTTGGCGGCCTCGAGAATGTCGTGGCCCCATGCGAACGACCACGAAATCTCGGCCAGCGGATCGATGCGCGAGAGCCCCTTCAGCCGCCCGTTGCGCTGGCGCACGCGCGCTTCGTCGGGCTCGTGCGCCCAGTCGACCACGTAGCGCGCCCCGGCCTGGATGCGCCGCGTGCGCGGCTGGCGCCGGGCCTCGTATTCGGTAAGCGCGACCTGCACGCCGGCCTTGCCGTGCTTGTCGAGGCAGCTCGCCAGCACCCAGGCGTCTTCGATCGACTGGCAGGCGCCTTGCGCGAGATACGGCACCATCGCATGCGCGGCGTCGCCGAGCAGCGCGATCCGGCCGACCGCCCAATTCTCGATGGGATCGCGGTGATACATGCCCGTGATGAAGGCCGAGTCCACTTCGTCCAGCATCCGCTGGACGGTCGGCTCGGAGCCTTCGAACGAGCGGCGCAGCTGATTGACGTCGCCCGATTGCGTCCACGACTCGCGGCTGACTTCGGTGGCCGGCACCGAGGCGAGAATGCTGTAGAGGTCCTTGCGCACCCAGTACGAGACGATATTGCGGCCGATGCCGAACCAGTTGTTCCCCGCCACCGGCAGATCGAGCCCCTTCAGCCGCTCCGCGGGAATCAGCGAGCGCCACATCAGGATGTTCGCAAACTGCTTCTCCTCCGGTCCCCGCAGCGCCGTGCGCACGGCCGAGTGAATGCCGTCCGCGCCTATCACCACGTCGCCGCGAATCACCTCGCCGCCTTTGAGCGTGACCCAGGCGCCGTCCGCGTCCTGCGAGACCGATTCGCACTCCGCGCCCAGCCGCACCACGCCGGGCGGCAGCGCCTTCGCGAGCAAGTCGATCAGATCGGCGCGGTGGACGTTATAGAGCAGCGCGCCATAACGCGCGGCGGCCTCCTCGCCGAGCGGGGCGTAATAGAGGCGCCGCCCCGTCGACAACTCGAGGTAATCGAAGCCCGAAGGCACCGTGGCAATGCTCGCCAGCGCGGGCTCGAGGCCCAGCTCGCGCAGCACGATAGTGCCGTTGGCGGCGATCTGCACCCCCGCCCCCACCTCGGTCAACTGCGGGGCACGCTCCAGTACAATCGGCTCGATTCCGTGGCGCAGCAGCGCCAGAGCGGTTGTGAGGCCGCCAATGCCGCCTCCAGCGATTACAACTTTCATGCTAAGTTTCTCCTACCGGGTTAATTAACCCAGTGTAGTTAGTTATCTCGATACGGTAAAGTAATGACCACACCAGGAAAAACCCTGCGTTCGGATGGCGCCGAGACGCGAACGCGCCTGAAAGAGGAAGCCCAGCGGCTGTTCGCGCTGCGAGGACTCGACGGCGTGTCCGTCCAGGACATCATTTCGGCGGCGGGACAGCGCAACAGCGCCTCGCTGCGCTACTACTTCGGCAACAAGCAGGAGCTGGCGCGCGAATTGATCGTCGACGGCGCGCGCCTGATCGACGAGGATCGCCAGGCGCGGGTCGACCGGCTGGAAGCGCAGGGAGGGATAACGGTGCGCGCGGTATTGGGCGCCCTGCTCTTGCCGATGTTCGAATTGGCCGATCGGACGGGCCAGGCGACTTACATCCGCATGATCGCCAATCTGCAGTTGAACAACCGCGCGTTCCTGCGCGAGGCGCTGGAAGACAAGTGGAACGTGGGCTATCAGCGCTGCAACGCGCTGCTGCGCGACCTGCTTGCGCAGATCCCGCCGGCCATCATCGATCACCGGCTCTCGCTCGTGGGCATCTATGGCAATGCCGCGCTGGCGGCGTGGGAGGCCAGCCGCGACGGTGGCGAGCCGGGGCGGCTCTGGTCGCCCGGCTATGCGGTGGCGAGTTTGATGGATAGTTTTGAAAACGTGCTCGTGTCGGCGCCTTCGGAGGAGACGCGCGCGTTGCTGGATGCGTCGTGAGGCGGACGTGTTCTCAGAAAATCTCCCCTGTCGCAATCGTGTATATCCGCGTCGCGTAACGATAAAACCTTCCCATCCGTCCGGCCGTTAACTCGTTCGCAAGCGAGGATCGCCACACGTTGTGCGGCGGCGCTCGCCTTGCGTCGATCCGCAAACCACATCGGCCGCTGGCGTCGCCCAGCCATGGCAAAGGGGACGCTCATGCGAAAACAACTCACCATACGCGGCGGGCTCTTTGCGACCATCGCCGCCTATACGGTGCTGCTCGTGCTGGTGGTGGGCGCGTGCATCGCCGGCCTTTACGCGAGCAATGGTTCGCTCGAGGCCATGTACCGCGACGACACCGCGTCGCTTTTGCACCTGAAAACAAGCTCCGAGCGAATGCTCGTCCTGCGTGAGCGCCTGAGCGACGTCGCACAGATCATCAGTGCCGGCCAGTCCGCCAAGGACGAGATCGCCCGGCTCCATACGCTGCTTGCGCAGAGCAACGACGAACTGGAGGCCTACTCGCGCCTGCACCAGCGCGACGCCGACGAGCAGGCCCTCTTCGAGACGCTGCGGAAAAATCGTCAGGCGCTGCTTGACCAGGTCTTCCTGAAGGCGATGTCACAACTCGACCACGACGACGCATTCAATTTCCTCGACACGCAGCGGGCCGCGCCGCCGGCGCTTTTCGTCGCGTATCAGGACGCGATTGGCGCGCTCGAAACGTTCCAGGTCGCACGTGAAAAGGCCCGCTTCGATGCTGCCGCCGCGCAGTTCCAACGGATCGTCTGGGGGATGGCCGCAGTGGCCGCGCTCGCGGTCGTGCTCGGCTTCATCGCGCAGCGCAAGCTCGCGAAGGCGATCGTCGAGCCGATCAATCTGGCTGTTGAGCACTTCGAAAGAATCGCAAAAGGCGATTTGACGGGCACTGTCGTGACGTCCCGCGAGAACGAGATGGCCTGGCTATTGAACGCCCTCAAGCAGATGCAGGCCGGCCTTATCGGGACCGTGAGCCAGGTGCGCGCGAGCACGCAAACGATCGTCGGCGACGTCCGCGTGATCGCGAGCGGCAATGTCGACCTCTCCGCGCGCACCGAGCAGCAGTCCGCGTCGCTGCAGCAGGCCGCGGCGAGCATCGAGCAATTGACGGCGGCAGTGAGCCAGAATGCGGCCAACGCCCGCGACGCACGCACTTATGTCGAGGGCGCGGCCGGCATCGCGACTCGTGGCAGGGAGGCCATGCAGCGTGTTGTCGAGACGATGTCGGCAATCTCGGAGAGTTCCGCGCGAATCTCGGGCATCGTCGGCGTCATTGAGAGCATTGCGTTCCAGACCAACATTCTCGCGTTGAACGCGGCCGTCGAGGCGGCGCGTGCAGGTGAGCAGGGGCGCGGCTTCGCGGTTGTCGCGACGGAGGTTCGCGGACTCGCACAGCGCTGCGCGTCCGCCGCGAAGGAAATCAAGGCATTGATCGGGAACGCCGGACGGCGTGTCGAAGACGGCAACGGCCTCGTCGCGCTCGCGGGCTCGACGATGGTCGAGCTCGTCACCGCGGTCGAGCGTGTGAATGCGATCATGAACGAGATCAGCGTCGCGTCCGAAGAGCAGTCTTCAGGCATCGAGCAGGTGAACGCCACGGTCACGCAGATGGAGCAGACAATGCAACGCAATTCCGCGCTAGTCGAGGAGGCAGCGGCCGTGGCGCTCTCGCTAGAGGAACAGAGCGCGAGGCTCAATGAAGCGGTGGCGCAGTTTCGGCTTCGCGAAGAGGCGTTGCCCAGCTGACGACGCTCCAGCTCTAGCAGGCGCGCGCGAGCGCACAGGAGATGCTGCAGCGCGCCCAGAACAGCGGGGACCGCGTGTCGCTCGACGAAGCGCATGTCGCCATGACCAACACCCTCTACTGGCTCGGCGACAGCGAAGAAGCACTCGCCTGCCTCGCGCGAGGCAATCTGATCGGCGTGACGAGAGACGATGCGCGCACGGGTTCGCAGGGAATCGATCTTGCGAGCCTTGCGTTGACATTCGAAGGCCTGGCCGCCTACCAGATCGGCGAGTTCGGGCAGGCCAGGCGCGCGATGGAAATGCTGATCCTGCGCGCTGGCGAGCCGGGTACGCACGCATTGGCGCACGCCGTCAATTTGCAGGGCGCCGCGTGGCTCGCTTGCCTTTTCGACGATCAGGCGCGACGCGGGCCGCTCGCGAGCGAGCTCGAATCGGTGTCGATCGCCAACGGCTTCGCTTTCTATCGCGGCATGGGCCAGATATTCCGCGGCGCCCATCTCAGCGCGCAAGGCATGAACGCGGAAGCCGAATACGAAGCGCGTGAAGACGCGCCACGACGCTAAATCCGGTGCGCAGGAAGAGAGCCCCTATACGGCGAAAAATCTCGATGGCGCCATTACGCACCTCGAGATCGTCGTTGCCGTCGACGACAACATCGCCGTTTTCGGTCGACGCTATTGGCTCGATCGCGTCAAGCGAATTGCGTCCACTCCGCAAATCGTGCCCGCCCAGGCCCAACGGCTGCGGCATTTGCTGGATCAAATCAAGGACGCTTGAGCGCCCGACACACCATGACGAAGGCAGGTTACCCGGATCGTCGGGGCGCTGTCGGGCGAACCATCGGCGGTCAATTGCCGAAGAAAAGGTTGCAGTAACTTGCGGGGCCGACGCACGACGATGGCGAGGGCCTCGACACCTGCATGACACCGCCTGAAGCCGAGGTACCGTTGATCGTCGTGCCGCCGACGTCACTGTCGCCCGCCTTTTGGCCGTCCTGTGCAGCGACCTTCGCTTCAGCAGCCTGAATTTTCTCGGGATACTTCGTTTGGTCGTCGTCGCCCACGCGATAGCCGGCCTGCTCGAGACGGATCAGTTCTGCGCGCACCTGCTCACGGGTGACGGGCCCGCTGCTCTGAGCGAAGCTGACGACTGGGCTTGCCAGCGCACAGCTGGCGATGACAAGGCAAGCAAGGGTTTTCATAGTGGATCTCCTTGATTTGCTGCTCGCTTAATAATCTGGATACCTAATAGAACACCGTAGCCGGCTCTGCAGGCAAACTGGACGTTGTGGTTGATATGGGGTGTGGAGTCGTCCGCGACTTAGCCGGCTTGACTCGGGGGCGGTTTGCGGATTATGTCAATCTCCCTCAAAGTGAGGTGGAAAACACCGTGCTTGTACGCACTGCGTTTTCCACATCGGCCGGTTTTGGAGCCGTACTCGTAACAGGCATTCGACAAGAGTAGAACGCGAGCCGTTGTGCGGTGATTGACGCCCTCCTTGTATCGAATTATCTTGCATTACTACGGCGTGTAACCGTGTCAGTTGTAGCGACGTCGATCATTTGATGTTCGGCATTAAATGTTCCTTTGCGGGCGAATAAATGTTCGGTGCCGATTGACGATTATTCGCTAGCGTGACTTGTTGGGAGCGCGACGCAGCCCGGGTTTCAGACAGGGACCCCGTGCGCGGATCAGAACTTTTGTTCGGCAAAAAACAGAACACTTGTCCATCGACTTGCTGGCGGACCGCTAGCACAATGGGGTATAGCTGCACCTGATTCCCGGAGGCCTGTTATGGCGTCCTGTACTCGACTATCACATGATGGCGACGCCGGCGAAAAGCCCGGGGCCGGAACATCACTGTGCGCGGGTGAAACGGCTCATGCTATCGGGTTCCGCAGATTCGCTGAATTGATGAATCTTTTCGTCGGACCGGTTGCAGCACTCAGTACTGAGCAGAACCTCCTCGTCAAACGCGAATTGCTGGAATCGCTGTCCCGCCGATCGGTATATTGGATCGCGCTACTGTTGGCCGGAAGCCCGTTCTGGTTCGCATTTGGCGGGTGGATCAAAACGTCAGACATTTATCTCTGGTTCCGTGTCGTCTGGATGCTGGGACTGTGGGGGATGGCCGCTCCCCTGGCCGCATACTTGCTGAAAAAGACCATGACGCTCCCGAAGCACGCCAGCGTCAGCGCGGTCGAGCAGATGCACTGGGCATGGGCTGCATGGGTCATGCTGACATCGTTCTGGTGGGCAGCGGCCAGTTTTGGGCTCACCCCACCCAACTTCGTGATGCTCCATGGTTATTACTTCAGGTTCGCCAGGTATGGCTTCCTGGAACTGACGATGATCAGCCAGGCATTTACTTTGCTGCTGCTCGCGCCCAGTTTTCGTGCAGCTTTAGGTGCACTCGTAATCGGCACTGTCCCATTCGGATTCAACATGGCGCCACTACTATTCGTTCACCGGCCTGGAATGTTTGACTGGTATTCGGCTCAAATAATTGGCTATTGTGTCATCGCATGGTTTATTTGCAACGATCAGCAACGCACGTGTGTCAATGAGGTTGTTCTCGAGGAAGCGCGATCTCAGGCTGTAGCGGCAACGGCGGAGAAAAACCAGTTTATTGCTGCAATAAGCCACGACTTGCGTCAACCGCTCACCACGCTCGGCCTGAAGCTGGATTATATTGAGCGGAGCCTTAAATCGACCAGTCTGGTTGAAGACGTCGCGCTTGCGCAAAGGCAAGTGGATGCGATGGAAGGAATGATTAACGGGGCACTGGATATCTGCCGCCTCGAGTCCGGCACCTGGAGCGTAGAAGTTCAGGAAGTGGCGCTGCCTTCCCTCTTACGCGGCATCGTCGTGGATATGCAGCCGCTGGCTGCGGCGAAGGGGTTAAAGTTAAGACTCCATAGCCGTCCTTATCTGGTCCGTACGGATCGGCACGCGTTGGACAGGATCGTCAGGAATATGGTGATTAACGCAGTCCGTTACACGCCTTCCGGGCAGGGAGGCAAGAAGGGGCATGTCCTGGTGAGTTGCCAGAGGCGAGACAGCCGCATAAGGATAAGCGTCTGGGACAACGGGATCGGTATCCCTGAAAGCAGACAGGCGGATATCTTCAAGAGCTATGTACAGGTCGGTAATCCCGAGAGGGATCGCGAAAAAGGATTCGGCCTGGGTCTGTCGATTGTCCAGGGACTCGCGAACCTTCTGGGTCACAAACTGGACGTGAGTTCGACACCCGGGCGGGGATCGCGTTTTTCGATTGCGGTTCCCTTCGTGGGACACATACCGCCGGAATTGCGCGAGGTTCAAACGGTTGAAGACGGCGACCCGGACCTGACCAATATGGTCGTGGCGATCATCGAGGACAATAGCGACTCAAGAATCGAAATATCGATACGCCTGATCGAGCATGGCTGCTATGTCGTGGCGGGGGCATCGTCATCCGACGTCATCGAGCAGTTGCGCATTGAGGCATTGGCAAGCGGTCCGCACTTCATCCTCTCTAGTTACAGGCTGGAAAACGAGGACGGTATTGCCGCGATCACGGCGGTCCGCGCGGCTACCGATGCTTCGATCCCTGCGCTCCTGTGGTCGGGGGACACCTCGTCAGCGGTGCTCGAAAAAGTCGCCGCCAGTGGCATGAAGCTTGTTTCGGGACCGGATTCGGAGCAGACCTTATTGACCATACTTGCAGAACATAAGCCAGGAACATTGATCGAAGGCTCGTGAAAGAGATGGCAGAGGAACGCAAAATCAGCACAACGAAGCGTAGCTGCACTTGACTCCCGGAGGCCTGCTATGGCGTCCTTCACTCGAATACCACGTGATTCTGACGCGGGTGAAACTCCCGATGCCAGAACGTCGCTGCGCGCGGGTCAAACGACTCATAAAGTCGAGCTCCGCCGATTCGCAGAAATGGTGAATCCCTTTCTGGGACCGGTTGCATCACTCAGCACCGAGCAGAATCTCTTTGTCAAACGCAAGTTATTGAAGTCGCTGTCCCGTCGGGCGGTATGTTGGACCGTGCTAGTGTCGGTCGGAGCCTCGCTGTTGTGCATATATGGATCGTGGATCAAAACCTCGGATAGCTATCGTTGGTTCCGTATCGTCTGGGTCCTGGGAATGTGGGGGATGGCCACGCCCATGGCAGCCTACCTGCTGAAAAAGACCGTGGCGCTCCCGAAGCGCGTCAGCGTCAACGCGGTCGAGCAGATGCACTGGATATGGGCTGCAGCCGTCACGTTGACATCGTTCTGGTGGGCGGCGGGTAGCTTTGGGCTAATCCCACCCGATTTCTCGAACCACGCTCCCTACATCAAATTGGCCAGTTCTGGCTTCCTCGAGTACACGCTAATCAGCCATACATTTACCTTGCTGCTGCTCGCCCCCAGTCTTCGTGCGAATTTAGGTTCATTCGTGCTTGGTGCTATCCCGTTCGGATTTAGCCTGGGACCCCCTCTATTTATTTACCGGCCAGCAATGCTGGTTTTTTATACGGCCCAACTCGTTGGCTATTGCTTCCTCGCGTGGTTCATTTTTTACACACAGAAACGTGCATATGTTAAAGAAATTATTATCGATGAGGCGCGAGAGCGGGCCGAAGCGGCAAAAGCGGAGAAGAACCTGCTGATCGCTGCAATAAGCCACGACTTGCGCCAACCGCTCACCACGCTCGGCCTGAAGTTAAATTTCATCGAGCGGAGCATTAAATCGACCCATCTGGTCGAAGACGTCTCGCTTGCGCAAAGGCAAGTGGATGCAATGGAAGGGATGATTAACGGAGCACTGGATATTTGCCGCCTCGAGTCCGGCACCTGGAATGTAGAAGTTCAGGAGGTGGCGCTGCCTTCCCTCTTGCGCGGCATCGTCGTGGATATGCAGCCGCTGGCTGAGGCGAAGGGGTTGAAGTTAAGACTCCATAGCCGTCCTTATCTGGTCCGTACGGATCGACACGCGTTGGACAGGATCGTCAGGAATATGGTGATCAATGCGGTCCGTTACACGCCTTGCGAGCAGGGAGGCAAGAAGGGGCATGTCCTGGTGAGTTGCCAGAGGCGAGACAGCCGCATAAGGATAAGCGTGTGGGACAACGGGATCGGTATCCCTGAAGGCAGACAGGCGGATATCTTCAAGAGCTATGTACAGGTCGGCAATCCCGAGAGGAATCGCGAAAAAGGGTTCGGCCTGGGTCTGTCGATTGTCCAGGGACTCGCGAACCTTCTGGGTCACAAGCTGGACGTGGACTCGACACCAGGGCGGGGATCGCGCTTTTCGGTTACGGTCCCGTTCATGGGACTCATACCGCCGGAGTTGCTCGAGGTTCAAACGGTTGAAGACGGCGACCCGAATCTGACCAATATGGTCGTGGCAATCATCGAAGACAATCGCGACTTGAGGATCGAAATATCGATGCGCCTGATCGAGCATGGCTGCTATGTCGTGGCAGGGGCATCATCATCCGACGTCATCGAGAAGTTGCGCATCGAGACTTTGGCAAGCGGCCCACACTTCATCCTCTCCGACTACCGGCTGGAAAACGAGGACGGTATTGCTGCGATCACGGCGGTCCGCGCAGCTACTGACGCTTCGATCCCTGCGATCCTGTGGTCGGGCGACACCTCGTCGGCTGTTCTCAAGAAAGTCGCCGCCAGTGGCATGAAGCTTTTGTCGAAACCGGTTTCGGAACGAACCTTATTGACGACACTTGCAAAACATAAGCCCAAAACGTCAACCGAAAGCGGTTAAAAGTGATGGCAGGGGAACATGGAGCGCGGTGTAGCAGAGATCGTTACGGCAATCGCGTATCGGCTTCCCCTCTTCCAAGGGCTAGCTCGGCGTTGACTCGAAGTGCCGCTTCAACGCGGTTTCTGACTTGAAGTTTGTCGTAAATAACACAAGAAACCTGCCTGACATGTCCCTCGGAAACGCCAAGCTCTCTTGCGATCTGTTTCCCCGAGAGGCCACGTGCAATGCAACGCGCCAAGTCCCACTCCCGCGGAGAAAGCCCAAGATGATGCTGATTCCGGTTAGCCGAGGGCGCTTGTGTCGAGCAGGCAAAGCGGAGCAAGACTTCTTCCGGAATCCAGATCTCACCTCCCAAGATCCTGCTCAGTCCAACAAACATTTTTTTGTGCGCGCCTCCTTTCAACAAGATTCCTCGAGCGGCGTAGTCACGCATGCACATTCGCAAGATTTCAACTTCATGATCGCTTCCAGGGGCCAGTCCTGTGCAGATGACCACGGGAACGTTGGAGGGATTTCCGGCCTGGAAATGCTCGAGTGTCGCCGCGCCACGGTTCTCGCCATCGAGATTGAGATCCAGGAATACCAGGTCCGGTGGAGGCGTCTTGTTGACTTCTTCAAGCGCGCTGGCAAGCGTAAAGACGGGCGTGATGTCGATCGGGGTCGCGCTCAGCTCCGACGCGTGTGTCTGGACATATTCGGAAAGCGCGACGCAAAGAATTTCGTGGTCATCGACCCATAGTATTTTCATGGTCGCTTCTCCTCTTCATACATCCGAGAAAAGCAATCGATCGCACGCTACATCTGCGCGCAGCGCTGCTTAAAAGCTTAGCATATCGGGAAAGCCGCAGAACCTTTAGCACGGGGTATGCCATGTTCGTGCCGTGTGCCGCGCCCGAGGCGGCACGCGAGGTTGCACGATCGAATCGGGCCTGCGCGGCAGCCGCTGGCATGGCTGCGATCCGCAGAGTGGTGGTGGCGCGCCGACAACTACGTCGTTGAATGTCTGCGGCGTACAGACAGTTCGGTGCCCCGTACATGCGCGAAGTGCGTCGACGTATGCGCCCGGCACCTGGTCCGCGCGGCGGACCGGCGTGCCGCAACTCTCGCAGAACGCCGCATCCAACGGTCGTGCGTTACATCTCCCGCTACCAGGCGGCGTTGAATGACCGTTGCACCCTGGAAGCGCCGTCGTCCTTGCGCTAGCGTGTGAGGCCGCTTAGGGTCGCATGCTACCGACCACCGCCGCCGAGGTGCGAACCACACGACACGCGATTAGCATCGGACGGCAGCCTGCCAACAAGGGACTGTCGTCGGAGTTGACTCGAACGACCGGCGCCCAGGATACAGGAAACATCAACCTGGTCCGGAAAAGCGCAGTTGTGCGTGCCAGGACTAGCTGGGCTCCTCTGTACCTTGAGCGGCTGTCGAGGCCGCTGCCAAGATATCGCTTGATGGCCCAGTGGAGGTTGGGAGCCTGGAGCCGCTTAGCGCGACGAGGCCGCGCTCTTCCTTCGCGCCGTATACCGTCATCGGTTTAATAGTGGCTTGCGCACCCGCTACCGGATCCGGACGGATTTCGATCACGCCGGTGCCAACGAGTTTGTCCGTGAACGGCTCACGGTCTTTACCGAAAATGATCAGATTATTGGCCTGTGTTCGATCAAAGCCCTCGGCGTTGTAGACCTCCCGCCGCACGCTCTTTGCTCCAAGGCCTTCGTGTCCGTTGGCATACGCCGCGTTTCCAACGAGTCGTGAAAGCTCCTTGAATTCGCTGTCGCCGATGGCCGCAGCGAAGTCCTTGAACTCAAGAGCGTCCAGTTCCGTCCTGAACGCCTGCGTAATGCGACGATTCCACTCGTTGAAGCCATCGCTCGTCACGTCCATGTCGGCAACTTCAATGTTGCGTATGGTCTTTGCGACCAGAATGTCGTAAATTTTGTTGTGATTGCCGCTAAATGGCAGTTCACTTGGCACACCCTGCTCGGCATGGTAGGGCAGGCAGCTTTGTGCCCCTGCGACCACAAGCGGCGTCATCGGAGGCAGCAATTGGCGTGGTCCGATGCTTGGGTGGTAGCCTTTCATGCAACTGTAGAAGAACGTTTCGGCCGACATGCCGTGAAGCGATCCCCAATATGAGGCGGTGACTCCAGGATTTATACCGTCCGCTTTTCTGCCGCTCCAGCGGTTGATCAACGAATACGAGCCTTGCTTTTGCCCAACCGGATCCGGATCGAGCTGTCGGAAAAGATCAGAATAATCGAGGTCCCGCGGTTCGACGAAACGAAAGACAGTTGCTCCGGCTGGGATAATCCGAGTTGGAAACTGCAAGTAGTGGATTTTCGTTTCGAGAGTCTTCGCATGTTTCGCGAACAACTTCTGGCGCGCCGCAAGATTGAGTTTGTTCATTGAGCGGCCTCCTATCGAAACAGCGAGACGTTCTGAGACTTTCTAGGTCAGAACCACTGTGTGGCCGGAGAATACCCCGCCTTTCTGGTAAAGCACCTGATACACCGGGATGAACTGCAATTTAGGCTGCGTCAGGCCACCCCATGGATCAAGACAGACCAGTTCAGCGTTCCGCGTGCAAGCAACGCATACGACAAAATGCCCGCTGCCGTCTGGCCATCCAATCCGGGTGATGAATGGAAACGAAGCCAAAGCGAGAAAGTCACGAAAATGCTCGATCAATATCGCTGTCGCACTGAAACCGATTGCCTGCAATGCAAGGGCGAGCGCATTGTAGGACTGTGTTCCTCCCTGCGCCTCACTGTAGCCCTCCGGAAGTAGCGCTGTTATTTGTCTGATTCGCTCTTCCCCTCCTGCGGGGCATGCCTGCTTTTTTATTCGCTCGATCATGTAGACGCAGGCCGGTCCACAAGAGAAACGGAGTTCCTGCATCCAGACGAACTGATAGTTACCGTCACTGTCGACAGCGACCAGTTCAGAATTGGCCATGACCATCTCCCGGCGTCAAAGTGGCACCAGGAATAGTAGGACATCTCGTTGGTGGGCGACGGCGCGGGTGGTTGAGATTGTTGTCGGGCGAACAGATGGCCATTCAGCGCGCCCCATCGCTCGCCAGAAAATACGCGTCCCAGAAGTGCGGGCGCTGAAAAAGCGCACCGTACTTCCCGCTTTTCAGGTCGCGCTCGACGCGCGCGAGGGCAGCCGGCTTCGGCCAGATCACACACTCGTTTCCGGCGCATCGAGCGCATTGCGATCACGCGTGTTTCGTCGAGCGTTTCCGGCGGCAGCACGAGGCGGCGGCAATCGAAGGTTGCCGCAACTCTGCCAACGGGAAAGCCACGCGCCGCAGCAGGACTTCGCGCGCTCGCGTCGAGCGCTGCATTGCTGCCGAACGGCTCGCGAGTGAGAACTCGCAGATTTGAAAGTCCTGGACCCGCCAGCATGCTGTAGCACGCCGTGCCGGGCGCGTGGGAACCGAAAAGCCCGGCATAATATGCCTATGCAAGTTCAAGACCTCGAACGCCTTGTCAGCGTCACCATGCCCTTCGGCAAATACAAAGACCGAATCATCGCCGACCTGCCCGGCAATTACCTTAACTGGTTTGCACGCGAGGGGTTTCCGCGGGGCGAACTCGGCCGCCTGCTCGCGCTGATGCACGAGATGGACCATAACGGCTTGAGGGGCTTGCTCGAGCCGCTGCGCGAACGCAGGTAACGCCTAACACACGCCGTCGGCACAGCGCCGCATGCGCGAGGTGCCATAATGCGCACGCACGTGCCGAAACGATGCAGCGCCACATCGACCGTACAGGACCGTTCTATCCCCACTTTTTGCCCAGCCGCGAGGCCGTGAATCGAAAGCGGTTATGCTTGAAGGCAGAATGCCGAATCCCATTGACCTGTCGTGAATCCGCGTATCCCTCCCCCTTTGCCGCCTGCATGGCCCTTTCCGCCGAGCCGCGATGTCACTGGCCGCAGGTTCGGCGACCTTGTCGCGCTTCAGTACTGCGGCGCCGGCGTGTGGCTCTGGAGGTGCAAGTGCGGCGGCCATGTGAGCGCCGGGCTGGATGCGGTGGAGCGCGGCCAGACACGGGATTGCGGCTGCCTTGAGCAGCGTCGGGTATGGCGCTCACGACCGGGCTCGCCTGCGCTGCGGGGCGGCGAGGTGTTCGGCCAGTTGACGACGGAGCGGTACGCTGGCAATGGCTTGTGGGTTTGCCGATGCGAGTGCGGCGGTGAGGCGACAGTCAGTGCCGGCCGCCTGCGACTGGGCCAGGCGCGGTCGTGCGGCCGCTGCTTTGGCGCTTCGAGCGACTGAGCGGCACCGCCCGCCCGGGTTGGTCATGGCGTGAGCGGCCAGTTCATCCGATCTCCCCACGCGGTGGTGGCGGCACTGAAGTGTCTACTCCATCCCGTGCGCTGTCTGCGATGTCCTGATGTTAGCCGTGGCAAGCCTGCTCCATCTCGACCCGCCCGCTACCGCCCCTAAAGCGCCCGTCGCGATTTCCCAATCATGCACGGCCGCCTGGCTTACGCCGCTGTAGAGAAACCATCTGTTCGATAATCTCCTCCGGTAATTTGCGTTCCCGAGCGATCGCCACGCTGTCCCGACCTGCAGAATCGGGAATCGACGGATCCGCTCCGGCTTCGATCAACAGGGCCAGCGTGGCGAGTCGCTTGAGCCTCGCTGCATAAAAAATCGGCGTCTCGCCATGTGCCTTGAGATTCAGCTCTGGTCTGGATTTCAACAATGCGCGGCATACGAGATCGTCGTCACGCCATACTGCCGCCCAAAGCGAATAGCTTGCGTTGGCGCCGCGCTGCAGAAGGAACTCGACGAGGGGCAAATTCTCTCCACGGGCAACCGCATACCATAGCGGCGTGGCGCGAAAATCGCCTTCGTCCTCATCCATCGGCACGGCCTGTTCGAGATCCGCACCTGCGTCGAGCAAGATTTCGACGGTCTTGATGCCATTCGGCTCAACCAGTTGTGGGCTGCTGCCAAACTTCACCGAGCACGCCCAATGCAGAGCCGTTTTTCCATTTGGGTCACTTGCCGCGACGAGCTCAGGCGCCGCAGCTAATAATGCAGCGACTGTTGGCCAGTCCCAGATACGGACCGCGGAGAATAACGCTGTTCTGGAAGGCTTGCCCATTCTCGCTCCCGCGCTCGACCGATACCGCCCTTGTTCAGATATAGGCTACGGCAATACCGCTAAAGAATGCTTTCCCGACATTCGCACCCCGGTGACCGCGTAAGTCAGGTCAATCTCGTTTGTCGAACGGAATCGGGCAAGCGAAAGCACTGGCGCGATTGAGAGCATCAGCGCGCCCGCTTCGGCAGTGGTCGAACCCGGAAGTCCGGTCAAGCGGTGAGCCCTGCTTTCGGCTCCGTCAAGCGGGGTTAGGTAGACGCGAAAACAAAGCAGCCAAAAAGCCAATTCATTTCTGAATGTTGTCCTCGCAATCATCCCAGTACCGAAGCGGATCGCGGTGTTCTGGATAGCGTTGGCTGAGCCACTGTGACAACCTCGTCCAATCTGGATGGTTGACACCTGTTTGAGCGGACCAGATCGACGACCGCTCAAGGATTTGACCGTTCCCGCGATCGCGGACCAGCAAGCTGCCTAGTCCGCTTGAACTGTTCGCCTGCGACTCAACCAGATACCTTGGCAGAATCCTGAGCTCAGCATCCTCGGCCCACCCGTATAAGGCGCGGACAACGCCGGAGGGATCCCGCAGCTCGATGGGTCCGCTTTTCGGGCGAACGGCCGTCCACCCCTCAGGGAAATCGGTGACAACCTCGTTTTTACCTTCCCTCATCCATTTCACGCGCCACGCCCGCTCTATCGCCTCGCGCATGCGAGCCACCGACGCGTAACAAGCAGGCAATTCGATCGCCATCGGAAGAGTAATGAGGTTGTCTTTCCAGAGTTTGGTTTCGTCTTTGACGCCGACGCGCTTGTCCACGTCGAACGCCCCTGGCTCAAATGGGTTCACGGGCCGGCTCGATACACTCACGTTCCCTGCGGGCAAACCCTCGAAAAGGCGCTCAGCATCATGCCGGGTAAGTTTCGTCCTTCCTTTTTTCATTTTGTCTCTCTGTAGCAAGGTTGTCGCTAACGCTAGGCCCTAACGACCGGAATCAGGCGCAACGTCCTTTCACGCGCTTGAATGTGCTCGTGATTGTATTCTGCGCCATTCGCATCGCTACAATCCTCGAGACATCTCGCCCGACGCACATTCAACGGCGCTCGGTAATCGGCCCCTCGGCATCCACGCGCCCGACAGCACCAGCGGGGCCGCCGACGGTGATCGGACCATCCACTTCCAGATCGCCGTGCACGATCAGCGGACCGTGCACAGTGAGCGGGCCATCGAACGTGTTTTCTCCCCGGCGCCTGCGTACGGCGGGATCGTTGGGCGGAATCCGTTCAATCCAGGCCGCCGTGATCGGCCCGCGGGCGTAGATGTCACCGGCCACTGTCAGCGAGCCATCGACGGTCAACGGCCCGCGGACGACGGCCGACCCGGTGATGCTGAGTGGACCCGTGGTAACGGGCTGGGCATCCGCTGACGGGAAAAAGACGGAGGACGCCAGCAGAACCGCGCCTGCCGCAGTGCACCGCGTCAGCCTCGAGGTAATGCTCATTCCGAGCCTCCCGATGAAGCGTTTCATGTTATCTCCTGGTTGGCGCAATTTGCGCACCCGTCGGCCGTCCGCGCGATTCGCGACGGCCGACCGCCCTCAAGCAGGCCCCTACGGTACTTTTCACTCTAGCCAGGGAGGTGACGAACACAAGCGAAAGTGGCCGATGGCCCGACGAGAGGGATGGCGAGTGGACGTCCGCTGCCTGCTGAGGTTCGGCCGTTTGAGCGTCTGCGGGCGCACGCCGGCGCGTGGCAGGAACTGGCCGGGAAGAGTCACCGTCATCTAGAATGGTGCACTTTGCCCGTACTCCCATGTGGTTCAAAAATCTTCAGCTTCATCGTCTTCCGGCACCTTGGGCCGTTACCCCCGATCAGATGGAAAAATGGCTGACGCCCCACGCGTTTCAGCCGGGCAACAGCGTCGAGATGCAGCGCTTCGGATGGACATCGCCGCGTGACGACGGGTCGCTCGTGTATTCGACCAACCGGCAGATGTTTCTCATGTTTCGTGCCGAAAAGAGGCTGCTCCCGGCGTCGGTCGTCAATCAGGTGGCCAAGGCCCGGGCGCTTGAAGTCGAGGAGCAGCAGGGCTTCAAGCTGGGGCGAAAGCAGCTGCGCGAACTCAAGGAGCAGGTTACCGACCCACATCCGCCGTTCGACCCGACGGGAGTTGCGACAGCTTGCAAAGGTGCAACGGACATTCGAACTCAGTTTCGGCCGCCAAATTCTCGTCCATAACCGACGTTGAGGGGCGCCGGGTTCTTCGTCCGCAATGTAGCGAATTGCTGAGGCGCCGTCGGGGAGCAGATAGAAGTTAGCTTCCAAGACCAGTGAACTCACACCCTCGATTCCGGGCCGCAGTATCGCGAAGTCACCAAATCGAGTGTTGGCGAGATCTGCCGCGCCAGTAAGGGCTAGGCGCGAAGAGGCGGGCCAACGACGTCAATCCATGACGCCTCGCCTTTGACTCCGTTCAGCGAACCTATTTGGCAAGTTCCCTGAAATAGTGCTCATTTAGAGTCGCTAACACAACCTGGACATTCGTTCCTGAACGCCATATTCCGGCGGCATGACAAGACGAAAGAATACTAATGAGCTATAGGCGGCACTGGAACCGTTGGTTCCGGCGTTCACACCGTCGCCCAACGGCGGTCGCCGTCGTACGGTTGATGACCGAGCGGCATTGAACGGCATTTTGTATGTTCCGCATATAGGCATTCCGTGGGGAGACCTGCCACGGAACTCGGTTTCGGTCGCGGCATGACCTGCTGGCGACGGTTGCGAGACTGGCAGGCAGCGGGTGTGCGGGACAAACTGCATCTGGCAATGCTTCGCCGGTTACACGAACATGACCAGATTGATTGGGCACGGGCGAGTCTGGATGCGACCAGCGTTCCCAGCCCCCGGGGGGCCAGGAAACCGGCCCCAACCCAACGGACCGCGGCAAACTCGTGACGAAACGGCACATCGTCGTAGATGCCAGAGGTATTCCCCAGGCGATCACGGTAACAGGCGCCAACCGGCATGATTCGATGGCGTTCGAGCCCACGGTTGCTGCGATACCCGCAGTGTCTGGTCTGAACGGCCCGCCCCGCAAGCGCCCGGACAAACTGCATGCGGACAAGGGCTACGACTTTGCCCGCTACCGGCCGTACTTGAAACAGCGCGGGATCACGGCACGCATTGCTCGGCGCGGCGTGGAAAGCAAGGAGCGACTCGGGCGGCATCGCTGGGTGGTCGAACGCACGCATGCCTGGTTTGCTGGTTTCGGCAAACTGCGCATCCGCTTCGAGCCGCGCCTCGACATTCATACCGCGTTTCTCTCTCTGGCTGCTGCCATCATCAGCTCTCGCTTTGTTGATGACTTCAGTTATCGACTCTTGGTCAGTGTCACGATCGGTTCGCGGACTCTATTCGCGCCATCAATAAGCGCCATTGATAACCCCGGCATTTACCCAGGAGTGATTTCTTGAGAAATATTTCTGCATTTCTGCCGGACTGGTATATTTGTAATTGAGATTTATCCCGCTTGTTACGGGAAGTCCAAGCATTTGCGCTGCCATTGAATATGCAAGGACAACAAAATTCGAGCAGAAGAATGATCGGGTCGTTCCGTTCGGGCTTGTGAAATCATTCATCATGTCTTCCGCCAACGTGCCCGAAACAGGGTTTTTGGTTACGTTGCCGCTTTTGTAGGCCGAAATGGTTGCGCCTCCTTGGCTATAGCTGCCAAAGCCATTGTCGGTTCCCGCTTTTTCCACCAGATTTGCAGCCAGATCGGCTGCAAGGTGTCGCAAGGCCTGATTGCCTCCAAGATGCCATACGTGCCACGAATAATGGGAATTAGCATTGGGTTCAAGAAATCTCAAACCCGAGCCGACGCTCTCGGCGATCGCCTTGCTGTGACCCGCCACCGAGCCTACATAAATGGCTGCGTGGACTATGTCTGAAAATCCACCAGAACTCGCTCCCGTTTTCTGACCGATCTGAATTATCGTATGGGTAACATTGCCGGTGGAGACTTTCAAAAGCACATCCCCGGTGTGCACAGCTACATTTCCAAATCGTTCCATTTCCCATTTCTCCTTGGTTGAAAGCTTCCATTTGTTCGGCCAACAGCGCGTGCATAGAATCGAAGACGAGCCGACTCGCGCAAGCAGCCGGCGAGGGAAACCGCTCCGGCATGGCGCCGCGGCGCGGTGCGTTGGCAGGAAGGGCCATCGGGCGCTCACCAGCGGGCGCATCGGATGCCGCGGCAGGAATCCCGGATGCCGTCCACAGGGAACGCAATCGGGGCCGGGTATCCGGACGGGGCATAAAGCAAGATGCCTCCGGACGCGTGGCAGGCCTGCGCAGGCTCGTACACCGATAAGACGAGCGGCGCGGCGAATAATTGAAACCTGAGCTCATGCATGCCGAACCGCTCCGTATCGAGCGGGCACTCCAACTCTTGAGAGGACGCTGGGAATTTATATTCGACAGGGGCGGAGAACACCCGTCGAGTTGGCAGGGGTTGGGTGGAAACTTGTTTGCCTGACGGCGAGGGGGCGACGAGCTCTCCGCGTCAATTCGGTCGGTGCCTTGTGCGATGGTGGCTTGCACAGACGCTTGAGGGAGCGGGCCGGACTCGGAAGTTCGGCAATGAGCGCTGGTTGTGCGCTGCAGCATCAACCGCCAACTTCCGTAGTCGACCCTGAGCGGTCCTTCAGATATTCCGGAAACGGCCGTTCACCTTATGACAGTATCCGTCATTGTTTTTACGATCCAATGCGGATTTGGCCCTGAAACACCTCGCCCAAAATCAAATGACGTCATCAATGAGAATCCAAAAGCTCATCGTCACACTTCTCCTGATCCCGTTTTGTGCCGGAGCGCAGCCTGCGTCACAGCCAAAGGATCGCGATCATTCGGTGCTTGATGCTTTTCAGGTCATGTGTAATCTCGAACTCCCGGTGTTTTCGCATGTTGATGCAAAAGCGACTGCCATGCACATGCACCTTCAGGGCGATACGTCGGCGCCTGGCACGAACGGCAGCGTCACTCGACACAAAATGTGGGTAGGGGGGCTAACGACAGGTCCTTTCGCCCTCCTGCTGGACGAGATGGACGGTACAAAAGGAGTCGCAACCAGTTGCGCAGTTGCTGCTCAGGTGCCCGATGTGGACGGGTTCCGCACTGCTTTAATCGATGGTATGAAGCTGCCGCCGGCTACCCCGCAAACCGATCAAAGTGGCGCGAGAACGAGCGAGTGGCACGGGATCTCAGGTCCGGGCACCACCTTGATACTGCGATCCATCATCAAAGGCGAGACTTCGTCGGTGATGGTGAAAATGATTGCAATGCGTCCCCAACAATAAAAGCGCAGATGGTCGGCATCCCGCGCGGCCATGATCGCACTGACAGCGCGAAGTGGCGACCGACTATTGGCGGCCGCAGGACACTTCCGACAAATTGTCGTTGATCTTGGAGACCAAGTCGAACGCCCCAAAGTGGCCGGCACCGGCAGTTCGCCTCGACGGTCGGCAGCGCTTCGTCCGGGCGGCCAGCACCCGTCGGCGCGCGGCCGCCATGCAACTTGGCGACCAAGCTCTTCGGGCGCCGGGGGGCGGTAGTCTGGCGCGTAGTGACACAATCATCCGGCGTAACGGTGACAGAATCAATGCGGTCTACGGATGCGCGCGGACGGCGCTAACCGCATCTGGTCGGTACGCACGCGTATCATGGCGCGGCAGGCGCTCCACGACCTAGTTCACACCTAAAGCCACAGGCGAATCTGCCGATATTCAATACATAAAAGACGACGTGGAGGGGTACCGTGAGGCAGGACGACTGGACGTGGGGTGCGGCAACTCGTGTTTGGTGGGCTTTTGCTTGGCGAGCGGTGCTCGTTGGCTTTTTTCTGGCGTTCATTGTCGGCTTTTTCGTGGGCGTCGTGGAAGGCGCGCTGGGTGTTGGACGTCATCACCCAGTGCTCGGCATACTAGTGGGTATGGCCTGCACGGTCCCTGCGAGCGTGTGGGCGATGCGCTCCGCACTTAAACAAACTTACCCGAGCTTCCGGATCATACTCACGAGCGCGCTAGACTCATAAACGCTCGTAGCGGCTCACCGTTAAGAGGGAACAGATCACGGTGAGT
Organism: Paraburkholderia silviterrae; assembly: GCF_004353915.1. GTDB lineage: Bacteria > Pseudomonadota > Gammaproteobacteria > Burkholderiales > Burkholderiaceae > Paraburkholderia > Paraburkholderia silviterrae. The sequence continues at coordinate 76,119 of NZ_SMRP01000018.1, read as the reverse complement.
GTAGAGGAAGTCGTAGCAACGACATCATCGAAAGCATCAAAAAATGGTCATCAGAAATTCTATGACACAAAGGTTGAAATCGTTAATTCTGATTTCGATTGCCGCAGCTAGTTTTTGGCAATTCGATGCTTGTTCGGGGACCGAGAATCCGGCTAACACGTCTGATGCGGGCGATTTCGTTTTTGGTGTCATGAACGGAGTCAATTTAAAGATACCTCGATATTATTTGTTCGCGCCGGTGATTCATGAGGGCGAGCCGCGGATTGATATTTCCGGGATTGCGCAAACGGCTCACAAAGATCCGGAAATTGACACGTTTGGCATGCTGCTGCGTATGTCAAACTTGCAGCCGATACGAACGGAACAAGACAAGCAAGATTGGCTCGTGGCCAGTCGACAGACTATGTTCATGAGATCATGGTTGATGGTTTCTCTCGATAAACGCTATCACCTCAACCTGGACAAGGATCGTCCCGACATGATTCCGGAGTGGGGGCCGTACATTCTCGATAAGAATCATCCATTTAACTTAATGCATTTCGAATCAGTGCAAAGCGTTGATGACGGAATGGAACAAATGTATGGGCATGTCGAGTATTTTTACGACAAAACGACAGATACGACTATTTTTTGCCAGACTTTTCGAATGCGGGTGACGCCTTTTAGCACCTTCGACATTTGTCAGCAGCGTTTCCTTGTGCCAAAACTCCACGTGATGGCGAGTGCTACTTATACAAAGAAGGACCTTTATAAATGGCCTGAAATAGAGGGCAGGATTGTTGCCTTGATTGATAGTTTTGCTAGAAATTAATCGATGATGCTTTAATCCGTGCCGTATCCAATCCTCGACGCATCCAGCCATCGCCACGACGGTACGTGCCGTGGTAAAGCTTACTGCCTGCCAAACTATCACGTGTTAGCCGCGATGTGGAATCCGCCGCGAACGAAAAGCGCTAGCGGAGGTCGACGCCTCTATCGGACTTCGAGTGGTTCGAGACGGTTCGGTGTTGACAACAATACGAATGACCGGTGCGCCTGTCCTTCGCACGACCCGGTGGTCGAGGTGAAAAATGTCGGCAATACCAATTGAAGCGAACCATCGCTACGCGGTCCCGAAATATGTACACGGTGCGCATCGACGGCACATCCATCACCGACCTCAGTCAGTGCCGACAGCGCGAAGCGAGGTTGCGATGTCTCACCTGGTTCGTTCGGTGGCCCGAAGATAGCTAGAAATTGATGGATGTTGTTTCCGTCAGCGAACCCTTCCAGGATAAACGTTGTAACGGCGATCGTCCCATACCCCGACACTGCCATGAACTGAATCTGCCGGCCTTTCGGTGGCTCGGCTGCGTATTCGTCCTTAAGCAAGGACACCAACTTGTCGATCCCTGAACTGACCTGTCGCATCTGTTCAGCTCGGAAGTGCTTGCTTGCCGCCTGCTCCCTACCGATCGACTGTGCTTCACAAACGGCAGGGCCATCCCCGAAAACGAAGTTGATACAGATTAAGACCGTCCCAACTGCCACCAACCTCGCTGCCCCTTGCTTAATCACGACGCTGCCCCGCTTTGACTTTGTTGTCCGGATTGTCGACGATTTATGAGGTGGTGTCGAACGTCCCAAATTGGCCGCACCCGGTCCCACGACGACTTGCCGAAGTCGACCCTGAGCGGCGTTTCGAATGTTGGGAAGGATACGTTCAAGAAGTGAAAAATCGCCGGAAACCAAGAGTTCGCACCCTTGGTGAGATACTCTTACAGGCCAGCATCCGCAGAACAAACGGCCATGAGTACAACGAACGGGGGGGAAATATGGCTGTGACTCAGAGCAAAACGATAATCGCTCTACGCTTCCTGCACGTCATTTGCGCGTTGGGTGTGCTTATCTCGCTTATTACTCATAGAGTGCCTGGTATAGTGATCAGCGGTCTCCTTGCAGGGGGATGTAGCGTGGTGATTAATCGAATTTTCCGTCAAAACCCTGCATCCAATCAGCAGCCCAGCGCCCGTACAAGTAAAGCTTATGTCCTATGTCTGTGGGGGATTGCCGGATGCATTGCCCTAGTCTTGATCGGCGTACCTTATCTCGCAATTTTCGCGCACCGCCATTGATTGTTACCAGGACTGAATCTTGAGGCTTCTGGGCGGCAGTTCGCGCAATGCAGGTACCGCCCGACCGCTGACGGCGAGTGGCTGCTTGTGGCCGTTCAGCGCCCGATGACCGAACGCGATGATCGTCTCGGGCGTGCGCGCGATGCAAATGGCATAAAACGACCCATTGCGGACGCCCGCATTGCTCGTCAACTGCCATTCGGAGGAGTCTACGTAAGGCGATCATTGCCCCCCTGGACGTCGGCGTCCAAATCCAAAGCTTAGGTTTGGCATTGCAGCCGGGTCATTTCAATGTATCAATTAACTCGCGCTCCCGACTCCCGAGGCATATAAAGCAAACCCTTTCTCGCTGGGTCGTCTAAATCGACAAGCATGACGGGTAAAGGGAATTCTTTGCGAACTTGAGGAGTTTTCTCTCCGTCTTTCAAGTGCTTATCATCTTGATATACAACAAATAATTTTCCGTCGAGCCATATGATTTTTTTAAGCGTCGCCCTATTCATCCAGATCAATGATGAAAAATGGATATCGGACGGTAATTTCTCGTCTTTACCCACAACAACAATCAAAAGACTCGGGCTGCTTTTTGCCGACACCGGCTCCTTTGGCCAACGACAAACTCGGGTAAAGACCACAGCAGAATACGTTGTTTGCGGAATCCCAATTCTCAGTAATTCCGTGTTTTCACACACCGTATCCCTTGAATGCTTCACTAGACCAAGAACTAGCGCCAAGACAAACAGGACCCCGCCCGCTATGGCCATGTGTGCCTTGGCCTTACGATATAGCGACGCTTGGTTGGGCCTGACGCTTACACCGAAGGCGTCTACGAGCAGATTTCCAACGAGACAGAGTAACGCCGCGTACATGATCCAAGCAGGATAGCCATAGAGCGTGACCGTCCCGCCTCCCTTGGCCGGTAGCACAAAGTCATCGGCTACAACGCCATAGGTTCCATAAGCTATTAAGAATGCCGAAGCGGAGACTTCGAGGATGCGTTTCTTTTTAGTGTCCATGTCGCATCGAGTCGGGACACAGTCCCTTGTTGAAAAGAAAGTGGCGCGGAAAGTTAAAACTCACAGGGTGCAACGAGTGATCAAGCGAGAAATACGTAACAAATATTGAGTCGTAGGTTTGTAATGGCTCACATCTGACATATCTGTCCTCACATTGCCTCGCCATCCACAGCAGGAGCCACCCCATCAATCGTGGACGGGCGATTCCAAGCATTAGTGAGTATGAGACTGCCTGCAAATTCAGGGGCACAATGGATTGTCGGCGATTGATGGTCGTCTGTCGACCGTCCGGTTGTGGCCGACTACTGCCCGACGCGGTTGGCCGTACCCGGCCGCGTAAATTTTCCGTGAATGACGCGTTGTACGTCTATAACACCCAAACGGGGCTGCGCTCAGAACATCGCTGACCCGCCGCGTGATGTTTACGAAACGCCCGGACGGCACACCACGCTCCAGTGTTGCATGGTTGCTGATACGGGAAACCAACTTGCAGCGTTCGTTTCCGTTGGGAGGCAAATATGGACAAGCGATTGAATGAAGAAGGGATGGATCTGCTGTTCCGTCAGGCTCGAACCCACAACAGCTGGCTGCCTCAACCGGTCAGTGATGACACATTGCGCGAACTCTACGAGCTGATGAAGTGGTGTCCAACAAGCGCAAACTGCAGCCCGGCACGTATCCTGTTCCTGCGGACCCAGGAAGCGAAGCAACGACTCCTGCCGGCATTGGCACCAGGCAATATCGACAAGACGATGAGTGCACCGGTGACTGCCATCATCGCGTATGACGGCAAATTCTATGACAAGCTGCCTAAACTCTTCCCGCACGCAGATGCGCGAGCCTGGTTCGCCGACACACCGGAACTGGCCGAGGTCACGGCACGGCGCAATAGCTCGCTACAGGGGGCTTATTTCATCCTTGCTGCCCGCTCGCTTGGACTGGACTGTGGGCCGATGTCCGGGTTCGATCACACAAAAGTTGACCATGAATTTTTTCCTGCGAGCGCACCAGAGGGAGCGTTCCAGCAGGAGTACTTTCCCGACAGCCACATCAAGTCGAATTTCCTCTGCAATCTGGGCTATGGTGATCCGGCAGGGCTGTTCCCGCGCAGCCCGCGCCTGGATTTTGACGAGGCCTGCAAATTGCTCTAACCACCCAAATCCTGCTTCGTGGGCCTGATCTCCCTCGGCTGGGTGTACAGCCATGCCATTCCCGTCGATCGCAGCCGTGTCCTGCAAAGCTGACGCCCGGTTTGGTCATCCACTCGGGTTTGAAATAACTGCGCTAAGCTCCCTCGGCGCCGTTCGCGTCGAGGTAGTGCTCGCTCCACGCCGCAATCACGTTCGCCGCGTAGATGGCGTCGGGCTTGCGCGACAGAAGGTGGTCCGCCCCGGCCAGCGAGATGAAGCTCTTGGGATGCCGTGCGGCCCGGAAAATGTGGTTCGCGTTGACGATGCCGACCGTCGAGTCGTCGGGCGCGTGCATCACCAGCAGGGGGAGATCCATGCCGGCGATCTTCTCCGTCAGCCGCTGCTCGGCGACGTCCTCGAGGAACTGCCGCTTGATCCGGAACGGCCGTCCCGACAACTGGACTTGTGCCTCGCCCTCGGCCTCGATTTGCGGCAGGTAGTCCTTGAAGAGCCCCGTCACGTGCTCGGGATCGCTCGGCGCCCCGATCGTGACGACGGCCTCGGCGCCCGTGATGTCCGACACCGCGGCCAGCACGGCGGCACCGCCCAGGCTGTGGCCGATCAGCAGCGCGGGCGCGCGGTGCGTCGCGCGCAGATGATCGGCCGCCGCAATCAGGTCGCGGCAGTTCGAGGAAAAGTTGGTGTTCGCGAATTCGCCTTCACTCGCGCCAAGCCCCGTGAAATCGAACCGCAGCACGGCGATCCCGTGCTCGGTCAGCGCCTGGGCGATCCGGCTCGCCGCGAAGACGTCCTTCCCGCAGGTGAAGCAATGCGCGAACAGGGCGAACGCGCGAGGCTCCGTGTCAGGCAGCTCGAGCCGGCCGGAAAGCTGTTGTCCATCCGATCCTGGAAACGTGAATCGTTCGGTAGGCATTGCGGACCTCCACGGGTGGAATGCTTGCGGACTGATCCCCTAACTCTACAATTCTTTCTGGCGTCCAGCCCAAACCTGGTACTAGCGTGGACAGGCACAAGGTACACGCTTGCGCTCAGGAGCCCGGGCCAGGCGTCGCGTCCAGGCTGCGCTGCCGCGCGGCGCCCAGGTGCTGGCCCAGGATTGAAGTCGCCGTCAGTCATGACAAAATGTCCCCTTCTGTCCCGATGACATGGGACTTTTTGTCAGTCTCGCCGTGAAACCCACTGACCTCTCATACGCTCTGGCGCACCCCGGCTGGACCCGGGTGACGTTCGCCGGATATCCGGGTGACGACCGCCGTATCATGCGCCATGGATCGATGGACCCGCGGCGACGCGGCCCTGCCGCGTCGCGTGGAACGGCACCGCGAACGGCGGCCCGTCAGGCGTGAGCGTCTGCCCTGACAGTCTTTTTGCGGTCAGGGGCGGGGCGTGCCCCGCCATCCGGATCTTGCGGTCTTCGCGCGACGGCACGACGCGCAGGCCGGTTGGGCGTCGCGGCCGTCCGCAGACCGGCCGGAGACAGTCGGGGTGCAATGTTAAATGTGGTCAAACTACGCATATTGGCATGCATGGACTACACCGTGACGGCTGCAGTCGTCCGGATCGGCCTTGTTCGCCCGTCCCGCCGTGATTAGCCGGGTTATCAGATTTGCGGTTTCGGTATCAGCCGGAAAATTGATCCGTGACCGCCCGCGCTGGCTGCGGAGGCTGATGACGACTTTTATCTGGACCTGCTGTTCTATAACCGGAAGCTGAGACGCCTCATCGCAATCGCACTGAAGCTCGGCGCGTTCAAGGCCGAGTACAAGAGCCAGATGGAGCTCTATCTGCGCTGGTTGGCCAGGCATGAGCAGGAGCCGGACGAGCAACCGCCTATCGGTATCATCCTGTGCGCCGGAAAGAAGCAGGAGCAGATCGAATTGCTGGAGCTGGGCAAAAGCGGCATCCATGTCGCGGAGTATCTGACCGTGCTGCCGCCGCGTGAGACGCTCGAGGCCAAGCTGCACCAATCCATCAAAGCGGCGCGACTGAGGTTACGCGATGAGCGGGACAAGTAGTCAATCCAACGAACAGTCGTGGGACGCACATCAACGCACACACCAGCGCAGTGGTGAGATGTCAGCTGCTGGATGACATGGGCTGCGACGATGAGCAGGAAGATAATGTCTCTTTGGCGCTGTACGCCTCCCATGACGAGCGGCACGCAACGTTCTATGAATACCGCCACGGGCAAACGGCGTCGACAAATGGCAGCTCTCACCGCCGTCGAATGAGTCTTCACGGCCCGTTGCCGTCATTCGGGTCGCGGCCAAAGCAACGGCCGTTTCAAAAGCCCAACGGCCGTTCAATCGCATCAGCGACGTTTTCGGCAGCTTTGCTGAAGCTCCGTGCGTGAGGGTGCTGCAGCGCGTGTGAACAGACGTCGAATAATCCTTAGCAAAAATGACCCGCTAAAGTTGATCCGATTCGGCTATTCGACCCTCTGCGAATGCAACGCTCGCCTGGAAGCTACAACGGCTGCGCGTGTTCGTGGAAAAGATATGAAGGAACGCATTTCAGATGAACGTCATTTGCAGTAGGCGTGGCCCCGTTCATTTGGCCCCGTGATTCCTTGCACACTCCATCAGACTTTCAAAATATCGAGGCGAACTCGAACCACAATCGACTCCCGGACGGGCGATTTCGTACATTAAATTCCTTTTGGAATTTCAATGCAACTCCACCATGCCCGATATCGTAACTGAGTTGAGGTCCAAGACCAATCGCGCGCCCCTTAAAACCATCATCGACTTCCTGTCCATTAGCCGAGTCTCCGCTCAATTGCCGATAGTAATACCCCTGTACCGCAACCTTCAATTTTTGTACTGATCCTATTGGGCGATAACCAATACTGGCATCGATTGTGATGTCGGATCCTGAATGGTAGTTGGTTTCATGGTTTTTCGTATTAAATTCAGGTGAAATTGATGTTGAAATTTCCCACTTGCTATTCGGATAGTATGTCAAATTCAGGTTCGGAGAGAATGAGTAGTAGTTCAATCCAGTGTTTGCCAGGCTGTTCTTGTTATAAGTACCAGTGGGAATCCAGATGTCCGTTCCAAAATAGACAAATAAGTTATGTGATGGACTCCAGTAGCTTAAGTGGAATGGTTCCAACGTGATGTCACCTAGACCGATTGCGTGACCGTGACGTCCCGCAGCCGAAACATCTACGTTTAAAAGAGTTGGAATGATCCCGCTAGTAATATGGAATGACCCGAGCGTGATGGGCCACGTGTAAAGGAATCGGGGAGCGTCCACCGCAACGTTGGAGTGAAAGCCAGGAATTATTTTGTTTCCGCCATCACCCATGAATGAATTGGAATTGTAATCCTGCATATAGTTGTAGAAACCAAATTGCCCGGGTGGTGGCAAAATCCCGTTGGCAATAGTGTTCACGCCGACCGGGTAATGATTCAAGCCATTCTCAGTCGCACACGCAACCTTCAACAGGGAAAACCCAATGGCACAAAATACAAATAATGATTTCATTCTGAACATGAATTTCCGCTCCTTGCATTCCACTTTCAACTTAACGACAGCATCATGGCAATTAATAAGTTATGCGTAGTTAATCTGTTGAAGGAAAAGATTTGAATTACTCCAGCGAAATGAATTACTCCCTGACCAACTCCTCGAGCAGGATGGCACGCAGGCTGTCAGGCATGTCCAGCATCACGTCGTGTCCACAGGAAAGACTGCGCATCTTCCAGTCGGCTCTCTGCTTGAGCTTTCCCACCGTGTCGTCGAACGCATGCAAGTCGTACCCCGTCGCTTGAACGTACGTCCGGTTAGGCACCAACTTCTCCTCGCCGGTGTAGTGGTACTTTTGTATCAGCGTGCCGAACGGTTGAGGCACGCACATACTGTCCACCCACGGCGCATCCGCAGCGTTTACACCAAATACAGCTGCAGATATCGGCGGTACGCAATGACCGTCTGTTTGTCCGGCTAGCGTAGTAAATTGCGTTGCAGTTTCAGATCCGACCATATCGAGAACCGACTGGCCATTCTCAGGCACGAACGCGTCGAGGTAGACCAGCGATTTTATGCGCCGGCCAACCTTCCCTGCCACGCCTGTAATTACCATTCCTCCATATGAATGACCGCAAAGTACGATGTCTGTCAGATCTTCAAAAAGAATGACATTAACAACGTCCCGTATATGTGTATCCAGATTTATCAGTTGATCTTTAAGATGGTACCGCTCCCCTAAGCCCGTCAACGTCGGCGTGTAGACGTCGTGGCCTACATTGCGCAACAGTTTGGCTACTCGGGTGTAGCACCATGCTCCATGCCAAGCTCCATGAACAAGCAAGAATGTCGACATGAAAATACTCCAGTTAGTAGATTTACGCTTTGGTGATGTAGTCAATCTTCAACTTAAAGTCGTCTACGCTTAAGGCAGCCGCCCGAAGCACTCGGAGGGAAATAAACTCTTGGCGGCAGAGGTTTTTCAAAAAAATAAGTAATTCAAATTTTTTCGCCTGTATTGCGTCAACCTGTTCACGGAATTACCTTTGCAGTTTATTGACTGCTCCCACTGGACGTGAAAGCAAGCAAAGGTACGCTGTGAAGGTGTGCGGTAGACCGAGTCCGCATGCAGTTGCGCGCACAATTACGCCGCCCGAAACAAACCCAACCTGGTCGGAACATTAAGAGCGTCGACGCCCTGTCAATTCAGTAGATTAAAAACCGTGGAATAGACATCTTCCTTGTGTCGATCAAAATGAAAAAGAAAGGCCACGAGCAGGGCGCATGAATATCTGCGCGCTCGCACCGGTTTGAAGTCGTGGATGGCCAGTTGTCTCCGATCTATGGTTTTAATATTCAATGTCTGTAGCTTAGTTCCTCCCACGGTGGGATGTCGATCGCCGAAACCGCATTCACTCCATTAGAAATCCGAATGCGGCAATCCTCAATGTGACATCAGTCGCTTATCTGAAAGTAGCTTTCGATCCCGTCTTGATCGATATGCCCTGCATGCTAAGGCTGAAGCGGATTTCATCTCGCGGTGCTTCGCATACTCGACGAACGGCCGCGAATTGATCAGGTGACACTGGTACAGAAGGTTACTCTCGACACGTAAGCGACGGAGGACACGGCTGTAGCGTTTGACGCGAAAAGCGCGATCTTGAAAGAAATACTCCCCAGACGCCAACGCCCGCTCGTCCTGCATCCTGCGGGAGAGGAGTTGCTGATCCGCCTGAGACTGGCAGGAGAAGAAATACACGCCCGCCTGTTCGACAGAACGGAACAAGAGGACTCACACGAATTCGTCCGTCTGCTACGGAAGTTTGTCCGCCTCCATTGCGGTGAGGAAGCGATACCGCGCGCCGAAAGCAATTGGTTGAAAGGAATCTGAAAAAGGTCACGCGCAATCAACCGACCGTATTCCGCTGGGGATTTTGATTATGTAATTGTCCGCCCCATGTGCAACCCTATGGTGCATTCATCTCCGGCGGACAATCATCGGGACGGCGCCCCCAGTAAGCATCCTCCAGAAGAGCGCGAACCGCATCGCGATCAAGAGGACGTGGATTCGGATACGGCGCGGCCAACGCGGCCTCGGTGACTCGGTCGAGGTCCGTATATTGCACACCCAGAGCCTCCAGCGACATAGGTACGCCCAACTGCGCCGCAAGGTCGAACAGACCCTGAGCCGCGTTGCTCCTTTCCAGCGCGCTACATATGCGATCCATTGCTTGTGGCGTCGACGAAGCGTTGTAGGCAGTCGCATGAGGGAGCACGATCGTATGCGTCTCGGCGTGGGGCAGGTTCAGCATTCCACCTAGCGTATGGCACAGCTTGTGATGAAGCGCCACCGACGTAGTGGCAAGCACCGTCCCGGCAAGCCATGCGCCGTACAGGCATTGCGCGCGTGCGTCGATATCCTCGAGGCATCGCGCGACGCGTGGCAGGCCGCGCGCCAGATAGCGGATCCCTTCCTCGGCCATCATCGACGTGACCGGACTCGCGTCCGCTGCATAGAGCGCCTCGACACAATGGGCGATTGCGTTGATTCCGCTTGTCGCACTCATCCGCGCAGGCAAAGACAGCGTAAGTTCCGGATCGTAGATAACCGTGCGTGGCAGCACCCTGATATCGCGCCCGGTCTTCTTTGCGCCGTTCTCGGTGAGACCGTAGATAGGCGTCATCTCAGAGCCCGCGTAGGTAGTAGGAATTGCCAGAATTGGAATGCTAGACTCCAGCGCGATCGCTTTGCCGAGTCCGATCGTCGAGCCGCCGCCGACGGCCACGATGCAATCGGCACCAGTTTCGCGTGCGTGCGCACGCGCGTGTCGAGCGACTTCAATGGGCACATGCATCTGGGCCCCGGGATACACACCACTGCATTTGTTTCCGAGCTTGTTGGCCACACTATTAGCAAGGTGGGTCTGCTCTGGCGTGCAAATAACGAGTGCACGCGCCACCCGCAACTGATTGAATTCGGCGAGCAAATTGCCAAGACTACCGGCACCGAAAACAACTCGTGACGGCAGTGGGGAAAAAATAAATGAGCGCTGGAACATAACGAGGCCAGGAATATCCGGGCGTTGATCAAGATGCTGACGCGGCCGCGCAGAGGTTGAGCATTGCGCATACGTCTCGCATACTACACATGGGAGGATACGGGCCGCACAGCGCTTTCCGGCATCACAGCTTTGCCGGAAAACGTCTCATGCAGCGTTCCGCTACTTCTGCACCGCCGGCAATTTTCCTTTTGTTTGCTCGACACCGACACTTTGCGTGGCAACGAAGCTCTCGATAGCCGACATCGTCGCGACAGGTGTTTCGAACATCGGGTAGTGCCCCGCGCCGCGCAATATCTCCAGTGTCGCATGTCGATACCATCGCAACGTGCTGTCGCGAGCAGCCGCTTCGGTGCAATTGGGATCGTATTCGCCGATGAGTACGAGCATGGGCGCATCCAGCTTCTGAACCTCTTCATGGATGTCCGTTCGGCTCGCGTCGGACGTATAGCTCGTAAGCGCGTGACCGTCGATTTCATCCCACGTCGATGCCACGATCCTTCGCGCGACCGCCTGCGCGTAGCGATCTGCCGTTCCCTTCCGAACCAGTTCCTCGCGTCGTTCACGAGAGTCCGCTAGCGACCGCATGAAGGACAGCCGTCCCGGTTCGGCACTGGCACCCGCCGCGCTCAATCCTGCGATCGATACGATCGAATTTGCGCGGGTTGGCAACGCGACGGCCAGCATCTGCGCTACTAGCGCCCCTAACGAATGCCCTCCTACGGCGAATCTCGTCCAGCCCAGATACTCGACAAGCCGTACCGCATCGATGACCACTTCACGCAGCGTCAGCAATCCGACGTCATTCCGTGCGTGTCCATAGCCACGGTACTCCGCCACGGCGTACTGAAACGTGTCAAGATCCGCGTAACGTAGCATCTCGTCAAAGGCATCACGCGTGCCGAGCAACCCAGGAAATAGCAAGACTTTTCCCGGCCCATTCCCAACAAGCTTCATCGATTTCACAGTCGCTCCTTCGTCGTACAGACGAGTTGCCGCCGATTCTTCCAGTCAGACATGGATAGGGTCCTCAACCTGCATCAGTTTGCGCAGATCGTCGTGCGACATGCCGAACTGCGGCGAGATCTTCAGCTCTGTGCCTAACATCGACTCTTCCTCGTCCATCTTGAAGCCGAGCGACTTGGTTGCCTCGAACATGACACCGCCGGGCGTGCGCACATAAACGGACTCGAAATAGCCGCGATTCTTTCTGTCGGAGAAGTCGGTAAAGCCCATACCTTCGGTGTCGAACTTGACGCGGGCCTGTGCATCGTAGTCGGGTACATCGAATGCGCCATGGTGAACGATTCCTTCGGCAAGCGTCCACGTGCCTTGGCGCAAATCAGGAGAGTGCAGGACATCGATGCGCCGACCCGCGCCGCCCGCGTCCGCCTCGTAGCGCGTGAACCGCCCATCCCGCATGGTTTGACGGAGATGCCAGGCGCCGGTCATGAACGAATCCATGTCCTCCAGCTCGCGAACTGTCGCAGTCCAGTTGTGGAAGCCACGTACTGCAAATTGCTCGGGAACGTACTCCGACTTCCACGGCTTGCGCTGATCCGTGCGATCCTCTACCACCTCAAAGTCGATCCCTGCGTGAACGACACGCAAATACTTTTCGCCAAAACGTTCGGATTCTTCGGCAACAGCCACGCCATTGCGACGGAAATGCTCGCGCCAGAAGTCGATCGACCCACCTGGAATCGAATAGGCGATCGCGGTAAATTGTCCCGACCCTTTGCGCCCGGTCAGCCCAGTGCGCCGCATCGGGAATGTCGTCATGACGGTGCCTGGCGTACCATCCGCATCGCTAAAGTACAGGTGGTAAATCGGGATGCGACCATCGTAAAACAGCGTGCGCTTGATGAAGCGCTGCCCTATGACTTTGACAAAGAAGTCCACGTCGCCTTGCGCCGTCGACGTACACAGCGTGATGTGATGGAGTCCACGTATCAGTCCGCTTTCCATTGCGTCTCCTTGGCTGGTAAAAACTCAGTCCAGCGCGCAAGGCGTGCTTGCCGCGCGTGCCGGCTGGCTTGGAAACCAGTATGCAGGCTCAGGAAACGAAGCACCATCCTCAGTGCTGAATGGGCTGCATGCCGAATCGGCATGCAGCTACGCAAACACATCATCAAGCTGTCGGTGGCGACGAGTCGGAGGCAACACCGGGGTCGTCGCCCGGCAAATAGCCGGGATTGGCGAGCAACTCATAAACTAGATCGCGAAACCACTTGTTCGCGGGATCTTTGTGGAAACGCTCGTGCCAGAACTGGCGCACCGTGAACCCGGGAATATCAACCGGCAGTTCGAGTACTTGCGCGCCGAGCAACTCCGCGATCTGCTCGCCCGCGCGCCGGGAGACTGTGAAGAGCGCGTCAGAACTCGGCAGTGTCGTGATCGCGGTGAGGAAGTTCGGCACGATAACGGCGAAATTCGCGGCGGGAATGTTTTCCAGCAGAAAATGTTCGAGCGCCTCGTAGCCGCTCGGCAACGGAGCAACCACCGCGTGGACGGCAGACAGGTAAGTGTTTCGCGTGAGGTGGCCTCTGATCGTTGGATGCTCACGCCGCACCAGACAAACGTAGTCGGAGTAATACAGGCGACGCTGGTAGAACGGTTGCCGGCTGACAGCAAAACTGCCCACGGCAATGTCCACCTCTCCTTGTTCGAGCATTTCATCGACACCATGACGCGGAGCATTGGTGGCTCGCACACGAATCCGGGGCGCATGCTGCGTCAGGTGCCGCAGCAATTTTGGCAACAGGCAGGCCGCCCCAAAGTCCGTGGCGGCGAAGCTGAACGTGCGGGACGAGGTGGCCGGATCGAAATGTGCTGTGACTTCCAGCGCCTCCTGCATCAGCTGGATCATCCCTTCGATCTTCGGTGCAAGTTCGCGCGCGCGTGGCGTGGGCGACATACCACCCGAGGTCCGTACGAACAACGGATCGCCAAAGTACTGACGCAGCCTCGCAAGCGACTGGCTCACGAGCGGCTGGCTCATGCCGAGACTGTCGCCCGCAACCGTGAGACTGGCTTTGCGCATGACCGCGTCAAACACGACCAGCAGTCGCAGGTCGAGCGACGCGGCGAGCCCATTGGGGACGGCCATGATTGATACCTCCAGTTCCGGATTTCGCAGCGATCGTCGTACGCCAGCGAACTCCCGTCAATAGGGAACGGTCTCGACTCCCACACTAGTGGCGCATTCGGATTCGGCATGACGTGAATGCAGGTTGCGATGTCGACATCGTGCCGGTTGACCGTTAGTTTGCCCAAGGCGACACACGCTTGGAGAGGCGCTGGGGAAATCACTCCCCAGTACGGACAAACGTATGATTCAGGAAAGCAATATGCACCAGGATGAAAAAATCGCAATCATCGGAGCGGGGCCTGTCGGGCTGACGACCGCGCTCGGACTCGCGCGACGCGGGGTACCTTGCGTCGTCTACGAATCACTTCATGGAATCGCCCGCGAGCAGCGCGGCGCTGCGTTTCACCCGCCCACGCTCGAGATGTTGCATGAGCTAGGCGTCGGCGAGCCGCTGATGAAGATGGGCCTGCGCATTCCCGTCTGGCAGATGCGCGATCGAGTCAATGGCGTGTACGCGGAATTCGATCTCGGCGTGCTCGCCGACGCTACCGACTTTCCGTTCCGCTTTCAC
>NZ_SMRP01000018.1:0-61636 GCF_004353915.1 Paraburkholderia silviterrae | reverse complement strand
ACAGCCGAACGTCGAGATCCGCCTTGGCGAAACGCTCCAATCCGTTGAAGCCAGCGACGACGCGGTGCGTCTCGTGTTTTCGACGGAGAACGGCCGTCGCGAGAGCCGCGCCTCGTGGGTAGTAGGCGCGGACGGCGCGCACAGCATGGTGCGCAAGACAGCCGGATTCAGCTTCGATGGATTCACCTGGCCCGAAAAATTTCTTGTGACCAACGTGCGTGACCCGCTTGAAGCGCTCGGCTATACGGGTACCGCCTATATATCGGATCCGGATGCATGGGCCGTGGTGCTCAAGCTATACGACGATACGGGCGACGATCTCTGGCGCGTCGCGATGCCGGCCAGCGTGGATGTCGACGACGCGATGCTGCTCGAACCAGAGAGCGTGCAGCGGCGGTTGCGAGAAACGCTCGGCGCGGATATGCCATTTACGCTCGCCTATTCAGGAACGTATCGCGTGCATCAGCGCGTCGCCGACACGTTCGTCAAGGGGCGCGTCCTGCTCGCTGGCGATGCGGCGCATATCAACAATCCGATCGGTGGCTTTGGCCTTAACGGCGGGGTACACGACGCCTGCAATCTGGCGTCCAAGCTCGCCGAGGTGTGGCATGGTCGAGCAACAAACGAGGCCCTGGAGCTCTATTCGCGTCAGCGTCGCACAATAGCGCTCGATGTCGTGCAGAAGAACAGCATCCGCAACAAGAATCTGATGGACGAGCGCGACCCCGCCGTGCGCCTTCGGAACCAGCAGACAATGCACGCGCTCTCGATCGATCCGTATAGAAGCCGTGAATATCTGATGGAAACATCAATGCTGAGCGCGGTATTGCAAGCCCTTCAGATCAATTGAACGCGGCAGGTGTCGCGCAGCAGGGCGCGAGCGTGATGGCCGAAAGCGGTGCAACACCTGTGAGCGAGCGTACGGCCGTCCATTTCTTGCCAGATTCTTGCTTGTAGCGACACGTGACCAATTTCGCCCCTTCAGCCGCCCATCATAGTGGTCACTACCGCGTCGGTTATTGGGTGCCCGCCGTGCGCACCATGACTGTGAGTATGCGGCGGCGCTTGCCGGCATGCGTCGAACAAACCTCAAGATGAACGAGCGTTTGTCCTTTACGATTGAACGGCCGGTTACAGGTGGGAGCCGACGCTTGAACGTCTGACCGACGACATATGTGAACGGCGGTTTGTTGCCGACTACGGCTGACAGCACACGCCCTAGTTAGACATCCTATCAATCTGCTATCGAACGAATGACCTTCGCGGGATTTCCGGCCACGAGCGTATTCGGGGGAACGTCCCTGGCGACGACCGATCCCGCCGCGACAACCGAGTTCTCGCCCACAGTTACGCCGCCAATAATGATCGCGCCGGCTGCGATCCAGACGTTTCTCTCGATCACGATGGGCTTGGCGATTACGCCGTTGCGCCGCTGGGAAGGTTCAATGGGATGGCCGGACGTGATGAGGCTCACGTTCGGCCCGATCATCACCTCGTCGGCAATGTCGATCCCGCCAAGGTCATAGAACGTGCAATTCTGATTGATGAAGACATTGCGCCCAACACGGATATCGACGCCGCCAGTGGTGTAGAACGGCGGTATCAATGAAAAGCTGTCGTCCACCTTCTTGCCGATGAGATCGCTGAACACGGCCCGGACTTCATCCGCGTCGTTGAATGTCAACCGGTTGAGCGTGGCGGTGATCGTCATCGCCCGGCTGACATTTGCCTGCATGGCCGCCGATTCCGGCGTTCTCCTGGCAATGATCCTGGTGCGAGCCTCATTTGACATGCTTTGTTTCCCTCCAGTTGCTATCTGGTGTTCCCGCTGGTTGAAGGCTAACTAATGGCTGCGATAGCCAGGCGCTCGGCCTGATTGTCGACGAACCAGCCCTGTCTGTCGATTGACCGACTCCGGCCCGCTCCCCCTGACGCGCGACGGTGCGCATCGCCCAGCCAGCGCGCAATTGTTCGATTTCTTGCAGTCCTCAAGTCCGCCTGCCGGTAACTTTCTCGACTTGCACACCCAATGCATGGGTGTGCCGGCATCGGCAAATCGATCAGACCCCAGGCTCGACATGAAAAAGCTGTTCTCCGTGGACCCCACCAGAATCGGCCGCCCCGAGGGCGCGGCCACCAGCGACGCCGTACCCGAAGCGCTGCTCAACGGAACGCCTGCCGCGTTGAAAACCGCGCTGGAAAACCTGCTGGGACCCGGGCGCGTGCTCCACCGCGTGGTCGATCTCGTGCGCTATGCGTCGGACGCGAGCCCATACCGGCTCATCCCTCAGGTGGTCGTCGAAGCGCACGACGCCGACGACATCGCGAAGCTGCTGAAATTCTGCGGCGAGACGGGACGCCACGCCACTTTCCGCGCGGCTGGCACGAGCTTGAACGGGCAGGCGCAGTCCGATGAGATCCTGATCGACGTGCGCAAGCACTTCGCCGGCATCGTCGCCATCGACAAGGGCGGCATGAGGCTCAAGGCGCGCGCGGGCACCCTGCTCGCGCATGCGAACGTGCATCTCTCGTGCTTCGGGCGCAAGCTCGGCCCCGATCCCGCCAGCGCCAACGTCTGCACGCTGGGTGGCGTCGTAAGCAACAATTCGGGCGGCATGCGCTGCCGCGTGAGCCAGGACGCGTATCACACGGTCAGCGCGATGCGCTTCGTGATGCCCTCCGGCACGCAAATCGACACGGCGAGCGCCGACGCGGAACGCCAATTCGCGCAGCGCGAGCCCGAGCTCGCCGCCGGCCTGATGCAGCTAAAAGCGGAAATCACGGCCGATCGGGCGTTCGTCGAACGCATCCGCAAAAAATATTCGATTCGGAATACTCATGGACTGAGGCTCGACGCCTTTCTCGACGGCGACACGCCGCTCGAAATCTTCAGACGCCTGCTAATCGGATCGGAAGGCACGCTAGGATTCATCGCCGACGTCACGTTCGAAACGGTTCCAAGCACCCCCATCACCAGTGTCGCGTGGCTCGCGTTTCGTTCGATCGACGCCGCCATCGAGCAGGTCCCGGCACTCGTGGCGCTGGGCGCGCAGGCCGTGGAGTTGATGGTCGCTCCCGCCTTGCGCGCGGCCGCCGAGGCGTTTCCCGGCACGCCAGAATACTGGCGCACGCTCGCCCCCGAAGCGGCCGCCCTGCTGGTGGAGCTGGGCACGCAGGACGCCGCCACGCTCGAGCGCATGGAAGCGCAAGTCGTCGAGCTGTGCGCGACGGCCGACGTCATCACGCCACCGTCATTCACGAGCCGCGAGGAAGCGATCGAACTCGCGTGGTTCGTGCGCGAGGGACTCCTGGGCCTCGTGGGCAAGCAGCGGCCCCCAGGCTCGATGCTGATCGTCGAGGACGTCTGCTTTCCGCCCGGCCAGCTCGCGAGCGCCGCGCGCGATTTGCAGGCGCTGTTGCGGCGGCATGGCTTCATCCCGGGCGTGGCGGGTCACGCAGCGCACGGCAATCTGCATTTCACCTTGACTGCGCGGCTCGATGAGGAAGCCGGACGCGCGCAATACGCGCAGTTCATGGACGAACTTGTCGATCTCGTCGTCAACCGTTACGACGGGTCGCTCAAGGCCGAGCACGGCACCGGCCTGAACATGGCGCCGTTCCTCGAGCAGGAATGGGGCGAGCGCGCGACCCGGATGATGTGGCGAGTCAAGCAACTGGCCGACCCGCGCGGCGTGCTCGCGCCGAACGTGATCCTCACCCGCGACAAGCAGATTCATCTCAAGGGACTCAAGACGCAGCCCGGCATCGAGAGCACGGCCAATGCGAGCCTGTGCATCGAGTGCGGCTTCTGCGAGTCGGTGTGCCCGAGCCGCAATGTCACGATGACGCCGCGCCAGCGCATCGTCGTGAGGCGCGAGATGGCCCGCCAGCCGGAAGGCTCGGCCCTGCTCCGGCAGCTTCAGGAGCAGTACCAGTACGACGCCATTCAGACCTGTGCGGGCGACGGCACGTGCGCGCTGCCCTGCCCCATCGAGATCAATACCGGCGAGCTGATGCGCGAGTTCCGTCACGCCACGCAAACGGCCACGTCGGAGAGCGCGGCGCGTTTCGTCGCGCAGCGCTGGGAGGGTGTCGAGCGCGCGAGCAAGCTCGCGCTGCGCGGCGCGCGGTACATGGGCAAGGCGCTGGGCTGGAACGCGGTGCGCGGCGTTGCCGGCACGGCCCGCCTGATCGCCAGCAGCGACGTGGTCCCGACCGTGCCCGGTCCCATGCCCAAGCCCGCGCGTGCGCTGCCGCTCATCCGCCGCGAGCAGGCCGATGCCGTCTACTTCACGGCGTGCGTGAACCGTATGTTCGGCCGCGACCCCGACGCGCCCAACGACGCGCTGTCGATCCAGGAGGCGCTCATCGCCGTGTCGAAACGCGCGGGCAAGCACCTGTGGATCCCCGCAGACATCGCTGGCACCTGCTGTGCCTCGCCGTTCGGCTCGAAGGGGTTTGCGTCGGCGCGGCAGCTGATGGTCGAAACGGTGTTCGAGCGTCTCTGGAAGTGGAGCGACGCCGGGCGCCTGCCGATCGTGGTCGACGCCGCGTCATGCACGCACGGCCTGCTCAGCGGTTTGCACGAAGTGCTGTCGCCCGACATGCAAGCGCAATACGCACAGCTTACGATCATCGATTCAATCGAATGGTGCGCGAATCTTTTGCCTGAACTGGAAGTCCACGCGCCGCTCGGGAAGATTGTCATCCACCCGACCTGCGCGATGTCACATCTGAAGCTCACCAAAACGCTCAAGCGCGTGGCGGGTCACATGGCGCGCGAAGTCGACATTCCCGTTGGCGCGACCTGTTGCGGCACGGCCGGCGACCGCGGGCTGCTGCACCCAGAACTGGTCGTCTCGGCCACGCGCGACCAGAAGGCGTATCTTGAAGGGGTTCAGGCCGACGCCTACGTCTGCGCCAACCGGACCTGCGAGATGGGATTGCGGCACGCCATCGGCCGGCCGTACGAATCATTCATTTTCAGCCTTGAAGCGGCCACCCGAGAACCGGGTTGAGGAGAAACGTCATGAGCTCGGCATATCAACCTTCCGCTCGCCTGCTCGACCTCGACGCCGTGCAGGCCTTCGTGCTGGTTGCCGATCTCAGCAGCTTCACGCGCGCCGCCGAGGTGCAGGACACGACGCAATCGGCCATCAGCCTTAAAATCAAGCGGCTCGAGGAGCGGCTCGGCAAGCGCCTGCTGGAGCGCACGCCCCGGCACATCCAGTTGCTGCCCGAAGGCGTGGCCTTTCTCTCGGCCGCGCGCGAACTGCTGAGCGCCCATGACCGGGCGCTGGCCATCGACGTGCGCGAGCAGCGCAGCCTGCGTCTTGGCATCATCGACCACACCGCCGCCGACGAGCTGATCCCGCTGCTCGCGCGCGTCTCGAGCCACGATCCCACGTTGCGCGTCGAGGTCAAGATCGGCGCTTCGAGTCAGATGCTCGAGGCCTACGACGCGGGCGAACTCGACGCCGCGTTCGCCCGTCGCGACCCCGCGCGGCGCGACGCCCAGCGCCTCTTCGTCGAGCATTGCGGCTGGTTTGCCGCGCCCCAGTGGCAGCACAACCCCAATGAGCCGCTGCGCATCGCCTCGCTTTCGGCACCGTGTGGAGTCCGAACCAATGCGCTGAAGGCACTCGACGAAGCCGGCATCAAATGGACCGAGGTCTTCGTGGGCGGCGGCATCGGGACCGTTGGCGCCGCGGTCATGGCGGGACTCGCGGTCGCGCCCATGACGCGGCGCGGACGTCCGCCGCGCGCCGTGGATGTGGGCAACCGCTTCGGACTGCCTCCGCTTGCACCGATCGAGATCGCCGTTTATACGCGCGTGCGGGACCCCGCCACGCAGGAAGCCATCCGCATCTTCGGCGCCGCGCTGCGCAACGCGAACGCCGCGCCGTGATGGCAATGCAAGACGCTGGTCCGGTATCGTGAGGTTGACGTGCTCGAGCAGCACGAGGTTGCCCGTGTCCTCAAGAGCATACTCGGAGCGTTCCATTTTTCGCCTTCGGGGGATGTCGCGCGTTCGGTGACACAATCGCAACGAAAACGTGTGGCACGGCTATTATGATGCTGCCTTGGGCCACACGTATTCCGTTAGCGTCGCGAGAATATTAGCAAATGTCCCGTCTTATCGGCCGGTCAGGCCACGCTATTGCCGGACGACGCCAAGCCGCTTTCCATGGAGGACACATGCCGAAACGCATCTTGCTGGTGGTTCTGCTGCTGACGATCGGCCTGGCCGGACGTTGTGCGGCCGCGCAGCCCACGATGGAACTCACCATAGACGGCAAGACCCAGTCGTTTAGCCAAGGTGCATTGCTGGGGCGTGCCGACGCTGCCGAGATTCACGTTCCGCGCGATGTCGCCTACGGTACCTCGACGACCTACCGCGCCGTGCCACTGGCCGACCTGCTCGACGGCGCGGCGATACCCGCGGACAGCGCGCTCGAGGCGCGCGCGACCGACGGCTTCGCCGCGCAACTGCCGATGGACCTCGTACGCAACCGCGATCCCGCAACGGCCGTCGCATGGCTCGCCGTGGAGGATCCGGCGCGGCCATGGCCTGCGCTGCCGGGCAAGAAGGTCAGCGCGGGACCGTTCTACCTGGTCTGGATCGGCAAGCAAGCGGCATCGGTGCGCAGCGAGCAGTGGCCTTACCAGATCGCGCGGCTCGCCACGCAGCCGTCTCCTTCCGCGCGCTGGCCGGCGCTTGCCGTCGATGCGTCGCTGCCCGCAACCGATCCCATCCGCGCGGGCCAAAGCCTGTTCATCACCCAGTGTCTCGCTTGCCATCGGCTCAACCACGCGGGCAGCGCGAATACCGGCCCCGACCTCAACGTGCCGATGAATCCAGTCAAATACTTCCAACCCGCCGCCTTGCGCCGCTACATCCGCAATCCGGCATCGGTGCGAGACTGGCCCGGCCGGACCATGCCCGCCTTCCCACCGGATCAGATCAGCGATCGCGAGATCACGTTGATCATCGATTATCTGGCGTACATGGCGCAGCGAAAGGCCGGGCCGTGAGCTTTCAGCCACCTTTGCGCGGCCCGGCGCGCTTCGCGCCAACGCCCGGCTGGACCTTGCCATCGCCTGCGGTGCGGCTCTTCACATGATCGATGAACGCGCGCAGCTTCGGCATGATCTGCCGGCGCCCCGGATAGCAGAGAAACACGCCCGGCATGAGCGGCGCGTACGCCTGAAGCACGGGCACCAGCTTGCCCGCTTTCAGCGCGCCCGCGGCCAGCGGCTCAGGGAGCTGCGCCAGGCCCAGGCCTTCTATAGCCGCGCCAAGCATGGTGGGAAAGTCGCTGGCGATGAGCGGGCCGGACACAGCGATCTCGATCGCGCCGCCGCTGTCGTTGTCCTTATCCTTATCGTCGAACGACCATAGCGCGAGCGCGCCGCTGGAGCGCCGCCAGCGCAGGCAGGCGTGTTGGCGCAGATCGTCCGGATGCGTGGGCTTCCCGCGCTCCGCCAGATAGGCAGGACTACCAACCACGACGAGATGAAACGGCGGTGTCATCGGCACCGCGACCATGTCGGCTTCCACGAACTGGCCCAACCGGATGCCGGCATCGAATCCTTCCGCCGCAAGATCGACCAGCTCCTTGCTTGCGGCAATCTCCACCTCGACCTCGGGATACGCCTTGCAAAACGACGCGATCAGCGGCTCCAGCAAGATAGGCACGATCGCGCGCGGCACCGAGAGACGCAACAACCCGGCGGGCCGCTGACCGAGTCCGCGCGCCACCTCGCTGGCAGCGACGAGCTCTTCGAAAGCGGGCTTTGCGCGCGAAAGAAACCGCTCGCCGGCTTCGGTCAGGCCGACGCTGCGCGTGGTGCGTGTGAAGAGCGCCGCGCCAATGCGCTCTTCGAGCACGCGCACGGCCTGGCTGATGGCCGACGGCGTCACCCCGAGCTCCGCCGCCGCCTTGCGAAAACTGCGATGCCTGGCAACGCTCAGGAATGCCTCCACGCCATCGAGTGCGCCCTGCCTGACTGTGAAGTTCTGCTTCATAGCCCGTCAACATTGTGATGAATAGTCGCTCACGCAGATCGATGTTACACCTGGCACCAGCATTCTTGAGGAGCACCGCTGATGAACGCCTCCCCCATTTTCGCCGGCATGGCCGCGCCGCGCCCCGCCTGGCGCATCCTGCTGTGGCTCGCGCCGTTGACGCTGCTGTGGATTGCATTGATCTACTGGCAGCCCATCATCCCGGCCAGCGGCTTTCAAACCACGGCACACCAGTTGATCGCCCAGGTATTCATCGCACTCGGCTTGTGGCTCGGCCTCGAAAGCACCGACCTCACGCCGCGCCAACGCCTCACGACCTGGCTGGCGATTCTGGTCCCGCACACGCTTTGGTTCGCAATCGTCTGGAGCGCGGCGATCCATGGCGCGTTTCGCCTGAGCGCCGCCCCGCCCCTGCTGCCGTTGCTGCCGATGGCGATCTTCCTGCCGGTCATCATCGGCGCGCCGCTGCTGCTGTTCTCGAAGCGGGTGGGCAAGGTGCTCGACGCGATGCCGGCGGCCTGGCTCGTCGGGCTGCAGTTTTACCGGGTGTTCGGCAGCTGGGCGCTCGCGGCCTGGCTGCATGGCGAGCTGCCCGGGGTGTTCGCCTTGCCGGCTGGAACGGGCGACCTGCTGACCGGCCTGTTCGCCGCGCCCCTGGCCATCGCGCTCGCAAGCGGCACGGCACAGGGCCGCAAGGCGGCGATCGCATGGAACATCCTCGGTCTTGCCGATTTTGCCGTCGCGATTACGTTGGGGCTGATCACCGCGCCGGGCCTGTTCCAGCTGATCGTTCCGGCGGTGCCGGGCATTAACGCCGGCGCGTATCCATATGTGCTGACCCCGGCGTTCGTGGTGCCAGGCTCGATCCTGCTGCACGCGCTTTCACTGCGCCAGTTGATCCGCCGGCGCGAGCGCTGATCCCCTTCCTCTCTTCGTTCACACGCCTGGCGACGCCAGACAGGAGGTGACATGACTACGCAGCTTCTTTTCCAGTTGCATCTCGTTCTGGGCTACGTTGCCTGGCTGCTGTGCTTTGGCGTTTATGTCTGGCCGAAGCTCAAGGCGATGGACCCATTCGACGCGCAACGCGCAATCGCCACCTTGCACAGCTTCCGGTTCTTCGGGCTGGTCTTCATCCTGCCCGGCGTCGTCAGTCCCGAGCTGCCCGCCAGCTTCGCCGTGTTCGCCGCCTGGGCCGACTTCGCAACGGGCGTGCTGGCGATACTGGCGTTGCTCACGGCACGCGTACGGCCGGTCTTCTGGTTGTTCGTCGTAGCCTTCAATGTTGTGGGCACAACCGATCTCCTGCTCGACTACTACCACGCGATCCAGGTCGGCCTTCCCGCTCATGCGGGAGAGCTGGGCGCCACGTACGCGATTCCGGTCATCTACGTGCCGCTGCTGATGATTACGCACGTTACGGCCTTCTATCTGCTGCTGCGCCCACAGCCCAGCAGGGTGCCGAGCTATTGAGGCGCGCGCAGCAGATTGGCGCGCCCACACATCAGAAGGTGTGGCGAAGCGCAGCGCGCACGACCAGTTGCCGCGACGTCGACGAAAGGTCCTGCGCGCCGGGCACGTAGGCGCGATCGAGTGACGAGCCCGTCGCGTCGCCGGTCACGAGCTGATAGACCCCTTGCAAGTAGACGTCCGTGCGCTTCGACAGGTTGTAGTCGGCCATCAGACCGAACATGTGGATGCCCGGCTTCACCGTGCCCGTTGTCGCCTCGTAACGTTCGAGCGTATAGGCGTACTCCGCACCCACGAAGAAGGCGGGCGTGAACTGGTATTTGCCGTTGAGCTCGAAATTCTGATACTTCAGTGCGTTGAGCGTACCGCCGGCCAGCGCACCGGAGACAGGCTGGATCGTTTCCGTGCCGCTCAGATAGCCGACGTTCGCCGTGGGGTGATCGATCTGCGTGTTCGTGTACGCGAAGCCAACAGTCCCCGAGCCGACTGTGTAGTTGACGCCCGCTCCGAAGATCTGCAGCGTGGACGAAACAAAATTGCCGTCGGGGCCGAGCGACCCGCCTGCGCCTGCGATGGCGCCGCCCGGGTTCATGGTCGGATTGTCGGCTCTCAGGTAGGCGGCGGCAAGGAGCCAGCCGCCAGCCGAGTATTGCGCGCCAGCGCTCATCGCCCGGTTATTTGCGAACCCCGTGTCGTTGCTGAAGCTATACGTGCCGCCAAACGAGAAGCCACCGAGCGTCGGGCTCGCGTATTTGACCGTGTTGTTCAAACGGAACGTGTTGTCCGTATTGTCGTTGTCATAGGGGTGCGAGAACAGGTAGCCGCCCCAGTTCCCGTTCGCCGTGGTCTGTGCGAGATAGTCGACCACGGAATCGTACTGGCGGCCGAACGTGAGCGTGCCGTAGCGCTCGCTGGCGAGACCCACGAACGCCTGGCGGCCGAACATGCGCCCACCCTGCGCAAGCGCACCGTTGCTGGCGTTGAAACCGTTTTCGAGCTGAAAGACGGTGCTCAGCCCGCCCCCCAGGTCCTCCGAGCCCTTCAAGCCCCAACGGCTCCCTTGCGCGTAGCCGCTCGTCATTTCATAGACCTGGTGGCCGCCCACGTTGTTGGTGAAATCGATCCCCTCATCGATCACGCCATAGAGCGTCACCGAGTTCTGCGCGAACGCGGGGATGGCCACGCCGCACAGCAAGGCAGCCGATACAATCTTCCTCATTTGATGTCCATTATTCAGGTTTACTAATTACACCGCAGGCAATGCGTCGAACTGTACTCACCGCCTGCGGGCCGGTCTCTCGCGCGAGCGCGCTTCGCTCCGTTACTTCGTGCCGTAAATGTCGAAGTCGAAATACTTCTTGTTGATGCGCGCGTAAGTGCCGTTGGCGAGAATCTCGGCGAGTGCCTGATTGAATGCGTCGCGCAGCTCCACGTCCTGCTTGCGCAGACCAAGGCCGTCGCCCTGGCCGAAATACTTCGGGTCGTCCATGGCCGGCCCTGCGAACTCGAAGTCCTTGCCTTCGGGCTTCTTCAGAAAGCCGTCATTGGCTTCAATGGAGGCCTGGAACGCAGCATCGATCCGTCCGGAAACCAGATCGGCGTAGACCTGGTCCTGGTTCTGGTAGGCGACAATCTCCACGCCGGCTGGCTGCCACCTGGCGCGTGCGTAGTCTTCCTGACTCGTGCCCTGCTCGACGCCCACGCGCTTGCCCTTTAGCGTTGCGGGGTCCGGCAGCAGCGAGGAGCCGCGGCGCACCACGAGGCGCGCGGGTGCATTCGAAATCTTGTTCGAGAACGCAATCTGCTCCATGCGCTTGGGCGTGATCGTCATGGACGACGAGATCACATCGAACTTGCGTGCGAGCAGGCCCGGAATCATGCCGTCGAAACTGGTCTCCACCCATACGCACTTCGCATGCATCTGCGCACACAGCGCGTTCGCGATGTCGACGCCAAATCCCGTCAGCTTGCCGTCCGGCGTCTTGTATTCGAGCGGCGGATAGGTCGGGTCGACCGCGAGTCTGATTTCCTTGCCGCCAAAGTCCGCCGCCTGTGCCGAGGCCGCCATGGCCACGCAAGCCAGCGACCATGCCATTGTCCACTTCTTCATTGATGTCTCTCCTGTTGTCGATGTAATGCCGTGGTCAAACCTTCTAGTTCATTGCAGGGCGCGCTGCGCGAGCCTGACCCAAAAGCTCGCGCCGATCGCAAGAATGTCGTCGTTGAAATCGTATTCGGGGTGATGCAGCCCACAGCCGCCATGGGTGTCGCCGTTGCCGATCGACAGATAGCTACCCGGGCAACGTTCCAGCATGCAGGCGAAATCCTCGCTTGCCATGAGCGGGTGCAGGTTCTCGATCAGCGCTTGCGCGCCGCCGTAGTCCAACGCCACCTGCCGCGCGAATTCGGTCTCGCCGGCGTGATTCACGAGCACGGGGTAAGTGTGCTGGTAGTCGATCTCCACTTGCGCACCGTAGCTTGCCGCCTGCCCTCGCGCGATCTCGCCAATGCGCTTTTCCAGCAACGCGCGGACTTCCGGTGAGAGCGCTCGCACGCTCAACAGCAGGTCCGCGTGGGGCGCAATCACGTTGGACACGGTGCCTGCGTGAATGGCGCCAACGGTGACGACCGCCTGCTCCCGGGGATCGACGTTGCGCGCGACGATGCTCTGCAACACCATGACGATCGACGCACAGACGACGACCGGGTCGATCGTCTGCTGCGGCGACGCCCCATGGCCGCCCCGTCCAACCACGCGGATCGTCACCTCGTCGGCCGACGCCATGAAAGGCCCGCTCCGGAAGCCCAGGCGCCCGGCCGGAAACCCGGGCACGTTGTGCATGGCAAACACGGCATCGCACGGGAAGCGCTCGAAAAGGCCGTCCTCGATCATTTTGCGCGCGCCGCCCAAGCCCTCTTCGGCGGGCTGAAAAATCAGGTTCAACGTTCCCTTCCAGTCCGTGCGTTGCGCGAGGCAGCGCGCCGCCGCGAGCAGCATCGCCGTGTGGCCGTCATGCCCGCACGCGTGCATGACCCCTTCAGTTCGACTGGCGTAAGGCAATGGTGTGCGTTCCTGGATGGGCAGCGCGTCCATGTCGGCACGCAAGCCCAGGCGTCGGCCGCGACCGCGCTCGAGCACCCCGACCACCCCCGTCCCCCCAACGCCGCGCGTCACGTCGTAGCCCCATCCGGCGAGCAGGCTTGCAACCAGCTCACTGGTCGCATGCTCTTGAAAGCCCAGCTCGGGATGCGCATGCAGCCGACGGCGAATCTCGATCACTTCTTCCTCGATCGCCGCGATTTCCGGTAGTACCCCTATTTGCTTCACTGTCCCTCCAGGCGTTCAGACATATCGGCGCCGTGCCCGTTTTGTACGGGTCACGGCCACAACCCACCGTGAAGCGGATCGTATGCAGCGAAAAAGCCGGGGAACAGCCGCGCGTTTGTTATGATGACAACCATTCGTTGTCACCCCATGGCGTCCGGCTATGAAGCTCCATCAACTCGAAGCGCTTGTGGCGAGCGCGGACGCAGGCAGCATCCGCGGCGCGGCGCGCGCACTCGGCCTCTCGCAGGCGGCCGTCACGCGGGCACTGCGCGAACTGGAAGAAACCGAACGGCTGCCGCTCCTCGTGCGGGCCCCCGAGGGCATCGGTTTTACGGAGCACGGCAAGGTCTTGCTCACGCATGCACGGCTCGTCCTCAACCAGCTCGAGCACGCGCACACCGACCTCGAGCGGTTGCGCGGGCGTGTGGAAGGAAGGCTGATGGTTGGCGTGACGCCGTGGGTGACGCTCACGTTCCTTGCCGAGACCGTGCTGCTCTTTCGCAAGCTGATGCCGGGGATCCGGCTCGAACTACTCGAGGGTCTGATGTCGGTGGCGCAGCCGCATCTGCGCGACGGCAGCATGGATTTCGCGATCGGACAATGGCAGGCGGCGGCCGGCGTGCAGGAGTTCGCCTGCGAGCCGGTGCTGACCTATGAGTCGTCGGTGATGGTGCGCGCCGGCCACCCGCTCGCACAGGCGCGCTCGCTACACGAGCTCCTCGATCACGACTGGGTGCTCAACTTCGCGCCCGACGGTCAGGCCGGCTTGATCGACTATCTCTTCACGCGAAACGGCGCACGGATCGACGAGCGCCGGATCGTACGCGCACAATCGGTCGCGATGCTGCAAACGATGGTCGAGCAGGCCGACATGTGCACGTGGAGCCCAACGGTCCTGTGCCGGGTCCCGCCGTTGCGCGGCAGGCTCCTTCCGCTTGCACTGCGCGAACAATTCGAACCCCGACAACTGAGCGTCGTCACCCGACGCAACAGCACGCTGAGCAATGCCGCCGTCTGTTTCGTCGAGTGCCTGGTGAAGGTGATCCGGCGGCACGCGCGCTCAGCGAAGAAAGATGATCTCGCGTTGTTCGAGACATTGAAGATGTTGATTTGATCCCAGAGCGCGTGCCGAGCGAGCGGGCAGCGCCATCAGCAAAGCCTCGCTCATGCTCTAGCGACGGCGAGGACGATTCGCTCCAAGTGTGAACGTCAGCGCCAGATCCGCAACCTTGCCGAACGGCGCCCGCAGCAGGCTGGGAAGATTCCAGCGCCCCTGAACGAAGACCCCTTTTGCGTGGCTCATCGCGCGAAAGCCCTCGATGCCGTGGTAGGCCCCCATCCCGCTCGGCCCGACGCCGCCGAAAGGCAGGTCGTCCTGGGCCACGTGCAAGAGCGTGTTGTTGATGCCGGTATTGCCAGAGGTCGTGCGCTTGAGCAGCGTCTCGCACGCGTGGTCCTCGTTGCCGAAATAGTAGAGCGCGAGTGGGCGCGCTCGCGCGTTCACATAGTCGATGACCTCGTCCATGGTGCTATACGTGCGTACCGGCAGGATTGGGCCGAAGATCTCTTCCTGCATGACGGCGCATTCATCGCTGGCCCCGACGACCAGCGTGGGCGCGAGCGTGCGCACCCGGGTCGCGGCGCTCCCCGGTCTCACGCCTGCCTCGATCACGCGCGCGCCGCTGCGCCGGGCTTCTTCGACGAGGCCCACGAGGCGCTCGTAATGCCTGTCGCTGACGATCGAGGTGTAGTCCTTGCTGGTCGGCCCCTCGGGATAAGTGCGGGCCACCATTGCATCGAATTGCGTGACAAAGGCTTCGAGGTCGTCCTCGTGGACGAGCGCATAGTCAGGCGCCACGCAAGTCTGGCCGGCATTGGCCAGCTTGCCGAAAACGATGCTGCCCATGGTCCGCTCGTCGACGTGGCCGCGCGCGACGATGGCGGGGCTCTTGCCGCCGAGCTCGAGCGTCACCGGCACCAGGTTCTCGCTTGCCGCCTTCATGACCTTGCGGCCAACCTGCGTGCTGCCCGTGAACAGCAGATGATCGAACGGCAAGTTGCTGAAGGCCGCGCCGACTTCCGGCCCGCCGAGCACGACGGCCACTTCGTCGGCCGGGAAAGTCTCGGCGAGCATGCGCTGGATGACTTCGCTCGTGCGCGGCGTCAATTCCGAGGGCTTGAGCATCACACGGTTGCCGGCCGCCAGCGCGGTCGCGAGCGGAATGAACGTCAGCGAGAACGGGTAGTTCCACGGCGCCATCACCCCGACGACACCCTTCGGCTGGTATTCCACCCGGGCATGGCCAGAGCGGTAAACGAGCCCGACGTGCCGA
The DNA here is from genome assembly GCF_004353915.1 of Paraburkholderia silviterrae. Lineage (GTDB taxonomy): Bacteria > Pseudomonadota > Gammaproteobacteria > Burkholderiales > Burkholderiaceae > Paraburkholderia > Paraburkholderia silviterrae. The sequence continues at coordinate 46,476 of NZ_SMRP01000018.1, read as the reverse complement.
CGCTCGGCCTTCATGAAGCGGCGCAGGTTGCGCGTCAGGTAGTCGATCGACTGCACCACGCCGGCCATTTCCATGATGTCCGTCTCGCGGCGCGAGCGATGCCCGAAATCGGCGCTGATCGCCTCTTTCACTTCGCTGCGCCAGGCGAGCACCGTGGCACGCAGCCGGGCGAGCCGCGCCTTGCGCTCGGCGAGGGTTGGCGGCGCCTCCCTGAGGAACGCGCTGCGCTGGCGGCCCAGCAACTCTGCCGCGTCGAGGCCGTGAATGGGTTCTGCGGGAATGGTCATCGTGCACCTCACGAGATTGCCGGAATGTAGACAGCGTCAACTTGATGATTCGGGATGGTAGGAGCAGAATGTGTCTCTTGTCAACATTCGCAGAATCCCTATGACATCAGATGCATCCACGGAGCAGAAGCCCTATCACCACGGCGATTTGCGGCGCGCGATCATCGAAACGGCTCTCGATATGCTCCAGGAGCAAAAGGGCTGGCAGTTCACGCTGCGCGAGATCGCCCGGCGCGCCGAGGTGAGCCACTCCGCGCCCTATCGGCATTTCCCGGACAAGACGGCGTTGCTCCATGAGCTGGCCCTGATCGGCTTCGATCGTCTGCGCGAGGCGCTCGTTGCCGCGCTCGATCCGGCTGCGGATGCGCCCGCGTGCTTGCAGGCGCTGGCCTATGCGCACCTGGGCTTCGGGGCCGCGAACCCGGATCTTTATCGTCTGATGTTCAATGCGGATGCCGGAGAACCTTCTGATATCCATCTCGATGCGCGTACGCAGGCGCCGTTCCGGCTGGTCATCGAGGTCCTCGAGCGCGGCCAGCGCGAGGGCACGATTCGCTCGCGCTCCGCGCTCGGCCAGGCAACGGCATGCTGGGCACACCTGCATGGCCTGACGATGCTCGCGATCGACGGCCGGCTGGTGCCTGAGAAAGTGGGCGATCACGCCATTGAAGATGCCCTCACGACGCTGCTGGACGGCCTGCTGTCCGGCGAATCCGCAGCAAGCGGTCGAAGCCCCGAAAGGCCTTGACCTTCAGCTTGACTTCACAGAACCCGCAGTCCGCCACGGCGACGGCCGAGCAGGTCAACGCCCTCCTTTGACGGTCGGAGAGCGGCCAAATCCGCCCGCCCCCCACAGGATGCAGACGGCGAGTGACGCGTCATATCCGCTCGAAGCGCAAACCGGCATGGCGCGTCAGACGCTCGATGAAGCGCTCGTCGAACACCGTAGCCGGTGTCCAGAAGCCGCCCGCGCGCCCCACCTTGACGCCGTCCTCGACGAGATCCCGCGCGAGACTGATCGCCGCCTGGCCCAGCATCTTGCCGGTCGAGCCGTAGCCCGGATCGCGATCCCCGGTCACTTTCACGCGCAACGCCTGGCCGTTGTCGGTTCGGCCGAAAAACCGCAAATCGTAGCGGCCCGCCAATTGCGCCTCGGGGCTTGGGCCTTCGCCAGGCTTGGGCAACAGGAAGCGTTGCATCACGCCGCGAACCGGGCCGATCAAGATGCCCGCCATGAACGCCCCCAGCCCCGCCACCGTGGCCAGGGCTTTCAGTCGTCCCTTCAGGCCTGTGCCGGTCAATATCGCTTCGTCATAGGTGAACTCGCTGCCATAGGCCTTGCCGGAAAGGGCATTGGACCGATGAACCACCCGCTCGTTGATGGCCGCCATCATGAACGGGGCGATCCATGCGTCGAAAGCGGTATCGAACTCCGCGGACTTGACGTAGTGCTGGCGTGCCTTGAAGCCGTGACCTTCGGGGCAGAGCGCATAGGGGTTGACGAGTTCCTTGCGCAAGGACGGATCGGCGGCCGCCTCCTTTACCACGTTGATCACGCTGGCGACCGTGCCGCCCGATGCGCCGCCCTTGAGCGTCTGCAGGCGCATCTTGACGTGGGTCGCCGGCACACCCCATTGCCGCATCGCGTGTTGCTGCAAAAACCACACGCCCATGTCCGAGGGGACCGAGTCGAAGCCGCAGCAATGCACGATGCGCGCCCCCGTCTTCCGGGCCGCTGACTCGTAGGCGTCGATCATTCTTTTGATCCACTGAGTCTCGCCGGTGAGATCGCAGTAATCGGTGCCGCTCTCTACGCAAACCTTGACGAGCGGCTCGCCATAGAGCGCATAGGGGCCGACCGTGGACACGACCACGCGCGTCTGCGCACACAGCGCGCGCAACTGGGTTTCGTTGCCCGCGTCCGCAACGATGATGGGCAGGGATTGCCCCGCCGTGCCCAGCGAGCGCTTGAGGTCGTTGAGCTTCGCTTCGGAGCGGCCTGCAATGGCCCAGCGCAAGGTTTCGGCCTGACCCGAAAGGTGCTCGGCCAGGTATCGCGTCAGGATCTGGCCAACAAAGCTGGTGGCACCAAACACGACGATGTCATAGCTCGGGGCGGTCATGAACGTTTCCTTACGTGGGCTGCTTGTAGAAAGAGTGGGCATTCACACCGCCCCGCTCACGCTCCGGCACGATCGAAAGCCCTCAATGGCGTTGGCAAATTCAGCACGATCTGTGCGTCCTTGACCACATCCAGACGAACCATGGTCGAGGCGCCCAGCCCGTCGAGCAACTCGCTCAGTGGGCCGCCACTGCGCAACAGGGTCACGTTGCGCGGGAACAGGCGTTGAGCGAACGATAGTGTATTGGTCTGCACCGTGGCCTGATGCCATTGCCCATCGACTTTATTGACCATCGTCGTCGTGCCCATATGCGATTGAGGCACGACATCGCGCAGGGCCGGAAGCGGCGCGCTCAAGCTCAGGTCCGGTGCTCCACCCGGGCCGGCAATACGGGCTCTAACTTCGCGGGCTCTAACTTCGCGGGCCCTCACTTCGCGGGCCCTCACGTCGGCGCCGATGCTCACCTCGATCTCGGCGCGCCACTTGGGCAACTGATAGCCGTACACGCCACGCACCCGCGCGATTTCCGTGCTGACGGGCAGCGCCAGCACATGAGCGTGGAAGCTGCGACGCCGCATGGAATCGCGCAGCTCCAGCGCATGGGACCCACGCGCGCCGGGCCGGCGGATCACGACCGCGATGGAGACTTCGTCGTATGGATCGTTATCGCAAACCGCATACGAAAAGAAAGTCAGCGCCACCAGCCCGAAGCCCGGGAACGCCCGTAGCGGCTCGAGCGGCGTCGGCAGCATCGCCCGCAGCCGCGACAAGGGCGCGAGAAACAGCAACTGGATATTGCGGGTGCGGTAGTAGAAGTTGGGCGCCCAAGTGGGGCCGACTCGCGAGTCAACCAGTTGCTTCGGAATCCTTCTGAAATAGTCGATGTTACCCGCGGCCGGGTCTCGCGCCACCTCATCCAGGTTCGGGTTCATCCGGTAGCGGTCGTAGTAGCCACCTGCGGGCACTTCGACCGTGTGCGGTCCAAATTCGACGCGTGTATACCGCCTGTCCATATTCGCTGACCCTTCTCCATGTTTGACCCGGCACGCAGTGACCAGGACACGCCGACATACAGCGCTCAGCCAGCACTTTAAGGTTCAACTCAACTTGAGGGTCAAGCGTTCGGATGCGGATAGATCCCGCGCCCGAAAAGTTATTGACATTAAGGTTCGCTTTAATCTTAGAGTGTTTGCTGGCTCGACGACGCCGTCCGCTCAACCGGTTAGACGAATGAATGTCCGCGAGGACGTTTGCAAATTCCGTGCCGCGTCGTCAGGGCCGTGCCGTAGCTGTAACTGTCTGGAAGCACATCACTGACTGAATGCCTACGCATTAACCAGGAGAGACGACATGGGTTACGTGACGACGAAGGATGGCGTTGACATCTTCTACAAGGACTGGGGTCCGCGCGACGCGCAGGTGATTTTCTTCCATCACGGCTGGCCGCTCAGCGCCGACGACTGGGATGCGCAGATGCTGTTTTTTCTGGCGCAGGGCTACCGGGTAATCGCGCATGACCGTCGCGGCCATGGCCGATCCAGCCAGGTATGGGACGGCCACGACATGGACCATTACGCCGACGATGTGGCGGCCGTCGTGAACCACCTGGGCGTGCAAAAAGCGGTCCATGTCGGCCATTCCACGGGCGGCGGCGAGGTCATCCACTATGTCGCCCGTCACAGCGAAGACCGCGTCTCCAAGGCGGTGCTCATCAGCGCCGTGCCGCCGCTGATGGTGAAGACCGAGAGCAATCCGGGCGGTCTGCCCAAGCAGGTCTTCGACGACCTCCAGGCACAGCTCGCGGCAAACCGCGCGCAGTTTTATTACGACGTTCCGGCCGGCCCCTTCTACGGCTACAACCGCCCCGGCGCGAATCCTTCGCAAGGCGTGATCTGGAATTGGTGGCGCCAGGGGATGATGGGTAGTGCCAAGGCGCACTATGACGGCATCGTCGCCTTCTCGCAGACCGACTTCACCGAAGATCTGAAAAGCACCACGATCCCCGTCCTGGTGATGCATGGGGACGACGACCAGATCGTCCCCTATGAGGACTCAGGTGTACTGTCCGCGAAGCTGGCGAAGAACAGTACCCTGAAGATCTATCCGGGATTCCCGCACGGCATGCCCACCAGCAACGCCGAGACGATCAACGCCGATCTGCTCGAGTTCGTGCGAGGCTAAGGGCCACGGGTGTCGGAGGGCGAGTCTTCCGGCACCCGCCGCGAGCCACCACGTCCAGCGAGGCGCGTCAGTGGCGAATCTGCGAGAGAAACGCCTTGGCCCGCGCACTGCGGGGCGCATCGAAGAACTGCGCCGATGGGCTGTCTTCGACGATCTTGCCGCCTTCGAGAAAGAGCACACGCTCGGCAACCTTGCGCGCAAAACCCATCTCGTGCGTCACGCACAGCATCGTCATGCCGGTTTTCGCCAGCTCGACCATCGCGTCAAGGACTTCGCCCACCATCTCCGGGTCGAGCGCCGAAGTCGGCTCGTCGAACAGCATGATCTTCGGCTCCATGCAGAGCGCGCGCGCAATCGCCACGCGCTGCTGCTGGCCACCCGAAAGCTGCGAGGGGTACTTGTGCGCATGAGCGGCTATACCCACTCTCTGCAGCAGCACGTGGGCCCGCTCGGTGGCCTGCGCGCGAGAGAGGCCGCGCACCGACATCGGCGCGAGCACGCAATTTTCCAGCACCGTCATGTGCGGAAACAGGTTGAAGTGCTGGAACACCATGCCGACGTCGCGCAACGCTTCGCGCGTGCGCGCGCCATCCTTCTGCAACGCGCAGCCGCGCAAGCTGATCGTCCCGCCGCTGCCGTGCTCGAGCTGGTTGATGCAGCGGATCAGCGTCGACTTGCCCGAGCCGGACGGCCCGCAAATCACCACGCGCTCACCCGCGCGCACATCGAGGCTGATGCCATCGAGCACCTTGTGCGTGCCGTAGTATTTTTCGAGGCCATGGATCTGCACGGCCAGTTCGCGGGGCGCAGCGTTATTCGTCGCGCGGACTGCTTCTGCTTCGGTGGATAGCATGAAAGTGCCCTCTTCGGATTCAGTCGTCGATCGAGCGGCGCCGTGCGCCGCGCGTCGTTTCGCGGTTTGGCCGCGGTTTATCCGCGGATTAGCCGTGGTTTAACTAAAGCGTGCCACGCTGTAGGGCGCGGGATCGGTAAAGGGCTTCGCGCCGGTCACGAGATCGGCGATCAGGCGTCCGGTCACCGGGCCAAGCGTCAAGCCGTGATGCGCGTGGCCGAAGTCGAACCACAGCCCGGGATGATGCGGCGCCGGCCCAATCACCGGACACATGTCCGGCAAGCAAGGCCGGCGGCCCAGCCACGGCTCGGCTTCGACCGGCTCGCCGAGATTGAAGAGCGTTCGCGCAATGGCCTCCGCGCGCCGCAATTGCACGCGGTTCGCGGGCGCAGCCGACGCCGCGAATTCGATGCCGGTCGTCAGGCGTATGCCCGCGTTCATCGGCGCCAGCACGTAGCCGCCCGCCACGTCGCAGAGCGGTCGCTGCGGCATCACGCCTTCCGGCGCGCGGTAATGCAGGTGATAGCCGCGCTTGACGGCGAGCGGCACCCGATAGCCAAGCGGCTCGTAGACTTCGGCCGAGTCGGCGCCGAGCGCGAGCACCACGTCCTTCGCGCGCACGGTGCCCTCGCGCGTTTGCACGAACCATGTGCTGCCGTCGCGCGTGAGCGTGCGCGCATCCCCACGCACGATGCGCCCGCCGCCGCGCTCGAACAGCGCCGCATAGCCCCTCACCAGCGCGCCGGGGTCGCGCACGGTCTTCGGATCGTTCCAGTGCACGCCGCCCGCAACGGTGTCCTTCAATCCCGGTTCCAGCGCGCGTAGCGCCTTGGCATCGAGCAGGTCGAAATCGAGGCCATAGCCATCGAGCGCGCGCGCCTCGCGTTGCCCCGCGGCCAGTGCGTCCCGGTCGCGATAGAGCTCGATCCAGCCACGCGAGGAAACCAGCGCTTCGAGCTGCGCGCGCGCCACCAGCGCATCGTGCTCCTCGACGCAGCGCTCCACGAGCGGCAGCATCGCCGCCGTGGCCTTGCGCAGGTTCTGCGCGTTCGAGTTGCGCCAGTAGCGAAACAGCCACCCGGCAATGCGCGGCAAAAACGCCGGCTCATAGCGCACGTCCGGCTCGCCGTTCATGGCGTAACGCAGCAGACGGCCAAACCCGCGCGGGAAGGCATACGGGATGACGCTGGAGCGCTCGATCAGGCCCGCGTTGCCGAAGCTCGTTCCGCTGCCCGGCTCGTCGCGGTCGACGATGCAGACGCCCAGGTCGCGCGCCTGGAGCTGCAGCGCGGCGGACACGCCGACGATGCCTGCGCCCAGCACAAGAGTGTCGAATTCCAAAAGCGGTTCCTCCTGCCGGCGATGCGGCTTACAGTGGGTTCTACAGCAGGTTCTACAGCGGATTCAGATGCCTGCCGAGCCGCCGGTCGATGCGCTTGAGCACGCGGCGCAGGACTTCGACGAGCACGAGATACAGCACCGCTGCCCACAGATAAAACTGGAAACTGAAGGTGCGCGAAAAGCCCAGCTTCGCCACCGCCATCAGGTCGTAGACCGTCACGAGCGACGCGATCGCGCTCGCCTTCACGAGCAGAATCAGCTCATTGCCGAGCGGCCCGAGCGCGATCAGCAGCGATTGCGGCCAGACCACGCGCCAGAAGCACGTGCGCTGGCTCAAGCCCAGTGCCTTCGCCGCTTCGTGCTGACCCGCCGATACCGCCGCGAAGCTGCCGCGAAAGATTTCGGCCTGATAGGCGGCCGTGTTCAGCGTGAAAGCGAGCAAGGCGCAATACCACGAATCGCGAAAGAGCCACCACAGTCCCAGCGGCTCCCAGAAGTCGCGCAGCGACCCAAACCCGTAATAGAGCAGGAAAAGCTGCGCAAGCAACGGCGAGCCGCGAAAGACATAGATGAACGCCGCGCTCGCGTTGCGCAGCACACGCAAGCGCGAAGTGCGCGCAAACGCGAGCAGCAGCCCGAGCACCGCGCCGAGCGAGAACGAGATGGCGACCAGCCTGGCAGTCACCCAAACGCCCGAGAGCATCTGCGAACCGTAGCGGTCCAGCAGATCGGAGTCGATCAGATTCTGCAGAAACGGAATGAGGCTCATACGCGTGCTCGATGGTGGCCGCGGCCAAAGTGGTGTTCAGCGAACGCAAACAGCCTTCCCGACAGCGCGGAGAAGAACAGATAGATCGCGCAGGCTGCCCCGTAGAACAGGATCGGCTCCTTGGTCTCGCTGACCGCGAGGTTGGTCTGGCGCATGACGTCGACGAGCGAGATCGTCGAGACGAGCGCCGTGTCCTTGAGCAGCGTGAGCCAGTTGTTCGAGAGACCGGGCAAGGCGATGCGCAGCAATTGCGGCAGCACGATCGAAAAGAAGGTCTTCGACTTCGAAAGACCCAGCGCATGAGCCGCTTCGTATTGTCCTTTGTGGATCGACTTGAACGCACCGAGCCATACCTCGCTCGAAAACGCCGCCAGCACGACGCTGAGCGCGACGAAGGCCGCAAAAAACGGATTGATCGACACGTCGGCGTCGATGTGCGCCGCGGCAAAGATTTGCTCGATGGTGATCTCGAAACCGTAGTAGACGAGGAACAGCGTCAGCAACTCAGGCAGGCCGCGAAATACCGTCGAAAACCCGTAGGCCGTGCCGCGCGCGAGCGTGCTGCGCGAGCGGCTGCCCACCGCCACGAGCAAACCGAGCGCAAGCCCGAAAGGCAGACAGCACAGCGCGAGCGCAATGGTCACGAACGCGCCCTGCAAGAGCGCCAGCCCCCAGCTGCCATGTCCAAACCCAAGCAGCGCAATCGATTCAAACATCTTTGGCACTCCTTTCCAGTGCGCGAATGGCAGGCGCCACTCGCGGCTGGGTCAACTGGATTTCAGTAGATGCTCGACTTGAAGTATTGGCTCGTGATGCGCTGGTACGTGCCGTCGGCAATGATTTCGGCGATCGCCTTGTTCAGGCGCTCGCGCAAGCCGTTGTCGTTCTTGCGTACCGCGATGGCCACGTCGTCGTCCTTGCCGGTCACCTCACCGAGCAGCTTGCAGCAACCCTTGCCGTCCTTGGCGAGCCAGTCGAGGTTCGGGAACTTGTCGTTGACCACCGCGTCGAGGCGTCCCGCCGCGAGATCGAGATTGGCGTCGTCCTGGGCCGGATACAGCTTCACCGTTGCACCCGCCGCTGCAAGCACGTCCTGTGCATAGTTACCCTGCGTCGTGGAGGACTGCGCGCCCACGACCAGCCCCTTGAACGACTGCGGATTCGTGTTGGCAAGCTTCGAGTTTTGCGGGACGCTGATGGCGAGGCGCGTGCGGTAGTAGCGGTTCGTGAACGAAATTTTCTCCTCGCGCTCCTTCGTCACCACCATCGAAGACACGATTGCGTCGTACTTCTTCGCCATCAGGCCCGGGATCATCCCGTCCCAGTCCTGCGCCACGAGCTTGCAGTCGGACTTCATCTTGCTGCACAGCGCGTTCGCGATGTCCACGTCGAAACCATGCAACTGATTGCTGGAGTCGACGTAGTTGAACGGAGGGTAAGCCCCTTCCACCGCAATCCGGACCGGGTCGGCATGGGCTCCCGCACAGGCTCCGAAGAATGTAAGGACTGCCAACGTAGAGCGAATGAAGCGTTTCATGCGATGTCTCCTTGTGGTTGTGGCTAGCTGGAAAGTGGCGTGGAAGACGTATATCCAACGAATTCGTTATGCAGCGCGCCGATGGCCTGGAGCCTGCGCTCGACATCGGCGCCCAGCTGCTTGAACACGTCGTTGATCAGCAGATGAACCAGCGAGAGCATCGAGGCCGTCGACTCCCAGAACAGGTCGACCTCGGTCTGCACGCGAAACACTTCGTCGGCGTGCTGGTCGGCCCAGTCGCAGAAGTTGTCGGTGACGAGGCTCACCGCGATGCCCGCCTCCTTCGCGCGCTCGCAGAGCATGCGCGCGTGCCGCGAATAGCGGCGCGCCTCGAAGACGATCAGCGCGGTGTCTTTGGGCGGGCTCAGCAGAACGTCGCTGAAATTGCCGGCGCTGCCGTCGACCAGATGGACGCCATCGCGCAGATATTGCAGCAGGTGCACGAACGTCATCGCGATGCCGCGCTCGGTCTGAAAGCCCGCCGCATAAACGCGCGGCGCCTTTGCGAGGCGCTCGGCGAGGCGCCGCCACGCGGGCCGCAGCGCATGCTCATGCACCTGCACGAGCGCGGCGATCTCCTTTTGCAGGCCGCGTGACGGCCCCTGGCCGTCGTCGGGCGCTCGGCCGAGGAAGTCTTTGAGGCGGTCGCCCATGAGCCACGGGCCGTCGCCGAGATCGTCCTGCAAGTCGTTCTTGAGCGCCTTGAAATGCGCATAGCCGATGGAGCGGCAAAAACGGCCAATCGTGGACTCGCTCAACTCGAGCTTCTCCGCGATCACCGCCGAAGTCTCGAACGGCAGATTCTGCAGGTTCGCGAGCATGTACGCCGCGATGGTTCGCGAAGAGGCCGTCGAGGACGCGAGGCTCTCCTGCAATCGCTGCTTGACGGTCTGTTTCATGATGGTCTCCATGGGAAACGAGATTAGAATATTTCTGTCATTCACACAATATGTGCCAAAAAACTTTCATTGTCGTGTGGCTTGCTTGCGCTGCGGCACGCCGCCGGAGCAAGCATGTCCGAAAAGTCAGTAGAAACCCGTATTCCCGCACTTGAAGCTGACGAATGGCTGTCAACTTGCCGTATGGCTTCTCGTCCAGTTTTTATTTCGGTATCCAAAGCATTTATTTGCAAATAGCCGCAAGATTCTCGAAGGCTTGCCGTTCAAGCGGCTCTGGTACGAGACGCGCGATGATTACACGCGATGTAATTGGCGCACGCAACGCGTGCCTCTACTCTTCGGCTGTCGCGCTTGCATTCCGGCAGCGCTCACCACCAAGGAGTTACCATGTCCACCTATCCTGCTTACACGATCGAGTCCGCTCCCGCGCAATCGCGCCCCGTGCTTCAGCAACTGCAACAGGCGTTCGGTCTGATCCCGAATATCGCGGCGAAGATGGCCGGTTCGCCGGTGCTGATCAACGGTTTCATCGGCCTGTTCGAGCGCGTCCACGCGAGCAGCCTGACCGAGCCGCAGATTCAGACGCTGTTGCTGACCAACGCGGTGACGAACGCCAGCGAGTGGCCGGTCGCGTTTCACACGGCGCTCGCGCTGCAGGCAGGCGTGCGTCGCGCCGATGTCGATGCGATCCGGCACGGCGTCTTGCCCGACGACGCCGAACTGGCCGCGCTGTCGGCATCGGCCCGCACGCTGATAGAAAAGCGCGGCCGCCTGGACGAATCGGACCAGAGACGCTTTCTGGAAGCCGGGTTCAACGCCGAGCAGATACTCGAGGTCATCGCGGTCGTGGCCGCATCGACCATCACGAACTTCACCAGCAGCGTGACCCGGCCGGCACTCGAAGCGCAGTTCGAGGAGTTCGCCTGGCATGCGAGTGCGCCCTGAGTCCTCTCCATTCGTCTACCCAAGTTGGGGGAATCCGATGAACGCCACCCGTCCCGATCCCAAAGCGCCTGGCGAACTGGGCGACTTGCTGCGCTATTGGCGCGACGTGCGTGGCGTGAGTCAGCTCGATCTGTCGCTCGAGGCCGGTGTCTCGCAGCGACAGATCAGTTTCATCGAAAGCGGGCGCAGCGTGCCTGGACGCGACACGCTGCTGACGCTTGCACAGACGCTCGATGTGCCGCTGCGCGAGCGCAATGCCCTGCTGCTCGCCGCCGGCTATGCGCCCATGTATTCGGAAGCGCCATGGGACGCCCAGGAGATGCACAGCGTGATCCGCGCGCTCGAGCGCGTCGTGCGCCAGCATGAGCCGTTCCCGGCCATCGTGATGGATCGCCACTGGAACGTCTTGATGACCAACGACGCGGCGCCGCGCTTCTTCGGCTGTTTCATCGACATGGCCGCGCGCAAAGGCCCGCGCAACATGCTGCATCTGATCTTCGATCCGCAGGGGATGCGCCCGTTCGTGGCCGACTGGGACACGGTCTCGCGCAGCCTGCTGCAACGCGTGTATCGAGAATCGGTCGGTCATATGGTCGACGCCGGCACGCGGCATCTGCTCGACGAACTGCTGGCCTGGCCAGACGTGCCGCGCGACTGGAAAGCGCATCATGGGCTCTCCTCCGCGTCCACGATGCCCGTCATTCCGATTGGCTTCGTCAACGAAGGCGTCGTGCTTCGATACTTCTCGATGGTGACGACCGTAGGCGCGCCGCAGAACGTTGTGGCACAGGAACTGCGCCTCGAATGCATGTTCCCCGCCGATGACGAAACCGAAGCACGCCACCGGCAGTTGCTCGCCGAACCTTCGAAATCCAGCAAGGCAACGGCGCCGTAAGCAGCGCCTAGTCCACTCGGAGGAAGTCAGGGCGCAACCGCCCGGTTTATGTTCACGCTATTGCCTGAAGCTGGAGGACGCGGACGTGAGTGATAGCGCGGTGCAAATTGCCAACCTGCTGTACCGATATGCGGAATGTATGGACAGCGGCGACTGGGAGGGCGTGGGAGCGTTGTTTAAACACGCACGCTTGAAGACGCGCGATAGCCATGACGGACTCAGCGCGCCGGAATTCCTGCAACTGTTGTATAGCCACGTGAAGCGCTATCCGTGCGGTACGCCACGCACCCGGCATGTCGTCACCAATCCGATTATCGAAATAGACGAGCCGGCCCATCGTGCAACGGCACGCTCGTATTACACGGTCTTGCAGGCGACGGAAGGATTTCCTCTGCAGCCCATTGCTGCCGGGCGCTATCACGACGCGTTCGAGCGTGTCGACGGCGTGTGGCGCTTTTCGTTTCGCGACTACTCGCTGCTGGATATGGCGGGCGACTTGCGCCACCACCTGAACGGAATGCCCGTGCAGTAAGCGGCGCCCCCGCGAACGCGACGTCTTCCAGGTGGCGCGTGACTGTGGTCAGGCGCCATCCGGAATTTGATTACTGGCCGATGCCGATCAGCTCGACTTCGAACGTGAGGTCGCTGTTCGGCGGGATCGGGCCGACTGCGCGATCGCCATACGCGGTTGCCGCCGGGCAGGTCAGCTTCGCCTTGCCGCCCACCTTCATTTTCTGCAGGCCTTGCGTCCAGCACGGAATCACCCGGCCAAGCGGGAAGGCGGCGGGGCCGCCATGCTTGTCGGAGCTGTCGAATTCGGTGCCGTTCGCGAGCGTGCCGCGATAGTTGACGCGCACGACGTCGTTAGCGGTCGGTTGCGGACCGGTGCCTTGCTTGATGTGCTCGACCACGACACCCGATGGCAACTTCTCGATGGTATTGCCGGCGAACGCAGTCGACGCAATGGTGGCAGTGGCGAGTAACGCAATCAGTGATTTCATACTATGTCCTCGTTGGATGGCTCGCCAATTATATCGGGTGCTTCGCGTGGCCCCGGATCGGCACGCCATGCATCGCAAGGCAGGCACCCGAGCGGGGCCGGTCGTGGTCAGGCGTGTTCTGGGCGAATCCGGCATTCTGGCGCGCACATAGTGCGGATGTTCGCCCCGTTATGAGCCCCGTGCAGCAAGGCCGCCCGAGCATGGGCAGCAATTTCCCTGAATTGACACCCCGTTATATCGCACCGTATACAGCAATGAACGATGTCAAATTACGGCGGTTCGCATGTCGAGAGAAGTCATCGACTCCTATTTGCTGAAGGTTCTCCATACGCTCATCACCGAAGCCAGCGTCTCGCGCACAGCCGTGCTGCTCGGCCAGTCGCAGCCGACCATCAGCGTCGCGCTGCGCAAGCTGCGCGCCATGACGGGCGATCCGCTGCTCGTGCGCAGCGGCAGCCGCATGGTGCCCACGAGCCACGCGCTCACGCTGATCGAGCCGGCGGCGCAGGCGCTCGCGGGCATCGCCGCCGTGCTCCATCCAACCCGGGCTTTCGATCCGGCCACCACGCGGCGCACCTTTCTCATTGGCTCTCCTGATTATCTGGATGCGTTCTTCCTGCCCGCCGTGGTCGATGCGTTCCGTACCGAGGCGCCGCGCGCACGTATCGAGTTCCAGCACCTGATGATGGTGGACGGCGGCTACGAACATGGTCTCGAGAGCGGCACGCTCGACCTCGTGATCGGCAACTGGCGCACGCCGCCCGAGCATCTGCATCTGCAGCCGCTGTGCAAGGACGATCTCGTGTGCCTGCTGCGCGCACAGCACCCGATCAAGCCCGGCAAGCTGAGCCGGGTCATCTATCAGGAAGCGGAGCATCTTGCCGTCACGACCCACAACGCCACGGGGCTAGGCACGATCGATGTCGAGCTCGCGCGCAGCGGTCTGTCGCGCAACGTGACGACAACCTTGCCCTACTTCGGCATGGCGCCATATGTGCTGATGCGCTCGAATCTGCTCTTCACGACCACGCGCGCGCTTGCCGCGCATTACAGCAAATTGCTTCCGCTGCGCATGGAGCCCCTGCCCGGCGATCCCCAGGCGCTCACTTACTACCAGCTCTGGCACGACCGCACCCATCGCAGCGCGGCGGCTATCTGGCTGCGCCATCTCGTGTCCGGCGTCGCGAAGGGCCTTGCGCGCTAAAGGGGGACGCGAAGCGCCCACGAAAAACCGGCGTGGCTCGAACATCACTCCGTCGAGCGCGTGCGCGTTCGCGCGGGCCCTCTATCAGGATGCGGAACGAAAAAAACCGCGAGCATGGCTCGCGGCGTGAAAACGCCAGGCAACTCAATCCGGGAGACAGGGTTCCGGACATGAGCGCCCATGCGCAACAGGGGTCGGTCAGCGAAAGCTACCTGTCGCCGGACGCGGTGTGGCCGCGCCCGGTTGTCGATGACGCTGCGCTTCGGCTACCCGGCCATGGCCGAGGCCATCTGCTTCAACAAGGCGGCTTTGTCCGCGGTGGCGGCACCCACCAGGGCAAAGCCCGTCATGCATTTCGTTGCGGCGTCTTCGCAGACCGCGCGCACCGCGTGCGGCGCATCCTGTGCGGCCGTCTCGAGCGTCCAGCGTCCGCCTGGCGCCGCTGGCGTCACCACGACAGCCGGTACGGCCGGTGTTTTGACCACGACCGGCATCACCGGGAAATCGACGCGCGTGAGCGTGCCGGACAAGGTACGGGCAAGCGCGCGCGCCGCATGCATGATGGGCAGCACGTAGGGCTGCACGCGGCCTTCGATGGCCGCGCAGTCGCCGAGCGCGTACACGTCTGGCGCGTCCGCGCGGCACCAGGCATCCGTGCTGATGCCACCTTCGGTCCGCAACCCGGCCGCGCTCGCGAGCGCCGTTCGCGGCACGAGGCCGATGGCCGAGACGACGATATCGACATCGACTGCATTGCCGTCGGTCAGCGTCAGGCGATAACCCGAACCGTGGCGCGCCACCGACGCGACCCCGCAGCCCAGCCGCACATCGACACCCGCGCCCGACAACGCGCGCGAATACACCGCCCCGGCCTCGGCGGGCAACAGCCGCGAGAGCGGTGCGCCGGCCGGGTCGATCAGGCACACCCGGTGGCCCGCGGCCACCAGATCGTTGGCGAACTCGCAGCCAATCAGACCCGCGCCGAGTATGGCCACCGCCTCGCTCGACGTTAGTGCCTCTCTAAAGCGAGCGTAGTCGCCAAGGTCGTTGATCGACAGCACGTCGCCGGCGCCATCGCCTTCGACCGGCACGCGTCGCGGGTCGGCCCCGGTTGCCAGCACCAGCGCGCGATAACGCAGCCGCTGTCCGTCGACGACGATCGCATGCTCGCCCGGCAAGATGCGCTCGACGTGGCGATGGGTCCAGACGCGCGCATCCAGTTGCGCTGCCATCGCCTGCGCCGTGAAGCTCGCGAGTTCGTGAGGCGCCTTCTTCATCGCCAGCGCATTCGAGAGCGTGGGCTTCGAATAGAAGCTGCCGTCATCGCGGCTCACGATAACCACGGGCGTTTTGGCCTCGAGCTTGCGCAACTCGCGCGCCACCGTATAGCCGGCGAGCCCCGTGCCGACGATCACGACGGGATCGCTCAGCGCCTCAGCGTGTTCGGAAGGCCTCATGCCACCACCTGCATCTCGAAGTCGTGCTTGCCGGTCGCGCAGTCCGGACACATCCAGTCCTCAGGCACGTCCTCCCAGCGCGTACCCGGCGCAATGCCCGCCTCGGGCAATCCTTCGGCCTCGTCGTAGCGAAACCCGCAGATCACGCATTCCCAGATCTTCATGAATTCTCCTCTGCTGCCTGCATCAACGGACATAGGCTTGTCCGAGCCCGATCTCCGCGAGCGCGCGCCGGTATGCACCGGAGGAGCGGTCGGCGAAAATCGGCGCTTCGAGGGAACGGTCGATCGGCAGATCTTCCGGGCACTGCAGCTCCACAATCGCGCGGTCCTCTTCGAATACCTGACGGTTGAACGCGTAGACATCGTCGAGCGGTAAATCCTGGTCGAAATTGCGCGCGATAGGGACGAAGAGGCGCGTGAGCCGCGCCGACACCGGGCTCGCAGCATTGAGGATAGCCAGGCGTCCGTTCTCGGGAAAGTGCACCGTGAGCCGGGCGAAGAACGGCACGTCGACCTCGAACACGCGGCGCCACGGAAAGCCCTCTGGCGCACGATGCTGCATCGACTTCGGGAAGTTGCTCACGGTGCTCACATATTCCGCGCGCAGGCCGTTCGGACGCCGCTCGACGGAGTACTGCGGAACCACGGGATTGTGGCGATCCGCGAAGCTGTCGTGATGAATCCACGCGAAATGCGCGACATCGATGAAACCTTCGGTTTGCCGCCCGGCTGAAGCGCGGATGTCGATCGACGGCGGAAGGATTTGCTGATACCCGTCCGTGTTCCAGGCCGGGAAATCGGGCAACGGCAGCTCACCGCCGCCGAGCGACACCCACACGAGCCCATACGCTTCCTGCGCCGCGTACGTCGTCAGGCACAGGCGTTCGGGAATCGCGCCCGCCGGTTGCGAGGGAATGTGGTTGCATTTGCCGCTCGCCCCATATTCGAGGCCGTGGTAGGGACAAACGAGATTGTCGCCGTTGACCCATCCGCGGCTGAGTGGCGCGCCGCGATGCGGGCACACATCGCGCGCCGCAACGACCCGCCCCGCCGAGCGAAACAGCACGAGCGATTCGTCGAGCAGCGTGACGCCGAGCGGCTTGTCGCCCACCTCGTGCGCGAACGCGACGGGATGCCAGTAGCGGCTGAGAATCTCCCAGTCGTGGGAATCGAAAGTACAGTTGCGGGGCATGGCGGGCGCCCCGGCGCGGGTCAGCGTCACCACCTGGGGTTGAGTCATTCGCGTCTCCTGAATCGTGTGAGTGGGTCACGGCGGCACGGAACGCCGGTTCCGGCCTGCCATGTGCACAACGATATTCAGAAGCGAACGCGTCTCCCATCCCTCATCGGCCATGTAGTCCATGTAGCGATCGACATGGCGCGGCCCCGCGAAGACCGCAGCGGATGACCGACGATCAGCTCGCGCTGGCCGCCGCCCCACGCGCGGATGCCCGCCCGGCGCGCGCGTCCAGGCTGAACGCGCCGGCGCCGAAGTAAGCGATCTGCAGCAGGCCGCCGGCCATCATCACGTTCTTCAGGAAGTGAATCATCTGGTTCTGATCCGCGAAGTTGTGATGGAAGAACATCGCAGTGACCACGCAGAACACGGCCATGGCCGCTGCCACCGCGCGGGCCCGGTAGCCCGAGATCAGCAGCAACCCGCCGCCCGCCTCGATGAGCACCGAGACGATAAACGCGAGCGGCGGCACCGGCAGACCGACAGCGGCGATATAGCCGACGGTCGCGCCATACGCAGCCAGCTTGCCGAGCCCGCTCATCAAAAACGGTGCGCCGATCAGAACGCGACCCAGCAGCGGAAGAAACTTGTAGCGATCCATGAAAACCTCCGAAATGTCGTTATTGAGTGGATTGTGAAATAAGGTGCTCAGCCGATGTCCACCATCACCAGCTCGGAATCTTCGAGGGCGGAGATCTCGGCCGCCGCCACTTGCGTGATGGCCACGCCATCCAGCGGCCCCACGTGTTCGCCATTCACTTCGATCGATCCCGAGGCCACGACGAGATAGGCGCATCGCGACGCACTCAGCGCCTGTTGAATGCGCTCGCCCGTCTTCAGCGTTGCGCCGAGCACGCGCGCGGCCGCTCGTATGGGCAACGCATCGGCATCCTCCTCAAAGCCACTCGCAAGGATAACGAATCGTCCAGACCGGTCTCCTTTGGGAAACGGCTTCGTATCCCACCGCGGCGCGCCGCCGCCCGCACGCGGACGCAGCCAGATCTGATAAACCTTGAGCGGCACGTCGCCACCATTGAATTCGGAATGACGAATGCCCGTGCCGGCGCTCATCACCTGGACGTCGCCCGCCTGAATCCGGCCCTCGGAACCCAAGGTGTCGCGATGCTCGATCACGCCCTGGCGTACATAGGTGATGATTTCCACGTCGCGGTGCCCGTGCGTCGGGAAGCCAGCGCCAACGTCGATCTCATCGTCGTTCCAGACGATCAACGGCCCCAATGCCGAATGATCGTGGTTGCCGTCCGCGCTGACCACGAAGTGATATTTCGCGCGGAGCCAGCCTGCATCCGCTGCGTCCAGTGAGTCCCAACGCCGGTGAGTAAGCATGTGTGCATCCCTCTACTTGCACCCGAATAACGGGTATGGGCGAAATCGGCAGCGCGCCGAAGTCACGGTTAACGGTTCGATTGAGAGGCATGCTATCTCCGCGTGCGGCGTGTGCCTACTCGCCAGTGAGCAACGCAACATTGCTCCCGGTAGAACGATGGGATTCGGCCGCCAATGCGGGGCTAGAGCCGGCATGAGAGAGGAATCAAAAATATTGATAGCCCATATCATTCGCCTGCCTATCGACCGGCCAGAACGCAGGGCCTATAACGGATGCATCCCAGGAGACGTTGGGCCCGTCAAGACACAAGGTTCGCCTCCCTGCGGTAGTTCGGCTTCGCCACGCTCCAATGCATGGCGATACGGCAAATTGAAAATCACTCCGAGCAAGGCATGAACACATCCACTGAACATCTCATTGGGTCCTCTCAATCCGGAAAAATCTTCAGCACGGACTGGCGGTCGGCCCACGGCGGCACGATCACAGTGGTTGAGAAAGCGACCGGCGACTGGCTGTTCCAGGCTGGGGTTGCAAACGCGCAGGACATCGCTGCGGCTGCGGTGGCCGCCCGGGATGCCCAGGTGGAGTGGGCGGCCGTCCCCGGTCCACTCCGGGCAGACGTCCTTCGGAAATTCAGCGCACTCCTTGAAGCCAACGCCGATGAAGTGACGACATGGATCGTTCAGGAGACCGGATCGATTCAGCCGAAGGCACGCTTCGAGATCGCGGCAACCGCGCGCGAGGCACTGGAGGCGGCGGCCCTTGCCAGCAGGCCGGTCGGGGAGATGCTGGCGACTACGGGTGGTCGGCCCAGCTACGCCGAACGCGTTCCAGTGGGCGTGGTTGGCCTGATCACGCCGTGGAATTCCCCCCTCATCCTCGCGGCGCGCGCGCTATTTCCCGCACTCGTGCTGGGCAATGCGGTCGTCCTCAAGCCTGACATTCAAACCCCCGTCTCCGGTGGGTTGCTGATCGCACGACTCTTTGAAGAGGCCGGGTTGCCGCCCGGTGTGTTGCACGTGGTCCCCGGTGGCCCGGAAGCGGGTGAAGCGCTGGTGGCCGACCCGCATGTGAGCATGATCTCGTTCACCGGCTCCACGAACGTCGGCCGGCGCATCGGCGAGGTGGCTGGGCGCTTGCTGAAGCGAACCGCACTGGAGCTCGGCGGCAATAATGCGCTGATCATTCTGGACGACGCCGACCTCGAGCGGGCCAGCTCCGCGGGCGCGTTCTCGTCGTTCTTTCACCAGGGGCAAATTTGCTTTTCGGCCGGGCGGCATCTCGTTCACGAGTCGGTGCTTCACCGCTATACGGAACTGCTGGCGCGTCGGGCGTCCACATTGCAAGTGGGCGATCCGCACCGTCAACACGTGCATATCGGCCCGATGATCAACGCGAGGCAAGCCGAACGCGCGCGCCAGATCGTGGCCGAGAGTGTCGCGCTTGGCGCGAAGATTGAAGCCGGCGGCAATGTGAACGGCCTCTACTTCGAGCCCACCGTGCTGAGCGGCGTCACTGCGCAGATGCCGGTATTCAGCGAGGAGATTTTCGCGCCGGTGGCGCCCATCACGTCATTCAGCACCGACGAGCAGGCCATTGCACTCGCCAACGACACGGAATATGGACTCGCGGCTTCGGTCTTCAGCGCCAATGAGGCGCGCGCGGTTCGTATCGCGAAGCGCCTGAAGACGGGCATTGCACACGTGAACGACCAGACGGTGGTTCACGAGATCTTCGGACCGATCGGCGGAACAGGGGCATCCGGCAACGGCGCGCGCTCGGGCAACGTGACATCGCTCGATGAATACACGTACTGGCGATGGCTGACCGTCGCCGAAACGGTCCCCGACTATCCGTTCTAGCAATCGACTGGCAGGACCGGTTCACCCATTAGAAGATGAGACAGGAGAGCAACATGGTATGGAATTGTACGTGCGCGGTGGCCACTGAGAAGGCAAAGCCCTTCCAGATCAGACATCTGCTGCTCGATGAGCCGCAGGAAGGCGAAATCATTGTCGAGATTGCTGGCGTGGGGGTCTGTCACACTGATTTGACCGTGCGGGACCAACACTATCCCGTGCCGCTGCCCGCGGTGCTGGGTCATGAGGGCGCCGGCATTGTCGTGAAGGTCGGCGCATCGGTCACGAAAGTGGCGGTGGGCGACCACGTCGTACTCGCCTACGGCTCCTGCGGAAAATGCGAAAACTGCCAAAGCGGCAAGGCCGGGTATTGCATTGAGGGCTTTCCGCGCAATTTCGGCGCGCGTCGTGGCGATGGCAGCAGCACCTACCGCTCTGAAGAAGGCGAGTCCGTTGGAGGCTATTTCTTCTCGCAATCGTCGTTTGGGACCTATTCGCTTGCCACCGAGCGCAATGTCGTCAAGATCGACCCGTCCGTGCCGCTCGACTTGATGGGCCCGTTGGGCTGCGGTATTTCCACGGGCGCCGGCACCGTACTGAACGCGCTGCGCCCGGCCGCGGGGTCGAGCATCGTCGTGTTCGGCGCGGGCTCCGTTGGCCTTTCCGCCGTCATGGCCGCGAAACTGGCGGGCTGCGCCACGATTATCGTGGTCGACATCGTGGAAAGCCGTCTGCAGCTGGCGAGAGAATTGGGCGCCACAGCAGCGATCAATGCGCGTCATCCCGATGGCGTCGATGTCGTCAAGGCAGTGGCCGCGCTCACCAACGGACTCGGCGCCGAATACTCAATCGAATCCACCGCGAATCCCAAGGTGCTGCGCCAGGCATTGGAGTGCCTGCGGCCCACCGGAGTTTGCGCACTCGTGGGCGGCGCACCGTTCGGCACGGAAGCCACATTCGACATGAATACCATCCTGTTCGGCCGCACCCTGCGAGGGGTCATACAGGGGGACAGCGTTCCCGATGTCTTTATTCCACGCCTGATCGAGCTCTGGAAGCAAGGCCGCTTCCCATTCGACAAACTCGTCAAATTCTACGCGCTGGATGAGATCAATGAGGCCTGTGCCGACTCGGAAAGCGGGCGCGTTCTGAAGCCGATTCTGAGGCCCAATCCTCATCTGGTTTCAGCCTGAGAACGCAGTCGCGGCGCGCGGGCATTCGTCGGCCCTCAGCGCCGCGCCGAAGTATCTATTGCGGGTGCGGTAAAAGGCCGTGGACCCCTCACGCCCGCCCCCGCGGGGGATACGCCTTTGGCGGATGCGCGGCGGGCGTGCACGCGCAAGGGGGCTTCTTGCAGCCTTGCCGCCGCCCGGCTATTACCACGATCGCAATGGACTCGGGCTCGTTTCCCCCGGCCGGCCAGTTTGCGACGTCCCGGCGGCGCTGGTGCCGTAGCCGGAATTGTCGGTTTTAGCGATGCTGGTTTGAGCCTCTACGCGCGCCTCGGCGGCCTGCAGTTTTGATGGGTAATCGTAGTCGCTAGCCGTAGTCGGACTGTAACCGGCGCGCTCGATGGCGGACAGTTCGGACCGAACCTGTGCCCGGGTCGCGGGCTGGCTGGTTTGTGCAAACGAAACCACCGGGAAGATACATGCGAGTGCCAACGCTGCCTTCCTGATGAGTGAAATCATGATTCACACCTCTCTGCTGGTTCGATGAATGGCGCAAACATCAATTGGTTTGCAGTTCTTATAAAAAGGATAATGAAAAAATAATCCAGGAGAAACCCCTAACGCCGTGATTCTCCGTTGTAGCAAACACGACAATTGGCATGCAAGCACGCGCCAGAGGCATAAAGCCTCGCGCATTTGAGTTCGCGATACGCTCTATCAATTTCATTGAAGCACATCGGCATCGGAGCGTACACGCCGCCCAGAGCCGCTCAGCGCGACTTTTGCCGTCGGTCGATGCGTTGATTGAGACGAAAAAGGGTTTTCCATAACTTGTTCGTTTTTTTCGTGTCAATAAACTCATTCGCATAACGAATCACTATATTCTTCCCGCGTTATTACGGAATTCCCTCAACAATATCGACTTCAAGAGAGAACGAATGGGTGCCGCACCAATGCAACGCGAAATTTCATCAACGACGACGCGTGGTCGAGTTATTCGCCGAAGCGTTATTTCCCTCGTCGCCTGCGCCATGACGATGGGAGCCGCCAGTTCCGCCCACGCACAAAGCTCCGTCACGCTCTATGGCGTTCTCGACACCGGACTGCTCTACACGAGCCGCACCGGATCCGGTTCTACAGGGAAAGACGGAGCCCACCAATTCGCCTTGACGGACGGAGGCACTGAGGGGTCACGGTTTGGATTTACAGGCACGGAAGACCTAGGCGCCGGCCTGAAGGCCGAATTCGTACTCGAAAGCGGCATCAGCACCGTGAATGGAGGACTCAACAACTCCAACGGAAGTTTCTTCGGCCGCCAGTCCTACGTCGGCCTGTCCGGCGACTTTGGCGAGGTGAAGGCGGGCACGCAGTATTCGCCCTTCGTACTCGCCATCATCATGACCGACCCGCGGACTGGATCGTACTTCGGCAGCGGCGCCGCGATCTATATCGGCCGGCTCTTTTCAACCGGGCTCTTCAATCCCAACGCCATTACCTACACGAGTCCGACTATCGCGGGATTGCAGGCTGGCGCGATGATCGCTCTGGGCGGGCAAGCCGGGGACTTTCAGGCCGGACGCCAGTACGCCGCGCGCCTCACCTACACACACGGCGGCTTGCGGATCGAGTCTGCGCTGTATAGCGGCAACGCGGGCCCCAGCCCGACTCCGTTGCCCACGACGGTGCCTTTCACAGGGCGTATGCTTGGCGCCGCTTACGCATGGGGTGCCGTCACACTCAAGGCTGCCTACATCAACTACAAAGTTGCGGGTTCCTTTAACGAACGCGTCTATACGGCGGGCGGCGCCTGGCAATTCACACCGGCCTTCTCTACGGACGCGGGCGTCTGGGTTGTCAGAGACGCAAACAACTCCACCAACCACGGGCTGTTGGCGGCGCTCGGGCTGAAATACGCGCTGTCGAAGCGCACATACGTTTACGGTGATCTCGCCATGGTCAACAATCACGGCCTCATGGATGTCGGTCTTTCGGCAAACGGCGCGCTGTACGGCCCAACGGGAACGACCATGGGTGCAATCATCGGCATTCGCCACGGGTTCTAGTAATCGAATACTCGCTCATACGCCGGTTCGCGTTTCCTCAAAGCGGCAAGCGCGAATCCCACGTCATGCAGGACTGCCCCCGCGAGCGAAAGAGACCGGCGCGCAGCGAGTGTCGAGATTGCATCGCCCACGCTCCACAAAAAACGGTGTAGTCTTGAGACCGGCTTCGGGCGCAGGGGCTTGATGACCGGGCATAGCCCGATCGATGTCGAGAGCACCTGCATTCGGACACTGAACGATCGGGTCAGATACGGCGATGAGCGACTCTCAACTTAGCATTGACAACATCGATCTGAAAACGCTTCAGATGCTGGATGAGCTGAACAAGACCCACAGCGTCTCGCAGACGGCGAAGAATCTGCAATTGACGCAATCCTCCATCAGCATGGGTCTTGCGAAGTTGCGCCGGCATTTCTCCGACCCACTATTCGTGCGCACGACCACCGGGATGGCGCCGACGCCCTTGGCGCAAGAGCTGCTGCGTCTGACCAGCGACGCAATGGTGCTGCTGCAGACCGCGCTCAATCACAACATGGCGTTTGATCCCGCCAGCTCGGACAGGACATTCAGGCTGGCCCTTTCGGATGCGGGGCAGATGTTGTTTTTGCCCGTCCTGCTGCGTTGGCTAAAGGAAGCCGCGCCCCACGTTGGACTGGAGATCAGTGCGCTCTCGGAGGACACGCCCGTCATGCTCGAACGAGGCGAGATCGATCTCGCGGCGGGCTTCCTGCCGACGCTCGACGCGGGATTTTTTGGCCAGCGGCTGTTTTCCGAGCAGTTCGTTTGCATTGCCCGAGCGGATCACCCGCGTGTGGGCGCGTCTCTGAGCCTGGCGTCGTTCGTTGCGGAGTCGCACGTTACCGTTCATTCTTCCGCGACAGGCCATTCGCTGCTCGAGCGGGCGTTGCGCGAACAGAAAATTCAGCGCACGTCAGCCATTAGCATGCCGAATTTTTTCGGTGTCGAATCGATTGTGGCGGAAAGCGACCATCTTGCAACGGTCCCGCAGCGCCTGGCCGTGCAATGGGCGCTGGGAGGCAGGGTAAAAATGCATCCACTGCCCTTCCCCGTGCCCGAGTATCTGGTCATGCAGCACTGGCACGAGCGCTATATGCGCGACCCCGGCCTCAAATGGCTGAGAACCTCATTCGCCAATCTGTTCGACGCACTGCCCTAGCCATCCCCTGCGGGACGCGTCGCGGCAGTGCGCCATCCGTTCAGGACGAAATGGCCTCTTCACGCCAAAGACCGAGCGCCTGCTGCGAGGACCGGTCTGAAAAGCTGAAGAGCACCGCGTCATCATCGGCGTGATGCTCGACATTCACCCACGAAGGCACCACGAAAATATCCTTCGGCTTCCAGACGAACTTCTTTCCTCCTATCACGCTGTATCCGCTTCCTTCGACCACGCTAAATACCGTACCGTCCGTCGAGCGATAAGCGGCCGTGTCGAATCCGGCTGGCAGAAGCTGCAACCAGGTCCCAATGGTCGGCATCGCGGCGCCGCCCGTTGCCGGGTTCACGTACTGGAGCTTCACGCCGTGCGAAGGATGAAGCGGGCCGCTACGCGCGAGGCGCGCAAGCGCTTCACGGCTACGCTCGTAGGGGTAAGAGAATACCGGGCTGGTCGAGCCATAACGCGTGTACTCGACCGGAAGCATGTTGGTTCCGTAGCGGGCGAGCGCATCGCCTTCAGCCCGTGTGACGGGCTGCGTGCTGCCCGCATACTTCTGCGCGAACCCCGTATCGAACAGATTGACGATCGGGATGTCCAGTCCGTCCATCCACACGACGGGCTCCTCGCCAATGTTGCCGTGGTCATGAAATGTCCACGACGGCGTAATGATGAAGTCGCCAGGACGCATGGAAGCTCGCTCCCCATCGACCGCCGTATAGGCGCCCCGCCCTTCAACGATGAATCGCAACGCGGACGCCACGTGTCGATGGCTGGTCGCAATTTCGCCGGGCAAAATGAGTTGCAGACCCGCGTACAGGCTGCCGGTGATCTGGGAACGGCCGCGCAAGCCCGGATTCTCCAGAACGAGCACCCGGCGCTCGGCCTCCTCCGCCGAAATCAGCGAGCCGGATTTCATCAGGAGAGGACGCAGATCGTCATAATTCCAGTGCGCCGGCACGGATGCGGGCCGTGGCTCCAGCGAACCCAACTTCCCGAGCACCTCCCATAATGCGCCGAGGTCATGTCGATCAAGTTCGGCGTAAAACGCCAGTCGTTCCGGCGTTTGGGTCGGTTGCTCATGGAATGTGCTCGAATTCATGAAACGCTCCAGTTCTCGACGTCGACACAGGCCCCTCGTCCCGCGTCTCGCAACGATTCGGGTTCTCAGGCGGATGCCGTGCTCACGTTGACCACCATGCGGCCAATTCCCTCGATCGACGCCTCCATCACGTCGCCGGGCCGCACCGGTCCAACGCCATCCGGTGTTCCGGTCAAGATCACATCGCCCGGCATCAGCGTATAGAACGACGAAGCGAATTCGATCAGCGCCGGCACGTCCATGATCAGGTCGCGCGTATTCGCGCTCTGCCGGGCTTGCCCGTTGACGCGGATAGCGAGGTCCAGCGCCCCCGGTTCCGGCAACTCATCGGCGGTCACGAGCCAGGGGCCGAGCACCGTGTACGTATCCAGCGATTTGCGCAGGCTGCGTTCTTCGCCGCCGCGAACGGTCATGTCGAGGCCGATGCAATAGCCGGCGACATAATCGAGCGCGTCTTCCCGGCTCACATTGCTGGCTGGCTTGCCGATCACGACGGCAAGCTCCACTTCGTGGTCGTTGCGGCGCTCGAGCTTCCTGAGCTGAACGCCTTCGGCGGCACCCACGACCGAGCTGCTCGCTTTCAGGAACAGACCGACCTTCTCGATCTGCTCGACGAGATTGCCGTGGTTCAGCCCCCGGTCGGCCATCACTTCGAGCAGATGCTTGGTGTAATTGACGGGCGCGGCCACGATCTTGCCCGGATTCGCAACCGGGCTGAGCAGCGAGACTTCGGCCAATGGCGTCGCCACGGCATCCGCCAGCAAGGCTTCAATTCGCTCGCGAACTTGCGGCAGGTTCGCGACCAGCACATCGAATGCCGGAAACGGATACCGGGAGGAAGGAAGCACGTCGAGAGCCGACGTGACGTCATACACGCGTTCGCCTTCGACAACACCGAGGCGACCGCTGCCAAAGCGGCAAATCTTCATAACACTATGCTCCTTGCTTTGATGCGATTGGGCCGGCTGCACTCGCGCAGCGATAACGGCACCGACAAACAGGGGTTCACCGGGCTCGCCTGGGTGGCGAACCGGGCCGACGACGGCCCCGGATGCGGCTTTATATGAAGGGTAATCGCTGCTTCGCGGCAGGTCGATCCAGGTGGCGAGATAGACCGTATCAATTATTTTGAACGGCCCCAGCGAAGCGTAATCGCGCTGGCTTTGATGGCGTTTCGGCAGCAAAGCGCGCACGCTGGTCAGGCGTGCGCGCAGGCTCGTGATTAGAAATTGGTGAGTATCGTCGCGGCCGCGAGCGCCGAATCGGCACCGAGTTGCCCGCCGGAGCACTCGGCGAGTGCCGCCCTCGCCCCTTCCCGCTGACGCGCGCCAGCCGTGCCACGCAGATGAGTCGTGAGCTCGATCAGCTGCGCAATGCCGGTGGCCCCAACGGGGTGGCCGCGGCTCAACAGGCCCCCGCCCGGATTCACCGGAAGCCGCCCGCCAACCGACGTGACGCCGTCGCGAAGCAGCGCGACGCCCTCGCCGGGCGCGGCGAATCCCAGACGCTCGTAGAGCATGATCTCCGCCGGCGCAGAAGCGTCATGAACTTCCGCCACGTGTATATCTTCGGGACCCAATCCCGCCGCCTCATATGCGGCATTCGCGGCCCTTTCGGCAGCGGTCGTGCCAAGGCCGTCCTGGTTGGCCGAAACAATGGCCGATGCCTTGACGTAGACGCGCGGCTTCGCGAGGCGTTGCGCGAATGCTTCGCTCACCAGAATGGCCGCTGCTGCACCGTCCGCGATCGGCGAGCACATGTTCAGCGTCAGCGGCGTGCTGATCATGCGGCTGCCGAGCACCTCCTCGGCCGTCACCGGCGCGCGGAACTGCGCCCACTCGTTGGTCGATGCGGCCTGCCGGCTCTTGATGCAGACCAGCGCGAAGTCCTCAGGCGTCGCGCCACTGGACGCCATGTAACGGCGCGCCCGCTCCGCGTAGATGTCCATGAACACCGAGTGTCCCTGAGGCGCGTCCATCTGGAGCCGCGCGCGCTCCTCCACGTCCACTCCGGAGGCGAACGCGCCGAAGGTCACGGATTTATCTTCGTGCGTCAGCTTCTCCGCCCCGATGGCCAGCGCCACGTCCGCCTGACCCGACGCGACCGCCAGCCATGCGAGGTGAAATGCCGTCGATCCCGATGCACACGCGTTATCGACGTTGATGATGGGACGCCCCATCACGCCGGTATTGCGCAGGGCGACCTGTCCTCGAATCGTTTCCTGGCCCGTGACCAGGCCGGAGAGCGCATTCGCGAAGTACGTCACACCGATCTGCTCAGCTTCGATACCTGAATCGGCCAGGGCGGAAGACAGCGCCTCCTCAGCCAGCGATCGCACCGTGCGGTGCAGAAATTTACCGAATACGGTTTGCCCAATGCCTGCTACAACGACCCGTCTCATCTCGACTCCCAAAATGCGTGTACCTGCGCATGCCTGCGTGTACCTGCGTGTACCTGCGTGTACCTGTTATTTGCCCGTGAACACCGGTTTGCGCTTCTCCTGAAACGCGCGGCGCCCTTCCAGCCGATCCTCGGTATCGCGAAGCAAGCCGAGCGCGAACTGCTCCGACTGAATGGCAGTCAGCAGAGGCAAGTCGAGTCCATCGCGCACGAGCCGCTTCACGGCCCGCACCGCCAGCGGCGCATTGTCGGCAATCCGCCAGGCAATCTTCATGGCCTCGTCCCTCAGGTTTTCCAGCGGCACGACGCGACTCACGAGGCCGATCCGCAACGCGGTTTCCGCGTCGATCCGATCGCCCGTCAACATCATCAGCATGGCATCCGACATGCCGACCATGCGCGGCAGCCGCTGCGTTCCGCCAGCAGCCGGAATGCTCCCGACACACACTTCCGACTGCCCGAACTGGGCATTGCTGGACGCGATCCGGATATCGCACGCCAGCGCGAGCTCCATCCCTCCCGCGAGCGCAAAGCCATTCACGGCGCAGATCATCGGCTTGTCGATCTCCAGCCCCGCGAATGGGTAGAGCCACTTCTCGCGTCCAAACGTCAGTTCTGCGAAGCTCTCTTTGGGCGGCATGGTCTTCTTCAGATCGGAGCCGGTGCAGAACGCCTTCTCACCACTACCCGTGAGTACGACCACGCGAACGCGTTCGTCCCGGTTGGCGATTTCAAACGTGCGGTTCAGCTCCGCGAGCGTCTCCGGATCGAGCGAATTCAGCGCTTCGGGCCGGTTAAGAACGATGGTTGCGACGGAATCCGTCACCTCATACAGAATGCTCATCCCTTACCTCATGCAGTTATATTGGTGCGCTCGATCGCGTTCAGGACATCGCGCACGCTGGCCGTCCCGATCGTTTCCGCGCCGCGATAGAGCGTTTTCGCGTCGATCGGGCTGTCCGCCCATGCCAGGCAGTCCGCTAGCTTGGCGAGCAAGTCGTCATCGGCAAGCGGGTTGGAGGCGTCGCCGCGCAGCGTGTCGACTCGTCGCGAAACGCGGCGGCCGTCCCTCAATGCCACGGAAATCTCCGCCCAGCGCGGCGTGATCTCGCCAGGCTCTTCGTGGGCTTTTACACAGGCCATCGCCTTGCGGAGTTCCGGTCGGCGCACCGCCTCATCGGTAAATGTCGAGAGGCGAATCTCGCCGTCTTCCAGAGCCGCCGCAATTGCATATTCCATGCTGAACTTCCCCTCGACGCCGTTTTCGGGAAAGCGTTGCAATAGCGGGGATAACGTTCCGTAGCTCACCTCGATGTCGATGGTCTCGACGTCGTCCAGGCCGAAACCGAACTCACGCTTCAGATCGAATAGCCCGTCCAGCGGCCGATGAACCGCGTAGCAAGCCGGGTATTTCTTGATCTCCACACCCACGCGGTCGATTTCGAGCGGCGATGTATTCAGTGAAACAAGCGCCCTCGAGATATCTTCGGACTCCGAATACAGCCTCGTATAACCGGCCTGACCATCCATTGCGAGCGCAGACGCGGTAAAGCCCTGCTCGGCAAGGAGCGTGGCGCGCAGGGCCGCGGCACCGCACTGGCCGGCCTGAAACGACTTGGCGTCGAATCCGAAGCTTTGGCGCGTCCCGGCGGTCTGGGAGACCGCAAGGCCAATGGCCGAGACCGTCTGGTCGAAATCCAGGGCCAGCAGATGTGCGCAGGCGGCAGCGGCCGCAATCGTCCCGACCGACGAGGTCATATGCCATCCGCGATCGGAATGGGCCTTGCTGAGTGCGCTGCCCAGTTTGCTCGCGATTTCATAGCCCACCACATAGCTGCTGGCCAGCCGCACTCCACCGATATCGCGCGACTCGGCCAACGCAATCAGCGCCGGCAGCAACGCCACGCTCGGGTGCCCGCCCATCGACGATGAAGCGTCGTCGAAGTCCAGCACGTGAGCGGCGACGCCGTTGTATAGCGCGGCCCCCTCTACCGTCGTCGCGACGCCCAATCCCCACAGGCGCGCCGCGCCCTGTCCGGCACTCTGCTCGCCGCCGAAGCCGCCAGCAAGGCCTTGGATGTAGCGTCTCACGCGGATCGCCGCTGGCTCTTTGCTGCCTGCAACGCTGACTGCAAAGGTATCTGCGATCGCCCGGGCGCACACGCGGAGGTGTTCATCGCTAACGGTTGAGGGGTCAAACGAGCAAGCGAATTTCGCGAGTATTTCACTCGCCGAGAGCCGCGCCGTTGTCATGTCAACACCCCCTTCAGGCGCAAGCTGGCGATCTCGGCTTTATCCATGCCGAATACATCCCGGCAAACCTCATCGGTATGCTGTCCCAACAGTGGCGCCGGCCAGCGGACGGTCTCGGTGTGACCACTGATACGAAATGGCGGTGCGTTATAGATCGCTTCGCCCATCTCGGGGTGTTGCAGCCGAACCCAGTGATTCCGATGCTGCAACTGCAGGTCGCGTTCCACGATATCCTCCGCGCTGCGCACGACGCCAGCCGGCACGCCATGACGCTGCAGTCTCGTCATCAGCGCATCTGCATCGTAGCGGCTGGTCGCCTGCGCCAGCGCCGCGTCGAGTTCATCCCGGTTTGCCACGCGATCGCGCGCTGTCGAGAACTGCGCCGCACGCAGCCCCTCTACTTCGGGAAGCGCCGCAACAAGGCCGCTCCATGCCGCTTCGGTCCCGGCCGAGATGGCGATCCAGCGGTCCACGCCCTGGCACGGATAGACGCCATGCGGCGCAGCCGCGGGATGCCGATTGCCCGTACGGCCGCCCACGTTGCCGTTTGCCGCGCAATCCATCATCGTGGGGCCGAGCAGCGCAACGGTTGGCTCGGTCTGCGCCACGTCGATGTATTGCCCCTGCCCGGTGCGCCGGCGGTGGCGCAAGGCCGCCAACACGGCAAAGGCTGCATGGCACGGATTGGGAATATGGTCGGGGAAGTTGGTCCCCGTGCCAGCCGGTTCCTTGTCCGGCAGCCCGGAGAGAAACTGAAGCCCGGTCAGCGCGCCGATCGTCAGGCCGAACCCAAGGTACTTGTGCTCCGGGCCGGACGAACCTTGCATCGACATCGCCAGATAGATCACATCGGGACGAATCTTCTTCACCGCTTCATAGCCGAGGCCGAACTTCTCCATCGTGCCCGGGGTGAAATTATTGGCCACGATGTCGCTCGTTTCGATCAGTTGCCGGGCCAGTTCCTGTCCCTGCGCGGTCTTGAGGTTGAGCGTGACGCTCTTCTTGTTGCTGTTGCGGTCGGCAAAATAGCCGCTGCGATTGATGCCAGGCACGCCCTGCGCGTAGGGACGGCTGCCTCGTAGCGCATCGAGGCGATCCGCACTCTCGATTTTGATGACGTCCGCACCGTGATCGGCAAAGAGCTTCGTGGTGAACGAACCCGCTCCGATCCACGTGAAATCGGCAATCCGAATGCCTTCAAGAGGAAGCTTATTCAATTCGAAACTCCTGCCTGTTGTAGCGCCGAGCGCTCTGCCTTGCCGTAGCCGAGCCCGGCCAGAATCTCGTCCGTGTGTTGACCCATTAGCGGTGCAGGCGACGGTGCTCGCCATGGCGTCTCCGAGAATCGATAAGGCGCACCTGGAGAGACAATGTCCTGCCCCGAAGGCAGATGCCTGATCGAGCCGAAAAACTCCCGGTAAGCGAGCTGCCGGTTCTCGATGATGTCCTTCGGCATGCTAATTGGACAAACCGGAATGCGGCGCTCCTGGCCGGTTTGATACAGCCAGACCTTGCTGTGTTTCTTGGCGAACGGCACGAACAGCTCGGAGAAGCGATGCTTGGCTTCCTCGGTCACGAGATAGTCGTGATCCTTCCACGGGTCTTCGAGTAGCTGGGCCGCTTCGGCCACGCCGTCGTCGATCATCCACTGCACTGTCGACTCCCAGAATCGCGCCGACGCGATCCCCCCGGCCATCAGATAGATTTGTCCGTCCGCGCAGTCGAAGACCCCGGTCCCGGCCATCTTTAGCTGGCCGGACTCCCGCTTGCGAACGACGCGTTCGAGGTCATAGAACTGGATGGCATTCTCCATCCCCATGACCACGCACTCCTGGATCGACACATCGATATGCGAACCGCCTTGACACCCGGGCTCGCCGGTTTGACCCAGCAGCGCGATCATGGAAGCGACAGAGGCGAATTGCGCAGCGGCCAGATAGGCCAGATTGCCGTGTGCCGCGATTGGCGGGCTGTCCGGGTAGCCGCCAAGGTAAAGCATGCCGCCCAGTGCGAGCGCGACGATATCCTCGGACTCGTAATTCGAATACGGACCGTCTTGACCGAACGGTGTGATGCTGGTCATGACGAGATCCGGCGCGACCGAGGCGAGCGAAGCGTAATCCAGGCCCCGCTTCGCCATCACGCCCGGCTTCTCGGATTCGATCAGCAAATCCGCGCGCTTGACGAGCTCGACAAAAGCACGCTGCCCTTCGGGCCGGTCGAGATCGAGGCAGACGCTCTTCTTGCCGGCATTGAAGTACGTGAAAGGGAGGCTGTATTCCGGATCGACGTGGTTGTCGAGGAATGGCCCTTCCCGACGCACGTTCGACCCGTTCAGCGGCTCCACGAGGATCACCTCCGCGCCGAGATCCGAAAATTGCTTGCCGCAATACTGTCCGGCAAGGCCAGACATGTCCACGACCTTGAGTCCTTCGAGCGCCGAAGGTCTCTTCGACGCTTCGTGATCGCTGGCCACGCCACTAGTCACTGTGTTGTTCATGTAGATGCCTTCTCTCTGTCCACCATGCTGGCGCACGCCAGCGCTTTCGGAGTGAAAGTTATGCTCACGCAGGCAACGGAACAAGAACGGAAACCTTCTTTCTGTTATGCATGCACGGCATAGAAAGGCGCACGCCGGGGGCTGGCCCCCGGCCGGTCTCGCCCGTCGCTCGCGCGAGAACAGAAAGCAGCAAGAAACGGCATATCAGAAAGAAACATTCCGTTCTTGTTGGTGCGGGCCGCCTTCCCTAGCATGGACTCACCCGCTCAAGGTGGAAGCGGATCAACCAACACAGCTCACTTCGGCATATGGACCATACTTCATACGAAACGGTGGACCTTCTCGGCTTCACCGAAGAAAATCGTTATAAATTCCTCACCGGATCCGTCGTTCCGCGCCCCATTGCGCTGGTGACATCCCAGAACGACGAAGGCGTCCTCAACGCCGCGCCATTCAGTCAGTTCGTGATCCTGTGCGTGACCCCGCCGTTGCTCGGCATCGTCGCCCAGACTCGCCCGAACGGGTACAAGGACACCGTGCGCAACATCTTGCGTTCGGGCCAGTTCGTCATCAACGTGGTGTCGGAACACATGGCGGACCAGGTGCAGCAATGTGCGCTCGAATATCCGTCGACGGTCAGCGAGGTCGAAGAGGTCGGATTCAGCACGCTGCCTTCCGTTACCGTGCTGCCGAAACGAATCAAGGAATCGCCGCTTCAATTCGAATGCCGCCTTCATGAGCACCACGAATTTGGAACAGAAGGCTCTCCAACGACGATGCTCGTCGGCGAAGTCGTGCTGGTTCACTGTGCGGAAGGGGTGCGCGAAGGGCACCGGGTGAATCACGACGCGCTGCGCCCGTTGGGCCGGATTGCAGGCCGAAGCTACTGCCGAACGCACGACACGTTGAGCGTTTGAGGCCGCCTGGCGACGCAAACCCGCAACAGGATACGGCCGTTGAAGGCAAAGATATGGTCCGATCCGCTTCCCATTGCCATCCCTCTGGAGACACCTATGGCAAACAGTGCTGTGCCAGCCGTCGCGCAGGCGCCATCACGCGATGAAACGCAGCTCTATTCGCGCATTGGCTGGCGAATTTTTCCATTGGTGCTGCTGGGCTATATATTCGCCTACCTCGATCGCATCAACATCGGTTTCGCCGCGCTGCACATGAAGGCAGATCTGGGATTCACCGACGCCGTCTACGGACTGGGCGCGGGGATTTTCTTTGCGAGCTATCTGGCCTTTGAAGTGCCGAGCAATCTGCTCTTGCAGCGAATTGGCGCCCGCCTGACGCTGGCCCGCATCATGATTTGCTGGGGCATCACCTCGAGCTGCATGATGTTCGTGCGCACGCCCGCGATGTTCTACACGCTGCGCGTTCTGCTGGGAATGTTCGAGGCCGGATTTACGCCAGGCGTGGTGTTCTACCTGACGCTCTGGTATCCCAAGGCCAGGCTCGCGAGGGTCACGGCGCTGTTCCTGAGCGGCGGCGTGCTTGCCGGTCTGATGGGCTCGCCGCTCTCCGGCTTGATCGTCGATTCGATGGCGGGATTTCACGGCATGCGCGGCTGGCAATGGCTTTTCCTGCTCGAAGGCGTGCCGTCCGTGCTGCTTGGCCTCGCATGCCTGCTGTGGTTGCCGAATGGCCCGCACGAGGCCCGCTGGCTTTCGGACGATGAACGGCAGTCCGTCCTGGAGGGGGCGTCGCGGGAAAGTCACGGGCAGCGCTCTGGTTTTTCCGGTGCGCTGCGCGATTTCAACGTCTATGCGATCGCGCTTGCGTGGTTCACCGTCATTTGCGGCACCTATGTGATCTCGTTCTGGCTTCCGTTGATGCTGCGTCATGCGGGGCTGCGCACGGCATCGCAAATCGGCCTGTGGTCCACCATTCCCTATGGTCTCGGCGCAATCGGAATGCTAATGCTGTCCCTTCATTCGGATCGCACGCTGGAGCGCCGGTGGCATGCCGCGGGCTGCGCATTGGCGGGCGCCGCCGCGCTCGGATCGCTGCCTTTCGTCTGGTCCAGTTTTCCTCTCGCGCTCGCTTCGTTGAGCGTGGCCACGATCTCGGTCTTCGGCGCCATGCCGATTCTGTTCTCGGTGCCCATGACCCTGCTGCCACGCTCTTCGGCTCCCGGCGGCATCGCGTTGATCAATTCGATCGGCCAGACCGGTGGCTTCCTGAGCCCGTTTGTCGTGGGCTGGGTCAAAACGTATACCGGGAGCTTCGATTTCGGCCTGTACTTCATGGCGCTCCTGCTCGCACTCGGCGCATGCGTGATCCTCTTTGTAGTGAGGACTACCCCGCAAGTTC
This sequence comes from Paraburkholderia silviterrae, assembly GCF_004353915.1. Classification (GTDB taxonomy): domain Bacteria; phylum Pseudomonadota; class Gammaproteobacteria; order Burkholderiales; family Burkholderiaceae; genus Paraburkholderia; species Paraburkholderia silviterrae. Next base: position 11,558 of record NZ_SMRP01000018.1, on the reverse strand, counting down.
CCCGCGAATCTGCCGATGAATCTGCCCCGGCAATGCCTGCCTCCCGGCCCGGCGCCGAAAGCGAGAAATCCGCGTAGGGCCTGCGTGGATCACGCTAGAATGATCACGACGACAGGCATGGAGCCGTACTGGAGCGGTCTTTTCCAACCATGGACATCAAGCAGCTTCGCTATTTCGTCCGCATCGCTGAATTGGGCAGCGTCGGCAAGGCATCCGATGTCTTGTCGATCGCCCAGCCCACTTTGAGCAGGCAGGTTCGCGCCCTCGAGGTCGAGCTCAAGACGTCGCTTTTCTCGCGCAATGGCCGCGGCGTAATCTTGACGCCGGCGGGCCGCCGGTTTCTCGAACATGCACGCGGTGTGCTTCACGCCGCCGACTCGGCGCTGATTGCATTGAAGGACGGCACAGCGGTCTATGAAGGACGCGTGGTGGCGGGCCTTACGCCGAGTGTCGGGCGAACCTTGATCCCGACCTTCGTCGAACGCTTCGTCGAGCGTTTTCCGAAAGCCTCGCTCAGTCTGGTCGAAGGCTATTCGCTTCCGCTACACGAACAGATGCTGCTCGGGCAGCTGGATTTTGCAATCGTTCTAAACCCCGCCACGTCGCCGAGCCTCGTCATCGAACCCATTGCAACGCAGGGACTCTATCTGATCGGCTTGCATCCGATCGGCCCTTCGGCCGAAGAAGTCGCGTTGAGCGAGCTCGCGCGAATCCCGTTGATCATGCCCCACGCTTCGCATGCGATCAAGCCGCTGCTCCAGTTCGAGGCAGCGCGTCTTGGCATCATGTTGAACATGGAACTCGAGATCGACGCGGTACGCTCCATCATCGAACTGGTCGAGCGCGGCATAGGCTACACCGTCATGCCGATCAACTCGATACGAGCAAGCGGTCATCCCACCTTGCACTGGCAACGGATCATCGCGCCCGAGATCGAGGTGACGCTTTCGATGATCACGCCCGTCAAGCGGCCCCACACCGCACTGCCGGTGGAAGCGGCGCGCCTCGCGATGGAAACCCTCGTTTCCCTGTTGAATCGCTAGCGTTACCGCTTTCGCCGGGGTCAGGCGCGCGTGTCCTGTGCGCACCTGGCGCAACGTTGACCCGGCGCTCGCCGCTACATGCGCAGATGCGTTGGTTCACGTGCAGAAACAGCGCCGGTCGAATCGGGGGCGTCATTCGCGAATGCTGCATGGCCGCGCTCCACGCGGTCGTCGCGCAAAACCCGCTGAGTAGTGCCGTTCGCCATTGTCGTGCCGGTTTGGAACACCGCTCAGAACAGGTGCCGAATGCCTATTTGCACACCCGTTTCGTTCTGCCCCGCATCCGGCGTGAGGAATGAACCCGTCGTGATGCTGGCACCCGCCATCTTGAACTGGGCGCCCTTGTAGTTGTTCAGGCGCGAGACCACGCCATACAAGCGCGTGCGTTTCGACAGGTCGTAGTTGACGATTGCGCTCATCTGGCTGGCGTCGTTGCCCAACGGCGAACTGTCCTTGATGTAGGCATAGCCAGCGCCCACGGAAAGGAACGGACTGAACCGGTAGTCCGCTGAAACGGAATACGTGCTGTGCCAGTTGCCGGGCGTGTTGCCTACCGGCCCCACGGCCGGATCGTATTTACCGGCGGGATTGCTCAACGCATTGCCGCTTGTCGCGGAGATCACGTCGTTCGCCCTGAAATAGCCGAAGTAAATCTTGCCCCAGCCATAGTCGTAGTTGCCGCCCGCCATGATTTCCTGAACGCGATTGCTGGCCGTGCTGTTCGCCGCATTCAGGTAGGCCACCGCGACATAGACCGGCCCGAGGGTGGTCTGCACACCGGCCTGATAAACCGCATTGCCCGCGAGCGTTCCCGGCTGCCCTCCGACCGAATAGTGGAGCTCGACCTGGGTCGCGCCCAGTTTCGGCGAAAGGTAGCTGATGTCGTTATCGACACGCGCGAGCCAGTTGGCGAAATCATTGAAGCCGGAGCCGTACGTCGCCGCGCCGAACGCGTCCATGTTGCCGCTCCACGCGAACATCGGCGTATTCTGGCGGCCGAACCTGAATTCGCCATAAGGCGCAGCGACGCCAACCCATGCTTGCCGGTCAAAGAATCGATACGCGTTCTGCTGCTTGCCGGTTCCGGGATCGAAACCGTTCTCCAGATCGAAGGTCGTGCGGTAGCCGCCGCCGAGATCCTCCGAGCCGCGTATCCCCCAGCGGCTGGTGAGTTCGCCGTTGTTGCCCAGGGTGGTCAAAGACGTGCTCTTGCCGCCGCTTTTCGCCGACTGGTAACCGACGAACTCGTCGAGAATGCCATACAACGTGATCGATGATTGTGCATGAGCCTGCGTTGCGCAAAAGCTCGCAATCAAGGCGCCGAATACTACCGCCGTGGTCTTGTTATGCATTTTGTCTCCAGGTCTCGCGAGGAACCGCACCGAAATTCGTGTTGTCAGATTTGAGCGCCCTGATGCGGTGCGAGCATTCGCTTGACGACCAGCGCGAGCGGAACCGTAAAGACAAAATGCGACATGAAACCGCCAATGACCACATTCGGGTCGAAGTAGTTCGGGTGATTGGCGGAAGCGATCATGATGAGGGTGTGCATCACGATCCACGCGAACATTGCGTAGAACAGCGCGATAAAGGTTGCTTCGTACCCGCGGCGGCGAAAGTATGGCCAGATCGCGGCGAACAGGACACCCCACGAAAGCGCGAAAACGAAATGAATCGCCGTGCCGAGCAAGTACGCCCAGATGCCGAGCTCGTCCTGCACGGCCTTGCCGAATACGAGGCCCGTCGCGTTGCGGGGAATCCCGGCAAGCGGCATCATGTGCTGCACCCCCACCCAGACAAGCGCCTCGTAAACCCAGATCAGCGCGGCCCCGGTCAGTCCGCCCGCCAGGCCTGCGCGAAGGGTGCGCCTCACGCCCGGCTGGTCCGGCACGACGCTATTGCGCTCACCACCCACGTCGCTGTTGCTCATGCTGTAATGTCCGTTCACTTTCGCTCTCCTTATCATGTTGGCTCGATGGCCCCGTTTCCGGGTGACGTGGCTTGTGCGCTGCCGCAGTAGGTGCTGTTTTTCCGCCGGCAGAACGCGCCCCGCATGGAATGCAACGATACGAAGGGGGCGGTGTCCATCGACAGCGAGGGTAAACGTGAACGGGCAAGCGATCGCGTCTTTGGAATGCGCCGCCGAGTCGCTGCCAGCCCTGGCACGGCGCGCTGAAAGCCCCGTGCAGCAAGGGTCCGGAAGCTTCCTGAGCTCCCCTCGCGCGTTTGCGCGGCGCCCCCTTTCGCAAGACCTCCGATAAAGAGAAGAGATGGCGCGAGAACGAACTCGCAAGCCGGTGCGTGAGCGTGTCTGTCCACGGCGCTTGCGGCTATACTTCCTGCCAGCCGAGACCGGCGTCATGACCGTGGCAACCCGGATTTATGAACGATAGCGACCTGCTGAACCTTGCCCATCTCTACGCGGTGCGCCTCATTGCTGAAATGGGCAGCGTGAGCCGGGCCGCCGTTGCGCTCTATCGCGCTCAGTCCGCCGTCACGCGAGCGGTTCAGGAAACCGAGTCGGCACTTGGTGAGCGGCTTTTCGACCGCAAGCCCTCAGGCATGTTGCCGACGCCCGTCTGTCGCACGGTACTCACACGCGCAGAGCGTGTTTTTGGAGAGCTCGAGGAACTGGCGCGATGGAGCCGGGCCCGGCAGTCGCCGCGGCAAGCGCTCGTGCCAGGCAACTTGCCGCCCTACCTGCTCAACACGCGCCGTCTTCAATTGCTTGTCGCGCTGGCGCGGCACAAGCACATGCCCGGCGCGGCGCGAGCATTCGGGATCACGCAGCCTGCCGTCAGCAGTGCCATTCGCATTCTCGAAAGCGGCGCTGGCATGCCGCTGTTTACGCGAAACCCGCGCGGACTCCTGCTGACGAGCGACGGCGAAACGTTTCTGCTACACGTGCGCCGGGCGCTGAACGAGTTGCGCCACGTATCGGACGACGTCGCGGCCCTGAAAGGCAGCATTCAGGGCATCGTGACGGTGGGTGCGCTGCCGCTTGGACGCACGCTGATCTTGCCCGAGGCCATCGCACGCGTGGTCGGACAGTATCCGGGGGTACGGGTGGTGACGGACGAAAGCGCGTACGAAATGCTGGTGGGCGGCCTGCGGGCGGGGGATGTCGACTTCATCCTCGGTGCGCTGCGCGCAAACGATGCGGCGAGTGGCCTCGAGAACGAAAAATTGATGACGGAGGATCTCGTCGTGCTGGCCCGTCACGACCACCCGCTGGCCCGCGAGCGCAACGTGTCGATCCGGCAGCTCGCAGAGGCGCAATGGATACTCTCGCGTCGTCAGTCGCCCACGCGTGGCCTGTTCGAAGCGATGTTCAAGCGTGTGAAAGTCAAGCCGCCGATGCCGTCCGTCGAAACCGCCGATCTCGCGGTGATACGCGGCTTGCTGTTGCGCACGGACATGCTCGCGGTACTGTCGGCCCAGCAGTTGCACTACGAATGCCAGTCCGGCCAGCTCGTGGTGCTCGATGCGCCGACACGCGACACCAGCCGCGACATCGGCTTGACGCTGCGCGCCGGCGGGACGCCATCGCCCGCGGCACGTGCGTTGATCGACGCCATTCGGGTCGTGGTGGGCGAGGTCGCCCGGACGACACGCATCATTCGTCGTTAGGGCTGCAGAAGTTCGTGTGTGCGCGTGCGGCTTCGGTCGCGCGAGGCAAGCGCCTCATACACCTCATGCGCCTCAAGCCGGTTCCATGCCGTGGCGAAGCTTTGCGGGGCCGGCTTCCGGCGAGACGAGAAACGCGAGCAGCGCCCTGGTGGCCTCATGCCGCCGGCACGGCATGCACACCGCAGCCGAAAAAAGCGTTGTGGCCTCGATTTCGGGCGGCAGCGCATCGGTGACATCGATACCCGGTAAGTCAATCAATTCGCTCATCTGCTGAACGCCCAGCTCGACCTCCCCCCGCGCCACGAGCGTCCCAACCGGAACACCGGGCGGCGCCTGCACGATACGTGGCGCGACGCGTTCGGCAACGCCCCACCGCTCGAACAGGCTTAGCAGATGTGAACCGCTCGGCCCCGTCGAATAGCCGATGCTGCGAGCGGCCAGCAAGGCATCGCGCAGCGCCGTCTCGGTCCCGGCTTCGGGAAGCGGCTCGCCGGCCCTCACCGCGATCGCCATCCGCGAACGGGCGATGTCGACGCGGCTGCCGGGATCGATGCGGCCGGCGGCAGCAAGATCCTCTATCGCTTGCGACGCCAGCACGACGAAATCGAACGACTCGCCCGCGAGGACACGCCGCGCCGCGTCGACGCCGCCGGTGGACTCGATGCGCACCCGCCGCCCCGACTGCCGCTCGTACGCGCCGGCAAGCGCGGTCAGTACGTGGCGAGTCGCCATCGACGAGATACCGGTGATCGCGTCACCGTCAATGTGTTGGACGTCCATTGCCAGCCCTGCTTCAATCGATGTACCGCAGTCCCGCCTGCTTCAAGGGCTCGCGCATGTCGTACATGTCGAGGCCCAGCACGCCGGAGGCCAGTTTCGCGCGCTTGGCCGTCTCATTGGCTTCGCGCGCTTGCGCCTTCTCCAGAACCTCGGCGGCGCGCGCCGCGGGAACGACGACCACGCCGTCGTCATCCGCGACGACCACGTCGCCGGGATTGACGAGTGCGCCCGCACAGACTACCGGGATATTGACGGAGCCGAGTGTCGCCTTGATCGTGCCTTTGGCCGATATCGCCTTGCTCCAGACCGGAAACCTCATGTCTTCCAGCACGCGGACGTCGCGCACGCCCGCGTCGATGATGAGGGCCCGCGCGCCGCGCGCCTGGAAGCTCGTCGCGAGCAGGTCGCCGAAGTAGCCGTCGGTGCAATCGGCCGTGACCGCCGCGACCACGATATCGCCCGGCCGAATCTGTTCCGCGGCGACATGCATCATCCAGTTGTCACCCGGCTGCAGCAGCACGGTGACGGCCGTTCCGCAGGCCTGTGCGTGACGATAGATCGGGCGCATCCAGGGTTTGAGCAAGCCCGTGCGCCCCATGGCTTCGTGCACCGTCGCCGCGCCGAACGCGCCGAGCTTCCCGGCCACATCCTTATCCGCGCGCCGGATGTTGCGGTAGACGACTCCCAGCTCATACATGATCAGTGCTCCTTGCTTTTTAGCATGGCATCGAGACGCGGAAACACACGTCGCGCATTGCCCTCGTAAATCTTGTGCCGTTCGCCCGCGTCGAGCGGTGCGTCTTCGATATAGCGCTTCGTGTCGTCGAAATAGTGGCCCGTCTCGGGATCGACGCCGCGCACCGCGCCTATCATTTCGCTGGCGAACAGGATGTTGTCCACGGGAATCACACACGTGAGCAGGTCGATGCCCGGCTGATGGTAGACACACGTGTCGAAGAAGATATTGTTGAGCAGATGTTCTTTGAGCGGTGGCCGCTTGAGCTCCTGCGCGAGTCCGCGAAACCGGCCCCAGTGATACGGCACCGCGCCGCCGCCATGCGGAATGACGAAGCGCAGGGTCGGGAAATCGCGGAACAGATCGGACGTGAGGCACTGCATGAATGCGGTCGTATCCGCGTTCAGGTAGTGCGCGCCCGTCGTATGGAAGCAGCCATTGCAGCTCGTGCTCACATGGATCATTGCCGGGATGTCGTACTCGACCATCTTCTCGTAGATCGGGTACCAGCTGCGGTCCGACAGCGGTGGCCCGCTCCAGTGGCCGCCCGATGGATCGGGGTTGAGATTGATCGCCACGTTGCCGTACTGCTCCACGCACTTGACGAGCTCGGGGATGCACGTGGCGATATCGACGCCAGGACTCTGCGGCAACATCGCGGCTGGGACGAAATGATCGGGAAACAGTTGGCTCACGCGGAAGCACAACTCGTTGCAGATTGCCGCCCAGCTGCTCGACACCTCGAAGTCGCCGATGTGATGCGCCATGAAGCTCGCGCGCGGGCTGAACACCGTGAGATCGATGCCGCGCTCGCGCATCAGCCTGAGCTGATTGGATTCGATCGATTCGCGCAGCTCGTCGTCGCTGATTCGCAGCTCGGACGCCGCGGGCATCCCGGACGGATTCGCTATGCCCTCAATCTGGCGATTGCGCCACGTTTCCAGCGCCTTCGGCGCCGTGGTGTAATGGCCATGAACATCAATGATCATCTTTGCTCCCAAAAACCGGATTCATTTGCACTCACTTTCAATGTGCTGTGTTCGCCTGCACACTCGGCTCGACGGCACGCGCGCGCTGTGTCAACACGATGGCGATCGCCGCGAGGGCCGCGGGCACTGCGAGCATCGCGAGGATGGCGCCGAACTCCCAGCCGAGCCCGAGCAGCGCGCCACCGACCGCAGATCCAAAGATGCTGCCGAAGCGCCCCATCCCCAGCATCCAGCTGACACCAGTTGCGCGCGCAACCGTTGGATAGCGCCCCGGTGCGTAGGCATTCAGCCCCGTCTGCGCGCCGCTCATGCAAAAGCCCGTGGCGAAGACCAGCAACGCGAGCGACGAGGACAATGCCCCGATCCACGCGAGGCCGAGCACGCACACGGCGCCCCCCAGGTAAGCCGCGCCGATGACGGGCGCCGGCCGCACTTTGTCCATGAGCCAGCCCACCGCAATGGCGCCGATCGTTCCGCCGATCTGGAACATCGCCGTCACGTTCGCGGCCGTGGTGACGGAGAGGCCTGCGTCCTTGATCAGCGTCGGGAGCCAGCCGGTCAGGAGATAAATGACGAGCAGGCCCATAAAATAGGTCACCCAGAGCATGACGGTCATGAAGCCATAACCCTGCGAAAAGAGCACGCCGATCGGCTTGCGCGTCGGCAACGGAGGTTCGTTCGAGACGAACACTTCATCGCCCGAAAATCGCACGCCACACACGCGGCCGAGCACCTTGCCAATGCGCGCCGGTTGCGCTCCGCGCACCGCCAGCAAGCGTGCGGATTCGGGCAGCAGCCACACCTGCAGCGGGATCAAGACGAGCGGCAAGGCGCCGCCGAACACCAGCACCGCTCGCCAGCCATGGACCGGAACGAGCCAGCCGGCCACGAAGCCGATCAGCGCCGAGCCAAGGTTGAAGCCCGTAAACATGAGGGTGATCATCAGGGCGCGCTTGCGCTGGGGTGCGTACTCCGACAACAGCGTCGTGGTATTGGGCATGGCCGCGCCAAGACCGATACCCGTCAATAGCCGCAGCACGGCCATTTGCGCTGGCGAGGCGGCGTGGGCGGTCGCGATGGTGAGGAGGCCGAACAGGAATACGGACATGATCAGAACCGGCTTGCGCCCGAACCGGTCGGCACTCGGGCCCGCCGCCAATGCGCCGATCACGAGACCAATGGGTGCGGCGCTCATCACGAGGCCGAACGCGGGCCGCGAAATGGCCCAATCATGAATGATCGAGGGGGCGACGAAGCCCATGATGGCCACGTCCATGCCATCGGCGACGACCACGAGGCAACACAGCGCCACCAGCAACCACTGGTAGGCCGAGATCGGCCTCTCATCAATGAAGGATTTGATATCGATTGTTTTCCCGCTTGTCATCACCTGTCTCCTTGGTCTATAGCGACGCACCGGCTGACCGCCCGGGCTGTCTTTGCGATCCGGCCACTTGCGAGCACGCGGCGCGGCCGCCCAGGGGTCCTGACCCAGGCGCCCTTGCGTTTTTCAGCGCCCTTCCGCGCTTTTCAGTGCTGGTCCGGCGTGGCCGCCTGATCCCAGCTCAGATTCCCAGCGGCGTTGCCCGCCACGGAATACAAAGCGCCAGGGGCGTTGCGGGTGCGCTGGAACGCTTCCAGCGTTTCCCCGCGCATCGCGGCGTAAATGTGGAGGTTCGAAACGCCCGTGACCGCACCGAGCTTCTCGAGCATGAAAAAGATGGCCCCGTAATGGAGCAGACCGCGCCAGTCGCGCCGGCGGATCAAGTCGCGCTCTTCTTCGGTGAGGCGCGCGGCGTCGAAGCTCGCCTCCGGGTTGCTGAGGAATTGCTCGCGATGGGCCGGCTCGATCATGCGATGCAAGTAGTCGTTGATCCGGAACGCCCTCACCGCGACCTCCAGCGTGAAAGGCCGGGTGCCCTGCAACTTTTCGATGCCGGCCAATTGACTCGCCATGCGATTGCGGTGCCGCTCGAGGTTGGCGGGCGCTGCTTCGTCATCCAGACCCTCGTAGATGGCCGTCGCTATCCCGGTCATGGATGGCAAGTAATAGCTGCGATGCTTGCAAACGACACCGGCCGGCAGCGCGCCGCGCATGGCGAGCCACATGACGACCTCGGCGCCCTCGAAGCCGCCACGCTCGGCGTATTCGGCAAGGGTGATATCGGCCAGTTGTTCGGGGTCGCGCTCGAACAGATCGAGAAACCGCTGGTCCCATTCGGGATTGTTGAAGCCCGCGCGTTCGCCGTGGACCTGATGGGACAAGCCACCCGTCGCGACGATCGCCACACGCAGATCTTCCGGATAGCTTTCAATCGCTCGCCGCAGCGCCTGCCCCAGCTTATAAAACCGCCGCGCGCTGGGGATGGGCATCTGCAGCACACCCATCTGAAGCGGAATCAGCTTGACTGGCCATTCAGGCTCGTGCGGACAGAGCATCGAGAGCGGAGAAAAGCAGCCGTGATCGAGCGGCCGGTTCTGAAAGAAGGCCATGTCGAATTCATCGGTCATCAGCGAGTTGCCGATGTGCGCGGCCAGCCCCGGATGTCCCTTGATGGGCGGCAGATCGCGCGCGCCGCCGCCCTCGTCGGCCACCTGCCATTGCTCGCCAACGCCCAGCGTGAATGCCGAATAGTGGTCGAAGAAAAACGAGGTGACGTGATCGTTGTAAATGAGCAGCAAGACATCCGGCCGCTTTTCGGCCAGCCAGGACGCTACGGGTGCAAAGTTTTCGAAGATCGGCGCCCAGACCGGGTCGTCCTGCTTGTTTTTGTCCAGCGCAAATCCAATGGTGGGCGTATGCGAGGCCGCGATGCCTCCGATAATCTTCGCCATGTCAGTCGTACTCCGTGTGCGGATCGTTGCACGGAGGTTATGTGGGCGGCCCCTGCGCTGGAAGTAGGGGTTAGCGAGATTCGATCGAGAAAAAGTGCCGATTCTGGCCTGTCCTGGCGGGTCAGCGGCCGGGCAGAAGCGCCGAAACCCCTTGCCAGGCGGGGAAAAGGCAAGATCCGGTGCGCCTCAAGCCTGGGCGCACCGGAAAAAGACAGGGATAAAGGAATTAGATAGCGGAACAATGAAGTCGCAAGACGCGACTGAAGATTTCATCCGCATTGCAGAAATGGCCGGCGCCGGCACGGCATTTGATGTCGTGTCGATCGCACAGCCGGCTTTGAGCGAAGCGGGTTCGCGCCCTCGAGCGCGAGCAAGCTGCCCCTGTTATTACCAGGAACGGGTCTCTCCCGAGCGGGTTTTCCCCCAGAGGAACCGGTCAGCGTCGTGCCCTGCGTAGTCTGGGTCGAGATAGATGTGCAGACGCTGGATGAGTCCGTTGTCGCCGAACTCAAAGACATTGCAGAAGCGGCCGCCGGGCGTCTTGCCGCCCTGCCACGCCGTGCCATCGTTGTGCACGCCCTGGGTGAGGCCCTCGGCCACGACAAAGTTGGGCCCCTCAAAGAACTTCATCGCGTTGAGGTCGTGTGAAACCGAATTTACTGTGGCCCCTAGACCGTTCGCGAGTTCCGCAAGCTCGGCCTTGCCTTTGCCCACACCGAACTTCGGAAAATAAAACTGGAAATCGTCGGCGAACAGATCGAGCATATCCGCCCGTCCTGCGTCCAGGCGAACGAAATACTCCTTCACGTTGGCGAGATTTCTCGAATCGGTATTCAAGGTTGCCATATTGAACCTCTTTATTAGGCTATGCATTTGCAGATGTCGCGTGCCGCGAGCCGCGTTTCGACCGATCGCCAGGAAAGCAACCCGTATGGGGGCGCGATCGGCGCTCGACGGTCGGTGGATTTCTGCTTAACTATACACTTGTAAAATTTTAATGGCAATGGGTCGCGCTTCAAGCTTCATTTGTTGTGGGTTGTTGGGTGTTGATTTGTTTGGTGTTGATTTGTTGGCCTTTCCTTGTTTTCGCGGCGGTCCGCGAGCGTTGCCCCTGTGCGGGGCGGCACCTACTTTTCTTTGCAGCCGCAAAGAAAAGTAGGCAAAAGAAAGCGGCTCAAACCGCTAGTGTGACGCCGTCCACCACTGCCCTTTCAATCGGAGCGGCTCCGGGGCATCCGTCACCTCGCACACTCCGCGTTAGTGACAAGGGACTCATCCTTCCCGCCACGCGCTACGCGCGGGCGGAAGAGTCTGCAAGGAAAACCGGGCATGCTGCCCGGCGAATGCGCGGAAGTGCTGCCAAACAAATATGCTGGACTCCTACGAAAATACATGCGTCCCACCGGTTTTAGTTATGCCCCACGGCGCGCGCAGCGCCGCCGGATGGATGAGCCCTTAGTCACTCCGTGTGACGACGCGTGATGGCAGACGCCCCGGAGCCGCTCCGATATAAGGTTAGTGGTCCACTGCGTCACACTGGCGGTT
>NZ_SMRP01000017.1:152523-171942 GCF_004353915.1 Paraburkholderia silviterrae | reverse complement strand
GACCAACCATCTCGCGCTGGACGACACCGAGAACCGGCAGCAGGCCCAGCTCGCAAGCGACCATGCGAAATCGAGCCTGAGCTTGGGCTATATCACACGCATCGAGGGCAATGCGGGGCGTCAGGATGCCAGGGGCGAAGGCTTTGAGCTGCGCAGCGACAAGAACGGCGTACTCCGGGCGGCGCTTGGGCTGCTGCTGACGTCCTGGGGACGCGCTGGCGGGGCGGGCAAGGTCAAGGAACTGGCCGAAACCATCGCACGCCTTACCCAGGGACGTGATTTTCAGGAAAAGATGGGCGATGTTGCCCACAGGAACGGCGCACAGGATACGACAGGCCATCAACGCGACGTGGCGAAAGAGATCAAGGAAGCTAATGCAGCGCTTCGTGGCGATGGCGGCACGCCTTCTAATGACTTCCCCGAGTTCGAGAATCCGGATATTGCGATTTCAAGCGCGGCGAACCTGCATGCGACGGCAGAGGGGACGACTCACCTGGCGAGCGAAAGGCATACGGCGATCAGCGCGGGTGGAAATGTCGCCATTGCGTCTGCCCATTCGCTTCTTGTCTCCGTGTTCGAGAAGATCTCTCTCTACGCGCAGAAGGCAATCACGCTGATCACGCCTGGGCGGATTCGTATCGAGTCACGGACCGATGAGCTGGACTTGATCGCGCAAAAAGCCATCAGCATTCTGAGTGCACAGGATGAAATCCGCTTAACTGCAAGGTGCATTGTGCTGAATGGCGGCGGCACGCAGGTGACGCTCGGCTCCGATGGGATTCTCGGATATACGAACGGAAAATTCCTCGTTCACGCAGGGTCTCACGCGACGGACGACCCGAAGGACGTACCGGTTCAATCACCCATCACGGATATCGGGAAAGCGAAGGTCGTCGATCACTATGTATTACCGGATGACGGCTCAGGTTTCGCCATGGCGCAGCAACGCTACCGTATCAAGCTCGATGACGGACAGCTCATCGAAGGCATCTCCGGTGCACATGGGGAAACGTCACTGGCAATGGGCCAACGCATGCAGATCGCGGAACTTCAGCTATTGCGACCCGACGGCACGGTATTCGCGAATCACCAGCCCATGCTGACAAAGGCTGTAGATAGCGCTTTTAATTCTCAGGGAGATATGCAGGCATGAGCGGTGGACAGAATACGGAAGACAATGATTTCCACAAGGTGGGGCCCTATATTCTGAAAAAGGTCAGGCCTGGCCCAACCACCGCCGGAATAGAGCCGACCTATGCGCTGTGTACACCTGATCGATGGGGAATGCGCTACTCCGATGCCGACCCAGAGCGAAGGGCGCAACTCATGTATCCGGTTGCCCGCGACTATGCGAAGGCTATGCAGGCGGTCCTGCTCAACCAGATTCAGTGGGGCGATGCCTGGTTCGGACCTGCGGGTGCAGCTCCCGCACTCAAATTGAAATGGCCGATTGGCGAGACTCAGACAATTCAGCTTTTTAAGTTGCTCACTCCCGTCATGACTGACGCATTAACCAGTCACACCGGGGGCTTTGGCATTCCCGCTGACGTGGTGCCGCCGATTGCCGCCTATACGCCGGGAAATTCATCCGAGCATGGGGCCTTCGCGCCGAGTAGCTGGCTCATGCTGCTGAATCTCTCCACACTGGAACCCCTGTTCCGCATCGGTAATGCGGCAAAACCATCAGATCCGGTAACACGCAACGCACAGCTCAAACAACTCCGAGAATTTGCCGATACGATCTACCATGAATCGCGTCACTGTCAGCAGAATTTCTGGGTCTTTGCGCTGGTTCAGCAGTTCCCGGGCAATTTCGAAGAGATTCCCAATATTGCGAAATGGCCTGCGGTCATGGCTATATCGGGAGATAGATCGCCGAGTTCGCTGCAGCGGATCGTAAGTCTGGCAGCAAGCAGTCCCTTACCCACCGAAACAGCGCCCCTCATCAGCCTGAAGCGCATGGCAGTGGGCCTGTATCTGTCTACCCTGAATTTGTGGCGCAAGGCGGGATACTGCCCGCCCTATGCGCCGGACAAAATAGCGATGGAGGCCGAATATCAGCGTGCGCGCACGGCAGCGCGTGACCTTTTACAGCATGTGGGTCTCGGAGGAACAGCAATTGATGTTGATGCAATGGTGGAAGAACCGAACCGGTGTCGCGTCGATTACACCGCAAGACCATGGGAGAACGACGCCTTCTTCTGCGGGGAAATGGCAACCAACTACTGGAATGCGGGTCTGGGCCTGCTGCTCAAAACGTATCCTGAGGACCGGTGTAGCAGCGCTTATGAGCTGGCTTACGCTGCAAGCAAGCTCACTGGGTCTCACGGCAATCCCGCAGGCAGCACGAGCGGAGGACAGTAAGATGGAAGCCATCCAGCAAAATCAGATGACGGCAGCGCAGCAGGAATCTGTACTGAGATACACCGATATCGGCCTCAAATGGGTCGCGGGCGAAATGTCGTTTGATGACGTGATTCAGAGTATTGGTAATCCAAAGCTACATTATGAAAATTCAATTAAAGCTGAATATTACTGGTTTCCGGAAGATGTCATGACCGTTACTTTTGTTTTCGAGAAACCAAACCTCATCAATGGTGAACCACGTGTCAGCGAGTTCGGCATCCGGATCACTGACAGTTTGCACACCAATATCCCTTGGGAACGTTTCGAGAGTCTGGGGATGAAGCCTATCCGACGCGGCGACAAGTTCGAAGATGGCCGGACCGCGAAAGGCGAATTCTTCTATCCGATTGGCATTATCGATGCATTAGGTGGCCTTCCGAAGAATCTCGTTGAACTCATCTTTCACGTTCCAGTACGGAAGGATTCGCCGTTCTGGGCAGGCGCAACACTTGATTATCTCGGTGAGTGGATCAGCTATCCCCCGGTGGAGAGCAATTTCCGCCATACCGGTGACGTACGCAACATTGGTATTGGCCGTAGCGACCTGACACCCGAAGATATCCAGCAGCGCTACCACGCTAGCGGCCTGAAGTACGACGAGCAGAAACAGGAGGCCGCCAAATGAACCAGCGCTTCGAACATACGATTTCGCAGATCGATCATGCCGCATCGGTCTCGGGCCGTGAGAAGACGCTTCGCCGTGCGGGCAACGCCAGGCCTGGCACATACGATCGGCGAATCCCTTCAACCAGGGGCGCCAGGCCCAGGGGCAAGCGGTCCCGAACATGGACGAAAGCCGACCTTGCGCTGCTCGGAACGATGCCTGACGCCGAAGTCGCACAGCGTATTGGTTCGAACGCCGCGACCGTCAATCGAAAGCGGCTCGAACTCGGGATTCCATCAATACGCGTATGCGTGCATCGCGAATGGACCGCGGACATTCTCGCCATGCTCGGCAAGTATCGCGACCGCGAGATTGCGGAGCGCTTCGGCATACCGCAGTCGACTATCGGCGCGAAGCGCCGCAAATTGCGCATCCCGTCAGTACGCGATGTGACAGGTCCTCGTAGCGCCTGGACAGCCGATGCGCTTGCACTGCTTGGAACGATGCCCGACGCCGAAGTCGCGCAACGCCTCGGCGTTTGTCTGCAGACTGTTTTCAACGCGCGAAAGAGTCATGGCATTCCATCGGCGCTCAAACAGGGCCACCTGAAGACTCAGTGGACAGACTGGCACATTGCACTTCTCGGTATGAAGCCGGATGAAACCATCGCACAGCAGATCGGCGCCTCGCCGTTTGCTGTCTGGAAAAAGCGGCGCGAACTCGGTATTCCGTCGTACCGCGAGCGAATGTCGAAGAAGCTCATGGGAAACAAGGAATCCGTGACATGCTTCGGTCAGTTTGTCGAGCAACTCGCCGCGCCTTCGAAAGGCCTTCCCAGTCTATGCGCGAATATAAGCGCGCGAAGATACGGACCAGGCATCAATGAGGTTCGGACGCGTCACGTATGGACAGACAACGAGATCGCCTTGCTCGGGACAATGTCCGATGCAAAAGTGGCGAGGAAAATGGGTGTGACCGTTATCACCGTACAGAAAAAACGTCAGGTGCTCGGCATTGCATCAACACGCGTACAACACATATGGACTGCTGACGAGGTCGCATTGCTTGGCGTGGTCTCCGATGCGGAAGTGGCGAGCCGCACAGGCTTGACGACGAACGCAGTCAACGTGAAACGTCGCGAATTGGGCATTCCATCTGCGCGCGCACAGGGCAATGCAGGTTGTCACAAGTGGACCCCGAACCATCTTGCCTTGCTTGGAACGTTGCCTGATGAGGAGGTAGCGAGACAGATTGGATTGAGCGCCTGGTCAGTCGCCATGAAGCGGCGCAGCCTGCGGATCGCAGCGGTTCGCTTGCCGGGCGACACCTGGAGCGATAAGGATATCGCCTTGCTTGGAACCATGCCCGATGCCGAGGTGGCACGAACGCTCGGTGTATCGGATTATGTCGCCCGCGCAAAACGATGCGCGCTTGGCATCGCGTCTACGCGTGCGTCTCGCAAGTGGAGCGACGGGGAAGTCGCTCTGCTCGGCACGATGACCGACGCAGAAGTTGCGGCCCGTATCGGCCTGTCTAAAACTGCTGTTCACAAAAAGCGGCAGGAGCTTGGCATTGCCCGCGCGCAGCATGCGTGGTCGGACGAGACAATGGTGTTGCTCGGAACCATGTCCGATGCAGAGATTGCCAAACGGGTGGGGTGCTGTATCAAGTCCGTCAATAATCTGCGGCGCGGTCTCGGCATCCCATCCATAAAGGCTGGTGGTATCAAGGGGAAATCGCGCAAGGTGCGCTATGTCGTATCCGGAAAGACGGCCATGCCGATAGATGGTCATTGGGGACTTGCGGCGTGACCTCAATGTTGCGCTAGCAAGGTCACCCCCGCGAATGCTGCGCACCCACCTCTTCGAGATCGAGATCACGCTCGACCCTGTGCAGCATCTCATCGTTGATGCTGCCGGCCCGATGCAGCCGCAAGACTTCCACACGGCCCGCGTGCACGGCGGCGAGCACAACGTCGTAATGGGCAGTGCGGATGTCGCCCGGCAAGCTCGTAGCGCTTTCGAACGAGCGCGAGAGCCTGAGCCGATAGGTGTACTGCTCCAGCAGGCGCGGGTGGATCACGCTGCCGTCCGGCGCGTGCACGAGCGGCTGAATGGCTTCGAACTGCACCTCGAAGAGCCGTGCCCACACTTGCGGCTCGGTGAGATAGCCGGCCGCTGCCTCGGCGTCCTGCAGCGGCCTCACGAGGCGAATCAGCGGCCCGATGGTGAGGCCCTGCAGCAGCACCGTGAAGAGGATCACGGCGAACGCCGCGAACAGGATGAGGTCGCGCCCGGGCAGGGCGGCGGGCAGCGTGAGCGCGATCGCGAGCGTGACCACGCCGCGCATGCCCGCCCAGCTCACCACCGCAGCCGAGCGGAAATCGGCGCACTGTACGCGGCGCGGCGCGAGGCGATGTGCGACCAGGCGTATCGTTTCGAGCCCGAAGGCCCACACGCAGCGCGAAAGCACGACCGCCGCGACGACGGCGAGCGCGGCCGGGCCGAGTTGCGCGATGGCCTCGCCCGCGCCGCCGAGCCGGTAGATCACGCCGCGCAGCGAGAGCCCGATCAGCACGAACACCAGCGCTTCCAGCACGAATACGAGCACCTGCCAGAACGCCGTGCCGCGCATGCGCACGCGCGCGGAGAAGACCTCGTGCTGATGCCAGCCCAGATACATGCCGCAGGTGACGGTGGCGATCACGCTCGACACGCCGGCCATCTCGCCCGCGATATAGCTGAACCACGCGGCGCTCACGGCGGTGGTGATGATCAGATAGTCGTCGTCGAGCAGGCGCAGCAGGGTGATCGTGAGGTAGCCCACGCACCAGCCCACGGCGATGCCGCCGAGCGCGAGGCCCGAGAAGCTCAGCAAGGCGCCCGACTTGCTGAACGCGCCCGTGAGCGCGGCGGCCACGGCGAGGCGGAACAGCACGAGGCCCGCTGCGTCGTTGAGCAGGCTTTCGCCTTCGAGCAGGACCATGAGGCGGCGCGGCAGCGCGAGCCGCTCGAGCACGGCGCGCGCGGCCACGGCGTCGGGCGGCGAGACCACCGCGCCCAGCGCGAAGCACACGGCCCACGGCAGCGAGGGCGCCACCCAATGCGCGACGAGGCCGACGGCCCAGGTCGTGAACGCCACGGCGCCAATCGCGTACAGCAGGATGGGCGTGATATGGCGTTTGAAGTCGGCCCAGACGAAGAAATAGGCGCCGTCCATCAGGAGCGGCGGCAGGAACACGATCAGGACGAGATCGGGGTCGATGACGACGGGCGGCAGGCCCGGCGCGAATGCCATGGCCGCGCCGCCCACCAGCAGCGCGGCGGCGGGCGGCAGGCGCAGCCGCTTGGCGAGCAGTTCCAGCGCGACGATGGCGAAGAGCGAAAGCAGAACGAGCTTGAACGCCGACACTGCCGACATGGTGGCTCCACTGAGATGCCGGATCGATGCAATGCGTCGGCGGGGGCGGCTGGTGCAATCGCCGCCCCCGCCGCCTGTGCCGCCTCAATCACCCGCACGAGGCGCGGTTTCAGCCCTCGGCAAGAATCTGCTTGATGGCGTTCTCGAACGTTTCGACGGGTTGGCCGCCGCTCACCAGATACTTCTGATTGAAGACGATGGCCGGCACCGACTGGATGCCCATGGCCTGCGCGTGCTGTTCTTCCGCGCGCACTTCGTCGGCATAGGCGCCGCTTGCCAGCACGTTGCGCGCCTGATCCGCATCCAGTCCCACCGATTGCGCGGCCTGAATCAGCATGTCGTGGTCGCTCGTGTCCTTGCCTTCGCCGTGATAGGCGCGCAGCAGCGCGAGCTTGAGCGGCAGCTGCTTGCCTTCGAGGCCCGCCCAGTGCAGCAGGCGATGGGCGTCGAAGGTGTTATAGATGCGCGTGCGCGGCCCGAACGTGAAGCCCACGCTCGCACCGCGCTCGCGGATTGCTTCTTGCGTCTCTGCAATCTGCTCCGGCGTGCGGTCGTATTTCTTGCCGAGATAGTCGACGATGGTCTCGCCGCCGGGCCCCATGTCCGGATTCAGTTCGAACGGGTGGACGGCGATGGTCGCGTCGACGCTGTCGTCGAGGTTCTTCAGCGCCTGCTGCAGCGAGGAAAGGCCGATCGCGCACCAGGGGCACGCGATATCGGAGACGAAATCGATTTGAAGCGCTTGTTTCATGGCTTTTCCGGTGAAGTGAGGGGGCTGGTGGCGCATCGGCAGCGGCGATGCGGCTCACACCAGCGGGCACACGGAATTCTCGCACGGCTCGCCAAGCGGGAGCGTGGCCGCGCTCACCCCCCAGTGGAGCTCACGCGCCCGCTCCACCGCGAAACCGCCGCGGCGGCTGCCGCTTCGCGCGAGGGTCTGGCGAAAAGCGCCTAGCTGTTCACATCCACGACGAGCCTTCCACGCACGCGTCCTTCGAGCAGGTCGCTCGCGGCCGGAATCGCTTCGGCAAGTCCGATCTCGCGCGTGATCGTGTCGAGCGCGCTCAGATCGAGCGTGCCGGCCAGCGCTTGCCAGGCTTGCTGGCGCTCGGCGAAGGGGCGCGTGACGCTATTGACGCCAATGAGGCTCACGCCGCGCAGGATGAACGGCGCGACCGTGGCGGGCAAGTCCATGCCTTGCGCGAGGCCGCAGGCCGCCACGGCGCCGTCGGCGCGCAGGCTCGCGCAGACGTTCGCCAGCGTGTGGCCGCCGACCGAGTCGATGGCCGCCGCCCAGCGCTCTTTTTGCAGCGGCTTGCCCGGTTCGGCGAGCGTTGCACGGTCGATGACCTCGGCGGCGCCGAGCTGCTCCAGATACGCTGCTTGCTCGCGCCTGCCGGTCGATGCCACGACGCGATAGCCGCGCCGTGCCAGCAGCGCAATCGCGAAACTGCCGACGCCGCCGCTCGCGCCAGTCACGAGCACGTCGCCGTGACCGGGACCGATGCCGTAGCGCTCGAGCGCGAGCACGCAGAGCATCGCGGTATAGCCCGCGGTGCCGACAGCCATGGTCTGCCGTGCGCTCAAGCCCGGCGGCAGCGGAATCAGCCAGTCGCCTTTTACGCGGGCCTTTTGCGCGAGGCCCCCCCAATGCTGCTCGCCCACGCCCCAGCCGTTGAGCACGACCGCGTCGCCCGCGGCGTAGCGCGGGTCCGCGCTCTGGACGACCGTGCCGGCGAAATCGATGCCCGGCACCATGGGAAAGCTGCGCACGACCGGCCCCTTGCCGGTGATCGCGAGACCGTCCTTGTAGTTGAGCGTGCTGTATTGCACGTCGACGAGCACCTCGCCGTCGGGCAGGCGCGCTTCGTCGAGCTCGGCAATGCGTGCCGAATATGATCCGGATTCCTTATCAACCAGAATGGCTTTGAACATGAGTGCCTCGTTGATGAAACGAAAGGGAAACGGGAGCCGGGCAGGGCGCTTTGACTACTGCGTGAAATTCAGCCCGGCGATGAAACCTCGGAAGAACGTGTCGAGCGGCGCGCTGTCTCGCACCAGCCGCGCGCGCAACACGGCGCCTTCCCAGCCGATCCAGAAGAACGCCGCTAGCGCGTCGAGATCGGCCTGCTTCGAGATGGCGCCTTCGCGCCGCGCATCGCGCAGGCACGCGACCACGCGCGCCTGCCAGCCTTGCAGGATGCTTTCGAGGCGCTCGCGGAAGTCTTCGGGGAGCACATCGACCTCCACGCCGAGGTTGCCGACGAGGCAGCCGCGCGTGTAGCCATGGCGCGCCATGCCGGCCCTGGCGTCTTCGACGAACGCGCCGAGCCGCTCCAGCGCGGGACGCGTCTCGTCGAGGAGCCAGCGGTCGAGCTTCGCGCAGAAGTAGGCGTCGTACGCGGCCATCAGCTCGCGGCCAAACGCCTCCTTGCTCTCGAAGTAGTGATAGAACGAGCCCTTCGGAATGCTCACGCGCTTGAGCACGGCGTCGAGCCCGGTGGCCGCGAAGCTCTGCCCGGTGAGCATTTCCAGGCCCGCGCGAAGCAGCAAGGCACGCGTGTCGGCGTGAGCGCGCGGGTCTTTTGGGGGTCTGCCGCGGCGCGGCTTTACGGTCGGAGCGTCCATGAACGCGATATTAGACCGATCGTCTCGAAAATTCAACACTCCCGCATTCAAGGGGTCCAGCGCTGCACGACTACGCTGCTGCCGTTGTAATTGTCCTTCGTGATCACGTACTGCCCGTTCGAGGTCAAATACGCGCGCAGGCCGTACATCGAGTCCACGTCGTTGCCCACGTCCACCGTGCCGGGGCTCGCATTGATCAGCGTGGTGACCTGCTGGCCCGTCGTGAGATCGAACACATCGATATTCGGCACCGTATGCACGTAGCCGACGAACAGATAATTGCCCGCCGCCGTGATCGACTTCGGATTGGCGCTGGTGAGGTTGATGACCGCATTCGGCGTGCGGTTGCCGCTGTTGCCGCTGTTGTCGCGGTTTCCTGATAACCAGCCGTGATACACCTCGATATGGCCGTTCATGGCGGTCCAGTCCCAGCTCCCGGCCAGCCCTTGGGCGAGGATCATCGTGTCGCTTTCGGGCAGATAGACGATGCGCGTGATCGGCCGCGCGCTTTGCGGCGTCGAAACGGTGATGGGCGGTCCCCATGAGGGCTTGCCGTTGCCATCGAAGCCGGTGAGCGGGTAGTGATAGATGTGGTTCGTGCGGTCGAGGCCGGCCCACACGTCGCCCTTGCTGTCGATGCAGAAGCCGCCCGTGACCGCGGTCGAGGTATTGAACAGGGCGCCGGGCAGCGCGCCGTCGGGAATGGCGATGTAGCCGCTCGCGGGATTGAAGTGGAAGAAGTAGAAGACGGCGGGGTTCTGGCCCGACGCCACGAGGATGCGGTTGCCGCCCACGGAGACGAGCTGGCCGAAGTGCTCGTCGCGCTGCGTGTCGTTCATGTTCAGGCGCGGGTCGCTCGGGTAGGTGAACGGATCCACCGTGTTGGCGACGAAGGTGCCGCCCGCCGTGCCCGTGAAGATATCGGTGCCGCTGTAGAACAGCGTGGCGTCGGTGGCCGGATCGGGCGCGGCCACGCCCTCGAAGTTCAGCGCCTGGAGCTTCCAGAGCAGATTGCCGTTGGGATCGTAGGCGTGAATGTCGGTGCCGCCATTGCGGCCCAGGTCCCAGGCGCCTCCCCATGGGTTGTTGAGCACGTAGAGGTTGCCGGACGTGTCCTTGCCGATGCCCGTGATGCGCGTGAAGCGTTGCGCGCCCACCTGGCCTTTGGTGCCGCTCGTGGTGTTCAGGTAGCCGCCCTGCACGCCGAAGGTGCCCGTGAGCGTGGGCGTGCCCGCGAGGCTGTAGAGCTTGATGTTCATGTCGGGGCCTTCGTCGCCGACCATGAGCAGTCCTGTGGATGTGTCGAAGTAGAGCGCGGAGGGCTGCGACCCCGCGGGCATCTGTATCGTCTGCAACGGCGCGCCCGCGGGGCTGAATCCGGTGATGGCGCCCGCGCTCTTTTGCGCGACCCAGACGTTGCCTGAGCTGTCGAGCGCGAGGGCGCCCGGGCTCGCGATGGCGATGTCGCGCTGCCATGCGCCGTCGGTCGTGAAGACGCGCACGCGGTTGCCGTAGAAGTCGCTGGCGTAGAGCAGCGAGTTTTGCGTGGCGAGGCCCGTGATGGCGTCGGCGCGGCTGACCGCCTTCCATGTGCTCACGTTGATGGTGAGATCGCGCTGGCCGCTCGCGCGGTTGTAGCGGCCCACCGTGCCGCTGCCATAGGCGGTGCCTGCCTGCATGGCGGCAAAAACCGAGGTGAGGTTGCCGGTAATGGCACCGCCCTGGAATTCATTGTGCAGGCCGATCGAGCCGAGACTCTTGCCGTTCTGATAGATCGCCATGCCGCCCTCGTTCTCGTCCCAGAACGAGGCTGTGTAGATGACGCCCTCGGGCGCGACCCACATCGAGCGCGCGCCGTTGCCTACGTGGGCCGCAAGTGTTCCGTAGGTGTTGGCGAGCCAGTCGGTGGTGTATTGCTGTGCCTGTGCGGCAGGCGAAAGCGCCGCGATGGGCGTGGCGAAAATCGCGCTCAACAGCAGGGCGCGCAGACGCTTGTTGTTCTTGTTCATGGAAAAAACTCCTGATGCGGTGAGGCTCAATAGCGTCGAGGGTCGAGGCTTGCGGCGCGGGACGTCGTGTAATGCGTGATGCATGTTGCGTGTCGAAATTGGCGGCTACGGTTGATGTTTATGAATGTTTGTGTCGTTTGTTTTAATCGTCGTCTGGATTCTCGTTTTCAATTCAATTGAGCTGGCGGCGGGGCAGCAGCAATTGTCGTGCCCGGGGCGGCGGCGCCAGGCAAGCGCTTCCGTCGAGTTTTTTTAATGCCCAGTGCTTATTAACGGGATCTAATTCATTGCGCATGCGGTGGATTTTTTATTGCATTTCGCTTGCGCGCAGATTTCGCCGGGTGCCGGCTTTCAAGTGTCAGCCGGTTCGCCCGTGGCTCGAGGCCGACGGAATTTTTTGCGTAATGAAATGACATCAGAATGATGCGGCGGAGCGAGCGATTTCGATGCAGAATGCTTGTTTTTGGCAGGTCCGACCTTAGCTATGGGGTCTATGTCTGGAAACAGGGACAGCAAGCCAGTGAAAACGGAATTCGTCGAAGCGAGCAGTGCCCGCCCGGACCTGCTCTGCTACCTTGTGGCCATTGCCGCGTCGTCTTACGCGTTGACGCAGGAGTGGCGCGTCGATCATGTCGTCTCGTGCTGCCGCGAATGGCTGCAAAAGGACGGCTTGACGATGCATTGGCTCGATCGCGTGCGCCTCGGCCAGCTTGCGCTCAAGATCGCAAGCCACGATCTGCTCGGTGCGGGCATTGCCGTACGCCTGTCCAGCGTCTCGGCGCTATTTACGAGCGAAATGGAACTCAACGAGGCGTCGACCATGGTGCAGCGCATGATGTCGTTGTGTCACGACGCGCTGTAAAGACGTCGTAATCGCTTCGTTTGCGCATTGCATGCATGAAGCGGTGCCACGATGCGGTTCGTATCACGCCGCTGGCGGTGCGAACCGTTCGAGCCATGCCCACGGAAAGATGCCCCGGTCGTGGCCGTCGCTGAAGACGAGTTGCACGCCATAGCCCATCGGCACCATGGCGCTCAGCGTGAGATCGTCATGCGAAGTGTCGGCAGGTAAATCGCTCACGGACCCACTCATGTGCCCACCCAGGCGCGCGCGGCGGCAGCCCGCGCAGGGGCACGCGCGCCGCAGGCTCGCGAGCGGCAGGCGCTGGCGCTCGCCGCCTGGCCATACGAGGGTGAGCGCGCCAGATTCACTGTGAATTTCGATGGGCACGTTCATGGCGCTCCGCCTTCGAGCCGCTCGCCGAGTTGCTGCAGGGCGATGCGCACGGCCTTGCGCACTTCCGGGTCGCGGTCGTCGAGTGCCGCGCGCAACGGCGCGAGACTCGCTGCCGATGGCAACTCGCCCAGCACGAGCGCCGCCTCCTTGCGCAAGTTGCTGATCGGATGCGCGAGCAGCGTGCTCACGGCGGTTGCGGCGTGTGCGTCGCCGAGGCGGCCGAGCGCGCGTGCCGCGCGCAGGCGCACCTGCCAGTAATCGTCGGCGAGCGCGTGGATGAGCGCATCGCGTGCGGCGCTCGTGCGCAGCTTGCCGAGCGTGGTCGCGGCTTCTTCGCGCACCTGCCAGTCGGCGTCGGTGAGCGCATGCAGCAGTGCCACGCCGGCATGCGCGTCGTCCGCGGCGGCGAAGCCGAGCGCGCCCGCCGCGGCGCGACGTACCGCGTCATGCGCATCCTCGGTGGCGAGGGCCGACAGCGGCGCCACGGCGCGCGCATCCTTGAGCCAGCCGAGCACGGCCACGGCTTCGAGGCGCACTTCGGTATCGGCGTCGGCGAGCGCGGCCAGCGCGGGCTCGAAGGCCGCCGCGTCGCGCAATTCGCGCAGGCTGCGCAACGCCGCGCGCCGCACGAACGGCTCGGGCCGCGCCGCCCAGCGCCGCAGCACGCGCGCCGAACCTGGCTCCTTGAGTTCCGCGAGTGACTGCTGGGCCGCTTCGCGTACGGCCGGCTCGGCGTCGAGCAGCGTGGCGCACAGCGCTTCCACCACGTCTTCCAGTTCCCATGAAGTCAGCACGAGCGCGGCCTCGCGGCGCACCTCGGGCGAGGGGTCGTCGCGCAGCGCCGCGACGAGTGGGGCGACGAATGCACCGTCTTCAAGATCGGCGAGATCGAGCACGGCGATGCGGCGCACGGTGGCGTCTGCGGCGGCGAGACGGGCGAGCGCGCCGGCGGCTTCGGGCGGCGCCGCGTTCAGGTAAGCGGAGTCTGTCATGGCTAAATGTCGATATGGAATCCGAAATGATTGAGCGCGATGGCGCGCACGGATTGCGTCGTCCCGCTGCTAACGCAGCAGATACGGAATCTCGACCTTCACGGCGCCGGTCGGGCAGTCGCGCTCGCAGGGCATGCAATACCAGCATTCGTCGAATTGCATATACGCCTTGCCCTTCGTCACGTCGATCGCGAGCAGGTCCAGCGGGCAGACATCGACGCACACCGTGCAGCCCTTGTCGGCAATGCAGCGCGCTTCGTCGATGGTGACCGGTGCGCTGCTGCGCTGGAAGATTTCGTGGGGCGTGTAAGACATGATGTTTTCCTCGTGGCGTTCGTCCATGAATTCGCGCGAGCGTGGGCTCAAAGCGCCTCCGCCGGTTCGCTCGCGTGCTCGCGCTGGATGCGCATGCGCTCGTAGGCGCCCAGCTCCGCCGCGCTCACCGGCACGACGTAAGGTGCAATGGCGCGCTTCTCGCATCGCATGCCGCCGCGTGCGTCCTTGCGCAGATCCGTGTGGCAGAACCAGTTGGCGTCGTCGCGCTGCGGATAGTCGACGCGGTGGTGATAGAGCCCCCAACGGCTCTCGGTGCGAAACAGCGATGCGCGCGCGGCCATTTCCGCGCAGTCGCGAATCGCGCGCACTTCGGCCGCGCGCATGAGCTCGTGCGGGTTGTTGGCCTTGATCGCACCGATGTCCTCGGCGATCTCGTCGAAGCGTTGCAGGCCGATCTCCATCTTGCGCGTGACCTTGGGCGGCTGCAGATAGTCGTTCACCATGCGCCGCAGCTTGTATTCGACCTGAGCGGGCGAGAGGCCGTGCGTGCGCTCGAGCGGCGCGTGAATGCGCGCGCGCTCGGCGTCGATCTGCGCGTGGTCGAGCGGCGCGTGCTCGCGCTCGGCCACATAGCTGGCGGCGTCCTCGCCCGCGAACCAGCCATAGGTGAACGCGCCGAGCATGTAGTTGTGCGGCACGGCGGCCATGTCGCCCGCGGCGTAGAGGCCGCGCACGGTGGTTCGCGCGCGTGAATCGACATATACGCCCGACGCGCTGTGCCCGCTGCAAAAGCCGATTTCGGAAATATGCATCTCGACCATCTGCGTGCGGTAGTCGGTGCCGCGTCCTGCGTGGAAGCGTCCGCGGCTCGGGCGCTCGTTGGTGTGCAGAATCTGCTCGATGGTCTGGATGGTTTCCTCGGCGAGGTGGTCGAGCTTCAGGAACACGGGGCCGTTGCCGCTTTGCAGTTCCCGATAGAACTCCCACATCATCTGGCCGCTCCAGTAATCGCATTCGATGAAGCGCTCGCCCTTGCCGTTCGCCGTGAAGCCGCCGAGCGGGCCCGTCACGTAGGCGCAGGCCGGGCCGTTATAGTCCTTGATGAGCGGGTTGATCTGGAAGCACTCCAGATTCGTGAGCGCGGCCCCGGCGTGATACGCCATCGCATAGCCGTCGCCCGCGTTGGTGGGGTTCTCGTAGGTGCCCATCAGGTAGCCCGAGGCGGGCAGCCCCAGGCGCCCGGCTGCGCCGCAGCACAGGATCACGGCCTTGGCGCGCACTACCACGCATTGCGCCGTGCGGCAGTCGAAGCCCATGACGCCGCACGCGGCGCCCTGCGCGTCGGTGAGCACGCGCGTGGTCACGATGCGGTTGGTGATGGCCACGCGTGCGCGCTTGAGCTGGCGGTAGAGCACTTTCTTGATGTCGTGGCCTTCGGGCATGGGCAGCACGTAGGCGCCCATGTGATGGACTTTCTTCACCGCGTAGTCGCCGTTGCCGTCCTTTTCGAACTTCACGCCCCAGCGGTCGAGCTGCTCGATGGTCGTGAAGCTGTGCTTCGCATAGGCGTGCACGGCCTCCTGATCGACGATGCCGTCGTTGGCAATGGTGATCTCGCGCGTGTATTGCTCGGGCGTGGCGTGACCCGGAATCACGGCGTTGTTCAGGCCGTCCATGCCCATCGAAATCGCCCCGCTGCGCTTGACGTTGGCCTTTTCGAGCACCAGCACCTTGAGCGCGGGATTGCGCTCCTTCGCCTTGATGGCCGCCATGGGCCCGGCCGTGCCGCCGCCCACCACGACAATGTCGTATTCGAGTATTTCGGTGTTCATTGCGTTGTCCTCACGGAATCTTCGTCTATGTGCGCGGCTTTCTCGCGATCGATGCGCAGGCGGTACTGGAACGCGTCGCCGCGAAAGTAGAGGTATTCGTAGTCGATGGGCGTGCCGCGCGCGTCGTGCGTGGTGCGCTCGATGCGCAGCACCGGGCTGCCTTCCTGCACGCGCAGCGCGTCGGCGATCTCGTCGTCGGCGAGCATGGCGTCGATCGACACGTCGGCGTGGCCGAGCGCCACGCCGCAGTCGTTCTCCAGAATCAGGAAGATGTCGCGCGAGGCAAGGTCGGCGCCGGCCAGACGCTTGCCGAGCGCCTCGGGCACCCATGTGAGTTCGAGCGAGACGGGCTCGCGGTTGAGCAGGCGCACGCGGTGGATTTCGGCCACGCTCGCGCCTTCGGGAAGATCGAGTTTGTGCGCGACATGCCGGCTGGCCTTGACGATGCGAAAGGCCAGCAGCCGGTTGACGATCTCATGGCCCATCGACGACATGGCCTCCGCGAAGCCCTGCAGCGAGCTCACGTTCTGAAATGCCTTGGGCTTCGAAACGAAGGTGCCTTTGCCGTGCAAACGGAAGACGAGCCCTTCCTTCTGCAGGTCGCCGAGCGCCTGGCGCACGGTGATGCGGCTCACGTCGAACATCGCGCACAGCGCATGCTCGGAGGGCATCTGGCTGTGCGGCGCATAAGTGCCGTCGAGAATGCGCGCGCGCAGCGTCTCCTTGATCTGCGCGTAAAGCGGCTGTGGCGCGAGCGCGATGAGGTTCGTGTCAGGCATGATCCACTTGTTATGACAAGATGGATCGCAGTGTAATCAGCCCCCTCGCGGGGGCCAACGAAGCATTTCTGCTAACTATTTTCCGCGAGCGTGCGTTGCTTCTGTTCGAAGGCGGAAAGATCCGGGGCCGCCATGACGTCCCTGAAGCGGGCGTAGTTCCAGGGCCAGCTAGCGGGCACGCCTTCGGCGTCGAGGTACCAGCTCTTGCAACCCGACGCGAAAATCGTGTTTTTGGCGGCCGCAAGGCGGGCGGCTTCATAGGCATCGAGCGCGTCCTGCTTCACGGAGATTTCCGTGCACTCGCCGCTCTTCAGCAGATCGAGCAATTGCGCGATGTAGCCCCATTGCTTCTCGGCCACGTCGATCAGCGAGAAGTTGCCGACGGGGCTCGTCGGGCCGTTGATCATGAAGAGGTTCGGAAACTCGGGGAGGGCGATTGCCAGGTACGCGTGAGGCCGTTTGGCCCACACGTCGTCGAGGTGCCGGCCATCGCGTCCGGTGATCTGCATCGGCCGCATGAAGCGGTCTGCGTGGAATCCGGAGGCCAGCACCAGCACGTCGAGCTCGTGCACGGTGCCGTCGCGCGTGAGCACGCCTTCGTGGGTGACGGTCTCGATGCCTTCGGTCACCAGTTCGGCGTTCTCATGCTGGATCGCCTGATAGTAGTCCGGCGAGAAGATCAGGCGCTTGCAGGCCGCCCGATAGTTGGGGCGCAGCTTCTCGCGCAGCACGGGGTCGGGCACGCTGCGTTCGAGGTTCTCCTGCACGATCGCTTCGATGGTGGCGATTTCGGGCGAGGTCGCATCGGCCACGGCCGTGGTGAAGCGCTCCACGTTGGCGAGATAGGTCTCGTCGTTCTGCATGCGCTTGAGCAGCGCGGGATCGTCGCGAAACGCCTGCTTCTGCTCTTCCGTGAACGTGGGGTTTTCCACCGGCATGATCCATTGCGCGGTGCGCTGGAAGTGCTTGAGTTTCCCCGCACGGCTCGCCAGCGCCGACACCAGTTGCACGCCGGTCGAGCCGTTGCCGACGATGCCGATGCGCTTGCCGTCCAGCGGCACCGAATGATCCCAGCGCGCGCTGTGCAGCACGCGCCCGCCGAAGCTCTTCAGGCCGGGAATGTCCGGCATGCGCGGGTGGTGCAGCACGCCGGTGGCCGCGATGACCACGTCGGCCTCGTCGCGCAGGCCGCTGGCCGTTTCCAGGTGCCAGCGCCCGTCGACGAACGCGCAGCGGGTCACTTCCTGACCGAAGCGAATCAGTTCGTCAACCTTATATTTTCGGGTCGTGCTTTCGAAGTAGTCCTGCACTTCGGCGCCCGGCGGCAGTTGGCGGGTCCACTCGGAATTCGGCTCGAAAGAGTAGGTGTACGCGTGAGAGGGAACGTCGCAGGTCAGGCCCGGATAGGTGTTTTCGCGCCACGTGCCGCCTACGCGCTCGGCCTTTTCGTAGATCGTCACGTTGCGGTATCCGGCTTCGAGCAGCTTGATGCCGCTCAGGATGCCTGACATGCCCGCGCCGAGCACGACGACGCGCAGATCGGAGTTGGAGGTGTTTTTCGTCATGATTGTTGTGTGTCCTTGTGCAGGGTAATTTGAATCAGGATTGCGTCGACGAGAGCCGGAACTCGACGGCGCGGTCGTGCGTTCCGGATGTGCCGGCGCAATTGATCTTGTCGGTGCCCACGAGCCGGTTGGCGGTTTCCCGCACGACGGCGGGCAGAAACGATGCGGGAATCGCCTCGTAAAAGGCGTGCAGTATCGACCCGGAGAGGGCGGAGGGGCGTCGCGCCAATTCAACGGCGGCCTGCGGGTGCGCGTTGCGGTGAATGTCCGGGCGCACGCCGTGGCGGCACAAGGCGTCGTAGAGGCCGGGGTTGTGCTGGCTCGGGATGCCGAAGACGCACGAAACGTCCGCAGCCTTCAGCGCGTGGTAGACGGCATCGCCGCCGGTCATCGTCGCCATGGAAGCGTTCTGGTTTGGAGGAGCTTCCACGATGCCAGCGCGCGGCGGGACGGGCATCGGACAAATGGACTAGACGCGGGCAGGCGGCCTCACGCGTCTAGTCCGTTTGGACGATGGATGAGGCCGCGAAGGGCCGCGATGATGCCCCGACCAACCGGTCAAAGGGGACAGGAGAGCGCCGCACAGGCTGAAGAACGTTCAGACGCGTGCGGTGGATGGAATTCGATGGTGATGGACAACGGTGAGTGTCAAACTCAATGGGTTCGTGTCGAACTCCATTGTTTGTTCACAAAACCGCCTTTAGGATCTATGCGCGCCTCGCGCAGCAGCCGTATCGGTTGCGCGTGCTCGACGATACGGCAGAGCAGTTGACCGTGGGCTGTCTCGTGTTGAACGAGGACGGCCGTGCGCTGCTGAAAAACGCGCTGGCCGATTTCCGTAGGTGTGCTGATCGAATTGTTTCGCCTCACACGGGCTGAAGCCGGGCCCGCTCAGGCCATGAGGCGATGCGCTGGGAGGCAAGCTCACTGGCTGCCTCGGTGCGAAATCGGCGCCGCGTGCATCGCCAGCGGCGCCGATGACTGGCAACGGCGGGCGGCCAGTGCGTGAGCGCTTCGCGCGCCGCTCACTGGCCGCCCGATGAGGCGTATCAGGCCTCGGAGACGGAGGGCAGCGCTTCGAGCTCGGCGAGCTTTTCGCGTTCGTCCAGGTACTGCGAACGATAGCCCGAGTTCACGCCCCAGTAGTAGAAACCGAGCGAGAAGATCGCAACCACCAGCATGTCCCAGCCGTAGGGAATGACGTCGTGGCCGCCGAACTGCTTGCTGCCGATCAGCGACAGAACGGCCATGGTCGGCAGGTAGGCGCACAGCCACCATGCGGCCTTCAGGTCGCGGCCCCAGCCGGCCCAGCCTGCCTTGCCCTGGAAGTAGAAGTAGACCGGCAGCGCCACGATCATCAGCAGGATGATTTCGCCGGTCAGCGGCCACTTCGCCCAGTACAGGATCATCGAAGCGCACACGAACGCGAACGGCGCGATGACCTTCATGAACGGCACGGTGAGCGGACGCTCGAGGTCGGTTGCCGCGCGCTTGAGCGCCATGAGGCTGATCGGGCCGGTGAGGTACGAGATGACCGTCGCCACCGAGATCACGGCCGCGAGGGAGCTCCAGCCGCGGAAGAAGAACATGAAGATGAACGAGACGAGCAGGTTGAACCACATCGCCTGGCGCGGCACGCCGTAGAACGGATGCACGTTGCCGAACATCTTG
>NZ_SMRP01000017.1:0-152513 GCF_004353915.1 Paraburkholderia silviterrae | reverse complement strand
CGTGTTGTTGCGCTCCATCGCGTAGATCATGCGCGAGGTCGTGGCCATGTAGGTCGTGCCCGTGCCGCTCGGGCTCACGAACGCGTCCACGTAGAGCAGAATCGCCAGCCAGTTCAGGTTCAGCGCAATGGCGAGCTCAGCGAACGGCGACTTGAAGTTGAAGGTGTTCCAGCCCTTCATGACATCCGACGGGCTGACTGCGCCGATATAAGCAACCTGCAACAGCACGTAGATCACGAGCGCGCAGAGGATCGAGCCGATCACCGCGAACGGCACGCTCTTCGACGGGTTACGCGCCTCGCCGGCGAGATTGATCGGGCTCTGGAAGCCGTTGAACGCGAACACGATGCCGCTGGTGGCAACGGCCGTGAACACCGACGACCAGCCATAGGGCGCGAAGTCGGTCGACTGGCCGAAGTTCTCGTGATGGAAACCCGTAGCCATCAGGCCCGCGATCGTGAGACCGGGGATGATGAACTTGAAGATCGTGATGACACTATTGGCGCGCGCGAACAGCTTCACACCCCAGTAGTTGAGCATGAAGTAAATGATGACGAGCAGCGCCGAGAGCAATAGTCCCGATGGAGTGAGCTCGCCGTTCACGAACAGCGCATGCGCCCAGGGGTAGGGCCAGGTGCTCATGTACTGGATCGAGGCTTCGGCTTCGATGGGGATCACCGAAACGATGGCGATCCAGTTGGCCCAGGCGCTGATGAATCCCACCAGTGCGCCGTGCGAGTAGCGCGCGTAGCGGACCATGCCGCCCGATTCGGGGAACATCGCGCCAAGCTCGGCGTAAGTGAGCGCAATCGCGAGAATGACCACGGCGCCGATGATCCATGCGCAGACGGCGGCGGGGCCGGCGATCTTGGCAGCCTTCCACGCGCCGAACAGCCAGCCCGAACCGATGATCGACCCGAGGCCGGTGAACATCAGCGCGAACGGGCCGATATGTCGTTTAACTGAACTACTCATATCGTCTCCTTATCTCCAGACTCGCAAGGTATCGCTGCGACTTTCGCCCGATCCTTGTTCTCGTCACACGCATTTTCGCTGCGCCTTCAATGCATGTATGCGCATTGAAAGGCCGAGTGCGGCCAGGCGGCTACAAATGCAGAACGCGGATACTCGTGCGACTTGCCCTGGTGCGTCCAATGCTGATTACACATAGCACCATGCGAAAATTGCATGATGGACATAACAGCGGGAATATATGGGGAGATTCGCATGCGCATGGCGCGCATGGAGTAGTGCCGAACGCATGCATATTCATTTATTTCGTACGCGCATTCAAGACGATCAGGCAAAAGAAGCGGACTATTCGGCATGGCCCGTTGTACTCGCCTTGCATACACTCGCCGAGTGAGTGCTCGTCCGTTTGAGCTGGACGTCGCCACCCTCACAGCACAGAAAAGGCCGAACAACATGGTACAGATTGTGGTGAATGGTCAGCGCCATCAATTCGATGGCGATCCCGAGATGCCCTTGCTCTGGTATCTGCGCGACGAGCTCGGGCTCACGGGCACGAAGTTCGGTTGCGGCATGGCGCTGTGCGGCGCATGCACGGTGCATCTCGATGGCGAGCCCACGCGCGCGTGCGTGACCCCGGTCGGCTCGCTGCAAGGCCGCAGCGTGACGACGATCGAGGCGATCCACGAGCAGAAGGTCGGGGCCGCCGTGCAGGCCGCCTGGATCGAGGCGCAGGCGCCGCAATGCGGCTACTGCCAGTCGGGGCAGGTGATGTCGGCGGTGGCGCTGCTCGCGACGAAGCCCAGTCCCACCGACGCCGACATCAACGACGCGATGAGCGGCAACATCTGCCGCTGTGCGACCTATCAGCGGATTCGCGCGGCGATCCATCACGCATCGGAGGCGCTCAAGCATGCGTGACACGATCCGTGGCGAAGGCGCGGCACAGGGCGGGGCTCAATCAACCGCACAAATCCCCGGCAATGGAGCGCGCGCGACGCTCACGCGGCGCCAGTTCCTCGCCGGCATGTCGGCGCTGACGCTTGCCGTTGGGTTCCGCGGTGGCCTCGCGGTGGCGGCGTCGCTCGACCCCGCGAAACTGCCGTTCGAGCCGAATGCGTTCATCCGCGTGGATGCGCATGGCATGGTCACGGTGGTCTCCGAGTATCTGGAGATGGGCCAGGGCACCTTCACGGGGCTGGCCACGCTGGCCGCCGACGAGCTCGACGTGCCGCTCGACAAGGTAACGGTCGTGCCCGCGCCGGCCGACGTCAAGAAGTACGCGAACCCCATGTTCGCTTCGTTTGGCTGGACGCTGCAGGCTACCGGCGGCAGCACGGCGATGGCCGGCGCCTGGAAGCAGATGCGCGAGGCCGCGGCGGCGGCGCGCATGATGCTGGTGGCCGCCGCCGCGAAGGCGTGGCAGGTGGACGCCGCCACGCTTCGCGTTGAAGACGGCACGATCGTGCACGCCGCCTCGGGCCGCCGCGCCGGTTATGGCCAGTTCGTTGCCGCCGCCGCGCGCGAGAGCGTGCCGACGAACGTGGTGCTCAAGCAGCCCGGCGAGTTCAAGCTGATCGGCAGTCCCAAGACCCGCCGCGTCGACATCCCGGAGAAGGTGAACGGTTCGGCGATCTATACGCAGGACATCAAGGTACCGGGCATGCTGGTGGCCGTCATTGCGCATCCTCCGCGCCTGGGCGGCAAGGTCCTGCACGTGGACGCGAGCCAGGCGAAGGCGATCAAGGGCGTGGTTGCGGTGGTCGAGGTGCCCGGCGATGGCGAAGTGCAAGGCGGCGTGGCCGTGCTCGCGCACAACACCTGGGTGGCTCGCCAGGGCCGCGACGCGCTGAAGATCACGTGGGACGACAGTCATGCATTCGCACTGAGCTCCGACGACATCTACAAGCAGTTTCGCGCGCTTGCCGACCAGCCCGGCGTAATCGCGGAACAACGCGGCACGGTGCTTGGCGCGGCGCCCGATGGCGGCAAGTATATTGAAGCGGTTTATGAGCAGCCCTATCTTTCTCACGCGGCCATGGAGCCGCTCAATTGCCTCGTGCGTCTGCAGGGCGGCCGCTGCGAGATCTGGAACGGCGAGCAATGGCACACGGGCGACCAGGCGATGGCCGCGCAGGAGCTCGGCCTGAAGCCAGAGCAGGTCACCATCCATCAGCTTTATGCCGGCGGCAGCTTCGGCCGTCGCGCGAACCCGCACTCGGACTATGTGCGTGAGACGTGCCGCATCGTGCGCGCGGCGCACGCGCAAGGCATCGATGCGCCCATCAAGCTCGTGTGGATGCGCGAAGACGATATGCGCGCGGGCTACTACCGCCCGCTCACGGTTCACAAGGTCCGGGTCGCCATCGACAAGGCCGGCAACCTCGTGTCGTGGAATCACGATGTGGTCGGGCAGAGCTTCATGCAGTTGCCGAAGCCGGATTCGGTCGATCCCGTGCTCGTCGAGGGCTCGGCCGACATTCCCTATGACATCCCGAACTTCAGGGTCACGCAGCATGCGCCGAAGCTGCCGGTCCAGACGCAGTGGCTGCGCTCGGTCGGCCACACCCATGCTGCGTTCGTCGGCGAAACCATGATGGACGAAGCGGCGCGCGCCGCTGGTAAGAATCCCTATGCATTTCGTCACGCGCTGCTCGCGGCCAGGCCGCGGCATCGCGGCGTGCTCGACCTCGTGGCGCAAAAGGCGGGCTGGTCCACGCCGCTCGCGGCCGGGCCGCAAGGCACGCGGCGCGGCCGGGGTATCGCGCTGCAGGTCGCGTTTGGCACCTATGTTGCGCAGGTGGCCGAAGTGACGGTGCAGCAGGACGGCTCGTTCACGGTTGACCGCATCGTCTGCGCGGTCGATTGCGGGACGGTGGTCAACCCGGATATCGTCGCCGCGCAGGTGGAAGGCGGGATCGGCTTCGGTCTCACGTTCCTGCGGGCCGGCATCACGTTCGACAAGGGACACGTCACGCAGGGCAATTTCAACGACTACCCCGTGCTGCGCATGAATGGCATGCCGGTGGTCGAAGTGCATATCGTGCCCTCGAAAGAGCCGCCCACCGGCATCGGCGAACCCGGGGTGCCGCCGGCCGCGCCCGCGGTCGCGAATGCGCTTGCCGCCGCTACCGGCGCGACCTTGCGCGCGCTGCCGCTCGGCGACACGCTGCGCCCGGCCTGATGCGCGAGCGCCTCGCCTGACCAGAACCCATGACGATCACATCGGCGGATTGGATCATGGCGCTTCCCTCTGCTATCGCGCTGCTCGAACCGTCAGGCAAAAGGCGCTTGCACCATGATATCCCTCGGGACAACGAAGGAGGTCTTCGCCCACAGTACGGCGCGCATCGCACGATCAATACACCGCGGGCATGCCCTCTGGACGATGTTTGAAGCGTCGATGCACCCAATAGTACTGGGCAGGGAATTTCAGTATCTGGGTCTCGAGAAACGCATTCATGCGACGCGCATCGTCGGTGTCGGATCCCGATGGGAAATCGTTGAGCGGTGCAAAAACGTTCAACCGATACCCTTTGAAATCCGGCAGTACTTCCGTGACGAACGGCACAACGCGTGCGTGCCCCATTTTCGCAAGCCGCGAAACAGAAGTCAGCGTGCACGCGGGGACGTCAAAAAAAGGCACAAAAACAGAGTTTTCGATACCGTGGTCCATGTCCGCAGCAAGCATGACCGGCTTGCCCTCGTGAAGGCGTCTCACGATCTTTCTGGCGCTTGTCGAGCGTTCGATCATCTCTGCGCCGAATCGGCCGCGCTGCCGCTTGGCCAGGTCGCAAAGACGCGTGTTCGACATGTGGGTGTACAAAGAAGCGGCGGGCATTTTCAGCGAGTAAAGAATGCACCCGATCTCGATGCCCACGAAATGAAAGCCCATAAAAATGGTGGGCGGCGCATTCTTGTCTTCGAGATCAATCGCGCTTTCGATCTGGACGATATTGCCTATTCTTCGCGCGCTACCAAACCATTGAATGCCTCGTTCGAGATAGCTGCGCACGACGTGCCGGAAGTGCTCCCTCGCAAGCTTATCGCACTCGCCTGCGGACTTTTCCGGAAAGCAGAGATGCAGGTTGACAAGGACTATATGTTTGCGACGGCCAGGAAGCCTGTACAGCGCCGCGCCGAGTCCGCTGCCAAGCCTCGCGACCCATCGGTAGGGAAGTATTGAGAGCGCCCGCAATAAAGCGACGACGAGTAAATGACCGAGTTGTTCCAAGACCAGCTCCTGTGCAGCGTTCGGTTGTGCCAACAGAAACGCTTCCGTTTGCTGAACACAATCGTTGATCCGGTAAAACTGCCGGGGAGATGCCGCTGTTCTGGCATCCCACACGTAAGCGCTGCATCGATCTGGCGAAAGTCAAACTCCTTCCAGACTTCCTGGTGCTGTCCATGCGACAGCTGGCGGCAGTGACGAAGATTGGCGCGAAGACGCAAAAGGCGTGTCAAGCTTTTTCGCGCTACTGCGAGCCTGCGCATTATCGCACGCTGGCACGGACGATCGACAATTGGCCACGAATGGCTCAAATTCCAGAGCCATGCGATGACGTGAAAGTAGCAGCGCAGCGGCGCTGGCTTGGGATGACTGGCTCCAGCACGTTCTCGAGCGCGTGCGGCAGGCTCGCCAGGACCTCGGGAGCCCAGCAGATGCCCAGCTTCACAGGCGCGTATTCGGCTTTGGATGTCGCGTTCGTGGCGAATTTCGTGTCGAGCCATTTCGGCGCCGCGCCGCGATCCGGCGGCGCTATCGTCGCTCCGGGGCGACGCAGCATCTTGTCCACTTCGCCGGCCTGCTGGGCGTGCACGGGCGATGCGTCGGCCTGCTGCCGCAGCCACGCCACAATGGGGATGCGGCCAAAGCCGAATACCAGGAATGAATAGTGAGTATGGCAAACGACCCCAGCCAGCTCAGACTCCAGAATCCCGGTTGAGGACTTCAACGACCTTTTCCTTACCGATCCCTGGCATGGCCGCCTCCATTGCCGCATAAACGGTCTTTAAAATCTCTCCGTGGTCATTTCTGCCCATCGGACTGGCCGGCACCGAGTGCTTCGAGCAGCGGCCGGAGGGCATCCAGTTCCGCGCCGAAGCCGCTCCAGTCTCCCGCCTTCAATCGCTCGATGGCGCGGTCATAGTGGGCAAGCGCCTCGCGCGCGCGCGCGTCCACGGTGCCTCGCGGTGGCGGTGCAGCCTGCGCGGTCTCCTTGAAGAGCGCCGCCAGGGCTTCACCGAGGGTGTCCTCCATCACCACGCGCTCGCCATAGGCGGCAATCACGCGCTTTAACTCCGGCAGCTGACCGGATGCCGCGCGCAAATAGAGCGGCGAAACGTAAAGGATCGAGTTCTCGATCGGCACGACCACAAGATGACCGCGAATGACGCGTGAGCCCATCTGATTCCACAGCGAGATCTGCTGCGAGATCTCGGTGTTCTGCTGAATGCGCGCTTCGATCTGAAACGGCCCATAGACCAGCTTGTCCTTGGGAAACGTATAGACGACGAGCTTGCCGTACCCTGGGGAATCGCAACGCGCCGCGAGCCAGGCAATCATGTTCTCGCGCTGGCTCGGCACCATCGGCAGCATGAGGATGAACTCGGCGCGCGCGTCGCCGGGCAGCCGCATGATCGTGTAGTACGGTGGCATCGTGGTGGCGGCGCCCTCGCCATCCATGCCGACCAGCTCGCGCGGAAACTGCCACAGATCCTCGCGGTTATAGAAGACCTCCGGCACATCCATGTGATATGTGCGGTAGAGCTGCGCCTGGATCAGGAACAGATCCTCGGGGTAGCGGATATGCTGCCGCAGCGCTGGCGGCATCGCGTCCAACGGCTTGAACACGCCCGGGAAAGTGCGCTCGTAGGTGCGCAGGAGCGGATCGGCGGGATCGCTGACGTAGAAGTCGACCGTGCCGTTGTATGCGTCGACCACGACCTTGACCGCGTTGCGGATGTAATTGCCGCCGTTGCCGAAACCCGGCCGGGAGTAAGGAAACCACCGGCTGACCGTGTAGGCGTCTTGTATCCAGAACAGACGCCCATTGCTTGCGACGACATAGGGATCGTGGTCCAGGCTCAGGAACGGCGCGATCGTACGCACGCGGTCCTGAATGTTGCGGTGAAGGAGGACGCGGCTTTGCTTCGTGATATAGCCGCTCAGCAGGATGTTGGGATCGTCGAGTTGCCAGGCGAAGAGCGTGCGTCGCGCTGCACTGCCGATCGCGACGCCATCGCGCCCGCTATACGTCGTGTAGGCATTGTCGGCGCCTTTGGGAAAGTCGAATTCGGCGACATTGCCGTTCACGATGACGTAATCCTGGCCGCCTTCGCTGAAATAGAGACGCGGCTCGCGAATGGCCGGGCCGCCGTTGGAGACCGGCGGAATATCCCGCAGATAGAAGGAGGGTAAGCCTTCGGTGGACTTCTCGGTGACGGGCGACATCACGACGCCAATGCCGTGAGTGAAGATCAGGTGCAGGTTCACCCAGGTTTGGGCGTTGGGCGGCAGCATCGCCGGGTCCAGTTCGCGCGCCGAGAGCATCACTTGCCGGTATCCGGAGTCGAGCTGATAGCGGTCGATGTCCACCGAGAGAAATTTGTAATAAGTCCTGATCTCCTGCAATTGCGCGTAGGTATCGAGCAGCGGTTGCACGTCCCATAGCCGGATGTTGTCGATGGTCGCCCGATTGGCCTGCAGCGAGTCGAGCGTCAATCCCTGCTCGGCCTCGAACGGCTTGACCTCGATCTTGGCGAGGCCGTAAGCCTCTCGCGTGAGCGCGATCGTGTGCGCGATATAGGGTGCTTCCAGTCTCAGCTCGCTCGGCTTGACATAGAAGCGCTGAAACAGCGAGGGATAGATCACCGCGAGCACAAACGAACTACCGAATACGAGCAGTGCGAGAACGGCGGGCTGGAGATAGCTGCGCCGGCGCATGTTGATCCAGAGGGCAACGGATGACGCCGCCGCCAGGCCCACCAGCATCCACAGGACCGGCAACTCGACGTGCACATCGGTATAGCTCGCGCCGACCACCACGCCGTTGTCGCCATAGAGCAGCAGAAAGCGCTCGAGCCACCACGACCAGGCCTTCACCGCGAAGAACAAGCCGAGCAGTGCCGAGCCATGAGTGATGGCGGCGGCCGAGAGCGTTCGGGGCGGCCGCTCCAGCGCGATGTCGCCGCGTAATCCGTAGACAGCACCGGCCACGATCGCGCTCCAGAAGATCAGCCACAGCAGCCAACTCTTGAGCGCGAGATACGCGGGCAGCGAGAAGAGATAAAAGCCGATGTCCCGCTCGAAGATGGGATCGCGCTCGCCGACTGGCACTTGATAAATGAAGCGAAGCGCAATGTCCCAGTTCGAGATTTCGCTGGCGGCGATCATGAGCCCAAAGACGACCGCGGCGCAGGCAATACTGAAGCGCCAGCGAATGCGCGGCGCGACCAGTTCGGCCAGTTCGACCAGATCGCCGGTGAATTCCACCGCACCGGACGGACGGGCTGCCGGCGCTCGCAAGATGGCGATGCCTCTCGCGCAACGATGCGCCAGAATCCCCGACAGCCCGATCGCGCATGCCGAGACTGCGAACACGGCGGCAAACAGCAGCGCTTTCGCGGCAAAGAGCGTCCAGAAAACGCTGCCATAGCCGACCGAAGAGAACCACAGCCAGTCGACCAGGATGCCGGTGATGCGGCCGATGACGATCAGACCGGCGACGATGGCTATCGCCGTGATTGCATACCGTCTCAGGCTCCCGCCGGATTTCACTCCCGAGCGCATAGTCCCTCCTGTGCTGGCGTGCGGCATCGCGCGCCTCTACGTTGGGGCAGCGTTCGCCGTGAGGAGCTGCGCAAGATTGCCGACCGCCGCCGCGGCGTGTTGCTTGATGCGCTCGCGCGCATCAATAACATCCGGCACATCGCGATACTGTGCGATGGCGCCGAACGGGTTGAGACGGGTCGCCTTTGCCCAGCCCGCAAGCGCCGGCCAGGCCATGCGGGCGCGCTCGTTCGCGAGGGTACAGAGGAAAGCGCTCAGATAGTCCACGTTGGCATCCCAATACGCGATCGGCGGACAGAGGCGGTTCTTCTCCTCGTCGTTCTCCACGAGGGCCTCGATCACGCCAAGCATGGCGAACTGGTAGCATGCGAACCCCCACAGGAAAGGCTGGACTGTCACGCGGCCCGACTCGAAGATCGGGCGCAGGGGGCGGCGCATCAGCCCTCTCGACGCGCAATGGATATGCACCGTCGCCTCGCTGGTGGGCACGCGCCCCTCGTCGAGGACGATCTCGTCGCGCTCGATTCTGCAAACGTGGCCGAGGCGCACGACATCGCGGATCTTGCGCAACAACGCCAATTCGGCCTCGCTGATCACCGCGCCGCGAAACATGCTGGTCGCAACGCCGGGATCAACGCGCAAGAAGAATTTTTCCGCTTCGAGCCGGGCGAAGAGATCTTCGA
Organism: Paraburkholderia silviterrae; assembly: GCF_004353915.1. Classification (GTDB taxonomy): domain Bacteria; phylum Pseudomonadota; class Gammaproteobacteria; order Burkholderiales; family Burkholderiaceae; genus Paraburkholderia; species Paraburkholderia silviterrae. The sequence goes on along the minus strand of NZ_SMRP01000017.1, from coordinate 143,069 downwards.
TGGAAGCGGCCTGCGCCATTGCCTCGAGCTGAATCGCCATGCCGCGATACGAGACCGGAAGCTGCGCGAGCGGCTGCTGGAACCGGCGGTTCAGCCACCAGGCCTCCCGGGGCTTGATCCAGCGGATGGACGACGCGGGCACGTTCTGTTCGAGCAGCCACACGCAGGTGTCGAGGGCGGTCTTGCCCGCACCGATGACGACGAAACGCTGCGGCCGCTCCTTGATGCGCGCTATGTCACCTGCGGGCACGCAACGAACGCCGTCTGCGACTTCGAAAGGCGGGGCGCTCGTTGCGGGCACCGTGCCTTCGAGATAGGTGGTGTCCACAACCTTGCGACGTACGCGCACTTTCCATGACCTTTGCCCGACCTGCGAGGCGAAACGGTTATCGCCGAGGTACTCACTGCAGGGGAAGTAGTGGACACGTCCGCTCGGCAGAAAGCAGTGGCGCATGACGTGAGCGAAGTAGGCGCGAATCTCGTCGGCACCGGCGAGTTCGTAGTAGCCGGCATTCGTGCCAGCCGGATCGAGGACGTCCTGCCCGAGCGGCACCGAGCTCACGCCATAAAATGCGGACGGCTGGTGGAGACGGACATAGGGATAAGCGTCGATCCAGTGTCCGCCAGGCGCGTGGCGGCGATCGACAATGGTCAGCGTTGCATCGGAATGCGCGAGTAACGCGTCGGCAAATGCCATCCCGGCGGCTCCAGCACCGACCACGAGATAGTCCGTTTCGAGCGTTTCGTCTGACATTATCTGCTGCTGCATTCATTGCAGCATGGCAAGGCTGGCTGAAACCACGGACAGGGTCGCGCGGTAGTCCCGATGAATTGCGCAAGGCTGAAACGGCGTGCGATTCGTTACGGCCTGCTATGAGGATAGGAGTAAAACGAGCGAGTGTCGCCGTCAAACGACACGGTGCATAAAGTGAGATCGGTTGATGCGCTGCGGCAGCCCTGGACAGCAATGCACCACGATCGCGTGGCGCCTCGCCCCGGAGGGCGAGGGCACGCGCCTGACGCTGGAGCACAAGGGATTCGATCTGGATGCGCCGATGGGCAAGAGCGCGTACGAGGGCATGGGCCGTGGCTGGCCGGGCGTCATCGGGCGGCTTCAGGACGTGCTGGCTGCTGCCTGAGGCGTCGCCGCGCCATGCCTGATTGGGCCGCTCAACCGTGCCAGGCCCTGTTATTGGCGTGAGCAGGCCCTAGCTGCGCACGCTCAGCAGGTTGGCATCGCGCGCCAGGCGCCACTGCCCATCGGTGCCCTTGTGCAGCAGCGTGAGGGTATAGCCCGCGCGGCGCACCGTGCTGCCGCCCGGCGGCGTCACGCTGATATCAATGTGATTGCGGATGAACGCCCAGTCGCCCAGGACCTTCAATTCCACGATCTCGCTCGTGCCGTCGAGCTTCATCCCCTCCATGCCCTTCGAGGCGGCGGCAAACGCTTCCTTGCCAAACGGCTCCTGCTCCGGGACCATGAAGATTGCGTCGTCCGTCATCAGGCCGAGGACGGTGGCCGTGTCGCCGCGCTTGCTGGCGGCCGTCCAGGTTTGCACGACCTCGCGGATGGCTTGTTCGTCGTCGCTCACGTTGTGCTCCTTCGCAGTGGGTTTGGCTCGACTCTAACGCACATCATCGCTGCCCGGCCCGAGGGGCGGGCTCGCCTGGCCGCCGCTGGAGCGCTGGCGGCCAGGCATCGAGCCGTTACGATTTTTCCGGCAGGAACCAGTTCATCACGAGCGCGCAGATGCCGCCCGTGGCCACGCCCGATTCGAGCACGTTCTTGAGCGCGTGCGGCACGCTCGCCAGGATCTCGGGCACTTGCGAGACCCCGAGGCCCAGCGCCAGCGAGACCGAGATGATCAGCAGCGCGCGGCGGTCCAGCCGGATGCCGGCGAGGATGTTGATGCCCGAAGCGGCCACCGCGCCGAACATCACCATGGCGGCGCCGCCCAGCACGGGCTCGGGCACGGCTTGCAGGGCGCCCGCGACCGGCGGAAACAGGCCGAGCACCACGAGCATGCCCGCGATCCAGATGCCCACATGGCGGCTCGCGATGCCGGTGATCTGGATCACGCCGTTGTTCTGGGCAAACACCGAGCTCGGGAAGGTGTTGAACATGCCGGCCAGCAGCGAGTTGGCGCCGTTCACGAGCACGCCGCCCTTGATGCGCCGCATCCACACGGGGCCTTCGACGGGCTCTTTCGAGATCTTGCTGGTGGCCGTGACGTCGCCAATGGCTTCGAGCGAGGTGACGAGGTAGATGATCAGCATCGGCACGAAGAGCGACCACGAGAAGCCCAGGCCAAAGTGCAGCGGGGTCGGAATCTGAAAGAGGGCGGCTTCGCGCGCGCCGGTGAAGTCGAGCCGGCCCATGGCGCCGGCCACGACATAGCCGATCGCGAGCGCGATCACGAGCGCCGTGCTGCGCACCCAGACGATGGGCACGCGGTTGAGCACGATGATGGTGCCGAGGACGACGCACGAGAGCGTGAGGTTCTCGGGGTTCGCGAAGGTGCCCTTGGCGATGGCGCCGTAGCCGCCGCCCATGCTGATGAGGCCGACCTTGATGAGGGTGAGGCCGATCAGCAGGACCACGATGCCGGTGACGAGCGGCGTGATGAGCCGCTTGATGAACGGCAGGATGCGCGAGACGCCCATTTCGACGAACGAGCCGGCGATCACGACGCCGAAGATCGCCGACATTACCGTGGCGACCGGCATGCCCTGCTTGACCATCAGGCTGCCGCCCGCGATGAGCGGGCCGACGAAGTTGAAGCTCGTGCCCTGCACGATCAGGAGGCCCGCGCCCAGCGGCCCGAAGCGCTTGCACTGGAGGAAGGTGGCGATGCCGGAGATCACGAGCGACATCGAGACGATCAGCGTGGTGTCGCGGCTCGAGACGCCCAGTGCCTGGCAGATCAGGAGGCCCGGCGTGACGATAGGCACGATGATGGCCAGCAGGTGCTGCAGGGCGGCTACGAAGGCGAGTGTGGGGGCGGGCCGGTCGTCGGGGCCGTAGACGAGGTCGTGGGCGAGTTCGGCGTCGTCGGCGGCGCTGCGGGAAGTGGGTTGGGCGGCGGATTGGCTGGAGGCGGCGGGTTGCATCGGGGGACGGCGGTCGGGGAAGGTCAGGAGGGAAAAGGCACGAAAGGGCGAGATTTTAACGGCAAGACCGTGCTTGCGCCTCGAAAAGCAACGAGGGGCATAATGAAAGGAGCACACTATTCGTGCAGCACGATGCATCGAATAAGCCGATGCATATGATTGCGGCGGCAAGGGATTGGCAGTCGAAGCGCCGGACTTCGACTATAAGGGCCATACGCATCGTGCTTCGCCGGACGATCCCCAGTACGAGATCAAGAGCGACAAGACCGACCATATTGCCGCTCACCGGGGCCGGGTTCTTCAACTGCTTTGAGCCGAAGGCGACACGTGACGCTCCCGTTCTTTACGATCGGCCACTCCGACCACACCCTCGACGACTTCATCGGCCTGTTGACCGGCGCTGAGATAGGCGTGGTCGCGGACGTGAGAAAAATGCCGGGGTCGAGAGCCAACCCTCAGTTCAACGAAGCAACGCTTCCGGAGGCGCTCGAACCATTCGACATCGGGTACGAGCATGAGGCGGCGCTTGGCGGCCTGCGCGGAAGAACGCGGACGGTCCCCGCGGACGTCAACGGCTTCTGGACCAACAAGAGCTTTCATCACTACGCCGATTACGCGCTAACAGCAGAGTTCCACGCGGGCCTCGATCGCGTGATCGATCTGGGGCGCGCCCGGCGCTGCGCGGTCATGTGCTCCGAGGCTGTGTGGTGGCGGTGCCACCGGCGCATCATCGCCGACTATCTGATCGCGCGCGGCGAGACGGTCTTCCACATCATGGGCGCTGGCCGTCTCGAACCCGCCCGGCTGAGCGCAGGCGCCGTGATTCAGCCCGACGCAACGATCGTCTACCCCTGCGAGCCGGACCCGGACGCTTGATCGGCAAGGTGTCGCAGCGGGGCGGGGCCGCCGCTGGCGCGCCCGACTCAGCGCAGCGTGCCGTGCGGGAAGGTCACTTCGTGACGTACCAGAGGGCGCTGGTTCCGGGAGCGGTCGTTGGCGGCCTGGGCGCCGGAGTCGGGCTGGCGCTGCCCGTCTGGACCGGTTGTGCCGATTGTGCCGGTTGTGCCGGTTGTGCCGATTGTGCTGTCTGCTGCACGCTCGCTGGCGTGGTCTGTGCCGTGCCCACGTTGGCCTGTGGCGCGGGCAAGCTCGCCGCAGGCGCTTTGCCCGGCGACGACGCCGTGACATACCAAAGCGCGTCCGTCGACACGCTCGATGCCCCGCGCGCGGCGGCGGTCTTCGGCGCGGCGGTCGCGTTGGCAGCCGGGGTTTGCGCCGTCGCGGTTCCCGCGGCTGCGCCCGCGCTCGTCTTCTGCGCGATTGCCTCGGCCGAGCCGATCTGGAAGACCAGCTTGCGCTCCGGCGATGCAATGACGGCATAGGGCGGCTGCGCCTCCCAGCGCAGCACGACGCGCCCGCGCGGCGTTTCCGCAAAGATGGCCGGCACGTGCTTCATGTCGCTGAACTGGACGTAGACCTTGGTGCCGTCGTCGAATACCTGCACGGGTTTCGCTGCGTCCGCGCCGCTCGTGATCCAGCCGAAGTTGTAGGCGCCCGGCGAGGCCGACGAAATGGCAGGCGTTCCCGGTGCCGATGCCGGTGCCGACGCCGGCATGGCTTGCGCGCCGCGCGGCGTGTTCATCTTGACCTGATTGACCTGCAGCGTCGCGAACGGGTTATAGGTCTCGGGCGGCACATACGACGGCGGAAGGATAGGCATGGGCGAGTCCGGCGAGCGGATGATGGATTGCGCGGTGGCGTAGACCTTGCGGGCGTACGCGAGACGCTTGTCGGGCGACGAGGCGTTGTAGGCGCCAATCGCGCTCCACGTGGGGCCGTACTGGCGGATATTCTCCGCGAGTATCCAAGCGCCGACGTACGCATTCGTGCACGGATCGAACAGGCTCTGCTCCGAGATGCCTTCGCGAGCGAGGCGCGGCAGCCAGGAGCTGTTGATCTGCATGAGGCCGATATCGACCGTGCCGTCGCTATTGGTGTTGATGGCGTGGGTTTGCGTGCCCGATTCCACCTGTGCAATGGCACGCATCAGGCTCACATTGACGTGCTGAAACGATGCCGCATCGTCGATGCAATCGGCACGGGCAGGGGTGGGCACTGCGCACAGCATGGCGGCCTGCAGCAGCGAGGCGGGCAGCAATATGGGCAGATAATGGCGCAGCGAGGCTGATTTCCGGAACTGCATGATTTTAATGGCCGGCGCGTGTCGCGTGGCGTGCAATAACCGCCGCGTGCGGCTTGTCGAAAAACCGCCGCCTCATGCCTGCGGGAATGTTTTCCCCCGAGAGGCCCGCTCCCCGGTCTTGCGCGTCCATCACGCCCCTTTTCATTCAAATTCTTGTGCGGATGACTCTCTCATCCGATTCTCGGGTACGGATTTTATCGGATAATTGAATCGCTGAACCGTTCCGGTTAATAGAGATTGTTAAATGGCGACGCGTGCGGCAAGCGCGTATCGGTACTTGTTGCTGAAATTATTGTGAAAGTTCTATTTCGGCAAAAAATACGCCGTTTAATGCCCTGGACAGGCGCCAATGCCGGAGCGATTTATATGCATTTTGAATCCACGCTCCGGCACCCACCACTCGAATACCTGTCGATCACGCGTCTATTTATTCAGGATGCCGAATGGTCAGGCTTGTCTCACGCCGCGTGCAGCGTCGTGTCGATGCGCGTGCCGCGCTTGATGAAGAGCGTGACGGGCGTCTTCTCGCAGATCTCGGCAAGCCGTGCGCGTTGCGCCTCGTCCACGCCTTCGACGGTTACGCCGCGGCGGATGTACTGCGTGCCGTCGTGCTCGGCGTGCAGGCTGACTTCCACGCCGATCGTCGCGTTCGGCCACGTCTTGCGCTGCATGTACATGCGCAGCGTGGCGGCCGTGCAGGCGGCAAGCCCGGAGAGCACGAACGCGAACGGCGCCGGGCCGCGATCCTCGCCGCCTTCGTGAGGGCCTTCGTCGCCGGTCAGCGCGTGGTGGCCGGCCTCGAGGGCGACGACGTAGTTGGGCGCATCGGCGGCAAGGCGAGCGGTGGCGGTGGCGAGCGGCATGGTTCAATCCTCGGTGCGAGGCGTTTCTCGTGCCGCCGGGCGTCCGCAAGCGGGCGGCGGCGAGAGGCGCCGGTTGAGTCGGGGGAGCCTGGCACGGGCAGCGTGCCGGCCAGGAAGATTGTGCCATCGACGCGGTGGTCCGTGTCGGGAGCAATCGCCCACCCGTGCATGGCTAAGCGTGGCGCAGCGTTCACCCCCTGTCATGGCTTTATCCCGCTTCCGTAGCGACGTTCAGCACGTTGTCCCACGGACAATCGACGAGCGCGAGACGCACATGCTCCGTGAATGCGCGCAGCTTCTGCGAAGGGAAGGGGCTGCGCGGATACACGCTGTAGATGATGTCGTCCTCGGGGCGCTCGTCGGGCAGCACGCGAATGAGCGTGCCGTTCGCGAGATCCTGTGCCGCAATGAAGGTGGGCAGGACCGCCAGCCCGACCCCGCTCACGGCGGCATCGCGCAGCGCGTCGCCGTTGTTCGACGCGAAGGCGCTGGCCGGCGCGACCGTGCGCGGCTTGCCGTGCGGCGACGGCGGCTGGAAGCTCCACGTCTGCGATGCGGGAACATTGCTGTAGCACAGGCAACGATGGGCGCCGAGGTCGGCAAGCGAGCGCGGCGCGCCATGCTCGCGCAGATAGTCCGGGCTCGCCACCACCACGCGCTCGCTCACGCCAAGGCGCCGGGCGATCAGCGAGCTGTCCGGCAAGCGCGCGACGCGCACCGCGATGTCGATGCGCTCCGCCTCCAGATTGAGCATCCGGTCGTCGAGCTCCAGCGAGACATGCAGGCGCGGGTGCGCGGCGGCGAAGCGGCCGATCGCGTCGCCCAGCCAGCGTTGGGTCAGGCTGACCGGCGCGGTGACGCGCAGGTCGCCGCACAGCCCGTTCGACTGCTCGGTGAGGATCTCGACGATGTCGTTCAGGCGCCGCATCGAATCGGATGCCGCTTCGTAGAACATGACGCCGGCTTCGGTCGGCTGCACGTTGCGCGGCGAGCGCAGCAGCAACTGCACGCCCAGATCGCGCTCGAGGTCGGTTACGCGCTTGCTGACGACGGACTTCGAGAGGTTCAGCCGCCGCGCCGCCTCTGTGAGGCTGCGCCATTCGACGGTCAACAGGAACGCCTGGATCTGCTCACTGCTCAATGGCTTCATGACGTGGGCCCGGCTCGCGATTCAGACGAGCAACGATGCGAATGTGAATAGCCGCTAGCGTAGGTCAGTGCACGCGGATGCGGTAGTCGGCTTGCGTTATCCTCTGAGTCTCGAAAATGGAACGATCCACAACGGTGCCATGCAGGATCTGAACGATCTCTATCTGTTCGCCCAGGTGGTCGACCACCTGGGGTTTGCGCCGGCAGGGCGGGCGCTCGGCATCCCGAAGTCGACACTGAGCCGCCGCGTCGGCCTGCTCGAGGAGCAGCTCGGCGTGCGCCTCATCCAGCGCTCGACGCGCCGCTTCACGGTGACCGAGATTGGGCAGATCTATTACGGCCACTGCCGGGCCATGCTGATCGAGGCGGAGGCCGCGCAACGCTCGATCGAGCTGAACCGCTCGGAGCCGCAGGGCGTGATTCGTGTGACGTGTCCCGTGGCGATCCTGCACGCGCGCATCGGCGCCATGCTTGCGGACTTCATGGCCGAAACGCCGCGTGTCACGGTTCATCTCGAAGCCACCAACCGCGTGGTGGACGTGATCGGCGAGGGTGTCGACGTGGCGATCCGCGTGCGCCCGCCGCCGTTGAAGGACAGCGACCTCGTGATGCGCGTGCTGGCCGAGCGCCGCTGGTGCCTCGTGGCATCGCCGGCGTTCCTGAAGGCATTCGGCATGCCGGGCGTGCCTGCCGACCTGGCGCGCGTGCCTACGCTCGATCTGGGGCCGCCAACATATGAGCACGTGTGGCAGTTCGACGGCGCCGACGGGACCTCGGCGACGGTGCGCCATACGCCGCGCTTCATCACCGACGACATGACCGCGTTGCGCCAGGCCGCCGCCGCGGGCGTGGGCATTGTCCAGCTTCCGGACATGATGGTGACGGACGAGCTCGCGAGCGGCGCGCTCGTGAAGGTCATGCCGGAGTGGCTGCCCAAAAGCGGTATCGTTCACGCGGTGTTCCCTTCGCGCCGGGGGCTGCTGCCTTCCGTGCGCAAGCTCATCGATTTCCTCGCGCACCGGTTCGGGCAGATCGACGAGGCGTGAAGCTCGTCTGGAGCGTGGCAGGCCGGCCTTGCGGGCCGGCTTTGCCTCACTTTGCGTTGGTCTGCAGCGTCAGGCCGTTGCGGACCGCCTGGACGCCCGCAATGTCACGCGCCACGTCGGCAGCCAGATCGATCTGGCCGGTGTCGGGCACGGTGCCCAGCAGCGTCACGACGCCGTCGACAGCCGTGACGTTGATGCCGTCGACATCGAGCCCGCGCGTGCGTGAAAGCTGGCGCATGACTATTTTGCGCAGCGCCCGGTTGGCGGCCTTCGCGGCTTTCGCGTCTTTGGTGATTACGGCGTCGCTCGCCGCAATGGATTGCGACGCCATCGGCAAGTCGCCGTTGGCGGCTTGCGCATGTGCGTCGATGGCGCTCGCCGCCATGAAAAAGGCCATGCAGAGCGCAACCGGGTAAATGGCCGGGTAAATGGCCAGGTAAGCGGATTTCAACGAATTTTCTCCCTGATCAGAACGAGTGGCGGATGCCGACCGTGGCGCCCACCGTGTTGCCGGACACGCCATAGAGCGCGCCATTGACCGACAAGCCCGTGTTCATCGCTCCGTGGTTGTCCACGGAGGCGACTTGCGCGTAGAGCGTGGTCCGCTTCGACAGGAAATAGCTCGCCCCCAGCGCGGCCAGCAGCGAATGATTGGCCGTGTGATTGCGGTCGCTGGTGACCCACACGCCGCCGTCGAGGTCCAGCGCGGGCGTCACGTACCACGACAGGCCGCCACCATAGACGTTGTTGTCGAACGAGCCGGCGACCTTGTAGTTGACGAACGACGCCTTCACCGTGACCGCGCCGAATTTGAACGCCGCGCCGAGCGTGCGGCCCTCGGCGGCAAGGTCGGTCGGTGTGGGCGTGGGATTCGCGCTGCCGCTGTTGCTGTCGAAGATCGCTGCATTGACCATCAGGCCGCCATACTCATACTTGACGCTGGCGGAGTATTGCCGGCCCGCCCGGAAATCGCCGGGCTTGCCGCCGAACGAATACAGGAGACTGGTCTGCAGGCCCCAGAGTGCCGGGCTCGTGTACGAGACCGAGCTTGCACTGAAAATGCTCGTGCCGAGCAGGTTGTCGACGAGATTGACGCCGCCGCTGCCGAAGAACGACATGTTGCGTGGGTCGGACGCGTACAGGGCGAGGAAGAACGGCGAGAATTGCAGGCCGGTCTTCACTTCGCCGTAGCGGCTCTCGAGCGCGACCCACGCTTCGCAGCCGAACAGGTTGCCGTCGCAGTGCGCGATCGCTCCGTTGGCAATGCTGATCCCGCTTTCGAGCTTGAATTTGGCTTGCAGTCCGCCGCCGAGATCCTCGCTGCCGAGTATGCCGAACTGCGAATACGACGAACCGCCGTCGATCATTGAGAACTGCTTGCCGGCGTTGGCGCCCGTGGTGGCGTCGAGTGTCTTGCTCGTGTAGAGCAGGCCGCCGTCGATCAGGCCGAACAGCGTGACCTGGCTTTGCGCGTGCGCCGATCCGCAGATCAGCATGCCTGCCGCGCAACCGGCCAGGCGCCGCGCGCGCTTTCTATCTTGCAGCATCAGGTGTCTCCCCTTACGTCTTCGTCTGCGCGAATTGCAAGAAGTCAATGGATTAAAATATTTGGAATACTAATTAAATATGACGATTGGCCTCGCGGTTTGGGGTGGCGGACACCAGCGCGCGATGCGCAGGTGTCCGCACGCAGCGTCTAGATTGCCCAGCCGCCGTCGATCGCGATCTCGGCCCCCGTGATGAACGCGCTCTCGTCGCTCGACAGGAAGGCCACCAGTGCGGCCACCTCGTCGGGCGTGCCGTGACGCTTCAGCGGTGCGGCTTCAGCGCCAATCCGGTTCGTTTCGTCCGGGTTCTCCTTGAGCATCTCGGTGGCGATGAAGCCTGGATGAACCGAGTTCACGCGGATGCCGTGCGGCGCCAGTTCGGCCGCCGCGACCTTGGTCATGCCGCGTACGGCCCATTTGGTGCTGCCGTATGAAATGGCATTGGCGAAGCCGCGCAGCCCGGCAACGGACGAAATATTGACGATCGCCCCCCGTCCGCTCGCGCTCAGGGGTTTGATCGCGTGCTTCATGCCGAGCAGCGTGCCGAGCTGGTTGACGCGAAAGTGCTGCTCGGCCAGCTGCGTCGTCGTATCGCCGAGCGCCGCCGGCCGGTAGATGCCGGCATTGTTGACGAGCACGTCGCATTGCCCGAACAGACTCGTGGTGCGCTCGAAGACGCGTATCCACGACGCCTCGTCGGTGACGTCGTGCTCGACGAAGGCCGCGCGTTCGCCAAGCTCGCGCGCGAGGGCCTCGCCGTCTTCCACGAGCAGATCGGTCAATACCACGTTTGCGCCTTCGCGATGAAAGCGTTTCGCCTCGGCCGCCCCCTGGCCGCGTGCAGCGCCAGTAATGACGACGGTCCTGCCTTCGAATCGATTCATGATCGTGCTCCTTGCTCCATGTTGTTTCGCGTAAAGGGAAAACACCGGACCCGCGCGCGCATCAGTAGCGTCGCGCGCTGTCTTTCGCGAGCCACGGGTAGCGCGCCGTGTCGGCGCCGGCATAGTCCGGGTCGAGATAGATGTGGCAGCGCTGGATCTTGAAGTCGCGGATCTCGAACACATCGCACCAGCGTCCCGCGTGGGAAGTGCCCGCGCGCCACGTTTCGCCGCTCTTGAGCCGGCCGTGCGAGGTCGCTTCGACCACCACGAGATCGCCCTGCTGGATGAAATTGGCATACGTCACGTCATGGCCGATTTCGGCAAGAATGCCGAGCAGGTCGTCGAACAGCCTGGCGATCTCGCTGCGGCCGCTGGCGATGCCCCACTTCGGGAAATAGACCTGGGCATGCTCGTCAAAGAGGCTCAGGATCTCGTCGCCGCGATCCATGCGCTTGAAGTATTCGAGTGCCACGGCTTTGCGTTGCTCATCGGTCATCGACTGGATTTGCATGGGTGTCTCCTTGAAATGCGCAGCGGATGGCAAATGCCGCTGCGACGGGGTGATAGGAACGGCTTGAAGATGTCGTGATGCGGGCGCGCGCTCAGCCGAGGGCGGCTTCGGCAGGCGCGGCGTGCTTGATGGCTTCGTCGTGCGCCGCATGGGCTGCGCGCCACGCGAACGCGATGATCGGCCCCAGCGTGCCGCCGCCTGCCCAGTAGGCGCGCGCGGAGGCGGAGGCGACGCAGTTGCCCACGCCGTACAGGCCTGGAATCGGCACGCCAAGATCGTCCAGCACCTGCGCGCTGGCATTGGTCATCGGCCCTCCCTTCGTGTCCAGCGTGCCGCCGGCAACCAGCGCCGCGTAGTAGGGCCCGGTGTCGGAGAGCGGGTACAGGGTCGGGTTGCCGTGTTCGAGCGGCTCGCCGGTCGGGCCGTTGAACATGCGTTCGACCAGACGCTCGCCGCGCCGGAAATCATGGTCCTTGCCTTCGCGCGCAAACGTATTGAAGCGCGCGATCGACGCATGCAGATTCGTGATGAAATCGTCGCTGAGCCGGGCGTTGCCGGTCAGGTGTGCATACTTCTCCAGGCGCTCGCGAATCGCGTCGGTTAGCTCGTCGAGCGTTTCGCCGCGCAGCTCGAACGCTTCGTTGCCTGCCGACGGACGGATCAGCCGGCCATACTCGGTGCTGGCGCAATGTTGCTGGCTGCGCTGATCCCAGATGGCGAGCTGGACGAAGTTCGGATACTCGGCACGCTGCGGGTCCCATTCGAAGAAGGTCTGGGCGATTTCGTTGTAGGCGAGCTTCTCGTTGACGACGCGCTGTCCGGTCTTGTTCACCCACAGCATCGAGTCCCCGCCGACCGAGAAGGTGCCGGTGAAATCGTCGCCGCCAGCCGCCACGCGTTCGAGCGCGACCGGGCACATCCATGCGTAGTTCATGTTGCGCAGCTGGGCTCCGGCCGCGCTGGCGATGCGCACGAAGTCGCCTTCGTTGCTGCGCGCGGCGCAGCCTCCGACGAACGGCGCATGCAGGAAATTCGCCCGCAGCGCGAGATCGTGCGTGAAGCCGCCGGTCGCAAAGATCACGGCCTTGCGCGCACCGAGCGTGAGCCGCTCGCCGCTCGCACGCGTGGCTTGCACGCCGGCGACTTCGCCTTTGCCGTTGCGCATGACCCGCTGCACGCGCACGCCGGTCATGATCTGCACGCCGTCGCGCAGCGCCGCGGCCTGCATCGATTCGACCGCGACCTTCCCGCCATCGGACATCGACTCGCACGCATCCGCGGGCAGCAGCACGCGGCCGCGCGGCGCCTTGTTTTCCGGCATCTCGGCCCAGTAGTCGGTGACGTCGGCGCAATGCCGGTAGCGCAGCGCGCCGCGCTCGTGAAGCGCCTGCGCCGCCGGCGAGGCGCTTTCGTAGATGGCTTCGAAGGCTTCGTATTCCCAGGGCTCGAGGCCGAGCAGCGGTGCATCGGGCTGGTAGCGTTCGGGGCGCGCGAGCCGCGCCATGTAGCGCAGGCAGTCGTCCTTGTCGTCGACGAGCCCGGCTTCGCGCATCGGCCGGTTGTTCGGCACCCAGTACCAGAACGCGGCCTTGCGCGCCGTGCCGCCCACGACGTCGGCTTTTTCCACCAGCGCCACCGAGTTCCCGAGCCAGCGCGCAAAGAGCGCGGCAGGCAGGCCGCCACCGCCCGCGCCTACCACGATCACATCGTATTCGCCGTCGCAAGCGGCAGGCTGCGTCGCGGGCGCGGCCGTCTCACGCCCGGCCCATTTCAAGCTGTGATGCATCGTCTTCCTCCATATATTGTTCGGTGTCCGATGGAGCCTCCCGAAGGCGGGCTCCGATCTGTCGATGAATATACGTTAGAAATAAAAATATACAAAAAGATAAAAACTATTGAAGTGATAGGGATGTATGCAGATGCCGGAATCGAGGCGGCACAGAGGTCATGTCAGGCGCAGGGCGGGTGCAGCGCATCGCGACGCGCAAGCGAAGCCTTGCGCGTCGCGATGGCGAGCGGGGGCGATGAGAGAGGATGCGAGGGAACGCGCACATGCCGGCGCGATGGATGCACGTGCGCAAAGAGCGGCCGCCGGCGAGCGCCGGGGGCACGGGGCAGGGTACGGCAGCTTCAGGCGCCGTAGCGCCCGATCATGCGGGGATTCAGGATGCCGCGCGGCGCTTGCGGGCGGTGGCCGCCGTGTTCTTCCGGGCAGTGGTGGGTTCGGCCGTGCGCTCGAGCACCAGCTGGGTCGTGACGGCGAAATGCTGGCTCAGCAGCGCGCAGGCGAGATCCGCGTCGCGCGCGAGCACGGCCTTCACAATATCTTCGTGCTCCTTGGCAACGTTGCGCTCCACCGCGTGCTCGCTGCGCAACGACATATGGCGGTAGCGCGCCGTCTGGGTGCGCAGCGTGGCCGCGAAATGCTTGAGCCACTTCGAGCGGCACCCCGCGAGCAGCGTGGTGTGGAAATGGTCGTGAGCGCGCTCCCACGCCGGGTTCATGCGCGGCGGGTCGCCTGTCACTGTCGGCAGACTGTTCACCTGATGGAACGCCGAGAGCACGGCGCCTTCCCATTCGAGATTCCCGCTCTCGATCGCATCGCGCAACGCCTCGGATTCAATGCACTGGCGCACAGAAGTCACATCTTCGAGATCTTCGTGCGAAACCTGCGTGACCCGGAAGCCGCGCTGGTCCTCCGCCTCCACGAACCCGCTCATCGCGAGCCGCGAAACGGCCTCGCGCAACGGAATGACGCCCGCCTGATAGCGGTCCGCCAGCTCGCGGATCTTGAGCTTCGACCCGGGCGGCAGCGCGCCCGTGACGATGTCCTGAAGAATGGCGTCCGCCAGCACCGATGCCATGGTGCGCGATGCGCCGGTGTCTGCGTTCTCGAGCGTGATGTCCACAAGGTTCTCCTGCGTGTGGGCTTGATTATATTCAGAAACACGTATGTATGCAGAACTCAGGGTTAACGATCAAAGACTAAAATATATATATTTTGTACTTTTGTATCCAACGGCGGCGCGCTAGTCGTCGCCCCTCACCTGAACTGGAGTCGTCATGCATTACGTGAATTTTTCGCCCGATGGAAAGACCCGTCTGCTGGGCTTGCTCGAAGGCTCGGCGATCGTGTCGCTGGGCGACGCGACGCTGGAGCAGTTGCTCGCGCAAGGCGTGGATCTGGTCGACTGGGCAAATGCCCAGCGGCCGGCCGGCACGCAGTACAACCTGAGCGACGTCACGCTGCTGCCGCCCCTGACGCGGCCCGGGAAAATCATTTGCGTGGGTCTGAACTACGCGGATCATACGAAGGAAAGCCCGTACGAACAGCCCTCATATCCGACCCTGTTTCCACGCTTCAATACCAGCCTGATTGCGCACGACGCACCGATGATCCGGCCGCTCGTGTCCGATTCGCTGGACTTCGAAGGCGAGATGGCCGTGGTGCTAAAGCGCGGCGGCCGCCACATTCCGCTGTCGAAAGCGCTCGATTGCGTGGCCGGCTACTCGGTTTTCAACGACGGCTCCGTGCGCGAATACCAGTTCAAGGCGCCGCAATGGACGGTCGGCAAGAACTTCGACGGCACGGGCGCGTTCGGACCGTCGCTCGTGACCGCCGACGAGGTGCCGGCGGGCGGCAAGGGGCTCAAGCTGGAAACGCGCCTGAACGGCAAGGTCGTGCAGTCGGCCAACACCGACGACATGCTGTTCGACGTGGCCACCCTGATTGCCGTGATCAGCGAAGCGATCACGCTCGAAGCCGGAGATGTGATCGTGAGCGGCACGCCGGCCGGCATCGGCTGGGCCCGCGAGCCCAAGCTCATCATGCGCGCGGGCGACGTGTGCGAGGTCGAGATCGAAGGTCTCGGCGTGCTGCGCAACGTCGTGCGGGACGAAGCCCCGCAGCGCTGAGCGCGCGGGCGCAACGGCACGGTATCGCACCAGATCGCAAAAGATCGAACCAGATCGCACGGGCGGCCACGAGCGGCCCAGAAAGAACAGAGGACACAGGAGCAGACATGAGACAGATTCGCGTACCCGTATTCGTGGTGGGGGCCGGTCCCGCCGGGCTGACGACCGCCGCGTTGCTGGCGAAATACGGCGTTGAGGTGCTGGCCATCACGCGCTATCCGGGCACCGCGCATTCGCCGCGCGCGCACATCACGAATCAGCGCACCGTGGAGGTGTTTCGCGATCTCGGCATCGAGGAGCGCGTGCGCGCGCTGGCGACCCCGCACGAGCTGATGAGCAACAATGTGTGGGCAACGAGCTTCGCCGGCACGGAATTCGCACGCCTTCAAACATGGGGCACGGGGATCAAGCGCAAGTCCGATTACGAGGCCGCGAGTCCCTCGCAGATGTGCAATGCGCCGCAGCATCTGCTCGAGCCCATCATCCTGACGGCTGCGCGTGAGTATGGCGCGAAGATGCTGTTCAACACGGAGCTGGTGTCGATCCGGCAGACCGACGAAGCTGTGTACTCGCGCGTGGTCGACCGGCTCACGGGCGAGGAGTTCGAGATCGTGTCCGACTACGCGGTGGGCGCGGACGGCGCGCAGAGCCTCGTCGTCAAGCAGCTCGGCTTCGAGCTGGACGGCGAGATGGGCCTCGGTTGCGCGGTCAATTGCTGGCTCGAGGCCGACCTCACGAAGTACACCGCGCATCGGCCCGGCGTGCTGTACTGGATGTGCCAGCCCGGCAGCGATTACTGGGTGGGTAGCGGCACCTGGATTTGCGTGCGGCCGTGGAACGAGTGGGTGCTGCTGTTCATGTACAACCCGAAGGACGGCGAGCCCGACCTGAGCGAAGAAGCCGTGATCGCGCGCGCCCGCGCGACCATCGGCGACCCGGACGTGCCTATTCGCGTGAAGGCTGTCTCGAAGTGGACGATCAACCGCATGCACGCGCGCAATATGGTCAAGGGGCGCGTCGCGATCGCGGGCGATGCGGCGCACCGCCACCCGCCGGCCAACGGGCTCGGCTCGAACACCTCGGTCCAGGACGGCTTCAATCTCGCGTGGAAGTTGGCGATGATCGTCAAGGGCCAGGCTTCGCCCGCGCTGCTGCAGACCTATTCGGACGAGCGCCAGCCGGTTGCCGAGGGCGTGGTCAAGCGCGCCATCCAGTCGGTGGGCGAGATGCGGCCGATCGCGCAAGCGCTCGGTTTCGCCGAGGGGCAGAGCGCAGCGGACGGATGGAAGTCGCTCGACGAGCTGCTGTCCGATGGCGCAACTGGCCGCGCGCGCCGCAAGGCGCTGGCCGTTGCCATCGATTTGCAGAACTATCAATTCAATTGCCATGGCGTCGAGCTGGGGCAGCGCTATACGTCACCGGCGATCGTACGCGACGGCGCGACGTTTCCCGTGCCGAGCCGCGATCCGGAGTTGTACTATCACGCCACGACCACGCCGGGTGCCTCGATCCCGCACGCGTGGATACAGCGTGAGCGCGAGCTCGTCTCGACGCTCGATCTGGTCGGGCACGGCGCGTTCACGGTGCTCACCGGGGCCGGCGGCGAGGCGTGGATCGACGCGGCGAAGCAGATGGGCGAGGCGTTCGGCGTCGATGTGAACGCGGTGTCCATTGCGCATGGAACCGGGACATTCGACGCCTATGGCGACTGGGCGAGACAGCGCGAGATCGAGGATCATGGCTGCCTGCTGGTTCGGCCCGACCGCTTCGTGGCATGGCGTGCCGAGACGCTGGCCGCCGATCCCGTGGGCGAGCTGCGGCGCGTGTTCTCGCAGATACTCGGCAAGGCGCCCGGTGAGAGCGTGCAGGGCGCTGCCCATGTCGCCGCCGCGACGGTCGGCGTGTGAGGGAGGGTATTCATGGCATCGTCAACAACGGATCGCGCTGCGTTTGGCGTGCATAGCATCGACCACTTCGCACTCGAGGTGCCGGACCTGGCCGAGGCGCGGCGCTTTCTGTCCGCGTTCGGCTTCGCTATCGAAGCACAGGATGAGCAGCTTTTGCTGCGTGCTTCGGCGAGCGCCCATGTCTGGGTCAGCGTTCGACAGGGCCCGCGCAAGCGGCTCGCATGGCTGTCGTTCAACTGCTTCGCCGACGACTTCGAGCCGTTGCGCGAACAGATCTTGGGCGCGGGAGGGCGGCAGGCATCGGCGCCGGCGCTCGCGTCCCCGGACGGTTTCTGGTTCGAGGATCCGGACGGCAATCTCCTTCAGGTCAGGCCGGGCGTAAAGACCTCGCCCGGCTGCAAACCCACCGTGCGCCAGGAAGCGAAACTGCCGAGGCTGCGTGGAGCGAGCTTCAGGGCGCAAGCGGGGCAGGCCTGCCCGACGCGTCTCTCGCACGTGCTGATGTTCACGCCGGACGTATCGCGTGCCGTCGCCTTCTACGAGCGCGCACTCGGCCTGCGGCTTTCCGATGGCTCCGAGGGCATCGTCGCGTTCCTCCATGCAAGGCATGGCAGCGATCATCATCTGGTCGCGTTTGCACAGGGCGACGCGAAGGGCTGGCACCACAGCGCGTGGGACGTTCCCACGGTCGACGAGGTGGGGCTCGGCAAGATGCAGATGGCGCACGCTGGATACAAGCAGGGCTGGGGTGTCGGGCGTCATGTGCTCGGGTCGAACTACTTTCAGTACGTGCGCGACCCCTGGGGATCGTACTGGGAATATTCGGCCGATATCGACTACGTGGGGGCCGGGACCGAATGGCCCCGCGGCAACCATCCGCCCGAGGATTCGTTATATCTGTGGGGCCCGGACGTGCCCGACTATTTCTTCGAGAACACCGAACGCTAGTGGACAGGGCGAAGCGGGCGCCTGACGGCGCCTGTGTCCGGCAGGTCGGGCCGAAGCTCCACGGTTATTGATCAGGTACGTAAATTAACAGGGGCAGTCGATGGGGAACCGGAAAATGCGTGCCGCGAAGTGCACGCTGAGTCGCGCAGCAACCGGGGCCGTATTGGCGGCGTGCGCAACGTCGGCGCACGCGCAGAGCAGCGTGACACTGTTTGGCATGATGGATGCGGGCGTGAGCTACGTGAGCAACGAGGGCGGACACGGCAACATGAAATTCGACGACGGCATCTACACGCCGAACCTCTTCGGCCTGCGCGGCGGTGAGGACCTTGGCGGCGGTACCCACGCTGTGTTCGAGCTGCTCGACCAGTTCTCGATGGCCAATGGCGCGACAATCGGCAACGGCCTGTTCGGGCGGACGGCTTACGTGGGGCTCGACAATGTGCGTCTCGGCACGCTCACGCTTGGCAACCAATACGACTTCATGCCCGATTTTCTGTTCTTCACGGGCGATGACGCGGCGCGCGACGTGGGCGGCCTCTACAACATGCGCAACGGACCGTTCCAGAAGCTCGCGCTGCCGGGCAATCCGACCGGGGCGTTCGACTGGGACCGGCTGGCAGGCAGCCAGCGCGTGGCGAGCTCGGTGAAGTACGTGAGCCCGGTGTTCGGGGGCTTGCGCGCCGGCGCGCTTTACGGCTTCGGCGGCGTGCCGGGATCGTTCGGCGCGAACAACACGGTGAGTCTCGGCATCGATTACACGCGCGGTCCGTCCGGTGCCGACGCCGCCTATACCAACGTGAAATACGGGGCGCAGCCCGGCGCGCAGGCGGCGAGTGTGCGCAATTGGGGTATCGGCACGCACTACGGCTTCGGCGCGCTTACCGCGAACGCGCTCTTCACGACCGTACGCAATTCCGCGTCGGGCGGCGCCGTTTGGATGGGCGAGGCGGGCGTGGTGTGGCGCACAGGCGGCCCGGTCCTGGTCGGCGCCGACTACCTCTACATGAAGGGCAACGCGACGCTCGACAACAACCACGCGCACCAGTTCACGGCTTCGGTCCAGTACTGGCTCTCCAGACGCACGATGGTGTACGTGAGTGGGGTCTGGCAACGCGCGAGCAGCGGCGCTGCCGCGCAGATCAATGGCGTGCTCGATCCGCAAGGTGCATCGGATGGTGCGAACCAGGCAATAGCACGTGTCGGTATTCATACCGCCTTTTAGCTGCCGCATCGCGGCAGACGCCCTGCATCGCATGTGACGGCGACGTCTTGATGCGCGGGGCCCCCCCATCGCATCAGAGCCGTGTCGCCTACACTGATTACGTGATGCTGATCGCGACGGGTTTGCGTTCCAATTCGGATTAAGTATTTTGCAAATTAATTCTAAATTTCATAAAAGATACTGCACCACGTGGATCCGTCCCGGCTATACCGATCTTCGTCCCGGTTTTTGAAAGCACGATGTACGTCTCGCATCGCTGAATGTTGCTGTCGTTCCCCTCCGCCCCGCTTCGATCGAGCGTTTGCAACGCGGGCCGTTGCTGATCGGCCGGTCATCAATCACAGATCTCTCGGTAAAGGTGATGTCATGAAAAAATGCGACAAACAAAACGCTGGGCTCGTGACCTCATGGTGCCAGCGCACGCCAGCCATGGTCGGAGCGCTCGCACTGTTCGGCATGTTTGCAAGCGGCCCGATTGCGGCCGCGGACTGGGTCTTCGCCGGCCAGGGCGTCGACAACACGCGCACCGCGCCGGACGAGCACACCATCGGTGTCGACAACGTTTCACAGCTCACGCCGCGCTGGACACTGGATACCGACGGCAACGTCTCGGCCACGCCGACTGTAGCCAACGGCACTGTGTACGTGCCGGACTTCGGCGGCTCGCTCTGGGCCGTCGATGCTGCCAGCGGCAAGGTGAAGTGGAAGAAGAAGATTACTGATTACAGCGGAATCGAAAACGATGCTTCGCGCACCAGTCCGGCGTACTGGGAAGACACGCTGATCTTCGGTCAGGGCACACAGATAGCAAACAACCCGACCGGCGCGTTCATACTGGCTGCCAAGGCCGAGGATGGCGCACCACTATGGCGGACCAAGGTGGATTCGGATCCGACCGCGATCATCACCCAATCGCCGATTGTCGATCGCGGCATGGTCTATGTCGGCATCTCGTCGCGTGCGGAAGCGCTCAAGGACAAGCCGACTTACCGCGGCGCCGTGGTTGCCCTCGACGCCAAGACCGGCAAAATGCTGTGGAAGACTTATACGGTACCGAAGGGCTATACCGGCGGCTCGGTGTGGGGCAACACGGCTGCGGTCGATCATGAAACCGGCCTGCTCTACGTGACCACCGGCAACAATTTCTCGGTGCCGCCCGGCCACTGCCGTTATCCGACCCAGAAGAACTGTGAACCCGATACGCCGGCCAACATGATCGACAGCTTCGTCGCGCTTGATCTGAAGACCGGCAAGGTGGTCTGGCATAGCCGCACGTTGGCGGCCGACATGTCGACCAACTACGACCACAACGATGGTCCGGACTACGATTTCGGCGCGGGGCCAAACCTGTTCAAGGCCACCATCGACGGCAAGGAGAGGACGCTAGTGGGCGCGGGCGCAAAAAGCGGCGTGTACTGGGCGCTCGATCCGAAGACCGGTAAGGTGATTTGGCATACCCAGGTGGGTCCGGGCAGCTTGCTGGGCGGTATGCTGTGGGGTACGGCTGCGGACGGCAAGCGTATTTACGTCTCGATCGGCAACCTGGACGGAAAATCGATCGACGTTGACAACGGTCCGAATGGCCAGAAGACCACTAACGGCGGCATCTGGGCGGCGGTCGATGCTGCTACCGGAAAGGTGCTGTGGCGCACGGCCGACCCGCAGGGCAAGATGGACACGGTGGCGATGTCGGCTGCCAATGGCGTGGTCTATGCCGGTTCGCTGGCCGGCACGGGCACGAGCATGTATGCGCTCGATGCGGCTACCGGTGCCATCAAGTGGAGTTATGCGAATAATGGCGCGGTGGTGTCGGGTGCGGCAATTGTCGACGGCTCGGTGTACTGGGGCGCTGGCTACCACACCAAGGTGCTCGGCCTGCCGTACGACGGCACCAGTCACAAGCTCTACGCGTTTGGCCTTACCGCAAAACAGTAAGCGGCGAACAAACCGGTTACGCGCGTGAGCGGTTTGCCCGGCATGTGATGCCCGGTTTAAAACGGTTCAGGAGCGGGTTCAGGAGCGGGTTCAGGAGCGCCGCGGCCAGGATTTCAGGCATCGATCTGACGCATCGAATTCGCGAGAGCCAGTTCGATCTCGCGAAGCCCGGCCTCAAGGATGGCACTGCGCCCGCCGTATGCCATGCTGTCCTGTCCACTCGATAAGGTATCCTGCCCGTAGGAAACGTCTCGACCTGCATACCTGTTTGCACCACGCATGTGGCGCGCAACGACGAGATCGCGCGCGGCGGCTTGCCCAGCCAAACCGCCGCGCGCGCATTGCGCTGTTACTGCACGCCCGGTGCCGCTTCCTTCGCGATCTGCCCAAAGCGGCCGCTATTGAAGTCCAGCACCGCCTTGCGGATCTCTTCAGCCGTGTTCATCACGAACGGGCCATACGCGACCACCGGCTCGTCGATCGGCTCGCCGCCGAGCAGCAGGATCGTCGCGTCGCTGGACGCGTCGATCTGCACGTCGGTGCCCGTGCGCTCGAACAGCACCAGCTCGCCGTCTCCCACCTGCTCACTGCCGTTCACGACGATGCGCCCGCGCAGCACGACGAGCGCAAGCGAGCGTCCTGCCGGGTAGACGAGGCGCGTGTCGTGTCCACCCTTCACGCGCATGTCCCAGACGTCCATGGACGTGAAGGTGAGGGCCGGCCCGGCATGGCCCGCATATTCGCCGGCGATCACGCGCACGGTCCCGGCCTTCCCGGGCAATTCCACAGACGGAATCGTGTCCGCGAGCACCGTCTGATAGCGCGGCGGCGTCATCTTGTCCTTTGCGGGCAGGTTGACCCAAAGCTGCGCCATCTCGAGCGTGCCGCCCGACCTGGCGAAATCGCGCGAGTGAAATTCCTCGTGAATGATGCCCGCGCCCGCGGTCATCCACTGCACGTCGCCCGGGCCGATCTTGCCGCCGCCGCCCGACGAGTCACGGTGTTCGAGTTCGCCCTCATAGACGATCGTCACCGTTTCAAAGCCGCGATGCGGATGCTGGCCGACGCCGCGCTGTTGCGTGGTCGGATCGAATTGCGCGGGGCCCGCGTGGTCGAGCATCAGGAACGGGCTCAGATGGCGGCCCACCGTGTGGTCCGAAAACAGCGTGCGAACCGGGAAACCGTCGCCGACCCAGTGCTGGCTGGGGTTGCTGTACTTGCCGATAATCTTCTTCATGGTGCGAATCCTTGTCTTCCGGCCTGAACGGCCTCGTTTGCATGGATGGAAGATAGGATCGCGGACCGGTTTCCGGTAGAGGGTGCCGGTAAGCCACTGCGTCTCATCAGTGGAACGCTGGATCGGGCGTTCGCGTGGGCGAAGCCGCCTGGTCAGAATGGCGCTCGAAATGCATCTGGCCGCGTCTGGCGAACGGTAGTGCTATTTGCGTGGAATGGCGTGGCCGGAAGTGCGCGCCTGCTGCTTCGTGTGCGCTCTGCTGCCGATCGATATATCCACTTAGTTATGCAGATGTTTTGATCGGCAATTGGCATGGGGCGTCATCATAGAGGATCGTCAGGACGCCTGGAATGCCCCTCGCGGGAAATCAGTATTGCGTGCGAGGGATAAGCCTCTGCAAGCGTTGATCGACAAGCCATTGCCCGTTTCTCGCCCCGCTCCAGGGGTTTTCCAGCGCTATGCGGGCCGGACGGGTTTTTTTACCCTCACCCGCATTCGAGCCTCACGCCCCGCAGCCCGGCGCGCCAGCGCGCCGGAGCAGATCCCAGTGTCTCATGTGTGCAGCCCCACACTGACGAACGTTCATGAGTTTCGCGCGCCCCGCATCGGTGGGGCGCGGCGCAACGTAGTCCGCGGAGAGGAAATGAAGCGAAATCGTAATG
The DNA here is from genome assembly GCF_004353915.1 of Paraburkholderia silviterrae. GTDB lineage: Bacteria > Pseudomonadota > Gammaproteobacteria > Burkholderiales > Burkholderiaceae > Paraburkholderia > Paraburkholderia silviterrae. Next base: position 119,926 of record NZ_SMRP01000017.1, on the reverse strand, counting down.
CCAAGATCATAGCCACGGTCGGGCCGGCCAGTTCGGACCCTAAGGTCATCCGCGCACTTTTTGAGGCGGGCGTCGACGTCTTCCGGCTGAATTTCAGCCATGGCACGCACGACGATCATAGCCAGCGTCATGCGGAAATCCGCCGTCTGGAGCAGGAATACGGCCGCCCGGTCGGTATTTTGCTCGATCTCCAGGGGCCGAAGCTGCGCCTCGGAACGTTCGAGAACGGCGCCGCGGAACTCGCCGTCGGCGCTCGCTTCCGTCTCGACCTCGATACGACGCCGGGCAGCCAGGCGCGCGCGCCGCTCCCGCATCCCGAGATCTTTCAAGCCATCAAGCCGGGTTCGGAACTGCTGCTCGACGACGGCAAGATCCGTCTGCGCGTGGAAGAGTCGGGCGATAGCTTCGCCGAGACCGTCGTGCTGGCGGGCGGCCGCATTTCCGACCGCAAGGGCGTGAACGTGCCGGGCTCCCATCTGCCGATCTCCCCGCTCACGAAGAAGGACCGCGCGGATCTGGCGTTCGGGCTCGAGCTCGGCGTCGACTGGGTGGCGCTCTCGTTCGTGCAATGCGTGGAGGATATCGAGGAAGCGCGCGCGCTGATCGGCGATCGCGCATGGATCATGGCGAAGCTCGAGAAGCCGCTGGCGATCGATCACCTCGAAGGCATCGTCCAGCGTTGCGACGGCGTGATGGTCGCGCGCGGCGACCTGGGCGTGGAGCTGCCGGCCGAGCAGATTCCCGAGCTGCAGCGCCGGATCATTCGCGAATGCCGCCGCGTCGGCCGCGTGGTGGTGGTGGCGACGCAAATGCTCGAATCGATGACGAATTCGCCGGTGCCCACGCGTGCGGAAACTTCGGACGTCGCCGGCGCGATTTACGAAGGCGCCGACGCGGTGATGCTCTCGGCCGAATCGGCGAGCGGCAAGTTCCCGCTCGAAGCGGTCACCACCATGAACCGCATCATCGAGCGTGTGGAGCGCGACCCGGCTTACCGCGAGCAGATCGACGCCTCGCACACGCGTGCCGATGCGACGGTCGCCGATTCGATCTGCTGCGCGCTCAGGAAGGCCGTGCAACTGATCGAGCCGGCCGTCACCGTCACCTACACGAGCTCGGGCTTCACGAGCTTGCGGGCGGCCCGCGAGCGCGCCTCGTCGCGCATCGTCGCGTTGACGCCTTCGGAGACGGTTGCACGCCGCCTCGCGTTGACCTGGGGCGTTCACGCGGTGCCGCGCGTGGAGGCGTCCAACGTCGACGAGATGATCGGCCTCGCGTGCCGCGCGGCGGTGAGCGAAGGATTCGGCCGTGAAGGCGACCTCGTGGCGATTGCCGCCGGCTTGCCGTTCGGCGAGTCGGGCACGACGAACCTGCTCCAGATCGCAAAGATCACGGGCTGAGCGTCTCGCGCTAGTTCGCAGCGCCCCTCATAGCAGCGGCAGCGTGAGCCGGATGTGCTCGGCAAACGCCGCGGTGAGATGCGAGGGGCGCTTGCGCTCGAACCTCAAGGTAATTCCCACGGCGGGCAGGGGCGGCAGGCCGGGATCGCCGTGCAGGATCGCGAGATCCGCCGGCACCGCCGTCTGCGTCATCACCGCGAAGGCCTGTCCCGAACGCACCAGCGCAGTCAGGCCGGCGAGGCTGCTGCTCGCATAGGCCAGCCGGTAAGCGCGGCCGGCACGTTGCAGCGCTTCGCACGCGGCGATGTGGTCGAGCGTGTCCGGATCGGAGAGCGCGAGCGGCAACGGATCGAAGTGCGACGGATCCAGCCCCGGATAGCCGATCCACACGAGTTGCTCGTGGCGAATGATGTCGTCGTCCGCGCTGTCTCGCAGCTCCGCCCGTGCATCCGGCAACGAAATCATCGCGAGATCCACGGCGCGGTTTTCGAGCTGCTCGATGAGGCGCGGCGTGGGCCCGCAAACCACCTCCACGAGCGCCTGCGGGTGCTGGCGCGAAAACTCGCGCAACAGCGCGGGCAGAAACACGGCGGCATAGTCGTCCGGGCAGCCGAAGCGGATCGTCCCCGTCAAGCCCTTGCCGCAGAGGTCGGCCATGGCCTCGTCGTGCAGCCGCAGCATGCGCTGGGCGTGAATCAACAGGCGCTCGCCAGGATTCGTCAGCACCACGCCGCGGCCAGTGCGCTGGAACAGCGGCTGGTCGACGATGTCTTCCAGCCGCTTCATCTGCTGGCTCAGCGCGGACTGCGTGCGGCCGATCCGGCTAGCCGCGCGGCTGAGCGAGCGCACTTCCGCTATGACCGCAAACGAGCGCAGCAGATCGATTTCGAGGGACTGACTCAAGGTATTCGCCTTTGTTGTTGTTCCTCAGAGCGCGTGCTTCACGCTGATGCAACTACCTCGCCTGGATGCGATTGACCACGTAAGGGGCGTGACCAAATTCAAGGTGCTTTTCGTTCGCGAAGTCGTACATCTTGATTTCTCGACCTTGTTTGAAACTCGGAATGGCCTCGCTGAGGATATTGACGTTATATACGATTGATGCTCGTGCTGTCGGCAACGTAAGATTGAGGACAGCATGGTAGACAGGCTGGATTTCGCCCTCGGAAAGCTGGGTCAGCAGCGAGCCTGCGATTACGAATGCTTGATCTTTTGCTACATCGACGAGACATTCCTTATCGCCCCGGAAAAGGACAAGGCCTGGGGCGTTCGGCTTGATAATCGTGATCAGATGCCCGTCCTCATGCTTATTTTGCAGATATCGGTAGTTGCCAAGGCGCAGGTCTTCGCGATAGTGATTGAATTGGAGATATGAATCATCGCGAGTCCGGATTTCGCGTGCATAGCCGTATCGCCTGCAGATTTCATCGATGATTTTTTGCCCATACGTAGCTACCTGTGCCTCGTAGCTCTCGATTCGCGAGTAGAATTCGCTACGGCTGAACGGATACCGTTCGTGTTCTGCCCTGAAACGATGCCAGTAATTAAATATCTCGCATCGATCCTGATTTTCCTTCCCAATATGTGAGTAGCCAATAGGGAAGTAACCGTCCGTTCGTTCAATGAAGCTGAACTCTTCTTTGTCCCGAAATCCAATGCTTCCGGCAAGCTGTTGGAGGGACTGGAAGTCTTCTTGCATCCCGGGCGAGATCGAGACAATTGCGTATCCACGCGTTACGATTTCGTTCGCCCAGGAATTCCACGGCGCGGTGTTATCGACCTTGTTGTCGATCACGATAAGTCCACTAGATGCATTAAGTTCATCGAAAGTGTCAGGCATAGCATTCTCCACTTACTGAAGGAGGGAAACACACACAGGAAAACGCGCCGTCGTTCAACAGGCCGCCCATCAATGGGGAGCGATTCGAAGGCGCGGGCGAAACTCGGCAATAATCATCGAAATGACGATTAACATTGCGCCTACGAGGTTGACGGAGTTGAGTCGGTCTCCGCCTATGAAGTATCCGAATAGCCCCCCGAACACCGGCTCCAGCACGAGGATTAGCGCGATCCGACTTGGAGAAGATTCGACTTGAGCCTTGGTCTGCACAAAGTACCCGACTGCCGTGCCTCCAATGCCGACGATGACAACCGTCCATATTGGCTGGGGCGTATGGGGAACCGAAAACTCCCTGCACACGACTGACCACGTCAGGGAGAGGAGTCCGACAATGAGAACTTGAACGAACGCCAGCAACTCGACGTCGGCACCTTTGCTTTGTTTGGACAATACGACGATATGCAGGGCGGTAAAGACCGCACAACCGAGGACGAGCAAGTCTCCAATGTGCACCGACAGGTCCTGCACCGTCAGCAGCGCAAGCCCTATTGCGGCAACGATCGCGCTGGCAATTTGTTGTCGATTTGGTCTGATTTGAAGCATCCAGTACGCAAACAATGGAGCAAAGATGACTGCAAGGCCTGTGATGAAGCTGGCATTCGAGGCGGTGGTGAATGCGATACCCACCGTTTGAAGCGCAAACGCAAGAAACAACACAAGTCCCGGCAGAAGACCACGCCGTGCCTCTCGCCAAACAATCTGTCGCCGCCGGCGAAGCAAGACAATGAGCATCACCGTCGCCCCAATCAGGAAACGGCACGCATTGAATGCTGAGGCACTTAGGACCTCAAGTGATTCATGTATTGCCACAAATGACCAGCCCCACAGCACGGTTACCCCAACGAGGGCAGTAGCCCAGAGGTTTTCGGATTTCATGGCCTTAGTGCTCGCTTGCTGGTCGTGTTGTTGCGCATCTTCCTGGGAAATATCGAAAAATTACGCAGGAAGAGAATTTTTTTAACGGAGCCACGCCCGGACGTTGCATGTCAACGTTGGCATGCCGCGGACAGATTGATGCAACAACGCCGTTGAGCCGCCGACGGTATCCATTGTGCTATAGGTGGTATTTTCGAATTCATTATTCGTTATTCGTAATTTCGATAATTTTTTGCCGAATAATATTCGTGGTTCATCGCAGGCTCTCCATGCTTGCAGCGGGATCGCTGCGTAAAAGCCTAATAATCAGATTGAATACAATCAATGCGGCGATGTTAGTTTTGGTTAAATTTCATGATTTGGATTAATTTTTCCTTGATATTTTGTTGGTTGCCTATTCCTCAGGTATGTGCGTTGCTGTTGATGCGGCAGAAACTTCTAATGCGAGCTGCCGCGAGTTGTAGGTCTTCGAGCAGTCATAAGAAGTAGTGGCAACAATATTTCAAAATACTTTCAGTAAGTATTAGCGCTTCTGCTAGCTCGCATTAAAACTATTCGATTCTATAAAACCAGAGGCGCGCCTACACTGCAAGGCATTCCCGCCACGCACCCGCATGGGCCCCGCATGTGCCCACCAACCACGAGGAGAAACATCGTGTCCCGCAACGACGACGCAACGTTTTGGCGCAACGCCAGGCAGCACCTCATCCGTTACGGCGGCACGTTCGAGCCGATGATCATCGAGCGCGCCAAGGGCAGCTTTGTCTACGACGCGGATGGCCGCGCGATCCTCGATTTCACCTCGGGACAGATGAGCGCGGTGCTGGGGCACAGCCACCCTGAAATCGTCGCGGTCATCAACGAGTACGCCGGCAAGCTCGATCACCTCTTCAGCGGCATGCTCTCGCGGCCCGTGGTCGATCTCGCGACGCGTCTGGCCGAAGTCACGCCCGAGGGGCTCGACCGCGCGCTTTTGCTCAGTACCGGTGCGGAGTCCAACGAGGCCGCCATCCGCATGGCGAAGCTGGTCACGGGCAAGTATGAAATCGTCGGCTTCGCGCAGTCGTGGCACGGCATGACGGGCGGCGCGGCGTCCGCGACCTATAGCGCGGGCCGCAAGGGCGTCGGGCCCGCCGCGGTCGGTTCGTTCGCGATACCGGCGCCATTCGCATACCGGCCGCGCTTCGAGCGCAACGGCCATTACGACGCCCTTGCGGAGCTGGACTACGCCTTTGACCTCATCGATCGCCAGTCGAGCGGCAATCTCGCGGCCTTCATCGCCGAGCCGATCCTGAGCTCCGGCGGCATCATCGAGTTGCCCGAAGGCTATATGGCCGCGCTCAAGCGCAAGTGCGAAGAGCGCGGCATGCTGCTGATTCTGGACGAGGCGCAGACCGGCGTGGGGCGCACCGGCACGATGTTCGCCTGCGAGCGCGACGGCGTGACGCCAGACATTCTCACGCTCTCGAAGACGCTGGGCGCGGGGCTGCCACTCGCGGCCATGATGACATCAGCGGAGATCGAAGAGCGCGCGCACGAGCTGGGCTACCTGTTCTACACGACGCACGTGTCCGATCCGCTGCCGGCCGCCGTCGGCCTGCGGGTGCTCGATGTGGTCGAGCGCGAGGGGCTGGTGGCGCGCGCGAATGCGATGGGCGAGCGGCTGCGCCGTGGCCTGCTGGATCTGATGGAGCGCTTCGAGTGCATCGGCGACGTGCGCGGACGCGGGCTGCTGCTCGGCATGGAGATCGTCAAGGACCGCCGCACCAAGGAACCCGCCGATGGGCTGGGCGCGAAGATCACGCGCGAGTGCATGAACCTCGGGCTCAGCATGAACATCGTGCAGTTGCCCGGCATGGGCGGCGTGTTCCGGATCGCGCCGCCGTTGACCGTGAGTGAAGAGGAGATCGAACTGGGTCTCTCGCTGCTGGGCCAGGCGATCGAGCGCGCGCTGTAATCGTGCGGCACGGGTACGGCCAGTTATCGCTGGATGCGCTTTCGACGCCGGCTATTCGCTGGCGATGTCCGAGCGCTCGGGTTGGACATTGGTCGGTCTATTGCTGGCGCCGTAGCCATTGGCGGTGCGGGACAGGTATCTCTGGCAAGCGCGTGCACGCGCCGTCTGTGATACATCGATCACAAGCGCGGAGGAATGCGAAACCACGTGATCGCCACGACGAGCAGAAACACCACATACGCGGTCGCGAACACCCAGCCCGGCAAGTCGTAGTAGAGCCAATAGCTCACCCAGCGCTGGATAAAGCCTTGCGGACTCGCGCTGCCGGTACGCAGCCAGTCTTCGAGCACCGTGAGCGGGCACGGGATGTCGAGAACGGCAAGCAGCGCGACCGCGCCAATGGCTGCGAGATGGACGATGCGCAGCACGCGATTGCGCACCCAGCCGTGCTTGAGCCATGCGCCCAGCCAGAGCGCGACCAGCCCGCCGACGATGAAGAGCACCAGCAGCGCGTGCAGCACGAGAACCGTATTCGCCAGCCAGTTCACGACCCGTTATCCCGATCGCTTGCCGTCATGCGCTCATTCGATGCTCGGGAAGTAATTGTCTTTGTCGGCACGGAATATCGCTTCGTCGAGCACCACGTCGAACGAGCAGGCGCCGCCGGGCTGGGCGGGATCCCGGCTTTCTTCGAAGCGCGCACGCACGCACTGTTGGATGCGCTGCTGGATAGTGCGCCTTTGCGCGGTGCCGAGACCCGCATAGCCTTCGAGTTGCGCGCGTGTCGCGTGGATCGTGGCCGCACAGCGCGCATCGAGCGTGGAGTCGCGGTGCGAATCCACCACCCAGGACATGTGCGCGATGATCGCGTCGCCTTCTTCAAGGAGGCTTACATTGGACGTTTTCGGCGAATCGAAAAGACGGGCCAGTGCAATCTGGATCTCCTCGAGCCGTTGCGCGAAATCGAATGTCTTCATGGTCGCTCCATTGGCGTGCGGGGTTGCCGCCAGCGCGCCGCACGCCTCGTGTGCGTCATCGCTTGACGCCGCCGGCCTCGGGGGGATCAGGCGGGTTGGGCGGCGCATCCTTGCCGGCAGTCTCGGGCGCGTCTTGTTCCCAATGCGCGCGCGTGCCGTAGTACTCGTGCAGCGTGGTGGCCCAGCCGATATCGGCCATGGCGGGCCAGTGGCTCTTGTCGAAGCCGGGCGCATGCCTGATTTTTTCGGCGCTCACGTTCAGCACGAAGCATTTGTGCGTCGTATCGAGCGTGAGTGCGGGCCAGGGCAGCGCCAGCAGCTTGTCGCCGATACCGAGAAAGCCGCCGCACGACATGACGGCATAGACGATACGCCCGGTCTCGACTTCCAGCATGATCTCCTTGATTTTGCCGACTTCTTCGTCATCCGAACTGAAGACGCTGTCGCCCTCGAGCGTGCTCGCGCCCATGATGTACGGTCCAGGGCCGGCTGCGGTCGCGCTGCCTTTGCCGACGATATGTGCGCCGATATGCGGAGAACCGGGATTCGTAGGCATGGTGAGCTCCTCAAAGAGACGACGAATGGCCATGAAACGCCCGGGCTGGCGTGGCAGGGCAACGTCGGCGGGCTGCTTTCCATTCAAGCGTAGTCGATCTCCGCAGACACGTGGGTAGCCGCATCGCGCGTTCCCCGGCTACGCTGGCCCGCGAGCGCATTCTCGTCGATGCCGCCATGCGGGCATGCCTTATGCTAACGATGCATCGCTAGCACGGCAGAACTGCCAATGACTTGGCAGCTGCCGACCCGATGCATACGACCGCAACGCAATCCATCGTCGAAACCGATTTCCCGGCATCGGGAAATTAGCCGCTTACGATCCCCACACCTGCATTTCGTCGAGCGAGTAGCCCCACTGCGTCGCGCGCTTCGTGCCGTACATCCGCACATAGCGCCCTTTGCCATTGAGATTTGGCAGCGTGACGTGGCCATACGAGACGCCGTTGCTGGTCGAGTAGAGCGTTGTCCAGTTGACGTTGTCGTTCGACGTCTGGATTTGATAGACGCTCGCGCCCGCATCCCAGTACAGATCGATGCTGCTGATGTTCTTCACGGCCCCGAGATCCACGGAAATCCATTGCGGATCGACGCCAGCGCCTTCGGGTGAGTCCCAGCGCGTGGTGGTGGTGTTGCCGTCGAATGCCTTGTCGGGCGTGAGCGACGCGTTATAGCTCGCCGAAGCGGCGGCGGGATGGCCTTGCGAGAGCAGCCCGACCTGGTTGGCGGCAGGCCCGCCGTAGTAGCTCGACCCGAGCTTGGCTTTCGTGGTGTCGGCGTTCACGCCGAACTGCGTCAGGCTCCAGCGCTGGCCCGTGGTCACGTCGCCCAGGTAGAGCTGATAGCCGCCCGCCGTCGTCGACGAGAAAAACAGGTAGTTCGTGCCGTTCACCGGGCCCGGGTCGGAGTTGTTGCTGATGCAGTCGTTGAGCGACAACTGGTTCGGCGTCGAGGCCGGGTCCGCCGTCTTTTCATAGATCTGGTCGAGCGCGCTCGCGTCTTTCCAGCGCGCGTAGAACACGTTGCCGTCCGCACGCACGATCGGATAGTAGGTTTCCAGCGAGGCCGGGTGATCGAATACGGCCGTGACGCCAGTCGCGATCGTGCGCTTCATCAGGCCCATGTTCGCGCCCGTGCCGCTGGCGTAGTAGACGGCGCTTTCGTCAGGCGAAAGATAGGGCATCGAGTACTCGCCGCCGGACGGCGCGCTCGCGAGACCCACGACCGACGTGAAGACCGGGCCCGCGCTCGTGTACGAGAGCGTGGCTTGCATGACGCTGCCGTTCTGCTTGAACACGATCGTCTTGCCGTCCGGGCTGAATTTCGGGTCTTCGTTGCGCGTGGCGCCCGTGCTGTTCGTCATGTTGACCGGCGCGTTATTGGTGCCGAGCTGATACATGAACACGTTCCACGCGTTGTTGGTCACGCCCATGAAGGTGATCCACTTGCCGTCGGGGCTGAACACGGCGTTCATGGGGTCCTTGATGCCCCACGAGGCCTTGCTCAGTTGCGTGAGCGTGTGCGCCGAAAAGTCGTAGAGAAAGATCTGGCTCGTGCCGTCTCCGTAGCTCACATAGCTGTGGTAAACGAGCTTGCCCGTAAGGGTGGCGGGAAACGAGGCGTCGGACTGAGCCGCGGGATTGCTGATGCAAGTCGCGCTGGCGACACCCGCACACAGATTGAGGGCGATGCCGGCCATCATGCCGGCAACGAGGTTCTTCATCTTCATGATCAGTTATCCTTATCAAATGGAGCTGGTGGATACGCAAGGTATCCTGATACTTTTCTTCGCGGGCGACGCTCCGCAACGCATCGCGTGCCGGGCGCGGTTATCTCTGCCGCATGTGCCGGCCTTGCGCGGTGAGCCTGGAAAAAGCCCGCGAGGGTTCGCAGACTTTCTGCTGGTGGGAGCGCTTGCCGGGCAACCGATGGCCGCAAGGCAAGCGCTATGTCATGACAATCTCACGGCCGCTCGGGCTAAAACGGTAACCGCCACCCGAGCGGCTGGCATCGTATATGGCCCTGTCTGCTCTATCGACGAGATCGGCAAGCGTTTCGCTGGCCGCCTCAGGGGGTGCGATGCCGATGCTCGGTCCAATCGCGCTTGCCTGCCAGGCGGACACGAGGGCCGAGGCGAAGAGGGCGGCAACGATGCATGCATAGATCGCGAGCGAGCGCCGCCGCTCCGCAGTAATGGTCTTTCGCATCTCGATCACGGTTCGCCCCCAACGTTGCCGGCGGAAACACTCCGCATCAGCATTGCGAACCAAGTCTAGCTATCTGTCCGAACATCAATCTGGAGATTAGAGGTAAATCGTGCTGGCATCTCGCCTGTTTGACCGCGAGCGGTAGATATTGCCGCTAGAGGCGGCATGGCGAGCGCTGCACAGGCGCCGACCACGGCGATTCCCGGTTCATTGAGGCCGGGAATTCGCAGGAAGGTCGGTGCGATTAAGGGCACGTACGACGCCTGACGACGCCGCGAGGGTGCACGGATATACGGGTCGGAGGATTAATCATGCTTGCCTCCCGCCGCGGCCAGAATTATAGCGAAGGTGGCAGGAGCTTGCGGTCGATGAACGACTGGAGCGCTGCGCAGAACGCATCGCGGGTGTCGATCGCGGCGTTGAAGCCGGCTTTGCGAAGCTTGATAGTACTAACGAATGCCACTGGGCCCGCCGGTGCGCCGTAGGCAAACGCAAAGTCGGCATGTTGATCGCCTTGGCCGACGAACGCGCGCAAATCGCCGCTCGCAAGACCGTGCCTGGCGACGATTTTTGCCCATACGTCGGCGTTCTCGCGAATGTACTGCGTCACGCTGACCGGTTCGTCGCCGCCCGTTTGCACACCCAGCGTCCTGGCCATGGCGGGCCATACGCTGCGCCATTCGAAGACATCGCCGTTGGTGACGTTGAAGATCTCGTTGGCCGCTTGCGGAGCTTGCGCCGCCCACACCATGACCTGCGCGACGAGATCGGCATCGGCCATTTCCCAGACGAACGACGGGCCGCCGGGGAAGCTGAACGGCTCGCCTTTCTCGCGGCGGATGGCGGCATAGACGCCAATGGCGGGGAGCACGTTGAGCGCGCCGGGCGTCTTGCCGGTGACGAGTTGAGGGCGCAGCACGGTATAGGTGAAGCCGTGCTGCGCCGCCGTGGCGCTCAGGTAGTCCTGCTGATCAAAGAAGAAGTTCGCGTGATCGTCGCGCGGGTCGCTCTCACGCGCGGGAACGGCGATAGGGTGAAGGTGGACGCCGTACGCTTTCGTCCCCTGCAAAATGGACACGTGCTTGAGTGCGGGCTTGCCCGAAACGAGCGGCTCGATCACGTTGCGCAGCATCGCATTGTTGATCTCGATCTGCTCGGCGTTCGACCAGCCGCTTACCAGGTCGCCCGCATTCTCGTAGATGGCCGCGTACGCCACATGCGTAATGCCGGCGAGTGTGGCGAGTGCCGCGCGCGCGGCGCTTCCGTTGCGCAGATCCACCGGGATGAACTCGAAATCGCGGCCGCTCGGCAGTTCCGGCTTGCGCCTTGAAATGCCCACGACATCCCAGCCCGAAGAGAGAAAGGCTTCAATTGCGGCCACGCCGATGAGTCCGCTTGCTCCTGCTACCAGAACTTTGTTTGCCGTGCTCATTGCTGTTCTCCATATCCGTGAATTTCATTGCGGCCCAGGCCTTGCAGTCCGATTCGAAAACATCGGCATCTGCCTGAGCGATCCTTGCCGACTGGATGCCGGTCACCGGAAATGTAGTTTTGGCGGTGCTTGCCCGGTAGTAGCGGACGCGGAATCACGCTTATTCCGCGCAGGCATGGACATGGCGTCTCGAGGCGCCTGGCGGGAGGATCGAGGCGCGCCCCGGCGGCTTGTAAGCCCGCCGTGCGCAGCGTAGAGTCGGATGAGGACATGGCGTGGCCTGCCCGACCGACGCCGGAGGCGATCATGCGAGGAAGTCAACTCACCGTCTACGTGGCGAACCAGAGTCATCGCGTGCGACACATGCCGGTCGTCGAGTGGATTCTCGACGAGGCGAGGCATGCCGGCATCCAGGGCGCGACGGTGGTCGACATTGCCGAAGGCGTGGACGTGAATGGCAAATACCACGCGGCGCGTTTTTTCGAACTCGCCGAGCAATCGGTGGCCGTCTCGGTCGTCGCCGGCGGCGACGCGATCGAACAGTTGCTCGCCAAACTTCACGAGGGCGGCATTCGGCTCTTTTATACGCGCGCACCCATCGAATACGACACGCTTGGCGCGGACGAGACGGACAAGGCGGGCGAAACGGATGAATCGCATGAGCGGCGGAGGGCGACATGAACGGTTACCAGCTCACGTTCTATACCGAGCAGAATCGCCACCACGGGCATCGCACGGTTTGCGAGTGGCTCCTGCACGAAGCGAAGCAACTGGGTATCCACGGCGCCACCGTGATCAACTGTGCGCAAGGCACGGGTCATGCGGGTGCGCATCACGCGGCCCATATGCTCAAGCTTGCCGACCAGCCCGTGCAGATCATCCTCGCCGCCACGGAAGACGAGGCACAGCGCATGCTCGATGCCGTCAAAGCCGCGCAGGTGCACGTGTTCTATACGCGTTCGCCCATTGAATTCGGCGTGCTGGGTGGCGATGCCCCGCCCAGCGAGCATAAGCATTTTTCGCTATTCAGGCGCAAGCCGCAGTGAGCCGGTGCGGCAAGGCGCGCGCAGCGGCTTGCCGATCTTCGCTGGCGGTTCATGGAGAAACGGGCATGGCGGCGCTCACGGTGGCAATGCCGAGCACCGTCATGAGCAGCGACGCGCACACGTGAATCGCGATCTCCGCGGCGGCCCAGCCGGGGCGGCCCTCCTGAATGTGGGCGACGACTTCGGCGGAGAAAGTGGAGAACGTCGACAGCCCGCCCATGAGGCCCGTGATCACGAACAAGCGCCATTCGCCGGGGACTTCGGGGAGCCGCGCGAAAAAGGCCACGGCCACGCCAATCACGTAGCCTGCGATCACATTGGCTGCAAACGTTCCGAGGGGAAGTTCGGGAAAGACACCGTTCAGACGCAGGCCGAGAAACCAGCGAAACAGCGAACCCAGTGCGCCGCCAATGGCAACGGCAATGACGGCAAGTACCGGCTGATACATGTTGATGCCCCTGTATGTGCGCACCCGCAGCGACACGGGCAGCTTCGCTGCGCATGCGTTCGGGTTGGTCACAGGCATCATCAGCTCGGTATGAGCGGTTAAGGGAGAATGCCATCTCCACGCAGGAGTGTATCAGGCGAGGGCGCCATGCCGGCGAATTTATTCCGCGTGTCTATTGAGTTCCTCTATTCACGAGCCATACTGGTATCCACATGCAGAGTCGATCCCGGAGGACTGTCATGCCGACCTACCAATACCGCTGCGAAAAGTGTGGAGAAACGTTCGAGAGTGTCGAGCATCTAGCCGAGCATCAGGGGGCCCATCCACGCTGCCCGCACTGCGGAAGCGAGCAGGTTCAGCACGTGCCTACAACATTCGTGCCCAAGACTTCGAGAAAAAGCTGACCTCGCCGCCCTCGCGGCGATTTCCGGTCAGCGGGCGGCCAGCATGCGGCCCCCGAGTGCGATCAATAGCAAACCGGCGGCGGTTTCGAGCGCCGCTTTGCGTCGAAACAGCGTCTGACGAATGGTGGGGTGAGACGCGAGCAGCGCCATTGCGCAGTACCAGGCGCCCTCGATGCCGATCGAGAGGCCGATCACGGCGAAATCGAGGCGGGCACCATCACCGCGAAAATGCTCCCATAGAACGCAATGGCTTTCGGATTCGTCATGCTGACGAGATAACCTTACTTCGCGGCGGCCCAGCCCGAAGTCGCGGCCAGCTTCGCAACGGGCAACGGCTGCCGCGTGGTCCGGGGCATTTTTATGCCCAGCCAGATCAGATCGAGGGCACCAGACAAGGTTGTGCGCGCAACAAATTGACTTGTGCAGGAACTGTGGCGTGTGCAACTGCTGCACCGCGCGAAGCTATGAAAGCGCGCGCAACTGCTGGCGCAGCCGGTCGACCTCACCGGGGGCGAATGGCTGCTCGATTTCGGCATGCGTCTGTTGCCACACCGGGAATGCCTGGGCGAGCAGCCGGTGGCCATCGGGCGTCAGGCTCAGCAGACGGCTGCGCTTGTCCTCCGGATCTTGCTCGATGCGCACGAGGCCCCGCCGCTCGAGCGGTTTGAGCGCGGCCGTCAGGGTAGTGCGATCCATTGCCAGCAACGTCGACACGTCTTTCATCGCCGGCGGCTGCGGCCGATTGAGCGACATCAGCAGCGAGAACTGGCCGTTCGTGAGATCCAGCGAACGCAAGGCTTCGTCGAAAATCCGCGCAAGGTTGCGCGCCGCCCGTTGCATATGCAGACACAGGCAGCAATCGCGCACCATGAGCGTCGTATCGAAGGGCAGTTTCTTTGCGGCTGACATGTTGCAATTATGTTGATATCAACCTATATTGTCAAGGCCGGAGGAGCAGCATCCCGTTGCTCCCATCATCAGGTGGAGGTCGCATGAGCGATCAGAAACTGTTTCTCGCCGTTTTCCTCGGCAGCAAGGACAACCCGCGCTCGCAGGCGTGGTGGGCGCTTCCTGAAGACACGAGGGCCGAGCGCGCGCGGGAGGGCATTGCCGCGTGGAAGGCGTGGGTGGAAGAGCACAAGGCGGATATCGTCGATCTGGGCGGCCCGCTCGGCAAGACCAAGAGCATCGGCGAGGAGGGCATCGAGGATACGACCAATGCGCTCACGGGTTTTACGGTCGTGCGCGCCGCTTCGCACGAAGAGGCGGCCAAATTGTTCGAACGCCATCCGCATTTCACGATTTTCCCCGGAGATTCGATCGAAGTGATGCCCGTTCTTCCGATCCCTGGCGGCTGAATGGAGTGATCTGCCGGATAGCGGGCGCCGCGAGCCGGCAAGTTGCCGCTGCCCGCAATGGAAGTGTTTTTTGACAGTTTGGAGGATCGTGATGAAGCTTTACGGATTTGCTGGAACCCGTTCGCAACGCGCGCTCTGGGGGCTGAAGGAAGTCGACGCCGATTTTGAGTTCATATCGGTCAACTTGCTCGAGGGCGAGCACAAGCGGCCGGAATTCCTGCGCCTGAATCCGGCGGGCAAGGTGCCCGTGCTGGTCGACGGCGACCGGGTCATTCCCGAATCGGCGGCAATCGTGCTGTACCTCGCGGACAAATATCCGGAGAAAGGGCTGCTGCCCACCGATCTCGAAGAGCGGGCGCAGGTGTATCGCTGGACCCTGTTCGCGGTGACGGAGCTCGAACAACCGCTTTGGCGCATCACGCGGCACAGCTTCCTCTACCCGCCGGACAAGCGTTCGCCGGCCGATATCGAACTCGCGCGCGCCGATTTCATCACCATGGCTGCCGTTCTCGACAAGCATCTCGAAGGGCGCGAGTTCATTGTGGGCGACAGGCTCACGGTGGCCGACTGTGTGACGGCCTATCTGATGGACTGGGCCAACGAAGTGCAGCTGATCGATACGTTCCCGCGTTTGCAGGCGTATCTCGAGCGTCTCTACGCACGCCCCGAAGCGCCGCAGCGTATCGCCGACGCGCGCAAGGCTGCGTGAGACCGGCGGCGTGCGCGGCGCCGCTCAACCGCCCGCGATCAGCTTGCGGCGCGCCGCCTTCACGCGGGCGAGATGCGCCTCGTCCCAGTCGTAGAAGCCCGCGCCGCTGCGCACACCGACGCGTCCGGCGTCCGCCTGCTCGCGCAGCAGATCGATGACGCCTTCGTCTTTCGCGAGTGTGGGCATGAGGTGCGAAGCAATATCGACGAACGTGTCGAGGCCGCCCATGTCCGCGCTCTCGAATGGTCCGACGATCCCCCATCGACGGCCGAGCGATACCTTCATCACGCGGTCGACCACTTCGGGGCTCGCCGCGCCCGAGCGCACGATATTGAGCGCTTCGCGCAGCACGGCGAACTGCAGCCGGTTGCCGACGAAGCCCGGAATCGCCTTGGCGAGCACGACCGGCTCCATGCCGATCGCGGCCATGAGCGCCTCGGTACGCGCCGTGACTTCGGGCGCGGTCGCGCGGCCCGGCACCACCTCGACGAGCGGGATCATGTGAGGCGGGTTCCAGAAGTGCGCGATCAGGAAACGCTCGGGCTGGGGCAGAGGGCCCGCGAGCAGATCGGGCTCGAAGCCGCTGGTGTTGCTCGCGAGAATCGCATCGGGCGCGAGCACGGCGCCGAGCTGCGTATAGAGCCGGTGCTTGAGATCGAGCACCTCGGGCACGGCTTCGAATACGAACTGTGCCTGGGCCATGGCGTTGAGCCGGCTATCCGTTTCGATGCGCGCGAGCGCTGCCGCGCGGGTGGCGGTGTCGATGCGGCCAGCGTCGACAAGCTCGTCGAGTACCGCGCCGGCTTTCGCTGCCACAGTCCCGAGCCTTGCGGGATCGACGTCATGCACGATCGTGTGCAGGCCATGCAGCGCACATTGTGTCGCGATGCCGACGCCCATCAGACCCGTGCCGACCACACCCACCACTGTCACCGTACTGTCCATGCCGACTGGCCTCCTTGCCCGTTCCTTGCAGAGACTGCAAGCATAGCGCCTTGCGTCGTGCTTACGGTCCGTGGCGGGCAATTCGGCCGGATACGCTTCAATCGTGCTGCATGTTCGGGGCCGTCGTGGGCGCGGGTTGGCCCGGCGCCGGCGCGTGGCCGGAGCCAGCGGCCCCGGCAGCAATGCGCGCTTCGGCCGCCTGCAGGTCGGAAGGATATTTGTTGTCGTGCCCAGTGGGCTTGTAGCCGGCTTTCTCGATCTGGGCCAATTGCTCGCGCACCTGAGCGCGCGTGGGCGACGCATTGGGTGCCTGAGCGAAAGAAAGGGCCGGTACAAGCCACGCGGCCGCGATGGCGGTCAGTTTAAGTGTCCGGTTCATAGTCTGTGCCTCCAGCTATTCAGGTGTCAGCGCTGCGGACCCAGGGCGGGTCAGTAGCTGGCACGGCTAGCTTGGCGGCACAGGCTTAAGGAATGGTTAACGTAAGGGGGCGTCCGGCCATCGCGGCAGAAGACGCTTTACCGGCGGGCCCCCGGCGAGCCCCCAAACGGGGCTCGATAAAACGGAACTCGATAAAACGGAACTCGATAAAACGGGGCTCGATAAATCCCGCTCACCACCGCTAAACCGCCAGCGCGAAGCTGGCGGCGCGGCTCATTGAGTCTGGAGTGCTGGTGCAACCTCGTCGCCCATTCCCGCGAACCACTGCTTTCGCATGGGCGCGAGAATGAGCTTGGCCGATACGCCTGCGACGATCGACACGATGGCCGAGCCGATCAGCACGTGCTCCCACGAGCCGCCCGCGGCCACCAGCGAAGCGATCGGGACGAGCAGCGACGCGGTGCCCTTGGCCGTATAAAGCGTGCCAGCGTTCGACGACGCGTATTGGCTGCCGAACGTATCCGCGCAGATCGCCGGGAAGATCGAGAAAATCTCTCCCCAGCACAGGAAGATCAGCGGCGCAAAAATAAGGAATGCATAGGGATCGTGTCCGTAGGCATTCATGCCGAGCAACGCAAGCCCTTCGCCAACGAACACGATCAGCATGGTGTTCTCGCGGCCGATCTTGTCGGACAGCAGGCCGCAGATGGGACGCGTGAGCCCGTTGAGCAGATTGTCGACCGAAAGCGCCAGCGTCAGCAAGGGCAGCGTTGCGCCAAAGAATTGCACGGGGAGCTTCGCGAAGCCAAACGATTTCGCGATCGGGCCGAGCTGCGCTGTGGCGATCAGGCCGCCGGCGGCTACGAGCACGAACAGCAAATAGATCATCCAGAAAAGCGGCGTTTTGACCATCTGCCCCGGCGTGTAGTCGACCTTGCTCGTCACGACGCGCGCGACCGGTTTGATGCCGGGCCCCGGCTTCGGACGAATCAACGCAATGCCTAGAATAAAGATCGCGATGCCCTGAATGACGCCAAACACGAAGAACGTCTGCCGATAGCCTGAATCGTGAATCATGTTCGCGATCGGGATCACCGTGAGCGCGGCGCCGGCGCCGAAGCCCGCAGCGGTCAGGCCGGCGGCAAGGCCGCGCCGGTCGGGAAACCACTTCAGCGCGTTGCCGACGCAGGTGCCATACACGCAGCCCGCCCCGAGTCCGGCGACGACCGAAGCGGCGTAGAGCACGGGCAGCGTGGTGGCGAACGAATCGATCACCCAGCTTAGTGCGACGAAGATGGCTCCCGCCATGACGACGGGGCGCGGGCCGAAGCGGTCGACCAGCCAGCCCTCGACTGGCACGAGCCACGTTTCGACCAGAATGAAGATGGAGAACGCCGTCTGAACCTCGGCGGAGGTCCAGAGATTCTGCGTTTTCATCGGGACAACGAAGAGTGTCCACGCATACTGCAGGTTGGCGACGAGCGCCATGCAGGCAATGCCGATGAACAATTGCGTCCACCGGTTTCCCAGCATGGGTTGCCCTGCCGGCGAGGCAGCGGATGACATGATGACTTCTCCCACAGATTGGAGGCCGGGTGACGGCGCGCGTGGGTGCGATTGCGTGCGAGCCAGCGTGCCGTGCCCTGTTTCGTGCAGCGTAGGCGCCGTCCGGGCAGGGCTGGCGGACTTGCCGCTGCGCCACCCGAAACCGGCGTGCGATATCAGGACTTCTGCTCGTACACCCCAACCTTGTTGCTTTCGTTGAGATAGACGTAGACGCGATGGGTTGCCGTATCGACCGTCAGGGTATGGACCTTGGGCTCGGTGTGGATGTGGTCGACGACCTGGTTCGAATCCAGATCGACCACTTCGAGGCTGCCGGTTTTGTCGCCGATGAACGCGCGGCGCTTGTCGGTGTCGATCGCCGTCTGGTCCACCGCGCCCGCCACGTTGATCGTGGTGACGAGCTTGCCCGTTGTCGGGTCCACCACGAGCATCTTCTTGTCGCTGGTGCCGAAAATCAGGTGATTCGTCTTGCTGTCGTAGACCCCGCCCTTGGCGTCGCCTTTCAGGCCGAAATCCCAGACCGCTTCGATCTCGTGCGTGTTCGGATTGATCACGTCGATCTTGCTGCCAACCGGCTGATACAGGCGGTCGGTGGAGGCGACATAGAGCGCGACGTCCGGTCCGTCCTTGTCGTCTTCGGGTTTCAGCTTGAACGTTGCTTTGAGCGTGTACGGCGAGGCCGGATCAAAAACGGCTTCGTTGTTGCTGTCGTCGTTCGCAAGCAGGATCGTGCCGGTCCTGGTGTCGACATTCACGCCGTCGGGGGTTTTTCCGCCGCTGTCGACGGCAGCCACGCGGTCGAACGAATGTTTGTCATAGACGATCAGCTTGCCCGTGGTCGCGTCCGTGACGTAGGCGTGGTTTGCGTCGAAATCGATGCCGTTGCCGGAGTCTACGTTCGGCAGCGTCTTCTTGATCGTCATGGTCTTTGCATCGATCACCACGACATTGTGATCGGGCGACTGTGACAGCCAAACCGCGTGGGTGTCCTTGTCGTAGGTGACCCAATCGCCGTGTCCGCCCTTGCTGCCGGGCAGGTCGATCGTCTTGACGAGCTGGTACTGCGACGTTTGCGCGTGGGCCGCGACCGAGCACAGCCCCATCGTGGCGAGACAGATCGTCAACGTTGTGTGCCTGAAAAAAGCCATGTTGCCTCCAAAGGAATTGACCGCGTTTGTGATGGGTTTTATCGACTGCCTTGAATATCCGGGGTCAGAATTTGTGCGTGATGCCGAGAATCGCCACGACCTGCGAACGGGTGCTCGAACTCGCCGCCAGATCGCCCACCGTGCCGCCCGCCGCGACGATCGTTGAGCCGTCTTCGCTGAATGTCGTGCCGCTCGCGTGGGAGTACGCGACGTCTGCGTAGAAGCTCGTGCGCTTGCTCAGCGAGTAGGTGGCGTTCGCGCCGAAGTTGTTGTAGGTGGCCGACGACGCACCGCTCGAGTGCGTGTAGACGTAGTTGAGCGCACCGGACAGTTCGGGGTTGAACTGATACTGAAGCGCCGCGCCGCCAACGTTGAACGTCTCTGTGCGGTTGAATGCGCCGTAATTCGTGTACGGCTTGTACTGGGCGTTGCTGTAGCGGATGTTGGCGGTCAGGCTGCCAATGACGTACTGTGCGGCGACTTGCACGATCTGGCGCGAGCCGAACATCGGCGTTGCGCCGGACAGCGGCGTTACCGAGTTATCCTGAGTCAGGTCGGCCGCGCCGTTGCCGTTCACGTCGTTCTTCGAGAACAGATAGCCCGTGGCCAGCGTCAAGCCCCCGTTGTTGTACGCCGCGGCGGCCCCGTACGAATGGCCGCCGGTCGCATTGCCGGCAATCCCGCCCACGCCGTACATCAATTCGTACTGGAAGCCGGCGTAGGTCGGGCTTGCGTACTTGATCGAGTTATTGATCCACACCGAGTTGTCGTTGTTGTCGGCGTCGCCCGGCGTGGTGAAAACCGGTCCCGCAAAGTTGTCGCCGGTAATCGGCTGGATCAGGTCGACCGTTGGATCGAATTGCCGTCCCAGTGTCAGCGTTCCATAGGCATCGTCGGCGAGACCGACGGTGGACTGGTGGGCGAAAATGCGATTGTTCGATAGCGATCCATGCGTGATGTCGAACGAGCTTTCCAGGGTGAAGATCGCGTTCAGCCCGCCGCCGAGTTCTTCCTTGCCTTTGAGACCCCAATACGTCGATGCGTTGTCGCCGCTTTGCATCGCCACCAGAGAATGGCCGCCCGTGTTGTTGAAGTAGGCGGCGGCTTCGTCGAGCGAGCCGTACAGCGTGACGCTGCTCTGAGCATGCACTGCGGCTGACGCGGATACGGTCAGTACTCCGATGCAAATGGCTCGATACCTGAAATAGCTCACAACATCTCCTTTCATTAGTAGTAGTTTGTCGTTCGAATGCAGGAATGCAGGAATGCGGAATTCGGTGCCGAAGATCGATGCTCTGGAACAGGGGAGGCGTTCGAGATCGCACGCCGCAGCCATGTTGGGCAGGCCGCTTTGGCGCCGCGTTGAGCGCGCTCGACTGGAGGTTCGAGGCGGGTATCAACTGTTCCGGAACGAACTTTGACGGCGCGCCGAGCTTAAGGACAATCGAATAATTTTATGCGCACGATAAGAGAAAGCTTATGCCTGAAAGCCGTTTAAATGATCGGCGGTTATGGTCTGGCGTGCTGCGCTGCGGGCCTTCGCGTGACGAAATGGTTACATCGTGCGCTGCAAAGCACCGTGTAGTCAGGCTGGCGCAAGTTGGTCGCGATCGCTTGCGCCGGCACTCGAATCGGAGTTTCACGTGATGGTCATAAAGGAAAATGTAAAGAAGTTGGGAGATGCGGATAGAGCGAGGTGCGTGAATACGCCATTGGATAAGGGAATTCACCGAGCGCTTTTCGGCTCTAGAAAATCACGCAAACTCTAAGCTGTTGCAAATCGGATGCTGCGGTTGAGTGCGTTAATAATCCCTTAAGGTTCGCTGTACTAGCCTGATGCGCTTTGTGTCCGGCAGCCATGCTGGGCATCATGTCGCTGATCTAACTATCCGGCGTTGGTGTTCGTGACGATATCGATGCGATGCACCGTTCTTGTAGCGCTCGTTTTGTGAGTAGTTGTTCTGAACACGCTCGATTAATGCGTCTGGTGTGACATATCGTGTCGAATTCATTGGCGGGGTATTGAATGAAATACGGGGAGCGCCATGCGCATATTGCTCGTGGGAGATGACGCATCGACAGACGCTCCGTTGCGGCGCGGATTGCGCAAGGAGGGTTTCGCTGTCGACTGGGCAAAAGATGGAGAATCGGCCATGCTCGCTCTCCGAGCGACCTCCTATGGCCTGGTGCTGCTCGATATCGGCGTATTGGGAACGGACGGGCTGGTGTTACTCGCGAAGTTGCGGCAGCGAAACGACGCGACGCCCGTGATTGTGATTACCGCGCGCGATGCGGTTCCCGACGGCGTCGCGGGCCTCGACGGCGGCGCCGACGATTACCTCGTCAAACCGTTTGCAATCGGCGAACTGCTGGCACGCATCCGCGTGGTGAACCGGCACCAGACGGGGCGCGTGCAACCGTCGCTGCAAGTAGGCGCGTTGCGGCTCGACCCTGCACAACACCGCGTATGGTTGCGCGATCAGGAAGTCGCGGTGACGACGCGTGAGTTCGCGCTGTTGCAGGAGCTCATGCGCGATCCGGCAATCGTCCTCACGCGCGCGCAGCTCGAAGAGCGCCTGTATGGATGGAACGAGGAGATTGAGAGCAACGCAATCCAGGTGCATGTCCACAATCTGCGCCGCAAGCTCGGAGGAGACGCCATCGATAACGTGCGCGGAGTGGGTTATCGCATCGGAAAGCTCGCACGATTGCCAGGCCTGTGAGCGATTTCCCCGGCTGGCGGCAAGTCAACGGAGCGCGGTGCGGTAAATCATCAGACGTGTGAAGGCTGTGCGTCAGCATGGCGTTAGATGTTTGAAAACTGCCGGGCGGTGTCCCGCGCGATGGCAACTTTGGCCGAACAATGGCAATGTGTCGGCAGAGCGGTAGGGATCCGTGTCGTTCGATCCATTTCAACATGTCACCGTGCAAGGATATTTGCGCTCGCCGCGCCGAGGAGATGAACATGACTGCCCACGACTTTGCCGAGTTTTCCTGGGATGAACAGGCAGACGTCAAGGCGGTACTGACAAGCCGGGGCTTCGAGCTCGGCGAGTTCAGGATCACGGACAAGGACCAGGGGCCGGCCGACGGCGCGAAAGGGGGCATCCGGCAGATTTCCGTGACACGGATTACCAATGGCAAGACAGAGGTCTACGACACCGACCACTTTGCCCCGTGGATCACCGATTTCGACGAGGCGCTGGTGGCGGGGAAATTCGACGACTGAGATTGCAACGTTCACAATCGGCGGCGCGCTCCGCGGGCGCGCGCGTGCCATGCTACGATCGCCGAGACTCCACTTTTATCCGGGCGAGCCATGGCGACGTTGTACGACTTGCTGGGCGTTAGCGACGACGCTAACGACGAGGAACTCAAGCGCGCCTACCGGCGCTCCGCAATGAGGGCGCATCCAGACCGCAATGTGGGGCGCGAAGCGTCCGCGCATGCGCAGTTCCAGGCGATCAAGGAGGCGTATGCGATCCTTTCCGACCCGGTGCAGCGCCGCGTTTATGACGCGGTGTATGCCGAGGAGATGGGGCGGCTTTCCCGGGCGCACGAGGAAGCCGCGCGTGCGCAGGCGGCCCGCGAGGCCGAGTATGCGCGGCACGTGGCCGTCGCGATGCGCTTTGCCGAGCAGGGCCACAATCGCGACGTCGTGTTCGGCGTGTTGCTCGGGCGCGATTGCGAATCGCAACTTGCTGGGCGCATCGCGGATGGTGCGCTCGAGCTGCATTTGTCGCGTCAGGCGAAGACCTCACCGAACGCGCAAGAGGCGGGCGCCACGCCGGACGATGCCGGGGAGCCGCAGGAGGAAAAGCCGCAGACTGCGCCGGAGCGCGCGCGCAGTGAGGAGCCTCATGCGAACACCGAGCGCGCTCAAGCGAACTTCTTCAGCGCAATCTGGCACGGGATGTTCGGCTTGCACCCTTGAGGCCGCGAGAGTGCCGCCACGAGTGCGGGGATCTGGAGGTCCATGCGCAGCCAGCGCGCGCAGGACGCACCCATAGTCTGAATCCGTTCCAATACCACCCACGAACGCTATTTTTTCTGCGCCGATTGAGTCTTGCGTGCGGGCGCCCCAGTGCTGCCGTCTTGAACCCCCCTTGCGATCACCTATAGTGAATCGGTATTCGTGAACGTCGACGCTCGAACGCGGGGGGCCAGGCCATGTGCAATACATTGGGGTATCCGAAGCAATACCGGGGTTTGGGGCGCAGGCAGTTTCTCAAGCTGGCGGGTACCGCTACGGCTACGGTCGTTGGCCTGGCTACGGGTTCGCTCAGCCCGACGCCTGCGCGCGCCGATGCATTGACCAAGGCGCAACGCGAGCGCATGACGCCCGAGCAGATCGTCGACGTGATGAAACAGGGAAACGTTCGCTTTCAGCACGGCGAGCGCAAGGCGCGCAATTATTTGCGAGAGCAAAGGGCGAGTGCGAGTGGTCAGTATCCCGCCGCGGTTTTGCTCAGTTGCATCGACTCGCGCGCACCTGCGGAAGTCATCATGGATCTCGGCATTGGCGATATTTTCAATTGCCGTGTGGCCGGCAATGTCGAGAACAACGACATCCTTGGCAGCATGGAGTTCGCGTGCAAACTCGCCGGTGCGAAGGTCATCGTCGTGATGGGGCATACGGCCTGCGGCGCCATCAAGGGTGCCATTGCCAACGTCGATCTCGGCAATCTCACGGGATTGCTGGACAGAATCAAACCGGCGGTGCAGGCAACGACCTATGAAGGCGATCGTTCCGCATCGAACTACACGTTCGTCAACGCCGTGGCCCGCAAGAACGTCGAGATGACCATTGCCAATATTCGTCAGAACAGTCCGGTGCTTGCGGCACTGGAGACCCAGGGGACGATCAAGATCGTAGGCGCGATGTATAACCTCGAAACCGGCGCCGTGGAGTTCTTCGGCTGACGATGCCGGTATCGGAGCCTGGTTCGGCCTTCCGTCTTTCAAAGCCTGCCTGTCTGCTTTACGCGTTTCGCACGATTCCGGCGCAATATAGGCGTGCGGCAACCGCGCAAGGCAACGGGGAGGCGGACATGGAAAACTTCACCAGGCTGGAGCTGTTTTGCCGGCTATTCCTCGGGCTCTTCGTGGGTTTCTTTTGCGTCACAGCCGCGCTTTTCGTGCGTTACAAGGTGGCGAATCCGCTTGCGCAGGTCGCCGCCGTGCAGTTGAAAAGCGCGCCGCAAACCGAGGCGAGCGGCGCTCCGTCAAAACCCGTCGCACCCGCTGCCAAATTGCGCCCCGCAACGCCGTCGCTAAAGCCTGAGGAAAGGATACTCATCACCTCGTCCACTTCCACGCTCGTCACGTTCATTGCGGCTGTCGTGGCCAACCTCATGAGCTGGAGAAAAGGCAAGCGTGGGCGGCGGCCAAAGGAAAGCCGCGCGCCGTCCACGCGTCGCTCGACCTGAAGCGCGCGTCAAGGGAGCTTGCCGAGCATCGCGCTAAATTCGTCCTTGTTGAAGGCGCGCAGTGTTTGCGTGCGGATATTGCCTGCGGAGCCGAGTGCGAGGCCGAATGCCATGAATCCCGCTTCATCGGCGGCTTCGATGATCGTGACAATGTCATATTGCCCCAGCGTCCAGTAAATCTGCTTCATCTCGCAACCGTAAGCCTTGGCCATTTCAGCGGTTTGGGTGGCACGCTGCGCGCTGTTTTTGACCGTGCGAATACCTTGATCCGTAAATTCCGCAAGCACCACATATGTCGGCATGACGATTCTCCTTACCAAAGTTACCCAGGCGGCTCACGTTCCATGACCGCTACGCACCGGCGGCGGGCCGGATGTTCTGATTGCAGTTGAAGAGATTGTGCGGGTCATAGCGGGTCTTGACCGCAATGAGGCGCTCCATGTTCGGACCGTAGGCGGCGGCCACGCGCGCGTGCTCGTCTTCGGTCAGGAAGTTCACATACACGCTGCCAAGCGCATAAGGCGCCGATGCGTCGAAGAAGTCCCGCGCCCAGCCAATGCAGCGCTCGTCGTCGGCGGGCTCGGTCCAGCGGCCATGCACGTTCATGACATAAAGGGCGTCGCGATTCGGATAGGCCGTGGCGTCCGGCGCCACGCGCATGGTGGCGCCGCCGATCATGCCGAAGAAAATTTCGCACTGCGGCGAGGGCACAGTGCCGATCGCGGCGGTCAAGGCGTCGATCAGGCCGTCCGGTATCTCGGCGAGATTGTGCGACTTCCAGTAGTTGCGCTCACCCGGGGTGAGCAGCGGATCGAAGCCCTTTTGCCATGCCGCGTAGGGCATCGGGCCGAGATGCTCGCCGCAGGATGGGCCAAAGCCGCGCACCGGCTCGACGGCGGCTGGCCCGTTTTCCAGCGGCCCGTTGTAGCAGATCGCGAAGACGATGACGGGCGTGCCGTGCACGCTGGCGGGGAGGAAAGGCAGCGGCGGCGCGAGACGCAGCACGCTCCACACGGTCAGCTCGTCGGGCATGCTGGCCGCGGCTTCGCGGTATTTCACCAAGGCGTCTTTGGCGGCTGCCAGTGGCAGCACGACCAGCCCGCCATAGACTTCGGGCCCGAGCGGATGAACCGCGAACTCGAACATCGTCACCACGCCGAAATTGCCGCCGCCGCCTCGAATGGCCCAGAAGAGGTCGTCGTGCTCATCGGCGCTGGCGCGCAACAACGTGCCGTCGGCACTCACGACGTCGGCCGCAAGCAGATTATCGACGGTCATGCCAAAGCGCCGGCTGAGCCAGCCGAATCCGCCGCCGAGCGTGAGCCCGGCGACGCCCGTGGTCGAATTGATGCCAAGCGGCGTGGCAAGACCGAACGCCTGTGCTTCGTGATCGAAGTCGCCTAGCTTGGCGCCGGGTTCGACATACGCGCGCTGCGTGGACGGCTCGACCCGAACCGATTTCATGGGCGACAGGTCGATCACGAGTCCGCCGTCGCAGATCGCGCTGCCCGCGATATTGTGGCCGCCGCCGCGCACGGCGATCTTCAGGCCCGCGTCGCGGGCGAACGTCACGGCATGGCGCACGTCGGCGCAGCCCTGGCAACGCACAATCACCGCGGGACGGCGGTCGATCATTGCGTTCCAGATTTGCCGGGCTTCGTCGTAGCCCGCGTCCGCCGGCAGCAGCACCTGACCGCGCAGGGCGCCTCTCAATGTTTCGATGGAATCGCTCGACAGGCTGGACATCGCACACCTCTCATTTAGGCAGATCGCGAATACCGCATGGCGTGGTCCAGTGGCGCCGGGCAGCGCAACAGACCTGTCCGGAGTCATTCGCCGGGCAATCGATGCGGGACACGAGACGCAAATCTCGCTGGGAAAGCGGGAAGAATCGGGCTTTCGTGAAGGCAGCCAGCCAGCCGGGGCGGGCGTTGCTGCGCAACCCGGCCGACGCATGCTTCGGGAGGGGGCGGGGCTGTATCAGGTTGCCGGACAACCCTGATTGATTAGCAATCCTGATTCGTTATGAAGAATGTCCGGCTTGATCCGGCGCGGCGCGTGTTGCGGGGGCTTGGGCGGCGTCGTCTCCTCGATATTTTAGCAAGCCGAATGCAGGGAACCTAAAATTTGTTCGCATGCTTCGGTAATCTTGTGGACATGCATGTAACTGGCTAACGAGGAGTCTCGTCATGACTAGAAAGTACATAGACTGCCGGGAGTTTCCCAGCGAAATGAATTGCACCGTGGCGATTTCCGCCGATTCGGAGAAGGAGTTGCTTGAGGCCGCCGTGCAGCACGCGGTAACGATCCATCACCACGCGGATTCGCCGGAATTGCGCGCACAGCTCGTCACGCTATTCCACGAGGGCACGCCGCCCACGGAGGCTCCGCGTACGGCATGAGGCGTCGGCTACGCGGCGAATTATCCAAACAAACGCCCCCATACCGTGCGAATCCGGCGCGCGCGGTCTTCGAGCAGAAACGATGCCGCGAGCGCGAACAATCCCGACATGACGCCCGTAAGGAGGTGTTCGAGAACGTGATTGCGATAGTGGCTCGTGTGAGACAAGGCGTCGCCTAACGCAGTCAGGCAGCCGACGACGAGAGCGTTGCCGTATCGATTCGCGTACAACTTCGCCGCCGGCGTGAAGGTGAGCAGCACGGCCAGCACGCCGGTGATGAGCCCCGTCCTGAACGCGATGGCCCAGTGGGCGAGGCTCATGAAATTGCCCCAGCTCCCCGGCATGCAGGTCATGCATGCGCTGGTCGGCTGCCAGAAGCGCTGGATAAACAGCTTGATGCGGCGTTGCCACTCGCTTGTCATGTCGCGCTCCACAATGGATGGCATGGGGGTTCTGGCGAGATTCTACCTTGCGCCCGACTGCACCAAAATGGACCCGTGGTATGTCCAATCCCATTGCCTAAAATGAAATGGCCTACGGGTCCGGACCGGGACGGCGCCTTACCCCGCACGCATGTCCGGAAACGTTGACTCGCAAAGGGGAGGCGTGATGGCCGGCCCGGCCGGCACGCGCCATGCTCCCCATGGATTCTTTAACGGAGGTCACATGAACGTTAGCAACAAGGGCGATGTGCGCGCATTCGTGCATACGGCCGAGCGGACGGGCGGCTGGGTCTGGGTCATCTCGCTGGTCGACTTCGCCGCGCGAGACGTGCGGCGCATCTTCGTATCCGACGAGACCTACACCAACCAGCGTGCGGCGAAAGACGCGGGCGATGCCCGCCTCGAGGCGCTCGCGCACGACCAGTAGCCGTGCCGGGAGAACCCCATGTCCAGCCCCAAAGGACCCTCGGGACCCTCGGCGCCCGAGGTGGCCATCGACGCCGGCAGTTATCGCGTGACGCGCCCCGAAAACCCTCAGCAGGTCATCGACCAGTTGCGCAAGCACAAGATCGAGATCGTCGACCTCAAATTCACCGATCTGCCCGGTCTCTGGCAGCACTTCTCCATCACGTTGCCCGAGGTGCACGAAGGTCTCTTTGCCGACGGCATAGGCTTTGACGGCTCGTCAATCCGCGGCTTCCAGGAAATTCAGGAATCCGACATGTTGCTGAAGCCCGATCCCACGACCGCGTTCATCGACCCCGTGAGCGACACGCCCACGCTCTCGCTGATCTGCGACGTGGTCGATCCCGTGCTGCATCAGCCGTATTCGCGCGATCCGCGCTACATCGCGAAGAAGGCCGAGGCGTACCTGCGGCAGACCGGCATTGCCAGGACGTGCTACTTCGGGCCCGAGCTCGAGTTCTTCATCTTCGATTCGATCCGTTTCGGCCAGGACGCGCACAGCGGCTACTACTATGTCGACTCAGCCGAAGGGGACTGGAATACGGGCAGCGACGAAGGCGCGTACGGCGGCGGCAACCTCGGCTACAAATCGCGCTACAAGGAGGGCTACTTCCCGGTGCCGCCGCACGACACGCTGCAGGACATTCGCTCGGAGATCGTGCTGTTGCTGCTGCAGGCCGGCGTGCAGGTGGAAGTGCATCACCACGAGGTGGCGACGGCGGGGCAGAACGAAATCGACATGCGCTTTTCCACGCTCACGCGCATGGCCGACAACGTGATGATCTACAAGTACATTTGCAAGAACGTGGCGCGCCAGCACGGCAAGGTGGCGACCTTCATGCCCAAGCCGCTCTTTGCCGACAACGCGAGCGGCATGCACTGCCACCAGAGTCTCTGGAACGATGGCGAAAATCTGTTCTACGACGCCCACGGCTGGGCGCTCACATCGGCGCTGTGCCGTTGGTACATCGGCGGCCTGCTCAAGCATGCGCCGGCGCTGATGGCCTTGTGCGCACCTACCACGAATTCCTATAAGCGCCTCGTGCCCGGCTACGAGGCGCCGGTGAATCTGGCGATGTCACAACGCAACCGCTCGGCGGCCGCGCGCATTCCTACGTACTCCGATTCGCCCAGCGCGCGGCGTGTCGAGTTCCGTTGTCCCGATCCATCGGCCAATGCGTACCTCGCATTCGCGGCGATGCTGATGGCGGGGCTCGACGGCATCGAAAACAAGACGGATCCAGGCGATCCGCTCGACGTCAATATCTACGATCTGCCGCCCGAGAAAGCGAAGAACGTGCGCCAGGTGCCGGGTTCGCTCGACGAAGCGCTCAGGGCGCTCGAGGCCGATAACGAGTTCCTGCGCAGAGGTGATGTCTTCACCGAAGACGTGATTGATACCTGGCTCGAGTACAAGCGCAAGCGCGAGATCGACGCGATCAGAATCCGGCCGCATCCGTGGGAGTTCTATCTGTACTTCGACGTCTGATGTTGCGCGAAGATATCGAAGTTCGGCGGCGGCGGGTCCGGCGCCGCGTCGAAACCGATAGCTCGAAACCGACACCTCCACGCAGCCCAACGTGCAGCCGAACCCGCGCGCTTACGGGAAAATCGGCGTGGTGGGCTCCGCGCCTTCCGGATCGGCCCTTGGAACATGCCTGGCGACCGTCTGCGCGATTTCCTCCTCGCGCGAGGCGGGCACGTCGGCCATGATCAGGAATTGCCCGTTGCGGATGGCCTCGCGAAAGCGTTCGAGCCGCGCGTTCGGCTCGTCCACGCCGATCATGGCGGCCGTCCATGCGCCGAAGCCCGCGCCAGCCAACGTCAGGGCCACGACCGCGCCGCCGCCGATGACGAGCTCCGCCGGCGGAAAGACCAGCGCCGCGAGGCCCACAATGGCGCCGGCCGCGCCGCCCAACGCCACGCCGCGTTCGAGCGCATGCACGACGTCGCTGCTTTGCAGCAAGGACGCACCGGGCAATTCATCGAGCTGGACCGTGTGGTTCGCGAGCACATGCAGATGCCGCCAGGTGATGCGTGCCAGCAGCAGGTCGTCCACGACGGCCCTGGCAGTGGGAATGTCAGGTGCCAGGAAATAAAGACGTCTCATGTTGGCCCCCCTTCGCTCAAGCGAGCGTGCGCCACACGGCAATATTTCATGGTACGCCTGCTGCAGCGAATTGGCGCGGCGTGCCCGGAGCGGGGCGCACCGGGTGAATTTGCGTCAACGCGCGAGAACGCTACGGTACATATCCGCGCGCAACTGCATCACGGACGTGTAGGATAGAAAGCGTCGTGCCAATCAGCACAGGTGCCACTATGACCTCAAACTCTCGTGAGTTTCACAATGCCGATGCCGAGGCGCTGGCTACCCTCGCTGAATATCTCGAGCTGCTGCTGGACCGGGGGCAGAGCCTGATTCTGGTGCGCAGCCACGCGGAGAGCAGCGACATATTTCTCGGCGACGCAAGCGAGCCCGAGGAGGGCTGGACACGCCACGGCGCGATTCGAAACGCGATGGCGAGCGCCGTGCTGGGCGTCACCCAGTCCGGGTTCAACGAGCTCACCATTGGCGGGCAGACTTACCGCTTCGTGCGGGCGTTCACGCAAGTCGCCAACCAGGGCGCCGTGGTCTTTAGCGCTGCATAGGGAAAAACCGCCACTCCACCCGCGCGAGAAGACCTACGATATTTGAAAACACCAAGGAGGCCGTCATGACCACGGCTGCCAGTTTTCAAATCGGCTACACGCAGTATCTCGGCCCCGACGGCGAGCCCGTTCATCCGCTGCCGTCCTTCGCAAGCGACCCCCAGGCGCTCTTGCCGCTCTATCGCGCCATGGTGCTGACGAGGGCATTCGACACCAAGGCGGTGGCCCTGCAACGTACGGGCCAGCTCGGCACCTTCGCCTCGTCGGTGGGCCAGGAGGCGATTGGCGTGGGCGTGGCCAGCGCGATGCGGCCCGAAGACGTGCTGTTTCCTTCCTATCGCGACCACGCGGCCCAATTGCTGCGCGGCGTCACGATGACGGAAAGCCTGCTCTACTGGGGCGGCGACGAGCGCGGCAGCAACTTCAGCGTGCCGCGCCTCGACTTTCCGAACTGCGTGCCGATCGGTACGCAGGTCTGCCATGCGGCCGGCGCCGCCTATGCGTTCCAGCTGCGAAAGGAGCCGCGCGTCGCGGTGGCGATTTTCGGCGATGGCGCCACCTCCAAGGGCGATTTCTACGAGGCGATGAACTTTGCCGGCGCATGGCAGGCGCCACTCGTGCTCGTCATCAACAATAACCAGTGGGCGATTTCACTGCCGCGCAGCCTGCAGAGCGCGTCGCGCACGCTCGCACAAAAAGCGGTCGCTGCGGGCATCGACGGGGTGCAGGTCGACGGCAACGACGTGATTGCCATGCATCATGTGGTTGGGGCGGCACTCGCGAAGGCGCGGCGCGGCGACGGTCCCACACTGATCGAAGCGCTCAGCTATCGGCTGGGCGATCACACGACGGCCGACGACGCCACGCGCTATCGCGACGCCGAGGTGCTCAGCCAGCAGTGGGAATTCGAGCCATTGCGCCGCTTGCGCTCGTACCTGTTGCGCATGAAGGTGCTGGACAAGGCCCAGGACGAGCAGCTCGGCAAGGCGTGTCACGCCCAGGTCGAGCAGGCGGTCGAGGCGTATCTCGCGGTCGCGCCACCGGATGTGGCGTCGATGTTCGACCATCTCTTCGAGGTCCTGCCGCTCGCGATGCGCGAGCAACTGGCGATGGCGCAGCGCTTCGCTCAGGCTGCACCCGTTGCGGAGAACGGCCATGGCTGACTTGAACATGGTCGAGGCGATCAATCTCGCGCTCGCCTGGGCGCTCGAGCACGACCCCGACGTCGTGCTGCTCGGCGAGGACATTGGCGTGAACGGCGGCGTGTTTCGCACGACGGCGGGCTTGCAGGCGCGCTTTGGCGCGCAGCGCGTGATCGATACGCCGCTCGCGGAAACGGCGATTGGCGGCGCGGCGGTCGGCATGGCCGCCATGGGGCTGAAGCCTGTAGCGGAGATTCAGTTCAGCGGCTTCATTTATCCGGCCATCGATCACGTGCTGAACCATGCGTCGCGTTTGCGGCACAGGACGCGCGGCAGGCTCACCTGTCCCCTCGTGATCCGGTCGCCATGCGGCGCGGGCATCCATGCGCCCGAGCACCACTCAGAAAGCCCCGAAGCCTTGTTTGCGCACATACCGGGCTTGCGCGTCGTGACCCCGTCGTCGCCTGCGCGCGCCTATGGGCTGCTGCTGGCCGCCATCCGCGACCCGGACCCGGTGATGTTCTTCGAGCCCACGCGTCTCTATCGCCTCTTCAGGCAGTCCGTGGAGGACAACGGCGAAGCGCTGCCGCTCGACTGCTGCTACGTGCTGCGCGATGGCGCGGACGTGACGCTCGTGAGCTGGGGCGGCGCACTGCAGGAAGCGCTTGCGGCCGCCGATCTGCTCGCTCAGGAAGGCGTGAGCGCGGAAGTGATCGACGTGGCCACGCTCAAGCCGCTCGACATGGACACGATTCTTGCCTCGGTGGCCAAAACAGGGCGCTGCGTGATAGTGCACGAAGGCTCGCGCACGGGCGGCGTGGGCGCGGAGATTGCTGCCGGTATCGCGGAGCGCGGCCTGTATTCGCTGCTTGCGCCGGTGCAGCGCGTGACGGGTTATGACGTGGTGGTTCCGCTCTATCGACTCGAAAGTCACTATATGCCGGGCACTACGCGTATCGTCGCCGCGGTCAGGCAAGCGCTGGAGGCGCAGTGAAACCATGAAGATCTTCAAGCTGCCCGATCTGGGCGAGGGCCTCCAGGAAGCGGAAATCGTCGAATGGCACGTCAAGAGCGGGGACGAGATTCGCGCGGACCAGCCGCTCGTGTCGGTCGAGACGGCCAAGGCGATCGTCGAGATTCCATCGCCGCAATCGGGCCGCGTTGCGAAGCTGTTCGGCAAGCCGGGCGACATCGTGCATCTGGGGGCGCCGCTGGTCGCGTTCGAAGGCGGCAGCACGGGCGCCGAGGATGCCGATGCGGGCACCGTGGTCGGCCACATGGAAGTGGGCCGGCAACTGGTGCAGGAGGCGCCGGCTGCGCTCGGAGCCGGCACGGGTGCGGGGCATGGCGCCATCAAGGCGATGCCCGCGGTGCGGGCGCTCGCGCGCAAGCTCGACATCGATCTCGCGATGGTGACGCCTTCGGGGCCCGAGGGCGTCGTCACGGCCGCCGACGTGCAGCGCGCGGCCAAGCTGCTCGCCGAGCTCGGTCCGCCCGAAGTGCTGCGCGGCGTGCGCCGCGCGATGGCGCAGAACATGGCGCGCGCCCAGAGCGAAGTGGCGGCCGCAACCGTCATCGACGATGCCGACATTCACGCGTGGCCGCCCCATACCGACGTGACGATCCGTCTGGTCCGCGCGCTGGTGGCCGGGTGCCATGTGGAGCCGGGGCTGAACGCATGGTTCGACGCGAAGATGGAGCGGCGCCACGTGCTCGCGAAAATCGATCTCGGCATTGCCGTCGATCTGCCGGACGGCTTGTTCGTGCCGGTGCTGCGCGACGTCGCGCATCGCGATTCGGCCGGCCTGCGTGCCGGGCTCGACCGCATGCGCGTCGACATTCGCGCGCGCAAGATCCCGCCCGAGGAAATGCGCGGCAATACGATCACGTTATCGAACTTCGGCATGATCGCCGGTAAATATGCGGCGCCCGTGGTGGTGCCGCCCACGGTTGCGATCCTTGGCGCGGGGCGCATCCATGATCAGGTGGTGGCGCACGAGGGCGCGCCCGCCGTGCACAGGATCTTGCCGCTGAGCCTCACATTCGATCATCGGGTGGTCACGGGCGGGGAGGCCGCGCGTTTTCTTCGCGCCGTCATCAAGGACCTCGAATTGCCGCAATAGCGATGGCGCGCGAGGCGTCTGCCGCTAGAATGGCCATGGCTGGCGCCGTGTTGCGCACCGGCGCTTGCCGAATTTTTTTGCCATCGTCCCATCGATCCACGTGTGAAGACCTCTACCCTCGAACAACTGCGCGACGGACAGCTCGCCGGCGCACGACAGCTCAAGCTCGCTTGCGGGTTGAGCGAATTTCCGCGCGAGATTTTCGACCTCGCCGACACGCTCGAGGTGCTCGACCTCTCCGGCAATGCGCTCACCGCGCTGCCGGACGATTTGCCGAGGCTGCGCAAGCTGCGCATTCTGTTTGCCTCGAATAACCCTTTCACCGAGTTGCCGGCCGTGCTCGGCGACTGCGAATCGTTGAGCATGGTGGGCTTCAAGGCGAACCGGATCCAGCATGTTCCGGCGCGTGCGCTACCGCTGCCATTGCGCTGGCTGATCCTGACCGACAACGCCATCGAAACGTTGCCGGCGGAGATTGGCGAGCGGCCGAATCTGCAGAAGCTGATGCTTGCTGGCAACCGGCTGCGCGCGCTGCCCGAGACCATGGCGGGATTGAGCCGCCTGGAACTGCTGCGCATTTCCGCGAACCATCTCGACGCCTTGCCCGAGTGGCTGCTGCGCCTGCCGCGGCTTGCGTGGCTCGCCTGCGCGGGCAATCCGCTGAACGCCGCGCGCGAGCGGGCGGCATTGGCCGATGCACCGGTGCCCGACATCGACTGGCATACGCTCGCGCTCGGGCAAGCGCTGGGCGAGGGCGCATCGGGCGTGATCCATCGCGCGACGCGCTTGCTGCGCGACGGGCATCCGGTCGAGGCCGTTGCCGTCAAGCTGTTCAAGGGGGCCGTGACGAGCGATGGTTTGCCGGACCTCGAAATGGCCGCCTGTCTGCAAGCCGGGGCGCACCCGAATCTCATTCCTGTGCTCGGCAAGATCACAGGGCATCCGCTCGACGAGCATGGCCTCGTGATGGCGTTGATCGATCCGGCGTTCCGTAATCTCGCGGGGCCGCCGAGCCTCGACTCGTGCACGCGCGACGTCTACGCGGAAGACGTGCGATTCGATCGGCCGATTGCCTTGCGGATCGCGCGAGGGATGGCGTCGGCGGCGCGGCATCTGCACCGGCGGGGGATCATGCACGGCGATCTGTACGCACACAACATCCTGCATGACGGCGCGGGCCACGTATTGCTCGGCGACTTCGGCGCGGCGTCGTTTCATGATGCAGCCGATTGCGCACGCGCGCAGGCGCTCGAGCGGATCGAGGTGCGCGCGTTCGGGTGCCTGCTCGAAGAGCTCGCGCAACGATTGGCCGGGCAAGCGGGTGAGCACGCCGCCGGACTCGAGGCGCTGATTGCGGATTGTCTCAGCGAGCATGTCGAGATGCGGCCATCGTTCGATGAGATCGTCGAGCGGCTGGATGCGTTGAGCGACTGAGCGGAGTCTGCCTGCCTGGTTGAGCATTGCGCCGCTTGCGCAGGCACGTGGTCCGTTCTATTCGCGATATACGTTGTGGGTCTCCTCGACTGCCGCGAGCGTGTCAAGCAACGCCTTCGCTTCCCGCAGGTCGGCGGTATCGTGGCCTTCGGTAAACCAGCCATAGACTTCGGACAGCATCTCCCGGGCCTCCGCGATTTTTCCCGCGCGCTGCCACCGGCGGGCGAGGCTCGAAGCCGCGCGCAATTCCAGCGATTTCGCATTGCGTTCGCGCGCCAGATCGAGCGCTTTGTGAAAGCAGCCTTCGGCTTCGTCGACGGTTCCTGATTGGCCATTGCCGTCGTTTTGCGCACCGAGCAGCAGGATCCCCTTGAGTCGATGCAACTCGGCCTCGTAGCAATGCTCTCCGGCCGTCTCGGCGATCGACATGGCCTCGTCCAGCACGCGTAAAGCGGCTTCCCTGTCCCCCGCGATTCCGAGGCCTTCGGCAAGGAGCGCCAGAAAGTACGAGCGCTCCTCCTCGCCACCGTGGGCCCGCTGATCGGCTAGCCCCTCGCGCATCTGCGCAATGCCTTCTTGTAGGCGGTCCTGCTTGGTAAGGGCCCAGCCGCGCAGCGCGATTCCCCACGCGAGCCAGTAGGGCAACCCTTGATCGGACGTGACCGCCATGGCGGCTTCGGCGCGTTCGAGGG
The DNA here is from genome assembly GCF_004353915.1 of Paraburkholderia silviterrae. Classification (GTDB taxonomy): domain Bacteria; phylum Pseudomonadota; class Gammaproteobacteria; order Burkholderiales; family Burkholderiaceae; genus Paraburkholderia; species Paraburkholderia silviterrae. The sequence goes on along the minus strand of NZ_SMRP01000017.1, from coordinate 83,840 downwards.
CCAGCGAGACTTCGCCCCGAAGCTGGTGCAATTCGGCTGCGTAAGCCAGGGCGAATGCGAGGGTCGGCCCGTACGCGAGTTGCCGCGCGAGGGCCAGCGCCTCGAGGCTGCGCTGGTGCGCCTGATCGGGGTATCCCTGATGCCAGAGCGTCATTGCGAGGTAGTTCAGGGCCCGGATGCCCGGATCCACGCCATGAGCGAAGACATGGGCCTGATGCTGCGCCGGGTCGTAGAGCGCAAGGGCGCGCTCATGGTGCTCGCGGCTGGCCGCGAATTCGCCCAGGAAGAACAGGCATACACCCAATGCGCTATGCGCCTCGACAAGCAATCCGGAGTCCTTTTCATCGCTTGCCATGCGGAGCATCCGCTCACTCAGCTCGCGCGCCGTTGCGTATTCGGCGCGCGAAATATAGTGAATCCTTAAGCCTAGAAGCGCGGAAAAGAGCTCCGACGCTTCGCCGATCTGCTCGCACAATTGCAGCGCGCGCGTGTAAGTCGCCGCCACTTCGGGCGCGCCATAGCCTTGCACGTCCATCAGCGCGGGCCCCAGCGAAAGCAGCAGCGACAGCTCCCGGCGTGCGCGCGCGGGCGTATCGGGCAGACGCTTGAGCAGTTCCAGCGCCGCCCGCAAATGCCGCATCGCGTCCAGATGCGCGGCATGCCGAACGGCCTGCTGGGCGGCCCGGTGCAGGTACTCCACGGCCTTCGGAATATTGCCGCTCAGACTGTAGTGATGTGCCAGTTCACTGCAATAGTCGGTGATCCGGGTGGGGAACAACGTCTCGATGGCCTGCGCCGTGCGCTCATGCAGCACGTTGCGCCGCTCCGTGAGCAGCGAGTGGCCCGCGACCTCCTGGGTCAGCGCGTGCTTGAACGAGTATTCGACCTCCGGATACGCGGCCCGCTCGTAAATGAACTCCGCCGCCGCGAGGTGGGCCAGCAACTGGCGCAGGTCGTTGTCCGTCTGCGCCACCTGACCGATGCATATGCACTGGAGCAGGCTGAACGGAAATTCCTTGCCGATCACGGCGAGCGTCTGCAACAGCTCTTTCTCCGCCACCGGCAGCCGGTCGATACGGGCGGCGAGTACGCCCTGGACGGTGGCGGGAATGTGCAGGGAGGCGGGGGTGTGCCCGATCCGGTAGCGGCCGGGCTCGCCGAGCAGCGATTGCTCTTCCGCGAGCGTCTGGACGACTTCCTCCATGAAAAACGGATTACCCTCCGTTTTCTCCTGAATGAGGCGCTTGAGCGCGACAAGCGAAGGATCGTCTCCCAGCAGCGCGGTGAGCAGTCCCTGCACCTCGGCCGGGCGTAGCGGCTCGAGCCTGAGCCGCGCAGAACGACCCGCCCAGGCGGGCTCGTACTCGGGCCGATAGTTCAGCAACAGCAGCAGATGCGCGTGGGTAGAGCGCTCGATCAGGCAGGCCAGGAATGCTTCGGTCTCCCGGTCCAGCCATTGCAGGTCCTCGAACACCAGTGCGACGGGTTGGTCGTCGCTCTCGCGCGTCAGTAGCTTGATGATGGCTTCGAAGGTACGATCGCGCCGGATCTGCGGATCCATGTCGGGGAGCGCCGAGCCGCGCTCGCCAATGCCGAGCAGATACAGCAGGTAAGGCACGAGATCCTCGAAGCTGCGTTCGAGCGTGAGCACCTTGCCCGTGACTTTTTCGCGGCACTGCCGCTCGTCGTCCTCGGGTGCGATCTGGAAATAGTTCTTTAACAAGTCGATGAGCGGCAGATAGGCAAAGGCCTTGCCATGCGAGACCGAAAACGTTTCCAGCAGCAGGCAGCCGCGCCGCGAGCGCTCCTTGAACTCGTGGAACAAGCGCGACTTGCCGACTCCGGCTTCGCCGGCCACGGCGACGACCTGCCCATGTCCAGCCTTGACTTGCTCCAGCGCCTCGTGCAACTGCTCCAGCTCGGCCTGACGCCCCACAAAGCGAGCCAGCCCGCGATGCGCCGCGAGCTGCAAGCGCGTGCGCAACGCACCGAGACCCTGGACCTCGTACACCACGAGCGGATCGGGAATGCCCTTGACTTGCGTGGCGCCCAGCGCCTTGAACTCGAAATAGCCCTCGGCCAGCTTGTGCGTGAATTCGCTCACGAGGATCGAAGAGGGCGTGGCGATGTTTTCCATTCGCGACGCAATGTTGATCGTGTGTCCGACCGGATCGTAATGGGTGTGCAAATCGTCCGTGCGGATCGAGTGCACGACCACCTCGCCGGTGTGCACGCCTACACGAATTTGCAGCGCAATGCCTTTCTCCAGACGAATGCTGTCGCTGTGGCGCCGCATCGTCTGCTGCATGCGCAGCGCCGCGTAGAGCGCGCGCTGTGCATGGTCTTCGTGGGCGATGGGCGCGCCGAATAGCGCGAGGATGCCGTCGCCCAGCGACTTGGCGACGTAGCCCTCGTAGTAATGGACCGCTTCCATCATTAGCGCGACGACGGGCTCGATCAGCCGGTGGGCCTCTTCCGGATCGAGATTGTGAATCAAGGCCGTGGAGCCGGCCATGTCGGCGAACAGCGCCGTGATCATCTTGCGCTCGCCGGCCGTCTCGCCGCGCGCCTCCATGGCCGCCTGCTCGGCGCGGATGCGCTCGACCAGATGGTGCGGCGTGTACTGGATAGGCGCGGGCGGTGGACGCAAATCCCCAGGCGCGCGCGCGGAGGAGGCGGCAGGCGCGTCGGTGAGGGGCGCGCCGCACGCGTTGCAGAATCGGGCGGACGGGCTCGCCTCGTGCGCGCAGCGCGGACAGGCGCGCAGCAACATCGCGCCGCACGCCTCGCAGAACCTGGCGCCGGTGAGGTTATCGAATCCGCAGTTTGCGCAGCGCATATGACCTGGTCCTTCCCCCGTGCCCGCGTTTAAACATTAGGCGCGGTGTGCGCCTGCGGCAAGACCGTGCCAGCCCGTAGCGGCGGACGGAGAACGGAACGGCAGTGGCGTTGTTGGCGCATGCTGCAACAGCGTGCGAACCGGCCCTAAAGGATTGAATTCTCCAGCCGATATGCGGATGAGGCATCATTGTGAGCATTCGTCCTGTTCGCCGGCCACGCCCGTGCAAGCGAACTGTGCTTGTCGCCCGGATCGAACGGTGGCCGCAAGACGGCTGAGATGTTTCGAAGCATCGAATGAAGCCGTTAATGAACGCGCCAATGAAGGCGCTAATGAATGCGCCAATGAAGCCGCTAATGAAGCCGTATCGGCCCATCCTTAAACTGAAAGCGAGCGTTGCGTGGGACGAGTCAAGTTTTTCTGGTTGTGTTACTGCCTGATTGGGCTGGCTTTACTGTTTGGCTGCCGCGCGCACAAGGACGCCTCGACGAGCGCTCGTCCAGCCGCCCGGACAACCATCACCGCATTGGTTTGGGCTCCCGACTGGCCGCAGGAGATGCTGCAGATCGCCGCCGAATTCACCCGGGCGAATCCGGACGTGCGCGTGGACGTTCAATTCATGATCGGCAACTCGGTCGAGGAAAATATCAAGCCGCGCGTGGCTGCGGGCACGCTGCCCGATTTCGTGAGCGTCAATCCCAATGCCTATGCGGCCGATCTGGCGGACCAGGGCATCCTTGCCGATTTACGGCAGACGTCCGCCTGGAATAACATGCTTGCTCCCCTCAAGGCCGACTGGACCAGTCGTCGCGGCAAAGGGTTTGGCATTTCGGGCGGCGTGGCGACCACAATGATCTATTACAACCGGGCAATGTTCGAAAAGGCCGGCATTACCGAATTGCCGACCGACTTCGACGCGTTCGTGCGGGTTTGCGCGCAACTCAAACGGGCGGGCTTCACGCCCATCATGTGGAGCGGCGGTTTTCCGAATATGCTCGGCAATGGACCATTTGCTTCGGGCTTCGCCAACGACGTCGTGGCAAACGCGCCGGACTGGCGCAACAAGATGGCCGACGGCACATTGAATCTGGACACCCCCGCGGTCGCCGACATCTTCGCCAAAATGGCGCTGATTCCCGCACGCGGCTATGTCCAGCCTGCCTTTATGACGACGGGCTACGACGACGGGATCCGGCTGTTCAAGCAAGGCAAGGTGGCAATGGCTTTCGAGGGCAGCTGGTCTGCCGGCGCGATGCTGCACGGCAATGCCTTTCAGACTGGCGTATTCGTGCCGCCGTGGAATGCGCGCGGCGCGCAGGTCGTGCCGGTGCTCGGCAGCGAAACGGGTTTTGCCGTATGCGAGACGCCGAGAAAAGCTGCGGCGATGCGCTTTCTGGAATTCATGGCGGGCAAAGGTTTTCTGATCCTGCAAAAGAAGCGGCATAACATTTCGCCGTTCCGCGAAAATGCGGGCATGGCGGTCAGCGACCCGGTGATAGTCGATTACACCAACGCGGTTCGCCGCTATCCGGTTACGGCGAGCCCGTATTATTCGTCGCTGCCCTCGAATACCATCGAATATGTGCATGGGCTCATGCAGGACGTGCTGCTCCACAAAATAACGCCAGGGGAAGCCGCCAGGCGACTGGACCAGTCGGTGAAGAACGAAGCGAAGATGCACTACAAATGAACTTGATTCCCGCACCGCTGCGCGTCGCGTTCGACTACCTGTCGCAGGATCTGCTTCGGCGCGTCGAGATCCGTCACCGGCTCATGGCGGCTTTCGTGCTGCTGTGCCTGCTGCCCGTGATCATTTCGGGCTGCCTCTCGTATGTGAAATCGGTTGCGGCGATCAAGGAGAATGCGGAAGTCTTCTCGAAGGAGGTGGTCGAGCAGGTCTCGAAGAACGTGCGGATGCGCATGGAGCAGATCGAAACCGAGAGCAAGCTGCTGGTGTTATCGAACGCGCTTCAAGGCGCCCTCGCGGGCGCGACGAGCGCGAGCATCCAGCACCGCAGCGAGGCGCGCGAAGACATGGCGCGGCTGCTCCTCGAGCATTATGGGTCGGTGGATTTCATCGACCAGAAGTATCTGCTCGACAAGGACAACCGGATTCTGGACACGCAGGCGTTCGCACAATTGACGCGTGGCATCACCGGCCTCGTTCAGCGTGCCGAGGCGCAGCAGGGGCGGACCTGGTGGGGCAGCTACGACAACGGCGCTGGCGAGCAAAACCTGGGGATGGTGACCGCGATCCTCGACAAAAGCAACGACCAGAAGATTGGCAATCTGGTGTTGATCGTGAGGCCGGAGTACTTTTCCACGATCTTCAGCAATGTCGCTTCCAGAAGCGGCATCGAGATATCCATTCTCGATGCCAGCACCAACAAGGCGATCATTCGGGCCGACGATAGCCGGGCAAGTGCGGCAGCGTTGTCGGTGCCCGGCCTGATCGAGCGCATCGAGCACAACGGCGCAGCCGATGACGCGAGCCGCTTTGTGAGCGTCACGGGCACGCACGGCGAGCGCTACCTCGTCGCGTACGCACGCATTCCCAATACGAGCTGGATCGTGGTTAGCACGATTGCGGAAAAGAGCCTGACGATCGAGGCGCGGGCCGTGCGCAACCAGATCGTGCTCGTGGGCATTTCGGGCTTTCTGCTTTCGCTCTTTCTTGCGTATTTCATCTCGCGCAGCATTTCGGAGCCGCTCATCAAGCTGGTGCGCAAGATGCACGACACGGGCGACGATGCCGGCGTCCCGCTGGACGAGGGCGTGCCGCCAGGAACGGTGGCGGGCGGCCAGGACGAACTGGCGAGGCTCGAGCTGCGCTTCGAGCGCATGCGCGGCGCGATAGGACAGAAGATACAGAAGATCAACGAGATCAACGCCTCGCTCGAGCAGACCGTCGTTGAACGCACGGCGGAACTCGTGGCACGCGAGCGCGAGTCGCGCACATTGATCGAAAACTCGCCGGATACCATTACGCGTTACGACCGGGAGCTGCGCCGCATTTATGCCAACCCCGCGTTTTGCGCAACGTCGGGGAGCACTCTGGCCCAGGCGCTCGGCAAGCGGCCTTCGGAATACCCCGGCGGACCCAACGCGCTGCGCTACGAAGAGAAAATACGCGAGGTCATCGCCAGCGGGAAAAGCGCGCAGTTCGAGCTCCGATGGATCGGCAAGGAGGGGACGGAACAATGCTCCCATATCCGCATCACGCCGGAGATCGACCGCTCCGGAGAGGTGAATTCGGTGATGGCCGTCGGCCGCGATCTCTCCGACCGCATGGCGTTCGAGGCCACGATCTGGCGACAGGCCAACTTCGACGCGCTCACGGGCCTGCCGAATCGGCAGATGTTTCATGAGCGTCTCGACCAGGAAGCGCGGCGCTCGCGCCGCTCGGGACGGCGCATGGCCCTGATGCTCATCGATCTCGACCGCTTCAAGGAAGTCAACGACTCTCTCGGACACGACACGGGCGACATATTGCTGGTGGAGGCCGCGAGCCGCATCAGCGCGTGCGTACGCGAAATGGATACCGTGGCCCGTCTTGGCGGGGACGAGTTCACGGTCATCGTTCCGGAACTGAAAGACGACGAACGCGTCGAGTGGATCGCGAGGACGATCAATGCGAGCCTGGCGCTGCCGTTCAAGCTCGGTGCGGACGAGGAATTCATTTCCGCGAGCATCGGCATCACGTTTTACCCCGACGATGCCGGCGAGCTCGACGTGCTGTTCAAGAATGCCGATCAGGCGATGTACGCCTCGAAGAACGCCGGGCGCAATCGCTTCGGCTATTTCACGCCCGACATGCGCGTGGAGGCCGAAAGGCGTCTGCGGCTGACGAGCGACCTGCGCGCCGCCTTGCCGGACAGACAGTTTCAGGTGTTCTATCAGCCGATCATCGAACTGGCGACCGGCAAGGTCTGCAAGGCGGAGGGGCTGATCCGCTGGTTCCACCCCGTGCGCGGCATGATCAGCCCGCTCGAATTCATCCCGCTGGCGGAAGACACGGGACTGATCGTGCCAATAGGCGACTGGGTATTCAGGCAGGCAGTGCAGCAGGCGAGGCGCTGGCGCGAACGGTATGACGGCGCCTTTCAGGTGAGCGTCAACATGTCTCCGGTGCAGGTTCGCCAGGACAGCATGCAGTGCGCGCGATGGTCCGAGTACCTCACCCGGGAAGGCATGGCGGGCGAGAGCGTTGCCGTGGAGATTACCGAGGGCCTGTTGTTGCAGTCGGAGTCGAATATCGATGAGAAGCTATTGACGTTCCGTCGTGCCGGCATCGGTATTTCGATTGACGATTTCGGCACCGGTTATTCGTCGCTGGCTTATCTTCAGCGCTTCGAAATCGACTATTTAAAAATCGATCGGTCTTTTGTGCAGAATTTGAGCGTGAACGAAGATAACCAGGCGCTCTGCGAGGCGATGGTGGTGCTGGCGCACAAGCTTGGAATCCAGGTCATTGCTGAGGGCGTCGAGACTGCGGAGCAGCAGGCGTTTCTTAAGGCCGTGGGCTGCGATTTCGCGCAGGGGTTTCTCTATTCGAAGCCGGTTCCGCCCGAGCAGTTCGAGCGGTGGGCGTGGCCACTCGTTGCTGAGGTGGAGAGCGAGACGGGAACGGGCATGTAGTGTTTTTGTCGTTGCAGATTGCAAAGAACCAGATTCATTAGGCTCAGGTCACCGTGCACCGTAGAATATCGAAGAAACGCGGATCTTCTTCGTAGACGCCCCAGAGAAGTCCTCCGTCACAAGGTCTCATGTACACCGCAGCATCCATGATTCTGATCATCGGCAAGTCGGCTCGGGCATCGGGCATCGGGCACGGGCTCGGTGACGAACAATTGCTGCGCTGTCGTAACCAGAGGAACACGAATTCCGCAGGCTTCGGCGACCTGTCGCGTCCAGGCACCGGCTGCATCCACGACGATAGGGGCGTGTATGCGCCCGGCGGTGGTATCGACGCCGCTCACCTCGCCGTCTGCGATCAGGATGCATGTCACTGCGGTATTCGGTAATAGCACTGCACCGTTTGCCTGTGCAGCACGAGCGAAGCCGACAGCCAGTTGCGCGGGATTGAAATACATGTCGTCGCCAATGCGCATTACGGCAGCGACTCCCGTCGTTTGAAGAGACGGGTTGAGCCTGTGGGCCGCGTCGAGGGAGAGTTCCTCCACGTCCAGGCCGTGGCGCCGTCCGCGCAGGATGTCCTCCTGAATCACCTCGGCATCCGCTCGCCGCCGCGCCACCTTGAGGCTGCCCGACTGCACCCAATCCAGAGGCTGCCCGGTGTCCGCGGAGAATTGCCTGATCCCGGCAACCGCCCGCTTGATCAATTCGATCATCAAGTCGCTCTTGCGCAGGCAATTGACCATGCCCGCTGCGCGCGGAGAGGTCTGTGAGCCGATTTCGAGCCGTTCGAGCAGTGCGATGCGATGGGTGCCGCGCTTTGCGAGGTAGTAGGCTGTTGCAGCTCCGAGGCCGCCGGAGCCAATGATGACTATATCCGCGGAATCGATCATTGCTGCGTCTCCTGACTGTTGCTGCGCTCAAGCTTTAAGGTCAACGGCGCTTAAGTGATGATATACCTCGGTACAAAGCGGGAAACGGCTTGAGTGCGACGAAGCCGGCACGGGCAGAAGTTGGGCGTAGGCGTCTGGATGTGCAGGAGGAGGTTGTGCTGCATGAGGCGGGGGGGCCGAGATCGACCCTGAACTGCCGTTCAAGATCGCGCTACCGCAATGGCTGCTTCGAAGGTGCAACCGCCATTCGACCAATCAAGCCGGCCGGCGAGCAATCGGCGCCTTTACGGCCACTCTAGCCCCCGCCATATCACTGCTGAATGACCGGTATCCTGAGAGACCGAGGAGAAACATGCGTGAAGTCAATCAACGCTGAGCAAATCTGCGAGCGGCTTCCTGATCAGCCGCCAGTGTGGCGGGCATTGTATCCATCAAATAGTCCACCCAGGTGCGAATCTTCGCGTCAACGTATTTTCGCGATGGATACATCGCGTACAACCCCATCTCCTGCGACCTGTATTCGGGTAGTACCCAGGCAAGTTCACCGTTGCGCAATCCACTGATCGCCGAGTAGATCGGAATCAGGCCGATTCCTAGTCCTTCCCGTACTCCAGTGGCAAGAGCCTCCGGCGTATTGACTTCCAGCGAGGCTGGCCGGAATCGAATGGACTCCTTTCCGTTTGGCCCATCGAAGGTCCACACGTTCAATGGAAACTCGGGTGTGTTCAGGTGGATGCACGAATGCGCTTCGAGGTCATCTGGCGTGTGTGGGACGCCATGGGCGTCGATGTAAGAACGTGATGCGCATGCAATGCTGAATGCACTACCGACTTTCTGTGAAATGAGCTCTGAATCCGATAATGCCAACGCCCCGACAATTGCAACGTCGCAGCCGTCCTCGATGAAATCCGGCATGCCATTGGCGAGCGTCAGTCGGACTTTCACTTCCGGATATAGCTTTTGATACGCGCCGATCGCCTTGATGAGGTAGTGCTGTCCAAACCCGACGGGAGTGTGGACCCTCAGTTTCCCGAACGGACGTGCATGTGCGTCGCCCGCTTCCGCCTCGGCCTCTTCGATCAGCGCGAGGATCTGAATGCAATGCTCGCAATATCCCTCACCCGCTTCGGTCAACGCGATGCGTCGTGTGGTCCTGTTGAGCAGCCGGGTTCGAAGATGCGCCTCCAGATCCGAAACGGCGCGTGAGACCTGGCCAGGTGCGAGGTCCATACCGTTTGCCGCCGCGGTGAAGCTCCCGGCTTCGACGACGCGCACAAAGATGCGCATGCTTTGAAGTATGTCCATGCGGAACTCCAGATGCGAGTCGAAACGGCGAAGCGCGACAAATGACGTTTCGCGACATCCCTTTGCAGGCGCAACAGTGTGCGCCGGCCGACCGGCGCTTACGTTAAATCATCTCGATGGCCATGGCAGTGGCTTCGCCACCGCCGATGCAAAGGCTGGCAATTCCGCGGCGTCCGCCCGTCAATCTGAGGGCCGCAAGCAAGGTGACCAGAATGCGCGCTCCGGAAGCGCCGATAGGGTGACCGAGGGCGCAGGCGCCGCCGTGTATGTTGACCTTGTCGTGATCGAGAGCCATGTCTCGCATGGCGGCCATGACAGCGACCGCAAATGCCTCGTTGATTTCCCACAAATCTACGCTGGACGTCGCCCATCCAATCCTGGACAGCAGTTTTACCATCGCGCCCGCGGGCGCGGTGGTAAACAGTCTCGGCTCTTGAGCGTGGGAGGCGTGCCCGACGATAGCGGCCAGAGGCTTGATTCCAAGTCTGTCGGCGCTTGAACGACGCATCAGCACCAGCGCGGCGGCACCATCGGAAATCGAACTGGAGTTAGCCGCCGTCACTGTGCCATCGGTTTTGAAAGCGGGTTTCAGACTGGTGATCTTGTCCAGTTTGGCTTTGCCCGGCTGCTCATCATGCTCCACCAGAACTTCGCCTTTTTTGCTGGAGGTCATCACGGGGGTGACCTCCCACGCGAAGGCACCGGACCGAATAGCGGCCTGAGCTCGTGTGGTTGACATTATTGCATAGGCATCCTGATCTTCACGAGAAAAGCCGTAAGACTCGGCGCACTCTTCAGCGAAGGTGCCCATTTGACGGCCGCGATCGAAATAAGCATCTTCCAGGCCGTCGAAGGACATATGGTCGAGGATCTGTCCATGACCGAGGCGGAAGCCCCCTCGTGCCTTCGGGATGAAGTAGGGCGCGTTTGTCATGGACTCCATGCCACCCGCAACAATGACCTCGTTGCTGTTGGCCATGAGTAGATCATGGGCCAGCATGGTGGCTTTCATGCCGGAGCCGCACACTTTGTTGACAGTGGAGCAGCCCACCGACAGGGGCAGTCCGGCGGTGATTGCCACCTGGCGCGCCGGGGCCTGGCCGAGGCCGGCAGCCAGCACACATCCGAAGATGAGTTCCTGCACCTTGTCGGCGCTAACGCTGGCTTGCTGGATAGCGGCCTTTACGGCAACGGCGCCGAGCTGCGGCGCTGTGCAGCTGGAGAGATCCCCCTGGAAACTGCCAATAGGGGTACGGGCGACAGATACGATAACTACCGGATCTTTGGACATGGTCTATTCGCTGAAAAGAGGGTTGCGGTTTATTTGGCGGCCATGCGGATGGCGCCGTCGAGGCGGATGACCTCGCCGTTCAGGTATTCGTTCAAGAGGATGTGCTCCACCAGAGCGGCATATTCCGCTGGCTTGCCCATCCGGGCTGGAAACGGCACCGTTTTGCCCAGCGCCTCCTGGACTTCCGCGGGCATGCCGAGCAGCATCGGCGTTTCCATAATGCCTGGAGCCACTGTCATCACCCGGATGCCGCAGCGCGAGAGTTCCCGCGCGAGTGGCAAGGTCATCGCGACAACGCCGCCTTTGGAAGCGGCGTAGGCTGCCTGCCCCACCTGTCCTTCAAACGCGGCCACCGAGGCTGTGCAGATGATGACGCCGCGCTCGCCGGAGGTCTCCGGCGCGCAGGCGCTCATCATCTCCGCGGCAATGCGGATCATGTTGAAACTGCCAACCAGGTTGATATTGATCGTCCGCGCGAACGAATCCAGTCTGTGCGCTCCTTCACGGCCGATGACCTTTTCGGCGGGAGCAACGCCTGCGCAATTGACGAGTCCCCTGAGCGGCCCCATTTCCATGGCCGCTGCAAAAGCTGCGCGGGCGCTGTGCTCACTAGCGACATCGGTGGCAACGAATCGGGCATCCGGCCCTAGCTGTGCGGCGATGGCCTCACCCGCTTCGGGGTTGACGTCCGCCAGGACCACCTTGCCACTCCGCTCGACGATCAGCTTCGCCGTGGCCGCTCCCAAGCCGGAACCCGCCCCAGTCACTACAAATACGTTGTCTCTGATCTGCATGTCCGTTTCCTTTCATGTGACGCTGCGCTGATGCATTCGGTACGCAAGCCGCTGACTCGCGTCTGGATTCGCTTCCGATGCGCGCCGCTACTCCGAATAAAACGTGGTGAACGAGCCAACCTCCGCTCTTTCCGTGACGAGGCTGTTCTCGATGCGTGAGGCATCCGCAAATCCAAGACTCATGCCGACGACAAACATCTCACTCGTCTCCAGGCGAAGTTGATCTGCAATGACCTTGTGGTACTTCATAAATGCCGCTTGAGGGCATGTGCTCAAGCCATGGGCGCGAGCGGCGATCATGATGTTTTGCAGGAACATGCCGTAGTCGAGCAGGCTTCCCTGCTGCATGACGCGGTCGATCGTGAAGAACAGGCCGACGGGCGCGTCAAAGAATTGATAGTTGCGGCTGTGCTGGCCCTGCATTCGTTGCCTGTCGCTCTTTTCGATTCCAAGCAACCCGTATAGCTTCCAACCCACAGCTCGTTTTCTTTCCAGGTATGGCGATATCCACTCGCGCGGGTAGTAGTCCCACTCGTCCGTGCATGTCTCATCTAATGCCGAATCGTCATTAGCCCGCTGGATCGCGGCGCAGATGCGGTCTTTGGCGTGCCCCGTGACGACATGTACGCGCCAGGGCTGGATGTTGACGCCCGTGGCCGCGAACCGCGCCACGTCCAGTATCGATTCGACCGTCTCTCGAGGAATCGGTGTGGGCAGAAACGCCCTGATGCTGCGACGCGACACGATGGCCCATTCGATGGCCTTGCGTAGCACATCGGCATCCATCGCCGGGGGTGTGTCACTTCTCTTCATCTGCCACTCCGTCTGTCTCTAATGTCAGCAAACCCGCGCAACTCCGTTGCACGGCAGCGTTGCCTGATGAGCAAGATTAGCGGGGCAGAAAAGGACCGGTTGTCTCGAACATGACAATCAACATCGGCTAACCAATCTCCCTCTACGAACCGAAGGAGTGTCTTGTTCGAGACAGTTTCGGGCCAGCGCAACGTTTAGATTCGGTGTGGTACAGCAAGGTTTGAGCGTGCCGATTCAGAGGTCGTCCCTGGCACCGCTTGTACCCGGACAGTTTTCACATCAGACGAGGAGACATAGCATGCCCACCCAAATCTACGAGCACGGACTCGATCGAAACGAAGCCAACCATGTTCCGCTGACACCGCTGCACTCACTGGATCGATGCGCCGGATTGTTTCCGGAGCGGATCGCTATCGTGCATGGCGCGATGCGACAGACCTGGGCGCAGACGCGCAACCGCTGCCGCCGGCTGGCCAGCGCACTCGTCGGGCGAGGTGTCACGCGCGGCGACACCGTATCGATCCTTGCGCCTAATACGCCCGCGCTGGTGGAGGCGCATTTCGGAGTGCCACTGAGTGGCGCTGTGCTCAACACGATCAATTGCAGACTGGATGCCGACGGCATTCGATTCATTCTGCTTCACGGCGAATGCAAGGTTCTTTTTGTCGATCGTGAATTCGCGGCCCTTGCGGCGCACGCGCTCGAGCACGTTCCCACCAGGCCTCTCGTGATTGATATTGCCGATCTCGAAGCACCGCCGGGACCGGCAATAGGTGAGCTGGACTATGAGCAATTGCTCGAAGAGGGCGACCCAGACTTCGAAGGCGTGTGGCCTGTGGACGAATGGGCCGCCATCGCGTTGAACTATACGTCCGGAACGACTTCCGACCCGAAAGGGGTCGTGGTCAGTCACCGTGGGGTTCAGCTTATGAGCATGCTCCAGTTGATTGACTGGGGCATGCCGCGCGGGCCGGTGTATCTCTGGACCCTCCCAATGTTCCATGCCAACGGGTGGTGCTTCGCCTGGGCAGTCCCAGCAGCGGGCGGCACCCATGTCTGCCTGCGCAAAGTCAATGCCGCAGGAATATTTAGAGCCATCCGCGAATACGGCGTCGATCATTTTTGTGCGGCGCCCATCGTCCTGGCCGCATTGGCCGACGCGCCTGCCAGCGAGCGCGGCCCATTGCTTCGCGCCGTTCGCGTGCGCACGGCGGGTTCGCCACCCCCGGCCACCGTGTTGAAATCTGTAAGCGAGCTGGGATTCGAGGTCGAGCACGTATACGGCATCACCGAAGCCTCCGGCACGCCGGTCAGTTGCTTCATCCAGGCAAACTGGCGCGCACTGGCCAACGAGGAGCAGGCGCGCCTGAAGGCGCGGCAAGGACAACGGGCCTCCGGACTTGAAGCCATGCGAGTAGCGAACTCCGCCACGCTCGAGTCAGTTCCTGCGGACGGCAAGACCGAGGGAGAGATACTGCTGCGCGGCAATGTGATGATGAAAGGCTATCTGAAGAACGAGGACGCAACCCGAAAGGCCTTCGAGGGTGGCTGGTTCCACACTGGAGATATTGCCGTGGTGCACCCGGACGGATACATTCAGATCACAGATCGTTCCAAAGACGTCATTATTTCGGGTGGAGAGAACATTTCATCGGTAGAGGTTGAGGGCGTATTGCACCAACACCCGGCAGTCCTCTTCGCAGCAGTGGTGGCGCAGCCCGATGCCAAGTGGGGCGAAGTGCCTTGCGCATTTGTCGAATTGAGACAGGGTATCGATGCACCTTCTGAACGGGAGCTAGTCACGTTCTGCCGAGAGCGGCTCGCTCACTACAAGTGTCCTGTGAGGATCGTGTACGGCACACTGCCAAAGACGGGCGCAGGAAAAATTCAGAAGTTTCGACTTCGAGAGCAGGCTGGCAGCCGGGAAGCCATTACGAAGCTGTCTGACGCATAGTCACGTAAGCGGCCTGATCAATCTTCGGAATGCGCAAAATCTCGAAGCCCAGTCAGGTCAAGAATTCGGACGGAGCCATATTCGATCGCTAAAAGCCCCGCATCAGCGAGCTCGCGAAGCGCCCGGTTGGTGTTCTGCCTGGAAAGGCCGGACAAACGTCCAATTTCCTCTTGCGAAAGACCCAGTGTCAGATCGGTGACGCCAAAGAGTTGCGGATTGAACAGTTCAGCGAGACAGAAAGCGACTCTTGCGGACGCTTTCTGTAAACGGAGGTTTCCAACCAGACCGACGTAGTATCCACACCGTGCATTGAGTTGATCGATGACAAATCGACTGAACGAATGGCTATTTTCAAGCAGCCACTCAAATGTGCTGTGCGGAATAAATGCGACTTCGCTGTCGCGCAGCGCTACCACCGAGTATGGACGAGGCTCATCTTTCAATAGGGCTCCCTCGCCAAACCAGGAACCCGCCGGCACGCCGGCAAAGGTCGTGGCCCGCCCACCTTTCGAGACCGTATCGACTTTGACTAACCCTTCGATCACGCCTATCCAATGATCCGCAGGGGCTCCGCGATGACAGACCAGGGCGCCGGCAGAATACGACCGTTGAAAGGCATCTTTCTGGACGCGAGCGAGTTGCTCCTGTGTCAAATTAGCCGACCAGGCGGAGCGCGATATGAAGCACTGCAACTCAACTGACAGGGGCATAGCCAAGTTAGGTTCGAAGGGGCCAGAGGCTCTAGTGTAACCATTTGCCGGCCGATGTTGCCTAATGACCCGATCGGCTGATATCTGCTCGAAGGTCCGGTCCGGAGCAGCAGCCGACGTTCGACCGAGCACTTGATGGCGTGGGCCAACGTCCGTAGATGGCCGGGTACAGCCTGATGCAATTCGCATACGCAGCCCGAGTCTCGCGACGCTGTGATCGGCAGCACGCGACCCATGGCAGCCGTTGCTACTTGCAAGAGCGGACCTTCGCCGACCGGCTCAGCCGTGAGCCCGTGAAGTGAGGGTGTCAGATGGAGGATCTCGTCGGGCTTTACGGCGCGTCAAAAGCCAGAAGACATACGCGGTCGAAGCTCCGGCAATCCATACGGGGAGAACGGAAATTGTCCATTCCGTCTGCCAGAAGGGAAGAGTCAGCGCTGGCAGTGAACTCGCAACCAATAGATAGCTGATTTGGTACCGGTTCACCCGCTGAAGAATGACTGCCAGCGGCAGCCCGTAAAACCAGGTGAAGAAATAACCAACGGCCGTGCTGTTGATCGAGACGCCGATGAGTGACTGAAGCGGCGGCAGGCCCCACACCGCAGGATAAAACCACTCATGCAGCAGGAAGAACAGCCATCCGCTCGTGAACGGAATAATCAGTGGGGCGACAGTAGCAGCAACAAGATGGGCTAGAACATTCTTGACGATCTTCGCCCGGTGATGTCCGATAGTCTGTCTGCTCATGTCCGCTACCCCCTTTTGGCCAGTGCGCCCTACGTGCGGCTTGGCAATCATGCAGACGCCAGGAGCAGAAGTAAATAAGGCGAACAGGATAGGGAAGAGACGCGAACGGCAGCTAAGCGGAACTTTCCCCACTGACCGCTTCTGGCCGCAACCGGGCGAACGCTCGCGCGCAGAGCGCGCTCAGGAACGGCCAGGCATCGTTGCGTGGCAAACCTCACTGCCGCAGCGACAGCCGTCACGCGCGTACCGTTGTCGTGCGCACGATCGACATAGCCAAAGGGCGTCGGCACAACCCGTTTGGCGACGATGCCGGTATGTGCACACCTTGTCATCCGATTGTCGAGTCGATTGCTGTCCATCCGGGGCAACGCTACGCCGGACTGCTTCTGAGCGAACCCGGATCAATTCGTCCACGCCGCAGGTGATCCTCAACGTCAACGAAATGTGATGAACTGCGCTGAAGACCACACCTTGCTGTCGTCGCGCTGCCGCCCGAAGAAATAGACGGGCCGGAAGCCGAACTGAGCGTTCCCGGACGCAATTTCGATGCTGCCACTCAGGTCGACGGGAAGGGGCTTCTCAGTGAGCCGCTCGACGGCCACGAATAGCCCGGTGCCGCCCAGCGCATGCGTGGTGCTGCCGCGCGCGAGCAGTTCGGCGCCGCTGAGCTCAAGGCGGAACGTGGGCGCATGTGCGAATGGATTGCCTGCGAGCGGATCCCCGACTTTCACGAAGCCGTCGATGGTCCCTTCGATCACGATGTGTGCGGCGGCCAGATTGCTGACGTCGATCTCGATGCAGTCCGCGTCGGCGTAGGCGTCCCAAAGTTCTTCCACCGGCCAGCGGCCCAGCTCGACCGCGTTGCCCTTCATGCCCTCGTTCCAGACCAGCGTGCGATTGTGTTCGCCGCGCGCGTTGTACGGAAAGCCGGGGCGTTCGTCGCCGGGAAACACGACATTGTGGTCGCCGCCAGCCGTCGAACGGCCGCACCATTCCTGCACCGGATAGACCACGAAACGCGGATTGCGGTCGACCAGGTTGCCACCTGCGCGTGGCGCAGCGCGCCGAGCGTCTCGACATCCGAGGCGGACCGAGGCACGCCGTTGGCGTTCCGTGCTCATCCGGGGCGCGGCGTAGATGCGCCGTCCGGCGTCACCCCCGCTCAACGGTCGCCCAGCGCGCGGGGTTTATGGTAGTTTCTCAAGATAATCGCCCGGCGAAGCCACAACGTGCTCACCCGCCTGGCAGGAGAACCCGGATGGCCTCCCCTGAAGAGATCAACACCGACATGCTTGCCTTCTGGAACGGGAACGGCGGCAACATCTGGGTGGTTCGACAGGAGCACACCGACATCACGCTCGCGCCGGTGACAGACGCCTTGCTTGCCTTTGCCGCTGCGCGTGCCGGCGAACGGGTGGTGGATATCGGCTGTGGCTGTGGCGCGCCCACGCTGGAATTCGCGCGTGCCGTGGGGCCGTCCGGCCGCGTGGCGGGTTTGGACATTTCCGGGCCAATGCTTGCCGAGGGCAAAAGGCGCGCGAGCGCAGCTGGCATCGCCAATGTCGATTGGCAGCAGACCGATCCGGCAACGGCGGCGCTGGACGAATACGATTTGCTGATCTCCGCGTTCGGAGTGATGTTCTTCGGCGATCGGGTGGCAGCGTTCGCCAATATGCGCCGCGCCGCCGCTCAGGAGGCACGCATGGCGCTCGTGTGCTGGCGCTCGCTGGCCGAAAACCCGTGGATGGAAGTGCCGATGACCGCGGCCGCGCGGCACTTGCCGCCGAGGCCGCAGCCGGTGCCGAACGCTCCCGGTATGTTCGCCTTCGCCGATCGGAATCACGTCAGTGAGGTTCTCACTGCGGCCGGTTGGGCGCCGCCGCGCTTCGAGAAACTCGACATGGACCTCGATATTGCCGCCGGCCGAGGGCTGGAGGAGGCGGTAGTTCAGTCAACTCAGATCGGCGCCGTGAACAGTTGGTTGCGCAACCAGTCTGCCGAGGTCGTCTCCGCGGCCACCGCCTCTGTTCGCGAGGCGCTTGCGCCCTATGCGAAGGATGCGAGCGTGTGCTTGCCCGGCGCGATGTGGTTAATCAGCAGCGCGCCTGCCTGAACGAGTCGCATCTTCGCGCCCCTCGCTTATCTCCGGCTTTTTGTTCTATCGGCACGGGCACAGGGTCAAATGATTCTTCCGGCGCTGTAGCGGCCGCATCGAGTGACGATGTTCCGATGCACGTCGTCACTCCTTTAACCTGCGCGTGAGCGGCCATCAATCCAGCGTGGCTCGAGCCAGGAAGGGGGCGAGGAGTTCCCGGGCGATCTCCGGCGTCACGACGTCGGCGGGCGCAAGCTTTTCGTAGGTGTAGCTTTCCGGGTCGTCGTAGATACGCTCCGCGATGAGCTTGGGTTTGGGCTCGTTCGTGTACGTGAAGATCTGGAAGAGGTGGTGCGTCATCAGGTAGTGCGCCGCGGGGTCGGCGTTGATGCCATGGTCCCTCAGGCACACCCCAGGCACGACGTGGGTCCATACGGCTTCAGTGGTGATGCCATAGTCGTCGACGCCCATGTTCATGGTCCGTGCGCCCATCACGTTCTGGCGCGTTTCTGCGGCTTCGCGATAGAAGCCCTCGACGGCTGCCTTGCCCGTCAGAACGTGCATCTGGCGCCGGTCGCCGACGCGGTACATGGGTTCGTCGACGGTGAGTTCGGGGACGATGATTTGATCCCAGTAACCTGCAACTTCCAGCAGCAAATGGCGGAAGTAGTTCTTCAGCATGGCCCGGTGATGAGGGTTGGTAGTCTTGTGGAGAAACGCTTCGACTTCCCGGGGCCATTGGGTCACGTCGAACTTTGCGGGGACGTGCATCAATGTCAGCGCATCTGTCGTGGGCATTTCTCGGCCTGGCGCCGCCAGGGTTGCGTAATTCATGACTCGCTCCTATTGGTTACTAGTTCGAATGCCGCTGGCCGATGAACCCGTGCCAGCGCGTGTGGTGGGGGCAAGCGCCTCAACTCGTTAGAAACCAGGGTCGTCGTTGCACCGTGTTAAGTGATCGGAAGTATGGTTGGGGGTTGTGCCCGCGTCCAACGAAGAAAACTAACGGCGTGATCTCGAATTCAAATCACCACGCCTCTCGTAGGGGGCGCTTGCCAGCCTGTTGCGGCGTGATTTTCATACATTCGAATTTTCATCAACGCCGATGCGATAGTGCGATCGCAGCGCATCGATCAGTTGCTGCAGCGCTGCATTGTGCGCGTCGGGCATGTATGCGATCGCCACTTCGATTCGCAAGTCTGTCTGCTCACGGAGTTCGCGATAGATCACACCGTCACGCACAATGGATTTCAGTGACGACGGAATCAGCGCAACGCCTTGACCCTCGGCGATCAGGCTGAGGAGCACGTGATGATCAGTCGGCTCCGCGACGCGCCGGGGATTGAAGCCGCGTGCCCGGAAGAGTCTCTCAAAGTGATCGTAGTAGCTCGGATTGATCCGTCGTTGCGGCCAGAACAGCGGGTCGCCGGCCAGTTCCAGCAGGGAAATGCGCCTGCGTTTGCGCAATGCATGTCCTTCCGGCAGTGCGGCTACGAGCGGTTCGTCGAACAGCCGTTCGACGCGAAGGCCTTCCGTTGGGGACGGCAAACCGATCAGCGCGGCGTCGAGTAAACCGCCACGGAGGTCGCGCGCCGAATCCTTCGAGTATTGCCGCTTTTGAATCAACCGTAGTGCCGGGTCGCGCGCCTTGAGCGCCGGTTCGATCCACGCAAATAAGGCGGGATCCAGCACCGTGGTGATACCGAGCCTGAGCTCGCGCTTGCCCAGCGCGGTGCGCTGTGCGATTCGCCCGAAGGTAGCGTCGGCTACCGCGAGAAGATTGCGGGCTTCGGTCAGTAAATAGGTGCCTTCGGAGGTCAGTCTTACGCCGCCGCGATCGCGTTCGAACAGTCTCGCGCCGATCACTTCTTCGAGCGCCTGAATCTGTCTCGTCAACGGCGGTTGCGTAATGAACAGACGCTCCGCCGCACGCCGAAAGCTCAGTTCCTCGGCCGCGGCAACGAAGTACCGCAATTGCCAGAGTTCGATGGTTACCTGCATGGGTGAAGCTCCGCTTCGCGCTTGTGATACTCAAAAGGTATCACGCCAAAGGAATTAGCGCACCGCCGCCGATGTCGCTATCGTTCGCACAACGAGCCGCAACGACGTGACTCAACTTGGAGAGGAAACCATGCAAAATGCTCAATCGACTCTGACGCTGGGTCGCCAATACTTGATGGCCATCGAACAGACGGACGAGCCCTCGATCAACGAGGCCTTGAAGGACATTGCACCGGACTTGGCGCGTATGGCGATCAGCTTCGCATATGGAGAAATCTATTCGCGACCCGCACTCGATCTGCGGCAGCGGCAATTCGCGACGGTTGCCGCACTTGCGGCGATGGGGGGCGCCGAGCCGCAACTTCGCTTCCATATCGCGGGTGCGTTGAACGTTGGCTGTTCGCCGCGAGAAATCGTGGAATTGATGATTCACCTCGTCGTCTATGCAGGCTTTCCGGCTGCACTCAACGGCGTGTCGGCTGCAAGAGACGTGTTCCGCGAGGAGGGTGTCGACGCCGCGCCCGTGTCGGTGTCACCGGGCGCGACGCGTTACGACGATGGCGTGGCGGGGTTGAGGGCCATCGATGGTGCGGTGGGTGAACGGGTGATTGAATCGTTGAACGACATCGCTCCCGATCTTGGTCGCTTCATTGTCGAATTCGCGTTCGGCGATGTGTACTCGCGCACCGGTATCGATCTCGTCCTGCGAGAACTGATTACGGTGGCGGCGCTGGCGGCAATGGGTTCGGCCACGCCGCAACTCAAGGTTCACATGCATGGCTTTCTCAACGTTGGCGGGACGGGGGAGGAGCTCGTGGAGGTGATCACGCAGATTTCCGCTTATGCCGGATTCCCGAGGGCAATCAATGCGGCGCTCGCGGCAAAAGAAGTCCTGCGAGACCGGGATCAGGGAGCGCATTGATGTTTGCAATCAGATGTCACTCATCCAGCGCCAGATATTGATGAA
This sequence comes from Paraburkholderia silviterrae, assembly GCF_004353915.1. Classification (GTDB taxonomy): domain Bacteria; phylum Pseudomonadota; class Gammaproteobacteria; order Burkholderiales; family Burkholderiaceae; genus Paraburkholderia; species Paraburkholderia silviterrae. The sequence goes on along the minus strand of NZ_SMRP01000017.1, from coordinate 62,796 downwards.
GGGACTGAATGGCGGCAGCGCCTTCTCCGACGGCGGCCGCAACCCTCTTCACCGAGCCGCTGCGAACGTCGCCTACTGCGAAGATGCCAGGTCGGCTCGTCTCCAGAGAGTGAGGAGGGCGCTCTGATGGCCACCTGCTGATTGCATCGGGGCCAGTGAGCACAAAGCCGTTCCTGTCCAGCGCAACGCAATCGCCGAGCCAACCCGTATTGGGCTGTGCGCCAAGAAACAGGAAGACGTGCCGGAACGGCTTCGGTTCAATATGCCCTTGCCTGTCCCATATGACGGATTCAAGTTGGGTCTCGCCCTTCAACTCGACGATCTGCGTCCGTAGATGAACGGTGATGTTCGCAGCGGCGTCAATCCGCCTGATCAAATAGTTCGACATGCTCGCTTTGAGTCCGTCGCCGCGAATCACGATGTGAACGTGACGCGCAAATCCGGCGAGGAAAACCGCTGCCTGGCCGGCTGAATTTCCGCCGCCGACGATAATCAACTCTTCATTTGCACAGAACGCGGCTTCCATGAACGTTGCGCTGTAATAGACTCCGCGTCCCACAAAATCCTCGAGGCGAGCCAGCGACGGTTGTCGATAGCGAGCGCCGGTAGCGATGACGACAGCGCGCGCATACACGTGCTCGTCGCAATCAAGACGAATGTGAAAGGGCTGTGCCTCGTGGCATTCGATGCCGAGTACCTGGACTGGTACACCAACTTCGGCGCCGAATTTCCGGCATTGAGACAAGCCGCGACCGGCAAGCGCTTGTCCAGAGATACCTGTTGGGAATCCGAAGTAATTCTCGATCTTCGAGCTGGTGCCCGCCTGACCACCAGGGGCCTTGCTGTCGAGAACCGCGACCCTCAATCCTTCGGAAGCCGCATAGACTGCGGCCGCAAGCCCAGCCGGCCCCGCGCCGACCACGACCACATCGAACCGCTCGCCATTCAGCCTGTCGGGGCTCAGGCCGATCGCATCCGCCGCGGCGCGGTTGGTCGGATGTTTTAGCGCGACGCCTTGCGATGTGATGAGCACCGGTATGTCAGCGTCCGTCGCGCCATAACGTTCAAGGAGTGCTTTAGCTTCCTCATGCTCGTCGAGATCGAAGTAGGCCGAAGGCTGGGCGTTGCGGCTCAGAAAATGCCGCAAGCGGAATGTGGCGGCAGAGGCCGAGCTGCCAATGACCAGAACACCCGCATTCTGATCCTGAATGAACGCGACGCGCCGCAGGATAAACGCTCGCATGATCGTTTCGCTCAACTCCGCTTCCGAAATGACGAGCGCGCGTAGCGATTCCTCATCGATAACGATGACTTCGCAATCACTGGTGGCGCGCGCTGTTGCCACCGCAGCGCGGCCGGCAAGGGTTCCGACCTCGCCGGTGAAGCTGCCGGGGCCGTGCGAGCCGAGAATATGGAGGCTGTCTCCAGATCCTCGCGTCGCCTCAATGGTCCCGGCGAGGATGGCGAACATGGGAATGTGCCGATCGCCTTCGGAGAACAGCACATCGCCCGTTTTCAGTTTGCGCCGTTCGCCGTATCTCTCCAGCAGTGCGACCTGCCTTTCATCCAGCCTCGGGAAAATCTGATGGTGACGGCTGCCGCCTGCCAGCAGTTCTTCAACGCTGTCTGAAGATTTGTCGTTCATAGCGGTGTTCCGAATGGGAGGGTGCACATTGCGACCCTGGTGAGCCGGTTATCGAATACCAGGTCGGCGCGAACAATCGGAAAGACTGGGAAAGACGCCGGGCTGCAGTATCAGCACAGATTGTGCGCCTGACTTCCGCGAACAGTAAAGTGTGTGACGAAGGGTGAACCGCGAGCACGGTGCTCAGGCGAATTTGGGCGGCAACTGCCTGGAGGTCATCTCGAACGCGTGCAGGTCGAGTCCACCTTCGACGAGATCAGGCAGCATCTCGACGAACGCGCGCATGTGCGGAAGACCGAAGTGTTCTTGCAGATCCGCAGCCGAACGCCAGTTTTCGTAAACGCACCAGACGTCTTTGTCGGTCGTGGAGCGATGTACGTCATAATTAATGCAGCCGGGCTCACGACGGCTTGGCTCGACGAGTCCGTTGAGCGCGCTGCCGAACTGCTCCGAATGGCCCACACGAGCGCGAATGAACGCAATATTGGTGACTTGATTCATGATACTGGATTCTCCAGGTTCACTTGGGCTGGCGAGTTGGATGGATCGCCCGAAACCCTATGTTGACCAGGCAGCGCCCATCGCTGGGCGCTGCCTGGCGTCGCACTTACTCGGCGAAGTCCGTCGCTTCGGATGAGCCTTTCCACGCATCAAGGTCGCGTTGGACTGCTGCAGCCTTTTGCGCTGCCAGTTCGTTGGCGATCTTGCCGGCGAACAGGTGCAGCGGTGGTTCCGCTACGTCGGCGGCTTGCATGATCAATATGGCCAACTTGTCCGGATCGCCAGCCTGATTACCGTGCAGCGTGCCGAGATGCAGATCGAGCGATGCCTTGGCTTCGGTGTATTCGTCGATCTGCCGTTTGGCAACTGCCAGCGCACCGCTGGACAGAAATTCCGTGCGTACGGGACCCGGGTAGACCACCGTCGCCTTGATAGAGAACTCGGCGACCTCGGCGGCGAGCGACTCGGTCAGGCCGGCGAGTGCAAATTTGCTCGCCACATAGCTGCCCCAGCCCGCATATCCGCCCTGATACCCGACGATTGACGCGATGTTGATCACATGCCCGCCGCGTTGCTCGCGCAGATGCGCAAGCGCGTGTCGCAGCACTGTCAGCGGCGCGAACAGATTGACTTCGAAGTTCTGCCGAAGCTCCTCGTCCGAGAGGGCTTCGACGGTGCCTTGTTGCGCGTAGCCCGCGTTATTGACGACCACATCGATCTTGCCGAAGGTCTCGATCGTTTGTGCGATGGCGGATCGCACGCTCTGGTCGTTGGTCAGATCCACCTGCAGAGGCAGAAACTGCGCGGAGGCGGGACCCATTGCCTCCGTCAGCGACGCCAAGGTTCGCGAGGTCGCGGCAACGCGATCGCCACGCGCGAGGAGTTGCCGCACGAGTCGTTGGCCGACGCCCTTCGATGCACCGGTGACGAACCAGGTTTTTGTAGACTTGGTCATGATAGCTTCCTTAGTAGATAAGTAGTACAAATTTAAACGAATGAATTTCTTGATCGAATGTGATCGTGGTTTTACTTCAGCGCCACGCTCATGCCGCCATCTGCCATGACTACGGCGCCGACGATGTAGCTAGCTTTTTCGGACGCCAGAAAGGCGATCACTTCGGCAATCTCCCGCGGATCGGCGGCGCGTTTGATTGGCGCGTTCTTGCCGTGCTCGGCGAGAAAGGCCGGGCCGTCCTCGTGCAGGTGGTTCGTGATGTTCGTCACCGCGTCGCCGGAGCCCACTGCATTGACGCGAATTCCGTGGTCGATTGCCTCGAGCGACATCGCGCGTGTCAGCTGGGCGAGTGCGCCTTTCGACGCGGCGTAGGCCGCGATCAGCGGAAACGCCTGATAGCACGCGTATGAACCCACGTTGACGATGGCGCCGCTCTTTGCCGGCATCATCGCGCGCATCGCCTCGCGCGAGAACAGGAATGCACCAGTCGAATTGACCGCCTGAATGCCGTTCCAGTCGTCGAGCGTCATCTCGATGACCGGCTTGTTAATGATGATCGCGGCGTTGTTGACCAGAATGTCCAGCTTGCCGAAGCGTTCAATTGCGGTAGAGACGGCGCGCACCGCGCTTGCTTCATGCGCGACATCCGCGATGAGCGGGACGATCCCCGGACGGGTCAGTGCTTCGACGTTGGCGCCGCGCCCGACAGCAATCACGCTGGCGCCTTGCGCATGGAGCAGCTCGGTGGTGGCAAGCCCGATGCCGCTTGCCGCACCGGTAACGATGGCGACCTTGCCGGAGAACGGCTGGTCTGCAGATGCATGTGAAGTCATGGTGAATTTCTCCAGAAGGATGAGGCGGTTAGAAAGGGCTTGCCGTTGGGCGCACGACGATTTCGCTGACGTCGACGTCCGCAGGCTGCTCGATCGCATAGGCGAGCGCGCGCGCAATCGCATCGGACGTCAGCGCGATGCGGCGGAAGTCGCGCATTGCTGCCCGCGCGGTTTCGTCGGAGATCGACTCGGCCAACTCCGACTCCACGACGCCCGGGCAGATCACCGTCACGCGAATCTTGTCGGTTTCCTGCCGCAGGCCGTCCGAGATGGCGCGCACGGCGAACTTGGTGGCGCAGTACACGGCGGCCGTCGGTGTAACGCGCAGGCCGCCGATCGAGGAAATATTGATGACCTGGCCGAAACCCTGGCGCTCCATGATCGGTAGAACCGCAGCGATGCCATGCAGCACGCCGCGGATGTTCACATCGATCATGCGATTCCATTCGTCCACTTTTAGCGCGCTCAACGGCGACAACGGCATCACGCCGGCGTTGTTGACGATTACGTCGATGTGGCCGAAGGCATCCAGGGCGAACTGGGCGAAAGCGTTGACGTCGGAGGCGGAAGTGACGTCGAGGGCCTGGTAACGAACCGAGCCGCCGCTGGCCTGGACTTCTTCGGCCAGTGCCGCGAGTCGTTCGGTGCGCCGCGCGCCGATCACGAGCTGGTGCCCCTGGGCGGCGAGCAGCCGGACCGCCGCTTCGCCGATACCGCTGCTCGCCCCAGTGACGAGGATGACTTTGGGTGGGTGAGTTTGGGTTGTCATGTTACGTTCTCCGTTCCGGTAATCCGTGCAGGTTTGTCTGGGAGAGAGGCCGCGGAGGCTGCGCATGAAGGGGTAAGGCAATCGCAGCGGTGTCTCTCGGACGCTTCGGGTGCGCCGTGCAACCGATGACTCATCTTATGAGCCGGGCACCTCCACGCGAATACACGCGACAATCGCGGTATTGCCTATTCCTATTGAGCTGGATGCCGCGCGCCGATCGTATCCAGTAGAATTCGTGCACCAGATCCGGTGATGGAGGAGTGCTCGTGACGGCTGCACACAACGCTGTTTCCGCGAAAATGGTGAGCCTGCTTCAGCGTTTGGCGCCGAATGAGGGCTACACCCAGTCCGCGCTGGACGGCGTGCGGTTCATGCGTTCGAACCGGCCGCTGGGGCGCACGCCCGTGCTGTATGAGCCCAGCATCGTGATCGTGTGTCAGGGGCGCAAGCTGGGCTTTCTGGGCGAAGACGTGTACGTCTATGATGCGCAGCACTATCTGGTCCTGTCCGTGCCGCTGCCGTTTTCGACCGAAACCGAGGCAAGTGAATCTGAACCGATGCTGGCCGTGTCGCTGAGGCTCGATCTCACGGAACTGACCGACCTGATTCTGGCAATCGATCAGTCGGACTGCCATCAGCAAGGCACGCCGCTTGGGATCGTATCCACGCCGCTGGAGGGCGATCTGGCCGATGCCACCTTGCGCCTGCTTCGGGCGCTGAGTTCGCCTCTCGATACCCAGGTGCTGGGGCCGGCAATCGTGCGGGAAATCTGCTACCGGGTATTGATCGGGGAACGCGGCGCGGCAATGAGAGCGGCGCTCGCGCACCAGGGCCGTTTCGGCAGGGTGGCGAAGGCGCTGCGGCGGATTCACGCCGACTTTGCGCAGCCGCTGGATGTCACCCGTCTCGCGGATGAGGCCGGAATGAGCGTACCGGCCTTCCATGCCAATTTTCGAGCCGTCACGCTGACTTCCCCGATCCAATACATCAAGTCGACACGTCTGCATCAAGCGCGCCTCATGATGATTCGCGACGGCTTGACGGCCGCTTCCGCATCGGCGCGCGTTGGCTATGAAAGTCCGTCGCAGTTCAGTCGCGAGTTCAAGCGGTTTTTCGGGCGCTCACCCGTCGATGAGGCGCGCGATATGCGGGCCTCGTTCGCGCTCTCGCCTGCGGTAAAGATCGACGATTTCGTTGGGTCTCACTGACTGACTGACGACGTTGGTTTGAAGTCGGCAAGGTCGTTTGCGCCCAAGTTCGGTGATTGCATGATCGACGGTTTGGCGCTTGACTTATCGTTCGGAAGGCGATACTTATTGGCGAATCTCATTCGAGAAATCGATATATGCTCGACGGCGTATCCCTGGATCAACTGCGCACCTTTATCGCTGCCGCAGACGAAGGAAGTTTCTCTGCGGCAGGGCGCAAGCTTCGCAGGGCGCAGTCCGTCGTGAGCAAGACGCTCGCCAACCTTGAAGCCCAGATCAATGTGCCGTTATTCGACCGGAGCAGTCACTATCCGCGATTGACGGAGCAAGGTGCCGCGTTGCTTTGGCAAGCGCGTCTTGTCGTCAACGGGATGGATGGTTTCAAGTCACAGGCGCGAGTCATCGCAGAAGGGCTTGAACCAGAGCTTTCCGTCGTGGTGGACGTCATGTATCCGATGGCCTCACTTACGGTGGCGGTTGGAGAATTTCGTGAGAAGTTTCCTCACACGCCATTGCGCTTGTATGTCGAGGCCTTGGGCGCGGTAGTGCAACGCGTGCTGGAGCGGGCGTGCAGGCTCGGTATTAGCGGTTCCATGCCGGCCGTTCCCGAAACGATCGACGCCGAGAAGCTGCTCGATGTGCCGATGGTCACCGTTACCGGTCCGACGCATCCGTTAGCATCACTGAAGAGAGTGATCCGCTCGCGCGAGCTGGAAGAACACGTGCAACTCGTACTGACTGATCGCACGCCGCTGACCGAGGGTAAGTCATTCGGGGTGTTCTCCCCGCAGATCTGGCGATTGGCGGATCTGGGCGCAAAGCAGGCATTTTTGCGAGCCGGCTTCGGATGGGGGCATATGCCTGCGGCGATGGTGCACGCCGATCTTGCATCGGGCGATCTGGTGCCGCTGCGAATCGAAAACTTTCAGCCCCGAACGCCGCCGATCGCCATGCTCGCAATCTGTCGCAAAGACACACCGCCGGGCCCGGCGGGCCGTTGGTTCCTCGCCCGGCTAAAACAAACCTCGAACGAAGGGTGACGGTCGTGGTTGGTCTGGCGCTTCTTTACCACGGGTGCAGTCCATCCGTCTGCCGTTCCACGCATTAGCCGGGCCGATCCATCGCTTAAAGGCATGGATCTCAGATAAATATATAGGCTTCCGCTAGAGTTCGTCAGCTTCTAACCTTCAGCCATGTCATCTCCACAAGGAAAATGTCATGGCATCCACCACCCCTGATGTTCTCGAAGCGGCCACGCCCGCTGCCGGGCCAGCCAGTGTTCCGCGCAGCATCGTGGCGCGCACGCACGGGCGCTCCCATGGGCCGGTCACGCGTATCGTCAGCCCAGGCGAACTGGGCGAACTGATCAAGCCGTTCGTGTTCCTGGACTACTTCGATTTCACGCCGTCGAGCGACGCGCTATTTCCGATGCACCCGCATTCGGGCATCGCGACGATCACGGTCGTGCTCTCCGGCAACCTGCGTTACGAAGACACCACGGGCGCGTCTGGCGTGTTGTCCGCGGGCAGCATCGAATGGATGAACGCGGGCAACGGCATCTGGCACGACGCCAGCCCCGCGGACCTCAAGCGCTTTCACGGTTACCAGATGTGGGTGGCGTTGCCGCGCGAAATCGAGAATGGGGAGCCGCAAACCCAATATCTTCCCGCGCAGGCCATCCCACATGTGGGTCCTGCGCGCGTCATTCTCGGCAGCTACAGGGGCGCGCACAGCCCGGTCCTGGCTCCGGCGGGGATCAACTATTTGCATGTCCGGCTCGAGGCGGGCGAACGCTGGCGCTATGCGCCTCCTGCCGGGCATACCGTGGCCTGGACCCACGTGCATCGAGGCACGCTTCGCGTCGCAGGCGAACGTCTGCGCGGCGAACTCGCGGTCTTCAACGAGTCAGAAAGCGTTCTCGACTTCGTCGCAGACACCGACGCCGAGTTCATTTTCGCGTCCGCAGTAAAGCATCCGCATGACCTGGTGCTCGGCTACTACTCGGTCCACACGTCGGATGCCGCGCTGCAAGCGGGAGAAGCCCAGATCGCACGAATAGGCGAGCAGCTTCGCTCTCGCGGCCGCATCCAGTAGTCACACACAAGCAGTCCACTTGATATTCTCCGTTTTTAGTTACCCTAAGGAACTAGTCATGAACTCAACCTCCGCAAATTCCAATCAAGCCCTTCCGCTGATTGGCCGCATTCTCATTGCCGCCATTTTTCTGGTGAGCGGCTTTAGCAAACTCACAGCGCCGGGAGCAACCATCGGCTATATCGGGTCGCTAGGATTGCCTGCGCCGCTGCTTGGCTATCTAGGCTCGATGACTCTCGAACTGGTTGGCAGCGTTCTGCTGATTGTCGGCTACCGCACGCGCCTGGTTGCGGTACTGCTCGCGGCCTATTCGATCATTACCGCGCTGATCTTCCACCACGCACTCGGCGATCAGAACCAGATGTTCCATTTTCTCAAGAACGTCGCGATGGCGGGCGGTTTGATCCAGGTCGTAGCTTATGGCGCAGGTGCATTCAGCTTCGATAACCGTCGTGAGGTGCCGGTCGCACGGGCCGCACACTAATGACGCTCAAGACGGCACCGTGATCCCGGGAAAGCGCGGCGCCCAACCGGCCAAGGTGGCCGCCGCGGCTGTCTGGCTCTGCTCGCCGGCGGCGAGTTATGTGATCGGGCAGTTGCTGGTGGTCGACGGCGGGATGACTATCGGTGGCTTCGAGTTGCCATGACCGATCCGTATCGTTGTGAACCTGGACACTCGCATTTCAACCATTCTGGAGCATGACATGACCCATAGCAATGTAAGTGAGGAAGCAAAGGCCGTCGTTCGTCGCAATACCGAAGAGGTTCAAGGCGGCGGGAACTTCGACGTGTTCGAAGAATTGTTCGCAGACGATTTCGTCGACCATACGCCGCAGCCGAACTGCACCCCGGACAAGGACGGTGCACGGGGCCTGTACCGCGCGCTGCGTGCCGCGTTCCCCGATTTCCACGCGGATATCCATTGGCAGGTTGCCGACGGGGATCTGGTGACCACCTACAAGACGTATTACGGCACACACGAAGGCACCTTCCTTGGCGTGCCGCCCACCGGTCGAAAGATCCATTTTGAAACGGTCGACGCAATGCGCGTGCGTAACGGCAAGATCACCGAGCACTGGGGTGTCGCTAATCTCTTCTCGCTGATGCAGCAACTCGGTGCTTTTTCTGCCCGTGCGAAGCAAGCGTGAAGCGCAGACGTGCGCCTACGTGATCGCACCGTGACGCCCGCTGCGGACCACTAGACTGTTGGCCCGTCACATGCGGTCAATCAGGCATATTTATAAGGATACCAAAATGAGCGATATTCTTAAAGACAAGGTTGTATTGGTCACAGGCGCGGCCAGCGGCATCGGTCGGGCCATTGCGATTAGTGCGGCACAGCACGGAGCGAAGGCGGTGATTGTCTCCGACGTCACCGAAACCCCGCACGAGGGCGGTACACCGACGACTGCCGAGATCGAAGCGCTGGGTGTGTTCACGAGATTTCAACGTACCGACGTGACGCAGCACGCGCAAGTCGACGCGCTGGTCGATGCGGCGGCCGAGTTTGGCGGCGTCGACGTGATGGTCTGCAATGCCGGCATCACGTTGCGCGAGGACGGTCCGGATGTCACCGAAAGCGACTATCGGCGGTTGATGGCCGTCAATCTCGACGGCGTGCTGTTCGGTGCGCAAGCCGCGGCACGGCAGATGAAGGCGCGCGGCAAGCCGGGCAGCATCGTGTTGATGGCGAGCATGGGCGGTGTCTCGGGCGCCGGAATGACCGTCGCTTACTCGACCAGCAAGGGCGGCGTCGTGCTGATGGCCAAGGCGCTCGCGGACGCGCTCGGCCCCGACGGCATCCGCGTCAACGCGATCTGCCCCGGCACGATCGACACGCACTTGCTGCGCACGAATCCCGGTATCGCCGCGGCCTCGGAAGGCTTTCGGCAACGCACTCCGTTGCGCCGTCTGGGGAAGCCGTCCGAAATAGGCGACGCCGTTGCGTGGCTCGGTTCGGACATGTCGAGCTATGTCACCGGCATCGCCTTGCTTGTCGACGGCGGTCTGCTCTCGGTGATCTGACACACCAAAGCGGCTGTGCATGCACGGTCGTTCAATCAGGAGTTACCCATGAAAGCGATACGCGCTTACGCCTATGGCGGCCCCGAAGTTCTGACGCTGGAAGATATCCCTGACCCGGTACCGGGAGATGGCGAAGTGTTGATCGACGTCGCGGCGAGCGGCGTCAACCCGGTCGACTGGAAAATTCTGGAAGGCCGGATGAAGGCCTTCCTGCCGCTGCCACTGCCTTACATACCGGGTGTCGAGGTGTCGGGAACGATATCCGCACTGGGCGCCGGGGTCACCGGCTTCGCCGTGGGTGACGAGGTCTTCGGTTTCATCGGGATTGTCGGCGGGTATGCCACCAAGGTGGTTGCCTCTGTTGAACGCCTGGCTTTGGTGCCCCAAAAGCTCTCTCTGCTTGACGCGGCCGGTGTGCCTGCGACTGCATTGACTGCATGGCAGGCGTTGCACGAGCATGCTGGCGTCAAGCCGGGGCAGCGCGTGCTGATCCACGGCGCGGCGGGCGGCGTGGGCAGCATGGCGGTGCAAGTGGCCAGAATCGCTGGTGCGAACGTCATCGGATCGGCGTCGTCCGGCAATCTCGACTACGTCAGACGGCTTGGCGCGACGCAGGTTATCGACTACCGCACGGAGTCCTTCGAACAGATCGTTTCGTCCGTGGACATCGTCCTGGATCTGGTTGGCGGCGAAACGCAGGATCGTTCCTGGTCGCTGTTGAAGCCGGGCGGAGTTTTGGTGTCGCCGGTCAGTCCGCCGGATGCCGAGCGCGCCAGGGCGGCAGGCGTGCTGGCCAAACATTTCGCAACGCGCTCCGACGGCAAGCAGTTGGCGGCCATCGCCGCACACTTCGATTCGAGCGAGCTCGTGGCAGAAGTAGAGGCTGTCTTTCCGCTGTCGCGTGCCGCCGATGCCCTGAAGAAGAACTTGACTCGTCATGCACGCGGCAAGGTCGTGCTCGACGCGATCCGTTGATGCCCATTGCCCGGTCTACGCAAGCACGGCGGTCGTAGATTGCCGGGCGGGCCTGCGCCGATTGGCCGTGGTTCGGCTCGTGAAGAAAGCGCCTGACGGTGCGGAACTTCGACTGGCCTTTTGCAACCTTATGTCGCTCTCTCATCATGGACCTGCGTAGACTTCGGTATTTCCTGGCTGTCGCGGAGGAACTGCATTTCGGCCGCGCCGCGCAGCGTATGCACGTGGTGCAGTCGGCGGTAAGCCATCAGGTGAAACTGCTTGAACAGGAGCTGGGATTTTCGGTGCTGGAGCGTTCGCGCCACAACGTTCGACTCACTGTTTCGGGGGAGATATTCTTGCCTGAAGCGCGGGACCTGCTTCGCCGGGCAGATGAGGCCATGCGCCGCGCTCGGGCGTCGGCGGACGGTACGGTCGGGCGGCTTGCGATCGGCTTCGTCGATAACATACTGTGGACCATGCTGCCGCCGATAATTCGCGACTTTCTCCAGAGGTGGCCGCAGGTCGAGTTGACGCTGCATCCGCTCGATCGAAGCGCACAGATCGAGGCGCTTCGGACCTCGGTCATCGATATTGGAATCATGCCTTCTCCATCCCCTGGGCACGCGCTCAAGTCAGTCGCGCTCGCGGCGGCCCCTTTAGTGGCGGCCATCCCGGAGGGGCATCCGCTTGCCGCACGATCGTCGCTGTCCCTCGTCGCGCTCGCTAGCGAGCCGTTCGTTCTGTTCCCCCGGAAAATGAATAGCCGGCTTCTGGAAATCATCGTCGCGTGCTGCGCGTCGGCCGGGTTTGCACCTCGCATCGTTCAGGAGGCCGAACAGCTTCATACGCTCCTTGCGCTTGTCAGCGCGGGCCTTGGCGTTACGTTGGTGCCCGAGTGGGTCGCGCGCATCCCGCAACTCGGCGTCATCTACATACCCGTGGACGACCTGTTCACGCCTTATGAGCTGATCGCGGCATGGAACTCCGGCACGGACAATCCGGCAGTCCCGAACTTTCGTGAGACCGCAGCCGGGCTCGCCGGCCAGATGCTTTACGTGTCACCAAGCCGATAGTCCCCATCGACCATTTTTCCGGAAACCGGAATGTGGGTGATTAAGTATCGAGATCGCGTGGTTATTTTTAATCGTTAGACAGCGATCACGGCTGCCCCGATAGTTTGCAGCAATGCAAAACGCAAGCCGGGAGAAGACGATCGGCAGCCTTCCCATGACTGACGCATTGGTTCTCGTTTGAACCATTCGCACTCCAAATTCCAGACTCCATTCGTACCGGCATCGATCGATGCCTGGGAGAAACCTTGCGCGCCGGAAATCGAACGTCGATGCACGTCCGGATTTCAGATCGGGGCGCTCATCCTGAATCCGCACGCAGGATGGCCTACGCACGTGCGGAACGGGGGGAGGGCAGGTGACGCAGACGCGCCGAAGGTCGGAAGCCAGGAGCGACCGATGGCGGATTTCGTTGGACGTGAAATTCGATCATAAAAAATAGTATTGCTAATCAAATGAATGGGAAGGGTTTCGAGATGGCAACGATAAATGGAGGAGACTTTTGATGATGAGGCAGATGTTTGCCGGCTTGGTGGCTGGGACGTTTGCGGCTTGTGGGCATGCTGAATCGAGGGTAACGCTCTACGGCATTCTCGACACCGCAATTGAGTTCACCAATCATTGGCCAATCAGCCCAGGCCAGCCTGCGTCGACCGGCAATCGCTGGTCGATGGCGGACGGGGCTCGCTCTGGCGGCTCCCGCTGGGGTCTGGCTGGCAACGAGGACCTTGGAGGTGGCCTGAAGGCGGAGTTCCAGGTGGAGAGCGGGTTTCTGGTCCCCAACGGCGCGCTGATGCAGGAATTTTTCGGTCGTAGCGCGTGGGTCGGTCTGACGTCGCCGAAAGCGGGCACGCTTCGCTTTGGGCGGCAGTACACCTCCCTCGTGGATGCACTCTACCCATCGTCGCCGACGGATCTCGCGGGCACGTACGAGCCGGTCGTTGCGGAAGTCGGCTCCAACCTATGGGAGAGCAATGTCGTCAAATACAAGAACGCCTTTGGACCGGTGACGCTAATTGGACACTATTCCTTCAGCAACCTCGCGGGGCAGTTTTCGAATGGCTCGGGTTACGGCGGCGCTGCCTCATACGATAACGGCACGGTCTCCGTCAGTCTGGGCTACGACAACCTTCATCGTGCGCTGGGTGTCGGCAGCAGTTATGCGCGGTTCGAGAAGGCGGCTATCGGCGTTACCTATTCGACCGCCGCGCTCAAGCTCATGGGAGGATATCGCTATGGCAAGAACGATTCGCTCGCCGGGTACGCCGCTCGCGACGATTACTTCTGGGCTGCTGCGCGCTACCTGTTGGCGGTCGACAAGATTCTGACCATTGCGTACTACTACGACCGGATTCGTACGGCAACCGGATTCAACGGCGAGGTGACGAGGCCGGCCAGCCCGCAGCAGATTATGGCCATCGGTGACTATCTGCTGTCGAAGCGCACCGATCTGTATCTGGTAGTGGGTTTTTCTCGTCACTCGGCACTCAACTTCGATTCGTACAACGGTACGTCTGCTGCCTATAAGACGTCGTCTACCGACAGCAATCAAACCGGTGTCCAGATTGGCGTGAAGCATTCGTTCTGAGGCTGACGGACGTTAGGCCGGCCGGCCCGAAGGGCGATCCTAGTCGGAGAGCCGCCGCAGCGGCTGTGTCTCCCTAAGGGAATATGCCGGCATTGACTCGCAAGCTTCCGGGCGAATCCAGGTCGGTCTCCAACACCTCCAACATCGAGGGAAGCAAAATGAGAGCAGTAGCGCAGATCGGATTGGTGGTTGCATTGGCAATCACTATCGCATCGTTTTCGGCGTTGGCGCAAAACGGCAATAGCAGCGCGGCGGTAGCGTCGGCTGATGCGGGCAGCGCACCTGGCGCTAAATCGGTCAGGATCGCTAATCGTCAGCTCGCCAGGAAGGTGCGTGGTGCAATGGCGAAGGCCAAGGGGATCGACATGACGCAGTTGTTCGTCTACGCGAAAGGCGGCGTTGTGACGTTGTCGGGTTCTGTGCCGAAGAGTGATCAGGTGAATCGCGCTGGCGAAATCGCCAGGAGCGTTCCTGGCGTCTCGTCAGTCGACAATCGCCTCAGTGTGTATGCGATAGAGCGGTAATCGGGAATCGGCCGTTGCGGGGCATGCAACGGCCTTGGCTTTGGAACTCGAATGACTGGTGGTCATTTAACGAGATCTCGTAGTCGATTTTTATCGTTGGACATCGATCACCGCAGCGTCGATAGTCAGTCACAACACCAATGCGAAATACGAGCAGGAGACAAAAATGATCGATGAATCTCTGGCGCCAGGCGATCTTGAAACCGATGCGCCATCACACATTGAGCCGTCAAACCGCTATGAATGGAAGGCCGTCACGCTGATGGCCCTTGGCATGGGGCTGGTCGGCATTGATCGCTTCCTGATCGTGCCGTTGATGCCGGTATTGATGCGCGACCTGAAGCTCGATTATCAGGATCTCGGGCATATCACCGGAGCGCTAGCGCTCGCCTGGGGCTTGTCTGCGCTCCTGACGGGCAATCTCTCGGACAGGATAGGCTTCAAGAGAGTCATCGTGCCGGCGATGATCGGATTTTCGTTGCTGGCAGGGCTCGGCGGACTCGCGACTGGGGTCGGCAGCCTGATCGCCATCCGTGCCTTCATGGGCGTGGCCGAGGGCGCCTTCACGCCTGCGAGCATCGTCGCGACTATGGATGCGTCGCCACCGAGCCGGCACGGACGCAATGTCGGCATCCAGCAAATGATGCCGGCTCTGTTCGGGCTGGGTCTCACACCGATCATCGTGACACAGCTTCTCAAGGTAATGAACTGGCCGTGGATTTTCCTGCTGGTGGCCCTACCGGGTCTCGTCGTGGCGTTCCTCTCTCAACGGGTATTGCGCCGGCCGTCGCCGATCGAAATCGCGAAACACACCGCGACGCACGATACGGCCCAACATCGCTGGTATGAGGTATTTCGCTATCGCAATGTACCGCTTGGCATCCTGTGCATGCTGTGCTGGCTGGCTTGTCAGATTGTCATTGCGGCGCTGTTCCCCAACTATCTCGTCGACTATCTGCATCTCGACTTGCAGCAGATGGGCTTCGTTCTTTCGTCACTTGGCTTTGGCGGGGCGATTGGCGCGCTCGTGCTGCCGGCGCTGTCGGATCGCGTGGGTCGCAAGCCCGTCATGCTGCTTTCAACTGCAGGCGTATTTCTGTCGCTGTGGATCTTTCTGCGAACGGGTGCGGCGCCCGTTCCCTTGTTCGTTTGCCTGATGATCGCGATGGGCTGTCTGTATAGCCTGATCACGCTGACCGTCGGTCCGGTCGCGGCTGAAGCCGTGCCGGTGCAGCTGATGTCCACTGCGTCCGGCATGATCATCGGTATTGGTGAAGTCTTCGGTGGTGGCGTGGCGCCGGCTTATGCGGGTTATCTGGCCAAGCATTTCGGTATCGAGCATGCGGTCACCATGCCGCTCTGGACGATCTGCGCCGGAGCGATCGCGGTCGCGGCATTGAAGGAAACGGCTCCCATGCGGATATTTGGCAAACGCGGGAACGAGCCCGTAGAGAACGGAGGACATGATGTCCGATGACCCTGGCAAAGGAGCCGTGATGGAGACGCCCGAACGTGCGGCCTTTTATGAACGAATCGGTCGGAGGAATCTTGCGCCGCTTTGGACCTCGCTCAATGACCTGATCACGCCTGAGCCGCGCAGCAATGCGGCGAACGCCTGAAGCGCAACTGGCCCGCCATCGCAACAACCTGCGATGGCGGGCCAGGAGAGATGAACTGCGTTGCGGCTTGGGAGCTTACCGCGCTGCCTGGCCTGCCTGCGACGAACCGTTGTTCACGCCGCCCACGGCGCTGTTTTGCGCAGCGACCCGGGCTTCAGCTGCTTGAATGTTAGCCGGATATTCATTGGGGTTCGAACGTGCAGGGTTGTAGCCGGCTTTTTCGATCTGGACCAGTTTTTCGCGGACTTGCGCACGGGTCAGCGGCTGGTTCGATTGGGCGAAAACGGCAACCGGGGCAGCAAGGGTAGCGGCGATAACGACAGCTTGGACGAGCGTTTTCATGACTATTACCTCCAGATTTACTTTCTCTTTTGGCTGCTTGCGTGTTTGTCTGCAGCGGTGAAGGCAGTCTAGAGGGGTTGTGGGTTAGGGGTAAATACCTATTCGAAGAATTCACTGTCTTTGGAATCAGAACAATACAGACAGAGCGCAACTACATGGTCGTTCGTTGATCCGCATGACCAGGTGCGGCAGAACCCGTTAATGTGACAGTGCCATAAAAATGTCATTGTGCGCTATCGCACACTTCTGCCTGGTTTCATCTTCGGGTTTCACGCCCAGAGCACTACTTTTCAGAAGCATGTCGATCGACTGAAAAAACCGGCGCGGACCGCGCCGGCCTCTACGGCCCGCCGATTTCATTGCGCCGGACCGCATCCCTTCACTTGCCAGCCGCCTCAGTGAAAAAGCCATCCGGACTCCTGATGGCAGCCGTTGCACGTGTTGCAAATTGGGGGTAAGTCATGAAACGAATCTATGCCGCATTCCTCGCGGCAGTGCTCAGCGGTACGATCACGCCACAATGTCAGGGGCAGTACACGACTGACTGGATAGCGAACACGTTTGGGACTAACGCCACTCACGTAGGTAACGCCGCGCGTTCGATGTGGGTCGCGCCAGAAGGCACCATCTATACCGCTTCCATGTGGGACGAGAACGAAGGCGGCATTGCGATCTACAAGGACGGTGCCAATGCGGGCAGCATCGGCGCGCACGGTGAGCCGCAGGGCTCGGCGATTACCGGCAATGCGATGTACCTGTGGGCCCCCCGCCAATTCGGCCGTGTCAACGGCGTCTTCGTGAACGGGATGGTCTTCCGCTACATCCGCGCGACCGGTGCGAACGACCAGCAGATTCAGGTCAGCGCCGACACCACCGAGCGCCGCGCGGACGTCATCACCGGCATCGCGACGTGGGGTCAATACTGGGCCGCATCCGACCATCCAGGCAACCGCGTGCGCGTCTACAAAACCGACGGCGCATGGATTCTTGACATCGCCGTGACTGATCCAGGCGCAATTGCCTTCGACCGAAACGGCAACCTGATCATCGCGCAAGAGACAGAAGGCGCGCTCCAGCACTTCAACCTCGCCGGTCAGTCCCTCGGCACGGTCACTCTCGCCGCAGGTGTCCAGCCCCACGCCCTCTACTTCGACCCGACTACCCAGTACCTCTGGATCGGCGACGCCGGGCCAGACCAACAGGTCAAGATCTACGACACGCGCACTTACACCCAGGTCTCAACCTTCGGCATCAAGGGCGGGTACCTCGACGTAACCACTGGAATCAAAGGCCAGGTAGGCAGCCTGCGCTTCGCTCGAATCGATGGCATTGGGCGGGACTCTGCGGGCAACATCTATATCCTCTCCCAGCCTTGGGGCGGCAGTTGGGACCACGGACGAACAGGAGGCACGGACATCTACGCGTACGACGCGACTCGAGCACTCAAGTACAGATTACAGGCATTCAATTTTGAAGCCATTGGAGCGCCTGATCCTGCAACGGATGCTACTGATTTCTACAGTGGAACCAACATTTATAGCGGTACAGGCGGATCAAACTGGACCTTTGTCGCGAACACTGTCGATCCCTTCACCTACCCCAACGACCTGCGACTAAGCACAACCTACGCCGGTCGTGGCTTGCACTTCGGTATGGTCGCAAATGTGGGCGGGAACCGCATATTGGCATCGACAGACCAGAACCCGGATAACTTTGCAATCGAGCATTTCAACCCTTCGGTATCGGGGTATATTGCGATCCCGGATGGTTGGGTGACCAGTGTGCTGGGCATGGCATCCACGCACATTCGCAAGGGCTTTGCACTCGACTCGCAGGGCGGTGTGTGGGCAAGTCTGGACAGAAACACCTGTTCTACCACGATCTGTTACTGGCACCTCATGGGGTTCGCTGCGGACGGCACACCTCAATGGGGTGCGGTGCAATCATGGCCCATCCCTACTACGATCGGCACTCCTGGCCGCATCGTCTATCTGCCCGAATCCGACACACTCATCCTGGCTAACATCGCAGGCACAGACTGGACGTCGATCGGTACTCGCGTGGAGGTCTACCACGGCTGGAAGGCGGGGAATCAGACCAACCCTGTAGTTATCAATCTTACGAGCACGAACCCGAAGTCGATGACCGCAGCCGGCAACTACCTCTTTGTCGGCTACGTCCACACCGTGCCGAACATCGATGCCTTCAACCTGACGACGGGCAGCCTGGACAACACGCTCATCAACAGCAACCCGAGCAACGTGTACGTCGGCAATGACGTGGATTCGATGTACGGGCTGAGATCGGTGCTGCGTTCGAACGGTGAGTATGTTGTGACCAAGGATGACTACAACGGCACCAGCATTGTTGTTTATCGCTGGACTCCCTGATCACCCGTGCCCGTCGCGCCAACTCCCCCGGCCTCAGACCGCCTCAGACTAGCAATCCGGCAAACCGCAGCGCGCAGACAACGGCGCGCTGCCAATGGATCGTTCAGCGATGAACGGTGAAACTCGCAGTGGAATCGCGTCCGTCATGTGTCAGGTTGCAGGCGGACCGTCGCTACATTTGCTCGAGCGGCAGAAACTGGCCGAGCCCGGAAGCTCGTCGACCGCCGCCTTATCCGCGGGCGAGGTGTCGAACCGAACTTCCGTAGCCGACCGGCTTCTGCCCTTCGATTCGCTGTGACCGCAAGGGCGGCTTTCAAAGTACAACGGTCACGCCCGCCGTTGTATCGATCGACAGCTACGTGGCGGCCGAAGCGTTCGTCCGCGTCAATTCAAACCGGTAGCGAACCACTGCTTTCTGCTACCACTGCGGGCCGGCCGTAGACCGCTAGCAGTGCGAAATTGGCGCGCGCGATTCTCATGGACGACGATCAATTTCCGGCGCCCCATGAGCACCTGGTCGGTCAAAGGACAACAACCATCTTTCCGCCAGCTTCGTTGGCTTCCATCACGCGATGCGCTTCGCGGATTTCATCGAAACGGAAGACACGGGACGGCTTTGCCTCGAGACGGCCGGCGGCAACGTCTTCGGCGATCTGTTGAAGCGGTACGTCGGAAAGCGGAAAACCGGGCGTGCCAAACACGAAGCTGGCGAAGAACGTCAGGTCAACGCCGCTCGGCATTTGCGCCAGCGGGTTGAAATCGGCTATCGGAGCAAGGCCGCCGAGCCAGCCCGCAAGACACGCCCGACCGCCGCGCCGCAACATGGCAAGCGAGTCAAGAACCGTGCTGTTGCCGACGAGGTCGAGCACCGCATCGATGCGCTTTGCTTCGGCGATGCGCTTCGACAGATCGGGGCCTTCGATCTCGGCGCGCGAGGCGCCGAGACCTTCAAGCATCGTAAAGCGAGCCGGACTGCGTGTTGTCGCGATGACCTTTGCGCCGGTGTTCACAGCGAGCTTGACTGCCGCCTGTCCAAACGACGACGTTGCGCCGCGGATGACCAACGTTTGCCCTTTTTCGATCTTGAGATTGCGGAACAGGCACGTCCACGCGGTTGCATAAGTTTCCGGAATCGCCGCGAGCTCCGCCCACGGCAGGTCGGACTCGATCAGCGCCACGTTCGCCACAGGCGCGCGCGTGTATTGGGCATAGCTGCCGTTGATGGTCCGCCCGAGGCCACCCATCAACGCAGCGACTTTCGCGCCGACAAAAAATTCGCCGCCAGGACACGACTTCACCACGCCCACGCATTCGATGCCGCTGACCTTGGCAGCTTCGGCCCACTCGCCGCGCCGCATATGCAGCTCGGCATGGTTAAGGCCAAACGCCTTGATTTCGATGACCACATGACCTTCCAGTGGCTCGGGTTCCGGCAGCTCCGTATAGACGAGGCTATCGAGGCCGCCGAATTTCTCGAGCACGATTGCACGCATGGCTATTCTCCTGATGTTTGATGGCACTGCTGTTGATGCTGATGTGGCGCTCCAAGTCAGCGAATGCCGATGGTCGTACACCTGCGGTACACCACGTAACCTCTAAAATTACGTTCATAAGGTTACTCATGACGCATGTAACTTGTCAATCGCATTTTTAGTGGTTACGATGTGGGCGTCGTTACTTCACATTTGCCACGAGAGATGGACTACCGTCAGATTCCTGCGATATTCGTGGCCGATGCCCCGGGCCTCGATTTCCTGAACTCAGTTGCAACGCCGGAAGATGAGGAAGTCGACTGGATCGGCGACGGGGAAGGCTTGCTGGCCTGGTTGGAACAGGCAGGGCTGGTGCCTCGCGCCGCGCTTGCGGCGATACGGACGCGGTCCACGCCAGCCCAACTCGATGCCGTTGCGGCGCAGGCGCGCGCGCTGCGGGAATGGTTCAGGGGATTCGTCCACAAACGAAAGGGGCGGCCGTTAGTCGCCAGGGATGTGCGTGAGTTGAAGCCACTGAATCAACTGCTCGAGCGGGACGAACGAAATGGCGAAGTCGTCGCTGATGTCACGAACGGCGTGACGACGTTTGAATTTCGTGAGAATCGACGCTGGCTATCACCGGAATCGTTACTGATGCCCATAGCCGAGGTGTTGGCGAAACTCGTGTGTGAAGAAGATTTCACGCACGTGAAGGCGTGCGAAGGTCCGCGGTGCACGTTGATGTTTGCCGATCACACACGGGGCCACGCGCGCCGGTGGTGCAGCATGGCGATCTGCGGGAACCGCGCGAAGGTGGCGGCTCACAGGAAGCGGCTCAAGGAACGGGCGAACGGCTGACACGACGGCGGCAGCGATAGCATACCGGTGTTGTGTTGATGTGCTTTAAGGGAGCTGATTTGGAGCACATCAAGGCGATTGCGTTCGATCTCTGCTGTCCGCTGTCTAGTGCGGAGCAGCTGCCGGCTGAGTGTCCGGAGGATGGTGCCGACGAACGACCCTTCATGGGCCAGTTTGCGGCGTCCGTTGCCCGCCAGGCATTCGCATGTTCGGTATCAGACTTTCAAAATGGTCGCTAGAAAGAGCAGAGATGCAGCAAGGCTCAGCACGCTGCGAACTGCGTGGAGTCGGCCCCACTTCTCAAGTAACGTCCGCGTTTCAGCCGACGTGAGATCACGCCCTTGCATTAATAGTTGCGCGTTGGTGGGCCTGATGACGATCAATGTGAAGGGCACGACACTGCCTATCAGCAGAGCGCCGATCAGCCAGATTATTCCTGCGCCGAGCGACCACGCCACAATGCCGGCGCTGCAGCTTAGAACGGCGAGTGGCGCCTGCATCATCGTCGCGCGGGCGTAGCTTGGCGCCCAAACCGTCGCAGCCGTCCTGGTGTCGCATTGCATCCGGGCAGGATGCTCGACAAGACTGATGTAGATTGCAGCGCCAGCAAAAACCGCGCAAGTCAGCGTAGCGACGAATTCCGCAGTACCGAG
The DNA here is from genome assembly GCF_004353915.1 of Paraburkholderia silviterrae. Taxonomy (GTDB): domain Bacteria; phylum Pseudomonadota; class Gammaproteobacteria; order Burkholderiales; family Burkholderiaceae; genus Paraburkholderia; species Paraburkholderia silviterrae. The sequence continues at coordinate 41,293 of NZ_SMRP01000017.1, read as the reverse complement.
CATACATGCCTCCCGGCAGGGCACGCCCAGTCGACATCGCGATTGTCCCTGCCCAGACATTATGCCTTTTCCCAAGCTGGCGACGTCTGGCCGCATGCACCTGATTGCAGAGGTCGCATGCCGACCCGTTGCCGTCATTCGAATTTGCACAAAGCGGCCGTTCAGTTATCGTACGGTCAGCTTGTGCCTTGGCGAGCGGGTGCGCACGATTCTGTTGAGTCGCACATACGATTTCATAGCCAACTCCTAATTGGAGGGCATACGCGTAAATGGTTGAACGCCAACGGAAATGGCAGATTCAAAATCTTCGAACTCCCGCTTCCCCTGAAGGATCGTGATTTTCATGTGGTAAAGCCCCGGCCGCAAAACCCCAGCATAGATCTTGCGATCATATGCTCCGCTAAGGTTAGCGCCTAGCTCGTGCGCAGCAATACCCTGAACGTTTCTGTCGACATCAATCGACGCGCTTTCTGCGGTGGTCGTCAGTGTCAAATGGACAGACTGTACTATCCCAGGATGTGCATACTCGCCAGTAGCCAATCGACCACCATCCCCCACCAATACCGCGAGGCGCTTTCGCTGTTCCTCGTTTTTGTAGTGAAATATGAGGTAAAAAATATAGAGACGCCCCTCGGTTACTTGGACGTCTGTACTTACCGATGACCCGGACCTACTTGCATCTATTGGAAGAAACACCTCGTATATTTTACTTGTTGCGGCACTGCAAATCGCAATCACAGCGAAAGCCAATACGAACAGAAAACCTACATGCCGACCTGTCGATCTTGTCGCCTTCATCGCTGCTCCCGAAACAATCATTGGATATCATCGTTCGAAACGCTAATCTCGACCCCGCTGTCCTCAGCGCGAAGAGATTGCAGGAGATAGCTTAAACGCCGTTGCGCTGCCGTCGATGGCAGGATTGTCGACGATCTTGGCCCCGATGTCGAAGGTCCGTTCCTGGCCGGGAAGTGTCGCCGTCATCTAGAATGGTGCGCTTTGCCCGTACTCCCATGTGGTTCAAAAATCTTCAGCTTCATCGTCTTCCGGCACCTTGGGCCGTTACCCCCGATCAGATGGAAAAATGGCTGACGCCCCACAGGTTTCAGCCGGGCAACAGCGTCGAGATGCAGAGCTTCGGATGGGCATCGCCGCGCGACGACGGCTCGCTCGTGTATTCGACCAACCGGCAGATGCTTCTCGTGTTTCGTGCCGAAAAGAGGCTGCTTCCGGCGTCGGTCGTCAATCAGGTGACCAAGGCCCGGGCGCTTGAGGTCGAGGAGCAGCAGGGCTTCAAGCTGGGGCGAAAACAGCTGCGTGAACTCAAGGAGCAGGTTACCGATGAACTGCTGCCGCGCGCGTTCACCATTCGGCGCGATACCCGCGTTTGGATCGATACGGCGAATGGCTGGCTTGTCATCGATGCGGCTGCGCAGGCTCTTGCCGACGACGTTCGCGGCCTGCTCGTGAAATCGATCGATCAGTTGCCGCTCGCTGGCGTTCGCGTGGCGCTTTCGCCGGTCGCCGCGATGACGGATTGGCTGATGTCCGGCGAGGCTCCGGGTGGCTTCACCGTGGACCAGGACGCCGAGTTGCGCTCGAGCGGCGAAGGCGGCGCCACGGTGCGATACGTCGGCCACGCGCTCGAAGCGAACGACATGCGCCGGCACATCGAAGCCAGCAAACAATGCATGCGCCTCGCGATGACCTGGGACGACCGGGTCTCCTTCGTACTGACGCCGTCGCTGACGATCAAGCGTGTCACACCGCTCGACGTGATCAAGGAGGCGGCGGATCCCACCGCGCAAAACGACGACGAACGCTTCGAGTCAGATGTCACGCTGATGACGGGTGAATTGGGGCGGATGTTGGCCAATCTAGTCGATATCTTGGGTGGCGATCAGCACGACGCGACGCATCAGGCGGCAGCAGCCTGAACTCCGTCGGCTGTCGAGGATCATCGCCCCGCGCCGGCGCAACAGTTCGAGGAGGACCGTCGCCGCCCAGGCGCTCACTGCCTCACGGGGGAACGCAGGACAAGCCCCCGCGTGTTCAGACGATGCCGACGCGCGCGAGCCTGTTGAAACTTCTCGGCGTCAGTTCGTCGGTGCGGGTGGTCAAACTCCGCCCGATAGAGCCGACCCGATGAGCGCTCTATTCGTGATCAAGCCGTGGCAGGTCCGCGAGCGCTCGGCCCGCATCGGAATCAGCGACCACCATTTCGATGCCTTCGCGTCCGGCCTCGTCGACGACGCGTCGGACCTCTGGACCAGCGACGCGCTGTCCATCCAGCGGAAAGACTGTTACGACGGTGTCGCCCCTGGCCAGCGCCTTTACCACTTCGATGACAGGCGATGCGTGCGGCGCGACCTCAAATTGCTCCCCGCTCACTGACACCTGCCCCCAAAGCACGTGTGTGACCCTTTGCGAATTCCCGTCCATCCGAACCGCCGTTATAGCGTGCACTGCCATCGCTTTTCCTCCCTTGTCGGGGAAATCCTAGCACGAGTGCAACGACCGCCATTTCGGCACCTACCGATACCGCGCGCCGGCGCCGCACCCTTCGCCGACCGTGCGCGGACGAAGTTCCTCATGCTGAACCCGAGCGCAGTCAACACCTGATGAGACGACCCGACCATAATGCCGGCGTGCAGGGCGTGCAGGGCGTGCAGGGCGTGCAGGGCGTGCGCCGTCGCGTTCTCTCACGAAGAGCGCTGGCTGCCGGCGCGCATGCCGGCCGCGTCGGGGTGGCCGCGCACGTGGCACTCCGGGGCAAGCGCCCGGGTTGCGGGTTCGCTGCGTGCCCGTATCCCGTCGGTGCGAGGTTTGCCAGGCCGGCCGGGACGGACTTCTTACAGTCGGGAGGATATGTCAAAAGTAGTCAGACTACGCATATTTGCCTGTTTGGACTACGCTGTGACGGTTGCTGTTGTACGGGGCGGCCTTGTTCGCCCGTCCCGCCGTGATTATCCGGGTTATCAGATATGCGGTTTCTGTATCAGCCGGAAAATTGATCCGTGACCGCCCGCGCTGGCTGCTGAGGCGATTGACGGGGCGACTGTTGATGGCGCAATGCGTTGCGAAGAACGTCGCTGCCGGGGGCGGAGGCAAATTCTCTCCGCACTGCGGAGAGAATCTGGCCTCGCCCGGGCGGGGAGTTCCGGATGGACCAGGTTTGCGGTAACGTGCCCGTTTGTGCCGACCGATACACCGGGCTCCACCCATGACACAGTTGCTCCCCAATTCGCTGTTTGAGGACGTCAGTTCGCTGATCGCCGGCGCACGGGCGCGCGCGGCCGCTGCGGTGAACGCAGAACTGTCCCAGCTGTACTGGAAAATTGGCCGCCGTATCCGGGATGACGTGCTGGGCGGAGAGCGGGCGGGTTATGGACAGCAGGTTATTTCGACGCTGGCCGGCAGGCTGACAGCCGAATACGGGCGCGGCTGGAGTGCCCAACAGTTGCGTCATTGCCTTCGGGCGGCAGAGATTTTTCCTGACGAGGCAATTTTCTCCGCAGCGCGGAGAGAATTGAGTTGGACGCAGTTGAAGACGCTGATGTACATCGACGACTCACTCAAGCGCGACTTCTACATTGAACTCTGCCGGCTTGAACGCTGGTCGTCGCGTCAGCTCCAGGAGCGAATCCACTCGATGCTGTTTGAACGCAGTGCGCTCTCGCGCAAACCTGCGGAAGTGATCCAGCAGGAGCTTTCGCAATTAAGGGATGCGCAGCAGGTGACGCCCGACCTCGTGCTCAAGGACCCCTACCTCCTCGATTTCCTCGGGTTGAACGACCGCTATCTCGAACGGGACCTCGAAGACGCGATCCTTCGGGAAATGGAGCAGTTCCTGCTCGAACTGGGCGCGGGCTTCACCTTCGTGGCCCGGCAGAAGCGCCTGCTGATCGATGATGACGACTTTTATCTGGACCTGCTGTTCTATAACCGGAAGCTGAGACGCCTCGTCGCAATCGAACTGAAGCTCGGCGCGTTCAAGGCCGAGTACAAGAGCCAGATGGAGCTCTATCTGCGCTGGTTGGCCAGGCATGAGCAGGAGCCGGACGAGCAACCGCCTATCGGTATCATCCTGTGCGCCGGAAAGAAGCAGGAGCAGATCGAATTGCTGGAGCTGGGCAAAAGCGGCATCCATGTCGCGGAGTATCTGACCGTGCTGCCTCCGCGTGAGACGCTCGAGGCCAAGCTGCACCAATCCATCGAAGCGGCGCGACTGAGGTTGCGCGATGAGCGGGACAAGTAGTCAATCCAACGAACAGCCATGGGGCGCACATCAACGCACACACCAGCGCAGTGGTGAGATGTCAGCAGCTCTCACCGCCGTCGAATGAGTCTTCACGACCCACAAGAGACATTGGCACAGGCACGAAACTGCCGTTCACCGAATCGTACCAGTCAGCGTGGCACATCGAACATTCCTGATTTGACTGCAAGAACTGTTGGGGTACGATCGATTCTGTTCCCAAAACCAGAACGAATTGCCATCTTATGACGCGACCACTAGCTCTATTAAAACGCGCGTGCGTCGTTGTACTCGTGCTTATCGGCGCATTCCAGGTCGCCTCTTGGCTGGTACATATTGCTTTTCGCAATACAGGAGTCGCAGAGGTGCCGGATGTTCGCGAGGTACGATCGCCAAATGATGAGTATCGCGCGGTCATTCAAACGTGGGCGGGTGGCGGAGGCCTTTCACCATATTGCCGCCAAGCCATTCTCGTCGTGCCCGTTGGGACCAATTTAGTCGATGTGCACGATACGCAATCGTACGAGGTGTACTCAGGAAGCGAATGCGATTCGTTCGCCGACCATAGTCCGTCGCCAGAAATTACATGGGACGGAGATCGCACTCTTAAGGTTCGCATCTCAATTAATCGTACCGCCATGACCGAGCAAACAGTTCGCCTTCGCAAGCGAGATGCTTCTGGAGCTGTGAGCATCAAATTCTCAGCGGATGAGTAACCGAGTCGATGGGGACTTTATTGGCCAGCTAGCGGGAGATTGGGCGGAATTTGAGCCACTCGTTATCAGGTTCTGGCCGAAGGATTGTTGGCGATCTTGACGGCTCTGTCGAATGACTCAAACTGGCCGGCAAGCGACCGCTCGCCGGCCTTCACGTCGTCATACTTCGGTCTGTTCCGCCATCTCGAGGGCATCGTCGACTTCAATGCCGAGGTAGCGAACCGTGCTTTCCAGCTTCGTGTGTCCGAGCAACAGCTGTACCGCCCGCAGGTTCTTCGTCCGCAGGTAGATCAACGAAGCCTTTGTGCGGCGCATCGTGTGCGTGCCGTACGCAGTATCGTCAAGTCCAATGGAGGCGATCCATCGGTGGACCATCCGAGCGTATTGTCGCGTAGAGATGTGCGGTGAAGCGTGGAGTCGACTCGGAAACAGATAGTCAGCGGACTTCAAATCCCGGGTCTTGATCCAGACTTCGATGCTTTGACGAGTTTGCTCCGTGATCTCGAACTGAACGGGTCGTTGTGTTTTCTGCTGCATGACCATTGCCCGAGTTCCGACGTGCGAGCCCTGGCAGATATCTTGCATCGGCAGCCTCGTCAGATCGCATGCCCGAAGTTTGCTATCAATCGCGAGATTGAACATAGCCAGCTCGCGAACGTTCGAAGACATCTGTAGCCTGGTCCGAATAGCCCAGATTTCTGGAAGCTTCAACGGCGGCTTCTGGCCAGTGAGCTTGCCCTTGTTCCACGGCACACGGTTTCCGGCCCGACCATTTTGCCTTTCCATGACGATCTCCTTCCAATTGAAGGGAGATCCAGTGTGTCGTCGGGCAGTGGTCGCTGCCCGACCCGAACCGGTCAATTGGAGCATCGCGACCCCAGCGGCAGCTTCCACTGTCTAGCCGACAACCATCCTTGCCGGGTCGACCGCTGCCTTTCGTCCTTTGCACGGAGAGGCGGTACAAGGGGCAGCTACTGAAGTAGCTGCCGGAGACGTCAATTTGGTGTCTTCAAGTTTCCAGCCACATTGCCGTAATCAATTTGAGGTTCCGCTCCGGGGGGCTCGTTGGGGGCGGGCTCCTCATCACGCCGCACGGCACGCGCATTTCATTCGATTTCGATAGAGTCAATCACATGAAACACGCAAAACTGTTTGCAGTATCAGTCGCCGCAATACTGATCGCAGGTTGTGCGCAGCCGGAAATTCTGCAAGAAAGCAGAGCACCAGGAGAAGTTGCCAAAGTGCGGAGCCTTTTGATTGCTGTCGACGGCTCAGCGTTCTCGAACGCGCAATTCGGTCATTACGGTCGGCTATACATCAACGCAATGGGAGAGACGCTGCGAGACAGTGCGGGAAGCATCCCGGTCTCGCTTGTCACGACGGATGCAATGCAATTGCAGGACGAGATCGCGAAGGCGGTCATCTCGACCAAGCCCAGCCAGATCATGCGGCTGCACACTGTCTCAGTCACTTCGACCCGTGGGCGACCAATTGAAGCCGTCTGGCAAGTCGACATCACCAACGTTTCCGTAAGGACCATCGACGCCGCATCCGATCCGGGAAAATTTCAGACTCAGATCACTTCCAGGGCTGTGTATCGCGTGCAGTTGTCGGGGCCTACCTGCCTGGCAGGCCTGATAACGACGGAGGCCAGGGTCGAATCATGCGGGCGCGAGATGGGAAACACAATCGCAAGCCGCTTGCGTACCGTACACGTAATGACTCCGGAAAGCGTCGTTCGTTGATCCGTGCCGTTACCGTCGGCCAAGGCCGAATAGCGCCGGTAACTCCTGCGTCAGTTTCCAGAGTGCGACCGTCATTGAAATCATGTCTGGCCGCATGCCAATATGTCGCGACTTCCTATCCAGCCTGCTCCGCGCCCGCTCTTAAACACAAGTCAGCATCGCTTCACGTTTGCGCATTTTTAACCACTCAAAAAAACAGGAATGAGGGCTCCGCTTCGGCCGTGCGGCATTTGAGAAAGTCGGTGCACATATTTCGGATTTTGTGTGTTGGCGTACCGAACGACAACACACAGACGGTATCTACTGCGCCATCAGGAATCGTAAGACATAGTTGTCACGCAGCCGAAAGCGCAAAGCAAGGAAAAACCTTGGTCAGCGTATGTTTTGAAATTTCGCGGCATGCCCTCCCAACGGAATCAAGAAAGCAACGACCCGCGCCCTACGAGTTGCGTATGGTGAACATTACGAGCCAATCATGAGCCACATAGAGCCGAACGGGGAATTCGTCGAGGTCCGACCGCAAGAGGCGGCTAGCCATTCTACGGTCCGCCTGATCCAGCCAGTAGCACTGGGTTCTCGCCTGCGAAAGGGCTGGGGCGTCGTACGCGCAAGATCGTTTGAAAGCAAGGGCGAGATTCGCGTAACTGATGACGTTGTTACAATCAATACCGCGGTCGCCCGCTTGCTGCGATCTGCGCTTCGCCATGAATTGACGTTGAGGCGTACAGATATCTACAACGTTAGGGCCGAAGGGCGGATCGTGCAGTTCGACCTTTTGAATGGACCAGGCGAACTGGAACCCGTCATTCTTCGAACTCGCAATCGCTCCGATGCTGCGTTGCTCGTGACGGCATTGCCGGATCAGACTACGCGCACGTATGCCACTGAAGCTCGCGAACGGCAGATTTTCCTCAAAAGCATCGACAGGCGCGCTCCGCATACGTGGGCTACCTGGACGATCATAGCAATTACCTCGTTGGTATTCGCCGTGACGGCAACGCGAAGCGCACAGCTTTTGCACATCAAGCCAGACGTCCTGATTACGGCGGGCAGCAACTTTGGGCCGTATACGCAGGGCGGCCAGTGGTGGCGGCTCCTTACCGCAATGTTCGTTCATCTAGGGTTGTGGCACATCGTTTGGAACATGATTGTGCTCGCCCAATGCGGACGCCTCGCCGAGCGACTCTACGGCAGTGGACGATTTCTCGCGGTCTATGTATTCGCGGGACTGACCGGAAGCCAGGCGAGCCTCCTGTGGCATCCAGGCATTCACAGTGCGGGCGCCTCCGGTGCAATATTCGGCGTACTTGGCGCAATACTTGCATACCTCGTGCGGTATTCGGGCACCGTACCGCGCGTCTTTGTCCTGCAGCACTCCAGGTTCACGGCGGTGTTCATTGTTTACAACCTGATATACGGCTTTACGCATCACGGGATAGACAGCGGTGCCCACCTTGGTGGATTGCTCGGTGGGTTTGTGCTCGGCCTCCTGCTCGCACCACCAACTGAGGCATCACGCGAGTCGCGCTTGCAACGAACGATGGCACTGGGTACCGCGATGATTTTTGCGTGTGGGCTCGCAGTCGGATTGACGTGGGTGCTCGCAGTGCTGGCAACGCGGCCGGACCGTCAGGAATTACTGCAATTCGCCATGGTGACGCGCGAGTCGAACGCGCTCGAACTGCGTTTTTCTTCCGACTTGAAAGCCTTCTCACAAGCGTTGTCGCGCACGCCCCTAACGGCCGATGACCGTGCAGCGCTTGCCGACCGGATTCGCGCTACGCTGCTGCCTGAATGTGGGAAGCTTTATGGTTTGATTGTCGCGGTGCAGGTGCCGTACGATTCTCCCGAGTGGAAACTGCGAACGAATCTCCTTGCCTACTTTGGCGACATCTCAAAGGTTCTGCAGTTGACGGCGAGCGTGGTTGACGAGAATCGTTTGAACGACGCCGCCGCGAAAGCTGCTCTCCAGCCGCTGGTGCAAAGCGTGCGGCGCGATCAGGCCGCATTGCTCAAACTCCGTGGAAATCCGTAAGCACCTTGACCGGTAACTGGCCAAGAATGGCGCCGTTCTTCGGAGCAGGACTCGTGCATCTCTCGCGTGCGGCTCGGCGGTTGACGTGCTGCAGTCACCTGGCCTCGCGAATGTCGCTGTGCGGGGTGAAGCAGACCTTTGAGTGTCCTCACAACGGTCCGCTCGAACGGCGGCTTGTGGCCGAATATGGACATTTTCGAAGAGTTCATTGGCAATCCTCGGTGAGCGTTTTCCTATCGCCCTTCTTGGCAGCTCAATGCACACGGTCCCGCAATCCGAGCTCGCGTATCAGGGCATTGATATGGGAACGCGAATACCGGACTTGAAAGTGACGCTCAATGAGCTCGCCCACTGCCTCATTGGTCCAGCGCGAGCTTGAAAATCCGTGGATCGTTGGAGAGTGCTTAATCGCGGCTACGAGCCAACTCAGGCCTTCGGATGAGAGTCTTCTACGCCTTCCGACATCACCAATGTGCATCAATGCGCTCTTGCCGCCGGACTTGAAGATCGTATGGTATCGCCTTGCTGTGGCCGGGCTAAGCCCAAGCTGCTGCGCGATGGTCTTAACGCTGTGTCCCGCATCTAAAAGTTCAGCGGCGAGTGCTCGCCGATCGGTCCAAGGCGGACCGCTAGTCTTCTCATTGGCGCCCATGGCACTGATTGATGGCAAGAATCCCCGAGGCCAAGAGCATTCGCTATGGAATTATTCCATGCAACCAGGGGCACGCCGAAGTTGCAGACTTGGAACGTTTCGGAACATCGATTCAGTGCTCTCAGTCTGTTAGCTTGCGTTTCTGTTGCTCTGCTCAACCCGCAACCGGCCGAGTACCGAGGACGGTAGCTCGATATGACCACCGTCGGCCGTTACCTGTGCCGGCAGCTTTTTTGCCTCCCTTGACGGTTCCGCCGTTACAACGTTGACATGGCAGCACCGAGAAAACCTGCATTGTCGACCCGCTCGGCACTCTTCAGACCGGAACGGCGACGAGCAGCGCTGCGCTGTTGAACACGCAGGTCGCAACTGAAACGTGGCTTGCGCGTGGCCCCCACCTCTACGTCCCAAATTTCTATCGCCTGTTCGACATTGATTTGCATACCTTGAAATCCTATGCGACGACCCAGTCGAGGCCAGCAATCGGGCCACCGGGTTGCTGCATGCGACCGCCTGCAACCAGGCCGCCAAGATCCACTGCTGCGTAGCCAAACGCCTTGACGAGACCGATCACCACCGCCTTTGCGTCCTTGTCGTCACCGGAGACGAAGATGACGCGCTTTCCCTCATGAAATTTCGGGCCCTTGTCGTAGTGCTCCATGCGGATGGCATTGAACGCCTTGACGACGCGCGCGCCCGGCGCGTGTGCCGCGACGACCTCGCTGGCACCCGTGTCTCCCAGGTCGGCCAGAACCAGCTCAGGCTCATATTGCGTAAAAGGGTTGGTGGTATCCACCAAAATGCGACCTGCCCAATTGGGCAGCCCATCCAGCGCCGACGGGACTTGAAGCCATGGAACGGCGAGCATGACCAGCTCGAGCCGCGCCACCTCCTGGACCGTATCTGCCGACGCGTTCGGACCGAGCCCGGCCACGATATTGCCCAAAGCCTGTGGCCCACGACGTGCGCTCATGACAACCTCATGGCGTGCTTGAACGGCGCTCCTGGCGATGGACTGTGCTACAGCGCCGGCTCCAATAAAACCAATCTTCATTTCAACACCTCAGCGGCAATGTGAGTCAACTAAGCCATGCTCGTGCAGGAGCATGGCGCTCGGGAGAACAGCTCGGTCAATTCGATGAGCGCAGGTCGAGCAGCACCTTGCCACCCTTGATTGCGTGAACGACGGCCTTTTGGTAATCCGCAAGCGGATACACGGCAGCCACAGGCAGGTCAAGCTCGCTGCGCGCCATCAGTTCGGCAGACTCCTTGATTGCGTCCATGATGTACGGCTGGTATTCCGGAAGGTCGATGTATATGCCGCGTACGACGATGCCGCGCAGATGCAGATCCACGACCTTGAGCGGCGTAACCAGCTCGCCGCTTGTGAACGCATAGCTCACCAGCGTACCGTTTTGCGACAGCACGTCGATCAGGCGCACCGCAGCCGAACCGCTCAGGCCATCGATGGCCAGACGGACGTTGCCCGCACCGGCCGCGGTCCTGGCCTTGTCGATGGCGTCCGGCTCATCGACGAGAACGACGTCACCACCAGCTTCTTCCAGTTCCTTGACCAGTTCCCGACGACGTACGAAGTTGATGGTTCGCAGGCCACGCTTCTTCGCCAACGCGATCACCGTGCGGCCGATGCCGGAGTTAGCCGCGTTTTGCACGACCCAGTCGCCTTCCTTTAGGTTAACGAAGCGCCCGAGCAGAAGTACGGCCGTGGGAGGATTGATGCGCAGCATGGCCAGTTGACGCGGATCGACGTTGACAGGCAGCGCAAACAGCCCCTTGGCCGGGATCGTCAGTCGCTCGCGCCAGGTCAGCGCGTAAAGAGGGGGCAACACGCGGTCGCCGACCTTCACGTTGGAGACGTTCGAGCCGACCTGCAGAACGCGCCCGACGCCTTCGTTGCCGACGATCGAGGGCAGTGGAGTCGAGTAGGCGAAACGATTGGTGATGACGGCCAGGTCATTGCCGTTGATGGGGGCATACTCCATCGCGATCAGGACTTCATCCGGGCCGGGGCTGGCCGGCTCCGGAAGGTCAATGAGCTTTAGCGTCTCGACGGGGTCGCCGAAAGCGGTGTTCTGGATAGCACGCATGGCTTACGTCCTTTCAAAAGATGTTGAGCTCGAAAGCGCAGAGGCAATACCTCAGCACTCGGGGCGCTTTTCGAAATCTTGCAAAACCGGGGTGAGCGCTACCAAGGCGCCATTCATGACGAGGAGCGCCTCGCATTGCGCAGAACGCGTAGCGCTAGAACACGAGCAGCACCATGCCGGTCCTTCCCCTGCGGTGTGTATGTTCGAGCGCTCCCAGGTAGTCGCTCGCCTGATATCGCTGCGCTACGGGGAAAAGGCTCGGGTGGTTGCGTGCGAGCTCGAGCGCCTTCGCCACGTCTGCATCGCGCACCGCTGCAGGTTCGAATTGCCAGCTGAACAACGACACACCCTTGATGGTCAGCGCGCGAGGGGCGATGGAACGAATGTCCGTCGTCGCGCCGCCTAGTGAACCGTAGCTAACGATCGTGCCACCGCGAGCGAGGAAGCTCGCTACGTCGGGCAATAGCGCGCCGCCGACGCCATCGAACGCCACGTAGACGGGCTTGTTCGCAAGTGCATCGCGAAGCTCGTCCTTCCAGCCCGGGTTCTCCGTGACGATGACAGAAAGATTGGGGCGAGCTGCTTTGAGCGCTTGCGCGCTCGCCGCGGAGCCGACGAGCAGGATCGGATTGACGCCCGCTTCGACGAGCATATGCGTGAGCCGCTTTCCGACGGCGGAATTGGCAGCCGTCTGAATAACCGTGACATCTTCGCGCTTGTCTTCAGGCAACGCGTTGTGACCAGCCCGCATCGCGAGGCGTGCAGTCAACGTGTTGACCAACATCTGCGCCGCGACCTCATCGCTCACTTCATCGGGCACAGGTATCAGCGACTGAATCGGCGCGGCGATGCTGGCGCTCCAGGCGCCGTTGACGGGAAAGAAGGCCACACGCGTGCCGACCTGAATCCGGTGTGAAGGGTCGATGTCAGCGGCCAGCGCTTCCACCACCCCAACACCTTCGACGCCGGGTACGCGACCTCCCTTCGAGATGAGGGGAGCCGACCCGAAGGCGGGCGAAGCGCTGACGCCCAGCAAATCGCCTGGATGAACCGGTGCGGCGGACACGCGCACAAGCGCCGTTCCGCTCGCAAGAGGAGGGGCATCGGAAAACGCTTCCAGCGTGAGCACCTCAGCGGGCTCGCCATGTTTGGTGTGAACAATTCGCTGCATCGCAGACTCCTTCTGCAAGGATTTGATTATTGGAGCGATCACTCCTTTATGGCAGAATAGGGTCGTCACTACAGCATGTCAATGATTTTTGGAGCCATGACTACAAAAAATGATACGCAACCCCGGCGCAGCCGCGGCAGGCCCTCGACCTTTGATCGTACGGTAGCGCTGAATCAGGCGATGAATCTCTTCTGGGAGCAGGGGTACGAAGGCACCTCCTTCGACCAGTTGATCCAGGCCATGGGGATCAGCCCCTCGAGCTTCTATAACTCGTTCGGCAACAAGGAGCAGCTCTACAAGGAAGCGACTGACGCATACCTGAGCTGGTCCGGAGCCTGGTTCGCTGGCGAACTGTTCGGTACGGCCGACACGCGAGAAGCATTCAAGAAGCTTCTCGATGCCACCGTCGTGGAATTCACGCGAAAGAGCCACCCATCGGGCTGCATGATCTCGCTGGCCGGCACTCACCTGGCCGCCGAACTCGCGTCTATTCGCGAGACGATGGCCGAGCACCGTGCAAACGCTGAAGAGATGATGGCGCAGCGGTTGCGCAAGGGCGTCGAAGACGGTGATTTACCTTCGGACACCGACGTGAGCGCACTGGCTGCCTACTACAGCGCCGTGACCCGCGGCATGGCCGTCCAGGCACGAGACGGAGCTGGCCCGCAAAAGCTGAAGGCGATCGCAGACATCGCCATGCAGGCATGGCCGGTTCAGCGCCGTCGGGAAAAAGCTGCAAGCCCCAAGGGGACTCGCGTAGGCTGACCGGCCGTGGTGCCAGGAGTGCTCAACTGCCGTTCATTCGAGCAACGGCTGCTTTCGATTAAGGAGCGGCTACATCATGAAGGCGAGGGCGCCGCAATCGACAGGTTCGCATCGGGTGAGGTCTCACGCCTCTAGTTTCCTCTCGCTCATCCATTTGACGATTCCCGGATCCTGATGCGAGAAGAAGCTGCTTTCCTTCGTATCGAGTCCGGCAATCAGGGCGAAATCTGACTCATCGAGCTGGAAGTCGAAAACGTCGAGGTTTTCAATCATTCGTTCCTTGCGCACGGACTTCGCCAGCGCCACGATCCCGCGCTGAACGAGCCAGCGCAGAACCACCTGGCCGACGGATTTCCCGTGCTTCCCGGCGATTTGCTGCAGGACGTCGTTATGGAAGAGGTTGTTCTTGCCCTCGGCAAACGGCGCCCACGCCACGCATTGAACGCCGATGCCCTTCATGAAATCGGCGCTTTCGAGCTGTTGATGGAACGGGTTGACTTCTACCTGATTGACGGCTGGCGCAATTTCATTGAACGCCTTGATGTCCATTAAACGATCAGGGTAGAAGTTGCTCACGCCGATTGCACGGACCTTGCCTTGGCGGAGGGCATTTTCCATCGCCCGCCAGGCGCCATGCACATCGTTGTAGGGCTGATGAATCAGGTAGAGGTCGACATAGTCGAGCTGCAGGCGGCGCAGTGAATTGTCGATGGCTTGCTGAGTGCGCTCGTAGCCAGCATCTTGCACCCAGAGCTTGGTGGTCACGAAGAGCTCGTCTCTCGTCACACCGCTCTTTTTGATGCCCTTGCCGACCGCGTCCTCGTTCATGTAAGACGCGGCGGTGTCGATGTGGCGGTAGCCGGCGTCGATCGCGTCGATCACGCAGCGCTCGCATTCGTCGCTGTCGCGTATCTGGAAGACGCCGTAGCCGAGGACAGGCATTTCGATGCCATTGTTGAGGGTCACGTGCTGCATATCTGTTTCCTGTCTGGTGTATTGCCAGGTGTTAGCGGTCAATGCGTTGCTGCATGTGGGCCGGATAGCGCTCTCCGACTATCCGGATATCGCGCAAGGCGGATTCGACAGCCGTCATATCGTCCGCGGACAGCGCCACGGCGGCTGCCCCCACGTTCTCTTTCAACCGGTGAAGCTTCGTGGTGCCAGGTATCGGCACGATCCACGGCTTTTGCGCGAGCAGCCACGCGAGTGCGATCTGCGCGCGCGTTACGCCTTTTGCATCCGCGATCTTTCCGAGCAAGTCCACGAGCGCCGCATTCGCCTTGCGATTCTCTTCGGAAAAGCGGGGCACGACGTTACGAAAATCGTTCGAGGCGAACGCGGTGTATGCGTTGATGGCGCCGGTCAGGAAGCCCTTTCCCAATGGACTGAACGGAACGAAGCCGATGCCGAGCGCTTCGAGTGTTGGGAGAACTGACTGTTCCGGCTCGCGCCACCACAACGAGTATTCGCTTTGCAGCGCAGCGACCGGCTGTACCGCATGCGCACGACGAATCGTCTGCGCGCCGGCCTCCGACAAACCGAAGTGTTTGACCTTGCCTTCGCGGATGAGGTCTTTCACGGTTCCCGCAACTTCTTCGATGGGAACGTTCGGGTCGACGCGATGTTGATAGAACAGATCGATACGATCGGTTTTGAGTCGCTTCAAGGACGCTTCGGCGACCGCCCGGATGCGTTCGGGACGGCTGTCGACGGGCTGCTTCGAATCGCCGTCCTGAAACCCGAACTTCGTCGCGATCACGATTTGATCGCGAAACGGGGCGACCGCCTCGCCCACCAGTTCCTCGTTGACGAACGGACCGTAGCACTCGGCCGTGTCGAAGAACGTGACGCCCGCTTCGAACGCCGACCGGATGAGGGCGATGCCGTCGGCTCTCTGCACTGCGGGGCCGTACCCGAAGCTCAGGCCCATGCAACCCAGGCCGATGGCTGAAACCTCGAGTCCACTGTTACCCAGCTTGCGCTTTTGCATTGCTCTATCTCCGTCTGATTGCCTGTGGCATAGGGAGAATCAAGCTTAGTCCAGTGCGAGAGGCTCAACAATCGGTCTACAATTGCATAGGCTTATGAACATTCCTCAATTATGAAGAAAGCTGGCCTGTCGGAATTGACGGTATTCGTGGAGATTGCCCACCAGCGCAGCTTCAGTGCAGCCGCGCGCAATCTGGATGTGTCTCCATCGGCGCTCAGTCATACCATGCGCGCATTCGAAGCGCGCCTCGGGGTACGGCTCTTCAACCGGACGACCCGCTCGGTCGCGCTCACGGAAGCGGGAGAGCGCCTGCTGCTGCGTGTCGGCCCCGCCATCGCCGACTTGCAGGACGCAGTCAGCGAAGCGGCCTCGTCACGCGATCGTCCATCGGGGGTGATTCGCATCAGCGCATCGGAATCGGCGGCAAAGCTGCTCGTGCGCAATGTCTTGCCCAGCTTCCTGACGCGATACCCGGACATTCATGTCGAGATCGTCGTCGACACACGCCTGGTCGATATCGTCGCCGATGGGTTCGATGCGGGCATCCGCGTATTGCAGGACGTCCCACGCGACATGATCGCGGTGCGCTTCGGAGGCGATATGCGCTTCATGGCCGTGGCATCGCCCGACTATCTGCGCCAGCATCCCGCACCGCAGGCGCCGCATGACCTTGTGCAGCACCGATGCATCCGGTTTCGCTTCGAGAGCGGCGCGCTGTATCGATGGGATCTAGAACGTCGCGGAAAGAGTGCAAGCATCGACGTGGAGGGCCCGATGACGCTTGGCAACGTCAATTTGATGATTGAAGCCGCGCTCAACGGGATCGGAGTTGCGTGGGTGCCGGATTATCTTGCGGCCGAGCACGTGGCGTCGGGGCGACTCGTCCACTTGCTCGCGGACTGGAGTCCATCGTTTCCCGGGCTTTGCCTCTATTACCCCGCGAATCGTCATCCCCCGGCTGCACTGCAACTCTTCGCGGCTGCAGTTCGCGAGTGGGCCGAATGTAACGTGAAAAGCAGCGCTTCAAGGCCTGGACCACGATGACTCATGGCGAGAGGAAAGCCGACGCCTGGGCAGCGATTAGCGCGTATCGCTTTCTGGTCGAAGAAAAAAATCGAGCATCATTTCTTGCACTGCTTCGACCATCTGGATCGCACCGAGCTCATCCGGGCAAAATCGCGGCATGGCAACGCTGCCTCGCAAACATCGTCAGGAATACCGTCGCGACGGGCGTCTTCATAAGGAAACCTCCGTGCCGCGATAACACGCGAACGCCCAGGACCGGCGGCGCGATGGAGCACAGGTCAAGCCCCTCACAATGTTCGCTCGTCCGTCGATGTAGTTTGGTGTCCTATCGCACATACACAAAGTGTTGCACCCAGTCGCACACTTAAGCGGCCGCGTCACGCGCATCTCCCGCTGCCTGTTGAGCAAACCATTGGAGGATGCGCTGGCGTGCCGGATGCAGTGCTCCGGCGGTCTGCAACCAAAGCACATAGACGCCGGTGGTCTTTAACGGTGTGCCGAACGGAACGATCAGCTTGCCGTCCGCAATCGCTTCCTGCGCCAAAGTCAGATCCGTCATGGCGACACCCAATCCGCGGCTGGCCGCATCCATTGCCAGTTCGTCCAGGTTGAAGGTCATGTGCCGGTAATCGGCGTCGTCGGCTTTCTCCCGAGCCTGAAGCCAGCGCTTCCATTCGTGGTGGCCGGTCGAACCGTGAATCAGGGTGTGTTGGTCCAACTCGTCCAGCGTGGCCGGAGGCGCCTTGCCGCCGACCAGGGAAGGCGCGCAAACCGGCACGAGAAACTCCTCGAAGAGTGTGAGGAACGAAGGGTCGCTGCGCATTTCTGGAAGGTAAAGGATATAGGCATCGCACTCGCCCGATGGATCGACCATCTCGGTCGCAACCGTCTCTACCGACAGCGACAGATCAGGGCATTGCGCATAGAAGTCGACCATGCGCGGCAATAGCCAGCGGACCGCCACCGATACGAATATGCGAATGCGGAAGGGCCTGTCCCGCCGCGTGAGGTGCTCGTTGAGCATCCGCAACTCGCCGAGCACCTTGCGCGCAACGTCGAGCACGGCCTTGCCGTGCTCGGTCAACTGCATGCTGCGGCTGTTGCGAACGAGCAGTGGCGCGCCGTAATGGCTTTCCAGTTGCTGGATCTTCCTGCTTACCGCGCTCTGGGTCAGATGCAGCTTTTCCGCCACTTCGGTAAAGCTGGCCGACTCCGCGACCAGCGCGAGTGCCTGAAGGGCCTGGAGGGAGGGTGGGCGATAGAACTTATCCATGCGTTTTTTGAATGCTCGAATGAATTTATAACGCTGGATAACGCGCCCAGCTCCCAATATATTGGCACAAACCACAAGGCATCTTCACGCAAGAATGCCAATTATTCATGCTTCTGACAATTGCATCGCCGCGCCGCGAGGTAGGAGACGTGCTTTGATCGAAAATATTTGCGGCTGGATTGCGCAGGCAGGCAGCTCGCCGGCCAGTGCGGCCCTGAAAGGAACTCAGCAGGCCGATTGGCTCGTGATCGGCGGCGGCTTCACGGGATTGGCTGCGGCGCATACGCTCGCCGAACTGCACCCGCAAGCGCGCATCGTCATCGTCGACCGGCAGCGCGCGGCTCAGGGCGCATCGGCGCGCAACTCCGGCTTCGTCGTCGCGTACGAACGGCCCGAACCCGAGGAACTGGGCGGTCAGCCACTCAATGATCAATACCATCGCGTGACGGCGATCGGCAAAGCCGCGAGCGACGAGGTGAGCCGGCGCGTGACGGCTCTCGGCATCGAGTGCGATCTGAGCCGAGACGGCTACTTTTTTGCCGTCCATGACCCGGAGAAACTCGGACAGGCGGACGCCCAGGTGCGAACCCTGCGGGAAGCCGGGGCGAGTGCCGAACTACTGGAAGGCCCGGCGTTGTCGCAGCGATTGGGGACGTCTTTCTACCGGGCCGGAATATGGTGCGGCGGCGGTAACGGCCTGCTGCAGCCGGCCAGGTACGCCAAAGGGTTGCGGGACGCGTTGCCCGGCAATGTCCGGCTCTACGAGAACACGGAGATCGTGGGCCTTGAGCGGATGCATGGCGGCAAGATTCGCGCGCGTTCGCACGACGCAGACATCGAAGCCGGGCAGGTCATCATTTGTGTCGGTGCCTTTCTGCAAAGAGTCGGGGTGAGAGACCGCGCGGTGTTCCCGCTCGAGCTCAGTGCGTCGCTCACGCGGCCGCTGAACGAAGACGAGCAAGCCCGGCTGGGCACCGCGGCCGCGTGGGGCGTCCTGTCGACCCGGGTCGCCGGCGCCACGGTGCGTTTGACGCCCGACCAGCGGCTCATGATTCGCAACACGGTGGAGTATCGCCATCGAGATCTCGCGGGCCGCTCGCTCGAGACTCGGAGGGACCGTCATCTGCGGGGATTGCAGCGCCGGTTCCCGTGGGTTACCAGCGAACACCTGCAATTCACCTGGACCGGCCACCTGAGCGCGACGCGATCCGGGGAGCCGCGGTTCGCGAAGCTCGAACATGGCGTCTATGCCGCTGCCGGATGCAATGGTTCCGGTGTGGCGCGCGGCACCCTGTGGGGACGACTGCTGGCGGAGATGGCGTCGGGAGGCCAGTCGGCGTTGCTGACGGCTGTCCTCGACCACGCGAGGCCTGGCTGGGTACCCCCGAGTCCGTTCTTCGATGTCGGCGCGGCAATCCGTTTGCAGTACGAAGCGCATCGCGCTGAAACCGAATCGTGAGAACAACGGTTGCCGCGGACGAGCCCCTTTCTCTACCCCGTAACTTGCCCCAAAAAAAGGAAAGCACGATGAGCGTTTCCCACTCTGGACCGCGATTCAGGCGAGCAGTCTTCGCGAGCCTTCTGGTGACGGCTGCCGTGGCTGCATTGACCGCGCCGCTGGCTCGCGCGGCGGATGCCGAATTGAATGTGTACAACTGGTCGGACTACATCGCAAAAGACACGGTCCCGAACTTCGAGAAGCAGACCGGCATTCACGTTCGATACGACAACTACGACAGCAACGATACATTGCAGGCCAAATTGCTGGCCGGCAACTCCGGCTACGATATCGTCGTGCCCACGTCGAACTACATGGGCGCGCAGATCCAGGCCGGCGTGTATCAGAAGCTCGACAAGGCGAAGTTGCCGAACCTGAAGAATCTGAGCCCGACGCTGATGCAGATGGTCGCGGGCGCCGATCCGGGCAATCTGTATGGCGTGCCGTGGGCGTTTGCGGTAATCGGTATCGGCTACAACGCGCAGGCAGTGCAGAAGGCGCTCGGTGCAAACGCGCCCGTCGACAGTTGGGCACTGGTTTTCGATCCCGCGAATCTCGCGAAGCTCAAAGGCTGCGGCGTATCTTTCCTCGATGAATCGATCGACGTCTTTGCGGCGGCGCTGCAATACATGCACAAGGATCCGAACAGCACCAATCCGGCCGATTATCAGGCCGCATTTGAAATGCTGAAGAAAGTCCGGCCCTACGTGACCGAGTTCAATTCGTCCGGCTATATCAACGATCTCGCCAACAGCGACGTTTGCGTCTCGATCGGATTTGCCGGCGACGTTGGCATTGCGCATCGGCGCAGTCTGGAAGCGAAACGTTCGTATGACATCAGATTTTCGAACGTCAAGGAGGGCGGCCTGGTCGCCTTCGACATGATGGCGATTCCGAAAGACGCGCCGCATCCAGAGGCAGCGCTTCAGTGGATCAACTACATCGAGGACCCGAAGGTGAACGCCGCAATCACCAACGAAGTGTATTACCCGACCGCAAACGTTCCGGCGCGCAAATTCGTGACACCCGCGATTGCGCACGACTTGTCGGTCTATCCGCCGGACGATGTGTTCAAGAAAATGACGTTGATGAAGCCAAAGCCTGTCGAGATTCTCCGGTTCGAAAACAGGTTGTGGACGCAACTGAAAACCGTTCATTGATAGCGGGAGATTCCGGGTTGCGGTCGGACCCGATGGGCTGTCGGCGCAAGTGGCGCAGCGCGGCTCGCAATGACGTCGGCACGCGTCTTCGGGGTCGAGATCATTGGGATGCGAGGCCACCTCCGCGAAAGCGGAGGTAGCACAGGTTGCACCCAGAAGCGCACCCAGACTGGCAAGGCGATGAGGAAGTCGCTAGAAAGCGTGACGAATGCCCAGCATGACCGCCGTCGTGGCCATGCCCGGCGCCACGGGCTGGCCATACGTTATTGGCTGGGTCATGGTTCCCCGGTTGTTCACGTGCCCCACCTGGCCGTACACGAGCGTAGTTTTCGACAGGCTGTACTCCGCGCCGGCTGCAACTTCGGTCGACTTGTTGGCCGAGTTGTTGCGGTCCTTCAGGTAGTACACGCCACTGGTAATCTTGAAGGCAGGTGAGAACTGGTAGCCGAGGCCGGCCGAGTACAGATCGATGTTGACCCGCTCAGACTGCGCCGGATTCCTGCCGTTCGAATACGATGCGGAAACGGAGAGTGCGTGGTACGTGTATAGCGCGCCCACGTAGAAAAGGCGGTTATTGGCAAGTCCGGTGGGCACCGTCGTCGGTCCGGGATTCGTATCGTGGCCAATGTAGTAGCCAGCCGCAAAACGAAGGCCATAGTTCGAGTATTTCAGTACGGCGGACTCCCGCGTGTTTCCCTGGAAGCTGCCCGGTACACCTCCGGGTGCATACTCGAGTGCCGCGGACAGGCCGGCGAACTTGGGCGATTCGTAGACAATCGCATTGCTGTCGTACAACGCGCCGATTGGCCCGTTGGTGCTGATACCCTGCCAGCCGGCCGCCTGGTTCATGCCGAGCCACGCAGTCAGAATGCTGCCGAAATAGTGTGCCCCCTGTACGTCGGTCTCGGCCATTGCATAGGCAATCGGCACGATCTGGCGACCGAAGTTCAGCGTGCCGAACGGTCCCGACACACCTACCGTAGCGATCTGGTTGAATTGTGCGGCCACGCCCGGCGTATCGCCCAGGTTGAACTTGCCGGTGCCACTGTCGAACTCACCTTGCAGTCTGAAATTGACGTGATACCCACCGCCGATGTCCTCTGATCCCTTGAGTCCCCAGTAGCTCGCATAGATGCCGCCATCCTTGTAGCGGAAGACCTTGCCGAGGTTCGTCGCCGTCGGGCTCAACGTGGCTGCCGAAGTGCTTTGATACAACAACCCGGCATCGATGACACCATATAGCGTCACTGACGACTGTGCGTGTACCGCACTACCTGTTGCCGCTAAAGCGGCTGCGGCTATCCATTTCAATTTCATTGCGTCTCCGGTTTTTTGCTTTAAAGCGGCCTGTTGCGACCGCCGTACGTACTGAACACATCAGACGCTTCGACTCAACGCCAACTGCGCTCGTCGAAGGATCTCTAGTTGTTTTTCTCTACTGGTTCGGTGTGCTACAGGAAGCAAGGCCATCCATGCAATGTCATCCGCGCGCGCTTGATTCCCCCGATATGCGAGCTTGTTACGCACCGCCAAACGGTTTTTGCACGATCAGCTTGTTGGTCACGGAGGTCACCCCCGGAACACGCTTCGCGATCTCAGCAACCTCATTGACCTGCGAAGCGTCCGTGACTGTGCCGTTCAGCGTCACCGCGCCGCCTCTAGCGACGACGCTGATATTGCCGGCGCTGATCCTCGTGTGCTGGCCGATAGCGGCATACACCTGCCGGCGCAGCGCGCGATCGGCTTTTCTTGCGTTGAAGGGAGCCGCTGCGCTCTGTGCAGCGGGTGCAGCCGGCGCA
The DNA here is from genome assembly GCF_004353915.1 of Paraburkholderia silviterrae. GTDB lineage: Bacteria > Pseudomonadota > Gammaproteobacteria > Burkholderiales > Burkholderiaceae > Paraburkholderia > Paraburkholderia silviterrae. The sequence continues at coordinate 19,097 of NZ_SMRP01000017.1, read as the reverse complement.
CCGGCAGGTGCACTGGCCGTCTGGCCCGGCTGCGACCATGCGTTGCTGGACGCGGCCAGAATCAACGTGGCAATTGCCACCGCGCGTGCCTGAATACTTTTCATCGAATACTCCGGTTGTTATGAAGGACGGAATCGGAAGGTGGGGTGGATGCCAATCAAGGCAAACGTGCCGCGCAATATCGGGCATTCAAAGCCGGCAGCGGTCCAATCACGCCGGACTTGCAAAATGGAACTGTCTAGCTGACCTTGCGCTGCATGCTTTGCCAGTACTTCTCCTTGACCGCGCGCCGCAGGACTTTGCCGACCACCGAGGTCGGCAACTGCTCGACGAACACCAACGACTTCGGCGCCTTGTAGCTACCAAGCTTTTCCTTGGCGTGCGCGATGAGTTCGGCTGCCTCGACCGAGGCGCCGGGACGCAGCAGCACCTCCGCATGCACGGCCTCGCCCCACTCGGAATGGGGAACGCCGACCACAGCGGACATCATGACGGCCGGATGCGAGGCCAGCGCCGCTTCAACTTCGATCGCATAGACGTTGAAGCCGCCGCTGATGATCATGTCTTTCAAACGGTCGACGATGTACAGGTAGCCATCCTCGTCGATGTAACCGAGGTCGCCTGACTTCCACGCCCCGTCGGCAAACTCGGCGGCCGTCATTTCCGAATTGTTGTAATACCCCTTGATGACGGCTCGGCTGCGGATGTGGATTTCGCCGCGTTGGCCGGTTGGCAGCGGGTTGCCATGCTCATTGGTCACATAAACTTCGACGCCCGGCGTTGGCCGGCCGGCCGAAGATAGACGTGCGATACCGCCATCCGTCTTGTGTCCGGTCTCGTGCTCGGCCTTGTCGAGCGTCGACACGAACATGGGGACTTCGGTGGCGGCGTAGACCTGCGCGAAGATGGGTCCGAAGCACGCGATCAGCTCTTCGAGCCTGGCGGGACTCATCGGTGCGGCGCCGTAGATCAGGGTGTTCAGCGAAGAGAGATCGCGTGGCTTGGCGTGCTGCAATTCGAGCAGACGGTACAGCACCGTCGGCACCAGGAACGAATGCGTAACGCGCTGCTGTTCGGCCGTTTCCCGCCATTGCTCGAGATCGAGCTGATTGAGCGTCAGGTTGGCGCCGCCGGCATAGAAGGTCGGTACGAAGCCGACCATCGTGCCATGCGAGAGCGGCGCCACATGCAACATGCGTGTGCGGCAGTTGAAGCCGAAATCCGGGTTGCTGAAGCCGCCGTCGCGGCAAGCCATCAGATTGTCGATCGAGTACATCGCGCATTTGCCTTGGCCCGTCGTGCCGCCGGTGAAGCGCAACATGAAGATGTGCTCGTCGTCGTCCAGCTCGACGTTGGCGTCGAGCTCTGAGGCCGTGTCGACCAGGCTCCAGAACGCGCGCACGCCAGGGCGCGTGGCCTGTTCCGGCGTCGGATCGTCCATGACGACGATCTCGCAGCCAGCCGCGCGCAACATGGCGTAGTAGCCATCGAGCAGGCGCGTTTCAATGAACACGACCTTCGGCTTGACCAGTTCGATCTGACGCGCATGCTCTTGCGGCGCGTCGCGCAGGTTGGTCATGACCACCGTGCCTTCCTGCTTGAGGACAGTCGGCAGCATCATCAGGCTCAGGTTGTCGTTTTCCAGAATGAGCAGGAACTTGTCGCCTTTGCCGACCCCGAGCGCGTTGCGCAGCGCATCGGCGATGCGGTTGGTCAACAGGTGGTATTCGTGGTAGCTGTAACTGCGGCCGCGCTCCACATTGACGATCGCTTGCCGGTCGCGAAAGCGCAGCGTCATCAGGCGCATGATGCGGCAAAAGTTCATCTTCATGGATTTGTCTCCTTTGTTCTTTTGCCCTCCCTCTTCTTGAGAGGAAGGGCAGCCCTGTCGCCGGTGCGGCGCGCTTAGCGCGCGCGCAGGCGTGACGCTGCGTCGAGGCGAATCGTGTGCGCGTTGAGGTAGGCGTTTTCGATGATGAAGGCGCAGCAGTGCGCGAACTCGCGCATGTCGCCGAGGCGCTTCGGGGCCTCGATCTGCGTCGTCAACGCAGTGACGATCTTTTCGTCGAGCGAGCGCACCATCGGCGTCATGAACAGGCCGGGCGCAATGGCGTTGACACGGATGCCGACGTCACCGAGCTCCCGCGCCGCCGGCATGTTCATGCCGAGCAGCGCCGCTTTGGAGGCGGCATAGGCGACTTGACCGATCTGCGCCTCGTAGGCGGCACCCGACGAGATGTTGATGATCACGCCGCGTTCCTCCCCGGCTTCCGGTTCGTTTCCGACCATCTGCTCGGCGCATTTCGACATGACGTTGAACACGCCGTTGACGTTGACCGCCGTCACCTGCGCGAACTTCGCCAGCGGCGTGGCCTTGCCGTCCTTGCCCAGCACCTTGCACGGTGTGGGCAGCGCCGCGCAATTGATGCAGACGTGAATCGTGCCGAAGCGGGCAGTCACAGCGGCCACCGCGTTCTGCACCGATTCCTCGCTGACGACGTCGGTTTGCGCGAACATCGCGTGTTCGGCGCCGACATCCTCGACCGCCTTGGCGCCGGCCTCGGCGTTCATGTCGAAGATGGCGACGCGTGCGCCTTTTTCCTGTACCAGATAGCGCGCCGTGGCGAGTCCGAGGCCCGAAGCGCCGCCGGTAATGACGATGACTTTTCCTTCAATACGCATGATGTGTCCTGTGGAGATTAAATTCTTCGCCTCGGCGCCCTAGAACGCCGGCACGCCAGTCAACGCGCGGCCGATAATGAGTTGCTGGATCTGGGTCGTGCCTTCCGGAATCGGCGCGATGATCGCCTCGCGCGCGAGCTTCTCGACGAGGAATTCGGTCGTGACGCCGTTACCCCCGTGGATCTGCACCGCCTCGCGGGCGATTTTCACGGCTGCTTCGCAGGCAAAATATTTGGCCATCGCCGCTTCCATCTCGGCCGGCACGCCGGCTTCGATCATCGACGCCGCGCGGTAGGTCAAAAGGCGTGCAGCGTCCACGTTGGTCGCCATTTCGGCCAACATCGCCGCGATCAACTGGTGGCCCGCGATGACCTTGCCGTGCTGGCGGCGTTCCTTCGCATAACGAACCGCTTCTTCAAGCGCGCGGCGAGCGATGCCCAGTCCCTGGGCGGCAACGAATACGCGCGACCTTTCGAACAGCGAGAGCGTATTGCGCAATCCCTCGCCTTCGTTGCCGATCATGTTGGAGGCCGGCACGCGGACATCGGTCAGAAAGATTTGTGCGGTGGACTGGCTGTTGAAGCCGATCTTATGGATGCCGCGTACTTCGTACGGATGCTCCTTGCGGTCGAGCAGAAAATGGGTCAGCCCCTTGCGCGGGTCGTCGCTGGTTCGGCAGGTGCAGATCAGGAAGTCCGAGTACTCGCCATTGCTGATCCAGGTCTTTTCGCCGTTGATGATGAAATGGTCGCCATCGCGGCGCGCACGCGTTCTGATCTCCAGCACGTTGGAGCCGACGTCGGGTTCGGAAATACCCATCGAGACGAAACTGGCGCCGCTCAACAGGCCGGGCAGGTAGCGTTCACGCAGATGCGGGGGCGCAACCTTCTCGAGCAGCACGACGCCAAACGAGTTGATCAGCACCGGCACCGACAGGTCGGCCGAAGTGGTGGCCACTTCCTCGAACAGCATCAACGAAGTCAGCCAATCCAGGCCCATGCCGCCGTTAGCTTCGCTCGCGATGCCCGACACCAGCCCGAATTCCGTTAGCTGGCGCATGATGGCGGCCATCTTGTCGCGCGGCACGAACTTGTCGCGGTATTGCTTGCTGAAGATCGGATCGATCTCGGCATCGAGGAAGCGTTTCAGTCCATCGACGGCAGCCTGCTGCTCTTCAGTGCGGAATACGTGTCCCATTTTGGTATCCTTATTGTTTCGCCAGGATGTTGATGCCAACCACGGCTTCTTCGATTCCGTACAGGCCGCCGCCGTTTTCCTGGATTGCGATGCGTGCGTCTCGCACCTGACGCTGTCCGGCTTCGCCGCGCAACTGCGTCACCAGTTCGTGAATCTGGCCGAGACCGGTAGCGCCGATCGGATGACCTTTCGATTCGAGCCCGCCGGACGGGTTGATCGGGATGCGTCCGCCGACCGTGAAGTCGCCGCGTGCGGCCGCGGGGCCGCCTTCGCCGAACGGCACCAGCATCAGCGATTCGGCGTTGAGGATCTCGCCGATCGCCGAGGCATCGTGCACTTCGGCAACGTCAACGTCCTCGGGCGCGACGCCGGCTTGTTCGTAGGCTTTCTTCGCCGCGAGATGGGCGATGATTTTTTGCGGCTCGTCGAGACTGCGAGTCGTACCGGTCTGAATGACGCTGGCCAGCACGCGCACTGCGCGGCCGGCAGCGCCCCGCAGGCGCTTCAGGCCGGCGGCGGTGCAAAGCACGGCAGCGGCGGCGCCGTCGCTAATCGGCGAGCACATGGCCGTCGTCAGCGGGTAGGTGATCGGCGGCGAAGCCAGCACCTCCTCGATCGTCATGGGCTGCTGGAATTGCGCCAGTGGGTTATGCACCGAGTGCTGGTGGTTCTTGGCCGCGACCGCGGCGATCTGGTGCTGCGTGGTGCCGTATCGCTTCATATGATTGCGACAGATGGCGGCATAGACATCCATGAACACGCTATATGGGCGATCGGACATCGTGCCGGGCGGAGGCTCGACGCCTTCGCCCAATGCCAGCAGCGTCTTCTTGTTTGCCTCGACAGTGGAGACGTCCCAGCCGCCATCGAACGCGGCAAACATCCGGGCCTTGTCGGCGATGTTCATCTTTTCCGCGCCGACGGCCAGCGCCACGTCGCAGGTCCCGGCCCGCAGCGCCTGCACAGCCAGGTTGAATGCCGAAGAGCCGGCGGCGCAGGCGTTTTCGACGGTGAACACCGGAATGCCTTCGATGCCGATGCGGCGCATGGCGATCGGCCCGGGAATCGCAGTCTGCCCCTGGAACTGGCCATTGGTCAGCGTTGCATAGAATGCCGAGCCGATGTCGGCGGCCTCTGCGCCGGCGTCTTTCAAGGCCAGGGTGACGGCCTCGCCGACCATGTCGTATACGCTGCGCTCAAGCAAGCGCCCGAACGGCGTCATGCCGACACCGGCAACATAGATATCGTTCATGTAATTCCCGAAAGAGGGATGAGAAGTGCGGGATGAAGTAGTGGGCCGGCTCAACGGCCCTGGAATTGCGGCGCGCGCTTTTCGGCGAAGGCCTGCAAGCCCTCCTGCAGGTCGAAGCTGCGCAGATGGCGACGCAACATGACTTGCTCATGCAGCAAGGCGTCGTCCCGGCTCTTGTCGGCGGAGACGCGCGCGACTTCCTTCATGCGCCGCAACGCGGCAGGGCTCTTTGCGGCAATCTGGCCGGCCAGCTTCATCGCCGCATCGGCCAATGCGCCGTCGGGATGCACTTCGGAGACGAAGCCGTAAGCCTTCATCTCAGCCGCCGAAAGCGTCTTGCCGGTGAACAGCAGATACATGGCGACGTTCTGAGGAATGAGGCGCGGCAAAACCGCTGCGCCGCCGGCGCCGGGGTAGACGCCAAAGTTGGCATGGGCGTCCCCGATGGTGGCGCTTTGCGCAGCGATGACGATGTCGGCGCACATGGCCATCTCCAGGCCCCCGGCCATGGTTACGCCGTTCAGTGCGGCGATCACCGGTTTGGGGAAATTGCGCAGGCGCGCAAGCGTTGCGTCGGCAAGGTCGAGGAAATCGGCTTCGCCGGCCTCTGCCTTCTGACTGGCCAGCACCTCCTTCAAGTCCGCGCCGGCGCAGAATGCGGGGCCATTGCCGGTCAAGACCAGGACGCGAATGGCGTCGTCGGCGGCGATCTGGGCCAGCCGGCGCTCCAGTTCGGCCAGCAGCGCCATATTCATCGCGTTCATCGCCTTGGGGCGATTCAGCGTCAAGCGCGCAACCGCGCCCGTTGTTTCAAACAGCAATGCTTCTTCGGTCATTACGTCTCCGGGTTATCTGGGCATGTTGTCGTGGCGGAGAGGCGAAGACCTGTCCGCGGCAGGAAATGATCATAGGCAGGGGGAAATGACCGCGCGGCTCTTTGGAACGAAAAGTACATTCCGCAGAGCGATCCGCGGTGATCATTCGTGCAATGCGCCAGTGAGCAGTGACGGTGGAAGGAGGGTTGTCGTCCCGGCACGGACGAAGGGAGGCGACCGCTAGCGCGCATTGGCCCGTTCAGCGACGGTGTAGAATCGGCAGCACTACCGTCTGCCAACATCGCCGCGCCTTGAAATCCGACCGCCAACCCTTCCTCGTCGCAACGCAGGAAGCGACGACCATAGCGGGGTACTGCACGGCAATCGCCAAGACGCTGCAAGCCTGCGGAATGGACAGCGAGCGCATTTTTCGCTCCGTCGGCGTGCCACCCCATATGGTGAACGGCCCGATGGTCCGGCTGCCTGTCACCACTCTGGCCAGGCTATACCGTGCCTGCGTGGAGGCCACCAACAATCCGTATTTCGGCCTGTCGGTTGCCCGGCACATCCATATTTCCAATTTGCATGCGCTCGGCTACGCGCTCGCCGCCAGCAGCACGCTGCTCGACTTCTGTCGCCGGCTGGAGCGGCACTTCCGGCTGGTGTCGCAATCGGCGACCGTTCGTGTCTTTGAAGAAGGCGACACCATCGCCTTGCGCGCCACCGATTTCAGGATCGAGGTCTGCGGCGAAACTGAAGACGCATTCGTCGGCTTCCTGGTGCAAACGATGCGCATGTTGTACAAGCCGGGGCTCAACCCGCTGTCCGTGGAATTCCGTCGCGCAATGCCGCGTGAGGGCGACGAGCCGTACCGCGCCTTGCTGCGAGCACCGGTCAGTTTTTCGAATCAGGCTACGACGCTGACTTTCGACAGGCATGAGTTGATGCAGCCGCTCGGCGGAGCCTGCCCGGAATTGGCGCAAGTCAACGACAACATCGCCAATCAATATCTTGCGCGACTGGACAAGAGCGACGTGGTGACCGGCGTCACGCAGAAAATCATCGAATTGCTGCCCTCCGGCGAGTGCAGCAGGGAGAAGGTAGCCGAAGCGTTATGTGTGAGCCCGGCGACTTTGCAGGTGCGCCTGGCGCAGCGCGGCACCCATTTCCTGCAGATCATGGACGACACGCGCCGGGAACTGGCTTGCAATTACATCCAGCAGCGAACAAGCTCCGTAACCGAAATCGCTTTTCTGCTCGGATTCACGAGCACCAGCAATTTCGCCCGCGCATTCAAGCGATGGACCGGCAAATCGCCCACGCAATTCAGGGATGATCGACCTGAGTAGAAGCGCACACCGGCCTTTTCATTCCAGTCGCATCCAACAAAAAAAACGCGCCCCGTATCCAGCCATGCCGGACACGGGGCGCGTTGCAGTGCAGTGCGCAATAACGCGTTAGCTCTGCTTCACCATCTCGCGCTTTTCCTCAGCAACAGCAGCGTTGCCGTTGAGCTTGCTGCACACCCACCACCCCACGGTCATCACTGCGATCCAGCCGATGCCGACAAACAGGGCGATGCGCGTATCTTTCTCGTAGCCCAGCACGCCGATCACGCACAACATGAACGCGATAGCGACAGCGGGACCGACGGGCCACAGCGGCACCTTGAACTTCAGCGCGCGCACTTCGTCGCTGGACAGACGCCAGCGCATGGCCACCTGCGAAAGCAGGATCATGAGCCAGACCCAGACCGTGGCGAACGTCGCGATCGACGCGATGATCAGGAAGATCTGGTCCGGAATCAGGTAGTTGAGCAGCACGCCGCCGAGCAGCGCGAAGCCCATCACGAGCACCGTCACCCAGGGGGCACCCGCGCGCGACGTGATCGTGAAGACGCGCGGCGCCTGGCCTTGCGCGGCCATCCCGTACATCATGCGGCAGGCGCCGAAGATGTCGCTGTTAATCGCGGAAACCGCCGCCGAAATCACGACCACGTTCAGGATCGTTGCCGCCGACTTGATCCCGAGTCCCGAGAAGATCTGCACGAACGGGCTGCCCTGGCCGTCGATCTTGCTCCACGGGAACACGGCCATCAGCACGACCATCGTGAGCACGTAGAACAGCAGGATACGCACGGGCACCGCGTTGATCGCGCGCGGCAGGACCACTTCGGGATTTTTCGCTTCGCCGCTCGTGATGCCGATGATCTCGACCCCGCCATACGCGAACATCACCACCGCGAGCGAGGCGATGAGGCCGCCCACGCCGTGTGGTGCAAAGCCGCCATGGGTCCAGAGATTCGAGAGCCCGTGTACCTGCTCGCCATTCATGCTGATGCCCAGCACGATAATGGCGGCGCCGCCAATGATCATCGCGCCGATGGCGAGAATCTTCGCGAGTGCGAGCCAGAATTCCATTTCGCCGAAGATCTTCACGTTGCACAGATTGAGCGCGCAGATCAGCAGCACGATGGCCAGCACCCAGATCCATTGCGGCACGTGCGGAAACCAGAAGGCCATGTAAATGCCGAAGGCCGTCACGTCCGCGAGGCCGACGATGATCATCTCGAGGATATAGGTCCAGCCGGTGAGAAAGCCGGCGAGCGGGCCGAGGTAGTCGCCGGCGTAGCGGCTGAACGAGCCCGAAATCGGATTGCGCACGGACATCTCGCCCAATGCGCGCATGACCATGTAGACTGCCGCGCCACCCAGGATGTACGCGAGGACGACTGCCGGGCCGGCCAGCTGGATCGCGGATGCGGATCCGTAGAACAGGCCCGTGCCGATGGCGGAGCCGATCGCGAGGAACCGGATGTGGCGGGCTCCGAGGTTACGCTGCAGATTTTCTTCCAATGTCTCTTTCCTTGAACGTGCCGGCAGACAGCAGCGGTGGCTCGTGGCCCCGTTGCGCGCTACCGGCACGTTTCGTCTTCTCTTTCATGTGGCCGTCGAGCGTCGCGCAGCGTAGCTGAACGACGCTCGAGGCCGGTGATGCAGATTGCAGGTGTTGCGGGTATTACAGGCTCGGCAGGGTTGCAGCCGGCAGCAGCGCGTTCAGATGGCGCTTGGCGATCAATGCGCTCGCTTCCTCGATGTCCGGTGCGAAGAAGCGGTCCTTCTCATAGAACGGCACGACTTCGCGCAGGATGTGGCGTGCGGTTTCCAGCGTGTCGGTGGTCTTCAGGCCTTCGCGGAAGTCCAGGCCCTGGCATGCGCCAAGCCATTCGATTGCGATCACGCCCTTGACGTTGTCGGCCATTTCCCAGAGGCGGCGGCCGGCGTTGGGCGCCATCGACACGTGGTCTTCCTGGTTCGCCGAGGTGGGCAGGCTGTCGACGCTGTGGGGGTGGGCGAGCGCCTTGTTGTCCGAGGCGAGCGCCGCGGCCGTCACCTGCGCGATCATGAAGCCCGAGTTCACGCCGCCGTTCGCCACGAGGAACGCGGGCAGCTGCGACATGTGCTTGTCCATCATCAGCGAGATGCGGCGTTCGCTGAGCGAGCCGATTTCCGCGATCGCCAGCGCGAGATTGTCAGCGGCCATCGCAACGGGTTCGGCGTGGAAGTTGCCGCCCGAGATGACGTCGCCTTCTTCGGGGAACACGAGCGGGTTGTCCGAGACCGCGTTGGACTCCACTTCGAGCACATCCGCGGCGTTGCGGATCTGCGTGAGGCAGGCGCCCATGACCTGCGGCTGGCAGCGCAGCGAATACGGGTCCTGAACCTTTTCGCAGTTCTCGTGCGACTGGCCCACCTGGCTCGATGCGCCGAGCAGATGGCGGTACACGGCGGCGGCGTCGATCTGGCCGCGCTGGCCGCGCGCGGCGTGAATGCGCGAGTCGAACGGCGCGCGCGAGCCGAGCATGGCTTCCACGGTCAGTGCGCCGCACACGCTGGCGGCAGCGTAGAGGTCTTCGGCGAGGAAGAGGCCCTTGAGCGCGTAGGCGGTCGAGGCCTGCGTGCCGTTCAGGAGCGCAAGGCCTTCCTTCGCGGCGAGGCTGAGCGGCTCGAGGCCGGCGATCTTGAGCGCTTCGCGCGCCGGCATCCAGCGGCCGTCGTGGCGTGCCTTGCCTTCGCCCAGCAGCACGAGCGACATGTGCGCGAGCGGTGCGAGGTCGCCCGAGGCGCCCACGGAGCCCTTCACCGGAATGTGCGGATACACCTCGGCGTTCACGAGCGTGATGAGCGCGTTGATGACCTTGCCGCGGATGCCCGAGAGGCCGCGCGCGAGGCTGTTGATCTTGAGCACCATGATGAGGCGCACGAGCGCGTCATCGAGCGCTTCGCCCACACCGGCGGCGTGCGAGAGCACGAGCGAGCGCTGCAGGTTTTCAAGGTCATCGCGCGCGATGCGCGTTGAAGCGAGCAGACCGAAGCCGGTGTTGATGCCGTAGGCCGTGCGGTCTTCCGCGATGATCTGTTCGACGCAGGCCACGCTGCGGTCGATGGCCACATTGGCGCTGGGGTCGAGCGTGAGCCGCACGGGGTTCTGAAGCACGCTGCGAAGTTGCGCGAGCGTGAGCGTTCCGGGGGTGATGCACAGCTCCGTAACCCGTTGAGTATCCTGGCGATGCGAAGTCACGGACTTCCTCCACTGAAAGAAATTGAAAGCTAAAGCGGTCCGGGGATGGCCGCGATGGTTGGAGCATATTGTATAGACAACTTTGCAGATATCAGGGTTTACGCATAGACCGTTTAAACGGAACTACGGGCCTATGGCGGCGGTCCGCGTGGCGTAAGTTTGCCGAAAGTTGTCTAATCAATACGAAGTGGGGAGCGTTCGGATCAGCGGGGGGAGGGGCGTGAGACAGCGGGCGACGAGGCGTCGAACCCATGTGCCCCGCCGTGCGTGCGCATCAGAATCGCCAGAACAGGAACCGGTGATGCGCTCGCGGATGGCTTGCAGCAGGCGGATTGCTCCTCGGCGCGAGTTGTGCATGTGCATCGATAACCCTCGCGCGCAGCGCCATGTCATAGAACGCGCCCACCATCGGCAATGCGCTGTGCGCGCCTTCACCCCAGTAGTCGTTGCGCAGCGTGACGCGGGCATCGTCGAAACCCACCCATGCGCCCGCAACCAGTTGAGGATGCATCAGGATGAACCAGCTATCGGTGTTGTCCTGCGTCGTGCCTGTCTTGCCGGCCACATCGGCGCGAATCCCGAAGCGCGTCCTGATCTCGGAGCCGGTGCCCCGGGTGACCACGTCGCGCATCGCGTCGATGAGCTTGAGCGCCGCGCCCGGCGGCAGCGCCCGTTCCGGTTGAGCAGCCGGAAAGTCGGCGAGCACGTTGCCGTCGCGATCCTCGATGCGCGTCACCATGCGCGGTTCGACATAGGCACCGTGGTTCGCGATCGTGCAATACGCCGAGACCATCTCCTTGAGCGTGACCGGGCTCGTGCCCAGCGCGAGCGACGGCACCGCATCGAGCGGGCTTTCGCGCACGCCCATCTTGCGCGCCAGATCGGCGACCTTGGCGGGGCCTTCGCGCTGCATGAGCTGGGCCGTCACGCGGTTGCGCGAATAGGCGAGCGCGTCGCGCAGCGTCATCGGCCGGCCGGTAGGCGGCTCGGCGTCGGTCGGCCGCCACACCGCGTTGCCCTTGAGCGCAATGGTCACGTTGCGATCGACGATCGTATCGCTGGGTTGCGCGCCATCTGCGAAGGCGGCGCCGTAGACAAAGGCCTTGAAGGTCGAGCCGGGCTGACGCCGTGCCTGCTGCACGTGATCGAACGGCTCGTCGTGGAAATCGCGGCTGCCGACCCATGCCTTGATGTCCCCGTTGCGCGGGTCGAGTGCAATGAAGCCCGCCTGGATTTGCGTCTTGCTGCGGCACAGGGCATCGACGAACGAGCCGTCCATCGCCAGTTTTTTCACGGCTGCCGGATCCGTGAGGCCCGCATCGCGCGCCGCGCGGTACTCGGCGGTCTGCCTGATGAATGACTGGAACAGGTCGTTGCCGGGCCAGCAGCCCGTTCTCTCGTTCCATGCGTCCTTGGCTATCCATTGCAACTGATTGGTTTGCCACGCAACGGCCTGGGTCGCCATCGCCTGAAGCCGCGAATCGATGGTCGTGCGCACGACGAGACCGTCTGAATAGATGTTGTAGCCGTTGCGGTCCGCCCAGGTGATCAGCCATCTGCGCAATTGCGCCGCGAAATGAGGAGCGGCTCCCACCGCCTCCGATTGCGGCTCGAAATCGACGTGGGTGGGTTGGCCTTTGAGCGAGGCATACTCGTCCGGTTTGAGTTTGCCGAACTTCACCATCTGCGCGAGCACCGTATTGCGACGCTCCAGCGCCCGCGCCGGATTGAGCACCGGGTTGTAGGCGCTATTGGCCTTGAGCATGCCCACGAGCGTTGCGCTTTCGAGAATGTCAAGCTGCGCAGCGGGCTTGCCGAAGTACGTGCGCGCGGCCATCTCGACACCGTACGCGTTGTACAGGAACGGCACGGTATTGAGGTAGGTCTCGAGGATTTCGCCCTTGCTGTAGACGTACTCGATCTTCAGCGCGGTGATGGCCTCCTTGAGCTTGCGCGTCAGCGTGGGCGCGCGGCCTACCTCGTCGGGGTACAGATTGCGCGCGAGCTGCTGCGTGATGGTGGAGCCGCCTTGCCGCGTGCCGGAAAACGTGTGGAATGCCGCCGACGCGAGACGCTCGGGGTCGATGCCGTGATGCTCGTAGAACCGGTGGTCCTCGGTGGCGATCAACGCCTGCACCACATAGGGCGAAATCTGATTGAGCGGCACCCACTCGCGATTGACGGGCTTGAACTCGGCGAGCAGTTTGCCGTCGGCGGAGACGACCAGCGCGGGGCGGTCAACACGGGCCTTGCGGATGTCGCTCACGCGCGGCGTGAACGGGATGAGCGCAAGCACATAGGCGAGCAATAGCGCCGGCACCGCAGCCATGGCGAGCATGAGACCGCGACGCGTCGGATGTCGAAGCCCGTGCCACGCAGCGCCGATCATGCCGCGGGCCTTTGCGCCGGCCATCGCCGTAACAGTGCGCAAACGTGCGAGCCACCGAGCGCAAAGCTCACGAAAATGCGGTACGGACGGGCGGTTCACGTTGGCTGTGCAGTGGACGAAAGGCGCGATCGTACCAAAGTGCCGAAGGCTCACCGGCGTTAAAACGGGCCTGCGCGTTTGCCGCTAACAGTTGATTACACTTGTTTCGAATTTGTGGCCACGATTGGCGGTGGCCCGGCAGCTTCGGCGGCTATTGGTGTGACGAAAAGCGCTTCGCGGTATGGGCTGGACAGCATCTCAGGCTACGGGCCTGGCATGCGCCGCGCGCGGGTGCCAGGCCGCGAGGGCGGCTTCCTCGCGGCCGGCATTTTCGATGTCTAGCTGAAATCCAGATGGGTGCCGGGTGCGATGCCTTCGCAACGAGGCTTGCGAGAACGGATGCGATATGGAAGATTCATGCAGTCTTCGTATCTTAAACATTCCTTGATAATTCCATGCCGATGAAAAAATCTGTCGATATCACATTCGGAAAGGAAAAAGAGCGGGGGGGCGTGGCAGTCCGCTTACCCGTGGATTGGGATGCATCTGGCCCCTCGGGAGCGGATACAACGGCATCCGCTGGCAAATGCGATGAAATGGGTGCATAATTGGAGGTCTGGCTAGTTCCAGACAAGACATTCTTTCCGTACGCGCCGTACGCGCGCCGCAGATTCCCCTCACCGCCGTCCGTGTGTTCACTATCGCGGTCGGTTCGACCTGGCTGCCTGTGCCAGATCTCCGCAATTTACCCGCCGTATATCCGCATGGTGCCTGCCGGCACGCGTGCAGGTTCGTGTTGAATCGCAGCACGCGCGCCCAGTAAGGCCGTCATCATCGGGCTTGCACAAGCAAACGCAGTCGTGCGCGTGTACATCTTTTGCGTAGGGTCGCAGTAGCGGCGCTACGCCCCCAAACTGCCGAGGAGAATGGATTGGCGAAGGAAGACTTGCTCGAACTCGATGGCATTGTTGAAGAAGTGCTGCCCGACAGCCGTTTCCGCGTCACGCTGGACAACGGTGTGGTCGTGGGTGCGTATGCTTCCGGACGCATCCGGAAGAATCGCATCCGCATCTTGGCGGGAGACCGCGTCACGCTTGAACTGTCGGTCTACGATCTCACAAAAGGACGCATCAATTTTCGTCACAAGGACGAGCGTAGTTCCGGCACGACGCACAGAGCCGCGTTCCGCCGCCGCTGACAGGGCGCGGGCGTTGCCTCGCACGACTGAACTCGCGGCGCTCTGGTCGGGACTACCGGGCGCGGATCGAGCAGCGAATCTGGCTCGAAACTTTCACTGTACAAATGGCGGATTGGGCGTAGCATCAACAGCATCAGTCAACCTGCGGCCGATCCCAGCGCCTCTCCTGCAGTCTTCTCTACAAGGATCGAGCTGCTCCCCCCTCCCGCGCAGGACAACTGACGGTGCCGACCGTGCGGTGCGGTCCCGGTGAGCTCGCGCACGTCCCTATCACATCACTGTCCCGTAACTGCCGCGAAGCATGCGGCGCCAGGAGGTCATCCCATGACTGTCGCTTTCCGTCTCTACCGTGGACTGGAAATCTATCCACTGGTTTACCCACACCGCCCGACCGAGCCCGGCTTCGGGCACAACTACGACGAAGGATTTGATGCATCCGTTCGCATCCAGGAGGGTGAGGCGGTGCAGGATCCGCGCAGCCGTGTATTCGGGATCGCAGTCGCCAGGCCGTTCAGGAGTGCGGGCGATGCGCGTCGTGCTTCGGTTGCTTACGCCGAGCATTTGATCGACACATGCTTGCCGGGTCAAACGGTGCTTGATATGAAGTCCTGATTATTGGATCCACTGCCACATCCAGACTGACGAAACCTCTTGGACCAGTGGCTGACGGCATCCATGGAGGTATGGCATGGACAGATATGACCTGTTGAGGCGAATCAGAGTCGACGGGCGTGAACTTGTCGACGAATTTCTTCCTTCAGGTGCCAACGCGGAGCTGGAGGGTCTGATAGATGAGGGTCGCCAAGAGGTCGACGCTGAAGCGTTCCTGATGTTCGTATCCGTTCGTGCGTTGCTGCGTGGAAGCGGTATGCCGAGCTGCGAATCGGACTTCGAGGCGGGGCAGATTATCGCCCTGCTCAATGGAGGTGCAGTCTGAAACTGCTGGAGAAGCAATCAGCGGCAAATGGATGCCGCACGTACTGGATGAAGCAACATGCGTTCCGATTCAACACGATTCCGGATTGACCCGACACCGCGCCGGGCAGACGGTGAATTTATGGCGCACGCGCGCATCAGCGCCAACCGCTCCGATGGGAGCGAGTACGATGTTCACGTGAGTGGCGATCTCGCAGGATTCGACCTGCGTGAAGACGCGATTGCCTATGCGAAAGGCTGGGCACAACAGTGGCTGCATGCGCGTTTTGGTTAGGATGCCGGATGACTGGCCTGCGGGTCGTCTGACGATCCACGCGGCTACAGCCGGGCAAGCGCGCTAGAGCAGTCGGGGCACGGACCGATCCGTCGTTGATCCGGCGGCGCGTACGATACTAGCCTCTGCTATCGATCCACATCCGTCCCCACCGGACCGAAAAGCTCAACGCTGCTGTTTCGTTTGGGAAATAACCGAGCGAATAGAAGTCGTAACACGCAAGGTCTTGGGGAGTGCTGGCGCGACTGAGGGTGACGTTCGAAGAAAAGTAACCGTCGGGAAGACGGTGAGCCGAGGGCCTGACCGCGTATCCGCGGTAGGGCCTGGCGACAGAATTTTGCACTATTGCCTTTGAAAAAGACGCTGGCGCGAGCCTCACCTTGTGGGAGGTCGTGTCGAGCGAGGGTATAAACGGTCATCGCCGGAAAGCCGGCGATTTTGCCGTCTGCCTCGAAATGGACAGACGGAGCCCGTTACATGAGGGGCAGCGCTGGCGCCAGCCATGGCGGCGGGCGCTAGCAGATTTACAGCGGGGTGATGTTGGAAGCCTGCAGGCCCTTGGGGCCGCGCTTGGTTTCGTAGCTGACCTTCTGGCCTTCTGCCAGGGTCTTGAAGCCGTCGCCACGAATTTCAGAGAAATGCGCGAACAGGTCGTCGCCGCCCGCATCAGGCGTGATAAAGCCAAAACCCTTGCTGTCGTTAAACCACTTTACGGTGCCGGTGTCCATGGAATTTTCCTTGGTATGAATGTAGATAAGCCGTGCTCCGGATGGGGCACAGGAAAAAGGATCAAGGAGGGAGAGGACAACGAGTACCGCGCTTCGCGGTGAATGATGAGCAGCAGTCGCGCTTCTTGAAGACTTCAGGTTCGCAACGTACGCTTAAATGGGAAGGAAGTCAAGCGGTTTTGTTCCGCTGCATCCAGCGCGAATACCATTTCAGAGCTCGCGACCATGGCGTGCACGCGGGCGCGGCCTGACGGCCACCGCCACCAGCGCATCTTTAACGACATCCGCAACGCGAGCCGCGCTATTGCATATCCCGCGCCACGCGAAAGCCATTGGCGTTGTAGCGCACGCTGCTGTCGTACTTGAAGCGCGTGGCGCTCAGCATATAGCCCGCGCCGTCGCGCCATGAGCCGCCACGGATGACCCGCGTCTGGCAGTTGGGCTCGTCCCAGGTGCGCCCGTCGTCGGGGGCGTTCTTGTAGGAGTTGTGCCAGCAGTCGCTGACCCATTCCCAAACTCCGCCGGCCATGTCGTAGAAGCCATAGGGATTGGCCGGAAACGAGCCAACGTCGTCGGGTGCCTCGACGCGCCACGGCGGGCCGCAATCCTTGCAATTCGCCGTCCCCTTGCGCATCTCGTTGCCCCACCAGTAGCGCGTGGCGCTGCCGCCGCGCGCGGCATATTCCCATTCCGCCTCGGTGGGCAGGCGGTAGGGCTTGCCGCTGACCTTCGAGAGCCACTTCACGTATTGCTGCGCGTCGTCCCAGCTCAGATCGCGCACGGGTGCGTTCGGTGCGGAGTTGCTCTCGCTCGACAAGCGTGGGCACGCACCCGCATTGGCGCAGGCGTTCCACTGCGCCACGGTCACCGCATACTTCGACAGTGCGTAGCTATGGCCGATCGTCACGCGATGCACGGGCTTTTCGGATGGATCGTCGGTGTCGTTGCCCATCATGAAGTTGCCGGGCGTCACCGCAATCAGGAGCGGGCAAGTGGGGCAGTCCTGAATATCGTGCGGCCCCGGCTTGGTCGTGGCGATGTTGACCTTCGCGGGAACGGCCGGTTGAGCGGGCGTTGCTACAGCAGGCGCGGCCCTGGTCTGAGCGGCCGTCGGCGCGGCTGGAGGAGGCGGCGTCTTCGCTTGCGGGGCAGGCGCAGGGGCAGGGACCGGGGCCGGAGCGGCGGGCGCCGCGCTGCTCGCTGCGTGTGCCACTGACGCTGCGGGCGCTGCGGGCGCGCTGGCCGGTTTCGGTGCAGCGGCGCGCAGGCGTGCAAGGCGAGCCTGGGCGAGGGGTGCGAAGCGCCCGTTTGGATAGGCCTTCAGGTAGGCCTCGTAATCGCTTGGGTATTGGCTGTCCTTGATCGAATTCCAGAATGTGATTTCGTACTCTTCCGAGGTGTCTTTCGGCATCAGGCCGACGCGCAGGATGACAAAGCCATCATGACGCTGGGCCAGACGCATCTCGTGCGCGGTGGCGGCGCGTGTGCCCTTGAAATGCGGATGCAGATCCTTGGGCAGCGGCGCGCTTGCGGGAGCCGAAGCGGCTTGCACCGGGGGCAGGGGCGAGGGGATCGCCGAGGTTGGGCTGAGCGAGGCCAGCAGGCACACAGGCAACAATAGCCGCCACATGTTTGTTCTCCCTGGCGGGCGACACCCAGAGGCGCCGCCCAGCAGCCATCGATTTTCAATGCCGGGGGCGAGCTGCCCGGCCGTGCTGGCACGATGCGGGCGTTATAGACGCTGCCGGCCACAGGCGCAAGCATTGTTCGCACACAACTACAAAATAGCACGCGTTCCGGCGATGCATGAGGCGAATGACGCACATGAGACGAACGAGGCGGGCACGCTTCGATTTATGTGCATCGTGGAGAATTCGACCTAAGCTGTACAACACGCACCGAACTGCAACGCCTCGCGCCGACTGCCGAAGAAGGAGCATCGAGATGCGAAGAAGAGAAACCTTGCTGGCCCTGGCAGCGGCCGTCCTGATGCCGCGACTCGCGTGGGCCGAGCGCACGCCGTCGCCACCTGGGGCCGAGGTCTACATCATCTGGCCGCCGGACGGCGCGACGATTCCCAACGGCAAGTTCTGGGTGCGCATGGGGCTGCGCAACATGGGGGTCTGCCCGAAGGGCGTGAACCGGGCGAACACGGGCCATCATCATCTGCTCATCGACACCGATCTTCCGCCGCTCGACCAGCCGATTCCGTCCGATCGCAATCATCTTCATTTCGGTGCGGGTGAAACGGAGGCTCGTATCGAGCTGCCGCCGGGCAAGCATACGCTGCAGTTGCTGATGGGCGACTACAACCACGTGCCGCATGATCCGCCGGTTTATTCGAAGAAGATCACGATTACGGTCAAGTAGCGAGGTATTGCTTCGCGGCTGTTATCAGTCAGTAGCGGGAGTGCATGCCATGAACCGGGTTTGGGTGTTTGTTGTGGTGTTTGTGCTGGCTTTTGTGGGAAGTCCCGCGTTGCTCGTGGGGGGTGTCGCGCATGCGGGCACTACGCCGGCGGATCCCCGGGCGATCGTTTATATCGGGTGGCCCAATAATGGGCAGGTTATGCCGGCGGGTAAGCCGTTTCGTGTCTGGTTCGGGTTGAGATATATGGGCGTCGCGCCCAAGGATGTCGAGTTCAAGAACACCGGGCATCATCATTTGCTGATCGATACTGATTTGCCGCCTATGGATCAGCCTATTCCTTCGGATCGGAATCATCTGCATTTCGGTGCGGGGGAAACCGAAACTATGATTCAGTTGGCGCCTGGTAAGCATACGTTGCAGTTGCTGATGGGTGATGCTCATCATATTCCGCATGATCCACCTGTGTATTCAAAGAAAATTACTATTTATGTTAAGTGATACATGAGAATTTGTTTGGATGTTGTTTTTTGGGTTTGGATTTAAGGTTTTGGCCTTTCCTTGTTTTCATGTCGGTTTATTAGTGTTGCCCCTGTGCGGGGCGGCACCTACTTTTCTTTGCAGCGGCAAAGAAAAGC
>NZ_SMRP01000016.1:68245-184576 GCF_004353915.1 Paraburkholderia silviterrae | reverse complement strand
GCCGCGCGGCGCGCGGATCGTGCGGGACGGGTCGAGGCGGGGATCGGTGAAGTTGGGATGGTTCATGGCGTTCGTTCGTCTCGTGAAAGAAGTTCTTGCGCGGCCCTGCCTGTCTGCCCACACCGGGCGATGGCCTGAAGCGGCGTCGCTGTAACGTGAGAGCTAGTCTACCGCCGCCAAGTTGTATATACAACTCGTTTTGATAAATTGAGTCTAGGGAATTACCCTGGCGGGCTTTTTCTGCGGGAAATAAGGGGAAGCGGTGGGGTCGAACACCAAATGGCGTTCTTGTTGACTAGACAAGAATGTCCATGGCGCGTGGGCGATGCGATTTGGTGTGCCGCACGAGGCACAAGTGAGTGTTTCGGTGGCGTCGCAGGCTTGCGTGCCTGGTGTGCCTTACACGCTTTACGCGTTTCCTTGTTTTGCATAAGGTATGCAGGCGTTGCCCCTGTGCGGGGCGGCACCTACTTTTCTTTGCAGCCGCAAAGAAAAGTAGGCAAAAGAAAGCGGCTCAAACCGCCAGTGTGACGCCGTCCCCCACTGCCCTGTATATCGGAGCGGCTCCGGAGCATCCGTCTCCTCGCACACTCCGCGTTAGTGACAAGGGGCTCATCCTTCCCGCCACGCGCTACGCGCAGGCGGAAGTGTCTGCAAGGGAAACCGGGCGCGCTGCCAAGCGAATTCGCGAAAGTTCCGCCGCCTAATATGTTGGAATCCTACGGATACGCGAGAGTACTTCCGTTTGAATACATTGGAGTCCTGCGAAAATACGTGCATCCCACCGGTTTGAATTATGCCCCACGGCGCGCGCAGCGCCGCCGGATGAATGAGCCCTTAGTCACTCCGCTAAACGCCCCGTGATGGCAGACGCCCCGGAGCCGCTCCGATATACAGGGCAGTGGTCCACTGCGTCACACTGGCGGTTTGAGCGGCTTTCTTTTGCCTACTTTTCTTTGCCGCGGCAAAGAAAAGTAGGTGCCGCCCCGCACAGGGGCAACGCTTGCGGCCCGCCGCGAAAACAAGGAACCGCGCCATCCGCCAGGATAACCACAAAAAAAACCCTTCAAACAGTCCCCGCCAGATGAAAGCGCGAAGCCGGATGCCAGAGCCGCACCGAAGTAGCGACATCCTTGCCAACCCAGGTGCGCCGCAACAACAGCAAACAAGGCTCGCCAATTTCCATAGCGAGATGCTGGCGCACATGCGCATCGGGCTTTTGCGCGTAGATGCGGAACTCCGCGCGCTGAATGGGCGCGAGGCGCACCATATAGTGATTCGGCGTTTCGACCGTGAAATCCTGCGCGAGATACTCGGGAAACACCTCGGGATTCACGTAGCGATCCTCGTACTGGATCGGCTCGCCCTCCTCGTTGTGCACGATGCGCGAATGAAACACCGGCCCCGTGTCGAGTTCGAGCGCGGCCACGGCGTTCGGGTCGTCGCTGGCTTCCAGCGCGAGCACGCGCGCCGTATGGCGATGCCCGCGCGCGGCGATTTCGTCGGCGATATTGCGGATCTGCAGGACCGTCGATTCGTACTGGCGCGGTGCGACATAGGTGCCCGAGCCGCGCACGCGGTTCAGCACGCCTTCGGCCATGAGCTCGCGCAGCGCGCGCGACACGGTCATGCGCGCGACGCCGAACTCCTTGACCATCTCCGTTTCGGAAGGCACGACGTCGCCGGGCTTCAGTGCGCCGCTTTCGATCTGTGCAAGGACGTGACGCTTGATCTGTTCGTATGCGGGCAGTGGCGTGCCGCGAGCCGGCTTGTTTTGCATGGTCGTCATCTGGAAATAGGCGGGCAAACTGCCCGGCTTGCGGCCTCGTACGAGCCCTACTCTCTGGTATGGCCGGTGAAGTACGGCGGGCCAGGTACGGCCGCCAGGTGCGGCAAGGTTAGGCTAGACAACCTGGCCGGGCCGGCCACATTGTACCGTCCACAATGCGCTCTGCTGAAAGTCTTGCCCGAAGCACCACACACGGCCCGGCGCGAGGCGGGTCCCATGCTAAGATCGACGGCTCCCAATCAACGAAACAGCGCGCGCAGTGGCGCATGAACCGGCGCATCGCAGGGGTCGCGAGACACGCACGCTGCAGGCCATTCAACTTGAACGCTCCCACCCAACTCCTGTTTCTGCCTGGCGCCTCGGGTAATCCCGCATTCTGGCAACCGCTCGCGGACCAGCTCGAGCATCCGGCCGAGCGTCGCTTTCTCGCCTACCCGGGTTTCGGCGCCGAGCCCAAGGACCCCGAAGTCGAGAATTTCGAAGATCTCGTGCGCAAGGTCGTGCAGCAGATCGACAAGCCGACCGCGCTGATCGCCCAGTCGATGGGCGGCGTGCTGGCCTTGCGCGCCGCGCTGGCCAAGCCTGCCCTCGTCACGCATCTCGTGCTGGCCGTCACCTCCGGCGGCCTCGACACGCAGGCGCTCGGTGCGCGCGACTGGCGCGAGGAATTCGTTGCACAAAATCCGCAATTGCCGGACTGGTTCGTGACGCTGCGCGAGGACCTCACCGGCGAGCTCGCGTATGTCCAGCAGCCCGTCATGCTGCTGTGGGGTGACGCCGACCCGATCAGCCCGCTCAGCGTTGGCGAAAAGCTGCTCGAATTGCTGCCGAACTCGGAGCTCGATGTGGTGAGCAACGGCGGCCACGATCTCGCATGCGCGCATGCACGCGTGCTGGCTCCGCTCGTCGACGAGTTCCTGCAAGCGGGCGTTGCCGCGTAGTCTTCGCACGGCGGCAACGCCCGAGCACGCGCTCAATGTGCTCAAAGTGCTCAGCGCGCGCTCAATGCGCGTAGTGAAAGCCCGCTTGCTGAAGCTCGAGCACGGTTGCCACGATGCCGGGCGTCACGATCGCTTGCGGAATGACATGGTTGGTCAGATCGGCTGCCAGCGCATCGACGGCGAGCTTGTCGGGGTTGCTGCCCGCTGCGTGCAGTGTCTCCGCCAGCTCCCAGATGGCGTTGTGGCAAGTCATGAACACCACGCCTCGTGCGAGCAATGCGGGGATGCTGTTGTCCTGCGTCGAGTAAGCGCCCGCGACGTTCCGATGATCGCCCACGCCGATGGACTGAGCCGGCAGCTTCCGCAGCTGCGTATTCGACGTGAGCTTGTTGCCGGGGAGTTGTCCCAGTGCATACTTGTTCCAGGCCGCCTGATCCAGCAACGCTAGATGAGCCGACCCATGCGTAGCCGCGACGAGCAGCGTGTCGGGATGCCTGAACGACCAGATCTCCGTGTTCAGCGCGTTGCGCATGGCGTCGGGCCACTGGCCGGCGAGATCCGTGTTGACCCAGACTTGCCTCGGCTGGCCTTGATAGCCGAACACTTCGGCAAGGGCCTCGTAGTCCCACTGCTCGCGATCGTCGAGAATCATCGGGACGGATTTGAAATCGCGCCGCCGCGGTGCCGCCGCCAGCCGCCTCGTCAGCTCGGCGAGCCGCGTCGCACCTTGCGGCAGCAATGACGCTGTCTCGGCTGCAATGGCCCGCGACTGGCCTGCCGCATTCAGAAATACTGTGCCGGCAGCGATGCCGATCGTCTTCAACGCACCGCGACGCTTATAGAGCCCATTCATGCGAACACCTCCCGTCTCATTCGGAAAGGACAGCGGCCGCTTCTTCCACGAGTCGACGGCCGCGACAGATTAACCAGTAGTACGAATTTAATGCGGAGGCTGCTCCGCATTAAATTCGCAAGGTCATTCTGGAACGCAACGCGCTTCCGCGTGGTGACTTCGATCAAGGCGGACGTGGCCGCCGCGCTCTACGCTTCATGAACCGGCTCAGGGCGAATCGCGTGCAACTGCGCGAGCACCACGCGCGCACGCACGCCGCGTCCGTTCGCGCCCGCATCGAGGCTGACTTCGCCGCCGTGCGAATGCACGATCTCGCGCACGATCGCAAGGCCGAGACCCGTGCCCTCCGTGTCCGACGCAGCCCTGAAGAACGGCTCGAACACGCGTGCGCGCGCTTCGGCGGGAATACCCGGCCCGTCGTCGAGCACCTCGAGCGTCACTGCCTGCTCGCTGGCGCGCACGCTGAGCGTCACGCGTCCGCCCGCCTGCGTATAGCGCAACGCGTTGTCCACGAGATTGGTCACCATCGCGCGCAGCAGCTCGCGGTGCCCCGACACGAGCGCGGCGCCATGCAGTTCCGCGCCCAGGTCGATGCCGCGCGCCTCGCCCAGCATCACGAGCCCCTCGACGGCCTCGCGCGCGAGCTGCGCCATATCCACGGGCACGCCTGGCCGCTGCGCGGTGTCGAACGCCTCCGCCTGGGCGAGCAGCAGCAGCTTGTTGGTGAGCGCCACCATCGAACGATTGCTCTCGCGCATCGCCGCGAAAGCCTCCGCCAGCGCCGGATCCAGCGTCTTCTGCGAGCACGCGTACTGCAACTGCGTGCCCAGCAGCGCATCCGGCGCCGCCATGCACTCGTGATCGGCCTGCGCGTTCTCGTGCTCGTCGTCGTGCTCGGCGGCTGGGAGCTGGCCGCGCGCCTCAAATGGATCGATCCATTCTTCTTCTCGATGCCCTCGGCGATCTTCGAGCAGATCGTCGACTGGTTCGTGAACGGCACGTCGCAAGGCCCGCTGCTCACGCAGGTCTGGGTCACGCTCGAGGAAACGGGGCTCGGCTTCATCATCGGCTCGGTGGCCGGCGTGTTCTGCGGCATCGTGCTGGGCCGCAACAAGCTGCTCTCGGATGTGTTCAGCCTCTACATCAAGATCGCCAACTCGATCCCGCGCGTGGTGCTGGGCTCCGTGTTCGTGATCGCGCTGGGGCTAGGCATGGCCTCGAAGGTCGCGCTCGCCGTGGTGATGGTGTTCTTCGTGGTGTTCGCCAATGCGTTCCAGGGCGTGCGCGAAGCCGACCGCTACATGATCGCCAATGCACAGATCCTCGGCGCGTCACGCCGCCAGGTGACGACTGCGGTGGTGATTCCCTCGGCGCTCAGCTGGATTCTCGCGAGCCTGCACGTGAGCTTCGGCTTCGCGCTGGTGGGCGCCGTGGTGGGCGAATTCCTCGGCTCGAAGCAAGGCATCGGCCTCTTGATCTCGACTGCGCAGGGCGCCTTCAACGCGAGCGGCGTGTTCGCGGCCATGATCGTGCTCGCGGTGGTCGCGCTGATTGCCGACTACCTGCTCACCGCCGTCGAGCATCGCCTGCTCAAGTGGCGGCCCACGTCCACGAACTGATTTTCACTTTCCCCTGTCGACCGGCGTTCGCGTGTCGACCAGCGCGAGCGCTGCTGGTCCCGTGCAAAGCTGTCCGGGCGCGAGAGGCTGATATCCTCCGGCCTTCTCTTACGCGGCGCACGCCTGTGCGCCGCGTTTTTTTTGGGGGCGACCGGCCCGCGATGGACCCGTCGCACCCCGACGCTCCCGCTGTGCTACTTCGGCTGCGCAACCGTGCGCAGATACGGCTTGAGCGTCTTGAAGCCCTGCGGATACTTTTGCTTCGCAGCGTCGTCCGATACCGAAGTCGGGATGATCACGTCGTCGCCGGGTTCCCAGTTCACGGGCGTGGCCACCGTATGCTTCGCCGTCAACTGCAGCGAGTCGAGCAGGCGCAGCACTTCGTCGAAGTTACGGCCCGAGCTCATCGGATAGACGAGCATGGCCTTCACCTTCTTGTCCGGCCCGACGATGAACACCGAGCGCACCGTGGCGTTGTCGACCGCCGTGCGTGGGCTGCCGCCGCTCGCGTTCGGGTGAATCATGTCGTAGAGCTTGGCGACGGTCAGGTCCGCGTCCCCGATCAGCGGATAGTTGACCGCGCTGCCCTGCGTTTCCTCGATGTCCTTGACCCACTTTTGATGGTCGCTCACCGGGTCCACGCTCAGGCCGATGATGCGCGTATTGCGCTTGTCGAACTCGGGCTTGAGCCGGGCCATGTAGCCGAGTTCCGTCGTGCAGACGGGCGTGAAATCCTTCGGATGAGAGAACAGAATGGCCCAATGATCGCCGATCCATTCGTGAAAATGGATCGGACCTTCGGTGGTTTCAGCCGTGAAATCGGGTGCATCCTCTCCTAGACGAATCGTCATCTCCAGCCTCCATGTGTGTGGTTGCACTGCAGAGTCCTGCTGTTGCGTCGTACGCGGCGCACAAAATTACTGCACGCTGTTGCATTTTAGGAGTCCAGCGGCGACGGTTACGATTTGTTTTTCATGCCGAATGCTTTCAAATTGCATTCAACACGCTGTCATTTGATGTGAAAAATACTGCATAAGCACGATATTGCAGCTTGACATTCACGTTGCATAAAGCGACCATTGGCCGGTTCGATTAACGAAATTGTGTTCTTATTGCGAACACAAGATAACAAGAACGAGCCAGCCAGCAGACACACGTTGCGAGAGCAATAACAGCATGAAAAGAGACAGCCATCAGGACAACCGCGCCAACACACCGGCGCGCGCTTCCAGCGGACGCGGCGTCGTTGCCGCCCTCGTCTACGTTTTTGAGCGGGTCATGCCGGACCCGTTCGTCCTCTCGATCTGCCTCACCGCCTTCGTCGCGGTGCTCGCGCTCGCGATCGCCCCGCAAGGCCATATTCCGACGCTGCTGAGTGCCTGGTACGAGGGCACCTTCGGCATCCTCGGCTTCGCGTTGCAGATGATCCTGATTCTCGCGACCGGCTACGCCATCGCCGAAGCGCCCATCGTGCAGCGCGGCCTGCGCGCGCTCGCCGCCCGGGCCCAGACGCCCGCGCGCGCCGCGCTGCTGGTGTTCCCGGTCGTGGCTATCGCCGCGTGGCTGAACTGGGGCTTGGGCCTGATCGTCGGCGCCCTGCTCTCGCGCGAGATCGCCCGGCGCGTGAAAGTCGATTTCGCGTGGCTCGTGGCCGGCAGCTACTCGGCGTGGTCGATCTGCAATAGCGGCCTCTCCAGCTCGATCGCCCTTTCCCAGGCTTCGCACGGCAATGCGCTCAATCTGGTCGAAAAAGCCACCGGTCAGGTCGTGCCGCTCTCGCAGACCGTGTTCGCGCCGTTCGTGTTCGTGCCCACGGTGCTCGTGGTGGTCGTCATGACGTTCATCTTCATCCGCATGCACCCGAAGGCCGAGGATGTCGTGCCCTTCAACCAGCCCGCCGAAAGCGAAGACGCCGCCCCCAGCGACGACCCTCACGCGCGCGCGAGCAGCGACACGCCCACCTTCGCCACGCGGCTCGAGCAGTCGATGCTCGGCACGCTGCTGCTGCTCGTGCTCGGCGTGGGCTATCTGGCGATGGACTGGCGCGCCAAGGGCTTCGATCTCGACATCAACACCACGATCCTGATCTTCCTGCTGATCGGGCTCGCGCTGCAGCGCACGCCCATCGCCTATGCGAACGCGATCCGCCGCGCCGCGCGCCAGACGGGCTCGATGCTGCTGCAATACCCCGTGTACGGCGGCATCATGGGCATCATGAAGGGCACCGGCCTCGCCTCGATGATCGCCAAGGCTTTCGTCACGATCGCCACGGCGGCCTCGCTGCCGATCTGGAGCTACCTGAGCTCGCTCATCATCACGCTGCTGGTGCCGAGCGCGGGCGGGCACTGGGCCGTGCAAGGACCGTTCGTGCTGCCCGCCGCGCTGAGCCTGCACGCTTCGGTGCCGCGCACCGCGATGGGCGTCGCGATGGCGGAGAACGTCTCGAACATGCTGCAGCCGTTCTGGGCGGTGCCGATCGTCGCGATCGCGGGCATCCGCATCCAGCGCGTGATGGGCTATACCGCGGTGACGTTCGCGGTCTCGCTGGTCATCTACGCCGTCGCGCTCTGGCTCGTGCCCTGATTGAGTCCGGCGGCAACGCAGCCATCGCCGAGCGCCGCCTGCGCGAATCGGCGACAATGGCAGACAACCTCGCCGGGCGCACCGCCTGGCCCTTGCGAAGGAGTCTGCCGTGAGCGCAAACGTACCGCCGGACGCAGATGCCGATCCGCGTGTCCTCGAATTCGCGCGCGAGGTCTTCGATACGGCCCGCCGCGGCGAGGCCGCGACGCTAGCGTCGCTCATCGACCAGGGCCTGCCGCCCAATCTGCGCAATGAGAAAGGCGACAGCCTCGTGATGCTGGCGAGCTACCACGGCCACGCCAATGCGGTCCGCGCCCTGATCCAGCGCGGCGCCGACCCCGACCTGCGCAACGACAACGGCCAGACGCCGCTCGCGGGCGCCGCGTTCAAGGGTTATGCCGACGTGGTCGGCACCTTGCTCGATAACGGCGCCGATGTGGAAGGCGCATCGCCCGACGGCCGCACCGCGCTCATGATCGCGGCGATGTTCAACCACCTGGAGATCGTCGAGCAATTGCTGGCGCGCGGGGCCAGCCCGAATGCCCGCGATGGCGCCGGCAACACGGCGTTCGACGTCGCGAACGGCATGGGCGCCACCGACTGCGCCGCGCGTCTTGCACGCGCGAGCGGCAAGACGATCTAGGTCCAGGGCCGGGCGATTAGCGGGGCGGGCCCTGACGCACACAGGCGCGATCGCGCGCCGGCCTTATAGGCATCACCCGGCAACGCCGGCAACACCCCGCAACACCGGCTGCACTCGCGCGCACAAGAATACATGCGCCGTGAATGACGCTGCCCGCACGCTTCATTCGCTATCCGCAGCACCTCAGCCGGCGCCCGTTGCCGCCCTGGTATCAGTCCTGGTTTGCATACCACCCGCCGCCAGGCGACGCTATTCCCGTAGCCCGCGGATGCGGCACGTGTATTGCTCCGGCGAGCTTGTACAAGCCGTGATATCGTCTAAATACCGGAGTCGTAGCGCGCATGTGCCCGTCAATCGAACTCTGTCACCTTCGCGAGCGTCGCCATGAGTGATGTACGCCACCATCTGAGTCCGCGCGACCGCGTGGAACTGCTCTGCTGGCTCACCTGCGGGAGCCTCGGAGCGTACTACCTCAACGAAACGTGGCCCAATGCGGCTTTTCACGTGCAGGCGGCGCACAAGTGGCTCGATCGCCACGCGCGCGAAGCCGACTGGCTCGCCATCGCGCGGCTCACCGCCATCGCCCAGGAAATCGCCAAGCAGCACGCATGGTTCGTCGACGCCACATGGGCACGCGACGCCGTCGAGGAAATCCTCGACACCGACGACCTCAACTATCAGGCCAAGCTCGTCATGCAGGTACTCAAGGACTGCGAGCTTGCGCTCGCAGACCGTAGTTCCCCCGACTGATTGACCGCGTCAAGACTGCGGCGCGGGCTGGGCGGCCGAGTTCGCGCCCGCTGGCGCTTGCGGCGTCCAGCCGTAGCCGAGCGCCTTGTACAGGCTCACGATCTCCGAGAGCCGCTGATCCTGCAATTGCGATTGCTGAATCTGCGCCGCGAACAGGCTGCGCTCGGCGTCGAGCACCTCCAGATAACTCGTGTAGCCGCCCTCGTAGAGATCGCGCGCAAGGGACGTGTACTGCGTCAGCGCCTCCACCTGGCGCGAGGTGGCGCCGAGCTGATCGTTCGTGCGCGCGGCGCCAACGAGCGCGTTCTCCACATCCGCGAATGCCTGCTGAATCGTCTGCTCGTAGCTCAGCAGCGCCTCCTGGTGCGCGGCCTCGGCCGAATGCACGGAGCCCGCGATCGCGCCGCCTTCGAAGATCGGCTGCGAGATCGCACCCGCGAACGACCACACGCGCGCCGGCCCGGTCCAAAGCCCCGAAAGCGCCGTGCTGGCCGCGCCGAACATGCCGGTAAGCGAGATCTCCGGGAAATACTGCGCACGGGCCGCGCCGATCTGGGCATTCGCCGCAATGAGCGTTTGCTCGGCCTGCTGAATGTCGGGCCGCCGCTCCAGCAACGACGAGGGCAAGCCCGCCGGAATCGCGGGCACGGAGAGCTGCGAGATCGACTTGCCGCGCGCAATCGGCCCCGGGTTCTGGCCGAGCAGCAAGGAAATCGCGTCCTCCTGCTGCGCGATCTGCTGCTGGATCGAATAGACCGACGCCTGTGCGGATTCGTTTTCGGAGCGCGCCTGGCTCAGCTGCAGCTGCGACACCACCCCGCCCGCGAAACGCTCTTCGAACAGCTTGACGGTGTCGTCGCGGCTCTTGAGCGTCTCCTGCGCAATCGTCAGTTGATTGTCGAAGTCGCGCAGTTGCAGATAGCTCGTCGCCACGTTGGCGATCAGCGCGATCCGGGTGGCCTGCTGCGCCGACTGGGTGCCGAGATAATCGGCGCGCGCGGCTTCCGTCAAACGCCGCAGGCGTCCGAACAGGTCGAGCTCCCACGACGCCACGCCCTGGAGCTGCACCTGGTTGCCGACCAGCGGCGGAAAACCGGGTGCGGGCACGCCGCGGGAGCGCGAGGCGCCGAAATTCACGCCGACCTGCGGGAACAGGCCCGAGCGCGCGACGACATAGCGCCCGTAATACTCTTCGACACGCGCCGCGGCAATGCCGAGATCCTTGTTCTGCGCGAGCGCCTTCGTGACCAGATCGTCGAGCACGGGATCGTTGAACTGCTTCCACCAGTCGAGCGAGGTATCGACCACCTCCGCATCGGACGCCGCGAAGCGGTAAGTGGACGGCGTTTGCACCGTGGGCCGGTGATAGTCGGGGCCGACCGCGCAGGCCGCGAGCCAGACCGTGCTCGCGGCAAGCACGATGGGTTTCAATGCGCGCTTCATTTTCGGACTCATGGCTTCAACCCTCCTGTGCGGGAGGCGCCGCCGGCGGCGGCAATTCCGGTTCGACCCTGGGCTTCTTGCGCGACGAGAGCGTTTCGAGGCCCCAGAAGAACATCGGAATGAAGAACAGCGCGATGAGCGTGGCGCCGAGCATGCCGAAGATCACGCCCGTGCCGAGCGAGCGGCGGCTCGCCGCCGACGCCCCGCTCGCGATGGCGAGCGGCACGCAGCCAAGAATGAAGGCGAGCGAGGTCATGATGATCGGCCGCAGACGCAGCTTCGCGGCGTGCAGCGCCGCATCGAACGGCGACATGCCTTCCTTCTCGCGCATTTCCACGGCGAACTCGAAGATCAGAATGGCGTTCTTCGCCGCGAGCGCGATCAGCACGGTCAAGCCGATCTGGAAGTACACATCGTCTTCCATCCCGCGTATCAGAATGCCCACGAGCGCCCCGAACACCGCGAACGGCACCGCCAGCAGCACGCCGATCGGCAGCGACCATTTTTCGTACTGCGCTGCCAGGATCAGGAACACCATCAGCAGTGCGAAGCCAAACACCAGGCCCGCAGTCGAGCCGGCCGTCTTTTCTTCGTACGCCTGGCCGCTCCACGCATAGCTATAGCCGTCGCCCAGCACCTCCTTCGCGATCTCCTCCATCGCCGCGATCGCTTCACCCGAGCTGTGGCCGGGCGCGGCGTCGCCGGTGATCTTGGCGGCCGGGAAGTTGTTGAAGCGGTTGACGATGTCCGCGCCGTTCACGAACTTGTAGGTCGTGACCGCCTTGATGGGCACCATGTCGCCGGAGCGGTTACGCACGTAGAGCTGCTGGATATCGTCCGGACGCGTGCGGTATTGCGGCTCGGCCTGCACGATCACCTGGAACAGGCGGCTACCCTTCGGGAACTGGCTCACGTACGAGGAACCGAACATCGTCTGCAGTGCCGAGTAGACGTCCTGCACCGCGACGCCCTGCGATTCAGCGCGTTCGCGGTCCACTTCCACGAGCAGCTGTCGCGAGTTCGTGTCGATGGTCGAATTGACGCCGCGCAGCGCCGGGTTCTGCCGCGCCTTCGCGATGATCTCGCGCACCTTCTGTTCGAGCTGCTGGTAACTGCCGTCGCCGGTGCTCTGCGCCCAGAACTCGAAGCCGCCCGTGGTCCCGAGGCCCGGGATGGACGGCGGATTCAGCGGGATCACCACGCCGTCCTTGAACCCCGCGAACGCCTTGTTGGCGGCCGTGATGAGGTCCGCGGCCGTGCCGTCCTTGCCGCGATCGCCGAAGTCCTTGAGCGTCACGAACAGCGTGCCGGCGTTGGCCTTGTACTGCGAGTCGATCAGGCTGTAGCCGATCGGCGCGGCCACGGCCTTCACGGCGGGCTGCTTGCTGAACCAGTCTTCGGCGCGCTTCGAAAGATCCCCGGTACGGTCGAGGCTCGCGGCATCGGGCAAGATGACGGCGCCCAGCAGATAGCCCTGGTCCTCGACCGGCACGAACGAAGTCGGGATTTTCTTGAAGAGCACGCCGGTGGCGAGGCACATCACGACAATCAGCATCACCGAAAGCATGACGCGGCGGATCACCGATTGCACCGCCGTGCCGTAGCCGTTGGTGAGCCGCTCGAAGCGCTCGTTGAACCACGTGAAGAAGCGGTTCTTCCTGTGCTCGCCCGGCTTGAGCAGGATGGCCGCGAGCGCGGGCGAGAGCGTGAGCGCGCAGATGCCCGAGAGCACCACCGAGACCGCGATGGTCACGGCGAACTGCTTGTAGAGCTGCCCGGTGATGCCCGAGAGGAACGCCACCGGAATGAACACGGCGAGCAGCACGAGCACGATGGCCACCACCGGCCCGCTCACTTCGTCCATGGCGCGCTTGGCCGCCTCCTTGGGCGGCAGCTTGAACTCGGTCATGTTGCGCTCGACGTTCTCGATCACGACGATCGCGTCGTCCACGACGATACCGATCGCCAGCACCATGCCGAACAACGTGAGCATGTTCACCGAGAAGCCGAACGCCATCATGCCGATGAATGCGCCGATGATCGACACCGGCACCGCGAGAATCGGCACCAGGGTGGCGCGGAAGCTCTGCAGGAACAGGAACACCACCAGAATCACGAGGATCACCGCGTCGCGCAGCGTCTTTACCACCTCGATGATCGACTCGTGCACGAACTCGGTCGTGTCGAGCGCAATTTCATATTTGAGCCCGGGCGGGAAGCTCTTTTTCAGCTCGTCGAGGGTCGCGCGCACCTGCTTGGACACCTGCAGCGCGTTAGCGCCCGGCTGCTGATAGACCGCGATCAGCGTGGCCGTCTTGCCGTTGTAGCGGCCGCGCATCGAGTAGTCCTTGGCACCGAGCTCGGTATGGCCGATGTCCTTGATGCGCACGATCGCGGCGTCGCCCGACTTCGCGCGCAGGATGATGTTGTCGAAGTCGGCGGGCTCGGTCAGGCGCCCCTTGGTCGCCACCGGGAACGTTTGCAGCACGGGCCCGCTGGTTGGCGACTGGCCAAGGCGGCCGGCAGAAAACTGCTGGTTCTGCGCGCTGATCGCGTTCTGCACGTCGGCCACGGTGATGCCGAGCTTGGCCATGCGGTCCGGCTTGACCCACACGCGCATCGCATAGTCGGCCGAGCCGAGGATCGCCGACTGGTTCGCGCCGGGCAGGCGCTTGATCGCGTCGAGCACGTAGACGTTCGCGTAGTTCGCCACGTACTGCTGGTCGAACGTGTTGTCCGGCGAATAGATGGCAATCACCATCATGAACGCCGACGAACGCTTCTGCACCGAGACGCCCTGCGCGGTGACCGCGTCGGGCAGCGTGGGCAGCGCGAGGTTCACGCGGTTCTGCACGTCCACCTGGGCGAGCGACGGGTCGGTGCCGATGTTGAAGTACGCGGTGAGCGTCATGTTGCCCGTCGAAGAGCTCGACGAACTCATGTACATCATGTTGTCGGCGCCGTTCACCTGCTGCTCGATCGGCGCGGCGACGTTCTGCGCGACGATGTCGGCGCTCGCGCCGGGATAGGTCGCGCTCACCGTGATCTGAGGCGGCGCGATGTCGGGGAACTGCGCGATCGGCAGGTTGAACATGGCCACGAAGCCGGCCACGACGATGATGATCGACAAGACCGACGCGAAGATCGGCCGGTCGATAAAGAAGTGAGAGAACTTCATCGCTCAACCTCCCGCTGCGGGAGAGAGCGTCACGTCCACACGGCGGGACTTTTCGGGCGGGTCGGCGGCCACGATCTTCGCGGGCTTGCGCATGTCGATGCGCGCGTTCTGCACGCCCGCGACGATCAGTGCCGCGCGCACGGTTGCGGCGCGCTCGCGGGCAAGGCGCTCGTTCTGGGCATAGGAGCCGCTCGCATCGGTATAGCCGGAAATCACCACTTGCGTAGTGGGCGATGCGCTCAGCTTTTGTGCAACCGCGGCGAGCGCCGTGGCCGATTGCGCGTCGAGGCTCGCGCTGCCCTGAGCGAAGTAAAGCGGCGTGGGGCCGGCCGCACTCGCGGTGGGCGCCGGGGCCTGGGTCGCCGCGCCTGCGCCTGCGCCTGCGTTCGCGTTCGCGGAGCTTCCAGCGTTTGCCGGCCCGGCTGCGCCGTTGCCGCCGGTGCCGGCGCTCTCTGCGCTTGCGCCGCTTGCAGCGCCGGCATCGGCTGCGCCGCCCTGCCCGCCGATATTCACGTCATCGGCGGGCGTGGGCACCAGATTCGCCTTGACCGGCGCGCCCGGCATCAGCTTGAGCGTGTTGTCGATCACGACGTGATCGCCCGCGTGCAGCCCCGAGCTGATCACCCAGTCGTTGCCGTTCCATTCGCCCGTCTCGACCGCGCGCTGCTGCGCCTTGTCGTCCTTGTCCACGGTCCACACGTAGGCGCCGCGCGGCCCTTGCTGCACCGCGACTTGCGGCACCGCCACTGCGTTCGCGCGTTGCGCGCCCAGCAGCTTGATGCGCACGAACTGCCCGGGCCGCAAGCTGCCCTTCGGGTTCGGCACCTCGGCGCGAATCAGATAGGTGCCCGTTTCTTCGCTTAGCGAAGCATCGGCAAACTTGATATGGCCGCGGGCGGGAAAGACGCTGCCGTCGGCCAGCACGATCACCGCTTCGAGCTCGCCAATCCCTGGCACTTTGAGCGAACCGTTCCTGGTCTGCGTGCGCAGGCTCAGCATCTCGTTCTCGGAGAGCGAGAAGTTGATCCACATGGGATCGAGCTTCGCAACGTAGGTGAGCAGGCTGTTGCTGGCGTCGATATACGAGCCGTCCTGCTTCTTCGCAAAGCTCGACAGGCCCGTGACGGGCGCCGTGATGGTGGTATAGCCGAGATTCAGGCTCGCGCTCGTGACATTGGCGCGTGCCTGCTCGAGCGCGGCGGCGGCCGCCTGCTGCTGGCCGATGGAGTCGTCGAGATCCTTCTGGCTCAGTGCGTTCTTGGCAGCCAGCGGACGCACCCGATTGAGATTGGCCTGCGCCACATCGAGCCGCGCCTTTTGTTGCGCAAACTCGGCGTGCGCGGCGTCCAGCGCGGCCTGGAACGGCTTGCGGTCCATCTGGAACATCACGTCCCCTTGATGGACCATCGAGCCTTCTTCATAGACGCGCTTTTCAAGAAAGCCATTGACGCGGGCGCGAATCTCGACCTGCTGCGAGCTTTCGGTCTGCCCCACGTAATCAAATACCACGGGTACGTCGCGCAGCGCGACGTTGATAACGTCCACATTCACAGGTGGCCGTGCCGATGCAACAGGCGTCTTGTCGTGGCACGCAGCAGCCCCAACCGCCAAACCCAAGGACAAGCACAAACGTGCCATCCGATTTCCGCTTGTCATGCTTTTTCTCCGTTATCGGCGATCTACGCTGGACCGACGAACTCGAGGCGAATCCGGTCATACCGGATGTGCTGCGCCGCCTGGAAGCTCGGAGCAAAATCTTACAGTGATTCCTTTAGGTGCACGATCAAAGTGGCCGTCAAACATCTCATTTTTGCCGGCAATCAATATCCATTACGCGCTGCGAAATAACTACGGCAAAGGTTGCATTTACAGCAACAAATCAAAATAGCCGGATTGCAACCATTTGAAGCACCTCGATGGGCGGCTCGTGCCGCCCCATGCCCTGGCTCACCGGCTTCGTTCGAGCCGCCTGATGGTCCCGAACTCGGCGCCCGGCAACGTGCGGATCAGCAGGGCCATGGCTTCGGGTACGCGCGCGCGTTCGAGCTCGACGTGGAGGCAGGCGAGGTCGCGGCGGCGGTCGATATCGATAGTGTGGATGCCCAATGCATCACCGAGCATGCCGTGCAGCACACTGCGCGCGAGCTGCGCGTCGCGCGTGGCGACGCGCACGATCATTTGCACGGTGACGAGGCGCGGCGTCGTGCGGCGCCTGTCGAGGCCAGGGCGCGGCGCAATCGGCATGGATGCCGGGGAGGAAGCGGGATGATGCGCGAGGAGCGATGCCATGTGTCGGGTGCGCGCCGCCCTCAGGCACGGCGCGCGTCTTGTTGAACATGGACCGATTGTAGGAAGCAGCATGCAAACGCCGCGTAAAGATATGCGCGGCGCACGCCAAAAACCTGTAGCGCGCCGCGCGGCCGTATTAGTCTGCCAAGTTGGCCTGCTATGTTGGCCTGCTATGTTGGCCTGCTATGTTGGCCTGCGAATCGGCCTGCGAATCGGCCCGCAAGGCCTGCCTCAGTCAAGCGGCCGGCCCGCCGGTTCCCGGATCAGCGGCAGCGCCAGCAGCGACACGGCTCCGCAGCCGATCAGATACCACGCCGGTGCGAGCGGGTTGCCGAACAGTTCGATGAGCCAGGTTGCGAAGAACTGGGCGAAGCCGCCGAAGATCGAGACGCCCACGCAATAGACGATGGACATGCCCGTCACACGGATCGACTGCGGGAAAAGCTCCGGCAGCATGACGATGTTGGGCACTGCGGTGAACGCAACGATGGCGCCCAGCACGGCCACGACGGCAAGCACGGTCGGCACCGTGGGCACCGAATGGATCAGCATGAATGCCGGATAGATCACCGCGATCAGCAGCACGCGCGAGTAGCCGAGCACCCGCTTGCGGCCCACGCGGTCGGACAGGATGCCGGCGAACGGCGAGCACGCGGCCGTGACGAGCGCAGCCACGAGCGCCGCGCTCATGCCCACCGACATCGGCAGGCCGAGGATCTTGATCGCGTAGGTGGACATGTAGAACAGCACGATATAGTTCGCCGCCGTGCCGCCGATGGTCGTGACGACACCCGCGACGAGCGCCGCGCGATGACGCGAAAAGATCTCGCGCAGCGGGCGCGCGGTCTCGGTCACGGGTGCGGCCATGTCCACGGGCTCGGCATGCTCGAGCGTTTCGTCGAGATGGCGGCGGATATACACGCCCACCGGCACGACCAGCATGCCGATCACGAATGGCACGCGCCAGCCCCAGCTCTGCAGCGCCTCGGGCGTGAGCGCCGACGAAAGCGCAACACCGAGCAGTGCGCCGCAGACCGCGTTGAGCCCCTGGCTCACGAACTGCCAGCTGCCGTAGAAGCCGCGCGTGCGGTCGTTGGCATATTCGAGCAGCATCGTTGTCGAGGCCCCCACCTCGCCGCCCACCGCGAAGCCCTGCACGAGCCGCGCGAGCACGATCAGCGCGGGCGCCGCGAGGCCGATCTGCGCGTAGGTGGGTGCGAACGCGATCATCGCCGAGCCGAGCGCCATGAGCCACAGCGTGAGCGTCATGGCCGACTTGCGGCCCGCGCGGTCGGCGTACGCGCCGATCATCACGCCGCCCAGCGGCCGCACGATGAAGCCCACGCCGAAGCTGCCCACGGCGAGCAGCAGTTGATTCAACGCGCCGTGCACCGGAAAGAACAGCGTGCCGATGGTCGTCGCAAAAAAGCTGTAGACCGTGAAGTCAAAAAACTCCAGGCCGTTACCGAGCGTGATCGCGGCGATGGCTTTCGCGCGCGATGCGCGCGTGTGCCCATGCGTGTCGGCGTTCGCCTGGGGTTGCAGTGGGGTGGCGTTCAACGTGGGTCTCCTGTCGACCAGAGTTAGCGCTTTAGCTGTCGGCCGGAGTTAGTGCTTCAGCACTTACTCCGGCCCCATGCAAAGCTCTTACTCTGGTCCCATGCTTCGCGGTCGGCGGGACCTGGTGCAGAGCACCTGGTCCCGTTCCATGCAAAGCTTATGTTTTGATCGAATGCGTCTCAGGCGATGGCCATGCTCAGGCGCGCAAGAAGCGCTCGGTGAGCTTCACCCAGTACGCGGCGCCCGTCGCGAGACAGTCGTCGTTGAAATCGTAACCGGGGTTGTGGACCATGCAGCCGCCTTCGCCGTCTCCATTGCCGATGATCAAATAGCTGCCCGCGCACTGCTCGAGCAGGAACGAGAAGTCCTCGCTGCCGGTGAGCGGCGCGAGATCCTCGATGAGGCCGTCCTCACCGAGCCAGTCGCGCGCGACGTCCTGCGCAAACGCCGTCATTTCCGCGTCGTTCACGAGCACCGGATAGCGGCGCTGGTAGTCGATGCGCGCTGTGGCGCCGTAAGCGCTGGCCTGTGCGTGCACGAGCGTCTTGATGCGCTCTTCGAGCAGGTCGCGCACCTCGGGGCGCAGCGCGCGCACCGAGAGCCGCATCTGCGCGGTCTGAGGAATCACGTTGGGCGCCTCGCCCGCGTGAATCGCGCCCACCGTGACGATCGCCATGTCGAGCGGCGGCACGTTGCGCGACACAATGGTCTGCAGCGCGAGCACCACGTTCGCGCACACCACCACGGGGTCGATGGCCTTGTGCGGCACTGCACCATGGCCGCCGCGCCCGTCGATGTCGATGATCACCGTGTCCGACGACGCCATGAACGGCCCCGGGCGGAAGCCGAGCTTGCCGGTGGGGAAGCCCGGCATGTTGTGCATGGCGAAGACGGCGTCACAGGGGAAGCGCTCGAAAAGACCTTCGTCGAGCATGCGCTTGGCGCCCCCGAGGCCTTCTTCGGCGGGCTGGAAAATGAGATGGAGCGTGCCGTCGAACGAACGCGATTGCGCGAGGTGCTTGGCCGCCGCGAGCAGCATGGCCGTGTGGCCGTCGTGGCCGCACGCGTGCATCTTGCCGGGCACGCGGCTGGCGTAATCGAGCCCCGTATTTTCCTGGATGGGCAGTGCGTCCATGTCGGCGCGCAGGCCCAGACGCAGCTTGCCAGTCCCCACCTTCAGCGTGCCGACGACGCCCGTGCCGCCCAGTCCGCGATGCACTTCGTAGCCCCATTGCGCGAGCCGCTCCGCGACGAGATCGCTCGTCACGAACTCCTCGAAACCGAGCTCCGGGTGCGCGTGGATCGTGTGGCGCAGCGCGATCATTTCCGCTTCGATATCCGCGATTGCGGTGGGAATTGCCATGGTGTTCATCCGTCGTCTCCTGCGTTCAAGCCATCCATTGCGTGACGGTTCAGGATAATGACGCCGTTTTGTTGCCGACAGTCCTAAAATGGTTAGCCCGCCAACCGCAGGTTATCACCCGGGTTTTCCCTTATGAAGTTCCATCAGTTCCGGGCGCTCGTCGCGATGGCCGATACCGGCAGCATCCGCGCGGCGGCGCGCGCGCTGGGCATTTCGCCGGCGGCCGCCACCAAGGCCGTGCGCGAGCTCGAGGCGGAGCAGCAGATCGCGCTCGTGACGCGCAACGCGAACGGCATTGCGTTCACCGACGCCGGCCAGGCGCTGCTCGTGCACGCGCGGGCGATCGTGCACCAGATGTCGCGCGCCCAGGACGAGCTCGACGCGCGGCGCGGCCGTGGCGGCGGCAAGCTCTCGATCGGCGTGACGCCCTGGCTCGCGCTCTCGTTCCTGCCCGACGCCGTGACGCGCTTTCGCGAGCGCATGCCCGGGATGCAACTGGAGTTTTATGAGGGACTGCTCAATATCGTGATGCCGCGCCTGCGCGACGGCACGCTCGACTTCTCGCTCGGCAAACCCGGTCTCGCCTCGCTGCACGCAGAATTCACGCAGACCCCCATCTTCGCCACCGAGTCCGCCGTGGTGGTGCGCAAGGGTCATCCGCTCGAACATGCCCAGACGCTCAAGGAACTGCAGGACTGCGAATGGCTGCTCAACTGGGATCCGGCCAGCAAGGAGATGGTCACCGACGACGTCTTCCGCCGCCACGGCCTGCCGCTGCCGCGCACGGTGCATCTCGCGCACTCGTTCGTGGTGGCCATGGGGCTCATCATGAACACCGACATGGCGAGCATCTTTCCCTGGCCGCTCGTGGAGACGCGCTTCGCGCGCGATAACCTGCGCGCCCTTGCGCTTGCCGAGGAAGTGGACCGCACCGTGGTGAGCGTGGTCGCGCGGCGCGGCGTGCCGCTCTCCGCCGCCGCCGAGTGCTTTCTCGCCTGCCTCAAGGAGGCGATCCGCGCGGGCGAGGCCTCCCAGGACCCCGAGCGGCGCCGGCTCTACCACTCGCTCGAGCTGCTGATCTGAAGCGCCAGGGCGGGCTCGCAGGCTTCGCCTAGAACGACGTGCCGATCTGGAACTGGAACTTCTGGTACTGGTCGCCCGCGTGCTTGACGATCGGGAAGCCGAGGTCGAGCTTGAGCGGGCCGATCGGCGAGATCCATTCGAGGCCCGCGCCGTAGCTGTAGCGCAGCCCGTTCGCGCCAATGCTGTTGCCTTCGGTGCCCCAGACGTTGCCGCCGTCCACGAACGTGAACACGCGCAGTGTGCGGTCGTAGCCCGTGCCCGGCAGCGGGAAAGTCAGCTCGATATTGCCGACCACCATTTTCGAGCCGCCAATCGGGTCGCCCGTGGATGCGTCGCGCGGGCCCAGCGAGCCCGACTCGTAGCCCCGCACCGAGCCGATGCCGCCCGCGTAGTAATTCTTGAAGATCGGATACGGCTTGCCGCCGAGCCCGTTGCCATAGCCGCCCTGAAAGTTCACCCCCAGCACGAAGCCGCGCGCAAACGAGTAGTAGTACTGCATTTGTGCATCGGCCTTGTAGTACTGCGTGCCGATGGGGGTGCCGTACTCGGCGTTGGCCTGGGCGAAGTAGCCGCGGCTCGGCACGAGCGCGCTGTCGCGGTTGTCGCGCGACCAGCCCACCGTGAACGGCACCGTATTCGAGACCCGCCCGAATTCGTTCACATAGTCCTTGTACGTCTGCGGCGTGTTCGCGTCGATGTCGAGACGGTCCTGCTCGATGCCGAGACCGAAGTACACCATGTCGGTCTCCGAGAACGGAATGCCGAACTTCGTGTCCGCGCCGTACGAGATGATGCGAAAGCTCGTGTCATTCGTGCTCGAATAGTAGAGCGGCTCGGTCGTGCGATAGTAGACGTCGGTAATGCGCTTGATCCCGTCGATCGTGAAATACGGGTCGATCTGCGTGACCGAGAGCGTGCGATAGGTGGTGGCCGTATTGACGTTCAACGACAGGCTGGTGCCGGAGCCGAACACGTTATCCTGCGAGATGCCCGCAGAGATGATGGGGCCCTCGCCCGAGCCGTAACCCAAGCCCAGCGAGATCGTGCCCGTGGGCTTCTCGGTGACCTTCACGTCGATATCCACTTCGTCCTGCGTGCCTTCCACCGGCACCGTCGTCACGTCGACGTCGGTGAAATAGCCGAGCCGGTTGACGCGGTCCTTCGAGAGCGCGAGGCGGTTCGAATCGAACCACGAGCTTTCGAGCTGGCGCATTTCCCGGCGCACGACTTCGTCGCGCGTGCGCGTGTTGCCGATCACGTTGATGCGGCGCACGTACACGCGGCGCCCCGGATCGACCTGCAAGGTGAGGTTCACCGTATGGCGCACCTGATCGATCTGCGGCTCGGCGTTGACGGTCGCGAAGGCATAGCCGTATTCGCCGAGCTTGTCGACGAGCGCCTTCGTCGTGTCCTTGAGCTTCTGCGCGGAAAAACGCTGCCCAGGCTTCACGCCAATCAGCTTCTTGAGCTCCGCTTCGCGGTCGAGCAGATTGCCTGCGAGACTCACGCCCGAAATCGTATAGGGCTCGCCCTCATGTATCGACACGGTCAGATACATGTCCTTCTTGTCGGGCGAGAGCGACACCTGGGTGGAGTCGATGTTGAACTCCAGGTAGCCACGGTCGAGATAGTAGGTCCGCACGTTCTCGAGATCGCCGGTGAGCTTCTCTTTGGAGTACAGATCGTTCTTCGTGTACCAGGAGAACCAGTTCGGCGCGGAAAGCTGCATTTCGTCGAACAGCGTGCCCTCGCTGAACACCTTGTTGCCGATGAAGTTGATCTGGCGGATCTTCGCGCTCGGCCCCTCAACCACCGAAAACAGCAGGCCCACGCGGTTGCGGTCGATCGGCGTGACCGTGGTGGTGACTTCGGCGGCATAGTAGCCGCGCGTGAGGTACTGGCGCTTGAGCTCCTGCTCGGCCTTGTCGACGAGCGCCTTGTCGTAGCTGAGCCCCGGCGAGAGCCCGACCGACTTGAGCGCCTTGGTGAGGTTGTCCTTGTCGAACTCGTGAATGCCCGCAAAGTCGATGGTGCCGATAGCCGGCCGCTCCTGCACCTGCACGACAACCGTGCTGCCTTCAGTGGCAATGCGCACGTCGCTGAAAAAGCCCGTGGCGTAGAGCGCGCGAATCGCTTCGGAGGCCTTGTCATCGGTGAAGGTGTCGCCCTGCTTGATCGGCAGATACGCGAACACGGTGCCGGGCTCGATGCGCGTCAGCCCGTCGATGCGGATGTCCTGGACCACGAAGGGCTCGGTGGCGTGCGCGGTGGCGGCCATGCCAAGACCGAAGCTGGCGAAAGTCAGCGCGCGAGCGTAGCGCGTAGTGGTTGAAACCGTCATGCAGGAGTTCGGGAAAAAGGGCCAACGGAAAGGCCGCGCAGCCGTGCGCGACTCGACAAGCGACACGCGGCGAAAAGCGTTCGCACTCTTGAAGGAAGGCGCGGAAAACCGCGCACGGGCTGCGCTATTGCATGCGCGCCCTGCCCGGCCGCCGCGGCGTGGCGAGCCCGGTGGCAAGCGTTAGCACCTCGGTCATATGCGCCGCCTGCGCCGGGTGCAGGCGAAACGAGAGCTCGGCGCCGCCGGGCAGGCGAAAGCTCATCACCAGATGCTGCACGGCGCCCGACTCGCGCCCGACTTCCCACGCCTCGCAGGGCATGGCGAACTTCACGCTCGCGGCCTTGTGGCGGATGCGCTCGGAGCAGCCAATCGCGTTGGAGAGCGCGGCCAGCAACTCGTGCATGACCGAACAGTGCAAGGCGACGCTGTCCGGCTGATTGCCGTTGACCATCAGGTACTGACCGTCCGCGCTCAACTCGAAACCGCGCAGCGAATCGATGGCAAGTGACGTAGACGTGGACATGGACGGCGCTCCGTGACGAAATGCATCGGCGGAGTCTAGTCGGCGCGGCGCAGCGTCCAGTTACGCGGGCGTTACGTGCATTACTTTCATCAATATTGCCGCGCCGGCCATGCGCCTTGACCCACGCGGCCGAGACGGCCTGTATCGCGCGGCTTCCCGCCGTTCAGATTTCCGCTTCGGCTCGTTCGCCATAGCGGCTCGAGAAACACGCGGTAATCGAGACGATTACGAAGCCCGACAGCATGCAGACAATCGAATGAACAGCGGCTCATGGGGCCATGTCGGCCCGAAAGCTTCTTGTGTGCCACATCGGCGCGATGCGGATCGTTTCAGCGTGGGCGGTCGGTTGCAAACCCATGCTCATGGAACACGCTCGCGGGTGCCTGAACGGCGATCGCGCTTAGCGCAAAGCACTGCCTGATCGCGCAGGCATCGCGTGTTTCAGCGAGCCGCGTGAGCATGACCTTTCCGGGCGGCATGCCCGCGATGCGCGCAACGCCCTCGGCAAAGCGGACCTGCAAGTCGAAGAACGCACGATCGAGTCTCACCGGTCCCCCTTTTCTCGTCCACGCTACAATGCGGCTGCCGTTCCACTGCCCCAACCGACATGCAGAATTCTAATCGGGCCTTCCTGCTCGGTCCGTTGCTCAAAGGCGTTTCCCGCTCGTTCTACCTCACGATGCGCGTGCTGCCCGCCGGGATGCGCGATCCCGTGGGGGAGGCGTACCTGCTCGCGCGCGCCGCCGACACCATTGCCGACACCTCGCTGATCCCGCCGCCCCAGCGGCTCGCGCTGCTGCTCGCGCTGCGCGAGCGCGTCAATGGCACGGCCCCGGGTGGCGCGTCCCCAAGCACATCCCAGGCCGCGGCGCACGACGACGCCTTGCAACGCATCGCCGGCGAAGTCGCGGGCCAGCAAACGCAATCGGACGAGAAGCTGCTGCTTGAATCGCTTGGCGGCGCGCTCGACGTGCTGGCGCAACTCGACGATGCCGACCGCACCGCCGTGCGCGAGATCGTCACGACGCTCACGGAGGGCATGGAGTTCGATCTGAACACCTTCCCCGACGAACGCTCAGGCAAGGTGGCCGCGCTCGGCACATGGGACGCGCTCGACCGCTATACGTACCTCGTTGCGGGCTGCGTGGGCGAGTTCTGGACCAGGATGACCTATATGCATCTACCCGGCACGCTCGCCCCTGCGCTGCGCGAAACCATGTACCAGCGCGGCGTGCGCTTCGGCAAGGCGCTGCAAATGGTGAACGTGCTGCGCGATTGCGGCAAGGACCTGCGCATCGGCCGCTGCTACCTGCCCGCGACGATGCTCGCGCAGGCCGGCCTCACGCCCGAGGACCTGCTCCACCCCGGCACGTCCGCGCGCGCCCGGCCGCTGATGTTCGGGCTCGTGCGCATCGCCCTCGATCACTTCCGCGCGGCCATCGACTATACGTTCGCGCTGCCGCGCCTGTCCGTGCGTCTGCGGCTCGCGTGCCTGTGGCCGATCCTCATCGGACTCGAGACGCTGGAGCTGCTGGTCGGCAATGAAGACTGGCTCGATCCCGCGCGGCCTTCCAAACTCACGCGCAACGACGTCTATCGCATTCTCGCGTGCTCGACGCTAATGGCGCCTTCCAATGCGTTGCTCGATATGTGGTTCAAGCGGCTGCTCGCGCGTATCGAAACGCGCATTGCCGCAATCGAGAAGGCATAAAGGAAAACGGCGCGTGCTGTAAACAGCACGCGCCGCGACACTACGATCCGAGCCGCTTTAGTTAGCCCTTCTCGCCGCGATACAGCTTGATGATGGCCGAGAAGTCGAGCTTGCCGTCGCCGCGGCTGCTCATCGCCTGATAGAGCTGCTGCGCGAGCGCGCCCATATAGGCGGGCTGGTGCACGCTCTTCGCAGCGTCGGTGGCGAGGCCCATGTCCTTGAGCATCAGGTCCGTGCCGAAGCCGCCCGTGTAGCCGCGCGACGAAGGCGCCGTCTCGATCACGCCCGGGAACGGGTTATACGTGTCCGAGCTCCAGCAGCGGCCCGTGGACGTATTCATGATGCCGCCCAGCACCTTCGAGTCGATCCCGAGCGCCTCGCCCAGCGCCATCGCCTCCGCCACGCCCGCCATGGTGACGCCGAGCACGAGGTTGTTGCAGATCTTCGCCACCTGCCCCGTGCCCGTCTCGCCGCAATGGACGATGTTCTTGCCCATGCCGGCGAG
Source organism: Paraburkholderia silviterrae (assembly GCF_004353915.1). GTDB lineage: Bacteria > Pseudomonadota > Gammaproteobacteria > Burkholderiales > Burkholderiaceae > Paraburkholderia > Paraburkholderia silviterrae. Next base: position 159,402 of record NZ_SMRP01000016.1, on the reverse strand, counting down.
CACGGGCTTCACGCTTTCATAGAGCGCGGCGCTGCCGCCCACCATGAACGTGAGTGTGCCCGCCGCCGCGCCGCCCGTGCCGCCCGACACCGGCGCATCCACGAACGCGTTGCCGTGCGCCGCGGCGAGCGCACCGAATTCCTTCGCACTCGCCGGATCGATCGTGCTCGAATCGATGATTGTCACGCCCTTCGCAATGCCCGCCAGCACGCCGTCTTCGGCGCTGAGCACGGTGCGCACGTGCGCCGCCGCGGGCAGCATGGTGACGACCCATTCGGCGCCCGTGGCGGCCGCCTTGGGCGTTGCGGCCCGCGTCGCGCCCGCATCGGCGAGCGTCTGCATCGCCTCGGCGCTCAGATCGAACACGGTGAGCGCGTGCCCCGCCTTGATCAGATTGAGCGCCATGGGCGCGCCCATGTGGCCCAGCCCGATGAAACCGATTTTCATGAGCGATTCTCCCTTTATGGTTAATCAGGCGCTGCGGCGCTTCAGTGCAAGTTGATCGTCGTGTTCACGCCGGTGTTGATGGTGGCATCGTCGAACCAGCGCGCCGTCACGGTCTTGGTCTGCGTATAGAACTGTACGACCTGTTTGCCGTACGGACCAAGGTCGCCGAGCTTCGAGCCGCGCGAGCCCGTAAAGCTGAAATGCGGCACCGGCACCGGAATCGGAATATTGATGCCCACCTGGCCGATATCGATCTCGTTCTGGAACTTGCGCGCCGCCGCACCGCTTTGCGTGAAGAGGCCCACGCCGTTGCCGAACGGATTCGCGTTGACGATGCCAATGGCCTCGTCGAGCGTGTTCGCGGTCAGCACGACGAGCACCGGCCCGAAGATCTCGTTCGTGTAGATGTCCATATCGGTCTTCACGTTCGTGAACACCGTCGGGCCGACGAAGTTGCCGCTTTCATAGCCGGGCACCTTCACGTCGCGGCCGTCGAGCGCGAGCGTGGCGCCCTGCTTCACGCCCGAGTCGATCAGGCCCAGAATGCGGGCCTTCGCGGCACGCGAGACAACGGGGCCCACATCGGTCTTCGGCTCTTTGCCGGCGTTGACCTTGAGCGTCTTCGCTTTCTCCACGAGCTCGGGCACCCATTGCTGCGCCTCGCCCACGAGCACCACCACCGAAGTGGCCATGCAACGCTGGCCCGCCGCGCCGAATGCCGCGCCCACGAGCGCGTTGAGCGCCTGCTCGCGGTTGGCGTCCGGCAGCACGACCGCGTGGTTCTTCGCGCCCATCATCGACTGCACGCGCTTGCCGTGCTCGCTGCCGAGGCGATAGACATGCGTGCCCACGGCCGTCGAGCCCACGAACGAAATGGCCTTGATGAGCGGATGCGAGCAGATCGCATCGACGACTTCCTTGCCGCCGTGCACGACGTTTAGCACACCTGCCGGAATACCCGCCTCCACGGCCAGCTCGACGAGCTGCATCGTGGATAGAGGATCCTGCTCGGAAGGCTTGAGCACGAAGGTGTTGCCGCAGACGATCGCCATCGGGAACATCCACAGCGGAATCATCGCGGGAAAATTGAACGGCGTGATGCCCGCGCAAACGCCAATCGGCTGCTGCAGCGTATAGGTGTCCACGCCGCCGGCCACGTTCTCCGCGAACGCGCCTTGTTGCAGCGTGCCGATCGAGCACGCGTGCTCGACCACTTCGAGGCCGCGGAAGATATCGCCTTCCGCGTCGGGCAGCGTCTTGCCCTGCTCGGCAGTGAGCGTCTGCGCAATGCGCGACATGTTCTCGCGAATCAGCGCCTGCAGCTTGAGCATGATGCGCACGCGCGTGCCGATCGGCGTGTTCTTCCAGGTCGCGAACGCGGCATGCGCACTCTGGACGGCCTTGTCGACTTCCTCGACGGTCGCAAACGGCACGCGCGCCAGCACTTCCTGGGTAGCCGGATTGACGATGTCGCGCCATTCGGTGGTTTTCGATTCGACGAACTCGCCGTCGATCAGCAGCTTGACGGTCGAGACATGAGCGTTGGATGCCTGGGTGACTGCGTTCATCTTTAACTCTCTCTGAAAGGTCTGAACGGGCCGGCCTGAGCCGGATATGCAGGATTACGATCTAATTGACGGGTGCGCCAGCCGTGCTGCGAACGCATCGGAATGCGTGGCGGGGATGGAGTCGCGCGTGAGAAAGCCAATCTTGTCCGCCCCTTCGGGGGTCGACTGCATGAGCATCGGGTGTCTCCATCCTTGTTATAGACGACCGCGTATTGCAGAGGTCTTGAACCGAGTATAGTTATTCGAATATCCACGGTATAGAGACGAAAAAGCCCATCCGATATGCAAAAAAGCACAACGAGACCGATGGAGACGCTGAACTGGGACGATTTACGCTATTTCCTGGAGGTCGCGCGCACCCAGCGCGCCAGCGGCGCGGCACGGCGCCTCGGCGTCGACCACACAACGGTGGCGCGCCGCGTGCGCGAGCTGGAAGCGGCGCTGGGCACGGTGCTGTTCGACAAATCGCGCTCGGGCGGCTTCGTGCTGACCGCCGAAGGCCAGCGCCTGCTGGCCTATGCGGACACCATCGAAAGCACGGTGCAGTCGGCGAGCGAGCAGTTCGCGCTCGGCGCGCAATCGCTCTCGGGCCACGTGAGGGTGGGGTCGACCGAGGGCTTCGGCTGCTTCTTTCTTGCGCCGCAACTGGCACGCTTCACCGGCAAGCACCCCGACATGTTGATCGATCTGCTGCCGGTCCCGCATTTCGTGAGCCTCTCGAAGCGCGAAGCCGATCTGGCGATCATGCTCGAGCGCCCCGAGCGCGGCCAGTACGTCTATACGAAGCTGTGCGACTATCGCCTGCGCTTATATGGAACGCCGGAGTATCTCGAGCGGCACGCGCCCATTCGCACGGCGGCGGACTTGCGCCATCACGCGTTCATCAGCTATGTCGCCGATCTCGCCTTCAGCCATGAGCTGCTCTACCTCGAACGCACCGCGCCCAATGTCACGGCAAGCCTGTGCAGCACGAGCGTGATCGCGCAGTATCATGCCGCGCTGCAAGGCAGCGCGCTCGCCATCCTGCCCTGCTTCATGGCCGAGCCCGACCCGCGGCTCGTGACGATCCTCCCCGAAGAGATCGTCGTGACGCGGCGTTTCTGGCTATGCAGCCGCGAAGATCTGCGCAAGCTGCGGCGCATCACGTCGCTCTGGGATTATCTGCGAGCGGCCGCCGACGCGAACCATGCGCTCCTGATGGGCGAGTCGCCGCAAATGCACTACATCGATCCCTGAGTGCACCGGGGGCGCCAATGAAAAAGCCGCACATGCAATCCTCTGCGTTGATTGCATGTGCGGCTTCCAGAGTGAACCCGGCTCGAGCCGGACCGGGTGAGTCCAGACCGCTGCGCGCCCGGTCCTGATGCATTCCCGGCGCGGTTCACACGACGCAGGCCAGCCGCACAAGGCGACCGGCACGCGTCGTATCCCGGCGATCAGGTCCCGACCGGGCGGATCGTCAGCGCGTTCTTGACCGAGGTCACGCCAGCGACGCCCTTCGCCACTTCCGTGGCGCGGTCGACCTGGTCTTGCTCCGGCACCGTGCCTTGCAGGATGACGGCGCCGTCCTTGGCGCGCACGGTGATGTTGGCCACGCTGATGTCCTTGTCCTTGGCGAGCGCCGCGCGCACCTTGCGCGAGAGCGCACGGTTGGCCGCCTTGGCCGACTTGTACTGCGCCTTCGACTGCTGGGCCTGGGACTTGGCGGCATCGGTCGCCCCCGGGGCGGGCGCGCTTGCTGCGTCTTGCGCGTACACGTGGAGCGAGGCGGCGACCAGCATCGTGCCGGCTGCCAGTTTGAACGCCTGAATAGCCTTCATGCGGTTTCTCCTGTTGTCACAGTTTTTTGATGGCCCTCGAGGGACCCGTGCACTACACACCATTCACTACCGGTAAACAGACGCTGCCAATGCGGCTGATCTCGCCGCGGAGATCGCATTGGGGAGTAACGATACTCCATTTATTTCGAACTTGATGTGAAAGGTGTCGCTGCCACCATTTCGCCCGAATGCACTTTACCTCCACTTCAGCTCACTCCGCAGAGGATTCACGGGGGCCAACCCACGGACCCTGCAACCCGCGCCAGCACGCCGCTTCACACGCCGGAACGGGCTCAGATCAAGAAATGCTATTGAATAGCATTTACAGCAAACCCATTCCCTTCACGGACGGCCAACACAATCATTTCGGAAAATGAGTCAATCAGGTGCATGCGCCGTGAATAACAACCGCATTCGCCCGCAATTTGTCCATTGGACTCGTGCAGCATTGTGCGTCCTTATCGACGAGCAACGCTTGTCGATAAGATGCCGTTGACAGGCGCGGACACAGGTTTTACCCGCATTTACTCATGCAAGGAAATAGCGCTTGTCAATTGACGAGCTGGGCTTTCACCCAGCGGTAGAACTGCTGGATTGCCGCTTCGCGCGGATGGCCCTCGCGCCACGTGAAGTAATAGTCCAGCGATGCGGGAATGCGCACCTGCCCCAACTGCACCAGCTCGCCGCGATCGATGAAGCGGCGCGCGAGCTGCAGGCGCGCCGTGGCCGCTCCTTGCCCGGCCACCGCGGCCTGCAGCAGGAGGCCGGCGTCGTCGAATACCGGCCCGCGCTCGGGCTCGTCTCCCGCCACGCCTGCCGCCTCGAAGAAGTCGAGCCACGAGCGGCGCGAGAAACGCAGCAACGGCATGGAGGCGAGATCTTCCATACGAAATGCCGGGTAGCGCGCGAGCAGAGCGGGGCTGCAGACGGCCACCACCTGGTCGTCGAGCAGCTTGCGGATCTGAAAACCCGGCTCTTCCACGCGCCTGTGCCAGATGCCGATATCGAATGGATAGGGATCGGGCGGCGTGACGTCGGCGTGCATGCGCAACGACAGATCGACGTTGGGATGGCGGTCGTAGAAGTCGCCCAGACGCGGAATCAGCCAGACCGAGGCGAAATCGGACATCACGCTCAGTTCGAGCCGCGTCACGCCGCTCACGCCCGGACGTGTGGCATCGAGCGCGTCGCGCAAGCCTTCGAGGTTGCGCCGCACGCGCTCGGCAAGCTGCGCACCGGCCGCCGTGGGGATCATGCGGCTGCCCGCGCGGCGAAAAAGCTCGACGCCGAGCTCCGCTTCGAGGGCGCGCAGGTGATGGCTCACCGCACTGTGCGTCAAATGCAATTCTTCCGCCGCGCGGCTGAAACTGCGCCGGCGCGCCGCCGCTTCTAGCGCGCGCAGGGCCTGCAAGGGAGGGAGCGGTCGTGACATGACGTCAAATTCTACTCACAATCGCGGCTGAAATCTCTCGCTGGCCTCGCGGCCGGCTTCTCGCCAATAATCGGGACCCAGCCATTCGATCCGCTTTCGGGCCTCGCTCGCATCATGACCGCACTTAGATTGCGCGTATTCGCCGTTTTTGCGCTCGGCTATTTCATTTCGTACCTTTTTCGCGGCGTCAATCTCGGCTTCGCGCCGTTCCTGACGCACGAAATGGGCCTTAGCGCCACCGATCTGGGCACGCTCACGAGCCTCTATTTCCTGGGCTTCGCGGGCGCCCAGATCCCCGCCGGCGTGCTGCTCGACCACTTCGGCCCGCGCCGCGTGACCGCGTGCGTGATGCTGGTGGCCGCCGCCGGCGCACTCGTGTTCGGCCTTTCTCACAGCATGGCCGCGATGATGATTGGGCGTCTGCTGGTTGGCGTGGGCGTGTCGGTGTGCCTCGGCGGCGCGTTCAAGGCCACAGCCCAGCACTTCCCGGTCGCCCAGCTCACGCTCGTCAACGGACTCGTGATGGCCGTTGGAGGCCTCGGCGGCGTTGCGGTCGGCGCCCCGCTCTCCTGGCTGCTCACGATTGTGCCGTGGCGCAACGTTAGCGTCGGACTCGCCGTGCTCACCGCGGCCGTCGCCACCATCATCTGGATCGGCGGCCCGCGCACGCGCGACACGCACCACCAGGCGAGCGTGCTCGAGCAGTTCAAGGGCACCGCGCACATCCTGCGCAGCCATGCGTTCTGGAAATCCGCGACGTTCTCTGCCTTCACGCAGATCGTGTTCTACGCGATGCAGTCGCTGTGGGTAGGCGCGTTCCTGCGCGACATGGCGCCCGCCGGCACGACCGAGGTGGCTTCGCGCGCAGCCTCGCTCGTTTCCGTGCTCGGCGGCGCGTTCATCGTCGGCAACATCGGCTTCGGTGCGCTCGCGCGGACCTTCGAGCAATACGGCGTAAGCGTCGCACGCTTTTCTGGCGTCACGATGGGGCTCTTCGTGCTCGTCCAGGTGCTGCTCGCGGCGCGCGTGCCGTTGCCCGCCGCGTTCCTGTGGGCCGCGTATGGCGCGCTGGGCAGCACCGGCATCCTCACTTATGCCGTGCTCGCCGAACACTTCCCCCCGCGCCTGATCGGCCGCGTCAATACCACATTCACGCTCGTCATCTTCATTGGCATCTTCGTCGCGCAGATCGCGATTGGCGCAGCGCTCGGCCACTGGAGCGCCGTGGACGGCCACTATCCCGTCGTCGCGCATCAAGCGGTGTGGACCGGCCTGATCGCACTGCAAGTGCTCGCCGGCGTGTGGTATTTCATGCCCGGCCGGCGCGCCGGAGCCGCGCGCCACGCCGTGGAATCCTGAGGCGCATCGGCGCGCGAGCGTCACCCTGGTCCCGTGGCCAGACCAATCAATTCGATATCCGAAGTAAATACCAGCGGCGTGGAATCAGCCCGGCAAGTCGATCCCGCTGTGTGGCTCCGGAGCAGGCGCCTCCGACATTTCTCTACCGCCCCTCGCATATATTTTTGCGTCAAGTACAATCCTGCCCCGCCAGCCCCGGTGGACGCACGTCTTCGGACCTCGACATGGCTCGCGGGGGCTACGCAAGGTTCACCAGAGCACTCGCGCGAGCCAGGTCGACCGACTGGCCGGTCGTATGACGAATAAGGCACAGCGCGTAGCGCACCGAAGCCCGATATTCAGGCTCGACGTTGCATAACCCGCGCCTTGTGCGTGAGACAGTACGTATTTGAGGCCGGCAGACCGGTGCCGCGCGGCAAGCTCGTGCGCGATACCGTGTTTTACGCGCAGATGACCACTCGCACAGGCATGTGACGAGCGGAAAACGGGAAAACGTACGTTCGGACGGAACTTTCCGAACCGAAACGCGGCGGCCGGACGCGACTCGGCGTAAACTTCCGCTGCTGCCATTCGAATGTGTCGATTCATGATAAAGAGAGAAACATCCATGCCAGACCATCCTCACTCGCACGACGTCCACTCCGAATCGTGCGGCTGCGATTTGCTGCACCTCCTCAACGGCGTGGATGAGTTCGCTCGTAACGTGTTTCCAGGCGACAAGGAGCTGTTCCGTAGCCTTGCCCACAGCCAGTCGCCGCACACGCTGTTCATCACCTGCGCCGATTCGCGCGTCTCGCCAGAATTGATTACGCAGACGCGTCCCGGCGAGCTGTTCGTCTGCCGCAACATCGGCAATATCGTGCCGGCCTACGGGGAAATGCTCGGCGGCGTCTCGGCGGTGGTCGAATTCGCCGTGCTCGCGCTGAACGTGCGGCAGATCGTGCTGTGCGGCCACTCCGACTGCGGCGCCATGAAGGGTCTCGCCGCCGGCCCCGAATCCACGGCGGAGATGCCCACCGTGCAAGCGTGGCTGCGCAACGCCGAGGCGGCACGCAGCGTCGTGCAAACGCGCGGGCTGAACGACGATCAGATCGTGCAGGCGCTCGTCGAGGAAAATGTTCGCCTGCAGCTCACGCACCTGCGCACCCATCCGGCGGTTGCGGCTCGCGTGGCGCAGGGCCAGCTCCAGCTGCAGGGCTGGGTGTACGACATCGGTCACGGCACGATTTCCGTTTTCGACGACACCCATGGCCGCTTCGAATCCCTCGGCTCGGCGCGCACCCGGCTGCTCAAAGACACCACGGGTTAAACCGCCCCAACCCGCCCAGCCTTCCATGCATCCCGCGAAATACCGATGAACCGGACCACGCCGACGAGGCGTCGTCCGGTATTGGCGCTCGATTGCATCAAAATTCGCAACAAAGATTTGAGCCAGCCGCATCAACCAGGTATTTACCCTGGTGCGGGACATGACTATACTTGCGCCCGTAGTACCCGCGGCGGCCTGCCGCATCAGAAGAAAAATTCCGGAGGTTGCTTGCTCATGCAGTTCGCTTGCCTGCCGTATACGCCGCCCGTCTCGCCTCATTCCCGTTTTATCCGCAGAACTTTCGCAATCGAAAGACGATCGCCCGCGCCGCGCTGACGCCCGGCACGTGTATCCCGCCGTCGCGCACGCACGAGGCGCGGCTGGCAACTCAGGCCCACTCCACGTCTAGCGCCGCCTCGTTCGCAGCAACATGCACAGCGACCAGCGGCTCGCGCACTGGCGACCGGTAAAGGGCTACGCACTCGCGACGGGCCGAAAGCCCGAAAGCGCCCGAATACCGAAGGAGTCATGCCGTGGAATCCGCCCTCAACCCGCCCGCCAAAGTCGAAGTCAAGCTGCTCCTGCATCCGCACGACCATCACCGCGCACTTGCCATCGCCAAAGCGGCGAATCTGGCCGAGCGTGACTTCTTCGCGCTGGCCATTCATCTCGGGGCCGCGGAGATCCTCCGCTCCACCGATACGAACTAGCCGCGCGACGCCACCGGGCAGCGACCGCGGCTGCGGCGCGCCCATCGGCCAACGAGCGCGCCCCGCCGCCCGCCGGGCCGATGCGGAGCACGAACGCCGCTGTACAGATGCGCTTTCCTATCGGAAACTGTGGCCTTTCCAGTGGGCCGCGCGCAGCAATCTTCCGACCCACGACATTCCGATCGGAAACTTGCCCGCCGACCGCCTCATGATGCGCCCTTCGCTCTGCCCCTCGCCCCCGATGCCGCGCTTCCAGCCCCGCCACGAGGCGGCGCGATGAACGACGATGCACGCAACAACCCGGTAAGCGCCGCGTCGGTCGGCTGGCTGCCCTACATCGTCGCGGCTACGTTCTTCATGGAGTACCTCGACACCACGGTGATCGCCACAGCGCTGCCGCAAATGGCGCATTCGTTCGGCATTGGGCCGAACAGCCTCAGCCTCGGCGTGACCGCGTACATGCTCGCGCTTGCCATCTTCATCCCGGCAAGCGGCTGGGTGGCCGACCGTTGCGGCTCGCGCACCGTGTTTTTCGGCGCGGTGGTGACCTTCACATTCGCCTCGGTGCTCTGCGGCATCTCGCAGAATCTCTGGGAGTTCGTCGCCGCGCGCGTGCTGCAAGGCATCGGTGGCGCCATGATGGTGCCGGTGGGCCGCATGATCGTGGTGCGCAGCACCGACAAGAGCCGCCTGATGCAAGCGATCTCCACCATCACCTGGCCAGCCATTGCGGCGCCCGTGGTCGGGCCGCCGGTGGGCGGCTTCATTACGACCTATGCGTCGTGGCGCTGGATCTTCCTGCTCAACATCCCATTCGGCCTTGCCGTGCTTGCGGCCATCGCGGCCGTGGTGCCGAATCTGCGCAGCGAACAGCGCCGGCCGCTCGATGTCGTCGGACTCGTGCTGAGCGGGGCTGCGCTCACGGCCATACTCTACGGCGCGGAACTCGCGAGCCAGGCGGGCTCGAGCCCATGGCGCGCGGCAGCCCTCGTGGGTGCCGGCGTGCTGATCGGCGCCATCGCGTTCTTTCATGCGAAACGCCATCCGCATCCGCTTGTGGACGTTTCCACACTTGCGATTCCGACTTTCTCCGTCACGGTCGTGACGGGCTCGATCACGCGCATCGGCATTGGCGCGGCGCCCTACTTGATGCCGCTGCTGTTCCAGATCGGCTTCGGGCTCTCCGCGTTCAAGTCGGGGCTGCTGCTGCTCGCGAGCGCGCTGGGCAATCTGGGCATGAAAGCGCTCACGACGCGCATTCTCGAGCGCTGGGGCTTTCGGCTCGTCGCGGTAGTCGACGTGGCGCTTGCCGGCGCTTCGATGATCGCGTGCGGCATGCTCACGCCCGACGCGCCGCTCGCCATCGTGCTGATCGTGATCTTCGTGTACGGCGTCACGCGCTCGATGCAATTTTCGACGCTCGCGACGCTCGCCTACGCCGACGTCGCGCAGCCGCAGATGAGTGCGGCCAGCACGCTGTGGAGCGCGGCTGCGCAAATGACCAACGGACTCGGGATCGCGTTTGGCGCGCTCGCGCTGCGCGTCGCGGCAAGCGTCAACGGCGAATCGAGCGGCCGTGCGTTCACGCTCGACGATTTCCGCCTGGCGTTTTTGAGCGCAGGCGTGCTCACGCTGCTTTCGATCTGGGGCTATGCACAGATGGCGCGCGACGCGGGACGGAACGTGGGCGGCGGCTCGCGCCGCCAGCGCGCCTGACGACACGGCCGATGCACACGATGCGGGGGCCCGCTGCAGCGGAACCGACGCAACGGACCGCGACTAAGCGTGAGCGAATTACTCTGAAATGCTGGCCCGAACCGTGAACTCCTGTTCGGCGACGGCTTCGAATTCCTCGTCCTCGCGCGCATGCGCGGCATGGAATTCGGAAGAAAGCGGCTCGACGGGATAGCCGTGGCGCTCCCACGCGTCGAGGCCGCCCTTGAGCGCGTGAGCATGATAGATGTGCTTGCTGCGAAGTTGGCTCACGATGCGCTTGGCCGTCGCCTCGTTCGGGCACACGCAATACACCACGATGGGCCGTGCGAGCAGTTCGGGCGCCAGCGCTTCGCTCGAATCGAGATTGAGCGGCCGCGCGCCCGGAATGCGCCAGGCCTCCTTTTCGCGCACGCTTTGCGGCCGCGCATCGAACACGACAGGCGGCACAGGCGACTTCATCATCTCGTCGAGCTGATCGGGCGAGATGCGATGAGTAGCCAGCCAGCGGCGCAACTGCAGGCGGCGCCCCCAGCGCCAGGCGAGAAACAACAGGCCGGCCAGCGCGAGCACGTCGAAGATGGTCCAGCCGTTGGCGCGCACGAACATCGCGAAGCGGGCAATTTGCGCGTGCATGGCTGCGCCGCCGATGAGCCACGTGCCGGCCCATAGCGTTGCCCCCACTGCGTCCCAGAGCAGAAAGAGACGCACGTCCATCGACGTCGTGCCAAGCAGCGGCGCGGACATGAGACCCAGACCGGGCACGAACTTCGCCACCGCGAGAATGGGCGCACCGTGGCGCTCGAACACGTTGCGCGCGACACGAATGGTCGTATCGAGAGAAAGCGAGAAGCGCACGAGTGAATTGAGCAGGCGGCGTCCACGCATGCGGCCCGCCGTGAACCAGAGCGAATCGGCGAACAAGGTGGCAACGATCGCCGCCAGCAGCAGACTCCCATACGACGCCTCGCCGCCCGCCGCCATCGTGCCCGCCAGGATCAGCACCGGCGCGGCGGGAACCGGCACGCCGAGCTGCGTCACGAGCACGCTGAAAAATACCGCCCCGGTACCGAAATCGGGTGGGATGGCGGTGGGAAGCGTCCACATATCGGGATTTCCTGCGCGAAGACGTTTTGATCAGAAAGGAAACTTGTGTGCAGGTGCAGCACGAAGTATGGAGATTACCCTAACTGGACGCTTTCTTGCTTGCCGCTCGACTGCCGGCTCACTCCGGGTGTCACGCGTCGAACCGGCCCTTTTCTGGCGCGCTTGGCGTTCTGGAAGGCTTACGCAGACGTGCGAATCGGTGCTACTCTGGGCTGCCCTGCCATAGCAGCCGATTTCCGCCGTTTTCCCTTCAGAAACATGCGTCACTGGCGTCTTGACCGACCGAGACAAACGGGCCAATTCGACCTGTCTCGCGTCACCAGCCTCATCTCCTCGATTGGCCGCGACGACACCAACGCGCTCGCCACCGAGGTCCTCAACATGCTCGGGCCAGCCACCTCGGTGTCGCAATGCACGGTGTTCGCGTACGAATTCGGCAACCGTCCGCGTACTGTTTCGGTCGCCGACCATCGCGGCGGCCGGTTCCTGCGTGACGTCGCCGACACTTATTCGCGGCTCTTCTACGCACTCGACGGCAATCAGCAGATCGTCGGCGGCGACTCGGCCGGCAAGCCGGGTTCGTCACTGGTGCTGCACTGGCAATCGAGCGAGGACATCGCTCACGACGGCTATCGCCACGCCTGCTACGCCACGCCCAATGTTTCCGATCGGCTCTCGTTGCTGCTGCAACCCGCCGCCGATATCTGGCTTTCGGTGAATCTCTATCGCGAGCGCGCTGCCGGCAATTTCCAGCCAGCCGAGGTCGAGCTGGTCGAGTCGCTAGCACCGCTGATCGGTGAGGCCACGAAGCATCACTACGCCCTGCGCGGCCAGAGCCAGATGGGCATTCCGCAATTGATGCTCGCGCGCCTGCGCGGCCTGTGCCCGGCGCTTTCGAAGCGCGAGCTCGATGCGCTGCGCGGCGTGCTGGAAGGCAGAAGCGCCGCCGGGATCGCCGAATGCATGGGCGTCAAGCCGAGCAGCGTCGTGACCTATCAGAAGCGCGCGTATCAGCGCCTCGGCATCTCCAGCCAGCGCCAGCTCTTCGCGCTCTGCCTCGCCAACGACAAGAGGCCTGAGGGTTAAACGCGTCACCGCGCGCTGCGTCCGCGGCGCCTGCCGGCACGCTGTACCCAAAATGAGGACAGCGCCGCGCCTGCCTCGCTCCATACTGCATGCATCGCGGCCGGCCTTGCGCCGGGCCCCGATAGCGCGGCGGCCCCGCGCGGCGCACCTTTTACGGTGCGCGAGAAAAAATTTCCAATCGGAGTCGTCTTCCCTCATGCCTCGTTTCGCCCATTCCCCGATCGGCAACGGCCCCGCCACGCACGGACGCGCCGCACCATGAACACCGAATTCAAGCCCTATCCGTTCGAGGCGAGGCACTACGACGCCCGCCTGCCCGAGCTCGTCGACGGCCGCGAACAAGCGCGCCATCCCGTGATGATCGTCGGCGGCGGCCCGGTCGGCTTCGCCATTGCGCTGGGACTCGCGAAGCACGGCGTGCGCTCGGTGCTGATCGAGGCCGACGAATCGGTCTGCTACGGCAGCCGCGCGATCTGCATTTCACGCCGCAGCCTCGAGATCATCGAGCGTCTCGGCGCGCTCGACGGCTTTCTCGCGAAGGGCCTGCCGTGGACGGGCGGACGCAGCTTCTATCGCAACGACGAGGTCCTGCACTTCACGATGCCGCAGGACGAAAACCAGAAGCTGCCGCCGATGGTCAACCTCGCCCAGTACCACATCGAGCAGTTCCTGCTAGACGCGGCCGAGCGGCATGCCGACCTGATCGAGATTCGCTGGCGCACCCGCGTGACGGCCGTGCAGCAGGACGCGCACGGCGCAACGCTTACGCTCGCAACGCCCGCAGGTGATTACGAGGTCCGGACCGACTGGCTCGTCGCCGCGGACGGCGGGCGCAGCACGGTTCGCGACGCGCTGGGCCTGAAGCTCACCGGAACGAGCTACGAGGGCCGCTACGTGATCGTCGACATCCTGCTCGACAGTGCGCGCCCCACCGAGCGCCTCGCCTACTTCGACCCGGCCTCGAACCCGGGCTCGACCGTGCTCGTGCACAAGCAGCCCGACAACGTCTGGCGCATCGACTATCAGCTACGCGACGGCGAGGACGCCGAAGAGGCCGTCAAGCCCGAAAACGTGATGCCCCGCGTGCAAAGCCTGCTGGACATGATGGGCGAGACCGCGCCGTGGTCGCCCATCTGGATCACGATCTACAAGGCCAACGCCCTCACGCTCGAACGCTATCGCCACGGCCGCGTGCTGTTCGCGGGCGACGCGGCGCACCTCGTGCCGATCTTCGGCGTGCGCGGCGCGAATTCGGGCATCGACGACGCCGACAACCTCGCGTGGAAACTCGCCTGGGTGGTGCAAGGGCGCGCAAGCGCGCGGTTGCTCGACAGTTACTCCGACGAGCGCGTATTCGCGACGCACGAGAACCTGAGCTACGGCACGAAGAGCACCGAATTCATGGCGCCTCCCTCGTTCGCATTCGAGCTGATGCGCACCGCGGTGCTGAGCCTCGCGCTCGCGCATCCAGGCGTGCGCTCGCTCATCAACCCGCGTCAGACCTCGGCGATTGCCTATACGGCTTCGCCGCTGAACGCGGTTTCCGATACGCTCGCCAGCGGCCCGGCGCCCGGCGCGGTGCTGCCCGAATGCCCATTGTCGATCTTCGACCGTGGCTCAATGAGCGAGGGCTATCTGACCGATCTCGTCGGACCATGCTTTACGGCGCTCTATTTCAGCGCAAACGGCGCGGTGCCACCCGCCGTCGACGCGCTCGATGCGGCATTCGCCTCGCGCGACGTGCCGTTCAGGCTCGTGCCGCTCACGCAGCACGAGCCCGCCGACGTGACGCGCCGATGCGGCTGGGACCACACGGGCCGGCTCTTCCCGATATACGGCGCCGCGGCGGACACGCTCTATCTCGTGCGCCCCGACGGTCACGTGCTCGGCCGCTGGCAAGGCGCCGGCGACACGCTGGCGCAACGCGCGCTGGACGCGCTCGATCACGCATTGCGTGCCTGAGGCACGTTGCCCACACCACCGAAAACGATGCAACCAGGACTGGAGAACGTCATGACCGACAGTGAACTCGACATGGTCTACACACGGCTGTGCAAGACCATGACCGAGCTTGGCGAGGCCAACGCCCCGCTCTTCCTCGCGCGCTTCGCGCTGCTCGCGGTGGAGCGGATCGGCAACGCCGAGACCTCGCTCGGCCTGATCGACGCGGCCCGCGAGGGCATGTCGATGCCGCAATAAGGCACAAAAAGAACGCAATCCCCGGCGAGCCCAGGCGCGTTGCGTTTCCGATACGCAACGCGCCGGCTCGCTCAGCGCCGCGACAACTGCAGCAGCCGCGCGAGCCGCGAACGATTGTTGATGCCGAGTTTCTGAAACGAACGATCGAGGTGCGTACGCACGGTCGTATAGGAAATGCCGAGCCGCTGCGCGATCTCCTTGTCCAGCAGCCCCTCGGCCGCGAGCACGACCACCTCGCGCTCGCGAGGCGTGAGACGCCCGAGCAGATCGTCTCCAGATTGCACCATCTCCTCCGGCGTGACCTCCACGGGCGCTTCAGGCGCCTTCGTCATGCCGGCTTCACGGCGCGAGCGTGCCAATGCCACGGTGAAGGCCGGCCGGATCAGTTCGAGCAAGGCAAGTTCATGATCGGAAAAATTCTCCCGGTGCTTGCCGCGCCAGATCCGCAAATCGCCGATGTTCTCGTCGCCGTCCCAGACGAACAGGTTCAAGCCCCAGTACAGGCCGTCGCGGCGCAGGAAATCATTGAAGAACTCGGTGCTCGCGAGCACGTCGTGCGGCACCACGTCGGTCACGCGCACCGCCTCACGACGGTTCTGCAATGACGGCATGAGTGGATCGCAATACTGGAAATAGCGTTCGTAATCGCCGAGATTGTCCGCGGACATGTTGACGGCCACGCGATGCACGAACGCTCCCTGCACGGCATCCCAGACGTAGGACCCCATATAGTCCGCGCGCAGCAGATCGAGCATGCGCCGCCCCACTTCGAGCCGCAGGACGTCCTCCGGCAAGGTGCGGTCGGCCAGCGGCTTGAAGACGTCAGCGAGCAACGCCAGTTCGCGGCTTGTGAGTTGCATGCGCGGCGTGATGGATCATGGTTGAAAAGCGCTTGTGTCGCCTCCGGGTCGGGCCCGTTGCCGTTGCGTGCGCAGACATCGGGGCAGCCGTCAACATTAGATCGCAGTTGGCGTGCCCAACCCATTCAAGAAAACCCGCGAGCACATGAACGAGGCCCGAAAAGAAAAACGGGCGGCCATGGCCGCCCAGGAAAACACACGCCGGCTGGGTTTTCACGCCGCCGGAATTTGCATACTACGCGACGATCCAGGTCGCCGAGTCCTCAATAAAGAGGACAAAACGCCAGCAAACGTTCATCGGATGCGAGCTTTATACGCATGCGCCCGAAGCGCCGCGCGCCGACCCAAATTTGGGAAAACTGGATCGGCATTTTTTTCTCATCGGCAACCCGATTCGCAACATTGAAGCGCAACGCGCCGGCAAACTCTACCGACGCGTGCATCTCAGGTCACTGCATCACGCGCGTCACGCCACGTCCGCGCGGATCGGCCGCCGCCTCCGGCGTGTCGCCGTCGATACGGATCGCCTGAATGTCGCCGCTGAACTCCTGGCCCTTGAGCACATAGCCCCTGGCCTCGACCTGCCTCGCGAGATCGCCATCGATCGGTTGGTACGGCTCCCAGAAAATCGTATTGGGCGGCAGCAGTTGATGGTGGAAGCGCATCGCGGCAACCGCGTCCTTCAGCGGCATCTTGAAGTCGTAGATGTTGTTGATGACCTGGAAGATCGACGTAAAGATGCGCGAGCCGCCAGGCGTGCCGATCACGAGCGCCACCTTGCCGTCCTTCGTGAGGATCGTGGGCGTCATCGACGAGAGCGGACGCTTCTTTGGCGCAATCGCATTTGCATCGCTGCCGACCACACCGAACATGTTCGGCACGCCGGGCTTGGACGAGAAGTCGTCCATTTCGTCGTTCAGCACGATGCCCGCGCCCGGCACTACGACGCCCGAGCCGAAGTAACCGTTGATCGTATAGGTGTTCGAAACGGCGTTACCCCACTTGTCGACCACCGAGAAGTGCGTCGTCTCGGCCTTCTCGGGCATCTTGTTGCCGTGCGCCGTGTCCGCCATCTGCGGCATCGAAGTGCCGAGGCCGGGCTGCACGCTCTTCGTATCCGACAGCTTCACGGGTTCCACTTCGCCGGCGCGTTTGGCAAGATAGGCGTCGTCGGTGAGCTGCTCGACCGGCACCTTGTAGAAGTCGGGGTCGCCGAGATACTGTGCACGGTCGGCGAATACGCGCTTTTCGATCTCTGCGATCAGATGGATGTATTGCGGCGAATTCAGCGACACGTCCTTGAACTGCGGCGCGAGCATCGCCTTCATCTTGAGCAGCTGCACGAGGCCCACGCCGCCCGAGCTCGGCGGCGGCGCGGTGATCACCTCATAGCCGTTCCAGCTGGCCTCCACCGGCTGGCGCCAGACTGCCTTGTACTCCTGCAGATCGCGCTTCGTAATGAGGCCGTTGCCCTTCATCGCCGTCGCGATCAGGTCGGCGGTCTTGCCGTCGTAGAAGTCCTTCGCGCCCTGGTTCGCGATGCGCGTCAGCACATTGGCGAGATCGGGCTGCTTGAACGTCGCGCCCTCCTTCATGTCGCCGAAGTACTGGTCGAAATTGGTCTTGCCGCCGAATTCCTTCGACGCTTCCGCGCGGCGCTTCGCAAGTTGCTCGTCGACGACGAAGCCGTCGCGCGCGTACTTGATCGCGGGCTGCAGCACCTGCTTCCATTGCAGCTTGCCGAAGCGGCGCTGGGCCGCCCACATGCCCTCGACGGTGCCCGGCACGCCCGCGGCGTCGTAACCGTAGAGGCTCTTGCCCTCGATCACGTTGCCCTTGTCGTCGAGGTACATGTTGCGCGTGGCGGCCAGCGGCGCGCGCTCGCGATAGTCGAGGAAGTACGGCTTGCCGTTCACATACAGCGTCATGAAGCCGCCACCGCCAATGTTGCCGGCTTCGGGATACGTAACGGCCAATGAGAAGGCGATGGCAACCGCCGCATCGACGGCATTGCCGCCTTCCTTGAAGATCTGCTCGGCGGCGTCGGCAGCAAATTTGTCGGCCACGGCAACTGCCGATGCGTTCAGGATTGCGGGACGTTGCTGCGTGTCCTTCGCGAATGCGGGCGTGGCTTCGAGAAAGCCCGCGGACAGCGTGGAAAGCGAAACGATTGCGAAAGCAACGGCGGAAATTTTCGTTCTATTGACCAGCTTCATTCAGTGACCTCCATGATTCGGTTCATCGAGCACCCGCTTGCAACCCGGCATTTCAATCGACTTTCAGCCGGGTTATTGCGCTTATAGCACGCGACGCAAACGTTTGCGATCAAGCCTGCCGCCGATACCTTTCACAAGACAAGCACAAGACAAGCACAAGACAAGCACAAGACAAGCGCAAGCGAAATGCACGGGCAGATCAGTTGGGGCCGCGCCGCCCACGCGCAATTTCCTCGCCTGCATTGGCGGGCAGACGCATCGTCACCGGAATCGAGGCCACGGAGAAAAGTGCCACGACGAAGAACGCAGGCCAGAAGTCCGACCACACAATGGTCGAATGCCCCTGTATCCGATGCGAAACTTGCAGCACGATCCCTGCGATGGTCACGCCGAGCCCCAGCGAAACCTGCTGGATCACGCTCGCGACGCTCGTCGCGCGTCCAATGTCTTTGGTGGGAATATCGGCGTATGCGAGCGAGTTCAGCCCGCTGAACTGCAGCGAAGGAAACACGCCGCCCAACAGCACCACGAGCCAGATGAGCCATATTGGCGTGCCTGGCGTGAACAGCCCGTATACGGCGATGGACGCGCCCGCCAGCGCGGCGTTGACGATCAGGGTGCGGCGAAAGCCGAAGCGGCCGAGCACGTGCGAAACGATGGACTTCATGAAGATCGAGCCGAATGCCGAAGCGCAAGTGATTGCGCCCGAAACGAACGCCGTCATGCCGAGCCCTTCCTGCAGCGAGAGCGGCAGCAGGAACGGCACGGCTCCGAGTCCGATGCGAAACAGCGCCCCGCCCGCCACACTCGCATTGAAACTCGGGATGCGCAAAAATTTCAGATCGAGAACGGGCCGTGCGGCGCGCTGCGCGTAGAGCCAGTACCCAGCGAGCAAGAGCGCGCCCACCGTGCACATCGTCACGGCTTTCCCATTGGAAACCAGCTCGCCGCCCACGAACGACAGCCCGAGCATGAAGAGCGAAGCGCCGCCCGCGGAGAGGATGAAGCCGAACCAGTCGAGCGGTCCCGGATGCTCCTCGTGCATGTTCGCGATATGCCGGTTCGCGAGCCAGATGCCGAGCACGCCAATCGGAATATTGACGAAGAAAATCAGCCGCCAGTGCAGATACGTCGTGATGAAGCCGCCGAGCGGCGGCCCCATCACCGGGCCGAGCAAGGCCGGCACGGTCAGATAGTTGACCGCGCGAATGAAGTCCGACTTGGGCAGCGAGCGAAAGATGATGATGCGGCCCACCGGCACCATCATCGCGCCGCCGATACCTTGCACGAAGCGCGCGGCCACGAACATTTCGAGCGACCTGGACGCGGCGCACAGCAGCGAGCCCGCCATGAAGATGCCGATGGCGGTGCGAAACACGTTGCGCGAGCCGAAGCGATCGGCCACCCAGCCGCAAATGGGAATGAACACACCCAGCCCGATCACGTAGCTCGTGACGGCGAGTTTAAGGGTGATGGGACTCTGGCCGAGATCGCGGGCCATCGCGGGAAGCGATGTGACGATGACCGTCGCGTCCACGTTCTCCATGAACATCGAGCACGCGACGATGAGCGGAACGATGAAAGTGCCGAGAGCAAGGGGCATGGGCAGGAACGACAGTCAGCGTGGCTGATGGCGTAAAGCTGCCATTATGGCACCGTGTTGCCGAAAACGGTGAGGCCGCAACAGATGAAGCGACGCGGAAAAATACGTGGTGAGCGCCGCAAAAAGCACAAGGGCCATGAAGCCCGCCACCGCACTCGCACGGCAACGGACTTCACGGCCCGCTCATAGCGGCAGCAAAAACCGCGGCTCAGAGCACCATCAAACCGCCGTCTGCTTCACGCGGCTCACGACCGGCGCCAATTGCGGGAGCACCTGTTCCGTGGCGCGCGTCACGTCGTTCGGGAAGTCGATCTCGATCCACGGCGCGCCAGTCACGTCCGCGGTTTCGAACTCGCTGCCGCGTTCGAGCAGCAAATCGCGCAGTGCTTCTTCGTGCGGCATGTTTGCGCGCCCCGTATCGACATAGCCCTCGACGATCTGCGCAAAGCGGCGCGCCGTCGTTTCGTTCAGGCGGAAGAAGCCAACCGATTCGCCGATCGTGTCGTACTGCAGCCCGACCGCAAGCTGCTTGCGCAGCTCGACAGGCACGCCATCGCGCAGGCACAGCTTCACGGGCTCGTCGCCGGCCTCGAAGTCGCGGTCGATCAACAGGCGATTGGCCGGCGCCTCGCCCGCCACGAGCGGCGCGAACACGCGCTCGTCATAGAGCACGTCCGCGTCCATCAGCAGCACGTCGCCGCCACGCGTGAGCGCATCGGCCGTGCGATGCACCGTGAGCACGCTGCCCAGGTCGAAGCGCGGATTGAGCACCACCTCGACCTCATGCGGCCAGGCAATGCGCTTGAGCTCGGCCTCGACCAGCTCCGGCTGGAAGCCCAGCGCGAGCACGACTTCGGTGACGCCCGCCGACTCGAGCATCTGCAAATGGCGTTCGAGCAGCGTCACGCCCTCGAATTCCAGCAGACATTTCGGAAACTGTTCTCCAGCGCGTTGCTGAAGGCGCAGGCCGAGGCCTGCCGCGAGAATGATGGCGCGCATGCGTTCCTTGGGAGAAAAAGGTCAATCGGCAACTTCGACCGCAGGCACGCGCACCGCGCGTCGGCGTTGCCAGCTACGTTCGCTGATATGCAGATACAGCAGGCCCGGCAGACCGAGCACGATCTCTCGCGCGCGCTTGGCGAGCGAGAGCGCGAGTGCCGCCTCGGGCGGCAGGCCGACGAGCGGCGCGAGCAGCAGATAGCCGCCCTCCTGCACGCCGAGCGAGCCGGGGATGGCAAAAGCCGCGCCGCGAATGGCCTGGCCGATGCTTTCCAGCAGCAACGCATCGACCCAGCCGACGGGATGGCCGAGAAAGCGCAGCGCAAGCCACACTTCCACCGTGCCGACGAGCCAGCCCACGAAGCTCAGCACGAAGCTGGCCACCACGCGGGCGCGATCGGCATAGAGCGCCTTGACGGCGGCGTCGACGGCGTCGGCGCGCGAGGTGAGCGAGGACCAGTCGCGCTTGCCGAATATCTTCGAGGCGAGACGCAGCACGCGGCCGAACAGCCCGCGGCGCTGCGCGACATAGAAAAGCCCGATGAGGGCGCCAAGCACGCCGGTCGCAATCAGCGCGGCAACGCCGAGATCGCGCGGCGCGCCGTTCGCGGCATAGACGGAAAAGAGCGCGATGCCGGACACCGCGAAGACGATCTGCGCGAGCGCCTGCAGCGTCGTGCTCACAGTGATGGCCGCCGCCGCGTCGCGCATGGGCACGCCACGCTGCGCGAGTTGCCGCACCATGACAACCGGACCGCCGATCTGCCCGGCCGGCAGCAGACTGTTCACGGACTCGCCGCTCCAGCGCGCGAGCAGCGCATCGCGCCGGCCGACCTGGTCGCTTTTGCGAAACAGAACGGCAATCGCACCTGCATCGAGCGCGAGCGGCACAAGGTGGAAGGCAGCGACCAGCGCGAGCCCCCAGCCTGCCACTGCGAGCGCGCCCGTGACCGAGCCGAGACCCTGCCATGCGAGCAGCGCAATGAACAGTGCCGTGCCGATCGACATCAGCACAATGGCGGCACGACTCACGCCGGCCCTCCAGCCTTGCCGCCGCCAGCACGCGCGGACTGGAGCGCCTTGCGGAACACCTGGCGAAAGCCGAAGTACGCGATCGCGTCCTTCATGTTCGAGATGAAACGCCGCCACGGGCGCATGTTCGGGTTCGTCACGTATTCGAACGTGAGCGAGACACGCACTTCGCCCTCGCGGCTCGGCGTCACGCGGTGACGCAGCTTGTCGCCGTCGAACAGCACGAGCGCGCCCGGCGGATACTGCACGGCGCCCGGCTCGTCGGTCTTGCTGGCGTCGCGCGTGTGCAGCTCGTAGTCGAGGATGCACGAGGAGTCGTCGATTACGCCGAACAACACGGTATAGCGGCGGCCGTCGTAATACGAGGTGTCGTAATGCCAGCCGATGTGATCGCCTGCACGCGTGTAGTAATAGAGCGCGTACGCGTGCGGATCGTTCTCCGGAGAAAGCTGGAGCCGGTCGCCCGTGATCTTTTCCAGCCACGCGATGAGCTTCGGCGAGCGGTACAGCTCAGCGATATACGGCTGCAAGCGGTCGATCGTGTGACGGCTCACACTGCCGCCGGCCTTGTGGCCCGGGATGAAATTGCGGTTGACCTCGGGCATGAGCGCGTTGGCGGCGTCGATGAGCCGCTGCGTCGCCTCAGGAGGCAGGAATTCGGAGAGGTAGAGGAACGAGCCCTGATCCACGTACTCGCCGCGCAGCCGATCCGGGTCCTGCTTGCCCAGCGCACGGCCAATCGCGGCATCCGCCTCGGCTGACTGAGCGGCCGACTGAGCGCCGGCGGCACGCATATTGGCGGCGACGTGTTCTTCTTCTGCTTGCACACTCATCTGCTGATCCAGGCCTGACTGGTTTCCTTGGCTGGCCTCACGCGACGCGTGACGCGCCAATAGTCGAGCACCACGTAAATGGCAAAAAGCGGCGCGCCAATGGACGCGGCCACGACAAACGGCGAGACGATCCCGGTGAGCGTGACGAGCGGCAACAGATAGAGCACGTCTTCCGTTTCGAAGCCACCGACGAACGCCTGCTGGGTGCCGGCCTTGCCGGCCATTTCCTCGATGCGCATGCGCAGAAAGAAGATCACTGCGACCGCCACGCCGGCTACACCGCCGAGCAAGGCAGGCGGCACGTGCCATTGAATCCTGGCGGAGCCGGCGGCAACCGCTGCGGCGCCGAGCCCGTAGCCCATGCCCAGGAACAGAAGGACGGTCGTTACCGCGTCGGCGGCGAGATCGTAGAAATGGCCGATTCGACTGGTTTTACCACTGATTCGCGCGAGCTCGCCGTCGGTGTGATCAACGAAATTCGACAAAACAATCAGAAATGCGCCAATATTGACGTGCAGAAAGTCGCCGTGCGCCAGATAGAAGGCGCCAACGAGGCCGATCAACAGGCGCAGCGTGGTCAGATGATTGGGAGTGACGCAGGTCGGCACGAGCGGCGTCACGAGCCAGCGCGCCGCGCGCGCGTCCCATGTGCGCGGCAGCGGCACCGCATGCGGAGCCGGTTTTGCAGGTTTATCTGTTCCAGTCATAACCGCGAAATAATATACGGCTTCCAGAAAACTTGCAGGTTTTCCGGCCGGCGAATAGAAATTGAAAGGTAGCTGGGGCCGTATGGCGCACGGGCCGCGCGTGATGGTTCTCCGATGCGGCGCCGCAAGCAATTTCGCGCGAACCCGCGTACAGTGCAACGCTTCGCATCGGCCTACAGGCATCGCGTGGATACCCGACGGCGTTAGTGCCGCCCATCGTCAGAATTCCAATGAAACGTCTTACCTTTGCTGCTTTTCTGCTCGCGGCGCTGCCCTTCGTGCCCCTCACCGGCCATGCCGCCGCCCTCGACGATTCGCTGACCTGCAAGGAGTCGGCGCACGACTTCATCTCGGGGCTCATCGACCAGAAGTTGATCGACGCCAAGCCCATGAAAGTCGAAAGCAATTCGATCAACGCTTACTGGCCGGCGCACGGCCAGCGTCTGACGGCCTACGGCTTCCACGTGTTCGCAATCGTGGGCTTCCAGCAAGACGACCCGCTCTTCCAGACCGGCAACGGCAAGCCGATTGCCCGTTCGGCCTACGGCGCAGTGGTCGTGGCCACGCAGGCCAAGGTGCAGGCGGCGCTCGACGTGGTAGGCAACACCGCGATCGTCTATCACGCCGGGCCGCTGCTGACGGCCATCTTCTGCCAGCAGGACTAACTGGACTCACGGGACTAACCGCCCCGTCCACGCGCTGTTGCGCGACCGTGTGCGTCAGTCAGTCGATACGGCCGAAGCCACCTTCGGCCCACGCCTGTGCGCGCGCCTTGTTCAGCTTGAAGGTGGGCGCGACGCGCACCTGCGCGATCTGCTCGCCAAACGCATCGAGCGCCGTGAGCAGCGCGTAGGGCTCGTATTCGTCGGGCACGATGTCGAGGGTCACATCGATGTCGCCGTCGCCAGTGCTCGCGCCCACGCGCTTGTGCAGTTGCGCGCGCAATTGCTGCTCGTGGCGACGCAATACCTCGGACGCCGTTTTCACGAGCGTGTTGAACGCCGAAGTGTCGAGCGGCTTGGGGTTCTTCTTGTCGCGACCCATGGTCCATGGGCCGACCAGCGCCGGCTCCGGCTCGCCGTCCTTGATCATTGCAACGGCCCAGCCGTCGTCGTCCTCGTTCTTGATGACACGCGCCGTCCAGCCGTCCTTGCGCCACAGGCGCGGTTCCTGGATCACTTCGGCCGAATCGGTGCTCGGGTCCTGAAAAGTGTCCTCGGGAATGACAGCGGGAGAAGAATCGGTCATGGCGGTTTCCATCGGGTTCTGCGGAGACTACCCGCTGCATCGCGGGCAGGGGCAAGATTTTAACCGCAAGCACCCGACCGGGGGTCACCCGGCCCGGCCGGCACCCTTTTCACCTCGCCATGAAATCGCCGGAATTCAGCCGGAATTCAAATAGAACGAATATAGAAAAATGGCCGTGCCGCATGCGCACTCAAATGCGACGGTATGTCTCACTCCATTTTTTGCAATACTGTCTTTCACGTCTCAAATCGAATGAAAATCGATTCGACGACGAAGGCAAAAAAAACGCGGCCCGAGAGCCGCGTAAAACAGATGAAAAAAGACCACCCTTGGTCAAGGGGTAGACATATTGTACCGTCAGAATCCGCGCCGATAGGTCGCACAAACTGGAACAGTACCTTTCAGAAATCGAGTGAAATATCCCGTAATACGTTTCGGATTGGCCCTAACGCCCGCCACACAAGCCATTGCTGGCGTCGTTCTCACACAACATAATCTCGGATGGTGCATTTTGTCGCATCTTCGAATGATTTGAAAAAATGCTTTCTACGCAGTGACTTATAAACGCCAATCTCGTTATTTCCATTTCAAAAATGTATTGTTGCGTCAGACAAAGCAAGCCATCGAGATTGCCGGAATACACTTCGGTTCGAATCTTCAGACCACGGAAACCGCCGCGGCGATCGTTTTCCGTGAGATTCCCAAGTACTGTCCGGAGTTAAAAAGCATGAAAAAAACCCTTATCCTCGCTGGCGTTCTCGGTGCATTTGCAATGAGCGCACACGCGCAAAGCAGCGTAACCCTGTACGGCTCGCTGGATGCCGGCCTCCTCTACGCGAACAATGCCGGTGGTCACAGCCTGTGGGCGCAGGGCAGCGGCGCGATGTCGAACAACTACTTCGGCCTGAAAGGCGCTGAAGACCTCGGCGGCGGCCTGAAGGCGATCTTCACGTTGGAGAGCGGCTTCAACCTCAATAACGGCGGCTACAAGAACGGCGACAGCGGCTTCAACCGTCAAGCCTTCGTCGGCCTGCAAAGCGACCAGTACGGCGCGCTCACCCTCGGCCGCCAGTACGACTCGATGAACCAGTATCTGGCGCCGCTCTCGGAAGCCGGCCTCGGCTTCGGCAACAACCTGGCCGGTCACCCGTTCGATAACGACAATTTCGCACAGTCGTTCTCGGTCAAGAATGCGGTCAAGTACTCGAGCGCGAACTACGCGGGCTTCCAGTTCGGCGGCATGTACGGCTTCTCGAACCAGGCCAACGGCTTCGCCAACAGCCGCGCATGGAGCGCAGGCGCGTCATACAACAACGGCCCGCTCAATGTGGCGGCCGGCTATCTGCAACTGAACAACTCGGGCAGCTACGGCGGCAACGCGAACGGCGCAGCCTCGGCTGACCAGAATATCTCGGCTCGCCTGCAGCGCTCGTTCGGTGTCGGCGCGAACTACACGTACGGCCCGGCGCAAGTCGGCTTCGTGTGGTCGCACTCGCAGATCGACGGCCTGCAAAGCCTCGGCAGCGGTGGCATGAATCTCGCGGGCATCAGCGGCCTGAACCTGCACCTCGACAACTACGAAATAAACGGCGCCTACCACCTGACCCCGGCGCTCGCGTTCGTGGGCTCGTACACGTTCACCGACGGGACCGTGACCGGAACCGGCACCGGCGATCAAAGCCCGAAGTGGCACACCGTCATGCTCGGCACCGACTACTCGCTCAGCAAGCGCACCGACGTCTATCTCGCCGGCGTGTACCAGCACGCTTCGGGTTCGCTCGGCGTTCAGAACGGCGTGCCCGTGGCCAACGTCGCGGCGATCAACACGCTGTCGCCTTCGTCGACTGGCAACCAGGTTGCCGCAACAATCGGTCTGCGTCACCGCTTCTAACGCGCACCGGCTTGCGCCTCGCGGCGCAAGTCTTCGGGCAGGCGGCGCGAGCCGCCGCATTGCCCGCTCACTGCCCAACGCACATGCTGCACGACCGCATGTGCGTTTTTTCTTTGCTTCCTTCGCGCGGCTTTTTCCTGCGTCCTCTGCCTCTGTTGCATCTTTTTACTTCTGCGTGAACCTGCGCTGTCAGACGCATGCGTATACTCATGAGCACGTTCGCCGCAACGCATCTCGCGTTGCTTTTCGCCAGGCATTCGCCACGACGCTCATGTCATGAATACCCTCACGCAACGCCTTGTCGCCGCCCTGCCGCTCGCACTCGTCGCCGCCTGCGGATCGTCGCCGCCCAGCGCCACTTCCGATAGCGACACGATGGTCTACGCGTCTTCGGCACGCTCGCCTTCGTCGATTGCGAGTTGCCTCGAAAGCCGCTTGTCGCGCGCGTACGAATCGCATGCGGGCAACGCCACCGAACTCGCGATTGGCTCGCGTTCAAACGCATCGTACTTCGTCACGCTCACGCCGAACGGTTATGGATCGGTGATTCGCGTGACGCACGGCGCGTCCAGCTCGAACGATCCGCCTGAGGAAGAACTGCGCTTCGACGTAGCGCGCTGCACGACCTGATGTCTCGAACGGCGCGCGATAAATTCTGCGCGCTGCCCCCTGTCACGAAGCCGTCGCATCTGCGAAGATTGCGCCCTCTTTCGACTTTGCACTACACCGCTTCATGGCATCAGGGACCGCACATCACGCCACCGGCTGGGCCGCCGGCGTCATCGCCGCCGCAATCGTCACGCACACCGGGACGGACAGTCACTGGCATCTCTACGCCGCACTGGCGTTCATCGCAGGCGTGGCGGGCGGTACCGCGCCTGACTGGCTCGAAGTTGCGTGGTGGCGCAAGAAGCGCCGGCTATGGATTACCCATCGCACGTTCACGCATTGGGGCCTCGGCTGGATTGCCTTGCTACTGTGGTCGTATCGCGGGCTGGGACATCTGGCTGTTGCCGCGCCGGCATTCGGCTTCGCGTGTGGCGGGCTGATCCATTTGTTTGCAGACTGGCCGAATCCGCTCGGCGTGCCCTGGATCGTCCGGCGCCACTCACTGAACCTGTGGCGCAGCGGCCGGTGCGATCTGATCGTCGTGGCGGCTTCGTGGGTTGCCGCGTGGTTCTTCGCCGTGCATGGCGTGCCGCATAGCTGGTCGCTCGAGCCGCTGCGCCGGCTCGCCTGAAGCGCACAACGTATGCGTCCCGGTGCGCGGCCGCGCCCCGGGAGCGGTTAGCCGACGAGCATTGCGCTGCGCCATTTGATCTGCAATCCAAAGTAAATGGGCGATGGGCGCTTTGCGTTGGCAGAGCTGTGCCGATGCGCGATTGCCTGATGCGGGCTCTGAGAAATCGGACCAGGCAGCGACGCACGCACCGCGCCGCCGCCCTGGGTTGCGATGATCAATCGAGAGAAAAATCGATGCCCTGCGCCAGCGGCAGCGCCGACGAATAGTTGACGGTGTTGGTCGCGCGCCGCATATAGCCCTTCCACGCGTCCGAACCCGACTCGCGGCCACCGCCCGTTTCCTTCTCGCCGCCGAATGCGCCGCCGATTTCCGCGCCGCTAGGCCCGATATTGACGTTCGCAATACCGCAATCGCTGCCCGATGCGCAAAGGAAACGCTCGGCTTCGCGCAGATCCGTCGTGAACACGCACGAGGACAAGCCGTGCGCCGCCGCATTGTTCGCTGCAACGGCTTCGTCGAAGTCGCGATATTTCATGACGTAGAGAATTGGCGCGAACGTTTCCTTTGCGACAATCGCGCTTTGCGCCGGCATCTCCGCCAGCGCAGGCCGAACGTAATAGCCGTTTGGCAAGCCGTCGACGGCAACGCGCTCGCCGCCCGTCACGACCCCGCCTTCGGCTCGCGCGCTTTCCAGCGCGGCCTGCATGCGCTCGAACGCGTGCGCGTCGATGAGCGGCCCCATCAGGGTGCCTGCCGTGAGCGGGTTTCCGATTGGAACCTTCGCATAGAGTTGCTTGAGCCGCTCGAGCGTTGCGTCATAGATGCTCTCGTGCACGAACAGGCGCCGTAGCGACGTGCAGCGCTGCCCGGCCGTGCCGACTGCGGAGAACAGAATCGCGCGCAAAGCCAGTTCGCGGTCGGCGCTCGGCGTCACGATGCCTGCATTGTTGCCGCCGAGCTCGAGGATCGCGCGCCCGAAGCGCTGGGCAACTGCGACGCCCACTGCACGGCCCATTTCCGTGCTGCCGGTGGCGCTGACGATGGCCGCCCGCGGATCGGCCACGAGCTTCGCGCCAACGTCGCGCCCGCCCACCACGAGCGAAACGAGCCCTTGCGGCGCGTCGCCAAACGCAAGCACGGCATCGCCCATGATTTTCTGCACCGCAAGCGCGGTGAGCGGCGTTTTCTCCGAGGGCTTCCAGATCACGGGATTGCCGCAGACCAGCGCGAGCGCGGCATTCCAGGACCATACGGCGACGGGAAAATTGAACGCGGAGATGACAGCGCACACGCCCATCGGGTGCCAGCTCTCAGCCATGCGATGCCCCGGACGCTCCGACGCAATGGTCAGGCCGTAGAGCTGCCGCGACAAGCCAACGGCGAAGTCGCAGATGTCGATCATCTCCTGGACTTCGCCCAGCCCCTCCTGAAGGATCTTCCCGGCCTCCAGCGACACCAGGCTGCCGAGCGCCTCTTTGTGCGCGCGCAGACGCTCGCCCAGCAGGCGCACCAGCTCGCCGCGGCGCGGCGCCGGCACGTTGCGCCACTGAAGAAATGCCGCCTGCGCGCGGGCCAGCGCTGCATCGACGTCCGCGGCCGAGTGGCTTGCCACCCGCCCGATCACCTCGCCGGATATCGGCGATCTCACCTCAATCTCACCCGATCTGGCGACTTCTGAAATGCCGAGGTCGGCAAGAATGCGCGCTGCGTCCATGACCGTTCCTTTATTTCCGATAAGAAACAAACTTTGGTGGACTGACTATACACGGGGGAAAATGGTGCAGCAAGGCGAAGGAGACAGCGCTCCCCTCATGCGGCATGACAGGACGGCGACAGGCGCCGCGCCGCGATTGGCTGCTGTCGCGCATTACGCGAAAGCTCGGGTGCCGGAATTTCCTATCGGAAACATCGACCAGGGGATGCGGGACGACCAGGCAGGCGCGTGACGACGCGGGAAGTCACACGCGCCGGTAGTGCTCGCGCCCGTGCGCCGCGTTCAGGACTCTTCGATGCATTCGGCACGGCCGACGCGGTGACCGACGATCAGCCCCGCGTCATACGCAGACTCAAGCGCACGGCCAACGTCTTCCACACTTACCAGGTGGTAGTCCACGGTCTGCTTGCCAGTCAACTCGAAGCCTTCGATACCGAGCGTCCTTCGCGATATGGCCAACAATAATTCGAGACGTTCGTCGCGCATTTTCTTCTCCAAACTTGATGTATGTCATCAAATCAAATAGTAAGGATCGCCATACGGCTCGTCGCGTGACCGCGCGACGCAGATCGAGGCTCTATTCGAATTCTTACCGTATTGAAAGACCGTTTCCGCGACAACAAGATCCACGAAAAGCTTTAAACATGGTTAATTCGGTTCCCTGAATGGTTCGAATCGAAGAAATGCGAGCCAACGGGCTTTCACGGCGTCGGCACTCAGACTGCGAACGTTAGCCATCTGGCCGATGTTTCCTAAAAGCGACGATTTGCTATGATCGGAAACGTGCCAGAACACTCGCTCCTGCTCTTCTAACGCTCATGGACACCACGCTTACGCAATCGGCGGCTTCGTCGTCCGCAGACCTCGGCCGCCGCGTCCGCGCCGCCCGCCTTGCCCTCGACCTGACGCTCGAGCACGCGAGCCACGTGTGCGGCGTGTCGCGCTCCACGCTCTCCAAAATCGAAAACGGGCTGATGTCGCCCACCTTCGACGTACTGCAGAAAATCGTTGCCGGACTGAAGATCGATCTGGGCGAGCTGTTCGGCTCGACGCCGAAGCTCGACTTCGGCGGCCGCCGCGCGCTCACGCGCCATGGCGCGGGCAAGCCGCACGCTTATCGCGGCTATGAGATGGAGTTGCTCGCCACGGAACTCGCGCACAAGGCCATGCTGCCGTTTCTCGTGCGCATCACGGCCCATTCGGTGGACGCGTTCGACGACTGGGGACGCCACGAGGGCGAAGAGTTCATCTATGTGATCAGCGGCAGCATTTGTCTGCACACCGAGCTCTACACCCCCACGCATCTCGGGGCCGGTGACAGCCTCTACTTCGACAGCCGCACCGGCCACTTTGCCGTTTCCACCAGCAAGGAGGACGCGGTGGTGCTCTGGATGTCGACAGGCGCCGCGGTGCCGGGCGCATTCGAAGCCGCCGAACCGGCGCCGCCCCCCAGCAAACCGCCCCGTTCCAAAAAGAAACTTCCGGCAACCTGAGGCGCGGGCCGCTGCGTCAGCCTTCGGCGTCGCCTGGGCGCCCCTTGTGCCCGCTGCCAGCCGCGGCACCCGGACGACGGCGCGTGCGGCTCGCTGCCGGTTTCGCATGCACCGCCGCGTCGCGCTCGCGCGCCGCCTGTCTCACCGCGTCGATCAACGCGCGCCCGGCGGCCGTCGGTTGCGTGTCGGTACGCTGGATCAGGCCGACTGGCTCCTCGCCACCCGCGCTCGGCAGCGGCAGGCGCACCAGCGTACCCGCGCGCAGATCGTATTCGACCGCCCCCGACGGCACAAACCAGACCGCGTCGTTTTCGAGCGCCAGCGCACGCCCCACCGAAACCGAGAGCAATTCGACAAACGAGGTGAGCGGTGGCGCGCCCCACGCCGCCAGCAGACTGTCCGCGGCCTGCCGAATCAGCGTTCCGAACGGCGGCAGCACGAGCGGAAACTGCGTGGGGAACTGCGCCAGCGGCAGCGCCGATCCGGCCTGCTGCGCGAGCGGATGACCCGAGCGCACGACCACTGCCATCGGCTCGTTGTAGAGCTGCTCGAAACTCAGGCCCACCATGCGCTCCGGATCCGCGAGACGCCCGACCGCAAAACTGATCGCCCCCGCTTTCAGGCGCTCGAGCAATTCCGCATTGGCAGCCGTCAGGAGCCGTATGCTCACGCGCGGCCACTCGCCCGCGAAGTGCCGCAGCGCAGTCGGCACGAGCGCGGTCGCCACCGTCGGCAACACGCCGATGTCGAGCGTTGCCGCCACCGCCCCCTCTTCGCGCGCAAGCAGCGCAACGCCCTGGCGCAGCGCGCTCACACACGCGCTCGCGTGCGGCATGAAAAGCTGCCCCTCCCGCGTGGGCACCGCGCCGTGCCGCCCGCGCTCGAACAGCTTCACGCCGAGCGCCGACTCGAGCTCGGCAATCGTCTTCGAAACCGCCGGCTGCGTAATCGAAAGGCTCTCGGCCGCCTGCTGCACGCTGCCGAACTGCGCAACCGCGAGAAAGCACTGGAGATGGCGAAATTTGACGCGTGAGTCCGCAAGCCGGTTTTGCATAACGGTTGGTTATACGAGACGCGAGAAAACGTCATTTTGCATAACTTTTCGCCTTGGATAAAGTGGCGGCATGCGTGCGCTGCGACCGTCCGCCGCGTAGCGCACCTTCCTCCCACAATCCTGCCAGGAGACACCCACATGGACGAGTCCTTCCTGTCGCCGCGCGATTTCGATTCGCATCCGGCGTATGTCTATCCGCCGTATCGCTCATCGGTCAAACGTGGCCCGACGCTGCCGCTGATTCCACTAAAGGAAAAATTGCGCAATCTGCATGCGCCCGTGTACGGCGCGGAAGATCTCGGCGCGCTCGACCACGATCTCACGCGCAACGCGGCGCGCAATGGCGAGCCGCTCGGCGAGCGCATCATCGTCACGGGCCGTGTGCTGGACGACGGCGGCAAGCCGGTGCGCAATTCGCTCGTTGAAATCTGGCAGGCCAATGCAGCTGGACGCTACGTTCACAAGCAGGACCAGCACGATGCGCCGCTCGACCCGAACTTTCTGGGTGCGGGGCGCTGCGTGACCGACAACGACGGCCGTTATCGCTTCCTCACGATCAAGCCGGGCGCGTACCCGTGGGGCAATCACCCCAACGCGTGGCGGCCGAATCACATTCACTTCTCACTGTTCGGGGATTACTTCGGCTCGCGCCTCGTCACGCAGATGTATTTTCCCGGCGACCCGCTGCTTGCCTACGACCCGATCTTCCAGGGCACGCCCGAACAGGCGCGCGATCGCATGATCTCGCGCTTCTCGCTCGACACCACCGAAGAAGGCTTTGCACTCGGCTACGAATTCGACATCGTGCTGCGCGGCCCGAACCAGACTCCCACGGAGCGTTGATCATGGCACTCAAAGAAACGCCTTCGCAAACCGTCGGCCCGTACTTCGCCTACGGCCTGTGCCCGCAGCAATACGACTTCGATTTCAAGAGCCTCTTCACGCCTGAGATGGCCGGCCGGCAAACGCCCGGCGAGCACATCACGCTGATCGGGCGCGTGATCGACGGGGACGGCAAGCCGGTCTTCGACGCCATGCTGGAGTTCTCGCAGGTCGACGCCAACGGCCAATATCCCGCGTCACGCGCCCAGGTGGCCGAAAACGGCTTCCGCGGCTTCGCACGCGTGGGCACCGGCACGGATCCGGAACAGCGCTTCGTCGTGCGCACGGTGAAGCCGGGACGCGAGCAGGCAGACGAAGCGCCGCACATCAACGTGATCGTCATGATGCGCGGCATGCTCACGCACACCTTCACGCGCATTTATTTCGACGACGAAGCCGCTGCGAATAGCGCCGACCCGGTGCTCGCCGCGGTGCCCGAAGCGCGTCGTGGCACGCTGGTCGCGCGCCGCAGCGAGCAGGCAGGGAGCATCGTCTATCACTTCGATATCTGCATGCAGGGCGAACGCGAAACGGTGTTCTTCGATCTGTGATGCGCGGCGGCGCAGCGGCGCATGTAGCCGGTCCAGCTACAGATCCGCCTGCGCCGACTTTCACGCGGCTTTCATGAACAGACCCTAAGATCGCAACCACTGCGATCTGATCGCGGAACTCCGAGCTGCACCTTGACGAAGCCTGCCTCGAGCAGGCTTCTTTTTTTGATTTTGCGGCTCGCGTCAGCCGAGCGGGCGCACGCCGATCAGCATTCCGTGCAGCCAGAACGCGAACAGGTCCCACGCGACGAGTCCGATCACGACGACCAGCGCATCGCGCGCCAACGTACCCTGCGCATAGACGACACCGACCTCGCGATCGCGCCGACGGTCCGCACGCAGCTTGAGCAGCGCCCAGACCAGCAACGCGGCGAACAGGACGATGGCGTGAAGCGTGCCGTTGGCGAGCAGATGGGCGAACGCCCAGAGCGCCACGCCGCTCATGAACGGCTGGCCCAGCGCGCGCTTGATGTGATTGCCCGGCACGCAGGCAGCCGCGATCATCACGAAGGCAATCGCGGTGAGGAGCGCAGTGACGTGCACCATGCCGAACGGCGGCAGCCAGACTGGCACGGGATAGCGCCGCGCGAGCGCGTAGCCCCGGACGATGAACACGAGGCCGAGAATCGAAAACAGCGCGAAGAAGCCACGCCATGCCGGCATGCCGAAGCGCTCGATTTGCGCCTCGCGCCATGGCGCGGCTACGACGCGGATCGAATGCATGGCAATGAAGATTGCAAGGCCCAGCACCAGTAACGCCATATTCGCCCCCTGGACACGGCATAAGCGCAATGGCCGGTATTGTGGCGCAACCGCACGGCATGGCCAATCGGCAAGATCAACGATCTTCCGACGAATATACGCTTAAACGGCTTATGGCCAAACCGGAGCAGGCGGATGCGAAGCGCCATTGATTAAATGGGCAATATCCACCGAAAGGCATTTTTAAAACGGCACTGAAATTTTGCCGCAATGACTAAAGCCGCCAAACAGACAATCGGGCAAATCAGGAAGGGCCCCGTGCGCCGCGCATGGTCTCGCATGCGACCGCCAGATGCTGCGCCAGGCCTCGCCCGCTAGCAGCGAAAATGCTCTATGTCCTGCCCCGCATGCTTGTAGCGCAACAACCAGGACGGCATGTCGCCTTCCCCATTCCAGGTATTGCCATATGCATCGCGGTACATCGGCTGCCGTTCACTTTCGGCAATGAATAATTCAAGATCTTCGAGCGTAATGCCGTACTCATCCATGCGGCGCTTAATCCACAGGATGAGCCGTTCGCGCGCCTCACTGTCGAGGTCGAACATCGGTTAATTCCTCTCGCATCGCTAAGGCAAGGCGTTGATCGATAACGATTCGTCTGCCCTGAAAAGACAAAGGCTTCGCCAAATGCCGCGAAGCCCTGCTGCACTGATGAGGTGACCCGGGCATGGAACCCGTGGCCGGTTCGGAGGGGATCTGAGGTCCGCTGCTCCGCTCGCCAGAATGGCCGCTATAGGTGCGCGGCGACTTGCTGCAAGCGGAGCCCATCATACCTTGCGCGAGCCGCCCAGATCAAGCGGTTTGACGCCTGCGAGGCCCACTCGGGGCGCTCGCAGGCGTCCTGCAGCATCGGCTTATGAGGCGGTTGCTCGCCGCTTCGCGGCACGCGCGCCGTCGGGGGCGGTTTCGTCCGCCGCTGCGGCTGCATCGTCGGCCGCGGCAGAAGACGGCAACGGCTGCACGCCGCTCGCCGTGCGCGCGAGCACGGGCGCAAGCGCCGCGCCGGTGTGGCTCGCCGCCACCTTCACGAGCCCTTCCGGAGTCGCCGCGCCGACGATCGTGCCGCCGCCCACGCCGCCCTCGGGACCGAGATCGAT
This sequence comes from Paraburkholderia silviterrae, assembly GCF_004353915.1. Taxonomy (GTDB): domain Bacteria; phylum Pseudomonadota; class Gammaproteobacteria; order Burkholderiales; family Burkholderiaceae; genus Paraburkholderia; species Paraburkholderia silviterrae. The sequence goes on along the minus strand of NZ_SMRP01000016.1, from coordinate 124,467 downwards.
GATCCAGTCCGCCTCCGCGACCACGTCGAGGTCGTGCTCGATCACGACCACGCTATGCCCCGCATCCGCGAGACGATGCAGCACGCGAATGAGGCGCGCCACGTCCGCCATATGCAGCCCCACGGTGGGCTCGTCGAGCACGTAGAGCGTGTGCGGTGCCTTCTGGCCGCGCCGCGTGATGTCGTCGCGCACCTTGGAGAGCTCCGTGACGAGCTTGATGCGCTGCGCCTCGCCCCCTGAGAGCGTCGGCGACGGCTGCCCGAGCGTGAGGTAGCCGAGCCCGACGTCCTTCATGAGCTGCAACGGATGCGCAATGCTCGTGATCGGGCCGAAGAACTCCACGGCCTCATCGATCTCCATCGTCAGCACTTCGCCGATGTTCCGGCCACGCCATGTGACGGCCAAGGTTTCCGGATTGAAACGCTGGCCGTGGCAGACATCGCACGGCACTTTCACATCGGGAAGGAAGCTCATGCCGATCGTGCGCACGCCCTGGCCTTCGCAGGCCGGGCAGCGGCCATCGCCGGTATTGAACGAGAAGCGCGACGCGCTATAGCCGCGCGCGCGCGCCTCGAGCGTATCGGCAAAGAGACGGCGAATCGCGTCCCACACACCGATATAGGTGGCGGGACACGAACGCGGCGTTTTTCCGATCGGCGTCTGATCGACTTCGAGCACGCGGTCGATGGTTTCCCATCCGCTAATCGCGTCGCAGCCCTGCCACGTATGCGAAACGTCGAGCTTCGGCTTCTTGATCGTGCGCGCAAGCACGCTCGAACGGCGCTCGGCAGCGCTCGGTGCACTCTCCTTCGCGGCCTTGCGCGCGCGGCGCTCCGCCGGGGAAGACAGCACCGAACGCCCCACCGCGTCGAGCAGATTCGAGAGCAGCACATCGCGCGCGAGCGTCGACTTGCCGGAGCCGCTCACGCCCGTGATCGCCACGAGGCGGCCGAGCGGAATCTGCGCCGTCACGTCGCGCAGGTTGTGCAGCTTGCCGCCATGCACGGTGAGCCACTGCGCGGGCACGGCCTCGCGACCCGCACGCGCCGGCTTCACTTCGCGGCGCGGCTGCAGTGGATGCACGATCGGATGCGCGAGATAGCGGCCCGTCACGGAGTCGGGCTGTGCCGCGAGATCGGCGACCTTGCCCTGCGCGACCACGCGTCCACCGCGCTTGCCGGCGCTCGGCCCGATGTCGATGATGTGATCCGCGCGGCGAATCGTGTCTTCGTCGTGCTCGACGACGACGAGCGTATTGCCCTTCTCGCCCAGACTGCGCAGCGCGTCGAGCAGAATCTGGTTGTCGCGCGGATGCAGGCCGATGGTCGGCTCGTCGAGCACATAGCACACGCCCTGCAGATTGCTGCCGAGCTGCGCCGCGAGACGAATCCGCTGCGCCTCGCCGCCCGAGAGACTCGGCGCGGCGCGGTCGAGGCTCAGATAGCCGAGCCCGACTTCTTCGAGGAACTGCAAGCGGCTGCGTATTTCGCTCACCACGTCGCGCGCGATCTGCGCATCGCGGCCGTTCAGCTCGAGCGACTCGATCCAGCGGCGCGTTTCGGCCACGGTCCACTGCGCGACGTCGACGATCGGATGCTCATCGAATGTCACCGCGCGCGCGACCGGATTCAGGCGCGTGCCATGGCAATCCGGGCACGGCTCGTCGACCATACCGTCCGGCTCCAACTCCTCGGACGGCAAGGTCTGCTCACGGCCGCGATCGTCGGCGCCAACGACGGTATCGTCATAGGCCGCGCGCTGCTCGCGCGTGAGCGCGAGACCGGTGCCCACACAAGTCGTGCACCAGCCGTGCTTGCTGTTGTACGAGAACATGCGCGGATCGAGCTCGGGATAGCTCGTGCCGCACACGGGGCAGGCGCGCCGCGTCGAAAGCACCTTGACTTCACCGATGCGCGCAGTCGAATTGCCGTTGCCGAGCGCATGACCGAGCCCATCGAGCGGCGCCAGCAGATGCACCACGCCCTTGCCGGCTTCGAGCGTCGCGGCGAGCATCTGGCGCAATTGCGCCTCGTTTTCCGGCTCGATCACGAGATCGCCAACCGGCAATTCGATCGTGTGCTCGCGGAACCGGTCGAGCTTCGGCCATGGCGAAACCGGCACGAATTCGCCATCCACGCGCAGATGCGTATTGCCGCGCGCCTTCGCCCATTTCGCGAGGTCGGTGTAGACGCCCTTGCGGTTCACGACGAGTGGCGCGAGCAGGCCCACGTGCTGGCCGCGGTGCTCGCGCAGCAGTTGCGCGACGATTGCATCGACGCTCTGCGACGTCACCGGCGTGCCGTCATGCACGCAATGCTGCACGCCGAGTTTCACATACAGGAGCCGCAAGAAATGCCACACCTCGGACGTGGTCGCCACCGTGCTCTTGCGGCCGCCTCGCGAGAGACGCTGCTCGATGGCGACGGTAGGCGGAATGCCGTAGACGGCATCGACTTCCGGCCGCCCCGCGGGCTGCACGATGGAGCGCGCGTAGGCATTCAGCGATTCGAGGTAGCGGCGCTGGCCCTCATGAAAGAGAATGTCGAACGCGAGCGTGGATTTGCCCGAGCCCGAGACACCAGTAATCACATTGAACCGGCCATGCGGAATGTCGACGTCGAGCGCCTTGAGATTGTGCTCGCGTGCGTTCACGATGCGCACCACGTCCTCGCCCTGAATCTCGCGGCGCGTCTGCGCCGCGCGCAACGCCGTCTGCAGCGCTACGCCCTCTTCCTCCGCCACGAGCGTGCCGGCGCCGTTGCCGAGCGCGGCTTCATAACGTTCGAGCGCGGCGCCCGTATGCGAGCGCGGGCAGGCGATCGCGTCGTCCGGCGTGCCCACGCACACCACCTCGCCGCCCGCGTCGCCGCCTTCCGGGCCGAGATCGATCAGCCAGTCCGCGGCGCGGATCACGTCGAGGTTGTGCTCGATCACGAGCAGCGAATGGCCACCCGCGAGGAGCTTGCCGAACGCGCGCATCAACTTGGCGATGTCGTCGAAATGCAGGCCTGTGGTGGGCTCATCGAACATGAAAAGGCGCCCACCGGCTGCGTTCTCCCTGCCTTTCGCCTGCGCCGTTTCCGCCAGATAGCCCGCGAGCTTCAGGCGCTGCGCCTCGCCGCCCGAAAGCGTCGGCACGGGTTGCCCGAGCTTCACGTATTCGAGACCCACGTCGACGATCGGCTGGATCACGCGCAATACTTCGGCATCCTCACGGAAGCATTGCGCCGCCTCGCTGACGGTGAGATCCAGCACGTCCGCAACCGAGAGCGTGCGGCCACCGCGCTCGATCTTCACTTCGAGCACTTCCGGGCGGTAGCGGCTGCCGTCGCAGTCCGGGCAGCGCAGATAGACGTCGCTCAGGAACTGCATTTCGATGTGCTCGAAACCCGAGCCGCCGCAGGTCGGGCAACGCCCCTCGCCCGAGTTGAAGCTGAACATGCCCGCCGTATAGCCGCGCTGCTTTGCGAGCGGCGCCTTGGCGAACAGCTTGCGGATCTCGTCGAACGCACCCACGTAGCTGGCCGGATTCGAGCGCGCGGTCTTGCCGATCGGCGACTGGTCGACGAACACGGCGTCGCTGATCTGCTCCGCGCCGCTCAGGTTGCGATAGACGCCTGGCGCTTCGGTGGCCTTGCCGAGGTGACGCGCGAGAGCCGGATACAGCACGTCCTGCACGAGCGTCGATTTACCGGAGCCCGACACGCCCGTTACGCACACGAGGCGCTGCAGGGGAATCTCCACCGTCACGTCGCGCAGATTGTGCTCGCTCGCGCCTTCGAGCACGAGGCGCGGCGTGCTCGCATCGACGGCGCGGCGCTCCCAGTGCGAAGCGTCGGCGACGGCCCGGTGGCCGCCCAGGTACTCGCCCGTCAAGGTGCCGGACGAGCGAATGTCGTCGGGCGTGCCGTCGTAGACAATCGTGCCGCCACGCTCACCCGGGCCGGGCCCCATGTCGATCAGCCGGTCGGCGGCCAGCATCACCGAGGGATCGTGCTCGACGACCACGAGCGTGTTGCCCGCGTCGCGCAGGCGGTGCATCGCTTCGACGATGCGGTTCAGGTCACGCGGATGCAGGCCGATGCTCGGCTCGTCGAGGACGAATAGCGTCTTCGTGAGCGACGTGCCGAGCGCCGTGGTCAGGTTGATGCGCTGCACCTCGCCGCCCGAGAGCGTGCGGCTCTGGCGGTCGAGCGTGAGATAGCCGAGTCCGACGTCGCATAGATACTTCAGCCGCGTGCGCACTTCCGCGAGCAGCAGCTTGAGCGCGTCGTCAAGCAGTGCTGACGATAGCGAGAGACCGTCGAAGAAACGGCGGATGCGCTCGATCGGCAGCAGCATGACGTCGTGAAGCGTAAGGCCAGGCAGCGCTTCGAGTTGCGCGCGCGACCACTGCACGCCGTGCGGCATGAAACGCGCCTCGGGCGCGAGCACCTCGTCCGCATTCTCCTGCGACCCAAGGCGCCATTGCAAAGCCTCCGTTTTCAGGCGCGCGCCGCCGCACGTTTCGCACGGCGTGTAGCTGCGGTACTTCGAAAGCAGCACGCGAATGTGCATCTTGTACGCCTTCGACTCCAGATACTGGAAGAATCGCTTGACGCCGTACCACTGCGCTTGCCAGTTGCCCTTCCAGTCCGGGGTGCCGTTAAGCACCCAGTCGCGCTGCTCCTGCGTCAATTCCGACCACGCAGTGTCGCGCGGAATGCCGGCCTTGGCGGCGTAGCGCATCAGGTCATCCTGACACTCCTTCCACGCGGGCGTTTGCAGCGGCTTGATCGCGCCGCCGCGTAGTGTCTTGCGCGCGTCGGGAATCACAAGCCCCCAGTCGACGCCGATCACGCGGCCGAAGCCGCGGCACACATCGCACGCGCCGTAGGCCGAGTTGAACGAGAACAGTGCCGGCTGCGGGTCCGCATAGCGCAGATCGCTGTCCGGGCAATGGAGGCCGGTGGAAAAGCGCCAGATCTGCGGCTCGGGTTTCGCATCGGAAACATCGGCGGCGCCGTCGGTTTCCGATACGACATAAATGTTCACACGTCCGGCACCGCGCCTGAGCGACGCCTCGATCGCCTCGATCACGCGGCTCTTCTCGGCGTTCTGCAGGCGGAAGCGGTCGGCCACCACGTCTAGCAGCTTGCGCGTGCCGTCGGCGCCCTTCACTTCGCGCTGCGCCTGCACGCGTGTGTAGCCGCTGGCGGAAAGCCACTGCGCGACTTCCTCTTCGGTGGTCGTCTCGGGCAACTCGACCGGGAACGTCACGACGAGGCGCGGGTCGCCCGCGGCCGTGCGCGAGCGCAATTCCGCGTAGATCGTCTCGGGCGTGTCGTGACGCACCGGCTGCGCGGTCTCGCGGTCGAACAGATTCGCGGCGCGCGCGTAGAGCAGCTTCAGATGGTCGTTCAACTCCGTCATCGTGCCGACCGTGGAGCGCGAACTGCGCACGGGGTTGGTCTGGTCGATGGCGATGGCGGGCGGCACGCCGTCGACGCGATCGACCTGTGGCCGGTCCATGCGGTCGAGAAACTGGCGTGCATATGCACTGAAGGTTTCGACGTAACGGCGCTGCCCTTCCGCGTAAAGGGTGTCGAACACGAGGCTGGACTTGCCCGAGCCAGACGGGCCGGTCACGACCGTCATTTGGCCGGTGTGCAGGTCGAGGTCGAGATTCTTGAGGTTGTGCTGGCGGGCACCGCGGATACGAATAGATCGGTTATCGCTCACTTGCGCTGGCATTCCGGCTGGATGAAACGCGTGGGGCCGGGCGGCGCGGCCCGGCAACGCTCAGCCCTGGTGGGGCCGTCTGGGTTGAGATTCTACTGTATATTTATACAGCACGCCGGGCGTGTGCCCGCCGAGCCCCTGCCCGGGCCGCCCGCGCCGGTTCGCAAGCTGGCCGAACGGCCTAATCCATCCTGCCAGCCGCTTCAGCGCGATTTCACCTCGATTTCATCGCGATTTCACGACGCGCTTTCTGGCGCGTCGGTCACCGCTCCCCTTTGCTCGCGCCACATCGTTTCGTAAGCGGCCTCCATGCCCCTCGCGAAACGTACGCCGTCCATGAGCGGCGACGCCTCCATGCGCGCGCGCAATGAAGCGCGCAGACCGGCCAGCCGTGGCAGATCGTTCGACAGTTCAACAACGGTTCGCACGAATGCGTCGTCGGAAAACGCGGCGAGCTCGTCGAGCCCGAGATTCGCCAACTGAGACAAGCCAGCGCGCCCCGCGCACGTCGCACCCACGCGCGTGACCACCGGCACGCCCATCCACATCGCGTCGAGGCTCGTGGTGTGACCGTTGTACGGCAACGTGTCCAGCGCGAGATCGATCTCATGATACGTGCGCAAATAGGCGTCGCGCGGCTGAAACGCCGCGAAGCGCACACGTGCGCGATCAATGCCGTGGCGCGCCAACCGTGCCGCGAGACGCTCGCGCGCATCGCCTTGCGGCGCCATCAGCAGCAATCGCGCATCGGGCAGCGCCGCGAAGACCGCAGCCCAGAGATCGAGCGTAGCGTCAGTCAGCTTGCACGGGTTATTCAGGCTGCCTAGCGTCACATAGCCGGCGCTCTCGGCCGGCAGCCCGTTGACGGCCGGCTCCACCGCGAGAGGGTCATAGCACCAGAACGTGTCAGGCAGGCGGATTGAACGTTCGCTGTACTGACTGTCATGCGAGGACGGGTCGAGATATGGATCGGTCAGGCGGTAATTCATGGCGTCGAGGCCGGTCGTGCCCGGATAGGCGAGCCACGCGACCTGCACCGGTGCTGCCTGACGCGCAAACAGCAAAGGCCGGCCATCGGCCATGTGCATCGCCAGATCGACGAGAATATCGATGCCGTCCGCGCGGATTTTCTCGGCCAGCGCGGCATCGCCGAGCGGGCGCACGTCGTGCCAGACGTCCACGTGCGTAGCGAGGCGCGTGGTAATGGTGTCGGGACGCACGACGCTCGAATACGCGTGGATCTCGAAGCGCGTCCTGTCGTGGTTCGACAATAGCGGCATCATGAAAAATGCCTGGCAATGCTCACGAAAATCCGCCGATACATAACCGATTCTCAGGCGCCGCCCTGAAGCGCGCACCGGAGCCTGCGCAACGCGAGACGCGCGCAGTGGCATTTCGTGCTGCGCGGCCCAGCGGCGCGCTTCGGCAAGAATCGCCGCGGCATCGGACGACTGGAACGAAAGTGCATAGAGCAAATTGCTATGCGCGGTCAGGTTGCCGGGATCGCTCGCCAGCGCCTGACGCAGGCACACGATGCCGTCCTCTAGCTCGCCGCGGTCCTTGAGCACGTTGCCGAGGTTGTTCAGCGTGGCCGAGTGCGTGGGTGCGAGCGCCAGTGCCTTGCGCAGCAAGACGCACGCTGCATCCTGGCGGCCGAGCGCGCGCAACAGGTTGGCCGCATTGTTATAGGCGTCGACGAAATCGGGCCGCGCCTGAATGGCCGTTTCGAACGCCTCCATTGCCGCCTTGTGCTCGCCCAGCTCGCGACACACGTTGCCGAGATTGTTCGCCGCTTCGGCATGCCCGGGCTCGATCTCGAGCACTCGCCGATACTGCGTCTGCGCCTCGCGGCCATGGCCTAGCGCATGCAGCGCGTTGCCGTAATTGAAGGCCGCCGGCGCGAAGGCCGGCGCGATCGCCACCGCACGCGCGAGCACGTCTGCGGCCTCCTGCGGATTCTCGCACTCGATCAACACCGCGCCGAGATTCACGAGCGCGGCCGGCGACCCGGGTGCCGCAGCCACCGCCTCGCGCAGCAACCCCTGCGCCTGCTCGTGCCGGCCTTGCGCCTGCAGCAGCGTGCCGAGGTTCGTGAGCGCGTCCGCGTTGCCGGGTTGCGCCGCCAGCGCGCGCTCGTACGCGGACTGCGCCAACGCGGGCTCGTTGCGCAAACGGCAGCAGTTGCCGAGATTATTGAGTGCGTCGGCCCGGCGTGGATCGCGTTGCGAAACCGCTTCCCACGCCGACGCCGCTTCATGCAGCGCGCCCTGTGCCTGCAGCGCGCTGCCTAGCCCGAACCATAGGTCGGGATCCGCGTCATCCTCATCGAGCAACCCGCGATAAATCGAGGTGGCTTCTTCGTAACGATGTGCGAGCGCGAAGGCCTGCCCCAATGCCTCGCGATACCGTCGATCGCCAGGTTTGAGATCGAAGGCGCGCGTAAGCCACGCGATGGCTTCCTGATAGCGCCCCTCCTGAACGTCGACTACGCCAAGCCGGAATACCGCGTCGCTGTGTGACGGATCCAGATCGACAATACGACTGTAAGTTTCGCGCGCAGACGCAAGATCGCCTGCGAGATGCCGTTCGTGAGCACGCTGAAAAAGGTCTTCGATCTGCATTCGGATGAGCCAGTCTGGGAGCGACAGCCCGATTTTAATTGGCCGCATTGGCGGATCGAAGAAATATTCACGACGTCGACCAGCGAGCCCTGAAATTTATTCTGGACTACGGCTTAATACCCTGCTGGGACGCGCGCATTGGCGTAAAGCGAATCATGCGCCGGGCATCGCAACGCCCGGCGGCTTGCTTCGAATGCGCTCAGGCATGCGGCCGAATTCGCGGCTTCACGCCGCGATATCCACACCCTTCAACACCTTGACGTCGACCGGTTCGGCCAGCCAGTCGCCAATCTTGCCGCGAAACGCCACGTAATGCGCGCTCTCACGATGCGCTTGCACCGCCGCTTCGTCCACATAGGTTTCGTAGATATAAAAACCCGGTGCGCCATCTGCGCGACGTAGCAGGTCATAACGGCGATTGCCCGCTTCATTGCGCGTCTGCACCACCATGTGACGCAGTTCCGCCTCCAGTTCGGCAACGTGTTCGGGCTTCGGCGTGATGCTCGCAAAGAGATAGATGCTCATCGATATTTCCTTATCGTCAACGAAATTGCCGATGGGCAATATTGCCCATCGCCCTGCTTAACTCACCTTATAGCGTTCGAGCCAATGCGCGTACGGTGTGGGCAGCGTCCATGCCGCGCGCTCGACCTTCAACGCTTGTGCGGCAAAGTACGGCCAATGCGGGTTCGCAAGATGCGCGCGGCCGACCATCACGAGGTCCAGTTGCTCCGAGGCCACAGAGCGCTCGGCCAACTCCGGCGTGCCGATACCCCATGCCGACGACACCGGCAGACCCACGGCGCGGCGCACCTTTTGCGCGATCGGCGCGAGGAAGGCCGGCGCCCAGGGAATCTGCGCGGTCGGCGTGGTGAAACCCACGCTCACGCTCAGCATGTCGAGCCCTTCGCGCTTGAAGCCCTTGGCCAGCTCGATCGACTCGGCAAGCGTCTGCTCGTCGCGACCATCGTATTCGATGACGCCAAAGCGCGCAGTCAACGGCAGGTGCTCCGGCCAGACCTTGCGCACGGCAGCCAGCGTTTCCAGAAGGAAACGGCTGCGGTTTTCGAGGTTGCCGCCATAGGCGTCGGTGCGCTGGTTCGAATGTTCCGAAAAGAAACTCTGGCCCAGATAGCCATGCGCGAAGTGCAGCTCGAGCCATTCGAAACCGGCGTCGAGCGCCCGCTTCGCCGCCGCGACGAAGTCCTCGCGCACGCGCGCAATATCGTCGAGCGTCATCGCGCGCGGGACTTTCGGCAGATGCGCGCCGAACTCGATCGGGGACGGCGCGATCGTCTGCCAGCCGCGCTCATCGCCTTCGGCGATATGGTCGTCACCCTCCCATGGGCGGTTCGCGCTCGCCTTGCGGCCCGCGTGCGCGATCTGGATGCCCGGCACCGCGCCGGCCGCCTTGATCGCGGCGACTATCGGCGCAAAGGCCTTGGCCTGCTCGTCGTTCCAGATGCCCGTGCAGCCCGGCGTGATGCGGCCTTCCGGCGAAACCGCCGTGGCTTCGACAATCACGAGGCCCGCGCCGCCACGCGCGATTTGCGTGTAGTGGGCGTGATGCCAGTCGTTGACCCTGCCGTCGACGGCCATGTACTGACACATCGGCGGCACGGCAATGCGGTTGCGCAGGGACACGCCCTGGAGCTTGAACGGTTCGAACAATGCAGACATCTACTGCTCTCCTGTGTCGACCAGAGTGGCCGCCTGAGTGGCCGACTGAGGTCTCGTGATGGTTGCGATGGACGCAAGCCGCCGGGCGCGCCGCAGCTGGCGTTGCCGGGAGGAAATGAAGATCGGGAGCGGATGGAGGCAGCGATTGCCTCGCCGCCTTCAGCCTGGGACCGGCGGTTCAAAACTGGAGAAACGGCAAAGCAAAGCAACCGGACGCGACACGCGCGCGGAGCGTCCGGCCGAAAGACTCGAGACTCAACGGGCCGCGCCAGCAATCGATCGCAGACGGCAGAGCGTCTGCGCTCACTTGCTGCGCAGCGCCGCGAGCAGCGCCTCGGCTACAGGTTCCGACGAAGCCGGGTTCTGCCCGGTGATGAGCAGCCCGTCGGTCGCGAAGTGCGGCGCCCAGTCCGCGGCTTTCGTGTACTTGCCGCCGCTTTCCTTCAGCATGTCCTCGACGAGGAACGGCACCACGTCGGTCAGCTGCACGGCGGCTTCTTCGCTGTTCGAAAAGCCGGTGACCGCCTTGCCCGCCACCAGCGGCCGGCCGTCCGCGCCCTTCACGTGACGCAGCACGCCCGGTGCATGGCACACGGCCGCGACCGGCTTGCCCGCCGCAATCGTCTTCTCGATCAGCGCGATCGAGACCGGATCTTCCGCGAGATCCCACAGCGGGCCGTGGCCACCAGGATAGAACACGGCGTCGAACGCGCTCGCGTCCACGTCGGCGAGACGTTTCGTATTGGAAAGTTCTGCGCGCGCCGCGGCGTCGGCGTTGAAGCGGCGCGTCGCATCGGTCTGGGCCGAGGGATCGCTGCTCTTCGGATCGAGCGGAGGCCGGCCGCCCTTCGGCGACGCCAGCGTAATCTGCGCACCCGCGTCGCGCAACGCGTAGTACGGCGCGGCGAATTCCTCCAGCCAGAAACCGGTCTTCTTGCCCGTGTTGCCGAGGTCTTCGTGCGAAGTCAAAACGATCAGTACCTTCATCGGCGTTCCTCTTTTCTGTGATGTCCGGGCGCTCGCGCGCCCCGCGAAACCGGTCGGCACGGCATGCTTCCCGCACGCTATTAGACCGGTCGTCTATTCACTTGCCGCACCAAACGGCCCTTCACACATGGCGCCCGCTCAAGGGCGCCGGTTCACTGCATTCCTGTTGCTGCGTGGCCTGGATTCGCGTTCGATCAATCGCCGGGCGGCAGGTTCAACAATTGCCGCGTGGTCGCCATTGCAACGTCGAGCGGGCTGCGGTCGCGGCGGATCTTTTCCATCAGCGTTGCACCAAGCCAGAGTTGGTACAGTGCCGCCGCCGTCACGGCGGCGTCGCTCGCGCCCGCGAGCGATCCATCGGCCCGACCTTCCTCGATGCAGGCGGCGATGCGCCCGACGATCTCGTCGGTGCCGCGGCGCAGGACCGCGCGCATTGGCTCCGAGAGGTCGCTCACCTCCGCGCCCAGCTTCACCGCGAGGCATTTGCCATCGGGACCGTCCGCGCACTGCAGCGTGCGCCAATGCTCGAAGTACCCTATGAGCCGCATGGCCGGTGTATCCGTCTGGCGCCCGAACTGCGCCTCGAGGCGTTCCACGTACTCGGCGAAATACGACGTCAGCAATGCTTCGCCGAACGCCTCCTTCGAGCCGAAATAGTGATAGAACGACCCCTTGGGGACGCCGGCGGCCGCGAGGATCTCGTTGAGACCCACTGCCGAAAAGCCTTTGCCCAGCAGGATGGGCATGGCGGTATCGAGGATGTGTTGCCGTACTTCGACGGCTGGCGCTGCGTTCATGGATTGCCATGTTACAGGCCGAATAGACCAGTCGTCTAGTAATCTCACGTTTAGCGTAGTGCCATTACCCGGAGAGACTGTCATGTCGTCACGCACCCTGCTCTGTTACGGCGATTCCAATACCCACGGCACCAAGCCGCTCAACCTGCCCGGCGTGCTCGCGCGCTTCGGCCCCGCCGACCGCTGGCCCGGCGTGCTGGCCGCCGCGCTCGGCAGCGAGTGGCACGTGATAGAGGAAGGTCTGCCCGCGCGCACGACGGTTCACGACGACCCGATCGAGGGTCATCACAAGAACGGCCTCGCGTACCTGCGCCCGTGCCTGGAGAGTCAGTTGCCCGTGGACGTGGTCGTGCTCATGCTCGGCACCAACGACCTCAAGGCGCGTTTTTCCGTCACGCCCACCGACATCGCCAATTCGGTCGACGTGCTGCTCGAAACGCTCGTCGCATGTCGGGCGGGACCGGGCGGATCGACGCCGCACGTTCTGCTGATGGCGCCGGCGCCGATCGACGAAGTGGGCTTTCTCGGCGAGATCTTCGTGGGCGGCGCAGCCAGGTCGCGCCTGCTCGCGCCGCTCTACGAGCGCGTGGCGGTGAAACACGGTTCGGCGTTTCTCGATGCCGGGGAAATCGTAAGAGTCAGCCCCACCGACGGCGTGCACTACGAAGCCGATCAGCACCACAAGCTCGGCAAGGCCGTCGCAGAAGTCGTGCGGCAGCGCTTCGGCAACTGAGCAGCAACTGAGCGACACCTGCGCAGCGAAGGCGCGGCCGTCGCACACTTTCCGAAGAGAAACGGCCGCGCACGCGTTCCACGATCGGAAACTCCACCCGAACGAAGCGTTTCCGAAGCGAAATCCCGCGCCCAAAATGAAAAACGCCGCCGGGCCGAAGCCCTGGCGGCGTTTGCCTGATCGTTACGCCCGGCACAAGCACCGGACGCAAGCGCGACAAGCCATTAACGCGACATCATATTCATGCCGACGTTGTGCATGACCCACAGCGTGCCGCCGACGATGATCGCCACCGTCAGCACCGTATAGGTGAACGCGGTCACGTTCCAGCGCTGGCTCGACGACGTGTTCATGTGCAGGAAGAACACGAGGTGCACGAGGATCTGCACGACGGCCAGCGCGGCCAGGCCGAGCAGCGCGGTTTCGCGCGAGAAGCCGCCATGCAGCACGAGCCAGAACGAAGCGGCCGTGAGCACCACCGCCAGGACGAAACCTGCCAGATAGCCGCCGAGGCTGCCGTGGCTTTCTTCTTCGTGGATGGAATGAGCACTCATTTAGATCACGCTCGCAAGATAAACAAAAGAGAACACGCAGATCCAGACGATGTCCAGGAAGTGCCAGAAAAGGCTCAGGCACGACAGACGGCGGATTTCGCGCTCGCCGATTTCCGGCGCCTTGAGGGTCTGCACCATCAGCACGACCATCCAGATCATGCCCATCGTCACGTGGAGACCGTGGGTGGCCACCAGCGTGAAGAACGACGAGAGGAACGCGCTGCGTTGCGGACCCGCGCCTTCTTCGATCAGGTGCGCGAATTCATGCAGTTCGAAATACAGGAAGGTCGCGCCCAGCAGGAACGTGACGGCCAGCCAGAACAGCACCTGGCCGGTACGCTTCTTGTACGCGCCGATCATCGCGAAGCCGTACGTGATGGACGACAGCAGCAGCACTGCCGTTTCCATCGCGACGCCCGGAATGTCGAACAGGTCCTTACCCGTCGGGCCGCCTGCGAACTGGTTCTGCATCACGGCGAACACTGCGAACAGCGAGCCGAACAGAATACAGTCCGTCATCAGGTACAGCCAGAAGCCGAACACCGAGTGTGACGGCGGGTGATCGTGGTGATCGTGCTCCGCGAGTGCGGCCGCACTTGTATTCGTCAACATCAGTTGGCCTCCAGTGCTTCTTCAACCTTGCCACGGCGTTGCTTGTCAGCGAATGCCTTGACCAGTGCGCGGCTGCGCATTTCTTCGTCCGCCCGGACCTTGGCGGCCGGGATGTAGTAGCCCTCGTTCTTCTGGAAGCTGTAGCCGATTGCCGTCGCGAGAATGCCGACGAAACCAGCGATGGCCAGCCACCAGATGTGCCAGATGCCTGCGAAGCCCAGCACGAGGCTGAACATGCCGATAAAGAGACCGGCGCTCGTATTCGAGGGCATGTGGATGTCGGTGTACTTCGTGTTTGCGACGTCCACGGTCTCGCGGCCGGTTTCCTTCAGGTGTGCGAATTCGTCGAGCTCGCTCACGTGCGGGATGACTGCGAAGTTATACGACGGCGGCGGCGACGAGATCGCCCACTCCAGCGTACGGCCGCCCCACGGATCGCCCGTCAGGTCGCGGTTTTCCGGCAGGTTGCGGTCGCGGATCGAAACATACAGCTGTGCGAACTGATGCACGATGCCGATCAGCACGAGCACGGCGCCAAACCAGGCGATGAGCATCCACGGATGCCATGCCGGGTTGTCGTAGTGGTTCAGACGGCGGGTTGCGCCCATGAAGCCGAGCACGTACAGCGGCGTGAACGCGACATAGAAGCCCGTGAGCCAGAACCAGAATGCACGCTTGCCGAGCTTCTCGTTGAGCTTGAAGCCGAACGCCTTCGGGAACCAGTAGTTCATGCCGGCGAGATAGCCGAACAGCACGCCGCCGATGATCACGTTGTGGAAGTGAGCGATCAGGAACAGCGAGTTGTGCAGCACGAAGTCCGCGCCCGGGATCGCCATCATCACGCCGGTCATGCCGCCGATGGTGAAGGTGACCATGAAGCCGAGCGTCCACAGCACCGACGAGTTGAACTCGAGGCGGCCGCGGTAGATCGTGAACAGCCAGTTGAAGATCTTCACGCCGGTCGGGATCGAGATGACCATCGTCGCGATACCGAAGAACGCGTTCACATCGGCGCCCGAGCCCATCGTGAAGAAGTGGTGCAGCCACACGACAAACGCCAGCACCATGATCGCGCAGGTCGCGTAGACCATTGCCTTGTAGCCGAACAGCGGCTTCTTGGCGTACGTCGCAACGACTTCCGAGAAGATACCGAACGCCGGCAGGATCAGGATGTACACCTCAGGGTGACCCCAGGCCCAGATCAGGTTCAGGTACAGCATGGCGTTACCGCCGCCATCGTTCGTGAAGAAGTGCATGCCCAGGTAGCGGTCGAGGCCGAGCAGCGCGAGCGTGACGGTCAGGACCGGGAACGCGGCCATGATCAGCACGTTCGTGCACAGCGCCGTCCACGTAAACACCGGCATCTTCATCAGCGTCATGCCAGGGGCACGCATCTTGATGATGGTGACGAAGAAGTTCACGCCGGTCAGCAGCGTGCCGACACCCGAGATCTGCAGCGCCCACAGGTAATAGTCGACGCCTACCCCTGGACTGTATGCAAGCTCCGAAAGCGGCGGATACGCGAGCCAGCCCGTCATCGCGAACTCACCCACGACGAGCGAGATCATCAGCAGGATTGCGCCGACCGCGGTCATCCAGAACGACAGCGAATTCAGGAACGGGAACGCGACGTCGCGTGCACCGATCTGCAGCGGCACCACGATGTTCATCAGGCCGACCATGAAGGCCATCGCCATGAAGAAAATCATGATCACGCCGTGCGCCGTGAAGATCTGGTCGTAGTGGTGCGGCGGCAGATAGCCCGGCGCGTTGTACGCGAGCGCGAGCTGGGTACGCATCATGATGGCGTCGGCAAAGCCGCGCACGAGCATGATGAGGGCGAGCACGATGTACATCACGCCCAGACGCTTGTGGTCGACGCTCGTCAGCCACTCCGTCCAAAGATACTTCCACTTACCGAGGTAAGTGATGCCTCCAAGCACGAAGGCGCCGATCAGCGCCATGCCGATCATCGTGCCGACAATAATCGGCTCGTGATACGGAATGGCATCCAGTGTAAGTTTTCCGAACATGCCCGCTTACCCCTTGGTCACGCACGACGGGTCACTGAAGTTCGTGACGTGGCCGTTGTTGTACTTCGCAATGATGTTGTTGAAGAGCTTCGGGTCGACCGTCGAGAAGTACTCAACCGGAGCCTTCTCGCTCGGCTTGGCAACCGTCGCGTACTGATCCATCGAGAGCGACGTCGAGGACGCCTTGACCTTCTGGACCCACGCGTCGAAGTCTTGCTGGTTCGTTGCGATCGTGCGGAACTTCATGTCCGAGAAGCCCTTGCCGCTGAAGTTCGCCGAGAGGCCCGCGTAGTCGCCCGCTTCGTCCGCGATCAGGTGCAGGCGCGTCTGCATGCCCGCCATCGCATAGACCTGGGTGCCCAGCTGCGGGATGAAGAACGAGTTCATCACCGAGTCGGACGTAATGCTGAAGTTCACGGGCGTACCGACCGGCACCGCCAGCTGGTTCACCGTGGCAATGCCGAGGTCCGGATAAATGAAGAGCCACTTCCAGTCCAGCGCGACCACTTCGACGTTGATCGGCTTGACGTTCGATTCGATCGGCTTGTACGGGTCGAGCTCGTGCGTGGTTTTCCACGTGAGCACGCCGAGGAACAGAATGATCAGCGTCGGGACAGTCCAGACGACGATCTCAATGGCCGTCGAGTGCGACCATTTCGGCGCGTAGGTGGCGTTGCGGTTCGATGCGCGATAGCGGTACGCGAACCACAGCGTCAGGACGATCACAGGGATCACCACAATCAGCATGGCCCAGGTGGAGGTCGCGATCAGCGACTTTTCCGCCATGCCCACGCTGCCTTTGGGGTCGAGGACTTCCAAGTTGCATCCGGAAAGACACATGGCCAATCCGGCACTGACGGGAAGCAGTAACCTTTGCAAGGTCGTTCTTTTCATCACGTTTGCCTGAAATTCATTCATTGAATAGTTCCGGACGCGTCCCCTGACAAGCGACAAAGGAAGCGCGCCCGAATCATACAGCCGCTTTGATCGAAGACAATCAATGAATGCAGAAAATGACCTTTGTCAAAACGGAATCGAGACACTTTGTCGCATGTGTTTGCGAGGTTTGTCGCGCCTCGGGAACACACGCACGTCGTGCCCTACTCCGCACTTGACATCGATCCGCCGCGGCTCTTTTCGAATCTCAATATTCGAAAACTGCTGGACGCACTCGCGCGCCGCGCCGCCTCATGGCGGGGCGGCGCGCAGGTGCGCCGTCATTCTTTACTGATCTATTACTTGCTTTACGTCGGCGAGTGCGCGGTACGGGCTTCCGTACCCGCGCGCACGGGTTCCGTTTGCGCGGCATCTTCGACGGGTTGCTTGGTGCGGCCGGCCTGGGTGACGAGGTTCGCCGCCGAGAGCTCGATCGCGTCGGTCATGGGCTTCGGATAGAGGCCCACGGCCAGCACCAGCGCTGCGAGCGAAGCGAAGATCAGCGTTTCGCGGCGGCCGAGATCGGCCAGCTTCGCAACGCTCTTGTTCGCCACAGCGCCAAAGATCACGCGCTTGTACATCCACAGGGTGTACGCAGCGCTCAGAATGACGGTCGTCGCGGCAATCGCGCCGACCCAGAAGTTCACGCGGATGGCGCCCATGATGACCATGAACTCGCCCACGAAGCCCGACGTGCCCGGCAGGCCGAGGTTGGCCATGCAGAACAGCATCATGAAGGTCGCGTAGCGCGGCATCACGTTGACGACGCCGCCATAGGCCGAGATCGTGCGCGTCTTCGTACGGTCGAACAGCACACCGACCGAAAGCAGCAACGCGCCCGAGACGAAACCGTACGAGATCATCTGCACGATCGCGCCTTCGGTGCCGATCTGGTTGAAGAGGAACAGGCCCAGCGTCACGAGGCCCATGTGGGCGACCGTCGAGTACGCGAGCAGCTTGGTCATGTCGGTCTGCGCGAGCGCGAGCAGGCTCGAGTACACCACGGCCACGAGCGAGAGCGTGATGACGACCGGTGCGAAGAAGTGCGCGGCGTCAGGCGTGATCGGCAGCGTGAAGCGCAGGAAGCCGTAGCCGCCGAGCTTGAGCATGGCCATCAGCACGGTCGCGCCGGTGGGCGCTTCGAGGTGGACGTCGGGCAGCCAGGTGTGGAACGGCCACATCGGCACCTTGACCGCGAAGGCCGCGAAGAAGCCGATGAAGACGAGAATCTGCGGAACGAAGCCGAGCGAGACGTTATGCCAGACCGACATGTCGAAGGTGTGCGACTGGCTGTAGAGGTACAGCATCGACAGCAGCATCAACAGCGAGCCGGCCAGCGAGAAGAAGAAGAACTTGACCGCGGCGTAGCTGCGGCGCGCGTGGCCCCACGTGCCGATCAAGAGGTACAGCGGAATCAGCGTCGCTTCGAAGAACACGAAGAAGAGCATGCCGTCGGTTGCCGCGAACGTGCCGACCATCAGGCCCGAGAGAATCAGGAACGCGCCGAAGTACTGGGCGACGCGCACCGTGATCGACGTCCACGAGGCAATCACGATCACGAGCGTGGTGAACGCGGTGAGCACGACGAGCCACATCGAAATGCCATCGATCCCGAGACGCCAGGCCACACCGAAGTCGGGCAGCCAGTTGCGGAACTCGACGAACTGCATGCCGGCGACGTGGTTGTCAAAACCAGTGATCAGCGGCAAGGTCAACAGCAGGCCAACGACGGCGCCGATCAACGACAGCCAGCGTGCGCGCTGCGGATGACGATCCGATCCGACGCGCAGCACTGCCACGCCGAACAGGATGGGAATCCAGATCGCCAGACTCAGGAATGGAACGGATTGCATTTCAACGGGACCTCAAAAATGCGGAGCGAATAGCTTCGTCAGCGCACGGACTTGTACGCAAGCAACTTGAAAGATTGACGTGGGGTGGAAATCGGACCAGACAGGCTGTAATGAATTCGTCAGCTACAAGGCGAAATGCAACACACGTTCAAGGGTTAACGAGGGTAATCGGAATATGGAAGTTTTGCAGCGCAACAACACGGGTCGAATCGAAAATTGACGCAAGTCATTGTTTTTATTCAAAACTGCACTAAGGCGAAATACAACAAATTGCTCGGCAGACATCTTTTTTGATCACGAAAGCGCCTCTCGTAGCCGTCAGGGCGGGCCCAGGAGCGACATGACGTCGCGCTGCGCGGCCCGAATAATACCTTACTTGTTTCTTTCGGTTCAATGACTTATGCATCGCGACATGGCCCCTGGAACCGTGCCAGCCCCGCCCCGCGCGCGTTTGCGCGGTGCAAAAAAAAGCCCCGGCCGTTTGCAGGCCGGGGCGAACTCTCACGGTGCGCCAGCGGCGCTGGTACACGCATGTCCGGCACTTTAGCCCCTTCCGGCCCCCCAATTAAGCGGCCTGACTGGAAAAGTCCTTTCTAGCGCGCCATGGGATCGGGGTGCTGCCGCTCGCACGCTGGATGCTTCTGATCTGGCATCGATTTATTTTGCAAATGCGAATCATTTGCATTTACGCAGGATTTGCAGCACCATGGAGCCCTTGCCGCCCGACACGACAGGAGGCTTCATGACCCCGACCGCCCGATTCGCCAGAAATGACACGTTGCTCGACGAAACCTTCGTCCAGCATCCCGATAGCGCCGAACAAACCGTGCTGCGCGCGGTGCGCACCTGGCTGCGTCCGCACTGCGACGCTTCGGCCAAGTCCGAAGGCTGGCGCGGCGTGCTCGCCGATGCCGGGCTTGCCGCGGACGGCATCGACCACTTCGCGTTGCTGATGACCACCCTGTGCCGCGCCTCGTGCCGCCCGCTCGACACGCGCTGCCGCTGCGCGTCCGAACTGGCGAAGGACGAAGGCTCGCTGTTGCAGGTGATCGCGCTGCTGCAGTCGACGCGCAGCGAGGCCGCCGTGCAACTGCTCAACGACTGGCTGCCGATGCCCAGCGTGAGCGGCATGCTCAAGACGGCGCGCTGGTTCGCCATCGCACTGCTCGACGCGGGGCTGCGGTTGAGCCACCGCGCGCGCCGCGTCACGTACATGCACTGAGCGCTTCGATGCCGCGCGCTCTTGCACCTTTCACGATTAATTTGGATGACTGATCAATCTGTCGTGCACTTCTCGGTCTACTCGCGCCCGGAACGCGACCGGAGACGCTCCCTCATATAGCGTCGTGCGGCACGCGCCATCTGCGGGTACAACTCGCCCGGAACAGCGAATAACACGAGCGCGCAAAGCGCGAGCACGGCGCAGAACAGGAACGTGCCGCGATACCCGAACGCCTGCACGAGCAAGCCCGAGAGCACGCCGGAAAGGATCGAGCCCAGCCGCGCGGAGTTGAAGAACAGCGCCGTGGCACGCCCGGGCGATTCGGGCATCAGATCCTGCACGTAGGTCATGCCCAGACACGACGTGACGGCCACCACGAAGGCGTTGAGGATCTGCATGGGAATGAGCGCGTGCACGCCGGGCGCCGCCGACATCGACACGAAATACAGTGCGTGCACAACGGCACAGGCAGCGAGCCAGTGCAATTTGTTCAGGCGCGACGCCTTCGCGCCGAGCGCGAGCATCATGGGAATCTCCATGAAGGCGCCGAGACCAAGCATGATCGAGACGTCGATGCGCGTGCCCTGCAGGCCGTGCACGATATAGAGCGGCAGCACGATCATCGTCGCGTTGGCGGCAAGGCCGATGAGCGTGAGCGCAACCACGGTGCGCATGATGTCGCTCTGCGAGACGTCGGGCCCGCTCACGTGCACGCGCTGCTTCACCGCCGGCTGGACTTCGGCCTGGGTAAGCGGCTGTCCTTCGTAGGGCGCCACCGCCTCTTCGGCAAGCTCCTGCGCGACCTCCCCTGCCGTGGGCCGCGTCATCAGATGCTGTGTGGCGTGCTCGTCCAGGCGCGGCTCGCGCATGCGCCAGACGATCGTGCCGCAAGCGGCGAAGCTCGCCGCCGCGAACAGGAAGAGCCCGTAGAAGCCGGTCGCCGCGAGCACCAGCGCACCGACCGCCGGCCCGAACACCCAGGCCGCCGAAAGAATCGTGCGCAGCGTGGCGCTCGCGAAGGTGCGCTCGGCGTCGTCGACGGCCGGCAATGCCGCGCGGCTGAACGAGAACACGAGCGAAAGCGCGCAGCCGCCCGCGCCGATGAACGCAATGCCCACCGCGAGCAGCAAGCGGTAGTCGCGCACGATGCATAAGCACAGATAGCCGAGCGTGGCCGCACCCAGCGAGGCAAGCAACAGCAGCCGATGCTTGCCTGTGGCGTCGCTCCAGCGCCCGGCCACCGTGCTGGCAACCACGCCGCTCGCGGCGATCGCGGTCATGAACACGCCGAGCCGCAATGGCGTCATGCCGGCACGTTCGACGCCGAACAAGGACAGATACGGCGCGGTGAACGACATCGCCACGCCCAGCATCAGGGTGGCGCCGGCAAGCGGCAAAAAGCCGGGAATACGCAGAAGACCGACAAGGCGCGAGTTCTTGAGCACGGCGCGACGCTGAAGGGGGAGAGAAATCGCAACACGCGAGGTGTCGCGAGTCAGGCGTATCGAGCGCGATTATCGGGCGCGAGCCGGGCCTCGTGCAAGGCGGTTGCAAGCCGTGTCAGCATATGGGTGCGCTATCCACAGATTTTGTTGAGAGGCCTGTGCGTAACCATGGGACGACTGTGGCAAGTATCTGATGCGTATCGGATTGTGCCCACCGTTTCCGAATGCAGCAGATTCGCAGCGGATACGAAACGCGGCGTTGGGCTTGTCCACAGATTTTGTTCACAGCCTTGTGGGCAACCTTGGGACATCCACGCTAAGTCTATGATCGGAAACAGCAAGTGTGCAAAAGCCACAACGGATGCACAAATTTTGGGCGAAAAAGTTGTCCACAGTTTTTCTGGACAACTCTGTTGATAACCGCCTGGGGATCTCGCCAACTCATTGATCGGACGGATAGTTCATCGATTCAGTCACGGAAGCGGCAACTGAGTTTCCAATGAGCAACCCCCGCTCATCGACTTCGGGGCATGCGATGGCGGCGAGCGCGTTTCGCTTCTGGCTTTCTAGCGCCCGCACGGCCATCGACACGGCATCACGCCAGATCGAGCGCCCCCGTGAGATCACCCGGCGGCGTCTGCCCGCGCGT
Organism: Paraburkholderia silviterrae; assembly: GCF_004353915.1. GTDB lineage: Bacteria > Pseudomonadota > Gammaproteobacteria > Burkholderiales > Burkholderiaceae > Paraburkholderia > Paraburkholderia silviterrae. The sequence goes on along the minus strand of NZ_SMRP01000016.1, from coordinate 102,624 downwards.
GGCGAAGGCGCGATCGCGGGACGCCACGCCGTCGAGCGGCGCGAGTCCGTGCACACGGCTGATGAAGCGCAGGATCGAGTTCGTGTCGTAGAACGCGTGATCCACATAGCCCTTCTTCGCGAACGGCGCGATCACGAGCGCCGGGATGCGCGAGCCCGGCCCCCAGCGGTCGCCCTGCGGCGGCGCGACGGGGTCCCACCAGCCGCCGTTCTCGTCGTGCGTCATCACGATCACCGTATTCGCCCAGTGCGGGCTGCGCTGCAGATGCTCGATCACGGCGGCGATGTGGCGGTCGCCCGACGCCACGTCGGCGTAGCCCGCGTGCATGTTCAGGTTGCCTTGTGGCTTGTAGAACGTGACGGCGGGCAGACGTCCGGCGTCGATGTCGGCGAGCAGGCGGTTGGTGGCCGGCTCGTCGCCGAGACCCGCATCGCGCAGATGCCGCGCGCGCGCCGCCGTGCCCGGCGCATAGTTGGCAAAGTAGTTGAACGGCTGATGGTGATACTGGAAGTCGGGCACGGCTCCCGTGTCGAGATGGTCTAGCGCGTACTGCCAGGCGCCGCTGTACCAGGCCCAGTCGACGCCCTTCGCCGAGAGCCGGTCGCCGATCGTCGCGCAGGTTTGCGGCGGCATCACGCGCGGATTGGCAGGATCGGCCCATGCAGGATTGCCGTCCTCGGCGGGCCGCACGCTGCTCGGCTGATACGGCGGCGCCATCGTGTTGACCGCATAGCCGTCGGGCGTGAAGAGACCGTCGTTCACGAACTTGGGCGGCCCGCCGAGCGCCGAAGGCGGGCAATTGGGCGCGAGCTTCAAGCGCGTGCCGAGCGGATCGTCGCCTTCGACCACGGAGACGAGATGCTTCGCGGGGCTCGACTGAATGTCGGGATAGTACGGCGCCTGCGCGGAGATCAGATAGATGTGGTTGAGCCAGGAGCCGCCAAACGCCGCCATGAAGAAATTGTCGCAAAGCGTGTATTGCTGCGCGAGTTTCCAGAGCCGCAGTGAATCGGCGGAATTCTCGTAGTAGCCCATCACGAGACCACCCGAATCGCCCCACGCGGCGAACTGGTCGTTGCGGCCCGCGTTGATCTGCATTTGATTCTGGTAGAAGCGATGGATGAGATCGCGCGTGATGATTCCGTTCGGCAACGGATGGCCATGCGCGTCTACGATGCGAAACGGCCGGTTCTCAAGGCCGGCGATGGCCTGCTCGCCGATCATGTAGCGCTTGCCGTCGAGTTCCTGCGCCTGCGGGACCAGGCCGCCCCAGATCTTGGGCAATTGCGCGAGCGGCGTCTTGCCGTCGCGGTCGAGCTGCGTGTAGCGCTGCGCGGGCACGCCGGAGAGCGGCGTCTGCACGCCAGGGAAATTGCCGTAGAGGTTGACGAAGCTGCGGTTCTCCGCATAGATCACGACGATGTGGCGCACCTGATCGCGCAGTGCCGCGTCGAGGCGCGTATCGCCTGCGCTGCGAGGTGCCGCGCCCTGCGTTTGCCCGGGCGACTGGCAGCCGCCGAGCGCGAGTCCCACGCCCACCGCTGCGATCCCGCCCAGCACGCGCCGGCGGGCAGGATCCTGCGGACCGTCATGGTCGGGGCCGCCGTGAGCATCGAGCTCTTGCTGGTTGTCCTGGTTTGCTGCCTTCGGGTCGTCATGCTTCATCGGCCTGCCTCCTGTGCGGTCGAGAAACGCGCCATGCGCGCCTCGCAGGAGGATACCGCGCTCAGGCGTCGCGCGGCGGTATCGTCGGCTCAGGCCCTTGCGCGAGCGTCTGCGTGGGACGCGGCTCGTCATTCGGGCCCGCGTTCGGCGCATGAGGCGCCGCCGGAAAGTCCGCGCGCTCATGGCGCGGTGCGTTGCCGTTGTCGGTCCACAGCGGATCGGGAATCTCGCCGAACACCTGGCGCAAGCGTTCGCCCCATGTCGAGTGAAGCATCTGGAAATAGGCGTTCGAATGGTCGAGCGAGGCGTAGCGCGTCACGCGCAGCGTGTCGCGTTCATACACGAGCAGATCGAGCGGCAGGCCCACCGACAGGTTGGAGCGCAGCGTCGAGTCCATTGAAATGAGCGCGCATTTGGCAGCCTCGCCAAGCGGCGTGCGCGGCGTGAGCACGCGGTCGATGATCGGCTTGCCATATTTCGATTCGCCGATCTGGAAGTACGGATTGACGCTCGAGGTCTCGATGAAATTGCCCGCCGCGTAGATCTGGAAAACCCGCATGGGCTGCCCGCGCATCTGGCCGCCCAGAATGAAGCTGCAGTTGAATTCGACATTGAAACGCTTGAGTGCCTCGGCGTCGCGCCGATGCACTTCCCGCACCGCCTCGCCCACGATGCGCGCGGCCTCGACCATGCTCGATGCGTTCCAGAGCGTGGTCCGGGCGGGATCCTGCTGCTCGGTGAGCTCCTGGAGCGTGGCTTGGGTGATCGCGAGATTGCCGGCCACGAGCAGCACCAGCACGCGCTCGCCGGGCTCCTCGAACACCGCCATCTTGCGCGATGTGCTGATGTGATCCACGCCCGCATTGGTGCGCGTATCCGAAAGGAAAACGAGTCCCTCCTCCACCGCCATCGCCACGCAGTACGTCATGATCCTGGTTCGCCTCGTGTCGTGAAGCACCGATTCTCGCATGCGCCACGCCAGTGTTGCGCATGCGAAACCGATACTGTCCCCGTTGTTATAGCGAGAAAACTATTGCTGAGCGCCTTGCGCGCTGACCTTCACGCTGACGTCGAGCGTTTCGCTCGAGCCGCCAATGCGCCGCCCGCGCACCGGCGCGGCCGCCTCGTAATCGCGCCCCACCGCAATCCGGCAATATTTCTCGCTTGCGAAACAGGCGTGCGTCACGTCCACGGTGACCCAGCCGTTGTCGAGCCAGACATCAACCCACGCGTGACTCGCCATCTCCGGCACATCGCCGGGATCGAAGTAGCCGCTCACATAGCGTGCTGGCACACCGCGCGCGCGGCACAAGGCCAGCATCACATGCGCGTGATCCTGGCAGACGCCGCGGCCCAGTGCGAACACGTCGGCGGCCGTGTGCGCCACGTCGGTCACGCCGGACTCGTACTGCACGCGCTGCGTGATGCGCGCTGCGGCGTCGAGAATCGCGGCCGTGTCGTCGAGCGGCGCAAGGCTGTGGGCGAATTCCGTGAGCGCCTCGTCCGCCTCCGTGAGGCGCGTGGCCAAGGTGAAGTGATGCGTGGGGATCGGCCCCTCGCCCTCCGGCAATCGCCCGTCGGCGAGCGGGATGGTCTCCACTTCCCCGCGCACACGCAGGCGGATCTCCTTGTGCTGGCGCGATATCACCAGCGTCATGAGCGCATTGCCGTACGCGTCGCGGCTCGTTTCGAGCTTGCCGGGCGCATCCACATGCCATTGCGTAACGATCTGTGCAGGCGTCGTGAGCGGCGCGAGGCGCAGTTGCTGGATCGAGTAATGCACCGGCGCTGCGTAGCGGTACACGGTGTCGTGGCGAATTGCGAGCTGCATGGCGAATTTCCTTCAGCGAAACGATCTGGATATCGAACTATGCACATTCACGCTAGCCGACTGGCAGCATCAGATAGGTGCGCGCTACCTGATTGCCGAGCTCGTAGACGCGCACAAGGAACTGCGTGAGGAACGTATGCACGCCCACCGAAAATATCTGCCGGAGGTCCGAATAAAGGAGCTCTGCTCGCAGCTTGCCGGCCGCGCGCTCGACCTCGCGCGATGCATCGGTGCGCAGCAACGCGAGATTCGCACAGACGCCCTCCATTGAGGCGAGCAGCGATCGCGGCATCTGCTGGTTGAGAATCAGCAGCTCGACCACGCGCGCGGGCGTCACCACGTCGCGATACACCTTGCGGTAGATTTCGAGCGCGGACACTGAGCTCAGGATCGAGGTCCAGTAGTAAAAATCCTCGAGCTGTCGCGCGGCGGAGCGTGAATCCGGCCGTTCGACCTCCATGAAACGCACGTCCAGAATGCGTGCCGTATTGTCCGCCCGTTCGAGGAAGGTTCCGAGCTGCGTGAAATACAACGCGTCGTCCTGCAGTGCGGTGCCGACCCGAACGCCGCGAGAAAGATGCGAGCGGAATTTCACCCACTCGAACAGCGCGTCCGGGTTCGTATTGAGCTCATCCCCACCCAGACGCCCGGCAAATTGCAGCCACGTGTCGTTGACGGTCTCCCACCACTCGGTGGTGAGCGTGCCACGCACCGCGCGTGCATTCTCCCGTGCCGCCAGAAGGCATGAATAGATGCTGGACGCGTTGGTCGGGTCCGCCACGAGAAAGTGCAGTACGTTGCTGCGCGTTGTCTTGTCGTGGCGCGTGTCGAAGGCCGCATCGAGCTCGGATATGCGCAGCACCGCGCGATGGGTGCGCGCCTCGTCGTCGGCGTTGCCGGGCAGCAGCAGCGCCTTCAAGTTAATGTCGAGCATGCGCGCGGTATTCTCCGCGCGCTCCATATAGCGGGCCATCCAGAACAGGTGATCGGCGGTACGGCTCAGCATGGTCGCTCCTCTTCGATTCCAGCGCTCGTGGTTATCCAGGACGCGCTCATTCGAGCACCCAGGTATCTTTCGTGCCGCCGCCCTGCGACGAATTCACGACCAGCGATCCTTCGTTGAGCGCGACTCGCGTGAGCCCGCCCGCCGCGAGCTGGATCTTCTTGCCCGACAGCACGAATGGACGCAGATCGATGTGGCGCGGCGCGACGCCGGATTCCACGAAGGTTGGGCAGGCGGAAAGCGACAGCGTGGGCTGTGCGATGTAATTGGCCGGACGGGCCAGCAGCCGCGCCCGAAACGCCTCGATTTCCTCGCGCGTCGAAGCCGGGCCGACCAGCATGCCGTACCCGCCCGCCCCGTGGACTTCTTTCACGACGAGTTCGGGCAGGCGATCGAGCGTCCAGGCAAGGTCTTCGGGCCGCCGGCACTGCCACGTCGGCACGTTGTTGAGAATGGGCTTTTCCCCGAGATAGAACGCGATCATGTCCGGCACGTAAGGATAGATCGATTTGTCGTCGGCGACCCCCGTTCCCATCGCGTTTGCCAGCACGACACGACCGGCGCGATACGCCGTGAGCAGCCCCGGCACGCCGAGCGCCGAGTCCGCACGAAACGCGAGCGGGTCGAGGAAGTCGTCGTCCAGACGGCGATAGATGACGTCCACGCGCCGCGGCCCCTGCGTCGTTCGCATGAATACGTAGTTATCCTCTACGAATAGATCGCTGCCCTCGACAAGCTCGACACCCATTTCCTGGGCCAGAAACGTATGCTCGAAATACGCGGAGTTGTACATGCCCGGCGTGAGCAGCACGACGACGGGATCGTCCACGCCATCGGGCGCGCACGAGCGCAGCGTCTCGAGCAGCAAGTCGGGGTAATGCGCGACGGGCGCCACCTTGTGCTGGACGAACAGCTCGGGAAAGAGCCGCATCATCATCTTGCGGTTCTCCAGCATGTAAGAGACGCCGGAAGGCACGCGCAGATTGTCTTCGAGCACGTAGAACGCGCCGTCGCGGCCATCGCGCACGATGTCGATCCCCGCGATGTGCGCATAGACGCCCAGCGGCAGATCGATGCCCTGCATCTCGGGCCGATACTGTGCGTTGGTGTAGACCTGCTCTGCAGGAATCACGCCGGCGCGCACGATATTGCGCTCGTGATAGACGTCATGAAGAAAGAGGTTCAGCGCCTGCACGCGTTGGCGCAAGCCGCGCTCGAGCAGCGCCCACTCGTCGGCGGGAATGATCCGGGGAATCAGATCGAACGGAATCAGCCGCTCGGTCCCCGACAGGTCGCCGTTGACTGCGAAGGTGATGCCGACACGTCTGAACAGCAGGTCTGCTTCGGCGCGCTTGCGCGCCATGGTCTCGCTGGTCTGCCGCTCCAGCCAGTGCTGGAAACGTTCGTAGTGAGGGCGCACCGCGCCCTCGTCGCGCATTTCGTCATGGACTTGCATCGGCTCGTTCTCGCGCGTAGATGCAGCGACGCTTCCTGCGCGCATGAGCTTCTCGTCATGCGCGGCGCGCTGCGGTACGAGCTAAAAAGCAAGCTGTATGCCATCCGCAGACCGCATATTGCGCGCATTAATGGTGCAAGGCGCCATGCACCACCGGGTTGCGCGCGGGCGACAAGCGCCGCCGAACTGCCGCTTGCCTCATCATAGTGCATCTTCGGCGCACGCCGATGGTCATGCATGAACCCGATCACCGGGACATCGGCTTAGGTCTGACCTTTCACCTGCAAACGCCGCGCGCGCGAGCAGCCAGAACGAGACTCAGCGCGACTGAGCCGCTGCCCCGCGCCCCCGGGTTGCGCCGAGGCCGGTGCGCTGCTGCACGCCCCACTTGCGGCGCCCGAGCAGGAAATGCAGCCAGCCGAGCGCGGCGCCGGCGTGACGCATCAACTGGAACGAGAATGGCTCGAAGATTGCCGCGAGCAACGCCATGCCGAAGCTCGAGCTTGTGCGGTCCCCGCTCCAGCGCCGGTACAGGTGCACCGAAAACAAATGGAAGGCGAGGTCGATCGCGATTTTCCCGACGATTACCGCGAGCACCGGCAGCACGATCGTGAACCGCCCGTCGAAGAGGAAGCCGAGCAACAGCGCGAACGCCGTGAGGCCGTATATCGGCTGCACGGTGTCGAACGCCTTCACCGGCAGCATCATGAGGCCAAGCTTGCCGTAGCGGCGATTGCCGGTCATGTCGCGATACCAGTACTGGGTTTGCAAAAAGCCCGCAAACCAGCGGCGGCGCTGCCGCAGGAAGCTGGCGAGCGTGCCGGGCGCGTCGGTGCGCGCGCGGGCGGCGCCGATCACGCGCACGTCCCAGCCGAGCGCCTGGCGTGCCGAATGGCGCCGCAGACGGTGAATCAATTCGTAATCCTCTACAAGGCATTGCGGATCGAAGCCGCCCACCGCCATCACCGCTTCGCGCCGGAAGGCGGCGAACGCACCGGAGACAAGCAGCAGACTGTCCGCGCGCATCCAGGCAAAACGCGAGATGAAATTGCGAATGTATTCGTAGGTCTGGAACCACTGAAAAAAGCGCCCGCTCGGCGAGGTGCCGCAGACCGGCGTGAGCAGCCCCGCCGCCGCCACGAGCGCAGGCTCGCGGCCAAACGCGTCGACCATCGCGGCGCAGGCATCGGGTTCGAGCAGCGTGTCGGCATCGACCGTCATCACAGCGTCGGTTTCCATCATGCCGAGCGCCGCGTTCAGTGCGCGCGCCTTGCCGCCGTGCGGCAGCTTCAGCCAGCGCAGGCCCGGATAGTCGGGTGAAGGCATGCTCAGGCGCCCTTCGCCCGGATCGGACAGTCCGTAACGCCCTGCGAGCAGCGCTGAGGTGCCATCGATCGAGCCGTCGTCGGCGATCACGATCTGCTGCGGGGCGCGAGTCTGCGCGAACAGCGCGTCGAGCGTGATCGGCAGCACAGCCGCTTCGTTGTGCGCGGCAACGATCACGCCGAGCGTCGGCGTCGGCTGCGAAGCTGGCAGCGCCGTCGCAGCCACCGGGCCGGCAGGATGCAGCAGCACGCGCGCCTGCCAGGCCACGAATACGAGCAGCAGCGTGTCGTAGATCACATAGGCAATGCCGGTCGACCACGCGACCACGCCTTGGAGATAGAACGCGCGTGCAAACAAGATGCCCCAAAGCACCATGACACCTAGATGAATCGCGATGCTGGCAAGCGGCGTTCGCACCGGCGCGAGGCGCGGCGACGTGCGTGCGAGCACCTGGTCGAGCGAGTCGTTCAAGACAATCCTTTTTTTGGCGTTCACGGCATCATCCGGCGCAGCACCGAATGACGATCAACCCACTGATGCTTCAGCGCGCCGGCGACATGCAGCGCAAGCACGCCGTACAGCGCGTAGCTGCACGCCGTGTGCAGCGCGCCGAACTGATCGTGCAGCTGGTTCTTGATCGCCGGATCGAGATTCATGATGAAGCCGATGCGCGGCCACTGAAAGAGGCCGAACAGATACATAGGATGCGACGCGGCGGCCACCCAGGCCGAGTCGTGCAACCAGCCGGAGAGCGGCATCGCGAAGATGAGCACGTATAGCGCGATGTGCGCGGCGTGCGCCGCCGTGCGCTCCCATGAAGGGAACTCGGCGGGCAGCGGCGGCGGCCGATGCGTGAGGCGCCATAGCACGCGCAGGATCGCGAGGCCCAGCACGGCAATGCCGATGGATTTGTGCGTATCGATGACAAAGCGGATCGACTCGTCGGAAAGCGTGCCGTCGGGCAACAGCGCGGCAGTCAGGCCGAGCGCGACGTTAGTGAGGATCAGCAAGGCAATCGCCCAGTGCAACAGCACCGCGACACGCGTGTATTTCTGCGCGGTGGCCATCGTTTCGAAACCGGGTTTAGCGGAAAGGGAAGTTTTCACGTGAGCGTGCCGTAGCGTTTCAGTTTGGGATAACGCGCCGCGCGGCAGATTTATTCCCTCGCGCGCAACAAGGACTGCACAGAGCGCAGGGAACGCGCATGGATCGGTAAGCCACCGGCATGACCACCGGCATGACGCAAGGCGCTGCCCGCACGGCGATCCGCGCATTATGCGCCCTCGCCTCGCGCCGCGCAGAAGCCAGCCGGAGATGCCCTCAGGCGTATAAATGCCGGAACGGTGCATATGCATCGATCCAGCTCCCTGACTAGTTTGTGCACTCAACCAGGCAGCGCCTGAGCGGTGCGGCGCTCGCGCACGCAATATTTCCGCGCGGGACCCGTGCCGATCGCGCATGGGCGATACCCGGCGCCAAATCCAATGCAATTGCGCCAGGAAAAACCCGGAACTCGGCGCGCGATTCATGCGTTTCGCATAGGAAATCCCGTGCGCCGCAAGATGCTTTCAGGAAGCCTTCGCTTTATCTCGATTTCCCGATGCGAATCAAGTGCTTACTGAATTGATGCAGCGCACAAAAATTCTCTTGACACGACTTTCTTTTGAGATATCATGAAGTCGATTGCTGCATCGCACCAATACGCGAACCGGTGATCGACAGAAAGTTTTCTTTTTTTCGTAACGGAACCGACGCGTAACGGTCCACCATCAGGAACGACGACATGACTCTGCCTACCCCCGAACAATTCGCCGCAACCCAGAAAGCCGGTCTCGAAGCGCTCTTCGGTCTCACGAACAAGGCATTCGAAGGCGCGGTCAAGCTTGCCGAGCTGAACATCGAAACGGCCCGCGCCGCCATCGCCGAAGGCCAGGAACATGCCCAGCGCACGCTCTCGGCAAAGGATCCGCAAGGCTTCTTCGCCCTGCAGGCAGGCTTCACGCAGCCGGCCGCCGAGAAGGCACTGGCCTATGGCCGCAACGTCTACGCGATCGTCTCGGCCGCGCACACGGAATTCGCGCAAGCCGCACAAGGCCAGATCGAGCAGCAGCAGCAAGCCGTGCAATCGCTCATCGACAACGCAGCGAAGAACGCACCCGCTGGCTCGGAAACGGCCGTCGCGGCATTCAAGTCGGCGATCACGGCTGCGCAAGGCGCCTACGATTCGGTGAACAAGGCCGCCAGGCAAGCCGCCGAAATGGCCGAAAGCAACTTCGAAGCGGTCACCAAGGCTGCGTCGAAGGCTGCCGCTCAAGCCGCGCGTGGCGCGAAGCAAGCGGTGTAACGAGCCAGACCAACGCCCTTCGGCGTTGTCGACCGGGCGCCCGAACGGGCGTCACGGTCTGCCAGAAAGCGGGATCCGCGCGAAGCGGAGCCCGCTTTTTCTTTGCGCGCTTTCGTTTCGCTCAACCGTTGCAGCTTCCCACATCGAACATCGTCTTCACTGCACAGTGCGAAGTCAGCATGCGCGCGCCGTCATGGCCTACGCCGGGCACGATGTGAAACTCCTGATTCAGCCCCGCCTGATGACGCGTCTGCATGTAGCGAAAGAATCCTTGGGCCCGCGCGAGGCGCTGCGGCCCTTGTGCCTCAGCCGCGCAGATTTTGTCGAGTGAAACCGAGGCGGGATCATCGTCCGCGCCGCCCACGAGATAGACGATGTGCCGCTGTGCATAGCGCGCTTCGAGCTGCGCAGGCGTATGTCCGAGCATGAAGCCAGGGCGCGCCTCCATGCCGTATTTCCAGGTATCGAAGCCGGGGCAGTGTGCGGCGTCGAAGCTGGCAGGCGCTCCATCCGCACCTGGCCGCAGCGCGTCGAAATACGCATACGACGACGGGCTCGCCACGACGAAACGCACGGCGATGCCCGCTTTCGCAAGCGACTCCGGCGTTCCCGATGCGATCGCATAGCGTTGCAGCACCTGCGCACCGCCCGAGTGCCCCGCAAACACGACGGTCTCCAGGTTGGGAAAGCGTTGCTTATCGGCAAGGCGGCGTGCGATCGCATCGAGCACCGCATAGGCGCTCACCGGCGCGCCCGTCGCGGCATCGGCCCCGCCCATCCACGCGTTGCCATCCCAGCTCAGGAGCTCGGGCGGCGCGTCATGGGCCCGCGTGTCGGCGGTCGAGAGAAACTGAGGGGCAATCAGCAAGGTGCCGGCTGGATCCACGCCCGCCGCTTCGGCCTGCGCGCGTGCGCGCTGCGCCGTGCGGTAGTAGTCGTCGGCGTTGCGCAAGCGCCCGTGCAGCACGATTACCGCACGCACGATCTCCGGCTGCGGCATGCTCCAGTCCGCGCTGATGTCGAGCGCGAACTCTACGTGGCCTACGTGGCCCTGTGGGGTGTCGATCGGCATGCGGCCACTGGCAATTGCCGCGACCGTGCGCGAGTCCGCTTCAAGAGCGTGACGCGCGCAAGCCGGAGCGGCCAGCAACGCGGTGGCCAGCATCCCGGTCAGGGTGGCGAGAATTTTGGTCCTGAGCAAACGCCAATACGCGGGGCCGCAGCGCCGGTTCGAACCCATGGTGTTTCCCTTCGGAAATACGCCGCAAAAATCGTTCGAAGCGCAAGCCGCGCGACAGGATCGTTGCTGCGCGGCGCGAACCCAGCCGCGCCGCCGGTTCAGCCCGCCCTCAGTGGATCAAGAGCCGAACATGCGGCTCACCGCATGTTCGAGATGGTCGCGCATGGCCTGCGCGGCGCGCGGTACGTCGCGCGCCTGGATGGCTTCCAGCACTTCGAGGTGCTCCTGCTGCACGATGCGCTGCCGCTCGATGGATTTCACGAGCGAGAGATTGCGCGACAGATTCATGCTGAACACCATCTGCTCCTGGATGCCCGAGAGCGCGGTGATGAAGAACTGATTCTTCGAAGCGCGGGCGACGGCCATATGAAACGCGAAGTCGTCCTTCGCGCCAATGCCCGACGTTTCGACGATGGTCTGGAGGTTGTCCCATTCACGGCGGATAGCTGCGATATCGTCGTCGTCGGCCTTCTGCGCGGCGAGCGCAGCCGCCCCCGATTCGACGACCACACGGTACTCGTAGCAGCGCCGAATGTCCGACAACGTTTCGAGCGGGGCGAAGCGGCGCACGTCCGGGTCGGGCCGGCGCATGACCGTCGTTCCCGAGCCGTGGCGCGTGGCGATGATGCCATCCGCACGCAATTGCGCGAGCGCTTCGCGCACGGTGGGACGCGAGGTTGCAAAGCGTTCCGCGAGCATATGCTCGGTCGGCAGCCGCTCCCCTTCCTTGTATTCGCCTTCGATGATGCGGTTCAGGATGTCGCTGTAAATCCGCGCCGGCATGTTCGGCGCTTTCTGCTCAGCCATGGTCTGGTGCTACGCGGTGAGTTGTCAGGTATGTCACAGATTGTAAGTCATACGGCGCATGCGAGCCGCGCAACGGCCCTGCCGCGCGGCTCGCAGTGCGCTCAAGCCGGCTCGAATCGCCCTTCAATGGAGCGCGCTCACGCCGATGCGCAACGACGCCGTCTCCGTCTGTCCCGGCTCCAGCCAGCGCAGGCCGAGGCCGTTGTGAATCGCATCGGGCAGGCCGAGCCATGGCTCCACGCAATAGAAGTCCGAGTCGGGCGCGAGCGTCCACGAGGTCACGGCGTACCAGGGCACCGAGCCGGACCGGCGCAGATCGATTTCGACAGCGCGCCGCAGCGTGGGCATTTCGATGCGGACCGGCCCCGCCGGCTCGCCTTCGAGACAGTGAAACCGGTCGACGATCCGTGGGTCGTCGAATCTGTAGCGCGCGGCGCCCGCCTCCGGCGTGCTCGTTGTGCCGTCCGCCAGTTGATGCCGGTACACGTTGCGCGGCAGCACGAGTGTCGCCTCGCCGCGCTGCATATGCGGCAGGGTGAAATAGAAATGATGACCCGCGTAATACGGCATGCAGTGCTCGAGCGTATCGGCTGCTTTAGCCGCTGCCGTATTCGTCGTAATCAGCTCGACGTCGAGCGTCACTTCGTCCACGAGTCGATAAACAGCTTCGAAACGGAAGCGGAATGGATAGCCCGTGCGCGTCGCCTCGCTATCGGTCAACGTCATGCGCACACCGTCGCCTTGCGGATCGACTTGCGCCTCGAATGGCAACGTTCGCGCGAAACCATGCATGGGCACTTCGCGCACCACGCCCTGCGCGTCGCGCCATAAACCAATGCGGCCGTCCACGCGATGGCGGGCGATGAAAGGAAACAGCAGCGGGTTGCCGCCGCGCACGAGCTCGGGCTGGCTCCAGTCGGCCGCGTCGGGCCAGTGGATGATCGGCGCGCCGTGCAGATGCCATGAGAGGAGCCGCCCGCCGGCTTGCGGTGCAACCAGCAGGCGCGAACCGCCGCGCACGATTTCAATGACGTCCTGATCCTGAAACTTCGCCATTTCGTATCGGATAAAGAGAAAAATTTCGGCGCAGCCTGGCGGCTCGCTGTGCGCTCAGCTACGTACTCAACCGCGCGCTTTCTTCCATTCGGCGTAGGCGGCCAGCGTTGCCTCGTTCGGCGGATAGGTGCCGGGCAGCGCCGCGCCCGCCTCGATCCGCTCGGTGATGAAGCGCTCGAGTTCCTCCTGCTCCCACGCCGCCTGCGCCACCGTTTCGGCCAGATGGCGCGGGATCACGACCACGCCGTCGGCGTCGCCGACGATGATGTCGCCCGGATAGACGGCCACGCCGCCGCAACCGATGGGCACGTTCAGATCGACCGTGTGGTGCCGGCACAAATTGAGCGGCGCCGAGGCGCCCGCGCAGAAGACCGGCAGGCCCAGCGCGGCAATCGTCGCGCTGTCGCGCACGGGGCCGTCCGACACCATGCCCGCCACGCCGCGCACGCGCATGCGCGTGGCGAGGATCGAGCCCATCGACGCCGCGTCGGTCACGCCGCGGCAGTCCTGCACGAGGACGGCGCCGGCCGGCACGGTCTCGACGCCCTTGCGCTGCGGATGCTCAGGGTTCTGGAACGCGCTCAGTTGATCGAGGTCTTCGCGCGCCGGGATGTTGCGCATCGTGAAGGCCGGGCCGACGAGATTGGGGGCGCCGGACGCCGGGGCCGCGAGCGGCTTCACGCCCTGCACGAAGACGTTGCGCAGCCCGTGCTTGAAGAGCTGGGTGGTCAAGGTCGCGGTGGAAACATGGCGCAGTTGTTCGAGGGCTTGTTCGCTGACGGCAATGGCAGGTGAATTCATCGTCTCTCGTCCAGTTTTGGGGTGCGCGGTGCCGCGCAGGCGGGCGGCTCGATATCTGTCGAGCGCAATGTCGGCATTGTTGTAATACAACAAGAAAATTGTCAACCAGCCCGATGCGTCTCGGTTGCGGGCCAGTCATCCGACAACCCAGCTCGGCCAGAAGACGCGAACACGATGGACCTTGCGCAGCCCCGCCCACCACGGTTCGAGGAACGGCGGAGCCGGGCGAGGCGCAATACGCCTGGGGAAATCCCCAGCGCGGCAATATTTGCTTTACAACTTTGGCGCAAATAGAATGATGTCTTACATGACGAGCCCGATACGGAGCCGTCCCGGCCAGACAAAGCGCGCCGGCAAATGAATGATGGGCGCACAGGAGACGAGCAGTGCAACGAAAGACTATCAAGGGACTTCGGTGGTGGATCATCGGCCTCATCATGATCGGCACGATTTTCAACTATCTCGCGCGCAGTTCGCTTTCCGTGGCGGCGCCCACGCTCACCGAAACGCTCCACATGTCCACGCAGCAGTACTCATACGTGGTCACCGCCTTCCAGGCCTGCTATGCACTCGCGCAGCCGATCGCCGGCTTCGTGCTCGACTCCGTGGGCGTGAAGATCGGCTTCGCCATCTTCGCGTTCGGCTGGGCCGTCGCCAATATGTTGCATGGCCTCGCTTCCAGCTGGCCCGCGCTCGCGTTCTTCCGCGGCCTGCTCGGCATGAGCGAAGCCGCGATCTTCCCCGCCGGCATGAAGGCCATCAGCCAGTGGTTTCCAGCCAGTGAGCGCTCGGTCGCCACCGGCTGGCTGAACACCGGCACCTCGATTGGCGCGATGATCGCCCCGCCGCTCGTGGTCTGGTGCATTCTTAAGTACAACTGGCAATTTGCGTTCGTGCTGACCGGCGGCGTCGCGCTGACCTGGGTGGCCCTGTGGCTCGTGTTTTTCCGCACGCCGGCCGAACATTCGATGCTCTCGCAGGAAGAAGCCGAATACATCCGCGCAGGCCAGGACGCGTCGCAACAGAGCACCGCGGGCAAGCGCCCGTCGTGGAAGGAAGTGCTCAAGCAGCGCCGCTTCTGGGGCATCGGCATCCCGCGCATGCTCGCCGAGCCGGCGTGGCAGACCTTCGGCGCGTGGATTCCGCTCTACATGGTCACCGTGCGCCACATGAACCTGAAGGAAATCGCGCTGTTCGCGTGGATGCCGTTCCTCGCCGCCGACCTCGGCTGCCTGGTCGGCGGCTACCTCGCACCGCTGTTCATACGCTGGTTCGGCTGCTCGCTCATTACGTCGCGCAAGCTCGTCATCACGACCGGCGCGCTGCTGATGGTGGGACCGGCCTGCGTGGGCCTCGTCGCGAGCCCGTATGCCGCCATCGCGCTGTTCTGCGTCGGCACCTTCGCACACCAGACCATTTCGGGCGCCCTGTTCACGCTCGCCTCCGACGTCTTCGGCCAGCACGAAGTGGCCACGGCCACGGGCCTTTCGGGCATGTTCGGCTATCTTGGCGCGACGGTGTTCTCGCTCATCGTCGGTGCGCTGGCGAGCACGATCGGCTATAACCCCTTGTTCGTGTGCCTGATGCTGTTCGACTTGATCGGCGCCGTCGTCGCCTGGCGGCTGATCTCGAATCAGCACAAGGACAACGAACAGAATCACGCGGTTCGCGCCGCGCTCGAGCCGGCGCAGAACGTGCAAGCCTGACCCGTTCATCGGCCGGCGCCCCATGGAAATGCGGGCACCGGCTTTCGGCGTTTTTATGTGAGGTAACCCCACTGTGAAGAAAGTTGCATTGTCCGGCGCGGCTGGCCAGCTCGGCACCGTCTTGCGCAAGGGCCTGCTCGAACGCGGCGTGAACCTGCGCTCGGCGGCCGGCTCGAAGCCGCTCGAACCGCTCGTGGCCGGCGAAGATGTCATGCACGGCGACCTGCGCGACCCCGCAGTGGTCGACCGTCTGCTCGAAGGCGTCGACGTGCTGATCCACATGGCCGGCACGAGCGTCGAGCGCCCGCTTCCCGAGATCATCGAAAACAACCTGCGCGGGCTCGTCGAAATCTACGAAGGCGCGCGCCGCCACGGCACGCAGCGCATCCTGTTCGCGAGCTCGAATCACGCGATCGGCATGTATCCGGTGGAGGACAAGCTCACGCTCGACTGCGCGTTTCGCCCCGACGGCTTCTACGGACTCAGCAAGGCCTGGGGCGAATCGCTCGCGCGGCTCTACTGGGACAAGCATGGCATCGAGACCGTGAACGTGCGCATCGGCAGTTGCCTGCCCAAGCCCACGGAGTTTCGTCACCTGAGCACCTGGTTCGGCCACGAGGATCTGTTCCATCTCGTCGATCGCGTGATCAACGTGGAGTCGATCGGCTTCGCGCTCGTGTGGGGCGTGTCGAACAATACGCGCAGCTATTGGGTGCAAAGCGGCGCGAATGATGATGCCGTGCGCCTCGGTTTCAAGCCGCAGCAGAATGCCGAAGACTATGCGGCTGAGATTCTCGCCAAAGAGAATCCGCTCGATGCGCTTGCGCAACTCTATCAGGGCGGCAGTTTCGCGAGCATCGATTTCACGCCGGAGGATGAGCGCGGCAAAAAGGCGTGACGGCCGTTCTTGCCTGAACGCCTTGCGAAAGCTCTTCGCGACGCATACAAAAAAGCGCCCACATGGCGCTTTTTTTACGCATGCCGCTTTACAGCACGCCCGATTTGATGATCATCTGCGCCGCCGCCGCCAGCACGCACACGAGCACGAGCATTCGGAACGCCAACGGATGCAGCTTGTCGCGCAACGGCCGGATGAGGAACATGCCCGCGATGGACGGCAGGCTCGCCGCAGCCGAGATCGCGAGGTCGGCGCCGCTCGCCTGCGCGCCGCCGCTGAACGTGGTGACCAGCGTAACCACCGACACCACCAGAATGATCGCGATCTGCTTGGTGAAGACACGGCCCGTTGTGCCCGTGGCGATCAGATACATCGCGAGCAGCGGTCCGGGCACCGAGGCAATGCTCTCCATGAGCGCCGCGCCGAAACCGAGCGCGAAGCCCACGGGCTTGACGAGCGCGGGCGCCAGCTTGAGCCGCGGCGAGGCGAGCATCAGGGCGGCGGCCAGGATCAGTGTGACGCCCGAAGCGGCCAGTGCGTGATGCGACTCGAGCCGGATCAGCACGGCAACGCCCACGATATTGCCGATCACGGTGCCGATCAGCGGCGCGGCAATGTGCTTGACCGTCTTCCACAGTTCACCGCCTTCGAGCGCCTGCGGAATGTTACCGAGAATGATCGGCATCGAAAGCAGCAGCACGGCCTGCTTCACGGGCAGGAAGTGCGTGAGGATCGGCATGGCGACGAGCGGCACGCCAATGCCGGTCACCCCTTTCACCATGCCGCCGAGCACGAGCGCAATGGCAATGCCGCAGAGTTGGAGCACGTCGAGCGCCTGCATGTGCGGGAGCAGGACGCCCCCGGAAAGATGGAAGTCGAACATTGAAATGGTCTGGTGCGTGACTGGGCGGCGATCCACGCGTGAGGCGTCCACACGCGTTCGTCCGGTTTTATCTTGAAAATCGGAGTGCATGATAGCGCAGCCTTGCCAAATGCATCTGGCGTCGCCGTCTGGCCCCCTCCCGCGCACCACGGTGCATACGCACAAAAAAAGCGGCGGCGCCGCAATAGCGCCGGCGCAAACACTGCGTCGGAGTGTGAAAGCGTGAAAATCAGAAGCGGTGGACGATGCCGATCGCACCCGCGAACTGGCTGCGCGACGAGGACGGCGCGCTGTTCTGGCCGTCGCCAATATCGGCGGTCGCATTGATGATGTTGCCCGCGCCATTCGTGCCCAGCGTCTGGCCGCCCGCGCGCTGGTACGCCTCCACGAAGTACAGGCCCGTGCGCTTGGAGAGCGTGTAGTACTGCGAGAGGTTGAACTGCTGATACGA
This sequence comes from Paraburkholderia silviterrae, assembly GCF_004353915.1. Taxonomy (GTDB): domain Bacteria; phylum Pseudomonadota; class Gammaproteobacteria; order Burkholderiales; family Burkholderiaceae; genus Paraburkholderia; species Paraburkholderia silviterrae. Next base: position 85,157 of record NZ_SMRP01000016.1, on the reverse strand, counting down.
AGCCGCGCTGGTGATGCCGTTCGCCTTGGTCGCGCGCGTATAGCTGTAGCCTGCCGCGAGGTCGAGCGTGGTCAGCGGCTTGTAGTGCAGGACCACGCCGCCCGTGTTCCAGATCTGCGTGTCGAAGAACTTCGATCCGGTCCCCGCAATGTATTGAACATTCGAGTAGGATGCCGAAATGTCCCACTGCGAATTGAATGCATAGCCCCCCGTCACGGCGAGGCGCTGTTGCGCCTGCGCGGTCTGGAAGCCGTTAGTGATGCCCGAAACGCCCGGCTCGCCATTGCTGTTCGCCGTGGAATTCGCCCCCCACGCACCGCCACCGCTCGTCGAGTTGTTCAGGCGCTCGAAGCCCACGGCGAGGCCGACCGGGCCACGAATATAGTTCGCCGCGACGCTCCACGTTTGGCCAGCGCCGGTGCTGCCCGGCACGCCACCGAGCGCATACATGCCGCTCACGGTGAAGCCCGCGATATTCGGCGAGGTATAGACCACTGCATTGTTGATGCGGTAGATCGTGTCCAGCGAGTCGAGGTCGCCCGGATGCGCGCCATAGGCGCCGGTGAGCCAGGTGGTCGGGCTGTACGGCGCGAGCAGCGAATAGTATGGCGCATACTGGCGGCCCATCGTGAGCGTGCCGTACTGCTGGTTTGCAACGCCGACGTAGGCCGTGCGGCTGAACATCAGGCCCGTGGTCTGCTGCGCGCCGTTGGCCGAGTTGAAGCCTTCTTCGAGCTGGAAGATCGCGCGCGTGCCGCCGCCGAGGTCTTCACCGCCCTTCAGGCCGAAGCGCGAGCCCGCCCAGATGCCCTGTGCCATCTTGACGACCGAGTGCCCCCCAGAATTGCTGCCGAGCGCGGCCGAGCTGCTCTGATAGCCGATGCCGGCATCGACGATGCCATACAGCGTAACGCTGCTTTGAGCGTGCGCGCCCAGTGCGGCGAGTCCAAGCGTGGAAGCGAGAATAGTTTTCTTCATCTGTACTCCTGCATATAGTCGTTGTGATGTCTTGCTTGTTTTCTACTACGCTTGATGCGTGATACGGAGATTCCCCTGTCGAGCCGCGCGGGGCGCGCTGCAGTCGTGAACTGCAACGCGCCCCCGCCTTCGATGCCGGATCCTGTCTCCTCCGCGATGGGTGGTAGATCCCGCCGTTAGTCCCGCAGTTAACCCCGCGGTAAACCCTTTAGTGAATCTCGGGCTCGCCACCGCCGCCGCACGATCCTGCAACGCCCTCGCGTTGCAGGAAATCGAACTCACAACCCTTGTCGGCCTGCATCACGTGCATCTGGTACATCGCGCCATAGCCACGCGTGAAGCGCGGCTCGGGCGCCACCCATGCGGCCTTGCGGCGCGCCATCTCTTCGTCGGAGATCAGCACGTTCAGGCGGCGCTCCGGCACGTTCAGCTCGATCATGTCGCCGTCGCGCACCAGCGCGAGCGGTCCGCCAATGAACGACTCCGGCGCCACGTGCAGCACGCACGCGCCGTAGCTCGTGCCGCTCATGCGTGCGTCCGAAATGCGCAGCATGTCGCGCACGCCCTTCTTGAGGATCTTTTGCGGGATCGGCAGCTGGCCCCATTCGGGCATGCCCGGCGCGCCGATCGGGCCCGCGTGTTGCAGCACGATCACGCTGTTCTCGTCGCAATCGAGTTCTTCGCTGTCGATGCGCGCGGCCATGTCGTTGTAGTCCTTGAACACCACGGCCTTGCCCGTATGCACGTGCAGGCGCTTCTCGGCAGCACCGGGCTTGATGACCGCGCCATCGGGCGCGAGGTTGCCGCGCAGAACGGCCAGGCCCGTATCGGGCATCAGCGGCTTCGCGCGGCGATAAATAACTTCGTCGCTATAGATCTCGGCGTCGGCGATGTTCTCGCCCAGCGTCTTGCCGTTCACGGTCATCTGCGTGCCGTCGATCAGATCGCCAAGTTCCTTGAGCATCGCGCGCAGGCCGCCCGCGTAATAGAAGTCCTCCATGAGGTACTTGCCGGTCGGGCGGATGTTCGCGAGCACCGGCGTGCGGCGCGCGATCTCGTCGTACTGCGCGAGCGTGAGGTCGACGCCCGCACGGCGCGCGAGCGCGATCATGTGCACGATGGCGTTGGTCGAGCCCGAGAGCGCGAGGCAGGTCGTGACGGCGTTATCGACCGACTTGCGCGTGATGATGTCCGAGGGCTTGAGGTCCTCCCACACCATCTCGACGATGCGCATCCCCGTCTTCGCCGACATCTGCGCATGGCGTGAATCCGGCGCGGGAATCGAAGCGAAGCCCGGCAGCGCGAAGCCGAGCGCTTCGGCCGCGCTCGTCATCGTCGAGGCCGTGCCCATCGTCATGCAGTGGCCCGGCGAGCGCGCGATGCCGCCTTCCACGCCCTTCCAGTCGTCTTCGGTGATCTTGCCCGCGCGCAGGTCGGCCCAGTACTTCCACGTGTCCGAGCCCGAGCCGAGCGTGACGCCATTCCAGTTGCCGTTGAGCATCGGGCCTGCGGGCAGGAAGATCGTCGGCAGGTCCATCGAGATCGCGCCCATCAAGAGCGCGGGCGTGGTCTTGTCGCAACCGCCCATCAGCACGACGCCGTCGGCCGGATACGAGCGCAGCGTCTCTTCCGCTTCCATCGCGAGGAAATTGCGGTAGAGCATCGTGGTGGGCTTCTGGAACGGCTCGGAGAGCGTCTGCACCGGCAGCTCGATGGGAAAGCCGCCCGCTTGCCAGATGCCGCGCTTGACCTCCTCCACGCGCTGCTTGAAGTGCGTATGGCACGGGTTGATCTCGCTCCACGTGTTGAGGATCGCGATCACCGGCTTGCCCGCGTACTCCTCGCGGCTGTAGCCCATCTGCGCGGTGCGCGAGCGATGGCCGAACGAGCGCAGGTCGTTCACGCCATACCAGCGGTGGCTGCGCAGTGCTTCGGGGGTCTTTCGCTTGTTGCTCATCTTGCCTTCGCTCCTGGTGTTTCCGCGCATGGGTTTCAGCGCGTCTATCAATCAATCCGCCGGTACGCCGTTAGCGCGATTCCTTCACGCGCGACACGAGTTGCGTCGGGCTGACGAACTGCAGCGCGACCAGCACCCATGCGAGCGTGATCGCCATGTAGATCATCGCCATGGCGTCGATGGACTGCGGCGCGCGCACGCCCGTCGAGAACACTGCGTAATACAGCGCGACGACGAGGGTTTGCGTGTCGGGTCCGGCGGTAAAGAACGTGAGTTCGAACATGCCGATCGTGCGCACCAGCACGAGCAGCCCCGCCGCCAGCATCCCCGGCACGAGGAGCGGCAGCAATACGTAACGGAAGTAGCGCAGCGTGTTCGCGCCGAAGATGCGCGCGGCCGATTCCAGGTTCGGATCGATCTGCTCGATGAACGGCGTCATCACGAGAATCACGAACGGCAGCGCGGGCACGAGGTTCGCGAGGATCACGCCGGGCAGCGTGCCGGCAAGGCCGAAGTGGTACATCGCGGTGGCCATCGGAATGCCGTATGTGACGGGCGGCACCATCAGCGGCAGCAGAAACACGAGCATGGCGATGCGCTTGCCCGGAAACTGCGCGCGCGCCAGCGCATAGGCGGCTGGCACGCCGAGCACGATGGACAGCAGCACGACCGCGCCCACCACTTCAAACGTCACCCACAGCACGCTGCCGAGCTGGAAGTCGCGCCACGCCTGCGCATACCAGTGCAGCGTGAAGCCTTGCGGCAGCGGCGTGCCGAACCAGCGCGTGGCGATGGAGTTCACGCCCACCGTCGCGATCAGCAGCAGCACGTTGAGCAGGAAGAACGCCATGCCGCCCCACACGAGCACTTTCCAGAGCACGTCGGGCAGGCGCGAAGCCGGCTTCGCCTGCGGCGCCCTGGCGGCGGGTGCGGGAGCGGGAGCGGGCACCGGACGCTCTTCGCGCACCGGCACGCCTGCGGGGAGTCCCGCCGAGTGATGTTGATGCGTGCTCATCAGCCTTTCCCTCCGCTCACCGGGCCCGAGTAGAAGTAGCGCTTCGCGCTCAGCATCGCGGCCACCACGATCAACTGCACGAAGCCCATCACGATGGCAATGGTCGAAGCGAGCGAGTAGTCATAGCTCTCGAACGCGGCTTCCGAAGCCGCGATGGAGATCACGCGCGTGGGGCCCGCCGGCGCGCCGAGCAGCACCGCCGATGGAAACACCGAATACGCCTGCACGAACGAGAGACACGCGGCCATCGTGAGGCCGGGCGCGAGCAACGGCAGATAGATCTGCCGGAACTGCTGCCACGGTCCCGCGCCGAGCGTGGCCGCCGCGCGCGCGAGCGTCGGATCGATGCCGGTGACGTACGAAAGCGTCAGCAGGAATGCGAACGGAAAGCCCGAGACGATCAGTGAGATCAGCACGCCCCAGTAGTTGTGCGTGAGGCGAATCTCCTCGTTCGTGTAGAGATGCAGTGCGTGCAGCGCCTGCGGGAACCAGCCGTTCGGGCCGAAGTAGCTCAGCATGCCATCGGCGATCAGCACCGTGCCGAGCGTGACGGGAATCACGAGCAGCGTCGTCACGAGCTTCTGATACGGCGACTTGCGGCGCAGCGCGAACGCCACCGGCAACGAAAGCCCGACGTTGATGATCGTCGCGGGCACCGCCAGCTTGAGCGTGACGAACACCGTCGGCCACAGCGAGAGGTCGTGGATGAACTGCAGATAGTTCGCGAGCATGCCGCCGCCGTTCATCGGCTTGAACGACAGCATGAGCCCGTAGGCGAACGGGTAAAGGAACATCGCGATGATGAAGCCCAGCGCGGGCGCGATCAGCCAGCCGCGCGCGTCGCGCGGCTGCTTGCTCGGCGACGAGGCAAGTGTGCTCATGATGCGCGCTCCGCGTAGGCCAGCACACGCGATGGCGCGACGCGCAGCGTGGCGCGCTCGCCCGCTTCGAACTCGCCCGCCACGCGGGCCCACAGCTTGCCGAACGGCGCATTCGCGAGCAGCAGCGAATCGCGGCCGCCATATTCCACCAACTCGACTTCGACGTCGAAGGCGTTGGGGTCGCCCGCGTCGGCGCGTTCGAAATCTTCGGGGCGCATCGCCACGGAAATCGCGTTGCTACCGGCCTGCACGATGGCATCGTCCATCGGCACGCCCGTGAGCGTGATGCCCGACGCGGACAGCGCGACATGCTCGCCGCGCGCTCCGGTCACGGCGAACGGCAGCACGTTGCGATAGCCCATGAAGCGCGCCACGTGCAGATTCGCGGGTCGGCTGTAGATTTCCTTAGGAGTGGCGACCTGTTGCACGACGCCCTCTTTCATCACGACGATGCGGTCGGCCATCGAAAGCGCCTCGTCCTGGTCGTGCGTCACGTAGATCGTGGCGCGTTCGAGCTGCCCATGAATGCGGCGAATTTCCGCGCGCATCTCGATGCGCAGCTTGGTGTCGAGGTTCGAGAGCGGTTCGTCCATCAGCACGAGCGGCGGCTCGATCACGATGGCGCGCGCGATCGCCACGCGCTGCTGCTGGCCGCCCGAAAGCTGGCCCGGCAGCTTGCCCTCATGGCCGACGAGCTGCACGAGTTGCAGCGCTTCGCGCGCACGGCGCTTCGCCTCGTCGCGCGGCACGCCCTTCATTTTCAGGCCGAAGCCCACGTTCTCCAGCACGCTCATGTGTGGGAACAGCGCATAGTTCTGGAACACCATGCCGAAGCCGCGCTTCTCGGGCGGCAGCACATCGATACGCAAATCGTCGAGCCAGATGCTACCGCTCGTGAGTGGCTGCAGGCCCGCAATGCAGTTGAGCGCCGTCGATTTTCCGCAGCCCGAGGGACCGAGCAGCGCAATGAATTCGCCGCGGCGAATGTCGAGATCGAGATTGCGCAGCGCCGCGAGCTGTACCCCTTCCGCGCTGGCGAAACTGCGGCACACCGAGTCCAGACGCAGACGATCGAATGAATGCTTCATGACACGTTCCTGAAACGCGAGGTCCACTTACCGGAGCATAGGCAACGGACGGCACCCGTGCGAGGTCACACGCAAAGGCGCCGCCCGGGCGTCGCTGACTCGTCAGCCATTACTGCGACTTCTGCGCGCCGATTTCGCGGTCCCATTTCTGGAACGCCGCAACCATCGCCTGCGCCGAAAGCGGCTGGACGTGCGGATACTGCGTGAGCCACTTCGCGTATTCGGGGCGGCCATATTTGGCGATCACGTCCTCGCTCTGCTTCGGCGCCATCGAGAGCGTCACGCCCTTCACGGCCGGGCCCGGGTAGAAATAGCCGTCGTCATAGGTCATGGCCTGTTGCTGCGGCTCGAGCATGAAGTTCATCAGCTTGAGCAGCACGGCGAGCTTGTCCTTCGAGACGCCCTTGGGGATGACCATATAGTGGGCGTCGTTCACCCAGGTCATGTTGTCGAACGCCTGCACCTTGAAGTCGGCCGGCACGATGCCGAGCGCGCGCGGGTTGATGTCCCATCCCGTCACGCTCACCGTCATGTCGCGCGAGCCCTCGCCCAGTTCCTTCATGACCGCCGAGGTGCCGCCCGGGTAGTACGGCACGCACGCATTGAGTTCTTTCAGGAACGCCCAGGTCTTGTCCCAGCCGTTGATGGGGTCTTGCGGATTCTTGTCGCCGAGCAGGTACGGCAGGCCCATCAGGAACGTGCGGCCCGGGCCCGAGTTGGCTGGACGCGCATAGATCAGCTTGCCGGGATTCGCCTTGCACCAGGCGAGCAGTTCCTGCGGCGTATGCGGCGGCTTGGCCACCTTCGCGGGGTTGTACTCGATCAGCGGACCCGCCGGCATATACGACACTTCGAGGCCGTAGCCTTGCGCAAGATCCTGCATCTTGCGCGGACCCGGCGCGTACTTGTCGAGCACGCCCGGCAGCGCCGCCGCTTGATCCGGCAGCAGCTTCATCCAGAGGTTCTGCTCGATGCCGGCGGCCAGCGCGTCGGTGCCCGTGAGGACGAGATCGATATCGGCGCGGCCTGCCGCCTGCATCGCCTTGATCTTGCCGGGCAGCTGCGGCGCCGGCGCGTTGGTGTAGGTGATGTTGGAGACGAGATTCGGGTTCTGCGCCTTGAAGGCCTCGAAGGCCTTCTGCGTGAGTTGCAGGTTGCCGGCCACGTCGACTATGTTCAGGGAAACCGGATCGGCCTTCGCCACGCCCGCGCCGAACACCGCCGCGGCCGCCACACAACCGGCCAGCACCCTGGCCTTCAAGCGTCCATCGAACATCGCGTCTGTCTCCTCACATCTGTTTATGGAATTTGTTCTGCGCGGCTGTTTTAGTTCTACTGCGAGCCCCGGCAAGTCCTGGCAATTGAGCCGCGGTCAAAGGATGCCGAACCACACATCAAGTTGTCAAGCAACATAAGGGGCTTTGTGAGCCTTTTGTCGGACGTTTGTTGGGATGCCTGCCGCAAAGGCGCCCGCAGCCCTGCTGCGAGTGCCTTTGCGCCGCTTCACGGCGCTTGCCGCTGCTTATTTGCGCACCAGCTCGCCGTCACGCAAACGCCACAGCCCCAGCGGGTTGTCGTCCTGGACGGCGGCCGGCAGCAATTCCGCCGGCAGATCCTGATAGCAGACCGGGCGCAGGAAACGCTCGATCGCCATGGCGCCCACGGAGGTCGTGCGCGCGTCCGAGGTGGCCGGGAACGGACCGCCGTGGACCATTGCGTACGAGACCTCGACGCCCGTGGGAAATCCGTTCGCGAGAATGCGTCCCGCCTTGCGCTCCAGCACCGGCAACAGGCGCGCGGCCATCGCGTAGTCGTCGCGGTCGATCTGCAGCGTGGCCGTGAGCTGGCCTTCGAGGTGCTCCGCCACGCGCGCGAGCTCGGCTTCGTCGCGGCACGTCAAGACGAGCGAGGCCGGCCCGAAGATCTCGTCCGACAACGCGTGCTGCGCGAGGAACTCCGTGGCGCTCGCCTTGAAGAGCAAGGGCTGCGCGGAGCACTGGGCGTCGCTCTGCGTGCCAGCGGCCAGTTGTTCGACACCCTGGGTCGTCTTGCGCGCCACCACCGCATCGCCATAGGCCTTGGCGATGCCCGCCGTCAGCATGGTCTGCGCCGGCTTCTGGCCGAGCGCGGTGCTCACAGCCGTCACGAAACGGTCCAGCCCGGGACCGTCGATGGCGAGCACCAGACCCGGGTTCGTACAGAACTGGCCGACGCCCAGCGTGAGCGAATCGACGAAGCCCTGCGCAATCGACTCGGCGCGCGCGGCAACCGCAGCGGGCAGCACGAACATCGGGTTGATGCTGCTCATTTCGGCGTAGACGGGGATGGGTTCCGCGCGCTGCGCCGCGATGTGCGCGAGCGCGAGGCCGCCGCGACGCGAGCCCGTGAAGCCCACCGCCTTGATGGCCGGATGCGCGACGAGCGCCTCGCCCGTCTCGTTGCCGCCGCCGAAGATCAGCGAGAACACGCCTTCGGGCAAGCCGACGTCGGCGACCGCCTGCTGGATCGCGCGGCCCACGAGCTCCGAGGTGCCCGGATGCGCGAGGTGCGCCTTCACGACGACCGGGCAGCCCGCGGCGAGCGCCGAAGCCGTGTCGCCGCCCGCCACCGAAAACGCCAGTGGGAAATTGCTCGCGCCGAACACGGCCACGGGGCCCACGCCGATGCGCCGCGCGCGCAGATCCGAGCGCGGTAGCAGCTTGCGCTCGGGCAGCGCCGAATCGAGCACGGCCCCGCACCAGCGGCCGTCGCGCACCAGCGACGCGAACAGGCGCAACTGGCCGACCGTGCGGCCACGCTCGCCTTCGAGACGCGCCTTGGGCAGCGCCGACTCCAGATGCGCGCGCTCGATCAGCTCGTCGCCGATGCCGAGAATGCGCTCGGCGATGGCCTCCAGCAGTTGCGCGCGCTGCTCGTGCGGCGCGGCGCGGAAAGCGTCGAAGGCTTGCGCCGCGAGTTCGCAGGCGCGCGCGACATCGGCCTTGTCGCCGAGACCGAACGGCGGCTCGATATCCTTGCCGAGCGCGGGCGCAAACGCGCGCATCTCGCCCGCCTGGCCACGCACTGCCTGCGCGCCCAACAGCATTGCTCCAGTGATCTGCATGTTCGCTCCGCTCATTGACGAATCAATTGAAGTCCACGCATGTGGGCACGCTCAAGCGTGCGCCGCTTGCGCCGAACCCGTCAGCGACTGCTCGAACGCCAGCAGCGCCTTCGCAGCCGCGCCGATGGCGGGCAGCGCCTCGGCCGGCGACTGCGAGAGCAGCGGCAGGATCGGCCCCATGTCGGCGATGCCCGAAAGCGTGACGGCGTCGTGCAGCACGCGGATCAGCGAAATGTCGTCGCGCAGCGTCTCGAGCGGCATGAACGCATCGTAGAGCCGTTGCGCTTCTTCGGCGCGGCCTTCCTTGGCGGCCTTGAGCAGCGCCATCACGGCGTGCGCGGCGATGCAGCCCGAGCCCGTCGTCCATGCGGCCAGACCGAAGTCGCGCACGTGCACGAGCGCCGGACGCTCGCCCATGCCCGAGACCACCTGCGAGGCGCGCACGCTCTGCAGCAGGCGGCGCAGATACGGATCGTTCGACGGGTCCTCGCGCACGATGGCGTACTTCACCGCAATCAGCGTGCCGCGGTCGATCAGGCGGGCAAGCGTATCCACGTCGACATAGTTCTCGCTCTTGATATAGAGCGTGAGCGGAATACCAGCCGCATCGGCGATGCGCGTGAGGCCCGCCTCCACGCCCTCGGGCGTGGTGAAGCCGGCGAGCGGCAGCACCATGGCCGTCTGGTAGTTCGTCTGCGCGAGGATGCGCGCCTGGTCGAGCAGCTTGCCGTAGTCCGGGCCAATGGCCGGGATCACGCGCGTTTCGGGCGAGCTCACCTCGGCCAGCATGTCGAGCAGTTCGCGGAACTCGCTCACGGCGACGTGATAGAGGTTCGCGTTGCCGCCGTACAGCAGCGTGCGCAGGCCGCCCGCTTCCATGTGGCGGACGAGCTTGCGGTTTGCTTCGACGTCGAGCGAGAAGTCGGGGCGGCGTGCCAGAGGGGGCACCGCCATCACGGTCGAGGCGAATTCGCTCTCGACGATCGGGGACACGTTCATGAGGCCTCGTGCTGGGATGGTGGGTTGTCGATACCCGGCACAGTAGCATCTGCCTCGCTTAGTTGTCAAACAACTTGGTTGATTTGTTAGGGTTTGTTTGGAGAGGTGGGCCGAATCGCTTCGCTCCGCACACGAGGTGTCCCACCCGCCGTAGTTGGGTCTGCGTAAATCCCCAAAGTAGGGATAACCATCCCCCAATTGAGGATTCGGCAATTAATCCCTACAATGGGGATATTCATCCCCATATTGAGGATTTACCGTGAGTCTTGCCGACTTTCTCTTCACGCCCGGTTTGCAACGCGTGCTTGGTGCCACGCTGCTGCAGCCCGAGCGCAGTTTTACGCTACAGGAATTGCTGAGGTTGGCGGACAGTGGGCGCGGAAGTGCTCAAAAACAGATAGATCGCCTCGTTGAGGCTGGCGTACTTCGGGAAGATGCCCGACGAGGCAGACAACGAAGCATCCGTGCGAACACCGAATTCGTCCTTTATCCCGAATTGTTGAGCATCGCGCGCAAGTCATTTGCCGTGGTTGAGCCGCTGAAAGAAGCCCTCGCGCCTTTTGCCGACCATATCAGCTCAGCGTTCGTGTTTGGCTCCTTGGCCAAGGGCTCCGATAGTGGCCGGAGTGACATCGACTTGATTGTCGTCGGGAGCGCGCCTCTCCTCGAACTCTCTGAGGCTCTGCACAAGGCCGAGCAGGATCTGCTGCGCCCCGTCAACTTCTCGTTATATGAGCCGGCCGAATGGGCTACCCTGGTAAAGTCTGATGCCATCATGGCCCAGATTGTCCAAGGTCCCACGCTGAGGGTACTGTGATGCCGCGCCCAGATGAATATGAAAACCTGATCAAGATGAAAGCCTTTGACGTGGTCGCCCCGACACCCGGGGCTATCGCGGGCTTCCTCCGTAACGCAGCGGACTATCAGGCCACCGCCGAGGGACTGGACCCTGGGCGACATATGCAGATATTTACCTTGGCCTACGAAGGTTATTTTCAGGTGGTCCAAGCCATTCTGGAGTTCTACGAGGTACGCACCAAAGAAGCAGGCCGTAACCTGGCCATCCAGCGCGTGTCTACCTCGCTGGGCGTGAACTCCCAAGAATTTGCCTTCATCACGAAGGCGCATGAGCGTCGTAATGGCACCTCTTACATTTCGCCGTTCCCCCCGGTTTCGAAGGCTGAGGCCGCCACCATGCTAAGCATCCTGGTCAAGTACCTCCCCGTTGCACATGCACTGACCGGTACGCTGTGAGGCCTTGAACGGCCAAGCCAAACATCACCGCCCGAGCAAGCCGCATCCGCCATCACAACAGATCGCCTCGCCCTACCCCTATAGCCAACGCAATTGATCATTGTAAAATTGCGCTCGACCAATGGAACCGGTTCCATTTACCATAGTGGCCGATTGCGACCTAGGCTATATGGGAGCCAGTCCCTGCATACGGCCGCGGCCGAATCAAACCGCGCCGAATTGAGATAGAAACCAACAATGTCCGACACTCCTCTCACGTCACGCCGAGGCTTTCTGCGCACGGCGGCGGTGCTCGTACCCGCAGGGGCGCTGGCCGGCTGCGAACGCGGCTCGCAGCCCTCGTCCAGCACTGCGCAACAAGGCGGCCAGCCTGAGGCGGCCTCCGCACCCCAGGCGCAGGCGGTATACAAGCCCCGCTTCTTCGACGCCCGCGAATGGGCCTTCCTGCACGCGGCCGTCGACCGTCTGATCCCGGCCGACTCCGAAGGTCCCGGCGCGCTCGAAGCGGGCGTGCCCGAGTTCATCGACCGCCAGATGGACACGCCGTACGCGCACGGCGCGCTCTGGTACATGCAGGCGCCGTTCCAGCAGGGCGTGCCCGAGCTCGGCTACCAGTTGAAGCTGGTGCCGCGCGATATCTACCGCCTCGGCATCGCGGCGGTGAACGCGTACTGCAACAAGGCCTACGGCAAGCCTTTCGACGCGCTCGACGCCAGCAAACGCGACACCGTGCTCGGCGCGCTCGAAGCCGGCAAGGTCGAGCTCGACAGCGTGCCGGCCTCGGCATTCTTCGGCCAGCTGCTGCAGAACACGCGCGAAGGCTACTTCTGCGATCCCATCCACGGCGGCAACAAGAACCTGGCCGCGTGGAAGATGATCGGCTTTCCCGGCGCGCGCGCCGATTTCATGGACTTCGTGAACCAGAACGGCAAGGCTTACCCGTACGGTCCGGTTTCGATCAACGGAGAGCGCGCGTAATGGCGATCAAGAAACCTCATGTCGATGCCGTGGTCGTCGGCTTCGGCTGGACCGGCGCGATCCTCTCGAAGGAGCTGACCGAAGCGGGCCTGAGCGTCGTGGCGCTCGAGCGCGGCGAGTATCGCGACACCTATCCGGACGGCGCGTACCCCAACACCATCGACGAGCTCACGTACAACATCCGCAAGAAGCTCTTCCTCGATCTCTCGAAGACCACCGTGTCGATCCGCCATGGCGTGAACGACACGGCGCTGCCCTACCGCCAGCTCGCGGCGTTCCTGCCGGGCGAAGGCGTAGGCGGCGCGGGCCTGCACTGGTCGGGCGTGCACTTTCGCATCACGCCGGAAGAACTGCGCCTGAAGAGCCACTACGAAGAGCGCTACGGCAAGAAGTTCATTCCCGAAGGCATGACGATCCAGGACTACGGCGTAAGCTACGACGAGCTGGAGCCGCACTTCGACTTCGCGGAAAAAGTGTTCGGCACCTCGGGCCAGGCCTACAAGGTCAAGGGCAACGTGGTGGGCGACGGCAACGTGTTCGAAGCCCCTCGCAGCGACAATTTTCCGTTGCCAGCGCAACTGAATACGTATTCTGCACAGCGCTTCTTCGACTCGGCGCAGTCGATCGGCATGCATCCGTATCGCCTGCCTTCTGCCAATACTTCGGGACCCTACACAAATCCGTATGGCGTGCAGATGGGTCCGTGCAACTTCTGCGGCTACTGCAGCGGCTACGCGTGCTACATGTACTCGAAAGCCTCGCCGAACCTGAACATCCTGCCCGCGCTCAAGCTGGAAAAGCACTTCGAGCTGCGCGCGAAGTGCCACGTGCTGCGCGTCGAGCTCGACGACACGAAAACGCGCGCCACCGGCGTCACCTATGTCGACCCGTCGGGCCAGGAGGTGTTCCAGCCCGCCGATCTCGTGATCGTCTCGGCATTCCAGTATCACAACGTCCATCTGATGCTGCTCTCGGGCATCGGCAAGCCTTACGACCCGGTCTCGGGCGAGGGCGTGGTGGGCCGCAATTTCGCGTACCAGAATCTCTCGACCATCACGGCGTTCTTCGACACCGACACGTGGACGAATCCGTTCGTCGGCGCGGGCGGCAACGGCGTGGCCGTGGACGACTTCAACGCCGACAACTTCGACCACGGGCCGCTTGGCTTCGTGGGCGGCTCGCCGCTGTGGGTGAACCAGGCGGGCGTGAAGCCGATCAGCGGCATCGCCACGCCGCCGGGCACGCCCAACTGGGGCAGCGCCTGGAAGAAGGCTGTCAAGGACCACTACGCACACACCATCTCGATGGACGCGCACGGCAGCAACATGTCGTATCGCGACGTCTACCTCGACCTCGATCCGACCTACCGCGATTCGTATGGCCAGCCGCTCTTGCGCATGACCTTCGACTGGAAGGACAACGACATCAAGATGGCGCAGTACGTGACCGGCCAGATGAAGAAGATTGCCGAGGCGATGGGCCCGAAGGCACTCAGCGTCTATACACGCGAGTTCGGCGAGCACTTCGATTCGCGCCGTTATCAGACGACCCACCTCGTGGGCGGCGCGATCATGGGCACGGACCCAAAGACGAGCGCGATCAACCGCTATCTGCAGAGCTGGGACGTGCACAACGTGTTCGTGATGGGCGCCTCCGCGTTCCCGCAGGGCATCGGCTATAACCCGACGGGGCTCGTTGCCGCCCTCGCCTACTGGTCCGCGAAGGCCATTCGCAATCAGTATCTGAAGAACCCCGGCCCCCTGGTGAGCGTGTGACGAATCCCATGATGAAGAAAAATTTTGTCCCCACGCCCATCGACCGTAAACATGCACGCAATGGCGCGCGCGGCGCGCTGCGGCGCTTCAAGAACGTTCCGAAGGCGGCCGCCGCACTGGCTGCCTGCGCGACGCTCGCCGCAGCGTTCGTGCCGCTCGCGGCCCGCGCAGCCAACGCGGTCAACAGCGTCACCAACAGCGCAAGCGCAACGCTCGTCGCGCACGGCGAATATCTCGCGCGCGCCGGCGACTGCATCGCCTGCCATACCGCGCAGGGCGGCAAGCCCTTCGCGGGCGGGCTGAAGTTCGACACACCCATCGGCGCGATCTACTCGACCAACATCACACCCGACGCGAACACCGGCATCGGCAAGTGGCGCTACGACGATTTCGCGAAAGCGGTGCGCCAGGGCGTGCGCCCGAACGGCGAAACACTCTACCCCGCGATGCCCTACCCGTCGTACGCGCGCCTTTCCGATGACGACATGAAGGCGCTCTACGCGTACTTCACGCAAGGCGTCGCGCCGGTCGCACAACAGAACCGCGCGGTGGACATTCCCTGGCCGCTCTCGATGCGCTGGCCGCTCGGCATCTGGCGCACGCTGTTCGCGCCCAAGGTGCAGGCGTTCGATGGAGCGCACTACAACGACGCGATCGTCGCGCGCGGCGCATATCTCGTGCAGGGCCTCGGCCACTGCGGCGCGTGCCACACGCCGCGCGCGCGCACGATGCAGGAGCTCGCGCTCACCGATCTCGAAGGCGACGACTTCCTCGCGGGCGGCGGCGCGATCGACGGCTGGGTGCCGTCGAGCCTGCGCGGCAATCCGCGCACCGGCATCGGTGCGTGGAGCGAGGACGAGATCGTCCAGTTCCTCAAGTCGGGCCGCAATCTGCACACGGCGGCTTTCGGCGGCATGACCGACGTGGTCCAGCACAGCACGCAGTACATGACCGATGCGGACCTGCTCGCGATGGCGCGCTATCTGAAGACGCTTGCGCCGAGCGACCCGAAGGAAACGTCGTACACCTACGATCCCGCCGCCGCGAGCAAGCTGCAAGGCGGTGATGCGGGCGCGCGCGGCGCGGCGGTCTATGTCAACAACTGCATGGCCTGCCACCGCAGCGACGGCCGGGGGTACACACGCGTGTTCCCGGCGCTTGGCGGCAACCCGGTCGTGCAGGGCAAGGACGCCACGTCGCTCATCCACGTGCTGCTCACGGGCGCCGCGCTCGACGGCACGAAGAGCGCGCCCTCGACGTTCACCATGCCGCCGTTCGGCTGGCGCCTGTCCGACCAGCAAGTCGCCGACGTAGCCACCTTCGTACGCACGAGCTGGGGCAACACTGGCGCGCCGGTCAGCGCCGACGACGTCGCCAAGGTGCGCAAGACGGTGACCCTCACCACGCCCGAGCTGCCGCCGGGCGCGTCGCTCAAGCGCTGATGCCGCAGGGCCGGTTCACGCGAATTACAGGCCCTGACGCACCCGCGCTTCAATCCGCGTTTTTCCCAAGCGCCTGCGGCTGGCCGCCTCGTTCGCGAGGCGCGCCGGCGTGCGCGCGCATAACAAGAGACCGCTCCATGCGGCGGTCCATCACAAGCACGACTCATCGAGACAACACATGATGAAAAAACACCTGATCTCTGCACCGGTTCTGCTCTCTCTCGCGGGTGCAGCGGCGGCGCAGGGCTCCGTCACGCTCTATGGCATCGTCGACGCGGGCATCACTTACCGAAGCAACGAGCGCACCGGCAGCGTCGGCGCCTATCAAGGCCATTCCAATGTGGCCGTGACGAGCGGCAACCTCTCGGGCAGCCGCTGGGGGCTCAAGGGCAAGGAAGACCTAGGCAACGGGCTCGCGGCGATCTTCCTGGTCGAAGACGGCTTCGACATCACCAACGGCACCTCGGGCCAGGGCGGCCGCCTGTTCGGCCGCCAGGCGTTCGCGGGCCTCGCCGACCAGCGGTACGGCTCGCTCACGCTGGGCCGCCAGTACACCTCGCTCGACGACTTCGTCGGCCCGGTCGCGCCGGTCAGCGCGATCGGCGGCTTCGGCGCGCATCCTGGCGACATCGACGATCTGGACCAGACCACACGCGTGAACAACTCCATCAAGTACACGAGCGCGAACTACGCGGGCTTCACGTTCGGCGGGCTATACGGCTTCGGCGGCCAGCCGGGCAGCCTCAAGGACCAGAACACGTGGAGCGTGGGCGCGGGCTATGCGAACGGCCCGCTGCATCTGGGCGTGGGCTATGAGCGCTCGGACAACAGCAAGAGCGGTCCCAACGATCCGACCTACGGCAAGTGGCAAAGCACCTACGACGGCACCTTCAATTCGTCGATCAACGAAGGCTATGCGAGCGCGCAGTCGCAGCAGATCGTGGCGGCGGGCGCGAGCTGGGACTTCGGCGCGGCGCTCGTGGGCGTGAACTACAGCAACGTGCAGTACAAGGCCGGCGCAAACTCGCTCTACTCGGGCACCGCGATGTTCAATATCGCGGGCGTCTTCGGCACTTGGAACGTGCAGCCAAGGACGCATCTGTTCGCCGGATATAACTACACGCGCGGCAGCCATGTCGATGGTCTGGAGAACGAAGCGCAGTACCATAACGTCTCGGTGGGCGCGCAGTACGATCTCTCGAAGCGCTCGACGGTGTATCTGCTTGCGGGCTACCAGCACGCTTCGGGTATGACGCTCGATGCGCTCGGCAATCCGGTGGCCGCTACGGCCTCGTTTGCGGACAAGGGCAATGGGCACTCGGCGGCGGCGCAGTCGCAGGCGATTGTGAGCCTGGGATTGCGTGAGCGGTTTTAAGCGCTTGCTTGAGAATTGATTTGTTTTAGGCTGTGGGGCGTTGGCCTTTACTTGTTTTCGCGGCGGA
>NZ_SMRP01000016.1:0-68021 GCF_004353915.1 Paraburkholderia silviterrae | reverse complement strand
CTCATCCATCCGGCGGCGCTCCGCGCGCCGTGGGGCATAACCCAAACCGGTGGGGCGCACACGTTTTCGTAGGACTCCAATGCATTCAGCCAGCAGCGCGCCCGGTTTTCCTTGCAGACCCTTCCGCCCGCGCGTAGCGCGCGGCGGGAAGAATGAGCCCCTTGTCACTAAGGCGGAGTGTGCGAGGTGACGGATGCCCCGGAGCCGCTCCGATTGACAGGGCAGTGGGGGACCGCGTCACACTGGCGGTTTGAGCCGCTTTCTTTTGCCTACTTTTCTTTGCGGCTGCAAAGAAAAGTAGGTGCCGCCCCGCACAGGGGCAACGCATGCGGCCCGCCGCGAAAAGTAAAGGCCAAAGCCACGAAGAACCCCACCCAAACCGAGAAATCGCAATTTAAAAAAGCTCACCAGGCGTTCCTGGCACCGGCGGCGCAGTCGCTCCACGTGCCGCGCTCATGCATGCCCGGGCGTGATCGCATAGCCCGCCTCGCGCAAGCGCTGCAACAGCGACTGCGGGCCGAAGAAGTGCCCTGCGCCTACCGCCACGAGGATCGGCCCCTTCCCGTAGAAATAGCCGTCCTTCGCCATGGTCGCCGCAAAAATCTCGGTGCCGCGCACGAACAGATACTGACTGAAGTCGTAGTGGGCTGCGCTTTCGCCGGGCAAGCGCATCATGGCAAGGCGCTCGAGCGTTGCCACATCGCCGGCGGCCCACGCCGTCTGCAAGGCCTCATAGGAAATCTCACCCGGCGATGTGCCATGCAGTCCAGCGCATACGCCTTGCAGGAAGGCCTCCTGATCGTCTGAGGGCATGTCGTCGAAGAGCCGCATGGCCTGCTCCATCGTTTCCAGATAGATCAGTGGAATCATCCCGCGCCGCGCGATCGTCTCCAGCCGTTCGTCGATGCCGCGAAACACGAGCGGCGCGCCCGACTTCACGAAGTGCAGCCGCGTCGCCCCGGCCTTGCGCTGCCAGCGCCATTGGTGCAGGCGCACGGCCTCCACGGAGAATCCCGCGAGCCACGGCTTGGTCTGGAAGAACGCGTGGATATCGGCGCCGCTCTCGCGTGCGCAGCGCGCGAGCGATTCGGCCGTCATCGAATGCATGTGGTTCGAGAGGTTGTCGCGCGCGGGATAGAAGCCGATGCGCCTGATCGTTTGCGCGTCTTCAGGCGTGGGCTGCGTATGCGCCTCGAGCACGATCGCCTGCACGCGCTGCGCCAGCGCCGCCAATGCAGCGTCCACGCGCGGGTCGTCGCTCGCGAGCCCGTGGAGGGTCGGCAGCAGCAGCAAGGTGGGATGTCCCGGCGCGCTCGCCGTCCAGACCGGAGGACGGTATTCAGGTGTGCTTGCCGGAATGTGCGACTGAGCATGCGCCGCCAGATCGTCGGCAACCGGCGCCGTTTCAGGCGCAGGAGCGTTCGTCGCGCCGCTCGCGCTCGCCATCGCTGTCACCGCCAACAGGCCTGCGGCAGCGCGCGTGAGCACCATACGCCTGGACCTCGCGGTCCGCATCGCGCGGCGCAGCGTATCGGATATGCTCTCAGCGCTTATCATTGTTCGACCCCGCTTCAGGGGAAGCCCCGCTCGCAGCATAAGCCGCGTGGCGCCGCCCATCGGTGCGCGAGCGCACATGCGATGCTGCGCAACCGATCGACCGGCCCGAGGAGCGCCTATGGATCGTCTGCAAACCATGCAGATCTACGTGAACATCGTCGAGCGCGGCAGCTTCACGCAAGCCGCCGAAGCGCTTCAGCTGCATCGCCCCGCCGTCACCAAGGCCGTGCAGCAGCTCGAACAGGAGCTCGGCATTCGCCTGCTCAATCGCAGCACACGGCGCGTGAGCACCACCTCCGAAGGCGAGGCGTTCTACCGGCGCTGCGTGCAGTTGCTCGCCAACGTGAACGACACGTTCGCCTCGTTCGCACAGTTTTCGGAGCCGCGAGCGCAGCCGAAGGGCCGTCTGCGCCTGAACCTGGCCACGGCGTTCGCCAAGTCCGTGATCATCCCCGCCCTGCCCGAGTTCCAGCAGCGCTATCCGCAGATCGAGCTCGTCGTTGGCGCGAGCGACCAGCCCGTCGACTTGATCGGCGAAGGCATCGATTGCGTCGTGCGCATCGGCGAGCTCAAAGACTCCAGCATGGTCGCGCGCAAAATCGGCATGGTGCCGATGGTGACTTGCGGATCTCCCGCGTATCTCGCGCGCCATGGCGTGCCGCGCACGCTCGGCGACCTGCGCGCGCACAAGGCCGTGAACTTCTTCACCGGCCGCAACCGGCGCGTCATGGACTGGAGCTTCCGCGCCGCCGGCGAGAGCGTGACGCTCAAGCTCGACAGCAGCGTGCCCACCGACAATTCCGAGGCCCTGCTCGCGTGCGCGCTTGCGGGCTTCGGCCTCGCGCACGCGCTGCGCCCGGCGCTGCAGCCGCACATTGACGCGGGCCAGCTCGTGGAGGTGCTGCCCGGCATCGCCAGCGCGCCCAAGCCGATCTCCGTCATGTACCCGAATCGCGACCATCTGCCGGGCAAGGTGCGGGCGTTCGTCGACTGGATCTCGGAGTTCGTGGGACGACGCTATCCGGTCTGAATCCGCTCGCGCTGCAACCTTGCGCAACAAAATCCGCGCATTGTTATTGATCGAATAACAATGAGTAATCGCGCCGCGCGTTTATTCGCGGCGTGCGGCGGCCTACAGTAGTGCTCGTTCGAAACCGTTTGATCGAGCGCGTGCTGAGGCGGATCTGCGTCGCTCGCCCCGATCGCTTTCACAAGGAGTCCGATATGTCCAGAATCGTTCGCTTTCATCGCGTCGGCGGCCCCGAAGTCCTGCAGATCGACGAAATAGAAGTGCCCGCGCCCAAAGCCGGCGAAGTGCAGATCCGCGTCAAGGCCATCGGCCTGAATCGTGCCGAGGTGATGTACCGCAGCGGCGCATACACGTATGCGCCGCGCTTTCCGGCCATCGTCGGCTATGAGGGCTCGGGCGTGGTCGAGGCCGTGGGCAGCGGTGTGAGCGGCTTCGCAGTGGGCGATGCGGTGAGCGTCGTGCCCGCATTCTCGTTCCTCGACTACGGCATGTATGGCGAACGGGTGAATGCCCCCGCCCATGCCGTGGTGAAGAACCCCGCCGGCCTCTCGTTCGAGCAAGCCGCCGCCACGTGGATGATGTACACCACCGCGTGGGGCGCGCTGATCGAACTGGGCGGATTGAAACAAGGCGAGGCGGTGCTGGTGGGCGCGGCGTCGAGCAGCGTAGGTCTCGCCGCGATCCAGATCGCCAACAGCGTGGGCGCCGTGCCAATCGCGCTCACGCGCAGCGAGAAGAAGCGCGAGGCCCTGTTGCAGGCGGGCGCGAAACACGTGATCGTGGGCGACGGTCCGGAGTTGACGAAGCAGGTGCTCGAGGCAACCGGCGGCAAGGGCGCGCGCATCGCTTTCGACCCGGTGGGCGGCCCCGAAGCGGCGCATCAGTTGCGCGCGCTCGCGCAGCAAGGGCTGTTCTTCCAGTACGGCGCGCTCGACATGCACGACTTGAGCGTGCCCGTGATGGATCTGCTCGCCCGCCACCTCACCGTGCGCGGCTACGAGCTCTTCGAAATCACGAAGGACGCCCCGCGCCTCGAACGCGCCAAGCGCTTCATTACCGACGGCCTCGCCTCCGGGACGCTTAGGCCTGCGATCGATCGCACGTTCCCGTTCGAGCGCATCGCCGACGCGCATCGCCACATGGAGGCGGGCGACCAGGTGGGCAAGATCGTGGTCACTGTCTAATTGGAGCGCGCCTTCGCGAGCACGTCGAGATTGCCCTCGCCAAAGCCATGATGGCCGCTGCGCTGCACCACCTCGAAAAAGATCTCGCCGGTGCGGCGCTTCACGAAGGTCTGGAAGAACAGGCGCGGCACGCCATCCGCGCCAATCTCGCCGTCGATCAGCACATGGCGCTGGCGCAGCGCGTCCAGGTCGACGCCATGGCCCGGCAGGCGTGCATCGACCGAATCGTAATAGGCGGCGGGCGGCTCGACGAATTCCACGCCATTGGCCTTCAACGCGTCGATGCAGGGCACGATGTCGTCGGTCGCGAGCGCGATGTGCTGCACGCCCTCGCCCGGGTGATCGGGCAGGTAGTCGTGCATGAGCTCGGTACGGTGCGTGCCCTCCTCGTACACGGGAATGCGGATCTCGCCGTCCGGCGACACCATCACGCGCGACTCCTGGGCCACGTGCCAGTTCGCGTTGATCTCGTGGATCTCGCGGAAATGCAGCAAGTCGCGGTAGAAGTCGAGCCATTCGCCGATGCGCCCCGCGCCCACCGTCTGCGTGAGGTGATCGACGCGCTTGAGGCCGGTGCCGCCGTGTTCGAGATCGGCCTGCGCGGTGGCGACGTCGATGGGCCGAAAGTCGATATCGAAGATTGAGATGTCGCCCACGCCGCCGCGCTGGCCGCCTCGCCCGCGCCAGCGGTCGACGAAATAGATGTGCGAGTCGCCGATGCCCTGAATGGCCGGAATCCTGAGCTCGCCGGCGCCCACGCGCTCGCCTTCGAACGCCCACGCGCCCTGCCGCAGCGCGTGCTCGAAGGCGCGCCGCGCATTCTCCACGCGCACGCCGATCGCGCAGATGCCCATGCCGTATTCCTCGGCGTAGCGCGCGGCGAACGAGTCGGGCTCGGCATTGACGAGGAAATTCATCTGGCCCTGACGATAGAGCGTGACGTTCTTGCTCACATGGCGCGCGATGGCCTTGAAACCCAATTGAGCGAGCTGCGCCTCAAGCGCCGCGGGCTCCGGCGCTGCGAATTCGACGAACTCGAGACCGGCCATGCCGAGCGGATTGGCTGGATCCGGCGCGGCGGAACGGGAGTTGGACGACATGCGGAAGGCTCCTGAGACGGACGGAAAAGACTGCGTGCCAATTTTAACCAGATCGTACACAACGCCCAAGGCTGAGGCCCGGCATCCCCCTCGCCAGCCTTGGTGCTAACCCGCAAAACGTTCGATAATCGCACCATTGTGGGCGATTATCGCGCATCGCGGGCGCCCGGTGCATTGCCCCGGCGCGCATGCGGTCCTATGCTCCGTTTCACCGTCGCGGCCCCCCAAGCAAGCGGCTTTGCATGAGACCAGCGCAAGGAGACACCTCATGACCCCTACCCTCGACACCACTCGCGCGGCCGAACCGGCCAACGCCAGCCGCTCGCGCAGCCAGGCGAGGAAGGCCGCGCTCGGCAGCTTCGTTGGCGCCGTCGTCGACTGGTACGACTTTCTGCTCTATGGCATTGTCGCCGCCCTCGTCTTCAACGCGGAATTCTTTCCGCACATCAGCCGGAACATGGGCACGCTCGCGGCCTTCGCCACCTTCGGCGTGGGCTTCCTGTTCCGGCCGCTCGGCGGCGTGGTGTTCGGCCACTACGGCGACCGCCTCGGGCGCAAACGCATGCTCGTGCTCACCGTCATGATGATGGGCCTGTCCACCGTTGCGATCGGCTTCTTGCCCACCTTCGCCTCGATCGGCTGGTGGGCGCCGGTGCTGCTCGTGCTGTTCCGCGCAACCCAGGGCTTCGCCGTGGGCGGCGAATGGGGCGGCGCGGCGCTCATGGCCGTGGAAAGCGCGCCCGCCGGCAAGAAAGCGTTCTACAGCAGCGGCGTGCAAGTGGGCTACGGCGTGGGTCTCGTGCTCGCGACAGGCATTGTCGCGCTCTTGAGCCACCTGCTCGGCGAAGCGGCGTTTCGCTCGTGGGGCTGGCGCCTGCCCTTCGTCTTCAGCGTGGTGCTGGTGCTCGTGGGCCTGTGGGTGCGTTCGAGCATGGACGAGTCGCACGAGTTCGTGGAGAAGGTCGAGCACGGCCATCGCAAGCTCAAGATGCCGGTGCTCGAAGCGCTCACGCGTCATCCGAAAGCGTTTCTCTACATCATCGCGCTGCGTCTCGCCGAGCTCTTCACGATGTATATCGTCACTGCATTCGCGCTCAGCTATTCGACCGCCAACCTCGGCCTCTCGCGCGATCTGTTTCTCGGCATCGGCCTCTTTGTCGGCGCGCTCTCCTGCGTGACCATCCCCTGCTTCGCCTGGCTCGCCGACCGCCTCGGCCTGCGCCGCATCTATCTGATTGGCGCGTTGATCGGCCTCGCGAGCGCGGTGCCGTTCTTCCTCGCGCTCGAAGCACGCTCGACCGTGTGGATCGTGATCTTCTCGGTGGCGCTCGCCAATATTGCGCACGATATGGTGGTGAGCGTGCAGCAGCCGCTCTTCACCGAGTTGTTCGGCGCCGAATACCGCTACAGCGGCGCGGGCGTGGGCTATCAATTCGCGAGCGTGGTGGGCGGCGGCTTCACGCCGTTCATCGCCGTGGCGCTGGTGGGCATCGGTGCCGGCTCGTGGCATCTGGTGGCCGCGTACCTCGCCATCGGCTGCCTGATTTCGTTGATCGTGGCCGCGGGCATGAAGCCCGCGCAGGCGCAGTAAGCACACGATCGCTCAACGGTTTGCAATCGAGGCCGGGCGCATGCCCGGCTTTGGCGTTCTCTACTGATGAAAACTACGACGCTCGCCAAACGCGACTGGATCGCCGGCCTCGAAAAAGGCCTCGCCATTCTCGAGGCCTTCGACAATCAGCACGCGCGCATGACCGCGACCCAGGCGGCAGAACGCACCGGGCTCTCGCGCACCGCCGCGCGACGTTATTTGCTGACGCTCGAATCGCTGGGCTACGTTTATACCGATGGACGCTTATTCGGCCTCACGCCGCGCGTGCTGCGCGTGGGCTGGTCGTACTTCGATTCGGCGCGCCTGCCGCGTACCGTGCAGCCGTATCTGCAGCAACTGAGCGCGACGCTCAACGAGTCGGCCTATGTGAGCGTGCTCGACGGCTGGGAGCTCGTGGTGATTGCGCGCAATGGCGTCTCGCGCGTGATGACCACCGGATTCGTGCTTGGCGCGCGCGTGCCCGCGCCGCTGATCTCGCCGGGGGTGGTGCTGCTTGCGTATCAGGAGGATCAGCAAGCGGTTTCGGCGTGGCTCGATACGGTCGAGCTCGCGCCGTTCACGCCGCATACGATTACGAGCGCCACACGGCTACGCGAGAAGATCGTGCGAGCGCGCGCGGATGGCTATGCGCTCATCGAGCAGCAGTTGCAGGTGGGCGTGAGAGGGGTGGCCGTGCCGTTGCGTAATCGCAGCGGGGAAGTGGTCGCCGCGCTCAGCACCAATATGTCGATTGGAAACGAAGACGCCGAGGCGGCAGTGAAGCGCGTGCTCCCGCATTTACAGGAGACGGCGCTGGCGATGTTGAATGTGTTGTGAGGGGATGGGTGAGCGCACAACCGTCCTCTCACGAAACAGCTTTAAAACACCTCGGATATCTTGGGCATGCCGGATATTTCCCTCTCCCCGATTGCTTAGGTGTAGGCGAAACGCACGAGGTGGAAGAACACCGGCGCAGCGAAGCAGATCGAATCGACGCGATCGAGCACGCCACCGTGGCCCGCAATCATCGTGCCCCAGTCCTTCGCGTCGAGCGAGCGCTTGACGGCAGAGAGCACAAGTCCACCAATGAAGCCGGCAATCACAATCGCAAGCGAAATGCCGAAAGCAGCACCAAAGCTAAACGGCGTTACACGATAAAGTGCAGCACCGCACAACGTCGCAAGCAGGCCGCCTCCTACAAAGCCCTCGACGGTCTTCGAGGGCGACAGGCGTGGAGCAATTTTGCGGCGTCCGAAGAGCTTGCCAACCACATACTGCAGCACGTCGCTGATCTGCACGACGACAAGGAAAAAGAATAGCAGCAGAGCGTTCTGCCCCGCGTAATGAGGTATGTCCAGGATGAGCACTGCGGGAGCATGGCTCAACCCATAGACGCAGACCATCAGCGCCCAGTTGATCTTCGCGTTGCGGCTGAGGAACTCGCGGGTGTCCTGCGTGAGCGCGGAGACAAGCGACATCGCGAAGAACAGGTGCACAGGCACGAAGATCGAATACATTCCATACCAGCCGATCGCGAGCAGCAGATACTGAACCGGAATCGCAATAAAAAATGCGATGAAGAGCGTGGTGTGATCGCTCGCCGTCGTTGGTGTAAGCGTGATGAACTCGCGCAGCGTCAGGTAGGAGAGCAACGCAAATACACCATAGGTCACGTTGTTTCCGAGGCCGATTGCGATCGCCATCACCGCGATCATCGCCCACCAGGCATGAATGCGCTGGTTCAGGTTGACGATCGTCGGATTCTCGCCGCCGCTACGCGCGCCGAGAACCGCCCCAACGACGGTTGCAACGGTGAGCACGGCAGCAACGCCGCCAACCAGTTCCCAAAAGAGTGTGCGCATATCGATGTCTTGATGTAGAGGGAGAGGCCGCGTTTAGCCCGCGGCCCGATGCGGCGCGAGCCTGACGATGGCGTCGCGCATGCGGGTGAGGAACGACGCCTTGTCTTCGTTCTGGCCACGCCATTCGTCCGCGCCAAAGTGCACCTTGCAGATCAGTGGTACGGGCCAGATCGCACCTTTCGGCATGATCCGCTGCAGGTTCTCCAGATAGACAGGCCCGAGCGCAACATCCGGAAACTCGGTCGCAAGATGAAACAGCCCGCTCTTGAACGATTGCGGCAATGCATCCGCACCACGCGTGCCCTCTGGAAAAAGGATGATCGAGTGTCCCTGGGCGAGCGCATCGCGCACCGGATCGAGTGGATCACCACCGGTCTCGCGATGCCGGTCGATCAACACGACGTTCAACAGATTCTGCGCGATGTGACGCCTGAACTTGCCTTTGTCCCAGTAGTCGCGTGCCGCAACCGGCCGCACAGTCGCGCGCACGTCACGCGGCAGCGCGGCGAGGATCGCGAGCGTGTCGACGTGGCTCGTGTGGTTCGAAAAGTAGATTTTCTGCTTCGGTGACGGTGCCTCGTGCCAGACCGGATACGCGCCTGCGACAAGGCGCACGATGCCGAGCAGAAAATCGCGCTGCCAGATATCACAGATATTCATGGAGAGACAGGGTTCAGAGGATAGCGACAGGCCACGCCGTGCAAATTCGGGTTAGCACAGGAATTTATCCCCGTTGCATAGCCACATCAAATCAATATCAAAAATCTTTAAAGATTCTAAACGCATCCACACAGCGTGCTATTAACGCAACCTTCGTTGCCTGCCGTTGATGTTTTAAACCTCTTCGATGATATTATCGGCTTTTTCCCGCTCCGGGGAAAAAGCCGGCACCGGACCTTGCCGAGCGACACATTTTACTTTGCACGCGCAAGCCACAATGAGCCTCTACGCACTCAAACCAAAATTTCAGAATCTGCTGCGGCCGCTGACCGATTCTCTTGCCCGCCGCGGCGTCACAGCAAACCAGGTCACGCTCTTCGCAGCCGGCGGGTCGATCGTTGTCGGTGCGCTCGCCGGACTCGGTATGTTCGTTCGACCACTGTTCCTGATGATCCCGTTGTGGCTGTTTATCCGGATGGCCCTCAATGCGATCGACGGCATGCTGGCGCGCGAGCATAGGCAGAAAAGCACGCTCGGCGCCTATCTGAACGAGCTTGGCGACATCGTTTCGGACGTCGCGCTCGTATTGCCGTTTCTCGCCGCGCCTGCGTTAATGCCGGCGGACGTCTGGCTCTTCGCGCTCACCGCTGTGATTGTCGAAAGCGCGGGGTTGATCGGCCCGCTCGTTGGTGCAAGCCGTCGCTACGACGGCCCGTTCGGTAAAAGCGATCGGGCGCTCGCGCTTGGCGCTTTCGCTTTATGGATCGGCATTGGGCTGCCGGTTGGCGCCATTGCTGCCTGGCTGTGGCGGCTGTTGATCTTGCTTTCGATCATGACGGCTGTTCGGCGTGTGTATGCGGGAATTGCCGAAACCGATAGTTGAACGATATGTTGCCGCCTGGCAGCACAAATTCGATACCATCGAAGAACCGGGAGGCATGACTTGACTGCACGCACTGCGCAAGAAACGGAGTTCATCACCCACGACGGCGAGCGCCTCTTCTATCGCTACTGGCCCGCTACAGGCACTCGCTGCCGCGGCGCCATCGTGCTTCTGCATCGCGGCCACGAACATTCGGGGCGCGTCGCGCACCTCGTCGACGAACTTGATTTGCCCGAGTTCGCGTTTTTCGCCTGGGATGCGCGTGGCCATGGCCGCTCGCCCGGCGCACGCGGATACAGCCCGGGCGTAGGCGCATCGGTACGCGAACTGCAAGTGTTTGTCGATCACATTCGGGACGCTTACGACATCGCAACCGAAGATCTCGCCGTTGTGGCCCAGAGCGTTGGCGCGGTGCTGGCTGCAGCGTGGGTGCACGACTATGCGCCGCCGGTGCGCTGCCTCGTTCTCGCATCGCCGGCCTTCCATATCAAGCTCTACGTACCGTTCGCACGGCCCGGGCTGCGGCTGATGCACAAGCTGCGTGGCCTGTTCTACGTGAACAGCTATGTCAAACCCAAATTCCTGACCCACGACCCCGAGCGAATCGCGAGCTATGCAGCCGATCCGCTAATCACGCGCCCGATTGCCGTCAACATGCTGCTCGACGTGCACGACACCGCACAACGCATCGTCGCCGATGCAGCCGCGATCACGGTGCCCACCCAACTGCTGATTTCCGGAGCGGACTGGGTCGTTCATCGCGGCCCACAGGATCGCTTCTTCGAGCGCCTCGGCTCGGTACGCAAAGAGCGTATCGAACTGCCTGGTTTCTATCACGATACGCTCGGCGAGCGCGACCGCGCACAGGCGCTTGCGCCCTCGCGGGCGTTCGTGCTGCGTGAATTCGATGCGCCAGCGCCGCGGGTCTCGCTTGTCGACGCCGACCGGAGCGGCGCATTCCACGATGAATACACGGCCTTGATCCGGCCGGCGACGAATCCGGTCGCTCGCGCTTATTGGACCGCCACACGCGCGGGACTCAAAGCTGCGGGCACGCTATCGGACGGCATTGCGCTTGGGCTGAAGCTCGGCTTCGATTCGGGCTCGACGCTCGACTATGTCTATCGCAACGACGCGAAGGGGAATCTCGGTATCGGGCGAATGATTGATCGCGCGTATCTGGATTCGCCGGGCTGGGTTGGTATTCGCCAGCGCAAAGTCCATCTCGAAGAACTGATCGGTTCAGCGATCGGCCGTCTGCGCGGTGGCGGCACAGCCGTGCGGATCGTCGACATTGCCGCCGGCCACGGCCGTTACTTGCTCGACGCCATTGCGGCGGCAGTGCGCGAAGGTGCCCCGCCCGACGACATCGTGCTTCGCGACTACAGCCCGACGAACGTCGCGGCGGGACGCACGCTGATTGCACAACGCGGCCTGGAGACTATCGCACGGTTTGAAAAAGGCGACGCATTCGACGAAGCCTCACTCGCCGCACTCGAGCCGCACCCTACATTGGCGATTGTGTCTGGTCTCTACGAGTTGTTTGGTGAAAATTCGCTGATCGAGCGATCTCTGCGCGGCCTCGCTCAGGCAGTGCCAGCAGGAGGCTATATCGTCTATACCTGCCAACCATGGCACCCGCAACTCGAGTTCATCGCCCGCGCACTCAACAATCATCGCGGCGATGCAACCTGGGTGATGCGCCGCCGCTGTCAGGCTGAAATGGACGAGCTCGTCGCACGTGCCGGGTTTCGCAAGATCGAGCAACGCATCGATGCGGCGGGTATCTTTACCGTCAGCCTCGCGCAGCGGGTTGCAGCAGCATGAGCGAGTCGGTTGGCCGTTCGACCAATGCCGCCGCAAATGTCGCGGGTAGCGAACGCAAGGCGACGTTCGCAATGCAATTCGGCTGGCTCACCCTCATGGGCGCGGTATTCTTCTCGACCTACGGTCTTGCCAACTGGCTGGCTACGCAGCGCGCCTACGTGCCATCGTTTTCGTTCGGATGGGAGCGTGCGATTCCGTTTGTACCCTGGTCGATCGTCCCGTACTGGTCAATCGATTTTCTATATGCGCTTTCATTCTTCTTCTGGACCCGTCGCGACGACCTGCTCGACCACGTGAAGCGCTTGCTGACCGTGCAACTCATTTCGGTCGCGTGCTTTATCCTGTGGCCATTGCGTTACGACTTCGCGCGCCCTGCCACGGACGGTGTAGCCGGCACGCTGATCACGCTGCTGATGGGCTTCGACAAGCCGTACAACCAGGCCCCTTCGCTGCACATCGCATTACTGGTCGTGCTTTGGGCGGTCTATGCAAGGCATCTACGCAATAGAGCGGCGCGCCTTGCAATGCATCTGTGGTTTGCGGCGATTGGCGTTTCGGTACTGACGACCTGGCAACATCATGTGATCGACGTTCCGACTGGCGCGGCGGTCGGCTGCCTCGCATTGTTCTTGTTCCCGTTGCGCAACATGGCTAGCGCGCCCCCGGACGATGATGTTGCATCGCGCACTCGCCGTCGCGCGCTTGCCCTACGCTATACGGCTGCGGCCTGTGTTGCCGGTTTGGCGGCTATCGCGTGTATTCCTCGCGCGGTGGAGTGGGCGCTTGTCGCCGGCTGGGGCGCGTTGGGACTAGCGTGCGTCGCATGGGTCTATTGCCGCGGCAACGCGAAAGCCTTCCAGAAGGACGTGCTGGGACACTTTCCGGTGCCTATGTTGATATTATTCGCGCCGACGATTGCCGGCGCATTCGTCAATTCCCGCGCCTGGACCTGGCGGCGGCCAGCGCCTGTACGCATCGACGAGAGACTATCGATAGGCCGCACACCGACTGGCGGCGATTTGCTCCGCCGCGGCTTCACGGGTCTGGTCGATTTGACAGCGGAAATGCCGCGTTGGGTATCGCTCGATGCTTCGTGCGCCTATTCGGCCGTTCCACAACTCGATCTCGTCGCACCCTCCATGCAGCAACTGGAGCGGGCGCTCGCCGCGCTCGGGTGTATGCACCGCGAAGGCCGTGACGTGCTCGTTTGCTGTGCGCTCGGCTACGGGCGCAGCGTCCTGTGCGCGGCCGCGTGGATAGCAAGACAACGAGGGCTCACGGATGCACGCGCCGCACTCGCGGCGGTGCGCGAGCGACAACCGCGAGCGGTGTGCTCCGACGAAAGCATCTCCGTGCTGCAAGACTGGATCGATCGCCATTGCGCGATGACGGAGGCTTGATGAGTGATCGCCGCGATATGTTTCGGATTGCCGCTGCGCGCGGCGCGCTCGACGCAGGTATGTGGGGTGTGGTCGCAGCATTCATTGCCGCGATTGCGGGATGGTGGATAGCAACGGGTTGGGTGCAGGCGCCGTTGGCTGGTTCGTTGCTCGCCTTCGTCAGCACTGCTTCGGGGTTAGGTGCGTTGTGGTACGCAGTGAGGATTGCGATCGACCGCAGGCTGTTTGCAGCGATGGCAGATTATGCGCTGGCGCCCGAATCTGGAATCGACGAGACCTTGGCTGGATTGGATGAGGCGCTGACCTATCTCGGATGGATCAGCGCAGCAAAGGCCGGCCGCCCGCTGAACGCGCGGGTACGAGGAACGATCGGATTACAACGGGCGAGTTTGATTGTTGCCGCCGTGCAGTGGGGCGTTGTGGGGGTGGCACTCGTTGCAAGAACGCTTTGCTGACCTCCAACAGGAACTTCAGCTTGAGCCTCCAGATCGCGACACCTATACCGGTATTCTCACCTGCATACGGAGAATCTTGAATAACGGAGAGCAGAAAGGCTCGATACTCGAATCGACGAGTCGTCGCCAAGTTGGCCGAGAACTGGATCTTCCATCGTCTACGAGAAGAAATCTCTTCGCGTGAATTCGGCGATTTCGAACCTGTCCGCATTTTTGTGGGCGAGGCGGTTGAACAAATCGTTATCCACGCGCCTGTGTGAATCGATCACCGAACAGGATAGCAAACGGGTTCATGGCGGATTTCGAGTCGAAGGCTGCGCGTACCGACTTGGCCAGCACGTTGCGCAATGCCAGCCAGAGCAGCTTGATAGCCGCTTCGTCATTCGGGAAGTGGCCCCGGGTCTTGATGATCTTGCGTAACTGCATGTTCAGGCTTTCGATGGCGTTGGTTGTGTACACAACCCGCCGAATCTCCGGCGTGAACACGAAGAACGGCGTGACATGCTCCCAGGCGCGCTGCCAGGATTGCACGATCGTCAGATACCTTGTCCCCCAGGGGCCGTCAGCAAACGCTCGCAGGGCAAGCTGCGCAGCCTGTTCGCTACTGGCGGCATAGATCGGGCGCAGGGCCGCGGCGAGCGCTTTGCGGTCCTTGTAGCTGGCGTACTCCAGACTGTTGCGGATCAGATGCACGATGCAGGTCTGCACGGTGGTGCGAGGGTAAGCCGTGCCAGTCGCTTCGGCCAGCCCCTTCAGGCCATCGACGACCGCGATCAGGATGTCCCGGCAGCCGCGGGTCTTGAGCTCGCTGAACACCTTGAGCCAGAATTTGGCGCCCTCGGTCTGCTCGATCCACAGGCCCAGCACGTCGCGCTGGCCGTCGGCCTGGATGCCCAGAGCCAGATACACGGCCTTGTTGCTGACCACGCCGTCATCGCGGATCTTGACCCGTAGCGCGTCGAAGAACACCACCGGATACATCACCTCGAGCGGGCGGCTCTGCCAGCTCAGGGCGTCGGCCATCACCTCGTCGGTCACCGAGCTGATGAAGTCGGGCGACACTTCGGTGCCATAGCTCTCGGCCAGGAACGCCTGGATCTCGCGCACACTCACGCCGCGCGCGTACATCGCGATGATGCGCTCGTCGAAGCCGGTGAAGCGGCGTTCGTGTTTGGGAATCAGGATGGGCTCGAAGCTGCCGTCGCGGTAGCGGGGGACCTCGACACGCACCGGCCCCCCATCGGTAATCACCGTCTTGCCGCTGGCGCCGTTGCGTTCGATGGCCTGTCCGGGTGGCTTGGCCTGGCCCGGCTGGTAGCCCAGATGCAGGTTCATCTCCGCACCCATTGCACGCTCGATGAGCGCCTTGTTGAACGCCAGCATCAGGTCCTGTACTTCACCCGGCGTCATCGGCCCCTTGACCAGTTGATCGAGCAGTTCCGCGGGCAATTCAGGCAGAGGCCCGCGAGCCGCTGCCTGCGAAGCTACCGTGCGTCTCCTCTTCATCGGCATATCCATGATTTTTACCTCTTATGATATGCCTCGCCCACAAAATGCCGGATAGGTCCGGGTAATGAGGAAGCCAATCATCGATGAAGGCCTGCGGAGAAGTATCGACCACAATTGCCGCCTCCGACGCTCCGACATACGAAGAACCCGGGACGCAATATCGCAACTAAGCTACGTTCATCGGGATGCGGTCTGGACTATGCGCCATCGGTTGTCAGGACCGCGAGTCCAGTGAAACGATCGCTCAAACCACGCCTCATATGGACTGAGCACCCCCACATCATTTGAGTTTTTAAGGGGGATATCGGGCTCGGGGTTGCGCTTCATGAACTCGTTATCAAGATCAATGGGCGGTAGCTCAGGTGCGCGACCATCGGTTACCATGAGTTGATGCCGAACTGGACTGGAACCGCTCACGACAAACCACGCCACTGAGGACTCGTCTGGCGAAACGCTCACGAATTCGCATCTCCCATTTGCGTAGTTGACGATCCCCGGCCGGGCCGGCAACCAATGCTGTGTCAACTGCATCCCATTGAACAGTCGTCCGCCTCGCTCGATGTAGTTCGGGTACGTGCCTTCACGGCGGACGTCTGGGATATACCACCGATGATCGTCGATACGCTTCATCTGCACACCTTGACGGCGTTCGTCGTCCATGTTCCAAAGCGGCGTCAGAACTGGACGCTCCGAGCCCATCGTCATCAACGCAACGCTATCTCCGACGCGAAGAAGCCATGCCAATCGATCTGACGGCAAACGAACAATTTCATCGATTCGGTCAGTCTTGTATTTATCAACCGGGAAATAGACCGGTGTGGGAAATAGCCGCCCGTACTTGATCGTAAAATAATTGTAGCTAGTTGACCCGGCAGAATACGCTGGCAAATGATCCGTATATTCCTGGAATTGAAATGCGCCTACGATTTGAGCCTTCCCTACGGGTGTCTCATCCTCACATCCCCCGGGAAAGACCATTGACGACAGTACTGCTATGGCAGCAATGAGTTCTCGCATATTACTGTTTGAGCTGGCGCACGAGTTCGCTGAATTCAACGCGTCTTCGTTAATACAACGCCTGTTTGTGATACAGGCGGCTTTACCTACTTAGGGAATAACCGGGACATCACTTCGTGGGTCTCCCGGGCGATTCGCCTCCGGCAAGCAGAAGCTGATCAACTAGCTCGAGCTTCAATGGCTTGTCTGCATCGAGCTTCTTTTTCCCAATCACGTACTTCCAGCCATCGCCGCTGCCCGGATTTCGGTAGAACACGACGATGGCCACGTACTGCGTATCGGCTTTCATCGGCTGCGAGAGGCTTGCCGACGCACCGGGATTCAACACTGCCGCCATGTTGTCCCGCAAGTCTTGGGCAAGTACGTTTCGGTCATTCTTCAAGAGATCATTGTAGGAAGCCCCATCGAAGAGCTTACGGTCCCTGAGCTGATACACCCGCACGGCCACCGACGTGGATCTGCCTGCGTCGTCGGGATTGAGCGCATCGCGTGCTGCAAGATCGACGTTGAGCACCTTGACCTGGCGATAGAAGACGAAGCGAAACGCACTCGACGTGCCATCGGAGACGGCCTGCCACGCGCCGCACCCCGAGAGCAGCAGAATGGGTGTAACAGCAAAAGCGACAGCAGCAACGAGGCGTCGGGACATCGGGTTTCCTTGCTCAAACATGTTGGGGAGTCAGATACGGATTGGGCGCGGGCGCCGGGATGGCTTCGCAGACGCCGAGCGCGATGTTGATCATGCGTTCGCTCTCAGCCGGCAAAACCGTGGTCCAGCCGAGTCGCGGTGAAAGGCCGGCGTGAACAGTCGCGATGGACGATGCGGGAACAAACCGCGTCGAGAGTTCCATGCGCAAAACGACATCGGCTTTTACACCGATATAGAGCTGAACAACGGCCATCAATTCTCGATGCAACCATGCCCCAGGCAACAGATCGTGAGCCTGTTGCGCACCTGCCGGCCGCAAGGTCGCGCGCGCTGCGCGGCTACGGTACGCAAGCCGCTTGCCGAGCACATAGCCGCCACCCAACCCTTTGCGCGGCTGTCCAGCAGCGCTAACTGCGTCATGCGAAGCGAGCGGCATCGGCGCGCCAGCGCTTGCGTACGCCGTATAGAATTCGTCGACACGCACCTCTACTCCAGGCGCCGTTAGCGCAATGACGCCAGCGAGCCCTTCGGGCGTGCGCGTACGCTGAATGAGAAGACCGAGCAGGGCAAGCACGCGCGAGTCCGGCAACCCCACGCGCTGAGGCTTCTCTCCCCAACCAAATCCGGCCAGGCACAACAGGTTGCGCGAATGGGCGTCGTTGCCGCCCGGACGAAAGCTTTCCGGGTATCGGTATTTCTTCCACGCGCGGTACAGCAGCGTCACGAAGCGATGATTGAACCTGTCGAGAAACGATTCGACAACTTCGTGCCCTTCCTCACGCAGGACGATGTCATCGACCAAATGCGACGGCATCGCCGCATCGACGCCATATAGCCCCATGAAAGTCGTTCGCACGATGGGCGGAACCGTCGAGCCTGCTTCGCCCGGCACATCTCCGAAGTCGACCGCGACGACTTCGGCCGCCGGAAATCCGACACGCGGCCACGACCCGAAACGCACGGGTTCGTGCTCAGGCGTGTCGCGCGTTCCGAGTCCCGGGAGACCAGGCGCACGCATTTCAAGCAGACGGCACAATTGCATGAAACTCATCCGGGGCGCATCTGCAAGCAGCGACGCGACCAACGGTTCAAGATCGGGACAACCCTGCGGTTTCATAGCGGCGCCCTCTGCGCCTTGCTGCGCGGCCAGACTGTGCGCGTCTGCGACGGCAGGCTCACGATGGAGAGCTTCGTGAACAAATTGATTTCCGCATACAACGCAAAGAACCGGTGCAACAGTTCGCCAAACAGCATCAC
Source organism: Paraburkholderia silviterrae (assembly GCF_004353915.1). Taxonomy (GTDB): domain Bacteria; phylum Pseudomonadota; class Gammaproteobacteria; order Burkholderiales; family Burkholderiaceae; genus Paraburkholderia; species Paraburkholderia silviterrae. The sequence goes on along the minus strand of NZ_SMRP01000016.1, from coordinate 50,040 downwards.
GTCGCCCTCGCCCGCGAACGCATGGGAATCTAGCGTCACCTCGATCAGCACACCGCGCTCGACCGCGCCTCCCGACACCTCCTCGAGCAGTTCCTGCGAGACCCAGAGTATGCCGGCGAGGCGCCGGCGGTTCAGTTCGTCGTCGGTCCAGTCGTAGAGCGCCAGCGCGCCACGCAGCACTTCCGCATTCATCAGCGAAAGAAAGTTCGGTGCCAGATGCGAGAGCACGCGCCACTGGAACCGGTCGCCAGTGGGCGGATAAAGCGGCAAGGTGGGGGCGACGAGATTGCGCACGCCGGCAACGTTCGGCGTGCTCGCGGCAAGCTCGCCGATGCTGGCCTCGCGCAGCCCCTTGCGCGGCAGCATCCCATTGGTGCCAGTCACACGCAGCGAAAGGCTTTCCTCCGGCAGCGTCTCCATGGTCTCCCAGGCGTGTCCGCCGAGGACGACCCAAGTCTCGTGCAACCCCGATACGCCAGGACGCACGCGCGCGTGGTAATACCGCTCAGGCGCCTCGTGCCGCAACATGCCGCCGCGATGCCGGAACGTGGCGAACGGCACATATTCGTAGCGCTCACCCGTCACATGATCGAGCGCCTCGATCGCATCGACCGAATATGTTTCGACATGCTCACCATGATGACCAGCTGGCACGACGCGATACTCCGTTTCGTGGTGGTCGATTTCGATGGGTTCAGCGTCGAGTTCAAAGAGATTGATCACCGGCGAGCAGAACAGCCGCACATTGTCCTTGTTGAAACGCTGATCTGATGGGTAGGCATCCTTCAGGACGATTTCGAGCTCGAATCGCGTCGCGCCCGCGGGCAGCTTTGCGACATCGAGCCCGCACAGGTCGACGAAGAGGAACTTCTCGCGGAACGAAAAATATTCGAGCAGGAGCTGGTAGCCGGAAAACGCGGCATCGGCCTTGGGCCACAACCGCTCCTCAGTCGAGAAACCCGCGGGCTCGAACGTGACTCCAGCAAGCGGCACGGCATCGCCGTCGCGTACTTCCGGAATGCGCCACAGGACCGTATCGACCTGGCGAGTCAGCGCGAGATGCATGGAGAACGCCACCGGCAGATCGGCGTTCAGGTGCAGGCGCAGGCGCGAAAGGTCCGTTTCTTCGCGCTGCGCCGAATGATGAAGCTCGAAGCCCAGCCGAATAGCCGAGCGGCCATCATGCCGTACGGTCGGTCCAGCGTGCGTGATGGTGAGCGGCTGCAGCATCACAGCTTGAGTGGTGCGGTACAGGCATTGAACGGTGCGTGGTGTCGTGCCCTCGGCGCCTGCCGCGGGCGGCACGCCGATCGGCGCTGAACGCACCGGCACGCCGGCCGGCACCGCTTCGGTTCGCTGGAGCTTCTCCCGAAGCGGCACCAACTCGGCCACCGAGAGCGATGGAATCATCCGCAAATAGTGCGGCCACAACAGGCTCACGAGCCCTTCGGTGAGTTCCGGCAGCTCGTCGTCGAGCTTCTGCTGGAGGCGTCCGGTGAGGAAGGCGAAACCCTCATGGAGCCGCTCGACATACGGATCGCGGTCGCCCACGCGATCGAGGTTGAGCAGGCGCGCACGGTCGGGATGCGCCTTCGCAAACTCCTTGCCGGACTCGCGCAGATAACGCATTTCCGCTTCGTAGTAGCGCAGGATCGGATCGTCCATCTGAGTTTTCCTGTTGTTGATTCGGCCGTCTGCGACCTCAATGAGCCAACGACAACGCACGGGCGGGATCGAGGACCGTCATCTCGGCCTGCAATTCGCCGATACGGCGCGCAAGCGCCAGCTTGTCGGCATCCTTGCGGTTGCTCACAGCCTTTAGAGCCCTGAACAACTGATGCTTGACCTCGAAGACGAGTGCGGGATCCCAAAGCGAGAGCGGCAGCGATTTCGCCGACGAATCCAGCTCGGCAAGCAGCGCGAGCGCCGTATCCGCACGCCCCGCGTGGTCGGCGAGACGTGCCATCACGAGCCGCTGCAGATAGCGGTGACGACCGGTCCTCATGCCCGGCAGCGCCTCGAGCCACGCGAACGCCGCGTCGATACCGTCGCGCCCAGCCAGATCCCTTGCCTGCGCCTCGATTTCCGGCCAGTCGCCGGCGCTCCCGTCCTCGCTATCGGCCGACACAGGCAGGGGCGCCACGCTCTCCCCGGCTTCAAGGTCCCGCACGACCGCGTGCCGGGCAATCCACTCGAGTGTCGTATCGTCGGAGAAGGGTGTGCCGTCGCTGAACGACAACCGCTCAATTCCGGGCAGCCGTTCGAGAAAAAGCGCAAAGTCCGCGCGCAGCAACTCGCGCCACGCGTCGTATGGCGCACCCACGTGATCGAGGGCGACGTGCTGGAAGTACTGCAAGTCGAACCACAGGTGATTGACACCTTCCATGAAAGCGCCCTCGACACGTTCCAGCAGTTCATGCCACTGCTTCTGCAGCACGAGCCGTTTCATCTGCTGACGCAACTCGGCGCGCGGCGCCATCAGTCGCGTATGCGACGCCGCATTCGACGGCGGCACTTCGTGCAACGTGTCCCAGCGTACGCTGCGCACGAGCCGCACCGATGGAAGGTAGCCGTTCTCCTGATCGTGCAGCCACGCTGCCATGGCGCGTGCCTGGTCGAGCAGATCGCGAGTGGAAGTGATCGGGCCGGCCGAAGGACCCGCCGTGACAGCCGGGGACGATACGGTGGAATCGGCTTCACGACTGGAGGCAGCTTCCCTGCGCTCGAACCTCGATACAAGCGGTTGAAGGTTCGGACGCGCAACCTCCGGCCAGGCGCCCGTGAGTGTCACCAGAACATCGAGGGCCGCAAGCGCGCGCTCGAGATCCATCGATGCGAATTCGCCCCGGCTCTCGAGCAGATCCAGCACGCGTGCGGACGCCAGCATTTCAAGCGCGCCTTTCTTCGCTTCGGCCCTTGCGGGCAGCACGGCATCGCCAAACCGGTCGACGAGCGCGGCGGTCAGTTCCAGCCCGTCGGCAAAACCGGATGGGCCGTCCTGGCGCAAGCGCGCAAATGTGTAGTAGCCCGAAAGACGCAGATCCTTGCCGGTCTCCTTCAAGAGCTGCTCGCAGGAACGAGTGATCAGACTCTCGTCGATACCCGAGAGCTTGCCCGCCTCATCCCTGAGCTCGAAAAAAGCATCTTCGTAGCCGGGATCGCGGCCAGCGCCGGCCTCGCCCGTGAGCGGCTGCAACCACGGCAGCCACGCATCGAGGCGCGTGCGAGCAAGTTCCCCGCCATCTTCGCGCGACGGAAAGAGACTCTTGAACAATTCTCCGAGCTTCATTCGGCCTCCGTCACGGAACCCTGCGGTAATGGCATGGCCGCATGTTTCGCAGCGGCGAGCGCAGCCGGCGGCAACGGCGGCGGGCTGCCGGCCGAAAGTTTGGGTCCTGACTTTGCACCGCCCGTCACAAAGATCCGGGTGGGCAGAGTGAAGTGCCGCAGTTGCAGCACGTTGAGCGGACCCGCGCCCGCATCGCTGCGCATCTGGACCTTGAGCGCAATGCCCTGACTCGCGTCGGGAGCCCACGTCAGCAGATAGCGCGCGTTGTCCTGCTGGGAGACCTGCGCCCGCTCGAGCAGCCGGATCAGCCCGAACCGCCCCTGCGCGTCGAGGGCAGAACGCAGGCCGCCCTGCTCCATCTGCCATTCGACGTGCGAGAGGTTTTCCAGCGACTGGCCGGGCCATTCGAACGGTACCCACTCCTCCTTCTGGTTGAAGTAGTGCAGCTCGTTGCCCGGCAGCACAACCCGCATGTCCGTAATACCCGATACCGGCACGCCGCGCAGATCGAACCGGATATGCGCGTCACCAGACGGGAACAGCACCGTCGATACCCGCATCAACCGGTTCAAACCATCCAGGAAAGCCGGGTCGAGCCGCAATGCTTCCTGTTGCGTGCCGCGATCCGCTCCTTGCGCGGCTACCCAGCGGTCTCCCTGCCGCTCGACGACGCCAGCGAGTTGAGTCGTGACGAACTGGGCGATCACGCCGTTGTCTGGACGCATGAAGCGCGCCATCTCGGGCAGCGATGCATCGTTGTCCGAATCGGCAAACGGATAGCGGCCACCGAAGGCCTGATTCCAGTCGGCCAGAATCGAACTGCGCCAGATGTCGTTCAGGCTCGCCGCCGCAGGCTGCACCACAGCCTGCCACGTCTGGTTCAGCGGCGCCCGGAATAGCTGGCCGAAGCCCGCCCATTGCTCGCCCAGACTCGCGGCGACGCGGCTTGCGTAGTCGCGACTATCGGCGATGTCCGAGCTCTTGCCCTGTAACACCGCCTGCGCCGCGACACGCGACATCGCCTCCGTATCAGGGCTGGCCACCATCTGCTGCACCTTGAGCCGCATCGCCGTGACTCGTTCGAGATAGCGAGCGAGGCTCAGGTCGCCCGTGGTCGCCTGCTGCGCTGCCACCTTGCCGGATTGCGCCGGTGTGGCGGAAACGAGGTCGCTGCCCGTCAAGCGCAGGATCGGGCCGAATGCGACCGCAAGCGGTGCAAGCTGAGGCTGCGATTGCTTCGACGGATCTTTGTTGTCGGCGCCGACTAGCTGCTGGGCCTTGCTGATCAACGTGTCCGAAAGCGATTGCTCCGTCACGCCGGCGCCAGCCTGATACACGATCGCATTCATGAGCGCCACCAGCGGCGAGCGTTGCGGATCGCCCAGCAAGGTGAGCTGGTCGGCCGTTGCCGACAGCGTCGGTGCGGGTTGCCAGCGCATGCTGTTGAGAAACTGTTCCCATGCCCGCGTGTAGTCGTCGAAGTAGCGCTGACGCAGTTCGGCCTTCAGCGTCGAAGGCGCCTGGCTCGCAGTCTTCGCATCCGAAAGCACCCAGTCGCTGGCGACGTTGCCCTGTTCGCTCGCATCGTCGATCGCCTTCGAGATACGCTGTTCCCACGCCTCGCGTGTGAAGATACCCGGGATCGTCTGTGTCGTATTGAACAGACCCCGGCCGGTGGTGTCGCCAAGCAGCGTAGCCAGCGATGCCGGAGGATATTTGGGCTTGGCGTCGTCGAGAATCTGCTGGTAGACCGTGTCGGTCGAGTTCTGGATGCCGCGCACGCCGATAACCGTCTGACGTGTCGCGGCGATCAGGCCGCTATCCGGCACGATGGCAAGCGACGAACCATTCGTGGATATCCGATGACCCAAATGCTCCGCAAAAAAAGCGATGGCGTGCTGGCGCAGGTCCTCCCAGGTGCCGGATGAAAGCGGCGAGTCGAGCGGGCGGGCAGGCATTGCCGTCGCGACGAGTTCTGAAGTCAGGAAGGAGGCAACGGCGCGCTCCGGCTTCGCGAGCATCAGGTAGGCCTTGAGCGTGTCGTAGGCGGCCTGCGTCTGAGCGCTGCCGCCGCTCGCTATCTCTTCGTCGGACATCGAAGCCAGTTGGCGCAGGCGATCCTCGAGCTTTTGGCGGATCGGGGCAACGAGGACACGGTTTGCTGCGTCTTCGTAGCCTGGCCATAGTGCAGCGAGCAAGGCGCGGTCGCTGTTCAGGCCGAAGCGGGTTGTCCAGGGGGCGCCTTCGCGCTGGTGAGTTTCGAGTGTGTCGATCTGCTTGTCGAGGCTGTCCAGCGTTTGCATCGCCTGAGTGGGATCCTGAGCGCCGTATAGCTTCGCGAGTGTGTCTTTCGCAGCGCCGATCGACTCGCGGTTCGAGAAACCCGACACCATCGTGCCTGCGATCCAGAGACCAATCGCGGCGGTCGTCGCCCATGCGGCTGTCGCCGAGAGCGAGAAGCCGACGCGGCGGCCGTGGACTTTTCGGCTGTGGTCGGCAATGGTTTGCCATGTTGAGCGGTGCTGTGGGGCAATGGTGGCCCCTTCCGCTTCCTCGCCTGGCTCTTCCGTAGGCGTAGGCGGAGGCAGTTGCCGCTCTTTGAAGAGCGGCGCGAACAAAAGACCTTGCACCGGCTGGCGCCAGTATCGTGAGTTAGCCGTCTGCAGCACGAGGTCCGACAGCGCACCACCCAACATCTCGACGTGTTGCGACAACTCGGCTGGATAGCGGTCTGAGTTGTCCTGTGCAATGCGCGCAACGCCTGCGTCCGCGAGGGTGTGCGTGAGCCTGTCCAGTGACGCGTGAATTTCGTCGGCATTCACGCGGGCGTTCGACCAGGTGAAACCGATGGCCTCGTCCGGGCCCGCAGGCTCAGTGCCGAAATCCGTCGCGTTCAGCAGATACGTAGGCGCGGCCCAACGTAGCGCACGCGCGTGGCGCATGAGGCGCTGGGCTAGCTCGTCGGCATCGAATGGGGACCTTGGCGCTGCGCGGTTGCGGGTCACTGCGACTATCGCGTCGATCGGGCGGCTCAGGCGCAGGCGCCGGATATGGTCGAGCCAGTCGGTATCGAGTTTGGTGCTTGTTTGCTTTGCGTAGAGCAGGACGGCGTCGCCGGTGATCGCGTAGCCGGAGTTGACCAGGCCGGGGGCCAGACGTTTGACGAGGGGCTCGTCGCCGGCGACCAGGATCCAGCGGTCGCGGTAACGCCAGCGCCAGCCGTGGCGGTCTTTGAGTGCACTTTTGAGAGTCTCGCAGGAGTGCGCGTTGAAGTCGAACGCACTCGCATTCCCATCTGCGCGGAGCCGGGCAGCCGGCTCTCGAACATACTGCGTCACCGATTTGCCGTGCGTGTGTTTTGCAACAAATCGCCAAACGCCAGTCAAAGAAGCACGATGCGATAGGACAACAACACCAGCCAGGACAACAAAACCCACACGACGGAAAGCCGACGGTTCGAGGTCAGAGCCGTTGAAGTAGGCAATGATCCCCATGAAAGCGGTAAGCGCAGGGACTAGTATCAAATATCCGGATAATACCTTGCGTACGGTCATGCCCTAAATCTCGTCCAAATAACAAGTTCGAAGTCCATCACGCGAAAAGTTCAGGCTGGTAGATCGTTTCGTTCGATAAGTACTACAACGGAATCTCGACAATATGTCAAATATCATCAATTGCCAGACTTACGCTGCGACAAATCAAACTCAATTGATTAGAAAATTTCACAATCCCTGCTTTATCTCGATACTTCATGAAATTAACATGATGGTTTATTTCCAGCGCCATGCGCTCTCCATCAATTGTCACAATGATCCACCAAGGATTGAGTATGGCCCCGTTTCGCAATCTCCCTATCCACACTTCCTAAGACACCTACTCCCCAATCAGGAATTCAGCTATGCGCAAAGCGGTCGTTCGACACGGTGACCCCACCACAACTGGCGGTCTAGTTGTCGCGCAGTCATCAAAACGGTTCGACAACGGAAAGATCGTTGCGCTTGACGGCGATGAAGCAACGTGTGGCGACTGTTCTGGAATTTTCAAGATCCTTGGCACAGGAAAGGGTATGGACGAGAAAAATCGATGCGCTGTCGTAGAGCAGGATCTGGTCCTCTGTCCGTGCGGGAAGAATCGAGTCCTCGTAGGAAAAAATCCTGGAATATTCATAGGCTGAGAGGCATTTCTTGAATTCTCCCTACCTTGTCCAATCGCATCGTCAGTCAGATTGCTCTAACTCACCAGCGATTGGGCCATTACCTTGATGCAAAGGAGGGCGTACGACGCAAATACGCAACGCTCTATCGCTCGAAATAGTAAGTTGCGGCTTTCCGGTTAGCGCCGCGTGCTCGCTCGCCAGAGCGACATTGAGCCATTCCGCGCTCGCTCTGCAATTTCCTAACGCGTTCTCAACATTGTGTATTCCCGAAAATTCCGGAGTATTAACAAATTCAATCGCGAGTTCAGTTGAGCATCGAAAGAAACTCGCGCTTCCTTCTCCCACCAAACCGCTCGTCCAAGCATCCTCAATTTCAGCACCTTTTGAATTCCCCCAAAGCATCGCCTTTGAGAGACTCTCAGTTAGCGCTTTCGAGTCTGCTTCGATTGGACGGTGCAACATCGCTACGGAATTTATGCGGCGTCGCGCCACCAGCGGAGCCCAGCCGAGTAATAGCGCTACCGCAGCTTCACCACTGTCGTTCAGTGTATGTTCGTGAAGCTCGACGGAAACGAAAAGAACCACTCTCTCAAGACGCGGCCCTCCAGACACGTCTAGCCACTTATCGATCGCCATAATTCCCTCTCCTGCCGGAAGAAGCTCGGTCTTCATTTGACGCATCCGAGCCATTTCGCAGCACGCGTTCCATGTCGCTAACAGTTGCCCTTCGTTGAGAAGAGTCACTGGTACGTCCAAGTATGCATACAGAGGTACGTCACGGGGAAGTTCGCCGACGGCACCGGAGAGTTGTGTCAGCAACGCGGTAAAACACTTCCGATGGAGATCCAGTGTGCTTGTTCCATCATCGAACGCCAGTGCGGTATGACGGACTCCCGTGTCACCGTCGCGAGTAGTTTGTGCACGAAGTGCAGATTCTCCTTCCGCGATTTTCGCCGACAAGCCGGAGATGCCAAGCGCAGTGACGTACGAGAAGTCAAGCACGGCCAGTGGCTCACTCGCAAATTCAATCGCCGTCTTCCTACGGGTTACCTTTTCTTCTAGCTCTGCTGCGATCTTCGCGCACTCGTCGTTGTAGTAATGCAATCGGAGACCAAACAGAGCGCACCAGAACAGCGCCGGAAGCACAAACGAGCGACACCAAAACCAAGCTGTGCCGGTTGGCTCGGTTTTGGGCCACTCAAAGATCGATACTGCGCATCCAACGATCACAACCAAGACGAACAAAGCGCACCATGTCAGCGACCGTGGCGGTGACGGATCCAACTCATCAAGATCGACAACTGGCAGTTCTACAGGCATATTTTTATATTCACCTGATTTTTAGAAATATTAACGAATGGTGAGTGGCAAGATAGACACACGCAACTGAACGTATCGATCCATCTAAATACAACGGCAAGCCTCCACGTTGAGCAGGCAACCTGTCAATTGATAGCTTTCGCGTTCACACGCATTTGCCCCTCAAACCAGATAGGAGGCAACCGCTTGAGGACCGGATCCCCCCACTTGATTGGCACCCATGTGTGCCCGCCGTCGTCTGAGTGCACAATCGATGGGCCTGTGTCTTGACCTATCCTCCCATCGTTCGCAGCAAGCCAAATTTCGTGATCGTTTGAAACGTAGGCGCTCACCAACTGTGATGTCTCAGGCGAAAGAACCGCGGCCGTCCAGTGTTCTCCATCTTTCGATTGAAGCAATGTAGTTTCGATCGAACCGACAATCCACCAATGACCTTCTGGCGACCAACCAATCTCAATCAAATTGTCCGGATTCCCCAGCGAAGTCACACGCATCCGACAAGACGCAGGATCAATCCTCACCGTCCAATAGCGAATATCGCTTGCGGCGTCGCCGATCGAGGTCCTGAACAATCCGACGAGTGGCCCGTCAGAATCAACGAAAGAAATGTCCTTCAGGGTTAGCGTTGATATATTAGTTACGTTTGCATTTGAAAATTTAAGATTTTTAGCCGTGACCTCACATCTTTTTCCATCCCTCTGCACCATGATCGTGCCGGGCCGCTGCATCGAACTCTCTATTTGATAGTGTGGACCAAGCATTATGATATTACGATTCCCCTTATTCTCAACTACTTCTCCGCGCGCAGTCGAAATTATCTTGTCACCAACGTAAAAATTTCCATTTCTGTCTCGAAAAAAGGGAGGCCAATGAAACCCACCGTGGTCATCAACGCTAACTGATTCGCCGTTACTAAGAGAAAACTTGATGTAGTCTCCCTGATCTTGAATGATCGCGACCTTCCCATCCTCGAGCCTTAGTAAGGGGGACGCGCTGGAATCGGTAGAACACAGTCCCAAAAGAGCGAAGAATACCGATGCGATGCCAAAGTCATCATGGAATTTTCGCAGCCATACCCGCACCAACCGGCGAAAGCCAGAAACGCGAATGTCCGATGTTCTTGCCTTGCCCTTTGTCTCCCCCGCGAAAATTATCATAGGTGTACTTAGAATTTGGACCAGACTCCATAAATAATTTAATCGCATCGATAGCCTCCTGCAAATCTGAACAATCGCCCACACCTAAGTTTTTATACTGCGACCCCATCACACTTTGCATTTTTTGGGTAAGTTTCGGAGTCACAGTTTGAAATTGCCCTTCGGCATTACAAACCCCCGCAAACGTAGTTGCTATATATTTGTTATTAGGATACCCCTTCCTGTTGATTCTGAAGAATGTCGTGTTTATGATCGCTTCTTTTTCTGCCTTTCTTGTTTCGAGGTCAGGCAACATCGATGCACCGCTTGCCTCAGCAAAAAGTACTCGGGCGAAGTAATTCAAATCATCAGCTGTAAATGTCAATTCGGCGGTCCGTTCCGGCGAATTGGCAACAGAATATGTGGTCGTAGCGTCAAACCACGTTACGTCACAGATTATTACCTCAACACCTTTACTGTTTTCCTTAGCGGTCATCTTACCGTGGTGTCGCTTTCCCATGAATTACCCTTGTCGAATATGCTATCAACGTAGAGCGCCAACAATATCTCTGACTTATGACGGCGCTCCGAAACGCCTACATCGCCGGAGCTGAGATCACGAGAATAGATATCCTCGCGTCAGATTCTCCAATAACACCTTTAATCGGCAGGAAAGATCCATTCGGAACAGTAACGCCACACACAAGAGCCAGTAGCGGATGTGCCCCCAACGAATTTTCTGTTGGCTGACCCACGGTTAGTGTCACAGAGGCAGACTTAAAGAATGACACTGGAGCGACGTATTTCTGAAGTACGACGGCACGTAGGTTCGGCTTCATTTTGCGTACTTGCTTAGCGACCATCGAAGCGTCGCCGCAATGTTGACCGACGAGACGATTGAATCTGGCTCCCGAAATATCGGCGAGTTCAAATTGCGGCAAGGACTTGTACCGAATCGTCATTTCCCGCGCCTCCGATGCAGGAACCAGAGTCTGCCACGAATACAGAACCTGCCCTTCCCAATCACTCCCGTCCTTAAGCTTTACTCCCATCTGCTCGGGAACCGACGTAAGACGATCGTCGTCAACACCGGCATTGGGAATCGGTGCAATGCCAGCGCCCGTCAAAGCATGTGTAATGTCCTGGCCGAGAAAAAAAGCCCTACTATCACTTGTCAGTGCCAGCGGTTTTCCGTCAACTTCAACACGAAGATCGCTAAATGTCTTATCAGCGTATGTCTCCGCTTCACCGAATTTCTGAAAAAGTTGCGTGTACGCAAAGAAACCATACTGTATTGATTCAGTGTTTTGATTCTCCAATCTTGCAGAAATAGAGATATTATCGCCACCGAGCGATATCGCCGCATCGATTGGAATCGGATTACTTACACGCCCACCAATTGTAAGCGTTTCCGCGTTTTCCGAATCGTTTGCGCTCGCAATTGTTACCGCCGATGAGAGAAACAAGGCGAACACTGCACTGATAAAACACTTCACTTCTCGCAATTTTCCTCTCCGGGAAGAATGTAGTAGCGGTAGACGACGTATCTATCGTTACGTATCATCTCGCTATTGAACGGACCATACGGCCTACCACCTGGACGAAATGCGGTGTAGATATCGTTGAACTTGGGCACACCGTGCTTAACCAACTTTCCGTCGTAATTTTGACTGTCGGACTTGAATGCTGCATAGATCGCCATGTGACCCGGCCAAAGAAGAATGTCTCCCGCCTGCGGCCTTTCCTTGGCCAAATCAATTTGGCGAAATCTATTCGTCTTCTTTGCAAATGCTGCGAAGGAAGATGTAGACTGATATGGGTATCGAAATCCCGCATCCACGAAAATCTTGTTGGTCGTTCCAGAGCAATCCCCTCCAACCCCTATCTCTGACCCCGCACCGAGAAGCCTGTAAGGTGTACCCACCCACGCGGCAGCCAAAGCGACAATCCTCTGACCATCAGATTCGGAGATGAAATGCCCGACCGTGCAATCTTTCCCGTCCACGTTCGAATTGTCGCTGGTGATAGACTCGGCAAGCGTAATCTCACTCATCAGTTGACTCCAGTATCTACGGGATATTCGTCGATTGCTGATCCAGCGTAGAGCAGTTCCACCTTTTCTACCTCGTCGCTCGAAAGAACTTGTGTTTTACCCATCTCATCTGTGGCGCCAATAACAACCTTACCGGTTTGGGTGGAAATTTTGTACGGAAAATTCGCAATCGGCTCACCTAAAGAATCCCTAATAATAAAATGCTCGTCGTAGTCGCCCAGTATTTCGAGCGCAACACCTTGGCCAATATCCCCGGATACGATCTGCGTTTTCCCCTCAGAGTCTGTCTCCCCGATTACCACGGTGTCACCGGATATTAAACGATATCGTTGATTGGCAATAGGACGACCGTCGTGTGATTTCAGTACGAAATGCTGATTCGCGTCCGTCGTATCGACAATTGGCAGCGTCGGAAGTGTTGGTGCCACACTCACCGGGCCAGGCTTTTGCATGCTTGCACATTTGTGTATAATATCGCCCGGCGTACCGTGTTCGATGCAGTTTTCGCCAATCTTTATATACGACCCACCTGCACCTATCCAGATCTCTTTGGGAGCGGAAAGCACAAGCCGTCCATCGACACTGGTGATCTTAAAATCCCTCAATGCGGTCAACGTAATCTCGTCACGCAGTGACCTAACGTCCACCTTACCGTTAGCCACGAGAGTAATCCCCAGTTTTCGCGCGAAGAATGAAATTGCGGTACCTGCGGCCATTGTGAGCTTCTTCAGTACACCAATATCTGCGGATCCGCCCGCAGTCACCGCCAGATTGCATTCCGCTGCGAGTTGGAGATGCTCCCCGCTTGTGAGCGCTATTCCATCGGGCGCCGATGCGAGAATTACTGCACGTTGTAATCCGTTCAAGCGCTCTAGAAGAAATTTCCTCTGTTGCTCTACTTCAGCAAGCTGAGCTTGTGCAGTTCGAGCGCTATCGTTCAGATCTTGCATGAGTTGCAAGGCGTCATCCAGTTGCGCCCTCGCCGCCTCCATATCCAGTTGCTTGCCGTTGGCGCCACTTTGACTCTCGGTAGTCAGCAAAAGCCCCTTTGCGCCGCGAACCGCCGTGTGCCCGTCAGATCGGAACTCCGCGCCTTGCCCCCTCTCCTTGCGCCCCCCGTCAACCATGTGCCCCAGATTAAGCTCACTGGTCTGAAACGGCGTCGTGAGATGGATATGCTCGATACCTTCCTTGTCCTCCATCCGCAACTCATTCTGCGCGGCGGTACGAATGAGATTGCGCGTGTTGTTGAGGTTGTTGACAAGGTCCGGATGCAGGCTGTCATGCATCGCGCCGATGATGATCGGCCGGTTTGGATCCCCAGCGGTAAAGTCGAGCGCCACTTCCGCCGAATCGATCAACGGAAAATGGTGACCATAGTTGTCGCCGCTATAGGGCTTGGCAAAGCGCACCGGCCGGCTCGTGCCGCCGGGACTCCACTCGTCAAGATCAAACGGCAGCTTGATTACATACCAGCCTTGCTCGGTCAAGTACGCGTACTTGTAATTCCCGGGCGACGTAATACGCGCTGGCAGGATGCCGTCGATAGTCGGTCGCTTGACACTGTCCATCGAAGTGCGCCAAACGCGATCCGAAGGAATCCCCTCAAACGTCACCCGATACGATTGATTGCGCGCCCCATGCGAGCGCACCGACGTAACAAAGATTCCGTGTTTTGCATCGGCCTGGGCAGGTTCAACCAGCATGACCTCACCCGCTTCCAGCCAGAACGGATTCCCGGTGCCAACGAATTTTACCTGGCTTGCCAGATACGCCTCGTGCCGCAACCGCGCAATGCGTTGGCCTTCCTCAAGCGTCTCGTAATGCTCGCCCCAGTGATAATCGACAGCATTAGTGGTCTTGTCACCGCGTGCCGCGTTCTCTTCAACCAGCAATGACACATCGGCCTGCCGGTGGTTATAGTCGTGCAGCCGCACCGCCTCCGGCACACGCCGGGTTCGCCGCCTGAGCGACTTGACCGATTCCGCACCCACACTCTCCAGCCCAGAGTCGCGCCGAAACGGCACCGTGCGCTGCTTGCGCGCATACGCATCTACGTCGTCACCGAACACAACCACCGCGTAGTCCTTCTTCTGCTCCCAGCGAAACCAGATCCCCTCTTCCGCACAAATGCGCTGAATAAACGCAAACGTCGTTTCGTGATACTGCGTGACGTATTCATGCCGCTTGTATTTGCCGCGCAGCTTGAACACAAAATCGACCCCAGCGCGGTATCCATAGTGCCGTAGCGTATCGGTAATGATCTCTTCGACCGACTGCTTCTGGAACAAGCGACTCGTGACGCCCCGGTTGAGATCGGCCATTTTCGGCTCGAGGGTGACCCGGTAGCGCGTCTCGTCGGCGGACGTTTCGAATTCGTCGAACTTCGTGATGATGCCGTGCACCGTCTGCGCGGGCGGCTTGTTGCTGAACTGCTCGGCGTTATCCCCGAACATCCTGCGCAGGTGACCCATGTTCGGGTCAATCGGGTCGATCATGAATCTCGCAGGACGCCCAAGAACCTGGTCCATTGGAATACCCGCCATCGGGCTTGTGAATTCGATCTCGTACCAGTACAGCCGGCTAACCTGATCAACGCCAGCAAATTTAAGGACCGAGAACGGCGCGGGATGAGGCGCCAGCTTCAATTCATAAGCCTGTAACGGCATGACCATCGACATGGATTTCCTCGCGGATAGGCAACCACAACAGCACCGTCGGGGCACCCTGAGGCACCCCGGCGGCTTATACAGCTAGCGTCAAATCAGCTCTTCGCCTTCGGCATCTGCGAAACGAGCGACAGCCCGATATCCATGCCTTCCACCTGGAAGTGGGGGATGATGAAGAGCTTGATGCGGAAGAACCCGGGGTTGTCTTCGATATCCTCGACCGTCACCTTCGCTTCGCGCAACGGGTGCGAGGCCTGAAGTTCATCGGCGGGATCGGTCATCTCGGTCACGAGGCCCTTGATCCAGTTGTTCAGCTCGAGTTCGAGCAACCGGCGATCCTTCGTCGTACCAATGTTCTCGCGCTGAATCAGCTTCAGGTAATGGGCGATGCGCGAAAGCAGGAAGATGTATGGCAGGCGCGCGTTGATGCGGCTGTTGGCCGTGGCCTCCTTCGTCTCGTAGAGCGCCGGCTTCTGTGCGGAGTTCGCCGAGAAGAAGCACGCGAAGTCGTGGTTCTTGTAGAACGACAGCGGGATGAAACCCAGATTCGCAAACTCGAACTCGCGCGTCTCGGGAATCAGCACTTCGGTAGGGATCTTCGGCTGCACGCCCGTGCCCAGATCGTAGAGGTGCACCGGCAGGTTTTCCACCTTGCCGCCAGCCTGCGGGCCGCGAATCTGCACACACCAGCCGTTGTTCACGAAGCTGCGCACCATGTTGGTCGCGAACGCAAACGATGCGTTGACCCACAGGTACTTGTCGTGGTCCGGGCCGCGCACCGCTTCCTCGTAGTTGAAGGCCCGCACCGGCGCGGTGTCCTTGCCGTAAGGCAGGCGCCCAAGCACGCGCGGCATGGTCAGGCCCACATAGCGCGCATCGTCGGTATCGCGGAAGCTCTTCCACTTGATGTATTCCGCGCGGTCGAAGTAGTTGCCGATGTCCTGAATGGCCGCCACCTCCTCCATCGACTTCTTGCCGAAGAATGCCGCACCCACCGCCCCGATGAACGGCATATGTGCCGCGGCGGCCACCTTCGAGATATTGCGCAGCAGGGCGATGTCCATCGGCGAGTTCTCGAACTCGTAGTCGCTGATCAGTGCGCTGATCGGCTGGCCGCCCGGCGTATCGTATTCCTCGATATACGTTTGTCGATACAAGCCGCTCTGGATGACTTCGGGGGTGTCTTCGAAGTCGCGCTGCAGTGCGTCTTTGGAAACATCGAGCACCTCGATCCGCGCATTCTTGCGGAAGTCCGTGCGCGAAACGAGCAGTTTCAGACCCCGCCATCGCCCTTCGAGCGCCTGGAAATGCGGGTTGTGCATGACGGCATCAAGCTGCCGGCTGATCTGTCGGTCGAGCTGGCCAATATGGAAATCGAGCAGCGATTTGTCGAGGCGGTCGACAGGCTGGCTCGATTTCGCGATCAGATCGAGGAAGGCACCCATGCCGCGCGCGATGCGCTCGTCGGCCGAGGCTTCCGAAAGCATGTCGTTGTCGCGAAAGGCCTCCAGAGGGCGCGCTTCAGCCACAGGCCTCAGGTTGATCTTGCTGCACAGCGCGGCGTAGACGCTGTCACCTGCACTTTGAGGGGCGTCCAGCACGACGGTTTGCATCGCGCCTTGATGGGATTCATTCTGTTTCATGTCGTGTCCTGTCTGCTTGCGTAGGGCTACCTGACTCTGGAACGCGGTAAAGGCCGCTTTGGCCTTGTCACGCTCAGCCATGACCTTCCTGCTGCGTCGCCGCCGTGGCGATCTGCGCGAGCTCGCCGCGCAGCTTCTCGGAGAGACCCTTGTCCTTGAGGATCTTTTCGAATTCGCGTCGGAAGGTGCCGTTGTCGAGCAGATTCGATTTGAGGTCACGCAGCAGGTTGCGCATGGCGAGCAGAGCACGCAATTCGGGAATCTGGCGGGCCACGTGTTCAGGCTCGAAGTCCTTCATCGAGCGGAACGAGAGATTTACCGGCAACTCGGTGCCATCGCTTGCGAGGGTGTTGTCGGCGGCGAACTTCAGGTCCGGCGCGTAGTCGGCGAGCACGGCATCGAAGTTGTTCTTGTCGATGTTCACCTTCTTGCGCGCTGCGAGGGGGGCATGCTCACGGCCGGCGCTGAAGTCGCCCGCAACGAGCAGTTTGAGTGGCAACTCGACCTTCTTCTGGGCACCGCCGGTGTGCAGATCAAGCGTGATGGAAACTCTGGATTTCGGAATTTCGCGCTGGAAGCTATCCATCAGGACTCCATATTTGGTGTGAGAAAGTCCGCAGAACCGGTCCGCTACGATGGATGACGCCCCCCGACCAGCATGAGCCGGCTTCGGAGATATGGGTCCGGCACCCCGTATAGCGGTCACTGTTCTAGCGGCGCTCTATGCGCCCGCTATTTAACGGTCTGGATTGAACCCCGTCAAAGATGCCATTCAGGTGACGAAAGTAAAGGCCCACAAAATTAATTCATATTGCATCGCCAATTTAGGATAAAACCTATTCCCACATCTTCAAATTGAATTTAAAGATGCGGAAATTTCACTAAATGACATGCAAGAATCGCGCCATTGATCGCCGTTTTTATTGATAATTATCAACATTTTAAATCTGCATTTAGAGTTGGCACTCTAATTTCATCTTCCATTCCATCTCGTAAACAAGCGGCTTTTATCGCCTTGATCGCGTCGCGATGGCATGATTCCGCGCATTGCGATCACGCCTCGTTGCGGTCGCGATTACGGGGAAAGCGAAATATCGCCTTCATAAGTCGAACAACAGCGGTAACGACTACACGTATGCGCATCCATAAACCGCTGTGGCACGAGGGACTCATCCTCGCCCAGCAGCATTTTCAGCAGCAGGATCGATATACGGGATTCGCGATGCAGCAGCTCGCGACCGCTGCCCTTGCCTGCGCGTGGGGCACGCTCGATGTCGCTATCGACGAGGAGGCGCTGGAAACCGGCCGCCTGAAGCTCACCGCGCTCAAACTGCGCTTTCCCGACGGCACGCCCGTCGATACGACAGTCGCCGATGCGCTTCCCCCTGCCCGCGATCTCACGCGCGGCCTGCCGGCTGATGCGCAGAGCATCGGCATTTTTGCGGCTCTCGCGCTGCCGGACGCCAATGGCAGCAACTGCCGCATGGATGAAACGACGCTCGCGCGCCCTCGCCGCTCGTATCGCGAGTTCATCAAGGTCAACGATCTGAACGGCAGCACGGAAACCGAGATCGCAGCCGAGCGCCTCGCGGTGCGGCTGCTCTTCGACTTCGAATCCCACGCAGACGACACCGTCTGTGCGATCGCGCGGCTCACGCGCACGACGAACGGCCAATTCCGTGTCGATCATCGCTTCGTGCCGCCTTGCCTTACGCTCGGCAGCCATCCGCTGCACATCGAGCGCATCAATCGTCTGGGCGACATCTTGCAGGCGAAGAGCGCCGCGCTCGGTACGCGCCGCGGCGAGCGCGTCGGGCAGGTCGCCGAATACGGCGTGGCCGACGTGCAGCTCTTCTGGCTGCTGCACTGCATTCACGGCGCGTGGCCCGAGTTGCGGCACTTCGCGGCCAATCCTGCGCGGCCGCCTGAGCAGCTCTACCTGGCACTCGCGCGGCTCGTCAGCGCACTCATGACGTTCTCGACCCACTCGAATCTCGCGGATATCCCGGTCTACGACCATGAGTGCGCAGACGAAGTCTTCGCCCGGCTCGAGGCGATGATCCGAGAACTGCTGGACGCGATCATTCCCTCGCGCGTGGTATCGATCGGCCTCGAGCACAAGACACCCACCACATGGGCGGGCCAGTTTCACGACGAGCGCCTCGTCGCCGGCCCGGTCGACTGGTATCTCTCCGTCAATGCCTCGGCGAGCGCCTTCGAACTCGTCGAGCAGGTGCCGCGCCTGTGCAAGATCGGCGCGCCCGAAGATGTCGAGCACATCGTCAACGCTGCGCTGCCCGGCATTGCGCTCAAGGCCGTTCAACGCGTGCCGGCCGCGATTCCCGTGCGTCTCGACAATCAATATTTCGCGCTCGATGCCAATAGCGCGGCGCACGCGCGCATGCTCGCGGCGCGCGCATGCCAGGTCTATCTGCCGGCATCGGTAGCCGATGCCTCGCTCGAACTCTACGCGGTGTTGCGCTCATGATCTCCCTGACTCTTAGCCGCCGGGAGCCCGCGCTACCGGGTGCGACCGCGAAGGAAGCACATCCGTCGGGTGACGGCATACGCGACCTGCTGCGCGACACGGCCCTGTTCGTCACCTCGCTGGCGCCGGGCGGCGAGCCGAAGTCCGTCGACGAGGTGCAGGAGCAGTGCCGCAAGCTCGCACGCGACTTTTCCGATGCACTGCACCGCCGCGGCTATGCCGACGAGGTTTGCAACGACGCGGAAATGGCCCAGTGCGGCCTGCTCGACGAGATCGCCCTGCGCTGCTTCAAGGGCGCCACACGCTCTGCCTGGGAACTCCAGCCGCTTCAAGTGGAGCGCTTCGGCATTCACGACGCCGGCGAGCGCGTGTTCGAGCGTCTCGAGCAGCGCCTGCGCGAACCCACAGCACAGGTCGATCTCCTCGAATGCTACTCGGCCGTGCTCGGCATGGGTTTTGTCGGCCGTTACGCGCGCGAGGGTGAAGCGAAGCTCGATGCGCTCGTGAGCGCATTGCACGCGAGGATCGCCAAGCTGCGCCCGGCCGCTGCTCAACCGTTCACTTCCGATCACACTGCGCGCCGTGCTTTTGACTGGTTGCACCGGCTTTCGCCATGGGCGACTGCGGGTCTCCTCGCCATCGTGGCCGTTCTCGTCTGGCTCGTCTGGCACGGCGCCCTCGATGTGCAGCTTGCCCATTTGCTATCCGGGAAGCCTCAGTCGTGACCTCGGCCGCCAACGAAGGACGTGGCTACCCGCTCAGGCTGGTCGTCCTCTTCGCCCTCGCCCTTGCGCTTGCGGTGATCTGGCTGGTGTTGCCGCTAGAACGCAGCACCGTCTGGATGCTGACGACCGTCGGCACGCTCGCCGCGCTCGCCATTGTCGCGTGGCGGACCCGGCGGCTCGCCATCGCGCGTGCGCAGAATGCCCAGGTGCTCGCCGCACTCGGCACAGCGACCTCGACGATTCCGGGCGGCATGCACACCAGCATGCCCCTCGTGCTGCTCACCGGCGACGGTCTGGCGGCGCTCTTCGATCGCGACGACACCACGCGCCTCGCGTGGGTGGGCGACGGCGCGATCTGGCTGCGCGTCGATGACCCGAACGCGCTGCCGCGCCTGGCCGTTGCGGTCAGGCAGTGGCGCGACGGCCGCGCACCCGATGGCGTCGTCCTCAGCGTCGCGCCGGCGTTGCATACGAACGCCGACGCGCTCGTCCAGAGGCTGAGGCTCGCAAGGCAGGCCATGGCTGACGCTTCGCGCATGCTCGGCACGCGCTTGCCCGGCTATGTGGCGATCTATCAGCGTCTTGCCGGGCGGGGGCCGAACGCGCTCCCCACGGGCAATATCGCAACAGATAATCCGCAGTGGTTCGGCGTAGCGTCGATAACGCCGCTCGCCAGCACCAGTGCCTTCGAAACGGCAATTCGCGGCGCCGAAGATGCTGTCCAGGAAACATCCCGCGTTCAGGATGCCGCGACTCGAACCACCCGCGCCGCCGGTATCGCCTCGCTCGTCGACTGGACGCAGCGCGTGGTGATGGGCGCACTCACGGACCGTCGACAGCCCGCGGCACTGTGGCCATTGCATGGCGCCGTCTGGATCGACTGCGGACCTGCAAGCGGGCCGGATTCGCCTTGGGAGCGTGACGTCGAACTGCGCACGAAGGTGGCGCCCGCCTCCGTCGCCGCTTCGCCGTCGCCCTGGCCTCTGCCACAGCCGCTGATCGAAGCGATGCCCGTCCACCGACGGGCCGCACCACGTCTGAGCGCACTGGGCCATGCGCTGGCACTGCTCGCCTGCGCAGCCGCCGTGGCGTTCTGGGGCGCGGCGAGGAACAACGAAGCACTGCTCAAGAAAATCGGCGCGGATCTGGAGCACTTCCGCTCAATTCCAGCCACGCACGACGCGGCGAGGCGCGACGCCCTGGTCGCGCTCGTCGCCGACCGCGACCGGCTAGAGCGATATGCGCGTACGGGCGTGCCCCTGCGGCTATCGTTCGGCATGTATCACGGCGCGCAATTGCTCGCTCCGCTCAACGATGCGATCGCGTCGTACGTGCCGCCGCCTCCGCCGCCCGCTGTCGTGACGCTCGACAGCATGTCGCTGTTCGACAGCGGCAAGGCGCAACTCAAGGTGGGTTCGACACGCGCGATGGTCGGCGCGCTCGAGCTGATCAAGGCGCACCCCGGCAAGCGGATCCTCGTGGCTGGCCACACCGACAATGTGGGCGATCCCGCCAGCAACCTGAAGCTTTCAGTTGGGCGTGCTAGTGCCGTGCGTGACTGGCTGGTCGACGCCTCGGGCATCCCCACGACACAATTCGCCATTCAGGGTTACGGCGACACTCGCCCGATCGCGGACAACGAAACGCAGGACGGACGCGCGCGCAACCGGCGCGTCGAGATCACGCTGGTCCCGGACGCCGCGCAGCAAGCCCCTTCGGCACAGTAGCGAATTTTTAGCCCCCGAAGCGCTTCGCTTCGGGATCGTGAGGCCCGGTGACGGACTCCGGGCAAAATAAGTAGTACGTAGCAGATCTGCAATAGGGAGTTAAACATGGCAATTCCGGCCTATATGTGGCTCAAGGACGACGGCGGCGCGGACATCAAGGGCTCGGTCACTGTGCAGGGCCGCGAAGGCAGCGTCGAGGTCACCGCGTTCGATCACAGTCTGCATATTCCGACCGATGGCAATACCGGCAAGTTGACCGGCACGCGCGTGCACGCGCCGATCACGTTGACGAAGGAAACCGACGCGTCTACGCCGTATCTCTACAAGGCGGTCACGAGCGGCCAGACGCTCAAATCCGCGGAGATCAAGTGGTACAAGATCGACGACGCGGGCAAGGAGAAGGAGTACTTCAACACGAAGCTGGAGAACGTGAAGATCGTCGCGGTCCGCCCGAAGATGCTCGACATCAAGGTCCCCGAGTACGAAAAGCACAATCACCTCGAGGAAGTGGAACTGCGCTACGAGACCATCACGTGGTCGTACAAGGACGGCAACATCATCCACAAGGACACGTGGAACGAGCGTTCCTGATGCAGTGTCACGGACCGGCATTCCGATGCCGGTTCCTTTCCAGCCCGGGGCCGAGCCACGGGCTGTCCCTCTTGCCCTTACCGTGGTGAACCGGAAAGCACCCGCTTCCCGTGCGACCGGATGCAAACGCCGCCGCGAGCCGGCGCGACGACCGAAGGAATGCCCATGCGCGACGACCGAAGGAAATCCTTGCGGGATACCAGCCAGCTACTGCGCCAGCTCAACCCGCATTGCGCGAGCGCGCTCGAGGCGGCAGCAAGCCTTTGTCAGACGCGGCTCGCCGACGAGATCACCGTCGAGCACTGGCTGCTCAAGCTCATCGAAGCCGGCGACGGGGACATTCCCGCAATCGTCCGGCATTACGACATCGATATCGACGCAGTCTGGGACGCCCTGATCGGCGCAATCGACCATCTGCCGCGCAGTCTGCGCGGGCGCCCGGCACTCTCGCCGCAACTTGCCACCGTGCTCCAGGACGCGTCGTTGCACGCCTCGGCGGAGGCGGACGAAATCGTCATCCGCTCGGCGCATGTGCTGCAGGCCATCGTCGACGCGCCTCATGTGCTGCGCGCGCGCAACGCCTGGCCGTTGCTCTCGATGTCCAGCGCACAGATCAGGCGTCTGCTGCCACGGCTGGGCAACCGCACGTGCGAGGCGCCGGTGGAAGAGCCGCCAGCACCCACGACGCAAAGCACGCCGACCCTCGCCGCCACCGAAACGACTGGAATGACCGGCGCAACCGCGACGACCAACAGTCTGCCCCCCTCTACCCCCCACAAAGTCGAAGGCGACGCCCTCGCACGCTTCGCGATCGACATTACGCAGAAGGCGCGCGACGGCAAGATCGATCCGGTCTTCGGACGCGATCGCGAGATCCAGCAGATGGTCGACGTGCTCGCGCGCCGTCGCAAGAACAACCCGATCCTCGTGGGCGAGCCGGGCGTCGGCAAGACGGCGCTCGTGGAAGGCCTCGCGCTGCGCGTGGCCGAAGGCACCGTGCCGAACGTGATCCGCGAGGTGCGCATTCTCACGCTCGATCTGGGCCTGCTGCAGGCGGGCGCCGGCGTGAAGGGCGAATTCGAGCAGCGTCTGAAGAATGTGATCGACGAGGTTCAGACCTCGGCGGTTCCCATCCTGCTCTTCATCGACGAGGCCCATACGATGATTGGCGCAGGCAACGCCGCCGGCGGCGCCGATGCCGCTAACCTGCTCAAGCCTGCACTCGCGCGAGGCGAACTGCGTACGATAGCCGCCACGACGTGGTCGGAATACAAGCAATACTTCGAACGCGATGCCGCTCTCGAGCGCCGCTTCCAGGTCATCAAGGTCGAAGAGCCCGACGACGATGCCGCCTGCCTCATGCTGCGCGGCCTCAAGGAGCGCTATGCGCGCTATCACAACGTCCACATCCGCGACGAAGCGCTCGTGGCCGCGGTGAGGCTCTCGCGCCGCTATATCCCTGCGCGGCAATTGCCCGACAAGGCGGTCGATCTGATCGACACGGCCGCTGCGCGCGTGCGCATGGGGCTGGAGTCGCCGCCGGCGGAACTGCAGCGCGCCCGCGCACGCGTGGCCACGCTCGAACTCGAAGGCGCCACGCTCGACGCCGACCGGCAAGCGGGCATCGAGCCGTCAAGCGCGCGGCAGGAGGCGCTGGAGACGGCGCTCGCCGGCGCGCAGGTGGAGCTCGCCGCGCTCCACGCGCGCTACGAAGTCGAGCTCGAACGGGTGCACGCAATCGAAACGCTGCGTACGGCCGATCCGTCGGCACGTGACGCTGCAGCATTCGTGCATGCACGGCAAGCGCTAGCGAATGCCCAAGGCAAGGCACCGCTGATCTTCGCGGATGTCAACGCCGATGCCGTTGCGCGCGTCGTGGCCGAATGGACGGGCGTGCCGGTGGGCAGCCTCGTCGAAGATGAATTGCTCGGCCTGCTCGCGCTCGAAGCACGGCTCTCCACACGCGTGGTCGCGCAGGACGACGCGCTCGCGGCGCTCGCTGAGAGCCTGCGGACCGCCAAAGCAGGCCTTAAGAACGAGCACGCGCCACTCGGCGTCTTCTTGCTTGCCGGGCCGTCCGGCGTCGGCAAGACCGAAACGGCGCTCGCACTCGCCGACGTGCTGTTCGGTGGCGAGGCTGCGCTCACGACGATCAATATGTCGGAGTACCAGGAATCGCATACGGTTTCCCAGTTGAAAGGTTCGCCCCCGGGTTACGTCGGTTACGGCCGCGGAGGCATTCTTACCGAGGCCGTGAGGCAACGGCCCTATAGCGTGATCCTGCTGGACGAGGTAGAGAAAGCCCATCGTGACGTACTCGATCTGTTCTATCAGGTGTTCGACCGCGGCACGATGCGCGACGGCGAGGGACGCGAGATCGACTTCCGCAATTGCGTGATCCTGATGACCTCCAATCTCGGCAGCGAGCAGATCGACGAAGCCTCGGGCGACAATCCGGCGGTCTCGCATGCGCAGCTGCTCGACGCAATCCGTCCGCAATTGCTCGCGCACTTTCAGCCTGCGCTGCTCGCACGCTTCCAGACGCTGGTCTACCGGCCGCTCGATGCGGCGGCGCTCGCCGCCATCGTGCGCCTGAAGCTTGCGAAGGTCGCGCAGCGCCTGCACCGCCAGCACGACGTCGCGTTCGTCTGCGACGATTCTCTGATCGACGCGATAGCCGAGCTTTGTCTCGAGCGCCACTCGGGCGCACGCAACGTCGACGCGTTCCTCAACCAGCACGTGCTGCCCACCGTTTCGCGCGAGCTGCTGGCACGCATGGCCAGCGGTGCGCTGCCGGCGCAGATTCGTCTGGCAAGTTCGCCCGAGGGCAATTTGACGATCGATTTCGTCGATGCGCCCGAAGGGCATGCGGATGAAGTCGATGCGGATGAGGCGGAATCAACGCAAGCCGCCGATCCCGTGCGTGCCGGCGCGTGACGGAGAGCGAACGAATGCCGGCTGGTCCCTCTCTCTACGACATGCTGCTCGGGCACATAGGCGGCGAACCCCTCGACTACCATGACGATCGCACGCTCGAATGTCTGAGCGTCCAGCAGAACGTGCAGCGCATTCTGAACACCCGGGCGGGTGTACTCAAGCACCTGCCCGATTATGGTCTGCCGGACCTCACGAACATCTACAAGGCGCTCCCCGCCTCGGCCCATCAACTCAGGGACCAGATGGAAGCGACCCTGCTCAAGTACGAACCGCGCATCCGCGCGATTGACGTAGCGATCCTCGAAAACGACGATCCCGGCGTGCTGGTGAGCTTTGAGATGACATGCCACCTGAAGAAAGCGGGACTCGTACGCTTCGGGACATATTTCGAGTCACCGGGGCGAATGAGGCTATTGCGCAGGATACCGAATCAAAATTAAGCCCATCCTCTGAATGGACGACCGCACAGCGGCCTCCCTCAAGCACCTGCGCTCGCCTCCCCCACAATCCACTCATGAAATAGCCGCATGGCCGGCGACATCGCCCGCGACTGCAGCCACGTCAGCCAATAACTGCCGGTAGGCACCTCGACTTCGAAAGGCCGCACAAGCAACCCCGCCTGTAACTCACGCGCGAACATGCGCGCGGGCGCGAGTGCCACGCCCGCACCCTGCATGGCGGCCTCGGCCATCAGCCGCGACGAATCGAAGATCGGCCCGCTCACCGTCCACGGTTCGAGCCCGGCCGCCACGAACCATCGCGGCCATTCGTCGGTGCGATAGGAGCGCAACAATGTCTCCTTCGCCAGATCGGCGGGCGTAGCGAGCCGCCGCGCGATCTCGGGCGCGCACAGCACGGCGAGCGGCGCGTCGAGCAGCCGCGTGTTTTCGGTAGCGGGCCACTTGCCGTCGCCGAAGCGGATCGCGAAATCAAGCCCTTCGCCCGCAAGATCGACGAGATTGTTGTTCGTGAGGAGGCGCAACTCCACGAACGGATGCGCCTCGCGAAACGACTTGAGCCGCGGCATCAGCCAACCGATCGCGAAGGTGCCCACCACGCCCACCGTCAAAACCTCATGCAGGCGCCCGCCCTCGAATTGCTTGAGCACGGCCTCGATGCGGCCGAATGCGTCGCTCAATACAGGCAGTAGCGCGCGCGCCTCGTCGGTCATGCCGAGCCCGCGCGGCAGCCGCCGGAACAGCGGCACGCCCAGCCATTCTTCGAGCATGCGCACCTGCTGGCTGACCGCCGCCTGCGTGACCTTCAATTCGAGGCCCGCGCGCGTGAAGCTCAGATGACGCGCCGACGCCTCGAAGGCTCTGAGCGCGTGCAGGGGCAAATGGGGGCGCATGAATGACCTATAAGTTTGGCTTTTGTCAGCGCCAAATTATCGTCGCTTGTCGTGGATCCGGCAACGCACCACAATCCTCCGCGCAAGGCACGCTTTTGTGCATACGTGCCCGGCATTTCGGCGCTTTGGCCGCGCCTGCGCCTTCCATGAAACGCATCCGGAACCCAACCATGTCCAACGACGTGAAAATCAAGATAAAACTCCTGCTGATGGCTCTGACGTGTGCGGCGGCCACCGCCAGCGCAGCGCAACCCAGCGTGAAAGAAGCCGTGGATGCCGCCATCGCCCCGCTGCAGGCCAAATACGGCATCCCTGGCGTGGCGGTGGGGATTACCGTGGACGGCAAGCACGCCTTCTACAACTACGGCGTGGCATCGAAGGCCACCGGCACGCCGGTCGACAACCAGACGCTGTTCGAAGTCGGCTCGTTCACCAAGACGCTAACGGCCACGCTGGCCTGCTATGCGCAAACGAGCGGCAAGCTCTCGTTTTCCGCCCCTGCGAGCCAGTATGTGAGCGCTCTGCGCGGCAGCCAGTTCGACCACGTGAGCGTGCTCAATCTCGGCACGCATACGTCCGGCCTGCCACTGTTCGTCCCGGACAGCCTCACCAACGACGCGCAATTGATGGACTGGTTCCGCAACTGGCAGCCATCGAGTCCGATTGGCACGCAGCGCGTGTATTCCAATCTCGGCATCGGCCTGCTTGGGCGCGCCGCCGCTCAAAGCCTCGGCGAGCCGTTCCGCAATGCCGTGCAGAAGCAGCTATTGCCCGCCTTCGGCATGACGCACTCGTGGCTCGACGTGCCCGCGTCCAGCATGCCGGACTACGCCCAGGGCTATGACAAGCACGGCACGCCCACACGCATGCACCCCGGCGAGCTGGCCGACGAGGCCTACGGCCTGCGCACGACCTCGGGCGATATCGTGCGCTATCTCGACGCCAACATGGGTCTCGCGCCGCTCGACGCGCCGTGGCAACGCGCCGTCGCCTGCGCGCACACCGGCTATTACACGGCGGGCGTCTTCACGCAGGACCTGGTCTGGGAGCAATATCCGTGGCCGGCCGCGCTGCAGACGCTGCAGCGCGGCAACAGCCCCGACGCCATCCTCAAGGGCATGCCGGCGCAGGCGCTCACGCCGCCGCTGCCGCCTCAGGCCGAGGCGCTCCTGAACAAGACCGGCTCGACCAACGGCTTTTCGACCTACGCGGCGTTCATACCGGCGAAGCGGATCGGCGTCGTGATTCTCGCCAACAAGTCGTATCCGACCGAGGCGCGCGTAAGCGCGGCCTACGCGATCCTCGATGCGCTCGGCCGAGGCCAGGGCCTCGGGCAATGAGCGCGAAGCAATCGACCCAGTCGTTCGGCTAATTCCATCGGCTAAGATACGGGCCCCCGCATTTCATCGAACCAACGGAGTGTTTTCAGTGATCCAGCCAGGTAACGTATTCAAGGACAATCTCGCGCAACTGCCCGCCATCGACGGCATCGAGCGCATCGATCTCGTGAACGGCCAGGGCGCCATCGTGGCGACCATCGAGAACAAGCCGGGCAAGCAAGGCTCGCTCGCGGTCTACCACTATCTGAAGCAGGCCTTCGGCACGCTCGACGCCAAGGCGGCCGAGCATGGTCTCGCCGTGTTCGCCGAGCACACCGCCGACGCGCGCAACCGTCCCGGCGCGCACCCGAACGTCGACCGCCTGCTCGAGATCGCAGCGGGCGGCGAGGCGCTGCGCATCGACGTCGTCGCCGCAGCCTGACCGACGCGCTCGGGGCGCGAGGGGCCAGTGACGCCCTGATAGTGGATAAACCCAAATTCCCAGAAAAATACATTAAAAATAACTGGGTAAAAATCAATACGATTGCAAAAACCACTAGTCATCGTCACTAACCCTCGCCAGCAGGATCGCTCATGCCGCGCCCGATTTCCGTCCGCATCCATCCCGAAGCCGTCCGTCACAACCTGCAGACCGCGAAGCAAAGCGCCTCGGGCGCGCGCGTCTGGGCCGTCGTCAAGGCCAACGCCTATGGTCACGGGATCGAGCGCGTTTATCCGGCGCTAGCCGGCGCGGACGGCATCGCGCTGCTCGACCTCGACGAGGCCGTGCGCGTGCGCGAGCTCGGTTGGACCAAACCCATCCTGCTGCTCGAAGGCGTCTTCGATTCCGCCGATGTCGCCACGGCCGTCGCGCACCGGCTGACCGTGTCCGTGCATGACGACGAGCAGCTCGTGCTGCTCGCGGCGGCCCGCACGCAACAGCCGATCGACATCCAGCTGAAGATGAACTCGGGCATGAACCGCCTCGGCTACCGGCCCGACGTTTTTCGCGCCGCATGGGAGCGCGCACGCGCGACGCCCACGATCGGCTCGATCGGCCTCATGACGCACTTCGCCAACGCCGACGACGGCGCCATCGACTGGCAGCTCGACCGCTTCGACGCCGCCACGCACGGCATTCCCGGCGAGCGCTCGCTCTCGAACTCGGCGGCGGTGCTCTGGCATCCGCGCGCGCATCGCGACTGGGTGCGTCCCGGCACGATCCTCTACGGCGCGTCGCCCACGGGCGCGGCGCGGCATATCGAAGGCATCGGGCTGCGCGCGGCCATGACGCTCTCGAGCCGGATCATCGGCGTGCAAACGCTGGCGCCGCAGGAAACGGTCGGCTATGGGCGCACTTACGAGGTCGAACGGCCCATGCGCATTGGCGTGGTGGCGTGCGGCTATGCGGATGGCTACCCGCGTCACGCGCCTACGGGCACGCCCATCGTCGTCGATGGCATACGCACGCGCGTGGTCGGACGCGTGTCGATGGACATGCTGACCGTCGATCTCACGCCCTGCCCGAATGCGGGCATCGGCTCGACGGTGGAGCTGTGGGGCGAGAACGTGAAGGTCGATGAGGTGGCCGAGGCAGCCGGCACGATTGGCTACGAGCTGATGTGCGCCGTTGCGCGACGTGTGCCGGTAGACATCGACACGCTCGCGGCTGCGCAGCATGAGGCCGCAGAGAGCGTAACGGCCTGAGCGCCCGGATCGATCAACCGATCGTGGATAAACGGCGCGCGGCACGGCATCGGCACCGTGCGTTGGCGCCGTCGCGAAATCATTCGCCGCGCTCCCGTCGCGCCGACATCTCGCGCGCCGGCGCGCCCCAATTTCAAGCCGAATAAGGCCCCTCCGGCCCATTGCGCAACGTTCGCGCAAGCCGCTCCAGCGCGTCGCGCAAGGCCTCATGGCTGCGCGCGCCACCGAGACTCAGCCGCACCGCATGCGGCGCCGAGCCACGCCCGATCACGAAGCTGTCCGCCGTCTTCAACAGCACGCCCGCCTGACGCAGCGCCGCGGCGAACTCGGCGGCGCGCCACGGCTCGGCGAGCGGCAGCCAGAGATGCGGGCTCGCGGGGTCCGTGCGATACGTCCAGTCCGCCAGCACCTCGGCGGCAATCGCGTGGCGCACGTCCACTTGCGCGCGCTGCTGCGCGACCAGTCGGTCGACATCGCCGTTCACGATCCAGCGCGCCGCAATCTCGGCGCACAGCGGCGAAGTCATCCAGCAATCGCTGCGGATCACGGCCAGAATCTTGCCGACCCAGTCCTGCGGCGCCTGCACGTAGCCGATGCGCAAGCCGGGCGCGAGCGCCTTCGAAAGACTGCTGATGACGATGCCGTGCTCCGGCAGCCGCGCGGCCAGCGGCGTGGGCGGCGCATCGAGCAGCGCGGCGGGCACGAGGTCTTCGATCACGACGAGATTGTGGCGCACGGCAATCTCGGCGATGGCTACGCGCCGTGCCTCGGAGAGCGTCGCCGTGGTCGGGTTGTGGAGCGTCGGCACGCAAAAGAGTGCGCGCGGCGCAAGCAGTGCGCATGCGCGTTCGAGTGCGGCGGGCACGATGCCCTCCTCGTCGATTTCAATGCCCACGAGATTGAGCCGCAACTGCCGCGCGAGCGCGACGATGCCGGGGTAGCTCAACGCCTCGGCAAAGATCGTGTCGCCGGGGCGCAGCACCGCGCGCAACACGCACGCGAGCCCATGCTGCGCCCCCTGGGTCACGAGCACGCGCTCCGCCGGCACCACGCAGCCCATGCGCGCAAGCCAGCGCGCTCCCGCCTCACGGTGCGAGCGGCGCCCGCCCTCGGGCTGATAGAGCAACAGCTCGCCAGCGAGGCGCTCCTCGGCGGCCAGCTCGCGCAGGGTCTGCGTGAGCAACAACGCTTCGTCGGTCGGCATCGGCACGTTCTGGCCGAGATCGAACGTGCGGGCCGCAGCGGCGCTTGCATGCGGGGCGCCGGGAGCCGCGGCAACGCCCGTCGCCGCCGGTGCCGTCTGTGCCGGCGTCTGGCGCGTGCGGGCGGGCAAGCGCGCACCGTCGGCGTCCGGCTCCGCCACGTAGGTGCCATCGCCCACGCGGGCCACCACCATGCCGCAGCGCTCCAGCTCCGCATAGGCCCGGCTGACGGTGCCGGTCGTCACGTTGAGCTTTTTCGCCAGCAGCCGGTGCGCAGGCAGTTTCTCGCCGGGCAGCATCTGCCCGCCGTCGATGGCCTGCGCGTAGGCATACGCGATCGCGCGGTACTTCGGTTCGTTGCGCGGCAGCGCAGGCGAGGTGGGCATCCAGCCGTTCATGGTGTTTTCCCGAAGGTCGACGCGCGCCGTGCGCCTGCACGGCGGCCGCGTCATTATCGCGCCCAATTCGCGGAATTGAATGCTGTCATTTACTTCAATTGACTTCATTGAGTGCCACTAATTGACCCTCTAGGATGCCGTAACACCTCGACAGGCCAAGGAGACAATCGCCGCCCACGCGCTTCGCTTATGCGCGCAACGACGGCGCCTTACAAGCCATGACAAATCGCATCGCCCGCATCACGGTCAGCCAGCACCGTTTGCCGCTCGACCCACCCTTTCCGGCCTCCTGGGACAGCCGGCCGCGCCGCGCCTTTCCCGCGACGATCGTGCGCGTGGAGGATACCGAAGGACGCGTCGGGATCGGCTCGGGCGACGCCATGTACGGCTTCGACGACTATCGCGATCTCTTTATCGGCGCCGATCCGCTCGATCTCGCACGACACGCCGCCGTGCTCGACAATCTCAGCTTCCATGCCGGCCGCCTGTGGCCGCTCGACGTCGCGCTCTGGGACCTGGCCGGCAAGATTCTCGGCCAGCCGTGCTGGCAGATGGCGGGCGCCCGCACGAGCCGGGTGCGCGCGTATGCGTCGTCGGGCGTGCACCGCTCGTTCGACGGCATGGCGCGCTGGGCCGAGCACGCGGTCGCGCGCGGCTTTCCGGCGCTCAAGGTGCGCTTCGGGCGCGCGAGCCTCGCCGACGATCTCGCCGCGCTCGCCGCCGTGCGCGAAGCGGCGGGCGAGCATATCGAGCTGATGGTGGACTGCAATCAGGGCTGGCGCATGCCGTGGGACACCCAGGCGCCCTGGCGCGCCGAGGAGGCGCTCGCCGTGATCCGTCAGATCGAGCGGCATCGCGTGTACTGGGTCGAGGAACCGCTGCATCGCGGCGACTACACGGGTCACGCGTGGCTGCGCAAGCAGACCGATGTGCGCATCGCGGGCGGCGAGATGACGCGCGAAGCGCACGAATTCGCGACGCTGCTCGCGCACGAGTGCCTCGACGTCTATCAACCCGACGTCGTCTGCACGCTCGGCATGGAAGGCGCACGGCGTCTGGCCGCGCAGATCGAAGCGCACGGCAAGGTGTTCACGCCGCATACGTGGGGCAATGGCATCGGCCTCGCCGCGAACCTGCATGTGGTGGCGGGCGCTGCTCACGCGCCCTTCGTCGAGTTTCCCTACGACCCGCCCGAATGGACGCCCGCGCGGCGCGACTTCCCGCTCACGCGCGCCATCGAGCCCGACGCGCAGGGCTGGATCGAGCTCGGCACGGCGCCTGGGCTCGGCATCGAACTGAACGAAGCCGTGCTCGCCGCCACGCGCGCAAGCGACAGCCGCTACGACTGAGGCGCACGCAGGCAAGGCGTGGCATTCCGGGGCGCGGCACACAGCGAAGCGCGTGCAGGCGGCCCCGTCCCGGCAACGGGATAGCGCCGGGACTCAACGATGCATTGACAAGTATTCCGAAGCATTCAAATTACAAGGAGACACGCAATGAAAACGATTACCTCCCTGATTCGCGCGGCTTGCATCGCCGCACCGCTTGCCGTGGCCGCCCTTCCGGCACACGCGACCGGCACCTGGTGCAGCCAGGGCAAGCCGGTGCGCTTCGCCGGCATCACCTGGGAAAGCGGCAACTTCACGAGCGAAGTGCTGCGCTACATCGTCAAGAACGGCTATGGCTGCCAGACCGATACCGTTCCCGGCAGCACGGCGGCCACGGAAACGGCGCTTTCGCGCAACGACCTGCAGGTATGGTCCGAGCAATGGACGGGCCGCTCGGAGATCATCGCGGGTGCGGTGAAGGCGGGCACAGTGACGCTCGTGGGCGACACGCTGCCGGGCGGCACCAAGGAAGGCTGGTACGTGCCCGACTACGTGGTGCACGGCGACGCGAAGCGCGGCATCAAGCCGAGCGCGCCCGACCTCCAGTCGGTGAGCGATCTGCCCAAATACAAGACCCTCTTCACCGACGACGAGGAACCGGACCGTGGCCGCTTCCTGAACTGCCCCTCGGGCTGGGACTGCGAGCGCGTGAACACGCGCCTCCTGAAGCTGCTCAAGCTCGACGACACCTATACGAATTTCCGCCCCGGCACGGGCGCGGCGCTCGATGCGGCCATATCGTCGGCGTATGCGCGCGGCAAGCCGATTCTCACCTATTACTGGGAGCCGGCCGCGCTGATGGCGAAGTACAAGTTCGTACAACTCAAGATGCCGCCGTTCAACGAGGCCTGCTGGAAGACACTGCGCGACCCGAACAGTGCGCAGCCGTGCGCGTCGTCGTATCTGGTCTCGCACCTGAAGATCGGCGTTTCCACGCCCTTCTACCAGGCCGAGCCCGACGTGATGGCGTTTTTCTCGAAGGTGAGCTTCCCCATCGACTTCCTGAACACGACGATTCTCGACATGACCGAGCACAAGGTCGACGCACAAGCCGAAGCGCTCAAGTTCCTCAAGGAACACCCGGAGATGTGGAAGACGTGGGTCCCCGCAGAGGTCGCGTCGAAGGTGCAGAAGTCGCTTGGCGCGTAATCAGCCAAATCAGCCGCCAAATCAGCGGATAAATCAGCGGGCAAATCAGCAGGCATCCAGGGCTTACAAGCCGGCAAACCAGAAAGCGGAGCTGCGCCTTGCGGCTCCCACCAAAGGAGACTCTGAGTGAAGAAGAAACTTCTCGCGGCGCTGCCGCTCGCGCTCGCCGCAGCGGGCGCCCATGCGCAAAGCAGTGTGACGCTGTACGGTATCGTCGACCTCGGTATCGACTATGCCAACAACGTGGTCAACGGCGCGAACGGCAATCTCGTGCCGGGCAGCGGCGGCCACCTGTTCCAGATGCAAAGCGGCGTGCCGGCGGGCAGCCGCTGGGGCCTGCGCGGCTCTGAAGACCTGGGCGGCGGCCTTTCGGCGATCTTCCGCCTCGAAGACGGCTTCAATGCAGCAACGGGCGGCGGCGGCGCCGGCTTCTCGCGCAACGCCTATGTGGGCTTCAAGTCGGAGCAGTACGGCCAACTCACGTTCGGCAAGCAGTGGGACGCCACCGTCGACCTGATCGAGCCGTACTCGCTCAACGGCAACTACGGCGGCTGGTACTTCGCACACCCGAACGACATGGACAACATGGACAACGGGTTCTCGGTCAACAACGCCGTCAAGTACATCAGCCCGGTGTTCGCCGGCTTCCAGTTCGAGGGCCACTACTCGTTCGGCGGCCAGGCCGGCCAGTTCTCGAACAATGCCTCGTACAGCGCGGCGGCGGCCTACACGCTCGGCTCGTTCAGCGCCGGCGTGGGCTACCTGCGCGTGAACGACCCGATCACGGCGGTGGCCGGCTATGGCAGCGGCGGCAGCTTCGTGAACGTCGTCTACGGCAATGCGCTCGCCAACGCGCGCTATCAGGGCATCTTGTCCGCCGGCGCATCATATGCGCTCGGCAGCCTGAAGATGATGTTCAACTACACGAACGTGGACTTCTCGTCGGGCAACGGCAGTCACGACCTGCACTTCCAGAACTATGAGGTCTCCGGCACCTATGCGATTACGCCGGCCTTCACGGTGGGCGCGGGCTATACCTTCACGGACGGCCTCGACCACGCAACCGACGCATCGCCGAAGTATCACCAGTTCAACCTGATCGGGCAGTACGCGCTCTCCAAGCGCACTTCCGTCTACGCGATGGGTTCGTACCAGCACGCGGCGGGCTCGGCTGAAAACGCGCAGATCACGGGCTTCAACCCGTCCAGCACGCAGAATCAGGTCATCAGCCGCGTAGGCATCACGCACGTGTTCTAACTCACTATCCCACTGTGCAGGCGCCGGCCCAGGCTGGCGCCTTTTCCGCATCACGAGGTTGCAGCATGCGCCGCCTTCCCTCTCTCTCGGCACTGCGCTCATTCGAAGAAGCCAGCCGGACCCTCAGTTTCACGAGGGCGGCGCAGAATCTGCACGTCACGCAAGGCGCAATCAGCCGGCAGATTCGCCTGCTCGAAGACTATCTCGGCACGCCGCTGTTCATGCGGCATCATCACCGGCTCGAAATCACCGCCGCAGGCAAGCGCCTGCTGCCCACGCTGCAGGCCGCGTTCGACAGCATCGCTCATACGCTGGACACCATCCGCGCCGATCCGTCGAACAGCCTCCTCACCTTGAACGCGGCGCCCACGCTCGCCACGCGCTGGCTCACGCCGCGCCTGCGAGACTTTCAGGCGCGCCATCCCGACCTGCGCATCTCCATCACGAACGAGTACGGAGCGCTGCACGGCAGCGAACGCAACGAGGATTGCCAGATCCGCTTCGGCATGGAGCCGCTACCGGGAGGACAGAGCACGCTGCTCATGCGCGAGCGCCATGTGCTCGTGGGCTCGGCGCGCGACTTCGACGCACCGCCCGCGGACGAAGACGCACTGCGCGCCATCCTCGCGCTGCACCCGTGGCTCTATATCCTCGACATTGACCGTCGCTTGCTCGTGTGGGAAGCATGGCTCGAAGCCGCGAAGCTCGACGTGGAAATGGCGCCGCGCGGAGAGATGGAGTTCAGCACGCTCGATCAGGTCATTCATGCGGCGGTGGCCGGACTCGGCATTGCCATCGCGGACCGGCACATGATCGAGCAGGAACTCGCGAATGGCACGCTCGTGCAGCTGAGCGCAATCGAAGTGGATGGGCCTGCGGGCTATTGGCTCGACGTACGGCCGGAAGTGCAAGAGACGCTGCGCGTGCGCAATTTCAGCGGTTGGCTCGTCGAGCATCACGCGGCGGGAGCTTCTGAAGCGAAGGGGCACGCTGCGCTCATTTCGCCCACGCCATAGCCCGCCACGCCTGGCACCGCGTTTCGATTATTGCGATTTCGATTATTTCGATTTAGAATCGCGATATTGAGCCAGGAGTCCCTTATGAACACCACGAAACACCCTACGCCACTTCCGTCAGAGCAGGAGGCAGAACTCGCCCGGGTGTCGGGACGGGATCTTTCGGTCGTCCTGTCGAGCCGTGCCGAAACTCAGCAGTTCGATTTCAAGGACGACAGGGGCGAGACGCGCACCGTGACGCTGCCGACGTCGTTCGTCCGGCTGATGGTCGAGGCGCTCGCGGAGATCGGACAAGGCAACGCGGTATCGCTCATTCCAATCCATGCCGAACTGACGTCGCAAGAAGCGGCGGACGTTCTCAACGTTTCGCGCCCGTACTTGATCCAGCTACTCGACAAGGGCGAAATCCCCTACCGGAAGGTGAATACGCACCGGCGCATCCGCTACGATGACGTACTCGCTTACAAGAATCGCGTCGATGCCGACCGTCGTGCGGCACTGGAAGAACTTTCGGCGCTCCACCAGGAAATGGGATTGGAGTAAATGGCATCGAGCTTCACGGTGGTCTATGACGCGTGCATTCTTTATCCGGCTGCCGCGCACGGCCTGACGCAAACTATTTCGATTGTCAGGCCGTACGCTGCCGCTATCTAAGATCCGCTGGCAGGATCACCCCAACCCACCCATCATCATGTACTTCGTTTCGAGGTACTCATCGAGTCCGTACTTCGAGCCTTCGCGCCCGAGCCCCGACTCCTTCACGCCGCCGAACGGCGCGACCTCCGTCGAGATGATCCCTTCGTTGATGCCGACCATGCCGCTTTCCAGCGCCCCAGCAACGCGCCACACGCGGCCGATGTCGCGCGCATAGAAATACGCGGAAAGCCCGAAATCGGTATCGTTCGCCGCCTGGATCGCCTCTTGCTCGGTGTCGAAACGGAACACGGCCGCCACCGGGCCAAAGGTCTCTTCGTTCGCGAGCATCATGCCGCCGTGCGCGCCCGTGATGACGGTCGGTTCATAGAACGTACCGCCGAGCGCATGCCGGCTGCCACCGCATACGATGGTGCCGCCCTTCTCGCGCGCGTCGCTCACGTGCGCCTCGACCTTGCGCAGCGCGGCGCCGTTGATGAGCGGCCCTTGCGTCGCGCCTGGCTCCATGCCGTTTGCAACGCGAAGCTTGCGCACCGCAGTGACGAGTTTCTTCACGAACGCGTCATGCACGCCCGACTGCACGTAAAAGCGGTTCACGCACACGCAGGTCTGCCCGGTGTTGCGGAACTTCGAGGCCATCGCGCCCTCCACCGCGGCATCGAGATCGGCGTCGTCGAACACGATGAACGGCGCGTTGCCGCCCAGCTCCAGCGAGACCTTCTTCACGCTATCCGCGGCGGCGCGCATGAGCAGCTTGCCCACGCGCGTCGATCCCGTGAACGAGATCTTGCGCACGGCCTTCGACGCCATCAGCGTGTCGCCGATCGCAGGCGCGTCGCCGGACACCACGTTGAACACGCCGCGCGCAATACCGGCCTCCTCGGCCAGCACCGCCAGCGCGAACGCGCAAAGCGGTGTTTCTTCGGATGGCTTGAGCACCATCGTGCAGCCCGCCGCCAGCGCAGGGCCCGCCTTGCGCGTGACCATCGCGAGCGGGAAGTTCCACGGCGTGATGGCGCCGACCACACCCACGGGCTCCTTCGTCACGATGATGCGCGAGCCCTTCTTCGGCGCGGGAATCACGTCGCCGTACGCGCGCCGCGCTTCCTCCGCAAACCAGGTGAGGAAGCTTGCCGCATAGGCCACTTCGCCGAGCGCCTCCGCATACGGCTTGCCCTGCTCCGCGGTCATGATGCGCGCGAGATCTTCGCGATGCGCGAGCATCAGTTCGCCCCAGCGGCGCACCTTCTCGCCGCGCTCGGCGGCCGTAGCGTCGCGCCACGCGGGAAACGCCTGGGTGGCCGCAGCCACGGCCTGAAGCGTCTCGCGCGCGCCCGCACGAGCAACCTCCACCAGCGCTGCGCCACTGGCCGGGTCGAACACCGTGTAGGTCGCGTCGCTCGCCACCCACTCTCCGTCGATGAAGCTCGACGTGCGCCACAAGCGCGCTTCAGTCAGGCCGCCGATCATGCCGCGATCTCCAGCCGGCGGGCCGCGCGCGGCACGCGCGGAATGCGCGCCGTCACATAGTCGTTGATCACGTCGCACGGCGTGTAGTTGCGATCGAGCTCGTAAAGCTCGCCAGCATCGAGTTGCGTGTCGAGCGCCGCGAGCGCGCTCTCGAACTGCGCGACCGTGTCGGCGCCCACCAGCATCGACGCCACGCCCGTGCGGCCCAGCACCCACGCCTGCGCGATCTGAGCACACGAGACCCCGCGTGCATCGGCGACTTCGGCTACCGAGCGCGCGATCTCGCGCGAAACCTCATCGTCGTACATCTGCACGGTGAAGAAGTCGGTCTGGTTGCGCACCGACTTCGCGTCGCCCGAAAGCAGGCCGCGCGCGAGCGGGCTGAACACCGAAACGCCAATGCCCTGATCCTGGCAAAACGGGATCATCTCGCGCTCTTCCTCGCGGTACGCGCAGTTCAGCTGCAGCTGCATATTGATCGGGCGTGCGAAGTTATAGCGCTCGCAGGCCTGCAGGATCTTCGCGAACTGCCACGTGAACATGGTCGAGACGCCGATATAGCGCGCCTTGCCCGCGCGCACGATATCGTTGAGCGCATCCATGGTTTCCTCGACGGGCGTATTCACGTCGAAGTAGTGGAGCATGTAGACGTCGACATAATCGGTCTGCAGGCGGCGCAGCGAGCCGTCGATGCCATCCATGATGTGCTTGCGCGAATGGCCCTGGTTATTGACGCCGTTGCCGATGGGATAGCCCACCTTGGTCGTGAGCACGAGCTCGTCGCGCTTCGCAATGCGCCGCACGATGCGCCCGACCACTTCCTCGCCCACGCCAGTCGAATAAAAATCCGCGAGGTCGATGAAGTTCACGCCCGCTTCGAGCGCGCGGCGCACGATCGGCTCGCTCTGCTCTTCGTTGTAGATCCACGGCTTCCAGTCGGGCGTGCCCATGTTCATAGTGCCGAGGCACAGGCGCGACACCTTCAGGCCCGAGCGGCCGAGTTGCACGTATTGCATCGTAGTCCTCTGATAACGGTAGTCGCGACTCAGGCAGCACGAGCCTTGGGCGTGTAGAACGGATTGCTGATCTGGTCTTTGATCTTCGCGACGTCGTCGAGCTTGGGGAGCCCGTTCATCGCCGCGCGAATCGCCGTCTTGCAGGCCGCGTAATTGTTCTCGTAGACGGCGTCGAGGTCGTCGCACGACCAGTTCACCCAGTTCGCGGTGACGATGCACCACTCGTTCTCGGCCTCGGGCGGCAGCGTGCCGTCGAGCATCGCTTCGGTCACCGCCTTCGCAATGGCCGCCTGGGAA
Source organism: Paraburkholderia silviterrae (assembly GCF_004353915.1). Classification (GTDB taxonomy): domain Bacteria; phylum Pseudomonadota; class Gammaproteobacteria; order Burkholderiales; family Burkholderiaceae; genus Paraburkholderia; species Paraburkholderia silviterrae. Next base: position 11,082 of record NZ_SMRP01000016.1, on the reverse strand, counting down.
GCGCCCCAGGTGGCGTTGCCGTGCAGATCGCCGCGGATATCGGCTTTATTCACATAGAGCGTGGCGGGCTTGACCGGCACATTGGGCTGCGCCACCACCATGAAGGGCACGTGACCCTGCGAAGGCGACGAGAGGCTGTTCGTGAACGCCTGCCCTACCGGGCCGCTACGCGGGCCGATCATGATGTTGATGTGAGCGGCGTTTACGCCTGGTCCTGCGAAACCCTCACCGATATAGACTTCCAAGGCTTTCATGGCTGACTCCGTCTCCAGTTTCGTTGTGTGCCGCAGCGCAGCATGCTTCATCGATGCGGCCTGCGCGTCGAGACGAATTGCAGCACACGCGAAAGGCGCCTAAAAGCTATGAAATCTCATGGGGGCATGAGGCGGATTCATTGCCATGAGATCAGGTAATGCTTCGATGACTATTCGTGGCTTCGCAACCCAAAACGCTCCCGGTAGACTCTGTTCGCACCGGTTAAAAAGACATGGCCCGCGCACCTGCGCAGAGGCCCATAGATACATAGGAGACACGACATGAGACGTATCACCCACGCGAGCCCCCACACCTGAGCGCCCTCCCCGCACCGTGAAGCGATCGATGCAGCAAGGCATCGCCCCGTCATACGCAGAATGAGGCTCACCATGGGATCTCCCTTCCTTCACCTGTCGATTTCCGACTGGGTCAACGATCAGGTCACCGCGTTCGTGCAGCAGCACGGCGACACGTTTCATAACTTCAGCGTCCTGATGCTGCGCCACGTGCTCGTGCCGCTCGAGGGCCTGCTGCGGGCGACGCCGCCGCTGGTCATACTCGCCGCCGTGGGCCTGCTCGCCTGGCACGCGTCACGCCGCATCGGCGTGGCGCTCCTGTTCGTCGCCCTGCTCTGGCTGATCGGCTGCTTCGGGCTGTGGGACAAGCTCATGCAGACCTTCGCGCTGATGGTCGTCGCCACGCTCATTTCGGTGATACTCGGCGTGCCCATCGGCATCCTTGCGGCATCGAGCAGCTCGCTGCGCCGCGTGCTGCTGCCCGTCCTCGACGTGATGCAAACGCTGCCGAGCTTCGTCTACCTGATTCCAGTGCTGATGCTGTTCGGCCTCGGCAAGGTGCCCGCGATTCTCGCGACCGTCGTCTACGCGCTGCCGCCGCTCATCCGCCTGACCGATCTCGGCATTCGCCACGTGGATAGCGAGATCGTCGAAGCCGCGCGTGCGTTCGGCACCACGCGCATGCAACTGCTGTTCGGCGTGCAGTTGCCGCTCGCGCGGCCGAGCATCATGGCCGGCATCAACCAGACCACGATGATGGCGCTTTCGATGGTGGTAATCGCCTCGATGATCGGCTCGCGCGGCCTCGGCGAGGACGTGCTTGCGGGCATCCAGACGCTCGACGTCGGCAAGGGCACGCAGGCCGGCATCGCCATCGTGATCCTCGCCATCGTGATCGACCGCATCAGCCAGGGCTACGGCCAGGGGCGCCGCACGCGCGGTCTGGCACGCAAGTCGAAGCAGCCCTCCCGAGTTCCGTTTCGCCGCGCCCGCGATCAGGAAAGCAGCGACGCCGATGCGGCCGGGACCGGCGACCTGAGCAGCCAGCCGGCCAAATAACGGCAACGCAGGACGAACAACGGACGCAATTGCATTGGCGCTGGCATCATGCGAGAGACGCAGGAGACGGCGCACTCCGAACACGCAATGAGGTAACGAACATGAGCGGCATCGAAGTCAAACACGTCTACAAGATTTTTGGCGCGCGCGACGCGGGCCAGCGCGCGCTCGAGCTGCTGCGCGGCGGCGCGAGCAAGGCCGAGGTCCTCGAAAAGACACGCTGCAACGTCGGCCTGAACGACGTGAGCCTGTCGATCGGCTCGGGCCAGATCTTCGTCATCATGGGGCTCTCGGGCTCGGGCAAATCCACGCTCGTGCGCCACTTCAACCGGCTGATCGAGCCTACCGTGGGCGAGATCCTGATCGACGGCAACGACGTGCTCAAGCTCTCCGATAGCGGCCTGCGCCATCTGCGCCGCTACGGCGTGAGCATGGTGTTCCAGAGCTTCGGCCTGCTGCCGCACCAGACGGTGCTCAACAACACCGCCTACGCGCTCGTCACGCGCGGCGAGAAGAAGGCCGCCGCGCACGCGAGCGCGCGGGAATGGCTCGCCAAGGTGGGACTCGACGGCTACGCCGACCACTACCCCGACGAACTCTCGGGCGGCATGCGCCAGCGTGTCGGCCTCGCCCGCGCGCTGGCCGCGAACACCGACGTGATCCTGATGGACGAGGCGTTCTCCGCGCTCGATCCGCTGATCCGCACGGAGATGCAGGACCAGCTCCTCGAACTCCAGAAGACGCTCAAGAAGACCATCGTGTTCATCACGCACGACCTCGACGAGGCGCTGCGCATCGGCAACCAGATCGCGATTTTGCGTGACGGCCGCCTGATCCAGTGCGGCACGCCCGACGACATCCTGCATCGCCCCGCCGACGACTACGTGCGCCGCTTCGTGGAGCGTCGCGCCGGCGTGACGCACTAAGCGCGGCGCATGCGGGCGCTCATAGGCCTGCTGGGCGGCTACACGATTCTCGTCTGCGGCAACAGCCTGCTCACCACGCTGATTTCGCTGCGCATGCTCCAGGCGCAGCACACTGCGCTCGGCGTCGGCCTCGTGCAGTCGTGCTATTACGTCGGCTTCATCGTCGGTGCGCTCGGTCTCGGTCCGCTCGTGGCGCGCATCGGGCCGCAGCGCGCGTTCATCGGCTTCGGTGCGCTCGCAGCCCTCGCGGCGCTCGGCTATCTGTCCTTCGATTCGCCCGACATCTGGGCCGTGCTGCGGCTCGTGACGGGCTTCAGCATGGTTGGCGTATTCACGTCGATCGAGAGCGGTGTCAACAGCGCCGTACCCAACGGACAGCGCGGGCGCGCGTTCGCGTTCTATCTCGTGCTCACCTACCTCGGCGTGAGCATCGGCCAGTTCCTGCTCGGCGTGAGCGCCCCCGGCAGCAATCTCGAGCATGGGCTTGTGAATGGTCTCTTTGTCGCCGGCCTGATTCCCGTGGCGCTGATCGGCGACTGGCAACAAGCGATGCCGCCGCCCGCTGCTGCCATGGTAAGCGCCTCGCCGCTCGCGACACCCAAGCGCCCCACGCTGCTGCTCGACGGTCTGCGCGAGCTGCACCGCGTAGCACCCCGAAGCGTTCCCGCTTGCATCTGCGCGGGGCTGCTCTCCAGCACGTTCTATGCGCTCACGCCGGTCTATCTCGCGCGCATCGGCTTTCCGGCGGGCGACATTTCGCGTGTCATGGGCATCGTGCTGATCGGCGCGCTGCTCTCGCAGTGGCCCGTGGGCCGCCTGTCCGACCATCTCGGGCGGCGCGCCACGCTCGGCGCGGTTTCGCTCGTCGCAGCGCTCGCGGCGGCGGCGCTGATCGTGATGCGCGCGCCGTTGCTGGTCGATGTCCTGCTGTTCCTTTACGTCGCGCTCACCTTCACGCTCTACGGCGTGATCGTCTCCGACGTGAACGACCACGTCGACCAGGCGCGCCGCGTGCAGACGAGCGCCACGCTGCTGCTCGTGTTCTCGCTGGGCGGCGCGGCCGGGCCGACCATCGCTTCGATCTTCATGCGGCTCGTCGGCCCGGGCGGCCTCTACGTCTTCGCGCTCGCCGTCACGCTCGGGCTTGCTGCGCTCTCACGCGCGCGGCGCTGAACGGCGCGCCACCCGTGCGCCGGATCGCCGCTGCGCCTCGCTCACCGGTATACTCCGTCGTTTTGGCGCCCCGTCATTTCGAGATGGCGCGGCCCGCGAGGAGACAACCTTGAAGCGAAAAATGCCGGCGCTGAACGCGCTGAAGGCATTCGAGGCGGCAGGCACCAGCGGCAGCTTCACCCGCGCCGCCGAACAGTTGAACGTGACACAGAGCGCCGTGAGCCGCCAGGTACGCCAGCTCGAAGAGCAACTTGGCGAAACCCTGCTCGAACGCCACCATCACCGGCTGGAGCTCACCGACGCCGGCCGCACGCTCCTGCGCACGCTGCAGCAATCGTTCGACCGTATCGAACTGACCGTGCGCACGATCCAGCAAAAGAGCGACCTGAACCGCCTGCGCGTGAATGCGCCGCCCACCTTCGCGAGCCGCTGGCTCGTGCCGCGCCTGACGAAGCTGCACGCGCGCCATCCCACGCTCGAATTGAGCCTCACGACACACTTGCAGGACAGCCTCGCCGATTCCACCGCGCTCGATTGCGCAATCCGTTTCGGCGACGGCGAATGGGCAGGACTCGAAAGCTCGCTGCTGATGCACGAATCGCACATCGCGGTCTGCGCGCCCGCGCTGCTCGCGAACGGCCCGCTCGACCTCACAAAGCAAACGCTATTGCACGTGCTAGCCGGCGAAAATCAGCGCTATCTCACGTGGCGGCACTGGCTGGATGCCGCGCGCATCGAAGATGTGGACACGTCGGGCGGCTATGAATTCGATCTGCTCGATCATGCGATCCGCGCGGCGATCGAAGGACTCGGCGTGACCATGGCCGACCGCAACATGATCGCGCGCGAGTTGGCCGAAGGGCGGCTCGCACCGGTGCGGGACGTCCATGTGGACGGGCGCCAGTCGTACTGGTTCGTGGTGCGGCCCGAACAGCAAGGGTCCAGGCCGCTCCAGCTGTTCCGGCAGTGGCTTCAGGAAGAAATCGCCGCGGCCCGTTGAACGTTGGCCGCCAGACTGCGCGCGGCAATGTCATGCTCCGCATCTTCGATGATCATCTGCGCGCCCTTTTCCGCGACCATCATGGTGGGCGCGTTCGTATTGCCGGACGTGATGTTCGGGAAGATGGACGCATCCACCACGCGCAAAGCCTCGATGCCGTGCACGCGCAGGCGTGCATCGACCACGGCCGTGCGCGGATCGGGCCCCATCGCGCAGGTGCCGCACAGGTGGTAGATCGAGCCGCTCTGCTCGCGGAAGAACTTGAGCATGCTGGCGTCGTCGGTCACGTCGCCGGCGGGCGTCACCTCTTCCACTGTCACTTCCTGCAACGCGCGCGCCGTCATCAGCTTGCGCACGAGACGGCTGCCCGCGACCGCCTCGTCGCGATCCTTCTGCGTCGAGAGATAGTTGCCGCGAATCTTCGGCGCGTCGTCCACATTCGCCGACGCGATCTCGATCGAGCCGCGGCTCGTGGGCCGGCACGGATTGAAGCAGACGAGAAAGCCCGAATACGGCTCCGGGGTGAGCTGCGCGCGATTCGATTTAGGAATCCGATACGAAAGCGGATTGAAATACACCTGCATGTTCGGATGCGCTTCGTTCACGCTGGTGCGGAAAAAACCGCCCGACTGGTTCACGCTCATCGAGAACGGACCCGTGCGCTTGAGAAGGTATTGCAAGCCGAATTTGAGCTTGGTGGTCCAACTGCTGAACGCGTCGTTGAGCGTCTTCATGCGCGAGCGATAGTAGAAGCTCACGCACAGATGGTCCTGCAGGTTCTGGCCCACCGCCGGCAGCTCGTGAATCACCTCGATGCCATGCTTTGCGAGCAGCGCACGCGGGCCCACGCCTGAGAGCTGAAGCAGCTTGGGCGAATCGACCGCGCCCGCCGCGACTATGACTTCGCGGTTCGCATGGAACGTGCGCTTCGTGCCCTGCTGAATGATCTCCACACCGGTCGCGCGTCGCTTCCCGGTTACCGCGTCGCCATCGAACAGCACGCGCGATGTGTGCGCATGAAGCTCGATCTTGAGATTCGGACGATGCCCCGCGCGATGCAGATACGCGAAGCTGCTCGATGCGCGCTGGCCGTCGCGCGTGTTCACATCGTAAATGCCCACGCCTTCGAGTCGCGCGCCGTTGAAGTCGTCGTTGCGCTCGTAGCCGAGCTGCGTGCAGCCTTCGATGAAGGTCTGGCAAATCGGATGCGCGCCGTCCTTCATTGGCGTAATGCGCACGGGGCCGTTCGCGCCGTGCCACATCGTGTCGCCGAGCGGATGCGATTCGAGCTTGCGAAAATACGGCAACACGTCCTGGTACGACCAACCCGGATTGCCCGCCGCGGCCCAGTCGTCGAAATCGCGCTGGGCGCCGCGCACATAGATCATCGCGTTGATCGAGCCCGAGCCGCCCTGCACCTTGCCGCGCGGCGCGTAAATCTGGCGCCCGGCCAGCTCGGGCTCTGGCTCACTGCAATACATCCAGTTGTGCTTATCGTTGTAATACAGCTTGGCGAAGCCGATGGGTATTTTGAACCAGAACGAATCGTCGGAGCCGCCCGCCTCGAGCAGCAGCACCGAATGGCGCCCCGAAGCCGAGAGCCGCTCGGCGAGAATGCAGCCTGCCGAGCCGGCGCCGACGATGATGTAGTCGTAGTTCATCTGTTTGCTCCCACGGATCAGCCGCGTGCGGGCGAGGTGTCGCGCACGTCGGCCGGCTGGCTCGCCATCTGCAGATGCAGACGCTTGCCGGTGTATGGCGAGTGCGCGCGCACGACGTCCATGTCGAGTTCGACGCCCAGACCCGGCGCCTTCGACGGAATGATGTAACCGTCTTCCCACTGGATCGGCTTCTTGAGGATCTGCGCGTGGAAGCCATCCCACGTGCCGATGCTTTCCTGAATCAGGAAGTTCGGCGTGCAGGCCGCAATCTGGATGCTCGCCGCCGCGCCAATGGGCCCGTTATAGAGGTGCGGCGCGATCTGGGCGTAATGTACTTCGGCAAGCGTTGCGATCTTCTTGGCCTCGAGCAGACCGCCCACGCGCGCAACGTTCATTTGCAGGATCGACGCCCCGCCCGCCTGCAGCAGCTTGTGGAATTCATACTTGGTGGTGAGACGCTCGCCGGTCGCAATCGGAATCGACGTGTGCTTCGCCACGTTGGCGATAGCCTCTTCCTGGCCCGGCGGCACCGGCTCCTCGAACCAGAGCGGGTCGTACTTTTCGAGGCGCTTCGCAAGCCGGATCGCCGACGAAGGCACCATTTGCCCGTGCGTGCCGAACAGCAGGTCGGCCTTGTTGCCCACGGCTTCGCGCACCTTGCGACAGAACGTTTCACAGCGGTCGAGCACTTCGAGCGAAAGCTGATGCCCCGAGTAGGCCGTGTACGGTCCCGCCGGATCGAACTTGACCGCAGTGAAGCCACGCTTCACATTTTGAGCGGCGCATTCGGCGGCGAGATCGGGATCGTCGTAATCGTATTCGCCCTTCGCGTTCGTCGGATAAAGATAGGTATACGAACGAAGACGCTCGTTCACCATGCCGCCGAGCAACTCATACACCGGCTTGCCCGCCGCCTTGCCGACGATGTCCCAGCAAGCCATTTCGAGTCCGCTCACGATACCCATCATCGTGAGGTCCGGGCGCTGCGTGAAGCCGCTCGAATACGCCTCGCGGAACAGCCGCTCGACGTGGTGCGGATCGTGATCGAGCAGATAGCGCGAGAAAACGTCCTCGATGGCAGGCACCATCACATCGGGATGAAAGGTGGCGGCATAGATTTCACCGACACCCTCGATGCCGCAATCGGTCTGCAGCGTGACGAAGATCCAGTACATGCCGCCGAGGTGCGGAGGAGGCACCGCGACGACATGCGTTTGCATGGCGACGACTTTCATGGTTCAGGCAGATTCAGACAGAGTGGAAACGGGAGATGCGTGAGACATGCGCTTGAGCACGAGCGCGGCAATGCCGCCGAGCGCGCCGATCACCGCGATGTAGGCAAAGTAGAACTGGTAACCGAGCAGGCCCGCGTAGTGCTCCGTGAAGTAGCCGTTCACGAGCGGCAGGAAAATATCCGAGGAATAGCCGACCAAAGACACGAGGCCGATTGCAAGGCCCGTGATGCGCATCGGGATCGCACAATAATCGAGCAGCGTCCAGTAGAGGCCGCGAATCGCATAGGTCATGAGGCCGATGAAAAGCACGACGGCGCCAAGCAGCGCCATGTTGCGCAGCGCCGGCAGCACGATCAGGCCCACCAGCCCTGCAACGGCGAGGAACATCGCCCAGATCAGCACGCGCAGGTTCGAGAAGCGGTCGCCGAGAAAGCCGCCGCCGATGCCGCCGATCGGCCGCATCCAGAGCTTCGCCGTGGTCACCATGCCGGCGGCCACCACGCTCATATGCAACTCGCCTTGCTGGAGATACGCGGAGAAGCTGTACGTCGCCCAGAAGATCTGATAGCCGCAGAACACGACGGCCGCCATGAGCCAGAGTTGCGGAATCGATGCAAGCGTCCTGAGATCGCGCCAGAGCGAACCGTGCGTATTTGCCCCGGCCGCATCGGCCGATTTGCTCGCGGCATCGGCGGGCGTGGGGGCCGGATCCTTGAAGAACGTCATCGCCGCACCAAGCGCGATACACGTGAAGGAATACATATAAATCACGTGGCGCAGGCCGGCGGCCTCGCCGAGCCCCGAACCGGTGGCGGCGGCAAAGAGCGCAAGCGCCGCGGTCGCGAGCAGCGCCTCGACGAGCCCGCGCCCGCCGTCGAGCAGCCCGAAAAACCGGCCCTGCTCGTTCGGCGCCGCAATCATGCGCACGCGCTTGAGCACGGATGCCCAGAACGTGAGACCCGTCGTGAGGCCCCAGCAGCAGAAGATCACGAGCAGCACATTGAACGCCGGCGCCGTTGAATACCAGAGGCCCAGTGCGCCGGTGCCGATCAGCGAGAAACAGATCAGCAGGCGCGGCGCGACGCGGTCGGCGAGCCAGCCGCTCGGCAGATAGGAGACAAAGAAGACGATGCCGAGCACCGAGTAGAGGTAGCCCAACTGGGTGTTGTCGATGTGCAGGACATCGAGCATCGTGGTCTGATAGACCTGACGCAAATACAGAAGCGGATAGATTCCGCCGGCGGCCAGCACGAGCAGCAGCAACTGGACATAGCGCTGCGGCGAGCCCGTGGTTGCGGGTGCGAACGAAGCAATATCGGCGCGCGGCGAGCTTGCGGGCGCGTTGGGCTTGGCGATGGACTTCTGCAAGGCGGTCTCCATTTCGCAGGCTCGCTCGCATGGGCACCCGGCGTGGGACCCTGTTTGCGGTCTACGTTTATTCAGGCGGGCGTTCGTTGCAGCGAACGCCCATCAACACATTCAATCAGTAAGACGAATCATCAAAACGGCATGACGACGAGGCGCGTCTGCGTGAATTCGAGCATGCCGTGCTTGCCGTCGTCGCCGCCGAGACCCGAGCGCTTCCAGCCGGCGTGGAAGCCCTGGTAAGGGTCCGCGGGCGTGCGGTTCACATAGAGCTCGCCCGCCTCGATCTCGTTCGCGACCAACATGGCCGAGCGATAGCGCTCCGTATAGAGCACCGAGGAGAGACCGAACTGGTGGTCGTTAGCCATGCGAAGTGCGTCTTCGAGCGTTTCGTAAGCAAGCACCGGCAGCACCGGACCGAAGATCTCTTCCTGCACGATCTCCATGTCCTGGCGGCAGTGGCTCAGCAGCGTGGGCGGATAGAAGTGGCCCGCGCCTTCCGGCAGATAACCGCCCGTCTCGATCACGGCGCCTTCGGCCACGGCGCGCTCGACCATCGCATGGACCGAGGCGCGCGCCTGCGCGTTGACGAGCGGCCCCATGCGGGAGGGGTCGACCGAGCGGTCGCCGAAGGTCACGGCGCTCATCTTCTCGCGCAGCAGCGCAACGAAGCGCGCATGCACGGACTCCTGCACGTAGACGCGCTCGATGGCCGTGCAGAGCTGGCCGCAATGGGTTGTCTTGGAGCGCACGATGGCCGTGGCCGCGGCTTCGAGATCGGCGTCGGCCTCGACGATCGCCGGGGTCTTGCCGCCCAGCTCGAGCGAAGGCTTCGCGATGTTTTCCTTGCAGTAGTCGAGCACCTTGCGGCCCGCGGCCACACTGCCCGTGAGCGTGATCATGCCGACGCCCGGATGCGTGCACAGCACGGCAGCCGTGTCATGGTCCATCGCGAGCACGTTGAAGATGCCCGGCGGCAGGCCTGCGTCCTGGGCGGCGCGCGCCACTTCGAACGCCGAGCACGGCGTGTTGTTGCTCGGGCGCGCCACGACGGTGTTGCCGGTGATGAGCGCCGGCGCGATTTTGCGCAGCAGCGTGTAGATCGGGAAATTGAACGGGATCAGGCACGCGGCCACGCCGATGGGCTCGCGCATCAGGATCAGGTTTTCGTTTGCGCTGTCGCTCGGGATCACCTCGCCCTCGATACGGCGCGCCCATTGCGCGTGGTAGCGCAGGATCTCGGCGGCGTAGTGGGCTTCGGAGGTGGCGTCGGCGACGCTCTTGCCGGACTCGGCGGCGAGTACCGCGCCGATGACGGGGGAACGCGCATCGATGGCGTCGGCGAAACGGGTCAGGATCGCACCGCGCTCGGCGGCGGGCAGACGGCGCCAGGCGCGCTGGGCCTCTTTCGCGGCCTCGACGGCGCGGACGGCGTCGGCAGCGGTCGCCGCGCTCACGTGGCCGATCAGTTCGGCTTTCGCCGGGTTGTAGACGGCGATGCGCTGCGCGTCCACTTCAAGAAACTGCCCGTTAATGAAGTTGTAATCTGATCGCATAGTGTGATGCCGATTCGTCGCCACGTCTGGGAATGGAGGCAGTATCCCGGGGCGATGAAGGCGTCACAAACGATTAATTGTCGAGGGGAGCATGCGGAAAACGCATGGTTCGAAGTGGGCTGTCAGAACACGTGAGCACGAAGTGAAGTGCGCACTGGCCGCCCCAAAAAAAAAGCGCCGCGCAGCTACTCCAGCCGCACGACGCCCTTCTCATTTACCACACGCACCGCCCCGCCAGCGGTGCGTGCAAACCACTTACTTGCCCAGCATCGGCAGCTTGAGACCCGCTTCACGCGCCGTCTGCTGCGCGAGCTCGTAGCCTGCATCCGCGTGGCGCATCACGCCCGTCGCCGGATCGTTCAGCAGCACCCGGCCCAGACGCTCGTGCGCCGCCTGCGTGCCGTCGGCCACGATCACCACGCCCGAGTGCTGGCTGAAGCCCATGCCCACACCACCGCCGTGGTGCAGCGACACCCACGACGCGCCGCCTGCCGTGTTCAGCAGTGCGTTGAGCAGCGGCCAGTCGCTCACGGCGTCCGAACCGTCCTTCATCGAC
>NZ_SMRP01000015.1:85574-200144 GCF_004353915.1 Paraburkholderia silviterrae | reverse complement strand
TGGCATAAACCCTCCTTGGAGGGATGTTATGCCCTAAACACGAAATTACTGACAGGCCCCTGCAAAGAAAAGTAGGTGCCGCCCCGCACAGGGGCAACACTCATATACCTACATGAAAACAAGGAAAGGCCAACACCACCAAGAACCACACCAAAACCAGGAAATCCCAATTCCAAATCGCTCACCAACCCGCTTGTCTATCGCGCAGGGTCCGTGCCCTGACGCTGCGCCGAAGCGCCGGCCTCTCCGGCATACACGCGCCCGGAACGGGCCCACGCGATGAACGCGCCCACGCCAAGCACCGCAAGGCAAACGATCGGCACGATCATCGGTCCGAATGCCGTTCCCGTGGCCTTGCCCGCAATCGGCATCAAGTTCTGGCCGAAGAAGCCGCCAAGATTGCCGATCGAGTTGATCGCCGCTACGCTCGCCGCCGCACGCGCGCCAGTGAAATAGCGCGGCGGCATCGACCAGAAGCACGGGTAGAGCAGCGGAATGCATGCGCCGCCGAACACCAGCGCGATAAAGCGCAGCGGCGTCGAAGGCAGCACGAGGCTCAGCAGGAAACCCAGCGCGCCCAGCGCAGCCACGATCGAGATCGCGCGCAATATGCTTTTCGCGCGGCGCAGCTTGCCCGGCAAATACAGCAGCAACAATACCGAGAGCGCCCACGGCAGCATGCTCAGCATCCCATTCGTGCTGCTCGACACGCCGAATGACTTGACGAGTGTCGGTAGCCAGTAAGTCACGCCGTAGAGCGAGGTCGACATCAACATGTAGGTCGCCGCGAACAGCATCACGCGCGGATCGAGCAACGCCTTCCAGGGCTGCCCATGCTCCGCGTGCTCGGGCTTCTCGCGTTCGAGCGCAGCCGCGACAAGCTCTTTCTCGTGCTCGCTCAGGAAGCCCGCCTCCCGATACGAAGCCGGCAGCAGCTTGAACACCATCACGGCCACCAGCACGGCAGGCAGGCCCGTGGCGATGAACACCCATTGCCAGCCCTCGAGACCCCACACGCCGTTCAGGCTCAGCAGCCAGCCGCCAACAAGCGAGCCCAGCATGTTGGCAAGCGCGCTGCCAAGCGTGAAGACGCCAAGCACGCGGGCACGGTAGCTTTGCGGAAACCACAGCGTGAGGTAATAGATCACCCCCGGATAGAAGCCGGCCTCGGCAATGCCAAGCGCGAGACGCATGCCGCAAAATACCTGCATCGAGGTCGTGAAGCCCATCAGCACGGTAATCACGCCCCACGTGAGCATGATGCGCGCAAGCCACACGCGTGCGCCAAAGCGATGCAGCGCGAGCGTGCTGGGCACCTCGAACAGTAAATAGCCGATGAAAAATAGCGATGACGCAAGGCCGAACGCCGTCTCCGTCATATGCAGGCTGTGCACCATCTGCAGCTTCGCAAAGCCGACGTTCTGCCGGTCGATAAACGAAATCAGGAACATCACGACCAGGATCGGCAGCAGGCGCCGCGCGATCTTCGACATGACCTGCCGTTCCTCCGCAGGCTGATGGTCGAGGGTTGAGGCGGGGTTCACTATGGACTCCTTCAGGTTTTGTTTCGTCTTCTAGTTGCCGCACCCAGACTTGCGGGCGCAAACGGAAATTCAAATGGCCATGCCGGCTAGGAGGGATGAAATTCGCCCAGCACGCTCGCGAACATCTCGTTCCAGGCGCGCGGTCTGGACTTGATCGTGCCCACCATGTACAGAAAATCGACGTACTCCATCAACTGCTCGGGCCACACCGAAAAGCGTGTCTCGGGCGCGGCGAGCATCTGCATCACGCCCTCGTGCGAAACGTCGAGCCCCGATGCGGCAACATAGATGGCCGCCGCGGCCTGCCGGTCCTGCACGATCAACCGGTTCGCCTCGTCGAGCGCGCCGAGGAACGCCCGCACGAGCGCGGGCTCGGTATCCACGAGGCGCCTCGGCGCGTACACCACATCGAGCGTCAGCGGGCCCAGCACGTCGATCGAATTGACGACGCGATGAATGCCCGGGTGCTTCAATTCGAGCGCCGAAAAAGGCGGCGACGCGAAATGCGCGGTGATCCCGTTCTCGCGCCGGACCAGCGCCTGCACCGCCTGCGGATGCGGCAGGCTCACGGTGATCGAATCGAGCTGCGCGAAGTGCTTCGGTCCGAGCAGCTTGCTCGCCATCATCTGCAGGACCACCGCCGCGAGCGAGGTGCGGATGCCCGGCACGGCGATACGGTCGGCGCTCGTGAAGTCGGCAAGCGTTGCGATACGCGGCTGGTTCGTGTTCAGCGAGAGCGCGGTCGTGGAAAGCCCGCTCACACCAATCACCTCGACGTTCGGAATGCCGCGCGCCCTCGCCCACAGCTCGATGAAGCCGGGCGCGCCCACGGCCGCGAAGTCGAGCGTGCCGGCCATCATGGCGTCGTCCACCGAGTTGCCGCCGTCGAGCAGCGTCCAGTCCACGCTCACGTCGCTCAAGCCCTGGCGCGCCGCATGCCGCTCGAACAGGCGCCGCTGCTCCATGACGAGCAGCGGCAAATACAGCAGGCCATAGCCCTTCGAGATACGCACCGTGCGCGGGCTCGACAGCACCAGCGCAGGCGCGAGCGCCGCACCGAGCCCCGCCGCCACGAGCGCACGCCGCCGCAGCGAAGGCGCCTTGCGCTCGCGCGCGCCGCGTGCTCGCTGCCCTGGCTTGTCGTCTCCTCGCGTTCTGGTAATCATGGTTCGCAAGGTTACCGGGCGAGTCTGAGAAAATGCTGAGATCGGCTCCCCGGGAAAACCCGTAAATCCAATCATTAACGACAAGGCAGGCACGGCATCATGCGCATTCTGGTAGTCGAGGACGACGCGCAAATCGGCGCGGCAATGCGCAGCCGCCTGACGAGGCTCGGCCACGCCGTGGATCTCGAAGCGGACGGCGCTAGCGCAAACAGCCTGCTCGGCGTCGAGCGTTTCGATCTGGTCGTGCTCGACGTGATGCTGCCTTCGATGGACGGCTTCGCGATCCTGCGCAATCTGCGCGCGGCGGGCTCCACGACGCCGGTGCTGCTCGTGACGGCGCGCTCGGCGATCGACGACCGCGTGAGCGGCCTCGGACTCGGCGCCGACGACTACCTCGTCAAGCCCTTCGACTATCGCGAGCTCGAAGCGCGCGTGCAGGCGCTGTTGCGCCGCAACAGCGGCCACGCCAACGACCTCGTCAAGGTGGGCGGGCTCGCAATCGATCGCAGCAGCCGGCTCGCGGAGCTCGACGGCCAGCCGCTCGCGCTCTCGCGCCAGGAGTTCGCGCTGCTCGAAATCCTCGCGAGCCGCCCGCAGCGCATTTTCTCGAAGGACGATCTGCTGAACCAGTTGTTCAGCTTCGGCAACGAGCCCAGCACGAACGCCGTCGAGCAGTACATCACGCGCGTGCGCAAAAAGCTGCACGGCAGCTCGGTCGAGATCCGCACGGCGCGCGGGATGGGATATCAAATTGCTGCGCTTTGACTGGTTCCGCAAGACGCTGCTCGGGCGCACGCTGCTGTTCATCGCGCTGGTCGTGGCCTCGGGCGCGCTGGCGCTCGCCCTCATCGCGCGCTACTACGCGGGCGTCGCCGCGGAGCGCGCCTACGACCAGTTGCTGGCGGGCGCCGCCATTCAGCTCGCCGAGAATCTCTACGTGCAGGGCGGCGTGCTCGCGCTCAATCCGCCGGTGGCCGCGCTCTCCTCGCTTTCGCGCTATGACCTCGTCTACTACAAGGTGACCGATTCGCGCGGCGTCGTGGTGGCAGGCTACGGCGACCTGCCCGGCCCCGCGAGCACGGCAGCCGCGCAGCAAGGCCCCGCATTCGCGAACGGGACCTACCAGGGCCAGCGCATCCGCACGGCCACCATCGCCCGCTACATGCCCGAGGAGCGCACGCCCGGCTGGGCCGTCGTGACGATTGCGCAGACCACGCACGCGCGCCAGCAACTGACGAACGACATGAGCTTCAAGGTATGGACGCTGATCCTGATGATGAGCGTGCTCGCCATTGGCGCAAGCGGGCTGGCGATCCGGCGCGGCCTGCGCCCGCTCGCGCAGATCGAGACGATCATCGCCGCGCGCGACCCCGCCGACCTGCGGCCCGTGGAGCACGACACGCCCAGCGAGATCAACGCAATCATCGGCGCCATCAACGGCCTCATCGGCCGGCTCGCGGAGCGCATGACGGCCATGCAGCGCTTCATTGCCGATGCCGCGCATCAGATGCGCACGCCGATCGCGCGGCTCGACGCGCAGATCGAGCTGCTCAGCGGCGAGACCGATCCCGCACGCTACGCGCAAGGACTCGACGCGTTGCGCACCACGTGCTCGGACGTCGGCCGGCTCACGGGGCAGCTGCTCAATCACGCGATGGTGATTCATCGCACCGAGGCCGTGCCGCTGCAGCCCGTGGACCTCGTCGCGCTTGCGCGGGAAGCGATCGGGCGCACGATTCCGCTGGCGGGCGAACGCGACGTGCAGGTGGCGTTCGAAAGCGATGCGCCGAACGTGACCATCGCCGGTGACCCGATCAGCCTGCAGGAGGCGCTCTCGAACGTGCTGCACAACGCGATGCTGCACGGCAATGCGGATGAAATCGTCGTGCGCGTGGCCGGCCTGCGCGGCGAGACTACGCTGACGGTGACCGATAACGGCAGCGGCATTGCGCGCGAGCACTGGGAGGCCGCGCTGCGCCCGTTCGAGCGCTTCGAGCCCGACGGCGCACCGCGCCGCAGCGGCTCGGGCCTGGGGCTCGCGATCGTGCAGGAAGTGATGAAGGCACACCATGGGCGCGTTGGCTTCGCTTTTCCTGAGGACGGCGGATTTGCCGTCACGCTGACGTTTCCAGGGGCGGGGAAGGAATCTGGCGCGCAATAACGCACGACGCGCTTTTCCCCAAAACCACCTACTCTTAAATATCGGGCCATTTGCCCCTCCCGGACGTTCCGATGCGCGCTCATCGCCCCACCCGGGCGGCGGAGCACGACGCGCCTCCGCCCCATGCCCGCCAGGCACGCCACCCGCTGCCGGCGCGGCTCGCACGCGCCGCGGTATTCGCGGCGCTGCTGGTCGTTTGCGCCGCGGTTGCGGCGCTCAACGCCATGGCTCAAGCCCCGCGTGCGCCGTCCGGGGCGCAGCGCGCGGTCGTGGTCATGACCGTCAATGGCGCGATCGGCCCCGCGAGCGCCGATTTCATCGTCCGTACGCTCGCGCATGCGGCGCAGCAACATGCGCAGCTCGCGATTCTCCAGCTCGACACCCCCGGCGGCCTCGACACCTCGATGCGCCAGATCATCAAGGCGATCCTCGCCTCGCCTGTGCCGGTAGCCACATTCGTTGCGCCGAGCGGTGCACGCGCCGCGAGCGCAGGCACCTACATCGCCTATGCGAGCCATATCGCGGCGATGGCCCCCGGCACCAACCTGGGCGCCGCCTCGCCGGTGCAACTCGGGATCGGCGGTGGCGGCGGCGCGCCCACCCCCGCGGCCACCCCGGGCGCTGCACCAGGCGCCGCACCGGGTGCCATCCCTGGCGCCACACCAGGCGCCATCCCTGGTGCTCCACCAGGTGCCGCACCAACCGCCGCCCCGGAAGCCAAGCCCGACGACAACGCCTCCACCGAGGCCCGCAAGGTCATGCACGACGCCGCCGCGTACATCCGCGGGCTCGCGCAGCTGCGCGGGCGCAACGCCGTGTGGGCGGAGCGCGCGGTCCGCGAAGCGGTGAGCCTGTCCGCCAGCGAGGCGCTCGACCAGCACGTGATCGACCTCATTGCGCTCGACCCCGCCGATCTCGCGCGCAAGCTCGACGGCCACGAAGTCACCACGGCGGCCGGCACGGTGCGCCTCGCCACCGCGAACGCGCCGCTCGTGTACGTCGCGCCCGACTGGCGCAACCGCTTCCTCTCCATCGTGGCCGATCCGAACGTCGCCCTGATCCTGCTGACGATCGGCATCTATGGGCTGTTCTTCGAGTTCGCGAATCCCGGCTTCGTGCTGCCCGGCGTGGCCGGCGGGATTTGCCTGCTGATCGGCCTGTTCGCGATGCAGCTCCTGCCCATCAACTACGCGGGCCTCGGCCTCGTGATGCTGGGGCTCGCGTGCCTCGTGGCCGAGGCGTTCCTGCCCACCTTCGGCGTGCTCGGCTTTGGCGGCATCGTCGCGTTTGCCGTTGGCGCGCTCATGCTGATCAACACCGACGTGCCCGGCTACGGCATTCCGGTGCCGCTGATCGCGGGGCTCGCGCTCGGCGGCGCGGCGTTCGTCGCGGCCGTCTCGACCGTGGCGCTGCGCGCGCGGCGGCGCCCCGTGGTGACCGGCTCGGAGGCCATGGTCGGCAGCATCGGCCAGGTCATCGACGACGGCCTGAAGCCCGAGCGCCCGTCCGCCGCCGCGGCGCTCGCCCAGCCACCCGGCGCCGCCAGCCAGGCGGCTTCGGCCTCGGCTTTGGCCTCCGGTTGGGCGCTCGTGCATGGCGAGCGTTGGCGTGTCGCCTGCGCCGTGCCGCTCGCCGCCGGCAGCCGCGTGCGCGTGACGGCGCGCGAGGGCCTGCTGCTCAGCGTCGCGCCGCTAGAAGAAACCCCGCCGCTGCCGGTCAAGCGCGGCAGATGGGGCAGAAAAAACGCAAACGAACAACAAGCGCACGAAGCGCATCAGGGAGGTCATCCATGATCGGCTACACCTTCGGCTTCACGAGCATTTTGATGGTGGCGGCCATCCTGCTCGCCTTCTCGGCCATCCGCATCTTCCGGGAGTACGAGCGCGGCGTGGTGTTCATGCTCGGCCGCTTCTGGAAGGTCAAGGGGCCGGGGCTCGTGTTCATCATCCCGGTCGTGCAGCAGGTGGTGCGCATCGACCTGCGCACGGTCGTCTTCGATGTGCCCTCGCAGGACGTGATCACGCGCGACAACGTCTCCGTGAAGGTCAACGCCGTGGTCTACTTTCGCGTGGTCGATCCGGAAAAGGCCGTGATTCAAGTGGCCAAATTCTTCGAAGCGACCAGCCAGCTCGCGCAGACGACGCTGCGCGCGGTGCTCGGCAAGCATGAACTCGACACGCTGCTCGCGGAGCGCGACCAGCTGAACGCCGATATCCAGAAGACGCTCGACGCGCAGACCGACGCCTGGGGCATCAAGGTCTCCACGGTCGAGATCAAGCACGTGGACCTCAACGAGAACATGATCCGCGCCATTGCGCGCCAGGCCGAGGCGGAGCGCGAGCGCCGCGCGAAAGTGATCCATGCCGAAGGCGAGCTGCAGGCATCCGAAAAATTGCTGCAGGCCGCCCAGCGTCTCGCGCTGCAGCCGCAGGCCATGCAGCTGCGCTATTTGCAGACGCTCACCACCATCGCCGCCGACAAGAACTCGACCATCGTATTCCCGCTGCCGATCGATCTGCTCACCGTGCTGGTGGACCGCTTCAACGCGCCGCACGAGCGCTGAAGACGCACGGGCCGGCCCCCCCTTCCTGTTCGCTCAGGCAGGCACGCTTACTTGTCAGCCGCCGCCATCGACGATCTGCCCGCGTCGCTCGGCTTCAGCGAACAGGACCTGAAATTCCGCAACTTTCAGCTCCTTCGCCGTTTCGTTAAACAGCGCTCTGCGCTCCCAGAGGGCGAGGAGCAATCCAAAGGTGCTGAGGCGAGTCCGTTCGAGGATCGTCCGGTAACCACGCACTTGCTCCCATCGCGTAGCCAAGTCTTCGTTCAACATGACGACAGTATTCCGGGCGTCTGTGAGCCAGAACCAGAGTACGTCGTCGCTCATGGAGGGGCATTCCTTCGTGATTCTGGCTAGATTCTCTTCGGTAGCGCTCAATAAGCAATGCGCGTCTTCGACCTGCTTCTTCGACTCGACTTCCCGATATCCGCGTTCATGGAGGCCCTTCCGAATCGCATCGTTCAAGCTCGCATCGCGCGTGTCGATCAATATCCGCTGCAGCATCAATAGCGTGGCAGGCGGCCTGGCGATACCGAGCCTGTGAAGTGCCTTACGGACCGCCCTGCTGCTCAACACTGCCTGAAAGTCCTTTGATTCCTGGGTGTGCTCGCGCTCGCCGCGTTCGGCCCCATCCAGATAAAACTCGGGCTCGTCGTCAGTGCTCAGGTGCGTAACGCATTCATCGGTGACGTCGTCAAGCAACTCGCAGCGCGTCAACCTTCCGGGCGTGACCTGCTCGGGAGCCACATCGTCGAACAGGCGCAATCCGGCTTCCTCATAGGCAGCCGTCACCAGTTGAGAACAGAACAGGCGCTCGCGCACTGAATCCTGCATGGCGCCAACCAGCATGCCGCCAAAGCGCCGCCAGTTCGCATAGCGGCGATACATGAACTCCTCGGCCAGCTTGCCGGCCTGTTCGGCTATACGATGGGCATTTTGGACTTCTGATTTCAACCGCAGGACACGGATGTTATTCCGGTCTTTTGCCGCCGTCTGGCGAATCGCCAATCGGCACACACCGGCGGACCCGAGCGCCTCGACGAATGTGCCATGCGCCACACATATCGCAGCGTGGCTGAATTCCTCTCGCCCCTCCAGTCCTCTGCCCGCAAGAAGCTTGATGGAGGTGATCGACCGGATTGCCTCGCTCACGAGCGCGTTTGGCGAGCGGGTCAAAAGGATATCGCCAGGTCGAAGGCGATCACTGCGCAACATGAACAGCGAGTGGCGACTACTGGAAATCGCGGACGACGCTTCTTGCATGACGCGCTCCTGGATCTTCAAAAAGCAGATGTCCCGCGCTTGAACTCACGCATTCAGGTCGGGCGAGGCAACGACACCGTCGGGTCCCCGATGATCACCGTGGTCTGGCGATCCATCGCGACCAGCCGGTTGTAGAGCGCGTGATCGCGCATGCCGGGGACATTGTTGTTGATACCCTCAATGGCGTTGCGCACGGCTCCGTAATAGGCGCCGGCCTCCGAAAAAATGCCGCGCAAGGCGTAGCCAATGGGCGTGCGGCGATCGGGCTGGTAGAGGTTGTCGTAGAGCGCGGTGCAAAGTGCATGCGTCACGCCCTGACCATTCGCGGGATCGCGCAAGGTCCAGTCGAATGTGGGTTCGACGTGACCGACAAAAGCCCGCAAAGGCGCCACCGCCCCTATCAGCGAAAGCGCAAGCGGTGCAATCATGGCTTTTGCGGTGCTGGCCACATTCGCCAGCATCCTGCTGATCGAACTGTCCTCGGGAAGCAGACCCTCATAGCGCGTCGTGCTGTCCGATCCCGCCGAGCAGCAGGCGTGCGCATACCAGATCGCGCCCGCCGGCTTCCAGTTCGCGAGATCGGCAAGATTCAGCGACGTGTAGTTTGCGTCCACCGGCAAGCCCAGTTGCCGCTTCAAGCGTTGCGCGTCGCTCGTCGGGCCAGTGGTGCCGTGGCTCGTGGTGATCACCAGACCGGGTGAACGTTCGATGAGCGCGGCGCAAAGATTCTCGCGCGTGGCGAGCTGATTTTCGATGCGCTCGCCCTTGAACTCCGGGTCCGCTGCGAACTTGCTCCAGAGAATGTCCGCAATGGCGCGTTGCATCAGGTTGGTAATGTCGGGCCTGCCGTGATTGACGCTCCAGACAACGGGCCATTCGGGATGGCATTCGAAGCCGGCCCAATCGTCGATCAAGGCATCGACATACGCGGATAACATCTCCGATGGCTCGACTCGCCCGACAAAGGTCGACATGTTCAGCGCGTATTGGACCGACCAGGGAATCGCCTGCGGACCGGCAACGATGAGCAGGTAGCGCGGAATATGTCCATCCTGAACCCCCGGCTTGATGGCGGCCGCCGAAAGATCGTGAAATCTGCCGTCCACGTAGTAGCGCCGCAGGTAATCCTGCCCGAATTCCTCGCGCCAGCGCAGCACGGGTGCGCCTGAGCGATGAGCCAGCAGCTTCTGGATCGCGGGGTGGGCGTCTTCGCCTCTGGCGCGCGCCTCGATCGGCACGCTGTCGTCGTCGGGAAGAATCACGCCCCAGCCAACTTCCGGATGTTGCCAGTCGCGCAAGTCGGCCGCGACCGCCGGACCCAGAAACCGGGTAATGCTCTGGTCCTTCTGCCTCTGCCCCCATGGTGTTCTGGACGGCAGGTCGCTCGTGAGCGTCCCTGTGCCGTCATAGGCGTTGATCTGTACGCTTTCGGGACGCTCAATGAGTTGCGGCACGATTGAAGTTTCCAAAAAGATCCGGGCGCAGATGTTCCGGGACGTTATTCAAAAGCGCCAGCATGTCTTGCCGCAAGGGAAGCGGGCTGTTCGCCGGCAGGCTGCGCAGCGCATGCGCGACCGCATCGATCCGCGTCTTCATGATGTCGTCGATCTGCGTCTTCACTCTTTCAGCCATTGGCGGCTCCGCTGCTTCATCGTCCTGCAACTGCATGGGCTCGCCGCGTGCTTCATCCGCTCTGTTTTTCTCCATCAGCATGACCTTCAGGGGATGCTCGCGGGAATAGAGCACGGGAAGCCACCACCTGCCCGAGCCGTTCGTGGCGGAAGCGGAATTGGCCGTTGCGTGAAGCTTCTGCCGGGCCTGGAATACGGCTTCGCCAAGGTCGATGGTGGCGAAGTTTCCCGGGGTGAGCTTGCTCGTTGCCTCGCGAATGAAGCGCAAGGCGATCGTATAGAAAACACGGGTAAAGAGTGTGGCGTCCTGGTCCGTGACCGGCTCCGCCATGCCCACCGTGAGTGGAGACGCCGTCTGTGCCAGCCGGCAGGCCATGGAAAACAGTTTGGGCACCTGAGCGGATTCGGCCTGCCTCTCGGCGGCGGGGCTCATGGCGGACGCACAACTGTTGAGCATGGTGGTCCATACCGTGCCGATCGTGGACATCACCAGTTCGAGACGCTCGATCGAAAGCGCAACGGAGCCGCTGGCAGCCTCGATATCGTGATCGTTGACCGAAGCGAACTCAAGCAGGTTGACGCCGGCCTTTACGGCGCCGTGGCAGAAGAAATGGACGATCTGTGGCTGCGCGCTCTTCAATGCCTCTTCAATGCCGTATGCATTCGAGGGCATCGGGAAGACTTCGATGCCAGGCCATGCGCCGCCATTTACGCAGGCGAGCGCATCGTCGAGCAGCGCCTGTTCGCCGAGATACAGGCCGACGCGTATATCGAGCCCATCCTGGCGCGCAAGCGCAACGGTGTCGACGATCGCCTCCATTTCGGCCCTGGAAGGCACCCCGCTGGGTGAAAGAAACGCCAGCATGCGGATTGGCCACTCGAAAGAAGCGTAGTCGCCGTCCTGCTCGGGTCTTCCGCCAATCGTCACCCGGCTCACGCTGCACGCATGATGAACGGCGAGAAAAATCAGGCGCTCGTCGCACAACGTTTCCCAACTGTAGCGCTCGCCTTCGGTCGTCGTAATCAGAAATTTGAGGATCGCCGGGGACTGGGCGGGAAGCCCGAAAAACTGCGTCAAGTCCGGATTCACGGCCTTATGCTGGCACAAGGCCTCGGTGATTTTCTGCCCGTAGGCAATGACGTTCTGCTGATTGTCCAGACGCGGCAAGCTGCCAGGATCGAGCGCCAGGGCATGGTATTGAAGCATGCCGGCCCAATTCGTGTCCGCGCGCAGGAGCCGAAAGCCGACGGAGCCATCGTTCATGCTGGAAATCTCGATTGTCGAGCTCTTTGTCGGCATGATCAGGATTCCTCTTTATTTGTTTTCGCGTGATTCTTCAGAACCCCCTGTATTTCCGTCAGGATATCGATCGCGGCCTTCGTTTTCTCGTCCTGTCGATTCGTCTTGTCGGTCTGCCCGGTCTTGCTGGTCGGCCGCGATAACAGCAGGTCGCTGGCCGAGCGGCGCACCTCGTCGAAAGCGGCGGCTTCAAGAAAACGCTGCGCGGCCCCCAGCCAACCCGGCGGGGCCGTCACTTCTCGCGTTTTGACCAATGGAACAAAGCGTGTAGCCGTCGAGAGCAGGCGCTCTTTCAAGGGCGCGCGCGCGGCCACCAGCTTCGCATTCTCCGCCAGGAAGCGAAATAACCCTGCGGTATCGCCGGGAATGCCAGAGGATGCCGGCGCACGCTGGTAAATGAAATCCGGATGGCAATACAGAAAACCTTGCGTCAGCCGCGGCGCTCTGGATGTGCCGCCAAAGAGCAGCCTGCACGCCGCGCCAAACGATGCATCTTCCTGCGCCTCGCATAGCGAGTGAAACAACACCGCACCCGCGCGCCGCTGCGCAAACCCGTCCGCAACGCATGCCATGGGATGGCTCTGGGCAACGGTGGCCGGGACGAACGTAACGGACCAGGCGCCCGAGCGAATCGCAAGCAGTTCCAGCTCTTCGTAGCCGATCTCCCTGAGCGTGATCTCGTCCTCCTCCATCGCAGGCGAATTCGACAAGACAAGGCATGCGCCAGAATCCGTCCACTTCGACCGGCAGACGAGGTGCAGCGCATCAAGCCCTCTGCCATCCAGCGCGCCCGCGATCCAGGTGGCCCATGCCGCGGAACGCAGTTGCGTGGCGCGGTCCGATCTTGCGGCTCGCAACACGTTGGGCGGCGCGTCTGCGTCGGCATCCGCTGGCGCCCACTCACGCTCCGGTCTCTGGTCGGGGTCGTACACGGTGACGCGGGAGTCGGCGTCGAACAGGCTCAGCGATGGATACCAGCGGCGCCGCGTGAACACGTGCACGCGGGTGCGCGAGCGCGACGACGCCTCGAGCACGGACTCGATGAGGGTGCGCACGCGCGTTTTGAGGACGCTTTCGTCGGTGTCGGGCGGCGGATCGACCACCACGGCATTTTCGAGCGCATCAGTCCGTTCCGCCGGCCGTTCGGGAAAATCCGGCAAGCGCAGCGTGGGGCGTTGCAGTTCGCCGCACAGCGTTCGCTCCCAGGCGGCCGATCCGAGCAATCCATATGGTCGGATCAATCTCAACCAGAGCGGACGCCTCGACGCCCCTTCAAGACGCTCGAGGCAATAGCGCAGATCGGACACCAGCATCGCCGGCACCTCGAGGGGCGCAGGCGCCCCAAAACCACTGCCTTCGACTGCGCCGAATGCTTCGAGCGGAACTTCCCATGTCACCGGCTTGCCCGGTTCGTCCGCGGGCGAAACAGACAGCACGTCCGGCGGCAATTCGCTGGTCGAAAGCTCGAGGCCGACATAGGGCTTGTCGCTGCGAAGCAGGAGCCGAACGGAAAGCACCGTCGACCCCGCTGCGGGTTCGTCCTTCGAGAGCGCGTTCCAAAGCGTGGTCACGCCATTGACTACCGACCCCAGATCGAGCATGCCGAGCCTCGCTATCTGCTCAACTGCAGATGTAAAAGCCAGGCCGTATAGGGCGTCGCGATATCACCGTGGCCGGCCACGCGCTTTTGCATCGTCCCGTCGAAACCGACGATGGCAACCGCATTGTCGATATCGAGCGGCTCGCCGGGATCGGGCAGCGGTTCGATCAGTCTTTCGCTCGCGCCTCGCGGACCATATCCGCCAAGGGCGGCAAACTGGTTGGGCGGCGGGCCCGCCAGCGTATCGACACCCATCTCGCCACCCGCGACAGCCGGCTCACCAGGATCGATATCGCGCCGCAGCGCGCGGTGAAACACTTCATGGAGTGGAAAATCATGCGCGCTATACGTCGTGAGCACGGGTTGCCGGGAGAGCTTGAGCGCTTCGCGATAACCGCCGCTTCTGCCCTTGCCGGGCACCTCCGCTGCAAAGGCCAGGTAGGAAATAGCGGGCTGCAGCAACAGCACGGACTCCACCGGCCGAGGCAGAGGCGCGGCGACGATGGACGACAAAACGACTTTGGCGCCATACGAATGCCCGACGAGATGAAGCCGCGTTGCGGGCAGATTCAAAATGGCTTTCACGAGTTCAAATACGCCGTTGGCGCCAACCTTGCCTGCGCGATTTTTCATCTGGTAGACCGAAGCGACCCGCAGCGCCCAGCGGGGGTCGAGATATCGCAGGCCACCGGCATCGCGCAATGGAGCTTGCGTATGTCCGGTCACGACGCCCGGCTCCAGCGACTCTTCGTTCTCCGTCGAGTCCGGCGCAAGCGCCTGGAGGCTCTTCATCGCCTCCAGCACAGACTGGGCATCGGGCGGGTCGCCTTCGGCGCCCTCCACGCCGGAATCGGCGCTCGCGCGCGCGCACGTTGCAGCAATCAGCTCCGCAAGCGTCGTGGCGTCTGCTTCGCTCAAGCGCTCTTCGCCGAGCAGCGAAGTCAACTTCTCCCGCTGGGCGGGGTCCTCGACTTGAGCGAGCAGATCCTGGGTGAGCGCTTCGTCGTCGCCCGCCGATGCCGGCGTCTCCCCTCCCGCCGCCATCTCGGGACCGGTGTCGAAGGAAAGCCAGGTGCTGGGCCAGATCACGCCGACAAACAGCGGGTGCTTACGGTCGGGAATTTCGTGGAGGCGAGTCTGGAGGTGCTGGACAAACGCGGCATACCAGCGTGTCGCATCGCCGAACTCGTTGTTCCAACCGTGCGAAAAGAGAATGACAGGCAAATCGCCTTCACCGGCAATCCGGTTCAATAAGGCTTCACGCGTCTTGGGAGAAGTGCAGGCGCCGTTCTTGTCGAACTCGATGAGCCAGCTTTCGAGGTCTACGCCCGGCAGTTCGCAGGGTCCAGCAGGCTGAGTCGACATACCGCGCTCCGTGATTGACGTTAATAGCCGTTTTTCCCGTCGATCCGAGGGCGGCCTGCCGGGCCGCAATGTGTAGCGTCGTGGTAATGCTAATGCTAGACGATAGACCGGAAATTTCAATCGGCCTCAAGTTTGCTGGATACCTCGCTGCCAGTAAAAAACTAAATCCGCTTACCGGTTTATTTCCACTCTTGATGAACCTTGCATTGACGTTGACCATGGCAACGAATCGTGGCCCGCAACGGCATATCCGCGCACCGCGCATTCATCTGACAATACCCACATCGGACCGCGCCAGGAGGCACGAATTGACGGCGACCGGGCTATCGGCACGCCAAGGGTTGGCGTGAGTTTAGTTGCCTGTCACTGCAATCTATTTTCAAGAATAAAAACTAAAAAAACGTATTCCGGATTGGATGAATCATTCATTCGAATAACGTCATCAAACATATTCATTTCGGCATTCATATTGATGGTCCGAGCGAGCGTGCCCAGCTTGCCAGCGCGGCTCACCTCATGTAGTGAGAGGCGGCAAGCGGCGGCCGCCCCGCAGACTCAGGTTGAACCGCAAACCTCAACGCACCGCGCAGCGGAGTCAGAGACTTCGTGCCGCGCTTCGCTGCGCACGCCGGCGATGTTGAACACAGCCACCGCCTCGCGAAGGCCTGCGGCGCCACCGGCCAGCGTTTGCGCGGCGCCAGCAACCTGCTCGACGAGCGCCGCGTTGCGCTGAGTCGCCTCATCCATTTCCGTCACGGCGCGATTGACCTGTTCGATATCGCTCTTCTGCGCGGCGCACGCAGTCGCGATATTGCTCATAATGCCCGTGAATTCATGCACCGAGCGCACGAGTCCGGAGATGCGCTCACCCGCATCCGCCACGAGACGGGACCCCGCCTCGACATGCCCCGCCGATTCGCCGACCAGCGCTTTGACCTCCTTCGCCGCGAGCGCGGTACGCTGGGCCAGCGTGCGCACCTCGCCCGCGACCACGGCAAAGCCACGTCCTTCGGCTCCGGCACGCGCCGCTTCGACCGCCGCATTGAGTGCGAGGATATTGGTCTGAAACGCAATGCCCTCGATCACGCCGATGATCTCCTCGACGCGCGCCGAGCTGCCCGCAATGTCCTCCATGGTCGAGATCACACGCCCGACCAGCTCGCCGCCCCTCCCCGCCGCATCAGAAGCTGCGCTGGCGACGGTGCTGGCATGTGCCGCGTCGTCTGAGCTTTGCGTCACGGCAGAGGTCAGTTCGGCCATGCTGGCCGCGGCCTGTTGAAGCGATGCAGCCTGCTCGTCGGTGCGCTGCGAAAGATCCAGATTGCCGGTCGCAATCTCGCCCGCGCGCACCGCGATCGATTCCGCCGAGGTCTTGATCTGTCCGACAATCGACACGAGCTGCAAGCGCATCGTTTCGAGCGAGGCCATCAGGCTGCGATTGTCGTTGGGCCGGAGCACCACCGCCACCGCGAGATTTCCGCCCGCTATTTCGCTGGCGAGACGCTGCGCCTCACCCGGATCGCCGCCGAGCTGCCGCAGGATGCTGCGCGTGATCAGCACTGCAGCCGCCACGCCCACGCAGAGCGCCGCGAACACGGCAGCCACGGTGACGAGCGCAAGGCGCGACCACGTCGCCGCCGCGGCATCCGCCGCATCATGCGCGCGGCCCTGCTCGAGCGCGAGCAACTGGTCCAGCGTGGCCAGCCATGCGACCTGCCTTGGCCGCACTTCGTTCACGAGCACCTTGAGCGCGGCATCCTGATCGTTGGCGAGCGCCCAGTTCATCGCCTCCTTCTCGACGAGCGGCAATGTCTGAGCCTCTTCGTCACGCAGCGCGGCAAACAGGCGCCGCTCTTGCGCGGTGGTCAGCGGCGAGGCGTCGAACAGACGACCGAGCGCGCGATAGTTTTCCGCATAGGAAGCCTCCTGCGCCTTGATCGCCGACTGTTCCGCCTCGACATCCTTTTCATTGGTCATCACCGCCATGTTGCGGATGGCAATGGCGATACCGCTCACCGCGCCGCGCAGATTCGTCGCGCGCATCGTCTCGGCGTCGTGGACGAGCACGATGTCGTCGAGCTTGCTGCGAATGCTGGTCATGCTGGCCATGCCGACCACGGACAGGGCGACGAGCATCGTGAGCACGACGCCGAAACCGGCTGCCAGCCGGGTAATAACGCGGGTTTGAGCCATCTTGATTGATCCCCGTAGCGTCCGGAGCCGCGAAGGCGTATCGGGCCGCCTGGCACCGTCGACATTCGTTTGGGCTCCCGAAGACAGCACGTCGCGATGCGGTGCTGCGTCCATTGTTCTTGGGGGCCAATGCTATTGCAGGCCATGCAGTGGAAATTATTGTATTTTTTATGTTTTCAGTCGTTAAGGTCGGCTCTCTCCGATTTTCAGCGTAATTAACGTGAATCCAGACTCGCCATTGGCACGCCTCATTGCGGAGCCGGTGTGCCAGGGCGAGCCAGGGTATCGGCCCACCCATCAGCCGTGGCTAGAACGAGTAGACGAATTGCGCGGCGAGCAGATCGTTGCTCTTGCCGTACGAGCCGTCGTCGCGCAGGAACACCTTCTGCGTGGCCCAGTCGTGGCGGTATTCAACCTTCACGGTGATCTGCTGCGTCGGATAGAACAGCAAATCGAGCGCCACGTCCTGGCGCGTCGCGCCCTGGCATTCGAAGCCGTAGCCGCCGTTGGCCTTCGAGTTCGCGAGGCATTCCGAACCAATGCCGAAGCCGTTGTACGGGTCCATGCCGTTGCCATTGAGCACGACGCCGCCACCGCCGCCACCGTTCTTGCCGTTGGCGAGCACGTCGTAGCGCGCGGTCACGCCCATGCGGCCCACCACCGGCGCGTTGAACTTGCGGTGCGCGAGCAGCGAGAGGCCGTACCACTGCGCGTTGCCGCCGTTGAACGCGGCGCGCTGCTGCTGGCCGTAGTCGAGTTCGGCGTTGTACTGGATGTCCGCGAGCGTGTAGGTCGCATCCATTTCGCCGAAGAAAAAGTAGCCGCCCGAACTCGTTGCCTGGCCGCCCGGACCGTACACGACCTGGCCCGTGGTGGAGTCGGTCGCGCTCGACAGCGTCTGGCGGCCCACGTTGAACGAGCCGCCGATATCGAGTGCGCTCGACCACGTGTAATCGGCGCGCGCCGTGAAGGTCGGGATCTTGTTGCTCGTCGTGATCGGGTCGCCCAACGCGTTCGTGCCCGTCTGCGTGACGGAGCCGTAGGTGCGGTACTGCTCGTTGCCCACCATGAACTTGAAGGCCCACTGGCTGGCGTCGGGCGAGTAGTTCCAGCCCACGCCCACGTAGCTGCCCGGATCCGAGAAGTCATAGAGCAGGTTGTGCGTGAGCGTGAGCATCTGGTTCGACTGCTGCACCTCGTAGCCGCCAAAGCTCGTCATGAGACCGGCCACGAACGTGCCGGTCGCCGTCACCGGCACGGTGACGACGGCGGTGTTCAGGATATTGTCGGCCAGCGAGCCGTGCTCGTTCGTGAGCAGCGTAATCCCATTGCCGCGGTTGGGCATGAGCGTGATTTCGGCCGAAGGCGCCATCGGGCCGACGCCGAAGGTCTTCTTGATGTCGAGATACACATCGCCGAACGTGCTGTTAAAGTAGTTGTACGAACTTTCGTGGTTCGCAAACAGGAACGATGAGGTGTTCGCCGCCCGGTTATAGATGTAGCTCGGGTCGATATAGCCCGTGATCGAGAGGCCCGCGAGCGGCCCGGTGTTCGATGCATCCACGAGCGTGTCCACCTTCAGCCGCTGGCTGGCCAGTTGCTGCTTGATCTTTGCGACCTCGTCGTTCGTCAGCGTGGCCGGAGCAGCGCCGTCGTCGGGCGAAAGCGCGGGCGTCGCCGCCTGCGCGGCCACCTCCGGCTTTGCGGCGCTGCTCGACGCGCTTCGCGTCTGCGCCGCCATCTCGCCCTGCATCCTGGCCATCGCCTTCTGCAACGCCGCCACCTGCGCCTGCAGCGCCTTGATCTGCGCGTCCGTGGCATCGGCCATCGCGAATCCCGGTAGACAGGCCGCCACCGCCATGCAAATAAGTCGTCGTTTCATCCTTGCTCTCCTCGTTAGTCATGTCGCCAACCACCTGCCCGGACCCGCCCGCCCCGCCCACACGGCGAATGCCGGTTATATATTCATTCAATAGAGGTGATGGATAGCACTGCGTAATTGTCACGCCAGGCCGACGTGGAAACAAACGTCCGCCACTGGAAGGCGTCGCTGCGCCCCGCCCGCTTTCGCCAGGAAGGGCGCGGCGATGCCGCGCGCGCGGCCTTATGCAATCGGGATGCCGAGCTCCTGCTCGATGTCGTGCATGGTCCGTACGATGCCTTCGCGCAAGGCGTCCACCATCTGGTCGATTTCCTGCTTCGTGATCACGAGGGGGGGCGAGAACACGCATTGATTGACGATAGGACGCACCATGAGCCCCAGCTCGTGACAATGCCGGTCGATGCGCGCGCCAAGGTCGCTGTCGAACGCGAGCGAGTCTTGCGCGATGCTCTTCACGCTGCACTCGACGCAGCCGACGAGCCCCATGCCCCGCACATCGAAAACGATGGGGATGTCGCGCAGTTCCTGGAGCCGCGCCTGGAAGTACGGTCCTAACTCGCGTACGTGGCCGAGAATGCCTTCGCGCTCGATGATCTCGATGCTCTTGAGTGCGGCGACGCTGCACACCGGATGCCCCGAGTAGGTGAAGCCATGCCCGAAGGTCGCGCCGCGCGCACGGCTGCCGGACACTTCGGCAAAGACGCGGTCCGAGATCAGGCATGCGCCCAGAGGCAGATAGCCGGACGTGAGCCCCTTCGCGCAGGTGATGAGGTCCGGCTCGATGCCGAACACCTCTTTCGACGCAAACCAGTGGCCGAGACGCCCGAAGCCGGTGACGACCTCGTCCGAGATATAGAGCACGTCGTACTTCCGGCAGATCTCCCAGCATCGGCGCAAATAGCCGTTCGGCGGCACGATCACGCCGCCCGACGACTGAATGGGCTCCGCGATGAACGCACCGACATTCTCCGCGCCCAGCTCCAGAATCTTCTGTTCGAGATCGCGGACCTTTTCATCTGCGAATGCTTCGATGCTCATCCCGGCCGGGCGGCGTGACGGATTCACCGACGGCAGGAAGTGGACCGTCGGCGAGCCGATGTCGAACCAGTTGCGGTCCCGATCCTTGCCGGTGACGAGCGAGCACAGGTACGTGCTGCCGTGATACGCGGAGGCGCGCGAAATGATGTGCTTCTTGTTCGGCCGCCCCTTCACGTTGTTATAGAAGTGGACGAAACGCAGTGCGGTGTCGACCGCGGTGGAGCCACCCGTCGTCAGAAACACATGATTGAGGTCGCCGGGCGCCAGCTCCGCGAGCCTGGCCGCAAGTCTCGCGGATGGCTCGCTCGTGAGCGAGAACGGGTTCATGTAGGGCACCTGCATGATCTGTTGCGCGATTGCGTCGGCCATCTCCTGGCGGCCATAGCCGATCTGCATGCACCACATCCCACCCGGGCCGTCGATCAGGCGGTTACCCTTTTCGTCGTACACGTGGATGCCCTCGGCACGCTGCACCACCGTCCGGTTTGCCCCGCCCGCGTCCGCCATCGACTCCCAGGGATGCAGCCACGACTCGTTGTCCTGCTTGCGGATCTGCTCCAGATTCTTCAAGGCTTTCATCGTTCCTCCATTGATTTGAACAGCGTGCCGGGTCATGCCGCCTGCGCCACGCGCGCGGGCGTCTGTTCGTCCTGTGCCGGCGCGGCAAGCGCGCGGCTTGCTTCGGCGTCGCGCTTGCGCGCACGCCTGAGCATGAAAGTGTTGTTGAGCACCACCGCGACGCTCACGATCATGATCACGAGCGTGCCCATCGCATTGATCTCCGGGTTCAAGCCGAGCCTCACGCGCGAGAGCACGACGAGCGGCAGCAAGGTCGAGCCGGGGCCGGACAGGAACGCGGACATGATGATGTCGTCCATGGAGATCGTGAACGACAGCAGCCAACCCGAGAGCAGGGCCTGAGCGATCAACGGCAGTGTCACGTCGAAGAAAACCCGCCATGACGGCGCCCCGAGATCCCGCGCCGCTTCCGTGAGCGAGCGGTCCATCTTCGCGAGCCGCGACTGAACCGTGATCGACACGTAGGACAGGCACAGCATCACGTGGCCGATCCAGATCGTCAGCATCCCGCGCCCGCTCGACCAGCCGAACAGCTGTTGCAGGCCGATGAACAGCAGCAGCAGCGAGATGCCCTGGATAACCTCGGGCAACACGAGCGGCGCGTTCGTCATCGCGGCGAACAGCGTGAATCCCCGAAACCGTCCGCAGTCGGTGAGCACGAAGCCGGCCCAGGTGCCGATCACGACCGACGCGCAAGCGGTGGCGGCCGCGATCTTCAGGCTCGCGGCCGCGGCGCTCAGCAACTCCGCGTCCTGGGTCAGCGCGTAATACCAGCGCAGCGAGAAACCGCTCCATACGGTGACGAGCTTCGATGCATTGAACGAATAGAACACGACACTCACGATCGGCACGTACAGAAAAAGGAAGACCAGCGCGAGGAATGCCCCCGGCAGGATGCGTCGCACGATGTTCATGAGGTTTTGCCCTCCTTCGCCTGAGTACGCTGGAACCATGCCATCGGCACGAGCAGCAGCACGACCATCGCGCAGGCCGCCGCCGCCGCGACGGGCCAGTCCGTGTTGTTGAAAAAGTCATCCCACATGACGCGGCCGATCATCAGCGAATCGGCGCCACCCAGCAGCTCAGGAATCACGTACTCGCCCACCGCCGGGATGAACACCAGCAGGCAGCCGGCAATGATGCCGCCCGCGGAGAGCGGCAACGTGACCGTCACGAATACCTTCCAGGGCCTGGCGCCAAGATCGCGTGCAGCCTCGATCAGGCGCAGGTCCATCTTCACCAGGTGCGCATACAGCGGCAGAATCAGATACGGCAGGTACGAGTACACCATGCCGATATAGAGCCCCCAGTCGCTGTGATAGAGCCTCAATGGCCGATCGACCAGATGCGCCCAGAGCAGGAAATCATTGAGCAGTCCCTTTTCCTTCAGGATGCCGATCCATGCGTAGATGCGGATCAGGTACGAGGTCCAGAACGGCAGCATGATGCCCACCATCAGGACGTTGCGCCGTGCCGGATTCGAGCGCGCGATCAGATAGGCGGTCGGGTATCCGATGAGCAGACACAGCAGCGTCGAAATGAAGGCAACCTGCACCGACTGGAGATAGGCGTCGATATACAGGCCGTTGGTCAGTACGTCGCGATAGTGCGCGAAGTTCAGCCGGATCTGCAGCACGCCATCGACCCATTGTGCAAGCGGCGAATACGGCGGCATCGCCATGCGCAAGTCCGCAAAGCTGATCTTCAGGACCGCGAAGAACGGCACCATGAAAAACAGCAGGAGAAACGCGAACGGAATCGCGATGACCACCTGGCGGCCCGAAGGCATGAAGCGCCGTGGCAGGCTAAGGGCACGGATCATCATGATTCCAGCACCACCACGCTGTCTTCGTCCCACGACAGATACACCTGCTCGCCGTACCCCGGCGGGTGTGCGAACTGCCTGAGCGTCATGCGGGACACGTTGACCATGAGCAGTCTGCCGCTGCGCAGCCGCACATAGAACAGCGTGTAGCTGCCCATGTAGGCGCACTCCTCCACCGTCCCCTGGGCGACGTTGTAGCCGGCGTGGGGCGGAGTAAAACCGAGGTTCACGCGCTCGGGGCGAATCGACACGTGACAGGTCATCCCGCGTCGTCCGCTCAGCGGCGCACGCAGCCGAAGCCGCGCGTCCAGGTCGGCGCATTCGATCAGGTCCGCCCCTTCCTCGGCGAGTACGCCGTCGAACAGATTCGTCGAGCCGATGAAGTCCGCCGAGAACCTGCAGTTCGGCGACTCGTAGACCTCTTCCGGCGCGCCAATCTGCATGATGCGGCCGCGGTTCATCACCGCGATGCGATCGGCCATTGTCATGGCTTCCTCCTGATCGTGCGTCACCATCACGCAAGTCACGCCCACCTTCTGCAGAATGTTGCCGAGCTCGAACTGGGTCCGCTGACGAATCTTCTTGTCCAGCGCGGACATCGGCTCGTCGAGCAGGAGCAGCTTGGGGCGCTTGATCAGGCTGCGCGCCAGCGCGACACGCTGCTGCTGCCCACCGGAAAGCTGGTGCGGCCTGCGCGACCGGTAGGCGGACATCTGCACCAGTTCGAGCGCCTCGCTCACGCGCTCGCGAATCCCGGCTCGCGGCACCCGCTCCTGTTTCAGGCCATAGGCAACGTTCGCCTCCACGCTCATATGGGGAAACAGTGCATAGGACTGAAACATCATGTTGGTCGGCCGGCGATGGGCGGGCACCGTCGCCAGATCGACACCCTCCACCACGATGCGCCCCGACGTCGGCGTCTCGAGGCCGGCCATCATCCTCAGCAGCGTGGACTTCCCGCATCCCGAACTGCCCAGCAGGGCGAACAGCTCGCCCTTACCGATCGACAGGCTCACATGGTCGACGGCCGTAGTGGCGCCGAACGCCTTCACCATGCCGACGATCTCGACAAAGCCCGAGTCCGGCTTGCGCGCCTGGGCGCGACCCATGGGCGTTGAGCCCTCCAGAGCCTGACGCTGCGCGGGCGCCCCAGGATCAGACCATGCCGCTCTTTCCAGTGCGTTATTCATAACCTCATCTCTTTAGGAATGTTAAACATCTAACCATCGCCAGACGATGCCGCGAGCGCTCTCGCACAGATCCAATATTGAACAAACGTTCATCCAATAGCGCGCACCGGAAAAGGCGGCAAGCCAACACCCGCCGCCCCGCCCTGTCACGCCAGCATCATCTCCAGGAAGTCGAGACAGGCTTCCTCGGCCTCCTTCGGGCTGAACCCTTTCGGATCGAGCCCCCACTCCAGCCACAGACCGTCGATCACGCCGATCAGCAAAATCGTCGCACGCCGCGCGTTGATTTCGCGCCCACGTTGCTTGCCGGCCTCCTCGAACAGCTTCTGATACAACTCCCGGTCGTAGTTGTAGGTCTCGCGGTGCAAGCGCCTGAGCGCCGGCGACTTGCCAATCACACTCCAATAACCCACCCAGATGCCCAGATAGTCCGGCTTGAACAGCGTGGGGCCGAAGCTGACCCGGATCAGCGCACGCAAGCGCTCCTCGGGATCGCTATAGGTGCTCATGACCATTTGCTGCGTCTGGAAGGCCCACTCGTCGCACAACTCCTTATACGACTGGCGCAGCAACTCGTCCTTGCTCTTGAAGTGATGATTGATCATCCCTCGCGAGACTTGCGCCTCTGCGCAGATACTGTCCACCGTCGTGCCGGAATAGCCGTACTTCGCGATAGAGCGCATGGTCGCCTGGATCAGCGACTTGCGCCGGACTTCCGGGTCTTCGCGACTGCGCACGCGTCCTGTCTGTTTTGCCATTGTCCCGGGCCTCTTGCGGACATTTGTCGTTGTCATCGCGCCTCACTCTCCGTTATCTGGCAACGAGCGTCATTATAGGGCCGGGCATGCGCCTGCAATCAGCGGTTGGCCTTGAACTGCAGCCACAGCGCATTCATGGTGCGCCGGATATCCGGGTCGATCGGCTCGAGCACGAAGTACGACTTCAACTGATCACTGGTCGGATAGATGGATGAATCCTGCGCGACTGCCGGATCGACCATGCCGCGTGCAGCGGCGTCGGCCGTGATATACGTCGTATCGTTGGTGAACCCCGCCGACACCTTTGGGTCGAGCATGAAGTTGAGCCACTTATAGGCGTCGTCCTTGTTCTCGGCATCCTTCGGGATCGCCATCATCGTGAACCAGACAGCGCCGCCCCCCTTGGGCACCAGATACTCGATCTGGAAGCTGCGATGCGCCTCTCTCACCCGGCGCTTGATCATGCCCGCGTCGCCCGACCAGCTATAGGCGACGCAGACATCGCCGCCCGCCACATCATTGATGTAGGTGGAACTGAACTGGGTCACGTAGGGGCGGATTTTCTTGAGCACATTGTAGGCATCGCGATAGTCGCCGGGATTCTTGCTGTTGGGATTTCGCCCCATGTAGGCAAGGACGATCGGGAACACGTCGGCTGGCGAATCGACGATCGAGACGCCACATTTGCTGAGCTTGCTGACAACTTCGGGATTGAACAGCAGATTCCAGCCCATCGCGTTCACGTCCGCGTCCTTGCCGAGCACGGCGCCAACCTGCTGCAGGTTGATCGAAATGCCTTCGGTCCCCCACGCATACGGAATCCCGTATCGATTGCCTGGGTCCATCTTTGCAATCTTCTTCATCAACTCGGGGTCGAGGTTCACGCGGTTGGGAATCTTCGACCAATCGAGCTTCTCATACACGCCGGCTTCGATCTGGTTGGTCATGTAGGTCAGTGTCGGGTACACCACATCGTATCCGGTATGTCCGCTCAGCAGCTTCGCCTGCAACGTGTCGTCGCTGTCGAGTGCGTCGTAGCGCACAGTCACGCCGGTGGACTTCTGGAAGCTCGAGATCGTGTCCTTGCCGATATAGTCGGACCAGTTGAGAACGTTCAGCGTATTGGCACTCGCCGCAGCCCCGTGCCCCAAGGCAAGTGCTGCAATCACCATCGGTATGACCGCCTTCATGCGTCTCACAGCGTACCCTCCAAAGTTTAGGTTTCTCGATCTGTCTGACTCATGCCCGATTGCTGACTGCACGCACCGCCCCGAAACGCACTCTACTATTTGATGAACGTTCAATAAAGTGCGGGATAGCCCTGGATCAAGGTCACCGGGGCCGCCCGGCGGCGCAAACCCTCGTCTTGCGGGGTTTCGCGTCGCCTCTTGCCAACAGGCGGCTACACCCTGCTTTTGTCTTCGCGATGCGCAAAAGCAATGTGGATCACGTCGTCCACGCCGGGCCTTTGCTGTGTTGTCGATACACCGCACACAATTGAATGATTGTCCAATAGCGCACGAGCCAGAGTATAGGGAATATTAAACAAGAGTTCAATAGCGTTTTCGGGGAGGGATTGGCGGGGCAAAGACGCCGGCGATACCGCGGTGACACAGAGCGAACCGCGGTTCGTACGACCATAAGCATCTTCGTCAAGAAAAAATGAGGCGCTATCGTCCTGATTTCACAAATCCCGTGGACATCACAGTGGCGCCGGATCCGCTGAAGATCACCGAAGCGACACAAGCGAGCCCCGCACGTTGCGGTAGTCGATTCTGCGACTCATCCAGCGCTCGATCCGAGCGGTCGCAACGGATCAACATCGGGTCGCGTTACGCTTTCGGGGCCTGGCGTTGCCACCGCCTTTCGGCGAGGAATGCTTCTTGCGTCACCAGCCAGTGCACGTAAGGGTATGAGACCCGTCAACCAACCCAGGGAGAAATCATGAAGACCTCCGAGTTCCTCAAGGCTGCCTGCACCATCGGATGCATCGCCTTCGCACTGAATGCCACGGCGCAAACCAACGGTTCCGCGCCTCCCGAAGATTCGCAAACGATGGGGCAGCATCTCGACGACGGCACCATCACGGCAAAAGTGAAAGCCGATCTCCTCACCGCGAAGAACGTGAAGTCGACCCATATCCATGTGCGGACGCGCCAGGGGATTGTCTGGCTGAGCGGCACGGTGCCGACGGTGGAAGACAAGGCGGCCGCCGAAGATGTGGCACAGAACGTCGCCGGCGTTGCAGGCGTGAAGAACCATTTGAAGGTAGCCGAGGATTGAGTGTTTCGCGCTCCTATGCGCGATGAACGGCCAGCATCAAATTACCACCTGTGCGCCGATCTCTGTGCGCCGATCTCAATGACGCTTTCGGGCGGTGAAAGGCCGAACCATTCATCCGGGGGAAGAGGTCAGACCTTGTTCAAGTATCAGCGATCGATTGCTGAATCGCGCTCTGCGCGGTGTGCAGCATCCGCGCGCCGCGCCTGGCGGCCTGTGGGCAGCGGCGCGGCGCTGATCGTAGCCATTGCGTTCGCGGCCTGCACCGCGCTGCCGAGCGCAACTTCGCTCGACCGTCCCGTCTCGCACGCGCTTGCCGAACCCGAATCGACGCCGCTCGGCCAGGCGCTCGCGCCGCTCGAGGCCGCGCATCCGCAGCAATCGGGCTATCGGCTCCTGACCGACGGCACTGAAGCGCTGCAGATGCGCGTCGCACTCGCGCGCGCCGCGACGAAAACGCTCGACTTGCAGTACTACGTCGCAGCCGAGGACTCGACCGGCAAGCTGCTCCTCGCCGCCGCGTTTCATGCGGCGGATCACGGCGCGCGCGTGCGCGTGCTCGTCGACGACCTGAACTTGAAGGATAGCGAGCGCGTGATGGCAGCGCTCGACATGCATCCGACGATCGAAGTGCGCGTCTTCAACCCGTTCGGCGGCGCGCAAGCGAGCTTCTTCACACGCACGACGAACATCTTCACGGAGATCGGCCGCTTCACGCGCCGCATGCACAACAAGGCGATGATCGCGGACAATGAGGTGGCGATCGTCGGCGGCCGCAATGTCGGCGACGAATACTTCAGCGCGAGCCCGACCGTGCAGTTCCGCGATCTGGACGCGCTCGTCGCCGGGCCAATCGTGCGTGACGTCTCGGCTAGCTTCGACGCATTCTGGAACAGCCCCGAGTCCTATCCGTTGAGCGCGTTGAAGAAGCATAGCTATGCGGAGCAGGATCTGAACACGATACGCGAAGCGCTGCGCGCGTACTGGCGCAAGAATGCCGACGCCTACGGTGCGAAGCCTGCCGACCCGACGCCGCTCGCGCAGCGCATAGCGCAGGTGCAACTGCCGCTCGTGTGGGCGCCGGCGGAGTTCGACTTCGACTCGCCGGGCAAGGTCGCAGCGCCGAAAGATGCCTACGTGAGCCCGCCGATGCAGCGCCTCGTCGAATTGCTGCACGGCGCCAGGCACGAAGTGCTGATCGTGTCGCCCTACTTCGTGCCGCATGACGCTGGCGTGCATGCGCTCGGCGAGCTTACGCATCGTGGCGTGCGTGTCGCAGTGCTGACCAATTCGATGGCGGCAACCGACAACATTGCCGTGCAGGCGGGCTACAGCCCGTATCGCAAGCCGCTGCTCGAAAATGGCGCCGAGTTGTACGAATACCGACCTCAGCCCGGCGACCGCGACGAGGAGCATGAAGGCTACCGTTCGCGGGCGAGCCTGCACGTGAAGGCCTATGTCATCGACCGAAGCACGCTCGTGATCGGCTCGATGAATTTCGATCCACGCTCGGCGCACCTGAACACCGAACTCGTGCTCGTGATCCATAGTGCGCGGTTGGCCGATCAGGTGGCGGCGCTCTTCGATCGGGCCATTGCGCCGAGCACGAGCTACCGCGTGCGGCTCGCGACGCCGGTGGAGACAGCGCAGCTTCGCGCGATCGGCGCGCCGGTCTCGGGCCTCGTCTGGACGGGCGAGGAACCGGGCAATGGTGGCCCGTATTTGGCAAACTGGTCGCTCGATCCCGGTGCCGGTGTCGTGCGCAATATGCTGACGGGTCTATTCTTGTTGTTGCCCGTCGACTCGCAGCTGTAGCGGCAAGCCGACACCCTTGTAACTCCTTGCTCGGCAAGTCG
The DNA here is from genome assembly GCF_004353915.1 of Paraburkholderia silviterrae. GTDB lineage: Bacteria > Pseudomonadota > Gammaproteobacteria > Burkholderiales > Burkholderiaceae > Paraburkholderia > Paraburkholderia silviterrae. The sequence goes on along the minus strand of NZ_SMRP01000015.1, from coordinate 171,953 downwards.
CCAATGATGCGCCGAGAATCGGCTTGCGATCTCGAGCATGTTGCTTTTGAGGACATCCAGCATGTCGATCAAAAGGTCGGCGGACTGGTGCCACGGCTCAATCGCCGAAGTGCGTCATCGTCGCGGCGGCCAACGAGAGGCTTGATGTTACACAGCTGCGTGCGGGAAGAGGTGCCAGGTTAAATTGCTTCGACCGTTGCAGATGCACAGCTAGTGCGTCGTCTGTTGGCGGCCATATTCCTCCTGTTTCATCTGCATATACTGCTGTCGATCGATTTCGTGCAGCTGCCGCGGATATTGCTCGCTGGCGCTAAACCAGTTGCTCAGGCGCTGCTCCAACCGCGTGCATCACATTCTCCAGGGGTAGCCATAATTCACGCGTCTGCAGCGGTTCCCTGTCACCGCGGATTGCCCGTCTCGCGGGTTGTCAGCGGTGACAGTGCGTCGAAGCGACCCTGCCGCTCCCCATGCCAGGCGGAGATTGCCTCGGCGAGGTCGTGGGTGTCGAATATGGCGCTTTGCAGCAAGGCCATATGTCGCAGAGATTCGGACGTACTATGATCGCGTGCGAAGTTGATCGCAGTCTTGCAGCCGGCAACGGCCAGCGGGGACTTCGACGCGATGGTTCCGGCCAGCTCCATCGCGTGTCGGAGCAGCGCCTCGGCATCGGGCAAGACGGCATTCACCAAGCCGACTGCCAATGCACGCTCAGCGCTCAACCGCTCACTGGTGTAAGCCATCTGGCGAGCCACGCCGGCGGGAATGATCTTCGGCAGGCGCTGGAGCACACCGAGGTCAGCCGTCATGCCGATCTGGGTTTCCTGCAGTGCGAAGAATGCATCGGTCGTGCAAATGCGAATGTCGCAGGCGACGGCGAGATCAAGGCCTCCACCAATGCAGCCGCCCTGAATCGCGCAGATGACGGGAAACCGGACCTGATCGAGCGCATCGAAGCAATCCATCAGATTTCTCAACGCATGCTGGAAGCCCAACCGGGCCCGTGGACTGCTGTTGTCAAACACATCCGTCGTGCCGGTGAACACGTCGAGCGCCATGCCGGCCGAAAAATGCTTTCCGGCGGAACTGATGACGAGGGCACGAGTGTCGCCCGCGTCATCGAGCGTCAGCACGGCGTCGCGCAACCCGGTGAAAAAGGCCAGGCCCATCGTATTGAACCGGTCGGGACGGTTCAGCTGGAGATGTGCGATGCCGGATTCGTTGCTGATCTGAAAGTATTCGTTATGCATGAATAGCCTCGATAAGTCTGTCGTGAGTCTGCGGCGATTTTCCCGGTCAATAGCCAATGGGCGACTGACGCGATTCGAGTTCCGTCAATCGCCGATAGCTTGCTCCGCCATACCGTGCTCACTCCGACGAGACTGACGCAGGAAACGGGCTATGCCAGTCCATCCAGTCGTATAAGTCGCTATGGTGCGCCCATCCCCAGTTCATTGCCGGAGTGGGATTCATCACCTCGACGACATCGTTCGACGCCGAACCCACGTCGCTCGGGTCATTCGTGCCGCTTCGGTGATCGATATATTGGGAATGCGTATGGTCGTAATACATGGTCAATCTCCTTTGACAGCTTGACCTGCGCAACTACCGGCGCCAACGGGAGGAGACTTGAAGACCTTGATGGGGGGCTTCGAGTTCTGACGGCCGCCAGGGTGATCGGGGTACAGCTCGTTGGCCAGGCAGTTGCCTTCAAATTCATCGTGCTGGGCGCTTGTCATGGATATTGTCGGCGCCCGCTGGGTGCATCCGACGTCCGCGGCCTTGCCCGGGCAACCCCCCGATGACCGGCCTGCGGTATTTCTTCCTTTTCACGGTCGTGGCATCGCGGTCTTTCGTGTCTCCAGGTGGATCGAGTCCGCCGCTCCCAGGCAGAGCAGCTTCGTTGCGGTGTGCATGATCACGCGACCCCCGCGCCATTTGTCGACTGGGCGAGCCTGATCTCGCCCAGGTAGACGCTTTCGTCCAATTCGCATTTACGCCAGGCGTTACCGAGGGCATGACGGATTTCGACCCGGTAGATGCCGCATCCCTTGGCCAGGCCGCCGAACCGGAAATCGCCGAATGCGTCGGAGACGGTTTCGCCCACCTTCTCATTGACGACATACAAGGCGACGACCGCATCCGTGACGCACTCGACCACTTCTCCCATCTGCGCGCTGACGCTGCCGCCGATGAAGCAGGTTTCCCAGCGCTCGAGGCCGCTGTACCACACGCGAGGCTTCGTGCCCAGGTTGGGCCGCAATACCTTGAGCCCCTCGCGGCCAGCTTTTTTGGCCATCGCTGCGTCATCCAGCTTGACCGTCTCGAAGACGTCGGTGGGACATGACTGCTGGCAACGCGGCCGCGCCCAACCCTGGTCGAGCAGATGGGCATCGAAGATCCAGGTCTGCGGCAGTTGAAGCTCTTCATTCCAGACGATCGCCTTGTACGGACACGACTTCACGATGTCTCTCCGGCCCCGCGCCTTGTCCGGGTCGATGATGACGATGCCGTCGGCGCGCTTGCGAATGGCGCTGCCTCCCGCACGCATGCACGGCGCGTCGTCGCAGTGGTTGCACATGACCGGCAGATACGTGGTCTCGACCATATGCGACTCGCCCTGAACACGGCGCAGGATGCGCACGGGGCTCTCGGCGTCGGCCGCGGCGGGCGCGGCATAACCGGGGAAGTCGTTGCCGACGTGCTCGTCCCGCGCGGCAATGACGCAGTTCTGGCAGTTCTCGCAACGCCCGACCTTGATAACCAGATTCCACTTGCTCATTCCATGTTCCTCACGCTGCGCGACCGAGTTTGAACGCCTCGGCACTTCGCCACTTTTCGACCTGCACCAGGCAGGAGTTGGGGCTCATGCTGCTCGTCCCGACGGTTTGAGGCCGGTCGGGGGTCAGCATATTCATGCAACCGCCGATTTCGACGCGCTCGCCATCGATTTCAATCAGTTTGAATTCGGCGCTCGCCTCGTACGACTTGACCACCCCCGCGTTGACCAGCGGCGAGACGTCGGCCGCGCAGATCACTGCGCCCCGGTCGTTGTAAACCTTGACGAGGTCGCGATGGGCAATGCCTCGAATGGCCGCGTCGACCCGACTAGCCAGAAGCGGTGCCCGGCGATCAGCGCGCGATGGTCCTCGACGCTGTTGACCGAGGAATTCTTGCCGTCGCACTGGGTATGGAAGCTGTAACGGCTGTGCGTGGCGATCAACTGCAGCGGATAGCGCTCAGCCAGGTCCGAGCGCAGCCCCTCCCAGGAGGGGATATACCGGTTGAGCGGCGGCCGCTCGGGATTGTCCGCAGTGTGCCGCTTCAGTAACTCGGGCACGAACTCCAGCTTGCCGCTCGGCGTCTGCAGGCCCATGCCGAATTTTTCGGCGAACTGGGACGGCAGCGGATGGGGTTCCTGAAGGTCCTTGCGCCGGCCCTCCGCGAACCAGCGCATGTCCACCGGATGGCGCAACTCGGGCTTTTCGGGTGGCACGACAAAATAGCCCTTGCGGCAGAACGCGCGCCACGAAATGTGATCGGGCAGATCCGACGAGGCGAAGACCCGCCTGACCCAGTCAAGCTCGCTGCATCCCTCGGTGAACACCCCGCCCAGGCCCAGCCGGGTCAGAATGGCGGTGAAGATATCGTAGTCGGAGCGGGACTCGCCCAAAGGCTCGATGCACTTGTGCTGCAGCGTCATCACGCGATGATTGACCGTGCCATACCCGTGGTGGGCGTAGCCGCCGGAATTCGACCATTCGCCAATGTCCCAGCGCTCCAGCGAAGTGCACGCAGGCAGGATGATGTCCGCAAACTGGGCCTCGCCCTCCATCCAGATCGACTGGTTGACCACGAACTCGATGCTGGGGTGGCGGTAGGCGTCGGCCCAGCGTCCGGAATTCGTCACCGTGCTGAAGGCGGACCCGCCGTAACGATAGATCATGTGGATCGGCGAATACCCCGGCATGGGGTAGCTGAACGGCGCGAACTGGGCTTCCTGCGAGATGCCGTCCCAGAGGTAACCCGTGGCATGGCCGTTGATGATGGCGTCGGGCAGTTGCTGCCGCGGGACCATTTGCTTGACGGGATTCATCGTCAGGATGTGCGGCATGCGCTGGTAATTGTTGACCGCATTGGCGGTCCACGCCAGGTCGCCGGATATACCGCCGTCCGCGTAGCCGGGGAAATAAAAGTGGAGGTCATGGGGAACACCGACTTCAAGGCAGCCGAAATTGACCCCCGGCTTACCCCAGCCCTGCATCGCCATCATCATGATCATGCAGCGCGCCCATTGCGCTCCGGTCGCGCCGCGGCCCGCGCCACCGAATCCCGCGCCGGTCATCCCGACGGCCAGATGGACCTTGCTGTTTCCCCATCGGCGAGCAAGCGCACGGGCGTCCTTGGCGGGCACGCCGGTCTCGCTCTCCTGCCACTCAGGAGTCTTGGGAACGCCGTCGGTTTCGCCGAGAAGATAGGCCCTCCACTCATCGAACCCGGTCGTGCGGGCGGCGATGTAATCCTTGTCGTACAGGTCCTCCACGGCCCACACATACATGATGGCGGTGGCGAGAGCAGCGTCGGTTTGCGGTCGGACCGGAATCCAGCGCCCGCCCAGCAATTGGGCAGTCGGGTTGCAGTGCGGGTCGATATGAACGAACTCGATGCCGAGTTCCTTGGCCCACAGGCGCCGCGGCGTCCCCTCGAATCCCGCATAGGCCCCGTTGGTGCTTTCGGGGTCGCAGGACCAGAAGACAATCATGTCGGCTTCCTTGAGGCAATCCTCGACGCCGCCATAGCCGGATGGCACGCCGATGCGCATCGAGTTGCCGAAATGATGCATGGCACCCCAGTACCAGCCTTCCCAGCTGTCCGGATTTGCGGCGACACGGGTGAAGCCGATCAGGTTGGCAAAGCGCGTCAGCGCGCTGAGGTAGTAGCCCACATTGCCCCACTGGTGGTGAGACGACATGGGGAAGGTAATGGAACCAGGACCGTGAACGCGCTTCTGCCGGTTGATTTCCCTGGCGACAATGTCCAGGGCCTCGTCCCAACTGATACGCACGTAGCCGGACTTGCCCCGGTTCTGGGGATTGCGTTCGCCGTCAGGGTCGAAATCGACGCGCTTCATGGGATGAAGGATGCGCTTGTCGGAGTAGACAAGCGACTTCAGCGTCAAGGCGTGGGGCGCGACCAGGCCACGCCGTGGCGGGCTGAAGCGGCGTCCGCGCGCCTCGATCACCCAGCTTGGCGCATCCGTGCTGTCCAGATCGATGGGGGTCACACGAACGACGCGGCCATCCTTGACGTAGACAAACAGAGGCCCGCCGTTGGTGCAGGTGGCGTAGCGGCGGGTGCCGTCGCGCATGGGCGTGCCCATCGGCAGGCCGACGGTCTGCATCATGCTCAGGGTCTGCAAAAGCCAAACCAGCAGTTCGTCCTCGCCCTCAGTGACCACCTTGAAGTTCTTGGCGGCGTGGATGATTTCGCCCTGGTCCGGATTGGGAGAAAGGAACTTCAGGGCGGTCGCCACATCCTTGAAGGCCATGCGCACGTCGGGCCGCGGATGCCCGCCGGCACGCGACCGAACGCGCCCGTTCCCGAACTGGATGACGCGGCCGATGCTTTCATCCGCGAGTCCGATCCACGCCACGAGATCGCGCTCCTTCAGGCGATCACGATAGGCGGGAAAGCGGCGTGCCGTCAGGTCGAGGACCTTGGGCAACGCAAAGAGAATGGTCTTGAGAACCTGTCGTTTCATTATCCGATCCAGGTAAAGCTTTGCTGCGCAAGCGGTGGCATGACGGCATGACCGCGCTTCCCCGAGCGTGCGAGCAGCCCGGGCGAGCGCGGTCATGCGGGGCTGTGGGTCAGAGACCCGGCAATGCCGGGCCCCATCGCAGCAGCGTGTCGCGCAACATGTCGAAATCGACCGTGAACTCGTGGACCGCAGCCAGGTCCGGGTGGCAAAAAAATAACGTCCATGTCTTCGATGCGTGGTCAAACCTCGACTGGCGCATTGACGACCTGTACGCGCTAGAACGTATAGGCGACGTTCACGAAGACGTTAAGCGGATTGAGCCGGAGCGTCGATCTGGACACGATCTGCGTTCCCGTTGCGGTCTGCCCGTATAACGTAAGGTGGGTCCTCACCGGAACGTAGCCGAGAGAGGTTCCAACCGACCAGTGTTTTGAAATCGCGTAATTTGCCCCGATCTCGAATACCGGATTCCACGAGGAACTGAGTGTCGCGTGTGCTTTACCACCGGGACCCACGCTATCGGTGACAAACTGGCTATTGGTTGTCCGAACCTGGGTGAACCACGTATAGTTCACGCCGAGTCCGACGAATGGACGGAATTTCGACTCGGCTGAAAACAGGTGGTATCGAAGTTCGATCGCGGGTGGCATCGGCCTTGTCGAGCCGAGGTTGCCATACTTCTGGAGCGTCCCATCGCCAACCAGATTTACCTTCAGTGGCAGTCCAAAAAGCATGGCGACACCAATGTTGTCCGTGACGTAGTACTCGGTGGTAATTCCCACCGTATCCGTTGAGCTGGCATGCGCCCCGCTACCAGCTACCTGCCGATTCACCGCTACGCCGCCAATGCTTTCCACGGTTAGTGGCGTTGCGTCGCCCTGTGGCGCAACGTGAAGCCATCCTGCCGACAGCGTTATGCTTCCCGCTGACTGCGCATGGGCATTGTCGGTAAGCGCAGCGCAGATGCAAGCCGCCATACCGACAGAGTCGATCATTCGCCTGTAGTTCCTCATGCCTCTCCTCCTGTCTCTCTATATGGAAATTTTTACGAATCAGTAGTGTTGCCGTTGGATCTGCGCAATTGATTTTTTTATAATTTCGTATAACTACACATTCCACTCACTCAGATCGCCCTGTACCCTGGTAAGCGTGCATGGCCAGGCGTTCCGTCTCAGGCGGGAACACGCACCACGTACCGTCGCGGTGCCGGAAGAAAAAGAATCCAAGCGGGCCTGTTGGTAGCAGTAGCTCGACGCGCACGCACGGTCTCTGATTCGAGCGCGCGCTGCTGAATCGGGTAACTCGAACCGGCGCCGAAGAAGTCGGTCCGAGCCATTTTTCAACCTGCGAACGCAAAGACCTTTCTGATGCAACACCCATCCTCTTTTCCTCAAAACCATTAGGTGTTCTAACCTACAGACACCGGCAGGCATTCGAACCGCGGCATCGCGGCGCGTACGCCGGATTAACCTTTAATCCGGGCGCGTAACCGAACGCGTCCCTTTGATGTCGTGGCTTGTGTCATGTTGAGCTGCCCGGCGTGTCTGTCACTGCTGCGTCTGTCCCCGTCGGTTGCTCCGCCCGTGATGGCCTCACGGCGACCGAGATCGAAAATGCAAACGGAAAGCGCCCGAGCGCGGAACTCGCCAATGCTTCGAACGCGGAGTCGGCAAGTTCGACCTGAAGTGCGATCCCGCGTAAGGTGTCGTCAATGAGGCTAATGGTTGCATCCTCGACGCCGGCCTCCACGAGTGCCGACCGTAGCGCGTCTGCCGTTTCGCGCCGTTTTAGCGCTGGCTTGAAGATCTTGCCGACGCCCGTCAGCGGCATCGCGTCCACGATCCGTATCCCCTTTGGCAACGCGGCGCGTTCGTTGATCTCGTGACGCAGAAACTCGGCCAGTTCCGCTTCGGTTGCGGTTGTGCCGGGCTTCAGCTGGACATAAGCGACCGGCAACTCGCCAGCATGGATATCGGGGCGCCCTACAGCTGCGGCGATCTGGACTGCGGGATGGCGATGCAGTGGTTCTTCGATTGCCGCAGGGTCGATGTTGTGTCCGCCCCGGATAATCAGCTCCTTCTTCCGGCCGGTGAGCCAGAAGTAACCGTCTGGGTCGCAGCGTCCGAGATCTCCGGTATTGAGCCAGCGCCCGCCGTCACCACCTTCCATCCAGACGCCACTGTTCTGCTCCGGCCGGGTATAGCCAGCGAACACGTTAGGGCCGGATATAAGCAGCTGGCCGACTTCATCCGCAACGCAATCCCGCACATACCGGCCTGTTTCATCGACCACCACTGCTTTCATTGCCTGACCGGGCAGACGAAGACCAATCGAACCGACCCTGCGCTCGCCAAGCGGAGGGTTCACGCTGCTAATGCAGGTACCTTCCGTAAGGCCGTAGCCTTCAAGGATTCTGATTCCTGTACGATCCTGGAAAGTGCGAAGTAATTCCACCGGCATGGGGGCGGCGCCGCACAGGCCATACTCGAGCGAACTGACATCGTGCTCGCCAATCGGAACGTCCAGCAGCGATCCGTAGAGTGTCGGGACAGCGCTGAAGAAGTTGATGCGGTAATGCTCGACAATTTCCCAGAAACGCTTTACAACGCCCTCGCCCCGATAACCTTGCGGTGTGCCGAGCACGACGTGGGCACCACGCGAGAACGCCAGCAGACCCGTCACCATCACGGCGTTCACGTGGAAAAGCGGCAATCCGCAAAAAATCGTTTTCCCCGGACCAATGCTTTCGCCGAAGAATTGACCGGCGTTCCACGCATTGGCCACCTCGTTGCCCTGCCGGCGAATTGCAATCTTCGGCAGTCCGGTGGTGCCGCCCGTGCAGAAGAAGGACGAGACATCATCGATGCTCATCCGACGCGTGCTGCTGAGCGCCACCCCGGACTCCCCCGCGATGGCTGTGCCGAAATCGTGGATGCCGACGTGCGAAGGAACCGCACCATGAATGCCGCCAGGCCCATGCAGCTTCGAACACTCGCCGCGTTGAAGCATCCGGGCCGCAGATCCCTTTTCGCCCTGCATGCGGTCGGCCGGATTCACGAGCACCAGGTGCTGCAGGCAAGGGAGCTTGTGCAGCACCGTCTGCACCTTCTGCCAAAGGTCGGTTCCGGGGAACGGCGCCAGGGTTACGAGAACACTCGCACCTGAGGCGTTGAGCAGTTCGCCGATGGCCTCGCCCTCAAGCAGCGGATTGATCGCGCAGACAATCCCGGCGGCTTCCCCGCCCCAGATCACAAAATGCGTTTCAGGGAGGTTGGGCAGAACATATGCCACAACCGAATCGCGCTGTACTCCCAGCCCCTCAAACATGTTCGCGGTTCGCGTGACATCGCGCACGAGTTCACTATACGTCCAGCACTCAGCGTTCCGGTAGTCGCCGGCCGTCGCAAAGAACGAAAGTGCAGGTGCCGATGGATTGATGGCGGCGCCACGACAGATCATCTCGTAGGTACTCGACGGGAGGTCCGCCCCCTGCCCTTGCGTTTCAATGGCAAGGACATCGTGTACATTTGCGACGCCTTTCATGCCGCCCCTTCCACAACGACGTTATGCTGTACGCCCAGATTGATCGAGCGATCATGGCTGACGATATGGGCCTCCACGACGTCACCCACGCGCAGGTACTGTGACCTTTCCTCCTGCATCTTCAGGAAAAGACGCCACTTTTCCGCTTCAGGCAGCTGCGCTGCGGCGCGTTGCTTTTCGGGTGACGGAATGCTCAATGCACAACCGGAGGGCGTCCCCGTCGCGAGCAGGTCCCCGGCGCGCAGGTCCTGTACGCCGGAAAGCTCCGTCAGCGTCTCTGCCGGCCCGTAGACGAGGCCCGCAGTAGAGTCGTTCTGGCGGACGGTGCCGTTTACCGTCAGCGTCAGCACGAGTTCCTTCAACTTTGGAATATCCCGTTTCTCCAGGAGACAAAGGTAAGGGCCGACAGGGCCAAACGTGCGATAACTTTTGCCCTTGTAGAACTGCATTTGCGGAATCTGGATATCGCGCGCGGAATAGTCGTTGACGATCACGGCGCCGGCGATGTAGTCATGCAGGTTTTCTTCGGTGACCGTTTCGCGCGACGTAATGTTGCGTTTGAGGACGAGACCGAGTTCGATCTCGTAGTCGAGGAACCGCACCCCGTCTGGTTTAACCACGGGCGAATCGGCCGGAACGATGCAGCTCGTCGCCTTCGTGAAGATCATGTTGAATTTCTTCACATCCGGGTCCATGCCGGACTCGATCATATGCTGGCGATAATTCGCGCCCTGGCAGATGAACTGCTGATTGGCGGTCACGGGCGACAACCATTGCACTTCCGACTCGGGAATCGTCGGACCGCTTAGCACCAGCAGCCGTTCGACCGGGTTGGCCTCGATAAACTCGGCGGTCGACCTGAACTCGCCGGGAATCGGCGTGATAGCGCCATTAGCGACCACGCCCCACTGGGCGCGGTCTTGATGCAAATAATGCAGAACGTGAAGTGCCATTTTTCGATCTCCGGATTCTATGGAAGGGGTTGGTTCAGGCGAAAATCTTTGCGAGCGTGCGCAGCTTGCCTAGCGTCAGGTCGGGGCTGCGGCGCAGGTTCCTGAAGAGCGCCACGATGCTCGCCGGCGTGAATCTGGGCTTCGTGAAACTGCGCGGCATCGTCGGCCCCCATTGCGCCATTGCTTCGCGGCTCACCGCGTGCAGACCCGACTGCGCGTCGGCCGTAAAGAGATCGCCGTCGCAATAGTGCTCGTGCTTGTCGCCCCACGGATCCTGCCAGTAGTCGAAAATCTGGCTGCCCAGGATATGGCGGCCGATCCCCCATGCGTGCGTCCAGCCCTTCTCGCGCAGGACGCGCTGGCCCATGCCGACCGCGTCCGCATCGACGACTTCGTAGGCGCTATGGCTGTAGGTGGGCAGGAAGCCTTGTGCAAGCGCGAGGGTATGGTGATCGGCCGGCTTGACACCCAGATCAAGCCGCATGAACGCGACGACGGGCGAGCCATCGGGAAGCACCTGCACATCGCTCGGGATGAAGCCGAAATGCTGCGTATACCATGCGCAGGTGTCCTGATAGTCGGCGAGTTCGAGCACGACATGCCCGAGCCGGATAACTTCGGGCGCGCGCTCGGGCGGTCGCTGCGTCCCGTTAATCCGGACGGCCGCATCCACGGAGTTGAACGGCAATGGCGGCCGGTGGGATAGCGTCGAAGCTGGCGCCTGGCCCCATACTGCATCGACGCGAAAGCCGGAAGGGTCGGTCAACCGTACGACATAGCCGCCGCCGGGCAAGGACGACCGTTCGACGTCCGAGGCGCCAGGCACTTTTGCAAGTGCATCAAGGTCGGCCCTGTTGTCGACCTGTAGCCCGAAACCAGCGAACCGCGATTTCGGCGCCTTTCGGACAACATAGCAGAAATGTGAAGCACCCGTTCCGCGCAGAAGCAATAACGCTTTACCGCACAATACGGTCTGTAGTCCAAAATCATTGAGAAACTGCTCGGCTTTCTCGAGGTCCGGCCGGTCGAATATCAGATAGGCTAATGCCGACGCTTTCGTCGTGGGATCAGGGTGACGAGCCGGCTGTGCTGTGGTCAGTTTCATAACGAACAAGAAATCAGGCGGTTCGAATAGCGGTTTCGACTTCCGGTGTCACCACGCTCACGGAATTACCCAGCAAGGCAAGACTCTCGCGCACGATACGGTTTGCATCGGTGACCGGGCCGTCGTGGACGATCGTTTTGTCGGGCCGGACTACAGCAGCCCACCCGACGGGCACCAGCCCGGGAAGAAATACGCCTTCGAGGTCTTCCCAGCTGTCGCGCGAGGCAAGATGCAGCCGTTGCCCCCGATGGGCAATCTGGACAACGTGCCCTCCGGCACGCGCAAACGCTGCGGCCGTCGCTTGCTCGAGCGCAGCGGCCGCATCCACGCCAAACCCGATCAGCGCGAGGCCCTGCCCGAGCACGTCGTCGCTCAGACGTGTCGTGCCGTCCGAACTTCTCACCCAGCCTTGCGCGATGACAGCGCCACGGACAAGCTTCGTCGACGAGCGGCCCTTGACGAACAGCCCCCGCGGGAATGCATTCTTCGGCTTGATCTGCAACTCCTCGAATCGCGCGCGCAGGCGCGGCACCAGTCTCGACAGACGCATCAACCCGTGAGTGAATAAGGCGACGACACCACTTCGGGGCATGACCCGCTTGCCCATGAACTTCGCGAGGTTGATCATCGCCTTCGCGTGGGGGCGCCGCTCCTCGTCATAGGTATCGAGAATCCCTGGATCCGCACGTCCTTTCACCACCCATGCGAGCTTCCAGCAAAGGTTGGCGGCGTCCCGAAGCCCTGCGACTAATCCCTGCCCGACGAAGGGCGGCGTGATGTGGGCTGCGTCTCCCGCCAGGAACACCCGGCCCTTGCTGAATGCATCGACAGCGCGCGCATGAAAGCGATACACGGCCTTGCGCTCGATGATCATGTCGTCGACATTGCCCCAGGGCGAAAGCAACTCCCGGATACGCGTCCCGGATTCCATGTCCTCGCGACGCTCACCGGGCCGCAGCATGAATTCCCAGCGTTCACGGCCGCCAGGCGCGACCATGTGCGGGACCGGCCGACGGTGATCGCAGATGAACTCGATGTGATCGATCGGACGCGGTACGTGGCGGGCATCGACAATCAGCCAGTCCTCGGCGAACGTCTTGCCCTTGAATTCCTGCCCGATGAGCTGGCGTACCAATGAACTCGCCCCGTCCGCGCCGACCAGAAAGCGGGCCCGGACCACATGAGTGCGCCCCTGGCCAAGATCTAACGACGCGAGCACATGATCCCGTTCCTCCGTGAAGCTCCTGAGCTCCACCCCCAACGCGACATGCGCACAGTCGTATGTCTCGAGCCGGGCGCGCAGGCACCGCTCCAGGTCGGGCTGGTAGAAGGTGACGAGCTTCGGATGGCCATCCAGGCTGCCCAGTGAATTCACCGTGCCGAACAGGCCCAGCATGGGCGACCTCATGCGAACGTACGGTATGGCGATCGTCTCGAAATCACTCTCCGCTACGCCGGCAAGCTGAAGGATGCGCAGCGCTTCGTTATCGAGCGCGATCGCACGGGGCGCCATGAAAACTTCAGTCGACCTGTCGACAACCATCACGTTCACACCCTGCCGGGCCAACAGATTGGCAATCGTTGCACCCACCGGTCCGCAACCCACCAATAAAACGTCCACGGCGCGCGGGAATGCCCCGATCGGCGCAGGACCCTCGCCATGCCGGCTGCACGGCGCGGAACCCTCTTTTGCTGCTGTCTCCACAGTCACTCCGTCTGTTGTTTGTTAGATCGGCGCCAGGCTGCCGTTTGTGACATTAGAGTCATAACTGATAGTTTTGTCAACATAGACAATACCATCTATACTTCGGTATGGCCGAAATTGGACCGATCATGCCGAACACCTCAAATCGCCCGACAGCAAAGCGTCCTGCCCGTGGGACGCCCGTCTCCCCGGTTGCCGTTCCCGAAGAACGCGAGCCGCGCGGTGCCCGTCGCAAGCGCGAGACGCGCGCTCGCCTGCTCGACGCTGCCCTCAGGCTGATGGCCGAAAAAGGCATGGAAGGCGTAGCCATCAATGAAATCACCGAGGCCGCCGACGTTGGCTTCGGCTCGTTCTACAACCACTTCGAGTCGAAGGAAGCCATCTACGCCGCGCTTGTGGACAACGTGTTCGAGGAGTTCGGCGACAGGCTCGATCGCCTCACCGGGGGCCTGTCCGACCCCGCTGAAGTGATCGCCGTCTCGGTGCGGCATACCCTGATGCGCGCGCGGCGCGATCCCGTCTGGGGACGCTTCCTGATGCGCGAAGGCTTTTCAGCGGGCATCCTGAGCCGCGGGCTCGGTCAGCGGCTGCTGCGGGATATCGGAAATGGCATCGCCGCCAAGCGCTTTGTGGTGTCCGATCCCTTCATCGGCTTTCTTTCGGTGGGCGGCACGGTGCTCGCGGCAGTTGCGGCCGAGCTGAATTTCGTCGCGCCGGGCGCGCCGGCGGCGCAACTGCTCGACGAACTTGGCTTCAGCGGAGAGAACTTCGCCGAGCGCACGGCAGCAACGCTTCTGCAAACACTCGGGCTCAAGCGCGCAGAGGCGGAGAAGATTGCAATGCGCGCGCTACCACTCGTCGACGCGGAAGTCGATGCGCAATGAGGCCGGCGACGACAAGGTACGTTACGGGATCAGGGTCACCGACCCGGTCCGATGAGCAAAGGTGCTTTCCAGTTGGCCTTGCCCGTCAATCCGTTTCTGGGTCTGGGCTCCGCTCAACCACGTGAATGGTCTGCATACAGACGAGCAAAGTTTGCTCGGCTGGACCGGAGGCGCACGGTTCGAGCCGCGCCCAATCAGCTGTCGCGATCATATGTCCTTGCCAGTTATGGCATGGACGTTATCGATTCCCCAGCCGCGGAGGCTTGCGCAAAAGCACGTCGCATTCGTGACGGGCAATCAGATTCTGATGGTCCAAACTGGGATACGACGACGGAGAATTTCGGCACCATCCGGCGCAGGCGGTAGCACCGGCTCAGTTGCTTTAGCCGACTGCGCATCCTCTTTCTTGTATAACGACCTGGTCGGGCTGACCCGGCACCGGTAGCCACCCGCATCCCGCAGCTTTGGCGGTGCCGCACAATAACTAGTCCAACCCGGACTACGGATACCGAAAAAATCGCGAATAGTGTTACCTACGCCAAGGCCAATCAAATCGGACAACTCCCGTTGCTAATTGTTAGCAACGCCCCAAAAGAGGTGGCGGATCGGTCCGGGTGCCAGGACGGCGGCCCGCTTGATTATCAAGGACATGGCGGCTCTCTGAAAAATACGGGAATGCCGGTCTAGCGGTTGCACAACCTGTATCCCGGACCTATACCAATGGGGCCCGCACGCAGACTTTGGCCCGGGCGCCCCTTCCCAAAACGACGCTCACCTGGTTCCCGCGTTCGCAGTACGTGAATCAGAATCCGACGCCTTGAATCACGATCAGAAACTTCGAGATGCAGATGATTTGTACTTCGTTGGAGATGCTGTTCAATTCAGCCTGCCTGAACGGTCGTCGCGCTTCATTCCCGCCATATGCTGCGTGGTACCGCAAACGCACTCCAACCACTGGCCTCATCGCTACCACCGGCGCGAATCCGCGCCACAGGACACTGAACCCTCAACTGGGTATACAACGCGGTCAAGTTTAAAGATTTCCATGTGATGCAACGTAGACTGTACTTTTTATATCGATGAACTTTCGTCCGCTTGCCTTACTGGTACAAAATCTCTTGTTGACTTGCATGGAAGTGACTTGACCAGTATTGAACGCACGCGATGCAAGCCCGGCGTGGCCTACTGATCTGCTGTCGTCGGTGCTACCGAACACATTCCGGGCGGCTATGTACAACACCACATTGCCGTCGAAGCACCGTCAGTTTATCGACGGTGCTCGTACCCACACATTGGAGACGACACAATTACTTTCCGATCTGATTGCCCACCACGCCGCCGACCGCTGCCCCACCTACGGTGCCCAGTGCGCTACCACCGGTGAGCGCCGCGCCGCCGACTGCCCCAACGCCAGCTCCGACCGCAGTATCCACGCCTCGGTGCGACATGCCAGAACAAGCCGCCAACCCAGCCACGCACAAGACGATTACAGTACGCTTTGAAAAGACATTCAACGTGTTCATTTTGACGCTCCCTTAAGCACCACGTACCGGCTCAGACGGTACGCTAACGGTCACCGATGAGACAACGTGCCCGCCGTTGCTGGCTAGACCTGACCCATGAGCACCAGTATCAGAACCACAACCACGACGAGGCCAACCATGCCGGACGGTGCGTACCCCCAAGATCGGCTATGCGGCCACGCAGGAAACGCCCCGACCAGAATAAGGATCAGTACGATCAGAAGAATGGTTCCAAGCATAAGGCCTCCGGCTGTTCTCAAGCACTAGACGATTGTCGTCCGCGCTGTCAGCGTTGGTCGCGCAAGCCGCGTACCTACCGTCGCAGTCGCGCAAAGACGTTGCGCGCCGATGCGGGAACGACATGAACGACTGAAAGCCCGATGACGATCGTGAATTCGGCGGTGGCCCGAGTGCGCAGTTCGATCCTCGAAGTATTTGAATAGCCTGATTTCAGGGATCGAGTTGATGCTTCGCATTCGCAAAGGACAATTTGGCGTTGCCCGCTTGCGACTCGAGGATACGGCTGCTCCCGCTGCCTGGAATGCCACCCTTTCCATTCAATAAGATATCCTACATATATACAAAAGGTCGTTCAGACCAGCTATTTGCACATCAGAACCTGTATTCGCCGCATGCAGTAACACTGCGCCGAAAGAGCAATCTATTTCCGGCGAATCGGGAAAATGACTGAACGTCGAGGTGGCCTCGACACGATGATTCTCTAATAGAGCGAGCAGCTTTGTGACTATCACCAGGCCGTGTCATTACGTGGAGCCCAGCGAGAATCTGAGCGAGCCGGAGCACCGGCGCCGGCGCACTGCACAAAAAAATCGCCATCGGGCAGGAAACACGGGTGCCAGACACGGGTGCCGGCTGTGGCCTGCCGTCGTGAGGGAGGCTGGCGAAGCTGGTTAATCTCCAGCGGCTCCGCACCACGCCCCCCGCTATCCAACCGGTGTCCGCCGCTTGCCTGACCTGTACCAGGCACGGCAAATGCGCCACTGCAGGTGCCGAAAGGCGACGCGCGCCGGGCAACGGCGTCCGAGGAACAGAAAATGGACATACTCAATATAGCTCGCGAAGCAGGCTTCGCGGTACTGCTTCAGGGCCGAATCGGCCGGCAGGAATATAGCAGTGTCTCAGGCACGGAGGAGGCGCTACGGTGCTTCGCTGACGCGATCCGGACCGCAACGCAACGGGAACAAACCCGCCGCGCCGCATTCTGGGCCGCCGCGCGACCCAAATGCCACTCACGTTTCATGCACAGGTAAGCACCGGCGCGTGCCGGGCTGCATTTCCAGGTCGCTTGTTGCCGATCGCATGGACGGGTGCAGGTCTGTACTCCTAAGGCGCGAGCCGCGTCACGTCCATACCCGTTTCACGCGATCTCACCAGCCGGTCCACCGTCGGACAACCGGACGATCAGCGCTTCGATGCCTTCAGGCGAAACAGGCTTGACCAGGTGAGCGTCGAAACCGGCTTCCCGGGAGCGGCGCCGGTCGTCTTCCTGCGACCAGCCGGTCAGCGCCACCAGCAAAAAGTGCCCGTCTGCTCGCTGCGCGCGAATCCGCTGGGCGGCCTCGTAGCCGTTCAACCCGGGCAGACCGATGTCGAGCAGGATCATGTCTGGCTGCAAGGCGGCCGCGTCCTCTACCGCGCGAAGCCCGTCGTACGCAATGTGGACATCATGACCCTGCATTCGCAGCAGCGTGGCGAGCGAGTCTGCCGAGTCATGGTTATCGTCAACGACCAGTATGCGCAGAGCCTGCGCCGTGCCCTGCTCGCCCCCGGATCGTTGCGGCGGCTCTGGCTGCGCCTGTTGCCGTTTAGCCAGCAGGGGCAGCCGCACCGCGAATTCGCTGCCCTGGCCCGCGCCAGCACTGTGGACGGCCACAGCACCGCCATGCATCTCCACCAGTGTCCTGACCAGTGTCAGGCCGATCCCCAGGCCGCTACGCGTGCGTTCCAGCGAATTGTCGGCCTGCGCAAACATGTCGAAAATGCGTGGCAGCTGCGCTGCCGTAATGCCGATGCCGTTGTCCCGCACACGAACGAGTGCATGGTCGCCTTCGCGTTCGAGGCGCAGTTCGATCAGGCCGCCGCCCTCGGTGAACTTGCTCGCGTTGCTCAGCAGATTGCCGATCACCTGGAGCAGCCGCACGGGGTCCCCGTCGACGTAGATCGGCTCGGGCGGCACGCTGACCACCAGTTCCTGCCGCATCGCATCGCATTCGCTGCGGGCAGCCTCGGCGGCGTGGTGGGCCAGCGAGTTCAGTTCGACCTCACCCCGGCGCAGTTCGATCTTGCCGCGACTAACGCGGCTCACATCAAGCAGCTCGTCGACAAGCCGAACCATCTGCGCCATCTGGCGTTGCATGATGTCGATCGCGGACCGATCGGCCGGCTTGCGTGTACCCGACTGCTGCAGTATCTGCAGGGCGTTGCGAATCGGCGCAAGCGGGTTGCGCAGTTCGTGGGCGAGTATCGCGAGAAACTCGTTCTTGCGCCGGTCAGTTTCGGCAAGCCCCGCGGCGAAGGCTTTCAGCTCGTCCTGCATGCGCCGGCTCTCGCTGATGTCGCGCACCACTCTCGATATACCGATTACCCCGCCGTTTGCGTTGCGAAGCGGCGAGATGGCGACCGACACGTGCAGCCGCCGCCCTTCCCGGTTCGTGATTGCGGTTTCGACATGGGCGATGCGCTCGCCCCGTCGCATCCGTGCCTGGACATCGGCCTCGCCGTTATCCTGTGCGGACGGCATCAGCCGCGCGAGAGGTGTGCTGATCGCCTCATCGGCGCGCAGTCCGAAAATCCGTTCCGCACCTGCGTTCCATGTCGTAATTACGTCGTCAAGGGTCGTGCTGATGATCCCGTCGTCGGAGCATTCGACAATCTCAGCCAGCCGCGCCTGGACTTCCCCTACGCGGGTGCGTTCGGTCACGTCCTCGAGCGCAAGCAGGATCAGCCCCGTAGCTTCCCCGTTGCGAACGATGCGGCGGGCATTGAGCAGCATGATCCTGCTGCCAATCGCGTCGAAGGTCGCCTTGACCTCGTAGTCCTCGAAAGGCTTGCTCTCGGTCAGCACCTGCGCGAGCAGTGCGTGCAGCTCGGGAACGTTCCACTGACCGTTGCCCAGTTCAAAGAGACGGTGCCCCTCCGCATCGGGTGGCATCTGCCTGAACGTGCGATAGAAGGCCCGACTCGCAATTTGGACACGCAGCTCGCTGTCCAGGACCAGCAGCGGGTCGCGCACTGTTTCGACAATGGCCTGGGCGTAGTCGCGTGCGTCGCGCAGCGCGGTCTGCGCGAGCTTCGCGGCGTGAATGTCCTCGAGCGCGAGCACCGCGCCGTCGATCCGGTTGTCCGCGGTGCGATAGGGCAGGACCCGGAACGCGTACCAGTGACCGGCTCCGTCCTGTACCTCGTGTTCGCGCATCTGCACGGTCTCGATGACCTCGCCCAGCAACGCTTCGAGACCGGCTGTCGGCACGGGAAGTCTAAGATGGCCGGCCGGGCGGCCGACGTCGCTGGCGCGCAGGTGCAGCAGCGTCGTGGCGGGCGGTGTGAACCGGCGCACGCACAAGTCATTGCCGAACACGACGATCGGAACATTGACACTGCCTAGCAGGTTGGTCATGTCGTCGTTAAGCCGGATGAGCTCGGCATTGCGGACCTGCAGCTGTTCGTTGACCGTCGTCAGCTCCTCGTTGAGCGATTGCAGCTCCTCCTTGGCGGACTCGAGCTCCTCATTGGTACTCTGCAGCTCCTCGTTCGACGACAGGATCTCCTCGTTGCTCGCCTTCAGCTCCTCATTGGCGGCATCCTGCTGCTCGATTACCGACTGCAGGTACTCGCGCATGGAGGCCAGTTCCTGGCGCAGCGATGCCAGCTCATCGCCAGGCCGTTTCGCGGATACCCCGCTGGCGGGCGCCGCCGGGATCGGAACGGTGCGATGGGCAGGCTCGGCAAACGAAATCAGGTAGCAGCGCTCCGCCGCATTCGGCAGTTTGACCGGAATGACGTGCAGGTCGATCTCCCGCTCCGCCACTTCGCCCCGTACGCGTACACCCTGACGGTGCACCGGGACGCCCTGCTGCTGGCACTCGGCGAGCGCGGCGCGCAACCCGATGAACAGCCCCTCGCGCGCCATCTTCAGCAGGTTGTGGCTCGGCTCCCCGGGGGCCGGGGCAAGGAATGGGCCGGTCTGGCCGCGAAACTGCAGGATGTCCAGATTTTCGTTGACCAGCACGCCAGGCGGCGCGTATCGGGCGAGCGCGACGCGGTCGGCCTCACGTTGCCAGTCTGCGACCGACATTGCCGGTGCCGGGGCGACGCTTCGCCCCGTCTCCACGACGGTTCGTTCAGTGCGGAAGTGGGGATACGACCGGGTTGCCGTTGCCCTTTTTGCATAGATGCGGTTGGGCTGGTCGACGGCGGCGAAAAGCGCGCCGAATGAGCCCACGGTTTCTGACGCGCCGAGGACGAGAAAGCCGCCCGGGTTCAGAGCGTAATGGAAAGTGGGAATGACGCGCTTTTGCAGCGACGGTGCGAGATAGATCAGCAGATTGCGGCAGCTGATCAGATCGACCCGCGAATAGGGCGGATCGGCTGCCACGTTCTGCCGCGCGAAGACGATCATGTCGCGCAGTGCAGGCGACACGCGGTAGTGGCTGTCCTCCCGGCTGAAAAACCGGTTGAGCCGGCCGGCCGACACTTCCGCCTCGATGCTGCCCGGATACAGCCCCTGCCGTGCCTGCTGCAGTGACATCGGGTCGCTCAGATCAGTGGCAAAAATCTGGACCGGCAGCGGTACGCGATGCGTCTCCTCAAGAAATTCCGTGACGACGATGGCCAGCGAGTAGGCTTCCTGGCCAGTCGAGCAGCCCGGCACCCAGATGCGCAGCGGCGCGCCGGGTTCCTTGTTCCTCATGATCGCGGGCAGCACGCATTGCCTGATCGCATCAAACGCGTCGGGGTCCCGAAAGAAGCTCGTGACGTTGATCAGGATGTCGTGGTACAGCGCCTCGAGCTCGGTGCGGTCACCTTTGAGTCGAGCCGCGTACTCGGCCAGGCTACCGAGTGAGTGCAGCACCATCCGGCGCGTCATGCGCCGCTTCACGGTCGTATCGCGATAGTTGCTGAAGTCGACCTTGAATGCCATATGCAGCCGGCCCAGGATCTCCCGGTAGTCCCGGTCTTCCTCGATGGTTTCGGGTTCGGATTTCGCTGCCCGGGAGGCGACAACATGGGGATGGCGGCCGATGCGCGCCAGTACGCGAGCCATTTCAGCAGGGGCCAGAACCATGTCGATGCAGCCCGAGCGGATCGCATTCAGGGGCATGCCCACGTGGGCCGCGCTCTGTTCGTCCTGGGCGAGCGTGATGCCTCCCGCAGCCTTGATCTCCTCCACGCCCAGCGTCCCGTCGGTGCCGGTGCCTGAGAGGATGACGCCGATCGCGCGGTCCTGGCAGTATTCGGCCAGTGACTTGAGGAAATGGTCAACCGGCAGATGGACGCCGTGCGCCTCACCGCGCGGACTGACCCGGCATTCACCGCCGGCAATCGCGAGCGTCGTGTTGGGCGCAATCACATAGACGTGGTCCGGTTCGACCGGCAGGCCATCGCGCGCCTCGAGCACCGGCATCTGCGTGACTTCGGCCAGCAGGTCACGCAATCGGCTTTCGTGCTGGGGATCGAGATGCTGCACGATGACGAAGGCCATGCCGGTATCGACAGGCAACTGTCCGAGCAGTTTGTTCAGGGCGTCCAGTCCGCCGGCCGACGCACCGATGCCGACCACGGGACCCGGGTTTTCCCGGACACGATCATCCCGTCTTTCAGCAGGGGCAGTGGACCGTGGTGGCGAGACCACGGACGGTCGAGACGTTTTCCGGTTCAAGCGCCATGCTCCATGAGGGGAATCGTTGCTGCTGCACGGCACCATTCGCCACATCGGCTTGTGAAAGGCCAAATGTGCAAGCGTCGCGCACAGGGACCTGCGCGGTAGCAGCGCGGTAGCAGCGCGGTAGCAGCGCGGTAGCAGCGCGGTAGCAGCGCGGCGCTTTCTTCCATTTACGGGGCGGGTACGGAATCCGGCACACGGCCCGGATGTTGCCGGCGGTCCATGCACGTGATCCGCCGTCCGGAATGCGCCCACGCATTCGATATTCCGGATTTCGACGTCCGCAGTGGCTACTATACTGCGCCGGCATAGGAATAGAGCCCGGCCGGCGCGGGCGGGTCCACCGGGGATGGCGGGGATTTTGCAGGCAGCGTCTGCGAAATCCGCGGCGGTTTCAAGGGACAATCGCACCTGGCCGACGCAATCCAAAGCCAGCGCGACCGTCCGTACATTTGTGACTTGCAGACATATTTCTCGCCTGTATGTTTAACATTCCTCGACTATCCTTCGGTACGGGTTTTCTCCCGGCCAGGGGAGTCACAAAAAGGGGCACAAAAATGGTCATACAAAGGCTCTTGATCCGTGCCGTAAAGGGCAGGCTTCAAGTTATTCCGGTATGGCAATGCCTCGCCAGGAACGGCGCAAAAGTTTGCCGCTGGAGTATGAGCGTCGACCGCAAGTCTGGCTCGGAATCGATGACCGTCGACATTGCCACTTCCGGGCCGCATTGCACGGCCGATATCATCGCTACGCTTGGCAAGGCGCCGCTGAACATGTCAGTCACCCCGCTTCCCCCTGCCGTGGTCTCGGATCACGGAGTCCTGACATGAAGGCACGTTCGAAGCGGCAGATTCACCCCCGAAGGTTCGCACTTCACTGATGGCGCAGCGCGCCGCGCATGGATGCGCCGATTATATTTGCATTCCTGAAGATAGCGAAAACTTCGGCATCCAGTATCTGTGGCTGCACGCAACGATGCGCCGAACCTGCATGTCGAACGCCCCGCGCGCTTCGCTGCGTACATTGCCGAATCGGCCAGGTCGAGAAGTTCCTCAGTGGTCTTTGCGCGGTCGGGGAAAGTCGCAATGCCAATGCTGACGCGAAGCGGAAATCTTCCGTCGTACTCGCCCTCCCCGACATTCAAGACGCATGCGATCAAGCGGCTGGCAAGCTCGCACAGCTGTCCATCGTCACCACGGTCCGCCGCAACCAGCACGAACTCGCCGCCGCCGACACGCTCGTTCGAGCCGAAGCCGCCGTATCGCATCCGCGGCGGCGGGATGATGCCCACGACTACGATGCTCGATAACCCTCCCCCTCCACGATGGGGGGGACTCGGCCGGATGCGTTCAGTATGCTTGACACGATGACGCGGCACGTTGCTGCGCCGATAGCCCTACGAGGTAGTCTCCGTGTCAGCGCCCCATACACCCGATGCTTCCGATGCTTCCGACAACCTGATCATCGCGACCCCGTCGGCCTACGCCTATCCATTGCTCATCAAGCAACTGCTGCTGAATTCGCAGAGCGTGAGTGCCGATCAGGAGATCAGCTACCGCGGCAAGCAGCGCTATACGTTCGCCGATCTGCGCAAGCGCATCGGGCAACTTGCATCCGCGCTCGACGCGCTGGGCGCAAGGCACGGCTCCACCGTTGCCGTGCTCGATTGGGATAGTCACCGGTACCTCGAAAGTTATTTCGCAATCCCGATGATGGGCGCCACGCTGTTTACGGTCAACGTCCGCACCTCCCCCCAGCAGATCGCTTACGCATTGAACGACTCGCGTGCCGAGCTGGTGCTCGCGCACGCGGATTTCCTGCCGGTTCTGGAACAGATCCAGGCGGAGCTGAAGTTCGTGCGCCAGGTCGTGGTGCTCGCCGACGGCAATCCGCTGCCGTCGACCACCCTGCCCTTCGTGGGCGAATATGAAGCGCTGCTCGCGCCGGCATCGCCGGATTATGTCTTTCCCGAGTTCGACGAGAACACGCGCGCTGCGCTTTTCTATACCACGGGCACCACGGGCGATCCAAAAGGCGTTTGCTACAGCCATCGCCAGATCGTGCTGCATGCGCTGACGATCGCGACGAGCTTTTGTTCGCCGCGCGAGGGACAGCGCCTGCATCGCGAAGACGTCTATATGCCGATCACGCCGATGTTCCACGTGCTCGCGTGGGGCGTGCCCTATATCGCCGTGTTGCTCGGGCTGCGCATCGTGCTGCCCGGCCGCTATGTGCCCGAGCAATTGCTGGCACTGCAGCAGACCGAAAAAGTCACGTTCTCGCATTGCGTGCCCACCATCCTGCAGATGCTGCTCGACGCAGCCCGCCGCGAAGGCCGCAAGCTCGATGGATGGAAGATCGTCATCGGGGGTTCGGCGCTGCCGCCCGCACTGTGCCGCAGCGCCGTCGAGCAGGGTATCGACGTGTTCGCGGGCTACGGGATGTCCGAGACGGGCCCGACGGTGGCGCTCTCCCAGTTGCCTCCGGGCGGCGCTCCCGCCGACCAGGACGAGAACATCCGCAAACGTGCCATGACGGGACGCCCGCTGCCGATGGTGGATTTGCGCGTGGTCGATGACGACATGCGCGACGTGCCGCGCGACGGCACGACACCCGGAGAGATCGTGCTGCGCGCGCCGTTCCTCACGCTCGGGTACCACAACCAGCCCGAGGCGTCGGAGGCGCTCTGGCGCGGCGGCTACCTGCATACCCAGGACGTTGCCGTGATGACGCCGGACGGTTATGTGCAGATCGTCGATCGCATCAAGGACGTGATCAAGACCGGCGGCGAATGGGTCTCGTCGATCGAGATCGAGGGATTGATCGGCGAGCTGCCCGATGTGCAGGAGTGCGCAGTAGTCGGCGTCAAGGACGACAAGTGGGGCGAACGGCCCATGGCGCTGGTGGTGCCCGTCCAGGGAAGCTCGCTCGACGCCGAAGATGTGCGCCAGCATCTGCACCGGCATGTCGAAGCCAACCGCATCAGCCGGTATGCGGTGCCGGAGGCGAGCCGGATCACGTTCGTGGCTGAAATACCGAAGACCAGCGTGGGCAAGATCGACAAGAAGGCCATACGCAAGCTGATTGATTGACAGAGGACTGCATGGCGCCGGAGAGCGATCGGCACCAGACAGTCACGATCACGGGGGCGCCGGCGGCTTTGGCGCCCTGCCCACAGCCAAAGAGAATTCGTATATAACGGGCCAGGCTGTCGCGGTGGACTGCGGCGTTTCCGCCCTCTGAGCGAAACCGGGGAAGGCAACGCGCCCCGGTCCCGCAGCGACTACACGCCGGACCGTTTCAAGGCTGTTTCCCACGTTTGAACAAGGTATTCCCGCGCGCCACCGCTTCGCGGCGGCGCGCGTCGGCGCATGGCAGCCTACCGTGGATTCGCGTCATCCAGCGCGTCGCTCAATCCATACAACTCGTGGCGCATCGCCACGTTGTCGACATCGTGGCTGAGCACCACCAGATCGTGCAGCTTGCCGTCCGAATCGGCCACCTGGCGATGCAGCAGCGCTTCCGCCCGAAAGCTCAGCGCCTCGAACACGGCGATCGCCGCCCCCTGATCGGTTGTCATCTGCGCGACGAGCTTCTTCAAGCCGCGCTCGAGCGCCTGCGCAAAACACGCCTGGATCAACGCCCGCCCGAACCCCGTCCCGCGCGCAGCGGGCGCAACCAGCACGCGCAACTGGCCAACATGCCGCGACCAGCTCAGCTTGTCGGCGACGATTGCGGTGCAGCCAATCACCGTCCCATCGTGCTCGCGCGCGATCAGACTGGTCACGTTGTCGCCGTCGAGCGCGCGCATCCATGCGTCGATGACCTCCGGGCGGCGGACGTCGCGCGGCACGAACAGCAGATCGTGCACGGGCAAGGTGGCGATGAACGCGATCACCGCGTCGCGGTCGTCGCTCGTCATCGGCGCGATCTCGATCTGCCTGCCTGCGGATTCGATGCTGAGCGGATAGCTGCGTGATGTCTGGGTCATATCGAACGTCCCTCCAGCCATGAATCGAGTTTGGGCCACATACGTTTGATCGCGTTCGCACCGGCGGCAATGCTTACATGGCCCCCCGGCAACACGACCTCCTCCTTGTCAGCCGAGCCGACGCGCTCGACCAATGGACGCGCGCAATCCGGCGGCACGATATGGTCGTACTGCGCGACGATGTGCAAGAGCGGCACCGTGACCTTGCCGAGCTCGACGAGCCGCCCGCCGATGCGCAATGTGCCTTCGTACAGGGCATTTTTTTGCAGCAGCTCCCGGGTCGTCTGGCGGAAGTAGCCGCCCGGCAGTGGTAGCGTCTCGTTGCCCCAGCGCTCCATCATGCGGTAGCCCTTGACGAACTGGTCGTTCCAGAGGTTGTCCCACAGCCTGATCTGCCCGGCGATGCGGCTGGCCGGGCGCAACACGTCAAAGCCTGCGAGGACGAAATCCGCCGGCACGACACCAACGCCATCGACGAAGCGGTCGACATCGAAACTGCGCTCGTCCGCCAATGACCGGAACAGCTCCATCTTCGAGAAGTCGACCGGCGTCGTCATGCAGACCAGGTTCTTTACCGGCCCGTCGACATGCAGCGACTGATAGATCGCCGACAGCATGCCGCCCGCGCAGTAGCCGAGCAGCGTGACGTCCTGCTCGCCCGAGTCCTGTTGCACGCGTCTGATGCAATCGGGGATGAAATCGAGCACGTAGTCGTCGATCTTCAGATCGCGCTCGTCGTCCGTGGGCGCGTTCCAGTCGATCAGGTACACGTCGTAGCCGCGCCCGAGCAGGAACTCGATCAGGCTCTGCCCCGGCGCCAGATCGAGGATGTAGCCCTTGTTCGTCGGCGCCATCACGACCAGGAGCGGCACGCGATAGACCTCGTCGACAACGGCGCGGTAATGGACCAGCTCCAGCGTGCCGCGCCGATGCAGCACGGTCTTCGGCGTCCTGCCGACCGAGGGTGTATGGAGGCCAAGCAGCTCCATGCTCTTGAGGCCACGCTGCACGGCGCGATCGACCTCGAGCTGCAGGCGCTCGGGCAGCGCGAGATTCGCGCCCGTCTTTCCAGTGGACTGCGAGGCCATCGTTCAGCTCCGCTCAGCACGCGTGCCGCGGCGCGTTTTTTTCTCGGCGGCGACGGGCTCGGAGGGGGACGCCGCGCCGGGCGGTCGGCGGGTTCGCGCGGGCCGCGGCGCGGGCGCGGCAGACATCTCCTGCGGCAACAGGCGGTCGAGCTTTTCCTCGATGCGCCGCAACGACACCGCGAGTTCATCGACCGCTTTGCGGCTCGGCAGATTGGCACGCCGCAAATACTCCTCCATGGTCTTCTCGAACCATTGCTGCATGCCGATCGAGACCGACGAAAACTGATGCAGCGACTGGAGCACTTCCTGCGATTTCAAGCTGTCGTTCGCGAGCGCGTTGGCGTCGTTCTCGAGTTTCGACAAGGCTTCGCGCCAAATCTGAAACGGATCGGGGAATAGAGAGGAAGCCATAACGTTTTATACCGGTCGACAAAACAGGATGGGGGCACGCGAATCGAGGCGGCTCGCGCATCGCAAACTCAACGGATCAGGCGCTTCCATGCGCATTGCCATGCCACGTTTCAATGGCCTGAATCGGCGCGAAGTAATGCCCGAGCAGCCCCCGGCAAACGGATACCGGGTTGAACAGCGGGAACGCGCTCAGAGCCACGGTCCAGCCGATATCGGTGAGCGTGCGATGGATCATCGTCCAGCGCCAGCTCTCGAGCCGCTCGCCGAGCATGAGCCACGCAATCGCCAGATTGCGGCTCATGGGAAGACCCGCCCACGCGACATCGTCACGGCACGGCGCCGATAGTTCTATGGTGCGATCGGCCGGCGCCGCCGCTTCGCCCGCGGGCGTTGCCAGGCCGAGCCGAAGCGCCGCGCCAATGCGGTCGAGCGCATCGCGCGCGGCCCGCAGCACGCCGTCGAAGTTCAGGAAGCCATGGAACTGCCCGGCGTAGTGCAGCAATTCGACCGGCACGCCGGCTTCACGCAGACGCCCGGCGTAGGCCAGGCCGTCGTCGCGGATCGGGTCGAAGCCCGCCGTCACGACGAGCGCCGGCGGCAAGTCACGCAGCTCGCGGGTGAATGCCGGCGAGATCCAGGGATTCGCAAGATCCGTGCGCCCTTGCGTGATCAGCCTGCGGATCGCATCGATACCCTCCGATGTCAGGACATAGCCGCCCGCGTTTTCCGCCTTGGAAGCGAAATCGTCGAGCAGATTCGTGGCGGGATAGGCCAGCACCTGAAGCCGCAGCGCCGTTCCGCCTTGTTCGACATGGCGCTGGGCCACCGCGGCGGCGAGATTGCCGCCGGCCGAGTCGCCGCCCACGGCCAGACGCGTGGAATCGATGCCGAGCAAGCTGCCCTCGCGGACGATCCAGTCCAGCGCGGCCATGCAGTCGGCTCGACCGGCATACAGGTCGTGCTCAGGCGCCAGACGGTAGCGCACCGCAACCACCATCACGCCGCTAGCCGCCGCGATATGCCGGCAAATGGCATCGGCGGTCGCGAGCCCGCCCATCATGAAACCGCCGCCGTGAAACCACAGGAATGCGGGCGCGGCCTCGGCCGTCAGCGAGGGCCGATACACCTTCATCCGGATCGGCGCATACGGCCCGGGAATCGATCGTGTTTCGACGCGGGCCACCGCATCCGCACGGCCCAGCGCAAGCGCCGACAAACGCCACGCCAGCCGATGCTGGCGAAAGTTGAAACGGTTGACCGGCTTGCGCTTCATGAAATTGAGCATGTTCAAAAGCACTTCGGCTTCCGGATCGAGGCTTGCGGCACGCAGGCGCTTCGGTCGGCCGGGACCGCACCGCCTCGGTGGACTCGATGGATTCGAAGTCCCTTCTTCGCTTGTCGTCGAATTCACAGGCTCTCCTCACGCACGTTGTGAACTATCGGGGCATTGCCTGACAACTCAGGAATCCTCATGCTGCATGCGAGAAGCCGCTCCCGTCCGGAAAGCCTGGGCGACAAGCTCAAGCATGCGCCCGTTTTGCACGCTCGAGGTCTCCCGCGTAATGCCGCTTGCCTAGCGCAAACGCCAGCATCGAGACGAGCCCGACACAGGGCAGGACTTCCAACGCACCGTGCAGGCCGATACGGTCCGCGACGAAGCCCGTGACGAATGGGCCTGGAGCCATGCCAAGCAGGCTGTTCGCGAGCGTGAGCGTCGCGAAGACCGACCCGTGGATGGCGGCAGGCGTGACGTTGGCCACCATCGCACCGGACGGGCCATTGGTGCCGGACACGACGAACATTGCGGCACCAATCAGCACGAGCTGCAAAGTGCCGATGGGCACGCGAAAAGCGATCGCAAGCAGCAAGGCCGAGATGGCGCAATACGCGAGCGCGATGCCCCACTTCCTGGTGGGATCGCCCTTGCTCGCGCGATCCACCAGCATGCCGCACAGGACCATGCCGAGTCCGTTGATGAGGACGAATCCCGCCGCCATCACGCCGGCGCGTGCCGGCGGCATGCCGTAATAGCGGTTGAAATAGCTTGGCAGCCATGCGTAGAGCGCGCCGCCGACGAAGACCTGCAAGCCGCTGCCGACATAAGCGAAGCGCGCGGACACCGACGCGAACAATCCTTCAAGGACGATCCGGGCACTCTCTGCGATACGCATCCGGCCGGACGCCGCGCGGGATGCTTTTTCGATGAGATGCGGCGCGAGCCGCGCCTCGGTCACCACGGCGCGATAGAGCACGACCAGCACGATGCCGAAGCCGGCCATGGCGCCAAACGCCCAGCGCCAACCCAGGTGTGCCATGATCACGCCGCCGAGCGCCATGCCGATGACCGAGCCAAGCGCGGCGCCCGCCATGAAGCTCGCGGTCAGCGACGAGCGCAGATGCGCCGGGAAGATGCTCATGATCAACGCCGGTCCGACGGCGCCATAGGACGCCTCGCCCAGCCCGACCAGCGCACGTGCGAGCAACATGTTGCCGTAGCTCGTGGAGAGCGCGCAGCCGAGCGTCGCGAGACTCCAGAGTGCCGCCATCAGGACGATGCTACGGACCCGTCCCCAGCGGTCCGCGAGTATCGAGAGCGGCAGCGTGAGCACGCCGACCATCAGCGCAACCACGCTGTTGAACGACCCGAGCTGCGCGTCGGAGAGGTTCCAGACCGCCTTGAGCGCCGGGAAGACGGCGTTGAGCACCTGCCTCGACATATAGTCGGAAAGCATCAGGCCGATGGTGAGCACGAGCACCACCCACGTATACGGGTGGGGGCGGGGCAAGGTGCGCATGGCCAGATCATGCTTTGGCAGGGAATCGGCGCGCGGGATATGCATGCTTGTCTCCTTCGAGGGTGTTTCGCGCCTTTAGAACCTGTGGCCCATCCCCAGGATCGCCACGATCTGGTGGTTGTTCGACGACGGGGTCACGGGGCCGATTTCCGCGACTGCAGGCAAACCCAGCGAATTCGTTCCGGCCGCATGCTGGTAGATCGTCCCACCGTAAAAATCGGTACGCTTCGATACGAAGTAGTCAAAGCCGAGATCGACTTGCTGGTAGCGAGCGGCGTTGACACCGGAAGAATGGGTGTAAGCGTACGACGCGCCGAGCAGGAGCGCCGGAGTCAACAAATATTTGAAATTGAGTTCGCCGATGTTGAACGTCTCGCCCCCACGGTAGCCCGCTTCGGTCGCCGTCAATCCTGCGACCGTCGTTGCGCCGAGGTCGGTATAGCGCGTGTTGCTATAGACAGCGGCAATCGTCGCGCTGCCGAGCGTATACGCGGCACCGGCGGCGAATATTTTTTGCGCCCCCGCCGATGCGTAACCCGCGTTCACCGGACTCCACAGGTTGTTGCCGGTTGCGCTCGACGACGGGTTATTGCCGTAGAACGAGAAGTTGGGCTGGTTGGCCACCTGATAGCCCATGCCCAACGTGATGGCGCCGTTCACGTACCCAGCACCGAGCGCCCAGATCTGATGCTCGGCCGTCGAGCCCGGAACGCCGCCAAAGCTGTACATGGCCGAGCCGGTAAATCCATGGATCTTGGGCGTCGTGTAGATCACGGCATTGTTCACGCGATTGAAGCTGTCGAGATTATCGACGTCGCCGGGATGTGCGCCATAGCCCGAGCCGCTGAAAGCCCAGCCTCCGCCCGCGGTCAGCGGTCCCCCGACATACCAGTAGCCGCTCGAGTATTGGCGGCCAAGGGTCAGCGTGCCGGCATTGCTGGCAATACCCACATAGGCCTGGCGGCCAAAAATGGCGCCGCCCTGCAGCGAT
This sequence comes from Paraburkholderia silviterrae, assembly GCF_004353915.1. Lineage (GTDB taxonomy): Bacteria > Pseudomonadota > Gammaproteobacteria > Burkholderiales > Burkholderiaceae > Paraburkholderia > Paraburkholderia silviterrae. Next base: position 141,304 of record NZ_SMRP01000015.1, on the reverse strand, counting down.
GCACCGGTATTGTTGGTAAATCCGCTTTCGATGGAGAAGATCGCCTTGAGGCCGCCGCCCAAATCTTCGGTCCCGGTCAAGCCCCAGCGATTCGCGGTCTTCGCGCCACTGGTCAGGAAATATTGGCGTTGTCCGCCCGCGTTCGAGTTGAAAGTCAACGCATCGTCAACCACGCCGTATAGCGCAACGCTGCTCTGCGCATGCGCCGCGGAAAGCGAAAGCAATAACGAAATCCCGCCTGCGTATTTTTTCATTTTTTTGTCTCCACCTATTTTATTTAATTAGATAACCTTAATTTATGCGCAGGCCGACGGCGATGGCGCACGTGCGCGCCATCGCCCATCATTGCCGGTCAGGCGATCTTGCGCAGATAGCCTTGTTGCCCGCCGTTGCGGTTGGGCGCGAAGCCGTTGGCGGCCAGGGTTTCTTCCACCGTGTCGTAGAACACGCCGATCTTGCTGATCTCACGCGCCTGTTTGGCCGTGGCAATCGGCCGGCCGAATACGCGGGCGATGTCCACCAGTTGCTTGATCTGCGCGACCGTGCCGATCTTGGCCGTGCGCGACTGGTTCCACAGGTTGTCCTCAGTACCCGTGCGCACGTGGAGGCCCATCGCGATACCCATCATGTTCACCGGCAGCACATTGAGCACGGAGCTTTCCACCGTCAGCACCGCGCCATCGGGCACCGCGCGCACGAAGTTGGCCAGGCTGTAGACGTTGGGCACATCCATGCCGCCGCCGATGGCGACCCAGTTCATCACCAGCGGACCCTTGTAGATGCCGCGGCGCATCAGGCGCTCCACCGAGTCGAAGCTGTTGATGTTGTAGCACTGGAACGCACTCTGAATGCCGGCGGCCGTGAGACGGCGGATATGCTCCTCGGCCCAGCCGGGCTGCGCGGGCACCGTCATCTCCTTGTAAGCGTTGAACACCGCCGGGTCTTCCATCGAGGTGCCGATGATGTCGCGCGCATCGAATTGCTCCAGGACATTCATCTGCGAGGTGTTGATCGTCACCGTCACCTGGTCGGGCTTGGGGTCCAGTTCGGCCAGCATGTGGCGCGTGTCGTCGGACAGCCACTTGGCGGCCGCGCCCTCGGTTTCCGGCGCGAAACTGATGGAGCCGCCCACCTGGATGATCATCTCCGGCACGCGCGCGCGCACCCCGGCGATCAGCTCGTTGAACTTCGACAGACGCTTGCTGCCCTTGCCGTCCAGTTCGCGCACGTGCAGGTGCAGCACCGTTGCGCCCGCGTTGTAGCAGTCCACCGCCTTCTGGACCTGCTCCTCCATCGTGACCGGAATCTCCCCGGGGAAGTCCGACGGCAGCCACGACGGCGCATAGGGCGCGGCCGTGATGATCAGCGGCTGCTGGTTTTCGGGGAACAAGTGTCCGTCGAGAAAATTCATGGCGTGTCTCCTGTGAATACCAGGTAGGGAATAGAGATGATTTGAACTGGGCTCGTAGCGTCTTGTCGCCGACGCCATCCGATTCACACCAGAAGAATATCGCCGCGAAAGCGACCGTAATGTATTATTTGGGACATTAGATGTCTAAATTGGGACACCGTCATGCAGCGATCCATGCTCACGATCCGAAGCGCGAGCCTGACTGGCTATAGCGATCTCGCACGCCATCTCGGACTCGATCCTGCGCGCATGCTGCGCAGAGTCGGATTGAGTGCACGCGATCTGGTCGATCCGGATGCGCCCATCAGCAGCAATGCGGTCCGTGAGCTGCTGGAAAGCAGCGCTGCGGCGGCAAATGTGGAGGATTTCGGCTTGCGGCTGGCGAGGAGCCGGCGCCTGTCCAACCTGGGTCCCATCAGCGCGGTCATGAGCGAAGCGCCTACGGCCCGAGAGGCGCTAGAGAGCCTGTGCCGGTACATACGCCTGATCAATGCCTCCCTGCTGACCCGCATTGAGGACTATGGCGACGCCGTATTGATCCGCGAGCACATTCTGGTCGACGACAAAAATTCCGTGCGGCAGTCCATCGAGATGGCCGTCGGCGTCCTCTATCGCAGCATCGAGGAGCTGCTGGGGCCGAACTGGCGGCCGCGAAGCGTCTGTTTCGAGCACCGCCCGCCGAATGGCGCGACATGCCATAAGGCCTTCTTCGGCTCCGCAGTCGAATTCAACTCGGACTTCAATGGCATCGTGTGCCACGCAAAGGACCTGGCGGCGTTTCGGCCTGCCAGCGGCTCCCAGATGGCGCTCTATGCACGCCGCTTTCTGGATCAGGCTTTGACGAGCGCGAATGACAGCGACACGCATACCATTCGTCAGGTCATTGCCGCGATGCTGCCCAATGGCCGCTGCACGGCCGACCGGGTGGCGAGACATCTCGGCGTGGATCGCCGTACTTTGCATCGGCGTCTGGCCGCCGAGACCACCTCATTTTCGTCGTTGCTTCAGGATGTCCGGTGCGAGCTCGCCTCGCGACAAATCCGCGATAGCGACCGCTCGCTCGCCGAACTGGCGGATCTGCTCGGCTTTTCCAGTTCAAGCGCTTTTGCCTTCTGGTTCAGGAAACAGTTTGGAAAGACGGTTTCGAAATGGCGGGAAACTCAGTAGGGCTTTAACCGGCGTTTGTACGATAGTATTTTTGCCACGATTCCAAGTCTTTAAGCACACTCTCCGATTAAATGATCGACGCTCGTCAACTCAGATACTTCACCGCCGTGGTCGAGGAGTTGCACTTCGCGCGCGCGGCGGATCGCTTGAATGTCGCCCAGTCGGCCTTGAGCGCCCAGATTCAACGACTCGAACGAGACCTCGGCGTTCGCCTGCTGAACCGCAACAAGCGTCAGCCGGTCACGCTCACGGATGCCGGACGTCTCTTCCATGCCGAAGCCGCAGCCGCATTGCGGCACATCGAACGCGCGGACCAGATCGGCCGGCTGGCGGCCAGAGGCCTGGCGGGCATCGTCCGGATCGGCTACGTAGCGTCGAGCGTGTCCAGCGGCGCGCTAGCCGGCATGCTGCGCGATTTTCGTCCATCGCATCCGAATGTGCGCATCGACGTCGTGCCGATGGAAACGCCACGCCAATTCGAAGCGCTGGCCGGCGGCGAAATCGATGTCGGCATCGTGCGGCCACGGCGCCAATATCCGCTGGGTATTGTGGCCACGATCGTCCACACCGAGCGCCTCATGGTGGCGATGTCCGACACGCATCCACTGGCGATGCGTCGCAAGCTCACTGCGCGCGACCTGAAGGACCAGAGCTTCATTTCGCCTCAATTCGACGAGGACGAAGGATTCGGCGAGGTGCTCTCCGCGTTGGGTGCCGCTGGCGGTTTCTCGGCCTTCCTCGACTATCGCGTCCGGGACTTCATCTCCGGGCTCAGTCTGGCGTGCGCGGGCTACGGCGTCGCTGTGGTGCCCGAATCGATGTCCCACTTCACGCAGCCCGGCCTTTGCTACAAGGCCATCACGGATTTCGAGTTTCCCGTCCACCTCGCGCTGGCAAGCAGACGGCAGGGGCTCTCCCCTGCCGTACGCGCTTTCGTTAGAGCGTCACTCGCACGTTCCAGCGACGCACCGGCTTGATCCTCATCGATCGCCACGATCCCATTCGAATTGCGGATGCGATGTCAAACGACGCCATCCGCCTTCAGTTGCGAGATCCGTTCATCGGACAGCCCGAGCAGCGAATGCAGCACGTCTGTCGTGCCTTCGCCGGGTTGCGGCGGCGCGCGCCGCACCGGCGGGCGCACGCCGTGCGAGCGCTTCGCTCATTGCTGCGCCGCCGACATCAAGTTCAGGTCCACGACCGGGCTTCGTTCAGTAGATTTCGAACAGGGCAGCGGCACCCATGCCGCCGGAAATGCACATCGTGACGACCGCGTACTTCGCGCCACGACGCCGGCCTTCGAGGAGCACGTGCCCCGCAAGGCGCGCGCCCGTCATGCCGAACGGATGGCCGACCGAGATCGCGCCGCCGTTCACGTTCAGCCGCTCCTCGGGAATGCCCAGGCGCTGCTGGCAGTAGATCGCCTGCGAGGCGAATGCCTCGTTGAGTTCCCAGAGGCCGATGTCGTCCATCGTGAGACCGTGGCGGGCGAGCAGCCTGGGCACCGCGAACACGGGGCCGATGCCCATCTCGTCCGGCTCGCAGCCCGCCATTGCGAGGCCGCGGAACGCGCCTAGCGGCGCGATGTTGCTGCGCTCGGCTTGCTTCGCCTCCATCAGTACGCATGCCGAAGCACCGTCCGACAGTTGCGATGCATTGCCCGCCGTGACGAACTTCTCCGTCCCCTTGACCGGCGCCAGCTTCGCAAGCGCTTCATAGGTGGTGCCACGGCGGTTGCAGGTGTCGACATCGATCGTGACCTCGCGCTGGCTCACCTCACCGGTTTGCTTGTCGGTGATGGCCATCGTCGTGGTGACCGGCACGATCTCCTCGACAAAGCGGCCCGCGAGCTGCGCCGCTTCGGTCTTGTTCTGGCTCGCCACCGCAAAGCGGTCTTGCGCTTCCCGGCTGATCCCGTAGCGCTGCGCGACGATGTCGGCGGTATCGATCATCTCCATGTAGAGCGACGGCTTGTGCTCGACGAGCCACGGATCGAGGTCGCTCGCGCGATGCTGGTCCCGGCGGATGCCCGAGATGCTTTCGACGCCGCCCGCGATCATGGCCGGCGCGCCGTCGACGACGATGCGGCCCGCGGCGATCGCAATCGCCTGCAGGCCCGATGCGCAGAAACGGTTGACGGTCGTGCCGGCAATCGAGACCGGCAGCCCGGCCCGGATCACGGCCTGGCGTGCGACGTTGCGGCCGGTGATGCCCTCGGGATAGCCGCAGCCGAGGATCGCATCCTCGATCGATTCGGGATCGATGCCCGAGCGCTCCACCGCGGCGCGCATCGCGAACGAAGCGAGTGCCGGGCCGGGCGTGATGTTGAATTCGCCGCGATGCGCCTTGGTCAGCGGTGTGCGTGCGGTAGAGACAATGACGGCTTCGCGCATAATCAGGAATCCTGAGTGGAAAGTGGGATGAAAGAGGCAAGCGACGTGAAAGCGGCGTGATCGAGGCGCGCAACGTTCGCGCGTCGATCGATGAAATAGAGAATCAGCGGCGATGACCACCGGAACAACAGGAGCGGACGTCCGTCACGACAGCTCGCCTGCCGCATGCCCCGGTGCCGGTCGGTGCATCAAGCAGCTCCGGGTCCATCGTCGTCACGTCTGCCTGTACTGATCCATCGTTCAGCACATTGTCGGGCGCAGCTTATTTCTTGACAATCACATTGCGGATTGACGGACTGTTAATAGAGGCTTGACAGTGTGGCGGCGCGATGCGCGATTGCCGGTGCTGGCCGCCCTGTCACCGAATTCGCCTTGCGTTCGATTGCGCCGGGCGAGCGCGTCAGGTCCAGGTTTGGGCCAGTTCGAGGACCTTGTCGTGGAGGAAGTCGATCAGCGCTTGCGTGGCGGGCGACGGATAGCGGTTGGGCAACGTGACGATGTACAGCGTGCTTTGCCGGCCGACGACGCGCCAGGGCTGCAAAACCGGCAGCAAATCCCGGTTCATCGGCAGGCGGATCACATAGTCCGGCAGCACGCCGATCCCCATGCCCTCGCGCACCGCCTCCGCAAGGAACGGGTAGTCCGACGATTCCAGCGCGGGCGGGACCGTGATCGTGTGGATGTCCTCGGCATCCTCCCGGTGCACGAGTTCGATCGGCACACGCCGGCCGCCATACGGCGCGCAGATGAGCGCGTGTTTTTCGAGGTCGGCCGGGCGCTCGATCGGACCCTGCTCGCGCAGATAATCGGCCGACGCGCACAGGCTCCAGTCGAACGCGCAGATCTTGCGCGCGACGCAGTCCAGCGGCGGCGTCGAGGTAATCCTGAGCGCCACATCCACCTCGGCGGCGATCATGTCTTCGATCGCGTTGTTGAACGTGACAGTGAGCGCGATGCCCGGATTCGCCCGCGCGAATTCAAGCAACTTCGCACCGGCGAACAGCCTGCCAAAGCCGGTCGGCACGCTGATTCGCACCCGGCCGCGCAATGTCCGGCCGAGGCTGTCGATCGACGCGCGGGCCGTGCCCAGCTCGTCCATGATGCGCTGGCCGGAGTCATACAGCGTGCTCCCGGCCTGCGTCAGTTCAAAGCTGCGCGTCGAGCGGCGCAGCAGTTGGGCGCCCGTTTCGCGCTCCAGCAATTTCAGCCGCTGGCTCACGTTCGCGCGCGTCATGCCGAGCTTTCGTGCGGCCGCGCTGAGGCTGCGCGCTTCCACGATCTCGACGAACAGCCCAATCAGGTTCAGGTCCATGGACAGGTATGCGGGTTTTGTCATCCGGATTACAGCGAGACATAATGGCGGCCATGCAACATGTCGACAAACTGATACGCAGTGCCAGCCTGAACGGCTACGTCGAACTGGTCGAGTCGCTCGGGCGCGATCCCTACGCGTTCCTGCGCGCGGTCGGCATATCGGCACGCGTGCTCGATAATCCCGAGGCGCTCATCCCCAGCCACACCGTGCGCGAACTGCTCGAGGTCAGCGCGCGCGACACCGGCGTGGAGGATTTCGCGCTGCGTCTCGCGGCGCGGCGCACGCTTTCCAACCTCGGGCCGATCTCGCTGGTGCTCAAGGAAGAGCCGACCCCGCGGCAGGCGCTCGATACCCTGTGCCGCTACGAGAAGCTGCTGAGCGCCACGCTGATCACGCGCATCGAGGACGCCGGCCAGGTCGTCGTGATCCGCGAGGAGCTGCTGCCGCGAGCCGGCCTCGGCACACGTCAGGCGATGGAGCTCGCGGTCGGCGTGAAAATGCGCATCCTGCGCGAACTGATCGGCCCGCAATGGCGGCCGCGGCAGGTTTGCTTCACGCACCGCCCGCCAGCCGACATGGCGTCTTACCGGACCTTCTTCGGCCGCAATCCGATGTTCAACCAGCCATTCAACGGCCTCGTCTGCGCGGCGGCCGACCTCTCGATGCCGCGCACGCGCGACGATCCGGGGGCCGCGTATTTCGCGCGGGATTATCTGGAGACCGCGTTGCGCCGCCGTGGCGAAAGCGTGCGCGACGCATGCCGGGAAGTGATCCTCGCCCTGCTCCCCGGCGGACGATGCACGGCGCAACTGGTCGCACGGCATCTGCGCATCGATCGCCGCACGCTGCACCGTCACCTCAGCGAAGAAGGCCTGACGTTCTCGGCCATGCTCAACCAGGTGCGCCTGGAACTGGCGATGCGCCACTTGCTCGAGAGCGACATGCCGGGCGGCGAGGTGGCCGTGCTGCTGGGCTTTTCCGCTCACAGCAGTTTCAGCCACTGGTTCCGTGCCGCCGTCGGCTGCAGCGTCTCGGACTGGCGCAAGCAATCGGCCGGCCAGAGCGCACCGGCCGGGTGACAGGCTCCCAGGGCCTGTTCACGCTAGTAACAGGCGTGATCAGGCCGTCTTGCGCAGGAAGCCCTGGGTGCCGCCGTTGCGGTTCGGTGCGAAGCCGTTCGCCTGCAGCGATTCCTCGACCGTGTCGTAGAACACGCCAATCTTGCTGATCTCGCGCGCCTCTTTCGCGGTCGCGATGTCGCGGCCGAACTCGCGCGAGATGCGCACGAGTTGCTCGATCTGCTTCACGGTGCTCATCTTTTCGGTGCGCTTCTGGTTCCACAGGCAGTCTTCCGTGCCGCAGCGCACGTGCAGGCCCATCGCAATGCCCATCATGTTGACCGGCAGCACGTTGCGCACGTTGCTCTCCACCGTGACCACCGCGCCGTCGGGCACCGAGCGGATGAAGTTGCCGAGGCTGTAGATGTTCGGCGTATCCATGCCGCCGGCGATCGCCACCCAGTTCATGACCAGCGGGCCCTTGTAGAAGCCGCGGCGCATCAGCCGCTCCACCGACTCGAAGCTGTTGAGGTTGTAGCACTGGAACGCGCTCTGGATGCCCTTGGCCGTAAGGCGGCGCACGTGCTCCTCGACCCAGCCCGGCTGCGCGGGCACGGTCATTTCCTTGTACGCGTTAAAGAGCGTCGGATTCTCGCGCGAGGTGCCCTTGAAGTCCGCGTCTTCCGCCTGATCGGTGACGTTCATCTGGGACGTGTTGACCGTCACCGTCACCTGGTCCGGCGTGGGTTCGAGCTCGGCCAGCATGTGACGGGTGTCGTCGGAGAGCCACTTCGCCGCCTGGCCTTCGTTCTCGGGCGCGAACGAGATCGAGCCGCCCACCTGAATGATCATCTCCGGCACCGCCTTGCGCACGCCGGCAATCAGTTCGTTGAACTTGGACAGGCGCTTGCTGCCCTTGCCGTCCAGCTCGCGCACGTGGAGGTGCAGCACCGTGGCGCCCGCGTTATAGCAGTCCACCGCCTTCTGGATCTGCGCTTCCATGGTGACCGGGATGTCCTCGGGGAAGTCGCTGGGCAACCAGCCCGGTGCATAGGGCGCGGCCGTGATAATCAGGGGCTGCTGGTTCTCGGGGAAGAGGTGGCCGTCGAGAAAATTCATGATGCGTCTCCAGGGGGAGTGGCTGCTGTCGATTCAGCAGGAGCGGTCGTCGACGAGGCCGGCGCGCCGTCTTGCACGGCGCGTCAGGCTTCGATCCATGCCCACCAGTATCCGGAGTCGCTGCGATCCCCGCTTGCTTATCTGGGACAGTCGCTTGCTTTGTTGGGACATGCCCTGGCGCTTTGCCGGGACACGCCCGGGCGGCGCAACGGTGCCGTCCGTGTCCTCATGCGAGCGCATCACGGGTGATCTCGTCGACCGAACGCGTGCCGAGCATCGCCATGTTCCTGTCGACTTCGTCCCGCAGGAGGCCGATCGCATGCCGCACGCCCGCTGCGCCGCCAACGGCCGCGGCATACATGAACGGGCGCCCGACGAACACGAAACGGGCGCCCAGCGCGAGCGCCTTCAGCACATCGGCGCCACGCCGCACGCCGCTATCCATCATCACGACCAAATCGTTGCCGACCGCATCGCAGATCTCCGGCAGCACCTGCAAGGGTTCGACCGCGCCATCGAGCTGGCGTCCGCCGTGGTTCGAGACGATGATGCCGTCCGCGCCGATGGACGCCGCACGCCGCGCGTCGTCGACGTGCAGGATGCCCTTGATCACCAGGTTCCCGCGCCAGCGCTCGCGAATCCGGGCGATGTCCGCCCAGGAGAGGTGGTCACGGCCCGTGGTGTCGCGGATCGCCGAAGCCGACAGCATCGGCGCGCCCCGCGTCGCGAACGAGTTCTCGAAGTGAGGCATCCCGTGGTTGATCAACGTGCGCAGGAACGTGCCGCAAAGCCACCGGGGCCGCACGAGGCCGTCCATCGCCAGGCGCAGCGACGGGCGCAGCGGCAACGAGAAGCCGGTGCGGACGTTGTTCTCGCGGTTCGCCCATACGGGTATGTCGACCGTGATCACGAGGGTCGCGAAGCCGGCGGATTCGACCCGCTCGATCAGCGCGTCGCGGCGTGTGGCGTCGCCTGGCAGATAGGCCTGGAACCATGTGTCCGGCGCGGCCGCGCGAACGGTCTCCATCGGGATCAGCGAGGTGCCGCTCATGATCGCGGGGATGTTCTCGCCCTGCGCGGCCTCGGCCAGCGCGATGTCGCCCCGGTATGCGGAGATCGCGCTGATCCCGACCGGCGCGATCCCGAACGGCGACGCGTAGCGGTGGCCGAAGATCGTCGTTTGCTGCGACCGTCGCGCGACGTCGACCAGCACCCTCGGCCGGAATTTCAGGCGCTCGAACGCGGTTCGGTTCGCCGCGCGGGACAACTCGTCCTCGGCGGCGCCGGAAATGTAGCCGAACAGCGGGCGCGGCAGGAAGCCCCGCGCCGCCGCCTCGAAGTCGGCCAATGAAAGAATCTTGCGAAGCCGTGCCGGAGCATCCTGCTTCATGCCGTACGCGGCCTGGCTGCTCTGCCCGGCACGCGGGAGCGGCTGGACGTCGGCGGCGCCGAGGGGTTCTTTCATCTGTCTCTCCACAATCTGATGCTTCAAAAGGCCGACCACCCGGGCCCGGCACGCTGGCAGCCTGCCGGATCGGGCGACGGCGCCGTCATTGTACGAACGTGCCTCGCTGCCGCATCAATTCGCGGAAGAGCGCTTCGTCGCGTTCGAACGGCGCGCGGCCGTGGACATAGAAATAATTGTTCAGGACGACGAGATCCCCGGCCGGCAGGGCGACTTCCTTCGTGCCCGCCGAAGCTTCCATCGACGCCGAAAGTTCATACAGCCAGGCGGCCTCTTCCCGGTTGGCGGGCTGCACGAACTGGTCGATGAACGACAGCGACAAACCGAATTCGCTTTGAAAGAACACGGGGCGCTCGACCCTCTCGCTGACGTTCTTGGAGCCCGGCGCCTTGTACAGGAAGGGCCTCGTGGCGAACTTGTGGTTCACGAAGCGCTCGCGCTCGTCCCAGTCATCGAGATGCAGGAAGCGCGACTCGCCGCCGACCGCGTTGCGCTCGGCAAACTTCATCATCAGCAGCCAGTCGGTCGCCTCGGTGACGAACGTGCCGTCGGTGTGCATCGTGAACAGACGATAGGCCTGGCGCAGATAGGAGTCGCTATCGTCGGTATGCCTGACCACGAAGCGCGCGTAATAGGTGCCCGACATCGAGTCGTGGTTGCTGGGCCCAAGGATGTGGCCGATCGCCGTACCAAACTTGACGTAGTCCGAATCGACCTGCGAGAGGCCCTGAAGACCGATGGTGAAACCGCCGTGGTTGCGGTCCTTGACCAGGTCGACCAGGGTTCGCGCGAACGCATTGCCGACGCGCTTGATCAGCAAGTCGGCCAGGTGATAGCGCATGTACGGCACGTACTCGAGATTCTGGACGTCGATATTGCGGGCGTCTTTCAGAAATTGGGCAAGCGCGTCGCGCTCAGCGCTCACGTGGACGATGCGATGATGGTCCGGATGCGGCGACAGGCGAAACGACGACTGGCGCGTGGCGGGAAGCGTGTCGGCGAGCATGAGTTCCATGGTGTTCTCCGTTGAGACGAATGACTCCATTTCAGCGTGCTTTTTTGATAGCATCCAGAGGCATAGAGCGAATGTTTATGCGTAAATTGCGATTAAACGATCGATGCCCGTTAGCTGAGGGACTTCATGGGGTGGTGGAGGACCTGCACTCGCCAGAGCAGCGGATCGACGTCGTCATGGCGCTGACGTGAGCACGTTCAGGCAAGTTTTTCTGTTACGCCAGCGCGTCGAAGAGTGCTTTGGCCTCTTGCCAGTCGGCCGTGTCAAAGCCCTCCTCGAAGGCGAACAGGATCGCAGAAAGTCTCTGCCGGGCAGGCTCCTTGTGCCCCCGGTCTCTTTGCAGCCGTGCGAAACTCGACGCCGCGCGCAATTCGAGCGACCTTGCGCCTTGCGCGCTTGCAATCGAAATGGCGTCGAGGAAGCAGGCCTCTGCCCCCTGGTAGTACGAAGCCTCGGTGGACGGCTCGCGTGCAAGCTGTAAAAGCAGTTCGCCTTTGAGCCGATGCAATTCGGCGAGGTAATACCGTTCCCTCGTCCGATTGGCGATCGTCAATGCTTCAGTCAGCGTCTCCAGCGCCGCCGGCGCTTGCCCCGCTTTGATGTATGCCTGGGCGAGCAGCGCCAGCTGGTAAGGGCGTGTCAGCTCCGCGCCCGTGGCCTGGCAAGCGCTCAGGCCACGGCGGATCTGCTCGATGCCTTCCGCCGCGCCGCCCTGGTCAGCCAGCGCCCAGCCCTGCACGATGTCTCCCCATGCCGACCAGAATGGAAACCCTTGCTCGCGCGAAAGCGTCATGGCCGCTTGCGCGAACTCCCCTGCGAGTTGCGCCTCACGTCGGCACTGGTGCACTTCGGCGGCAAGAGCAAGGGCGAGCGCCATGCTATAGGGGTTGGACAGCTTGCGTGCCAACGTCAATGCTTCCTGGACGCGCCTGGCGGCCTGGTCGGGATAGCCGAGGTACCACAGGGTCCGGGCCGCAGCGACGAGTCCGTGCACCACGGGGTCTTGTCCAAGGAGAAAGGTCGTGGCGCTATGGTGTTCACGGTCAATGGCGGCAAGCCCGCGCTCCAGATGGGCCCGTGCCTTGACCGGGTCGCCGAGATGGAACGAACTGGCACCCAGGACGAAACTGGCCTGCCCCAGCAGCTCCGGGTCCCGCGCACGCTCGGCCAGACTAAGCAGTCCTTCACTGAGCTCGCAGGCAGTCTGATGCTCTGCACGCATGGAATAAAACGTGCGCAAACCCAACTTGGCCTGAAATATCTGCCGGGTTTCTCCGCCCTGCTCGCACAGCGCAAGCGCCCGGCTAAAAGTCGCTTGCACCTCGGAGGACGCGTAACCTTGCGCCGCAATCAAGGCCGGACCGAGCGCAATGCGCAACGCCAGTTCCTGGCCCGCGCGCTCGGGCGTATCGGGCAGCCGCTTGAGTAGTTCGAGCGCACGATTCAAATGTGGAATGGCTTCCAGATGTGCCGATCGCTCGAGCGCCTGGCTCCCGGCGCTGAGGAGATATTCCACCGCCTTGGGAAGGTTGCCACTCAAGCTATAGTGATGGGCCAGATCGCTGCAATGGCTGTCCAGTTGCGGGCGATACAGCACCTCGATCGCTTGCGCGGTTCGCTCGTGCAGCGCGCTACGCTGCTCAGTCAACAACGCTTGGCCTGCCACTTCCTGCGTGAGCGAATGCTTGAAGGCGTACTCGACCTCTGGAAACGCTGGCCGCTCGTAAATGAAATCGCTGGCTTGAAGTTTGGCCAGCAGATAGCGCAGGCGATCTTCCGGCTGCCCTGCGACGTGCCGCACGAGGCTCCACGTAAACTCCGTGCCGATCACGGCGAGCGTTTGCAATAGCGCCTTCTCCGCAGGATCGAGGCGATCCACGCGAGCGGCGAGCACACCCTTCACGGTGGTCGGGATCTGGATGGTGTCGGGTGCCGCTTCGATGCGGTATCGTCCGGGCTCGCCTAGCAGGACTTTTTCCTCGACGAGCGTCTGGACCACCTCTTCAATGAAGAACGGGTTCCCGTCGGTTTTATCCAGAATCAACTGCTTGAGACGCGCAAGCGCGCCGTCTGCGCCCAACAATGTGACGAGCAGTGCTTCGGATTCGACCTGCCCCAGAGGATCGAGACGCAACTGCGTGTAATCGCCCTTGTGACTCCAGCCCGGCCGATACTCCGGCCGGAAATTCAGCAGCAACAGTATCCTGGCGTCGGGCACGCGCTCGATGAGCGCATTGAGAAACGCCTCGGTTTCGCGGTCCAGCCACTGCAGGTCATCGAACAGCACCTGCACGGGCTGATTGACGCTTTCGCGCACCAGCAGGCGCGTGATCGCTTCGAAGGTGCGCTCCCGCCGGATTTGAGGATCCATGGCAAGCAGGGCCGACTCCTGCTCCTCCATGCCGAGGAGATACAGCACATAGGGCAGAAGCTCCTCGAGCGTGCGGTCGAGCGTCAGCACTTTGCCGATGACCTTCTCGCGGCAGGTGCGCTCGTCGTCGCGGGGGGTGATCTGGAAGTAGTTCTTCAGCAACTCGATCAGCGGTAAATAGGCAAAGGCCTTGCCGTGCGAGACAGAGAACGTTTCGAGCGCCAGTGCGCTGCCCGGTTGCGTGCGGACCTTGAACTCAAGGAAAAGCCGCGATTTACCGACCCCGGCCTCCCCTACCACGCCGACGATCTGCCCGTGCCCGGCGCGCGCACGCCCCCAGGACGATTCCAGTTCGGACAGTTCCGGGTCGCGACCGACGAAGCGAGCCAATCCCCGGTGCGCCGCCACTTGCAGACGCGTGCGCAATGGCCCGGGGCCGACGACTTCATAGACGAGGAGCGGGTCCTGCAGGCCCTTGACGCGGGTGGTCCCCAGCGCCTTGAACACAAAATAGCCCTCGGTCAGCTTATGGGTGGACTCGCTCACCAGTGTCGTCGCAGGCGTAGCGGTACTTTCCATGCGCGATGCGATATGGACCGTGTGCCCCACGGGATCGTAGTCGGCATGCAAGTCGTCCTTGCGGATCGAGCGCACGACGACCTCGCCGGTATGAATGCCGACCCGAATCTGCAGCGCGATGCCGAATTCCAGTCGCACGCGATCGCTGTGGTGACGCATCGCTTCCTGCATGCGCAGCGCAGCGTAGACGGCTCGTTGAGCATGGTCCTCGTGGGCCAGCGGGGCGCCGAACAGGGCCAGGATGCCGTCGCCGAGGGACTTGGCAACGTAGCCCTCGTAGTGGTGTACCGCCTCCATCATGAGCGCGATCACGGGGTCGATCAGACGCTGGGCATCCTCGGGGTCGAGGTCGCGGATCAACGCGGTCGAGCCCGCCATGTCGGCAAAGAGCGCGGTGATCGTCTTGCGTTCGCCGGGCGTCGAGCCCCGGGCTTCCATGGTCGCCTGCTCGGCCAGGATCCGCTCGACCAGGTGCCGAGGCGTGTATTGAATAGGGACGGATGTGCTGGCCTGCTCCGTGGGGCCCAGCAGGGATGCAGCATTCATTGATGCGCCACATCCGGCACAGAACTTTGCGGTACGCGTCGACACGCGACCGCATACCGGGCAGACCGGGGGCAAACCGGCTCCGCATTCCTCACAGAAGTTTGCGTCCGCCGGATTCTCGAAGCCGCAAGTCGTGCAGCGCATACCGCCTCTCGGGTCTCTCGGGCATGGTTCATTACACGCCGATTCAATGCCTGAGACAAGCCGAAAGGCGGGCGGGCAGCGCCCTAGCAGATTCGGATTTCCGTCCAGTCGGAAGCCCGCATCGCCAGGTGCAAGATTGCGGACGCCGATCTCCGGATTGACACGCGCCTCGCTGCTCGCGAGGCGCTCCGACTCCGGCTACGCCGCTACACCGAGCGCCCGCCGTCGACGGGCATATCGATCCCGGTCAGGAATCTGGCCACGCGAGATCAGCCTACTGCTTCGTGGGCGAAGGGACGCCCTCACGATATGTGTAAATCGTGATCGGCGAATGAAGCAAATCCCGATTCCCGTCGAACTGGTAGTGTCCTGAAATGCCCTGAAAATTGGTATCGACGAGCGCGGCGCGATACTTCTCCGGGTCGATCGAGTTGGCCTTCTCCATTGCCTGCGCAACGAGGTTCATCCCGTCGTAAAGCGCCGCGCTGTACGTCAGCGGGTCGGTCGCGAAGCGCTTGCGGTAGTCCTCCATGAATTGCCGGCCTTCAGGCGTTTGCGCGAGCACCGGCCCGCCCTGCGGACAATACACGCGCTCGTCGACCGCATCACCGCCGAGCTTGCCGAGTTCCGCGTTGCAGATCGCGTCGCCCCCCATCAGGTAGCCGTTCATGCCGAGCCGCTTCATCTGCCGGCGCAGCGCGCCCGCCTGAGCGTAATAGCCGCCATAGAAGATGGCCTGCGCATTGGCACCCTTGATGCGCGTGAGAATCGACATGAAGTCCGTCGCCTTGTCGGTCGTGTATTCACGATCGACGATCTGGATTCCGTTGGCCTTCGCCGAGCGGACGAATTCGTCGGCGACCCCCTGCCCGTATGCGGTGCGATCGTCGACCACGGCGACGCGCGTCACCTTGAGCTGCCGCGCCGCGAAGTCGCCCATCCGGCTGCCCAGTTGCGTGTCGCTGGCGGAAATCCGGAATACGAACGGATAGCCGTGCTGCGTGATCGACGGATTCGATGCGACGGTCGCCATCACGATGCTCGCGTTGTTCACGAGGTTCGAGATCGGAATCGCGACGCCCGAGTTGAACGGCCCGAAGATGACCTTGACGTTCGCATCGAGGAGATTCTGCGCGACCGTCATGCCGGTGCGCGGATCGCCGGCGTCGTCCTGCGAATCCAGCTCGAAGTGCGTTTTCTTGCCGCCGATCACGAGACCGCGTGCGTTCAGGCGTTCGATCGCGAGCCGCACGCCGTTCTCGTCGTCCTTGCCGATTGCCGCCTGCGAGCCGGTCAAGGGTCCGGTAAGGCCGATCCTGACAACCTGCTCGTCGCCTGCAACGGCGTAAAGCGACGCCAGCCCGAGTACCCCGGCCGCCATCAGCTTCATGCATGTTTGACGTCTGTTCATCATCGTTTCCCCCTTCAGTCGCAGGTTGCTGTCTTCGCCAGCGCGAAAACAATTCTGGCCAGGCCATTTCCTCAATAGAATGCTCAATGTCCCCAATATGCTTCGACACTTTCCGAACTAACTGAACGCACCGACCATGAAGCTCCAGGACACCGATCTCAAACTGCTGCGCATCTTCGAAACGATCGTGCAATGCGGCGGCTTCGCGGCCGCGCAACCGATCCTGAACATCGGCGCGTCCAGCATCAGCGAGTACATGGCGCAGCTCGAAACGCGGCTCGGCATTCGCCTGTGCGAACGCGGGCGCGGCGGCTTTCGCCTCACCGACGACGGCATCCAGCTGCACGAGGCGGCCCAGCGGCTGCTAGGCGCCGTCGACACGTTCCAGATGGAAGCCGGCGCGCTGCGCAATCAACTTCAGGGCGCGCTGCACTTCGGAATGGTCGAGGCGATCCTCACGGATCAGCACTCGCCACTGCCGGTCGCGATTCGCCATTTCGGCCGCGCCGCGCCCGATGTCCGTCTGCAAGTGCAGATCGAGACGCCGGGCGACATGGAGCGGCACGTGCTCGACGGCCGCCTGCATCTGGCGGTCGGCCCGTTCCCGACGCAGATCGCCGGGCTCAACTACACGCCCCTCTACCGCGAGGAGCAGGGGCTCTATTGCGCGGCGACGCATCCGCTCAGCGAGCACGCACACGAACGCATTCCGATCGGTGCGCTGAGCCAGTACCGCCTCGCCGCGCGCGCCTATCTCGGCACCCAGGAGCTGAAGCTGCTGCGCATGTCGCATGCGTCCGCGCTCGTCGACAACGTCGAAGGCCGCGCGATGCTGATCCTGTCCGGCAACTACATCGGCTTTTTGCCCCCTCACTACGCGCGGCCCTGGGTCGACAGCGGCCTGCTACTGCGCGTCGACCCCGAACACTACGTCACGCATCTGGAATTCAGCATCATCATGCGCAAAGGCGTCCAGCCCGCGCGCGTCGTGCAGTCGTTCTATGAGCATCTGCTCGAGGCCGCCGCCGAGCTTGGCGGGCACCGCGCCCGCACGCGCAGGAAAGCGGCCACCTGAGCCCGGCTGCACCGCGCGCGACACGACCCGCGCGGTCCGCCAGGCCCGCTCAGCGCAAGCGGCTGCGCTTGAGCTTGCGCTGATGCATCACCCGGCCGATCGTGTTGAGCAGCAACTGGGCCGCGAGGACCGACGTCGATCCCGAGTGATCGTAATCAGGCGCCACTTCAACGAGATCGATACCCACGACGTCGCCCTGCTCCGCGAGTCCGGCGACCAGCTCGAGTCCCTCGTAGTACAGCAGCCCGCCGTGACTCGGCGTGCCCGTTCCCGGCGCGATCGACGGGTCGAAGCCGTCGATGTCGATGGTCAGGTAGTAGCGAACGCCTTTCGGGATGCGATCGAGCACGCCCTGGATGCCTAGGCGGCGAAGCTGCCGGACCGAAATGATGTCCGAGCCCATCTGCCGCGCCTGTTCGTAGCCGTCGCGCGCCGTCGACGACACGTTGCGGATGCCGATCTGCGTCATGCCCGACACCACGCTTTTCTCCGCGGCACGGCGCAGCGGATTGCCGTGACCGTGACGCACGCCGTGCCGCTCGTCGACGAAGTCGAGATGGGCGTCGATGTGCACGATGTGAAAGGGCGCCTGCCCTTCGAACGCGTTGACGCAGGGAATATTGATCGAGTGATCGCCGCCCATCACGACCGGCAGCGCACCGGCGGCCAGGATCTTGCGCACGCCGTACTCGATGTTCGCGTGGCTCTGTTCCGTGTCGGTGTGGACCATGTCGGCGTCGCCAATGTCGACGATGCGCACCTCGTCGCTCGGCAGGTAGACGACGTCGTCCTCGAAGTCGTATGCGCCGCTGTGGCCGAACGAAAACAGCGTCGACGCTTCCCGAATCGAGCGCGGACCGAAGCGCGCGCCCGCGCGCCACTGCGTGCCGCAGTCGAACGGAGCGCCCATCACCGCGACGTCGGCGTCGATCGCGTCCCAATCCAGGCACAGCGGCGATTTCGCGAAGGTGCAGATGCCGACGAACGGCAAATCGAGTCGCCCATTGTCATACCGGTTCCCGCCCATGTTGCTTGCCTCCAGTGTTGTCAAGGTCGAGTTTAGGCAAGGAGTCAGGCCGGTAAAACAGGACATTGCAGAAGCGTACTTCGGAGATTTCCGAACCAAGCCGGAAGGGATTCCTGGCCTCGCGAAACGTGCATTCGCTATTGAATTGCGCGCCCCGAACGCCGACACTTGCAACGTTGCCCCACCGTGCTCGCGGCTTTGCCCGCGCCCTTCACCTGCATCGGAGACCAGATGAACAGCAATGTGCAGTCCTTGCTGCGCGGCCTCGAGATCCTCGACGTTCTCGCGGACGCACAGGACGGCAAGGCCAGCCTGTCCGACGTCACGCGGCTCACCGGCCTGTCGCCCAGCACCGTTCACCGGCTGCTCACGACGCTCGTCGACAACGGGTACGTCGGCCGGGACGGCGAGTCGCGCTCATACGTGCTCGGCAACCGGCTGCTGCGTTTTTCCCCGACACTGAAGCGAAGGACTTCCGCCCTGCGCGAGCTCGCGCACCCGAGGCTCGAAGCCATCACGCGGCAAACTGGCGAGACCAGCAATCTCGTGGTGCTGGACCGGACCGTCGCGGTCTATGTCGATCAGGTGGAAGGCACGCATCCGCTGCGGATGGTGCCCGGTGTCGGCGCGACGTTTCCCGCTTACACGTCGGCGTCGGCAAAAGCGATCCTTGCATGGCAGCGCGATGGGCGCGCGCTCGACCTGATCTTCGAGAAGGCTCCGCTCAAGCCACTCGCCGGCCAGACGATCACGGACCGCGGAACCTTCGCGCGCGACTTGAAGGCGACCGTCGCGCGCGGCTACGCCCTGGAGCAGGATGAGCTCGAAGATGGCGTGAGCTGCATTGCTGCCCCCATACGCGGCCAGGATGGCGTCTCGATCGCCGCCATCAGCGTGCCGGGGCCGACACCCCGCGTGTTGTCGCCGAACGCCGAGCGCATCGGCAACCTCATCAGGGAGCAGGCCCTCATGGTGTCGAGGGCACTCGGATACCGGCCGCGCTGAAGCCTGCGCGTGTGCCCCGCTGCGCTTAGCTGCGCGTGGCACCTGCGCGCGGCGGTTTCGAAGCGCCGGCCAGCCCTCGCGCCATTGCGCGGGCGGCCAGCGCGGCGGCCACCCACGACAGGACCCGGCGGGCCGCGCGGCGCCACCGCGCGGCCGGGCGCGATGCGTGTAGGCGGCTTTGGCCGCTCTTGCGCTCACGCCTCGACATCGATCCCGACCAGAGGAAAATCGCCGGACCCTTCGATCAAACGCCACCGGCTTTCGCCCGCGAGCGGCACATTGATTTCCGCTGCCAGCCGGCCCGTCTCGAAGGCGAGCGCGCCTTCGCGCCAGGGCAACGTCGAGAGCTCGACGATGCCCCGCCCGTTCACGATTCGGCCAAACGACGCTTCGAAATCGAGGAAAGCCTCGATCTCGTCGCGCTGCGCCGAGCCGAGCGCGATCTTGCTGCGTATGCGCACCGCAGGCGAAGTCGGCAGCGCGCGATCGCGCATGTAGACGAAATACTCGCCCGCCACGCACAAGTACGCCTTGCGGCGCTCGGCATCGTCGCCGATCCGCGTAAGCGCGAAGCTCGGGCCAACGCTATCGGGCAGCCGATGCCACAACTCGTAGTAGTCGGTTGCAATGCCGATTTCCTCGACATCGTTGCCGGCGAACACCATGCGGCCGAAATCGTCCGTGTCGCGCAGGCGGTAATCGATCTGACGAAGCCAACGGCACACTTCCCCCTCGACGGTCGTCACGCCGCAAAATGCCTCCTGCTCGAGCAGCGCGGCCAGTTGCGCGTCGCTGCATTCGCGGATGCTCCGCACTCCTGAGAAGTCGGGACGATTGGCCGGCACGCGGATATCCGCGTGCCACCTCGGCGTCTGGAGCCAGTACACCCGCGTCGTCAAATCCCACGGGGACGTGCCGCGCCGGAGCTTCGAGCGCCGCCATACGCCCACATAGCGCTGCGCAATCGGCTGATTCATCGTTGTGCCTCCTCTATTTCCTTGCTCAGCGCGTCGGCGATCCGCTCGACGTATTCGTCGAAGAGCACGCGCCCTTTCTCACGCGTGGCGCCCTTCGCCGGCGACAGCACGCCTGAAGGCGGCACCCACTCCTGTCTTGCCGGGTGTACGTCGTAGGGCGGGAAAACCGCTGCGGGGTCGTCGACGAGGCAGTCCATGCGCACCAGCTCCGGAAACACCTGCAGCCCCATCGACGTCTCCAGCACCGCCGCATGCTCCAGCGCGTAACCCGGGAAGCCTTGCGGAAAGCACCTGTCGAGCGTCGCCGCCGTGGTGAACTCCCAGTAGTCGAGGCGCACGACCTTCAAGTCGTTTATCCCTGCGGCGCGCAGCTCGCGCAACGCCAGCTCGATCCCCTCGATCGCGAAAAACGCGTTTTCGCAATGTCCGTTCACCACGGCCACGCGACGCACGCCGTGACGCGCGAACTCCCTGATGACGTCACGCACGATCGCCGTCAGCGTTGAGCCGTCGAGACTCGTCGTCCCCGGAAAGTGGTTGCCGCCGCCCATGCGCGGCTGCGACTTGTATCCGTACGCCACCGGCGGCGCCACGACCGCCGGGATACGCTCCGCGATCGCCTTGCAGATCGCGAGCGGCAGCAAATGATCGGTTCCCATCGGCAAATGGTGTCCGTGCTGCTCGAGCGCGCCGAGCGGCAGCAATACCATGAGCGGCCCGGTCTTGACGCGGCGCTGGTATTCGACCCACGTCATTTCCGCCATCATGTTGGTCGTCATGCATTTTCTCCGGAATGCTAACTGTCTTGCGGAAATGCCTCAGTAATCGTGGCCGCGCAGCCAGTCGATGTAGTGGCTGAACCCCGCCTCCAGCGACCGTGATGGCCGGTAATCGAGCTCGCGCGCGGCGGCTTCGATATTCCACGGCCCCTGGCGATCGAGGTGCCAGAATCCCGGCCCGATCCGGATGTCCGCGCCGGGCAGCTGCTTCTTCACGAGCGCGACCATCTCGCGCATCGAGCAGCGCTCGCCTCCCGTAATGTTGTAGACGCAACCTTTCAGATCGGCCGCGCGGCTCGCGAGAATGGCGGCTCGCGCCACGTCCTCGATGTGAATCAGCTGGAACTGATGGTCCGCACCGGTCTCCATCGTGAACGGCTTGCCGGCCAGCACGGCTTTCACGATGTCCCGCGTGATTTGCGGCATCTTGTTGCCGGGGCCGTACACTTCGGACACGCGCAGCGACACCACCTCCATGCCATACAGGTCGTTGTAGACCTTGCCGAACAGCTCGGTGGCCACTTTCGTCACGCCGTAGGGCGTCGTCGGCGACAGCTTCGAATCTTCGGTGACTTCGCCTTCGATGTGCCCATAGACGGTCTCCGAGGAGAAGTTGACGAGACGCCGGATGCCGGCGAGCCGCATCGCCTCGAGCAAATGCACGGTGCCGTCGATATTGGCCGCGACCGTCGTCAGCGGCAACTCGATCGACAAATCCGGATGCGACATGGCGGCGGTATGAATGACGGCCGTCACGCCATATTTCTGGATCGTTTTCACGATGCAGGGAATGTCATAGAGCTCGCCCTGCACGCAGACGAGATTCTCGCGGTTGATCTCCGCGTAGTCCCGATTGAAAGACACGACCTGGTGCCCCGCATCCGTCAGTTGGGACACGATATTGCGGCCCACGTAGCCCAAACCGCCTGTCACCATCGTCACGCTCATATTCTCTCTCCAAGTGGTGTCTCTGCTTGCGGCCAGCGTATCGTTGGCCGCCATTCGACGGGTATGTGCCGCAAATGCGGCAACCTGTGCGGCTGTCCGTCAACCGGCCGCGCAGGAAAGCTGTCTGAACCCCAGCGCCTGTGACACGTGTAGCGCGTGTTTTTTCAGCAAGACGCCAAGGCGCTCCGGTGCCGGTTCGAGCACGCGCTGCGTCGGCCCCGGTACGCTGATCGCGCCTAGCGCAACGCCGTTTCTGCCGCGTATGGGCGCGGCAATGCAACTGACCCCTTCCGCCAGTTCGCTTTCCTCCACCGCGTACCCGTGCTTCACGACAGCCGTGAGCGCCGCGACGAAGTCGCGCCGGTCTGCAAGCGTATGCGCCGCGAGCTTGATCCGCGGCTCCGCCGTGAAGACCGCGTCAAGCTGGGCATCGTCGACCTGGTACGCCAGGATGGCTTTCGCCGACGCCGAGGTGTACGCGGGAAAAATCGACCCGATGCCGGGTACCATGCGCAGCGCGTGCGTGCCTTCGACCTGATCGATGTAGACGACGTTTTTTCCGTCCAGCACGACCAGATTGCTGGTCTCCCCCGTCTCGGCCGTGATGGCCTCGAGATGCGAGCGCACGAGGCGCCGCAGATCCGACGTGCGCCGCCTGACCGACGTCGAGAAATGCACGACGCGATGTCCGATCACGTACCCCTTCGAGCCGGGTTCGCGCCCGGCGTAGCCGCGCTCGACCAGCGTCGACAGCAAGCGATGAGCCGTGCTGGGCGACAGCCCGGTGCGCGCCGCGATATCCGCAAGGCTCGCAAGCCCGTCGGGCGAATCGGCCAGCACATCCAGAATCGTCAATCCGCGCAACAGCGCCTGCACTCCGGCAATCTTCGCAGTCACATCGCCTCCCGTTCCGTTCGCCGCGACCGTGTCCAATCCGTATCAAATGGCCGTGCCACCGTTCGGGCTGACGACCTGCCCGACCATGAAGCTGCCACCGGGGCCGGCGAGAAATTCGATGACCGCCGCAATTTCGTCGGGCTGCCCGAATCGCTTGAGGGGAACCTGCTCGCGGGTCGCGTCGTTGAACTCGACGGTGTCATGGACGAGCATGTGCGTCTCGACAGGCCCCGGCGCGACACAGTTGACGAGAACATTCGCGGGCGCGACTTCCTTCGCGACGGCTTTCGTCAGCGCGATGACGGCGCCTTTCGACGCGCAGTACGACGCGTAACTGGCGAAGCCGATCAAGCCGAGCTCCGACCCAACGTTCACGATCCGGCCGCTACGGCGGCTCACCATGCCGGGAAGCGCCGCGCGGATCGCCGCGAACGTCCCGCCGAGATTGACCGCCATCGTGCGCTCGAAGCGCTCCCACGATTCGTCCGCGGTCGCGACCGAATGCAGGATTCCTGCGTTGTTCACCAGCACATCGAGACGGCCGAACCGCGCCTCGGCTTCCGCGATGAATGCTTCGACCTCCCGATGATTCGCGACGTCCGCCTGAAACAGCAGCGCGTCGCCGCCGAATTCGCGTGCGAGCGCGGCAACCTCTTCCAGCGCGTCCTTCGAATTCTCGTAGTTGAGGGCCAGCAATGCGCCCTGGCGTGCAAAACGCTTCGCCGTTGCGAGGCCGATGCCGCGTCCTGCTCCTGTCACCGCCACCACATTCTTCTTCATCGTCGTGCTCCAAACGTTCGTCGATTTCCCGTTCTCATACATGGGCGGCGCTTCGGTGCCGGTGCAGCCGCATAAGCCACGTCAGCCGCGTGCACACCGGCGTGCGCCGCCGGTCCCGCCTCAAGCCATGCTGCGCTTCCATCGCGCCGACAGCAGCCAGCACGCAATGCCGGCGGCGATCATGACGCCCTCTCCCACCAGATACTGCGATTCCTGCGAATAGAGCGCGAAGCCCGTGAAGCCGATCACCACGACGGGCGGAATCGGCCAGAGCTTCATGCGGAAAGGGCGCTCGACGTGCACGTGCGATTTGCGTGCGTGCAGTGCCGCGATCCCGACGCAGAAGTACACGGCGGCCGTCATGGTTCCCGAGAAGTTGAGCAGCCAGTCCAGATGGCTGAAGAAGCACAGCACGCAGGCGGGCAGCGCGAGCGCCACGACGGCCCCTGCGGGCACCGCGTGACGATTGAGCGTGCCGATGCACCGGTTCACGCTTGCTGGCCATGCCTGGTCGCGGCCCGTCGCATACGTTGCTCGGCCGAAGTACATCATCAGCGAAAGCGCACCGTTGAACAGCGCGATGATGACGCCGAAATCGACGATGTACTTGGCCCACGGTCCCATCACGCTTTCCACGGAGTACAGGACCGGCGATGGCGCTTTCAGGAAAGCGACGAGATCGGGCGCAGCGACGATCGCCGCGAGCAGCGGAATGATGATCGTGATCGAGGCGATGACGGCCGACAGGACGACGGCCTTGCCGATATTCTTGCGGCCCCCCTTGAGTTCCTCCGCGAACCCGAGCGAAGCGTCGTATCCGTTGATCACGTTGAATGCGGGCGCGAGGGTCGCAAACATGGCGACCATGCCGACGGCGACCGTGCCGTTGCTGGCGGCGTTCAGCGTCACCGGATGAAACACGATATCGCGCAGGCTCTGGTGCACGTGCGTGAACCCCGCCACCGTCACGATGCCGAGCACCGTCAACTCGACGAACACCATCACGACGGTCAGCCACGCGCCGATTTCCACCCGCGTGGTCCCGACGTAGGCGGCAAGCGCGAGGGAAGCGCATGCGATGACCGTGTCCGGAACCGGCAGCCCCGGCCAGAGATCGCGCGCGAACTGCGCGATGCCGAGCCCGATCGAGGCGGGGATGATGACGCCCTGCAGCAGGTAGTTGAACTTGGTGATCCAGCAGACCGGCGCGGGCAAGACCTCCTTGACGAGCGTGTACATCCCGCCAGCGGACGGAAACATCGACGCCAGCTCGGCCAGGCACAGCGCAATGAGGACGACGATGCCCATCATGATGATGTTGACGCCCGCCGCGAACGTCCCGCCCGCGGTAAACACGGCCGCCGAAAGCAGCATGACGGCCATGGTGGGCGATACGTCGGCCATCGCCAGCCCGACGACGTGTCCGGTCGACAGCCGCTCCTTGAGCACATGCCCTGCGTGCGCGATCGTTTCGACGGCATCGATGGCTGATACGGCCGGTTGATTCGATAACTCGTTTTCCATTTCGATCTCCTGAATTGCCAAGAACACGTTTGCGAAACCGGCGTCTGCCGGATCAAATGTCAAGCACGAGACAATCAGATCGGGCGCGGGAGCAGCACGGCATGAAGAGGCGCCCGCCCGCCTTCTCCGCCGCACTGAGATAGCTGTCCCGGTGATCGATCTCGCCTGCGAGCACCGTCGTCACGCAAGCGCCGCAAACGCCCTGTTCGCAGGAGAACGGGATGTCCACGCCGGCGCCTTCCAGCACGGACAGGACCGTCTGGTCCGGCGCGATCTCGAAGGTCTGTCTGGAACGCGCCAGGGTCACGGTGAATGGCCGGTTCGTCGCGCCGTTCACCGGCGGCGCGGCAAACCGCTCGAAGCGGATGTCGTCGTCATTCCAGCCGCGCACCGCGGCCGCCTCGCGCAGCATCTCGATGAATCCGTTTGGCCCGCAGACATAGAGCTGCCGGTCGCCGGCCGGCCGTGCGAGCATCGTGTCGACGGCGGCCATGTCGGTGCCGTCGGGACCGTTCACGTGCACGTGGAAATGGCGCGCGAGCGGCGTCGAGGTAATCCTGCGCCGGAACGCAATATGCGATTCGGCGCGCACGAAATAGTGCGCCTCGAACGAGCGGCCACTGGCGGCAAGCGCCTCCGCCATGGCGAGAATCGGCGTAATCCCAATCCCCGCCCCGACCAGCACATAGTGCCCTGCGTCGCCGAGCTCAAAGAGATTGCGGGGCCCGCCGACCGTCATGCGCTCGCCTGGCAACGCGCGCTCGTGGACCGTGAGCGATCCGCCACGCGAGTTCGGCTCGCGCAATACGCCGATCTCGTAGACCTCCCGTTCACCCGGCGCATTGCACAGGGAGTACTGCCGCACGAGCCCGGGGCCAAGATGCAGATCGATATGCGCGCCGGCGTCGAAGTGCGGCAGCGGTCTCCCGTCGGGCCTGGCCAGTTCCAGGCTGATGATCCCCGGCGCCTGCTCCTCACGCCGGATCACGAGCAATTCCATCGTCTCCATGTCCACCTCGCTTGCGCTCTTTTCTCGCGTCGCCCCGGCGGCGGCGCGGCTCGCTATCTCACTGCGCCGCTGCACCGCTGCGCCGCCGTCATCCCGCCAACTACGCCACACGCGCCTGCGCCTCGTTCGGCGGGTAGGTATCGTGCAGACGTGCCGCGATATAGCGCTGGATGCGCCATACGGGTTCCTCGAGATGGCTCAATCGGCCACGCACGGCACGCGACGAATTCATCCCGCGCTGCACCGCGGTGTTCACCTGCATGTCCTGACTGTGAAAGTCGGAGAGCATCTTGCGCTCGGTGACGAGCGCCTCTTCGTAGCCGGGATCCTGCATGGCCTCCTTCGAAACCAGCGTCATCGTCTTGACGCGGCTGCGCTGTGCGGAGATCGGCTCGACCCGGTACCAGAGCACGCGATCGCGCATCGTCAAGAACATGAAGGTCGGCATGCCGAGGTACAAACCCCACTCCGTCTCCTGCTCGAGCGACAGTCCCTCGATCGGCTTGAAGCCGGGCAAGCGCGGGCCGCCCGCCCGCTCCGCCTTCACGCGCTCGATCTCCTCTTCCCGGAACGGCAAATGGCAGCGGATGAAGTTCGGATACGAAACATCCGTCCACGTCGTGCGCGCCGGCATCGTCAACTGCAGCGTGTCATGGTGGATGCCCATGTGGTGGTAGGACTCCATCCAGTTTTCACAGAGCACTTTCCAGTTGAAGTCGCAGGTCCAGTCCAGCTCGATCACGACCTCCATGTCCGCGGTGTTCCACGGCGCGACGATCCGGGCGAACGGTTCGTACTGCTCGGCAAGCGGCGGCGCCTTGCCGTCCAGATTGACGAACACGAACCCTTGCCACACTTCGCTACGGATCTCGGCGAGCTTCCAGTCGGCCTTGTCGAACCCCTCCGCCTCGTGCATTTCCGGACATGCGCTCAACTTCCCGTCCAGCGTGAACGACCACGCGTGATACGGGCAAACCAGACGCTTCGTCACGCCTTCGCGCGCGACGTCGAAGCATTCGTGAAGGATGTCCGTACCGCGATGCGGACAGACGCGCGACAGCGCGTGAATCGCACCGGCCTGATCGCGCGTGACGACGATTGGCTCGTTCAGGACATCGACCGCCGCAAAGCTGCCGGGGGTCTTGAGCTGCGACACGTGCGCAACGCACAACCAGCCCGACGACAGCACCTTGTCGGCCTCGTGCTCGAAGTAGCGCTGATCGACATAGGCCTCGCGGGGCAGCGTTTGCGAGCGCTGGAGCGGAAGGCTGGCAGTTCTGGCGATATCCGCGATGGTTTCGCCGAGGAACGCCTCGCGCTCATCCCCGGCAGCTCCCCTTGCATTGACCACATGAATGCAGCTTTCCTTCATTTTGCACTCCTTTAAATTTAATCGGCTCCGCCCCGGCGGGACGGGATGACCAGATGAATCACTTGCGGGTATCGTCAGGCGGATACGTTGCCACGTCGATGGGTTTCGTATATTGCGGAATGAGGTCGACGCGCGTGGAATATCGCTGCTCGCGATGGACGCGCTCGACATGCGCTGCAATCTCTTCCATCGGCGCGAACCAGACGCCGCCCCGGTCGAGCACGCGTTCGAGGAACTCGACGAAAACATCCCAGCGCGCGAGCCGGCCCACCACGAACGGATGCAGCACCGGCGTCCAGATCCCGCCGTGCTTGTAGGCCGCGTCGAATTCCTGCGCAAAGATCTCGAATCCGTTTCTGGGCGAGCGGATCGGCATCATGTAGTCGAGGTCGAACGACTGCACATACTGGGGCCAGTCGTCGATTCCCCAATGCACCGGCAACTCCACGAGCCGTTTGCCGGTCGTGCGGCTTTCGAGCTGGTACGGGATGTCGTCGCCCATCAGGGACGTGTCGTATTTGAAGCCACGCGACAGCAGCAGATCGAGTGAATCGTCCGAGAAGTTCGACAGGGGCGCCCGCCAGCCACGCGGGCTGGCGCCCGTCGCCCGCTTGATGATGTCGATACCCAGATCGAGCCAGTAAGCCTGCTCCTCGCGGGACTGCCCAAGCGGATTCTCGTGGAGGTAGCCGTGGTGACCGATCTCATGGCCGTGCTCGACGATCAGCGCCACCGCCTCCGGATACCGTTCGATGCACCAGCCCGGAATGAAGAAGGTCTGGCGAATGTCCAGCCGCTTGTACGACTCCACGATCCTTGGCACAGCTACGCATGGCCCGTATTGCAGCATCGAAAGACCCGCTACGCGCTTGTGTCCGTCGGCCGGATGGGCGAGGTGGATCAGGCTGTCGGCATCCATGTCGAAGGTCAGGCATGCCGCGCAGCGCGCGCCATTCGGCCATGGAATCGGGTTCTTGATCATCTGCGCCTCCTCGTCGAGTTCGTGAGGCAAGTGTGCGTGCCCAAATTGCACGGTTCAATATGCAGATTCCACGTAGCGGAATTCTTGCGAAATTTATCGCCCGCCACGCGAGGGCCAGGAATCGCGGCCACCACGCCGCATGAAACGCCGTCCTGCGAGGCCGGCCCACGCAACCCGTCGCCGATCGCGCTCATGGCGAGCCGCTTCGGCCCTCACCGAAGTTCACTTCGGTCAATATCTATTTTTTCAAAATTCCTTGCGACGCAGAATGGTCTTTCGTCTCGCATCGCTTCAGGTCTGGCGCACATTGCGAGGCGCAGCGCCACACGCGTCGTTTGCACCAAACGGCGACCACATGAGGGGTACGCAATGCAACGCGAGAATCGCCATCATCCCGATGCCGAAGTGCGGGCAGACAAAGCCTGGAGCATCGAGCAACATGCCATCGAACCGATTCCCCCGGCCGACCGCCACGGCACGCCGGCCGAGTTGTTCAAGATGTGGCTTGGCGCCAACATCAACTATGTGGTCGTCGTCACGGGGGCGCTGGTGCTCGCCCTGGGACTTTCCGTCTGGCAGGCGCTGGGCGCCATTCTCGTCGGCAACGTGCTCGGCTGCGCGGTGCTGGGGCTGACGACCATCATGGGTCCGCGCACCGGCACCTCCGGCATCATGACCTCGCGCAGCGCGTTCGGCCAGCTCGGGTCGTTCCTGCCGAAGTCGCTGAGTCTCGTCTCCGCGCTGAGCTGGTTCTCGATCAACTCCATTGTGGCGACCCAGGCGCTCGAAACGCTCCTGAAGCTGACCGGCTGGCACGGGCACGGCGTCATATGGGTCTCGCTCGCGATCATCCTGGCCGCGGAGATCCTGCTGGCGATCTTCGGCCATGCGACGATCATTGCGGCAGAGAAGTGGATTGCGGTCGTGCTGGCCGTGCTGTTCGGCGCGCTGGCGGCGTTCGTCGCGCCGCACGTGGACTTCGCGGTGGCGTTGGCGGGCCGCCAAAACGGCGCATCGTTCGGCACGTGGCTGATCGCGATGGGCATCGTGTTCGCCTATCCAATCAGCTGGTGCAATTTCGCTTCCGACTACAGCCGCTACTTCCCGTCCGAAACCAGCTGGAAAAAACTCATGCTGGCCTCGGGCGGCGGCCAGTTCGTCGCGCTCGTGTTCTGCGAAGTGATCGGCGTGCTCTGCTCGACCGCGCTCGGCGGCGCATTGGGCGACGATCCCGTCAGCCAGCTCTCGAGATTTCTTCCGACCTGGTTTACCGTGCCGCTGCTGGGCGCAATCATCCTAGGCGGCATCGCCGTCAACGTACCGAATGGATACACCGCGGGACTGGGACTGCTTGCGCTGCGCATTCCGATCAATCGGGTGACGTCGCTGACGATCATTGCGGTATTTACGCTCGTCGTCCGCGTAGTGACCGTGTACTACGGGCAGTTCTACGATCTCTATCAGGGCTTCCTGAACTACATGGTCTTCTGGACTGCACCCTGGGCCGCCATCGTCATCGTCGACTACTTCCTGCGCAATGGGCGCTACCGCACCGACGCATGGATGCAATGGGGAAGCGGCGCTTACTGGTACCGCCACGGCATCTTCTGGCCAGGCGTAATAGCGCTGGTGGCCGGAACGGCAGCATCCGTGCTCTTCTCGAACTCGACGACCTATGTCAGCCCGCTCATGCGCGACTATCTCGGCTGGGGCGACCTGAGTTTCGAATTCGGCCTGCTTTTCGCCGGCGCGACCTACTACCTGCTGGCGCGCCAACACCCCGCCCTTCGCTGGGCGTCGCCCACGGAGCGCGCGTCCACCGACACGCAGGCACCCCTCGTCTGAGCGGGCCGCGTGCCCACCCTTCCATAAAAATTTCCTTTAATGGATAAACGCAACATGATCGACAATCCGATTCCCTGGCCCAACGGTGCGCGCTGCGCGGCATGCCTGACCTTCGACATGGATGCCGACAGCCTGATTCATCTCGAGCATCCGGCGGACGCTCACACGCGCGTATCGGCCATTTCGATGCTGCGCTACGGGCCGAACATCGCGGTGCCGCGCATCGTCAACACGTACAAGCGCCTCGGCATCCGGCAGACCTTCTTCGTGCCGTCGTGGTGCATCGAGACTTATCCCGCAGCGGTCGAAGCGATGCTTGAAGGCGGCAACGAAGTCGGCCATCACGGCTATCTGCATGAAAATCCCGCCACGCGCGACGCGGACGATGAAGCGTATTGGCTCGATCGCGGTATCGACGTGATCGTGCGCGCGACCGGCAAGCGGCCACGCGGCTGGCGCGCGCCGCTCTATAACTTCTCCAATCACTCGATCGATCTGCTACTCGAGCGTGGTTTCTCGTATGACGCGTCGCTGATGGGTGCCGACATCCCCTATCTGATCGAAAGCCGCAAAAGCGGCCGCACGCTCGTCGAACTGCCGTCGCACTGGGGACTCGACGACTGGCCCCAATATGTGCATTCGATCGACCTCGACTACACGATGCCGGTGCGGGCGCCGCACGCTGGACTGCAGGCGTTCATCGAGGAGTTCGACGCGTGCTTCAAGTATGGCGGCCTGTGGGTGCCCGTGCTCCATCCGTTCGCAACGGGTCGTCTTGCCCGATGGGATGCAATGGCGCAATTCATTGAAGGCCTTGTCGCAAGAGGAGACGTCTGGTTCGCGCCGATGGAGGAGATTGCGGCTCACGTGAATCGCGTCGTCGCGAACGGAGAATGGGTGCCCATGCGCGAGACCATTCCGCAATATGGCGGCCCACTCGATGTCGCACGCGCAAAGTGAGGGCTGCAACGACCAGCAATAGTCGGTCACGGGGCGGTGGTGCACATTGCGGGGGGCGAGCGACGAAGCCGAAATCCTGGATCCGCTGCATGGCGCGGCATGCAGATGAGCCTCGATACGCCAGAGGGCAGCTTCGGTCAATTCAGTTCTGGTAACACTCGCTGCGCCGCCCCGCGCTGCTCCTTTCAGGGTATAGTGAACCACCCCCTGTGGAGTGACCATCATGGCGACACAACCGCTTCTTCTCTACAAGGGGTACGAACTTCATCCCCTTGTCTTCGCCCGCACGTTCAGCCGCTTCGACGGACATTCCCGTTACGCCGAAGGGTATGACGTTGCAGTACGAATCTGCCGCCCCGGCGCGATAGCGACCTCTTCCGAAAGCCGTGTTTTCAGGCTGAACCAAGCCAACGCATTCTCCGACTTCGGTATGGCAAGACGTGCCGCCCAGCAGCAGGGAAAGGACATCATCGACGGCAAGGTGAGCGGAGTTTCGGTCATCGACATGTGAAAGCGCAACTGGCGTGCGGCATTGGCTGACTTCGTAACTCGATCCCTTTATCCGTTAGCCGAACGGAAAAGGATCGGCAACGTCAAGGAAGTTCCATGAATTTATTCGCCATCCTTGTTAATCGCCATGACGATGATTTATGCATCTCATCGCATTTACTATACGGCGACTCATCGTGAACACACAACGAGAGGAGTTGCTGTGTCTGCTGCGCGATGCCTATATGTGCGGACAAGGCGCAGCGCAGCTACTCGCGGAGTTTCTCGAACATCACCCGGACAGCGCGCAAATATCCGCCGTGATTGAAGCGTTTCTGGCGAAAACGCTCGAACATCAACGACTGCTCGCCGAGTGCCTTGCACGGATCGAGGAGAAAACCGAGGTCCCGCAGCCGAAGACGAACGATGTTTCGAGGGTGCCAAGCCCCGAAGAGCGGTCCACGGGTGATGTGCCTCGCGATTTGACCCATTTGCGCGCACGCATGCTTCAGGAAATAACGCTCTATTCTTCCGTGATTGCAACCGCCGAGGCCAGCGGCTTGTTCGAAACGAGGTTTGTTTGCGAAGGCGTTCAGTCAGACAAATCGTCGATGGCGGCATGGCTTGAGGTGTGCACGTCGTCGAACGAAGAACCACGGCCCGCGTGATCACGATGTGCGGAAGGGAGACGTCATGGTCCCGAGGGGCCCTCAGGGGCCGCTGACGTGCTCAAGGGGGCATTGCGCTCCTTCGGAGCGACAGGAGCTCATGGATCACCGCTATGAGGCCCTCTAGCGATGCCGGTTTTCTCAGCAACGCGTTCCAGAGAGGCTCCGTGGGCGCAGGCGGAACCGCGGCAGTGAGCATGACGACTGGGATGCGGGCCGTGGCCCCATTTGCCTTGAGACGCCGGCAAAAGGCAACCCCGTCGAGCACCGGCATCATCCAGTCAGTAACAATCAGATCCGGATGTTCAAGATCCGTCACGCGCACGGCGGCCGCCCCATTCAGGGCAAGCAGGACACGGTATCCTGCTGCTTCCAGCAGTACCTGCAGGGGAGCAAGAATTCTTGCGTCATCGTCAACCAGCAGGATCGTTTCCACATCCGTGGCCAGAACGGGGATAACTTTAAAGCGGCGCAAGTACCGCTCCCGGCGGCCAAGGCAGACTATCGGATTGTTGCCGTGTCCGGCCCGCTACATCTTTCTCCCCGCCCGCCAAAGCAGTCCGCCCACGTGAACCAGCGCGTCCCAGTCCTCTGCATTCATCGTTGCGTGCTCGCGCGCAAGGAACTCCGCCAGCCACTGCAGGCAATGGGTGGCCGCCGGCTGACAGGAAGACGCCTCAGCACCTGAGCGAAACTGTTCGAGGATCGCTTCCACGCCGAGATAGGGCCTATTCATGGCGATCTCCTTCCGATGCGTGCAACGCGCGGTGCGGCTCATCGCGAGCGTGCTTTTCCCCTTGATGACGTGAAGCGACTAGTGTTTGCGATGCATCCACCTCATATGATGTGAGTCCATCCATTGAATCATGCCCTCCCCTGGATGTTCGACTCTGTACCGACGGGCCAACGCAAACACGAGAACTGAGAGGACGACCAGACCCACTACAAAACCAATCATTGACTGTGACATGGAACTCTCCTGCCGGATCGCACGACCACTATCCGTAGTTCAATTGTAGGCGTCGCGGGGGGTATTTACACGGGCGCCCTTCTCCCGCTTTGGCGCCGGCAGCCCATACCCTGTCGACGGTCGCCGGACTCAGCGATCTCACGATCTCCCTTGCATCGCCAGGGTAATGAGCGCATGCTCAATACGGGCAATATGCTGCTGCCGACAGTTCGACATCCCCCACAGATTGCTCGATCGCTACGGCAGACATTCGATTCCGCCGCTCATGTGAATCCGTCCCGGAGAGTAGATTGAAAACAGGCGGCGTGGCACTCAGCTTTCCCAATCCCAGTCGAATCTACGACGCTTCCAGACGCTGCGTGTGCTTCTGGGGCTACGACAAAGCGCGCGAGATTGCCTTTCTGGTCGACAACGCGATGCTAATTAAGCTAAACCCCGAATTGCTTTCTGACGAGTCCTCTTTGCTCGCTACCTTCGACCGCAACCGGGACCGGATTCTGGAGCTGGCGCGAACCCTCTATAACGGCGGCCCACAGAACCGGTACACCATTTCGTGAGTAATGAGGCCATTGGAGCGGGAACCGTGGGAGCATCATCTACGGCGATTCAACACCAAGGATGTCCAGCACCGTAATTGCATTTGCCTGTGCAACCAGTGACGAAGCCTTTGCTGAACGCGTGTGCCGCGATTCCATGCGCGCCAGCACGCATGCAGGCATGGCTGGCACCATGCAGATGAACACCAGGTCCACTAACAAGCCAGCGACTACGCCCCGCCCTCCAGCCCCGGCCAAAACAGCTTGACGGTTCGGCATCTGGAGCGTAGGTTGATCGTATCGATGCCCAAACGCGCTTCATAGTCAATTGCGTGTGCCAGGGCCTTCTTCCGCCTTGCTTCGGCATTTCATTTTCACAAGGGCCAGTTCACGAGGCGCTGCCCAGCTGCACTGGTCTTCCTCCCCGCCTGATCGCGACAACACGCTTGTCGCCGTCCTGGACGTTTCTCAATGCCTGTGCGTAAGGACATCGCTTGCGCACAGTCTGCTCGCAGCAATTTTTCGGGGCAACGCGCGGCGGCTTGCGCTCACTGCGCGAGACCTGACGCTGCTGTGCGGGTCCGCTCCACACAGACCCAGCTTGTGAGCGGAGAGCCCTGCGCATCGCCAGAGCGGAAGGCCTGAACATGTTCTTCCACACGGGTACCACCGCCTTGAAAAATGAACACAACGCGACTCCGTACTACCTCGTGCTTCGCACTGACTGTCCACCGTATGTTCTGGATGTCGATCACCGCATCCTGCGTCGCGAAGCGAGCCAACTGCTGCGCGCGTTCGCGAAAGCCCGGGTAACGCCGACCTCGATCGCGGGCGACGCGTGGAATGACTTTTCCGGCTCGGAGTCCATTTCGCTTCCTGAACGCATGGATGTGCAGGCGTATGCGCTGGTGTGTGGCGCCGAGAGTGAACATCAACTCCGGTTGCTGGCGTCTCTCTGAACGCGACAGCGTACGTTGGTCTTGCCGAGTGCGAGCTGACGAGACACACCGAATCATTCATCCATGGAGCGTCCTATGTACCGAATGATCGAGTACCGCGGATTCGAAATCCACGTCGAACTCAGCCAGTCTGCACAAGACCTCTACGAAGCGACGTTTCAGATCAAGGGCGGCCACAACCTTCACATTGTGGGCGCGCGCGGCGGAAGAATTCCGCTTCACCATGGTCCCTATACACGGCGTTGGGCCTACCTCATTGCCGAGGTGGCGGGACAAGCCGCGGTCGACGTGCTGCTGGGCACGGTCGCCGCGGACTGCGACAGCTGACGGCATGTCAAAGCGATGAGGTACACGATGACAACGGGAAAGGCAGCTTCGAGAGCGAAACGAGTGGCAGGATGCCGGCGGCAGTATATGGCCGAGCTTGCGCGGGGAGGCTCGCATATTGCCAGTACGCTGTCGGCCGTTGGCGAGCACACCGCCATCACTGACGTGGTCAGCGATTTTCGGAAGCGATACGGCTGCGATGACCTCGCTGTGTTCCTCGAGCTATTGGCACAAGGACTCGATAATCGCCTCCGTGCAAGGGCGGCGACTATCGTCCGTCGTTTCAGCGCAGATACGAATCCGCTACCCGACCAGAAAAGATAAGCCCTTGGCGATCAACGCGCATTTCATCGACATCCCGCATCGGGCAATCAAGACCGCGTGTCCAGAAAGGGCCGCAACTTCTCGGCGCGGCTGGGTTCCCTCAGCGTGCGCATCGCCTTGCTCTCGATCTGGCGGATCCGCTCGCGAGTCACCGCAAACTGCTCGCCGACCTCTCCAAGCGTGCGCTCGGAGATCGTATCGAGTCCGAAACGCATCCGCAGGACCTTGGCCTCGCGCGGCGACAACCCGCTGAGCGCCTCATCGATTGCGGCACGCATGTTCGCGTGGATCGCCGCATCAGCCGGTGAACCCGCGGAGATATCCTCGATCATGTCACCGAGCGTCGTGTCGGCATCCTCGCCCATCGGGGTTTCAAGCGACACAGGTTGCCTTGCGATCCTGAGGATGCTGCGCACTTTTTCCTCGGACATCTCCATACGCTCGGCGAGCACGGCGGGATGCGCTTCCTGTCCCGTCTGCTGCAGGATTTCGCGCGAAATCCGGTTCAGCCTGTTGATCGCCTCGATCATGTGGACCGGCACACGAATGGTCCTCGCCTGATCGGCGAGTGCACGCGTGACAGCCTGCCGGACCCACCAGGTGGCATAGGTCGAAAACTTCCAGCCGCGCCGGTATTCGAACTTGTCCACGGCCTTCATCAGGCCGATATTGCCCTCCTGGATCA
Organism: Paraburkholderia silviterrae; assembly: GCF_004353915.1. GTDB lineage: Bacteria > Pseudomonadota > Gammaproteobacteria > Burkholderiales > Burkholderiaceae > Paraburkholderia > Paraburkholderia silviterrae. The sequence continues at coordinate 105,172 of NZ_SMRP01000015.1, read as the reverse complement.
GATCCAGGAACGGCATGCCGCGGTTCACGTATTTCTTGGCGATGGAGATGACCAGCCGCAGATTCGCTTCGATCATCTCACGCTTGGCCTGCCGCATTTTCAACTCCGCGGCGCTCATCCTGCGGTTGATCTCCTTGAGCGGCTGGAGCGGCAACGAGACCCTGGCCTCGATGTCGGCGAGTTTCTGCTGCCCGGCCTGAATGGCCGGCAGATGTCGCTCGAGCGCCGCGCCGAACTGCCGCGAAGCCGCCGCCATGCGGCTGGTCCATTCAAGGTCGGTCTCGTGGCCCGGGAACGACTCGACAAACGACTCGCGTGGCATGCCGCAACGGTTGACGGCGATCTCCAGGATGCTGCGCTCGATCGCGCGAACCTCCGCAATCTGCTCGTGCACACTGGCACACAGCCGGTCGATGGCTTTGGCCGTAAAGCGGATCGGCGCCAGCTCGCGCTGGATTTCCGAGCGCACCCGCGCAACGGCTGCGCAACGTGCCTTGCTCGTAGCGGGGCTGGCCGGCAGCTGCGCGAGCAGCGCACGCACGCGCGCGAAAACCGCGAGACTGTCGCTGGTGAGTTGTTCGACGCGGGCCGTGTTTGCTGCCTCCGGATCCTCGGCCTGCGTTTGAACGTCGTCACCGTCCGGGTCATCGGCATCCGCGCAGGCTTGCTCCGCCGCTTCTTCCGCGTCCAGCATCATTTCGCTGTCGCTGTCGCTTTCGCTCACGTGGTCGCTGATGCCCGCGACCAGTTCGTCGATACGCAGTTCGCCGGCAACAATGCGGTCCACCTCGCCAAGCATGGCGGCCACGACCGACGGACATGCGGCGATCGCCTGAATCATGTCCTGCTGGCCGTGCTCGATGCGTTTCGCGATTTCGATTTCGCCGGCGCGGGTCAGCAGTTCTCTCGCGCCCATTTCGCGCATGTACATCCGGACCGGATCTGTCGTGCGGCCGAATTCGGAATCGACGGTCGACAGTGCTGCTTCCACTTCCTCTGCCGCCTGGTCGTCGGATGACACGGCGGGCACGGCGCCGCTCAGCAGCAGCGTCTCCGCGTCCGGCGCCTGCTCATACACGGCCACGCCCATGTCGCTGAACGTGCTGACGATCGTCTCCATCGCAGCCGTTTGCGTAAAGTCGTCGGCCAGGTGATCGTTGATGTCCACGTGCGTGAGATAACCGCGCTCGCGGCCCAGCGCGATCAGCGCGCGCATCTGGCGTTGACGCTCCTCGTCCTGCCGTGCCATCGACTCGACATCCAGCGGTATTTCGACGGCCCGGGGCTTTGCCTTGGGCGCGCGGCGGCTGGCCTTTGAATTAACCGCGACCACGCGGGGTGCTGAATCGTCGTGCAATGGATTTGCCAATACGTTCTCCTCAACAGGTTGGCCGACGATCGACGCAGGCGTGACGGCAGATCAAGCTGCCAGTCGGGGCGCGAACGCAATCGTGGAAGAACGCACGGACAATCGAGGGCGGGATGCCTCCGGCGGAATCCGGTGTGCGCAGATTGGGGAATCCTAAATGATACCAGAAAGTGTTGTGCGACGCAACATCCGACGGATACGGCCTGGTCACGTCATCAGATAGGGGCAACCGCAAGGCCACGCCCCCACGCGGGCACGTGCTTCCCGCTAGCGCTCGAACTCCGTCCCGCGCACGGCCTCGATCAGATAATCGACAAACGAGGCAATGCGCGCCGAAATCGCGGTATTGCGGTAGTAAACCGCATTGATCGGCTGCCGGACATCCTGAGTCTGGCGCGTGAACACCTGCACGAGCGCCCCCTCGCGCCGGTCGCGCGCCGTCATGAAGTCGGAAAGACACACGATGCCGGCGCCCGCCAGCGCGAGCTGCCGCAGCGTCTCGCCACTCGACGACCAGACGGCCGGGGCGATGCGATACGGCTCGTTGTCCGGCCCCGATAGCGGCCAGACATTGAGCGCCTCGGGCTGATTGAAGCCCAGCAATGCATGCTTCGCGAGGTCCTCCACGCGCCTGGGGTGCCCATGGGCTTCCAGATACGCGGGGCTCGCGAGAATGCGCACGCGGCTGCGGCCCACGGGCTTGCCGTGCAGCGTGGAGTCCTTCAGCGCGCCGATCCGGATGGCCACGTCCGTGCGCCGCTCGAGCAGATCGATGATCCCTTCGTTGCTATTGAGCTCCAGCTCGACCTGCGGATAGCGCTCGCGGTAACCCTGCACGAGGGGCACGATCACATGGAGCATGAACGGCGTGGCGGCATCCACGCGCAGCCGGCCCGATGGCCGCTCGCGGCGCGCGGCCATCTGCTCCTCCGCGCCCTCCACCGAAGCGATGATCGCCCGCGCGTCGTTCAGGAACGCCCGCCCCTCCTCGGTCAACTCCAGGCGGCGTGTCGTGCGGCGCAGGAGCGTGGTCTTGAGCTTGTCCTCAAGCCTTCCCAGAGTCCGGCTCGTGGCCGAAATCGTCAGGCCGAGTTGCTGCGCAGCGGCCGTGATGGAACCGCTGTCGACTACGCTCACAAAGGCCTGCAGCTCGTCTAACGTGACTTTCATTTTTGACTTCAAATCAAAACATATTCGTTTATAAGCCAGTTTTTAATCAAAAGTAAAGGGCGCACACTTCGTCCCGTCTTCTTCGAAGCCAGGACCGACGAGACGTCCGGCGAAATCGCCAGTGAAGTCCTTCCCCATTTACATCAAGACATGACGGAGCAAACAGCATGAGCCAGGCTCAATTATCGAAGCCGGATCAGTTGGATCAATCCGCTAGCGCGTGGCTTTCGTTGCTCGCGCTTGCCATGGGTGCATTCAGCATTGGCACTACTGAATTTTCGCCGATGGGGCTACTGCCCGTCATCGCCCAGGGCGTGCACGTCTCCATCCCGAGCGCCGGCATGCTGATCACCACCTACGCCATTGGCGTGATGGTCGGCGCGCCGCTGATGACGCTCGCCTTCTCGCGCTGGTCGCGCAGAACGGCGCTCATCGCGCTGATGAGCATCTTCACCATCGGCAACCTGCTCTCGGCCGTCTCGTCGAACTACACGACGCTGCTGCTCGCGCGCCTCGTCACGAGCCTCAATCACGGCGCGTTCTTCGGGCTGGGCTCGCTCGTCGCGGCGAGCGTCGTGCCCCGTCACAAGCAGGCCAGCGCGGTCGCCACCATGTTCATGGGCCTGACGATCGCGAACATTGGCGGCGTGCCCGCCGCGACGTGGCTCGGCCAGACAATCGGCTGGCGCATGTCGTTCGCCGCGACCGCGGCGCTCGGGGTCATCACCATGCTGATCCTGCGCGTGGCGCTGCCGAAGGGCGAAGCCGGGAAAGTGCCGCACGTGCGCGGCGAGTTGAAGGTGCTCACCCGCCCGGTGGTGTTGATGGCGATGGCCACGACCGTGCTCGGCGCCGGTGCGATGTTCACGCTCTACACCTATATCGCGCCGACACTCGAACACCTCGCCGGCGCGTCGCCCGCCTTCGTGACGGCCATGCTCGTGCTCGTGGGCGTGGGTTTCTCGATCGGCAACGTGGCGGGAGGACGGCTCGCGGACCGTTCGCTCAATGGCAGCCTGATCGTCTTCCTGGTCCTGCTCGTCGCCATCATGCTCACGTTCCCGCTGCTCGCGAAGAATCACATCGGCACCGCGATTGCCGTCGTGGTCTGGGGCATCGCCACCTTCGCCGTCGTGCCGCCCTTGCAGATGCGCGTGATGCGTGCCGCTTCGGAGGCCCCTGGGCTCGCCTCCTCGGTCAACGTGGGCGCCTTCAATCTCGGCAATGCCGTGGGTGCGGCGGCCGGCGGCGCGGCGATTTCAGCGGGCTTTAGCTATGCCGCGGTGCCCATTGTGGGCGCCATGATCGCCGCTTCGGGTCTCGCGCTCGTGTTCGTGCAGATGGCCATGCAGCGTCAGCAGTCCGAACGTGGCCCGGACCGTTCGGCACGCGATCTCCCGCCAACCAATATTTGATTTAAGTTCAATTGTATTTCGCATTTATCGCTGTTTTTCGCATAGATCGAAGTGGGCACAATGCCTCCATCGAGATCGCCTTTCCATCACTGCCCCGGAGAACATCATGAGCAACATGCCCGCATTCGGCCTCGGAACCTTCCGCCTGCAAGGCCAGGTCGTCATCGATTCCGTGCGCAATGGCCTGGAAGCCGGCTACCGCGCGATCGACACCGCACAGATCTACGGCAACGAAGCCGAAGTGGGCGAAGCGATCGCCGCCTCGGGCATCGCCCGCAAGGACCTGTTCCTGACCACGAAGATCTGGGTCGACAACTACTCGCGCAACAAGCTGATCCCCAGCCTCAAGGACAGCCTCAAGAAACTGCGCACCGACGAAGTCGACCTCACACTGGTCCACTGGCCCGCGCCCGACAACGGCGTCTCGCTCGAGGAATTCATGAGCGCGCTCGCCGAGGCGAAGTCGCAAGGCCTCACGAAGCAGATCGGCGTGTCGAACTTCAACATCGAGCTCACGAAGCAGGCGATCGCCGTGGTCGGCAAAGAGAACATCGCGACCAACCAGATCGAGCTGAGCCCGTATCTGCAAAGCCGCAAGCTCGTGGCCTTCCTCCAGCAGGAAGGCATTCACGTCACGTCGTACATGACCCTCGCCTACGGCAAGGTGCTCGGCGACCCGGTCATTTGCTCGATCGCTGAACGGCGCCAGGCGACGCCGGCCCAGGTGGCGCTCGCGTGGGCGCTGCGCCTTGGCTACTCGGTCATTCCTTCGTCGACGAAGCGCGAAAACCTCGCGAGCAACCTGCTCGCCCAGACGCTCCAACTGACCGACGAAGACATGGCCGATATCGCGGCGCTCGAACGCAATGGCCGCGAAGTGAGCCCCGAAGGTCTCGCCCCACAGTGGGATTGAAGCGGGACTGAAACCCCGAAGCCAAATCTGAACGTTCGCGGCGTGCGCGCCGCGAACCCGAACAGGAAATACAACGTGAAGCATGATCCGCTTTTCCAGCCCCTCAAACTCGGCGCACTGACGCTGCCCAACCGTATCGTGATGCCGCCGATGACGCGCTCGCGCGCGAGCCAGCCCGGCGACGAAGCCAACGCGCTGATGGCCGAGTACTACGCGCAACGCGCCGACGCCGGACTCATCGTGAGCGAAGGCACCTATGTCGCGCCGCTCGGCAAGGGCTACGCGTGGACGCCCGGCATTCACACAGCCGGCCAGATCGAGGGATGGCGCAAGGTGACGGATGCGGTTCATGCCAAAGGTGGCCGTATCTTCGCGCAGCTCTGGCACGTGGGCCGCCTGAGCCACACGAGCCTGATCGGCGGCCAGCAGCCGGTGTCGTCGTCGGCGCTTCAAGCCAAGGGCGTGAACGTGTTCATCGCCAGCGGCGACGACGGCGTTCCGGGCTTTGTTCAGGCCTCCGAACCGCGCGCGCTGACCGTCGACGAGATTCGCGAAATCGTGAACCAGTACCGCACGGCGGCAAGCAATGCGATCGAGGCCGGCTTCGACGGCGTCGAGCTGCATGCGGCGAACGGCTATCTCGTCAATCAGTTCATCGATTCCAACGCGAACACACGTACCGACGAATACGGCGGCTCGCTCGAAAACCGTCTGCGCTTTCTCGACGAAGTCACGCGCGCGCTGATCGAAGGCACGGGCGACGCGCAGCGCGTGGGCATCCGCCTCGCACCGCTCACCACCCTCAACGGTTGTGAAGACGCCGACCCGGAAACGGCCTATCTCGCGGCAGCCAAAAGGCTCGGCGAGATTGGCGTGGCCTATATTCATATCGCGGAAGCCGACTGGGACGACGCGCCTCACATGCCGCTCGAATTCAAGCGCAAGCTGCGCGCCGCCTATACCGGCGTGCTGATCTACGCGGGCCGCTACACGGGCGAGCGTGCGCGCAACGCCATCGACGCAGGCTGGGCCGATCTCATCGCGTTTGGCCGTCCGTTTGTCGCCAACCCCGACCTCGTGCAGCGTCTGCGCGCCGGTGCGCCGCTTGCGCAACACCAACGCGAGACGCTGTTCGGCGGCGGCGCGAAAGGCCTCACCGACTACCCTGTGCTCGACGGCGCCGCGGCTGCCGCCTGAACGGCGTGCATACGCACATCTGCGGTACCTCTGCATCTGCCGCAGATGCGCGGCACCTCTCAAGCTGGAACATTCAAAGGAACACTCATGCGTATCACCATTCCTTCGCGGATCGGTTTCGGAACCGCTCCGCTCGGCAACATGTATCGCAACATCCCTGAGCAAGAAGCCATTGCCACGGTTCAGGCCGCCTGGGATAGCGGCATTCGATACTTCGACGGCGCGCCGCTCTATGGCGCAGGCCTTGCGGAATTGCGCCTCGGCGAAGCGCTCTCACGCTATCCGCGCAACGAGTATGTCCTCGGCACCAAAGTGGGCCGCCTCATTCTGGACGAGGTCGAATCCACCACGGCGCGCGATCTGGGCGAAAAGGGCGGCCTGTTCGAACACGGGCTGCCGAACCGCATCGTCTACGACTATAGCGAAGACGGCACGCTGCGCTCGATCGAGGACAGCCTCAAGCGCTTGCGCACGGACTATCTCGACTATGTCTGGATTCATGATCCGGCGGTGGACTTTCACGGCGACGCATGGCGCGATGTATTCGACACGGCCATGTCAGGCGCGGCCAAGGCCCTCACGCGACTGCGCGAAGAAGGTGTCATCAAGGGATGGGGGCTCGGCGTGAACCGCGTCGAGCCGTGCGAACTCGCGCTCGATCGCGCCGACCCCGACGGCTTCCTGCTCGCCGGCCGCTATACGCTGCTCGACCACGCGAGCGCACTCGACAAGCTGATGCCTGCGGCGCAGCAGCGTGGGCTCGGAATTGTGGTTGGTGGTCCTTACAATTCTGGCGTGCTCGCCGGAGGCTCGTACTACGAATACCAGAAGGCGCCAGCAGAAATGCTCGCGCGCGTGGAGCGGATCAAGACGATCTGCGCGCGCTTCGGGGTGGATATCCGCGCGGTGGCGCTGGCGTTCTCGCTCGCGCATCCGGCGGTGGCCGGCATCATTCCCGGTGCGAGCCGCCCGGCGCGCATTACGGAGAATCTCGCGCTCGCCCATAGCCCCATTCCCGCCGCGCTGTGGGCCGAGCTGAAATCGGCAGGCGTCATCAGCCCGAACGCGCCGACGCCGCAGAAGTGAATCCCGGAGGCAATCGAACATGGCAAGCGTTAGCGTATCTGTCGATATGAAGGCTCCCGTAGAATCGGTCTGGGCGAGACTCCGTGATTTCAACGGCCTGCCTGGCTGGCTCGAATTCATCCGCTCCTCGCGCCTTTCGAACGGTGGCCGGCTGCGGCATGTGGAAACGATCGACGGCAAGATCATCGTCGAGGCACTGCTCGAGCATAGCGAGCCGCACACGTTCTATCGCTACTCGATCGTGGAAGGCCCCGATCCGGTGACCGATTACACGGCGACGCTCAGCGCGCGCCAACGCTCAGCGGGCGTCACGACCGTCACCTGGTCGAGCCGGTTCGAGCCCCTCGATGCGCAAAAGGCCGCGTCGCTCGTGGGGCATTACGATGTGCTGTATCGCACGGGGCTCGATCGACTCAAGACGCTCGTCGAGGAGGAAGCGTCCGCGCGCCAGTAGTTCATCCGCATCACGCCTGGCCCCGCAATCCGTCCACGGTAGTGCTGCTAGCGGCAAACCGGGCACGCCCGATCAACTTGGCCTGGCTATCGCCGACCTTAGTGCCGCGATCCGGTTACGAATTCTCGCGTTCTCCGCCTCCGGCAGAGCGTCTCCAACCCATCGCTGATAATTCGTCAACTCACGAAGACGTACGTCGGCGGAGCTATCGGTCCGATCGATAAACAGTGCGTCATGAGGCGACATTGCCCGCACAACAAACGCAGGCTGACTACTGCGCATCGGCAGGAACGTCTCCGAGTGAACGCCTTGCGTCATACTCAAAGGATGAAACTCCCCAATCATCAATCCCGCCTCCATAAAGGCGGGTTTGATCAAGGAGTGCGCCTCGTCAATGTATCTACCATACTGCTCCTCCTTGAGGCCCCGCACAAATAGGCACATCGAAAACAATTTCGAATTGCCTTGCATGGAGGCAAGCAGTCTGTAGTACGACGCCGGGATCTTCTTCAATACGCACAAAAAATCGTTAAATCGCAAATTATTTGCGTCCCACGCGCAGAAGACCAGAGAGTCTTCATTATGAACTGGCCTGGCAAAAGGGCACACTGCGCCACGGCGGCCCAGTTCAGCATGAGGCTCCATGATAAAGCCCTTAAGCCACGCGAGGCCCATATCAAAGATTCTTCGGGTTATCTCATCGGTCAAGGATTCGATTTCTGTCGACAGGCATGCCGAACGCTCTATTTTGATAATTTCCGGATCGAACACCGGGCGCAGAGATTCATACGCGTCATTATTGGTCGCCATGGTAAATAATCCACTCGTCGAGAAACAGGAACGCACGATGAGCCGGCAGTACGCATCAGTACGCGTCAGTACGCGGCAGGACACGTGCCACCCGGACGTGCATCCCCAGGCCGTCAGGTTGCGTCGCGCTACTGCCCGCCTTCGATGCGGAGATTGAGCTTTGTCGTATTCGGACAGCTATGAGCGGACTGCTTTGAACCTACGCGCGGCATAACGGGCTCGAGTCCAGATTTGCTGCATCAAGGGCCTCACCGCGGCTCGCGCCGAGCGCCCTCCCGCGCAAATACTCTTCGAAATGAGCCATGACAATTTCTCGCGCGCTGCGCGAGAACAGCGAGTGATCCACGTTCTCGAGTACCTTGACGGTTATATTCGTCAACTTGCCAAGTGCATTCCCGTTCCGCCCAAAACGGATCTCCAGTTCTTCAAGCCCCACATCGGACGAGCCGTAGACCAGCGACGTCTGCACACCCTTGCGCTCGAGGTCCATCAAGAGCCTGCGGATAGCGCCTGTAGAGGGGTTGACGCCCAATATGCCATCGAACGGCCTGCTGGCGAGTGATGTCAGGCGCACGGACCAGCGGCGCGCCAATTCCAGGGCGATCGCCCGTCCATTTGCCCGCCAGGTCAGCAGCCGGAGCCATTTGCGGGGACTGCGCACCGAGCGCCAATACACGCGGCTCGATTCGACACGCTGAGCATTCGGTTTCGTTTGGGGTCCGCTCCAGAAAAAAAACGGCAAGTTGATCGACATGCAGCCCACCACGCGAGGATGAGCCAAGGCTGCATGAATGCCGACGAATCCGCCTGAGCAAACGCCGAACGTCACCACGCCCTCATATCCAGCCGCCGTCAACCAATCCACGCCTGCGGCCGCGTCGGAGACCGAATGACGGGCATAGATGTCTTCAAGCGTCGTGGATGTTCCGCGTTGCAGGCTATCTCCCATACCCCGCATGTCCATGCGCAACGAGGCGATGCCTTGTCCCGCCAGCCTTCTCGCCATCAGCACGGCAAGCCTCGCGTCACCAACCCGATGAACGCCGCCGGTATTGACGATCAACACGGCAGGTGCATGATTTTTCGCGCGGTGCGGCCTGCAGAAAATGCCCGCATACTGGCCTTCCCCGAACACTACGGGCTTCTCGTGGCCTGCTGCAAAATCGATCTGGGCATCGGCGGCCGGCGGCAGCAATATCGGCGCAAATCTGCGCTGCGAGCTGGGCGGATAGCCAAGCCACTCGAGCACACTGTCGAAAGCCCGTCGCGGCGTCGCACTGGATCGTGAGTCAACCAGATATTTGTCGAATTCGGGAAAGATCTGGATGTCCGCGCTCGCCCCCTGCTCGCGGTAACGCTCCACCAGCTGGCGCGAAGGGGCACTGCTGCAAACGTCCTGCACCAGCACACGCCGCGCGGGGACACGCACGCGCCTCACAAGGTCGACGTCGGCTAGTTCGCCGAGTGTGTCGGCATACAACTGGAATCCAAATGCGCCCACCGATTGCGCATCGGTATCCGCTTGCGCCGCCGTCCGGCCGTTTGGAGTCTTGATCCAGCTCTCGTGCTGCAGGCGCAACTCCCGAATGTAGCGCTTGCCCGCGATGACCGGCGCCATCAAGACCAGGCTGTCCACATTTTCCAGTTCCTCCGCGGCGAGGACCGCGAGCAGCGCGCCAAGCCGCAAGCCACAAAGAATCAGGCGTGTCGCGCCCGTAGCCGCACGCAAGTATCGCGCCGCGGCCTTGATGCTTTCGACCCATGCGCGCAAGCGTTGCGGGTCTTCCTCGTAGCCTTGCGAATCACCCGCTCCCGGATAATCGAAGCGCAGCACCGCCGTGCCGTCCTCTGCCGCCAATCTTTCCGCAAATTCACGCCAGCCACGATGCGCGCAAAGCGCGTCGTAGCCGAAAGGGCTACACAGCACGACAGCCGTCGTGGCGCGGCTTCCTGCCGACAGGTGCAATGCCCCATAACAGCCATCGAAGGTAACGGGCCTCATTGCCGGCCTCATTGCTCGCTTCATTGCTGTCCTCCTTGATTTGACTATCGTTGTGCGGTCGCGAACGGCGCGCACTCCGTCCGGCCCTCCTGTGTCAGCGAAGCGAGCATGCCGGCGAGAGACTCGATGCTTTGAAACAGGTCGAACGTAATCAGCTCTGCCGGTATCTCTATGTCCAACGTCTCTTCAATCGCCAGCATCACGCGTATCGTGCCAAGTGAGGACAGTCCAGCGTCGTAGAGGTTGTCGGTGTCGCTCAAGGTTGCGACCGGCACGTCAAGGCATGCGGACTCCGAAATGATGCTGCGCAAAGCGGCTTGCATTGATTCCTCCCATAACCCGTGTGCATTTGGGTATGTCGTCCACGTGCTCATGCACGCAGATGGACCGCCATACTCTGCCCGGACCGCTCTACGGTTCGGTTGGCAATCGTGTCATTGACCAACTGTCCTGCTAGCGCCGTTCTGTCGATCTTCCCGTTCGCATTGCGCGGTAGCGAATCGACCACAACGAGGCGCTGCGGAACCGCATAAGGCGGCAAGTGCTGGCGGCACGCCTGCAGAACCCGAGTCGGCTCGACCCTGGTGCTCGCCACGAAGGCGACCAGTCCGGCGGCACGGCCCGCTTCGTCAACCGGCCACGGAATCACCGCGCACTGCGTGCCCTGGCTGCACGTTTGCACGACATTCTCGACTTCTTCCAGCTCAACCCGGTTTCCGCGAATCTTGACCTGCAGATCGAGGCGACCATGAAACACGAGTCCATGGGTCGCAGTTGTGCGCGCAACGTCGCGTGTTCGATACCAGCGGCGCGCGCGCCGGCCAGGATAGTCTTTTTCGACAAATCGGCTATTGACCGCTTCGTCTGGGATGAGATAGCCGTGCGCAATCTGGGGACCCGCAACCAGCAACTCCCCCCGCTCACCGGAGGCGACAGGTTCGAGCGCGGCATCGACAATCATCCATTCCACACCCGGCAAGGCCCCGCCCAGCGGCATCACGGCGTTGCGCGCGTCGTCAAGGAACGCCCGCTCCACCTCGAAGCAGGTGCAGGCGATGGTTGCCTCGGTCGGCCCATACATATGCAGGACCCGGCTGTTGGGCGCCGCGCGCATCCACGCAAGGGCCAGCGAACGCGTCAATGGCTCGCCTCCGAACATGGAAACACGAAGGCTAGGAAAGGCCCCGGGCGCCAGCTTGCGCATCTGCTGCATGAAGCCAGCCACTGAAGGCACGCTATTCCAGTGGGTAATCTGGTGACGCTTGATGAAATCTGCGTTGAACAGGGGATCGACGGTCTCCGGGATGTACAGGCAGCCGCCGTTCGCCCAGCAAACGAACATGTCATGCACGGACGGATCGAACACCAGTTCGCACAACTGGATATAACGCGCGTTAGCGTCCCCCACCTGCAACTGCAATTGGCCGTTTATATATGCGTTGGCGTTCGCATGTGTGATTGGCACCCCCTTCGGTGCGCCCGTCGATCCGGAGGTGAATAGCACGTAAGCAACATCGCCCATGGTGCCCCCGCGGTTCTCGTATGGTGCACCCGGCAGCGGCTGCAATTGGCTGGCGCAGGAAAGCTGATCGGCATCGCTTGCTTCTTCGCCAAGCAGAAAAATTTGCGGATGCGCCTCAAGGAGAGGGAGCACCTCATCAAGCATTCCAGCGCAATGGCGATCGACCAGCATCGACGCCGCACCGGACTGTTCGATAATGGCCGCGATCCGCGTCGCCGGCATCTTCGGGCTAAGCGGCACATAGGCCAACCCGGCGTCGAGGATGCCTAGCACACCCCAACAGGCTGCGGCGCTCCGATGCGCAAACAGCAGACAACGCCTCGCGTCGCCGGCTCGCTCGACCGCCGCCAAGCCGGAAGATACGTGTCGTGCCCGAGCCTCAATCTCCGCGTAGGTATAGGAACGCCCATCAACCCACAAAGCTGGACTGTGCGGTCGGTCCGCGGCCGAATCGAAGAAGAAGGCATGCAACATCTGGCACTCCGGTCGTTCTCGGGAAAATGGAACCCGCCGCAATCAAGGCACCGGCGGAACAAGCAACATGCCGCCCTTTTTCATCGACTGACCTGACAGACAACCTTCGCTGCCGACAACGGAACCGGCGAATTGCTTGCGACCAAGCATAGAGGACGTCAGCCCCATGCGAAAAGCATAGTCTTGTAACAAGGTGTGAGATAATTTTGTTTGGAATGCGAAGTTATTTCCGTTGCACTATGAACATGAATATTGGGGACCGCGGCGCGACACGCGCCAAACCCAATTCTTCCACGCTGACGACATTTCTTACATGCGACAAACGGAATGTTCCGTCGAGCACATCAAAGAGGTGTGGATCCGCGCTGTACGCGACCGGCATCTTGCTTTCAGGTACGCGAAGCGCCGGTGATCGACGGAAAATCGCTAGCCTCGCCAGCCTGTTCGATCCCTTTGGCTAGCCGATATTCGGTAATATTCGTCGGTATCCATGTTGCGGGAACCGCTGATCCGCACGATTAATTTTTCAATTTCTTTTCCATTTCGATCTCTTATTGTTGCTTCTGCAGGCGTCCGATCGCACGGCCAGCCCGCGCGCGTCCGAGGTGGACCCCGGAGGTGTCACGTCTGCGTGGGCGAACTGTCCGCACTCGCAAGATAAAGGCGGGTCATGAGTTTCCACTCGCGTAGCAGCTCATCGTTGAGGAGATCGTCTCCGTAAAGAATGGCCCTATGCAAAAGGGCCTCTCCGGATGACTCAATGACAAAAGCCGCGAGCCGCAGGTCCGGCCGGGGTATCGGCTCCCCGCATTGGCGAAGCGCGGTTTCGAGAAGGTCGGCAATAGCGAGAGAAACGCGTCGCAGGTGCTGTGTCTTGCTCACCCTGCCCATCTGATCGAGAAGGACGCGATGCAGGGCAAGATCTTTTGCATACGCGTCCACACTTGTATCGATCCACGCGTCGACCAATGACGCTATCCCCTTGCCCTCCACTTCCTTGAAAGCTCTGGCGTAGGTGTCAAGCAGGTTGTCACAATGGCGTTTGATCAGCTTCGCGACAAGCGCTTCCTTGCTGGTGAAGTATTCATAAAGCGAACCGACACTGACACCCGCTGCCTCGGCAATGCGAGTCGTGCTCGTGGCTTCGAAACCATCTCTTATCAGAAGCTGTTGCGCAGCCTCGAGAATGGCGTCAACAGTCATCAGGGACCGTCCTTGCCTTGGCCTGCGGCGCACGGCGATCTGTGCGTTCGCGCCAAATTTCCGACCTTTGACAGGCACCTCTTCCTCCTCGGCAACAATGCTCGCGACAGCCACCACCCGGCGTGACCTGCGCACTGTCGATTCTAGCCTTATGTATGTGCCCTGAAACTTCGGGACGAGGGATATCCGAGTAGATGTCCAGCAAGTCGCGCCGGCGCCCAGCAATAAAGGCGTCGTGGCGGACCGAAATCAGCGCGCCGAAATCCGAATAGAAGCACGAAAGCGCGCCGCCTATGATAGGGACGTAATCAAATTGCAACCTGGCGAGCGGTATGCTGCGCCGCATTAAATTACATTCACCTTACGTTTGGTGCATGAATAGACGGAGACAGCAGTCACATGGAACATGCCGATTCACAAAACCTGGCGTACTGGCCCGCGGATCAAAGCGAGCCTTTCCTGGAAATCAGCATTGGGGACGCGCTCACGAATGCGGCACAGCGCTGGGAAAACGAAGTCGCGCTGGTTGAGGGTGTCAGCCGGACCGACAGGCGTCGCTGGACTTATGGCGAGTTGCTAACGCAATCGCGTGCAGTGGCGGGCGCACTTCTAAGCCGCTTTCGCCCAGGAGAGCACGTCGCGCTGTGGGCATCGAACAGCCCGGAGTGGGTGCAGATCGAACTCGGTGCAGCACTCGCGGGTATTACGCTTGTCACCGTGAACCCGGCGTATCTCGCTTCGGAACTCAAGTACGTCCTCAAGCAATCACAGGCCAGCGGAATTATCGTAGAACCCGAGTATCGCGGAAGAAAACTCGCCGCTGTCGTGGAGGAAATCAAACCTGAATTGCCACTTTTGCGGGAAATCATTTCGCTGGAGAGTTGGGGAGATTTTGTCAATGGTTCATCAGAGCTCTCCACGTTGCCACGCGTGGAACCTGGCGCCATAGCCCAAATTCAATACACATCTGGCACCACAGGCTTTCCCAAGGGCGCGCTGCTAACCCATCGGGGGTTGGCAAACAACGGGCGAATCTATGCGCAAGTGATCGGTGCGCGTAAAGGCGACGTCTGGGTCAACCCGATGCCCCTGTTTCATACCGCCGGGTGCGGCCTCGTGACGTTGGGAGCGTTGCAGACGGGAGGAACTCATGTTCTTCCTCCGACCTTCGATCCCGCGTTGATGCTGGATATGATTGAATCGGAGCGCGGGACATTGATGTCCGCAGTTCCAACGATGCTCGTTCGTATTCTCGACCATCCAGAATTGGCAGACTTCGACCTGAGTTCCTGGAGACTCGCAACGCTCGGCGGCGCGCCTGTCCCGCCGGCGCTTGTACAGAGGATCGAGCATACCCTTCGCATCAAGGTAGGCATTGGATTCGGACAAACGGAAGCCTCGCCCTATATCACTCATACGCGCGAAAACGAGTCTCGAACGGGTTGGGCGTTGACGGTCGGGCGGCCCATGCCACAGGTCGAAGTCAAAGTGGCCAATCCACAAAGCGGCGAAACGGTGCCGGTCGGCACGGTGGGTGAAATCTGGACTCGCGGAAGTTGTGTAACCAGGGGTTACTTCGATAACGCGGAGGCCACGCGACAGGCGCTGACCGACGACGGCTGGCTTCGGACGGGCGATTTGGGCTCGATGGCAAGCGACGGTTATCTCACCATCCAGGGAAGAATGAAGGAGATGATTATTCGCGGTGGCGAAAACGTATACCCGCGCGAAATCGAAGAAGTTTTGCTTAGCCATCCAGCCGTTGCAGGGGCTTGCGTGGTCGGGTTGCCCGACGCCGAATGGGGTGAAATCATCGCTGCCTTTGTCCAGCTCAGAGCTGGACGAGCCGAAGGAGAAAGCGAGCTCACCAGCTTTTGTCGCACACGTCTCGCGTCATACAAAACGCCGAGGGTCTGGCGTTTCGTGGACGACTTCCCCCAGACTGCATCGGGGAAAGTCCAGAAATATGTTCTGCGTGAGCAGTTCCTCAAAGAGGCCCGTACAGACAAATCACTGGACAGCGCTCCGTGATTCTTCAGCTACCGCCCTGGTGATCGCGGCCTCTTGGGTCGGGCTATTGCAAACCTTTCCGGCATCGCAGGATACGTGCAAGACGCTGAATTTTCGCTATGAAATTATGGATTCGATCGCATTCTATTTTGATTTCGTCTCGCCCTACGCGTACCTCGCATCGAATGCGATTGAGGCTTTGGCAGACCGTCACGGTAAAAAACTCCATTGGTTACCATTCCGGCTTGGCGTTGCGGTGGTAAAGGTAATGGGCCTGAAGCCGCTGCTTGATACGCCGCTCAAGGGCCCTTATGCCCGTCATGACGCTTCGCGGATCGCAAAAGTCCTGGGAATGCCGCTTACCGACGACTTCTCCATGTTTGACCCTGTACCTGCTCAGCAGTTGATGTACACGCAACCGATTGAACAGCGACCGGTGCTGGCGAAAGCACTATTGAGTGCACGTTGGGCTGAGGGGCGTCACCTCGGTGACATGGATATCCTGTTCGATGTTGCCCGCAAGGCCGTGGGCATAGACAAGCAATGGTTCCGGGAAACCATTGAATCGAAAGAATCACGTCGCGCTGTCAACGAGGCGACCCAAGCCGCGGTCTCCCGGGGCGTGTTTGGTTCTCCGACATTCGCAGCAGGAAACGAACTCTTTTGGGGCGGGGACCGCATTTGGCTACTCGATCAGTACCTTTGCGCTGGGGCGCAGTATGTGCCAGCCGCGCTCACGCCTCTCACCCCGAACATTAACGGTAATGAAACTCAAAGGACATGAGGAGCCAGCATGAAGACCCGTATCACCGAGCTTTTCGGAATTCAATATCCCATCATCCAGGGAGGGATGCATTACGTCGGACTCGCGGAACTTGCCTCTGCGGTTTCCAACGCCGGCGGCTTGGGCATTATCACCGCCCTGACACAGAAGACGCCTGAGCTACTTGCAAAGGAAATTGCACGCTGCAGGGAGATGACCGATCAACCGTTTGGCGTGAACCTCACGTTCCTTCCGACGTTCTCGGCCCCTCCGTACCCTGAATACATCGATGCTATCAAACAGGGTGGCGTGCGCATCGTAGAAACCGCGGGGCGCAATCCAGAGCCCTACATGGCGAGCCTCAAAGACGCAGGCATCAAGGTGTTTCACAAGTGCACGTCAATACGGCACGCCCTTAAGGCACAGCAGATAGGATGTGATGCGGTCACCGTGGATGGCTTCGAATGCGGCGGTCATCCAGGCGAGGACGATATTCCGAATATGATCTTGCTGCCACGTGCTGCAGAAGAGTTAGCTATTCCAACTATTGCCTCGGGTGGCATGGCTAACGGGCGCAGTCTGGTGGCGGCACTTGCGCTGGGCTCCGAAGGCATCAGCATGGGCACCCGGTTTGTTGCTACGCAGGAAGCGCCGGTTCATGAGAATGTAAAAAGGGCGATTGTTAGCGCCACCGAGCTGGACACGCGGCTGATCATGCGCGGCCTGAGAAATACCGAGCGCGTGCTCAACAATGCAGGCGTGGAACGTCTTCTGGAGATCGAGCGCGAGAAGGGAAACGATCTTCGTATCGACGACATCATTGACCAGGTGGCCGGTGTTTATCCTAAAGTCATGCGCGACGGCTTGCTGGATTCCGGCGCGTGGAGCTGCGGCATGGTTGCAGGCTTGATTCATGATGTTCCCACCGTGAAGGCACTGATCGACGATATTATCGGCGAGGCCAAGACACTGATTGGGGCAAGACTCCGATCGATGCTCGATGCCACGAGCGTCGAGAAGCCAAAAATGGGCCTTCGACTGTAATGGCCAGGCCTGCGAGAGCCCTCAATAAGCAGCGCGATAGATAGTCAGTGCAGCGTGCTCGTCTAACGGTCGTGGGTTGTTCAGAAGGAGCCGCGTTTGCAGCATCGCATCGCTCGCGAGGCGCGGCAGATCGTCAGGCTCGATGCCCACTTCGCGTAATCGACGGGGAATGCCGGTCGCCTCAATCAAACGCTCGAAGCAGGTGATCAACGCTTCTGCGTTCGCATCGTCGTTTGCGTGGCGTGCGAGGTCGGGCACCACGATATCCGCAAGCTGCGCATAAAGATGCGCTGCAACGGGCGCGTTGAACCGCATGACGTGGGGCAGCACGAGCGCGTTCGACAGCCCATGCGGCACGTGAAAAATCCCGCCTATCGGGTAGGCAAGCGCATGCACGGCCGCCACCGGCGCATTCGCGAACGCTTGGCCCGCGTACATCGCGCCCAGCAACATCGCTTCACGCGCGGCCAGGTCTGTGCCGCGATCGCAAGCGGGTAGCAGATGCCGCGTGAGCAGCCTCAGCGCCTGCGTCGCCAGCAGGTCCGAAACCGGATTCTTCAGCCTCGCCGACGTAAAGGCCTCGATGGCGTGCACCATCGCGTCGATGCCCGTTGCCGCCGTGACGTGCCGCGGCAAGCCCACTGTGAGTTCTGCGTCCAGGATAGCAAGGTCGGCGACCAGTTGCGGCGAAACCACGCCCATCTTGGTCGTCGCGCCGGTCGTGACGATCGAGACCGCGGTCACCTCGGAGCCCGTACCCGCCGTGGTAGGCATCTGCACGAGCGGCAGCCTCATGCCGGTGACATTGCCGATGCCGTAGACCTCCGGCAGCTTCTGCGTGCCCGATGCGAGCACCGAGATGAGCTTGGCGACGTCCATCGACGAGCCGCCACCGAGTCCCAGCACGACTTCCACCTGCGCATGGCGCGCCTTCCCGGTTGCCTCCAGCACGACATGCTCGGGTGGATCGGCAACGACGTCGTCGACGATGGTCAGATCCCAGCCATGCTCCCGCAAACTCGAAAGCGCGGAGTCAAGCACGCCGCTACGATGCAGAAAGCCATCGGTCACGACACATATGCGCGTCTTCCCGGGAAACGACTGCGCGAGGAGTGCGCCGAGGCGGCGCGCAGCGCCCGACTCGACCACGATCGAAGGAACAGTACGAAAGCTGAATGGCTGCATTACGCGGTGATCTATAAAGGTGATCCGGGCGGGGTCACTCGATTTGTGGTCGGCTGCTACGGTGGGGCTTGATCGCTTACATGTTCGGATAGTTCGGCCCGCCGCCACCTTCGGGTGTGACCCAGACGATGTTTTGCGTCGGGTCCTTGATGTCACAGGTCTTGCAGTGCACGCAGTTTTGCGCGTTGATTTGCAGACGATCTTCGTTTGAATCGCTTTTCACGAATTCGTAAACGCCAGCCGGGCAGAATCGCGACTCGGGACCTGCGTAAGTTTTGAGGTTGATGCCGACCGGCACTGCTGCGTCTTTCAGCGTCAGATGCGCGGGCTGGTTCTCTTCGTGGTTCGTATTGGAAATGAACACCGAGGAGAGACGGTCGAACGTGAGCTTGCCATCGGGCTTCGGGTATTCGATTGGCTTGCACTGCGACGCCGGCTTGAGCATCTCGTGGTCGCGATGCTGGTGATGCAGCGTCCAGGGCACCGCCGCCCAGCAGCTTCTGCTCGATGCCCACCATCAGCGTGCCCAGGTACAGGCCCTTGCTCATCCACTGCTTGAAGTTACGCGCCTTGTAGAGTTCCGTGTGCAGCCACGACTGCTTGAACGCTTCCGGGTACGCGATGAGTTCGTCACTCTGGCGGCCAGCCTGCACCGCATCGAATGCCGCTTCGGCGGCCAGCATGCCGGCCTTGATCGCCGCGTGGCTGCCCTTGATGCGTGCCGCGTTCAGGAAGCCTGCATTGTCACCAACGAGTGCGCCGCCCGGGAACACGAGCTTCGGCAGCGACAACAGCCCGCCCGCCGTCATCGCGCGCGCGCCGTACGACACGCGCTTGCCGCCTTCCAGGTACTTGCGGATCACCGGATGCGTCTTGTAGCGCTGGAATTCTTCGAACGGCGAAAGATACGGATTCTGGTACGCAAGGCCGACGACGAGACCCACCATCACCTGGTTGTTTTCAGTGTGATAGAGGAACGAA
>NZ_SMRP01000015.1:11802-85564 GCF_004353915.1 Paraburkholderia silviterrae | reverse complement strand
GTAGGTATCCTTCTCAAGCGGCCAGCCCGCCGTGTGGATCACGAGCCCCGGCTTGTGCTTCGCCGGATCGATTTCCCAAAGTTCCTTGATGCCGATGCCATAGACCTGCGGGTCGGCGTCTTTGCCCAGCTTGAAGTGCTCGCTCAGTTGTCGGCCCAGGTGGCCGCGACAGCCCTCCGCAAACAGCGTGTACTTCGCGTGCAGCTCCATGCCAAGCTGGAAATTCTCGGTGGGCTCGCCGTCCTTGCCGACACCCATGTTGCCGGTGGCCACGCCCTTGACCGAGCGGTCGTCGTTGTAGAGCACCTCAGCAGCCGGGAAGCCCGGGAAGATTTCCACGCCCAGCGCCTCGGCCTGCTGGCCCAGCCAGCGCGTGACGTTCGCAGGGCTGATCACATAGTTGCCGTGGTTCTTGAAGTTCTCCGGCAGCGCCCAGTTGGGCACGGTCTTCGCGCCGCCTTCCCAAAGGAAAAGAAATTGATCTTCGGCAACGGGCACGTTCAGCGGCGCGCCCTGTTCCTTCCAGTCGGGAATGAGCTCGTCGATGGCGCGCGGGTCCATGACCGCGCCCGAGAGGATATGTGCTCCGATCTCCGAGCCTTTCTCCAGCACGCAAACGCCGATCTCGACGCCTTTCTCTGCTGCCAGCTGCTTCAGGCGGATCGCCGCGGAAAGGCCTGCCGGGCCGCCGCCCACGATCACCACGTCGTATTCCATCGACTCTCGGCTATTCTCGAAGTCGCTTTCAAGGATTGTCGGAATTGACACTGCCCTGATTCTCCCCGTATCTGGTCAAAACGATGACTCGCCGCGAGCCGCGTGAGCCAGTGCCTGTTGCGCTTCAGGCGAATGTGTCCGCGGCCACTACGCCGGTGCCAAACCGGCTCGCGTACGACTCGCGCGGGCGCTCCGGCGCGCCCATCACCGGGCGCGGGCTCGAAGGCGGAAAGACCCACCAGGAGCCGTCGTCGTGCCTGAAAAAGACGATGGAAAACTCGCCGTCAAGCTGCTGCGCCTCGACGCATACGTAACGCCAACGCCTGCGAGCGCTGTGACTGAAGCGCGTCACGCGGGCTGCCTTCGCGCCCTCCTCGCCAAGCCACTTCTCGGCGAGCACACGTAACGATCTTTCCCGTCCGTTCATCGACTCCTCCTTCTGCTGCCCCGTCACTCCAACACCGCGATGCTCTGCCGGTCGGCTCGCGCTACGCCTGCGCCTGAAGCAAGCCGCGCCGATATCCCGTTGTGGGTGAAGAATACGCCGCGTCTGATGCGAGCGCCCCTACCCGATGTAGGGGGGTGGGGGGGCCGTGCCCCGTCCCCGTTTCCGAGACCCGAACACCCGCGCCCCGTCCAGGCTCGCATGAGCCGCCCCCATCGAGCCGCCCCCATCCGCGTGCCGTTTTCCACTTCGCGACCCTGCAACAGGCCGGAAACGCGTGCACAGGCCTCCCATGAAGCGAGGGGAAGGCATTCTCAGGCGGTGCGGATATCCGTGAGTTCGATGCGCCCAAAGCCTTTCTCGAGCCGAGCCTCGCCACTGAGATCGGCGTGATCGAGGCGTCGCCCAAGCCCGTTATCGCGCCAATGCGGGCGCAACCTTCAACGACTGAGCGCAGCCCGAAGCGGTGGCCGCGAAAGGTCTGCAGCCGCTTGGCCTGTTCCGCGGCCTTGCCGTCGCGCGGTGCAAGCCCGGCGAGATGTGCATCGGCGGTGGCCAGGGCGCGGCGGGTCTGTTCGGAGTGCTGTGATCGACGTTGGGTGAAGCCACGCTCGTCGCCGGGCCTACGGTCCGACGGCGAGACGAACAGGTGAGGTTCTGGCCGTTCGCACGCCCCTGAATCTCAACCCCGGCAGGCGGAATTCTCGACCAGGTCCCCGCTGCGGCTCGCCGTTTTGCGCGTCTTTTCCCGCAGCAGGAAGTGGGACAGCGCCGGGATCAGCACGAGCGCTCCTATCATGTTCCACACGAACATGAACGTGAGCAGCACCCCCATGTCGGCCTGGAACTTGATGGGAGACCAGGCCCACGTGAGCACCGAAACCGCGAGCGTCACGCCAATCAACGCAATCACCTTGCCAGTAAAGCCCAATGCATCGCGATACGCCGTTTCGAGCGATGCCCCCTGGCGTTGCAGCGTCAGTTGAACGCTGACGAGATACAGCGCGTAGTCCACGCCAATCCCCACGCCTAGCGCCGTCACGGGCAAGGTGGCCACCTTGACGCCGATACCGAGCACCACCATGAGCGCCTCGCAGAGAATCGACGTGATGACGAGCGGCACCATCGCGACCACGACCGCGCGCCAGTTGCGGAACGTGAGAAAGCACAGCACGGTCACGGCTGCATAAACGAGCAGCAGCATCGTGCGGTTCGCCTGTTCGACGGCGATGTTGGTGGCGGCCTCGATGCCTGCGCTGCCCGCAGCGGGCAGGAACTGGCGCTCAGGCGTGTCGTGCTGCGCGCCGAAGGCCTCGACGGCCTTGACGACCTGCTCCAGCGTCTTCGCCTTGTGGTCGGCGAGGAACGCGACGACCGGCGCCACCGAGCGGGCCCCGTTGACGATCTCCGGGTTCGCGACATAGGCGTCGTTGACGGCAGCCGCCGCATTGGCCGGGTCGCGGCTGATCGTCATCCAGCGGGGATCGCCCTCGAAGTCGGCGGCCGTGATGCGGCGGCTCACCCCGCTGACCGACATCGTGGTCTGCACACCGGGTACGTTGCGCAGCACCTGCTCGAGGTTGTCCATTTCCATCAGCGTCTCGTAGCTGGCCATGCCGCCGGGCGGTGTCTTCACGATCACCGCGAACTGGTCGGTCGAGAGCCCGTAGTGGCTCGTCACATAGGCGTTGTCCAGGTTGTAGCGCGAGTTCGCCCGCAGCTCGGGCGCACCCGGGTCGAGGTCGCCGATCTGCAGATGCTGGGCCACGAGCAGGCCGCCGGCGCAAAAGACGCCCGCGACGAGCACCGCCGCGCAGGCGGGCTTGCGCCGCGTGAACGGCACGAGCAACGCCGCCAGCGTATGCCGCTCGCGCGTGCGCAGACTGCGCGCCGCGGCGCCCGCGCTCACCCCCGTATAGGAGAGCATTACCGGCAGAAAAACCAGGTTCGTGAAGATCAGCACCGCCACGCCCACGCTCGCGGCCACCGCGAGCCCGCGAATCACCGGAATATCGATGAGCATGAGCACGGCAAAGCCGACGGCATCGGCCAGCAGCGCGGTCAACCCGGCGAGGAACAGGCGCCGGAACGTGTAGCGCGCCGCCACGTATCGATGCGTGCCGCGCCCGACATCCTGCGTGATGCCGTTCATCTTCTGCGCGCCGTGCGAAACGCCGATCGCGAAGATCAGGAAGGGCACCAGAATCGAATAGGGATCGAGGTCGATGCCCAGCAGATGCACGATGCCGAGCTGCCAGACGACGGCCGCGAGCGAGCAACTGATCACGAGCGCGGTGCTGCGCGCGCAGCGCGTGTAGCCGTAGATCACCGCTGCCGCAATCGCCGCTGCGGCCGCGAAATAGAGCGCCACCTTCATGAGCCCGTGGATCAGGTCGCCCACGAGCTGCGCGAAGCCAATCACGTGAATGTCGATGCCGTCATGCGCGTAGTCGTGGCGGATCCGCTCGATCGCGTCGTGCACGGCGCGGGCGTCGAGCGGCTTGCCCGTGTCGGCGTAGTGATCGAGCAGCGGCACGAAGATCGTGCTCGAACGCAGATCGTCGCCCACGAGCGACCCTACGATACCCGCGCGCGCCACGTTCTGCCGCAGTTGCGCAATGCTCGCGCTGGAGCCGTCATAGTTGTCGGGCATGACGGGGCCGCCTTGAAAGCCGCTTTCCGTCACCTCGGTCCAGCGCACGACGGGCATCCACAAGGACTTTACGAAGGCCCGGTCCACACCCCGCACCAGATAGATGCGGTCGTTCACCTCGCGCAGGATTTTCAGGTAATGCGGGTCGTAGATCGTGCCCTTGCGGCTCTCGACCACCACTCTCACCGAATTGCCGAGCGAGCGCAACGAATCGACATTGGCCAGGTAGTTGCGGATGAACGGGCTCGACAACGGCATCATGCGTTCATAGCTTGCGCTGACATTCGACTTCGCAGCCTGAAAACCTAAGAACGCAGTCATGAGAACGCAAACCGCCACGATCCACAGCCGATGATTGAAAATCAGCCGCTCCAGCCGGGATCCCGAGGTCGACTCGAAATCCTCTCTTTTCTGCACGACCGGGTTCGGGTCGACACGCTCCGAATGGGGATTCATACCGATGCTCTCTTTACGTGTGCAATCATGGTTAATGCGCGGAGGCGCAGGCCACGGCCGGGCCGGCCAGCGACGTGACGGCAAGCGCGCCGTCGTTCAGCGAAAGCACGCCCGTCAGCACGGACGGGTGCCCGACATCGAGCAGCCTGTAGCGGTCCTCGCGTTCGTCGTACAACGCCGCTTCCCCGGCCGCCGTGACGAACACGAATGCGTGGTTCGACGCGAGAGGCGGCGCAACCGGCGACGCACCCGTCACCGCGCCGTGCAGCGGGCTGGGCGTGCGCGCCCACGTCGCGCCATGATCCGTACTCCTGTAGATCGTGCCGCGCAGCCCGAAGGCGAACAGCGCGTGCTCGTCTCCCGTCACTCCAAAGAAGCTGCCCGCATAGCCGGTCTTGATCGCGAGGAATCTTCCGCTCGCAGCGTCGAGCCGGAACACGGTGCCCTGCTCGGCCGCCACATAGATTTCGCCGCCGTACCCGAATACGCCATTCAGATGCAGGAACTGCGGATTGTCGAAGCGTTCGAGTATCGGCCGCCATGTCCTGCCGCCATCGTCCGTTGCGATCGCCATGCCGAACGGTCCAACGGCCATGCCGTGACTGGCGTCGCGAAACGCCACGCTCAAGAGCGGTAGCGAAGGACCTGCCCGGTAGTTGAGCATCAACTGGTCGAGAAACGGCTGTAGCGCCGTGTCGCCGGCGGCGATTTTCTGCTTGTAGTACGCCGCGAGCGTCACGGCCGCCATGCGGCCATCGAGCTGCCGCGCCCACGTGCGGCCGCCGTCGGCCGTGTGCAGCACCACGCCGTCGTGGCCGACTATCCAGCCGTCCGTTGCGTTCGGGAAAGCGAGTGCCAGCAGGTCGCTGCGTACGGGTGCGCCCACCTGGGTCCACGTCTTGCCCTCGTCGTCGGAAACGGCGATCAGTCCGCGCATGCCCACGGCAACGAGGCGCGTCCCGGCGCGCGCGACGGCCATCACGGGCCGCCCCGCGACGCGCGGGACCATCAGCGCAGGCGCGTCGAGTGGATCGACGAACGGGTCTTTGGGCGCAGCGGCAGGCGCATGAGAAGCCGTGCCGCTCCCCTCTCCCGCCTGGGCGAACGCAGCTGCGCCTGCGCTCGCCAGCGCGATCCAGACGAAGGCAGCGCGCGCCGCTCTCCCCGTGTATCTGTCATGAAGCATCGTGTACCTCGATCGGGGCTATGCAAAAGGGACCGCGCGATGCCTGCCGGCAGGATGCCGGCAAGGCCGCGGCCCCATGCTGAAGTGACGCGCCTGGCGTCAACGCAAGCCCGTACCGGCCATGCCGGCAGGCGTGAACAGGTTCGGCTTGCTCAGGTGGTCGGAGATACGCAACAAGGGCGCGCCGTTCTGGCCCGTCGTCCAGGTGAGGAAGTAGTTTCCTTTCTCGAGGTCATAGAAACCGTAGGTGAATGCGTAGACGCCGCCACCGTCGTAGAGCGGGAAATGGTAGTTCAGCCCCACGCGCCACAGCTTGCCGTCATGCCCGTAGCCGTCCGCCTCCACGAAGGTCCAGCCGTCCTCGTCGACGTACAGGGTGCGCTTCTCATAGGCATGCCGCGCATCGGGCTTCAAGGTGGCCTCGACAACCCAGACGCGATGGCGCTCCCAGCGCACCACGTCCGGCTTGATGTGCTTCGGCCCGAGCACGTCATCCACCGGGAGCTGGGACAGACGGAAGTTGTTGTACGGAACGATCATCTCCTTCACGCCGATCAGCTTGAAGTCGAAGCGGTCCATGCGTCCCTGGAACATGTTGCCTTCGTCCCAGAAGAGCACGCCGCCATAGCTCGACGCCGGAGTGTCGTACTCGTAGTCGGGCGCCATGCGCGTGCGCCGCTGCGCCGGGAAGTAGGCCCATGTGCTCTGATCGGCAACCGAGTAGTTGATGGGGTAGTCGACGAGCACGGTCTGGCCCGCGAGCGTCGGCGGCGTCAGGATCTGGATCCATGCGCGGTCGTAGGAGCCCTTGAACGTGTCGCGCGTGTACTTCTGGTCGTAGTAGGGGCGATACTCCGTCACGTTGAGCACGGGAAGCGCCGTGCGCCCACCCGAGGAGTCGATGAGGTTGCCGCCCATATTGATGGCCGAGAATTCGGTGCGCCGGTAGTTGAGCAGCGCGTTCCACACGACTTCATAGCCGTTTTTCGGAACCGGAAACGGAATGCCGCCAAAAGCGCCCTCCACGCCGTCGCCTTCGATCTTGCCGACGAGATGGGCGCTCGTGGCGTTCTTCAGCGTGTTGTCGATCACCCATTTCGGGTAGTAGACCGAACGATGGGTCGGATAGACATCGAGGCGGTAGTCGGGGAAGCGCTTGAGCAGCGCCTGCACGCCCGGCGTGAGCTGGTCCGCGTATTGCCCCATGTTGCCGGGCGTCACCGCGAAGAGCGGCTTTTCGTCCTTGTACGGGTCGGGCCACTTGCCGCTGTTCGGCACATAGTCCGCGGGCGGCGTCGTGAGGCCGCCGGTATACGCGGGAATCGCACCGTCCGCGCTGCCCGCCTTTTGCGCGCCGAATTCCGTGAGCGTGGTGCCCAGTTGTTTGGCCTCGTCGGCCGAGACCGCGGCCAGCGCACCGGCGGCATGCCACGTCACGAGGCCTGCCGCGGCCAGTTGAAGCAGAAGTTTCATGAGCTTGTCTCCTGTATGTGTTGTGCCTCAGAACGAGGACTGGAAGGCGAGCGACACCCAGGGGCGGTCGTTCAGGTCGATCAGGCCGTTGCCCGTGTTGGCGTACGGCAGGCCGGACGGCGTGACCGCCGTGGTGTTCACGTGCGCGTGGTAGCCGATATAGGAAAGCGTGAGCGTCGCCCGTTGGCGAATGAGCGCCTGCACGCCGATCGAGTACTGGAAGAAGCCCTGGGCGCCGCCTGCCGAACCGGGGTTGATCGGATTGGTGCCCCAGATGCCGCCCGTGACCGAGGTGGGCATGCTCAGGTCGATACCCGGAAAGACCTGCAGCCATTGCGGCTGGAACACGACGCCAAAGCCTACGTAATCCTTCGTCGAGCAGCCGTTCCACTTGTCGTTGCTCGGGCATCCCGCATAGCCGACGCCGTTGTAGAGCTGCGCGTTCTGCGTGACGGACAGCAGATGCGTGTAGCCGATTTCCGCGGTGAGCGAACCGGTTTGCCAGAATGGCGTTTTAGAAAGCGGAATGATCGCGTTCGTCACGATGTTCAGGACGTTGCCCTTCGCGCCTTCGGTCTGGTTCGCGATGGCCGGGCTCAGCGCGGTATTGAGCGCGGTGTTGTGCCGGTACGAAGCTTCGAAGCCCACGCTCACGTCGCCAAGCGTCGTATCGAGGCTGTAGCCGAACAGCTGGACGCCGCGGTTGTAGGCAAGGTGATAGTCGGTCGGCAGGGCCGTGTGCAGCGCGGGAATGGCCTTCCAGTTCGCGAGCACCCACGGCTGGGTTTCGTCCAGGCGCCGGAAGTAGAAGTTCATGTCGCCTTGCATGAACTGCGGCGTCCAGCCGAGCTTGAGGCCGAAGTTGTTGTCGACCTGCGGCGGCGTGATGGCATTGCCCTGCGGCACGACATAGCCGAACGCACCGCCGGGCGGCATCCCGAGCAGCGGACGCACCACGCCCGGCAGGGTCGTGATGAAGAGCCCCGAAGGCCCTTGCGCGAGCGCGTCGTTGGCTTCGATATAGGTCCCGCCGGTCGGCAGCCGGTTGTACATCCAGCCCAGCTCGTACTGGCCCGATACCGAGATCTGCGGCGTGACCTGCGCGGTCATGCTGATCTGCGGACGCGGCAGCAGCAATTCCTTCGTTGTCGTGCCCGGCGAGTTGAATGCCTTGATGCCGTCCGTCGCGCTCTGCGCGTAGGAAATGCCCTGAGTCGGCGAGAGCAGCGAGTTGCCCCAGTATTCGGTGAACTGACCGGCCTTCAGGTAGATCGCATGGCCGGCGACGCTCGTGTTGTAGAACGCGAAGCCGTCGAGCAGCTGGGCGCCCTGCACGTAGTAGCGGTTCGTGAATGAGCCGTAGGTGCCGTTCGGATAGGCCCGCAGCGACTGATAGGTGATGCCCGGCGCGTAGACGCCCGGGTTGGTCGCGTCGCCGCTGCCGTACGCGAAGTCCTTCCACGCCGAGGCCGACAGCCGAAAACCCACGTAGTCGTTGTAGGAGGCCGTGAACTCGGTGAGGATCGAGAGGCGGTTCGTGATGATGTCGCCCGCGTGGCTGAACTTGTAGTCGCCGTCGTCGAAATTCGGGTTATTGCCGATCTTGGGATCGACGCCCTCGGCGCGCATGCCGAGGTTATAGCTGACCGTGTTGTCCCAGTTGACGTCCCAGCCGGACATGCCGGTGTCGAACTTGAACGCATGGGCCTGGAGCGGCATCATGGCCGCCAGCAAGCTGGCGAGCGCCGTGAGGCGCGGCAGGGCTATGGGCCTGCGGTCTTTCCGGTTCTTGCGCAACATCTCCTCGTCTCCTTGATTTTTATTTGAAGCTGAATCGACTACGAGCGCCTGCGGGATGAGGAGTGACGCCTCGACGATGAATAGAACGTGTTGCACATCCCGATGACACCGCTAAGCCAGGGCCAAGTTAGCACCGGCCAGCACGACTCTTCCCCCGTAAAAAAGGAGGGGGTATGGAGGGGATGGGGACTATCCCTGT
The DNA here is from genome assembly GCF_004353915.1 of Paraburkholderia silviterrae. Taxonomy (GTDB): domain Bacteria; phylum Pseudomonadota; class Gammaproteobacteria; order Burkholderiales; family Burkholderiaceae; genus Paraburkholderia; species Paraburkholderia silviterrae. The sequence goes on along the minus strand of NZ_SMRP01000015.1, from coordinate 76,635 downwards.
GTTTCCACGCACCTTCACACGCACATCCACGCCCGCGCTCGCGCGGCGGTTCGCGGCCATGCGCGCGCTACGTCCGAACGAAAAAAGCCCGCGTCAACCGCCGCCTTTCGAGCGACGGTTGATGCGGGCCTGGGGTGCTCCGCCGGCGTGCCTGCGCAGCGTTACCCGATGCTGCGGTCCTTGCCTTGCCAGTACTTCTCCCGCACCTGGCGGCGCAGGACCTTGCCGACCACGCTGATCGGCAGCGCATCGACGAACACGATCGACTTGGGCGCCTTGAATCGCCCAAGCTTTGCCTTGACGAATTCGATCAGCGCTTCGGCGCTGACCTGCTCGCCCTCCTTGAGCCTGACTTCGGCGTGCACGGCCTCGCCCCATTCCTCATGCGGAACGCCGACGGCAGCCGCCATCGACACGGCCGGATGCGCACTGAGCGCCGCTTCCACTTCGACCGCATAGACGTTGAATCCGCCCGTGATGATCATGTCCTTCTTGCGGTCGACGAGATAGACGAACCCCTGTTCGTCGACATAGCCGAGATCACCCGATTTCCAGAAGCCATCCTCGAACTCCGCCGCCGTTGCCTCCGGGTTCCGGTAGTAGCCCGAAATAACGCCGCGGCTTCGTACCCAGATCTCGCCGATCGAGCCGGGCGGCTGATCCGTGCCGTTCTCGCCCACGAACCTCACTTCCACGCCGGGCTGCAGGCGCCCCGCGGATCCGAGCTGCTTGTCCGTCGCGCTCAAATGGTCGGCTTTGCCGAGAATGCCCACGGACTGCAGGCTTTCGGTCGCGCCGTAGAACTGCATGAAGATATTGCCGAAGCGCTGCTGCGCGAGCCTCAGCTTCGCCGGGCTCATCGGCGCGCCGCCGTAGGCGATGGTGCGCAGCGAGGAAAGATCGAAGCGCGCGGCCTCGGGCATTTCCAGCAGGCGGTAGATCAGCGTCGGCAGCAGCAGGGTCATCGTGATCTTCTCGGCCTCGATGTTCCTGCACATCAGCGCGAGGTCGGGCAGGTTCTGCGTGACGGTGCAACCGCCCCGGAACAGCGTGGAGAGGACGCCGAACCCCGAGCCATGGCTGATGGGCGCCATGTGCAGCATGCGCGTGTCGGGAAGCTGCCACTGGTCGGCTTCCATGAACATCGTGTCCCGGCAGGCGAGCCAGTTGTCCATCGAATACTGGGCGCACTTGCCGGCGCCCGTCGTGCCGCCGGTGAAGCGGTACACGAGAATATCGTGCTCGGCGTCGCTTTCGACGCCGGGATCATGATCGGGCACGCCTTCGAGCAGGTCCCAGAAATAGTGCAGCCCCTCGCGCTGCACCGGCGGCGGGTCCATGCACACCACGGTGGCGCCGAGCGCGCGCAGCGGCTCGAAGTAGCGCTCCAGCAGCGCGGTCTCGACAAAGACCACCTTCGGCCGGATGTACTCGGCCTGGCGGCAGTGCTCCTCGAACGAATCGCGGAAATTGGTGTATGCGCCTGCGGCCTCGCCCTTCAATGCGGTCCAGAAGTGCAGCAGGGCCATGTTGTCGTTTTCGAGCAGGCACAGCCAGATGTCGCCTCGCCCAAGCGCGAGGCGATCGCGCATCATGTTCACGATGCGGTTGGTCAGCGAATGGAACTCGCGGTAGGTATAGCGGCGATTGCGCTCGATGTTGACGAGCGCCTCCCGGTCCCCGAAGCGCAGGACGAGATTGCCGAACAGGCGGGCAAAGTTGGTTTTCACGGTTGTCTCCTGGGGCCATGCCGGCCGGCCCGGCAAGGCGCCGCAATATGGCACCGGCCGGCGCCCCTTTCTTGTCGGACCGGGAAGACAGGATAGCCCACGCGCGCCGGGCCTGCTGCCGCGCGAGTTCCCTCGGTGCGCCTGCGCCAGGACGCAAGCGTCGAGGCCGCCACCCGGTCCTGCTGAAGCAAACCGCCCGCTTACGCGGCGGCGCGCTGCATCGCGGTCACGAAAGCATGCACCTGCTGATTCGCGTCGTCGCGATAGGCCGACGTGCTCCAGTCCTCGATCTGCCCGAAATGCGCCTCCACGGCTTCAGGCGAAACCGCGCCGGCCGGAATGACGACAGGCGCCGTCTCCACGAAGCGCACGGCGGAGAACGCGCCGCCGCTCGCGCCCAGCACCACCTTGTTCGGCGCGTTTTCGCTCACGAGAAAGAGCGCGCCCGGCGTCACCTGCTCCGGGCCCGTGGCCTTGAGGATGGCTTCGGGCAGGATGTCTTCGGTCATGCGCGTGGCCGCCATTGGCGCCAGGGTATTCACGCGGATGTCGTTCTTCTTGCCTTCGATGGCCAGCATGTTCATGAGGCCCACCACGGCCATCTTCGCCGCGCCGTAGTTGGCCTGGCCGAAGTTGCCGAAGAGGCCCGCCGCCGACGTCGTCATCAGCACGCGGCCGTAGTTCTGCTCGCGCATGATCTCCCACACGGCCTTCGTGCAGTAGGCCGAGCCCATCAGGTGCACGTCCACCACCGCGCGGAAATCGGCCATTTCCATCTTGCTGAAGCTCTTGTCGCGCAGGATGCCCGCATTGTTGATGAGAATGTCGATGCGGCCGAACTTCGCCCTGGCCTCTTCGACCATCGCCGTGACCTGCTCGAAATCGGCGACGTTGGCGCCGTTGGCGATGGCCTCGCCGCCAATCTTGCGGATCTCCTCAACCACGGCGAGCGCCGCCTCGGACGAGCCGCCCAGGCCGTCGCGGCTGCCGCCGAAGTCGTTGATCACCACTTTGGCGCCGCGCCTGGCCAGCTCCAGCGCATGCATGCGGCCAAGACCGTTGCCCGCGCCCGTCACAATGGCCACCCGGCCGTCAAATCGAATCGTCATGGTATTGCCTCGAAGTCCTGAATGATGATGAAAGGCGGTGCGAGCTCAGTCAACCCCGCACGCCCGTTGCTGAATAACGCCAGAAGACCTGGCAGAACGCGCGAGCGCCAGCCGTTGCAGGCGCTCCCGGCCGCCTGCGTGACACGATACGGCGTTGCAGCGCGGCGCTTCCCCTCCCCTTGTGGATGGCAGGCCGCTCAGAACAGCCGCTCCGCGCCGGGATAAAGCGGCGCCTCTTTCGCAAAGAAACGCCGCACTGCTTCGGCGTTGTAGCGGCTCGCCGCGCACAGGCCCTGCACCGCCGTTTCGAGCTGCACCATGGCGTGCCGCGGTGTCTCGAACGTGCGGTTCATGATGCCCTTGGCCATGCCGAGCACGTGCGTCGGCGCGTTGTCGAAGCGCCGCGCAAAGTCGATGGCGCTCTCACGCAGGCGCTCGGCCGGCACGACGGCATGAACGAGGCCGATCGCCACCGCTTCTTCTGCCAGCACGTCGCGCGCGGAGAACACGATCTCTTTGGCGCGCGCGAGGCCGACGAGGCGCGGCAGGATATACATGAGCCCAAGGTCGGGCGCGAAGCCGATGCGCGGGAAGTTCGACACGAGCCGCACCCGATCGCTCGCGACGATGAAATCCGCTGCCAGCGCGAGCGATAGCCCCGCGCCAACCGCGTAGCCGTCGATGGCGGAGATCACCGGCTTTTCCAGATCCATCAGCTCCGAATGCCAGCGGTGGGCGCCCAGCAGCGCATCGCGCACGAGAAACGGCATCTCGCCCGCCTCGCCCTTCTCGTCTCCGCCGCCGCCTCCGCCGAGATCCGCGCCCGAGCAGAAGTGGCCGCCCGCTCCCGTCAGCACCACGGACGCAATCGAACGATCCTCGCGCGCGGTGCCGATGGCCGCGGCGAGCATGGCCTTGGCCTCGTCGTCGAGCGCATTGCGCCGCTGCGGGCGATTGAGCGTGATGACGGCCGTCTTTCCGACCTTCTCGAATAGCACCTTGTTTTCACTCATGTCTCTCTCCACACCAGTCCCTCAGTATCGATTCGGTATCCTCACCACGCGAGGCCACCGCGCCCGGTTGCCCCGCCGGCGTGCCGGAAAAGCGCGGCGCGGGATTCGCCTGCAGAACACCGTCGATCACGCTGTACACGCCGCGCGCCGCCATGTGCGGATGCACCGCCGCTTCGTCCGGATTGAGCACCGGCGCGAAGCAGGCATCGGTGCCTTCGAGCAGTGCGCACCATTCGTCGCGCGTCCGGGTGGCGAACAGGGCCGCGAAGCGTTCATGCAGCTGCGGCCATGCCTGAAGGTCGTAAGCGGCGGCGTGCGCGGGATCGTCGGTGAGGCCGAGTTTTTGCAGCAGCAGCGTGTTAAAGCGCGGCTCGGCCGCGGCAATCGAAACGAAGTTGCCGTCGGCACAACGATAGGTGCGATACCAGTGCGGGCCGTCGAGCAGGCTGCGCCCGCGTTCGTTCACGAACTGCCCGGCCGATTTGAGGCCGAGCAGCAGATTGAGCATGTGCGCGCTGCCATCGACGATTGCCGCATCGACTACCTGGCCCCGGCCCTGGCCCTCGCCTTTCGAGCGCGCGCTCATGATGCCGGCGAGCAGCCCGACCACGAGATACAGGGCGCCGCCGCCGATGTCGCCCACGAGGCTCGGCGGCGGCATCGGCGCTTCGCCGGGCTGGCCGGACCACCACAAGGCGCCCGACAGCGCGACGTAGTTCAGGTCATGGCCCGCCGCCTGCGCGAGCGGCCCGTCCTGCCCCCAGCCGGTCATGCGGCCATACACGAGCTTCGGATTGCGCGCGAGACAGACATCGGGGCCGAGGCCAAGCCGCTCCATCACGCCGGGACGCATCCCTTCGATCATGGCGTCGCAGTGCTGCACCAGTTCGAGCACCGTCTGCACGCCCTCCTGCGTCTTGAGATCGACGGCAATCGAGCGCTTGCCGCGATTCTGGATAGCGTGCCGGCCAATATCGAGATCTTCGGCGCCGGGCGTCTTGCGGTCGACCAGCACGACGTCGGCGCCAAGATCGGCCAGCAGCATCGCGGCAACGGGCGCGGGCCCCAGCCCGGCAATCTCCAGAATGCGCAGCCCCTGCAACGGACCGCTTCGATTCGAAACCATGGTGTCCTCCCTTCGGATTCAGAGCTGGAATTGCAGCTTCGCGATGATGCCGCGCTGCACTTCGCTGGTGCCGCCGTAGATGGTGGCCGCGCGGCGCAGGAACATGTCGTTGGCGACGCCGCGCGCCATCTCCTGCAGCGGGTACGGCGGCACGGGCGACGCCTCGTGCGGATGCGCATAGGCCACCGCGCCGTAGTCGCCCAGCGCCTCCACCTGGGCTTCCGTGATGCGTTGCTGCAATTCCGTGGCGCGCACCTTGAGCATCGAGCCGAGCACGTGCGACGCGGGGTCGTGCCGCATCTCGAGGTTGGCCACGCGCTGCACCATCATGCCGATCGCCTCCTGCTCGGCGCTCAAACGCGCGAGCTTCAGTGCGAACGCCGGCTGGTCGATCAGGCGGCCCTCGCCGGAGCGCAACGTCGTCGCCATGCGGCACAGCTCGCGCATATAGCGCTTGATGTCGGGCAGGTCCGCCGTGGTCGCGTGCTCGTTGTTGAGCAGGAACTTGGTGATGCTCCAGCCCGCCCCCTCCGCGCCGATCAGGTTCTTCGCGGGCACGCGCACGTTCTCGAAGAACGTCTCGTTCAGGTGGTGGGCGTCGTCGATGCTGCGGATCGGCCGCACGGTGATGCCCGGCGTCTTCATGTCCACGAGCAAAAAGCTGATGCCGGCCTGCTTCTTGACGCCCGTCTCGGTGCGCACGAGCATGAAGATCCAGTCGGCGTGGTGCGCATAGCTCGTCCAGATCTTCTGGCCGTTGACGACGTAGTGATCGCCGTCGCCGCTTTTGACAAGGACGGCGCGCGTGCGCAGCGAAGCGAGGTCCGAACCGGCGCCGGGCTCGGAAAACCCCTGGCACCAGAGGCGCTCGCCGTCGAGCGCGGCCGGCAGATGTTCGGCCTTCTGTTCGGGCGTGGCGAACGCGTTCAGCACGGGACCGAGCATCTTCTGCACGAAGCCGTCCTGGGTGGGCGTGCCGGCCGCCGTGCATTCGTCGTCGAAGACCAGCATCTGCGGCACCGACCAGCCCGTGCCGCCATGCTCCTTCGGCCAGTACGGCGCGCCCCAGCCGTGTGCGTTGAGGAGTTTCTGCCAGCGCAGGATCTGCTCGCGCGGCGAGCGCGTGCAGCGCGGCAGCCCGAGAAGGTCCGCCGGCACCTTCTCGCGCAGGAACTGGCGCACCGCCTCGCGAAACGCCTCCAGCCCCGGATCAGCCCGAAAGTCCATGCCTGTCCCCTGTCAGTCCTTGCGGTACATCGTGACGACCGCCGCGCCGCCAATGCCCACGTTGTGCTGCAGCGCGATGCGCGCGCCTTCCACCTGGCGCTCGCCTGCGCAGCCGCGCAATTGCTGGACGAGCTCGGTGCACTGCGCAAGACCCGTTGCGCCGATCGGATGCCCCTTCGAAAGCAGGCCGCCCGACGGATTGACGACGTACCGGCCGCCATAGGTGTTGTCGCCCGCGTTGACGAATTTTTCAGCGCCGCCTTCCGGGCACAGTCCGAGCGCCTCGTAGGTCAGCAGCTCGTTCTGCGCGAAGCAATCGTGCAGTTCCACCACATCGACGTCTTCCGCGCCGATACCGGCCATCTCATAGACCTTGCCCGCCGCCGCGCGCGACATGCCGAAGCCCGCTAGGTGGCGCATGTCGCCGGAGTTGAAGGTCTCCGGGCCGTCGGTGGTGAGCGCCTGGCCGGCGATCCAGACGCGCGAGTCGAGACCGTGCTTGATCGCATAGGCCTCGCTGCACAGCACGGCTGCCGCCGCGCCGCAGGTCGGCGGGCACGCCATCAGGCGCGTCATGATGCCCGGCCACATCACCTGGTCGGCCAGCACCTCCTCGGGCGTGACCACCTTGCGGAACACCGCGAGGGGGTTGTTGGCGGCGTGGCGGCTCGCCTTGGCGCGGATCTTCGCGAACGTCTCGAGCGGCGTGCCGAAGCGCTTCATGTGCTCCTGACCGGCCGCGCCGAACAGGCGCAGCGCGGGCGGCACCTCGGCGGGGACGATGTCGGCGCACTGCGCCTGGAACGGATCGAGCGGCGCCGGGCGGTCGTTCCAGGGCGAGGTGATCGCGCCGGGGTTCATCTGCTCGAAGCCGAAGGCCAGCACGATATCGACCATGCCGCTCGCGATGGCCTGATTCGCGAGGAACAGCGCCGTCGAGCCGCTCGCGCAGTTGTTGTGAACGTTGATGACGGGAATGCCGGTCATGCCGACGTCGTACAGCACGCGCTGGCCGCCCGTCGAATCACCGAATGCGTAGCTCGCATACGCCTGCTGGATCGACTCGTAGCCCACGCCCGCGTCGGCGAGAGCAAGGCGCACGGCCTGTGCGCCCATGACCGTATAGGGATCGCTCTGGCCAGGCTTTTTGAACGGGATCATCCCCACGCCTGCAACGACGACTTTGTGCGTCATGTCCTTCTCCTTGAATGATGAATGCTGAAAATCGCTTGATTCGGTCTGGTTTGGCTTGATTCGGCTTGATTCGGCTTGATTCGCTTTGCTGCGCACGGGAACGCGTGCGGACCGCTCAGAACAGACGCTGCGTTCCCGCGTAGAGCGGCGCTTCCTTGGCGAAGAAGCGCCGCATGGCTTCGGCGTTGAAGCGCCCCGCCGCGCACAGGCCCTGCACGGTGGCTTCGAGCTGCGCGAGCGCGTGACGGTCGGTTTCGAACGTGCTGTTCATGATGCGTTTGGCCATGCCGAGCACCTGGGTGGGCGCGTCGGCGAAACGCTGCGCGAATTCGACGGCGGCTTCGTGCAGGCGCGCGGCCGGCACCACGGTGTCGGCGAGGCCGAGCGCGAGCGCCTCGTCGGGCAAGATCTCGCGCGCGGAAAACACGATCTCCTTCGCACGCGCGAGGCCCACGCGGCGCGGCAGCGTGTGGAGCAGCGAGAGATCGGGAATGAAGCCCACGCGCGCGAAGCTGGACACGAAGCGCGCGCGCTCGCTCGCGATGATGAAGTCCGCGGCCAGCGCGACCGAAAGCCCCGCGCCCGTTGCGAAGCCATCGACGGCGGCAATGACCGGCTTCTCCAGATCGATCAGGTCGGTGAACCAGCGATCGTGGTCTAACAGCAATTCGCGCACGTAGGCGCCGCGCTCGCGTTCGCCCTCGCCGTTGCCGAGATCCGCGCCCGCGCAGAAGTTGCCGCCCGCCCCCGTCAGCACGACTGCATGCACGCCGGCGTCGCGCCGGACGGCATCGAGGGCGGCGCTCATGCTGGTCCTGATGGAGTCATCGAGCGCGTTGCGCCGGTGCGGCCGGTTCAGCGTGATGACGGCGGTGCCGCCGACGCGCTCCAGTACCACTGTGTTCTCGGACATCCCGGTTTCCCTCCAGCAAAGTGTTCCGATGCGTACCTGCTGGAGCATGGTAGGGAGGACGGCGGCGCGTTCGCCCCTCCCTTTTTTGCCGTCGGGGGTTGGCCGGGCATGGGATGCGGCAACCCCGCCGCTTGATATCGCGCACAGCACGGCGCACGCCACTGCGAACGGCACGCATGGTCGATGCAGCCCATGCCGCACAGCGGCGTGCCCGCGCCCGCAGGGCCGCCCCTGCCATCGGGAGGGGGGACGCCCGGAAAACGCACTGGCTATTGTCTGCACGAGCGGTTCCAGCCCGAGGTTCGCAACCCGGCATGGGCTACCCGCACATTCGCATCGACTACAACGTGGAGACACCATGGACTTCAACGCCTACCGGCACATCACGTTCGCGCGGCGCGGCCGCGTGCTCGAAATCACCCTGAATCGCCCCGAACAGCTCAACGCCTTCAACGCCGGGCTGCACGCGGAGATGGCGCAGGTTTTCATCGACGCGAACAACGACCCCGACTCCGAGGTCATCGTCCTCACCGGCGCGGGCCGCGCGTTTTCGGCCGGCGGCGATCTCGAAGCCGTGAAGGCCTCGTTTGACGACCCTGCCGCCTTTCGCGTGACGGCGCGCGAAGCGAAGCAGATCATCTTTGCCCAGCTCGACTGCGAAAAACCGATCATCGCCAAGGTGAACGGGCCGGCCATCGGGCTGGGCGCGAGCATCGCCCTCTTCTGCGACGTGATCTTCGCGGCCGACACGGCGAAGATCGCCGACCCGCACGTGAACGTGGGGCTCGTGGCGGGCGACGGCGGCGCCGTGATCTGGCCGCAGCTCATCGGCTATGCGCGCGCCAAGGAATATCTGCTGACGGGCGAACCGCTCAGCGCCATCGACGCCGCGCGCATCGGCCTCATCAACCATGCGGTGCCCGCGGAAGTGCTCGACGAACGCGTCAACCAGTTCGCCGACCGCCTCGCCGCCGGCGCTTCGCAGGCCATCCGCTGGACCAAGGTGTCCGCCAATATCGGCCTCAAGCAGCTCGCGCACTCGATCATGGATACCTGCATCTCGTACGAATGGCTCGCGAGCAAGTCCGACGACCACCGCGAAGCGGTCAACGCCATGCTCGAAAAGCGCAAGCCCGTGTTCACGGGCAAGTGAGCCCAGCGCGCGGATGGAGGGAATCATCGTGAATCTTTCAGGCGGTAACTCGAACCCCGACTGCCCCCCAGACTTGAATCCCGACTCGCACCCCCGCTTGCACAGCGGCCCGCGCCTCGACGTCAGCGGCAAACGGGTCCTCGTCACGGGCGGCGCAAGCGGGATCGGCGCGGCGGTGGCCGCGTTCTTTGTGGAGGCCGGCGCCGTGGTTTGCGCTTCGGACCTCAATGCCCCTGTGGTGGCCCCCGCATGGACGATGCTGCGCGGCGACGTGTCTTCGGAGGCGGACGTCGAGCGCATGAGCGCGGAAGCGATCGCGTGCATGGGCGGCATCGACGTGCTGGTGAACAACGCCGGCGTGCTCGAACCGGGAGCGCGCACGGACCGGCAGGCGCTCGCGGTGTGGCAGCGCACCCTCGACATCAACCTCACCGGCACGTGGCTCATGTCGCGGGCCGTGGGCGCGCATATGCTCGCCCGCGGCGGCGGCGCCATCGTCAACATCGCGTCGATCTACGGGCTCGGCGGCGGTCCGGGCATAGGGGCCTATACCGCTTCAAAGGCGGGCGTCGTGATGCTGACGCGCTCGCTCGCCTGCGAATGGGCGCAAAAGGGTATTCGCGTGAATGGCGTGGCGCCGGCCATCATTCGCACGCCGCCGCTCGACGCCATGACGCGCGAGGGGCGGCTCGACGTGACGTCGCTCGAGCGCCGCACGCCGATGGGGCGGCTCGGCTATCCGGTCGAAGTCGCGCAGGCGGTGGCGTTTCTTGCCTCCGACTGGGCGTCGTACGTGACCGGCGTCACGTTGCCGGTCGATGGGGGGTGGACCGCCTTCGGCGCCGACGGCGACGCGTCGCGGGGCTAGGCGGCGCGCGTGCCTGGCGCGATGCGGCCAGGCGCTCGCGCCAGACACTCAGCTAAGCACTCAGCCCACCGTCAACGACATAGTGCGCGCCCGTCACAAATGAAGCCTTGGCCGAGCTAAGCCACACCACCAGCTCGGCCACCTCCTCGGGGTCGGCCGAGCGGCGCAGCGCGGCGGCTGCCACCAGGGCTTCCGAGCTGCCCTGCGCGGAGCCCGCGGCAATTTCATCGGCCATGGCGGTCCGGATGTAGCCGGGACAAACCGCGTTGATGCGGATTCCGTACTTGCCGTACTCCTTCGCCGCCGCGCGGGTCAAGCCAATCACTCCGTGCTTGGAAGCACAATACGCGGCGCTGTATGGCGCGCCTTTCACGCCCGCCACGGATGCCGTATTGACGATGACCCCACCGTGCGCCTTCATCGCCCGCAGTTCGTGGACCATGCACTGGAAGACGCCAGTGAGATTGACGCCCAACACCGCGTGCCAGTTATCGAGCCCCTGATCTTCGGTGCGGGCGATGCGGCCGGACACGCCCGCGTTGTTGAAGGCGATGTCAAGACCACCGAAGTGGCGCTGCGTCGCGTCGACCATCGCCGCGCAGTCCTCGTCGCGGCTCACGTCCACGCGCAGGCCGAGCGCCTCGCCGCCCGCTTCGACGATCCCGGCAGCCACCGCACGGGCGGCGTCCTCGTCCCGGTCGGCCACCACGACGCGCGCGCCCGCCCCCGCGAAGCGCAGCGCGCTCGCACGGCCAATTCCCGCCGCGCCTCCCGTGACGATGACCACCTTTCCCTGCAAATCATTCATATCGGTATCCTTAATAAGCCCTGAAATTCCTGCCCAGCCTCAACCCGGCGTAGTCAGAAGCGCATGCAGCATGCGCGCCATCAGCACCTGGGTATCCGCGTCGGCCAGATACGCCGGCTGCAGCAGCGCCATGGCGCGCGGCAGCGCCAGGATGGTGTGAAACGCCATGAAGCGCGCCTTTGCACGGTCGCGCACCGCGACTTCGTCGGGAAAGCGCTCCATCAGCGCGTCCGTTGCCATCGAAGTCCAGTACTGCGCCGGCTTCACGAGATCGATCCGAACGAGCTCGTCGTACTGCGAAGCTTTCACGAATCCCTCGCGGTCGAGTTGCACCCACTCGTGCAGCATCGGAATGCCGACCCGCAGCAGCAATGCAATGCCTTCGTACAAGGTGGTGGACGGCGGCAACGCGCGCAGCTCAATGACGAGACGTTGACGCGCCTGTGCGCGAAAGTCCTCGAAGATGACGAAGACGAGCGACTCGATCGTCGGAAAATATTCGTAGATCGAACTGACGGCCACGCCGGAGCGCATCGACAGCCGCTCGAGCGAGAGCGCGTTGCGCCCCTCTTTCCTGAGGATTTCCCACGCGGTTCGCTTGAGCGCATCGACGAGCACAACCGAACGTTCCTGCTTCGGACGCTTGCGCGGCTGCGCGGGAACTTCGATCTGCAGGGTTTCGGGCGCCTGAGGCGTCCTGCGCGAAGACATGTCGGCTATTCCGGGGGTGAAACGGAGAAGTGGCTCGCTTTGCTTGCCATGCGCCCGAGACCACGCTGCGTGCACGCATGGGCGTAGCCTGCCGCAAAACCCCGCATGCGTCCCCCCTCTTTTCGGGTGGCGCTCGCCATTCGCGACGTCCTGCCCGAAAAGACGGAGCCGCCCATGCATGGACACGCGTCTTTGCGCCTCAATCAAGCCCCTGCGCTGTGTCCGGGGCCACTCGAATCCGGAGTCGAAATCGTCAGTCGTACTTCTATACTGACCTGCCGACGAATGACGTCAGTCCGCATTTCATCTTTATCCGCGAGTCGATCCATGTCCCACACCGCAATGCCTCTCGAACGCAAGACCGAACTGCTGCTGAACGACCCTGCCACCCTCGCGGGCCATAGCTGCCACGCCTGGCAGCACCTGCCGCGCGCCGATATCGACGCCATCCAGCTACAAGCGCTGAAACAGCGCTTTGCACAACTACGCAACCGCGTGCCGCTGCTTTCGAAGCTCGCCGAAGCCGAGGGCGTGACGCACATCGACACGCTGGAGGATGTCGTGCCGCTGCTGTTCGAGCACACGGTCTTCAAGTCCTACCCGCCTTCCTTGCTCGAAAAGAAGCAGTTCGCGCAGATCAACCGGTGGCTCGGCAAGCTCGTCACGCCCGAGCTGGCGGCACGCATCGCCGCCGCGGACGTGAGCGGCTGCAAGAGCCTCGACGAGTGGTTCGAGACGATGGACGCCGCCGTGCCCGAATTGCGCGTGAGCCACACGTCCGGCACCTCCGGCACGATTTCCTTCTTGCCCAATAGCGTGCGCGAATGGGAAAAGGCCTGCGACGTCCGCAAGCTCTACATCTGGTCCCAGACAAGCCCCGACATGCCGGACCCGGACCTGCACACCGTCTATCCCTACTTCCGCAAGGGCTACCTCAGTCACGTGCGCGCGAACGAATTTCTCATCCGCGCCCTGTTGCCGGGCGAAGACCACTTCCACGCCGCCTACCCGGCCACGCTTTCGACCGACGTACTGCATCTGGGCGCGCGGCTGCGCGCCGCCCATGCAAAGGGCACGCTGGACAGGCTGGAAATCAGCCCCGAGCTGCTCGCGAAGAAAAAGTCCTTCGACAAGCTGCAAGCCGACATGCCCGGCTACCTGGCCGCCTTCTTCGAGGACATGGCGACGAAGCTGCGCGGCCAGCGCGTGTATATCGGCGCCACCTGGAATCTGCTGCACGGCATGGCCCGCGCCGGTCTCGAACGGGGGCTCGAATCCGTGTTCCATCCAGACTCGTATATCTCCACCACGGGCGGCGCCAAGGGCGTGGTGCAGCCCGAGGGCTGGCGCGAGGACGTGCTGCGCTTCACGGGCGCGAGGCGCTTGAACGAGACGTATGCGATGTCCGAACTCGTGAGCGGGTCGAACCCGCGCTGCGAGCACGGCAATTTCCATTTCGCGCACACCGTGATCCCGTTCGTGCTCGACCCCGAGACCAGCCGGCCGCTGCCGCGCGCGGGCCGCGTCACGGGCCGCGCCGCCTTCTACGACCTCGGCGCCGATGTCCACTGGGGCGGCTTCATCACCGGCGACGAAGTCACCGTGGAGTGGGACCAGCCGTGTGCCTGCGGCCGCCCGAGCCGCTATGTCACGGGCGCGATCCAGCGCTACAGCGAGAAGAACGGCGGCGACGACAAGATCACCTGCGCGGCCACCGAAGGTTCGCACCGCGAAGCCATGGACTTCCTGAACAGCGGCGCATGACGCCCATCGAATCGACTACCCGATCAAGCCGTGAATCAAACAGTGAATCAAGCACCGAATCGAGCACACTAAGCGAGACCTGAGAACATGACTCTTCCCATCGCACCGATGGTCATCCGCGGCAGCGTCATCACCGAGAACCTGATCGAGGCCGGAGGCCGTGGCGGCGACCTGAGGTTCCTCACGCCGGACGCGCGCCACTACCTCGACAGACTGCCGCTCGGCAATCCGGCGCGGCTCGCCGACCTGTACGCATTGAGCTTCACCGATATCCTCGACTATGCCGAAGCGCTCGGCGAGCGGCTCGATCTGGCCACCAATGCCCACCTTCAGCAAGCCTGCGAGCTGTCGTACCGCACCGCGCCCGTCACGCCGACGATGGTCAAGGGCAGCTATCTCGGCCTGCGCCATATGCTCTCGCGCGCGGCGATCACCGAGGCCGTGGAGAGCACCGTGGGCATCCGGCATCTCGAAGGCTGGGTGAAGCAGAAGCTCATCGACGGCACCGAGCTCGAGGTGCGCTGCTTCGGCGCGCGCACGCTGCACATCGTGGCCGGCAACGCAACGGGGCTGTCGCTGCTCACGATCATCCGCAACATGGTGATGCGCAGCGACGCGATCATCAAGGCGCCGTCCAACGACCCTTTCACGGCGCTCGCCATCGCGCGCACGATGATCGACATGGCTCCGGATCACCCGTTGACGCGCCACCTGAGCGTCGCCTACTGGAAGGGCGGCGACACCGCCTTCGAGGAACGCCTGTACCAGCCTCAGAACCTGGAGAAGATCGTCGCGTGGGGCGGCTATGCCTCGATGAAGCACGTCACGCGCTACATCCAGCCCGGCCTCGAGCTGATCTCGCTCGATCCAAAGCGCAGCGCCAGCATCATCGGACGCGACACGTTCGAAAGCGATGCGTCCATGCGCGAAGCCGCGCTGCGTCTTGCCAGCGACATCGGCGCGCTGAACCAGAAGGGCTGCGTGTGCGCACGCGTCGTGTACGTGCAAAGCGGCACCGACGAGGCCGGCCTCGCGCGGCTCAACCGCTTCGGCCAGCACGTGTACGAAGCCATGCTCGGTTTGCCCAACACGCTGTCCACCGCGCCCAAACGCTACGACCCGGCATTGAAGGCCGAAGTGGATGCGCTGCGGCTCGACGACGACTGGTACAAGGTCATCGGCGGCAAGGAGGGCGAAGGCGCCATCGTCTGCTCGCAGATTCCCGAACCGGTCGCCTTTGCCACGCTGCTCGACGATCGCACCGCCAACCTCGTGCCCGTCGATTCGCTGGACGAAGTGATGGCCGCCGTCGACGCGTACACGCAGACAGTGGGCATCTACCCGGAGAGCGTCAAGGACGAACTGAAAGACAAGCTGCCGCTGTACGGCGCGCAACGCATCGTCTCGCTCGGCTATGCGGCCGCGATGAAATGGGCGGCGCCGCAAGACGCCATCGAGCCGCTGCGCCGCATGGGCAAATGGATCTCGAACCAGATCGCCACGCCCGAAACTTCGCCCGCGCCGTGGCTGCGGCCTTCCATCGAGGCGTGAGCCATACGCCCCATTTCGTCACCCCCACGCGCATGCCGCCGCGCTTTCGCTGCGGGCGGCCCGCGCTTTCACCGGATCATCCATGAGCACCTGTAATGCCTACGGCGCCTGCGAGGCGCACGCCGACCTCACCCCCATGCGGATCGAACGGCGCGCCCTGCGCGCCGACGACGTCGCCATCGTCATCGACTATTGCGGCATTTGCCACTCGGACGCGCACGCCGTCCACAACGACTGGGGCTCCACGGTCTACCCTTGCGTGCCGGGACACGAGATCGTCGGACGCGTGAGCGCGGTCGGCCCCCGGGTCACCCGCTTCAAGCCCGGCGACCGCGTCGCCGTGGGCTGTCTCGTGGACAGTTGCCAGACTTGCCCGTCATGCGAAGACGGCCAGCAGCAGAACTGCACCCAGGGGCCCACCGCCACCTACAATGGCCGCGACCGGCACACCCGTGAAACGACCTTGGGCGGCTACTCGGAAAGCATCGTCGTGCGCGAGGAATTCGTGCTGCGCGTGCCCGCCGCGCTCGACATGCGTTACGCCGGCCCGCTGCTGTGCGCCGGGATCACCGTCTGGACGCCGCTGCGCCGATACGGCGTCGGCGCAGGCTCGCGTGTCGCCGTGGTGGGCCTGGGCGGCCTCGGGCACATGGCCGTGAAGCTCGCCGTCGCGCTGGGCGCACAGGTGACGGTGATCACCACGTCGGCCAGCAAAGCCGACGATGCGCGCGCACTCGGCGCATCGGACGTGCTGCTCTCGAAAGACCCCAAGGCGATGCAGGCCGCGGCCAGCCGTTTCGACTTCATCCTCGACACGATCCCGACGAAGCACAACGTCAACCCCTATCTGATGCTGCTCGGCCGCAACGGCGTGCTGGTGCTGGTGGGCGCGCTCGAGCCACTCGAAGCCGTCCATGGCGCGCTGCTGGTGATGAACAACCGGTCGATCACCGGCTCGCTGATCGGCGGCCTGCCCGCGACGCAGGAACTGCTCGACTTCTGCGCTGAACACAACGTGCTGCCCGACTGCGAGATCGTGGACGTGCACGGCATCAACGCGGCGTTCAGGAGGATGCAGGCCAACGATGTGAAATATCGCTTCGTGATCGACATGGCGTCGCTACGCGACGTTAAGGTAGACTGAACGAAAGAAGGGGCATCGCAGCCCCTTTCCCTATTCCTTCGCCACCTCTTCGGCCGCGCCGATGTCGTTGATGTGATGTTAACGAACGAGGGGATGCCGTATCGCATCCCCTCGTTTTTCCTGCGCGCACCGGTCACCCGATGATACGCAGGAAGCTTCGGTCTTCACACGGGCCGCTCAGGCGACGTTCAAGCGAGCCCGAAAATGCCCACATGCTCGGTCGATTCCTCGACGCGCCAGAGGCCGCCGCCGTTGCCCTGGAGCGCGATGCGCGCGCCTTCGACCTGGCGCTTGCCGCAATTGCCGCGCAACTGCTCCACGAGCTCGAAAATCTGCCCGATGCCGGTCGCGCCGATCGGGTGCCCCTTCGACTCCAGGCCGCCGGACGGATTGATCGGGAGCCTGCCTCCCAAGGTGGTTTCGCCCCGCTCGGCAAGCTCGCCGCTCGCGCCCGCCTCGCACAGGCCCAGCGATTCCATCGAAAGCAGTTCGCCAATTGCGGTGGCGTCGTGAATCTCGGCCACGTCGACGTCCTTCGGTGCGATCCCGGCTTGCTCGAAGGCCGCCTTGCCAGCCAGATGCGTGCAGCCCTGGTCGAACGCGTCGGCCGCACGCGCCGAAGCCGAGCGCACGACGCTCGCCAGCACACGCACCGCGCGCTTGCGCTCGAACCCGTACTTCTTCAGCGCGGCGCCCGTGCAAACGATGACGGCGGCGGCGCCGTCAGAGATCGGCGAGCACATGGGCAGCGTGATCGGGTAAGTAATGGGCGGCGCGGCGAGGATCTCGTCGATCGTCATCGCATTGCGGTATTGCGCGCGCTCGTTGTGCACCGAATGCCCGTGATTCTTGGACGCCACGGCCGCGAGCTGGCGCTGCGTAATGCCGTAACGCTCCATGAGCCCGCCGCGCCCGAGCGCTGCGTAGACGTCCATGAACGGGCTGTACGGCTTCTCCGATTGCGAGCCGGGCGGCGGCACGATGGCCTTGCCCATCTGCGCGAGGTACTGCTTGTTCTCTTCGAATGTTTCGATGTCCCAGGCAGATTCGAAGGCCGAGAACATCTTCGCCTTGTCGCTATAGAACATCTTTTCGGCGCCCACCGCGAGGACCACGTCGGCGGCCCCGGCGCGCAACTGCGTGACGGCGAGGTTGAACGCGTGACTCGACGAAGCGCACGCACCTTCCAGGTTGAAGATGGGAATGCCGTCGAAGCCTAGCGGCAGCAGCGCCACCTGCCCGCGGATCATGTGCTGGCCGTCGAAATGGCCTTGCGTGCAATTGCCGAAGAACGCGGTCTGAACCCACTGGCGATCGCAGCCTGCGTCCTTGAGCGCATCTTCCACGGCCCAGGCCGTGAGCTGCTTGACCGATTTGTCCGCGTGGCGGCCGAACGGCGTCATGCCGACGCCAACGATGTAGATATCTTCCATAGTCATTTTCCGATGCGATGTCCTGGCGGGCACGAGCGGCGCGCGCGGCGCGACTGTGTGGCAGCGCTCGACGCCCGGCCCGGTCAATCAATCAGTAGCCCTTGAATTCCGGCGTGCGCTTTTCCGCGAAAGCCCGCAGCCCTTCTGCAATATCGTACGAACGCTGATGGTTGCGCAGCTCCAGCAGCTCGTGGCGCAGCGCGTCGGCCATCGATTTGTCGGGCGCCTCGTCGGCCACCTGCTTCATGCGGCGCAGCACGAGCGGGCTCTTCTTCGCCAGCTTCTCGCCGATGGCCTGCACACGCGCCACGAGCTCGGCATCGGCCACCACCTCGCTCACGAGTCCGTGGGTCTTCATCTCGTCCGCGGGCAGCGAATCGCCGGTGAAAAGCAGATACTTCGCCACGTTGTGCGGCACCTTGCGAGGCAGCACCGCCGCGCCTCCGCCCCCCGGGAATACCCCGAAGTTCGAATGCGCGTCGCCAAAGCGCGCACTCTGCGCCGCGATCACGAAGTCGCAGGCGAGCACCGTTTCGAGCCCGCCCGCCACGGCGAGACCGTTGACCGCGGCGATCACCGGCTTCGGGAATGTGCGCAGGAGGTCGAAGAAAACGACGAGCGTGTCGAGGAAATCCATTTCACCGGGCTGCGCCGCGCTGCCCGCCGTCTTGAGGTCGGCGCCCGCGCAAAACGCCGGGCCCGTGCCGGTCAGCGCCACCACGCGCACGCCAGCGTCCTCGCGCCATGCGCGCAATTGCGCCGTCATGGCGAGCACCATCTCGCGGCTCAGCGCATTGCGCGCTTCGGGCCGCGTCAGCGTAATCCAGCCGACCTGGCCCCTCACTTCGAAAGACACGGATTCGTTCATCTCCTCTCCTTGTTCCAGAATCCAGATGCAGACAATATTGCTTGCCGGATGCCAAGGTACGCGAGTCGAGGATGCCCCTGCCCCTCCCCTTGCGGACGTGCGCGGCGCGCACGGCGGACAACGGCGCCCCTGCCCGCCGGTGGCTTTCCAAACGGGTGATCGAAACGCCATAATGTGCCGTCGAGTTCGCTCCGAAGGGCGACCACGCAGCCGCGCCGCATCGCGGCTGTGGCAACCGATCAAACAGGCCAGAGCCATGCATTCCGACACCTTCCTCGTGGCAACCAAGTTCTCGCCGCCGCGCATCGGCCCGCGCCACATTGCGCGCGAGCCCCTGCTCGCGCGCCTCGCCGAAACGAAGTACTGCTGCGCCACGCTGGTCACGGGCGGCGCCGGCTTCGGCAAGACGGTCCTGCTCGCGCAGTGGCGCCAGACGCTGATCAAGGCCGGCATCGACGTCGCCTGGCTCTCGCTCGGCCACAGCGACCGCGAGTTCACGCAGTTCTGCACCTACCTGCTTGGCGCGCTGCAGCGTCTCGGCATGCCCTCCGATAGCGTGATGCCTCATGCCACGGGCAGCGAGCCCTCCATCGACGCGCTCGCGGCCGTGCTCACGAGCGCCATGGAAGAAGTCGATCGCGAGCTCTACCTGATGATCGACGACTACCATCACGTCGAGGCGCCAGCGGCTCACCGGCTCATGCAGAAGCTGCTCGATCACTGCCCGGCGAATCTGCATATCGTCATCGCCTCGCGCACCATGCCGCCGCTCAGCCTCGGCCGTCTGCGCATGCAGGGCCAGGTCCATGAAATCGACTTTGCGGCGCTGCCCTTCGATCTGGAGGAAACGCGCGCATTCTTCGAGCAGAATCTGAGCACCGTCAAGCTGAGCGCCGATGAAGTGCGCCTGATTCACGATCTCACGAGCGGCTGGCCGGCGAGCCTCCAGCCGATTGCGACGATGCTGCGCATCCGGCCGGCCAAACGAGCGAACCTGCGCGCACTGCTCTGGAAATCGACCGACCTCCAGTCGTATCTGGCCGAGGACGTCGTGGCCTGGCTGCCGCCCGAGCTCACTGCGTTCATGGAAAAGATGTCGATTTTCCGGCGCTTCAATGCGGAGCTGGCCGCGTGGGCGACCGAAGACCCCAATGCCGCCGAGCAGATCAAGCGCGCCGAAGACGAAAACCTGCTCATCTACCGGGTAGACTCCGACGACGATTCGCCCTGGTATCGCTTTCATCCGCTGTTCGGCGAGTTCCTCGCGCGGCGGCTCGCGCAGCAGGGCGAGGCAAGCGTCGAGGCGCTGCATCGGCGCGCGAGCCGCTGGTTCGCCGACCACGGGCTGCTGGTCGAGGCCGTGCGGCATGCAAGCCAGGGCGGCGACCTCGACTTTGCCGCGGACGCCATGGAAGAAGCGGCCTCGCGATCAACGTGGAACATGGCTTATGTCAGCCCCATGCTGCACCTGCTCGACCGCTTGCCTCAGGACACGTTGTTCTCGCATCCGCGCCTGTTCTTTCTCGGCTGCCTGACCTGCGCGTTCACGGGCCGGCACGACAAGGCCGAACGCTGGATCGAGCAGATCCGCCGCACGGAAGCCGCGAAAATCCCCGCCATATCGTCGAAATTCTTCATCACGGATTCGGCCATCGCCGTGCAACGCGACGATATGCAACGCGTGGTGGATCTGCTCGAGCCGACCTTGAACGTGCCGATGGACAACCCGACGTTGCGCTACATCTGCCTCGCCGGGCTCGCGGCGGCTTACCTCGCACTCGGCCGCATCGCCGATGCGCACCGCCTGCTCGACGAAAAGCCCGTCGCGCCGGCAGACCGCGACAACGACATGGCCATGGTGTACGAAAGCTTTCGCGCGCAGAGCTATCTGGTCGCGGGCGAAGTCAAGGAGGCCGAACGTCTTGGCATCGGCATTCTGCAGCGCGCCGAAGCCGCATTCGGACGCGGATCCGTGGCGGCGAACCTGTGCGCCGCCACGCTTGCCGACGCCTGGTACGAACTGGATCGCGTCGACGACGCCCGCGAAGTGCTGGCCAACCGCACAGGTCTTGTGCAGACCTCATGGCCCGACGTGATGACGCGCGCCTCGCTGTGCCGCGCGCGCCTCGACTTCCTGCTGGACGCGCCGGAAACGGCGCTCGCCTTCCTCGAAGCGCAGGCATCGCACTTCCATCTCGTGGGGCTGGACCGTGCCCTTGCGCACATGCTCGGCGAACAGGTCGACATCCTGCTCGCCGTCGGCGAGCAGCCGCGCGCCGTTGAGCTCGTCAAGCGCCTCGAAGGCCTGCGCAAGCTCCATGCGGGCGCAACAGGCGCCTTCGCCGAAATTCCCGCTATCGCGGCCGCCGCGCGGGCGCGCGTGGCCATGGCCGACCACGATCCGGCGGCGGCGCTCGACGCACTGGACGAAGTTCGACGCTTCGGGCAAGCGTACGGGCGCGGTCGTCTCGTGGTCCGCGCCGGCCTGCTGGCCGCCGCCGCGCACCACACGCTTCAGGAGGACACCGAAGCAATGCGCTGCCTCACGGAGGCGCTCACGCTCGGCGCGAAGCTCGGGCTCGTGCGCACGCTGCTCGACGTGAAGGAGCAGATCGGGCATCTGCTGCCGCGCCTGCGCGACGAAGGCAGCCTGCCGCCCGCAGTCGCCCACTACCTCGACGACCTGCTCGTACGCATGACACCGGGCGCGCGTGCGCCCGAGGCCGCCGAGATGAGTGGCGCAGGCGGCGCGGCGGCGGCCAGCCGAAGCCATCCGGAAGGCCAGCGAGGCACGCTGACGCCGCGCGAACTCGAAATCCTCACGCTGATCGCCGAGGCGATGTCGAACAAGCGCATCGCGCTGACGCTGAACATCACCTTCGGCACGGTGAAGTGGAACGTAAAGAACATCCTCGCGAAGCTTGGCGTGTCGAGCCGCTATGACGCCATCGCGCTCGCTCGCCAGCGTGGGCTCCTGAAGTAGCCGCGGCAGCAGACCTCCAGGCAAGTTAGCACCAATGCCAAGGGGAGCCTCTGGCTCCCCTGCGGGTTCATCATGCTGTGCCGGTCAAGGCCGGCTCGCGCGTCCGCTCAGCGTCCCGCGAGACTGCGCGAAATAATGACCTTCTGAATGTGGCTCGTACCTTCGTAGATCTTCGTCACGCGCGCGTCGCGGTAGTAGCGTTCGACCGGGAAATCGGTGAGGTAGCCGTAACCGCCGTGAATCTGGATCGCGCCCGAGCACACCTTCTCCGCCATTTCGCTCGCGTACAGTTTGGCGATGGAGGCCTCCTTCGCGCATTGCACGCCGGCCGCCTGAAGGCGCGCCGCGTGCAGCATGTACTGGTACGCGACGTCCACCTGCATGGCCATGTCGGCGAGATCGAACGCCACACCCTGCAGGTTGATGATCGGTTTGCCGTATGCTTCGCGCTCCTTCGCATATTGCACCGCGGCTTCGAGCGCCGCGCGCGCGACGCCGCACGCCACAGCGGCAATGCCGATACGCCCCTCGGAGAGCATGCTCATCACGCGCTTGTAGCCTGCGCCTTCCTCGCCAATGATGTTTTCCAGCGGCACGCGGTGGTCTTCGAGCTGGATCGCGGCAACATGCGCCGAACGCTGGCCCAGCTTTTCTTCGATGCGCGTGACGTTGTAGCCCGGCGCACGCGGATCGACGATAAAGAGGCTCGGCCCCTTCCTGCCTTCCGGCGTTTCGGTCACCGCTGCGATGGCCAGGCCCACACCCGCCTCGTTGCCGTTCGAGATGAACTGCTTGCTGCCGTTCAGGACATAGTGCTCGCCCTCGCGGCGCGCCGTGGTGCGGAATGCGGCGGTGTCGGAGCCGGCCTGCGGTTCGGTCAGCAGACCCGCCACGATGGTCTTGCCCGAGGCCATGTCCGGCAGATACTTGCGCTTTTGTGCTTCGGTGCCGGCGTGGGCCACGCAGCCCGCGAGGCCGTTGTGGACATGCAGGATGGTCGCGAAGCCGGCATCGGCGGCGGCAAACGCCTCGATGGCCAAGCAGTATTCCGGAAACGTCGCCGCCGAACCACCGAATTCCTCGGGGATATGCATGCCGAGAAACCCGAGCTCGCCCACGGCCGCCAGTTCGCCGCGCGGCCACGCGCCCGTGCGGTCGCGCTCGGCGGCCGTGACGGCAACGACTTCCTGCGCCACCTTGCGGGCGGCATCGCGGATCATGACTTCCTGTTCGTTCAGGAGTACGGTAGATGTTTCGCTCATTGTCTTCCTCTGTTCAATCTTCTGGATGGCCAGGCCCTGGATCACTGCATTCAGTCGAACACGCGCACGATGGACTCGGCAACGCATACCGGCTTGTCCCCGCCTTCCATCTCCACCGTCATCTCATAGGTGAGCTGGGCGCCCTTGTTCTCGAGCGGCTCGAAGCTCTGCAGCCTGAACTGGGCGCGCAGGCGGCTGTTCACGGGCACGGGCTTCAGAAAGCGCACCTTGTTCAGGCCATAGTTCACGCCGAGCTTGAACTGGCGAATCGTGAACGCGTTCTGCGAAAAGACCGGCAGCAGGCTCAGCGTCAGAAAGCCATGGGCGATCGGGGCGCCGAACGGACCGGTTGCCGCACGCTCCGGGTCGACGTGAATCCACTGGTGGTCGCCGGTTGCATCGGCAAAAGTGTTGATGCGCGGCTGGTCGATGAGAATCCAGTCGCTGGTGCCCACGACCTCCCCCACGAGGGGTTGCAGCTCGGCCACGGTTTCATAGGTCTTCATGCTTTGTCTCGCTTCTTGCTGGATGGTTTGAGTCGGGCGGCCCCGTATGCAGGACGTGTCACTGAACCGTCGCCCGCAGCGTCTCGGCGCATACGGCTTCGCAGCTATCCGCGCTGCCGAGCAGCAGATCCGCCACCACGGCGCGCTTGTAGTAATGGCCCACGGCGTATTCCTCGGTCATGCCGATGCCTCCATGCAACTGGATGCCCTGGCCGCAAACGAACTTCGCCGCCCGGCCAATCAGCATCTTCGCGGCCGCGAGGCGCCTGACCTGCGTCTGCGCGTCGTCGTTGGCAAGCGACGCCAGCGCCACGTGCAGCATCGAGCGCGCAACCTCGAGTTCGGCCACCATGTCCGCCATGCGATGCTGCAAGGCCTGGAACGAACCGATCCGGACTCCGAATTGCTCGCGCGTCTTCAGATAGCCGGCCGTCATTTCGAGGGTCTTTTCCATCGCGCCGATCAACTCCGCACAGAGCGCCACGGTGCCGTGCGCGAGTCCCGCGCGCAGCGCCGGCAGGCCTGCGCCGGGCGCGCCCAGCACCGCGTCTGCCGCCACCCACACGCCCTCGAAGGTCAGCTCCTCGACCCACGTGCCGTCGTGCAGCGGCAGCGCCTGGCGGTTCAGGCCCGGCGCGCCGCCATCGACGAGCAGCAGGGTGAGGCCAGACACGCCCGGCACCTGGGCCGAAACGATGAACGCGTCGGCGCCGGTGGCCCCCAGCACGAGCGATTTGCGGCCATCGAGCACATAGCCATTGCCTTCGCGCCGCGCACACAGCGACACCGGCTCGGGCAGGCCGCGCGAGGCGGCCTCGCTATAGGCGAGCGCGAGACGCACGGTCCCGGCGGCCATTTGCGGCAGCAGGCGTTGCCGCTGCCCGGCCGTTCCCCCGGCCACCAGCGTCTGGGCGGCGAGCACGGCGCAGCCGAGCCAGGGCTCGACCACCAGCGCGCGTCCAAGCGCCTGCGCGATGATCGCCGTTTCGACGACCGTGCCGCCCAGACCGCCGTCCTCCTCGGGAATGGCCGCCATCAGCCAGCCGTTGTCCGCGAAGGTCCGCCAGTTCGTCTCGCTGCCGTTGCTGCCGTGCTTGAGCAGCGCGGCGCGCGCCTCGAAGCTGTAGGCCCGCTCGACAAACCGGCGCACGCTGTCCTGCAACATCTGCTGTTCGGAATTCAGATCGAAATCCATGCGTTTTCTACTCTCAGAGGTGGCGCATCGCCCTCGTGGCGAGAGCATGCTGTCCATGCAAGGTTCATTGACGTGAGCCCATCTTAGGGAGGCGCCGTGCGTCGTTCCCCTCCCTTTCTTGCAGGGGCGGCGCATCCGCCAGGGTGGCGCCGCAATCCGGCCCGCCGTGCGGCGCCGCGCGTTCCCGTGGCCCCCGACCTCACTGCCCTCCCGTCCGGAGAGGGGCATTGCATCGACGCGCGGTCCTAGACTGCACGCGGCAGACACGGGAACACGCCCGCGGAGACAGCAATGAAAATGGATTTCGCCCGCATCATGGGGCAGCTCGCCCTGCAGTTCGCCGATCAGGAGGCCCTCGTCAACATCGAGCGCGAGCGCCGCTACACGTTTGGCGAGCTGCACAGGCTGACCAACCGCATCGCGAACATGATGAGGAGCCGCCTTGGCCTGCGTCGCGGCGACGTGGCGTTTTGCATCCTCGAAAACGACAACCTTTCGCTGCTGCACGCGTGGACGGCCTTCAAGGGCGAAGCGGCCTTTGCCCATACCAACATCCGCGACGCGCTGGACGAGCATCGCTGGCAGATGGCGTTCATCAAACCGAAGGCCGTCTTCATCGAAACGTCCTTGCTCCCGCGCTACGCCGACATACTGCGCGAGCAAGGCGCGATCATCGTGTGCATGGATGCGCCCGCGACGCCTTACGAAGGTGTGCAGTGCTTTTGGGATCTGCTCGAAGGCATGCCCGACACCGATCCCGGCATCCAGTCGGACACGCATGCGGACCTCCTCATCTACCGTTTCACGGGCGGCACCACGGGCAAGAGCAAGTGCGCCCAGTACACGATCGACAACTGGCTCGCCGCACGCGACACCATGTATGCCGACGAGCAGCAGAGCATCGCGCTCAACAGCCGCACGCGCTACCTGCATATCGCGCCCGTGAGCCACGGTTCGGGCCTCTCGTTTCTGCCCACGCTCTTTCGCGGCGGCTGCACGCTCACGCAGAATGCGGCCGATCTCAAAGCCTGGTGCCGCAATGTCGAGGCCGAAAGGGTCACGACCACGCTGATGGTGCCCACCCTCGTGAACTGGCTGCTCGATCTTCCCGAAGCCACGCGCCACGACCTCGCCAGCCTGCGCACGCTCTACTACGGCGCGGCGCCGATGAGCCCCGCCAAGCTCGCGCAGGCGCAAGTGCGCTTTGGCAACATCTTCTTCCAGCTCTATGGCGCGACCGAATGCGCGCAGGCCGTCTGCACGCTCACCCCGGCCGATCATGTCAGCGCGCTCGAAACGGGGCGGCTCGCTTCGGCCGGACGGCCCACCATCGGCATCGAAATGCGCATCGTCGACGACGCCGGCAACGACGTTGCGCCCGGTACGACCGGCGAGATCTGGCTGCGCGGGCGCGGCACGATCGGCGGCTACTACGGCAATCCCGAAGGCACGGCAGCCGAATTCGCCGATGGCTTCTGGAAGTCCGGCGACCTTGGCTATATCGACGACGCGGGCTACGTGTTCATCGTCGATCGCAAGAAGGACGTGATCATCACGGGCGGCTTCAACGTCTATGCGGTCGAGGTGGAAGCGTCGCTGAACGCGCATCCAGCCGTGCAGATGTCGGCCGTCGTGGGCGTGCCGCACGACAAATGGGGCGAGGCCGTGCACGCCGAAGTCGTGCTCAAGCCGGGCGAGGCGGTCGAGCCCGAGACGTTGATCGAGCACGTGAAGGAAACGCTCGGACGCTTCAAGGCGCCCAAGACGTTGGCGCTGGTCCAGACGCTGCCGCTCAGCGCAGTCGGCAAAGTGCTGCGCCGGCGCGTGCGCGAGAAGTACTGGACGAACGAGCCGCGACGCGTGTCCTGACGATGGAGCCCGATATGAGTTCGAAAAAGCCGGATACCGGCCCGCAGAAAACACAAGCACAGACGCACGCACAGTCGCATGCACAAACGCACGCAAGCGCCGATCCGGCCGCCCGCGCGGCCGAATTGGCCAAGCAGTATTGGGAGCGGCAATGGCAGTTGTGGCAAGCGTTCGGCAACGCGGGGCGGGATGCCGGGCGCCTGCCTCAAATTGCGCGGCCCGCACCAGCCGATCGACGCTTCGACGCGCAGGAATGGCATCAGCATCCGTGGTACGCCGCGCTGATGCAGTCGTACATGCTCAATGCCGACATGCTGCGCGCCATGACCGAAGCCGCCGATGTCGCGCCAAAAGCCCGCGAGCAACTGCGCTTTCTCACGCGCCAGTTCATCGACGCGACGAGCCCGGCCAACTTCCTGCCAACGAATCCCGAAGCCATGCGCCTCGCGCTGGATTCCAACGGCGAGAGCTTGCGCGCCGGGCTCGCGCACTGGCTCGCGGATGCGGCGCGCGGCCAGATCGCCATCACCGACGAGCGCGCGTTCGAGGTCGGGCGCAATATCGCCACGACCGAAGGCGCCGTGGTGTTCGAATGCGAGTTGATGCAGCTGATCCAGTACGCACCGCTCACGCCGCAGGTCGCGCTGCGCCCGCTCCTCGTGGTGCCGCCGTGCGTGAACAAGTTCTACATCCTCGATCTCCAGCCGCATAACTCCTTCGTGCGTTTCGCGCTGGAAGAAGGCTACACGGTGTTCGTGGTGTCGTGGCGCAACCCACGCAACGAACTGCAACAGGCCACGTGGGACGACTATCTCGAGCAGGGCGTGATGCGGGCCATCGACGTCGCGCTTGCCATCAGCGGCGCGGACAAGCTCAATGCGCTCGGCTGGTGCATCGGCGGAACGATGCTCGCCAGCGCTCTCGCGGTGCTCGGCGCGCGCGGCACCCAGCCTGCCGCGAGCATGACGCTGCTCACCACCCTGCTCGACTTCGCGGAGCCGGGCGAACTGGGCACGTTCGTGGACGCGCACAGCGTTCAGGAAACCGAAAGAACGTTCGCTGATGGCGGCCTCGTGAGCGGCAAGGTGTTCGCGCTGCTCTTCCAGTCCCTGCGCGCGAACGAGTTACTGTGGCCCTACGTCGTCGGCAACTATCTCAAGGGGCAGCGGCCCGAGGCCTTCGATCTCCTCTACTGGAACAGCGACGCGACCAACCTGCCCGGCCCGATGTGCGCCTGGCTGCTGCGCCACGGCTACCTGCAAAACGAGCTGCGCGAGCCGGGCAAGCTCGAAATATGCGGGACGCGCTTCGATCTGGGCGAGGCGAAGCTGCCTGCCTACGTGCTGGGCACCGAACGCGATCATCTCGTGCCATGGCGGGCGGCCTGGCAAGCCACGCAGCTGCTCGGCGGCGAGACGCAATTCGTGCTTGCGGCGAGCGGTCATATCGCGGGTGTGATCAATCCGCCGGCCGCGAACAAGCGCAGTTATTGGACAGGCGCCACGCAGCCGGCTTCAAGCGCCGATGATTGGCTCGCACACGCCTCCTCGCACGGCGGCAGCTGGTGGACGCACTGGAGCGCATGGTTGCGGCGTCACGTAGGCATGGCAGTACCCGCACGACAAACGCCTGGCAACGAGACGCACAAGCCCATAGAACCGGCACCGGGAAGCTACGTCAAGGCGCGTCTAAGCTAAGCGAGTGCTCTGAAATCTTGATTCCTGGTTTTTGGCGCGCGGGATCTCAAACACGCTCCAGGTACAGAATGATCCTGAACATTGAGATCTGGACCAGTAGATCGAAGCCACGCAATGGACTGCCCGAATCGGCGCCCGGCTCAGCGCGGCTTGAACCTGGTCTCAGCTCACCTCGTCAGTCCGAACAAGCGGCAGCAATGCAGCGCGCAAGGCTTCAGAAAGAGGCTTCGGCTTGCGCGTGACGCGATCGACGTATACATGCACGAAATGCCCCTGGGCCGCCGGCGCGCCCTTGTGCTCCGCAAATAGACCAATCTCATAGCGCACGCTCGACGTGCCAAGGCGCGCCACGCGCAAGCCCGCGACGAGACGCTCGGGGAACGCCACCGAAGCAAAATAGTCGCACTGCGTTTGCACCACGAGTCCGATCGAATCGCTCCGCTCGATGTCGAACACGCGCTCGCGCAACAAATACTCGTTCACCACCGTGTCGAAATAGCTGTAATAGACCACGTTGTTCACATGGCCATAGACGTCGTTGTCCATCCACCGTGTCTGGATGGGAAGAAAATGCGGGTACGCATCGCGCGTGAGGACGGCGGGTTTGTTCATATGAGCTCAGTGGGTAGAATCGAACGCCCCGCGAACCGGTGGACGATCCGCGAGGCGTGAAGGGCGCGCGATAGCTCATCGTATTTTTTCTCCCGGATAGGGCAAGGTAAAAACGGTCTCCCCATTGGAACAGACTGGCCGGATCGAGACACCTATCCTGAAGACAGGGTCGTGCAACGTCACGCACGCCCCCTCCAAACGAAGGGTGACAGCACGGAAAAAACGTTATACAAGAGGAAGCTGCGCGACTGCGCACGATTGAACCATTCCAGCAGAGGGACCCGCAGCGATGAACGATGCGAATCAGCGCGACACAGCAGGCCACGGCCTCACCTATCCCTGCGGTACGCCACCCGAGCGCGGCGAAGCACGCGAGATCGCACGAGGCGTGCGCTGGATGCGCCTTGCCCTGCCCATGTCGCTCGCGCATATCAACGTCTGGGCCATCGAGGACCATGGAGGGCACACGCTCGTCGATACCGGCCTCGGCAACGAGGACACTACCGAGAACTGGCGCGCGCTGCTCGCGGGGCCGCTCTCGGCGGGCGTCGCGCGCGTGATCGTCACGCATCTGCATCCCGACCACGTCGGCATGGCCGGCTGGCTCACGCGCGAGCACGGCTGCCGCCTGTGGATGACGCGCACCGAGTATCTGCAGTGCCGGATGCTGGCCGGCGATAGCGGCCAGGCCGCGCCGGACGAGGCCGTTGCGTTCTATCGGCGCGCGGGCTGGGACGAAGCCGCAATCGAGACTTACCGCAAGCGCTTCGGCAACTTTGGCCGGCTCCTCACGCCGCTGCCCGCGAGTTACCGGCGCATGCGCGACGAGGAGGTCCTGGCGATCGGCAAGCACGAGTGGCAAGTGGTCGTCGGGGCGGGTCATACGCCGGAGCACGCCTGCCTCTACTGCCCGTCGCTCAAGCTGTTCATATCGGGCGATCAGGTGCTGCCGCGCATCTCGTCAAATATCTCCGTACTGCCGAGCGAACCCGACGCGGACCCCATGGCCGACTGGCTCGATTCGCTCGACGCACTTCGCCGGCGCGTGCCCGACGACGTGCTCGTCCTGCCCGCGCATAATGAGCCGTTCACGGGGCTGCACACCCGCCTGACGCGACTGGAAACGAGCCAGCGACGCGCGCTCGAACGCCTGCACGCAACCTTGCGGGAACCGAAGCGCGCCATCGACACGTTCGTCACGCTGTTCGGCCGCGCGATCGCACCGGAAGATGCGTCGACCTACGGCCTCGCGACCGGCGAAAGCATCGCACACCTGAACTATCTGGTGAATCGAGGCATGGCGCGCCGTTACGAAGACGACAGCGGCGTCGCCTGGTATCGGGCAAATTGAGGGGCAGTCCGGGCGGCCAGCGCTGCCCCCGGCCGCGAGGCGGAGGCAGCGTCCCACAGCCCGTCAGAACCGGTGCAGCAGGCCCAGCGCAACGAGGCGCTGCGACGATTCGGGTTCCGTCACCGTCACGGCCGGCCAGCTCATCATCGAGGTGCCGTGGTTCTTGATGTAGCCCGCGCGTGCGTAAATCTGGGTGCGCTTGGAGAGGTTGTGATCGATGCCGAGCTCGACACCCCAGGCGTTGTCGTGCACGCCGCGCGCGTCGCGCTCGATGCCTGCAATTTCGATGGTATCCGCCGACGTCGCCTGAATGCTCGCGCCCACCTCCGCAAAACTGTAGGAGTGCGCGGCATTCAACCGGGCGGCCATCGAACCGGCAGGCGCATCGTTCGAGCGGTTGTACGTGTAGTTGGCCTGCAGGTTCACGATGCCGATGCGGTACGCGAGCGCGGCCGTGTAGCGTTCGGTGCCGAGCAGGTTCAGCGCGGCGGGCAGTCCCGGCAGACTCTCCGATCCCGCGTGCTGGTTCTGATAAGCCAGCCCCGCATACAGCCCATAACCGCTCCACGAAACGGCGACATCGAACAGATTGCCGATAGTCTGGGGAACCGGCTGCGTCACGCTCGAAGAAAACGCGTACATCGTATAGAGCTTGAACCCACCCACGACCGGCGACTGATATTCGATCGAATTGCTCGTGCGCCCGGAGGTCGCTTGCGTGGCAAGCGTATTGCGATCGACGGCAACCGCGGCGGCCCCCACCGGCGAAAGGACTTCGTCGCCACGGAACGGGTCCGTGAAGTAGATGGCCCAGAACGTCGGTTGATACTGCCGCCCGAACGTTAGTGATCCATAGTTTTCGTGCGACAGCCCCACCCACGCCTGACGATAGAACAGCGTCGAACTGTCGACGAAGAATGCGCCGTTATTCGTGTTGTAACCGCTCTCCAGCACAAACTTTGCCTTGAGGCCGCCGCCGAGATCTTCCGTGCCTCTGATGCCGAGGCTCGACCCGCTGTCGCCACCGCTACGCTCGGAAAACGAGTGCGTCGACCCGTTGCCCAGGTATTGCACGAAGCTGTCGACCGTGCCGTAAAGCGTTACCGACGATTGCGCCCATGCGCCCTGCACGGCCAGCATCATCACTGCCGCGCCAAGGGCCTGCCTGTTGAAACACATGCTAACTCCTCCAGATACGTCTCGTCTTGGCCACGATGTCCCCTGGGTGCACTCGACGGTGCGGCTCCAGTCTCGGGATTCGATGGTCTTGTTCTTGTCGTTTCAACAACGGCGATTCAACGACTGGCCAGCAACTCCGCCCCGCGCGGGCGCGACGGAGCGTACGGCTCCATTCACGGCTCCTGGGCGCCGCCTCGGGCCGACTGCCGCACGATGTCGGGCAGTGTCCACGATTTGTCGAACACCGCCGGTTCCGGGCCATAGAAGCGGAACGCGGCGAACCACGCTTTGCCCGGCTGCGTGTAGATCCAGTTCGCGGCGTTGCCTGCCGGCGGTTGTGGCCCGAAGTCGAGATCGACTGACCCGTCCGCATTGCGCCGAAGCGCGTTGTCGTACGAATCTGCGCCCACGCGCGGCGCCCTGCGTATGAAGCCGCAGGTCTCGCTGTCGTAGACATCGACGGCCCAGAATTCGCGCGCGGGCACATTCGGCGGCACATGCAAACGGTAGTGGCGCGATCCGTCGAATATCCGGCCGTGCTCGTCACGCCAGCTCGTCAGGTAGAAACTCGCCTTGCCCAGTTTGAGCGGCGGCGCATACGCAAGGAAATAGACCGCTGCGCGCATGTCGGTGTCGAGGTGCTGCCCTTCGCCGAAGGTGAAGTGGGTCTTCACGCCCATCCTGACCGACGCGCTGGTGCCCCACTGCGAATCCGGCCACCATCTCTGCTGCCCGGCAAGCAGCGTTTGGCGAAAGCTTGCGTGTGCCGCCTGCGCAGCGTTGCGCAGCAGTGTGCGCGTGGAAAGGTCCGGAGCGAAGGGCTTGCCCGGCTCGATACCGAGCGCGCGCAAACTCGCGTAGGCATCCGCGTCACCCGGCAAAGGCGGCTCCTCGCTCACCATGCGCGACAGACGGGCGAAATAGGTGTCATCGAAGCGGACGATGCCGTCGAATAGCTTGCCGTCCATGTTGACGAAGCGCTGCGGCGCGCCGTCGGACGCGCTGTGCAGCGGCGTCACGCGAAGCGTGCGGATCCATGCGTTTGCCTTGTCGAGATCGTGCCGCGACTGTGTCCGCGGCGTTACGCGGATGAGCGAGTACCCGTTGTTGGTCCTCGACTGCACGGGTATGAAGCCTGCCGGTGTTTGCCCCTTGAACCCGGGTGGCAGCAAGAGGTATCGCCCGCCCTTGCCCTCGTCCGAACCCTCGTGTCCCACATCCGCGAGCGGCACCTGCCATGCGTCCAGCAAGCTGCCAAACACAGCGACATCGTTTTCTGCGGGAACATCCACGACCACCGGACCGTCCTTCAGGTTGTAGTTGAAGTAGACGTAAAGCACCGAGGAGTTGGGCGTGGTGGTCTGGTTCTTCCAGTCCGCGGGACGGCTCCAATAGACGACATCGTCATAGCGTGCGCCTGCATCGCGAAAGAAAGCCTCGCGCATGGCGTCGACGCTGACTATCGGCATGCCCCAGACCGCAGCTTCGTACGCAGTGCCTGGCAACGCGTGCGTCGATGCCGGAGCGGCAGCCACGGTGGATCCCGGTGCTGCCGCCTCCTGGGCGACGACGGTCTGAAAACACAAGGCGGCAGCCACGCCGAGCAGACTGGAAAGCCGCGAACTTCTGGTTCCAGGCAGGGAATACATGAAGTCTCCGATATTAGATCGAACCAACGTCAAAATGCGGTAACCGCGTCGGGCACCGGTTCAACGGGCCGCCTCGCTCACTGCATGAGCCTCGGGAAAGGTCCAGCGGCCGTCGAGTACTTCAGCATGCGGACGGTACAGGCGAACCATGTAGTTCCAGTTGGGCGTAATCGGCAGGCAGTTCGGAACCGAGCCATCGCAGCCGCCGAACTGGACGGATACCGCGCCATCGGCATCTTTTCTCGCGACGATATTGTTGAGGGTGTACGCCCCGAGCGGGTTGGGCTCGAAATAGCCCTGTTCGTTGTAGACGCTGATCGACCAGAACCCGTCCGCCGGCACGCTCGCCACCCTCAGGCGATACACCGTGCGACCGTCGTTGTGGCGCGGAGTGACGTTCAGGTAGATCGCATCCTTTTGCGGATTGCCCCCCATCGCGATGGCCGCGCCGATCAGGTGGCGTATGGGCGACACCGTGTCCGGCATGCCGAACGCGCCGTTCAGGTCGGGAAGTGTCTTGCCCAGTTCGATCAGCGCATCGCGCACGTGCTTTTGGCTGACCTTGTCCCAGTCCGGAAGCTCGAAGCGTCCGG
Source organism: Paraburkholderia silviterrae (assembly GCF_004353915.1). GTDB lineage: Bacteria > Pseudomonadota > Gammaproteobacteria > Burkholderiales > Burkholderiaceae > Paraburkholderia > Paraburkholderia silviterrae. Next base: position 43,127 of record NZ_SMRP01000015.1, on the reverse strand, counting down.
GCGAGGCCTGCTGCCATTTCATGCCGTCCTGCAGGATGTGCGCCGCTTGCATGTCGCCCGGGTCTTTCACATTGGCCAGCGTGCGCACGCCGATCATCACGTAACGCGTGCCGATCTGTTCGCGCGTGAATGTGTAGGGGCCGTCGCCATAGGCAACAAACGGCACATATTCGTCCTCGCTGATGGCGGTAATCGAGCGGAAGCGTCCCCCCGCATTCGGCAGCGTGACGTTCACCGGGCCAGCGTCGAGATCGAAGACTCCCACCGAATACAAAGTATCGCGGTTGGCACGCACAACAGCCTGCTTGTCGATCGGCATGAGCTCGCGGTAGTGGACGAACTTTCCGAATCCCCCCTGGCCCGCGACCGCAGAGAAGTACATATCGGATTCCGCTCGCACAAAATTGTCGACCGTGACGGGAATGGCGCGGTGCATGAGTGGCGGCGTCTGCGCAGCGCACGGATGCGACGCGTCAGTCACGGCAGTCACGGCCGCCGTGAGCGCCACGCTCACAATGAACGGCCGGCGAAAATTCGGCTTCACATTTGCTCCCGGGATTTCCCTGATCTGGCTGCCCATACAGGGCGATTCGCTGGAGAGTCTAGCCGCCGCGCGGGTGTCCTTCCCCCTCCCTTTTGGACGAATCTGGACGAATCCGGCCGCATCGGCCGCCCTACGCTTGTTCGCCAGAGAGCCTCGCGCGCCCGGACCCGGCCCGCGCACTGCCGCGCAAGCGCTCGAGCGTGCGCGCCGGGTTGACGAAGATGGCGCCCACGACGCTGCCCGCCACGAGCAGCGCGCCGCACAGGAGGAAACCCTGCTCGTAGCCGCTCGCGCCGTGGCCCACGCCAACGAGCCTGCCGGTGAGAATGGGCGCAACGATGCCCGCGATGGAAGCCACGGAATTGGCGATCGCGAGCATGGCCCCTCGCTGGGCGCCCGGTGTCACCTCATCGAGAATCGCGGGAGACATCGTGTAGCTGAACGCACCGAATGCGATCACGCAGACGATTGCCGCTTCCCGAGCGACGAGCGTGAGCCCCGGTACGACGAGGCACATGAACATGACGCCGCCCACCACCTGGCACGCAGCGGCCGACCAGCCGCGCGCCGCACGCGAGGAGATGCCCCGCGCCATCAGCCGTTGCACGGCAAACGACACGGTGAGCGAGGCGGGAATGCCAATCGCAATGGCGAGTGCGAAGAGCCGTCCGGCAGTAGCCGCGTCATAGCCGAGACCCAGCTGGAAATAAGCCGGCAGCCACGTGAAGATGAGCACGATCGCCCAGTACGAGACGAACAGCATCAGCATGCTCGCGAGCACGGTCGGGTCCGTGAGCAGCACGCGGTATGGCACGCGCTCGCGCACCGCACCGGCGGCCGGCGCGTCGTCGATCGCCCCCTCCTTGCCGAACTTGAGCCAGACAGCAGCCCAGACGAGACCCGAGACGAAGAGCAACGAGAAATTGGCGCGCCATCCCCAATGCTGCGAAATGAGCGGCACGCCCACGCCGGCGAGCAGCAGCCCGAACGCCGCGCCGGCGCCGAACAGCGACACGGGCAGGATCCGCTTCGCGGGCGGAAACCACTTGTAGGCCGCATGGATCGCCACGGGATAAGCCGGTCCTTCGGTCAATCCCAGCACCATGCGCGCCGTCACGAACACGGCCACCGATGCCGAGAACGCGAGCGGAATCTGGCAAGCCGCCCAGGCGATCGCCATGGCAAGCAGCACCCAGCGCGCGGCGATCCGGTTCGCGAGAAACCCGCCCGCGATCCCGCCCAGCGAGAACAGCCAGAAGAAGCTGCTGCCGATCACGCCGAACTGGGCCGGCGTAATTTTCAGCTCGTTCATGATGGGCACGGCCAGCATGCCGACAACGATCTTGTCGACAAAGTTGATCATCATGAAAACGAGCAACAGGAGCGCTACGCGCCATGCCGAGCGGGGATCGAATTGCGTGTCCATGTTGTTCCTCGTCGAGCGGTTGGGCTCAGGGCTCCACGACATTGAAGTGACCGGTGAAGGTGTCCATCGTGCCGAGCAGCGCCTTGAACCGCTGCGGTTCGCCTTCGACGCGGATTGCTCCTTGCGCGATGGCATCGGCGAAACCGGTCTCGCCCATCAGAATGCGATTGAGCGTGGCGCGGGTCATGACGACCGTGACATGAGGCGCCTCGCGATGCACGCCAGGCCAGCTCGTGAGCGCGCCGTGCTGCAGGTTCAGCGCATAGCGGCTGCCCGTATCCGCGAACTGCCAGTCGAGCCGCACCTCGAGCGCCTGGGCCTTGAGCCCGTCGACGCGCACCGCGAGGTAGTCGAAGAACATCTGGTCGCTCATTGCGCACACCATGTCGGCGCTGCGCTTGCCGAACGCGTTGCCTTCGCCGATGCCCTCGCGCAGCTCGCGCGCGCCCAGCAGGAATGCGTTGCGCCACGTCGCGGACTCGCTCTGGAACCCCATCTGCTCGAGCGCCGCGGCCCCAAGCTCGCGCGCTTGCCGGTGCGCCGGCTGGGCGAAAACCAGATGATTCATGACCTGCGCGACCCAGCGGTACTCGCCCCGCTCGAAATCCCGCCGTGCGCGCTCGAGCAGCGCCTCGGCGCCGCCCATGTACTCGACGTAACGCCCGCCCGCCTGCTCCGGCGGCAATGCATGCAGATTGCTCGGGTTGCCGTCGTACCAGCTCAGGTAATGCTGATAGATGGCCTTCACGTTGTGCGAAACGGTGCCGTAATAGCCGCGTGCATGCCACTGCGCCGCGAGGCTCTCCGGCAACGTCATGCATTCCGCGATCTCGAGCGCGGTCATGCCGTGATTCATCATGCGCACGGTCTGATCGTGGAGGAACTTGTACAGATCGCGCTGCTGTTCGAGAAAGCCCACGATGCGCTCGCTGCCCCATGTCGGCCAATGATGCTGCGCGAAGACCACGTCGGCATGCGGCGCATAGCGTTCGAGCGAGCGCGAGAGATAGCGCGACCACAACAGGGCATTGCGCACCTGCGCGCCGCGCAGCGGACAGAGATTGTGCAGCGTGCGCGTGCCGTTCTCCGCGAGATTGAGCGCGCGCAGTTGCGGGAAAAAGAAATGCATCTCGGCAGGCGCTTCGCTGTCCGGCGTCAGCTGGAAAACGATCTCGACGCCGTCGATCACATGTGTTTCGCTTTCCTCACAAATCAGCTGGGTGGGTTCGATGAGCGTGAGCGTGCCGCGCGGAATATTCTTGCCGAGCCCGGAGTCGATCTGGCAGCAGGCATTGCGCGCGAGCGTATGGCCGAACTGGAACTGCCCGCGGCGTGCGATCGTGGTGCCGGCGAGCACGTTTTCGGCAACGGCTTCCTCCATGAAGCCGTTGGGCGCGATCACGGCGACCTTGCCTGCACGGACGTCGGCTTCGCTGACGACACCCTTCACGCCGCCGAAGTGATCGAGGTGGCTGTGGCTGTAGATCACGGCCACGACTGGCTTCGCCGGACGGTGCGCGAGGTACAGGTCGAGCGACGCCCGTGCGGTCTCCTGCGTCGAAAGCGGATCGATGATGATGAGGCCTGTGTCGCCCTCGATGATCGTAATGTTCGCGAGGTCGAAGCCGCGTACCTGATAGATGCGCTCGGTCACCTTGAAGAGGCCATGGACCGCGTTCAGCCGGGCCTGACGCCACAGCGCGGGATGCGCGGTCACCGGCGCTTGCGGCGACCCGAGAAAGCCATAGTCGGCAAGGCTCCACACGAGGCGCCCATAGGCATCGCGCACTTCGGCATCGGGAATCGTGCCGATGAAGCCGCGGCGCGCCTCCTCTTCGTCCAGGTGATCCTCGGGCGGCAATTCGCGCAACGCCTTCTCGTGAGCGGCAATGGTCGCGGCGGTGGCGAAACGAGGCTCGCCGTGGGGCGCGGTAACGGGTGATGATTCGACAGGCGACATGGAGTTATCCGGATTGCGTGACGGCGATCGGTCGATTGCGCGGCGCTGCCGGCGTTCGCAATGGCGAGGCCGGGAGCATGATTGGCCTCCTCGGAGGCCGGTTTGGGTGTCCTATTTAATCCCGCCGCAATATATAATTCAATTGCAAGTTTTTTATCCTATCTCTGCATTTCACACATACCTTGAACCTCAAGCGCCTCGAACATCTGCTTGCCGTTGCCGAAGCGGGCTCGCTGGCCGCCGCGGCGCGGCGCGTCCATCTCTCGCAGCCCGCGCTCACGCGCAGCATTCAGGCACTGGAGGAGGAGGCAGGGTTTCCCCTGTGCGAGCGCGGCGCGCGCGGCGTGACGCTCAATGCGGCAGGGCAATTGGTGGCGGAACGCGCGCGGCGCATTCTGTTCGAAACGCACCGGCTTTCGCGCGATCTCGTGCTCATGCAGCAGCATGAAATGGGGAGCGTGCAGTTCGGGCTGGGCTCGCTGCCGGCCGCCTGCATGCTGGCCGAGGTGCTCTGCTCATTGAACCGCGACTGGCCTCATCTGCGCGTCGAAGCGGAGGTCAACGATGGACGGTTTCTGCTCGATAAATTGCGCGCCGAGCAGCTCGATTTCGTCGTGGTCGAGCAACGCTATGTCCCGCTTATGGCGGAATTGAAGGTCCAGCGTCTGCCTGTGGCGCCGGCCGGCTGGTTCGTACGCCCGGGACATCCTCTCCTCGCCGAGCCGATTACGGTGGAACGTCTGCGCCAGGCAGCGCTCGCATCGGTTTCCGCCCCGGAGATTGCGCGCGCGCGAATACGGGAAGCACTGGGCTGCCTGCCCGGCGAGACGCCGAACTTCCAGACGGTCAGCAATGACTTCCATGCGCTCGCACGCCTGACCGCCAGCTCCGACCTGGTGCTTCTCGCGCCCGTGCAGGCGCTCGCCGCCGCGATTGAATCGGGTGGCCTCGTTCAGCTGGAGGTGCCGGAGCTATTCAAGCTTTCCACGCAGTTCGCCATCGTCAATCTTACGCAGCACACGCCCTCGCCTTCAGCACTGCGCGCGATGGCGGCCGTCGAAGCAGCGAACGCGTAAGGTCAGGGAGCGGCTTGGCGCCGAAAGCTTAGACCAAAAGGCATGTAACACGCGCTACAACCGCCGTTGGGCGAAACGCGGCATCCAGCCCTCATCTCTGCATCTTTCGCCATTGGGTGGCAACGCTACCGGCGCGTGCGGTAGGCACTCGGGGTCACCCCGACTTCACGCCTGAAGGTACGGACGAAGTTGGAGCTGCATGAGAAATTGAGCGCCAACGCGATGTCTTCAATGGTCGAGGAAGTCTGCTGCAGAAGTTCTTTGGCGCGTGCGATGCGAACAGCCGTGACATAGGCCAGCGGGGTGAGTCCGGTGGACTGTCGGAATGCGCGCGCGAAGTGGAAGCGACTCAGACACGCTTCCTGAGCCATCGCGTCGAGCGAGATATTCGCACCGACATGAGCGTGCACGAACTCGATGACCCGCGTCAGCCGTCGGCTGTCCAGACCTCCACGGACCTGATGAAAAGATTTCGCCAAGGCACTACGCGCCTGCCCCTGCTGCGCGTAGCGTTCGACAAGGTGCGCCGTGAGCGCCACACCCAGCGATTCAACCAGGAGGTTGCTCGCTCGCGTCAACGTCCCGGAGGTCAGCTCCTGTCCAATCGTCCGGCCGATCTGGGTAATCAGCGGATCCCGAACCCCTGCCAGGTAATTCAAGCCGACATCCTGGACGCTGTCGTCTTCGATCTCGAGCAGACCGAACAGGTTCGTGGGCAGATAGAGGTGGAGCGTGTCGACCGAGCCGCTCGCTACGTGAAGGTAGCGAACGTCCACGCCGCGCGGACACAGGCAGGCAATTCCCGAACTCGATGAGAATGTCTGCTCCGGGCCCGACGCTCGCCGGTGCACGAGCGCGGAGCCGCGAATCGCAATGGCGACTTCGTTGACCGGCTGAAAAAACGGCGGGCAATCCAGTTCCTCGTCGTGATGGCATAGCTCGGCAGTGAAGCCTGGCCCCCAACCAAGACTGCTGGACGACGCCAACAGGTGGCTACCGGACAGCTCGTATTTGGAGCCGAATCGCAATGATTCGGTTTGTCGAAGTTGGGTCAGATCGTGGTCTTGCATATCGGTTGACCTTTTCGGTTCAACGAACGCTGAGCCTGGCTCGCTCAGACTGGGTCTACCAGCAGCGCTAAGCTTACGGATAAAACAGGCGATGGAGATGTCTCACACAGGACGACGACGCATGTCCTGCGCGGAGGTTCGGGAGGCTTCATTCGCACAATGATCGCCGTACTGGCGTGGCACCCATGCTTCAACATAACTAACCGCATCAATCAATTTGATTCGAGCTTCGCTCGCGAAAAGCGGCCCATGGCGCGGTCTTTTCCGGGTCAATCGTTCGCATGCGGACATCGACCATATGATCAGTATGCTGAATGATGACTTATGGCGGAGCCAGGCATCGGTGATTGGCGGATTTTGTAATTGGTTGAGTAATTGTTATATGTAGCACTACATCATAATCTTCTTTTGGGAATTGCCATGAATTCGTGCATTTTCGTCTGGCGGTCATCGGTTGCGCTGAGTGCACTCTCGCTGCCAGGAGCCACGGCTTGCAACGCTCAGGAGACCATCGTGAAAGTTGACGTTGTAGCGCCAATGGCAGGAGGTAACCTCGCTGGACGCGGATTATCCCGCGCCTCCAACATTGAATACCGATACCGCACTCTCCAACTTTGTCGCCTGACTCTCAAGCGACTGAGCCGCAGCAGCGGCCTGCTCCACCAGGGCGGCGTTCTGCTGCGTCACTTTATCCATCTGGTTGACGGCCTGATTGACTTGTTCAATACCCCGGCTTTGCTCCACGGACGCCGCGGCGATTTCGGCCACAATATCCGAAACCTGTTTGATCGCTTGCTTGACCTGTTCCATCGTGGCTCCGACTTCCACGGCTTGCTTCGAGCCCTCCTGAATCATCGCCACGGACGAACCAATCAGGCCATTGATTTCCTTTGCGGCGGCGGCGGAGCGTTGAGCCAGACTGCGAACCTCACTGGCAACGACGGCGAAGCCGCGCCCTTGTCCGCCTGCACGCGCAGCTTCCACCGCGGCATTGAGCGCAAGAATATTGGTCTGAAACGCAATACCTTCTATCAGGCTGGTAATTTCGGAAATCCTCATCGAGCTGTGACTGATGTTGTCGATCGTCGCTACCATCATTTGAACCGCATCGTTGCCGGTGTCGGCCATGGTGGTGGCGATCGTGGCCAGCTCATTTGCCTGATACGCGTTGTCCGCGTTCTGCTTCACGGTCTGGGTCAGCTGCGTCATACTAGCCGCGGTTTCTTCGAGAGACGCGGCTTGCTGCTCAGTACGAGCCGACAAATCAATGTTGCCCATCGCAAGCTCGGCCGAACTCAAATTGATGGCACGAACACCTGAAACGACCGAACTGACAATGCTCACGAGCGATGCCTGCATCGTCTCGAGCGAACGCAGCAACGCGCCAGTCTCGTCGCTGTACGAGTGCTTGATCACGCGGTTAAGCTTGCCTTGCGCAATTGCCTCCGCGGCGCCGACGGCCTCCGCCAGCGGGACACGAATTGATCTGGTCAGCCAACGCCCCAGCAAGCCTGCCACGGTGATCGCAAGCAATGTTGCGATCACCAGGCTCCCGCTGATGACGTTCTGCAACACCTCCTCCTCTTTCACTTGCTCGGCCACCAGCTTCTTCTCCGTGGCGTCGAGCTTATCCATTGCGACAACCAGGTTATCCGTACCAAGATAATCGCCGAGATCTTCCTGCATCTTCTGCAATTCAGCGAGTGACACGTTACGCGAAGTAACTTTCGAACGTAGTGCGAACATCGGCTCCACTACATTTTTCACCCACATGGAATATTGCCGCAACGCATCGCCAACCTCCTTTTTCTCGGTTTCCGCAATCACATTCGAAAGCTCCACCTTCGCGAGACTCCTCTTGAAGTCATCGATATGGTCGTTCTTCCATTCGAGATGCCCAGGCTCCCCGTTGAGGTTATAAGCCAACATCGCCCAAATGATATTCAGGTAGTCGGTGTTAGCGTCGCGCAAGGCCAGGAGATTGCTTTCCGAGCGTCTCGTCTCCTGAGTTTTGCTCGCAATGGCATGCAAAGCATAGAAACAGACGATCGAGTCCAATAAAAAAACCACGATCACGCAGCAAAATGCGAACGTGAGCTTTTTCCCAATAGACGAATTTTTAATCTGCATTGAGTTTTCTCGAAAAACCAGACATCGCCTGCGCCAATATCCATGACCCGCTTGTATCCCTGATACGTTTCTAATCGCTGCAGATGGCCGCCACTCTCGCGCCCAGTCGCGGGAACGGTGACAGGTCTCAATGCCAATCAGACCGGGTCCGAGAGCAGCGAAGGCGCAGAATCTCCGCACGGCGGCGGAGCTTTCTGCGCACAACTATGACGCCTCGCCGATCGACGCCGTGAACCGGGCAATCGCCTACGATTTCAGAACTTTTGCGACATCGCGACGCGAGCCACAAACTGGTTCCCCGACGAAGAGATGCCACTCGAACCGATGATCTGTGCGCCATCGAGGTCGGTTCCCGTCTTCGCGTTCGTGTGCTGCCATGCGCCCTGAAGATAGACGGACGTACGTTTGCTGATACTGTAGTTCAGCATGAGCGCAACCTGATGCCAGTTCGGGCTATCGCTTCCGGCCTCGGATTCGAGTCGGCCGTGCGTGAACGTATACGCTCCGGTAAGGGACAGCGCTGGTGTGAGGTAGTACTGCCCATTAATTTCGATATTATCGAACTTCCACGACGCCCATGCTTGAGTACCGATATTCGGAGCGTAACCATTCGCCGTCGGCGAACTGACGTCAACGTGTGAATATGCCAGCGCAACATTCGCGTTCTCCGAGAAAGTCCATTTCACGCCGGCATCGATGTTTTGCTGCTTCGGCGACTCGAAAACAGAGTCGGAGGTCACCGCACCGGCTGTTGTGGTACCGCTTCCGTTCAGGCGCATATATGCGGCAGCAAGCGCCAGGGGACCTGCGCTGTAAGTCAGCCCTGCACTGTATGCGCGATTCTCCGAAAAATTCGTCGTGTTGCTGAAGCCGTACACCCCTTCGACTTGAAATCCATAGAACGTTGGTGAGGCGTACTTGATCGCGTTGCCAAGCCTGAAATCGTAATCCGCGTTGTCGTTATCGAACGGATGGGCCGCCAGATCACCGATCGAATTTCCCGCGGCCGTGAACGGACTCCACGTGTCGATCGTTGCATCGTACTGTCGGCCTAGCGTCAGCGTACCCGCTGTCGCCGACGACAATCCAACAAAGGCCTGCCGGCCGAACAACCGCCCACCTTCGTTGAGTTGTCCACTGTTCTGATTAACGCCACTTTCGAGGGTGAAAATCGCGCTCAGTCCACCGCCCAAATCTTCAGCGCCTTTCAGGCCGAAGCTGGTTTCCGCCGTGTCGCCGCTTACCATCGCATAACCTCGATGCCCCCCGGCGTTACTTGTAAAATTCAAGCCGTCATCGAGCACGCCATAGAGCATGACAGAGCTTTGGGCATGCGCATTGCTGCCGAGGCAAACCGCCGAAAATATAGCAGTACGAATAAACGTGTTCAATCCACATCTCCTCTTGATTTATATTTTTCAAAAATCATGCTGCGACGAAAAATGAAATCCCCTTATAACGGCCCGCCGGGACCGGGGCGGCGACGTTACACAGATCTCGGCATCGCGTCTAATTTGAAAGCGATGTTCTTCGGGCCAATTCGGGTAAAGCTATTTGTTTGAGGTCTGGTCGATGCGATCGCAACGAACAAGTGCCCTCGCAATCGACCTCCGAATCGGCTCACGGGATGATCGCCCGCGAACTTCCTAACTATTCGCGACGGGCGTCTCGAGGACATTGCGTTTGCCCGACTTCATGTACAGGTAGTACGCCGCAGCGGGAAAGGCGAGGCCCACCAGCCACGCCAGATCGACACCATTCAACCGCTCAGCGACGGCACCGACGTACAGGCTGGTATTCATGAACGGAATTTCCAGCAGGATTGCCAGCACAAAGGTCACGCACGAGAACCAGTTGACTCGCCCATAGCGCCCGTCAAGGTCAAAAATATCCTCCACGCTATAAACACCGTGCCTCACGAAATAGAAGTCCACCAGATTGATGGCCGTCCACGGAATGAGGAAATAACTCATGAAGAATATAAAATTGAGGAAGAACGTAATGAAATTATCCTGACTGACGGTGCAGAGCACAGTTGCAATCGCGGTGATTGCCAGCATGAAATATCCACGGACTTTGGCCGTCACCTTCATCTTTGCGAATGGTTCGATAACGGTGACTGTCGACATGAACGCGCCATAAAGATTGAACACGTTGATCGACACCTGGCCAAAAACCACAAACACATAGAGCAGCACGGCGCCCCACCCAAAGAGCTCAGCGACATTCAGGCCGACATTGTCTGCAAAGTGTGGAATCGCCACACTCAGGACCGCACCCAGAATCATCATCCACGCACCGCCCAAAACCGTCCCGGTGTAGCTATGCCAGAAGACTTTCGATGTGGAGGTCTTGCCAGGAAGATATCTCGAATAATCCGCGACATAAGGCGCATAAGAAAGCTGCCAGGTGACCGAAATACTGACTGCCGCAAGAAATTTTTGCAGTGAAAACCCGGTTGCCGCCCATTGCCCCGGAGGAACAGGCAAGATAATCGCCAGGACCGTCGCGATAAGGAACACCAGGATCGACATGATCGAAAGCGCCTTCTGCACCCGGTGAATCAATTTATACCCATAAAGCGCGATCAAGAAGCACAGCACACTGATGACGTAGATATTGCCCCGTTGACCCAGAGGACTGACTTTGTCGATAGCCTGAGCAGCCAGGAGGGTGTTGCTGACGAAGAACCCAAGATAAATCAGCATGACAAACAGCAACGGCAAAACAGCGCCAATCACTCCAAACTGCGCACGGCTTTGAATCATCTGGGGAATCCCGAGCTTGGGCCCCTGAGCCGAGTGAGAGGCCATGAAGATCGCGCCGATCAGCGAGCCAACGATGATCGACACGGAGCTCCAGAACAGATTGAGTCCCAGCACGACGGGCAGCACGCCTGAGGCAATCGTCGTGATGTTCATGTTCGCGCCGAACCAGATATAGAACAGGGAACTCGGCTTGCCATACCGTTCGTTCTCCGGTATGAAATCTACACTTCTCGCTTCAATTGACATCTTTCCCCTCCATCTTTTTTGAATGACTCAGTGATTTATCTTGCTTTTAAGTTTGGAAATGGCATCGACAATCTGCTCTGGCGCATGCGCGAATTCGTCCGGGAATTCATGCTTGAATGCCTTATATTCTTCATTCCGCAGATATCGCATATATTCGGTCGACTTGAATATTTGCAGATCGTACACCCAGTTAGCCATAATCATTAATGACGAGTGATGCGCCGCGGAGGTAGTCGCACCACAGACATCTTCAATCAGGGTGACCTGATAATCTCTGAAATACGCATCAAATACGGTCGTCATCACGCAAACGTCAGTCAAAACACCGCCGACAATCAGCGACTTGACGCCCATGCTGCGCAGGATCAAATCAAGGTTGGATTCAAAGAAGCCGCTATACCTGTACTTCTCGATGACTACGTCGCCCTGCTTTGGCGAAATCAGGTCACAAATCTCCACTTTCGCCGTCGAGGAGCAGTAAGTTTGAGGGATGCCATCGGAGTCAAGGGGCTCACCATTGGCCAGCCCTACACCGTCGGCCCTATTGATGTGCTTTGTGTAGATAACAGGAATTCCCTCGCCACGGATGAACTCAAGGAAAGCGCCAGCATTGCGCAAGGTTTCATCGAAGCCGTCGAGCACGAAACCATCTTCCTGTTGCATGTCGATAAGCAGAAACGCCTTATCCGATCTCTTCATAACGCCTCCTGCAGTTTAGTCAGGTTGCCGAGTGAATCACCCGCGCATCGCCTGGTGTTTGCCTTCGTTTGGTATACCATAGTACGGGACGCCATATTATCAAATACTAGTGGCGCGTCCCTGGAGCGTCAATGGGGGTTTCCGCCTAACGCTGCAATGAGTCGCCATCGAGGTGAAAAGCGTTACGTCCCACCGGACGCTTGTGCCGGCGAAACGCCATTTCGGGCAGTGACACAAGCTCGATCGCCCAGCGGTGCGCCGTCGAATGGTCCACCTCGGCACCGCGTTTGGCCATCGTATTTGCCATTCGTGTCGGACCGCGGAGTTTACCGATGGGCCTTGAACTGTCCATCAAACCGCCATGCACAGGTATTTGATGACCAGGTAGTCGTCAATGCCGTAGTGCGAACCTTCGCGGCCAAGGCCTGACTGTTTCACGCCACCGAACGGCGCGACCTCGTTCGAAATGAGGCCGGTATTGATGCCAACCATGCCGTATTCAAGCTGCTCGGCCACCCGCCAGACGCGCCCAATATCGCGGCTGTAAAAGTAAGCGGCAAGTCCGAACTCCGTGTCGTTGGCGAGCTTCACCACCTCGTCGTCGCTCGAGAAGCGAAACAGCGGTGCGAGAGGTCCGAACGTTTCCTCTCTCGCAATGTCCATTTGCGCGGTGGTATTCACGAGAACCGTGGGTTCGAAAAAGCCATGCCCGAGCGCGTGCCGCTTTCCACCAGCGGCGAGCGTCGCGCCTTTCTCCAGCGCGTCCGAAATGTGTGCTTCGACCTTGCTGACTGCTGCATCATTGATGAGCGGACCCAGTGTCACGCCAGCTTCTGTTCCGTGACCAACCTTCAGCCCCTTCACAGCCGTTGCCAGCTTCGCGGCGAACGCGTCATAAACCCGGTCATGAACATAGAAACGATTGGTGCAGACACACGTCTGCCCGTTATTGCGATACTTCGAAGCGATCGCACCTTCCACTGCCGCGTCGAGATCGGCATCGTCGAACACGATGAAGGGCGCGTTACCGCCGAGTTCGAGCGTCACTTTCTTCACCGTGGGCGCGCTTTGCGCCATCAGCAACCTGCCCACCGCTGTCGATCCGGTGAACGAAAGCTTGCGGACGACGGGGCTGCTCGTCATGGCATACCCGATCGCCTTCGGCTCGCCGGTGACGATGTTGAGCACGCCCTTTGGCACACCTGCGCGCTCGGCAAGAACCGCCAGTGCGAGTGCGGAAAACGGCGTGGCTTCGGCCGGCTTCACGACGATTGGACAGCCTGCCGCGAGCGCCGGCCCCACCTTGCGTGTAATCATCGCGTTGGGGAAATTCCAGGGCGTGATCGCGGCGCAAACGCCCACGGGTTCCTTGATCACCACGAGGCGCTTGTCCGATGCCGGCGTGGCGAGCGTATCGCCCGCCACGCGCTTGCCCTCTTCGGCAAACCATTCGATGAACGACGCACCATAAGCGATCTCGCCTTTTGCTTCGGCAAGCGGCTTGCCCTGTTCGGCAGTGAGGATCAGCGCAAGGTCGTCGGCGTTTTCGATCATGAGTTCATACCAGCGGCGCAGGACGAGCGCACGCTCCTTCGCCGTCCGGGCCCGCCACTCGGGCCACGCGGAATTCGCGGCGTCGATCGCTCGCGATGTTTCGGCCTCTCCCATCAAAGGAACGCTGCCAAGCGTTGCGCCCGTTGCCGGGTCGAACACGTCGAAACTCGCGCCCGAGTCGGCCGGGCACCATTGCCCATCGATATATGCCTGATGGCGCAGGAGCGCCACGTCCTTCAATAGGGTTTTCAATTCCACGATTGTTCCTTGAGGGGGAAAATGCATCGCCCGGCCGGAGCAGGGCCGTAAGGCGTCAGACGAAAGTCCATTCAACGCTGATCGATCACCGCGTAATGGGTGACCGAGGACCGTGCGCAGGCATTCGCAGCAATGAGCGAACTCCGCAAAAGCGCGCAAACCAGTTTTCTCTTGAAGTTACTGCGCCTCACGCTTTCCTCTCCAGCTTATGCTTGATGTAGTTTCTAATTCGCATGACTAATGACATCGCCTACGTCAATATCCAACTTCGACGCGACGCTCAGGCTTTGAGCGTCATGAAGCGCAGCGCGTTACCCTGCCTGACGCCACAAAGCGTTCTCGTGCCCGTGGGCCAATAGCTTCCATGCGATCTCGGCCACTCTGTCGACATGCGCGATTGCAGCCTCGCGCGCACCTGCCCCATTTCCAGCCTCAATGTCAGAGAGAATCCGGCGCATTTCGTTGACCGCCTGGCGCCCGCGGTCATCGGAAGCGATCGTCAGCGCTCTCAAGCGGTTGATGCGCGCGGTCAATGACTGCACGATCTCCCACGCCACATGCTTTTTCCCGCCGATGAACATGCGCTCATAGAAGGCGGAGGTGAGCGCCCTCACGGCCTGATAATCCTCTTCTTCGAAAGCGTGCTCGATCTTGTCGAGATGGTCCGCGAGATCCGCAACGATACGCTCGTCGGCATACTGCGCGCAGGCCATGGCGGCCTCTCCCTCCAGTAACGCGCGTATTTCGTAGATCTGCGCCGCCGTCTCGAAGTCGAGAACGGCAACTATCGGCCCCTGGTTCGGTAGCGAGTCGACCAGCCCTTCCGTTTCCAGATGCCGCAAGACCTCGCGCACGACCGTACGGCTCACGCCGAGTGTCTCGCACAGAGAACGCTCGACCAGCCGCTCACCCGGATGAAAATGCGCCTCCAGGATGGCCGTGCGCATCTTCTCGAGCGCGAGTTCCCGCAGGGTGACCGTGGGGCGTTGGACCTTCAGCGACGGACGTGCGTTACTCATGGCGGTCGTCGTCAAACTTGAGCAAAGAGGCGCACATCGCCCGCATCCCCGTCGACGAGCGTCTGCACGGTCCCGGCTCCCGCATCGCCGACATAGATGCCGAATGCGTCCTGCCTGCGTTCGCGCACGTAGCGTTCGAGCATCGAGCGCACGGCGTCGTCGCTCACTTCGTCCCAGGGAATCTGTGAGAGCGGCACGATGCGAATGCTGCTGTCGAGCCAGGGCGAACCGTTGTGAATCACGCGGCCGCGGTAATAAATATGCACGCCCGACTCCCGCTCGCGGTCCGCCTCGAACACGGCGAAGAGGAAGTCGAGATGCACATGCAGGCCGAGCTTCGCGAGTACGCCGCGCAGGCTCGCTGGGTCGCTGGCCGGTTCGAGCTTGATGCCGGTCGGCAACTGCACGCCTTTCGCCGTGTCGACGAGCACGAGCCCGTCGCGGTGTTCCAGAATCGCGCCCACGTGCGCGCGCGCTCCGGCAGCGCCCAGGGCATCCTGCGAAAGACTGAAATTCACGTACGCGCCACGGCAGTAGCCCAGCGGCGAGGCACTCGTCTGAACGAAGTCGACCACGCGTCCGATCAGGATGATGTGGTCTCCCGCGTCCACGACCTCATGCGTCAGGCAGTCGAAGCTCGCCGCCGCGCCGTCCATCACGGGTGCGCCCGTTTTGCGCGTGCTCCAGGGCACCTGCGCGAACTTGTCGGCTGCCTTCGAGGCGAAAACCCCGGAGACAGGCTTCTGCTCTTCGGCGAGCACGCTCACGGCGAAGCGGCGCGTTTCGGAGAACACCGCATAGCTCGACGCCGCCTTCGAGATGCACACGAGAATCAGCGGCGGGTCGAGGGACACCGAGGTGAACGAGTTGGCTGTGAAGCCGCGCGGCGAGCCGTCGGGCTGGATCGTCGTGACGACGGTCACGCCCGTGACGAACGCACCGAGCGCGCGACGAAAATCGGCGATGTCGAAGGCCTGTTGCGTGGTTTGTCCGGTAGTGGCCTCAGCCATGGCGCTCTCCAGTGATTGCTGCGTTGCACATTATATTATGGTATTCCATCTTATGGTCCACAACAATGGATGATGTATTATGGAATACCATTAGTTAGCAGGCGGCCGGTCTGGCGTGCATTGGACTTTCAGGGAGGCTCGAGCACGCGAGCACTTCGGCCCGTGCGAATCAGCAGACAAAACAAAAGGGCCGCACCCGAAGTGCGGCCCTTTTGTTTTGAAGCCTGGTTGGGAAACGCTTTAGCTGTCGCCCAATCCCTCGTTTTGCTGCGCCAGGGCTGACAACACCAGTTCGGAAGTCCGCTTGATATGCGCGAACGATGCCGCAGATGCCGCGTCGCCGTCGCGCCGTCCGATAGCGTCGAGCAGCAGGTTCATCTCACGGTTCGAGTCGTCACCGCGCCCCGGTGTTGCGATGGTCAACGCGCGCAACCGGTTGATGCGCGCATTGAGCGTCTTGACGACCGCCAGCGACACATGCTTTCCGGCGGCTTCGAACAGGGTTTCGTAGAAGCGCTCGGTGTACTCGAGCACGCGCGGCAGTTCTCGCTTCTCGAACGCCTCTTCGATGATTCCCCGGATGTCGCGCAATTGCTGCACGACTTCGGGTGTCGCATCCTCGGCGCAGGCGCGCGCGGCATTGGCTTCGAGGAGGCCGCGCAGCTCGTAGATCTCGCCCACTTGCGCCGGGTCGAGCCGCGCCACGATCGGCCCTTGCCGCGAAACGGTCTCGACCAGCCCTTCGGTTTCCAGATGCCGCAGCACCTCGCGCACCACCGTGCGGCTCACGCCGAGCTCATCGCACAACGTGCGTTCGACGAGCCGCGCGCCCGGTCGAAAATACCCCTGAACGATTGCGCCGCGCAGTTTGTCGAGCGTCAGTTCACGCAGGGTTTTGGCATTGCGGTCGATTTTGAGGTCTTGCATAGGCGGCACTCTGGAAACGGACGATGGCCTGCACTCGGGCACAGGCCGGGCACAGGCATGGAATGCCATATTATGACCTAACTGACGCCCAGCTTTCCATGCCGATGAGGCTCTAGCGCAATCAGTCGCCCAAACCCTCGACGATCGACACGTGCGCGATGCAATGTCCATCGCGCTTCGACTTGGCAGCCTGATATTCGGGCGAGTGGTAGCAGGCAAGCGCCGTTTGCATATCGCTGAACTCGATCACCACGTGGCGCTCGAACGACTCCCCCTCCAGCACCTGCGACGCGCCTCCGCGCGCCAGGAAAACGGCGCCGAACTTCTTGTACGCTTGCGGCGCGATATCCGTGTAGTCCTTGTACTTCGCAGGATCGAGGACCTTCACATGGGCAATCCAGAACGCAGTCATTTTTCCACCTTCCTTTTCGAGAATTTTCGGGCAAGGGTTAACACTCATGGCATCCCGTAACATGGTATACCAAAATGCACCTCACATTCAACGCACTAAAGGAAGGTGCCATGAGCCTGATTCGCAAAACCATCCTCCATGTCGAGACCGTCTATGTCGATGGCGACAAGGCCGCCGCAAAGCCGCTGAAAATGATCGGGGCGGCTGCTGTGATCAAGAACCCCTGGGCAGGCCGCGGTTATGTCGAGGACCTGTCGCCGGAGATTCGCGCACTCGGACCGCAACTCAGCGAGCACCTGACCAAGCTGATCCTCGACGAAGCCGGCTCGGGCGAAGCGGTCGAGGCGTTTGGCAAGAGCGCGATCGTCGGGCTCGACGGCGAGATCGAGCATGCGTCCGCGCTGATCCACACCCTGCACTTCGGCAACATCTATCGCTCGGCGGTGGGCGCCAAGTCGTACCTCGCCTTCAACAACACGCGCGGCCCGGCCAATGCGCCCCTGCTCATTCCGATGATGGACAAGAACGACGAGGGCCGCCGCTCGCACTATCTGACGCTCCAGTTTGCGATTCCCGACGCGCCGGCAGCCGACGAACTGGTCATCGCCATTGGCGCCTCCACCGCCGGCCGCCCGCATCACCGCATTGGCGATCGCTACAAAGACCTCGCAGAACTCGGAAATGACGTCAAGAACCCTGCTGCTGTCCAATAACCGCGTTGCCCACTGGCTCGAGCAAGGCACCGGCGAACCGTTGGTCCTGATTCACGGCGTGGGCATGCAGGCGAGCGCGTGGTATCCGCAAATCGACGACCTGTCGCGCGAATTCCGCGTGATCTCGGTCGACATGCCGGGTCACGGCACGAGCGATGCGCTCGACGCGAACGCCGACCTGCAACAGTTCGTGCAGTGGGCGATCGAGTTCATCGAGGCGCTTCACGCCGGCCCCGTCAATCTGGCCGGCCACTCGATGGGTTCGCTGATTGCCGCTGGCGTTGCCGTCACCCGGCCCGATCTGGTCAAGCGCGTGGCAGTCCTGAACGGTGTGTACCGTCGTACGGAGGAGGCGCGCGAAGCCGTCCTGCAACGCGCCGCCGAACTGCGCTCGGGAACCATCGACGTGGAAACGCCGCTGCGGCGCTGGTTCAACGCCGAGGAAGCGCAACAGGTCGCTGCGCAAAAGGTCGAATCCTGGCTTCAGTCCGTCGACCTCGCGGGCTACGCCACGGCGTACACGGCGTTCGCCAAGGGCGACGAAGTGTATGCCGATGGCTGGCACAGAATTGCTTGCCCTGCTCTCGTGCTCACCGGCTCGGATGACCCGAATTCGACGCCGGAGATGGCGAGACAAATGGCACAGGCAGCGCATGCCGGGAAGGCCGTCGTGATCGAAAACGAGCGCCACATGGTGAACCTGACCGCGCCCGAAGAAGTCAATCGCGCCCTGCGTGCCTGGTTGCAGACCGAGCCACAAGCGCAAACCCTGAAGTCGGAAGTGTGAAATGAGCCAAGCAACTAGCCAGCAAGCCGCCACGATCAACACCCGGGAGTTGCGCGATGCGTTCGGCGCGTTCATGACCGGCGTGACGATCGTTACCACCGCTCGCGAGGATGGCCAGCCGCTCGGCTTCACCGCGAATTCGTTCTCGTCCGTTTCATTGGACCCTGCGTTGCTGCTCGTGAGCATCGCGAAGACGTCGAGCAATTACCAGACGTTTTCCACCACGGGGCATTTCGCGATCAACATTCTCGCTGAGGGGCAAAAGGAGCTGTCCAACACCTTCGCCCGGCCCAGCGACGATCGCTTCGCCAAGGTGGACTGGCACCTGAGCGCCAACCGCAACCCGCTCATCGACGACGTCAGCGCATGGTTCGACTGCACGACGCACGCGGTGATCGATGCGGGCGACCACGCGCTCATCATCGGCAAGGTCGAGGCGTTCCATTGCGCAGGGTACGCAGGGTTGGGCTACTATCGCGGCGGCTATTTCACGCCGGCCAAGCTCTCCGCCGAGGTCATCGCCGGCCCGAAGGTCATCGTGAGCGCGATTATCACGCGCGACGACAAGGTGCTCATGGTCAAAACGGCCGACAACAAATGGGGACTGCCTTCGAAGGAAATCGGCAAGGAAGGCGCCGACAAAGCGCTCGCCGAACTCTTCACGCAATACCAGCCGGACGCATCGGCAAACTTCATTTATTCGGTCTACAACAATACCGAAACGTATTACCAGTACATCTCGTTCCTCTGCAGCGCACCGGACGAGCTTGCCGTCGCGGGCGAATTCGTGAGCCTCCATGATATCGACACCGAAGCGTTCCAGGACAGCGCGCTGGCCAGCATGCTCGAACGCTACCGCAAGGAGAGCCAGTTGAAGAGCTACGGCTTGTACTTCGGCGACCATAGCACCGGCACCGTCCGCCCGCTTCTTTCCTGAAAGGTCACATCATGCGTTTTTCGCTTTTCGTTCACATGGAGCGCGTCTCCGACCAGACCAGCCAGAAGCAGCTCTACGAGGAGATGGTCGAGCTGTGCCAGATCGCCGATCGCGGCGGCATGCACGCCGTCTGGACCGGCGAGCACCACGGCATGGATTTCACGATCGCGCCCAATCCATTCATCAACCTCGTCGATCTCGCCAACAAGACGAAGCGCGTCCGGCTCGGCACGGGCACGGTGATCGCACCGTTCTGGCACCCGATCAAGCTCGCCGGTGAAGCCGCGATGACCGACATCATCACGGACGGCCGTCTGGAACTGGGCATTGCGCGAGGCGCATACTCGTTCGAGTACGAGCGCCTGATGCCGGGCCTCGACGCGTGGGGTGCCGGACAGCGGATGCGCGAGCTCATTCCCGCAGTGAAAAAACTCTGGGAAGGCGATTACGCGCACGAAGGCGAGTTCTGGAAATTCCCCTCGACGACCTCCTCGCCTCTGCCGCTGCAACAGCCGCATCCGCCGATCTGGGTGGCGGCGCGCGACCCGAACAGCCACGAATTCGCCGTGTCCAATGGCTGCAACGTCCAGGTCACGCCGTTGCACATGGGCGACGAAGAGGTCGAGAAGCTCGTGGGCCACTTCAATGCCGCGTGCGAAAAGTTCAGCAATGTGCCTCGCCCGCAGATCATGCTGCTGCGTCACACTTATGTGGCGAGCAGCGAGGACGACGCCCAAGTCGCCGCCGAGCAAGTGAACGTGTTCTACAACTACTTCGGCGCGTGGTTCAAGAACGAGCGCCCGATCAGCCGCGGCATGATCAAGCCGCTGAGCCAGGAAGAAATGGCCGCGCACCCGTTCTACACGCCGGACGCCATGCGCAAGAACAACGTGATCGGCACGCCCGCTGAGGTGATTGCTCGTCTTAAGGCCTACGAATCGCTCGGCTTCGACGAGTACTCGTTCTGGATCGACACCGGCATGAGCTTCGAGCGCAAGAAGGCGTCACTCGAGCGGATGATCCACGACGTGATGCCTGCGTTCCAATGAGGTCTTGATGCCATGAATGTTCATTTTCAGCTCTATATCGACGGCCAGTTCGAGCCCGGCGCCGCCACATTCGGCAGCGTCAATCCCGCCACCGGCAAGGTGTGGGCACAGATGCCGGAAGCGCGCACCGACGAGGTCAACCGGGCGGTGGCGGCCGCCGGCCGCGCACTGACCGATCCCCAATGGGCGGGCCTTTGCGCATCGGCACGGGGAAAGCTGCTGTACAAGCTCGCCGATCTCGTCGAAAAAGCTGCGCCGCGACTGGCTGAAATTGAAACGAACGATACCGGCAAGATCATCCGGGAAACGTCGAGCCAGATCGCCTATGTTGCGGAGTACTACCGGTATTACGCAGGCATTGCGGACAAGCTCGAAGGGAGCAACATCCCCGTCGACAAGCCGGACATGCAGGTCTGGCTCGAGCGGCAGCCCGTAGGCGTGGTCGCCGCAATCGTTCCCTGGAACAGCCAGTTGTTTCTTTCCGCGGTCAAGGTCGGGCCGGCGCTGGCCGCCGGCTGCACCGTGGTGCTCAAGGCGTCCGAGGAAGCGCCCGGCCCCCTGCTCGAGTTCGCGCGCCTCGTGCACGAAGCGGGATTTCCCGCGGGCGTGGTCAACGTCATCACCGGCTTCGGCCCGGAATGCGGCGCGGTGCTCAGCAGCCACCCCGGCGTGGACAAAGTCGCCTTCACCGGCGGCCCCGAGACCGCGCGCCACATCGTCAGGAACACGGCCAACAACCTCGCCAGGGTCTCGCTGGAGCTCGGCGGCAAATCGCCGTTCATCGTCTTCGCCGATGCCGATATCCAGAGCGCGGTGAATGCGCAGGTCGCGGCCATCTTCGCCGCGAGCGGCCAAAGCTGCGTCGCGGGTTCCCGCCTGCTGATCGAGGCTTCCGTGAAGGAGCAGTTCCTGGCATTGCTGGTCGAACGCGTTTCGCGCATTCGTGTGGGCTCGCCCAACGAGATGGAGACGGAATACGGGCCGCTGTGCACGGAGCGGCAGCTTCGCAACATCGAGGCGGTCGTCGCGAGCTCCGTGCGTCAAGGTGCGAAGGTGCTCGCAGGTGCGAAGAAGCTGGAGCGTGACGGCTACTACTACGCGCCCACGATTCTGGACTGCACCGGCATTGAGAACGCGGACAGCATTACGACGGAACTGTTCGGCCCCGTGCTCTCAGTGGACACGTTCACCACCGAACAGGAAGCGATCGACAAAGCCAACAGCACGGCCTATGGTCTCGCGGCGGGCATTTTCACCACGAACCTCACGCGGGCTCACCGCGTTTCGAAGCGCGTGCGCTCCGGCATCGTCTGGATCAACACCTACCGGGCGGTTTCCCCGCTCGTGCCGTTCGGTGGCTTCGGGCTTTCCGGGCACGGCCGCGAAGGCGGCTTCAGCGCCGCGCTCGAATATACGACGACGAAGTCAGTGTGGCTTCGCACGTCGGACGATCCGATCAACGATCCTTTCGTGATGCGCTGAGCGAGATCCCGTTCACCTGCCGCACCTGCACACAACGGTAAAGGCTACGTCGTGCCACGCTCATATCGTCCGTGGCACGACGTGGTTTTGTCGCGATAAGGTGTTGCGAAGAGAGGCACTCCTTAGCAATCAGACTGTCTTGCTGCGACAGAACCTCATCGCTACGCTTTCCGAAGCCGTCACGGTGCGCGCCTGGCGAGCGCGCTGATCAACCGAAGCAGTTCCAGCGCCCGCGCTGCAGCGCGGGAACCGTCTTGCAAGTCTCCCCGAACATAAAGAGGCCGAAGCTCCTCAATTTCGGTCAGTGCACCAAGCAGTTCGCCTTCCGCAAGGGCATACTTGCGCAGCATGCTAACGACGAGCATCGAGTTGTGGACGATGTCCTCACTGTCTGAAGTAACGCCGCGGCGATGCAGCGCATAGTTCGCCCAGTGCGTCCCAGCCAGCATCGCTGCCTCGATTTTCATTTCCCAGTCATCTTCACCGAGCAACCTCAGCGACCTCTCGATGTTCTCAGCTTTGAGCCGATGATTCTCGGTTTTCATACTCGGTACCCTTCAACGCCCGTTCGAATGTGTACATGATTTGTTCAAACGCTTGCTCACATTCGTCGACGATGGCTTGTACTGGAACGCGATCTCCGCGAATGCACGGATCCCGGTGATGCTCGATGGTATGCAACGCATGTTCGAGTTGCCGAATGACCTGAGGTACTTCTCCCTCGATTTCCGGCCAGCCGACATGGCTCACATCGCCGAGTCCACGCAACTCGCGCGCGTAACTGCCATCCGGTTGCTTCACGACGTGCACGCCGGGAATGGTCGAGAACACAGGATCGTCACGCGTCATGCCAGTGAGGTGAAGCGTTGCGTTGAACACGTTGATACTCGCGCTCAGCGTGGTCCAGAACCACAATTCGAAATCCGCTAACGGGTCGAGGCGCTGTCGCAGCACCGCCAGGCGCCGCACCTTGTCGAGATGAGAGATAACCTTCATGACAGGTTCCTCCGTACGTGAACGGCTGGCTGGCCTGAGTATCAGTGAAGGGCAACAGACTCCAACACATGCCGGGCTTCGAGTTCCAGTTGCGCTTCGAGGGTATTTTCTCCAGCGAGAAAGACGCATTGCGAGCGGCGACCAGCATGTCACACGCGAGCGCTTCAGACTGAGCCGGCCTGCGCGCCCCACTACTGGCCGAACGGCCGCTGCAGCGTAAGCTTGCTGGTCACCGACGTCACCCCCGCAACGCCCTTCACGACCTCGGTGACGGTATTGATCTGCGACGCCTCCGGGACCGTGCCGCTGATCATCACCGCGCCGCCTTTCGCCGTGATGCCGATGTCGCCCGCGTCGATCTCCTTGTGCTTCGCGAGCGCCGCGTACACCTTGCGCCGCAGCGCGCGATTCGCCTGCCACGTGGCTTTGGCCGTCATGCCGCCAGACGCGGTAACCGCCGTGCCAGCCGATGCCCCCGCCGACGCGCCGTCCTGCGCCCACGCGCTGATCGACGCCGCCGCGATCGCAACGCCGAGTGCCACCCCGAGTCCATCTATCGCTTTCATCGTTGTTCTCCGTTTCGATCGCAATTCGTCAGAAGTTGTGGCGCAAACCGATCATCGCGGCCGTGGTCGATACGCCCGGCGCGGCGATCTGGCCGTACATGATCGTCTGGTTCATCGTCCCGTGGTTCGCGACGTACCCGACTTGCGCAGAGACGATTGTGCGCTTCGACAGGCTGTATTCCGCGCCCACCGCGTATTCACTCGAATGGTTCACCGAGTGGTTACGGTCCTTCAGGTAGTAGAAGCCGGACGTGATCTTGAAGAAGGGGCTGAACTGATAGCCGAGACCACCCGAAATCATTTCGTAGTCCGCGAGGAGCGTGTTCGACGGATTCTTGCCGATCCCGTACGACGCCGATACCGCTACGCCGCGGAACGTGTACTTCGCGCCGAAATAGTAAAGACGGTTGTTGTCGAGCCCGCTCGGTGCGGCCGCCGCGAGGTTCGTGTCGTGTGCGTTGTAGTAGACGGCGGACAGATTAAGCCCGTAGTTCGAATATTTGAGCACCGCCGATTCGCGCGTGCCGCCCTGAATCTGGCCCGCCACACCGCCCGGCGCGTACTCGAGCGCGACCGACGCACCGTAGAACTTTGGCGTCTGGTAGACGAGCGCGTTGCTGTCGTACAGCGCGCCGATCGGCACGTTCGTGTTTGTCCCGGGCCAGCCGGCGGCCTGGTTCAGTCCGAGCCATGCGCCCAGGATGCTGCCAAAGTACTGCGCCGCGCGGACGTCGGTATCGGCCATCGCGTAGATCATCGGCGCGTACTGCCGCCCGGCGTCGAATGTGCCGAACGGTCCGGACAGGCCGACCGTCGCCTGCTGGTTGAACACCGCCGTACCGCCCGTCGTGTCGGCCAGCCCGAGCTTGCCGTTGCTGCTGTTGAACACCCCCTGCAACCTGAAGTTGACCTTGTAGCCGCCGCCGATGTCCTCGCTCCCCTTGATACCCCAGAAGCTCCCATAGAGGCTGCCGTCCTTGATGCCGTACACGTGCCCGTTGTTGTGGGCGTTCGGCGCAAACGACGACGCCGACGTGCTCTGATAAAAAACGCCCGAATCGATTGCCCCGTACAACGTGACCGACGACTGCGCATGCGCCACGCCGGCAAATGCCGTGAGGACCGCTACACCGCTCCACTTCAGTTTCATTGACGTCTCTTCCGTTTTTTATAATGACCGGCCAAACCCAGCCGGATGGCAGTCTGTTACCGGGTGGCGTGGGCTCATCGAGCCTCGCCTCCGTCGCAAGAGCACATGCCTGTCCATCGACGCAGCTGCAAGGCAGCCGCGCCCGTTTCGGGATCGATCAGCCTTCGTTGCGCGGCGACGCGATCCGGAGCAGATCGCTCGGGTAGTAACGCTTGCCGATCATGAACAGCAGCGCAGCGCCGATCGCCGCGAACGGCATCAGCTGCAGCGCCGCGTGCAGGCCGATCCGGTCCGCGAGCATACCCGCGATGATCGGTCCCGACGCGAGGCCGAGCAGATTGTTTGCGAGCGCCCACACCGCAATCGCGGTCGCATGGATCGCGGGCGGCGTCAGGTTCGCGACCATCGCGCCCGTCGGCCCACTGGTGCCCCAAACGAAGAACATGCCGACACCCATCAGCGCGAGCTGCAGCGGGCCCGGCGGCAGCTGGAATGCAACCACGAGCGATACGAACGAACTCACGCTGTATGCGATCGCCATCGTCCACTTGCGCGGTGCGCTATGGCGGCTCACGCGGTCGGTCAGCATCCCGCACAGGATCATGCCGACGCCCATCGTCAGCACGAACACAGCCGCGAGTGCGCTCGCGTGGTCGACGCGCATCCCGTAGTAGCGACCCAGATAGCTCGGCAGCCACGCCTGCAGCGTGCCGGCGACCATGAGCTGCACGCCGCTGCCGGCGTACGCGTAGATGACCGCCTTCGACGCGAACAGCGTCGGCAAGAGATTGCGCAGTGTGATCCGCGGCCGCGCCTCGGACTTGGGCTCGTCGATTCTCCGGTTGGACGCGAGGCGCCGCTCGGTGACGACGACGCGATAGATCCCGGCCAGCACAAGCCCGACGATCGCCATCGTTGCGAACGCCCAGCGCCAGCCGAAGTGCGAGGCGACGATACCGCTCAGCGCCATCCCGAGCATCGAGCCGAAGGCACCGCCCGCGAGGAACGAGCCGGACAGCGTCGCGCGCAGATGCACGGGAAACACGCTGAGTACTACCGCGAGGCCGACGCTCCCATACGCGGCCTCGCCGACGCCAACGAACAGGCGCGCGACGAGCATCTCGCCGTAGTTCGCCGATACCGCACAGCCGAGCGTCGCAACGCTCCAGAGCACGGCCATCAGGATCAGGCTCCTCACACGCCCCCAGCGATCGGCAAGCAGCGACAACGGGAACGTGAGCAGGCCCACCATCAGCGCGACGATGCTGCTCAGTGAGCCGAGCTGCGTATCGCTCAGCAGCCATTGCGCCTTTAGCAGCGGGAAAACCGCGTTGAGCACATATCTCGACATGAAGTCGGCGAGCAGCAAGCCAAAGGTCAGCGCGAAGACACTCCAGGCGTAGGCCCGGGATACGGTTGGTGCGGGCATGAGGGTGTCCTCAATGGTCGCGGTCGCTTGCATTCCCACTTTCGTCTCCTAGATTTTTTATCGCGAGGCGTTTGCACTCGCATCAGGTGCCGCATGCGCCGGCCGACCGTCACGGAACATCAGGCTGACGGTCTGCGCGGTCTAGCCCCGGTAGCTAATGCCACCGTTCATTTCGGATTCGTTTTGTCTTCCTCACTATTCTGCGTTGAACATCGGTACCCGCTCCCGCTGGAACGGGTAAGGGCTATGCGCGCCGCGCAAGCATCTCGATGAACGTGTCGGCCGCCGGCCATTCGCCGAATCCGCTAGCCGGATTCAGGTGGCCAACGTTGCCGACGTCCACAAGCTCGCTGTGCCAGACGCTTGCGAGTTCCACGATCCGCTCGTAGCAGCCGAGCGGATCGTTGCGGCTCGCCGCGACGATGCTCGGAAACGGCAGAGGCTCGCGCGGCACCGGCAGCCAGCCAGACGCGTCGAGCGCCTCGACCGTCGGATAGCCGTCCGGCATCGGCTGTTCGAAATCCGGCGGCGCGGCCAGCAGTGCACCGGCAATCGGGCGGCGGTAGCGACGCGCCCAATGCGCGACCATGATCACGCCTGCGCTGTGCGCGACGACGATCACAGGCCCTTCCACGCACGCGACGCATGCCTCGATCGCGTCGACGCGCGCCGCACAATCGAGATCGTCGCGCCCCATCGGCGGCACGCTGACGACGGGGCGGTTCGCCGCGCGCAGGCGCGCCTCAAGCAATGTCTGCCAGTGATGCGCGACATGGTCGCGCAGCCCCGGCACGATGACCACGGTCGGCTCATTGCTCGTCATGTTCATGCCCGCCTCCTCAGATCACGAAGACCGACGAGCCGGTCGTCTTGCGCGATTCGAGATCGCGGTGCGCCTGCACTGCATCCTGCAGCGCGTAGCGCTGGTTGATCCCGATCTGGATGCGCCCTGCGGCGACATGGCCGAAGACTTCCGCCGCGAGCGCGGCCTTTTCCTCCGGATCGGCGATGTAGTCGGCGAGCGCCGAGCGCGTCACGTACGCCGAGCCCTTCTTCGCGAGAATCGCCGGATCGAACGGCGGGATCTTGCCCGACGCGGTGCCGACGCAGACGAGCAGCCCGCGGCGCTTCAGCGAATCGAGCGAGGCATCGAAAGTGTCCTTCCCGACGCTGTCGTAGACGACCGACACGCCGACGCCGTTCGTCAGTTCGCGCACGCGCTTCGCGACGTCCTCGCGCGTGTAGTAGACGATGTGGTCGCAGCCGTGTGCGCGCGCGATTGCGGCCTTTTCTTCCGTCGATACAGTGCCAATTACAGTGAGCCCAAGCAGCTTTGCCCACTGGCAGAGAATCAGCCCGACGCCGCCCGCCGCAGCGTGCACGAGTATCGTCTCACCCGCCTGCAACGGCCAGATGCGGCGCATCAGGTAGGCAGACGTCAGGCCGCGCATCGTCATCGCCGCGGCGGTTTCACGGTCGATGCCGTCAGGCAGTTTGATCAGCGGCGCAGCGGGAATCAGGCGCTCGGTACTGTACGCGCCGAGCGTGTTCAGGAAGCCGGTATAGGTCACGCGATCGCCGGGTGCAACGTTCGTCACGCCCGAGCCAACCGCTTCCACGATGCCTGCCGCCTCGACGCCCATTCCGCCTGGCAGCGGCATCGGGTAGAGGCCCGAGCGGAAATACGTATCCGCGAAATTGAGGCCGACAGCCACGTGCCTCAACCGCGCCTCGCCTGGACCGGGCTCGCCGACGGCCACTTCCTCCCAGCGCATCACCTCGGGGCCGCCTGTCTCGTGAATCCTGATCGCATGTGCCATCTAGTTTTGTTTCCTGTTCATCTGTTTGGACGGCCGGACGTCGCCGTCGGTCTATATCAACGGGTGCCGATGTGTGTGTGCGGTCCGCCGACACTATGCCGGCAAAGAACCCGGGCTCAGAATGGCTGGTCGCCAACGATCGCCGCCCGGTCCATCTTCCGGACGCAGGGTGAATAATCCATCACGGCGTAATGCTGGGTGCAGCGGTTATCCCAGATCGCGACGCTGTTCTTTTTCCAGCGGAAGCGGACCTGGTATTCGGGGATCTGAGCCTGGCTGATCAGATAGGCGAGCAGCTGGCCGGAGCCCGGGTTGCCGTCCTGCCCGACGCGCACGCGCGCGGACGTCTTGAAATTGACAAAGTGCGTCGTGAAGCTGTTGACGAACAGCACCTTCTCGCCCGTCTCCGGGTGCGTGCGCACCACCGGATGCTCGGCGTCCGGGTACTGTGCCTTCAGCGCCAGACGTTTTTCGATCGGCATCGAAGCGCCGAAGCTAGACTGGATGCTGTGGTTTGCGCGCAGATCAGCGATATCGTCCTTCACGTGCTGCGGCAATTGCTCATACGCGAGTGCCATGTTCACCCACATCGTGTCGCCGCCGACGTCCGGGCACTCGACGCAGCGCAGGACCGCGCCCATCGGTGGCGCCGCGCGCCACGTCGCGTCGGTGTGCCACGAATTCTCGCGGCGGTCGAGCGGCTGGTCCGGCGACTTGTAAATCTGCACGAGGCCCGGATGTTCCGGATCGCTGCCGACGATCGGATGATCCTCGAGCTGGCCGAAACGCTCGGCGAACTTCACGTGCTCGGCGCGCGTGATGTCCTGATCGCGCAGGAACAGAACCTTGTGTACGAGCAGCAACGCCTTGATCTCGGCGAACAACGTCGCGTCGCGCGATGCATCGCCGAGATTGACGCCTGACACCTCTGCGCCGATGGAACAAGTCAATCGCTCGACCTGCATGGCCATTCTCCTTTAAGAGTGAAAGTCTGGTGCGCGTGCCTGCGTGGACACCCGCGCAGATAGCTTTCGCATTTCGTTCGCTTCATCGAGGCCGGGTTTGAAAATTTCAACGCTTCGGTCGCCGTGCAGACCACCTCCCGATGGACGATCCGGCGAACCGTCCAGACAACGACGGCCTTGTGAAATGATTGTGTGAGTTCCGCCGCATGCCCGCTTGACAATGTATGTCATGGACTTATCATTGCGCGCCAGTCTTCTATTTAGTTCGGCTCTGTCCAACTTGCGTCAGGCATGCGATTCGCAGGGATCACCCCATCACGAAGCGCTGCCCGTCATCCACCGAAAGCGTCGCGCCCGTCATGAAATCACTTCCCGGCGATGCAAGCAGCAGCAACGCACCGTCGAGCGCTTCGGGCGTGCCGAGCCGTCGGCGCGGCAATCCTTCGACAATCTTCTTGCCGGCCGGCGTCTGAAACAGCGCACGATTGATGTCGGTCTCGATGAAGCCCGGATTGATCACGTTGACATTGATGCCGTAACACGCCCATTCGTGAGCCATCGATCGGGTCAGATGCTCGAGCGCCGCCTTGCTCGCGCCATAGATCGACAGATTTGGCGAGTGCGATTGCGCAGCGAGCGAGCAGATGTTGATGATGCGTCCCGGCAGTGCGCTGGCGACCAGTCGACGCGCGAACGCCGTTGCGGTGAGAAGCGCAGCCTTCGTATTGACGCCAAACACCCGGTCGAACAATTGCGCGTCGACATCGATCAACGCAGCGCGACCGCCCGCTCCAGCATTGTTGACGAGCGCCCAGAGCGGCGCCATCGTTCGCTGGATTTCATCGAACGCGAGACCCACCGCCTCCTGATCCGTGACATCGACCGGAAAG
Organism: Paraburkholderia silviterrae; assembly: GCF_004353915.1. GTDB lineage: Bacteria > Pseudomonadota > Gammaproteobacteria > Burkholderiales > Burkholderiaceae > Paraburkholderia > Paraburkholderia silviterrae. Next base: position 13,244 of record NZ_SMRP01000015.1, on the reverse strand, counting down.
TGGCGCGCGACGCCGCCATCCCGCGCGATCATGTCTTGCGTCTCCATCAACGGATCGGCACGCCTGCCCAGTAGCGCGACCTGCGCGCCAGCCGCGGCTAGCGTACGCGCCGCCTGCCGGCCCAGGCCCGACCCCGCACCCGTGACGACGACCGTCAGACCTGACAAGCCGAAGTATCGGGCGACAACACTCTTATTCGTCGAACTCATACTCATCCTCAGTTTTGCTTGATGCGCCGTGGCGGACGCGAGCGCAAAATCGCGCCCCCCGTCCGCCTGCGCTGACTTACTGTCCGGCTTTCGATCAGCCCAATCAACGCTTCGTAGTGTGGCTGTGACGGGTTTCCCCCGCTTGACAGTGCATGACAGCGGATTATCATTCTGCGCCAGATCTTTGGTCTTCTATTCAGCTCTCCGATGTCGTCACTTATCCGCGCCGCGAGCCTCACCAACTACAGCGAGGTCGCTCGTGCCGCCGGACTGGACCCCGTGCGGATGCTCCTTGACGCGGGGTTAAGTCCGAGCGTATTGCGCGAGCCGGACCTCATGATTCCGGTCGAGCGCGTCGGGCAACTGCTCGAGGCCTCTGCAACCCTGTCGGGCAACGAGAGTTTCGGACTGCGCATGGCCGAGTCACGCCGGTTGTCCAATCTTGGAGCGGTAGGCTTGCTGATCCGCGACCAGGCGACGTTGCGCGACTCGCTTTACATGCTGCTGCGCTACCAGGCACTGCTCAATGATGTGCTTTCGTTGACGATCGAGGAAAGCGCCGCGGTGGTCATTATTCGCAAGGCGGTGATTATTGAAGGCGCGCATCAACCCACGCGCCAAAGGGTTGAGCTGGCGCTAGGCGTGATGGTGCGGTTGATACGCCAGCTCCTCGGGGCCGACTGGCGGCCGCGGCGCGTGTGCTTCGAGCACTCTGCACCGCGCGACGTTAATACGCATTTGCGGTTATTTGGCCCTTGCGTCGAGTTTGACTATGACTTCAACTGCATCGTCTGCGCGAAGGCCGATCTCGATGCACGCAACCCGTCAGCGGATCCGGCGATGGTGCGCTATGCGCAGCAGTTGATAGACGCGTCGCCCAAGTCGCATGAGGCGACACTGTTTGAGGATGTGCGGCGCACGATCCTGCTGCTGCTGCCCAGCGGACGTTGCAGCATCGAACAGGTGGCCGGACACCTGGGCGTGGCGCGCCGCACGGTCCAGCGTCGGCTGGCGGAACAGGGGCAGAGCTTCTCGTCGGTCGTCAACGACATCCGCAAGGAACTCGCCACGCGTCATGTCATCGAGAGCGACCGTCCGTTGACCGAAGTGGCGGCCCTCCTCGGCTTTGCTGCGCCGAGCGGATTCTCGCGCTGGTATCACGCGCAATTCGGTTGCAACGCCCAGGAGAGCCGGGCCACAGGCGGCACCGTGCGCCGACACAACGCTCCGACA
>NZ_SMRP01000015.1:0-11586 GCF_004353915.1 Paraburkholderia silviterrae | reverse complement strand
GCTCGAGGCCTCTGCAACCCTGTCGGGCAACGAGAGTTTCGGACTGCGCATGGCCGAGTCGCGCCGCTTGTCCGAACTTGGGGCGGTGGGAATGCTGATCCGCGACCAGGCGACGGTGCGCGACTCGCTTGACGTGCTGATGCGCTACCAGGCAGTGCTCAACGATGTGCTGTCGTTGACGATCGAGGAAAGCGCCGGGGTGGTCATTATTCGCAAGGCGGTAATTACTGGAGGTACGCATCGGCCCACGCGCCAAAGGGTTGAGCTGGCGCTAGGGGTGATGGTGCGCTTGATACACCAGCTCCTCGGGGCCGACTGGCAGCCGCGGCGCGTGTGCTTCGAGCACTCTGCACCGCGTGACGTTAATACGCATTTGCGGTTATTTGGCCCTTGCGTCGAGTTTGACTATGACTTCAACTGCATCGTCTGCGCGAAGGCCGATCTCGATGCACGCAACCCGTCAGCGGATCCGGCGATGGTGCGCTATGCGCAGCAGTTGATAGACGCGTCGCCCAAGTCGCATGAGGCGACACTGTTTGAGGATGTACGGCGCACGATCCTGCTGCTGCTGCCCAGCGGGCGTTGCAGCATCGAACAGGTGGCCGGGCACCTGGGCGTGGTGTGCCGCACGGTCCAGCGTCGGCTGGCGAAACAGGGGCAGAGCTTCTCGTCGGTCGTCAACGAGATCCGCAAGGAACTCGCCACGCGTCATGTCATCGGGAGCGACCGTCCGTTGACCGAAGTGGCGGCCCTACTCGGCTTTTCCGCCCCGAGCGGATTCTCACACTGGTATCACGCGCAATTCGGTTGCAACGCCAAGGAGAGCCGGGCCACACGCGGCACCGAGCGCCGGTAGCACCTTCGGAGGCGACAGGAGCATAACCAGCGCTGGTGCGACAAATTCGGCACCGGCTTCTCGCATTGCGTCAAGGCTGCTCGTCGCAAAGTTTTTCGCGCTGGTACGTGACACAGTTTGGCTGTACTGCCAAGAAGTTGCGCGCATTAGTAACCTGTACCCAACGTCAAGGAGTCTGCAGGTTGCCCGCAGACTCCTTGAAGATATGCTCAACGGCCGTTTCGGGAAAAGCCGGTATGCCATTCCACTGCTTTCAGCCACAACTCAGCAGACGAATGGACGATACGTTGAACCCTCAGCCCGTTTTGCGCAGAAAGCCCTGGGTGCCGCCGTTTCGATTGGGGGCAAAGCCGTTCGCCTCCAGGGTTTCCTCGGCCGTGTCATAAAACACACCGATCCTGCAGATTTCACGCGCTTCCTTGGCAGTTGCGATAGGACGACCGAACTCGCGCGAAATGCGTACCAGTTGCTCGATCTGAGACACGCTACTGGCCTTACCGTTACGGTGCTGGTTCCAAACCCCGTCTTCAATGCCGCAGCGCACATGCAAGCCCATGGCGATACCCATCATGTTCACCGGCAGCACGTTGCGTTGATTGCTTTCCACAGTCAACATGGCTCCATCTGGCACGTCACGAACGATGTTGGCCAGGCTATAGATACTAGGCTTGTCAAAACCACCACTGAGTGCCACCCAATTCATCACCAGCGGGCCCTTATAAACACCGCGGCGCATCAGCCGTTCCACCGTCTCGAAGCTGTTAATGTTGTAGCATTGAAAGGCGCTTTGGATACCCGCCTTGCTAAGACGGCGAATATGCTCCTCCACCCAACCTGGGCCTGAGGGGACGATCATTTCCTTGTATGCGTTGAAGTAGGCTGGCACCCCCCGTGAAAGACCCGCGTAGTCTGCGTCTTCGGCGTGCTCGGTCACATTCATCAATGTCGTGTTGACGGTAACCGTTACCTGGTCCGGTGCAGGTTCCAGATCGGCCAGCATATGGCGGGTGTCGTCGCTCAGCCACTTGGCTGCTTCACCTTCGCCTTCGGGAGCAAAGCTGATGGACCCGCCCACCTGGATGATCATCTCGGGTACGGCCTTACGCACGCCGGCAATCAGTTCATTAAACTTTGACAGGCGCTTGCTGCCCTTCCCGTCCAGTTCGCGCACGTGCAGATGCAGTATTGTTGCACCGGCATTATAGCAATCCACAGCTTTCTGGATTTGTTCCTCCATGGTGATGGGAATATCCTCAGGGAAGTCAGAAGGCAAATAACCAGGCGCATACGGTGCGGCCGTGATAACTAGAGGTTGCTGGTTTTCGGGATACAGATGGCCGTCAAGAAAGTTCACAGTGAGTCTCCGGTTAAAAAGGAGCTCGACGGACTTCGCCAGCGAAGCTGGCGTGGCAGCGCAATGCAGTGCCGCAACTAAAATCGCAATCTTCGAGACAATTGGATTAAAGCTTTCTGCAAACGGCAACTGCTGGGACCGGCGAAATCTGAGAGCACCTTTACTGTACGTCGAGTCGCAGAAAAGCCATTTGCCATAGCACGGTGCTCACTTATCATTTCGCGCCAGAATCGACCACCGGCTTATGCACATGCTGGTTGCCACCGCTTCTGAAAACAAAGGCTGTCCGCGCCGACTGGATTTTGAGCCAGGGTGGAGGCCGGTCCGAGAAAGCGGCGGCTGTGGACACATGTATGGGGCGCTGACCAGTTGCGCAGTCACTCTGCGGCAAAAGCCGAGATTCCCGAACTCGCCCAGGTGAAACACATATTTGTCAAAGCGGCTGCGCGCGTGAATAACCGCGCCGAGAATAGCCACCAGCCGACTCGCAGACGCGAACGCCAGATGTGCGGCTTTCGCGATGCGCGTCGCACTCAGGCGTTTCTCTCAAGCTTCGGCCTGATCCGTCAGCACTTCGCGTTGCCCAGACATCAGATGAACGCGGCATGTCATCGCGCCATACTCAAGGAACGCCTCGCCAGCTGGCATGGCTGGAGCGTCAATGTCGCAGTCGAGGAAGCTATCTGATAAGGATAACTATGTTTTGGCTAGCCATACAGACTACGCTCGTCAACTTGATAAAGCCACGCTGGCCCATACAACTGGGCAATTTGCACTGGGAATACGGATGATGGGTGCCTCTGCTGACTTCGGGATCCTCTATCCAACCTGCTCGATCCACCGCTACGGCACGTGCGCCGCCCTTCGACGTATTTCACCTCTACTGGCTATCTGCGAGGAATCGCGGTGGGCGGGAGACGTTCGCCATTTCGTCGTGAATCTTGTACCGCCGCCATCGCGAGCCACGCGCGCAAGGGTGTTGTGCAAGCACATTGATCACTCTGGCAGTCCGGCTTGCCATTTTGATGAAAGCACTCGAAAAACTGTGCATCCACGCTGCTATCGGCTGACGTCCGACTTTGGGAAACTCTACTCATCATTCAGTCCACCGAGGAGCAATCCCCATGCTGTCCCGCCTTCCCCAAACTGTCTATCTGAGCGCCGACGACGTCATCCGCCTTGTGCGGCGAGTCGGCCTCCCGAACTGCATCGCGGGCGTCGCTGAACGTATCGAGCGCGACTTCCTGCGATGGTCCGAATTCGACAAGAGCGCACGCGTCGCCTGCCATTCCCGCGACGGCGTGATCGAACTGATGCCGATCGCCGACTCCCGCGAGTTCGCGTTCAAGTACGTCAATGGCCATCCGAAGAATACGCGCGCCGGCCTGCCCACGGTGATGGCGTTCGGGGTACTCGCGGACGTCGATACGGGTGCACCGCGCTTGCTGTCCGAGCTCACGCTGACGACCGCGATCCGCACGGCCGCGATGTCGGCCGTTGCGGCCCGTACTCTTGCCCGGCCCGAATGCCGCGTGATGGCGCTGATCGGCAATGGCGCACAAAGCGAATTTCAGGCCATCGCATTCCGCGACCTCGTGGGCATCCACACGGTGCGTCTCTATGACGTCGATCCCTCGGCGACTGCCAAGCTTGTCGCCAACCTCGTGGATCAGCGTCTGGATGTGGTGGTCTGCAACAGCGCGGCGGAGGCGACTCAAGGCGCCGATATCGTGACGACCGTCACAGCGGACAAGACCAATGCCACGATCCTGACGCCCGACATGATTGGGCCAGGCATGCACATCAACGCCGTCGGAGGCGACTGCCCGGGCAAGACCGAATTGCATGCGGACATCCTCACGCGCAGCAACGTGTTCGTCGAATACGAACCGCAGACGCGTATCGAAGGCGACATCCAGCAGATGGCCCCCGACTTCCCGGTGACCGAACTGTGGCAGGTGCTGTCTGCGAAAGCGCCCGGACGCAAGGATGCAGCCGAGATCACCGTGTTCGATTCTGTCGGCTTCGCGCTGGAGGATTATTCGGCGCTGACGTTTATCCGCGACACGGCGGCAAAACTCGGCATCGGCGATATCGTGCAGTTGATTCCCGAGCCGGCCGACCCCAAGAATCTGTTCGGTGTGCTTGGCATTGAAGCTACTGACGCGAAGCTCGAAGCGTTTGCCTGATGCGCGAGAAGAGCGGCCGCCTTCGTGCGGCCGTTGCATACCGGACCTCACCGGAAGCTCTTTAGCAGAATGCTTGTTTCGGTGTGCCGGATGCCCTTGATAAGACGCACACGTTCCAGCACCTTCGACAGTTCCGCGGGTGAGCTTGCTCTCAGTTCGGCCCAAAGATCCCAGCGCCCGTTGGTGTCGTGCAGTGCGACGGCAGCAGGTTCGCCAAGCAGGCTCGCGACGACCTCGTGCGTCTGGTTGCCCTCCACCTGCACGCCCATCCACGCGCGGATATGATCGGGTTCCGCCTCGGGCCGCAATTTGATCGTGTAGCCGACGATCACCTGCTCGTCTTCGAGCCGGCGCAGGCGGTGGGTCACCGTGCCGCGTGCAACGCCGAGTTTTGCCGCCAGCGTGGCGACGCTCATGCGCGCATCCGCACGCATGAGCGCAATTAGTTTTTTGTCCGTATCGTCCATATTACTCATAGGGCGGGCGGACAACGCCTGTGACGTCGTCCACCGGTCCCGTTCTCAGTCGTTCAGATAGCGTTCAGCAAGCAGCGCCCAGTAGGCGCCGCCGACGACGATGTTGTCGTCATTGAAGTCGTAGCCCGGGTTGTGCACCATGCAGCCGCCCTCGCCCGCACCGTTGCCGATCAGCAGATAGCTGCCCGGACAGTGTTCAAGCATGACCGCGAAGTCTTCGCTGCCGGTGAGCGCCGCGCCTTGCGGCGTGACGTTATCCGGGCCGGCGAGTTCGATCCCCACCTGTCGTGCAAACTCCGTTTCGTATGCGGAATTGACGAGCACCGGATAGTCGCGCTTGTACGTAATTTCTGCGCGCACGCCGAAGCTTTCCGCCTGTGCACTGACCAGGCTGCGAATGCGCGATTCGAGCAGATCGCGCACGTCGCGGTCGAGCGCGCGCACGCTTAGTTCGAGTCTTGCGCTGTCGGGAATCACGTTGTTCGCGCTGCCGGCAACGAGTGCGCCTACGGTCACCACGGCAGTCTGCTGCGGATCGACGTTGCGCGAGACAATGGACTGCAACGCCATCACGATGCTTGCGGCTGCCACGACAGGATCGGCCGCGCGATGAGGCATTGCGCCATGACCGCCCTGGCCGGTGAGGACGATCGTCACGTCGTCGCTCGACGCCATCGTGGGGCCTGCGCGGAACACCAGATGACCTTGCGCGATGCCCGGCATGTTGTGCATCGCGAATACCGCGTCGCACGGAAAGCGCTCGAATAGACCTTCTTCGATCATGATCTTTGCGCCGCCCGGATGTTCCTCGGCCGGCTGAAAGATCAGATGCAGCGTGCCGGAGAAATTGCCTTCCGTGGCGAGGTAGTGCGCGGCGGCCATCAGCATGGCGGTGTGGCCATCGTGGCCGCAAGCGTGCATGACGCCCTCATGCACGCTTTGCCAGGGCCGGCCGGTAGCCTCGTGAATCGGCAACGCGTCGAGGTCGGCGCGCAGACCGAGACGCCGACGCCCGTTGCCGCGCTTGAGCGTGGCGACGATGCCGGTCTGCGCAATCCCACGGGTCACCTCATAGCCGTACGCGGCAAGCTGTTCGGCTATCACGTCGGAGGTTCTCGTCTCCGCAAGGCCGAGTTCCGGATGTCGATGAAGATCGCGACGCAGGTCGATGAAACGGGAGGCGTGCACACGCAGCGCCTCCATCAGTGGATGAGTCATGTGTGCAGTTCCTGTGGAGCCGGAGGCTGAGACCGCTTGGGGAAATTGCGATGTTCGCGGCGTGCCGAATCGCACCACGCCATGGCCCACCAGCGGCCTCAGGGATCAGAATGCGAGCGGCATGCGCGCGCGCAGCTCGATCGCCTCACCCGCAGCGAGACACAGGTCCTCGCGGAACGCGCTGGAGACAATCTGCACGCCGACCGGTACACCGTCATGCACACCCGTCGGCACGCTCAGGCCGGGGAAATTGAGCGCGGCGACCAGCTTGAGCGGCAACTGCGCATCGAGAATGCGCGACATCGTTTCCGGTCCTTCCTGATCCATGCCCCACCGCAACGGCATTTCAAGCGAGGTCGGCATCAGCACGAGCGGATACTGCTCGAAGAACGCGTTCCACTTGCGACGCAGACGGTCGCGGCGGGCCAGGCCCTGGACGTACCGTGCGAGCGTCACGCCGGAGTCGAAGCGGGCGAGCATGCCGTGCAACGCCTGACGCGCGCCTTCGTCGCCGTACTCTTCAACGGTCTGGGCGAAACCGGTCGAAATTTCCGTCATGGCGACCGTCATCCAGATATCGAAGCCTTCGCGCATCTCCGGCGGCGCGACGCGTTCGACCACGTAGCCTGCATCGGTGAGCCAGCGCGCGGATTGGTGCAACGCCTCGCGTACCTGCGCATCGATCGGCAGTCCTTCAATTTCGTCGACCAGCGCGACCTTGATCGGACCGTTGGTGGCAGGTCCGGTGAGCGGCGCGGGCACCCAGTTCGGATCGCGGCTGTCCGCTGCGGACATCGCCGCGAGACTCAGGCGCAGATCGCGCACCGATCGCGCAATCGGACCTTGCACCGCATAGAACTGCGCGGCGAACGTGCGCAGCTCGCCGGAACTGGGCGTGAATGAAGGAATGCGCCCGGCGGTCGGGCGCAAGCCCGCAACGCCGCAAGCGTAAGCCGGATAGCGGACGGAACCCGCCAGATCGTTGCCGTGCGCGACCGGGCACATGCCTGCCGCAACCGCTGCCGATGCACCACCGGACGAACCGCCCGGCGTGATGTCCTCGCGCCACGGGTTCAGGGTGCGGCCATGCAGGGCGTTGTCGGTGAACCAGCGCATCGAAAACGCGGGCGTATTGGTCCGGCCCACGATAACCGCGCCCGCCTCCAGCAGATTCGATACGACCGGGCTGTGCGATTGCGCGATCAGGTCGCGCTTGGCGACGACCCCATGCGTGGTCGGCTCGCCGATGACGTCGACGTTGCATTTAACCGTGACAGGTACGCCGTGCAGTACGCCCAGCGGGGCGCCCGCGGCGCGTTGCGCGTCGGCCTCATCGGCGGCGCGCAACGCGGTTTCGCGATGGATGTGCGTGAGCGCGTTGATGCGCGGATTTTCGGCTTCGATACGCGCGAGGCAGCTCGTTACCGCCTCGCGGCTCGAGATCGCGCCTTGTGCGATTGCTTCTGCGATCTGCCAGGCTTCCCAGCGCCAGAGGTCGGTCGGTAAAGTCGTCTGGGTGATTCCGGATTGCATGCTTCCCATCTTGAGTTCCTCGAAAGTACGCAAGCCCGACGTCCATTGACGTCGGGCTTGCCGGCAAAAGCGCGCCGGCGGCGGCTTAAAACAGATGACGCATGCCGATGCGCGACACAACCTGCCGGTTGGTCGACGACGGCGCAGTCAGCGCGATCGAGGCAACCGTGCCCGCGCCGGTCGCCTTCTGTGCGTCCAGGTCGATATAGACATCGGTGCGCTTCGAGAGCAGGTAATCGATGCCCGCAGTGGCCGTGTACCAGCGCGATGACTCGAAGCGGTCGAATGACACCTTGGCCGCCAGCACCAGAGCGGGCCACACATGCCAGTCGCCGCCCAGATGCAGCACCTGGTCGGTGGCGGTGTGCCCTGCCAGTTTCAAGTGCGTGTTGGTGTACAGTGCCGCGGCGCTCCAGGCGCCGTAGGCGTAGGTCGCACCGACGCCGAGAATGCGCTGGTTGTCGGCCACGAGTATGGTGGTCGGCGTGACGGGCTGACCCAGCACGCTTGGCGCGCCGCTCAGACCGGCGAAGATGGGTGCCTTGTCGATATCGGTCAGCACGGCGCCTGCAGCGAATCCGCCATACGTGTACTGGATATTCGCGCTGATGGCGCGGCCAATATTGGTCGAAGCGGTGCCCGCGTTCTGGCCGAACCCATACATGAACCCGCCCTTGAAGCCCGCGAAGGTAGCGCTCGTGAACTGCACCGTATTGTTCAGACGTTCGCCGGACACGCGGTCGAAATCCGCGTTCTGAACGCCGTAGAGGCCACAGTTCAGGCAGGGCAGATAGTGTTCCAGCAGGACGGTGTAGTCATACTGCCGCCCCATTGAGATTTCCCCGATCGACTTGTCGCCGAGGCCCACATAGGCCTGCTTGCCGAACATCAGGCCGCCCTGGCCGAGCGCACCGGTGTTCGCCGAGAAGCCGTTTTCAAGCTTGAAGAAAGCGCGCATGCCGCCGCCCAGATCTTCCGAGCCGAGAAAGCCAAGCGAGTTGGACTTGTTGACGCCGTCCTGCATTTTCACGAGTGAGTGGCCGCCGTAGTTGTTCACGTAGGTCACACCGTTGTCGATGCTGCCGAACAGCGTCACCGACGATTGCCCCCAGGCGGTAGCGGTCATGACGGGAAGCAGCAGCGTGGCTGCGATAAGGCGTTTCACGAGGGAGGTCTCCATGGTGGTTGAAGCGGTCGATCGAAATCGTCGGCGCGAGGCCGCCCCGGCCGGCCGGCATGTCGGCCGGCAACCTTGTGTACGAGCGAGGTGGAATGAAAAGCGGACGGCGGCGGCGAGCCGCTCAGGCGTGCAGGCTGGCTTCTTGTGCGGCCGATTCGCGTTGCGTCATGACCAGCACGCCGAGGGTGCCGAGCACGACGCTGGCGGCGATATACCAGGCGGGCGCGAGACGGTCGCCGGTGACCTTCGTGAGCCACGTGTTGATCAGCGGAGCGAGACCGCCGAAACACATGGCGCCGAGGTTGTAGACGATCGCCATGCCGGTTGAGCGGATCTGGACCGGGAACGCTTCTGCGAGCGCCGCAGCCGAGGGCCCCCAGAAAAAGCTCATCAGGAACGCCAACACCAGTTCAAAGCGGATCAGGCTGACCGCACCCGGCGCGTTCACGAGCGACGCGAGCAGCGGATAGGCGAGGACGCCATACAGCAGCATCGCGGGCACCATCACGCGTCGGCGGCCAATGCGGTCCGACAAATAGCCCGTGAGCGGAGACATCAGAAGCAGCACCACCGCGCCGACCAGCATGCCGAGCTGTCCCGTGCCGGCGTCGAGTCCGAGCGCACCGCTGGCGAAGATCGGTATGTAGATCAACCCGACATAGGCGGAGGTCGTGCAGACCGCCACGATGCCAAGCGTCGCAAGAAGCTCGCGTGGATAGCGGCGCACAATATCGACGAGCGACAGACGCTCCTGCGGTGTGCGGCGCTTCTGGTTGATGAACGCAACGAACTCCGGCGATTCGTCGACACGCGAACGGATGTAGTAGCCGACCGGACCGATGAGCGCACCGAACAGGAACGGCAGCCGCCAACCCCATTGCTGGAGCGATAGAGGCGTCAGGTTATGCAGCAGCAGAAACGCAACCGCGCCTCCGAGCGCGAACGACAGCGCCTGTGAACACGCCTGGAAGCTGCCAATCAGATTGCGTTGACCTCGCGGCGAATATTCGAGCAGCATGGCGGTCGCGCTGGCAAATTCGCCGCCCGCCGAGAAACCCTGCAGCATCCGGGCGCCGACGATCATCACCGAGGCGGCGATACCGATCGTCGCGTACGAAGGGGTGAGACCGATCAGAAGCGTGCCGGCCGACATCATCAGGATGATCGCTGAAAGGGCGGCCTTGCGGCCCGCGCGGTCCGCGTACATGCCGAGCAGCACGCCACCCACCGGCCTCACGAGGAACGCGATTCCGAAGGATGCGAACGCAACCATCAGCGTCGCCGCACCGCTTTGGGGCGGAAACATGAGGCGCGAAATGATGAGGGAAAAGCTGCTGAAAATGCCGAAGTCAAACCACTCCAGCCCGTTGCCGATCGCCGACGACACAATCGCACGGCGGCGCGCGCTCGGTGCGATGGTCGGTGCGGAAGGTGTTTCTTGCGTTGTCATTGGCGCCTCGTGACATGAAACCGAAAGCCGGAACCCGGTGGGAACCAGTGTCACGATCGTAAAGTGACCGGGCGGTCGGTCATAGCCAACGAAACAATTCGGTGTAAGGTTTTACTTTACACGGGGGCCATCGGCGTTCAGTCCCCTTCGATGAACTCGACCGAGTTCATCATTCGTCTGATGGACGGTTCGTTGCTGTCACGACAGGCTTTGGCGGCCTCGAGAATGCATTCGACCATCAACTGCGCGGCAACGCTTGGTGTATCGCCACGCCGCATGACGAGGCTGGTTGTCATGTCGGGGAGCTCGTCCTGAATCGGCAACGCCGTCATCCGCGTGCGCATGAGCGGTGATTCAACCAATGGCCACGGGCATACGGTCAACATGTCGCTGCCTTCCATCATGGCGATCGAAATCAGCGTGGAGCGTGCGTAATGCACCTGATTGGGCGACAGCGCGAGCCCGTGGCGAGCGAGCATGGCACTGTGCCTTTGCTCGTGCATGTCTTCGCGCATGGTCATGACCCAGCTTTGATCGGCGAGATCGCGCAGCGAGGTGCACCTGGCAAGCGGATGCCCGACGCGGCCGATAATGGCGAGTCCACAGGAAAACAGGTCGCGCGAGGCGAAGTTCGCGCTTTGATTCTTCGGCGGGGGCAGACCGATTGCAAAGTCGAGCGTGCCATCGCGCAGGGCCGCGTGAGACGCGCCAATGGCTTCCGAGAAGTCCAGACGCACGCCGGAGCGCATGCGCTGAAAGTCGGCCAGTGCGCGCGGCAAGATGGTTTGCGATATCCATGGCGTCGCGCCGATCGTGACTGCGCCGCCCTTCAATCCGCGAATCTGTTCGATTTCCTCCTCGGCGCGATCAATCTGCGCAAGGATGAGGCGCGCGTGCGCGAGCAGCCGCCGGCCAGCATAGGTCAACGCCACGCCTTGTGGCTGGCGTGTGAACAGAGGCGCGCCCGTGTGGCGTTCCAGCTCGCGCAACGCAAGGCTCACGGCCGTTGCGGAGAGTCCGAGCTGCTCGGCAGCCGCACGCATGCTGCCTTTTTCTGCGATGTGGGTAAAGCACCTTAAATGCTGGATCTTCATGGAAATTCAAAGCCTGACTGGCGCCATTGCCGTCAGCATGATAGCGAGAACACGCACCGCCCGCTGCAAACACACGTGGAGCGCATCAATGCACCATGAGTCTTCGGGTTGGGTTTCGCCACATTTATTGATCCGATCGCAACTCGCATCAACAGTAGTAATTGAGGCTACGACTTTGATAATCATATAGTCGGCCTCGTGCCGTTCCGGTAGGACGGCTGGCGTAGAGTCAGGTT
>NZ_SMRP01000014.1:69470-201820 GCF_004353915.1 Paraburkholderia silviterrae | reverse complement strand
GAGTGAACCGAGGTTGCTGTTGGTGGTGCTCAGGCCGGTGCTCAGCGAGCCCACGCCGCTTATGGCCGTACTGATCCCCGTCGAAGCCGAGCTCGACAGCGAGCCGACGTTGCTGTTGGTAGCGCTCAAACCGGTGCTCAGCGAGTTCACGCCGCTTATGGCCGTACTGATGCCCGTCGAAGCCGAGTTCGAGAGCGCACCGACGTTGCTGTTGGTGGTGCTCAGACCGGTGCTCAGCGAGTTCACGCCGCTCGTGGCCGTGCTGATGCCCGTCGAAGCCGAGCTCGAGAGCGAGCCGACGTTGCTGTTGGTGGTGCTCAGGCCGGTGCTCAGCGAGCCCACGCCGCTCATGGCCGTACTGATGCCTGTCGAAGCCGAGCTCGACAGCGAACTGACGTTGCTGTTGGTAGTGCTCAGGCCGGTCGACAGCAGGCCAACGTCGGCCGACTCCTGGGTCGAAAGCGAGCTGACGTGGCTGTTGGTGGTATTCAGGCCGGTGCTCAGCGAGCCCACGCCGCTCGTGGCCGTGCTGATGCCCGTCGAAGCCGAGCTCGAGAGCGAGCCGACGTTGCTGTTGGTTGTGCTCAGACCGGTGCTCAGCGAGCTCACACCGCCCACGGCCGTGCTGATCCCCGTCGAAGCCGAGCTCGACAGCGAACTGACGTTGCTATTAGTGGTGCTCAAGCCCGTCGAAAGCAGGCCGACGTCAGCCGATTCCTGGGTCGAAAGCGAGGTGACGTGGCTGTTGGTGGTATTCAAGCCGGTGCTCAGCGAGTTCACGCCGCTCGTGGCCGTGCTGATGCCGGTCGAAGCCGAGCTCGACAACGAAGTGACGTTGCTATTGGCCGTGCTCAAGCCCGTCGACAACGAGCCGACGTTGCTGTTGGTGGTGCTCAGGCCGGTGCTCAGTGAGGCCACGCCACTTATGGCCGTACTGATCCCCGTCGAAGCCGAGCTCGACAACGAAACGACGTTGCTGTTCGTCGTACTCAGGCTCGTGCTGAGAGCTGTGCTCACGGAGTACAACTGGCCTCCGTTGACTGCATCCGTGGACCCCGACGTCAAGCTCCCGCTTGTGACATTGATGATCTTGCGTGTCGCTGGGAAACTGCCCCCGCTGCCGTTGCCCACGCTCACAACGCTGCCCGCGCCTCCATCTGTGCTGCCCGCGCCGAGCGCCACCGAGTTTGAGCCGGTAGCCGTCGCGTTCGACCCAATCGCGGTCGTATTCGTGATACTCAGCGGCGCCGCGCTCGTTCCCGATCCAGCTGATGCGCCGACTGCAACATTGCCGCTTCCATTCACGTACTGCCCGGAACTAAAGCCAATTGCCGTGTTGTTGCTACCGTTAACGTTGTAGATGGATCCGCTTCCGGTACCCGTATTGCCGCTGCCGGTAATGTTATAGCCTGATTGGAAGCCGTTACCGGTGTTGTCGTTGCCCGAGACACTCGTCCCGCTCGAAGATCCGTAGAAAGTATCGTCAGTCCCGCTGCCGGTATACTGCACTGCGGTGTAGCCGCAAGTGTCGGTGGAGGGCTTGCTACCGTTACCGTTGGTTCCGCTACCGCAATAGAGATCCGCCCAGGCAGACTGCGGCAAAGAAAGGCAAGCGCTCGTCGCCAGCGCTACAGCCACGGCTTGCGCCCGCCGGACGGCTCGCGACTTTCCACCGGACTTTCCCTGTCCCGTGACGGTCTCGGCGACAACGACAACCTGATTCAGCCTCCGGCTGAAAATGCACTTATAGGTCTTGTTCACGGTCCCCCCGTTTATTTGGCCAACGATTTTTTCCCGCTACTTCGACTAAGGCGCTTGCAATCACGCTCTCCCGTCGATGTGCCTTTCTTGCCTGTACTTCACAACGTCGCGATACCCGGCGGTATGCTCATGCCGGCGTCAACTGAGAGGCCCGAAGCAGCAAATGTGGCTGCAAACCCACGGACCCTACGGAATTGGCGCTCAAGATGAACAGCTAGACGAGTTCATCCACGCAGGCCATCGCGCTCACTGCCTGGCTGAAGTTGTTCCTCGGGTCTCGATGGGCAGTGCAATCACCTGTGCAAGCGTTGTTGAATTCCACAATAATCGGTAGTCCTGCATTAAAGATGGCCCCCGAAACTCGCACATGCAGTTCGCTACGACACCTGGTCAATTTCATTGTTGAGATGCTCCTGGTCATCGATCGACGATGCCCCCGAATGGTGCCGAGTCCGTGCGCCGAAGTATCGTGGTGCAAAAGTTCGACTCGCTCGTCAATCGAGTCGCTACCGCGAGTGGTGCGGCAGGACGTCCGAATCATGCGGGCGCATTTTTCTTGGGTATGTGCGCTACATCGCGCACTATGTTCGGTGACTCACACATCGGGCTGACGTCACCTGCGAAATGAAGCCGTGCGTGAGGGGGGCAATTCGATCGCGCGATCTTGCGCACACAGCTCCGCAGTCCAGGCCGCGATCATTGCTGTCGCAATCACACCCGTTGGCCGAATGCCTACTTCGCTAATCGTGGGCCGTTCACGGTGCCCGAGGCCTTTCGATTGGCGTAGCATTCCCGATGTGGAAACAACTAACTGGAGAGCCCATCGCGGGAAAACCGCGCACCGGGTTCGGAGGGAGGGGAAGGGGAGATCCACGCGAGCGCTCATATCCTCCAGGCCGAAAGATTGGCCCCAGGAGATGCCCGTAAATCCGTGGATCAACAGAGAATGGGCAAGAGCAAACACGCACGATCGTGGCGCGCGAGGCGCGGTTGAAGGAGGAGAGAGGTCGTGCGAAGTGTGGGGTGCCGAACACGTGTTGCGTATTTCGGACGAATGCGACAGGCTGTTTCAGGGACGTGACCGGGCGGCCCGGAGGGCAGGATTGGCGTTGCGCATGAGTCAATCTCGCGGGATCTGGCCGCCGCCGCGTTCGCGGAGCGTCGTCACGGTGCGAACGGGTGCTTGGCGGACGTGCTAACGACGACGCAGCCAGAGCGAGCATCTGCGGCGCTCAGTTCTGCAGCACCCCCTGCTTTTCAATAAACGCAATCACCTGATCGAGGCCGTCGAGCGCCTTGAGATTGCACATCACGAAAGGACGCTCGCCGCGCATCTTCTTCGCGTCCGAGGCCATCACGTCGAGGTTCGTGCCCACGAGCGGCGCGAGATCGGTCTTGTTGATGACGAGCGGGTCCGACTTCGTGATGCCCGGGCCACCCTGCACGGAATCTTGCCCCTGACGGGGTGGCTGCGCTGGAGGCGCGCAAGAAACCTGAAGCTGGCGCGGCGCGCGAAATGGGCGCCGGCCGTCGCGAAGGCAAGCGCCGCCGCGCCGCACGAGGGCGTGCGTGGGTTGCCGCAGGACGTGAACGTGCTGCTCGGCGATTCGATGGGCGAGATGGGCGCGTATTACGCCGCCGCCGATCTCGCGTTCATCGGCGGGAGTCTGTTGCCGCTCGGTGGCCAGAATCTGATCGAGGCCTGTGCGGTGGGCGTGCCCGTGCTGATCAGCCCGCACGTGTTCAACTTCACCCAGGCCACTGCGGACGCCGTCGCGGCAGGCGCGGCCCTGCAGGTGCAGGATCCCGCCGATCTCGCGCGCGCCTTGCGCGAGCTCTTCAACGACAAGCCACGCCGCGTGGCGAAGGGCGCATCCGCAGCCGCGTTCGCGGCGCGCCATCGCGGTGCCACGGCGCGAACGGTGGACGTGCTCACGACCCTGTTGCCCGAGCGCGCATCGGCATCGCTTGATCTATGAGCCTTTTTCGGGCGGCGCGATTCGCGCCGCGCGATGCGCTTAACTCTGCAGCAGTCCATGCTTTTCGATGAATCATCCTGCCCGCTCACCTTCCGGATTACGAGGCGTGTGGACGTGAGTTGCGATGATTGGGGACGTCGCCTTGCGCTTATGTCAGTCAGAAATGTGGTAGGTGATTAAAGGTAGGTGATTAACAATCGCCCTCATGACATCCTGAGCAACCGCCATACTTTCCTGCGGTGCAAAATAGACCAGGCCTGCGCAGACAAGGACAATGAATAGCAGTGCTTCCAAACCAAAGCTCTGGTTAGGTGAATTCATCGTGTTCTCCTGTTTATTGAACCAGTCGCGGTGGTTGCAATGCACCATAACCCACACCCGCACCGCCTGCGTTCTTCACCTGGCAGTGGTCAGCGTCCTTAGCCATCGCCATCTGTACCAGCACGTAGGGTTCGTTGCCGTTTGAGGCATTCAGGATATGGACGCAGGCATACGCCACCACGACCGGATAGGTCTTGGGCGTCAGCGAGTCCACAATCGGCACAATGCTCCACTCACACGTCTTGCTGCCTGCCGCCGAGCAATCCTGCACATACTTGAACAGTGCGTTTTCTTCACCAGGCTGGATATACGTGCCGGGATTCTGGCCAATTGACACTGTCCCCTGACCCATGTCCTTGCCATCCACGACGCCGCGCTCGAAATCTGTGCTGTTGTTCGTAGTGTTAAACGTCGTCCACTGGCCGGCATCGCAACCGCTATATTGATACGATGTCCCGATCTTGAACACATACGGTTGGCCGGGAGTCTGGGGTGTCGTATCCGGTGTCTGCTGCCCGTTCTTTTTAGTAATAGTGGCGCCAGGCAGAGGCTTATTATCTTTTGCGATTAGTGGACTTCCATTCTGCCAATACTTGCCAAACAGACAACTCGACACCGCCATTGGGAAGAGTCCGCCGGGTCCAACGATACCGGGATAAGAGATGGCAGCAGTGGCTACCGCCGAGACATCCAGTTTATGTACCCCGATCACACTGGCCAAGAACATCCTGACCGAGCCGTTATCATTGCTGTCACTTTTGGTGATACTCACGCGAACCGCGGGTAGATGACTCGGTCCGGTGGTGACAGGCGGAGACTCTAGCCCGGCAGGATCGCTTGTGATGTTCCAGTAACCGGACGACGCGTCACCGACAACTATTTTCACGCCCTGCGCCTTGTTCATCCCGACCACGTCCCGGGCGCGTTGTTGTGCCGTGTCCCAATCCGGCGCATTTGCGTTGGGATTGCCGCAAACTGCTCGCGGGTAAAGGCAGGTCGCGGCAGCGAGAGCGGCCGCGTCTGCGGCGTTCTGCAGTTCATTGCGCGTTACCAGCGCATTGGCGATGTCGATCGCCAATGCAGCAATGCCCAACAGGAACACCATCATCAGCGCCGTTATCACCGTGACAGCACCTCGTTGTTTCTTCGTCGATTGTCTGCGCATGGTTTATTCTCGTTATTCGTTTTTCATCGTGGTGCTGGCGGTGAGCACCATTGGGCCGATGACGGCTGAGAGCATTGCGCCCAATCCCAATCCCCTATACGTGTAGGACACCTCAACCGAAAGGTCGCTGCCGGAAAGACCACCTGAGCCTGTGACTTTAACGACTGGGTCAACATACTTGCCAAAGGTCATCAAGTAATTTTTGGTATATTGCGTCGCGACGTTCGAGATTTGGCCATCGCTATACTTCGGACTATGCAGCACAATCCCGTACCGAGCGCCTTCTCGCGAAGCATTGGTAATCACGGCTTTGTCATAAAGCGCAATACCCAGCTCGATGATGCCAAAAATGATCATCAACAGAATGGGCAGTACCAAGGCGAACTCAACTAGAGCAACGCCTCGTTGCTTTTTGGGGATGATCCGATTGCGTTGTAGTGCTTCACAAACGTGCGCGTCGCCTCTGGCAGGTTCTGACGGATACCAGGAGTTCCCCTGCGGGGATCTCCCGTTCCCGTGAAAATGGGAGGTTGCTGTGATCGCGGGCCCCATAGAGGCTGCGTTTGCGATAGTACAAATTCTTCTTGATTTCATTTTCCCCCCCGATGCGCCGTCGACTGCCAGGCTTCCCTTGCATATTTGGCGCAATTCGATTCCCGGATTGATTTCCAGCGTCTCGAGCATCCACCTCGCTCAAGCCAGGAAGCTTGCAAATTGCATGCCAATTATTTACAAATGCTATACGGTGATGTTGTATCGGTTGTTCAGGTCCGCCAGGCTCGTGACGAAAGGTGAAACTTGTGGGGGTTTTGGATCGAAAATGATTCATTCTTGAAACGGGAATAAACCTTCGACACGCACTGAATCTGCTTCAACAGCGCTGCAGCAGCTGAATGGTCTATGGTTTGCTTGCACACAAGATCCGTTTCATTTCCGAAACGGTGATGCCTTGGAATTCCGATGTGACGCCATTCCTTATGCCGCGAATCTCGGCATGGCTAGCTCGACCCGCCATACTTTGTGCGCGGCGAAGACACGGTCACACGCTTTCTACAACCGTTGTACGGAGTCCGCATTGGCGTTAAACGCGTCGTTCACTACTGCGAGGTCACGTGAGGCGTTTCAGTTTTGAACAGCCTTGCTTCCTCCGTTGACCCCTTGAACGGCCAACCAGTCTGAACTGCTATGTACCGACCCGCATGGTGGGCGTGGGAGAGGCGGGCCGTGAGGCTTGCTCCTGTCACGACAGCAGGATTCAGGATATGGCGCAAACGTTTAACGTTTGCCGCGGGGGCCAATAACCAGACGTGGCCGGGAATATATTACTCAGTGCGTCCTCGCGGGAGATTAATTGTTATTTTCTTTGATGAACAAACCCTGCTTTTCAATAAACGCAACCACCTGATCGAGGCCGTCGAGCGCCTTCAGGTTGCACATCACGAACGGACGCTCGCCGCGCATTTTCTTCGCGTCCGAGGCCATCACTTCGAGGTTCGCGCCCACGAACGGCGCGAGATCGGTCTTGTTGATGACAAGCAGGTCCGACTTGGTAATACCGGGGCCACCCTTGCGCGGAATCTTCTCGCCGCCCGCCACGTCGATCACGTAGATCGTGAGGTCCGAGAGCTCGGGGCTGAAGGTCGCCGCGAGGTTGTCGCCGCCCGATTCGATGAAGACGATGTCCGCGTCGGGAAAGCGCGTGAGCATCTGATCGACGGCTTCGAGGTTGATCGACGCGTCCTCGCGGATCGCCGTGTGCGGGCAGCCGCCCGTCTCCACGCCCATGATGCGCTCGGCGGGCAGGGCGCCCGCCACGGTCAGGAGGCGCTGATCTTCCTTCGTGTAGATGTCGTTGGTGATGGCGACGAGGTCGTAGCGCTCGCGCATGGCCTTGCAGAGCATTTCGAGCAGCGTGGTCTTGCCGGAGCCAACCGGGCCGCCCACGCCGACGCGCAGCGGGGGCAGCTTCTTGGTGCGTTTGGAGTGCGAATTCATGGTTCGTGTGAGCTTGTCTGCGGGTTTGATTGCGGATTCGTTTGCGGATTCGTTTGCCAATCGGCCTCGAAACGAGGCTAGGAGCGAAAGAGCCGTGAGTATTGCGATTCGTGCCGCGCGCTGAGAATGCCGAGCTGCGGCGCGAAGGTGTTGAGCGAGTCGGGCGGGGTGGCGAGCGCGCGCGCGACCGCGCTTTCGATGGCCGGCCGCAGCGCGACTACGATGCGCTGTCCCGCGAGCTGCCCGAGCGGCACGGCCTTGAGCGCGGCTGCGACCTGGTTCTCGACCCAGCTGAACGCGTAGGCGGCGAGCGTGGCGTCAGCCGCGGCATCGTGCGCGAAGGCCGCGAACGCGAACGCCGTCGGCTGTGCGATGGGCGTCATGCGTTCGAGTGTCTCGCGTCTCGCGGCGTCGCCCCATTCGAGCTGCGCGCAAAGCTGGCGCAGCGACCAGCCCATTTGCGAGGTCTCGCGGCGCAGCTCCGCCGATTCGCGGCTCGCAACGAATTCCTCGTTGGCCTCGATCAGCGCGCGGGCGTCATGCGTGCGCCAGCGCTCGAGCTGATGCGCGATGAAGGGCAGCTCGCCGGGCGCGAGCACGTTTGCCAAGCCACTCGCGATCCAGCGCGCGGCGTCGTCGGCGTTGGCGACGAGTCCGGCGTCGATGGCCGCTTCGAGCCCCTGCGAATAGCTGAACGCGCCTATCGGCAACGCCGGCGAAGCGAGATGCAGCAGGGCGGTGAGCTCAGCGATGTTCATGGCTGTGGTCGTGCGCGTGGCCGTCGCAATGACCGTGATCGTGGCCGCAATCCGCGTCGTGGACGTGACCGCCAGGGCCAGGGTCGCCATGGTTGTGATCGTGGCCGTGCGCGTGCCCGTGATCGTGCGCATGCCCGTGATGCTCGTCGAACACGCGCTGCGCGAGCGCGTAATCTTCCGCGAAAGTCTCGTCGTGGCCATGGCGATGGCCGCCACCGAGTTGACCACTATAGGCACCCGCCTCGGGCTGGAACGGCAGCGTCGCGTGCTCGACCTGCGCGCCGAGGCGCTTGAGCATGTCTTCGAGCACCGGGTCGGCTTCGAGCTTGAGCTCGTCGATGCCCACTTCCACGGGCGTATGGCGGTTGCCGAGGTGATACGCGGCTCGCGTGAGCGTGAGGCGGTCGGGCGCGCGCACGCGCAGCACGCTTTGCGCCGCGGCGATCACGCGCACGAGGCCGCCATCGTCGGCCACGAGCATGTCGCCGTCGCGCAGCACCGTGCCGCGCGGCAGCACCACACCCACTTCCTCGCCGGAATCGAGCGTGGCCGCGAAGCGGCTCTTGCAGCGTGCGTCGTAGGGCAGGGTGAGCGTGGGCGCGCGCTTGATCAGCACGGGCGCGAGCTTCGCGTTGAGTCGTTTGTCTATGGTGCGCATATCAGTACTCGCCGCGTCGGGCGTGTTTCATATCAGAACAGGAAATATCGCTGCGCCATCGGCAGCACCGTGGCGGGCTCGCAGGTAAGCAACTGGCCATCGGCCACGACCTGATAGGTCTCGGGATCGACGCTGATCGACGGTTGCCACGCGTTGTGAATCATGTCGGCTTTCGTGACGCTGCGGCAGTTGCGCACCGCCACTACGCGCTTTTGCAGGCCATAGCGCTCGGGCATGCCTTTATCGAGCGCAAGCTGCGAGACGAACGTGAGCGAGGTCTGCGTGAGCGCGCGTCCGCGCGTGCCGAACATCTCGCGATAATGCACGGGCTGCGGCGTGGGGATCGATGCGTTCGGGTCGCCCATCTGCGCCATCGCGATCATGCCGCCCTTGAGGATGAGCGCGGGCTTGATGCCGAAAAACGCCGGGTCCCAGAACACGAGATCGGCCCACTTGCCCGGCTCGATCGAACCGAGCTCGTGCGCGATGCCGTGCGTGAGCGCGGGGTTGATCGTGTACTTCGCGATATAGCGCTTCACGCGGAAGTTGTCGTTGCGCGCGTTGTCTTCGGGCAGCGCGCCGCGCTGCACCTTCATCTTGTGCGCGGTCTGCCAGGTGCGGATGATGACTTCGCCCACGCGGCCCATTGCCTGGGAGTCCGAGGAAAGCATCGAGAGCGCGCCCAGGTCGTGCAGGATGTCTTCGGCGGCAATGGTCTCGCGGCGGATGCGCGACTCGGCGAACGCAATGTCCTCGGCAATCGACGGATCGAGGTGATGGCACACCATCAGCATGTCGAGGTGCTCGTCGAGCGTGTTGATCGTGTACGGACGCGTGGGATTGGTCGACGAGGGCAGCACGTTCGCCTCGCCGCACACCTTGATGATGTCGGGTGCGTGGCCGCCGCCCGCGCCTTCGGTGTGGTACGTGTGGATCGTGCGGCCCTTGAACGCGTTCACCGTCGCCTCGACGAAGCCGCTTTCGTTGAGCGTATCGGTGTGAATGGCCACCTGCGTGTCGGTGGCGTCGGCGACCGTGAGGCAGTTGTCGATGGCCGCGGGCGTCGAGCCCCAGTCCTCGTGCAGCTTCAGGCCGATCGCACCGGCGGCGATCTGCTCTTCGGCGGGCCTGGGCAGGCTCACGTTGCCCTTGCCGAGAAAGCCCAGGTTGATCGGCCAGCCGTCGGCGGCCTGCAGCATGCGCTCCAGATGCCACGGGCCCGGCGTGCAGGTCGTGGCGTTGGTGCCGGTGGCGGGTCCGGTGCCGCCGCCGATCATCGTCGTCACGCCCGAGGTGAGCGCTTCATCGATCTGCTGCGGGCTGATGAAGTGGATATGCGTGTCTATACCGCCTGCGGTCACGATCTGGCCTTCGCCCGCGATCACCTCCGTCGCGGCGCCAATGGGGATCGTCACGCCCGGTTGCACGTCGGGATTGCCGGCCTTGCCGATCCTCCAGACGCGGCCGTCCTTGATACCGATGTCGGCTTTGACGATGCCCCAGTGGTCGAGAATCACGGCGTTGGTCACGACCGTGTCGGCCACCTCGGCGGCGAGCCGCTGCGATTGGCCCATGCCGTCGCGGATCACCTTGCCGCCGCCGAACTTCACTTCGTCGCCGTAGACCGTGTAGTCGCGCTCGATCTCGATTACGAGCTCGGTGTCGGCGAGCCGCACGCGGTCGCCGGTCGTGGGGCCGAACATCTCCGCATAGGCGCGGCGGCCGATCTTCAATGTCATATCGGAATCCTGATGAATTCGAAAGTGGGCGCGCCGCGGCTCAGAGCGGGCCCATCACCTTGCCGTTGAAGCCGTAGACGGCGCGCTCGCCCGCGAGCGCGACCAGCTCGACGGTGCGCTCCTGGCCGGGCTCGAAGCGCACAGCGGTGCCTGCCGCAATGTTCAGGCGAAAGCCGCGCGCAGCCTCGCGCTCAAACGAGAGCGCTTCGTTGACTTCATAGAAGTGGAAGTGCGAGCCGATCTGCACGGGGCGGTCGCCGGTGTTCGCGACCGTTACGGTCACGGTTTCGCGGCCCGCGTTGAGCTCGATTTCGCCTTCGTCGATCAGCATTTCGCCGGGGATCATGCTCGGTCTCCTTGTCGACCAGATTGGGTGCTTTGGCACGTTGCTCTGGTCACATGCAAAGCTCACGGGATCGGATGGTGGACGGTGACGAGCTTGGTGCCGTCGGGGAAGGTGGCCTCGACCTGGATGTCGGGGATCATCTCGGGCACGCCTTCCATTACGTCGTCGCGCGTGAGCAGCGTCGTGCCGTAGTGCATGACCTCGGCGACGGTCTTGCCGTCGCGGGCGGCTTCCATCAGCGCCGCGCTGATGAAGGCGACCGCCTCCGGATAGTTGAGCTTGAGGCCGCGCGCGCGCCGCCGTTCGGCGAGCAGCGCGGCGGTGAAGATCAGGAGCTTGTCTTTCTCGCGTGGTGTGAGCTTCATCGTTCTGGGTCGGTTGGGGTCGCCTGATCGCGCATCGGCTGAGCTTACGGGAGGCGGGTTACGGACAGCTTTCGGCGTCACGCGCCGCGCGTGTGAAGCGATGCAAGCTCAAAGCAAGGTGTGTGCCAATGAAGAGGAGCAGCGCGGATGCACCAATCTCGTGAATTTCGTGCACCGCATGAGCGTTGCTGCGCTGCGAAGCGACCGACGCCGGGGCATGCAGCTGCACTAACTTCCACCGCGAAGCTTCTGTTCACTCTGACGTTCGTCCTTCCGTCATTCCGACGTGCCGCGAAGATATTGAATATCGCGCTGCGAGCGAGTACCCGGTCGGCGCGCCCACTGTATGCGTTTGCGCACGGACACGCGCCCCGCGTACGTGGAAACATCCCACATCCACGCGCAATGCGGAAACTGATGACCATTTCTTGCTCACTCGATGATGTACACCGACGCAAAGAAAGCAGCAGAAGCAAAGCGATGCAATACAACCCTCATCATGGTGTGCTCATGATGAGTGCGCTCACTTTCTGGCTGTCGAGCGTAATGGCAGGCGCTGGATTCGGCACGTCCAATGTGTTCGGCGATCTGTTTGTCTGGTCGTCCGTTCTGCTGCTGCTTGTGTCGGTCGTACTCGATAGCCAATAGCGCTATCTGCCACCGTCGTTGAGGCTGGCTCAAGCGCCACGGTCCGCAATCGTGGGATAGTGTTGAAAAACTCGAGTTCGCGGGCGGCCCATACAGCAATCGCTACGCATTTGACGGCTTTGCGTTCCTATCGACATCAGCGGTATCCGGGGTTACGGACCACGGATACCACATCAAGTGGCAACTGCTATCGACTTTTGCCCAACTGATGTCAACCGTTTCGCCATACGTCGCAGGTTCTGAGCAGTGGCAGCCAGGAGGAACTCGTCCTGAGCGCCTGAGAGCCCTCGTAGACGCAGGCGATCTAACTTCAGGATGCGTTTGAGGTGCGCAAAGAGCATCTCCACCTTCTTGCGCTCGCAGCTTGAACGCTGGTATTGCGCAGTGGTGGCAATTCGGCGGGCAACATTGCGCGCATCCTCATGAATGCTGCGGGCGATCATGCGAAACGGTGTATTGGGACAGCACCGATCCTTCATGGCACAGCCTGCGCAGTCGGATTGGGTGGATCGGTAGATCACGGTGTCGGCTTTCGTGATATTTGTTCGCGGCTTCCTGTACGACCTCCATTCGCGGCGTAGCGCTTTGCCGAGCGGACAGCGATATTCGCCAGCCTCTTCGATCCATTGGAAGTCAGTGCTGGATAGGGTGCCATTTTTGCGTTCCGTCTTATCCCACACCGGAATATGTGGCTCGATATTTTTCTCTTCGACCATCCAGGCCAACATGGGAGCTGTGCCATAAGCGGTGTCGCCCACGAGGCGACGAGGCTTGAGGTTGAATCGCTGCTCCACCCGAGTGACCATCGTCTTGGTTGAGTTGACCTCGTATGTTCGATGGGCGGGCGTTGCCTCAACATCGACGATGATTCCTGCCGGCAGGTCGATCAAATAATTTGTCGAGTAAGCGTAGAAAGCAGGGCTTCCCGTCGCTGCCGTCAGGCGTGATGCCGGGTCAGTAGGAGATCTTGATCGGCTGACTCACAGCCTCAGGCTTTGTTGAAGATTCTTCATTCACGGGGTTGCTGGCGTCCAAGGCTTCAAGATATTCGAGCACGGCGCGGCTTGACTCAGCGCCTTTGACCCAGTCGATTGCATCCGTGCCTGCAACTCCACGAGACCGGTTAGCGTCAGCTTTGATGACGCTGGCGTCTATTGCGAAGCCCTCTTCGGCCACCAGTCCCTCAACCATACAGCGGCGCAAGACGGATTCGAACACCTGACGCAGGGTGCCGCTTTGGCGGAATCGACCATGTCGATTCTTGGAGAACGTCGAGTGGTCAGGAACAGCATCGTCCAGGCCGAGGCGGCAGAACCAGCGATAGGCCAAATTGAGATGAACCTCCTCGCATAGCCTGCGCTCGGAACGAATGCTGAAACAGTAGCCAACAATCAGCATTCGAACCATCAACTCGGGGTCGATCTAGGGGCGGCCGGTATGGCTATAGTACGGTGCGAGATGCTGACGTAAATCGCCGAGATCAAGCACGCGATCGATTGCTCGTAGCAGATGATTCGATGGCACGTGATCTTCGAGGTTGAACGAGTAGAAGAGCCGCTCCTGCGAACCACCTCGTTGACCCATCATGGCTGATACCCCTATCGATTGCTCACATCCCAGGATAGGCGCCAGCCAAGAAAATTGCCGAGTTTTTCAACACTATCAAAGTGAAACGGCCGTTCGCGTGGTCCGACCGGGCCACCGAGTGCGATCCATCGGCGAAGTGCTGAGTAGAAGCGAAATCGGGTTCGCTTTTACGGCCCCCGGACTCTTAATCCTTAGGTCGAGTGTTCGAGTCACTCACGCCCAACCAAAGAATTCAAGGACTTACAGCGCTTTGCCTGTAAGTCCCTTTTCATTTCCGGCCACGTGTAGGCACTCTGTAGGCATTTCCGGTCAACAGGTGTTACCTTGGACAGTGCCCCCCATCCATTCCGTGCTTAGGTTCGCGTACGTCTCGAGCCTATTCTGATAGTCATGAACTGCGGCCGATGTCGAGCACGCTCCTCTTCAGGAGAACCGCCATGGCTCAGAGGAAGAAACTTAACGATATGTCGTTCGCGTCTCAACGTCGCCACGGGTACAGTCAAACCGGACGGGGATTTGACACCTAAGGGGGTGAATCGCTTGACGAGACGCGATTGGAACGTCGATACCGACTCGAATAAAGCCATGCAGGAAACGCGCGACAAGCTCGACGCGGAAGCCGCTGAGGCTCGCAAATTGCAACAGCAGGGCCACGGATAGGCCCGCCAAGTCAGGGGTTCACGGACCGGCGCGCGTATCGGGCGCTCGACAGCGTACGCGTCACGCCCAGACGCTACAACATCGAACAAGGCCCGTGCGCGTCTATGTTCGCGTCCGCACAGATGGAGATAGTTGTGTGCTTAAAATACGATAAGGAACTGGCCTCGCTTCAAGGCATGGTATGTATGGCCACGGATGCATGTTGTCGGAGTCGTCGCACGCATTTTGGACAAAAAGCTTTAGTCAGATGTCACATCAACATCAACTGTGCTTACCGACAAAATAATGAGCCAGCTAAAATATGAATCACGCGAAAACTCCTTTGGCTTCTTGAGGCTTTTATTCGCATCGCTTGTCATACTGTCCCACACCCCAGAAATTTACGACGGAAATCGTAACCGAGAGATTTTAACCAATATATTCGGATCGATATCCTTTGGAGAACTTGCTGTAGACGGATTTTTCCTTATAAGTGGATACCTGATTTCCGCAAGCTACCTCAAAACTCAGTCACCTGTCTCTTTTCTTAAGAAGCGAATTTTTCGAATTTACCCGGCATTTGCAGCATCATACCTAATTTGCGATCTCGTCGTTGCTCCATTGGGAGGAGGTGACGTTGCGGTCACTCCGCAACATGTTTTGAGCCTGGCGGCGAGAATACTGCTACTCCAACCGCCAATGTCAACGACGGCGTTTCATGGTACGTACTATCCTGATTTGAATGGTGCGATGTGGACGATACCTTACGAATTTAGATGCTACCTCTTGATTCTAGCACTTGGATTGCTTGGATTTTTCAATAGGAAGCGCGTCATTCTTATCACGGCAATTTCATTTCTCGTGCTCTCATGCATAATTCCGGAGCACTACCATCCTTTCGGTTATGAAGCTGCTCTCGCACAAACCCAGGCACACTCCTTTTGGGATAGAATTTTCAATCTGACCGTTGGAGAGCCACGCTCAACCATAAGATTTGTTGGCGTATTCTTGTGCGGATCAACATATCAAATCTACAAGGATCGCATAAGTTTCGACAAAAAATGGACGGCAGCTTTTTCGGCAGCAGCTCTCGTAACGTTCTTATTTGAGCCAAGAACCGCCAATCTGGCCGTAGCAATATTTGGCGGCTACTTGGTAATAGCGATTTCAAATCTGGGCAAGCAATATGTTACTTGCAAAATCAACAGCGAAAATGACATATCCTATGGTGTCTATCTCTACGCGTGGCCCGCTGCTAAATTAATTCTCTGGTATCGCCCGGACATGAATATTGTCCTCGTTGGAATGCTTACATTGATCAGTGCGGTCATCATGGGAACGGTTAGTTGGCATTTGCTCGAAAAGCCGATCATGCACAAAATTCAACGTAAAGCGCCATCTAATCCTGCCGTGATTGCCTAGATTCGATAGGTGAATGCCAGCAAGGATCGGATTTTCACGCGGCACTTGGCAGTAAAGATACGGGGCAATAGCTTCTCAAGAAAAAGGCGGCACTTCATTCGCCGTACTGCTGATCAGCTTCTCGACGAGCAGCAGTGGCGCCCGCGCCGTGCGCACGCAGCGGGCGCTGTCACTTCTCTGCGAGAGGCCTTCGTTCCCGGATCGCCGCAGTGCGCGTTGGAATCATTGCCCGCATGCCAGACCACGACTCACGAAACGTGTGGATAGCCAGAAAAAGAAAGGACCCGCCATGCTTCCGACACTCGATGTAATCGATGACGCTTTCATTGCCGCCTGGGAGCCGCGGTATGACGAGATCGAACACGACGAGTTGGAGTATCAGCGCTTAGCGTGTTAGGTAAATACCATGCGGGCAATCCCGCAATCCCGCAATCCCGCAATCACGATAGCAGCGATAGTCGTCATCCTGTTGAAACGTGTTTTCGATAATGCGCCACAACTCGGGCATCTCCTGGCGACCGTGCTTATATTGCTGCCGCATTCATGACATTTGATGAGAGACATTTAACGGTCCTCCGTATGGCGCGTCAAAGCTTGTGAAGGTAAGGAGCCGCAGTTGAGTGGGCTTGTAGTGCGCTTGCCAAAGATGAGCGGCGGTGTGTCGGTAGCGTCAGGAACCTGAAAGAGTGATGACTTTGCGTTCCTTCTTGCCGCTCTTGTTGAGGAACTCGATCGTCACTGTATCGCCGGGCTTCTTCGTGCTGACTTCGGTTTCGGTCACAAACGGTGAGGAGGCGATGGACACGCCGTTGATGGCCAGGATCTTGTCGCCTTCGACGATGCCGGCTGTTGCAGCGGGTGAACCGTCGCTGACGTAGCTGACGACATGGTCCTTGTCCTGATTAATGCCCAGCTTGACTTGCGAATACTTGCACGCGACACCGTACAGGTGCGGCCGCTTGATTTGAGTGGATGAGAAAAGACCGCCGCCGTAGGAGCCGATAGTCCCGTCGTTCGTGACATTTTCGGCCGTCAGCAAGAGGCAGTCAGCATTGAGCTTCAACGTCTCGCTCTCCAGCGTGGTTTCGAGCGTGTCGTGAGTAGCGTCAGCATTCCCGTGGGCGGCCACCTTGGCGAGGCAATAAAACGGCCGCCGTGGTAAATCCCCGTTGCGGTAGATGTCAACATGTCCGGTGGTGTTGACCGAGCCGGTCGACACGGCCCCCGGCGGCAGTTCTTCGTGCACGCCGCGCGCCATTGAGCACAACCATCCCGAAGCAAATTGCAAGCAGTGTTCTCTTCATCATGGTCCCCCGGTAGTCACCCAGCCAGACGCCTGCGCAGGGTGGTTGCGCTTTTTTGTCAGTGGCAGGCGCGAGCCGCTATCATCCAACGGATGGCTCGACCCCGGGGTTGAAATTCTGCTCACAGCGGGCGCCATTCCGCATTTGCCGGGTGTCGGGGAGTAGCCGGTCATGCATCTTGAGCGGAGCCCGTTCTATGCGGGCGAGCAAGCCGACGTATGGTTGATGGATATTCCCCACCAAACTGTGAACGGAGCGATTGGCGCCACCTAGAAGGTTGGAGCGCCGGAAGCTTTGGCAATGGTTGCCTCGCGCGCACTGGCTGCTTTTATCGACCTGATCAAGGTCACTGAGCGGGAACCAATCGCAGGGAACCGCGCTCCGCCAGCAAATGTCTGTTGCCAAGGGCGGACGAGACGTTCGAGCGGCTGCCCCGGCATACTAGCCAATGTCTGAAGTTGGCCGATCGCGAGCGCTCGCCGACCTCGCCGTTAGCTGTCGTTCAAAACATTCCCGGGTGCGAGCGGCTGCTTTGTGGCATCAAAGCTCAGCGGGTGAAACCGGCCACAACCGGCCGATCAGCGAGCGGGGAAACTTGTCGTTTGAACGGCCGCCGTCCGAATGCCCACCTGGCGGTGCGTGTCACGGGCCTTGGTCTGTCGGGACGCGTCCTTCGCGCTGGTTGCCACCCCGGGACGTGAGAGGCCGACGGTGTTGGGTCAAGCTTTATTGTGTCGAGTCAAAGTCTGTTGGCTTGTGCCGGACTCTATTGTTTATTCACGGTTGCACAAGTGCGCCGATCTGGTGCGCGAAAAGCGGATTCAGGTCGTCCACAGACGCAGCGGCGCCGCCTTGACGCCGTGCACGATGGGGCGCAACTGCGTCCAGCATCGCGTGAGTGTCTGTTGCAGCGGCT
Source organism: Paraburkholderia silviterrae (assembly GCF_004353915.1). Taxonomy (GTDB): domain Bacteria; phylum Pseudomonadota; class Gammaproteobacteria; order Burkholderiales; family Burkholderiaceae; genus Paraburkholderia; species Paraburkholderia silviterrae. Next base: position 184,217 of record NZ_SMRP01000014.1, on the reverse strand, counting down.
CCATCGAGTGCGCGATGACGCGCACCAGCAGCACACCCGGCGCGACGCAGGTTGCGCCCGCGCGCAGGGCATCGTCGAAGGGGAGCGTGACCGCGAGGTCTTGCGCGAGCCCTTCGTTGCAGGCCGCCCCGATGGCCCACAGCATGCCGAACGCCGGATAGCCCGCGAGGCCCTGCGGCGCGTCGCGCAGCGGGTCGGCGGCGTCCACCAGGGCGCGTTCGAACCAGAGCAGTTGTTCGTCGGTGTCTTGCGTGGCGGCGCGCGCCACCCGCGTGAGCGAGCGCACCATGCCGGCCGACCAGCGCTCGCCGGCCGCCTGGCGGCCAAGCTGCATGGCGTCCCAGCCGATGGCCGTTGCGCCTTCTGCGAGCGTGAGCGAGAGGTCGAGCTCGGCGTGCGCGTGATCGAAGACGAGATTGTTCTGCGGCAGCCAGTCGAGCTTCGCACCCGCGCCCACGAGCAGCTTGATGCGCTGGCGCGCCACGCGGCCATTGGACTTGTACCACTTGGTGGCGCCGGGCGTGGTGAGCACCGCGTGCGCGCCGTCGCCTACGTTCACGTCGATGTCGAGCCGGTCGCCGCCGGCGATGCCCGCGGGCGGATGCACGATCACCGCGTGGCAGATCGCATCGCCTTCGGGATAGAGCGGCCGTTGCACGCGCAACGGCCCCACGTGCAGCCGATGCGCGAGCGTCGTGCGCGCGCTGCGGAGCACGTCGCCTTGAGGGGCATCGTGACGCTCGAAGCCCAGTTCGAGCCTGGCCACCCATTCCTGAGGCGCGTTGCTGCGCAAAGTGGTGTTGGCGAGCGCGGCGTGATTTTCGTGAAGCGACATGCTGAAAACGGGGGCGAGGGCGAGAGGTGCCGTGCAGGATAGCATGTGCCGTTGGCGTCTCGGAGCGCGAACATCTTCCGCACCCCGTTGGCGGCTCAGACCGCAATCATTTCCCGCACGCCGTCGGCGTCCATGTCGGCGCCCGCGCCGCCCGCCACGATCTCGCCGCGGCGCATCACCCAGTAGCCGTCCGCAATGGCCTTCGCGAAGTCGTAATACTGCTCGACGAGCAGCACCGTCAGGCTCATCTCTTCGACGAGTTGCCGCAGCGTGCGCCCGATGTCCTGGATGATCGAGGGTTGAATGCCTTCGGTGGGCTCGTCGAGGATCAGCAGTTGCGGATCGCTCATCAAGGCGCGGCCGATGGCGAGCTGCTGCTGCTGGCCGCCCGAAAGATCGCCGCCGCGCCGCCCCTTCATGTCCTTGAGCACGGGAAAGAGCGTATAGATGTGGTCGGGCACCCCGGAGGGCAGGCGCTTCTTGCTCGCCGCGCCCACCAGCAGATTTTCCTCCACGGTGAGGCGCGGGAAGATATCGCGGCCTTGCGGCACGTACGCGAGACCGTGCGCGACGCGCGCATGGGTGGGCAGCTTCGTGAGCGACGTGTCGCGCCATGCGACCGTGCCGCTCTTCGTCGGCACCACGCCCATGAGGCAGCGCAGCAGCGTGGTCTTGCCGACGCCGTTGCGGCCGAGCAGAACGGTGAGCCTGCTCTCGGGCACCGTCATGGAGACGTCGCGCAGGATGTGGCTGCCGCCGTAGTACTGGTTCAGCGATTCGATGGTGAGCATGTCGATGCCTTGTATTTCCGGAGCCGTGCCGGGCGGGTTCAACGGGCTCAGCGGCCCAGATAGGATTCGATGACCGCGTCGTCGCGCTTCACGTCGGCGAGCGTGCCGTGCGCGAGCACGCGGCCTTCGGCCATCACCGTCACGCGGCCGGTCTCGCCCGCGAGCGCGGCTACGAACTCCATGTCGTGCTCGACCACCATCATCGAGCAGCTGCCTCTCAAGCGGTTGAGCAGCGCGGCGAGCTCCATGGTTTCGTCGTCGGTCATGCCCGCGGCTGGCTCGTCGAGCAGCAGCAGGGCGGGGCGCTGCATCAGCAGCATGCCGATTTCGAGCCGCTGCTTCTGCCCGTGCGATAGCTCGCCCGCAAGGCGGCGCGCCTCGCTCTCGAGCCGGATCACTTCGAGCGTCTCCTCGATCAACGCCTGCGCCTGGCGGTCCAGGCGCGCGCGCAGCGTGGCGAACCACCCCTTGTCGGCCTTCATGGCGAGCTCGAGGTTTTCCCAGACAGGATGCTGCTCGAACACCGTGGGCTTCTGGAACTTCCGGCCGATCCCCGCGCGTGCGATTGCCGGCTCGTTCATGCGCGTGAGATCGAGCGTCTGGCCGAGAAAGACCTTGCCGGAATCGGGCGAGGTCTTGCCGGTGATCACGTCCATCATCGTGGTCTTGCCCGCGCCGTTCGGGCCGATCACGCAGCGCAGCTCGCCCGCGTCGATCTCGAGCGAGAGCTTGTTGAGCGCGCGAAAGCCGTCGAAGCTCACGCTCACGTCCTCCAGATAGAGGATCGTGCCGTGCGAGATGTCGATGGCGCCGGGCTCGACCACATGGCCCATCGTCGCAACGCCGGAAACCGTTAGCGTGTCGTCGTCGAACGGATTGTGACTGAGAGGATCGTTGAGGATGAGGTGGCCGTTCATGAGCGTTTGCCTCCTGCGCCAAGGTGCTTGATACGCTGCGCGACGAGCTCGATCAGGCCCACGATGCCATTGGGCAGCAACAGCGGCACGAGCACGAAAATGAGGCCTAGGAAAAAAAGCCAGTACTCCGGAAAGTAGGCGGTGAAAAAGCTTTTCGCGCCGTTCACGGCAAACGCGCCGATGATCGGGCCGATGAGCGTGCCGCGTCCGCCTACGGCCACCCAGATCGCCATCTCGATCGAATTGCCCGGCGACATTTCACTCGGGTTGATGATGCCCACTTGCGGCACGTAGAGCGCGCCCGCGATGCCGCACAGCACGGCCGAGACGGTCCAGACGAAGAGCTTGTAGCCGAGCGGGCTGTAGCCGAGGAACATGAGGCGCGTCTCGCCGTCGCGCACGGCGGTCACGACGCGGCCGAGCTTCGAGGCGACGATGGCGCGCGCGGCGAGAAACGCGAGCACGAGCGTCGCGAAGGTCATCAGGAACAGCACGGTGCGCGTGCCCGGATGGGTGATGGGCATGCCCGCGATGCGCTTGAAGTCGGTGAAGCCGTTGTTGCCGCCGAAGCCAGTTTCGTTGCGAAAGAACAGCAGCATCGCGGCGAAGGTCATGGCCTGCGTGATGATCGAGAGATACACGCCTTTCACGCGCGAGCGGAACGTGAAGAAGCCGAATACCCAGGCAATCACGGCGGGCACGAGCACCACGAGCAACAGCGCGTACCAGAGATGCTGCGTGCCTTGCCAGTACCACGGCAGCGCATGCCAGTCGAGGAACACCATGAAGTCGGGCAGATCGCTGCCGTACTTGCCGTCGTGGCCGATCTCGCGCATCAGGTACATGCCGATGGCGTAGCCGCCGAGCGCGAAGAACAGGCCGTGGCCGAGGCTCAGGATGCCGCAGTAGCCCCACACGAGATCGAGCGCGAGCGCGGCGATCGCGTAGCACATGAGTTTGCCGGCCAGCGTCATCGTATAGGCCGACAGATGCAGCGCGCTCGATTGCGGCAGCACGAGCGCGCACAGCGGCACGCCCACGCCCATCGCGATGATGAGCGCAATGAGCGCGAGCCACGCGCGGCGCGAGAGCAGGGCGGGCCGCGCGGGCAGGCCCAGTGCGAACGTTTCCGGGCCGTCGCCGCGTTGCGGCGCGGGTGCGCCGTACGAGGCGCGCGGTGTGGTGGAGGTGGCCGTCATGTCAGTACTCGCCGGGCCGCCCCAAGAGTACTGACACCCCCTTGGGGGGCAGCGACCGAAGGGAGTGTTGGGGGTCGTCGTGTCATCTCATGCCTCCGCGCTGCGGCCCTTGAGGGCGAACAGCCCCTGCGGACGCTTCTGGATGAAGAGCACGATCAGCACGAGCACGGCGATCTTCGCGAGCACCGCGCCCCAGAACGGTTCGATAGCCTTGGAGACGAGCCCGAGGCCGAAGCCGCCGATCACGGTGCCCGCGATCTGTCCCACACCGCCCAGCACCACGGCCATGAACGAATCGATGATGTAGCTCTGTCCGAGGTCCGGGCCTACGTTGCCGATCTGCGAGAGCGCGCAGCCGCCCAGACCCGCGACGCCCGCGCCGAATGCAAACGCCCAGGCATCGACGCGCGCCGTGCGCACGCCCACGCACGCGGCCATGCGGCGGTTCTGCGTGACGGCGCGCACGTAGAGGCCCAGACGCGTCTTCGTGAGCACGGCCCACGCGATGGCCACCACGATCAACGAGAACGCGAGAATCGCGAGGCGGTTGTACGGCAGGATGAGGTTCTGCATGAGCGTGACGCCGCCGCTCATCCAGGCGGGGTTCTCGACTTGCACGTTCTGCGCGCCGAAGATCATGCGCGTGGCCTGAATGAGGATCAGGCTGATGCCGAAGGTGGTGAGCAGTGTTTCGAGCGGACGTCCGTACAGATGCCGGATCACGAGCCGCTCGATCACCGCGCCCACGAGCGCGGCGGCGATGAACGAAGCCGGAACCGCGAGCAGTGGATACCAGTTGAGCACGCCCGGCGCATAACGCTGGAACAGCGTCTGCACCACATAAGTTGCGTACGCACCGATCATGAGGAACTCGCCGTGCGCCATGTTGATGACGCCGATGAGCCCGTACGTGATCGCCAGACCCAGCGCCGCGAGCAGCAGCACGCTGCCGAGCGAGAGGCCGGCGAACAGGGTGCCCGCGATCTCGTTGCGGCGCTGGATCGCGTCGAGGGCGTCGATGCCTTGCTGGGCGGCGGTGCGCACAGCGGCGTCGGGCTCGTTGAACACACCGCTCGCGTTCTTCGCGACGAGCGGGCGCAGCAACTCGTACATGTCGAGGTCGTGGCGCGCGGCCACCAGCTTCACGGCCTCGAGGCGCGTGGCCTCGTTCGGGTTGTGCAGGGCGGTCATCGCCCAGAGCGTGTCGAGGCGGCGCTTGAGCGCGGGATCGGTTTCCTTCGCGCGTGCCGCGTCGATCAGTGGCTTCATTGCCGGGTCGGGATTCTTCAGCAGCCCGGCGATGGCCGCGCGGCGCGTTTCGACGTCAGGCGAGGCGAGCTGCAGGCCCGACACCGCGCCCGCCACTTTCGAGCGCAGCAGGTTGTTCAGCGTAATGGGCTGCGCGCTCGCCGCGACGCCTGGCGGCACCGGCTTGCCGGTGGCGGCGTCGCGTGTGCTTTGGCTATCCGCGCCGTCCTGCACGAGCACTTCGCCCGAGTCCGTTGCGGTGACGTTGTCCTCGGCCAGCGCTTTCAACAGTGCGAGCGACGCGGCGTCGTGCGTGGCGATGAGCTTGTCGATCGCGGCGGCCTTCGCATCGAAGTCGTCACCGCTGAGCGGCGCGATGTCGGCTGCTTCGAGCGCATGGGCGCCTGAGGAGAAGGCTGCGCAAAGAGCGAGTGCAAGCACAAGCACGAGCGGGTGTGCGGCGCTTGCGCGACGCACGCGAACGCGCGCTCGTACCCGGACGAACCTCGAGAGTAAGAGAGCCATGGTGATTGCTTCCTGGTTCGGGCTGCCGTGCATTGCCTGATGACGCCACGACGTTGCACACCGGCTGAGCAAATCGAAGCGCGGGCAAGCACGGGCACAGTGCGCGCCGCGCACGGCGGCGAGGCGCGCGGTGATGCAGGATTTCAGGCGACGCGCGAGCGGCGCAGGAAGGCGGGCAAGACGCTCGAGCTCACCACGTCCGGCTTGCCGTCGTTGCCGGCAATGAAGGGGCTCCACGGCTGCGCGCGGATCGCCGTTTTGGTCCGCCACACCACGTTGAACTGGCCGTCGCCGCGAATCTCGCCGATCATCACCGGCTTGTGCAGATGATGGTTGCCGTCCATCGTGAGCGTGAAGCCCGAGGGCGCCGCCACGGACTGGCCGATCATCGCCACGCGCACCTTGTCGACGTCGGTGCTCTTCGCTTTCTCGACCGCCTGCTTCCACATGTGGATGCCCACGAAGGTGGCTTCCATCGGATCGTTCGTCACGCGCTTCGCGCCGCCCGGCAGGTTGTTGGTCTTCACCCACTCGGCGAACTGCTCCTTGAACTTCGTGTTCTGCGGGCCTTTCACCGACATGAAGTAGTTCCAGGCCGCGAGGTGGCCGACGAGCGGCTTCGTGTCGATGCCGCGTAGCTCTTCCTCGCCCACGGAGAACGCGACCACGGGCACCTCGGTCGCCTTGATGCCCTGATTGCCGAGCTCCTTGTAGAACGGCACGTTCGAGTCGCCGTTGATGGTCGAGACCACCGTGGTCTTGCCGCCCTGCGAGAAGGTCTTGATGTTCGCGACGATGGTCTGATAGTCGCTGTGGCCGAACGGCGTGTAGACCTCCTGAATATCGCTGTCCTGCACGCCCTTCGAATGCAGGTACGCACGCAGGATCTTGTTGGTCGTGCGCGGATACACATAGTCGGTGCCGAGCAGGAAGAAGCGCTTCGCGCCGCCGCCTTCCGCGCTCATCAGGTATTCGACGGCGGGGATGGCCTGCTGGTTGGGCGCCGCGCCGGTATAGAACACGTTGCGCGACATCTCCTCGCCTTCGTATTGCACCGGGTAGTAGAGCAGGCCGTTCAGTTCCTCGAACACGGGCAGCACCGACTTGCGCGACACCGAGGTCCAGCAGCCGAACACGCACGCGACCTTGTCCTGGGTGAGCAGCTGGCGGGCCTTTTCGGCGAACAGCGGCCAGTTCGACGCGGGGTCGACCACCACGGGCTGGATTTGCCGGCCCATCACGCCGCCGTTCTTGTTGATGTCGGCGATCGTCATCAGCGCGGTGTCCTTGAGCGAGGTCTCGGAGATCGCCATGGTGCCCGAGAGCGAATGCAGGATGCCGACCTTGATCGGGCCGCTGCCCGTGTCGGCGTGCGCGAACGGCAGGCGCCCCGCGAGCGCGAGCGCGCCCGACATCGTCCCGAGTTTCAACAGACTGCGACGTTTCATGTGTGCCCCTTTGGTTCAAGTCGTGGGTCGTGGCGCGTCTGGTCTGGTTATGCGCCGACGTGAGGTGTTCAGTCTTGCGGGGCGGATTACTGCAAGCGTTGTGCCAGGCCGTGGCCGCGCGTGGAAGATGTGCGATGCGTGGCGGCACAAGGCGCGGGCGGCGTGCGCCTCGCGTGACGCCGCGCAGCCCACGGGCGAATGTGGTGCAATGCGATTCATGTTCGGGTGCACTGCATCGTTACAGTGCGCGAATGCATGGCGGCGGGCAGCGGGGCATCCGTCGCGCGCTGCATCGCTGTGCATGGGTGAGCGGATATCTAGACTGCAGGACTGAAGCGCCGGACACGTTCAACGTGCATGAACTGAAGTGCAGCACCGCAAGCGTCATGAACAGGAGTGCCTGCGAATTCCGTCAATCGCCGTACTGTCGATGTCAAAGAGATCAAGGAGATGCAGATGAATGCCAGCCTGCCCGACCTGTCCGCGTTCTGGATGCCGTTCACCGCGAATCGGCAGTTCAAGAGTGCGCCGCGGCTCCTCGTCGGCGCGAAAGGGATGTACTACACGTCGCACGACGGCCGGCAGATTCTCGACGGCACCGCCGGGCTGTGGTGCGTGAACGCGGGGCACTGCCGCGACGAGATCGTCGCCGCGGTGAAGGCGCAGGCCGAGGAAATGGATTTCGCACCGACGTTCCAGATGGGCCATCCCAAGGCTTTCGAGGCCGCGCAAAAGATCGCAAAGCACACACCGGGCGACCTCAAGCACATCTTCTTCACGAATTCGGGCTCCGAGGCCGTGGACACGGCGCTCAAGATTGCGCTTGCGTTCCACCGTGCGCGCGGCGAGGGGCAGCGCACGCGCTTCATCGGGCGCGAACGGGGCTATCACGGCGTGGGTTTCGGCGGCATTTCGGTGGGCGGCATCGCGCCCAACCGTAAGGCGTATTCGGGCCAGTTGCTGCCCTCGGTCGACCACCTGCCGCATACGCTCAATATCCGCGAGGCGGGGTTCTCGAAGGGGCAGCCGGCCTGGGGCACGCATCTCGCCGACGAGCTCGAGCGGCTGTGCGCGTTGCACGACGCTTCGACCATTGCGGCGGTGATCGTCGAGCCGGTGGCGGGCTCGACCGGTGTGCTGATCCCGCCGCAGGGCTATCTGCAGCGCTTGCGCGAGATCTGCGACAAGCACGGCATCCTGCTGATCTTCGACGAGGTCATCACGGGTTGGGGGCGCCTCGGCGCGCCGTTCGCGGCCAATTACTTCGGCGTGACGCCCGACTTGCTGACGATGGCCAAGGGCACCAACAACGCCGCTGTGCCAATGGGAGCGGTGGCCGCGAGCGCGCGCATTCACGACACCATCGTGGGCGGCGCGCCCAACGGCATCGAGCTCTTCCACGGCTATACGTATTCGGGCCACCCTGTCGCTGCCGCGGCGGCGTGCGCGGCCATCGACCTGTACGAGCGCGAGGGTCTGTTCGGGCGCGCGGCGCAAATGGCGCCGGTGTTCGAGCGCGAGATCCACAAGCTGCGCGGCGAGCCGCACGTGATCGACGTGCGCAATCTCGGGCTCGTGGGCGGCGTGGAGCTGGAGCCGCGCGAAGGCGCGCCGGGCGCGCGCGCCTACGAGGTCTTCGTGCGCTGCTACCAGAAGGGCGTGCTCACGCGCTACACGGGCGATATCCTGGCGTTCTCGCCGCCGCTGATCGTGGACGAGGCGCAGATCGAGGAGATCTTCTCGACGGTTGCGCTGGTGCTGCGCGAGGTGGAGTAAAGCGCTGAGGCCTGACTAGCGCTGCAATGAAGAAGGGCGCGGCCGAAGCCGCGCCCTTCATATCGTCCTGATCCAGGATTGCAGCCGCCGGATTTGCACCGGTTTTTTGCATCCGGATTTGCGTCCGAATTTATCTTGACGGGCAGCGCGTCTCGCGCCGCCTACCCATGCGTACCGATCAGTACGTGGGCACCTTCGAGTCGACCTGACGCGACCAGGCGTCGATGCCGCCCTGCAGATTGAACACCTTCGTGAAGCCGCGCGACTCGAGGAACATCGCGACCTGGGCGCTGCGCGCGCCGTGGTGGCAGACGCAGACGATCTGCGCATCGTCGTCCAGCTCCTCGCTGCGGGCCGGAATCTGGGCCATCGGGATCGAGACGCTGCCGGCGATATTGGCGGTCTGGATCTCCCACGGCTCGCGCACGTCGAGGAGCACGGGGGCCTCGCGCGAGGTGTCGGCGAGCCATTCGGCGAGGGCGGGGGCGGTCAGATTCTGCATGTGAAACTCGGTCGTTGGAAAAGAACGAGCCGCCTGCGCGGCTCGCAACAGTATATGGCCTAGAACTTGAAGCGCGACGGCTGCACCGCGTTTTCGAGCGGCTCGACATACGTTTCGAACACGCTCGCAATGCGGTACTGCTTTTCGTCCATGCGCGTGATGATTTGCGCTTCCATGACCGGCGCGCCGCCCACGAAAGCGGCCAGACGCCCGCCCACCTTCAATTGTTCGAGCAGCTCCTGCGGCACCACGGGCAGGCCGCCCGAAACGCAGATCACGTCGTAGGGCGCATTGGCCGCCCAGCCGCGCGAGCCGTCGCCCTGCACGACTTCGGCGTTCAGCACGCCGTTCTTGACGAAATTGGCGCGCGCGAAGTCGGCGAGTTCCGTGTCGATCTCCACCGTCAGCACCTTCTGCGCACGATGCGCGAGCAGCGCCGCCATGTATCCCGAACCCGCGCCGATCTCCAGCACGCTCTCATGCTTCTTCACCGCGAGCTCCTGCAGCACGCGCGCTTCGATGCGCGGCGCCAGCATGTGCTGGTCGTTGGGAAGGGGCAACTCGAGGTCGGCGAACGCGAGATCGACATAGGCCGCGGGGACGTAGTGCTCTCGCTTGACGATCGACAGCAGGTTCAGCACGTCCTGGTCGAGCACCTCCCAGGGGCGGATCTGCTGTTCGATCATGTTGAAACGCGCTTGTTCGATGTTCATGATGACTCGGCGTTATGGTTCGGTTCTGTGCAGATGGCGAGGCCCCGGACGCGCGGTGAACGTGGCGCTGAAAAACGGTGCCAGGCAACCGCGAGATTGTACCAAAGGGCTTTCGCGCCGCGCCTTGCCGCCGGCGGGGGAAATGCGCAAGCGGATCAGTATTTGTCCTGGCTCGTCTTTGCGCGACGAGTGCACATGGCCATTCGGATGAATGGAGCGGATCGCGTCAGGCTGCGAAACTCGAAGCGTGTTTAACCTGCTTCAAAGGAACAGCATGTCTGACGTAATACGAATGAATTACGATGTCGCTTCGAACATCACGCGAAGGAGCTGGGGGATGAGCGCAAGCGCATTGGTACAGGTTCGCATCGATCCGGCGCTCAAGGAGCGTGCGTCGGCGGTGCTCGAGAACATGGGGCTCACCGTTTCGGACGCGGTACGCATCCTGCTCACGCGCGTCGCGAACGAAGGCGCTTTGCCTTTCGACTTCGCGGTGGATCCGGCCACGCACGATGCGTGGTTCCGCGCGAAGGTGCGCGAGGCGCTCGAGGACCCGCGCCCGGGCATCGAGGCGGACGAGGTGGAGGCGCATTTCGCGAAGCGGCGCGCGGCGGCGGTGAGCACGGCGCTGGAGCAGGCGGAGGAAAACGACGGCTCGCAAGCGCCGCGAGGCGCACGGCCACGCCTCGCGCACGTCCGCAAGGGCAAGACTTGAGGCTCGAATGGTCGCCGCTCGCGCTGGCCGACCGCGAATCGATGCCAGACGATCAAGGTCTTGCGCGTGCTCCACAGCTCGCGGCGCTGGCCGGCCGCATTCGACTAGCGCGCCGCGTTACTGGGCGAGATACACGAACTTGCCGCCGCGTATCGTGCCCATTACGCTCGCGCGCTGGTCGAGGCCCACGTGGTCCTTTTCGCTGGTGTTGACCACGCCGTTGGGCACGACCAGCTCGTGGGCGTGCTCGAGCTCCCGGCGCAACGCCACGCGGAATGCCTCCGTGCCGGGCTGCGCGGTCTTGAGCGCGCGCGTCACGGCATCCGAGAGGCGCGGGTAGACGCCAGCCGCGTCGCCCGCGAACTGCGTGACCGTGCCCGGGCCGTATTTCGCTTCATACGCATCGACGAACGCGAGCGCCGCCTTTTGCGCCGGGAGCTCGGCCGGCAGCGTGCGCGCGACCACGACGGGTTGAGTCGGGAACAGCGTGCCCTCTACGTCCTTGCCGCCCAGCTTGATGAATTCGGGCGTGGCAATGCCGTGCGTCTGATAGATCGCGCCCTTGTAGCCGCGCTCGACCAGCGTGCGCTGCGGCAGCACCGTGGGCGTGCCGGCGCCCGCGATCAGCACGGCGTCGGGCTTCGCGGCCATCAGCTTGAGGATCTGGCCCGTCACGCTCGCGTCGGTGCGGTTAAAGCGCTCGGTCGCCACGATCTGGATGTTGCGTTCCTTCGCGAATTTCGTGAATTCGTTGAGCCAGCTGTCGCCGTAGCTATCCGCAAAGCCGATGAAGCCCACCGTCTTCACGCCATGCGCGGCCATGTAGCGCGTCATCACGTCGGCCATTGCTGCGTCGGTCTGCGCCATCTTGAAGGCCCACACGCGCGCGCCTTGCTGCGGCTCGACCACGGATCCCGAGCCCACCAGCGTGATCATCGGCGTTTTGGCCTCGGCCACGGGGTCGAGGGCGGCGAGCGCCGCCGGCGTGATGTTCGGCCCGACGATCACATCCACGTGATCCTCGTTGATGAGCTTGTGGATGTTGCGCACCGCCGCGCCCGGATCGGAGCCGTCGTCGAGCACGATGTAGTCGGTCTTCTGGCCTGCGATCTCCGGGGGCCACATCAGCATGGCGTTCTTGCTCGTGATGCCGATGGCGGCGGCGGGGCCGGTGCTCGACAGATCGATGCCGACCTTGAGATCGGCATGCGCGGCGGGCGCGAAAGCGGCCGCGGCAAGCGCGGCCGCTGCCGCGAGCGGACGCAGCGAGCGCAGGGGCGACTGGAAAAGCGGACTCAGGGACGAACTCAGGCGCGGTTGCAGCTTCATGCAATAGGTCTCCAGGAGGAAATGCAGCGAGAAGCGTTGTTGTAATGAGGCTTGATCGTTCTTTAGGCGCGGTTCGCGCGCCGTTACGGCTCGTGAGTTACAGCTCGTAGCTCTCGTGCTCGCCCTTGAGCGCCTGCTCGATGAGCTTGCGGTTCAGGCTCGGCGAGAGCAACTCCACCAGCGTATAGACATAACTGCGCAGGTACGCGCCCTGTTTGAGTGCCACGCGCGTCACGTTGCTGCCGAACAGGTGGCCCACGGGCAGCGCGCGCAGATGGCGGTCGCGCTCGGCATTGAACGCGATGTCGGCCATGATCCCCACGCCCAGACCCAATTCCACGTAAGTCTTGATCACATCCGCGTCGATGGCTTCGAGCACGATGTCGGGCGAGAGGCCGCGCAGGCGGAACGCATCGTTGATCTTCGTGCGGCCCGCGAACGCATTGTCGTAGGTGATGAGCGGAAATTGGGCCAGATCGTCGAGCGAGAGCGGCTTGCGCTCGAGCAGTGGGTGGTCCGGCAGCATGACCGCCACGTGGTGCCAGGTGAAGCAGGGCAGCGACACCAATTCCTTGTAGCCGGAGATGGCTTCCGTCGCGATGCAGAGGTCGGCCTGGTCGTGCAGCACCATTTCCGCCACCTGGGTGGGGCTGCCTTGCAGAATCGAAAGGTGCACCTTCGGGAAGCGCCGCTTGAATTCGGCGATGGCCGCCGGCAGCGAGTAGCGTGCCTGGGTGTGCGTGGCGGCGATGGTCAGATTGCCCTGATCCTGCGCGGCGTAGTCCTTGCCCACGCGCTTTAAGCTCTCCACTTCCTGCAGGATGCGCTCCACCGAGGCGAGGATGATGCGCCCCGGCTCCGTGAGCGAGCGCACGCGCTTGCCGTGGCGAGTAAAGATTTCGACCCCGAGTTCATCCTCCAGCTCGATGATCGCCTTCGAGACGCCCGGCTGGCTTGTATACAGAGCCTTGGCCGCTTCCGTGAGATTGAAGTTCTGGCGCACGGCTTCGCGCACGAAGCGGAACTGGTGGAGGTTCATATATAACCCCTTGGCATATCAACCTGATTTTTAGATCGTTTGAAATATAAAGGGAGTTTATTACCATTCCTCGAAGTTTTCCAATATGGATATCTGTTTTGGTCATTAGCAAACGAGCAGTGCGCGCAACGGCGCGGCTCGCAAGCGAGGACCAAGGCGGTCGAATTGAAATCGGAGCGCGCGGCGTAACCGGAACGCTGCGAATGAACAACCCTGGGGTCCCCGAATGTACCAATACGATCAGTACGACCAGACCATCGTTGACGAACGCGTCGCGCAATACAGCGACCAGGTTCGCCGGCGCCTCTCGGGCGAATTGAGCGAAGAAGAATTCCGCCCGCTGCGCCTGCAGAACGGCCTGTACTACCAGCGCCACGCCTACATGCACCGCATCGCGATTCCGTACGGCAACCTGCGCAGCGACCAGTTGCGCATGCTCGGGCGCATCGCGCGCGAGCATGACCGCGGCTACGGCCACTTCTCGACGCGTTCGAACATCCAGTACAACTGGATCAAGCTCGAGGAAACGCCCGAGATCCTGCGTAAGCTCGCCTCGGTCCAGATGCACGGCATCCAGACCTCGGGCAACTGCATCCGCAACATTACCGCCGACCAGTTCGCGGGCGTTGCGCCCGACGAAATCGTCGATCCGCGCCCGTGGGCCGAGGTTCTGCGCCAGTGGTCGACGTTCCACCCCGAGTTCGCGTGGTTGCCGCGCAAGTTCAAGATCGCTGTCTCCGGCTCGAAGGAAGACCGCGTGGCCGTGCAGATCCACGACCTGGGCGTCTATCTCGACCGTAACGAAAAGGGCGAAGTCGTCGCGAGCATCCTCGCGGGCGGCGGCCTCGGCCGCACGCCGATCGTCGGCGCGATCATCAAGCGCGACCTGCCGTGGCAGCACATCCTGACCTATTGCGAAGCCGTGCTGCGCGTGTACAACCGCTATGGCCGCCGCGACAACATGTACAAGGCGCGCATCAAGATTCTCGTGAAGGCGCTCTCGCCGGCGAAGTTCGCTGCGCAGGTGGAAGAGGAGTGGCAGCATCTGAAGGACGGCCCCTCGACGCTCACCCAGGAAGAACTCGACCGCGTGTCGAAGCACTTCGTGGCGCCGGCCTACGAGAAGCTCGCCGATACGGATACCTCGTACGAGAAGCATCTGCTCGAGAGCCGCGCGTTCGCGCGCTGGGTCGAGCGTAACGTGCGCACGCACCGCGTGCCGGGCTACGCGTCGGTCACGCTCTCGCTCAAGCCGCGCGACATCGCGCCGGGTGACGCCACCGATGCGCAGATGGAAGCCGTGGCCGACTGGGCCGACGAATACGCGTTTGGCCAGATCCGCGTCTCGCACGAGCAGAACCTGATCCTCGCGGACGTCAAGAAGCGCGACCTCTACGCGCTCTGGGAAAAGGCGAAGGCACAAGGTTTCGCGACGGCGAACATCGGCTTGCTGACCGACATCATCGCGTGCCCGGGCGGCGACTTCTGCTCGCTCGCGAACGCGAAGTCGATCCCCATCGCGCTCGCGATCCAGGAGCGTTTCGACAATCTCGACTATGTCCACGACCTGGGCGACCTGTCGCTGAACATCTCGGGCTGCATGAACTCGTGCGGTCACCATCACGTCGGCAACATCGGCATTCTGGGCGTCGATAAAGACGGCTCGGAGTGGTACCAGGTGTCGCTCGGCGGCGAGCAGGGCAACGGCGCCAACGGCGCGCGCCTTGGTCGCGTGATCGGCCCGTCGTTCTCGGCCGAGGAAATGCCCGATGTGATGTCGAAGGTGATCGACACGTTCGTCGAACTGCGCATCGACGGCGAGCGCTTCATCGACACGTACGACCGCCTCGGCATCGCGCCGTTCAAGGAGCGCGTGTACGCATCGCGCCAGCCGGCCCACGCTTAAGAGCAGCACGCAACGAGAAACGAGAGTCAAGCAATGGCATTGATTATCAAAAAACGCGAGATCGTCGAGGACAACTGGCAAGTCGTGCGCGCCGCTGAAGACGGTGCCCTGCCGGAAGTGTCGGCGCTGCCCGCCGGCAAGGTGCTGGTGCCGTTCGCTCTGTGGCAGGCGGAGCGCGATGCGCTCGTCGCCTCGCGCGGCAAGGACGAGCTCGGCGTGTGGCTCGCGCCGGACAGCGAACCGGCCGACATCGCCGGCGACTTCGACAAGCTCGCGCTGATCGGCATCGACTTCCCGGTGTTCCGCGATGGCCGCGGCTATTCGATCGGGCGTCTGTTGCGCGAGCGCTATGGCTACCAGGGCGAGCTGCGCGCGATCGGCGACGTGCTGCGCGACCAGCTGCGCTTTTACGAGCGCTGCGGCTTCGATTCGTACGCGCTGCGCGCCGACAAGGACCTCAACGACGCGCTCAAGGCCTTCACCGAGTTCACGGTGCAGTACCAGGGCGCGTTCGACGAGCCGTCGCCGCTGTTCCGCCGCCGTCTCGCCCAGCAGGCACAACAGGCACAACCGGGCGCCGCAGCATGAGTACCGTCGCTAACGAAATCGCGCCGGCGCTGCAGGCGAAGATCGAGCGCCTCGACGCGCTGCTCGATTCGATCGCCGCGCGCCACGCCAACGTGAAGCTCGCAAGCAGCCTCGCGGCCGAGGACATGCTGCTCACCCACGCGATCCTCTCGCGCGGCGTGAAGATCGGCATCTTCTCGCTGAACACGGGCCGCCTGCATGCGGAAACGCTCGGCATGATCGAGCGCGTGAGCGAGCGCTACGGCTACGAGATCGAGCAGTTCCGTCCGCAACAGGACGCGGTGGACGAATACGTCACGCAGCATGGCCTGAACGCGTTTTACGAGAGCATCGATTTGCGCAAGCGCTGCTGCGAGATCCGCAAGGTCGAGCCGCTGAATCGTGCGCTTTCGGACGTCTCGGCCTGGGTCACGGGCCAGCGCCGCGAGCAGTCGGTCACGCGTGCGGAGCTGCACGAGGAAGAGCAGGACAACGCGCGCGGCATCGCCAAGTTCAATCCGCTCGCGGACTGGACCGAGGCCGACGTCTGGGCGTATCTGAGCGCCCTCGACGTGCCGGTGAACCCGCTGCACGCGCGCGGCTACCCGAGCATCGGCTGCGAGCCCTGTACGCGCGCCGTGCGCCCGGGCGAAGACAGCCGGGCGGGCCGCTGGTGGTGGGAGTCGCGCGACACGAAGGAATGCGGGCTGCACATCACCTCCGTGTCAGCCATTCCGGTCGTTGAAGTGTCGTCCATCGGCCAGGCGAACCAGGATTGAAGTTTATTGCGCGCCATCGTTTTGAGCGGCGTGCCACCGAATACCGAGTACCGCGCGCCCCGTAAAAAGGGCGCGAACTAACGAAGGATCCGAACATGAGCACGACGCTCGATTCCGCAGTGAACGCACCGCTCCAGGTCACGGCGAACCGCATGGACCATCTCGACTGGCTCGAAGCCGAGTCGATCCACATCCTGCGCGAACTCGTTGCCGAGTGCAGCAAGCCCGCGCTGCTGTTCTCGGGCGGCAAGGACTCCGTGGTCGTGCTGGCGCTCGCCCTGAAGGCCTTCGGCCTTGGCGCGAACCGCAAGACCTCGCTGCCGTTCCCGCTCGTGCACATCGACACGGGCCACAACTACGAGGAAGTGATCGACTTCCGCGATCGCCGTGCGGCCGAAATCGGCGCTGAGCTCGTGGTCGGCCACGTCGAGGATTCGATCAAGAAGGGCACCGTGCGTCTGCGCCGCGAAACGGATTCGCGTAACGCCGCGCAGGCCGTCACGCTGCTCGAAACCATCGAGCAATACGGCTACACGGCGATGATCGGCGGCGCGCGCCGCGACGAAGAGAAGGCCCGCGCGAAGGAGCGCATCTTCTCGTTCCGCGACGAATTCGGCCAGTGGGACCCGAAGGCGCAGCGCCCGGAACTCTGGAGCATCTACAACGCGCGCCTGCATAACGGCGAGCACCTGCGCGTGTTCCCGATCTCGAACTGGACGGAACTGGACGTGTGGCAATACATCGAGCGCGAGAAGCTCGAACTGCCGTCGATCTACTACGCGCACCAGCGCGAGATCGTGCGCCGCAATGGCCTGCTCGTGCCGGTCACGCCGCTCACGCCGATGAAGGAAGGCGAGACGAGTGAAATGGCGCAGGTGCGCTTCCGCACGGTGGGCGACATCAGCTGCACGTGCCCCGTGGAAAGCGATGCCGACAACGTCGAGAAGATCATCGCCGAGACGGCCGTGACCGAAATCACGGAACGCGGCGCGACGCGCATGGACGACCAGGCGTCGGAAGCCGCGATGGAACAGCGCAAGAAGCAAGGTTATTTCTAAAGAGCACGTTGAGGAAACATTAAATATGGTTACGACGCATCAACCTGAAGACCTCGGCGTGCTGCGCTTCATCACGGCGGGCAGCGTGGACGACGGCAAGAGCACGCTGATCGGCCGCCTGCTGTACGACAGCAAGGCAGTTCTCTCGGATCAGCTTTCGGCGCTCTCGCGCGCGAAGAACAAGCGCACCGTGGGCGACGAAATTGACCTGTCGCTGCTCACCGACGGCCTCGAAGCCGAGCGCGAGCAGGGCATCACGATCGACGTGGCGTACCGCTACTTCGCCACGGCCAAGCGCAAGTTCATCATCGCCGACACGCCGGGCCACGAGCAGTACACGCGCAACATGGTCACGGGCGCCTCGACGGCCCACGCCGCAATCATCCTGATCGACCCCACGCGCGTGACGGTCGAGAACGGCGTGACGCAACTGCTGCCGCAGACCAAGCGCCATAGCGCGATCGTCAAGCTGCTCGGCCTCCAGCACGTGATCGTCGCGATCAACAAGATGGATCTGGTCGACTACAGCGAAGCCACGTTCGACCTGATCCGCGACGCCTACGTCGCGCTCGCGCGCCAGCTCGGTCTGGAGAACGTGCGCTTCGTGCCGGTCTCGGCGCTCAAGGGCGACAACATCGTGGCCGCGAGCGAGCGCATGCCGTGGTACGCGGGTGAGCCGCTGCTCGACGTGCTCGAGGCGCTGCCGGTCGAGCAGGCCACGGGCGACGCGCTGCGCTTCCCGGTGCAATGGGTCGCGCGCCAGGACGGCTCCAGCGCCGACGACTTCCGTGGCTACATGGGCCGCGTCGAAGCGGGCGAAGTGAAGCTCGGCGACACCATCACGGTGCTGCCGGCGGGCCGCCAGGCGACGGTGGCCGAGATCATCGCGCCGGTGCCGGGCGGCACGGCGCAGGTCGACCGCGCGTTCGCGGGCCAGACCGTCACGATCCGTCTCGCCGAAGACGTGGACGTCTCGCGCGGCGATACCTTCGTGCCCGCTTCGGACGACACGCAGCCCGCGAAGAAGCTCGAAGCGGACCTCTGCTGGTTCGACGAAGAGCCGCTTTCGCCGCAGCGCAAGTACCTGCTCAAGCAGACCGCGAGCACGGTGTTCGCGAAGATCGGCGC
This sequence comes from Paraburkholderia silviterrae, assembly GCF_004353915.1. GTDB lineage: Bacteria > Pseudomonadota > Gammaproteobacteria > Burkholderiales > Burkholderiaceae > Paraburkholderia > Paraburkholderia silviterrae. Next base: position 165,742 of record NZ_SMRP01000014.1, on the reverse strand, counting down.
GGTCAAGGAAGTGCTCGACGTGCACACGCTCTCGCAAGCGACCGACCGCCACGATCTCGCGATGAACGACATCGGCCGCGTGGCGCTCACGCTGCAAAAGCCGATCGTCGCGGACCTGTATGATGTGCATCCCGGCACCGGCGCGTTCGTCCTCATCGACGAGGCAACGCACCACACGGTGGCGGCAGGGATGATCCGCGCGGTCTCCGCCTGAGGCGGCCACGCGAGGCGCGTCGCCCGGATTGAATGGCGGCGCGCCGACACATGAGTCAACGAGGCAAATGGGCAAGGTTTATCTGATCGGCGCCGGACCGGGCGCGGCGGATCTTATCACGGTGCGCGGCGCGCGCCTGCTCGGAGAAGCGCAGGTCGTGCTGCACGACGCGCTGGTCGAGCCGGCGATGCTCGACTATGCCCCGCGCGATGCGAAGTTCATCGCGGTCGGCAAGCGCTGCGGGCAGCGCTCGACGGCGCAGCACTTTATCAACAAGCAGCTCGTGGATGCGGCGCGCGAGCACGACGTGGTCGTGCGCCTGAAGGGCGGCGATCCGATGCTGTTCGGCCGCGCCGACGAAGAGATGCGCGCGCTCGAAGCGGCGGGCATCGAGTACGAGATCGTGCCGGGCATCACCGCGGCGCTGGCCAGTGCGGCCACGCTGCAGCGCTCGCTCACGCTGCGCGGCGTGGCGCGCAGCGTCGCGCTCGCGACTTACTCGCGCGCAGCGGACAGCGAGGCGATCCGCGAGCAGGTCAATGCCGACTCGCTCGTGTTCTACATGGGCCGCGACAGCGCGCCGGACATCGCGCGGCAGCTGATCGAAGCGGGCCGCGCGGGCGCGACGCCCGTGGCGATCGTCGAGGCCTGCAGCACGGCGCGCGAACGCACGCTCACGCTCACGCTGGCGGGTCTGGCCGCCGGCGAGGCGCAGGAATGGCTCGATCCGGCACAGCCGAGCCTGCTCATGATCGGCGACGCGTTTGCGGCGCGCTCAGGGCAGGCGCTGGCCGAAGACGAGATGCAGGATGAAACGCCGGGCCGCCGCGCCGCGGCCTGAAGCAGCGCAGATAAACGGGGGTAGGTAGAACGCAAGACGGGCCGCTCAATGAGCGGCCCGTCTGCTTTTGTGCTGGCACATGCCGTGCTGGCACATGCCGTGCTGGCACATACCGTGCTGGTGCATGCCGTGCCAGCCACTCTTTTGAAGGGCAGGGCGCTAATCGTGCTCTTGCCCGAGGCAGTACTGCACGATCGCGTCGAGCACGCCGTCGTCTTCGCCCACGGCGGTCGCGCAGGCGATCTGTACGCCTGGATGCGCAGCCTGGCATTGCGCGACGAGCGCGGGCAAATCGCGCCGGATATGGCCGCCCTGGCCGAAGAACACCGGCACCACGGTGATGGCGTCGCAGCCGAGCGCCGCCTGCGCGGCGATGGCCTCGGGCAGGCTCGGCGCCATGAGCTCGAGAAAGGCGAGACTTACGGGCCCCGCATCGCCGCGCGTGGCGGCGAGCTTGTCCGCGAGGCGCGTGAACGGCTCTTTCCAGCGCGCATCGCGCGCGCCGTGGCCGAAGAGGATCATGCCGTGCGTGCCCATCGTCGCGTTTTCCGTGAGAGCGTGGCCTCTCTCCAATCGACGTCGACGGGACGTCGACCGGACGTTAAAGGGACGTCAATGCCGGTCGACCCATTTCAGGCCGATCAGACCGAGCGCCAGATAGATCAGGCCAGGTGTCGCCGCCGTGAGCGGCGCGGGCCACGTGTTCAGTGTACCGACGTGCGAGAACAACGTGTTCACGAGCTGGAAGCTCATGCCGAGCATGATCCCGCCGAACACCTTCACGCCCACCACGCCCGCGCGCGTATGCAGGTACGCGAACGGCAGCGAGAGCACCAGCATCACGAATACCGCGAACGGGTAGAGCACCTTGCGCCAGATTGCGATTTCGTAGCGCTGCGTGTCCTGATGGTTTTCCGAAAGATGCTGGATGTAGCGGAACAGGTTGAACATCGACATGCGATCCGGCGAAACCAGCAGCACCGAGAGAATCTGCGGCGTGAGCTCCGAGCGCAGCGAGTACTCGGGCAGCGCGGTTTGCTGCGCGCGATAGACCGGATTGAGCGCATCGGCAGGCCGGTTCGGCGGCGGCGGCACGCCGATGAGCTCGGTGTCCGTCACGTCCTTGAGCAGCCAGTGGCCCGGCGGCTGATACTTGCCGCTCTTCGCGATACGCACGTTCGAGAGCCTGAACTGCGAATCGAATTCGTAGATGCGCACGTTGGTGATCGTCGCGTCGGGCAGCAGCTCGCCCACGTTGACGAAGCGCGTCGCCTGCTCGCCGTCGGCGCGCTTGGTGAGCGTGTCCTTCACCCAGACGCCCGACTTGAAGTCCGTCGACACGGCGGAGCCGAGCGCCTCCAGACGCACGCGCTCGGAGAGCTGGTCCGTGTACGGACCGACCACTTCGCCGATGAGGTAAGTGAGCAGCACGATCGGGACACCGACCTTCAGGAGCGAGCGCAGTGCCTGGCCAGTCGCGAGACCGGAGACGCGAAAGATCGTGTACTCGGAATTGGCGGCCATCTGCGCGAACACATAGATCGCGGCGATGAGCGCCGCCACCGGAATGATCTCGTAGAGCCGTGAAGGCGCCTGCAGCGCGACGCGCAGCACCGCATAGGTGAACTTGTAGTTGCCGTGGCCGACCGAGTTCAGCTCGTTGATCAGGTCGAAGAAGAAGAACAGACCCGAAAAGGCGAACAGGATGAACACGAACGCCACATAGATCTGGCGCGCGAAGTATTTCTCGTAGATGCGCATCGGTCAGCTCCCCTGCGACGCGCGCTGGAACATCGCGCGCGTAAAGAGCGGCCGGTTGCGCACCCGCAGCCAGAAGAGGAAGACGACGAGCGCGAGCACCACGATATGCAGCAGCACGAGTCCGAGGCCGAACGAGATCTTGGACTGCTCGATCTGCGATTGCATGACGTTGAGCAGGTTCGAGTAGGTGAGGTAGATCAGCACGGCCATCACGAGGTTGATGGTGCGCCCGCGGCGCGGGTTCTGATAGGCGAGCGGGATCGCGAGCAGCATCAGGTTGAGCGCGATGAGCGGCAGGCCGGCGCGCCACGCGAGCTCGCCGAGATTGTCGCCGCTCGGATTGCGTATCAGGTCGAGCGTGGGCGTGCTGCTCGCCGTGGGCGTCGAAACCACCGGCTGGCTCTGGATCTTGACGCCGTAGCGCTGGAACTCGGTGATGCGGAAATCGGGGTGGCCCGGTTCGCCGTCGTAGCGTCGGCCGTTCTCGAGCACGACGAAGCGCTCGCCGTTCTTCTCGGTTTCGGTGTGTCCGGTCTTGGAGACGATCACGTTGACCTTGCCGTTCTCCGTGCTCGTAACGAACACGTTGTCCACGCGGCCCTGGTCGGGGCTCATGCTTTCGATGAAGAACACGCGGTGCGTGGTCGGCGATTCGCGGAACTGGCCAGGTGCCAGCAGCGACACTTCATCGCGCTGCTGAAAGCGCGCGCGGATCAGCTTGCTTTGCGCGTTCGACCACGGCCAGCCGACAAAGGCGAAAAACACGATGAGGATCACGATCGGCGTGGAGAAAACGGCGATCGGCTTGATGAGGCGCGTGAGGCTCACCCCGGAGGCGAGCCAGACGACCATTTCGGAATCCTTGTACCAGCGCGTGAGCACGAACAGGATCGAGACGAAGAGCGTGACGATCAGCATCACGGCGAGGTAGCCGATCACGGTCAGGCCGATCAGGACCAGCACGTCGCGCGGGTCGATCTGGCCCGACGCGGCAAAGCCGACGATGCGGATCATCATCGTCGTCAGCATGATCGTGAGCAGAACCATGAACACGGCGCCGGCCGTGTACGCGAGTTCACGCTGCAGGGAACGTTCGAAGATCATTATTGATGAAGAGGGCGGGCGGTCCGCGCCGGGCGAAGCGCTCGCGCTACTGCCCAGGAGCCGCCGCGGAAAAAATAGCGGATAATTGCGGCTTTCATCCTAAGCCCAGATTTTATCCGAGGACAAGCGCGATGGACTTTAGCATAAAAGCCTGTGACTGGAGCAAAGGCGGGGAAGGCCCCTTCCTGACCGGCAAGTCGGATTGCGTCGTAGTGGGCATCTTCGAGGCACAAACCCTTTCCGGCCCGGCATTCGTGATCGACCGCGCCATTGGCGGCGCGATCGCCCGCCTCGTCAAGTCCGGCGACATCGACGGCAAGGCCGGCTCCACGCTGTTCCTGCCGGAAGTCAGCGGCATCGGCGCCTCGCGCGTGCTGCTGGTCGGCCTTGGCAAGCAGGATGCATTCGGCCAGAAGGCCTATGGCGAGGCCGTCAAGGCGGCCTGGCGCGCGATTCTCGGCACGAAGATCGCGCAGGTCACGTTCACGCTCGCACAGCTGCCCATCAAGGAGCGCACGGGCGACTGGGGTGTGCGCGCCGCGATCCTCGCATTGCGCCACGAGACCTACCGCTTCACGCAGATGAAGAGCAAGCCCGACGTCGCGCAGCGCGCGCTCAAGCGCGTCGTCTTCAGCATCGACGCCACCGACGACAAGGCCGCGAAGCTCGCCGTCAAGCAGGCCGTGGCGCTCGCCAACGGCATGGACCTCACGCGCGACCTCGGCAACCTGCCGGGCAACGTCTGCACGCCCACGTACCTCGCGGCCACGGCCAAGAAGCTCGCGCGCGACTGGAAGCTCAAGGTCGAAGTGCTCGGCCAGCGCCAGATCGAAACGCTCAAGATGGGCTCGTTTCTTTCTGTAACAAAAGGTTCGGTCGAGCCGCCGCAATTCATCGTGCTGCACTATCAGGGCGCGAGCGCGAAGGCCGCGCCCGTCGTGCTGGTGGGCAAGGGCATCACGTTCGACACGGGCGGCATCTCGCTGAAGCCCGGCGAGGGCATGGACGAGATGAAGTACGACATGTGCGGCGCGGGCTCGGTGCTTGGCACGATCCGCGCGGTCGCCGAAATGGGCCTGAAGCTCAACGTGATAGGCATCATCCCCGCGTGCGAGAACATGCCTGCTGGCAACGCCACCAAGCCGGGCGACATCGTCACGACGATGGCGGGCCTCACGGTCGAAGTGCTCAACACCGACGCCGAAGGGCGCCTGATCCTGTGCGACGCGCTCACCTACGCCGAGCGCTTCAAGCCGGCCGCCGTGATCGACATCGCCACGCTCACGGGCGCGTGCATCATCGCGCTCGGCCATCACAACAGCGGCCTGTTCTCGAAGGACGACGCGCTCGCGGGCGAGCTGCTCGACGCTTCGCGCGAGGCGAACGACCCGGCATGGCGCCTGCCGCTCGACGACGAGTATCAGGAGCAGCTGAAGTCGAATTTCGCCGATATCGCCAATATCGGCGGGCGTCCGGCGGGCAGCGTGACGGCGGCGTGCTTCCTCTCGCGCTTCACGGAAAGCTATCCGTGGGCCCACCTCGACATCGCGGGCACCGCATGGAAGAGCGGCGCGGCGAAGGGCGCGACGGGCCGTCCCGTGCCGCTGCTCGCGCAGTTCTTGATCGATCGTGCAGGGCAATGACGCGGATCGATTTCCACACGAACGTCGGCAATTCGCTGATGTACGCGTGCCGGCTCGTGCGCAAGGCGTATCAGGCCGGCCAGCAAGCCGTCGTGCTGGCCGAGCCCGCGCGCCTGCGCGCGTTCGACGAGATGCTGTGGACCTTTTCGCCGCTCGACTTCGTGCCGCACTGCATGGCCGAGAGCGCGCTCGCCGCGCAAACGCCCATCGTGCTGGCCACGGATCTCGAGCGTGCGCCGCATCATGGCGTGCTGTTGAACCTGGGCGCGGCCGTGCCGCCCCAGTTCGCGCGCTTCGAGCGCCTGCTCGAAGTGATCGGCGATGCGCCCGAGGAACTGGCCTCGGGCCGCGAGCGCTACCGCTTCTACCGCGATCGCGGCTACGCGCTGAACAACTACAAGCAGGGCGGTTGAACCCGGCGTGCCCGCCGCTTGTCTCTTCTTTATCCGTTTGATCGAAATCCGGAGGAGCTGATCGTGTCCGATTTCCATGATGTTGAAGGGTCCCCGATCCCGCTCTTGAACGAAACACTCGTGCCGGGCAACCTGCTGCGCGGACGCGATGCGTCGCCGTTCGAGAAGGCCGCTGCCGCGCACCAGGCGGCCGCCGTGCCGGACCCCATGCCCACCGGCGAGTCCGACAGCCTCCCTCCAGACGCCGAAGCGCTCGTCGAACGCCTGAGTGGCCGGGCCATGGGCTGGCTGACCGGCGAAGGGCGCAGCGTGATCGAGCAGCGCTGCGCCGCGGCGTTGCAGGAGCATTCGCACTGGATCGTGGGGCAGGTGTCGCGCGAGATCGGTCTCGCGCTCGAAACCGAATTGAAGGGTTGGGTCAAGGCCGCGCTGCGCGAGGAGCTGGCTGCGCGCGCGGGGAAATCGACGCCGCCGGAGGTTTGAGGGCGGCTTTGGGGCGCTCGGCGGCGCGTGCGTCGACTTTCGATGCCGTTGCCACATGTGCTGCGGCGCGGCGGGGTCTGCAGGGCGGAATGGATCACATGCCGGGTGCAGCGGCCGCCCGCAGGCCCGTCTACATTACTTCAGCGTGAGGATCCAGCTTGCGAGCGTGGCCGCCTGGGCCGGACTCAATTGGGTGTTCGCAGGCATGGGCACCGTGCCCCATACGCCGCTGCTGCCTTCCAGAATCTTGTGTGTGAGATAGGTCTGTGCGTCAGGCTTGCCCACGTACCTGGCCGCCACGGTGCGCAGGGCGGGTCCCATGAAGGAGCGCGTCACCGAATGGCAGCTCATGCAGTTCTGCTGTTGCGCGAGCGCGAGTCCACCTGGAGAGTTCTGCGCGTGGGCGCTCGTCGTGGCTAGCGCCAATGCCAATGCGAGCACGGCGGTTGGCGTCGCTGTCTTGTTCTTCGCCTGCGACTTCAATTTCATACTGGTCTCCGCCAGCGTGGTCGCCGGCTGTGTCGTCGCATTATAAGAGCAAAGGGCGCACGGTCTGTGCGCCCTCCTTGAAGCCTCCTTGCGGCCTCCACGTTGCCTTGATTTCCCGCAGGCAGCGATCCGAGCGGGTCACGTGGCGTGCTTCGCAGGGCGCTTCTCGACGCCCGGCCCGCCACCTTTAGCCCACTTTCAACCCGTCGCCCGTTTTCAACCCGTCACCGCGCCCTTGTTCGCGGGCCGCGCGAGCGCCGCGTACTTCGCGAGCACGCCGCGCGTGTAGCGCGGCGCCGGCTGTTTCCAGGCTGCGCGGCGGCGCGCGAGCTCGGTGTCGTCGATGTTCAGTTGCAGCAGCAGCTGGTGCGCGTCGATGGTGATCGAGTCGCCTTCCTGCACGAGCGCGATGGCGCCGCCTTCGAATGCTTCGGGCGCCACGTGGCCGACCACCATGCCCCAGGTGCCGCCCGAGAAGCGGCCGTCGGTGATGAGGCCCACCGATTCCCCCAGGCCCTTGCCGATGATCGCGGACGTGGGCGCAAGCATCTCCGGCATGCCCGGGCCGCCCTTCGGGCCGAGGTAGCGCAGCACGACCACGTCGCCTGCCTTGATCTTGTCGGCGAGAATCGCTTCCATCGCGCTTTGCTCGTCGTCGAACACGCGCGCCGGGCCGGTGATCACAGGGTTCTTCAGGCCCGTGATCTTTGCAACGGCGCCTTCCGGGGCGAGGTTGCCCTTGAGGATCGCGAGGTGACCTTCCTTATACAGGGCCTTCTCGATGGGGAAGATCACGTTTTGATCGGCGCGCGGCTTCGAGGGCACGTCCTTCAGCTCTTCGGCGATGGTTTTGCCGGTGATGGTCATGCAATCGCCGTGCAACAGGCCCGCGTCGAGCAGGATCTTGAGCACCTGCGGAATGCCGCCGGCCTTGTGCAGGTCGGTCGCGACATACTGGCCCGAAGGCTTCAGGTCGCAGAGCACCGGCACTTTCTTGCGCATGCGCTCGAAGTCGTCGATGCTCCAGCCGATTTCCGCGGCATGCGCGATGGCAAGATAGTGCAGCACCGCGTTGGTCGAGCCGCCTGTCGCCATGATGAGCGCCACGGCGTTCTCGATCGACTCTTTCGTGATGATGTCGCGCGGCTTGAGATCCTTCTTGACCGCTTCGACGAGCACGCGCGCCGACTCGGCGGCCGAGTCGACCTTTTCCTCATCGGGATTGGCCATCGTCGACGAATACAGCAGCGACATGCCGAGCGCCTCGAACGACGAGCTCATCGTGTTGGCCGTGTACATGCCGCCGCACGAACCCGTGGACGGGCACGCATTCTTCTCGACGCCTTCGAAGTCCTCCTCGGACATGCGGCCGGCCGTGAATTCGCCCACGGCCTCGAACGCCGAGACGATGGTCAGATCCTTGCCCTTCCAGTTGCCGGGGCGGATCGTGCCGCCATACACGTAGATGCCCGGCACGTTCATGCGTGCGAGCGCGATCATGCCGCCGGGCATGTTCTTGTCGCAACCGCCGATCACGACCACGCCGTCCATCCACTGACCCTGTACGCAGGTCTCGATGCAGTCGGCGATGACTTCGCGCGAGACGAGTGAGTACTTCATGCCTTCGGTGCCCATCGACATGCCGTCCGAGATCGTGGGCGTGCCGAAGGTTTGCGGGTTGGCGTCGGCGCCCTTGACGGCGGCCACCGCCGCGTCGGCCAGACGCTGCAGGCCCGCGTTGCAGGGTGTGATGGTCGAGTGGCCGTTGGCGACGCCGATCATCGGCTTGTCGAAGTCGGCCTTTTCATAGCCGAGCGCGTAATACATCGAACGGTTCGGCGAGCGGGCGACGCCTTGCGTGATGTTCTTCGAACGACGGTTGTATGCCATGGGGACGCTCCGTGGAAGGTGTCTCGAATCTTGTTTCGATCGCCGGGCATGGCGTGCCTTGGGCGGAATATGCCGGCGTGTGCGAAGAAGAATGGAGTTTCGCGAGCGCAATGTCCAATATATTATTCTTGGGCTATTGAGTCGCAAAAAGAATCACAGGACCGGTTTGCCGATGAGCACGACGATTCCCGATCTGCGCCAGTTGCGCTACTTCGTGGCTGTGGCCGAGGAGCAGCATTTCGGCCGCGCGGCGGCGCGTCTTTCGATGACGCAGCCGCCGCTGTCGCAGGCCATCCGCGCGCTGGAGGAGACGCTTGGCGTCGAGCTTTTCGCGCGCACGCGCCGCTCGGTCGAGCTGACGGCCGTGGGCGCCGACCTGCTGCCCGAAGTGCGGCGCCTGCTCGCCGCGGCGGAAGCATTGCGCCCGCTCGCGCAGAGCCTCGCGCGTGGCGAGGCGGGCGTGCTGGCGCTGGCCTTCGTCTCGACGGCCGATTACGGCCTGCTGCCGCTTCTGCTGCGCGACTTCGGCGCGCGCCACCCGCGCGTGCGGCTGCAGCTCGCCGAGGCCACGAGCGACGTGCAGATCGATGAGCTCGTAGCGGGCCGCATCGACGCGGGTCTCGTGATCGCGCCCGTGCCGCCGCGTCACGCGGCGCAGCTCGCGTATCTGCCCATCGCGCGCGAGCCGCTGGTGGTGGCCATGCCGGCCGAGCTTTCGGCGCGCGCGGGCGGCCTTTGCGAGCAGGACTGGTGCGAGACGCCCGTGAGCCTCGCCGATCTCGCCGATGTGCCGCTCGTGGTGTTCCCGCGCCATCTGGCCCCCGGCTTTCACGACACCATCATGGATTGCTATGGCGCCGCAGGGCTCGCGCCGCGTGTGGGCCAGGAGGCGATCCAGATGCAGACGATCGTGAGCCTCGTCTCGGCGGGGATGGGCATCGCGCTCGTGCCGCAGTCGCTGCGGCATCTGCGTCGCACGGGCGTGGTCTACCGGCCGCTGGCCGAAACGGCGCCGACGATCGAAACGGGTCTCGTCTGGCGCGCGGCGGAGGTGAGCCCGGTGCTGGCGGCCTTCATCGAGATCGTGCGCGCGCACGCGTCGAGCGTGGACGTGCCACGCGCACCATGAGCGCCCACACCGTTCGGGTGACAGGCAGGGCGCAGGCCGCTTTCATATCCGGCCCTTGAAATTGCGGCGACCCCGGTTGGAGGTTCATTTTGGTTTGACCCCCCTCGTCTCGGCGATAATGTGTCGCCGCGGCGCGCCATGCGAACTGAGCCGCTTTGGAAACGTCCAACGCACGCGCCGCACGTTTTGGGCACGCATTGGGCACGCATTGGACATTTTCTTGCCGATTTTGCGGCGCTTCTTACAACTCGACTTCAATCCTCACCGCCGACAAGCACTGATTCCACGATGCTCATCCACCCGAACTTCGACCCCGTCGCCATTCATCTGGGGCCGCTCGCCGTGCGCTGGTACGGCCTCATGTATCTCGTCGGCTTCATCCTCGCGATCGTGATCGGCCGTCTGCGCCTGCGCCTGCCATACGTGGCTGCGCAGGGCTGGACCGCCAAGGACATCGACGACATCCTGTTCTACGGCGTGCTCGGCACGGTCCTCGGCGGGCGCCTCGGCTACGTGTTCTTCTACAAGGCGAGCTGGTACTTCGCGCATCCGCTCGACATCTTCAAGGTGTGGGAAGGCGGCATGTCGTTCCATGGCGGCTTCCTTGGCGTGACCTTCGCGATGATCCTGTTCGCGTGGCAGCGCGGACGCACCTGGCTGCAGGTCACCGACTTCGTTGCGCCGATGGTGCCCACGGGCCTCGCCGCGGGGCGTTTGGGCAACTTCATCAATGGTGAACTGTGGGGCCGCGTGACCTCGCCGGACTCGCCGTGGGCCATGATGTTTCCGGGTGCCGCCAACGACGACGCGGCATGGCTCGCCACGCACCCGCAACAGGCCGCGCAGTGGCATCTGAACGAAGTGTTCGCGCAATATCACCTGCTGCCGCGTCATCCGTCCGAGCTCTATGAAATCGCGCTCGAAGGCATCGCGCTCTTCATCGTGCTGATCCTGTTCTCGCGCAAGCAGCGGCCCATGGGCGCGATCTCGGCGATGTTCCTGATCGGCTATGGCCTCGCGCGTTTCACCGTGGAGTTCGCGCGCGAGCCCGACGACTTCCTCGGCCTGCTCGCGCTGGGCCTGTCGATGGGGCAGTGGCTCTCGCTGCCGATGATCATTGTGGGCGCGCTGCTGATGATCTGGGCGTATCGCCGCGCGAAACGCAGCAACGGCACGCAGCAAGCGGTGAGTGCAAAGAGCTGATGCGCTTCGGCGGTGCACTGGACGCACCATGAAGAAAGCCACGGTTTTGCCGTGGCTTTCTTGCTTTTTGCGCGTGCCGCGCGTGTCATGTGTGCCATATGGGCGACATGCAGCGGGCGACATGCGGCGGGCGACATGCGGCGCGACAGCTTGAACGTGCGCGCTACTTCATCTGCACCGAGCCCGACACGTTGACGGTCACGGTGGACGTGCCGCCTTCGAGCGGCATGGGCGGCGCGGCCTTCGCGTCGGCCGACATGGCGCGTGCGCTCATCATCATCATCGGGCGCGGCGGCACGCCCTGGTGGCCCACGTTCACGTCGCGCACCGTGTAGCTGCTATAGCCGAACGCGCGGGCGTTCGCGGCAGCCTGCTCGCGGAACGAGGCAATCGCCTGGCCTGCAAGCTTCTGCTGCGCAGCGCGCTGCGCTTCGGGCGAGAGCGAGAACTGCACGTTGCCTACTTGCATGACCGAGGAAATATCGCCGGCGAGCTTCGAAGCGGCGGCGAAATCGTGCGACTCGAGCACGACCTCCGTGCGGCCGCGCCATGCCGAAATGCGCCCGTCGCGATCGGTCGACGGATAGATCGAGAACTGGCCCGAGCGCGCGGTCACGCCCGCAACGCCCTTGGCTTTTTGCAGCGCCTGGTCGGCGCGTTGATTGAGCGTGGCCGTGAGCGAAGCGGGATCGCTCGCTTCCTGCTCGTAGAACAGCGTAATCGTGACGACGTCCTGCGGCACCTCGGCACTCGCCTCGGAGGACAGCGAGAGCACGCCCGAGGGTTGATAGCGCGCTTCGCTCTGCGCGAGCGCAGTGCTTGGTGCGAGCGTCATGGCGAGCGGCACAGCAGCAGCGAAGGCGGCGGCGAGCGTGATGGCGGTTTTTCTCTTCATTTGGGCTCCTTGCAGAACGGATTCGCGAACGGCGCGCACACGAACGGGTTTAAGCGTGCCGGCGCGAGCGCATGATTGTGCGCAACTTCGTGCGTGCGTGTCGGCTGCGTGTGCGCGATGAATATCCGTGCGTGTTCGTTAGGCGGGGCGGGCTACGCAGGGTTCCCGCTGGAGCAGGGGGGCTTTGCAATCTTTAAAGATTGGCGGTGGGCGTACGCCGCGCCGCCAATCTGGGCTCATGTCGGGGCTTACGTCAGGGCTCACATCAAGGCTCGCATCTGGGCTCACATCAGCCGCTTGGTGATGAAGTCCCACTCGGCCTTCGTGACCGGTGTGATGGACAGGCGATTGCCCTTGGCGAGCACGCGCATCTCAGCGAGTTCCTCATGCTCGCGCAACGCGGCAAGCGCAATGAGCGGGCACTTCTTCTTGAACACCACATCGACGAGTACCCAGCGCGGCGTTTCCTGCGTGGATTTTGCGTCGTAGTAGGGACTCTTCGAATCGAATTGCGTGGGGTCGGGATAGGGCGTGGACGAGACTTGCGCAAGGCCCGCGATGCCAGGCTCGGGGCAGCTCGAGTGATAGAAGAGCACGCCGTCGCCGATCTGCATGGTGTCGCGCATGAAATTGCGCGCCTGATAGTTGCGCACACCGGTCCAGGGCAGCGTGCGCTGCGCAGCGTTCGCGAGGTCGTCGATGCTTGCTTCGTCGGGTTCGGACTTCATCAGCCAGTAGCGCATGAGTCGAAGAAACGCGTCGAAAGTGAAGGGAGATGCAGCAACGTCGCGGCAAGCGAAGATGCAGCCGGATGATACAAAAGCAAAGCACAAAAGGAAAACGGCATCGGACGTGAGTCCGATGCCGTTTGAATAGGTCCCCGCCATAGCCGCTAGGCCGGCATCCTGAACCGAGGGTTCAGAATTGGTCGCAGTTAGCAGCACTTTGGGTACATCAGACTAGTGACGCGCACGCCCGTGCTACAAATTTCCGCAACCGTGCACATGGCATTGGTTCAAGGAATATATGACCTTGGCGAACCAGGCAGGGAAGCTGACTAAACTGTTTGTACTACGCTGTTCGGTGCTGCACGGTACCGCGAGGGCACCGCTGTTTAGAAACGTCTTGTGGACCTTTCCATGAGCAACATTTTAACGCATTGTGCAGCGGGTTTTATTGCACACCGTACTGCTGGATAACTGCGCCAAGCTGCTCGTTCATTTGGCGCATTGTACGACGGATTTCTTCCGCTGGGAATGCCTCGCCGTGTCGCACGCTCGTTTGCAGTCGCAGCAGTTCCGACGCGATCGAGAGCGCGGCCATCACCGCGATGCGATCGGTGCCGCGCACGTTGCTGTGATTGCGGATCTTCGACATTTCCGCATCCACGCGCGCCACCGCTTCGAGCAGCGCGGCTTCGGTTTCCGCTGAACAGGCGAGGCGATAGCTTTGGCCGAGAATCGTCGCTTCGATCTGCTTGGTCGTCATGCATTTTCTCCGTGGCGAGCGGCGTTGTCGTCGTCGGCGCTCTGCGAGGGCTCGAGCAAATCGAGCTGGTTCTCGCGCTCCGCGCTGGCGCGCGCACGCGGCAGCTTTTCGAGGATCGCGTTCAGACGGACCTGCGCGTCGTCGATCTTGGCCGAGAGCCCATCGCGCTCGGCCTGCAGCGCGTCGCGCTCTTCGCGCACCTGTTCGAGTTCGGCGCGCGTCGCTTCGCATTGCGCGTGCAATTGTGCGAGTTGCTCTTCGAGCGCCACGCGTGCTTCATGATGGCGCTGATTGATCTCGATCAGCCGCCCGATGTTTTGTGAGAGTGTTTCGAGTTCGTTGAGCATGTGCTGCGTCCTCTAAAGACAGGCATTCTAGCGCGGATTGTCGCGTATTCCGACATTTGCGTCGTTTCCAGACGTAACAGCCCCGCTTCATGTCCGCTTCTTGCAGTTTTTAACCCATAAGGTGCCGGCGCACGTCGTGCGGGAACGCATTTTGCCTCTTGCGCGAGGCCGGCCTTCGCGCTGCGCTTTGCACCGCGCTTCACGCCGAGCTTCTCGCCGCGCTTCGCACTGAGCTTCTCACCGCAATAGGAACCGTATTTCGCGCAATAATGGCGCTTTCTTGACGCTCGTACGGGGCCCTCCTACACTTGCCGGCGCTCGGGCGCCGGCGTGAGCGTCCCGGACTGCGTGTCCCGGAGAGCGCGTCCCGGACTGCGCGTCGCGACGAAATCCCATGCCGGCGGGCATACGTCACGCGTATGCCGCCTCGCGAGCCGCAGCGGCGACGTGTCAGTGTCCTGAGGTCGACCACTTCTTTCGACGATGCGAACCGTCCACCCCGAAAACCCGCGCCGCACGCCTGCGCAGGTCTTGCCGCGCGCCATGTCGCTGCGCAGCACGATGAACGCGCGCCGGGCAGCGGCGATCTGGTGCGCGCTGGCCATTGCTGCGCTCGCCGTATTCGTGGCGTCGCTCGTGATCGGCAGCGTGCCGGTGACGCTCGGGCAGGCGCTGCATGCGCTCGTGCCGGCCACCTCTTCCACACCAAACGCTAACGACATGGCGAGCGAAATCGTCCGCACGTTGCGCCTGCCGCGCGCGCTCGGCGGCTTCGCATGCGGCGCGCTGCTCGCGCTCGCGGGCGCGCTGCTTCAAGTGCTGTTGCGCAATCCGCTCGCCGAACCCTACGTGCTGGGCGTTTCGGGTGGCGCCGCGGCGTTCGCGCTGGTGGCGATGATCGCGGGCGCTGCGTGGTGGGCCGTGCAGGCGAGCGCCTGCACGGGCGCTTTCGTTTCGATCCTGCTCGTGCTCGGCCTCGCGCGCCGCGAACTCTGGCGCGGCGAGCCGCAGGACAGTTCCCCGCGTCTGTTGCTCACAGGCGCGGTGACGGCGGCGGGGTGGGGCGCGCTCATCACGCTCGTGCTGACGCTCGCCCCCGAAGCGAGCCTGCGCGGCATGCTGTTCTGGCTCACCGGCGACCTCAACGGCGCCGGCATGCCGTGGCCCGCATTGATCGCGCTCGCGCTCGTGCTCGTGTTTGGCGTGAGCGCCGCGCCGCGCTTGAACGTGCTGCTGCGTGGCGACGCCGCCGCCCAGGCGCTCGGTGTGCCGGTGCTGCGTTTGCGCGTGGGCGTCTATCTCGCAGCCTCGCTCGCGGCGGCGGCGGCCGTCACGACGGGCGGCACCATCGGCTTCGTCGGGCTCGTCGTGCCCCACATGCTGCGGCTCGCCTTCGGCAACGACCAGCGCATGCTCGTGCCCGCGGCCGCGCTCGCGGGCGGTCTCGCGGTCATGGGCGCCGATCTCGTCGCGCGGACCGTCGCTGCGCCCACGCAACTGCCCGTGGGCGTTGTGACCGCGCTCGCGGGCGTGCCCGTGTTCCTGTGGATGTTGCTCAAGAGGCGCACGCCATGAGTTGCTCATCGAGCGCCGCCGCGAGCCACGACGCCATGCTTGCGAAGCCGCTGCTCGCCGCGCATGCGCTCACGCTGCGTGCGGGCGCGCGCACGCTGGTCGAGGGCCTCACGCAGCGCTTCGAGGCCGGTGAGATCTGGTGCGTGGCCGGCGCGAACGGGGCGGGCAAGACTACTTTGATTGCGACGCTCGCAGGCCTGCGCGAGAGCGCTGCGGGCCATGTCGAAGTGGATGGTGTGGCGCTGCGCGACTGGCGGCCGGTGCGCCTCGCGCAACGTCGCGCGCTGATGCCGCAAGACGTGCGCGATGCGTTCAGCGCGAGCGTGCTCGACACCGTGCTGCTCAACCGCTATCCGCATCTCGCAGGCTGGGGCTGGGAAAGCGAAGACGACCGCGCCGCCGCGCACGCCGCGCTCGCGATGCTCGGCCTCGAAACGTTCGCCGCACGCGACGTGCTCTCGCTCTCGGGCGGCGAGCGCCAGCGCGTCGCGCTCGCGGCGGCGCTGTGCCAGGACGCGCCGCTCCTGCTGCTCGACGAGCCGCTCGCGCATCTGGACCTGCATCATCAGATCGCCTGCCTCCAGGCGCTCGCGCACTGGGTGAACACCGGGTCGCGCACTGTCGTGTTTTCCTGTCACGATCTCAATCTTGCGCGGCGCTACGCGACGCACGCGCTGCTGCTCGATGGCCGCGGCGGCTGCTTCGCGGGCCCGGTGCGCGACGTGCTCACGGCCGAGCGTGCGAGCGCCGCCTTCGGCCATCCGCTCATGCTGATCCGCGAAGGGGCACACGAGGCGCTCGTGGCCGCCTTCGAACCGCCACGCGAGCGCTGAACCGGCGCGCGCGAATCGAACCGAATCGAACCGAATCGAACTGAAACCACCATGACTTCAACGCTTTCCGAATTGCTGGCCGTCGAGCCGCTCGACCAGTCGCTGCGCGACGAGCTTCAGCACCTCATCGATACGAAGACCAAGCCGCCAGGCAGCCTTGGCCGCCTCGAGGCGCTCGCGCGCCAGCTCGGCATGATCCAGCGCACCACGCGCCCGCGCGTCGAGCGCCCGGTGATGATCGTGTTCGCGGGCGACCACGGCATCGCCAACGAAGGCGTGAGCCCGTATCCGCAGGCGGTGACCGCGCAGATGGTCGCCAACTTCCTCGCGGGCGGCGCGGCCATCAACGCGTTCAGCGGCGTGGCCGGGCTCGAGCTCGAGATCGTCGATGCGGGCGTCGCCACGCCATTGCCGCCGCTGCCGTCTGCATCGGCGCTCGTTTCGCTGCCGATTGCGCCCGGCACACGCAACTTCGCCCACGAGAGCGCAATGACGCGCGACGAGGCCGTCGCCGCGCTCGCGGCGGGCGCGGCGCGCGTGCGCCACCACGCGGCGCTCGGCACCAACGTGATCGGTTTTGGCGAGATGGGCATCGCGAATACGTCGTCGGCCGCGTGCCTGATGAGCCGCCTGTGCAACGTGCCCATCGACGAATGCGTGGGGCGCGGCACGGGGCTCGACAACGCGGGCCTCGCGAGAAAGCGCAACGTGCTCGCGGCGGCGCTTGCGCGCCACGCGAACGTGCGCGAGCCGATCGATGTGCTCGCAACCTTCGGCGGCTTCGAGATCGCGATGATGGCGGGCGCGTTTCTCGAAGCGGCACGCCTGCGTATGGCGATTCTCGTCGACGGCTTTATCGCGACCTCGGCGCTGCTGGTGGCCGATACGCTCGCGCCGCACGTGCGCGATTACTGCGTGTTCGCGCACGCGTCGAACGAGGCGGGGCATCGGCGCATGCTCGATCATTTCGGCGCGCGCGAGCTGCTCGCGCTCGATCTGCGTCTGGGCGAGGGCACGGGCGCGGCGCTGGCGGTGCCGCTTTTGCGCGCGGCCGTGGCGTTTCTCAACGAAATGGCGAGCTTCGAGTCCGCGGGCGTGGACGCGCGCAGCGAGAAACCCAACGGCGAGCGTGCGCATTGAGTCGCATGAAGGGCGCGACGAATCCGCTCGCGGAATTGCGTTACTTCTTCACGGCGCTCGGCTATTTCACGCGCGTGCCGGTGCCGCGCTGGGTCGGCTTCGAACCGCAATGGCTCAATGCGGCGGCGCGCTATTTTCCGCTCGTTGGCGCGTTGCTCGGCGCGCTGGCGGCGCTCGTGTACCTCGCGGCGCTGCATGTGTTTCCGGCGAGCGTGGCGGTGCTGCTTTCGATGGGCGCAACGCTCCTCGCTACCGGCGCGTTCCATGAGGACGGTCTCGCCGACAGCATCGACGCATTCGGCGGCGCGTACCAGCGCGAGGACGTGCTGCGCATCATGCACGACTCGCGCATTGGCGCGTTCGGCGCCATCGGCCTCGTTGTTTCGCTCGCGCTGAAGTGGCAGACGCTTGCCGCGCTGCCGCCGTTGCGCGCCGCCACGCTGATGATTGCCGGCCACGCGGCGAGCCGCGCGCTGGCGATCAGCTACCTCGTCTCGCTCGACTACGTGCGTCCCGAAGGCAAGGCCAAGCCGGTCGCGCAGCGCATGAGTGCGCTCGCACTAAGCTGTGCGTGCCTGTTCGGCCTGCCTTGGCTCCTCTGGCCCGCGTGGCCGGACTGGGGCGCGGGCGTGGCGACGCTCGCCGTGCTCGTTGCGCTGCGCTATGCGCTCGGGCGCTATTTCGTGCGCCGCATCGGCGGCTATACGGGCGATTGCCTGGGTTTCGCACAGCAGGTGTTCGAGCTGGCGATCTATCTGATGGGGCTCGCGTGGATCTCGTCCTGATTCGTCATCCTGCCGTGGCGGTGGAGCCGGGCGTGTGCTACGGCAAGTCCGACGTCTCGCTCGCAGCGGCCGCCGATGCGGGTGCGGCGTCGATCGCCGCGCGTCTGGCCGCGCTTGGCGCACGCGTGCCGCAGCGCATCGAGACGAGCCCGCGCACGCGCTGTGCGAGCGTCGCTCGGGTGCTCGGGCACATGCACGGTGGCCTCGCGCCGCGCGAAGACGCGCGCTTGGCGGAGATGGACTTCGGCGCATGGGAGATGCAGCGCTGGGACGCCATCGAGCGCGCGCAGATCGACGCCTGGGCAGCGGATTTCGAGCATGCGCGTGCGCATGGCGGCGAGAGCGTCGCGCAGTTCGATGCGCGTGTGTCGGGGTGGTTCGATGCACTCGATACTGAGGCGCACGGGAGCCTGTGGGCCGTCGCGCATGCGGGCGTGATGCGTGCGATCACGGCGCGCGCGTTGAGCTTGCCGCTCGCGCGTTGCGTGCGCTGGCCGCTCGAGATGGCGGCTATCGTCACGCTGCGCCGCGAGGCGTCGAGCGGCGAGTGGCAGCTCGCGCGCTGGAACGCCTGAATCTGGCTGCCAATTTATTCGGATTCCAGATTAATTTGCCGTGCGGGCATCGCGCGAGCGTGCGCGATCGAGATCCTCGCATAGCTGCGCCGCGCCTTGCGCGATGCGCGGTCCCGGCCGCGTGAGCAGATCGCCGTCGATGGCGAAGAGATTGCCGTGCGCCACAGCCGGCAACTGGGGCCACGCGCGCCAGTGCGTGAGCGCTGGCAGCGGCCGGTCCGGCGCTGTCGCGCCTTGCGACGCGGTAACGATCGCGTCGGGATGGGCGGCCAGCACCGCTTCGGTCGAGAGCGTGGGCACCAGCGGGCGCAGCGCGGCAAACACGTTGCGTCCGCCGCATAGCGCGATCACGTCGCTGATCATGTGCTCGCCATTGATCGTCATGAGCGGCTGGTCCCAGACTTCGTAGAACACGCTTACCGGTGCGCGCTGCGCGTAGCGCGCGCGCAGCCGCGCGATCTCGCGACGATAAGCATCGGCCGCGTCTTGCGCGGTTTCTTGCGTGCCCAGCAGCACGCCGAGCCGCGTGAGCGAGGTCGCCACGTCGTCGAGCCGATGCGGCTCGCTGAAAAAGAGCGGGATGTGCATCTCGCGCAGACGGTCGATCTGCTGCTGCGCATTGCCATGCCGCCAGACGACGATCAGATCGGGCTTGAGCGCGGCGATGCGTTCGAGGTCAAGCGCGCGGTTGTCGCCCACGCGCGGCACGCTTAGCGCCTGCGGCGGGAAATCGCTGTAGGCGACCACGCCCACCAGCTTCGCGCCGCCGCCCGCCGCGTAGATCAGCTCGGTGGCGTGCGGCGCGAGGCTGATGACGCGCTGCGCGGGCGCGGCGAGCGTGACGGTGTTGCCGGCGTCGTCGACGGCGTTGACAGTGGCGGCGCAGGCCGTATCAGGCGCGCATGCGACGGCGCTCGCGAAGGCGAGTGCGCGTGCGAAGGCTCGCAAGCCGGGGCGAGTGCAAGCGCGCGTGCCGGCGTGGACGATCGACCGGCGCCGCATCAGCCGAGTGCCTGCATGGCCTGCGCGAGCGCCGTCTCGAAGCGTTGCCACTCGTCTTCCGATGCGGGCAGCCCGAAGCGCAGGCTCGCCGGTGCATCGAAGCGGCGCGTCCAGACCGCGCGCGCGGCCAGTGCGTCTTGCAACTCGGCGGCGCGCGCATGGACGATCCAGGCGAACAGCGGCGTGGCGCGCGGCGCGAGACCGTGCGAGGCGAGCAATGCCGCAAGGCGCGCGCTTTCGGCGGCGAGCCGCTCGCGCATCGCGCCTTGCCACGCGGTGTCTTCGAAGGCGTGCGTGACCGCATGGCGCGCGGGTCCGCTCACGGTCCACGCACCAAGTCGCGCGCGCAGCGCCGCGAGCAGCGCGGGCGCCGCGAGCGCGAAGCCGCAGCGCGCCCCCGCGAGGCCGAAGAACTTGCCGGGCGAGCGCAGCACCACGAGGCCCGTGCGCCCGGTTGCGTCCGCGAGCGAGGCCGCGCGGGAATCGGTGCAGGCGTCGGCGAAGGCTTCATCGACGATCAGCGTGCCGCCGCGCGCGGCGAGCTGCGCGTGCCAGCGCAGCAGCGTCTCGCGGCCGATGAGGCTCGCCGTGGGATTGTTGGGATTCACGACGACCGCGTGCGTCGCGTCTTCGGGAAGCGTCGCGCTGGCGATGTCGAGCGGCACGACGGCGTGGCCGGCCTGCGCGAACGCGGGCGCGTATTCGCCGTAGGTGAGCGGCGCGATCGCCACGCACGCCGCCGATGCCGGTGTGGCCAGCAGCGCGGGCAGCGCGCGGATCGCGGCCTGGCTGCCGGCCACCGGCAACACGTGCTGCGCATCGGGCGCGCCGTAGTAGCGCGCCGCGCTGGCGGCGAAGCCGTCGCCGTCCTCGGGCAGGCGTCGCCACGCTGCGGCGGGCACCGGTGGAACCGGATAGCCGTGCGGATTGATGCCGGTCGAAAGATCGATCCACGCATCCCAGGCGATGCCGTAACGCCGCGCGGCTTCGTGCAGATTGCCGCCGTGCGCGATCACGTGCGGAGCCGTGTCGAGATGCGCTTCAGACATGGGTTGCCACGCTCAGGAAGGCCAGTGCAAGGAGCATGGCGAGCCACAGGATCGTCGTGCGCTCGACGAGACGCAGCGCGGCCGTCACGTCCTGGGCACGCGGCGGCGCGCCGGCGCCGAGCGCGGGGCGTTCCTCCACGGCGCCGTGGTAGACCGCCGCGCCGCCGAGCAGCACGTTCAGGCTGCCCGCGCCCGCGGCCATCACCGGGCCCGCGTTCGGGCTCTCCCAGCGCGGCGCCTGCTCGCGCCAGCAGCGCAGCGCGACGCGCGTGTCGCCGAGCAGCGCGTAGCTCGCGGCCGTGAGGCGGGCGGGAATCCAGTTGAGCACGTCGTCGATGCGGGCGGCCGCCCAGCCAAAGCGCAAAAAGCGCGGCGTGCGGTAGCCCCACATCGCGTCGAGCGTGTTGGCGAGCCGAAACGCGAGCGCGCCCGGCCCGCCCGCGAGGGCGAACCAGAACAGCGCGCCGAAGATCGCGTCGTTGCCGTTTTCGAGCGCCGATTCGCAGGCGGCGCGCGAGAGCGCGGTGGCGTCGGCGTTGGCGGTGTCGCGCGAGACAATGCGCGCGGTCAACTCGCGCGCCGCCGCGAGGTCGCGTTCGGCAAGTGCGCGTGCGATGGGCGCGATGTGCTCTTCGAGGCTGCGCGCGCCGAGCGCGAACCACAGCAACGCGATGTGCAGCGCCCACGCGAGCGGCCAGGGCAGCACGGCGCACAGTAGCGCCGCGAGCGCGACAGGCGGCGCAACCGCGGCGAGCCAGGCCAGGAGGCCGAGCGGGCGGCCGCGGCGGCCGGTGTTCAGGCGCTTTTCGATGCGGCTCGCGAGCGCGCCGAACGCGACGAGCGGATGCGCGCGGCGCGGCTCGCCGATCCAGCGGTCGACGGCCACGCCGGCGACGGCGAGCGCGGCGGTGGCGGGCAGGCTCAGCATCGTCAGCATGATCCGCCTGATCCGCCTGATCCGCTCAGTCCGCTCAGTCCGCTCAGTCCGCCCGCTGCGTCCGGCGACGGCGCCTTGAGCACGAGCGGCAAGCCGGCGGCCACCAGCGTCGCGCGGTGGGCGAGCGCGGCGATGCGCTGGTTCAGGCGGCCAAGCTCATCGACGTAGAGGCGCGTGGCCGCGCCCATCGGCACGACGCCCATGCCGATCTCGTTGCTGACCACGAGCACGGTGCAGTCGGCGTGCTTCGCGCGTTCGCAGGCGGCGGCGAAGGCGTCGAGGCGCGCGCGCCAGTCGGAGAGCGGCGCCTCCGACCCGGGCGGGCAAAGCAGGTTGGCGAGCCAGAGCGTGAGGCAGTCGATCAGCACGCACTGGCCGGGTGTGGCCGCGGCGTCGAGCGCGCCCGCGAGATCGAGCGGCGCTTCCACGATGGCCCAATGCGCGGGCCGCCGCGCACGGTGGTGCGCGATGCGCGCGGCGAATTCGGCATCGGCGTGTGCGCCCCCGGGCGTGGCCGCGGTGGCGATATAGGTGACCGGCAGGCCGCTCTCTGCGGCGAGGCGTTCGGCGTAGGCGCTCTTGCCCGAGCGCGCGCCGCCGACGATGAAGGTGAAGTCGCGCGAAATCATCGCGTGATTGTAGCGGCTAGTGTCCGACAGATTGACGGTGATCGCGGCGGGAGAGCGTCGAGAGCATCAAGAGCGTGAAGAGCGTGGAGAGAAGCGGCGCAGACCGTCTGCGACGCGCGCAGCCGATGGGATAATGCGCCTTCGCCCGAACGCCCCGGCATTTTGCCGCCATTGCCGCCACTCATCGCCATCATGTCTGTTACGAAACCCGCCGTGCCGCGCGGCACGCTGATGATCCAGGGCACCACATCCGACGCCGGCAAGAGCACGCTCGTGGCCGGCCTGTGCCGCCTCGCGTACCGCGCGGGCGTGCGCGTGGCGCCGTTCAAGCCGCAGAACATGGCGCTGAACAGCGCCGTGACGGCCGACGGCGGCGAGATCGGCCGCGCCCAGGCGCTGCAGGCGCTCGCCGCGGGCATCGCGCCGCATACCGACCTCAACCCCGTGCTGCTCAAGCCCAACAGCGATCTGGGCTCGCAGGTCATCGTCCACGGCAAGGCGCGCATGAATCTGAACGCGCGCGCCTACCAGGACTACAAGCCGCTCGCGCGCCAAGCCGTGCTCGAGTCGTACGCACGGCTGCGCGAGCGCTACGAGACCGTGTTCGTCGAAGGCGCGGGCAGCCCCGCCGAAATCAATCTGCGCGCCAACGACATCGCCAACATGGGCTTTGCCGAGGCCGTCGACTGCCCTGTCGTGCTCGTCGCCGACATCGACCGCGGCGGCGTGTTCGCGCACCTGATCGGCACGCTCGCGTGTTTGTCCGAGAGCGAGCGCGCGCGCGTGAAGGGCTTCATCATCAACCGCTTTCGCGGCGACGCCTCGCTGCTCAAGCCCGGTCTCGACTGGCTCGAAGCGCAGACGGGCAAGCCGGTGCTCGGCGTGGTGCCGTATCTGCACGGCCTGACGCTCGATGCCGAGGACATGCTGCCCGGCGCCGCCCACACGCACGCGCAGGCCGGCGGCGAGACCTTGCGCGTGGTGGTGCCCGCGCTGCCGCACATCAGCAACCATACGGACTTCGATGCGCTGCGCTCGCATCCGCAGATCGAATTCAGCTATGTGCGCACGGGCAGCGCGCCGCCTGCCGCCGATCTCGTGATCCTGCCGGGCTCGAAGAACGTGCGCGACGACCTCGCGTGGCTGCGCGCGCAGGGCTGGGAAACGGCGCTCGCGCGGCATCTGCGCTACGGCGGGCGGGTGATCGGCATTTGTGGCGGCATGCAGATGCTCGGGCGCGCGATCGCCGATCCGCATGGCGTGGAGGGCGAGCCCGGCGCCGTGGCCGGCTTCGGCTGGCTCGACTACGAAACCGAGCTCACGCGGGAGAAGACGCTGAAGAACGTGACGGGCCGCCTCGTGCTGCGCGGCGCCGCGCAAGCCGCCGACGGCACACCGCCGGTGCCGGTGCGGGGCTACGAGATCCACATGGGCGTCACGCGCGGCCCGGCGCTGGCCGAGCCCGCGCTGCGCATCGTGTCGGCCAGCGGCGTGGGCGACTCTGCCCTGGACGGCGCGATGGACCGCGCCGGCAACGGCGAGGCCGGGCAGCCGCGAGCGGACGGCGCGCAGTCAGCCGACGGCCAGATTCTCGCGACCTACGTGCACGGTCTCTTCGATACGCCCGAAGCGTGCGCCGCGCTGCTGCGCTGGGCGGGACTCGAGGCGGCACAACGCGTCGATTACCCGGCGCTGCGCGAGGCGTCGCTCGAGCGGCTAGCCGATACCCTTGAAGCGAGCCTCGATCTGGCGCGCCTGTATGGCGCGATCGGTTGAGCGCGGTCGCGACGGCGACGGCTGGCGCGGACGTACCGCTCCGGAGTGGTCAGGAAGGCGTCATCGGTACGGCAACAGGAGGGCCAGCTATCCGCGTGAACCGGCCCTCGCGAACTCGCTTCAGTACAGCACCATCTGCGTGCAGCGGAAGAGGGCCGTGGTCTTGCCGTCCGGGCCCGTCACGGTGGCGTCCCAGATCTGCGTGCTGCGCCCGAGGTGCACGCCCGTGGCGACCACGCTCAGCGTGCCTTCGCGTGCCGTGCCCAGAAAGTTGCTCTTGAGCTCGACGGTGGTGAAGTTTTTCGCGCCCGGCGGCAGGTGCGCGAGGCAGCCGTAGCCGCAGGCCGTATCGGCCAGACAGATCACCGTGGCGGCGTGCAGGAAGCCATTGGGCGCGAGCAGTTCGCTGCGGATGTCGAGTTCGGCGCGCAGCAGGCCTTGTTCGAGCGCGACCGCGCGAAAGCCGATCAGATCGGGCAGCCGGCCGCGCTGGCGCTCGTGCAGGGAATCGATGGTGATATCGGTGCGCAACGTGCTCATGACAGGAAAGTCTCCTTGATTTTCAGAAGGGGGATCGGGGTTCGAAACGGCACGGCGTGCACGCCTGGCTTCGCGGCTGTGCGATGCGCCACACGCGCGCACGCTCGTGCCGGGACTTCGGCGCTGCCGCATTTGCCGATATTATCGGACGGTTGCGACGGCGTGCCGTCGCGCCGGTGTGCCGCGCACTTCGAAGCGGCTAGCGCGGCTGGGCTGCGGCACCGGCGGAAGCGAAATCGGCAGAATCAGCAGAATCGGCAAACCGGCTGGCCCCTGCGCCAGCCTTCCTGACGGGAGCATTCATGACGGTGATCGTGGTGGCGAACCCCAAGGGCGGCGTCGGCAAAAGCACGCTGTCCACCAATCTGGCCGGCTATTTCGCGGCACAAGGCGAATGGGTCGCGCTCGCGGACCTCGACCGGCAGCAGTCGGCGCACGCGTGGCTCGACCTGCGGCCCGAGACGCTGCCGGCCATCGAGAGCTGGGGCGTCGACCTGGACAACCCGGGCAAGCCGCCCAAGGGGCTCGAGCACGCCGTGATCGACACGCCGGCGGGCCTGCATGGCAACCGGCTCGCCGCGATCGTCGAGCTCGCGGACAAGGTGATCGTCCCGCTGCAGCCGTCCATGTTCGACATTCTCGCGACCAAGGACTTCCTCGACCGGCTCGCCAAGGAAAAGGCGGTCAGAAAGGGCGCCATCAAGGTGGGCGTGGTGGGCATGCGGGTGGACTCGCGCACCCGCTCGGCCGAGCAACTGCAACGCTTCGTGGAGGGGCTCGATCTGCCCGTGCTGGGCTATCTGCGCGACACGCAGAATTACGTGCAGCTCGCCGCCCACGGCCTCACGCTATGGGACGTCGCGAAAAGCCGTGTGGATAAGGATCTCGACCAGTGGCAGCCGATCATCTCGTGGGTGGACGGCAAATAAGCGCCACCCGAGTGGTACCTGAATGGCCCCTGAGCGGCCCCTGAGTGGACCTGAGCGGCGCGAGAATGGCGCGTGACTGGCGCGAGCGGCCAGCGCGCTGCGAACCACCGGGGGCGTGCCCCGCGCCCGGTGATGCGTGCCGCGGCGGGCAGGGCGCCCGCCGCATGAGCCGCAAGCGCCGGACGCAAGCCGCCGGACGCAAGCCGCCGGACGCAAGCCGCCGAACGCAAGCCGCCGAACGCAAGCCGCCGAACGCAAGCCGCCGAACGCAAGCCGCCGCGCGGCCGCTCGCGCTTTAGCTCCAGCTTTGCGTCGGCACGTGGTCGCGGCTGCCCTTGATGCGGTTGTTCTCGTCGACGAACACGAGGTCCGGCTTCCAGCCTGCCTTCAGCTCTTCTTCTTCCACGTTCGCGAAAGCCGCGATGATCACGAGGTCGCCCAGTTGCGCGCGGCGCGCGGCCGAGCCGTTCAGCGAGATCATGCCGCTGCCGCGCTCGCCCTTGATCGCGTAGGTCGTGAAGCGCTCGCCGTTGTTGATGTTCCAGATGTCGATGCGCTCGTTCTCGACGATGTTCGCCGCTTCGAGCAGGTTCTCGTCGATCGCGCACGAGCCTTCGTAATGCAGCTCGCAGTGCGTGACGGCGACGCGGTGGATCTTCGACTTGAGCATATGGCGTTGCATGGTGAGTCTCCTCAGGCGGGCGGGCGCACGGCCCGCCACGGGTAATGCCGAAAAAAAGCGTGCTGAGACCGGGTGAGCCGGCGCGCAGGCGGCGCGGCGCTCAGATCCGCTCAGATTGGTTCAGATCTCGAGATTGTCGATCAGGCGCGTGGCGCCCAGCTTGGCCGCAGCCACCACGACGAGCGGCGCATCCGTTTCACCAGGTACGGGGGGCAGGAGGTTCGCCTGCCTGCGGATGGCGATGTAGTCGGGCTTCCAGCCGCGCGCGGCAAGCGTGGCCATGGCGTCGAGCTCGAGCTGCTGGAAGTCGCGGCGGCCCGAGAGCACCTGCTCGCGGATCGTGCGCAGCACACCCGCGAGCTGCGGCGCCTCGGCGCGCTCGGCGGCCGCGAGATAGCGGTTGCGCGAGCTGAGCGCGAGGCCGTCGGTGTCGCGCACGGTTTCGGCGGCGATCACCTCGGTCGGCAGCGCGAACTGCTGGCACATCGCGCGCACGATCATGAGCTGCTGATAGTCCTTCTTGCCGAACACTGCGACGCGCGGCTGCACGCACGACATCAGCTTCATGACCACGGTGCAGACGCCTTCGAAGAACCCGGGCCGGAACTCGCCTTCCAGAATGTCGCCGAGGTTGTGCGGCGGGTGCACGCGGTATTCCTGCGGCTGCGGGTACATGTCGCGCTCGGTGGGCGCGAACAGCACGTAGACGTTTTCCTTCTGCAGCTTCTCGATGTCGTCCTGGAGCGTGCGCGGGTATTTGTCGAAATCTTCGTTGGGGCCGAACTGCAGGCGGTTGACGAAGATGCTGGCGACTACCGGGTCGCCGTGCTGGCGCGCGAGGCGCATCAGCGAGAGGTGGCCTTCGTGCAGGTTGCCCATGGTCGGCACGAACGCGGTGCGGTTTTGGCCGCGCAACTGGTCGCGCAGTTCCTGAATCGAGCTGATGACTTTCATGATCGGATGCGTTATGCCTCGCACGGGGCAAGACGGGTTGCGGCAACCGGCGAAACGCGCGGCGCACCAGGGCGCGCGGCCGGCCGGATGGCGTGCCCGGCCCGTCACGGGCAGGCGCGGGCGATTGTAGAGGATTTGGGCGTGCTGCGCAGCCGCTTCGGATGGGGGATTATCCTGGCCTCGCGCGAGGGGAGCCTGTATAGGGCTGGATCGCGCTGCCCGGCCGCCACGGCGTGGAAAAGAGGGTCATGGCGCCGCGAGCGATGCTTCGGGCGCTGCGGCTCCGGGGCGCGGGGCTGGCGCCGGTTTCGCGCGGCGCCTACTTGCCGAGGGTCATGTTCAAGCCGGCGAATATTTGCCATCGTGGCGCGTTGCCCGCGTGCGCGACGGAATACTGGGGCTCGACGAACACGTTGTAGATGGTGGAGCGGGCTTTCCATGTCTTGCCCGCGCCGAGCCCCACCGGGATGTAGTAGCCCCCGTGCTGCAAGTCGAACGTCCAGGTGCCGGTCGAGCGCACGTACCAGCCTTGGGGCAGATTCCAGATGACGACCGGCTGGGCGGTGAGCGTCTGCACGTCGGGCCGGTCGCTCTGGCCGGCGAACGAGTGCTGCCACTGAATCAGCGCGCCCAGCAGCCGCTGCCTGTCGACGTTGATGGCGACTGCCGCGAGGCCCGCCTGCCATTTGCCGGTGCCGAGCGAGCGGTCGGTCGCCGTCGGAGCCGTGATCAGGGGCCCTGCGCCAATGTCGATCGCGCCCCCGTGCAGCAGGAAGATGTCGAACAGATTGAGGTCGCCCAGTCCCGTCGTGTAACCGCCCGTGCTGCCCGGACGCGTGCTCACGGGCACGGTCACGCGAAAGATCTCCGGCGCCGCAATGAGCGCATTCGGTGCGATCGGGATCGCCGAGCGCAAGAGGAAATCGTTGGTGTGGTCGTTACTGCCGAAGAGGCTCGGCGTGAAGTAGTTCTGCAAGTTCAGCGAGGTCGCGAGGCTGAGCGGGTTATTGCTCTTGTTGGCATCGTCGGCCGCCGATTGCGCCAGGGCGAGCGTGCACGAGAAGCAGATCGCTGCGCTCACAACCAATCGAGCCGCGATGGCGGTGAATCCCCCTGGTTTCCGGCGCCCCTGAGAACGGATGAATTTCTGACCGTGCATATGAAATTGTTGGTGGTTTCGAGCCGCTAGCGCTGAAGTGACCGAGCCGTAAGCGCTCGTCATGGCGATAGCCGGTAAAGCGGGCCAGTCTATGGCTTCCGCTTTGGAAACACATCTCAACATCGGCGCGGCGCGCATCGTTCTTGTCCGAACTCAAAGCCGCGCGCGCGGACACGAAGCCCAAAGGAAATCGCCACCGGCACGACGTCGTGCCGGTGGCGATTTCAAATCTCGATGGGCGAGTGCGGCTCAGGCAGGCAGATAGGCGAGGCGCACGTAGACCGGCGCGAACGGCTCGGCCTGGGTGATCTCGATGAGCGATTCGCGCGCGAGCTCGAGCATGGCGATGAAGTTCACGACCACGACGGGCACGCCGCGCGTGACGTCGAAGAGCTCGGAGAACTCCATGAAGCGCGCGCCCTGGAGCTTGCGCAGGATCACGCTCATGTGCTCGCGCACCGAGAGCTCCTCGCGCGAGATCTTGTGATGCTGCACCAGCTTCGCGCGCTTGATGACGTCGGCCCATGCGGCGCGCAGGTCGCAGCTGTCCACGTCGGGAAAGCGCGGCGTGATGCTCTGCTCGATATAGACCTCGGCGCGCATGAAGTCGCGGCCGAGCTGCGGCAGGCGGTCGATGCGCTGCGCGGCGAGCTTCATCTGCTCGTATTCGAGCAGGCGCCGCACGAGCTCGGCGCGCGGGTCTTCGGCTTCCTCGCCGGTGTCGGACTTCTTGACCGGCAGCAGCATGCGCGACTTGATCTCGATGAGCATGGCGGCCATCAGCAGATATTCCGCGGCGAGTTCGAGGTTGGTCTTGCGCAGTTGCTCGACATAGCCGAGGTATTGCACCGTGACGTCCGCCATCGGAATGTCGAGCACGTTGAAGTTCTGCTTGCGGATCAGGTAGAGCAGCAGATCGAGCGGGCCTTCGAACGTCTCGAGGAAGACTTCGAGCGCGTCGGGCGGGATGTAGAGGTCTTGCGGGAGCTTGAAGAGCGGCTCGCCGTACAGGCGTGCAAACGCGACGCCGTCAACCGTGTCGGGCGTCGAATCCGTGGCGGGCGCGGCGAGCGCTTCACCCGCGCTGGCCATCTGGCCGGCCGGGCCTGCTGGAGCATGGCCCGCCGCCGCGCCGGCCGGGGGGGCATGACGTGCGTCGGGCCGTCCTTCGGCCTCGTTAGCCATGTCGGCCCCGTCGGCCTCGGCCATCAGAAGTTCTGGTAGTAGACGTACGACGTTTGCTTGACGCGCGAGGCCTGCTGGCGCTCGCGCTCGTCGAGGTCGACCGGCTGCTTGTCCCACAGGAGCGCGCGGCCCTTGCGCTGCTGCTCATCGAGATACGGCTTCTGCTCTTTGAGCTGGTTCAGGAACTGCGTGATTTCCGACTGATACATGGCTAACGTCCGTCGCGAGTGCTGCGCATAGGTGCACATAAAAGTGCGCGTAGGTGCGGTGAGGCGGCGGTGTCTGACAGGCCGCCTCGATGCGTGTCGGCGGCAATTTTACCGCAAGCGCCGGGCGCGGAACATCCAGGCGGACAGTGCATGCAAGGCGCTCGCTCCGTGCGCGGGCGGGGGCCGCATCGGCGCTCGCCCGGCACGCCCCGGACGGGCTTGGTGCGCGCCGGCCGGGGAGCGGTGTCCGGCAAGCGGCAGCTGGGTGAAACCGGTGCTTGTGCGTCGTACCAGGCGGCAACGCAGCTTGATGAGGCGCTCCTTGCGGCCCTTTTTGCGCCGCGTCCTGGGGTTTTCGAGCGTTGTTGTGGTGAAATAACGCGTTTGCGCCCGCGCCGCGGCAAGAGGCGCCTGCGCAAACGTATGCAATGGGCAAAAGAACGACGGCTGGAGGTCTTGTTTGGCGGGATGGGTGATCGAAGCGTTGCGTGCGAAGCGGCATCCGTCACGGGTGACGCGGCGTGCTCACGCCGCCACGCAGCGCGCCAACGGCGGGCCCGCTGAGGGGGGGCACCCCGCAGTCGGCTTTTTGATCCGCTTTTCGGCTTGCTTCTCGGCTTGCTTCTCCGCCAGCTTCTCGGCCCGCTTTTCAGCCTGCTCTTCCGCTGGCTTCTCCCTGCGCTTGGCCGCATGGCTTGCCGCAGGCCTCATGGCCAGTTTGGTGACCGCGGCGCCCGCGCGCGCCGATCTCGCCAGCCTGCTGCCCTGGTCGCACAAGCGCACGTACTACGACGTCGACATCCAGACCTCGCCGCGCGAGTTGCGCAAGCTGCTAGAAGCGCATCTCGACCTCGCGCGCTTCTCCACGCGGCCCGGCGTCAGCGACGACCAGTTCGACTTTCTCGTGACCGCCACGCCGCAGCAGGTGCGCGACCTGGCCTCCACGGACGGATATTTCACGCCGGTCGTGCGCACCGACGTGCGCACAGGCGCGAACGGCAAGCGCGCCGTGACCGTATATGTCGACGCGGGCCCGCGCACGCAGATCTCGGCGGTGACGCTCACGTTTACCGGCCCCGTGCAGACCGAGGACCCCGCGCAGGAAAATGCCACGCGTTTCGCGTTCTCGCTGCACGAAGGCGAAGCCTTCACGCAGTCGGGCTGGGACGGCGCCAAGAGCGCGGCGCTCAGGGCGCTGCAGGCGCGGCGCTACCTGGGCGCGAAGATCGTGCATTCCGAGGCGCGCGTCGATCCGCTCAAGCATGATGCGAAGCTTTCCGTGACATTTGACAGCGGCCCGACCTTCACGATGGGGCAGATCGACGTCTCGGGCACGCGGCGTTATCCGCAGAAAACCATCGACAACGTGAACCCGATCTCGCCCGGCGAAATCTACGATGTCAACCGTGTGACCGAGCTGCAGCGCCAGGTCCAGAACACGCCGTACTACGCGAGCGTGGCCATCGACGTGGACGACAACACGCAAAAGCCCGAGCAGACGCCGCTGCACGTGAAGGTGAGCGAGTATCCGTACAACAACTTCCGCGGCGGCGTGGGCTACTCGACCGATACCGGTCCGCATATCCAGGGCTCGTACACGTATCTGAACACCTTTGGCTCGGCATGGCCGCTCCAGCTCTCGGGGCGGCTCGACAAGATCCAGAAATACGGCCAGATACAACTGTCGATGCCGCCGGGCCCGCGTGCGTGGACCAACAGCGTGCTGGCGTCGTACACGACGACCGACGTCTCGGACACCACGATCTACAGCCTGCGCGCGGGCGTGCAGCGCACGCGCACCTCGCAGAACATCGACTACGCGTACTCGCTGCTCTACTACCAGGACCGCCTTTACCAGAATGCCGGGCCGCCCACCATGGCCCGTGCGCTGGTGCCTCAATGGTCGTGGACGCGCCGCAACGTCGACGATCCGCTCTTTCCGCGCTCGGGCAACCTCGTGCGCGTGGAGGCGGGCTTCGGCGTGAAGGGCGCGGGCTCCGATGCCAACTTCGTGCGCGGCTACATGCGCGGCCAGCAGTATCTGCCGATCGGCCGCGACGACATCGTGCTGTTTCGCGCCGAGATGGGGGGCGTATTCACGTCGAGCAGTTCCTCGGACGTGCCAGCCTCGCTGCTGTTCCGCGCGGGCGGCTCGAACTCGGTGCGCGGCTATTCCTTCCAGAGCATCGGCAACAACGTCGACGGCTCGATTTTGCCGACCAAGTACCTCGTGACCGGGTCGGGCGAATATCAGCACTGGTTCAATCGCGACTGGGGCGGCGCGGTCTTCTTCGATGTCGGCACCGCCACCGACACCTGGGGAGAAAAGGTCTTCTATCCGGGCGCGGGCTTCGGCGCGCGCTGGCGTAGCCCTGTCGGTCCGGTCAATCTCGACCTCGCGTACGGTTTTCGCGACCGCAGAGTGCGGCCCTACGTGACTCTCGGAATCGCATTCTGATGATGACGCCTGCCACGCTCCGTGCCGCTTCGATGCTGCCGCTCGCCCCAGGGCGCACCGCCGGGGAGCGCGCCGCCGGAGGGCGTGCCGCCGCAGGACGCACGGCTAAAGGGCTCGCTGCCGCAGGGGGCGCCGCATGAGCGCGCATGAACGCTTGCGTTGCTTGGGCTGGCTCGTGCCTGCGGTGACGCTTGCCGCGCCTTCGGATGGCGGCGGCGCGCCGCCGCCCGGCGGTGACGACGCGAATGGAGCAAATGGAGCGCATGGCGCTGGCGCGCCGCCGTCGGGTGTTGGCGGCGAGCCGGACGCACCGCCGCCGCGCCGCCGGCGCCGGCTGTGGAAGTCGCTCGCGTGGGCGGTTGTGGCGCCGGTGCTGATCGTCTCGCTGCTGGCGGGGCTCCTGTACGGCGCGGCGACCACCGAGCGCGGCACGGCCTGGGTTTGGCGCGCAGCGGTGAAGGTGTTGGGCGGCCAACTCGCGGGCACGCTCGACGGCGGCACGATCGCGACGGGCCTGCGCCTGCGCGACGTGCGCTGGCGTGGCACGGACGGCACGACCTTCGCGGTCGACCGCGTGAGCAGCCAGTGGGCGCTGGAGATCCACGAGAAGCGGCCCTGGCGCTTCGTGCTCGACTATCTGCATGTGGGCAACGTCGATGCGCGCATCGTGCCGTCCACCGAGCCATCGTCGCCGCTGACGCTGCCGGGCGACCTGCGGCTGCCGCTCGCGCTCGAGATCCGCGATCTGCGCGTGACGAAGCTCACGCTGCACGAGGGCGCCTCGACCACCGAGTTCTCGAATTTCTCATTCCACGGCCGCAGCGACGGGCGCCATCACGAGGCGGCCGTCGAGCAGCTCGACACACCGTACGGCGCGGTGAGCGCGAGCGCGAAGCTCGACGGCGTGCGGCCGTTCGCACTCACGGGCGAGCTTGGCTATGCGGGCAAGGTGAACAACGAGGCGGTGCAGGTGAACGCACGCCTCGGCGGGTCGCTCGAGGCGCTGACCGCCGACGTCGCGGCGAGCGGCATGAAGCTGGCGGGGCAGGCGCATGTCGAGGCGGCGCCGTTCGCGGCTGTGCCGCTCAAGCGCGCGACG
The DNA here is from genome assembly GCF_004353915.1 of Paraburkholderia silviterrae. GTDB lineage: Bacteria > Pseudomonadota > Gammaproteobacteria > Burkholderiales > Burkholderiaceae > Paraburkholderia > Paraburkholderia silviterrae. Next base: position 132,326 of record NZ_SMRP01000014.1, on the reverse strand, counting down.
CTCGCTTTCGATCACGTGAACCCGCAGGCGTTCGCGCCGGGCGCGCCGTTCGCCGACTTGGCCCTGCGCGCCGACCTGGAGCCGTCGCAGGACCCGGTCAAGCCGTTCGTGCCCGAGGCGGCGGCGTTGGCAGCGGCGCCCGGTGCGCGTGGCGCATCGGCGGTTGGATCGGCAACGGCGTCCGGTACTCTTGGCGCCTCGGCGGCGGGATCGGTGGCGGCATCGGCAGGGTCATCGGCAGCGCGGTCGCGGGGCGCGTCCGCGGCGCACGCGCGCAACGCTTCGGCCGGGGTGTCCGCTGGGGCGTCGGCTGCCGCACCGGCTTCCGCCACCGCCCTCGCTTCGGGTGCAGCCGGCGTCGCGCCCGGCCACGAGAATCCCAATGCGGCGGGCTTTACGGTCGCGGGCAAGGTGTCGATCGTCAACGCGAAGCCGGGGGCTATCGACGCGCACTTGCTGCCGCTCATCGAGGCGCGCACGGACGTCGTGCTCGATGCGCATACGCAACGCCTCTCGAACCTGAACGTGCGGCTCGTGAAGAACGCGACAGTGACGGGTAGCGGCGTGCTGAGCGGGCGTAACGGCCGCTTCGACCTCAAGGTGGCGGCCCTCGATCTGAACGCACTCGAAGCGAGCGTGCTCCCGACCCAGCTGGCGGGCCCGATCACGGTGCATCTGGCCGGCGACGTGCAGAGCGTCGCGCTCGATCTCGCCGATCCGAAGGCCGCGCTGCGTCTGCAGGGCAAGGTGACGCAGGATCCCGCGCGCCTTGCTTTCAACGACGTGCGTCTGAGCTCGGGGGCCGGGCATCTCGACATCACGGGCGCGCTCAAGCACGACGCCCATTCCTCGTACACGCTCAAGGCGGTGCTGACCAATTTCGATCCGCTCTCGCTGGCGCCGCAGGTCCCTGTGCAAAAGGGCGCGGCCCGCAAGGCGGTCAAACCCGCGGCCAGGCCCGCGGCGCCCACCGAGGCGCAGCGCGCCGCGGAAAACAATGCGCTGAATCCGCAACGCAACCTCGCGCTCAATCCCGCGATGAACCCCGCGCTCAATCCTGCGCAGACGAGCGAGCAGGCGCAAGCGCAGAACGTTGCGCGCAATACCACGCAAACCGCGGCACCACGCGCGACGCCGCAAACGACGGCACGCCAGGCCGCGCAGAAAGGCCCAACGCGCCGCATCACGGCACGCGTGAACGGCACGCTCGACGCGAGCGGCATGCTCGCGCCCACCGTGACGACGAAGGCCGAGTTCAAGCTCGGCCCGAGTGTCTACGACGACCTCCCGCTCACCGGCCAGGGCCTCGTCCAGCTGGCGGGCTCGCGCATCCTGCCGAGCCACGCGAATCTTTCGGTCGCGGGCAATACCGTTGACTTGCAAGGCAGCTTTGGCGCAAGCGGCGACCGCCTGCGCTTTCGCGTGGACGCACCGCAGCTCGACCGGCTCGGCTTCGGCGTCGCGGGCCAGCTCGCGGCGAGCGGCGACCTGACCGGCACCTTCGCGCATCCCGACGTGGCGCTCGACTACAAGGCCGAGAACGTGGTGTTCGGCGAGAACCGCGTCGGCCACGCCGAGGGCCGGGCCGAGGCGCGCGACGGCGCGAACGGCGCGCTCGCGTTCAGCGCCGACGCGAGCGGTGTCGCCGTGGCGGGCGTCGACATCACGACCTTGAGCGCGCGCCTTTCTGGCACGCGCGCGAAGCACACGCTCACCGCGAGCGCGAAGGGCAGGGTACAAGGCCAGCCGATCGATTTCGCGGTGGCGGCCAACGGCAAGCTCTCGGATACGCGCGAAGGCACAGGCTGGGACGGCACGGTGACGCAGCTCGAGAACCGCGGCGTGCCTGGCGTGAAGCTGGAGGCGCCGGTGACGGTGAGCGCGGGGCCGGGCAAGCTCACGCTCGGCGCGACGCGCATCGCAGCCGTGGGCGCCTCGCTCGACCTGAAGTCGTTCGACCTCGACCACGGCCGCATCCGCTCGGCGGGCGCGCTCACGAACGTCTCGGTCGCGCGCATCATGCAATTGCGCCAGCAGTTCACAGGCGTGCCGTCCACGCTCAAAACCGATCTGATCTTCGATGGCGACTGGGACTTCTCGATCGGCCAGAGCGCGAGCGGCTATGTGCAGGTGAAGCGCCGCTCGGGCGACATCACGACCGAGATCGGGCGCGGTCTCGCCTCGCTCGGCATCGGCGATCTCAATGCGCGCGCGGCTTTCAGCGGCGGCAATCGCCTCACGCTCACAGCGCATGCGCAGGCAAGCCGCATCGGCACGCTCGACATCGACACGAACACGACGCTCGTGGCGCGCGGCGGCATGCTCACGGTGGCGGAAGAAGCGCCGCTCGGCGGCACGATCAAGGCGAACGTGCCTTCGCTGAAGACCACCGGCGGCCTGCTGGGCCCGACCTACCTGCTCGATGGCCATCTCGCGCTGCAGCTCGCGCTGGGCGGCACGCTGGCCAAGCCGAACCTAACGGGCTCGCTCATTGGCGACGGCATTTCCGCGACGGTGGTCGACCAGGGCATGGAGCTGAAGGACGGCACGATCCGCATCGCGCTTTCAAAAAATCTCGTCGATTTCCAGCAGGTCGAGTTCCATGGCGCGACGAGCGGCACGCTGCGCGCTACGGGCCGCGTGCGCCTCGACAACGACGAGCCCGATCTTACCGCGAGCATCATCGCGGACAAGCTCGAGCTGTTTGCTTCGCCCGACCGCAAGTTGTCACTTTCGGGCAGCGCGAGCATCGCCAATGGCGGGCATCTGGGCGGCATGCAGATCGACGGCAAGTTCACCGTAGATCGCGCGCGCTTCGACATGCCCGAGTCGGCCGCGCCCGCGCTCGGCAACGACGTCGTGATCGTGCGCCCCGACGGCACGACGACCGGCGGCATGCCACCGCCCATCGAGGAGACTGCGTCGAAGAAGCCCGCGCCGCGCTTCGCGCCCCGCGCGAACGTTGCCATCAACCTCGGGCGCGACTTCCGCTTCCGCGGGCAGGGCGCGGACCTGGGTCTCGCCGGCACGATTACCGTGAACAGCGCGCCGGACGTGCCGCTGCGCGCGAACGGCAACGTGCGCGTGACCGAAGGGTCCACTTACACGGCGTTCGGCACCAAGCTCGCGATCGAGAACGGCTTCTTTACGTTCAACGGGCCGGTCGGCAATCCGGGCATCAACATTCTCGCGATGCGGCGCAACCAGCAGGTGGAGGCGGGCGTGCAGGTCACGGGCACGGTTCAGGCGCCGGTGGCCAAGCTCGTCTCCGAGCCGAACGTGCCCGATAACGACAAGCTTTCGTGGCTCCTGTTCGGCCACGGCACCGACCAGGGCAACAACGTCGGTCAACAGAGCGCGATGACGACGGCGCTCGCGCTGCTCGGCAGCGCACAAGGCAAGCGCATCGCGCAGAGCATCGGCCTCGACGAAATTTCGATCGGGCGCAGCGAGGTGGGTCTGACCGACCCCGAAGTCGTGCTGCTCTCCAAGGCCATCAACGAGCGGTTCGTGCTCGGTTACGAGCAGGGGCTGCAGTCGGCCGCGAACGCGATCAAGATCACGCTCAATCTGACGCGCTACTGGTCCGTGGCCACCTATGGCGGCACGTTCTACGGCGCCGATATTCTCTATACGCGGCGCTTCGATCGCATCAAGTGGTAGTGCCCACCCGGTAGGCGCGCGGCATGGCGAGGGCTAGCGCGCCTCGCGGGCCCGATCAGAGCGGCCGGTGTGGTCGGCACTATCGGTTGCTGTCGGTTGCTATCGGGCGCACGCCATCGTGCCAGTGTGGGCGATTCGACGAATCCAGCTCATGGGGCTCTCGAGTCTTGATCGCCGGGCGCCAGTGCGCATCCGGCAGCGTGCCAATCAAGGGGCTGAGCGTCGACCCGCCGAACGCGTACAGCAGGGCGGCGAGCATGACGAAATAGAGCGCAAGGGCGAAGACGTCGCGCGAGGCGATCAGGCGAAAGAACCGCACGCGATCGCGTCGGCGCCGCGGCAGACGATTGCGGGATCAGGATGTTGGCGATCACCGCAACGGCGATGCCGAGACACATTGCGAAGACGCTGCCGAGCAGCGTATCGAGCGTAGCGCTCGCACCGTCCGAGCCTATTCGCAGCACCGCCATTGGAGAGGACTGCGAAAAGCAGGCCTGTAGGAAATGGCAGGTCTTGTCAGAAGGCCATGCCCAGCGCGAGGATCGCGGCGCTGTACGTCTTCAAGGAGAAGAAAAAAGAACCGGCGGTGAGGCGGCTATTCATGGGCGCCATGGATATGAGGCTTGATTTACGCGCGGCGTGCTGTTCTCGCGCGAACGCTTATCGCCAGGCGGAAACGCCCATGAATGGCGTCGACGCCAGCTCTATTTCACTAACATAAACCAGGCACGATAAAGGAAAAACGGCAAGGGACGTCAACGGCAAATTGGACATCCTGTTTGCGTAGGCGGATTAATTCTGGAAATTTTAAAGGAAGGGTTTTTATTAGAGTTCCGAAGCTGAGTAATTGTCAAATAAATTTCAATATCCAAAGACATTTCGGAAAAGTACAGCGGCGCCAAGGTTTATCCAAGAAAAGATAAAGAAGATTCTGCTCTTACGGTCGGATAATTAAGACTGTTCTGATAACTTTTCGTGCAGTCAGATTTCATAATTTTAGATCCCCTTGAATGGGGAGCTGAGCGGCCGGAACTAGCAATTCGGCCGGTGCGGGGTTGTCACCGTCGGCTGAGTCATGCCCGGGTTCAGCGTGATTTTCGCTGATTCATCAATCTGGTCGGTCACTTCGGTGGCTCTTTAGGATTATTTTTTATGAAAAAAATTGCACTCCCAATGATCGTCGCGGCAATGGGGCTTGCTGCTTCGGCGGCTCACGCTGCTGGACCCGCGAGCAACGGCGGTATCGTGACCATCAACGGTGAACTGATTGCCAACACCTGCGACGTGAGCGGTAACGGTCAAGGCAACAACTTCACGGTCACGCTGCCGACCCTGTCGGCTTCGGAGCTGTCCGCAGCAGGTTCGGTCGCGGGCTCGACGGGCTTCAACATCGCCCTGACGAACTGCACGCCGGACGCGGGTAACGTCCACACGTTCTGGGAATACGGCGCGAACACGCTGAGCGACGGCAACCTGCTGAACAACGGCACCGCGACCAAAGTGGAAGTCCAGCTGGTCGACTACAACGGCGGCATGAAGGTCATCGACGTGAGCAAGGGCGATGGTGCCCAGAACTCGCAGTCCGTCGCGATCGCGAGCGGCAAGGCCAACCTGCAGTACGCGGCGCAGTACATCTCGCCGACTGGCGGCGCGAGCGCCGGCAGCGTGACGACCAACGTCACCTACTCGATGGCCTACCAGTAATCCACGGGTGTGCGGACGGGGGCGCCCGCGCGCTTTCCGTCCGTCAGGACATCTCCGGAAGAATTGGCTGTTTTTGCTCATACCGTCCTGCGCCGCATCTGCTTCTTCCTGAGCTGTTCTTGCAGGCATCGACTCCATACCATGAGTACCGATGTCTCAACTAGCCGTGCCGCGCGAACGTGCGCAGCGCCATGTCACCGCACTTTAGCTATCTGGTTGAGCGTCATGAATCTTCGAAAACTCGTCAGCAGCGCACTTGCCGCGAGCGTGCTGGCTTTAGGCTCGATGTTGCCCTTCGCGGCGCAGGCGTCCGTCGTCATTGGGGGCACGCGTGTGATCTATAACGCTGGGGATAGCGAAGTGACGCTCAAGCTGTCCAACGTCGGCAAGTCGCCGGCGCTGACCCAGGTGTGGCTGGACAAGGGCGACCCGAAAGCCGATCCGAGCAAGCTCGATCTGCCTTTCATGCTGACACCGCCGCTTGCGCGCATCGACCCGGGCAAGTCGCAGACGATCCGCATCGCCTACACGGGCGAACCGATGGCGAAGGATCGCGAAACCCTCCTGTGGTTCAACATGCTCGAGGTGCCGCCCAAGCCCTCGGCGGAGCAGGCTGGCCCGAACTACGTGCAACTCGCATTCCGCTCGCGCCTGAAATTCTTCTTCCGTCCCGCTGGCCTTCAGGGCAAGTCCGACGATGCGCCGGGAAAGCTCACGTGGCATACGGGTGTGCAAAACGGCAAGCCTGCGCTGCTGGTTTCGAATCCCACGCCGTACCACGTCACGATCATCGAGGCCCAGGTGGGCGAGGGCCCGCATGCGCCGAAATTCGACGAAGGCGGCATGGTGGCGCCGGGCGGCCAGCTCGCGCTGCCGCTTTCTGCCGCGCCGGGCGCCGGCGGCAAGGTCTCGTTCACGACGCTGAACGACTACGGTGGCCCGATGAAGCACGAGGCGGCGTTGCAATAACGCCGCGGCCTCGCGCCAGGCCGCAGGCCGAACAGATTGACGCTGAGAAGGACTACGAATCCTTCATCAGCCGGACAGAGCGGCGCCGGGCGGGGCGTGAAACCCGGCGCGCGTGCACAAATCATTCGAACGTCGCGAGGTAGCGGGTCCGTGCGCCGATGGCTCGACGCATCGGCAAGGACCCCTATTGCCTGCGATTCCGGCTCAATATGACCAATCGCAATTCAAAACCCAATGCCAGGCATGCTCACGCGGATCCTCTTCTCCTGAGCCAGGTCGGCGCGGCGGTGGTGCTCGCGTTCACCGCCTCGCACGCCATGGCAGACGGCGTTGCGGCCGCCGGGATTGCCGCGCTGCCGGGGCAGGCGACATCCGCCGACGCGCAGGGCGCCGTGCCGTCCCCATCCGCCAATGATGTCGCGGTTCAGAACCTGATGGGCGTGGCGAGTGCGCCGCTCGTGCCCGCGGACCTCGCCTCGATGAGCGCAGACGCCAGCTCGCGGGCGGCGGCTGAGAAGGCACCCGCGGCGCATGCCGCGCTGGCGGGAGGCGGGTATGCGGCGGTCGATGCCGGCCCGGTCGTGCCTGAAGCATTGGCGTTGGCATCCGCACCTGCGGCGCCGGCGACCGTGGAATTCAACTCGCAGTTCCTGACCGGCAATAGCGCGGCGACCATGGACATTTCCCGCTTCGGCAAGGGCAATGTCGCGCTGCCGGGCTCCTATCGCGCGACGCTCTACGTGAACGAGGTGTGGATAGGCGTAACCGACGTCAACTTGCGTGAAGTGGGCGGCGAAAAGGACAACGTACAACCTGCCTTCGACCGCGATCTGCTCACGCGTGCGGGCGTCGACCTCACCCGCCTGTCCGACGCGGCGCGCGCGCAGCTCGACGCCGCAGCCAATGGCGGCCCCGTTGCGCTGCTGCCCAACTTGATCCCGCAGGCAAGCGCGACGTTCGACATGGGCGAGCAGCGGCTCGACGTGAGCATTCCGCAGGCAATGATGAGCCGCAACGCGCGCGGCTGGGTCGACCCGAAATACTGGGACGACGGCGTGCCGGCAGCGACGTTCCAGTACAACGCCAACGTCTATCACACGAACGGCAGCGGGCTGTCGACCACACAGGGTTACCTGGGCATGATGGCCGGCCTCAACGTCGGCGCCTGGCGCTTTCGCTACAACGGCAACGTCACGACCACCACCGGCGCGGGCACCCACTTTCAGAGCATGCAGACCTACTTGCAGCGCTCGTTCACGCCCATCAAGAGCCAGCTCACACTCGGCGATTCGTACACGGACGGTACGATATTCGACAGCTTCGGCGTGCGCGGCGTGCAGCTCGGCACGGACGACCGCATGTACCCCGAGTCGCAGCGCGGCTACGCGCCCACGGTGCGCGGGATCGCAAACACCAACGCGAAGGTCGAGATCCGGCAGAACGGCAACATCATCTATGAAACCACGGTCGCACCGGGGGCGTTCGAGATCAACGACCTCTATCCGACCGGCTATGGCGGCGACCTTCAGGTCGTCGTGACCGAGGCCGACGGCAGCCAGCGGGTGTCCGTGGTTCCATATGCCGCGCCGGTGAACGCGCTGCGCGAGGGCCGCTGGCGTTACAGCGTGGCGGCTGGCCAGTACCGCAATTCGACCGAGCAGAGTCACCCGTTCGTCTTCGAAGCGGGCGTGCAGCGCGGCATCAATAATTTCGTCACGCTGTATGGCGGCACGATCGTGGCCAACGATTACGTGTCCGGCGCGGTGGGCGCGGCGCTCGACACGCCGATTGGCGCCTTCGCGGCGGACATCACGCAGGCGAACACGAATCTGAAAAACCTGCCGGGCCGCAGCGGGCAGAGCTTGCGCATTTCGTACTCGCGCGTCTTCGCGCCCACGGACACCAACGTGACGCTGGCGGCCTATCGCTATTCCACGAGCGGCTTCCTGAGTCTTACCGACGCGATGAATCTGCGCGACCTCTCGCGGCGCGGCATCGATTCCACGAACAACGGCATCCAGAAGGGCCGGCTTCAACTCACGCTCAACCAGAACCTGAATTCGTGGGGTTCGGTCTATGTTTCCGGTTATACGCAGAACTACTGGAACAAGTCGAACCGCGATACGTCGTATCAGGTCGGCTACAACACCAACATCCGCCGCGTGGGCGTTGGCGTTTCGGCTTCGCGCGCGCTCGATATCGATTCCGGGCACTGGGACACCCGCGTGATGGTGAACCTGAGCATTCCGCTCGATGTCGGGTCGAAGATCGCGAACTCGAACACGAGCTACACCCACGATTCGCGCGACAACAGCAACCAGATCCAGGAAACGGTCACGGGAACGGCAGGCGTCGACAACACGTTCAGCTATGGCGTCACGGCCGGCTACACGTCGGGCAACTCGAGCGGCGGCAGCATCAATGCGAACGCGGGCTACCTCAGCCAGTACACGCAAATGCGCGCGAACGCCGGCTACGGAAACGGCTACACGCAGGCGGGCGCCGGCTTCACGGGCACGGTCGTCGCCTACCGGGGCGGCGTCGCGCTTTCGCCGCAGATCGGCGACACGTTCGCGGTTATCGAGGCGAAAGATGCCGCAGGTGCACGCGTGGCGACTTCGCCGGGCGTGCGCGTGGATTCGCAGGGGCATGCGCTTATTGCGGGCATGCAGCCTTACTCGCTGAATTCCGTCGACATCGATACGAAGGGCCTGCCGATGGGCGTCGAGCTCAAGAGCACGGAGCAGCACTTCGCCCCGACGGCGGGTGCGGTGGTGCGCGTGAAGTTCGACACGGACTATCGCGGCCGCGCGATGGTGATGCGCCTGCGGCGCCTGAATGGCGATACGGTGCCGTTCGGCGCGGACGTGCTGGACTCGAAGGGCAACAACGTCGGCACGGTCAGCCAGGGCAGCCGGGCGATGTTCTATAGCAAGGACGCGGGCGGCGATCTCACGGTGAAGTGGGGCGAGGGCATCGGGCAGAGCTGCAAGGTGCGCTATTCGATGCCTGTGGCGCAGAAGGACAAGCCGGCCGAGACGGTGTTTTCCGATGCGAGCTGTCAATGAGTGGCTGGTCCGTCAATGGCACGCCAGAGATGCAGGAATGCCGCCGATATCGAACGCAAACCGAAAAGAGATCCTATGAACATGCGTAGCCTTCAACTGTTGCTGGGCATTCTTGTCGCCATCCTGATGGGGCCGGTATTCGCGGCAGACGCGAACCTGAACTTCACCGGCACGATCCTGCAGCCGTCGTGCGATATCGACAGCTCGACGGCCAATCAGACGGTGCCACTGGGACGTGCGCCGATCATGGATTTCGCTGCCGTCGGCAGCACGAGCAATCCAACGGCGTTCAATCTGAAACTTGTCAACTGTGCGCCAGGCACGAGCGTGACGATGAGCGTGACAGGCACGATGGACACGGTTCCCAGCGTGCTGAAGAACACGGGCTCGGCCGCCCAGGTGGGCGTGCAGATTCTGCAGGCAGGCAGCGTGGGCGCGACGACCGGCACGCCTGTCAAACTGAACAGCGCCATCAGTCTCGGCGCGGTGGGTAGTGCTAATGCGATGACGGTTCCTTTCGTCGCGCAGTTCTACAGGCTCGGGACGTTGAAGGCTGGCACCGTATCCGCAACGGCGACAGTGAATTTTACGTATAACTAATTGTCAGGGCATTGGCGACCTTGACTATGAGCTACCAGTAACGCTGGCGCTCGTGCCGCCCCCCGGTCGGTTGACGCGAGGCCGCGCGCTGCCGGTTCCCTTTTAAGCCGCCTTCCGCGCGCCGGATACGCTCGTTCCAGGCAAAAAGAAACCCCGCAGCGTAACTGCCTGCGGGGTCTTGTTCCTTGCTATCGAGGCGAAGGGCGTTGCCTTACCGCACTCGCATCCCCGGCTTCGCGCCGCTATGCGGCTCGAGAATGTAGAGGCCCGGTTCGGCCTTCTCATCCGCGGAAGAAGCCGCGAGCACCATCCCTTCCGAGAGCCCGAACTTCATCTTGCGCGGCGCGAGATTTGCAACCATCACCGTGAGCTTGCCCTTGAGGTCTTCCGGCTTGTACGCCGAGCGGATACCCGAGAACACGTTGCGCGTGCGGCCTTCGCCCACGTCGAGCGTGAGTTGCAGCAGCTTGTCCGAGCCTTCGACGATATTGCAATCGACGATCAGCGCAACGCGCAGGTCGATCTTTGCGAAGTCGTCGATGGAGATGACTTCCGGTGTTTCGGGCTCGGCCTTCTTCGCTTCCTTCGACGCCTTCGACTTCTTGCTCGCATCGGCGGCGGCAGCGGCGGCGGGCGCCTCGGTCGCTTGCAGCGAATCGCGGTTCGCAGCGAGCAGCGCTTCGACCTGCTTGGGATCGACGCGCGTCATCAGGTGCTTGTACGCGTTGATCGGCTGTTGCGACGAGAGCGCCGTACCTGCATCGGCCCACGTGAGCGGCGCGATGGCGAAGAACTGCTCGACGCCTTCAGCGAGCGTGGGCAGCACCGGCTTCAGAGCGAGCGAAAGCAGGCGGAACGCTTCGAGGCTCACGCTGCAGGTCTCGTGCAGCGCCACGGCGTTGGCCGGATCCTTCGCCAGCTCCCACGGCTTGGCCGTATCGACGTAGACGTTCACCGCATCGGCGAGCTCCATCGTGTGACGCAGCGCGCGGCTGTACTCGCGTGCCTCGTAGTTCGCGGCGATCTCGGGGATGGCGGCGCGCAGTTGCTCGACGAGCGGATGGTTCATCGCGCCGTCCTGCACGCGGCCCTCGAAGCGCTTGATGAGGAAGCCCGCCGCGCGGCTCGCGATGTTGATGTACTTGCCAACGAGGTCGCTGTTCACGCGCGCCTGGAAGTCCTCGAGGTTCAGGTCGAGGTCCTCCATCGAGCTGTTGAGCTTGGCCGCGAAGTAGTAGCGCAGCCACTCGGGATTCAGGCCCGTGTCGATATAGCTTTGCGCGGTGATGAAGGTGCCGCGCGACTTCGACATCTTCGCGCCGTCCACCGTGAGGAAGCCATGCGCGAACACATTGGTGGGTGTGCGATGGCCCGAGAACTCGAGCATCGCCGGCCAGAACAGCGTGTGGAAGTACAGGATGTCCTTGCCGATGAAGTGATACTGCTCGGTCTTCGAATCGGCCTTGACCCATGCGTCGAAGTCGAGCCCGCGCTGCTCGCACAGGTTCTTGAAGCTTGCGTAGTAACCCACGGGCGCGTCGAGCCACACGTAGAAGTACTTGCCGGGCGCGCCCGGGATCTCGAAGCCGAAGTACGGCGCGTCGCGCGAGATGTCCCAGTCGGCGAGCTTGGATTCGCCCGCGTCGCCGAGCCACTCGCGCATCTTGTTGGTGGCTTCGGGTTGCGCGAGGCCGCTTACCCAGCCGCGCAGGAACTGCTCGCAGCGCGGGTCGGAGAGGCGGAAGAAGTAGTGCGTCGAGGTCTTGCGGATGGGCGTGGCGCCGGAAACGACCGAGTACGGATTCTTCAGGTCGGTGGGCGCATAGGTCGAGCCGCAGACTTCGCAGCTGTCACCGTACTGGTCCTTCGCGCCGCACTTCGGGCATTCGCCCTTGATGAAGCGGTCCGGCAGGAACATGTTCTTGACCGGGTCGTAGGCCTGCTCGATGTCGCGCGTCTCAATGAGGTCCGCTTCCTTGAGCGCCAGGTACACCGACTCCGAGAGCACGCGGTTCTCTTCGGAATCCGTCGAGTAGTAGTTGTCGAACGACACGCCGAAGCTGTCGAAGTCGCGCTTGTGCTCCTGCCAGACGCGCGCGATCAACTGCTGCGGCGTGAGGCCTTCCTTCTCGGCGCGCAGCATGACGGGCGTGCCGTGAGTGTCGTCGGCACCGACGTAATAGACCTCGTGGCCGTGCATTCGCAGCGCGCGAACCCAGATGTCCGTCTGGATGTACTCGACCAGATGGCCGATGTGGATCTGCCCGTTGGCATAGGGCAGAGCAGACGTGACGAGAATCTGGCGGCGGTCGCTGGCGGGGGCACTTTGCGTGGCAGGCGCGCCGGCTGCAACGAGGTCGGTGGCGGGTGCTGACATAGGTGAGAGGGTTCCGGTGATGCGGGAGGTCGAAACGACGATTTTAGCAGGGTGGGCAGGCGGCGAGTCCGGATGCCAGGCGCCGCGCAAGCGCGGGGGGCCGTGCGTGAGCTGGGCCGGGGACGAGATCGACGCCAATGCGCCGTGCATTCGCGAAGTGGGCGCGCGCTTTGCGTTGAGCCCATGCGTGCGGGTCGTGCGGCTCGACGTCTGCAAATATCGCAGGCAAAAAAAACCGGGGCAGGATGGCCCCGGAGCAACAACGACAAGAGGAGAATGGTGACGCGGCGGCGTGACCGCACGCGTACCGTAAAGAAAGACCGCGGAGTTGAAAGAGAGTTCGAAAATTTTTTCGATTTGCTGACTCTGACGGCTGGCCGGGCTTGAGGAGCGCTTGTGACGCCGATGTCTGGCCGGATTGCAGCCGCCTCGCGCGGGCCGAAGTCAAAGCGGGACGGCTTTGCAGCCGTCCCGCTCGTCCTGTCGCTGTTTTCGCGATGCGCGCCGCAAATTGCGTGTGCTGCAACCTGCGGCGCCGCCCGCAGCGCTTAGCCGCCCTGGTGCTGCGCCGTCGCGCGCAGATAGATTTCCACGCGGCGGTTCGCGGCGCGGCCGGCTTCGGTGCTGTTGTCGGCGATCGGCTGGGTGTCGCCGCGGCCGTCGGCTGCCATGCGCTGCATGCCCACGCCACGCGAGCCGAGGTAGTTCACCACGCTCTGTGCGCGGTTGACCGACAGCGTCTGGTTGTAGGCGGGCTGGCCCGTGTTATCCGTATGGCCGACGACCTGCGCGACCACTTCCGGGTTCTGCTGCAGCGTCTGCGCGACCTGGTCGAGCACCGGCGCGAACGACGGCTTGATCGCGTAGCTGTTGGTGTCGAAGGTTACGTTGCTCGGGATGTTGAGCTTGAGCGAGCCGTCCGGCTGCTCGGTGATCTGCGTGCCGGTGCCCTTGGTGGCGCCCGTGAGCTTGTTGTGAATGGCGGTCCAGTTGTAGCCCGCAACACCGCCAACCAGCGCGCCGGCGCCCGCGCCGATCGCCGCGCCCTTGCCGCCGCCGAAGATCGCGCCGATGGCGGCGCCCGTGCCGGCGCCGATGCCGGTGCCAACAGCCGTGTTGGTGCCCTGCTGGGTCGCGCAGCCGGCGACGAGCGCGCCGGCGATGGCGAAGACGGACAGACGGGTCAAGATTCTTGTGTTCATTTTTCAATCCTCTCTTGAGTGGAACGGGACGGCTCCTTGCGCCGCTCGCAGGCCCCGACTGAGCCAAGGGTCTTCGGACGGCGCGCGCCTGCAACTACTACAATGACGGCTTGGGAGCTTGCGTGAGTCATTTTGCAACTTGTGAATCGTCGCTTGGCGACGGCTTGACAAGTGCTTCTTCGGTGCAAAAAGGGCCGCTGCCGCGAAGCGTGCCTTGCCGCGGGCATTTGCGCAATCCAGCTTAACAATTTCTTGCGTTTCCCGGCGCAAACATGACACCGTGCGGCCTTCCGGGCCGCGCGGGCGCCGGGGCATTCTTGCACACGGAGTTTCAATGAGCATTGATCGGGCATTGGTTGACGCCGCCCTCGCGGCCCTCACGGATCCGAACACGGGCCGGCCGTACGCGGTGGCAAAAGGCGTGCGCAACGTCACGATTGACGGCGACAACGTGGCCGTCGAGATCGTGCTCGGCTATCCGGCGAAGAGCCAGTACGACGCGGTCCGCGCGCAGGTGGAAGGCGCGCTCGCGGCGGTGCCCGGCGTGAAGTCGAGCCGCGTCGCGGTGCGCCATGAAGTGGCCGCGCACACGGTGCAGCGAGGCGTGAAGCTGTTGCCGAACGTGAAGAACATTGTCGCCGTGGCGTCGGGCAAGGGCGGCGTCGGCAAGAGCACGACCGCCGTGAACCTCGCGCTCGCGCTGGCGGCCGAAGGCGCCTCGGTCGGCGTGCTCGACGCGGACATCTACGGCCCGTCGCTGCCGATGATGCTCGGCATCGAGGGCCGCCCCGAATCGCCCGACGGCCAGTCGATGAATCCGCTCGAAGGGCATGGCGTGCAGGCCAACTCGATCGGCTTCCTGATCGAGCAGGACAATCCGATGGTCTGGCGCGGGCCGATGGCCACCTCGGCGCTCGAGCAGTTGCTGCGCCAGACCAACTGGCGCGAGCTCGACTATCTGGTGGTGGACATGCCGCCGGGTACGGGCGACATCCAGCTCACGCTCTCGCAGCGCGTGCCGGTCACGGGCGCCGTGATCGTGACGACGCCGCAGGACATTGCGCTGCTCGACGCGAAGAAGGGCCTCAAGATGTTCGAGAAGGTGGGCATTCCCATCCTCGGCATCGTCGAGAACATGGCCGTGCACGTCTGCTCGAATTGCGGCCACGCCGAGCACATCTTCGGCTCGGGCGGCGGCGAGCGCATGGCGAAGGAATACGGCGTCGAGGTGCTCGGCAGCCTGCCGCTCGACATCGGGATTCGCGAGCAGGCCGACTCGGGCCATCCGACCGTGGTGGCCGATCCGCAGGGCGCCGTGGCGGCGACTTACAAGGCGATTGCGCGTCGCATCGCGGTCCAGATCGCGGAGCGCGCGCGCGACATGACCTCGAAGTTCCCGACCATTGTCGTGCAGAACACCTGAGCAACCGGGCGCCTCGCGTGGCGCGCCTGTCGGCCCGCTTTGAG
Organism: Paraburkholderia silviterrae; assembly: GCF_004353915.1. GTDB lineage: Bacteria > Pseudomonadota > Gammaproteobacteria > Burkholderiales > Burkholderiaceae > Paraburkholderia > Paraburkholderia silviterrae. Next base: position 117,276 of record NZ_SMRP01000014.1, on the reverse strand, counting down.
CCGAGCTCGCGCAGCGCGTCGGTGTCGCACCCCGTGGGCCTTGCTGCGCAAGGCTCGCAGCGTGTAAGACAGCGCTCACATGGGGCGCGCGCAAGGCCCGCTGCGCGGTATCATGTTGCATTCAAAGGTCCGGATCGACGGCTGCAGGGGCAGCCGCGTGCGGACATGAGGATCGCATGGGCAAAGGAATCGACAGGGGCGAGAACAGGCTGGCGGGCAACGCAGCCGTGCTGGCCGTGGCTGCGTGCGTGCTGCTGGCGGGCTGCACGAGCTTCATGGGCCAGCAGGACAAGCGCGCGCTTGCGCAGGTCTTGCCTACCGTCGGCAACCAGGTGCGGGGCACCGTGTCGTTCGTCGAGCGCTCGGACGGCGTGCAGGTGAGCTACAACCTCGCCGGCCTGCCACCCGATAGCGACCATGCGATACAAGTCCACGATCGGGGCGACTGCAACGCCGCGGACGCCTCGAGCGCCGGCGCCGTTTTCGCGCCCGCGGCCGACCGCCTGAAGCCTGGCGCGCGCGTGGAGGGCGACCTCGGCAACATCCACGCGGATTCCAATGGTGTGGCCACCGGCTTCATCGTGGCACCGGACGTCTCGCTCGACGGCGTGCGCTCCGTGCTGCAGCGCTCGGTGCTCGTGCATCACGACGCTATCGATCCCTACGCATATCCGGCGCGCGGCACCGGCCCGGCGCTCGCCTGCGGCGTGATCAAGGTGCAGTGACGCGGCGCGTGAGCCGCCTGCGCACGGCGCCGCCATGAGCGCATTTGCGCGCGCTCGAGGTGCTGTTGAGGTGCGCATCGCGTGCACTTCCCGGCACGGTCATCCACATCGCGTAAAATAGGCGCCTTTCGTGGGGGGCGCCTAGCCGGGCACGCCTAGTGGGGGGCGCCTAGCCGGGCACCCTTGGCGGTGCGCCCCAGGCGGGGCGGCAGGGCGCGCGAAGCGCGTCTGCCTGCTCGATGGGCGCGCCTGCGGGCCGCTTGCGGCTGTATCCCGCACTATCCTTTTTCGTTCCCTGTTTTTACTGGACCGCAGCGCAACATGGCAATCAAATCCGACAAGTGGATCCGGCGCATGGCCGAAGAGCATCAGATGATCGAGCCGTTCGTGCGCGACCAGGTTCGCACTTCGGAAGATGGCCGCAAGATCGTGAGCTACGGCACCTCGAGCTACGGCTACGACATCCGCTGCGCCGACGAATTCAAGATCTTCACGAACATCAATTCGACGATCGTCGACCCGAAGAACTTCGACGAAAAGTCGTTCGTGGACTTCAAGGGCGACGTCTGCATCATTCCGCCGAATTCGTTCGCGCTCGCGCGCACGGTCGAGTATTTCCGCATTCCGCGCAACGTCCTGACCGTGTGCCTGGGCAAGTCCACCTATGCGCGCTGCGGGATCATCGTGAACGTCACGCCGTTCGAGCCCGAATGGGAGGGCTATGTGACGCTCGAATTCTCGAATACGACACCTTTGCCTGCCAAAATCTACGCGAACGAAGGTGTTGCCCAGGTGCTCTTCTTCGAGAGCGACGAGGTTTGCGAAGTGTCTTACGCGGACCGCGGCGGCAAATATCAAGGCCAGCACGGCGTGACCTTGCCCAAGACCTGACGTTCGAGCGCACACAACCCACCGGACATACGACATACGGGGACCGCTGCGCGTCACATGCAGCGGTCGTTTCTTTTGGAGAATCGCCCATGAAGTTTCGTTTTCCCGTCGTCATCATTGACGAAGACTTTCGCTCCGAGAACATCTCGGGTTCCGGCATCCGGGCACTGGCCGAAGCCATCGAGAAAGAGGGCGCGGAAGTCCTCGGGCTGACGAGCTACGGCGACCTCACGTCGTTCGCGCAGCAATCGAGCCGCGCCGCCTGCTTCATCCTCTCGATCGACGACGACGAGCTGCTGCCCTACGTGGAAGGCACCGACGGCGAAGCGCCGGAGCACGCGCCCGCGATCGTCGCGCTGCGCGCGTTCGTGGAAGCGGTGCGCAAGCGCAACGCGGACATCCCGATCTTCCTGTACGGCGAGACGCGCACCTCGCGCCATCTGCCCAACGACGTCCTGCGCGAGCTGCACGGCTTCATCCACATGTTCGAGGACACGCCGGAATTCGTCGCGCGCCACATCATCCGCGAGGCGAGGGTGTATCTGGACGCGCTCGCGCCGCCGTTCTTCAAGGAGCTGGTGAAGTACGCCGACGAAGGCTCGTACTCGTGGCACTGCCCCGGCCACTCGGGTGGCGTGGCGTTCCTGAAGAACCCGCTCGGCCAGATGTTCCACCAGTTCTTCGGCGAGAACATGCTGCGCGCGGACGTGTGCAATGCCGTGGACGAACTCGGCCAGCTGCTCGACCACACGGGTCCCGTGGCGGCCTCGGAGCGCAACGCGGCGCGCATTTTCAGCGCCGACCACGTGTTCTTCGTCACCAACGGCACCTCGACCTCGAACAAGATCGTCTGGCACGCCACGGTGGCGCCGGGCGACATCGTGCTGGTGGACCGCAACTGCCACAAGTCGATCCTGCACGCGATCACGATGACGGGCGCGATCCCCGTGTTCCTCACGCCCACGCGCAACAACTTCGGCATCATCGGGCCGATTCCGCGTGACGAGTTCAAGCCCGAGAACATCCGCAAGAAGATCCTGGCGAATCCGTTCGCGCGCGAGGCGCTCGAAAAGAACCCCAACGCGAAGCCGCGCATTCTCACGATCACGCAGAGCACCTACGACGGTGTGGTCTACAACGTCGAGATGATCAAGGACCTGCTCGGCGACATGCTCGACACGCTGCACTTCGACGAAGCCTGGCTGCCGCACGCCGAATTCCACGAGTTCTACCAGGACATGCACGCGATCGGTGCGGGCCGTCCGCGCACCAAGGCGCTCGTGTTCGCGACCCACTCGACGCACAAGCTGCTCGCCGGCATCTCGCAGGCGTCGCAGATCGTCGTGCAGGATTCGGAGGACAGCGTGTTCGACCGTCACCGCTTCAACGAAGCGTATCTGATGCACACGTCCACCAGCCCGCAATACGCGATCATCGCGTCGTGCGACGTGGCCGCGGCGATGATGGAAGCGCCGGGCGGCCCCGCGCTTGTCGAAGAGTCGATCGCCGAGGCGCTCGATTTCCGCCGCGCCATGCGCAAGGTGGATGCCGAGTACGGCGACGACTGGTTCTTCAAGGTCTGGGGCCCGGACGACCTCGCGGAAGAAGGCATCGGCTCGCGCGAAGACTGGATGCTGCGCCCGAACGACCGCTGGCACGGTTTCGGCGCGCTCGCCGAAAACTTCAACATGCTCGACCCGATCAAGGCGACCATCGTCACGCCGGGTCTGGACGTGGAAGGCGACTTCGGCGAGACCGGCATTCCCGCGGCCATCGTCACGAAGTACCTGGCCGAGCACGGCATCATCGTCGAGAAGACGGGTCTCTACTCGTTCTTCATCATGTTCACGATCGGCATCACCAAGGGCCGCTGGAACTCGATGGTCACCGAGCTTCAGCAGTTCAAGGACGACTACGACAACAACCAGCCGCTGTGGCGCGTGCTGCCCGAGTTCGTCGCGCAGCATCCGATGTACGAGCGCGTGGGCCTGCGCGACCTGTGCCAGCAGATCCACAGCGTCTACCGCGCCAACGACATCGCGCGCCTCACGACCGAGATGTACCTCTCGGACATGGAGCCGGCGATGAAGCCGTCCGACGCGTTCGCGAAGCTCGCGCACCGCGAGATCGACCGCGTGGCCATCGACGAGCTCGAAGGCCGCGTCACGTCGATCCTGCTCACGCCGTATCCGCCGGGCATTCCGCTTTTGATTCCGGGCGAGCGCTTCAACAAGACGATCGTGAACTATCTGAAGTTCGCGCGCGAATTCAACGAGCGCTTCCCGGGCTTTCACACCGACATCCACGGACTCGTGGGCGAGACCATCAACGGCCGCATCGAGTATTTCGTGGACTGCGTGCGCGCTTGAGCGCGGGGTCGAGCGGCATGACGGTGCGGATCCTGCGTTCTTTCGTGACGGCGCTGGCGACGGCGGCGACCCTTGGCGTGGCGCTGGTGGCGGGGTTGGTGGCCGCGCCCGTGGCGCATGCCGAGGTGGCGGCCGCCGATCCGATCGACGCGGGCATGCGCACGTGTCTCGCGCGCGCCGACCGCTCCTCGACGGCGGGCCAGATCCAGTGCATGGACGACGCGCGCACCGCGTGGCGCAGCGCCGCCGACGCGGCGCTCGCACAGCTGATCGCGAAGCTGCCGGCCGCGCAGCAAAAGCGCTGGCGTGTTAGCCAGGACAAGTGGTCGGCGTGGCGCGATGCCGAGGACACGATGCTCGGTGCGGCCTTCGCGACCACGAGCGGCTCGACCTATCAGCTCTACGAAGCGGACATGCGCCTGCAGCCGGTGCGCGACCGCGCGCTCTCGCTGCGCGGCCAGGCCGTGGCGGCCTCGGGCGACGCGCCGCCGGCCGCACGCGCCTGTAGCGCCGATGCGCGTTGCGAGCACGTGAGCTACGACCTGAATCGCTACTACCGCAAGCTGTTTGCGCGCATGCCGGCGCACGCGCGGCCCGTGCTCTCGCGTGCGCAAAACGCGTGGCGCGCGTATCGCGACGCGACCACGCCGCTCATCGACGAGCACGCGCGCCTCGACCTGCTAGGGGCGCGGCTCGCGACGCTCAAGCGCTTGTCGGAGACGGTGAACAACCGGTGAGCAACCCGGTGACCCGCCGCTAGCCATTCGCCCATTCGCGTTCTGGCGCGGCAGCGTGACCGGAAAACAGGCGCTCGGATACACGTCCGGGCGCCTGTTTCATTTTCAGTCGAAGATGAACTGCTCGGGCTTGCGCGCCGCAAGCGTGGTGGGCTCGCCCAGCAGGTCGTGCAACGCGGCCTCGATACCCTCCGACATGGCGCTGAGCGCGAGATCGTTGTCCTCGGTGCCGAAGGGGTCTTCGAGCTGCGAGGCGATCGCTTCGTGCGCCATGAACGCATAGGCCACGAACACCGCGAAGATCGGCGTGAGCGCGCCGATGCTGTCGACGAGCCCGAAGGGCAGCAGCGCGCAGAAGAAGTACACGGTGCGGTGAATCATCACCGTATAGGCGAACGGCAGCGGCGTGGAGACGATGCGCTCGCAGCCGCCGATCACATCCGAGAGCCCATTGAAATTGCGTTCGAAGGCGAGCACCGCGTAGCCGTCGACGCGGCCCGCGCGTGCCTCGTTGCGCAGCCATTCGGAGGCGCACTGCACGAGCGTCATGGGACGGTAGCGCGAGGCCATCACGCGCTCCACCAGGTCGCGCGGCAGGCGCGCTTCGAGGTCCGTGCGCGGGTCGGTGCGGCGCAACTGGTGGCGCAGCGCGTGCGGTAGTGCGCAGAGCAGTTCGGCGAACGGGCGCACGTGTGTGCGAGGGTCGTCGCTTTGCACGAGCGTGAGCGACTCGCGCACGAGTGAGCGCGACTCGTTGAGCATCTGCCCCCACAGCTTGCGGCCTTCCCAGTAGCGGTCGTAGCTCGCGCTGTTGCGAAAGCCGAGGAACACCGCGAGCGCGATGCCGATGAGCGAGAACGGCACGGTGCTCAGGTTCACCGTGACCTTGAGGATGTGATCGTGCGCGGCGACGGCCACGATCGAAATGACCAGCACGAGCACGAGACGCGGCAGGAGCTGCGGCAGCACGGAGCCGCGCCACGCGAGCAGCATGCGGAACCAGTGGAGGTGAGGGCGGACGATCATCGGAGCGGGTGAGCTGGGGCTGGGCGGGCAATGCCGGGGTGGGGCCGGGCACGAGTCTTACGCGTCATGATAAGACGTGGGGCGCGAACGTCGGGCGCACACTTCGGAAACTTCGCAGCGGGTACAGCGCGAGACGGAGCAAAGCGGCTGGCATGTGCGGGTCCGCGCATGCCAACAAAAAAACGGGCGCGCGACGGTGTCCGTCGCGCGCCCGTTTTACAGTCGGTTTGCCATCGCATCATGGCCACGTGGGGGGCACACGAGGGTCACGTGAAGGCCCCATGATGGCCCGGCGAGCGAGCCGGCTTACTTGAGCGCCGCGCGTGCCGCCGCGATGGCCGCGCGCACCTGCTCGGGCGCGGTGCCGCCCGCATGGTTGCGCGCCGCCACCGAGCCGTCGAGCGTCAGCACTTCGAACACGTCCTCGCCGAGCAACTGCGAGACTGCCGGCAGCTCGCGGCGCATCTCGTCGAGCGTGAGATCCGCGAGATCGCAATTGCGGTCCACGCAGATGCGCACCGCGTGCGCAACCGCTTCGTGCGCGTCGCGGAACGGCAGGCCCTTCTTCACGAGGTAGTCGGCGAGGTCGGTGGCCGTCGAGAACCCTTGCAGCGCCGCCGCGCGCATCGCCTGCTCCTTCACCGCGATGCCCGCGACCATTTCCGCGAAGATGCGCAGCGTGTCGGCAACCGTATCGACGGTGTCGAAGAGGGGTTCCTTGTCTTCCTGGTTGTCCTTGTTGTACGCGAGCGGCTGGCCCTTCATCAGCGTGAGGAGCGCCATCAGATGGCCGTTCACGCGGCCGGTCTTGCCGCGCGCGAGCTCGGGCACGTCCGGGTTCTTCTTCTGCGGCATGATCGACGAGCCCGTGCAGAAGCGGTCGGCGAGGTCGATGAAGCCCACGCGCGGGCTCATCCACAGCACCAGCTCTTCCGAGAAGCGCGAGACGTGCGTCATCACGAGCGCCGCGGCGGCCGTGAATTCGATCGCGAAGTCGCGGTCGGAGACGGCGTCGAGCGAGTTCGTGCAGATGCCGTCGAAGCCCAGCGTCTTCGCCACGGCGAAGCGGTCGATCGGGTAGCTCGTGCCCGCGAGCGCCGCCGCGCCCAGCGGCAGGCGGTTCACGCGCTTGCGGCAGTCGGCCATGCGCTCGGCGTCGCGCGTGAACATCTCCACGTAGGCGAGCAGGTGATGGCCGAAGGTGACCGGTTGCGCCACTTGCAGGTGGGTGAAGCCGGGCATGATCGTGCCCGCGTGCTGCTCGGCCAGGTCGAGCAGCGCGCCGCGCAGGTCGCCGAGCAGGCCGCCGATGCGGTCGATCTCGCCGCGCAGCCACAGGCGGATGTCGGTCGCGACCTGGTCGTTGCGCGAGCGGCCCGTGTGCAGGCGCTTGCCCGCGTCGCCGATCAGGGCCGTGAGGCGCGCCTCGATGTTCAGGTGCACGTCTTCAAGGTCGAGCAGCCACTCGAATTCGCCGCGCTCGATCTCGCCCTTGATTTGCGCCATGCCGCGCTGGATGGCGGCGAGGTCGTCGGCGGAGATGATTTTCTGCGCAGCCAGCATCGACGCGTGCGCGAGCGAGCCCTCGATATCGACGAGCGCGAGGCGCTTGTCGAAGAAGACCGACGACGTATAGCGTTTGACCAGCTCCGACATGGGCTCGGAGAAGCGAGCCGACCAGGCTTCGCCTTTTTTGTGCAGTTGGGACGTCATGGTGATGGGCGTGAACGAGCGATGAGCGTGAAAAAGCGCGGGCCGGGCGGTCTCGCGAGAAAGCGGCGCACGGCGGGAAAGAAGCCGATTTTACCATCGGCGCGGTGGGCTGCCGGTGCCTGGGCGGCCCGGCGTGGCGACGGGACCGGGCGTACCGGCGCGGGCGTACCGGCGTGCGCTTACTGGCGTGGGCTTACCGGCGTGGGCTTACCAGCGTCGGCTTACGCGTCGGCGTACCAGCGTCGGCGTACCGGCGCGGGCGACCGGGCTGGGCGCGCTGGCACGGGGGCCAGCGTGGGTGCCCCGCTGGGGCCGCGGGCCAAGCCGGTTCGCAGCGCCTGGCGCCGCCGCGCTCAGAGCCGCACCAGCACGACCAGCTTCAGGTCTTCGCGGTGCGCGGGCTTGAGCGTGATCTGGTCGTAGGCGACGCGGCCATGGCGCGGATGATTGAACTCGCGCCGGCCGCCTTCGCGCTCGAACACGTCCTGGGAGCCCCAGAAGCGCGCGAACTCGTCGCTCGCGGCAAGCAGCGAATCGATCAGCGCGCGCGTGGGCGCGTCGTTCAGGTGGCGGATCGAGTCGGCGCGGAATTCGGCGGCGAGGCGCCGCGCACGCGTCTCCCAGTCGACGATCAACTCGCGCCCGAGCGGTTCCGTGAAGGTGAAGCGCAGCAGATTGCGGTCGTGCCCGCTGTCGAGCCAGCCTGTGAAAAGGTCCGCCGCATGGGCGTTCCAGGCGAGCGCGGTCCACTGGCGGTCGAGCACGTAGGCGGGGGCGTCCACCAGCTGCACGGTCTGCAGGAGCGTGGCGGGCGCGTCTGCGGCGCTGGCCGGATCGGGCTCGGCGGGGTCGCGCTGGGCGGCCAGCTCGAATAGATAGGCGCGCTCGGCGCGCGAGAGGCGCAGCGCGACGGCGATGCGCGCGAGCGCATCCGCCGAGGCCGAGACGGGCCGGCCCTGCTCGATCCACGTGTACCAGGTGGGGCTCACGCCGCACAGCTGCGCGACTTCCTCGCGGCGCAGGCCGGGCGTGCGGCGGCGCGGGCCGGGTGCGAGACCGACTTCCTGCGGCGAGAGCCGCTCACGATGGGCGCGGATGAACTCGCCCAGCGCGCGGGCGGGCGTCGCGTCGAGCGTTTTGGCTGCGCCGGTTTCGGTGGCGGGCAATCCGGCGGGAGGGGTATCGAGGCTCATGAGGCGTGGGGCAGGTGTTAGTGATACCAGAATAATTGCTTAACTTGTACTGGTACAGAACGGGCCCTATTGTAACGGCTGACGCGGCGTCGGGCCGCCGCGCCGGCAGCACATGGCACTACACGGGCGTTCACATATAAAAGGAGCAAGCGATGAAGCATCACGATCAGGTCGCCGACGCGTTCGGCTCGACCGCCGCCGCCTACCTCACGAGCCAAGTCCACGCGAGCGGCGCGGACCTGGACAATCTCGCCGCGACGTTCGCGGCCACCTGCGGCAATGCCACGGTGCTGGACATGGGCTGCGGCGCGGGTCACGCGAGCTTCGCGGTGGCCCCGCACGTGCGCGAAGTCGTGGCCTACGACATTGCCCCGCAGATGCTCGCCACGGTCGAGGCGGCCGCGAAAGAGCGGGGCCTCGCGACCATCCGCACGCAGCAGGGCGCCGCCGAGACGCTGCCGTTCGCCGACGCCACCTTCAACTGGGCGGTGAGCCGCATGAGCGCGCATCACTGGCGCGACGTGCCGCGCGCGCTCGCCGAGGTGCATCGCGTGCTCAAGCCCGGCGGGCGGCTGAAGTTCATCGACATCGCCGGTGTCGACGACCCGCTTTACGACGTGCATATCCAGGCGATCGAGTTGTTGCGCGACGCCTCGCATATCCGCGACTACCGCGCCGACGAATGGCTCGCGATGCTCGATCGCGCGGGGTTCGACGCGAAGGTGAGCGAGCGCTGGCGCATCGCGCTCGACTTCGACACGTGGGTCGCGCGCATGCGCACGCCGCCCGAGCGCGTCATGGCGATCCGCTCGATGTGGGAGCGCGCGCCCGACGAAGTGCGCGAGTACTTCGATGTCCAAAGCGATGGCTCGTTCAAGCTCGATGCGTTGATGATCGAGGCGACGCGGCGGGGTTGAGGTTCTGCAAGCGGTCGATGCAAGAAAAAACGGCGTCGTGCCCGCGAGGGCAAGACGCCGTTTTCGCCTGTGAGCGTCCTGGACGCGCCGCGCGCGCGTGTGCTACGCGCTAACGCTGCCGATTGATTTCCGATGCGCGGAGCCTGAACGCGTTGCCGTCGAAAGCGTAGTAATACGTCCCGTGCTCGGCGCTTTCGTCACGGCTTCCTCGCACAATCAGCAGGCAGCTGTTTGCGCGATATGAAAGCGGCTCGGTTACGTCGAGCGGCCAGTCGGAGACGGAGAATGGCAGCGAAGTTGCGCGGCCGGATGTTGCATCTATAGCGGCTGCCATAACGCAGCCAGCCCCACAGCCCCACGACGCGAGGATGTACCGACCCGCGAAATTGATTGGTCCTTTTGCAGCATCGCGAATGGCGGTCTGATACTGTTGCGCGCGTGTATCGGCAAACGTCACGCGCGGCATTCCGCGCTTCGTTTGAACCTTCGCAGGACAATCCTCAAACGTTGGCAAGCGCTGAGCGTGGACAACGCCCGCTACTACTGACAGGGCGAGCATAACGAGCAGTTTTGATCCTGTGCACATGAGTCAATACCAGTGATGTGTTTTCCAGAATGCTTTTGCCGCGCGGGCTGAATGATAGCGCCCATAAATATACCGGATGCCCCCTTGGCACTCTTCCTGTGCATTGCCGAAGGAAGTCGCGCCGCGAGGGTTCAAGCTGTACTGCGCGTGCAGCAACTGAAACAGGCCACGCGCGGTAGACGCTCCGTTTCGGGCATCGACTACGCCCGCCGATTCCTGCGCCATGATCCAGAGCAAATCATTGAAATCCGTGTCCGAAACATTTTCCGCGCGCATGGCGTCGCGCAGCGCGCTTTGGACATAAATCGGCACCACGCTGGCAGGCTTTTCTGTCCAACCGCGCTTGCGTGTCTTCATGGGGCGATGAGAATGAGCGTGCGAAGTCACCATATTGAAGTCTCCATCGTTATGCGAATTGCCACGATAAGTCGGAGTGCTTCACCAGCGGATTGTTGGTGATCAAAGACGTTGAATATTCACCGTACTTGATCGAATGATTTGGCGTTCTGGCAATGATTCGTTAAATCGAGTAATGATTGGCGGGCGTTAGCGCAGCCATGCGTACTTGGAAAGAAAAAACGGCGTCGTGCCCGCGAGGGCACGACGCCGTTTATGCATGAGCGCAGACGCTCAAACGAGCCGCATCATCAGCCCGTATTGCGCAACCCCGCCGCGATCCCGTTGATCGTCAGATGGATACCGCGCCGCACACGCGGGCTCGGGTCGCCGGCGCGATAGCGCTTGATCAGCTCGACCTGCAAGTGATTGAGCGGATCGAGATACGGGAAGCGGTTCTTGATCGAACGCGCGAGCAGCGGATTGTCGGCAAGACGCCCGCTCGTGCCCGTGATCTCGTCGAGCACCCGGGTCGTGCGCTCCCACTCGGCCACGATGCGCTCGAACACGTGCTTGCGCAGCTTCTTGTCGGCGACGAGCTGCGCATAGCGCGACGCCACCGCGAGGTCGGTCTTCGCGAGCGTCATGTCCATGTTCGAGAGCAGGTTCGAGAAGAACGGCCAGGTCTTGTACATCTTCCTGAAGAGCGCGAGACGGCGCGTGCGCTCCGCGTCGTTGCCCGCTTCGTCGAGATACGCGGCCACCGCGCTGCCAAAGCCGTACCAGCCCGTGAGCAGCAGGCGGCACTGGCCCCACGAGAAGCCCCAGGGAATCGCGCGCAGGTCGTCGATCTTGCGGTTCTTCGGGTCCTGCAGCTTGCGCGAGGCGGGGCGGCTGCCGATGTTGAGCTCGGCGATCTCGGTGATCGGCGTCGAGGCGAAGAAGTAGTCGGTGAAGCCGGGCGTCTCGTAGACGAGCGAGCGGTACGCCGCCATGGCCGCGTCCGAGAGCTTTTGCATCGTCTCTTCGAACACGGGGAGCTGATCGGGCGAGTTGCCCGCGGCTTTGCCCATCGGCAGCAGCGTGGCTTCGAGCGTGGCGGCAATCACCGTTTCCAGGTTGCGGCGCCCGATCTCCGGGTTGCCGAACTTGCTGGCGATGACTTCGCCCTGCTCGGTGAGGCGGATCTGGCCTTCGACCGTGCCCGGCGGCTGCGAGAGGATCGCGTTGTAGGTCGGGCCGCCCCCGCGGCCCACCGTGCCTCCGCGGCCATGGAACAGGCGCAGCGTGATGCCGCGTTCGCGGTAGAGCGCGACGAGCGCGAGCTCGGAGCGATAGAGCTCCCAGTTCGAGGTGAGGAAGCCGCCGTCCTTGTTGCTGTCCGAGTAGCCGAGCATGATTTCCTGCTCGTTGCCCTGATGCTCGACGATGCTGTCGATGCCCGGCAGCGCGAGCAGGTCGCGCATGATGTGCGTGGCATTGCGCAAGTCGGGAATTGTCTCGAAGAGCGGGATCACCATCAGCGCGGCCTTCGCGGGATCCTCGGCGTGGCCGAGACGCCCGCTCATGAGGCCCGTTTCCTTTTGCAGCAGCATCACTTCGAGCAGGTCGGAAACTGTTTCGGTGTGCGAGATGATGTAGTTGCGCACCGCGCGCGCGCCAAACTTCTCGCGCGTCACGCGTGCCATCTCCAGCACGCCGAGCTCGCTCTTCACGAGGTCCGAGTAGTCGAGGTAGGGCGAGCGCAGCGGGCGCGCGTCGGCGAGCTGCGCGCGCAGCACGGTCTGCTTCGCTTCTTCGGTGAGCGCGGCGTAGTCGGCCACGACGCCCGCGCGCGCGAGCAGCTCGGCGATCACGGCTTCGTGGATGTCCGAGCTCTGGCGCAGGTCGATCGACGCTAGATGGAAGCCGAACACATCGACGGCACGCATGAGCGGCGCGAGACGCGTCGTTGCGAGCGAGGCGCCGTGATGCTCGGCGAGCGAATCCATCAGGATATGCAGGTCGCGCGAGAATTCGGATGCATCGGCGTAGGGCTGCGCGCGCACGGGCTGGACGTTGCGGCCCGCGCTGCGCACAGCGACCACGCCTTCGCCCAGACGCACGCGCGCGCTTGCCGCGAGGCGCGTATAGACGCCGATCAGCGCGCGGCGGTACGGCTCGTCCACGCGGTGCGGCGACTGGTCGGGCGAGGCCTCGGCGAGCGCCTGGAGCTCAGCGCTCGCGCCTGCGAGCAGGTTCGAAACCGAGAGCTCCGCACCGAGCTTGTGCACTTCGTCGAGGTAGTGCTGCAGGATCACCTGTGCCTGGCGCTCGCTCGCTTCTTCGAGCGTGGAGGCGGTGACGTTCGGATTGCCGTCGCGGTCGCCGCCGATCCAGCTGCCCATCTGGAAGAACGCCGGCAAGCGGGCCGAGAGGCCGTGCTCCTTGAGCGACGTCTCGATCTCGCCGTACAGCGCGGGGATCTCGGTGAGGAAGGTCGTGTGGTAGTACGACAGCGCGTTCTCGATTTCGTCGCCCACGGAGAGGCGCGAGTCGCGCAGCATGCGCGTTTGCCAGAGCGAGGTCACGCGCGCGCGCAGGAGCGCGTCGTTCTGCTCGCGCTCGCGGTGCGTGAGCGGCTGGTCGCGTTCGGCGAGCAGGCGCGCGATGTCGTGCTGCGAATCGAGCGTGCTCTTGCGCTGCACCTCCGTGGGGTGCGCGGTGAGCACGGGCACGATCAGCGCGTCGTTGAAGAACTGCTGGAGCACGGGCGTCGCGGCGGCGCCCGCCTGGGCGAGGCGCTCGAGTGAATGCGCGATGGTGCCCGCCTGCGGCGCCGAGCCGGCGAGGTCGTGGATGCGGCGGCGGCGGTTGCGGTGGCGGTCCTCGGCGATGTTCGCCAGATGCGAGAAATAGCTGAACGCGCGCACGACGCTCACGGTCTGCTCGGGCGAGAGGCCGCGCAGTTGCTTCTCCAGCGCGAGTGCGGCGGTGTTGTCTTCTTCGCGGCGAAAACGCACGGCCGTCTGGCGGATCGTCTCGACCACGTCGAACACGGCGTCGCCTTCCTGCTCGCGCAGCACGTCGCCGAGCAGCCGGCCGAGGTAGCGGATGTCCTCGAACAGCGGCTGGTCCTTGTCGTCGCGCGCGCGAGCGTTGCGTGCGGCAGCCGCGGGTTTCGCGGTGGCTTGCGGGGCCTTCGCGGCCCTGGTGGCTTGAGCGACTTGGGTTGCTTGAGTGACTTGGGTGGCTTTAGGGGCCTTCGTGGTCTTCGTCGCGTCTGCCGTTTTCGTGGCCTTCGTTGTCTTGGTCGAGGCTTTCACGGTAGTCGTCGCCCTGGCTTTTTTGGGCGACGACGGGGCTGCCGTTTCGGCGGCCGTGGAAGAGGCGTTCTGCGATGCGTTGTTGCGGCGCTCTGCGCGCGCCGATCCGGAAGACTTCACGATGTTTTCCTCAGGACTAGCCAGGAGATGGACAAGTTAAACGGGAACTGCCAACTGCATGGCCGCGGCGCGGGCCGCGGTCGGGGGTACAACGGGTGCAACTCAGGACCTGTGGATAGACGTGCCATCCTGTGCGTGCCGCACGTGCCTGGTTGGGCACAGCGTGCGCACATTATGAGACAGCGAGCGGACGGATCGGACAGGGCCGGTTTTGCCGGGGAACGTTGGGGACGCTGGGGGACTTGAAGCCGCGCGCGGCTCGGGTTCGGGCGCGCTGCGCCGATCCGGGTCTCTTCCTTGCCACCGCACGCGCTCACCTAAGGGCTTCGTGGGCCCCTTCGGCGGCCAGGGGGCCAGCCGAAAAAGGGGCGCGTGCTAACATTGCCTGTTATCCGATATTGTTTTTCGAACCCGTCATTCGAAGTGCTTGCCATGAATTCCGAGTCCTTATCCGCGCCCACGCCCCGCACCCTTGTGATCGCTTCGCGGGAGAGCCGCCTCGCGATGTGGCAGGCCGAACATGTGCAAGCTGCGCTGCACAAATTATATCCATCCTGCGACGTGAAAATCGTCGGAATGACGACCCGAGGCGATCAAATTCTCGACCGTACGCTTTCGAAAGTCGGCGGTAAGGGGCTGTTCGTCAAGGAACTGGAGCAGGCGCTGGCCGAGGGCCGCGCCGATCTCGCCGTGCATTCGCTCAAGGACGTGCCCATGGAGCTGCCCGAGGGCTTCGCGCTCACGGCCATCATGGAGCGCGAGGACCCGCGCGACGCCTTCGTCTCCAACGACTACGACTCGCTCGCGGCGCTGCCGCCGGGCAGCGTCGTGGGGACCTCCAGCCTGCGCCGCGAGTCGATGATCCGCGCGCGCTATCCCCACCTCGACGTGAAGCCGCTGCGCGGCAACCTCGACACGCGTCTCGCCAAGCTCGACCGTGGCGACTACGCGGCCATCATTCTCGCGGCGGCGGGGCTCAAGCGCCTTGGCCTCGGAGCGCGCATCCGCGCGCTGCTCGAGCCGGCGGACAGCCTGCCGGCGGCGGGGCAGGGCGCGCTCGGCATCGAGATCCGCGCCGACCGCGCCGACCTGGCCGCGTGGCTCGCGCCGCTGCACGACGACGCCACCGCGAAGGCCGTGGAGGCCGAGCGCATGGTTTCGCGGGCGCTGGGCGGAAGTTGCTCGGTGCCGCTCGCCGCTTACGCGCAGTGGCACGAAGGCCGGCTCATGCTGCGCGGCACCATCGCTACGCCCGACGCGAGCCGCGTGCTCGCCGCCGAGGGCGAGGCCGCGCCGGCCACGGTCGCAGACGCCGTCGCGCTGGGCCGCGAGGTCGCCGACGCCCTGATTGCCCAGGGCGCGCTCGAGATCGTGCGCGCGCTTTCCGAGGCAAGCGCCGACGAAGCACGTGCGCCGAACGCGCCGCCGGCCGGCAAGAACGGCACGGGCGGCGCGGGCGGTGCCGCGCCAGACGGCACGGGCGCGCGATGACGGCCCGGTGGCAACCGCGACGCGGTGGCGTGAACGCTCCCGCACAGCCCGACGAATGGGGCGGGCCGGCCGACGCCGGCATGGGGGCGGGCGGCACGCCGTCTGGCCGCGCCGCATCGGGTTCCACTGCGGGTCATCCTTCGCACGCGGCTGAGCCGTTCACCGTCGTCATTACCCGTCCGTCCGGTCAATCGCAGGCGCTCGCCGCGCAGCTCGAGGCGCGCGGTCTGCGCGCGCTCGAATTCCCGCTCATCACGATCGAGCCCGTGCGCGACGACGCGCCATTGCGCGAAGCGCTCGGCGCGCTCGACCGCTACGCGCTCGTGGTGTTCGTCTCGCCGAACGCCGTCGATCGCGCGTTCGCGTGCTACGGCACGATTTCGTCGATCTGGCCGCACGCGCTGCCGGTCGCCGTGGTGGGGCCCGCGAGCGTGGCCGCGCTCGCGCGCCACGGCGTCTCGGCGCCCGCGCATCGCGTGATCAGCCCTGCGGGCGCCGCCGACGAGGAACCGGCGCGCTTCGACTCCGAATCGCTCTACGCCGCACTCGAAAAGACGCTCGGCGACGATGCCTTCGCGGCCAAGCGCGTGCTGATCGTGCGCGGCGACGGCGGCCGCGAATGGCTCGCCGACCGCCTGCGCGAAGCGGGCGCCGAAGTCGAGGCCGTCGCGGCCTATCGCCGCGCCGTGCCCGAGCCGCCCATCGGCGCCTGGGAGACGGTGCATGCGCTGCTCGAAGGCGCGCCGCACGCCTGGCTCGTGACCAGCTCCGAAGGCGTGCGCAATCTCGACGAGCTCGCGCGCGAGCACCTCACGGCGGGCGAGATCGTCGAGCTGCGCCACGCGCCGCTCGTCGCACCCCATGGGCGGATCGCCGAGACGGCGCGCGGATTGGGTTTTGATAGGATTACGGTGTCCGGCGCAGGCGACGAGCGCATTGTCGAGACGCTGCTGGGCCTTGCGGGATCCTCGGTTTCTTCCGTAGCACCTGCCGACGCACCTTCGGCCGCGCAGCTTGCGGCTCAACCGGTTCAGAACAACCCGGCCTCGCCGCCGGCACAATCACGCATGACTGATTCGAACGATTCCAGCCGCGTTCCCAATCCGGGCGCCGCGTCGCAAGGCAACCCCGGCAGCCAGGGCACCCCGCCGGCCGCCGCGAGTGCGCGTCCGGCATCCAGTTCTTCCTCTTATTCATCCACGCCTTACACGCAGCCCGCCAACGCGCGGCGCGGCGGCGCGGGCACCGCGATTCTCTGGCTCGTCGTCGTGCTGGTTGCGGCGGGCGCGGGGGCGGGCGGCTATGCGCTCAACCGCAAGCTCGACCGCATGGACGCAACGTTCGTGCAGCGCCAGCAGGCCGCCGACCAGCAGAGCGCCGCGCTGCGCGCCCGGACCGATGCGGCCGTGGCGGGCGCGCAGCAGGTCGACAAGCAGATGTCGCTGCTCGAAGGCAAGATCGCCGACGCGCAAACCTCGCAGCAGGCGCTCGCGCAGCAATACGCCGATCTCGCCAAGAACCGCGACGACTGGACGCTCGCCGAAGTCGGCCAGATGCTTTCGAGCGCGAGCGAGCAGCTTCAGCTCACCGGCAACACGCAGCTCGCGCTGTTCGCGCTGCAAAGCGCGGACACGCGTCTGGCCGCCTCGGACAGCCCGCAGGCGCTCGCCGTGCGCAAGGCCATCGCGCAGGACGTCGACAAGCTCAAGGCCGCGCCGTCCACGGACCTCGCGGGCCTCGCGATCAAGCTCGACACCGCGCTGGCCGCCGTCGACACGCTGCCGCTCGCGGGCGAAGCGATCGTCGCGCACACCAAGCCCGAGACCGACGCGCCCGTGGACGTCGCGAAAACGGCTGCCGCCACCGGCGAGCCGCGCTGGCGGGCATGGCTCGACACCTTCGTCTCCGGCATCGGCAAGCAGATCACGAGCCTCGTGCAGGTGCGCCGCATCGACAATGCCGACGCCATGCTCGTTTCGCCCGACCAGGGCTACTTCGTGCGCGAGAACCTGAAGCTGCGCCTGCTCTCGGCGCGCCTCTCGCTGCTCTCGCGCAACGAGACCACGCTCAAGTCCGACCTCGCCGCCGCCGACAGCGCGCTCGCGCGCTACTTCGACAGCGCGTCGAAGGAAACGCAGAACGTGCGCGACCTGCTCAAGCAAGTGGACGCGGGCTCGGGCGCGGTCACGCTGCCCACGCTCGACACGAGCCTGAAGGCGCTCCAGCAATTCCGGAGCCGGGGGTAAGACATGGCGATCCGTGGACTCATCTGGCTCGCGCTGCTCTTCGCGGTGGCTGTCGCGCTCGCCACCGTCGGCCGTTTCGACACGGGGCAGGTGCTGCTCGTCTATCCGCCGTATCGCGTGGACGTCTCGCTCAACCTCTTCGTGGTGGGCATCGTGGTGGCGTTCCTGCTGCTCTATGCGCTGCTGCGCTTCGCGCGCAACATCGTGACGATGCCGCGCCGCGTCGCCGCCTACCGCGCGCGCATGCGCGCGGAAAAGGCCAACTCTGCGCTGCGCGATGCCGTGGGCAATCTCTATGCGGGTCGCTTCTCGCGTGCCGAAAAGGCCGCGCGCGATTCGCTCGTGGACGAGAAGAACAAGGGCGCCGCGGGCCTGATCGCCGCGAACGCCGCGCATCGTCTGCACGAGTACGCGCGCCGCGACGACTGGCTCACGCAGGTGGACGACCCCGACCTCCAGGAAGCTCGCCTCATGGCCACCGCCGACATGCGCGCCGATGGCCGCGACGCGGACGGGGCGCTCGCCGCGCTCACCGAAATGCGCTCGCAGGGCGGCCGCCGCATCCACGCGCAGCAGATCGCGCTGCGCGCGCAGCAGCAGCTCAAGAACTGGAGCGAAGTGCTCAAGCTCGTGAAGACGCTGGAAAAGCGCGAGGCGCTGCATCCGGCCGTGGCGGTGCGCCTGCGCCAGCTTGCGGCGGAGAACCTGCTGCGCGACCGGCGGCACAACGCAGACGCGTTGCTCGAGCTCTGGCACGCGCTCACGCCGATCGAGCGTCATTCGCCGCGTCTGGCCGACTGCGCCGCGGAACTGCTGATCGCGCTGGACCGCCCGAACGAGGCACGCAAGATCGTCGAGGAAGCGCTCGCGCAGAACTGGGACGCGCGCTTGCTGCGGCGCTATCCCGACACGGCAGGCAACGACGCGCTGCCGCTCATCCAGAAGGCCGAAGCGTGGCGCAAGGAGCGTCCCGAAGACGGCGATCTGCTGTTCGCGCTGGGCCGCCTGTGCCTGAAGCAGCAGCTCTGGGGCAAGGCGCAGTCGTTCCTCGAGGCGGCGCTCAAATCCGCCAACGCGAGCAATAACGAGCCGCTCAAGATCCGCTCGCATCGTGCGCTCGCGCGTCTGCACGAGCAGCTTGGCGATGCCGATAAGGCCGCCACGCACTATCGCGAGAGCGCGCTGGCGATGAACATCGTCTAGGCTCATTGCGCTTCGTGCGCTTCGTGCGCTTCGTGCGCTTCAACGCAAAACGGCCGCTTTCGAGCGGCCGTTGTTTTTTGCGGGCGGATCGAGCGGCGCCGCCGCGCAGCTAGCGGTTCACCAGCTTCGCAGGCGCGCACAGCGCGAGCAGGCCGCCGAGGATCATGAAGGCCGCGAGCATGTACATGCCCGAGTCGTTCGCGGCGGTGACCTGCTTGAGCCAGCCCACCGCATAGGGGCTGAGAAACCCCGCGAGATTGCCGATCGAGTTGATGAGCGCGATGCCTGCCGCGGCGCCCGTGCCCGCGAGCCAGGCGGTGGGCAGGCTCCAGAACAAGGGCAGCGTGGTGAGAATGCCGATGGTGGCGATCGTGAGCGCCGTCATCGCGAGCGTGGTGTCGTGCGCCCACGTGACCGAGAGCACGAGGCCGAGCGCGCCGATTGCGGCCGGAATGGCGATGTGCCAGCGGCGCTCGCGCATGCGGTCGGCGCTCTTCGCGGCGAGCAGCATGCCCACCACGGCCGCCGCGAACGGAATCGCCGCAAGCAGCCCGATCATGAGCGCGTCCTTCACGCCCGTCGCCTTGATGATGGTGGGCAGCCAGAAGCTCACGCCATAAAGGCCCATCACGAACGAGAAGTAGGTGAAGCTCATCACGAGCACACGGCCGCTCGTGAGCACTTTGGCAAGCGGGAGGTCTTCCTTGGTGGCGTCCTCGGCGGCGATGTTGCGCTCGAGCAGTGCGCGTTCCTCGGCGGAAAGCCACTGCGCGCGGCCGATGCGGTCGTCGAGCACGAAGAACACCAGCACGCCGACGATCACCGAAGGCAGCCCTTCGAGCAGGAACAGCCACTGCCAGCCCTGCCAGCCGTTCGCGCCGTTGAAGGACTTGAGGATCCAGCCCGAGATCGGCCCGCCGATCACGCCCGAAAGCGCGATGGCCGTCATGAACCAGGTGGTCATGCGTCCGCGCCGGTGCGCCGGATACCAGTACGTGAGATAGAGGATGATGCCCGGGAAGAAGCCGGCCTCGCACAGGCCGAGCAGAAAGCGCATCACATAGAACATGCTGGGCGTGGTGACGAACATCGTCAGGATCGAAACGAGGCCCCACGTGACCATGATGCGCGCGATCCACACGCGCGCGCCCACGCGATGCAGGATCACATTGCTTGGCACTTCGAACAAAAAATAGCCGATGAAGAAAATGCCGGCGCCGAAGCCGTAGACCGCATCGGAGAGATTGAGCGCCGTGCTCATCTGCAGTTTGGCGAAGCCCACGTTGACGCGGTCCAGATACGCGACCACATAGCAGAGCATCAGAAGCGGGATGAGGCGCCACGAGACCTTGCGGTAGGTGGCTTCTTCAAAGGCGGAGGGCGGGGCGCCCGCGCCCGCATGCGGCAGGTGATTTGCTGGACTGGCCATGGTGTCTCCGTCGACATGGAACGTCGTGCTTGTTGTATTGCCGCCAGGTTATGGCGGGTATTCGACGCTAAAGCACGACCATTCTATACGGGCCGCCGCCGTGCGGTGGCCCGTATCGGTCGGGGGAAACACTGATCAGTCAAGCACTTAGGGTGCGTTTGGCGCGCGCGGCGGGCGCGCGCCGGAGTGCATCGGGATGCGCAATACCCAGACTATACGCAGCGTCCGCCGTCCACTTCGATGCAGGTGCCGGTGATGAACGCGGCTTCGTCGGAGGCGAGATAGAGGCAGGCATTAGCCACATCCTGCGGCGTGGAAAAGCGCCCGAGCGGGATGCCCGCGATAAAGCGCTGGCGGTTCTCGGGCGTGTCGGGCACGCCCATGAATTCTGCCGTCAGGCCCGTGTCGCCGATCACCGGGTTCACGCAGTTCACGCGGATCTGGTCCGGGCCGAGCTCGGCGGCGAGCGCCTTGCTCGCCACGATCATCGCGCCCTTGCTGCCGTTGTACCAGACGAGCCCCGGGCGCGGCCGGATGCCCGCCGTCGAGGCGATGTTGACGAACGCGCCGCCGCCGTGCTCGCGAAAGTGCGGCACGAAGGCCCGCACGCTCCAGTAAAGGCCCTTCACGTTGACGGCGTAGACGCGGTCGAATTCGGCCTCGGTCACTTCGAGCACGGGCTTGTTGCGATGCGTGGTGCCCGCGTTGTTGACGACGACCTGCACGCTGCCGAAGTCCTCGATGGCGGCGTCGCGCAGCGCATGCCAGTCGGCTTCGCGCGTGATGTCGCCTTGCACCGCGATGGCCTTGCCGCCCGCGAGCGCGATCTCGCTCGCCACGCGCTCGGCTGCATCGCCGTTCAGATCGTTGATGACGACGTTCGCGCCTTCGCGCGCATACGTCTTCGCGATGCCTTCGCCGAAGCCCGAGCCGGCGCCCGTCACGACGGCCGTCTTGCCTTTGAGTCGCATGATGTCTCCGTGTGTGCGTGTATATGCGTATCGATGCAGGGTGTTCAGATGCGCAGAGCAACCGCGCTAGCCGTGCCGCAGCGCAATGGTCTTGAGCACCGTGAAGCCGTAGAGCGCCTCGAAGCCTTTCTCGCGTCCGTAGCCGGACAGGCGCGTGCCGCCGAACGGCAGCTCGACGCCGCCGCCCGCGCCAAAGTTGTTCACGAACACCTGCCCCGCGCGCACGCGCCGCGCCATGCGCATCTGGCGCGCGCCGTCGCGCGTCCACACGCCCGCCACGAGCCCGTAGGGCGTGCCGTTGGCGAGCGCGAGCGCCTCGGCTTCGTCGTCAAAGGGCATGGCCGCGAGCACCGGGCCGAACACCTCCTCCTGCGCGAGCCGGCTTTGAGGCGGCACGTCGCGCAAGAGCGCCGGGGCTTCGTAGAAGCCGCCCGCGGGTGCATCGGCGTCGAGCTTGCCGCGCGCGGCGGTGGCAATGCCGTCGCGCTGCGCCTCGTCGAGAAACTCGCGCACGCGAGCGCGCTGCTTCTTGCTGATGAGCGGCCCGCAATCGAGATCGGCGCTTGCGGGCCCGACGCGCAACGCCTCGAACGCCGCAGCGAGTCGCTCGACGAGCGGCTCGTACGCGGCGCGCTCGATCAGCACGCGGCTGCCCGCCGAGCACGTCTGTCCCGCGTTCTGCACGATGGCGGCGACGAGCACGGGCAGCGCCGCGTCGAAATCGGCATCGGCGAAGACGATTTGCGGCGACTTCCCGCCCAGCTCCAGCGTGACGGGCACATGATTGCCGGCGGCAGTCTGCGCGACGAGCTTGCCCGTTTGCGGCGAGCCCGTGAACGAGATGTGGTCGATGCCCGGGTGCGCGGAGAGCGCCGCGCCCGCCTCATGGCCGAGCCCGGTGACGATGTTCAGCGCGCCGGCGGGCAAGCCGGCTTCGCGCGCAAGCGCCGCCACTTCGAGCAGCGAGACGCAGGCGTCCTCGGCGGGCTTCACGACACAGGCGTTGCCGGCCGCGAGCGCTGCGCCCACGCTGCGCCCGAAAATCTGCATCGGATAGTTCCACGGCACGATGTGGGCCGTCACGCCGTGCGGCTCGCGCACCGTGAGCACCGTGTAGCCCGCGTGGTAGGGCAGGGTCTCGCCGTGCAGCTTGTCTGCGGCGCCCGCGTAGAACTCGAAGTAGCGCGCGAGCGCGGCGGCGTCGGCGCGCGCCTGCCTGAGCGGCTTGCCGGTGTCGCGGGCTTCGAGCTGCGCGAGGGTTTCCTGATGCTGGGCCACGAGGCCGGAGAGCTTGAACAGCAAACGCCCGCGCTCGGCGGCGCTCAGTGCGCCCCAGGCGCCTTCGTAAGCCCCGCGCGCGGCAGTGACGGCAGCGTCGATGTCGGCGGCGTTGCCGCGTGCGAGCTGCGCGAACGGCTGGCCGGTGGAGGGATCGATCGCGGCGAGGGTCTCGCCGCTGGCGGGCGAGCGCCATTCGCCGCCGATGAAGTGCTTCGCTTCTTCCATGCATGCGCCTCGTAAAAGGGAAGTGAAACGGGGCAATGAAACGAGGGAAGGGAAATGCAAAACGGGAGACGTTGCCGGGGCGGACTCGGGTACGGCAGGCTTCGCGTGGAGCAGGGCCGCGCCGGCCGGATCATTATCGCGCCAATCGTGGCGCTCACGCGCGCGAATTCAGCGGACACTTCATCCGCGTGCGGGAAAGCCCTGGGCCGAAGCGCCGGGCGGCGCGGCCGATTGGCTATAATGGGCGCCAACTTCCAACGTCCGGTTTCGTGCCGGAGCGCCGTGCGCACCGAGTTTTGCTTGGCCTGGTTTGGCCCGGTTTGGCCTCATCCGCGCCGCACGCCGCGCCCCGCGCACGCAACCGTCGCTTTTTCCCTTCTCAACAGAGAGCGCTCATGAGCTTCGCAAATGTCCCCGCCGGCAAGGATCTGCCGCAAGACTTCAACGTGATCATCGAGATTCCGGCGCAAAGCGATCCGGTCAAATACGAAGCCGACAAGGACCTGGGCCTGCTCGTCGTCGACCGCTTCGTCGGCACGGGCATGCGCTATCCGGTGAACTACGGCTTCATCCCGCAGACGCTTTCGGGCGACGGCGACCCCGTCGACGTGCTCGTGATCACGCCGTTCCCGCTGCTCGCGGGCTCCGTCGTGCGCTCGCGCGCGCTCGGCATGCTGCAGATGACCGACGAGTCGGGCGTCGACGCCAAGCTGATCGCGGTCCCGCACGACAAGGTCTGCCCGATGACGGCCAACCTCAAGTCGCTCGAGGACGTGCCCGAGTACCTGAAGGACCAGATCAAGCACTTCTTCGAGAACTACAAGTCGCTCGAAAAGGGCAAGTGGGTGAAGGTCGAAGGCTGGGTCGGCATCGAAGCCGCGCACAAGGAAATCACCGACGGCGTCGCGAACTTCAAGAAGTAAGCAAGGCTCACCGGAAGACGCAAGTTTGCCGGCAAGGCGCTCCGCAAGGAGCGCTTTTTTTTGTCCCCGTTTTTTTGAGTATCGGACGATGGCTCTGCGCTTGCATGCCTGGTCTGCACGCCTCGTCCGCACGCCTCGTCCGCGTGCCTGGCTCCCTCAATCGAGCTCGGCCACGTCCCGCTCTTGCGGCACGCGCAGGGCGTCGAGCGGCGCGGGCCGGCCCACCGCGTAGCCCTGCACGAAGTCGACGCCCATGGCGACCATGCAGTCGACGATCTCGGCGTCCTCGACGAACTCGGCAATGGTCTCTTTGCCGGCCGCGTGCGCGACCTGATTGATCGAGCGGACGATGGCCTGATCGAGCGGACTGTCGACGATCCCGCGTATGAAGCTGCCGTCGATCTTCAGATAGTCGACGTTCAGGTGCTTCAGGTAATTGAGCGACGACATGCCGGCGCCGAAGTCGTCGAGCGCGAAGCGGCAGCCATGCGCGCGCAGGCGTGAGATGAGCGTGATGGCGTCGTGCATGTTCGTGATCGCGGCGGTCTCCGTAATCTCGAAGCACACGCATGAGAACGGAATGCCCCAGAGGCGCTGCTGCTCTTCGATATAGTCGGCGAGCCGCTCGTCGCCGAGCGAGGCGCCCGAGAGATTGATCGACCAGGTGCCGTAGCGGTGTGCGCCGGCGGCGATCGTGCCGAACGCGCGCGCGATCACCCAGCGGTCGATCGAGGGCATCAGGTCGAAACGCTCGGCCGCGCCGATGAACCCCGCCGGCGCCACCAGCGCGCCCGAGGCGCAACGCATGCGCAACAGCACCTCCACGTGCGCGCCCCCGGTTCCCGGAGCGAGCGGCACGATCTCCTGGC
The DNA here is from genome assembly GCF_004353915.1 of Paraburkholderia silviterrae. Taxonomy (GTDB): domain Bacteria; phylum Pseudomonadota; class Gammaproteobacteria; order Burkholderiales; family Burkholderiaceae; genus Paraburkholderia; species Paraburkholderia silviterrae. Next base: position 92,720 of record NZ_SMRP01000014.1, on the reverse strand, counting down.
CGAACAGGCAGAACTGGTCGTTCTCGAGCGCCGCCTTGATGTCGGCGACCCACGCCATCTGCGTGTGCGCTTCCGAGAGCTCCTCGTCGTCCAGGCGAAAGCGGTGCACGCGGTTGCGCCCCTTCTTCTTCGCCATGTAGCAGGCGACGTCCGCGGCCTTCATGACTTCCTTGACGCAGGCGAGGCTCGCCACGTCGCCGACGAGGCCGATGCTCACGCTCGTTTGCACGACGCGCCCGGCGCCCGTGAAGCGGATGCCGGCGATGGCCTCGCGCAGGCTCTCCGCGAGCTGCCATGCATGCGTCACCGCGCAGTGCGGCAGCACGACACCGAATTCGTCGCCGCCCAGGCGCGCGATGATGTCGGTGCGGCGCAGCGTCTTCCTGAGCACGCTGCAGACTTCGCGGATCAGCTCGTCGCCGGTCGAATGGCCGCACGTGTCGTTGACGACCTTGAACTGGTCGAGGTCGAGGAACATGACCGAGTGGCCCGAGTGCTCGCGCCGCTCGCCTGCGTCACTCTGGCCATTCGTGCCATTCGGGCCGCCCGGGTCATGCGCGCCGGCTTCGAGCAGCGCGCCGAGCCGGCGCTCGAATTCGCGGCGGTTATAGAGGTCGGTGAGCTCGTCGTGGGTGGCCTGATACGCGAGGCGCACCGCGTGCTCGCGCAGCGCGCTCACGTCGTACAGCACGACGACGTTGCCGATCGCGCAGCCCCGCGCGTCGCGCAGCTTCGAGACCGAGTAGTCGACCGCGAGCCGCGAGCCGTCCGGGCGCGCGATGTAGAGATCGGCCGCCGCGCTGCCAGTGCCGTTGGCGCCGCCGATGCCACTGATGCCGCCGATGCCGTCGGCGCCGCTCGCGGCGTGCGCGCGGCGCAGGATGTCGAAACTGCGCGCGTTGTCGGCGCCGTTGCGCAGGTCGCAGATGGCCTCGAACGGTTGCGTGAGCATCGCGGCGGCGGAGCGGCCGAGGATGCGTTCGGCGACCGCATTGCAGTAGGTCACGCGCGCGTCTTCGTCGGTGCGGATCACGGCATCGCCGATCGAGGCCAGCGTGACCTCCGCCAACTCGCGTTCCGTATGCGCCTCGGCTTCGGCCGTCTTGAGATCGGAGATGTCGAACAGGCACCCGACCATGCGCACGGCGCGGCCGCGCGCATCGCGCACCGCCTGCCCGCGCGCGCGGCACCAGCAGTAGGCGCCGGCGCGCGTGCGCAGGCGGAACTCCACATCGAAGGCCGTCGAGCGCACGAGGTGGCGGCGCAGCGCATGACGCACACCCGGCAGGTCATCGGGATGGACGAGCTGCGTGGGGCCGGCCTCGCTGTCGAAGGGCGTGCCCGCGGCGTTGCCCGCGTCGTAGCCGAGCTGCTCGTAGAGCCAGTTCGAGAAATAGCACTGGCGGCTGCCGACCTCCCAGTCCCAGAGCCCGGCGTTGATGCCCTCGAAGCCGAGGCTCAGGCGTTCCTCGTTCTTGCGCACCTCGGCCTCGAGGCGGTCGCTACGCGTGAGCGAGCGGCGGATGAACTGCGTGAACACGGCGAGCAGCAAGCACGCGCAGGCCGCGATCGCGAGCGTGAGGAGCGAGCGCGTGGCGCGCGCGGCGTCATCGAGCGAGCGCGAGAAGCCGTTTTCGATGGGCGCGAGCTGATTGTCGATGTCGTGCAGCTCGCGCACGAGCGCGATGGATTCCGCGCTCTGCAGCTTGCCCGCCTGCGCGAGCGCGTGCAGGCGCTCGCCCGTTTCGGCGAGCTTCAGGATGTAGCGGTCGCCGATGTCCCAGTACGCGACCGCAGGGCGCATCCACGGCGTGTTCTTGAGCGTGCGGTAGCCCCAGGTCATGCCATCGATGTCGGCGGCCGCGATGCGGCCTTGCTCGAAGCCACGCCGGATCGCCGCGATATCGGGCTGCGGCCGGTTCATTTCGAGCTTGGCCGCGCGGTCGCCAAGCGGCACCGCGATGCATTTGAGGAACATGCGGTAGTCGGCTTCGTCGCCCGCGCGCGCGTAGCGTTCGAGCGCGTGCACGGCATCCTTCTGGCCCTTCGACCAGGTGCTTTCCCCGGCCACGTAGGCGAGCAGGATCGCCATGATCGCGAGGCTGATGGACGCGATCACCGCCATCACGGCCGCGAGCAGCCACAGCGGCAGCAGGACGGCCGTGGTGCGCCGCAGTCCGTGCCACCCCGGGGCTTGCCGCGCGGGCTCCGTTTTGTGTCGTCTCATCAGGCTTTACCGGTCCGGTCGCTTTACTGGATGACGTGACGTGTCGCGTAGAGGGCCTGTTCACGCTAATAACAGGCTCGCGAACGTGCCTTTCCGGTCGCAGTGCAAGGAGCACGGCGCGCCGTTTGGCCGAGCCAAACAAGCGACGCGCGACGCCGCAATGCGCCCGGAAAGGCACGTTCCCCAAATTAACTATTTCCATTCCAGGGGCTGGCCGCCAGAAGGGCCGATCGCCGCGTCATGCTCCTCACGAATACATCGAGTATTCGCTTCGTCGCAATCCTCGCGCTCGGCCCTTCTGGCGGCCAGCGCGAGCCTGTTATTAGCGTGAACAGGCCCTAAGCCTCGGCGGACCTATGAGGGATAACGGCGGGGGCGGGAGGGGGCTTTAGGCTTGGGCGGCGATGGGCGGGTATCCCCGAGGCTCGAACCCACGCTCAGACGGGCGCTTCGGCTTCCGGCTGCGTGCTGTCGGGCGGCGCGGGCAGCACCGATTCCAGGGTGCGAGCGCCTGCCGCGAGCGCGCGTTTCTCGCGCGCGGTGAGTTGCTTGACCCGGTATTCGGCGCGCAAGGCGCTCGCGCGGTCGGCGAGCTCGAACTGCGCGAGCACGCGCACCGGCTTGCGCGAGCGCGTATAGCGCGCGCCGGTGCCGTTCGCATGCTGCGCGAAGCGCGCGGCGACGTCGACGGCAATGCCCGTGTAGACGCTGCCGTCGGCGCATTCGAGCAGGTAGAGGAACCACGGCATGTTGGAGACGGCGCGACGATGGGCGGTGAGCGAAAAGTGAGCGTGAGTGTCCCACAGATCGGCCGATATGCTAAGCGCCGCAGAGACGGCGCCGCGCGGCGCGCCGCGCGATGCTGGACTCAAGTTTTCGTCGTGCCGGCCGTAAAGGTGTCGAGAGCGGTGTTCGTCCCTGGTGTCGTCGTGCCGGCCGGACAACCGGAATACGTGGCCAAGAAAATCAAGAACAATGAGTGGACAAGAACGGGGAACGTGCGCGCCCGGGGAGCGGGATCGCGCAGCGCGGATCAAGCGCACGATCTTGCAGGCGGTGCTGGCGATCGTGCTGGGCATCGCGGGCGCGCTCGTCCTGCCGCGGCTGTTCGGCGAGGAGTTCGCCACGCGCCAGGCCGCGCGCGTCTATGCGCCGGTTGCGGGCAAGGCCTACGGCGCCGGCTCGCGCGAGGGCATTTCGGTCCTGTTGATCGACGATGCCGCGCTCGCCCAGGCGGGGCAGAGCTGGCCCGCGAGCTACGGCTACTATGCGCGCCTCTTGCGCGGCGTCGAGATCTACCGGCCGCGCGCCGTCTTCTTCGATATCGCGTTCAAGGACGCGCGCCCCGATCCGACCCTGGCGCAGTTCGCGCAGCGCCTTTGCGCGCTCTCCGCGTCGGGCACCAAGGTCTATCTCGCCGCGACGCCCGGCGCCGACGGCGCGCTGCGTCTGCGCCCCGATCTCGACGAGTTGCGCGGCCGCTGCTTCGAGCCGGTTGCGGTCACCTATGCGCCCGACGAAGTGGACAAGCTCGCGTGGTCCTATCCGCTCGAACAGCGCGGTGCGAACGAAGCGCGCGAGCGCAGCGCGGCGCTCGCCATCCATGACGATCTCTCGGCGCAGCCGATCGCCGATCCGCGCGTGCCGATGGCGGTGTCCTGGGGGCTTGTGCCCGCGCACGACGGCCTGCGCTGGTTTACGCAGGAACAGGCGGGCGATGCGGCGCGCGAATCGGGAGCGCGATCGCAGGAAGCTCAATCCTATTGCCGCGCCGATCACGGCCTCGCGGAAATCCTGCCGTTCGGCGTGCGCGAGCGCCTCTACGGCGACGCCGAAAAGCCGGTCTGCGTGTTCCACGAGACGGTCTACGCCTACGACCTGGCCAATACCGACGATGCCGGCGAAGCCATGCTCGAGCATGCGCTGAACAACCGTGTCGTGATGATCGGCACCGCGCGCCAGTTTTCGAGCGACTACATCAACTCGCCGATCCATGGGCGCATTCCGGGCGTCTATCTGCATGCGATGGCGCTCGACAATCTCGACACCTACGGCGCGAATTACAAGCACGTAGCGGCGCTCGCGCTCAGCACGGACCGCGACCATCTTTGCCTCTTCGCGCTCGTCTTTGGCGCCGTGCTCGTGGTGGCGCTGGTGCGCATCCTGAAGAACCTCACGCGCAAGGAGGCGCAGCGCCAGAAGCTCAGCTTCAGCCTGAGCTGCGCTTTGGAGCGTGGCCGGGAATTTATCGTGTGGCTCGTCATGTGCGGGCTCGAATTCGTGTGCTCGCTCGTGCTCGTCGGTGCGCTGCTCTATGTGGGGCAGGCGAAGATGGACATCGGCTTCCTGAGCATCGTCGATATCGCGGTGTTCGCGCTCGCGGCCGAATGGTTCGAGTGGAACGAAAGGCTCGTCGAATGGCTGCTCGGGCCCGAGCCCAGCGCAGGCGAGGGCGGGCACGACCACCCGCATGAAAAGAAAGACGAGGCGGGCAACGCTACGCGCGAGGGAGGAGCAGGCGCGGCGCGACCCGCAGAGCAGGCTGAATCAACGCACCCATAAAACGCGCATCCAGAAGCGCACCACACCAACGGGGAATCACCATGGAGCAAAGCCTCAAGCAGGGTTTCAAGCAGAGTCTCGAGCGCGGTGGCGTGAAGTTCGTGCTGGCGCTGTGCGTCGCTTTCGGCGCGGCGTCGACGGCGCCCGGTGCGCTGGCCGCAGGCGCCCAGTCGATCGTCAGTGCGAAGGTCGATCCGTTGCCGCTCTACGCATCGCCCGACGCCGCGCAGCCGGCCAGCTCGACGCACGCGAGCGGCTTGCCGTGGGCCGTGCTCGACACGCGCAGCGACTTTTACCGCGTGAAGATCGACGGCAAGGACTATTGGGTCGACTCGATGACCGTGCACGTGAGCCAGGCCGTGAAGGCGAATTGCGAGCATTCGGCGGGCGGCGTGATCGTCGCGGCCGATCTGGGTTCGTCGACGAATCGTTGCAAATGAGGCCGCCCATCTTGCGGCGCGCGGCGCCTCGCGCCGCCGCGCTCGCGTGCGCGCTCGCGCTCGCGCTCGGGGCCTGCGCGAATCTGTCGATCCCGACCGACCTCACATCGCTTGCGCCCGGCGCGCCGCAGAAGGCCGTCGTGAAGACCGCCGGCGAGCTGCCGGCCGCGCCCCCGCACACGTGGCCCGACGCGAAGCAGGATCTCAACGATCACCGCGCGGACGGCTGGGGGCTCGTCTCGATGCCGGAGATGGAGCAGTACCTCAACGGCCTGCTCATGAAGGTCAAGGTCGCGACCGGCACCACCGATTGGCCCGTGACGGTCCACGTCACCTCGGACACGTCGCTCAACGCAAGCTCCACGGCGGCGGGCAATATCTACATTCCGATCGGCTGGCTGATGTCGGCGGAGTCGGAGGACGAGATCTTCGCGATCCTCTCGCACGAGTACGGTCACATCTATCTGAACCACTACGCGGTCTACGACGTGCGCAACGCCGGCGACACCTCCACGTTGCTCGCGGGCGTGACGTGGTCCTGGGTGAATCGCAAGGTCATCGATCACGGCTGGAACGGGCTCGACAAGATCGCGCTGGTGCAGGGCGTCGGCACGATGGTGCTCATGCCGGCCTGGCAGCGCAGCATCGAGGAGCAGGCCGACTTGTTCGGCGCCACCGTGAGTTTGCGCTGCGGGTACTCGTATATCCACGGCTTCAAGGCGTTTCTCGAGCGCATCGACTCCTACGACGCCGCCGCGCGCAAGCGCGACGAGCAGCTGCAAAAGGCTCAGGACGATGCGATGCGCGAGAAGATCCGCGCCGACACGCTCGCGAAGGTTCAGGGGGCGTCCGCTCATGCCGTGCCGGCCGCGCAGCCGGCGCCCGCCATGCAGGCCGCGGCGCCTGCGCCCGGCGCTTCGGGGGCTTCGTCGGCGGTGGCCGCAGCGGCGCCGTCGGGGCCCGCGCAGGCGCTCCAGGGTCTCAATGACGCGCTCGCGAAGCTCAACGGCATGCTCACGCAAGGCCAGGTGAGCTTGAACACGGGCGCGTTCGACGCGCAGCGCATGCTCGACGAAGCGTTCGCGAAGGGCATGGCGTCGATGCGCGAGACGCACCCCGAAGGCGCCGCGCGCGAGGACGATCTGAGCCGTGCGGTGGCGGGCCTGATCGCGGGCAAGCGTGTGCCGGCGACGACGGCGCCGTGGGAAGCGGCGCGCAACCAGCGGCGCACGAAGGAAGTGCTCGCGCACTACGCGATGCTCGCCGACATCGACGAGGCCCAGGCCGAGCATCGTTACGCCGACGCCTGGCGGCTCGCGCAGAAGGCGGCCTCGGGCGCGAGCGCAAACGACGCCGCCCCGGACTTCTATCTGGCCAATGCGCTCGCGCTTTCGCATGCGCGTTCGAACGAGGGGCCGGTGCAGATTTTCGCGCGCAACCTGAAGTCGCCGGAGCGTTCGTGGCGCATGCAGGTCTGGCTCGCGGACGCGATGATGGCGACCAACCGCGCCCAGGCGCGTGCGTTTCTCGAAGCGCAGTTCGCGTATTTCGGGCAGGCGCCGAAGACGTGGCCCGACATGATTGCGTTCTATCGCGACAGCGGCGACGTGCAGCTTGGCAAGCAGATGGCGCTGACTTGCGGGCTCAAGTTCACCGACTACCGCAGCGCGTGCTCGAATGCGAGCATGACGCCCGCCGAGCTTGCCGAGATCAAGGCGAAGACCGACGCGCACGCGAAGATGATCGTCGATAACGCCGCACACCGCTGGTTCAGGCAGTAGGGCTCACGCGGTAGCGAGCGAGGCAAGTTTCACAGGCGGTGGCGGCGTGCGCGCAGCCGCCCGCCGCATCATGCGCGAAACGGGTTGTGCTCGTTCAGCTCGTGCACGTAGGCATGAATCTGGTTGGTCTCGCTCTTGAGAAAGTGGGCGACGGCGTCGGCGAACGCGGGATGCGCGAGCCAGTGCGCCGAGCGCGTGACGGTGGGCATGAAGCCGCGCGCCATCTTGTGCTCGCCCTGCGCGCCGCCTTCGAAAGCGGCGAGCTTCTCCTCGATGCAAAACTCCAGCGGCTGATAGTAGGCGGTCTCGAAGTGCAGGCAGGGCACGTGTTCGAGCGCGCCCCAATAACGGCCGTAGAGCGTCCCGCCGCTCTCGTCGCGCTGATAGACGACGAGCGAGCTCGCGATCGGCTTGCCCTCGTACTCGGCGATCACGAGCATCAGGTTCTCGGGCATCGTCTCGCCGATCGTGCGGAAGAAGTCGAGATTCAGATACGGCGACGAAAAATGCTCGCGGTACGTCTGGCGGTAGCAGCGGCTGAAGAAGCGCCAGTGTTCGTCGCGGATGTCCTCGCCGCGAATGCGCCGGTGCGTCACGCCCGCGTCGCGCACCTTGCGCCGCTCGGCGCGGATGTTCTTGCGCTTTTTCTGCTCGAGCGTCGAGAGAAAGTCGTCGAAGTCGCGGTAGCCGTCGTTGAGCCAGTGAAACTGCACGCCTTCGCGCTGCATCATGCCGAGGTCGGTGAGCATCGCCGCGTCCTCTGCGGTGGGAAAGAGCACGTGCAGCGAGGAGACGTCGGCCTGCTCGGCGAACGCGACCAGCGTGGCGGCCAGATGGCGGCGCGCGGCGTCGTCGGCGGCCAGGAGGCGTGTGCCCTGCACGGGCGTGAAGGGCACCGCGCACAGCAGCTTCGGGTAGTACTCGAGGCCGTTGCGCTTGTACGCATCGGCCCAGGCCCAGTCGAACACGTACTCCCCGTACGAGTGGCCCTTCAGGTAGACGGGCGCCGCGGCGGCGAGCTGCCCCGTGCGCGAGTCGGTGAGCGTGACGAACTGCGGCGCCCAGCCCGCATCGGGCGTGGCGCAGCGCGCGGCGTCGAGCGCCGCGAGGAATTCGTGACGCAAAAAGGGTGTCGGCTGGCCCTGGCGCGCGAGCAGCGCGTTCCATTGCGCGGCGTCGACCTCGGCCGGTGAGCCGAGAATGCCCGTGCGATAATCGAAATGTTCCTTATTCAACTTGCGTGCCCGTTGTGGCTTGGCGCCCGGCACACACGCGAGTCTCGCGGCGCCGCGGCAAACGGTCATGGTAAAGCAATCCACCCGAACGGGTGAGGGCCGCAATGCCGGGATGGCCCGAGCGCCAGCAGATGTCGCGGCCCCCATCGCTTATCGGTTATCCAAATGACAGAGCGCTTCTTCAATCTCTATTCGCATGGCTTCGCGCGCGTGGCCGTGGGCGTGCCGCGCTGCCGCGTGGCCGATCCGGCCTTCAATGCCGAACAGACGCTCGCGCTCGCGCGCGAGGCCGCAGCCGGCGGCGCGGCGCTGATCGCGTTTCCCGAGCTGGGCCTGTCTGCCTATAGCTGCGACGATCTCTTCCACCAGCAGGCGCTGCTGGACGCCTGCGAGCGCGCGCTGGCGCAGATCGTGGCGGCGTCGGCCAAGCTGCCGCTCGTGATGATCGTGGGGCTGCCGGTGCGCGTCGGCCATGCGCTCTTCAACTGCGCGGCGGTTGTGGCGGGCGGGCGCGTGGCGGGCGTCGTGCCCAAGAGCTATCTGCCGAACTACGGCGAGTTCTACGAGCCGCGCCAGTTCAGCGCCGCCGATTGCGCGAGCACCGACACCGTGCGCCTCGTCGGAGAGGACGTGCCGTTCGGCGCGTCGCTGCTGTTCGAAGCGGCACAAATTCCGGGCCTGCGCTTTCACGTGGAGATCTGCGAAGACGTCTGGGTGCCGATTCCGCCGTCGTCGTTCGCGGCGCTCGCGGGCGCTTCGGTGCTCGTCAATCTTTCCGCGTCGAACGTGGTGGTGGGCAAGGCGGGGTATCGGCATCAGCTGGTCTCGCAGCAGTCGGCGCGCTGCCTCGCCGCCTATCTCTACACCTCGGCGGGCCAGGGCGAATCGACCACCGACATGGCCTGGGACGGCCAGGCGCTGGTCTACGAAAACGGCGAGCTGCTTGCGCAGTCCGAGCGCTTTCTGGACGACTCGCACCTGATCTACGCCGACGTCGATCTCGATCGACTCCAGCAGGAGCGTATCCGCCAGACCACCTTCGGCGATTCGGTGCGCCGCCACGCCGACGAGGTCGCGAAGTTCCGCGTGATCCGCTGTGAGCTCGCGGGTGGCGCGGCGGCGGCCAGGGGCGCGTGGGAGCAGGAGACGCTGGCGCTCGCGCGCCGCGTCGAGCGCTTCCCTTACGTGCCGGCCGATCCGAAGCGCCGCGACGAGCGCTGCAACGAGGTCTACAACATCCAGGTGCAAGCGCTCGTGCAGCGGCTCTCGCAGGCCGGCATCAAGAAGGTGGTGATCGGCGTGTCGGGCGGGCTCGATTCCACGCACGCGCTGCTGGTTTGCGCGAAGGCGATGGACCGCCTCGGGCTGCCGCGCGCCAATATTCTCGCGTACACCATGCCGGGCTTCGCGACCAGCGAGCGCACGCTGCGCCAGGCGCGCGAGCTCATGGCGCTGGTGGGCTGCACGGCGCGCGAGATCGACATTCGCCAGAGCTGCATGCAGATGCTCGAAGACCTGGGCCATCCGTATTCGGCGGGCAAGGAGAGCTACGACATCACATTCGAGAACGTGCAGGCGGGCGAGCGCACGAACCATCTGTTCCGCCTCGCCAACTTCAATCACGCGATCGTGATTGGCACGGGCGATCTCTCCGAGCTCGCGCTCGGCTGGTGCACCTATGGCGTAGGCGATCACATGTCGCACTACAACGTGAACGCCAGTGTGCCGAAGACGCTCATCACGCACCTCGTGCGCTGGGTCGCGGAGACGGGGCAGATCGGCCAGAACGGCGAGAGCGGCCGCGACGTGCTCGAAGCGATCCTCGCCACCGACATCAGCCCCGAGCTGATCCCCGGCAAATCCGATGGCGCACCCGAGCAGAAGACCGAAAGCACGATCGGCCCGTACGAGCTGCAGGACTTCAACCTCTACTACACGCTGCGCTTCGGCTTCGCCCCATCGAAGGTCGCGTTCCTCGCGCGCCATGCGTGGCGCGACCGCGAGACGGGCGCATGGCCCGAGAACGCGAAGGTCGCGCGCAATCAGTACGATCTCGCGGCCATCAAGCGCAACCTGCGCATCTTCCTCGACCGCTTCTTCCGCACGAGCCAGTTCAAGCGCACCTGCATTCCGAACGCCCCGAAGGTGGGCTCGGGTGGCTCGCTTTCGCCACGCGGCGACTGGCGCGCGCCGAGCGATTCGGAGTCGGCAGTGTGGCTCGCGGATCTCGAGCGCGTGCCCGACGCGGAGCGCGCGAGCGCGCCGCCGCCTGCCGCCGCGTCTTGATATGGACTCGCACAGCGTAAAATCGCAGGACCGTCGCCGAATTTCCGGCCGACAAGCCACACATAACCCGCATATCAACTGAGTCAGAGAGGATCGTCATGAAACGCATCACCGCCGTCATCAAACCGTTCAAGCTCGACGAAGTGCGCGAGGCGCTCGCCGAAGTGGGCCTCACGGGCCTGACCGTCACCGAAGTGAAGGGCTTCGGCCGCCAGAAGGGCCACACGGAGCTCTACCGTGGTGCCGAGTACGTGGTGGACTTCCTGCCCAAGGTGAAGATCGAGGTGGTGGTCGCCAACGACCAGACCGACCAGGTGATCGACGCGATCATCGGCGCGGCCCGCACGGGCAAGATCGGCGACGGCAAGATTTTCGTCACCGATGTCGAGCGTGTGATCCGCATCCGCACGGGCGAAGAAAACGAAGCGGCGGTTTGAGGCGCCAGCGCCCCCGCTTCGCAGCACCACTACAAAGAAACAGGGGACGGCACCGCTCGCGCGGCCCGTCCCCACCATAAAAAACGGTGCGATACCCGTTTGGGATATCGCACCGATACGCGCCTCTCGCAGCAGCGTGAAAACGTGGATGAAACTGTACTGTCTACACTCGCTGCAACTTAGAACGAGTGCTGGATGCCTGCGTACACGCCGGTCTGGCTGTGGCCGATGAGCGGGTTGGTCGTCGCAGCCGAATCGCCGTAGTTGTTGGCGTTCAGACCGAAGTTGGCCGACTTGCTGTTCTGCACCGTTGCGACCTGGAGGTCGAGCAGCGTGCGCTTGGACAGGTTGTACGAGCCGCCGACCGTGTACAGCGTGGCGTTGCCGCCGCCGTTGTTGGCGTTGACGTGGTAGACCGCCGCGATCAGCGCCGCTGCCGGCGTGGCTTGCCACGTCACGCCACCCCATTCGTGGTCGAGCGTGGTCGGCTGGCCGATCAGCTGGCCCGTCATGCCCGAGGAGCGGACGGCTTCGTACCCGCCCTGAACCTTGAACGGTCCGAGGAACACGTTGACCATCGCCATGTAGTCGCGCGAGTAGGCGAAGACGCCTTGAGGGGTGTTGCCCGCGTTGACGCCGGTCGGATCGTACGCGCCGCCGAGCGTGCCGTTCGTCGGGTTGCGGATTTCGTCGTACAGGCCGCGGATCTGGAACAGCGAGCTCGTATAGGTCAGCTGGATACCGTCTTGACGACCTTGGGCGCCGGCTGCCGTGCTGTTGCCGTTCCAGCTCGTCTGGTTCGAGAACGAGTATTGGCCGTACACGTCAAAGCCGTACAGCTTCGGCGACTGGTACGAAATGTTGTTGCTGGACTGCGGCCAGTTGCGGCCACGTACGAGCGATGCCGACGACCAGTTCGACTGGCCGAACGGGTCGAAGTCCCAAATGCCGTTCGAGATGAACAGCTCGCGACCCAGCAGCAGCGTACCGAACTGGTCGTTGGCCATGCCGACGGTGGCCCAGCGATTGAAGATCGAGCCGGACGAGCCGAGCGCGCCCGTTGCCGTGCTGAAGCTGCCTTCCAACTGGAACAGCACCTTGTTGCCGCCGCCGATGTCTTCAACACCCTTCATGCCCCAGAGGCTGGTGCCCCAGTAGCCGCTTTCGAGTTGAACCTGGCTCTTGCCGCTGGTCGCGGGGCCATTGGGGCCGCCGCCCACGCCGATGCCGTTCATGTACGCAATGCCTGCATCGAGGCGGCCGTAAAGGGTCACGCTGCTTTGCGCATGCGCGACTACGCCAGCCGACATCAACGCTGCGGCGAGCAAAGCTTTCTTCATCTTCTCCTCCATACCCTGTCAAAGAGTCAACCTAAGTACTGCGAAAGACGTCCGCGCGCCTTCGGGGTGCTGCGGACAGAAGTTGTCGCATAGGGAGCGTGCCCCGAGGATCGGCGTACGGAAACGATGCGAGCAGGACAACCTGTTCGAGTCGTCTTGCAGATCCCCTGGTTGACTGGCATCTCCCGTTCTTATTTGAAGTGAAACTACTTTTAACGAACTTTGTTTTGCTACTTTGGTTACTAATTTAGCAAAAAAGACTGGCAGTGGCGACCGAAATCGCTTGGCAGGGGCGGGGTGTCGTCAAATTGCCATACGCACGTCCTGGATGGTGGTCGGCACCATCTCAAAAGTATGTCTAAAGCCTTGTAGGACAAGGCACACACGTTTGCTGGCGGAGGATCTTCAGGATTGCCACTATTGACGCGAAATATCGTCAGGAGTAAGGCGAAATGCGCGGATTTGCTGCGTAAAGCGGGCTGTTGGGCAGAATTGCGAAGGCAAAAAGAAAAGGCGCTGAAAGCGCCTTGAAATACTACTTTAACTACATTCCAGGAATCGGATGTAGTCGAGACCAGACGGGAGCGTTACTTCAGGCTGCCCGAGAGAAATTGCCGCAGCCGCTCGCTCGTCGGATTCGCGAACACTTCGGCCGGCACGCCTTCCTCTTCCACGCGGCCCTGGTGCAGGAACATCACGTGGTTCGAGACGTTGCGCGCGAAACCCATTTCATGCGTGACGACGATCATCGTGCGGCCTTCCTCGGCGAGCTTTTGCATCACCTTGAGCACTTCGCCCACGAGCTCGGGGTCGAGCGCCGAAGTGGGCTCGTCGAAGAGCATGACGTCGGGGTTCATCGCGAGCGCGCGCGCGATCGCCACGCGCTGCTGCTGGCCGCCCGAGAGATGCGAGGGATATTGCTTTTCCACGCGCGGCGCGAGGCCGACCTTCTCCAGATACGTGCGCGCGCGCTCCTCGGCTTCCTTGCGCGAGATGCCGAGCACGTGCACGGGCGCCTCGATCACGTTTTCGAGCACGTTCATGTGCGACCACAGGTTGAAGTGCTGGAACACCATCGCGAGCTTGGTGCGCACGCGCTGCAACTGCTTCAAGTCGGCCGCGTGCAGCGCACCGGTGCGCTTGTCCGCGCGGGTCGCCACTTCCTCGCCGTCGACGACGATGCGGCCCGCGTTGGGCTGCTCGAGGAAGTTGATGCAACGCAGCATCGTGCTCTTGCCCGAGCCGGACGAGCCGATCACGCTGATCACGTCGCCGGCGTTCGCCTTGAGCGAGACGCCTTTCAGGACCTCATGGTCGCCGTACTTCTTGTGGAGCGAGTCGACGAAAAGTTTCTGCTTCTGGGAGTTCATCAAATACCTCGGTGCGGGCTCACTTGCCTTGGGGCCGCAGATACGCGAGCCAGCGGCGCTCGGCCTGGCGGAACAGCCACACGAGCGTGAAAGAAATGATCAGGTACAGCAGGGCGGCGATGCCGAAGGCGCCGAACGACTGGTAGGTCGCCGAGTTCACGTCGCGCGCGATCTTCAGGATGTCGGGCACGGTGGCCGTGAACGCCACGGTCGTTGCGTGCAGCATCAGGATGACTTCGTTGCTGTAGTAGGGGAGCGCCCGGCGCAGCGCCGAAGGCAGGATCACGCGGCGATACAGCGTGAAGGGCGACATGCCGTAGGCGCGCGCCGCTTCGATCTCGCCGTAGGGCGTCGCCTTGATCGCGCCCGCGAAGATTTCGGTGGTGTACGCGCAGGTGTTGAGCGCAAACGCGAGCAGCGTGCAGTTCATGCCGCTTCTGAAGAACGCGCTCGTCAGCTCGTGGTTGCGGATGATGTCGAGGCTATAGAGGCCCGTGTAGCAGAGCAGCAACTGCACGTAGAGCGGCGTGCCGCGGAACACATACGTGTAGAGCCATACGAGTCTGGAGAGCCACTTGCGCTTCGAGACGCGGGCGACCGCGAGCGGCACCGAGAGGCAGAAGCCGATGCCGATCGAAATCACGAGCAGCCACGCCGTGATGGCGACGCCGGTGAAGTGATAGCCGTCGCTATAGAGATAGTTGCGCCAGTATTGCTGGATCAGTTGGACGAAGTCTTGCATGGTCTTGGCCTCGTGCGGTTCAGAGATCCGCCTTGCGCACACCGGTGGAGTAGCGCTTGTCGAGATACATCAGCACGAAGTTCGAGACCGTGGTGATGACGAGATAGATCGCACCCGCGAGCAGGGTGAAGAAGAAAAAGCGCAACGTGCCCTTGCCGGCGTCCTGGCTCGCTTTCACGACGTCGGCGAGGCCGATGATCGAGACGAGCGCCGTGGACTTCACGAGCACCTGCCAGTTATTGCCGATGCCGGGCAGGGCGAAGCGCATCATCTGCGGGAACATGATGCGCTTGAACACCTGCCAGTTGGTCATGCCGTAGGCGTGGCCCGCTTCGAGCTGGCCGCGCGGCACCGCGAGAAAGGCGCCGCGGAAGGTCTCGGTGAAGTACGCGCCGTAAATGAAGCCCAGCACGATGACGCCCGCAAGGAACGGGTCGATGTCGATCTGGTCCCAGCCTAGCCGGTCGGTCAGCATGTTCAGCCAGATCTGCAGGCTGTAGAAGAGCAACAGCATCAGCACGAGATCAGGCACGCCGCGAATGAGCGTGGTGTAGGCCGTGCCCGCGCCATAGACGACGCGGTTTTTCGAGAGCTTCGCCCCCGCGCCGAGGAGGCCGAGCACGAACGAGAGCACGAGCGAGAGCACCGAGAGCTTGACGGTCTGCCAGGTGCCGGCGAGGATCAGCGGGCCGTAGCCTTGAAGAAACATAGGTGAGTCCTCGACGGGGCGTCTCAACGCTGGAAGGCGCCCCGAGAATGGCGCGGCAGAGGCTGCCGCGCTTCAAGTCCGTTCATGCGCGGCCAGCTTGGCTGGCCGCGTGCTTCGCGACGGCGGCGCCGGTGGGCGCCGTGTGTCTCCGTCTTTTTCTTTACTTGCCTTTATAGATATCGAAGTCGAAGTACTGCTTCGCGATTCGATCGAACGTGCCGTCCTTGTGGATGGCGGCCAGTGCGGTATTGAACTGCGCCTTCAGGTCGGTGTCTTCCTTGCGCAGACCGATCGCGGTGCCGTCGCCGATCGTCGCCGGATCCTCCACCGCCGGGCCCGCCCACGCGAAGCCCTTGCCGCGCGGCGTCTTCAGGAAGCCTACGTCGGCCTGGACCTCGTCCTGCAGCGTCGCGTCGAGGCGTCCCGACATCAGATCCTGATAGACCTGATCCTGATTCTGGTACGACACGACGTTCACGCCTTTGCCCGCCCAGTGAGCCTTCGCGTAGGCCTCCTGGGTCGAGCCCTGCTCGACGCCCACGTTCTTGCCCTTGAGCGAGGCCACCGTGGGCAGCAGCGGCGAGCCGGCCTTCGCGAGCATGCGCGCGGGCGCGTCGAACATCTTGTCGGAGTAGTCGATCTGCGTGCGGCGCTGGTCGGTGATGGACAGCGACGAGACGATCGCGTCGAACTTGCGGGCCTTGAGCGCGGGAATGATGCCGTCGAGGTCGCTCTCGACCCAGACGCACTTCACGTTCATGCGCGCGCAGAGCGCTTTGGTCAGGTCGACGTCGAAACCGACGATCTGGCCGCTGGCATTCTTGGACTCGAACGGTGGATAGCTCGCATCGACGCCGATGCGCACGGTTTTCCATTCCTTGGCCGCGGCGCTGCCCGCCAAAAGGGCGAGCGCGACGCACACTGCAAACTTCTTCATCATTCTCCTGTCGACCAGAGCTCGCGCTTTAGCTGTCGGCCGGAGTGGGTGCTTTAGCACTTACTCCGGCCCCATGCAGAGCGCGTTACGCTGGTCCCATGCAAAGCTGATACGGGCGCGGCGCCGTATGGGTGCCGCGCAGCAAGGTGCCGGGTCGGCACCGCTCGGCCTCTGCCGGTGCGTCTGCCTGAGGTTTTCCCGAGGCCCGCCCGAGAGCCATTTGAGGGCGACTTCAGGGCGGGGCGCCGGTCCGCTTTCGCGCGGGCCGGCTCGTGACCGGCGCCGCTATTCTAGGCGATCAAAAATGCGGGTCGGACGCGCACAGCGTTTGGAGCCCGCGCTTAACGGCCGCGCCTGACCGGCCGTGCCTGACCGGCCGTGCTCGAAAAGCGCGGTATTTTACCCGAAGCGGGTGGCGGCGCGGTCGCCTGCATCTTGGCGTGTGGCTTCAGTCTGACAGACTCTGGGGAAGGAACGTGACGGAGTGCGCCGCTGAGCCGACCCAGGCCCGCCGTCAGTGCATCGCTTTGATGCGGCGCGCTGCGGCCACGCGCGCGAACCATTGAGGTCGCTGCAGAAACGCTGCGGTGCGCCGCTGCGGATTGTGCCGCGGGCCGCTCGCCCCAATTTAGCTGTATTGACATGACTAACCGGAGAATGCCCATGCTTACGATCCGACGCGCCAGCGAACGCGGCCACGCCAATCACGGCTGGCTCGACAGCTGGCACAGCTTCTCGTTCGCCGACTATTTCGACGAAGCGCACGTGCATTACGGGGCGCTCAGGGTGCTCAACGACGACCGCATCGCGGGCGGAGGCGGCTTCGGCACGCACGGCCACCGCGACATGGAGATCGTGACCTACGTGCTCTCGGGCGCGCTCGCGCACCGCGACAGCATGGGCAACGGCTCGACCATCCGCCCCGGCGACGTGCAGCGCATGAGCGCGGGCACGGGCGTCATGCACAGCGAGTTCAACGCCTCGAAGGACGAAGAGGCGCATCTGCTGCAGATCTGGTTGCTGCCCACCGCGCCTGGCGGGGCGCCGGGCTACGAGGAGCGGCGTTTCGACGACGCCGACAAACGCGGGCGCCTGCGCCTGATCGCCTCGCCGGACGGGCGCGATGGTTCGGTGACGGTGCAGGCCGATGCGTCGATCCACGCCGCGCTGATCGACGGCGGCGAGCGCGCCGGGTACGCGCTGCCGCCGGGACGGCGCGCGTACGTGCACGTGGCGCGCGGTGCGCTGGAGGTCAACGGCGAGCGTCTGGCGGCCGGGGACGCCGCGATGATCGAGGCCGAAACGGCCGTGACGCTCGCGAACGGCGAGGCCGCCGAGGTGCTGCTTTTCGACGTGGCCGGCGTGGCCGACGTGGTGTGAGCGCGGGCTCGGGAGCGGCTCGAGGCGCGCTCGGGCCCGGGCCGAAATGAATAACGCCGCGGGACGCAAGTCCCGCGGCGTTTTGTATCGAGCCGACAAGCCGGGCGGTGCGCTGCCCGGCCGCGTCGCACGAGGCGCTTACTGCGCCGCGGGGGCCGAGGCCGCGCCCTTGTGATGCTCGCCCCAGTGTTCGCGCATCTTCTCGCGGCGCTGCTCCATCTTCGCGAAGCGCTCCTTGAGCGCCGTGCTCACCGTGGTCTTCTGCTGATCGTTCAGCCCGTTATAGAAGCTGAGCCAGGCCTGCGCGGTCTGCTCGCGCAGTTGCGCGTCCTGCTGCTCGATCTGCTGGTGCGTGGTGTGCATCGCGTTCAGGTCGAGGATCGGCTGGTTCTTCATCGAATCGAACTGCTGCTTGAGCTGCTCGTGGTTCTTGCGCATGGCCTCGTGGTTTTGCTTCATGGTGTCGAGCGCGGCTTGCCATTGCTTTTCCTGGGCGGCGTTCAGGTTCAGCTTGTCGTGCAGCTTCTTGAATCCCATCATGAAATCGCCGTGCATGTCGTGGCCGCCGTGCATCATGGCCGGGCTGCCCGAGGGCGGCGGCGTTTGCGCGTTGGCTGCGGTGGCGCCCAGGGTGAGGGCGAGCGAGGTTGCGGCGATGGCGAGAAGGCGCGAAGTGGTCTTATACATGGTGATGCTCCTGACAGATCCTTGAAGGTGTCCGGTCTGGCACGGCGCCACTTGAAGGAGAGGGCGTCCGCAACCGGTGTCCCTAGCGTATCGAGCGGATGGGCGCCGCGTGTTACGGCCCCGGCCGCGGTCATTACGCGACATTACACGCGCCTTTCGCGGTAACACCCGGTAACCCAAACTGCTTTCGTGTAAGCAAACGGCTTTCATGCGCGCGTTACACTTCGTTCATGGCTACTCAAATTCTGGTCGTCGACGACGACGTCGAACTGCGCGACCTGCTGCGCGACTATCTGGCGCGGCAGGGCATGGAAGTGTCGGTGCTGCACGATGCGGGCTCGCTCGAGCGGCGGCTCGAGCGCGAGCGCCCCGACCTGATCGTGCTCGATCTCATGATGCCGGGCGTCGACGGGCTCACCGCGCTGCGCAAGCTGCGCGCGTCGGGCGACGACATTCCCGTCATCATGCTGACCGCGCGCGCGGACGACGTGGACCGCATCGTCGGTCTCGAGCTCGGTGCCGACGACTATCTCGGCAAGCCCTTCAACCCGCGCGAGTTGCTTGCGCGCGTGCAGGCGGTGCTGCGCCGTCGCCGCACGGTGCCCTCGGCCGCCGCGCCCGAGCAGCGCGAGCCGTTCTCGTTCGGCCGCTTCATGCTCGACTTCCAGTCGCGCACGCTGCAGCAGGAAGGCAAGCCCATCATGCTTTCGGGCAGCGAGTTCGCGCTCCTGAAGATCTTCGTCAATCACCCCATGCGCACGCTCACGCGCGAGCGCCTGCTCGAACTGCTGCACGGTCCTGAGTACGACGGCACCGACCGCGGCATCGACGTGCAGGTGTGGCGCCTGCGCCGCATTCTCGAGACCGACCCGTCCACGCCGCGCTTCATCCAGACCGTGCGCGGCCGCGGTTATGTCTTCGTGCCGGACGGCGAACAGAACAGTCATGCGCCGGCCGTTTGATTCGCTGTTCGGGCGGCTCGCGCTGCTCTTCATCGGCGTTCTGCTTATCTCTCACGTCGCGTGGTTCGCGCTGATGCGGCTCGAGCGCGACCAGATGCAGTCGCGCTACGCGGTGGAGGAGGCGGTGTTCCTCGTCGACGCCGTGCGCCAGCACGTGCAGCGCGAGCCTGACCAGCCGCTGCCCTCGCGCGTGCAGCTGGTCGACCCGGCGAGCCCCGCGGTGCCGCCGGTCCAGCCGGACATGCCCACAGGCCTGCGCCGTTTCATCGACGACATGCGCGACCGCATGCCGGCCGGCACCGACGTGCGCATCGGCCCGCCCGGGCATCCGCCCATGCTATGGGTGCGCGGACCGCACGACGCGCGCTGGATCGTGGTGCCGGCGCAGCCGCTGCGCCTGATGCGGCCCATCGACCGCGCGGTGCCGTGGTTCGTCATCATCTTCTCGGCGGCCGTGATCGCGGCGCTGGTGGCCGCGTGGATGCTGCAGCAGCCGCTGCGCGCGCTCGCCCAGGCGGTTGCGCGCTTCGGGCGCGGCCAGCCGGTGCCGCCCGTGCACGAACGCGGTCCGCGCGAGATGCGCCAGCTCACGCGCGGCTTCAATCAGATGGTGAAGGAAGTCGAGCGCACCGAGAAAGACCGGGCGGTCATGCTCGCGGGCGTCGCGCACGACTTGAAGACGCCGCTCGCGCGTTTGCGTCTGCGTGCCGAAATGATGGACGAGCAGAAAGTGCGCGACGGCGTGGTGCGCGACGTCGAATCGATGGCGCATATCGTCGACCAATTTCTGGTGTTCGCGCATGATGGCGCCGATCGCAGCGAACCCGTCGAAGTGGACGACCAGTGCGAGCGCATGGCGCGCAACTACCGCACGGTGGGTGGCGAGACGCTCGCGATCGAGCGCCGCCTGAAAGCCGGTGCGGACTTCCGCCTGCCCGCGGCTACGCTCGAGCGTGTGGTGTCGAACCTGCTCGACAACGCGCACGCTTACGGCGCGCCGCCCGTGGTGATCGAGACCTCGCGCGACGGGGACGCTTTCACGCTGACCCTGCGCGACCACGGCAAGGGTATCGCCGACCAGGACCTCACGCAGGCGAGCCGTCCGTTCGTGCGCCTCGATCCCGCGCGCGGCGGCAACGGCCACAGCGGTCTGGGACTTGCGATCGTCGAGCGGCTCGTGCGTCGGGCGGGTGGGGAAATCGCCATCCGCAACGGCCAGAGCGGTGGGCTCGAAGTGCGCATGACGTTCCCGGTCGAGGTGGTCGAGCGCACGGTCGCCGAGGCGGCGCAGATCTGGTGAGCGCCGGCGTGCGGCGCGGGTTGGCTAAGCGCTTGTTGGCAGGGCCTGTTATTGGCGTGAACAGGCCCTAGGCTGAGAACAGCGTATCGAGCGCGGCGGCGGCCTCGCTATCGACGGTGTTGTAGACGACGCTGTCGGCCTCGAAGATGTAGTGCGTCGTGTACTTGCCGAGGCGGGCAAGAATCTCTTCCTGAACCAGCTCCGGTGCGGCTTCGAGCTTCAGGTACCACGCGGTCGATGACAGGCGCGTCTGGAACGCCCCGTATTCGACCATCAACTGGTCGAACGCGAGAGCATCCTGATCGCGGCAGACGATGACCAGATTTCCCTTCATGCATGCCTCCTATGTGCTGAGCGACTTGCTACGGCGATGCGCGCCGCACGACGCCACGCGCTCCGTTCGTTCGATCATACCGCGTCAGAGGCGAAAGCCCGGGACGAGTCCTGCAATTAAGTAAGTAATGGCTTGGGTAGACGGGGTTGCGATAGCCACGCGCGGCTGCCGCCCGGCTTACCAGGTCGCCGCGGTGGCGCGCGGCGGCGCGGCGCCGTCGGAGGCCATCGCTTCGCAGCGGTCGCGGCCTCCCGCCTTCGCCATGTAGAGCGCGAGATCGGCGCGGCTCATCAGGCGCTCGGGCTGGTCCTGGGACGCCGCGAGCTCCGTGATGCCGATGCTCACGCTCAGATACGCTTCGCTGGGCAGCCCGGCGCAGACGCTCGCCTTCACCTCGCGGCGCAGGCGCTCGACCACTTCCTGCCCGGTGGCGAGCGACGTGGCCGGCAGCAGGATGCCGAACTCCTCTCCGCCGAGCCGCCCGACGGCGTCGTCGGAGCGCAACTCGGCGCGGCAGGTCTCGACGAAGTGCTGTAGCGCGCGATCGCCCGCGGGGTGGCCGAAGCGGTCGTTGATCTGCTTGAAGTGATCGAGGTCGGCGATCGCCATGCACAGCGGCCTGCCGCTCGCGTAGGCAGCATCGATCTCGCGGCGCAGCAGATTGAGGAAATAGCGGCGCGAGAGCGCGCCCGTGAGGGCGTCGTGGCGCGCCTCGGCGGCCAGCAGCGAGTTGGCGGCCTGCAGTTGCTCCGCGAGGTCGCGGCTTGCGCGGTGCAGGCGGCGCTCGCGTACCCACGAGATCGAGATCACGGCCGCGAGCGCCGTCGACCCCGTGAGCGTGAGGAAGATCAGCAGCCGGTCGCGCCGTTGATTGGCGAGCAACTCGGGCCACGCGTTGAGCGGATCGACGAGATGGGCGGTGAGCCCCGAATTGAGCCCGCCCCGATGCTCATAGAGCGCCGGGGAGCGCAGGCCGGGCAGGTCCACGAACGCCTGCGCCTCGCTCGCCGGCATCCAGGGGGCCTCGCGCGTCGCGGCGTGGGCGGCGCTGTGCAGCGGGAGTTCCGAGAAGCGCTCGCGCAGATAGGTATTCACGCGATCGACGGCGTTCATCTCCTCGACGTGGGAGCCCGGCATGGCGAGCCCTTCGAGCTTGCTGTCATGTGCCATGACGATCACGCCGTTGCTGTCGGAGACAAAGGTGCCCGCGTGCGTCACCCAGTGGCGCAGGCGCGCGATGCTGACCTTGGCGAGCACGGCGCCCACGAGCAAGCCGTCGCTATAGACCGGCGCGGCGACGAAGATGCCCGGCTCGCCGCTCGAGGTCCCCACGCCATAGGTCTCGGAGAACGCGCCGAGCAGGGTGTCGCTCAGATAGTTGCGCGAGCGCATGTCGATGCCCACGTAGGAGATTTTCTCCATGGCGTTGCTCGACGCGATGCAGATGCCGTTGTTGTTCACGAGCCAGATGGCGTCGAAGCCGGAGAAGCCTTGCGCGTCGTGCAGGAAGCCGTTGACGGCCACGAGCGCGGGCGCGCTTTGCAGCGCCTCGCGCCGCGCCAGTTCCGCAGACGGGCGCGACGCGGCATAATGCCCGGCCTCGGCCAGCGCCTGTTGCACCACGGCGGTTTCGGCCATGGTCGCGGGGACGGCGCGCGACATCGACAGATCGCTCGCGATGACCTCGGCCATGTTGTCGACGACCGAGCGCGTCATCTGGCGCTGCACGCCGAGCGCGGTGTCGAGCTCCTGGCGCACCATGCGCTCGGCGAGCCAGCCCGCGACCAGCCAGCAGACGAGCGCGACCGCCACGACGACCGCCACCGTAACCGCGGGGGACACGGCAGCCTGACGCAAGAGTCTCCTGTTCATCGGCCTTCTGGTTCGTTCAGGCGCATGGCGCGCATGGTGCATTGGCGGGCGGGATGGCTGGCATCCGGGAAAACGAGGCAATGCGTGGCCGCGTGTGACAACAGTTTTAACAGTTGGCAGCCGCTGCCGTGCGACGATTTTAACTCTCGAATGCTGCCTGAGAATCCGCAGACGCCCTTGTGCGGGCCGTCCCGATGCAGTTTGCATGCCTGAGTGGCTGCACGGTGCAGCATAGCGTCGACGGGCGGGGTATTCGAGCGCCAGCGCAAGGTCCCCGAAGGCGCCCTGAAAGGACGCGCAAAGCCCTTGCCGGCGGGCGTGTGGCGCCATCGAGCGCGAGGTTGAATCTGTCACGAAGGTTGTGTAGTGTCGTGCCGTTCCTGAACAAGGCAAGCCGGCCTGGCGGGTCCCGCGAGGCTGGTCGCCGGCCCGGTCCCGCACTTGCGGACGGTGCGTCGTCAACGCCAAACGAAATACGGTCTCCATGCGTCTTGCCTTTCCCGATCGCGCTTTCCCTGAACGCCATGCGCGCTGCCAGCGTTGCGCGTGCTATTCATGTGGCCGCGCCCGCCGCGCCGCGTCTCACCCCGTGCATCCGCGGCAACGCGTGGAGGGCGTCTGAATGGACTTCAGCTTCAACCTGAACCGT
>NZ_SMRP01000014.1:68685-69460 GCF_004353915.1 Paraburkholderia silviterrae | reverse complement strand
GGCCAACGCTTCGGCGTGGCGCGTGCTGCCCAATCGCTGGGACTTCGTGGCGTTCCCGCTGATCATCGGGCTGATCGCCATGGCCGCCGTGGGCTTTCATCAGACCATGGCGCCCATTGGCGTGCTCAAGATTCAGACGATCTCGCTCGATCCGTCGATGCTGCCCGAGTACGCCTTGCGCACCACGCTGCGCATGCTCGCCGCGATGGTTGCCTCGCTCGTGTTCACGCTCGTCTATGGCACGCTCGCAGCCAAGAGCCGCCGCGCGGGCCTGGTGCTGGTGCCGATCCTCGACATCCTGCAGTCGGTGCCGGTGCTCGGCTACATCTCGTTTACGGTCACGTTCTTCCTCGCGCTGTTTCCCTCGCGCGTGCTGGGCGCGGAGCTCGCGGCGATCTTCGCGATCTTCACGAGCCAGGCCTGGAACATGACCTTCAGCTTCTACCAGTCGCTGCGCACCGTGCCGCGCGATCTCGATGAAGTCTCGAAAGGCTTTCACCTGACCGGCTGGCAGCGTTTCTGGAAGCTCGAAGTGCCGTTCTCGATGCCGGGCCTCATCTGGAACATGATGATGTCGATGTCGGGCGGCTGGTTCTTCGTGGTGGCCTCCGAGGCCATTACGGTGGGCAACAACACGATCACACTGCCGGGCATCGGCGCGTATCTGGCGCAGGCGATTACGGAAAAGAACCTGCACGCGGTGGGCTGGGTCATTCTCGCGATGACGGTGGTGATTCTGGCCTACGACCAGTTGCTGTTCCGCCCGCTGGTGGCG
>NZ_SMRP01000014.1:0-68675 GCF_004353915.1 Paraburkholderia silviterrae | reverse complement strand
AAGTTCCGCATGGAGACCACGTCGTCGGGCGACGCGCCCGAGTCGTGGCTGCTCGACCTGATCCGCCGCACGCACCTCATCCATCAGCTGCTCGTGCCGCTCGGCTGGTGCTTCGCGAAGGCCGCGCGCGTGCCGTTCAGGCTGCCCGCCGCCTTGACCTCGCTGACCGCCATCCCGATGGTGCAGCGCGCGGCGGCGGCGGCGCCTGCGCGCCGCGGCGGCGTGCGCTCGAAAATCGGCGACATCGTCTGGGCCGTTTTTGTGATCGCGCTCACCGTGTACGTGGTCTGGCGCGTGGTCGCCTTCGTGCGCACGGGCGTGACGCTCGACGAAGTGGGCCACGTGTTCGTGCTCGGGCTCATCACGCTCTTGCGCGTGCTGCTGCTGATTGCGATTGCCTCGGTGATCTGGGTGCCCCTCGGCGTGCTGATCGGCCTGCGCCCGGCGCTCGCGGAAAAGGTCCAGCCGCTCGCACAGTTCCTCGCGGCGTTTCCGGCGAACCTGCTGTTCCCGGTGTTCGTGATCGTCATCGTGCGCTTTCACCTCAATCCTGACATTTGGCTGTCGCCGCTGATCGTGCTCGGCACGCAGTGGTATATCCTGTTCAACGTGGTTGCCGGCGCCACCGCCTATCCCAACGACTACAAGGAAGCGGCGAAGAACTTCCGTATCCGCGGCTGGCAGTGGTGGCGCCAGGCAATGCTGCCGGGCATCTTCCCGTACTACGTCACGGGCGCGATCACGGCATCGGGCGGCGCGTGGAACGCGAGCATCGTGTCCGAGTTCGTGCAGTGGGGCGACACCAAAGTCGCGGCGCACGGCCTGGGCGCTTATATCGCGCAGACGACTGCCGCCGGCGACTATCCGAAGATCATCCTCGGCATCGCCGTGATGTCGCTGTTCGTCACGCTGTTCAACCGCGTGCTCTGGCGTCCGCTGTACACGTACGCAGAGTCCAAGCTGCGGCTCGACTGATCGAATAATCGAACGCTGGAAGGTAAAGCGATGCAAAACCCCAAGACCCTGAGCACCGCGCACGGCGACGTGCAGACGGCCCCGAACCCGCCGCGCGTGGGTGAAGAAATCCTGAACGTGCATAACGTGTGCCGGGGTTTCAACAAGAACCAAGGCGAGCTGCTCGTGCTCGACGACGCGAACCTGTCGCTGCGCGAAGGCGAGATCGTCGGGCTGCTCGGCCGTTCCGGCTCGGGCAAGTCCACGCTCTTGCGCATCATCGCCGGGCTGATCTCGCCGACTTCCGGTGAGGTCACCTGGCGCGGCAAGCCGATCGAAGGCCCGGCCGAAGGCGTGGCGATGGTGTTCCAGACCTTCGCGCTGTTCCCGTGGCTCACGGTGCTGCAGAACGTGGAAGCGGGGCTGGAGGCGCAGGGCGTGGGCGCACGCGAGCGCCGCGAACGGGCGCTCGCCGCCATCGACCTGATCGGTCTGGACGGCTTCGAGAACGCCTACCCGCGCGAGCTCTCGGGCGGCATGCGCCAGCGCGTGGGCTTTGCGCGCGCGCTTGTCGTGGATCCGATGCTCATGCTGATGGACGAGCCGTTCTCGGCGCTCGACGTGCTGACCGCCGAAACGCTGCGCACCGATTTGCTCGACCTGTGGACGCAAGGGCGCCTGCCGATCAAGTCGGTGCTGATCGTCACGCACAACATCGAGGAAGCGGTGTTCATGTGCGACCGCATTCTCGTGCTCTCGTCCAACCCGGGGCGCGTGGTGGCGGAGATCAAGGTGCCGTTCAAGCATCCGCGCAACCGTCTGGATACCGCGTTCCGCAAGCTCGTCGACGACATCTACGCGAAGATGACCGCGCGCCAGATTGGCGAGACGACCAAGAAGGGCCTCGAGCTCGGCAGCTGGCTGCCGCGCGTGTCGACCAATTTGATGGCGGGTCTGATCGAAACGCTGGCGGCGGCGCCCTATCACGGCCGCGCCGACATGCCGGAAATCGCGCGTTCGCTGCATCTCGAGGTGGACGACCTGTTCCCGATCGCCGAAGTCCTCCAGCACCTCGGTTTCGCCGACGTGCGCGAAGGCGATGTGCTGCTCACGCCGCCCGCGCGCGTGTTCGCGGAATTCGGCACGCAGGAGCGCAAGATGATGTTCGCCGAGCATCTGCTGCGTCACGTGCCGCTCGCCGCGCGGATCAAGAAAGTGCTCAACGAGCGCCCGGGCCATCGCGCGCCGCGCGTGCGTTTCGAGCAGGAGCTCGAAGACTCCCTCTCGGACGGCGCCGCGGAAGAGACGCTCGACACCGTGATCGACTGGGGCCGTTATGGCGAGATCTTCTCGTACAACGACCAGTCGGAAATCTTCAGCCTCGAAGACGTGGAGTCCTGATCGAGCGATGATTTGAGCGATGCTCGCAGGGGCATGGGGTGATGCATCGCTTTACTTCATGTCACTTCACGCAAAAACGGTCGCTCAGGCGACCGTTTTTCGTGCAACTGAAGGCGCGCGCTCAACGAGCTGAGCGCAGCCCGGTTGATCGCAGCCCGGTTGAACGCAGCCCAACCCAGCCGAGCGAGGCCCGGCGGATTGCAGCCCGGCTGGGCGCAGCCCAACCGAGCGAGGCCCGGCTGATTGCAGCCCGGTTGAGCGCAGCCCGACCGATCGCAGCCCGGCCGATCGCGGCCCGACGCTATTGCAGCGTGCCCCAGCGCTCCACGGCCGGCTCGGCGCTCGCCCACTTCCAGCCGCTGTCGTCGTGGCAAGTGCTGGCCGTGTACCACTGCTCGGGCGCATCGGCGGCGTCGCCGTCCTGCACCGAGAACACGAACTCCTTGCATAGCGCCAGCGCCGAAGCAAACGCGCGCGTCACGCGTACCTGGCCGTGACCGTTCTCGACCGGCAGCTTGTGCTTGATACGCCAGATGTCCATGCCGCCCACGGGCAGACGTCCAGCCGTCTCGGCGATCATCTCCTGCTGGTCGGCGTGCATGCTCTTCATGAAGCGGTTGACGGCCTCGTCGGTGGCCGCCTGGACCGCAATGCCCACCCCCACGCCCACCGCCGGATTCGCCGTCACGATGCCGGTGGCAGCCGCCGCCGCCGCGCCGCTGGCCGCGCCGATCGACGTGCAGCCGCTCGATGCGAGGGCGACGGCCGCGCATAGCGCAACCAGCGCGGCCACACGGGTGACGTGCGCGACGTGCGTGTCGCGTGTAACAGCGCGCGGCACGGCATGCCATCCGTCGATGTGCGGCCGCGCCGTGGGCCCGGCGAGCGTGTCGCGTGCTCCGGGCGCGGCAAATTCCTTTGCGCCGCTCATTGCAGCGCGCCCCAGCGGTCGGTGGCCGGTTCCGCCGACGCCCACTTCCACGTCTCGCCGTCGCGGCAAACCGAGGCCACATAGAACGCGCTGGAGGCCGGCGTGTCCTTGGTCGCGTCCTTGTCCACCGAGAACACAATCTCCTTGCAGTCGAGCGCGCCGCTGCTGATTGCACGGCTCACGGTCACGCGGCCATGCGCGTCTTCTTCGATGGGAAACGAATGGGTGATGGACCAGGGCGCCACGCCGCCCACGTCGAGCGGGCCGGCTACCTTGGCGATACTGTCCTGGGTGTTGCGATGGACCACGCGCTCCGAATACTGCACGCCAGCCTTCGCGGCGGCCACGGCGCCGAGGCCGATGCCTGTGGCGACCGCTGCATTGCTCGTGACCTTCGAGGCGATGGCCGCACCCGCGACGCCGGCGCCCGTCTGCGCGCCTTCTGAGTAGAGCGAGCTGCACGCGGAGCAGGCAAGGCTCGCGACGGCGGCAAGCAGCGTGAGCGACGCCATGCGCCGCCAGCGTGCTCGCGAAGCGTGAGGTCGGGACAGCGCCGCAACGGCCGAAGGCGCGATTCGCGGAGCCGGCGTTGGCGCATTGCACGCCAGAGCACTTCGTTCTTGCATGTTATTTCCCTGCCGCTTGCGGCTGGAAGCCGCCCTGCGCAGGCTTCCAGCACCATTTGGTGCTGCGGATTGTGCAGGATGCCCTATATAAAAGGGATAGGGAAAGTGCAAGAAATTGCAAAACGTCGTGCGCCGCTTGTGGTTACGTGGTTGCGTGCGCTACTTCTTTGTGCCTTTTGAGTCGAGGCATTCGCACTGGATATCCGTGCCGGCACATCGGTGCTGGCACATCGCCGTTGGCACACGTCCTTAGCCCGCATCGCGCGCATCGGCGTTGCTCTCGCCTTCGTCGGGTGAGCTTGTCTCGCCGTCCTCGCTGCCGTAGCTGCCGAGCCGGTTGTAGAGCGTCTTCAGGCTCACGCCGAGCGTGCGCGCCGCGAGCCGCTTGTCCCCGCCGCAGTACTTGAGCGTGCCGAGGATGATCTGCTTTTGCGCGTCGGCCAGTGGCGTGCCGATCCACACGCTCATCGCGTCGCCTTGGGTGACGGGCTTTTTCACGCGCGGCACGAGTTGCGGATGGGCGATCTCGACCGTCTTCTCCGCGAGGATGAACGCGCGGTATACAGCGTTCTTGAGTTCGCGCACGTTGCCGGGCCACGACCAGTTGCGCACGGTCTCGAGCGCGCGCTTGCTGAAGACCTTCTGCGTGCCGTTTTCTTCGTTGAGCTCGCTGAGAAAGAACTGGGCCAGCAGCTCGCGGTCGCGCTCGCGTTCGCGCAATGGCGGCGCGCGCAGCGGAAACACGGCGAGGCGATACATCAGGTCCTCGCGCAGCGCGTTCTCCTTCACGGCGACCACGGGATCGCGATTGGTGGCCGCGATGATGCGCACGTCGCCGCGTATCGCCTCGTTGCTGCCGACGGGGTAGTACTCGCCGGATTCGAGCGCGCGCAGCAGCTTGACCTGATGCAGCAGCGACATCTCGGTGACTTCGTCGAGGAAGAGCGTGCCGCCGCGCGCGTGCTCGAAGTGGCCGTCGCGCGCCTGCACGGCGCCCGTGAAGCTGCCTTTCTCGTGGCCGAACAGCTCGGCTTCGATCAGATCGTCGGGAATCGCGCCGCAGTTCACGGCGATGAACGGGCCGTCGCGGCGCGTGCTCTGCGCGTGGATCGTGCGCGCCACGAGCTCCTTGCCTGTGCCCGATTCGCCCACGATCAGCGCGGTGGCGTCGGTGAGCGCCACGCGCTCGATCTGTCCATAGAGTTCCAGCATGATCGACGACGAGCCGTACAGCAAACCGTACGACTGCAAGCCCGCGACGCGCGGGCCGGGTGGAGCGTTGCGGCGCGTTTCGTTGCCTTTCTCGTCGCGCCCTTCGGCGCGCTCATCGTCTCGTTCGGCGGCGGGCGAGCCCGGCTCGATTGACGCCATAGCGTGTTCGTCCTGCAAATTGGGGTGTGTGGCCAGAAGCCGGAAAGCGCTCGCGGCGCCTCGGGTGCAGGCGCCGCGCGTGGACAAGGCACGGGATTGGAGCCGGCAATAGCTCGGCCGCGTCGGTGCCGCCAGGCGCTTGCCGTCTCCTCGGTCGGGCTTTCCTGCTGCCAGACCTCGAGGACCGCTTTTACGGCGGTCCAGACAGGCCGTCCAGGACTAGCGCGGACGATGCCGTGCCAACGGCCTCAGTATCTCCATCTCGTAAACATTTAACCACTGCCGCGCCTTGCAGGGCAATGGACGTGGCCGCAAAGCGCGTAGGCCGGCGCGCCGTCGGCGGGCGTTCGCGCCCGCGCAGCGCCTCTGTGTGGCATGCCTCATGCTGTGCAACTCCCACCCGTGCGGGGCGTCTACGCTATAGAAGGCTGGCATCCGGCACGCCGGGACGCGGCTTGGACGCCGTGACCGCGCGCGGACTGCGTCATCTGGTCGATGCCCGCGCCGGCGACGAAATTGGGAGAGTGCGATATGGCGAGAAATAAGCCTGGACTGATTGGGACCCTGTTTGCGGTGGGCGCGCTTGGTGCGACCGCTGGCATGCTGGCCTGGCGGTGGTCACAACGGCATCGCATGCAGCGGCAGAGCTTCTATCGCGATCTGAGCCGCTGGGAAGGCGAGGGCGGCGCACTGGCTGAGAACGGCACTGGTGCGCCGGATGTGGCGGTCGCCGACAGTAGCGCAGGCATGGCCGACACGATGAACGCCGCGCGCACGGCGAGCAAGCCGGCGCACACGTCTGTCAACGGCTTGTCGAGCGGCGAGCCGAACGGCGCCTGGCCGTTTCCGCACGGGAGCGCCGATCCGGCAACGCGGCACTGAAGCCGCGTGCCCTTGGGGGCCTTCGCGAGTGGCGCCGGCCCGTGCCTGAAAATCCCGGGCGCCGCGAGAGCAACCGGGCGGGGCAGTCGCGCCGGGTGGCCTGGCGTGCCCCGCCGCACCACCCGGGCTGTGCCGCTGCGCACCGAGATACGCGCGCAAGCCAATCTCGATTAAGTCTATAATGGTCATATCCACAACAATCGAGGTTCGGGTTGCGTGCTGGCTGCGGTATTGTTGCGTTAGTGCAGCTAAAACCGCTCATTCGCCGCCTTGGGCGCCCCGACCGTTTCGTACTCCCCTGCAGCGCGACAGCATGCGCCGCGTAGCTTGCGGCGCCGGCTCATGTTGCCTGATGGCCCGCGCGTGCCGCGCGCGCCACACCTGTTGCGCATGGGAGCCACTCATCTTTCAGGGCTGACGAGACGCGATGCCACATGTATTGATTGTCGATGACGACGCCCAAACCCGCGAAGCGCTAGCCGCCGTAGTGGCCGAAGACGGGCTCACCACCGCGCAGGCCGGCGACCTGCGCGAGGCGCGCATCCAGCTGATCCGCCAGATGCCCGACGTCGTTTTCACCGACCTGAAGCTGCCCGACGGCAGCGGCACGGATCTCTTCCAGGACCTCGACCCGCGCTCGGGCGTGGAGCTCGTCGTCATCACCGGCCACGCGAGCGTGGAGACGGCCGTCGATGCGCTCAAATCCGGCGCCATCGACTATCTGGTCAAGCCGATCAACCTGCAGCGCGTGAAGGCGATTCTCAATCGCCTGCCGCGCGCGGGCGACCTCAAGGCCGAAATCGGCACGCTGCGCGGCGAGCTGCGCCGCATGGGGCGCTTCGGCCTCATGCTGGGCAATTCGCCGGCGATGCAGGAGGTCTACGACCAGATCAGCCGCGTCGCGCCCACGCCCGCGTCCGTCATGCTCGTGGGCGAGTCCGGCACGGGCAAGGAAGTGGCCGCCCAGACCATCCATCAGCTGAGCTTGCGCCGCAAGCACGAATTCCTCGCCGTGAATTGCGGCGCGATCTCGCCGAACCTGATCGAGTCGGAGATGTTCGGCCACGAGCGCGGCTCGTTTACCGGCGCGGACCGTCAGCACAAGGGCTATTTCGAGCGCGCGAACGGCGGCACGCTGTTCCTCGACGAAATCACCGAAATGCCGATCGAGCTGCAGGTGAAGCTGCTGCGTGTGCTCGAAACGGGCATGTTCATGCGCGTGGGCACGACCAAGGAGATCGAGACCGACGTGCGGCTGATCGCGGCGACCAACCGCGATCCGGAGCAGGCCGTCGAGGAGGGCAAGCTGCGCCTCGACCTCTATCACCGGCTGAACGTGTTCCCGATCACCCTGCCGCCGCTGCGCGAGCGCGGCAAGGACGTGGAACTGCTCGCCCAGGCATTCCTCGACGAGCTCAACGAGCGCCACGGCACGAAGAAGCAGTTCCCCGCGGCCGTGCGCGAGATGTTGGGCGGCTACCCGTGGCCGGGCAACGTGCGGGAGCTGAAGAACTACGTGCAGCGCGCGCACATCATGGCCGGCGCCGAAGGCGATCTCACCGCCGCGGTGCCGCTGCAGATCTCGATTTCCAGGCCCGTGGCGGGCACGGCAGTGACGATTCCGTTCGGCACCTCGCTCGCCGATGCCGACCGTCAGCTGATCCTCGCGACGCTCGAGCAGTGCGGCGGCGTAAAGACGCGTGCGGCCGAGATTCTCGGCATCAGCCTGAAGACGCTCTACAACCGGCTCGTCGAGTATGGCAACGAGAGCGGCAAGGGCGAAGTATCCACGCGCGCGGCGGGCGGCGCCTGAGCGCGGTGCAGGCCGCGTGGGTTCATCCGC
Organism: Paraburkholderia silviterrae; assembly: GCF_004353915.1. Taxonomy (GTDB): domain Bacteria; phylum Pseudomonadota; class Gammaproteobacteria; order Burkholderiales; family Burkholderiaceae; genus Paraburkholderia; species Paraburkholderia silviterrae. The sequence continues at coordinate 60,667 of NZ_SMRP01000014.1, read as the reverse complement.
GCGGTGCGCGCGCTTTCGGCGGGAGGGGCGCTGCGGGTATGTGTGCGGGTATGCGCGCTGGTACGTGGTTTGTGACTTGCTCTGTAGAACCACTTCGAGGAGCAACCGATGCTGAGCTACCGATTCCCCGATCCATCCGATCCTCTGCGCGCACGGCCCTGGCTTGCGCATACGCCGCAACCCGACGATCCCCCGCCCGGCGAACCCGATGAGCCGGACGCGCCGCCCATCGGCGATCCGCCCCCCGAGCCCGACGAAGCGCCGCGCGCCGATGGGCCGCCTGGGCGCTATCGATGACGCTCGTGCTTTTTATGTACGAGTTACAAACGCTTCGCCATTCTTACCGGCATTTTCACGCGCTGGCCCCTAGACTGTAAGCACACCGCCGCCACGTCGCCGGTTCGCGGCCTTGGCCGTAGGAGGCACTGACATGAGACATCCCGCCATGCGCCGTTCCGCCCGTTACACGGGCAAGCGCGGCCCGCGCGACGCCGAGCACAAGGGCGGCGAGCCCACCAATCCGTCCTCTGGCTATACGCCCGACCCCGCCGGACAGAACCGTCCGGCGCCAGGTGTGCCGCCCGATGGCGAGCACAACCAGGGCGGCGCGCGCGCGGAGGGGCTCGAGTACCAGCGCGATCTGGGGTCCGAGCAGGACGCCTGATTCGCAAGCCGCCCGCGCGGCGGGCGCAACGCCTCGTGACACTTCGTCGGAAGTCGTACGGAGTACTGTCTTTTTAGGGCGCGATGGAACCGGTTCGGGCCGGCCGTCGCGCGGATGCTGCTCGCGCCTGCCGCGCGAGTTCACTGCGCAAGCGCAAGCTGCTTGAACCAAAGGAGGCACGACTCTTGCATAAGAAGTAAATGCACCGTCCCCCGGACCCAACGAAACAGGAGGTATACCCGTAATGGGCAGACTGATCGTGGTATCGAATCGCGTTGCACCGACTCAGGAAGGACGTCCCGCAGCAGGAGGGCTGGCTGTCGGCGTACTCGACGCGCTGAAGGAAACCGGTGGTGTGTGGTTTGGCTGGAGCGGCGAGACCGTGACGGAGCAGGCGGCCCCGATCATCGAGCAGCAGGGCAGCGTCACATACGCGACGGTGGGGCTCACCCGGCGCGACTATGACCAGTACTACAAGGGTTTTTCGAATACGACGCTCTGGCCGACGTTCCACTACCGCAACGACCTCGCGCGCTACGAGCGCCAGGAATACAGCGGCTATCTGCGCGTGAACGCGACACTCGCGCGCCAGCTGCAGCCGCTGCTGCAGCCCGACGACATCATCTGGGTGCACGACTACCACTTGATCCCGTTCGCGCGCTGCCTGCGCGATCTGGGCGTGAAGAACCCGATCGGCTTTTTCCTGCACATCCCGCTGCCGGTGCCGGAAGTGATGCGCTCGGTGCCGCCGCATGAAGAGCTAATGCGCTTCATGTGCCACTACGACGTGGTCGGTCTCCAGACCGACGCCGACCGCCAGGCGCTCCTCGACTACATCGAGCGTGGCGGCCACGGCACGTCGAGCGAGGACGGCATGGTCCACGCGTGGGACCGCTTCCTGAAGGTCGGCACGTATCCGATCGGCATCTATCCCGATGCGATCGCGAAGTCCGCCGTTCAGTTCTCCGACCGCAAGCCGGTGCGCAGCCTGCGCGACGCGATGCGCGGGCGCAAGCTCATCATGAGCGTCGACCGGCTCGACTATTCGAAGGGGCTCGCCGAGCGCTTCCAGGCGTTCGAGCGCATGCTGCTGAACGGGCCGGGCTGGCATGGCCGCGTCTCGCTCCTGCAGATCGCGCCGCCAACGCGCTCCGACGTGCAGACCTATCAGACGATCCGCCGCAATCTCGAAGGCGAGGCTGGCCGCATCAACGGGCGTTTCGCGCAGCTCGACTGGACGCCGATCCAGTACCTGAATCGCAAGTACGAGCGCGAACTGCTGATGGCGCTGTTCCGCCAGGCACAGGTGGGCTACGTGGCGCCGTTGCGCGATGGCATGAATCTGGTTGCGAAGGAGTACGTGGCATCGCAGAACCCCGAGGATCCGGGCGTGCTGGTGCTCTCGCAGTTCGCGGGCGCTGCCGAGCAGATGCCGGGCGCGCTCGTCGTGAATCCCTACGATCTGAACCAGACCGCCGAGGCGCTCGAGCGCGCGCTCTCGATGCCGCACGTGGAGCGCCAGTCGCGTTACGAGGACATGATGGCGGCGCTGCGCGAGAACAATCTTTCGGTGTGGCGCGATACGTTCCTGGCCGACTTGCGCAGCGTGGCGACTGCCGCCTCGGTCACCGCGAAGGCGCGCAGCGCGGCGCCCGTGAAGGCGGCTACGGCTAGCAAGGCGAGCTGAGCGCGGGCAAGGCGAATTGAGCGCGGCGCGTGAGCCGCGCGAGGTCTCGCTGGCGGCCGGCATGGCGGCAAGCGCAGCGGTGCAGGGGACGCACGACGCCGCGCCCGCCAGGCGACGAGAAATATGACGAAGCGGACTGACGAAGTAGACCGACGAAGCGGACTGATAAAGCAGACTGTTGCAACAGACGGACGATGCACCACGCGGCGGCTTTCGAGCCGCCGTTTTTTTTGCGCGCGCCGGGCGGGCCGGCGCGCGTGCGCAGCCGGCCTTCTTCAGGCCTGCTGCGCGCCCCTCTGGCCGTATGGCGTGGGCGCCTGGGTCGGGTCGAAGTCGGCCCAATGGCCGCCGTGCCATTGGCCCGAGGCGCGCTCGACGTCGTCGGCGCCGGCTTCGCGCAACACATCCGCGGCCGTCGCCTGATTCTCGGCGCTCACATGCACCGCGAGCAGCACACCCGACTGGCGTGTTTCGTGATGCACGCGCTCCTCGTGCTCGGCCCTGCGCTGCCAGCCCGAGCCGATGCGCGCACCGATCCACGCCCCCACAGCCGCCGCGATCACGGTGGACGGCAGCGATGCGTTGAGCAGCGCGCCGAACAGCGCGATGCCCACCACGGCGCCCGCTACGGCGCCCATGATCAGATTGCGTCGGCGATGCGGCGGTGCGACGTCGACATGCACGAGATGCGGCATATGACGCGCGTGCTGTCCGCGCGGATTGACGAAAAACAGGTTGACGTCTTCTTCGACGAAACCGCGCGCGAACAGCTTTTCGGCAACGGCTTCGGCGGCGGGGAAGGTCGTGAACCGGCCAGCGACGATCAGAGACATGGGAATCTCCCTTTGCAAGGTTGACTCGCCTGCAGAGCGGCGCCGCGCCGCCGGCGGATGCCGGGGCCGAGCACCATAAACCCATGTTAGTGCATGTTTGTGCGTCCTACTGACCAACGGCCGGCAGCGCGGGCGTGCGGCACTGGCCGCGCAGGGGCGCCTGCGCGCTAGCGCTGCGCGGGCGCGCCGCGCCCCGGCATGAGCCGCAGCACGCTCACGAGCGCCGCGAGGGCCGCGAAAGCGGTCGCCGCGTAGAGGGCCACAGTCGGCCCATGCTGCGGCGCCACACCGAAGATCAGGGCGACCAGCGCCGCGCCGAGCGTCTGGCCCGTGAGCCGCGCGGTGCCGAGCATGCCGCTCGCGCCGCCGCTGCGCTCGCGCGGCGCGGCGGAAAGAATCTGCCGGTTGTTGGGCGACTGGAAGATGCCGAATCCCGCGCCGCACAACGCCATGCGCCAGCCGATCTCCACGACGGTGGGCTGCGCGTGGAGCGTCGCGAGCGAAGCCAGCGAGACGAGCCCGAGCGCGAAGAGCGCGAGCCCCACGCCGCCGAGCATGCCGGCGGGATAGCGGTCGGACAGCACGCCCGAGAGCGGTGCGGCGCCGATGATAACGAGCGGCCACGGCGTCATGAGCAGGCCCGTCTGCACCTGCGAAAAGCCGAAGGTGTCCTGCAGCAGGAACGGCAGCGCGACGAACGCGAGCATCTGCGCGCAGAACGAGCAGACCGAGGTGCCGATCGACAGCGCGAACACCGGATTGGCGAGCAGATCGACGGGCAGGAGCGGCGCGGGCTGCGTGAGCTGGCGCCGCACGAAGAACCAGCCGATCACGAGCGCGAGCGCGAATTCGAGCGCGACCCACGCACGGCTCTCGCCGTGGCCGAGGCCGTCGACGGCGAAGATCAGGAGCCCGAACACGATGGCGTTGAGCACGGCGCTCAGCAGGTCGTAGGGCGCGGGGTGCCGTTCGTTGACCGGCAGCGCGCGCATACCCAGTACGAGGGCGGCGATGCCGATCGGCACGTTGATCGCGAAGAGCCAGGGCCAGGACGCAATGGCGAGCACGCCCGAGGCGAGTGTCGGGCCGACCGCCGAGGCGATCGCCACCACCATCGCGTTGATGGAGATGCCGCGCCCGAGCTGCGTGCGCGGATAGATCATGCGCACGAGCGCGGTATTCACGCTCATGATCCCTGCGCCGCCGAAGCCTTGCACCGTGCGCGCAATCGCGAGCGCCGGCAGCGAGGTCGCGAGCGCGCAGCCGAGCGAGGCAATCGTGAAGAGCGCCATGCCCCACAGGTAGACGCGCCGGTAGCCGATGCGGTCGCCGAGCGAGGCGAGCGGCAGCAGCGAGATCGTCACCGAGAGCTGGTATGCGTTGACGATCCAGATCGAGCTCGCGGGGCTCGCGTTCAGGTGATGTGCGATGGTCGGCAGCGCTACGTTGGCGATCGCGCCGTCGAGCACGGCGAGCGTGATGCCGAGCGCGACCACGAGGATCGCGTAATAGCGTTGCGGGAAGGGCAGTCCGGTCTCGAGGTCGTCGGAGGGATCGACGGGATCGGCGCGTGAGGCGGAAAGCGTGGATGTGGGCATCGATCAGAGGGGTGGCGCGCGTCGAGCCCGCGCACCGCCGGATGTGTTGGTAGTTGTGCGTGCGCGGCGCGTCATTGCACACATCGGCGCCGTGCGCCATGCGGCCCGCGCACGCAAGCTGCCGTTACTTCAGTTCGTAGAGCCCGACGTAAGTGGTCGAATCCACTTCGTTCAGATGCGTCATGAAGCGTGCGACCGCGTTGGTGGTCTCGGGCGTCACCGGCAACTGCGCGATCTTCAGCGCATGGATGCGGAAGATATAGCGGTGCGGCTTGTCTCCGCGCGGAGGCGCGGCGCCCCCGAAGCCGACCGTGCCGTAGTCGTTGCGTACCTGCACGGCGCCTTGCGGCAACAGGCTGCCATCGGCCTTGCCCGCATTGCGCGCAAGCGAGCGCACATCGGCAGGAATGTTGACGACCACCCAGTGCCAGAACCCGCTGCCCGTGGGCGCGTCGGGATCGTAGACGGTGAGCGCGAGGCTCTGCGTGTCGGCGGGCGGCGCGTCCCACTGCAGCGCGGGCGAGACGTTGTCGCCATCGACGCCGAAGGCCCGATCGTCGAACTCCTGCGCCTTCGGCATGAAGCCGTTACTCGGAAAGTCGTCGGACCAGAGTCGAAAATCAGCCATCGGTTGCCTCCTTATCGTTCAGTTCTGAAGTGGATGTGGCGGGCGTCACACGCTGGGCGTCACACGTCGGGCGTGACGTGTCGGGAACCCTGTGGCAGGCATGGCATTGCCGGTATTGCCGGGGGGCGCCGACAGCCGGTCCAGTTTATCACTGCGGGGCTTGGCGTTTTGGCTGCAAGCAAGGCTCAGGCACGCGCCTCGAACCAGACGCTTTCGGTGTCTTCGAGCCAGCGCGCGAGCCGCTCGACGACGGCCTGCGGATCCTGTGCCGCGCCGCGCAGCGCGCATTCCCAGATCACGGCCACGCGCCAGCCCTGGGCCGCGAGCGCGGCGAGGGCCTTCGCGTCGTTGGTGCGGTTGCGCGCGATCTTGGCGCGCCAGAACTCCGGCCGCGTGGCCGGCCACTTGAAGAGCGCGCACTGATGGCCGTGCCAGAAGCAGCCGTGCACGAACACGACGGCGCGATAGCGCGGCAGCACGATATCGGGGCGCCCCGGCAGCTCGCGCACGTCGAGACGAAAGCGAAAGCCGCGCCGGTGCAAGAGGCTGCGCACCAGCCTCTCGGGCTTCGTGTTGCGCGCGCGGATGCCCGACATCATCCGGCTGCGCGTGGCGGTGTCGACGACGTCGACCATGGCGGGCCTGTTGCGCTTCGCCCGGGCCGGCCTTCAGGCCGGCGCGACGGCCGTGCGGGCGCCGGCCAGCGCCGCATCGAGATGCGGCATCATCGTGCGCGCCACCTCGCGCATCACCGGCATCACGACGCTGTTGCCGAACTGGCGATACGCCTGGGTGTCGCTCACGGGAATGCGGAAGGTGTCGGGAAAGCCCATCAGGCGCGCGCACTCGCGCGGCGTGAGGCGGCGCGGGCGCAAGCCCTCGCCCTGATGCACGAGAATCTCGCTGCCGTCCTTGTGATAGCGCGCGGAGAGCGTGCGCGTGACGCTGCCGGGAAACGCGAGGCCGTAGCCAAAGCCATTGCCGGCCGCGCGATGCTTTTCCGCGTATTGCTGCAGATACGCCCAGAGTCCGGGCGTGAGCGTGTATTTCGGCTGCACCTGGCGTGCCGCGTGATCGAAGAAGCGCTCGCCGTCCCACGGCAGGATGGGTTCGCTGCCGTCGGTGCGATGCAGGACCGAAGCGAGACGCGGGCCTTCCTCGGGCAGGCCGAGCGCATCCCACGTGAACGGCGTGGGCTCGCGAAAGCCGACGATGATGATGCGCTCGCGATGCTGCGGCGTGAAATGGCGCCCATCGATCACACGGTAGTGCACGTCGTAGCCGAGCTCGTCGCGCAGCACGTGCAGGATCACGTCGAAGGTGCGGCCGTGGTCGTGCGAAAGGAGGTTCTTGACGTTCTCGAGGAGGAAGGCGGCGGGCCGCTTCTCGGCGATGATGCGCGCGACGTCGAAGAAGAGCGTGCCCTGCGTGGTGCACTCGAAGCCGTGCGGCCGGCCGAGCGCGTTTTTCTTCGAGACGCCTGCGATCGAGAATGGCTGACACGGAAAGCCCGCGAGCAGCACGTCGTGCTCGGGCACGTCGGCGGCGGGAAATTCGACGATGTCGCCGACGAACGCATGGCCTTCGCCGTCCTTCTGTGCGTAGTTCTCCAGATAGGTCTTCTTCGAGAACGGATTCCACTCGCTTGTCATGACGCAGGTGCCGCCGTGCGCCTCGAAGCCCATGCGAATGCCGCCGATGCCCGCGAACAGGTCGACGAAGCGAAAGCGCGTGGGCGGCATGGCGGGCGACCCCGCGCCAGCGCTCGCGTTCGGCTCGGCGCTATGCAAGAGCTCGCGCAGCGCCGCTTCGAGCATGGCGGGACACGGCGTTTCGCCTTTTTCCCAACGGCGCACGGTCTTGACGTCCTTGCCGACATGAGCGGCGATCTGCTGCTGCGTGAAGCGCTGGCGTGCCTGCTGAAGCAGGTCTCGCGAATGGGCCGGGTGCACGAAGTCCTCTCTGGGTATTTTGGCGGACATTATGACCGATGGGTGACCCCCGGCACCAGGAATTCCGCAGAGAGTGGCACAAGACGCGAAGGCGATGCGCGCGGACGCCGCGCACCATGCGCGGGACGCACGCGAGGCGGTGCGCGGCTCAGTGGCCGGCGGCTTTGCCGATGGCGTGCTTCGCGTTGGCTGCTGCCGCCGTGGCAGCGTTCAATTCGTGCAGGTCGATCTGGATCAGCAGGCTGTCGATATCGGCGAGCTGGCCTTTATTGACGTGCCCGGTGTCGAGCAGTTGGTGCAGGCGCTTGCGCCAGTAGGAGGCGGGGAGGATCGCACCGGCGAGGTCGCCCGAGAGCGACAGCGGCATGACGCGCCGAATATGGGCGATATCCTGGTCGATGAGACTCGACATCAGGTGGCCGGCCGGGAGGGGACGTTGGGTGTCCATGTTCGGAGATTACGGCAATTCCGTCCCTGACTTTAGGGGCGGATGGATCCATGTTTACCCGCAGCCGGATACATTGCCGTCGGGCTCAGCGCAACAGAAGCATCGTCATCGACGAAACGACGACGGTGCCGAGCGCCGCCATCAGCGCGAATACGTAGGGTGAGGTCATGGCGTTGGTCTCGTTTTGCTTGCTGTTGGAGACCATCGTAGGCGATGCCGGAGCCCATGAACGTTAACAATTGACAAGCCGCTGTGAGCGGCGCGACGCAACGGCCATGGCCGCCTTGAGAGCGGCGGCGCCCCCGGGTGCGGCGGGCCGCCGGGCCCCGGCCCGAAAGGCTGCGGTGCACCTGGGCGACGAGGTCCGGCGGCTCGCCGGCGACCTCGCGCGGCCGGTTCACTCCTCCGGAGTTTCGGGCGTGGGCGCCGGGCCTTGCGCGGCGCCTTCGAGGAAGCGGCGCGTGGCCTCGAACGAGTTGAGCATCTGCTCGGGCCACGGCGTTTGCAGCATGACGGCCTGATGATTCTCGAACGCCGACGACAGCAGCTTGACGAGCTCCGGCGAGCTCAGATGGCGCAGCAGGACGCTCACGGCGATCGCGGTGGCCTGGCTGGCGCCGGCGGTCTGCAGTTCGGAATGGGTGAGGGCGGCGAGTTGCTTGTTGATGTCCATGGTGAATCAGCCTGGAAAGAGGACGCTGCGCGGCGCGCGGGATCGGCGATCGGCTCGCGCAGGGTGCGCAGCGGGTGCGTAACGGGATAACGGGGGATATCGGGACGGCCGCGCCGGCAGGGCCGGCAAGGGCGAGCGGCGTGGTGAGGATGCGGGCGGCTGGTCCCCCTGGCAGGAATCGAACCTGCATCTAGCGCTTAGGAGGCACTTGTTCTATCCATTGAACTACAGGGAGCCGTCAAATCCGCTGCGAGGAGCACAAGCTCCCACTCCGCCAGACCGCCATGTTTCCCAAGTCACCCGTCATGGCGCGGAGTCTGCGCACAAAGTCTTGTTGCGCGGTGCAGGCGCAAGAGTATAGCAAACGCCATCCGGCTGGAAAATGCCACCCCGCGCAGCGCGCGCTTCAGAACTCCACGGCGACGAAATCGGCCTTGCCCACATCGCACAGCGGGCAGCGCCAGTCGTCGGGAATATCCGCGAAGCGCGTGCCCGCGGCGATGCCTTCGTCGGGCAGACCTTCTTCTTCGTTATAGACCCAGCCGCAGATCAGGCAGACCCAGCTCTTGTATTCGATCACTTCGCTCACAACACACCTTTCGTTCCAGTTCGACGCAGTTTTCCGCGGTTCGTTGCCCGCGGGTTTGCCCGCCTATATAGCTACAGATTAGCCACAGATAGCCCCATATGGCCCCGTTAGCCATCCTGGCCCGGTTGAGGCGGGGCGGCGGGCGAGCCGCGATATTACCGGAAAATGGCGCTCCGGCCGTGCGCGGCGGGCTCGCGGCGCCGCTATCGGCCGGGCACGCCCGTGCGGGTGACTGTCATGACGAATGCCCCGGCGAAAATCGAAGCAACGGGGCCAGCGCGGCGCACCCGATGCGCCCCGGTACAATACGCGCTTGCTCTCCAACGCAGGCAACGGTCCCCATTCATGTCGCTTTACACCATCACCGGCGCGCAACTCGCGTTCGGCCACGTCGCGCTGCTCGACCACGCGGACTTTTCGCTCGAAGCCGGCGAGCGCGTCGGGCTAATCGGCCGCAATGGCGCGGGCAAGTCGTCGCTGCTCACGATCGTCGCCGACCTCGCCAGGCCCGACGACGGCCTCGTCACGCGCCAGCAGGATCTTTCGACCGTCTACGTGCCGCAGGAGCCCGATTTCGACGCCGATGCCACCGTGTTCGACACCGTCGCCTCCGGGCTCGCGGGCGTGCGCGCGCTGCTCGACGAATTCGACGTGGTCGCGCACAAGCTCGCGGACACGCCCGAAGGCGCGGAGCACGACGCGCTGCTCGCGCGCATGAATGCGCTGCAGTCGTCGCTCGATCACGCCGACGCCTGGAACTGGCGCACGCGCGTGTCGACCACGCTCGCGCAGATCGGGCTGGACGCCGACGCGCGCGTGGGCGCGCTCTCGGGCGGCATGCAAAAGCGCGTGGCGCTCGCGCGCGCGCTGGTCGTGCAGCCCGACGTGCTGCTGCTCGACGAACCGACCAACCACCTCGACTTCGACGGCATCCGCTGGCTCGAAGAGCTGCTTGTCGCGCAGCGCTCGAGCCTGCTGTTCATCACCCACGACCGCGCGTTCCTCGACCGCGTGGCCACGCGCATCGTCGAGCTCGACCGCGGCAAGCTGCTTTCGTATCCGGGCAACTTCTCGCAGTACCAGGAGCGCAAGGCGCAGCAGCTCGAAGTCGAGCGCGTGGAAAACGAGAAGTTCGACAAGCTGCTCGCGCAGGAAGAAGTGTGGATCCGCAAGGGCGTCGAGGCACGCCGCACGCGCAGCGTGGGCCGCATCGCGCGCCTCGTGCAGATGCGCCACGAGCGCGAGGAGCGCCGCAACGTGCAGGGCAACGTGAAGCTCGACGTCGCGCAGGGCGAGAAGTCGGGCAAGATCGTCGCGGAGCTCACGGACGTCGTGAAGCGTTACGGCGATCGCACGATCGTCGATAACTTCACGTCCACGGTGATGCGCGGCGACAAGATCGGCTTCGTCGGCCCGAACGGCGCGGGCAAGACCACGCTGCTGAAGCTGATCCTCGGCGAGCTGAAGCCGGACGCTGGCACGGTGCGCGTGGGCACGAACCTGCAGGTCGCGTATTTCGACCAGATGCGCGCGCAGCTCGACCTCGAGAAGAGCCTCGCCGATACCATCAGCCCAGGCAGCGACTGGGTCGAGATCAACGGTGCGAAGAAGCATGTGATGAGCTATCTCGGCGACTTCCTGTTCTCGCCCGAGCGCGCGCGCTCGCCCGTGAAGTCGCTCTCGGGCGGCGAGCGCAACCGCCTGCTGCTCGCGCGTCTGTTTGCCCGCCCCGCGAACGTGCTGGTGCTCGACGAGCCGACCAACGACCTCGACATTCCCACGCTCGAGTTGCTCGAAGAGCTACTGACCGATTACGACGGCACCGTGTTGCTGGTGAGCCACGACCGCGCGTTCCTCGACAACGTGGTGACTTCGGTGATCGCGTCGGAGGGCGAAGGGCGCTGGCGCGAGTACGTGGGCGGCTTCACCGACTGGCAGACCCAGAGCGCCCGCGCGCAGGAGCTTGCCGATGCGCGCGCGCCGAAGGAAGCGGCACCCGCGGCCGCCGCACCGAAGGAGAGCGCGGCGGGCCGCAATGCACAGCGCACCGTGAAGCTTTCGTTCAAGGAGCAACGCGAGCTCGAGGAGCTGCCCAAGCGCATCGAGGCGCTGGAGACGGAGCAAAAGGAAATCGGCGCGAAGATCGAAGATGGATCGATTTTTGCGAAGGATGCGCAGGAGGGCACGCGGCTCACCGAGCGCTATGCCGCGATCGATGAGGAATTGTTGATGGCGCTGGAGCGGTGGGAAGAGCTGGAGAGCAAGCGCAAGTGAAGTGAAAAGCTGGCGCAGGCGGGAGAAGGCGGCCTGATGAAGGCCGCTTTTTTTATTTCTGACTCAGGCGCGAGAGCTTGCGCTCCAGGTCGGGCAAGTACGTCTGTACGGTGCTCCAGACAATCTCGATGTCGACGGCAAAATATCCATGTGTCACGTGGTTGCGCATGCCGTACATGGCCTCCCACGGTATCTCGGGATGCGCTGCGGCAAAGTCTGGGTCGCCACGTGCGATATTGCGTGCGGCTTCTCCAATGATCGCGATGTTGCGAACGACGGCATCGACAGCCATTGGTGTTGCCTCGAAGCTTTCGTGTGACAGCGGCGCGGTGTATGCGCGAATGCGTTCGATAGCGTTGAGAATATGTTGCAGGTAATCGGGTGTGCGGAAATCTTTCTTTCTCATACCGGCACCGATTCGGCAACTACGCGGGCGCGGAAGGTCTCGGGTAGCGCTTTTGGCGTAAGTACGTCCACTCGCACACCCAGCAGCGCTTCGAGCCGCAACTGGATTTGCGCGAGGTCGATAAGCGTCGTCTCCGGCGTCGGGTCGATCAGCAGATCGAGATCGCTGTCCTCGTCGTCTTCTGCACGCGCCGACGAGCCGAACACACGCGCATTCGTTGCGTGATGGCTCGCGACGATCTGCCGGATTTCAGCACGATGCGCGTGTAATGCTTCGGATGGTTTCATGGGCGCTCCACTCCTCCAGATTGCGCAACAAACCGGCTGAAACGGCGTCTGCAGGCGGCATGCCGTATGCACCCCATTCTACGCGACTCAAGCGCCTCGCCACCCCTCGGCCGAACGGCCGACCCCTTTCCAAATTGCCGTGCAAGCCCAAATCAGTACAATACCTCGCGAATCGGAGCGACTGTGCGAGCGCGCGCCGGCCCGGCGATGTCTGCCCGGCAGTTGCGCAGCGCGCTCAGCCCGTTGTTTCGTCACGGTTTTTTTGAACACTCAACGCGTTGTCCCCGCAGATGTCCACAGGACCTGTGGACAAGCGCACGGACAACCCCCTGCGGATCACCATGTCAACGAAGAAGTCAAACGCTGCAAACGCTGGATATAGCGAAGCGTCGATCAAGGTGCTCAAGGGCCTCGAGCCCGTCCGGCAACGGCCGGGCATGTACACGCGCACCGAGAATCCGCTGCACATCATCCAGGAAGTCATCGACAACGCGTCCGACGAAGCGCTCGGCGGCTACGGCAAGCGCATCACGGTCACGCTGCACGCCGACCACTCCGTCTCCGTCGATGACGACGGCCGCGGCATTCCGTTCGGGCTGCACCCCGACGAGAAGGTGCCCGTCGTCGAAATCGTTTTCACGCGCCTGCACGCGGGCGGCAAGTTCGACAAGGCCGCCGGCGGCGCCTACACGTTCTCGGGCGGTCTGCACGGCGTGGGCGTCTCGGTCACCAACGCGCTTTCGACGCGTCTGGACGTGACGGTCTGGCGCGACGGCAAGGTCGCCGAAATCGGCTTCTCGGACGGCAACGTCGTGAAGCCCCTCACCACGCGCAACGCCGCGCGCGACGAGAAAAAGACCGGCACGCGCGTGAGAGCGTGGGCCGATCCGAAGTATTTCGACTCGCCCAATCTGCCGCTTGGCGAGCTCCAGCGCCTGCTGCGCTCGAAGGCGGTGCTGCTGCCCGGCGTCGAGGTCGAGTTCGTCAATGAGAAGACCGGCGAGCGTCTCTCGTGGAAGTACGAAGACGGCCTGCGCGGCTATCTGCTCGAAGGCATGGGTGGCGCCGACCTGCTGATCCCGCTCTTCGAGGGCGAGCGCTATGCAGACGCCCGCACCACCGACGACACCTTCGCCGAAGGCGAGGGCGCCGCGTGGGTGGTCGCGTGGAGCGAGGAAGGCCCGCTCACGCGCGAGTCCTACGTCAACCTGATTCCGACGCCCGCGGGCGGCACGCACGAGAGCGGCCTGCGCGACGGTCTGTTCCAGGCCGTGAAGAGCTTCGTCGAGCTGCACAACCTTCAGCCCAAGGGCGTGAAGCTGCTGGCGGAGGACGTGTTCGCGCGCGTCTCGTTCGTGCTCTCGGCCAAGGTGCTCGACCCGCAGTTCCAGGGGCAGATCAAGGAGCGCCTCAATAGCCGCGACGCCGTGAAGCTCGTCTCGTCGTTCTCGCGCCCCGCGCTCGAGCTGTGGCTCAACCAGCACGTGGAGCACGGCAAGAAGCTCGCCGACCTCGTCATCAAGCAGGCCCAGGCGCGCACGCGCGCGGGCCAGAAGGTCGAGAAGCGCAAGAGCTCGGGCGTGGCCGTGCTGCCCGGCAAGCTCACCGACTGCGAGTCGACCGATATCGCGCGCAACGAACTTTTTCTCGTCGAGGGCGATTCGGCGGGCGGCTCGGCGAAGATGGGCCGCGACAAGGAATACCAGGCCATCCTGCCGCTGCGCGGCAAGGTGCTCAACACGTGGGAAACCGAGCGCGACCGTCTGTTCGCCAATAACGAAGTGCATGACATTTCGGTGGCGATCGGCGTCGATCCGCACAGCCCCGACGACACCGTCGATCTCTCGAACCTGCGCTACGGCAAGATTTGCATTCTCTCGGACGCGGACGTCGACGGTTCGCACATCCAGGTATTGCTGCTCACGCTCTTCTTCAAGCATTTCCCGCAGCTGATCGAGCGCGGCCACGTGTGCGTGGCGCGCCCGCCGCTGTTCCGCGTCGATGCGCCCGCGCGCGGCAAGAAGCCCGCGCAGAAGCTCTACGCGCTCGACGAAGGCGAGCTCGAGGCGATCCTCGACAAGCTGCGCAAGGACGGCGTGCGCGAGACGCAATGGACCATCAGCCGCTTCAAGGGCCTTGGCGAAATGAGCGCCGAGCAGCTCTGGGACACGACGATGAACCCCGACACGCGGCGCCTCTCGCCCATCGCGCTCGGCGACCTCGACTACGAGGCTACGGTTGCGCGCATGACCATGCTGATGGGCAAGGGCGAAGCGGCCTCGCGCCGCTCGTGGCTCGAAGAGAAGGGCAACGAAGTCGAAGCGGATATCTGAGCGCACACGCTTGCGCACCTATACGCTCATACAAGATTACGGACTGACTGAAACATGGACGATCTCTTTGCTGAAGTGACCGACGCGCCGAACGGCGACACGCTCACGCTCGGCCACTACGCGGAGCGCGCGTACCTCGACTACGCGGTGAGCGTGGTGAAGGGCCGCGCGCTGCCCGACGTCTGCGACGGCCAGAAGCCGGTGCAGCGACGCATTCTGTTCGCGATGAACGAGATGGGTCTCGGCGACAACGCCAAGCCCGTGAAGTCGGCGCGCGTGGTCGGCGACGTGCTCGGCAAGTACCACCCGCACGGCGACCAGTCGGCTTACGACGCGCTCGTGCGTCTCGCCCAGGACTTCTCGATGCGCTATCCGCTCATCGACGGTCAGGGCAATTTCGGCTCGCGCGACGGCGACGGCGCGGCGGCCATGCGTTACACCGAAGCGCGCCTGACGCCCATCGCGAAGCTCCTGCTCGACGAAATCGACATGGGCACCGTCGATTTCATGCCGAACTACGACGGCTCGTTCCAGGAGCCGAAGACGCTGCCCGCGCGCTTGCCGATGCTGCTGCTCAACGGCGCATCGGGCATTGCGGTCGGCCTCGCCACGGAAATGCCCTCGCATAACCTGCGCGAAGTCGCGTCGGCAGCGGTGGCGATGATCCGGAATCCGAAGCTTTCGCATGCGGAGATCATGGAAAGGCTGCCGGGGCCCGATTTCCCGGGCGGCGGCCAGATCATTTCGAGCGAGGCGGAAATCGCGGCGGCCTACGAATCGGGCCGTGGCAGCCTCAAGGTGCGCGCGCGCTGGAAGATCGAGGATCTCGCACGCGGCCAGTGGCAACTCGTGGTGACCGAGCTGCCGCCGAACACGTCGGGCCAGAAGGTGCTCGAAGAGATCGAAGAGCTGACGAACCCCAAGCTCAAGCTCGGCAAGAAGACGCTCACGCCCGAGCAGTTGCAGAGCAAGCAGTCGATGCTGGCGCTGCTCGACGCCGTGCGCGACGAGTCGGGCAAGGACGCGCCCGTGCGCCTCGTGTTCGAGCCGAAGACCAGCAAGATCGACCAGGGCGAGTTCGTCAACTCGCTGCTCGCCAACACGAGCCTCGAATCGAACGCGTCGCTCAACCTCGTGATGATCGGCGCCGATGGCCGGCCGCGCCAGAAGGGCATCAGCGAGATCCTCGGCGAGTGGATCGGCTTCCGCTTCGCGACGGTCACGCGCCGCACGCAGCATCGCCTGACGAAGGTCGACGACCGCATCCACATCCTCGAAGGGCGGATGATCGTCTTCCTCAATATCGACGAGGTCATCCGCATCATCCGCGAGTCGGACGAGCCCAAGAGCGCGCTGATGAGCGCATTCGGGCTTTCCGAGCGCCAGGCCGAGGACATTCTCGAAATCCGTCTGCGCCAGTTGGCGCGGCTGGAGAAGATCAAGATCGAGAAGGAGCTCGCGGAGCTGCGCGAAGAGAAGGCCAAGCTCGAAGAGCTGCTCGCGAACGAGTCGTCGATGAAGCGGCTCATCGTGAAGGAGATCGAAGCCGACGCGAAGCAGTACGGCGACGACCGCCGCACGCTGATCCAGCAGGAAAAGCGCGCGAGCTTCGAGGTGCGCGTGGTGGACGAGCCGGTCACGGTGGTCGTCTCGCAGAAGGGCTGGGTGCGCGCGTTGAAGGGCCACGGCCTCGACCAGCAAAGCTTCACGTTCAAGGCCGGCGACGGGCTCTACGCGGCGTTCCAGTGCCGCACGCCGGACACGCTCATCGCGTGGGGCAGCAAGGGGCGCGTCTATTCGGTGTCGATTGCGCAATTGCCGGGCGGCCGCGGCGACGGCGTGCCGGTCACCTCGCTCATCGAGCTCGAGGCGGGCACGCATCTGCTGCATTACTTCGCGGCGAATGCGGAACAGCAACTGCTGCTCGCGTCGAGCAACGGCTTTGGCTTCATCGCAAAGATCGGCGACATGGTGAGCCGCGTGAAGGCCGGCAAGGCGTTCATGACGATCGACGAAGGCTGCGTGCCGCTCGCACCGATGCCGATGCTGCCCAATGCGATCCAGGTGGCGTGCCTGTCGTCGGGCGGTCGCCTGCTCGTGTTCGGCCTCGACGAGATGAAGACGCTCTCGGGCGGCGGGCGCGGCGTGACGCTGATGCAGCTCGACGAGAAGGAAAAACTCGTGCAGGCGCTCGCGATCACCGCTTCGGGCGTGGTGCTGGAAGGCACGGGCCGTGGCGGCAAGGCCGGCGAGGATCTGATGGCCGGCGCGGTGCTCTCGCCGCAGATCGGCAAGCGGGCGCGCAAGGGCCGTGCGCCCGACTCGAAGCTCAAGGTCGTCACGGGCATGCGTCCGGTGCTGCCGCAGTAAGCGCTCGAGCGACTGCAATGCGCGCGCCGGAGGATTCGGCGCGCACATCGGGCGCGAACCTCAACGTGGCATGAAATAATGCCGCGCAACCCGGTTCGAGCCTTGCATGGGGCCGGGGTAAGTGCTGAAGCACTAACTTCGGCCGACAGCCGGATATTTTTACGAACAGGGAATTTCAAGCATGGGTCACGCGATCGAAATCGCGCTCTTTCTGCATCTGCTGAGCGTTGCCGTCTGGGTGGGCGGCATGGTGTTCGCGCACTTCTGTCTGCGTCCGGCGCTCGAAGACCTTTCGCCGCAACTGCGGCTGCCGCTCATCGAATCGGTGTTCGGCCGCTTCTTCAACTGGGTGGGCATTGCCGTGATCGTGATCCTGCTGACCGGCGGCTTTCTGCTGATGCAGTTCGGCGGCGGCCACGCCACCTGGCAGTTGCACGCCATGGCGGGTCTCGGCGTGATCATGATGCTGATCTTCGGCCATATCCGCTTCGCCGTGTTTCCGCGCATCCGCCGCGCGGTGCAGGCGCAGAAGTGGCCCGACGGCGCGCGCGCCGTGGGCACCGTGCGCCGGCTCGTTATCGTCAATCTGGTGCTGGGTGTCGTGACGATCGGCGTCGCGGTCATGTCGCGCGGGTTCTGAGCGCTTTCTGAGCGCTTCTATCGAGCGCTCGCGGCGCGCGCTATAGCCGTTCCGCGAGCGCATGGCGCTGCATGCAGCGCTCCATCGCGTCGAAGAACGCTTCTTCGGCCGCATTCCTCTTGCGCTCTCGATGCCACAGCAGGTGGATGTCGACGTCCATGAGACCTTCCTCGGGCGGCAAGCGCCACAGGCGCTGCCGCGCCTGATCGTCCTTCACCATGTGCTCGGGCAGGCAGCCAATGCCGTAGCCCGCGAAGATGAGCCGCCGCACCTCGTCGAGGCTCGGCGACGACGCCACGATTCTCCCCGTAAAGCCGCGCTGATCGCGAAACACCGTGAGCGGCGACAGGCTGTCGCCAATCTGGTCGCTCGTGAACGACACGAAATTTTCCGCGAGCAGGTCTTCCATCATCAGTTGCGAGAGACCGAATAGCCGGTGGTGCCGGCCGCAGAACATCGCGTAGCGCTGGCGCAGGAAGCAGCGCATCTCGAGCTTCTCGACCGGCGTGCGGCACAGGCCCAGGCCCGCGGTCGCGGTCTTCTGCAACAGCGACGAAATGATGTCCGAGGAGCGCATGACTTCGATCTGCAGATCGATGCGCGGATACGCCGAGTGGAATTCGGCGAGGAACTCGTCGTAGACGCGCGATTCGATCCGGCTCACCGTGAGCAGCCGGATCGAGCCGGTGATGTCGGTGGTGCGCTCGTCGAGCCCGGTTTCGAGCTGCGAAATGGTGCCGTAAATGTCGCTCGCGATGCGATAGACCTCTTCGCCGGCTTGGGTCGGCACGAAATGCGTGCCGCGCCGCTCGATGAGCTTGCGCCCGAGCGCGTCTTCGAGCCGCTTGAGCGCCTGGCTCACGGCGGGCTGCGTTACGTAGAGGCGCGCGGCGGCGCGGCTCAGGCTGCGCTCCTGCATGATCGCGAGATAGGTGCGCAGCAGGTTCCAGTCGAGCCGGTCGTTGAGAAAGCGGGTGATGTCGGCGCGCATGGGCAGTCTCCTCGCTGGTTTTCGGCTTGATCATTAGCCAGATTTATGTGCCGAATAATAACTCGAAATTTGACTAATGTTTTCTGGCCGGCGATAAAGCTTTCATGCGTATTGCAAGTCCTGCGACAAGCCGCACGCACGACGAAAGCACAAGGAGACACCCCCCATGACCACCCCGCAAACTTCCGCCCGACAACCGGTGCGTGCCGCCACAGCGGCGTTCATTGGCACCATGATCGAGTGGTACGACTTCTACATCTACGCCACGGCCGCCGCGCTGGTGTTCGGCGAGCTCTATTTCCCGTCCGAGGACCGCTTCGTGAGCACGATGGCGTCGTTCGCCACGTTTGCCGTCGGCTTCTTCGCGCGGCCTCTCGGCGGCCTGATCTTCGGCCATCTCGGCGACCGCATCGGCCGCAAGAAGGCGCTCATGACCACGCTCATGATGATGGGCGTCGCCACCGTCTGCGTGGGCCTGCTGCCGTCGTATTCGAAGGTCGGCATGCTCGCGCCGGTGCTGCTCGTGCTGCTGCGCATCGTGCAGGGCGTGGCCGTGGGCGGCGAGTGGGGCGGCGCGGTGCTGATGGCGGCCGAGCATGCGCCCGCCGGCCGCCGCACCTTCTTCGCCTCGTTTGCGCAGCTCGGCTCTCCGGCGGGCTTGATCCTCTCGCTGCTGGCGTTCCGCTCGGTCACCTCGCTCGACAAGGCCGACTTCCTTTCGTGGGGCTGGCGCCTGCCGTTCCTCATCTCGGCGGTGCTGCTCGTGGTGGGCATCATGATCCGTCTTGGCGTGAACGAGTCGCCCGAGTTCGAGAAGCTCAAGGACCAGCGCCGCACCGTGAAGCTGCCGGTCGCGGAAGTGTTCCAGTCCGCATGGGGGCTCGTGCTGCTGTGCATCGGCGCAAACACCATCGGCATCGCGGGCGTGTACTTCACCAACACCTTCATGATCGCGTACACGACGCAGTACGTTGGCATCACGCGCTCGCTCATCCTCGACTGCCTGTTCGCGGTGGCGATCATCCAGTTCCTCGCGCAGCCCATCGCCGCGTGGCTCGCCGAGCGCATGGGCGGCGCGCGCTTCCTGAAGTGCGCGGCCCTCGCGGCGATGCTCTCGCCGTACCCGATGTTCGTGCTCGTGCAGAGCGGCAAGGTCGTGCCGATGGTGATCGGCATCGCCATCGCCGTGGTCTGCATGGCGAGCTTCTATTCCGTGATCGCGGGCTTCGTCTCGGGGGTGTTCCCCACGCGCGTGCGCTACTCGGCCATTTCGCTCTCCTATCAGGTGTGCGGCGCGGTGGCCGGCGGTCTCACGCCGCTCGTCGGCACCTGGCTCGCGCATCGCTATGCGGGCCAATGGTGGCCGCTCGCGGTGTTCTATACCTGCCTCGCGGGTGTGTCGCTGGTGTGCATCGTCGCGCTCGACGCGCGCCGCGCGGCGCATGCGCACGACGAGGCGGCCGCAGAGGCGCTCAGTTCACATTGAATTCACATTGAGTTCGCACTGATTTCGCATTGATGCATCAGTACAGCTATCAACAAAAAATCGACCGGAGATGGGTTTAACAATGAAAGACCTCTTGCATATCGATGGCCCGCGTCTGTGGGCGAGCCTCACTGAAATGGCGCGCATCGGCGCGACGGCGGGCGGCGGCGTGCGCCGTCTCGCGCTCACCGAAGAAGACCGGCGCGGCCGCGAGCTGTTTGCGCACTGGTGCCGTGAGGCGGGCATGACGGTGTGGACCGATCAGGTGGGCAACCTGTTCGCGCGGCGCGAAGGCGCCGATGCGCAGGCCGCGCCCGTGCTGATGGGCAGCCATCTCGATACGCAGCCCGAGGGCGGGCGCTTCGACGGCGTCTACGGCGTGCTGGCCGGGCTCGAGGTGGTGCGCGCGCTCAACGACGCCGGTGCCGTGACCGAAAAGCCCATCGAGATCTGCTCGTGGACCAACGAGGAAGGCGCGCGCTTCACGCCTGCGATGCTCGGCTCGGCGGTGTTCCAGGGCGCAATGACGCTCGAAGACGCGCTCGCGCGCCGCGACGCCGATGGCGTGACGCTCGGCGAGGCGCTCGACGCGTGCGGCGCGCGCGGCACGCGGCCCGTGCAGGGCGTGGCCGTCGATGCCTACTTCGAGGCGCATATCGAGCAGGGCCCGATCCTGGAGGCGAACGGCACGACCATCGGCGTGGTGACGGGCGGCCAGGCGATCCGCTGGTTCGACGTGACGGTGTCGGGCGTGGCCGCGCACGCGGGCACGACGCCGATGCGCTATCGCAAGGACGCCTGGTTCGGTGCGGCGCACATGGCGATGGAAATCGAGCGCGTGATGGCGCGCCATGCGCCGCTCGGTCTCGTGACGATCGGGCAGGTGCAGATTGCGAATTCGTCGCGCAACACGATCGCGGCCAACGTGACGTTCACGGTCGATCTGCGCCATCACGACGATGCCCAGATCGACGCGATGGAGCAGGACCTGCGTGCGGTCTGCGCGGCTGTGGGCGGCACGCGCGGGCTTGGCGTGGAGATCGCGCATTGCTGGACGTCTCCCGCCACGCCGTTCGATCCGGCTTGCGTCGCGCTCGTGGCCGAAGCGGTCGAGTGCCTCGGCTATTCGAACGAGCGCATCGTGAGCGGCGCGGGTCACGACGCGATCCACCTCGCGCGCTATTGCCCGACGGCGATGGTCTTCATCCCCTGCGTGGACGGCCTTTCGCACAACGAAGCCGAAGACGCGCTGCCCGAGGACGTCACGGCGGGCACGAACGTGTTGCTCAACGCGGTCGCTGCGCGCGCCGGCGTGCGCGTGCGTGCGGCGCAAGCCGTGTCTGCATGAAACTGCATGAGGCATGCTGCACCGGAGCGCGATTTATCGCGCACACCCGGCGCGCGCACCCGGTTGCATGGGCCAAACCTGAAGGAACTCTGAGCATGAAGACCTGGTTTCATCCCGAACAGCTGCTGCATCATCCCCGCAGCTATCTCTCGCGCGGCCAGATGCGCGCGCCGCAGGAAGTGCCGGAGCGCGCCGCGCGTCTGGTCGCCGCCACGCGCGCGCTCGGCTTCGAGGTGAGCGAGCCCGCCGACTTCGGCACCGCGCCGATTGCCGCCGTGCACGACATGAACTATCTGCGCTTCCTCGAAGAAGCGCACGCCGAGTGGAAGCGCATGCCCGAAGACTGGGGCGACGAAGTCATGTCGAACATCTACGTGCGCGAGCCGAATCCGCTGCGCGGCGTGCTCGCCCAGGCGGCGCGCTATCTCGCCGACGGCAGTTGCCCGGTGGGCGCGAACACCTGGCGCGCGGCGTACTGGTCGGCGCAGAGCGCGCTGGCGGCGGCCGCGTGCGTCAACGAGGGTGCGCGCGAGAGCTACGCGCTGAGCCGTCCGCCTGGCCACCATGCGCGTGCGGACGCGGCGGGCGGCTTCTGCTACCTGAACAACGCGGCCATCGCGGCGCAGTCGCTCAGGCAGCGCTTTGGGCGCGTGGCGATTCTCGACACCGACATGCACCACGGCCAGGGCGTGCAGGAGATCTTCTACGGCCGTGACGACGTGCTCTACGTTTCGATCCACGGCGACCCGACCAACTTCTATCCGGTGGTCGCGGGCTACGAGGACGAGCGCGGCGCGGGCGCGGGCATGGGCTTCAACGTCAACCTGCCGATGCCGCATGGCGCATCGGAAGACGCGTTCTTCGAGCGCGTGGACGCGGCGCTGCGCGTGCTCAGGCGCTTCCAGCCCGACGCGCTCGTGCTGGCGCTCGGCTTCGACATCTACAAGGACGATCCGCAGTCGAAGGTGGCGGTGAGCACCGAGGGCTTCGGCCGGCTCGGCCAGGCGATCGGCGCATTGGGCTTGCCATCGGTGATCGTGCAGGAAGGCGGCTACCACCTCGAAAGCCTCGAGGACAACGCACGGGCGTTCTTCGGCGGTTTTACCGGTGCCCGCGCACGCTAGCGAAGTGCGGGTAGAGCGGCGCAGGAAGGAAGTGGGGGACGGTGCCGCAGAAAGGAAGCGGGAGAGGGCGCCGCTTTAGCGCGGCTGCGAAGCGTCGCTCACGCGTTCGTTGCGCGCATCGTGCGCGTCTGACTGCGAGGCGCCGCACACCCCGAAACGCTCGATGAGCGCAGGCACGCCTTCCACCGGCACGGGGCGCGAGAACAGGAAGCCCTGCGCCTCGATCGGGCCGAGCGCCGAGAGCCACGCGATCTGCTCCTCGGTCTCGGTGCCTTCCACGACCACGGTGAGGCCGAGCGAGCGCGCCAGATTGACGATGGCCGAGACCATCACGCAGACGCTGCGGTCGGCCGGGATCGCCTGCACGAACGAGCGGTCGACCTTGAGCGTGTCGACTGCGAAGCGGTTCAGGTAGGAAAGCGACGAATAGCCGGTGCCGAAGTCGTCGAGCGCGACGCGCACGCCAAGGCGCTTCAACGCGAAGATCTTCTCGGAGACGAGCTCGGGGTACTCCATCATCGCCGTCTCGGTGATTTCGAGCTCGAGCTTGTGCGCGGCGATGCCGGTCTCCTCGATCGCGTGCGCGACCGTTTCATAGAGGTCGCCACGCCAGAACTGCACCGCCGAGATGTTGATGGCGAGCGAGAACGTTTCATAGCCTTGCTGCTGCCATTGCGCGAGCTGTGCGCACGCGGTGCGGATCACGAAGTCGCCCACGGGCACGATGAGGCCCGTCGATTCGGCTACCGGAATGAATTCGCTGGCGGGAATGAGCCCGTATTGCGGATGGTTCCAGCGCACCAGCGCCTCGAAGCCGGTGATGCAGCGGCGGCGCAAATCGATCTTCGGCTGGTAGGCGAGGAACAGCTGCCCTTCGCCGAGCGCGATGCGCAACTGCTGCTCCCACTTCATCAGGTGATCGGCGCGGTGCGCGAGCTGCGGCGAGTAAAAGCGGAAGCAGTTGCGGCCGGCTTCCTTGGCGGCGTACATCGCGAGGTCGGCCTTCTTGAGCAGGTCGATCTCGCTCTCGTGCGCCACGGCAAAGAGCGCGATGCCCGTGCTCGCATGCAGCACGAAGGCGCTGCCGCGCACGTCGAACGGATGCGTGAACGCGGCGTTGGTCACTTCGGCGAGCGCGCTCGCGCGTTTCTCGATCTCGTCGCCCTTGACGATCACCACGAACTCGTCGCCGCCGATGCGCGCGAGCGTGCCGGCGCCGCCCACGGCGTCGGCGAGGCGTGCGGCGCTCATCTGCAGCACGATGTCGCCCGCGTTGTGGCCGAGCGTGTCGTTGACCGTCTTGAAGTTGTCGAGGTCGATGAAGAGAATCGCGAGGCGCCCGAGATTGCCCGGTTGCGTGACTTCGTGGCGCAGCCGTTGCAGCGTGGCGTAGCGGTTGGGCAGGCCCGTGAGCAGGTCGTACTGCACGAGTTGCGACATCTCGCGCTCGCGCCCGAGCAGCTTGCCGATCAACCCCGTGGCCACGGCGAAGAACGACAGCATGGCGAGCGAGATGAAGGTCGCCATCATCAGGTAGACGTTGCGCGTGTGGTTGTAGTCCGCAAACTGCTCGGCTTGCGAGAGGCCAACCAGCACCGCGAGCGGATAGCCGTCGATATGGCGGTACGAGACGATGCGCGTGACGTGGTCGATCGGATCGACGTAAGTGCCCGAGACGTGCTCGGCAATCGGGTAGACGCCGCTCGCCGAGAACGCGCCGCTCGCGCGCTCCGCGTTGCCGGTGCGGCGCGCAAGCACGGCGCCGGTGTCCGAGATCACGGCGATCACGCCGTCGCGGCCGATGGCGGCGTTGTTGTAGAAGTCGCTCGTGAAGTAGCTCGGGTCTTCGGAGACCACCACCACGCCCGCGAACGAGCCGTCCGCATGATTGAGGCGGCGCGTCATCTGCAAGGTCCAGTGGCCCGAGATGCGGCCGAGCACCGGCTTGCTGATGAAGAGCTGGTCGTCGTTCTCGTGCTCGTGCACCTTGAAGTGCTCGCGGTCCGAGAGGTCGATCGGCTTGGGATGGGGATCGGCTGTGTTGGCGACGAGCTTGCCGTGCTCGTCGATGATCGATACCTGCACGAGCGAGTCGCTCTGCACGACGCCTTTCTCGACCGTGGCGATGAGATTGAAATGGTCGGGAGACTTTTCGAACTCGTACTTCACGAAGCGCGTGATCTGGTCGACCTGGTGGATCGCCTTCACCGTGTGCTGCTCGAGCGCCGCCGAGAGGATGGCCGCGGAGGCCGTGGCCTCGCGCTGGGTGGCTTCCTTCTCGACCGCGAGGCGCGTGAAGATCACGGCCCACAGCAAGATCAGCACCAGCACGCCGAGCAGCGGAATGGCGAGCAGCGTGCGCGGGCGCGTGTAGGCCGGCCCGGGCGCACCGCGCAGGCCGACGTCGCGCGTGAAGGGGCGCCAGTTCTCGTTCATCTCACCCGCCGCACGCGCGCACCGTCGCGCCGCTGATGCGGCGGCCGGGACGACGACAAAGCGCTCGGTTGGATCGGCGGCATCGAATGCGGTATGGCTGAGGAAGTAGCGCGAAGTGCGCGAACACGGAACATCGGACGCTTCCTTGCGTCCGATGTTTGGATCTTAATGGTTGGGCAATGAATAAGGAAGCCATCGGTCCCCGGGTATACGCCAGTCGTGGGTAAACGGGGACGCTCACGTGATCTGCGGCGCATAGACACGAGGCTGCGCATAGTGTGCCCGAGCTTGATGCAGTCCGAGCCTACGCAGAATGCATGCCTGCAAATGTGCCGCTCATTCGAGCTCGATCGTGCCGTCGACGACCGTGAGCGATGTGCCGCCGATCCAGATCTTGCCCGCTGCATCGTCGTAGTCCACGAGGACACGGCCGTCGCGCCCCATCGTGGTGCCCTGGCGCACCGTATAGCGGCTGCCGGGGCGGCGGTTTTGCTGCGCGAGCAACATGGCAATGGCGGCATTGGCACTGCCGGTCACTGGGTCTTCGCCAATGCCCAGGCCTGTCATGAGGCAGCGCACCTCGAAGGTGGCCGGGCCGTTGGCGTCATGCGCGCCGTAGGCCGCGAGACCTTGCGCGCCCACACTCGCGGCGATGCTCGCGAGCGCGTCATAGTCGATGTCGAGTGCGAGCACCGCCTGCGCGGAAGACAGGCGCACGACGAGCCACGGCGCGCCGTTGTCGACGCCGCACGGCGCTGCACTGAAATCGATCGCGTCCGAGCGCAGGGCGGCGCGCAGCGCGTCGTATTGCGACTCGGGCAGCGGCGTCATCTTCGCGGGCGGCGCGGCAAACGCCCAGGTGTCCATGGTGTCGCCGGCGCGCTCATCGGAGTGCGGTCCGGCGGAGTGCCGCCCGACGGAGTGCCGCCCAGCGGAGCGCCGCCCGACGGAGTGCCGCTCAGCGGAGTGCCGCCCGGCCAGCTCGACGAGACCCGCGCCGCATTCCTGCACGAGGTGGCCCGGTGTCTTCGGCTGGCGGCCGCTGTCGAGGAACGCATGCGCCGTGCCAAGCGTCGGGTGGCCCGCGAAGGGCAATTCGCCTTGCGTCGTGAAGATGCGCACGCGATAGTCGGCGCGTGTGTCGGTGGGGGCGAGCAGGAAGGCGGTTTCGGAAAGATTGGTCCAGCGCGCGATGGCTTGCATCTGTGCTGGATCGAGCCCGTCGGCGTCGAATACGACGGCGAGCGGATTGCCTTTGAAGGGACGCGACGTGAACACGTCGACCTGTTTGAAGCGGACGCTGCGTAGGGTCATGGCGCGAGAAAGAGGCGTGAGACGGAGAGAAGCGGCTCGCGCGCCGTGCTGCACCGCGCGCTCGCCGCGATGGTGGCGCACACACCGGGCGGCGTGTGCGCTGGAGGGGGGCTGTGCAGGAGCGGGCCGGCCTGGCCGATCCTGCCCCGACCAGGCTGGCCGGAGCGCGCCTGACCTGGCCAAGCTGGCCGGACCGCTCCGCTTTGCAGGGAGCGCTTACTCGACTTCGGCGATCAGCTCGATCTCGACGCACGCGCCGAGCGGAATCTGCGCGACGCCGAACGCCGAACGCGCGTGCTTGCCTTTCTCGCCGAACACGTCGGCGATCAGCTCGGAGGCGCCGTTCGTGACGATGTGCTGCTCGGTGAAGGTGAGCGTCGAGTTCACGAGGCTCATCAGCTTGACGATGCGCTTGACCTTGTTGAGGTCGCCCGTGTGGGCGTGCAGCGTCGCGATGAGGTCGATCGCGATCGAGTGCGCCGCGGCCTTGCCTTCCTCGGTCGTGAGCGACTCGCCCAGCTTGCCGGCCCACACCTTGCCGTCCTTCTTCGCAATGTGGCCCGAGAGGTACACGGTGTTGCCGCTCTGCGCGCTCATCACGTAGGCGGCCGCGGGTGCGCCGGCCTGGGGCAGTTCGATGCCGAGCTGTTCGAGACGGTCGTAGACGTTGATATCAGCCATGATCAGGAGTCCTTTTACGGTTGGGGTTATCGGTTCACGTGCACGCGCATCAGATGCGCGCGCGGATCAGTTTCGCGAGCTTCGCCACGCCTTCTTCGATCTTCGCGGGCGGCACCGTCACGAACGACAGGCGCAGCTTGTTGTGCTGCGGCTCGCCTGCGAAGAACGGTGCGCCCGGCACGAAGGCCACATTTTGCGCGATGGCGTCTTCGAGCAGCTTCATGGTGTCGATGCCCTCGGGCAGCGTGACCCACATGAACATGCCGCCTTCCGGACGGCTCCAGCTCACGCCTTCGGGCATGTTTTGCGCGAGCGCGTCGAGCATCGCTGCGCATTGGTCGCGGTAGAGCGCGCGCACCTTCGGGATATGGGTGTCGAGAAAGCCGTCCTTCACGACTTCGTGGACGATGCGCTGCGTGAAGCTCGGCGTGTGCAGGTCGGTGGCTTGCTTCGCCTGCACCAGTTTGAAGTGCAATTCCTCGGGCGCGATGATGTAGCCCACGCGCAGGCCCGGCGCCAGCACCTTCGAGAACGAGCCCAGATGCACGACGTGCTCGGGCGCCATCGAGAGCAGCGTGGGCAGCGGCTTGCCCGCGTAGTCGAGCGCGCCGTAGGGATCGTCCTCGATGACCGGGAAGCTCGCGCGCTGCGCGAACTGTGCGAGCGCCTCGCGGCGTTCGAGCGGCAGGCGGCGGCCCGTCGGGTTCTGGAAGTTCGGGATCGCGTAGAGCAGGCGCGCGCCGGCGGTGAGCTCGGGCGTGAGACCTTCGGGCACGAGACCCTGCTCGTCGGTGGGCACCTGCACATAGCGCGGCTCGTAGAGCGAGAACGACTGCAGCGCGCCGAGATAGGTAGGCGTTTCGACCAGCACCGGGCTGCCCGGCGAGACCAGCACCTTGCCGAGCAGGTCGAGCGCCTGTTGCGAGCCCGTGGTGATGAGCACCTGCGACGGACGGATCTTCGCGCCGCCCACCGAGTAGCGCTCGGCGACCCATTCGCGCAGCGGCAGATAGCCTTCCGTCGCGCTGTACTGGAGTGCGCCCGTCGGGTTATCGCGCAGGATGCGGTCGGAGGCCGCGCGCATTTCCTCGGCCGGGAAAGTGGCCGGAGCGGGCAGGCCGCCGGCGAACGAAATGACCTCGGGCCGCTCGGTGACCTTCAGGATTTCGCGAATCGCCGAGCTGGTCAGCTTGATCGCACGCTCGGACAGTTGCCACGCGGGGGCAGCCTTGAGATCGCTTTGGTCCATGGGGTCTCCTTGTTGAGGTCGGGCGGGTTGGCCTGGATGGGCCTGGGTGGGCCCGGATGAGCCCGGACTGAGGCGGTGCGCACGCGCATGGAGCCGGGCGCCCGGGCCGCCGAAAGCTTTTGATTATGACGCGAATCCCGCTCAGTCGGCGCGCGCGGGCGCGCTTGCCGTGCGGATCGGGTTCTTCGTCGCTGATGAGGCTCGATTGCTCAGCGCAGGGGTGCGCCAAGCGTGCGCAGCCCCGACGGCGTTTCGAATTGCGCGACGAGCGCCGCCGTATCGGCTTCTTCCACCGTGATCAGCGACGCCGCGCCGAGCCAGTTCAACTGCTCGCGCACGGTTTGCGTCTGCGGATGGAAGCCCGTGAGCGACCTGAGCACGATGCCGCTGTCGCCGAGCGTCTGCGACGGATGACGCGACGTGTCCCACTGGATCAGCGAGGGCAGGATGCCGTCGCCCGCGCCCTGCCAGGACGGGAACGCGCCGTCGAGCGGCACGGTGAGCTGCCAGCTCAGATCGCCGCGTGTCATCGGCACGAGATCGGGGATGCGCTGCGGGTACTGGCCGCGCCAGCGTTCGAGACTTTTGGGCGGCCCGACGCGCGCGACCCAGTGCGAGAGGTATGGCCCCGTTTCGAGGCGCGCCTGCACAGCGGGATCGTCCAGCGCGAACAGGCGCGAGCGGCCGGCGGCGTGCGGGCTCGCGGCGGGGTCGATTGCGATCACCTCCAGGTAGACGCCGCCCCACAGCCCGAGCAGGCGGTTGTGGGTGCGCATGAGCGGATGCGCGCCGCCGCCCGCGGGCGCCACGCCCAGCGTATCGGCGACGTACTGCACGCCTTCGTCCAGCGTGCGGGCGGAAACGACAAGATGATCGAGACTGAGCGGCGTGGCGGTCATAAGAGAATCGTCTGGAAAACGAGCCGAACCGAAGCACGTGGGCCATGCGGAACACTTCGAGCGCAATCGGCCGCGAGGTCCGGGAAGGACCGCAAGCCTGGCGCACGCGCGTCGGCGGGATTGCCGGCACCTTACCGGCCTGTACGCAAAGAAATGTACCGGTATGGTGGCGGACAGTAACGGTACAATCGCTCCGATAGTGTTCGGTACAGTTGGAGCCGCCATGTCGTCCGTACCCCTTGACCAGATTCCGGCGCCGCACGACGCGGCCACGACCACGCTCGTCGACCAGCTGGTCCAGTGGGGCCGCCGCCGCATCGAAGAGCGCGTGTTCCGCCCCGGCATGCGCATGCCGTCCATCCGCAAGCTCGCGCTCGACAAGGGCGTCTCGCGCTTCACGGTGGTGGAGGCCTACGAGCGCCTCGTTGCGCAGGGCTACCTCGATTCGCGGCGCGGCTCGGGCTTCTACGTGCGCGAGCGGCTCGCGGTCGTGGCGCCGCACGAGCGCCGTCCCGCCGCGCCCGGCCCCGATGCAAACGGGGCGGCCGAGCCCGCGCCACCGCCCACCCTCGACGTGGTCTGGCTGCTGCGCAACATGCTCCATTCGTCGACGCATCCGGAAAAGGGGCCGGGGCTCGGCTACCTGCCCGCGCGCTGGCTCGACGGCGAGCTGCTGGCGGGCGCCATGCGTTCGCTCGGCCGCCAGAGCGGCGCGCAGCTGCTCGGCTTTGGCTCGCCGCAGGGCTTCCTGCCGCTGCGCCAGCAGTTGCAGACGCGCCTCGCCGAGTTCGAAATCGGTGCGACGCCCGACCAGGTCGTGCTCGTTTCGGGCGTCACCCAGGCCATCGACCTGCTCGCGCGCCTGTACGTGCAGCCCGGCGACACCGTCGTGGTGGGCGACCCCGCGTGGTTCCAGATGTTCGGCCGCTTCGCCTCGCAGGGCGCGCGCCTCGTGGGCATGCCGTACACGCCCGACGGGCCGGACCTCGACGCGCTCGAGGCGCTTGTAGAGACCTGGCGGCCGAAGCTGCTCGTCATCAACTCGGTGCTGCAGAATCCCACCGGCACCTCGCTCACGGCGGCGCAGGCGTTTCGCATCCTGCGCCTCGCGGAGCAGTACGACTTCCTCGTCGTCGAGGACGATATCTACGGCGACCTGTGCCCCGCGGGCTATCCGGCCACGCGCCTCGCGAGCCTCGACCAGTTGCGCCGCGTGATCTATCTCGGCAGCTTTTCGAAGACGCTCGCGCCCAATCTGCGCGTGGGCTTCATCGCCAGTGCGCTCGACGTGGCGCAGGCGGTCGCGGACCAGAAAATGCTGGTCGGCATGACGAGTCCCGAGCTCAACGAGCGAGTGCTTTTTCGCGTGCTCACCGAAGGCCACTACCGGCGCCACGTGGAGCGCCTGCGCGCGCGGCTGGACGCCGTGCGCGACAAGGCCGCGCGCATGCTGGAGCGCGCGGGATGCAGGCTCTTCATCGCGCCGGGCGCGGGCATGTTCCTGTGGGCCGACACTGGCGTGGACGCCGACGCCCTTACCGCCGCCGGCCACGAGGCGGGCTTCCTGCTCACGCCGGGGAGCCTGTTCTCGCCGCACCAGTCGCCGACCACGTGGATGCGCTTTAACATCGCGAATTGCGGCGATCCGGCGCTGCCGACGTTCCTCGCCGGCTATCTGGACGGCGTGGCGCGGCGCGCCTGATTCCGCGCCGTTGAGTCTGGCGCTCTTTAGCCCGGCACCATAGCCCGGCACTTGTTGCCCGGTACGCTTTGGCCCGGCGCTCTTGAAGCCGGCGCTCTTGAAACTGGTGCGGCGCGTCCCCACATGCGCGCTCAACGCGCCGCAGCACTGCGCACGCGGCCAACCCTACTGACTGCAACGAACGAGGACCCCCGACCATGGCACAAGAAACCATGAGCTTCCAGGCGGAAGTGAAACAGCTTCTGCACCTGATGATCCATTCGCTATACAGCAACAAGGAAATCTTCCTGCGCGAGCTGGTCTCGAACGCGTCGGACGCCGCCGACAAGCTGCGCTTCGAGGCGCTCGCGAACGGCGCGCTCTACGAAAACGATCCGAACCTGCGCATCCGCGTGGGCTTCGACAAGGCTGCGCGCACCGTCACCATCGACGACAACGGCATCGGCATGAGCCACGACGAAGCCGTGTCCAATCTCGGCACGATCGCGCGCTCGGGCACCAAGGAATTCTTCGGCAAGCTCTCGGGCGACCAGCAAAAGGATGCGGCGCTCATCGGCCAGTTCGGCGTGGGCTTCTACTCGGGCTTCATCGTCGCGGACAAGATCACCGTCGAAAGCCGCCGCGCGGGCCTGCCGGCCGCCGAAGGCGTGCGCTGGACGAGCGCGGGCGAGGGCGAATTCTCGGTCGAGGCGATCGAGCGCCCCCAGCGCGGCACGACCATCACGCTGCACCTGCGTGAAGACGAAGACGAATTGCTTTCCGCGTGGAAGCTGAAGTCGATCATCCAGAAGTACTCGGATCACGTCGGTCTGCCCATCGAGATGAAGAAGGAAGAATGGGATGCCGAAAAGAGCGAGATGGTCACGAAGGACGAATACGAGACCATCAACCAGGCGAGCGCCCTGTGGACGCGCGCGAAGAACGACATCAGCGACGAGCAGTACCAGCAGTTCTATCAGCACCTCGCGCACGATCACCAGAATCCGCTCGCGTGGACGCATAACCGCGTCGAAGGCCGCAGCGAATACACGCAACTGCTCTACGTGCCGGCGCACGCGCCGTTCGACATGTGGAACCGCGACCACAAGAGCGGCCTGAAGCTCTATGTGAAGCGCGTCTTCATCATGGACGACGCCGAGCAACTGCTGCCGAACTACCTGCGCTTCGTGAAGGGCGTGGTCGACTCGGCGGATCTGCCGCTGAACGTCTCGCGCGAAATCCTGCAGGAAAGCCGTGACGTGAAGGCGATTCGCGACGGCGTGACCAAGCGCGTGCTTTCGATGCTCGAAGAGATGGCCGCGGCGCAGACCGACGCCGAAGCGAAGGACGAAGACAAGGCGAAGTTCGCGACCTTCTGGACCGAGTTCGGCCAGGTGCTCAAGGAAGGCGTGGGCGAAGACCACGCGAACAGCGAGCGCATCGCGAAGCTGCTGCGTTTTGCGTCGACGCATAACGACACGGCGGAGCAGACCGTCTCGCTCGCCGACTACGTCGCGCGCATGAAGCCCGAGCAGTCGAAGATTTACTACGTGACCGCCGATACCTGGCAGGCCGCGAAGAATAGTCCGCACCTCGAAGTGTTCCGCAAGAAGGGCGTGGAAGTGCTGCTGCTCACGGACCGCGTGGACGAGTGGATGCTCTCGTTCCTCAACGAATTCGACGGCAAGCCGCTCGCGAGCGTGGCGCGCGGCGACCTCGATCTCGGCGCGCTCAACGACGAGGAAAAGCAGCAGCAGGAGAAGGTGAGCGAAGAGCTCAAGCCGCTCGTGGAGCAGATGAAGGAAGCGCTCAAGGACAAGGCCAAGGACGTGCGTCTCACGTTCCGCCTGACCGATTCGCCGAGCTGCCTCGTGGCCGACGAAGGCGACATGAGCGGCTACCTGCAGCGCATGCTCAAGGCCGCGGGCCAGCAGGCGCCGCAGATGCAGCCGATTCTCGAAGTCAATCCCGAGCACCCGCTCGTGAAGGCGCTGCGCACGGATAGCGCGGACTTCGGCGACTGGTGCCATCTGCTGTTCGATCAGGCGCTGCTCGCCGAGGGCGGCGCGCTCGACGATCCGGCGAGCTTCGTGAAGCGGACCAACGCGCTGTTGCTTGCGCGGGCGGGTTGATGTTCGTACTTGAATGCCGCGCGCGTGGCTTACGCGGGCGGCATTTTTCGGAATTTTCTGGTTTTGTGCAGGGGTTCTGAGCGTTGAGGATGGATGCATCAGTGTACCGCGTGATGCATCCATGGACTGCGCAATGCTCCTGAACAAACTCAAACGTCCTTTGAAAAGCCTGCCGTCCTATGGCAGCCAGGACAGCCGCACTGGCTCCTGCCTCATTAATATCCGGCAAATGGCTTCGGCCGATGTCAGATACTGGAATCGCCATGTTCAGCCGTTGATCAAGGCGCTGTACGACGAGTGGCCGGCATCCGTTCCCGTCGATTGGCTTCATCCCGCCGGAATTGATCTCGGCGCCATTCGGGCCGACGTTGGCTGGGATTGGGAGCGAATTTTCCTGCTGGCCAAGTGTCACAACTATCTACGGCCGCTTTCAAGTGCGCGCGAGCAGGCTCATGCGTGGTGCCTCGAATTGTCCAGCACGAGCGGTGGAATCCCGATTGGCCTTCTGACAGCCGTGCCTGCCTATGGCTCGCCCGTGCAGGGAGATCGGTCGAAAATGGGGTTTGTCTGGTACCTCGCGGACGCCCCGGCGGAATTCTATGTCACCATGCGTTTAGACCCGGTCGCGGGTGTCGCCAGGGCGCTCATCGACACCGCCATTCAGATGCGCCTCGACCTCGACAACGACGCTTCGGTTTTTCTGCATGCGGATCCTAAAGGCGGACGCAAGTTGATCGAGTTTTATGGCGAGCGCTGCGGCATGACGCGTATCCGCAATCCGAAGCGCTACATATCGCCTTGCAGGCGCCCCATGCCTGGCGAGTACTTTTATATGGACGACCAGGCGGGTAGACGGTTCTGCGCCACCCACGATGATCGGCGCCTGGTTTGGGAGAGTTGAATGACTGGCAACGATCGAGAACGAGGAGTCGAGCGACACGATTTCGCAGCACCGCAGTTTTCCGTTGAGGAAACGCGAGCGTTGTTAGCATTTCTCGGCGTCGACGGCAACTTGTGCGATGACGCCAGCCGCACGCTCGCCATGGAGCGTCTCGCCGCGTTGCTGGAAGACGAAACGCAGACCGAGCGTCTTTTCTGCACGCTGAGATCAGCGGGGCCGTCGCTCGACGAGGGCGACGCGCGTAACGACAATTTCAAGCCGCTGCAAAGGTTTCACGCTTATCGCCACTCAGATCGCGAACTGCTCGATAACCCGGCCACAGTCGGGAAGGCGATGGGAGCGCAGGATACGCAATCGCGCCGCACGGGCATGCTCGAAGGTTCTGGCGGCGCGTATCTGGAAGGGCGGCTCCAACCGGCGAGTGGCGGCATGGTGCAAGCGCACGCGCCCCGCACGCTCGTTGAGGAAAGCGGCCTTCTCTCGTGCTCAGACGACGCACGCGAAGCGCGAATTCCGGATGTCCTGCTCCGCTGGCAAAAATTCGCCCTTGAGGTCGATCACGTCCTGAGAGCGCATCAGAGTCTCTGGGGGCGTCTTTCGGCATTCTTTCATCGTTCGAATTTGAGCAGCCGATGGGAGCAGACCGAACCCGACTGGCTCGATCTCTACTTGCAGGAGGGGCGGCGGCGCTGGCTTCTGCAAATTCATTTCGGCGGCGATAGTCACGTCGTGGTGGTGATCGTTTCCGGAAAGCCAGGCAAGCCGCTGCAGGTTCCGGCCAACGATCCACGCGAATTTTCGATGCGCTTGATCGATGCGTTCGATGGCGACGTCAACCCGGCGCGCTTTGCGCTCACGTCCGTCGAGCAAGCCATTGAAGCGTCGACCCGGGCTTCGCACCATTAGTGTGTTGGTGGAAGTCGCTGGCGTGGGATTCGCGGTATGGAACAGCGCTGAGATTGCCCGTTGAGCGCACCTGGAATGGGGGCGGCGAGTCTGCCGGCACGCCACCCTATGCGCGGCCTATAATGCGCGCCATGCCCATCCGATTCGATGCCGCCGACGCGCACTGGCGCGTCGCGCCCCTCGCGGCCTTCAGCGCCGATCAGAAAGACTGGCTCACGCGCGGCGGTTCGCTCACCGCGCATCTGCGCGCGCTCGGCCACGTTGTGGTGCGGGTGACGCGCGAAGCCGTCGACATGCCCTGGCCCGACGAATGCGCCGCGCTCGGCCTCGCACCGCGCGGACGGGCATGGGTGCGCGAGATCGTGCTCGAAGTCGATGGCGTGCCATTCGTGGCCGCGCACAGTGTGACGCCGCTCGTGGCGAGTCATGGTATCTGGCAGGCTATGCGCCGCTTGCGCACACGCCCGCTCGCGGAGTTGCTCTACACCGATAGCGGCGTCGCGCGCTCGGCGCTCGTGAGCCGGCGCGTGAGTGCGCGGCATCCGCTGCATGCGCTTGCCGCGCGCGAAACGCACGGGCACGTGCCGCATGGGTTCGTCGCGCGACGTTCCGTGTTCGAGCGCCACGGCGCGCCGCTGCTCGTGACCGAATGCATGCTGCCCGCGTTGTGGGCGCGCCTCGCACACGATGCGCAGCCTGCGTTACCCGCGCATTCGGCGCGCGAGCGCGGGCCGCTTGGCCATACGGCCTCGCGGGCCTCTCATCCGTCGCAACACGCGGCGCGTTGAGCACGGCCGCTCCACACAGCGAGCCTTCACCAATGAGCCTCAAGCGCTGCTTTGCACCCGTCGTCGATGCGCATACGCGCGTGCTGATTCTCGGCAGCTTGCCGGGCGAGGCGTCGCTCGCGCATCAGCAGTATTACGCGCACAAGCAGAACCGCTTCTGGCATCTGGTGGGCGAGGTGATAGGACGCGATCTGGTCGGTATGGACTATCTGAAGCGTCTCGAGACATTGCTCGAGCATCGCATCGGATTGTGGGACGTCGTGGCGCAAGCTCAGCGCATCGGGAGCCTGGATAGTCGCATTCGCAACCATGCGAGTAACGACCTTGTCGCGCTTATCGAAACATTGCCGAATCTCGTCGCAATCGCGTTCAATGGTGGAACGGCGGAGAAGATTGGAGTGCGGGCGCTGGGGGAGAAGGCTGATCGGTATCGGCTCATCCGGTTGCCGTCGAGCAGCCCAGCTTACGCGTCTGTTCCCTACGCTCAGAAATTAGCGGTCTGGCGTACGCTGCGCAGTTGTCTCGAAGGGCATGACTCGCCCTTCTTGCGCTCAGACGGGAGCACTCGGTAGTTGAAGAGCGCAAGCCTCGTCGTGAGACGTTCAGATCTTCGACACGTAACCTGCTTTTCCATGTGCCGTGGAGAGGAGCGCCAATACGCCGGATTTAAACTGCTCTTCGGTCAAGCTGTTCTCACTCAGGATCTGCCGTACGTGCTCAGCAGTGGAGCCACGCGCAATCATGCAGGCAGTAGTGCCGCCAACAAATCCGGCCAGAGCGCCTACTAGATAGCCTGGAACCGATCCTACCAATGGCACGGTGATTGAGCCGACTCCCGCCAGTGCGATGCCGCCAGTGCCGGCCAGTGGAATACCTGCGGTCTGCGCACAGCGTTTGGCCAGTTTCATCAATGTTTCGGCTTCGGAGTCTCCTATGCCGAAATAGTCCATGGCCAGCGCGCGCGTATCTTCCGCAGCCTGATCGACAGGATCGCCATTGCTCATTCTTTTTCCTCCGAAGAAATACAGCCGGCGTATTGCCTGCCGGCGCGATTCCTTCAAACACTATAGGCGTTCCTGAACATCAGGGGCCGAGCAAATTCGCGCAATGCCGTCACCGCTCGACGTGGAGATGGCAGCTTGCACGGACGGTCACTGTCGGCCAAACGCTGTCCAATACGCCGCGAATGCTATGCTCTCGGTCGCCCGCGTAGTTGCGTTTGACGTTGCGTTTGAATTCGCAAGCGATTTTGCACCGGAAAAACGCAGCGGATTTCGCATCTGCTCCTTACAAGCAAGACATCTTCACATGACGAATCTCATCAAGCGCGCTTCGGCTGAAGCGCGCGCATTCAGCAAGACCCGCAGCAAGACCGCCAATGCAGCGAAGGCCCGCAAGGCCGCCTCCGAGCAGGCCGACGCCGGGCTCGACAACGCACCGGTCATCGAAGCGCCGCGCAAGCCGCGCTTTGCGCCCGTGACGTTCTCGGAAGAGGGCGGCGTGCGCTATCTGCACTTCGGCACCGAGTGGGTTCAGGGCGCAATGCGTCTGTCCAAGCCGCAGCACATCGAGCTCGAGTACGCCCAGCAGATGATGGCCTGGCTGCTGTTCCTCGCCACGCCCGCGCGCATCGTGCAACTGGGTCTGGGCTCCGCTGCGCTGACCAAGTTCGCGCATCGCTATCTGCGTCCCGCGAAGGTCGAGGCGATCGAGCTGAACCCGGCGGTCGTGGTGGCCGCGCGCACGATGTTCGAGATGCCGCAAGACGACGCGCGCCTCGCCGTGCGCGAGCTCGACGCGTGGGACTTCGTGCACGACCGCGCGAACCACGGCACGATCGGCGCGCTGCAAATCGATATCTACGACGCGACCGCGCGCGGTCCGGTGCTCGACAGCGTGGCGTTCTATCGCGCGGCGCGCGCGTGCCTCGCCGATGCGGGCGTCGCCACTATCAACCTGTTCGGCGACCACCCGAGCTACGTGCGCAACATGAAGCGCCTGAAGGAAGCGTTCGACGGCCGAGTGATCGCGCTGCCCGAAGTGCACGACGGCAACCGCGTCGCGCTGGCGTTCTCGGGCCCGGCGCTCGAGGTGAGCTGGGCAGCGCTCGACAAGCGCGCGCGCCTGCTGGAAAGCAAGCTCGGCTTGCCGGCGCACCAGTGGGTGAAGTCGCTGCGCGAGGCCGACGCCGAAAACCGCAAGAGCGGCACGAACGGCGAAGCGTTCGCTATCTGACGCCAGCGACGCAAGACGCTGCGCATGACGGTGCGCCGGCGGATGCCGGATGCGCAAGGAAAGACCGGCCACATGACCGATGGGGCCGGTCTTTTTTTCGCCCCGCACAACCACCTTTCTAATGGCTGACAATTTCAGGTCAAACGCGGTACCAGTTGTGTCTTGACAACGTGGTCTAAATTGGGGTCCGCCCTTCTTGACCCGCCGCCGCGGCCTCGCTACTCTTTTCTGCGCTTTCGGGGACCTTGCGAGGCACGATCTCGCGGGCCAAGAACCGGCCCATATCGGGCGGTGGACCGCACCCAAACCCCCATAACTACATAAGTAACGAGGAGACGTCATGGCTCACGACGCCGACGCCGGGAAAGCCAGCAAGCACTGGCTCTGGTTGTTGCTCTTGCCCTGGATCGCCATGATCTGGGTGCCGTCGTACAACAAGGTCGAGCCCACGCTGTGGGACTTCCCCTATTTCTACTGGTATCAGTTGCTCTGGGTGCTGATCAGCGCCGTCATCACCGCGCTCGTCTATTTCAAGACCAAGGACGGTTCGAAGGGCGCCGGCAAGGCAGGGGGGGCGCAATGAACGTCATCGCAACCTTCGTCTTCGTCCTGTTGTTCATCGGTGTCACGATTGTCGGCTTCCTCGCTGCGCACTGGCGCAAGGGCGACCTCGCCCATCTCGACGAGTGGGGTCTCGGCGGCCGGCGCTTCGGCACCATCGTCACGTGGTTCCTGCTCGGCGGCGACCTCTATACGGCCTACACCTTCGTGGCGGTGCCGGCGCTCGTGTTCGGTGCGGGCGCAACGGGCTTCTTCGCGCTGCCCTATACGATCCTGATCTATCCGTTCGCGTTCGTGGTGTTCCCGAAGCTTTGGGCCATCGCCAAGCGTCACAGCTACGTCACCTCGGCCGACTTCGTGAGCGCGCGCTACGGCAGCCGCATGCTCGCGCTCGCCATCGCGGTCACCGGCATCGTCGCGACCATGCCGTACATCGCGCTGCAGCTGGTGGGTATCGAAGTGGTGATCGGCGCGCTCGGCTTCGACACGACGGGCTTCGTCGGCGACCTGCCGCTCATCATCGCGTTCGCGATTCTCGCAGCCTACACGTACACCTCGGGCCTGCGCGCGCCGGCCATGATCGCCGTGGTGAAGGACGTGCTCATCTACATCACGATCATCGTGGCGATTATCGTGATTCCCGCGCAAATGGGCGGCTTCGGTCACATCTTCAGCGCGGTGCCGCCGGCCAAGCTGCTGCTCAAGGCCCCGGATGCTTCGAGCCTGAACGGCTATAGCGCCTATGCGACCCTCGCGGTGGGCTCGGCGCTCGCGCTGTTCCTGTATCCGCACTCCGTCACGGCGATTCTCTCGTCCTCGTCGGGCAATGCCATCCGCCGCAACATGGCCATGCTGCCCGCGTACTCGCTCGTGCTCGGCCTGCTCGCGCTGCTCGGCTACATGGCGCTCGCCTCGGGCGTGAAGGACATGCCGCAGTACGCGCCGTACTTCAAGGCCTTCGGCCCGAACTTCGCGGTCCCGGCGCTGTTCCTGCAGTACTTCCCGTCGTGGTTCGTGGGCGTGGCGTTCGCGGCCATCGGCATCGGCGCGCTGGTGCCGGCGGCGATCATGTCGATCGCGGCCGCCAACCTCTACACGCGCAACATCCATAAGGAGTTCATCAACCGGAACATGAATCACGAGCAGGAGACCAATGTCGCCAAGCTGGTCTCGCTGATCGTGAAAGTGGGCGCGGTGGCGTTCATCCTGGGCCTGCCGCTCACCTATGCGATTCAGCTGCAGCTGCTCGGCGGCATCTGGATCATCCAGACGCTGCCCGCCATCGTGCTCGGCCTCTACACGCGCATGCTCGACTGGCGCGGCCTCCTGCTCGGTTGGGCGGCGGGCATCGCCACCGGCACGTGGATGGCCATCTCGCTGCACCTCAAGGGCTCGATCTTCGTCGTGCATCTGTTCGGCATGGATGTGCCGGGCTACGCGGCGGTGTGGTCGCTGGTCGTGAACCTCGTGGTGGCGGTGGTGGTCTCGGTGCTCGTGCATCTGGTCGGCATGCAAAAGGGCGAGGACCGCACGCGCCCCGAGGACTATCTCGACCCGATCGAGAGCTGATCCGGCGCGCGCCAGGGCTTGGGCCCCCGCGCGCGCAACCCGCTTCATGCGCAATGCCCGCAACGTCATGGTTGCGGGCATTTGTTTTTCTGGTGCACGATGCTTGCAGGGACGAACCTCCTGGGCGGCGCCGTTCCCGGCTCTGCGCCGATCTTTCGCCCACTTGCATCACGTCCAGCAGGCTTCGAGCGCGCCATGGCTTCGTCCGACCACGACCCCGACACCGCATCCTCCGCCGCCACTGACGATGCGTCGCGCCAGGGCACGAGCGCCGCCGGCCGCCGCAAGCCCGTGCGCCGCAAGCCCGTACGCCGGCGCTCACGCGTGGCGCGCGTCTGGCGCGCGCTCACCTCGCCGTTCTATCGCTACCGCAATGCCGGGATCATTCACGGCGTGCGCGTCGGGCTCGCAATGCTCGTGTCGATTTTCGCCACAACGGGCATCGACATCCCGCACGGCATCTGGGCGTCGGTCACGCTGCTCGTGGTGATCGGCGGGCTCCAGCATCATGGCAACATCCGCAAGAAGGCCGCCGAACGGGCGCTCGGCACCGTGCTCGGCGCTCTGATCGGCTTGACGCTGATCGTCGTGCAGGCGGTGACGGGCTTCACCTGGCTCACGTATTCGCTCATGGCCATCGTCGCGGCCGTGTGCAGCTATTACGCGATCGGCAAGGCGGGCTACGTGCCGCTGCTCACAGCCATCACGATGTGCATCGTCGCGGGCCACGGCGACAACCACATCGACACGGGCCTGTGGCGCACGCTCAATGTGATGATCGGCATCGTGATCGCGCTGGCGTTCTCGTTCGCGCTGCCGCTGCACGCCACCTATTCGTGGCGCTACCGGCTTGCCGACAATTTGCGCGAGATTGCGCGTGTCTATGCACAGGTGGTGAGCGGAGCGCACGTGGACACCGACGCGCAGGTGGAGACCTTCCGGCGCCTGAATGGGCGGCTCGTGCAGCTGCGCGCCCTGATGCCTTCGGTCGCGAAAGAGATCGACGTGCCGCTCACGCGGCTCGAGCAGGTGCAGCGCCTGCACCGCTCGCTGCTGAGCTCGCTGGAGATGATGTCGACGGGCCTCGGAAACTACGAGCAGCGGCTCGTGCGGGTGGCCTTCGCTGGGCGCAGCGCGTGCGTGCGCGAAGCGCTGCTGGCGACGGCCCGGGCGCTGCGTTTTGGCGGCACGCGGCATCCGGAGGCGGCCGCGCGTGCGTTGCGTGCGGGCGCGCTCGAGGCCGCGTCGGGTGGCATGGGTGGCCAGGTTGGGTCAGGCGGCGGCGTGCCGGGCGCGGTCCCGGAAAGAGTGCCAGCGGGGCTGCCAGGTGTTGCGCCACTGGAGCAGGGTGCCGCGCCGCTCGCGCCGGAGATGCAGGGGCCTTACTGGCTCGAACAGCGCTTCGAGGAGCAGGTGGGGCAACTGCGTGCCTTGCTCCTCGAAACCGAGCCGAGATGGAACATCGAACGCGCGCATATGCACCGCATGGTGTGAGGCGCGCGTCCGCAAACGTGATGGCGCCGCTCAGGCAGCGGGGCTTTCGAGCGGAGGCGCGCTGACCATCCACGGCACGCCGAACTTGTCGGTCAGCATGCCGAAGCCGGGCGACCAGAAGGTCTTCTGGAACGGCATCGTCACCTGGCCGCCCTTGGCGAGCGCGTCGAAATAGCGCTGCGCTGTGGCGGCGTCGGGTCCGGTGAGCGAGACACCGAAGCCGGCGAACTTGTCGTTCTGCGTCATGCACCCGCCGTCGGACATCAGGAGCTGGGCGTCGCCGACCTGGATCGTTGCGTGCATGATTTTTTCGGCGAATTCGGGCGCCATCGGCTGCTCGGGGTTCGGTGGCGCGTCCTTGAAGCGCATCTTGATCAGCTCCTGCGCGCCGAGCGCCTCGCGATAGAACGCGATCGCCTCTTCGCAGTTGCCGTTGTAGAACAGATAGGGCTGGATTTGCATCGTCAATTTCCTTGCGCACTGGACGGGTTGGTTGACCGGCCCAATGAAGGAGCGCCGCGCGGCTTGGGTGACGCTGCGCGGCAGAGCGGGGCCGGGGTGGCGCGGCATGTTGCGCCGCTGCCCTGATTCTAGGCGCTCCGGATGGCCGCATGCACTTTTTGGGGGCATGTGTCGTCAGGGTTTGCGAGAGCGCAGACGGGAATGGAGTTTGCGCCGCTTGCCGCCGGAAAAATCGGGGCGCCGGTCAGGCGCGAAATGCAAGAGGGCCGCACATGTTGCATGTGCGGCCCCGGCGGAGGCTCAGTAGCAGCTTCGTGCGGATGTCGAAGCGGGCCTGGATGACGATGCGCACTACGCGAGATCGACCGCACGATCCGCCGCGCAGTCCATGAGCGCCTGGTGCAGGGCCCTGCGGGCTTTACCGCCCGCGCAGCTCCTCGATCATCTTTTCGAGCTTGATCGAGTCGGCGGCGAATGCGCGGATGCCTTCCGCGAGCTTCTCCGTCGCCATCGCGTCTTCGTTGAGCTGGAAGCGGAACGACGCCTCGTCCACGCCCACGCGCTCGATCTGCGCGTCCTTGAACGCTTCCGGCACGAGCTTGCGCTCGACCTTCTCAGTGCTGTCCTGAAGCTTCTGCAGCAAGTCCGGGCTGATCGTGAGCAGGTCGCAGCCGGCCAGCTCGACGATCTGGCTGGTGTTGCGGAAGCTCGCGCC
Organism: Paraburkholderia silviterrae; assembly: GCF_004353915.1. Taxonomy (GTDB): domain Bacteria; phylum Pseudomonadota; class Gammaproteobacteria; order Burkholderiales; family Burkholderiaceae; genus Paraburkholderia; species Paraburkholderia silviterrae. The sequence goes on along the minus strand of NZ_SMRP01000014.1, from coordinate 18,313 downwards.
CATGACCTCGGTCTGGTAGCCGAACTTCTTGTAGTACGCGTAGATCTTGCGCACCGACTGCACGCCCGGATCGTTCGCGCCGCCGTCCTTGGCGTCGTCCCAGTCGGCGCCCTTGGCCTTCTTGTACCAGTCGTAGATGCGGCCGACGAACGGCGAGATCAGCTGCGCGCCCGCTTCGGCGCACGCGGCGGCCTGCGCGAGCGAGAACAGCAGCGTCATGTTGCAGCGGATGCCGTCCTTTTGCAGCACTTCGGCCGCGCGGATGCCTTCCCACGTGGAGGCGAGCTTGATCAGCACGCGCTCGCGCGCGATGCCGGCCTGCTTGTACAGGTCGATGATGTGATGCGCCTTGTCGATCGACTTCTTCGTGTCGAACGAGAGGCGTGCGTCCACTTCGGTCGAGACGCGGCCCGGAATGATCTTGAGGATCTCGGTGCCGAAGGCGACCAGCAGGTGGTCGATGATCGATTCGACCGACTCGTTCGCGTGATCGCGCACGGTTTTTTCGAGCAGCGGCCGGTACTCGGCCTTCTGCACGGCCTTGAGGATCAGCGACGGGTTGGTGGTCGCGTCCCGCGGCTTGTATTGGACGAACTGCTGGAAGTCGCCCGTATCGGCGACGACGGTGGTGTACTGCTTGAGCTGATCGAGTGCGGTAGTCATGTCAGGCCTTGTAGGCGCATGCGCGCCGGCGTCGGTAGGAGTTGAACGGCCTCGCGCGCCCGAGCTGCTGGCTCCCGGCGCGAAGGGCGGAACGCGAAATGCAGAACGCCTGAAAACGCCTGAAAACGCGAAGAGGCGCTGCGTCGCCGCATCGGACACCGTCTTCCGCAAGTACGGGGACGGAGCGCGGGCGGCGCGCGATGCCGTGCCGGTGGGCACGGCCTACGCCATCATTTTATGGCGGATCGGGTGGCGGTGCGATGACGTGCACCGCGGTATCGCTAATGCATCGTCGATCCCCGCGCAATCAGGCCCGCCGCGCGGTCAGGATCACCTGCGTGATCACGCCCGCCACGAGCCCCCAGAACGCCGCTCCGATGGAGAGCAGCGTGAGCCCGGAAGCCGTCACCATGAACGTCACGAGCGCTGCTTCCCGCTCCTTGGGGTTCTGCATGGCGTTGGTGAGGCCGCTCATGATCGAGCCGAACAGCGCGAGCGCCGCGATGGAGACCACGAGCGCCGGCGGAAACGCCGCGAATAGCGCCGCGATGGTCGCGCCGAAGATGCCGGCGATCAGATAGAAGATGCCGCACCAGACGGCCGCCATATAGCGCTTCGTGCGGTCTTCGTGTGCGTGCGGTCCGGTGCAGATCGCCGCGGTGATGGCCGCGAGATTGATACCGTGCGAGCCGAACGGCGCGAGCACGAGCGAGGCGATGCCGGTCGTGGCGATGAGCGGCGAGGAGGGCGTGTTGTAGCCATCGGCGCGCAGCACGGCGATGCCGGGCACGTTCTGCGAGGCCATCGCCACGACGAAGAGCGGAATGCCGATGCTCACGATCGCCGAAACGGAGAACGCGGGCATCGTGAACACAGGCTTGGCGAGCGCCACGCGGAAGTGGCTGAAGTCGAGCAGCCCGAGCGCCGCGGCGGTTGCCACGCCCACCACGAGCGTGCCGACGATCGCATAGCGCGGCACCCAGCGCTTGAGCAGCAGGTACGCGAAGAACATCGTGAGCACGAGCGGCGTCTGCACTTGCGCCGCGTGAAAGATCTCGATGCCGATCTCGAACAGGATGCCCGCGAGCAGCGCCGCCGCGATGCCGGCGGGCACGCGCTTCATGAGCGCGTCGAACCAGCCGGTCACGCCCACGGCCGTAAGCAGCAGGGCGCACACGATATACGCGCCGATGGCCTCGGCATAGGGCACATGCGGCAGCGAGGCGATCAGGAGCGCCGCGCCCGGCGTCGACCAGGCGATCACCGTGGGCGCGCGATACCAGAGCGATAGCCCGATGGTCGTCACGCCCATGCCGATCGAGAGCGACCAGATCCACGAGGAAATCTGCGCCGGGGAGAGATGCGCGGCCTGGCCGGCCTGGAACATGAGCACGAGCGAGCTCGTGTAGCCGGTCATCATTGCGACGAAGCCCGCGACGATCGTGGCAACCGACGTGTCGGCAAAGGGCCGCAGTGGTCCCGGCCGGAACGTCGAAGGCAGGTCCGGGGACGAAGGCGCGGTCATGCTGGAAATCTCCTCGTTTTATGGTTGTGTGCGCAACGGTCTGGCCGCGCGCTTCGGGCTACGCGGCGAAACCTTGTGAAACAGGGCGAAGATGGTTAGGTGGCGCTATTTGCTCAGCACGCGCATGGCCGTTTCGAGCCCGGCGACCGTGAGCGGATACATGCGATGCCCGAGTATCTCGCGGATGACCGACACCGACTGGCGGTATTCCCATAGCCGCTCGGGCTCGGGATTGAGCCACGCGAAATGCGGGAACTGGTCGGCCAGACGGCGCAGCCACACGGCGCCCGCCTCGGGGTTGTTGTACTCGACCGAGCCGCCCGGCTGCAGCACTTCATAGGGGCTCATGGTCGCGTCGCCGACGAAGATGAGCTTGTAGTCGGGCGTGAACTTGTGCAGCAGGTCCCAGGTGGGCGTGCGCTCGGCGTGGCGGCGGCGGTTGTTCTTCCACAGGTAGTCGTAGACGCAGTTGTGGAAGTAGTAGAACTCGAGGTGCTTGAACTCGGCCTTCGCGGCCGAGAACAGCTCCTCGGTGCGCTTGATGTGATCGTCCATCGAGCCGCCCACGTCGAGCAGCATCAGCACCTTCACGTTATTGTGGCGTTCCGGGACCATCTTGAGGTCGAGCCAGCCGGCGTTGGCGGCCGTGCTGCGGATCGTGTCGGTGAGATCGAGCTCTTCGGCGGCGCCTTCGCGCGCGAAGCGGCGCAGGCGCCGCAGCGCCACCTTGATGTTGCGCGTGCCGATCTCGACCTGGTCGTCGTAGTCGCGGTACGCGCGCGCGTCCCACACCTTCACGGCGCTGCGCTGCCCGCCTTCGCCGCCGATGCGGATGCCCTCGGGGTTATAGCCGCCGTTGCCGAAGGGCGAGGTGCCGCCCGTGCCGATCCACTTGCTGCCGCCCTCGTGGCGCTCCTTCTGTTCCTCGAAGAGCTCCTTGAGGCGCTCCATGAGCTTGTCGAGCCCGCCCATCGCCTCGATCTGCGCGCGCTGCTCGGGTGTGAAGTCGCGCTCGAGCTTCTTTTTGAGCCAGTCTTCGGGAATCTCGAAGGCGAGCTCCGACTTCTTCTCGATGCCGCGGAAGTACGCGCCGAAGGCCTGGTCGAAGCGGTCGAAGTACTGCTCGTCCTTCACGAGCGTCATGCGCGCGAGGTAATAGAAGTCGTCGAGCGAGGGCGCGATCACGCGCTCCTTGAGCGCTTCGACGAGCGTGAGGTACTCCTTCACGGAGACCGGCAGCTTCGCGTCGCGCAGCGTGTAAAAGAAGTCGATCAGCATGCTGGTTCTCCGGCTTTGCGAGCGTGCCCCGCGCCTTGCGGCTGTCCTGGCGGCTGTTCCTGGCGGTGTGTTAGCGGTTGTGACGGTTCATGTAGATGAGCCGCTCGAAGAGGGTCATGTCCTGCTCGTTCTTGAGCAGTGCGCCGGCGAGCGGCGGCATGGACTTCGAGCCGTCCGCCGCGCGCAGGGCGTCGGGCGGAATGTCCTCGGCGAGCAGCAGCTTGAGCCAGTCGAGCAGCTCGGACGTGGACGGCTTCTTCTTCAGGCCCGCGACCTGGCGCAGCTCGAAGAAGCTTTCCATCGCCGCGTTGAGCAGATCGCGGCGGATGCCCGGATAGTGCACCTCGACGATGCGCTGCATCGTGGCCGGGTCGGGGAAGCTGATGTAGTGGAAGAAGCAGCGGCGCAGGAACGCGTCGGGCAGCTCCTTCTCGTTGTTCGACGTGATGATCACGAGCGGGCGCTGCTTCGCCTTGATGAGCTCGCGCGTCTCGTAGACGTAGAACTCCATGCGGTCGAGCTCGCGCAGCAGGTCGTTGGGGAATTCGATGTCGGCCTTGTCGATCTCGTCGATCAAGAGCACGCTTTGCTGCTCCGACTCGAACGCCTGCCACAGCACGCCCTTCACGATGTAGTTGCGGATGTCCTTCACGCGCTCGTCGCCGAGCTGCGAGTCGCGCAGGCGCGAGACCGCGTCGTACTCGTAGAGGCCTTGCTGCGCCTTCGTGGTGGACTTGATGTGCCACTGCATGAGCGGCATGTCGAGCGCCGCCGCCACTTCCTCGGCCAGCATGGTCTTGCCGGTGCCGGGCTCGCCCTTGATGAGGAGCGGCCGTTTGAGGGTGATCGCGGCGTTGACCGCGAGCTTGAGGTCGTCGGTGGCGACGTACTGCGAAGAGCCTTCGAAACGCGTGGCGCGCATGATGAACCGCTCGCTAAAAAAATCCCAGTATAAGTCAGAAGGGGTGTTGGGCCGGGGGGCGCTCGCGTATCGTTGGGTCCGCCCGATGCGGCACCCGTTTGCGGCTTGTATGAAGCGCGCGGGACACATCAGGGATGACCCGCACGCCACCCTGCCAGACCGCTCGCGAATTTTCTCATTCACGCCCGAGCCCCGTCCGGCGGGCGTGAGCGGGCATTGCCCCGGCGCTCGCCCGGTGGACGTGCGGCGGGGCGTCGCGGTATACTCGGACCGATTTTTTTCGGCCTGCACGGCGACCCAAAAGTAAAACAAGCAGTAATGCGGCGCAGGCCGTGGCCTGCGGTTCGGGCGTTCGAATCCCCTCAAGCCAGGTTGGATGCTATGAAAAAAATTGTCGGCAAGCACGTCATGTTTGGCGCATTGACAGTGCTGGCGGGCTTCGCGGCCACGGCACACGCGGATGTCGTGGGCAGCGCGAAGGCAGGGCAGGGCAAGGTTGCGATGTGTATCGGCTGTCATGGTATTCCCGACTACCGCACCGCCTATCCCGAGGTCTATCACGTGCCAATCCTGGGCGGCCAGAACGCGCAATACATCGAAAACGCGTTGCACGGCTACAAGAAGGGCGACCGCCACTTCGGGACGATGCATGCGATCGCGACGACGCTGTCCGACCAGGACATCGCCGATATCGCGGCGTATTACTCGTCGCAGACGGCTGCCACGAAAAACAATCCCGAGAAGTAACCGGCACGGGACAGGACAGGAGAATCCATGAACAAGCCCTACACGGCCGAGCACATGTCTGAGCGCGGCGTTGTTGCCGCCCGCGCCTCGCTTCTCAAGATCGCCTCTGCGGTTTGCGCCGGCACAGCGCTCACGGCCGCGCTTGCCCTGCAGCCGGCATACGCCGCCGACGCCGCCAACGGCAAGGTGCTCGCCGACAGCCACAACTGCGCGGCCTGCCACGGCGTGAACCTGAACAAGCCGGTGAGCCCCGAGTATCCGAAGCTCGCGGGCCAGCACGCCGATTACATCTATTGGGCGCTGCGCCAGTATCAGATGGGCACCGGCAACCCGAATCTCGGCCGCAACAATCCGATCATGCAGGCGCAGGTGCAGAGCCTCTCGGAGCGCGACCTGAAGGATCTGGCCGCCTACGTCGAATCGCTCAAGGGCGATCTGGTCGAGAAAAAGTAAGCGCAGCGTGCGCGCGGGCGCGTCCTGATGACAGAGGCGTCATGCGATATGCATGGCGCGCTCGCGCAAATACGAATGCGAAGCACCCCCTGAGATGCGCCTTGCCGCCTCGCACGGGGTGCTTTTTTCATGCTCGTCCCAAACCTCAGCCCGACCTCGGCCGTAGTTCAGTCGCGCGAGGCGCGCCGTTCGATGCGGGCGAGGTAAGCGTCGGTGTCGGGCGGCGTATTGGTGCGCTGGGCCTCCCAGATCGTCTCGCCGAGGCATTCCATGATGGCGTGCTGCGCGTCGTGCGTGGAGCCCAGACGCGCCGCGAGCCGGTCGTGCGCCGCGCGGATGCCCGGCGGCTGGTCGATCGAGAGCTGCTCGCTGATGGCGAGATGCATCGACAGATGCAAAAAGGGATTGCTCTGGCCGCGCTCGGGCGAATAGTCCTGTGCGGCGGCGGCTTCAGCGTCGGCGAGCTGCGCGTGGTACTCGGGGTGCTCGACGATCCAGTCGGCGGCGATCGCCTCGAGCGGCGTGAGGATTTCGCCCGCGCGCTGCTTGCGCCAGGTCTCGGTGAAAAATTGGCGGACTTCGTCGCGGCTGGGATTGAACATCGTGAATCGTGCTGAAAACGTGCGTTGGTGAGGGCTGCTGGCGAGGGCCCGAATCGGCGCAAATTCGCCAGATGCGGTGGCTCAAGCGCCGATTTTACGCCGGTGCGCGCACCGGCGCCGGGGCGCCAGCGGGTGCGTCAGAGCTCGGGCGGCGGCGTCTTCGGCTTGAATTCGCATAGCGGCTCGATCACGCAATGCCAGCATTCCGGGCGGCGCGCCTTGCACACGTAGCGGCCGTGCAGGATCAGCCAGTGGTGGGCGTCCTGACGGAATTCGGCCGGCGTGACCTTCTCCAGCGCGGTTTCCACCGCCTTCACGTCCTTGCCGGGTGCGAGGCCGGTGCGGTTGGCGACGCGGAAGATATGCGTGTCCACGGCGATGGTCGGATGGCCGAACGCCGTGTTGAGCACCACGTTCGCGGTCTTGCGCCCGACCCCCGGCAGCGCCTCGAGCGCTTCGCGCGTCTGCGGGACCTCGCCGTCGTATTGCTCGATCAGGATCTTGCAGGTGGCGATGACATTCTTCGCCTTGGTGCGGTAAAGGCCAATCGTCCTGATGTAGTCGGCGACGCCTTCCTCGCCCAGCGCGAGCACCGTCTGCGGCGTGTTGGCCACCGGAAACATCTTGCGCATGGCCTTGTTCACCGAGACGTCGGTGGCCTGGGCGGAGAGCATCACGGCGATCAGGAGTTCGAAGGGCGTCGTGAACTCCAGTTCGGTCGTCGGGTGCGGGTTGAGGCTCTGGAGCGTTTCGTAGATGGCGCGGCGCTTGGTGGCGTTCATGGCTTGTCTGCGAGGGCCGTCCGCTTGATGTGACTCATGCGGTTCATGCGGCTCATGCGGGTTTGTCGTCGTGCGGGTGGTTGTCCTGCTCGTCGCGCTCGCTGCGGTCCTGGTGTTCTTGCTGGCCGTCGTCCGGCGCGGGCGGCTCGGCTGCAGCGGGGGTGGCAGGGGCAGTTGAGGCGCCCGTGGTCTCGCTGGAGGCAGCCTGCGCTGGAGCACCTGCAACATCTGCTTCGGCGCCGATGCCCAGGCGCTTCCGGCGTGCCTCGGCGGCGTCGATTTGCGCCTGCACGTCGGCGCTCACGTGCTCGGTATTGCGCGGGGCAACGCCATGCTCGGCCAGCTCCGCTTTCTTGCGCCGCGCGCGCTCGAGCGCTGCCTGGATGATCGCTTTTTTCTTCGCTTCGGCATCGTCGGCGCCTGCAGGTGCACTCCCGGCCACAGTAGCCGCCGCGCCTCCGGCAGCGCCCGAAGCGGCAACCGGGGACGCCGCTGCCGCACGGCGTGCCGCGGCGCGCGCAACGGCTGCGTCGCGTTCGGCGGCGAGCCGCGCCTGACGGCGGTCGTGCCGCAAGCGTGCTGCATCGGCCTGTTGCTGGCTCCAGGCGTCCCAGCCCGTTGCCTCGCCGGTCACTGGAATCATCGCGATGCAGTCCACGGGGCAGGGCGCGACGCACAGGTCGCAGCCCGTGCACTCGTCCTTGACGATGGTGTGCATCTGCTTGGGCGCGCCGACGATCGCATCGACGGGGCACGCCTGCATGCACAGCGTGCAGCCGATGCACAGCTGCTCGTCGATGAAGGCCACGGGGCGCGGCCGTTCGACGCCATTCACGGGATTGATCGGGATGACCGGCTTGCCGAGCAGCTTCGCGAGGCGCGCAACGCCCTCGGCGCCGCCCGGCGGGCACTGGTTGTAGTTGGCGGTGCCGGCGGCGACGGCTTCGGCGTAAGGCCGGCAGCCGTCGTAGCCGCACTTGGTGCATTGAGTCTGGGGCAGCAGATCTTCGATGCGATCTGCCAGGGTCTTGGAATCGTTCACGGTTGCGATGTCAGGGCGGGCCCGCACATGCGCCGCCAAAGCCCGCATTATCGCCGATTTCCCGCATTGCCATCGGCGGGCCATGTGCCATAATCAAAGCACTTAATTCGAATGTTCGGGCCGTGCTTGCACCACCCGCGCACGACATCGGATCGAGTCCGCAGGACGGCGTCAAATACGCAGCGTCGGGCGAGGGGTCAAGACGACTGCAAACAAAGAAAGACCGGGAAGCGAAGGGTGTCAGTCCATTAACCCGGCGCGCTCCATGCCACGCTGCCGCACGATGGGTTTGGAGAGGCCCGGCAGCGCAAAGTGGGAAGCCGCGCGCCTATCGAGCGATCCTGCCACCATGAATCAGACGAAAATCAAAAGAGATCCTGAAGGCACGCGCCGCCGCATCCTGCTTGCCGCAGCGGAAGAGTTCGCGAGCGGTGGCCTGTTCGGCGCCCGCGTCGACCAGATCGCGCGCCGCGCGGAAACCAATGAGCGCATGCTCTACTACTACTTCGGCAGCAAGGAGCAGTTGTTCACCGCCGTGCTGGAGCACGCATTCGGCGCGCTGAACGAAGCCGAACGCGCACTCGACCTGGCCGGGCTCGCACCCGTCGAGGCGATCACGCGGCTCGCGCATTTCGTTTGGGACTACTACCGCGATCATCCCGACCTCCTGCGGCTCGTGAACAACGAGAATCTGCACGAGGCGCGCTACATGCAGAAGTCCACCCGCATCCACGAGATGGTCTCGCCGATCGTCGCCACGCTCGGCTCCATCCTCGCGCGCGGCGAGGCCGCCGGGCTCTTTCGCGCGAACGTCGATCCGCTGCGCCTGTACGTGACGCTCTCGGGCATGGGCTACTACATCGTGTCCAACCGCTACACGCTCAACGCCACGCTCGGACGCGACTTCAGCACGAGCGCCGAGCGCGCCGAGATCATTCAGCTCAACACCGAGATGCTGCTCGCGTTCTTGATGCGCAAATGAGCCGCAACTGACGGGCCAATGAAAAACGCCGCGCTCTGAGTGAACAGAGCGCGGCGTCCGGCATTGCGTTGGCCTGCGTTTGTGTCAGGCTTCGAGCTTCGTTGGCGCCCGAAAGCGTCGAGGTCACGCTACGGCGCTTTCCTTTGCATTCTGCTTCGTGCGTTGATGCTGGCGGATGAAGTCGCGCAATTGCGGATAGATGATCGTGCGCCAGCGGCGGCCAGAGAAAATGCCGTAGTGGCCGCACTTTTCCGCCGTCAGGTGATGCTTCTCGTGCTCGGGGATGCCGGTGCACAGGTCGTGCGCGGCGTGTGTCTGGCCGGAGCCCGAGATGTCGTCGAGCTCGCCTTCGATCGTGAAGAGCGCCGTCTCGCGGATATCCTGCGGCCGCACGCGCTCGCCCGCGACGTCCCACGTGCCTTCGGCGAGGCTGAAGTCCTGGAACACCGTCTGAATGGTTTCGAGGTAGTACTCGGCGGCCATGTCGAGCACCGCGTTGTATTCGTCATAGAAACGGCGATGTGCTTCGGCATCCTCTTCGTCGCCGCGCAAGAGGCTCTTGTAGAAGTCCCAGTGCGCGCTGGTGTGGCGGCCCGGATTCATCGCGACGAAGCCCGCGTGCTGCAGGAAGCCCGGATAGACCTCGCGCCCTTCGCCCGGATAGTTGGCGGGCACCGTGTGAATCACGTTGTTCGCGAACCATTCCATCGAATGCTCGGTGGCGAGCGAATTGACTGCCGTGGGGGAGCGGCGCGCGTCGATCGGGCCGCCCATCATCGTCATGGTGAGCGGGGTGGGCTCGCCGCGGCTCGCCATGAGCGAGATGGCTGCGAGCACCGGCACCGTGGGCTGGCACACCGAAAGCACGTGCAGGTTCTTCGCGCCGATATGGCGGATGAATTCCTGGATGTACGCGATGTAGTCGTCCAGGTGGAACGGACCGGCTTCGAGCGGGACCATGCGCGCGTCGATCCAGTCGGTGATATAGACCTTGTGGTCCTGCAGCAGCGTGCGCACGGTGTCGCGCAGGAGCGTCGAATGGTGGCCCGAGAGCGGCGCGCACACGAGCACCACGGGCTCGTCCTTGAGCGCGGAGACGGCCGACGGATCGTCGGCGAAGCGCTTGAAGCGCAACAGCCGGCAAAACGGCTTTTCGATGATGGTCTGCTCGACGATCGGGATGTTGAAGCCATCCTTCTCGATCTGGCGGATGTCGAACTCGGGTTTCTCGTAGTCCTTGCCGAGACGGTAGAGCAGCTCGTAGCCCGCGGCGAGGCGTGTGGCGCCCGGCACGAGCGAGAACGGGCTCGACGGATTCGAGAACGACTTGGAGGCGGCTTGCGCCCACGCGGTAAGCGGGCTCAGCAAGGCGCGCTGAAATTCACGGATTTGGTAGAGCATGGACGCTCCAGCATCAGGGGCGGTTCGCCCCCGGGCCGCGCAGGGATTGCGCGGCGCAGAAGCGGGCCACTAGTTGGTCGGTCAGCCTGTTTATCGGCTTTGGGGCCGGCCGGTTCAGCGGCACGGCATACGGCTTGCCGCGAGCGAACGAGAATCCTCGTGCCGGAATCCGCAGCCTGACTTCCGGCGAATTCCAGTTCGTTGTGCAACGCAGCAACCCAGATTCCAAGTGTAGCGCACTTGACGCCGGTGTATGGGGGCTTTGCGTGCGGTTTCGTACTTTTACGATGCGTTGTTTGTCGCCGCTGCCAGATCGGAATCGATCGGCAGAACGCCGCCAACCGCCGGATGCCCCGTCGCCCGGGCCATCTCCTGCTCATGGCGCATCAAATTCAGACCCGTATGAACGAGTGCCACATGGGAGAACGCCTGTGGGAAATTCCCCACAAGCCGGCCAGCGATCGGGTCGTATTCCTCGGCGAGCAGCCCGACGTCGTTGGCGAGCGCGAGCAGGCGCTCGTACATCTTGCGCGCGTCGTCCATGCGGCCCTGCAGCGCGAGGTTGTCCACCATCCAGAAGCTGCAGGCGAGGAACGTGCCTTCGCCGGGCGGCAAGCCGTCGTTGAAGTCGGTGGTGCGGTAGCGCATCACGAAGCCTTCGCACATCAGGTCGCGCTCGATGGCCGCGACCGTGCCCGCGATGCGCGGGTCGGAGGCCGGTAAAAAGCCCACGAGCGGCATGAGCAGGAGGCTCGCGTCTAGATCGGTGCCGCCGTAGATCTGGGTGAACGAGTTGAGCGAAGGATTGAAGCTGCGCTCGCAGATGGTCGCGTGGATGGTGTCGCGCAGCTCGCGCCAGTGATCGAGCGGGCCCGGCAGGTCGAACTTCTCGGCCGAGCGGATGCAGCGGTCGAACGCCACCCACGCCATGACCTTCGAGAAGGTGAAGTGCTGGCGCCCGCCGCGCGTCTCCCAGATGCCTTCGTCGGGCTCCGTCCAGATCTTCTCGAGATGCTCGAGCATCGCGCACTGGATCGACCACGCGGTTTCGTCGGCCTGCAGGCCGCCCACGCGCGCGAGGTGCAGCGCGTTCATGACTTCGCCATAGACGTCGAGCTGCAACTGCCCGACCGCGTTGTTGCCCACGCGCACGGGCTTCGAGCCCTCGTAGCCCGGCAGCCAGTCGAGCTCGAACTCGGGCAGGCGGCGCTCGCCGGCGAGGCCATACATGATCTGCAACTGCGAGGGCGAGCCTGCCATCACGCGGCCGAGCCACGCGCGCCAGGCACGCGCCTCGTCGTAGTAGCCGCCGCGCATCATCGCGAGCAGCGTGATGGTGGCGTCGCGCAGCCAGCAATAGCGGTAGTCCCAGTTGCGCGAGCCGCCCAGCTGCTCGGGCAGCGAGGTGGTGGGCGCCGCGACGATGCCGCCGGTGGGCTCGAAGGCGAGCGCCTTGAGCGTGATGAGCGAGCGGCGGATGGGTTCGGCCCAGCGGCCCTCGACGGTACTGCGCGCCGACCACTCCTCCCAGAAGTTCTCGGTGCGCGCGAGCGCCGTGAACGGATCGCGCGGCGGCGGCGGGCGCAGATGCGAGGCCGCGTAGGCCATCGAGAACGGCACGCGCTCGCCTGCGCTCACGTCGAATTCGGCGACGGTGCGCATGTTCTCGCCTTCGAGGTCGACGGGCGTGCGCAGCACGACCGTGTCCGGGCCGACGGTTGCCTTGATGCCGCTCTCGTAAGCGAGGCGGCTCACCCACGGCACCGAAAAGCCGTAGTCGAAGCGCAGCACGAGCTCGCACTGCATGCGCACGGTGCCGCGCCGGCCCACCACGATCCGCACGAGCTCGCTCCAGCCGTTGCCGGGCGGCATGAAGTCGATGAGCGTGACGGCGCCTTCGGGCGTCTCGAAGTCGGTTTCGAGGATCAGCGTGTCGCCGCGATAGCGGCGCGTGGTCTTGACTTCGGCTTTGGAGCCGTCGGCCGGCGGGGCCGGCGCGATCAGCCAGCGGCCGTTCTCTTCGGTGCCGAGCAGTGCCGCGAAGCACGCGCCGGAGTCGAAGCGCGGCCAGCAGAGCCAGTCGATGGAGCCTTCGCGGGACACGAGCGCGGCCGTGTGGCCGTCGCCGATCATTGCATAGTCTTCGATGAGTGCAGGCATGGTAAGCAGATTGACAGCATTGTGCCTGGAGCGGATACGGCACGGGCACGCACAAGATTAGTGGGTGCGGGGGGCCTCGCGCAACGCGTTTTACTGCCTGTCGCGCACAAATCACTCGTGCGGGAACTTTCACCGCACTTTCGCGAAGATTCCAACGCCGCGGCCGCAAGCATCAAAAATGCCCGAGATGCCCGTTCGTGCCGAACAGCCCAATGAGACCGATGATGATGAGATACAACGCGACGATGTAATTGAGCAGGCGCGGCACCACGAGGATCAGGATGCCGGCGATGAGCGAGACGAGCGGGCCGATGGCGAGATGGAGGTCCATGTTTTCTCCCTGGGGGGTGCAAGGCCGGTGTTGCGAAGCCGGTGGGGGGAGGCGGGCTGCGCGCGCAACGCCCAGCCACGCGCAAGCTCTCTTATACTGGGCCTCAATCCCTCAAACGTTGGCGCCGGCACATCGGTGTTTGCGCAACGCTCGGTTGCATCGACTCGCACCGACTCGTGCCGCCGCGCGCTGCCGATCCGCCCCAGCTTCGACAAGAAAAAAGGAGGTCGACATGTTTCAGGCCCATGACGCCGCAATCGCCATGCCCGTGCCTGCGTATCGGCACCGTGCGCCGCGCGCGAAGAAGCGCGGCCTCATTCATCAGATCATCAAGGGTATTGCCATCATGGCCTCAGTTGCCACAACGCTCGCCGCAACCCAGGCGCTCGCCCAGACCAGCGCGGGCACGGCGCCCGCCGACGCGGCAGCCAATGGCGTCTACGACCTGCTCGTCGGCACCTATACCGGTGGCAAGAGCGAGGGCATCTACGTCTATCGCTTCGATTCGAAGACGGGCGACGCCCAGCAGGTGAGCGTCGCGAAGACGGTGAATCCGTCGTATCTCGTGGTGAGCCAGGACAAGCGCTTCGTCTATGCCGTAAACGAGCTGCCCGGCGACAACGGCCCGGCGAGCCTGCGCGGCGACGTGAGCGCGTTCGGCTTCGACGCCGCGAGCGGCCAGCTCACGTTCCTCGACAAGGTGTCCGCGCAGGGCAACGATCCGTGCTATCTGAAACTCTCGCCGGACGGCCGCTATCTCTTCGTCGCCAACTATTCGGTGGCGGCGGACCCCGGCGGCAGCTTCGCGGTGCTGCCCGTCGAGCAGGACGGCAAGCTTGGGGCATCGGTGCTCACCGTGCACCACGAGGGCAGCGGTCCGGTGAAGGGGCGCCAGGACAACGCGCACGTGCATTCCACAGTGTTCTCGCCAGATGGCCATTACCTCTTCACCCAGGATCTCGGCACCGACAAGCTCTGGACCTACCGCTACACGCCCGACGGCAGCCGCGGCCTCGTGAGCCCGGCCGAGTGGCGCTACACCGACGTGAAGGCCGGCTCGGGCCCGCGTCACCTCGTCTTCGGCAACGACGGCCGCTTCGCGTACCTCACGAGCGAGCTGGCCGCCACGGTGAGCGTGTTCGGCTACCACGACGGGCGCATGACGCTCGAGCAGGTCGAGAAACTGGCGGAGCCGGGCTTCAAGGGCGCGGTGGGCGCGGCGGCGCTGCACCTCTCGCCGGACGGCAAGTTCCTGTACGTCTCGAACCGCGGCGATGCCAACGATATCTCGATCTTCGCCGTCGACACGCACAACGGCAAACTCAAGCGTGTGGGCCGTCAGTCGAGCCTCGGCAAGTCGCCGCGCGAGTTCGCTATCGATCCGAGCGGCCAGTGGCTCGTCGTCGGCAACCAGAACAGCGACACGGCCTACGTGTTCCGCCGCAATCAGGAGACGGGGCTGCTCGAGCCGAATCCGAAGCGTATCGATATCGGCTCGCCTGTCGACTTCAAGTTCGTCGCGCCCTGATCGCTCTGCAAGCGGTTTGTCGCGGACAAAAAACAAACGCCGTGCCGGACGAATCCGGCACGGCGTTTTGCATTGCTGGTTTCGACTGCCGCGAGCCTTACTCGGCCTGGCCCGGCACGAGCACTTCGCGGCTGCCGTTGATGCCCATCGGCGAGACGAGGCCCGCCGCTTCCATCTGCTCGACAAGTCGCGCGGCGCGGTTATAGCCGATGCGCAATTGCCGCTGCACCGAGGAGATCGACGCGCGCCGCGTGCGCACGACGAACGCCACGGCCTCGTCGTAGAGCGGATCGGCTTCCGCGTCGGGCGAGTCGCCGAAGAGGTCCTGCGGCGCGCCTTCGCCGGCCGGCCCGTCGAGAATGCCCTCGACATACTCGGGCTCGCCGAACTGCTTCAGATACTCGACCACGGCATGCACTTCCTCGTCGGCGACGAACGCGCCGTGCACGCGCTGCGGATAGCCCGTGCCTGGCGGCAGGAACAGCATGTCGCCCTGGCCGAGCAGCGACTCGGCGCCCATCTGGTCGAGAATCGTGCGCGAGTCGATCTTCGAGGACACCTGGAAGGCCACGCGCGTCGGGATGTTCGCCTTGATGAGACCCGTGATGACGTCGACCGAAGGACGCTGCGTCGCAAGGATCAGGTGGATGCCGGCGGCGCGCGCCTTTTGCGCGAGACGCGCGATTAGCTCTTCGATCTTCTTGCCCGCGACCATCATGAGGTCGGCGAGCTCGTCGATCACCACCACGATCATCGGCAGCGGCGAAAGCGGCTCGGGCGCCTCGGGCGTGAGCGAGAACGGATTGCCGATCTTTTTCTCGCGCGCTTCGGCGTCGCGGATCTTCTGGTTGAAGCCCGCGAGATTGCGCACGCCCACGGCCGACATCAGCCGGTAGCGCTTCTCCATCTCACCCACGCACCAGTTCAGCGCGTTGGCGGCGAGCTTCATGTCGGTGACCACGGGCGCGAGCAGATGCGGAATGCCCTCGTACACGGAGAGCTCGAGCATCTTCGGGTCGATCATGATGAGCCGCACGTCCTCGGGCGTGGCCTTGTAGAGGAGCGAGAGGATCATCGCGTTGATCGCCACCGACTTGCCCGAGCCGGTCGTGCCCGCGACCAGCATGTGCGGCGCCTTGGCGAGGTCCGTGACGATCGGATGGCCGACGATGTCCTTGCCCATCGCGATCGTGAGCTTCGACTGCGAGCGATGGTACGGCGCCGATTCGAGGATCTCCGAGAGACGGATCATCTGCCGGCGCGCATTGGGCAGCTCGAGGCCCATGCAGGTCTTGCCGGGGATGGTCTCGACCACGCGGATCGACGTGAGGCCGAGGCCGCGCGAGAGGTCCTTCATCAAGCCGACGATCTGGCTGCCGCGCACACCGAGCGCGGGCTCGACTTCGAAGCGCGTGATGACCGGGCCCGCCGAGGCGCCGACCACGATGACGGGCACCTTGAATTCCTGCAGGCGCTGCTCGATCAGCTGGCTCGTTTCGGCGAGCTTCTGCTCGGAGACGGGCTCGATTTCGGACGAGGCGCATTCGAGCAGATCGAGGCCGGGCAGTTCGACCGCCGATGCGCTGAGCGGCTGGAACTCGAACGAGGTCGGCGCATGGCCGCGCACGGGCTGGCGCGGCGCCGCTTCGGGCTGAGGCCCACCAGGCGCGGTTGGCGCGCTGTTGTCCTGGTCCACCGTCGCGGCCGGTGGTTGGGCTGTGGTTGTGGCCGGTTGTGGTTGCGCCCAGGGCGGGGGCGCACTGACGTAGCCGCCTGCTGCAATGCTCGCGGGCGCCTGGGCCGCCGTTGCATCGTGCGCGGTGGTCGTCGCAGGCGCGGCGGATTGCGGTTCAGCTCCGGTGGCCGTTGCAACGAACGACGCTGCGCCAGGCACGGGCTCCGGCGCGGGAGTCGTGGTCACGGCGGGCGCGCTTGCGGGGCCAGCCACTGCGGATGCCGGCGCCGCCGTGGTGGCGTGCGGTGCCGCAGGACCCGGCTGCCACGGTTCTTCTGACTGCGAGCCGGAGGCCGCGGTAGCGGGCGCATCGGTCGCGCGGACGGACGCGGCAGCGAACGAGACCGGCATCGGCGGGGTGGGGGCAAGCACAGGCGACCAGGGCGCGAAGTTTGCCGGCGTAACGGGCGCCGGATGCGTGGTAACCGGCGCGGCGGCGAGAAACGACGGCACTTCAACGAGGAACGCCGGCGTGAAAGCGCTGGCATGCGGCGTGAGCGTCGGCGCATCGTGGTCGAGCGGAGCGTCGTCGGGCTGCGCGGCGCTCTCAGGTGGATCCTGTGCGATGGCGCTGGCACCTGCCGGTGTGGGCTGGACAGCGTGCAACGGTTCGCTCGCAATGCGCGGGAAGCGGATGACGTTTTCGGCGCTTTCCGGTTCGGACGCATCGCGCGTTGCCTCTGGCAGCGGCGGCTCGTGCGTGACCGTTGCGGCATCGTCCTTTTGGGGCAGCACGGGCGACTGCGCGGCATGAGTCGCGGCGATGTCTTCAGATGCCGGAAGGCCGGTCACGTGAGGCGATTGCTCACACCACTGCTCGTGCGTGACGGTTGCGGCGTCGTCATGCCGGGGCGGCACGGGCGACTGCGCGGCATGAGTCGCGGCAATGCCTTCAGGCGCCGGACGGCCGGTCACGTGAGGCGATTGCTGCCACCACTGCTCGTGCGTGACGGTTGCGGCGTCGTCATGCCGGGGCGGCACGGGCGACTGCGCGGCAATAGTCGCGGCAGTGCCTTCAGACACCGGAAGGCCGGTCACGTGAGGCGATTGCTCTGCGGTCGAGGCGGCTTCGTCGGCGGCTGTGATTGCCGGTTCGGCTGCGTTGGGTTCATCGTCGAGCAAGACCCATGGCATGCCTTGATCGAAGCTCGGCCAGTGGATCGGCGAGCTTGCGGGCGGTTCTGCCGGTGGCGTTGCAGCGGGCGACGTTGCCGTTGCGGCGGGCGCGACCGGGGCGACTTCCGCTGGTGTTGTTTCGGCCACGGCCTGCGCGGCGAATGCCGGTGCCGATGCAACAGCAGCCGGCGGCGCGTCGTCTTCTTGCGCATCGATGAGGAACGAGGGCAGGGAGATCGGGGTCGAGGCGTCGTCGGCGTAAGTCCACGGTTCCCCAGACTCGGAGGTGTCGAGTCGTGTAACCGCCGCCATCGGGGCCGCAGGCGTCACGGGCGCAAAGACGGATTCGTCCGGCTGCGCCAGAAACGGCGAAGCGGGCGCTGCATCGTCGCGCATGCTCATGGGCTCTTGAGCGAATTGCGCCGGTGCGGCGTCCGCAGGCACGGCGGAAGTCACTCCGGAAGGCACGGCGGAATCTTCGCCTGCTGCATCAGCCGGGGCCGCTTCATCTTGCGCCGCCGTCTGCGGCGCTTGCGCGATCTGCGGTGCGATGAGCGGAAACTGCGCGCTCGCCGGGGCAGGGCTCGCATCGCCGGGCGCGACGGCAGCGCCTGCATGGGCGGGCACGTCGGTGTGCGCAGCGGGCTGGTCGATGCTGTTGCGGCGTGCGAGGCTCGCACCCGCGAGCGTCGTCCAGCGGGCGGCGTTTTCCTCGATCGAGCGCAAGGTTTCGAGCACGCTCGTCGAGAGCGGTGCCTGCGGCGCGGATGCCGCACCGTGCGCCGGGCGGGAATAGGCCGGCGTGACCTGGCTGGCGTCCGCGAGCGGTGCGGTTGCGGACGCACTGAATTGCATGCCGAACCGCGTTCCGGGCGTGCGTTGCGCCGTGTTGGGCGTGCTCTTCGTCGGCCAGACGAACGGACGTTGCGGCTTTTGCTGACGCGCTTGCGGCGCGGCCGCGGCGGCCGCGCGCGCAGCCGTGCTGCCCGCAACGGGCGGCGGCGCACTGCGGCGCACGGGGGCCGGTTGCGCAAAGGGCGAAACCA
>NZ_SMRP01000013.1:199829-217473 GCF_004353915.1 Paraburkholderia silviterrae | reverse complement strand
TGCCGCCCCGCACAGGGGCAACACCAATATACCGACATGAAAACAAGGAAAGGCCAACACATCAACACCCAACCAAAACCAAACCGGCCGGATCCACTAGCATCGCCAGATGCGCCCCCTACCGCAATTAGAACAGGTGCCGCATGCCCACCATCGCGCCGGTCTGGCCTACGCCCGGCAACGGCGTAGACGCGGGCGGAACGGTGCCGCCATCGATCGTAAACGCGCCGTTACGCTCGTTAAACACATGCCCGGCCGTGACATACACCGACGTGCTCTTGGAAAAGAAATACATCGCCCGCGCCGCAATGATGGAGCCACCCGCGTCCTTGTTGCTCACGGTAATCCGCCCAAACTGCGCATCAAGCGAAATATCAGGGCGCACGAGATAGTTGCCACCAATCCACCAATAATTGCTGGTCGCATCGAAAATGGTTGGCGTTTGCTCGCCGTGATTGATCCGATGAAGGAAGCCCGCCCCAATAGTAGCGTTGCCGAACTTCGCAAAACCGTCTATGACAGCACGCGTATCGGTCTGCGAGCTAAGGGGCAACGGCGAGCCCGTGCCCCCGCCACCGTAGTTGCGATCGATGGCCGCTGCAACGCCCCATCTCCCCGCGTCGTACTTCACCATGGCGGACATCGATTTGCAGGCCCGCCAGTCGGTGGGCGACTGGCCAGCGCAGCCGCCCGCCGCCGCGCTGTCCACGGCGTCGCGCCCGAACGAATACGACGCGGCCACGGTCAACCCCGACGACGTGAAGTTATAGGTGATCGCGTTGTCGACGCGCGGCTGGGTCAGGTACGGATCCAGATCGGCGGCGGCGTAGATGTTCGGCGCCAGTGTGTCGCCCGTCAATACCGTCCAGAAGATCTGCGAATACTGCCGGCCGAGCGTCACCGTCCCCCACGGCCCAGAAAGGCCGACATAGGCCTGCCTGCCAAACAGACGCCCGCCCTGATTCAATGAGCCCTGCGAAGGCGCGAAACCCGATTCCAGCACGAAGACGGCGCTGAGCCCCCCGCCCAGATCCTCTTTGCCGCGAAGCCCCCACAGCGAGGGCAATGAAGCCGTCAGCGTCGGCACGCGCACCACGCTGGACTTTTTGGGCCCAACGTTCGTCACGTACTCGACACCCGTATCGATCACCCCGTACAAGGTCACGGAGCTTTGCGCGTGAGCTGCGCCCGCCAGACCTGTCGCCAGCATCGCGAGCCCGCACCGTGCCACGCGCCGACGCGCGCGGCCATTCCTGATTCGCTTCGGCATTTCACCCATCATCAGCCTCCAATCCATTGTCTTTTAATATTTACAGCGTAGACTTGTTATTTATTCGCACTCCGATTTACCTAGCGCATGCTCCTTCAAAAAAACGCAATTGCTTTGCCATACTAATTAATATGAAGATACGCACGGACTGACTTCCGTCCGAACGCGTCAGGCAAGGCGCTCCTTGACCTTTGCCGGCACCAAAGGCAGTTCGCGGATGCGGACACCACACGCATGTGCCAGGGCATTCGCCAACGCTGCGCCCGTTGGGCCGAGCGAGCATTCGCCCGCCCCGAGCGACGCTTCATCGCCGCGTTCGAGCACCACGATATCGACAGGCGGCACTTCCTCGAAGGACAGGATCGGATAGTCCTGCCAATGGCGCGTCGTGATCTCGGTTCGGCTGAACATGACGCGCTCCTTGAGCGCCCAGCTCAGGGCCTGAATGATGCCGCCTTCGATCTGGTTCTTCACGCCGTCTGGATTGATCACGCGACCCACGTCGACTGCCGCGGTAACGTTCGTCACGCTGACCGCGCCCGTCGCGCGATCGACATGGACATCGACGACCGTCGCCACGTAAGCGCCAATGTTCTTGTAGCGCGACCAGGCAAAGCCACGTCCACGCTCGCCGTCGCCCTTGAAGCCGGGTTGCCACCTTGCCTGGCGAGCGGCAGCCTGCACCACGGCAATCGCGCGCGGGTCGCTCAGGTGTTTCAGGCGAAACTCGACCGGATCCGCATGGGCCGCGAGCGCCAGTTCATCGACGAACGATTCGATCGCGAAGACGTTTCCATAGGCGCCCAACGTGCGCAGCGAACTATTGCGGATGGGCGCGTCCAGAAGCATATGGTTGGTCACTTTCTTGCGCGGGAGGTCGTAGAGCGGCACCGCATTGCGGTCCCCATTGCCGTACGGCTGCGGAATCCACGCAGGCGGCGCAGGCTGAAATGGCTGCTCGAGAGACCACGCGGCCAGCAGGTTCACGCCACCCGGCTCGCCTGGCCGCATCGCGTGCGAATTGCTCCAGACATCGTAGTTCCAGTCGGCAATGCGTCCGTCTTTGGACAATGCCGCTTTCACGCGCATGACCATGGCCGGGCTGATGGGCGACCAGGCAAACTCGTCCTCGCGCATCCATTGCAATTTGACCGGCCGGCCCGCCACCTCGCGAGCCAGCAGCGCCGCATCGAGCGCCACATCGTCGGCGCCGTTGTGCCCGTAGCAACCCGAGCCCGGCGTGTGCACGACGTCGACAGCGTTGGTGGGCATGTCGAGCACCTTCGCGAGATCGCCGCGCAAAGGAAACGCGCCTTGCGTGTGCGACCAGACCGTCATATGCCCGTTCTTGAGCAGCGCAACGGAGCACGAGGGGCCAATCGAGGCATGCGAGAGATAGGGGCGAACGTAGCTGGCCTCCAGTTGCGTCGCATCCTTGTCGGCTGGCGCGTCCTGGCCCGCCACGCTGATGACCTTGTCTTCGCTGCGCCACTGCGGCAGCGCCGTCTGGAGGTGATCCACGTCGGGCAGCGCGACGTAATCCGCACTCCACTGCGCCGCCTCGATCAACGCGCTGCGCGCCGCTATCGCCTGCTCCTCGCGCTCGGCGATCACACCGAGGAAGCTGCCGTTGCGAACAACCGAGACCACGCCCGGGAGCTTCTTGACGGCAGCGACATCGACCGAAAGGAGCTTCGCGCCATGCCTCGGGGGCCGCACGATGCGGCCAAACAGCATATCGGGCAGACGCATATCCTGAATGAACGCCGCCCCACCTGTGAACTTCGCGGGAAAGTCGATGCGCGGCACCGGCTTGCCCACCAGCTTGTACTCTTCAGGACGCTTTGGCGTAGCTGCGGCCACCTCGCGCGCCAAGAGCGCCTTGTCGTCCCTCACGATGTCTGCGTATCTCAAGCGCCGGCCGTCGGCGGCCAGAACGACTCCGCCATCGACACGCAGTTCGGATTCCGTAACATTGAGCCTGCGTCCCGCGGCTCCGAGCAAGACCGCCCGCGCCTGCGCGGCGGCCACACGCAACGCCGCGCCGGCCTGCTCGATCGACTGGCTGCCGAACGTATAGCCTTCGTTCGGGCTGCGGGCCGTATCCGCGGAGACGATGTGCACACGGGACAGCTCCACGTCGAGTTCGTCGGCGGCGATTTGTGAAAGCGCGGTGAGTATCCCCTGGCCCAGCTCGGCTTTACCCGTGAAGACCGTGACGGTGCCCGCTTCGTCGACGCGAATCCAGCCGTCCAGCCGCGGATTCGCATGGAGATCGCGCGGCAGGTCAGGCTCGGCTAACGCAAACTCCGCGAAAGGTGCAAGCGAGAACGTCGCGATCACCGCGCCGGCCAGTTTGCCGAACGCACGCCGCGAAAGTCGGACGTTATTCATGCACGCAACTCCTGCGCGGCCCGCTCGATCGCGCGCACGATCCGGTTGTGCGCGCCGCACCGGCATTTCTGGCCCGCCAGCTCGCGCCGTATGGTTGCCGCGTCCGGATTGGGGTTTCGCTCGAGCAGCGCTTTGGCGGCCATCAGCATGCCGCTCGAACAGTAGCCGCACTGTGCGGCCTGTTCGGCGATAAAGGCCTTCTGCAAAGCGTGAAGCCGTTCGCCCTGGCCCAAGCCCTCGACGGTGGCCACATGAGCTGCCCCTACCGCGCCAACCGGAAATACACAGGAGTACGTTGCATGTCGGTCCACCAATACCGTGCACGCGCCACACTGCGCCTCGCCGCAGCCGAACTTCGGACCGTTCAACTGGAGATCGTTACGCAATACGTAAAGCAGCGGCGTTTGCGCAGCGACATCCAGACGGTGTTGCTTGCCATTGACCGCGATAGAAATGGACATCTCGCCTCCCCTGACTTTCCCTGGCTGGATCACTTGCTGTCGTGACCCGCTTGCGTGCGGCTTAGCCGACCTGACTTCTCGCCGCAACACGGCTGAGCAAAACGAGCATCAGACACGATGCCAGTGCGGGCACCGCTGCCGCGACAAACAACGCGGTATTCGACCACTGCAGCTTGATCAACTGCCCCGCCACGACCGGGCCGATGATCGAGCCCGCCCGGCCGATGCCCAGACTCCAGCCCACACCCGTGGCGCGCAGCGGCGTGGGATAATGCGTCGCCGTCAACGCGTTGACCGCCGGCTGACCGCCCACGATGCAGATGCCGCTGATCAGCACGACGGCATAGCGCAATCCCGTCGACAGATCGGGGAGTCCCACCGCAGCAACCGAACATGTCGCCACCAGAAAACTCCATGCGAGAACACGATAAAAGCCGAAGCGGTCCATCAACGGCCCCATGAGCAGCGCGCCCGCCGTGCCGCCGATCTGCAACGAGGTGCCGATGAGCACGGCCGTCGATACGCCGTGGCCGACCCGCAAGGACAGCATCGGCAGCCAGTTCGACAGAAAGAAGAGATCGAGCAGGTTAGCGAAGTTGATGCCCCAGAGCAGCAACGTGGTCGCACTGCGGCCATGGCGAAAGAGCTCGGCCACCGTGGCCTTTGCTCGAGCCTGCCCATGCACGGCGAAGCGGGTCTGCGCGCCGACCTGCACGCCCGGCGCGATTTTCGCGAGCCACCGGGCAATCGTTTCCGGGCTGCGCTGCTTGAGCACCAGCAACTGGAGCGATTCCGGCAGGTACCTGAGCATCGCCGCAGCAATGACGAGGGGCAAGATGCCGCCGACGAAGAACACCGAGCGCCAGCCCATCTGCGGCAGCAGCGCCGCGCAGAGCAGCCCGCCAGCGATGGCTCCGCCCGTGAACCCGCATGAGACCCATGTCATCAGCGACGCCCGGTGTTTCTGCGGGCTGTATTCGCTCACCAGCGCAATGGCGTTGCCCATCACACCGCCGATGCCCAGGCCGGTCATGAAGCGCATGGCAAGGAACTCCGGCACCGAATGAACCAGGGTCGTGCCGAGCATGCACAGCCCGTAAAACACGGTCGCGCCCACCAGAACAGGCCGGCGCCCCACCTTGTCGGCCATGCCGCCGAGCACGATCGACCCCGCGAGCATCCCCAGCAAACCCGCGCCGAAAACCGGCCCGAGCTGCGCAGGGCTGATGTGCCACGCCTGCACGATTGCGGGCGCCACGAAGCCCATGGTCTGCACGTCGAAGCCGTCCATCACCACCGAGCAGCCGATCATGACCATGATCCAGATCTGGAACCTGCTCAGTGGCTGGCTATCGATCAGCGCACTAATGTCGATGGTCGACGATTGCGCCTCTTGCACTCGCTGCGCCGTTTCGGAAGTCACCATGTGCCTCGTGTGGGTTTGTCTAGAACGGATACGCGGGGACGTCATCGCGGCTCGTCATCCACTGCCACTCCGTGAACTGGTCCGCGTTGGTCAGCGTGCTGTAGTTATGCCCGTTGCCGGACAAACCGAGACCGCCCATCGGCCCGAACACTTCATGCACGACCGTCTGGTCGTTGATGTGGACAATGCCGGCGTGCAGCCGGTCGGCGACACGCTGTGCGCGACGCAGATCGGCGGACACCACGGCAGCCACGAGGCCATAGCCGGTCTGATTGGCGAGCGAAACCGCTTCGTCGTCGCTCTTGACCACGGTGACCGCGGCAACGGGACCGAAAATCTCTTCCTCGAATACCGGCATGCCAGGCGCTACGTCGACCATGACCGTCGGCGCGAAGAAGAGCCCGTCGCGCGAGCCGCCGGCAAGAAGCTTCGCCCCCTTGCTCACGGAATCCGCGACGATGCGCTCGACGTTTGCTGCTTGCCTTTCATTGACGATCGGGCCGACGTGAAAATCACCCTTGAACGGATCGCCCACCGTTAGCGCCTTCGCTCGCCGCACGAGGCTCGCGATGTAGGCCTCGGCAATTCGTTCGTGAACGAGGTGCCGGCCCGCGGACATGCAGATTTGCCCCTGATGCAGAAACGAGCCCCACGCTCCGGCGCTCGCGGCAGCTTCAGCATCCGCATCGTCCAGCACGATATAGGGATTCTTTCCGCCGAGCTCGAGGTTCACGCGCTTGAGCAGGCCGCCCGCCACGGCGCCGATTTGCTTGCCGACCTGCGTGGACCCCGTGAAGCTGATCATGTTGACAAGCGGATCGCGGACCAGCGCGTCACCCGTTTGCGCGCCGCCGGGCAGCACATGGAACAGGCCCTCGGGCAGCCCCGCGGCCGCGAACAGTTGCGCATAGATCGCACCGCCACAGACCGGCGATTGCGGGTCGGGCTTGAGCAGCACCGCATTTCCCGTGGCCAGCGCCGGGGCGATTGCCCGCGCCGCCAGCAGGAACGGCGAATTCCACGGCGTGATGACACCCACCACGCCCAGCGCAATCCTGCGCGCCACGCTGTGCCGTCCCTTCACGTCGCTTGCGGTGATCATGCCGGTGGGCTGGCTGGCCAGCGCCGCGGCCTCGAGGATCTCGCGGATCGCCAACTCCACTTCGGCATGCCCCTTGGCCCGAATTGATCCGGTCTCCCGAACAATCTGCAACGCGATCTCTTCACGGTGCTCGCGAATCAGCCGGGCGACCTCGCGCAAGACATCGCCGCGCTGCGGCCCCGGCGTGGCCGACCACGCCCGTTGCGCTGCGTGGGCCATGGCGGCGGCAGACGACACGTCGGCGGGCGAGGCACAACCGATTGCGCCCATTCGCTCGCCCGTGGCCTTCTCCGTCACCTCGAGCACGCCAGCCTCGGCGGCCTTCCATCCGCCGCTGTAGATTTTTTCGCGCCATACCTGCACAGGCGCCAAACCCGTAGCTTGCATCAGATCTCTCCCGTTGCCCGCGTGCATCATTGCAGACCGAACAAACGGCGTGCGTTGTCCCGCCCGATCTTCGCGCGGTCCGTTTCGCTGATCGAGCAGTGATCGAACCACTGGGATGCTTCATCATGCGTTTCGAACGGATAGTCGACCGAGTACATGATCCGGTCGCTGCCCATTTCCAGCATCGTCGCCAGCAGCGTCTGCGTCCGGAAATTACCGCTCGTGGTCACGTGGACGTTCTCCCGGAGATATTCACCCACGCTGCGCTGGCACGGCAGCCCTCGCGGCGCCTTGTGCAGAATGTGGTCGACGCGCCAGACGTTGAACGGAATCCCCTCGCCCAGATGGCCGAGTATCATCTGCAACCCCGGATTGCGATCGAAGAGACCCGAAGTCATCAGCCGCAACGCATGAATGCTCGTCTCGACCGCGAACGCCCAGGTCGCGGCGGTCAGCCACGGAAAACCGTCGTAGATCGGCTCACGCGAGGGTAGCGGATCGCGCGGATGCATATAGAAAGGCTTGCCCAGCGCAGCCGCATGCGCCCAAAAGTCTGTGTATTGCGGCGCATCGTAATAGACGACGTTCTCCGCATTGCCGACCTGGGAAAAGCCATTCACCATGAAACCGTGGAACCCCAGCTCCTTCACGCAGCGCTCGAGTTCGCGCGCGGCCGCTTCCGGGTCCTGCATGGGCAACGCGGCAAACCCGCCCAGGCGTGAGGGATGACGGGCCACGTGCTCGGCGAGGACATCGTTGGCGCGCTTTGCGACATCGATCGATTCCGCGATGTCTGGAATGCCCTGGATGCCAGGGGAGTTGAGCGACAGGATGGAATACGCGGTTCCACCCTGCTCCATCCGCTCGAGCCGCTGCTGCTCGATGTCCAGCAGATTCGACTTCAACATCTCCCAGACGTGGGAAGGTGCATAGCCTTTCGATTGGTCAATCGTCAGATCAATCGCAAAGTGCTCTTCAAGTGCAATCTTGTCTTTCATGAATGTGCTCCAGTTCAGCGGGTTTCGCCTTGCTCGTCTCGTGGAAGACGCAGTACCGGACAGGGCACCCGTCTTTTATTTGATTTTTCAAGTATCTGGGAATGGAGTATAGTTGATTTTTCAAATATGACTGCCCCGCGTAAACCCTCAGTCGACCAACGACCATGAAGACACCGAAGCGACCGCAAGAACTCGAACTGGCCATCCCCTTTTTGCTCACCCGTGCAGGCGGAA
Source organism: Paraburkholderia silviterrae (assembly GCF_004353915.1). GTDB lineage: Bacteria > Pseudomonadota > Gammaproteobacteria > Burkholderiales > Burkholderiaceae > Paraburkholderia > Paraburkholderia silviterrae. The sequence continues at coordinate 209,201 of NZ_SMRP01000013.1, read as the reverse complement.
GGATGGCAAACGCCTTTGCGAAGGCGCTAAAGCCCTTTGGTCTGGGTCTGAGCGAGTGGCGCGTCTGCGCTTCGCTGCTCTACGTGCCGCGGCAGACCCTGTCTGAGCTGTCCGTGCATGCGACTTCGGATATCTCCGCGCTTTCGCGGATCATCGACCGTCTGGAGGATCAGGATTTGGTCAAGCGCGAGAGAAGCGCAACCGATGGGAGGTCGATCAGGATCGCGCTGACTGGAAGGGGCGAGGAACTGGCCCAGAGCATCGTGCCCATCGCAAAGCGACATGAAGCTGTCGTGCTACGCGATTTCGATGGGAACGATGTGCAGGCGCTGCGCGCGATGCTGCTCAAGCTTTATGAGAACGCGGAGGCGCTTGACGATTTGCTGTAGTGTCGTTGTACTGATTATCTACGGCTGAGCATCGATGCTTTCGGCCGATGTGCCGAGGCTGTCAAGCGCACTGCCATCGCGTGTGCGACTTTCGCGTGTGCCCGTGCAGCCCGCGGCGAAGCAGGCTGCCCAGCTCAAAGGGAAATGTGCCCGTGCGCAGCACCCTGCCTGGTGCGATGCACAGTGTTCAGCGCACTAGTGCGAGGCCAGGTAGGCCTTCACAGCCTGCAGCCCGTCTTTACCGTCAATCGTCTGCACCCCAGCCAGCCACCCCTGAAGCGGCTGAGGATTAGCCTTGAGCCACTCAAGCGCCGCCTTATTGGCATCCTCCTTATTCATGATCGGCACCATCACATGGTTCTCGATCTCCGTAGTGAAGCGAAGATTCGACACCAGCCGGGCGGCATTCGGACAGCGCGCCGCATAATCGGGCGGCGTAGCCGTAAACACCTTCGCCTCGCCATAGTTGGGTCCGAACACGTCATCGCCGCCCGCCAGGTAGTCGATCTTCATCTGCACGTTCATCGGATGCGGCTCCCAGCCGAGGAACACGATCCACTTCTTCTCGCGAATGGACTTGTTCACCTCCACGAGCATGCCTGCCTCGCTCGACTCGACCAGCTTGAACTTGCCAACACCGAACTGGTTACTGTCGATCATTTTCTTGATCAGCGCATTCCCGTCGTTGCCTGGCTCGATGCCGTAGATCTTGCCGTCGAGCCTGTCGGCATACTTCTGGATATCGGCAAAGGACTTGAGGCCGCCGTTATAGACGTAGTCCGGCACGGCAAGCGTGTATTTCGCGCCGGTCAGGTTCGGCGTGGGCAGCACTTTGATGGTGCCGGCCTTTACGAACGGTTCCATCATCGGGTCCATGGTTGGCGACCAGTAGCCGAGATAGACGTCGATCTGTTTGCTCTTGATGCCCGCCAGCGTAATCGGTATTGAAGCGATGGTCGTGGTCGGGCTGTAGCCCAGGCCCTTGAACAGCGTGGAGGCGAGACCGGTGGTGGCGGCAATGTCGGTCCAGCCCACATCGGCGAAGCGCACGTCGCGGCACATGGCGGGATCGGCCGCGTGGGCTGCACAAGCGGTAACAGCGAGCATGCCTGCGGCGATTTTCAACAGCTTGCGTTTCATGAGAGATTCTCCTCGATTTGCAATCCTGATTAAATACGATGAACGCGTAATACAGGCTTGACCTCAGGAACGAACTTCAGGAACGAACTTCAGGCAGGAACAGCAATCCAGATCGCGTGGGGTGTATGGGCGTTGCGCGGCACACGCCCGCCCTCACGCCGAAATCCATTGCCGCATGACCGGCGCCTCCCACGATTGCGATCTGTCCCGGCTCGGTTGGCATCCGAATTTCGCTTTGTAGGTACGCGAAAAATGCTCCAGCGAGTCAAAGCCGGTGGCCGCCGCAACCTGGGAAACGCTCAACTCCGTTTGCTGCAGGAGCTTATGCGCCGTCGCCACGCGCAGATTCAGGTAATACTGCAGTGGCGCGATTGAGGTGTACCGCTTGAAATGCCGCTCGAGTTGGCGTTTCGAGAGGCCCACGGCGGCAGCAATATGCTCGCACGACACCGGCGTGGCGACCGATTCCTGCATCAACCGGATAGCCTCGCTGACCTGTACGCTCATTGGCGCCGCGCCCGCCTCCGTCCTGCCGGGTTGAACGTCGCCGCGTGAGTGGAGCAGATGCTGTGATATCTCCGCGGCGAGCTCCGCGCCAACGTGCTGGGCAATCCAGTCAAGCATCATGTCGACAATCGCCATGCCTCCCGGGCAGGTGATTACGCGCGGCTCGATGGTATAGCGCTGCGCGGTGACCTTGACCTTCGGGTAAGCCTCCTCGAACCCTTCAAGATTGTCCCAATGAACGGCGGCCAGGTGCCCATCGAGCAGCGATGCGGCCGCCAGCATTTCCGTGCCGGTTTCCACGCCGCCCACCTGCGCACCGAATACGCTTTCGCGTTGCAACCAGGCCTTGATCTTTCGATTTTTCGCGTGTTTTTTTGCCTCGAAACTGGCGATCACAAAGACGGTCGAAAATCGCCCCGCTTCATCGGGAAGGGGCTGCGCTGGCGTGAGCATGCCGTTCGTGGCGCGCACCGGTTGGCCATCGATAGAAAGCACCGTCCACTCGAACAACGGGCGCTGGGCCAGCCAGTTGGCGATCGCCAGCGGCTCGATCAACAAGCCAAGCCCGAGATTGGAGAATTGGGGCATGGCAAGGATGCCCACGTGCCGTGGCTGGCAGCTATGTTTGGCGCTCATCGGTCTGGCCTGGTCCGTCGCAGCTAAAGGTCGAGCACGAGCCTGGCAGATCTCGCGCGCGATATACATACGTAGATGACCTTGTTTTCGGCCTTTTCTTCTTCGGTCTGGATCGCGTCGAGGTGCTCCGCCTCACCCGCCAGCAGGGGGACGGCACACGTTCCGCAGAGACCTCGAGCGCATACCGTGTCGACCTCGATTCGCTCCTTTCTCAACACCTCGAGGATCGATTGCGAGGCGGGCACCGTGAGCACTCGCTGCGACCTTGCAAGCTCGACCTCGAATGAATCGCGGCCGCACTGGCCGCCCTGGTTGACCGGCGCAACCGCAAATCGCTCAAAGTGGATCGCGTCGGCCGGCCAGTCATAACCTGCCTGAACCACACTATCGATCAATCTCCCGGGGCCGCACACGTAGATGTGTGTACGAGCGCGCGGCGCGCCAATCAAGGTGCGAAGGTCGACCTCGCCTTGCACGTCACTGAAGTGGAACTGGACGATGTCGCGCAGCGCGCTCGACTCGATCACGTCGAGCAATGCCTGCTCACGCGCCCGGGCAAGATAGTGAAACGAGAACTTCTTTCCCGTTGACGCGAGCTGCATCGCCATCGGAACAATGGGCGTCACGCCAATCCCGCCCGCAATCAGAATGTATTCATCGCCATGCTCTTCAAGTGCAAAGTGATTTCTGGGCCCCGAAAGCTGAATTGTTTGGCCCTTGCTCAAGTGGTCGACGATCCAGGACGAGCCGCCGCGCGAATGCGGATCGCGCAACACCGCGATTTTGTAGGCGGCGCCGTCGCCCCGGCATTCCATCACGGAGTACTGGCGGACATGGCCTCCCGGCAACCAGAGGTCGATATGCGCGCCTGGCGCTGCATTCGGCAATGCGGCCCCGTCTGCCGCGGCCAGTTCGATGCTCTTGATGTTGCCCGTGAGCATGGCCGCATCGGTGACTACAGCGGCAATCCTTTGACCCGCTTGTTCATGCATGGCTCTCCTCCCCGCATCGTTGCTGCTTGTGCAAGTTCGCCGGTGTCCAGACCGCCGCACTGGAGGGAGGCAAAGGCGAGCGTCCAAGCACAAGATCGCTGCCTTTCTCCGCGATCATGACGGTCGGCGCGTTGGTGTTGCCACTCACGATCGTCGGCATGATCGAAGCGTCGATCACGCGCAGGCTTTCCAGACCGTGAACGCGCAGTTGCGGGTCCACCACCGCTTCCGGATCGCCCGCGGGCGCCATCTTGCAGGTGCCCGCGGCGTGGTAGCCCGTCTCGGTGACCTGACGCACCCACGCATCTAGCGCCGCGTCATCGGTCGCAGCGGGACCCGGCATCAGCTCCCGGCCGAGGAGATCGCGAAAGGCGTTCTGCGCCAGGATTTCGCGCACGAGCCTGACGCCGGTACGCATATCGGTGCGATCGCGCTCGGTCTTCATGTAATTGAAGACGATCCTGGGCGCAACGCGCGGATCGCTCGACTTCAGCGTCACGGAGCCGAGACTCGTGGGACGCATCAGATCGATGTGCACCTGGAACGCATGCTCTCGCACACTGTTGACCGAACCCGGTTGAACGGCAAGCGGCATGAACGTCAGCTGCAGATCGGGATGCTCGACCTCGGCGCGCGAACGGATAAACGCGCCGGCTTCAAAATGATTGCTGGCAGCCAGGCCCGAGCGGCTCATGAACCACTTCGCACCGGTCCACCACTTGCGCGGCGCCACCGTCGATGGATAGATCGACACGGGCTTGCGGCAAAGGTACTGAACCACCGTATCCGGGTGATCCGAGAGGCGACGCCCCACACCGGGAAGATCATGCAGCGGCCGGATACCGAGCGAGCGCAACTCGTCAGCCGCGCCGATGCCCGACAACTGCAGAAGTTGTGGCGTATTGATCGCACCGCCGCACAAGATCACCTCCACCTCCGCGCGGGCAATCTCAGTCTGTCCGTTGCAGGCATATTCAACGCCGATCGCGCGCGTCCCGCTAAAGAGCACTCGCAAAGCGAGCGCGCCGGTCACGACCGTCACATTGCCGCGCGCAAGGGCCTCGGCAAGGTAACCGTGCGCCGTGCTCCAGCGTCCGCCTTGCCATGTTGTCCGGTCCACCCGGCCGAACCCCTCCTGGCGATATCCGTTCGGGTCCTCCGTGTAGCCATAGCCGGCCTCGACGCCCGCCTCGATGAATGCGCGGGGCAGCGGCGTGCCCGTATTGCCGGCCGTAACGCGAAGATGCCCATCGGCGCCGTGATACGCATTGGCGCCCAGCTCATGCTTTTCGGCACGGATGAAATACGGCAGCACCTCCTGGTAGCTCCATCCCGTGCAGCCCTGACCCGACCACGCATCGTAGTCGAGCGCATGCCCGCGGATATAGACCATGCCGTTGATCGACGACGATCCACCCAGCACCCGCCCGCGAGGCGTCGCGATTCGGCGGTTATTGAGGAAGGGCTCAGGCTCCGACTGGTATTGCCAGTTGTAGCGACTGCCGCCCACCACGATACCCATTGCCGAGGGCATGTCGATGGACCAGTGCCGGTTCGACGGGCCGGCCTCGAGCAACAGGATTTTCCGCTTCGGATCGGCGCTCAGGCGATTGGCCAGCACGCAGCCTGCCGAACCCGCCCCCACGATTACATAGTCGTAGCCACGCCTTGCATGGGTACTCGAAACCGATCGTTCTTTGCTCATGGGCTTCCCCTGAATGGCCATGACAGGCGCGATCATTCGCTGTGAATGCCGCTATGAACCAGCTTGTGAAAGTGATGCACCAAATGCTCGCTTTCATTGCTGCGCGTCGCGTCGATCACATATCGGCCCTGGTTGTATCCGACCGAATGCAAGCCTTTCTGCACGGAGATGTTCAACTCGATATCTTCGGGGCCGAGGTCCGTATTCATCCAGTCCATGCAGGCTTTCGTCACGGCCGGCGTCTCGTCGTGCGTGGAGTAATAGCCAAAGCGCAGCAGGGTCTTTTCCGCCTCGAGCGGAATGATCAGGAACGTGGCGAGGAAGTCCGAATAGGGAAACGTATAGAACGTATTGTGTGGCCAGATGCCAATGTTGAAGAAGCATTCGTCCGGGTTACGCTCATCGCCGAGCGCAACGCCATAAGCATGGGTGGCGTCCTTGTTTGCGGGGGCAATATAGGTCCACCACTTGTCGCGCTGCGTGAGCTTGTAGTCCTTGAAGTCGATCAGTGCCGCGAGATCCACGTGGCAAGGGCCGGACAACGAGAAGTGGTAGCCCTCGATCGAGTTGTCCATGATCACCTTCCAGTTCGCCGGCACGATCACGTCCTTTTCCTCCAGCAGACGATAGTCGTCCAACTTGGGGAACACACGCTTCATCTCGGCATCGGCGCCGTTGAACAATTCGCTCATCGAAGGCGCATCGGGATCGAGATTGAAGTAATAGAAGCCGCCGAGCTCTTCCACCCGCACCGATGGAATGTTGTAGCTTTGCTTTTGGAAATTCACGAGTCGCTCACCGCGCGGCGCGTTGCGCAGGCCGCCATCGAGCCCGTAACACCATGAGTGATACGCGCAACGGAATACCCCCTTCTGCGTTCCGCGCCGCTGCTCCACAAGACGATTGCCGCGATGCTGGCAAACGTTGTGGAACGCGTGGACCTTGCCGTCCTTGCCACACGTCGCAATGACACTCTGATCGAATATGTCGGTCATGACGAACTGGCCCGGCGTGCTCAGTTCGCTCTTGTGGCCGATCACATGCCACGCCGACATGAAAATCTTCTCGCGCTCCGCCGTAAAGATCGACTGGTCGTAGAAGTAGCGCGACGGCAGCGTCAGCGCCTCCTCGGGCTGCTGGTCCATCCACGCATCGGGCGCAACGACGTCTTCTTTCTTCATGACACGAATGCTTTGCATCGGAATTCCCTCTCAGTTGGTCCATGTCGATTACGCCGGCAGTCCGCTCGATCGCGCTTGCCATGGCTGAACTGTAGGGGCCCAATTTCGCTTGTACTTGATGGAATGCGACATCCTGATGTCGCGATGCGTTTTCCCGATGCGGGCCTTGTCCAACGCTTACCTCATGTGAGGAGGCGCATATCGCCAATCCCCGCGTCTGCACAATCGCGTCGTCGCGACGACGCATTCGATCATGTTGGCGGGACGTGCCGCGCTTATAGTGCGCAACGGATCCCGCGTTCCACGCGGTCCAAAGCACCGCGTCACTTCACCAGGGAAACGTCATGAAGCAGAAGCTCCTGTACATCGATGGCGAGTGGATTCAGGCGGCGACAGGCGCCCATGCCAATATCGTCGATCCCGGCACGGGCGAGTCGATCGCTTGTGTCGCTCGAGGATCGCCCGATGACACATCGCGCGCCATCCAGGCGGCCCGTCAAGCCTTCGATCACGGTCCGTGGCCGCACCTCACGGCCATTGAACGCTCGCAACGGCTCAATGCGCTGGCTCGCGCGCTAAGCGATGAGGCAGAGGAAATTGCCCGGCTCGAAGCGCTCAATGTGGGAAAGACCCTCGCAGAGGGCCGCGCCGATGTCGAGGACGCCATCGCGGCATTCGACTACTTCGCGCGGGTGATTGCCACGGAATCGGGCTCGATGAACGATGCCGCCGCACACGTCATCAGCATGACGCTGCGTGAACCCGTGGGTGTTTGCGGGTTGATTACCCCATGGAATTACCCCATCCTGCAGGCCGCCTGGAAGCTTGCTCCCGCGCTGGCTGCGGGAAATACGGTCGTGATGAAACCCGCGAGCCTCACGCCGCTCTCGACTCACCGCCTCGCTGAACTCATCGATCAGATCGACTTCCCGCGGGGCGTGTTCAATCTCGTGACGGGCGGCACGGATGTCGGCCAGGCTTTGGCCGCGAGTGCCGAGGTCGACCTGATTTCGCTAACGGGCAGCAATGCGGCCGGAGCCGCGGTCATGCAGGCCGCCACATCGAACTTCAAGCGAATATCCCTCGAACTCGGTGGCAAGAATCCGCACATCGTCTTTGCCGACGCGAACTTCGATTGCGCCCTGGACTATGCACTGAATGCAGCGTTCTTCAACGCCGGGCAGATGTGCTCCGCGGGTTCGCGGCTCCTGCTGGAACGATCGATTCACGATTCATTCGTTGCCGCGCTCACCGAGCGCATCGCACGCATCCGGGTCGGGCATGGCTTGTCGGAAGGCACGCAGATGGGACCTGTCATCTCCGCACAACAACGCGATCGTGTACTCGCGCTTGTCGCGGGCGCGCTCGAAGAAGGCGCACAACTGCTTTGCGGCGGCCGCTCGCCCAAGGGCACGCCATTTGAAACGGGCTTCTGGGTGGAACCGACGCTCCTCACGGGCGTCCATGCAAGCATGCGCATCGTCCGGGAAGAGATCTTTGGGCCCGTCATTACCGTCGAGTGCTTCGACGGTGAAGACGAAGCGGTTGCGCTTGCCAACGACACACCGTTCGGACTGGCAAGCGGATTGTGGACCCGCGACATTGCGAGAGCAAACCGTGTGCTGCGCCGCCTTCGGACAGCAACCGTGTGGGTGAACGATTACAACGTTACGCTGCCTCATGCGCCGTGGGGCGGTTATAAGGCAAGCGGCATCGGCCGTGAGCTATCACGAGCCGGGCTCGATGAATATACCGAGCTCAAGCACGCCTATATCAACTTCGAACCGAAACCGATGGGCTGGTTTTGACAGTCCGTGCAAGGAGATATTTCCATGTTGCAGTCAGCTTGCGCTGCGCTCGAGCATAAGCAGAGCCGAATTGATCTGGCCTGTGCGTTCCGTTGGACTGCGCGTCTCGGTATGCATGAGTCCATTGCCAATCATTTCAGCTTTGCTGTTTGTGACGATGGCACGAAGTTTCTTATTAACCCAGGTAGCAGGCACTTTTCGCGGATCAAGGCCAGTGATCTGCTGGTTGTGGATGCGAATGATCCGCAGACGATCAATCAGCCGGGCGCGCCGGACATCACGGCGTGGGCGCTGCATTCGGAGATTCATAAGCGTAATCGGGCGGCCCGTTGCGTGCTGCATGTCCATTCTAAATATGCGACGGTGCTCTCGTGTCTGGAGGATCCTGTGTTGCCGCCGGTCGATCAGAATTGCATGCGGTTCTTTGAACGCGTGGCGATCGATACTGGGTTCGATGGTATGGGACTCGGTGATGAAGCGAAGCGCGTTAGTGAGGTGCTTGGTGACAAGCCTGTCTTGCTGATGGGGCAGCATGGTGTGCTGGTTGCGGGACCTACGATTGCTCAGGCATTTGATGATCTTTATTATTTTGAACGTGCCTGTGAGACCTATGTTACTGCGTTGATGACTGGGCGGCCATTGCGTGTCGCGAGCGCGCTAGTTGCGCGGAAAACGGCACGGCAGTGGCAAGAGGATTACCCGGACTTCGCGCAGCAGCATCTGGAGGCGTTGCGGGCTATTCTGGATGAAGAGGAGCCTTCATATGCTCGGTAAGTGGCGGTAGCCTGTGGGTGGCGAAGTGCGGGCGCCCGCGGCCGGCGCTCCGGGATAAGCGGCTTCCTCCGCCGGGAGTGAGTACACGTTGTTTTGTTGTGTGTTTTTGGGGTGTGGGCCTTTCCTTGTTTTCATGTAGGTATACATGTGTTGCCCCTGTGCGGGGCGGCACCTACTTTTCTTTGCAGCCGCAAAGAAAAGTAGGCAAAAGAAAGCGGCTCACACCGCCAGTGTGACGCG
>NZ_SMRP01000013.1:174336-199819 GCF_004353915.1 Paraburkholderia silviterrae | reverse complement strand
GACTCATCCTTCCCGCCACGCGCTACGCGCGGGCGGAAGAGTCTGCAAGGAAAACCGGGCGTGCTGCCCGGCGAATGCGCGGGAGTACTACCGAGCAAATACACGGGAGTACTACGAAACCACGTGCGTCCCACCGGTTTTTGTTATACCCCACGGCGCGCGCAGCGCCGCCGGATGGATGAGCCCTTAGTCACTCCCATAAACGACGCGTGATGACAGATGCTCCGGAGCCGCTCCGATCTAAGTCGAGTGGTGTACTGCGTCACACTGGCGGTTTGAGCGGCTTTCTTTTGCCTACTTTTCTTTGCCGCTGCAAAGAAAAGTAGGTGCCGCCCCGCACAGGGGCAACACCAATATACCTACATGAAAACAAGGAAAGGCCCACACCCCAAAAAAACACCAATCACAACTTCAAATCGCCGACTTAAAACATATGCGTGACACCCGCACGCGACACGAATTGATTTTGCGAACTAGACGGATTGAACCCAGCAATCTGGGCATTCTGGGCCGCCCCTGCCGCATGCTGATACGCGGCCATAGCATACACCGATGTGCGCTTGGACAATCCATACTGCACGATCAAGTTCCCTTGATGATACTTGGGTTCCGTATCGCTCGCGTGATCGAGTCCCATGGTCAGCGTGTATCCCACGCCAATGGTCGCCACAGGCGTCAGAAAATATACCCCGGAAATTTCATAATTCTGGAAATGCAAGTCATGGCTGCGATTGCCGGACGAAAAATCGACATTCGAATAGTCCGCCATCAACCGGAAGCTTCCGAGCGTATAAGAGGCCCCCGCAGACAAAACACCCTGGTACCGAGCGTTCGCAAGCGCATTACCATAGATCACATTGACATAACCAGGCCCGCTGCTATACCCCGCAACGGCGGTAATGGGATTATTCACACGCAGATAGCCCACCCCGGCACTAAAAGCCGCGCCGTTATAAACGGCGGCCGCACTATACGACGCATCGTTCGAGAACTGTCCGGCCTGCCCACCGAACGAATAATGCCCCTCGAACTGGAAGCCGCCGATCACCGGGCTCGTGTACTTGATCGCGTTATCGACCGGAAATCCGTTATCCAGATTATCCATGTCGTTCGGATGCGCGAAGTACCACCCCCCATAGTTGCCGTTCAGCGTAAACGGCTCGATAAGATCGACAGCGGCGTCCCATTGCTTGCCAAAGCTCAACTGGCCATACTGCTCCGAGTGGAGACCCACATACGCGTTGCGCGAGAAAGCAAGGCCACCCATCGATCCACCCGACGCCGCATCAAAGCCATTCTCGAGCTTGAAGATCGCAGACAAGCCTCCACCAAGGTCCTCCGAGCCGCGCAGACCCCACTGGCTAGTCTGGCCAACGCCGCTCTTCATCTGCACGAGCGTTCCACCGCTGCCGGGCACGAGTGTCCCATCGGGCGAACTCGCAACGTTGCTGGCATAGTCGACGCCCATATCGACCACGCCGTACAACGTCACCGAAGACTGCGCCCAGGCTTGCGAGGCCGACATGGCCGTCAATACCGATGCGGCCAGTAACACTTTCATAAAGTCCCTCCAATAATGTCTCGTTGTTCACTATCTCGACAATCTTCACGCCTTGACTGATGCGTCGAGCGTCAGCTGTCGAAGCGCGGATCGCGATACACTTCCTGCCCGCCCAGCAACGTGAGCAGCACCTGCGTCTGGCTGATTTCGTACGGCGAAATCTCAAGGAGGTTGCGATCGACAACAATCAGGTCTGCATACTTTCCCGGGCTCAGGCTGCCCGTGCAGTCGTCGCGCCAAGCAGCGTGCGCGGCATGGACCGTGTAGCCACGCAATGCATCGTCGATGGCAATGCGATGATGGGGCGTGTGAGCGGGCGCGTCGGGACCTGCGCCGGGCTTTTGCCGGGTCACGGCCGTTTGCATGATCTCGAAGGGATCGAAGCCGGTCACGCCCCAGTCGCTGCTCATCATGCACGTCACGCCTTGCCGGACGAATTCGCCAACCGGGAAGATCCACTGGCTGCGTTCGGAACCCAGCATCGCGCCCGCGATTGCATCCATTTCCTCGTTGGGCTGCGCCCACAGCGTCTGGAAATTCGCCAGGATGCCCAGAGACCTGAAGCGCGGAATATCGGCGGGATTCACGACTTGCAGGTGCGCGAGCTGGTGCCGCGCATCCCATCGTCCGTTCTGACGCGCCGCGTATTCGATCCCGTTCACGGCCGCGTGCACGGCTCCATCGCCGATGGTGTGCACATGAAGCTGGAACTTCTCGCGGTCGAACGCGGCGAAGTACTCGTTGATCTGCTGCTGGCTGAACATCAACGCAGCATTTGCGCCGTTATCGCTACGCGGCTCGAGCAGCACCGCGGTGCCGTTTTCCAGCACGCCATCGAGAAAGAATTTCGCCGAGTGCAGGCAAACGCGGTCTCCCCGGTAGGTCTCGCGCAAGTCGATCAGCTCCTGCAACTGCTCGTCGAGCGGTTTGTGCGCGAAGATCTTCGAGGTTGCGCGCACCCGCAGCGTCAGGTCGCCCCGGTCGTGCGAAGCCTGGTAGTTCCGCATGTAATTGCGGTTGACCATCGCATCGAGCACGCCCGTAATGCCGCGACGATTGAATTCCCTGCTGTAGTGCTTCATCGCCTGCAGGTATTCGTCGTCGGTGTAGCCCGGCGCGATGCGGTTCATGGCCCAGATCGCATCCTCGACCAGCCAGCCCTTGGGGCTGCCATCCGCAAGACGCAGATAGCTGCCGTTCTCGGGCTCAGGGCTGCCCGGCTTGACCCCCGCGAGCTCGAACGCCGCGCTATTGGCCCAGCCATTGTGGTAATCGCAGGCGAGCATCAGCGCCGGCCGCCCGCCCGTCACGCTGTCGAGCCGCTCCTTGGTGAGCACGTCCGGGCCGAACAGGCTCGGAGAAAAACCCACGCCGCGAATCCATGCCCTCTCGGGATGTCGCTCGGCGAACTGCCTGATGGCAGCGAGCAGTTCGTCGAGCGTCGTGGCGTCGTACAGCGCCGCATTGTGGTAGAGATCGGCGCTGCTCAACTGGAAGTGCACGTGGGTGTCCTGCAAGCCGGGCAGCACCATGCGCCCTTGCGCATGGACGCGGCGAGTCCTCGCATTCGCGAGGCGCTCGACTTGCGCGTTGCTGCCTAGTGCAACGATACGGCCTTCGCGTACCGCGATGGCTTCTGCGCGGGGCAAACTGCCGTCCATCGTGTGGATATCGGCATGAGTGATGATCAGATCGGCGGGCTGCGCCATGGTAGCTCCAGATAAGGGAAGTCAGGGCAGACGCGCTCAATCGTTCTTCAGCTGCGACCAGAGCCGGTTCTGCAGACGCATGATCTCGGGCGGGACGGGCTTGTTGGCGACGAGCTTCGCGAACACCGGCGGTGGCGGGAACACTGCCGGATCGGCTTTCACTTCCGGCCGGATCAATGGCTTCGCGGAGGGGATGGTGCTCGGATAGGAGGTGTCGTTGGTCAGGTTGGCCGCTTCCTTTTGCGACAGCACGAAGTTGATGAACTTGAGTGCCGCGGCCGGGTGAGGCGCATCCTTCGGAATCGCCAGCATGTCGAACCAGGTAGCCGTGCTTTCGGTGGGGATCACATACTTGATGTGATAAGGCTTGCGCGCAGCCTCGGCGCCAAGGCGCGCGGAGTTCACGTCACCCGACCAGCCCAGCGAAAGACAAATGTCGCCACCGGCAAGGTCGTTGATGTAGCTCGTGGAGTTGAACTGCGTGATATAGGGACGAACGCGCTTGAGCAGTTGATAAGCCGCTTCATAGTCGGCGGGATTCGTCGTGCTCGGGTCCTTCTTCAGATAGATCAGCGCCGTTCCGAACGCGTCGACGGGCGAGTCCAGCACCGAGATTCCGCAGCTTTTGAGCTTCTGCGCGTTCTTGGGATCGAATAGCAACGCCCAGCTATCGAGCGGCGCATTGTTGCCGAGCGCGGCCTTCACTTTCTCGACGTTCATGCCAAGCCCGTCGGTTCCCCATTGCCATGGAACGCCGAATTGATTGCCCGGGTCGTCCTGCTCGAGGAGCTTCAAGCTTGCAGGATCGATTAGCGCATAATTCGGCAACTTCGACTTGTCGACCTTCTGGAAGATGTTGGCCTTGACCTGCCGCGCCCAAAAGATATCGGACGGCACGACCACGTCGTAACCTGAGTTGCCCGAAAGCAGCTTGGCCTGCAGCGTTTCGTTCGAGTCGAACTCCTGGTAGACGACCTTGATGCCGGTCGCTTTCTCGAAGTTCGCCACGGTATCCTTGCCGATCGAGTTGCCCCAGTTGTAGACGTTGACAACCTGATCGGCCGCCTGCGCCGCCGGCATTGCGCATGACAGGAGACCACCGGCCGCCAGTGCCGCGCAACCCGCCTTGAATCGCCCTACGATTGTTCCAGCCACTTGCCTCTCCTCTGTCTATGGATCGTCACGCTCAACGCCTGAGCGAGCGCATGGGTGCAGAATTTAGCTCGCGAAAATCGGCGAGTCTGTCCTGCTAGAGAGGTGGACAAGGGTATTTACGGACGCCGGCTTCACGCGCGTGAAAGCCGAATCAATGCGGAAGCGCGGCGCTCCGCCGGTATGGCGGGGCCGCTGAGTGACTGGGTACGAAACGGGAAATCGGGGTGCGGCGTTGCGGTTAATCCGCGTTGGCCGCCCAGGCGAACAGTTCGCTGCGATTGCGCACGCCGAGCTTGGCGAACGCACGCTCGACATAGGTCTTCGCCGTGGAGAGCTTGATGTCGAGATGGTTCGCGACCTGCGGCACCGACCAGCGGCTCAGCAGCAGCTTGCAGAGCTCGAGTTCGCGCTCCGACAAGCGGATGTTCGCGCGCAGAAGATGGGCGTCGAAGCCCTCGTCGGGTGCCGTGGGCATCGCGGCTGTTGCGTGCCGGCGCTCGCCGTATGTGCGCACGTGCGACTCGAACATCGGAAACAACATGTCCGCCAGCCGGCGCACATGGAAGAGTTCGCCCAGGCCGAATGCGGCCCGCCCGCGCGAGCGCGTCAGGGACAGCGCATACTGGCACTTCGCGTCCCCGTGCACGAGCATGCATTCCTGCGCGATCCGCGGCTCGTCGAAGAAGCGGCGGCGCAACTCACCCTCGGCAATGCCGTCGACGTGGCGCTGCAGCAGCAACGTGCCCTTTCTGGCTCGGGCCTGCTGGTTAAGCGGATCGTCGCGCCAATAGTGCTGGTAGTAGACCGCCATCAGATTCGACACGTCCGCGTACTGCGGCCCCCAACTGCCGAACCACTCTACGGCATACCCCGCAGCGCTGCCGGCGCACGGACGCCACCGGTCGAGATGCAACGCGTCGATCGGGATTTGCTCGCTGATGAGCGCCCCTACGGCGTCGGCAAACCCTGCCGTGCCCATTGCGCTGACGACCGCACCGACGGTCGCCGGCTGGACCTCGATCATGGCGTTGCCGCGTTCGCAGGGAACGGAATGGGCGATGGGCATGGGCGGATCCTCGAAATCGGCGCGACGCAGTCGCAATCCCGCCATCGCACCGGGGCGCGAAGGCCGGATTGCCATCGATCAGTTTTCAAAAATGGAAGGACGGCAATAAAGGTAGCGGACCGTCGTGCTCCGGTATGCCCTACTTGAAGTAGGGCAAGACGCGATTTCTCGCGGTGCGCAAGGTCTTGGTGATTCGCAACCGCATAGTCCGGTTGAGGGCGTGCAAAGGCTTGCGGCGCGGGCCGCACGAGCACAGCCCCACCTCACGTCCGCGTAATCGAAACGCCCCCATCGACCAGTGAAGCCGTGCCCGTCACAAAGGACGAATCGTCGGATGCAAGATAGAGCGCCGAACGTGCGATCTCCTCGGGCTTCGCGACGCGCTTGAGCGCGTGCAGACCCGTCACGAACGCCTGCGACTCAGCCGAATCGTTCATGCCGCGATACATCTCCGTATCCACCGCGCCCGGAAGAATAGCATTCACCCTCACACCTTGCGGCCCATACTCAGCCGCAAGCGCTTGCGTCAATCCAATCAGCCCAGCTTTACTCGCCGCGTAGGCCGCACTACCTGGGAATGCGAACGAATAGCCCACGAAAGTCGAAGTGAAGATAATCGACCCGCCGCCGTGCTTGAGCATTTCCGGAATCTGATGCTTGGCGCCGAGAAACGCGCTCGTCAGGTTGGTCGCGAGGGTCGCCGACCAGCCCGCTCCCGAGATTTCCGTGGAGGGCCCCATTTCACCTAGCGTCCCGGCATTGTTGTACGCGATATCCAGCCGCCCGAAGCGGTTGACGGCAAGCGCAACGAGCGCCTTCGCGAAGTCTTCGGATTGCACGTCGCCGGCCAGCGACACTGCCGTGCCGCCTTCGCGAGCGATCTCCGCTACGAGTTGCTCGAGCTCGGCTTCGCGGCGCGCCGCCACCACCACCTTTGCGCCCTCCGCGGCGAACAACTTTGCGGCTGCGCGGCCAATACCCGAGCTCGCGCCGGTGACGATAGCGACTTTTCCAGTCAAGCGTTCCATGTTCAATCTCCAGATCAATGCGGGGCCGGTGCCCGATGCGCCGGTTCCGTGAGACCCACTTTAGAATTCTCTTCCTGTTACAGAAAGACCCTAAACATGGCGTTATCATTCAGCTTTTATGAATGATAGGAGCCTGCAATGGACCGGCTGCGCGCGTTCGAGGTCTTCGTGACCGTGGTCGACCGCGGCGGCTTCGCGCGCGCGGCCGACGCGCTCGACACCTCGCCCGCGAACGTCACCCGTTACGTCAACGAGCTGGAGGCCCATCTCGGCACGCGCCTGCTCAACCGCACTTCGCGCAAGCTGTCACTCACGGAGGGCGGCGAAACCCTTTATTCGCGCTGCAAGACCATCCTCGACGATGTCGCCGAAACGGAAGGACTGCTCTCGGCAACGTCAGTTGAGCCGCGCGGACGGCTGCGGATCAATGCGCCCTTGAGTTTCGGGATCTTGCATCTGGCGCCGCTGTGGCCGCGATTCATGCAGCGGTATCCCGAGATCGAACTCGACATCGCGCTGATCGACCGCGTCGTCGACATTGTCGACGAGGGTTTTGACCTGGCCATCCGCATCTCGCGCTCCGGCACGACCGATCATGCAGCCCGCAAGCTGGCAACGTCGAAAAACGTCCTGTGCGCTTCACCCGATTATCTGAACGAGTGGGGACATCCGGCGATGCCAGCGGACTTGCTCGCGCACCGCTGCATCGGCTACACGCACGCCGCCACGGGCAACGCGTGGCAACTGATAGACGGCAACGGCAAATCTCATACGGTCGAAGTCAACTGCCGCATGCACACCAACAATGGCGATACGGCGCGCGCGGCGGCGCTGGCCGGGCGCGGCGTGATCTGGCAGCCCACGTTTCTGATTGGCGATGACCTGCGTGCGGGCAGGCTCATCCGCGTGCTGCCGGAATATCGCTTGCCCGATATCGACGTGCTTGCCCTCTATCCGAGCCGTCGCCACGTGAGCGCAAAGGTGCGCGTGGCAATCGATTTTCTGGTCGACGCGTTTGCGGGCGTGCCGCCATGGGACAAGGCCTGATCTGCCGCGGGCCATGCAAAGTCGAGGGGCGGCTGGCCGCATTGGCGCACCGCCATCGCTGCCAATCCGCCCCATCATCCGCACCGCAATAGCCGATCCGGGTCAGGCAATCTTCTGCGCTTGTTCCTTTGCCAAAAGACGTTGCGCCTGATGATCGCCGCGACCTGCCTCCTGTGCGGTCTGGACCGACGATTCCGCTGCTTCGGCGAGCGCGGCGCGTGCGGCGCTGCTGATGTTGACCGTATAGGACGTCGATGGCGAACCGGACTGCGCGGGCGCAGTCGCGCTGCCCGATTGCGAGGCCGATGTCGGTTTTGTTGCGCTCGCCGTCTGTTGCGGCTGCGGACCCGCACCCGATGCCGCGACGTTCGCCGGCTGGTTGCCAACTGCTTGTATGGACATGTATTGCTCTCCAATGGTTATTGCCTTACCACGGCATATCCTTTATCGGCGCGCCGTCTTTATGCTTTAAAAGAATATTTTTTGTAACAGTGCCGTGGCTTAAGGCTGCCATCAGTTTCTCTTCAGCGATTCGATTTAGCAGTGCGGAAGATCGATCGTGCCATGGGCCACCGGCTTGCCCCCATCGTCGTAGAATGGTTGAGGGGTGGCAACATGAAACGTGGACAGATTGCCGGGTTACTGTGCTGCGCACTGCTTGCCGGTTGCGTATCGGCGGGCGTCGAAGTGACCCCCGAACAGATGGCGAACTTCAAGCCTGGCGTGACGACGCGGCAACAGGTGGTCGCCGCGCTCGGCCCGGCTTCGGTCGAGAGCGCGCTGGACGACGGCTCGACGCTGCTCGTCTACACGTACGTGACCTCGCGGCCTCACCCCGAAACCTATATTCCGTTGATCGGGTCGTTGGTTGGCGGCGCCGACACGCACTCGCAAGCCGCCGTGTTTCTGTTCGATCCGAACGGCGTCCTCAAAAGCGAAAACAACGCAGCCTCGAACGTGGGCACAGGCATGACGAGCGGCAAGAGCGCCGCGCAGCACAGCGCGCCGCCGGCCAGCGCCGAGCCGCCCTCCTCCGTGAACAAGAATGTCCAGCCGCCCGCCGTGCAAAGCGTCGAGCCGATTCCCGGAGAAAATCTCCAGCTGGAGCCGCAAACCATTGTCTCGCCGCCAGCAGAGCAGAGTGCGCCGCCCAGTCCAGACAAATAGCGATCGAGGCCGGCGGCAAGCTCCCGCATTGCGGCCGCAGCCGCAGCGAAACGGCGCTCGTGGAACTGAACGGATCGGTGCTGCGAAACCGTGAGACCGCCGGGTTGGCGATACGGCTCAGTCCGGCCGGCAAGCACCGCCTTCTTGCTCTACCAATCTCCCAATTAAATCACGTCAACGATTAGTAACATCGACAACGCGACCAATCCTCAGCTTAATCGATGCGTAAGCATGGCATCCTATAATTACTCAATAAATTAGGATGTCAAATAACTAATCGCACCGTTCACGCGCAGCGCTTAAGTTATCGTCGGACAATATACGCCGCTTCTCCCAGTCGTTGCTAATGCAGTCAATGGCGAACCCGCCGAGGGAGTCCACCGTGAACGCCCCACTCGATCGTAGATGGGCTTTTGCAGGCCCGCGCCTTTGTACGAATCGCCCAATCAAACTGGCAGCTCGAATCATCTCAGCCGCGTTATGCCTCAGTGGTGGCTATGCTTTTGCAGCTTGCGAGCAGGAAGCGGCGGCACTCTGCGCCGATGGCATCCCACGTTGCCTGGCGGATGCAGCGAAATCTGTCGAGCAAGCCGCCAACGATTGCAAATCACCCGAGGGCAGATTTCAGAATGCCTCGTTGTGGCAAGCGACCCCGCAATTCTTCGACAACGCACCGCATGAGCGTGTTTTTTGGCGGTGCGTGGCCCGGCAATGCGACGCCCCCCAGGAACCCGGGAAATGAAGCGGAGAGTTTGTATCCGCTGAACGCTGCACTTTGCTCCAGTCGCTTACCGAATATACCGCCTTGCATCCGTGCGCTCACAACACGAGTGGCTGCGGGGGGATCGGTCGCTGCGCATTGATAGCTGTCGATTGCGCAACGAAAAGGGAATCATCGCCCAATTGGGTCGCACGATGCCAATCGCACAGCTAGCGCCCCAACCAGACGAATGCCATCGCGCCGTACGGACCGCCATCCCGGAACATTCCGGCGATGAGCAAGCCGTCGACGCGAACCTCGACAATCTGGCGCACATCAGTTGTCGTATTGGCTCTGGGCGTTGTAGCTTATGCCCTTGGAACTCCAGAGCAGCTCGATATTGCGATTGCCGCCCCGGCCGCGAGTGCAGTGCTCGCGGTGCCGCTCGACAGCACCGGCCAGACTGTCGTTGGGCCCGCCGCAGCCGTCATTGGCGGCGCGGTGTTGATCACGCTCTGGGGTGTGCCGATCTGCTTGCCGGTTGAATCGTACAGGGTCACCGTATAGAGCTCGTACTGAACCGGCAGGTTCGAGGCCGCGATCGACGCGGATCCATACCATTGCCCAAGATTACTGGTCGGCGCGATCAGCTTGCCGCCCGACAGCATCGGTTGCCACGACCACCGGTAGTAGCTCGTGTTGCCGCTTGTCTTCTGGCCGCCCGTCGGGGGCGCGGTGAGGCTACTTTCGCCGCTGATGTTCGGGAATGTCCCGCCCGGGAAATACGCCAGGGTCGTGACTCCCGTAATGGTGGTGCCTGACGCACTGATCCCTGGGTGTTCAGTCTGAAACTTGCTTACCCCGTATTCCAGGTACCCAGCGTCGATCGCCGACGAACACGCCGAGGTGGTGCCCGCGAGGCATTGACCCAGTTGCGTGAGCAGCGTGCTGAGGTAGCCGACCGGGTAAGGTGGCGGGCTGAGCACGGTCGCTGTCGAGGTGCTCTGGCTGAGCGGGACGCTCACCCCCATATTGGCAATGCTCATGATCTGAAGTCCGCCTGCCGGCGACGGGGTGACCACGACAGAATCGATCACGGCATCGGCGCCGGTGTGATTGGGCGTGAACGGGCCGGATATCGGATCGAACGAAGCGTTCAATCCGTTCTGCGCCAGAAGCTTGGCGAGGACCGAATTGAGTGTGGACGTTGCCGATGTCACGGTTGCAGCCGTCACCATTTTCGTGAGCGCGCCGGTAGCAACGAGATCAGCCGGGTTGCCATCGCTCGTGAGCTCCGCGCTCACGGCCGTGGTGAGCGGCGTCACATTGGTGATTAGGGGTGCGCCTGAGGGGGCCAGCCGGCTCGGTGAGCGTCGTGACCACCGAGTACATCGGCAAATTCGTCCCGCTCGGGTCGTTGGCCACGATGAGCAGGGGCGGGGTCAGGCCGGAGAGGGAGAGCGTATAGTTTCCGTTCGAACTGCTCGTGGTCTGCGCGTTCTTGCCGGTGGAGTCGACGATGGTCAGGTTTGCGCCGCCGAGCGGGTCGCCGACTGCCACCACGCCATTCATCGTGGTGGCGTTCGATGTGGTCGATCCCCCACCTCCTCCACCACCCGCCACCAGGATAGCTGCGCACGCGGTTAGGGCAATGCCTTGAACGAGCGCTATCGCTCAAGGGATGAGTGCAGGCGCAACGATATGGGCTTGCGTTGCGCGCCTTGCCTGCAACGACTTTGGTGCGAACGCGAGCCCTCTTCTTTATGAACTGAAATCTATCAGTCGTCCTGCCAATACGGTTTTAATCCAGGGCCGCGCCATGCGCGCATGGTGCGGATAAGCGTTCTAGACAATGCTGTCCAACGCCTTGGCGAACCTGGCAACCGCGCTTTCGACGTCATGCAGTTTTTCCAGGCCGAATAATCCCACGCGGAAGGTCTTGAAATCTGCAGGCTCGTCGCATTGCAGCGGAACGCCGGCCGCGATCTGCAAGCCGGCATCGGCGAACTTCTTGCCGGATCGTATGCCATCGTCGTCCGTGTAGCAGACCACGACGCCCGGTGCCTCAAAACCTTCGGCCGCCACGCTTCTGAAACCTTTGCCAGCCAGGAGCGAGCGAACGCGCTCGCCGAGTTCGAGTTGCTCTGCTCTCACCTTGTCAAGGCCGTATGCCTCGGTTTCCTTGATCACGTCGCGCAGCGTCGCGAGACTGTCCGTGGGCATCGTGGCGTGATACGCGAACCCGCCGTTCTCATAGGCTTCCATGATCTGCAGCCATTTGCGAAGGTCGCAGGCGAAGCTGGTACTGGTGGTTGCCTCGATTCTTTCGCGGGCGAGCGGGCTGAGCATGACCAGCGCGCAGCACGGTGACGCGCTCCAGCCTTTTTGCGGGGCGCTGATCAGGATATCCACGCCGCTGGCCTGCATGTCGACCCAGACCGTGCCGGAAGCGATGCAATCCAGCACGAACATGCCGCCAACGGCATGCACGGCGTCGGACACCGCGCGCAAATACGCATCGGGCAGCATCATTCCGGACGCGGTTTCGACATGCGGCGCAAAGACCAGATCCGGCTTGTTATCCCTGATCGCGGCAACCACTTCTTCGATCGGGGGCGGTGCATAGGCGGCCTGCCTTCCTTGTTCGACCGGACGCGCCTTCAACACGATCGATTCAGACGGAATGCTGCCCATGTCGAAAATCTGCGACCAGCGGAAGCTGAACCAGCCATTGCGGATGACCAGACACTTCTTGTTGGTCGCGAACTGACGGGCAACGGCTTCCATGCCGAAAGTCCCGCTGCCTGGGACGACAACGGCCGACTTCGCGTTGTAGACCTTTTTCAGCCCATTGGAAATGTCGCGCATGACACCTTGAAAGCGCTGCGACATGTGATTGAGCGATCGGTCGGTGTAAACCACTGAATATTCGAGGAGTCCCTCGCGGTCGACATTGGGAAGTAAGCCCGGCACGTTCGCCTCCGGTAAAAGATGAACAAGGGAATCAGGGGCAGCAGCATTTGTGACCCGATACCGCCACAACCAGGCAACCAGGCTTTTTCCCTGACGAAAACTGATTCTAACGAAAGCTGCCTGCAACCTGGGGCTAATTTTTATGGGGCATCTGGCGCACACATGACACTGGGCGGCCACCGAACGCAGCAACCCACCTGCGGCAAACCAACGTGTGCAACGACACGACGCCAACCGCTGATACGCCTGGCGATCGACGCCATTGACTTTCCAGGCGGGTGGCCGCGTTGGCGCGACCGATCACTTTGAGCCGCTATAACCTTACCACTTACCAATATGCTTATCCCCGGCTTTCAGCGTGGAAACGATTCTTACGCAGTGTTAAACTACCCCGCACTCCGCACCCGACCGACATGAACCCTCGCGCCCGCACACGAACGACTGCATGGCTCGGCCTGATCGCCATGTAGCTCATCGTGCTCGCGCCGCTGGTCAGTCAACTGGTCGGCGCCTGGCGCGAGCACCAACCCGTCGCTGCGCTTTGTTCCACGACGCTGGATGCCGGCGTGAGCCAACACGGCTCCCCGGCCGGGGCGCTGAACGCATGCGGGTATTGCGATCTGCTCACCACGCACGCGAGCATGCCGCCGGGCCCAGCCGTCTTGCTGCCCGTTCTCACCCTCGTCGCCGTCACGGCCGTTTCCGCGCTGTCCACCAGTTTCACACCGCTTGGCGCCTTCCCATCGGGACGGCCGCGCGCGCCTCCAGCCTTGCGCTGATATCCCCGGTTCCGTCTGTTTTGCACTGCGCGCCCGCGAGGCGTGCGGGTGATCACGCACGCGTTCGCGCTTGCCGTGCACCCGCTCGCTGATCGCCCCTCGGCACGCCCGCTTTAGCCGGGCGTGGCGGGCTCGCTCGCACAGACACCCGTACACGACATCGCTGCAATACGGTCCGTTTCGGCCCGCGGCACCGGCCGCCGGCTGGCCGCGCCTTTGCCGGATGCCAGCCACAGACCGTCACTCGACGCCGCCTGAACGCGCGGCGCGTCTGCGTACGTCCGTCGTTCGCACAACAACTTCAATCAACCGACAAGACCATCATGTTTCAGCCCACTCGAGTTCGCGCCGCCATTTCGGGCGCCATTGCCCTTCTTGCCTCGCATGCCTGGGCGGACGCCGCCGACCCTGCCGCGCCCGCTTCCGAAAACACGTTGCCTCCCGTGGTCGTGAGCGATCGGAGCGCACACTCGCTCACCTCGCGGAGCGTGACGGACGCGAAGCGCGCGCTCGACGAGACAGCAGGCTCGGTCGGCTTTGTCGATAGCAGTACGTACGAAAACACCTATGCGTTTACGCTGCGCGACGTCCTGAAGGATGTGCCCGGCGTATTCGTGCAGGACCGCTACGGCCAGGAGTTGCGCCTGTCGATTCGCGGATCGGGCATTGCGCGCAGCTACCACACGCGCGGCCTCGAGATTCTTCAGGATGGCATTCCCACCAACCTGGCCGACGGCAGCGGCGACTACTATCAGATCGACCCGCTCGCGCTACAGGCCGCCGAGGTCTACAAGGGCGGCAACGGGCTCGCCTATGGCGCCTCGACACTCGGTGGCGCGATCGACTTCCTCACGCCAACGGCTTATACCGCCGAGGCGCCCAACATCGTGCGCCTCGAAGGTGGCAGCTTTGGCACCGTGCGCGGCAGCGCCCAGTTCTCGCGCGTGATGGGACCGCTCGACTTCATCGCCACGTTTTCTAGCGACCATTCCAGCGGCTATCGCGATCATGCAACCGGCAACTACCAGCAGTTCAATGCCAACATCGGCTATCGCTTCAGTCCCACGCTCGAAACGCGCTTCTACGTGGGGGCCTATGTCGTGAACCAGTTGCTGCCCGGCACGCTCTCGCTCTCCGACGCGCTCAACAATCCCACCAAGGCCGCGCCAAGTGCCGTCGCCGGCGATCAGGCGCGCAACACGCGCACGGAGCGCATCGCAAACCGCACCACGCTCAAGCTCGACACGGGCGAGCTGACCTTCGACACCTGGGCCATCCACAAGAGTCTCTATCATCCGATCTTCCAGGTTCTCGATCAGGACGGCTGGACATATGGATTCGCGCCACGCTACACGGCGAAGCTCGATATCGGTGGCATGCGCAACGACATCATCGCCGGTGCACGCTTTTTTGGCGGCAACACCCAGGCGCGCCAGTACGTCAACGTCTCCGGCGAACGGGGTACGCAAACGCTCAATGCGTCCCAGAACGCCTACAACTACGAGGCGTATCTGGAGGACCGCTTGTTCGTTCTGCCCACGGTCGCGCTGATGGCGGGCGTGAAGGCGCTGCGCGACGTGCGCGAGTACGTGGATCACGGCGGGCTCGCAGCGGACCCCACGTACAAGTCCACGAGCGAGACATTCAGCGGCCTGAATCCGAAGCTCGGTGTGCTCTGGCAGCCGGCACGCGACATTCAGGCATTCGCCGACATCACGCGCAGTCAGGACGTGCCCGACTTTACGGACCTCACGCAGACCTTCGGCAGAACGACGCGCTTCACGCCGCTCGCCTCGCAGCATGCCTGGACCGTCGAGCTCGGCTCGCGCGGCACGCATGATCGCGTGAGCTGGGACTTCACGGCGTATCGCTCGCTCGTGCGCGACCAGTTGCTGCAATACACGACCGACCCGAATATTCCCGCCTCGACCTTCAACGCCAACAAGACCGTGCTGCAAGGCATCGAAGCAGGCGTGTCGGTCGATCTGCTGCGCGATATCGCGCGGCGCGGCGCGGGCGACAGGATCACGCTCTCGGGCCTGTGGAACCTGAGCGACTTCCGCTTCAAGGACGACCCGCAATACGGCTCGAACCGCATCGCCGGCGTGCCCGTCAACGTGGTGCGTGCTGCGCTCGGCTATTCCCGGCCCGATGGCTTCCATATCTCGGCGTCGGTGGACTGGGTGCCAGCGGGCGCCTGGGCCGACGACGCCAACACGCTGCGCGTGCCCGGCTACACCCTGCTCGGCGTGCAGGCGGGATGGGACTTCCGCAGCGGCCTGTCGGTCTATATCGATGCGCGCAATCTCACGAACCAGCGCTACGTGAGCGACATCAGCACCGTTGCCAACGCGCGGACGGCCTCGACCCCGATCTTCTATCCGGGCGAGGGGCGCAGCATCTTCGGTGGCGTGCGCTACGCGTTCTGACGCTCGCGCAGGCTCGACGCAAGCCACGGATGCGGACACCGATGCGAACGCCGTTCGCGTTCGGTGGCCGCGGCGGGCGCGGCACGCAGCGACGCGTGCTACGTGCCGCGTGCTACGTGCCGCGTGCTACGTGCTACGTGCTACGTGCTACGTGCTACGTGCTACGTGCTGTGTGCTGTGTGCTGCGTGCTGTGTGCTGCGTGCTGCGTGCCGCGTGCTGCGTGCTGCGTGCCACGCCACAAGCGCTCGCCTCGCGGCTAGAAGGTAGATGGGCGATGCACCAATGCGGCGCGCAAATGCTACCCGCCGCCGGGCGCGGTATGGCCCAGCACCGCCGCGAGCATCAGCACGGCGACGAGCAGCTCCACGGTCACTTCACCTTGAAGGTGTAGTGCCCCTGCGTGCGGTGCCCGTCATCGGCCACGGCGACCCACGAGACCGTATAAACGCCCGGCGTCAGCGGATTGAGCCCCACGGACATGTGCTTCTTGTTCGACGGGTCGACAACGGCCTTGCCGCTGTTGACCGCACTGCCCTTCGCGTCCGTGACGGTAATCGAGCTGAACGCGGGCTCGAGCCCGTCGTCGAAGTCGATCGCGACCTCCTTCTGCGATACCGGGACGGTCGAGCCAGCCCCTGGCGCCTGATGGGTCGGGTAGGCATGCGCGTGCGCGAGCTGGCAGGCAGCGATCAGGATTGCGGCAACGGCGCCGCGTGCGGTGGTCGTGTGCAGTTTCATGAGAAGCGTCCTCCTGGGTCAGAACAGCGGCTTGCCGAGCGAGTTCGGGAACATGTCGTCAAAGTAGAGATGAGCTTGCACCAGGATACCCGTATGCGTGCCGGACGCGTGATTGACGGGTATCTGTGCCTCGACACCGAACTGCCCGTAGCGGTTCGTCCAGAGCAGGCCCGGGTTGATCGTACCCGTCGTCTGACCGGCGCACGCGCCCGCCGTGCAGGTGCTCATCGGGAATTCGACGACCGGAATCAGGTTGGCGAATGGCTGTGGCAGTCCGAGGTCCTTCACCTGCTGCTGCAGGTAGGGAATGCTGTACTGCAGCGTCAAGCCCCAGCCCAGCGAGTTCGGCCCCTGGTCCGACGATGCGGTCGTCAGGTTCGGGCCGATCGTGCCGGTAATGGCGAACGGCCGCAGATAGCCGAGCGCGTCAGGCAGGTCGCCGAAGCCCTTGCCGAAATAGGCGGTCGGCGTAAATGTCGAAAACGAGCTTCCTATCGATTTGGCGCCGGTGCCGCCGAGCGTAGCAAGCAGCCCGACCGATGCCATGAACTCGTGTTGCGGGTTCGCGTAGACGAGGTATTTGACGCCAAGGGTCACGTCATCCCAGCCCTTCGCATTGCCGTCCGGCGAGTTCTGGCTCACGTAGTCGCTCGCGACGCTGAACGCGAGGTTCTTCGTGATCAGCTTGTCCCACTCATACGACACCGTGTTGACGTTCATGTCGTTGCCGTTGCTGTCTAGCGTCTTGGTGTGGTTGTACTGCAGGTTGAATTCATCGCCGACGCCGGGGTCGTCGACCGCCATCGTCGCCGGAAAGACCCGGTCGCCGACGACCGCGTGAGCGGATGCGGTGGAAGAGGCCGTGAGCGACGCGATTGCGCTCGCGGCGAAAAGCGCGGCGCGCACGGGCGCCGCCTGCTGTCTGAAAAGGTTGAGCATGGTTGTTTTCTCCAGTTGTCGTGGGTAGCCGTCGCGCGCGTGCGCGAGCAGCGGCCGCCTGCGCTTTGCGCAATGCGGCACCCGGTTGATGGCACGACGGATCAGGAGAAAACGGGAGGCGCCCGGGGTTGCGCCGCGGTGTGAGCGAAGGCGGCGCGAACTTCGGCCCACGCCTCTGGCGCGGACACACGCACGACCAGCAGCGTGACGGCAAGCGCTACCGCACCGCCGGTGAGCGCGGGCACGTGAGCGAGGAGCCCGCAGTATGCACAGGCTTGCCAGTGCGGTGCCGCCGAATGCGCCGGCGTGCCATCGTGGCCCGCCGGATCGGCTGCGCTCTCCACCGTGCAGTAGGTGGCAAGCGCGTTGCTCAACTGCTGATGCGACGCCAGCACCTGCGAAACCGCCGGCGCGAGCGTGGCCATCAGGATTGCAAGCAATCCAAGCAGGCTGCCGAGCTTCTGGAGACGGACGCGGAACATGGCGCGCGCGGTGTGAGGAGGTGGGATGGAGACGGTGAATTATGGCACGCAACGACCGCGCCAGACAGGCAGGGGCGTCTGATAGGCGAGATCAGCCTCCAGCGCTAAATCGCAAGCGAGTTGGCCATCACAAACTCCCGGATCTTTTCGTAAGCTATTCGTATGGATTGCAAAGGGAATAGCTGTTTCTTCGCGCTGGTTTTCCCCTCGCAGTTGACGCGCCAGGCATGCGGCCGTTACGCTTGCGCGCTGATGGTTCCCGGCGACGGGATGAAAAGGGAACGCAGTAGAGGCGCACGCCTTCAGTCTGCGGCTGCCCCCGCAACTGTGAGCGGCGAGTCCGTGCCGAAGGAGGCCACTGGGAAACCGGGAAGGCCGGCACGAGACGACGACCCGCGAGCCAGGAGACCTGCCATCGACCGAGGTCCAAGCAGCCGCAACGGGCGGGGTGTCCCGGCGCGCCAGCACCGCCGCAAGCGGTTGCCCGTTGCAAGGACAGCCCGACCTCAGGATCTGTCTCATGTCCACTGTTATCGAAACCGTTCCGGTGCAGGGAGCGCTGCGCCGCCGCGTCGCCGGCATTTACATCGTTCTCGCAGCATTCAATATCGGCGCCTGGATCTGGGCCTTCATCGCGTTCCATGCGCACCCGCTGCTCTTGAGCACCGGCCTGCTTGCCTATGGTTTCGGACTGCGTCACGCCGTGGACGCCGACCATATCGCCGCCATCGACAACGTCACGCGCAAGCTGATGCAAGACGGCCAGCGGCCCGTGACCGTCGGCTTCTTCTTCGCGCTCGGGCACTCCGCCGTCGTGCTGATCGTGGCGGCGGCCGTGGCCGCGACGGCTGCGGCGCTCGAAAGCCGTGTCGAGGCCTGGAAGGACATGGGCGGCCTCATTTCCACGAGCGTGTCCGCGCTCTTTCTCTTTCTGATCGCCGCGATGAACATCGTGATCCTGCGCGGCGTGTGGCGCGCGTTCGGCAAGGTGCGGCGCGGCGAACCCTATAGCAACGACGATCTCGATCTGCTGCTCAACAGCCGCGGGCTGCTGGCACGCCTGTTCCGGCCGCTGTTCCGCCTGGTGTCGAGACCGCTGTGGATGCTTCCGCTCGGCTTTCTGTTCGGCCTGGGTTTCGATACGGCAACGGAAGTGAGCCTGCTCGGCATTTCGGCTAGCCAGGCTGCGCAAGGGGTGTCGATATCGGTCGTGCTGGTGTTTCCCGTGCTGTTCGCCGCTGGCATGTCGCTCGTCGACACGACCGACGGCGTGCTGATGCTCGGCGCGTACGACTGGGCGTTCGTTCGCCCCATCCGCAAGCTCTATTACAACCTCACCATCACGCTAGTCTCGGTGCTCGTTGCGGTGCTGATCGGCGGCATCGAAACGCTCGGCCTGGTTGGCGACCAGTTCAACTTTAAAGGCGCGTTCTGGAACGTCATTGGCACGCTCAACGACAATTTCAATGATCTCGGCTTCGTTATCATCGGCGTGTTCATTCTGGCGTGGCTCCTTTCGTTTGCCATCTACCGGATGAAAGGCTACGACGAGCCGCCGTATTGAAGCGGAATATGGGTGGATCTGGTTCGACGGTTGTGTCTGCGGTGGACGGACATCTCCGCTGCGAACGACCAGGGCAGCAGATCGAACGGCCCTTGCCCAGGAACTCGAAACGCTGCTTCAACGGCAGCTTGCCAAGCCAAGGCGGTTTAAACAAAACGAAAAAAGATCACTCATAGTGATCTTTTTTCAAGAACGGCAAACCGGGGGCCGCCGAGCCGCAAGCGCTATTAGCCCGCGTGGCGGCTGTTCGGCGGCGCGTCTCGAGCAGCATCTCCAGCGCAGGGGCCTTGCCTTCGGCGATGGTCTTCCTGGCGTCGAAGCGCCCCCGCAGGACGCGCCTTCACCACCGCTCAGTCGTAAAGCACCG
This sequence comes from Paraburkholderia silviterrae, assembly GCF_004353915.1. Taxonomy (GTDB): domain Bacteria; phylum Pseudomonadota; class Gammaproteobacteria; order Burkholderiales; family Burkholderiaceae; genus Paraburkholderia; species Paraburkholderia silviterrae. Next base: position 180,114 of record NZ_SMRP01000013.1, on the reverse strand, counting down.
CAGCGATCTTCGGATCGGTCATATTGGTCTTGTCGTACCAGTAAAAGCCCGTGTCGACTTTCTTGGGCAGCTTCTCGCCCTTGAGCGCCTTCACCGCGGAATCGACAACGCACTTGCCGATGCCGACCGGGTTCTGCGTGATCGCGCCCGCCATCAACCCAGAGGTGATGTCGTCCTTTTGCTCCTTGCCGGAGTCATAGCCAATGAGCACCAGCTTCTTGCCCGACTCCTTCACGCCGATCGCCGCGCCCTCCGCCGAGCCTTCATTGGCGCCAAAAATGCCCTTGATGTTCGGGTTGGCCTGAATCATCGCCTTGGCGATTTCCGCCGACTTCAGGTGGTCGCCGCCGCCGTACTGCACGGAAACGATCTTGATGCCCGGGTGCTTCGTCTTCATTTCGTTGAGAAAGCCGTCACGGCGATCGATACCCGTGCGGCTCGTCTGGTCGTGCACGATCACGCCGACTTCGCCTGAATCGCCGATCATCTCCGCCATCTTGTCGGCGGCTAGCGCGGCGGCAGCCAGGTTATCCGTTGCGCACGTCGTCAGCGGAATGTTGCTGTCGACGCCCGAGTCGAACGCGATCACAGGGATCTTCTCGGCCTGTGCGCGCTTGAGCAGCGGAATGGCCGCCTTGCTGTCGAGTGCGGCAATGCCGAGCGCCTGCGGCTTCTTGGCGAGCGCGGCTGAGAGCATGTCGATCTGCTTGTCAACCATGGCTTCCGTTTCCGGGCCTTCGAAGGTGATCCTGACGTTGTGCTCCTTCGCCGACTGCTCCGCGCCCGCTTTCACCGCTTGCCAGAACTGATGCTGGAAGCCCTTCGAGATGAGCGGAATGTAGGGTTCCTCAGCAAACGTCGAAGCGGTCACCCCGACGAGCGCGCCGACTCCGATCACGACACTGATGAGTTTTCTTTTCAACATGGGGTTTCTCCTCCAAAGGTAGGGCATCAGCCCCGCTTGCGCCGCAAGATATCCGCGTAGACAGCGAGGATGATGATGAGGCCCGTCACCACGATCTGCCACTCCTGCGCAACCGACATGATGCGCAAGCCGTTGGTCAGCACGCTCATGATGAAAGCACCGATGATGGTGCCGAGTATCGTGCCCGAGCCCCCGCTCAACGACGTGCCGCCGATCACGACGGCCGCGATGGCTTCCAGTTCGTATCCCTGACCGAGCGCCGGTTGCGCCGAGTTCAGACGCGATGCGATAAGCAGTCCTGCAATGCCGCAAATCGAGCCGCCCAGCGCGTAAATCGCGATCTTCCAGCGGTCGACATTCACGCCGGACAGGCGCACGGCCTCTTCATTGCTGCCCAGCGCGAACGTATAGCGGCCGAGCGCCGTGCGATTGAGCGTGATCGAGCTGACGATGGCGAGCAGGAACAGGATCAGCACCGCGTTCGGCACAGGCACGCTCGGCAGGAAGTAGCCGATCAGCGAATCCTGCGAGATCATGTAGAAGTTTTCGGTGTCGGTGAAATAGATGGGCTTGTCGGCCGAGACCACGAGCGACAGCCCCTTGAGCAGCAGCATCATGCCCAGCGTGGCGATGAACGGCGGGATTTTCATTTTCGCTGTCAACGTGCCCGAAATGGAACCGCACAGCGCGCCCGTTCCAATCGCGGCGAGCACGCCGGTCCACATCGGCAGATGCCAATAGCTGAGAAACACGCCGCAAATCACGGCCGTGAAGGTCATCAAGGTGCCGACGGACAAATCGATGCCGCCCGTGATGATGACGAACGTGCTGGCAATCGCGAGCACGCCATTGACGGCCGTCGCCTGCAGGATGCCGAGGATGTTGTCGATCTGCATGAAAGCCGGCGACGCGAAGCTGAAAAAGATCAGCATCAGGATCAGGCTGGCGAACGCGAGCAGCTTTTGCAATGCAGTCGGCGAGAAAATGCGCGCCCTGAAGCCGGACGGCCGTTTCTGGTTGGACAGCGCCGCAGTATCCGATTGCAATGTCATGGATTCAACCTCTCGAGGCTCATGCCGCTTTCATGCCGATTTCATGCTGCTTGCAGGGCTTCGCGCTGCGTCGCGAGATGCATGATGCGCTCCTGCGTCGCTTCGCTCGCGCAGAGTTCGCCCGTGATACGCCCTTCGCACATCACGACGATCCGGTCGCTCATGCGCAGAATCTCCGGCAGTTCCGACGAGATCATCACGATCGCCTTGCCCTGCCCGGCAAGCGCGCGCAACAGCTTGTAGATTTCGCTCTTGGCGCCAACGTCGATGCCGCGCGTCGGCTCGTCGAAAAAGAGCACGTCGCAGTCGCGCTCCAGCCACTTCGCAATGACGATCTTCTGCTGGTTGCCGCCGGAGAGCAGCCGGACCGGTTGCGTCGCGGAAGGCGTGCGAATGGCGAGCAGATTGATGAAATGCGACGCTGTCTTGCGTATCTGCGTGCGACGCAGGAACAGGCGCAGCGAAAGGAATTTGCCGAGGTTGGACATCACGATGTTCGATTCGACGTCCATGCCGGTCGCCAGTCCATAGCGCTTGCGGTCCTCAGAGAGATAGCCGATGCTGCGCGCAACGGCGTCGCCAGGCTTCCTGATTGCGGCCTTCACGCCTTTCACGAAGATCTCGCCGGATTCGATCGGGTCCGCGCCGAACACGGCGCGCGCGACTTCGGTTCGGCCGGCGCCCATCAGCCCGGCAAAGCCCAGTATCTCGCCTTTGTGCAGCGTGAAACTCACGTCCCTGACGAGCGGACCGGCGTTCAGATGCTTCACTTCGAGCGCGATTTCGCCCGCGTGTGCGGGCCCCTGCCACGGGGCGATATCGGCGAGCGTTCTGCCGACCATCATGCCGATGATGGCCTGCACGCTCGTATCGGCGGTGCAGACGGTGGCCACGTATTCGCCGTCGCGCAGCACGGTCACGCGATCGGAAATCTGCTTGAGCTCGTCCATCTTGTGCGAGATGTAGATGATCCCGACACCGCGCGCCTTCAACTGGCGAATGATGCGAAAGAGCTCGCCAATCTCAGCGTCGTTGAGCGCGGACGTTGGCTCGTCCATGATCAGCACGCGCGAATCGAACGACAAGGCCTTGGCGATCTCCACCATCTGCTGGCTCGCGACCGTGAGCGTGCCGACCACGGTGCGCGGGTCGAGATGGACGTGCATGCGCTCGAGGATCGCGCGTGCGCGGGCATTGAGCTTGTCTTCGTCGAGGAACAGGCGCAAACGCCCGCGCGGCTCGCGGCCGATGAACATGTTCTGCGCGACGGTCAAATGATTCATCAGTTGGAGCTCCTGATGAATGATGCCGACACCCGCGGCCTGGGCCTCACGCGGGCTCGCGAACGCAACGGGCCGGCCGTCATAGAGAATTTCGCCGGAATCGCGGCTGTACACGCCGGCGAGAATCTTCATGAGCGTCGACTTGCCCGCGCCGTTTTCTCCCATCAGCGCGTGCACCTCGCCCGCCGCGAGCTCGAATTGCACTTCGTGAAGCGCTCTCACGCCGGGAAAGCTTTTGCTGAGCTTGTTGACGGAAATGAGCGGAGTCATGGGCGTTTCTTGTGAAACAGCACGAAAGTGGTTGAACCACTGGCATTGCCTGACGTAAGTCTAAGGCGCGAAAAGATCAGGCCGTTCTTTCGCGGACCGCTGCAACTGCGCGACCACCTGGTCGAGATGGTCGTGCATCGCCTGTGCCGCCGCGTCGGCGTTGCCGGCGCGAACGGCGTTGAAGATCCGTTCGTGCTCGTCGAGCGTGTGCGCGAGCCGCTCGGGACTTGCCAGCAATTGCCTTGCGCGATCCAGCGCGTTACGCGATACCGCGACGATTTCTTTCACTCGCGGCAAGTTCACCGCGTCGAGCAGGATTTCGTGAAACGCCAGATCGAGCACATGAAACTCGAGACGCTGCCCATTCCCGGCCACCTTGCGCTGCGCTTCGAGATTGCTGGCCAGTGCATCGATCGTGGCCCGGTCCTGCATTAGCGCGACGCCGCGCACCGTTTCGACTTCGAGTGCGCTGCGGATAAACAAATGCTGGCGAATATCGTCTAGCGCGATCGGCTTGACGCGCGTGCCGCGCTGCGGCAACACCTCGACGAGACCCGCATGGGCGAGCCTTGCCAACGCGGCGGAAACGGGAAAGCGCGATACGCCCATCCGGTCGCAGACCGCCAACTTGTCGATCATCATTCCCGGTTCCAGCGCGAGCGTCACGATGGCTTCTCTCAACGCCTGCTCAACCGCGTCGGTCAGGCTGCCGCGTTCGCCATCCTTGATCTTTTGCAGTGCGACATAAGGATTGCCGGCGGCATTCGCTGCATCGTATGAAGAGCTCACGGCGCGCTTGATTTCCAGAAGACATGCTAGCATGCTAGGAAGCGAATCTAGTGTTGTCAACGCGTGCTAACGCCTGGTTCCCCCGCTGGGAGTTCAGATGACCACCATCACAAGGCTGTCCGTTCGCGATATCCGCTTTCCCACATCGCGCTCGCTCGATGGCTCCGACGCAATGAACGCCGCGCCGGACTACTCCGCCGCTTACGTCACGCTCGAAACCGATTCTCCAGACAAATTCACGGGTCACGGCCTCACATTCACGATCGGGCGCGGCAATGAGGTCTGCGTCACGGCCGTCAATGCGCTGGCGCCGCTCATCGTTGGCAAACATCTCGAAGACATTGCCGCGAATATGGGCGCGTTCTGGCGCGCATTCACATCGGACAGCCAGTTGCGCTGGATCGGCCCGGACAAGGGTGCGATTCATCTGGCCACGGCCGCTGTCGTGAATGCGGTGTGGGACCTGTGGGCGAAGTCGGTTGGCAAGCCGGTGTGGAAGTTGCTCGCCGACATGAGCCCCGAAGAACTCGTGCGCTGTCTGGATTTTCGCTACGTGACCGATGCGCTTACGCCTTACGAAGCGTTAGCCATGCTGCACCGCCACGCGAAGACCAAGGGGGTGCGCGAAAAGGAAATGCTCGCGCAGGGCTATCCCGCCTATACGACCTCGGCGGGCTGGCTGGGCTACGACGACGAGAAGATCCGGCGTCTCGCGCGCGAGGGTGTCGCGCTGGGGTGGACGCATTTCAAGCAGAAAGTAGGCGCCAATCTCGACGAAGACGTGCGGCGCGCGCGCATTCTGCGAGAGGAAATTGGCGAGAACCTGAAGCTGATGATGGACGCCAACCAGGTGTGGGACGTGGATGAAGCGATTGCGAACATGCGGCGGCTCGCGGAGTTCGATCCGTGGTGGATCGAGGAGCCGACTAGCCCAGACGATATTCTCGGGCACGCGGCGATCCGCCGGCGGCTGGGATCGATTGGTGTTGCGACCGGCGAGCATTGTCATAACCGCGTGATGTTCAAGCAGCTGTTGCAGGCGCAGGCGATCGATTTTTGTCAGGTTGACGCTTGTCGATTAGGTGGGCTGAATGAAGTGATCGTCGTGTTGCTGATGGCGGCGAAGTTTGGTGTGCCTGTTTGCCCGCATGCGGGCGGTGTCGGGTTGTGTGAGTATGTGCAGCATATTTCGCTGTTCGATTATATTTGTGTTTCGGCTTCGCTCGAGAACCGGGTGCTCGAGTATGTCGATCATTTGCATGAGCATTTTGTTGAGCCTGTTGTGATTCGAAATGGGCGGTATATGGTGCCTCTGAAACCGGGTTATAGCATCGAAATGATGCCGGAATCGCTCGATAAGTTTGTTTTTCCTGATGGCGAAGCCTGGCGGGTGAAGTGAGTTTTTTTGATGGTGTGATTTCTTGGTTTTTTTGGTGGATCTGAAGATGTTGGCCTTTCC
>NZ_SMRP01000013.1:118619-174326 GCF_004353915.1 Paraburkholderia silviterrae | reverse complement strand
GCAGCCGCAAAGAAAAGTAGGCAAAAGAAAGCGGCTCACACCGCCAGTGTGACGCAGTCCACCACTCGACTTATATCGGAGCGGCTCCGGAGCATCCGTCACCTCGCACACTCCGCGTTAGTGACAAAGGGCTCATCCTTCCCGCCACGCGCTACGCGCGGGCGGAAGGGCCTGCAAGGAAAACCAGACGTGCTGCCCGGCGAATGCGCGGTAGTACTGCCGAGAAAATACACTGGAGTCCTACGAAAACGCGTGCGCCCCACTGGTTTGGGCTATGCCCCACGGCGCGCGCAGCGCCGCCGGATGGATGAGCCCTTAGTCACTCCGTGTGACGACGCGTGGCGACAGACGCCCCGGAGCCGCTCCGATCTAAGTCGAGTGGTGTACTGCGTCACACTGGCGGTTTGAGCGGCTTTCTTTTGCCTACTTTTCTTTGCCGCTGCAAAGAAAAGTAGGTGCCGCCCCGCACAGGGGCAACACAAATATACCGACATGAAAACAAGGAAATGCCAACACCCCCATGTAAATGGAAAAAAACCTACTCCCCAATCCAAGACCCACGCAGGTCGCTCTCATGCAGCAGTTGCAACAGCGTTTGCGCGGGTCGGCTGAGCCGCTTCGCCGCGAGCGCAATGAACTCCACATCAGGCAGCACAGGCAAGCTCGCCACATTAACCGGCGGCGCAAGCCCACGCGCAGCGAGATATTGCGGCCGCACCGTGATCCCAAACCCGCCACGCGCCGCCGCCACACAGCCAGCATGGCTGCTACTCGTACACACGATCTGCCACCGAAAATCCGTCTGGGCAAGTGCATCAAGCACAACCGCGCGCGTGACACTCGGCTCGGCCACGAGTATCAGCGGCAGCGGCTGCCCGAGATCGACCATCGTGCCCGTGCGCGCGAGCCACTCCAGCCGCCCCGTGAAAAGCGCCACGCCGCGCCTGTCGCCAAGCCGTCGCTTGCCGATCATCAGGTCGATGGCGCCCTCGTCCAGCAGCTCGTAGAGGTGCCCGGTCATACCAATCGTGATTTCGAGCTCCACATCGGGATGCGCGTTGCGGAACGCCGTGAGCACGGCCGGCAGCGGGCCGAGGGCAACGTCGTCGGATGAACCGAGCCGCACGCGCCCTTTAAGGCGCGGCGCGCGGAACTGCGACTCGGCGCGGTTGATGGCCTGCAGGATCGCGCCCGCGTGCGCGAGCATGGCCTCGCCGTCGGCGGTGATCGCGAGCGAATGCGTGTCGCGTACGAACAGGCGCCGGCCGACCTCCTGTTCGAGGCGCCGGATATGCTCGCTCACACTCGATTGCGTGAGGCCGAGCTGGCGCGCCGCCTCGGTGAAACTGTGGCAGGCCGCGACCGTCGCGAAGCTTTTGAGCCAGACTGGATTGAGCATGACGCATTGTTATCGGCAATGCCGATAACAGTCAACGCCTGCAGTGCGATTCCCGATCGGCGATGGTACCGATATCATGGCGTCATGGTAACCGAGTCGGGCAGCATCGGCGCTCTTCGGTGTGGGTTGGGCCGCAAGGGCGCGGGACGCACAAAACCGCAATGAAACAGAATTCGAGTCACACCGCGCTGCTTTGGATCGCTGCAGCCGGCTTCTTCATGCAGGCGCTGGATACGACGATCGTCAACACCGCGCTGCCGTCCATGGCCCACAGCCTCGGGGTCAAGCCCCTCGTGATGCAGCCGGTCATCGTCGCCTATACGCTGACGATGGCCACGCTGACGCCCGCCTCCGGCTGGCTCGCCGACCGCTTTGGCACGCGCCACGTCTACTTCACCGCGATCCTGATCTTCGTGCTGGGCTCGCTGTGCTGCGCGGGCGCACACACACTGGGACAGCTGATCGTCGCGCGGGTGCTTCAGGGTATAGGCGGGTCGATGCTGATGCCGATAGGCCGCCTCGCCGTGCTGCGCGCCGTGAGCGCGGAGCAATACGTCGCCGCGCTTGCCATGATTTCAGTCGCCGGGCAAGCCGGGCCGATCGTCGGCCCGACGCTCGGGGGCTGGTTCGTCGAAGCGGTTTCCTGGCACTGGATTTTCCTCATCAACGTGCCGATCGGCCTCGCCGGGATGTTCGCGGTCCATCGCTATCTGCCCGGCAACGCGAGCGCCGCCGCGCCACGCTTCGATTTGCCGGGCTGCGCACTGGTGTCCTTGTCCATGATCGCGTTTTCGCTCGCGGTCGACGTGCCGGCGCAGTCGCATCGCGCCGCATGGGCGAGCGCGCTGTTCGTGCTCGGGCTCTGCGCTGCACTCCTTTATATTCCGTATGCGCGTCGCCGCCCCGATCCGCTTTTCAGGCTTGCGCTTTTCCGCGAGCCGAATTTCAGCGTGGGGCTGATCGGCAATCTCGTGTGCCGGGTCGGTTCGAGCGCGGTGCCGTTTCTCGTGCCGCTGCTGCTGCAACTCGAGCTCGGCTATTCACCGCTGCGCTCGGGCCTCATGATGATGCCCGCAGCGCTCGCCGGCGCGCTCGCCAAGCGCTGGATCGCGCCGTTGATCCGCCGCTACGGCTACGACACGTTCCTGCTCGTGAACACGCTGATCGTGGGCGGCTCGATCGTTGCCTTCGCACTGATCTCGCGCGGCACGCCCGTGCTTGTCGGTATCGCGGTGCTGGCCATCTTCGGCGCGGCCAACTCGATGCAGTTCGCGGCCATGAACAGCGTCACGCTCAAGGGTCTCTCGCACGAGGATGCGGGCAGCGGCAACAGTCTCTTTTCGATGGTGCAGATGCTGGCGATGGGCCTGGGCGTGTCGATCGGCGGTGCGCTGGTCAGCGTCTTCGCGCATCAGTGGGGATCCGCCACCCTCGGGTTCCGGATGAGCTTTGTTTGCGTGGGCCTCATCACGCTCGCGTCCGCCTTGATTTTCCGCCGCATCGACGAGGCGCCCACCGTGCGGCGCGGCGCTGTCTCTTCCGTCTGACTGGGGCGCAAGCGGGCGACGAGACGCCAGACGCCGCCCGCTTATGACACTTTATCTGCCGCCATGGCTGCTGCCACTCACACCACCAGGTTTGCGGGCTCCGCGCATACGAAGCGGTGAATGTTGTCCATCAGCTGATCCGCGAGGCTTTGCTGTGCCTCGTCGGAGGCCCATGCCACGTGCGGCGTCACGATCACATTCGGCCGCTTCGCAATCCTCATCAACGGATTGTCGTCGGTGGGCGGCTCGCTCGAAAGCACGTCGAACCCTATACCGCCGATGAGCCCTTCGTCGAGCGCGCGCACGAGCGCGTCCTCATCGACGAGCCCACCCCTCGCCGTATTGATGATGAGCGGCTTGCGCTTCATCGCGCGAAACTCGGGCGTCGAAAGCATGCCGCGCGTCTGCGGCGTCAGCGGGCTGTGTATCGTGATCACGTCGCTCGTCGCCAGCATCTCGTCCCACGGCGTGTAGAGCGGCCCGAGACCCTCGCGGCCCTTGTGCGCCGCGAATAACACACGCATGCCGAACGCTTTCGCGATCTCGGCCACGCGTTGCCCCAGCACGCCTTCGCCAATAATGCCCAGCGTCATGCCGCCCAGATCGTGGATCGGGTGGTTGAAGAAGCAGAACTGGCCGGATTTTTGCCATTCGCCGTTGAGCACGTCGTCGCGGTAGGCAACCAGATTGCGCCGCAGCGCCAGCATCAAGGCAAAGGTATGCTCGGGCACCGTGTTGACCGCGTAACCGCGGATATTCGACACGCGAATGCCATGCCGCTCGCAGGCCGCCTTGTCGATGCAGTCGGTGCCGGTCGCCGCCACGGCGACGAACTTCAACGCAGGCAATTGTGCAAGCACCTCCGCCGTGAGCGGCACCTTGTTGGTGATGGCGATGGTGGCGCCGGCAAGGCGCGCGGCGACCTGGTCGGCCGAAGTATGGTCGTACTCGATGAATTCATGTTCGAATAGCGGGCGCGAAAGCCGGATTTGCGGCGCGAGCGTCGCGCGGTCGAGAAAGACGATCTTCTCCATGCTGATTCCTGTCGATGGTGTTGAGTTGAGTGAAACGGCTTAAAGGCGACGCCTGGCTTCAGCGACGATATGCTCGGGCGTGATGCCGAAGTGTTGGTACAAGTCCTCGGCAGGCCCTGATGCGCCGAACCCCGCCATGCCCACGAAAGCGCCGCGTTCGCCCAGGTAGCGGTCCCAGCCAAAGCGCACGGCGGCCTCTACGCCCACGCGCACCGTGTCCGTGCCAAGCACCTCCTGGCGATACGCGGGGTCCTGTTCGTCGAACACTTCCCAGCACGGCAGCGAGACAACAGCCGTGGGAATGCCTTCGCGCTGCAAGCGCTCGCGCGCCGTGAGCGCCAGCGCGACCTCCGAGCCCGTTGCCAGCAGCGTGACGAGGCGCTTGCCGCCCTCGGCCTGCGCGAGCACGTAGCCGCCGCGCGCGCAGCGGTTCTCCGCGCTGTGGCGCGTGCGCACGAGCGGCAGGTTCTGCCGCGCGAATACCATCGTGCTCGGGCCGCTGCGGTGCTCGTAGGCGAGCGCCCAGCATTCGGCGGCCTCCACGGCATCGGCGGGCCGGAACACCCGCATGTTCGGCATCGCGCGCAGCGAGGCGAGGATCTCGACGGGCTGATGCGTCGGCCCGTTCCTGCCCACGCCAATCGAATCGTGGCTGAACACGAACTTCACGGGCAGCCCCATGAGCGCGGCCATGCGCATCGCGGGCCGTTCGTAGTCCAAAAATGCGAGGTAGGTGACCGCCAGCGGGATCACGCCGCCGTGCGCGGCCATGCCGTTCGCCATGGCGCCCATCAAGTGCTCGCGCACGCCGCAATGCACATAGGCGCCGCTGCGGTCCCCGGCGGTAAATGCGTGCAGGCTGCGCTTGTGGCTCGTGGGCGCCTCGAGGTCGGCGCAGGCAACCATGCGCTCAGGCAATTGCGCGAGCCGGTCGTTGATCTCGGCGGAGATCAGGATGCCCGCCTCGCCCTCGCCGCGTTCGATGCTTTGCCGCTTGTAGTCTTCGAGCACGCGTTGCCAGCCCTCGGGCAAGCGGCCCGCCTGAATGCGCTCGAATTCGGCGCGCGCATCGTCGGGCAATGCGGCCAGCCGCTCGCGCCACGCGAGATATTCGCCTTCGCTGCGCCGTCCCGCGGCGCGCCAGGCTTCGAGCACGTCGTGCGGAATCTCGAACGGCGCATGCGCCCAGCCCAGCTCCGTGCGCGCCGCGTCGGCATCGGCTTCGAACAGCTTGCCGCTGTGGCCGCCGCGCTGCCCTTGCAGGCGCGCAATACCGCGCGCGATCACGGTGCGGCATGCGAGCATCGAAGGGCGCGCATCGCGCTTTGCTTCGGCGAGCGCCGCCGACAAGGCGTCGAGATCGTGTCCGTCGACTTCAATCACATGCCAGCCGGCGACGCGAAACCGCGCGCTCACGTCTTCGCTGATCGAGAGCGACGTGCTGCCGTCGTCGGTGATGCGGTTGTCGTCCCAGCAGAGGATCAGCTTGCCGAGCTGCAAATGGCCCGCCAGCGAAATCATCTCTTGCCCCACGCCCTCCTGCAGGCAGCCGTCTCCCACGAACGCATACGTGTAGTGGTTCACGATGCCGTCGCCGAATCTCGCGTTCAGATACGCCTCCGCGACAGCCATGCCGAACGCGTTCGCGATCCCCTGGCCGAGCGGCCCCGTCGTCACTTCGATGCCCGCCGCCGGGTCGAATTCGGGGTGGCCCTCGCAGCGCGAGCCCATCGCGCGGAAGGACTTGATCTCGTCGATGCCGAACTGCGCATACCCGCTCAGATGCAGCAGCGCATAGAGCAGCATCGAGCCGTGGCCGTTCGAGAGCACGAAGCGGTCGCGGTCGGGCCATTGCGGGTCGGCGGGATTGAACTTCAGATGCTGCGTGAAGAGCGCAGTGGCGATCTCCGCCATGCCGAGCGGGACGCCCTGATGGCCCTCGCCGGCGCGCACGATGGCATCGATAGCAAGAAAGCGGATCGCATTGGCAAGCGGCCGCGTGGCGTGCAACGGCGTGAGTGCGGACATGACTTCTCCTTGCCGCGGCGCCCTTCGGGCGGCGGCTATCGTTTGAATTGAAAAGGGGGGAAGCGCCGCGTCTGTGAAAGGACGCGGCGCAGGGGCGTCAGTGCAGGAAGCCAGTGGAGATCCAGGGCACGGCGGCCACGATGATCAAGCCGACCACCAGCGCGACCATATAGCCGACGATCGGCTTCATGCCTTCGTCGGGATGGATGCGGCTCACGGCGCATGCCGAGTAGTAGCCCACGCCGAACGGCGGCGCGAACAGACCCACGCCCATCGAGAGGATCACGACCATCGCATAGTGGACCTCGTTGATGCCCATCTCGTGCGCGATCGGGAACATCAACGGGCCGAACAGCACGATTGCCGGGATGCCTTCGAGCACGCTGCCGAGCACCACGAACACGCAGATCGATGCGGCCATGAAGGTCGCGGCGCCGCCGGGCAGCGCCGCCATCGACTGCGCGAGCTGGCCCGAGAAACCCGATTGCGTGAGCGCCCACGCCATGCCGGTCGCGGCGCCAATGATCAGCAGGATCGCGCCCGACAATGAGGCCGTGTCGATCAGCATGGGCTTGATGCGCGCCCACTCGAAACGCCGGTAGATGAGCAGACCCGTGAGCACCGCATAGACGATGCCGATGGTCGAGACTTCGGTCGCCGTCGCGATGCCTTCGACTACCGCGAAGCGGATCACGAACGGCAGCGCGAGCGCCGGCAGCGCGACGACGAGCTTGCGCAAGATCTCGCGGCGCGTCGCGCGGCGCACGTCCGAGAGGTCGTCGCCGCGATAGCGCCACCAAACCACTGAGCACAGCGTGATCGCGAGCACGATGCCGGGCAGCATGCCGCCCGTGAAGAGCGCCGAGATCGACACGCCCGTGACCGAGCCGAGCGTGATCAGCACGAGGCTCGGTGGAATGGTTTCCGTCTGCGCGCCGGTGGCCGCGAGCAGCGCGACGAGGTCGCCGGGCTGCGCGCCGCGCGCCTTCATCTCGGGGAACAGCACGGGCGCGATGGCGGCCATGTCGGCGGCTTTCGAGCCCGAGATGCCCGACACCAGATACATCGCGCCCACGAGCACGTACGAGAGGCCGCCACGCACGTGGCCGAGCAGGCTCGCGAGGAACGAGATCATCGCGTTCGCCATGCCGGTCATCTCGATCAACTGGCCGAGGAACACGAACAGCGGCACGGAGAGCAGGATCAGGTGCGACATGCCTTCGTCCATGCGGCCGACGACGACGCTGAGCGGCGTGCTCGTGGTGAGCGCGAGGTAGCCGAACGTGGCGAGGCCGAACGAAAAGGCGATCGGCACGCCCGAGAGCACGCACAGCGCGACGAGCCCGACGAAGAAGACCAGCAGGTTCGCGTTGCCCAGATTCTGCAGCAACGGACCCGCCGCGACGAAGACGCCCGCGATGGCGCAGACGAACGCGAGCGCCCCAATCGCCATCTGCCAGTTGGCAGTGCGAATGAGGCGCAGGCAGGCGACGGCGAGCATCAACGCGCTGCCAACGGGCAGCGCCGCGGCGCGCCACGTGTCCGAGATACCGAGCGCGGGCGTCGTGATGATGCCCTGGTCCTGGGCGAAGTCGACGGCGGGTCCGACGATCAGCAGCAAGAACGCGAGCGGCGCAGCAATCGCCACCACATCGAGAAACGCGCGCACCTGGGGCGAGGTCTTGCCCACGAGCGCGGTCATGCGCATGTGCTCGCCGCGCCGCAAGGCGATCACGGCGCCGAGCATCGCGAGCCATACGAACAGCATGGAGGCCAGCTCATCGGACCAGACGAGCGGCGTGTGCAGCACATAACGGCTCGTGACGCCCGCCAGCAGCACGGCGATCTCGGCGAGCACCAGCAGCGCAGCGGGAATCTCCACGCAGCGCGCGAGCACGTTGTCGACGAAGACAACGACACGGCGCGGCGACGGGTGAGGGAAAGTGACGGTGTGCATGGTGTTCATACCAGTTTTCCGGAGTACTTTTCGAGCAGGCTCCAGCCCTGCTCCCCATACTTGCCTTTCCAGTCGCTGTAGAAGCTCGTCTTGCGCAGTGCGTCGCGAAACGGTTGGCGGTCCACTTCGACGATATTGATGCCCTTCGCCTTCAGGTCGTTGCGCAGCGTGCCATTGAGCTTCGCAATGTCGGCGCGCTGGAGCAGGCCCGCCGCTTCGAATTCGCGCGTCACGATCGCGCGCATATCGGCTGGCAGCTTCTCCCATGCGCGGCGGTTGCCGAGGATCCAGTAGCCGTCCCACACGTGCGAGGTGAGGCTGATCGACTTCTGCACTTCGTAGAGCCGGGTGGTCGCGATGATGGGCAGCGGATTCTCCTGCCCTTCCACGACGCCCGTTTGCAGCGCCGAATACAGCTCGTTGAAATTGATCGGCGAGGGGCCGGCGCCGAGCGCCGTGAACAGCGACGTGAGCATGGGCGCCTGCGGCACGCGGATCTTGAAGCCCTTGAGGTCGCCGGGCTGCTTGATGACGCGCGTGGAGGAGCTGATCTGCCTGAAGCCGTTGTCCCAGACGCGCGAGACCGACACGATGCCCGTCTTCTCGATCTGGGCGCGCACGTAGGCGCCCAGGTCGCCGTCCATCGCCTTCCAGACCGTGTCGTAGTCGGGGAAAGCGAAGCCCGTGTTGACGATGCCGGCCGCCGGCGCGAGCGTCGCGAGCACCGACGAAGCCTGGTTGAAGAACTCCACGCCGCCGCTTCGCACCTGCGAGAGCAGGTCGGTGTCGGAGCCGAGCTGGTTGGCGGGAAAGACCTTGATGTCGAGCTTGCCGCCCGTGGCGGCGCGAATCTTGTCGCAGGCCTGCTGCGCGCGGACGTTGACCGGGTGCTTGGGGTCCTGCCCCGTCGCGAGCTTGTACGAGAAGTCGGCAGCCGACGCACGGCGGATCGACAGACCCCAGAGCGGCGCCGCGGCGGCGACGCTCGCGCCCGCTTTCAGAAAGGTCCGCCGGTCGATGCCCCGGCCGAAGGTCGAGCTTTTGCTCATGATGTGCTCCTCCAATATGGATACGCAGGTATCGCGTTATATGTCTTCCCGTACAGCACGCTCTGGGGCGTGTTTGCGTCTGCCCGGCTACCGCTGTGACGCGCGCGGCGGGCCGGACTCCACCGCGCGCCGTTGTGCACCTGCGCTGAATCAGCCGTGAATCAGCCGTGAATCAGCATCCCGCCATTGACGTCGATAACGGCGCCGGTAATGTACGACGAAATCGGCGCCGACAAAAAGAGAAACGCGCCGGCGACGTCGTCGGGCACACCGAGCCGGTTCAACGGAATACCAGCAAGAATCTCGCCGCGCTTGTCGTCGCTGATCTTGCCCGCGTTGATATCGGTCTGGATCAGGCCCGGCGTCACGCAGTTCACGCGGATGCCGTCGTTGCCGAGCTCGCGCGCCATGGCCTTGGCTAGGCCCAGCACGCCCGCTTTCGCAGCCGAATAATGAGGACCGCCAAGAATGCCGCCACCGCGCTGCGCCGAAACCGACGACATGCAGGCGATCGCCCCGCTCTGCTGCTTCTTCATTTGCGGCACGACGGCCTGCGAGAGATTGAGCACGCCGCGCAGGTTCACGTCGAGAACGCGGTCCCAGCTTGCGGAGTCGATGTCGAGCAGCTTGGCCGCTTGCGTGATGCCCGCGTTATTGATGAGCACGTCGACGGCGCCGAAGTCGGCCACGACCTGTTGCACGGCGGCCTCGCAAGCCTCGCGGCTGGTGACGTCGCAGACATAGCCGCGATGCTCCGGCCCGATTGAAGCGGCCGCGTCGCGCGCCGCCGAGAGGTCGAGATCGAGAATGGCGATTTTGGCGCCGTGCTTCGCGAACATGCGCGCGGTGGCCATGCCGATGCCTCGCGGCGAGGCGGCGCCGGAAATCACGGCGACCTTGCCGTCCAGAAGACGCGATTCAGACATGATGCTGCTCTCCTTCCTGATTATGGATTTGACTGGGGTTGTCGTCGGGTTGTCGTCGGGTTGTCGTATTGGGCGGCCTCAGCCGAGCCAGCCCTTGATGGTGTCGCACATGGTGTCGGTCGAGATGCCGTAGCGCTCGTGCAGCGTGGGCAGCGCGCCCGCGTCGAGGAACGCATCGGGCAGCGCGATCTGCCGGAACGGCGGCGTCACGCCCGCGCTCAGCAGCGTGCGCGCCACGGCTTCGCCGAGGCCGCCGATCACCGTATGGTTCTCCGCGACGATCACCATGCGGCCCGTGCGCTTCGCTTCGCGCAGGATCGTGGCCGTATCGAGCGGCTTGATGGTGGGCACGTGCAGCACGCCCACGCCGATGTTGTCGGCTGCCAGCGCCTTGGCCACCTCCAGCGAGCGCATCGTCATGATCCCGGAAGAGATCAGGAGTACTTCGTTGCCGTCGCGCAGCAGCTTGGCCTTGCCGAGCTCGAAGCGGTAGTCGTACTCGTCGAGCACGGCGGGCACGTTGCCGCGCAGCAGGCGGGCATAGACCGGGCCCTTGTGCGCCGAGATGGCCGGGACCATCTGCTCGATATCGAGCGCGTCGCACGGATCGATCACGGTCATGTTCGGCATCGCGCGCATCAGCGCGAGATCTTCGGCCGCCTGGTGGCTCGGGCCGTAGCCGGTCGTGAGCCCCGGCAACGCGGCGACGATCTTCACGTCGAGGTTGTCTTCGGCGATCGACTGGTGAATGAAGTCGTAAGCGCGGCGCGTGGCGAACACCGCGTAAGTCGTGACGAACGGCTGCGCGCCTTCATGCGCGAAGCCGGCCGCCGCGCCCATCAGCAGTTGCTCGGCCATCCCCATCTGGTAGTACCGCTCGGGGAATGCCTTCGCGAAGATGTGCAGGTCGGTGTACTTGCCGAGATCGGCGGTCATGCCGACGATCTGGCTCTTCTTGCGCGCCAGCTCGGCAAGCGCATGGCCGAACGGCGCGGAGCGCGTGACCTGGCCTTCGCCCGCGATCGACGCGATCATCGCGGAGGTCTTCAGGCGCGGTTTCTTGAGGACGGTGCTCATGCGGGCCTCCCGGCATCGAGTGCTTCGAGCGCGAGTTGCCACTCGTGCGCATCGACGCGGATGAAATGGTTTTTCTCGCGCGCTTCGAGGAACGGCACGCCGCAGCCCATCTTCGTATCGGCGACGATGATGCGGGGCTGCTCGCCCTTGTGCTCGCGCGCATTGTCGAAGGCCTGCTTCACGGCCTCGATGTCGTTGCCGTTCACGCGCTGCGTGTACCAGCCGAACGCTTCGAGCTTCTCGACGAGCGGCTCGAACTCCATGATCTGCGTGGAGGGGCCGTCGGCCTGCTGGTTGTTCACGTCGACGATGGCGATCAGGTTGTCGAGCTTCCAGTGCGCGGCGGACATGAGGCCTTCCCAGATCGCGCCTTCGTCGAGCTCGCCATCGGAAAAGAGCGTGTAGACGAAGGCGTCCGAGCCCTTGCGCTTCAGACCGAGGCAACGTCCCACGGCGATCGTGAGGCCCTGGCCGAGCGAGCCGCCCGACATCTCCATGCCCGGCGTGTAGCTCGCCATGCCCGACATCGGCAGGCGGCTGTCGTCGCTGCCATAGGTTTCGAGCTCGTCGGCGGGCAGGATGCCGGCTTCGAACAACGCGGCGTAGAGCGCGATGGCGTAGTGGCCATTGGATAGCAGGAAGCGGTCCCGCTCTTCCCATTCGGGGTCTTCGGGGCGGTAGCGCATCGCACCGAAGTACGCGACGGCCAGCACGTCGGCAATGTCGAGCGCCTGGCCGATATAGCCCTGCCCCTGTACCTCGCCCATCAGCACCGCATTGCGGCGGATGCGCCAGGCGTGTTGCGCGAGTTGGGCGGTGCGCCCGGCTTCGCTCGTATTCACGCTTGTCTCCTTCTGGTGGCGTCCCGGTGCGTGGATGCGCCGGGCGCCGGTATGTCGTGGCGGGATGAATCGTCTCGTTCGCGGCTCCGGGTAATCCCTCGATTCCGAAGTGCTGCGAATGAATCAAGCGTATCGGCTTGAATACGTTCGCTCAAACGAATTAAAGTGGGCTATTGTTGAAGTGAGTTCATGTGAATGCTGCCATGCACAATCGCGTCACACTCAAGTCCATACAGGCTTTCGAGGCCGCCGCGCGGCTCTCGTCGTTCGCATTTGCAGCAGAAGAACTGTTCGTCACGCCCTCGGCGATCAGCCATCAGATCAAGCTGCTGGAGGACCAGTTGGGGGTGCGCCTCTTTCACCGCGTGCATCGCGCGGTGGTCCTCACGGACACGGGCCGTCAATATGCTGAGGAAATCGGCGCGGCGTTCGCGCGCATCGACAAGGCCACGCGCGACATCGGCCGCGTGGAGAAGAGCGACATCCTCACGGTGCACGCCACGCCTAGCATCGCCACGCAATGGCTGATGCCGCGGCTCGCGCGCTTCAGCGCGCTGCATCCGGATATCGACGTGCGGCTCAATGCGTCGTCGGCGGCCGTGGACCTCATCAAGGAATCGGTCGATGTCGACATTCGCTACGGCGCGCGGCGCTTGCAGCCGGCGGGCACGATGGTGCTCGACCTGCCGCTCGAAACCATCGTGCCGCTCTGCTCGCCACGCCTCGCGAATGGCGAGCATCCGATCCGCACGGTCGCGGACCTGCGCCATCACACGCTCATTCATAGCGAGGGGTGTCTCGTCGGCTGGCGCGACTGGATGCGCTTGCATCGCAAGGTCGTGCTCGACATCACGCGCGGGCCGCGCTTCGACCGCTCGTTCATGGCGATCAGCGCGGCGGCGGACGGCATGGGCGTGTGCCTGGAAAGCCTGCTGCTCGTGCAACGCGAACTGGAGGCCGGCACGCTGGTCGCGCCGTTGGGGCTGGAGGGGTTGAGGGTGAATGGCTACACCCTCAACCTGCTGAAATCGCGCGCGGACTTACCGAAGCTGAAGAGCTTTCAGGACTGGCTGTTCGAGGAGCTCGGGGAAGGTCGGCCCGGATTCGTCAATGCCAGCTGAGCGCGAGGTGCCGCCGGCTCACAACGTCAGAGCGCCGCGCTCGGCGCCTTGTCGTAGAGGCGGCGGATCTCGGGCACGCACGACCCGCACACGCTGCCGCAACCGAGCACGGACTTGAGCGCGGCGAGATCCGCACCTGAAGCGATCGCCTCCACGATCTGGGTCTCCGTCACCTGCTTGCAGTTGCAGACGATGCGCTCGCGCGGCACGCGTGGGCCGTCGACGAACACCGCATGGCGCGGACCCTGCCACGGCTCGCCCGCGCGCAGCCGCGCAAGCAGGCCGGCCGCGCCGTTCGCGTCGCCCGAGAGCAGGTAGCCATGCACCAGCGCGTCGCGCCAGACGACACGCTTCTGATGGCCGCGCCGCGCGTCGCGGTACTCGAGCAGGTCCAGGTCGCGTGCCAAGCCGAGCGCGTCATGCAGGCGCTCGATCCAGGCCGCGTCGGGCGCGGCGTCGGCGGCCGTGACGACCAGCACTTCGCAGCCGTCGTCGGCCGTCTCGATGCGCAGCGACGCGTAGCGGCGCTCGGCCATCAGCGGCTGGACGGCGGCCTGCAGGGCCAGCGCGTCGTCGCAGCGCCGCGCGGCCGAGAGCCGCCACGGCAGGTCGATGGCCTGCACCGAAACCGCGGCGTGCTTGAGTTCGGGCTGCTTAGAGTACGGATCGACCGCCGGAATCGTCGTCTCGTTGATGCCGCCGCTGTTCAGGAACTGCCCGTTCCAGTGCATCGGCGCAAACACCGTGCCGGAGGCGACGTCGTCGGAGAGTTGCACCGGCAGCACCAGCGCGCCGCGCCGGCTGGCCACGCTGACCAGCGTGCCTTCGCGGATGCCGCGCCGCGCGGCGTCTGCACGGTGCATCGCGAGCGCGGGTTCCGGCGCATGCGCAAACAACGCGCCCACACGGCCCGTGCGGCTCATGCCGTGCCACTGGTCGCGCAGGCGCCCGGTCACGAGCCGGAACGGATAGCGGGCATCGACCGGCTCGGCAACCGGCCGGTACGGCGTGAGATTGAAGCGCGCCCGTCCGTCGCCGGTCGCGAACACGCCGTTCTCGTAGCGCCGCGCGTTGCCCGTGCTCGCGCCCGCCACAAACGGCCATTGCTGCGGACCGTCGCTTTCGAGCCGCTCATACGAGAGTCCGCCAATGTCGAGATCGCGGCCCACCGTCAGCAGGCGATGCTCGTCGAAGACGGCCTGCGGCGTGGCGAACCCGAACAGGCCCTCGTCAGCGCGCAGGCGCCGCGCGAGCCGCCGCGCGACCTCGTTCGCGATCCACCAGTCGGGCTTCGCCTCGCCGGGCGCGTCCACCGCGGCGCGCACGCGCGAGATGCGCCGCTCCGAATTCGTCACCGTGCCGGCCTTTTCGCCCCAGCTCGACGCGGGCAGCAGCACGTCGGCATACGGCACCGTATCGGTCTGCGCGAAGGCCTCCTGCACGACCACGAACTCGGCCTTCTCCAGCGCCTCGCGCACGCGCGCGATATCGGGCATCGAATGGACCGGGTTCGTGCAGGCGATCCAGACCGCCTTGATCTCGCCGCGCCGCACGGCGTCGAACATCTCGACAGCCGGCAGCCCGGGCCGCGCGGACACGCCGCTCACGCCCCACAGCGCCTCGAGCTCGGCGCGGTGCGCCGGGTTGTCGATATCGCGATGCGCGGCCAGCATCGTCGCCATGCCGCCGACCTCGCGGCCGCCCATCGCGTTCGGCTGCCCGGTCAGCGAGAATGGCCCAGCTCCTGGCCGGCCGATCTGGCGCGCGGCCAGATGCAGGTTGATCAGCGCGAGATTCTTCTCCGTGCCGTGGCTCGACTGGTTCAGCCCCATGCAATAGAGCGAGAGCGCGGCGGGGCTCTCACCAAACCACTCCGCCGCGCGGATCACGTCGCGCTCGTCAATGCCACAGATCTCGGCCGCCACACGCGGCGTGTATTCGCGCACCAGCGCCTTGAGCGCATCGAAGCCGGCGGTATGCGCATTCACAAAGTCGCGGTCGACGAGACCTTCCCAGATCAGGTGATGCAGCATGGCGTTGAACAGCGCCACATCGGTGCCCGGTTCGATCGCGAGATGCAGGTCGGCCATCGCGGCCATGTCGGTCCGGCGCGGATCGACGACGATCCAGCGCACCGAAGGATCGCGCGCCTTCGCCTCCTCCAGCCGGCGGAACAGCACCGGATGCGCATAGGCCATGTTGCTGCCCGCGAACAGCACCGTGCGCGCGCGTTCGAGATCGTCGTAGCAGGTCGGCGGGCCGTCGGCGCCGAACGCCATCTTGTAGCCCGTCACGGCGCTCGACATGCACAGCCGCGAGTTCGTGTCGATATTGTTGGTCCGCACGAGGCCCTTGGCCAGCTTGTTAAAAACGTAGTAGTCCTCGGTAAGCAGCTGGCCGGAAACATAGAACGCCACCGCGTCGGGACCGTGCCGCTCGATCACGTCGGCAAAGCGTTGTGCGACCAGATCCAGCGCGCTATCCCAATCGGCGCTCGCGCGCGCGGCGGTGCGCGTCGTGCGGATTTCCGGACGCAGCGCGCGTCCGCTCGTGCTGCGTACCGTCTGCGCCAGCGTGCGGCCCTTGGTGCAAAGCCGTCCGAAGTTGGCCGGATGATCGGGGTCGCCCTCGACGCCGGTGATGCGGCCGTCCTCGCTTTCGATCAGCACGCCGCAGCCCACGCCGCAATAGCAACAAGTGGAACGGGTAACGGTTTTCATGGCGCGGTTCTCTTGAATCGATTACGGCATTGCGGCGCGCTCAATCGAGCGAGATGAAGACTTCGCCGCCTTCCACCTTGATGGGAAAGCGCTGCGTGCAGCCCTCGTCGGGCGCGCAGGCGTGTCCGGTGTCGAGCGCGATATTCCAGGCATGCAGCGGGCAGGTCACGGTGTTGCCATGCACGATGCCTTGCGACAGCGCGCCGGCCTTGTGCGGGCAGCGGTCGAGCAACGCGAAGACCTGGTCCTGCGAGTTGCGGAAGACCGCGATGTTGCCGGCCGCGCGCTCGAGCACGCGGCTGCCCAGACGCGGGATGTCCTCGACTTCGCACGCGCGCGTCCAGTTCCAGGTGAGGGGCGGGTTCATGTTCATGTTCGATCCTCGGCTCAGGCAATGGCTTTGATGGGGATGTACTCGCGCTGCTGCGCGCCGCCGATGCGCGCCTCCCACGGGTCGGCCAGGCCTTCGAGCGAATACAGCAAACGCTCGTACAGCGCGCGGCGGCCCGCTTCATCGTCGACCACGCGCTTCTTCACATATTCCATGCCGACGCGCTCCAGGTAGTGCACCGTGCGGTCGAGGTAATGCGCTTCCTCGCGATAGAGCTGCAGGAAAGCGGCCGTGTATTCCTTGACCTCCTCGGACGTCCTGACCTTGACGAGGAACTGCGCGACCTCGGTCTTGATCCCGCCGTTGCCGCCGACGTACAGCTCCCAGCCGCTGTCCACCGCGATCACGCCGACGTCCTTGATGCCCGCCTCGGCGCAGTTGCGCGGGCAGCCGGACACGGCCAGCTTGACCTTGTGCGGCGACCACATGTTGGCCAGCATGGTCTCGAGGTCGATGCCCATCTGCGTGCTGTTCTGCGTGCCGAAGCGGCAGAATTCGGCGCCCACGCAGGTCTTCACGGTGCGGATCGACTTGCCGTACGCGTGGCCCGACTTCATGCCGAGGTCCTTCCACACGTTGACGAGGTCCTCCTTCTTCACGCCGAGCAGGTCGATGCGCTGGCCGCCCGTGACCTTGACCATCGGAATGTGATACTTGTCGGCCACGTCCGCGATGCGGCGCAGCTCGTCGGGCGTCGTCACGCCCCCCTTCATCTGCGGCACCACCGAGAAGGTGTTGTCCTTCTGGATGTTCGCGTGCACGCGCTCGTTGACGAAGCGGCTCTGCGGATCGTCCACCGCCTCGCGCGGCCAGGTCGAGAGCATGTAATAGTTGATGGCCGGGCGGCAGGTCGCGCAGCCGTTCGGCGTGCGCCATTCGAGGAAGTCGAAGACCGCGTTGTGCGTGAGCAGCTTGTGCTCGCGGATCGCGCGGCGCACGTCGTCGTGGCTGAAGTCGGTGCAGCCGCACACGGCCTTGGTCTTCGGCGTGGCCTGGAAGTCGGTGCCCACCGTGCTCATCAGGATCTGCTCGCACAGGCCCGCGCACGAGCCGCACGAACTCGCGGCCTTGGTGTGCTTCTTCACCTCGTCCAGCGTGAACAGGCCCTTCTCCGTGATCGCCTTGACGATCGCGCCCTTGCACACGCCGTTGCAGCCGCATACCTCGTCGGTGTCGGCCATCGTCGCCGCGCGGTTGTGGCCGGCCACGCCAACGTCGCCCACGCTGGTCTCGCCGAACATGATGTGATCGCGCAGGTCGCCGAGCTTGCGGCCCTCGCGCAGCAGCTTGAAGTACCACGCGCCGTCCGCCGTATCGCCGTAGAGGCAGGCGCCCACGAGCTGGTCGTCCTTGATCACGAGCTTCTTGTACACGCCGCCCGCCGGATCCGAGAGCACGATCTCCTCGGTGCCCTCGCCGCCGAGGAAGTCGCCGGCCGAGAACAGGTCGATCCCCGTCACCTTGAGCTTGGTCGAGAGCACCGAGCCCTTGTACGTACCGATCCCCATCAGCGCGAGGTGGTTCGCGCACACCTTGGCCTGCTCGAACAGCGGCGCAACGAGCCCGTAGGCAACGCCGCGATGGCTCACGCATTCGCCAACCGCGTAGATGCGCGGGTCGAACGTCTGCAGCGTGTCGTTGACGATGATGCCGCGGTTGCAATGCAGGCCCGCGCTTTGCGCCAGCGTCGTATTCGGGCGGATGCCGGCCGCCATCACGACCAGGTCGGCCGGGATCTCGCTGCCGTCGTTGAAACGCAGGCCCGCGACCTCACCGGCCTCGTTGCCGACAATCTCGCTCGTCGCGGTCGAGAGCAGGAATGTCAAGCCGCGCTCCTCGAGCGACTTCTGCAGCAACGTCCCTGCGGTCGCGTCGAGCTGGCGCTCGAGCAGCGTCTCGGCCAGATGCACGACCGTCACGTCCATGCCGCGCAGCTTCAGGCCATTGGCCGCTTCGAGCCCGAGCAGGCCGCCGCCGATCACGACCGCGTGCCGCTTCACCTTGGCCGCCTCGATCATCGCCTCGGTGTCGTAGATATCGCGGTACGTGATCACGCCCTTCAGGTCCTTGCCCGGCACGGGCAGGATGAAGGGTGACGAGCCCGTCGCGATCAGCAGGCGGTCATAGCGCACCTGGGTGCCATCGGACGCGACCACCATGCGGTTGTTGCGCTCGATCCGCTCGATCGTCTTGCCCAGATGCAGGTGAATCCCGCTCTCGTCGTACCACGACAGCGGATTCAGGACGATGTCCTTGAAATTCTGCTCGCCGGCCAGCACCGGCGAGAGCAGGATCCGGTTGTAGTTCGGATGCGGCTCCGAGCCGAACACCGTGATGTCGTAGAGATCGGGCGCCAGCGCGAGCAGTTCTTCGATCGTGCGGATACCGGCCATGCCGTTGCCGATCACGACTAGACGGGGCTTGTTCATGATGGGATGTCCTCGAATTGCGAATCAGATGGGCAATGACCTGTGTTCACACGCGCGCGACTGCGCCCGTCCACGCCTCGCGCCAGCGGCGCTTGACATACGAAAGCCCAATCCAGCCGAACAGCGCGAGACCGGCGAACAGCCACAAACCTTCGGCGTACGAACCAGTTGCCTGCTTGACCGCGCCAAGGCTCGACGCGAGCGCGAAGCCGCCCACGCCGCCCGCCATGCCGATCAGCCCCGTCATCACGCCGATGTCCTTGCCGAAGCACTGCGGCACGAGCTGGAACACCGCGCCGTTGCCGGCGCCGAGACACAGCATCGCGACGATGAACAGCGCGAGCGACGCGCCCGGCGTGCCGGCGCCGTAGCCCGCGATGCCTATCAGCACCGCGACCGCGCCATACACGCCCAGCAGCGAGCGCGTGCCGCCGATGCGGTCGGCCAGCAGGCCGCCAACCGGACGCATCGCCGAGCCCGCGAATACGCAGGCGGCCGTGGCCCAGCCGGCCATCTTCGGATCGAAGCCGAACTGGTCGTGGAAGTAGCCCGGCAGCGAGCTGGCGAAGCCCGAGAAGCCGCCGAACGTGAGCGCGTAGAAGAACATGAACCACCAGGCGTCGGGATTGCGGAGCATGCGCGCGTAGTCGCCAATGCGCTTGTGCTGCGCGGCGCCTGGCGCATCCTTCGCGCAGGCTGCGTAGAACAGGAACACGCAGACGAGCGGGATGCAGGCGAAGGCGAACACGTTGGTCCAGCCGTAGGCAATCGCCAGAGCCGGCGCGAACAGCGCGGCCAGCACCGTGCCTGAGTTGCCTGCGCCGGCGATCCCCATCGCCGTGCCCTGGTGCTGCGGCGGATACCAGCGCGAGGCGAGCGGCAGCGCGACCGCGAACGACGAACCGGCCACGCCGAGGCACACGCCAAGCACGAGAGCCTGATGCAGGCTGTGGATGCCGAGCCGCCAGGCCGCCAGCAGTGTCGCGATCACGACGGCCTGGCCGAGCAGGCCTGTGCGTTTGGGACCGATGCGATCGGCCAGCATGCCCATCGGCAGGCGCAACAGCGCACCGGCCAGGATCGGCACGGCGACCATCATCGCGCGCTGCTGTGTGCTCAGTTCGAGTGCTCTCGCGATCTGGATCTGCAGCGGCCCGAGCAGATACCAGACCATGAAACTCAGGTCGAAATAGAAGAAGGCCGAGAAGAGCGTGGGGGTGTGACCACTGCGCCAGAAGCTGCGATCCATGTTGGGAGTTCCGTCGTCAGGCCGCACCGTATTCATCATCAAACGGGGGGCCAACGTCGCAGCGCCATTGCTCGACCAAATAAAAACGGCGTCCGCCCGTGCCTGCGCACGAGAGGACGCCGTTGCCCGGGTATGCGGTTGCGCGTCCTTTCGAGGTTGCGCAACGCCCTGCGATTCGCGCACCCGGCTTCGTTGCCGGGCACGCGAATCACTAAGCAACGTGCGTGCCAGAACCGGTGGAATCCTTACGCATCAGGCGATGCCACGGCCACGCACCATTCTGGCCGGGGAATTTTTGCACCGCAGCAGTGCGGCGGGCTCCGTTCGCGCACTCGTGCGGCGCAGCGCGCATCGTCGTGGTGGGCGCGAGCGCGGGGCGCCGGGGCAAGACCTGGTCATGGCGACCCCAGGGCCTGTTCACGCCAATAACAGGCCCTACTCCCCGGAGAACTCGAACGTGATGCGCGAATCCGGTATCGGCGCACCGCTGCGCGAGGGATCGGTGTACTTGAAGCCGGTACCCAGCGGCGTCACACCCCGTTCGATCGTTCGCTTCATTCCAGCCGGAACTTCCGATGTCGCGAGTGCGCGAAAGAATTTGTTCGCGCGCCAGTTTCCCTGGACGATGATTTTTCCCTGCGGGGTGAGCGCAGCTTTCAGTTCGCCGATGTTGGGCGTGTAGTTGTACGGATTGTTGATCAGTAGCGCCGTATGCTTGCCCTGCTGCTCCTTGGGAATCGCCTTCTCGGCATCAACTATCACATCCGGCTTGACGTCACGATCAACGTCCGTCCTGGTAACGTTGACGAGTTGCCGGTCAGGCGGAATGCCGAGGTCCTTTGTCTCTTGTCGACCGCCTCCGACCGTCATCACGCTGGCCGCCTTCCCTGATTTGTCGACAGGCACCCGAACGCCAATGCCTGAGCGCACCTGTCCCACTTTGCCTGGGGCATTGCCTTCGACGCCTTCGAATGCCTTGTCGACCTCGGCCGAGATTTCCGGATCGATGCGCGGCGTCTTCACGGGCCCAGCCTTGATCGGGTCGGTCTTTGGGCCGCGAAGAGCGGGGCCACGCCCTTCCATTGCCTTACCGGAGAGGGCAGCCGCGAAGAGCCCCATGCCCTCCATGAACTGCGCGTGTGAAATGACGCGCTGCGTAATCTCATCGAGCGTCAGGCTCTTTCCCGCAGCATCCGCGGCCCGGCAGATCTCGAGAGCGCCCACGCTGTCGGCCAGCACGTACAAGCCCAAATCGTTCACCCGCTTCGCCTCGCGGTAGGTATCCGTTTCGGAGAGGTCCACGTGGTCGCGCTGCTCGGTCGCGATGATCGCGCTGAGCGTCTTGTCCGCAATCGCGACTTTGTCGGCCCAGTACTTGACCCAGATCTGGTGAAGCGCTTCGGCCTTGACCCCGTGGTTCGGCGCCTGCGCCGCCGCGACGAGCCCGTACTTGTTGGCGCTCCACTTGTTCTCGACCGCGCCGCGCTCGAGTGTGGGAGCGTCCGCCTTCGCCGCTTCCACCTTCTTTCCCAGCCGCGCCTCGCGCATGGACTCGTAGTACGCCGCATCGCCCGCGGCGATCTGCTCGGGCGTAAGTTTGGGCTTGAAGTCAGGGTCGTTGGCGCGCATCACGTCGAACCAGCCGGCGCATTCGGTCCCCGCGGCGTGGGGCTCGAGGTCGAGGATCGACTTCCTCACTGACGC
Organism: Paraburkholderia silviterrae; assembly: GCF_004353915.1. Taxonomy (GTDB): domain Bacteria; phylum Pseudomonadota; class Gammaproteobacteria; order Burkholderiales; family Burkholderiaceae; genus Paraburkholderia; species Paraburkholderia silviterrae. The sequence continues at coordinate 152,853 of NZ_SMRP01000013.1, read as the reverse complement.
ATCGAGCTTCTTGTACGCCTCGACATCGACAAACATGCGCGGAGTCTCGAGCGAGGCGAGCGCGAGCACCGCGGCTTTCGAGCCAGGCCCCGCGGCCTTGTAGATCGTGTTGTACCCCAGGCCGAAGGTGTCCGGGATATCGCCTTCTTCGATCTTCGCCGCGCCGGACGTGACGGTCAGCGGCAACGTTGCCGGGTAGCCAAGCGTCCAGGGGATTGCCCCTTCGAGGTCGACGAAGAACCTGAGACCCACTTTCACAGCCGGCTTCGAGATGACCCATTTCCGCTTCTGGACATCCGGCTTCAACTCATAGCTTCCCTCCGTCAGGTCCGTGTCAACGTCACCGAAAACCCAACCGCGGGAGGTCTGGAACCCAACCCGCTTCTGATCCAGCCAGACAATGATCTGCGACACCAGCGCGCCCGCCATCGTGTCCACGGGCGCTTCGTCCCCGGTGGCGCTCTCTTTGGTCTTCGGCTGCCGCGCGACGTGTGCGTTGCTCGAGCCCAGCGTGGGAATGGGCGCGCCGCTCAGCACCGCCTGAACGGCTGCATCGGCCTGTCGCTCGTCAGCGTCGCCGGAGCGCGAAACGCGCAGCGGCGCGCGGTCCAATACCGCGTGCTGTTGCTGAATCGTATGGGCCAGCTCGTGCAGGAGGAGGTCGCGGCCGCACGCGAGGTGCGTCGGCGGCTCTCCCGCGCCGAACACCACATGGCGCCCCACGGTGTAGGCCGATGCGTGCACCGCCCGTGCCGATTGCGCCGCGCGCTCATCCGCGTGCACCCGCACGTGGGCGAAGTCATGTCCGAAAAGCCGCTCCGCGAACAGCCGCGATTGCGCGTCCAGCGGGTGGCCGTGCGAGGCCAGCACGTCATGCACAATCGGCGGCGTCCGTGCGTCGCCTGCTTCGGCTTCTCGCCGGCCGATGCCGCCGGGTAAATCGACGGCCCTTTTTCGCGCGGGCGAGCGCATGCCGGCCCGCACAGGCATAAGACTGAAATCGTAGTTGATGGCTGGCGCGCAAGCTTGCGGCGCGGCGGGTTGGACCTGCTCAGGCGGGTGAGTAACAGCGTGCTTCGACTGCGCGCCCGCCACGACTGTCCTGGGTGAAACAGGGGTTTTGCGCGCGAACATCATGAACCTCCTGGCAAGCGCGAACTGCCTGCAAACAGGACTCCGAGATGGGGCAATCGTATCTTCGATGAAATCCGATACGGCCTCGGCAATTCTATACGGGTTCCGGTCGTGCAGAACCTTGGCTACGCAGTCTTGCCGATGCGCTGAGCGAGCGACTTGCCCAGAGCACCGGCCGGGACTTCAGCGTTCTGTCGTCAAGGTTCCGCCCTCATCCGATCCCGCCTGTGTCTTCTCCACACGTTCAATCTGCACTCGCATCGACCGCGCCTCCGTCAAACCCAAGGCTTGCGCTGCGGCGTAAGAGAGATCGATAATCCGGCCGCTGACGTAGGGTCCGCGATCGTTGATGCGGACCACAACGGTCTTTCCGGTAGCCAACGATCTGACGCGCACATAGCTGCCGAGCGGCAATGTTCGATGGGCGGCAGTCAAGGCGCCGCCATCGTAGCGCTCGCCGTTAGCGGTCAGATGCCCCTGGAAGGTTGCCGCATACCATGACGCCTCGCCGGATTGCAACCGCTCGTGCTCGTGCCGAGGGCGGCATGAATCAGTACTGCACACAGTATGCCTGGGCGGAATCTGCCCGCAAGCGGCCAACAAAACGCAGATTCCCAAGACTTCCAGATAGCGAAGTGATAGCGCCATATGCCAGCAGTCAATCAATGAGACGTGGTTAAAACGGTATTCAAAAGTTTGCGCAGAGGGCGTGCCCGTATTACGCAACACCCTGACAGTATTTTAAATGACACGCAACGTCCCTGAAATCCGCCCCTCATTTCGTTGCGATGGGCGCCGATCCGATTGACTCACGCCTTGCGATGCAGCGTGTCTCTGCGCGACCCGTTGTCGACGGTCGCGCTCTCAGGTATTCAAGGGCAGGTCACCGGGCGGCCCGGGCACGCAAACAGGCTTTTCGTGGACCGCACAGCAGTTCGTGGCTTGGCTGACGGCCGGCGTTCAGGAGCCGTGAGGCCGCTGCATGTTCCTTTGCGAACGTCCGCAAGCCGGCGTCAACGATCGCACTGAGGTATTCTCGACCATATGGATATAGGCGGCTTCGATCTCAATCTCCTGAAAGCGTTTGACGCGCTTTATGCGGAGCGTCACGTTACGCGCGCCGGGCTGCGTATCGGCCTGAGTCAGTCGGCGATGAGCGGCGCCCTTACCCGCTTGCGTGAGATCTTCGAGGATGAGCTGTTCTTGCGCACGCCTTCGGGAATGCAGCCGACCCCACGGGCTCACGATCTTGCTGGCCCCATATCCAATGCGCTCCGGCTCGTACGCGGTGCGTTACGGGCCGACGGTTTCGATCCGGCAACGGCGGGTGACGCGTTCACGATCGCGATGAACGACTATTCCGCTTTCGTGCTACTGCCGCCGCTGCTGGCACGCCTTAACATCGAGGCGCCCAATGTCGACGTGCATGTGCACGGAACGTTCGGCCGGGATGAAGCGATCGAACTCCTCGACAGCGGCGAAGTCAGCCTTGCGATCGGCTTCCCGGTCGAAGCTTCGCCACGCATCCTCAAGCGCCCTCTGCTCCAGGAGGACTTTGCGTGCGTGGCGCGTCCTGAGCACCCCGCGTTTGCCCATGGCGCCAGCCTCGACGCCTTCGCGACTGCGCCTCATCTCCTCGTATCTCCCGAGGGCGACCGCTCGAGTCTGGTCGATCGCGAGCTTGCCAAGTTGGGGCTCGGACGACGCGTGGTACTGAGCTTGCCGCAATTTCTGGTCGCACCCTTCGTGATCGCCGAGACCGATCTCATCGCGACGCTCGCCTCCCGTGTCGCTCGGCGGTTCGCAGCGACCGGGGTCGGCATTGCCGTCCATCAACCGCCAATCGAGCTGCCCAGCTGGACGCTTGCGATGATGTGGCATCGACGCGCGGACGCTCACCCCGCCACTTGCTGGCTGCAAAACGTCATCGCCGAGGTCGCCGCCTCGGTTTGACGTCATCGGCGCGAGCGATATCGGCACATCAAAACTCGCGATTTCCATTTGAAATCGCAGCCTCCTATCATTGGCCGCATCGACATTGGAAGAGGTAACGGCCATGCGTGTATTGGTGACGGGAGCAACGGGGTTGATCGGTGGCGCTGTAGCGCGTCGCTTGAGGGCGGGCGGCCATGAGGTCGTGGGACTCGCCCGTTCGGAAGCGAGTGCGAACAAGCTGACCAGCGAGGGCTTTGCGGTGATGCACGGCGATCTTGCCGACATGGCGAGCCTCGCTTCTGCCGCTCGTGCCGTTGATGCGGTTATCCATGCCGCCTCGCCGGGCGACCAGAATACGGCGACTCATGACCAGGCTGCGACGCACTCGATCATTGAAGCCCTGCGCGGCACGGGAAAGCGTTTTGTCTATACCAGCGGTTGTCTGATCTACGGATCGACCGACGACACACCCGCAACCGAAGACAGCCCACGCAATCCAGTCGAGCTCGTGCGCTGGCGCGAGGCGCTCGAGGACGAGGTCCTCGCGGCTGCGGCCACGGGTGTTCACCCGAGCGTAATCCGGCCAGGCTGGGTTTATGGCAACTGGGGTGGCACCGCGATGATGATGTATGGCGCGGCCAGGGAATACGGCGTGGCGCGCTACGTCGGCAACGGGCAAAACCGCTGGTCGACGGTGCACGCTGACGACCTCGCCGACCTCTACGCGCTCACGCTTGAACGAGCGCCGGTTAGCTCGGTCTTCAACGGCGTTCACGGAGCGGCGACACCCCTTATCGACATTGCGCGCGCGGCGAGCGAGGCCGCCGGCGCTGAGGGCCGCGTAGAGGCATGGCCGCTCGACGAGGCGCGCCAGTCGCTCTGGGCATTCGCCGACGCCATCGCCTGCGATCAGGTCGTCTCCGGTGAAAAGGCAAAACGCGAGCTTGATTGGCGTCCGTCGCGCCGCTCGATCGTCGAGGAGCTGCGTTCCTGCGCGTCGGCGCACGCCTGAGCGCACTGGGCCTCTTCAACCGCCAGACCCAAGGGCCGTGAGCTCGCTTGTTGTGAATGAAGCATCATTCTGCATTCCTGCATTTCCATCGCAGTGTGCGAGCCCACGCGCTCGCCAAAATCTTGAGGGTCGTTTAGATGCTACATACGTTTTCGATCTGGCTTCTCGTTCTCGCCTTCTTCGGTGCGGGGCTGTTCAACGCGATCGGCACGCGTGCCACGCAGGCCAGCTTTGCCCGATGGGGGTATCCGCGCTGGTGGCATCGCGCCACCGGTCTGCTGGAGATAACGAATGCCGTCTTGATCGCACTTCCCGCAACCCGTGGGTTGGGCCTGATCCTCGGTGCCGTCATCATCGCCGCAGCGGCTTTGACCGTCTTGCGTCACCGTGAGCTTTCCCACCTTGCTCCACTCGGCGTCTTCATGGTCATGCTCGCGCTGGGGGGAGTCACATCGTAGGAAAGCAACGCTCAACCCCGTGCACGCGTATCAAGATACCCGTGCACGGTGGATTTGGGCTGTTGATGGCCGGCTATCGACGCACGGGGAAATTAGCCGGAGCCGTTCTCCTCAAAGAAAGCCCCTCCACGCCGATGCGTTCAACACCGCTCTTGCTTGTTGAACGCCGCTGCTCTTGTAGGCATCCGCTACCGCGGCAGTCGCCGACCGCAATCCAGGCAATTCGTCTGCCGTTGGCCCTCGCCTCAGATTGACAGGCTGTTTTGGGAAGTTCGCGACAGCCCCTCGTAGTTCCCGGAGCGCCTGCCGATGCTCAATGTGCCGGTCGTCATTTGACCCGCGTATCTCGCTCAGAGCCAATTCCACAATCCACTGGTTATGCGGCACGCGTTCGTGAGCCCGCTGCAGATAGCCCTCGTAAATGGCTCGCGGGCGAAGCGCTATCAGAAAGGAGACCAGGACCACGCCTCGCCACGAGTAATGCGTAGAGAGGTCGGAGACGAGTTTTTCATCCAGGACCGCTGCCGCCCTCGCGCATGCGTACAGCGTTTCAAGCGGCTCGTACTTTACAAATGGAAACTGGCGCAGGAGGTGAGCCAGTTCGATTCCGTCATCCCGCAGCCGTGCCCAGAATCGCAATGCGCTCTTCGGGCTTCTGAGAGGGAGGTAAGGGATGCCCTCGACGAGACGCAGTACGTCACGCTCAAGGTAAAACCCGCTAGAGGTCTCGGGATAAGCAAGTCCGCCGGACCATGCTGCGTCATGGTTTGTTATAGACAAATCGTACTCTTGCATGGCCACTTGCCCGTAATGTTCGCCCGTGACCGTAAAGTGTCAGGGACACCCCTCATTCACCCACGTACGTAGCGCGTCACAAGTGAGCAATCCTACCGCTGGACCCCGTAGTTTGCTATCAATCGCCAGATTGAACATAGCCCGCTCGCGGCTGTTCGAAGACATATGGATGCGAAAAAGCGCTACCAGGTGTACAGCGGCTATCTCCGTAGCCAGCTGGCTTTTAGCAAGCTCCTTATGGGGATCTTTTAGCAGTGGCGGATGCGTTAAAGCTCCGGCCATAAACGGCTTTTCATGTTCTGACACGCACGAGCCCCCTTCCGGGCATCGTCCGCGACGAAGCACTGCTTCGCACGGATTTCAACCCCGGCGAGCGGTTCAGGTACGGAAACAGCACGTTTGCATGGCTTCAGCGCGCAATGGAGACCGTTGGCGCTCGCTGGAATCATTGCTTCACGCCCCAACTGAGTCGCCCGGAGGCTTCGTGCCCTACTGTCCGCTCGCGCGGCTGCATGAGACGCTCGCCGACGGCTTTTCGGCCCCGGACGCCTTCACAGGAACGTCGGCGGCAGCGCCTGCCAGCAACTCCGATTCGACAGGCTCGATGGCAGCGGCCAGACCGCTCGCTGGCCTGGCGTGGCGTTCGAACAAGGCTTTTAGCTCAGGGCGCAGTCCATCACCGCGTTGGGCTGCGAGCGCGTGAAGCGAGAGGAGCGGCAACATGATCACATTCCAGTCAATAAAGGACAGGTAAGCCCTAAGCCAATAATCGAATTGGCGACCGGGCGCCCGCAAGGCACATGTCATTCGAGCGCCCCATCCTTCGCCCGACGACCTCGTCTACTGTGCGATTGCGTGGACACGATAGGGCAGCGACTCGGCGCAGGCACTCCGATTCTTGCGGTGTGGTTAGTGAAAACACAAAGTAACGGATAACACGAACGGCTTACGCCGCTTGTTGTTCCTGCTTGATCCGGCGTGATGCACCTCAGCCCAAACGACGCGCGTGACGACCGGCGTCGTCATAAGCCATGTGTCGGTCTAACGAGTATTGCAGCAAGAAACGGGAAGCAGCCGACCGCTTGCACCCATATCGTTCAGGCAGAGGGAAGCGATTTGATTGCCCTCTCCCAACTGCAATCAACGAGGAATTCACCATGTCCAAGGAAGATGACAACAAGGCCGTCGTGGGCCGCTGGTTCACCGATTTCTGGGGCAAGACCTGCAATCTCGACATCGTCGATGAACTTGCCGCGCCCGACATGCTTCTTCAATACTCGCTGCACGAACCGCGGCGCGGCCGCGAGGACATCAAGGCATTCATGGCCGATTTCCGCGCAGCGTTCCCGGACCTCAACTTCTGGGGCGCCGCTGATCTCATTGCCGAGGGAGACTATGTAGTCGGCCGCTGGGAGGGTGGCGGCACCCATACCGGACCGGCATTTGGCGATTTCCTTATTGGCGCGTTGCCTGCTGCGACCGGCCGGAAAATGCACTTTACCGGCACAACCGTGCTACGGCTCAAAGACGGCAAGATAGTTGAAGAGATCGGGCTCGACGACGGCGTAACCGCGCTGCGGCAACTCGGGCTCATCAGCGCAGCGTGATCGAAGGCGCAGCGCTTGCGTAATCCTCAAGCAACCCTGCGCACATCCAGCACCAGAACGACAACAGGCCGGGCGCACCCCGGCCTGTTTCATGGGCATGGCACCAACCGTGAAGGTCCGCTCTGGGGCAAGGAAGGGGCATTCGAGGCAACCAAGAAGTAATCACAATCCGGCAGGACGTCACTTGTGTCCGTCTGGTATTTCCAGTGGGTTCCGCTAAAACTCATGTATGGATTGTTTCAGTAGACGTAGAGCATGCCCTGCTTTGCGCTGCCGTTCACGAGGTCATACTTGACGTAGCCTTCCGTCCCTGTCAACACGCCATCGCTCTCGGCTTGCATGCCGCCATTGCCACCCGGGGCGATCGTCTTCGGCGGGGTCCAGTTACCCTCGGTCCATGCCCCTCCTCACAAGTGCTGGAACGTAAGGTTCATGGTGAGCGACGAACTGTTTGAATCGTTGTCCGAAATGATCGCTCTGGCATGATGACACTCCTTTGACAGAACAGCGATGTTCCGAAATTGGCAAAAACCATTCCTTGCTCAAAGAGCTCACCGCGACAGCATCACGGATGCGAACGAACGGCGTGAGCCACCCGTTGCCACCGTTCAGGATGTTTGGAGAGCTGGCGCAGGGCGCGCCATTGCGTGCTTTAGATGTGGTGAAAGATTCACTACCGACTACCAGCCCACGTTCAGGTTGGCTGTACCTCTGTCATTTTTTATCTATCAACGATAGATGCACGTCTTACGCATTACAAGGCGGCGCTAATCTCTTTTGGCAATGACAAGATATGCAGATCGTGCAGTACGATCGGTTCGGGCATGAGCGTTTACAGACCTGCAGGCCGCCTGGCGAGACACGCAAACGCCGGGGTGCCGAGAAGAGGCAGATGTTGCATCGGGTGTCTGCGGCCCGGTGCTACGGGCGGCTGGCCAGGGAACGATTTCCATGACGATCCCCTTTCAAGCGAAAGGAGGCGCCCACGAGATTCGTCCTTTTAGGAAGGCTGTCAGGAGGACAGCGTTGTCCTTTGGGAAGTAGCCTGTCAATCCGATGCATTGCCGCTGAGAAATTCCCGGCATGAGTTAACTGGGCTCCTTGCATAAACTCGGCACAAGCGTCGTCGAGCGACGACGTTCTGCTCGTCGAGGAAGTCTCGCTTTGCGCGATGTGGAGGAACGCGGAGCCGAGCGCATAGTGCAGCGCTGGATTATCGGGTTCAAGCTGGAGCGCTTGACGATATTCAGCAACGGCATCGTCGTACTTCGATTGCACGATCAAGACTTCAGCGAGCAAGGCGTGCAGCTGTTCGTTTCGAGGATCGAGCTGGATGGCATCGCGGTAATTCCTGGCCGCATCGTCCCACTTGCCCAGCACGACCCAGACATGGCCAAGGCCGAAGTACGGCGCAGAGGAGTGGGGATCAAGCACGATTGCCTTGCGATATTCTGTAATCGCATCGTCCAGTTTGCCAAGTTTGGCCAAGGCGTTGCCGAGTCCGTTGTGTGGCAGGGAAATTTTCGAGTCAGACAGGATCGCCGCGTGATATTCGTCGCTAGCCTCGTGGTATTTTCCCAGGTTGTACAAGGCATTGCCGAGGTTGTTGCGATACCGCGGCGAATTCGGGGCTAGCTCGATCGCCTTGCCGTATTGGGCGACAGCGTCCTCATTCTTGCCCTGTGCCACCAGGATGTTGCCGAGGGCGAAGTATGCCTCAGAAAACCTGGAGTCCAGCTGGATCGCCGCGCGGAACTCATTCATCGCGTCGTCGGTCTTGCCCTGCGTCATCCAGATCATTGCGATGTTGAAGTGTGGCGCGGCCAAGTTCCGATCAAGCCGAATTGCGGTAGAAAATTCGGTAATCGCATCGGCATCGTTGCCTTGCTTGACGAGGCTATTGCCAAGCCCGTTGTGAGGTTCGGCAAACTTTGGGTCCAGCCTGATCGCCTCGCGGAATTCGGCGATCGCGTCATCATACTTTCCTTGCGCGATGTATAGGTTTCCGAGGTTGTCATGAGGCGCGGCAAACATCGGATCGAGGCGAGTCGCCGCGCGGTATTCCGCAATCGCGGCATCATCCTTGCCTTGATCTGCGAAAATGATGCCAATACCGTAGTGCGGCCTCGCAGACTTCGGGTTCGACCGGATCGCCTCACGATATTCGACGATCGCGTCTTTGTCCTTGCCAAGCTGCTGCATGATAGAGCCGATATTGTTCTCTGCGTCGGCAATGACCACTTTCGACGGTTTCAGTGCGATGGCTGCGCGGTAAGCCTGAATGGCTTCTGGAAATCGGTCCTCGTCCGCGCGGGCGAGCCCGATTCCAAACAAGCTGCTTGCCCGATCCCGCATCTGCTTGAAAATTGCCACCGCCTCGTCATCGTGCTTGCGCTCCATGGCAATTTGTCCCTTCAGGAAGGTGGCCGGATCATAGTTTTCGTTGTCGACAGAATACGTATCGAGGATCTCATTGGCCACGGCATCCGCGCCCGCCAGATCGCCGTCCGTGAACAACGCGGCACCCGCGGCATAGGGCGAGACAATCTTCAGGATACCGATGGCCGCTCTGTCAATAAGCGCGTCCATTCCGTCTGCACCGGACACGGATTCAGCCACGACAACTCGCCCGTTCAAGCGCAATCGCATCGACAGTGCCTTGCCATTCTCGGTAATCTCTCCAGACACGTCGTGGAACCAGCTCGTTGGGAATAAATGGCGCACAGCGCCTGCAATACTGTTGAGTGACAGATCAGCCTTCGGGATCACGATGTCCACCGTGTCCTGGCGCAGTTCCAGGTTGGTCTCGCCGACCCAGGTGTCGGCGCGCTCTTGAGCCGAACGGATTGCGTCAGCCAGCCGCTGCGTGACGACTTTGTCGGTGAAACCGCTTTTGTCGAGCGAGTCCGGCACCGTGACGACGGCCAAAACCAGACTGTGCGGGCGCGGAATCGCCATGGTCAGCAGTACGGCAATCCAGATGGCGAGCGCAATGGTGGACAGTGCCGTGGCGATAGCAAACGTCCGCGTGGCCCCCCGCTTGATGCGCGGCCACAAACGTCGCTCCACCCTGGCGGCGTCGACGCGGGAATCGGGCGTATTGCTGGCGTCCGTCGCGGGGGCCGGGGCGGCATCGCTGGTTGGCTCTGCCATGGCGAACTCCTCTGCCGGAGTGCTGCCCGGCGAGTCTCGACGCTGGTTCAAGAACGATGGCCGAAGTGTGTCCTTTTAGTTTAGCAACGAAGACCAGCCCGACATCGAGCGTTCCGCGCGCGCCTTAGCGAGCGTGCGCCTCCCGAAGGCACACGTCGCCTTTGCGTTTGGCGATCGCGGCGCTCTCTGCGGCATAGTCCTCGGAGAAGGCCCGCTGCGCGAAGCACGGCGCCGATGTCGCGAGCAGCGCGTCGACCGTCTCGGACTGCTTATCGTGCACCCATGGCCGGCGCGCGAGCGTGCGGTCGTTGAGCCAGTAGGGGCTCCAGTCGCGGGTCGTCTCGATGATCTCGCGCGCGAATTGCGGCCCGTACTCGAGCCCGCCTTCGATCACCACCGATATACGACTCGACGAGCGGAAACTCCGCGTCCGGCCCCGCCAGCCCTTCTCCGGGCGCTTTGCCTTCGGCCTTGGGCACGTAGACCCAGACAGTCCCCTGAGCCGGCAGCGATTGCCATGACACGGCCTCGATGAGCGCGCGCGGCACCTCGACGCGCACGTATCCCTTCTCGCGCTCGTCGAACGCGGACATGTCGTTGCCGGCAACGGGATAGATCACGCCGTTGATCGTCATCGGCGCCTCGCCCCTGAACGGACGCCGCAGGCCGAGTGCCGTGAACCCCGAGGGCGCGCGCTCGTTCCAACTGCGCACATAGCCGAATGCCGCCGAAACGCGCACCGGAATCGCCGCAACCGGCTTGCCCGCCGTGGCGTCACGCGAGCGCGTGTTGATGAGCGAGCCGTAGCCGAAAATGAACTGCGTTGGCTGATCGGGAAGACGCGCTCCCCAGAAGTCGGCGGTCTGCGCGTGCGCCGCCGGGCCAGCGAGCGCCAGTGCCACAACGAATCCTCGAAGCTGCGCGCTTACCCTTTTATGTTGCCCACGTGTCATTTGAATCCAACATTCCAGAACTGGGTCGGACCAAACGGATCGATCTTGAAGCCCGTGACGTTCTTGCGCATCGGCTGATAAACGGTCGAATGCGCGATAGGCGTAAATGGCACTTGCTGCTTGAAGATATCCTGCGCCTGCATATAGTCTTCGGTGCGGGCCGACACGTCGGTTGTCGCACGGGCTTTCTGGATCAGATCCTCGAACGGCTGATAGCACCACTTGGAAAAGTTGCTGCCGTTCACCGACGCACAGCCGAGCAGCACGCCAAGCCAGTTGTCTGGATCGCCATTGTCTCCGGTCCAGCCGATCAGTATCGCGTCGTGCTCGCCCGCATGCGCACGCTTGATGTATTCGCCCCACTCATAGGTGACGATTTTGGCGTGCACGCCGATCTTTTCCCAATCGGCCTGGATCATCTCCGCCATCAGTCGCGCGTTCGGGTTGTAAGGGCGTTGCACAGGCATCGCCCACAGGGTGATATCAAAGCCGTTCGGAAAGCCCGCCTTTGCGAGCATATCCTTCGCCTTGCCCGGATCGTAAGGTGCATCCTTGAGCCCTTTGTTATAGGACCACTGAGTGGGCGGTAACGGGTTTGTCGCCAACTGCCCTGCACCCTCATAAACGGAGGCGATAATGGCCTTCTTGTTGATCGCCATGTCGAGCGCCTGTCTAACCTCGACCTTGTCGAGCGGCTTGTGCGTCGTGTTGTACCCCAGCAAACCGAGATTGAAGCCGACCTGGTGAAGCACCTTTATCTCGGGATCGCTCTCTAGTGACGCAATGGCTTGTGGACGCGGGTAGGTCATGACCTGGCATTCGTCCTTCTTTAGCTTCTGCTCGCGCACGGCGGCGTCCGGCGTGATCGAAAAGATCAGCTTGCTCACCCGCACAACACCCGGCTTCCAATAGTCGGGGTTGCCGTCGAAGCGAATCGTCGCGTCCTTCGTATAGCTGACAAAGATGAAAGGACCCGTGCCAACCGGGTAGAGATTGATATCGGACGCCTTGCCGGCTTTCGTCAACTGATCGACATATTCAGCCGAGAGGATGGACGCGAACGGCATTGCCAGTTCCGAGAGAAATGGCGCGTTCACCGTCTTCATCGTAAAGCGCACGGTGTAGGGATCGAGCGCTTCGATCTTCGCGATGCTCTTGTCGAGCCCCATGTCCTTGAAATACGGAAACTGGACAGGGTACGCATTGCGAAACGCATTGTTCGGGTCGAACATGCGCTCGAAGGTCAGCATGACGTCGTCGGCATTGAAGTCGCGCGTGGGCTTGAAGAACGACGTCGTGTGGAACTTGACGCCATGGCGCAGGTGAAACGTATAGGTCAGGCCGTCCGGTGAAATCTCCCACGACTGCGCAAGACCCGGCTCGACTTTTGTGCCGCCGTGTTCGAATTCGACCAGGCGGTTGTAGACGGTGTACGACGCAGCCGAGAATTCGAGGCCGGTCGTGTACTGGGCCGAGTCGAAGCCCGCCGGGCTGCCTTCCGAACAAAACACGAGCGTCTTGTCCGGCAATACGGCAGCGAACGAAGACGCGCTCCAGATCGTTCCTGCGATCCCGAAAGCAAACACAAGCGACATGAGGCGACCAGGACATAGCCTGCGGAAGGATGACATGCGCACTCTCCCATACATTTTTAATTAAAAACGGGACTCACTCACTGCATTCACCAACCATAGCTTAGTCAAAATCCGCCGGCGCGCAGCAGGGATCATGCGGCCCGGGCGCAGCGGCTTGCCGGGCGCCCGGCCGGTTCGGAAGTGAACCGGCCGCTGGCATGGCGACCTGGTGCGCTTCGCCCAGACCGCAATAGTAAGGTGCTGGCTTATTGACCGCTCTTGCGCAACGTCCAGACCGTAGCGGTATTCGTGTTGTCATCCACTGCCGCAAACTGCAAATGCTGGTTGCTGTCGAATCCGAATGCGAGACCAAACGCGGATCCCGAGACGGAATCAACCGACAATTGCGCAACGAATTGCCCGTACACCGTGAACTCGACTATCTCGCTCGGCTGGTTCGGGTCGGCGTTGACCGCGTCGCCATTTGCCGTGACGAGATCGCCGTTGGGTGCGAGCGCCAGCGCGAGCGGCCCGTGAAGGTGAGTGTTGTCCTGGTAGATCATCCTGCCAACACCGCTGTCGTGGTTCGAACCGGCCGCGCCGTAAATGGCGAATATCGCGTTGTCACCTGTCGAGGCGACGTAAAGCACGTCGCGCAACGGGTCGTACGCAAGCCCCGTTGGCCCGACCACCAGGGCGGCCGGATCGGTGCGGTGCAGGTAACCCGATGCGATGATGGTCGAGCTCGGCAGCACCGTGACGCCGCTCGGCCCAAACGCCATATCGATCCTGGCGACCCTTCCATCGAGCACATCCGAAACGAAGACCTTGACGAATTGCCCCGCGTCGATCACCGCGAGATCCCATGGGCCATCCAGCAGGCGCTGATCTTTCAGCTCCTTGACCAACCCGCCCTGCGGGTTGAGGACAAGCAGCGACCCTGGCGCGATAACGTTTTTGCCGTTCGTGGTCGGCACATTGCCCACCAGCACAAAGCCGTTTCTCAGCACGGCGAGCGCCGTCGTGAGACCGAGATGGCTGCCACCGAAGAACGTCACGGGTGTGCCGCCAGGCACGAGCTTGACGATCGTCGTACCCGTGCCCTGCAAATTCGACTTCGCATTGAAATTCGACACCACCACGTCGCCGGGCTTAAGCGTGCTCCACGACGGCACGCCAGCCGGGACGAACGCGATACCGTACGGATTGAGATCGCCGTTGGCCGGTACGGTCGAGTCGGTCATGGACTGTGTCGGCAGGATCGTCTGCTGGGCATCGGCCCGGACAGTCCCCAACGATAGAGCGAGAAGACCGGCTCCACACACCGCACGACGCACAAAGCGAATTGCGCGCGGCGCTTTCGCGAACCTATCGAAGCCCATGTATGAACTGAATGCAGATAAAGAACGAGAAGCTTTCATTTGCCACCTCTTTTCGCACGGACGGTCCGGACCGCCGGGACGAATCGCGCAGCCGGAGAGTCTGCCATGCTTCGCGCGACCCGCGTTTTGTGTAAACGAGCGGGCAATGCACTTATTCCGGGAGACTTTCGGTGGCAGCGTGAGATTGCATTCACGAGATCGCGATAGTGCCGCGTAAAGCGCGGTGATCCGGTCATGCTCTACCGGAGAGTCGTTGCGCACGCATGGGAAGGCATCGTCATGTTCGCTTACGACCATCACGAGCAATGAATTGAGGTGGGACCGCGCACTCTCTGCCAGGCAACTCCAGTATGTGCCGGGCTCAGTCCATGTTCGGCCCGTTCATTCCGGAATATGCCGCTCGCGGCGCACGTTTACTGCCCGTACAGCCCGCCGCAGGACGCGTTCATGCCATTGCTCAGGCAGGGGCGTTCGCGTGCTCAACGAACCGGCGCACGGCAATCGCGAGGCGCCCGACGGGCACAACGTCTTGATGCAAAGGAGATCGCCATGCGTCTCGCTTACGGAATCGCAGTCCTGATCGGTGCAGCCGCTCTCGGCATGACATCGCCTGCGAGCTGGGCGCAGCAAACCGTCAGGGCCACCTTGTTATCGACCGCTATCCAGCTCGACAAGCATAAGGTGAAGACAGGCCGTGTCACGATCGACGTAAAAAATTCCGCGGACAACAACATGGAGCACGAGCTCGTCGTCCTCAAAACCGACCTCGCCGATAACGCGTTGCCCGTCAACAAGGGCCAGGTGCCCGAGCACCAGCTCAGGAAAGTGGGGGAAGTTGAAGATATCGCGCCGGGCAAGAGCAAGCACATGTCATTCAGCCTCGCGCCCGGTCACTATGTGCTCATCTGCAACAAGCCTGGCCATTACGCAGCGGGAATGCACACGACGCTCGCCGTGACGCCTTGAATCGGCAAATGGGTCCGGCCCTTGCACAATCGATCGCGGGGGGTGGCCGAACGATCCCCCTTGCTGGGGCAGTCTGGCCTTTGGGCATCGCGGAATAAAGAGCGCATGCTGAACGTTCTGTCTATGTCCGCAGTCCCTCAGGAGGCCGGGATGACGTTCGAGCAGACGCATTGCCCACCTTGAACAGCGTGAAGTGCGCCTGCTCGTCTTCGTGGTAGGGCCGGGCTAGCGCGAAGCGTGGGCAGCGGCCGGCTTGCCCGTCGGCATTGAACGCAGTGAGTGAACCCGATGCGCGACGATTTCGATCCCACAGCCGGGGCCGGCTTCAGTGAGCCGGTGCTGCGCGCGCTATCGGCATTCGTCGACGGCGAGTTGCCGGGAGCGGAGCGCCAGCAGCTGGCAAACCGCCTGGCCGTCGACCGGTGTGCGGCGAACGCCGTCGCACACTATTGCGCGCAGCGGTCTGCCCTGCGTGCGCTGTTCGCTGATCTAGCCGCACAGGCGAGCCTGTAAAAGGGTTCAAAACATCACCCAAAGCGTCGCGAAAATTTTGGGAATAAGCTGAGCCCGTTGCCGGTATTACGTGTGCGAGCACGCCCGACGACGACTGCAGCGTTTCGGTCCGCTCAGTTCCATCACTTAAATCGGAGTCCAAAGTGAACAAGCGAACCGTGATTGTTTCCCTGCTTTTCCTCGCTGCAGTTCCCGTTGCGCTCAGCGCACAGGCTCAAGAAAAGACCCGGGCGGAGGTGCGTCAGGAGTTGATCGATGCCCAACGCAATGGCCTGAATTTCGTGAGCGACGCATCGTACCCCGACGTAGCACCGGTCTTTCAACAGCAAGTCGACCGGCAAAAACAGGAGAACAGTGACAGTGGCATGGGTGCCGCAACGGCAGGCACGAGCGACGCCGGCCACGCCATGAAAAAGACGGCTCCCGCCGATCCGTCAACTTGCGTCGGACCTGTCAGCTACTGCAATATTTTCTTCGGCTCGTGAGCCACCCGCCGCGGAGCTTCGCGAGCTCCGCGGCAATGCGGGCCCCATAACTGAACAGCCAAGCCTCAAAGAAAATTCTCCCGCACCATCTCGAGCACATCCGCGCCGCGCCCGTTGAGCACGGCTCGAACCGAGTAAAGCGCCATGCCCACCACCGGTTTCACTTCAAAGAATGGCGGCTTGACCAGCTCCAGCGGATTGACGGCGACATTGAGCAAAGCCGGGCCCGGCTGCGCCAACCACTCTTGCACGAGCGCCGGCAATTCGGATGCATTCCTGACGGTCTTTCCCCAAAGGCCGATTGCCTCTGCCACCTTGCCGAAGTCCGGGTTCTTCAGCCGCGTGAACGTATCGAGCATGCCTTCGGACTTTTGCTCGATTTCCACGAAGCCGAGCTTGCCGTTGTCGAACACGACAATCTTGATCGGCACGTCCTCCTGGATTGTCGTGAGCAGCTCGCCGAACAGCATGGAAATGCCCCCGTCGCCGCACATGGCGATGACCTGGCGGCCGGGCGCGGCCTTTTGTATGCCAATCGCGCTCGGCAGCGCGGTCGCCATGGTGCCGTGCAGAAGGCTGCCGAAAATCTGGCGCTTGCCGTTCGCTTCGAGCAGACGCAGCGCCCAGACCACCGGGGTGCCGTCATCCCCGCAGAACAGTGCGTCGTCGGCCGCATATTGGTTGATCAGCGAAGTGAGGTATGAGCCGGGAATGCTGTCGTTGTGTCCGGGCTTGAGATTCTCGCGCTCCGCGGCCATCGTTTCGGCATAGCGTTGCAGGTACTTCTGCTGAAACGCGGCGTCGCTTTTCTCCTCGAGATGCGGCAGCAAAGCCTGCAGCGTGGTGCGAACGTCGCCCACGGCGCCAATCGTGATGTGATGGCGCCGCCCCAGGTGGGTAGGATCGATGTCGATCTGAACGATCTTCGCATCGTCGGGATAGAACTGGCGCCATGCAAAATCGGCGCCCAGCAGCAGGAGCGTGTCGCATTCGAGCACGGCGTTGTAGCCCGCTTCGTTGCCGAGAATACCCGTCATGCCGATGTTGTACGGATTGTCCGGCTCGAGAAAACACTTGGCGCGCGACGTGTGCGCGACCGGCGCCTTGAGCCGCCCGGCGACGGCGACGATCTCGTCGCGCGCGTGCTCGCAGCCTGAGCCCGCATAGATGGCGATCTTCTTGCCCGCGTTGAGGGTGCGCGCAATCTCTTCCATTTGCGCATCGCCGGGCCGGACCTCGGGCCGGCTGTAGTGGACGCGATAAGGGTAGTCTTCGCTCACCTCGCCGTGAGAGATGTCCACCGGCACGATCAGCACCGCCACACCCTGCTTCGAGAGCGCGGCCTGACACGCCATCACCGTCTTCTTCCTCGCCTGGTCGGGCGTGAGGATCATTTCACAGAAGACCGAGCAGCCCTGGAATACCGACTTGAAGTCCACCTCCTGAATGAATTCGAAGCCCATCTCGCCCATCGTCACCTGGCTGGCAATCAGGACGACAGGCACGCGATTGCGGTTGGCCTCATACAGGCCGTTGATGAAATGCAGGCTTCCCGGGCCGCAACTGCCGGCGCATGCGGTCAGGTTGTGCGTGAGCCCGGCCTCCGCGCCCGCAGCGAACGCGCCGGCCTCTTCGTGGCGCACGCTGACCCATTTGATGGAACTGCTCTCCAGATTCTTCGCGAACAGGTTGAGCGTATCGCCGACGATGCCGTAGCAGCGCTTGACGCCCGCTTGCTCGAGAACCTCGACGATAACCTCGGCAACCTTCATGCCCATATCCACCTCCATGGTAAGGAGTCCATTCAATCTAGATGCTGGCGATCACGCCCCCGTCCACGCGTACGATGCAGCCCGTGACATAGGACGCCCGCGCGCTGGCGAGGAACGTCACGACGTCGGCGTATTCCTGCGGATCGCCGAGCCGGCCCGCCGGAATCGACACCGCCGCTTCTGCCTCCACGGACTCGAGCGTGCGGCCCTCGCGTTTCGCCTTCGCCTCGTCGAGAAACCGGATGCGCTCGGTCAGAATGCGGCCGGGCACGACAATGTTCGCCGTGATGCCGTCGGCCGCCACTTCGCGCGCAAGCGTCTTTGACCAACCCACGAGCGAGAGCCGCAGCGTGTTCGACATGCCCAGATTGGGAATCGGCTCGATCACGCCCGAGGAGGTGCTGGTGATCACGCGCCCCCATTTGCGTTTGCGCATGCCCGGCAGGATCCGGTCGCCAATCGCGATCACCGGGAGCACCATCGATCCGAAGTACTTCTGCCACACTTCGGCCGACTGTCCCGCTACCGTCGTGGGCGGCGGTCCGCCCGTGTTGTTGACGAGAATGTCGACGCCGCCGAACGCCGCTTCGATCGCGGCCACATGAGGCTCGATCAGCGACAGGTCGGCAAGGTCCCACTGCAAGGACAAGGATTTCCCGCCCACGGCCTCGACGGCCTTCGCCGTCTGCTGCAAGGCGTCTTCGTTGATGTCCGCGATGGCGACATTGGCCCCTTCACGCGCGAGGGTCACGGCAATCGCGCGACCGAGTCCACCACCGCCGCCCTGAACGAGCGCAGTCCTGTTCTCCAAGCCCAGATCCATGAATTCCCTCCGTCCAGGTGCACTGCACGGAACGAATGTAGGCCACAGTCTCGCCCCGCGCACCCTATACGATGGTATGGAGCGGTCCTGTATGTGTAGAGAAGAGTGGACAAGACGCCGGGTGGGCGCGTCACGCGTCGCTGGATTCTTCCGTGGACACGTCGAGATGAAGCCGGCTCGCCTGCTTGACCAGCATCGCAAACGAATCGGCCTGCATCTTCTTCATGATGTGGCCGCGATGCACCTGCACCGTATACTCAGTAATCCCGAGTATCCCCGCGGCCTGCTTGTTGAGCAGTCCTCTCGCCAGCAGCGGCAGCAACTCCTGCTCGCGCGGCGTCAGCGTGTCGTAGCGTGTGCGCAGCGCAGCGCGATCGGCGGCCTCGCGGCGCAGCACATGCGCCTTCGCCAGCGCCGTGTCCACGGCGCGCATCAACTCGTCCTCGCAGATGGGCTTGGTGAGGAAGTCCAGCGCGCCGCCTTTCATCGCCAGCACGGTCGAGGGAATGTCGCCGCGCCCCGTGATGAAGACGACCGGGACAGGCAGATCGCTCGCCATCAGCTTCTGGACCTCGAGCCCGCCCAGCCCCGGCATCCTCATGTCCAGAATCAGACACGCGACCGCATCTTGACGCGGCGCCTCGAGAAACTCGGCGCCCGAGCCGAACGCATGCACGCTCTTGCCGTTGGCGCGCAGCAAGGCAGACAGCGCTTCGCGCACACGCGCGTCGTCGTCGACGACATAGACCACTTCACCCGCGGATTCCATCGAACTCCTCTGTCGCCCAGCATGACCGGCTTGATGATGCGCACGGCCGCCCCAAGCGGGAAAGCTCATTGAAAGGACCGCCCGAGAGGCGATGATCCGCAAATTATAGTCATGCGAGAGACGCGCCGCGCGCCCCGAGCCGGAGTTGCGGGTTACAGGAATATGTAGTGTCGCGGGCGAATTCGGCGTTATAGGCTTTTCATCCGGTCGCTACGGCGCGGGCCCATGCGCCGCGTTCGACCTGACAAATTGCCAACATCCGTGCGCGAGGTTCCGGCCAGTCAAAAGCTCGTATCATCGCTTGCATAGGCGCCGCAACGCGGAGCAGGACTGCACGTTCGCAAGCCTGTTTCCAATGTGAACAGACCCTTACCATGCGATATCCACGTTCATCGCGGCTTGCCCTCTTCGCCGTCGCCGTAGCGGGCGTGTCGGCTGCGGCGGGCTGGCTCGAGCCGCTCTCCGGCTGCCTCGGCGTCCTTCTGGTGGTGCCCGTCACGCGCTGGCTCGGCCGCGGCTTCGGGCGGCTGGCCGCGGGGTTCACCTCGCTTGGCATCGTGCTTGCGCCGTCCGGTGCACCGCTCTCGGCCATGGGGGCCAGCCCGCTCGTCCACGCGGTCGTCGCCATGGCCGCGGCATGGCTGTGCGCGGAATGCGTTGCGCCGCGGCCGAAGCAGCGCGCATCGACCGCCACGCTCAAGGACGACCCGTTCGGCCTGCCCATCGACGAGCTGAGCCGCAATATCTGGTCGCGGACCATCGACGGCAAGCTCGAATACGTCAGCCAATCCATTCTGGACTACACGGGCCGCACACTCGAGGAGCTGCGCGCGCCCTTCACCCTCGTCCATCCCGACGACGCCTGGATTCCCGCCCGGGCGCTCGCCCGCGCAAAGGAAACGGCAGAGCCCCAGGAGTACCGTTGCCGCTACCGGTCGGCCGCCGGCACCTACGAGTGGTTCGCCGCTGTGATGCATACGCAGCGGGACCGGCACGGCAAGGTGTTCCGCGTGTACGGCATGCACTGGAACATCGACCGGCAAAAGCAGGAGGAAGCGCAACTGCGCCTGCGCAACCAGACGCTCGAAGCCATGGGCGGCCTGATTCCCGGCCACGTGTGGACGGCGCTCCCCGATGGCGTGTTCGAGTATCTGAGCCCGAGCCTGCGCAGCTATACCGGCCTCGTTGACGCGCAGGCGTGCGAAGCGTTCCACACGGTCATCCACCCCGACGACGTGGCGGCCGACGCGCGCTACTGGCAAGACCTCGCGGACGGCCGCAACCCCGAGGAAGTGGAGATCCGTCTGCGCCGCGCGGATGGCGTCTATCGCTGGTTCCTGTGCCGCGCCCAGGCCGTGAACGGCGAGCGCGGCGAGCTGGTTCGCTGGGTCGGCATCGCGTGGGACATCCACGCGCGCAAGCTCGCTGAGGAAGCGCTCGTGCAGCGCGAGCTCCAGTTGCGCGAGATCGCGGAAACGATCCCCGGCATGATCTGGTGCACCGACCCGCAGGGACAGCCCGACTACATCAATCGAAGAACGGCGGACTATGCCGGCGTGACGGCGCGCGATCTCGTGGATCTCGGCTACCGCAGCGTGATTCATCCCGACGACTGGGACAGCGTGTTGCGGGCCTTCACGCACTCGATCGAGACTGGCGAGCCGTACAGCCATGTCACCCGTCTGCGCCGCAAGGACGGTACGTATCGCTGGCACCAGCAGGCCGCCGAACCGATGCGCGACTGCGATGGCAATATCGTCCGATGGTATGGGCTCAGCCTCGATATCGACGAGTTCAAGCACACGGAGGACCGGCTGCGGCAGACCCAGGCGAAGCTGGCCCGCGCGACCAGGATCGCGACGGTGGCGGAGCTGTCTGCCTCGATCGCCCATGAGCTCAACCAGCCGCTCACCGCGGTGATCGCCAATGCCCAGGCGTGCCGGCGCTGGCTCGCGGCGCAGCCACCGAACCTGACCGAGGCCCGCGCGTCGCTCGAGAACCTCGTGCGCGACGCGCACGCCACCGACGAGACGATGCAAAGCATTCGCGCGCTCTTCAGCAAGCGCCAGTCGCTCACGAAGCAGCGGCGCAATGTGCGGGACATGGTGCTCGAAGCGGTGCGCCTGTTGCGCGAGGACGAGAACAAGCGCGACGCGGAAATCGGCTTCGACTTGCCCGGCGATCTGCCTGCGGTTTTTGTCGACCCCATCCAGATCCAGCAGGTGCTGATCAACCTGATCTCCAACGGGATCGAGGCGGCGCGCGGCAGCGGGCGCACGCCGCGCGTCGCCGTCAAGGTCGGGCATGCCAATGCCATGTCGGTGCTGATCGAAGTCGTCGACAACGGCTCGGGCATTACCGACGGCGACAGCATTTTCGACCCGTTCTTCACGACCAAGACCAAAGGGCTGGGCATCGGGCTCGCCGTCTCCCGCTCGATCGTCGAAGCCCATGGAGGACGCCTGTTCGCCTCCAACAATGCGGGGTACGGCGCCACTTTCAGCGCGTTGCTCCCCGTGGCGCCCGTCACCGTTGCCCAGCAGGCGCTGAATGCCACCTGATACTGCAGATTCATGTAATAGCGGGCTCGGCTGCCGCTCACTATGCTGTGATGCAGGCGAGCCAGCGCGCCGATTCGAATCGGGATCCGCGCCGCTCTTGCACGCCCATTCGATTAACTATGGACTGCGTATCATGAAGAACGCCGATCCGGCCGGCCGCACCTGGTGTCACACGATGACACTGCTCGGCCTCGACAGCGTCGTCAAGACGCCGCGCACCCGCCCCTTTCCCTGTCCCGCGCGCACGGAATACGGCGCCGACGCGTACCCGCGCTGCGCGGTCAAGGTGATCGAGCGCCAGGGTCCGAGCGGCGCCACCGTCGCATGGAGCGACCCTACCGCCTGCTGCTATGGCGAGCAGCTCTGGCGGCGCTGCGTGGCGCGCAAGAGCGGCATATGCGCGCTCAGCGGACAAGCCATCGCCCGGGGGGAAGCCGTCTACCGCCCTCGTTTCGTCCAGCCAGCGCCGCGCAACTTCGAGGCCATGATCCTGGCCTCCGTGATGGAAGCGATTCCGCTCGCGGAGCCGGTCTAACGCGGCTCAAAACGTGACAGCGCGATTTGCGCGGACAGCCCAGCCCGTTCAATGGGCATCGTCCGCCGCTTGATACCCGCCGCCCAGCGTCTTCGTGAGCGCGATCGAGGCCTGCAGACTCTGGCTGCGCAGTTGCAGCATGGCCAGCCGCTCCTCGATCTGCGTGTCGCGCGCTTGTTCCACCTGCAGCCTGTCGGCCAGCCCGCGCCCGTAGAGGGCGGAAGCGCTGTCGAACGCGAACTGCACATCGTCGAGCTTGCGCTGCTGCATGCCGGTCCGCTCGCTGAGGTCCTGAAGCTCGCTCCCGGTTTGCGCCACGTCGCGCACCGCGTTCAATACGGCCTGGTTGTACTGGAGGATAGCGGCATTGCTCGCGGCGCGCTCGCCGCTGAGCGAGGCGTTCAGCCTGCCGCTGTCGAACACCGGCAGAGAGAGACCGGGGATGATGTCGATCTGCTGGCTCCGATGCAGAAACAGCTGGGAGAGGTCCAATGCGTTAAAGCCGAAGAAGGCCTTGATATCGAAGTTCGGATAGAACGCCGCTTTGGCGGCGTCCACGCGCCTGAGCGATGCCACGGCATACCAGTGCAGCGCCTGCAAATCGGGGCGGCGGGCCAGCAGCTGAAAACCGAGGCTAGGCGGCACGCCCGTTGCGAGCGCAGGCAGCGGCTTCGGCGCCAACGCGGCGAGCCCGGTGGAATCGGCGCCGAGCAGCGCGCGCAGCGACTCCTGAGCGGTCGTCACCTCGTCGGTCGTCTGCGCGATCTGCTGACTGACCGAGAGCATGCGCGCTTCGGACTGCCTGGCGAGTGTTTCAGGCTCGAGCCCCCGCTCGAAGCGCAGACGGTGTGCATCGAGCTGGACGGCAAGCGCGTCGCGCTCCTGTTTCAACAGGTCGATGCTGGCGTACGCGGTCTGCACCGTATAGTAGATGCGCGCGACATCGGTCGACAGCTCGAGCGCGATGTCCGCCTCCTCCGCCTTCTGCGCGTTCTCGACACCCACCGCCGCCGCGATCTGCGCGCGATGCAGGCCCCAGATGTCGATGTCCCATGCGCCGTCGAAACCCACGAGGCCGGTCGTGTACCACGGGCCGTCCGCGCCTATCGCCGGGTCCTTGCCCGCATAGGCGCTCAGGTAGCCGTTCGAGGACACGCGCTCGCGGTCGATGGCGGCCGAAGCGTTGAGCTGCGGACCGGCTGCCGCCCACGCGAGCCTTGCCTGCGCATGGGCAAGCGCAACGTGCTCGCGCGCGATGGCCATGGTCGGCGACGCCGAGAGCGCACGCTCGATCAGGACCGTGAGTTGTGGATCGTCGTATTGCTGCCACCATGTTTCCGATGGCCAGGTTCCCGCCGGCAACACCAGTTCCGAGGGAAGCTGAACGCGTGTGGCGTCGACCTGGGCCGCCGCGCCGGGGTCATGGTGGATCAACGCACAAGCGCTCAGCATCGCCGCGCACGCGGCGGCCATATAGAGCGAAAGCGATCGTGAAAGCGCGCTTCGACGTTTGCGACCCACGTGCGAGATGGCCCTAGTCATGATGCGCCCCGGCTTGCAGCGCCAACGGGGAAGCGGTGGCGTCGCCCACCCAGTCGGGCAGGCTCGACACGGCACGCCGGACGCGCTCGGCTTCGGCCATCAGTTCCACCCCGCGTTCGCCCTCACCTGCGCGGTCCTCGATCATGCCCGGCAGGCGCGGCGCACTGGCCGACGGCGCGGGCGCGGAGAGCCCCTGCGCATACTCCGCAATGGCCGACGCCGCGCGCGACGAGAAATCGTGCAGCCGCTCGCTCAGATGCGCCGGCAACGCCGCGCCGGCAGCATCGGACGCACTGCGCAGCGCGTCCGCAGCGAGCAGCAATTCGCGCGCGGCCGCCAGCACCGAGTTCGCCAGCAGCGTCACGCGCTCTTCCTCGCCTTCGCGCCAGGTCGGCTCGAGCGCCACGCGCAGCAGCAAGCCCTCGCAGTCGCTGAGCGCGGCCCATGCCGCGATGCGCGCGTGCGCCGCCGCGGACGTCTCGCTCGGGGCATCGCCGGGCGCGAGCAGCTTCGCGATCGAGGCGAGGCAGGCCGAGAGACGGCGCCTGAGCAACGCCGCCTCTCCCTCGGGCCAGAGGGTGATCTGCACGAAGGTCGCGACGGCAATGCCGAGAAAAATCCCGACCATGCGGTCGCGAATCTCGGTCAGGTCGAACGTGGGCGCGAATTGCTCGAGAAACGCCAGCGAGAACGTGAACATCAATTGCACGCCCGCGTAGCTGATGCGCTCGGAGCCCGCGGCAATCCACGCGCCCGCGAACAGGACGGGCAGCACGGCCACGAGCAGCGCCGCGATGCTGTCGATCTGCGGCAGCACGAAGACGACGACGAAGAGCGCGAGCAGACTGCCGGCCACCGCGCCCCAGAACCGCAGCATTGAGCGCCGGCTCGATGCGCCCAGGCCCGGCTGGGCCACGACGAGGCACGTCAGCATCACGGTATGAACGCCTTGCCAGTCGGCCGAGTTATAGAAGAGGTAGCAGACGAGCACGGCGAGCAAGGTCTTGAGCGCGAACTCGCCATAGACCGGATTGGTCCAGGCATCTTTTGCGAGGACAGGCTGGCGCGGCGGCGGGTGCATGTCCACGGTCTGCGCCGTCATGCAGGCGCTCAGATCCAGCAGTGCGCGATGCATCGACACGAGCGCCCACGGCGGCTCGGCGGCCTGCATCGAAGTGGCGTTGGGATCCATCCGCGGCTCTGCGGCCGCCGCCAGCGCAAACGGTCCATCGTGCTCTATCGCGCGAGCCAACGCTGCGCATGCATCGCGCAGCGCCCTCCCGCGCGCGGCAAGGGGAGCAGCAAGGGCCGCAGGCGGGCGCAGGTTCGACGCGGCGACATAGAGGTTCGACACCGCGGTCACGGTGGCGAGGTCGCGCGACTGCGCAAGCGCGTCGGCCTTGCCGCGCATGCCCGAGAATCTCAGCAGCTTTTGCAGCGCGGTGGTGGTGGACTCCACATCGTGCGCCGTCAACGGCGCGCGAACGGTCGAACCGTCGAGCCACGCGTCGAGGCGCGCCTGAACCACCGCGAGCTTCGCCACCATCAAGCGGCGCATCTGGTCGCGCGGCTCCGCCGGCAGCAGCAGCGAATTGATGATGAGCGTGACGGCGATCGGGTAGCACACCGCGGCCCAGACCCAGAGCGTCGCGCGCACGATTGATTCCGCGTCCTGGGTGACGTCCACAAAGGTCTGCACGTAGATGGTGACGAGCGCCGCCACGAAGAACACGATGCCAAACTGAAAGATACGCATCGCATAGAGGCAGCAAAAGAAGATCGCGCTGGCCAATGCGATGCGCAATAACGGCACGTCGAAAGTGAGCTTGAGCACCAGCACCGTGCAGCCGACCGCGAGCGTGACGCCCGCGAGAAACAGGAGCGCAACCAATCGCGTAATGACGACATTGGCCTGCGTCACGTAGAACACGACGATCAGCGACACGGCGAGATAGGGGACTTCGAGCGTCATCGTCACGACGATCACGATCGCCGAAGCGGCGATGGCGCGCAGCGCAACGTTCATGCGGCCCGGGAACGGCGCGAGCTCGTCGTGGAGGAAAGGCAGAAGGCGCTTCATCGTTAAGGATGCCTATGCACGATCAGCCCGCATTGCGCCGGTCGGGGCGGCTGGCCGGGTGAAACGTCGCCACTGCCGAGGTGCCGATGCGAAAGAGGTTGGGGTCCGGGTCCTTGACCAGAATCTTCACCGGGAAGCGCTGCGAAACGTGGACCCAGTTGATGCTGCGCTGCACCTGCGGCAAGCCCTGGGCGACGCTTCCGCCGTCTTCGGGCACGACGCCGAAGCCCACGGAGTCCACTTCTCCCTCGAAGTGCTTCGCGGTATTGCTCATCAAATAGACGGTGGCCCGCGTGCCGCGCCGGATGGCGGCCAGCTCGGTCTCGCGCAGATTCGCGATGACGTACCAGTGGGTCGTGTCGATCAGCGTGAACACGGGCGTCGAGGCGGAGGCGTACTGGCCGCGCGTCGTGCGCAGCGAGACCACCACGCCGTCGAACGGCGAGCGCACCGTCGCGTATTCGAGGTTCAGCGTCGCGGTGGCGATCTCGGCCTGCACCACGGCACGCTGGGCTTGCAGTGCGTCCACGCCGCTGATTGCGGCCGTTGCCTCGCGGGCCTGGAGTTCGGCCGCGGCAAGCTCCGCCGCCGTGCTTTGGGCCGAGGTGCGCGCGCGGTCCAGATCGTCGGCCGAGACGTAGCCCTTTTGCACGAGCGGCTCCATGCGATGCAGGGTATCCGCCGCCTGCTGCGCGGCGGCCCGCGCGCGCTCGACGCTCGCCCGCGCCGCCGAGGCGTTGAATACCTGCGCGTTGACCGAGCGCTGCGTCAGCATGATCTGCTGGTTCAGTTGCTCGAGCGACGAGCGGGCACGGTCGAGCGCATCCTGAAAGGGACGCGGGTCGAGCTGAAATAGCAGATCGCCTTTTTTCACGCGCTGGTTGTCCCGCACCGCGAGATTCACGATCCGCCCCGACACTTCGGGCACGACGTTGATCGTGTCCGCGTACACATAGGCGTCGTCGGTGCGCGGCTCGGAATCCACGCGCCAGATCACCAGCACGCCCATTGCGATAGCCGCCAGCAAAAGAAGTCCCGTGAACAGCTTCTTCTTGCGGCCCTGAGTACTTTCTTCCATGTATTCCCGCTTTCGTCAGACCTCAGAAGAACAGCAGCCAACCCGCCAACGCGAGCAGCGCGACGAGCGACGGATAGCCGAGCGCCGGCGGATCGAGCCAGTCCTCCAGCCCCGCGCGCAGCAACAGGATCCGTATCAGGACCGCCGCCACGACCGCGCCCACGATGCAGAACAGCCAGTCGGGGTAATAGGCGCCCAGCACGTTCGTGGAGGGCGAGCGGCTGCAGCCCTGCAACAGGATGCAGGCCCATGCCGTGCGCCCCCATCGCGCCGCGCTGAGCGCATGGGCCCCGCCACGCCCACCGTTTTCGCGGCGCGGGGTCATGGCGTCGCCGCCACGACGCCATCGAACGGCACGGTGTCGCGCCAGCTCCGTTCGAGCCTGAAGCTGTTGCGCAAATCCGGTGTTATGGTGTCCTGAGCGCACGAAGCGGCGCGCGCGGGCGCCGTCGATGGCACGAGAGACAACACAGCAGCGTCCATGTTCGATTCCTTGCCACGTTCATGCGGTCTGGACCCTGGCATAGGGACCGACCATACGTTGGTATGAGGTCATATATCAGCACATGAAACTACTGTGATGATCGAGCCACCCCGCTCCACCTGCCAATCTGCGCGAATCCGCACGCCGGACATCACCATGACCCGATTGCCTGTCATTGCAGTAGTCGACGACGACGCATCGATCCGGCAGGCGATCACCAGCCTGATTCGTTCGCACGGCTACGCGGTTTATACGTTTTCGTGCGCCGAGGACTTCCTGCATTCGCTCTACTTCGAAGTCACGGAATGTCTGATTACCGATGTCCATATGCCGCGCATGAGCGGCATGGAGCTCTACCTTCAAGTTCGGGAGAAAGACGCACGCATTCCAGTCATTCTGATGAGCGCCGCCTGCGACGATCCAAACATCAGGAATGCCAGGCTCGCGAGCACCTGCCGGGTCCTCGCCAAGCCCTTCGACGACGCGCGCCTGCTCGACTCGATCGTGAGCGCCCTCGAGCCGCGCGCGCGCCGTGCACACCGTGCGCTACCGCCCGCGCAAGCGCTGTGAGCCCGGCGTGGCGGCAACGGTAGCGCATGCTATTTACCCGCGTGCTTGAGGTCTTCCAGCAGCTTCAGGTCGGTGACCGAATACGCCAATGAAAACCGGAAGCCGCCGCCCACCTTCACCGGACCGAACGCGCAGATCTCCTCTCCGCGCGCTTCGGGAAACAGCAGTTCGGCATCGCCGGCCCACGCGTCGGCCACGCTCAGGTTGTCGGTGACCGAGAGCACCAGTTCGTCGACAGCGGGCTTGTCGTGCAAGCCCGCCGCGAGACTCGCGAAATAGCGCCGATTGACGGTCGGACGCGCGAGCAGCGACTTCGGATCCGCTACGGGCTGGCGCAGCGTGATGCGCGCCTCGGCAAGCCGTTCGCCGTGGGCCGAGAGACTCGCGCCAAAGCGCGAGCCGGACGCCACGGGCGCCGCCGCCGCGCTTGGCGCCGCAAACGTGCGGGTCTGATACACCGATGCGAGCTTCTTCGGAAAGCCTTGTGCCCAGCCGCGCGCGAGCGCCGCATCGTTGTCGACGTAGATGTACGGACACCACATGACCGGCGTGCCCTTGTGAACGGCATCGACGAGGAACAGACATTCGCGGTACTGGTAGCGCGCGGGATCGAGGAACTCGTCGTCCTGCGCCGTGAACTGCCAGTCGATGAACAGGACCACGCCGTGCCCGGCCGTCGAGGAGTCGGGGTCGAGGCCGGGCGGCAATGTCGCCGCCGTGGCCTCCGGCTCGGCCCAGAATTCGGCGCCGATGACGTCGCCCGAGTAATGCCAGGGCGGCGGCGGATTGATGGAGGCCTTCCCGAGCGGGGAAAGCGGTGCCATGTAACCTTTGAGCATGGGAATCTCCGCAGAGTGACCATTGCGACTGCAAAGGCATCGGACGGTAATGGCCCGAGGCCAGTTCACGTTAACGCGGCCACGGGCTCCGAACTACTGTACGTAGACATGCCAGAAGCCCCGACCTTCGTATGGGGTCCTCATCCGATCGTTCAGACGGGCGTGCCAATCACGTTGTAAAACTTACCTACTCTGCAGAGCCGCCAAGGGCCGGAGATAATCGAGCCTCGCCAATACGCACCCCTCCATGGCGAGAGGAGAAGTCATGGCCAACGTCTCGAGCGATGCGCTGCCGGCTGCGGCCAGCCCCATCGCCTATGTGATCGACGACGATGAATCGCAGCGCAAGGCGCTATCGAGTCTGCTGCGCTCGACTGGCGTGCGGGCTGAAGTATTCGGCTCCTGCGATGAATTCCTGCGCTTCGAGCGGCCGGAGGTGCCCAGTTGCCTCGTCCTCGACGTGCGCCTGCAGGGCTATAGCGGGCTCGTGTTCCAGGACCAGCAGGCGCTCAGGCACAACCCGATCCCCATCGTTTTCATCACGGCGCACGGCGACGTCTGGATGTGCGCCAAGGCGATGAAATCGGGCGCCGTGGATTTCCTCACCAAACCGCTGCGCGACCAGGAGGTGCTCGATGCGGTGGCGCTGGGCATCGAGCGCGATTCGGAGCGCAGGCGCTCGCTTGCCGCCCACGCCGACTTGCAGCAGCGCTACGCGACGCTCACGCCGCGCGAGCGCGAGGTGATGTCGCACGTGTTGCGCGGCTCGCTGAACAAGCAGATCGCCGCGGACCTGGCACTGAGCGAAGTCACCGTGAAGATGCATCGCGGCCAGGTGATGCACAAGATGGGATCGCGCTCGGTAGCCGACCTCGTCCAGAAGGCCGGGCTGCTGGGACTCGCCCGGTTCCAGCCGGACCTGGCTCGCTAGTGCGAACGCCGTGCGCCCATGCCCAGGCTTGCCGAATTGCTCGCACTCGCCGCGCTGCTGGCTTCGTTGCTGGCTCTCGCGCTGCTCGTGCAGCGCCTGCGCAAGCTGAAGACGAGCCGGGCACATCTTCAGGATACCCAGGCATTGCTCGACGAAGCCATGCGCCTCGCCCTGCTCGAAGAACTGACCGCCTCGATCGCCCATGAGATTGCCCAACCGCTCTCGGCCATCGTGCTCGATGGCCAGGCGTGCCTGCGGTGGATGCGCCAGGACAATCCGCCAAAGCACGAGATGCGGGACTGCGTCGAGCGGATGACGAGCGACGGCCGCCGCGCGGCCGAGACGGTGCATCGGGTTCGCCAGCGCCTGCGACGGCCCCCTCCACAGTTGATCCCCACGTCGATCAACGACGTGGTGCGAGCAATCGCGCCGCTCATCGCGCAAGAGATGGCTCAGCATGGCGCGACGCTCGAACTGCGTCTGTCGCCAGCGCTGCCACAAACGCTGGCGGACGCCGGCAAGCTCCAGCAGGTTTTCATGAACCTCACGCGCAACGCACTGCAAGCGATGGACGCGATGAAGGAGCGGCCCGCCCGCATCGTCATTGCCTCACGGACCGATGAAACGGGCGCGCTGGCTGTCTCGGTGGCCGACAATGGCCCCGGCATAGCATGCGAAGACCTGGGGCAGATCTTCGAGCCGTTCCATACGACCCGGGACGGTGCGCTGGGACTGGGCCTTGCGATCTGCCGATCCGTTGTCGAAGCGCATGGCGGCGAGATTCACGCCATCAACAATCCCGACTGCGGCGCGACTTTTCTCATCACGCTGCCGCCCGCCTGAACACTGCGCGGGCCGTGCCACGATCGGTGCTGTTCGACTGCGCGAGCCCTGTGAATGCAATGCCATTCTGGCCGCCTGCCGAAACCGCTGCGTGCCCCATGCAATTCGACGCGATCGGCTGCAGGCGCAGCCGAATTCGACACGAATTGCTTAATTTGACCTCCGATAATGGTCTGGACACAACACACCTGCCCCGTGCGCCGCACGGGTACGGAAATACCCATGGAGGAGTCGATGCAATTCACGCAAGCGATCGTTCGCCGTCCCGCGCCGTCCTGCGGCGCGGGCCTGACCACCGCCGCGCTCGGCACGCCCGATTACGACAAGACGCTCACGCAGTTCCACACCTACTGCGCGACGCTGCGCCAGCTCGGCGTCGAGCTGACCGAGCTGCCGCCGCTGAACGCCTTCCCCGATTCGCATTTCGTTGAGGACACCGCGGTCGTGACGCCGGAATTCGCCGTGATCACGCGCCCCGGCGCGCCCGCACGACGTGGCGAGACCGAGCATATCGAAGCGGCGCTGGCCGCGCATCGCGACTTGCTGCCGATGCGCGACGGCCGCCTCGACGGCGGCGACGTGATGCAGGTGGGCAAGCGCTTCTACATCGGCCTGACCGGCCGCACCGACGCCGACGGCATCGCTGCATTCGAGTCGCTCGTGTCGCGCTACGGCTATACAGTCGTCGCGGTGCCGGTGGGCGCCGGCCTGCACCTGAAGTCGGTCGTCAACGCACTCGGCGACGACACGCTGCTCGTCACCGAAGCGTTGAGCGCGCATCCCGCGTTCGCCGACTATCGCCGAATCGCGGTCTCGGCCGCCGACGAATACGCGGGCAACACGCTGCTCGTGAACGGTGCGCTGATCACGCCGGCCGGCTATCCGCGCGTGCACGACGCAATCGCCACGCTCGGCCTGCCGCTGCACGTGATCGATACGAGCGAGTTCCGCAAGATGGATGGCGGCCTGACCTGCCTGTCGCTGCGCTTCTAGCCGGCTGGCGTACTGCCCGCTTCGGCCGGATAATGTGGGTCCCGCGCGCAATGGGAGACGTTGCGCGCACGAGCCACGACCCGACCGGAGCGAACGCGGATGACCGACAAGAAAATGCAGCTCGACAAGATCGACCTCCGGATCCTCGACATCCTGCGCAACGACGGACGCATCTCGTACCGCAAGCTTTCGGAACTCGTGAATCTCACGCCGCGCCCGTGCCAGGCCCGCGTGGAACGGCTCGAGGCGCTGGGGGTCATCGAAGGCTACCGGGCGGTCATCAAGGCGCCGCGCGCGACCAAGCCGATCGTCGTGATCGCGCAGATCGTGCTGGCCGATCATGGACGTTCGCAGGCGCCGTTCGAAGAGGAGATGCGCGCGAATCCGGCCGTGCTTGATTGCTGGCTCGTCAGCGGCACGTTCGATTTTCTCGTGCGGCTCGCGTGCGAAGACCTCGACGAGTACCGGCGGATCGCGAACGACTGGCTCGAAAGCACACGCTACCGGATCGAGAAGATCGTGACGACGGCCGAGCTGCAGGCGATCAAGCGCAGCGTCGTCTGACGCGGCGAGGTGCGTTCGAAACGTATTCGATTCGCGTTCGATATGCGTTCGATACGACGCCATCGGACGCGCGGCCAGTCGGCAGTAACGGTTCCGGCTCAAACAACCGGCTCATCGATCTGCATTCCGAATCAAATTCAATCGATGAGCCCGAACTCTTATAAGGTGAGCACTATGGATGCTGTACAAGCGGCAGGTGAGACGGCCGTATCGCCCGGGACGACGCTCAAGCGCCGTCTGCAGGGCCGCCACGTCGCGATGATCGCGATTGGCGGCTCGATTGGCACGGGGCTGTTCGTGGCCTCGGGCGCGTCGATCGCGCAGGCGGGGCCAGGCGGCGCGATCGCCGCGTATATCGCGATTGGGTTGATGGTCTATTTCGTCGTCACCGGCCTGGGCGAGATGGCCGCGCTGATGCCGGTGTCGGGATCGTTCGCGATCTACGGCGAGAAGTACGTCGACGAAGGCTTCGGCGTCGCGCTTGGCTGGACCTACTGGTACAGCTGGGCTGTCACGATCGCGATCGAGCTGGTCGCCGCGCAGATCGTGATGCGGTACTGGTTCCCAGCCGTGCCGGGCATCTGGTGGGGCGCGGGCTTCCTTGTGCTGATCTTCCTGCTGAACACGCTGTCCGTGCGCGGCTTCGGCGAATCCGAGTACTGGTTCTCGCTGATCAAGGTTGTCACGGTGGTTGCGTTCATCGCGGCGGGGCTGCTGATCGGGGCCGGCGTGCTTGGGCACGGGCACACGGTCGGCTGGCACAATTTCACGACTGGCGACGCGCCGTTCGTCGGCGGCGTGCACGCGATGATGAGCGTCGCGCTGATCGCCGGATTCTCATTTCTCGGCACTGAACTGGTTGGGATCACGGCAGGCGAATCGGAGAATCCGCGCAAGACGATCCCGCGCGCGGTGAAGCAGATTTTCTGGCGGATCATGTTGTTTTATGTGCTCGCGATCTTCGTGATCGGGTTGCTGGTTCCGTACACGGACCCGAACCTGCTCAAGAGCGACGTGACCGACATCGGCGTGAGCCCATTCACGCTGGTGTTCAGCCACGCGGGCTTCAGGCTTGCTGCCGACGCGATGAATTTCGTGATCCTTACGGCTGTGTTGTCGGCTGGAAATTCGGGTACCTATGCGGCCACGCGGATGCTGTATAACCTCGCGGCGGAAGGGCGCGCGCCCGCCATGTTCGCGACGTTGTCGCCGGGCGGCGTGCCGCGCAATGCGCTGTATGCGACGATGGCTGTGGGTGGGCTGTGCTTTCTCACTTCGCTGGTCAATAATCAGAGTATCTATCTGTGGCTGCTGAATACGGTGGGTATCACTGGCTTTATTGCGTGGCTTGGGATTGCGGTCTGTCATTACCGGTTTCGGAAGGGTTTTCTGAAGCAGGGCTTCCGGCTCGATCAGTTGCCGTATCGGGCGAAGTGGTTTCCGTTTGGGCCGCTTTTTGCTATCGCTGTGTGTATTGTTATCTCGGTTGGGCAGGATTATCAGGCGTTTTTCGCGGCTCGCGTTGACTGGATGGAAGTGCTTTCCATCTATGTCTGGATTCCGCTGTTTGTGGCGATTTGGTGGGCTTATCGGCGTGTGAGGAAGAGCCGGCTCGTGCCGTATGAGGAGATGGAGATCCGGCCGTGGTTGACGCGCTCGGTCGAGGCAGTTGATGAAGTGGTGGCGCGGCGCGAGCAGGCGCAGTGATCAGTAGGTGGCGTCGTTAGGTGGCGTCGTTAGGCGCCTTCATCCCGGCGCCCTCACCCGGCGCCCCCCGCCTCGCCGGACTGTTGCAGTACTCGCCAGGCCCGCGCGGACATGAGTTCTGCCTGACGTGCAGCGGCATTCTGTGCAATGCACGATGTGTTTGGTGTGCGTTACAG
>NZ_SMRP01000013.1:112918-118556 GCF_004353915.1 Paraburkholderia silviterrae | reverse complement strand
CGCCAGTGTGACGCGGTCCACCACTGCCCTGTCAATCGGAGCGGCTCCGGGGCATCCGTCTCCCCGCACACTCCGCCTTAGTGACAAGGGGCTCATCCTTCCCGCCGCGCGCTACGCGCGGGCGGAAGAGTCTGCAAGGAAAACCGGGCGTGCTGCCTGAGAATCCGCGGGGTTCTGCCGCATGAATAGGTTGCAGTCCTACGAATACGCGTATATCCCACTGGTTTGGGTTATGCCCCACGGCGCGCGCAGCGTCGCCGGATGGATGAGCCCTTTGTCACTCCGGGTGACGGCGAGTGATGACAGACGCCCCGGAGCCACTCCGATTAAAGGTTAGTGGTCCACTGCGTCACACTGGCGGTTTGAGCGGCTTTCTTTTGCCTACTTTTCTTTGCCGCTGCAAAGAAAAGTAGGTGCCGCCCCGCACAGGGGCAACACTAATATACCGACATGAAAACAAGGAAAGGCCATCAAAAGGCCAAGGAACGCCCAAGGAACCTCCAAGGAACGGCGAACGCCATATAACCCGCACCGAAACACCGCCACTCAAAAACACCCTACCTCACCGCTCTCACGAAACACATCCCACTCCACAGCAAGCACGAACCTTGCTTATCGACAGCGAACCCGCCAATGCGCTGACGAATCCCGAGGAACAGCGCCGGTCGCATCCAACGCTTTCCCCGAGGAGTGTTCGTGAATACCCAACTCTTCATCATATTTAGCGCATTCGCGCTGCTGAGCGCATGGTGCCTGTTCCTGATCGGCCATCTCGCCGATGGTCATGACGCGTTTCCAAACTTGTCCGCCCGCGCAAGTCGCCGTCGTTTGACAAAAAGCGGCGGCCCGCCAGCGCAACCGGCTACGGCTACGTCCAGCAGGGCCGATCCTCCCCCACCACTAGAAAAAGTGCCGCAACCCAATACCAACCACCGACTGAACATCGCCCGAAGCCGGCGACAGCGTATTGATCTGCGCCTGTGCGAAAGGTGACCCCTCGCCAGAAACACGCTGATAGACCCCTTGGGCATAAATGCTGGTGCGATGCGAAAGTGCATATTCGGCCACGAAACCAAACTGGTTCCAATGCGGCGAGCTCCCGTCGACCCTCGCCTCGGTGTACGTATAGGCGCCACTCAGGCTGACCGCGGGCGTGACGTGCCAGACCGCATTGACCTCCGCGTTGTTAAAGCTCAAGGAGCTCGCGCCAGTGAAACTCGCACTTTGATATTCGCCCGAGGGCTGCGAGAACGTCGTGCGCGTGAGATTCGCGTGCAAGTCGACGTGCGAAAGCGAGTAGCCGAGGCCCACACCATAAATACGCTGCCCATTAGCAGCGAAATTGGCGTCGGCCGCATCGACTGCGCCTAAGGTTCCGGGCGCGTCGTCGCCCGCATGATCGATCTGCTCGTAGACGAGCGCTGCACTGAAAGGCCCGTTTCGATAGCGCGCAGCCGCCTCCCAGACGCGGTTGTCGGCGAACCCCGAGCCGCCCGTGGCCGACGCCGCCTTGTTGCTGAACGCATAGGTCGCCCCCACGTCGAAGCCGCCAACGCTCACGCTTTCATAGCGCACCGCATTGTTCAGCAAAAAGGAGTCCCAAAGATTATCGTTGTCGAAAGGGTGCGCGAAGAATGTGCCGCCCCAGTTTCCACCGGCTGAGAAGTCGCCGAGGTAAGACGTCATCGAATCCGCCTGGCGGCCGAGCTTAAGCGTGCCGAGCCGCTCGTTCTGCAGGCCAATCCAGGCGTAGTCGCCCCACATGCGTCCGCTCGGCCACGCCGTGCCGTTGTTGGCGGAGAAGGTGGTGGAGAGCATGAACAATGCCTTGTTGCCATCACCGAGATCTTCAGTGCCGCGCAGGCCCCATTTGGTGGGGGCCGTGGTGCCGCTGACCGTCTGCAGCGCATGGGCGCCGCCCTGGTTGCCGGTATAGACGATGCCCTCGTCAATGATGCCAAACAGCGTGACGCTGGAGTCGTTGCTTGCGTGCGCGCCAAGCGCGAACGCGCCCAGCACGCAACCCAGTAGTGCGTGTCGTTTCATGTTTTCAATCAGCGGGTAAAAGCCCAACAGCGGGCCACGGTGAACCGCGCAGGACGCGCCGCGAGCGGGCGCGTCCCCGCGTCAGGCCGCGTGCGCCTGCACGGGTGCGGCGCTTACTTCGTTGCCGGCGTGGCGTCCAGATACTTGTGCGTCAGCCGGTCAATCGTGCCGTCCTGCTTGAGTTGCGCGATGGCGGCGTCGAGCGTCTGCAGCGTATGCGGATCGTTCTTGCGCACGCCAATCACGCTGCTCATGGAAAGCAGCGCCGGGTCGACGATCTGCGGGCCCGCCAGTTCGAAGCTCTTGCCCTCGGGCTTCGCGAGGAAGCCGAGCCGCGCCGCCGCGCCGATGACGAGCGTGCCGTCGAGCCGCCCATTCGAGAGGTCCGCATAGACGCTGTTCTGGTCCGGGTACTCGACGATCGAAACGCCGTGCGGCGCCCAGTTGAGCTTCGCGAAGGCCTCCTGGGTCGAGCCCTGCAGCACGCCAATGCGCTTGCCGGCCAGCGAGGCCGCATTGGGCTGCAAATGCGCGGCCTTCGGCGCGAGCAGGCGAATGTCCGCCGGATAGAGCGGCGTGGTGAAGTCCATCACGGCACGGCGCGCCGCCGTCGCCGCAAGCGACGCGTTGATGGCGTCAAACTTGCGCGATTGCAGGCCGGCGATCAGCCCGTCGAAGCTGCCTTCCACCCATTCGCATTTCACATGCGCGGCGGCGCACAGCGCATTGCCAAGCTCGATGTCGAGCCCGGCGAGCTGGCCGCCCGGCAGCTTGTATTCGTACGGCGGATAGGTCGGGTCGGTGCCGAAGCGCAAGGTTTCGGCCTGCGCGGATTGCGCGAGGACGAGTGAGGCGGCGGCAAGCGCTGCGCCAAGCATCGGCAGCAGGTGCGGTTTCATTAGTGTCTCCTGACTGGATTGGGAATTCTGTTCAAGACGCGTTGGTGCACGCACTACGCGCTCAGGCGCGCGAGCGCCAGCGTCACGAAGAAGCGCACGCCAAGCGGCAGCACTTCATCGTTGAAATCGAACTCGGGATGGTGGCAATAGACACCGCCCTGACCGAGAAGCACGTAAGCGCCGGGGCGGCGCAGCAGGAATTCGGAGAAGTCCTCGGAGCCGTTGAGCGGC
The DNA here is from genome assembly GCF_004353915.1 of Paraburkholderia silviterrae. Classification (GTDB taxonomy): domain Bacteria; phylum Pseudomonadota; class Gammaproteobacteria; order Burkholderiales; family Burkholderiaceae; genus Paraburkholderia; species Paraburkholderia silviterrae. Next base: position 115,380 of record NZ_SMRP01000013.1, on the reverse strand, counting down.
GCGAACTCGCGCAGCACGTTCTCCGGGCCGAAGACCTCGGCCGCGGCGGCCGCCGCGGCCTCGGCCTGCGCACGATGGTTGATCGTCGCAGGCGAGCTGCCGTAGAAGCGCACCGCGATGTCACATTCGGTCGCCAGTGCAACGCCCGCGCAGATCGCCTCGATACGCGCCTTCATGCGCGCGCGCACGCTTTCGTCGAAGGTGCGCACGGTGCCAGTCATTTTGGCCTGCGAAGGAATCACGTTCGATGCGCTGCCCGCGTGAATGCTGCCCACGCTGAGGACGGCCGCCGCTGCCGGATCGATCGCGCGGCTCACGACCGTCTGCAGCGCGCAGATGAGTTGCGCGGAGGCGGCGACCGGATCCTTCGTTTTCTCCGGCGAGGACCCATGGCCGCCAACGCCGCTCACGTCAATCTCGAACTCGTCGCAGGAAGCGAGCATGGCCCCATCGCGCACGCCAAACGTGCCCGGCGCGAAATGCGGCGCGTTATGCATCGCGTAGATCTCGTCATAGGCAAAACGCGTCTCGAGGCCATCGTCGAGCATGGCGAGCGCACCGCCGCCCGTCTCCTCCGCGGGCTGGAAGATCAGCACCAGCGTGCCGGCAAAATCGCGGTGGCGGCTGAAATGGCGCGCCGCGCCGAGCAGCATGGCCGTATGGCCGTCGTGGCCGCAGCCGTGGAATACGCCTTGCCGCAAGGAACGGTGCAACGGACGCCCTTCCTCGTTCATGGGCAGCGCATCCATGTCGGCGCGCAGCGCGATCGTGCGAGCGCTGTTCGGCCCGCTGCGCGAGCCGCGAATCACGCCCACCACCCCGGTCTTGCCCACGCCCGTGTGTGTTTCGATATCCCAGGCGCGCAGTTTCGCCGCGACTAGCTCGCTCGTGCGCATCTCGTCGAACGCTGTCTCCGGGTTTGCGTGGATGTCCCGCCGCAACGCGACGATCTCGTCGAAGTCCGCATCGATCAAATCCGCTCCCATTTTTCCTCCCTCTCTTCGGTGCATGCGCTGCATTCCGTGAATTCCGTGCATCAGGCCGCGCCCGTGTGCGGGCGGCGAAGTGGCTATACTAGCCAGCGCCGAGACTGGTCAATTTCCAGTTTCTTATGTACATAGCCAAGGCTCATGGGCCGCGAAAGCGATGAAAACCACCCAACTGCGCATCCTCGTGGCCATCGCCGAGCACGGCACGCTGATGGCCGCCGCCCATGCGCTGTGCCTGTCCCAGCCCGCCGTGACCAAGAGCATCAAGGAGCTGGAGGCGCGCCTCGGCGTGCAGCTGCTCGTGCGCAGCGGCTCGGGTATTCGTCTGACGCCCTATGGCGAAGCGCTGCTGCGGCGCGCGCGCACCGTGGTTGGCGAGATCGAGCGCGCGGAGCAGGAACTGGAGGAGATGAAGACGTCTTCGGTGCTGACGATCCGGATTGGCGTGTCGTTGCTGGCCGCCTCGATCGTGGTGCCGGATGCCATCCATACGTTCCGCGCGCGCTTTCCCAACGTGCCGCTCGACGTGCTCGAGTTCCAGACGACCCGGCTCATCGACGGCCTGCGCGACGGCTCGTTCGACATGTGTATCGGCTTTACGGCACCGGGAGACGCCGGCACCGAGTTCCGCGTGGTCCCGCTGGGCTTTGTCGCGCAGTCGCTCGCGCTCAAGCGCGGCGACCCGCTCACGGGCGAAACGCGGCTCTCGCGCTTGCGCGAGGCGCACTGGCTCTACAACTACACGCGCAAGAGCATGCCGGCGTTCTGGGCCACGCTGACCGCGCAGGCCGGCGCCGGCGCCCAGCTCGCACCGCCGTCACGCGTCACCGTTTGCACCGCGCGGCGGCTCTATACGGAACTCGCGAGCGAGGCGGGCGTGGTGAGTGTGTGGCCCGACTTCCAGCTGGAGGAGGAAATCGCGCGCGGCACGCTGGAGCGCATCGCGCTTGATTGGGCGCTGCCCCGGCTCGAGCTCAGCGTCATGTATCGTAAGGACCTCGTGCTGAGCGGCGAGGCGGAGTATTTCATCGAATGCCTGAAGAGCAAGACGCTGCCGGGCTGAGCAGGTGCCTGGCTCCTCTCGCTCGCGCTAAACCTGCCGACCGGCCTGTAGCGCTTCGTATGCGGCTTTCTCCGCCGTGGGGGGGGTCATGCAGTCGGCAATCACGATCAGCTCGGAGAGCGGCGCGTCTTCGTGTGCGAGGTGTAGCGCGTTGTCTCGTGGACGCCGGCAACCTGCATCACGATCAGGCCCGCGCCGCCGCGCGCTCGGGCCTCGTGGCAGGCGATTAGGGCGTCGTTGACGTGGCCGTCCGTTGGGAGCGTTGTGTCGTGGCCCGTCGGCTTGATGTGGTTCTTGAGCGGCGCGGCGCTCGAGTCGTGGTTTTTGGTGTCGCTTGTATGGCAGTGGCATTTGCTTGGCATTTTCTTGGCCGTTCCCTGGCCGTTCCTTGGCCGTTCCTTGGCCTTTCC
>NZ_SMRP01000013.1:96362-112714 GCF_004353915.1 Paraburkholderia silviterrae | reverse complement strand
GAGCGGCTCCGGAGCGTCTGTCACCACGCGCCGTCACCCGGAGTGACTAAGGGCTCATCCTTCCGGCGGCGCTGCGCGCGCCGTGGGGCATAACCAAAACCATTGGAATGTACGCGTATTCGTAGGACTCCCACCTATTCATGCGGCAGAACTCCCCGCATTCTCAGGCGGCACGCCCGGTTTTCCTTGCAGACCCTTCCGCCCGCGCGTAGCGCGCGGCGGGAAGAATGAGCCCCTTGTCACTAAGGCGGAGTGTGCGAGGTGACGGATGCCCCGGAGCCGCTCCGATTGACAGGGCAGTGGGGGACCGCGTCACACTGGCGGTTTGAGCCGCTTTCTTTTGCCTACTTTTCTTTGCGGCTGCAAAGAAAAGTAGGTGCCGCCCCGCACAGGGGCAACGCTAATATACCTACATGAATACAAGGAAAGGCCAACGCCTGATACCTCAGGACTCAGGGATCAAGCGCCCCGCCACGCCAGGCGGCCGACGCTCTCGAGCCCGTCATCTTGATCACCACATCGCCTTGGGCGATCAACCGATCGCGATTGCGTGTCACAATCCGGCCGCTCTGCCGCGCCCTCACCACGACTTCGCTAGAAGGATCCCCCGGCCTCGCAACGATACGCGCAATCGTTTGACCTTGCGCCACCCGCTCCCCCAGCTCACAGCTATAAACGATCACGCCGGAAACCGGCGCAAAAATCGTCTCCATATTCGCGATCGGCACGGCCTCGCCTTCCCAGCCCGTGTGCTCAACACGCTCATCAACAACACCACGTGCACACAGAAATCGATAAATCCCATCCGCATCACGCTGCGCGAGCGCATCGCTCACATCTGACTGCCCACGCAACTCAATCGTCGCCGCAAGAAGCAGCCCAGCATGCGGCTCACGCCGCCCCTTCGCGACAATCGCGCCTTCAAACGCGCCGTCATCGTCCTCGCCCCAAACAATCGCGACTTCCGCACGCAATGCGGCAGCAAGATCGCGAGCCTCAGGCCAGAACCCCTCATGCACATAAAGGTAAGGCAACGCCTCCGAATCCGTATGCAAATCCAGCACGATCTGCGCCTCGCGCGCAAGCGCAAACAGCGCTTTCTGCCACGCGGCGAACGTGGTCGGTTCGCGCTCCATCGCAATCGACTCATGAAAATGCCGATTGAAGTTGCGGCTCGTCGCGTCATGAAAGCGCCCAAGCAAACGGCCATGGCGGAACTGCGCGAGCCCCAGCGGGTTCGCCTGCGGCACGACCGTGACCGTTCCGGCCAGACGCCCGCTCTCGTGCGCCTCGCGCAGGCGCGGCAACAACGTGTGCAGCACGTGCATGCCCGCGATCTCGTCAGCATGCAAGCCCGCCTGCAATTGAACGCTGGGGCCGTCGCCGCGCCCGGCGAGCCGCCACACGCGCAGCGGCAGCGCCGCACCGGAGTCGCCCACCACGCTCAAATCTAGCGTGTCATGCATCGACCGCCTCAAGGCTCGCGACAAACGAGGCAATCCGCTCGCAGGCATCGACAAGGCGCTTTTCATCCACCACGAAGCCAAAGCGCACGAAGCCCTGTGCGGTGTCGCCAAAGGCGCTCGCATCGAGCAACGAGACCTTGCGCGCGTGAAAGAGCTGCCACGTGAACGCGTGCGTATCGAGCCCCGTGCCGCGCACGTCCACCATCATGAACATGCCAGCTTCCGGCAACAAGCAGCGCAGCCCAGGCACGCGGCTCAGGCGCTCATACACGACGTCGCGGCGGCGCCGGTACACCTCGCGCATCGTGCTCACGATCTGCTCGCGCTGTTCGAGCCCCGCGAGCGCGCCCTCCTGGATAAAACCTGGCAGTCCGTACAGCATGCACAGCGCGAGCCGTTCCAGATGCTCGACGAGCGGCGCCGGCGCCACCGCCCAGCCCGCGCGCCAGCCCGGCATCGCATGCGACTTCGAGAAGCTACCCAGCGTGATGGTGCGCTCCGCCATGCCCTCGAGCGACGCGATGCTCACGTGCTCGCGCTCGAACACGAGGTCTGCGTAGACCTCGTCGGCGAGCACCCACAGGTCGTGCCGGTGCGCGAGCCGCGCAATGGCCTCCAGGTCGGCACGCGGCATGACCGCGCCCGTCGGGTTGCACGGCGTCGCGAAGAAGATCGCTTTGGTGCGCGGGGTGATCGCCGCTTCGAGCCTCGCGAGATCGAGGTGAAAGCCGCGTTCGGGATCGACCGGCACGCTCACGAGCGTCGCGCCCGAAGCGCGCACGCTGGCCTCGTAGGTCAGATACATCGGCTCGGGCACGATGACCTCGTCACCGGCCTCGCAGATGCACTGCGCCACGGCGTACAGGCCGTTCTGCGCCCCGGCGGTGACGATCACGTTGTCCATCGTGACCTCGCAGCCCGTCGCTCTCGCATGCTCGCGCGCGAGCGCCGCGCGCAGCGCCGGGCGGCCCGCCACCTCGCTATAGTGCGTGTCGCCGCCGCGCAAGGCGGCAACGGCACGCTCGACAATGGGCGCAGGCGTCGCGAAGTCCGGGTCGCCCACGCTCAGCATGATCACGTCTTCCCCTTCGGCCAGAGCACGCTGCGCCGCGTAGTGAATCTCCCATGCCGACGTGCGCTTGCCCTGCAGGCGCTCCACGAGTTTCGAAAATTTCATGCAGTCTCCTTGCGGCGGCCACTGCGCCGCACCTGATCGCACTTCAGCGTGCATCTAGCGTGCCGACCGAACCGGCACGCGACGTTCGAGATAACCGAAGCCCCGCTCGATCAGATACGCGAGCACGACGTAGATCACCGCGATCGCGAGCAAAGGCTCGTAGGTGCGCAGCGTTTGTGCGCGAATATAGTTAGCAGCGCCAAGCACGTCCATGACCGCCACCGTCGAGGCGAGCGCCGTCGACTTGAGCAGCATCACCGACTCGCCGGCGAGCGTCGGCAGCAGGATCTGGATGGCGCGTGGCAGCCAGACGCGGCGCACGATCAAGAGCGGCCGCATCCCCATCGCGCGCGCGGCTTCGAGCTCGCCCTTGGGCACGCCGCGCAGCCCCGCGCGGATCACCTCGCCCACATAGGCGCCCACGCTCACCACCAGCGCGAGCGCGACATACCAGAAGCCATCGCGCAGGAACGGCCATAGCACGCTCGTGCGCAGCCACGGCCACTGCGCGAAGAGCGAGCCCACGCCGTAGTAGAGGATGTAAATCTGCACGAGCAGCGGCGTGCCGCGTATGAGCGCGGTGAAGCCTTTGCTAGCATTCGCAATGAGCGGATTGCGCGAGATCCGCGCAAACGCGACGATCACGGCGAACGCAAAGCCCGCGATGCCCGAGACCAGCAGCAGCTTGAGCGTGGTCACGAGACCGAGCAGCAGCATGTTTCCGTACGACGGTATTACAGTCCAGTCCATCACAGTCACCTGCGAGAGTCAGGCCGGCCGCCGGCCGGCCACGGTTTCATCAAGCTTGCGGCATCCAGCGGCCGAAGCGGCGCTCGATCTCCCGGAAGAACGCTCCCGAAACGGTCGTGATCACGAAGTAGACCGCCGCCACCATCAAGTAGTAGTGCAGATATTCGCGCGTCGATCCGGCCGCCTGCTTGGCCGTATACAGCAGCTCGGAGTACCCCACCACGCTGATCAGCGCGCTGTCCTTGACGAGAATGAGCCACAGGTTCGCGAAGCCCGCGAGGGCATAAGGCGCCATCGCGGGCAGGATCACGCGCCGGAACACGAGCACGGGCCGTGCGCCGAATGCGCGCCCCGCCTCGATCTGCCCGTACGGAATCGCAAGCACCGCACCGCGAATGATCTCGGCCGCGTAGGCGCCCTGCACGATGCCGAGCACCGTCACCGCCGCGGCAAAGCCGTTGACGCTCACGTCGCCCACGCCGATGGCGCGCATCAGCAGGTTCACCGCGTCCGTGCCCGCGTAGTACAGCAGCAGGATCAGCAGCAGCTCGGGCACCGCGCGGCACACCGTCGTGTAGGCGTTGGCGATGCGCTCGAGCGTGCGCACGCCCGAGAGCTTGGCCGCCGCGCCCGCCAGCCCAAGCAGGAGGCCCACGGCAAAGGCCCCGAACGAGATTTCGAGCGTGACGAGCGCACCCTGCAGCAGGGCGGCGGTCCAGCCGTCCGGGTCGATGCCGAGATACGCCACCCAGGTCCACGTGTTCATGCTATTCCCCCGTTAGGCTTCGCGCGCGCCGTGCTCAATGCGGCCAGAGGTCGATCGTGAAGTACTTCTTCGCGATGGCGTCGTATTTGCCCGAGTCGTGGAGCTGCACGAGCGCCGTGTCGATGCGCTGCTTGAGCGCCACATCGCTCTTGCGCACGCCGGCGCCGATGCCGCTGCCGTAAATCGCCGGGTCCATCTTCACGCTGCCCGGGCCTTTCATTTCGACCGAAGCGCCGTCCTTCGTCTTGAGGAAGTCGATCACGCCGAGCTTGTCGAGGAACATCACGTCGATACGGCCCGCGACGAGATCGGCATTGCAGTCGTCCTGAGTGTTATAGAGGCGCACCGTCGAAGTCTTGCCATAGGCGGCCTTGATGAACTCGGCGTTGCCGGTGGAGCCCTGCACGCCGATCACCTTGCCCGCGAGGCCCGCAGGCGTGAGCGTCAACGGCACGTCCTTCGGTCCGACGAAGACGCCCGGCGTTTCATAGTACGGCCGCGAGAACGCGATGACTTTCTCGCGCTCGGGCGTGATCGACATGGAGTTGAAGATCACGTCGATCTTGTCGCTTTGCAGCGCCGGAATGATGCCGTCCCACGACACCTCCTTGATCTGGCATTGGGCCTTCATCTGGTCGCAAAGCGCGCGGATCAGGTCGGCCTCGAAGCCGCTCCACTGCCCCGTGGGCGTCTTCATGGTAAACGGCGGATACGGCTCGGCGGCCACGCCAAAGCGCAGCGTATCCGATGCGGCCGTGGCACTGCCAGGCACGCTCAACATCGTCAGGGCAGCCGTTGCAACCACAGCCAGGGCGCGAATCATTTTCTTCATGGTGGAGTACCTTTTCGATCAACGGGTTGGACGCTACACATGCTCGAGTGCGCCGGCTACCGCGTCTCGCGGCGCCGGGCGCACGACATTTAACGGCGCTGCTGATGCGCGGTGACGAACTGCCGGCACCGCTCGCTTAGCGGCGCGCCGAACACCTGCTCCGGCGTGCCGCTTTCCTCGATGCGCCCCTGGTGCAGGAACACGACCTTGCTCGAGACGTCACGCGCGAAATCCATTTCGTGCGTGACGAGCAGCATGGTGCGGCCTTCGCACGCCAGATCGCGGATCACCTTGAGCACTTCCCCCACGCGCTCGGGGTCGAGTGCCGAGGTGGGCTCGTCGAACAGCATGACCTTCGGGCGCATGGCGAGCGCGCGCGCAATCGCCACGCGCTGCTGCTGGCCACCGGAAAGGAACGCGGGATAGACATGACGCTTGTCGGCGAGACCGACGCGTTCGAGCAGTTGCTCGGCGCGGGCAATGGCTTCGGCGCGCGGCTCGCGCAGCACATGCACCGGCATTTCGATGATGTTTTCGAGCACCGTGCGGTGCGGCCACAAGTTGAAGCTCTGAAAGACCATGCCGAGCCGGGTGCGGATGCGCTCGACCTGGCGCGCATCGCGCGCAATCGTGCGGCCCTTGCGGTCAGTGCCGAGGCTGATCTCCTCGCCGTCCACGACGATCCTGCCGCTCGTGGGCATTTCCAGCAGGTTGATGCAGCGAAGCAGCGTGCTCTTGCCCGAGCCGCTCGCGCCGATCAGCGAGATCACCTCGCCTTCGTTCGCGCCCAGCGATACGCCCTTGAGCACCTCCAGATCGCCGAAGGACTTGTGCAGGTTCTCCACGCACACACGTTGCGCGCCCCCTTCCCGCTGTGCATCGGGTTGATGCGCGGTGTCGTTTGCCACGGCCAGCATGTTGTCTCCAGTGCCACCTGCTGAAGCGATACGGAGCATCGTCCGCAGTGGCTTGTTGAATGGTCAACCAACCTTCATGGGTTCACGAGTATATGTTCTGTTGAACATTGGTTCAACTCGTTTCAATAAACTTTTTGAGCCGCGAAGTGCCTCCGGCTCTGGGGTCGTAGCACTGCAATTGAACAGATTTCCGACAGTCGCATATAATCGGCGGGGTAACCATAGTGAAAGGTGAACTGTGCCAAAAACCACTCGCAAAGAACCCGTGCCCACACGAGGGCGCGGGGTGCGCGAAACGCCTGAGGTACGCCAGCAATCCATCATCGAGGCGACGATGCGCTGCATCGCCCGCTACAGTTATTCGGATACGACGATCGATCGCATCTGTGCCGAGGCCAAGGTCTCGCGCGGGCTCATCAACCATCATTTCCAGTCGAAAGACGAGCTGATGGTGCAGACCTACAAGCGCCTTGCCGCCGACCTGCAGGAAGTCTCGCGCGCGGCCGCCGCGAAAGCGTCGGGTCCCGAAGCGAAGCTCGACGCGATCATCAGGGTGTGCTTCGCGGCGCCCGTGTTCGCGCCGAAGAACGTGAAGGTCTGGCTGGGCTTCTGGAGCGTCGCGCATAGCGACCCGGTGATCCGCAAGGCGCACAAGGAGCTTTATGCCGGCTACCGGCAGGCGCTCAAGAAGCTGTTCGACCAGATTGGCGAAGGCCGCGGCGTGGAGGTCGAGAGCGACCTCGCGGCGCTGACGCTGACCGCATTGATCGACGGCTTCTGGCTGGAGCTCGCGCGCGACCCGAGCTCGTTTACGGCCGAGGACGCGCTGCACAGTTGTCTGGGCGTCGTCGAGAACTTCGTGACGGCGCGGGCCATGCGCACGCGCGCCTGAGCGCGCCACGGTTCGCTCTGGCTCATCAGCGAAAAAGCCGCCGCCTTGTCAAAAAAGGCGGCGGCTTTTTTTCGTTGTAGTGCACTGCTGGCGCTATTTCATGCCACGCAGATTTCGATGAGCGCCGGGGCATCCTGCCCGGCCGCGCGTTGCAGCGCTTCGCCCAGCGCCTCGCCTTCGGCCACGCGCTGGGCCTGCCAGCCATACGCCTGCGCGAGCGCGACGAAGTCCGGCGTGTGCAGATCGACGCCGATCGGCTCGACTCCACGTTGCACCATCGCGTTCTTGATCTCGCCATAGCCGCGGTTGTTCAGCAACAGCACGATCACACGTGCGCCATGCTGGACCGCCGTGCCGAGCTCGCCCAGCGTGTACTGCAGGCCACCGTCCCCCGCGAGGCACACGACCGGCCGTGCCGGGTCGGCGAGACTCGCGCCGATCGCCGCCGGCAGCCCGTAGCCGAGCGAGCCGAAGCCCACGGACGCGTTGAACCAGCTGCGCGGCCGCGGCGCCGCGTAACCGATGTTGCCCGAGTAGACCATGCGCGTGGAGTCGCCCACGATGCACGCGTGCGGCAGCGCCTCACGCACGCTATCGAGCAAGGCGAGATCGCGCTGCGTTTGCGCGTCGGCTTCGAGCCGGGCGGCGTCGCGGCACACGGCCGCGCGCGTGGCGCCGGGCGACCCCGCCCCCTCCGCGCGTGCCCCCGGCTCGCCCCACGAGCGGCGCAGCGCCGCGAGCGTCTCGCCCACGTCGCCAAGGAGCGGCAAGTCGGGCGGCGCGTTGCGAAAGAGCTGCTGCGCGTCGATGTCGACACGCGCGAGCGTGCGCGGCGCGACGAAGCTGCCGTCCGCGTAGAGATCGTAGTCGGTGGGCCCGAGCTCGGTGCCAAGCGCGATCACGAGATCGCTCTCGCGCATCAGCGCGCGCACGGCCGCGCTAGACGCCGACCAGGAGATCGCGAGCGGATGCGTGGGCGCGAGCATGCCACGCCCGTTGATGGTCATGACCACCGGCGCATCGAGCGTTTGCGCGAGCCAGCGCACCTCGTCGGCCGCGCCAAGCGCCCCGCCGCCCGCGAGTATCAGCGGCGCCTTCGCGCGTTGCGCGGCCTCGCGCAGTGCGTTCAGCGCAGGCGCGGCTGCGGGGCCGACCTGCACGCGCCGGGGCGCAGGCGGCGGCGACGGCAACGCGCCAGCGGGTGCGTTGATGACGTCGAGCGGCAGCTCGATATGCACGGGGCGCGGGCGCTCGCCCGAAAACACGGCGAAGGCGCGTGCGATGACCTGCGGCAGCTCTTCGGCGCGCGTGACAGTGTGGCTGAACGCGGCGACGCTGCCGGCGAACTGGCGCTGGTCGGGCAGCTCGTGCAGGTGGCCGTTGCCCGAGCCCATCTGCCCGAGCGCGTTGACGCTCGAAATCACGAGCATCGGAATGGAGTCCGCGCTGGCCTGGGCCATCGCCGTCGCGATGTTCGTGACGCCTGGCCCGGTGATCACGAAGCACACGCCGGGGCGCCCCGTGGCACGCGCATAGCCGTCGGCCATGAAGCCGAGCCCCTGCTCGTGACGCGCCGTGATGTGGCGCATGCCGCTGCGCTCGAGGCCGCGGTACAGGTCGATGGTATGCACGCCGGGAATGCCGAAAACGGTATCCACGCCATAGGCCGCAAGCAACTCGACGAGGTACATGCCGACTGTTTTCATAGTCTGTCTTGAATGAATCGGTGGAGGGGTTGGGAACCGGCAAGCCGGTTTGTCATGAAGCGAGGCCTGGCAGCAATTCGCGTATGCCTTGCGCAAGCATCTGGAAAGCGATGGCGGTCAGCACGATACCCGAAAGCCGCTCGACGATGGTCCTGCCAATCTCGCTCAAGCGCTTGCACCACGAGCCCGAGCACAGGTACGTGATGGCGATCACGCCCGCGTGCAGCACGCACGCGGCGCTCACGATGCACAGATCGCCGATCGTATGAAAGCGCGAGGCCGTCGTGATGACGAGCGAGATCACCGCGCTGCCGATCGAAAGCGGGAAAATCAGCGGCACCGCGATGTAGCCGCGCCACTGCGCATGCTCGAGCCGGCCCGTGCCGCCGCGCCGCTCGTCCTTGTCCGCGTGCGTGCCGCGCATCATGGGAATCGACCACAGGCACAGCACTAGACCGCCCGTGAGCGTCAAGGCGCCGAGCGTGAGGCCCAGCATGCGCAGCAGAAACTGGCCGCCCCATACCGAGGCGACCATCAGCGCCGCGATCCACACGAACAGGCGCAGCGCGATCTGCCGCTGCGTCGCGTCGGGGAAATGGCCCGTGACCGCCGCATACATCGGCATCGCAACGGGTGGGCAAAACAAGGTGAGCAGGCCCGTGAGGAACAGCAGTACGTCGCTGGACGTCATGGTGGATTCGATCGGTTGTGTCGTGCGATTGGAGAAGAGCCTTGTGCGAGAGCCGCGCTTGCGCGCATCAGGCCGGCGCGTTCGCCCACTCGGGGACGGCCGTGAACAGGTCCCCCACGAGGCCGTAGTCAGCCACGCTGAAGATCGGCGCTTCTTCGTCCTTGTTGATCGCCACGATCACCTTCGAGTCCTTCATGCCCGCCAAGTGCTGGATCGCGCCCGAGATGCCCACCGCGATATAGAGCTGCGGCGCGACGATCTTGCCGGTTTGACCCACCTGGTAATCGTTGGGGACGTAGCCCGCATCCACTGCTGCGCGCGAGGCGCCGAGTGCGGCGTTGAGCTTGTCGGCGAGCGGCTCGAGAACCATTGTGTAGTTCTCGCCGCTGCCGAGACCCCGGCCGCCCGAGACGATGATCTTCGCGCTCGTGAGTTCCGGACGGTCGAGCTTCGTGACTTCACGGCTCAGGAATTGCGAGAGGCCACTGTCTGCTGCGGCTTCGAGCTTTTCTACCGCTGCGCGGCCGCCTTCGGCTGCTACGGCATCGAATGCAGTCGTGCGCACCGTGATGACCTTGATGGGATCTTGCGACTGCACCGTAGCAATGGCATTGCCCGCATAGATCGGACGCTCGAACGTGTCCGGCGAATCCACTGCTGTGATGTCGCTAATCTGCGCAACATCCAGCTTCGCGGCGATACGCGGCGTGACGTTCTTACCCGCAGCCGTCGACGGCGCGAGGATATGCGAGTAGTTCCTTGCGATGCTCAGGACAGTGGCTTCGACGTTCTCGGCGAGGCCCTGCTCCAGTTGCGGCGCGTCGGCCAGCAGCACCTTCGAAACGCCAGCGATCTTTGCCGCTGCATCGGCGGCAGCCTGGGCGTTGTGGCCTGCGATCAGCACGTGCACATCGCCGCCGATCTTCTGTGCGGCAGCCACGGTGTTCAGCGTCGCAGCCTTGATGGTTGCGTTGTCGTGTTCAGCCAATACCAGATTCACCAGATTCGTCATTTTGTTCTGCTCCCCTCACAGTACCTTTGCTTCCGTCTTCAGCTTCTCGACCAGCGTCTTCACGTCGGCGACCTTCACACCCGCGCTACGCTTGGGCGGCTCGGCAACCTTCAGGGTCTTCAGGCGCGGCGTGACATCGACACCGAGGTCTTCGGGCTTGACCGTTTCCAGCGGCTTCTTCTTCGCCTTCATGATGTTCGGCAGCGTGACGTAGCGCGGCTCGTTCAAACGAAGGTCGGTGGTCACCACAGCGGGCAATTGCAGGGAAAGCGTCTCCGCGCCGCCATCGACCTCACGCGCAACCGTGGCTTTGCCATCGGCGACGGTGATCTTCGAAGCGAACGTTGCCTGCGGCAGACCCGCCAAAGCGGCGAGCATCTGGCCGGTCTGGTTCGAATCGTCGTCGATAGCCTGCTTGCCGAGAATGATCAGCTGCGGCTGCTCTTTATCGACGAGCGCCTTCAAAAGCTTCGCCACCGCGAGCGGCTGCAAATCCTCATTCGACTCGACGAGGATCGCGCGGTCCGCGCCGATCGCCAGCGCCGTGCGCAGCGTTTCCTGCGCTTGCGCCACACCGGCGGACACGGCGATGACTTCCGTCGCCACGCCCGCTTCCCTCAAGCGCACCGCCTCTTCCACGGCGATTTCGTCGAACGGGTTCATCGACATCTTCACGTTGGCGATATCCACACCCGTGCCATCCGACTTCACACGCACCTTGACGTTGTAATCGACCACCCGTTTCACACCCACCAGGATCTTCACACTCATCGCACTCTCACATTCAGATTAATTAGTCCTGCTCCCCAAGCTGCTCGGCAAGCACTCGCGGGCGCATCTCCGAGTCGAAGTCATCGAGCGTCGGGAACGCGAGCGGCTGCAACTGGTCGAGCTTCGCGAGGGTGTCGGCGTAGCGCTCGAGCATGGCCACCCGCTCTTCGTTGGCGATATACGGCACGTGATACGCAACGAACGACGGCAGCACCTCGAACCCGGCATAGCCGAGCGTGCCGCGCAACATATGGCGCAGCATGAGGTCCATCTCGCCGTGCACCGCGTCGGGCCCGAACATGAAATCGCGTCCGCCGCACGTGTAGGCGAGCATCGCGCGCTTGCCGCGCATACCGCCGCGGTCGTAAAAGCGCAGGCCGCCATACACCTTGCCCGAGACCATCACGCGATCGATCCAGCCTTTCATGATGGCGGGCACCGAGCACCAGAACAGCGGGAAGCTGAAGATCACCAGATCGCAGGCCAGCAGCTTTTCCAGCTCCGCCGCAATGTCGGGAGCAATCGCCTGGGCGGCCACGTTTTCGCGCTGCTCCAGTGCGTAGACAAGGTAATCCGCATTGCGCCGCATGCCGAAGTCCGCCTCGCTCGCCACCGGATTCCAGTTCATGGCGTAGAGGTCCGACACCATCACCTCGTGCCCCTGCGCTTCTAGCGTGCGCACGGCGCAATGCTGCATCGAGGTGGTGAACGACTGCGGTTCGGGATGGGCGTGAACGATCAATACCTTCATGTTGGTTGTTTCTCCAGTGCGGCAGTAATTAGGGCCGTGCGCCAGCGCGCGAGCGACACGGCAATCGCGGCGCAGGTGCCGACGAGCATCAGGGTGGACACGGCGGCGATCGCCGGCTCGACGTTCTCGCGCATGCCGTCTCACATGCGGCGCGGCAGCTTGACGGTGCCGCGCCGGCGCCTCAGCCGGCGCCCATTTCCGCACGCGCATGACCTGCTTCCACTCTTCGTCTCCTGAACGTCTTTTCCGATTTGGGTTGAACGTTCATTTAACAGAACTTATACTATGCCGTAATGGAGGCCGCAAGTAGAGCGGACCCTTGCCCCGCCGCGGGTCTGCCCAATCAATTCACGACCGTGCGCAACCCGCTTGCATGAGACACAGGAGACTGGCGAAAACCATGATTACAGAAGAGATCCGTATCGATTCGCGCAACGGTGTGCTCACCCTGCGCATCGACCGGCCGGCGGCGCGCAATGCGCTCGCGCGCCCCCATCTGGACCGGCTGCGCGAGCTGCTCGAAGGCTACGCGCAGGACCCCTCGGTGCGCTGTCTCGTGATCACCGGCACCGGCAAGGCGTTCTGCGCCGGCGCCGACGTCGAAGAATGGGCGCAGGCCGAAGCCGATGGCGAGCTCGACACCTATGGCTGGACCGACAAGGCCCATGCCTTCGTGCAGTTGCTCGCGGCGTTTCCGCGCCCCACGGTGGCGGCGCTCAACGGCTCGGTGGTCGGCGCGGGCACCGACATTGGCTTCGCGTGCGACTTCCGCATTGCCGCTGCCAGCGCGTCGCTGCGCTGCGGCTACACGGGCATGGGCTACAGCCCCGACATGGGCGGCAGCTGGTTCCTCCCGCGTCTCGCGCGGCCCGACGTCGCGCGCCGCTTCGTATTCCTGAACGAACGCTGGAGCGCGGCGCAAGCGCTTGCGGCAGGCCTCGTCTCCGAAGTGGTCGACGACGCTGCGTTCGAGTCGCACGTCGCAACCTTCGCCGCGCAGCTCGCGGCCGGTCCGAGCGTGGCGCTCGGCCATACCAAGGCCCTCTTCGCGCGCTCGCTGTCCAGCACGCTTGCCGAGCAGCTTCAGGCCGAGCTCGCCGCCGGTCTCGCATGCGGCCACAGCGAAGACGGCCAGGAAGCCCTTCGCGCGTCGAAAGAGCGGCGCGCCCCACAATTCGCAGGGAGATAACGCGTGGAATTCTCATTGACCCATGAACAGGAAATGCTGGTTTCGTCGGTGCGCACCTTCGTGGAAAAGGAGCTGCAGCCGCACGAGTTCGCCGTGGACCGCGCCGACGAGGTGTCGCCCGCGCTCGCCGCCTCGATCCGCAAGAAGTCCATCGAGCTCGGCCTCTACGCGTTCAACATGCCGGAGAGCGCCGGCGGCGCGGGGCTCGACTATCTGAGCCAGGCGCTCGTCGAGCGCGAGCTCGGGCGCACGAGCTGGGCGCTGCACGTGTTCGTCGCGCGGCCGAGCAAGATCCTGATGGCCTGCAAGGGCGACCAGATCGAGCGCTACCTGAAGCCGACCGTGCGCGGCGAGCGCGTGGACTGCTTCGCTCTCACCGAACCGGGCGCGGGCTCCGATGCCATGGGCATCCGCACGCGCGCGGTGCGCGACGGCGACCACTACGTGATCAACGGCAGCAAGCACTTCATCAGTCATGCGGACACGGCCGACTACGTGATCCTGTTCGCCGTGACGGGCGAGGAGGAATCGCGCGGCCGCATGCGCAAGCGCGTGACCTGCTTCCTGATCGACAAGGACACGCCGGGCATGACGGTGCGGCGCGGCCCGCACTGCACGAGCCTGCGTGGCTATCATCAGTCGGAGATTTTTCTTTCCGACTGCCGCGTGCCCGTCTCGCAGATCCTCGGCGAGGAGCATCATGGCTTCGACCTGGCCAGCGAATGGCTGACTGCCGGGCGGGTGATGGTGGCGGCCAACAATATCGGGCGTGCGCAGCGCGCGTTCGAAATGGCGGCCGAATGGGCGGCTACGCGCCAGCAGTTCGGCAAGCGCATCGGCGACTTTCAGGGCACGTCGTTCAAGCTCGCCGACATGGCAACGGAGATTCGCGCGGCGGAGCTCGTCACCTTCTACACCGCCGACAAGCTCGACAAGGGCACCATGACCGACGGCGACGCCGCGCTCGCCAAGCTCCTTGCGACTGAAACGCTCGGCCGCGTCACCGATCACGCGGTGCAGATCTACGGCGGCATGGGCCTCATGGACGAACTGCCCATTGAGCGCTTCTGGCGCGACGCCCGCATCGAGCGCATCTGGGAAGGCACCTCGGAGATCCAGCGTCATATTCTCTCGAAGGAAATCATGCGGCAATATAGCTAGCGGACGACCCGGGCGGGCGCGCGACGGCCCGCCCGCACCTGAATGCGCTCACGCGCCTGAACGTCACCCTTCGGTTTCCAATCGGCTTTCAATCGACATACCCGCCATGGCCCATACCCGTGCCACCGAGCGCGGCGACAGCGCGTTCGCCGCCAACCTGCATCGACTTCTCAATCCTGCCAGCATTGCATTCATTGGCGGACGCAGCATTGCAGCCGCGCTGCAGCGCTCGCGCGCCTTCGGCTTCCAGGGCGACATCTGGCTCGTCAACCCCACGCACGCGGAGATCGACGGCGAGCGCTGCTACGCGCGCGTCGAAGATCTGCCGCGCGCGCCGGACGCAACCTTCATCGCGGTGCCATCGGCGGCGGCGGTGGGCGTCGTGCGCGAGCTCGCGGCGCGCGGCGCGGGCGGCGCGGTGGTCTACGCGTCGGGCTTTTCGGAAACCGGCGCCGAGGGCGCCGCGCTCCAGGCGAGCCTGCTGGAAGCGGGCGGCGACATGGCGCTGCTCGGCCCGAATTGCTACGGATTACTGAATGGACTGGACGGCAGCGCGCTATGGCCCGTGGCGCACGGCGCGGCGCGCGTCGAGCGCGGCGTCGCCGTGATCACGCAAAGCGGCAACCTTGCCTACAACCTCTCGATGAGCGCGCGCGGCCTGCCCTTCGCATATCTCGTGAGCGTGGGCAATCAGGCGCAGGTGGATGTGGCGCGCCTCGTCGACGCATTCGTGGACGACGAGCGCGTGCGCGCAATCGGCGTGCACCTCGAGGGCCTCAAGAACGTGAGCGCGTTTAGCGAGGCCGCCACGCGCGCGCTCGCGCGCGGCGTGCCCATTGTCGCGCTCAAGAGCGGCGTCTCGGAGCTGGGCGCGCAGCTCGCGTTGAGCCACACCAGCTCGCTCGCGGGCTCCGATTCGCTCTACGACGCCCTCTTCAAGCGGCTTGGCGTGATCCGCGCGCGCGATCCGGTCGAGCTCGTGGAAACACTCAAGCTGCTCTCGATCGCGGGCATCCCCAAAAGCAGCACGCTCGCGGCGCTCGCGACCTCGGGCGGCGACGCGGGTCTCGTCGCCGATCTCGCCGAAGCGCAGGGCATTGCGTTCCCCGCCGTGAGCGCGCACGGCCGCGCGACGCTCGAAGCCGTGCTGCCGGCCTACGCGAACATCGCCAACCCGCTCGACTTCACGACCACGCCCTGGGGCCGCCCCGACGCCATGCGCGCCTGTTGCGACGCGCTGCTAGGCGAGCGCCCTGGCGCAGCCGCGATGATCCTCGACTACCCCAAGGCAGACACCGGCGAGCGCCCGCAATGCGACATCGCTGCTGACGCCTTCGCGGCCAGTGCCCGCGCCAACGACGTGCCCGCCGCGCTGATCTCTGTGTTTCCCGAGCTGACGCCGCCCGAGCACGCCTTGCGCATGGCCGCCGCCGGTGTTGCACCGCTGCAGGGCCTGCGCGAAGGCATCGCGGCGATTGGCGCGGCGATGTGGTATGGCAAGACGCGTGCGGCGCGGCTGGCGGAAGACCGCCTTTCCACCCTGCCCGTGCTGCGCGTGCCCGATGCATCGCCCAATGATGGCGGTGGCCGTTTGCTGGATGAATGGGAGAGCAAGCGCAGGCTTGCCGAGTATGGTCTCGATGTGCCTGCCGCCGTTTGCGTGAGTCCGGCCGAGGCTCCCGCCGCCGCCGCGAAGCTCGGGTTTCCGGTTTGTGTGAAGGTGGTGAGTGAGCATCTGCCGCATAAGACCGAAGCGGGCGCGGTGGCGCTGCGGCTCGAGTCGCCTGAGGCTGTTGCTGGCGCTGTCACGCGCATGACTGAGAGCGTGGCGCGCTATGCGCCGGAAGTTGCGGTCGAGCGCATTCTCGTTGAGCGTATGGCTAGCCCGCCGTTGATGGAGCTGATTGTGGGCATCAAGCGCGACGCTGGCTTTGGGCTCGCGCTCGTGCTCGGTAGCGGCGGCGTGCTGGTTGAGCTGATTCGTGATACGGCCACGCTGTTGTTGCCCGCGAGTGAACAGGATGTGCGCGCGGCGCTGCTTGGGCTTAAGCTTGGGCCGCTGCTTATGGGGTATCGTGGCGGCGCGCCTGCTGATCTTGATGCGCTCGTGCGCAATGTCATGGCGATTGCGATGTTCGCGCAGGAGCATGCTGAGGTGTTGATTGAGCTTGATGTTAATCCGCTGTTGGTGGATAAGGACGGCGCGGTGGCCGTCGATGCGCTTGTGCGGTTCGTTAGCTGACGAAAACAGCTTTTTGGTTTTCGGGTGTT
>NZ_SMRP01000013.1:70400-96352 GCF_004353915.1 Paraburkholderia silviterrae | reverse complement strand
CAAAGAAAAGTAGGCAAAAGAAAGCCGCTCAAACCGCCAGTGTGACGCTGTCCACCACTGGATGTTAATCGGAGCGGCTCCGGGGCGTCTGTCATCACTCGCCGTCCGCCGGAGTGACAAAGGGCTCATCCATCCGGCGGCGCTCCGCGCGCCGTGGGGCATAACAAAAACCGGTGGGATGTACGCGGTTTCGTAGGACTCCCGCGTATTTGCTAGGCAGTACTCTCGCGCATTCGCCGGGCAGCACGCCCGGTTTTCCTTGCAGACCCTTCCGCCCGCGCGTAGCGCGCGGCGGGAAGAATGAGCCCCTTGTCACTAAGGCGGAGTGTGCGAGGTGACGGATGCCCCGGAGCCGCTCCGATAAAAAGGGCAGTGGTGGACTGCGTCACACTGGCGGTTTGAGCCGCTTTCTTTTGCCTACTTTTCTTTGCGGCTGCAAAGAAAAGTAGGTGCCGCCCCGCACAGGGGCAACGCAAATATACCTACATGAATACAAGGAAAGGCCAACGCCCTATACCCCACAACAAAACCCCCAAACCCCATTTCAAACCACTAACTCAGACTACCTTCCCAGGGTTCAGGAAACCACACGAATCGATCGCGTGCACGAGGCGCTCCACTGCCTGCGCGCACGAGAAGGTCTCACCAAGCCACTTCATGCCCCTCACGCGCCAGCGCGACCCGGGCCCGGGCCCGGGCCCGGGCCCACGCCCGTTCAGAAATTATGCCGAATTCCCACACGCGCAGCCGTTTGCGTACGGCTCGAAGAAGGCTCGAAACTATATCCGATCACCGCATCCACGCCACTCGACGCACGCAGCCAGTCCACGGCCGCGTAAATGTCGGTCCGCTTGGAGAGCAGATAATGCGTGCCCAGCGCGACTTCGTGCCAGTGATGCCCTTCGAAGGTGGTGTACTGATAGCCTGCCACGAACGAAAGCGGCGCGCTCAGCTGATAGATACCGCCCGCTTCGTAGACACGCATCGTCGACGACTGCCCGTAGCCCTTGAATGTCGTGTTGCTGAAATCGCCGCTCACGGTGAGCTTGCCGAAAACATAAGACGCGCCAATCCCGAAGATCGATTGCGAATCGACCTGGAACGGCTTGTCCGCGTACAGGTCGGTGACGGCACCGGTTTGCGGGTCGACACTCGCAACCGTCTGGCCGAGCATGGTGCTCACGCCAATCTGCGCGTACGGGTCAACCGCGGCCAGCCCCTGCGGCTTGTTCAGGCGCGTATAGTTGCCGCCCGCCGAGAAGTCGCCGATCGAATACGTGGAACCCACGCTCCAGGCGCTGCCGTCGTGGAAGTTGCCCGCCGTGTTGCTGAACGAATACATGCCGCCCACCACGAGCCCGTGGTAGCTGTTGCTGACGAACTTCACCGCGTTCTGCAGGCGGTCGCCGCTTTGCCGGTCAAAGTCGCCCTGGTGCACGCCGTAGCCGCTCGCAAACGCGCTCACGTTGAATGCTTCCGTGAAGTCGAACGCGAAGTCGTACTGGTTGCCGAAGGTGAGCGTGCCCCAGTCGTTGCCGAGCCCCACGTAGGCCTGACGCCCGAACAACGCCCCGCCCTGGTTGAGCTTGCCGGTGCCCAGCCTGAAACCGCTTTCGAGCTTGAAGACGGCCTTGTTGCCGCCGCCCAGGTCTTCCTCGCCCATGAAGCCGAGGCGGTTGCCATAGGAAACGCCGTCGTCGAACAACCAGGCGTGCGCACCGCCTGTGTTGCTCACATAGGTGATGCCGGCATCGATGATCCCGTACAGAGTCACACCGCTCTGCGCGAATGCCGGTCCAGCCACCACCGCGCAGGCCACGCCCGCTGCCAAAACTTGTTTCTTCATCGTCAAGGTCTCCAAACCTGATTGGTGCTCTTTTGTTGATCAGCGATCGTGGGCGAGTATAAAATTTGCTGAATGAATGTTCAACCCAGGACAAAGCCGCGCAAGCCAGTTGTTTCACCCGTATTTTCCCGTACATCGACCGATGTTGAAAAATTGTTCAATTAACCATACCATCGGTCCGGACAGCCAGAGAACGGAGCGCCACACGTATGAACCGCCACGATCCCTTGAATCCGCATCAATTGCGTTCGGCGTACGAAGGTCAAAAATCCCGGCCCTTCGACCTGAGCGCGCCGGTTGCCACGCCACTGGAGTTGCATCGCTGCACGGTTCAGCCGGCCTGGGTGGACTACAACCAGCACATGAGCGAGTCGTGCTACCTCTATGTGTTCGGCGACAATACGGACGCGTTCTTCCGCTACTTCGGCATCGACGACGATTACCGCGAGCGCGGCCATTCCGTCTACACGGTCGAGACACATATCCGCAACCGGCGCGAAGTCGCGCTCGGCGAGCCCCTGCGGCTGACGCTGCGCCTGCTCGACTTCGATCACAAGCGGCTGCACATCTTTCACGAAATGTTCCATGCCGAAAGCGGCACCCTGCTAGCGAGCGCGGAGCAGATGCTCATGCACGTCGACATGCGGGCGGGCCGCGCCGCGCCCTTTCCCGCCGAGATCCAGCAGCGCCTGGCGGTGATCCACGCCACCCATAGCCGCGCCGCGCGCCCCGCCGACGCGGGCCGCGTGATTGCCATTGCGCGGCGCGACGCGCAAGCCGGCACCCGTGCCGCGGCGGCCTGAGCAGCCTGAGCAGCCACGGATCACGGCACCACCGCAGCATCTCTTTCCAGACATTGAGGAGTACCACGCATGACCGAAGCAGCGCAGGATTGGAACGCACGTGCGGCAACGCTTGCCATCGAGGGCCGCGCATGGATCGACGGCGCATATTGCGCCGCGCACGACTCGCAAACGTACACGTGCACCAGCCCGATCGACGGCCGCACACTGACCGAGGTCGCCCATTGCCGTGCGACGGACGTGGATCGTGCTGTGAAGGCGGCGCGCAGCACCTTCGAGCGCGGCGTCTGGCGCACCCAGGCGCCGCGTGCACGCAAGGCGGTGCTGCTGCGCTGGGCCGAGCTCGTGCGCGAGCACGCCGACGAACTCGCGCTGCTCGAAACGCTCGACACGGGTAAGCCCATTGCGGACACAACGAGTGTCGATATTCCTTCGGCCGCGTACTGCATTGGCTGGTTCGCCGAAGCCATCGACAAGACGGGCGGCGAAGTCGCACCGGTCGGCGAGGAGTTTCTGGGGCTCGTCACGCGCGAACCCGTGGGCGTGGTGGGCGCCGTCGTGCCGTGGAATTTTCCGGCGCTGATCGCCATGTGGAAATGCGCTCCGGCGCTGGCGAGCGGCAACAGCGTCGTGCTCAAGCCCTCGGAGAAGTCGCCGCTCACGGCCTTGCGTCTTGCCGAACTGGCCGCGCAAGCGGGCCTGCCGGCCGGCGTGCTCAACGTGGTGCCGGGCTTCGGCGACACGGGCGCAGCGCTTGCGCTCCACAACGACGTGGACTGCCTCGCGTTCACGGGCTCCACCGCGGTCGGGCGCAAGATCGCGCGCAGCGCGGCCGACTCGAACCTCAAGCGTGTCTGGCTCGAACTCGGCGGCAAGTCGCCGCAAATCGTCTTGCCCGACTGCCCCGATCTGGAACGCGCCGCCCGTAGCGTCGCCCATGCCGTGTTCTACAACACGGGGCAGATGTGCACGGCCGGTTCGCGTCTGCTCGTGCATCGCGACATCAAGACGTCCTTCCTCGATCGCGTGCTGGCCATCGCGGCGGAGTACGCGCCGGGCGACCCGCTCTCGCCGGCCACGCGCATGGGCAGCCTGATCGATGCGGCCCAGGTGGACCGCGTGCTCGGCTATGTCGAGCAGGGCCGCGCAACGGCGCGACTGCTGCGCGGCGGACAACGCGTGCGCAGCGAGACCGGCGGGCAATATGTCGAGCCGACGGTATTCGATTGCGCGGACACGCACAGCCCGATCGTGCGCGAAGAAATCTTCGGCCCCGTGCTCGCGGTGACGGCGTTCGATACCCTCGACGAAGCCGTCGCGCTCGCCAACGACACCCCCTACGGGCTGGCGGCCGCCGTCTGGAGCTCCAACCTCACGACGGCGCACGAAACCGCTCGACGGCTGCGCGCGGGCACGGTGTGGGTGAACGGCTACGAGGAAACCGACGACATGAACTTCCCGTTCGGCGGCTTCAAGGAGTCCGGTAACGGGCGCGACAACTCATTGCACGCGCTGGAGAAATATACGGAGCTCAAGTCCACCATCGTGCGCTTGCGCTAAGACGCTGCCGAACGCGACCGCCCGCCCTCATCGCCGAACGACGGCATCATCACGCGCACGGCTTGTGGCAGGATCCCTTCGCGCAACGCCTGCCAACGCGTCAAGCCAAGCGAGAGCGCCGCCAGCCGCTGTCAATCGGCAATTCGAGTGCCCTCATTGGTTGCGCCCGTGTGCTGCCGCTGAGCATAGGCACGGGCGGAGCACACAGCCTGGCGATACGACGCGCGCGAGGGAACCAGGCTTTTCTCAGATCGAAAGCTAGTCGGGCGATTTGGTAGCGCCTGAGCAGCGATATTTGCACCGCATCCTGATGGATACACATCGTTCTATACGCGAAACGGAGCTTCACGTTTTCGCGCATTGTTGCCTGGCAGCCCCAATGGTCAAATGAGGTGTGTGATTTTCGTTAATCCGCTGCTGCCGGTGAGTATTCCGTTTGCTGAGCGCAATGGGGTGAACCGGAAGAAAAGAGACGCAGCGGGTTTAATCGGCAAGACGATCGATTGATCTGGCTATGTCTGGCCATACCTGGCTATACCTCGCTATAGGAGCTGACGATGCAATATTCATCCACCGGCGGTCAGTCGAGCGCCTTCGTCGTGACACACCCGCTCGATCCTGAAGACGGGAAAATCACCGCGGCCATGCGCGACATGACCCGTCCCGTCAAAGGCATGCGGCAGGGCGTCGAGTGGCGCGGCGTGTTCGACGAGATCATGGAAAGCGTGGCGCCCCACGAGGGCGTGACGGTCGAATCCGGCTCGGTCGGCGGCATTCCCGGGCTTTGGATCATCCCTGAAAATAGCCGGCCTGACGAAGTAATCCTCCATCTGCACGGCGGCTGGTTCAACTTTGGATCCGCCCATGCATTCCGCCACCTCGTCGGCCAGATCGCCGCGCGGAGCGGTGTAAAAGCCTTCGTGCCGGATTATCGGCTGGCGCCCGAGCATCCTTTTCCGGCCGGCGTGAGTGACGTGCTCTCCTGCTATCTTGGGCTCGACGCGAGCGGCATTGCCCGCATTGCGGTGACCGGCGACTCGGCGGGCGGCAATCTCGCCCTGGGCCTCGTTTCGCGCATCGCCAGCGGAGAAGTCGCCACGAAAGCCAAACTCGCAGGCGTAGTAGCGTTGTCGCCCGTTACGGATTTGACGCTCTCGAGCCCCACGTATGAAACGCGGGCAGACGCCGATCCGCTTTTCACGCGCGCACAAGCATCGGAACTCGTCCAGGCCTACTTGCGGGACGCCGACCCCAAGAATCCACTGGCTTCACCGCTCCATGCAAGCGTGACCGGCTTGCCGCCCGTTCGCGTGCACGTGGGAGACGATGAAGTCCTGCTCGACGATTCGCGCCTGTATGTTCAGCGCGCCGTCGCCGCAGGCGTCGACGCGCGAGTGGACGTCTGGCTGGGCATGCCGCACGGATTCCACTGCAGCGTCGGGAAGTTGAAGGCCGCGACACAGGCTCTCGATGAGATCGGCACGTTTCTGACCGAGAGACTGCAGTCAGCCAGCGGATCGTGAAACCGCGGGAATCGATCGATTGGGGACGCCGTAGATGACAGGCCGTATCGGCGCCCCCAATCGCAACGTCGTAACGTCGTAACGTCGTAACTTCATGACCGCACGAACGGCGCGCCGCCTGACCGCCGGCCGCGCCGCAAAGTCTTCCCGTGCACTCAGAAGAAGTGCATGACGCCAACGTAGCCGCCTTGCTGGTTGTGTCCCGGCAGCGGTAAGGAGTCCGTTGTTTCAACCGGGAACGAAGACTGCTTGCCGTTGAACATGGCTCCGACGGTCAGGTAAAGGAAGGTCCGTGCCGAGAGGTTGTAGGTGGTGCCGAGCGCCCCGAGGTTGCCCGTGCCGCCGCCGTGATTGACGTTGCCGTGATACCAGCCGGCCTGGAACGCCAGCGTGGGCGTGGCCTGCCAGGAGGCGCCCAGCCACTCCTGCTGGCTGCGCGTTGCCGCGAACGGATTGAACGTGGTCGCGACCGTATCCTGTCCGGAAGAGACCAGTTGCTGATAGCCGGTAAAGAATTTGACGGATCCGAGCGTATAGGTGCCGCCGATCATGTACTCCCGCGAAGCCGCGTACAGATCGGAGAATTTCCCGTTGGCGTCGCGGATTTCCTCATAGACCCCGTATGCCGCGAAACCCGCGAGCGTGTATTGCGCGCTCACGCTGAACTGGCGGCCACCCCGGAAGTTGCCTGCCTCGCCGCCCAGGCCATTTTGCACGCGGAACGAGAAGCCCGCCCACTTCGGCGAATTGTAGGTGACCACGTTTGGCCGTGGCCCCCACGCTCGTCCGTAGGCGAAGTTGGCGATGCCGGTCCCGACCTGCTCGCCCAGCGGGTCGATGTACCAGCCGGTTTCGTCGGTCAGGCTCATGGCCCGTCCTAACCAGAGGCTACCGAGCTTGTCGTAGGACAGCCCCACATACGCGTCGCGGGTAAAAATCAGGTTGGGCGGGGTCTCCCCCGTACCGGATGTGAAGAGGCTTTCGAGCTTGAAGACGGCATGCAGACCGCCGCCAAGATCTTCGTCCCCTTTCAGGCCGAACCAGCTATACCCGTACTGATTGCTGCCGAACCGGAAGTTATTCTTCGATTGGCCGTTCGGGGTTGCCACGTTGGTCACGTAGTCGAAGCCCGCCGCAATGCGCCCGTACAAGGTCACGGAGCTCTGCGCGTTCGCATTGCAGATCCCCATGGTTGCCAAAGCCACAAACAATGCCAGTCTTTTCATTTTGTCATCCTCAACGAAAATAATCTCCATGAACCATGCGGAGGCCTCTTTGCGGGCCATACCGTACCGAACATCGCACTACTAATTACAAACCGACATTTTCAGGAACCAATCGATTCGCGTCTGCCACTACCCCCTCGACTTGCGCAAGGTGCGCAGAAACTCTGGAAGATGCCGCACCACCGTCGCCAGCAGAATCGCACTGGCCTGGACGAGGAGCTGAACCGCGGGGCCCGCGCCCAGCGCCAGCACGAGCTGGCCGAGTTGCGCCATGAACAGTGCAGCCACCGCGCTTGCGACGACACTGCCTCTGCCGCCCGTGAACGGCGTGCCTCCGACCACGACGGCCGCGATCGCCGGCAGCAGATAGTCGTTGCCCGATGTTTGCGACGCGCTGCCGATGAATCCGGCGAGCAGCATGCCCGCCGCGGTAAAGCAAACTGCCGAGACGAAGTACGCCCCAATCCGGTACTTCAGCACATTGACGCCTGCAGCTTCGGCCGCGCGAGGGTTCACCCCCACGGCAACGAACCGGCGCCCTACCGTGGTCTTGCGGGTAATGATCCACGCGGTCGTCACGAACGCGAAGGCGAACCAGACATTCGCAGGGAGACCCAGGAACTGGGCGTGCGAGATGGTTTGCACGACGGTTGGAACGTCCACCGGAACGTTGCCGGTCAGCGAGCGTGCGCAGCCAATCAGCAGCGCGTTGACGGCGAGCGTCGCCACCAGCGGCGTGATCGCGACGCGCGAGATCAGCGCACCGTTGATGATGCCGACAATCCCGCCGACGCAGACCGTAATGATGACGGCAAGGACAACGGAATTGAACGCGAACCCCGTTCTGGCCATGACGATGCCGGCGAGCGAGACCATGCCGATGGCCGACATATCGAGCCCGCGTTGCTGGATGACCAGCGTCTGGCCCGTCGCGACGATCGCAAGAATGCCGGCGAACGGGAGCATGGCGAGTATCGAGCCTCGCGTCATCGTGCCCGGCGCGACAATGGCGCTGCACACGAAGAGCAGGATCAGCCCGATCCAGATCCACGAGAATTCATCGACGGCGGGCAACCGCACGGGCTTTGCTTTCGATTTCGACTTGGAGGGCTCAAGGAATTCCGACATGACTTCCGCCTGATTGTGCATTGAGTGTCTCATTTCGCCACCACCATTTCTCTGCTCTTGGAATAGAGCGCGACCGATGCGAGGATCATCCCGCCGAGGAGGTACGACTGCCACGAGTCCCCGATATCGAGGAACGAGGTCACTACGTTCACCTGAATGATGAGCAGCGCGCCCAGCAGCGAGCCGACGAAGGAACCGCGTCCGCCAAACAGGCTGGCGCCGCCGATCACGACCGCCGCAACGCTGCCGAGCGTGTAGTTGATGCCCGCGCTGGGGTCGCCGGAGCCCACCTGCGCCATCATCGGCACGGCGGCGAGACCGGCAAGCAACGAGCACCCCATGTACGCCGCGAGCTGCGTCAGTTGCGGACGGGCGCCGGACATGCGGGCCGCTTCGACGCGGGAGCCCACGCCGCGCAGCGTGAGACCGGCCTTCGACTTGTACAACGCGATCTCGAGCACGACGGCCATCACAATGGCCACGATCGCGACAATGGGCACGAAGCCGAGCTGGCCGCCGATGGCCTCCACGATGGGATCGGCGATGAGGCCGCCCGGCACCGGGCGCAGGAGCAGCGACACAGCTTGAAGCGCCATATACGTCGCGAGCGTCGCCACCATCGGATGCAGGCGGAACGGGCCGACCAGCATCCAGTTCACGAAGCCGACCGCGAGGACGACGAGCAACACGATCCCCCAGCCCGAGAACTGATGGGCCAGCGAGGCGCCATCGTTCAGGAAAAACGACTGGATCACGACGATCAGCCCCATGAGCGGCCCGACCGAAAGATCGATGCCGCCGACCAGCATGAGCGTCTGCTGCCCGTACGCGACGATGGCGAGCGTCGCCACGAGCGCCAGCATGCCGCTCAAGTTTCGCGCGGAGAGATAGGCAGGATTGACGTGCGCCGCATACAGGCCGAGCGCGCAGACGGCAACGGCCAGCATCACGAGCGGCGCCCAATCGCCGGCGGCCCACTTCCAGAGCCCGGAGATCGTGGAAGCGCCCTTCTCCCGCTCCGTCGTTGCGGTCAGGACGGCCTGTGTGATGTTGTTCTCGCTAACGGCGTTCTCGCCCAGTTCCTTGACGATATGGCCGCGCGAGAAGATGAGCACGCGGTCGCAGAGTCCCGCCACCTCGTGCGCATCCGAGGACACCACGATCACGGCCGTGCCGGCCGCCGCAGCCTCGCGCAGCACCTTGTAGATTTCCATCCGTGCGCCAATGTCCACGCCCTGAGTCGGCTCGTCGACCAGCAGCACCTTGGGATGGCTGGCGAGCACGCTCGCCAGCACGAGCTTCTGCTGGTTGCCGCCCGACAGGCTGCGAATGGGCGTGTCGATGGAGGGCGTCTTCACAGCGAATCGCATCACGGCGTCTCGCGCGCGCCTCGCTTCGCTGCGCGGATTCACCCACCCCTTGATGGCATCGAATGGCAGACTGCGAATCGAAAAATTCTCTCGCACCGACAATTCGCCGAAGATGCCCTCGCGATGACGGTCGCCCGGCAAATAACGGATGCCCGCATCGGCGGCTGCCTGCGAGTTGTGAAGCTTCGCGGCAACGCCGGCCACCGCAACGTTGCCACGGCTTCGCGTCTGTCCCGCGAGAGCGCGCATGAACTCGCGCTGGCCGTTGCCGTCGATCCCCGCGAGGCCGACAATCTCGCCTTGCTTGACCCGAACCGAGATGTCGGTAAAGCCGGCGCCGCGCAGCTTCGTCACGTCGAGCATGACGCCCGCGCCGCCCGTATTGCCCTTGGCCGGGAAGTCGCGGTCGAGCGCGCCGCCCACGATCAGCTCGACAATTTCCTGCTCGCTGAGGCCCGCGGCCTCATAGGTGCCCTGCCCCTGGCCGTCACGCAGCACCGTGAGGCGATGCGCGATTCTCTGCACCTCGCGAATCCGGTGCGAGATGTAGACGACGGCACAGCCCGAAGCCGTGATCTTGCGAATGCGCTCGAACAGACGGTCGACGTCTTCGGTCAACAGATGCTCGGTCGGTTCGTCGAGGACCAGCACCTTGGGCTTCGCGGCCAGCGCTTTGACGATCTCGACAATGAACCGCTGCTCGGGGCCGAGGCTCACCACGCGCTCGTTCGCATCGATCGCCACATCGCCGCTCCATTGCTTCAGGAGCCCTCGCGCCCACGATGCCACTTCCATCAACGACGGGCGCTGCTCGACAGGCACGCCAAGATAGAGGTTTTCGGCTACGGTGAGGTCAGGCATGAGCGCCGGTTCCTGACGCACGATGGCCAACCCGAGGCGCCGTGCCGCTTCCGTGTCGCCGCGCGTCTCGTTGCCGTCGATCACGACGCGCCCTGTCTCCGGCACGAGGGCGCCGGACGCCACGGCCATGAGCGTGGACTTGCCCGCCCCGTTCTCGCCAACGAGCCCGTGCACCTCGCCCTCGACCACCGAGAACGTCACGTTGTCGAGCGCCCGGACTCCGGGGAATATCTTGGTGACACCATCGATCTGCAGCAGCGTTTTCTGGTCATTCATGATTCGTCTCGAACGATTACTGGGCAAAGACTTCCTTGAGCCTGGCGGCAGGAAGTGCGGAGGTGAGATCGGCATCGGGCGGCGCGGACGGATCACACTTCGGATCGAGGCCCCTGGCGCTGTCCGCGTAGACGAAAGGCAGGATCGAAGGCGACTCCTTGTCCGCCGTTCCCTGATACGCCGCCACCCCCTGGCGCACGGCAAAGCGCACGTATGAGGTCGTGCCATCGAGGGTGTAGTACGGGAACGGCGTGCCCGCCTTCTTCGCCTGCAAATAGTGGCAGTTGAGCTCGTTGTCGCTCGCGATCGTCGCGATGGCGGGGACCGTGAGATGGGCCTGTTCGAATGCCTTGATGGCGGCCAGCGCCGTGGTGCCGGAGTCGGTCACGATGGCGTCGATCTTCGGATACTGCGCGATGAGGCCGGCCGTGGCCTTCTGCGCGTCGACGGGGTTCCAGTTCGTCACGACGAACTGGTCGCTCAACAACTTGAGGTTTGCGTACGGCTTGAGTCCCGCCTTGAGGCCGTTGAGGAAGTTCTGCGAACTCGCGGCGCCGGGCGACCCGCCCAGGAACACCACGTTGCCCTTCTTCACCGTGGTCCCGAGCCAGTCCGCCCACAGGACACCGATCTGCTTCGTATCGCCCACCACGTTGACGACGTAATCGCGGCCGGGCGTGCCCGCGAGCTGAGCCGAGTACGGGACGACCGCGACGCCCGCCTTTATGGCCGAGCGCATCGAGGGCAGCTGCACCGCGCCGAAGTCGGGCAACAGAATCAGGACGTTGACGCCCTGCGCGACCATGCTGTTGATATCGGAGCTCGCCTTCTGCGGGTCGCCATTGGCGTTGCTATAGATGATCCGCTTGACGTTCTTGCAGCGGCTGAGCTCGTCTTTGGCTTCCGCGAGTCCGGTCTTGCGCCACGTATTGCCGCCGTAGCCGTCGGAGATGCCGACGATCATCGGCTTCGTGCCGCACATCGGCGTGATGTCGCCTTGATGGTTGGTCACGGAGTCGCCAGCCGCCCAGGCTGCCGTGCCGATGGTGCAGGCGCCGCACACCGCGGCAATCTTCGCGAATGAACCTGCGAAGCGGTGCGCCGCACGGACCTCATGCCTGCCTGAGGCGGTCTTCATGAATTCGCGTGGGACTTCCGTGTAGGGCGTGGCAGTCAGCCAGGACTTGAGCGAGTCGAACATGTTGATCATCGATGTCGTGGTTAAATATGAGCAATGCGCTGCTTGTACGAATTGCTATGGTGTACGAATCATTGTCAAACAAATGTGCCGCCTGATTTCCTGCTTGCTCTATCTGCACCCGGATTTATTAAATGAAACCTTAATTCCCGTGGCGAATGCGGATCGACAACTGAAACAGCGCAATGCGATAGAGCGAAAATAAACAGACGAATGCAGGTCGGGGGGTGACTTGCCGATACATCATTCAAATACGATGATGCTATGCACGATTGATTTATATCGAATGATGTGTTTTGGAATGACTAAAGTCAAGATCCCTGGGGAATCTCCCTACCCATGTGCCGCGGGCGACGGATGTCACATGGGTGTCGTCTCAAGACGGTAGCGGCAGCGGCTGTGGCTGCCGCTGAGAACAGCGAGGAAGGCGCAACTAACCCGGCGGGAGGCGGCCGGTCACTGCGCGTCGGGCGCGTATTTCCCGGCGAAAATCGACTTCACGAGCGATACGTACTCCGAAACCATCAGCGGATTGCTGCTCTTCATGCCCGCCGTGAACTCCATCTCCGCTCCGAACATCGCCGGCGCCGACATCAGCGCCAGGAACAGGTAGTGGATCAGAATCGGATTGCCCGGCGGCAGGCATCCCGCCTGCTGCGCGTCGCGAATCTCCGGGAGCAAGTGGGCCAGCAGCGGCGTCAGAATGTGCTCCGCCAGCCACGGCAGACGCGGATTTCCGGGCCATTTCTCGCGGGCGAGGAATTGATGGAACAGCGGATGCTCGATCGTGAATTGCAGGAAGCTCACGTACTCGCTCATCAAGCGGTCGAACACCCCTGACGCTTGCGAGCGGTCGGTGTTGCGCTCCCACAGGCTCCGGATGGTCGAAAAGAGATCTTCGGCCACGGCCTGCCACAGCAAATCCTTGCTCCGGTAGTGGTGCGTGACCGTGGTGTGAGGCAGATTCACCCTCGCCGCGATCTCCCGGATGCTCGCGGCCTCGAAGCCCTTCTCGGCGAACTCGGCCAGCGCGGCATCGATGATCGCCCGCCGGGTATCGATCGAGCGCTGCTGCTCCCGGCGCAATCTGCCCGCCGGCCGCGGCTCGCTGGGAGATTTTGCGGCCTCGGCGGGCGCCGGCACAGACGCGGCGCCCGCCGCCTCGTCCCGCGTCGAGCGGGCCGCGCGCTCCTTCTTCGGAGCCGATTGAGAGGTCTCTTTCATACACGCTTCCTTGCACGTTCCGCGCGGGCCAGTCTGCCCGCTCGGCACATAAACCGTACGGACGTTCATTTTATCACGACCACCCAGGCGCACTTTCGCTCCAGGGTTTTCACCACTAATTCATTAAACCGTACAGATGTACGTTATAAAAAAGGCGGCGACGATGCCGGCCGGAATGCGGGGCCGGACCGTTGCCGCCATCGTCCCCGCTTGCCTCAACCTGACAGGAAATCGACATGACTACCCAAACCTCCGCAGCCGTCCTCCGGGAGCCTCACGGCTCCTTCACGCTCGAGAATCTGGTGCTCGACGACCCGCGCCCCGACGAGGTGCTCGTCAGGATGGCCGCCAGCGGGATCTGCCAGACCGACGCGCATTTCCGCGACCAGCTGATGCCGATCGAATTGCCGGCCGTGCTCGGCCACGAGGGCGCGGGCGTGGTCGAACGCGTCGGCAGCGCGGTGACGTCCGTCGCTCCCGGCGACCACGTCGTGCTGTCGTTCAATTCTTGCGGCCATTGCGACGCCTGCGGCACCGGGCATCCGGCCTACTGCGACCACCTCGTGCAGATGAACTTCGCGGGCACCCGGGCCGACGGCTCGCCGGGACTCGCCGATGCCGACGGCACCCCGATCCGCGGGCGCTTCTTCGGTCAGTCGTCGTTCGCCACCTTCAGCCTCGCGAACGAACGCAATGTCGTGAAGGTCCCGCGCGACCTGCCGCTCGCGGTGCTCGCCCCGCTCGGCTGCGGCTTTCAGACCGGCGCGGCCGCGGTGCTGCACACGCTCGACGTCCCGGAAGGCGCATCGATCGCGATCTTCGGCGTCGGCGCCGTGGGGCTCGCGGCAATCATGGCGAGCAAGATCGCGCGCGCCAGCAAGATCATCGCCATCGACGTCAACGACGACCGGCTGCAGCTCGCACGCGAGCTGGGCGCCCATACCACGATCAACGCGAAGGCGGCGGACGTGGCCGCCGTGATCCGCAGCATTACGCCGCGCGGCGTCGATTTCGTGCTCGACACGAGCGGGCGCAAAGAGAGTCTCGAAGCCGGCGTGGCCGCGCTCGCGATCATGGGGAAATTCGGCTTTGTCTTCTTCAGCCCCGCTGCGGGCGCGCTGCTCGACGCGTCGCGCCTGAGCGCCGGGCAAAGCCTGCAAGGGATCATTCAGGGCGACGCCACGCCTCAGGACTTCATCCCGCGGCTGATCGAGTTCTACCGCGCCGGCGCGTTTCCGATCGACAAGCTGATTCGCTTCTACGAACCGTCGGAGATCAACGAGGCGTTCACCGATGTCGCACGGGGAGCAACCATCAAGCCCGTGATCCGCTTCGCGCAGTAGCGGGCCATCGATTCTGGTTGACCTGCTCGCATGAAAAACCCTCAGGACTATTGATTTATTGATCCAGTGATCAAGGAGAAGAAATTGTTTATTCCACCGTCTTTTGAGCAAAGCAAAGCCATTGCCGCACAGATAGACCACGGCCGTGTCTACGGACACCTGATCGGCAACGAATGGGCCGGCGGCGACAGCGGGCATCTGATCGAGTTGCATAACCCCGCGACACGCGAAGTCGTCGGCAAGATCCAGGCCGGCAATGCGCTCGACGTCGATCGGGCGGTTCGCGCGGCGAAGGCCGCCTTTCCGGCGTGGTCGCGCACCGAGCCTCTGGATCGCCAGCGGCTCCTGCTCGAAATCGCGGCCCGGCTGCGCAAGCGCCAGGCCGAATTCGCGGTCATGGAGTCGCTGAACAACGGCAAGACGCTCATCGAAGGCCTGCTCGACGTTCAAAACGCGATCGAGCAATTCGAGTTCTACGCGGGCCTGACGCATCTGCGGGGCGAGGTGCTCGACTTCCCCGGCAGCATCGCGCTGACGCATCGCGAAGCGATCGGCGTCGTCGCGCAGATCATTCCATGGAACGTCGCGCTGCTGATGGCGGCCATCAAGCTCGCCCCCGCGCTGGCCGCGGGTTGCACGGTCGTGCTCAAGCCCGCCGAGACTGTCTGCCTCTCCGTGATGGCGCTCGCCGAGGAGTTGAAGGAGATCTTGCCGCCGGGCGTCGTCAATGTCGTGACCGGTTATGGGCGCGACGTCGGCGAGCGCCTCGTCACGCACCCGGACGTGCGCAAGGTGTCCTTCACCGGCTCGCGCGCGACGGCCCAGAAGATCATCGAATATGCGAGCCAGTCCATCATCCCGCAGACGATGGAGCTGGGCGGCAAATCGGCCAATATCGTCTGCGCCGACGCCGATCTGGACGCCGCCGCCGAATCCGTCGTGATGTCGACCGTGCTGAACAAGGGCGAAGTGTGTCTCGCCGGCAGCCGCGTGTTCGTCCATCGCAACGTGCGCGATGCGCTGCTCGAGAAAGTCAACGCGTTGCTCGCGCGCATCCGCTACGGAAACCCGCTGGACCCTGCGACGCAGATCGGTGCCGTGTCGTCCGAGGTGCAGTTCGACCGCGTGATGGGCTACATCGAGGCCGGCAAGCGCGAGGGCGCGCAAGCCGCCTTCGGTGGCGCGCGCGCGAGCGTGCCGGGTCTCGCCGACGGCCTCTTTATCGAGCCGACGCTGTTCACGGGCGTGCAGCGCGAGATGACGATCTTCCGCGAGGAAATCTTCGGCCCCGTCACCACGGTGATCGACTGGGACGACGAAGCCGACATGATCGACGCCGCGAATGACAGCCTCTACGGCCTCGCAGGCGGGGTATGGACACGCGATCTGAACCGCGCTCACCGGCTCGCCCGCGCGCTCGAAACGGGCACCGTGTGGGTCAACCGCTACTACAACACGCGGCCGGGGATGGCGCTTGGCGGCGTCAAGCAAAGCGGCTTCGGGCGCGAAAACACGCACGAGACGCTGTCCCACTACACGCAGTTGAAGAGCGTCGTCGTGAATCTGGCGGAAGGACCGCTGGGATTGTTCGCGCCGCCGGCCCCTTCGGCATGACGCGGCGACGCGCAGGCCACGACAACAGATGAGAACAGATGAGGTATGACATGACAGACAAATTGAGCATTGCAATCGTCGGCGGCGGGATCGCCGGGCTAGTGACGGCCGCCGCGCTGCGGGAATCGGGCCACGACGTGTGCGTCTATGAGCAGGCCGACCAGTTCAAGGAAATCGGTGCGGGCGTGACACTGCATCCGAACGCGACGCGGCTGCTCGAAAAGCTCGGCTTCGGCAACGCGCTGCGCAAGATCGGCTCGCCGACCGCCGGCGTCCGGCTGATGAGCGCCGCCGGCGTGCCGATCGAGACCGGCGGTGCGCCCGACGGCGTGCCGTTGTCCGACGCCGGCCAGGGATACAACGTCCACCGCGCGGAATTCCTCGACATCCTGGCGAGTGCCGTGCCCCCGTCGAACTTCCGGCTCGGCCATCGCTGCGCCGGCCTGATCGAGGACGATGACGGCATTACGCTCACGTTCGAGAACGGCGCGCGCGTGACCTGCGATCTCGTGATCGGCGCCGACGGCATTCGCTCCGTCGTGCGCCAGCGCATCGGTCTCGACGTGGCGGCCACCAGCGAGGGCGTGATGGCCTATCGGGGCCTCGTGCCCGTGGAGAAGCTCCCATGGGCGAGCGATGCGCAAGGCCTGTACCTGTGGATGGGCGCCGGCCGCAGCTTCCTGTGCTATCCGGTTTCGGCGGGCACGATGATCAACATGGTCGCGTTCGCCCCGACGGACCGCGACTCTGCGGAATCGTGGTCCGCGCTCGGTGATCTTGCCGCGCTCGCGGCCGAATATCGCGGCTGGGACGAGCGTGTCGGCCAGACGATTGCCGCGCTCACCGAGACCTACGTATGGGGCATTTACGATCGCCCGTCGCTGCCGCGCTGGACCAGCCGGCGCGCGACGCTGATGGGCGACGCCGCGCACCCGATGGTCCCCCATCTCGGCCAGGGCGCCGGTCAGGCGATCGAAGACGCGTACACGCTCGGCATCGTGCTCAAAGGCGCATCCGCGGGCAACCTGTCCGGGCGCCTCGCGAGCTACGAGCGCCTGCGGCGTGAGCGCACCGCCCGCGTCCAGGCCGTCGCCCGGCAGGCGGGCCAGTTCTATCGCACCGACTTCAGCGACGCGGCGCAGCGCGACGCGACGATGAGCGCGTGGACGAAGGAAGTGCGCTGGATCCTCGAGCACGATGCTAACGCCGCCGCGGTCTTGGAGATCGAACGAAGCCTGAGCTGACCCGGACGGGGAACGACGCCGATCGCCGATCGCTGATCGCTGACTCGGCATTCGTCAGAACGTGGCACGACTCAAAATATAAGGATACCTTATGATAAAGCATCGTCTCCGCAAGCGCCTCCCGATCGTCGCCGGCACGCTGCTCGGCAGCGTCGGCCTCCCGGCGCACGCGCAAAGCAACGTCACGCTCTACGGCGTCGTGGACAGCGGCATTCTCTATACGAGCAAGACGCTGAACCCGGCCACCGGGCAGAACGCCGGCCATCAGTTCTCGCTGCTCACCGGCGGCTTGACGCCGTCACTGTTCGGGCTCAAAGGCAACGAGGATCTCGGCGGCGGCATGAAGGCGATTTTCCAGCTCGAAAGCGGCATCGACATGACCAACGGCAGCCTCAACGATTCGAACGGCAACCTGTTCGGCCGCCAGGCCTGGGTTGGGATCGACAGCAGCTTCGGCACCGTCAAGGGCGGCGTGCAGCTATCGCCGTTCGTGCTCTCGCTGATCGCCTCGGATCCGCGCGGCGCCTCCTACTTTGGCAGCGGCGTAGTGATCTACACCGGCGCCGTGTTCGTGACCGGCGCGTTCAATTCGAATTCGATTTCGTACACGAGCCCGAGAATCGCGGGCTTCCAGGGCAGCGCGCTGCTCGCGCTGGGCGGCATCGCCGGTAATTTCCAGGCGGGCCGCCAGTATTCGGCGAGCGTCGACTACACGAGCGGCCCGTTGATGGTCACCGTCTCGATGTACGACGGCAACGCGGGCGGCACCGCCGCGACCACCCCCATTCCGAGCACCGTGGCGTTCACGGGCCGCACGATCGGCGCGAGCTATCAGTACAACGATCTAACCGTGAAGGCCGTGTTCGTCAATCTGAAGGTAGCGGGATCGTTCGACAACCGCGTGTATGGTGGCGGCTTGAGCTACCGGTTCACGCCGGTGACGAGCGTCGATGCGGGCGTCTGGTATACGAGCGACGGCAACGATACGAACAACCATTCGATCATGGCCACCACCGGTTTGACGTATAGCCTGTCGAAGGCGACGCTGCTCTATGGCCAATTCGGGTTCGTCAACAACCACGGCAAGATGGACACCGGGCTGTCGACGAACGGCGCACTGTTCGGCGTCGCGGGGACGACCTTCGGCTCCGCGGTGGGCATTCGCCACTTGTTCTGACCGATCCCCGGCGATGCCGGGACGAGCAGCCGCGTCCCGCCATCGCTTAGTCGACTCGCACCCGCGTGCGCGTCTGATCCGAGCGCTCGATGGCGTCGATCACCTTATGAAGCGCGACCGCGTCATCAAAGTCTGGGGCCGTGCGGGTGCCATGAATCAGGTCGTCGGCCAACTGCCGATAAATAGCCGCCACATTGCGCCCAATGACCGTCTCCACGAAACCGGACTTTGGCACCTCGACCTCGCGATACCCCTGTTCGCCCTTGCGGCCCGCCTCCACACGCAACGGCGCGATATTGATGACGGGATACTCGCCATGCGCCGCGGTCATGCGCAGATCGCCCCGCGTTCCGTTGATCTCCCACAGCAGCTGCGTGCCGCGCGGCAAGCCACCGCGAAGCTCCAGCGACAACGGCGCGCCCGACTTCAAGACGGCATTGACCATCACATGATCGTGGGTGCGCATCGGGATCGTGTCGCCCGTCTCGACCACGCGCACAGTCTTGCGGCGCTGCGATATCACGCCCTCCACCTCGTCGACGGGGCCGAGCACACTTTGCACGGCAGCCAGCGCATGCCCGCCGATAATCCTCAGCAAGGTGGCGCCGTTGCTCGCATCCATCGCGTACGAGTCGCCGCGCGTGACTTCGTCACCCCAGGTGGGACCGCAGCCCAGGTAAGTCGACGACAGCACCTCGCCCACGTAGCCATCGGCCACGAGCTTGCGCACGGCCTCGACTTCGGGCGACGCGGTGGCCTGCGTCCCCACCACGGCCCGCACCTTGCTCTGCCTCGCGAGCTCGGCGAGCTCGACCGCTTCGGCAAGGCCATTGCCGAGCGGCCATTCACAGTAGACATGCTTGCCCGCCGCCATTGCTGCGGCAACCACTTCACGATGATGGGGCACTTTGACCGTGACGGCCACCACGTCGATATCCGGGGAGGCCACGAGCGCCGCCACGTTCTCGAACGCGCGTGGAATGTCCAGGGCATCGGCGGCCGCCTTCGCGCTCGCGAGAGTCGTGTTCGCCACGCCGGCGATCTCGAACACGTCGGACAACGCCCGCAGCGCGGGAATATGCGCTACCGTCCCCCACCCGCGGCGCTCCGTGCTCACACCCACGATACCCACTCGAAACCGTTTATTCATTGCATCCTCAAAACTATTGAGTCATATGTGTCCGGGCGAATGCCTTTTGCAAGCACTACCAGGGAACAGCGGGCCATGCCGGTCATGCCGGTCGTGCCGGTCATTTGCCCGCGCCCGGATGCGGCATGTACTGGCCCGTCTCCATCGGCTCCGAAGCGGCGAGCGCCTTCGGTGTCCAGCGCATCGTCGCGCGGGTTTCCAGCAGCCAGGCCTGATAGCCCTCGGGAACGTCCTCAGAGGGCCCGTGGTGGATGACCCCCTTGGGCACACAGGTCAACGTGCCGGGCTCGGTGCATCCGCCCCAGGCGCCGGGTCCGCGCACGTAGCAAATCAGCTCGTCGAAGTCGGCGTTGATGTGAACCGGCGGCCGGCCCCCGGGACGCGCGCTGAGGTTGAACATCAGCACGTCGCCCGTGCCCGATTGCAAGAACTGGCTGGGCGGACCGCCTTCAGGCAGATAGGCGTGAACCTGGATATTGGCCAGATTCAGCTTCCACACCGGAACGGACTCCGACAAATGCACGCCGAGCGCAAGCGGATCGTGCGGCAACATGAAGACCGTGTTCTCGGGGTCGAGGGTTTTCAGCACGAGGCGCGTCGGGCCGCCCGCCGGCATGTTGGGATCGACCTCGGCATACTTCATATCCCGCGCGACGTTGAGCATGCCGCTTGGCGCGGGCGGCGCGAGCTTCAGGGCCGAAGGACTCTCGACGATGACGCTGCGCATGGCCTCGCCCGTGGGCGCATAGCGATAGGCAATGGAGCGGGGAATGCAGACGAAGTCCCCTTCCGAGGCGGTGAGACAGCCCACGTCGGTTTCGAACTTGACCGTGCCGGACTGGATGAAGTGAATCTCGTCGGCCTCGACATTGCGCACCACGTAGGGCATGGGCTTGCGCCGCCCCGAGACGTGCAGCTTGACGCCGAGTCTCGACGTCGCCACGGTGGTCGGCAGCGCCTCGGGATCGTCCTGATCGTCGGGCGTCAAGCGCTCGAGGACGGCTCGCCGCGGCGCGTGCGGCCCCTGCACGGACAGATAATCCGGCGCATAGGTCTGGCGGGTCACAACGGACAGCGCCCCCTGAAAGCCGTCACGGCTCCAGAGTTGCACCGGGGGGGCGCCTGCATCTTGCGGCTTGGCACTCATTTGTCCACCTCCTTGGGTTCGAGGTTGTGCATCGCACACACGTTATCGATTCATATCGAATGATGTGTCGCAGAACAAATCAAGTCAAGAGTGCCAGGGAATTCCCCAGGCCAGGCTCTGGCCGCATGACAGCGTGTGATGCCGATGCCACCCGTACGAAGTCAGTCGAGCGCCACGTCGTCTCTCGACATCTCAATGAGGTTCTTCTCGATCTGGTGCGCGACCTTCCAGAACACCTGCATGTCCCGCGGGGCAATGCCGTCGAGCGAAGTCGAATGCAAGTCGGCGATTGCCGGCAACATGTCGTCGACGAGGCGCCTGCCCTCGTCCTTGAGGCTGACGTAATACTTTCTTCGGTCTTTAGGATCCCGCACTCTTTGCACGAGCCCGCGCTTTTCCAGGTTGTCGAGTGCCGGCACCGCGGTGGTGGAGGCAATCCCCACACGCTTACTTAATTCGAGCTGATTCAGCTCGCCACGTTCGGCCAGCACGCGCAGGTAGTACCAATACGCGATGGCCAGGTTTTCCCTATCGAGAATTTTCTGGCCCAGTGCATCATAGAGCCGGCGCACCGTCCTGGCCATCCACGGCACCGTACGGCCACGCTCGTCAAACAATTCGGGCGACAGCTTCGCAGCTGACTCATTGGACGCCCCTGCGGGTGGCTCGTGATCCAAAGTTGCATTGGCGACGCCGGAGTTCGATTTGGACATTCCCTCATTCCTCTGTGTATGGGCAAACCGGGCAAATTTCCGGGCCGCGAACGAACAGGTAGTCAGGGCACACCCCACCATCGGAACCCTTGACTTTACTTATACTACATAACATCATTCGATGTAGGTTGATTTTTTGACGTATCATTGTCTTGTAGATGATCCGTCGCTGACGCGATCATACAACGCGAACGACCGTTGCGTCGTGCTGCTTCGCAGCATCCGCTCTTCAGGGCGCAATGCGCAACAGCATGCCGGCCGATCGAGCGATGCTTGACGGGCAGTCGTTACGTCCAATTACAGTGCAGTTCTGCTCAGGGATGACATCTCATGCAGCGCAAAATCCTTGTACTTATCCTTTGGCTCATGCCAACCGTCCTGCGTATTGCGGCCCGCAGATTTCCAGCCATGCGCGCGCATCTCGCCAGCGGCAGCGGCATCATCCAGCTACGGCTCCGAGACAACAGTCTCGCGAGGCAGCTTCATTTCAAGGACGGCAGCGTGACCGGACGCTGGGGCGTGTGCGAGAAGCCCGACGCCGAGCTCGTCTTCATGGATGTCGCGACCGCGCACAAGATGCTCGCGCCGAAGACCGATCACGCATTCCTGATCGATGCGCTCAAGAACTTCAAGATCACCCAGGGCGGTAGCGACCAGAAGCTCGTGTGGTTCGGCCAGCTCATCGACACGATGAAGACGGCTCCGTGGCGCAAGGGCCTGCCGATGAAAGACGGCACCACGCGCTACACCACGCTCACCAATGGCGGCCCCGTGTTCGTCTTCGTCAAGGACGGCAAGATCGTCCGCACCACGCCCATCGATCTCGAAGAGGAAGACGGCCCGAGCTGGAGCATCACCGCGAGAGGCCGCCGGCTGACGCCGGCCCGGCGCGCGACGGTCAGCCCGCACGCGCTCTCGCTCAAGTCGCTCGTGTACTCCGACAAGCGCATCCTTCATCCGATGAAGCGCGTCGACTTCGATCCCCATGGCGAGCGCAACCCCCAGAATCGCGGCATCTCGGGCTATGAGCGCATCAGCTGGGACGAAGCGCTCGATATCGTTGCCGGCGAAATCCGCCGCATGAAAACGGACTACGGCCCCGGCGCCATCGGCATGGTCACGGGCGCCCACCACCAGTGGGGAAACATCAACTACTACCTGAGCGCGATGCTGCGCTTCGGCAACCTGATCGGCTTCACTCGCATCGAACCGAGCCCGATCAGCTGGGAAGGCTGGTACTGGGGCGCCATGCATCACTACGGCAACAGCCTGCGCCTGGGCACGCCGAGCTTCTACGGCACGACCGAGGACTGCCTTCAGCACGCCGAAGTCATCGTGTTCTGGTCGAGCGATCCCGAATCGACCAGTGGCGTTTATGGCGGATTCGAAGGCACCGAGCGCCGGCTGTGGGCCAAGCAGCTCGGCATCGAGTTCGTGCATATCGATCCCTATCTGACGCATTCCGCCCAGTTCCTCGGCGGGAAGTGGCTGCCGATCAAACCCGGCACCGACTCGGCGATGGCGATCGCCATCATGCACGAATGGATGATCAACGGCAGCTACGATAAGGAGTACGTCGCATCGAATTCGACGGGCTTCGACGAATGGAGCGCGTACGTCCTCGGCAAGGAAGACGGCATACCGAAAACGCCGGAGTGGCAGGAAGCGGAAACCGGCGTGCCCGCCAAGGATGTGCGCAGTCTGGCGCGCTTGTGGGCATCGAAGAAGACGTATCTCGCGGCGGGCGGCCTCGGCGCGGGCTTTGGCGGCGCATGCCGCACCGAGACCGGCGCGCAATGGGCGCGCAGCGTCGTCATGATGATGGCGATGCAGGGCTGGGGAAAGCCGGGGATCAACTTCGGCAACTTGCAGATTGGCGCGCCGCAGGACCTCAATTTTTACTTCCCCGGCTATGCCGAGGGCGGCATCTCCGGCGACCTGAACAACACGGCGAGCGCGGCCAACAACTACTGCCGCATGCCTCACATCATCACGATCAACCCGGTGAAACAGGCCGTCCCCCGGCAACGGCTGGCCGAAGCCATCGTGGAGGGACACTCGCAAGGCTACGCATGGGACGGCTTCTCAGTCGAGGGGCAATTTGCCGAATACACGTATCCGAAGCCGGGCCACTCCCGCATCCACATGCTGTACCGCTACGGCTCGTCGTCGTTCGGCACCACGCCAGGATCGAACCGGCTCGTTGAAGCTTATCGCCATTCATCGCTCGAATTCATCGTCAACCAGTCGATCTGGATGGAGAACGAAGCGCAGTTTGCCGACGTCATCCTGCCGGCGTGCACCGCGCTCGAGCGCGACGACATCTCCGAATGGGCCAACTGCGGCGGCTATATCCAGCATGCGCAGACCCAGCTCAACCACCGCATGGTGATCATGCAGCACAAGTGCATCGAGCCGCTTGGCGAATCGAAGTCGGACTACCAGATCTTTCTGGATATCATGTCGCGGCTCGGCTACGGCGGCATGTTCTCGGAAGGCGGTTGCTCCGAATTGGCCTGGTGCGAGCGGATGTTCAATTCCACCGACTTGCCCAAGCAAACCACGTGGAAGAAGTTCCTGCAAAAGGGTTATCACGTCGTGCCGCCGCCGAAGGACGACGACCAGCCGCCTGTCGACATGCGCTGGTTTGCGCAAGGACGGCCGAAGGATTTGCCGGAAGCGAATCCGCTACCCGGCACGTATTCGACTGGCTTCGGCGACGGCTTGCCCACGCAGTCGGGCAAGTTCGAGTTCGTGCCGTCGAGCCTGCGCCGCATCGAACAGCTCGACCCCGCCAGGCCGGCCGTCAACCGCTATATCAACCGCGCGAGCGCCACGAAACAGCCGTTCCCGCTGCAGCTCGTGACCAATCATCCGGTCTACAGCTTCCATACGCATGCGGACGGGAAGAACAGTCACGTCAGCACGATCGACGAGCACCGGATGAACGTTGGCGGATATCGCTACTGGGTCTTGCGCATGAGCGCCCAGGATGCGCAAGCGCGAGGCATCGAGCGTGGCGACCTGGTTCGGGTCTACAACGCGCAGGCGTCGGTCATCTGTGCCGTGGACGTTTCCCA
Organism: Paraburkholderia silviterrae; assembly: GCF_004353915.1. Lineage (GTDB taxonomy): Bacteria > Pseudomonadota > Gammaproteobacteria > Burkholderiales > Burkholderiaceae > Paraburkholderia > Paraburkholderia silviterrae. The sequence continues at coordinate 71,869 of NZ_SMRP01000013.1, read as the reverse complement.
GCTCGTCAAGGCGGGGGTCACGCGCGGCAACGAATCGTGTGCCGAGCTCGACTTGATCGAGACATCGGTGGGCCTGGTCGATCGCGGAGGCTGTCTCAATCTGCTGACGCCGGGTGGAAAAATGAGTCCGACCGCGGACGGGATCATGCCTAATACTTGCTGGGTGGAGGTGGAGAAATGGGACTCGAAACTCGAGAAAGCAGCGTGAACGGCTGGGCGCTGGTTATTGATGTGTCGCTGTGCATCAATTGCAGGAACTGTGTCCTTGCGACCAAGGACGAGTACAGCGGCAATGCCTTTCCGGGCTATGCCGCGCCGCAGCCGCCGGAGGGGCTGGAGACGATCCGGATCGAGCGTCACGTTCGCGGCGAGGGCTCGCTCGTCGACGTCACCTATATACCGAAGACTTGTAATCACTGTGATAACGCGCCTTGTGTCAAGGCGGCATCGGACGGGGCGATCTACAAGCGCGCGGATGGTGTTGTGGTGATTGATCCGGTCAAGTCGCGTGGGCGGCGCGATTTGGTTGGGACCTGTCCTTACGGGATGATCGAGTGGAATGAGCAGGAACAGGTGCCGCAGAACTGGAATTTCGATGCGCATCTGCTCGATGCGGGGTGGAAGGAGCCGCGTTGCGCGCAGGCATGTCCTACCAAAGCGATTCGGGCGGTGAATGTCGCGGACGCCCAGTTGGCGGAGATGGTGGAGAAAGAGCACCTGTCGGTTATTCGGGCCGATTTTGGGACCAAGCCGCGGGTTTTTTACAAGAATCTGGAGGAGGCTTTAAGTCATCTGGTGGCTGGGAATGTTTGCGAGGATCTGGGTGGCGGGCAATTGCGGAATCTGGAGGATGTCGAAGTTGTTTTGGTTGATTCTGCCGATGGCAGCGAGCGTGTCGCCCGGACCGATCATTTTGGGGATTTTCGGTTTTCTGGGTTGGCTGCGCCGGTGTCCACGATCGCAGTGCGGGTCAGGAAGGATGGTAGGGAGAAGGTGCTTGTTGAGAGGGAACGCTCTGGGAGCGTTAATCTTGGGACGTTGGTATGTTGATGCCCGCATGGGGCATTGGGTGTGGGTTTTGGTGCGGGTTTTAGTGCGTTGGTGCGTTGGCCTTTCCTTGTTTTCATGTCGGTATATTGGTGTTGCCCCTGTGCGGGGCGGCACCTACTTTTCTTTGCAGCCGCAAAGAAAAGTAGGCAAAAGAAAGCGGCTCAAACCGCCAGTGTGACGCAGTCCACCACTGCCCTGTAAATCGGAGCGGCTCCGGAGCATCCGTCACCCCGCACACTCCGCGTTAGTGACAAAGGACTCATCCTTCCCGCCACGCGCTACGCGCGGACGGAAAGGTCTGCAAGGAAAACCGGATGTGCTGCCTGGCGAATGCGCGGGAGTACTGCAGAGCAAATACACTGTAGTCCTACGAAAACGCTCGCATCCCACTGGTTTGGGTTATGCCCCACGGCGCGCGA
>NZ_SMRP01000013.1:59261-70173 GCF_004353915.1 Paraburkholderia silviterrae | reverse complement strand
CCCCGCACAGGGGCAACACTAATATACCGACATGAAAACAAGGAAAGGCCAACACCCCAACGCGCATAGCGCATAGCGCATAGCGCATAGCGCGCAATTCAAATCTTAAAACTCTCAAGACTTGCAGGATGAAACAGCTCCTGCGGCTGCAACCGCCGACTAGAAAGCCCTTCCTCATAATGCCTGGCAAGAAACCGATCAACAGTCCTCTCATTCTCCTTAAAACCGTAAGGCCAGAAATCAAACCCCATCAACTTTCGCGCAGCGCGCAGCTGATCCTCAACAAACGGCAAAGTCACCTTGGTAGCACCAGTCTCACTAAGCCTCGCGAGCGCGAGCGCCTTCGACTTCTCGAATGCCTTGACTAGCGCCCCGGGCAGCCACGGATGCTCATCCGTAAGCGCCTTCCTGACCCCAAGCGTATGCATAATCGGAAACAGCCTGGTCCGCGAATACCAATCAGCCGCAGTCTTATGCGGATCCTCAAAGAGATACCGAACCTGCGGATGCCCCTGATCAAAACAGGACGGCGCACGCGGCCCAATCACAGCATCGATCTTCCCCGCCGCCAGCAGGCTGGAAATAGTCTCACCTTCAGGGGCATCTTCCACCTTGATATCGTCCGGCAGATTCAGCGAGATTTTCTCAACCCGGGTTGGATCTTCATAGCCACCGCGCACCCACGTCACATCCGAAGCCTTCACCCCATACTCTTCCTCGAGCAGCATCCGAACCCAGACATTAGCGGTAAGCTGATATTCAGGCACCCCAATGCGCTTGCCCTTCAGGTCTTCTGGCTTCTCGATCCCCCGGTCCGCACGCACGTAGATCGACGTATGCCGGAAGGCCCGCGACGGAAAAACCGGCACAGCGGTATACGGCGACGTGCCCGCAGCCACCTTCACCGAGTAGCTGCTCAGCGACAGCTCGCAGATGTCGTAGTCGGCGTGCCGAAACGCGCGAAAGAAGATCTCCTCGGGTTCCTGCAGCATGAACACCGGATCGACGCCGTCGATCTGAACATCCCCATCGACAAGCGGCCGCATGCGGTCATAGTTTCCAACGGCGATCGACAACCGAAGCTTGTGATTTCCCATTACCTCTTCTCCTTGTTACGAAACGATAGAACCGAAAGCATTGGCACGCGCCAGCCACACCGGCTGCGAACCCGGTCAGGTCATGATAATTTCATGCTATATCGCATGATCCTACTATGGATTACTCAAGTCAAGGGCCATGACACCATTGACCGGCGGGCCAATACATCGGTTGAATGATTGCGTTCGTTCAGACGGATTGCGCTGGATAGACAAGCTCCGGCGTCCAGCTTTCGCGCGGTTGGGCATACAGTTCCCAGAACGCCTGAGCCACACCGCGCGCTTCGGGCGAGTCGGCCGAAACGAATGTTGCCACGGTGACAGAACCGACATGTACGCCACGATCCTTGAAGCTGCCGAAAACCGCGTGCGTCAAGTTTTGAATCCCCGCCTTGCCAATGCCAAGCAGCAGGTAATCGGGATGCGGGTGCGTTGCCAGCGCGCCGCCGGTCAGCAGGATCGCGCCGCTGCCGCGTGCCAGCATGCCTCGCGAAACCGCTTGCGTGGCGACGAGCGCAGCGCCGATATTCACAGTCAGATCGGGCACGAACGTCTCGACCGGCTGCGTTTCGATCGAACCTGAATGCATAGCCGCCGCATTGAAATGCAGAACGTCGATTGCGCCGAACTCCGCTTCCGTTTCGCGCACGAGCTGAAGCACGCTGTCCATATTTCCGGCGTCGACCGTCTTGGTGCTGACGGTGTAGCCCTTGTCGGACAGTTGTTTGGCCCTTTCAGCAAGCTGCCCTGGATTGCGCGAGGTTAGAACCACACGAAAGCCTTCAGACGCAAAACGCGCGGCGGTCGCGATCCCGATGCCCGGACCAGATCCGATACTGAGAAATGTTTTCACTATTAGGTATCCTGTTAAATATGAAAGATGCTTGTCGAAACTCCGGCCCAGCTTCCGGCCGTGGCATCAACGCAAAATGTGGGAACGTCAGGGGTTAGTGGATCACGTGCACCGACACAGGCGCGTCAGCCCGTATGCACGAACGCGTCGCTAAAGAAGTCGTCTTCCGGCAAGCCGGCCTTCACGAAGGTTTCGCGCGCGGCGCTCGTCATCGACGGGTTGCCGCATGCGTACACCTCATGTCCCGCCAGCGAGCCGAAGTCTTCGAGCACGGCCTCGTGCACGAAGCCGCGCCGGCCCGTCCATGCTTCATCGGCTTCGGAGAGCACCGGCACGAATTTCACGCGGCCACTGTCATGCCATTTCTGCGCGAGCGCTGCGAGGTAGAGGTCTTCGGCGCGGCGCGCGCCCCAGTACAGATGCAACGGCCGTTCGAGCTTGCGCTTGATGGCATCCTCGACGATGGACTTCACCGGCGCGAACCCTGTGCCGGTGGCGAGCAGCACGGCGGGCTTGTCCGACCCTTCGCGCAGCATGAACTCGCCGAACGGCAGTTCGACGCGCAGCCGGTCGCCCTTCGCGAGGCTGCCCAGCACGGCTTCAGAAAACCGGCCGCCGGGCACGTGGCGCACATGCAGCTGCACGCTGTCGTTTTCGTGCGGCGCATTCGCCATCGAGTAGTTGCGCCGCGTGCCGTCCTCCAGCTCGACCTGCAGATACTGGCCGGCGCCGAACTTCGCGCGCACGCCCGTGGGCAGCCGCAACTGCAGGACACTGACGTCGCTGGCCGGCTGCGTGATGCGGTAGACGGCGGCTTCGAGCGTCTTGCGCGCGATGGGGTCGCGCTTCTCGATGCGACGCGGCGCGATCGTGAGGTCCGTGTCGGGCCGCAAGCAGCACAGCAGCGCGCGCTCGACCGGCGCCGCCACGGCGCCCTGCACCGGCGAGCGCCCCTCGCCCGCTACGAGGCGACCCTCGCAGGAGGCACAAACGCCCTTGCGGCACGAGTACGGCACCGCATAGCCGGCGCGTTCGGCCGCGTCGAGCACGGTTTCACCGTCCGCGCAAGGAAAGGTTATGTCGCTCTCGGCGACGGAAATGCGAAAGTCCACGATATCACCTCGATGCATTGTCAGCCGATGCCGGTCGAAGGCAGGTTTGCGGGCGTCATAGCGGCAACGCGAGCAATGTGTCGATGCGCGAGCTGTCGCACACGACAACCCGCTCGCGCAAGCGCACGCCCACCGCGTCGCGCACGTACACGTCGCAATAGCGGCCCGTCGCGAACAGGTCGGTGGTCCCGTCGCGCATGATGCGCGCGACCATGAACGAGGTTTCGCTGCGCGCCTCGGTGCCCTCGTCGCCGATCACGTACGGCTGCCCGAGCAGATGCCGGTAGGCGTGCCGTTCGTAGATATTGGCGTCGCGCAGTGACGCCACCCGGTCGACCAGCATGCCGTGCGAGGCCGCGTAGATCATGCTGCCCACGAGGCCGCGCCGATGGTTGTCGGCGGTCGTGACCCGGTAGACGCACGATGGCGTGAAGAAGTCGGGCCACTGCCCGAGGTCGCCGTCGTCGATGCAGCGCACGTATTCGGCCTGAGCTCGGGCGATCAGTTGGTGGATGTCCTGCGTCATCGTCAATATCCCATTGCGTTACGGTAGGCCTTCCAGAAGCCGCGAATCGAGGCTTCCGTCACGCGGCTCGCGCTGCTGGTCGTGCCAGCGCCGCCCATCTCGATCACCGAGCGCGCGTCGCTTGCGCCTTCGATGCCGCGCTGCACGAAGCCGCCCACGCAGCCGTCCTCCATCGAGACATAGCCGGCCGGGCCCACGAGGTTCGACTGGCGCAGACGCATTTCCCGCAGCTCGGGCGTATCGTCCTCGAAGCCGAGATAGATCCAGTTCAGCTCGGTCTGGCGCGCGCCGCGCGGCAGGATCTGGCGCACCGCAATGGCGTTCTGGATCTGCTGCAGCACAAAGCCCGGAAACACCGAGAGAATCTGCAGCGTGATGCCGTCGCCGAACTCGTCGGCGCCCGCGAGCACCGAGGTGTCCTCGAGGCGGTGGCCGCTCTCCGAGCGGATGTTCTGAGCCGCATAGTCCTGCGTGGCGGTCTGCTTCGCCGCTTCGGCCGCGTGATCGACGGCTGAATAGCTGACGTGATGGCCGCCGCTGGGGTCGACGATGATGCCGCCGCGCTGCGAGAGCTTGTTCAACTGAAAGGTCGTGAAGAACAGATGCAGGATGCTTGCATGATAGGAATCCTTAACGTTTTCGAAATAAAGTTTCCAGTTGTTCGGCAGCATCTGCGTGAAGCGGCCGAGCACGACGGGCGTGCGATTTTCGAGCACGCGCGCAATGCGCTCGACGATCTCCTCGCCAAGGTATTCGTCGAGCGGCGGCACATCGTCGGAGAAGCTGCCGAACACCAGACCGTGCAGCGTCGCCACGCGCAGCTTGCGCAAGCCGTGATCGCCGGGACAGAAGTCTTCTTTCATGCCGCCCTGGCCGTTGATGCCGTCCCGGAACGCGACGCCGAGCAGATCGCCCTGCAGGCTGTAGGTCCAGGCATGGTAGACGCAGCTGAAGTCCTTCGCGTTGCCCGCGTCCTCCAGGCACACCATCGCGCCGCGATGCGCGCAGCGGTTTTCGAACGCATAGAGCTCGCCGTCCGTGTCGCGCGTGACCACCACCGGCGCATCGCCGATGAACGTGCTGCGAAAGTCGCCCGGGTTCGGCAGCTCGGCTTCGAGGCACAGATAGCTCCAGTTCGGACCCCGAAAGATTGCGTCCTGCTCGTTTGCATAGACTTCGTCGCTCTGGAACAGCGTATAAGGCACGCGCGTGACGCCCTCGGCGGGCCACTCGATGCTGGCGCGCCGCGCCGGCTGGATGGGGATGATGTTCAAGTTGCTGACTCCGTGGAGGGCGTCTGCCAAACGCCGGTTACCGGGAACCTCGGCGAGACCGCAGTTGACAGCCCCGCCCGGGTGTGTTCGAATACCGTACATTGTTCGATATACGACCCAATATGACACCCACCAAAAGCTCTGTCAATAGAGAGGAAGGCGCCCCATCGTCCGTCGAGTCCGTCAAGGATGAGGCCGGGGCGACGCCGGCCCATGCGAAGGAAGGCATGGGGGGGCTGGCCAAGGGGCTGGCCATCATCGAGGCGTTCGGGCCGAATACCACGCGCATGACCGTTTCGGATGCGGCGCATCTGGCTGATCTGAGCCGTCCCGCGGCGCGGCGCTGCCTGCTGACGCTCGTCGAGCACGGCTATCTCGCCCACGACGGCAAGTTCTTCACGCCGCTGCCGCGCATGCTGCGGCTGGGCAGCGCCTACCTCAGCACGTCGTCGCTGCCGCAGATTGCGCAGCCGCTGCTGGCGAGCACGCGCGACAAGCTCCAGGAGTCGGTCTCGCTGGCCGTGCTGGACGAGGGTTATGCGGTGTTCATCGCGCGCGCCGAAGCGGTCCGCATCGTGTCGACGGGCGTGAAGCTCGGCGGCCGCCTGCCCGCCTATTGCTCGGCCACGGGACGCGTGCTGCTCGCCGGCCTGCCTGAAGAGCAAGTGCGCGCGCACCTCGAAAGCGTGCCCATGAAGCGGTTCACCGATCGCACGGTGGCCAATCTCGAAGGCGTCCTGAAGACCATCCGGCGCGCGGCGGAGGACGGCTACGCCATCAGCGACGAGGAGCTGGAAATCGGCATGTCGGCGATGGCCGTGCCGGTGAAGAACAGCGCCGGGCAAATCGAGGCGGCGCTGAGCGTGAGCGTCTTTTCAGGGCGCGTGAACGTCGACACATTGCGGGAAAAATTCCTGCCGGTGCTGCGTGAAACCGCCGGGCGGCTGCAACGCTCGCTGTAGGTCGCTGCGGGTCACTTCGGGTCGTAGCAAATAGCTGCGGGGCGGCTGGCGATTCGCGAATCCGGCCACGCGGCCACGCGGCCACGCGGCCACGCGGGCTCGCTGGCGATGCATCGCAGAACAGGCGCAGCGCTATAGCAGCGCGGCGAGGTGACGGCGTGCGCTCTCAAGTTCCGGCAACAGATGCTCCACTACGCCTTCGCGCGTCATGCGGCTCGTAGACACCGAAAGGCTCATGGCCGCAACCATCTCGCCACGCGCGTTGCGGATTGGCACGGCGATCGAGCGAACGCCGATCTCCAGCTCTTCGTCGATGATGGCGTACCCGTGTTTGCCGACAAATTCGATCTCCTTCATGATGCGGGCGGTCGTCGTGAGGGTGTGGGGCGTAAGCGCGGGGCGCGCCATTCTGTTCAACATGAATCTCACCTCGGCCGCCGGCTGCCCCGAGAGCAGAACGCGCCCTGTGGCGCTGCAGTAAGCAGGCAAGCGCGAGCCCACCCCCAAACCGCTCGACAGGCTGCGCCGATGCGTCGAGCGCGCGACGAAAACGGCATCCTGCGCATCCAGCACGGCAATCGATGCGGACTCCTGCGTGCGCTCACTGGTGATCTCGAGGATGGGCTGCGCGACCTTGGTCAACGGATCCGAGACGACATAGGCGTAGCCAAGCCGCAGCGCGCGCGGTGCCAAAACAAACGTGTAGCCATGCTGCGCGGCATAGCCCAGCCTGCACAGCGTCAGCAAGCTGCGTCGTACCGAGCCCTTGGTATGACCGGTTATCTCCGCCGCCTGCGTAACGGTCAACGGCCCTCTCTTCATACCGAATGCTTCGATGATGGACAACCCCTTTTCGAGGCCCATCACGTATTCAGGTTCGCTTTCCTGCGTTTCTTTCTCGCTCGCATCAGCAGCCATAGACCCTCGCAATATTCGAATTTCGTACAAAAGTCCGGTATCCGGACATTGTAGCCACGATCGTTGACACCCAATCGGCCTTTGCTGATATTGCGCTACATACCCCGGGCCAAGCGACCCACAGGAACATCGATCACTCATTGTCACCTGAAGTCTTCTGACGTGCGAAGGAAACCATGAAACCCGAATCACCCAAGCGCATTATCGTCACTGGCGGCGCCAGCGGCATTGGCTACGCTTTCAGCGAACACCTTGCACAGTTGGGGCATCGTGTCGTCATCGCCGACCTGCGTGGCGCGGACGAAGCCGCAGCCCGTCTTCGCGAGTCCGGACATCAAGCCATCGGCGTGCGCACGGACGTGGTCAGCGAAGCCGATGTCGCGAACATGGCGGCCGCGGCCGTAGCGGAGTTCGGCGGCATCGATGGCCTCGTGAATAACGCCGCGCTGTTCACCACGCTGACGCTGAAGCCCTTTGACCAGATCACCAATCAGGAATGGATGCGGGTGATGGAAGTCAACACGATGGGCCCATTCAACTGTGCGAAAGCGGTGTTGCCGCATTTGCGCCAGAGCGGCCGGGGGCGCCTCGTCAACATCGCTTCCAATGTGCCGATGAAGGGGCCGGTGAACATGGCGCACTACGTGGCCAGCAAGGGTGCCGTCATTGCGTTCACGCGCGCCCTTGCGCGGGAGCTCGCAAAGGACGGCATTACGGTCAATGCCATTGCGCCGGGCTTCACGCTGAGCGACGGCGTGCTGCAGACCGATCTGCAAGAGCGCATTGGTGAAAACGCGCGCACTGCCGGCCGTTGTATCCAGCGCGATCAGGTGCCTGGCGACCTCGTCGCGGCACTGGCTTACCTCGTTAGTGACGGTGCGGGTTTTGTCACCGGCCAAACCCTCGCCGTGGACGGCGGCAGCGTATTTCTTTGAGTCAGCCCGCCATGGACACTACAACCGCACAATACGAAACCCTTGCCCTCTACATCGGCGGCCGCTTTCTGGGCGCCAATGGGCGGCCCGAGCAGGATGTGATCAACCCGGCGACGGGCAAGGCAATCGCTCGCTTGCCGCACGCTACGCCCAAGGATCTCGACGACGCCGTGAACGCAGCGTCGGAGGCATTCCAGACCTGGCGACACACACCGGCGATCGAACGCTCGGCGTTGCTGCGCCGCGTCGCCTCGTTGATCCGCGAGCGCGCGCCGCAGATCGCCCGCAACATTACGCTCGACCAGGGCAAGCCTCTCGCCGAAGCCGTGCTGGAAGTCCAAAGCTGCGCTGAGCACGCTGAATGGCATGCGGAAGAGTGCCGGCGCATTTATGGGCGCGTGATACCGGCGCGCACGCCGGGCGTGCAGCAGACGGTCACGCGTGAGCCCATCGGAGTTTGCGCGGCATTCACCCCCTGGAACTTTCCCTTCAACCTGTCACTGCGCAAGGTGGTCGCTGCCCTGGGCGCGGGTTGCACGCTGGTCCTCAAGGGCCCGGAGGATTCGCCAAGCGCCGTGGTGGCGATGGCGCGCATCTTCCACGACGCGGGCTTGCCGGCGGGATGCCTCAACGTTGTCTGGGGCGTGCCTTCCGAGGTCTCCAGCCATCTCATCAACGCCCCGGCGGTGCGCAAGATTTCGTTCACCGGCTCCGCCACGGTCGGCAAACAGCTGGCGTCGATGGCCGGCGCGCAGATGAAGCGCATGACGATGGAACTGGGTGGCCACTCGCCGGTGCTCGTGTTCGATGACGCTGACGTCGAGCAGGCCGCGCGTTTTCTGGCGCGCACCAAGACACGCAATGCCGGCCAGGTCTGCATGGCGCCGAGCCGCTTTTTCGTGCACGAAAAAGCCTATGAGCGGTTCGTGGATGCCTTCGCTGCCGAATACGCACCGCTACGGGTGGGAGACGGCCTCGATCCGCAGACCCAGATGGGCCCGCTGGCCCACGAGCGTCGCGTGCACGCCATGCAGTCTCTGGTGGCGGACGCGCGCGAGCGCGGCGCATCGCTGGTGTGTGGCGGCAATCGTCTGACTGAAACGGGTTACTTCTTCCCCCCGACGATCCTCACCGGCGTGCCCGAAGACGCGCGCCTGATGGTCGAGGAACCGTTCGGGCCCGTTGTGCCAATAACGACATTCAGTAGCACTGACGAGGCATTGGCGCGCGCCAACGCGCTGCCATATGGGCTGGCTTCCTACGTGTTCACGAATTCGATCGCAACCGCCCAATACGCGGCTAGCCGCATCGAGGCCGGAATGGTCGGCATCAACCATTTCGGCCTGGCACTGGCCGAAACGCCGTTGGGCGGCGTGAAGGAGAGCGGCATGGGCAGTGAAGGCGGCATCGAGACGTTCGACGGTTACCTCGTCACCAAGTTCGTGTCGCAGGCCAGCCGGGTGCCCTGAGAACGACTCGGGCAACGCCTCAATGCGATGGCGGACCGCAACGCCTTGAACTAGCCGCAGTGCGCCACCGGTTGTACGCGTGCCCCCGTCGGCGGACGGGGGCATCGCTGTTTTCTTGATCCCGCGCCCCGCTCTCCCTCTGAGCCTGCGGACAGGGGTGCGGTCCCCGCCCCTGCCTTACTCTCGTCCACGCACTTGCCCGTGCCTTGCCCTTGCACGCACGGTGCATTCGTGCGACCCCAGCGTAGCCTCCACGCGCGCCCCTGCCAGGGACTTTCCCCAGGGGTCTTGACTTCACTCATTCCAAAACACATTATTCGATATAAATCGATCTTGCAACGCACTGTTGCACTTAGGATGCCGTAGCAATGCCGCTGCAGGAAGGCGCCATTTTCCTGACCGGCCCCATTCCACACCTCATCCACCACCCACCACGAGGATCACCATGTTCTTCAAGCTTCGCGTATCGCATGCGGTGCAACAACCGCAAAGTCCGCTTCTTGCGCATGAGACTACGGCCGCTCATCCAGCGGGCCTCAAGAGCCGGCGCGATCTTCGGCTCAGGCGAGGGAAGCTGCTCGCCTCGGCGATGCAACTCTGCGCGAGCCTGCTGCTTGCCGCGGGTTTCACCTGTACCGCGGCCCATGCGGCGCAGGACTCCATCACGAACCATCAGGGCGACATCACGCCGTTGTGCGGCACGAAGCCGATGATCGTCGGCGTGTCGGACGGCTACGGTGGCAATACGTGGCGCAAGACCGGGCTCGCCGAAGTCAGGGACGAGCTGAGCCGGTGCAAGAACGTCACGCGCATCATCTACAGCAACGCCAACGGCGATCCGCAGAAGGCGAATTCCGACATCAACAGCATGGTCGCGCAGGGGATCAACGTTCTTATTCTGCTGCCTGACTTTGGTGCGGTGCAGCTTCCGGCGATGCGGGCGGCGATGAAGGCAGGTGTTGCGGTCGTGCCGTATTCGGCGCAGCTTGCTGGCACGCCGGGCCGTGACTACGTCGTGAACGTGGTGGGCGATACGCAGCAGATTGGCGTGCTGTGGGCCGACTGGCTTGGCACGACGCTCAAGAAGGGCAATGTCGTGTTCATGGGTGGATCGCCCGGGGCGACCACTTCACAGAACTTCATGGACGGTCTTAGAGAAGGGCTCAAGAAGTATCCGGGGCTGAAGTTGCTTAACCAGCAGTACATCGTGACGAACTGGAATCCCGTCGATGCCCAGAAGGCCACCGTCGGGCTCATCGCGCAGTATCCGAAGATTGATGCCATCGTGACCGATGGTGGAGAGACCGCGCTGGCCGCCGTCAAGGCATTCGAGCAGGCTCATCTTCCTGTGCCCGCCATTGCGACGATTGCCAGCGACAATCAAGTGAATTGCCATTTCATTGCGGCGAAGCAGGCGGGTAAGGCGTATCCGTATTACACGCTCGATGGCACGACGACTTATGTGAGATTTGCTGTGCGGCAGGGTGTGGCGGCTTATCAGGGCACGGCGGATAAGGAGTCGCCGTCGATTCTGCCATATGCTTATGCGGATAGTAGCAAGGGGCTCGATCCGAAGTGTGATCCGTCGGCTCCGCCGGATGCAGATCTCACGTCGGCGCTTCCGCCTCAGAAGCTTAAAGCTGTGTTTGAGCATTGATATATAACGTAGTGCTACTGGATTTTTGTATTTAGGTTTGCATATCGCATGGTGGCACGAATTGCTGTTTTTGTTTGGGTGGAGTTTTTTTTCTGCGCGTTTTAGTGCA
>NZ_SMRP01000013.1:0-59101 GCF_004353915.1 Paraburkholderia silviterrae | reverse complement strand
GAAAGCGGCTCAAACCGCCAGTGTGACGCCGTCCCCCACTGCCCTTTTTATCGGAGCGGCTCCGGAGCATCCGTCTTCTCGCACACTCCGCCTTAGTGACAAAGGGCTCATCCTTCCCGCCGCGCGCTACGCGCGGACGGAAGGGTCAACAAGGAAAACCGGGCGTGCTGTCTGCGAATGCGCGGGGTTCTGACGGGTGAATATGTTGGAGTCCTACGAATACCCGTATATCCCACCGGTTTTGGTTATGCCCCACGGCGCGCGGAGCGCCGCCGGATGGATGAGCCCTTAGTCACTCCGTGTGACGACGCGTGGTGACAGACGCTCCGGAGCCGCTCCGATATAAGTCGAGTGGTGGACAGCGTCACACTGGCGGTTTGAGCGGCTTTCTTTTGCCTACTTTTCTTTGCCGCTGCAAAGAAAAGTAGGTGCCGCCCCGCACAGGGGCAACACTCATATACCGACATGAAATCAAGGAAAGGCCAACGAAAGGCCGAGGCACCGCCTCATACCAAGCATACCCAACACCCCACCCCAATCGCCCCATCGCCTCAACAAAATCAAGCCACGCCGCACCCACACGCTCGCGCCCGCGCAAAAGACAGTCCCCGCCACCGCCCCAAAAACCGCCGCCAAGGCGGCCCCACCCTAGGGGATTCCCTGGTTTCCTTGACTTATTTAATCCCACGACACATCATTCGATATAAATCGATCCCACAAGCAATCATCTCAGCAAGAACGGATCACCCCGGGTTCGAAAGACCATCGAGCCTGAATTCACCACCTGTATCGAGGATCACCATGATCGAAAAACTTTCACTCTGGGAAGCCGCCAAACGCGAGATGGAGGAATACCAGTTCATAGCCGGCGCGGAGCTGCAACCCAAATGGGACGTGTCGGAAAAGATCGCCATCAACGCTGCCGTATCGGGGCGCTTCGAGAGCACTACCTCCCTCGCGGAGTACGTGGACGCAGCATCAAGCGTCATCGAAGCCGGCGCCTGCGGCGTGCACATCGACTTCTCCTTCATGACCGACGAGAAAGGCCGCCGCCTCGACCGCGACATCCCGCCCGTCGAGGCCTATTCCGCCGTTCTCGAGCCGCTGCGCGCGCGCTTTGGCAACGACTTCGTACCGAATCTGAACGTCCTCAACGGCTCGTCCTTCGATGAATGCGTGAGCCCCGCACGCGCCGGCCTGACCGAAGTCGCACCGTGCGCGCCAGGCCACCCCGAAGCCTTCATGGTGCCCGCCATCACCGAACTCGAAGCCACCGGCGTCAAGCCTGAACTGGCCGTCCACAGCTCCGGCGAGATCGAACTCGCCAAGCGCAAGCTCATCGATACCGGCATCCTCAAGAAGCCCTACAACTGGCTGATCCTCTACGGCCTGCCGTTCAACGTCGGCCGCACGCTGGTGTCCGGCACCTGGGTGAGCAACGCCCAGGACATGACGAAACACCTGTTCCTGATGGTCGACCAGATCCGCCAGATCGATCCGACCTCTGTGATCAGCGTCTGTGCGGCCGGCCGGGCAACGCTCTACATGACGACGCTCGCCACGATGATGGGCCTGCATATCCGCATCGGCACCGAAGACACGCCGTGGAAGTATCCGAACAGCGACGAGCGCCTCAAGGACAATCTGGAGATGTTCAACATGGCGCGTGACATCGCCGGCCTGCTCGGCCGCACGCCGGCCTCGGCCAATGAGTACCGGGCACTGGTCGGCAAGCCAGCGCGCAACTGAAACAAGCGCGCAGCCATGCCCGCGCCAGCAGTCAGCAGTCAGCAGTCAGCAGTCAGCAGTCAGCAGCGCAGGCATGGCATCACATGCACTCATCGGCTCGATGCCCCGACGATTCAATCAAGGAGACCTAAGTTGGAAGCAAAACTTCAGCAGCTACTCGATGAAGCGGAGATTCGCCGCGTGCATCTGCGCTATTGCCGCGGCATCGACCGGATGGACTGGGATCTCGTGCGCTCGTGCTATCACCCGGATGCGATCGACCGGCACGGCGCGTACAACGGCGGGGTTGAAGGCTTCATCGACTGGGCAGCCGAATTGTTGCCAAGCTTCGAATCGACACAGCACTTCACCGGCAACCAGTATGTCGAGGTCCACGGCGATGCGGCGTTTGCCGAGCACTATGCACAGGCATTGCACCGCACGAAGCCCGCTGGCGACAAGCCCGCGATGGACTGGCTGGTGAACATCCGCTACGTGGACCGCATGGAGCGGCGCAACGGCGAATGGCGCATCGCCGATCGGGTAGTCGTGCTCGACTCCCAGCGGTCGGACCCGGTTCCCCACGATCTCGCGCCGCTCGAAAATTTCACGCTCGGGCGCCGTGACAAGCAAGACCCGTCGTACCTGTACCGGATCGCATGACGCGTGCGGCCGATGCCGGTGGCCGGCTCCAGTAGGCCGGCCGTCGAATTCAGGCGCTCAAGGTTGCGGCAATTACCCGTTGGTTAGAGGAAGCAATGGAAAAGAAATATCGTGTCGGTATCGTCGGCCTGAGCCCCGCACGCGGCTGGGCGGCGATGGCCCATCTCCCGGCCCTGCAGGCCTTGTCCGGCGTCTTTGAGCTGGCCGGCGTGGCGAATACGAGCCTCGCGAGCGCGCAGGCCGCTGCCGCTGCGTTCGGCATCCCGCAGGCATTCGAAAGCGCCGCTGCGCTGGCCGCTTCGCCGGACATCGACATCGTCGTCGTCACCGTCAAGGTTCAGCACCACAAGGACGTCCTTTCGGCGGCGCTGCGGGCGGGCAAGAGCGTGTACAGCGAATGGCCGCTCGGCAATGGGCTCGAAGAGACCATCGCGCTTGCCGAGCTCGCGCGCGAGAAAAAGGCCCTGGCCGTGGTTGGCGCACAGGCGCTCGCCTCCCCCGCAGTGCAGTTCATCCGCAAGCTCGTGGCGGACGGCAAGATCGGCAATGTGTTGTCTTCGACGTATGTGGGCTCGGGCGTCAGCTGGGGCGACGAGGTCCTGCAAGGCGACGCCTACGCCATGGACGGCCGCAACGGCGCCACCCTGCTTTCCGTGATCGGCGGGCATGCGATTGCGGCGATCGATGCCGTACTTGGCCCTGTCGACCAGATCGACGCGGTGCTCTCGCAACGCAGGCCAACCGTGCGCGTCATCGAAACGGGCGAAGCCGTCGAGATGAAGACGCCCGACCACCTCATGGCGAACGCGATTCTGCGCTCCGGTGCGCCGCTCTCGTTGCAACTTCGCGGTGGCGTGCCGCGCGGAACAAAGCTGCTGTGGGAAATCAACGGCAGCGAGGGCGATCTGCGCATCACGGCCAAAAATGAATACGTCCCGGCGATCAACATCTCGCCCTTGCGTGTCGAGTTCGGACGCAAAGGCCAAGACGGCTGGGAGGAGCTCGAGGTCCCCGATCCGTTCCCGATCGATGCCGGCGATGCCGTTGCGGCGCGCAATGTCGCCGGCGTCTACCGCTTGCTCGCCGACGACCTGCGTCATGGCACGCATACGGCGCCGAGCTTCGATCATGCACGTGCACTTCACGAAGTGCTCCATGCAATCGAGCAGTCGAGCGAAACGGGCAAGCGGATCAAGGTGGGCACGTAAGCCTGCTTCGCGGCGCACGCGAGCGTGCGTTGCGTGAGCGGGGCCGCTCAGTGGTTTGTCGTCACGCGATCCATGCGCGTGGGAAGGAGAGGATGATGGCAAGCGCAGAAAAGTCGTTGCACGCGATGGTGGAGCACTGGCTGGCCCCCACCTCGATGGACACGGTGCATGTGGTCGAATTCAAGAACCAGCGTGCGAGGCGGCAATGCTACGTATGCGTCGAAGCACGCAGGGCCGCCGGAACCGCAGCCATGTTCTTCTTTCGTCACACGGACGGACTCTGGTCTATTTTCCCGCCGCGCCGGGAGCGCCCGGCCATGCGCGTGGTGTGAGCGCGACCCGGCGCTGGCGGCGTCCTGGCGACAGCCGGCCGGCGCCTAGTCGATCGCGGCGTCGCCCTTGGACATCAGGGTCAGGTTCGCTTCGATCTGGTGCATGACTTTCCAGAAAACCTGGAGGTCCTTCTCCGAGATGCCCTCGAGCGAAGCCACAATCATCTCGGTGAGCCCGGGCAGCAATGCGTCGACAACGCGTCGTCCTTCGTCCTGCAAGCTGACGTAATATTTTCTTCTGTCCATGGGGTCGCGCGTGCGCTGCACGAGCTTGCGCTTTTCCATGCTGTCGAGCGCCGGCACGGCCGTGGTCGACGCAATGCCCACCCGCTTGCTGAGTTCGAGCTGGTTCATCTCGCCACGTTCGGCCAGCACCCGCAGATAGAACCAGTGCGCAGCCGAAATCCCCTCCTTGTCCAGCACCTTCTGGGCTTCGGTCTCGTAGAGGCGATACAGCGTGCGTGTCATCCATGGCACGGTGCGGCCGCGGTCGTCAAAAACGGCTGCGCGGCGGCTATCCTCCGCCGCCAGCTCCTCGACCGCATCGCTCACTTGATTCGAACTCAACTTTGACATGACCATTCCTCAACTGGGGTCGTCCAGCCGCCAGCACACGGGCCAGGCGCTCGATACAGGAAATTCCCCGCAACGCTTGACATTGTTTATCCCACAACACATCATCCTACATGAATCGATCTTAATCGGAATCATCTCTTGAAAGATAATCCGTTTCGTGACGATCATACAGCATGTGAAAAATGGATGTGCAAGCACCCCGCCGAACGCAACCATGGCGGAGCGAGCGGAATTTTTTGCATGCCGGAGCGGCCATTTCCCGGCCTGTCTTCCCGGACTTCTCAAACAGGACAAGCGCTATGGGCACTGATACGACGGCAGGCTGGGATCTCGAAGTCGACGTGATTATTCTGGGGGCCGGTGCAGGCGGCATGTCGGCGGCCATTGTGGCGAAGAACGAAGGCCTCAAGCCGCTCCTCCTCGAAAAAACGGACCAGGTTGGTGGCACATCCGCCTGGTCGGTCGGCATGATGTGGTTCGTCGATAGCGCGCCGATGCAGGAGGCAGGCTTTCAGGATTCCTTCGAAAAAGCGCGTCGATACTTTACGGCGACCGTTGGCGCCAGCGTGGGTAGCCCGCTCCAGGAAAGCTACATCACCCAGGGGCGGGTTGCCCTCGATTACCTGGTCCGCCATTCGGAGCTCGAGGTCATGGCGGTCCATTATCCAGACTATTATCCGGAGTCCGATGGCGGCATGTTCGGCCGTGCTCACGCCCCGCTCGAATTCGATGGGCGCGAGCTCGGTACGCACTTCAGGGACCTGCGCGCACCGCTGCCGGCATTCGCGCCCTTTGGCGGCATGATGCTCGACCTGCTTGACTTGAATCACTTCCTGGCCTTCACGCGCTCGTTCAAGTCGTTCGCACACGTCGTGAAGCGTTTCGCGCGCTACGGCAAAGACCGCCTCAGCTATCATCGCGGCACCCGCCTCGTGGGCGGCAATGCGCTCATCGGGCGTCTGTACAAGACGATCCTCGATGCGCAGATTCCGGTTTGGCGACGCGCTCACGCAACGCAGCTCATCACCGAAAACGGCGCAGTGGTCGGCGCCGAAGTCACGCGCGATGGCAGCACGTTTCGCGTACGCGCGCACCGTGGCGTCGTTATCGCGACGGGCGGCTACAACGGCAACCTTGAAATGCGGCGCGACCATTCGCGTCAGCCAACGGTCGAACTCGGCCTTGGCTTGCCGAGCAATGTGGGCGAAGGCATTCGACTCGGCCTTGCAGCCGGTGGCCGGCTCGACCATAACGGGCTCGACACGGGCTACTACGTGCCGATTTCGCAGTACAAGAATGAGAAAGGCAATACGCTGTGGGGCCACTTCATGCTCGATCGGCCCAAGCCCGGCTTCATTGCCGTGAACAAGGAAGGCAACCGCTTCACCAATGAAGCCGCGTCATATCACGCCTTCACTCAAGGGATGTTCGATGCCGGCGCGATCCCCGCGTTTCTGGTCGCCGACGCAGCGGCCGTGAAGAAGTACGGCATTGGCGTGATCCTGCCGGGCATGTCGCTGCGTCGCTATGAGGCGTCCGGCTACCTCTTGAGCGGCAAGACGCTCGCGGAGCTCGCCGCCAAGGCAGGGATCGATGCCGCCGGCCTCGCTCGCAGCGTCATGCGCAATAACCAGTTCGCGCAAACTGGCGTCGACGAGGACTTCGGCAAGGGCTCATCGGCCTACAACATCTATAAGGGCGATCCCGCTCACACACCGAACCCATGCATCGGTCCGATTGCGCAGGGACCTTTCTATGCAGTCAAGCTGATGCCGGGCGACTTCGGCACCAGCCGCGGTCTCGTGACGGGCCCCAACGGCGAAGTCCTGGACAGCAACGACCATCCGATTCCCGGCATCTTTGCCTGCGGCAACGACATGAACTCGCCCGTTGGCGGTCACTACATTGGCGCGGGCATCACGCTGGGACCGGCGATCACGTTTGGTTACCTGGCGGCGATGGCGCTGGCAAAGGGCAGCAGTCAGCCGCAGGCGAGTCATGCTCGCGTGGCCGCTTCTTCAACCGCCTCTTCGACGTAGCGGAGGACGCGGCCGTCGACGCGCGCGATCAAGCCGTGGACGAATCAGTCGACGACCGTGTCGCCCTGAGCGATCTGCACCAGGTTGGTTTCGATCCGGTGCATGACCTTCCAGAACACGCGCATGTCCTTCTGCGAGATGCCGTCGAGCGATGCCGAAATCATGTCGGTGAGCTCGGGCAGCAATTCGTCGACGAGGCGCTTGCCTTCATCCAGCAGCTGGACGAAGTACTTGCGCCGGTCGTTGGGATCGCGCACCCTTTTCACGAGGCCGCGCTTCTCCAGATAGTCGAGCGCGGGCACCGCGGTCGTCGATGCGATGCCCACGCGCTTGCTGAGCTCGAGCTGGTTGATCTCGCCGCGCTCGGCCAGCACGCGCAGGTAGTACCAGTACGCGATGGGAATGCTCTCCTTGTCGAGGAGCTTTTGCCCTTGCGCGTCGTAGAGCCGGTGTATGGTTCGCGCGATCCACGGAACGGTTCTGCCGCGATCATCAAATACATCCGATAGCCGCTGCTCCGAGGCTTCCGCTAACTTCGGAGCGGCGGCGGCTGCCTTGACTGCAGACGAATTGGGTTTGGGCATTCACTCATTCCTTGGCATGGGACCGGGCCATCGGTCGGTACTATCGGTGCAAATCGAATTAGCCAAAGTGAAATGATACCGCAGTCTTTGCATGTCCTCTATGGACGGCGGGCGGCCGAGCGCCGCCATTGCATTGATGATCCGGTCCATCGCATCGGGACAACGCGCGCTTGACTTATATGATTTTATCGCAAATCATACGTCATCAATTCATGCCATATCGAATCGATATGGTAGGGATGCCAGGGGATTCCCCGGGAAGTTCGCAAGGGATGGATTCCCCTCCGTGATATGCCGCTTCATCCATGGCAGGAGACGACCGATGCAAGATCACCCCATTGCCGATGTCCAGGCGTTCATCAATGAGCACCCGTTCGGACGGTTCCAGAAGTTTGTTTTCTTCATGTGCTTCGTGATAGTGCTGCTCGATGGCTTCGACACCGCGGCGATCGGCTATATCGCGCCGTCGCTGCTGACCGAATGGCATCTGGCCAAGCCCGCCCTCGCACCGGTCCTGAGCGCCGCGCTGTTCGGCATTGCGTTTGGCGCCCTCCTGTTTGGTCCCTTGTCCGACCGCATCGGACGGCGGCCCCTCGTGGTGGGATCCGTCTTTGTCCTCGGTGCGGCCTGCACGGTGTCGGCGTTCTCATCGAGCGTCGGGCAACTGAGCTTGTTGCGCTTCGTCACGGGTGTCGGACTCGGCGCGGCCATGGCCAATGCGGTGACGATGATCGACGAGTTCTGCCCGACCTCGCGCCGGGCAACGGTCACCAGCCTCATGTGCTGTGGATTTCCACTCGGCGCCGCCCTGGGCGGCCTCATTGCGGCGTGGCTGATTCCGCACGCGGGCTGGCGCGCCGTCCTTCTGCTCGGCGGCGCGATGCCGATCCTGCACGGCGCCTTGCTGTTTTTCAGGCTGCCGGAATCGGTGCGCTTTCTTGTCAATAAGGGCAGACCCGTTGCGCAGATTCGTGCGGTTCTGCTGCGCATTTCGCACGACGCAAACCAGGCGCGCGGGTTCGCGCTGGTCGAAGGCGAGCGGCAGACCGAGCTGAGCGGGCTGGGCCTCGTCATGTCGCGCACCTACATTGTCGGCACGCTCATGCTGTGGCTCGCTGCGCTCATGGGCCTCGTGATCTGCTATGCATCCATCAACTGGATGCCCGTGCTCCTCAAGGACGCGGGGCTCAGTGCGAGCCGGGCGGCGTTGATCTCCGCCCTGTTCCCGCTCGGCGGTATCGGCGCGGTGTTTTGCGGAGCGCTCATGGACCGGTTCAACGCCAATCTCGTCATCGCGGGCTGCTATGCGCTTGCCGCCATCAGCCTGTTTTTTATTGGGCAAACGGAGGGCAAAGTCGCGTTGCTCGTCCCCATCGTGCTGATATCCGGCGTGCTCGCGAACACCGCGCAATCATCCATGAACGCGCTCGCGGCCACGTTCTACCCAACAGAGGGACGGGGCTCCGGCGTGGCATGGATGCTTGGGGTGGGCCGCTTTGGCGGCATCGCGGGTTCGTTTCTTGTCGCCGAGCTGGTACGCAGGCATTTCACGTTCTCCCAAATCTTCACCGTGATCGCTGTGGCGGGGGGACTGGCATGCGTCGCGCTCTTGATCAAGCATGCGGCGCGGCCCGATGTCGTGCATACGGTTTCCAGTGAGGTAACGTCGTTGAGTCATTGAGGGGCTCCCCATTCCCGATCCCTGCTTGCGTTCGCCGGCAAACCAATCGGCTATGCCGCCGCTTGAATGTCACGGCTTGCGGTGTACGATCACAGCATGGATCAACAGGAATTGAGGTAGCCCCATGGACACGAGCGTACGGCACGCGACGGCCATCGCACTGCTCACGGTGGGCTGTGGATTTTCGGCCGCGTCTCACGCCTATGGCACGGCAGAAGACGCCGAGGCACAGGACCAGGAAGTCAAAGCGGCCTACGACCGCGGCTATCAGGCCGCCAGGGAGGAGATGGCGCGCACAGCGGCGGCGAGCGCCACGGTTGCAGCCAACGCGCCCGCGGGTGCGTCAGGCACCGCGAAGAAGAAGGCTGCCGGCCCGGCCGCTCCCCAGCCCATCCTTGACGTCAAGCACGTCTATAGCGATGCAGGGGATGTCCAGCAGGTCATGACGTTGCCGATCACGGTCAAGCCGCTACCTGACGCCCAGAGCGCACCCGTGCCCGCCACCGCCGGGGCGCGGGCCTTGCCGCCTGCGCAGGAGGCGGTTGCTCCGCAGGAGTCCATGGCGGACAACGAAGCCGTCGACGACGCGCCGCCGCCCCGCGCTGCACAGGCGTATTCGACACAGGATCTGCAATACGCCCAGCCACAGGGCCAGTACGCGCCGCCAGCGGTGGCATCGCGGCCGCCGCCCCAGCAGTATGGCGATGCCCAGCAGTACCGCGGTGCCCAGCAGGACGGCGATGCGCAGCAGTACGGCGATGCCCAGCAGTATCGCGATGCGCAGCAGTATCGCGATGCGCAGCAGTATGGCGATGCCCAGCAGTATCGCGATGCGCAGCAGTATGGCGACTCCCAGCAGCCGGCGTATGCCCAGCAGTATGGCGACTCCCAGCAGCCGGCGTATGCCCTGCAGTATGGCGATTCCCAGCAGCCGGCGTATGCGCGACAACGGCCCGACTATGCGCAGCAGCCCGTGTATGCGCAACAACCGGTGTACGCGCCGCCCCGGCCCGCCTACTATGCGCCACCCGCGCCATGGGACGCACGGTATCAGCCACAGCGGCAAGCTCGCTGGGTGTACTGGTCGCCGCAGTATG
Organism: Paraburkholderia silviterrae; assembly: GCF_004353915.1. Lineage (GTDB taxonomy): Bacteria > Pseudomonadota > Gammaproteobacteria > Burkholderiales > Burkholderiaceae > Paraburkholderia > Paraburkholderia silviterrae. The sequence continues at coordinate 49,193 of NZ_SMRP01000013.1, read as the reverse complement.
GCCGGTGGGTGTACTACTGAGCGTCGCGTGACGAAGGCGGCGCGCACTTGAGGCGGCACGGCCCAACGTCATTCATGCGGTTTCAAGTGAGGCGGCGTCATTGAGCCATTGAAGAGGCCCACCCCAGAAACAAAAAACCCGCGCGGCCTGACGCCAACGCGGGTTTCGTGCATTGCGCGCCGGGCCGGCTATTTCTTCGTAATCGGTGCCGGCACGGGGGCGAGCATTTCATGCTTTACTTTGGTGCGCTGATCTCGCTTGTGGACCATCGTGTACGCGTAGTCGACACCCATGCCGTACGCGCCCGAGTGCTCGCGGACAATATCCATCACCGGAGCATAGGTCTCCTGGCGTGCCCAGTCGCGCTGCCATTCGAGCATCACCTGCTGCCAGGTCACGGGAACGACGCCGGCCTGGATCATTCGCTGCATCGCGAACTCGTGAGCGTCCTTCGACGTGCCCCCTGAGGCGTCGGCGACCATGTAGATCTCGTACCCGCCTTCGTCCATGGCGCAGAGTGCGAACGTGTCATTGCACACTTCCGTCCACAGGCCGGCCACCACCACTTTGTTGCGGCCATTCTTCGCGAGCGCGTCGCGCACCTTCTGATCGTCCCACGAATTCATGGACGAGCGTTCGAGCAGCGGATGATTGGGAAACACATCGAGTAGCTCCGGAAATGCATAGCCGGAAAAGCTCAAGGTTTCGACCGTGGTGAGCGTGGTCGGAATATTGAATACCTTCGCGGCCTTGGCAAGCCCGACGACGTTGTTCTTTAGCGTCTGGCGGTCGATCGATTGCACGCACATCGCCATCTGTGGCTGCTGATCGATAAAGATCATCTGACTGTTTTGCGGCGTCAAAACTTCCAGTTTCGGATTGCGCATGACTCAACCCCTCTTCAAGGATTCATTCACGTGGGAACCAGACGATGCCACCCATCGTGGCGTCGCGCGGTACTCGGCGGGTTGGAGTTGCGCGAAGCGCGTGTCCACCGTAACGCTGAGTTTAGGAAGCCGCATCCCGAATCCAGTAGTAAATCGTTCTTAATTCAGGCCAATAATATGTCGATGACCAGATCGTTTAATGCGCTTAACAGGCTTAAACCACGGTAAATCGCTTAAAGCCCTTACCGAATTCCACGAGCGCATGCATCCGCGCTTCACGGAACTGACTTAGAATTCCACAAGGTCAACGTGATAGGGCCCAGCTGGGCCCTGGCGAAGGAAACAAACATGAATGGCGCAAGCCCATCGCACCCGGCAAACGGCTCGCAGCCCGGCGAGGGCGCGTCCATCGTCTACGTGGTGGACGACGACGAATTGCTGCGCCGCTCGCTCGGATCGCTGCTGCGCTCCGAGGGGCTGCGGGTCGAGGCGTTTGCATCACCGCGTGAGTTCCTCGCGTTCGCACGGCCCGAGATTCCGAGTTGTCTCGTTCTCGATGTGCGCCTGCGCGGCGAGAGCGGCCTCGCGTTTCAGGAGGAAGCCGCGCGCGTCGGCCTTTCGATCCCCATTCTGTTCATGACGGGCTATGGCGACGTGCAGATGTCGGTCAAGGCCATGAAGCGCGGCGCCGTGGATTTCCTCACCAAGCCGTATCGCGAGGAGGACATGGTCGATGCCGTCACCGAAGCGCTGCGTGCCGACGCAAAGCGTCTGGACGCACAACGTTCGCTGGCCGGCCTGCGCAGTGCATACGCACTGCTGACCGCCCGTGAGCGCGAAGTGATGGAATTCGTCATCACCGGCATGATGAACAAGCAGATCGCGGCAGACTTGAATATTCACGAGATCACGGTGAAAGTGCACCGCGCTCAAGTGATGCGCAAAATGCAGGCGCGCACGCTCCCCGACCTCGTTCGCCAGGCCGAAGCCCTTGGGATCAAGCCCCACGGCGCGTAAGCGCCGTCCGCCTGGCGTTGCGCGCGCCGCGCCCGCCAGCGCCTCAATTCAGCGCACTAACCCGAGTACGCGATCGGCAGCCTGAACACGAAGGTCGACCCGGCGGGTACATGGTCGCGGACATGCAGCGTGCCGCCATGCGCCTCCATGATCGATTGGCAGATGGCGAGACCCATGCCCATGCCGCGCTCCTTGGTCGAGAAAAACGGCTCGAAAATGGCTTCGGCAATGTCGGGGGCAATGCCGCTACCGCTATCGGAAATGCTTACGACGACCCAGCTGCCTTCGCATTGCGACGTCACTTGCAGTTTGCGCACACCCTTCGTGACTTTCGCGCCGTCCATCGCATCGAGCGCGTTGGTGATCAGATTCAAGACCACCTGCTGGATCTGCGTGCGGTCGGCGAGCACCTCCAGCAGATCCGCGTTGAGTTCCGTGTGCAGCACCACGCGCTTCGTGTCGATTTCCATCGCGGTCAGCTCGAGCATTTCGCGCAGCACGTCGTCTATCCTCACGGGCACGAGCGTCACCGGCGCCTGCTTGGCGAGCGATCGCAAGGCGCGCACGATGTCGGCGGCGCGCAGGCCCGCGGTGCGGATGTCCTCCAGGTTCGACAGCACCGCCTCCAGACAATCCGGCTTGCCGCTTTTGAGCCAGCGGACACCGGCGCCCACGCTCGAGATAATGCTGGTGAGCGGCTGATTGATCTCATGGGCGATCGAGGCCGCCATTTCGCCGAGCACCGTCATCTGCGCCGTGCGCGCCAGTGTCGCCCGCGCACGGCCCAGCGCCGCCTCGGTCTCCTGCCGGCGCGCGTTTTCCTCCACGAGCTCGGCATAGAGCCGCGCGGCTTCGAGCGAGTTGGCCGCCTGCGGCGCGAGCACTTCGAGCATGGCCGTCTTCGCGGGCGTGAACACGCGATGCACGAGGGCGTTCTCCAGGTAGAGCACGCCAATCAGCGTGCCCTGCTTCAGGAGCGGCAAGCAGAACACCGAGCGCGCCGGGTGCAGGGCCAGGCTCCCGGCATGCGCGGCCTCGCCCTCCGTTTGCGCATCGTCGAACACCAGCGGCTTCTTCGTATGCACGACCGTATTCAAGATCGAGAGCGGAATATGCCGGTCGGTCGGCGGCGCCGTGCCGATATCGACGAGCACTTCGCCGTTCACCACCCTGCCCGTCGCTTCGATTTGCAATGCGTCCCGGCGCATCAGCAGGAGCAGCCCATAGCGGGCGCCCGCATGCACGATCATGCCCTTCATCAGGTTCTGGATCAGCCGCTCGAGAATGATCTCCTCGGAGAGCGACTGCGCCGTATGCATCGCGGCCATGAAATCGAGGTCGTCCCTGCCGTAAGCGGTATGCAAGCGCGGTGCGGTGACGTCGTCGATGGCGAGAAATGCGTACTTCTGTTCGAGCTGGGCGGCCTTGGCGAGCGCGCCCCAGCGTTTGTAGCAGGCGTTGGCGAGCCGCAAGTGGTAGCGCGCCACTCCCGTCAATTCGAGGCCGACCGCATGGCGTCCCGCCAGCTCGTGCGCCAGCGCCTGTTCGTGAACGAAGCCCGCCGCCGCGGCCATGTTCGCCGATGCTTCGTACTGCTTCATGGCCTCCAGATGATTGCCCGCGATGCGCGCGAACTCGGCATCGATCAGCGTGAGTTTGTTCTGGAACGTGCCGGGGTTGAGCGCGGCCCAAATGGCGAGTTGGTCGCGATGGTCCTCGAGCGCGGCCGCCAAAGGCGCCTCGCCTGCCGAGTCCGGATGGGCGTAGATGAGCGTGAGCGCGCCATAGAGCCGGTAATCGGAGAGCATGATGTGCGCCGGCGTCGACCATGCGAACGCCCTCGCCTCCCGGAACGAGGCGTGCGCCACCTCGAGGTCTTCGAACAGGAATGCGGACTGACCGCGCAGCACGAGCGTCCAGAAGGCGAGCACGGGCATGCGCGCCGGCGCTTGTGCCGATGAAGCCGATGGAACCGATGGGGCCGATGCGTCTGCAACGCTCGATGCGGCCCGGCCGTCGCCGTCCGCAAGCTGCCATGAGCCGACCGGCGTGCCCTTGCCCTTGCAGAGCGACGCGACGAATTCCGCTTGCGTCGCCAGCAGATCGACGATGTCGCGATACGCTGCGCCGCGCGCCACGTCCAGAAGCGGTTTGATCTCCTCACGGATTATCGGCAACGGTTCGCCCGAGGCGATCAGATCCGACACGATGTGGTTGCAGCTGTAGCACATCCAGCGCAGCTCGGCGCTGAGGTTGCCCGCAGCCTTCGCCTCGCGCGCCCTCGCCAGCGCCCAGGAAAGCGGCCGCGTCCACACGCTCACCTGGTCCAGCGCGATCAGCGTCGCGGCGCGATAGCGTTCGAAGCCGTGATGGCTCACAAGCGCCAAGGCCACCTGCGCGTACTCGAAACCCTCCTCGTAGTCTCCGTAGGTCTGCGCAATATAGACGCCGAACCACGACAAGCCCTGCACGGAAGCGCCGGTCACGCCGTGCTGCAACGTCAGCCGGACCACGGTGGCGAAATGCAGCAACGCGAGGCCGCTCGGCTCGAACATCGCGGCTTCCAGTGCCGTCAGCAAGGCCATCACGGCTTCGATGCGCGCATCCTCCATCCGCGGCAGATGAACGAGATCCGCGATCGGGCGGCCATCGAGTGCTTGCCTGACCGCGTCGCGCGCCGCGAGCAGGTCGTCCGCCGTGGGCCGCAGCGGAAGATGCACGCCCAGACGCGCGAGTCCCGCGAGCGCGACGTCCACCGCTGCCGCGTAGTCCGAGCGCACGGTGAACATGGCCGCCTTGAGGCGATGCGCCTCCGCCTGATCGATGTCCGAGCGCATGTGCGCCATGAGCGCGTCGATCTCGGGTGCTGCGAGGTCGAGACAGCCCACGGCGAGCAGGCTCTCGCAGCGCAACAGTGCAATCCTTCTCGCCAGTTCGTAGTGCGTGGCCCAGCGGCCCTCGCCGAGCAGCTCGGCGGCGTGCGCGAGAAAGGCCAGCGCGCGATCGCGCGCGGCGGCCGCGATGGCTCGCCCGGCGGCCTCGGCCAGCACGCCGGCAAACGCCTGGGCCTGTGCGCGGCTCAGCGGCGCCCCTTTGGCCAGCTCGATCTGCGCGGCGATCTCGAGTGCGGCCGGCCCGATTCGATCGGCATGGAGATCGATCATCGCAAGCGCCACCGCCGCATGCCGCGCGGGCGAGGCGCAAGGGTCCGCCTGGGCCTGCACCGCTTCGAGCACGCGGTCGTGCACGAAGGACCAGCCGCCGTCGCCCGGCTCGAGCACGCCTGCGCGGCGCGCGACATCGAGCCGATGGTGCAGCTCCGCCGCCGGCAGCGCGCACACGCGGCGCAGCAGGGCTTCGTCGGTCTGGGCGCCCATGCAGGCCAGCCACGTCAGGACCTCCCGCACGTCCGGCGCGAGTCGATCGAGCCGCGCCGAGATCAGGTCGACGACGCTCTGCGCTTGCCGCAGCGCTTCGATGCCCGCGTCGTCCCACGTCCATTCGCGCCGCATGCCGTCGAAGCGGATGAGGCGCTCGTCGAACAGCGAGCGCATGAGCTGCCGGACATGGAACGGATTGCCGCCCGTTCTCGCCCGGACGATGCGGGCCAGGCGCTCGACGCGCGCTTGCGGCTCGCCGATCAGCGCGGAAATCATCTGCGCGACGTCTTGCGCCGTCATCGGCGCGAGCGTGATGGCCAGCGAGTACCGGCTCTTGGCACACGCGACGAAGTCCCGGAACGGGCCGCTGCGGGTCGGATCTTCGTTGCGGCACATCGCAACGAGCAGCACATTCGGCGGCCGTTCGGCGGCCAGGGTCACGATAAAGTCGAGCGTGGCTTCATCGGCCCATTGCAGGTCGTCGAGCATCACGACGAGCGGCGCGCCCTCGGACGCGAACGCGCGCAACGCCTGAATCAGCGCGAGCTGAACGCGGCGCGCCGGCGCATCGTCGCCGGGATCGCCGCCGGCGTTGCGACGGCCCACCACGAGCTCCACTTCGGGGACGAGCCGCGCCAGCAGGTTCAGGTAATCGCCTGCGTAGCGGCTCAGGCGTGCGCTCCACTCGGCAAGCGCGGCGCCGCCCTTGCCGACCACGTTCAGGCAGAGCGACTTCAACGCCTGCACGACCGGCGCGTACGGTTGCGCGGCCTGGTACGGATTCGCCTTCGCCGCCGCCCACCATGACGAGGGCAGCAACCGCTTTCTGAACTCCGTTGCCAACACGGTCTTGCCCGCCCCGGGCGCGCCTTCGATCAGCACGATACGCGCCTGGGCCGACTGCGCGACCGCACGGTAGGCCTTGACCAGTTGCGCGAGCTCGTCCTGCCTGCCGATGAGCGAGGTTTCGTTCTCCGCGCGCACGAGCCGCTCGCCACGGGCGACCTCGAAGCGCGCGATGGTTCCCGACGCATCCCATTGCGCCTGCATGTGGAGCAGGTCCTGGCGCAGCGCTTCGGCCGTCTGGTAGCGCTCGCAGGCCTCCTTCGCGAGCAGCCTGGCAATCACTTCGTCGAGCATGGCCGGCACCCCCGCGCGGAACTGCCACGACGGCGCGGGCTGGATCGCCAGATGGGCATGCAGCCATTGCGCTGCAGAGTCGGCCTTGAACGGCAGCGCCCCCGCAAGCAGCTCGAAGATCGCGACGCCGAGCGAATAGAGATCGCTGCGCTCGTCCACGTAGGCTTGCCCGGTGCCCGTGCGCTCGGGCGCGGCGTAGGGTGCCGCAACGGCATCGAGCTGCTGCTCGGGCGGCACGTTCTCGTGCGGCGAGTGCGTGTTCAGGAAGGAACGAATGCGAATGGCGCCATTCGCGGCCTGAACGAACTGGGCGGGCCGCACGTCGCCATGCACGAACGAAAGCGCGTGCAGCTGCGCAAGCGCGTGCGCCATGCCCGATGCGAAGCGCAGCACTTGCGCAATCGACAGTCCGCCGCGTGCGAGTTCGTCGAGTGTCGAGCCGAAGGGCTCGGCGTAGATCAGCACCGGTCCGTCGCTCGCGCGGATCAGCGCGCATGGCCTCACGGCCCAGTCCGGCCCTAGCCGGCTGCGCAGGCCGTACTCGAGCTCGAACTGACGGCAGCGGGCGCCGAACGCCCACGTGGTTTGCCGCGCGCGCCACTGCGCACCGGCCCCGGGCTCGACCAGGCTGAACTCCGCGACGTTGCCCGACGCGCCGAGAAAGCGCGCCTGAGCCCGCGCATAGCGCGCTTCGTTCCAGACTGCGCCGTCCTCAGCACGATAGTGTTCGCTTTCCGCCATCGCCGGATACCTGTCACATGCTTCGCTACCACCCGTACTTGAGCTCGACGCCAGCGTAGTCGGCATTGTGCCCACCCGCCTGGCGCAGCGAGTTCCCCACCTGGAAGTGCACGGCTTCGACCGAGCCGATCAGGTTCGCCGCAATCGTCCAGTCGGCGCGCAACTGCACATACATGCCCGTCCACAAACTGCCCTTGCCCGCGGTGCCCGGCACGACCTGCATGCCCTGCTGGTACACGGCGTCGCCGGTCGTCTCGCGCCACTGGAAGCCCAGCGACCCGAGCAGCGCGAGATTGCTGGTCGGATTGAGCGTGATGGACGGCTTGATGTGAATGAGGTTCGTATAGCCCGTATAGCCCGCGAGCGTGAAGTAGTAGCCGTTCGGAAACAGCGGATTGAAGGTCTCCACCCGGCCGTCATGCGGATGCGGGTCGCCCGAGGCCGCGTCGATCTGCACGGCAACACGCGGCGACCACGCCGTGTCGAGCTTGTAGCCCGCGATCGAGCCCATTGCCCACGCGGCAATCGTGCTGTTGCCGACGGTGCCCGTCTGCAGCATGCCTTCGACGTCCCAATCGAAACGCCCATGCGTGCCGCTGTAGCGCAGGTCCCAGACATCGCGCCGCTCGGGGCCGTGCGCGTCGAGGTATTGCCCATTGCTGCGGTTGTAGCGCGACCAGTAGCCGGACAAGTCGCCGGGCCCCACCGACTGACGCTCGAAGCGCACGCCGCTGAACGTGAGATCGCGGTTCGACACGTCGTCGAACGGGGTCGCATAGCGGTACTGCACGGGCTGGGTTGCGTAGGCGATAAAGCGCCACTTGTGGTACTCGTAGTCGGCCCAGAGCGCGTCGAAGGCCTGGCGCACGTTCGGGCCGTCGCGCACGGAGATGAAACGCTGCAAGTCGAAGGCCATCTCCTGGCGGCCCACGCGGAACTTGACGGTGCCGCCGCCGAGCGAGTTCGTGTAGGTGACGAACGCCTGCTCGATATCGAGCGGGTTCTTGTCCACCGGCGTGATGACGTTCTTGCCCCACGCGCGCGCATCCTCGAGCTGGAAGAAGAACTGCCAGTGCTCGGCGAGATGCGCGTCGGCATGGACCTCGACGCGCTGGATCAGATACGTATCCGACTGCGCGGAGCCGATGCCGAACAGCGGCGCATTATTGGTTTCCATGCGCTCGCGCAGGTTCACGCCGAGCGACAGGTATGACGAGGGATCGCCGCCGAGCGGGATGTACTTGAGGCTGTCGAGCGGCTTGCGCGGCACGCACGGATTCGCGAGCACCGACCAGTCTTCCTGCCAGCGGTTGAACATCACGGCGGGGCGCTTGGCGTTGCAGGTGCTTGCCGCCGTGCTGCCGCTCGCGGGCGCCGCCGTGGTGGCGGCTGTATTCGTAGCTGTGCCGGTGGCCGCAGTCGTGGCCGTATCGGTTGCCGCATTGCTGGCCGTGTTCGTGGCCGCATTGGTGGCCGTGCTCGTGGCCATATCCGTGGGCCCATTCGCGGCACCCGCCACGACACTCACTCCGGTTGTGCTTTGCGCAAGCGTATCCGCGCACGCCGCATCGGCGGCCGTCCACATCAATCCGGCGATGGCCGTGACGCGCGCCGCTTTTTCGAATCGTCTCCCGTGTATCGTCATCGACACCGTGTATTCCCTTGCAATGGCCGTTATCGGCTTGTGTTTATCCGCGCGCGCCCTGCCCATGTGGCGGGCGCGGCGCGCGCGCTCCCCTTTGCCGCCCCAGCGCTTCATACGTGCCCCGCAGGGGCCGCGCGCTCGCATTCTCCCGTGCCCAGCGCGAGACCCGCGAGCGCGCCAGCCGGCGCGAGCAGCGCCCAGAATCCCGCGTAGCGCCAGCCCAGCGCCCCCGCTATCGCGCCGAGCGCGAATGCGGCAATGGCCGGCATCATCTTCGCGAAGCGCTCGCGCGCCGCCGCGCGCACGCTCTCGGCAACGCTGGCGCTCAGCATGTCGACCACGTCGAGGATCGCTTGCGTGACGTTGCCCGTCATCACGGTATTCGGCACGCCCGGTCGCTGGATCAGACGCGGGTGTGCGTTCTGCACGCCCATCGCGAATGCGCCGACGATGCCGGCCACGATGACCGGCAGGCTGTCGGGCTCGCTAACCGGCGCGGCCCAGACACCGGCGAGGCAAAAGCCGAACATGAGCGCGGCCTGCACCGTGTGGAGCAGGCGCGCGCCGTGGCGCGCATGTCGAACGGACAACGAACGAATCAGCAAACTGCTGAGGACCACGCCGCCGATGAAGGCCGGAAACACGATGAGCTTCAGGAGCACGCCGCGGCCAAAGCCCGCGACGCCGGCGCCGATCAGCACGAAGTTGCCGGTCACGTGCGCCGTGAACAAGCCGAACAGCGCGACGAAGCTCAGCGTGTCGACGAAGCCGGCGATGGCGGCGAGGATCGTATCCTCCGATTTCATTTCGCTGCGATGGCGTGAATCTCGGCGATGTAGCCGCCCGGGAACTCGACGATCGCCGCATCGCGCCCGTCCGACGTGAACGGCTGCACGAGCACCTTCACACCCGCGGCCTGCGCCTTTTGCAGCGTCGCGGCGAGATCGGGGACCTGGTAGCCCGTCACTTCGCGCCCGAACGGATACGGCAGGTGGCCATCCGTCACGAGCACGGTCATCTTGCCGAAGCCCGACTCGATACGAATGCGGCGATAGGTGTCGCCCGGCCGGCCGATTTCGACGCCGGGCGCGTTGGCCACATCGGACACCACCTTGCCGTGCGAGAACTTGACGAAGGCATGAACCAGCTTGTGCAGGTTCTGCGGCGAGACGTAGACACGATTCTCGGGAATGGTCTGCAGCGCGTCGTAGTGCGGCGCCTGGGTATGCCAGTAAAGCTGCATCTTGAGGCCGCCCGGCCACGAGACGATGGCGTCGCGCCCGATCGGATCGGGGAAGGTGTCGACGATCACATCCGCGCCCAGTGCGCGCGCCGACTTCACCGCCGCGTCCATGTCGGTCACGAGATAGCCCGTGCGCTCCTCGCCGAAGGGCCAGGGAATGGGCGTCTTGAAGCCGAACACGGAGATCGTGCCCGACGGCGTGAACACGAGTTGCGACATGGTCTGGCTAGGCGTGGGCGTGACCTGGAATACGCCCTCCTTCGACTTGCTGCCGCCGAACGTCGCGACGAAGCTGTCCGTGAACTTGTCGAAGTCTTCGGGTGCGACGTACACGTGCGTCGTGTCGTACTGCGCGCCAACGGCGACGTAGGGCGCCTCGACCGCCGGCACCGGCGGCTTCGCGAACGCCGCGGGCGCGGCGACGAGACCGCTCGCGATCATCACGGCGAGCAATGCAGAGCGAATGGCTTTCATAGCGGGTTTCCCTTGTTGATTCAATATCGTGTTGTTCGATCGATCAGGCGCGGCTGTCGCCGGCCGCGCCGTTAGCATTGCCGAGCATGGTCGCAAGCACGAGTGCCGCGATCAAGCCCAGATGCTCGAAAAAGCTGTTCAGCGCCATGAAGCGGGCGGCGCCGGTTTGATTCCAGAAGTCATTGGCGACCAGCATCGCGACGACGGTCAGCATACCGAGGCCGCCCGCGCCGATCCACGTGAAGCGGCGCAACACGACGCATAGCGAACCGCCAATCTCGACCGCGACCGCCAACGCCGCCCAGAGCGCGGGCGGATGCAGGCCGAAACGCGCCTGCTCGGCGATCGCGTCATCGAAGTGCAGCGCCTTGTCGACGCCGCCGATCAACCAGGCGGACACGAGCGCCAGGCGCACGAGTGGCGCGACCCATGGCTGCGCGAGGAGCGCGCGGACCCATGCCGGGTCGCGGCGGCCAGTCAATGCTGCCATCTCAGCCTCCGCCGGGCCGCCCCAAGGAGGCTGAGCGCCCCCTCGGGGGGCAGTGAGCGCAGCGAGCGTGGGGGCTCTTTCATCTCAAACGGCCCAGCAGGCGCAGCCGAAGGCGCCCCAGAAGCCCTTCGCGTCCGCAGTCGGCAACGCGCTGCTCCATGCGGTTGCGTGCGCGTGGCCATGCACGTTGCACGCGCTCGCGCAGCCGCACATCGCTGCTGCCGCGGCGGCGCGCTGGAGCGGCGCGCCCTCGCGCTGAGTCGCTCCCCAGCCGCCGTAGCCGCCGTACTGGCGCACCGGCGACCAGTCCGGCATCGCGGGCGGGATCGGCGCGTCGTGCTGCGAGAACGGGCCCGCGCCCCAGACGATCTTGCCGCCCACCACCGTGAGCAATGCGGTGGTGTGGGCGATATCGTCCTCGGCGCACGAGAAGAAGTCGCGGTCCGGCACCATCAGGTCGGCGAGCTGACCGACCGCGATGCGGCCTTTCTTGCCTTCTTCGTTCGAGAACCAGGTGACGTACTCGGTCCACATGCGCAGGGCCGTCTCGCGGTCGAGCAGGTTGCGCTGCGGATACAGGCGCAGGCCGGCGACCGTCTTGCCGCTCACGAGCCACGCGAGCGAAACCCACGGGTTGTACGAGGCCACGCGCGTGGCGTCGGTGCCGGCCGAGACCTTGAGGCCCTTCTCCAGCATCTTCGCGACGGGCGGCGTGGCTTGCGCCGCCTCGGCGCCATAGCGCTCGACGAAGTACTCGCCCTGGTAGGCCATCCGGTGCTGGACCGCGATGCCGCCGCCAAGCGCGGCGATGCGGTCCATCGAGCGCTCGGAAATGGTTTCCGCGTGGTCGAAGAACCAGTTGATCCCTTCGAGCGGGATGTCCTTGTTGACCCTCTCGTACACGTCCAGCGCGCGGCTGATGGTCTCGTCATAGGTCGCGTGCAGACGCCACGGCCAGCGATTCTGCGCGAGCACGCGTATCACGCCTTCGAGCTCGCCTTCCATCTCGGGCGGCAGCTCGGGACGCGCGACGCGGAAGTCCTCGAAGTCGGCCGCCGAAAACACCAGCATCTCGCCCGCGCCGTTGTGGCGGAAGTAATCCGAGCCGTCGTGATACTTGGTGGTGCTGGTCCAGTTCAGGAAGTCTTCCTTCTCGGCCTTCGGCTTCTGCGTAAACAGGTTGTACGCGATGCGCACCGTCATCTCGTCCGCTTCGTGCAGCTTGCGGATGACTTCGTAATCGTCCGGGTAATTCTGCGAGCCGCCACCCGCATCGATCGCGCCGGTCACGCCCAGGCGGTTCAGCTCGCGCATGAAGTGGCGCGTCGAGTTGTACTGATACTCGAACGGCAGCTTCGGGCCTTTCGCGAGCGTCGCGTACAGGATCGATGCATTCGGATTCGCGAGCAAGAGGCCCGTGGGATTGCCCGAGCCGTCGCGCAGAATCTTGCCGCCCGGAGGCTCCGGCGTGTCCTTCGTATAGCCGACCACGCGCAGCGCGGCGGCGTTGAGCAACGCGCGATCGTAGAGGTGCAGGATGAACACGGGCGTATCGGGCGCCACCGCGTTGAGCTCCTCGATGGTCGGCAGGCGCTTCTCCTCGAACTGATGCTCGGTGAAGCCGCCCACCACGCGCACCCATTGCGGCGCGGGCGTGATGGCCACCTGCTGTTTGAGCATCTCCATCGCTACTGCGAGCGAGCGCACGCCGTCCCAGCGCAGCTCCATGTTGTAGTTCAGGCCGCCGCGGATCAAATGCAAGTGATTGTCGATCAGACCGGGCAATGCGGACCGGCCGCCCAGGTCGACGACGCGGGTCGCGCGTCCCGCGAGCGGCATGACGTCGGCGTCGCTGCCTACGGCAACGAAGTGGCCATTGGCGATCGCCACGGCTGAGGCGATCGGGTTCGAACGGTCGAGTGTCGTGAATCGTCCGTTGTGCAGAATGAGATCGGGTTGGGTGCCGGGTGCGCTCATGTGTTTCCTCACTGGGCTAAATGTGCTCAATTCGCCACGTTCTCTGAATTCGATTAAAAGCCGAGCCACTGTTTGGCTAGCGGAACGGCCTGCGCGCCGACCAGCATGCCGAACAGGCCGACGAGGGCAATCAGTGGCGGTGCGGGCGAGCGGACCTTGATCACGCTATAGATCACGCCTATCAGCACGCCCGCGCCGAGTGATACCAAATACGCTTGCATACGATCGGTCTCCGAACGATTAGAATGCAGGTCATTGCAGCCCGGTTTGCGCCTCCGGGTCCATCTGCTCGCCCCCGCCGGCATGGGGTTGTCCCCAGTGCCGCGGCAGGCCCATCAGACGTTCTGTCGACTCGATTGCCAACATGCAAAATCTTCCTGACCTTGAAGCCTGGGCCATCTTTTCGCGCGTCGCCGAGACCGGGTCGTTCGCGAAAGCCGCCGAGCTGCTCGGCATCTCGCAGCCAACCGTCTCCAAGGCCATTGCCCGCCTCGAGCAACGGCTCGGCACGATGCTGCTGTACCGCACGACGCGAAGGCTCTCGCTCACGCCAACCGGAGAGCTGTTGCGCGAGCGCGTGGTCGACCTGCTCGCGAATGCCGAGGTGTTCGAGAGCGAGGCGTCCGCGCTGGCGATCGAGCCGCACGGTGTCATCCGCGTGAATGCGCCGATGTCGTTTGGCCTGCGCTATCTCTCGCCGCTGCTGCCGGCCTTTATCGAGCGCTTCCCTGGCGTGGACGTCGAGCTCACGCTCACCGATCAGCTGATCGACGTCGTGGCGGGCGGATTCGACGTGGCGATCCGCATTGCCGAGCTCGACGATTCCACGCTGCGCTCGCGCCGCCTGTGCGCGGTGCGCCGGCCACTCGTCGCGGCGCCCGCCTACCTCGAACGGCATGGACGTCCGGCTCACCCGCGCGATCTCGAGCACCATGCGAGCCTCACTTATACGAACATGCCGACGCCGGAGTTCTGGCGCTTTCACAACGCGGCCTCGGGCGACGAATACGCCGTGCCGGTGCGCGGGCGCATCCGCTCCAACAATGCGGACGCCATCGTGCCTGCGCTGATCGCCGGCCACGGCCTCGCCCTGCAACCGGAGTTTCTCGTGTGGGAGGCGCTGCAGCGTGGCGAGCTCGAGCACGTCATGCGCGACTGGGCCATTGCCGACATCGATGTGCACCTGCTCACCCCGCCCGGCATGTTGCGCACCGCGCGCGTGACCGCGCTGCTCGACTACCTCGTCGAGCATCTGGCCCACGCGCCGTGGGCCATGTCCGAGCGTTGAGAACGCGCGGCGGCATGCCGTATGGGGCTGCCGTTGCGACGCGCTCGCGAGGAACACGCCGCAACGGCTCGTGCAGACGCGCGACACGCGCTTAGCGCGCGGGCACCGGCGGTTGCGACTCATGGGTCGTGGCCGTGCGCTGCGCCGACTTGTGGACCATCGTGTAGGCATAGTCGATGCCCATGCCGTATGCGCCCGAGTGCTCCTTGGCGATCGCCATGACCGCGTCATAGGTCTCGCGGCGCGCCCAGTCGCGCTGCCATTCGAGCAGGACCTGCTGCCACGTGACGGGCACGACGCCCGCCTGAATCATGCGCTGCATCGCGTAGTCGTGCGCGTCCTTGGACGTGCCGCCCGATGCATCGGCCACCATGTAGATCTCGTAGCCGCCTTCGAGCATCGCGCACAGCGCGAACGTCGTATTGCAGACCTCGGTCCACAGGCCCGCCACGACCACCTTCTTGCGGCCATTCGCGGCTAGCGCGTCGCGAACCTTCTGGTCGTCCCACGAGTTCATCGAGGTGCGCTCGAGCGTCTTCTGGTTCGGGAACACGTCGAGCAGCTCGGGATACGTGAATCCCGAGAAGCTCTCCGACTCGACCGTCGTGATCGTGGTCGGGATCTCGAACACCTTGGCCGCCTTGGCCAGACCGACGACATTATTCTTGAGCGCCTGGCGGTCGATCGACTGCACGCCAAAGGCCATCTGCGGCTGCTGATCGATGATGATCAACTGGCTGTTTTGGGGGGTGAGTACTTCAAGCTTCGGATTGCTCATGACGCGTATGTCCTATGAATCGAAGAGAAATGAGACCGCCTCGTCGCAGTGACGACGCTGGGTCCATAGTGCATTGCGCTGGGGGGGGGGTGCTCATCCAGCTGCCGCCATTTGACACGGAAACACGGCGAAAGAACACCCAAGAAATGGAATTAATACGATTCCAAAAGTTGCCCGTTAAATCGCCTTAAAAGACCTTAATTAGCCTTTTCTTAATTAGCGAAACCCGATACGCTTTGGGCAAAATTGCCGTGTTGTGTCTGTCACCCGTCGGTCATCAACGAAGCCCGCACCATGAAACCGTATATTCTTTCGCTCTGTGCCGGCATCCTTGCCGGCGTCGTCTACGCCACGATCAGCGTGCAATCGCCGGCCCCGCCCACCATTGCGCTGGTGGGGCTGCTCGGCATGCTGGCCGGAGAGCAGATCCTGCCTCTCGCGCGGCGCATGCTATCGGGCCTGAAGCCCGGCGCGGCGTGGCGCGAGGCCAAGTGCAGCCAGCACATGTTCGGCTCGCTGCCGGGCGCGCACGTGCCCGATGTCGCCCGACGGGACGAGCAATCATCGTGAGGCATCCTCAATCACCGGCTGGCGCGTTGCACACTCTGCCCGCACGCAGATGAGCAACGTCGAGCTGTTTCACTACCTGTTGCTGTTGATCTGCGGTGCGGGCGCGTTGACCTGGCTTGCCGAGCGCATTGCCATCCCGCCCGCGGTCGTGCTGCTGCTTGGCGGCTGCGTGATTGCCGTTGCGGGCAAGCGCGTGCCCGACATGGACCCGAACCTGCTGCTTGCGGCCGTGTTGCCGCCGCTGTTGATGTCGAGTTCGTTCTATACGGCATGGAAGGAATTCCGCGACGAGCTTGGCACGATCGTTTCGCTCGTGCTGGGCGCGGTGGCGTTCACGACCGGCGCGGTGGCCGTTGTCGTGCATGCCTTTAACCCGGGCTTGCCGTGGGCCGCCTGCTTTGCGCTGGGCGCGATCGTCTCGCCGCCCGATGCCGTTGCCGCGAAGGCGATCTTGCAGCGCTATCCGCTGCCCGCGAGGCTCGTGGCCGTGCTGGAAGGCGAGAGTCTCGTCAACGACGCATCGGGCCTGCTGCTCTACCAGATGGCGGTCTCGGCGGCGCTTGCCACCACGCTCACGGTCACGGGCGCGACCGGGCTGTTCTTCTCGCTGACGCTGATTGGCGTCGCGCTCGGCCTCGTGTGCGGCCAGGCGATGTGCTGGGTGCTGCCGCGCCTGCACGACGCGATGCTCGGTATCGTCGTGACCTTTGTGATGGCGTGGGCGAGCTACGGCATCGCGGAGGCGCTTGGCGGGTCGGGCGTGCTCTCGGTCGTGACCTGCGGGCTCGTGCTCGGCGTGCGGCAGCATCGCGTGTTCGATGCGGGCATGCGCATCAAGGCCAAGGCCACCTGGGAGGCGATCGTATTCGTGCTCGACGCGCTCGTGTTCATTTTGATCGGCCTTGCGTTGCACGGCATTCTTGCGCGCGTCAATCATGAAAGCACCGTGTTGATTGCGGGCTTGCGGGTTGCGTTGCCGGCTACGCTGGCGGCGATTGTTGCGCGGCTCGTGTGGGTGTTCGCGGCGCTCTGGTTGCCGGGGCGCCTCAGGGCGAAACGATCGGGGGTGCGGGTGTGGTCGTTCGGTGAGGCCGTCGTGTTGGGATGGGCCGGCATGCGCGGCGTCGTGAGTCTCGCTGCGGCGCTGGCGTTGCCAGCTGGCTTTCCGGGGCGCGATCTGATTATCTTTAGTACCTTCTTGCTGATTATCGCTACGCTTGTGTTGCAGGGCGGTAGTCTTGCGACATTGATCAGGGTGCTCAAGTTGCGGCCCGCCGCGCGGGACACCATGTCGGAGCATGAGGCGCGGGCGCATACGTTTGGGGCGTCGCTTTCTGCGCTCGAGGAGATCGGCAAGCGTGCTTCCGGGGTCGAGCGCACTACGCTCGAGCGGCTATTCGCTGAGTATCGGATTCGTGTCTCCGCTAATAAGGGCGCCCATGCGTCGGGCGCCGAGCGGGTCGAGCATCGTGCTAGATTTTTGCGGGTCGAGCTTGAGCTCGTTGGTGTGTCGAGGGAGGCGCTGCTTGGGTTGCATCGTGATGGGAAAGTTGACGATGCCGTCCTGCATCGTATTGAGTCTGAGCTCGATTTTGAAGAGTTGAGGTTGTTGAGGTTGCTAGAGCCTTGATTTTTGGATGCCCGCTGGGTGGGTTTTTTTTGGGGGGGGTGGTGTGTTACGCCGTGGATTTTGGCGCAGTGCCAAGTGCCTTGGCCTTTCCTTGTTTTCATGTCGGTATATTAGCGTTGCCCCTGTGCGGGGCGGCACCTACTTTTCTTTGCAGCCGCAAAGAAAAGTAGGCAAAAGAAAGCGGCTCAAACCGCCAGTGTGACGCAGTACACCACTCGACTTATATCGGAGCGGCTCCGGGGCATCCGTCACCTCGCACACTCTGCCTTAGTGACAAAGGACTCATTCTTCCCGCTGCGCGCTACGCGCGGGCGGAAGGGTCTGCAAGGAAAATCGGGCGTGCTGCCAGCGAATACGCGGTAGTACTGCCGAGCAAATACACGGGAGTCCTACGAAAACGCGTGCGTCCCACCGGTTTTGGTTATGCCCCACGGTGCGCGTAGCGCCGCCGGATGGATGAGCCCTTAGTCACTCCGGGTGACGGCGAGTGGTGACAGACGCCCCGGAGCCGCTCCGATATAAGGTTAGTGGCCCACTGCGTCACACTGGCGGTTTGAGCGGCTTTCTTTTGCCTACTTTTCTTTGCCGCTGCAAAGAAAAGTAGGTGCCGCCCCGCACAGGGGCAACACATATATACCTACATGAAAACAAGGAAATGCCAACGCCGCAAAAAAACCTGGCAAAAAAATAGCGCAGTCGTCGCCACGACACCCATTCACGACACACCATAC
This sequence comes from Paraburkholderia silviterrae, assembly GCF_004353915.1. Classification (GTDB taxonomy): domain Bacteria; phylum Pseudomonadota; class Gammaproteobacteria; order Burkholderiales; family Burkholderiaceae; genus Paraburkholderia; species Paraburkholderia silviterrae. The sequence goes on along the minus strand of NZ_SMRP01000013.1, from coordinate 31,202 downwards.
CGATTCACATGCATTCTTCCTTCTCCAGCCATGCATGAATCTGCCCCACCACGGCAGCGCCATCACCTACAGCCGCGGCGACGCGCTTCGGCGCCCCCGACCTCACATCCCCAATCGCAAACAACCCCGGCACGCTAGTCTCCAACGGAAAGCGCCCGGCACCCTCGATCTCACCAGACTCCCCCGTAATCACAAACCCACGCTCATCCAGCTGCACACCACTCGACGCCAACCAGTCGGTTTTCGGATCCGCACCGATAAACAAAAAAAGATGCCGCGTCTCAACAACCTCACTACCCGTCTCCCGATGCCGGATCCGAATCCGGGCAAGTCCGCCCTCATCAGCTTCAAGCGCCTCGAGCGTGCAATCCGGACAAACCGAAACATTGTGCAGAGCACTGATCCGATCGATCAAGTAACGCGACATCGTAGCCTCCAGGCCAGGCCCGCGTATCAGCACGCGCACACTCCTCGCGAAGTTCGCGAGAAACACAACAGCCTGCCCTGCCGAGTTGCCGCCACCCACGAGCACAATGTCACGGCCCTTCACAAGCCGCGCCTCAATAGGCGAAGCCCAATAATAGAGCCCACACCCTTCGAAATGCTCGAATCCAGGCACCGAGGGCCTCCGATACGCCGCACCGCTCGCAGCCACAACCGCGCGCGCACGCACGCGCTGCCCATCGGAAAGCTCCAGCACAAACCGGTCCGCCGATCGCTCAATACAGGCGACCTCAGTCGGTATCGCCACGTGAGCGCCAAATTTCAATGCCTGCTGAAACGCACGCGCGGCCAGCGCCTGCCCCGATATCCCAGTGGGAAATCCCAGGTAGTTCTCGATGCGCGCGCTCGCGCCCGCCTGGCCTCCAGGTGCGCGCCGGTCGAACACCACAACCGATAGCCCTTCCGATGCCGCGTAAACCGCCGCCGCGAGACCCGCGGGGCCAGCTCCAATAATCGCGATGTCATAGCACTGCGACGCGCAGAAGGTCGGCATCAAGCCCAGCCGCGTAGCAAGTTCCGCTTCGTCCGGCGCTCTCAAAATCGACCCGTCTGGGCAAAATACCAGCGGAAAGTCGTCGGGCTTCGAGGTCAAGCCCGCGAGCAACCGTACGGCCTCCGAATCGTTTCGGGCATCGATCACCGCTGCCGGATAGGCGTTGCGCCGCAAGAACCCTTGCAGTCGAACCAGCCGTGCGTCGTCGCCATGTCCGACGATGATGGGCCCGAGCCCCTGCTCGATGAGCCCGAGCCGCCGCAGGATCAACGCGCGCATGATGTGCTCGCCAAGCTGCGCGTCGGCGATGATGAGCGAGCGCAACTGGTCCGGCTTCAGGACCAGCGTTTCGCAATCGGTCACGGCAATGGCGTCCACGAGCGAAGGCTTGCCCGTGAGCTGGGCCATTTCGGCCATGAAATGCCCGTCGTGGTGCTCGGTCACGAGCGTCATGCGCCCTTGCGGGTCGCGCGAATAAATGCGCACGCAGCCGCGCAACAGAATGAACAGTCCATCCGAAACGCGCCCGGTCTGAAATATCGAATCGCCGGCCTTGAACGATTTCGGGCGCCCAAAGCGCGTCGCGCTCTCTATCTCCGCGCGGGAGAGGCGCGGAAACATCTGGTGCTGCCGATGCTCGAGGGACGAAAACGGAGCTTCGGATTCAAGCGGGCTCACGCCGGTGTTGCCTGGGTCTATCATTTGACACCTCGCCTGCCGGGCGGGTAACGCTCGTGCCCGCCGGCCATGTTCAGTTCGAGTCTCGATGGTAGCGACGTCATGCGCGAAAGGCGCTATCGAAGACTGAATTGTTCTGAAGAGAACTCCCGTTCGATACGATGCGCACAGCGCCGGTTCCTCACGTTCTCGTTGCGTGCCGCGCAAGGCGCGCTTGCGTTTGCAACGTCTTCTACCGCGGTGGCTTCGCGCGTACCCTCACTCCATTGTCCGGCGCGCGGAAACCGTGTCAGCCTCGGCCGTCCCGGCGCGGGCGGGCACGATCCAGCCGCCGCCCAGCGCGCGCACGAGGCCGACGGTGGCCACCGCCAGCGCCTGGCGCGCATGGATGGCGTCGCGTTCGATCGACAATGCATCGCGGTCCGAATCGACGACTTCGAAGTAGTCGACATAGCCCAGCGCATAGCGCCGGCGTGACAGGCGCGCGACCTGATCCGAGGTCGCGACCGCGTCGTCGTAGGCCGCAATGCGCTCGCGCTCGGCGGCGATATCGTTGAGCGCGTCCTGGACTTCGCGCAGCGCATCGTACGCCACGCTGCGGTACGACGCTTCGGCCAGCGCGTAGCGGGCCTGCGCGGAGGCCAGCGCCGCGTCGCGCCGTCCGCCGTCGAAGAGCGGCAGCGCAACGGATGCGGCCAGCCCCCACAGCGAGCTGTTGCGTTCGAGAAAGTCCGCGAGGCTGCGGCTCGCGAATCCGCCATCGGCCGTTAGCGTCAACTGGGGCAGCCATGCCGTGCGCGCCACGCCGACGGTCCACGCCGCCGCATCGAGACGGCGTTCCGCCGCGTAGAGATCCGGGCGCCGCGCCAGCACGTCCGCCGGCAGGCCCACGGGAACGGCCGGCATCGCCGGTGCAGGCACGCCACTGCTCGCGCGGGTCAGCGCGAACGACGCCGCCGATTGACCGAGCAATGCCGCCATCGCATCGACGAGGTTTTCGCGCAAGCGCCGGCTTTCCGTGAGCTCGGCGCGCGTCGTCTGCCATTCCGTGCGCGCACGCAATACGTCGAGGTCGCTCGACCTGCCCACTTGCGCGCGCGCCTCCACAAGCTTCAAGGCAGTCTCGCGCAGCGTCACGTTGCGTTCGAGCGCGGCGATGTCCTCGTCCACGTAGTGCACCGTCAGGTAGTCGGCCGCGACTTCCGTGGCCACGCGCAGCTTTGCGGCGTCGGCGTCCGCTTCGGCGGCCACGGCGTTCGATTCCGCCGCCGCCGCTTCGCCGCGCAGCGCGCCGGTCCAGTCCACGGTGTAGGTCACGTCGGCGGCCACCGCCCACGTGCGCATCATGCGCTTGGGCAACGCATTGTCGACGGTGCCCGAAACGCGGCTGCGCGAATAGCCGCCGCCCGCATCGACCGATGGCATGAGGTCCGCGCGGCTCGCGGTCACGGCGGCGCGCGCGAGATCGATGCGCGCGTTGGCCTGCTTGATGTCGAGGTTCTGCTCGAGCGCCTTCGCTACGAGCCGCGCCAATTCCGGGTCGCCGAACATGGCTGGCCAGCCGCTATCGAGCGCCTGCGTGCCGCTCGCCTGGGCGGCGTGCCGGAATGATCCAGGCGCCATCGGAACAGACAGATCCTCGTGGCGTGTCACGCTGCACGCGCAAAGCAGCGCGGCCAGCAGCGCGCCCAGCGCCGCGGCCCTGGCGCCCCGGCTCATCGCGCGTGCTCCGCGGGCCGGATGCTCGCGTGCACGGACAAGCCCGGCGCGAGCCGCACGGGCAGCGGCTGGTCGAAGACGATCTTGACCGGCAGGCGCTGCACGACCTTGGTGAAATTGCCGGTGGCGTTATCGGGCGGCAGCAGCGCGAACTGCGCGCCGGTGGCGGGCGAGAGGCTGTCCACGCGGCCGTGCAGCGTGACGCCGGGCACGGCGTCCACCGTCACGTCGGCGGCGTCGCCCGCGGCGATGCGCTCGAGCTGCGTCTCGCGGAAGTTCGCGACGACCCACACGTTGGGCTCGACGATGGCGAGCAAGGGCTGGCCCGGCGATACGCGCTGCCCGGACTCGACGGTCTTGCGCCCCACATAGCCGTCCACGGGCGAGACCACCGAAGCATACTCGCGCTGCAGGTCCGCATCGCGCAGATTCGCGTGGCCCTGGGCCTCCTGCGCCTGCGCCGCGAGCAGCGCGGCGCGCGCGGCCGCAAGACGCGCGTTGGCGGCGTCCACCTGCGAGCGCGCGGCAATCCAGGCGGCGTTGGCACTGTCGTACTCCTGCTGCGAGAGCGCGCGCGGCGTCTGCGAGACGAGCGACTTCGCGCGCTCGTAGTTGAGCGTGGATTTGCGCGCGTCGGCTGTGGCGGCGACGATGGCGGCCTCGGCTTCGGCAATCGCGGCTTGTGCGCCGCGCTGTGCCCCCTGCGCCTGCAGAATGCGCGCGCGCTCGAGCGCGATGCGCACGTCGAAATCGCGCGGATCGAGTTCGACGAGCACCTGTCCCGCGCGCACGAACTGGTTGTCGTCCACGACCACGCGCGCGACCGTGCCGTTGACGCGCGGCGAAATCAGATGGACGTGCCCGGTGACGTACGCATCGTCCGTGCTGTGGCTGCCTTCCGAATACGCGAGCACCATCATCGCCGCGACCAGCAACGCAAACACGGCGAAGCCGACGATGACGAGCAGATGCTTTTTCTTCAGGGCGCTATCGTTCGGCGTTACGGATTCCACATCGCACTCCGGCAAGGCTGGCTATAATCCATCGTCATCTGCTTCGTACTACTACCATTCTTCGATTCTTTCCCGCGATGCCGGATACCTCTTCCTCCCACGCCTGTCTCGCCCCGGCCGCTGCGGCTCCCGCGAGCGCCACGCCCATCCCGACGTGGCGCTCGTTCGCGGCCATCGGCGCGGTGCTGCTCGGCGCCATGATCTCCACGCTGACCTCGCGCATCACCTCGCTCGGCCTCGCCGACATTCGCGGCGCGCTGGGCGTGAGCTTCGACGACGGCTCGTGGATCAACACCGCGTTCACCGCCGCGCAGATGTTCGTCGGGCCCATCGCCGTGTGGGCCGCCTTCGTCTTCGGGGTGCGCCGGGTGCTGCTTGTCGCCGCGTCGATCTTTCTCGTCACCGAGCTCCTGCTGCCGCTCACCACGCATTTTCGCGTCTTCATCCTGCTGCAAGCCTGCGCGGGACTCTCCTCGGGCGCCTTCGTGCCCACCACCGTGAGCTTCATCGTGCGCGCGCTGCCCCCGCGCCTGATTCCGTTCGGCATAGCGGCCTATGCGATGAACCTCGAAACCTCGCTGAACCTCTCCGCGACGCTCGAAGGCTGGTATAGCGAACACCTGAGCTGGCACTGGCTGTTCTGGCAAAACGCGCTGCTTTGCGTGCCGTTCATGCTCTGCCTGCTCGTCGCGATGCAGGACGAGCCCACCCACGAGCGCGAGGCGCCGCCCGACTACGCGGGCCTGCTGCTGGGCGCCTGCGGCTTCACGGCGCTCGTGATCGCGCTCGACCAGGGCGAGCGGCTGTTCTGGCTTCAGTCGCCCTTTATCGTCTTCATGCTGGGGGCGGGCGCCATGCTGCTCGGCGGCTCGGTTGCCATTCAGCTGCGCTCGGCGCGCCCCGCCATCCGCCTCGACTGGTTCCTGCAGCCCAACATCACGATCCTGATCGTCCTGATCGGGCTCGTGCGCTTCTGCGTGCTGAATACGAGCTTCATTCCGTCCGTCTTTCTCGCCAGCGTTCACGGCCTGCGGCCGCTCCAGGTCGGCGACACGCTGCGTTGGATCGCCTTGCCGCAAGCGCTGTTCGCGCCCGCCGTCGCCTTCTTGCTGCTGCGCTTGGACGCGCGCCGCCTCATCAAGATCGGCTTTGCCGCCGTGGCGCTCGCCTTCGCGCTCGGCACCGCCATCACGAGCGCCTGGGCCGAGCCCGACTTCATTGCCTCGCAACTGCTGCAGGCGCTCGGGCAGACCATGGTGCTCACCTCGGTCATCTACTTCCTCGGCAGGCACATCACCGCCGAGCACGCCCTGACCTTCGGCGCCGTGGTGCAGACGACGCGGCTCTTCAGCGGCCAGCTCGGCACGACTTCGCTCGCGGTGACGCAACGCATCTTCGAAGCCGTGCATTCGAACCTGCTCGGCGCGCATGTCGATACGCTCAACCCGCTCACGCTCGAGCGGCTGCTCGCACTGCCGCCTGCGGGCGGCGCCTGGCTCGCGAGCAATCCAGCGCTCGCGCCCGCCGCCAGCCTCGCGCTGCTCGATCATGCCGTGCGCACCCAGGCGGTTACCCTTGCGCTCGCGGACAACTACCGGCTGGCCGCGGCATGCGCGCTCGCCGGCATCGCGCTCGCGCTGCTGCTCGCCAGAAAGCCCGGCGGCTGACGCCGCGCGACATGGGGTCGTGCAATGGGATCATTCAATGCGCGCATGCAACGCGGCCCTTCATAGTGACAGCACGCGGCGCGTGTGCACATTAAGCGCATCTGAATTGTTCTGAATTCGCGCGCGGGCTTAGGGCTTGCACACGCAAATGACAGGCCCTAGGCGAGCGTCTGCCCCACCCGCGCTTCGAGGAACTGGAGCAGGGCACGCACCTTGGTCGAATGGCGCCGGTTGGGGAGATACGCCGCATAGGCGACGGCGTCGGCGTTATGCGGCGTCACCCGCCAATCGGCAAAGCAATGCATCAGGCGGCCCGACTGGACGTGCGCGCTCACGAGCCAGGCGGGCAGCAGCGCGAGCCCCTGGCCCGCCAGCACCGCTTCCAGCAGCATGTCGAGGTTGTTGGAGATGAGGCGGCCGCGCACGTTGACCTTCTCCTCGATCTCACCGCGCGCGAACGTCCAGACCTGGCGCGCGCGATAGCTGCCGCCGTAGGCGATGCGCACGCATTCGTGCTCCGCGAGCTCGGCGGGATGCCGCGGCATGCCCGCGCGTTCGAGATAGTCGTGGCTCGCGACGACGCAACGCGGGTTGTCGGCGAGCTTCTTCACGATGAGATTGGGGTCGCCCGCCGGCAGTCCGATGCGCACGGCAATGTCGATGCGCTCGATGGCCAGGTCCACGAAGTGATCCGTGACCACGACGTCGAGGGCCACGCGCGGGTATTCGCGCAGATACGCCGCGAGATGCGGTGCGAGCACGATGCGGTTATAGACGGAGGGCACGGTGATGCGCAATGCGCCGGCCGGGACGTCGCCGCTGTCGAGCACGCTTTCGTCGGCTTGCGCGAGGTCGTCGAGCACCTTGGAGATCTGCTCCACGTAGGCCGCCCCCGCGTCGGTCAGGCTGACGCGGCGCGGCGTGCGTGTGAGCAGCGCCGTGCCGAGCGAGGCTTCGAGGGCGTCCATCAGGCGCGTGACCGACGAGGTCGCCACGCCCAGGCGCTGGGCGGCTTTGGCGAAGCCGCCCGCGTCGGCGACTTCGAGCAGCGTATTGAGCGCGAGAAGCTTGTCCATGAGCGCGATTATGCCAGCGCGGCCCGCGCGGGAAGACCGCCCCAAAATTAAAGGCCGAATTCAAGACTTTTCAGGCGCGCCATGACAGTCTTCCAGCATTGCGAATGCATGCGGACCTGCAAGCGCGGCGTAAAACCTGGCGCGGCAACGCGAGCCGCCACGGGGCCACGGCGTGCGCTCGCGCCCGGCAGGCTGGACGGGCGGGCGGGCGGGCGATCTTCAATACGTTGCGCAGCAGGCAACGGGCGATTGCGCCACGGATGGATTCCGCCCGCGCTCGACGATGCCTAAGCTTTGCGCAATCGACATCGCACCAGCGTTTCCGGCGGTCCGGCGGCCGGCGTACCGGTGTCGCGGGGGCGTGGCCCCGGTCGCGGTTGCAGCCGAACCAACCCGGCGCGCCGCAGCATCGGCCGGGCCACCCCGCCACAGTGACCTCATCGTTCAAGGAGCCATCATGTCCACTCCCTCGAGCACGGTTGGCGGCAAGAAGCACGCCGTCAAGCTCACCCAGGGCCTCATCGCGCTGTTCGCGTTCAGTTGCGGCGCGATCGTCGCGAACCTGTACTACGCGCAGCCGATCACCGAATTGATCGGCCCGTCGCTGCACATGTCCGCCGGCTCGGCGAGCCTGATCGTCGCGCTCACGCAGATCGGCTATGCGCTCGGCCTGTTCTTCATCGTGCCGCTCGGCGATCTGCTCGAAAACCGCAAGCTCATGGTCACGACCGCGCTCGTGTCGATCGCGAGTCTCGGCGCCGCCTCGCTCGCGCATGGGCCGGGCTGGTTTCTCGCGCTGTCGTTTCTGATCGGCTTTAGCTCCGTGGCCGTGCAGATCCTCATCCCGCTTGCCGCGCACCTCGCGCCGGACCATGCGCGCGGGCGCATCGTCGGCACGATCATGAGCGGCCTGCTGCTCGGCATCCTGCTCGCGCGCCCGATCTCGAGCCTCGTCGCGGACCACTTCGGCTGGCGCTTCGTGTTCGCCGCCGCCGCCGTGCTGATGGCGCTCGTCACGAGCATCCTCGCCCTGACGATTCCGCCGCGCCAGCCCGAGCACAAGGCGACCTATTTCGAGCTGATCGGCTCGCTGCTGCATCTCGTGCGCACGATGCCGGTGCTGCGCCATCGCGCGCTCTATCAAGGGCTGATGTTCGGCTCGTTCAGCCTGTTCTGGACCGCCGTGCCCATCGAGCTCACGCGCCACTACGGCCTGTCGCAGTCGGCCATCGCGCTCTTTGCGCTGGTGGGCGCCATCGGCGCCACGTCCGCGCCGGTCGCGGGCCGTCTCGCGGATGCGGGCCACTCCGTGCGGGCCACCTTCATCGCCCTGCTCGCCGGCGCGCTGTCGTTCGCACCCGCGCTCCTCCATCCGGCCTTCGGCGTGTATGGCCTCGTCGTCACGGGCATCGTGCTGGACTTCGCCGTGCAGATGAACATGGTCCTCGGCCAGCGCGAGATCTACGCACTGCATGCGCCCAGCCGCGGCCGCCTCAATGCGCTCTACATGACGAGCATCTTCGTGGGCGGCGCGATTGGCTCGGCGCTCGCGAGCACGCTCTACGAGCACGGCGGCTGGACGCTCGTGGCGAGCGTGGCGCTGGCCTTCCCGCTCATCTCGTTCGTACATTTTCTGTTGATCGGCCGGCCGCACGCGCACGGCAAGGCCTGATCCCGCCTCGGGAGCACACATGAATCGAAGACGTATCTGGATCGGCGCGGCGGTGGTTGTCATCGCGGGTCTCGCTGTCGCCTCGGCCCTCATCTACAAGCCCGCCATCGCGCCCATCGCAACGCCGTCGCCGGACAGCTTCGACGGCGATCTCAAACGCGAAGGCGCGCGCGTGGTCGCGCTCGGCGACTGCATCGTGTGCCACACCGCGAAGGACGGGCGCCCGTTCGCGGGCGGCTTGCCGCTCAAGACGCCGTTCGGCACGATCTTCGCGACCAACATCACGCCCGACCCGCAGACGGGTATCGGCACCTGGTCCGAGGCGGCCTTCGCGCGCGCCGTGCGCGAAGGCGTCTCGCGCGATGGGCATCTGCTCTACCCCGCGTTTCCCTACGTGCATTTCACGCGCATCTCCGACCACGACATCTCTGCGGCCTACGCGTACCTGATGAGCCGCGAGCCCGTGCACGCCAGCGCGCCGGCCAATCAGTTGATCTTTCCGCTGAACTTCAGGCCTCCGCTCGCCTTCTGGAACCTGCTGTTCCTGCGCTCGGGCCCGCGCGAAGCGGACGCCTCGCAAGACGCCCAGTTGAGCCGCGGCAAGCTGCTCGTCGATGGCCTCGGCCACTGCGCGTCGTGCCATTCGCCGCTCAATGCGATCGGCGGCGAGAAGGCGGGACACGCGTTCGACGGCGGCGTCGTGGATGGCTGGGAAGCGCCGCCGCTGAACCAGCTCGACGCCGCGGCCAAGCCGTGGACGAAGGAGCAGCTCGTCACCTACCTGCGCACCGGACGCGCCTCCGAGCATGGCGCCGCCGCAGGCCCGATGCTGCCGGTCACGCGCGACCTCGCGACAGTCCCGGTGGAAGACGTCGAGGCGATAGCCACCTATATCCTCTCGCTGCAAAAGGCCACGCCGCCAGAGGGCGCTCCGCCACAGGGCGCGCCGTCAAAGAGCGCGTCGCCAGAGGGCGCTCCGCCGGCCAGCGCCGCTGTCGAGCGCGTCGCGGCGCGCGAAGCCACGCCCGCCGAACAGCGCGGCGCCGTGCTGTTCAACGCGTCGTGTGCGCAATGCCACGGCACCGGCTCGCCGATGCAGGTGATCGGCGAGCGTCCCACGCTCGCGTTCAGCACGGCGGTCAACGGGCAAACGCCACGCAACGCGGTCCAGATGATCCTCAACGGCATTACCTGGCACGGCGAAGATTCGATGAACTACATGCCCGCGTTCTCCGGCATCTACAACGACCGCGACGTCGCCGACCTCGTGGCCTACGTGCGCGGCGCCTACTCGACAAGACCCGCCTGGCCCGACGCAGAGCCACTGGTCGCCACGCTCAGAAAGGAGGACAGCGCGCAATGATCACACTGAACGTCAACGGGGTGCAGCACGCGCTCGACATCGATCCGTCAACGCCGCTGCTCTATGCGCTGCGCAACGATCTCAAGCTGCACGGCGCGAAGTTCGGTTGCGGGCTCGGCCAATGCGGCGCCTGCACCGTCATCGTGGACGGCGAAGCGACGTTCTCCTGCCTCGTGCCGGTGAGCGCGATTGGCGCGCGGCGCGTGCGCACGCTCGAGAGCCTCGGCAACGCCCAGCATCCGGGCGCGCTGCAGCAGTCGTTCATCAAGCATCAAGCGGCTCAGTGCGGCTACTGCATCGCCGGCATGATCATGCGCGCGCAGTCGCTGCTCGACCACAACCCGCATCCCACCGAGCAGGAGCTGCGCGCGCACATGGAGCCCAACCTTTGCCGTTGCGGCACGCACATGCGCATTCTTGCGGCGATCCGCGAAGTCGCGGGCATGCCCGCACCGCAGGGCGCTAGTGTGGCCGCTGCGGCGTCCGCTATGCCGTCCGCGCAACCCGTCAACGCCGCCGCCATCGCCGCAAAGAGCGCATCATGAGCGAACAAGACGATTTCATCGACGAGGGCCGCCGGCGCTTCATGATCTCGGGCGCGCTGTTCGTGGCGTTCAGCATGGTCAAGGGCGCGGACGCGCTGGCCCAGGAAGTGATCGCCGACGAAGGCGCGGCCGTGCACGTAGCGAAGGCCACCCAGACGCTTGCCGGCAGCCTCAAGACCAATCCGCTGCTCGACGCGTGGATCAAGATCACGCCCGCAGGCAAGGTCACCGTCTTCACCGGCAAGGTGGAGCTGGGCACGGGCGTGCGTACGGCGCTGCTTCAGGTCGCGGCCGAAGAGCTGGACATGGCGCCATCGCTCATCACCTTCCTCACCGCCGACACGGGCGCCTCGCCCGACGAAGGGCTCACGGCCGGCAGCCATACCATCGCCGATAGCGGCAGCGCGCTGCTCAACGCGGCCGCGCAGGTGCGCGGGCTGCTCGTCGATGCCGCCGCGCAGCACTTCGGCGTGGACGCCGCCACGCTCAGCGCCAACGACGCCGTGATCCGCGCCCAGGACGGCCGCACGATGAGCTACGGCGAGGCAGTCGGCCTCGTCGATCTCCATCGCAATGCGACGCCCAGCTCGCCGCTCAAGGACCCAAAGACGTTCCGCACGATCGGCACGCCGATGCCGCGCCTCGACATCCCTTCGAAGGTCACGGGCGGTGTGAGCTATGTGCATGACATGCAGTTGCCGGGCATGCTGCACGCGCGCGTTGTCATGCCGCCCGTGTACGAGGCGAAGCTCCAGGGCTACGACGAAGCCGCCATCATGAAGATGCCGGGCGTGCTCAAGATCGTGCGCGACGGCAGCATGCTGGCCGTGGTGGCGCAAGGGGAATGGCAAGCCGTGGTCGCACAGCGCGCGCTTGCGGCCAGCAGTCAATGGTCGCCGGGACGCGCACTGCCCGATCCCGCCACCGTGCATCGAGATCTCAAGCCGCTTTGCACGCAGCAGATCAAGATCGCGGATCACCATGCGCCTGCCGCGCCCGCCGTGAAGACGCTCAACGCGCGGTTCATCAAGCGCTATTTGATGCACGGCTCGATCGGGCCGTCCTGCTCGGTCGCGCACCTCGACGGCGCCCAGCTCACGGTCTGGACCCACTCGCAGGGCGTCTACCCGCTGCGCGACGCGCTGGCCGAAATGCTGTCGATGCCGAAGGAAAACGTCCGCTGCATCCACACCGAGGGTTCCGGCTGCTATGGCCACAACGGCGCCGATGACGTTGCCGCCCACGCCGCGCTGATCGCCGCCGCCATGCCGGGGCATCCGGTCCGCGTGCAATGGATGCGCGAGCAGGAGCATACGTGGGACCACTTCACGCCCGCGATGGTGACGGAGGTGAAGGCATCGATCGACGCGGGCGGGCGCATCGTGGACTGGCAATACGCGCTCTGGAGCAGCTCGCACAACGAGCGCATCGTCAACGCGGGGCGCCTCTTGCCCGCGCGCATGCTCGAAAAGCCCTTCGTTTCCGCGCCTTCCACGCCGATGCCGCAACCCGAGGGCGGCGGCGACCGCAACGGGATTCCGCTCTACACGCTGCCCAACATCGAGGTGATGAACAACTTCTCGCCGACGATGCCCTTGCAGACCTCGGCGATGCGCTCGCTCGGCGCGCACACCAACGTGTTTGCGATCGAGAGCACGATGGACGATCTCGCGCACATGGCCGGCATCGACCCGGTCGAGTTCCGGCTGCGCCATATGGATGATCCGCGCGCGAAGGATGTGATCGCGCTGGCGGCAAAACAGTTCGGTTGGCCGCGGCCGCCGCGCACGCGCAACCGCGGCGTGGGCTTCGCGTTCGCGAAGTACAAGAACCTGATGGCCTATGTGGCCCTCGCCGTGGAAATCTCGGTCGAGCCGGAGACGGGACAGGTTACGCTCGAACGCGCAGTCGCCGCCGTCGATTCAGGCCAGATCGTGAATCCCGACGGCTTGCGCAACCAGATCGAAGGCGGCATTGTGCAGTCGGCGAGTTGGACCCTGCACGAGGAGCTGCGCTACGACACGAGCCGCATTCGCAGTTTCGATTGGGGCACGTATCCGATCCTGCGCTATTCGTCGGTGCCCAGGAGCATCGAGGTGCATTTGATCGACCGGCCGGGCGCGCCGTTCCTCGGCGTGGCCGAGGGATCGATGGGGCCCACGGCGGGCGCGCTCGGCAATGCCATTCTCGATGCCACCGGCAAGCGCGTGCGCGACATGCCGCTCTCGGGCGATGCGCTGAGGAAGCTGATTGAAGCGTGACGAGGGACCGGGTTTCGGCCCGGTTTGCGCGGGTGGCGGCAGTGCTGCTTTCCTTCCTCTGGGTCGAGTTCATTTGCGACTTGCCGAAAGCCGAAGCTTCAGGGAAAGCTCATTGCCCCTGTCAATCAACTCAACAGTTGGTCGCTGGTATCCGCCCGCTTCCTGGCCAACTCCAAGTTTTCTTCGGCAAACTGGTCTGTCGTTGCGAGGGCGAGCGCTTCTACGTCTTTCGCCTCCCTCGCCGCTGCCTTACTGCCACGTTGCAGCGAATCGAAGATGTCTTGATGGCTCACATTTGTCTTCTGCGCAAGCAGAAACTCATAAAGAGCATCGGCGACATACCTATCACGCTGTTCGACCGCACCATTGATGGCCTCGGTACTCAAGAACCATTTCGCCGCCTGCATCCCGGTCAAGCCGTACTGAGGGGAAAAGCTCTTTTCCACTGAGATCGCGAATTCGCGGCTACTCTTGGCCGCTCCCCTGGCTGCGGACGCGGCAAGCGCGGCCGCACCGCCAACCAACTCGATGCCCTTGATGATCTCCTCTGGCGCCAGCGGCCGTTTCTGTTGAGTGAGCAACGGAGCAAATTCTTCGACCACGACAGCGGGGACATCGCCCATCAGATGTACCAGCCCAGCTTGGGAGAACACGGTATTCAGTGCCGGTCCAGCGAAAACCAGGCTGTTCAGGTCTTCCCACCTTTTACCTACTCCCATTCCATAAGCATTGGCCAATTGTGCTATTTCGCTTTCCGGATGAAGGCGGCTATAAGCCAATAGCGCCACGTTCAAGGCGGCTTGCTGCTGCATCACTGGAACCGAGTTGATCTGGTTTCGATAGGTACGGGGGAGTATCAAAACCTGACTATCGCTCCAATACTTTGGCGCCACATCGATCGGAGCCAATAAATCGACGGAACCGTCGAATTCCATTGGTGTCGATGCGGAATGAATAGCAAACAGGTCATTGATAGTCGACATCATTGCAAGCGTGCGTTGCACGACACAAGATGGCATCACAGCACCGATATCGTCGTCGCCTGCGGGATCCAGATTCAAGGAAAACAGGAGATTACGGGTCGGCAATTTGTCAAGCCAATCGGGAGTGAATTTTCCAGGCGGACAATGAGACCACTTATTACCCAATAACCGCTTTAAAAGCGTTTCGTGATTTGCAAGTTGATTATTTACCTTCTTGGTCGCCTTATAGCCCATGCCCGTACCAAGTCGGGAAGCGATTTGTTTGATCCCTGTGATTGTTGACATGAACTCTCCGATTTGCAAAACTGAGTTTCAATGCGCGACGAGGTTCACTCAGTCTAGACTATCACGCGCACTTTCACACGGTCCAAGACGTACTGCGTCCCAGAATCGAGCGCAACACGTAGCGAGCGCTTGCCGCACGCGTTTCATGCAAGAGGCATAGGGCAACCCAAAAGCCACGTCTCGCGTGGACGCAAAGTGGAAAGTGGGTTGGGAAACGACACTGCGCGTGAACAACGAAACCAATGCCTGAATTCGATATCCCAGCACCGCTGGCACGTGGCTCAAAATAAAAGCCGCCCGGCGCCTGATCGGCGCCGGGCGGCTTTCTCGCACAGCAGTGCCTTACCCTTTCAGGAACGCCAGCAAGTCCGCGTTCACCTGAGCCGCATGCGTGCTGCACATGCCGTGCGGCGCGCCAGGATACACCTTGAGCGTGGCGTTCTTCACAATCTCCACCGACCGGCGCGCCGACTCATCAATCGGCACGATCTGGTCATCATCGCCATGCAAGATCAGCGTCGGCACATCCATCTTCTTCAGGTCTTCCGTGTAATCGACCTCGGAGAACTGCTTGATGCACTCGTACTGGCCTTTGATCGACCCTTGCATGCCCTCGCGCCAGAACTCCTGAATCAGCCCTTGCGACACCTTCGCGTCCGGACGGTTGAAGCCATAAAACGGCGTCGCGAGATCGAGGTAGAACTGCGAGCGGTTGGCGGCCACGCCGTCGCGAATGCCGTCGAACACCGACATGGCCAGGCCGCCCGGATTGTTCGCGCTCTTGACCATCTGCGGCGGCACCGCGCCGATCAGCACGGCCTTGGCCACCCGCTTCGAGCCGTGGCGGCCAATATAATGCGCAACCTCGCCACCGCCCGTGGAGTGGCCAACCAGCATCGCATTGCGCACATCGAGCGCATCGAGCACCGCGGCCAGATCGTCCGCATAGGTGTCCATATCGTTTCCGCCCGATGACTGCCCCGAGCGCCCGTGCCCGCGGCGGTCGTGCGCGATCACGCGGTAGCCCTGATTCACGAGGAAGATCATCTGCGGATCCCACGCGTCCGCACTCAGCGGCCAGCCGTGCGAGAAGACGACCGGCGTGCCCGTGCCCCAGTCCTTGAAGTAAATTCCGTTGCCGTCTTTGGCCTCTACGTAGTTGCCGCCGTGGTTTTGCTGCACGTTCATCCCTGATCTCCGTCGTGGCATTTTCATACGCGGCAAGATGCGCGATGCGTTCTCACGTTGCCGTATTCTGCGAAGCAAAAAAAACAGTGCTTCGCATCGTGCTCAAGCGTAGTGCGGGAAAGGTAAAATGTCCTGTTCCAGCGCTTAAAAGACCTTAATTGTTTCAGCCAGTGGTCTTGCACACGTGTCTATCCCAGCACGCCTTGGCGTAAAGTGTTTGCAAATATCATGCTGGGCCGCGCCCGGCCCGAGGGGCTTTCATGGCTTCGTCAGTCTTCACACCGAACCCCGTAACCATGAAGAAAGATTCGTTAGGGTGTGCCTCTAACCTGCTGCGCAAGGATCTTCAGGTCGAGAGCAGCGACATCACGTTCTATCGCAAATGCATGGACCAGCCGGAGCTGGAGCGCATCGCCATGCCCGCTTGCGAACGCGGCTTTCTGGTGGGCGTCTCGTTGAATAGCGGTCACCGCCGCAAGATCTTTCGCGGCGCGCACTCGATCGACAGGCGCTTTCATGACCATTCGATCTACATTCGCGACTTTTCCGAAGACTACCGGGCCGATTTGTATGGCAATTTCGATTTTCTGCTGGTCGAGCTGCCTCATGCGTTCCTGACCCGGCTCGCCGACGAGCACAACGTGCCCGCCGTGCGGGGCTTGACCTGCCGCGCCGAACAGGAGGACGCCGTGCTCGGCCATCTCGCGCTCGCGCTCGCGGCCAGCCTCGAGGCATCCGGCCCGCTCGACACGCTGTTGATCGAGCAGCTCGGTCTCGCGATTGGCACCCATCTCGCCCGCCGCTACGGCGATCTGCGGCCCGCCGACGAGCGCATCAAGGGCGCGCTGTCCGCCGCCAGCGCGGCGCGCGCAAAAGACATGCTGCTCGATCGCGCGCGCGAGGGCCTCTCGATTGCCGACGTTGCACGCGAATGCAACCTCTCGCGCGGCTATTTCATACGCGCGTTTGCCAAGGCCACCGGGCAGACGCCGCATCAATGGTTGCTCGAAAAGCGCGCCGAGCAGGCGCGACAGCTCGTCGAGAACACGGACATGACGCTTTCGGCCATCGCGCAGAGTTGCGGCTTCGCGGACCAGAGTCACTTGAGCCGTGTATTTCTCAAGCTCGTCGGCGCGCCGCCGGGCGCATGGCGGCGCCGGCCGCCGCGATGAAACGCTACGGCCGCCGCGCCGCCAACCGCGCGCGCTCGCCTTGACGACGGCGCGAGCCGCACTCAAGCGGCCGCGTGGCGGCCGATGTTGCCCATGATTTGCGCGCCGAGACTGATCCCGATCTCGGCCAGGCGCGTGCCGCTGCGCCACTCCTGTGCCTCCCACTGCGCCAACGCTTCGTCTATGGTCCCAGACGCCTCGCGCAGCCGCCGCGCCAGGGCCACTGCGTTCGCGGCGGCCTTCGAAGCACCCGCGCCGGTGTGGGGTCTGGCGATAAACGCCGCGTCGCCAAGCAGCACCACCCGCCCGAACACGAGACGCGGCGCGCGATAGTCCTGGATGATCTGCAGGAACGGGTCGTCGGTTGCATGCACGAGCGACGCCAGCGCGGGCGCGAGCTGCTTGCTGGCGTCCGCCCGCAGGCGCTCGCGGTGCTCATCGCTGAGCGCGCCCGGGGGAACCGAAAGCGTGCGCTGCACCCCTGCACGGTCGGTCATCGCCGCGTCGAGCGGCGCCCCCACGGCCAGCGGCCGATACCAGACCCAGTTCCAGCGCCGCTCGCCCGGTTGCGTCGAGCCGTCCTCTCCCGGTATCAGATAGGTCAGCAGCTGGTGCGCATCGCCGGTCTGGAACGTGAACGCGTCCACGAGCTGCGCCGTGGCGGCCGCGTCCAGTGAGCGCTCCGGCAAGAGTCCGCGCCACGCCACATAGCCCGCGTAGTCGGGATGGTCGTCGGGCAGCACGAGCGAGCGCGTCGCCGAATGCGGGCCGTCCGCGCCAATCAGCAGGTCGGCGCGCACGCGCTGCCCGTTCGACAAGATCGCTTCGACCATGTCGCCGTCCTGCTTGAAGTCCGAAAGCGCAATGCCCGAGTGAACGATGTCGTCGGGCAGCCCGGCCCTCAACGTGTTGTACAGCACGCTCCAGGCCGTCTGGGCCTGCGGCATGCGCTGGCGAAACAGCACGGCGCCGCTCGCGTCGAGAAACTGCCGGTCGCGCGATGGCACGCCAAGCTGCGGCGCATGCGCGATGCCGGCGAAGCGGAAGGCTTCGAGCAGATCGGGCTGCATGACGAGGCCGCCGCCCCGGCTGTCCAGCTCGTTTACCGAGCGCTCGTACACATCGACCTGCCAGCCAATTGCGCGCAAGGACGCCGCGGTAAACAGGCCGCCCAGCGACCCGCCGATGACGATTGCGCGATGCGGTTTTTGATCAGCCATGACATTGCTCCTTGAGTTCGGGTTTGTGCATAGCGTATGCGCGCGCGTGGCGATGCAGAACACGGTCCGCACGCAAATCAGCGTTGCGTCGCGAGCAAGGGCGCTTAGCCAAACCGCGCGGAGCCCCTGTTTGCGCGGCTTTCCCGGGCCTGGCCACTGCTCGCGCCCGTGCCGCTCCAGGGTTAACACCGTTTTGGGCCTGCTTTGCCGGGCGAAATCTTTCCTCTATAGTTTATCAACCGATCAATGATCACTCGATAAATACAAGGAGCGCACCATGCCAGTCAGCAAACTCGCGCATTACTCGATCCGCACGCTCGATCTCGAGCGGTCGTGCCGGTTCTACGAGCGCGTGCTCGGCTTCAAACGTGGCTACCGCCCGCCGTTCGATTTTCCAGGCGCATGGCTCTACATGGGCGGCGACGAAGGCGATTACGGCACGGTCCACATCATCGGCGTCGACCCCGAGAATCCGGACGGCCTGAACGCCTATCTGGGCGACAAGGCACTGCCCGCCACGGGCACAGGCACGGTCGACCATATCGCCTTTCTTGCCACCGGCGTTCAAGCGATGTGGGACACGCTGCGCGCCGAAAGCATCGCATGGCGCGACCGCACGGTGCCCAGCCTCGGTCTGCACCAGATCTTTATCGAAGATCCGTCCGGCGTGACGATCGAACTCAATTTTCCCGCTGCCGAAGTGGCCGGCCTCGCGCTCCCGGACGCAGCCCAAACGCACAACGCAGCAGCCTTCGGAGACTGACATGAACCCCACAACGACCCACCGGAAAGCGGCCATCGTCGGCGGCTCCCTTGGCGGCCTGTTCGCCGCAAATCTCCTGCTGCGCAGCGGCTGGGACGTGGACGTATTCGAGCGCGTGCCGGAGGAGCTCTCCGGCCGGGGCGCGGGTATCGTTACGCATCCCGAACTATTTGATGTGATGCAGGCCGCGGGCGTGCGCATCGACGAATCGATTGGCGTCCCGGTGCAATCGCGTGTGACGTTAGCGCAGGATGGCGCCGTGCTCTCCACGCGCGAGCTGCCCCAGACGCTCACGGCGTGGAGCAAGATGTATCACGTGCTGCGCGCGGCCCTGCCGAATCAGCACTACCACTGCGGCGCGGTCGTGACCGACATCGCGGACGGCGCGCAACACGCCACCATCACGCTCTCCGACGGCTCGCGCGTGCATGCCGATCTCGTGATCGCGGCGGACGGATTCCGCTCGGCCGTGCGCGAGAAGTTCCTGCCCGAGGTCCAGCTCCAGTACGCGGGTTATGTCGCCTGGCGCGGCCTTGTCGACGAGCTCGCGCTCTCGAGCGATACGCACGCCGCCCTGTTCGACAAGTTCGCCTTCTGCCTACCGCCCCGCGAGCAGATGATCGGCTATCCGGTCGCGGGCGAGAGCAATAGCACCAAGCCCGGCGAGCGGCGCTACAACTTCGTCTGGTACCGGGCCACCAGCGAAGACGAGGACCTGCCGAATCTGTTGACCGACGACACGGGCAAGCGCTGGTCCGGCGGCATCCCGCCGACGCTGATCCGCCGCGACGTGCTCGCCGACATGCAAGCGTCCGCACGCACCCTGCTGGCGCCCCAGTTCGCGGAGGTCGTCACCCGCGCGACGCAGCCGCTGTTTCAGCCGATCTTCGATCTGGAAGTCCCGCAGATGGCGTTCGGCCGGATCGCGCTGCTCGGCGACGCCGCCTTCGTGGCGCGGCCGCATTGCGGCATGGGCGTGACCAAGGCGGCCGGTGACGCCATGGCGCTCGTCGCGGCGCTCGCGCGACACGCCAACCCGCTCGATGCCCTGGCGCAATACAGCGACGAGCGCACGCAGTTCGGCGCCGCCATCGTCCAGCATGCGCGCCATCTCGGCGCCTATATGCAGGCGCAGCTCAAGGACGAAACCGAACGCGAAATGGCCGAACTGTATCGCACGCCGGAAGCCGTGATGCGCGAAACCGCCGTGCCCCCCCATTTTTGACCTCGCTTTGCTTGCGCCTGGTTCACGGATGGGCACTGGCGTCCCCCGCCAGTCCCATCGCCCAGACGCCACACACCCGACACATTCGAGACATTCGACACGAAGGAGACATCGTGGAACAACCCGTCCCGGCAACCGCCAGCGCCGTCATGGAAAACATGGCGGCATCCGCCATCGCACCGCATCCTTTACTCAACGACTCGCGCTTTCGCGATCTGGTCAGAAAGCGCAGGACATTTGCGTGGGCGCTGACCCTCCTCATGCTCGCGATCTACTTCGCGTTCATCCTCACACTCGCGTTCTCGCCCCAACTGCTCGGACAGCCGATCGTGGCCGGCGAGCCGATGACGTGGGGCATCCCCGTCGGCTTCGGCATGTTCGTGGTCACGTTCGCGCTGGTCGCCGTGTATGTCTGGCGCGCCAACTCGGTTCACGACGGCATCGTCGAATCCATCCGGCAAGGAGCGGGCAAATGAAACGCCTTCTGTTAGTGGCCGCGCTCGCGCTCGGCGCCGTGCCCGCACTCGCGGCGCAAGTCTCGTCGCCACCCTCGTCCATTGCGCACGGACACAACCCGATCGCCATCGGCATGTTCCTGCTCTTCGTCGCCTCGACGCTGTTCATCACGCGCTGGGCCGCCCGCAAGAATCACAGCGTGGCCGACCACTACGCCGCCGGCGGCAAGATCACCGCGCTCCAGAACGGCTGGGCGATCGCGGGCGATTACATGTCGGCGGCCTCGCTGCTCGGCATTTCCGCGCTCGTGTTCACGAGCGGCTATGACGGCCTGATCTATTCGGTTGGCTTTCTCGCAAGCTGGCCGATCATCCTGTTCCTGATCGCCGAACCGCTGCGCAATCTCGGCAAGTACACGCTGGCGGACGTGGTGTCCTACCGGCTGGAGCAACGGCCGATCCGCGCTTTCGCGGCATCGAGCTCGATCGTCATCGTCCTGCTCTACCTCGTCTCGCAGATGGTCGGCGCGGGCAAGCTCGTCGAATTGCTGTTCGGCCTGAACTACACGCTCGCCGTCGTGATCGTTGGCTTGCTGATGGTCGTCTACGTGTTTTTCGGCGGCATGCTCGCGACCACGTGGATTCAGATCATCAAGGCCGTCTTGCTGCTCGCCGGCGCCGCGTTCATGGCGTTCATGGTGCTGGCCCATTTCGGCTTCAGCCTCAATGCGCTGTTCGCCCAGGCAATCCTCGCGCATCCGAAGCACCTCGCCATCATGAGCCCCGGCGGACTCGTTTCGGATCCCGTTTCCGCGGTCTCGCTCGGTCTCGCGCTGATCTTCGGCACGGCCGGCCTGCCCCACATCCTGATGCGCTTCTTCACCGTCGGCGACGTCAAGGCCGCGCGCAAGAGCATTCTTTACGCTACGGGCATCGTGGGCGCCGGCTATGCGGTCATCATCGTGATCGGCTTCGGGACCATCGCCCTCGTCGCCACGGATCCGCAGTACCACACCGCCTCGGGTGCCCTGATCGGCGGCGCGAACATGGTGGCGATCCATCTGGCGCACGCCGTCGGCGGCAACATCTTCCTCGGCTTCATCTGCGCCGTCGCGTTCTCGACCATCCTCGCCGTGGTCGCCGGCCTGACGCTGGCCGGGTCTTCCGCGATCTCGCACGATCTCTATGCGAACGTTCTGCGCCGCGGCAAGGCGTCGGACCGCGAGGAAATGCGCGTGGCGCGCGTGACCACGCTCGTTCTGGGCGTGCTGGCGATCCTGCTCGGCATCGCGTTCCAGAAGCAGAATATCGCCTTCATCGTGAGCCTGACGTTCTCGATCGCGGCCAGCTCGAACTTCCCCGTGCTCCTGCTTTCCATCTACTGGCGCGGCCTCACCACGCGCGGCGCGGTCGCGGGCGGCCTGATCGGCCTCGGCACCGCCGTGACGCTGACCGTGTTGAGCCCCACCGTCTGGGTGCAGGTGCTCGGCCACGCCCATGCGATCTATCCGTATGAATACCCCGCGCTCTTTTCCATGGCCGCCGCATTCGCAGGAATCGTCGTGTTCTCCCTTACCGACAGTTCGGCCCGCGCGGCGCGCGAGCGTGCGCAGTTCGATCCGCAGCTCGTGGAGTGCGAGCTGGGCACGGCGCGCCGTGGATAAAACGCTCAAGACTACGAATCAACCCATAAAAGTCTCCGGAGATCAATCATGAATTGCTCGTGCTGCACCTCACCCGGCCGCCGGCGTATGCTGGGCGCGCTCACCGCGCTGGCGGGCGCCGTCGTGGCCGGAGGCACCGCCTCGGCAAGCGAGCCCCAGCGCGCGGCCACCGGCTCGCTGCCCGGTAAAGTCCGCTCGATCGACATTCACGCCCACTACTATCCAGAGAGCTATTGCAACCTGGTGGGCGGCGAGGGCAAGCAGTTCGGCGGCTCGTTTGTTTGCGACGACAAGACCTTTAGCTTCAAGACGCCCGCAGGCGGCCTCGGTCCCCTGCCGATGAAGTTCATCGACGTCGACGAGCGGCTCAAGGACATGGACGCGTCGGGCGTCGACGTGCAAGCCCTCTCGCTGAGCGTGCCGATGGCGTACTGGGGCGAGCGCAAGTTCAACGCGAAGCTCGCCCGCGAGTGGAATTCGGAGGCGTCGCGCGTGTACCAGCAGCATCCGTCACGATTCGTCGTGCTTGCCACGCTGCCGATGCTCAATGCCAACGACGCCATCGACGAGCTCGAACGCGCGTCGCAACTGCCGGGCGTTCGCGGCGTCTACATGGGCACGAACATCGACAACCGCGACCTCGACGACCCGCTGTTCTCGCCCGTCTTCGCGCGCATCGAGCAACTGAATCTGCCCGTCTTTCTGCACCCGCAGCAGACGGTCGGCGGCGCGCGACTCGGCGACTATTACCTGAGCAACCTGCTTGGCAATCCTTTCGATACGGCGATCGCCGGGTCGCATCTGATCCTTGGCGGCGTCCTCGACCGCTATCCGAATCTGGAGGTCACGCTGCCGCACGCGGGTGGCGCGCTGCCGATCCTTATCGGCCGTCTCGACGCCGGCTGGACCGTGCGGCCCGAAACGCGGCGCCTCGCGCAAAGGCCGAGCAGCTATCTGCGGCGCTTCAGCTACGACACGGTCTCCCATTCCGGCCCGGTGCTCGACTACCTGATGCAGAACATCGGCGTCGATCGTCTGGTGCTAGGCAGCGACTATTGCTTCGATATGGGCTACGAGCAGCCGGTGCGCTTCCTCGACCGTCTCGACCTGAGCGCGGAGCAGCGCGCCATGATCCTTGGCGGCAACGCAGGCAAGCTGCTTCGCATCTAGCGCGGCACGGCGCGCGGCGTCCCCGTGCCTTGCCGTGAAAATCTGAAATGTTATGAAGCGGCCGCACCTGAGGCGCGAAACGAGGCAATATCGGGAACGCTTCGCGCCTGCCAGCGAGGGGAGTCAGCCACCATGAAAATCATCATTGCCGGAGGCTCGATAGCCGGTCTTGCGGCCGCACTGACGCTCGATTGCATCGGGCACGATGTGCAGATCCACGAACGCTCCGCTGCCCCGCTGCGCGGCCAGGGCGGCGGCGTGGCGGTATTGCGGCGCATGATGGCGTTTCTCGAGCAGCATGGCCATCATTGCCGCGACATGATCAGCGTACCCACGCACCGCCGCCACTGGATCGACCGTGACGGCGCGCTCGCGCGCGACGAGCCGGAGCTCCTGCCGTTCTCGTCCTGGGATACCGTTTATCGCTCGCTGTGCAGCATGTTGCCGCCGCAGCGCATTCACTACGGCCGTCAGGTCACGGGATTCTCGCAGGATGCCGAGGGTGTCGATGTCCATTTCGGCGAGCACACCGAGCGCGCCGACGTGCTCGTTGCCGCGGACGGCACGGGCTCGGCGCTGCGCGCGCAGATCTTCCCCGGCTACGCGCCGTCGTTTGCGGGCTACATCGCATGGCGCGGCATCGTCGACGAAGCCGATTTCGACGCGGCCGCGATCGCCACGCTGGTCGAGTATATGACACTGCACAAGGCGCCTGGCGAGCTCTTCATGGCATTCCTGATTCCCGCGCTCGACGGCTCGCTTGCACAAGGCGCGCGGCGTTTCAACTGGCTCTGGTATCGCAATGAAACGGACTCCGAATCATTGCGCCGCCATTTGACCGATCGGGCGGGAACCGTCCATCACGCGTCGATCCACCCAGGCGAGCTTTCAGAGCGCTCCGTCGAAACGCTGCGCCAGCTCGCCAGCGAGCGGCTGCCGGCGGTCCTCTCACAACTGGTTATGGCCACGCGCGCGCCCTTTGTTCAGGCCATCTTCGACGCACTGAGCCCCAGCTTCGCACACGGCCGCGTGGCCCTGATCGGCGATGCGGCCTGCACGCTGCGCCCGCACACGGCGTCGGGCACATCGAAGGCGGCGCACGACGCCGTTTCGCTCGCCCAGGCGCTGACGCCGGACGCAGCCGATGCAACCGATGCAGCCAATGTCGTCCAGCGGCTGGCGCAGTGGTCCGCGCAGCGGCGCGAGGAAGTGGCAACGCTCCTCGCGCGAGGCCCGCAACTCGCCGCATCGTTCGGCCTCGGCCAGCCGCTCTGAGACGTCCTGCAACGCGAGCATGGCAAAGCGCGTCGTAGCGTCCGACGCAAAACTGCATAGCGCAGGCGATGGATTCTCTCCCGTGCCGGTCATCGATATCGTTGCAGCCATCCCACTCCCCTCTTGAACGGAGATTTCAATGTCCGACACCCTCTTCAAACCGCTTCGCCTCGGCCGCTTCCTGCTTGCGCATCGCGTCGCCATGGCGCCGCTCACCCGCTCGCGCGCCGGGCAGCCCGGCAACGTGCCGACGCCCATGAACGTCGAGTATTACCGCCAGCGTGCCAGCGCGGCGCTGATCGTGACCGAAGCGACGCAAATCTCGCAGCAGGGCCAGGGCTACGCCTGGACGCCCGGCATCCATACTGCGGAGCAAATCGAAGGATGGCGCGCCGTGAGCGAAGCCGTCCACGCCGAGGGCGGAAAAATCTTCCTGCAGCTCTGGCACGTCGGGCGCGTCTCGCACCCGGTGTTCCAGCCCGACGGCGGCCTGCCGGTCGCGCCGACTGCCATGGCGGTACCGGGCAAGACCTTCATCATCGACGACAACGGCAACGGCGCGTGGGCCGAGGTACCGGTGCCGCAGGAGCTCACGCTCGAAGGCATCGCGCAGGTCGTGAGCGACTTTCGCGCCGCCGCGCGCAACGCCCTGGAAGCGGGCATGGACGGCGTCGAGATTCACGCCGGCAACGGCTATCTGCTCGATCAGTTCATCAACAGCAACAGCAACCACCGCACTGACGCCTATGGCGGCAGCATCGAAAACCGCACGCGTCTGCTATTCGAAGTCGTGCAGGCGGTCAGCGACGAAGTCGGCGCGATCAATGTGGGCGTGCGCCTCACGCCGATGGGCCGCTTCATGGGCATGGGCGACGATACGCCCGAAGCCACCTTCGGCCATATCGCCGAGCGCCTGAACGACTGGGATCTGGCCTACCTGCACCTCGTCGAGCCCGCGATCGTCGGCACGGTGAAGGACGAGCAGTTCGATCCGCGCTGGGACGCCATCATCGAGCTCATGCGCAAGCAGTTCAAGGGCGTGCTGATGCTCGCGGGCGGCTATACGCTCGAATCCGCGAGGCAGGCGCTCGACAAGGGCCGCGCGGATCTCATCGCCTTCGGCCGCCCGTTCCTTGCGAACCCCGACCTGCCCGCACGGCTGCGCGACGCGCTGCCGCTCAACGACGCCGACGCCAGCACGTTCTTCGGCGGCGGCGCCGAAGGCTACACCGACTATCCGGATTTCACCTCCATTTCGGACTGATGCCACGGCAGTGGGCAATGTGCAACGGGCGGCAGGCGTATTTCGCCTGCCGCCCGTTGCTTTGCGCCAGCGCTCGCTCATCCCTCCCGGTTTCGAACGTTTCAGGAATTTTCACGCCCCCGCCAAGGACGTTTTAGCCGCGACGCTCCACAATGCAAGCCTGAGTCCCAGCGAAGCGTGGCGCCCTTGCGCGCCACGCCCGACACTCGAACGCCCATGCATGACGGCGCACGGCGCCGCCCCCATGCATGCATCATGGAGCAGCGCGATGGAATGCTTTGCAAACAACGGACCGTGGCAACAAACCATCGACTGGCTTGAGCGCGCTTCGTGCCCGCCAGCGAATACACCGGTCTCGGGCCCGAGAGGCGTGCTGCTCGATGGGTGCCCCGCGCTCGCTATGCGCCGCGCCTCGCGGGCGCAACCGGACGGCCCGTTTTCCGGCTATATCCGGATCCTCGAACGCCTCTCCAGCACCGCCATTTCGCTCTGCTGGAATGACGCCACGTCCGGGCACTATTCGGATCAGCTCTGGACGCGCACGCATGCCCGCCGCAAGTCCATCTGCAGCCTCACGGGCAAGGCCATCAACCGGGGCGACGCCGTCTACCGTCCGGGCGGACGGCGTCGTCAACGCCCGGCCAACGCGGACCGCTCGATTCTCGCCTCGGCCCTGGAAGCCCGCGAGGCGCAAGGCGAAGGCTAACGCATGCGGCCCGCGTGAAGCATCAAGCAGTCAGCGCATGCGCTTCCATTTCCGCCCGCGCGGCCGCACGCAAGGCACGGCGAAACACGATGACAGGCTGCGCACCGCTCACGGCTTCAGCGCCGATCTTGACGAACGGCACCGCGTTGACCCCTTCGAGTGCGGATGCCGCTTCAAGCGTGCGAACTTCGGCGCCCCCGTTTGCCGAGGCGAACAGCTCGCGTACCCGCGCCGCGTCGAGGCCCGCCGCAATTGCGATGTCCGTCAATACGCCCGTGTCGCCAATGTCTCGCCCTTCCGAGAAGTAGGCCCGGAAAATGGCGTCGACGAGCGCGCGCGCATCGCGTCCCTCGTTTTGAGCGAACCAGACGAGCCGGTGAGCGGCCAGCGTATTCGGCGTGCGCTTCACGCGGTCGTAGTTGAACGACAGCCCGTGCGGCCGGCCTTCGTCCACCACGTGAGAATCCATGGCTTGCGAGCGCGCCCAACTGCCGAATTTGGCCGTGCGATACGCTTTGCGGTCCAGCCCTTCCTTTGGCATATCCGGATTCAGTTCGTACGGGACGAACACGTAGCGCACGCTGGTGCCTTCCTCGCGCAGGGCTTCATCGAGTTTCGTCTCGCCGATCCAGCACCACGGGCAAATGAAATCATGGGTGATACGAATTTCAAGCGGTTCCATCACACTTCTCCTTCAGGGGGATCTGCACCGAAGATAGGGCCGCTTGCCCAAAGCTAGAATGGCAACGGCACGCAATGGCGCATTGCATGGGAGGCAACGTAATGGACAAGCTTCAGGCGCTTCGCGCATTCGTAGTAGTGGCCGAGAGCGGCGGATTTTCGGGCGCGGCGAGAATACTCGGACTGGCGACCTCGTCGGTCACGCGCTCGGTCGACGGCCTCGAAGAAGCGCTCGGCACGGCGCTGCTCAACCGGACGACGCGCCAGGTCACGCTATCCGATGCCGGCAAGACCTATTACGCGCGCGCGAGGCAAATTCTCGAAGACCTCGCCGAAGCCGACGCGGCCGTCTGCGACCGCGGCGAGGAGCCCTCGGGGCCGCTGCGGGTCTCGGTGCCGGTGGAATTCGCGCGCCAGTGCATCAGCCCGCATCTGGGCGCGTTTCTCTCGCGCTACCCCAAGCTCGACCTGGACCTCACGCTCAGCGACACGTTCTCCGATCTGGTCTCCGAGCGCATCGACCTCGCCATACGCCTCGGCACGCCGCCGCCCGATGCCGGTGTGATCAGCCGGCACATTGGCACCTTCAAGCGATACGTCGTTGCCAGCGAGGCCTATTTGAGCGAGTTCGGCACGCCCGTCGAGCCCGCCGACGTGAGCGCGCATAGGAGTCTGCGTTTTTCATACGGGGCCGACCGGCAAGTCTGGACATTCAGCAAGGACGGCGTGCAGACGGAGGTTGCCGTCACGGGCAGACTGAAGACCAACAACTCCGATATTCTTCGCGAAGCAGCCTTGAGCGGCGCGGGCATCGCGTTGCTCCCGAGCTGGCTCGTGGCCCCCGACGTGCAAAGCGGACGCTTGACGAAGCTCTTCGAAGGCTACGAGGTGAATCCGAATCACGCGCGCTCCGCGGTCACGGCGCTCTATCTGCCCAATCAGCGCGGGTCGAGGCGCATAGGTGCGTTCATCGAGCTTGTCACGAAGGCGGCGGACCTGCTGCCCTAGGCGGGCTTCGATTCGCCTCCCATTCAAAGTGACATTCGTACCAGCCGGCAGCCGCCGCTGCATCTGTCTCCCAGCACGCATTGGCCGGGCGTTGTGAACTTTTGTACAAGACGCCCCGAGGTCGTTTGCGTACACTCCAGGCATTGCGATCCCGCCCACGCCCCTGGAGACGACCATGGTTCAGTTAGGCTCGTTGCAGGTCAGTTTCGATCAGCGAAACATCCAGCGGAACGGCGTTTCGCTGCGCATTGGCGCGCGCGCCTTCGATATTCTCGAAGTGCTGCATCGCGCCAATGGCGCCATCCTGTCGAAAGACCAGATCATGGATGAAGTGTGGCCGGGTCTGATTGTCGAGGAAAATCGCCTGCAAGTGCATATTGCGTCGCTGCGCAAGCTGTTTGGCGCAGAGCGCGATCTGATCAAGACCGTGCCGGGCCGGGGCTATGTTCTGGTCGCGCAACGCACGCCCGCCGTCGAAGCGCCTGCGCACGCCGAACCCTCGCCGCAGCATGCGGCACTGCCCCCGCTCGTCTCGCCCTTGATCGGACGGCACGCCGAGATCGAGCAGATCATCGCCCAGCTCGAACGCGAGCCCGTCACCACCGTGGTCGGCGCGGGCGGCATCGGCAAAACCGCGCTCGCGCTGCACGTCGCGAGCGAGATGCACAGCCGCTATGGCCTGCCGATTTACTTCGTAGAACTGGCGAATGCCTCATCGCACGAGGAAGTCCTCGCGGCCCTGGCGCACGCGCTCGCGCCTCGCCTGGTGGACGCGCAGCCGAGCGCCGTAGCCGAGGCCCTGGCGGCATCGCGGTGCCTCCTCGTGCTCGATAACGCCGAACATGTGATCGACATCGTGGCCGGGCTCGTGGAGACGCTGGCGGCGCGCAACCCGTCGGCACGCATACTCGTGACGAGCCGCGAAACCCTGCACATCCGCGCCGAATCGGTGCTGCGCCTCGAAACGCTTGGCGTGCCCGCAAGCGGACTGTCGACGCAAGCGCTGCTCGCGCATCCGGCGGTCGAGCTGTTCCTGTGCCACGCACGATCGTTCGCGACCGATTGCGCGGGCGACGAAAGCAGCATCGCGCTCGTGGCCGATATCTGCCGCCGGCTCGATGGCCTGCCGCTCGCCATCGAGCTCGCCGCCGCGCGGGTGGCGACGCTCGGTGTCGAGGGCGTCGCGGCGCGGCTCGATCACCGGCTCGATCTGCTCGCCGGAGGATTGCGCTCGGCGCTGCCGCGGCACCAGAGCTTGCGCGCGACCTTCGAGTGGAGCTACGCGCTGCTCGACGCGGCTTCGCGTGTGCTGTTCCGGCGGCTTGGGTGCTTTACCGGCACGTTCACCTTCGACGCCGTCTGCGCGGTCGCCACCGAGCCGGGCATGTCGATCCCGGTGATCGTGTCGAGCCTGGGCGATCTGGCGACGAAGTCGCTCCTCAATGTCGAGTTTCACGGGCCTGTCGCGACGTACCGGCTGACCGAATGCGCGCGCGCCTATGCGCTGGACAAGCTGCGCGAGGAAGGCGAGCTCCATGTGATCGCGGCGCGGCATATGCGCTACATGCAAACGCGGATCGAGGCAAGCGGCCTCGTGCTCGCGCCCGACAGCCGTGCCGGTGCCGACGTTCAAGCGCGCTTTTCGCTGGACGACGCGCGCACCGCCTACGAATGGGCGTTCTCCGACGACGGCGACCCCGCCCAGGGCGTGGCGCTTGCCGGGGCGCTGGTGGGCACGCTGCTCGACGCATCGCTCGTGAGCGAATGCTGCGAGCGGGCAAAGCGCGCGCTCGCCGTGCTCGACACCTTGCCCGCCGGCTCAATCGACATCGTCTGCGAAATGCGGCTGTGCAGCGCCTACGCGTCGACGCTCATGCACGCGGGCGACGACGTCGAGCGGGCGATGTCGCTCTGGCAACGCGTATGGCGGCTCGCACGGTCGGCACAGGACGACGCGTTCGCTGCGCGCGCCTTATGCGGCCTCTGGAACGCGGCGCTGGCCACGGGCGACATTCACGCGTCGATCCGCTACGCCACGCGTTTCGAGCAGGCCGCGCGGCGCGCCGGACCGCGCTGGCACGAGCCGCTCGCCGGCGCGATGGTGGCGGTCTCGCTGCATGCATTCGGCGAGCACGGGCAGGCCCGCGAGCGTCTCGAGCATGCCGTTGCGGCGCTGGGCGAGGCCGGTTGCACGGAGCGCTCGTGCGCCACGCCGGATGTCGATCCGCTGAGTTTCTGTCATGGCGCGCTGGCGCGAATCGCGTGGCTCGAGGGTAAGCCCGCGCGCGCCTTGCAGCTCATCGAGCAAGCGCTCGCGCCCGTGCGCCGCGAGATGCTGGAGCCTTCGCTCAGTTATCTGCTTGCCACGGTCGCGGTGCCTGTCGCGCTGCAATGTGGCGACACGCATGCGGCGTCGCGCTATCTCGCGCTGTTGCGTTCGCAGGTGGCGACCCATCGATTCGTTATCTGGGAGGATTACGCGGAATGTCTGGCGGTTCAGTGCGGTCTGCGCGATAGCGATAGCGATGGCGCGGCGGCGCTCGCGCGGCTCGAGCCGGCATTGCTGCGCCTGGTTGCGCGTGGCTTTCGTGGCGCGATCGCGCCGTTTATCGTCTCGTGGGCCGAATTGCTCGTCGAAGCAGGCCGATTCGAGGCCGCCGCCGCTAGACTAGACGAGGCGATACAGCGCGGTGAAACGCACGGTGAACAGTGCTTTGTGCCTGAACTTCTGCGGGCACGCGGATGGGTGGCGTTGCAACGTGCGCGCGTGCAGGACGGCGCGGGGGCTGAAGTGCGGGCCTGGTATGAGGCGGATGGTCGTCGATTTATGAGCGCCGCAATTGCGCTTGGAAGTGGGCACGGCGCCGTGATATGGCGGTTGCGAGCAACGCTCGATCTGGCTGCGCACCTTATCGGAAAGAACGCGGCAAGCGAGGCCGCGATGATGATTTCGGGGTTCGAAGGTGTGTTTGATTTGAATTCGTCAGCGCCTGATATCCAGCGTCTTGTTCGTATGCGCCGCAGGGTGAATGCTGTGTGCTCCGCGCGTGTGCGTGCGGTTCATAGTGGTTAGAGTGGCGATTCTATGTAGAGTGTTGGCCTTTCCTTGTTTTCATGTAGGTATATGAGTGTTGCCCCTGTGCGGGGCGGCA
>NZ_SMRP01000012.1 GCF_004353915.1 Paraburkholderia silviterrae | reverse complement strand
AAGCAATCCTCTTCACCTCAAGCATCGGGTCGTCCTATCGTCCTTAACGCGACACAGCCCTTCGTGCGGCAGTATTCGCTGTGCAACGCGCCCGATGAAACCGACCGCTACATTCTCGGCGTGAAGCGCGAGCCCGACTCGCGGGGCGGATCGAGCGCGGTCCACGCTGAAGATCGCGAAGGGCAGACGCTCCAGATCAGCCCACCCAGGAATCATTTCGCACTCCATGGCGATGCCTCGCGCGCGGTCCTGTTCGCGGCCGGCATTGACATTACGCCTTTGCTCGCCATGGCGCAGGCGCTCTTCCATGGCGGCCGCGACTTCAGCCTCCATTACTTCACGCGCTCGCCCGGGCATGTGGCGTTTTCCGAACGACTCCAGCCGCTGGAGTCTGTGGCCGGTGCCTTGCACGTCTACACCGGCGCCCGCGTCGAGGACACGGCGCGCGCCGTTGCCGGCGCGCTGCACGGCCTCGATCCTTCATCGCACGTGTATGCGTGCGGGCCGGCGCCCATCATGTCGATGGTGCAAACCTGTATCGGCGCTCGATTGCCGGTGTCTCACTTCCACGTTGAGCACTTCGCCGCGCCCGCGAGCGAAACGGCTGGCGATGCCTTGTTCGAAGTGGTCGCCGCGCGAAGCGGCGTGCGCTGCGTCGTGCCCCCGGGGGAAAGCATCGCAGGCGCCTTGCGCCGACACGGCGTCGAGGTCGAAGTCTCGTGCGAGCAAGGCGTATGCGGCACCTGCATCACGCGCGTGCTGGCCGGGCAACCCGATCATCGCGATGTCTACCTCTCCGAAGCGGAGAAGGCGAGCGGCGAGCAGATGACGCCGTGCTGCTCCCGTTCGTTGAGCCCCGTGCTGGAACTGGATATCTGAACCGGCTGACGGCGCCGCTCGCCGACCCATGATGCTATCGCCGATCTGGAAGGCGTCTAGAAGAAGTGGATGATGCCGACCGCGACACCGGTCTGGTTCGCGCCCGCGACAACGCCGACTCCATACCCCGCGACGCCGAGGTTCGATCCGTGGTTGTTCTTCACGTAGTTCACTTCGCCATAGAGGCTCGTGCTCTTCGAGAGCAGGTATTGGGTATTGAGGCCGAAGTCGACGGGATGCTGGCCTGCCGATTTAATGTCGGTGTAGTAGGTCGCGGCCGAAATGAAGAATGCGGGCGAGCACTGCAACTGGAGGCCGCCATAGTACATGTCCGAGCGGGCTGCACTCGCCGGCACCGAGCTGTTGAACCACTTGTAGCCGGCATAGGCCTTCAGCGCGGCAACAATCTGGTAGGTTGCGCCAATGACGAAGCGCTGTTCCTTGGCGCTCTGGGTGGCCTCGGAAGTCCCGCGGCGCAGGTCGTACGCGGCAGCGGCGGCAAGGGGCCCCGCACTGTACGAAGCGCCGACGCTGATCTCCTGGCCCACACGAAATTCGCCGGGCACCTGCGCGCCGTTCACGATCGTGCTGTCGTACCCGGTGCTGTACATCGCATCGACCCTGAAACGGCCGAGGTCGGCAACGTACTTGGCCGCGTTGTCGGCGCGGCCCGCGTACTGCGCGTCCTGCGAGACGATCGACCAGCCGAAGTACCCGAGCGGATCGAGCGGCGTAAAGAGGTCGTAGATCGGCACGCGCTGCCGGCCGAGCATCAGCGTGCCGTACGGCGACGAAAGCCCGACAAACGCCTGCCGTCCGAACAATCGCCCGTTTTGCTGAACGCCGCCGTTCGCGAGGTTAAAGCCGTTCTCCAACTGGAATACCGCCTTCAACCCTCCTCCGAGATCTTCGACGCCCCTGAAGCCAAACCTGTCGGCGGCCTCCCCGCCCGACATCATCGCGGCCACGTCACGGTTCTTGCCATTGGTTTTCGCGGCGTTCGTGACGTACGAGAGGCCGGCATCGACGATGCCATACAGTGTGACGCTGCTTTGCGCCCACGCCCCCTGCATCGCGCCCACACCCATCGCGCCCAACGCTCCCAGTGCCACCGACTTCACCAGCTTTTTCATTGCGTCTCCTAAATATTTTTTTGAATTTCCTGCCGGACTACTGCGCTAATTCATCTCCTGTCTTCGGTGCTGCCGGCGGCAGTCAATCGATCCGGCGCTTGACTGCCGCCTCGCGATCACGCCTGGCGCCGCGCTCAAGCGAGCGCGCTCGGATAAGGGCTCTTGTCGACGTTCTCCAGCATCGTTCGGGCCAGCGATTCGAGCATGCGGGCCCTCGGGCCGGCGTGGGCGGCGCTGTCCCACAGATTGCGCATTTCGAGCGGGTCGGCGTCGAGGTCGTACAACTCGCCCCACTGCACGCCGTCGTAGAGGGTGAGCCGGCACTGGCCGTCCAGCAGCGTCCGGCAGCGGATGCGCTCCTTGAACCCCATCATCACACGCTGCCCTTCCTCCTCGATCATCAGCGCGTCGCGCAGCGAGGCGTCCGCACCACCCATCAGGCCCAGCATGCTCTTGCCCTGGATGCCGTTGAAGGGCGCAACGCCCGCGCGTTCGAGAATGGTGGGCGCAAGGTCCACGGTGCTTGTGAGCGAGGCGCTGTGCGTCAGGTGGCGGGTGACTCGAGGATCGCGCCAGATGAACGGAACGCGAATCAAGCCTTGATAGTGGATCGGCCCCTTGAGCATCAGGCCGTGGTCGCCCAGGTAGTCTCCGTGGTCGCTGGTGAAGATGACGATCGTGTCCTTGTCGAGCCCGAGCCGGGTCAATTCGTGCAGCAAGCGGCCGACGTTGTCGTCGATATGGGTGATCGAGCCGTAGTTGAGCGAGATGGCCTCGCGCGCTTCGCGCTCCGAACACGAAAAGAGCGCGGGCGTGTGCTTCACCGCCGTGCCGTTGCGCCGCTTCTCCTTGAGCCAGCTCACGTGAGGTGGCTCGCCGGTTACGTTGAAGGAGGCGGGCAACGCGATCTCATCGGGCGAATACATGTCCCAGTACTTGCCCGGCGGCGTGAACGGATGATGCGGATCCGGAAACGAAACCGCGAGAAAGAATGGCTTGGTCGCGCCGGCATGGCGCTGCAACTGCTCGATTGCGCGATCGGCAATGTAGGCGGTCGGATGGAGTGCCTCCGGCACACGCGTGCGCCAGGCCTGGCCAATTCGCGTGAGCTCGTATTCCGGCGCCGCGATCGCCTGCTCGGGGCCGAGCAGCGCCTCGACTTCCGGGTAGTGCTTTCTCAGCCAGTAGCGATAGTGTCCGTGAACGATATCGGCGTGATCGTCCACGAGGTCGACCGTTTCGAAGCCGTAGAACGGATAGTCCAGATCGAAATCGTCGCGCCCGAGCCACAGGTCGCGCCGCTCCTGATCGTAGCGCCCGAGCGGCGCCTCGAAGGCTTCGCGAGACAAGCGCTCTTCGGCCCGCAACGGCCATTGCGCCGGGTGATCGGTCATGTTCTGGAAGTGCGCCTTGCCGACGAGTCCGGTCGAGTAACCCGCCTCGCGAAGCAGATCGACAAACGTCGTGGCTTGCGTCGACAACGCAATGCCGTTGTGTCGCGCGCCATGCGCCGATGGATAGCGCCCCGTCAACATGCTCGCGCGGTTGGGCATGCAGATCGGCGTGGCCACGTACATCGCGTCCGCCCGGAATCCGCCTGCCGCGAGCCCGTCGATATGAGGCGTGCGCACGACCTTATTCCCGTATGCGCCGAGATGGTCGGCGCGATGCTGGTCGGTCACGATAATCAGAAAGTTGGGCTGCCGCGGCGTTGATTGCATAGCCAGAAAGGAAATTCAGGGAGTGGTAGGAACGTGCGTGCAGACGAAGCTGCTGGAGCAGTATCGGCGCAACAGCTATGCGAGTAAATTGAAGTTACGCACCGCTTTTATAACCAGTTCGATATGAATCCATCGCCCACTCGGCGCTAGGCGAGCCGCGACGCGGAGATGCGCAGCGCCTCCATGAACGCCGCAACCGGCGGAGTCACGTTGTCGGCCCAGAGCATGCCGATGCCAAGCGGCAAGCCCGGCAGCAGCAACGGCAGCGGCCCGACGGCGCCGCCTTTCTCCATCTCGCGCACGCTCTGCAGCGAGGCAATGAAAAGACACTCGCTGTCTAGCGCCACGGCCTGGTTCACCAGCACGGAAGAAGAGCTCATGAATGCCGCGGGCGTTGCGAGCCCCGCCTGGGCAAACGCGTCCTCGAGGCTCTGGCGCATGGGCGACTGCGCGGGCGGAAGAATCCACGGGTAGGCCAGCGTGTCCCGCCATGTCACCTTGCGCCGCGCGAAAAGCGGATGCTTGCGTGCCGCGGCAACGCATACCGGGCCATCGAACAGGCGCTCATGATGGCAGCCAGCGTTGAGCAAGCTGGCGTCCAGCCGGCCCAGCACGATGTCCAGCTCCCGGTTGAACAGACGCGGCATGAGGTGGTCGAGCGTGTCTTCCTGCAGCTGAATCGGGTGCCGGAAGCCCTGGTCGAGCAGGTAGCTGGCCGCGCGCGGAATCACGACGGCCGCCACGGCCGAAGGCGCGCCTACGCGCACGACGCTGCCGTGCCCGGCACGCAGCGCATCGAGCTCACCGCTCACGCGCGCGAGGTCGCCAAGGATACGGCTGGCGTGGTCCATGACGACAAATCCGGCTTCGGTCGGCACGAGCCGCCGTGTCGTGCGATCGAAGAGCGGCATGCCGAGCAATGCTTCGAGCTCCTTCAACCATTTCGATAGAGCGGGCTGCGTCATCGCCATCGTGCTGGCCGTTCGGCTCAAGCTGCGTGTCTGTCCGATGGTGGCAACGATCTCGAGGTCCCGCATCTTGAGGCGGCGTGCGAGGCGATTGGCTGAAGCATCCATTTTTATTGATCCCGATATAAAAAACGGCCAATTATTCAATAACGACGAAAGAGTCTCAATCCTATACTGTGCCCTGCCCGCCCCCCGGGCCCGCGGGCCCGCGGGCCCGCGCGCCCCGGCCTTGCACGCGGCCGCTTCGCCCGACGCGCCCTGCGTGGTAACCCCGCTACGCCCCAATAATCAAGGAGACACCCCAACATGACGCAGTATCAGACTGCTCGCATGCGAGCACCTTGCGACGTCGCCGAATTCATCAACGACCGTCCCATTTCGACCTTCCAGTTGCGCATCGTGGCGCTGTGCTTTCTGGTGGTGGCGATGGACGGCTTCGACGCGGCATCGATCGGCTTCATCGCGCCAGCAATCCGGTCCGAGTGGCTCCTCACGCCCACGGCGCTCGCGTCGCTGTTCGGTGCGGGCCTGGCCGGCCTGATGGTGGGCGCGCTCACGTTCGGACCGCTGGCCGATCGTGTCGGGCGCCGCACGGTGCTTACCGGCTCCGTTGCGTCGTTCGGACTGGCGTGCTTCGTCTCGGCCTTCGCGCCGTCGCTGCCGGTGCTCGTCGCGCTGCGCTTCGTGACGGGCCTCGGGCTCGGCGGCGCCATGCCCAACGCGATCACGCTCACCGCCGAGTATTGTCCGCAGCGCCGCCGCTCGACGCTGCTCACGCTGATGTTCTGCGGCTTCTCGCTCGGCGGCGCATTGGGCGGCGTGATCAGCGCCGCGTTGATTCACGACTATGGCTGGCGCAGCGTGCTGGCCGCGGGCGGCGCCGTGCCGCTCCTGAGCGTGCCTGTGCTGTTGATGCTGCTGCCGGAATCCGCCCGCTATCTCGTGCTGAGCGGTGCATCGGCACAGCGGGTGGCGCGCGCGCTCGCGCGGCTCGGTCCCGCTATCGCATTCGACGAGACACAAACCTTCACGGTGCGCGACACGCGCCCGCGCGGCGGCTGGCTGCCCGTGCTCGATCTCTTTCGCGAGGGCAATGCGCGCAATACGCTGCTGCTTTGGCTCACATTCTTCATGGGGCTCATGATCATCTACCTGCTCTCGAGCTGGCTGCCGACCGTGTTGCATTCGATGGGATTTTCCCTGCGCGCCGCCGCGCTCGTGGCGGCGCTGCTGCAAACCGGTGGCGTCGTCGGTGCAATCGTGCTGGGCGTGCTGATGGACCGGCTCGACCCTTGCCGCGTGCTTGCTTTCACGTACTGCATTGGCTGTGCTTCGATCTTCACGATCGGCCATACGGCAACGCCCGCGCTGCTGTGTCTCGCCGTTTTCGTCACCGGTTGCTGCATCAGCGGCTCGCAGACTTGCATCAGCATCCTCTCCGCCAGCTTCTATCCCACGCATTGCCGAGCCACCGGGGTGAGCTGGGCCAGCGGCGTCGGCAGGCTCGGCTCGATTGCGGGCTCGGTGGCAGGAGGCGTCATGCTCTCCGGCGGCTGGTCCAATTCGACGATTTTCTCGCTGATCGCCGCTCCTGCGCTGGCAGCGGCACTGCTGATGCACCGGCTCGCGCGCTCGCGGCGCGGCGCGGCGAGCGCCTGTGTGGCGGCAACGCCGAAGTCCGCTGCGTCATGCCGCTGCTCACGCAACGATAAGCGCTAGCCCCGCGCACGCCTGCACGATCTCATGCTTCGCGGGGCCCCCGCACGCGCCAGGACGCAAGCCCGCTCAAGCGCGATTGCGCAGCCACGCCAGCGTCTCGTCGAGCGCGCCTTCGATCGCGGCAAAAAGCTCGTCGATGTGGCTCACGGTGACGATGAGCGGAGGACACAGCATGAGCGTGTTGTTCTGGCCGCGCGTGATGACGCCCCGGCGCCGCGCACACGTTGCCACGTGTGCGGCCACGCCGAGCGCCGGCGCGATGGACTCGCGAGTGGACTTGTCACGCACGATTTCGAGGCCGCCGATCAACCCGACGCCACGCCCCTCGCCCACCAGCGGATGCTCGCCGAGCCTCGCAACGTGCGCGAGAAGGCGTGGCGCGAGATCGGGCACGCGCTGCACGATGTCGATCTCTTCGTAGATCTTCAATGCCTCCAGCGCCACCGCCGCGGCAACGGGATGCCCGGTGTAGGTGTAGCCGTGCCCGAAAATGCCGATCTTGTCGCTGGCGCTCACGAGCGCACGATATATCCGCTAGTTGATCAGCAATCCTGTTATTTGCACGTAGCCCGCGGAGAGCTGCTTCGCAACAGTCATCATGCCGGGCTCGAGCCCGTAGGTTTCGCAGCCGAACAGATTGCCGGTGCGGCCAAAGCCACGGATGACCTCGTCGGCGACCAGCAAGATGCAGTACCTGCGCAGCACCGCCTGCACTTTCTCGAAGTACGTGCGCGGCGGCAGGATCACGCCGGCCGAGCCCATCAGCGGCTCGGCAAAGAACGCCGCGATCTGGTCGGGCCCCTCCCTCAGGACGAGCGTTTCGAGTTCGGCGGCGCAGCGCGTCGCGTAATCCTCCTCCCGCTCATGCGGCACGCCGTTGCGGTAGAAATATGGGCCTTCCGCATGCAAAATCCGCTCGAGCGGCAGATCGAACTCGCGATGCGCGCAGGGCGATCCGGTCAGGCTCGCAGCGGCCACCGTGACGCCATGGTAGGCGCGCGTGCGCGAAATGATCTTCTTCTTTTGCGGCTTGCCGATAGCGTTGTGGTAGTACCAGATCAGCTTGATCTGCGGTGTCGTTGGCCTCGGAACCCGAATTCGCGAAGAAACCTTTTGACATGGACACCGGCGCCATCGCGACCAGCTTTTCGGCCATCTCGATGCCCACGCCGATCAAGCTGTGGCCGAACGCATGGTAGTAAGGCAGCGTCCTCAATTGACGATTTGCCGCGTCGGCTAGGCGCGCATTTTCGAACCCGAGCGATTCGCAAAAGAGCCTGGCGAGCCCCTCCACATAGCGATTGCCTTGCGCGTCGAATACGTAAGGCCCCTCGCCCCGGGTGACGACGAACGGCCCCTCTTCCTCGTGGAGGCGCAGGTTCGTGTACGGATGCTGATAGTTGGCGATATCTCGCGCGTCGATCGCGGACGGGTCCATCAGCGTGAAGCTCCCTCAGTGAATGAACGTGGTCAGCCATGGAATGGCCATGGCATGCATCGCGAAGCGAATCAGCCTTGCCCTGGCGAGCCGGAGCGCGAGGTCTCGCGCAAAGCATGGGCGGGAATCCCTCGCAGCAGGACCACGGTGCCGGCGAGCAGCAGCACCGCGAGTGCGTCGAAAGCGAGACTGAAGCTGCCGGTCCGGGTCTTGACCCAGCCCACCAATATGGGGCTCAGGAACGCCGCAACGCCGCCGATACTGCTGATCATGGCGATGCCGCTCGCCACCGTCGGCCCGGTGAGATAGACCGGAGGGATCGTCCAGAATACCGACAAGGCGCTGAACGACGCCGCCATCGCGCAGGTGAGGGACAGCATGACCGGCACGCGACTGCCATCGCCATGGGCCACGAACGCAAAGCCGCCTGCCGCGACGCAAAGCGCCACCGCGATATGCCACCGGCGCTCGCGCCTGCTATCCGAGTGCCGCGAGCAGGCGTACATCGCGATCAGCGAAACGCAGTACGGGATGGTGGAGAGCAGGCCAACCGTGACCAGATCGGAAGCCGCGATCTCCCGAAGCACGCTCGGCAGCCAGTATCCCAGCGTATTGAGACCCGCGAAGATGGCGAAATAAACGAAGCCCGCGATGTAGACGCGCGGATCGCGCAATGCCAGGCGCAGGCCGTGCCCGGGCGTCGCCTGCGAGCGCTTCTGGCGCAGCGCGTCGGCCACGATCGCGCGTTCGCGCGGTGTGAGCCACGCCGCCTGCTCAGGCGAGTCCGCCAGCACGAAGTACGCAACGACGCCCAGCGCAATGGCGGGCAACCCCTCGTAGACGAACAGCACCTGCCAGCCCGCGAGCCCATGCGCGCCGGCGAAGGCCGTCATGATGTATCCCGCGAGCGGTCCGCCGACCATGCCCGATAGCACCACGCTCATCAGGAAGACCGAGGTGATCCGGCCGCGCCGCGCGTCGGGAAACCATTGGCTCAGGTACAGCATCACGCCAGGGAAGAACCCGGCCTCCGCGACGCCGAGTAAAAAGCGCATGACGTACAGTCCCATCGGCGTGCGAACCGTGCTCATGGCGACGGAGGCGATGCCCCACAACAGCATGATGCGCATGAGCGTGGCGCGTGCGCCCACTTTCTGGATGTACAAGTTGCTTGGCACTTCGAACAGAATGTAGCCAAGCAGGAACATTGACGCACCGAGCCCGTAGGCGGCGTCGTTCAGACCCAGGTCGTGCATGAACTGCAGCTTGGCGAATGCGATGTTGGTGCGGTCGATCTGGCTGACAACGAACGAGACGAACAGGAACGGCAGCAGCCGCCACGTGATCTTGCGGAAGGTCGTGTCAGCCTCGCGCGCGGAGTACGGATCGCCAAGGGATGGGGACGCGTCGGTAGTCGCTAGCGGTACAGTCGAGGGGGGCATCGTGATTGTCTCCGTATCGAGCGGGTCTGCCATCGGGCATCCCGCCGTTGTTGGGGTCTCGGTATGGGTCACGGCATGGGGCGCGAAACGCGCGCGCCGCGGCGCGCGCGTTTCGCGCGATTCGAACGATGTGCCAATCAGGCCGCGAACATCGGCGGCGTGAGCACGCCGCCCAGCGCCTCGGCGCACAGCGCCGCGAAGCGCAGCGTGGTCTTGTCCTCGAGGTAGGGGCCGATCGCCTGCAGGCCGACCGGCAAGCCGCCGCGCGTGAGCCCGAGCGGCACCGAGGTGGCCGGCAAGCCGGGCAGCGTCGCCAGAGACGGGTAAAACAGCTGCATCTGGTAGATCACGTCCTGATCGTCCACGGCGATCTTGAAGCCCGCGCCGCTGCCCGGACCCTGCACGTCGATCTGGCGATACGGCGCGAACAAGGTGATCGGCGCGAGCACGATGTCCCAGTCGCGGAAGAACTCCGCCCACACAGCACGCACGCGCTCGCGGCCCCGGTGCCAAGAGAAGAATTCGGCGGCTGTCGCCTCGAGCCCATGCGCATGGGCATCGGAGAATTCCCAGTCGGCGGCGCGGAACAAGGCGATACGGCGGGCACGCTCCGCCGCGTCGAGCCGCAGGCCCATCGCGGCGCCGAGCAACTGGCGGTAGAGCCGGAAGTACTCGCGCAGGTCGCCGAAGCACGCCGGCTGCACCTCTCTGACGTGCACGCCCGCACGTGCGAGCGCATCGATTGCGTGCTGGCGCGCCGCAGCGATGTCGGCGCTCACCGGCGCCCACTCAACCTGCGGCAGCACCGCCACGCGAAAGTCCTTCAGATGCTCGCGACGCGCCGCCGGCAATGTGAAGCGCCAGGCAGCCTCCTCACCGCCCTCGGGGCCGCCCAGCACGTCCATCGTGAGCGCCGCGTCGGCTGCGTCGCGCGTGATGGGGCCCATCACGCCCATCAGGCTCGGTGGATTCGGCAGCGGAGGCGACATCCGCTGGCCGCTCTTGGGCAGCGCGGTTTCGCTGGCCTTGTGGCCAAACACGCCGCAGAACGCGCCCGGCACGCGCACCGAGCCGCCAATGTCGCTGCCCAGGTCGATCGGGGTGAGGCCCGCGGCGACCGCCGCCGAACCACCCGAGCTGCCGCCGGGGCTGCGATCCAGATCCCACGGATTGGCCGTGCGGCCGTAGACCGGATTGGTCGCCTGCCAGTCGGTCAAATCCCACGACACGTTGGTCTTGCCGAGCACGATCGCGCCCGCGTCACGCAGCCTCGTGACGACCGACGCATCGTACGAGGCGACGTTCTGTGCATAGGCACTGACGCCGGACGTGGTGCGCAGTCCGGCCACGTTGATCGACTCCTTGACGGTGACCGGAATGCCGAGCAACGGCCGGCGTTCGCCGCGCGCACGCGCCGCGTCGGCTGCGCGCGCCGCCTCGCGGGCCCGCCCGAAATCGCGCACGACCACCACATTGAGTTTTTCGTCGTGGCGCTCGATGCGCTCGATATGCAGCTCGGTCAATTCGGCGCATGACAGCTCGCGCCGATCCAGCGCCGCAAGCATGGCCGTCGCGGACGAAAATGGATTCATTGCACTCTCCCTGGTTCAGAACATCGATGGATTGCGCTGCGTACCCGCTGACGCAGCAAAGCGATGGCGCCCATTCTGGAGATGCAAATAATGAAAATCTAATGAATTCTTCCCGAGGTTCCATTAGCATTAGCTCATGGAACACGTGATCTCCGACATTCCCTGGGCGCGCCGACTCAAGCTCCGCCATCTCGAGGTTTTTCTGCTTCTGACGAGCTACGGAAGCCTCACGGCAGCCGCCACTGCGATGCACATGACCCAGCCGGCCGTATCGCATTGGCTCAAGGATCTGGAAGATCTCGTGGGGACCCAGCTGCTCGTGCGCGGCCGGCAAATGCGGCTGACCGAGACCGGCGAAGCGTTGCGCCGGCACGCCGAGCGGATGCTAGGCGACGTGCGCCGCACGAACGAGGAGCTCGAAGCGATTCGCACGGGCAAGGCTGGACAGTTGCACGTCGGCACGGTGCTCGCGGCCGCGCCAGTTCTGCTGCCCAAGGCGATCGCCCGGCTGCAGCGCGA
Organism: Paraburkholderia silviterrae; assembly: GCF_004353915.1. Lineage (GTDB taxonomy): Bacteria > Pseudomonadota > Gammaproteobacteria > Burkholderiales > Burkholderiaceae > Paraburkholderia > Paraburkholderia silviterrae. The sequence continues at coordinate 232,867 of NZ_SMRP01000012.1, read as the reverse complement.
GACGACGCGCGTGACCGTATCCGTACGAGAAGACACGTTCGATCAGTTGCTGGAGCAACTGGAGAAGCACGAACTCGATGTGATCGTCGGCCGCCTGTCGGACCGTACGCTGCGCCTCGGCCTGCCGTGCGAAATTCTGGTCGAGGATCCCATCTGCGTGGTATGCGGGCCGCAGCACCCGCTGGTGTCGCGGCCCGCGCCGAGCTGGCACGATGCCTCCAGCTTCCCCTGGATCATGCCTGCAGCGGGCACGCCAATGCGCGTGCGCCTCGAAGCCGCCTTCGCGGAGCACGATCTGCCGGTGCCCGAGCCCGCGGTGGAGTCGGTATCGATCCTCGCCAACCAGATGCTGTTCCGCGAAGGCCCTTATCTGGGCATCGTCGCGGCTTCCGTGGCGCGTCACTTCCAGGCGCTCGGCCTCATGGCCGTCATCGCCCTGCCCACGATCGTCCGTGGCGCGCCGGTCGGCATCCTATGGCGGCAACACAAGCCCAATGCGGTGACACAGCGTCTGCTGGCCGTGCTGCGCGAAGAGGCGAAGGCGATACTACACGGCGGGTTGATGGATCAAGCGCTGTAATCAGGCTGACGCTGCGGCTGCGCGGTAGCAAACGCCGGGTGTTGCGAGGGGTGTTCATAGACGGCGAGGCAACGCGCATAGGCGCTCAGATCGCAGTCCATGCGCAGCGCGTTGGCGATCTCCGGCACGAGGCACACGTCGGCCAGTGTCGGTTGCGCGCGCACAGGCGCTCCACGCCCGCCTTGTGTTCTTCGACCCAGTGCCGGTACCACGCGGGCTTTCGGTTGCGGCGTGACCTTCAGTTCCATTTCCAGATAGGGGTGATCGTCCTTTTCGTGCGGAAAATGGCGGTTAGCTCCGAAAAGAGCCAGAAGATCAAGGGCTTGCGATTGGGCGGGCCGCGCGAAATACCGAGGGCGGCAAAGCCTTGCCGCAGGCGACTCGGGTCCCTGAAACCGCCAGAAATCGCACGAAAAGTACGTTCACCCCATTACGGCCCCTAATCCGGCCTGACTTCACGCTAACGTCTTCCCATTCAGCCTGTGCTGGCAGCCTGGAGGCGACGATGGAGCATCTGGTCAGAGTGCATAACGAGAACGACCGGCAAACGCTGGAATGGCTGCGCCGTCACCTTGGCGACACCGCAATCGGTGCCGCCGTCCAGCGATGCGAGGGGTCTGGCAAGCCCTATCTGTCTGCCGTCTGCAGGCAGCTCGGCGTCAGGGCCCCACGATTTCACATGCTACTGCGGGAGAGCCCGAGCCCGGTGGCCGAACAGTCCCTGGCGGACATCCGGCACCTACTTGCCGCACGCATCGCGCTGGACGTAGCGAGTCCGATCCCTTCCAGCCAGAAATAACCGTCTCAGTGATGGGTCCGGTCGGGACGATGCGTCGCCGTCTATGTCACGAATCCGGACAAAGTGCACGATGAGAACGTGCGAAGTGGCTCCCCGCTGGTGACTTGCCTACGACTCCCTTCCCGCATGGCTCGGCTCGCGTTGCCGGTGTGTCCGTGGCTGCAATAAGCGGCTATCGCGTCATCTGACTGCTAGCGTGGCTAGCCTTACACAAAGCCTTTACCGGTTATAGCGCGCGGGTAAATCAGCGCAGCCTCTTCTGCCGCCATACCAGGCACCCCGAACTCGCCAACTCGCGAATCAGCCTGTCTCGCCATCCGCCTCTTGGTGCGCTACGAACGCGCGCGATCTTCATTCCTTCACATGCCCGGGTAAACGCCATCACCCGGACGTCTCCGTAATTATTGACAGCTGTCTCAAATATGACTAGATTTCACCTGTCTATTTGAGACACTATCAAAAATTCAGTCATAGACAGCCGCGCAGCGCCGCGGCAATGCGTAGAGCAATTCGTACAACTATCTATATGGAGACGCAGCATGCTTCGGAGACACCTGGCAATTTGTTCTCTTGCCGTCCTTCTTGCCGCACCTGCGCACGCGCAGAGTTCCGTGACGCTATACGGAATCGTCGATATCGGCCTCACCTACACGAATAGCGCGCAGACGGCCGTAGTGGGCGGCAAGCCCGCAGGTGGCTCCCAGTTCGCCCTGACGGACGCGCATGCGACAGGACTGAGCGGCAGCCGCTGGGGCCTGCGTGGCACCGAAGACCTGGGCGGCGGACTGAGTACCATTTTCGTGCTGGAGAGTGGCTTCCTCGCCAACAGCGGTGCACTCGCACAGGGCGGCGCCGAATTCGGCCGGCGGGCCTATGTCGGGCTATCCAATACGCTCGGCAAGGTCACACTGGGCCGGCAGTACGATCCGCTGATCGACTTCGTCCAGCCGTTTGCGGCCTCTGGATCGTGGGCCGGCTACATGGGCGCTCACCCCGACGACCTCGACAATCTCACGAACACCAACCGCATCAACAACTCGGTCAAGGTCAACACTGCGAAGTTCGGTGGTTTCAGCGCCGGTGCGCTCTACAGCTTCGGGGGCGTCGCGGGCAATGCGACACAGAACCAGATCTGGGCATTAGGCGCCGGCTACACGGGCGGCGCCTTCGCATTCGGTGCAGGCTACCTGAACGCACGCGACCCGAACGTCTCGTTTTATGGCAACACGCCGAACAAGGGCACGGCAACTGCGAACAATATTGGCTCAACCGGGTCGGCTACGAGCCCGCAGTCGTACCCGGTATATGCGGGCTATGCCTCCGCGAAGACGCTCCAGATCATCGGTGGGGGCGCGTCATACACGCTAGGCGGCGCGGTCTTCTCACTGGCCGCGACCAATACGCGGTTTGATAATCTTGGCTCGTCCTCCGGCCCCAACCCGCTCCACTACAGCGGCGACGCGATATTCACGAGCCTCGACTTCAATGTGCGCTACAACGTCACGCCGTTCTTCCAGGTGGGCACAGGCATTGACTACACCCACCGCAATTCCGTCAAGGGCGATGACGGCGCGAAATATCTTCAGCTGGACCTCGGTGCCGATTACTTTCTCTCCAAGCGCACGGACCTTTACCTGTTGACCGTACTCCAACGCGCGATGGGCACCGATTCGCTAGGCCAGCCCGCCGTAGCGTCGATTGCCGGTTTCAGCCCGTCGACCACCGACAAGCAGATCGGCGTGCGGCTCGGCATTCGCCACAAGTTCTGATGCTTCAGCCGACGCTCGCTCCGCGCGCCTTGCGGGGCGAGCGTGGTTCTTGCCTCGCACCGACGCGCGCGTTGCTCTCCAGCCAGCCACCGAAACCGTCGAGCAGCAGTTTGAGACCTTCGTCGAACGCACGCTCCGCACCCAGTTCAGAGAACGCCGCGCCGACGATTTTCGCGGCGGGATAGCGGTCGTCGGACACCTCGCCAAATTTGCCACGCAGATAGCTCGAATGTTCGGAGGGCGACTGGCGGCCGGCCGCCGAAATACTCGAAGACAGCAGGTACTGCGCCAACAGGTGGTACGCGAGCGCGGCACGATCCGCGGAAAAGCCGCCCTGCAGGAACGCGGACGTGATGTGATTGAACAGCGCCATCCCGTAGTCAATCTCGCCCGGCGCCACGGACTGGAACAGACGGAAGCGATTGTGCGACGCCACGTAGTGGTTCACGCCCGGCGTCTCGCGCGAGAGCGCGAACGAACTGCGCGCGATCGTCTCGACATCCGCGCGCCAGTTGCCCGTTAAGGCGGGCAGCGCCTCCAGCCGGCGCCGGTAGTAAGCGTTGAGCACGCCAGAGATCAGGTCGTCGCGGCTACCCAGGTAGTAATGGATCAGGCCCGGCGCCACGCCAAACTCCTTGGCCAGTTGCACCATGGACACCTGGTCAAGTGGCATGGTTTTCGCCATCTCGCTCGCGCGCTCGATGATCACGTTGCGCGACAGCATGGACTCTGCGCCGATAGGCGCGGCGGCTTTCGGTGGCCGTCCGCGCCTGCGTGGCGGCGTGGCGACGGCGGTTTCCGGCTTTCTGGTGGTGGGTGCAGTCATCGATGACAGTCATCGGTCGGGAAAGTACCCACAGTCTACCTTTAAAATTTAATTGACACTATCTCAATTAATTTATAACCTGATTTGCATCGAACTCAAATTTTCAACGGAGGAGATGTGGAACAGACGGAAAAGGCGGTTGTCACCGCCGGTCTGCGCGGCGCTAACTGGGACCCTGTGCTGATGCGGCGACCCTATAAGGTCACGCCCTACACACTGCAAACCGCCGACGGCCAGAAGACGCTCGGTTTTCTCTTCACGGCTACGGGCAACGAGAAGACGGTCGTGTCGATCATGCATCCGCGCGAAATGTCGGTGACGCACTACCTCGTGCCCGCCGTACTCGATGCCGGTTGCGCGTGCTGGGTGCAGGGGCCGCGTTCGATCGGCAACGATCTGCGCCTCGAACACGAGATTGCGCTGCTGGACGTAGCCGCAGGCATGCAGCATCTGCGCACGCTCGGCTATCGCGACGTAGTGCTGCTCGGAAACTCGGGCGGCGGTGCGCTCTACGCCTTCTATAACCAGCAATCGCGGCTCGCGCCCGCGCAACGCCTTGCCCGCACGCCAGCGGGCCGGCCGACGGGACTCGCCGAAACGGAACTGCCGCCCGCAGACGGATTCATTCTCGTATCGCCCCATCCGGGCCAGGGTGCGATCCTGCTCAACAGCCTCGACGCGAGTGTCGTCGATGAAAGCGATCCGTTTTCGACGGATCCGTCGCTCGATCCGTTCTCGCCCGAGAACGGCTTCGACCCGCAAACGCGCACCGCGCGCTACACGAGCGCATTCACCGAGCGCTATCGGGCCGGCCAGGTACGACGCGCGCAGCGCCTCGACGCAATGGCGCTGGAATTGATCGAACGAAAGCAGGCCGCGCGTCGTCGCCTCAAAGGCGATGCGCCCTCGCCCGCCGATCGGCGGCTCGCAGCATACGCACCCATTTTTCAGGTCTGGCGTACCGATGCCGACTTGCGCGCATGGGACATTTCGCTCGATCCGTCCGATCGCAAGCCGGGCTCGCTGTGGGGCAGCGACCCGTTCGTGTCGAACTGGGGCAGCGTCGCGTTCGGGCGCGTCGTCACGCCGGAATCGTGGCTTTCGACATGGTCGGGTCTTGCTTCGCGCGCCTCGTTCGCGAACTGTGCTGCGTCCATCGTTTCGCCAACGCTCCTGCTCGAGTACACAGGGGACCAGTGTGCATTCCCTAAGGATATCGAAACAATCTTCAACGACCTCGGCACCGCCGACAAGACACGTGTTCGCGTGCGAGGCAATCACCACGGCATGGAGCTGGAGCACGGCGAACCTTCGGGTCGCGAGATCGTATCCCGGCATATCGTCGAGTGGCTGAACGCACGGTACGGCAGTCACTGATTTCAGCATTGCGCATCATGATGGAGACAACCTTGGAACAACAGACAATCCGGCCGAAAGTCGCGTTGCCGGGCGTGCGCTACCCCGACGAAGCAAGGCTGCGCGAATACCTCGAAGCCGGCGTGCTAGGCACGCAATCGCTTATGGCGGCACTGCGCGAGGCGTTCGCGAAACACGCTGCAAAACCAGCGCTAGTCGGGCCAGAGGGCGATTTCACTTATGCACAGTTCGACGAACTCACTGACCGTTTCGGTGCAGCGTTGCTCAAGCTCGGCGCCAGGCCGCTTGATCGCGTCATCCTCCAATGCGGCAACTGCAATGAATTGCTGATTGCGTTCATTGGCTGCATCAAGGCTTCGCTGATTCCGTTGTGCGCGCTTCAGGCCTTCCGCAAGCACGAAATCACCTATCTCGGCAACCTGTGTGAAGCAACCGTTCACGTCGTGCAGGGCGACGACGCGAAGTTCGATGACGTCACCTTCGCAGCGGAAATGCGTGCCCATGTGCCTACGCTTAAGTTCGTGGTTCAGGCACGCGGCACGCAACGCGGCGAGGCGTTCGGCCTGTGGTCGCTTATTGAAGGCACGAGCGCGCAGGAAGCACGTGATCTGCTCGTGCGCATCGAGGACGATCCGTTTCAGGCCGCGGTATTCCAGCTATCGGGTGGCACCACGGGCGTGCCCAAGATCATCCCGCGCTTTCAGAACGAATACCTCTACAACATGCAGGCGGTGGCGGCCTGGAACGGCTACACGAGCGAGGACGTGCTCTTCATGCCCACACCATTCATGCACAACATGAACATGGTGTGCTTCTTCGGACCCATTCTGCTCGCAGGCGGCCGCGTCACGGTGTGCCCTGACATCTCGTCGGAAACGCTTTCGGCTGTGGTGGAGCGCTATCAGCCGACCTGGTTCGGTCTGGCGGGCCCAATCCTCTCGCGCGTGGCGGATCAGATGAAGCGCGCCACACCCGAGACGAAGGCCCGCCGCAAACTGATGGGCCCGAAGAACGCGCCGCGCTTGCGCGAGATGCTCGGCTCCCCCTGCTACCACATCTTCGGCATGACCGAAGGCGTGATCATGTTCGCGCAGGAAGGCGACCCCGCCTATGCACTCGACGAATCCGTGGGCCGTCCGGTTTCGGCCTGGGACGAGGTGAAGATTGTCGAAATCGGCAGCGAAACCGAAGTGCCCGACGGTGAAACCGGCGAAGCACTCTTTCGCGGACCGTACACGATCGCCGGCTACTACAAGTCCGAAAAGGACGATGTCCATCGCTTTACCGCCGACGGCTTCTACCGTTCCGGCGACCTGATGATGGCGCAGGTTATCGACGGCAAGCGCTACTTTTTTTTCCGCGGCCGCACGAAGGACGTCGTCGATCGCGGCGGCGAGAAGATCAACGCCGAAGAACTCGAGAACTTGATCAACCGCTGCCCGCACGTGCACGCCTCGGCGGTTGTGGGTATGCCCGACCCGGTCTATGGCGAGCGGGTCTGTGCGTTCGTCGTCCCTGACGCAGTCGAGTCCACCCTCACGCTCGCCGATATCACGGCTTTTCTGCAGTCCGAAGGGATGGCCAAATTCAAATGGCCCGAACGGCTTGAACTGATTGCGGAATTTCCCGTTACAGCGTCCGGCAAGCTCAGCAAGGTTCTGCTGCGCAAGCAACTGATCGAGCGCCTCCAGAGCGAAGGCGCAGCCAATACCGCTACCGAGGTCAAGTCATGAATCAAGTCGTCGCCCCGTCCCTTCTCGCTGGCCCCGTTCTGCGCGGCGTCCATCACACCGCGCGCCCGACGTGGAAGCTCGAGGAAACCGTGCATTTTTATCGCGATCTGCTCGGCTTGCCGCTCGTGCACGCAATCTCGGCCCGCGGTTGGGGCCCGGCAGATCACGCCGATTTCCTGCATTTTTTCTTCGACAGCGGCAACGGCAGCACGATTGCGTTCTTCTACTACATCGGCACCGAGCGCCCCGAACGGCTCGCACCCAGTGACCACTATCAGGTCCGCGCCACCCACACGGCGTGGCAGGTCGCTGATGCCGTCGAACTGGCAGCCTGGCGCGCGCGCGTCGAGCAGGCAGGGATCGAGTTGCGCTATCAGGTGCGTCACGAAGTGATTGAGTCGATCTACTTCAACGACCCGAACGGCTACCCGATCGAAATCACCTACCAGACGCGTCCGTTCGACGCCATGGACGGCGGGGATGCCACCCGCACCATCGACGCCGCCATCGAGATGGAACGGCGGGCGGCGGCTGGCGAACCGTTCGGCTCGATCGATCCGGTGTGGCAACGTAAGGCGAGCCACCTCGACGCCTCGGCCAATGCCGGCGTTGCTTCTGTGTTCGTGCTCGACGTGCCCGAATTCCGACCGCTCGTCGACGCGGCACGCCAATCAGACGCTTACCGCACGGCGGTGCTTGGCGACGGCTATATCCGTATCGACGGCAACCCGGGACTCACGTTCAGCCGCAAGGCGCTCGGCTTCAAGCCGGCAGTCTGGTATGGCGCGCTCACGGGCGGACTTGCTGGCCGCATCGAGCAGTTCGATGCCGAGAGCCTCCTGATCAGCCCGATGGTGCAGCCATGAAAGTCGATATCGTAGGCGGCGGCCCTTCGGGTCTTTTCCTCGCCATCCTGCTGGCGCGGCAGGCACCCGGCGTAACCGTTGAAGTGTTCGAGCAAAACGCGCCTGATGCCACGTTCGGCTTCGGCGTCGTGCTCGCCGACACGGGTCTCGCCCGGCTCAGCGACGCCGCGCCCGACGTGTGCGCCGACCTCGTCAAGGCGATGACGTTCAGCACACAGCAGACCATCGTGAGCGACGAAACGGCCATCACGGTACAGCGCCCCGGCCAGGGCGGCGGCGCGATCGCGCGGCTGCGGCTGCTCTCGATCCTGCAGGAGCACGCGGCACGCCTTGGCATTCGCGTCACGTGGTCCTCGCGCGTGCTCGATATCGATGCGCTCGAAGGCGACATCGTCGTGGGTGCGGACGGCATCAACTCGCTGGTGCGCACGAGCGTAGAAGCCGGCTTCGGCACGACGCGCCGCGATCTCACCAATCACTTCGCGTGGTTCGGCGTGGAAAAGGCATTTGAGTGTCCGGCGCTCGTATTCCGGCGTTACAACGGCGGCTACTTCGTCGCGCATTACTACCCGTATTCGGCGCACATGAGCACCTTCGTCGCCGAATGCGACGACCAGACCTGGCGCGAGCTTGGACTTGAAAGCGCGAGCGCCGACGAGCGGCGCGAGTTATTCGAACACGTCTTTGCGCCCGAACTCGACGGCCAGGGCCTGGTGTCGAACAATTCGATCTGGCGGCAGTTCCCTGTAATTCGTAATGCGAACTGGTTCAGCGGCAATCGCGTGCTGATCGGGGACGCCCTCGCGAGCGCGCATTTTTCGATTGGTTCGGGTACGCGTATCGCCATGGAAGATTCGATCGCGCTTGCGCAGGCAATCGCCGCTCACGCCGACGACGCGCCGGCTGCGCTTAACGCGTATGTTCACGCCCGTCGCGATTCCAAGGACCGCCTGATCAGCGCCTCGGAAGCCTCATATGAATGGTATGAGCAGATCCGGGGGTGGATGGACACGTACACGCCGCATGAATTCGTCTACCAGTTCATGACACGCACGGGCCGCGTCGACGCAGCGCGGTTGCGCGAGCAGTACCCCATGCTCATGCAGGAACTGGCGAGCGCCGGCGCACTGCCGGCTGGCGAGGCGCTGCAATGACGCAAAGTTACGAGTACGTGCTGGACGAATCGCCATTTGTTGTGCGACGCACGGTGCGTTGGGGCGATTGCGATCCGGCTGGCGTCGTCTACACCGGGCGCTTTCCGGAGTATCTACTCGGCGCGCTCACGCTATTCAAGGATCACATTGCCGGCGGATCCGGCGAGTCGCTCGGTCAGCAATACGGCGTGGGCTTGCCCTGCCGCGGCATGACGTTCGACTTCTCCGGCACGCTCTGGCCCAACAACGTGGTCGATCTCGAATGCTACGTGGGCGAGATACGCACGCGCAGTTTCGACTTTCACTGCGAAGGCAGGCGCCCGGGCGGCGAACGAGTCTTCAGTGCCCGATTCTCACCGATCTGCGTCCACGCCCACGTGCGGGAAAGCACGGAGATCCCCGCGCCGCTTCGCGCGACACTGGCGCGACATACGCGCGCCGACACAACGAGGTAAACAGAGAATGAACTACCGCATCGGGCAGATCGTGCCCAGCTCGAACATCACGATGGAAAAGGAAATTCCCGCGATGTTCGCGTCATACATGCAGGACCATCCCGAGCACGCATTCACGTTTCACGCCAGCCGTGTACGTATGCACAAGGTGGTTGCCGAAGAGCTGGAAAACATGAACCGCGACATGGGCCGATGCGCAGTCGAGCTTGCTGACGCGCGCGTGGACGTGCTCAGCACCGCGTGCCTCGTCGCCATCATGTGCATGGGTCACGGCTACCACCGAACGGCTGCGCAGGCGCTGCGTGACGCGATAGGCCCGCAAGGCGTGCCGTCGCAAGTGATGACCTCGGCGGGTGCGATCGTCGATGAGCTCAAGAGCTTCGGCGCAAAGCGCATTTCGCTCATGGCACCGTACAGCGATGCGCTCACGCGTCGCGTGGTTGATTACATCGAGGCGGAAGATATCGAGGTGCAGGACGCCATCAATTTCTCGATCGAAGACAACCTCGATGTGGGCGCGCGCGACCCGCTCACGCTGCTCGACGACGTCAAGCGCTTGAACGTGCGCGGCGTAGACACAGTCGTGCTATCGGCGTGTGTACAGATGCCATCGCTGCCGGCGCTACAACGTGCTCAACAGGCACTTGGCATCCCGGTCACATCGACGGCCGCGTGCACGGTCCGGCAAATGCTCAAACGACTCGGGCTAGAACCACAACTTCAGGGTGCAGGCGCGTACCTCGGCGACCGCCGCGGTCTCGACTGACCTGCTCCGCCTGACGCAACCAGCATTCGCCTTCCGTCCGGAGAGATCGGCCACAGCGCCACGCCGGCAACGAGCCATGAGGAGACAATCATGAACGTAACACCCGCAGCGCCCCCTCAACCGGCAGTTCAAGATGAGCCCGGCAAGGCGCAGCTTGCCGCCATCGTCGCCGGTGCGGCAATCGGCATGGCAATCGGCTACGCACCGGCGTTCAATGCGACCGCTGGAGTTTTCGCGCCCGCGATTCTGCGCGAGTTTCACTGGACGCGAGAACAGGCGGTCGTATCGTACGCCGCGTCAATGGGAGGCCTGGCGGCCGCAAGCCCCTTCATTGGGATGCTGATGGACCGTTTCGGCGTGCGCCGTGTGATTCTCGCCTCGGCCATCGTGTTCAGTATCGCCGTGGCGTGCATGAGTCTGCAGAGCGGAAGCATAGGCGAGTGGATTGCGCTCTCGCTGGTAATCGGCGTATCTGGCGCGGCGACGTCCGTGCTCGGCTATCTCGCGATCCTCCCGCAATGGTTTGACCGGCGCCTTGGGCTCGCAACTGGCTGCGCCATGATTGGCCTTGGCGTTGGCGCCGCAGCAGCGCCAACAGCGACACAGCATCTTATCGCAGCGGTCCACTGGCGCGCCACTTACCAGATCATCGCGTGCGTCTCGCTTGTCGGCTCCCTGCTTGCATGCGCGCTGATCAGGGAGCGCAAAACGGCAACGCGATCCGCCCGACGCCACGATCGCTTCATCAACGGTGCTGGCTCGGAGCCTGCATTTTCAGCGGTAAAGCTTTGTACCATTTTTGCCGTCGCCTTTCTGACGTCGAGCGCGACGCTTTCGCTCAATCCGCACCTGCCCGCGCTGCTCACGGATCGCGGTCTGTCCGCTGGCGCAGCAGCGCATTGCGCCTCGCTCATCGGTGTGGGCATTCTCGTCGGACGCCTGCTTTCCGGCATCCTGATCGACCGGTTTCACGCTCCGTTTGTCGGCGCCGGGTTTTTTCTCGCAGGTGCGGCGGGGTACCTGCTACTCATGAACGCCGCGTCTGTCCAATCCGCCCTGTTCGCATGCGCCTGTATTGGGCTTGCGATCGGTGCCGAAGGTGACCTCCTCTCCTATCTCATTCGCGCCTATCTGGGCCTGCGTCGTTTTGGACTGCACTATGGCATCGCATTCGCGGGCTATGCCTTCGGCGCAGTGATCGGACCGCTTCTGGCGGGCCGCTACTTCGACCTGAATGGCAGCTACGAACTGCCGCTGCGGCTCGCGCCGTTGGTGCTCCTCGTCGCCTGCGTACTTCTCGTCTCGCTCGGCAAATATCGCGCACTGCAATCATCCCCGTTGGACGCTCAGCTCGCGAGTGCCGAGACCTGAAGTCGGAGTGGAGCGCTGGATACCACCGGCGTTGACGTGATCCTCGCATCCGCTTGCGTGCAAATGCCGTCGCTGCCAGCCGTCAAGTGCATTCAGGACTCGACGGGAATTTCCACGCTCTCTGCTCTCGCCTGCATTCCTGATCTGCGCCCCGTGGTACCGGGAGCAAGTCCGCTATTGCGGGACACCTGATTTGCCACCGACCGAATGCTTCCATGCAACATTGGATCATCCCGACAAATCGCCATGCAAACTGGACGTCGTAACGTTGAGGAGGTGGCCCATCCAGCAACAACATGCTGGTCCGGTGCCACACTTCCTGCAGGCAAACCGTGCCGCGCTGGCTGCCTTCGCTGCTTACCCTGCTGCAGTCGCAGGGAGCATCTGAAACACACACCTAGGTCTCGCAAACGCATGAGACAACTACAGGGGTAAATAGAGCGACACCCAAATCGCCAACGTTTGAGTCCATTATCAGCCGGTCATGGGCACAATTAAAAATTATCCACAAAAAATATCTATAAAAATAACTTCGAATAACTAATCGATTGAGACATGTATAGTGAGGAAGCGACTTTCAATAATCGCCGTGCTGGTTGGCTCCCCAACGTTGTGTTCCGCGCAAAGCCACGTCGGGATATACGGCATCCTCGATACCGGATTCGCCTATGTCAGCAACCAACAGGGAAATCGTGCATGGAAGGCGCAGTCCAGCAACCTGAGTGGCGATCGATGGGGATTGCTGGGTGCCGAGGACCTGGACGGCGGCACGCAGGCAGTTTTCCGGCTCGAAAATGGATTCGACATCAATAGCGGGAAGTTTGGGCAAGGGAATCGTGAATTCGGGCGGCAGGCGTATATCGGCTTGAAAAACAGTGAATATGGCGCGTTGACGTTTGGCCGACAGTACGAATCGGTACTGGATTTTGTCGGCTTTTTAAGTTCGGCGTCAGCGTGGGCGTCGATCGTCGGTGCCCACGTAGGGAATATTGACGATCTCGCGCCAGCTTTTCGTGTCAACAATTCAATAAAATACACCGGTAACAATTATTACGGCCTGACGTTCGGCGGCCTCTACGCCCTCAGCAATCAACCGGGCGCATTCTCCAATAATCGAGCCTGGAGTGTGGGGACACGCTATGTCCGCAGTGCTCTTGCGATGGGCGCGGGCTATTTTCGCCTGGACAACCCTGATGCCGCAGGCACGGCGGGCGCGATCGGCGGGTCCGGAAGCGGCACCAACTCGGACTATGGTGGTACCGCCGGGCTCGCCCTGCTGGGGGGGAGCGGTGTCATCCGCAGACACCAAGTTTTCGCCGCGGGTGGCTCCTATTCCATTGGACACGCGACAGTCGGTCTACTATTCAGTCATACGGCATTCGACGCCTCGATCAATTCGGCACGGGCCGACAATTACGAGATCAATTGCAATTATCAGATAAGTCCGCAATTGCGATTCGGGACGGCTTACATCTATACCAATGGGCACAACGATCAGGGCGAGCATCCGCGATACCAACAGGTGAATCTGGGTGTCGACTATTTTCTTTCGAAGCGAACTGACCTGTACGCAATAGGGCTTTATCAACATGCATCCGGCGACGCACGCTACGCGACCCTGTACACGCAGCCGTCTTCGAGCGGCAATCTGCAAACCTCGGTCATCGCCGGCATTCGACACCGGTTTTGAAACTGTACCCATACGGCGCCTGGCCGTTCTCCTATGTGGCCCCTCGAGCAATGACTGAGCTGCAGTACAGATGCCGACGTCATGTTCGAGGGCTTTACCAGACAATGCAAACCTATTTGAATCCCATGGACAAAGCACGCAGAAACTTGTTGATTGGCGCCAGTTCTCTGGCGCTCGGAGTCGCCGTTGGTGGACACAGCACGGCCAACGCCGAGTCGGTGGCACCATCCACTACACGAGCCAGAACGCGGCTCGTGCTGCTCGGCGTGGGCGGGGGCAGGACGTCATGGCGAGGCTGCGGCTGTGGCGGAATTTCGTCTGCTGTGGTTGTTGGCAACGATGTCTATCTCGTCGACTTCGGACGCGGCTGGCTCGACGCCTATTTCGCCTGTGGCCTCGGAAGTCCGGGAGCCGCTACACTGCCTGGCGGTCTCGATACGCTTCGGACGGCATTCATCACACATCTGCATGCTGACCATGTGGTCGACTATTCCGAGCTGCTGCTGTTCGGGGCGACGGATGGCGTGCCGCGCCGCAAGTCACCGGTCCAGATATACGGGCCAGGTTGCGTACCGGCAGCGCAGACAGCGTTTTATGCAGATCGACAGAGGTCGGAGCTCATCAGCCCCGACCGCCCTCAACCCGGGACGCGAGACATGACTGAGGCGCTCTATCGGGGGTTTGCGTCCGATTTGAACGACAACATCACGGACAGTGGCATGCCGAACCCCCATCGCTATATCGATGTGCATGACATCGTATTACCTGAGGGGCTGAACGCATCGTTCGCGAACCCTGCACCCGGAATGCGTCCCTTTCCGATCTATCGGGATGAAAATGTTCTGGTATCGGCAATTCTGGTCAATCATCGCCCGATGTTTCCTGCATTTGCATTTCGCTTCGAGTCTGCCGATGGAATCATCGTATTTTCCGGCGATACCACGAAGTGCGATAACCTCGTCGAGCTGGCAAAAGGCGCCGACATTCTGGTCCACGAAGCCATTGACCTCGATTGGGCGACGAGTCTTTTCCCGCAACCATTAAGCCTTGCACATGCGGCGAAGCTCCGACATCTAAAACAGGGACATACGGAGGCGACAAAGCTCGGCGAAATTGCTAGCGCCGCCGAAGTCAAAACATTGGTTCTGTCTCATCTGGCACCGCCAACCTTGCCCGAATCGAAGTGGCTCTCGCAGATTCACGGCTTCGACGGCGGGATCGTGGTCGGGAAGCCACACCTGATGATAGGGCTCTAGATTTTAGCTCAGGGGCGTTCGTATCGATTGCAAGCAACGAGGCAACGTCATAATAAGGCGGCGGTAGACCTTTCTACCTATAAGCGATCAGCGATCCTCGTCTTGACAGGCAAGGTTAGACATTGGCCTGTTTCGGCTGCCATCGATGTGGCAACAACGATCGCACAAAGTCCTGAAATCGGCGTTGTCAGGTTAGCGAGTGCGGGGCGTTAAAATGAGGCGATGAAAAAGACGAAGTCGCTTTACCACGGTCACCGCTTCCCCGCGAGCGTCATCAGCTGCGCCGTTCGCTGGTATTTCCGCTTCAACCTGAGCCTGCGCGATATTGAGGAGTTGCTGCTTGAGCGGGGCGTGGTGGTGACCTACGAGACAATCCGTTGCTGGTGCGACAAGTTCGGAGCCGCCTTCGCAGGGCGCGCAAAGGCGGTGCGACGCAAGCCTGGCAGCACGTGGCATCTGGACGAAGTGTTCGTGAAGCTGCGCGGCGAGTCCTACGTGCTGTGGAGGGCCGTGGATGAATGCGGCGCCGAGCTGGATGTGCTTCTGCAGAAGCACCGGGACAAGGCCGCAGCCAAACGCTTCTTCAAGCATGTGCTGCGATCGAATCCCATGCCCCGGAAAATCGTCACCGACCAACTGCGCAGTTACCCTGCGGCGAAGGCAGACATCGCAGAACTAGCGGGCGTCAAGCACGTGTTCGTGAAGGCGGCTGCACGGGTGAATAACCGTGCCGAGAACAGTCACCAACCTACGCGTCGCCGTGAGCGCGCTATGAACGGGTTTCGCGATCCGCTTCGCACGCAGGTGTTTCTATCCAGCTTCGGTCCGATCCGTCAACACTTTGCATTATCCCGCCACCGCATGACGGCGCAGTCCCATCGCACCAAACTCAAGGCGCGCCTTGCAGCGTGGAATCGTTGGACCGTGAGCGATGCTGCCAAGTGCGCATATTGATGAGGATACCGATTCGTTCTCCATCTTACCCCCTCAGTTGCCGTCAAGTTGACAACGCCATCGCGAAGGCTTGCCGGGCCTGCTCGACCACTATCCGGGCATGACGCTTGGCGGGCATAAACAGCGTCCGGAAAGCCGTGGATACGTAAAGGCGCTATCGACGAATATCGACATCGGCCCGCTTATCCAGCCGAACTACCTGGCGGCGCAGTCCGATCAGACAGCGATGGTCGCGGTCGTGAAGATGGCGCGCAGGGTGTTGCAGGCGCGCCCTTTCGCGCCCTACTACGTCGACGAGATTTTCCCCGGCAACGATATCTGCACGGATCAGGAAATTCTCGACTTCGCGCGCGAGCGCGGCGGCACCGTCTACCACCACAATGGCACCGCGCGGATGGGCCCGGACAACGATCCCTACGCAGTCGTCGACGCGCGCCTGCGCGTAAGAGGCATCGAAGGTCTGCGCGTCGCGGATGCGTCCATCATGCCCGCGCCCATCTCCGGCGCGACCAATGCGTCCGTCATCATGATTGGCGAGAAAGCCGCCGACATGATTTTGCAGGACGCCGCACAGCCGTTGCGACGCGGTGCCGAGCACCCCGCGAACGAAAGCGGCACCACGGCCGGGTGGGAAATGACGGCGTGCTCACGCGCAGTCTAGACCGACGCCCGACACTCCGTGCGGCCACGATGCGTCAAGCCACATCGAGCGCATCGTGGCGCACGGGGAACCATCCGGCGGTCGTCTTGATCGCGTCCCATAGCTTGTCAGGAATACGAAGCTCTGCGGGTTCGCGGGAGAAATCCAGCGCGATATCGATGGCCTTGTTGCTTCGCATCCGGCTGAGTTCCACCCAGTCCGGCGTCGTGGCGAGGCCACGCCCGACCGCCACGAGTGGCAGACCGACCGCGCGGGCCTTGCGTGCCTGCTCCGGCTGGCCGATGCCGCCCGCCGCGATCAGCGGCACACGCCGACCAACACGTTCAACGATCTGTTCGATCGTAGTCTGATCGCCCGCATAGTCCTGCGGCTTGCCCGCGAGCAGGTTGTAGAGCGAAACGTGCAGGTAGTCGATGCCAGTCTCGATCAGCCGATCCATCAACGAGCACGCGTCACCGATGCGTAGTGATCCCTCTCCCGACTCTTCCGGAGAGATGCGATAGCCCACCAGGAAGGGACGTACCGCACGCGCGGCTACAACACGTTTAACTTCCCGCACCACTTCCAACGGAAAGCGCATGCGGTTTTCCAGTGATCCGCCCCAGTCGTCGGTGCGCTGGTTATACAGCGGCGAGAGGAAGTTCTGGATCAGGAATCCGTGCGCGCCGTGAAGTTCTACGCCATCGAAACCCGCTTCGATGGCGCGCCGCGTGGCTTCGCCAAACGCACGAATCACCTCCAGTATTTCGTCATGGTCCAGCGCCCGGCTGTAATGCTGGCCGTCGTTGAATGGTCCGGGTGGCGCTTTCGTCGCGCAGGCGCTCACCATTTCGCCGCCGGGAATCAAGCCGCGCACGGCCTTGTTGCCCGCATGAAAAATCTGCAATACCGCGGGCGCACCGCCGCTTTTAGCGGCCTGTGCCAACTGGCTCAAGCCTGGAATGAAACGATCATCGTAGGCGGCAAATTCATGCGTGAAGCCAACGCCGTTTTCCATGACATGCGTGCAGCCGGTCAGCACAAGCCCGACGCCACCGGCTCGGGCGCGATACCAGGCGAGCTCCTGATCGGAAACAGTTTCGTCTGCGTTCGACGACCATGTTGTCATCGGCGCCATGACGAGGCGGTTGCGTAGCGTTAAGCCGTTGGGAAAGGAAAACGCCTCGAACAGGGTGTCGGTTGTCTTGGTCATTAGCTGCAGTTACATGAAATAGGGTTTGTCGCCGTCGGTGTCCGGCTTGTTGACGCCGAGGCTCGCGCCTGTGTACAACTGCGGAGACTCGATGATCTTCGCGATCAGGTCCGCCACGCTTTTGCGCGAGACGACAGTGCCCTTGAACGGTTCGTGACGTTCAGTCAGTTCGTAGTCGACTTCGTCCTCATCGGTCAGCCACGCGGGACGCACGATGGTGTAGTCGAGGCCCGATGCTTCCACCGCTTCAGCCGCGCGCGCGAAAGGCTTGAGATCCTCCCCGATGGTTGCGTTATTCCACTCGCCGAACTTGCCGGGCACTTCGTCGTATATCCCGAGCGAGAGCACAAAAACGAGGCGCTTGACGCCGGCAGCCTTCATGGCCGCCACGACGCTTCTCGCCTGGACGTCGATATCATCGCCCGTCAGGTTCGCATAGACGATATCCTGACCCGACATGGCCTGAGCGAGGAGCTTCCCGTCGAGCGAACTGCCAACCACGAGCTTCGCGTTGGCGGGCAACTTGCTGGCGATTTTCTTCGGGTTTCGCAAAAGCAGCGTCATCGCGGTGTCGCTGCGTTGCGCGAGCATTTGAATCACCCACTGCGCGATCTGCCCGCTCGCGCCCAGAACGAGAACGTTCTTCATAATTTGATAAGGTATCCGATTTAAAACTCATGACCGGCGTTCCGGCAGGGACACCGCGTCGGCGGTGCCCCTGGGCGATTACAGGTGTTCCTTGAAGAACGGCACAACTTTGGCCAGTGCCAACGCAACCGGCTCGGGCTTGTCGTACAGGTCGTAGTGCGACCAGCCTTCGGCCACGACGATATGCTTGTCCTTCGATGCCGCGCGGCCGTATATTTCCCAGCCGTCGCGATACGCGCCAAAAGCGCCTGGCTTGTCGCCGATCACTACCATCAGCGGCTGCGTGAGCAGCACTTCGGCATGCAGGAATGCATCCCAGCCCATCGCGGCGCTGTTGAACGAAAACAACCCACTGGTCGCGCCATTCGGTTTCCGTCCACGATCGGACTTGTAATAGTCCGTGGCTTCCAGCACGTCGATATCCGTCACGCCATTCTTCCGGCCCTCATCGACCGATGCAGGCAGATAGTTGATGACGTTGCGCGGCGCGCCCTTTGCTTCCGCCGTGCGCTGCTTGCCCATTGCCTCCAGCGCGCCAACCGGATCAAAGTTGCTGAATCCTTCGCGAATCAGACGACCGAAGTTGACACCGGTGATTGATGTCACCGCCTTGATCCGGTGATCGGTCATGGCCGCCTGGATCGTATAGGCACCACCGCCGCACACGCCGATCGCGCCGATACGGTTCTCGTCGACATACGGCAGCGTGACGAGATAGTCGATAGCGAAGCGGATATCCGAGACACGAATCGACGGATCTTCGATGAAGCGTGGCGCCCCGCCACTGGCGCCCTGGAAGCTCGCATCAAAGGCGACGACGACGAACCCTTCCTTTGCAAGCGCGGCACCATAGACATTCCCGGCGGTTTGCTCCTTGCAGCTGCCGATTGGGTGCGTGCTCACGATGGCGGGGTATTGCTTCGTCTCATCGAAATCCGGCGGCAGATAGATGTCCGCCGCCGTATCCCATCCCAGATTCTTGTAGGTGACGGTGCGAATGTTGCTGGCTTTCATGATGGGTCCCGTTTTCTCAATGAGCGAGCGTGCGCTGGAAGAACGGCGCGAGTACCGAAACGGCCTCGTCGACATACTTCGGCACGTCGTACAGCGACATGTGATTCGCGCCTTCGACAACGTGGAATTGCTTGTCCTTGCTGGCGGCGCGAGCGAACAGGTCATCGCTCATCCACTTGCTGCCGGCCACGCTCCCCGCCACGATCTGGAGCGGCTGGGTCAGGAATGCTTCGGCCTTGTTGTAGGCGTCATACGTGATGATCTGGTTGAGGCTGCGGGCCGTCATGAAACCAGGCGCATTCGGATGCTCGCAGCGCGGCGTATGGTAGTACTCCCAAGCTTCTTCCAGTTCCTTGTTCGGCGCATCTTCACGACGCATCGGGGCGAGCGGCAGAGTAGCGAGATTCGCGTTCACCGCGTCGCTCGTGCGCGCCTGCGAACCGGCCTGGATGAACGCAATCGCATCCGCGTCCGCAACCGTGTTCTCCCACCCATTGCGGAACATCTGGCCGATGTTGACGGCGCTGACGGTACCCACGGCCTTGATGCGGCGGTCGTTGATGGCAGCATTCGCGGTATAGCCGCCGCCCGCGCAGATACCCATCGCGCCGATCTGCTCCGCGTCGACATACGGCAGCGTCACCAGATAGTCGATCACTGCGCTGATATCTTCGGTACGGATGTACGGGTTTTCGAGTTGCCGCGGCTCGCCCGTGCTTGCGCCCTGATACGAAGCGTCGAAAGCAATCGCCACCAGGCCGTTTTCCGCAAGCTTGCTGGCGTACAGTCCGGCGGTCTGTTCCTTCACGCCGCCACCCGGATGCGCGACGACCACGGCTGCATATTTGCGGCTCGCGTCGAAGCCTTCCGGAAGATGAATGGCGGCGGCCATCGTCACGCCCTGGCCATTGAGATTCCTGAAATTGACGTTCTGCACGATCGGTTTGCTCCTGTGTGGAAAAGTCCGTTGCGATGGGATTCATCATAGGCGCGCTTTTGGTTAGGAAAAACCGCCTTTCAAACACATCAGTGTTAAGCTAAACTTGACAATATGTCAATCGAAACCTCACTCCTGCCCGCCCTCGCCTCGTTTGTGAACATTGCCCGTCACCGCAGCTTCACCCGGGCGGCGACGGAAATGGAGGTTTCGCGCGCGGCGCTCTCGCAGCAGCTCAAGGCGCTCGAACAGCATCTCAAGGTGCGCCTGCTGCATCGCACGACCCGCGACATGTCGCTCACCGAAGAGGGGCAGCGCCTGTTCGATACGCTTGCGCCGGCGCTGGCGACAATCGAACGCGCGGTGGCAGAAATCGGCGAAACGCATGCCGTACCGGTCGGGCAGATCCGCGTGAGCACTTCGCGGGTCGCGGCGCGCTTGCTGCTGGAACCGCACATGGCCGACTTCCTCGCGTGCTACCCGAAGCTGCGTCTCGAACTCGTCATGAACGACGGCTTTTCGAATATCGTGGCGGAAGGTCTGGACGCGGGCATTCGCCTTGGCGAGAGTCTCGACGAACATATGGTGGCCGTGCCGGTGACACCCATGCTGGAGATGGCTATCGTCGGATCGCCGGATTACTTCGCGCGCCACGGCATGCCGGAAACGCCCGCCGACCTCATGCGGCACAACTGTCTCTCCTATCGCTTCACGTCGAGCGGTACGATCGACCGCTGGTCGTTCACCACACCGGGCACCGAGGCCCAAACGGTGGTGTACGAACCCCAAGGGAACGCCATCTTCAACGACGACGACAGCATGCTGCGCGCCGCGGTACAGGGCGTCGGGCTCGTACAGCACATCGATCTTTGCGTGCGGCATCATCTCTCCAGCGGGTCGCTGATACGCGTACTCGAACCGTGGTGCCGTCCCTTCCCGGGCTTCCATCTCTACATCCCGTCGCGCTCGCAAATGCCTGCGAAAACACGCGCGCTAATGGACTTTCTGATCGTGCAGCGCGAACAACTCGAACGTGAACGTGGATCGCGCTGATACTCGCGAGAGTACCTGCAAGGACGCTCGACACGCCTTCCCAATATAGGCGAAGAAACCGGACTCAAAGCGTTTTTCCGGGCGGCTGCCAAAGTACGGAACGCGCGCATCGCACGCATTGCGCCCGCCGATATCAGCGGGTTCAATGCAAGTCGACCCGTTCAAATCCGTTTTGGAAACCAGCATGCGATACGAAGAATTCGAGTTCATCCGGTTCGATCCCCAGCATGACGGCGTCATGCTCGTCACGCTGAATCGTCCCGACTTCATGAATGCCACGAACAATAGAATGCACTGGGAACTGACCCAGGTCTGGGCCGTGCTCAACGACGATCCGAATGTCAAGGCGGCGGTGGTCACCGGAGCGGGCGAGCGTGCATTCTCCGCGGGCGGCGACCTGGCCGTCGTGGAAGAAATGTCGAACAGCCACGAAGCCACGATGCGCGTGATGAAAGAGGCCTCCGACATCGTCTACAACATGCTGGCCTGCGAAAAGCCAATCATCTCGGCAATCAACGGAACGGCCGTGGGCGCGGGCCTCGCCGTGGCGCTGCTGGCCGACGTGAGCGTGATGGCCGAAGACGCGCGCATGACCGACGGCCATACGCGCCTGGGCGTGTCGGCGGGCGACCACGCCGCCATCATCTGGCCGCTGCTGTGCGGCATGACCAAGGCGAAGTACTACCTGATGACGGCGGATTTCATCGACGGCAAGGAAGCGGAGCGCATCGGCCTCGTTACGTTCTGCACGCCGCGTGCAGAAGTCCTGGCGAAGGCTCTCGGCATCGCGGCAAATCTTGCGTGCGGCAGCCAGACTGCTATACGCGCGACCAAGAAGTCACTCAATAACTGGATGCGCCTCGCCGGCCCCATCTTCGACAATTCACTCGCCATGGAAATGCTGTGTTTCCTGGGCGAGGACGTCAAGGAAGGTCTGGCCGCGCTGCGCGGCAAACGCCAGCCGGATTTTCCATCGGCCCGCCTACCTTCATAGCGCGGCCAGACGAGCCGGTGTGCCGTCGCGCGCGCCTTTATCTAACTAATGATAGTTAATAACATGAGACAACTTACCCTTCTGCTGGATGGCATGACGCATACCGAAGGGGCGCGCTGGCACGATGGGCGCTTCTGGTTCAGCGATCTGTACTCCGAACGGGTTTGCTCGATACGCGAGGACGGCAGCGACCTGCACACCGAAATGCACGTTCCCGAATGTCCCTCCGGCATCGGCTGGTTGCCGGATGGCCGCCTGCTCGCCGTGTCCATGCACGATCGCAAGCTGCTGCGCCGCGAGCACGATGGCGCCGTCGTGGTCCATGCCGACCTGTTCCCGCACCTCGAATTCGAGCCGAACGACATGGTCGTTGACGCGCAGGGCCGCGCGTGGGTGGGCAATCTCGGCTTCGACGTCATGAAGCTGGCGCCCCGCCGCCCGGCCCGGCTGGCGCGCGTCGATCCGGATGGAACGGTCACCATGGTCAGCGAAGGGCTGCATTTCCCCAACGGCCCGACCGTCATCGACAACCGCACGCTCGTGGTCGCCGAATCGTTCGGCAACCGGCTTTCGGCCTTCGACATCCTGCCCGACGGTTCGCTATCGGCGCGTCGGGACTGGGCGAATTTCGGCCCGGTGCCGCAAAACGACGATGTGATCCAGTCGATGGCCGAAATCACCGTTGCCTCGGACGGCATCTCGCAAGTCGACGCCGAAGGCGCGATCTGGGTCGCGGATTTCACCAAGGCGCGCGTACTGCGCGTGGCACCCGGCGGACGCGTTCTCGAAGAGATCCAGACCGGGGATCGCAATTGTTATGCATGTGCTCTCGGCGGTGCGGACGGGCGCACGCTATTCCTGTGCGTCACGCCCGCCGATTTCAATCCGGACGTGCGCCGCGCCAACCCGCTGAGCGCCGTGTTGTCCACCCGGGTCGACGTCGCCGTCGCCTGAGCGCATTGCCATTACACGTGGAGGCTTCATGACGAATTCATCCAACCCCGCTCAAGCCGCACGCGCCAAAGCGCTCGCCTGGATCAAGCAACGCGGCAAGCGCCTTCTCATCGGCGGACAGTGGATCGAGGCGGCATCGGGCAAGACCTTCGAAGTCATCAACCCGGCGACCGAAGAACTGCTCTGCCATGTGGCCGAAGCCGACAGCGCCGACGTCGACGCGGCCGTCATCGCCGCCCGCAAGGCCTTCGAGGCGCCGTCCTGGGCCGCGCTGTCGCCTCACGCGCGCACCCGTGCGCTGCTCAAGATCGCCGACAAGGTCGAACAGCACATCGACGAGCTGGCCGCGATCGAGTCGCTCGATAACGGCATGCCGCTGTGGTTCGCCCAGGGCGCGGTAACGGCCGCCGTCGACATCTTCCGCTACTACGCGGGCTGGTGCTCGAAGGTGCTGGGCACCACGATCCCGTCGGACGGCAGCACGCTGATTTACACGCTGCGCGAACCGCTGGGCGTGTGCGGCCAGATCATTCCGTGGAACGTGCCGATCCTGATGGCCTCCATCAAATTCGCCAACGCGCTGTGCTGCGGCAACACGGTGATTCTCAAGCCCGCCGAGCTTGCGTGTCTGACCTCCATCCGTCTTGCGGAGCTGATCCAGGAGACCGATTTGCCGCCCGGCGTCATCAACGTGCTGCCTGGGTTCGGCGCCACGGCGGGCGCCGCGCTCGCCCAGCATCTGGGCGTGGACAAAATCGCGTTCACGGGCTCCACGGCCATCGGCAAACAGATCGTGCGCGACGCGACGTCCAATTTGAAGAAGGTGACGCTGGAACTCGGCGGCAAGGCGCCCAACGTGGTCTTCGCCGACGCCGACATCGAAAAGGCCGTGCAGAGCGCCGTCAAAACTTTTTGCGGCAATTCAGGCCAGGTCTGCTCGGCGGGCACGCGCCTGTTCGTGCAGGAAAGCATCCACGACCAGGTGTCGGAGCGCGTGGCCCAACTGGCGGCGACGTGGAAAGCGGGCGACCCGTTCGCGGCCGATACGAAGCTGGGGCCGCTGATCTCGGCGAAGCAGCGCGAGCGCGTCTGGTCGTACATCGGCGCGGGTCAGGAAGGCGGCGCCGCGCTGCGCCTGGGCGGCAACGCGTGGAGCGGCGCGGGCTACTTCGTCGAGCCCACGGTGTTCGACAACGTGCGCAACGGCATGCGGATCGCGCAGGAAGAGATCTTCGGCCCGGTGCTCTCGATCATCCCGTTCAAGGACGAAGACGACGCCGTGCTGCAAGGCAACGACACGGCCTACGGCCTGTCCGCCGCGGTCTGGACGCGCGACGTCTCGCGCGCCCACAAGGTGGTGCGCGCGCTGAAGGCGGGCCGGCTGTGGATCAACACGTTCGGCGAATCCGATCCGGCCATGGCCTTCGGCGGCTACAAGCAATCGGGCTGGGGACGCGAGTTCGGCCAGGAATCGATCGAGGCCTACACGCAGACGAAGTCGATCATGGTCCGCATGTGATTCCGTCCTTTCACGACAACCATCAAGGAGACACGCAGTGGATATGAGCACGCCGGCTTTCGTACAAGGCGCAAAAAAAATGCTGATCGGCGGGCAATGGGTCGAGCCCAGTTCGGGCCAGCACATCGAGGCCATCAATCCCGCCACGGGCGAGCTGCTCTGCCATATTGCCCGGGGCGATGCGCAAGACGTCGACCGCGCCGTCGCCGCCGCGCGCCGCGCCTTCGAAGGCGCATGGAGCCGCTTCACGGCCCATGAGCGGCGCAAGCTGCTGCTGCGCGTGCACGACGCCATCCTCGACAACTTCGACGAGTTGGCGCTGATCGAAACGCTCGACATGGGCGCGCCGCTCGCGCGCACACGCGGCTACAAGGAATGGCTCTCGCAGCTACTGCAGTTCTATGCATCGCAGACGGGCGCTGCCTCGGTGGCGGCCAGTCCGCTGTCCATCGCGCCGAACTTCACGGCGCTCAAGCACCTGATGCCCGTGGGCGTGGTCGGCGGCATCATCCCCTGGAATGGTCCGCTGATGGGCCTGTGGTGGATCTACGGCCCGGCGCTGGCAACGGGCTGCACCGCCGTGCTCAAGCCCGCCGAGGATGCGTCGCTGTCCTCGTTGCGCGTGTCCGAACTGATGATGGAGGCAGGCGTCCCCGACGGCGTGATCAACGTCGTCACCGGCTACGGCAAGGACGTTGGCGAAGCACTGGCCGGACACATGGGCGTGGACCGCGTGGCCTTCACGGGTTCGGTGGGCACGGCGCAGGCGATCGTGCGGGCTTCGGCAGGCAACCTCAAACGGCTGCAGCTGGAACTGGGCGGCAAATCGCCCGACATCGTGTTCGCCGATGCCGATCTCGACAAGGCGGTGCCCGGCGCTTCCATGGGCGTCTTCGCCAACACGGGCCAGGTCTGCGTGGCGGGCACCCGCATTCTCGTGCAGCGCGCCGTCCACGACGAATTCGTGCAGCGCATGGCCGCGTTCGCGAAAACCATCAAGATCGGTGACGGTCGCGAGCCGGGTACGCAGATCGGTCCGCTGATCTCGCAGCGCCAGCTCGAGCGCGTCATGCACTACATGGACATCGGCGGCAAGGAAGCCGAACTGGTGCACGGCGGGCGCCGCCTCGGCGGCGAGCTGACCAACGGCTTTTTTGTGGAGCCCACGGTCTTTGCCAACGTGCGCAACGACATGACCATCGCGCAGGAGGAAATCTTCGGCCCGGTGGCGTCTGTGATTCCGTTCGATTCCATGGAAGAGGCTCTCCAGCTGGCCAACGACACGCCCTACGGCCTCGCGGGCGGCGTCTGGACGCGCGACCTGTCCACCGCGCACAAGGTTTCGCACGGCATCCGCTCGGGCACCGTCTGGGTCAACTGCTACGGCGTGATCGATCCCGCCGTGGGTTTCGGCGGCACGAAGATGAGCGGCTATGGCTGGAAAGGCGGCAAGGAGCACGTGGAAAGCTTCCTCTACCCGAAGGCCACCTACATCAATCTGGATTGACGCGCGGCCCCCACTGCCGTGCGCCCCAGCCACGAGAACAAATCAGGAGAGACACATGAAAGGCGTAGTTTTCAAGGGCGAAAGAAAACTCGACATCCTCGAATTCGACGATCCCACACCCGGTCCGCTCGACGCGGTCATCGAGATGAAGGCTTCGGGGATGTGCGGCAGCGACCTGCACTTCTATCGCAACAAGCCCGCCGACGTCATCAAAGCGCTGGGCTTCAAGGACCTTGCGTCGCGCGGCATGTCGGAAGACACGCCGATCATCGGCGGCCATGAGCCGTGCGGCCAGATCGTCGCGCTCGGCGCGGCTGTCGATGCGCGCGCTTTCAAGGTGGGCGACCGCGTCGCGGTGTTCCACTACGAAGGCTGCCAGCACTGCGACCATTGCCGCACCGGCTGGACGCAGATGTGCAGCCACGGAGCGGATATTCATGGCGTGATCAAGCATGGCGGCCACGCGCACTACATGCGGGTGCCCGTGACGTCGCTGGTCCATTTGCCGGATGACGTCTCGTACGCCACGGGCGCCGCCGTTTCCTGCGGCACGGGTACGGCGTGGGGCGCGCTGCTGCGTCTGAACATCAGCGCGCGCGACACGCTCGCCGTGTTCGGACTCGGTCCCGTGGGTCTATCGGCGGTGCAACTGGCCGCGGCCATGGGCGTGGAAGTCATTGGCGTCGACATTGCCGCCGACCGCGTCGAACGCGCCAGGGCGTTTGGCGCGGCCCACGTTATCGACGGCAGCAAGCAGGACCCGATCGAAGCCATACTCAAGCTGACCGGCGGCCTGGGCGCGACCTGCGCGATGGACTGCGCGGGCGGGGACGTGCCGAAACAGCAGGCGGTGCGCTGCACGCGCCCGTGGGGCCGCATTGCACTCGTGGCCGTGAACGGCAACCTCAACGTCGACGGCATGAAGGACGTGATCGGCAAGCAGCGCACCATCATGGGCTCGTACACGATGTCGGAGGTCAGCATGAAGGACTGCATCCATTTCGTCGCCGATCATGGCGTGGACGTGGACAAGCTGTTTACCGACCGCTGGAAGCTGGAGCAAGCCGACGAAGCCTATCGTCTGTTCGACGCGCAGGCCGGCGGCAAAGGCGTATTCCTGTTCTGATTTCCCGATCGCATCCAGAAAGCAAGGAGATTCTCGTGACCACCGAGCACGAAACCCCGTCCACCGTTCCAGCCAACTGCCCGCCGCTGGAGCAGGAAGTCGTTCGCTTCATTCAGGAGCTGAAATACGAGCATCTCGACGCCAGCGCGCACGCCGGGGTGAACCGGCTGATGCGCGACCAGATCGCCTTGCAGATCGGCATCTCGAAGATGCCCTGGTCCGGGCAACTGCTGAAGTACGCAACCGCGCAGCAGAGGCCGGGCAAGAGCCGCGTGAGCGCCTGCGCGCTGACCATGAGCGCCGGGGACGCCGCGTTCGTCAACGGCTCCTATGGCCATGGCTTCGAATACGACGATGCGCACGGCCCCAGCTACAGCCATCCGGGCAGTTGCGTGATCCCGGCAGCGCTCGCGATCGGCGAGGAGATGGGTTCGTCGCTCGAAGAAGTCATCACAGCGATGGTCGCCGGCTATGAGGTCTACGCGCGCCTGGGCGTGCTGGCCCAGCCCGACCTTCTGCAACGCGGCTTCCATCCGCACTGCACGCTCTCGAACTTCGGCGCCGCCGCCGTCGCCGCCAAGCTGCGCGGGTTCGACGCCGAGACCACGCTCCACGCGCTGGCCATTGCGTTAAGCCACGTCTCGGGCACCACCGAGTACACCTCCACCGGCGGCTCCATCAAGCGCATTCACGCCGGCATCGGGACGCGCAACGGCATGGCGGCCGCCGATATGGCCCGTGCCGGCATCACCGGTCCGCGCGCCTTCCTGAGCGGCAACAAGGGATTTTTTCGCACCTTGCTGCAGCGTCCGGCAGGCGAAGCTGCCGAACAGCGCTTTACGCTCAAGCAGCCCTTCGAGATCGGCACCGTCTGGCTCAAGGCCTACTGCGCCTGCTACTGCACGCATGCCTACATCGACGCACTGCGCCCGTTCGCCGAACGTCAGGCCGAAATCGCCGACGTGCACCTGAAGATCACGCCGCACTTCAACGTCGTCGTCGGCACGGCGAACACCAACGCTTATGAGCCGAAGAATATCGAGCACGTGCAGTTCAGCCTGCCCATCCAGGCCGCCTTCACGCTGCTGGGCAAAGGCAATGGGTTTCGGGTTCACCACGACTATCTGCAAGGCAAGGTCGATATGGAACCCGTCATAGCGATGGCTCGCAGTATCCGCATTACCGAAGAGCCCGCGCTTGAGAAGCAGTACCCGGGCCGGTTCGTGGCCGACGTGACCGTCACATTCAAGGATGGCCGCTCCGAGCACGTGTTCGTGGAGAACCCGATCGGCACCGACCGCAACCCGATGCCCGAGCAGGAGCAAGACGCGAAGTTCATGGAGCTAACCGCCGAAACGCTGGGCCTTGCAAGGGCTCAGAAGCTGCTCGTCGCGCTGCGCGGACTCGATCCAGCCATGAGCACTACCGAGCTGACGGAAATGTGGGCCATGTAGCGCCGGGCGGCCTGCTGCGCCTGAAATCCAGGCGCAGCAGGCCGCGCTCCGATGCTCCCTCACATACCCGAATAGTTGGGACCACCTCCGCCCTCGGGCGTGACCCAGACGATATTCTGCGTGGGGTCCTTGATATCGCAGGTCTTGCAGTGCACGCAATTCTGCGCATTGATCCGCAGCCGCTTGCCGCCTTCCATCGCGTCGTCCAGGAACTCGTAGACGCCCGCCGGGCAGTAACGCGCCTCAGGACCCGCGTAGCGGTCCAGATTGACGGTCACCGGCACGGCTGCATCCTTTAGCGTGAGGTGCGTGGGCTGATTCTCCTCATGATTGGTATTGCTGATGAAGACACTCGAAAGGCGGTCGAACGTCAGCTTGCCGTCCGGCTTGGGATAGGCGATGGGCTTGCACTCGCTGGCCGGCTTGAGACAGGCGTGGTCGGGCTTGCGGCGACGCAGCGTCCAGGGCATGCGTCCGCGCAGCACGAGTTGCTCGAAACCGTTCATTAGCGTGCCTGTGGTCAGGCCATAGCGGAACCAGTTCTTGAAGTTGCGGTCTTTCTTCAGCTCCGTGTAGAGCCAACTCGCTTCGAAGGCTTCAGGATAGGCGGTGAGTTCGTCGTGCTGGCGCCCTGCCGTCACGGCCGCATAGGCGGCTTCGCCCGCCAGCATGCCGGTCTTGATGGCGGCGTGGCTGCCCTTGATGCGGCTCACGTTGAGAAAGCCCGCATCGCAGCCCACCAGCGCGCCGCCCGGAAACACGAACCTGGGCAACGCGCTGAGGCCGCTGGCGTTGATGGCGCGCGCACCGTACGAGAGACGTCGCGCCGTGATCTCGCCCTCGTCGTTCTCGAAATAACGGCGAATGTCGGGGTGAGTCTTCCAGCGCTGGAACTCCTCGAACGGGCTCAGCCAGGGATTGGTATAGCCAAGGCCCGTAACGAAGCCCACGGCAATCCTGTTGCTGTCGAGGTGGTAGAGGAAAGCGCCGCCGTAGGTCTTGCTGTCCATGGGCCAGCCAGCCGAGTGCATGACGAAACCCGGCTGGTGGCGGGCGGGGTCGATCTCCCACAGCTCCTTGATGCCGATGCCGAAGCTTTGCGGATCGCGCCCTGCATCGAGCCGGTAGCGCGAGATGAGCTGCTTGCCCAGGTGGCCTCGCGCGCCCTCGGCAAAAATCGTGTACCGGGCATGCAGTTCCATGCCCAACTGGAAGTTCGCGCCAGGCTCGCCGTCCTTGCCGATGCCCACGTTGCCCGTGGCCACGCCCTTCACCGAGCCGTCGTCGTTGTAAAGCACCTCGGCTACGGCAAAGCCCGGGAAGATTTCCACGCCGAGCGACTCGGCCTGTTCGGCCAGCCATTTCGTCAGGAATCCAAGGCTGATGATGTAATTGCCCTCGTTGTGTGCGAACGGCGGCAGCATCAAGTTGGGTACGCGCCAGGACGATCGCTCGCCGAGGAAGACGTAGGCATCCTCGGTGACGGGCTGGTTCAGCGGCGCGCCACGCTCCTGCCAGTCTGGAAAGAGTTCGGTCAGCGCCCTGGGGTCCATGATGGCGCCCGAGAGGATGTGTGCGCCGGGCTCGGAGCCTTTTTCGAGCACCACCACCGAGACGTCCTGGTCTTTTTCCACGGCCAGTTGTTTGATGCGGATGGCCGTGGCCAGGCCGCCGGGGCCGCCGCCCACGATCGCCACGTCGTACTCCATGGACTCGCGCGGGCCGTACTGGGCCAGAAGGTCTTTGCTATTCATCGTGTTTTCTTGAGTGAGACTCGCCCCGCGCGCCGCTGGAACGGGCGCCGGTAGCGATTATTTTTGCGCGACGGCGACAATCGCCTCGGCCGCGCGGATCACCGGTAGATCGACCATGCGGCCGTCCAGGCTAAACGCTTCGCCGCCGTGCTTTGCGGCTTCTTCGAGCACGCGGCGCGCCCAGGCCAGTTCAGCCTCGGTATGACCCAGGGCCTCGTTCACGCCGGCCACCTGGGAGGGGTGGATGCACAGCTTTCCGCCAAAACCGAAGGCGCGCGCGCGCCGGGCATCGGCTGCCAGGCGCTCGGCGTTGCCGGTGTCGGTGGTCACGCCGTCGATGGGTGCGGGCAGCCTGGCGCGACGCGACGCTGCCACGAGCGCGTTGCGCGCAAAGGCCAGTTCGGGCTCCTCGGCCGTTGCACGCATGCCGAGGTCGAGCTGAAAATCCAGGTGGCCGAAGGCGAGGCGCACAACTTGCGACTCGCGCGCCAGCGCATCGGCCGCGTCGAGGCCCGCCAGCGATTCGATCAACGCCACGATGCACGCGGCGCCACCGAGCCTTTGCGCCACGGCCCTCAGTGCGCCAGCATCTTCCGACTTGGGCAGCATCACCGTCACGCCCCGCTCCGCCCAAGCCCGCAGCAGCGCGATGTCGGCTTCGTGCCACGGCGTGCCCACGGCGTTCACGCGGACCATCGTGCGCGCCAGTTGCGCGGGCGTCAGTTGCGGCAGGTGCTGCGCGAGCTGCTCGCGCGCGCTGTCCTTGCTGCCCTCGGCCACGGCGTCTTCGAGGTCGACGATGATGCAATCGGCTCCCGAATCCAGCGCCTTGGCGAAACGCTCGGGCCGGGTGGCGGGCACGAATAGCAGGCTGCGCGCGTGGCGCACAGCGGATGCAATGGTCGAGGACATGGTTCAGATCACTCCATCGGCCTGCAGTTTTTCGATGTCGGCCTCCGAGCGCCCCAGTTCGCGCAGGATCGCCGCGCTGTGCTCTCCGAGCGCGGGCACCGGATCCATTCGCACATCGAAACTGTTGACGTTGGCGGGCGGCAGCAGCGCCTGCAACTCGCCGGCCGGCGAACCGATGGCGGCAAAGCGCTCGCGCGCATGCAGTTGCGGGTGGGTCCACAAATCGCCGACCTGGTTGACGGCGGCATTGGCGATCTGGGCTTCATCGAGGCGCGCAATGACCTCCTGCGCGCTCAGGCCGGCGAACGTCTGCTCGATGACCGCCTTCAAGGCTGCGCGGTTTTCCACGCGGCGCACGTTGGCGTCGAAGCGCGGATCGGCCGCGAGTTCGGGGTGACGCAGCACGATCTCGCAGAACAGCTTCCATTCGCGCTCGTTCTGCAAGCCCAGCATCACCACCCGGCCGTCGCCGGCCTTGAACGGGCCATAGGGATAGATGGTGGCGTGCGCCGCGCCGTTGCGCCCGGGCGGCTCCTGGCCATCATAGGCGTAGTACATGGGAAAGCCCATCCATTCGCCCAGCGCTTCGAGCATCGAGACTTCGACATGCGAGCCTTCTCCGCTGAGATTGCGCTGCAGCAGCGCGCTCAGAATGCCCGTATAGGCATACATGCCGGCCGCGATGTCGGCGATCGAGTTACCGGCCTTGCTGGGCTCCTCGGGCGTGCCCGTGATCGACAGAAAGGCGGCCTCGCTCTGGATCAGCAGGTCGTAGGCCTTCTTGTCGCGATAGGGACCGTCGGCGCCATAGCCGGAGATATCGCAGACAATGAGCTTCTTGTGTTTCGCGTGCAGTTTTTCGAACGACAAACCCATGCGCGCGGCCGCGCCGGGGGCGAGGTTCTGCACGAGAACGTCGGCTTCGGCGATCAGCTCGCCCAGCACGGCTTGGGCCGCGGGCTGCTTCAGGTCCAGCGTCAGGCTTTCCTTGGACCGGTTGGTCCAGACGAAGTGGGAGGCCAGGCCTCGCGTGCGGTGATCGTAGGCACGCGCGAAATCGCCGACACCGGGGCGCTCGATCTTGATGACGCGCGCGCCCAGGTCCGCGAGCTGACGTGTGCAGAACGGCGCGGCGATCGCGTGTTCCAGCGTGATGACGGTCAGGCCGCTGAGCGGGCCTTTGCGATTGGGTTCTGACATGGCTTGTCTCGTCTTTCGTGTCATTCGATTAGCGCGCTGGCCTGCATGGCCAACTGCCCCTCGGGACCGCGCGCCCACAGGTGCGCCGTGCCGCCTTCGAGCTTGCCGTTGACCGTGAACGGCGCAGTGTCGAACAAGGGGCTGACGGCCTTGAATTCGAAACTGCGGACAGACCTCTGCGGATGCGCGCGGCGCAGCGTTTCCATAAGCAGCGTGGCAATCAGCGGCCCATGCACCACGAGGCCCGGATAGCCCTCTTCCTGCATGGCATAGGGGCGGTCGTAGTGAATGCGGTGCCCGTTGAAGGTCAGCGCCGAATAGCGCATCAGCAGCACGGGGGCGGGCGTGACGAGACGGCCGAATTGCTCGTCGGTGGGCGCCGCCGCAGGCTGGGCAGCCGCCGCCCCAGGTACCGGTGCATCGCGGTAGACGATATCCTGCTCCTCGCGAATGGCGATGCCGCTTGCGTCGCCGACTTCATGCAGCACGGTCACGAACACCAGTTGCCCGCTGCGTCCGGACTTGCTGTTAATGCTTTTGACCGTGGAGATACGCCGTATCGGTTCGCCCACTGGCAATGGACGCAGAAACTGCAGCCGCCCTCCCGCCCACATGCGCCGTGGCAGTGCAATGGGCGGCAGAAAGCCGCCGCGCCTCGGATGGCCGTCGGGGCCGATGCTGGACTGGCGCTCGCCCGGCAAAAAGTACAGCCAGTGCCACAGCGGCGCAAGCGTTGCTGGCAGAGTGGATGCATCCGCATAGTCCAGCGTGGCCTGCATGAGACGGACGGGCGCCTCGGTGATCCGGTCCGCGCTTTCGTCGCTGCGGCCTACCCAGGCATCGAAGGATTCGGGGCTATCAGGACTCATACGCCTCGCGCTCCATCAAGAGAATCGGAATAGAACCGCCTCCAGCGCTCATGGATCAAGCGCTGGAAGCTTCCTTTCGAACAGCTTCAGGCGTTACAGCGCCTTGACCAGTTCAGGCACCGCCGTGAACAGATCGGCCTCGAGGCCGTAGTCGGCCACGCTGAAGATCGGCGCCTCGGCGTCCTTGTTGATCGCCACGATCACCTTCGAATCCTTCATGCCCGCCAGGTGCTGGATCGCACCCGAGATACCGCAGGCGATGTACAACTGCGGCGCCACGATCTTGCCGGTCTGGCCCACCTGCAGGTCGTTCGGCGCGTAGCCCGCGTCCACGGCCGCGCGCGATGCGCCGATCGCCGCGCCGAGCTTGTCCGCCAGCGGCGTGATGACTTCCTGGAACTTCTCTTCGCTGCCGAGCGCGCGGCCGCCCGAGACGATGATTTTGGCCGCCGTCAGTTCGGGCCGGTCGCTCTTCGTCACTTCGCGGCTCACGAAGCGGATCTTGCCGGAATCGGCCACGGCCGCCACGGTTTCGATCTGCGCGCTGCCGCTGGTGGCCGGCGCCGCGTCGAAGCCCGTGGTACGCACGGTGACGACCTTGACGGCATCGCCCGATTGCACGGTGGCGATGGCGTTGCCCGCGTAGATGGGGCGCTCGAAGGTATCGCCGCTCACCACCCGGGTGACGTCGCTGATCTGCGCCATATCCAGTTTCGCCGCCACACGCGGCGCGACGTTCTTGCCGGCGGCGGTGGCCGGGAACAGGAGATGGGTGTAGCTGCCGGCGCTGTTGGCAACAATGGCCAGCACCTGGGCCGCGAGATTCTCGGCGAGACCGTCCTTCAACGATGCGCCGTCGGCATGGACGACCTTCGCCACGCCGGCAATCTGCGCGGCCGCCAGGGCAGCGGCTGCGGCGCCTTCGCCTGCCACCAGCACGTGGACTTCGCCGCCACAGGCCGCGGCGGCGGTAATCGTGTTCAGGGTGGCGCTCTTGATGGAAGCGTTGTCGTGTTCTGCAATAACGAGTGCGGTCATTTCCATCGGCTCCTTAAATTACTTTGGCTTCGTTCTTGAGCTTGTCGACAAGCGCGGCCACGTCGGCCACCTTGATGCCTGCCTTGCGCCCCGCCGGTTCGGCCACCTTGAGCGTCTTCACGCGCGGCGCCACATCGACGCCGAGGTCCGCGGGCTTGATGGTGTCGAGCGGCTTCTTCTTCGCCTTCATGATGTTGGGCAGCGTCACGTAGCGCGGCTCGTTCAGGCGCAGGTCGGTGGTGACGACGGCCGGCGTGGACAACGACAAGGTTTCGAGGCCGCCGTCCACTTCGCGGGTCACTTCGACCCGGTCGCCGGCGACTTCGACCTTCGAAGCGAAGGTCGCCTGCGGCAGATCGGCCAGCGCCGCAAGCATCTGGCCGGTCTGGTTGGCGTCGTCGTCGATGGCCTGCTTGCCGAGGATGATGAGGCCGGGCTGCTCCTTGTCCACGAGGGCCTTCAGCAGCTTGGCCACCGCCAGCGGCTGCAGTTCGACATCGGTTTCGACCAGAATGCCGCGGTCCGCGCCGATGGCCATGGCCGTGCGCAGCGTTTCCTGGCACGCGGCCACGCCGCACGAAACGGCGATGACTTCGGTGGCCACGCCCTTTTCCTTCAGGCGCACGGCTTCTTCCACGGCGATTTCGTCGAAGGGGTTCATGCTCATCTTGACGTTGCCGATGTCCACGCCGGTGCCATCGGCCTTGACGCGGACCTTGACGTTGTAGTCCACCACGCGCTTGACGGGTACGAGAATCTTCATTGCTCAGTATTCCTTTTGAGTGTCAGTAGGAACGCGGGAGCTGCAGCACGTGTTCGGCCACATGTCCCAGGATCATGTTGGTGGAGATAGGCGCAACCTGATACAGGCGCGTTTCGCGGAACTTGCGCTCCACGTCGTATTCGCAGGCAAAACCAAAGCCGCCATGCGTCTGCAGGCAGGCGTTGGCGGCTTCCCAGCTCGCCTTGGCGGCGAGGTACTTCGCCATATTGGCTTCCACGCCCGCGTTCTGGCGCGCATCGATCTTCTCGCAGGCACGCCAGCGCATCAGGTTGGCCGCTTCGAGTTCGATGAAGGACTCGGCCAGCGGGAACTGGATGCCCTGGTTCTGGCCGATGGGGCGGCCGAACACCTTGCGCTCGCTCGCATAATTGCGGGCCTTTTCGAGGAACCAGTAGCCGTCGCCGATGCACTCGGCGGCAATCAGCGTGCGCTCGGCATTCAGGCCGTCGAAGATCACCTTCAAGCCCTTGCCTTCGGTGCCCAGCAGTGCATCTTCGGGCAACTCCAGGTTGTCGAAGAACAGCTCGTTGGTCTCGTGGTTGACCATGTTGAGAATGGGCCGCACCGTGAGGCCGTTGCCGATGGCCTTGTCCAGCTCGACGATGAAGCACGAAAGGCCGTCGCTCTTCTTCTGCACCTGGTCGAGCGGCGTGGTGCGCGCCAGCAGGATCAGCAGGTCGCTGTGCTGCACGCGCGAGATCCACACCTTCTGGCCGTTGACGACCCAGCGGCCGTCCTTTTTTACTGCCGTGGTCTTGAGCTTCGTGGTGTCGCTGCCCGTGGTGGGCTCGGTCACGCCCATCGACTGCACGCGCAACTCGCCCGCGGCAATGCGGGGCAGGTAGCGCTGCTTCTGTTCCTCGGTGCCGCTGAAGACGATGGTGTTCATCACGTACATCTGGCCATGGCAGGCACCCGAGTTGCCGCCCGAGCGATTAATCTCTTCCATGATGACGGAGGCTTCGGCCATCGACAGCCCCGGGCCGCCGTATTCCTGCGGAATCAGCGCGGCGAGCCAGCCGGCCTTGGTGAGCGCGTTGACGAACTCCTCGGGGTAGCCGCGTGCCTCGTCGATCTTGCGGTGGTATTCAGCAGGAAACTGATTGCACAGACCGCGCACCGCGTCGCGGATTTCCTGGTACTGGTCGGGGGCGGAAAAAATGGAAGCACTCATGAAGGAAGTCTCGTTAGTTGCTTGCGTGAATCCATAGTAATATTTGATGGATATAGAGAAAAATAGAATTCTTTGATCGAAGCATCAGTTTTCGGTATCGAGGTATCTGCGATGGATCTCAAGCAACTCCGCGCCTTTGTCACTGTCGCCGAAACCGGCAATGTCACACGTGCCTCCAGCCTGCTGAACCTCGTTCAGCCCGCCGTGTCCCGCCAGTTGCGCCTGCTCGAAGAGGACATGGGCACGGAGCTGTTCGACCGCAGCCGCCACGGCATGCAGCTCACGCCTGCCGGCAAGACCATGCTCGAATACGCGCACCGCATCCTCAACGAGGTGGCGCGCGCCAAGGCCGAGATCCAGCCGACCGAAGGGCCGGTCTCGGGAATCGTGAGCATCGGGCTCCTGGCCAGCACATCGGATCTGCTGGCCACGCTGCTGGCTGGCGAGGTGGCCAGGCGCTACCCGCACATTCGCCTGCGGCTGACCATCGGCTACGCGGGGCATCTGCAGGACTGGCTCGAAGCAGGGGACGTGGACGCCGCCCTGCTCTACGGCCAGAAGGAAACGCCCGCGCTGCATGTGAAAGCGTTGATCGAGGAAAGTCTATGGGCGGTGGCTGCATCGTCGGCGGGGTTATCGCACAAGCGCGCTCTCTCGCTCGCGCGCGTCGCGCGCGAGCCGTTCGTTCTGCCCGCCGCCCCGCAGGGCCTGCGCGCCATGATCGAACACGCCGCGGCCGAGGCCGGCGTGACGCTGCGCGTCTTTGCCGAAACCAACGCGCTCAGCGTGCAGAAGGAACTGGTCGCGCAAGGCCATGGCTGGACGATTCTTCCCGCCGTAGGCGTCACGCACGAGGTCGAACGGGGCCTCCTGAGCGCGGCGCCGCTCACGTCTCCGGGGCTGCGGCGCACCATCGTGCTGGCCGCGCCCAGCAGCCGGCAGGCCACGGCGCCGGTGCGCTGCGTGGTCGGGGTCCTGCTGGACTGTGTCAAGAGCACGTTCGAGCAGGGCCGCTGGCCCGATGCGCGCTGGCTGGGATAGAGATACCTCGACACCATATGAAATCCTAAACAATTTCCCGCAGCCGCAGATCGGCAATGGCCTGTGGATCGAGTCCGATCCCGGCCAGGATTTCGTCGGTATGCTCGCCGGTACGCGGCGCGCGCGTACGGATCTCCGGCGGCGTGCGCGACAGCGACACGGGTGTAGCGAAAATCGGCACCTTCTTTGGCGCACCTGGGTAGTCCATCCACTGAATCAGGTTGGCGGCCTTGATGGTCTCGTCCTCCAGCGCCTGGCGCGGCGAGTTGACGGGAGCGGCGGGAATGCGCGCCTCCTCCAGTTGCGCCAACGCCTCGGCCTGCGACAGGTCGCGGCACCACGCCGACATCACGTCGCTCAGAAACTCGCCGTTCTCGCCGCGCAGCCTGTCGTCGGCGAAGCGCGGATCGTCGAGCAATTCGGGCCGGCCCACGAGCTGCGTCCAGCGCTTGAACATGGGACGGCCGATTACCTGGGTAATGAACCAGCCATCGTTGGCCTTGAAGATATCGGAAGGGGCATAGCTGGGCGCGCGGTTCAGCATCGCTGAGCGGTCGAGGCCCAGCAGCGCTTCCTCGATCAGCGCGCCGCTGGCCATGTTCAGTCCCGTGCACAGCAGCGATGCGCTGACCTCCTGTCCCGTTCCGCTGCGCTGGCGCTCGTAGAGCGCGAGCATGGTGCCGAGAGCGCAGGAAAAAGCTGTGGCGAAATCCACCACGGGCACCATGGCCTTTTGCGGCTGTTCCGGCGTACCGGCGATGTGCACGGCTCCGCTCAGCGCCTGGCCCACCCCATCGAAGCCCAGCCGGTCGCGCACGGCCTCGCTGTTGCCGAAAGCGTTGGAGGCCACGAGAATGATGTCGGGCTTGATGCTGCACAGGCTCTCATAATCGAGCCCCAGACTTTTGAGCGTACGGGGCGGCATGTTGGCGATCACCACGTCGGCTTCGGCAACCAGCCTGCGTACGATGCCGCGCCCTTCCGGGCTGTCCAGGTCCAGCGTCATCGAGCGCTTGTTGCGGTTGACCTGCAGAAACAGCGCGCCCTCGCCCTGCTCCGTCACGGGCACGATGAAGCGGTCTTCGCCGCCGCCCACGCGGTCTATGCGGATCACCTCGGCGCCATAGTCCGCCAGCAGCGCCGAACAGAACGGCCCTGCGATGAAGCGGCCGAAGTCGAGGACCTTGATACCTTCAAGCACTTTCATTTTTTTCTCGCATGAGCATCGGCCGGACGCATTATCACTGACCGATCACGTTGAATTCCGATTGCAACTCATGGGCCATCGCCAGCAGGCGCGGCCCCAGTTCGCGCTCCACGCGCGCGCGAGTCATGGCAT
Organism: Paraburkholderia silviterrae; assembly: GCF_004353915.1. GTDB lineage: Bacteria > Pseudomonadota > Gammaproteobacteria > Burkholderiales > Burkholderiaceae > Paraburkholderia > Paraburkholderia silviterrae. Next base: position 194,101 of record NZ_SMRP01000012.1, on the reverse strand, counting down.
GGCTGCCGCCGATGCACACCAGCACGAAGGGCGCATTGCCTTCCAGCAGCACGGAAGCGGCAAGGATTCCTAACTCCGGCTCCCATTCACCGATGGCGGTGCAATACCCCTTCTCGCCGACCTGCGCCATGCCTTGCAGGACGCGGCGGCGCAGCCGGCCCCAGTCGCGCAACATGTGCCGCTCGACGTTATCGAGCAGATAGGTGCGCTCCAGATCAGGCAACGCCGCGAGCAGCGACCAGCCCATCGGCGAGAGCGCGATCCCCACCCGCATACCCACGCGCAGCGGCAGCGTCACGGGCGATTCGAGGCTGCGGCGGCATTCGAGCACAACGAGGTCGAGCCGGTCGCGCACCGCGAGGCACACGTGCAGCTTGTGCTGGCGCGCAAAGACCGCCATGCGCTCGCCCGCCAGCCCCTGAATGGCCGAATGGGCGATGGCTGCATAGCCGAGGCCCAGCACGGCCGCGGAAAGCCGGTATTTGCGTTGTGCCCCGTCGTACCGCAGATAGCCGAGGTGCACGAGCGAGCGAGCGATGCGCGACACCGTGGACGGCGGCAGCCCTGTGCGCTGCGCGAGTTCGCCGTTGCCGAGCCAGCGCTCCTCTGGCGCAAAGGCCGAAATCAGCGCCAGCGCACGCACCAGCGGGGTAACCATCGTTGCCCCCGGCTCAGGCCGAAGCGAAGCGGCGAGCCGCCCTGCGGCCCTCTCCGGCAGCTCGGGATGGACCGCAGCAAGCGAGCGGACGGTGGTCATGACAAGGGGCGCGTCAGGCAGCAGGCGCGACAGCGCGCACTTCATCGAGCGCGGCAGGATTGTCCAGCGACGACAGATCGCCCGGCGGCAAACCGCAGTACACGCTGCGGATCACGCGGCGCATGATCTTGGAGCTGCGCGTCTTGGGCAACTGCTCGACCACGTGCACGCGGCCGGGTCTGAAGGGACGCCCCAGGCGCTTGTCCACGTGACCGGACACGGCGGCCTCCAGATCTGCGCCCGCGCTCTTCGCGCCGGACTTGGGCACCACGAAGACCACGAGCTTCTGGCCTTTGTCCGCATCGGCCACGCCAATGGCGGCGGCTTCGGCCACGTCGTGCAGCTCGAGCACCACTTCCTCGACCTCGGCCGGCCCCAGCCGCTTGCCTGCGACCTTGAGCGTGTCGTCGGAGCGCCCCATCATGAAGTAGTCACCCTCAGGCGTGCGCAACGCCAGGTCGCCGTGTACCCAAATGCCGGGAATGGTCTGCCAGTAGGTTTCCAGGTAGCGCTCGTCGTCGCGCCAGAACGATTGCGTCATGCCCACGAAGGGCGCGCGGATCGCCAACTCGCCGATTTCGCCGGTCACGCTGTTGCCCGCAGGATCAACCACGTCCGCCGCCACGCCCGGAGAGACGGTGTTGAAGCCGCTGGGCGGAATCGGTCGGATCGGCACGCTGGCCAGCAGTGCGCCCGATGCCTCGGTGCCGCCGGTGTAGTTGATGACGGGCGCGGTGCCGTCGCCGAAACGCTGCAGGAACCAGTTGAAGTGCTCGGGTGCAATGCCCTCGCCCGCCGTGATGAGCAGACGCACGGTGGAGCGGTCGCCCGCGAGCGCCAGTTCTTCGTGGCTCGCCATGCCGCGGATCAGCGTGGGCGCGGACCCGAAGTGCGTGACCTTGTGGCGCTCCACCACCCGGGACATGCGCGACCAGTCGGGGTAGTCGGGCGCACCGTCGTAGCACACGAGCGTCGCGCCGCGCAGCAGCGCGCAGCCCAGCACCAGGGTGCCCGCGATCCAGCCCATGTCCGCGGGCCAGCAGTACACGTCGCCGGGATGCACGTCGAAGTGGATCAGCGAGTCGTGCGCGATCTTGATCGGGAAGCTGCCGTGCGTGTGCACGACACCCTTGGGCTTGCCCGTGGTCCCCGAGGTGTAGATCACCATGAAGGGCGTGTCGGGCGTAGCGGACACGGGCGCCGTGCCCTGGCCGCGGGCCACGGCAGCGGTTTCCTGCCAGTCCAGGTCGCGCGCATCGTGGGCGGCCTGAGCCGCTTCGCCTTCGGCGCGCTTCCAGATCACGTGTTCGACCAGCGGCAACTGCCGCCACGCGTCGCGCAGCGCGCCTTCCACGTCGACGCGCTTCGTGCGGCGCGAAAAGCCCGTGGAAGCGATGACCATACGTGCCTCGGCGGCCGACAGACGGGCCACGATGGCGTCGACCCCGAAGCCGCTGAAGAGCGGCACGACCAGCGCGCCCAGATGCACGATGGCCAGCAGCGAAATGGTGGCCTCGACGCCGTTCTCCATCAAGAGGCCGATGCGGTCTCCCTGCTTGAGGCCACGCTGCGCGAGGCCCGCCGCGAAGTCGCGCACGCGCGCTTCCAGCTCCGCATAGGTCAGCGCGCTCACGCTGCCGTCCTCGCGCTCCGCCACCACGGCCTTTTGCTGCGCGGTGGCCGGGTTTCGGGCCCACGCATAGATGGTGTTGACCCAGTTGAGCCGGCCGCCGGGGAACCAGCTGGGAAACTGCGGGCCGCGCGACAGGTCCGCGTAGCCCGTGGGCGGCTCGTCCCAGGCGATGGCACATTCGCGCATCACGGTATTCCAGTAGCGCTCGGGTTCGTCCACTGACACGCGCATCAGCTCTTCATACGAGGGCACATCCAGTGCGCGCATCAGCTTCACGATGCCGGCGCCCTGTAACTCGCGCTGGCCGGGCCGCCACACCTGGCTTGATTCAGGATTGCTCATTATCTGTCTCCCGTGTTCCATGTCTTATGCGGCGCGCTCGAAAATCATGGCGATGCCCTGGCCGCCGCCGATGCACATCGTCTCCAGGCCATAGCGGGCCTTGCGGCGCTGCATCTCGCGCAGCAGCGTGCTCATGATGCGCACGCCCGTCGCGCCCACCGGGTGGCCGAGCGAGATGCCGGAGCCGTTGACGTTGAGCCGGTCTTCCAGCGCTTCCATGGAACTGCCCCACCCCTCGACGCAGGCCAGCGCCTGGCAGGCGAAGGCTTCGTTGAGTTCGATCAGGTCCATCTGGTCGAACTTCAGGCCCGTGCGCGCCAGCAGCTTCTGCACGGCCGGCACGGGACCGATGCCCATGCGCGCCGGATCGCAGCCCGCGGCGGCCCAGCCGACCAGCCAGCCCATCGGCGTGAGGCCCAATTCTTCGAGCTTGTCCTCGGCCACGATCAGGCAGGCCGCGGCGGCGTCGTTCTGCTGGCAGGCATTGCCCGCCGTGACCACGCCATCCTTCACAATAGGCTTGAGTTTTGCCAGGCTCTCGGCCGTCGTTTCGCCGCGTATTCCCTCGTCCTTGCTCACGAGCACCGGGTCGCCCTTGCGCTGTGGTACGGATACCGAAACGATTTCCGCGTCCAGCCGGCCCGCCGCTTGCGCCGCGGCGGCGCGCTGGTGGCTGCGCGCTGCAAAGCGGTCGGACGCCTCTCGCGTAATGCCATACTCGCGCGCCAGCGTCTCAGCAGTTTCGATCATGCCGCTGATGCGGCCAAAGCGCGCCTCGGGCTGTGAACGCTCGCGGCCACGGTCCAGACGGTCGTGCATCTTGACGGTGCCCGCGCGCTTACCCCAGCGCATATCGGTCGTGTAGTACTCGACGTTGCTCATGCTTTCCACGCCGCCCGCCATCACGACGTCGGCCGCGCCGGTCTGCACCATCATGGCGGCCGTCGCGAGCGCCTGCACGCCGCCGCCGCAGCGCCGGTCGAGCTGCATGCCCGCGACCTCTATCGGAAAGCCCGCCTGCAGCGCCACCCAGCGGCCCGTGCAAGGCGTTTCGCCACTCGCATAGCTTTGGGCGAAGACCACGTCGTCGATACGCGCCGGGTCGAGCCCCGTGCGCTCCACGATGGCGCGCGCTACAGTGGCGCCCAGCTCTTCGACGGGAACCCCTTTCAACACCCCGCCGAATGCCCCCACCGGTGTGCGAAGCGGCGAGACGATGGCTGCTCGTTTCATTTTGAATGCCTCTTGAACTTCATGAAAAATCCGCCGCCGCCATCGCCTGTCTGTCATGCGCTGGCAGCGATCATCCGTGATGCCACCGCAAAATCAGCCGTAGCGCCCGCCCGTCACATGGAGCACTTCGCCGCTGATGAAGCCGGCGCGCTCGCTCGCCAGGAAGGCAACGGCGTCGGCGATGTCCTCGGGACTCCCCACGCGCTTGATGGGCTGCGCGGCCACGGCGCGCTCCTTGATGGTTTCGTAGGTCGCGAGCGCCTGCACCATTTCCGTTTCCATGAAGCCGGGCGCCACGCAGTTCGCCGTGATGCCGTAACGACCCTCTTCCATGGAAAGCGCCTTCGCCATGCCGATCAAGCCCGCCTTCGCGGCCGAATAGTTGGCCTGGGTGGGATTGCCGAAGTGGGCACGCGAGCTGATGTTGATGAGCCGGCCCCAACCCTGCTCGATGAAATGCGGCATGACGGCCTTGGCCGCGAGGAAGGCGCCCTTGAGCATCACGGTGATCACGAAATCCCAGTCGTCCTCGCTCATCTTGACGAGGTACTTGTCGCGCGGCGCGCCGGCATTGTTCACGAGAATGTGCACGCCGCCGAAATGCGCGACGGTTTCGTCGACGAGGCGCTGCACGTCGGCGGCCTTCGTGATGTCGCCCACCACGCAATGCGCGGCCAGCCCCTCGTCCTGCAGCGTCTTCGCCGTGGCCTGCGCCAGTTCGGCATTGATATCCGTGATGACGACTTTCGCGCCCTCTTGCGCGAGCCGGCGTGCCGTAGCGGCTCCCAGGCCGCGTGCCGAGCCGGTGACGATGGCAACCTTGCCGGTCAAACCCAGATCCATTTTCTACTCCTGATAAATTGAAGTTCAGGTCAGATCGACCCGCGCATTGTTCAGAACCACCACGCCGCGCTCAATCGCCGTCGTGCGCAACGACACCGTGCTGCCGCGCACCCACATCTCGGTGCGCAAGGTGTCGCCGGGCCAGGCCGGCGCCGTGAAGCGCACGCGCATGCCCGTGAAGTGGGTGTTTTCGTAAGCCAGCACCGTGCGCAGCACGGCGTGCGCAGCCACGCCCATCAGGGCCATGCCGTGCAGAATGGGGCGCGGAAATCCTGCCGCGGCCGCAACGGCCGGGTCGGCATGCAAGGGATTGAAGTCGCCGCTCAACCGGTAGATCAGCGCCAGTTGCGCAGGCGTGGCCAGATCGCACACGAAGTCGGGCTCGCCCTCGGGCACCGCGTGGGGCGCGGGCGGCGCACCGTCGCTCCCCCCAGCGCCGAAGCCGCCGTCGCCGCGCAACAGGCTCAGTTGCGCCACGGTCGCGAGCAGCTGGCCCGTTTCGGCGTCGGTGATCTCGCGCGTTTGCTGCAGGAAGGCGCCCTTGCCCTCCCCCTTGTCCCACAGGCCGGTGATGCGGGTCGCGCCCTTGACATGGCCGCTAACCGGCAACGGCGTGTGGATGCGGATCTCCTGCTCGGCATGCAGAAGCTTTTGCCATGTGATGCCCGTATCCGGTTCGCGCGCCCAGAAGCCGGGGTACGCCAGCACGTTCGCCATGGTCGGCATGGCGCGCAGCGATTGACCGTCCGCCCCCTCGTAGACATAGCGCAATTGACCCGCATCGAGCGGGTCGCTTCCCAGGCCCAACCCGAGGGCGTAAAGCTGGGTGTCGCGCCGGGAAAACGCGTGTTCGATGACGGGAAAGGGACGTGCCAGCAGTGCAACGGGATTGATGGGCATGGCGTGCATGAGACTGTGATGACTAGCCCACACGATGAAACCAGCCCTGCCGCCGGTCAACGGATTTGCGCGGCCTGTTCCGTACCTTGGCAGAAACGGCCTCGTCGTTATTATCGGCACGGGCCTGCGCGTGTCGGCGAACACCCATGCCCATCAAACAAGGGGAATTCCATTTTCCGGAACAAACGAAGCAAATCCGTTGCCTCGCGCCTCGGGCTGACGCAGCATGGGCCATCCCCATCGACTGATTGACACCCCGACATGATTCGCGACCAGGAAACGCTCAACGGATTGCTCGACTCCATCTCCCGCTTCGTGCGCGAACGCCTCGTGCCCAATGAGGAGCTAGTCGCGGAAACCGACGAAATTCCCGCAGACATTGTGGCCGACATGAAGGCCATGGGCCTGTTCGGCCTCACGATTCCCGAGCGCTTCGGCGGCCTCGAGCTAACTATGGAAGAAGAGGTGCTGGCCGTATTCGAACTGTGCCGCGCCTCGCCGGTATTCCGCTCGCTGCTGGGCACCACGGTGGGCATCGGCTCGCAGGGCATTCTGTTCGACGGCACGCCCGAGCAGCAGGAAAAGTACTTGCCGCGGCTCGCGACGGGCGAGCTGATCGCCTCCTTCGCGCTGACCGAGCCCGAGTCCGGCTCCGACGCGGCCTCGCTGCGCACCACGGCCATCCGGGACGGCGACGACTATGTGGTCAACGGCACCAAACGCTTCATCACCAATGCGCCGCAAGCCGGCATCTTCACGTTGATGGCGCGCACCAACCCGGACGACAAGGGCTCGGGCGGCATCTCGGCGTTCATCGTCGATGCCAAAACGCCCGGCATCAGCTTCGGCAAGCGCGACAAGAAGATGGGGCAGAAAGGCGCCCATACCTGCGACGTGATCTTCGACAACGTGCGCGTGCCGGCCGCCAACCTCATCGGCGGCAAGGAAGGCGTGGGCTTCAAGACCGCGATGAAGGTGCTGGACAAGGGCCGCATCCACATTGCCGCCGTTTGCGTGGCCGTGGCCGAGCGCATGCTCTCCATGGCCCTGTCCTACGCCATGGAGCGCAAGCAGTTCGGCCAGCCCATCGCCGAGTTCCAGCTCGTGCAGGCCATGCTGGCCGACAGCCGTGCGGAGATCTACGCGGCCCGCAGCATGGTGCTGGACGCCGCGCGCCGGCGCGACGCCAAGCTGCCCGTGAGCACCGAGGCTTCGTGCGCCAAGCTGTTCGCTTCGGAAATGTGCGGCCGCGTGGCCGACCGCGCGGTGCAGATCTTCGGCGGCGCGGGCTACATGGCCGAGTACGGCATCGAGCGCTTCTACCGCGATGTGCGCCTGTTCCGCATCTACGAGGGCACGACGCAGATCCAGCAGATCGTCATCGCCCGCAACATGATCCGCGAGGCGCAATAGCCCGGGCGCGGAAAACCGCTGGCCGTCGCGCCCCGATAGCGGTCACCGCCCGGCGTCCGGCCAGCAAGGAGTAAACCCCAATCGACATGGATCGGCGCTCGAATTCTAATGATCGTTAGTTTGATGAACGTGTTTCGTAGAGACGCCCCATGTATCGTTCATACTCCCCCGATGTCAATGCATTGCCTAACGCGGGGGCTGTCAAACACGGCCCGGTGGTGACGCCCTTTGCTCGCGCCCTTGCCATTCTTTCCGCGTTCACAGCCGAGGACCGCTGGCTCTGCAACAGCGAGCTCTCCGAGCGCGCGCGCATCCCGGCATCGACCGTGACGCGCCTCACGCGCACCCTGCTCGCATTAGGCTATCTGTGCTGCGACAGCGGCAAACGGCGCTTTCGCCTTGGCCCTTCGGCGCTGGCGCTGGGCTACCGCGCCGCGGCCGACATCGAAATCCACGAAGCCGCGCATCAGCGCATGCATCTCTTTGCCGAGCGCCACCACGTGCACGTTCATCTGTGCGCCCGAAACCGGCTGGACGTGGTCGTCATCGACAGTTGCTGCACCAGCACGATCCCGGCCTCGCTGCAGCCGGCGATCGGGACCCGGCTGGGTCTCGCATCGTCCGCCGCCGGCTGGGCGCTGCTGGCCGGCCTGCCCGAAGCCGAGCGCGACTATCTGCTTAGAAATGCGGAACGTATGCCGTCCTGCGACTGGAGCGAGAAGTGGGGACACCTGGGCCGCCGCCCCAGCGAGGCCATCGGGCAAGTGCGGGAAGGCGGATTCTGTGTAGCGCTCGGGCAATCGGGCCAACCCATGACCATCGTGGCCGCCCCGGTGCAGTTGCCCGGAGAGGCGCCCCTGGCCGTGAGCTGCATGGGGCCGGCCATGCTCGTCGGCCGCGCGCGCAGCGAGCGCGAACTCGGGCCGGCGCTGGTCCGCATGGCGCAGGAAATCCAGCATTCGAGGACATTGTCATGAGCTTGCCTAGAGGTCCGGTACCCGATAGTTCGACGTTGATGACGGTGGAGCGCGGGCTGGAAGTCTTGCGCGCGTTCCGGTCGAATCGGGCGCCGCTGAGCAACGCGGAACTCGTGCGGCGCACCGGGCTCTCCAAAGCCACGGTCTCGCGTTTGACCTCCACCCTGATACAGGCGGGTTTCCTGCGGCTCGTCCCCGGCAAGCGCGAATTCGAGCTCTCCATCGGTGCGCTCGGGATAGGCCACGCTTACCTGGCGACCAACGAACTGCTGCAAGCGGCGCAGCCTCTGCTGCAAGACCTGGCCGACCGGCTCGATGTTTCGGTGGCCTTGAGCATCCAGGACGGCATCGACATGCTTTACGTCGATTACCGCGTCAGCCGCAAGGTCGCCACGCTGCGGCTCGGCATCGGTTCCGTGCTGCCGATGAGCACCACTTCCATCGGGAGAGCTTATCTTTGGGGACTGCCCGCCGAAGAGCAGCGGCACTTGATCGAAGAACACAAGCGTCGTGCGGGACCGCAGGGCGAAGCGCTGGAGCACGCCATTCGCGCCTCCTTCGACGAACTCGAAGCCACCGGCACCTGCGCGGTGCTGGGCGGCTTCCAGCGCAGCACCTTTGGCGTGGCGCTGCCGGTGCGCCTTGGCCGCGAAGGCACGCTCATGAGCATGAGCTGCGGCAAAGCGGACGTCGATTTCGATCTGCAGGCCGAGCGCGAGCGTATCGCGCCCGCGCTCAAGGAAGCGGCCATGCGCCTGCAAGCGCAGTTGGCGGATTGTTCGAGCGGTCTCTAGCGGTTATCGGACAGACCGCTTCGCAGCCAGCGCGGCTGAAGCTCCTCAGTCCCCGCCAGTCCCGGCAAAGCCATGCACGCCCGCCTCCAGAGACGGCGATTGCGTGCGATAGCAGTGCTGCATCCAGCGCTCGTAGCGCAGTCCATCGGAGAGGGGCAATTCCATCGAGCGTCGCGCCAGCTGCTTCATGGAGGCGAGCGCCAGCGCGTCGGCCTGGGCGATTTCCCGCGCCAGTTCCAGCGTGGCCGTCTCCAGTTGCATGGCGGGCACCGCCTGCACGGCGAGGCCCAGTTCCACCGCCTCGCGGCCGGTCATGCGCCTGCCCGTGACGAGGTAGTACAGGGCGCGCTGCAGGCCCAGCCTGCGCGGCAGCCGCTGCGAGCTGCCGCCGCTCGGCAGCAGGTTACGGCGAATGTGCTCGTCGCCCATCTGCGCCGCTTCATCGGCGATGGTCAGATCGCAGGCCAGCGCCAGTTCGAAGCCCCCCGCCAGGGCGAAGCCGTTGACGCTCGCCAGAACGATCTGCGGCGCGGCCTCGAGGCGCTCGTAGGTGTCCTGCATCAGGTCCTGGTGACGCATATGGGCGGAGCGGTCGGCCAGCACGCCGCTCGCGAGCCACTTGAGGTCGTTGCCCGCGCAGAAGGCACGGCCGCGGCCGCTGATCACGAGCACCTTGACTTCGCTGCCCGCCGCCGCGCAGTCGCGCACCGCGTCGTTGAGGGCCTGCAAGGTGTGCCCGTCGAGCGCGTTCATCCGCTCGGGGCGATTCAGCGTGAGGCGGCGCACGCGCGGCGCCGGGTGGTCGATCAGCAATGTCATGGCGCTCCCCTCCCCGTTTGTCTGCCTGCGGCGTTCAGGCGAAGCGCGTCAGATCGTCCACGCCGGCACGCGTGGTGCGGAACCGGTTGACCGGATGCTCGACCTCGGCGTAGCCGAACGAGATGCCGCAGACCATGTGCTGCGTATCGGGAATGCCGAAATACTCGCGCACGAAATGCGCGTGGCGGGACAGCGCGCCCTGCGGCGTGGTGGCCACGCCGTGGGCATAGGCCGCGAGCAGGAAGGAGGCAATGAAGCCGCCCGCGTCGACGAGCGCATAAGGTCCCAGTTCCACCGGCACCGTGACGATGGCGACGTGCGGCGCATCGAACATGCGGAAGTTGCGCAACGCCTGCTGGGTGCTGCGCTCGGTGTCCTTCGGGCCGATGCCCAGCGACGAATACAGGGCAATGCCCGCGCCGCGCCGACGCTCTCCATAAATGCCTTCGTAGCTCGGCGGAAACGGCAGATCGGACTCGTTTTCCGGGTGGCTGCGCGCGCGCTCCATCAGCGCCTCGCGAAAGCGCCCGGTGCTTTCCAGGGTTTCGGTGATGACCAGTTGCCACGGCTGCACGTTGCACCACGAGGCCGAGCGGCCCGCCATGGCGACGATGCTGCGGATCAATGCGGCATCCAGGGCCTTGTTCTGATAAGCGCGGCAGGTCGAGCGGCCGTTGGTCAGGCGATCGAGCGCAGCGAGATCGGGTGTATGCGATGTCATTTCAGTGGAGTCCTTACGGGTTCTTCAGTCCTTGCCCAGCGCGCGGCTGCGCATGGATGCCGCAGCCTCAGACGAAGGTGCCCTGGGCGCGCCAGGCGTCGATGCTTTCCTCGGACAGCCAGCCCTGTAGCGCGGCAATGGCGTTGTCCGTGTTCAGTGCGGCGGGCGGTTCGGGGCGCGCGGCAGGCGTGCGCGAAAAGCGCGGGCCGGGAGCGGGATGCGTCACGCCGTCGAGATCGATAAACGTGCCGCGCGCCTCGAGATGCGGGTGGCGCGGCGCCTCGTCGAAGTCGAGCACGGGCGCGAGGCACACGTCGAGCTCGCCGAGCTGCCGCGCCCACTCGTCGCGCGTGCGCTCCCTGAATTTGGCGGCCAGCACCTGCTTGGCCTCGGGCCACCGCTCGCGGTCCATCTGCTTTTGCAGCAGCGGGTGGTCCTGCAATTCGAGCTTTTCGAGCAATAGCTTGTAGAACTTGCTCTCGATGGGTCCTACGCTGACGTACTTGCCATCGGCGCACTCGTAGACCTCGTAGAAAGGCGCGCCAGTGTCGAGCAGGTTGGTGCCGCGCTCCTTGCCGAGCATGCCCGCCGCATGCAGGCCCAGCGTGACCGTCATGATGGAGGCCACGCCGTCCACCATGGCGGCATCCACCACCTGGCCCTGGCCTGAGCCGCGTGCTTCCAGAATGCCTGCGAGCAAACCGAAAGCCAGGTACAGCGAGCCGCCCGCGTAGTCGCCCAGCACATTGAGCGGCGGCGTGGGCGCCTGCCCCGCGCGGCCCATGGCGTGCAGGGCGCCGGTGATGGAGATGTAGTTCAGATCGTGCCCAGCCACCTGGGCAAGCGGCCCGTCCTGTCCCCAGCCGGTCACGCGGCCATAGACTAGGCGCGGGTTGCGCGCGAGGCACGCATCGGGCCCGAGGCCCAGACGCTCCATCACGCCGGGGCGAAACCCTTCGATCAGCGCGTCGGCCTCTTCAATCAATTCCATCGTCATCTCGACGGCGGCCGGATCTTTCAGGTCCACGCGGATGGACTTGCGGTTGCGCAGTCCGAGGTCGAACTGCACGGGTCTCGGCGCGCCGAGACCCGAGGGCTCCTTGCGCTCCACACGGATGACGTTGGCACCGAGGTCCGCGAGGAACATGGCGGCCAGCGGACCGGGGCCGATGCCCGCGATCTCGACGACCTTGATGCCGGCGAGCGGGCCGCAACGCGATGAATGGGCTGGGGCGGCGGACATGCTCAGATCACTCCCTCGTCGCGCAGTTGCTGCAGCCGGTCCTCCGGGAGCTTGAGCAGGCTGCGGTAGATCTCGTCGTTGGAGGCGCCCAGCTCCTGTGCAGGCTGATCGAACTGCACAGGCGTCTTCGAAAACTTGATCGGCAGCCCCATGCCCATGGCCTCGACATCGGCGAGTCCGGGATGCTCCAGCTTCACCACGGCGCCGCGCTTCTGCAGCATCGGGTCCTTGAGCACGTCGAGCGGCGAGCGCACGGCGGCGGCCGGCACGCCGCGCTTTTCCTGCAGTTCGCGGATGACTTCTTCCGTGCTGCGCTGCCGCGTCCACTCTTCGATCATGGCGTTGAGCTCGGCCGCATGGTTCATGCGTGGACCGCGCGTGGCGTAGCGCGGATCCTTCGCCATCTCGGGCCGGCCCAAGGCTTCCATCAAGTTCTGGAACCAGTCGGGCTGGAACGCCACCATGGCCACGTAGCCGTCGCGCGTGCCGTACACGCCAAACGGCACGAGCCGATCGTGGAAGTTGCCCGAGCGCTTGGGATAGCCGTGCCCGACGAACACGTCGAAATGCTCTTCGGCCACCATCGATGAGAGGCAGTCGAGCATGGACACCTGCACCAGTTGCCCCTCGCCGGTCTTGCCGCGGTGGATCAGCGCGGCAAGGATGCCGTTGACGGCGTACAGCGGTGCGATCAGGTCGGCCATCGGGAGGCCCGAGCGCGTGGGTGGGCCGTCGGCGAAACCGGTCACGTCCATGATGCCCGACAGCGCCTGCACGATGATGTCCATGCCCTTGAGCTTCGGGTACGGACTGGGTTCGCCAAACGCCTTGATCGACGCATAGACGATCTTCGGGTTGGCGCGGCGCACGCTCTCGTAGTCCACGCCCAGGCGCGCCGTAACACCCTCGCTGGCGTTTTCGATGACCACGTCGCACTCCTTGGCGAGTTCCATGAACAGCGCCAGGCCCTGCTCCGACTTCAGATCGAGCGTAATGCTTTTCTTGTTGCGTGCGCGATTGAGAATCGTCAGCGACACCTCGTCCTCGCGCCTGACACCGAAGTGCACGCCCTCCTTGCCGACATAGGGCGGGTTGTTGCGCGCGATATCGCCGCCGCCTGGCGATTCCACCCGGATGACTTCGGCGCCCAGACCGCCCAGCAACAGCGATCCGTAGGGTCCGGCGAGCGCCACGGTCAAATCGAGAACCCGAATACCTTCGAGGGGTCGTGTAGCCGACATGCCTGTCTCCTGAATCTTTTCCAACTCAATATGACTTCGGCAAGCCAAGCTTGCGCTCGGCGATGTTCGACAGGATGAGCTGTGGCGTGACCGGTGCGATGTAGCCGATCCAGGCCTCGCGCATGAACCGCTCCACGTGATACTCCTTCGCGTAGCCGAAGCCGCCGTGCGTGAGAATCGACGTCTGGCAGGCATTCATGCAGGCCTCGGAAGCCAGCAGTTTCGCCGCGTTGGCTTCGGAACCGCAAGGCAGCCCCTTGTCGTACAGATCTGCTGCCGCGAAGATCATATGATTGGCCGCTTCGAGCTCTGCCCAGTTGCGCGCCAGCGGATGCTGGACGCCCTGATTCTGGCCAATCTGACGACCAAACACGATACGCTCCTTCGCATATTGCGTGGCCAGCTTGAGCACGGCGCGGCCGATGCCGACCTGCTCGACCGCGACCAGCACGCGCTCGGCGTTCATGCCGTGGAAGATATAGCTCAGGCCCTTGCCTTCCTCGCCGATCAGCGCGTCCTTCGACACCGGCAGGTCATCGATGAAAAGCTCGTTGGTGTCGACGGCGGCGCGGCCCAGCTTGTCGATCTCGCGAATGTCGACGTAGTCGCGGTCGAGCTTGGTGTAGAACAGGCTCAGGCCCTCGCTATGCTTCTTGACTTCCTCGATCGGCGTGGTGCGCGCGAGGATCAGCATGTGGTCGGCAACCTGCGCGGTCGAGATGAAAACCTTCTTTCCCGAGATCAGGTAGTTGCCGTCGGCCTGTTTCTTCGCCACCACCTTGAGCTTGGTGGTATCGAGCCCCGTGTCCGGCTCGGTGACCGCGAAGCACGCCTTGTGCTCGCCGCGCGCAAACGGCGGCAGCCACGCTTTCTTCTGCGCGTCCGAGCCGAAATGCACGACCGGCTGCAAGCCGAAGATGTTCATGTGGATGGTGGACGCGGCCGCTTGTCCGCCGCACTCGGCAACCGTGCGCATGAAGAGCGCGGCCTCGGTCACGCCCAGATTCGCGCCGCCCACCTCCTCGGGCATGCAGATGCCGAGCCAGCCGCCGCTGGCGACGGCCGCGAAAAACTCGTGCGGGAACGCGTGGTTCTTGTCCTTGTTGCGCCAGTATTCGAGCGGAAAGTCCGCACAGATTTTTTCCGCTGCATCAACGATGGCATGTTGATCGGCGCTGAGTTGGTAGTCCATGGCTTCGCTCTTCCTGCAAATAGGTAATCAGGCCGCCTCGGCGGGACGCAGCATCATCAGGCCGGTGCGAACCGCGGTGCACACGATCTCGTCGCGCTGGTTTTTCGCAACGTGCCTGAAAGTGACGATGCCCGAATCCTTGCGGCTCTTCGAGAGACGCGTCTCGAGAATCTCGGTCTCGACGCGGATGGTGTCGCCGTGGAACGTGGGCTTGGGGAAGGCGATTTCGCCGAAACCCAAGTTGCCGAGCGTGGTGCCCAGCGTGGTTTCATACACGGTGATGCCGGCCACCAGCGCGAGCAGGAACATGCTGTTCACGAGACGCTGGCCGTAGAAGGTGTTCTTGCTGTACTCGGCGTCGATATGCAGCGGCGCGCAGTTGTAGGTCATCGCCGAGAACAGGACGTTGTCGGTCTCGGTGACGGTGCGGCGGATGGCGTGCTCGATCACCATGCCGGGCTTGAATTCTTCGAAGTAAAGGCCTGCCATTTTGTTTCTCCTGATAGTCTCGTTGGCGATCAACCGTTGAACGACTGCGCGAGTTCGATGATTTCGCGCGCCGTCTTCGCGTGAGCAATGTCGATGTGCTCGCCGTCGTAGATGCACGAGGCGCGGCCTTCGGCCTGAGCCTTGTTCAGCGCGTCGATCATCCCCTGATAAAAGGCCACTTCTTCCTCGGTGGGGCTATAGGCCTGGTTGACGATCTCCACGTTGGAGGGATGTAGCACCAACTCTCCGCTCATGCCCAGCTGGCGGTCGTTGGCCGTCGATTCCTTGAGCCCCTCGAGATCGTGCACCTGCTGCCAGACACCGCCAATGGGCAGCTTGCCCGCGGCGCGCGCGGCCATGACGACGCGCGACTTGAGGTACTGGGTCTCGCGCCCGTTCAGCGACCAGACGGTCTTGAGCGCACGGGCTACATCGGCGTTCTTGGCCGTGGCGCCCACGATGGCAGGCACACGTTCGTGCTGGGCGATTTCGTAGGCCAGTTGTAGCGAGCGGGCGGTCTCCAGCAGCGGAATCACCTTGGTGTGACCCACCTCGACACCCGCGCGATACTCCGCCTCGGCCAGCATCGACGAGACCGTATGAATGTCTTCGGGACCGCAGGGCTTGGAGATCACGATGCCCTCGACCACGGGGCTCACGATGGCCAGGATGTCGTCGAAGTCGTACAGGTGCGCGCTGCGGTTGATGCGCACCCAGATACGCTGCTTTTGCTCCGCCAGCCAGGCGAGCTTCGACTTGACGATCTCGCGCGCTTCGACTTTCTGCGGCGGCGGCACGCTGTCCTCCAGATCCAGGATCAGTGCATCGGCCCTGGAGGTAATGGACTTCTCGATCCAGGTCGACTTGTTTCCCGGAACAAAGAGGAAGGAGCGTATGGGTTTCATCTGCGTCGTCATGTCTATCTCGGCCTGTCGATGGGTTCAACTGAGTGCCGTCAGGTTTTACCTAACAACTGGTAGTTAGTTTCGGCGCTGATGAAGACAATGTCATTGGGGGTTTACACCAACCCCGAAACGGGCGCGCAAGTTGCGTCGCGCCCCGCAACACGCTGGGCAATCCGGTCGGCTCATGGATAACACGCATGGAACATCGTCTCTCCGCACACCACACTACCAAACGTTAGGTAGTTAACGTCGCGTGATATTTAATTGAACGTATCGGAGGAGCAATGAGCAACACCACGAACGACTTGCCGTCCAACGGCGCCGGCAGCAACGAACAAGCGCTAGCACAGCCATCCCCGGCTCGCGTAATCCACGACAGCGGACAGGCCTGGTACATACTCGCGGTGCTGACGCTCGCGTACTCTCTGGCTTACATCGACCGGCAACTCCTCAACCTGCTGGTCGAGCCCATCAAGCGTTCGCTGGTCATCTCCGACACGCAACTGAGCCTCGTCCAGGGTATCGCGTTCATTTCCGCTTACCTGGTCGCATCGCCGCTATTCGGACGGCTCGTCGACCTGACTAACCGGCGCAATCTTCTCGTGGTCTGCATCTGTCTGTGGTGCGGTTTCACCGCGCTGTGCGGCAAGGCCGATACGTACGAAGGGCTCTTCATCGCACGGCTTGGCGTCGGCGCGAGCGAGGCGTGTGTATTCCCCCTCGCGCTCTCGGTGATCGCCGACTGCTTTTCGGCTAAGCAAATGGCGCGCGCAATGAGCATCTTCATTCTCGGACCGATGCTCGGCGGCGGCCTCTCGCTCGTCGCCGGCGGTTTCGTGATCGAATTCGCGCGCGCGCTTCATCAGCAGTTCCCGATCCTCGCGCAGTTCCAGACCTGGCAGCTCGCGTTCGTGCTGATCGGACTGCCCGGGATTCTCTTCGCGCTGCTGGTCGTGGTCACCGTACGCGAACCCGTGCGCAGCAGCGTGAACAGCGAGCGCGCGGACGACCGGCAATTCACGACCGGAGATGCGGCCGCCTACCTTTGGCAGCAACGCGGGTTTTATGTGCGCATACTGCTTGGCGTAGGCATGCTGGCGATCGTCGTGCTCGGCATGCCGGCGTGGATGCCAACGTATCTGATTCGCACGCATGGGATGCCGGCCGCGCTCGTCGGATTTCGCTTCGGCGTGCTGGTCGTCGGCTTCGGCATTGCCGGCGCGCTCATTGGGCCCTGGATCGCCCGTCAGTTCGAAAAGCGCGGCTATCAAGATGCGCCGCTACGCACCGCCGCACTTGCCATGATTCCGATGATGCTCTGCTGCGCGAGCATTCCGTTCGCACCTGGCGCGACGGGTACGTTGGCCGCAGCCGCGGGCACCGTCTTTTTCTTCAGCCTGCCCACGGGCTGCATGAGCGCGGCGCTGCAACTCGTCGCGCCGAGCCGCATGCGTGGCACCGTAGGCGCCCTCTACTCGTTCGTCGCTCAGTTGATCGGCTTTGGTGCAGGCCCGACGCTGATCGCGCTGATGACCGATCATGTGTTCGGTAATCCGAAGATGGTCGGGCATTCGATCGCTATCGTATGCACGATCGCGTCGGCGCTCGCGGCATGGCTGCTCTTTAGCTCACTGCCCCACTACCGGCGCTTGCTGACCGAGTCCGCGTAAAGCAGTGCGGACCGGGCGGTAGATTGACCGATTGCGGGAGTGCGTGTTGCGTGCCGGGGTTGGATAGCGAAGTTGAGTACGGTCGGTGCGCCGCTCCCGCGGCGCACCGGTCCGGCGCGTCTACAGATCGAGAACCAGCCGCGCCGACTTCGAGCGCGAGCAGCACGGCAGGAACTGATCATTGGCCGCCCGTTCGTCGGGCGTGAGGTAGGCATCGAAATGCTCCGGCTCGCCCGCGAGCACGCGCGTGAGGCATGTGCCACATACGCCTTGTTCGCACGACGTCTCGATCTGGATGCCAGCCTTCATCAGCGCCGCTACGACAGACTCGTCCTTCCCGACCACGACCACCTGCCCCGAACTCGCGATCTCCACCTCGAAGCGCTCGTCGCCAGCCGTTTCCCGCGCGTCGGCCGCGAAGAATTCGTAGTGCAACTGCGCGTCCGCCCAGCCAGCCTCTCGTGCGGTACTCAGCACGACGTCCATGAAGCCCTTGGGCCCGCACACGTACATATGCGTGCCCGACTCCGGCTGTGCGAGCAGCGCCGCAAGGTCAAGCTTCTGGCTGTCCATTCCGTCATCGAAATGAAACTGCACGCGCTGCGCAAACTGTGCATGGACAATGCGCTGCGCGAATGCGGTACGTGCACGCGAACGCGTACAGTAGTGCATGTCGAACGACGCTCCGATCGCCGCCAACCGTTCCGCCATGCAGAGGATCGGCGTCACGCCGATGCCGCCCGCGAGTAATAGGCTATGCCTTGCCTCATGGGCAAGCGGGAAGTGATTCTTCGGATGACTGATCGTCAATTCATCTCCGACCTGCACGCGATCGTGCATCCCGGCCGAACCGCCGCGCGATTTTGGATCGCGCAGCACCGAGATCTGGTAGCGATGGCTTTCGTTTGGTGCATTGCACAGCGAATACTGGCGCGTCAACCCGCCCGGCACCGCCACGTCGATATGCGAACCCGCCGAGAAAGCCGGCAGCGCACCGCCATCCGCTGGAACCAGTTCAAAACTGCAAATGCCCACGGCGTCGTCGTGCTTCGCCGCCACGCGGACCTTCAGCCCGCCCACACCACTCGTCATCATTCCTCCCACACCGCGAGCGCGATGCGCTCCTGATCGATTAATCCCCCGACTGGCGCGCGGCGCCGATAGCCAGCAATACCGGCGCGCCAGCGGCTTTAGCTCAATGCGTCCTTCAGGGCCTCGCAACTAACAAACGGTAGATTGATTTACAGCACGCGTTATCTCCATCCGGTCTAACCCGAATGCAAATGACCTCGTCACACCAGCAGCAAAGCGGGCCGGAATTTGGAGGAAGCGAGACTTAATGCGAGACACGCTCGGCGCGAGCGGGACGGTGCCCGGGTCGGGTCACCGTTGCACAAGAGGGAGAAGGCGAAAGGCAGGCGTCGCTCGAGGCTCTGAGCGACGTAAATGACGGCAGTGTCAGGACGAAGCGGCCAGTTCCTTCTTGCGGCCGCTGCGCCGCGGCTTGGCCGCCGGCGCAGCGCCCTCGAAGAACATCGTGATGAACTGATCCGCGATCTTCTCGAGCGATCCCTTCTTCGGATCGAACCAGGTCTGGACCGAATTGATGAAGCCGAGGACGAAAATGCGGCTCAGTGCAATATCGATGTCCTCGCGCAGATAACCTTCCGCACGCAGATCGTCGAAGACGGTCGTCCACATCCGCTGGTGCCGCTCGCGCCGTTTGACCTGACGCTCGCGCACCTTGTCCGGCAACTGGGTCAGGAGGCGACTGTGCGCCAGCGCGTAGTCGCCGAACTTGATCAGAGCGCTCATCTGCCCGACCAGTGCCGCCTTGAACCGGTCTTCGGCATTCGCGGTGGGGGGCAGCGCGTCCAGGTGCTCGTTGATATGCTGCACGATGCTGTCCGCGCCGTGCTCCATCACGACGTCGACAAGCTCTTCCTTCGACGCAAAATGATAGTAGATGCTCGCGGCCTCGATGCCGGCCTGGTCCGCGATCGAGCGCATCGTCGTTGCCGTGTACCCCTGGGTTGCAAACGAGCGCGCGGCGAGCCGCAGCAGAGTCTCTCGGGTATCCGCGCTGGGATTTACATTTCGCTTTCGCACGTGTCTCTATCAGCTTTGCGCTGTCCTGTTTTCGCCAGCGCAAGGATGCGCGCTGCACAATCTAATGGTCGTTTGGAAGGTTACCGTATTTTTTCCGCCCGGAACAGCCGCCCTGTCACTGTACGGAACGACTCGCGGGCGCGCGTTGACACGGCGCCGACCATCGGCGAAGTTCGAAGCGGATGCTCGATGCGCCGCCGCGTGCGCGCCCTCCCACCCGCGATGAGGACCCCAATGAATGCAGCAAGCCGCCTGCCTGGCACACCGCAGCCCATGCACATGTGGAAGGGTTCCGGCGGCGTCCGGCTAGCCGGCGATACGTGGGGCAACCCGGAAGGTCCGCCCGTCGTCCTGCTGCACGGCGGCGGCCAGACGCGTCACGCGTGGGGCGGCACGGGCGAGCGGCTCGGTCATGCCGGCTATTTCGCGATTGCGTACGACGCGCGAGGACACGGCGACTCGGACTGGAGCGCAGATGGCGATTACAGCCTCGACGCGCTGAGCGCCGATCTGCGCTGCGTACTCGCGGCTATCGGCATACGGCAGCCCGCGCTCGTCGGCGCGTCGCTGGGCGGCGCTACGAGCCTCGTTGCCGTCGGCGAGAAACAAGTGGAAGCAAGCGCACTGATCCTCGTCGATATCGTGCCGCACACGGAGCCGGCCGGTGTCGAACGCATTCGCGCGTTCATGGCGCAGAATCCGGACGGATTCGCTTCGCTCGACGAAGTAGCGGAGGCGATTGGCCGTTACCGCCCTTCGCAGTCGCGCCCGCGCAATCTGCAAGGCCTCGCGAAGAACGTGCGGCTGCACGTCGACGGCCGCTACCGCTGGCATTGGGATCCGCGATTCCTCGCGGGGCAAATCGACCTGCGCGGTCGCCATGCACGCCTTGGCGCCTGCGCGCGGGCGCTGAGCCTGCCGACTCTACTCGTGCGCGGCGGCAGTTCGGACGTCGTGAGCGAGACGGGCGTGCAGGAGTTCCTTGAATTCTGCCCGCACGCGCAATACGTGAACGTCGCGCAGGCCGGTCACATGGTGGCCGGCGACCGCAACGACGCATTTGGCGAGGCCGCCTTGCAGTTCCTCACGCGTCACCTGTGCGCCACGTGAGCTCGCGCATCGGCCCGAGCGCCGCCATTGCCGGCCCGGTTCTCATCCTGCTCCGCCCTGGATAGGCGGCGACTCCGGTGTGGTTGAAAAATGGTGTTGACGAATCTTCCATTGGTCTTGTTGCAATGCGACGACGAGCGTCGTGCGCAAACGCGAGTGCGACGGCTGGCCACCACTCAACACGAACCAGAATTCGCCATAGCCTTGCGCAAGAAAGCAGTCGTCCGCGAGGCGGATGAGGTGCTGCTCCACAAGCTCCAGCGTGGCCGATTCGATCACGCCTTCGTACGAGGCAAAATAATCACGAATCGCGCCAGCGCCAACCGAGTGTCCTGGCCGTCCGCCGAAAAACAGCGCGTCGTCCGTATACACGGCCGTCAACATATCCGCATTCCAGCGGTGTGCGGCCGCATTCCATGCGGCGTGGACAGTGGCGAGCGCCACGTCGCCCCCATCGGCCGCATCGGTAGTTCGGTTCATCTGATCTCTTCCTCCTCAGTCTGGACAAACCGTCAAGCCTCGCCCACGGCGGCTCGACGTACATCACTGCTCATCCTAACAGTTGTTAGCCTTATATACAAATCGCCCCGCGCGGCGGGAAATTCAAAGGTGTGTCACGCATAGGGATTAATACGCATGGCGCTCTCTCAAGCTCCAATTGAAACTAACATTCGTTAGTTATAATTCTATCCCTTTCAGGCTCCTGCCATGACCGCCACAATCGTCGAACAGCTTGCCCATTTCACCACCGACACCCAATTCGACCGAATCCCTCCCACCGTCGTCGAGGAGTGCAAACGGATTCTTCTTGACTCGATCGGCTGCGCCTTAGCTGCAATCGGCGAGCCCAAAGGCCGCATCGGCATCGACTACGCACGCGCGATGGGCGGCAACGGCAACGCGACCATCATGGGCACGGGAGAGAAAGCGTCGATTTTCGGCGCGGCGTTCGCCAACGGAGAACTGATCAACGCGCTCGACATGGACGCGGTCGTGCCGCCCGGCCACGTCACGCCCTATGTGCTGCCCGGCGCACTGGCCGTCGCGGAAGCGAGGGGCGCACCAGGCACGGCGTTGGTCGAAGCAATGGCGCTCTCGCATGAAATGTCGTATCGCCTCGGCAAGGCCATGGACTATCTGCGCGACACCCGGGACGGCAAGGTGTCGCCGCCGCCCGTCTACGGCTACAGCAGCACCGTGTTCGGCGCGACGGCTGCAATCGTCAAACTCAAGGCCCTCCCGCCTGCCGTGCTCCCCAATGCGCTCGGCATTGCGGGCAGCATCTCACCCGTCAATTCGCAGGTTGCGTGGTTCCAGCATGCGCCTAGCTCGACGATCAAGTACCTGCTGGCCGGCGCGCTCACCCAGACGGCAATGACGGCCGCCCATATGGCCGAATTCGGCCATCGCGGCGACATCCAGATTCTCGACGACCGCGAGTACGGGTTCCCGCGATTCATCGGCACGCGACGCTGGGAGCCCGAGCAGATCACCGCGAGCCTCGGTGTCGACTGGCGCTTCCCCACCGAGCAGGCCTACAAGCCCTACCCTCATTGCCGCATTCTCCATGCGCTGCTGGACAGTCTCACGGAGATCGTCGAAGAAAACGATATCGCGCCCGAGGAGATCGACGGCATCAAGGCGTGGGTCGAGGGTTTCGTGGAGCAGCCCGTCTGGCTCAACCGCGAAATCGCGCACGTTCACGACGCGCAGTTCAGCATCGCGCACGGGCTTGCACTCGGCGCGCACCGCATCCCGTCCGGTAAGGCGTGGCAGGACCCCGAACTCGTTTTCTGCGCGTCAGTGATGAACCTGATGGACAAGGTCACGCACGAAGTCCATCCGAACTATGTCGAACTGCTCAGCGGCCACGCCGCCAGCCGCCCCGCGAAGATCGAGGTTCAGGCGCGCGGCAAGATCTTCGTGGGCGAGCGTCGCTATCCGAAGGGCAGCCCCTCGCCGGAGTCATCCAGCTTGATGACCAACGACGAGCTCGCCGCCAAATTCCGCCGCAACGCCGAAGACGTGCTCTGCTCCGCGCGCATCGACGACGTAATCGACACTGTCTTCCATCTGGAGAACCTCGGCGACGTCGCAGTGCTCATGCGCATGCTCGGCCCGGATGACGACGGTGCGCGGGCGAAAATCGACTAGTAATACAGTCTTTCTCGCTGGCTTTCCATTTCGGAGTACGGAACGTGTGAGCCAACGGCATTGACGCTTTCGCGCCACGGGCGGAACTTATGTCTGAGACTTCCGCACTACGAGCTCAATGCCGCATTGCGGAAAACAGTCACTGACCCGCATGGAAATGCACGCAGCGAAGGACAGGTTCGATCGTGATGACTTTGACGCAAGCGCGTGTGCGCGACACGCCCGCCCCAACACACGTATGGAAGAGCGCGGACGGCACACGTCTCGCCGGCGACGTCTGGGGCGACCCGGATGGCATGCCGGTTATCCTGCTGCACAGTAGCGGGCAAACCCGTCACGCCTGGAGCACGACTGCGCGGGCGTTGGCCGCGGCGGGCTTCTATGCGATCGCCTTCGACGCGAGAGGACATGGCGATTCCGACTGGTCGCCGGTCTGCAATTACAGTCAGGGCGCCATGGTCCGCGACCTCGAATGCGTCGCGGCCACGCTCGACGGCCGCACGCCAGCGCTCGTCGGGGCGGGCATGGGCGGCAGCACGAGCCTGCTCGCAGTAGGCGAACGCTATGTGAACGCGCATGCGCTCGTGCTCGTCAACATCGCGCCGCAAACGGAAAGCGCGGCCGTCACGCG
The DNA here is from genome assembly GCF_004353915.1 of Paraburkholderia silviterrae. Taxonomy (GTDB): domain Bacteria; phylum Pseudomonadota; class Gammaproteobacteria; order Burkholderiales; family Burkholderiaceae; genus Paraburkholderia; species Paraburkholderia silviterrae. The sequence continues at coordinate 170,925 of NZ_SMRP01000012.1, read as the reverse complement.
GCTGGAGTCGTTCATGCGGCAACAGCCCGGCGGCTTTACGGCACTCGACGAAGTGGATGCCGCGCTACAGGGCTTCCGGGACCATCCGGCGCGACCGGTGGACGTGGAGGGTGTGATTCGGAGCGTGCGCTGCGGCGACGATGGGAAATACCACTGGCACTGGGATCCGGGCTTCGCCGCATGGCCGCGCGACCTCGCGCGCCGCGAATCGCGCCTCTCGAAGTGTGCGCGCAATCTCGACCTGCCCACGCTGCTCGTCCGTGGCCAAAGCTCGGAGGTCGTCAGCGAAGCGGGTGCGCGCGCCTTTCTGCGTTTATGTCCACACGCGCAACACGTGAATGTGCGCGACGCCGGGCACACGATCGCCGGGGAGCATAACGACGTGTTCGGCGATACGGTGCTGCACTTTCTGCAGCGGCATGCAAACTTCGCCTGTCCGCCATCGCATCGCGCAACAGCCTATGTGTGACGCGGCCACGCCGCCCCGAGGTTATCCGCGGCCCTGTCATTCTCAATTAGTACATCAAAATTCCTGACCGATTTTCCAGCATTCCAAAGCACGGAACATTCACCGCTCCGTGCTTGTTTGCGTCAAGGCCGATGCAGTACAACGGCTGGGCAAACCGTCAGTAACGGGAAAACGCGTTCCATGGAAATCTACGACTACATCGTGGTAGGGGCCGGCTCGTCGGGCTGCGTCGTCGCCAGCCGCCTGTCCGAGGACCCCGCCGTGCGGGTGCTGCTCGTCGAGGCCGGTTCGGACATGAACAACTTCTGGGTCCGCACGCCCGCCGGAGCCGGCAAGCTGTTCATGGACAAGCGGTTCAACTGGGCATTCAACACCGAACCCGTGCCGACGCTCGGTGGCCGCAAAGTGTACTGGCCGCGCGGCAAAGGCCTCGGCGGCAGCAGTTCGATCAACGGCATGATCTACATGCGCGGCCAGCCGCCGGACTTCAACCATTGGGCCGCGCTCGGTAACGAAGGTTGGGGTTGGGCCGACGTACTGCCCTATTTCATGCGCTCCGAAACGAATCAACGCGGCGCCGATCCCTGGCATGGCGGCGAAGGTCCGCTCCATGTGAGCGACGCGGCGATTACGCACCCGACGGCCGACGATTTCATCGCCGCCGCGCAACACATCGGCATTGCGCGCCGCAACGATCTGAACGGACCACCGCACGAAGGCGTCGCCTACCGGCAATACACGATCCGCAACGGGCGCCGCCACACGTCTTACAACGCATTCGTCGAGCCGGTGCGTCACCGGCGCAATCTGGTGGTACGCACCGGCGTGCGCGTGACCCGCGTCCTGCTCGAAGCCGGCGAGGCAACCGGCATCGAGGTCCTGGAGAACGGCGAGCGGCACAGCATAGGCGCCGCGCGGGAGGTGATCCTCTCGGGCGGCGCGCTGGCTTCGCCGCATCTGCTCATGCTCTCGGGTATCGGCGACGGCGCGACGCTGCAGCGGCACGGGATCGTTCCTGCCATCGAGTCGCCCGAGGTCGGCCACAACCTGCAGGATCACTGGTTCGGCGCGCTCGCCTGGCGCGTCACCGCGGAAAGCTCCTATAACCACCGGCTGCGTGGCCTGCGCAAATACCTCGAGGGCGCACGCTATCTGCTGACACGGCGCGGCTATCTGGCGCTGGGCGCCGCGCCCGTGACGGCCTACGCGCGCAGCGAGCCCGGACGCCCCGAGGCGGATCTGCAACTGACCGTGAGCCCGATGACATTCAAGATCGCGCCATCCGGCGAACCGGTGATCGACGATTTCCCGGCTATCGGTGCATCGGTCGTCTTGCTGACGCCCGATTCGCGCGGCCATATGGAACTGGTGTCGCCCGATCCGTTACGCGCCCCCGCGTTTCATCCGAATTACCTGAGCGCGCCGGGTGATATCCGCCGCTCGATCGAGGGCATGCGAATGATGCGGCGCATCGCGCAAGCCGAGCCGCTGGCCTCGCGCCTCATACACGAACTCTCGCCCGGCGCGCCCGTCACGAGCGACGAGCAGTGGCTCGAGCACATCAAGACCAACGGCAACAGCGGCTGGCATCAAGTCGGCACCTGCCGGATGGGCAGCGACGCGCAAGCCGTGGTGAATCCGCGGTTGCGCGTACGCGGTGCGCGGCGGCTGCGCGTCGTCGACGCATCGATCATGCCCCGCATCGTGGCGGGCAACACCAACGCGGCCTGCATCATGATCGGCGAAAAAGGCGCGGACATGATCCGGGCCGATGCGCTTTCGGCCCGACCTGCCGCCCGCCCCGCCGCCCACTGACTCCCGATATCAGGACCTCGTCGACATGACTACCAAGGAACGAACCATCTCGCTCACGCATCCCGGCTGCTTCTACATCGACGGGCAATGGATGCCCGCCTCGTCCACCGACGCTTTCGATGTGCTCGACTGCAGCACGGAACAGGTTGTGGCGCGCGTCGCCCGCGCGGACGCCGCCGCCGGCGCGCGGGCCGTCGACGCCGCGCGCCGTGCCTTCGATCACGGCCCCTGGCCCCGCATGACCCCGGGCGAACGCGCTGTCTACCTGGAAAAGATCGCGCGGCGTCTCGAGGAAGCGAACGACGATTTCGCCCGCGGCTGGAGCATCGAATCGGGCATCCTCCACCGGATCGCGCAACCGCGCATCGGCCAATTTCTCGGCGCCGCGTTCCGCCAGTATGCGCAGATGGCCTCCACCCATCCTTTCGTGGAATCGCGCCGCTCGCTGTCCGGGCATCAGGCCTATGGCGTGAAGGAACCGGTGGGCGTCGTGCTCGCGATCGTTCCGTGGAACGGCCCCGCCGCCCTGACGGCGTACAAGGTCGCGCCGGCCCTGCTGGCCGGTTGCACGGTCGTCGTCAAGCCGTCGCCGGAAGCGCCCACCTCCGCGTATCTGTTCGCCCAGATCTGCGACGAAGTGGGCTTGCCACCCGGTGTCATCAACGTCGTGACCACCGAGCGCGATGTATCCGAACAACTGGTCCGCCATCCGGACGTGGACAAGATCACATTCACGGGATCGACTGCGGCGGGCCGCAGCATCAGCGCTGCGGCCGCCGGGCGGATTGCCCGGCTCACGCTGGAACTGGGCGGCAAATCGCCGGCCCTCGTGCTGGACGACTACAACATCGAAGCAGCGGCGCAGCAGCTCGGTGGCGCGTACTTCGGCTATCTCAGCGGGCAGGTGTGCCACAGCCTCACGCGCATCATCGTCCCGCGCGCGAAGCACGATGCGATGGTGGAAGCGTTGAGCGACATTGCGCGCAAGATGGTGCCGGGCGACCCCTTCGACGATGCCACCACAATCGGGCCACTTGCCACGGCGCGTCAGCGCGAGAACGTCGAGCGACATGTGACGAAAGGCATCGCCGAAGGCGCAACGCTGGCTGCCGGCGGTGCACGTCCTCGCCACCTCGAGCGCGGCTTCTTTTTCGAGCCCACTGTGTTCGGCAACGTGGACAACCGGTCGGCCCTCGCGCAGGAGGAGATCTTTGGCCCGGTGCTGTCCGTTATCGCTGCGGATAGCGAAGCGCATGCGATCGACCTCGCTAACGACACGATCTTCGGCCTGAACGCCGCGGTGTTCACTCACGATGCACAGCACGCGCTGGGCGTCGCGCGGCAGCTCAGAGCGGGCACGGTCGGACACAACGCTTCGCGCACCGACTTCTCGATCGGCTTCGGCGGGTTCAAGCAATCCGGCATCGGACGCGAAGGTGGGGCCGAGGGGTTAGATGCGCTTCTGGAGTCGAAGACGGTAGTGCTCGATCAGCCGCTCGCTTGACGACGACCAGCGGCTCCATCACTCACGGGTGCATGGTGGTGGTGACGGTGTGGAAGACCATGTCCAGGTCAAAGGCGACACGCACCCCGATGTCATGGATCGGCTCGTTCGCCGGCACCACGCGCAAGCCGCCCGGCGGGGCAAAGTCGTGCGGCTTGCACTCGGCTACGCACGAGCCAGCGCCAGTGCCAGTGCCCGGCTACCCTGAGCGTCGTCCCACAAGCGTTCCGCCAGCCGGATTTTGATCGAAGGCGCGTGGCCATGTGCAGCCAGACCATCGCCCTTGGCAAGGATCTGCTCGATGGTCAATGGCCTGGCTGGCGTTCCAATGCTATCGACCACGATGCTTGAACGTGCCGTGCCGTCGCTCATGTGCAGCCTGACACCGGTCGCAAACTGAGCCGGGTAGTACTGCGTCAGTACATCGCTGAACTCGAACCGCACCATCCGCGCGATCCGCCGGATCGCGGGATCCTCCAGAAACGCCTCGTCATAGGCGTCGTAGCGATACGGCCCGTAGCGCAGCGTCGCGCCCACGATATAGGGGCAGCTGTATTGCGCGGCCATCGTCGAAGCCGGCTCCGCCAGCATGTGCTGGTCCGCAATGAGATGCGGACCGCTGACGACGATTTCCCCGATTCCCTCCGCGGGCAGGCTGAAGTTGTCCGTCAGTTCCGCCAGCGCATCGATCGTGGAATGGAAAAGGCGACAGCACGCGTACGGCTTCAGACTGATCGCATGGATCTGCAACGCAGCGGACGGCAGCGCCGCGCGTTGTGGCCCGCCGAACAGCGAGGCGACGCCGTAGTCGCCCTCGACCACGAGCCGGGGTGCGGTAACGGCATCCATGAAGGCGAATTGCGCGGCGAGCACGCCGTTGCGGGCAGCCATCCCTGCGTGGACCCGCTTGACCTCGCCGCCCGAGGCTTCCGTCGAGAACTGCATGGACCCGCTCGCCTGCGAGAGCGCGTGCCCCCACGCGCGAACGAGCAGATCCGCAGTCACCGGCATGCCGCGGTCATCCGCATACAGCGCAAGACTGGCCGTCGCAGCCCCGAAGGCGCCAAAAACCGCGGTGGGGTGAAATCCCCGGTGTACGGTTTCCAGACCGCCCGCGGATATCCCGATCAACGCCATCGCTTCGTAGCCTGCCGCAACGGCACGAAACAGTTTGTCCTGCGAAGCACCTGTCGCGGCCCCGACGGCCAGCGCCGCGGGAAGGACCGCTGCGCCGGGATGGCTGAGCGTCTCGTTGTGGGTATCGTCAAGCTCGTAACTGTGCGAGGCCGTGCCATGGACGAGCGCGGCCACGGATGCATCCGCGGACCAGTCGCCGCCCAGTACGGGGCTCGCCCCCGTTCCGGCAAAGCGCTGCGTCCATTGCGCAATCTGGCGGGTCCATGGCCTAGTGCTGCCCCAGAGCGACACGATGAAGTTGTCGAGGAACAGTCGCCGTAACGCTTCGGTATCGGCATCGCTCAACCGTCCATTCGCAACGCGTGCGACGTGCCCGGCAATCGACGCGGTGGCGCCCGCCTGCGCGTTACCCGATGCGGTATCGCCAGAGCCGCGATGGGACTGCATGGTCTCTCTCCTTGCTATGGAATTAGCCTGAGCGTCCAGCCTGGCTCAGGCCGCCGCCTCGTCGCGCGGGCGGTCCAGCAGTTGCCGGATCAGCGCGGTCGCAATGGGATTCACCTCGCGCCCTCGCGCGGTCGCGATATGAATGTGCCGCACCGCCCACGGCTCAGCGAGCTCCACCACCGTGACACGGCCGAACAGTTCGTGGCTCACCAGACATTCGGGCTGAATGGTCACGCCGAGGCCCGCCTCGACGAGACTCACGGCCACGCCCGCGCTGCTCACGGTGTAAGGCGGCTCGAATTCGGCGCCAAGGCGCCGCGCCGCAACCCGCAACGCGCTCTGCATGGCGTTGACGGCGATGAGGTTCTCCGGCAGCAGGTCGGCGAACGAGACGCTCGTGCGCGTGCTCAGCCGATGCGCCTGCGGCACGACGGCGATCAGGCGGTCGGTCCGGTACGGCGTCACGTCCACCCCACCGAGATCCAGCTCGTGCGAGGCCGCGAACACGCCGACGTCGGCCTCCCCGCGCGCGACGGCTTGCACGATGTCGGCATTCTCCAATTCGTGCACCACGAGATCGACGAGCGGATATTCGCGCTTGAAGTCGCCCAGCTCGCGCGCAATGAACGGCACGATGATCGTGCGCGCCGACGCGAGCGCCAGCTCGCCGCGCATGCCCTCGGTAAACGACGCGACTTCGGCGCGCATGTCGTCGAGGTTCTCGAAGATCCGCCGGATGTAGCGCACGAGCACGGCGCCCGCCGGGCTCGGCACGACGCCTTTCGGACCGCGCTCGAGCAGCTTGATGCCGGCGATGTCTTCGAGGTCCTGAATGCGCTTAGTCGCCGTGGACGCGGCGATGTTCTCGCGAATCGCGGCGAGACCGATCTGCTGTTCCTCCACCGCCGAAACGAACAGCTTCAGCGTGAACAGATCGACCTGCCGTATCAGATGCAGCCGGTTGAAGGTGCTCATGTCTCCTCTCTTGCCAGCTCTTTTTGCCCCTCTACGCGACGACGCACAGGACTGACGGGCTCATCGTACACCGTCGGCCCCTGCGGGGCGCCCGGGGCCTCGCCTGGTGTGGCCACTATTGCGGCAACTTCAGCAGGCGTTCGAGCTGGTCGTTGTCGGCGCCGATCTCGCGCGCGGCATGCAGCGGCGGCGGACGCTTGCCGTCGAAGGACAGCGGCAGGCCGACAAGGCCGATCTCGTCGTCGGGCGGCGTTTCGATGATGCCGAGCGCGCGCGTCTGCTCGTGCCCCATGACCTCTGCCGTCGTCTGGATCGGAGCGACCGGTATGCCAGCCGCCTGCAGCCGTGCCTGCCAGGCCGCGCGCGTGTCCGTCGAGAGGCGCTCGCCGATCAGGCGGTCGATTTCCGCGCGGTGCTTCAGCCGCCCGGCATTGGTGGCGAAGCGCTCGTCGCCGGCCCATTCGGGATGGTCGAGCGCCGCACACAGCTTCGCGAACAGCGCGTCGTTAGCCGCGCTCACGATCAGATGACCGTCGGCCGCCGCATACGCCCGATGCGGGACGATGAACGCCACGCCCGACCCGTGCCGGCCGCCCTCCTCACCGTCCGCGCTGTAGTTCGCGATGCCGACCGACATCCACGCAATCGCCGTCTCCAGCAGCGAGCTGTTCACGGTTGCGCCGCAATGCTTGATCTGTCGGCGATAGAGCGCGGACAGAATACCGATCACGGCCCACATGCCGGTGCCGAAGTCGACGATCGACACCCCCGCGCGCACCGGCGCCTGCTCCTCCTCGCCAGTGATGCTCATGATCCCCGAGAACGCCTGCATGAGCGGATCGTAGCCCGGCAGCGTATTCATCGGCCCCGCGTGGCCGAACGCGCCCACTTCGCAGTAGACGAGCTCGGGCTTCGTGACGCGCAGGCTGTCCGCGTCGAGTCCATACCCGGCGCTGGAACCGGGCCGCAGATTGTGGATGAACACGTCCGCGTGCTCGGCGATCAGCCGGTGCAGCGTCGCGAGCTGATCGCGGTCCTTGATGTCGAGGCAAATCGTGCGCTTGCCGCGATTGAGCGCGTGATACGCGGCGCCGCTGCCTTTCCACTTGCTCGGCCCCCAGCCGCGCGCCGAATCGCCCGAAGGCCGCTCGATCTTCCAGACTTCGGCGCCCAGCGCCGCGAGGATGCGCCCGCTGAACGGCGCCGACGCGCTGTCGCTCAGCTCCACCACCACGACGCCCGCCAATGGCAAATCACGCAACATGGTTATTCTCCCTGGAGTTGGATCTGCTCTCACGCGGCATCCGAGCCGGGCGTCCATGCACCGCCCGAGTCGATCATCGCGTCAATCTCATCGCGGCCGAAGCCGTACTCCGCCAGCAACTGCGCCGTCTGCTCGCCCAGACGCGGCGCCGGATAGCGCAATTCCGGTGCGCTCTCACTCCATTGCTGAGGAATCCCTAGCGTGCGGATGGTGCCCTCGGACGGATGCTCCTGTTCCGCGAAGAAACCGACCGCCTTCATGTGCGGGTCGTTGAGTAGGGTTTCCGGCGTATTCATTTCGATGACGGGAATGTCCGCCTCGCTCAGCAACGCGACCCATTGCGCCGATGTCTTCGTTTCGAAGACCTGCACGAGAAACGCGTACAGATACGCGATATGCTCGGTGCGCGCGCCTATCGTGGCGAAACGCGGGTCGTCGGTCATCTCCGGATGTCCCGAGAGCACGAAGAAGCGCCGCCAGTGATGATCGGCATACACGTTGACGCCGATATAGCCGTCGCGCGTGCGATAGGGCCGGCGGTCCGGATTCATCATGCGCGCGTAGCCCCAGTCGCCGAGGGGCGGCACGAATGTATGACCGTACAGGTGATCACCGAGCACGAAATGTGCAAACGTCTCCAGCATCGGCACGGACACCTGCTGGCCCACGCCGCTCTTCTCGCGCCGATACAGAGCCATGGCCACCGCGTTGCTGGTGGCCATGCCGACGACGCGATCCGCGATCGCCGTCGCGACGTAGTCGGGCGGCCCTGACTTGCGGCTTTGCAGGACCGGCATGCCCACTGCGGCCTGGATCAGATCGTCGTAGGCGGGACGCGACGCATAGGGACCGTTCTGGCCAAAACCAAACGCTCCACAATAGATAATGCGCGGGTTGAGCCGCTGCACATCTTCGTACGCGATGCCGAGCTTCGCCATCGTGTGCGGACGCAGGCTGTACAGCAGGACGTCGGCGCTTGCCGCCATGCGCCTGAGCGCGCCGATGCCGTCCGGATGCTTGAGGTCGAGCACGAGGCTGCGCTTGTTGCGATTCAGATGCAGGAAGATCGGCCCCATGCCGGGATGGCGGGACGGCCCGATGTTGCGCGTCGTGTCGCCCTCGCGCGATTCGATCTTGCACACGTCCGCGCCCATGTCGGCCAGCAGCAACGCGGCGTATGGCCCCATGAAGTTGGACGTCAAGTCGAGGATGCGAACGCCCTCAAGCGGTCCGGCCATGATGCCTCCCGCCGTGGCGTGCGCCTTGAATAAGTCTCACGATGTCTCCTCCAATTTGCTGCTATGCCGGCACGAACAGCGGCAGTTTCTGCTCGCCGCGCTGCTCGAAGCGCACCGCCACGCGCTGGCCGATCGCGATGGTATCTGGATCGGCGTCGATCTGCGAGAACAAGAAATAGCCTTCGTCCATCTGGATGAAGCCGACCGTGTACGGCACGATGCCGGCCCATACGGGCGTCGGCCCGCGCATGATCGTGCTGTACGACCAGACGGTGCCGCGCCCACCCGACTGCCGCCAGTCGAGCGAGCGCGACCCGCAGTGCGTGCAGAACGAGTGCGCGGGCCACACGGCTTGCGTGCAGTCGTTGCAGTGCTGGTAGGTCAGCCGTTCTTCCGCCAGCGCGGCCCAGTAAGGCTCGGCGTCCGGCAAGCGATAAGGCTGCGGCCAGCCATTGAGCGAATGAGTGTCTGTCATGGAATGCTCTCGATCGGATATCACGTCGCGGACGACAGCAGCAGCACCGCACCCGCCGCCAGCATCCCGCCCGCGCCCTGCACGAGCACGGTCTGCGGACGGCGCGCGGGTGCAAGGCCCAGGGGCTCGCCGCGTAACTGGCGCACCGCTTCGACGATGCTGTCCATATTGCAAGAAATACCTGGCTGTCCGAATGACAGCCAGCCGCCATTGGTGTCGGTTGGCAGATCGCCATCCACGCCGGTGCGGCCTTCGCGATAGAGGTCGATGCCGCGCCCCTTCTTCGCGAAGCCCAGATCCTCCATCACCATTGGCCCCATGTGCGCGAAATTGACCGAAATCTGCGCCATGTCGATATCGTCAGGACCGAGGCCCGACATCGCCCAGGCTTGACGTGCCGCCTCCGCCGTCGCCGTCGTGGTGAGGTTCGGGAGCGCGCCGAGGCTGCCGAACCGGCACTGCCGCATGTTCATGCGGTCGGTCAGGTATTCGTGCGTGGTCGCCGATCCATAGCCCATCAGGTACACCGGATTGCGGGCGGCGCGCGCGTTCTCCGGCGACGTGACGACGAGCGCCCCGCCCGTGCCGCCGCCCCACGTCGAGCACATCCAGCGGCGCAGCGGCGTCGCCACGTAAGGGGACGACAGGACCTTCGCGCGGTCGATCTCGCCGAACTTCGCTTTCGCCGCGTGCGGATGATGCCGGCCCCAGCGCTGGTTCGCGACGACGACATCGGCAAGATCCGCTTCGGTGATGCCGAACTCGTGGAAGTAGCGATGCGCGGCCTGCGCGTAAAGCGCGGGAATCGTCGGGCCGTAGGGAATCTCGAACTGCGGGTCGGCGTCGGCTTCCGCGCCCATCGCGACGGCGTCGACGAACAGCTCGGTCGCGTCGCTCTGCAGGCACAGCACGTATTCGGCTCGGCCCGCGGCGATCATCTGCGCGGCGATTGCCAGCGTCGACGTCAACCCGGCACCGTGCATCGTCAGCTCGCTTGTGATCGTCACCGGCATCTGCATGTGCGAGATGAAGATGTTGCTCCACTGCGAACGCTTGTCGGCCCACGGCGAGCGGCCCGTGAACACTGCGTCGACCTGATCCTTGCGAATGCCCGCGTCGGCGAGCGCGCCCTGCGTCGCCTCGGCCGCCAGTTGCAACGGATCCTTCCTGTTCGCGAGCGAGGCATAGGCATCGCCCATGCCGACGATCGCCGCTAACGGTTGGGGACTCATGCGTGGCTCCTCAGACCTTGAAGTCGGGCTGCGCTTCGGCGATCAGCGCTTCGAGGTCTGCGCGGCGACGCAGCATCAGCAGGCTCCATTCGCTGCGCTGCACGACTTCGCCGCGCTGGTTGTACGCCTGAATCAGCATCGTACCCACGCCGAACTTCTCGTCCTTGTCCTTCTTCGCGATCACTTCGGCGCTGGCATAGACCGTATCGCCGATCTTGACTGGATTCAGGAAGCGCATCTTGTCCACGCCGTAGTTCGCCTGGATCGCCGGGCCGAACTGCAACAGGCCCGAAATCAGAGAGAACGTCAGCATGCCCTGCACGATGCGCTCACCCCAGCGGGTCTTCTCCGCGTATTCCTTGTTCGAGTGGATCTCGATCCAGTTGCCGGTGAACATGCAGAACATCACCACGTCGCTTTCGGTCACCGTGCGGCCTGGCGAGCGGAACTTCTGCCCGACCTCCAGTTCGTCCAGCGGGATGTTGATGCTGTTGTTAACTACGCTCATTACCACGTCTCCTGAAAATTCTGTGAGCGAGACGGTCAGATCCGACCGTCCTGCGTCTGTGTCCTTGAGGAACGATGCCCCCTTACTGACGCATCGACTTCGCGATGATCGTGCGCTGGATCTGCGAGGTGCCGCCACCGATGGTCGACTGGATGCTCTCGCGCAGATAGCGCTCCATGTCGGCTTCGGGCAGGTTCGCGTAGCCGCCCAGGATCTGCATACCCGCCAGCGCGCACTCCTTGAGCGTTTCGGAGCCGTAGAGCTTCGCCATCGACACTTCGCGGCTGCACGGCACGTGCTTTGCGGCCATCTGCGCGGCGCGGTAGCACAACAGGCGCGCGGCGTCGACCTTGGTCTGGCAGTCGGCCAGCATGTGGCGAATCACCTGGAAGTCGTAGAGCTGGTGGTCGAACTGGATGCGCTCGTGCGCGTAGCGCGTGGCCGTCGCGACGGCCTGCTGCGCATTGCCCGTGTAGGCAGCGGCCACGGCGCAGCGTTCGAGTTCGAGGTGCTCGGTGATGATCTTCCAGCCCTGGCCCTCTTCACCGAGCAGCGCGTCGCCCGGCACGCGTACTTCGTCAAGGAAGATCTCCGTCGTGCCCGTGGCGTGACGCGAGAGCGTAGGCAGTTTGTTGATCACCATGCCCGGCGTATCGTTCGGGATCAGCAGCACGGAGAGGCCCTTGTGCTTGTCGTCCGTGCTCGTGCGCACGAGCATCGCGATGACGGTGTCCTTCGCCGCCGCGCCGCTGCACCAGAGCTTCTGGCCGCTCACGATCCAGTCGCCGTTGCTGTCGCGGCGTGCGCGCGTTTTCGTATTCGCGGCATCCGATCCCGCATCGGGCTCCGAGATCGACACCGAGAAGCGGATCTTGCCGTCGATGAACGGCTGGACGTACTTCGCTTTCTGCTCAGGCGTGCCGAACTTGATGATGTTCATCGCCGTGAAGGTCGGCACGAGCACCGAGCACGCGAAGTCGAAGCCGAACTTGCCGAGCCCTTCGGCCATCAGCGAGTAGTCGAAGATGTCGCCGCCCGAGCCGCCCTCTTCCTCCGGGATCAGGATGCCGAGCCATCCCTGCTCCGCAATCTTCTTGTAGGCCTCGTACGGATAATCGCGATTCATGTCGCACTTGCGCACGTACTCGACGGTGATCTCGTTGTCCATGAACCGGTTGACGGTATCGAGCCACATCGTCTGCGATTCGTCCAGAAAGTTTGCTTGCATTTGTCTTCGCTCCAGTTGACGTGTTTGCCTCGTTCTTGTTCCGGGCATCACTGGCTGTAGATTAGGTCCAGGCTATTGCCGATCCAACTGGTCAATTACGAAGCAACGATTCGAGTTTCCCGAAGATCGGCTCAGTTTCCCATTAATTCAGGATTCCAATGTAATTGCCATGCAATAGCCCGTATATGTCGACGATTCACATGATGACCCGCGACTCGCGCAAGCTGTCGAGTTCCCCCGCACTGAATCCCCAATCCCGCAACGCCTCGTCCGTGTGCTCGCCGGGCTTCGCCGGCGCTCGCTGAATGGCGCCGGGCGTGCGGCTGAAACGAGGTGCCGGCGCGGGCTGCACGACACCATCGCGCTCGACGAATGTGCCGCGCGCGCGCAGGTGAGGATGAGTGGGCGCCTCGGTCATCGAAAGCACGGGGGCGAAGCACACCTCGCGGCCCTCGGCCAGTGCACACCATTCATCGCGCGTGCGCGTGCGGAAGATCGCGGCGAACTTTTCATGCACCTCGGGCCAGCGCGAGGTGTCGTGCTGATCGGGCATCTCGGCTTCGGAGAGTCCCAGCACCTCCAGCGTGTTGCGCCAGAAGCGCGCCTCGTTCGAGCCCACGCTGATCCAGCGCCCGTCCTTCGTTTCGTACACGTTGTACCAGGGTGCTCCCGAATCCAGACGGTTGCTGCCGCGCTGGTCCTTCCAGTAGCCGCTCGCGAGCAGCCCGTAGCACAGCGTCATCAGCGAGGCCGAGCCATCGACCATCGCGGCATCGACCACCTGGCCTTTGCCCGAGCGGCGGCTCTCCAGAATTGCCGATACCACCCCGAGCGCGAGATAAAGCGAGCCGCCGCCAAAGTCGCCGGCGAGATTCAACGGAATGACGGGCGGCCCGTTGGCCGGGCCGATGGCGTGCAGCACGCCCGTCAGCGAGATGTAATTGACGTCGTGCCCCGGCGCCTGGGCGAGCGGGCCGTCCTGACCCCAGCCCGTCATGCGGCCGTAAACCAGCGCAGGATTCGCCGCGAGGCAGGCGTCGGGGCCGAGGCCCAGCTTTTCGGCCACGCCGGGTCGGAATCCTTCGACAAGCGCGTCGGCCCGGTCAACCAGCTTGAGCACCGCGCCTGCGGCATCGGGCTGCTTCAGGTCGAACGCGGCGCTTCGCCTGCCGCGATGCAGCAGGTTGAAGCGCGAGTCGACAGGTACTCCGCCATCGTATCCGGGCGGCCGGTCGATGCGGATTATGTCGGCGCCGAGGTCCGACAACAACATGCAGCAGAAAGGCACCGGGCCGACACCGCCCAGCTCGACAATCCGTACGCCCGCAAGCGGGCCTTGAGTTTCGCGCATAGTCTTCACAGTCCCTGATCGGAATCGCCTCAGGTTACTGCTCACCCGCCGCGCGTCCAATGTCGAAAATTCGAATCGCCACTTCGCTGCGCTCGAAGCGCTCCAACAGGGTTGCCGTCAGCCCCTCTTCCGAATTCCGGAACGAACGGTTCGCAACGTTGACAGCACACGCCGCGCCGGCATAGGGTCTGAATCATCGATCGTATGCAGAATCGTCATGGATCCGCTTTCGGATGTTCTATCGCTTCTGAAGCCGCACAGCCAGCTCTTTGCCGCGTTCGACACCGCGGGTGCATGGTCGTTTTCTTTCCCGCCCTATGACGGCATCAAGATCGCCGCCGTCCTGCAAGGTGGATGCTGGGGAATCGTCTCCGGGATGAACCGTCCCGTTCGCCTGGAGGAAGGCGACTGCTTTCTGCTGAACAGCGGCTACGAGATCGTTCTTTCGTCCGATCTGTCGCTGCCTCCTCAGGATTCTTCGCTCATCATGGATGGGATCGCTCGCGACGGCATCGCTGTGCACAACGGCGGTGGCGAGGTCCTGTTGATAGGCGGCTTCTTCACGTTCTCCAGTGAGCACGCGGCCTTGCTGCTCGATGCCTTGCCGCCGTTCGCCAATCCGCCTCGCTCGTCGAATCAGGCGGACGTGCTGCGCTGGTCGCTCGATCAGCTGAGGTCGGAATTGCGCGACCCGATGCCGGGAGGCGTACTGGTGTCGAACCACCTGCTGCATCTGATGCTGGTGCAAGTATTGCGCCTCCACATGTCAGCGTCATCCGCGGAGTCTCCCGCGGGATGGCTCACCGGGTTGTCCGATCGCCGGATCCGGGCTGCAATCAGCGCCATGCACGCGGAACCAACCCGTCACTGGTCGCTGGAGGAATTGGCTCGTATCGCCGGATTGTCACGAACAATTTTTGCGCAGCGTTTCAAACGGCTGGTCGGAGAAACGACCATGAGCTATCTGATGCGCTGGCGCATGATGATGGCTACGGATCGCCTTCGCCACAGCGAGCAAAGCATTACATCGATCGCCTTCGCGCTCGGCTATGAGTCTGAAAGCGCATTCTGTACCGCATTCAAACGGGCAATGTCCTGCTCGCCGACACAGTATCGGCGGCGCTCGTCCGTGTCGGCGGAAGATACACAATCCGTACGCCCTATAAGCAAAACCGAACGCCTTCGAAATACCCGCTCCCCGACCAAGAACTAATATTCGGCTGCGTCCAGTGCCATTGCGGCGATGCCGTGTGACGATCAAAGGCGATGGATGGATGCCATGTTGTTGACCCACAAAAAATGACGTCTGCGTAATCACCAGGCGAAGACCTATTGGAGGAGCACAATGATCCAGGCTGTATCCGTCAATTCCGGCCGGCTGCCGGAAGGTTTTGAAGAACTCGAACCTTACCTCGACCGTTGGAGCGCGCCGACGTCTCATGAACGGTGGATCAACCGCGCCGCGACAACGTACCCGGAAATCGTGAAGTTTTATGACGCGATGTTCGCCCGCGCGGAAGAGGCGACCGTCTACCTCGAAAAGCTCCCGCTCGACGACATGCCCGAACCGGCACAGAACCTGTTTCGGCTTCTGCTCTCGATGTGCCATGCCGCGATCGCGGTGGAAATGCATCAGGCGCCGACCATCCGCCATGCGCCGCCCGTGCATGCGCTGAAGATCGCGGCCGGCTTTCAGCCGCACGGCTGAGCACCTGCGCGTCGACACTGATCGCTTTGCAATCCTACCCATTCGCAGGAGCCGGCATGAACCACCCTACCGAACACCCCGCCAAACTGACCGAGTCCGCAGGCCTTAACACCGAAGCGATGCCCGTTTCGCTCTATACCGATCCGGCGCAGTACGAGATCGAACGCGAGCGGATCTTCCGCCGCGCATGGTTGATGGCCGGCCGTGTCGAGCGGATTCCCAATCGCGGCGACTTCTTCGTCAAGGACATCGCGATGCTGAAGACATCGATTATCGTCACGCATTCGGAAGACGGGGAAATCCGCGCATTCCATAACGTCTGCGCACACCGCGCGAACATCGTCGAGCACCGTTCGAGCGGCAACACGAAGCGCTTCGTGTGCCGCTACCATAGCTGGGGTTACAACAACTCGGGCGAACTTGCGCACGTGCCCGACGAACCTGGCTTCTTCCACCTGAACAAGAAGAAGTGCGGGCTGACACCGGTTACCGTGGCGCTCTGGGAAGGCTGGATCTTCATCAACATGGCGGCGACGCCGGAGATCAGCCTGAAAGAATTTCTCGGACCAATGGCGGACGCGCTCGCCGGCATCGAATATCCGAATCCGGATCACGCGCTCGTGCTACGCGGCGAGTTCAGGGCGAACTGGAAAGCCGTGGCCGAGAACTTCAGCGAGGCCTATCACATCTCGTCGATTCACCCGAAAACGCTCGGACCCATTTACGCCGGGCCGCTCAATCCGTTCAGCAGGCCAATTAGCGCGAACGTTTACGGCGCGCATCGATCGATGTCGACATGGCTGAATCCGGCCGCCGCGCCATTCGCGAATGCGAAAGTCGCGAAGTGGCTCTTCACGGCCGATCACTCGGTCACCGGCACACGGAAGGAAGGTCAAACCAATCCGCTCGTCGAGCACAAGGGGCTCAACCCGACGAAGAGCGAACGCTGGGCAAGCGACGTAAACTGGTTCTTCCCGAACTGGCACCTCCAGATATCGGCGAACCAGTTCTGGACGCATGAGTTCTGGCCGACGTCGGCAACGTCGACGATCTGGGAAGCGCGCTTTTACTTCAAGAAAGCTCAGGCGGTGCGCGAGCGTCTGCAGCGCGAGCACTTCACATCGCATATCACCGATACGATGCTTGAGGACCTGGGCAATATCGAAAGCATGCAGCGCGGGATGGAATCGGGCGCCAAGCCGTTCATCCACTTCAACGAAAGCGAGATCCTGTGCCGCCATGGGCTCGAGCAGGTCATCAAGTGGTCGGCAGCGACGACAGCCAGGGATGCACTGACCTGACCCGACTGACGCGGCGCGGCCAATCCCGTATGCCGCGGAGCAGTCTGGCCGACAACCTACTATTTTCACATCGAGGCATCCATGCCCCACGAATCTCGCGCGGCGCTGCCGCGCTACGAGCATCTGTACATCAATGGAGAATGGGTCAAGCCGCTCGACGGCGAACTCATCGAGAGCATCGATCCGGCCACTGGCAGGCCGTGGGCCATCGCGCCGATGGGCGGCCGTGCGGACATCGACCGTGCCGTGGCAGCCGCGCGTGCGGCCTTCAACGGGCCGTGGCGGCGCATCCCGGGCCACGAGCGAGCGGCGTTGCTGCGCCGCTTCGCCGATCTCTTCGCCGCGGCGATTCCTGAGCTCGCGGTGATCGAATCGCGCGACAATGGCAACCTCGTGCGCGAGCACCGTGCGAGCCTCACCGCGCAGGTCCAGTGGTATCAATGGTTCGCCTCCCTCGCGGACAAGGCGCAGGGCACGACGATCCCGATCGACGACAGCGTGCATGCGTTCACGTCGCGCGTACCTGTGGGTGTCGTCGGCGCGGTCATCCCCTGGAATGCGCCGCTGCTCGCGACCTGCCTGAAGATTGGCGCGGCGCTAGCGGCGGGCTGCACGCTGGTCGTGAAGCCCGCCGAGCAGACGCCGGTTTCCGCACTCGAGCTCGCGCGCCTGATTCACGAGGCCGGATTCCCGCCGGGCGTGTTCAACGTGGTGCCGGGCTTAGGCCGCACGGCCGGCGCGCATCTCGTGATGCACCCCGACGTCAACAAGATTTCGTTTACGGGCTCGACCCAGACGGCGAAGCACATGGTCCGTGATGGCGCCGACAACCTGAAGCGTTTCACGTTCGAGCTCGGCGGCAAGGCGCCCCACATCATCTTTGCCGACGCCGATCTCGAGAACGCGATCAACGCCGCGACGGCGTCCGCCTGGCGGCTCACGGGGCAAAGCTGTGCGCTCGGCTCGCGCGTGCTGGTCGAGCGGCCCGTGTACGAGCGCGTGGTCGAGGCGTTCCGCACGCGCGCGCGTTGCGTGCGCGTCGGCCTGCCTTCGATCGACTCAAACCACATGGGCCCGCAGGCGCACGAAGAACAACTCAAGAAGACACTGTCGTATATCGAATTCGGCAAGGAGGACGGCGCCGAGCTCATCGCGGGTGGGCATCGTATCGCGACGCCGGAGCTCGCCCCAGGCTACTTCGTCGAGCCGACCGTGTTCGCGGGCGTGAACAACGGCATGCGCATCGCGCGCGACGAGATCTTCGGGCCGGTCGCTTCGCTGATTCCGTTCGACGGAGAGGACGAGGCCATCGCCATCGCGAACGACACGCCGTACGGCCTCACCGCCGGCCTGTGGACGCGCGACGTGGGACGCGCCCACCGCGTCTCGAACCGCATCGAAGCCGGCATGGTATGGGTCAACACCTACTCGTTCCTGCGCTGGTCCACGCCTTATGGCGGATTCAAGTCGAGCGGCTGGGGCCGCGAGAACGGCATCGACGCGCTCGACCCGTACCTCGAAACACGCACGACCGTCATCAGCACAACCGGGCAGTTCCCGAATCTTTTCGCAAACTGAGCGCATGGGCGGCGGTGCCGAAAGCGATAGTGCTGCCGCCGGCGAACGCCGCGAGCATGAAAAAACGCGCCGTGCGCGAGGTTGACGACGCCCATCGCGCCCCATAGCCTGTCACCGCTCAACGATTCATGCGCGCGTCCTGCTCGAGCCGCTCGCGATGATCGGGATGCGCGACGGCGATCATCCGCGAGACGCGTTGCGCAAGCGACAGGCCCCGCAGATCGGCCACGCCGTATTCGGTGACGATCACGCAGGCATCGCTGCGCGGCACGGTCACGGGCCCCGAAGCACGCATGACGATGCGGCTGTGCGCGCCCGCCGTGGAAGGCAGCGCAACGATCGGCACGCCGCCGGGGCTCGACTGCGCCGCGCGCAGAAAGTCGCCTACGCCGCCCACGGCTCCCACGTAGGTGCCCGCGACCATTTCGGCATTCACCTGGCCGGTCAGGTCGACCTCCACCGCCGAGTTGATCGCGACAAAGCGCGCGATCCTGCCAAGCACCTTGGGATTGTGCGTGTATTCGGTGCCGCGCAGCTCGAGTGCGGCGTTACGGTGTGCGAACCGGCGTATGCGCTCCGAGCCGATGATGACGCCGCCCACCGTGACGCCGGCGTCGATCGTCTTTCTCGCATTAGTGACGACGCCCGCCTCGCACAGCGCGGCGACACCGTCGCCGATGCTGCCCGTGTGCACGCCGAGATCGCGCCGGTCGCGCAGTTGCGCGAGCACGGCATCCGGAATCGCGCCGATCCCCGTCTGCAGCGTCGCACCGTCTTCCACGAGGGTCGCGACGTGTCGGCCGATGGCCAGTTCGACCTCGCCCGGCGCCGATGCGGGCGAGTCGGCGAATGGCGTGTCGGACGCCACGAGCAGATCGATATCGGATGCCTGAAGCCATGGGCCGCCATAGGTCCACGGCACCTCCGGATGCACTTCCGCGATGATCGCACGCGCATGCTTGAGCGCTTCGACCAGGTATTCTCGAGCCAACCCGAGGCTGTAGCGACCCTGCTCGTCGGGCGGCGAAACCTGCAGCATCACGACATCGATACGCAATGCGCCGCTGCCGATCAGTGCCGGCAATTGCGAATAGTGCACTGGCAGGATGTCGAGCACGCCTGCGCGAGCGAGCTTGCGATTCGCGCCGCTGCCGCAGTACGCGAGAAAATCGAAGGCGTCCGCGTGCTCCGGCGCGAGCACGTCAGCAAGACCAATGCCGAGAAAGAGACGGACGCGCCGCAGCCGGTCGCGCTGCGCCACCAGCGCGCGCATGAGTGTTACCGGCTCCGCGTGGGACTGCCCCCACATCACGGTGTCGCCGGAACGGATCAGACCGGAAAGATCAGGAACGGGGGTCGTTTGGTCCGAGGCTTCAACAGACTCCGAGGCTTGAAGAGGCGAGGATTCGTCGTGTTTCATGCAAATGGAAAATGGGGGAGCTAAGTACGATGGTCCATTACAAAGGACTCCAACATAATCAGTTTGACCCTGCGCGATGTCATGATCATTGCATCATCGGCCTGCGCAGGCGTCAACGTAATCTCGACGGCCGTTCCGTACTTCACGCGGCACGCATCGTCAGCCGGCGCGGCAAAGGCGGAAATACGCGCCATGCGCCATCGTCGTGCCGGAAAAAGCAGAGGGTGATATTGCCACACGGGGCGCGCGCCTCCACCTGAACGCAACGGCCACGCGCCGCGTTCCCGTTCCGCAGCGGGCGAACCCGGAACGGCACCGCGTGGTTAGGCATCATCCAACGCTCCACGACCTCGCGCAACGACATTCGAACCGTTTCCATCCACGTCTCCCTGCTCTTGCCTACCCAATCACGACCGCGGGTTCGTCCGCATGTTCATCGTGCGATTCGTCGCCCGCCAACGTCAACGCCCGGCGCGTTGACGTTCCGTACTTCGGATTGAGCTGCCACAGGTTTCACCGCCCACCGATGCGCTCCGTGCCGACTCTTCACGCGTCCGCGTAAGACACGCGCGGCGGCGCGGTCTCCCGAATCTGGGCGACGACCACGGCCGCCAGCACCGCCGGCACCGCAAACGTGTAGAAGTTCCATTGCGGCCCCAGCTTCGCGCCGATCACCCAGCTGCCCACCATCGGTCCCAGAATCGCGCCGATACGCCCGAGGCCCTGTGCGATGCCGATGGCCGAGGCCCGGCACGATGCGGGAAAGTAGGTGGCGATATAGCCATAGCTGAGCGTGGAGGAGCCAATGGAGCCCAATCCGGCACCGAACACGCCGAGCATCAGCCAGACGTAGCCGGGCTTCTGGCTCAGGACGAGCAAAGAGAGCCCGCAGACGAGAAAGAACGGTATGAGAACTTTCTTCGATCCCATTCGATCGGCAAGCCATGCGCCGAACAGGTTGCCCGATACCGCGCCGAACTGCATCACCAGCAGAAACTGCAACGAAGAACCCAACGGATAGCCGGACTTGCGCATCAATAGCGGAAGCCACACGTTGAGACCATAGACGACCAGTTGCATGCAGAAGGCCATCAGCGCGAACAGCAGCACCGCCGCGCGCCACTCCGGCGACATCATGAGCCTCAGGCCCCGCACACGAGGTGCGGCCGGATGCGAATGATGCGCATGCTGCTGTTCTTGCAGAACCTGATCGAAGTCGATGCCGTAGCGGGACGCCAGTGCGCGCGCTTCATCTGTGCGGCCGCGATCGACGAGGTAACTGGCGGACTCGGGCAAGAAGAAATACATCGCCGGCAAAATCAGAACGTAAAGCGCGCCCATGGCGTAGAGAATGCGCCATCCGTGGCTTTCGAGCAGCGCGATGGCGAGCAGCGCACAGATCACGCCGCCGAACGCGTAGCCGGTGAGCCCGAGCGCACTGTAAAGCTGCCGACGATTGCTGGGCGCGTACTCGACGCTCAGCGCCACCGAAGACGGGACCACGCCGCCGAGCCCGATGCCGGTTGCGAACCGCGCCACGCCAAAGGCAAACGGCGAATGCGCGAGCGCGCAGAAGAGCGCACCGACGGAAAACCACAGCACACCCAGCATGATGAGTCTGCGACGGCCGATACGGTCCGCGAGCGGCCCGGCGCCGACGAGGCCCACCATCAGTCCCGCCAGCGTCCAGCTTCCAATCATGCCAACGCCGGTTGCATCGAGTCCCCAGCCGGGTTCCGCGAGGAGGCGCGGAACGGTTGCGCCATAGACGATGAGATCATAGCCGTCCACGGTTATGGTCATGAAACACAGCAGCACGACTAATAGACGCCTTCCAGTTTGTGCAGACGAATCGTTCACGTTGTCTCCTGTCCTCTCACGGCCACGCTGGCCGTGCGGTATTTATGATTTTGGGTTAGACCCACTATAGGGAGGCAAAATCGCCCGTCCAACTGGCAGATTTCGAAGCGGTGCTTTCCAGAATTCGAATTGCGCGAATCGCGGGCAGCCCGACGCCTCATGGTCAGGCATCGCGGCTAGAACTTGTGGAGAATCCCTACCCCACCGCCGACCGTCGTGCCGGGCGCCCCCTGCAACGCGCCGTCCACGTCGAGACCGAGTGTGGACCGGCCGTGGTTATTGGTCACGCCGACCTGCGCATACAACGAAGTACGCCGCGACAGCGAGTACTGCGTGCCCAGCGCGAAGAGCAACCCGTGGGTGCTCGAGTCATGCGGGTCCCTCAGGTACCAGACGCCTGTGTTGACGTTGAGCGCCGGCGTAACGTAGTAACTGGCGCCGAGGTTCCAGACATCGTGATTGCCACCGCCCACCAGGCCATTGAGCGTGGTCGCTGGCGCCTTGTAGTTGGTAAACGAGCCCTTCACCGTAAAGGACGAGATGGTGTAGCCAAGGCCAAAGGTCTTCGCGATGAGCGGCACCTCGAACAGCGTGCCGTTCAAGGTCGCATCGTTGCCCGCGCTCGCGTCAAAGATCGCTGCGTTGACCAGCACCCCGGCGCCCTCGAACTTCAAACTGGCGGAATACTGGCGTCCCGCCTTGAAATCTCCGGCTTCGCCGCCGAGCGCGTACAGGAGACTCGCCGTAAACCCTGCCAGCTTCGGCGAGGTATAGCTGACTGCATTCTTGACGAACGTTCCGGTGAAGGTGTTGTTGGCGTAGACGGTGATGTTGCTGCCGAATTGCGCCATACTGCGCGGGTCGGAATCATAGAGCGCGAGAATGAACGGCGAGAACTGCAAGCCCGCCTTCAATTCTCCTGCGTTGCTGGCGAGGGAGATCCACGCCTGGCGGCCGAACAGCCCCCCGGTGGTGTTGTCGAAGCCGCCGTTGGAAAGGCTGATCCCGCTTTCCAGCTTGAACTTCACCTTCATGCCGCCACCCAGGTCCTCCTGTCCGCTCAAGCCGAACACGGACGGCTCAAACCCGCTGCTGATCATCTCGAACTGTTTGCCGCCGTTCTGCCCGGTCGCCGGGTTGTACGACTTGTTTGTATAAATCAGGCCCGCATCGAGCACGCCGTAGAGCGTCACGCTGGACTGTGCCCACACAGTGACCGGCAACGACGACACTGCCACCAGAACGGCGATTCGCTTGAGTGCGAACCTGAATACGCCGTACGAACTCATGTCTGTCTCCTTGATTTCGAAATCGTTTTGTTTTTTTCATTGACGCCATGGCAAGGAGGAATCCCTCAATCCGGAGGCTTCCGGTTCCATGGCAATCGCTCCAAACCCGTAGTACGGGAGCACAAGCCATTTCAGTCTGGTGTTGGACCTCCACTCGAATCGCGCACGAAAGCCTGTATTGCAGGCTTTCCGATACTTCATATACAAATAGGATGCCTAACCAAATAATCTGGAAAGCGTGCATGTATTCGCGGGCGCGGCATTCCGGAACAGGAATTCGAATGTCCATGGCTCGCGTCATTTCCGTCGATTAGAACAATCGGAAATACGACGGTCAACGACGCTCTTCGAAACGTTCCGTACTTCGGGGAGTCGGCGGCGACCCGCTTAGAGTAAGGGAAGGAGCGTTCGCACAGCCACTGGGAGTGAACGGCTGTGTGCACAGAGGACGCACCGCTACGACGATAGCCCGGTACGCTGACTGCAGCCTCGTCGATCGGGCAGATCCGTGGCGCTCAGTTGCAGCGTGACAGCGCAAAGCGGCCGTGTAACAGTTTGCGCTCCGCTACGGCGCCTTGAACTCGACCTCGCAAAGTAGCGACTCGAGCTCGACCGCGGTCTGTCTGAGTTCCGGCACAATCCGGTTTCTAGCCGCGTCGATATCCAGTTTCGTTTCAACCGCACCGCAACTCAACGCCATCAATGTTTGAGCGCGCTGGAGCCGGATCGGCAGCGCGATACCATAAGCGTTTCGCTGATATTCCCCTGCCGACATGCAAACGCCATCTGAACGGAGATCCTCCTGGGCCGTCTCGATGCCTGCCCTGAGAGCCTCGGCGTGGGGGCCGGCGGCCGCCAGCAGTCGAGCGATATAGCGCCCCCGCATACTCTCGGACAGCCCGCCGAGCCAGGCCCTGCCGATTGCGGTCGTTCCCATTGGCAAAAGCGAGCCGACACCCAGTTGCAGCGTCGATATTCGCGCGCCGCATTGGTATGCGATATAGAGCATATCTAACTGATCCGGCACGGCAAGGGCGACAGAGACGCCGAGTCGGTCTGCAAGTCGTTGCATCAGAGGTTGGGCCAATTGCGTGACCAGACTGGTGGCCAGGTACGACTGGCCGATTGCGAACACGCCCATCGTCAGTTCGAATTGAGGGCCGCCCGCAACTCGCCGAATATAACCTTCGTGAATGAGCGTCGATGTGAAACGGGAAACCGACGAGCGCGATAGCCCGGTGCGGCTGGCCAGCTCTCCATTCGTCAGCGGCGCGCGATCGGCATGAAACGCCCGCAGTATCTGGAGACCGCGGTCGAGCGTCAAGGTGACTTGAGTGGGGCGAGGCATCGAGGATCCCGTTTGCGTCAGCCGGTGGCGGATGTTCTGGTTCAGGATTCGTGCGGTCTCACCGGCGTGCAGGCAAGCGCTCCTGCAGGACCTGCGCTGTCGCGACAAGCCGCGGCCCGAGTTCCATCTCCATGCGCACCTGCGCCATACGCGCCGTGCGGCCCACGCAGCCCAGCACCAGCGGGGGGCGGCCGGGAATGGAGACGGGCGTGGCAACGCAAGCAAGCTCCGGTTCCCAGTCGCCATGCAGCATGCCGAAACCCAGTTCATGCACCTGCGCAATCTTCTCGCTCATTCTGCGCCGGATCGAAGGTGGCCATGCCCCTCCAGCCTTGCCCTCTACCTGGCCCTGCAAATACCGACGCTCTTCTTCCGGGAGCACCGCGAGCAGAGCCCAGCCCATCAGTGAATACGCAATCTGCATGCGCACGCCCGGCAATAGCCGCAAGTCCAGCACGGCCCGGCTGCCTCTCTGCGTATCGAGCACGATGATGTCAAGTCTGTCCCGGGTGCCGAGCAGCACGTACGTATCCGTTGCCTCGGCGAACTTGCGCATCTCCTCGCTCGCCAGCCGGAGGACGTCGGGATCGGCAACCGCAGCATAGCCCAGCGCCAGTGCGGCAGGCGCCAAAGCGTATTTACGGCTCGACGTGTCATGATGAAGATAGCCAAGAGCCACCAGGGAGCGCAGCAGTCGCAGCGCAGACGGCGCGGGAATACCCGTTGCCTGAGCGATCTCCTGATTGGTGAGCCACATCCTCCCGGGGGCAAATGCCGAGAGGATCGACAGGCCGCGCGCGAGTGGCATGACCATAGCCTGGCTATCCGCCCGCCTTTCCTGCGGTGGCTTCGGCCACGCGGTATCGACGCCATGCGGACCATTGCGTGACCTCGCACGGGTATGCGGCGTCGTGGACCTGCCGGAATGCATGTCTGCCTCAGCCTCCGTTGCATAAGAGACCGTGTTCTGGTCCTGCGCCCTCATTCTACTCCGCCTGTGTCCTGGCCCCGCTCCTTGAGCGCGCCGCTAGCGCCCGAAGCCGGCCGCAAACGAACGCCAGACCGTCACGGCTTCCGGGGAGAATGCCAATCATCATCAGAAAGCCGTGCATTTGGCCTGCCGCGCGAAGATGATGTACCGGGACACCGGCCCCGGTAAGACGCTCAACGTACGCCTCACCTTCGTCACGCAATACGTCGTGCTCGGCCGTGACGACGATTGCCTCTGGCAATCCGTCGAGCTCGGGTTCACGCAGCGGCGACGCAAGGCTCGACTGCCTGGCCGTATCCTGCGGCGCATAGTGTGCCCAGTACCATTTCATCGCTTCGCGGTTGGTGAGCAGTTGATTATTCGGATCTGCATATGACTGCCGCTCGAAAAGACAGTCGGTCACGGGATAAACAAGCAACTGAGCGTCGATCGATACAGTTCTGGTTTTGCGGGCCAACAGCGTCACTGCAATCGCCAGATTGCCGCCTGCACTATCGCCGCCTACGAAGAGCGGTACATCGGCCGGGAGCAATTCCGCCCGCTTTCGGGCGAGCCACTGCGTCGCTTGCCATGCGTCCTGAACCGGTCCGGGAAAAGGGTGCTCGGGCGCTTTCCGGTACTCGACGAGCGCGACGGCAACACTCGCGCCGGTGGCAATTTCACGGCACAGCGGATCGAATTCGTCGATGCCGCCCACCACCCAGCCGCCGCCGTGAAAATAGATGAGCAGCGCCTGTGGATGCTCATTCGGCACATAGAGACGCGCGCGCAGCGCTCCGTTCTCGACGGGAATGTCGAGCGGGACGACTTCGCGCATCTCGGGGCCAGGCGCGAGGATCGCCGTGATCTTCGAGAAGGCGGCGCGAGCCTCGCCAGGCGTCATCAGATGGCGCGGCTTCGACGCCGACGAAGCGAGCTTCTCCATGAATGCGCGGGATTCGCGATCGAGGCTCATGCCGATTCTCCCACTAACCTTCAGCCTGAAGCGCGGCAAGCACCGCATCCGCGCCCCCGAACAGATTCCAGCCGAGCGCGGCAATCGCGCCCGCGTCCACCACGATGTTTGAGCCCGTGATCGCGCAAGCCGCATCGGAGAGCAGGAATTCGATCGGCCCGGCCACTTCGGCCGGCGTCACGACGCGCCCGAGCGCGGTCTGCCTTGCCATCACGGTGGGATCACGCTCTCCGCGCGCGTAGCTCGCCTCGATCACGGGCGTGCGTACCGGCCCCGGCGACACCGCATTAACGCGCACGCCCTTGCGGCCGAGATACACCGCCAGCGCGCCCGTCAGGTTGATGAGCGCTGCCTTCGACGGACCGTAGGTGAGATGCGGCGTCGGGGTCATGCCAGCGAGCGACGAAAGCAGGACGATGCTGCCCCGCCCCCGCGCCGCCATGCGCTGGCCGACCGCGCGGCATACGGCGTAGGCGCCGCGCGTGTTGATATCGAAGATGCGATCCCAGCTCTCGATGTCGGTCTGCTGCGGCCCTTGGGCCCGCGGTATCACGCCAGCCGCTAAGACGAGCCCGTCGATATCGCCGCATTCGCGCTCGATCCGTTCGATACACGGCTCGATGCGCCCGGCGTCGCCAACATCGAGCCCGTACGCGCGGCCACCGGTCTCCGCTGCCACGCGTTCGGCGGCTTCCAGGTCCCGGTCGGCGACGACCGGCACCCAGTTCGACGAGAACGCGGCACAACAGGCGGCACCGATTCCTCCTGCCCCGCCCACTACGAGAACATTTCTGCGTGTTGCCATCAGCGCCCCCCCGCCTCGCGCAACCCCGCATCGGCAAGCAAGAGAAAAACGGGATCCTGTGGATCGCGCCGGCCCAGCGTCCAGGCAGAATTCAGCGCGCTGCCGGCCGCCTCCACGAGATGAGACTGCATCGCGTCGAACACCGTACGGCGTTGCGCGACGCGCCATTCGTCGTTACGTTTCTCGAAGCGGTCCACGTAGCGCCCGAAGACCTCGACGCGGCTGATCCCCGGGCTCTCGAGATGCTTCGCGTCGAGCATGGTCCGGTGGCCGCTCGCCTCGGGCGCGATCTCGAGCCGTGCCACGAAGTACGTCTCAACCACCGCGATCGTGTCGGAGGCGAATTCCACCAGACAGTTGCCCAGAAAGTGCGTGGACTTCAACAATCCCGGGCTGTCGTGACGCTCCCTGACCCACTCGATGAAATCGTCGCGACGGCCCTTGAAGTCCGCGTGATCGTCGGTGCAATCCTCGAAGAATGCGCAGCGGACGAGTTCCCAGTCGCGCCGGTCCACGCCGCGCGCGTAGCGCAGCATCACATCGCGAATCTGGTCCTTGTCGATAAGACGTTGCAGTGCAGTAGACATGGTGAACGGCTCTTTTCGTGACGACGCGCCAACGATGACCGCCCACCGCAAGCTATGTCAACGCGCGCGCGAATCGTCTCCCGTACTTTGAAATTTCTCGTGACGCACGCTCGCCAACTCCGCGCCCACCGTGCGCTTCGTCGTTGCACGCAGGGTAAAACACCGATTTCAAAGTACGGCAAAGCCCTTTCGTTCCCATTGCCGTGAAATCCCGCGTGCCATTCAATGGAACCCGGCATGAGAAGTATTTTTACCAACCATCTGGCATGGGACCGGAGTCAGTGCAGAAGCACTCACTCCGGTACACAGGAGACAACTGCCATGAAAAAGGAGTCGAACGTTCTGGACGCCGTTGTCGTCGGCGCAGGCTTTGGTGGGTTGTACGCGATCAAGCGGTTGACCGACGCAGGCTTTCGCCTGCAGGCATTCGAATCGGGCGACGGCGTGGGCGGCACGTGGTACTGGAATCGCTATCCCGGCGCGCGCGTCGATCTCGAGTGCTGGGACTACTCGTATTCGTTTTCGCCGGAACTGCAGGACGAATGGGATTGGCCCGAGCGTTATCCGACGTCATCCGAGCTGAGGAAGTATCTGAACCACGTCGCCGACCACTTCGATTTGCGTCGGCACATCCAGTTCAACACCCGGGTCGAGTCGGCCGTGTTCGACGAACGCGAGAACCTCTGGGTCGTCACGACCTCCGACGGCAAAACCACGAAGGCGCGCTTCTTCGTGCCGGCGACAGGCGTGCTTTCCGTGCCGAAGCCGCCAGAAATTCCGGGCATCGAATCGTTCAGGGGCGAAAGCTACCACACGGGCCGCTGGCCGCATCATGATGTCGACTTCAGCAACAAGCGCGTCGGTGTGATCGGCACCGGCTCGTCAGGCATTCAGGTGATTCAGGCGCTTGCTGGCAAATGCAAGCATCTGAGCGTATTTCAGCGCACGGCCGTGTACGTGGTGCCCGCCAAGAATCATCCCCTGACACCCGAGATGCGTGAGCGCGTGCGTGCCACCTATGCGGAACGCCGCGCGGTCAGCCGGCTCACGCGCTTTGGCATTGCCGTGCCGTTTCCGGTGGAATCGGCGCTCGACGCCACACCCGAGGAGCGGCGAAAGAAGTACGAGAACGCGTGGGAGAACAGCCAGTTGCTGGGTTTTCGCATGTGCTACGGCGACATCCTGTCGAACGAGGAAGCCAACGACACAGTGGCCGAATTTATCCGCGGAAGGATCCGCGAGACGGTGAAGAGCCCAGAAATAGCAGAAAAGCTCATGCCGCGCGGCTTCCCATTCGGCACGAAACGTCCGTGTCTCGGCGACACCTACTACAGCGTCTACAATCGCCCGGACGTGACGCTCGTCGACCTGAAGGCAACACCGATCGAGCGCATCGTGCCCGACGGCATCGTCACGAGCGAAGGCTTGCAGCAACTTGACTGCCTGATCTATGCAACCGGCTACGACGCACTCACGGGCGCGCTCACGCATATCGACGTCCGCGGCATCGGAGGGCGCCAACTGGCCGACAAATGGGCAAGCGGCGCAAAGACCTATCTCGGCCTCGTCACCAGCGGCTTCCCGAACCTCTTCACGGTCACGGGACCAGGAAGCCCGGGCCCGCTCGCAAACATGTCGATGAGCATCGAGCAGCATGTCGACTGGATCACCGCGTGCATGGTCCACATGCGCGAACGTGGTATCCGCCGGATCGATGCCGACCATCAAGCCGAAGAAGGCTGGATGCAGCACGTCCAGGACGTCGTGTCGAAAACGCTCTATATGAAGGCGAATTCCTGGTACATCGGGGCGAACGTGCCGGGCAAGGCGCACGTATTCCTGCCGTATCTCGGTGGCCACGGCACGTACCGCAAGAAATGCGACGACATCGCGGCCGCCGGCTACCCGGGCTTCGTATTGACCACGAACGGCGAAGCGCAGGTCGAAACCTCCAGTGAAACGATCGGAGACGCAGCATGAGCAATGGGAACGGACGACTCGCAGGCAAGATCGCGTACATAACCGGCGCGGGCACTGGCATCGGGCGGGCCGCGGCGCAACTTTTCGCGCACGAAGGCGCCACCGTAATCATTGCGGAGTTCAATGAGGAAAATGGGCAGCTCGCCGCAGAGTCCATCAACGCAGTTGGCGGCCGGGCGCAGTTCATTCGTACCGACGTGACGAGCGAGGACAGCGTGCGTGAATCGATCGACGCCGCAGTGCGCTACGCGGGCGGTATTGACGTGCTGTACAACAACGCCGGCGGCTCAACCTCGATAGACGCGCAAGTGACGGACTGCCCCGCCGACGAGTTCTGGCGTGCGGTCAGGCTCGATCTGTTCGGAACGTGGATTACCTGCAAGCACGGCATTGCGGCAATGATGAAAAGTGGCGGCGGCTCAGTCATCAACAGCAGTTCGGTCTTCGCGCTGGTTGGCACGCGTGGGAAAGACGCGTACACGGCCGCCAAGGGCGGGATATCCGCCATCACGCGCTCGATGGCCGTGGAGTATGCGCCGCATCGCATCCGCGTGAACGCGGTCGCGCCCGCCGTCACGAAGACAGCTCGCGTGCTCGGTCTGCTGGAGACGCAGCCCGGCGTGGTGAACAAGACCGGCGAGCGCCAGCTGCTCGGCCTCATCGAACCGACGGAAGTCGCCATGACCGCGCTGTACCTGGCGAGCGACGAGTCGAAAACCACGACCGGCCAGATCTTCGCCATCGACGGAGGATTTTCGATATCCTGAACGCGAGGCGATAGGGCGTCGCGCAACAAGGATCTCGCTGCGTTGCGCGCGCGGGGCGCCATCGAAGGCGCCCCACTTCACACGCCGCGCCCCCTCACATTCGTGCCGTTCTCATCGGCAACGAACTTCAGGATCGACGTGAAATCGTCTCTGCCGAGTCCGGCATTGTAGGCGGCATGCCAGACGTCGCGCGCGCGTTCGATCGTCGGCAACGCGACGTTCAGCAGCTGCGCTTCGTCGAGACCGAGGGACATGTCCTTCTCGATGATCGCGAGCGCCGCACCGTAGTCGAACTGCCCTGATACTGCCCGGCTCAGCATCTTCGAGCAGGCGAAGCTCTGCGCCGTTCCAGCGTCGAGCAAGCGCATCATCATGTCGGCGTCGAGACCGGCCTTCGCGCCCATTACGAGGCCTTCGGAACACACGACCAGGTTCGTCGCCATGATCACGTTGTTCACAATTTTCATGATCTGCGCCATGCCCGGCCGCTCGCCCATGACGAACACTTCCTTGCCGATAAGCGACAGGAGCGGCGACACCTGCTCGACGAGGTCCGGCGCGCCGGACACGAGCATCGCAAGCGTGCCCGCGCGTGCTGCCGGCCCACCGCCGGAGATTGGCGCGTCGACCATGCCGATTCCCTCTTCCGCGAGAGCACGACCTATCTGCTCGACGATATCCTGCCCGATCGTCGACATTTCCGCGTAGAGACGGATTGCCGAGCCGTGCACGACGCCGTCCGGCCCGAGGCCCACCGCGAGCGACACGTCCCTGCCCGGCAGGCAGGCGAACACGATGCTGGCCGCGTCAGCCACCGCGCGCGGCGAATCGTGCACGATGGCGCCGCCCGCCGCGAACGGGGCCAGCGCCACAGGCGACGGGTCGTACACATGCAGACGGAACGATCGCCCGAGCAGGCGTTCGGCCATCGGACCGCCCATCTGACCGAGCCCAATAAAGCCGATGTTTTCCATTGTTTCCATTCGGACCTCAAACAAATCCATGAAGCAAGTAGCGCGTGTGAGCGCGATGGCCGTGTCCTGCATCATCGCTCCATCGCGTCGCGTATCCAGGCGGCCGAGCGCAACAGCCCTTCCTTCGCTTTTGCACATACGAGGCCCATGCGGAAGAAGCCGTGAATCAGCCCGTCGTAGCGCCACAGCGTGACCGGCACGCCCGCGTCGAACAGGCGGTTGGCGTAGGCCTCGCCCTCGTCGCGCAAGGGGTCGAACTCCGCCGTGACGACGAGCGTGCGGGGCAACCCCGCCAGCGATGCTGCACGCAGCGGGCATGCATGCAGATGGCGTGTCCCCCGTTCGTTCGCGACATATTCGTTCCAGAAGCGGATCATCGCCGCGCGGGTCAGCGAATAGCCCGACTGGTTGTCGATGTATGAACGCGTCGGCGGCGTATGGTAGTCGGTTACTGGGTAGACGAGCGCCTGTGCCCGCAATGCAGGTCCGCCTTCGTCGCGGATCCGCAGCGCGGTCACGGCGGCCAGATTGCCGCCGGCACTGTCACCGGCCACGACGATACGCGCGGGGTCTATCGAGAGCGCTTCGGCGCGCTGCCCGATCCAGCGCACGGCTTCGAGGCTGTCGTTCACTGCGGCCGGGAACCGGTGCTCGGGCGCGAGCCGGTAGTCCACCGCGATCACGGCGGCGCCGCTTCCGGCACATAGATCGCGGCACACGTGATCATGCGTGTCGAGGTTGCCGATCACGAAGCCGCCGCCGTGAAAAAACACCGTCACGCCCCTAATGCCGTTCAGTTAAGGTCTTTTTTGAGGTACCGAACGGTGTAACGGTGTGGGCGTGATTTGACGACTCGGTCGCACGCGCGACCGGGTCGCTTTTCAATTGGCAATGCCTTGAGACGTTCCCGCAGTCGTTGAAGGCATGCGGGCAATTTGGCAAAGGCCGGTGTGACGGCGGCCCACATCATCTCGTGCTGGATTGTGTGGACTGCACGCACAAAGCTGATATCCGTCGGCGCGAGCTCGGCTTCAAAGGCGGCATTGGCGATCTCACGCCGAATCAGGTTGTAGGCGATCAAAGCCCGCCCGGACAAGGGACATTCCCGCGTGGCCCGGACCTGCTTGTGCGGCGAGGGCGTACGCAGCACGGGCTAGGCGGACCGATCGCTACGACTCGATCTGTGCCTTCAGGAAAAGCGAGAAAAGCTCGGACTGCGATTTGATATCGAGCTTCCCATAGACGTTCCGGCGGTGGACTTTCACCGTCTCGGCGGAGATCGCGAGCTTGTACGCGATCTCCTTGTTCGAGCGGCCACTCAGCATCAGTCTGACGACATCCAGCTCGCGCGCCGTGAGCGGCGTGCCGCGCTGCTTCATCGCCTCTTCGAGGCTGCCTTGCCACTGAGGCGTCTGCGGCGCGGCGCTTTTCTCCGCAAGTACTCCTTCGAAGAACATCCGTTGCCGCATCAACGCGGCCACCCAGGGCCGCATCAGGTCGAGCAGGGCGATCTCCTCCGGACTGAAGCGCTTCTTGCGGCCGAGCGAAAGACAGAGCGTGCGCGAGTCGTCGAGCTGGACGTTGTATTGCACCTCGTCCGAGACGACGTTGTGCGTGAAATAGAGCTTGTAGTAATCGGTCTGGTCGAAACACTCCGGTGCGACATCGGACAGACGGAAGAGCCCGCTCTTGAGCACCTCGCGATTGGCAATATAGAACGGATCCAGCAGATACAGGCCCTTCACGTAGTCGTTAAAGAGCGGATCCGAGCCGTCGCCTTCATACTGCGATTCGGCGAACACGTGCGGGCGGCCGTTGCTGAATAGCAGCGCGACCCAGCTGTCAACGTTCACGTACTCGTCGAAGTGTCGTGTCAGCGCAAGCCAGAAGCCCGGACGATCGACACACTCGATGAGCTGGCCGACCGACCGGTGCCACGCCACGTCCTGCAAGGTGAGATTCATGCGCGTACCCCCGTCGGGTTAACCAATCGACGTGATTATTAAAAGCGGCGGCAAAAGTCATACTTGAATTCGCCCCTGGGCGAAGGCTCAAGAGTATGCGGGAAAAGATCCGCTCACCAAAAAAGGTCCAACCATGAAGATTGAAATCGTACAACTGGCCGGTCGCGACGGCGACACGGTCTACAACTTGAACCGTACGTTACGGGCAATCGCCACCTGCGCCGCAGACACCGATATCGTCCTGTTCCCTGAAGCCCAGATGACCGGCTTTCTCGAAGTCGAAGAGCTTGCTGCGCTGGCCGAGCCGCTCGACGGCCCGAGCATTCGCGCAATCAAGGACGCCGCGCGCGAGCACGACGTCGCCGTGGTGACGGGGCTGATCGAGCACGATCGCGGCCAGTTCTACAACACGACGGTTTTCGTTACGCCGGAGGGCGTCGCGCTCAGCTATCGCAAGACGCACCTGTGGGTCTCCGAGCATGGCGTTGTGCTGCCCGGCGATCGATACGCGACGGTCGAATGGCGCGGCGTGCGCCTAGGCCTGCTGATCTGCTACGACATCGAGTTTGCCGAGAGCGCACGCGCGCTCATCGATCTTGGCGCAGAGCTGTTACTCGTGACGAATGGCAACATGGAACCGTTCGGCCACGTCCACCGCACGGCCATCATGGCGCGCGCCCAGGAAAACCAGGTCTTCGCCGTAATGGCGAACCGGGTCGGCGAAGGCAGGGGGGACCTCACGTTTGCGGGCGGCAGCGCAGCCGTGGATCCGTTCGGGCGCATGCTGTTCGAAGCGGGACGCGAGGAGAGCCGCCACGCCGTCGAACTGGACTTCGCGCAAATCGCGGCAGCGCGAGCGCTCTACAATTATCGCGACGATCAGCGCCTGCCGTTCCCGGGTGAGCGCGTCGAACATCATGATGGGTGTCGCGAACTGCTGATTCCCTGAGCGATATTCGGATCGATCAACTCCTGCCCGGCCGCTCGGCCGGGCGCGGAGAAAGTACGAGTGGCAGGATCAATCGGTTTTGAGCTTCGCCCAAAGACGGTTCTCGAGACGCTTCAGCTGCGCTGTCATCGGCTTGCTGATGACCAGCTTGCGATACACCTCAGGCGGGGGGAACACGGCCGGGTCGGCGAGCACCTCGGGACGCACCAGATGCCGCGACGATGGCACCGCGGACGGATACGACGTGTCGTTGGTCAGGGCCGCGCTCTCCTTCTCCGATAGCACGAAGTTGATGAACTTTTGCGCGGCATCGGGATGCGGCGCGTCCTTCGGGATCGCCATCATGTCGAACCAGATTGGCGTGCCTTCGCTCGGAATCAGGTACTTGACGTGATACGGCTTGTGGGCGTCGGCGGCGGAGATGCGCGCGGAGTTGACATCACCCGACCAGCCGAGTGCGATGCAGATGTCATTGCCCGCGAGGTCGTTGATGTAGCCGCTCGAGTTGAACTGCGAGATGTACGGGCGGATCGCCTTGACCGCCTCATAGGCGGCCTGGATGTCGGCCGGATTATCCGAGTTGGGGTCTTTCTTCAGGTAGATGAGGGCGGCGGTGAAGGCGTCGGAGGGCGAATCGAGGATCGAGATGCCGCAGCTCTTGAGCTTCTGCGCGTACTTCGGGTCGAACAGCAGCGACCAGCTATCGAGCGGAGCGTCGTCGCCGAGCAGGGCCTTCACTTTCTCGACGTTGATACCGAGGCCGTCGGTGCCCCACGACCACGGAATGCCATACTGGTTGCCCGGATCGTCCTTCGCGAGGGTCTTCATGATCTCGGGGTCGAGTAGCGGGTAGTTCGATATGTGCGACCGGTCAATCTTCTGATAGATGCCGGTCTGCAACTGACGCGCCCAGTAGTAGTCAGACGGCACCACGACGTCATAACCGGAGGTGCCCGCCAGCAGCTTCGCCTGAAGCGTGTCGTTCGAATCGAACTCCTGATACACGACCTTGATGCCGGTGACCTTCTCAAAGTTCGCGACCGTACTCTTGCCGATCGAATTGCCCCAGTTGTAGACGTTGACTACCTGGTCCTCGGCCTGTGCGCCCGGCATGCCGTGCCATACGAGCCCGCTCAGTACGAGCGCCGCGCAGGCCGTTTTCAGTCCTTTCCTTTTGTCCCCTACCATTCCACTTTCCTCCGTCGATGTTGTCAGCGAATGAGGACAAGTATGCGGTTCGCCGTTGATTTCAATAATCACGTCGATCGGTTAACCCGGGAGGGGTACATCCCTGAATTAAACCTTACAAAACGGGGCTGTGCGGCCGCTCCGAACCGCTACGCCAAACAGGCGAACCTGACCTTGTGGGGCAGATATTCGCCTTTCTGAACACGTGGCATTTGCCATGCGTCACGGTTAGATTTTGAATAGGTAAAGCCGTTTGTTTGTTCGATTCTTCTGCGGCAAGGCGCTCGTCCTGATATTCCCCAATGTCCGATGCGCCTCCGTGAACGGACCATCGTCGAACATAACGTCGAAGGTCTCTTGTGGGTCGAACTTGGACAAATGTACCATGCGACTTGCTGCTGGACATTCCACGCAAACCTGCGCGTCGAAGATTACTAAACGACCAGACAGCCCTGTGTCGCAGCGATGGTCACTGTCGCCTCCATTCCGGCCGTGAAGCGTAAATAGTCGTCCTCCATACCATCGGAAAAGATGACACCGTTCTCTGGCATACGCGAGCGCAAGCGCAGCGGTTGCCCCGCGCTCACATGGCCGAATACCAACTCGGTCTTCGATGCTCGGCTCGGAAACGGCTCCCGCACGGCGAAGGTTAGTTGAGGGCTGTCCCAGGGCTGGGGCTGATACCTGAAATTTGGGTTGAATCCCTGCACAGCTTGCATCACGCCAATCGACCCTGTCACCACGCTCTTGATCCACGCGGTCGAACCAAGGCCCGTGGACACGATAATGCCCGACGACGACTGTGATTCGCGGTGCCCACCCAGCTCGATCTCATAGAGCGCGGAAGAATGCGAGCGCGGCCCGACAAACAGATCGTTGACGGCGCGCAGCACCTGCCCATCCGAAAGCCGCGCTTCCGCCATTGTGACCGCCTTCGTCGGACGGCGGCCGCTGGCGACGTCCGTGAGCACGGTCCTGAGGCCAGGTGGCTCGAACGGCAAGAGCACGCCATCCCACCTGCTCAGTTCCGGATTCAGGCCGATCAGCGGCTGGCCATCGAGGTATTTCATGGCGTTCGCCACCAGCCCGTCCTGCCCGAGCGCCACGACGATGTCGTCGGGTGCGAAGATGAAATTAGGCAGGTAGCTTCGATCAACGATCTGGTAGCGGCCCCAGTCTTCGAGCGCGCGGACCGTCAGATCGAGGCTGCGCGCGTACGCGGCATGCTCGGCGAGGTAGTCGGAGAAGTCCGCACCGAGGTGCTCGATGTAGAACTTCGCCTGCGCGAGCGTGTGGTGCCGTGCGATGAGATCTTCGTAGCGTGTGCGGCGCGTCACGAGCACGACTTTGCGCGACTCCATATTCACGCTGCCTTCCTTTCGCCGCCACCGATCAGCCCCTGGAGCAGGTCGGGCGATACATTGAGCTGCCCGATTCTCTCCGCGCGTTCCGCGATGCCGCCGAATGCCTGAGCAATCAGTTGCCCCGGCTGCATGCCTGCGGACGCGAGCGCGCTGACGATGCGCGGATCGGCATTCTCGAGTGCCTGCATGACGGCTGCGAGCCGGTGCGCTTCGGCCTCCGCGAGAGTGCGGCTGTTCTGCGCCTGCCCGGCCACGAACGCCTTGCGCTTTTCCTCCAGTTCGATGTCCGACGCCATCTGCTCGTTGCGCAGTTCGTTTTCCTTGCGCATCAACGTGGCCTTCGCCTCCATCTGCGTTTCGCGGATCTGCCGCTTCTTCTGCTCCACCGCGATGTCAGTGTCCAGTTCGTTCTGCCGGATCGCGCGCTCGTTCTCCACGGCCGACATTCGCCGCAGATAGACGGCATCGTCGGCCGCCTTGAGGTTGGATTCACGCGCTTCGGCTTCGAGGGCCCGCGCAATGTCCGGTGTCGGCTTCACAGCCATCACGGAGACCCCCAGAATCTCGAGGCCGAGTGCCTCGATCTCGGGCTGCCCCGCGAGTCCTGTCTGAACTGTCTGCGCGATCGCCGCCGAAGCACGCAAGGCCTGCTTCAGATCCAGTGCCTGCACGGTCTGCTGGACGATCACCTCGACCTGCATTGCGACGCGATCTCCGAGCCGCTTCGGATCGTCGGACACATACGTCCGGCCGTCCTTGCCGAGCGAGAAGTCCATCATCGCGGCCGTGCGGCGCGGGTCGCGAATGCGGTATGTCACTTGCCCCTGTGCGGTGACGCTCTGGAAGTCCGCGGTGACCAGTTCGAGGATGAACGGACGATCCTGGCTGGCAACCGGCACCGAGACCAGTGTCGACGCGGGGGCGTAGTAGAAGAACGACAGGCCCGCGCCTTCGCGCACCATCTGACCAGCGCGGAACTGCATGAGGTGAACGGTCGGCTGTGACTTGATGAATCGGATGCCCAACATGCTGTGCTCCCTGCTTCGGTTGTACAGTGCAACTTGCACGAGTTGTACAATACAACCTAGAATGAGGGTCGTCAAGCTTTTCAGGTTTGCCATGACATACACGAAATCCACATCCGGAAAACGCGCACGGAAAGAACGTGAGTTTTCCCAGCCCTATACAACCGTCGATGTCGTGATCTTCACGGTGATCGATAACGCGTTGCAGGTTCTGCTGGTCCAGCGTCGCGCCGGTGCTGGCGAGCCGTTTCCGGGACGCTGGGCGCTGCCGGGCGGCTTCGTTGACGTGGCGGTCGACGCGACGCTCGAGGATTGCGCGCGCCGCAAGCTGTTCGAGAAAACCGGCGTGAAGAGTCCGTATCTGGAGCAGCTAGGCAGTTGGGGCAGCGCGACGCGTGATCCGCGTGCCTGGTCCGCCACACATGTGTGGTTCGCGCTGATTCCCGCCCAGGACGTCACGCTCGCGAAGGGGGCCAATGCCGCTGAAGTGGCATGGTTCGCTGTCGATTCAGTAATTCAGAAGGACGGACTTGCGTTCGACCACGACACCATTCTTCAGGCTGCGGTCGAGCGGCTGCGCAGCAAGGTCGAATACACGTCCCTGCCGGCGTTCCTGCTAACGGAGCCTTTCACGCTACCGCAGCTTCAGCGCATGTATGAGGTCGTGCTCGGTCGGCCGGTCGATAAAAGCGGCTTTCGCACGCGGATGCTTGCTGCAAGCTTCCTGAAGGAAGCTGGATATGTCGCCGGGGAATCGAATCGACCGGCAGTGGGCTATCGCCTTGCGGATCGGCAGACGCCAGCTGTATTTCCTCGCACCTTTAGCCCCCGGAGTGGCCAGTAGTTGCACGAGACCAAAGCCTTCCAATGGCTTCCGCTCGTCGCCAAGCCAAGCGACTTCATTCCGTCAAACTTGTCCTGTGGGTGCCGGGTGAGGCTGACCCGGACCGCCTCTTGTCGGCCACAAGCGATCGGTTGGCTGGCCGGGTAGATTGTTGACAATTGGTACCGTACCGCCTTCCGCTCTAGGTTAAAACGAAACCGTCGGTTTGCTAAACTGGCCCGTTCAGGGGGTGTCGGGTTTTATTGGCCTCCGTTGTGAAAGCAGTCCAGGCATTGGATGGCCGTCCCCAACAGGGAAACCGGCGGGTGCGCGCGCTGCTGATCGAGATCGCATGGACCTGGCTGCGCTACCAGCCTGACAGCGCATTAGCGAAATGGTTCGACCAACGCACACAGGGCACGGGACCGAACCGACGCGCACGACGCATCGCCATCGTTGCGGTAGCGCGACGTCTTGCCATTGCGTTGTGGCGCTACCTGAAAGATGGAGTCATTCCCGAAGGTGCGCACCTTAAGTCAGCTTAAGTCCCCCTCAGGCTTCGCAGGAAAGAGGTAAAGGTTTAGCCAGGCGGTTAAGTAGAAAACACGGTTGGAGTGAACATGCCCGTGATCACGCTGGGTTGCTGAAGCAACCGAATATTTTCAGATGGGGCATGTTCCCGGAAAACATTCCGGCGTAATGCGCATGCAGGATAAGGCTGGTGACACGACAGCGGATAGAAGGTGGTGAGATGCTGGTTCTTCTCACGAGCGCAACGGCGACTTCCGACCGGTCCGACCGGAGTCACGTTATGAAAGTTCGGGAAAAAGCGATCTTGACAAGAGCAACGCTCATAGAAGTGTGATCCACCGTCGGTTTTACTTCTACGTCGCCCTCAGGAAATTCGAATACCTAATCGAAAAAATTTGAAAACCGATCGTGCTTGACAAGGAAAGTCGTATCAGTTTTCATATATCAAATATCTGAATTAGTTGTCAGGATTTGCTCGTCTCGATTTCCACCTCTCGAC
Organism: Paraburkholderia silviterrae; assembly: GCF_004353915.1. Taxonomy (GTDB): domain Bacteria; phylum Pseudomonadota; class Gammaproteobacteria; order Burkholderiales; family Burkholderiaceae; genus Paraburkholderia; species Paraburkholderia silviterrae. The sequence goes on along the minus strand of NZ_SMRP01000012.1, from coordinate 131,376 downwards.
TGTCATTATGCATACCTAATTTAATAAATAAGCCGATAGAAATTTTTAACATGGACGGCTATCGTCCTCTTACTTTAAGCAATGTGACAGGCGAGCTTCCAGTTGTCGCTGGCTGTTTTTTTGGCGCCTTGCGGGATATTTTTCGGCGAATTTCCCCCGACCTTATACAGGCAAACGTCAGGCGGCAGCGGCCATCCTTATAGGGACGGAGGAACAATAAAAAGCCAGCAGAAAACATGGGGGATGAATAGAATCAACTCACGACACGGGGAGAGCGCAATGCCCAAAGTTCGCGTGCAGCAGTTTCATGAGACGGATGACGAGTTCCACGAACTCGGTGGTCTTCAAGTTATTGATCTGACCGAAGTGGAGCTAACCGCGCTCCAGGACCACGACGGGGAAATCACATGGCTCGAAGGCCGAAGGGGATATTTTGGGCTCGCAGACGAGGAGCACGTGAAGAAGTGAGAGCCGCGCTGCAAGTCCATGCATGCGTACCGTCCCAGGGCAAGGTTACGAGAGCTCGCCCATACCGACACGGCAAAGTCGAGGTCGTGAGTAATTCATGACGCGCGATTGTGCACGCTTTTGTATAGGACACGCACGACCCGGTCAGCGCGTTCCCGGTGGCCAGGTGCGTGTACTGTGCATCAGAAGCTTCGCTCCAGTTTGCTTCGGTGGTCCAGCTGCGCCATCGAGGCGGCCGCAAGGGCGAGCAAGCTTCATAGCCCTGTAGCGCGCCGCCGGCGTCGTCGAGCGCGTCGTGCAGGGGCGAGAGACGTGCTGTCTATAATGGCAAACTCACGATGCCAACGATTGCATGGAGCACTACTTTATGAGTCAAGCCCGCGGGCGATATGCGGGATCCCGGGACAGCGGCCAACGCCAACCTCGCCACGAAAAGCAATCTCCGCCCAACCGGCAGAGACAACCGTATGTGAAGGCGCCTCCCCGAGACTCCACCCAGTCTGCCTCCATTTTCAAAACACGATCGTTTCAGTTTCTGGTCGATGCGGTAGGCGCGGAGAATATCGCGATAGCACTTGAATCCAGCATGACGCGCGTGGCCGAACTCCTGAAGGGCGAGAGGTTCACGCCAGAGACCGCCTTTCATATGGAAACCACGCTTGGGTTACCGCATGGCTTTTTTGACCAGCCCAATCCTGGGCTCTCGGCCGAGACCATCGCGCGTCTGAAGTCACCGCTCGACCTCATTCAATCAGACGACGGAGCAGACGACGTGTCTGAAGCACTGGAGCCGGCTTCTGCCCTGGACGTCGGCCAGCAACCCCTTTTTGAAAATAGTTTGTCCGAGGAAGCACACATGCCGAAGAAAGCAACTGCCGGATCGCCCACGGCCGTCAAGAATCGTCGAAGCGAAACGGCCGGACAGACCAAACCTCATGCGCCGCGAAAAGCTTCGCCATCGAAGGACAAAACGTCGCCTGAAACGACCCAACAGCAACCGCTGGCACTGAACGATGGCGCGGAGGTAGAAAACATCCGGCGCGCTAACCTTCACGTTCTCACGAGTCGCAACGGATCGAAAGCAAGACTGGGTGTGGTCATGGCGATGAGTGGATCCAACATGGCCCATCGGCTACATGGCAAGAAGCGCATGGACAGTGTCGAAGCAAACCGGTTCACGGAGCGCCTTGGTTTGCCAGTTGGCTGGCTAGACGCCCCACGCTCCGAAGCTGAGATTCCGGAGTCGGTATCGCGTATGCTCGCCCCTACTCCGCGTGGTCGCGTTTCGGCTCAACAACACGAGCCGCTTGCGCCCGTAACAAACGATGGCGTGCCAGGGAAGTCCGCCGATGCGAAGGCGCACAAGGGACGCGGGCGGACCCGCGCCCTGGGCGATTCGGAAAGCCCCTCACCTGTGTCGGCGGATGTCTCAGGAGAGAAAGACACGATCGCCGTCAGCCTGCAGGACCCGGTCAGTGATCTTCCCGACGACCTTGCCGGTCGCTCACCGGAAGAAAGTCATGGTGAGGCCCCGGCAGCCGCACCGGCAACCCTGGAGTCGTTCCCCACCTCCGCAATATCGCCGCGAAAACCGGTACCCCTCCCGGTCGCTTCGGTGACCAGCCTGGACAACCTTCTCGGTATCGAACCGATAGCGGAAGCATTGCTCAAGACGCTGGCAGGTAAGGCACGCACGGGTCGCCTGGACGAATTGAAAGCGCTGGAACTTTTGCAGCAGGCGATCTTGTTGTGAGCCGCTGGTAGTGTGCCAGGCCCCCTCGCGCTACAGCGCATCGAGGTGGCCGGGGCCGGTGTCCGCGAAGAATTGCCTCGTTCCGGGTCGACGAGGTCACGCCGAATCCCGCCGAAGGGTTCATCTTTTCCGATGCTACTTCGCGCGGCACCCGCTGCCTCATCGCTGAAATGCAGCGCGTCAGCCAGCGCGAGCAGGTCAAGGTCGCGACTCCCATATGTGGTTACCATGCACGAAGGCTGGCACGGGCGGCCACGGCGATCCAGGTTTGTCGTGCATTGGGCCCGGCCTCCCGCCGGGCCACTTGTGACTGCCGACCGGTAGATCGCTTTGCGCGCGACCTTCATCGCGCCGTTTATACGCTGCCCCTGCGTGTAATCCATGCCCAGCCCTCGGCGAGGGCATCAGCATGCGCGTGCTCACGCAGAAACGCACCCCACGCATCGACGGGCCGGACGCTCTTCGCCTTCTCGAGCCAATGTGCGCGCTCATGCTCCGCGAGCCCGTTCCACCAGTCAATGCCCTCCTCGGGCGCGGCGTCGGGGTCAGCCGGATAGACACCGCTGCCCATCTCCTCGCCATCCATGTAAAAGCGAAGGTGATAGCCGCCACCGGGTTCAGCGGTGCGCGGTGAGACCCGGTAGGTGTATTTGGGCATGCGGGTCCTCCGTGATCAATCATGGGTGTACCCACCTTGACCCGTGAACGTATCGCCGTGTCATGGTAGTTCGGGTTGGCGTTTCCCGCCGTCACCCGATGCCTGCCGGCTGAATGCCTTTCGGTCCGGAAATGCGCGTCCGTAAGATGGTGCGTCCGCATCGTGTCGTTTCCGTGTCGATTGCGAGTGCAGCGGCCTGAGATCCGCTCCTGCGCCGGATTCACACCCGTCGTCCATGTTGTGCACCCCGACGATGGCTGACGCCTTCAGACACCGATGCCGTCGGTGCGATCAGCGGCAGCCAGTCGGCGGCCACGCCCTGACAGCCGTTTGCCTGAAATCAGCGCTGCCTTCTGCGGAAGTCCAGGGCAAGCGCGAAAAGCATGACAAAAACAATGAAAACCGCCCTGGCGAAGCTCTCCGCCTCTCTGGCGAAGCCACTGAAAGCATACACGGCCGAGACGGCCGCAACCAGGAAAAAGGCAATGGAATAGATCACTTAGTCATCCAGAATTAAGGCATCGATTGCGATGGATCAGCCCGCTTCGGGCGTCGGGAGAGGGCCACTGCACCAGAAACGGCGATCCACGTCCCATTCGGGGCAATCCATCGTCAGGCCGCACCGTTCCCGTCGCGAACGGCCTGGCCGGCGGTCGGGCCACCGTTGCCCGACCCAATCAAAAACGGCATGCGCTTGCACCAGGGCACGAGGGGACGCCGTTGTCCGGGGTAAGGCGCCTGCGCGCCCTTCGTGGGCCGCGCAAGCCCGATGTTCTTGCACCCGGCACCGTTGCCGTGCACTCCACGCAGCAAGCAATATTCGCGCCATTTTATGGAACCCTTCCACTGCAAGGAATTCCGCAGCAATGCACCACGGACCATGCATCCCGCTGCCCCGAAGCGGTGCGGCGCGATGCGATCCGCACCCGTTCTGCGCGGCGCGCGTCGTCCGGGTGGCGAAGGAGGCGCACGGCGCGCAGATTCACGCAGCGCCGGAAAGGGGCCGACAGGCGCCCCGCCATCGCCGCCTGTCCCCTGTCACCCTGCCTGCCCATGGCCTCCTGCACCGATGGCTGATTGATGCCTGCATTCCTGATTAAATATCCGACTGGAATCCGGCAGTCCGGCTTCCGACGTCGACAGGAGACGGTCGCGACTGACTGGCGCCGGGGCCGTCGACCGCTCTGCAGGCCGGAAGACTGTTGACCATTGCGGGCCGCGCAGCGGAGGGTGGGGAACCGGCCGAATGACCGTTAGTTGCGACGCTGGCCCGGCCGGCCGGACGACCGGCGTTTCACATAGTCCCGCATTATCGCATTTCGGATTGTAAAATCGGACAATCGTTCGATTATCAGACAACTATATTTATAATATAAATCAACATGTTGCGCCGTTTATTAATGTAATTTCTCAGGATTCGCCTAAAATCTAGGCGTGCGTGAGGTACCCCGACCCGCGCACACGCTCAAAGCCCGCGCCCCTGTGCGGGCGTTTTTTCGTCGGCCCGGACAATCGCCAGCCTCGCGGGGCGCTCCGGGGTCTCAGCGATCACACCTGTCCCGGGCGTTCGCGCGTGCACCCGTCCTGTCACGTTAGTAAGCACTCACCAGGGCGGCGCATTCCACGCATGCCCCCGGGGCCGCCAGCGCGCCGCGGCATACGCCCAGATTGGGGCAAACGGACAGGCGGCCACACCTAAATCGGGGCGTTCCCGTGCGGACCTCGGATGACGTTGCGCACCTGCAGGTCATACAAGCGACCGGAGAGACGGCAAGGTGCACAGCTATGGTTCTTCAGGGGCCTTGCTGCGCCGTGACCAGGCCGGCGTGCAACAGGTCGCGCATCGCTCGCTCGGCCCACCGCACGGCCCGGCACGCGTGCCGGGCGAGGAAGGGCAGCGTGAGACTCATGAAGCAGCCGTCGCGCTGCGGGATGCCGATACGCTGGCTCGCCAGGTCGAGGTAGCTGAGCATCGCGCGCAGCAGCTGGACGCATGCCATGCGCCGCTCGCGGCGTTGCTGGCGATGACTGCCGTTCACCGCGTTGAGCGTCGGCAGATACCGGCTGGGCTCGTCCAGGTACACCTCGAGGCGATCCTGCATTTCCAGCAGGATACGCGGGCGGTCCTCGCGACGAGCAGTGCGATTGGGCGCCTCGTGCATTGCGCCCGCGCGTGACTGTCCCTGCCCGGCATCGGGCGGCTGCGTGGCGCAGGAGGCGGAAACAGGCTGTGGCCGATCGTGCATCAATGGTTCGGCTTGCCGTCGTCGGAGAGTGTCGGCCAGTCCTGTGCCGGGCGTCCGGGTTGCGGCTGTGGACGAGGATCGGCGGACGGGCTGGCACCGGGCGTGCCAAGCATGTCCTGCACCTGCTGGTTGACGCGCGCGTGGCGATACTGATCCATCGCCCGGTTCAGTCGCTCGTCACTGAACTGCACACGCAGCCCGGCATCCACCACCACCCTCGCGGCCGCCAACTGGTGCGCGTCGTCGCCGGTCAGTTCGAGCGTGCGGCCGAACTTGGCCTGCGCGAGGCGAAGCCCGGTCTCGATGGCGGCCCGGTCAACCTGCAGCACCTGCACGCTCGTGCCGCGATCGCGAACGACGTCGCGGCCATCGTGGCGGTATGTGACGTGACCACGCTCATTGACCGACCACGACAGCTGGGGCGAGCGAAAAATGATCGCGTTGCACTCATCGTGCCCATGCGGGCGCGGCGTGTTCGGCCGGATCACGTTGAACGCCCCGTCGCCGGCGTCATCCTCGAGCGCAACGGCCAGCCGCTCCGGTCCCGCGGTGCGGCGCAGCTCCTCGAGCGCCCGCTCATCTCCCTGTTCGGCCCGCGTGCGCAGCCAGCCGGAAAAGCTCGGGCCGCCCGCGGATCCGAATTCGGCCCTGAGTGCCGCCCGCTCGCGCGCGATGGATTCGCGCAGCGCGTCCTCACGGCCAAGGCGATCGGCACGGGCGAGCGACGTCGCCGCACGCCGCCCGGCCGGCTTCAGACCCACGTCCTGCCTGATCGCCGCCCGTCTCGTTTCGAACGCGGCGCGGATCTCACCGCGGCGCTGCTGTTCGCTCGCGCGCTGTGCAAGCCACGCGTCGATGCGGGCCGCGACATGCGCTTCGCGCGCGACCGAATATTCACGCCAGAGTGCGGCGCGCGGCAGCTCGCACGGGGCCGGGACCGGCTCTCCGGCCTGCTGTCGCTGCCAGACCTCGCGCAGCAGCGGAGCCGCTTCCCGCCACGACAGATTCAGTTCCTTCGTGAGGAAGTCCGACACGTTGAGGTTGCGCGAGCCTGCGCGGATGCGATCGGCGCCGTCGCGGCCGGTGACAACCGGGTATTTCGCCGGCCGCACCCCGTGCGTGTGGGACAGCTCGGCCAGCAGACGGCGGGCGTCGAGACCCTGGCGGACCTCATTAAATTCGGCATACTGATTAACTGACTCGTCACGCTGTCGAATCTCGCGCGCCAGCTGCGACAGCACGTTGTCGGACACCCGTCCGGTGTGGCGCGGTGTAGCAAACGCGGCGTCGCCAGCGCGCGAGCGGCGCGACCGGTACGGTGGCGCGTCGTCTGTGAGCACGGGCGGTGGCAGGTTGAATGGCCGGCCAGCCTCGAAATCGAACGGCACATCGATCGCGTCAAGCCGGTCCGCAAACGGATCGTGTCGCAGACCGGCAAACCAGCCAGGCGGCGACATGCCGGCCGGTGCGTCTGTCGCCGGAGATCGCATCGGCGGCAGGCTGTTGAATGGATCGATGAGCGGATCGCCGAACGCGTAGTGCGCCTCAAGCGCACGGTGGTACGCATCCAGGTGGCCGGGAGGCGTGGCAAATGCAGGGGCAACTGCGGGGCCGCCTACTCGTTGCGCTGCAGGCTCTCCATGGCGATCTGCAGTCCATCGCAGGCGATCCGCGGATACGGCGCCGTCTGACTCCAGCTGGTAAAGCGCATCACCCGGCAATAGCACTGCAGATCGATGTCCGATGCCGTCCACAGGGCGGCCGGACAGGTCTCGCAAAGCGTCGAAGGGTTCGGGCGACGGGTACGCCCCACCTGCGACAAGGTCAAACTCGGCATCGAGCCCGCCGTATCCATCGTCGACGTGTCCCGCGGCGTCGAGGTCGGTTTCGCGCGCGCCGGGCCCGTCGACGGCGTAGGACGGCTGGGCGCCGAATTCAAATGCGCGTCCGGATCGTTGAAGATATCCGTCGAGGCCTGGGAGGGAGTCGTCTGCTCGGTCATGATATGCCTTCAGATGTTGTGCGTAAAAACCGCGTTCAAGATCCGCGAGCATCAGCTCGCGGTCGTGGGGGGAGGATTCCTGGTAGCGCTGGTACTGACGGCTGCCGCTGTTGAGATACTTCACCTCGCGCGCGCGCCTCGCGTACCACTCGTTGAGTACGGCGGTGATGTGCCCGGGCGTGCGTCGCGGCGCAACACCCGTTTCGTAACGGTCGACGGCATCGGCCGAGAGCGCCTGCAGCTTTTCGGCGGTCGGCAGTTCGATGAATTCAGGCGTGAACACGTATTCCTTGAGGTTCACGCCCTTGCCGGCGCCGGCGGGCTTCACGTTCGGATAGGCATTGTCGCGGCCGGCGTTGCGCATGCGTACGGCGCCGTGCTCCTGCAGCAGCGCCATGAAGTCGGCGTGGTTCTCGATCTGGCGATCGAGCACCGCGTCGAGAATCTGTTCCTTGAGCTCGCGGCTGTTCGCGCGGAACAGGTCGCCGCGGTAGCGGCTGATCATTTCCGACGCATCGGTGAGCAACGTGCGCCGGTTGTCCTTCGGGCTTGCCAGCCCGTATTTCGCGTTCACGTGCTCCTGGAATGCGTCGATGAAGCTCAGGTTTGAACGCACGTAACCAAGCGGTTCAAGGTGCTTTTCGGCCAGCAGGTTCCAGCGCGGAATGACGATATGGATATGCGGCTTGCGCTCGACCAGTTCACCGCTCGACTGGTCCACATAGCTCTTGATGCGGGGCAGGTGAGCTTCCGCATAGAAGCTGTATTCGTCCGGGCCGTATGCGTGCAGCGCGAACGCTTCGAAGTCGCGCACGATCTGGAACAGCGTCTGGCGATCGACGTGATCCTCCTTGAAGGAGAGCGTGATCGACAGGTAACGCTCGACACCTGGCGCGGCATTGATCGACTGGATCACCGCGTTGGTCAGGTCGAGATCGCCGGCGAGCACCACGCGCTCGTCGAGGTCGTCGCGATCGATGTCGCGGTCGACCTTGCGGCCTTCCTCCAGATACTGCTTCACGCCGTCGTGGCGGCCGGACACCCTAATCAACACGATGGAGATGCGCCTTCAGCAGTTGGGTGATCAACTCCAGCTCGTCGACCAGCGCAACGAAGGTGGATTCGGACAGCCTGCCGGACACGCGCGCGCTGTTCGCCACGTGCGCCAGCTGGTTGAGGTTGTTGCCGGTCCTGTTGATCACGTATATGATCCGCTGCCGCTCGACCGTCGCCGGCGGCCGCGCGACGATCTGCGTGCGGTTCGTGAGGATGCAGTCGCGCAGGAACTCCGACGGCCTCATGCCCGAACGCTCGACCTTCTCATTGAAGATCCGCCACTGCTCGTCCGTCAGGCGCGTGCTGACCGGCTTGCCGAGTGCCGGGTGCGCTTTCCTGCGACCGCGGCGTTTCGGTTCGGTCACGACATGGAGATCGTCAGCGCTCATGGCAGTTGCCGTCCGTGGCTGTCAATGGCGTGGAGTCGATGCCGGCTGCGATCTGCTGCGGCCGGCGCGGGCGGGTTTGACCGGGTCAGCAGGACGCCGGTCAGGGTCCGTTCTGGACAGCGCCATATTTCGAGTTGACCGGCCCCTTCACGTCGCTGCCGACCGACTGGCACTGGTTCAGGAAATCGCCACGCGCACTGGACGTGCCGCTCAGGTCGAAGTGCCCGTTGCGAAATTTCACGATGGAAAAGTACGAGGCCTCGTATTCTGCGCACGTCTTGCCACCGTTGCCGCCCAAGATCAGACCGGCGAGACAGAGCACCGCGCCACACGCATCCTGGTTATCCCCGGCGCGTGCCGTCGGCGTGGCGAATGCACAGGCCAGTGCCGCGCTGCTCAGCGCGGCTGCAATCGATCGTCGTTTCATGGCATGACTCCTGGTTACCTTATGGTCAGTGAATGGGTGTTCCATCGCGGTGCGCCTCGAGACGATGCGCATCCCAGTCTCCCTATCGATGCTCACGGGAATCGTCCGGGACGTTCGCGATGAAGCGCCGGTACGCCGCGATCCAGTCGTGCGCGATCATTGACTGCGCGTCAGCGAGCGGCAGCTTCCCGCGGCAGACCATCTGGTTGAATTCGTTTTCGAGCCGGTCTTTGGCATACGAGCACCATCCACCCATCACGTGATGTGGCTCCGGCCACAGATTGCGCGGATCGGTCGGTGAGCCACCCAGCTCCAGACTCACGAGGTGGTCCTCCTCGTAGTCGCGCAGACGGCGATCGTCATAGCCGTAGGCCGCGATCTGCTCACGCTTGAGCCCTTCGGTATATTGCGCATCGGGCCGGATCGTTCGCGTGTACCCTTTCACGCAGATCGTCGAATGAATATTGGCCTGCGTCACGTCGGGGTTGAGCGCGCCTGGCGTCATGCGCGGGTCCGGCTCGGCCTGGGCCAGCGGAAACACAACGCCCCAGGCTCCGTCCGCGCTTTCCACGCCGCCTGCGTTGTATGCGGCACCGTGCAGGCCCCGGCTCCAGTCGCCCGCCTGCGCCTGGGCACAGGCACACAGCAATCCAGCCACGAGCATGAGGGTGGAACCGTCTCTCATCATCGGTGTTCTCCTGTTGATTCGCAGTCCTTCCGGTCCATCAGCCAGGGTTCGCCATGCCGCGACGCAGCTGCCCGGTCCGGGCGGCGCGGCGGGCTTTCGCGCGGGCGCGCCACCAGCCCGGCATGTCCGGCTGGTATTCACAGTCCCGGCCGGCCGCCAGGCACGAGAGCGTCTGCGTGCCGGTCGCGGCCGCCCCAAGATGCCGGCGCACGCGATCACCGAAGGCTTCGCTCGCGACGCTGTGCGTGCCGGATATCCCGCGACCAGTAAAGAACAGGGCGAACAACGGCAGAACGAGCAAAACGATGGGCATGCTCGAGACAAACTGCCGAAGCTCGTGCGGCGAAGCTGTGCGGAACGCCGTGAAAATCGGGGCGACGGCAGCAGGATTGAACAGCGCAATCGCACCCCCCACCTGGAACGCGATAACCGGCCCCAGCAGCAGCACGTTGCCGGGCGCCGCGAGCGACGCGTTAATCAGGATGCCGGGATGACTGACCCGGATGGGCCAGTCGCTGGCCACTTCCCGCTGGATTCTGGCCACCTCGCGGTCCGTGGGCTGCCCCACATGAACATCGTTCATGCGCACGTCCCACACGATTTCCGGCAACGGCCCCTGCGCCGCGCGCCGGACGAGCGAGGCGCGATAGTCACGCTCGCTTCGCAGCACCAGCGTGCTGGTCAAGGACACCGCGCCGCCGGTCAGCGCCGCATACCGCGCCTTGCCCGTGACCATGTCCCCCCAGATCGAGCCGGCCACGCCGGGCGTCAGCGTGGCAAAACACAGCATCGCAACCCTCTTCCAGCTCTCCTGCCTGCGTTCCATGATGTCGTTCTCCACCAACCCTGAAAGATTCCGGTCGCCTGCGACCGGCCGTCCAGTTCGATGCTTCGCTAGATCAGCGTGTGTGCCAGACGCGCGACGATCCAGATGAGCGCGGCGCCTGCGCAGAATGCAATGCCCATGCGCGCGGCAATCGAGCCGGTTGCCGGCACCACGGGCTTCGTGTTGACCGCGCGATCACGCGATTCAACGGCGACCCGCAGCCGCGCGAGTTCGTCCGCCACGTCCGCGGTTGCGGCGCGACGTGCCTGGTCGGCCGCCTTCGCCGCGATCTCGCCGATGAAGGCCTGACGCGACTGCGTGAGCAGCTTCGCCAGCTGCGCGTTCTCCTCGCGCAGCGCCTGCACCGTCGCGGTCAGCTTCTGGTCGGTGGACTCTATCAGCGCGACAACATGGTGCTGCGCGTCCACCACCTTCATCTGCTCAATCAGGATCTCCGCGAGCACGGCCAGCTCGTTGGACGCCGGCATCGTGGCGATCAGCTGGCCCAGGCGCTCCGACGCCTTGCCCGCGTGATCCGGTTGCGGCGTCGGCTCGTTCATGCATCGACTCCCGCCATCAGCGCGTTGAACGCCTGATCAAGCAGCGGCTCGATGGACAACGCCTTGCGTTTGAGGCCGACCAGCCGCACGAGACGGTCCTTCTCGGAGGCGGTCGGGGCGTCGATCAGCTGCGCCTTGTAGTCCACCCCGTCTGTCGCGATATCGTGGATCGTGCGGCCCGCTGCCGCTGCAAGCGTGAAGACGTCATTCTTCGGCACAAGCGCATCGTGGTTCAGCCAGAAGGAAGCATCGTGCTCGTGCAGCTCAAACAACTGTCCGAAGAGCCGGCGCAGCGTCACCTCGCGAGCCTCGCTCTTCACCAGCTCGACCTTGTTCAGCAGCACGCGGATTCGTTTGGGATCCACTCCGAGATCCGCGAGCAGGTTGATCGTCTTCATCGTGTCCTTCATCTGCTTGCTCTCCGGTTCGACCGGCACGATGAAACACGTGTAATCCTCCTGCGCCCCTTCGGACGAGTCGAGGCGATTGAGATATTCCTCGACGTTCGACGCACCGATATCGACCAGCAGCGCCCGGCCGAGCATCAGCTCGCCGTGCAGTTCGTCAAAGCGGGCGGCAATCATCACCTCGACCCTGGGGCCCGCCGAGTCATCGGTATTGATCGACTCGACCTGGCGCACCGACATATGCGGCATCCGTGGCGCGAGCAGTTCGCGGGTCACGGTGGTCTTGCCGACGTTGCCGGAGCAGTTCACGATGGCAATATTCATTTCGGAATCCTCATAAACTGGAGTGGGTGACGCCTACATTGCGATCGTCGCCGGGTCACCCGTCTGCTGCTGATCAGGCTTCGGGCTGTTTGACGGTCCCGGCGCCGGCGCGGCCTTCGGCGCCGTCCAGGCTGCGTGCAGTTCGGCCGCGCGCCGGTCGATCTCGGCGGCGCCGGCGTCACGGCTCAACTCGCCCCGGGTAATACGCGCCTCGATCTCGGTGCCCGCCTGGATGCGCGCGTCGAACCGGCGAATCACCTCCGCCCGCATGCGCGCGGGCGCCCGCTCGAGCGACTTTTCGAGCACCTCGCGCAACTGCGCGACGGTCTTCGGTGCTTCGCCGGGCGCCGCCGCTGCGCTCGCCGCTACCGGCGCGGTGCTGGCCGTCGCCTGCGGTTTCGTGTTTGCCTGGGCGGGCGACGGATCCGCGCCCGCCGGGCTGGCCTTCGGCGCGGGGGCCGGCGCAGGCGACGCCCCGGCCCGGATCGTCAGCGCCGCGCGTTCACGCCTGGCCGCCTCGAGCAGGGCCTCGTCGCTTTCGGCCGGTTTGAAGCCCTTCACGTCCACACCCGCGAGGGACGCTTCGATCCACGCATTGCGGCGGAACGTTCCGCTGCCGCGCACGACGATCATGTCCCAGTTCTTGGCCTTCGCCACCGCGACCATGTCGGCAATCGTTGCGCGATCGTTCTGCCGGGAGTTCAGGCGTGCGCCGACGTCCTCAAAGTGCGGCTGCGTGACCGGTGTCGCATCCGGCTGCGTATCTGATTGCCCCGCCGGCTTCGCCTCCATGGCATCGAGCTTCCAGAACCGGCCGTCCTTCACCATGTAGCGCGACGCAACGTGGGCAGGCACGTCGTAGCCGTCTTTCGTCACCACCGGCTTGCGGGAGGCCGGATCGGTGCCGATCTGGTTGTCGCGGGTGTCGGTGCTACGCGCCTGGCCTGCCCGGCGCGAAGCGGCCGGTGCGCCGGCGCCGCCGCCCTCCGGCACTGGCGCCGGCTTGCCCTGTTCGCGCAGCAGCTTCCCGGCGGCTGCATGATCGCCTTCCCGCACCGTGCGCACACGCTCCAGATCCTGCGCCGACACGGTGTCAGCCTCCGGCCGCTGCGGGTCGTTCGCCGGATTCCTGGCGTCGGGTTCGTTCTGCGCAGGCGTCTGCGCGCGCTGGACCTGCGTGTCGAGCACGCCGGACACCGCCGCAGCCTCCATCGCCGTATCGTTGGCGGCCTGCCCCGGCCGGGCGACGGGCTCATTCGCGACCGCGGCAGTGGCGGCCGATGGCTCAACGTGCGGGTTGCCCGGCTTGCCCGGTACCGCGCTTTCCGTCAGACCGCGCCGGCGCATCGCGTCATCAATCGCCGCATGGTCAATCACCGTATCGCCGACGTCGGCAAACGTCACCGCGTCGCCCCCGGCCTTGACCGCCGGCGCCTCCTGCGGCACGGACGGGACGTCAACCTGCCGGTCAAGCGCTTCGCGAACGTGCGACACGAACGCAGTCCGTGCGGGCGGGGACAGGAACGCAAGCTCCTGATCGAGCGCTGCGGCAACTTCAGGCGCGCTCCGGCCTTTGCCGAACTCATCCTGGATACGCCCGGTCAGCCCGCGATAGTCGGCAAGGTCCTTTGCCACCATCGACCAGTTGGTGCTGTCTGCCTGGTCACGACCGGCAGCAAATACCGCCTCCCCAGGCGCGAACACTTCGGCGATGTCCGCGAAGGTGGCGAAGCCGTCGTCGCGCTCCGGCTCATGATGGCGATGCGGGTGTTGCGGCCCGATACCGGCCACGTCCACCGGAAGCTCGTCCTCCGGCGGCCCGGAATCCGTCACGTCGCGCGCGGGCGTGCGCCCGTCGACCTCCATCGGGCTCAGCCCTGCCTCATCACGGAGCCTGTTCAGCGCCTCGGCCGCGCGCGGCGGCAGCGCCTGCGCCGCAAACCCGGTGCCGGTGCGGATCTGCTCACCGATCGCGCGCTCACCGTCGACCGGGTTACCCGACCTGCGCCACGCGTCGCGATGGATCGTTTCGAGCCGTTGTTCGAGGGCCAGTATCCGGGTGACCTCGGCCCCATGCAGCGTGACCGCCGTCGTGATGGACTGGACCATTTCACGATAGCGGCGGCCAAGCGCTGCATCGTCGAGCTTCGGACGTGCAGCTTGCTGGTCAGCCCGCGCGCCCGGTTCCGGCGACCGGGACTCGCCTTGCGCATACAGATGCTGCCGGTCGGCGAAATACCGGTGCCGCGCCTGCAGGCCAGCCTTGCGTACCCCGTCGATCATGTCGAACGCCGACGCGCCCTGCGCACGCAGGCGGTCCCGGGCTTCCAGCCCCGCCTTTTCCGCGGCGGCCTGCACGGAGTCCCGCACGAACGCGCGGGACTCTTCGAGCGGTTGCCCCATCAGTGCGCTCAGCCGCACGGCTTCGCGCTCGATGTCGGCCTCACTCCCCAACCAGGCCCGCGGCTGGTCCCGCGCCGCGTCAGGTGTACCTGGCGCACCCTGCGCTGCCTGCAGTCCGGCTGCCGTCATCCAGCGTGCAAACGGCGCAACGTCGGCCCCGCCCGGCACGTACCACTTCTTCGAGCGCCGGTCGAATTTCGCGCCCAGCCCGCGTGCCGCCTCTTTCTCCCTGAAGGGCACGTCCAGATACATCCGCCCGCCTCGCTGTGATTCAGGCCTGTTCCGGTCAGCCATGTGATACCTCCTTTACCTCGGTGTCCGCCGGCGCCGCAGACGCGGGCGCCGGCCCAATCTGCCCCTGGTCAGCGTCGTCCGCTTCTGCCACGCTGAAATCGATGCGGATGCCGGCGAGCATTTCGCGCACGTCGTCGCGCATCACGACGCCGAGTTCGCTCAGATCGGCCTCGAAGCCGGTGAGCACCATGCCCGTTGCTAGCGGTCCGGGTGTGCGCTGGTCGAGCGCGAGAAGTTCGGCCGCGGTCAGCGGCTTCGCACCGGCCTGCCGTGCAAGACGGATTTCGCCCGCGGCCTTCGCAGACAGCGCCGCGTGATACGTTGCCGGGTTGTGCGTCGGGATGCCGGTCGCGCGCAACTCCCCGGCCTGCCAGGCGGCCTTGATTTCCTCTTCGGTGGGCAGGCGATTGTCGATCGCGGCGAGCAGCGGACTGACCGAGCGCATGCGGTCGATAAAGAGATCGTCCTCGTAATAGGTCGCCTTCTCGCACAGGATCGGCCGCTGGAAGCCGAGCACGATTTCCTCGTGCTGCTCCATGCGCTTGAGTTCCTGGTCGAGCATCAGCGCGCGGCCCTGATCCGATGTGCTCGTGCCCGTCGACGTGTTGCGGCCGTGGTTGCGGCTCTTCGAGGTCGCCTTCTCGGTGAAGGTGCCCAGCGTCTCGGACAGCTCCTTTGCGTCGGCCTGATTGCCCGGCGCATATGCGACCAGTACCGCGTGATTGGTAATCAGCGTGCGCGCCCCGGCCGGGCCGTACAGCTCGTTCGGCTCCAGCTGCGCCTTCGACTGCAGGATCGTGAGCAGGCGAATCCAGTAGCCCGCGACGAACGCATTGCCCTTGTCGAGCACTTCGATGCGACCGAGCGCCGTAATTTCGTCCCCGACAGCCAGGCACTGATATTTGATCGCCGGATCTTCACCGGGTAGCACGTCGAGGTTGTCCTCGATCAGCTGCGTGTAGAAGAGATTGCCGAGGAGGCTCGCGACAGCGAGCTCCCGCACCGGCAGCACGATGTAGATCGACATCAGTTCCCGGCGCACACGGTCCAGCTCGAAGTCGCAGGCGCTCGTCGCCTGGTCGACGATCGGGTTGCTGAAGAGGCGCAGCCCCGCATTGAACGTCGCGACGATGTTCAGCATCGTCTCGTCAGGCGAGGCCAGCACGCGCGAGAGCGCACCGAGGCAGTCCCCCGACAGCGGCACGCCCTTCTGCGGCTCGTGCTGCATCAACTCCGACAGGTGCTCACGCACCTTTTTGTCGGGCGTGGTCGCAAGGCGCAGCACCTGGCCGAACGTGCAGTCGCCAGTCATCTCCATCAGATACAGCGCAAGCCCCATGAACAGGTCGGCAGCCTGTTCGTAGAAGAACTTGTTACGCCCGTCGGTGGTGTGATACAGGCGCGCGGCGATCGCCTGCAGGCGACCCACGCGCACGAACGCCGGACTCTTCGCAATCTTGAACAGGGGATTCCAGCGGTGCGTCAACCCCTTCTGGTCGAACGGGGCCCAGCGGACCACCTGCTGGCCGCAGGCCTGCCGGTAACGCGAGGTCAGGTCGAAGTTCTCGCCCTTTACGTCGAGACACGCAACCGAGTCCGGAAAGGTGAGCAGATTCGGGATCACGATGGCCACGCCCTTGCGTGAGCGTGTGCGTGCGGCCACCATCACGAACTCCGTGCCACGAAAGGTCAGATACCTGCCCTTGTACCTGCCGACGATGATCGAGGGATCGCGGTCATCGTCCCGGCGGCTCCCCCCGCGGTTTCCCCTGTGGCGCCTGCGGCCGTTCGCCTCGTCGAGCAGGCCGTAGCGTCGAATCTCGTAGCCGTAGGCGAAGCGTGCATCGCCGTGCAGCTCGCGCTTCGGTTTCGTGACCAGCGCCGCGACGATCGCCGCAACCGGCAGCAGCGGCACGATCACCGATACCACGGTGGCCATCTGCAGCGAACGTTTCACCGCCTTCACGTCGCCCCAGGCATGCCAGTAGTCCCGCAGCGTCCAGAGGCCGATCGCGGAGTCCGGCAGCTTTTCCAGCTTTGCGAACACCAGCGCGCCCACGAACTGGCCCGCGACCGCGAGACCGGCCACGATCACGAGCGCAAGCAGGGCAGCCGCGATGATGCGCTCAGCGAGCGTCGCGGTTTTCAGCAGCACTGCGCTCGCGCATACGCCCCACAGCAGGCACGCGACGACGACGAGGCCGGCCACTGCGCCGATCTCTCCCGGATCGGTGATCGCGTCGAGATGAAGCAGGCGGGCGGCACCGGACACCACTGCGCCGGACAGCACGCCCAGCACGCCGGCTATGAGAAGACGGGCCTTCATGCTGACGCCCCCACAGATCCCCGATGAACATACGTATTGCCCGCCCGTGGCAGATCCCAGCCGTTCAGGCGTTCAACGCCCTCGTGGGCGGCCACCGGATTGCCGTTACGGATGGCCGCCTCGAGGAGTGCGAGCGCCTGGCGCTCACCGTCGGCCATCTCCGGCGCGCCAGGATCCGGATCCACCGTCTCCCCCAGCGGCGGCACAAGGCACGTCAGCTGCTGCAAGAACTGGTTGGGGCTCGCGGCAAGGATCGCCACATGCAGTTCGCGACGTGCGGCGGCGTAGCCGGCCAGCGAGGTCGACACCAGCCGCGCGGCGCTGGCCACCATGATCCGCGCGCGTTGCCGCGGGCTCGCATGTCGCGCCACCTCAGCTGCAGCAACCGGCTCAAGCACGCGCAGAATCTCGGCGAGGTCCACCACGAAGGACGGATCCGTTGCGCGGGCGAGGCGCCAGGCCACCACATGCCGGTCGACGATCTGCCACTGCCGCTCATCGAGCACGCGTGAACCCACCCTCGTACGCACATCGACCACGCCGCGCGCGACGAGCTGGTTGACCGCCTCGCGCAGCAGGGTCCGGCTCACGCCCAGTTCCTGGGCGAGTATTCCCTGCGGTGGCAGCGCGCCGTTCGCATCGCACATGGCCGGAATCTGCCGCGCCAGGCGATCCGCTGCGGCGTGCGTCTGCCGCTCCAGGGCTTCGAGGCCGGCGTGTGCGTCGCCGTTCATGATGACGGGATCGTTTGCGACAGCTTTCATGCATCCCCCCGCAGCAGCTTCATTTTCGTGACCGGATCGAACCAGATTTCCGTCAGGTCCCGGTTCTCCATGAATAGCACGACGTCGACCGTCGTGCGGATCTCGCGCATCAGGTAGTCAAACGGCAGCGTCTGTCCCACCGGACTTTGCTTCACGAGCGTGGCGATGCGTGCCAGCGCCGCGATCGAGTCGTTCGCGTGCACCGTCGTCAAGCCGCCCTGGTGGCCGGTGTTGAGCAGGGTCAGGTAGTCCCACGTTTCGTCACCGCGCAGCTCGGCCAGCAACACGCGATCGAACTTCATTCGCAGCGTCGCCTTTACAATGCGCCGCGCGGAAATCGCCTCGCTGTAGAACAGATGCACGTGGTTTCGATGCAGCGGCAACGGCAGTTCGTGGGTATCCTCGATCGTCGCGAGGCGCGCCTCGTGCGGAATGATCGGAATCAGGTCGGCCAGTGCCTTCATCAGCGTGGTCTTGCCGGAGCCAGTACCGCCCACGAGCACGATGTTCAGCCGGTTCAGGACGGCGAGCGTCAGAAACCGCACCACGTCGCGCTGCGCAAGCGCGTCGAGCATGTCCTGCTGGAACTGCGCGAGTCCATACGCATTCAGCGCGCGGGCCGGATCGAAAACCGCGGTGGCCCGGCCAACATCGATGCCCTCCGAGCCAGCCCGTGCCGTCGCCGCCTCGATGTCGCCCTCCGTCAGTGCCCCACCGCCGTTCAGTCCACCCCGGACCACATCACGGAACCGGTCAAACCGTCCTGCGTCCGCCCATTCCTGCACCGAATAGCGCGTCGAGCTCGGCACACGGATCGTCATCGACACCGTGCCCGGCTCGCACGCGGGCGGAATCACGATCTGGCCGCGCTCGCCGTCGGGCAGGCGCACCGGCTTTTCCGGCTCGGCCGCCGACAGCGCAGGCTTCGCCTTGTTGTAGATCGCCAGTGCCGGCGCGAACTGCATCAGCATTTCGAGCGACGCGTTCGGCAGCGCATGGCGTTGCCAGCCGTCGCGCGTTTCGGTCCAGCCTTCATACGGCCGGTTGATAGCCAGCTCCGTGACGCCAGGCGTTTCCAGCAATCCGGCGATGCCCAGTGTCCCGAGATGACTGCGTACCGTGACACTGTCGTCATATCGCATGTTCATAAGCACTCCGCATGAAGTTGGATCATGGCGTCGCCAGCTCGTACACACCGGAAAAGTCGACGTCGCGCGCGACGAAAATCGTCGTCATCGATCCGTATTTCGAATAGGCGGTCGGCGGCACGTTGATGGTGTTGCGCAGCGCTTCGGCCGCCACCTCGCCACCGGCATTCGTCGTGTTGTTGAACTGGATGCCGTTGCTGCCGCTGCCCGAGTTCGCTGCAATGGTCGACAGCGCCTGACCGGCGTCGCTGATCAGGCTGACCATCATGGCGCCGCCAAACCGCGTCCAGAAGTGGTTGTCGACGTAGGCGGGCAGGCCACTGCCGCCGAGCGCATCGGCCGCCGGCGAATCGAGCTCCACCTTCACGCCATCGGGCGTCGTCAGGCGCGTCCAGATCACGAAGATCCGCGCCTGACCTTGCATCAGCGCCTGGCGCTGCTCGCCCAGCACCTCCGATCCCCGCTCGATTAGCAGCACCTTGCCGTTCGCCGAGTAGACGTCCTTCGACACGTGACAGGCGGTCATGCCCGGGTAGTCGGTGACGATCTCCGCGCCCTGCACGCACGGAATCGTGGTGCCCGCGATCAGCAAAAAGTCGCGCGACGGCATCAGTTCGGCCTTGACCGTCGCCAGCTTCGACGGCTGCAGCTTGCCGTCCAGGCCATCCTTCGCGAAGTCGGGATGCTGGGCGGTCAAACCGGCGAGACCAGGCAAGCCACCCGCGCCGGCGGCACCCGGCATCTTCTGGTCATTGTTGAAGTTGAGCAGCACGTCCCCGTCGAGCTTGCGCTGCGCGGCCGTCTCGACCGCACTGGCTGCAGTCGCCGCGGCGGCACCGTTTCCGCCCGCGGCCGTCGCCTGCGTCGCGCTTGCGGCATCCGCATGGGCCGGCGTCGAAAGCGCCGCACTGGCAGCGGCCGCCGCCGAGCCCATCGCAGCCTCCTCGGCCCGCTGCTTCTCGATCTTCGCCTGGTCGCGCCCAAAGTCGTGCCGGTCATCCGAGGGCTTTTCCTTTTGCGCTTCGACACGGGCCGCCTCGGACTCCGCATGCTGCTGCGCCGACCAGCGTTTGATCGCGACACCCACCGCAATCGCGCCGAACAGCATGACCAGCACGATCCCGAGGACAATCGGCAGCAGGCGGAACGGGCTTTTGCGCTTCGTGCGGCCAACACCCGGCACGCCGCGCTCGCCGATGCCGGCCGGCTCGACCGGCGACGGGTTCAGGTTGATTTCGTCACTCACCACTCGCCTCCTTCTGTTTCACGAGCCGCACCGTGTCCGGAATCGTCGTGCCTGTCGGGTTCAGCTGGCCGTCGGGCCGGTATGCGTTGTTGCGGATGCCGAGCACGGCATCGCCCACGCGCAGGTTGAAGCCCGGCGCCGTGTCGTGCACGACGAGCACGGGTCCGCGCACGTCGTCGGGATTCACGAGCGCTTCCTTGCCGTCCGCGAACACGCGGTAGATCTGCGGCAGGTCGCGGCTCGTCCTGAACTCGAAGTAGGTAAAGCGGCCGTCATCCCACAGCGCGGTCGGCGCGAGTGTCGTATCGCCGTGCATGTCGTAGTTGAAGTTGCCCGTGCCCGGCGCGCTGACGGTCTGCGCAAGCAGTGCCCGCGCTTCGGCCGAGCGCACGGCAGCGGCTGCCGACTCCTTCGCACGCGTGTCCGGGTAATCGAAGGTCAGCGACCACACCGCCTGCTCGCGCCTGGTGACAGGAACCAGCTTCAGCACGTAGCGCCGCCGGTTCGTGAGCAGGATCAGGTTGGTAGCGGCCTGCGCAGCTTTCGGCTTGAAGAAGAAGCCGTTGCCAGCCGGCCCCGCGGACCAGGCCTTGCCGTCGCCCATGCCACCGCCGTCGATTTTTTCGCCTTTCTCGAAGATGAGGACCGTCGCCTCGCCTGGCCGGTACGCGATCCGGTACGTCTCGGTTGGGTCGTACACCGCGCACGCAACATGGGGGTCGCTCCCGCACGGGCCCGGTATCACTTCAGCCACAGCCGGTCGTGCCAGGGTGGCCAGCACGGCCGCGATCGTCAACACACCCGCCGGCGCGCGGAACGTGTTCTGGAACCGCGCTTTCATTGTCTCGCCCCTCCCTGCACATCCGACGGTGCCGACGGCGCCGACTGGGACGACGTGGCCGCCGACGGCATCGGCGCCACGCCGTCCGTCGTGCTGCTGCGGGTCCAGTCACGATCGACCGAGTAGCTGGTGACACGAAATCCGGTCGGATTGCGCACCTGCTCATCGCTTCTGGTCGGCAGATCGCCCATCTCATAGGTGATCGTCGCGACCCAGTACTCCGTCGTGGGCGGCGTCGGTGTCGAACTCCCCTGCGTCGACAGCGAAATGATCTTCTTCGAGAAGAACACCTGCGCGGTCGAGCCGACAAACGTAATCGCACCGGGTTGTGCCACCACGCGGTATTTGTCGGTCAGCACGTTTTGCGGCGCGTTCTTGCGGCTGTACAGCGCCGCGTACTCCGTCTGCTCGCGCGGGGAGTTCATCAGCGATACGGTGTCGTAGTCGTCCTGGATCGTGTACCAGTCGTACCGCTCGCGCAGTTCGACGTACTTGCGCAGTGCTGCGCGCAACTCGAGTTCACCGAATGTCACGGTCCCGCTGTGCGCGACGTCGATCACCTGCACGTCGCCGGTCGCGGTGTTGTCCTTGATGATCACTGGCGGTGACGGTCTCTTTAGTTGTACTAAAGCTGCTGAGCCAAGAATGGAAGCCAGCGCAACAAGCATGGCGCCACCCGCGACACGCCAGGCGATCTTCGTCATATTCTCCTGCAGCTGCTGCCGGGACTTCTCGAAGGAGAGCGCTTCCCTGAAAAATGTACGCGCCATCTCGCGCGGGTCAGCGTCGGCGAGCTTCGCCGCGAGGTCCTGCAGCGCAGCCGCGGAATTGGCGTCGGTCGCAGTCGCGGCTGGCTCAGCCTGCGCTTTGGCCGTCTTCCCCGGAATCCATTTCATTGCGCACTCCCCTGTGTCGCATGGTTCACGGGCATCCACGGCCCCTCAGGTTGCGTCGGCTTTGGCGCCGACGAGCACGCTGCAAGCAGCGCGGCGCTGCAAAGCACGACGATGAATTTCATTTCAATCTCCGGTTGAGTTGTACCGCCCGCCGTCGCTGGCTGCTCCGGCGGGCCGTCGCTCTTTACTTCGCGCGCACGAACTCTGACCCAGGCGTAACGAGATGGCCGGTCGATTTGTCGATCGTCATTGCATATTGAATCGCGGCACTGACAATCATCTTTCCGTCCACAACGGTGGCTGGCTGTTGACGCGTTATCGTTCCGACCTTGCTGCCGTCGTCGTTGTATTGATCCTCATGGTGCGAGACATAGAAATCGTTGCCGCTACCGTTTTTACTAATGACGATTTCGCTGTAGTCTTGCCCATTAACACGCGTCCATTTCCCAAGGTATTGGTCGCCGTCACTCTTGCCGCAGCCGAACTGCGTTAGAGCCACCACAACCGTGATTGCCGCCGTCACGAACCGGATTAACCTCATCGATTCCTCCTGGTAGTAGTCAAAATCACGCGCGCCCAAGCGAGTTGCCCGACGCACCCGATGATCCACCGCCGGCTCCGCCCGAGAACTTCATCGCCCTCATGACCATGCTGGCCGCATTGCCGATCTTACCGACCATCGAAGAGATGCCCACGCCACCTGCCAGTTGCGAGGCGAGAGACGGCATGCTCAACGACACCACGATGAACACCAGCCCCGCACCGATGATCTTTCCTTCAATCGCATAGGTCAGCATTACGTTATGCACGTCGAATGCCTTGGGCAGCACGGAAGTCATGAAACTCACCTCGATTGCACCAACCGCGCCGAACAGCGCGACGAGCAGGCCATAGTTCAGGCACTGCCCGACCCAGTTCTGGAAAAACTGGCGCGTTGCCGGAAACAGCGCAGCAACGACGAAGGCCGGACCGAGCGCGAGCAGCAACCCCAGTGCGAACTTCGCGAGGATGATGTAGGCGGCCGCAATCGCAAGGAACGGCACGCCGACCAGGAGGATGCAGATTGCGAGCACCGAGACCTCGATATAGAGGCCAATGTCGCTCCATGTCAGCCCCGCGTACATTGTCTTTATCGCGGATATATAGAGGTTCAACAGCGTATCCAGCCCGTTGCTCAGACTGTTGCCCCCCATCAATGCCGTACTCAGATCATCGCCAAGGCCGTTGAAGAACGGCACGACGTACTCGCTGTAGTAGCTGATGTTCATCCCGAGTGTGAGCACAGCAGCCCACCCCGCCGTCTTCAGCAGAAAGTCGGATATCGGGCTGTCGTTGTGGCCACGCCAGTACGACAGCAGGACGAGCAGGACGTAGAGGCTGAAGCACGCGGCGACCAGGGGACTGATCAGCGAGATCATCCGGGCCGAGCCGGTGTTGATCGTGTTCAGCACGTTCTGGTCGAACGAGTTGAACATATCGGTGAAGATCGTCAGTTGCGTGGCCATGTTCGCGCTCCGCGTTATTGATCGGCGTTGTCGTCGTTCAGGCGACTCTGCATGCCGTTATGCGCAGCCTGCTGTGCGAGCTCCTTCTCCGCGTCCTGAAGCCGCCCAGCGAGATCCAGCTGCATCTTTTCCGCGTTAATCGACGAAATCTCCGCCGACCACCGGTTCTGCAGATCGGCCTTTTCGGCCGGGTCCTGCGTCAGGTTCGACTGCTGCATCAGCTGCTGGATGTTGGTCAGCCGGTCGATCGACGCCTGATAGGCGCGCATCACCATCGCCTTGTTGGCAGCCAGCGTATCGTTCAGGCGCTGCTGGCCGGGCGTGTACGCGGTCATCCCCTCCTGGCTCTCGATGGTGCTGGCGAGGCCACTGATGCCGTTCAACTGCCCGCTCTTCACTTCGTCATAAACCGACTGCCATTGATCCGGCAGGAAGTTGCGCAGCGACGCGTCATTGAGAATGTTCCCCAGGCCGCGATTGCCGATCGTCGATGCGTACTGGTTCGAGATCAGGCTGTATTGCTGTTCCAGCTGCTTGACGGTCAGGATCGCCTGCCCGACCGCCTGCAGGTCGAGCACCGGAACACCCTGCGCGTGCGCGGTCTGCGTGGAGCAGAAAGCCGCGAGCACCGCAGCGCCGGTCAGTTTCCGAATGGTTTTCATCGTCATGCTCCGTGGCTGGACTGATGTTGCTGGCGAACCATCGCCAGTACGTCGAGGTCGTGCGGCACGATTGGCCAGTGCTGACGGTGAATCGCATCGAGATACGCCAGCGCCCCCGGGAAATCCGTGTTCTGCTCCTCCAGATCGGCAGGTGTAAGGTCGATGGGTCGATAGGGGTTGACCGGACGGGAACGAGACAGGGCCATTCGATCCACCGTGGCGGTCGCGAACAGGCCTATCGCCACGCCCTCAACCACCAGAGTGCCGAAATCAACATGGCTTCCGTGCCATGTACCGATGCGGGAAATGTGGAGCCTGTACATGCATGCAGCACCCACAAGGGCCGCAATGGCAAAGAGCAGGACTCCGAACCTGATGCGTCGCACACAGTTCTTCCTGTCCCACATCCGGTCGTGCTCATCCGCCCACTGCCTGAGCTGCTCGCGTGTGGCGGGCCCGATAGCCGACGCGAGATGCAGTTCGTCGATCGTCGTCATTCAACCTATATGAACGCGTCCCGTTTGCAACAGTTGTCTTGTGTTTTGATAGACAGGATGGGCTGCAGCTCTATATCCGGCCTTCTTGCAGCCGGTGTTGCCGCTGCTGGCCCCTATGAAATCCGCTGACTCGCGCCTCATTCTCCTCGCGAGCTCGGAGCTCTCGGTTGAATTCAGGTTTAGCAAGTCCCAGGTCCTACCTGCTCGTCATCACACTCGATAGCTGCGCAACCTTTCGACGTTCACCCTGTGTTAAACGTTGATCTTCTACCGCGAATGATCCGCCTAAGCCGGCTTCACGCTCACGTAGCACTTCTGGTACGGCCGGTCATGGGCGAGCACGGCCCAGATCGTCCGCGCGATCTTGTTGGCCAATGCGACGATCACCACATTCTTCGGCCGCCGTTTCTTCATCTGCTCGACCCATTCACCGGGTTCCTTTGCGTTCTCAATCACGCTACGCGCACCGTGGATCAGCAGTGTGCGGAGATACGTGTCGCCGCGCTTCGATATGCCGTGCAGGTTTACCTTGCCACCCGAGCCTGTCTGCTTCGGTACGATCCCGACCCACGCGGCGAACTCCCGCCCAGAACTGAACGCTTTCGGATCACCCATCATTGCAACTGCCGCCGTTGCCGTCAGTAGGCCGACGCCGGGAATCTCGCCAATGGCTTTCACCGACATGTCTTCCTTCTTCCACTCGCGCATGCGGCGCTCGATCTGCGCTACCTGCTCGTCCAGCTTTGCCAGTCCGTTCCACTGCTCGCGAAGCGTATCAATGACCACCGCGGGCAGGCGCTCAGAGATCCGTTCAAGTACCAACGGTATCTCCTTGTCCAGCTTGGCCCGGCCCTTGCTCATCACCTCGCCGTACTCCATCAGCAGTCCTCGCAGATTATTGATCTGCATCGTTCGGAACTTGATCAATTGCTGCCTCATACGGTGTAGCCCCAGCATCGCTTGCTGCATCTCGGTTTTTATCGCGACCGCCTTGCTTGGCTGCTGCACTGCCAGCCAGATCGCCTTGGCATCCGCCGCATCGTTCTTGTTACGTATGTTGAACGCCTTCACGAACTCTGCCGGCATCAGCTTCACCTCGTGACCCATCTTCATCAGTTGCCGGGCCCAGTGGTGCGCTCCACCGCACGCTTCCATCCCGATCACGCAGGGTGCCCGGTTCGCGAAGTGCTCGAGGAACTTTTCCCGCTTGATCGGCTTGTTCACAAGCTCACCCGTTTCCTGATCGACGTAATGCACCTGGAACACGTTTTTCGCGATGTCCACACCGACTGCTGTACGATTCATCACAGGATCCTCCGGTCGCTTTGGAAAATTCCGTATTTTCCACTTTGGGCACATCGATGCCGTTGGCCCGTGAGGATCCACCTTCCTTTGCTCACTCGGTCACGGGGTGGGACGCGTTCATATCAATTCTCCTCTGTGAGTTCCGTCTCGGGCGTGCGATTGCGCTTGCCCTTGCGGCGCGCCTGGAACAGCTGCATGCGCAGATCCGTATCGCCGTGGGCCTCGCGCGTGCACTCCTCCCAGATCGCCACGTTGTCGAGGCTGCTGGACAGCACCGCGATCTCGTCGTTCATGCCGCCCAGATCCAGCGTTGCAAACGCCGACTGGTTGCTCTGCTTGATCAGGAAGGTCCGCGACTCCTTCGAGAGCCGCTTGAGCGTGTCGAACTCGCGATCGGTCAGGTTCAGGAGCTTGTAGCCTTCGCGCGTCGCATCCGGATTCGGCAGATAGATCTTGGTCGCCGTCAGGTCGCGGATCTCGGCGAATACCGGACACTGGATCGCGTCTTCCGGAGACTGCGAATCCAGGATCATGAATTCATCGGCCTTGCGGCCCGTCTTCAGCGACTTGCGGATCAGCTCCTGCGTGGTCGGATAACTCGCCGGCAGCCAGAATTCGGCGATCACCGTCGCGAGCAGCCCGCCCTTCTTCTGCATCTGGTCCTTGAGGTACAGCAGGTGCGCGAGGACCGGCTCCGTGGCGGCATAGTCCTTCTTCAGGAAGTCCGTGACGTCGAAACCGATGCGGCGCACGTCAGCGATGTTCGTCAACGTGTTCGGCACGTTGTCCAGCGCCCAGGCGAATCGACCGTTAGTTGCGCCGCACCACTGGCTCAGGCGCAGCCACAGGCTGTTTTCCTCGCCCGTGTCCGGAATCGACTCCAGCAGGCGACTGAAAGTCCTGTGCTCGATGTTCTGCAGCTTCATCACCGTGTCGACGGCATGCTTGATCTGCCGCTGGTCGTCGGCGCTGAGCTTGCCGTTCTCGTCGCGGCAGCATGCGCCCACCAGGTCATACAGGTGCGCGAGGTTGCGCTTCGTCTCGGGCAGGCCGAACGGCGCAAGACCCGTCGGCTCGCCTTCGCGCAGCGTGTAGTAGAGCGCGCCCATCTCCTCGAGGAAGATCCGCAGGCCCTGATCGAGGTCGAGCGCGAAGATCTTCGGGTCGAAACGCTCGAGGAACGCGAGCAGCATCGTTTCGAGCGTTGTCTTGCCCGTTCCCGTCGAGCCGAGAATCAGCGTGTGGCCGGCCACCTTCTCGCCGACGCTGTCTTCATCCAGGCGTGAAGCGTGGCAGTTCAGGCTGAACAGGCTCTTCGCGACCGTCTGCACGGGCATGAGTGCCGAGCCATCACCGAGCGGATTGCCGCGCGCCTTGCCGGCCGAATAGGTGTGCATCGAGAACGACGACGCGAGACTGCGGGTCGACTTCGGCATCGGCCGTGGCTTCATCCTGAATCCCGGCACTTGGCTCATGTACGTGAACGGCGCCGACGCCGTCGCCTTCACGAACTTGAAGCCGCAGTCGTTCAGCGCACGGCTCGTCACGTACGCACCGTTACTGATCGCCTTCTCCGGCGTGTCGCCATACACGATGAGCGCACCGTGATAGTCGCCGAAGGCGAGGTCGCGCCCGGCGATCAGCGCGACCGCCTGTTTCAGCTCGTCAATCTGGTGCTTCGCCTTGTCTTCGACCGAATTCAGGTTGTTGATCTGGTCTTCGATCGCCTTCATCGCCTCAGCGGTGCTCAGACAGCCGAAGCTCTGCGTGAGGGTGAATTCGACCGGCAGCGACAGCAGCGGATTCGTCTGCCCCCAGCCGGCCTTCGGAAAATCCTTCAGGTCGTAGCAGACCGCGAAGCGCGTCGAGCGGTCGGTGCGGATCTCGACCGTGTCATAGTGGAAATGCAGATGCGACGTCGGGATCAGCTCGCGTCCCGTCGCCTGCGTGACCGGCACACGTTCATCGATGCCGTTCACCAGCTCGCCGATGAACTGGTATGGCTCGGAGAACAGGATGCCGTTGTGCCCGTACGTTTCCAGCAGTTGCGGATCATAGGACACGAGCGCCTTCGTCAGTCCTTCGCCCAGCTCCTCGAGCTCGCGCACCGTTTCGTCCAGGTCATCGCCCTGAAGGATCACGGTGATGTAGAAACTGTTCTCGAAGTGGTCGTGCTTGCGGAATCGCTGCAGGTACTTGTCGACGGCCTGCTGGATGAACGGGTTGTAGAAACGGTACTCGTCTCCGAACGACACGCGCCGCCGGCGGAAAGTGGTCCACAGCGACAGGCGGTTGCCCTTCTCCAGCGTCATCGCGGCCAGTTGACGGTTCCAGCTGTCGTAGCGGGCCTCGATCTCGCCGCGGCTGACCGATTCGAACGGCACGCCGTTCACGCGCAGCACCATCATGGCGCCGCCGCTGTCGATGCTCGTCGCACTGACCGACACCGGGCGACCGAAGCGCGGCAGCTTGTCCTCTGCGGCCGCGACGAGCCGGTTCAGCTCGTTGCTCACGCGCATGGCTCGTCTCCCGCGCCCGGCGCATCGTCTGCCAGGTTGCCGCTGCCGCGCACAATCCGGAACTCCCGCTCCGTCAGGCGAAGCATGTCGTAAAAGACGTTGAAGGTGGTCTTGCCCGCGCCAGGGCGCACGTGAATTATCGTGTTACCCACCTTGGCCGGCCTTGCACCGTCGGCGGCCGGCATGCAATCGCGGTTACTCATCTTCGTCCTCCTGTGCGTGCGAGAGCAGGCTGTGACGCAGCGCCTCGAAGCGCTCCAGGTCCCGGCCGTGCGCAAACGCGCGGGTGTACACGTCCAGATCGCGCCCGTAGCGCATCGGCGCGAGCGTGCAGGTCTTGCCGAACACCGATACGCGCCGGCGGTCGAGCCAGCAGAGGAATTCCAGCCAGGTCAGGCGCAGCGCCTGATCATCGGTCTCGCAGACATGGCGGAAAAACAGGAAGACCGGCACGCCGGCCGAGCCGATCAGCAGGCCGCCGGGGCCCAGCACAAAGCCGCCGGTCATGCTGGCGATCAGCGATGCACAGCCGATGATCAGCGCCGGGAACATCGGCACGCCGCCGATCATCGCGATCCGGTTCAGGCCCGCGTAGGACGGGTAAAGCGTACGGTCGTCTTCCATGACGATCAGCCGAAGAGGCCGAATGCCCAGCCGGCCAGCACGAGTGCCGAACCCACACCGGCCACCTTCGCAATGCCGCCGCCAAAGTCATGGATCCAGTCCGCCTTGTTGGTCCAGCACTGGATCCCGGTCCACAGCAGATACGAACCGGCGCAGATACCGCAAAAGCTGTAGAACCACGTCGTGAAAGTGTTGGCGGCCTGCGTGCCCGCGGCCAGACCGCCACCCGCGCAGGCGGCGCGAGCGACCATCGACATCACCACGCCAGCCCCAATGCGGCGTGCATGCATGCTGCGCATGCGCAGCAAGGCCACGGTTTTGGGAAAGATCTTCTGCATCTGTATGCTCCGTTAAAAATCGCCCAGGGCGTCCCAGGCTGGGTGGTGATAGGCCTGCCGGGCATGGTCTGCCCCGGTGGCGGCACTGGATGAGTCATCGGCCCGGCGCACGCGCGCCGGGTGCGCTGCCGTGCGCGCAACCGGCGCCGCGCCATCCGGCACGACAGCGATCGGTGGGACGACCGTGGCGCTCGCACCGATATCGACCGCATTCGCAGCCACGCGCTGGACGTAACTCGTGCCCCCTTCGTCCGCCCTGAAGCCGCGCGTGAAATTGCCGCTGTAGTAGCAACTGAGCGCTGCACGCACGGCGTCCTGCGGCGCGCGGCCGCCGGCGGCTGCGCGGGTGTAGCAGCCGGAAAGGATGACGCCGCCGGCGCGCAAGTTCGCACACGGGTCGAACACGGTTTCGCTGGTGAGGCCATAAACGCGCAGGTTCGCGCGGTTGACCTGTGCCAGGCCCATGCTGTAGTTCCAGCCAGCCGCCTCGAGCGCACGCGCGGTGGCGATGGCTTCGTCGCGGGTGCGCGGTTGCCGCACCAGTCGGCCGCCGACCACGCCGATTGCAAAGGGATTGAAGCCCGATTCTGTCTTGACCAGCGCCTGCAGGGTGGTGGGATAGACCGCAGGGGCGCACTGCTGCGCGAGCATCGCGAAGTCGACCGGCATCATGACAACCCCCATGCATGCGGGAACGCGAGGTGCGTTTTCATGCGTCACCTCGTCCGCGCCAGGTCCGCTGCGCGGCGCCCTCCGCGAGGGCAACCGCGATCGGGGGAAACTGGAGCGTCACCAGCACTACGGCCGCACCGGCCAGGGCCAGGGCGAGCGCCGCTGGCACCACGGCCAATAGCGATAGCCTCTGCACCCGCTGGGCAGCCCAGGGCACGTAGGACTCCAGAAACCACTGCATGCCACCGCAGCCCCACGCGATGAGCACGCCCAGCTGCATCAGGCCGACTCCGACCTGTTTCGCAAGGGGATGTCTAAATTGGTTGCGCATGGCTCACCAACCCTGGTTATCGCGCGGCCGGCCGCGCTGGTATGCCACATAGCCAATTGCAGCCCAGCCCAGACCCACGAGCGCGACAGCAATCAGATCGCGCAACGACGAGTGCCGCTGGATCACCCAGTACGCGAAGCCAAGGAACGATGTCGACATCAGGAACAACAGCAGCGCGCATACGCCCTTTCGAATCCACCTGAAAACCCTGCCCATAACGGTGTCCTCCGATCTGGTCAGATCCCACCGGCATACAGCCAGCCGGCGGTGCCCCTGCCTGCTACCCATCCTGTCCGGTCTCATACGCGCGGACGAAGCCGCGAGACAGCAACTCATGCTTCGGCTGGTCGAAGAAACAGCGCGTTGCCAACGAATCCGGAGTGTGAAAAGCATGCGGGTAGGCAGCGCGCAGGATCTCGATTTGCGCGTCGATCGCGTCTATACCCGCTAGCGATGCATTTAGTAGTGCTTTCTTTTCCGCGTTATTCAATGACATGTCATTGTCCTCCGGGGAAAATCAATCAGGGACGGCTACCAAAGCCGTACAAGGGGAGCGGCGGGATTGTAGTGGGGTGGCGACGAGGCGATCCCGAAGTATTCGGGGCGGGATTTTGCTTGCTTTTGATGCTCTACCAGACACGCTTATGGGCCTGTCGGCTGAGAGCGCGCGCCGAAGCATCGGACGCGCGAGTAGCGCGGCCGCCACGACAAGCACGCGCAGGTTTGCCTTGGTCGCACAATGGGACCAATGCGCTACAATCCGCGTAGCCATTCCGGTTTTCCTCAACAGTTGCTGCGTAATGGTCAGGTTGATACCGGTGCGTCAACACTGGTATCAACCGCTTCTACCGCGACTCCAGAACAATCGACCCAATTTCCACGCTGATGCTTTTCGCGTCAGTGCAATACGTCAAGGCAGCCTCGATCGCCTTATCCAGCGCAAGCCATGTGCGCGTTGGGCCTCGCTGCGTTTGAATCTGGTGGATCTGCCGGGAATCGGTAAGCAACTCGATCTCCCATGCTTGGCCACTACCCAAAAAAATCCTGACCCGGTACGGCTCATCAAGCAGGCCACGCGCGATCTCTGCGAGCGTCACTCTCATCTCTGTTTCGGTCTGTTCGATCAAAACAGGCTTTTTGCTGGATCGCGCGGAAGACATCAATCTGAAATTATCAAATTCGAATTTTTTTATCAAAATCCATATTTGATTTTTTACACCAGACAGAGGCCGGCGTCAAGTGTCAGACGAATAGACTTGGCCCATTTGCCGATCCTTCTGACAAACTCCGCAACACCGCGCCAATCATCGACGATCGATCGCGGCCCGAAGAATTGGCGCGCGTCTCGGCTTGACTATCGTTCCGCTACTTCCATAGTGCTTGAGTTATCTCCCCCAGGCACCACTCCTCCATTTCGGCCCTTCGAGCACGCAGCTCGACAATCAACTGTGCACTTTTCGACCTTTCCTCCACTTTCGCGCGCGCTGCTAACCATGCGTCCACATCGCTTGGCAGTCGATATTGCGAACAAACGATTCCATCCATCCCAACCTCTTGATGCGCCTCCAATTAACTAACCAGCCAACATGAAGCTGTCGGACCTCATGATCAACCCGAACTCAACCAACTAGGTCGAAGGGCCTTACAACTTTTTCGCGATACCGACAGTCCACGCGAATGGTCTGCGGCCTAGTCCAAAAAACATTAAGTTTGTTGCAAGCAGATTTAAATGTTAAGCGTTGGGCGTGCGTCCTCATCCGGCTCACGTTGAAATAAAGCGCCACGAAGAAGAATTCGCCGTAAAGCCGGTCACGCAAGGCCCGTACTATGCATATGCGATCGAACCAAACACGCATACCCGGCGACGTGTGCTCGACGCACCCTGAAAAATCGATGGCGAAGTTGCGTTACCTGGACGAAGGAACCCATCGATCGGTACAAAGCTGGGAGATCTACTGACCGGCCACCGCGAGTCTTGATTCCCGTGAACACTAGCTGAGTGGTAGTTTAATGGCTCATTGATGGCCAAATCGCCACTCGATTTACCCCTTGTCAACACGGGTGATTTACGGTAAGCAGACGATGAAGTCTTCAAATTACCTATTCTAGCAAGCCTTTTTCTGTCGCTATAGCCAGAGATTTGGTAATACTTGCCGATCCTAATTTTTTATCAATCTGGGCATAAATCCGATACACAGTCTTGGAGGATAGACCTAAGCTTGATGCCACATTTGCAGCTGACCCTCCAGCGCTGACAATGCGAAGCACCTCTATCTCCCGGGGTGTCAGCTTATAAATGGAAGCAGCTTCGTTGCGGATGTTTCGTACCTCCCAGCTCAACAGCTCAGTTGCAAGATCTCGCAACAAGAGCCGCTTTGGCGCCTCCAGCATTGTCTCAACTGCTGCCGCATTTGAACCCGCAATCTGGAGAACTCCGATCAGTCCTTTTCTAAGATGTACCGGGAATACTGCGACGTGGCCAAATCCATACTTCGGCGCATCGATCTGACTCCAATGGAGCTCGCTGACCTCGAGTTGTCTATCGGTGGCAGGAGACACACTACGCTTCGCATATTCGAGTACAGGGTCATTCATGTACCAGACGCGATGAATATATTTGTGCATCCATCCCGGATGACAGCCTAACAGACATCTCTGATTGCTAATATCGTCTGTTTTCTCCTCGACGTGAATCCATCTATACAGAAAACTCGTGCCACCAACATCCTCTATAACAGCGGCGACAAACTCATAGAGTTCGCTTTCATTAGCGCAATCCCGCACTCCATCGATATTCTGACGTCTCGTTACTGCACTTCCGGCTTCACCTCGAGTCACATCGGATTGCCCTAGTACGTTAGCCAATGTGTGGTATTGTGAGCGTAAGTGCTCTCCATAAGGATCGGCTGCGCAAAACTCTGCCAGCCGCGTATTTTTTTCAAATGCAAAGAGTTGGCTAAGTGTCATCCCGCCATACTGAGAAATCTCGTGCTCGAGTAACAGCGCGCTGGATCTTTCGCCGCGACCCCATAACCGAAGATTCACCACATCGCGGGCAATTCTTACGTTTGCTTCGTACAAGACGGGGGCACGAGAGTCATTGGCTCGCGTCATCGATCCTGCTCTAGAGAGGCAGCGGTGATCACTGGCACAACTTCACCTTGCGCACTGATCCCTTGGTACTGACGTAACCAGGATAGCTGATCCACCCCGTCAACCCCGTCGACAACTACTGACATTCCGAGGTTAAGCGCGACGTGGACAATTCCTTCAAAGACGATCAAGGTCGGGCGATCCTTTCGCGCGTCGCGCACCAACTTGCGATCGATCTTGATTCCTGCAAACAATTGACTTGACAGCAGAGAAAGCGACGCAGCACGAGCGCCAAATGCTCCGACGATCACTTGGATACCTTCAGCTCGTAGCGCCTTCAGCCTCGTCTTGAGTAGCTCTCCTCCACCGTGGATTTCACCCTCAGCTAGCTCCATATGCAATGCAGTTGGATCGATATCAAAAACTCGCAGCCAACGCAAAGCCAATGAAGCGATATCTCCTTCTATTAATTGGGATAACGATACCTTAATTAAGAGATATTCGGGCGCGCGGCCGCGCGTGCGCCAAACACTGAATTGCCGAAGCGCTGATTCCATCGCGACCGCGCCTATTTGCGGACCGAAGCCTGTACGCTCAGCGAACGGGAGAAATTCCTCTGCAGTCAGCAATCCTCTCTCTGGGTGTTGCCATTTTAAAATAGCCTCCACACCAGCCTCCCGCTGCGTCGCGGCGTCAACGATCACTTGATAATCAAACAAGAACTCCCCTTCACGAATGGCATATTGCAGTTCCTGTTGCCGTTCGATTTCGTGCATTGCACGAGTCGAGAGGTCCATGGTGAAATGCCTGTAAGCACTGATACTGTCAACGCGGCGTGCGGATTTCGCCGAGTACATTGCCAAATCAGCCTGAGTGAGCAGATCAAACTCTGACGTCGCTTCGTCGTGCAGTGTTGCAATTCCCATGCTCAAGCAAACTACGTAACTATCCCCACGCAACCCAAACGCGATTTTGAATTCCTTAACAACTTCTTCAGCAATTTTTTGTGCAGTGTTCTGAGATTCGTCAGAATCCACGACTATAGCGAACTCGTCCCCGCCAATTCTCGCTATGACGTTCGCAGCACCCGCGATTGCGGATAATCGTCTCGCAACACTCTTTAGCAATTCATCGCCGTAGTTGTGCCCTAATAAATCGTTTATCTTTTTAAAATTGTCTATATCCACGTAAATCAAAGAAAGCGCACCATATCGGTACAACCTTTCGATACGGGCCTTTAGTAGAGACATTAAGTAGTGTCGATTCGGTAGCCTGGTAAGGACATCAATCTCAGCGAGATATTTCATTTCACGCGCTAACCGACGCATCGTGGCCTCACTGGACACTAGCCTCCCAACGATAGCACTTATTACAAACGCGGAACCTACGAGTACACTAGTCAAGATCGATGCAAAGATTACATAGCGGTACGGGAACTGATGTACAGACTCAGTAGACGCCGAATAGGCGGCCTGAATCTGCACGTAAGCGAGCAACCAGGTTGAAATGGTTATGGCAAGAGTAGTCAACCAAATAGCCAACAACGGGCGAAATTGGGCGCCCCTTTCGACGCTGGCCATCAGTGCAAATTACCTTCTGGTTTCGAGTTTTGCTGCGCATTTAGAACGCGCATCAATTCATCAGGTGCCTCATCGTCCTCGTCTTCCGAATCAATTTTTTTCGTGTAGAGACGATCGATACCCAATTGAGTAAATTCTGCTCTGACTGGTGCGTCCAAACAATTTTCTTCGTCAAAATAGGAAATCACTTGCGCCGCCTCGTGAAACGTTCCACAACAAACTACCTGGTCTCCTCCACGAGAGCAGGTAGTCTTAACTATAGTTATGCTATCCAGTGATTTTTTCTGGAATTTGTATGTAATGCGCGCATTTTCTGCGGTCTCGACTGAAACGCTAATTGGGAATTCCATTTTATGCCTCCCAAAAGGAATTTTTCGCACAAAAGCTTTCAGCGCCGCATCAAGAAATGCGCCCGTTTCAGCTTCACACCTTGTCATCGAGCTTACAAGCTTAGTGGTCCGGGCAACTTGGTCGAGGGTAACTCGCTCGTCGCACAACCCTGCGTCGACTGCTGCCCTATATCCGCGCAGTATATTTACCCAGTTATTCGATAGAGCTTGCAGTTCTAACGGGCTTTGTCCTTCGAATAATTCCGTGCAGGCAATCGAATCATTCGATAATGTCGGCGGTTTAACCAAATCAAAATATGTCAAACTGATCGCCAGCATGCATAGACCAAACGCGACGAAAACAACGCCAGGTGGATATATGGCATAGCCATAGTTGACCGCATAATCGATCACGGCCAAACTGAAGAAGCACACGCCAGCCAGACAAAATCCAAACGCTATTCTGCGATTTCCAGTGGCGTAACGTCTACCGTCCGCAAAAAGCACCATCACCCTGATCGCTGCGACCACCGTTTGCGCAATGTGCAAAAAAAGCAAAGGCCCGGCTTTAGGGTATTCACCAAAGAAATATTTATGTGTCCCATATATAACGGTATTCGTGACAAGCAGAAGCGCCAATAAACCGAAACTAAACGCATAACAAAGCCAGACCGCTACCCTCTCACGTTTCCGCTCGGTTACCTCAACAGCAAAATGATAAAATGTTGCTGGAATAAATAGAATGAATGCGTAACCTGTTTTTGCAATAAAAACCGATATGTCTAGTGAACCAGAGACGAAGAGAAACACCCATGCGCACTGCCAAGCAAAAGTGGCAAGGCTTAACAGGAGAAATGGAAGACAAATACGCATGGGCTTTCCAACTGCAACAACGTACAGCCCATAGGATAAAAAAATGGAGGAAACAATTGCAGGCAGCGCAGCGTACACGGTTCTCGCTTATGCATATTTGCTGTGATGGTCTTTTAGACTGCCAACGGCGTAATCTCATGTCAATCGATTCGAACAAAATTTAACATTTATTTAACCCATTTTGCATAGGTATTAAATGCCGAAACTTTTTCAGACGAGAAAATATTGCCGCTATTAATAGATGTGGCACCGCGTAGACCAGGTTGGCATTGCTATTTGAATCGGAGCGTTTACACACACATTGCGTGCGGCCTGTTTCATTCGATATTCGTAGACCACAATGAAACTGTCACCGGTGCGACAATAATTGTTCAGTGCGCCATCTCTTACAACGAGGTCTAGCAAACCACGTTGTTCCCGAATCATGGCCTGTCCACGGAACGCGAATAGGACGCGAAGTCACCGGCGCTGGCGAAACGCTCGATGGTCCGGTTTCCAACAAAATGACCGTGGCAAGGGTGTGGCCAATAGGCACAGTCGCCAGCAGGGCGTAATCCGGGTTCGGTGCAACCTTTCCTGAAGACGCATTTCCGCGATCTCGATCTGGAGAGCGAGCGTCGCGGCGACCGCCTCGTTTTCACGAATCGCGAGCGCCACGTCGTCTTGCAGATGTGCCTGATCGATGCCGATCTGCGTGACCCGTTCATGGTGCTCTCCTCTACCTTGGACCGAACTACCTGTCGTAGAACGGGCGCTGGGATCGGGCTGGCCATTTCATTGTGTCCCACACCCCAAAATGTCTGTGTCCAGCAAATAACTTCTGGATTGGACCGGAAGCCAATGAAGTGCGCGAAGTGCTCCGACGGGGCAAACTCAGCGGCGCCAAGGCCGCGCAGATACTGGACCTCGGTACCGGGGGCGACGCGGCCATTCCCTATGCGAGCTGGGCCATCCTGTGCGCGGTCGCCAGCCTTGGCCGCATCTGGCAGGCGGCCGGTGGTTCACCGCTCGCCGATGCTCCGCCGTCTTCAAGTGGCCCCCCCTCGCCCGACGAGCTCGCGGATGCATTTGGACGGGCCGAGGAATTCATCGAACGAATCTGGACCGGTCAGGACGCCGCTTCGGTAGCCACCATCGGCAATTGTCGCGATTCACTCGTGCGGATGAAACAGGCCCAGCATGCCATGTCCACACGCGAGCAGACAGCCGGGTTCGATCACGCCCGGTTGCAGTGCGTCGCAATCGTCGGCGGTTGTCGCCAGCGGCTACCTCTGTCTGGAATAACGCGACGACAGCTAATACTGGCCAAGGGGAGATGCATGAACAGGTCTACAAGGTGAAGGCGTAACCGGTGGTCGGCCGCCGCCTCGCTCACTTCGGGTGCGCGTCGATTACCTTCTTCATGCGCGAACACACGTGTGTGCAGAAAGTCTCAGCGAGCTGCCGGTTTGCCGTGAGGATGTTCTCAGTCGTGAGCGACTCACGCGAGACGCCAACCCTGGCCATTTGCCGCTGGTGCAGCAGACCCGTCACAAACGTGTGCAGTAGTTCTTTTCGGATATGGGCGTCCGCCGCCTCATAGAACTCCCTGCCGGCGTCAGCCTCCGAACGGACTTTGGCGGCTGCAATTTCGGCTTGGGCTTTCTCAGCCTCTCGTCGCTGCGACTCTGCGTTTTGACGGGCGCGTGCTTCCTCCTGCGAATGCTGGGACTGTTGCGATTGAACAGCCAACATCTTCTTTTCGGCGCCACCAATGCGGTAGTTCCCTTCGAGCGACTTGAAGAGATAGCCCTTGGGGCTGATGGTGACCTTGCCCTGCGTCAACCTGGTCTGCGTGTATTCGATGGCCTGCACAAGGCGTTCATCCGTCCAGGTGTGCCGATTATTTGCGAGGCGCAGAAAGTCCAGCTCATCAAACGCAAACTCGTTATGAAGCACGAGGTACATTTCATCCGGAATGCCTGCGCGCGCGGCATCAGCGCCCTGTTTCTTCGTGAACCGGAAGCGCAGCTTCATCTTGTCCGCGGACACGCGCGCGGCGTTCGCTTCCCAGCTAACCTCAAAATCCGACTCTTCGTTGAGCTGCTGCACGGCAGGCTCAAGGAAATGCTTACGGAACTCCTTGAAGACCCTACGCGATACGCCGACCTTTCCTGGCCATTCGAGAACGTCTTCGTACGCGAACCACTCGGTTACGCCATGGCCCTCGCATGGAATGAGGCGATCATAGACTGCGCGCGCGAGCGATAGCGTAAACTTCGCAGCATCGCGCAGGCTGAGCCAATGAGCCTTGTACGGGCTAATGAGATATCGAATCACCCGCCCTGAGAGCAGGATGCACACCACGTTTCTCTCGATGTAACAATCGCCAAGCAGACTTATCGTGCCCCACGAGTCCTTCTCGGTCAGTTCCTCGATTGAGGGGGCTGTCATGATTTCAACGCGGGCCTTCGCGGCGGCACGCATCTGGGTGACGAGATGGCTGTGGTTGCGACTGTCGTAGCGCATCAGCCACTTGAAGTAGTTGATGTCCTCGGAAAACGTGTAGACCTTGTCGTCGATGAGTTCGTCAGGCGCCTTCGATGCGACGATGAAGTATGCGGCGTCGAGCACGCGCCGCGCGGCGATACCAAGTCCGCCGACACGGGTGAAGATGTTGTTTCGGAGATACCCAATGTCCCTGTCTGCCTGGTCTATCCGCGCGTCTTTCCCGGACATGTCGTCGTAGATGTCCAAGGCAAGTTGATGCGGCGTGGCGGGAAGCGTCGGGTTTTCCATTCGTTCTTTCGGCTCAATGCCGGCACTCTATCAGCCAAGCAGCGGCTGTCAACACAAAAACCGCCCCTAATATTCGGCACTTTCACGCACAAAAAGCACCCCTTACCTTCTAGCTGACAGCCCAAAAACCGCCCGACGTTCTCACAATTTCCGCCCATCCAAACCCAATTCCTGCCAGCTACGTCACAAAAAGCGTCCCGGCCTTCACAAAAACCGTCTCTATCCACAGGCTTTTGCTTTGATAAGAAAGGCTTTTCTCGTTCCTGTTTGTAGGTTTGCTGGTTTATGTTTACAAAAACAGACAGACACAAGCCCCACCAACGCGAAAAATCCCGCCATAAAATAAAGGCCGCATCACTGTAACCATTTGATTTCAATGAATAAATTAGCCTGACGAACGGCACACACAAAAACCAACTCGGGGGCGGTTTTTGTGCTGACAACTTTCTCGCTCGGTCTTGGCGAAATGTGAATGGGTCACCGCGCGCAATGGCTTCATCCGAGGTTTACCGCCAGTGACGCGTGCTACGTCTCATCGCGAACACGCGATTTAGACGTGAAATCAACCAACTGGCGCAGAATCTTGATGTTTCAGCTAAAAAATTAGGCTCAATACAACCCTGTTTACACATAATGATGTATTCTGCGCTTTATCGTCAAAAACACGGAGAAGTGCAGAATGGATGCAGTGGCTACCACCCTCCCTATTGAAAGCCGTCGCACGACGCTTCGCGAGGTTGCAGAGTTCGCCGAAAAACTCGCACCGTTCGCGGACAACCTGCGCGAACAGATTCTCGCGCCGCGGCCGCGCAAGACTGCTCCCATATTTACTATCAGCGAACTGGCAGACATGTGCAATCTGTCGCGCCAGCAGATTCAGTATCTGGTGACGAAGTCGGACCAGGGGCTTCCGTCAGGCACGCTCAACGGCACCGGTCGCAGCCGGACGTTCACGCTTGCCGAAGTGCGCACGTGGGTGAAGATGGCCTCGGACATCTATCAAACGCGACTTGCCGAACCGGACAGCAATTTTCGAGGGCGGGTGCTGACGACGGCTCAGCTGAAGGGAGGTTCTGCGAAAACCACGACGACCGTCTGTCTCGGACAAGCCTTGTCGCTGCTCGGGCGCAAAGTGCTCATCATCGACCTGGACCCGCAGGCTTCTGCTTCGGAATTGTGCGGGCTGTATGCAGAGAAGGAAATCAGCGGTGAGGACACCGTCCTCCCCTACATCTATGACCAGTCCATCGAAGGCGGGCTGAGTTCGAAGGTGCAAAGCACATATTGGGATGGCCTAGACATCATTCCGGGGCACACGTTTTTGTATGGCGCTGAGTTTCTGTTGCCGGCCCGGCAGAAGACGATGAAGGGTTTTCGGTTCTGGTCGGTGCTTCGTGAAGGCCTCGAGCCGCTGCGTTCGCAATACGACTACATCCTGATGGATACCTCGCCGTCGCTGTCGTATATGAACCTCAACGCATTGCTCGCCGCGGACGCACTCGTGATGCCGATGGTTCCGGAGAACCTGGACTTCATCAGCTCGATGGCGTTCTGGCGTCTCTTTTCAGAAGTCGCGGGCGACTTTCTCGCGTACGAGGAAGACAAGGTCTATGAGTTCATCTCCATCCTTCTTTCCAAGGTGGATTACGGCAAGACTTCATCGGCCCCGGTGGTTCGGCAATGGGCTCAGACAGCTTACGGGAAATGGTTGGACCCGTTCGAAATTCCGGCAAGCTCAGTGATGAGTGGTGGGGCCCTCTCGTTCTCCACGGCACTGGATATCACGAATACGCATTCGACCGCTAAGTCGCTTCAGCGGGTGAAGCAACCATTGATGCTGTACGCGCGTTGGCTTGACGACATGTTCGTCAAGAATTGGAAGGGGGAGGCATGAGCAATATTCGCGAGCAGCTATTGGCCAAGACTGCAGGCCTGGCGTCGCCGGCGGAGATGACGCCGGTGAGGAAGGATGCTGATAAGGGTACTCGCAGTCCGCAAACCATGCCGGGACTTACCAGCGCCTTGACGGCCGCGCAGATCCGTATCCAGGAGCTTGAGGATAAAGGAGTAGGGACCGACTTGCGGGTCAACGAGGTTTCGCCGAACCCATGGCAACCCCGCCGCGAATTCAATGAGACGAAGCTGCATGAATTGGCTCGCTCGATTGAAGAGACCGGGCTACTGCAATCGGTGCTAGTGCGTCGAGTGGGCGATGACGCCTACCAACTGGTAGCCGGTGAGAGGCGTTGGCGTGCACATAAGCTCCTGAATCGGGAGACCATCAAGAGTGTGGTCATTGATTGCACTGACCAGGATATGGCCGCGCTCGCGCTCGTCGAGAACGTGACACGGGACGACCTCTCCGATTACGAGATTGCGTTGTCGGTCCGCCGCGCGGAGAGTGAGTTTCCCAATAAGACACGTCTTGCCAAGACGATGGGCATTTCCAGAAATGAACTCTACCGATACCTTGCCTTCGATGAGCTTCCTGACTTCGTTAAGCGTGACTTGGACCTGAGGCCGACGCTCTTGCAATCAAATCAGGCACAGGAGATTGTGAGCGCGTTGAAGAAGACTGGGGATGCCGGCGTGAAGGCGCTAACGGAGTTGTGGCCGCAGGTGGTGGCAGGTGACCTCCTTGAGTCCAAGGTCGCGCCTGCGATTCTCGCTGCAGCGACTCGCGGGGTGTCGACTCGTGACGTGGCGGGCCGGAGCATTCTCAAGATTTTCTCTGGGAATGTTCAAGCGGGCAGCATCACGAAAGATGTCGCGGGGCTGACATTTAAGTTCAAGGCCGGTGTAATTTCCGAAGAGCAGGAGCGCGCGCTCAGAGAGACAGTCGCGAAGATGTTCTCGGTTCAGCCGGAGTAAGGTCTGTAAGACTAAGATAAACAGCCTCGCAATTCGCGGGGCTTTTTTATTGCGGCGCCGATTTCATCACGACCGCGTGAGTGTTCGGACCCGAACACTTTTTTCGTGGAGAGCGGAGGTGCTCGCAGGCTTTGCTCCTCATCAACCGGCGGAGGAAATCGGTTGGACGGCAAGGTGTTCGGAGCCGAACACTTTTTGGCCGCTGAGACGCGTCCACCTCGCGCCGACGAAGGTGCTCGGATCCGAACACTTTTGCGCGACGAGTTGCGTGGAGTGGGTTCCACATCGACTAGCAGGGGGCTCTGGGCGGCAAGGTGTTC
The DNA here is from genome assembly GCF_004353915.1 of Paraburkholderia silviterrae. Taxonomy (GTDB): domain Bacteria; phylum Pseudomonadota; class Gammaproteobacteria; order Burkholderiales; family Burkholderiaceae; genus Paraburkholderia; species Paraburkholderia silviterrae. Next base: position 89,357 of record NZ_SMRP01000012.1, on the reverse strand, counting down.
GGAGCCGAACACGTCTGCCAAAAAAGTGAACAGCCAGACACGAGGTCTCACTGTTCGGGAGAGACATTCCTATTAATGGACGAAGCGGCGATAGAGCCGCTGAATCTGCTCGAAAGTGAAGGTCCATGACTCCTCCAGTAATCCCGCCATCCTGACTTCAGACCGAGTTTGAGACGGTCCTTCAAGGTCAGCACATCGGTTTGCGTGTTCATGGTTTGGTCCTGAAATATGCGCTCATTGCTCAGATGGGCAAGTCTCCTGACTTGCCGCTTGATGCCTTAGTGACGTTTGATTCCATGTACGAGGTGCCTTTGTGCGACACACGAAGCTGCCGCAATCACTTGAGAATGCCACGTTCTTGAGAACGCTCAGTACCTCAAGCTTCCAGCCTTCCACCCGGTGGCAATGGACCTGGGTGCATTCATGTGCGAACCCAAGCCCTAAAGCACTGAGCCCAATCACGACGAATAGAACAGTTGAGTAGCCTAAGACGATGAGCCGTTCAGCCGGCTCCATCAATTGTTTCTTGATGTCTCCGTGAGATTTTCCTGCTCCGTTGTTTGAGCGAGCACCGGCCGCTTTTTTATTTGTTTTGGCCATGATTTTTCCTTGCTAGGTAAGACCCCTGTCCGAAGACTGGCTTGCATGACGCGCACTGCTGCGCGAGGTGCCTCCGCACGCCCTTCGCCACACTTGGGCCACGGATGCAGTCGCGCGCAAGATGCCGCAGCATCGAGGAAGTCGCCAAGCTCTTCGGTGACGCCTCCTGATTTTCCCTTTGGGCGCCCCCGGACCGTAGCTATACGGTCTTGCAATCAACCTGCTCGAGCTGCAGGCTCTCGTCTTCGGCGAGACGGAGCAGCGTGGACGTCAAAGGCGGGTACAGGGCCGCCGGCGCGAAGTCATCGCCCGTGTGGTTGCCGCCCTTGCTTAGATGCTTGTCCTTCGCGGTGGTCGTCGAAGGCACGACGATGGCTGAGGGCAGCGCCATCGCACGATGACGCGTCGAAGTCGTGGTCACGGTCGGCCCAGTGAGCTTGCAAGGCGCTAATCACTCGCTCCTGAACGACAACCGCGCGCCACTTGTTCCCCTTGCCCAGGACAGCCAGCTCCCGCAGCTGCATCTTCCAGCCGCGGCGCTCAACCACCGGTCTGAGCTTGTCGTGTGTGGTGCTTGCCGCTTCCGCCTGGTGCACCCTGTCGGCAGCACGGCAGCACGGCAGCACGGCAGCACGGCAGCACGGCAGCACGGCAGCACGGCAGCACGCCGCCCATATTGTGCATCGACACCCGAGGGCTCCGGGGCAAAAGCGGTCAACCCAGGGGCGCGGCGGTGTAGCGCGCGCGTACCCGCTCGAAGATTTCTCGTCATTGGACAGTGTCGCCCGAGATGGCCGGCAGTGCCTTCTTGATGGCTCCTTCAGCGCGACGACGGGGAACGCTACCGTCAGCCAGGGATTGCCGCCGACATGGCGAACGGCAGTCAGTCACTCGAACAGGCCACGTAGCACAAGCGCAGGATATGGTTGGGTGTCAGCGGGGAGCGGGCCGGCAAACGGGCGCTAGCCTGAGGAGAGGCGACGTGCTTTGGACATGCCCACCCAGTCAAGCGACGGGGTGGCGAGGAAGTCCTTGTAGCGTTTGCACTCGTCGGCGCTCACGCCAGACGTGGCCTTGCGCTCGATACATACGCACTACAGGAGGAAGCGTTCCAGTTCCGTCTGATAGCGGCTTTCGGTCTGCTCGAGGTCGCGATAGTGGCGCAGGTAGGCCCGGATGGTATCAAGGTCATGCCAAACGGCAATGAGACAGAAGCCCCGTGCAGTTGGGCCGCTCGCGCCCGTTCAGGTCTCACGATGCCGCACCTGTGTCCTGAGGGCACTCAGATATCTTCCGGACCGAGGCCGACGAGCATCAAGTCTACGCGCGGCGTTCCCGGTTTGACCTTGATCGGGTCCCCAGTGTCGCAGCATTCATCTTCGGCCACTTCTTCTCGATGGCGCCCGCCTCAGAGGCGCCGATGAGTTGCACGGGCACAAACCAGTTTGGTCCGTCCTGCTCGATGTAGGCCTTGAATAGCGACGATGCGCCATAACCGGCACTGCTCTGGCACCGTGCCTTGTCCGCCCGGGCAGAATACACCGGTGACAGCGGCCCGCCGGGCATCCCCGCCGCCTTCATAACATCGCATGATAAGACCCTAATTTTTTGCGCTTTAAGCGATCAACTGCGTCCCAACGCTAGCGCCAGCATCGACGGTATCCGCGCGTGATGACCGTCCGTGGGCGGCTGGGGAACGACGAAGGTTTACGCCCTAAGGTATTTGAGGAGGTTCTGCTCGCTACTGGGAATGAGCTCCGTTTTGCACGAGGCGTACGCGTGAAACATCAACGAAAGACAATCGATTCGGCTCAATTCCTTATGCAGCGGGACATTCGGAAGAATTTAGGGTCAATGTTTCACGAAAAAATACATGCGCAGCGGCGAAAATTGTCGAGACACCTGCCGATCTCCCTCATGTGCATCGCCTGAGCAATATTCGTAACAAACACTACGTAATGCGTAATCTGGTTATTCGTCTGCGGACAAAGCTGCCGAATGATCGCAGCGACCGCAGTCAGCCGTTCACTCGACAGTCTCAAAGAAGTGAAGCCGCGCTTGGCTCGAAGTTCCTCCTTCCATTCACGCTCATGCTCTCTTTGGAACGCACATCCCTGGACGGCGACAATCAGCCTGGCCGGCGCGTTGCCTCACGGGATGCTTTTACTCCCGATTAGTTGTGACCGTCCGGTTGCTTTGCGATGAATGCTGGCGCCCCAATCCATGTTCACATGGAGCGTCGGCACGCCGATACGCGGATGCTGCTCCGGCAAAGTATGGACATGCTGGGAAAATTGACGCCTGGCGAAGAACCGGGCTGATGCGGTGTTGGTACGCACTTGTCTGGGCTATTTCGGCAAGCCTCTACTGTCGCTGTACTGCAGATCGCGCAGCCGAAAACCGGAAAGCGGCGACAGTCGATACCGGTCAGGTGCAGGCCCGTCGCGCCTACATATCCTTCTCGACTGCCGCGGCCGGTGTCAGCAATCGAAGGGCAGCAGGCCCTGCGTTGGAACGGCGAGTGATTTGCTTTCGATGGCACGTTCGAGGGCGCTGACGCGCACACCGATGAGCCGGATACGACGGTCGAGAAGCACACGCTTCAGGCATGCCCCTGCGGCGCGCCTGATCGAGGCGGCGTCGGCCAGTGCTTCGGGTAACGACAGGTCACGCGTCACGACCTTGAAGTCCGCAAACTTGATCTTCACGCCGACCGTCCGTCCACTATAGCCCTTTCGCGCGAGGTCGCCCGCGAGCCGCTCGCAGAGTGCCGTCAGCGCGGGCGTCAGGACGGCGCGGTCTTTGTGCACGTGCATGTCACGCTCGAACGTCGTTTCGCGGCTCATCGACTTCGGCTCCGACGAGACCACGACGACACGCTCGTCGAGGCCGCGTGCGATCCGTGCAAGCCACGCTGCGTATTTGCGCCCGAAGTGCTCCTGCAACAGCCCCAGGTCTGCCGCGGCGAGATCGCCGACCGTGTAGATGCCGATGCTGTCCAGCCGCTCACTCGCCCGGGGCCCGATACCATTCACCTTTTTCGCGGCAAGTGGCCAGATACGCGACTCCAGATCGGCCATCGCCAGTATCGTGAGCCCGTCGGGCTTGTCGAGCTCCGAGCCGATCTTCGCCAGCAGCTTGTTCGGCGCGATCGCGATGGAGCAGGTGAGGCCCGTCGCCTGCCGCACGGCGGCCTTGATCCGGCTTCCAAGCGCACGTGACTCTCCCTCCAGATCGGTTAGGTCTACGTAGATTTCGTCAATGCCACGGTCTTCAATGCGATCAGTGAACGTGTGCACCGCGTCCTTGAAAAGGCGCGAATAGTGGCGATATGCGTCGAAATCCGTGGGCAGGAGGAACGCATCGGGTGCCAGCTGTGCTGCCTTCATCATCCCCATCGCAGAAAACACACCGAGCGCGCGCGCCTCGTAGGTGGATGTCGTCACCACGCCGCGGCCGACGTAATCACGAAGCCGCGCAAAACGGCGCGTGCCATCTGGCAGGGTTTCCGGCACGGCATTGCGGCCACCACCGATCACGACGGGCTGTCCGCGCAGCTCCGGGTAGCGCAGCAACTCGACGGACGCGTAGAACGCGTCCATATCGAGATGGGCAATACGCCGCGGCCGGTCGCCCATCACGTCGTCCTTTCCGCAGCATCACCGGGGAAGCCGATCGGCGTCCTCGCGTTGCGCTGCCCCTGGTCTTCCCGGAACTGGCTCGCGCAGGAACGCCGACGCGCCTCCGCACTGCTGCAGCCCGGCGGATAGAAGCGCCTGCACTTGATCAGCGCAGGTTCGGTCCTCGCACTGCCAGCACGGATGCTCATCGTCGTTCCCTTCAATGAAAATTGCGACTAACAGTCTGCAGCTGCCCCAGCAGACCACTCACATCCACGAGCCGGTTCGCGACGAGGTGCCTGACTTCGCCTTCGCGTTGCCAGACGCCGTAGACGGCCAGCAACGAGGAGCCCAACGCCTCGCGCCGGTATTTTTCGAGGATGGACTCCCAGACGATGATGTTGGTGGTCCCAGTCTCGTCTTCGAGCGTCATGAACATCACGCCGTTGGCGGTACCCGGGCGCTGGCGCACGGTGACGATGCCACAGGCCCGCGCGAGCTGGCCATTACGATAGCGCATGAGGTCTTCCGAAGGCACGAGTCGCATCTTCGCGAGTTTCGGGCGCAGCAGGGCGAGGGGATGCCGGCCCAGTGTGAGGCCTGTCGAGCGGTAATCGCTCACGAGCTCCTGGCCTTCGGTCATTGGCGCGAGCACCGGGGTGGCATCGTCGTCGGTGGCGCCACGCAGCAGGTCGCGGTCCGGCACTGCCGCGACCGCCTGCCAGAGCGCTGCGCGCCGGTCGCCCGCGAGCGAGCACAGTGCGTTGGCGGCAGCGAGCACTTCGAGATCGCGACGGTCGAGCTGCGCACGGCGCGCCAGGTCCGACACATCGCGAAATGGCCGCACCGCGCGCGCCATCTCGATGCGTGCGGCCGCCTCCTCTTTCATGCCGCGGATCAGCGACATGCCCAGCCGCAGGGGATCGTGCGTCGTCGGACCTTCGATCGTCGAATCCCAGTTGCTTACGGTCACATCCACCGGTAGCACGCGTACGCCGTGGCGCTTTGCATCCTGGACGAGCTGGCTCGGCGAATAGAACCCCATTGGCTGTGAGTTGAGCAGCGCACACGCGAATACCGTTGGCTCATGGCACTTGAGCCATGCGCTCGCATACACCATCAATGCAAAGCTCGCGGCGTGACTCTCCGGAAAGCCATATTCACCGAAGCCCTGGATCTGCGCGAAGATCTGCTCGGCGAACTCGCGCTCGTAGCCGCGCTCGAGCATGCCGTTCACAATGCGGTCGTAGTAGACACCGAGTCCGCCCTTGCGGCGCCAGGCGGCCATCGCCCGGCGCAGCTGGTCCGCTTCGCCGGCCGAAAAACCGGCCGCGAGCATCGCGACCTGCATCACCTGCTCCTGGAAGATCGGCACACCGAGGGTGCGCGCGAGCGCCTGCTCCATCTGCGGGCTCGGGAAGGTCACGGGCTCGAGGCCCTGCCTGCGCCTGAGGTACGGATGCACCATGCCGCCTTGTACCGGGCCTGGCCGCACGATCGCCACCTCGATCACGAGGTCGTAAAACTGGCGCGGCTGCAGTCGGGGCAACATGCTCATCTGCGCACGCGATTCGATCTGGAACACGCCCACCGTGTCCGCACGGCCGATCATTGCGTAGGTGTCCGGATCTTCGGCGGGAATGTCCTGCAGCTCGAATACTTCGCCGCGCTTGTCCGAGATCAGGTCGAGCGCACGGCGGACCGCCGACAGCATGCCGAGTGCCAGCACATCTATCTTCAATAATCCCAGAGACTCGAGATCGTCCTTATCCCATTCAATGACAGACCGGTCAACCATCGCCGCATTCTCGATCGGCACGAGTCGCGAAAGCTTGCCGCGGCTGATCACGAACCCGCCGCTGTGCTGCGAGAGGTGTCGGGGAAAACCGAGGAGGAGGGCGGCGAAGTGCGCCCACTGGATGATGAGAGGCGCCTCCGGGTCAAGCCCGGCTTCCGAGAACCGGCTGAGCAGATCCTGTTTCGAATCGAACCAGTGATGGGCCTTCGCCACCTTGTCCACGATCGCGGGATCGACTCCGAGCGCCTTGCCTGCCTCGCGCAGTGCGCTGCGGGGACGATAGGTCGTCACGGCCGCGGCGAGTGCCGCGCGGTCGCGGCCGTACTTTCGATAGATGTACTGGACGACCTCCTCGCGCCGCTGGTGCTCGAAGTCAACATCGATGTCGGGCGGCTCAGCTCTTTCGCGCGAAATAAAGCGTTCGAAGAGCATCGACGAGCGCGCCGGATCCACCTCCGTCACGCCCAGGCAATAACAGACCGCGGAATTCGCGGCCGAGCCGCGTCCCTGACAGAGGATGCCTTCGTTGCGCGCAAAACGGACCAGGTCGTGCACGGTGAGGAAATATTGCTCGTACTTCAGGTCGGCGATCAGCGCGAGCTCGTGCTCGATCTGCGCCTGGACCTTGTGGGGAATGCCCGCCGGCCAGCGGCGGTGCGCGCCGATCCAGGTCTCCTGTCGAAGATACGATTCGGGCGTGAAGCCGTCGGGCACGAGTTCATCCGGGTATTCGTAGCGCAACTCGTCCAGCGAAAAGGTGCAGCGCCGGGCGATCGCCACGGTCTCGGCGAGGGCGCGGGCAGGGTAGAGGTTGGCCAGGCGCAGGCGTGAGCGCAGATGCTGCTCGGCATTCGGCGCGAGGTCGTAGCCGCACTCGGCAACCGGCCGTCCCAGGCGGATGGCGGTCAGCACATCCTGCAGGGGCTTGCGCGAGCGCACGTGCATGACCGGCGCGCCGGTGGCGACGACGGGCACGCCATGACGCGCGGCCACCTGTTCGATCACGCCGCGGTGGATGTCGTCCATCGCCCGCGCATGAAGCGTCAGCGCGACCCACGCACGTTCACCAAATGTGTCCGCGAACCACGCCATCTGGGCATCGAGGCGCGCCTTGTCGGCCGGATAGTCGGGGCTCAGGATCGCGATGCAGTCCGGCAATCCCCTCAGATGCGCCTGCACCGGATCCGGGTGGTCCAGGTCGCGCGCGGCCAGCCGGTAACTGCCCTTGTCCGCCCGCATGCGCCCGAGCGTGATCAGCTCGCTCAGGTTGCCGTAGCCATCGCGCGTCATCGCCAGCGCAATGAAGCGCAACGCGGGCGAACCGTCGGCATTGGTGAGACCGAATTCCGACCCGACGATCAGGGGTATCTCTGCCTTCTTTGCCTCGACATGCGCGCGAACGACACCGGCCAGCGAGCACTCGTCGGTGATGGCGATCGCGGCATAGCCAAGCTGCGCCGCGCGCGCGGCGAGATCGTCCGCATGGGACGCCCCGCGGAGAAAGGAGAAGTTGGAGGCGCACTGCAGTTCAGCATAGTCCGGCAGTGCCCCGAACGCGGGCAGGGTTGCCATGGCCTAGCCGAACAGCCCATGAAGAAACCACCGGGGTTCGCGTTCATCCCGGCTTCTGACGCGCTCCCGGTATATCCAGTAGTGCAGATGGTTTTCCGCCTCGGCGACGAAGTAGTCACGCGTGACGACAGCCCCGTCCTGCCAGCCGCATTCGATGCGCTCACCCGGCGAGACGATGCGCAGCGGTGTTCCGTAGAACGGCCGGTGCCCACGCATGATGAGCTGGACGGGTGCGTCGAGCAGCCAGGCCGGCCGGGGCAGATCGCGGGGAGGGTCGTGGCGGGCGCGCGGCGTTTCACCCGACGTTGGCACCCATTGCGCGGCGACCTCAGGACGATAGTCCGCCACCGGGCCAGAACGCAGCACGTTCTGTGCACCCAGTCGCGCGACCAGCAGTTCCATCAACCGTGCGTGATCCTGGGGTGAGCCACCCGGCTCCGGAAACAGCGATTCGCTGGGCGCTTCAGCCTCCCGGACATCCTTCGCCTCAAGGCGAAGGGCGATGACTGGTGCCGCGAGCTCGACGCGCGCGAGCCGCTCCTTCAGCAGTCGCACAAGATGCTCTTCGTGCCACGTCGGCTCACCCAGCGCCACCTCGAGCTCCGTCGGGGCAATCGCATCGCGGCCGCGCTCATGTTCCAGCAGGAGGACAAAACGGGCGACGGCGAGCTGGCGTGCCGCAAGCCAGCCGGTCATCTGGAGCGTCAGCCGTCGCGCAGCGAACAGCGCGGCCTCCACATGCTCGATCCGGTCCGGCAGTTCGACCCGTGCATCGAACGCCGGCGGCATGGCCAGCCACTCGTGGACCTCGGGTGCCGCACCTGTGGCGCGGTCGAGCGCGTCCAGGAGGGCCGTGCCGCAGCGCTTTTTGAGCCCCGCGCGTGGCAAACGCATCACGTCCGCCATCGTGGTACAGCCGAGTCCGTCAAACCATTCAGCGTACCGCCTTGCCGCCGGCAGGGCGCTCACGGGCACACGGGCGAGCGCGCGACGCTGCGAGCGCTCGCTGAGCGCCACGCCGCCGCCCGTACGTGCGAGCAGCCACGCCGCTTCAGCCGTCGCGGCGATCGATGTCACGCAGGTCACGCCAAAGTCGGCAATTGCGCGGCGAATACGTTGTCGCAGCGAGCGCAGGCCGCCAAACAGCCGCACGCTTGCGGTCACATCGGCCAGTACCACATTTTCGTCTGCCATCACGACGTTGGGGGTGAACTGGAGCAACGCGAAAGCCACCCCCTGCATCGTCGTCTGTTCGCGCGCCGTGTCGCGCTCGCGGATATGCGCGTGCGGCGCGAGCGTGAGCACGCCGCCGCGGCGCATGCCCTCGACCACGCCCAGCGAACGCGCTCCGGCATCCATATCCAGCACACGACCCTTGTCCAGCACAACGGTCCCGGCCTCAGACGCTGGCATGTGCCAGGTCGGGCAAAAACTCTCGATGGGCAGGCGCGGGAGATGAACGCCGATCCAGTGGTGCATTGCGATTCAGAAGGACTGGAGAAGGTGACAGCGGTACAAAGACGGGATCGTCCCGATGAGGGCCACGACGTTTGACGAAGGAAATGTTCACGCCGCCCGGTGTGGGTGCCAGCGCGATCCGTAACGGCGCGGGTGACGTCGCGCTTGCCGCAGCCATCGGACGAAACAGGAAGAAAAGCGTCTCGGCGCGCTGTGCCGCGAGGTGCAGCCGGCGCAGCGCATCGGGGTGGATCTGGGATTGCCAGAAAAGCACGGCGCCCGCTGTGCCAGCACGCAGGATCTGCTCTGCCGCCCAGAGCGCGTCGGCGGTGGAGGCGGGTTTCAGGACATGGATGTTTTCCTGTTTCAGCCCCCACCAGGTCAGCGCCGCCGGCTGAAGCCGGTGCGGTGGCTGCACCGCAAACACAGGCCGTTGGGCGACCGCCGCAAGCGCTGGCTGCAGGAGCCGGAGTTCGCCGCAACCCGGCTGCGGAAGCATCACCTCGGTCAGGGAACCGGTGGGCCAGCCGCGTCCAGGCAGCTCGGAGTCCAGCGGGTCGTGGCCACTGGTGATCGCCCGCCCGCGGGCGACGGCCAGCTGCGAGGCGAACCAGAGGTCCGGGTGAATTGCCTCGGCGCGCACGTTCAGTTGACCCATCACGCCCCCGAAAAATACTGTATGGATATACAGGTATCATACTGGCTCGGTGGCAATCTGTCACGAAGCCATGAGGCGCTTGCGCGGATAAGGGAAAACCCTTAAAATGGTTTTTGTCTCCTCCATGTCTCCACGATATGGATTCAGCCCGCCCATACCGGCGGGCTTTTTGTTTTGGGGCGGCGCAAGTGGTGGCGTGATATCAACGGCGAGACCACGGCTTCCCGGCCATGGGGGTCTGGGTCGGTGTACCCGCGGACGCATTGTGGTGCCGGCAGACGTACTGCTTCTTGAGCCGCGAGCCGTCGCGGTGAAAACGTTGATCGCCGGGCCCAAAAGAAATGGCCAGTGAAGCCAGCATACGCACGGCATCAGCGGGTCAGATTGACGATGACGGCCCGCCAAACGACTCGCCGGCATCGGCGCCGCAGCCCGCTGGGAAGGGGAGGGTAGCCGCCCGGCGTACTCGACAGCGACACCGCGGTCGAAAGGCGCTAGCCGTCCCGGAGCAGCCCTTCAGCGATGTCACGCGAACGTTCGCAACAGACTTGCAAACGGTCATGGGTTCCGCCGAAGGACTTTCCAGATCTGGGCCTGCGTCCGAGTCAATCCGCACGGTCTACTTAGGACCCACGTAGACGACTAACCGGACACGTTTTCCAAAGCGCTACCACGAGTTTCGATCCCGAAGCGCATCACCACGAACGCCGCAGCAATAAAGCAGGCCGCGCCGAAAACGAACACGCCGTCGCTCTTCCAGACCGGAAGAATCAGACCGACGATCGTCGGTCCGATCAGTGCGCCAATCCGTCCAACGAACGAGGCGAAACCGCACCCCGAAGCCCTGGCTCTCGAGGGATACAACTCCGGGGTATAGGTATAGAGCACGGCCCACATGCCAAAAGTGAAGAACTGCATCAGTGCGCCAACTGCAATCAGTGTGGACTGATCTGGATTGAGGTGCGAAACACGTCCAAACGCGAAGATCATCACCGCTGCACCCACCAGAGTAATGACACACGTTACTTTGCGTCCCCATCGTTCAACCGCCCATGCTGCCCAAAGAAATCCGGGCACGCCACCAAGCGAAATATAGATCGTAAATAGCACCGACTTCGTTACGGCGAGGCCGGATTGTTCGAGGAGTGCACCGAGCCAAGTGTTTAATCCATAGAAGCCAAGGAGTGCGAAGAACCAGAGAGAGCCAACCGTCAGCGTTCGGCTTCGGTAGCCCTGCGACCACAATACCTTTAGACCTTGTTCGTCGCGCATTTCAATCGACATCTGCGTCGTTTCCGGCAACGTCGTCAGACCCAGACGCGACATCACTGACCGCTCGATCCGATCGACGATTTCTTCTGCCTCCAGATGGCGGCCTCGCGATTCAAGCCAACGAGGCGACTCTGGAACATACCGGCGTACCACGAACAGAAATGCCGCGGGTAGCGCTTCGATCAGAAACAGTGTTCTCCAGCCGTATACACCCAGTACAAAGTAAGAGAGCAATCCTGCGGAGATGAACGCGAGGGGCCAGTTGCCGTCCATCATTGCCAGGTAGCGGCCCCGCGACTTTGCCGGAATAAACTCCGACAACATAGTCTGGGCAAGCGGAAGCTCCATCCCCATTCCGATACCGAGGATCAGCCGGAAGATGCCAAGGGAAGTCGCATCCGCAGCGCTGGAGCACAGCAGGCTGCCCACGCCCCACACGATCATGCTGACCTGAAAAACCGGTTTGCGTCCGAACCGGTCTGCAACGGCACCCGAGAACAATGCGCCCATCGCCATTCCTGCGAAGCTCGCGCTACCCAACATGCCTGCCTGCGCGCTGGTCAGACCGAACTCGCTTTTGATGGAGCCGAGAACAAAGGTCATTGTGGCCAGGTCGATGTTATCGAAGAAAAACGCCAGCGCGATGACTACGAACAGCATGCGGTGGTAGGCACAAACGGGAAGCCGCTCCAGCCGGCTTGCCGCATTGCCGCCGACCACTTCCATCCCGGACATCTTCATACATGTCTCCAGTTTCCGTAGATCAATTGAAAAGTATCGACACCGTATCGATGGTGTTGACACAATCACTATCGAACTCCAAAAGAGCTGTGACTCACGTAAAGATGCCGTTGAGTATCGCGCCTACGCCAACTTGGAAATGACTGCTTTTGCCTACTTGAAGCGGTTTTTGTCGAACGCCTCTGCCGGCAAGCCGGACACGGTCGCGCCAGACGCGAACGGGTACCGTAGATAAGGCGCCCGCGGTTGGCCCGGTGGCGAGTATTGGCCGTCCGCAAGAATGCGCTTCTTGGCTGTCATCTCGTCGATCACGCATCGGATCGCGATGATCTGGTTAGCCGCACCTTCCTCGATCGGTGTGTAGTCTTTTTCGGGTCGAAATTTGTCGAGTGCCTGGTTCTGGTGCGCTATGACGTCCTTCGCCAGATGCGTGACGTGCGCCCGGCAACGGGCGATGACGCTGTAGTACTCAAGGCTGGTGTTTTGCCCTTTGGGTGCTTTAAGTAACGCTACCGGACGATCGACTTCGATCGTCAGATGCGGGTTGGCTTCGATCGCGCGAGCAAATTTGCCAAACCGCGAACAGTGAATCAGCAACGCGTCGCCAACGAACGTAAAGCTTTGAGCCGTGATATACGGATACGGCTCGTCGTGAACGGCAGCCCGGCAGATGAGTTCGTCCTTCAGGAATTTCTCGATGGCGGGCCAGTCGGTCCACGCAAGGTCGGTGCGGCGCATCTCGGCGCGCAAGTAGGTTGGGGTCATGTCAATGTACAGGCGAAGGGGTGAATGAAATGTTGTCGGCGCGTCCAGGGCCCACACCGATGCCGACGATCGGGCACCCCACGCTCTGCTCGATAGACCGAAGCAGTTCTTCCAGACTGGCCGGAATGGTGTGCGGTCGCGAGTGGATATCGAGAGGAGGGAAAGTGGGGTATTCGGCGATAACGGGGCGAAGTCCCGCCGGCCCAGCGTGATACTCGGCAATTACGGGAACGACGCGCTTCGGTGTCTTGCTGAAGTACGTCAGGCAGTCGCACTTGTTGATGAATAACTCGTCGATCCCGTGACGTGCAACGACGTGCCGGATCTGCGGTAAGTCGAGAAGGCCAATGCGCCGCGGGCGGCCGCTTCCCGTGCCATATTCTCCCGTCAGGACACGAAGGCCCATACCGACGTCAAAGTCGTCGCCGGAGGCGAACAGCGCGTCAACATTGATCCTCTCACGCTCTTCATCGCGGCCAATTCCGTTTGTCGCAGCGTCCGCGCAATATCGTGCTGACCGTGCGCCGCCAAGCTCCGCGGCGAACGGACCGGCTCCGACTCGAGATACGACCGCTTTGAGAATACCAATCGACTTTCGATGAAATTTGCAGGGCAAGTCGCCGCCTACGTATGCATAGGCGGGCCCCGTATGGCTGGAGGTGACGAACGGCTGATCGCCCTGAACCACATCCAGCATCACCGACTGCGCGCCTTCGAAAAGCACCCGTGCCCCATTCTCAACCTTGCCGGAGAGAAACAGATCGTCATCCGAAACAAATTTCCGGACAACCTTCCACGCCGATCTGGTCGATGCCAACAGCTTCACCCATGCGGCCTCGGTCGATTCGTCGAGTGTGACGTGAAATCCATTCGAATCCGAATTCGCCTGCATCAGGCTGATGGCGTTATCTTCGTCTGCCAGCATGTCGCGCAACTGTACCGTGGTACGGACTCCCCGACGCATGCGTGCTGCGAGATCGGCATAACACGGTCCAATACCGTTGCCTGTCGTTCCGATATCTTGTCCTTGCGCGCGGTCCGCGAGAATATGGATTGGTTGAACAACGACGCAGCGGTGGCTGATGAACAACCGGCCATCGAGATCGGCGCCCTGGGCGCTCAGCGCCGAAATTTCTGCGGCAAGCTTTTCGATATTGACCACGCATCCCGAGCCGATGTATAGAACCTTGCCCGGATGGAACGCGCCCGAAGGCACCTGCATGAGCCTGGCGCACCCATGGGGCGTGTCGACCGTATGACCGGCATTGGCGCCCCCATTGAAACGCGCAATGATGTCGTATTGGTCCGCAAGGATATCGACGATCTTGGCTTTGCCCTCGTCGCCATATTGCAGCCCGACCAATACATCCGAGTATCCGGAACCGCCTTCCATTTTCATCCCTCCAGCGCGAACGTCGCCTCGACTTCGACCGGCGCATTGAAGGGCAGGCTTGCCACACCGATTGCGATTCTCGCGTGCGAGCCACGCTCACCGAAGATCTGCGTGGTCAGTTCAGACGCGGCATTGATCACGGCGGGCGCGTCGGCGAAACCCTCAGATGTCGCGACAAACCCGCCGAGTCGCAATACCCTCCTGATCCGGTTCAGATCCCCGTCTGTTGCGTGATGCGCCCATGCCAGGATGTTGATCACGCAAAGTCGCGCGGCAGTCTGCGCGTCGGAGACCGACACTGCGTCGGGGACTTTGCCGCTGAACAATGTCTTTCCGTCGCGCACGGGCAACTGCCCCGAAACGATCAGTTGATTGTCGTAAACGACATAGGGACGAAATGCAGCGGCGGGAATAGCGAGTGTCGGAAGGGTTATTCCAGCTTCGCGTACGCGATCGTAGATGGTCATCACAGCTCCTGTGTTAGCCGCCCATGCGGCGTTCACGATCACTATGAACAACTCATGTATCGCTGGCACTCGCGACAATGCCGAGTTTCGTCGCGTTCACGCCATTCTGGCGATGGCCGAGAAGGATTAGTGGCCCTCCTGGTCGACGCCCGTGCCACGGAAGTATTCCGTAGGGCTACTGCCTAGCGCCTTGCGGAACATCGCACTGAACGCGCTTGGACTGTCGTAACCGAGCTCCGCGGCGATTTCAGTGACCGGGCGACCGTTGGCCAACATCTGCACGGCGGCAAGCAGACGGGCCTGCTGCCTCCACCGCGTGAAAGTCATGCCCGTTTCTTCGGGGAACAGCCTGATGATCGTGCGTTCACTCGCTCCGACTACCTTGCTCCAGGACGTGACCGACGTCTCTTCCGCTGGATTCGCGACGATCCAGCGGCATATGCGCGCGATGCGAGCGTCGGTCGGCATCGGCAGATGAAGCGATTCGATCTGCAGCGGCTTGATTTCATCAAACAGCAGTTCGACCACACGACCATCACGCCCGTGTTCGTCATAGTCGAGCTGCATCTTGACGACCGCCGCAATCAACTCGCGTAGCAGAGGCGAAACTGAAATCACGCAGCACGCGTTTGAAGCGAGCGGCGGGCGTTGCGGGTCGAAGTAGAGCGTGCGCATCTCGATGGGACCGACCGCCTGCATGCAGTGGCGTACCCGAGGCGGCACCCAGACCGCGCGCTGCGGAGGGACGATCCAGGATCCTCCCTCAGTGGTGACGAGGATGGAACCCGCATATGCGTAGATCAACTGGCCCCGACGGTGTTCGTGATAGTCGATGAAGAACCTGTCTGGTAGATCGCGAGCCATCCCTCCTACTGGCCGCTCGATGAATTGATAGTCGTCCCGGTCTTCACTCTTTCCAAACATGGCGTGTCCTCAATCAAGGTTGTCACTTGCGCGCGGGCATGCCAAGCGCGGCGCCAGTAATTTACGGAGTGACGCGGACGCCCGAATGTTCGCTTACTCCTGCAACCCACTTCAATGAGGTACAGCATGCCGGTTTACCGCTCGTTTGATCAAGAGGCTTTGGATCAGCAGTACAACGTTCGCGCCGGAATTCCCGACCATCTGGAGATATTCGCCCGATGGTCGAGAACAGGCGCGGAGTTTCGCCGCGAACATGCGGTGATCGAAAATGTACGCTATGGCGTCGATGAAAAGCAGACGCTGGATTTTTTCCCCGCGAAGGACAAGGGACGTCCCGTCCTCATCTTCATCCACGGCGGCTACTGGCAATCACTTGACAAGTCCGACTTCAGCACGGTGGCGCTGCCTTACCTGCAAGCGAACATCAATGTGGCTGTCGTGAATTATCGACTCGCGCCGTCGGTGAGAATGGGCGATATCGTGCTGGACAACATTCGGGCGATCGACTATCTCTACCGAAACGCAGTTTCTCTTGGCCTCGATCGCAACGAGATTTTCGTGTCGGGCAGCTCAGCGGGTGGCCACTTGACTGCGATTCTGGCAGGCACCGACTGGACGAAGCATGACCTCCCCGAAGACGTCGTCAAAGGCGCTTGCGCTATCAGTGGTCTTTACGATCTCGAACCGATCCGACTGTGCTATCTCAACAAGGCTGTCAGACTCGATGAGCAAGAGGTGGCAAATTTCAGCCCCAAGTTCCATCTACCATCGACGGCTCTGCCGTTCATCCTGACCGTCGGCGGGGATGAATCCGATGAGTTCCATCGGTTGCAGGCAGAGTACCAGACGCTTCTCAACGACCACGGTCTCGACGTGCAGATCGTGCGTCAACGTGACGGGCACCATTTCGATGCCGTCGATCGACTCGGGGAGGTCGGGGGAGCGCTGTCACAGGCCGTCATCAACATGATCCTCGGCTAAATTTGGCGGTATAGAGCGGCCGGTTGCTCTGGGCGATCTGTCATTCGCGAAACATGAGCGGAGGGCCGCTTTTGGCCAACCTCGGAAGTTCGACGCGGAGTACGACCGTGCGCCGCACCATCATCTGCCAACTTCCGTAGTCGACCCGTTGCGGCCCGTCGACCCGGCGCGACATTTACGGCGGCTTTCAAGGTACAACGGCCGTTCGTTGATTGACATAGGGAGACGGGAGTTCGGCTGAAACGGACCTTCGTCGCCGTGCGATGGGACCGGCAGTTGAGTGCCTGGTCACCCACCGCAGCAACGCCCGCCGCCGAAGCATTGCGAGTCCACTTTATCTCGGTGCTAACGTGTCCGTTCTGTGCCATCGTCTGCCGGAGTCATTGCTCCAGATGGCCAGCGACTGCCTCGATACACAATGCATAGTGGACAGGAAGCGGCGTACTTCGACGAAATGCTGTTCTGAGTTGCCGTACCGTTCGTAGCTTGACAGTGCGGGGAAATTAGCAATTACACTTTATTGACGAAGCGTGCATCGTGCTTGGCGCATATCCAGTCTGCGTCCCACACCAGTGCTCAATCTCCCACAGTCATTTTTTGCATGGGAAACAAGGGAGCCCCTAGCAGCGCACATTCGAAGGTCGGCACAGTGAAGTGAGCATCCCACCCGGGCTCGTTGCCCGCGATTTTTGCGTCACGCGAGTACATCGTTCTGGCCAACGATCGATCGCCGAAAGAGTTCGGCGAGCCGTGACGCGGCAAGCGAAAGCGGGTTGTCACGTAAGGTCAGAATACCGAGCATGAGCCGTGGCAGGGACATGTCCAACGGTATGCGGGAGATTTCATCGGCATACGGCGTCACTTTCATCATGCCGGCTGGGCAGATCATCAGGACATCGCTACGGGTCAGCAGATTCCAGCTCACGCCAAACGTATTTGTCTTGATGATTCGTCTGGGAACCGCAAGCCCGCTTTCATGTAGTTCCGCCATGAGGTAGCTGTGCTGGCTTCCGGCGGACAGGTGCATCAGCCACTCGCACTCTAGAAGTTCTTCCCATTTTGTCGCGTGTTCCAAAGGGTGTCCGCGCCGACAAGCGACCATGACCTCCACGGCCTTCAGCGGTTCGAAGCTGAAATCACTCCCCATTGTCTCGGTCACCGGCGTAGCCACGGCAAAGTCCACAGCGCCCTCCCGCAGCGCGGGCAAAACCATGGGCATCAGTCCTTCTTCGAGCGTGAGATCGGCCAGCGGCATGCTGCGCCGGAAAGACCGGATAACTTCGGGCAGGACACTGAGAAACACCATAGGCGTCACAGCCACTGCAACGTGGGCTTCGTGGCCTCCCTGAAGCTGCCGGATATCCTGCCGGGCGAGCGTAAGCTGGTTCTGCGCCAAGCGGGCGCGCATGGTGAGCTGGTGGCCGCACTCGGTTAGCGTGATGCCCCGCGAACTACGCACGATAAGGGGCGCGTCCAGATCTTCTTCCAACTCCTTTACCGCCTTCGTGATCGCACCCTGACTTAGGTGGAGGCTACGCGCGGCGCTGCGGATACTCCCGGTTTCTACTAGACGCAGCCATGCCTTCAGATGGTGATCTTTCATTTGTGGTTCCGTCTCCGAACACTGCATTTTGTATCTTCTGCCGACTACCAGAAATGGTCATCAGCAAGAATTTATAGTCTTTCGGTATTCATTCTAGTCCACTAGTCTCTATCGAACAGCTAATGCAAACACCTTTGCATGCGCTCGGAAGATCGGGAGACAAGATTCGTGAGCAAGGAACTGTGGCGCTGGAGCGCCGTTAAGCTGGCAGAGCAGATCAGACGTCGCGAGATATCCTGTCAGGAAGCCGTCGCCAGTTGCCTGGCGAGGCTGGAACAGGTGAATCCACAGATCAATGCCGTGGTGGAGATACTGGCCGACCAAGCCATGGAAACGGCAGTGAAGGCGGATGAGGCGCTCGGGCGGGGAGATCCGGTCGGCCTCCTGCACGGCGTGCCGATTACTGTGAAAGTAAATGTAGACCAAGCCGGTTGCACCACAAGCAACGGCGTAAGTGCCTACCGGCACGTCGTGGCTCAAGTGGATAGCCCAGTGGTGGCGAATCTGCGCAAATCCGGCGCCATCATCATCGGGCGCAACAATACCCCGGCGTTCTCTTTCCGCTGGTTCACCGACAACGATCTCCACGGCCGTACCGTCAATCCATGGGACCCGATGCGTACCCCCGGTGGTTCCAGTGGCGGCGCGGCAGCAGCTGTAGCAGCCGGGATTGGGCCAATTGCGCACGGCAACGATCAGGGTGGATCAATTCGCTACCCCGCATACGCCTGTGGCGTGTTCGGCCTTCGCCCGAGCTTGGGTCGCGTGCCGGCATTCAATCCGTCGGAGGCAAGGGAGCGTCCCGTCGCCGCACAGATTGCCTCCGTCCAGGGGCCGCTGGCGCGCAGCATCGCAGACCTTAGACTGGGTCTTGCAGCAATGGCGGCGCCGGACTTCAGGGATCCCTGGTGGGTTCCGGCACCGTTGGAAAGTCCAGCGGTACATTTTCCTGCAAGAGTGGCGGTCTGCACGTCGGTGCCGGGCTATGCGGCAGACAATGCGGTCGTAACCGCCGTCAGGCAAGCCGCACATTTGCTTGAACAGGCAGGCTGCACGCTCGAAGAAGTTGCTCCGCCTCGACTGCGTGAGGCTGCGGATCTTTGGCTGGCGTTGTCGCTGAATGAAACCAGAGCGGGGATGCGGCAAGCCGTAGCGGATCATGGTGACGAGCCCATCCAGAGGGCGATCGCAAGCATGGTCCGCCAGACGCCAGAGTTGGAGATAGGTGGATACATGGACGCATTGTCGCTGCGCTCCACCTTGTTGCGCGAGTGGCTGGCGTTTTTCGATCGGTATCCCCTGTTGTTGATGCCCGTCTCATGGCAGCGTCCATTCCTGATTGATGCCGACCAGCAGGGTGACGACGCAATGCGCCGAATCCTCGACGCGCAAAGCCCCTTGCTTGCCACTGCGATTTTGGGCCTGCCCGGCTTGTCCGTGCCCACCGGATTGGTGGACGGCGTCCCGATGGGTGTCCAGTTGGTCGCCGGGCGTTTTCAGGAAAGCCTTTGTTTGGCGGCCGGCGAGGCCATCGAAGCGCGCGCAGGTGTTGCGGTCCCGGTGAATCCCCATTTTTCGACGCATCCGTAAACCTGTTCCAGTGCAAGGCCAGCGCAAGGGATCTGCAATCCATGTCAGGAGAGCAGTATGAATATCAACGAACGGAAGTAAGCGAGACACCGGATCCGACGCTGGTTCGCTAATAGCAATTCATAAAATGTTCAAAACAGATGGAGACACAATGCTCAAATTCTTTATTGGAATTGGCATTCCTTATATCGGCGTGATTGGCATGCTGCCGTGGATTGCCTCCGTGGATACGTTCGTGCTGGGCGTCCCCTTTATCTATGCGTGGATCTTTGCGTGGTTCGTACTGACGTCGGGCTGCCTGCTGGCGTGCTGGTGCCTGTTCGACCGCCACGCCGACGATGCGTATCCCCAAAACAGTTGAATCCGCAGGAGCACTCACATGTCGACCGCCGTCTTTCTTGGCTTCATTGTTTTTTCGCTGTATCTCGCGATACGCTCGAAAAAGGGGCGCGGCGCACAAAGCGTCCACGACTTCTTCGTCGCGTCGCGCCAGTTTGGCGCATTCCTCGTGTTTTTTCTGGCTGCGGGGGAGATTTACAGTATCGGCACGATGGTCGGCTTTCCAGGCGGCATCTATGCCAAAGGTCCGAGCTACGGCATCTGGTTCCTGGGCTATATCCTGCTGGCCTATCCAGTAGGCTATTTCATCGGACCGAAACTATGGCAAGCCGGCCAACGCTTCAACGCCATCACCTTGGCGGACCTGTTTAAAGGTCACTATAAGAGCCGGACAGTCGAACTCGTCGTGGCGGTTTCGTCAATTCTGTTTCTGCTCCCTTTTGGGCAATTGCAATTCACAGGGTTGATTGCCGCTCTCAAAGGCTTGGGTTGGGATTTCCAGCCGTTGTATTTGGTCATCATAGCGGCTGCCCTCGCGTTCACCTATGTCGCGATCTCGGGAGTGCGATCGTCCGCCTACGTTGCCGTTCTGAAAGACGTGCTGATGGTCGTCGCCATCGTGATCACCGGGCTCGCTGTCTCCAGGGCGACTGGTGTCGTCGAGGTATTCCACGCAGCGAGTCTTCATGTCAGTAATCGCATGAACACCGAGCAATTACGGTTCTCGATGAGTACCATGCTGTTCCAGTCGCTGGGGTTCTATGTGATGCCGATCGCCGTGCAGTTTTTTTTCACGGCAAAAAGCGCGAACACGATCCGGCGCACGCAGGTGGTTATGCCACTGTACATGCTGATGTACCCGTTTTTGGTCATCGCCGCGTACTACGCGATCAGCGAGAATCTGCACCTGGCGTCGCCGAACGAGGCATTTTTTGCAGCTGCGATCCGCTTGCTGCCCGGCTGGCTGCTGGGCTTGGTGGCGGCCGCCGCATCGCTTTCCGGCTTGCTGGTCCTGACGGGGCTCTGCTTGGCTATCGGCCCGATTGTGACGCGCAATCTATTGCCGCATATGCCCGAAAGCAAGCAAAAAGCCAGCGCGAAGATGGTGATTGTCTTCTATCTGCTCATATCGATCTCGATGACGCTGCTGACGCCAAATCTGATGCTCACGCTGATCAATACGACGTATTACGGTGTGACGCAGTTTTTCCCCGGCGTGATGGTCATTCTGTTTTCTCTTCGAGTCAAACCAGCCGCCGTTGCGTTGGGTATTTTGATCGGCCAGATCCTGGCGGTAATCCTCTACACGACAAATGTCGATCTCGGTGGCTTCAATCTGGGGCTGCTTTGCCTGGCCGTCAATATCGCCGTCACTGGCGCGCTGAACTATGCCATGAAGCAGACCAGAGTCCATGCGTTACGTTAGATAATCAGCCGTTCAGTCAAATAATCAGTCTTCGATGTGATAAGCAATCCGAAGTAAATAGCATTAACGCATCGTTGTACCGGCAATGCGTGCCTCATCGTGACGACCGATCGGGAGGTGCTGGAAAAGGCGCATCGGATGACTGTTACACACGAGTAATCACTGACCGCATGGCGGCGCGAAAGGTATAGCGATGCAATGAGGAGTAGTCGTACCCGCCATGCAATATCCGGCAGTAATCGCTCGCAGCGCCGCTTGCAGCAAGGCTCTGCGGCTCCGCAGTTTTCACACAGCAGAAGAATCCGAAAATTGTTGATCGATTTTGTTTTTGCCTATCAAACCACCAGAAATTGCATGGAGGGCACGATTAATCCAACTCCCAGTTGAATACTCATCTCGTTGCCAACTGCCACCTACGATTTCACCTTCACACTTTGACAGGGTGTCCACCAGAGCGGCAGCAGCCCCCATTGCCAATAATAATCCCCTGGAGATCATTCGATGAAAAAGTCGCTTCTCGCTCTTGCAGCACTGAGCGTATTCGCAGGCGTTGCTCATGCGCAGAGCAGCGTGACCCTGTACGGTATCATTGACGAAGACGTCAACATCACCACCAATTCGGGTGGCAAGCACCTGTACAACCTGTCGAGCGGCGCAATGCAGGGCACCCGTTGGGGCGTGCGCGGCACGGAAGACCTCGGCGGTGGTCTGAAGGCTATCTTCGTGCTCGAAAACGGTTTTGACCCGACTACTGGCAAGCTGGGTCAAGGCGGTCTGGAATTCGGCCGTCAAGCCTACGTCGGCCTGTCGAGCCAGTTCGGTACGGTCACGCTGGGTCGTCAGTACGACTCCGTCGTCGACTACGTCGGTCCGCTGGAAGCGGGCGACCAGTGGGGCGGCTACATCTCTGCTCACCCGGGCGACGTGGACAACTTCAACAACTCGTATCGCACGAACAATACGGTCAAGTACACAAGCGCAAACTACGGCGGCCTGACGCTCGGCGGCACATACAGCTTCGGTGGCGTGGCTGGCAACTTCTCGCAGAACCAGATCTGGTCGTTGGGTGCTGGCTATACCAACGGTCCGCTGGTTCTCGGTGTGGGTTACCTGAACGCACGCACTCCGTCGAGTCCGAACGGCCTGTTCGGCAACGGCACGACAGCGACTGGGACGTTGCCGGTTACGACGCCTGTTTATGCAGGCTTCCAGTCGGCTAACACGTACCAGGTGATCGGTACGGGTGGTGCTTACACGTTCGGTGCGGCAACCATCGGTGCAACGTACTCGAACATCAAGTTCATGGACCTCGGCTCAAACGGCGCGTCCGCCTTCCAGCGTGGCGATACGGCCACATTCAACAACGCCGAAATCAACTTCCGGTACCAGTTGACGCCGGCCCTATTGCTGGGCACAGCGTTTGACTACACGAAGGGTAGTGAGGTTGCCGAAGCAAACGGCAAGAGCAACGCGGGCGCGAAGTACTACCAGTTCTCGGCGGGCGCAGACTACTTCTTGTCGAAGCGCACCGACCTGTACCTCATCGGCGTGTACCAGAAGGCTTCGGGTACGGATTCGACTAACCACTCGGCGGTCGCAGCGATCACCAACCTGGCGCCGTCGGCGAACGACCGTCAGTTCACGGCTCGCGTCGGCATCCGCCTAAAGTTCTAAAGTGACGCCTTAGTTAACACAGCGAAGTCTCAAATCTGAAACGCAATACCCTGACTTGTTTAGGGTATTGCGATGGAAAAGCGACACCAACAACTGAAGAGCGGCTGGCGATAGGATCGATTCACTCTGTGCACTGATTTTCCCGGATTGTGGTCAGCTTGTCTGAATGCGAACGCGTCATCGCCGATCGTTTAATGTCGGCTGGGCGTCAATGGGCCATGCGCATGCATTGGTCAGAAACTCGCAGCGGTCTACGTCTCCGTGGCCGATACTCGAATTGCGGTTATCAGGACACGCAACATCGTGTGACTCAGTTCGTTCGGAGAGGGAGCTAGGAGAACGACGGCAACGGCCGACGACGCGCCCGACATGATCCCCGTGCCAAGGTCCGGTGTCCGGGTGGAGCCGACATTCGAATGTCCGCGTGAAAGCGCGCGCCAATGGCCGTAGATGGCCGGCTACTGCCCGACGCCGCGTGCACAAAGAGAGCGGGCGCCTTGATTGCTGAAGCGTGAGCAGAAGCCTAGCGCGCGTCGAGCTCAGGCGGCGGTGTGCGCATGGGGTCGTCGCGAAATCGCGCATAGATCACGGAATCGACGAATTGCTCGATCGTGATCTTGGCATCGGCAAATAATTCCGCTGCCGCCCAATCTGCCAGTGCAAGTGCCGGATAACCCTTTACCCGATGCGAAGGGTAGACGAAGCCGTCGGGCCGTTGCCCCTCCGGCATCAAGAGCATGGCTTCGCGCATGCGTAATCCAAACCACTGACAGGCTTCATGGTCGCGCTCGGAAATCGCGTCCTGGAATCCGAGCCGGCTGCTGTGGTCCTCGCCGAGGTTCCACAGGACAAGTGGCCGCGGGAACTGGATTGAGGCGAGGACACCGACTTCCTCGGCGTTCCGGGTGATGTGAAATCCATTCCCGGCGCCGCGATTATTGAGTACCAGTTGGCTCTCCCACGCTGCGACCAGGCTGTCCATTCCGAGATAGACCCAGGTGAAGGGCAGCTTGCCGTCGTCTCCGACCAGTTCTATGGGCGGACCAAACCGGTGCGCCCTGAAAGGCGACGCGGTCCCGACGTACCGAGGATCATCTACCGCCCGCACGAAAATCCTGTCGGCTTCGTAGGTGTAATTCTGCTCGCCGAGCGCTTTAAGGATCTGCCCTGCAGTCGGGACGAGGCCCTCCAGTTCGCGTGGCAACTGGCATTTCACTTCTTCTTTGTTTGACATCGGCGCCTTGGTCATTCCGAGCCAGCTGCCTCCATCCTGGCCAGCGTGCTGATTTTGGCCAACCGCTGCTTCACGGGTAGCGAGAGCATGCGGGTTTGCTCCGGCGCCACGTGCTCACGGTCCTCGAACGGCATCCCGGCCAGAACTTCGGCCGGTGAAAGCTCGTTCAGTGCGTCCTGTTCGGACATGAAAAAGGTGTTGACCTGTATCCGTGAATTGCCTTGAAGGATCTGAAGCAAGGCTGGCAGGTGCGAAGGAACGTCGCCCACGAACTGCCACACAGGATAGGCGCGACCGTTCTTCTTTCCGATCGGAACCACGCTGTAGAACTGCGTGTGGTCTCCACGGTAGAGCGTGCTCTTCGACATGCCGGTACGTCCTATCACTTCCTCAGGGCTCCATCTAGCGACCGGCAAACGGGACGCGCCAGCACCGCCTGCGTGTTCGTTGTCCTTTATGAGCCAATCGGCGAGCCGGGACGCGACCTCCTTGCGGGTCGCGATGCTAACGAGCCCCGCTTTGGCTTCGGCTCCGGATTTCGCTTTGAGCCGCGCCAGTACGCCTGCCAGCAGGTCCGCTGCGACCTTGTCAATCAAGGCGTGCGCATCACCGACGTACTGCCCGTTCACAAGCGCCCGCAGGTCCGCTTTGGAGTCCGGCTTTCGTTTGGTTGCCAGTTCCATTTCCACTCCTGTTCAGCAATTCAGGGAAGGTGCCGACGGGCGAGAGTATGCGGCACTCGGGGCGGACACGGCGGCCGTGAAAAAGGGCAGGTGGGGCAGCCCGCAGTGCCCCTGCAAGCAAGCTTCAGCCTGGTTGCCCTGGATCAGCGTTTCCGGTCCATGCCTAAAATCATAGCATGTTTTCCCATTTTTCCCGGGATTTCCCGTTTTTCCCAAGCCCCCCAACCGTCCTTGGGTATTGGTTGACGCTTGAAGTCTCCGCCGGATATGACAAAATGTCACTCCAGATCGTCTGTTGACGGGACATTTCGTCAAAATCGCCATGAAACCAGCTGACCTCTCATATGCGCTGGCCCGCCTCGGCTGGACCCAGGCAACTTTCGCGGAATATTCGGGCTACGATCGCCGCACCATCAGTCGATGGATTAGCGGCGAATCGGCCATTCCGTTGCTCGTTGACCGGCATCTCGATCTGCTGCTGGCCATTCGTGACCGTCTGCCCTGAGGGCCTTTTTCCCCCACGAGGCGCATGAAGCACGGCGGCTGTTGCCGTCGGAGCCGCTAGCCTGATCTTGGCAGTGGATCTGTAATGTCGAGATTCGCATGGCGAACAGCGTCACGCGTCATGCATGCCGAGCGAGTCGGTGATCCGGACGCCTGCTGCGTTGCTGGGCGACGGACTCCCAGAGGAGGGCAGGTGGCTTCGGCGCGAATGCGAACGGAATATAGTCGTCCTGTTGCTACTTCTCGAGCCGTAGTAGGTATCGGGGAGGAGCGGCCATCCCGTACCGTCGATCGACGACAGGTCATCGGCCGAAGCGGTCATTGGTTGAATGACGTATATCGTTCTCGCCGAATGACCGCTGTTGTGGGAAGCCCCAAAGCGCACCGGAACCCGACTCGCTCCGTGGGCGCCCAAACGAGGGCAGTATCCGGTTACTAATTCATAGTGGGTTCGCATACAACAGGTAGAGCTTACAGACACCCACCATGTAACGTTTGAGGAACGCCAGGGGCTTTGCACGCCCATCCGTCGATCGTCTCGTCACTCCCGCAACTCTCGAATGTTTTTTCATTCGGACGCAGGGTCGAATAGCCGCCGGCGAATGGCTTACTCTTCGAGAACGAATAAGTTATATTTATCGGATAGTTGCAAATGTTTTTTATTCTAAAATCAGATTCGCCATCGAAGTTTGCGATTTGAATGCATTTGTTTGCATCAGGAGATGAAGACTGAGCAGTTGCCGAGCAAGCATCAAAAGCGAGCATCAGAAAAATAAATAGTCTCGGCGATACAAAAATAATCTTCATGACGTCACCTCAATCGCTGTTTCCCGTCGTTTTCGCGTATAGCTAAACATTCGAGGCGCCGGAAGGGGGCGCCTCGTTACGAAACTGAATGGAATCCGACAAAAACGGTTGTAGTTCTCTTCAGGCCTCAGTGGAGGCCACCCGCATTGACCGTTCCAGTGACTGGCGCACTATCGTTCGGCGCCGTATGAATCAATCCATCCGGAGAATATGCTCCCCCTACTTGTGCGTCCGCCTGTCTCGTATCAGCATGCGGATCATAAGAAGCGCCACCAGACAAAGCATTATAATTTTGATTAATCGCCCGGCCAGAGGTAGTTCCCGATCCATTCGTCACATTTTGAGCATATGAAGTCGATACGGTGAGTACCGAAATGGCGAAAACTATTGCAAGCTTGCCAAACATACAAACCTCCATCAAACGTCAAGATATTCGCATACCCAATAAGGTGCGCTTTTCATTATCTGCAGCTATTGCCCTCCATCATCGTTCTGTGGCTTGTTACCTGACGCAGATATTGCGTCCCAAACGTTGCGGTGTCATGCCTCATTTGGGGTAGAGTGCGGTGGTTCTGTGTGTGGCGTCGCACATTGCGTTTTCTATCAGTTTGTCCGCCGCATAGACGATCAAGGCAGTTGAATAATGTGAGACTCACGAGTCAGTACAGATGATATTGCGCGGTCGCATGGCGCGGCTGGAATTCAGGCGATCCACAACCGCAGCGACGCGGCCAACGAGACTAAACTGTATTGCCAAGTCGATTTTGAAGCGCGAATTTGTCTGGGGATATCGCGCAGTCGCTAGTGTGTCGACACTTCAGTCGACGTGTTGTGCTGCGATCATTTCATCTCGTTGGGTCGGTGATACGGGGCGTTGCATCGGTCGGTGGATTGCGTTTCATGCAACGCACGCCGCGACCGCAACAGGCAAACGGAGCACGCTATGAGCAGCATTGACACGGAAGTGCTTTCCACGTTGATTCATCTGATCTACGCCGCATCGACTGACCAGTCGAAATGGCGCAACTTTCTTGACCGATTCGCGACAACGGTCGGTGCCGAAGGCACGGTGCTCTTCATGCACGATTTCAGTGATTCGACGGTCGTGCTGCGGGACGGCGAGAGCGCGCTAATGGAAAACGTGCGTTTTGATCCCGCCTTCATTGCGTCTTACGCGACCTACTACGCGCGGTGTAACGTCTGGGCCCAGGCGGAGGACAGGATGCCGGCCGGCCGGGCTATCACCTCGGAGATGCTCGTACCATTCTCGGCGCTGCAGCACTGTGAGTTCTACGGCGACTGGCTGCGGCCGCAGAACCTCGCGCACGCGCTCGGCGGTGTGGTGTTGAAGACTGGCAATCAGGCGATCAAGTTCTCTGCGTTGCGCTCGCGGCACGCAGGCATGTTCGGCGATGACGCGCTGCGACTCTATGCGGCCCTGCTGCCGCATCTGTGTCAGGCATTCGATATCCACAAGCGGTTCCGCGCATTGCGCGCCGCGAACTCGGGGCAGATGCGCGCGCTCGACGCGATTCCGATGGCGGTCTGGATGTGCGGTGCCGATTGCAAAGTGCTCTCAGCGAACCTCGCGGCGCGCGCAATGACCGATACGCCCCGTGGGCTCCGCGTCAATGCGCTCGGACGCTTACATGCGGAACTACCGGAAGACGATGAAAAGTTGCAGCGCGCGCTCGCGCGGGCCGCAGGCGTGCGTGTGCAGCAGCCGCGCATTGGTACCGCGCTCGGGCTTGCGCGCCTGTGCTCGGTTACTCGGATTTCAGCGATGGTGACGCCTGTTCACGAAGCGACGGCGGATATCGATGCGGAAACGGCGGTAATCGTGTTCGCGTCGGATCCGGACGACGGCCTGACCACACCAGAAGAGTTGCTTTGCAAGATCTACGGGCTGACCCGACACCAGGCACGGCTTGCTGGCTGGCTGATGCGCGGCGAAGGCCTCAAGGCATATGCGCAGGCTTACGAAGTCGCGTACGACACTGCGCGCTCGCATCTGAAGCAAGTGTTCGCGAAGACCGGCGTGAAGCGGCAGGCGGACCTGGTCCGTTTGCTGCTGTCGAGCGCGGCGCTGATTATCCGGTCTGAGGCAGACGCATGGCGCGCGCCGGTGCAGATAGGCTAATGGGGCAGACGATGCATTGCGCACGTCGTTAATCGCTGTCCATTCTGTGGGGCGTTTTCTTAAAGTTGGCGGATTCTGGAGCCGTGCCTACAATCGGCAGGAGGACGAACGGTGGTCGGGCCGTTCGCTCATTCATTTTCGCAGGCTAAGCCGGCGGACAGCTGCGACCGCGACTAATCGCGTACGAGCTTTCCCCAACCACGATGCCCCTCTATTCAGGGGATTTGTCGAAGCGACTAGTATCGTTTTGGGAGTCTCTTCGAACCCCGAAGCTGCCATTCGATTGGCGCACGGTCGAGTGGCCGGAAAGGGTCGGGAAGACTCATTGGATGGCAGTGACAAGTGACATTAGCCCACGCCTGTTTGCGAACGGCAGCAAACCAACCTGCTGCCGACGTAGCGCCGCATATTGCCGAACGTCAGCATTGGCCGAATTGCGCGCTTAGCGCGTCAGTCAGGTTCTGGAGTACTGCAGCCGTTCAAATGGCAGGTTTCCCCGCTCGCTGAACGACAGGTTGTGGCTGGCCGCTGCTATGCCGCGCGATCAACCGCGCGCACCCGATCGCGCCAGGCGCGGCCCAGCACGGTTCCGCGGCAATGCCTTGTCCTGCAACGGCAGGCGTATTCGCTGAGGGATTTCGTTTTCGATGGAACCGCGCGCGCGTAGTCGATGAAGCGCTCCTCGCCGGGCGCAATGTTGCGGATGGCCTCGATGTAGA
Organism: Paraburkholderia silviterrae; assembly: GCF_004353915.1. Taxonomy (GTDB): domain Bacteria; phylum Pseudomonadota; class Gammaproteobacteria; order Burkholderiales; family Burkholderiaceae; genus Paraburkholderia; species Paraburkholderia silviterrae. Next base: position 60,389 of record NZ_SMRP01000012.1, on the reverse strand, counting down.
CGCGGCCGCCTTCCTCAACCGCGTCGCAGTTCGCGGTGCAGGCGTGGTTCAGCCACCGCGCGCCGTTCCCGCCGCGCCCGCCATCGATCACCCGCCCGTCGGACAGGCCGAACAGGAAGGTATGGCTCGCCTCATCGCGTCGCGCGTAGTGACGCGACGCTTCCCGCCAGGTGGTTACGAGTCCCCTGTATTCGATGTCGCAACGGATGACAGATTTAATATGTTCTCCGTCTGGCAGTGATCCAAAGAGCCGCCCCGCATCATCAACCTGACCTTGGAGGCTGCACGGCAGGGGAGGGTGTTGCAACTAACAGTCGAGCGCCCTGTATTCAGGCAACGCCTGACGGCGGCCACGAGCGCGTGCAGAAATGGGGGTTTGCCGGACCTGAGGCCGGTCCCCGGCGCGCAACGTTCGTGAAGGGCCGTCATCCAGCGGGGCCGTCTAGAGAAGCCTGAGGTTGTGGATCTGTCCAATGGACGGCGGCCGTTCAATGATCAGTCTGGCGACATATTCAACCAGCAGTGCGCGCAGGATGTTTGCAGGTACGTTGGCCACGACCTGTGACGGAACGTGAATGATGAACTTTTCCGGTGCGGAAGCGAGACTGTTCGCAGGTGGTTGGCGCCGTTGTACACAGCATGGGTATCTCGCTGCGAACAAGTACAGTGGGAAGTGTAACGAGGGCGGGGCAATGCCGGAGGAACGTTAGCCCCGGCCTGGCATGCCCGCGGCGGCGGTGGGCGCGTATAGTTTGCGCCGGCAGCCACGCGGATAAGGGTACCGGTTATGGGAGGCACATTGCCGCCTTCAACGAGGATAGTCAATCGTTCGGTGATGACGGGTGGACTAACGATGACGCTTATGGATGAAGAGACGAAAGCGGAACTGCTGGCTTTCCTGGTGGTGGGGCAGCTTGTGGCATTGGCGCGCAGTGGTGACTGGCTGAGGACGGACCATCTGATCGAGTCATCCTGGATCTGGCTGAGTTCGAACGGTGCGCGATGCGGCTGGCTCACCCGCGCCCGGCTGGTTGCCGCAGCACGGGAGCTGGCTCCGCAGGTGCATGACTGGCCTTTTCCGAAAGATGAAACGGGTCTTCTGCGGCTTTTCAATCTGCAGTCGGGCTGGTTCCTGGATTACCGGAGCGAAATTGTGCAAAGGTTGCACGCCTTCTGTGCAGAATATCTGGAGCGGCACATCACGGGCTAGTCAGCCCACAGATGCCAGCGATCGCACGTCTCTGGCGAGGCGAGTGCCGGCAAATGGATCGTTGCGCCAGTCGACGCCCCTGGGCTTGCGCGGCAACTGACCGGTCACGCCTTTGACTGCAAAATGCTCGAGCGACTGCCCGGCGCTCGTCGCCTGTTGAAGCCACTGCGGTATTTCGCCCTTGCCGTCCCAAGTTTCCCCTGCGGCGTTGCAATAACGTGTTTCTCCCTGCCGTCGCTGATCACGTGCGATTGATTCAGCGAGATCGTCGGGTTCGATACCGAACGCCGCCATTCTCCGACGCAGATAAGCCACCATGCTGTCCCGTTTGCGTTCGTCCACGCTTCTTACCCTTCCAGTATCTAACTCCGCCATATGCCGGCTACCAGGATAGTTATGCGGCGCGCTCGAAGCGCTTCGACACGTGTCTCCAGAGCGTGGCGGCGATTGTAGCGGTGCGTTGCGCGGCTTGCATATTGCCGCGGACCCTGATGAACCATTTTGCCTCTGTACCGCTGCGAGCATTGCCGCCATGTCAGTTGTGGAAATTCACACTGGCATATATACCGCGCGGGCAGGTGAGTCATTCACGACGAAACACTGTCTGATGGGCAATCGCACCTGATGAAGTGCGAGTGCTTCCGTGCGGGGCTCTCACAATCTCGTCAGCAGGCAGGCATTCCGGTCGCAGATAAAGGTGGCGTGTCGCTCGAATTCTGGTCCAACGGTGTGCATCGACTAGATATCGTGTGCTCAGGCATTCAGGGGAAATTCATGCATCCGTGATGCGTTAACGCGAAGCAGACGAGTGGATTTCCGGTAACAGTAACCAGCGAGGAAGGATCGAACTGATCCAGGGACCGCGCTCAAGCGCCAATGCCGGGGCTTTCAGTTTGCACGTGTGGATCGTTGACGCCATAATCAGCGTCGCGATGATGGCGTCAATCGTGACGGGCCATAACGAACTTCGATGTGCCAGGGAAGTTTCAGGATCGCATGAATCGAATACCCGATAAGGAGAGGTGGCAATGGTTACTCTGGATGCGATCAACTTGAAGATAGCAAAACTGCAGAAACAGGCGGCAACAGTCGCAGAAAAACAGGCGTCGACCGGACTGACCAAAATCCGTGATCTGATGCACAAGCACGGACTGAGCGTCGCCGACATCGAGAGCTTTGTCGGCAAGAAGCACGGCAGGAAATCGTCCGCTTCGGCAGCCGGCGGTGTGGCGAAAGCGCCTCGCGCGAGTGGGTACCACGTTGCACCCAAATACGCCGATCCGAAGACGGGAGCAACGTGGACTGGCCGCGGGCGGGCGCCGGCCTGGATCAGCGAGGTGAAGGATCGTTCAAAGTTTCTCATCGACGCAGGTGAGAAAGTGAAGACCACCAGCGCGAAAACCGCTGCCGCGAAAAAGGCGGTAACGAAGCGGGTAGCAGCGAAAAAAGCCGTGTCATCCGTAACGACCAAGGAGAAGGCACCTGCGCGAAGCGCTGCTTCACGGGCGAAAGCTGGACGCTCGCGCAAGAGCGTGGCGACTGTGAAGAAAGCCGCAGCGCCGCGCAAAGTCGCAGCGAAGAAGGGCGCTGTTGCCGTCCAGACGACCGCCGCGCCTGAAGCCGCCGCAGAGTGAGTCCCGGTCCGGTTGTCGCGGTCAGGTCGTTTCTCTCTGTACATGTGTGACAGGCGACGACGACTGACGACACCGGTTCCGTTAAGGTGAAGCGCTGCATCGCTCTGGCGACGCGGTGCTTTCATCAGGAAACGCGGACCAGGATTCAGCAGCACCCGAGACATCCATGGTTACCCGTTTCGAGCTCGTTGCACTCGCGCCGCCTCATGACAGCGCACCGGAGTCCCATCCCCTGTCGGTCACCGAGTTGATCGCAGTTTGCTAGCCCGGCATGAGCCGCGCCCAGCTCATGGAGCGCGCCCGCAGGCTGGGGATGCGTACGTCACTGCGTGCCGAGCCCGGCTTCGGTGTCGATTGCCTGACGCGTTTCAGGCTGACTCTTGCCCTGGCCGGCGCGAGCAGTCGAACTGCGTGCGCATTTGAGTACTGTGCACAGGACGCGGAAAAACGCCCGGCGCCGGAAGCTGTCCTCACCTCCCGCGCGTGATGTCAGGCAGGGCAGCCTCTTTTAGCCCCTTCATAAAATAGCTCCCCGGCTTCGCCGTTCCGGGGGAGCGCGTCTGGGTCTCTGGAAGATGTTTTCGTCTTGCCCCGGCGCAGGCCCGCGTCCGTGCATGGGCCGCTTTCGAAGTGCGGTGGAATCGGTTAATCTGGTCACTCATCCCGATCAACGCTTCTGAACGTATCGACCATGCAGCAGCTCGATATCTTCGCCGACAGCCGTGACGTCATGTTGCGCAATGACGTACTGGAGAGACTGCAGCAGCGCGATGCAACACCCGCACGTGCCGCGCTGATGCGACTCACCGACGAATACCCGGACGATGAAGCGTCGCCGGCGCTGGCCGCGCTGGTTCGCGCGCTGGAAGCCGGGTCAGCGGCTCCCCTTGTTGACCACGAGGCCTTTGCTCAAACTCATCGCGTCCTCGCAAACGAGGTGGTACCGGCCGCGCAGCGTGTGCTGTCCAGGCAGACCGTCCAGGCCTGGCTGGCTCCGCTCTGGCGATCGCTTGCCCGACGGGCGGCGGGGCTTGCGTTTCGTGCTGCCGCGGAGGATTGCCACGCAGCGCCCGTGTGGCTTCGGGCAGGTGACTGGGAATCGGCCCGGGCCAGCGTCGAGGGCATAGAATCCTGGTGGCGCATTCCTGCCCCGCTCGCGTGGATGACGGACGCACGCTACCGGTCTGAGGGGCTGGATGCCGCCTGGCCGCTCCTCGCCGAACTGGCGTGGCTGGCACCCGTGCGGTTCGCGGCGTTGCTGTCCGGACTGGGTGACGCGTCGCTTGACGCGCTGCGCCGCCGCTTCGATGCCGGGTTCGCAGGCACGGGGGACGTCGAAGACTTCATGTGGTTCCCGGCCTTACGCGCAAGAGGAAAACAATGGACACCAGTCGGAGCCTTGAAAATACTGGGATCAGCTGTCTGCGAGGTGTCCATCAGATTAGCCGAAAAAGTGGACAGAACGACCGTCGGAGTGTCCATCTTCCGCCGCAAGTTTCGCATGGTCGGAAGCCCGATCAGGCAAGGCTTCCGACTATGCTAGAGCGTGTCAAGCCATCGCCCATCAAGGGTTCACCTCGCCGGGCTTCGGCCGCCCTTGACCCGTTCAGCGGTGTCACAGAATCACGATCGAATTTGATGCGACACTACGCCGGGTGACCCGTAGCGGGAACCTTCGCGAGCACCAAGTCGACGCAGGCGAAGCAGCCCAGACGACCTTTCGGGCGAAGACGCCCACCCGGATCTAGCGCGGCTGCAAGGGCAGGACGCTACCACCACGCAGTGCGGCCAGTTCTTTGCGCAGGCTGAACACCTGATGTAGCAGTGCGAGCTCACGAGCCAGCGATTCGTCAAGCTGTGCCTGCAGGTCCTTTGCGTCGCCCTTTGCGCGGTTCAGACGCTCGGTCAGTTCGAGCTTCGGGCGCCCGGCTACCGCGTTGGCCGCGTCGATTGCTGCGATCAGTTCGGTGAACTGCGGGCGCGACTTCTTGATGCTCCCCTTCTTGCGGCCCGCCTCGATCGCCACGGTGTCATTGTTGATACGCACACCTTTGCGTTTCTTCAGCCGCTCAAGGGCCGCGTAGTAGTCGGTCATGGCGTCGCTCATGCCGCCTCCGGTTTGATCAGTTTCTTCTGCGCGTCAAGCAGTCGTTGCAGCGTCTGGGCCTCGATACGGTATTCGACGCTCGCCTCATCGACAGCGCGCAGCTTCCCGACCGTAGCCTGCTGCGCCTTGATCACGCGCTGAAGCTTTGACGGCACAACCACGAGGTTACGGCAGTTCGATTCAAGGCAATCCAGCCGCATCCAGTCGAGCGGCGTCGACGTGCACTGTTCGACGCTGGCACAGCCGCCCAGCACTGTCTCGCGGTACGCCAGCTCGCCCTTCTCGAACATCCTGATCGTCTGCTCGCGCGAGTAGACCGACACAGGCGAGGCCTGCACGGCACGGCTCTGCGTCCACGCTGCATGCCCGCCGAACAGCCGCTCGTCAGAGAACAGCACCTGCTCGGCGTACGCAAGGTACTCGGACAGGCCCTGTGCCTCGGCCCATTCCTTCGCGAAGTGGGTCTTGTCGGTGTCGATGAAACCCTTCGCGAATGCCGAGCCACGAGCGTAGTACATGCTCATCTCCTGCGTGATGTGCTGCAGCTGACGCTTGAGCGTCGGCAGCGTTACGAGACCGCTGCGGTGCGCGTACAGCGCGAGCGTGCGGCGAAGCTGATGGCGCGTGAACGGCCACTGTTGCCCGGCCGCGTACTTCGGCTCGTCTTCCCAGGCGCGGTGCATGTCGACACGCTTCAGCTCAGCGATGTCCTCGACCGTGATCGTCGGGAAGACGCGCTCGCGAAAGGCTTCGATATCGTCATGTACGTTACTCGCCGCCCGGGTTGCCACGTACCCATAACTCAGATTCAGACCCATCCGGCAGAACAGCAGGTGCGAACCGTCCGTCGATTCGGCGTAGCCTTGCGCGCCGTGTGCTCGGTGCGCCTCGCCCGACAGCCGTTGCGCGAGCCTGACGGCGCGAGCAGCGAGCAGACTGGTCACCCAGCATGCGCGCCTGGAACGACCGCCCGACAGCTTGGTCGTGACGCCCTCGATGGTGTAGTGCGTCACGCCATCGAGACGGGTCTCGCTCAGGCAGTCGTACGGCAGGTTCTCCGCTTCCGCCGCGCGCATGCCGGTGAACGACACGATGACAAGCTGACATAGCGCGCTAATCGACGCGACAAGCGACGACACGACGTAACGGCGGTCCTCGCACCGGAAGTGCACAGCAGTCCTTACCAGTTCCGCAGAGACGCCCGGACTCTCGCCAGCATACCAACGTGCGAGGTAGTCCGACAGAACGTCAGCGACGCCCTCAGCGATGCCGAGGTCATGCTCACAGGTCGACAGGAAGTGCTGGTAGATCCGCGTCGGGATGACAGGGTATTGCGAGTATCCAGCGTGTTGCGCCCAGCGTTCAAGCAGAGGCTTATACAATTGGGCCAGCGGTACGCGCAGCCCTGTGGTCTCGACGCCCAGACGGTGAAGCTTCACCAGAATCGAATGAAGGCGTTGGGCCTTCGCCTCCATCCCGGCTTGCGCCGCATAGTCCAGAACGACGGCGACGTTGGACAGGCCCTCGTAGAGCGTAAGCTGACGTGCGGCGGCAAAGAACGTGAACTCCCTCAGGTACATTGAACGAGCTTGAAGCGTGCCGGACGCCGGTACAGTATCGGTCGCTTCGTGCATCAGGAAGTACATGACCTGCTTCCATTGACGCGTAGTCGCTTCTGAAAGCGCGCCGCTCACGCCGTCAGGCGAGTGACCCCTGAAATAGATATGGGTGCTGCGTGGCCCAACCGCGTATGCACGGATGTCCCAGGCATCGTCACTAAACAGCGAAACAGTGTTCCCAGCCGTGTCGCGCGTGACGACCGTATCGTCCTCGACCCGATACCAGTCGGGCCGCTCAGCGATCGGCGCGAAAAGCGTGTTGTTCATGCCACTCCCAATTCGTAAAGCTGGTCGAGCTTGGCCGTCCAGAAAGCGTCAAGATTCCCTTCGATATCAACGTCCTGCTCGATCTGATCGACCAGCGCGGCGTCGCGCTTGCGCAGTTCATCCAGCAGGAAGTCAACGCGGCGCAGCACCGCGCCGAACGAGCTGTCGTACTGCTCGATAGATCCAGCACGCCCGCTCACGAGCCTGACGCAGTGACGACAGCTCAGCAGCTTGCGGATGTCGGCGGCGTCAGCGTGCATGCGGTACTGGTCGCAGAAGAGACACCCTTCGGTCGAGCGGCAGTCAGGCTGAACGGTGACCGACGCCGCGATCGGCGCAGGCTTGTGGAACTCGATGCAGACGCCCACCGCGCTCCTGATGCTGCCCGCCGGGTCGTTGCCGAGCTTGAGCACGGTCTTTTCGACCGAAGCGAGGAACGCGCCCATCTCTGCCTTGTGCGCGGCGTCCGTGCCGTTCGAGTACGAACGCAGTGCCGTGGCCAGCGAGTGCCCCATCAGCCTCGCTGCGACGACGGGGCCGTGGTTGCTCACCGCCCAATCCTGCTTCGCCGCGCGCCACTGACGTGCGTTTATTCGCGGCAACTCGATCCCGAGCTTGTTGAGTCGTATGTAAAGCAGAGCCAGGAATTCGGTTGGAAGACCGATTGGCCGTCGTCGCTGTACATGATTGCCGACTACGATGAATAACCCGTCGCATTCTGCGTCCTGCACCAGATAGTCGCGCAACGCCAGATACGTCTTGAGCTTCGGCATGAAACTCAACGAGACGGTAAACGTGACGTCCTTCCCGGATGCACGGTACTTGACTTCGCGAAACTTCTGACGTGCAACTGTCGCATCCTGCAGGCTCGCGGCAAGCCCCGGGCTCCACTTCATGGCCAGCAGTTGCGCGAGGTTGATGCCTGTTTCTGCGAGAAACAGCGCGGCGAAACATGAGACCGCTATCGAAGCGTGGAAGCGGCGGATCGGAGACTGCGCGTCCGCGTTCGCCGCCGCAAGATTTTTAGCCGTTAGCCTGGCGATGCTCCACGAACTCGCTCGAGGATTTTTAGCTCCTGCCCCGGCCATGCGCGTCGTGAGTTCTTCGCGAGTGCGCGGTTCTCCCGTCTCCAGATTCCAGCCAAGCAGGCCACGCGAGTCGTCGCCTTTATTACGGCCGAATGGGTGCGGCACAAGGCAAAGATGCTCGCCTCGTGCCGTGGTCACGTGCATCGGGTACGGCTTGAAGTCGAGTACGAGCGTGCTGATGCTGTTGAAGAGTGCGTCAGCCCATGCGAGCAGGGAGGCTTGTGCTTCGGCATCTGGCACAGCCGTTGGCACAGAAGCAGCCTCTTGGTTGCGCAGCACCCTCGCATCGGAACAGAAGTCGTCGTTTCTGAAGAGCTCACGTAGCATCGACAACAGATCGTGCTGATAGCGGGCGACGGAATTGCGGTGTAGGCTGCCCAATGAGACCTGTTCGCGCTTCTCACGGAAGTAGCGATGAACCGCGTCCGCGGTAGCCTTCTCGTCACAGAGCACCTGATGCAGGCCCTGCATGTCGGCCCAGTTGACGAAGTCAAGCACGACGCGCAGAGCAGCGTAGACCGTCTTCGGACGCATCGCGCCAAGGGTCATACGCCCGGAAAGCTGCGTCACCAGCAGGCGTACGACCCTGGCCCGTTCGCTGCTGAAGCTTGTTTGGTCGAAAGTGCGTCGCGTGCGCTGTCGGCTCAACGTGTCACGCTTCAGGTAGCAGATCCGCCCGATATCGGAACTGCTGGCAAGGCCTTCCCACTTGAGCAACGCGCGCTCGGGGTGCAGCAGCGTTGTGCCCTCCGCGAGCGGCATGCACACTTCCTCGTACAGGCGGCTCATGCTGCCACCGCAGTGTCGAGGGCGCGCGTGACCAGTGTCGACAGGTGCGTGCCCCAGCCGTCCTGCACAGCGTCGAAGAGTTTTCGGTTCTCGCGGTAGCCGAGGTAAATCTCGGTCGTAGACGGCCGGGCGTGCCACATCAACTGCCGCAACTGATCCAGTGCCCGGGCGTATTTCGTCTCGTTCGCTGTCATCGTGTCGACCATGTTCAGCCCGTAGGTCGCGCGCAGGTCGTGGAAGCTGAACTCGTACCTGGGGTTGCCGAGCTGCACGCGCATCATGGGCAACAGTTCGTCCCTGATGAACTGGCGTACGGCCTGCCCTGTCTTGATATGACGGCGTACGTGCGGGCCAGTGCTAAGCGGGGCGCGCGACGCGCGGTCCTCGTAGAGCGGCGCACCGCGATGGCTCAGAAAGAGCGGCTGGTCGAAGTGATCGCCGCCGTCTGCCAGTTGGCGACGCTTGCGCGCCCGATCGCTGTGCACATAGATGTATAGCCGCTCGTAGAATCCGCGCGGCAGGTGCAACACGCCCTTGACACCGCCCTTCGTGTCGATGCCTGTACCAGGCCCGCAGGCGAGCCGGATGTCGTCGCCGTGAAAGTCGCGCGGCTTGCGCCCGACGTGTTTCGCACGCACGGTCAGAACCGTCTGGATGCGAGCGCCAGTCAACAGCGCGAACAGATGAACGAGCGTCATCTCCGTGTTGCCGAGAGCGGCTAACGACTCAAGCAGCACTGACTGCTCGGAAGAGGGGAGCGGGCGCAGGCGGCCGCCATCCTGAAGGCGATCGTCCCACGGGTCCTCTGCGCGCCGACCACTGATCGACAGGTCGGTGGTCTTGATCTCGATCACGCTGCTGAAGCCCTTCTGGTCCTTGAACTCGATGAACCGGTCAGATTCGACCCACGGCGCGTTCACTGGCCTGAAGCCTGCTTCGGTCATTAGCCAGCGATAGAAGCGCACGATAGTGCCCATACGACGTCTGGCGACGCCAGGAGACAATACGCCTGCCTGCACGGCCAGCTTGATCGACGCGCTATAGCGGTAGGTCGGACGTTGCCGCTTGTTTACGGGGAACACCAGCCAGTCGATGCCCTCGTCATCCAGATAACGACGGAACGCCACCAGATCGTCTGCGATGCTGGCGAAGGTCAGCATGTTGGGCGACGACTTCGACTTCATCATATCGATGAGCCAGATGTTCGCCTCAGCCCACGGCGCGCCGTCCGCGAGTCGGACAACAGGAAAGAGAGGGAAGGTGCCTGCGATCCACTGCGGGCGAGCGTTGCGTCGCCTGCCGGTATCGGGGTCTACGAGCGGCACCGTGTGATAGATGGTTCCGCCCTCGGGCGTGGTGATGCTGACCGGCGTTGCGCCGGGGGTGCCGCGGTCAGCAACCTCGGTCAACGGCAGTTGCCGGATGGTGGTTCGTCTTGCTGTCATCGCCCAGATCCTCATGCTGTGTTCGAGTGGGCGGCCTCTTTAACACAGCCTGCGAGTATCATGGAATCGTTCTTGGCTTGCGCATACGGCCTGGCTGCTGGTGGTCAAGCCGGCGCTTGCCGACCGCCTGGGTGAGGCGAGGGTCCAGCGCGATCACGCGCCGTCGCGCGCGACTGCCCTGATTGGGGAGCTCCTGCGCCGCGAGCACGAGGGCGACCAGCACGAACTGGTCGGCCTGCGTGAGCAGCTGTGCCGTCTGCACGGCGGACTGTTCGACGTGTACATGAGCACGCGAAAAGTGCAACACCGGTGAGGGGCAGCGCATTCCGCGCGCTCATGGGACACCGTTATGGTGAGGATCCTGGCTCAACCAGGTCGAACGCTGGTTTGCCGCGCTTGCTGCAACGTACCTTCGACACGGAATCCATCACATGCGACACGCCAACTCGAAGACGCGATCCGTGACGATCCTGAGGTCAATAGCGCGAATCATCGACCGTTCGTCTGGAGTAAATCGGCCGATGAATTTGGCTGGCCGTCGCACGGCTCTGTGCACCGCGCGGCGACGCATCGGAGTGAATGCCATGGACATCGATACTGCTGCCGTTGACGATGCAGTTCTCGCACTTCTTTACCTGACGCTGCATGACGATAACCGCGCGTGGAAAAGCTTTGAATGGAATGTGATGAACCGGCTTTTTGAACGAGGCATGATTGGCGATCCCGTCAACAAGGCGAAGTCCGTTGTGCTCACCGACGAGGGTTTGCGCGAATCCGAGCGCCTCTTCAAACAATACTTTGTGCGCGCAGGCAAAGGTTAATAACGGCGGAAGTAGCCGGGAGCGCCGTTCAGCCCCACGGCCGCACTAGCCGAAGGGGATATTTCGCGCTCGCCAGTGAAGAGCCCGTGGAGGACTGACCTGGCCGGCGGCGCTTGGGGCGCTGGCGTGCCCCAATATATGTCCTAGACACCGATGCCAAGCGACCGTTCCAGGTGCGCCTCGCCCTCTGCAATCAGGTCGGTAGCCGTCTCCAGCACTTCCGCCAGTCGATAGAGCAGTTCGTCGTGCCACTCCATGCCGTCGTCAAACGCCGGAGGCTTCGCGAGGGCTTCAATCAGTGAGTCGGCCGTTTCGAGAAAGAGGAGTGCGTTCTGGTAACGCTGGATGGCAAACGTCGCTTCGCCGATTGCCTCCTTCATCACGCGCATATACTCGTCGGCATGCCCGTTCGGCGGCAACTGCACCGCGGCGGCGAGCTGGTCGATGCGTGACGCGCCATGCCCTTCCAGCTGCAAACCGCGCTGTTGAAGGATCGCATACTGCTCGCGCAGTTCGGTTTCACTGAGCATCGGGATATCCGCTGATTCCATATTCATAGGCGCATTTTACGGCACCCAGAAAAAGAGGCCGCAGGGCTACCTCTGCGGCCATGCCATACACACGTCGCAGCTCAGGGGATCAAGTCGCGTAGCAAGTCTATGCAGGCGCACCGTCGCGAGGCGAGGTTAGGAAATCTCGCGCTTGCCGTCAGTCAGAGCGTTTTACCTTGACCAATATCCTCTGGACGCTAGCTTCCTGCTCGGGCCGTAGCTGCTGCTTGACCTCGCTGATGGTGTAGTCCACCATCAGCGGGGATTCGTCGTCGTCCACATTCTTCGCGATCAGGATTGTCCCGCCCGGCGTCAAGTGCTCAAGCGGCTCGTTCTTTTGCAATGTCAGCAGTAGCTCGTGCGGCGCCCTGCGACGAAGGCGTATTCATAGGTTGTCGTCATGACTGGCCTGAGTTTCTCTTTTGCTAGCGTCAACTTACTGCACAGTCGACGTGGCGAGTGATTGCTGGAGCGCGGCAGCGCATGCCGCCGCGTAGCGTTCGTCTGCGTGATTCAGCGAGAGCTCCGCGCAGTGCACCAGATGAGCCAGGCGCTTGTGTGCATCCTCTGCCGCATCGTTCCCGATTGCCGCACGGTGGTCCAGCTGCGCCATCGCTGTGACCGCGAGAGCGAGGCAGTGCATGGCGTTTTCGCAGCCCTGTAGCGCGCCGCCAGCGTCGTAGAGCGCACTGTGAAGCGGAGAGAGCCGTGCCGCTTCAGGGCTCTGGCGCCGCGCAATGTCCTCGAAGCGCTCTTCGATGTGGTCGCTCATTGGCTCCGCCTTCGCGTGAAGCGTATCAGCCCGTTTGCGTAGCTGGGCGTGCCTCTCCCTGCATTCGTTTTCCGTCGGCAGCGGCCCGGCGTTCTCGTTGAGGTTGTCCGGTGGCAGTAAGAAGTCGAATTCCTCGAGCTCGCTCATTGCGCGGCCCCGTCACACACCTTCGGGCTGTTGATCGCACCTGCGACGATGTCCACTGCGCGCGAGGGGGTCATCATCCTGTGGTAGTAGACGTTGCCCCGGATATTCCAGCCGCCTTGCTCGTCAGCGTCGACATCAAAATCCCCACACGCGCGCGTCTGCGTCCAGCCTTCGCCTTCCTCCGTCAGCACGATGCGCTTCTGTCCGCTCGGGTCCACTGAGATCGTGCCGAGCGATCGGCAGTTCGTCACATACTCGAATAGCGCCTCATGGATCTCAGGGATCGTCTTGTCGATGTGCACCACCTTGGATGCGTATTCGGGCTTGCGCAGGTCGTTCGCCGAAATGTTTCGCAGGTTCGCGCGCGCAGCGTGGGACAGCACGCATGCCGCGCCGATTGCCAGTTTCTTCATTGATTCCCCGTATTCCAATTCGTTTTTTTCTACCACGCGGACCATCCGGCATTCTCGAGATCCGCGTCTGCAAGCAGTGCGTCTGCCACTTTACTGAGGTCGTCCTGCTCGCCCGGCGGCTGGGCAGATGACGCAGGGGCGGCATTTTGCACGATTTCGGGCTCGCTTGCCTCTGTGGGCGGCAGGCCCGCGCGCTCGCGCAGCATCGCTTCGATATGGATCAGGCACGGCTGCGTCGCGTCGCCCACGAAGTGCATGTAGCGGCGCTCCTTGTCGCGCAGCGAAGCGGTCTGGATCGTTCCCGCCGACGCAGAAATGGACCGGTTACCTACGGGCCGGTGATCCGTTCTGCGAGTTCGCTATGCCGCCAATTCTCGGATCAGGTCGACATCGGGCCGGCGCACGTAAATCCCGGCATCCGGCTCAAAACGGAGTCGGCGAGTACACACCAGGCCAAATCAACCCTGGTACAGGGATACTTTTATTCATGGCGCTCGGCGAGGGTTGCGAGACGATCCGGAGTGATGCCGCCCAGCCGAATTCGCGGAGGGCGAACCCAGGCGCGTGGAGGGCCAACCCGGCGTCCTCTTTGACAGGCTCGCGTCGATTGCGCGAGTGCACGCACCTGAATGCCGGCCGTTCGATGCACCGGCCGGGCGGACGGAGGGACAGGAATTTTTGACGGTTCCGCTGTAATGTCAAGATTCGAAAGGCGAACAATTTGACGCCTCGGACATGTCCGGCGAGCCGGTGAGCCAGACATCTGCAGCGTAGGCAGGCAATTGACGCCCGGAAGAGGGGAGGGCTTCTGAGCGAATGCGAACGAAATATATGGGCATCCCGCAGAGTCAATCGACGGCAGGGCATCGGCCTGAGGCAGAAACTAACTGATACAGGGTCAATGTCCGCTTCGAAGCGGCGAACCGACACCGCAAAGCATTTGCATGTGACCGAGTGCTCGAGGCGGCAGTAGTTCGGAAACGCCCAACCCGCGGCCGCGGCGCGTGCCGGAGAGACACGCGAGCAACGGGTCGTCGGAAACCACGCATTCGATTGCATGGCGAGGGGCCCAGTTAATGTTCAATTCGTCTCAATCCTCTTTCTTATGTTATAGGACGGCGAGATCCATCACAAAAAAGCCACCGTAAGGTGGCTTGGTGGGCAGATCAGAGGTCGCCTGCCCACATCTCGGTCACTCATGCGTTCATTTTTTCTTAGGATCGTGAACGGGGAGAGTTGGATGCTTGGGTTTGTTGGGAGGATTTACATGATGTCTCCGATCATCTTTTCCATCTTCTCGCTTGGGCTTTGGACCTGGATTGATAGTCGTCATCGTTGAGTCTCCTTTCGGCTTTGGTGTGGCCACAGATTGGCGAACAGTCCAAGGGATCATGAGGGCTGATTGCTTCATTTTGATGCGAGCAAGCCAGCGCTATTGTTGGGTTGCCGTTAGTAGTTTGCCTCAGTTTCAGTAGTGAGGATACCTGATTCGATGGTGATTGATTGCGTAACCCCTACGCGATGCCTTGAGTCGATGTCGTTCGCACGTTCGGGCTCGATATCGATTCTCCTCTTCCGCTAAACTTGAGGATAACTTATTCACTCCTCCTGTCGACCATTGACGATCTAGATTCCGAAGTGAATGAGCGTTGTTTGCGGGAGGGATATTCCTCAATTGCATCACGCATGCCGCGCGTTTGCGCGGCTAGACACTTCTTTGTGTCTAGTACGAAGAGGACGACCGGATTGGTATGCACACCGCCCCGTAACGTAGATATTCGTCATCGCATTGCCACTGGCCATCTTCCGACACGCGATGGGCATTTGCCGGCATCGCCGTGGGTACACATCCACCAGGACCGGAGGTCATGCCAGCCGGACAGTAGGTAGGGTATCGTTGCTGCGACGAGGGGCAGTCTAGACGGTCGACACCTGGCGGACAAGACGAGGCGCTCGCGACAGAATCTTGACGTGGCTCGGCCGGGGTTGACTGCGGTTGAGTCGTAGCATGGTTGGATGCCGGTAAGTTCTGAGTGGCCGCAATCTGTGCGGGCCCGAGCGTTACGGGCCCGACCGGTTTGCCGCGAAAAGCATTGAGAAATTGCTCAACCTGGCCTGCCTGGCCACTTGCGTCCTGCGTATGTCCAATCATTGAATAGGAGGCGCAGGCCATCACAGCGAGTATGCTCAAAAGCTCGAATATCGTATGGCGATGCACTTCTATCATGGCTTCCTCAATGCGACGTCCCGGTCGGCCTTGGCCTGTGACAGAACCTGATGTGCTGCTTCCAGGGCGCCTCTCGCATTGTTCTGTCGGGCGATGATTTCGTTGCGTACGCTATGAAGATGCACACCGCCGTCACGTAGCTGTTGCTCGAGCCGTGTCCGCAAACCAGCAATTTTTGAGTTTACCGAGCTCACGTCTTGCGGATTGGGGGTGATGTTGCTGGACGGTACGAACCGCTGCTCCAGCGTTTTTCGCCACGCCATCAGATTGGCCGTCAGTCCGGCGCCGAATCCGGGTACCGACGCGATGGCAGAAGGCGAAATATCCGCGGCGGTCTCGATGCCAAAGGACGCGAGCGTCTGCTTGCGCTGTTCGCCGACGCCGGAAATTTTGGCCGCGCGGATGAAGTGTCGATCAAGGAAGTCATGCAGTTGGCGAGCCAGCAGTGTCGAATGCAATTGCTTCATCTCCCGTGCCAACACTTGCGGGAGGTCATCTATCTGGGCTTTGATATGGCTAAGGTCCCGCATGATGTCTGCGATGCGCCGATCAGAGCGTAGGCGTTCATACTCTTGAAGCAAGCCATCGTAGGTCCGTTGAGTTGCATCGACCTTTGCTTTGCGGGAGTTTAACTCAACAGGTGAGGGCGGATTGACGCCGTTGATAGCGAATGCCCCAGCGACTAACCACAGCCACCAAAGCTTGGGCGCAACGATAGCCAACGCGAATGCGGCAAAACAGATGAGTCCATACGCGAGTGCGGGGTTCAATATACCTTTGCGCACAGACGCGGGCATCGGGGCGCCTGTGAGGTCAAGCACTGGCGGTGAAAAGGCTGGCAGAGGCGGCAGCGCTCCAAGCGATTGAATCTGTGACCACAACGCCGCGATATTTGCGCCAACGTTCTGGAAGTTGATGTTCGGGCCGGTGGCCGCGGCGTGCGTGAAGTAAGGGGTCCCAGCCTTGTCTTTCTCGCACCAGATGCACGTATGAAGATGACCCGGATACTTGTGTTTCGGTTCGACGCTACACGCGCGCAAAGAATGCAACAAGCCGTCAAGCGCGGCAACCCATACCTTTGCTTTGGGGCGCCCCTGTTTAACTCCGAACTCCGTAAAAGCTCGCCAGAACAGATCGCCCAAGTTAGGCGGCAGATAGTCTAGGCCTAATGCCTTTGGTGGCATATCGTTTTGCCGAGCGACTCGATCAGCGCCATACGCGAATCGGAATTCCTTGATCGACCGTTCAAGCGGTAAGTCATGCCCCGTCTTCGGAACGCCGGAGAACGGATGTCGGGCCATGAAGAGCAACTGGAATATCAGGACGGCGAGTCCGAAGTTGTCGTGGTTCGCCGTACGGGTGACACCATGGAACGAACCAAGCCCTTGAAGCTCCGGCGGCGTGTAGTGCGGAACACCCACTGTGCAGGGGTAACTTGCAGTCAACGTGTTGACGTGGAAAGAGTCGCAGTCCAGCAGTTTGACTGTGCCCTGGTGGCTGACAATGATGTTGTTCTCATTGACGTCACCAATCGCGTGGCCATGCGCATGGATTGCGTCGAAGGCCGCTGCAACATTGCGTGCTGCACCTACAAGGAATGCAAAGTCGGCTTTCGGAAACTGATGGCGACGACTTCCAACGCCGTAGAGTTCGTGTACCGGGTGATAGCCGGAGAACTTCGGCATGGTAAAGCCGCTGACCGGCCCGGGACGCTTCGAGAGCAGAACACTGATCGGCCATGCCGATATCTCTTTGAGATAGGAGTCGCCGACCTGCGCCATCGCACGAAGCTTTGCTTGACGCTCAGACGGCAGCGCATGCAGATAGATTTTTGCTGCAACGTTTTCGCCATTATGCATGGCGTCGAACACTGCGCCTTCTCCACCTTCCCCGAGCTTCTTGCCGAATTGAAGCTGGTTTCCTTGCTCATCAAACGCCGACGACACTGCCTGCTCCTGACCTGCGCGTGGCGAGAATCAACGTCTTGTCGTCGTCCGTGCGCTCATTTATTGCATCACTACCAAGAAAGCGTTTTAGGGCCGCGCAAAGCTCATCGGTCTGTTCATCCGAGGAAGCACGTAGCATCTTGAACATCGGGTCAAAAAATGGCGCGTGAGCCGTTTCCGTCGCGAAAACCAGCGCCAGTCGCTGCAATCCGTCTGTAAACAAGGCGATTTCGTCGGTTGCGCCACGCGTTTCGTAGCGGAGGTGTTCGGCGGCACTGGCGTCGGTAACGAAGTAAGTCATGTTGGCGTACTCGCCTGACTCCGGCCAGAAAACGGGCGAGAGGTCGTCGTCATGACGTACCACAATTGCCCCGTCGCCGATCTGGAAATACATGGCTTGGGTTGGTCCTACGACGGCGCCAAGCAATGTGCAGGCGAGTTCGCGCGCCGAGACCTCCCGTGCCGAGGCCGCTCTTTCTATCTTTGCCCTAACGGCGTGCAGGACGCTCGACGCAAGCGACAGGGAAAATGCCCGTTCGCCTGACTCTTCAACGGCGGCGAGAAGCGTTTCCCCGCCAGTCTCGCATGCCAGCTCGGAGCCAACTTCGCCGAACTTTGCGCTACCGGCGCCGTCGGCGGCCAAGGCGATGAGGTAGCTCGCGCCTGTGGCGTCAGCGGTCACGTAATAGAAGCAACTGTCCTGACACGGGTCTGAACTGTGGCTGTGCGAGCTTCCTGCAACCGAGGAACCAATAACTGACCAGCTCACACGGACGCCCAGCCGGTAGGGGCTGCGAGCGGAACCTCTGTACCTGGCGTCGAACGGGAGACGGCACCCATGGACGACGACAGCCACTTGAAGAGTTCACGGAACTTGAGGCCTTGAAGCGAGACAGGCTGGCGCGACGAGATCTGTGTCAGGACGTCCATATTCGCGCCCTGGATCCCCACGGCGAAGAATGCGAACTTCTTCGAAGCTTCGCCCTCGCGAACGCGTGCGGCAGCCGCTTGCCATGAATCGGTCGGGCCGCCATCCGTAATTAGGAAGACCCACGGGCGATAGTACGAGATGCCGTTGGCCTTGTACTCCGCTTTACGTGCTTCGAGCGTATCGAGTGCGAGATTGATTGCGGACCCCATTGGTGTATCCCCGCCAGCCGTCAGTGTCGGTGGGAAGAAATTCGGAGCCGTGTGGAAGGGCATTTCCAGTGTTGCCGGGCCAAAGCTGACAATCGCCGTGTCCACACGCTTCATCGCGAGCGAGTCGGCCGCCAGTTCGTCCTTAAACGTTACCAATCCTGCATTCAATTGCGCAATCGCATCGCCAGCCATTGAGCCAGAGCGATCCAGCACCAGCACACAGGGGCATCGTTGTTCGGGATTTTCGGCAAAGTTATCCGTACCAAATGCTACCTGCGTAGCGAAATCATTATGTTCGTTCATGGTCTTCTCGCTGCACGGTGCTAGCTATCCTCGGAACCGCGCGTTAGTATTGAATACTTGAGGTGATAATAATCCAAGAAACATGTCCGCAAGTAAAGTTCCGGCGTACTTTTCTTTGCTGGTTGCCGTCGCTGCGGGCGTGCTCATTTCCGGGGCCAACAGGACTACGTCAAGCAGCGTCATTCCTACTCCAGAGATTGCGAGCGCGCCTGTGGTTGCGACTCAGCAGCCTGAAGCATACGTTGGCAAACCCGTCGTCTGGAGGTCGCAGACTCTGAGTATGGGGTCGTTGCGGCTCCACGCGACGCTCCCAGCATTGCCGGGAAATGCAAAATGCATAAAGCCGGAGCCGACGGCAGACGAGGTCAGTATCTGTCAGCCGTCTGAAGCAGGCCCTGATGATCCACACTGGCAGGTGCGCGTGGTTACCCAGAGAGACCGCTTTGTGCCGGTGACATGGTTTGAGGATGAGATCCAGTCGTTGCGTACGCTGCCAGCAGACGTACTAACCCGGCAACTCGGCAACGAGGCGAACCGCGTAACAGGTGCCGCTTTTACAGAAGCCGAGCTCGTTCCTCAGGCAAGTGCCCCGGGCGCGGTGGCGATTCAGGGCGCCGCGTCAGGACCGCCTGCTTTCACGTCGTCGAAGCAACAGTCATGCATCTACGCGTACCTGCTGGCGGCCAATCGACCAACGACTGTGCTCTATTGCACTGCAAGTTTCGGGGATGCGCTTGTCGGAGCGACGACTATCATCGCGTCCCTGATGAAGTCGAACCCTTCGCTTGAGTACAAGCGGTCGAGTGCGCAGGCCGCGGAGCGCGGCCTCTATTTGAAGCGCCTGAAAGCCGCTGGCGGGGCAGCCAATTCACCGGACCTTGTGGCATCAGAGCAGGCATACGAGCAGGTGACCCAGAACGAGTGCCAGAAATATCCGCCCATATCGCAGGAGCGGTTCCAGTGTTTCGAGGGATTCGCGGCGAATCGCCTGTCGACACTGTGACAAGATTTCGACGTAGAGATTTGGCCAACTGCGGAACGTTAACGGTTGCGCAGTGGAAAACACGGTTGGCTACCGCGTGAATGCGCTGTAGTTCAGAAGAATTCAAGACCAGCTTTTAGCGCACTCAATGTGCTTTCGGGGAATAGTATGGCAGCGCTGGGAAGTGGTTTGATGGTCGTCGGTGTGCTGACTGCGCTGGTTGGCATAGGGGGATTCGTTGACACGCGCAAGGTTGATCGACGATTCAAGACGGGCTACAAGAACAACGAGACCGACAACAGGAATTTTGGCCGTGCAGGGAAGATTTTGCTGTACGGAATTGGCATTTGTATCGTTGGCGGGGCCATCAATAGCTTCTTTGACACCAATAGCGGCTCGGCTGCGCCCACGATCGCCCAAAGTCAGGCCGCGTCTGCCCCAGAACCGGTCCAAGCGGTTGCGAGTGAAGCGGACGCAACCGGGGCGGGCATGGTCAAGCTCGATCCGAATGACGCACAGCCGTCACAGCAAAGCTCTGACGCAATTTCTTCTAACGAGCGCGTGCTGAATGCAGATGTCAATCCTGCAGATACAAGTGCGCAGGGAGGATCGACGCCGGGTTCTGACAGCACTGGGGCAGGCCCGACAGGGACGAGCCAGTCGCAATCGTTCTTGACGAGCTTCGATTGCAGACGTGCAACGCATGATGATGAGGCTGCCATCTGCGGTGACGCAGGGCTGGCGGCCATGGACCGACAGTTGAGCCAGTTGTATAGCTCCGCGATGAAGACAATCTCGGATCCACGAGCTCTAAAGCAGTCGGAGGCTGATTGGGTGCTTACGCGGCGCATGTGCAATAGCGACGTTGACTGCCTTCGCCATCTATACGGCGAGCGTATTGGTCAGTTCCTGGGATCGCTGGGTTCGAAGCCGTTGCTTGCCACGGATGCGCAGGCCGGCAATCCGTAACAGCCAACCACCCGAAGCCCTATTTCCAAGGCGCCATAATGCATTTGATTGGTACTGGCGCCTCTCTACGTTACCGTTGAAAGGTGCATCTATGTCACGCGTGGTTCCCGCTATTCCAGTGTCAGGAGACATCAAACTTCGATTTCTAGAGCTTTGTCAGTTCCGCCGACTCGGCAAGGTTCAATTGGACATCGACAAGAAGACCACCATTTTGGTTGGCGCGAACAATAGTGGGAAAACCTCGGTGCTTGCGGCTCTCCGCCATTTCCTTGCGGACGGTAGTCCATTTGGAGCGTTCGACATCAGCCTCTCACAGTGGCCAACACTGCGATCTCTTGGAAAGACGTGGGAAGCACTGACAGACGATCCCTTAACTGTCGCTGGAGATGAGGAGCAGTGGAAAGAGCAGTTTGAGACTCTTCTATCGACCATGCCGACTTTGGATCTCTGGTTCGACGCTGAGCCGGGTATGTATCACTACGTGGCGCCATTTCTTTCCAAGTTCAGCTGGAAAGGTGGTGCCGTGGGTATTCGACTGCGTTTGGAACCAGCCTCGAGTGTTGAAGAGTTAAAGCAGCTCGCCTGGACGTATCACACGGCACGCGAACCCGTGAAGGATATGGGCGCGGACTCCTTGGCCTGGCCTATTGACCTCCTGGATTTTTGGCTTCGAGAGCCGTCAAAGCTCGGCCAGGTGTGTGCGTACAAGCTTGATGCAGAAAACAATCCGCTAGCTGGTTGCAAAACCTATATTACCCAGAAGCTTGCCGCAGATGCCAGCCCTATTGAGCGCAAACACCTGTCTAAAGTAATACGCGTGGACTTTGTCGCTGCCCAGCGAGGCTTGGGTAGTGAGGAAGCTGAATCGCGGTCCGCATCCGGCCCTCATCGAGTCGGTATGTTCTCCAACCAGCTCCTCAAGTTTGCCCGTCAACACTTGAACGTCGCAAGGACAGGGCATGGTCATCGAACGGACCTCATCAAAGCCGTGGCCGAGGCTCAGAGGGAGCTTGACAAGAAAATTCACGACGCTATTGCCGATTCAGTTGAGGAAGTGAAGGAGCTTGGCTATCCAGGTCTACACGACCCACAAGAGATCCGCTTCCGAACGCGCATCCAGACAGCGGATCTGTTAGACCATGGAACTGCGGTTCAGTACAGCATGCAAAAGGATTCGCTCGAAGAACTCCTTCCCGAACATTCCATCGGACTCGGCTACCAGAATCTACAGTCCCTTAGCTACCAGCTGGTTTCGTTCAAGGCAGCAAGGCTCAAGCCGGAAAAGGGGGCTCCTGCGCCCGTTCACCTTGTAATGATTGAGGAGCCGGAAGCACACCTCCACGTCCAGGTGCAGCGTATCTTTCCAGATAAGGCACACAAGCTCATCAGCCCGACAGACGCAGACGCTTCGGCCCTCAAGAGCCAGTTACTCATTAGCACTCACTCGAGTCACCTCGCGCATGCTGAAGATTTTGACCGCCTTAGATATGTTCGTCGTATTGCGAAGAGCGCGGCGAACCCGATGCCGACCACTGAAGTGGTCAATCTTGGACAGGTCTTTGGTAATGACAAAAAGACGCGTCAATTCGCCGAGCGGTACTTCCGTGTCCAGCACACCGACCTGCTTTTCGCCAATGCTGCCATCTTTGTGGAAGGCGTCGCCGAACGCATGCTCGTTCCTCTCTTCATGGAGCGGGATTTTGAGGAGCTGAACAGTCGTTACATATCGTTTCTTGATATCGGTGGGAGTCATGCCCACCGACTCAAGCCACTCGTCGAAAAACTCCGGATCCCCACTGTCATCATCACTGACGTCGATCCCTGCGAAGAACAGGATGGCAAGCCAAAGAAGAATGGTGAGCCCACCAAAAAGCTGGTTGCGGTTGCGAACATGGGCCAGGCAGGACTTCACTGTGGCAACCCGACGCTGCGTGGTTGGCACCCTAAGCTCCAAAGCCTCGAAGACTTCAAAAATCCTACCGACGCTCAGCTGGTATGGAGCGAGAACGCAGACTGCCTCGTACGGTTCGCCTGGCAGTTGCCAGTTGCTGAAGCAGGTGGCAGTTGGCCCAGTTCCTTTGAAGACTCCCTCGTTCTTACGAACATTCCTTGGTTCAAGAGCCTAATGGAAGAAAAGGTCGATGATGACGGCGTAGACGTCGAGCCGCCGACCGGTGCACTCGGCTCTGTGGCCAAAGCGGTGGCCGAGTCCGGAAGCGTTGCCGACATGGTTGCGGAGCTCCATACGGTAATGCACAGCTCGCTCAACAAAGGCGAGTTCGCCGCAAGTATCTTTGAGAAGCTGTCCTTCGGTGAGCCGGTTGCTTGCCCAAAGTACATCGCGGACGCGCTGTGCTGGCTGCAGGCGCAGCTTGAACCCAGCAAGGAGTCGACGGCATGAGCGCGATTCCCAGCTTTGCCGACAACGACCGCGATGCTGGAGTCGTCGAGGAAATTTGCGGGTATCTCACGGATGAGCCGCCGCGCAGCTACTTTCTCTTTGCCGGCGCCGGTTCCGGCAAGACGCGTACCTTGGTTGAGGTGCTGCGTCGCATAACGGGCGTCGTGCCGCACGAAAAGGGCGGGCAACTCGCCCGACGACTGCGCATGTATGGTCGCTCTGTACGTGTAGTAACGTACACGAAAAACGCCGTCGCGGTCATCAATGGCCGTCTCGGAGACAACGACCTGGTGGAAGTCTCTACAATTCACGCGTTTTGCTGGGGGCTCATCAGCGGATTCAACGACGACATCCGTGCAGCGCTTGTCGCCATCAAAAAAGCTCAGTTAGAAAGGGAAACGGCGGAAGCGGTGGCCAAGCCGAAGGGCATCACTCCTGCGAAGCAGCGAGACCTTGATGAAATCAAGGCAGACATCGAGGCATTCGAGCAGACGGATATGTTCATCTATCATCCGGACCGCGAGACACACGGCCCGGGTGCGCTTGCCCACAAGCACGTGCTGGACGCGACGGCTTGGCTGCTACAACACAAGCCTACGCTGCAGATGATTCTGAAGGATCGCCACCCCATTGTTCTCATTGATGAGTCGCAAGACACAATGAAGGGAATGCTTGATGCCTTGATGAGCTTTTCGGAACCGAGGGGTAGCGGCCTCACCGTTGGACTGCTCGGCGATCATCGGCAGCGCATCTATCCCGAAGGCCACTCCGACCTCCCCGGCCTGGTTCCAGCGAGCTGGGCGACGCCAGAGTTGCAAATGAACCATCGCAGCCAGCGTCGAATTGTTGATCTCATCAACAGAATTTGGGAAGCGGAGCTCGAGGGTCGGACGCAACCGGCCAACGGCGTGGAGCAGCATGCGAGAACGGAGAAGTCGGGAGGAGTGGTTCGACTCTTCGTTGGCGACACATCACGCTCACCGGAAGAGAAAGTAGCTGGCGAACAGTGGTGCGCAGACCAGATGCGGCGAGCGACTGGGTCTGACGCCTGGAGCCAAGGTCAGTATCAGCTGCTTGCGCTGGAGCACAAGCTCGTCGCAACTCGTGGTTCGTTTCTCGACGCATACAGCGCAATGGCACTGATCGACCCGAATTCGGCCGCGCCCTCGGGGAGCGGGGAGAACAAGGGGCCCTCCGCTGTACAGATGCTTCTGTATGAGCTCGCGCAGTTGGAGGCGTGTGTCGGTGCTGACGGCACTGTTGACGAGTTCCAGGCGACCGAAGTTTTTCGCCGCTTCGGCTGTCTCGACAGTATGCCGGAGGGCGCGGTCGAGCGAGCAACGCGTGTCGAGGAGATGCTTCAAGCCATTTGCGCTTTTGCGACGACCATCGCAAATCCTGCGGCCACTG
This sequence comes from Paraburkholderia silviterrae, assembly GCF_004353915.1. Classification (GTDB taxonomy): domain Bacteria; phylum Pseudomonadota; class Gammaproteobacteria; order Burkholderiales; family Burkholderiaceae; genus Paraburkholderia; species Paraburkholderia silviterrae. The sequence continues at coordinate 36,148 of NZ_SMRP01000012.1, read as the reverse complement.
TGGAACAAGTTCTCGCGCCAGTATTGGGTGCGAACTTGTTCGAGGTCGATGATCGCCTTTCTGAGGCATTTGCAGACAAATCTCCCGCGCCGGCGGCTCCGGCTCGGGGCGAAGATGAGTCTAGGAAGGACCGTATGCGTCGGGGTTGGTGTGTGCTGTTCGCCACCCCTTGGCGTCAGTTGCAAAATTACCGGGCCTACCTTGCAGGAAATTCCGTGCTCGCCACTCATCAAGTAGTCAAGGGTTCGGAGTTTCCCAACGTCATGGTCGTAATGGACGACAAGCTGGCCGGGGGGCATCAGATTTCGTACGACAAGATCTTTGGCGGAGTCCAACTCAGCAAAGCGGACTGGGACAACGTGGGAAAAGGAAAGGAGACCACCATAGACCGAACCTTGCGTCTGCTGTATGTCACCTGCAGTCGAGCTAAGGAATCGTTGGCCCTAGTGCTTTGGTCCTCTGATCCCACCGGTGCTCTGAACAGAGTCAGGGAGAGCGGTTGGTTCTCGGCTGGTGAGTTTGAGGCAATTCCGTAGCCCACAAGCATTGTCTTGTGAGGGCTGCACGCTCGCCTACTCTTCGCCGACACCCGGAGCCGTGGAGCGAAAAACTGGCCATTTGCGTATGCACGTTGTCGTTGCTCACCGGTGTGACCTTCAGAGGATCCAGTCGCTGGCCTTCTCAAAAAGCTCGAGGCGCACGGCACTGGGTATGTGGTCGTACTCGTTGACGATATCAGTCAGGCCTTCGATCAGCTCCGTGCCGGGCTCGCTCCGGTCACCAGTCCGGTCGAAGGCGCGAATGCGAGTTCCATTTTTCCAGCATGGTCTCTTTATAAAGTGGTGATCTTAGGCAGTAAAAGCGCTCTCGCCAAAGTCGACGACGTTGGTGGAGAAAAACCGTTTCGTAAAACACAATAAATCTGTCAATCCAGATTCACGCGGAAAGCCCCGTCGCGCAATGAAAGTGGTGTGGCGGATTGACAATTCTATTGCCACTCGAAGCGCAATGAAAGCGTTAATTTACATGCGATCGTATTGAATGTATCAATTCGCCTGCAACACGGCGAACGCTTTTCGATGGTCTTGTCTCTAACGAAAATCGTGTTGGTTGCATCAGAGACAGTTGGTCTAGTCAGCTGCTACCCGCGCGTGACGGATCGAGACGCTTCGTCAAATATTTGGTCTTCCTGCAGCGACCAAAATGCGCCATCTCTCGAATCTGCGCCTACCCAGCGATCGCTGAGGTGATTATCTTCTCTGAGTGTCTCGGAGATGATCAGACAGAAAAACCTACCTATTCTTATGTATAAGTTTCATTTGCATTAACATCGGAATCCTATTCAATGAAAATGCGGTCCATGAAAGGATGCGTTATGGTCGGAATCCTGAGGGATTCTCCAGTGCTGGTATACCTTGTGGTGCCGCGACCGACTCATCAATCGCCGCTACGTTTGAAACTGCAATCTGCTTGCCTCGCAGGAGGACGGCTTCCTCCCAATGTGATGATGGCTGGTTTGCGTTGCTATGCCGTTGCCACTGACAGCTTCTCCTCTCTTGGGCGGCAACCTGATGTCCGATTGACACGTTAATGTCGCAACGGTGACAGATTTAATATGTTCTACGCCAGGGGATGACCGCCCCTGTGTACTGGATCTGAAGTTACCCCGCCAGGCACGCGGCGGCGGTCAGGATAAGATACGGAAGCGACGAAATCCGGAGAGATCAATGGCTTTGCGTGACGGAACGTATCTGGCGCGCTGCAAGGAGCGAAGCGCCTTGTCAGCCGCAATGAATGGACACGGTCCCGTCTATCCACAGGCGCGATGCACGGTGGTGAAGGGGCAGGCGATTTTTGATCGCGATGGGAGGGAGCTCTGGCGATGCAATGCCGCATACGCGGAAGTGCATTTCGAGCTCGATAGAATTGAGGTTTCGCGAGATTCGGCCGGAAAAGGCGCCTGAAAAGCCATGACACTATCTTTCGATGAGATCAGGACGCTCTACCGGCAGGCGATCGATCCCCGGGCAAGTGACCACGAACCGTCAGTCTGGTGGGACGCTGTCGCTGAAGAGATGCGCGAGGTCATGTCGGCCAGCACTGATCGGGAGGCAGCGGCGCTCATCGAGTGGTGGCACAACGACTGGACGTCGGTTTCCGATACGCCAGTGGCGGCGGCGCGGAGGATCCGTCGTACAGCCCGCCAGATGATGAGCCGCGTCCGGGAGCGGACATGATGCGAGCACATATGCCGTCGGACTATCAGATCGACTCCCCGCAAACGCGGGACAGGGTGATGCGTTTCTTCAGTGAGATTGGAATTCGCGCCCGCTACGAGACCGGCGCGAACGGCTTTTCAAAAGGGTGCCGTCTTGACCAGGGGGAACTGGTCGTCGATCCCGCATGCCGTATCTCGACGATGCTCCATGAGGCGGGGCATCTGGCGATTACGCCACGCTGCTTCCGGTCACTGATGGACGGGAACCTTTATGCGGGCCAACGCGAAATGCTGAGGATGGTCGAGGATGCCGGCCTGCACCCGGACGAACCCCTCTATCGGGCTGTGATTCAATGTTCAGATCCGGAGGCGACCGCGTGGGCATGGGCTGCGGGCGTCGAGCTTGCGTTGCCCGGCGAAGAAATCATTCGTGACGACGAATACGGCGGCGACGGTGAGGCGATCCAGCTGGCCTTGCAGATGCGTGCGTACATGGGTGTGCACGGGCTCGCGCACGCCGGGTTTTGTGCGATTCGTGAGCGTAACGGCAAAGCCGCCTGGCCATGCCTGAATTTCTGGACGCAGGAAGTTGGCTACCCGGCGCCGGGCGAGGCCACTGTTTTGACGAAGGAGGATTGGCAACTTGAAGACGCCAGGTAAGCCTTGCGCATCGTGTCCCTGGCGCCGCGCAGCGGCGGCGGGGGATATCCCAAATTTCAGCCTTGAACTGGCCGAAAAGCTGGCCGCCACTTGCCCTGATCATCGCGGCATGGGACCCGATTTCGGTGCCAGCATGTTTGCGTGTCACCAGTCGCGGGAGGGAGAGGAATTTGCCTGTGCCGGCTGGCTGGCAAAGGTTGGTCATTGCCATCCGGCAGTGCGTTTTGCGGTAGCGTCTGGCCGCCTCGATCCTGCCGTACTGGCGCCCGACGATGACTGGCCCGAGCTGCATCACAGCTATGTGGAAGTGCTGGACAAGCTTCGCGCCTCCTGAGAGCGGCGATGCCAACGACGACGAAGCCTCTACGGCACGGCCAGCAAGCAACTTCTCACAAGCTGCTGGATGGACAATCAACGCATGGGGAGATCGTCCCCGGGAGTAAGGAGGCAGCGCCAGTCGAAGGCGATGGATTGGAGGCCAATGCGGGTATGCAACCAGTGTTCGCGAGGGAAATAGCGCGCTTCCTGCGCTGGCTCAAGGTTTTTGAGGGCGTATCCCGAACACGCCCCATGGGGATGTCGCGATGGTACAGAGGGAACGTGCTCGCCGCGTACTGTAGAAGTGGCACGCCCGGAGCTCGTCTGCGAGGTGGCAAAGCACTTTGCCTCGCTAATATTGAAGTGAGCCCGGAGTACCGCGGCAAGGGCTTCTTTACGTTGTTGATAGAGGCCATAAGCAGCGAATTTGAGTTGCGTTTCGATCGCATCGAGATCCAGGAGGTACAGAATGATCGATTCGCTATTTGGCTGGAGCGCAACGGATTTCAACAAAACGGACGAGCAGGAGCGCTCGATGGTGTTGCTCACACGTTCAGTCGTCCATAAGGTACCAAAACGATGAGTCTTACATCTCTACAGGCCGAACACGTAGCGAAGGTCTACCCGGAGTGTCGTGCCGAAATGACTGGCTATCTAAAAGGTTCTGCTCAAGTGGTCATTTACCGGCAAGACGAATGCGGTGACGATGTGCCGCCCTATGCGATTCGCGTGGAAGGAACCGACTTCTGGATTGATTGTTGCGCAACACCTGAGGATGCGAGGAAGCGTGCGGAAATGCTCGGGCTCATGGTTCTAAAGGTACAGGGCTAGCCCTGGATGTCGGATTTGTGCGAGAGCGTTTCCAGCGCGGTTGTGAGACGTGCATGGAGTCGATCGAGTACCGCCCGCGCGTGTTCCTGGCGATGCGCGCAGCGCTCGTCGGGCGGCTTGTCCCGGATCGCTTCAACATCCAAAACAAAGAGTCCGCATTGCGCTGCCCTGCGGCCCGGAAAGGAGCGCTTATCGGCACCACTGCGGCCGGATCGCCTTGGTGACCGTTCGCGCAGATTCTCAGGTGACACTTTCAGTTCGCAGGCGCCACGCTACGAATTCCATTGAGGATCTTGTTGATTTCGCCGCGACGGGTGTGGTTGTTGACACATTTACCGTCGAAGTTGTGACACTTTTAGTACGGTCTACGGGAGGCTGAAACTAGTCCTCCCCGGTAAGAAGAGGCGCCTGGATGCAGGGCGGCGCGAAGTTCGTCTTGCTCCAGGCTTTTTTCTAACCCGTCAATAACAAATGATACAGACAGGGTAAGAAATTCGCCGCGATAGCAAAAGATGGCTTGCCCATAAGGAGGCAGATTAACGTCATCTACGGCTACGCCCTTGATCTCCCCCAGTGACCACATGAGCAGTGCACCTAGATCTGTGCCCTGCGCTCAACCAGTTGAGCGGACAGTTCCTCGATCGTCTTGGTACTCAGCGAGAAGCCGTCAAAAAGCCCATAAAGCGGCTGCAGCATTGACGTCAATAATCCACCGATCGCTGAAGGCGGTGTGCTTAGGGGTACGGACTGGTCAAGCGTTATTTCATCCTGGTACGCTTTGCGGCCCGGAGAAATGTAGCGTCCCGGAATAATCCATGATGTCAGCTCCCGATCACGAAGGCCGGACCACCGGAAAGCGAACTCTAGCGTTACACTGTCTTCATCGCATCCCATCGCCTTGGCAAATGCCAACCCCACTGCGATTGCTTCTGCACAGTCGAAAACCGGCATCGAAATATCGAATGCCGTTCCCGGTTCGGGGCTCCGGTTTGTCGACCGCATATCGTCGTATAGCGCGCGCAGATGGTAAAAGGCCCCTTTGGGATCAAACTGCATGAAGTCAATATGTCTCCCGAACTGGACTACGAGCGCCTCCCACTGATCCTTGTACACGTGTGGACGATCCGCGGCATGCTGGAAAGAAGTGCTGCTAAACCATACTGGCCAGCCGGTGTATTCAGGATTGCTCGCACTCACCAAATTCATGAACTTGCCCAAGTTCTGCGGCGGAACCTCTCCGTCAAGGATCATCGAGACCTCCCAAAACCCCGTTGGTGGTAGCGTTAGCGATCTCTCGGCAACGACCTCCGTGAAGCGTTCCCGTCCCCGGACCAGCGACGTCCCCGGGTCAACTGTTTTGCCCTGGGGCTCGGTGCTTTCCTCACCCACTGCGCCCAGAATCTGCTTTAACGCGCCGGCGGAGAATCCTGTGAGGTGCCGGCGCAAAAAACGTCCGATGTCCGCTTCGCGATTATCGAAGCAGATCTCCGCGATCCTCTGCCAGTCTCTCCATTGCGCAGACGCCGTACTCACCGTGTTGTTGCTTGAAAGGGTCCGCACGAACACCGCGTGAATCGGGACGAGCGCTTTCTGGTTGGTGGCATCCTTCAGTTCCGACTTGGTCGCGACGGGGGTACGAACCCCCGCCGGTACGCAGATGACTGGAAATTCAGCGCCGTCATAGTCGACGTACTGAATCGCGATCTCGAAAGGCTCCGAAGCGAAACGGCTCACGAGCGCCTGTATATCGTCTTGCACAAAGACAGCACGAACATCCTGCGGGCTACCAGTGTGGACAGGCTGCATCGTCTCATTATCAAATCCAATGACCAACCTTCCACCACCGTTGTTTCGCAACGCAATGAGCGCTCTGATGACCTTCGCTTGCCCTTCTTGTTGACCCGGATCAAACCAGCGCTTGACTTCCACCGCGTAACTTTCGGACAGGCTCTGAAGGAGCCGTCGCGTCTCATCGATTGTCGGGAACACTGAATGGCCTCGCGTAGCAATTTCGACGGAACACAATTATCGCGTACATTCTGGACGCTAATGACCCGCATGGATGTCCGTAAATGCCAGCCCATAGACATCTGTACGGCGCCGAGCGCGTCTTACTGCAACTCGTGGTCGGAACTGACGCACCATTTCGACGATCGCGTCGGCCTCACCGTCAGTGCAGCCGCATCCGATGATGATTCGCTCAAGCGCGTTTTCACTCATTGCTACAAAGCCATCGCTTGCAGTGGGAACTCCTAGGCTCGCGTATTGCGGGTTCTTCGCCACCACCCGGAATTCGCGTTCGTAGCTCCAGACGTCCGACTTTGTTAGCAGGGCTTTTGTCATCGCATCGTCTTCATGCTCTGGCAACGTGCTCAGCGGTAAGCGCTCTTGATACGAGACTTGGCATGCCCCGACAAACGGCTCGCTCCGCACATTAAACTGAAGGCAAATTCCTTTGTGGTCACCGCTGTAGTGCGACCACATCAGCATGTTTTGATCGCTTGGGGTCAGGCAGTAAACACGATATTCGTCATTCATCCGCACACCGAGGCTGCGCGAACAATCTTCCACCATGAACCGGAGCAGCTCCGGATTCCTGCGCATTTCCTCGGCGTCCGTATCACGGGCCTGAGGAAGGCGCATGAACCACGCGATGTGTTCCTCGCGGCCGGCTTGAGTGTCAAGGGCGGACAGATCGAACCACGGGCGACAGTCCCACGGGTCATTGAACCGGGCCGGACTCGACAGATAAAGCCTGTTTGATCGCAGCATCGCCTCGAGGCGAGTAGACGCCTGGCCACCATAACGTTGATAGTGGTACAGGTACCGGATTCGCAACTGCGCGGCTGTTGTCGGCATAGCGATGTTGGAAGGAAGGCCGAAAACCGCATTCTAGGGTAAAGATTCTCGACGGAGTGGTCGACAAAAGAGTCCGGCTCGGTTAGACGTGGCCGAGCATGGTTCTGCGGCAACACCTTATCCCGCAGCGGCAGGCGTATTCGCTGAGGGATTTCCTGGACGGTTTCGATGGAACCTCGAGCGCGTAGTCGATGAAGAGCTCTTCGCCGGGCGCAATGTTGCGGATGGCCTCGATGTAGACGCGGCCGCCTTCCTGAGCCGCTTCGCAGTTTGCGGAGCACGCATGGTTCAGCCACCGGGCGCCGTTCCCGCCGCGCCCGCCATCGATCACCCGCCCGTCGGACAGGCCGAACAGGAACGTATGGCTCTCATCGTCGCGTCGCACGTAGTGACGCGACGCTTCCCGCCAGGTGGTTACGAGCCCCCGGTATTCGAACACGCGCTCACCACGGGAAAGCGGACGAAGGGCGAACACGCCCTTGCCGTGGTTCGGGGAGCGCCGGACGGAAACGCGTTTCATGCTGGGCAAATGGAAGGAGGGAGGCCTGGAGTAAAGTCGCGGAAAAGCCCACCCACATGTGGCGGCCGACACCTCCGCGTGTCCCGCTCATGGGCGGCTGCATATGAGCGACCTCATGTTCATTTTGCTTTGCTGAACGCCTCCGCAATCTGCCGCGCGCGCTTGACCTCGTCGCTGTGCAGGTAGATCGAAGTCGTCGACACCGAGGCATGCCGCAGGTTGTCGCGCACGGTGGTGAGCTCTGCGCCGCGACCCAGCGCGTGCGTGGCGTGCGTGTGGCGCATCCAGTGGGGGCTCGCGCGGCGCAGCTTTTCCGCGAGCGGCGCGTGATCGGCCTCGATGGCATCCGCAGCCAGCACAAAGAACCGCCGCATCACCATCCACAGGCGCACGCTGCTGATCGCCGCGTCGCGGTCCGCGCGGGTGCCCACGTCAAGGCTGCCGATCATGGGTGTTTGCGGATTCCAGCGCACGGGCAGCACCGGCAGGCCGCGTTCGGCGAGATAGCGTGCGAGCGCGTCCCACGCGAGCGGTGGCAGCGCGACGCGTGCCAGTTTCCTGCCCTTGCCTGTCACGCGCAACCAGTGGTCGCCGCGCGGATCGGTTTCGACGTGTCCCAGCGTCGCGCCGATGAGCTCGCTCGCGCGCAGGCCGGTCGCATACCCGAAATCCAGCAGGAAGCGCAGCCGCTGCGCCGCCGGCGCCGACCAGCCGTACGACCATTCGAGCCCATCGGCGATGGTGCGCACGAGCGCCCATTCGCCCTCGCTGAACGCGTGCGAGGTATCGAGCACCCGGGTGCCGGTCGCGTCGCGCACCTTCACGCCGGCAAACGGATTGGCGAGCACGTAGCGCTGCTCGATTAGCCAGCGGAACAGCGCGCCGAGAATCGACAGGGCGTGCGCGACGGAGCGCGCCGAGAGGCTGCCGTTGAACGGCCGCCAGTCCGGCGAGGTGCGCGCCCGCACGGGACCCACCCAGCGGCCGCGGGGCGAGGGGTGGCGCAGGAAGGTGCGGTAGGCGATGGCGTCTTCGGTCGTGAGCGACGACAGCGCCCGTCCGCGCTCGACGATGGCCCACAGGATCAGCCGCTCCGCTTCCTTCCGGTAGGTGCGCTGGGTGGCGGGCGATTCGTGCAGTGCAAGCCAGGTCTGGACGGCCTCGTAATCGTTCGACGCGTCGAGCGTGCAGGTGGCGGGCGGCGCGCGGAAGGTTCCATCGGAGCCGTCGACCTCGTGCGGCACCCGGATCGCTTCCCACGGCACGCACATCATGTCCATCGGGCCGCGCCGGTCCGCGACCACGAGCGCGCGGGCCTTTTCCGTGAGGGCGGGCCACGCCGCGAAGAACGCCTCGATCGCGCGGGCGCTGGCCAGTCCGAGCCCCGGCACGGCTTTCCACCACTGGCGCCGGCGCGGGATGCGCACGGTGAGGTCCGCCAGCGTCGTGATGCCGTGCGCGTGCAGCACCCGCACCGCGCGCGGCGCGAACCACTGCGCGATGGCATCGGCGATCTGCGGCTCGGGTGGGCGCGCGGTGCGCAGGGCGTCGATCGCCTGGGCGACGGCCTTCGCGTGCCGTTCGCGTTCTTCCGCGGGATGGTCGAACAGGGCTACCCAGTCGTCGCGGTGCGCCGCGCGCGCGCGCGCCTGCAGCCGGCGCCGGAGGGTGCCCAGCACGCCGCGTGCGGACTTGCCGTCACCGAGCCGCGCGGGCAGGTAGCGCGCCACGGCCTGGCGCACGGACAGGCCCGAATACCAGGCGCGCAGCATGGCGAGTTCATCGGCATCGGGAAAGCCGGCGGGTTCGGGGGCAGGCGGGGCGGGCGGCCGGTCAGGACGATTTGTCATGCACGGAGTTTACTGCGAAAATCGATGCATTGTGATAAGAAGGATTATCTTAATGGCTTGGTTGTGTTGCACATTTTTGGGAAAAACCTGGATCCGCTTTGGCGCGGCGGTGGTGCTCTACGGTGCTCTGGCGGCTTCTGCGATGGTCAGCGGGTAGCGATGAAGCCGGCTGCGCCAGGGGTTTGCAGCGCAGCGGGATTGATGCCGGGATGGGCAGGTCGCCCGGTCTTCCCAACAGGTTAGAACAGCATTTCCCCACGATATGGCCGTCCGCTTCGAACTCGTTGCTCTCGCGCTGCCCGCCGGCTGCGCCCCCGAATCCCTTCCGCCGCCGGTCGCGGCACTGGTCGCCGCGTGCTGGCCAGGTATGAGCCGCACCCAGCTGCTCGATCGCGCGCGGCGCGTGGCCCTGCGCATTTCGTTGCGCGCACGACCTGAATCCGGACCCGACGGCCTGCAGCTGTATTCACTGGTACTGGTGGCGGAGGGCGTCCGGGCCGAGCTCGTGGCCCATGTGCGCCGCCTCGCGCGCCGTCGCACCGCTCACCGCGCGAAGGTCTCGCTGCCGCCCCCGCGGGATGTGCGGCAGCAGGGGTTGTTCTAGTCACTGGTGGACCAGCTGCAGGCGCGCCAGGGGGCGCGTGCCGGGTCTGGATTCCCGCTTGCGACTGGGGGGCAGCTGCCGGTCGCACTGACGCGAAGCGGGCTATGATCGCCATCACCGAATCTACGTGGGGGAGACGAATCTTGGCGACATTCAAGGAGCTGAAAGCCCAAATGGCCGAGCTCGAGGCGCAGGCGGCGGCGGCCCGGGCGGCAGAGTTTCAGGAGGTCCTCGCGGACATCCGGGCCAAGGTGGCCGACTACGGGTTCACCGAGCAGGACATCTTCGGACGCGGGCGCGGCAGACCGAGGAAAACGGCCGAAAGCGCTGTGCCGGCCAGATATCGTGATCCGAAGACCGGGGCAACCTGGTCGGGCCGGGGCCGTGCGCCGAACTGGATCAAGGATGCGAAGAACCGCGACCGGTTCCTTCTATGAGCAGAGTGTCCCGCAGCCAGGGCTGCGCACCGGAGGACAAACCTCGGGGTGGATTAAGGTCCCGAGGCGGGGGTATCGCCTCGGTGACGGATGGCAATACTGCCGTCGTGCAGGGGTGAGTGAACGCGTACGACGCCATCGGGCAAGGGCGCGATGCAAGCCGGCGAACGCAAAGCGTTGCGGACTCGCCGACGCGTGCGGGCAGGTACCGCGTTACGTGTTCCTGACGCGCAGTGCATGACGTCCGGGAGCCTCCGCGTAGAATGCGCATACGTTGAGAATTGCGGAGCGCAGGTTGGTCAGGCCCAGGAAAGCAGAAAAATTGAAGGTTGTCGCAGTCCGCATCGATCCGGCGATCGAGCGCAGGCTCCGGCTTCTGGCTGAAACGAGTGGTCGCAAGCCGTCGTTCTTCCTGCAGCAACTGATCGAAGGCGGCATCAGCACGCTGGAGGAGGTCTGGCTGCCCCCGCGCCTGCTGGAGCAGGTCCGCGCCGGCGAAGTCCCCGAGCCCGCCGCGTCTCGCGTGGGCCCCGATCTGTTCGACGAACCTGCGTTTGAGCGCTGAAGGGATGCGTGCCCAAGGCCTGGTGTTCGCGACTGTCGGGCCATGCGGGACGGGCAAGCCCGTTGTGCCCCTGCGTCGCTAGCGGGATGTGGGGCGCAAACAATCTGTCACCGCTTCGGGCACGTGTCGTTCGAACGTCATCGGTGGCTCGGACAGGGTTTTTCGCCCTATGCGGTCATCTCCGAATACCGGGCGCTGCGCGCCAGTGTGGTGAGCCACTGGCTGATCACGGGGACCTGTGGTGGCATGGATGCGTTCGCCGGGCGGGTCGAAAACATTCACTTCCGGGACGCGCTGACTTTCACTTCGTCGGACGCCCGCCGGGCCCGGCACGGGGGCGAAGCGCCCGTGTGCCGGGGTGTAGTCAATGAATGCATTGACTGCAATGCATTCATTGACTACAGTGAATGTCGTGTACACCCCGGAGGCTCCCATGGCCATCATGACCATCCGCAATCTTGACGAGCCGCTCAAGGCGCGCTTGCGCATCCAGGCCGCCCGCCACGGGCGCTCGATGGAGGAGGAGGCGCGCGACATCCTGCGCAGCGCGCTCGCCGCCGAGCCCCTGCAGGGCGACAGCCTGGTCGACACGATCCGCCGTCGCGTGGCGCCGTTCGCGGGCGTCGAGCTCGAGCTGCCGCCCCGCGAGCCGATGCGTGAACCGGATCTGGGCGTCGCATGATCGTGCTCGACACCAACGTGCTGTCCGAACTGCTGCGCCCGGCGCCGGAACCCGCCGTGCTGGCCTGGTTCGGCCGGCAGCCGCGCGCCGCGCTGTTTACGACCACGCTGTCGCGCGCCGAGATGCTGTACGGCGTGAACCTGCTGCCGGCCGGCGCGCGACGCGAGGGTCTCGCCGCCGCGATCGCCGCCATCTTCGACGTCGACTTCGCAGGCCGCGTGCTGCCCTTCGACTGGGACGCCGCTGACGCCTGGGCCGTTCTGGCCGCGGAACGCCGGCTGGCCGGCCAGCCGGTCAGCCAGGTTGACGCGATGATTGCGGCGATCGCGCGCTCGCGCGGCGCGGCGGTTGCGACGCGCAACGTGAAGGATTTCGCGGGCTGCGGGGTCGACCTGGACAATCCCTGGTTGATGCGCGGCCAGGCGAACTGAACCCGCCGGGAGGCCACCGTGACTCACAAGACGCGCGGAACACGGCACGAATACGACCTGCAGACCGATGTGCTGGCAACGATCGTCGCGACCACGCCGGTCACGAAAAAGCACGCCGCGCTGCTGACGGCATTCGCCACACGTACCGACTGGCGCGCGGCGCGCTATGTCATGACACGCGACACGTACAGCGACTGGCCGGCGCGCGTGATCGATGGCGAGGGTCGCGAGATCGCCCCCGACTACCGCGCATGGATCGACGCACAGCTGGCCGCACACGGGTCGGTCAGCGCGGTGATCGACGCACACCGGGAGAGCGGCTACTGGCTGACCGAGATCCGGCCGCTGCTGCATTACTTCGTGCATGACCGCGGCGGCGCCCAGGACAACTTCGCCCAGTTTGCGGTCTGGGAGGAGCAGGAGTACGTCGAGCGCGCCGTGTTCCCGTCCGACCCACGCTGGGGTCTGCCCGATGTCAATGAGCTCCGGCGCGCGTCGGGAAACGGGACGGAGGAACGGATCGAACGGCGCACGCTGGGTGAACCCCGTTACACACTCCAGGAGGCGACCGACATGCAGCGGTTCGTGGCGCTCGCTGGGGCGACCTGGCACGCGCGGCGCCAGGCCGAGGGCGACCGCCGGCTCGTGGAGCGCAATCTCACTACTGGCGAGGCGCGTGAGCTCACCGTGCGCGAGCTCACGCCCGGCTATGACCGGCAGCGCTGGCCGGGCCGCCGCTTCTTCGACGACTGGACGGACTCCAGCGCGGGCCACGCCGGCGAGCGTGCGTGCGCGCGCTGGACCTTCAATACGTCGGATTACACCGAACCGGGGGGCGGGCGGCACCTGAATTTCGTGCCGCAGTGGGCGCATACGCGGAAAATCGCGGCCCTGAAGGACACGCACCGGCTCGATGCCTACGGTCTGTACGGCAGGCTCAACCAGTTCGACGAGCGCATCGGCATGCCGTTCGCCTGGTACTTCTACGGCCTGCACGGTAACCTCGTGAAAAGCGGCCAGATGGAGCGCGTGCTCGAGGCGGCCGAGGCCGGCCTGATCGTGCTGCCGGAGTGCGACTATGCGGTGCTGCGTCGCTGGCAGCAGGACCCGTACGGGTTCTAGCAGTGGCTGCGCATACGTAAAGGACTGCCGATCAATGAATGCGGGACAATGCCCGCCAGGGCACGGCCTGTTCCTCATTGACACGTGCGGCGAGCCGGTGTTCTCACGGGAGTAACCGATGACCATAGTTATTGCGGTGTGCTTCGTTATCACAGCGACGGGCTGGGGCATGAGGCGATGGGCGTTCGCGTTTCTCCCCGTGGGCCTGATTTCACTGGAGCTTGTCTCTATCGCCTGCGGCTGGCTGTTTATTTTCACGATCGTCCGCTTCGACCAGTACGGATCCCTTGCCGCACCTGCCGCGGCAGGTTGTCTCGCGGCTGCCTTGATGGCGCGGGTGCTCACGAAGCGGTACTGGGCGGCCGTCAAGGCGGAAAACGCCCGCAGGGCCAAATTCCCGGCCGTTCCGGGCCGCGGCGATTGAGGCGCTGGAGCGCTCTTGCCCCCTGCAGGCACGTCCCCTGCGCGGATTCGTGTCCTTCCGACGCGGGTGTATCAGACGATGGCCAGTTGATCTGGAGGTGAGGATGGAAGACACAGCGCAGGTTCTCTACGTGTACCGGTGTCCCGCGTGCAGTGCCTGGGGTGAAGTCCGCCTGCCCGACGACACGCACGACGGCGAAGCGGCCCGCTGCAGGTCGTGTGGCGGCCCGGTTGTCCTCGAGTGGGATGGCGGGGTCACGCTGCACGTCACGCCGCCGGCCGGGGACGACAGCGCGGATTCCCGATGACACGCAACGCCCCGCCCGTGCGCCGCGCCTCACCCGCGCCGATTTTGCGCTGTGCCGGGCGTGCGCCTCGAAGGGGTGGACGACTCGGCGCCGCACGCGAGCGACGGAACCGCGGGCACCGACGTGCGGATCACGCGGCAGATCGCGCTCATCCGCGACACGCTGTCGGCCGCCACACGCCACACGCCGCACGCCGCACGCCGCACGCCACGCGCCACGCGCGCGTCACGGACGCCGCGCACCTGTTGCGCCTGAAACCGGGCAGCCTGCGTGACCAACTCGCCGCCGCCGGGCTCGCACCGGAGACCGGCGCCGCCGCTGCTCGCGCACCTCGGCACGGGCAAACCGCTGTCGGCCAGCATGGTCCGGGCACTCTTCAATCGGGTATTCGTGCGCGCGGCGGACCAGCTGGAGCGGACGTATCCGGGTGCCGCGGCGGATCTGCGACGCGCGAGCACGCACTGGCTTGGGCGCCCGCACTCAAACATGCGCTGGACGCCGGCGGCGTCGTACGCGACTCGCAGGTCGGGCCGGGCCATGCGAGTCTCGCGACGACGACGCTCCACACGAAGGTCGACAATGCGCGGCGTTTCGGACTCGTCGATCAGTTCTTTAACGCGGCGGTGCGGCCAGATCGGGATGGGGCGGCGGGAAAGTGAAAAGGCGGCGTGGCCGTACTTTCCTTGGGCGGCCCAGGCGGCCTTTCAATGATTGTCTCCACACGCCAGACGAACGACCCGGAGCTCAAAGAGCACGTCGCGCGTCGTGAATATGCGGCATCCCCGAACGAAGCGACAACGGAAGCGCCGTTCAGCCCGCTACCGCCGGCCGCGAACTACCGATATCGTCGTCAGTCATCCTGATGGCCTGCCGCCGTGCGGCTCAGACCGTAGCCCATGGCGATCATAAAACTCGAGAGCCCCGTCCAGACGATAAAACCACTGGCGTAGTAGGTCAGCCCGTCAGTGCCGTGCGCCACGGGCAGACTGAAGAACTGATTGACGAGGTGCGTCAACCAGAGTGTCACACAGTGAATGGCGTATGCGCTAGGCTCGCCAAGGTCTCCGCGAAAGAACGGAACGATGCTCCAGAGCACGTAAATCGTCGCGCATAGCGCGATTGCCTCAACGGCGGACGCAGCAAGGTACCGGGGAAAAGAGACAGGCGTATGGGGCATCTATAAACCTCCACATACAGGGGCTTTCCACGCAAGTTGAGCATCCCGGGCCGGGTGTGGTCGACCATGCGCAGTGTCGACAGCGGCCACGTGTTTCATCAGGACAGATCCACCCAGCTGGACATGGTTTTCACCCTGTCTTGCGCGGCGGCTATCCGCTGTTCAAGCCGGGCGTGACCGAACCCGGCTGGCTGCTCGCGTGTGGACATGGCATGCCAGGCCTGTTTCATCCGAACGAGTGCATCGCGACAGTCGCCGATGGTGGCTACCGAAGCGGCGTCCTGACCGGTCCAGATTCGCTCGATGAATTCTTCGGCCCGTCCAAAAGCCTCCGCGAGCTCGTCGGCCGATGGGGGCGTACTTGAAGGCGGCGGAGCATCGGCGGGTGGTGAACCACCCTCGGCCTGCCAAATGCGGCCCAGGCCGGCGACCTCACACAGGATGGCCCAGCTCGCATAGGGAATCGCCGCGTCGCCCCCCGTGTACCGGCGGATCGTGCGCGATCCGCCGGTACCGAGGCCCAGTATCTGCGCGGCCTTCGCGCCGGTGAGTTTGCCCCGTCGGAGCACTTCGCGTACTTCATTGGCTTCCGGTCGAATCCAGAAGTCATTTGCTGGACGCAGACATTCTGGCCGGATACTCGTTTGTTCATCCATCGTCGGTCCGGGTTAAAAAGACGATCCACATTCCACTCCCCACGGCTTCGCCGCGGGGAATACACGCTCCCTGCGGGAGCTTGACGACCCCGACCGGTGGTCCACCCAGGCCCAGCCGGATCGTCACGCCGCAGCCGCGGCGTGCCGGCGCTCTCCCCACGCCTGCGGCGTGGGTCCCCGTGCGCCTCGATCCGGGCGCGCGGCGCGCGCGAGACGTTGCGTGATTATCGCAAGTCCGGCCGGCAGGGAGGAGGGGCGGTCACGGCGTACCACAAAGTGGCGTCGCCGGGTGTGCGTCCAGGCAGCCGGCGGGTCGTGCACGATGCCATGCGATGCTCGGCGCATGCTCACAACGGACGCTCCCACTGGTCGAGCGCGACGCGTGCGGCTTCGACCGGCCCGGGCATCAGCCGTGACACGGCAATTGCCTGCAGGCGTTCGAAGATCATCTGCCCGTAAGCATTAGCCAGCAAACGCGCCTCCGCTCACAACATGCCATCCTCGCCCGAGGCCTCGCGCGCACGCCAGTAATTGATCGCCTGCTTGATTTCGGCGACTGTGAGGGAAGCTTTCATGTGCGTCCACGCATGCTAAATCAGCCCGCCGCAAACTGCGGGCCGGTGGTTTCGCTTTACAGGTCCGGCAGCAGTACCTCGTACGGGTGGTCTCGGATGATCGACATGGCTGCGGACCCGAAACAGGCAATGCCGCTGACGAAATCGAACGGGCCGAGATATGGCCGGATCTCCAGAATGGTCAGGGTGCCGAACCACGTCCGTACGACCTCGCCTGGCTTCAGTTCGGCACCGCGTCGTCTGGCACACCTCATCCGACCTGCTCCAATCGCCAGACCTGTGCCGTGACCGGCGCGCCAGGCGGCACGCGCTGAAGCTCGGCGAGGGCGTTGCGTGCGATTGCACGAAGCTCGTCACGATGCATTTCGATCGCGTGTCCGTCGCGGTCTCGCATGTCGGCAATCTGTTCGAGCGCGCGGGCTGCGCGCGCCGCCGCATCTGCCGACAGGGCCATGCGGAAAAGTTCGCTGCGCGCCATCGATCGGTCGCCGTATTGCCAGACGGCGAGCAGGGGCAGCAGGGCAGTCAGCCACGTCGGACGCATGTTCAGGGTGTCCATGTGATATTCCCCTGGTGGGATATGCCCCGACCCGAAGGCCGGGGCAATCCGGTTAGCCGCGCAGGCGGCGCAGTTCGTCAGCCAGTACCCACAGGGCACGATTGAGGCGGATGTTCTGGTCGATGCCCGTGACGGCGCGGGTCGTGGTGGCCCGACCGCTCGCGTTGCGACCGTGCAGTCCGCCGCGAATCATGTTCTCCTGGACGCGGTTGAAGGTGGTCCATAGATCGGGCGCGCGATCTTCCATCCGGCGCGGCGCGAGAAGCTGGCGTTCCGTGACCGGCGCAGGCTTGTCCTCGTCATAACGCAGCGTGAGCGCCGCGCGGGCAAACGCAGCCTGTTCGCCCTCATCGAGGACCATCGCCGCCATGCCTTCGCGTTGCTGGGCCGTTTCATCGAAGCTCTTCAGTACCTTGAACGCACCTTCGACAACCTGGCCGATCACATCGCCCTTGTGCGGTATGCGGATATCGCTCAGGTCACTACCGCACACAATCCCGTTCTGGCACGCCCAGCGGATCATTCCGGCGAGCATCTGATAGCTGCTGGCCCCGTTATGGCTGTTCAGCAGGATGACCTCATTCGCTTCGCTCGTGCCCGTGATCTGGTCGGCATGGCGCAGCCGCAGCATGTGCTTGGTGTATTCGCGCATGCCGTCATTGCGCACGCGGGTCTGGCAGACCATGAAGGGCTGGAAGCCCTCCTTCCGGAGTGCATCGAGCACATCAACGGTGGGAATGTAGGTGTAACGCGCCGTACGGCTTTCGTGTGGGCAGTTGGCAAGGACCGAAGGCGCGACTTCGGCAATTTCGTCGTTCGTCAGCGGGTGATCCGAGCGCAGGACAACGGCATTGCTGCTAAAGCGGCTTGCAAGCGTACTCATGTCTTTTCCCCAATGATGGAGCAGACCCGGCCCGAGGGCCGGGGCCGGTCAGTTAGTCGATGGCGCGCAGGATATTGGCCGCTTCGGTGTGCTGCGAGGCGAACTCGCGCAACTGGTGATAACGCTCGATGACCGAATCGTCGAGCGTCTTTTCGGAGAGGTGGCAGAGGGCAAACAGCGTCACGGTAACGCCGAACGCGTCCGCGCCCATCATGTCGCTGTAGCCGTTCAGGTGCCAGCGCACATGGACGCGCCCGGAGTCAGCCGGAGCCATGTAGAAGCCGCCGTTGGAGAGGGTGAAGAAGTGCCACAGGCCGCCCTGATAGCTACGGCACAGGCGAGCGGCCCAGTCGTACACGTAGGACTCGCCGGTGAGGTAATGGCGACCGAGGTAGCGCGGAAGGACGTTCAGGCGCAGTTCGTCGGGGACCACTGCCGAGGTAATACAGGTTTGTGCTTCGCTGGTCATCGGAAATCTCCGGAATAGACACCCGAGGCGGGATGCGTGGGTTGTCTAGCTCTAATATAGGCTAATATGCCCTAACATACAAGCTAGCTTTGCTTGTATGTTAGGGCATATTAGCCTATATTTCATGTGAGGCCGGGCTTCCTGCTCTGGCCACTTACCGGAGGCAACTCTGATGCAAAACGCTGTTGAACCCACGGCGGATCGTGCCGCCATCCAGTACGTCCCGTATGCGCGGCTGGCACGCTCGCCGCTTAATGTGCGCGGGAAAGCGCCGACCGGCATTGAAGCCCTTGCCGAATCGATTGCCCAGAAGGGTTTGCTCCAGAATCTCGCCGTACACGAATTGAAGGAACGCGCGAAGTCGCCCTGCCTGGGCGTCTGCGCGGGCCAGCGCCGCCTGGCCGCGCTCGACATGCTCTATGAGCAGGGGCGAATTACGAAGGACTACCAAGTGCCGGTCCTGATCGTCAGTGAAGGTGAGGCGGTCGCCGCGTCGCTGATCGAGAACCGGGAACGAGAGCCTATGTGTCTCGCGGATGAATGCGTGGCTTTCCGGCTGCTCAGCGAAGAAGGAAAAACGACGGGGCATATTGCGGCGCTGTTCAGCATTCCGGAAGTCGCGGTGCGTCGCGCGCTGAAAATCGCCAACCTTGCGCCCGTGCTGCTGGACCTGCTGCGCGATGACAAGCTCGACTACGAGCAGGCGAAGGCGCTTGCGCTGGCCGACGATCACGCGACCCAGGAGCGAATCTGGAACGACGCCATCAACGCGTGGCAGCGTCGCCCCGCCGAGTTGCGCGCGGCGATCACGCGCGAGGAAATCGACACGAGGGACAATGCTCTCGCGCAGTTCGTTGGCCTGGAGGCCTACGCGGCTGCGGGCGGTCGTGTTCGCCGCGACCTGTTCAGCGACGACGAGCACGCGGGGTACATTGAGGATGCCGAACTGCTGTACCGGCTCGCGTCGGACCGGTTGATCGAGCTTTCGCAGACGGTCGCCGCGGAAGGCTGGCAGTGGACGGAATGCCGGACCCGTTACGACGCGATGGAAATCATGCGTCATGGACGCATCGCCTCGACCACACGCAAGCCGACGAAAAAGGAAAAGACGGAGCTTGCGGAACTGATCGCGATGCGCGACAACGCGCAGGCCGAGCTCGACGCGTATTACGACGACGACAGCGAACCCGACGAGGCACGGCAGGAGCGTCTGGAGGCGACGGCCACCGCCGCGACGTATGCCGCTGACCAGTACGCCGAGCGCTTCGAGACGTTCGATCCGGAGGACATGAAGCAGGCCGGGGCGTTTATCTATCTCGATGACGAGGGGCGTGTGTGTATCGAGCGTGGCCTGGTGCGCCGGGAGGCGACGCCTGGTGCGCTGGCAAGCGCGTCGCCTGTGGGCAGCGCGATTCCAAACGCAGTACGCGCCCCGAAAGAGCGCCCCCTGCATGGCGAAAAGCTGTGTAGGCGATTGACCGCGCACCGGACCGCCGCCGTGCAGATCGAGCTTGCGCAGCAACCGGGCGTGGCGCTTGCCGTGCTGATGCAGCGCATGATTCCGGTTGTATTCGATGACGTCTATGCGCGGTCGTACATCGACCACGCGGTGAAGATTGAACTGCATACGTCGCGCGATGCGCTGGTATCGAATGCGGACGACATGGCCGGGAGCGTGGCCTGGAAGGCACTGGAAGGCGAGCGCGCGAAGTGGGCGCGGATGCTGCCCAGGCGGGTCGAAGAACTGCTGCCCTGGCTGCTGGAACAGGGCGAGGACGTGACGTCGAACCTCTTTGCCTTCTGCGTGGCGGCCACGGTTGACGGGATCAGCAGCGCCGACCGTCCGCACGCCGTGAACGAGGTGGCCAACACGCTAGCGGTGGACCTCTCGCGTTACTGGAAACCGACGCGCGCCGGTTATTTTGCGCACGTGGCGAAAGACCAGATTGCGGCGGTGGTGAGTGAGAGCGTCTCGCCGCAGGTGGCGGGCGAACTGCGCGGCATGAAGAAGGACGACGCAGCAGCGACGGCAGAGCTTCGCATGACGGACTCGGGATGGTTGCCGGAAGTCCTGCGCAACCGCGAAGTGCCGGAGCGCGTCACATACGGATACCGCGAGGACGACGACGAAGAGGATGGAGTCGACACCGGGGCCGAAGCTGACGAACTATCAGAAACTCAGGCGGGTTCAGGCAAGGAGGACGACGAGCCGCACTGAGCGGGGTTGCCCCTCAGGTCTTTGACGTCCGTTGTGCGTCGCATCACGACAACCCCGCTCAGGCGGGGTTGTCTTTTTTGGGCGGCACCGGATCGAACGGGTTAGGCCAGTACTGTTTGACCTTCGCATCCGCGCGTGCGCTTCGCTGTTCAGGTGTCAGCAGTCGTTTCTGTTCGCGCGTCAGGTCGGTGGTGAGCCAGTCATCGGGGAGCCTTGCGCCGACCGGCGCGATCGGGCGACGTTCGCGCACAACGGGCGGGGCGGGTACCACGTCCGGAGCGGATCTGGCGTCATTGCCAGGCGCTGGCGTGCGTGCCGCTGTCGGGTCTGGCGCGTCCTCCGCGCGGTGGGCTGCCGTGCCAGTGTCCGGGTGTGGCGCGCGGGGGTGGCGGAGCACGATGCCATGCTCGCGCCGGAGTCTTTTGAGGGTCAGAGCGAAAGTCTGGTACGTGAAGACGAGGCCGGTCTCGGCCAGGTCCTGAATGATCGCGGCGTACCGGACGCCTGCGCGAATGGCGCGCTCGACGCTGTCGAACACATCGCGAAGCTGGGCGGTCTTGGACCGGCCATCCGATGCCGCCGACAGGGCATCGAGGCGTTGTGCGCGTTGCGCGGCGATTTGGGCGTCCATTTGAGCGCTCGCGGGAGAGGAAACCGCGTCAGTATGCCGCGAATGATCGAAAGATGCACCATTAGCGCTCAACCTGTGATCCTCCATGCTCTGACAGCGATCCAGAAATGATCCAAAAGCGATTCATTCTGATCCAAAAATGGCCTGTCGTCGGGCGGTCGGCTCAAAGCCGAGGCACGACGTATATGTAGACGGAAATGCTGACGCATTTCCGTCTACATATACCGTGCTCCAAGGGGATGCCCCTTGGAGAACCCGGCCGGCTCCGCCAGGCGGGGCACACCGTGCGAAGCACGGTGTTGCGGGTATCCAACGCGAGTGCCTCCCGAACCAGCTAGAACGCCGGCCATGCGTGCAGATCGGAGCCCATTGCAGGGCTGACCGTCGAGCGATGATTGTGTGGACATTCAACTCGGCGCGCGTAATGCGCTTGCGCATTTGAAGCGAAGAAGCACTGCGCCGCACGCTGGAATCCCGCCCCCACAAGCGCGAAGCTCGGACGTGAATTCAGCGAACTCATCAGCGTGAGGGAATGGCGCCGTGAAAGAGGCAGAAGAAAGAGGTCGTAAATATACGAAAACTTATCACAATAGCGCGATTTGGCGACGCGTTTTGGAGAAAACTTGAATTCGTGGCGTGCTCCGGTGGTGGCTCCACGGCTCTCTTAGCAGGTGCGCGTCAGAGGCATATATCACGCGAGCCCTTGATGGCGAGCGCGTGGACACCAACTTGCCCTTTTGTCATTGTCAAGCGGTGGCAGGAGGGTTCACCTACGGTATTTGGGGAAACACAAGCCGCATAGCGAGTGTATGGCCTCACTCATCGGCAATTTCGAGCGACGAGTAGGACCGGGCCGTCGGGTCGGGGAACTGGCGCACCCGCGCGAAGTGGTCACGCCGTAGACGGCCGCGCGACGCGCCCACCAATTCTGCCATGCGTCCAGACGACGCCAGCAGGTCGCGCCCGAGCGAAACCCGAGTGCGGTCGGCAAATGGTTCCATCGTATCCCGGTGCATAACACGAACAGGACGCCATTGAGCGCTGCCCGGTCCGACACACGAGGTCGGCCTCTACGTTCGTTGTTTCGACGTTTCGGCTTCGGCAGTAAGCTGTGCTACTACTATGCCGAGTAGCACACAACTACTATATAAGCCGAATAACTAATGATGCGGCATGTGCCATCATGACCGCGCTCGCTTGCGAAGGTGTTGTCAGGTTGTTATGCCAGTCACTTAAGATGGCGTGATGAAGAAATCGAAATCGCACTATCACTGTCACCGTTTCCCAGCCGAGGTTATCAGTTACGCTGTGCGCTGGCATTTCCGCTTTCAGTTGAGCTTGCGCGACATCGAGGAACGGCTCTTCGAGCGCGGTGTGGCCGTGACATACGAGACAATCCTGTGTTGGCACGATAAGTCCAACAGGGGCTTCGCTCACTGGGTCAAAGGTTCGCGATAAAGCTGCGGCCAAACGCCTCGTCAAGCGTGTGCTGCGCTCGATTCCGGTGCCTCGCGAGATCCTCACCGTTCAGTTGCGCAGCTATCCGGCGGTAAAAGCCGAGATCCCGGAGCTTGCGAGCGTGAAGCGCGTGTTCGTCAAAGCGGCCGCTCGGCTGAAGACCGTTTTCTGATCGTCGTCACCCCTCCCGTCGTGCCGTCTCACCCTCGACAAGTTGACAGAGCCGAAGCCTGCACGTGTCAACTCGAAAGCGCCCGCGTAAAACCTCCTAGTTTTGATAGGTAGATCGGTGTGCGGGCGGGTAGTATCCTCTGCGCTCATCGACGATTGGCCTGAAGGCCGCGGCGGTTTGAATGTTCGTGAGGTTTCGCGAACCGGCCGCGCGCCCGGGGGACTTCTACGTTAAATATATAGGATTACTAACATAATGCGTCGATGGCCAAATTGAGAGGACCGGCGCCGCGGTGGTGGGCGCAGTAGCGAGGCGTTCGCCGGGTCATAACAAGAACCGAGTTGTTCTCACGATCCAGGAAGCGGGCATGACCAACCCATTCCATTCGCCGCTGACCGCGTGTATCGCCGCGTGGCTGCACACGCGGCTGCCGCCCGATTCTCTCGATTTCTTTTGCGCAGCGTCGGCGGAAATCAGCGAGGGCGCCTCAGCCCAGCGGCGCGCACAATTGTTCGCGCTCGCCAGCCGTCACACCCGCACGAGCACGGCGCTCGCGCTCGACGCCGAAGAACTGCGCACGCTGCACGCTGCTGGCCACTATCGCATCGAGATTTGGCGACGGAAGCGCAGCCCTTAGCCGCTGCGCGTCCAAGGCTTTCTGTCCCAAAAATCTTAATTCGTTTACAAACAAGTTGCGCCGTAATATATCGTGGTCAATCCGGTTGAATATGAGCAAAATTATAAACAATAGATTCGCAATAAACAGACCTGAATTTCTTGACATTTTTTTGGAATGAACATATCTTTGATTGTGCACTGGTTGATTCCGAAATTCGACGTACACACAGGCCAAAGGTCGCGTGCGGACACTAACGGAATTTCGTGGTACCCATCCAACTTCAACCAATGAAGCAGCCGGACTGGATATTTGCGTGAACCAGCAGGACAACCGTGCGGCGTGACCTTTACGAAGGCTCATCGATGTATTTATCTATTTTTCTGTTTTAAAATGAAAATAAAAGTGGATATTTTATTTAATAAATAGTTGGTTATTTTTGATGATAAAATAAATCGTATTAGTAGATAAATATTTTGTATTGAAATGCATTGACAACTGACTTTTTATTGATGTTTTGAGTTCCGACATTATGTCGCCGGTTTTTCTGGACTGGAAATGAACAAGCAGACGTTTCGGCAGGCGGCAGGTCTGTCGGAGGAACTCGCCAATCGCTGGTTTGAACTTGTCGTTGCGGCGATGGATGAATTCGACATCAACACGCCAGCGAGACAGGCGGCCTTTATCGCGCAGATTCGTCACGAGTCTGGGGGATTCAGGCAGCTTGTGGAGTCGTTTAACTACAAACCGTCAGCGCTCGCGATTTTCTCGCGCGTGCCGGCGCAGCAACGCGAGATGCTGGGGCGCAGGCTGGCCGAAGCGGAGGTCCCGCTCGTCCGTCAGCAGCAGATTGCCAATCTGGCCTACGGTGGACGGTACGGCAACGGCGACCCGGCTTCCGGCGATGGCTGGCGATATCGGGGACGAGGACTCAAGCAAATCACGTTTCGGGACAACTACGCTGCATGCGGCAAAGCGCTCGGATCGGACCTGCTGTCGGCGCCGGATTTGCTGGCAAGCGCAGACAATCTTGCCGCTCGCTCGGCAGGATGGTTCTGGAAGACGAATGGCTGCAATGGACCAGCGGACCGTGGTGACTTCGCGGGCACGACGCGGATCATCAATGGCCCGGCGATGGATGGGCAGGAGAAACGTGTTGCATTCTGGAACGACGCCAGGTCGGCGTTGCGTTTGGCCTGAATCAGGCTGCGCCGTAACCAGACTGTGATGGAACATTGAATGGAAGTTCGTTTGGTGTGTGAATCTAACAAAACATTTCGTATAACGAAATAAAATGCCACGTTCTAACTGAAAAAAGAATCGACCAGACATTGAAACGGGAATCATGACTACGTTAGCCGACCAGGCAAGGGGTACGGGGGCAGCTGCCATGGGCAGCCCGCGCTTCACGCGCGACGATTGCGACAAGATCCATGACTACGTGACCTATGCATCCAGCCTGCCGACGATATTGCAGGCCGTGGAGGTGTTTGTCGGCTACCGGACAGCGGGAGTCGCGGGGCTGGAGCCAGCCGATCTGCGCACTCTCTTCGAACGTATCCGCAGCAATGCGGACGACTGGGACCCCACGAAAGACATGATCACGCAGCAGGCAACAACGCTGCTGTCGATCTCCGACAGGATCGTCCGCTCGGGCGAATTGCTGATCGACGCCATCAAGGCGCTGCCGCCTTACGTGCGAGCTTGCGCCACGGTCGGCGCAGACTTGAGCGAACTACCGGTCGGTGACATACCGGACGAGAGCTTCGGACCCGCTGACATCCAGGGCAAGAGCCAGCTGGCCGGGAAGATGGAGAGTCTCCAAAAGATCAATCGCGAGCAGGTCGGAGATACCGCCCATGCCATGCGCCTGCTGTTGAATTTTCGTGAAGGCGTCGTGGCACTCGAACCTGTCGTGGCGGGGAAGAGGCTGGTCCTCAAGAACTCCAATCGGGAAAAGATCGGCAACGAGATCACGGTCGAACCCATGATCGCCGCCTTTCAGCGCGAGTACGACCTGGCCGTGCAATCCAATCCTCGTGACGCAGCGATCGTCGAAGCGAAGCGACGAGAACTGGACACTGCAATCCAGACGCTCAAGAGTCAGATGGAAGTGTATCGCAGCCGGCAACGTGTGACCTACACCATGGGCCGGCTTTTCGTGCATTTCACTGAACTGGGCCTGGTGATGCTCGACGCCGAAATGGCCGTGACCCATCTCTGGCTCGCCTGGCAGGAGGCTTGCGTGGCGCTCACGAACGCGGCAGAACAATTCGACAGCATCGATGGCAGACGAAAACTGCTGACCTTTCTCATCGATTTCAAAACGATCATCAACAACTGGAAGTTTGTGCAGAGCAGGGCTATGGAACTCAGTAGCGTTTTTTGATTGATTCCTCAAATAATTCGGGCAACGCAACGCTATCGAGTCACGAATACAGTATCGCTTGACGCGTAACCAATAATCGCGGTGTCACACAGGAGAACTGATTATGTCTCAGCCGATGACGAATCAAGAGAAGACCATCAAGCCGCAAGACGTCGCGACTACGGCGTTGAAACTGCTCACTGGCAAGGAGCAGGGTGTCGCGAGATCGGGTGGCATTTTCACCAAAGAAGATTTGCTGAATATATGGTTGTACGCAAGGAATGGCCGGAGCCTACCGCTGACGCAAAACGAAGTCGACGAATACGTCGGCTACAAATCGAGTGGCATAGCAGGTCTGGAGCCGTCAGATATCCGGGACCTGTTCCAGCAGATCTCCAGGCATTGCTACGACTGGGAGCCCGTGCAGAAGGCGGTGGTCAATCAAGGCATCGAACTGAAAGGGTTTTCGGGAAAGTTCGTCACGACGGGCGAAGGACTGATCGGCTTTATCAAGGAAATGCCTGTGCTCGAACGGGTCAAGGGCACGCTACGCGGTGCATCCGGACTCAAGCCCGAGGACATCACCTATGAGGCCGAAGACAAAGAGATTGCTCAATCACTCGGTGAAATCCTCGAAAAGATGCGCGTTGACACCGACGCACAACAGAAGAAAACGCTCGCCGTGAAGACTGCGGTCAGCGATTACCGGCTTGTTCTGGTTGGCGGCAAGCTTTCGACGGGCACGGATATGCCCGGACTGGAGCCACAAGTCGCCAGAAAACGGAAGGCCATGGTTGAAAACAAGTTGGCAGAGACAATTGCGGCGGACGAGAAAACGTTGAAGGAGTACGACGACAGAATCGAGCAATTGAAGAAGGACTACGACAAGTATGTCGGACTCGCATTCACCGGGGCCGCGGGAGGGATCATCGGATTGGCGATCACCGGAGGAATCTTCGGGGCGAAGGCGGAGGCGGCGCGTAAAGAGAAGAACGAGTTGATCGAGAAGGCTCGCGTCCTGAGAGATAAGGTTTCGTCGTCGAAAAAGCTTCAGAAAGCCATGGACACCCTGGCGCTCGACTTCAGCGAAATCGGTACGCGCATGCTCGACGCAGAGACCGCGATGGGCCACCTCGAGTACATGTGGGCTTCGATGCTCAGCCTGATCGAGGCTTCGCAGGAAGAATGGAAGAACATCGACAACGGAATGAAGCTGACCACATTCATCTCTTCGTTCAGGAATGTGATCGATCCATGGAAAGAGGTGGGCGACCTCTCCGGCACGCTCATGGATGTCATCGATGAAGCGCGCGCAGAATACGGGAAGCGATATGGGACGTAAGGGCCACACACACACGGTGCCCGGCGACCATCGCCTGTTCCTTCAACGATGAGGTGCTTCATCATGTCGAATGTCACGCCATTTGTTTCACCAAATGCAAGCTATGCAGAACCGGACTTTAGTCTGATCGTTCAATCGACCAAGGATATTTCACGGCTCGCCGTCTTTCAGAGCGAGCAGTTGATGACCGTCATGGACAAAGCCCAGCGGGCATCCGGCTACGCGCTGGATCTCGACAAGGCCATGGCAGAAGAACTGGTGTCGATATCGACGCAGGCCAAGAGCCTCGACTTCCGCGAAATCTTCAGCCAGTTGGCGGAGATCGATGCCGCTATCGCCACACCCAAGCTCAGCCCGTCGGACCTCAAGGAACTACAGGCGGCGCGCGAAGAACAAAGTGGGCTGTTCGCCACGCGGATCACCGGCATCAAGGCGAAGTTGCGCAACGCTGCGGACCGCTTGAACGAGAAAGCGAAAGAAGTTCGCGGTGTGGTACTCGCCGAGCGAACCAAGGAACTACTTGCCGAGCGCCAGCAACGCCAGCCGGAGTTGAGTCAGGCCGTCATCGACAAGCGCGCCAGCTGGAAAGCGATTGACGATGATCGCGCGAAGATCATCGCGGCTCAGGATGTGATCCGAGCGCGCGGCATCATCGATATCTACAAAGACTTCATTCCGAAAGATCTCGAGAAAATCGACCTAAAAAAGCCGGAGGCCGAGGCAATCCGGCTTGGCGTCGAAGTGCTGAAAAAGATCATGGGAGAGGTATCGGAAGGGTTCAAGTACTCGGACCTGGCCGACCAGCGCAAGGCGTTCGACGCCAAGATCGACGTACTGGACGCGGACATTCGTGCACTCATCGCCGAGCAGCAGGCGAACGACATGTTGATTGGCGATCTTTCGGCTGTGATGTCCATCGACCAGAAACGGGACGCATTGCTCGGCGAAGCCAAGAAGTTGCCCGGCGCGTTCTCGGGCTTCGCGGACGAGTTGGACCAACTCAACGGTGTTGCTGTTACCGAGGCCAGCGCTAGCAAATTGCTCGGTGCGATCGAGAGCTACACAGTGAAGTGCCTGGATGCACGCAACAGCGTCATCGTCACCTGAGCTCAGAGGGACTTCCGAAAGAGTCTAACGACCCGCTGCCTACCAAGGACATGATATGAAACTGGATCAGGAAAGGAAAATACTCGAGTCCCTCTACGACCGGATCTACGACGCGTTGACTTACGTGCCGGGCGGGGGAAAGACGGGTGATTTCGATAGTGCTACGACATTGCTTCAGATGACGAAGAACTACGTGCTCAATCCGAACGACTTCCGCAACGCGAGAAGCTCGATCAATCCGAATGGAGATTTGCGGAGCGCTTTTGCTTTCTCCGACATGGTGGATGCGATACCGGAGGTGCAGGCTGAATATGCAGAGTCCGGCAGGAAAGTGTCCAAAACCTACAAGGACATTGTCGATGCCGCAAACGCCGTTCAAACGGAAGACCCTGCGCAGAGAGCGGTCTATGACAAGGCCTACGCCTTTCTCAACACCAAAACGTCGATCCCTAACTTCGACGGGCCGCCGACGGAAACCTTTGGCCCGTCACCCATCGCGCTCGCCTATGACCAGAATCAGACGGCGTACGTCAACGCCATTGGCGGGTACCGTCTGGCCTACAACGGCTATGACCTGGACAAGATCGAAGATCAACGGAAATTTCAGGCGGTTGCGCCGGGCCTGCAGAACACCATCGATCAGGCCTGGAACAGATGGGTGCGAGAAGGAAAACAGAACGTCGAGAAGGCTTCGAATGCGCTGAGAACGACGATCAATAACGCGGTCTCCGCCGCGATCGCTCAGGCTCAGGACGCGATGAGCAATCAGAACATGGCGGCCGATCAGACGTCTGGGGGAAACACATGGTTTGCCAGTTACGCGATGCCTACGAACTGGTGCGAACCGGCTTGCCAGGGGACGCAGTTGACACTGTCGAGCAAGTCACTGTCGACTAGCACGAGCGAGCGGGCGTCAGAGTATTCAAGCCATTCGGATGGCATCTTCTGGTGGAGTAGAGCAGCACAGAGCGGAAGCGATAAGACTGATTCCGCTACTTTGGAGGCAAGTGAGTTCGAGTTGACCGCGGAGCTGATTGTGGTGCGAATTCGACGTCCCTGGCTAAACAGCATGTTGTTCAGCATGACGGGCTGGTCGCTCACAGACCAGAAGCCCGATAGCATCTCCAATGGCCAACTGAAAGGCAATTCGACAGGGCTGCTTCCTTTAATACCGGTCGCTTTCATCGTCGCCAAAAACGTGTCGATCAAGGCGAATTTTACCGAGCAGGATACGTCCCGATTCAATTCGGAATCGTCCTTGAGCGAAAGCAGAGGGTGGGGATGGGGACCATTTAGCTGCGCCGGAAATTACCGAAAAGAGAAAAAATCAGGCGAAGCGTTCAAGTCGACTTTCTCGAACGGGGTCCTTAAGCTTCCGGGGATGCAGGTGATCGCGTGGATCAGTTCCGTGACGCCAGCTTCTCCGCCGGCACCCGCCAGCCGGTAGCCCAGGGAAAGACGACATTC
The DNA here is from genome assembly GCF_004353915.1 of Paraburkholderia silviterrae. Taxonomy (GTDB): domain Bacteria; phylum Pseudomonadota; class Gammaproteobacteria; order Burkholderiales; family Burkholderiaceae; genus Paraburkholderia; species Paraburkholderia silviterrae. The sequence continues at coordinate 6,622 of NZ_SMRP01000012.1, read as the reverse complement.
ATGGGCATCCTCGACTCGATCGTCGCCGCGCTGGGCAGCGCGGTGGGAGAAACGGCCGCCCAGGCCGAACGTTCGCCCGCGACCGAGGGCCTCGCACGCGCGGCGAGGCCCGTTCTTCAGATTAACCGGTTCCCGGTCTCGATCGATACGGCTACGTTCCAGAATGCGCTGTCGGGCCGCAATCCAAACGGTGACCTCAAAGCGCTGTTTGCGTTTCATCAGCTCGTCGATCCGGTGCCGACATTTACACGAGGCTACTCGGCATCCACCGGATCGACGCAGCAGATTTACGGGTCTTTGCTCAACGGTGCTTCCGTGAACGGGGATTCGCCGTTCGCCGCAGGCATCTTAAGTGACGCGAAGAGCGCGTTCGAGTCCGAGAAGTTCGCCAACCTGGACGGCACCCACGGCTCGTGGCGACCCGTGTATGCAAGCCCGGAAGACTGGAGCACGGCGGGCCCGGAACGCTTCCGGAGCCTGGACATCGACCCGGATGCACGGGGCACGTCGCAGACGGCATTCACCACGATCGGCGACGACGAAGATCTCGAACTGCGCATCGGTACGGACGACGCGGAGGCGGATGCGGCGGCGATGGTCACCCGGGTACGCTCGGTCAGCGTCGAGTACCTGCTGGTGAGTTTGCGCAGACCGTGGCTGCACCCCATGGTGTTCGAGACGAACGAATGGTTCCTGTCCGGAGAGGATGCCGGATTTTGTTCGTCGGGAAAGTTGAGCGGCAATGGCGGTGTGCTGCCCTTGATACCGACGGGCTTGCTGCTCGGCAGAAACGTCAACGTCGAAGCGGACTGGAGCTCGGCCGGGACTTCGCTTCTGAACAGAGCGAAGTCGGCGGGTGCGTCCGTTTCGTTGGGACCGTTTCTGCTGTCTGCATCGGACAGCGCGCAATCGTCGCTGCAGGTGATCGGCTGGATCAGCAATCTGGTGCCGTTCTCTCCCAAGATGACGAAGAGCACGGCTGGGTCAGTGCTGGTCGACAACGACGGTGGCTTCGTCGCGCGCTTTTCAGTGGAGTGGAATGAAGGCCCCGAGCGCCGCTCCAGGCAGTCGGGCAACTTTCTCGTGATGTCCTCCGCAGAAATTCCGATACCCGTCAACGCGTCGGCCATCGACGTGAAGATCGAAATCATGACATGCCCGCCGCCGCTCGAAAGCTGGAAGGTCTTCGAAACACGGAAATTCGACAAGCCGGTGATGAAAAAGTATGTACTGTCCGGCACTACGTTTGATCCGGTTCTCAAGGAAGCATGATTCGCTCAATGCGCTATAGGAGCACTATTCATGGCTGCGAAAACGCTACGCCTGTCCGCGTTCAATGCGAAACGCCTTCAGGAAGGCTGGACACGAATTGCTGAACTGAGCGACTTCAGCGCGTTCACCAATTTCGTCAACTACTCCGCGAACGAAAACCACGCGCGGTTCGGCTCCTTCGTGATGAAGCAGGTAAAGGACATCTATCTGGAAGTCCAGAAGCAAGCCGGTCCTGAGGCACGCAACCCGGGGCCAATTGCCTTTATTCTCGACGAAGGCGTCAATCAGAAATTCGTTTCGCTGGTGAAGACCACGGAGGACACTGTCCTGCTCTGGTCATTCGACCGGGCACCCTTCACCGCGTTCCGGCGCACGAAAGGCATCGTCTCCAACGACGGAAATCCGGAAACAGAAGCCGACGTGATTATGACGGCGGTGACCTTGGGGTTCGCCGGGGCGTATATCGCGGAGTCCGGCAGTCCGATCCAGTTCGACATGGACCCATTGGAAGGGGCCAAAGAGCCTGCGAAGACAAAACAATTCGAAGGGATCGTCGGCAAGATGGATAGTGCAGTTGCCGCTTACCTCACGAAAACCGGAAAGCTCCGCAGCGAAGTGAAAGCAGGTTTGAGTCCCGGCTATAGCGAGGGCGCCGTCATCATGGGTGTGTATTCGCTGGCCGGAAAGAATGGTCCGAAAAGCGTATCGGCGCCCGTATTGTCGGAGAAGGGTAAAGCGCTTTGGGAAAAGATCCGGACCCTGTCGGTTGCGCAATATACGGGGCGGGGTGCGTATACGGGGTTCGTCGACAACAAGAACACCGAGGGCGACACCGATCCCGTCGGACCGCGTTCGACAGCACGTTTTCGCACTCCACGGCCACGCAATGGCGAACCCGGTTCTCACCCGCGCTGGTTGCCGCCGGCGGACAGCCCGCTTTGGGAAGGGCGCAAGCGCGCGGACAGCGACACGCTTGTGCCGTGGGGCCTGATTGGCGGAGAAAGAGCCGGTGTGGCGCGTGGCGAGACAGGCAACGGGGCGCTGAACGAAGCAGACCTCACGACGATCTCGATCCGCAGTGCGGGCATGGCCTATGTCGATGACGTCACCACAGACGACATTGCGGCCTATACCCACGGCATGATCCAGGCGATCTACAAGGCCTACCATCTGGGTCCGGCGTGTGAGCCCTATGAAATTGCCGTGGGCGACGTGACGAAGAAAATGGCTTCATGCCTGACTTGCACGCTCTTCATGAACGCGGCTGGCTATCCGCCCACTTCGATTCACCTCGGACGGGGCGAGTCGTGGGCGCCGCTCTATCGTCCCTACAACCCGAACGGTTCCGCAGACGAGCACGAAGCAGCCGTCATCCGCGATCTCAACAACGCGTGGTACGCGAAGTGCCTCGAATGGTTGAAGACCGGACTGGCCATTCTCGACGACACCCGCATCACCAAAGATCATCAGGCGAGTCGCGACGCGGTAAGCCGGTATCTCGACAGCAACCAGGCGGACCCGACCGTGGGCGGCGTGCTGGTTCTCGACGCGGTGACCATTCATGCGGGCGAACTCGACAGGCTTGGCCGAACGTTGAAATAGCACGCACCGTCAGACTCATTCCAATCCGGAACAGGAGATCACGCATGGCTGCGAAGTCCTATAGTCTCGCCGACTTCAATCGGCGTCGCGGCAATGAGAGTTGGACTCGCGTAGCTGAGTACACCGACTTTCAGCGCTTTGCCAACTTCGTCAATTACGCGAGCAATCAGGAGCATGTGAAGTTCGGCGAATACGCGATGGGGCAGGTGAAGAAGTTTTATCCGGAGGTCGAGCGCGAAGCCGGACCGGGTGCATCTCAACGCGGTGCGTTCCTCATCTGGCTCGACACGGGCGCGACACAGCAATTCGTCTCGCTTTACAGGGAGTCGGGTGATCTTGTGAAAGTCTGGACGTGCCAGGCAGCGCCGGAACAGCCGGATGTACCGGCGCCGACTGTGCTCGACGGCGCTGGATGTCTGACCCGACTCGGTCTTATCGCGCTCGGTGCCCGTGAGAATGTGCGGTTGCCGTATCCCGCGCAGGAGGATAAGGCGTTCATGTGGAAAGCGCCTTCCTTCCATCCGCTTCAGGTATTGGAGAACGTCTATCAGCGCGTCGTGCGCAAGGCGGGACATGACGCCATCTCCGACCAGGTGCAGGCGCAAACGGAGACGCTCGCGCGGTACTTCATTCAGGACCCCGGGTCGCCTGCGTTATTCAGGTACAAGCCGCTGGACGCGTTTGAAGGCCAGCATCTGGCCGCGGTGAAGATGAATCACCTGATCGACTCGTTCTACCTGTTCCGGTTGCTCGTCAATTACCGCGCGGAAGCTAACGAAGCAATCAGCGATGACTTGCGTGCGGAGCTAAGCGGGGACTTGACCAAACTGCTGCACAATGGCGACCGTGCCAAAATGAAGTGGCTATCAGAATGGTTGACGAAAAAGATCGGGGCATTGGGTGCCACCGCGAATGCGTTGAATGCGAATGGAAAGCAACGGGTCATCTTCTTTCTGAAAGGTGGCCGCGCGCTCAACTATTTTCTCGGTACACCCGAGAAGGGCGAGAACGACTGGGACACTCAAGTCGTGATCAATCCCAATCTTCCGCCGACGGAGTGGTATCAATGCCTCGCCGAAGTACATGACGCGCTGCTATTCGATCTGGAAACGTTCAAGGTCGAATTCACCCAACTCGTTGAACAGAATGCCCCGCAATTTTCGGCGTATCTGCAAAACGCGGCACCGCAGGAAATAGACGACGAAGAGATCGACGAACATGATGCGGGCGACGACGACAGTCTCAAGGAGCATGCGAACTGCAAGGCCGAACTGATCGACATCGGCATCCCGCGACGCGATTCGCCCTCCGCGCTCGAAGAATGGACCCACTTGAGCACGCCCGGTGCGCTGCTGCAGTCGGACGGCGTGATCTACCCCCATCGCGAGTATTACCTGAGCGAGTACCTGATGATGGTGCGCGACGCGTTCACAAGCGATGAAGTGAGAAAGGCGCCCAAGCGGATCACGCGGCTCGGCCTGATCCTGCAGAGCGACCGGGGCAGGGAAGCGCCGTCGGCGGCGCAACAGAAGCGCCTCGCAGCGCTGCCTGGCACGGCACGCCTGCTCACCGACTTCGAGGACGCCGGCAAGCGTGAACTGTTCAATCTGATCGTCGCCCAGTTTGTGGAGGCGTACAACCTTCATCAGGATACGGAACTCGCTGTCCACTTCGATAACGAATGCGTGACGATGATCGGTAGGCGCCCTGCGCTGCCACCCGCACTCGACGGCTTGCTCGATACAAATCAGAAGGAGATCGCGTCGATTGTCGCGGTCGCGCATCATCTATCCGTGCGGATGGACGAACACTACGGGCACCGCAATCAGTTCTTTGAAGAGCGGCTGCCGTTCTTTACCGAATTCGTGCAGAACCTTTCGAGGATCACGCATGCCGGACTTCAGAACGTTGGAGCGCAGTTCGCGGTAGCCGGCAGCTATGCTTCGCGCTTGCACGCAAAACATCTGCGTATACAGGTGGATGGTCTCGAACCGATCCGGCGCGTGCTCATCAAGTTGCAATGCACGCAAGGCAGCAACCGCGCGACAGTGATGAACGCCGTCCGCGAGGATATTCGCCGTGCGGCGGAAGCGACGGGCAAGCTCAGCGTGGTGGATGCATCCGAGGGCGACAAGCAGTCGCTATTGATCTACTGGACGGAGAAAGTGAAGATCAGTGACTTCACATACGCGCCGCTGGTGATGAAGGTGCGAGTTGCCGAGCAAAAAGGCGCACAGTTGCCGGTGCTATCGTCCATCGAGGCGATGCCCGTGCTCGACCCGCGCTACCTTGTCGCGGACTATCTGAAGAAGACATCGAAAATCGACGAGCGCGGCGCGCGACGGGTGCTTGCTTCCGCGACTGCGGCCGTTTCCGAAATGCTGTCCCGATTCGATTTCGACTCAGACGATCCGGATTGATGTCTACGAGGTCACGCCACGGTCTGGCGACCTGCAGGGTGATGCGCACTTGCAATCGAAAGAGTGCAGCCTGTGGATGGTTAATGCGTATGCCCCCGGGCTTGCGCGCCGTGATCATTGCTGAGGGGCGCCCGCGACCTTGGCAGTGAACACGTGTCAACGCGATGCTCGCGGACCTGCACGGGACGATCGCCGAGTTAGGCTGGGATGCAGCATCGTTCAGCCCACCCCGTTACCGTGAAAGCTGGATAGCAGGGGCATGTGCATACCCCCTCGCGTGGCCCGCGAGTAAAAAATATCGCCATGCCCGACCCCTCGTGGTGACGATCGTTAGGTGGCTACAGAGGCTGACGCCTCATCGGGCCATTGGCCGATCGCCTTCAACGGCAATGTCAGGTTGGCGGCGGAACCGACTAGAATGGTGGGATGAAGAAGAGCCGATCCCCTTTCAGCGGTTTCCGCTTTCCGCCTGCAATCATCAGCTGTGCGGTACGCTGGTATCACCGCTTCAACCTAAGCCTGCGTGACATCAAGGAGCTTCTGCTCGAGCGCGGTGTGGGCGTGACGTACGAATCGGTGCGCAACTGGTGTGACCGCTTCGGTGCGAAGTTTGCGCATTGTGCGACGGCCGTGCGCCGCAAGCCCGGCACGACCTGGCACCTCGATGAGCTGTTTGTGATGCTGCGAGGTAAGCCGTACGTGCTATGGCGCGCCGTGGATGAGCACGGCATGGAACTCGACGTGCTACTGCAGAAGAGCCGCAACAAGGCTGCGGCTAAGCGCTTCTTCAGGCGGATTCTGCGCTCAAACCCCGTGCCATGCAAAATCGTCACCGACCAGCTGCGCAGTTACCCGGCTGCAAAGGTGGAGGTGCCAGAGCTGGCCGGAGTGAAGCATGTGTTCGTGAAGGCCTGCGCGCGGGTCAATAATCGTGCGGAGAACAGTCATCAGCCCACGCGCCGGCGTGAGCGCCAGATGCAGGGTTTTCGCGATCCACGCCGGACCCAGGCCTTCCTCTCCCGCTTCGGTCCGATCCGGCAACACTTCGCGTTACCCCGTCACCGCATGAGCGCTGTGGCTCACCGCAACCAGTTAAAGGAACGCATCACCAACTGGTACTCCTGGAGCGAGGCCAGTCTGTCCAGCCTTGCTCCATAATCAGGAGGACTCCTTTACGTATTCCTTCCAGATGACTTCTTGCCGTCAACTTGACACCCATTAGTCGGCCGGAGTCAAGGTACACCCATTAGTCGGCCGGAGTCAAGGTACAAATCTCTTCCCCCTTGCGATTGCCATGTCGATATGTCTTTCATCGACATGGCAATCGC
>NZ_SMRP01000011.1:267315-267559 GCF_004353915.1 Paraburkholderia silviterrae | reverse complement strand
CAAGTTCAACGCGCCGGTGGTGGGCCGCATGGGCGTGACCGCGCGCTACGACGTGCTCGCCGACGGCAAGAACGGCGGCGGCGGTGGCGGCATCGCGCTCAACGGCAACGGCATGGACCCGTACAACGGCTTCGGCATTGGTTCGGAGTGCCTCGCGACTTCGCAGGCCAACGGCGGCCACGGCTTCGAATGCCACGGCGCGACGCGTCAGGACGTGGCGCTCGATCTGCTGTTCTATCCGACA
>NZ_SMRP01000011.1:224607-267305 GCF_004353915.1 Paraburkholderia silviterrae | reverse complement strand
GACGGCTCGTACAGCAAGAGCAACGACCTGCTGGGCGCGCAGTTCATCTACGCGTTCTGACGAGTGCGCGGCGGGAGGCGCGGGCTCACAACCCGCGCGCCGCCGCGCGCATTTCCCTGTACGCTTTCCCTATGCTCAAATTCGCCAATCAGCCTCATGCGCCGTCGTGGTACGCGGCAACGGTCAACGACACGATTCACCACCCCGCCCTGCAAGGCACGCTGGATGCCGACGTCTGCGTGATCGGCGCGGGTCTCACGGGAGTTTCGGCGGCGCTCAATCTCGCCGAACGCGGCTATCGGGTCGCGGTCCTCGAGGCGTCGAAAGTCGGATGGGCCGCTAGCGGACGCAATGGCGGCCAGTTGATCGGCGGCTTCGCGTGCGGCATGGATACGTTCGCGCAATTCATGAACGAGGGCGAGGTCAAGCAGATCTGGGCGATGGGCCTCGAAACGCTCGACATCGTGAAGTCGCGCGTGGCAAAGCACAAGATCGATTGCGCGCTCACGCCGGGCTACTTCACCGCAGCGAACAAGCCGCGCGACGTGGACGAGCTCAAGCGCTGGCGCGATGAAGCGGCAAAGCGCTTCGGCTACGAACGGTTCCGTTATGTCGATGGCGCCGGCGTGGGCCACTACGTGAAATCGGCACGCTATCCGGGCGGACTCTACGATCCCGATAGCGGGCATCTGCATCCGCTCAACTACACGCTCGGGCTTGCGCGCGCGGCGCGCGAGGCGGGCGTGCAGATCTTCGAAGACAGCGCGGTCACGCGCATTCGCGACGAGCATGGCGGCCATGCGATCGAAACGGCGCAGGGCCAGGTGCGCGCGAAGTTCGTCGTGCTCGCGTGCAACACCTGGCTCGGCGCGCTTGCGCCGCAACTCGCGCGCAAGATCATGCCTGTGGGCACCTATGTGATCGCGACCGAACCGCTCGGCGCCGCGCGCATGGCGACGCTGATGCCGGCGCAGGCCGCCGTCTGCGATAGCCGCTTTGTGCTCGACTACTTCCGACCCGCGCCCGACACGCGCCTGTTGTGGGGCGGCAAGGTGAGCTATTCGAAGCTGGCGCCGCGCAACCTGGGCGAGGCGATGCGCAACGACATGCTCAAGACTTTCCCGCAGCTCGCCGACGTGAAGGTCGAATACGCGTGGGGCGGCTTCGTCGACATCACGATGAACCGCGCGCCGCACTTCGGCCGCCTCTCGCCCACCGTCTATTTCGCGCAGGGCTTTTCGGGGCACGGCGTGAATACCACCGGCCTCGCCGGCACGCTGATCGCCGACGCGATTCACGGCCAGGCCGCACGCTTCGACCTGTTCGGGAAGATCCGTCACCGCGACTTCCCCGGCGGCGCTACACTGCGAACCCCGGCTCTCGTGCTCGCGATGGCCTGGTATCGAATGAAGGATCTGCTCTGATGACACTCGACCTCGACGCCCAGGCGGACGTGCTCACCCGCCACTCGTACTACGAAGCCACCGCCACGCGCCCCGCCGCCGACGATCCCGTGCTCGAAGGCACGATCGACGCCGACGTGTGCGTGATCGGCGCGGGCTTCGCGGGCCTCTCGGTGGCGCTGGAGTGCCGCGCACGCGGGCTCTCGGTCGTGGTGCTCGACGCGCATCGGCCCGGCTGGGGTGCGTCCGGGCGCAACGGCGGACAGACGCTCGTGGGCTTCGCAAAAGACGAAGTGCTCGAAAAGCAGCTTGGCGAAGCGGGCATTCGCGCGGCATGGGCGCTGTCCATCGAGGGCGTGGCGCTGGTGCGCGAGCGCATCGCGCGCTACGGCATCGACTGCGATTTCACGCCGGGCTATGTGACGGTCGCGACCAAACCGAAGCGCGTACCCGACCTGCGCGCATGGATGGACGCCGCGCGCACGCGCTGGGGCTACGACAAGCTCGAATGGCTCGACACGGATGGCACACGCGCACGCGTGAATTCGCAGAGCTATCTGGCGGGCGTCTACGATCCCGTCTCGGGGCACCTGCATCCGCTCAAATACTGTCTGGGTCTGGCCGATGCCGCGCGCAAGGAAGGCGCTCAGCTATTTGCGCACTCGCGCGCGCTCGACGTGGTGCGCGGCGCGCGGCCGGTCGTGAAAACCGTGCGCGGCGAGGTGCGCTGCCGCTTCGTGGTGTCGTGCTGCAATGCGGCCCCGGGCGGCGTGCTGCCCGCGCCCGTGGCCGCGCGTATCGCGCGCATTGCGTCGTACATCATCGCGACCGAGCCGCTCGGACGCGCTCGCGCCGATGCGCTGATTCCCGGCCGCTCGGCCATTTGCGACAACAACTTCTTTCTCGACTACTTCCGCCTTTCCGCTGACGACCGCCTGCTGTTCGGCGGCCGCGCCGATTCGACGGGCGCCGCGCCCGCGCAACTCACCGAGGCCATGAAGCAGCGCATGACCGGCGTATTCCCGCAACTCGAAGGCGTGAGCGTGGAATACGCGTGGGGCGGCTTCGTGGACGTCACGCGCAATCGCGCGCCCGACTTCGGCGCCGTCGATCCGAATTATTACTATGTGCAGGGCTTTTCGGGGCACGGCGTGGCGCTCACGGGCATCGCCGGGCGCGTGGTCGCGCAGGCCATCGCGGGCGAGCGAGCATCGTTCGATCTGTTTTCGCGCGTGCGCCATGCGCGTTTCCCCGGCGGCCCCGCATGGCGCAGACCCGCGCTCGAGATCGGCATGATGTATCACCGGGTGATGGAGATGTTCTGAAGGACCACTCAGCAATCCTGCGTGGCACACTAAAGCATCGCCCTCAACACCCCCGCCAGCGTCGCCATGAGCGCATCCGACGCCTCCGGCGTGGCCTCTGCATAGCCGAGCAGGAAGCCGTTGTATCGCACTGGCTCGCGGCCATCGGGGCCGTCGAGGCAAAACGCGCTGAGCGGCGAAAGCGCGAGGCCGTGCGAGCGCGCCGCCTCGCTCACGGCCACGTCGGTGAGCGGCGCGTCCAGACGCACGCTCAGGTGCATGCCGCCCGCGTCGGCGGACACCGTGATGAGCCCCGCCAGATGCTTCTCGATCGCGGCCACGAGGCCATCGCGCCGCGTTTCGTAGAGCTTGCGCATGCGGCGCAGATGCCGCGCATAGCGGCCGCTTTCGATGAAATCCGCCAGCGCGGCCTGCTCGGCCACGCGGCCCTGGCGCATGAGCGTGCGATGCGCCGTCGCCACCTGCGCCACCACCTGGCGCGGCACGATCATGAAGCCGATGCGCAACGCCGGAAAGAGCGTCTTGCTGAAGGTGCCGAGATAGATCACGGGCGTGTCGTCCGCGAGGCCCTGGATCGACGGCAGCGGCGGGCCGTCGTGGCGCAGCTCGCTGTCGTAATCGTCTTCGATGATCCAAGCGCCGCACGCGCGCGCGTGTTCGATCAGCGCGAGCCGCCGCTCGAGGCTCAGCACGCAGCCGAGCGGATATTGATGCGAGGGCGTGAGATACACGAGACGCGGCGGCGCCTCGCGCCAGTCCTCTTCGCGCGCGGCCATGCCCGCGGCGTCCACGGGCACCGGCACCAGCGTGAGCCCCGCCGCCTGCATATTCACGCGCGCGCCCATATAGCCGGGATTCTCGATCCAGACGCGCTCGCCCGCGTCCGCGAAAAAGCGCGCGCAAAGGTCGAGACTCGTTTGCGTGCCGTCCGTGATGAACACCTGGTCAGGCCGGCAGCGCACGCCGCGCGAGACGCGCACGTATTGCGCGATGGCGTGGCGCAACGCCGGCAGGCCCGCGCTGTCGCCATAGCCAAGTTCGCTCGCGTCCACCTCGCGCATGGCGCGCTCGAGCGCCGTGCGCCACTGCGCGAGCGGAAAGGCGTCGAGCGCGGGCGTGCCGGGCCGCAGCGCCGTTGCCGCGTCGCCCGACGCGCGGCGCGGCGGCAGCTCGCGCACGCGGCGCGAGAGCAGGCGCGCGGTGTCTTCGCGCGGCTCCGCGCGCGCGGCCGGCTGCGCAGCCGCGGGCTTCACGTGGTTGACGATGGAGCCATGGCGCGTGGCCGTGACAAAACCCTCCTCCACCAGCCGCTCATACGCGTAGAGCACCGAATTGCGCGCGATGCCAAGCTCCTCGGCCAGCGTGCGGCTCGAAGCGAGGCGCGTGCCGCAGACGATATCGCCGTCGAGAATCGCGCGGCGCAAGCTCTCGTAGAGCAAGTCCTGTTGCGTGAGGCGTCGCGACGCGCTCGCGCGCGCACGGCGCTCGTAAGCCGACATCATCAGCGCGTAGTCCAATCTCGTGGCTCCATGTTTTGTGGCTTGAGTGGGACTAACAATGGTGCCACAAAACGCTTACGCTGATGCCTGTCTTCGAGTGGAGAATGCCATGGAGATTACGCCCACCGCCGCAAGCGGCGCACAAACGGCGCCTCGCCGCCGTCACGCCGGCACGCGCACGGCGTGGGCGATCGTCATCGCGCTTGGGCTTGTGGCGCTGGCGTACTGGCGTGCGGACCCGGCTGCGCTGGCGCGCGAAGCGTACCGCGCCTGTGCGGGCGACGCCGCGAGCGCCTTGCACGCCCAGGATGCAAGGCGCCGCGAGCAGGCACTCGAAACACTGACCGATTGCGCGGCAAAGCGTTGACACTAGCGCGTCGGCGCCGATACGAACACACGAAACCAAGGAGAACGAATTTGAGCACGACGATCCACGTACGCCCCGTCACGCCTGCGGACTACGACGCATGGCGCCCGCTCTGGGACGGCTATAACCGCTTCTACGGCCGCTTCGGCCCGACCGCGCTGCCCGAGGCGCTCACGCAGACCACATGGATGCGCTTCTTCGACGGCTACGAGCCCATGCACGCGTTCGTCGCGCTGCAAGGCGAGCGCGTGGTCGGCCTCGTGCACTTCCTCTATCACCGCAGCACCACGCTCGACGGCCCGATCTGCTATCTGCAGGATCTCTTCACGAGCGAGGACGCGCGCGGCAAGGGCGTGGGCCGCGCGCTGATCGAAGCGGTCTATGCGCACGCGAAGGCTTCGAACTCCGCGCGCGTCTACTGGCACACTCACGAGACCAATCACACGGCGATGCGCCTTTACGACGGCGTCGCCGAAAAGCCGGGCTTCGTCATGTACCGCAAGAACGTGTGAGGCGCGTGCGGTCTCAACGGAGGTCGCTCAAGAGCGATTCGCGCACCTCGCCGCCGATGACCTGGTCCGGCACGCGATAGTTCGGATGATCGGAGCCGATCGTGAGGGCAGCGCCCTCGCGCAGGCGCTTTTTCATCTCCGGCGTGAGCTCGAAGCGCACGAAGTGCACAGCCGAGGTTTTCTCGGCATTGTCGCGCTCGAGGTCTTCGTCGGCGATGGCGTAGACGGGCGGCTCGCCGTCCACCTGCAGAAATACACGGTCCTCGATGCCGATGAGCCGCCCAAGCGCCGCACGCCGCTCGATCTCGTTTTCGTACTCGATCTGCAGGGTCGCCTTCAGGTTGCTGCCGTCCGGCACGAGCGGCAGATAGGCGTCGAGCTCGCCCTGGATGCCCTCTTCGTCGAAGATCTTCTCGATGTGCAGCATCTCCTGGATCTGATAGCGGATCGTCGCTTCGTCTTCGAAGAGAAAGGTGAGGTGATTGCCCAGCGCCACGGCCCGGCGCTTCTTGTGCTCGATGATGCGGTTGCGCATCTCGGTGCGCTGCTTTGCATAGGTTTCCAGCGAGAGCAGCGAATTTCTTGCGATCGTCATCAAGTGTGCCTCATGCGTGAGTAATTCGGCCCGACCCGATACGCCGGAGCCAATTTACATGGTTATCCTCATCAAATTCCGTAAGCGCGGCGCAGCAGCGTGAGCGGATGCGCAAGCGGCGGGCCGCCCTGCGCGTTGCCGAGCTTGTTCTCGTCGATACCCTGTTCGATGTGATGCCCCGCGAGCTGGCAATCGGAGGAGATGAAATCGGGCTCGCCCTGCGCCATTTGCTTGAACACGGGCGTGCCGATCTTCATCGCCATCGCGTGAAATTCCTTCTTCACGCCGAACGTACCCGCGTGCCCCGAGCAGCGCTCAACCACGTTGACCTTGGTTTCGGGCACGAGCGAGAGCAGGTCGGAGGTCTTGCGGCCGATGTTCTGCACGCGCGCGTGGCATGGCACGTGATACGAGACGTTGCCCAGCGGCGTGCGGAAATCGGTTTTGAGCAGGCCGTCGCGATTGCGCGCCACGAAGTACTCGAACGGGTCCCAGAACGCTTCGCTCACCGCGCGCGTGTCGGCGTCGTCGGGAAACATCAGCGGCAGCTCGTGCTTGTACATCAGCACGCAGCTCGGCACCGCGCCAAGCAGCGCGTAGCCCTGGCGCGCGTACTGCGCGAGCACCGGCATGTTCACGGCCTGTTTCTTCGCCACGCCCTCCAGGTTGCCCTGTTCGAGCAGCGGCATGCCGCAGCACGCCTCGCTCTTCATCAGCACGTAGGGAATGGCGTTGTGATCGAGCACCGCCAGCAGATCGTGGCCGATGCCTGGCTCGTTGAAGTTCACGTAGCAGGTGGCGTAGATCGCGACCTTGCCCGGCGTGCGCTCGCCGTCGCGCACCTCGCTGGCCGCAGCCTTGCGCGCCGCGCTGCGGAACTTGCGCGTGGCAAACGACGGCAGCCACGCGTGGCGGTCCACGCCGAGCGCATCTTCCATCACGGCGCGCATCGCCTTGGTGCCGTTCACGGCGTTGACGGTTTGGGTAACCACCGGGATGCCCGCGAGATGGCCGAGCGCGTCGGTGTTCGAGAGCACGCGGTCGCGCAACTGCACCTCGCCGTTGCGGTAGTGAATGGCCTTCGCGCGCAGCATCAGATGCGGGAAATCCACGTTCCACGGATGCGGCGGCACATAGGGGCACTTCGTCATGTAGCAGAGGTCGCACAGATAGCACTGGTCGACCACTTTCGGAAATTGGGCCTTGTCGACGTCGTGGGCTTCGCCGCTATCGGTTTCGTCGACGAGATCGAAGAGCGCGGGAAACGCGCCGCACAGCGAGACGCATCGCCGGCAGCCCGCGCAGATGTCGAATACGCGGGCGAGCTCGGTATCGAGTTGCGCCTGGTCGTAGAACGCGTCGGATCGCCAGTCGAGCGGGTGGCGAGTCGGCGCTTCGAGACTGCCTTCCTTGTGGGGCATGACGTCTCCAGTTCTAGTTGTTTCTTCTGGTTATAAGGGAGCGTTCGCGCGACGACACGCGCGAGCGCACGCGCGCGGGCGCTTGCCGCGCGCGGCGTGCAGGCGCCCGCGCGAATGCCCGCGCAGGCCGTATGCGGCCGGCCCTAGTCGGCCAGCACTTCCAGTGCTTTCGTATAGCGGTTCGCGTGGCTGCGCTCGGCCTTGGCGAGCGTCTCGAACCAGTTGGCAATTTCGTCGAAGCCTTCGTCGCGCGCGACTTTGGCCATGCCCGGGTACATGTCGGTGTATTCGTGCGTTTCACCCGCGATCGCCGACTGCAGGTTCAGGCGCGAGCTGCCGAAGGGCAGGCCCGTGGCCGGATCGCCGACGGCTTCCAGATACTCGAGGTGGCCGTGCGCGTGGCCGGTTTCGCCTTCGGCGGTCGAGCGGAACAGCGCGGCGACGTCGTTCTGGCCTTCCACGTCGGCCTTGGCCGCGAAATAGAGGTAGCGGCGGTTCGCCTGCGATTCGCCTGCGAAGGCGTCCTTGAGATTTTGTTCCGTCTTCGAGCCTTTGAGCTGTGCCATCTATGCCTCCTTCAATCTTCCGGATTTGGGGGGACGCGGCGCTGCGCATCTTCGTGCGGTGCAGCAGAACATGAGTGCGGACTACGCCGCTCTATCAATCTAGGAAATGTCCTTTGCGTTCCCAATTGTGATTTTCAATCCCGCCGATAGCCCGTCGCCCAACCGGCCGGTCGGCCGCCCGGGCGACGCCGTGCCGCACGCGCGGGAACCCTTATGTGGCCAGCGCATACGGCGGACCTGTCTCAATATATGTATAAACGCCTTGAACCCGGTTCCAATCGTCCTACACTAAGACTTCGGCCAGATTCGCGCGCCCCGCCCGGCGCGCCCATTCGACGCCCTTTCGGAGCTCACATGCGATTGACCATTTTGATCAACGGCCCTGACCCGACCGTCAACCATGACTACGCCGTGCTTTGGCTCGACACTGACCAGCAACGCTGGTCGCGCGAGTCGCACGAAGGCATCGACCTCCCTGCCTGGGGCGAGATGCGCGATGCAAACGGTGTAACGGCGCTGTGCGCGCCGCTCGACAATTCCCCCCTCTGCACCCTGCGCGGCCTTCACGTGAACCGCCGCCAGGAAATCAGCTCGGCACACGGCGACGCCACGTGGTCGTGCGAGACATCGCACGAGCCGATGGAAGGTCAATGGCGTCTGCAGGCCGTGGACCGGAAGATGGTCCACGCCGAAAACGCGCTGTTCGCAGGCTAACGGCGCCGCGCCAGGCCGGCGCGCTTATTCATTCCGTCCCTCTTCCCATGATGCGGCGTCGCCATTACGGCGGCGCCGCTTTGTTTTGGCTCGCGCGCTTTGAACGCACGCGCGGCGCGTGAGTGAGCGCTCGCATTGCCGGCGCCCGTCGTCGGCATGCGCTGGCGTCATCGCAATCGGCGTCTCGATCGGCGTCTGAGTCGGCGTCTCGATCGGCATTCCATGCGGCCTCTGCTCGATGTGGCCGTGCGCGATCGCGCCCGCTATACTTTCACGCCCTTTCATGTCCTTTCAGGAACACGACAATGCGCGCGCGACACGCGCGTCTTGTGCGCTCCCTGGCCATTCCCGACTCGCCGATTTGCCGAATTTGCCGATGAAGAAGCTGTTAGCCTGCCTTGCCATGGCCCTTGCCGGCCATGCGTTCGCCGCACCCGCCGCACCCGCCGCGCCCGCCTGTGCCCAGTTCGTTCCCGAAGGCCAGTTCCCCACGCTGACCAACCAGCGCATGGCGCCGAAGACGCACATGCTCTGTTATTCCGATTACGTGGTGCTGCACTCGGGCGTCACGCACGGGCCGCTCTGGTCGGCGGAGCACATCACGCGCGATCACCTCGAAGCCGCGAAGGACATGACGCGCACGAACCGCTTCTTCGAAGACGACCGCTTGCCCGAAGGCGATGGCGCGACGCTCGCCGATTACAAGCGCAGCGGCTTCGACCGCGGCCACATGAGTCCCGCGGGCAACCGCTGGAACCCGCAGGCCATGGCCGAATCGTTCTCGCTCGCGAACGTGGTGCCGCAGAACCGCGAGAACAATCAGCGCCTGTGGTCGCATATCGAAACGGCGGTGCGCAAGCTCGCGACGAAGTACGGCGACGCCTATGTCGTGACCGGCCCGCTCTTTTCGGGCGCGCAGTTGCAAACGATCGGCGCGTCGCGCGTGCTGGTGCCCACGCAGATTTTCAAGGTGGTGTACGTGCCCTCGCAGCAGCTCGCGTTCGCCATCGTGGCCGACAACGCGAGCGCCGATCGCTACGAGGTCCGCTCGGTGCGCGATCTCGAAGCGCAAAGCGGCATTGCGTTCCCGGGCATTCCCGCGAACGTGGCCGCGCAAACGAAGGTGTCGTTCAACGGCCGAGCGTTTGCCGTGCGCAAATGGGGGTGGTAGAAATCGGCGAGAGCGAGGGCAAGGCGAGGCGCGACACACTCGCGCGCCGCGCCCGCATGACCTCGATGATCTAAGCGCCCCCCGCCACTACAAATCCAGCCGCGAGACCTTCGAGCCTTCGAGCGAGGCGCCGGCCATCAGGCCGGCGTTGGTGAGCACGAAGGCCTCGATCGGATTGACGGCCGTGGACGAATCGACCTGACCGTTCACGCCCATCTTCACGAGCGCGACGGAGGCGTCCGCCCCCACCTTCCAGCCGCTGCTGCGCTTGAAGCGTTCGACGGCGCCCTGGGTCATGAAGGCGTAGTAAATGGCGCGTGACTGCGCACCGATCTGGAAGCCGAACGAGCCGGCCGTCGTGCTGAAATAGCCTACCGTGCGGCCGCCGGCACGCAACGCGCCGCGGCCGTACTGGCCGCCCACGCCAATGGCCGCGCCGACCACGTCGGGAAACACGAGCACGGCGCTGGACTTGCCGATCAGCTCGCGCGAGCCCTTCACCGTGCCATAGAGGCGCTCGAGTGCCGCATCGACATCGGCATCGATCTCGCGGCGCCGGCGAGCGTTCTCTTGTGCGGCTTCGGCGGTGTTGCCGCTGCTGCCGGAACCTGTCACCGTGCAGGCGCTCAGCGCCGGGAGTCCCGCCAGCGCCGCCAGCGAAGCGGCGGCGCTGCCGCCGGCCGCAAGAAATTGTCTTCTGTTCATTTTGCTTCGCACTCCCATTCAACTACGGCTGCTTGCGCGGCAGTTGCGCGACTGGATCAACGGGCTTGCCGTTCTCGCGCACTTCGAAGAGCAGCGCGCCCACGCCCGTGGCGTCCGCGCCGCTCGTGGCGATCTGCTGGCCCAGCTTCACGGTTTCGCCCTCCTTCACGAGCAGCCTGCCGTTGCGGCCATAGGCGGTGATCAGGTGCGCGTCGTGCTTGACGATGACGAGCTTGCCGTAGCCCTTCATGCCGCTACCCGCGTACATCACGCGGCCTGCGGCGGCGGCCTTCACGGGCGCGCCCGGCGCGCACGCGATGACGATGCTGCGCGACTTGCCCGCCGCGAACGGCGTGACGACGCTACCGCTCACCGGCCAGGCGAGGCGGGCGTTGGCGCGCGCAGCAGCGGCCGGCGCGGGCGTGTTCGAGGCCGAAGGCGCGGTGGCGGACGGCGTTGAGGGAGAACGCGCGGTAGAAGAAGGCGCAGCAGCAGGCGCCGATGAGACGGACGCCGCGGGCGCCGTTGCCGGGGCCGCAGAGGAAGCGGTCGCCGCCACGCCTTTCGCCGCTGCCGTTGCCGCTGCCGTTGCGGGCACGGATGCAGGCAGCTTCGCCGGCTCTTTCGCCGGGGGGGCCACGCGCAGCAGTTGCCCCACCTTCACCGCGCCCGAGGCAGGCAGCTTGTTCCAGGCGGCGATATCGGCGGCGCGTTGCTTGTGGGAGGCGGCGATGCGGTTGAGCGTATCGCCGGCCTTGACGCGATAAAAATCGGCGCTGGCGCTGGACGCAGGCACCTCGGCAACGACGACCGGAGCCTGTGTCTCGATCGGCGTTTCGGTTGGGGTAGTCGATGACGCAGCGGCCCCACCGTCGGCAACTGGCACGTCTTCGCCTCGTTGCGCGGACGAGTGCCACGGCGTGACCGTGCAGGCGCCCAGCATCGAGACAGCCGCCGCGGCGATCGCCAGTGCGCATGCGCGCTGCGCAAGCGGTAAACGCAGAGTCCGCATCGTCAGACTCGCTGGCCGGCCGCGTGGGTCGCGCCCGCCTCGTGCGGCTTCGCTTCGGCGCGCGAGGCTTGCGCCCGAGCGCGCGGGTCGCCGCAACCGTTCGTGGCAACCCTGTCGCCGGCCAGCGGCGACGCCTGGCGGTTGAGTTGCATGCGTGCCTCGACTGCGGCCACGGCGACGGCAATGCCGGCGCCCTTGTCTAGAATTCCCATGACGCGCTCCTTGTTCGACCTGCTGGGATGCCTGCGCCGCGCGGCGCAGGTGCGTCATGATCATGGGTTTGCCGCGAAGTGCAGCAGATTCGCGTGCCGGTTCTGATTCACGTCAAAGTGAACGGCGTGCGGCACGGCACCCGTAACGCGGGTTTCACATTCACGCGCGCCGGATTCGGAATGCGCCGGGTTTTGGGAAGACAATTGATGACGTGGCGGCCCGCTTCTTATAATGCGAGCCCGCGCGGCACGGCCTCGTGCCGCGGCGCATCACGCTCAAGGAGGAACTCAAGGTGTTCGACGCATACGCAAACGACGACGACGTCCTGAACGTACAAGGCGACGCGCTCACGCTCACCAACGGCACCACGCGCGTAACGCTCTCGGGCACGCTCGCGCTCACGCGCGACAAGCGCGGCCTCGCCGCCGCGCTCGCGCTGAAGGCGGCGCTCGACAGCGTGGTCGCGAAACTGCAGGCCGATCCGCACCTGCCCGCGCTGGTCAAGGAAGAGCCGGACGCGAAGCCCGGCGTCGTCGACAATCCGTTTAACTGATCGCCGCGCCAGCGGGTCACCGCGTTGCAGCCGGCGACCCGCCAAGCCGTGCTAGAACGGCTTGCCTTCGCTCGTCTTCCACGCGGGCATGAGCGTGTTGGACGGCAGCGTTTCGTCGAGCAGCTTCTTCGCGCTCGCGGCGCCCGCGATGGGGAGGCCAGTCGGATCGATGGCGCCGATCTGCGCGAGCACCGAAGCTTGATCCCAATAGATGTGCTCGTTATAGAGCTTGCTGCCGCGAAAGCAGATCACGGCCAGCATCGGCACTTCGAAGTACTTGCCGGTGGGGGCGAGGCCCGGCAGCAGCCAGTCGATCTCGCGGTCGTGCGTGCAGCAGAAGATGAACTCGTCCACCACGCGGTCCGAGCCGATCGTGCGCGAGATCGGGATCAGGCGCGTATCGGCGGGATTCGAATGCACGAAGTGGTGCGTGTAGAAACGCTTGAGCTCGTCGTGGCCCACGCCGCCCGTCATCGTCGGGATGTGGTTGACGTAGGGCTGCGCGACCATCGTCGGCATGACGTCGTCGGGCGTGCGCGTGACGAATTCGTGGTAGCAGTGCTCCTCCCACAGCGCGTTGAAGTCGTAGATGGGGCCGAGCACGCGGCGCAGCATGGCGAGCGAGCGCGAGTACGCCATCATCGCCGCCGGTTTGTCGTATTGGGGCCGCGAGGGCGCGGCGAACGCGTGATCGCAGCCGGGATACGTGTAAAGCTCGACGCCCGGCTTGCCCGCCAGCGCCGCTTCGATGCGCTCGCGCGTGGCGGCGTCGCACCAGCGGTCAATCGCGCCGAAGTGCAGCATGAGCGGGCAGCGGATCGTATCGGCTTCGTTCAAATAGTTTTCGAGTCCCACGGCGTAATAGCCGATCGCGCAATCGACATCGGTGCGCGCCGCCGCCAGGTACGCGAGCCGGCCGCCCAGGCAGTACCCGAGCGCGCCCACCTTGCCGCGCTGTGAAGGATGCGCGCGCAGCGCGGCCAGCGTCTGTGCGACGTCGTCCATCGCGAGGTCGACGTCGAAGCGGTCGTGCAAGTCGAGCGCCTTCGCCATGTCGGCGCCCTCGTAGCCCAGGTCGACGCCGGGCTCCAGGCGCCAGAAGAGGTCCGGCACCATCACCACGTAGCCTTCTTCCGCGTAACGATCGGCCAGCGCGCGCATGGATGCGTTCACGCCGAAGATCTCCTGCAGCAGCACGAGGCCCGGGCCGCTGCCTTCGGGCGGCAGCGCCGTGTAGGCGCGGAATTCGCTGCCGTCGCGCGACTTCACCTCGGTCCATTGTCCGTTCATGAGCTTGTCTCCTTGTCTTCTTGCGCTCGGCTGCTCGTCGGGATCGACGGGTAAGCGGTTTCGCCGGCGGCGCGCAGCGTCTGCGGGCCCGTTCACACGAAAGAGAGCCTAGGCCGGCGCGCCAAAACCGCCCGCGGCCGCGAGCGGCGGCAACCCCGATTCGCCGCGTATCCACGCGTGATTCGCGAGCTGGGCCATTTCGCGGTCGCCGCGGCTGTCGCCATAGGCGTAGAGCGTGGCGGGCGCGCGCTCGCCCCACCATGCGCGCAGCCGGGCGACCTTTTCCGGGCCCCAGCAATTGCGGCCCGCAAGCCGCCCAGTGTAGACCCCATCGCGCCATTCCAGCTCGCTCGCGAGCACCGTGCCGATGCCCACGCTCGGTGCCCACTTGCGCAGATACACCGAAGGCGATGCGCTCACGAGCACCACCTCGTGGCCGAGCGCCTGGTGCTCGCGGATGCGCGCGAGCATCTCGGGGCGCAGCAAGCTGGGCAGGCGCGTGTCGACGAAGCGCTGCGCGGCGGCTTCGAGCGCCTCGCGGCGCACCGGGCCGAGCGCGGCGTACAGGAAGCGCGCCTTGGTGCGGCCCCGGTCGGCCCAGCCGGGCGCGATGCCGGCGAGCCACGGCAGGCAGCGCAGCGCGGCGAGCGCGAAGCGGGTGCTGCCGGCGGCATCGAGCATGAAGGCGCGGAAGCTATCGGACGTGGTGATGGTGCCGTCGAAATCGAAGGCGGCTACGACGCGGTCGTTCATGAGGCGGGACACGGAAAGCGCCACGGTCAGCGGCGTGAGGTTAGGGGTAGCGCGGCACGCGCGCACTCGAGCAAGGCCGGCAGCGCAAGCCCGATGCAAGCCGGCGTCATTGTCGGCGCAAACGGCGCACTGCCGCAATGGCGCGGCGACTCGCCCACGCCCATAGCCACGCTTCATGTATCGATGTTGATGCTATCGATCAATATCGATACATGCGATCGAGGCGCGGCACGATGCGGGCGCACTGCCGCCCGGCCCTGCCTCATTGCGCGGCACGCCACGTGGCTCACGGGGTGGCTTCACTGCGCGTGCTGTTCGAGCCGCGCCGCATCGACGATTTCGATTTCGCCGTAGCGCAGCGCCACGAGGCCGTCCCGTTCGAACTGGCGCAGGATCTGGTTCACCGTCTGGCGCGAAAGCGCGAGCATGAGCGCCAGGTCCTCCTGGGGCACGCGCACCACGCCCATCTTGTGCGCCACATCGTGGCCGCTCTCGCGGCCCGCCTGCCCATAGCCCGTGGCCAGCAACAGCAGACGCCGCGCCACGCGTGGCGCCGCGGGCAGAAGCGCATTCTCCTCGATGGCGTCGAACGCAAGCCGCAGCTTTTGTGCGAGCAGCAGACCGAACGCGTGCCACCAGGCAGGCGTGGCGTCCAGCAGCGCCGCCAGCGCCGCGCGCGGGACGTGAAAGAGCATGGCGTCGCGCTCGGCATAGGCATCGTGCGTGCGCACGCCCGCATCGAATAGCGCAATCTCGCCAAACCATTGCGCCGGCCCGACCACGGCCAGCAACGCCTCGCGTCCGGCCGCGCTCGCGGCCCCCACGCGCATCGCCCCTTCGAGCACGCAATAGATGCCGTCGGCGGGGTCGCCGCGCAGGAACAGGCGCTCGCCCGCGCACAGGGTGCGCACGCGGCCCGCTGCGCGCAAGCTGGCGCGCAGCGCCTCGGGCGCACCGGCGAACCATGCGCTGCGCTCCAGCAGTGCCGTCACCGCGGACACGGAGGGCGAGGCGGCGCCGGGGAGCGCGTCGACGGAGGCGGGGGAGGCAGCAGAGACGGGACGTGAGGTCATCGAAGGTTTGGGCGCGGCACAGGCGGAACCCATACGCGCATCGGCGAAAAATGATTGCAAGCGGATGGCAAGCGCGCCATTGCGCCGACTACACCCTGACTACACCAATTGTCGGCTAGCCGAAGGTCTTGGGCGCTGCGTCCCGGGATCATAATCATTTTGGAGACAGGGAGGCATCCATGAGAAACCTGACCGAGCAGCTCACCCAATACGCCGAATACCATCGCGATGCCCGCAATATCGCCACGCACTTCGTCGGCATTCCGATGATCGTGCTCGCGCTCGCCGTGCTGCTTTCGCGGCCCGCCTGGGTGGGGGTCGCCGCGTGGCCGCTGCATGGCGTGCCGCTCTCGCCCGCTTGGTTGCTGTTCGGCGCCACGACGCTCTACTACCTCAGGCTCGACGTGCCGCTCGGCCTCATGATGGCCGCCATCTCGGCGGCCTGCCTCGGGTTCGGCGCGTGGCTCGCGCAGCAAGGCACGGCGGCCTGGCTCGCGGGCGGCATCGGGCTGTTCGTGGTGGGGTGGATCTTCCAGTTCGTCGGGCACATTGCGTGGGAGCACCGCAAGCCCGCTTTTGCCGATGATCTGATCGGCCTCGTCGTCGGCCCGCTCTTCGTGCTCGCCGAAGCGCTGTTCGGCCTCGGCTGGCGCCCGGCCCTGCGCGCGGCCATCGAGGCCAAGGCCGGACCGACGCGCATCAATCCCTCACGCGGGCATGCGGCCCGGCACTGAGCCTCGCTGAGTCCTCGCGCATCACGCTGGCCGCTCAGGGAGCATGAAGCCGTCCCTGCGCGTGGTCCGGGTGGCGCGAGCGGCCCGCACCTAGCGCGCGAGCCTCACGAGCCGCGCGCCATGAAACGCCGTCAACGCGACGGCAATCCAGATCGGCACATAGGTCCCCAGCTCGCGCAGCCCAAAAGGCTCGCGCAGCAGCACGACGGAGACGAGCACGAGCAGCACCGGCTCGACATAGCCGAGGATGCCGAAGAGTGCCATCGGCAGCAGGCGGCTCGCCTTCAGATAGCACGCGAGCGCCACCGTGCTCAGCACGCCGAGCCCCGGCAGCAGCACCCAGGCCAGCAGCGCATGCGCGCCGAGCAGCTTCAGCGAGCCGCCCGCGTGCACCTCGATGGCGGCCACGGGCAGCAGCAGGGCCATTTCGACCGAGAAGGTCACGAGCGAATCCGCGTGAATCTTGCGGCGCAATACGAAGTACGGCGGATAGCCGAGCGCGACGAGCAGCGTCGGCCACGAAAACGCGTGCGTCACCCACAACTCGTGCGCGACGCCCACGGCGGCGCACGCCACGGCAATCCATTGCAGCGCTTCGAGCCGCTCGTGGTAGTAGTAGCGCCCCACCAGCACCATGACGAGCGGCAGCATGAAATAGCCGAGCGACACTTCCAGCAGGCGGCCGTGCAGCGGCGCCCAGAGGAACACCCAGAGCTGCATGCCGAGCAGCGCGGCGCTGCCCACCAGCATGAGCGCGACGCGCGGCTCCTTGAACGCGCGCGCCACCAGTTGCGCGAGTTGCGGCGCGCGCGAGCGCAGGAGTACCAGCGCGAGCGCGCCTGGCGCGGTCCAGATCACGCGCCAGGCGAAGATGTCGAGCCCGCCAAGCGGCGCGAGCAGCAGGGTATACGCCGACATCAGCGCGAACAGCGTGGACGCGCTCACGGAAAGCGTGATGCCGCGCTTGGGCTCGTAGGTATTCACCGACATGTCGAGGCGCCGCGCGGGTGGGAGCAAGCCGGGACGCAAGTGCGCGCGCGAAAGGCAAACGGCGCGGCGAGCCGCGTGGTGGCGGTCTTCATGAAAAGTCCCGGAGGGGCTGGAAAGAACGTTGTCATTTGAATCGGTTATTGAATAAAAGGCGGCTCGCGAAGCGGCGCTGCCAGCCAGAATTTTAATGCGCCGCACGCCCCGCTGGTACGGCGGGCACGGGCGATGCTGGCACAGCCGGCGCGGCGAGATCCGCGATTTAGTCCGTGAATTGCTTGCCGCGATGGACTAGAACGTAAATCTTGCTGCGGAGTCTCCCGATGGCCGTGGCGCGCGCGAAGCAGGCATTCGGCGCACCGGCGGCCTGCCGTCCAACCACACTGCAACCCAGTTGCATGAGGCGAGAGCGAGGCGTTTTGCACTAACTCTGGCCGACCGCGAAGCATGGGGCCAGAGTAAGAGCTCTGCATGGGACCGGAGTAAGTGCTAAAGCACTAACTCCGGTCGACAGCTAAAGCGCTAACTCTGGCCGACAGGAGAGCGAATGACCCGATCTGCGTCCCGCACCACGCTGCAGCCGAATGCCCCTTCCGGCTTTGCTGCCGAATTTGCCGCCGCAGTCCGCGCGGGCCTCACTCACGCGCCGCAAAAAGAGCTGCCGTCGAAGTATCTGTATGACGAAGTCGGCTCGGCGCTGTTCGAGGTGATCACGGTGCTGCCCGAATACGGCGTCACGCGCGCCGAGGAACGCCTGCTCACGCGCTACGCCGCCGAAATCGTCGAGGCGCTGCCGGCCGACGTCGTCGTCGCCGAACTCGGCAGCGGCAGTGGCCGCAAGACGCGCCGCATTCTCGAAGCGCTCTCGCGCAAGCGCCCCACCTCGCCCACTTCGTATTGCCCGATCGAGATCTCGCGCACCGCCTTGCAGCTGTGCCGGCGCGAACTGGCCGACATCGAGCGCATCTCCATCGTCGGCTATGAGCGCGACTATCTGGCCGGGCTCGCCGAGGTCAGCCGCCAGCGCAAGGACGGCGAGCGCCTTTGCGTGCTCTTTCTCGGCAGCACCATCGGCAATTTCGCGCGCCTCGCGGCCACGCGCTTTTTGCGCGACATCCGCGCGATGCTGCGACCGGGCGACACGCTCTTGCTCGGCACCGACCTCGTGAAGCCCGTGCCCACGCTGATAGCCGCCTACGACGACGCCATCGGCGCGACCGCGGCATTCAATCTGAACCTGCTCGCGCGCGTCAACCGCGAGCTCGACGGCGACTTCGACCTGCGCGACTTCGAGCACGTCGCGCGCTTCAATCCCGATGCGCGCAGCGTCGAGATGCATCTGCGCGCGAGACGCCATGTCAGCGCGCGGGTGGGCGCGGCGCGGCTCGCGGTCGAGCTCGAGGCCGGCGAGACCATCTGGACCGAGAGCAGCCACAAGTACCACGCCGACGAAATCCCCGCGATCGCAGCGGATGCGGGCTTCGAATGCGCGCGTCAGTGGGTCGAGACGGAATGGGGATTCGCGGAGAGCCTGCTGAGCGCGGTGTGAGCCGAGGCCAGGCTGGGCCCAGACCGCTGTTCAGGGCCGATGGGCTTTCGCACGCAAGGTAATCGAAACGTCAGGTAAACGGTCAGGCAAACAAAAAGCGGAGCGCTTTTTTCAGGGCGCTCCGCTTTTTTCCCGGTGGCAGCTTCAGTGCTGCTCGAAGCGCTCGTAGCGCTTCTCGGTGCGGCGCTCCTCGCTCTCCACCGAGATCACGCGCGCCGCGGGCGGGCCGTGGCGCAGCCACGAGAGCATGCGGTCCACCTGATTCGCCGTGCCCTGGATCACGGCCTCCACCGAGCCGTCCTCCAGATTGGTCACATAGCCGCGAATGCGCAGCGCGTGCGCCTGGCGCACCGTCGCGTGACGAAAGCCCACGCCCTGCACCGTTCCGCGCACGCGCACGTAATACGTCTCCAGGCGTGCATCCAGATCCGGTTCGCTCATCGTTCAATCTCCCTCTTCTCTTCCGGTGCATCCGGTACGCCAGGCATTGTAGACGTCATGGCGCACGGGCGTCGCCGTGCGCTCGCGCTCGCACGGCACGCAATCCGTGCGCCTCGTCCCTCGTCCCGCGTCCCTCGTCCCTCGTCCCGTGTCCCGTGTCCCGTGTCTCGTGTCTCGCTTCGCGCCCGCCTTATGCCCCACCCGCGCCGCAAGCCCGCCGCCGTTACTGCATCGCCGCGCCCCACGTACAATCCGTGCCACGCCAGCAGCGCGCACCGCGCGCCGCACCGACATCCGAACTGAAAAGCGAATTTCGAATGACCGACACCTCCCGCGCCAACAAGGACCTCGTGCTGATCACCGGCGCGTCCGGCTTCGTCGGCTCGGCCGTCGCCCGCATCGCGCAGGAAAAGGGCTATGCCGTGCGCGTGCTGGTGCGCGCGACGAGCCCGCGCAAGAATCTCGAGGCGCTCGACGCCGAAATCGTTACGGGCGACATGCGCGACGCCGCCTCGATGCGCCGCGCACTCGAAGGCGTGCGCTATCTCTTCCACGTGGCCGCCGACTATCGGCTGTGGGCGCCCGATCCGCACGAGATCGAGCGCGCCAATCTCGAAGGCGCCGAAGCCACCATGCGCGCCGCGCTCGACGCGGGCGTGGAGCGCATCGTCTACACGAGCAGCGTGGCCACGCTCAAGGTCACGAGCTCGGGCAATTCCGCCGACGAAACCTCGCCGCTCACGGCCGAGCAGGCGATTGGCGTGTACAAGCGCAGCAAGGTGCTCTCCGAGCGCGCCGTGGAGCGCATGATCGAGCGCGACGGCCTGCCCGCCGTGATCGTCAATCCGTCCACGCCGATCGGGCCGCGCGACGTGAAGCCCACGCCCACGGGCCGCATCATCGTGGAGGCGGCCACGGGCAAGATTCCCGCGTTCGTCGACACGGGCCTGAATCTCGTGCACGTGGACGACGTCGCGAACGGCCACTTCCTCGCGCTCGAGCGCGGGCGCATCGGCGAGCGCTATATCCTCGGCGGCGAGAACCTGCCGCTGCAGCAAATGCTCGGCGACATCGCGGGCATGGTGGGCCGCAAGCCGCCCACCATCGCGCTGCCGCGCTGGCCGCTCTACCCGCTCGCCATGGGCGCCGAGGCCGTGGCGCGCTTCACGAAGCGCGAGCCGTTCGTGACCGTCGACGCGCTCAAGATGTCGAAGAACAAGATGTATTTCACGTCGGCGAAGGCGGAGCGCGAGCTCGGCTACTGCGCGCGGCCCTATCGCGAGGGCCTCAAAGATGCGCTCGCGTGGTTCCGCGAGGCAGGGTATCTGGGCACGAAGTAAGCGCCGCGCGAGGCCGCTTTGTGCGGCGCGTGGCGCGTGCCCGATGGATCTGCGTCGTGGTAACCTGGACGACCGTCGCCGGCTGCCCAAGGGAACAACAACATGATTTCGCATGTTTTTGTAGGTGCTAACGACTTTGACCGTGCCTTCGAGTTCTATTCGGCCGTCATGAATGAACTGGGGCATCAATTGAAGTTCTGTGAGCCCGCCAAGCCATGGGCAGGCTGGATGGCCGAGGGCACGCCACGTCCGCTCTTCATTGTCGGCAGGCCATACGATGGCAACGCCGCGGCATGCGGAAACGGTCAAATGGTGGCGTTGCTTGCGCCTGACCGGCAATCAGTCGACAACGCGCACGCCAGCGCGCTGGCGAACGGCGGCTCGTGCGAAGGCGCACCCGGTTTGAGAACGCACTACCACCCGGACTATTACGGCGCGTATTTCCGGGATCCAGAGGGAAACAAGATTTGCGTGTGCTGTCACGCACCCGCTCCTAGGCAGGCTTTATAGGCGCTCTCAGACCCTGGCGCGCTACTGCTGCTCAATGCGAGAGCAAATTGTTACAACTTTTGTTGAGACCTGCTTACAACGCTGCGCGGGACAGCCGCGTGCGCTATGGGTAAAATCGCGGGTCTTATCAGAGAAGCCTCGCATGAATCTTCAAGACCAGATCGGCGCGCTCGAAGCGGGCGTCGATCAGCTTATTCAGGCCGCCAGCGCCGCCCTCGTGCCGCGCGCTGTCGTTGCAGCGGCTCCCGAACAGACCCACACCGCGGAGGTATCCGCACCGCAAGCGGCCACGCGACATGCCGAACTCGCGCCGCAGACGGCAGCCGTTGCGGCAGCGCATCCGCACGAGCCGCAGGCGGCTGTCGTCGAGACCGAAGCTGAAGCCGAAGTCGAAGCCGAGAGCGAAGCTGAAGCCGAAGCCGTCACGGCCGAAGTGACGACTGAAGTTGTGGCCGAAGTCACGCCCGAGGTGGCAACCGCTTCCGAACCGGTCGGCGCCGCGCAACCCGCGCACCCCGTGCAGGAAGCCGAAGCCCGCAACGTCACGCTGGAAGTCGGGCGGCCGTCGCAGAACGAGATCACGATGTCGATCGGCGGCCAGACGGTGTCGCTGCATCCGCTGCAGGTTGGCCAGCTGATCGAGGAACTCGCGAACGCGCGCGCCTCCATGCAGCCCGAGCCGCCGCCCGCGATTCCGCCCGGCTGGCGCTTCGCATCGACGAAGAATCCGATGATGGCCGTGCAGAAGCAGTCCAACGGCGACCGCTTGCTGGTGCTGCGGCACACGGGGCACGGCTGGGTGCCGTTCGTGTTCTCGCCTGACATGGTCGTGCAGATGTACATGATGTTGACGCAGCGTTAAGCTCCGGCGCGTCCGACAGCCGGGCGCTCAAGCAGCGCACGCACCAAAAGCAAAAGCCGCCGCGGTCGACCGCGGCGGCTTTTTTTTGCGTCCTGCGCGCGCCGTTGGAGGCCCGCGCGATGCCGCCTCAGCGCCCCTGCGCGGGCGCCTGCACGCGCGACTTCCACTGCCCGCCCTTGCCGCGCCAGAAGCGCCAGGCCGAAGCGAAGGTCGCGCCCACGTAGAACAGCGCGACGAGCGGCAGGAACGGCGCCCACAGCGGCGAGCGGCGATAGTACGCGAGCATCGGCGCGTAGGCGCAGCACATGAGCGCCCAGGCCACCCACGCGGGCCAGCCGAGCGGGCCGAGCACGAGCGCGACCACCGGCGGCGCGAGATAGATGACCGTCATGCCGACGATCGTGCCCGCGAGCTGCCATGCCGAGTAATGGAGCTGCGTGAACGCCGTGCGCGCGATCATGTTCCAGATGTCTTTCCACGAGTCGTACGGGCGCAGCGAGACGCTCTTCGCGGCCACGTCGAGACGGATCGGATGCCGCCCGTCGCCGCGATGCTTGATGCGCGCGGCAAGGCTGCAATCGTCGATGAGCTCGGCGCGGATCGACTCGATGCCGCCCGCCTCCTCCAGCGCCTTGCGGCGCACCAGCATGCAGCCGCCGGCCGCCGCCGCCGTCTTGTTGCGCGGATTGTTGACCCACGAGAACGGATAGAGCTTCGCGAAGAAGAACACGAACGCCGGGATCAGCGCCTTCTCCCAGAACGAGTCGCAGCGCAGGCGCACCATCAGCGAGACGAGGTCGCGCTTCTCCGCCTGCGCGCGCACCACGAGCTGCGCGAGGGCGTCGGGCGGGTGGCCGATATCGGCGTCCGTCAACAACAGGTAGTCGGCGTTCAGGCCCAGCGTGCGCACGGCCTCGATGCCCTGCGACTGCGCCCACACCTTGCCCGACCAGCCCGCGGGCAGCGGCTTGGCGCTCACCACGGTGAGCTTCTCCGGGCACTTCAGTGCAAGCGCGGCGGCGCGCGCGGCTTCGGCAGTGCCGTCGGTGCTGTGGTCGTCGATCACGATGACGTGAAACTCGCCGCCGTAGTCCTGCTCGAGCAGCGACGTGACGGCCTCGCCGATCGCGTCCGCCTCGTTGCGCGCCGGCACCACGGCGCACGCCGCCGGCCAGCCCGCCGCGGGCTCGACCAGCGGCAGCGGCGCGGCGGGACGCGCGCGCCAGAAGCCGCCGCGGCCGAACAGCAGGACGAGCCAGATCACAAGCGATAGGCAGGACACGGCAAAGAAAATTGTTGTCATCATGCGTTGTTACTCTCGATCGAAGGCATGCGCGCACCCACGCGGCGCGACAGCCACATGGCCGCCGTGCGCATCAGCACCACGGCCCAGTCGGCGGCGCCCAGCCGGGGCCGCGCGCGAAATACGTCGTAGTCCGCCCGCTCGATGACTTCGAGCATGCGCAGGCCGCCGTGCACAACGCTGCATAGCTCGAGGCCAAAGCGGCCCGGCACACGCAGCGCGAGCGGCGCGCCGCTCACCATGAGCGCGCGCGCCTGCGCCACTTCGTGCTGCATCAGCGCGCGCCAGGCGCCATCCACCTTGCCCGCGGCGATCTGCGCCTCGCTCACCTTCGTGCGCTCGCGGTCGGCCTGCGGGAGATAGATGCGGCCCCGTTTCCAGTCGGCGGGCACATCCTGCAAGAAGGTGATGAGCTGCAAGGCCGTGCAGATGGCGTCCGAATCCGCGAGGTTCTCGGGCGTGGCCTCGTCGATCAAATGCAACATCAGGTGACCGATCGGGTTCGCCGAGCGGCGGCAGAAGTCGAGCAGCTCGAAACGGTCGGCGTAGCGGGTGGTGTCGATGTCCTGATCGAACGCCGACACCAGGTCGTAGAACGGCTGCAGCGGCAGCCGGCACTGGACCATCACCTTCGCGAGCTTCGCGAACAGCGCGGGATGCACAGGCGCGAGACGGCCTTGCGCCACGGCGTCGAGCCCGGCGCGAAAGTCGGCGAGGCGCAGGTGGCGCTCCTCGGCGCTCCAGTCGCCTTCGTCGGCAATGTCATCGAGGGTGCGCGCGACATGGTAGATCACGCCGACAGGCGCTCTGAGCGCCTTCGGCAGCAAAATGCGCGCTACCGGAAAATCGTCGTATTGATCGGGTTCCATGAAGCGTCCAGAATGGGGTCGGTCCCGCAAGGCGCAATGCGGCCTGGTACGGGGGACGTTAGTTTAAGGGTTCCCGCACCGTGTTGCACTGCGCGATACCCCGAAGACTGTCACAGGTTGTTTCGCCTGCAACCCCGCTGCCGGAACGCCGCAAAAATGGGGCCGATTTTGGGGCCGATTCCGATTGGCGTCGCGTGCGCGCCGCACCTTCCCGTTCGTCACGCAGCAAAGCGGCGGCGAAGGGGTTAGAATGCGCGTCTGGCTTTTTCCGCCCCCTTCTGGCGGATGCATGCAGATATCAGCACTTTATTAATATGATGGTCGCGGCGAACGGGTCTTTTACGGCGCTTTCGGAGTCCGCGGCAGTCGGAGTTCGCCACCTTATGCGAGTCATCCTTGCCCAACCCCGCGGCTTTTGTGCGGGGGTCGTCCGCGCGATCGAGATCGTCGACCGCGCATTGCAGAAGCACGGCGCGCCCGTCTACGTGCGCCATGAGATCGTCCACAATCGCCACGTGGTCGAGAACCTGCGCGACAAGGGCGCGCGTTTCGTGGAAGAGCTCGACGAAGTGCCCGAGGGCGCGGTCGCCATTTTCAGCGCGCACGGCGTCGCCAAGACCGTCGAGCGCGCCGCCGAGGAACGCAGCCTCGACGTGCTGGACGCCACCTGTCCGCTCGTCACCAAGGTGCACGTGCAGGGCCGCCAGTACGTCGGGGCGGGCCGCACGCTGATCCTGATCGGCCATGCCGGTCACCCGGAAGTGGAAGGCACGATCGGCCAGATTCCCGGCACCGTGCTGCTGGTGCAGAGCGAGGCGGACGTGGCGAAGCTCGACTTGCCGCTCGACGCGCCGCTCGCGTACGTGACGCAAACCACCCTTTCGGTGGACGACACACGCGGCATCATCGACGCGCTGGTCAAGCGCTTCTCCAACATCGTCGGGCCGGACACGCGTGACATCTGCTATGCCACGCAGAACCGTCAGGCCGCGGTGCGCGAGCTCTCCACGCAAGTGCAAGTGCTGCTGGTCGTGGGCGCGACGAACAGCTCGAACTCGAATCGCCTGCGCGAGATCGGCAGCGAAACGGGGGTGCCGAGCTACCTCGTGGCGGACGGCTCGGAAGTGAAGGCCGAGTGGTTCGCCAACGTGCAAACCGTCGGCATCACGGCCGGCGCATCGGCGCCCGAGGAAATGGTGGAAAACGTGATCGACGCGCTGCGCGCGTTGGGGCCTGTCGAGGTGTCGACGATGGCGGGCCAGGAAGAAAAAGTCGAATTCAAGCTGCCGTCGAAGCTCTTGCAACCGCTCGTCGCACGCGAAGTTTAAGGAGGACACGCTTTGTCTATTCCGCTGCTACAAAAAGTCCGCGTTGGCTCGTACATCTTTCGCCAGCATTTCAGCGGCAACAAGCGCTATCCGCTCGCGCTCATGCTCGAGCCGCTGTTCCGCTGCAACCTCGCCTGCAATGGCTGCGGCAAGATCGACTATCCGGATCCCATCCTGAACCAGCGCCTGTCGCTGGCAGAGTGCCTCGAAGCCGTCGATGAGTGCGGCGCGCCCGTGGTCTCGATCGCCGGCGGCGAGCCGCTCCTGCACAAGGAAATGCCGCAGATCGTCAAGGGCATCATGGCGCGCAAGAAGTTCGTGTATCTGTGCACGAACGCGCTGCTCATGGAAAAGAAGATGGACGACTACGAGCCGAACCCGTACTTCGTCTGGTCGGTGCACCTCGACGGCGACCGCGAAACGCATGACCACATGGTTTCGCAGGAAGGCACCTACGACAAGGCTGTCGCGGCCATCAAGGAAGCCAAGCGCCGCGGTTTCCGCGTGAACATCAACTGCACGCTGTTCAACGACGCCGTGCCCGAGCGCGTGGCGAAGTTCTTCGACACGGTCGGCGATATCGGCGTCGATGGCATCACGGTCTCGCCGGGCTATGCCTACGAGCGCGCGCCGGACCAGCAGCACTTCCTGAATCGCGAGAAGACCAAGAACCTGTTCCGCGAGATCTTCAAGCGCGGCAACAACGGCAAGAAGTGGTCGTTCAGCCAGTCGAGTCTGTTCCTCGACTTCCTCGCGGGCAACCAGACCTACGAATGCACGCCGTGGGGCAACCCGGCGCGCACGGTGTTCGGCTGGCAAAAGCCCTGCTACCTGGTCGGCGAAGGCTATGTGAAGACCTTCAAGGAGCTGATGGAAACCACCGACTGGGACAAGTACGGCACGGGCAAGTACGAGAAGTGCGCGAACTGCATGGTTCACTGCGGCTTCGAGGCCACCGCCGTGCTGGACACGGTCGCGCATCCGCTCAAGGCCATGAAGATCGCGATGAGCGGCCCGAAGACCGAAGGCGCGTTTGCCAAGGACATCCCGCTCGACCGCCAGCGTCCGGCCGAGTACGTGTTCTCGCGTCACGTCGAGATCAAGCTCGAAGAGATCAAGAACGCGGCCAAGACCAAAAAGGCTGCGACCGTCGCGGCAGGCTAAGCGGCCCAGGCCGCCTCCGCAAGGACGACGGCCTCTGCACGGCTCGAAAGGGCGCAACGGTTCACGCCGTTGCGCCCTTTCTGTTTTTGTTGCGGCAGATCGCGGCGGCGCGACGGCGAGCGTTTTCGGGATGGCGGCGCCACCACAATGTCGGGTTTTCCATCCACCGGATGCCGCGCCCGGCCCGGCGATGCGCGCGAGCGCCGCCGGCCTGGCCGCGCCGATCGCCACCATGTACGAAGCCGCACTCGCCGCCTGGCGCGCCGGGCAACTGGCCGCTGCCGATGAGCACTGCTGCGCCGTGCTCGCGCAGTCGCCCGAGCACGCCGAAGCGCTGCACCTGCGCACCCTGATCGCCCACCAGCAGGGCCGCGCGGCCGAGGCCGCAGCGTTGTTGCGCGAAGCGCTCGCCCCGCACCAGGATGCGCAGCGCCTCGTCGATTTCGCCACCGCCTTGCGCATGCAAGGCCGCATCGACGACACGCGCGCCGCGTTGCGCCGCGCGCTCGCGCTCGATCCCACGCTGGCCAACGCACACTTCTATCTGTCCAACACCTTCGGCCCCGATGACGCCGCGCAGGCCGACGCGCATCTGCGCGCGGCCCTCTGCCTCGATCCGGCGCTCGCGGAAGCGCACAACAATCTGGGCAACCTGCTGCGCGCGACGCGGCCCAAAGAGGCGCAAGCGGCATTCGAACGTGCGATCGAGCTACGCCCCGATTTCATGCAAGCGCATTTCAACCTCGGCACGCTGCTCGTGTCCACGCAGCCTGGCGCCGCCGAGGCCGCGCTGCGCCGCGCACTCGAACTCGACCCGAGCTTCGCGCCCGCGTGGAACCGCCTCGGGCACCTGCTTGCCGAAGCGCACCCCGACGAAGCCGAAGCCGCGCTGCGCCGCGCGATCGAGCTGAACCCCGAGCTCGCCGCGGCGCACTTCAATCTCGGCAACCTGCTCTGCGAGCGCCGCCCAGATGTTGCGGCGCAGGCCTTGCGACGCGCGGTGGCGCTGCAGCCGGACTTCGCCGTGGCCTGGGTCAATCTCGCCCACACGCTCGCGAAAACGCATCGCGAGGAAGCCGAAGCCGCGGCGCGCCAGGCCGTCGCGCTCGACCCCGGCCTCGCGGATGCGCACTACAACCTCGGCACGCTGATCGGCGTCGCGCAGCCCGACGAGGCCGCCGGCGCACTGCGCCGCGCCGTCGCGCTGCAGCCCGATCACCGGCTCGCGTGGCATCACCTCGGCCTCGTTCTGAAGGGCGAGCGGCTGCACGAGGCCGAAGCGGCGCTGCGCCGCGCGATCGAGCTGGATCGCACGGACCCGGCCGGACACGCGGTGCTCGGCAATGTGCTGCTCGACATGGGGCGGCTCGACGAATCGGTGGCCTCGTATCGGGAGGCGCTTGCGCTCGCCAGCGCCAGCAACGACAGCAGCAGCGACATCGTCATCGCGCATTACGATTTGATCTTCGCGCTCGCCTTCCAGACCGACGACCCGCAGGCGTTGCTCGACGAGTGCCGGCGTTTCGCGGCGCGCTTCGAGACGCCGCTGCTCGAAGCGGCGCGCACCCAGCCGCACGATGCGCCGCCGCCGCGCGACGACGAGCTCGCGCCGGGGCGGCGCTTGCGCATCGGCTATGTCTCGCCCGATTTTCGTTCGCATTGCCAGGCGCTTTTCACGGTGCCGCTGCTCTCGCATCACGACCACGCGGCGTTCGAGATCGTCTGCTATGCGAGCGTCGCGAAACCCGACGCCATGACGCAGCACATCAAGTCACTCGTCGATGTCTGGCGCGACGTGCACACGCTCGACGACGCAGCGCTCGCCCAGCAGATCCGCGACGACCGCATCGACATCCTCGTCGACCTCACGATGCACATGGCCTCCGGACGACGCCTGCTGTTCGCGCGGCGGCCCGCGCCGGTGCAGCTCGCGTGGCTCGCGTACCCGGGCACGACCGGTAGCACGGCGATGGACTACCGGCTCACCGACCCATGGCTCGACCCTGCCGACGAGCCCGGCCGCGACGCGCTCTATAGCGAGCGCTCGCTGCGCCTGCCGGATGCGTTCTGGTGCTACGAGGCGCAGATCGCCGGCCTCGCGGTCAACGCCCTGCCGGCAGCGGCGGGCGCGCCGCTCACCTTCGGCTGCCTGAACAATCCGGCCAAGATCACCGACCACGCGCTGCGTCTGTGGAGCGGCGTGCTGGCCGCCGTGCCGCATGCGCGCCTGCTGCTGCTCGCGCCACCGGGCTTGCCGCGCGAGACGCTCAGCGCGCGCGCGCAAGCGCAGGGCATCGACCCGGAGCGCGTGGCGTTCGTCGGCCATCAGACGCGCCACCTGTATCTGGAGACCTACCACCGCATCGACCTCGCGCTCGACTCGTTTCCGTACAACGGCCACACCACGAGCCTCGACGCGTTCTGGATGGGCGTGCCCGTCGTCACGCGCACGGGCCGCTCGGCGGCAAGCCGTGGCGGCTGGAGCATCGCGGCGAATCTCGGGGTGCCCGAGCTCGTCGCGCACACGGACGAAGCGTTCGTGCGCATCGCCGTCGAACTGGCGCGCGATCTGCCGCGGCTGGCCGCGCTGCGCGCGGGGTTGCGCGCGCGCATGGAAGCTTCGCCGCTCATGGATGCGCCAAGCTTTGCCGCGAATATCGAAAGCGCGTATCGGCAGATGTGGCACGCGCATTGCGACGAAGTTACTTCGCGCTGAATGGCGAAACCAGCATCGCCTTCAACACCTTCACCGCCTTCGCCGCCTTCGCCACAGCCATGGCCGCGCTCACGCCGGCCGCGGACGTGCTCGCGGCGGGCGGCGTCCAGCGCTGCACCACGATGCTCGAGCCGTTGTAGTTGTCCTTCGTCACGACATACTCGCCGGTCGAGCGCAGCCAGGCCCGCAGGCCATACATCGAGTCCACGTCGTTGCCCACGTAGACCGTATTCGGGCTGCTGTCGATGAGCGTGGTATCGAGCGCGCCCGTAGTGAGGTTGAAGGCATCGATATTGGGCACGGTGTGCACGTAGCCCACGAACAGCTCATTGCCGGCGGCCGTAATCGACTTGGGATTCGCGCTCGTGAGGTTGATCACCGGATTGGGCGCACTCGTATTGCCGGCGAGCCAGCCGTGATAGACCTCGACGCGCGAGCCCACCGCGGTCCAGTCGGTGCTGCCGGTAATGCCCGCGAGGATCATCGTGTCGCTTTCGGGCAGGTAGATGATGCGCGTGAGACGCGAGAGCGTGCCCGGTGTCGGCGTGGTGATCGCGGCACCCCATTGCGGTTGGCCACTCGCATCGAAACCGGTCAGTGGATAGTGGGAAATGACGTTGGTCTTGTCGAGCCCCACCCAGAGATCGCCCTTGCTATCGAGGCAAAAGCCATTGCGGACCGGCGCCGTCGTGTTGAACGCCGGCCCCGGCAGTGTGTAGTCGGGAATGGCGATATAGCCGCTCGCCGCGTTGAAATGGAAGAAGTAGAACGTATCGGGGTTCTGGCCGGCGGCCACGAGAATGCGCTGTCCGCCCACGTTCGCGAACTGCGCGAAATGCTCGCCGCGCGCCGGATCGGCGAGATTGATGCGCGGGTCGTTCGGATACGTGATCGGGTCGATGGTGTTGGCCACGAAGGTGCCCCCGCCCGTGCCCGAATAGATGTTCATGCCGCTGTAGAACAGCGCACCGTCGGTGGCCGGGTCCGGCACCGCGTTGCCTTCGAAGTTAACCGACTGGAGCATCCAGCGCAGATTGCCGCTGCCATCGTAAGCGTGCAGGTCGGTGCCGCCGTTGCGGCCGAGATCCCATGAGCCGCCCCACGGATTGTTCAGCACGTACAGGTTCCCCGCGGCGTCCTTGCCGATACCGGCTACGCGCGTAAAGCGTTTGGCGCCGACTTGCCCCTTGATGCCGGCGGTCGTGTCGAGATAGCCGCCCTGAATGCCGAACGTGCCGGCAAGAGCAGGCGTGCCAGTCACGTTGTAGATCTTGATGTTCATGTCGGGACCGGAGTCGCCGATCATCAACTGTGAGTTCTGCGAATCGAAATACAGCGACGACGGCCGCGCGGTGGACGCCAGCTGAATGGTGTTCAGAAGCTGACCACCCGCGCTGAATTCGAGCACTGCGCCCGCGCCCTTTTGCGCGACCCAGAGGTTGCCCCCCGCGTCCACGGCGAGCGCGCCCGGACCCGCCACGCCGATGTCGCTCTGCCAGACGCCAGCCGTGGTGTACACGCGCACGCGGTTGCCGGGGAAGTCGCTTGCATAGAGCAGCGAGCCGGAGGTCGCGAGACCGGTGATGACATCGGCGAGTTTTTCGGTGGTGTCGGCGCTCACGCCGATCAGCAGATCGCGTGTGCCGCTCGCGCGGTTGTAGCGGCCGACGTTGCCGCTGCCG
The DNA here is from genome assembly GCF_004353915.1 of Paraburkholderia silviterrae. GTDB lineage: Bacteria > Pseudomonadota > Gammaproteobacteria > Burkholderiales > Burkholderiaceae > Paraburkholderia > Paraburkholderia silviterrae. The sequence goes on along the minus strand of NZ_SMRP01000011.1, from coordinate 236,648 downwards.
TAGCTGGTGTTGTACTGCATCGCGACGAACAACGAAGTGGCGTTGCCCGTGATCGCGCCGCCCTGGAAATCGCCGTGGCCGCCAATCGAGCCCTGGCTCTGGCCGTTCTGGTAGAGGGCAACGCCGCCCTCGTTCTCGTCCCACATCGACGAGGTGTAGATCATGCCTTCGGGTGCTACCCACATCGAGCGGGCGACGTTGCCCACGCGGGTCGCATTCGTGCCGTAAGTGTTGGCCACCCAGTCGGTGGTGTATTGAGCTTCGCAAACGGGTGCGACCGTTGCGGCCAGGATGAGCGCAAGCCATGCGGCGCCCAGTCGATGCAGGACCATGAGTGAGTTCTTCATAGGACGCCGTGCTACGCAGGCGTTCAAGGTGAGGTGTTGCCGACCCCGGCAAACTTGCAATCCGCTTTCCCGACGATTCGAATCCCTGCATGACGCCAGGCGCGGCGTCACGCGTCGAATGGGTGTGGAATCTCGTTCAGGTTAACGGCGAAGTGCTGCGGGAATTGAGCGCGCCGTTCGCGCTGGCGTAGCGCCGTTGTCATGCCGCTTCGCGCCGATGCGTGCCGACGCGGCAAGCTCAGCCCACGGCGTTCTTCAAAAGCGCGCCGATTCGCAAAAGCACGCGCCGCTTCGGTGGCGATTCGCCCCGAAGATAAAAAAGCGCGACGGCCTTCGCCGTCGCGCTTCGTATCGTACATGGCCAGGTGGTCAGGTTAGCGAACGTCTGCGTTCAATCGGCCCTCAGCAGCATTTCCCCGCGCCCGATCCATAGCGCGCGTTTTGCCGCTCGCGGAAAAACGCCTCGTAGGTCATCGGCGGCTGGTCGGGATGCGTCGCGCGCATGTGCGCGACGTAGCCCTCATAGTCCGGCAGCCCCACCATCAGACGCATGGCCTGGCCCAGATAGCGGCCCGCCGTCTGCACGTTGTCGCGAAGTTCCGAGAACATGATGTGCTCCGTCTAGTCCGTGGCGCTGGCTCAATGCACGCGATTCGCCGCGACTGCCGCGCCGCCCGCCGGCATCGCTTCATACGGCGTTTCCTGCACGGTCGGACGGTCGATCCGGCGTGCGCGCGCAATCGCAATCAGGCCATACACCACGATGCTCACCACCACGAAGATGAAGAGCCCCGAGAGCGCCGCGTCCACATAGTCGTTGAAGACCATGCGCTGCATCTGCTCGAGCGACTTCGCGGGCGCGACGATCTTGCCGTCCGCGATGGCCGCCGAAAGCTTCTGTGCGTGCGCGACGAAGCTCACCTTCGGATTGCTGTCGAAAATCTTCTGCCAGCCCGCCGTGAGCGTGCAGATGAGCAGCCACAGCGTGGGCACGGCGGTGACCCATGCGAACTTCTCGCGCTTCATCTTGAAGAGCACCACGGTCGCGAGCATCAGCGCGATGCCGGCGAGCATCTGGTTCGAGATGCCGAAGAGCGGCCACAGCGTGTTGATGCCACCGAGCGGATCGACCACGCCCTGATAGAGGAAGTAGCCCCAGGCGGCCACGCACAAGCCGGTCGCGATCAGGTTCGCGGGCAACGACTCCGTGCGCTTGAGCGCCGGGTGGAACGTGCCGAGCAGGTCTTGCAGCATGAAGCGGCCCGCGCGCGTGCCCGCGTCCACGGCGGTCAGGATGAAGAGCGCTTCGAAGAGGATTGCGAAGTGATACCAGAACGCCATCATCGCTTCGCCGCCGATCACCTGATGCAGGATCTGCGCCATGCCCACGGCCAGCGTGGGGGCGCCACCCGCGCGCGCGACGATGGTGGTCTCGCCCACGGCTTGCGCGGTGTGCGTGAGCATCTCCGGCGTGAGCATGAAGCCCCACTGGCCCACCGTATGCGCGACGGCGTCGGGCGTCGTGCCGAGCACGGCGAGCGGCGCGTTCATCGCGAAGTACACGCCCGGCTCGATCACCGAGGCGGCCACGAGCGCCATGATCGCGACGAACGACTCCATCAGCATCGCGCCATAGCCGATGAAACGCGCGTTGGCTTCGTTATCGAGGAGCTTGGGCGTCGTGCCCGACGAGATCAGCGCATGGAAGCCCGAGACCGAGCCGCACGCGATCGTGATGAAGAGGAACGGGAACAGGTTGCCCGACCAGACCGGGCCCGTGCCGTCGATGAACTTCGTGAAGGCCGGCATCTTCAGCTCCGGCGCGACGATCAGGATGCCGATCGCGAGCGCGAGGATCGTGCCGATCTTCAGGAACGTCGAGAGGTAGTCGCGCGGCGCGAGCAGCAGCCATACCGGCAGCACGGAAGCCACGAAGCCGTAGCCGATCAGGATCCACGTGAGCTGCGTGCCCGTGAACGTGAACATGGCGGCGAGCGTGGGCGAATCGTGCACATGCTGGCCGAACGCGATGGACGCCATCAGCAGCACGAAGCCGATGATCGAGATCTCGCCGATCTTGCCCGGGCGAATGTAGCGCACGTAGAGGCCCATGAAGATCGCGATGGGAATCGTCGCGGCCACGGTGAACGTGCCCCACGGCGAGTTCGTGAGCGCCTTCACCACGATCAGCGCGAGCACCGCGAGAATGATGATCATGATGAGGAAGGTGCCGAACAGCGCGATCACGCCGGGGATCGGTCCGAGCTCCATCTTCACGAGGTCGCCGAGCGAGCGGCCATCGCGGCGCGTGGAGAGGAACAGCACCACGAAGTCCTGCACCGCGCCCGCGAACACCACGCCCGCGAGTATCCACAGCATGCCGGGCATGTAGCCCATCTGCGCGGCCAGCACCGGGCCCACCAGCGGGCCCGCGCCTGCGATCGCCGCGAAATGATGGCCGAACAGCACGTACTTGTTGGTGGGCACGTAGTCGAGCCCGTCGTTGTGGCGCACGGCGGGCGTCATGCGCAAGCCGTCCAGCTGCAGCACCGTGCTCGCAATGAAGCGGCTATAGAAGCGATACGCGATCAGGTAGACGCACACGGCGCAGATCACGATCCATAGTGCGCTGATTCGCTCGCCGTGCGCGAGCGCGATGGTGCCGAACGCGAACGCGCCAAGCAGCGCGACTAGCGTCCAGACGATAAGGCTGGATGTCCGACTCATGCCGTCTCCTGTTCCTGTTTTATGGTTTTAGGTCGATGGGTGATCAATGCCCACTGCATGGCCGTGTAGTATTCGCCTTCGCACCGCCTGCCACAAGCGCACAACTACGTAAGCGACCTACGTACAACTACGTAGGTCGTTGCGTCCTCAAGGGCAGGTGTAGCCGCGTCGCAAGGCCTCGCGCAGCGGCACCATCTGCCGTGGCGAGTCGGCCAGCACCGCGTCCACGCCCGCGCAGGCCGCCGCCTTGTAGTCGGCTTCGGTGTTCACGGCGATCGCCACGATGTGCACGCCCGGATTGGTGCGGAAGCACTGGACTGCCGGCGTTGTCCAGAGTTGTGCATCGGCGACGGTCGAACGCGCTTCGCCCAGCGTGAACTGCTCGACGAGATCGACCTGGCGACGCCATTCGAAGCCGGTCCACGCATTCGCGGGCGGCGGCGCCTCGCAGCGATGCGCGAGCGCGACCTCGGCCAGACGCCCGCGCGTTGCATCGCGCGACTCGAACTGGCGCGCCCGAGGCCAGGCGGCAAAGGCCTGCTGGTAGCTCGCATCGGTCGAATAGAGCAGCACGCGCTCCCACGCGCCGGCTTCGTCCAGCACGCGCGCCACGGCGGCCGCCTGCGGCTGCGCGGGCAAGGCCTTCATGTCGAGGATCACGGGCACGTCAGCCGGAATCGCGGCGAGCGCCTCGGCGAGCGTGGGAATGCCGACCGGCGCGCTGCGGTAGGGATAGACGTCGTGGCCGGTGGCGTCCTGCATCTTGAACTGCCAGCCCGCGTTGACGCGCGCGAGCTCCGCGGCGGTCTTCGAGGCCACCGTGCCGCGCGCGTCGGTGAGCGCGGAGAGATCGGCGGGGCGGTAGAGGACCGGCACGGCGTCGCTGCTCAATTGCACGGTGAGCCAGATGGCGTCGGCGCGATGGGCGAGCGCCGCGCGGATGGCCACCAGCGTGTTTTCGGGCGCGTCGCCCGTGCCGCCGCGATGGGCGATCACTTGCGGCACGGCCAGGTCCGTTTGCGTGATCGTGCGGGCCTCGGATTCGCCACCACAGGCGTTGAGCAACAGCGCGGCGCCGGCGGCAGCGAGCAGGGCGTGGATCGTTGTTGTTTGTCGTGTCATGGTGCTTTGGAGTCGGGGCCGCTCGGTGGAAGAAGAACCCAGCCGGCATCGAACGATGCCTGCGACGGAGGCACGAGCGGCGCTGCTTCCGTTCGGCGCGGCGAGAGAGGTCACGCAGCGCCCCGCTCGCCGCCGCCCGCCATCATCGCCCGCCCGGCAATCTTGAAAAATGTGGGTGCGCGACGCACGTCGCGAGGCCCGCGCGCCGCCGCCGGGTATGCTTGCAGACTCAGCATTCGAACGCCGCCATGCCCGCCCCATTTTTCTTCAACGACCGCCTGAAGACGAAGATCTTCCTGCTCGCGGTGGTGCCGTTTCTCGCCGCCATTGCCAGCATCGGGATCGGCGTGCGGCAGCAGGCGACCGCGCTCGCGCGCACGCAACATGCCACGATGCAGGCGGCATATCTGTCGAGCAAGGAAGTCGAGCTGCGCCACTACGTCGAGCTCGCGACGAGCGCGATCGCGCCGTTGTATGCGCCCGATGCTGGCGATAAAGCCGCCCCAGGCGCCAATGCCGTCAATGCCGTCAATTCCGCAGATGCCGCCTCCGCAGCCAGCGCCGCCGCGCTACCCGTGCCCGCGCTACCCGTGCCCGCGCTACCCGTGCCCGCGCTACCCATGCCCGCGCTGCCCGTGCCCGCCGGGCTCGCCGCCCGCCAGCGCGCCGCGCTCGCCGTGCTGCAGAAGCTGGACTTTGGGCCGGACGGCTACTTCTTCGTCTACGACATGCACGGCCGCTCGCTCATGCATCCGCGCGAGCCCGGCCTCGTCGGCCAGGATCTCTGGAACCTGCGCGACCCGCAAGGCGCGCTCACGATTCAGCAGCTCGTGAGCGCCGCCTCGCATGGCGGCGGCTTCGTGCGCTACATGTGGCACCGGCCGTCGACAGGCAAGCTCGCGCCGAAGCTCGGCTACGTGGTCGCGCTGCCGCGCTGGGGCTGGATGATCGGCACCGGCATCTATCTCGACGACGTCGACTCCGCGCTCGCGCATATCGACGAGCGCGCCTCGGCCAATATCGAGCGCACGCTGCAGTGGCTCGGCATCATCGCCCTCGCGGGCGTGGGCGTGTTCGCGCTCGGCGCGCTCGTGCTCAACGTGAGCGAGTACCGCAGCACCGACGCGAAGCTCAAGCGCCTCGCGCAGCAAGTGGTGCAATCGCAGGAGCAGGAGCGCGCGCGCCTGTCGCGCGAGCTGCACGACGGCATCAGCCAGATGCTCGTTTCCGCGAAGCTGCTGCTGGAGTCGGCGCTCGCGCGCTTCGAGCGCGGCGAGGCGCGCGTCCCCGCGGCGGAAGCCTCGTTGTCCACCGGTCTCGCGCGGCTCTCGGACACGCTGCGCGAAGTGCGCCGCATCTCGCACGCGTTGCGCCCCGCGATGCTCGACGACCTCGGCCTTGCCGCCGCACTCGAACAACTGACGCGCGAGCTGGCCGAGGAGTCGGAGATGGAGATCGGCTTCACGCAGTCGGGCGCCCGCTCCGGCGGCGGCCCGCGCACGAACATGGGCGCGGCGCCCCTGCCCGACGCCGTGAACACGGTGCTGTTCCGCATCGCCCAGGAAGCGCTCACCAACATCGTGAAGCATGCCGGCGCGCGCCGCGCGGCGCTCACGCTCGAGATCGCGCAGAACAGCGTGACGCTCACCATCGCCGACAATGGCCGCGGCTTCGACGTGGCGCATGCGCTGGCCGATCCGCGCGCGGGCATGGGCCTGCGCAACATGCGCGAGCGGCTGGAGCCGCTTAGCGGGCGGCTCTCGCTCAGCTCGAAGCCGGGCCACACCGTGGTCGCCGCCTGGGTGCCGATGCGGCCCGCCGGCATGGCAAACGCTACGGCACACACGACGGCGCAGGCCGCCGGCGCGGCATCGCGCGAGACGCCCTGAACGACGCTACAAGAGAAGAAAAGACACCATGAACGAACCAGGCAAACCGGCGCGCCTCGTGCTCGTCGACGATCATCCGCTTGTGCGCGACGGCCTGCGCGCGCGCCTCGAAGCCGTGCCGGGTCTCGAAGTCGCGGGCGAGGCGGGCAACGCCGACGAAGCCATCGAGCTCGCCGCCGCGCTCGAGCCCGATCTCGCGCTGATGGACGTGGGCATGGCCGGCATGAACGGCATTGCGCTCGCGGGCATCTTTCACGAGCGCTTTCCGGCCATCCGCGTGCTGATGCTCTCGATGCACGAGAACGTCGAGTACGTGACGCAAGCCGTGCGCGCGGGCGCGAGCGGCTACGTGCTGAAGGACTCGCCGGCCACCGAGATCGTGCGCGCGATCGAGGCGGTGCTGGCGGGGCAGACCTACTTCAGCGCGGGACTGGGCGCGCGCATGCTCCAGGCATCGCTCAAGGAGACGCCCATCGAGCGCCTCACGCCGCGCGAGCTGGACATTCTCGATGCCCTCGCCGAAGGCCTGTCGAGCAAGCAGATCGCGCAGCGCGCCGGGCTTTCGGTGCGCACGGTCGAGACGCACCGGCTCAATCTCAAGCGCAAGCTCGACATCGAAGGTCAGGCGGAGTTGATCAAGTTCGCGGTGGAGAACCGCAGGAAGCGCGCGGGTGCCTGAAGGCGCCTGAAGGCGCCTGAACGCCACGGCCCGTACTCGCAGCAAATGCAAACGGCGCGCCTCTTGCGGAGGACGCGCCGTCTGTCACGAGCAAAGCGCGAAGCGGCGTGGCAGCCGCCGCGCGAGCGCGACGCCTTAGCTGCGCGCGTTATGCTCGATGAGGTACTTGATGAGCCCGTCGATGCCGCCCTTGGCGATCTGGTCGGCGAACTGGGTCTGATAGACCTGGATGAGCCACGCGCCCATCATGTTGATGTCGTAGATCTTCCAGCCGTTGGCGGTGCGCGCGAGGCGATAATCGATGGCGTCGTCGCCGCCGTTGCTGATCACGTGCGATTGCACGACGGTGTCCTTCGCGCCCCCGCCCGTGTTGGACGGCGAGAACTTGAAGGTGACCTGGGCGTCGCGCAGTTGCGAAAGCGACGACGCGTAGGTCTTCACGAGCAGGAGCTGAAATTGCTCATACAACTTCTGCTGCTGCTCCGGCGTGGCCGTGGTCCATGCCTTGCCGATCGCGATGCGCGTGGTGCGCTGGAAGTCGGTGGCCGGCACGAAATGGGTCTCGACCACGCTCGTGATCTTGTTCATGTCGCCGCCGCGCGCCTGCGGGTCGGCCTGCATCGCTTTCACGGTGCCTTCCACCGCGCTTTTGACGATGGCGTCCGGCGAGGACTGCGCGAGGGCGGCGCCAGAAACGCCCGACAGGAAAGCGGCGGCGAGGAATGCGGTCAGATAACGTTTCATACGCGTCTTCGAACAGTGAGTAACGGGCGCCGGCACGGCAGCACGCAAAAAGCTTCGATCGGCGGCCTCACCCGAGGCCCGATCCCGCCCCGACCGGGCCAGTATAACGGCTTTGGCGCATGGGCTCGTGTGCGCGAGGCGCGCCGCGATGAGCGGGGCCGGTATACTTGAGCGCTTCCCGTCAAGAACAGTCAATAGACAAGGCCTCCTCGCCTTTATGCTGAAGCCATTCATCATTCACCTCGTCGCCTGGTCGGTACGCCGCGCGGCGTGGGTCATCGCAATCGCACTCGTCCTCGCCGTGGTGAGCGGCGTGTACGTCGCGAAGCATTTCAAGATCAACACGGACGTGAGCGGCCTCGTCGAAAACAAGGGCGAATGGGCCGTGCTCGGCGACGCCAAGGACAAGGCGTTTCCGAACGGCAGTTCGTCGCTGCTCGTGGTGGTCGAGGCGCAGGCGCCCGAGCTCGCCGATGCCGCCGCCGACAAGCTCGCTGAAGCCCTCAAGCAGGATTCGCGCGAATTCAGCGCCGTTTCGCAGCCCGCGGGCGGCCCGTTCTTCGAGCACAACGGGCTGCTGTTCCCGTCCACCCAGACGGTCCTCTCTACCACCGGCCAGCTCGTGCAGGCGCGCCCGCTCGTGAACCAGCTCGCGAAGGATCCGAGCCTGGCAGGCCTCGCCAGCACGCTCACGACCACGCTGCAGCTGCCGCTCACGATCGGCCAGGTGAAGCTGCCGCAAATGGCCTCGCTGCTCGGCAGCGCCGCCGACGTGGTCGACCAGGTGCTCGCCGGCAAGCCGGCCGCGTTCTCGTGGCGCGCGCTCGTCGACCAGGATGCCGCCGCGAAGCCCGCCTTCGCGTTCGTCACTGTTCAGCCGGTGCTGAACTTCGAGGCGCTCAAAGCCGGCGCGAGCGCCTCGCAGGCGATCCGCGACACTGCCGCTTCGCTGCATCTGGACAGCGAATTCGGCGCGCGCGTGCGCCTGACCGGCGAGCAGCCGCTCGCCGACGAAGAGTTCGCCTCGGTGCAGGACGGCGCCGCCCTGAACGGCGCCATCACGGCCGTCGTCGTGCTCGTGATCCTCTGGCTCGCGCTGCGCTCGGGCCGCCTGATCGCCGCCGTGCTCATCACGCTCGTGATCGGCCTCGTCATCACCGCTGCGCTCGGCCTCAAGATGATCGGCTCGCTGAACATGCTGTCGGTCGCGTTCATGGTGCTGTTCGTCGGCCTCGGCGTGGACTTCGGGGTGCAGTTCGGCGTGAAGTACCGCGAGGAACGCTTCGAGGACGACCGCCTCGACGCCGCGCTCCTGAAGACCGCGCGCACCATCGGCGTGCCGCTCACGCTGGCCGCCATCGCCGTCGCCGAAAGTTTCTTTTCGTTCCTGCCCACCGCCTACAAAGGCCTCTCCGAGCTCGGCCAGATCGCGGGCGTTGGGATGTTCGTCGCGTACTTCGCGGACATGACGGTGCTGCCCGCGCTCATCCGCCTGCTCAAGCCCAAGGGCGAGCGCGCCTCGCCCGGCTTCGCGTTCCTCGCGCCCGTGGACAGGTGGCTCGCGGAGCATCGCAAACCGGTGCTGATCGGCACGCTCATCGTGGTGCTGGGCGCGACGCCGCTGCTGCTGCATCTGCGCTTCGACTTCAATCCGCTGCATCTTAAGGATCCGCATACCGAGTCGATGGCGACGCTCATCGCGCTCAAGAACTCGCCGGTCATCTCGATCAACGATGTGAGCGTGCTCGCGCCCAACCTGGCCGAAGCCGACAAAATTGCCGCGAAGCTCGCCAAGCTGCCCGAAGTGGCCCGCGCCACCACGCTCAGCGCGCTGATCCCGGACGACCAGCAGCAAAAGCTCATGCTGATCGCGAGCGCCGCGCAGCAATTGCTGCCCGCGCTCACGCAGCAGCCGTCCACGCCCGTCACCGACGCCGTGCGCGTGGACATCCTCAAGCGCGCGGCCAACCAGCTCGCGCTCGCGGCAGGCGATCACCCGGGGCCGGGCGCCGCCGAGGCGAAACACCTCTCCGACGGCCTCATGAAGCTCGCCAACGCGAACGCCGCCACGCGCGATCGCGCCGAAGCGGCCTTCAGCCTGCCGCTCAAGCTCGCTTTCGCGCAGCTCGCGCGGCTGCTGCAGCCTTCGCCCATCACGCGCGAGAACCTGCCGCGCGCCATGGTGGACGACTGGGTCTCGCCCATCACGGGCCAGGCGATCGTGGATATCGCGCCGCGCGTGCCGGCGGGCGTCGATCCCAACGACGACACCATGCTCGCGCGCTTCGCGCACGCGGTGAAAAAGGCCGAGCCGAACGCCATCGGCGGCCCGATCTCGGTCCTGCATTCGGCCAACGTGATCATCCTCGCGTTCTTCCAGGCGGCGGGCTGGTCGGTACTGCTCATCACGGCGCTCCTGTGGATCACGCTGCGCCACTTCGGCGACGTGCTGCGCACGCTGATTCCGCTGCTGGTATCGGCGCTCGTGACGCTCGAGTTGTGTGTTGTGTTCGGTATCCAACTCAATTTCGCCAACATCATCGCGCTTCCCCTGATGCTAGGCGTGGGCGTGGCGTTCAAAATCTACTTTGTGATGGCCTGGCGCGCGGGGCAGACCGGCCTCTTGCATTCGAGCCTCACACATGCGGTGCTGTTCTCGGCCGCAACCACGGCCACGGCGTTCGGCAGCCTGTGGCTTTCGCATCATCCGGGCACCTCGAGCATGGGCAAGCTGCTCGCGCTGTCCTTGTTCTGTACGCTGATTGGCGCCGTGGTGTTCCAGCCGGTGCTGATGGGCAAGCCGCGCGCAAAACGCGCACGATCGCAAATCCAGGGGATCGATCAATGATTAAGAAACAAGCCGCGCTCACCATGGCGGCGGCGAGCCTGGCGCTCCTCGTGACGTCGGGCTGCGCCACGGGTCCCGAGCGCAAGCCGGGCGACCCGTTCGAGCCCGCGAATCGCGCAATCTTCACGTTCAACGACAAGCTCGATACCTACGTCGCGCAGCCGATCGCGAAGGGCTATCAGAAGGTGACGCCCCAGCCGCTGCGCCAGGCGATCTCGAACTTCTTCTCGAACCTGGGCGACGTCAGCAACTTCGCCAACAACCTGCTGCAGCTGAAGATCACCGACGCCACCGAAGACCTCATGCGTCTCGCGATGAACTCGACCTTCGGTCTGGGCGGCCTGATCGACTTCGCCACGCTCGCCGGGCTGCCGAAGCACCATCAGGACTTCGGCCTGACGATGGGCCACTACGGCGTGCCGGCCGGCCCCTACCTGGTGCTGCCGCTGTTCGGGCCGAGCGACGTTCGCGATGGCATCGGCATGGGCGTGGACGTGAAATTCAACGTCCTCAACTACATCGAGCCCGCGGTGCGCAACCCGATGTATTTCGCGCAGTTCGTGAGCGTGCGCTCCGACCTGCTCGGCGCCACCGACCTGCTCAAGCAGGCGGCGCTCGACCCGTATTCGTTCGTGCGTGACGCGTACCGCCAGCAACGCGAATCGCTGATTCGCGGCTCGCAGAACAACAATGCGCCGCCGCCGAATTACGAAGAGCCGGGTGCCGAGGGTGGCGAGGGCACGTCGGGCGGGGCCGCAGGGGCCACAGGTGCCGCAGGGGCGGCTGGGAAGTCGGGCAACGGGCTGCCGAATTACGAGGATCCGGGTGAGTCGGGTGGTTCGGGTGCCCAAGGCGCTCCGGGCGCTCCAGGTGGATCGGGCGGTTCGAACAACGGGCTGCCGAACTACGAGGATCCAGGTGAAACGTCGGGTGCGGCTGGTGCGGCTGGGGCAACGGCGGCGAGCGGCGCGGCGGCAGCGGCGCCCGCGCAACCGGCTTCCGCTGCGGCTGCCGCGCAATCGGCTTCCGCGCCCGTGGCGGCTTCGGCCACTGCGCCCGCACAGGCCGCTTCGGCGCCAGGCGCAGCGGCGGCGCCCGCGCAGCCTGCGTCGGCGCCCTGATACGCGCGTCACGTTAGCGCCGCCCGTGAGCGGGCGGCGCGCCCTCCCCATTCTCCGGAATCCGCGTCCAGGCGGCAAAGCGCCTCGCAGCGCCCGGAGGAACGACGCTCGCCCTGATTCGATGTGAACCCGTTACCTGCGCAAAGGCACGGGACAGCGGCGGCGCGCGGCTAATCAGACTCTGCCCCACCCACCACTCCAACCAACCGCGCTGCCATTGCAGGCGGCCCCGCGCTCTATTAAAGGGCGCTCTCGACTTCCGGCACGACGGTGAACAGATCGCCCACGATGCCGTAATCGGCCACGCTGAAGATCGGGGCTTCTTCGTCCTTGTTGATCGCCACGATCACCTTCGAGTCCTTCATGCCCGCGAGATGCTGGATCGCGCCCGAGATGCCGACCGCGATATACAACTGCGGCGCAACGATCTTGCCGGTCTGGCCAACCTGGTAATCGTTGGGCACGTAGCCCGCGTCCACGGCCGCCCGCGACGCGCCCAGTGCGGCGTTGAGCTTGTCGGCGAGCGGCTCCAGAACCTTCGTGTAATTTTCGCCGCTGCCGAGG
>NZ_SMRP01000011.1:208979-224597 GCF_004353915.1 Paraburkholderia silviterrae | reverse complement strand
CCGAGACGATGATCTTCGCGCTCGTGAGTTCCGGACGGTCGAGCTTCGTGACTTCGCGGCCAACGAATTGCGAAAGGCCGCTGTCTGCCGCCGCTTCGATCTTCTCCACCGCTGCGTTGCCGCCTTCGGCCGCCACGGCGTCGAAGCCGGTCGTGCGAACCGTGATGACCTTGATGGGATCTTGTGATTGCACCGTCGCAATGACGTTGCCCGCGTAGATCGGACGCTCGAACGTGTCCGGCGAATCCACCGCCGTGACGTCGCTGATCTGTGCAACATCCAGCTTCGCAGCGATACGCGGCGCTACGTTCTTACCCGCTGCCGTCGACGGCGCGAGGATATGCGAGTAATGCTGAGCAATGCTCAGGACCGTCGCCTCGACGTTTTCGGCGAGACCCGCTTCGAGTTGCGGTGCATCGGCCAGCAGCACTTTCGAAACGCCCACGATCTTCGCCGCCGCATCGGCAGCAGCCTGGGCGTTGTGGCCGGCGATCAGCACATGCACGTCGCCGCCGATTTTCTGTGCGGCAGCCACGGTGTTCAGCGTCGCAGCCTTGATCGACGCATTGTCGTGTTCGGCCAATACCAGATTCACCAGATTCGTCATTTTCAATCCACTCCCTTACAGCACCTTGGCTTCGGTCTTCAGCTTCTCGACCAGCGTATTCACGTCGGCGACCTTCACGCCTGCGCTACGCTTGGGCGGCTCGGCAACCTTCAGGGTCTTCACGCGTGGCGTGACATCAACACCCAGATCCTCGGGCTTGACCGTTTCCAGCGGCTTCTTCTTCGCCTTCATGATGTTCGGCAGCGTGACATAGCGCGGCTCGTTCAAACGAAGGTCGGTGGTCACCACGGCGGGCAATTGCAGCGAAAGCGTCTGCGCGCCGCCATCGACTTCACGCGCGACCGTGGCACGGCCATCGGCGATCGTGATCTTCGAAGCGAAGGTTGCCTGCGGCAGACCAGCCAAAGCGGCAAGCATCTGGCCGGTCTGGTTCGAATCGTCGTCGATAGCCTGCTTGCCGAGAATGATCAACGAAGGCTGCTCTTTATCGACGAGTGCCTTCAAAAGCTTCGCCACGGCGAGCGGCTGCAGGTCTTCATTCGACTCGATGAAGACCGCGCGATCCGCGCCAATGGCCAGCGCCGTGCGCAGTGTTTCCTGCGCTTGCGCCACACCGGCGGACACGGCGATGACTTCCGTCGCCACGCCCGCTTCCTTCAACCGAACCGCCTCTTCCACGGCGATTTCGTCGAACGGGTTCATCGACATCTTCACATTGGCGATGTCGACGCCTGTGCCATCCGACTTCACGCCGACCTTCACGTTAGGGTCCACTACCCTCTTTACCGCCACCAGTACTTTCAAGATTCACTCCCTGAATCGAGCAAACGTGCCGTATTCAACGGCACGATATTCAAGCGCGCGCGGACTTGAGCGCGACTTCGATAAACCGCCCGACCTCCTGCCCTGCCTCGGCATAGGCCGAAGCCGTGCTCCAGTCGGAGATTTCGGCGAAGCGGCCCGCAATCGCCTCCGGGCTCAGTTCGGCATCGGCGATGTGGCATGGCGCCGTTTCGACCATCGTCGCCGCCGCAAACGAGCCGCCGCCCGCGGACAGCACGACGCGCGAAGGTGCGTCCTCGCTGCACAGGAACAGCACGCCAGGGGTCACCCGTTCGGGACGAATGGCTTGCAGCGCCGCCTCGGGCAGCAGCTCGGCGGTCATGCGGGTGGCCGCGATGGGCGCAATCGTGTTGACCTTGATGTTGTTCTTGATGCCTTCCTGATGCAGCACGTTCATCAGCCCGACGAGCGCCATCTTCGCCGCGCCGTAGTTCGCCTGGCCGAAATTGCCGTAGAGCCCCGCCGCCGACGTCGTCATCACGATGCGGCCGTACTTCTGCTCGCGCATCGTTTCCCACACGGCCTTCGTGCAATGCATCGAGCCCATCAGGTGCACGTCGAGCACGGAGCGAAAATCGGCCACGTCCATCTTCGCGAAGCTCTTGTCGCGCAGAATGCCCGCGTTGTTCACGAGGATGTCGACGCGGCCGAAGGCCTCGATCGTCTGCGCGACCATGGCCTCCACCTGGGCGAAGTCGGCCACATTCGCGCCGTTGGCGATCGCCGTGCCGCCCGCCGCGCGGATCTCGTCGACCACGGCCAGCGCCGCCTCCGACGATCCGCCGCTGCCGTCGCGACCGCCCCCGAAGTCGTTGACCACGACCTTCGCGCCGCGTGCCGCGAAAGCCAGTGCGTGCTCGCGTCCCAACCCGGCGCCCGCGCCCGTCACGATGGCCACTTTGCCGTCAAAACGAATACTCATGTCCTGCTCCTCAGCTTCAATGCTTCGATGTCAGCGGAAATTACCGGAAGAAGCGCAGAATCGACTCGGCCACGCACGCCGGCTTCGCCGCCCCCTCGCACTCGATCGTCATCTCGATCTTGACCTGCACGGCGCCGTTGCCGATCTCGTCCCATTCGAGCAGCCGGAACTGCCCGCGGATACGGCTGCCGACGCGCACGGGCGCCGGGAAGCGGACCTTGTCGAGCCCGTAGTTCACGCCTGACGACGTGCCATGGACCGCGAAAGCGGAGGCGATCAGCCCCGGCATCAGACTGAGCGTCAGGAAGCCGTGCGCGATGGGTGTGCCGAAAGGCCCGCTTTTGGCGCGCTCCACGTCGACGTGAATCCATTGGTGGTCGTCGGTTGCGTCCGCGAAAAGATTCACACGCGCCTGGTCGATCAGCAGCCAGTCGCTCGTGCCGATGGACTCCCCCTTCAGCGGCTTCAACGCATCGGGCGTTTCATAAACTTTCATCAAGCATTCCTTGGTATTCAGGTCAATGCGCGTTCGAGCGCGGCGGCACAAGCCGCCTCATGCTGGTCGCTGCTGCCGAGCACGAGCTCCGCCACCACGGCGCGCTTGAAATAATGGCCGATGGCATATTCCTCGGTCATGCCGATGCCGCCGTGCAGCTGGATCGCCTGTCCGCAAACGTTCTTCGCGGCGCGGCAGACGAAGGCCTTGCACGCGGATACCGTGTGCTGCAGCGCCGTCTCGTCACCTGCCTCGAATGCCGCGAGCAGCGCGAACAGCATCGAGCGGGCCAGCTCCATTTCCGCCGCCATGTCGGCCATGCGGTGCTGAAGCGACTGGAAGCTGCCGATCTGGACTCCGAATTGCTTGCGCACCTTCAGGTATTCGGACGTCGCCTCGATGGCCGCCTCCATTGCGCCAATCAGCTCGGCGCTTTGCACGGCAACGGCATGGGCCAGCCCGTGGCGCAGCGCCGGCAGGCAATCTCCACCGTAGCCGATGCGCGCATCGGCACTGACCTGTACGCCGTCGAGCAGCACGTCAGCGGCCCACGTACCGTCGTGCAACGGCAGCGCACGCTGCGCAAGCCCGGCGCTGCCGGCTTCGACAAGGAACAGGGCAACACGGCCCGGATCGGCCCCCACGCCGTCGATGCAGGCGGACACCAGCAGCATGTCGGCCGCCGGCGCGCCCACGACCAGCGTCTTGTGGCCATGCAGTTTGTAGCCGCCGGCGTGAGGCACAGCCCTCGCCTTCACACGTGCGGGATTACCGCGCGCATCCGGCTCGCTGAAGGCGAGCGCGATGCGCAGCGTCCCTTCGGCGAGACGCGGCAGCAGGGCTTCCTTCTGCGCTTCGGTTGCGCACGCGGCCAGCGTCTGGGCAGCGAGCACGCCCAGCCCGACGAATGGATCGCTCACGAGTCCCCGTCCCAGCTCGATGCCGATCAGGACATTGTCGACCACCGTGCCGCCCAGGCCACCATACGAATCGGGCAGCGCGGCGGCCAGCCAGCCGTTCTCCGCGAACGCATCCCAGTGGCGCGCGCAGGCCGCAGGCCCTGCCTTGATCTGCGCGGTCCGGTTTTCGAAGCTGCACGCCTTGCTCACGAAGCGGCGCACGCTGTCCTGCAGCATCTGCTGCTCGGAATTCAGATTGAAGTTCATGGTTGCATTGCGGCTCAGAGTTGAAACAGCAGCTTGGCGATGATGCCGCGCTGGACCTCGCTGGTGCCTCCGTAGATCGTCGATGCGCGGCGGAAGAACATTTCGCTGGCGATGCCGGGGCCCATGTGCGCGCAGGGAACCGGCAACGCGTCGCCCTCGCCATCATGCGATTCGGGGTAGGCAATCGCGCCGTAGTCGCCAAGCGCCTCGACGAGGAACTCGCTCATCTTCTGCTGCAGCTCGGTGCCGCGTATCTTCAGCATCGATCCCATCACGTGAGCCGTGGGGCTGTGATCCTGCTCCAGCACAGCGACCCGTTGCACCATCATCGAAACCGCCTGCAACTCGGCTTCGAGGCGCGCAAGACGCAAGGCGAACGCCGGCCGGCGGATGAGCGGCTCGCCATCCACGCGCAGCGTGGCCGCAAGCGTGCGTAGTTGCCGCTGGAAGCGGACCAGGGTTGGCAGGTCGGCCGTCGCCGCGTGCTCGTTGTTGAGCAGGAACTTGGTGACGTTCCAGCCCGCGCCCTCGCCGCCCACGCAGTTGGCCACCGGCACGCGCACGTTGTCGAAGAAGGTTTCGTTCAGGTGATGGCAGCCGTCGATCGTCATGATCGGGCGCACCGTGATGCCGGGCGTCTTCATGTCGACGAGCAGGAAGCTGATGCCGGCCTGCTTCTTCACGGAGGCGTCGGTGCGCACGAGCAGGAAGATCCAGTCCGCCTGGTGCGCATAGCTCGTCCAGATCTTCTGGCCGTTGACGACGTAGTGGTCGCCTTCATCGTCCGCGACCCGCACGGCCTGCGTGCGCAGCGAGGCAAGATCCGATCCCGAGCCCGGCTCGGAGAAACCCTGGCACCACAGACGCGTGCCGGCAAAGATGTGCGGCAGGTGCTCGGCCTTCTGCTCGGGCGTCGCGAAGTGATTCAGGACCGGCCCGAGCAGGCGCTGGCCAAAGACATCCTGGCTCGGCGTGCCAGCGATCGCGCATTCCTCGTCGAATGCGAGGCGCTGCTGCGGCGTCCAGCCGGTGCCGCCATGCTCCTTTTCCCAGTATGGCGCGCCCCAACCGTGATCGTTGAGGATACCTTGCCAACGCACCAGCGCGGCGCGCGGCGAGCGCACGCCGTGTTGCGAGCCGGCCAGCTCGGCCGGCAGGTGCGTACGCAGAAATGCGCGCACCTCCTCGCGGAATGCGGTCAAGCCCGCATCGGGTTGAAAGTCCATCGGTCCGTCTCCTGATTGGTGTATTGCTTCGCTGCCTGACAGGTCAGACACGAATCAGACGCGTTCGTAGAGGGTCACCACGCAAGCGCCACCGAGTCCCACGTTGTGCTGAAGCGCCAGACGCGCGCCTTCCACCTGGCGGGCGTCCGCCGTGCCGCGCAGGTGCTGGACCAGCTCGACGCACTGGGCGATGCCCGTCGCCCCGAGCGGATGCCCCTTCGAAAGCAGCCCGCCCGACGGGTTGGTCACGTACTTGCCGCCATAGGTGTTGTCACCGTCGAGCACGAACTTTTCCGCGCCGCCTTCCGGGCACAGGCCGAGCCCCTCGTAGGTCAGCAGTTCGTTGTGTGCAAAACAGTCGTGCAGCTCGACCACGTCGATATCCTGCGGCGAGACGCCGGCCGCCTCGTAGACCTGGCGCGCCGCGGCCTTCGTCATGCCAACGCCCGCAATCTCGCGCATGTCGCGGGCCTCGAAGGTGGCGGCGAAATCGGTGGTCATCGCCTGGGCCGCGATGCGCACCTGGCGGTTCAGGCCGTGGCGCTTTGCGAAGTCCTCCGAGCACACGACCGCGGCTGCCGCACCGCTCGTCGGCGGGCAGGCCATCAGCTTCGTCATCACGCCTTCCCAGACCACCGGCGCGGCCATGACGTCTTCCTCCGTCACGACGTTGCGGAACACGGCCAGCGGGTTGCGCGCGGCGTGCCGGCTCGCCTTGGCGCGGATCTTCGCGAAGGTCGAGAGCTTCGTTCCGTACTGCTTCATATGTGCGAGCCCGGCACCGCCGAAATAACGCAGGGCGGGCGGGATGTCGCCGGCACCCACCAGCTCCTCGGTAAGGGCGTCGAAGCGGTCGAACGGCGACGGACGATCCTTGAAAGTCGTGCCGAGCGCGCCGGGGTTCATCTGCTCGAAGCCGAGGGCCAGCACGCATTCGGCTACGCCGCTTGCCACGGCCTGGCGGGCCAGATACAGCGCGGTGGAACCCGTCGAGCAATTGTTGTTGACGTTGATGACCGGAATGCCCGTCATGCCCACTTCATAGATGGCACGCTGTCCGGCCGTGGAGTCGCCGTAGACGAAGCCCGCATAGCACTGCTGGATCTGGCCATAGTCGAGACCGGCGTCCTTCAGCGCAAGGCGGGCGGCTTGCGCACCCATCTGCGGGTAAGGCTCGCTCGCGCCCGGCTTGGTGAAAGGGATCATGCCGATTCCGGCAACGTAGACGTCTCGACTCATTGATGTACTCCTCATCGATTGATGTGAACCGTCACGCCACGCTGCGTGCACGGTCTTTCCAGTAACGCTCGCGAAGCCTGATCTTCAGCACCTTGCCGGCACCCGAGACAGGCAGCTCGTCGACGAATTCCACGCTGCGCGGACACTTGTAGCCCGCAATGCGCGTCTTGCAATGCGCGATGATGTCTTGCGCGCTCACGCTCGCGCCCGGCACCGCCACGACGACCGCGTGCACGGCCTCGCCCCAGCGCGCGTCGGGCACGGCGATCACAGCGGAGGCGGCGACCGCAGGATGCGCGGCGATGACGCTCTCGACCTCGGCGGAATAGACGTTCTCGCCGCCCGTGATGATCATGTCCTTGATGCGGTCGACAACGTGCAGAAAGCCGTCCTCGTCCATGTACCCGCCATCGCCCGTGAAATACCAGCCGCCGCGCAGCACCGCCGCCGTCTGCTCCGGCTTGTTCCAGTAGCCCTGCATCACGTTCGGTCCGCACAGCGCGACCTCGCCTGGGGTATGGCGCGGCACTTCCACGCCCTGCGCATTCACGACCTTCACCTGCACGCAGTAGCAGGGCCGGCCCGCAGCCCCCTCGCGTTCGGCCGCCGACGGGCTGGCCGATTCGATCGCCACCGGACCCGCCTCGGTCATGCCGTAAAGCTGCCTGAAGCGCGCGTTCGGAAAGACCGCCTGCGCGCGTGCGAGCAACGCCGGCGACATCGGCGACGCGCCGTACGACACGGTTTCGAGCGTCGTCACGTCGTAGCGGGAAGTCCCTTCGGCCTGCTCCACGAGACGCTGGATCATGGTCGGCACGAGCACCGTATGCGTCACGCCGTGACGCTCGATCGCCTCGAGCACCGCCTTCGGCTCGAACGCCGGCAGGATCACGTGGGTATTGCCTTCCACCCAGTGAGGCCCGGCAA
Organism: Paraburkholderia silviterrae; assembly: GCF_004353915.1. GTDB lineage: Bacteria > Pseudomonadota > Gammaproteobacteria > Burkholderiales > Burkholderiaceae > Paraburkholderia > Paraburkholderia silviterrae. The sequence goes on along the minus strand of NZ_SMRP01000011.1, from coordinate 217,210 downwards.
GCCCGATGTCGGCGATGTGGAACATCGGCGCTGCATGCAGATAGACGGCCCCCGGCCGCGCGAGCCCCGCCGCCAGCGCGGTGAGCGCAGCCACGCCGAGATTGCTATGGCTCAGCATCACGCCCTTCGCGAAGCCCGTCGTGCCGCCGGTATAGAAGATGCCGGCGAGATCCTCGCCGCGCCGGTAGCGGTCGGTCACGGCAGCGGCGTCGGCGAGCAGCGCCTCGTAGTCGCGCATGCCCTCCGGCGCGGGCCCGTCGCCGCAGTAGATCAGTTCGCGCACGGTTTGCGCGTCGCGGCGCAGCTGCGCGCCGAGCGCTGCAAACGTGTCGTCGACGAGCAGCATGGTCGTGCCGGAGTCGTCGAGCGCGTACAGCAGCTCGGCGGCGGACCAGCGGATGTTGCAGGGATTGACGGCCCCGCCGGCCCAGGGCACGGCCATCTGGAACTCGAGGTAGCGGTCGGAATTCAGCGCCAGTATGGCGATGCGGTCGCCATCTTGCAGGCCCAGTTGCTGCAGCGCGCCGGCGAGTCGCGCGACGCGCTCCGCGAATGCCGCGAAGGTGCGCTCGCGCCCCGCGAAGCGGACGGCCACGCGATCGCCGTACTGCTGCAGCGCGCGGTGCAGCGCCTGGGTTTGGTACATCGATGTCTCCTGTCGATGGGGCCGCGTGTGCCGGCCTGGTCCGTCCCATGCGGGCGGGTTGCCGTCACCGTTCAGCACGTATGTTAGGGAGCGCCGCACCAACGGGCGATTGCGCATTCCATCGAATCCATTGCAAAACGCCGCAATCCGAAGCCGGGGACCGCGCCGGGGCAGCCGGCGCGTGGCTCAGAACTGCTCCGCGTCCAGCGCCAGCACGCCTTCGCCGCCCTTCGCGCCGACGATTGCCGCTTGCAGCGCCACCGCCTGCGGCAGGACGTGTTCCGCGTAGAACTGCGCCGTCGCGATCTTGGCGCCGTGGAACGCGGGATTTTCCGCAAAGAGCCGCGCGGACGCGAGCAGCGCGCGCGCCATCTGCCATCCGCCCAGCACGATGCCCGCGAGCTTCAAATACGGCACGCCGCCCGCGAACACGGCGTTCGGATCGCGCTTCGCATGGTCGAGCACATAGTCCACTGCCGCAGCCAGGGCCTCGCGCCCTTGCGACAGGTGGCGCCGCATCGCCTTGAACGGCGCGCTGTCATGCGCACCGAGCGCGTCCACGGTTGCGGCCACGTCCGTGAGCAGCGCTTGCGCCGCCGCGCCGCCGTCGCGCAGCGTCTTGCGGCCGATCAGATCGTTCGCCTGGATGGCCGTGGTGCCTTCATAGATGGCGAGAATGCGCGCGTCGCGGTAATACTGCGCGGCGCCCGTTTCCTCGATGAAGCCCATGCCGCCATGCACCTGCACGCCAAGGCTCGTCACCTCGATCGACAGTTCGGTGCTCCAGCCCTTCACGATCGGCACGAGATACTCGTAGCGCGCCCGATGCTGCGCGCGCACCGCCGCATCGGCATGGCGATGCGCGAAATCGCTCTCCGAGGCCGCCACATACGCGAGCGCGCGCGAGGCTTCGGTAAGCGCGCGCATCGTCGCGAGCATGCGGCGCACGTCGGGGTGCTCGATGATCGCCACGGCCTCTTTCGACGATCCGTCCACGGGACGGCTCTGCACGCGTTCCTTCGCGTAGGCGACGGCCTTCTGGTAGGCGCGCCCGGAGATGGCGACGCCCTGCATGCCCACCGTGAAGCGCGCCGCGTTCATCATGATGAACATGTATTCGAGGCCGCGGTTCTCCTCGCCCACCAGATAGCCCACTGCGCCGCCATGGTCGCCGAACTGCAGCACGGCCGTGGGGCTCGCCTTGATGCCCAGCTTGTGCTCGATAGAGACGCACTGCACGTCGTTGCGCGCGCCGAGGCTGCCGTCATCGTTCACGAGGAACTTCGGCACGATGAAGAGCGAAATGCCCTTGACGCCCTCGGGCGCGCCCGGCGTGCGCGCGAGCACGAGATGGACGATGTTCTCCGTCATGTCGTGCTCGCCCCACGTGATGAAGATCTTCGTGCCGAAGACGCGGTACGTGCCATCGCCCTGCGGCTCGGCACGCGCGCGCAACAGCGCGAGATCGGAGCCCGCCTGGGGCTCCGTGAGGTTCATCGTGCCGGTCCATTCGCCCGAGATCAGCTTGGGCAGGAAGCGCTGCTTCTGCGCTTCGTTGCCGGCGATGAGCAACGCCTCGATCGCCCCATCGGTCAACAGCGGACACAGCGCGAGCGACAGGTTGGCCGAGCACAGCATCTCCGTGCAAGGCGTGCTGACCAGCTTGGGCAACCCCTGACCGCCGTACTCCGCCGGATGCTGCACGCCCTGCCAGCCGCCGGTCGCGAACTGGCGGAACGCATCGGCGAAGCCCGGCGTGGCCGTCACCTTGCCGTTGTCCCAACGGCTGGGATTGCGGTCGCCCTCCACGTTCAGCGGCGCGACGACCTCGCCGCTGAACTTCGCCGCCTCGCCGAGCACCGCCTGCACGGTCTCGCGGCTCACGTCCTCGCAGCCCGGCAATGCCGCCAGCTCGTCCAGACGTGCGAGTTCCGTCATCGCGAACAGCATGTCCTTGACCGGTGCGTTGTACATAGCTCTCCTCTCCTTTTTGATTTCCGAAATGCCGGCACACGGCGACGGCAGGGGGCGCGTGCTGCGCACGACGCCCGCTTTCCACTAGAACCAGGCGTCCTGCATGTCGAGCGTCGTGCGGTCGAGCGCCGCGAGCAGGTCCAGCTGCGGGCCGATGCGCGGCAGCTCCCACCGGAAGAACCAGGCAGCGGCGGCCAGCTTGCCCTGGTGAAACGCCTCGTCGGCCGGGCGCTCGTGGGCGTCGAGCAGACGCCGGGCGGTCATGGCCTGCTCCAGCCAGATCCACGCCAGCACGATATGGCCAAACGCTTCCAGGTACACCGAAGCATTCGCGAGCGTGACGGCGGCATCGCCTGCCGCCCACAACCGTTGCGTCACGTCCTTGAGCCGGCCCAACGCCGCGTCCAGTTCGCGGGCGTGGTCCGCGAGCGGCGCGTGCGGCAAAGCCAGTGCCCTCTCGATGCTCGCGCGTATGACACCTTCGAGCACCTTCAGCGCGGCGCCGTCGCGCATCACGACCTTGCGGCCGAGCAGATCGAGGCCCTGAATGCCGTGCGTGCCTTCGTGAATGGGATTCAGGCGGTTGTCGCGCCAGAACTGCTCGACGTTGTACTCGCGCGTATAGCCATAGCCACCGTGCACCTGGATCGCGAGGTTGTTCGCCTCGAGACACCATTGCGAGGGCCAGCTCTTGGCGATCGGCGTGAGGATGTCGAGCAGCAGCGTGAGCCGCTCGACGGCGGCGGTGTCGCCAGCGGCTTGCGCCCCGCGCGCGTCGTCGACCACGCGCGCGCAGTACAGGTTGAGCGCGAGCGCGCCCTCCACATAGCTCTTCTGCGCGAGCAGCATGCGGCGCACATCCGCGTGCTCGACAAGCTTGACCTGGGGCGCGGCCGGATTCTTGCCGCCCGCGCCCACGGGCCGCCCCTGCGGACGATTGCGCGCATAGTCGAGCGCATGCAGATAGCCGGTGTAGCCCAGCACCGCCGCTCCGAGGCCCACGCCGATCCGCGCTTCGTTCATCATGTGGAACATGCACGCGAGACCCTGCCCCGGCTCGCCGATCAGGTAGCCGATCGCACCGGCGCGGCCACCCGGCGTGTACCGCGTGCCTTCGCCGAAATTCAGCAGGCAGTTGGTCGTGCCGCGATAGCCCATCTTGTGATTGAGGCCCGCGAGCACGACGTCGTTGTGCTCGCCGCGCGAGCCGTCTTCGTTCACGAGGTACTTCGGCACGATGAAGAGCGAGATGCCCTTCACGCCGGCAGTGAGCTTGCCGTCCGGCCCGGGAATCTTCGCGAGCACGAGATGCACGATGTTTTCGGCAAGCTCGTGCTCGCCGCCCGAGATCCACATCTTGTTGCCACGCAGCCGGTATTGCGCGCCGAGCGGAGATTGCCCTTCGTAGTCGGCGCGTGTGGCGACGTCCGAGAGCGACGAGCCCGCCTGCGGCTCGGAAAGACACATCGTGCCGAAATAGCGGCCTTCGAATTCGGGGCGCACGAACGTATCGATCTGCTTCGGACTGCCATGCGCCAGCAGCAGGTTCGCGTTGCCGATCGTGAGGAACGGATAGCCCGCCGTGCCGATATTCGCCGCCAGGAACCAGGCGAAGCCCGCCTTCTCGACGACGAGCGGCAACTGCATGCCGCCCATGTCGTAGTCCTGGCCCGCGGCGATCAGCCCCGCCTCGCAGAATGCTTTCAGCGCGGTCTTCACCTCGGGGATGATATGGACGGTCTCGCCGTCGAAATGCGGCTCGTGCTGATCGTTCTTCTTGTTGTGCGTGGCAAAGAGCTGCGTGGCGATCTTCTCGCAGGTGTCGATGGCGGCGTCGAATGTTTCGCGCGAGTGATCGGCGTAACGTTCGATGCGCGTCAGCGCCTCGACGGCGAGCCAGTCGTAGAGCAAAAAGTCCAGATCGCGGCGCGACAGGATCAACGACATGACGGCATCCTCCTCGCGGTCCTTACAGCACTTCGAACAGGCCGGCGGCACCCTGGCCGCCGCCGATGCACATCGTCACCACGACGTACTTCACGCCGCGGCGCTTGCCCTCGATCAGCGCATGGCCGACCAGACGCGCGCCGGACACGCCGTACGGGTGCCCCACCGCAATCGCGCCGCCGTTCACATTGAGCCGTTCCATCGGAATCCCAAGCTTGTCGGCGCAATAGAGCACCTGCACGGCGAAGGCTTCGTTGAGCTCCCACAGGCCGATGTCGTCGACGGTGAGGCCCGCCTTCTTCAGCAGCTTCGGCACCGCGAACACCGGCCCGATGCCCATCTCGTCGGGCTCGCACCCTGCCACGGCGAAGCCGCGGAACACGCCGAGCGGCTGCAGTCCCTTCGCCTGTGCCACGCGGGCGCTCATCACCACCGCCGCCGAGGCGCCGTCGGAGAACTGCGAGGCGTTGCCGGCCGAAATCACGCCGCCAGCAAAAGCCGGGCGAATCTTCGATACGCCTTCGAACGTCGTGTCGCCCCGAATGCCCTCGTCCGCGCTGACCGTCACTTCCCGCGTCACGATCTCGCCGCTTGCCTTGTCGACCACGCCGGCCGTGACGGTCAGGGGCACGATCTCGTCCTTGAAGCGCCCCGCCTCCTGCGCCTGCGCCGCGCGCTGCTGGCTGCGCGCGCCGTATTCGTCCTGGCGCTCGCGCGAAATGCCGTAACGCGCCGCGACGGTCTCCGCCGTCTGCAGCATGCTCCAGTAGATCTCCGGCTTGCTGCGCACGAGCGCGGGGTCGCAGGCGAACTCCAGGTTCATCTGGCGCTGCGTCCACGAGATGCTTTCCACGCCGCCCGCCACGTAAATGTCGCCTTCATCTGCGATCACGCGCTGCGCGGCCATCGCGATCGCCTGCAGGCCGGACGAGCAGAAGCGGTTGACGGTCGCCCCCGGCACCGTGACAGGGCAGCCCGCGCGCAGCGCGATCTGCCGCGCGATGTTGCCGCCCGTCGCGCCTTCGGGGTTGGCACAGCCCATCAGCACGTCCTCCACTTCGCCGGCCTCGATGCCGGCGCGCGCGATGGCGTGCTGTACGGCGTGGCCGCCCAGCGTCGCGCCGTGCGTCATGTTGAAGCCGCCCTTCCAGCTCTTCGCGAGGCCGGTTCGAGCCGTGGATACGATCACTGCGTCATTCATAATCTGTTCCCGTGATTTCACGATGTTGGGCCGCGAGCCGGCATGCCGGCGGCGGCCGTCAATGCAGCTCAGTCGTTGAACCCGCGGCCGGCGTCCGCAAGCTTTTGCAGCAGCGGCGCAACCTCCCACGCATGTCCCTGGTAGCCCCGCGCATAGCGGCGGATCGACTGCGCGACGTTGTAGAGGCCCACCTCGTCGGCGTGGCGCATCGGGCCGCCGCGCCATTGCGGGAAGCCGTAGCCGCTCAGATACACCATGTCGACGTCCGAGGCCTTCGACGCGATCCCCTCCTCGACGATCAGCGCGCCTTCGTTGACGAGCGCGTACACGAGGCGCTCGACGATCTCCGCGTCGCTGATCCGGCGCCGCTCGATGCCCAGGTCCTTCGAATGCTCGACGATCATGTCGTTGACCTGCTGGCTCGGATACGCCATGCGATCGCCGGGCTTGTAGTCGTACCAGCCCTTGCCGGCCTTCTGGCCGAAGCGGCCCGCCTCGCAGAGCAGGTCGCCGGTCTTCGAGTAGTTGAACGACGGCTGCTCGACGGCGCGGCGCTTGCGGATGGCCCAGGCAATGTCGTTGCCAGCCATGTCGATCATGCGGAACGGCCCCATCGCGAAGCCGAAGCGCTCGATGGCGCGGTCGACCTGCTCGGGCAGCGCGCCTTCGTCGAGCAGGAAGCCGGCCTGGCGGCTGTACTGCTCGATCATCCGGTTGCCGATGAAGCCATCGCACACGCCCGACACCACCGCGATCTTGCGGATCTTCTTCGCAAGCGCCATGACGGTGGCCAGCACGTCGAGCGCCGTGTGCTTGCCGCGCACCACTTCGAGCAGCTTCATGACGTTCGCAGGACTGAAGAAATGCATGCCGACCACGTCCTGCGGCCGCTTCGTGAACGCCGCGATGGCGTCGACGTCGAGCGTGGACGTGTTCGACGCGAGGATCGCGCCGGGTTTCATGATTTCGTCGAGCTGCCTGAACACGGCCTTCTTGACGCCCATGTCTTCGAACACGGCTTCGATCACGAGATCCGCGTCCTTGATGTCGTCATAGGAGAGCGTGGCGCAAAGCAGCGACATGCGCGCCTCCACCTGCTCCTGGCTGAGCTTGCCCTTCTTCGCCGTGCTCTCGTAGTTGCGCCGGATGGTGGCCACACCGCGCTCGAGCGCCTCGGCCTTCGTCTCGAGCAGCGTGACCGGAATGCCGGCGTTCAGGAAGCTCATGGCGATGCCGCCGCCCATGGTGCCGGCGCCGATCACCGCGACCTTCGCCAACGTGCGCAGCGGCGTATCGGCCGGCACGTCGGGAATCTTGCTGGCCGCGCGCTCGGCAAGGAACGCGTGCCGCAGCGCACGCGAGTGCGGTGTGGCCATCAGATGGAGGAAGGCCTCGCGCTCTTCGCGCATGCCCTGATCGAAGGGCTTGAGGGACGCCGCAACGGCCTCCACGCACTTGAGCGGCGCCGGCAGGCCGGCCGCGCCGGCGACGGTCATCCTTGCGTAGCCGAGGTATGCGTCCGCGCTTTCGTGCTGCACTTCGAGATCGCGCAGACGCGGATGCACGCCCGGCGAATGCGCCACGTTGCGCGCATACTTTTCGGCGGCATCCACCACGTTGTCTTCGACCATGTGATCGACAAGCCGCGTATGACCGAAGGCGTCGGCAGTCGTCGTCTTGCCCGAGACGATCAGGTTCAGTGCGGCTTCGAGGCCGATGGCGCGCGGCAGGCGCTGCGTGCCGCCCGCGCCGGGCAGCAGGCCGAGATTGACTTCCGGCAGCGCAATGCGCGCGCTCTTCGTCACGACGCGGTAGTGGCAGCCGAGCGCCAGTTCGAGCCCGCCGCCCATCGCGACCGAATGGAGCGCGGCCACGACGGGCTTGGGCGAGGCTTCGATGGTGTCGATCACCGTCTGCAGGCTGGGCTCCTGGAGCGCCATCGGCGTGCCGAACTCGCGGATGTCCGCGCCGCCCGAGAACGCGGCGCCCGCACCGGCGATAACGATGGCGGTGACGCTGTCGTCGTCGAGCGCGCGCGTCATGCCTGCCATGATCCCCAACCGCGTGGCGTGGCCGAGCCCGTTGACGGGCGGATTGTCCAGCGTGATGACGGCCACGCCGTCACGGACCTGATAGTGTGCGGTCATGCTATGTCCTTTGATCCTTTAAAGCTGCAATGAGAAACGCTGCGGCAATCGTCTGCGGCACTCATGGCCGGCACGACGGTGTCGTCACATGTTCGGATAGTTCGGTCCGCCGCCGCCTTCGGGCGTGACCCACACGATGTTCTGCGTCGGGTCCTTGATATCGCAGGTCTTGCAGTGCACGCAGTTCTGCGCGTTGATCTGCAGGCGGTCTTCGTTTAAATCGTCTTTCACGAATTCGTAGACGCCGGCCGGACAGAAGCGCGACTCTGGACCCGCGTAGGTTTTGAGGTTGATGCCGACCGGCACGCTCGCATCC
>NZ_SMRP01000011.1:208275-208969 GCF_004353915.1 Paraburkholderia silviterrae | reverse complement strand
CGTCAGATGCGCGGGCTGGTTCTCTTCGTGATTCGTATTGGAAATGAACACGGAAGAGAGACGGTCGAACGTGAGCTTGCCGTCGGGCTTCGGGTACTCGATCGGCTTGCACTGTGACGCCGGACGCAGCATCTCGTGATCGCGATGCTGGTGATGCAGCGTCCACGGCACGTTGCCGCCCAGCAGCTTTTGCTCGATGCCCACCATCAGCGTGCCCAGGTACAGGCCCTTGCTCATCCACTGCTTGAAGTTGCGCGCCTTGTACAGCTCTTCATGGAGCCACGAATTCTTGAACGCTTCCGGGTAGGCCGTGAGTTCGTCGCTCTGGCGGCCCGCCTGCACCGCGTCGAACGCCGCTTCCGCCGCGAGCATGCCGGTCTTGATCGCCGCGTGGCTGCCCTTGATGCGCGCCGCGTTCAGGAAGCCCGCGTCGTCGCCTACGAGTGCGCCGCCCGGGAACACGAGCTTCGGTAGCGACATCAGCCCGCCCGCCGTCATCGCGCGCGCGCCATACGAAACGCGCTTGCCGCCTTCCAGGTATTTGCGGATCGCCGGATGCGTCTTGTAGCGCTGGAATTCCTCGAACGGCGAGAGATACGGGTTCGTGTAGGCGAGACCGACGACAAAGCCCACCATCACCTGGTTGTTCTCGGTGTGATAAAGGAACGAGCCACCGTAGGTGTCCTTCTCAAGT
>NZ_SMRP01000011.1:131306-208265 GCF_004353915.1 Paraburkholderia silviterrae | reverse complement strand
TTGCCGGATCGATCTCCCACAGCTCCTTGATGCCGATGCCGTAAACCTGCGGGTCCGCATTCTTGCCGAGCTTGAAGTGCTCGCTCAGTTGTCGGCCCAAATGCCCGCGGCAGCCCTCGCAGAACAGCGTGTACTTCGCATGCAGCTCCATGCCGAGCTGGAAGTTCTCAGTAGGCTCGCCGTCCTTGCCCACGCCCATGTTGCCGGTGGCCACGCCCTTGACCGAGCCATCGTCGTTGTAGAGCACCTCAGCAGCCGGAAAGCCCGGGAAGATCTCCACGCCCAGCGCCTCGGCCTGCTGGCCCAGCCAGCGCGTGACGTTCGCAAGGCTGATCACGTAGTTGCCGTGATTCTTGAAGTTGTCCGGCAGCGCCCAGTTGGGCACGGCCTTCGCGACGCCTTCCGTAAGGAAAAGGAATTGATCTTCGGTCACGGGCACGTTCAGCGGCGCGCCCTGCTCCTTCCAGTCGGGAATGAGCTCGTCGATGGCGCGCGGATCCATGACCGCGCCCGAGAGAATGTGCGCTCCGATCTCCGAGCCTTTCTCCAGCACGCATACTCCGATCTCGACGCCTTTCTCTGCTGCCAGCTGCTTCAGGCGGATCGCCGCGGACAGGCCCGCCGGGCCGCCGCCTACGATCACCACGTCGTATTCCATCGACTCGCGCTCTGCCGCGAAGTCGTTCTCAGTCACCGTCGGGATAGACACGAATCCTGGTCTCCACACTCAACATATTTGAATTAACCGGCCAGCGCCGCCGTGTGCCGGCACGCGAATGGCCGGCCGCGCAGCCATCGGTGGAAATACGCACCACGAACCATCGCCGTGACGAAAGAACACGAGCGTCACGTCGCCCGAACTGCGCGTCATCTCCACGCGGACGTAGCGCCACGGCCTCGCGCAGCTGCCGGAACCGCGCGTCACGCGCAATGCCTGCGCCGTGGCTGGCCCCAACCACTTCTCGACGAGCGAGCGCAGCGATCCTTGCCGAGTGATGGTCCTCATTGGCGTCTCCCCCTACCCGATTCAGCCGCCATGTTAGAGACACGTGCCCAGCCGGACGATTGCGCATTCCCTCGAATACATTGCAAAATGCCCCAATTCACCTTCACGGCTCGATGCCGGATCCAACCCGCCATGTCGCGCGCGCCCGTTACGCTTTCCATCGTGTCGGTTCAGGGATTGCTCTGCGGATTGCTTCGCCGCGGCGTCGAAACGCCCGAGTGGATCGATGCGGCGCTCGCCGCTTCCGGCATCGATCCCGCGCTGCTCGAGGAAGCCGGCGCGCGGGTCACAGCCGAGCAATATGCGGCGCTGCTCGCCGTGCTGATGGAACGGCGCGACGACGAGGGTCTGGGCCTGTTCTCGCGCCGCCTGCGGCACGGCAGCTTCGCGCTGGTCGCGCGCTCCGCGCTGGGTGCGCCGTCGCTGGCCGTCGCGTTGCGCCGTGCCGCGCATACGTTCTCCCTGCTCCAGGACGACGTGAGCATGCGTTGCGTGCGCAAGGACGAGCTGACCGGCCTCGTGCTCGATTTCCACGAGCCGCAGACCGCCGGCCAGAACTTCCTGCATGAGCTTCTGCTGCGCGCCTTCTGGCAACTGCTCGCGTGGCTGCATGGCGGCAGGCTGCCGCCGCGGCAATTCGATTTCGGTTTCGATCAGCCGGGCTATGCGGCCATCTATGCGCAGATTTTTCCCGGCCCGCTGCAATTCGCGCAGGCGCACTCGGCGGTCTGGTTCGACACCGCCCTGCTCGCCACGCCGGTGCGCCGCGACGAACAGGCCCTGCGCGCCGCCTGGCGCAACGTGATCCCGAGCCTGATCGTTCCGAGGCCGGGCGAACACGCATTCAGCGCGCGCGTGAGCGAGCAGTTGCAATTGACGAGCCCGGCGTGGCCCGACCTGGAGACGATCGCAGGGCGCCTGCACGTCTCGATGAGCACGCTGCAACGGCACCTGGCTTCGGAAGGCACGTCGTTCCAGGCGCTCAAGGACCGCCTGCGCCGCGACCTGGCGATCGTGCGCCTCACGACTAGCACAGTGCCAATTGCGGCGCTCGCGACCGAGCTCGGCTTTGCCGATAGTGCCGCTTTCCAGCGCGCCTTCAAGGGATGGACCGGTAGCGCCGCGGGCTCCTACCGGCAGCGTTAAACGAACGGGCCCGCATTTGAGCGGGCCGTCACGGGCGGGCGATAGTCTCCCCGCCAGGCTAGGCGTCGCCGCAAGGTCAGGCGACGCCGCTCATCAAAGGCTGCGCGCGATGATGAGCTTCTGGATGTGGCTCGTGCCCTCGTAGATCTTGCACACGCGCACGTCGCGCGCATAGCGCTCGACCGGGAAATCGCTCAGGTACCCGTAGCCGCCGTGAATCTGGATGGCGTCCGAGCACACCTTTTCGGCGATCTCGCTTGCGTACAGCTTGGCGATCGACGCTTCCTTTACGCACTCGACGCCCGCATCACACAGGCGCGCGGCATGCAGCGCGTACTGGTACGCGATTTCGACCTGCGCGGCCATATCGGCGAGATCGAAGCTCACGGCCTGAAGCTCGGCGATCGGCTTGCCGTAGGCCTCGCGCTCCTTCGAATAGCTGACGGCCGCGTTCAGCGCCGCGCGCGCCACGCCCGCCGCGATGAAGGCGATGCCGATACGGCCGTCCGAAAGCCCGCCCATGACGAGGCGATAGCCGTCGCCTTCCTTGCCGAGGATGTTCTCCGCCGGTACGCGATAGCCTTCGAGCGCGATCTGCGCCGTGTGCGCCGTGTGCTGGCCCATCTTGCTTTCCACGCGGGTCACGGTGTAGCCCGGCTGCTTCGGGTCGATGATGAACATGCTCGCGCCACGCTTGCCGGCGGCCTTGTCCGTCACCACGAAAGCGAGGCCGACGCCGGCTTCGTTGCCGTTCGAGATGAACTGCTTCGCGCCGTCGAGCACGTAGTGGTCGCCGGCGCGGCGGCCCGTGGCGCGCAGCGCGGCCGTGTCGGAGCCCGCCTGCGGCTCGGACAGCAGGAACGCGCCGATCGACTCGCCGCGCGCCATGGCCGGCAGGTAGCGGCGCTTTTGCTCCTCCGTGCCGTGCACGACGATGCACAGCGCCGCAAAGTTGTGAACGTGGAGGATCGTCGCGAGACCGGCGTCCGCACCGGCGAACTCGTACTGGGCAAGGCAGAAGTCCGTCACGCTCGCGCCAACGCCGCCGTATTCCTCCGGCACCAGCATGCCGAGAAAACCGAGGTCCGCGAGCGCCTTGAGCTCGGCGTGCGGCCAGGCCGACGTGCGGTCGCGTTCGGCGGCGGTCGGGGCGATCACTTCGGCGGCCACGCGTCGTGCCGAATCACGGATCAGGATTTGCTGTTCACTCAGAAAGGCGCTCGATGCGTCTGCCATGTTCGTCTCCAAACTTTGGGGTGGTGGGCCGCCGCTGCGGCCGGTCGGTCATCTCGGGTTCTCGTCGCGCACGCCATAGGAGGTACGCTCAAGTCGAACCGATTCTACTCGTGAGTAAATAAAAAATCTACAAAGTTAGCCCGTTGCCGGCGCACGCTTTGGCGCGGCAATATCATGACCAGAGGGCCGAATGCCATCCCCCCCGACGGCGCGGACAAATACCATCCGCTGGCGGCCCAGCCGCGCTCCGTCGAACTGTCGACTACGTGGTAACATGCGTATACCCAACCCCTGCCACACTGACCATGACCGCGACCGCCCCGAAACCCCGCGCTGCGCGCAAGCCGAAGGAATCGACCGCGCGCTGGAAAGACGCGCTGCCGTCGCGCGAAGATCTCCAGAAGCTCAAGAAAACGGCGCTCATTCGCGAGGCCAGCCGCGCCTTCAAGGAGAAGGGCTTCCACAACGTTTCTCTCGACGATGTCGCGGAACGGCTCAACGTCACGAAGGCGGCGCTGTACTACTACGTCAAGGGCAAGCGCGAACTGCTGTTCGAGACGCAGAGCGTCGCGCTCGATCTTGGCGACATCGCGCTCGCCGAAGCCAATCGCGGCACGACGGGGCTTGAGAAGATCGCGCTGATCGTCAGCCGTTTCATCCTGCTGGTGACAGACGACGCCGTGCTCAGTGTGTTCGTGTCGCCGCTGGACGACCTGCTGCCCGAGCATCAGGATATCGTCCGCAAACGCAGGCGCTCATTCGATCTGCGCGTGCGGGAACTCATACAGGAAGGCATTCAGGATGGCTCCATCGCGCCGTGCGAGCCCAAATTGGCCGTCGCGTGGCTGATGGGCGCCATCAACTGGATTCCGCAGTGGTTCCGGCGTGACGGCGAGCACAGCCCCGAGGAATTGGCGCAGACGCTCGTCCAGTTCATGACACGCGGCCTCGCGGCCGATCCAGCCGGCCTCGGCAAGCGACTCGCGCAGATTCTGACGCCCGCGCGGTGATCCGCTGCGGGGGCGAAAGCGCCCCCGCTCCGACGGCCGCCGTCACTGCACGGCAATTTCCACGTAGTAACCAGGTATTCACCAGGCAATAGCCAAGCAATAGCCAGGTAATAGCCCGGCTATTTCCAGGCAACTACCTGACTACCTGGCCACCACCACCGGCGGCGGCGTCCATTCACCCGACGCGATCGCCTGCTCGGGCCAGTAAGCGCGCAACATCAAAGAGAACGGCTGCCCTGCGGGCGCGGGAAGCCAGTTGGCGCGCTGCGCGGGATCGGACGGCTCGTCGGCCTGGATATACAGCGTGAGCGAGCCATCCGCATTGGGCTTGAGATCGAGGTTGCGCGTCCCCAGCGCATAGCGGCCCAGTGCGTTCGGCACGAAGAAGTGATACTGGTCGTACATCGTCAGGGACCAGAAACCCCGCACGGGCGGCAACTGCCCTTTGGCAAACGTCACGGTGTATCGCTTCGCGCCATCGAGACGCGTGCCCGCCGCATCCAGATCGAGACTGAAGTAGCGCGTCTCCTCGGGCTTGTTGACGAAGATGCTCGAGCGCGCCACCGCCGTGCGCATGAAGTATTGGGTGCCGAAGCGCGCGCCGTCGTTCTGCGTCGTCCAGTTGCCGGCAAGCGGAATGCCGAAGTTGCGGAACTGCAGCAACGGATCGACGAGTTCGGTTTGCGCGCGCTGCGCCTCGTCAACCATCGCACTCCGAAGCGCCGGATCGTTACGCGTCGCGGCGATGACCGAAAGGATCTCGGCATAGCGCGCCTCTTCGCTGGGGCGTGCCGGCGCGTCGCGCAACACGGCGGGCAATTCGTCGAAGAACTTCTCCGGGAACACCCAGCGCTTCTCGCCGGGATCGTCTCCCGAGCGCGGGACGGCCGGGTAACGCCGCAACTGCGACCAGTCCCGATGCTTCATGACACCGTCGTACGAAGCGAGCGGATACATGTCGATGCCCGTAATCGCCGACTGAACGGCTGCGTGGTCGGCCGGCGTGTCGTCGAGGAAGATGCGAGGCACGACGAACGCCGTCTGGGTGTCCGAGCGCAGGACCGCGGTAATGCCTTTGGGCACTTCGCCGTGCCAGTCAGGGCCGGCCAGCAGGTAGAAGCCCGGCTTCGTCCCGTACATGGCGCCCAGACTGGCGATGCTGTCCGTGCGCAGATTCACCACCTGAAAGACCCAGAAGCGTTTGCCGAAATCCGGGATCTGGATGACGACGGGACTCTGGTCGAGCGCCGCGATCCCACCGCCGTAGACCACATCCTGGTTCGGACAGGCGACGAGCCGCTCGGTCGGGTCGACATAGTCGCTCAGCATGGCCAGCCGGTTGGGCGGCGCAATCGGCATCATGCCGCCCGCCAGCCCCGGCTCCGGAACGTGGCCGACCGCCACGCGCCGGTTGTACGCGTTGACCATCGGCCATGCCCAGAAGTAGGCGTTGCGCGCAATCATGCGGACATAGGGCTCGGTCAGCCGCATCTTTCCCGGCATGGCGCCAAGGCCGTTGCCCGTGCCAGTGGTTGCGCCCGCAACCACTTGCATCTGCTGATCCGGCGCATTGGACGCGTGGACCGGAATAGTCGCGACAGACGACACACCTGCGGCAACCGCGCACGCGATCGCCCTTTTCGATAACCTGGTAAGCACAGTATGAATCCCCCTTGTTACTGACGCGCAACGTCGATGAGCGGCGGCGGATAGTAGGTGGCTCCCGTCGCCGTGGGTAAGGCCCCGTACAACCGCCAGGTCAGCGTGTAGCGCTCGCCGGCCCGCGTGGGCAGCCAGTTCGATTCGGACACGCCGTCGGGCTTGTGCGGACCGAACGCCAGTGTCAGCGAGCCGTCCGGATTGGTTTGCGGGTTGGTCGCGCGGTTGAGCGCGTAGCGGCCGAGCGGATTCGGCAGGACCTTGTAGTGAACGGCGTCGACGGCCGCGACCGACCAGAAGTAGTGGGCGGTGCTCTGGGGCAGCGCGCCCTTCGGGAACGTCTGGAGGTAGGTTGCCCCGCCGTCCAGGTGCGTCATGCCGAAGTAGGTGACTTCGGCGGCGGTATTCGCCCAGATGCCGACCAGATCGACAATGCTGCGGCTCGCGTAGTCGCTGCCGTAAGTGCCGCACACGGCGGGCCGGATCCAGCCGTTTCCGACCGGCCCGAGCGTACGGACGCGCTGGGCGAACATCGGCAGCGCAGTCTGCCCGATGACGTCGTCGACGCGCTGCCGGCCAGCCTCGCCGGACTGCACGAGTGCCGTCACGGCGCGCACCTTGCTGCGCACCTCGTCCATCCCGGGGTTGCCGTCCGGCGCGCCTGCGAGGATCGCCGGCGCGTAGTCGAACGCCTCCGCTCGCGGCAGCTTCGCATTGGTGAAGAGCGGCACGCGGATCATCGCTTCGGGATTCGGCGTGCCGATCGGTGTCAGCTTGATCTCGTGCTGAAGCTGCACGGCCTTTTCCGGGCGCTCGCCCATTTCGATGCGCGCCAGCGCCCGCACCGTGCGAACCCGAAGATCGACGCGCAAGGCATCGGCGGGAATGTCGACGTGGCTGCCGCTCAGGCACAGCGCGTAGCGGCCGTAGGGATGCTGTGGGAACGTGCGCTCGTTGATGTTGAGGATCGTTTCGCCCCACCCGTCCAGCATCTGCCAGGTGTAGTAGCGCCCCTCGATGCGCGGCAGGTCGAGCAGCACGCAGTTGTTATCGCCGACCGAGATCCAGGCTTCCGAATAGACGACGTCGAGATTCGGGTTTGCCCACTCCACGCCACCGGGCTTGCGGTGCACGACTTCGTTCCAGTGGAAGCCATCGCGCTCGAAGTCGAGCTGCTGCTGCCGCAGCACGGCCAGCCGGCCGAGCAGGTAGAACCAGGCATCCGTGATGTCCGCGTCGGACACCGCGCGCGCCGGTTGCTGCGCGAGCGCTCCGGGTCCTGGGGCGGCGGCCGTCTGGGTGACGCCTTGACAGCCGCCCAGCCCGATGACGAACGACGCCGCGCAAAGCGCGGCTGCGGGCATGCCAAACGCATTGCGCCTCATTGTCTCCTCCTCATCGATATGCGACTCATCGACATGCGATCAACGCCCGGTGAAGCGAGGCGCCCGCTTTTCCTGGAATGCGGCGAGGCCTTCGGCAATGTCCTCGCTGTGCTCATGGAGCGCGACCATGACCAGTTCCTGGCGCAGCGCGACTTCCACCGGCTGCTCGAGCCCGTCGTTCACGAGCGTCTTCATGCGGCTCACGCCAAGCGGGCTCTTCGCGGCGATCTTCGCGACCAGCTCGTCCACGGCCCCGGCAAGCTGCCCGTCTTCCACCACCCGATTCACGAGGCCAGCGGTTTCCATGGCCGCAGCCGGGACGAATTCGCCCGTAAACATGAGGTATTTCGCGCGCGCGGCGCCGATTTTGCGCGGCAGGCGAACCGAGCCGCCGCCACCGGGCAGGAGTCCGTAATTTGCGTGCGCGTCGCCGAAGCGCGCCGATTGCGCGGCAAGCACCAGATCGCAGCAGAGCACGAGCTCAAGGCCCCCCGCCAGCGCGAGCCCGTTCACGGCGGCGATCACCGGGCGCGGGAAGCGTTCGAGACGGTTCAGCAAAGCCAGCAGCGCACCGAGGAATTGCGCGGAGCCCGATGGCCCGCTGCTCGTCTCGCCGCGCACGAACTTCAGGTCGGCGCCCGCGCAGAACGCCCGCCCGGCGCCCGTCAGCACGACCACGCGCGCGTCGTCGCGTGCGAGGGCTTCGTCGAGCGCGCGGTCCACGCCCGCGACCATGTCCGGCGAAATCGCGTTCATGGCCGCCGGCCGGTTCAGGGTGATCCACATCGCGCCGTTGCGCACTTCGGTGATGACGCTCTTCTCTTCCATGCTTGCTCCTCCAGCCACGAGGCTGATTCGTCGTCCTTGCGGGTATTGAATTTACCGTTTAGATTTTATATTAACTCACAAGTAGAAACGTGCGAATATACGGCCGGACCCTACCCCGGCCACCATGCGGCCGGAAAGCGCCGCTCATCCCAATCTGAAAGGAGACAACCATGAACCTGCCGCTCAAGGGCATCCGCGTCGTCACGCTGGCCGAACAGTATCCGGGGCCGTACGCAACCCTCGTCCTCGCCGATCTGGGCGCGGACGTCGTCATTGTCGAGCGCCCCAACGGCGGAGACCCCGCCCGCCAGTTGCCCGACTTCCACGCGGCCCTGAACCGCGGCAAGCGCGCGGTGGCGCTCGACCTGAAAAGCGAGCAGGACCGCGCGGCGCTGCGCCAGCTCATCGAGTCGGCGGACGTGCTCATGGAAGGCTTCCGCCCGGGCACCATGGCGCGCCTCGGGTTCGGCTATGACGACGTGGCGAAGCTCAACCCGCGCGCGGTCTACGTCTCGATCTCCGGCTTCGGCCAGTCCGGCCCGTACCGCGACCGGCCGGCCCACGATCTCTCGTACCAGGCCATTGCCGGCCTGCTCCATCGCCAGGCGCAGACCGGCCAGATCGAGGCGTCGCCGGAACTGGCGATCGGCGACCTCTCCTCGGCGATGTTCGCCATCGCCGGATGTCTCGCGGCACTGGTCGAGCGCGCCAGCACCGGCCGCGGCAAGTACGTGGACGTCTCGATGACCGATGGCCTCGTCTCCTGGATGAGCGTGTTCCTCGCCCCGGTCATGAACGGCGGCGAGCTCGGCATGGCGCACATCAACGCCCAGCCCGCCTATGGCGTGTTCCATTGCGCGGACGGCCGCCTGCTCACCCTTTCGGTCACCCATGAGGACTGGTTCTGGGCGCCGCTGTGCGAGCTGCTCGGGCTGCCGGAGCTTGCGCCGATCAAAGGCCCCGAACGCTCGGCGCGCGAAAGCGAGTTGAAACCGCTGATCGCCGCCGCCCTGCTCAAGCGGCCCCGCGACGAGTGGGGCCCCTTGCTGGACCAGGCCGGCGTGGCCTGGGGCCCGGTGAGCAGCCTCGAGGAAGTCGTCGAAGACCCCCACTTCCGCGCGCGCGGCATGTTCCGCCAGGTTGCGGAGCACAACGGCAAGACGTCCTGGTACGTCGCCCAGCCGCTCATCTTCGACGGCGGCGAGCATCCTGGGCCCACTGCCGGCGTGCCTGGAATCGGACAGCACAACGAAGCGGTCCTCGCGCCGGCGGCGAGCCAGGAAATCCTGGGGTAAACGTCACAATCTTCCCCGTAGACACATTTTCTACTCACGAGTAATCTAAGTGCCAATCCGGTCACGGAACGAAACTCAAGTCAGGACATGCACATGAAAGACATTTACGTGGTTGGCGTCGGCATGACGCCGTTCGGCCGCCTGCTCGACCAGAGCATGAAATCGCTGACCCGCGTCGCCACCGAGGCGGCATTGAAGGACGCGGGCATCACGAAGGAAGCCATCGACGCGGCCTTCTTCGGCAACACGTCGCAAGGGCACATGGAAGGCCAGCAGATGATCCGCGGCGAGATCGCGCTGCGCGACATGGGCATTGGCGGCGTGCCGGTCGTCAACGTGGAGAATGCCTGCGCGAGCGGCAGCAGCGCCTTCGTGCTGGCCGTCAACCATCTGCGTGCTGGCGCGGGCGAAGTCGCGCTCGCGATTGGCGCGGAAAAAATGTTCTCGGAAGACCGCCAGCGCATGTTCTCGGTGTTCGACAGCGCGCTCGACATCTCGCGCTCCGAGGCGATCTTCGCCGAGCTGCGCAAGATCGGCGAGGGCGTGGAGATTCCGCCCGGCACGACTTCGCCGCGCCCGTACAGCGTGTTCATGGACGTTTATGCGGCGTTCTCGCGCGCGCACATGAAGCGCTTCGGCACGACCCAGCGCCAGATCGCGGCCGTCTCCGCCAAGAATCACCAGCACTCGGTCCACAACCCGCTTTCGCAGTATCGCAACGCCTATACGATCGAGGAGATCCTCGCGGCCCCGCCGATCACCTACCCGTTCACGGTGCCGATGTGCTCGCCGGTTTCGGACGGCGCCGGCGCCGCCATCCTCTGCACGGGCGACGCGCTCAAGCGCCTCGGCATCGACCCGAAGCGCGCGATCCGCGTGCTGGCCTCAGTCATCCAGACCGGCACCGACCGCGCGCCGGAAGACATCGAACAGCACGTGACGGTGCGCGCCGCGCGGCTCGCCTATGAGCTCGCCGGGGTCGGCCCGAAGGACGTTTCGGTGGCCGAAGTGCACGACGCCACGGCGATGGGCGAGATCGTCCAGATCGAAAACCTCGGCTTCTGCGAATTCGGCGAAGGCGGCATGATTTCCGAGCGCGGCGACACGACGATCGGCGGGCGCATTCCGGTGAATCCGTCCGGCGGCCTCGAATCGAAGGGCCACCCGGTGGGCGCCACGGGTCTTGCGCAGGTTCACGAACTGGTGACCCAGTTGCGCGGCGAAGCCGGCCCCCGCCAGGTCGACAACGCCCGCATCGCCGTTGCCGAAAACGGCGGCGGCCTGTACGGCGTGGAAGAAGCGGTCGCCTGCATCACGATCCTCGGCCGCTAAGGCAAATTCGGCAGGGCCAGCAGTACAGGCAGAACCGGACCGGCACGGCGGCGGCAGCCCCGGCCGGCTCGCGTAGCATACTAACGAAAGCGTGGCGCGCGTCGCTACGCCATTGGAAGGAGATACAAGTGCGCCTCGCGGACTATTTCGATTGCGCGGTGTCCCGCAACCCCGACCGTGTCGCCTTCGTCGACGGTCCGGCACGCATCACGTTCACCGAGGCGCAGCGGTTCGTCCATTCGGTCGCAACCGCGCTCGTCAACGACAGCACGATCGCGCCCGGCGCCCACGCCGCCATCTACGCGCCCAACGATTACCGCATCAGCCTGCTGCAGATCGCCATCAACCGGGCCGACATGGCATGGGTTTCGGTCCACACGCGCAATACCGTGGAAGCCAATGCCGCCGTGCTCAACTTCGCCGATTGCGCGCTCGTGTTTTTCCACAGCGCCTATGAAGCCATCGTGCCGAAGCTGAAGGCGGGCCTGCCCGCTGCCTGCCGCTTCATCTGCATCGACCGCGCGTCGGCGCACGGCGAAGCCCTGGACACCTGGCGGGCCAACGGTGACGCGCGGTTCGTCGCGCCCGCCGAGGATCTCGAGCGCCCCGCGATGCTCCAGCCCACCGGCGGCACGACCGGACCGTCCAAGGGCGCGCTGCACAGCAACCGCTCGCTCGAGATGGGGCTGATCTCCGTCTTCTCGACCCTGAACATGGACCAGCACTCGCGCGTGCTGGCCGTGGCGCCGCTCACCCACGCGGCGTGCATGCTGACGCTGGCCGCCGCCGCGCGGGGCGGCTGCACGGTGGTCCTGCCCGGCTTCGACGTGAAAACCGTGCTGCGCACGATTGCCGAAGAGCGCGTGACCCATCTGTTCCTGCCGCCCACCGTCATCTACGCACTACTGAGCGATCCGGCGCTGGCCGATGCCGATCTTTCGTCGCTGCGCTGCCTCGCGGTAGGCGCGGCGCCCATCGCGCCGGAAAAGCTCAAGGAAGCCGTGCGCCGCTTCGGCGCCGTGATCTACGAGGTGTACGGACAGAGCGAATGCGGCTTTCCCGTTGTCGCCAAGGTGCCTGCTGACTACCTGCGCGAGGACGGCAGCTTCGACGAAGTCGCGCTGCGCTCGGCCGGCAAGGCTGGGCAATTCGCGTGCGTCGAGATCATGGATGACGACGGCAGGATTCTCGGCCCCGGCGAGCGCGGCGAGATCGTGGTCCGTTCCACGACCGTGATGCTCGGCTACTACAAGAATCCCGAAGCGACCGCGGAAGTCTCGCGTTTTGGCTGGCACCACACGACGGATATCGGCATCAAGGACGAACGCGGCTTCATCACGATCGTCGACCGCAAGAAGGACATGATCGTGAGCGGCGGCTTCAACGTCTTTCCGGGCGAGATCGAGGCCGTGATCAATTCGCATCCTGCCGTGCTCGATTGCGCCGTCATCGGCGTGCCGGACGAAAAATGGGGCGAGTCGGTCAAGGCCATCGTCCAGCTCAAGGCCGGGGCGAGCGTGGACGCCGAAACGCTCGAAGCCCTGTGCAAACGCGAGCTCGGCAGCGTGAAAGCGCCCAAGAGCATCGAATTCTGGGAAGACTTGCCGCGCAGCGCAGTCGGCAAGGTGCTCAAGCGCGAGATCCGCGGCAAGTACTGGGAAGGCCAGTGGCGCGCCGTCTGAGCGGCTGCGCCGGCTGACCTCGCTCAGCCGGCCGCACGCCGATCCACTCCAATTATTTAGCAAACCTTATTTATCGGATAACGAAACATGAATCTGCAAGACAAAGTTGCCATCGTGACCGGCGCCGCGTCCGGGCTCGGTCTCGCCACCTGCAAGGCGCTCGCCGCTGCCGGCGCGAAAGTGGTCGGCTTCGACCTCGACCAGGCGCGGCTCGATGAGGCGCTCGGCCCCAACCTGCAAGGCATCGCCGTGGACGTCTCCAACGAGGCCAGCGTCAAGGCCGGCGTCGATCGTGTCGTGCAGGCGCACGGCCGCCTGCACGTCGCGGTGAACTGCGCGGGGATCCTCGGCCCGAGCAAGACCCTCTCCAAGGGCGAGTTGTTTCCCACCGAGCTCTGGAATCGCGTGCTTGGCGTCAATCTCACCGGCACGTTCAATGTGCTGCGCCATGCGGCGCTTGCCATGTCGGCGAACGAGCCGGAAGAAACGGGCGAACGCGGCGTGATCATCAACACGGCGTCGGGCGCCGCGAAGCAAGGGCAGATGGGCCAGGCGGCCTATAGCGCCAGCAAGGCAGGCGTCGTCGGCATGACGTTGCCGATCGCGCGCGACCTGGCCGAGTACGGCATCCGAGTGGTGTCCATCGCACCGGGGCTGTTCGAATCGGGGATGTCGTCGGGCATGCCCCCGAAGGTCTCGGAAGCCATCGTCAACATGATGCTGTTCCCGCGCCGCATGGGCAAGGCACCGGAGTTTGCCGCGATGGTCCAGCATGTGATCGAGAACGCCTACCTCAATGCGATGACACTCGATATCGACTGCGGCACTCGCTGATGATCCGGCCGGCTGTGCCGGCCATGCCCTGAAGAAGAGCCGCCCGTTCCTCGCGCAACGGCCCCTCGGGTTCACTCGAGCATCTGCGCGCTCCGCTCACGGCCGCCAATCGTTGTACTGCGGCTATGCTGCGCGGCGCGCGAAGCACCACAGCACAAAAACCAATGGAGACTTGCATGCGTTTCATCAATCAAAGCATCTGTGGCGCAACCCTTGCTCTCGCAGCCGGCGGTGCGGCGGCGCAAAGCAGCGTCACCCTGTACGGCGTTGCGGACACCTACATTCAGTACCTGAACAACGGCGGTTCCAGTTCGGTGTCCGAAAGGAGTGGCGGCTCGACGGGTTCCATGGTCGGCCTCAAAGGGAGCGAGGATCTGGGCGGCCAGTTGAAGGCCATCTTCGATCTGGAAGCCGGCTACAACCTCAACAACGGCACGTTCTTCGCCGACAGCAGCGCGCTGTTCTACCGCCAGGCCTGGGTGGGCATCCAGCACGACAACTACGGCTCGCTGACCTTCGGGCGCCAGTATCAGCCCAGCTTCTGGGCCGTCTATTATGCGGAGCCGTTCCGCGGCAACGAAGTCCTCTCGCCGCTTTCCGCGTTCGACCTCGCCGCAGCAACCGACCGCAATACGCTGGCGACGCAGTATGCGCCGGGCCGCATCAGCAACACGATCTTTTACCGGACGCCGAACATGGGCGGGGTGAAGCTTTACGCCATGTACGGCTTTCCCACGAGTTCGACTCAGCCCGTGCCGACCACGACCGGGAACATGCTCGACGTGGCGCTGACCTATCAGGGATACGGCCTGTACGCGGCGCTGGCCTACTTCAAGCAGCACGGCGGCACCGAGACCGCCCAGCTCGCGCCAAAGCCGCTGGCCGCCACGACCTTTGACCTCGTGGGAACCGACCACTACACGGCGGCCCTCGCCTATCGGCTCGGCATCGTCAACCTGCAGTTCAACTACACGTATTCGCGTCCGAACGACGTGGCGTCGAACGCTGTCGTGCCTGTGGTGCCGGGCCGCGTGAACCTGCCGCTCGACTCGCTTGCGCACTCGGTCAGCTACATGGAGCTTGGCGCGACCATTCAGGCGACAGGGGCCGACGAAATCGAACTGGCTGCGCTCCAGCGCAATGTACGAGGTGCCCACGACAATTCGGTCGGCTTCGAAGTGGGCATCGACCACAATATTTCGAAGCGCACCACGCTCTATGCGCGTGCCGGCTACATCAAGAACAACGGCACGGCCACCGTCACCTGGCCGGGGTACACGGCGACCAGCCCGGGGGCGTCGCAAACGCTCGTTGCTCTCGGCATCGATCACCGCTTCTGAAGCTTGCCTGCGCACTATGACGCCGGCGCCGGTTCGAAAATACCGGCGCCGTTTGCGTTTCCCAGGCAGGCCGCCTTTCGGCTCCAGGACTGAAAGACGGCCGCGCCATCAGTCTTGCGACGAGTGATAGAGAACGCAGGCAAGAGAACGATGGGTGCCGACGGCAAGGTCTCGGTGACGTCGATGGTTTTCCCCAGATCTTGCAGTAGCCCACTCCGACAAACAGCCGGATCAACCAGGGAAAAAGGCGCCGGATGCAATCAGCACGCGCCGCGCGGCCGTGAGCGCCTTGCGCGCCGCGCCGGCGTCGGCCGCCACGCGCAGCAGGCCGCCCAGTTGCAGCGGGTCGCGCGCGAGTTCGCGCAGAATCGGCAGGACGGCAGTGGAGCCGTCGTCGCGCAGGCCAGCCATCGCGGCCTTCGGCAGGCTGCGCCATGCCGGATCCACCACCGCGCGGCAGATCGCGAACGGCAGGCCGCGCGCGGCGGCCGCGGCAGCCGCCAGATGCGACTCCATGTCGACGGCCAGCGCGCCGCCGCTCGACTGGTGAAGCGCCGCCTTGTCCGCCGCGCCGGTGAGCGGCGCGGCCACGGCGGCTTCCACGCCGCGCCGCGTCTGCACGGCCAGTGGCGAATCGAGCAGGGCCGCCGCGATGCGCTCGCTCCAGGCCGCATCGCAGGCGACGCGGCCAAACGGGCCGTCCACGGCATGGGCGATGACGAGCGTGCCCGGTTCGAGGTCCGGCCCGAGGCCACCCGCCGTGCCGAAGCTGATCACGCCCGAGGCGCCGCGATCGAGCGCGGCCACGAGCGCGCGCTCGAGCAGGTCGGCGCGCGCGGCGTAGACCGCCGCGATACCATCGGCGCCCTTGCCCGCCGCGATGCTCGCCTCGAAGGCCATGCCGGTCACGGCGATCACGGGCAGCGTGCCATTCGTGCCACTCGTACCGCTTGCGCGCGCAGCGGCCGGGACAGCGCCAGATGCAACCGTCATCGTCACAGGCCGACGCGGACGTGCGTGATGCCGTCGCGCTTGAGGTTGCGGTAGCGCGCAAGCGCCCACAGCGGGAAGAACTTGCGATAGCCGTGGTAGCGCAGATAGAACACGCGCGGGAAGCCCGTGGCCGTGAAGCGCGTTTCGTCCCAGAGCCCGTGCTCGCGCTGCGTGGCCTGCAGCCACGCAACGCCGCGCGCGACCGCCGGATGATTCACCTCGCCCGCCGCCATCAGGCCGAGCAGCGCCCACGCCGTTTGCGAAGCCGTGCTCGCCGCGCGCTCGTAGCCGCGGTACTCGAGCTTGTAGCTGGTGCCGTCCTCGCCCCAGCCGCCATCGTCGTTCTGGATGGCGACGAGCCACTGCGCCGCGCGCTTCATGCGCGAATCCGCGTGTTCGAGGCCGGCCGCGTTCAGCGCGCTCAGCGCCGTCCACGTGCCGTAGATGTAGTTCATGCCCCAGCGGCCGTACCAGCTGCCATCCGCTTCCTGCTCGGCGAGGATGTAGTGGTAGGCGCGCCGCGCCGGCTCGCTCGCCACCGGCAGCTCGTCGAGCTGCGCGAGCATCGAGAGGCAGCGGCCCGAGACGTCGGCCGTCGGCGGATCGAGCAGTGCGCCGTGATCGGAGAACGGGATGCTGTTCAGGTAGTCGTGCGTGTTCTCCGGCTCGAACGCGCCCCAGCCGCCGTTGCCGCTCTGCATGCCGACCACCCATTCGCGCGCGCGCGCAATGGGTTCGTCGTAGGCGTTGGTGTTGTCGATCTGGTCGACGCGGCGCATCGCCGCCACGACCACGGCCGTGTCGTCGACGTCGGGGTAGTGCGGGTTCGCGTACTGGAACGCCCAGCCGCCCGGACGCGTGTCGGGACGGCGCGAGATCCAGTCGCCGCGCACGTCGAGAATCTGCAGCGGGCGCAGCCAGTCGAGGCCGCGCCGCGCCGCTTCATGCGCGCGCGCGTCGCCCGTTTCGATCAGCGCATGCGCAGCGAGCGAGGTGTCCCACACCGGCGAGAGGCACGGCTGGACGTACGCTTCCTCCGCGTGGACCGTCACGAGCTTTTCCAGCGACCGGCGGGCGATCGCGCGATGCGGATGATCGGCGGGATAGCCGAGCACCTCGTACATCATCACGGCGTTGGCCATGGCCGGGAAAATGGCGCCGAGGCCGTCTTCGCCGTTCAGGCGCTCGTCGACGAAGGCCACCGCCGCATCGATCGCGCGTTGGCGCAAATACGCTGGAAACAACGGATCGGTGATGCGCAGCACGCCATCCACAGCGCGGAAAAAGCCGAACCAGCCCTTGCTCTGGTGCGGCGAGCGCGCGTTCAGCCCCGTGGTGACGGGCGCGCCGCGGAACAGCTCGTCGATGCGCACGCCGCGCGGGTTCTTCGCCACCGGGCGCTTTGCGCCCAGCACCAGCAGCGGCACGATCACGGTGCGCGCCCAGTACGAGACCTTCGAGAGATGGAACGGGAACCACTTGGGCAGCAGCATGATCTCGACCGGCATCATGGGCGCCGCGTACCAGCTGACCACCCCGTACAGCGCCAGCAGGATGCGCGTGAACACGTTGGCCTTTTCCGCGCCGCCCGCCGCGAGGATCGCCTCGCGCGCACGCGTCATGTGCTCGGCATCTTCGGCATCGCCAATCATCTTGAGTGCGAAGTAAGCCTTGATGCTCGCGCTCACGTCCATGGCGCCGTCGGTGAAAAGCGGCCAGCCGCCGCCGGGCAGCTGGATGCGGCGCAGGTAGCGCGCGATCTTCCCTTCGAGCTCGAGATTGGCCTCCTCGCCCAGGTAGTGGACGAGCAGCACGTATTCGGCGGGAATCGTGGCGTCGGCTTCGAGCTCGTAGACCCAGTGGCCGTCGGCGCGCTGGTCGGCGAGGATCGCGTCGGTCGCGCGCATGACGGCGGCATCGAGCGCGTCGCTCACGTCGGCGGGCGCCGCGGCGCGCAAAAGCGCACTCGCGTTGTCGAGCGTCGGCGCCGCGCCGAGCGCGTTCGCGAGGTCGTCGGCCGGCATGGCCTCTGAAAGATCGTTCATCGGTACATCCTGATTTTTAAGACTTAAAGCAGGTCCGCGGCCTTGTGGCCCGAGCGGATCGCCCCTTCGATCGTCGCGGGCAGACCGGTGGCGGTCCAGTCGCCTGCGAGCGTCAAGTTGGTCCAGCGGGTGCGCGCCGCCGGGCGGCGCAGCTCTTCTTGCGGTACGGCGGCGAAGGTCGCGCACGCATCGCGCGCGATCTGCCATGCGGGCAACGGCTCGAGGGGCAGTGAAGCTGCGCCCGCCACGTCGGCCCAGACGCGCCGCGCAAGCGCTTCGGACCCGAGCGCATCGAGCGCATCGAGCGCATCGAACCCATCGTGCTTATGGGCGGCGGCGGCATCGTGGATCGTCGCCGAAATGCGGCCGGCGCCCGCGAACAGCCAATCGGCCGTGCCGCTCACCAGCGCCATCGGCGTGGCCAGTCCCGGCGGCGGCGCTACGGCGAAGTGCACCGTGACGACGGCCGTGTGCCGCTGCGGCGTCTGCAGCGCCGGCACGAGCCCGGCGGCGGCGGCGGCCGGCACCGCCAGCACGACCGCTTCATCGGCGCCCAACGCGACGCGGCCACTCTCGAAATCGAGTGCGACGGCACGGCCAGCCGCGTCGTCGTACGCAATCTCGTTCAAGCGCGAATCGAGCCGGATCGCCGCGCCGCCATGCTGGAGCATGCGCAGCGCCGGATCGACGAACGCGCTCGACAGGCCGTTGCGCGCCACCAGCGGCCGGAACGCCTCGCCGCCCGCGGACAGCACGTCGCGCAGCAGCGTGGCCGCGAGCTCCGCGCTGGCCTCGCGCGGCTCGACGTTGAGCGCCGCGAGAAAGAGCGGGCGCAGCAGGCGCTCCCAGAGCAGGCCGTCGCAGCGCATGGTCTGCGCCATCGTGCGGCCGGGCTTGGCGAACAGCAGCGGCAGCAGCGCGAGATAGTCCGACACCTTCGTGCCCGGCACGCGCGCGTTGGCGTCGCCGATCCAGAACGGCACGCGCGAGCGCGAAAAGCGCACCGTCCAGCGCGAGCGCGCCGCGAGGTCCATGAACGCGAAGGCCGGCTCGGCCGGTCCCGCGAGCTCGTCGGCGGCGCCGATCGTGCGCACGTAGTCAAGCGTTTCCTCGTGGCCCGCCAGCACGAGATGATTGCCGCTGTCGAGCGTGGCCGCGAGCGTGCGGTCATAGTACGAGCGGCATCGTCCACCTGCCTGCGAGGCTGCCTCGTGCAGCGCGACCTGGACCCCGCGCCGCTGCAGCCGGATGGCCGCCGCGAGGCCCGCAAGCCCCGCGCCGATCACGTGGACGAGCCGAGGCATTAGGGTCTGTTTACATATGAAACGCGCATGCGTTGCCCCGAGAAGGGCCGCTCGCGAGGACTGCGACGCGGCGAATACTGGACGTATTCGCAAGGAGCATGACGCGGCGAGCGGCCCTTCTCGGGGCAACCCCAAATTTGAAGATGTATTTCACGGGAATGCCCGAAATCGGCCGCATGGCGGCGTCGTGCGTCGCTTGTTTGGCTCGGCCAAACGGCGCTCCTTACTCCTTGCCCTACAGCCGATTTCGGGCATTCGCATGCGCGTTTCATATGTAAACAGACCCTAAAATAGCGCGTAGCGCGCGACGATCCACATGAGCCGCGCGCGCGGCTTGACGACCTTGGTACGCGGCAGATCGAAGCCGCGCTCGACGGTGCGCTCGAGCAGCACGCGGTACACGCCCGACATGATGCGCGGCGCCTTGACCTGCGCGCGTGGCGTGCGGTCCATGATGGCGTCGGCCTCGGCGAAGTGGCCGAGCGCGCGCTTCACGAGCGTCGCGCATACGCGCGGCAGCGACGGGTCGGCGGCGATGTCGTGCGGGTTCGACGCCGCGATGCCCTCGCGCGCGAGCAGCTCGCGCGGCAGATAGCAGCGGTTGATGTCCGCGTCCTCGTCGATGTCGCGCAGGATGTTCGTGAGTTGCAGCGCGCGCCCGAGGTGATGCGAGAGCAGCCGGCCAGGCTCCTCATCCATCCCGAAAATCCTCACCGACAGGCGGCCCGCCGCGCTCGCGACGCGGTCGCAGTAAAGGTCGAGCGTGCCCTCGTCGGGTGCGCAGATGTCCTCGGCGGCGTCCATGGCCATGCCGTCGATCATCGCGTGAAAATCCTCGCGCGCGAGCCCGAACGTATGGATATGGCGCGTGAGCGCCGCGAGCGAGGCGCGCGGCGTGCCGGCATAGCACGCGTCGATGTCGGCGCGCCATTGCTCGAGCCCCGCCGCACGCTCGGCGCGCGGCAGGTCGCTATCCGCGATGTCGTCGACAGCGCGGCAAAAGGCGTAGACCTGATACATGGCGTCGCGCTGCGCAGCCGGCAGGATCCGCATCGCCAGATAAAACGAGCTGCCCGACGAAGCGGCGGCAGCGTCGGTTTGATGTGTATCGTCCACGACGAGGTTGGAAACGGCCAAGACGCTTCTCCGCTGGGGTCGCCCTCGACGGGGCTTTTCAGATATCGGGCCCGCATGCCGCGGGTCGCCCGCGCGCGCGGACACGCGCGAGGCACCGGCCCTGCCGGAACACCGTTCAGGGTCCGAGGCCGGAAACGGCCAAAAGTATAGCAACCTTTGCCGGCCGCCGCAGTCGCGGCCCGGTCAGCAGCGGTGGAGGACAGGGCGAGACAAGGCGAGGGTCTGGACCCGGCGCAAGCGCCGCGCGAGAAGAAGCGCAATCACACGGATGACCGCATTATGCAAATTGCATCAAACTACACGAAATTGCTGCGATTCCAGGCCATCTGCGGCCAAAAAATCAGGAAAGCTCGTGAACCAGCGCGACGCAGCGGTTGCGCCCCTGGTGCTTGGCCCGGTAGAGCGCCGCGTCGGCCTCATTGATCATGACCTCATAATCGGGTGCGCCGGGCCGCGCGGCAGCGGCGCCCACGCTCGCCGTCACGGGCACGACCACGCCCTGCACCTCCACGGGCGCGTCGCCGATGGTGCGGCGGATCTTCTCGGCCACGTGCAGCGCGTCGTCGAGCGGCGTGCACGGCAAGAGCAGCGCGAACTCCTCGCCGCCGAAGCGCCCGAACACGTCCTGCTTGCGCACCACCTGCGCCACGCGCTGCGCCATGGCGCGCAGCACCGTATCGCCGGCGACGTGGCCGAATTCGTCGTTGATCTTCTTGAAGTGGTCCAGATCGAAGAGCAGCATCGACATCTCGCCGCCATAGCGCTGCCAGCGCGCGAATTCGTCGGCGAGCCGCCCCTCGAAAAAACGCCGGTTCGCAATGCCCGTGAGGCCGTCGCGGTCGGCGTATTCGCGCAGCCTCGCCACGGCGTCCTCGCGCTCGCGCTGCATGACGCTCACGTGCGTGACATCGGAGACGGTCACGCACACGGCGATCACCTCGCGCTCGCGCATGAGCGGCATGAAGGTGCAGTCCTGCTGCATGTAGTCCACGCCGCCCGTGATCGGACGGTCGTGGTCGAAGCGGAACAGGTAGGGCCGCTGCTCCCACGAGCTGAACGCGAAGCTGCCGAGCTGGAACACGCTCTCGACCTTGCGCGTGAGCCAGGCGCGCGGCAGGTCGGCAAAGCGCTCGAACACCGGCCTGCCGATCACGTCGGCTGCCGCCACGCCGCTGTGGTCCTGCATGAAACGGTTCCACATCAGCACGTTCATGTCGCGGTCGAGCACGAAGATGCCAAAGCCCACGCGCTCCACGACAAGGTCCGAGAGCGACAGCGGCAGGGCGGGCGTCGACGGCGGCGGGGCCGGCAGGTCACGGGTATTCATAGGCTGTGCAGCATCGCGTCGATAGCCCGGCTCACGTGATGGATCGATTCCTCGGCCATCAGCATGACCAGATGCGCGCGAAAGCGCTGGTCTTCCAGCGCGAAGTTGACCTCCACGAGGAGCGCGAGATCCCAGGCGAGCATGCCGGGCTGGAACACCTCGTCGAGCATGATGGCTTCGCCCAGCAGCCCCGGCTGCGAGAACACCGGCATGCGCCCGAGCTGATCGAGCATCGACGAGACGCACGCGCCGGAAAGCACGTTGGCCACGTCGAAGATCAGCTCCTGCTCCATGAGCGCGTCGCGCGTGGATTGCGCGTACGGGCCGCCGATCAGCGCGCCCAGCTCGCCGATCTCGCCGCTGCGGCAGATCACGAGCGCCTCGCCCTTGATCTCGGAGCGAAAGCCCTGGCGCACCGCGGTGACCGGGCCGTCGATGCCGGTCATCTCGCGCAGCGCCAGCGCCGCCTCGCTCACGGCGACCACGCGCACACGCGGCACCGAGAGCTCGATGAAGGCGTTGAGGAGCCCCGACAGCCGTGTCGCGGCCTGGCCCATGCCGAGATTGGCGATCTCCTGGAGCGCGTCGCGCTGCAATTCCGTGAACACTCGATCAGGCATACAACCCGTACTCCTTGAGGATGGGTAGCAGCGCCTCCTGCGTGACCGGCTTGGGCACGAACGCCATCGCGCCGAGCGCGAGCGCGCGCTCCTGGGCGCGCGGCTGGACGTCGGCGGAAACGACGATCACGAACGTGTTCAGATCCTCGTGCTGCAAGGCTTCGAGAACCTGAAAGCCCGTCATGTCGGGCATCGTGAGGTCGAGAAACATGACCGGTGCACGCCCGGCGCGATACAACGCCAGCGCTTCTTGTCCGTTCGACGCGTAGGAGATCTCGACGTCCCAGCCCTCGGGCAGCGCCTTCGTGAGCACCTTGCGGGCGAGCAGCGAGTCGTCGGCAATCACGATGGGCAGGGACATGGGTATGCTGAATGAATGTGCGTGGGACGGAATGCGTTAAGGCGTATTAACGGCTGCGAACGCGAGTTCTTTAGCGTGCGCGCACATTTTTATGCGTATTGCATGGAACCGTCGGCTGACCCGGCTGAATCGATGGCACGGCTCGACGCCCGCCCGGCCGATGCGAAGCGGCTCCGTTTTTATGCCGCCTGCTTTGCCTTACAGATTGAGAACACCCCGAAAAACACGGCATATTGCGTGGCAAGCAACGCCCATTTTTGCGCATGTTAATTATCGTGGCAGCGATTCTCAAAGCAAATTGAACCAAATGCAACTCGTCGATAATCGTTCGACGAACAGAAACGACTTGTTTTTGCCGATTTCAAGAAATAAATAATCCATCCCCTAATTAAAGGCCGGCGATTATGCTTTTGTGTACGTTTGCGCTACGCGGAACGTCGCGCAATCGCAGGAACACCGGGAGAGATCGTCCTGCCTGCGCAGCGTAGCGCGTGTTTTTACCTACTTTGCGGCGGCGCATGATGGCCGCTTGGATAGCCGGCGCGCGCGTAGCCCGCGCGGATCGAATGCGCATGAGAGGCTCGAGGGGGCGCGAAGCGCGAGCCCGGTCGTTTATGATGTTAAAGGTCCGCCGCCGCCTTCAGCCTTATCCCTACGATGAATCCCGACCGGCCCGCTGGGCCCGACGATCGCTCGCCGCCGCCGCGCGCCGACGAGGTGCCGTTTCCGGCGGCGCCCAGCCACGACTTCACGGTGCGCCGCCGCACGCTGATCGCGCTGCTGCTGGCCGCGATCGTGCTGCCCTGCATCTATGTCGCCACGATGGCGTGGAACGACTTGCGCACGCGCGAGGCCGACGCCACCGACGCCACGCTGCGCACCGTGCGCGTGGCGGAAGAGCACGCGCTCAAGGTGTTCGACATGAACGACGCGCTCGATGCACGCATCATCGATGGCGTGGAGGATCTCGACGACGACGGCATCCGCGCGAGCGAGTCGCAGATCCACGAGAAACTCGACGCGATCGGCGGCGGCTACCCGCAGGTGGCAGCCGTCTCGATCTTCGGCCGCGACGGCGAGCTGCTCGCGAGCAGCCGCTATTCGCCGCCGCCGCGCGTATCGATCGCCACGCGCGACGACTTCGTGGGCATCCGCAACGGCCGCATGCTCGACCACGTCTCGCGCGTCATGCAAGGGCAGGTGAGCGGCGAAACGGTCTTCAACACCGGCATCGCGCGCCACGACGCCGCGGGCCAGTTCGCGGGGCTGGTCTCGGTCGCGCTGCGGCCCGGCTACTTCGACAAGTTCTACAGCGAGCTGCTGGGCGACGACTCGCCGATGGCGCTCGGCCTCGTGCGCAGCGACGGCGCCATACTCGCGTTCGAGCCGCCGCCGGGCGCACGCGCGCCTCGCGCGACGCTCGCGCAAGCCGCGGCGAGCGCGCCACCCAATAGCGCCAACGTCGCCAATGGGGCGAGCGCCACGGCGTCCAGCAGCGCCGGCGCATCTGGCGCATCTGGCGCATCTGGCGCATCTGGCGCATCTGGCGCATCTGGCGCATCTGGCGCTTCTGCGCCGGCCGCCATCACGGCGGGCTCGCCGTTCGCCGCCGCGCTCGCGCTCGGCAAGGAGGCAGGCGTCGTGCGCATGCACTCGCGGCTGCTCGGCGACAACGCGATCGTCGCCTTCCGTCGCGTGGGCGCGTATCCGGTCTACGTCGCCTGCCTCTACCGCACCTCGGCGATCTGGTCCGCGTGGTACCGGCACCTGAGCGTGCTGATCATCTCGATGTTCACGCCGTCGATCGCGCTGTGGTGCGTGATCTGGCTTTCGCTGCGCCGCCTCGCCGCCGAGGAGGAAGCCTGGGAGCGCTGGCAGGCCGAAGCCGCGATGCGCCGCTCGATCGAATCGGCCTACCGGCAGTCGCGCAAGATGGAGGCGCTCGGCAATCTCGTAGGCAGCGTCGCGCACGACTTCAACAATCTGCTGATGATCGTTTCGGCCAACGTGCAGATCGCGCGACGACGCGGCGTGACGGGTTTCGAGCGCGAAATCTCCGCGGTCGAGCGCGCGCTGAAGAGCGGGCAGTCGCTCACGCGCCAGCTGCTCGGCGTCGCGCGCAAGCAGCCGCTGCGCAACGAGACGATTCCGGTCGGCCGCTGGCTGCCCGCGTCGCGCGAGCTGTTGCGCGCCTCGCTCGGCGCGAAGGTCGCGCTCGTCATGGATGTGGACGAAGCCGTGTGGCCCGTGCAGGTGGACGTCGCCGAATTCGAGCTCGCGTTGATCAATCTCGCCGTCAATGCGCGCGACGCCATGCCCAACGGCGGACGTTTCACCGTGCGGGCGCGCAATATCTCGTTCCGGCCGGGCGAAGGCTTCCCGCTCGACGGCGAATTCGTGCACGTCGCGCTGGAGGACACGGGCGTCGGCATGCCGCCCGACGTGCTCGCGCGCGCCTTCGAGCCGCTCTACACGACCAAGCCGAAGGGCATGGGCACGGGGCTCGGGCTGCCGCAGGTATTCGCGTTCTGCGAGCGCTCGGGCGGACTTGCCGCGATCGACAGCGCGATAGGCGCCGGCACCTCGGTGCACCTTTATCTGCCGCGCGCGAGCGCAGCGCCGGCCGCGCAGCGCGAAGCCGAGCCGCGCGAGCACAGCACGAATCCGCCGCAAGGGCTGAGCGTGCTGCTCGTCGAGGACAACGACGAAGTCGCGGCGGGCACTGAGGCGCTGCTGCAGATGATGGGCCATCATGTCACCTGCGCGAACGACGCGGCGAGCGCGCTGGCGTTCGTGGACGCCGCCCGCGCCGCGCGCGCGGGCGACGACGATGCGCCGCGCTTCGACCTCGTGCTCTCGGACATCCACATGCCGGGCACGATGAACGGCATCGATCTCGCGGAAGCGCTGCAGGCGCGTGAGCCCGGGTTGCCGGTGATCCTCGTCACGGGCTACGCGGAAGAGCTGGAGCGCACGCGCGGCGTGGATGTGCGCGTGCTCCCGAAGCCGTTCGACATCGCACTGCTGGAGAAAATGCTGGAAGCGATCCAGCACGATCGCCAGCGGCGCGCGCGGCGGGAACGGGACGCGACGCTGTAGGTCGAAATGGCACGCGGGGCACCCAGAGCGCGCGGCCAGTGTGCGCCGTGCGCACGGCGGGCGATGCATGAGCGAGCTTCGTGGCACGCGGATTGCGGTATCCGTCTGCGGCACGTGGGAACGGCTATGAGGAGGAACGAGCCATGAAACAGACCGTGACCGGTCTCTTCGAGACCTACGACAAAGCGCGCCATGCGCAGGAAGCGCTGCTGCAATGCGGCTTCCCTGCCAGCGACATCGAATTGCCGATACACGAGTCAGGCGTGCTGGCCGGCATCGAGCGGATTGTGGCGAGCTTCTTCTCCACGACCGGGGACGTGCGCACGAATACCGGCGCGCCACCCGAATCCGAAGCACCGGCAGGCAATGTGCTGATCGGCGTGCGCGTCGCCGACGATGCGCGCGTGGACCTCGCGTGCACCACGCTGCGCGGCGAGCACGCACTCGAGGTCGCGGTGCGCGGAGGCAACTGGACATGGGCCGCGACGGACGCTGCCGATCCAGTTGCACGCGAGCATTCGGCGCTCGACGAACTTGGCCTCGCCAATCTGGCCGAAGCCGTGCGGCGGCGCGTGGCACAGTCGGCGCAGGACGAAGCGAACGAGGTTCGACCTGGCGCCGCCGGTGAACCTGCGCGCTCGTCAACCGAGGCCACGGCGCGGCCGGTGAACGAGGCCGAAGCCACCGTGCTCGCATCGGCCAGTGCCCCGGGAGCGGGCGCCGTGATGGGCAGGGCAGCCGGCGCACGCGTCGATGTGCCTGCCGCGCCGCAGGCGACGCAACCCGCGGGCGCTGCCGCGCCGCGTATTCCCGACGAATTCATCGAGTACGAAGAAGACTCGCACGACCACCGTGCGTCGGATGCGCCGGATCGGCCCGTGACCGGGCAGCGTGCGACGCTGCATTAAAGAAGTTGCCGACTGCGCGCGCCACACTGCGTGCGCAGCGCGTGCCGCGGCGCACGCAGTGTGAGCGCCGCGGCACGATCCGTTACCTGCCGTTACCTGCCGCTACCTGCCACTATCTGCCGCGGACCCACCGGCTCGGCCAAGCCGCGGGCGTTGCTTAGCGACCCAACTGGCGCTTGATCCATTCAGCATAGCGATCGACGAACGCCTGCAGGAACTTGCGCGTATCGTCGTTCACAATCTCGCCTTTTTCGTTGATCCGCGTGGCATCGTGCTTGATGAACATCTCGGGCTGACCGAGCGTCGGCACGTCGAGATACGCGAGCACATTGCGCAGGTGCGACTGGGCAAGCGCCGTGCCGATGGCACCCGGCGACGTGCCAAGCACGGCACCCGGCTTGCCGCTCCACGAGTTCTTGCCCCACGGGCGCGAGCCCCAGTCGATAGCGTTCTTCAGCACGCCGGGGATCGAGCGGTTGTACTCGGGCGTCACAAAGAGCAGCGCATCGGCGGCCTCGATCTTCTGCTTGAATTGACGCGCGACCTCGGGGAAGTCGGCGTCGTAGTCCTGGCTGTAAAGCGGCAACACGCCGATGTCGAGAAACTCGAACGAAAAATCGGCCGGTGCCAGCGACGTCACGGCATGCGCGAGCTGGCGGTTGAACGAGGCCTTGCGCAGACTGCCGACCACGACCGCAACTTGATAGGCCATCTCAGTGTCCTCCCCGGTTTTCCCCGGTATCGCGCACGAAGCGCAGTGGAAAGAAACCCCATCATAGACGCGGGAGAAATCGGCGGTATGTCAGAAGGGCAGAAGGGCCGCGCGCACGAAGCGCACGGCAAATGTGGATAAGTGCGGCTGGCCGGAGATTTATCCACAGATTTTGTTCACAACCTTGTGGACAATTTGGCGTGAAGGCCGATGGCGCCGGGTGATTCTCGGGATGACGACAGGCGTCGACGCGCAGCGCAGTGTGCCGCCCTGCGGCGAAACCTCGCGTAACAACGCGCCGCGCGAGTGTGCGGTGAGGCATTGCGCGGAGCATTACTGTCTCGCGAGCGGCCAACCCGGCAGGCTGTAGTGAACGAGCGTGAGTGTGAGACCTGCGCACGAAACGACCGCCCGGCAGGATCTGCCCGAAGAAGACCACGCGCAGATCGGGCGATCCGGCTTGGGTCAATCGAACAGCGCGGCTACGTTTTCCGGCGGACGGCCGATCACGGCACGGCCGTTACGCACGACAATCGGACGCTGCAGCAGAATCGGGTGGCGCGCAATTGCTTCGTATAACTGATCATCTGTCAAGCCATCGGCATCGAGTGCGAGCTCCGAGTATTCGGCTTCGTTGGTGCGCATCATGTCGCGCAGGGGACCGCCCAACAATGCGTGCAAAGCCTTCAACTGGTCGACCGTGAGTGGAGTCTTCAGATACTCGACAACCTCGACCGATTCATTGGCCGTGTTGTACGTGGTCGAGACCAACTCGCAAGTGGCACGGGACTTCGAGCAGCGGGCGTTGTGATAGATCGTAATCATGGATTCAAGGCGAGAATGGTCGGGGAAAATGGATTGCATTGGGAACAGCGCCGCCTGTCCGGTCACTCGGCATGGACACCGATGCGGTGAATTCAACAGTACGGAAAGCCTGTCGAAAACGCGACCGGGTTGAACAGGCTTCGTATGGACCGTTCACAGGGACGAATTTTACCGGCCAGGCCGGAGAGGGCAGAAGTGGCTCGTGATCCCACCCTCGGGCTGGTTGTGATCACAGTGGAAGCAGTTGAGATGTAGCGGCATCGGAGCAGATCGCCCTTAAGGAAGCAACGGCCTGAGCCGATTGATAACTGAGGTATCGCCTGGCCGCTAGCCAACACCTGCCGGCAGCTTTATGCGCATAAAGTTGAGGACCCTTAGCACGGGCACGGCTTCAGATTGCCTGCTGAAGCGCGTTGGCTGGGTACTGTTCTTCCTGGTCGACGCGGCATTACCGGGCATCCCCTTGGGGCTTTATGTGCATAAAGCCGCGCTCACAGAAGAGGCGCAATTGACGCTCGACGGGTCTACTGGATGTCGTGAGTGATTCCGGCTCCCATCCAGTCGTCCGTCGCCACAACCTTTATGCGCATAAAGCTGTCAGCCAGTCCTGCGCCAGGCAGCCAACCCTCCGTGGTCCATACATGCAAGGGCGCCCCCTGTACCCTGGACCGTCCAAATGTCTCGCATCCCCCGACCTTTATGCGCATAAACCTTGGCCGAATGGCCAATACTTCACGCAGTGCGATGAAAATCATACAACTGCCGTTGAATCGCAACTTAATCCAGGTAAAATCCAAAACAATTAGCAAAAAGGAGAAAACCAATTGGCAGCAGAGATAATCGCAGTCACGCAGCAAAAGGGCGGGGTCGGCAAGAGCACGATCGCGATGCATCTCGGCGCAGCATTCCACGAAAAGGGAAAGCGTGTACTCGTGGTCGACGCCGACGGCCAGAACACGCTGGTCCATTGGGCGAGCGCATCCGCAGACGAGGAAACCGGGATTCCGTTCCCGGTGGTGAATCTTTCTGAGGCGGGTGGCCAGATTCACCGCGAGATCAAGAAATTCATCGGCGACTACGACATCATCATCGTCGACTGCCCGCCATCGATTACCGAAAAAGTCTCTGGCGTTGTCCTGCTGGCCGCTACGGTCGCCGTCATCCCCACCTCATCTTCACCGGCCGACTACTGGTCGAGCGTTGGACTCGTCAAGCTGATCCAGCAGGCGCAGGTCATGAACGAAGACCTGAAGGCCGTCTTCCTGCTGAACAAGACCGAAGAGAAGCGCATGCTCACGCGCGAGCTGAAGCGCGCGCTGGAAGAACTCGGTTTCCCTTTGCTCAGAACACAAATACCCACTCGCGAAGCGTACAAGCAGGCCATGGCTCTCGGCCAAACGGTCCTGCAGATGAGCGATCGCGGTGCGCGGCTCGCTGCAGCCGAAGTGCGCGCTTGCGCCGACGAAATAGCGGAGATGCTCCCTGACTTTATGCGCATAAAGGACCCTGAATGAAGCCCTCACAATTTGCCAAAGGTTTTCAGGCACGGCCTGACACGACGAGCAGCGAGAAACGCACGGCCCTCGACCGACTCAATGCCATCGACGGCATCGTCCAGGACAAGCCGAAGTCACGTGAAACGGTCGGTCGCGCAAGTCAGCCGGAGCCGGTCGAGAGCACGGAGGATGCTGCGCTTGCTACAACGGAGCACGAGTCTGCGGAATATCGCGCGTGGCGCATCGAGCACGGTTATCGTCCCGGCCAGATCATCGAGCTGCCGCTGAAGGCGATCAAGGCGAGCCCGTTTAATCCGCGCCATTTCTATCTGAAGACGTCGATTGCCGAACTCGCGGTGAATCTCGCCAAGCAGGGGCAGCAGCAGGCCATCCACGTGATTCCCGATTACGCCGCGCCGGGCAGCTATTACGTTAGCGACGGCGGGCGGCGCGTGCGCGCCCTCAAGGAAGCCAACAAGGAGGTCGTCAAGGCGATCGTCGTCGATCTGCCCATCGGCCTCGCAAGCTACAAGCTCGGCTACGATCTCAACGTCCAGCGCGACTCGCAGACGGTCTTCGACAACGCCATTGTCTGGAAGCGCTTT
The DNA here is from genome assembly GCF_004353915.1 of Paraburkholderia silviterrae. Lineage (GTDB taxonomy): Bacteria > Pseudomonadota > Gammaproteobacteria > Burkholderiales > Burkholderiaceae > Paraburkholderia > Paraburkholderia silviterrae. Next base: position 178,080 of record NZ_SMRP01000011.1, on the reverse strand, counting down.
ATCGACGAAAAGCATTTTCAGAGCCAGCGCGAGCTCGCCGATCATCTTGGCCTCGATGAATCGACCGTAGCTGTCGCGCTCTCCATCGCCAAGCTGCCCGAATTGGTCATGCATGAAATGGTCGCGCGCCCGGATCGTTTCGGCTCGAACATGGCCTATCAGGTTGGCCGCTATCATGGCGCGCGAGGCACAGACGCCACGCTGCGTCTCATCAACCGGATCGTTGCCGACGACCTCAGCACGCGCCAGGTCGCGGACATCGTAAAGGGCCGGGCAACGCCACAGGAAAGCCCCAAGTCCGCTGGCCGGCAGCGTTACGCCCAGCGCCTGGAGATCAAGCTCGACGGCGTAGCCGTGGGCGACCTGAAGTCATACGGCGAGGACCGGCTCGAACTGCGTTTGAAGGGTCTCACGAAGGATCGGCGCGACGCCCTGCTTCATCAAATCGAAGAAATGTTGAAGGTGAAGTAATCGCAGGAAGCAACGAAAAAAGGTCTTCACGCATGAGGCGTGAAGACCTTTTTATTGGAATTCCACTGGAATCCCGCTGCGAATCGGACGACACCCTGCATTGCCCCGCCCCGCAGGCCAGCGGAACCGGCGACGCCGGCGCTCAGGCCGCGCGCGACTGGCTCAGCGTGAAGGCGAGCAGATCACCGTCGGTGGGTTCGCCCCACGTCTTGCGTGCGAGCCAATCGAAGAATGCCGTATCGGCCAGTTTCGAGTCGAGGCCGCGGCGGCGCCAGTCGTCGCGCAGATGTGCCCCAAGCCCCGGCAACTCATCGTTCTCAAACGACGTGCGTGCAATCTCGCGCTCCAGCTCGCCCTGCTCGTCGTAGAGCGCACGCGCCTCCTTGCGCCGGTAGGCCGCGTACTCGTCCATCAGGCGTGCCTTCGGATCGTCCGCCGCCACGCTCCCGGCCACTGCGCGTGCCGAGGCCGGCGTACCTGCCGCGCCGTCCTCCAACGGCGGCGCGTAGCCCTTCTTCAATGCATCCTTGAACAGCGCTGCGGCGCTGCGCACGGGCGGCAGGCTCGTGCTGCGCATACGCTGCTCGGTCAACTGAAGCGCCGCGCGGATACGGTTTTCCTCGCTGTCGGCATAAAGCGACTGGGCTTCCTTCAGTGGAATGCCGATCTTGACCATGCGGTCGACGAGCGTGCTGTCGAAGACGTTCGGGTGCTCGTCGAGCGCGAGCATGGGCTGCTTGCGCTCCGTTACGCGGAACTGGATTTCCGCAACCCGCCGGCCTTCGCGATGCTCGATCAGCTCGACAAAGATGTTCGTGACAGCGTTGACCTCTGCAATGGCCGGTCGCAGGTAATCGCGCTTGAAATACTTGTACTCGCGCTTGGCTTCGTCGCCGGCCTCGGTGTCGGGCGTGCCCGACAGGATCGGCCGCCACCACTCCCACGTCTCGCGCATCGTCAGATGGCTCGGATTGGTGAGATAACGCACGCAGATCTCGTAGAGCGCGAGACCGGCGCTGCTGCGCAACTGGCTCTGGAATTGCAGGCTCAACCGGGCGTACTGGACCGGATCCAGCAGCTTCTTCTTGATCTTGGGTGCGAACGAGAATTCCACCCAAACGCGACGGGTGGCCGGGTCTTCCAGAATTTCCGCGTCGGCGATCAGTGTGGAGATGCCCCACTTGCGCCCCGGCTTCTGGCTCGAGGTGCCCTGACTCCATTCGACCTGCACAGACACCATGCGCCGCAGATGCTCCTTGACGAGCGCCGTATCGTTCGAATCGAACGCCGAGTTCGCGACGATATCCGACAGGAGCGCACGATAGGTGTCGCCAGACTCATCCGCCTGCTGCGCGACGGCGAGCAGGACGTTGAAGAGCTTGCGGGTCAGCAGGGTGATCTTGCCGCTCTTCGGCTGAATCGCGATCGCCTCGACGGCCTTGCGCAATTCGGCCGAACTGGGGCTCACCACATCGGTTTTTTTCACGCGCTTCGTGGCCATGCGTCGGGTCGAGGTGAGATTTCGCGAAAGGATACCGCCTGTGGTGAAACGCGTCTATAGGCTCACTCTCACCATTGCGGGTGAAGTGAGTCTGCGGCACGCGCCTCACCGCGAAGGGTTCCCGAAAACACTCACCTTACCGGGTAGCGCCTGTCCGCCGGCCTCCCGACGCGCTCTGGGTTTTGGCACCCACCGCTCATCCGGAGCCTCTCCGAAAGGTGTCGACCGAATCCCGAACAAGCTCACCTCAAAAATTTCCTGGCGCAAACGCAACAGCAGGCCGATGCTCCCACGACCCCGGTGGGCCTGCGCTGACGGGCCGGCCCAAGAATGGACCAGCCCAAATGAGCCAGCCCAAATGGGCCAGCCCGAATGGGGCGAACGGCTCCGAGACCATCACCGGATAACACCTGGAACGGATAGCGCACTCGCCTGCGTACGCCGTTTCCACGATCCGTCACCTCCCTCAGGTGCGCCAGCTGCGCAGGCCTGACGCACTGCAACGAAGCCTCCGCTTGCACCAAACCCGTTTGGCCAGCTTTAGGTGCCCCCTGCCGCGCGTCACGAGAGCCCGCAAGATACCTGCAATTTGCCCGACCGGGTCGCCTGCCCCCGAAAAAGCTCACCTTCAACGCGACACGAAGTTTGAGCCTGTAACGCTTGTAGCCAACACAGCAAGCCGATACCCGCCATTACGCTCCCGAAAACGCTCACCTTTGGCGCCTGGCAGGACGGGAATGCCCGCCGCGCTCGACCCGATGAGGCTAACGCGGCTGCTCCCGGAAACGCTCACCTTTACTGCTGAAAACCCGAAAAAGCCAATAGATTCCTAGGGTTATCCACAATCCACGTCGGCCAAGCAAAGAAACCGGCCGTTCCCGAAAATCCTCACCTCAAAGCGTCGTGCAGACTGAAAGCGCGCGTCACCACCCCGCGCCAGAAGCTCCTGAAAAATCTCACCTTGCCGGATCAGCCTAAACGCCGGGAAGAATCGCGTGCCTTTGCAAATCAACCTTCCAGCGTCAGTGAACGCCAACTTGCTCCCGAAAAGGCTCACCTGAGTGGCTTTTTCGGCCCAAATCGACTCCCGAATAGACTCACCTGACGCAGGCACAGCACGACCGGCACGGCCGATTTCGCGGCACTGCGACAAACTCCCGTAAAAGCTCACCTTGATACGCAGGCGGTATCGAAATCTCCTGCCGCATCGTCATCGCCCCTCGGGATCGAGCACTATTGCGCTCCTGTAAAAGCTCACCTCAGGGTCCGGAAAGCCGCGAATCCGGTCAAAATCTCCCTTCGCCTCCCGAAAAGCTTCACCTTATCCAGGCGATTCTTCCCGATCTCCCTCACCGCAGCTTCCAGGCGACCCAAATTGACGCCAAAAACCAGCCTAATCGCACGCCCCGAATCCACTCACCGTTGCAATTCACGTAACAACATCCGCTGCCCCGATGTGTCGGGGGCAGACTCCCTGTCAACTCCCGTATTGACTCACCCTTGCTGTAGAGTCAAGAATCAGGGCAGTCCCGAACCCGCTCACGTCCTGTCCCGCAAGCGCTCACCCCCTTCCCCGAAGCCCATCACCCGCATGTCCCGCAGAGGCTCACCACCGTTCCCGTAAAGCTTCACCTCTTCAGGCTGAAACCCACGCCAGGTAAGGGTTTGCTGTGGCGTTAACGTCTTTTAACAGGTATCAAGGGTGTTTACTTTTATTACTCTCAAGCCCTTCTACCCCGCGAGCCCTTCAGGATATCCACACCCCTCACAGTCTCGAGATCCGTTTCTGCCTGTACAACCGTTCGTGAAACAACGTCTATAAATGGTTCGCATCCAGAAAGCCACGCATTTACAATGGCTTATGGAACAAACTTCGTTTTGTTTCACGAAGCGCCGACTAGAACGACAACAAAATCGTCATTTGGAGTGCCTGCTTCGCCTGAATTACAGGTCTGCCAAAAACCGAACGGATATTCGTATCGATCAATACGTAATTTGTTATTATTCGATCCATTATCCCTCGCTGAGACGACCATGATTCGAGACGAAGACCGCCAGGCCCTCCGCGAAGAGTTGGACGCATTGCGCAACGACGGCGCGCGGCGCCAGGACCTGTCCTTACATGCCTGCAAGCGTCTGTTTTTCGATTTCGGCATCCGTCCCTCAATGGCCACCGTCCGGGATTTGACCCAGACCGGCAGCGCCAGTGACATTCCCAAAGACATCGAGCTTTTCTGGCAACGCATCCGTGCTGCGTCGAAGGTGCGCGTTGGCAGCGGCGCCATTCCATCCGCGTTGGAAGAGCGCGCCGGCGAACTGCTCGGTGCTCTATATGAAGAGGCCCGAGCGCTGGCCCGACAGACGCTCGAGGCCGAGCGTCAGGAAATCGAGTCTGGCCGCCGCGATGCCGAACAGGCATTGCGGGACGCGGAAGCCCGGCATCTTGCCGCCGACGAAATGCTTCAGCGCAGCGAGGCCCGCGTCGAGGCGGCCTGGGCCCGCGTGCGCGAGCTCGAAAACCAGGTGGCGACCGCTTCCGCGCATGGCGCACTGCATCAGGACAGTCTGCAGGCGACGGTGCGCCGCCTCGAGGCTGAAAACGAGTCGCTCCAGAAGCGTATCGAGACAGAGCAGACCACCAATGCGGGCTTGCGCGACCGGATCGACGGCTTGCACGAAGAAATGCGCAAAAGCACCGAGCACTACGCGCAACAGATCAAGGATGCGCTCGCAGAGGCCGAGCGCCGTGTGAAGCCGATGCTCGTCGAGCTCGATTCGCTGCGCACGATGTCGTCCACCTGGCAGTCGGCCCAGCGCGATGCAAGCAAGAAGGAATTCGAATTTATCCAGCAACTGGCCACGGCCAAGGCGCGTGCTGACCGGCTCGATGCCGTGTTGCGCGAGCGCTCGGACGAGGTCGATGTGCTCACACGCCAGGTGACGACGTTGCGCACGCAACAGGGTATCGACGGTTCGGTCGCCGGCGTGCTGTGTGCGCTCGCGCAGGCGGGGCGCCTGGGCGACGAAGAGCTGGCGCAGCTCGGCACGCGCGTCGATGCCCATGTGAGCCTGCCCGCGCATTGTCCGAACTGTGAGGACGGCGAGCCGGAGCTGGCGCAAGTCGATGGCCGCTTCGAACTGTCGTGTCCCGAGTGCGACTACACGTCGGGCCTGGGCGTGTCGCGGCTCGAGGCCGTCGCACGCTTCGCAGTGGGCAAGAAAAATGCCCGTAACGCTGTGAGGTGAGCGTTTTCGGGAGACGCCGTGTGCCGGGAACGGGGGCGTTTACGGTAGCGGCAGCGGCGTGCGAGGTAGACGGATAGCGCTTTTGCGCCTTGAACTTCAGCCTGCTTCGGGCGCAACGTCCGCGCGACTCGCGGATGCTTCCCGGTCGGCCCACACGCGCCACGCACGATGCAGCCGGCCGGCGGAAATCGGTTGCAGAAACCCGAGCCACTGCCCCACCTGATCAGCGTCCGTGCCGCGCTCGAACAGATCGGCCGCAAAGCTGTTGCGTAGGGTTTGCGGGCTCGCGCGTTCGGCGCGGGTCTCAGCGATGCCCGCCGCCTCCATCAGCGCGTCGATCGCGCGCAGCACGGTGGCTTTGTGCATCGGACGCCCATTCGGCGAGCCAGGAAACACGAGTTGCCCGGGCAGGCCCGCGAGACGGCGCGCTTCGAGCCAGGCCCCCATCACGTCGACGGCGAATGGCGCGAGCCGCGTGCTGTGGGTGAAGGCCGGATTGTCGGCTTCGAGGGTGATCCACTCCGAGCCGATTGCCGTGGCGTCTAGCTTCAGCGCAATGGCGTCGCCGGTTTTCAGACCGCCGCCGAGGAATACGGCCACAAGCGCGCGATCGCGCCGCTCGCGCCAGCGCTTCGCGGCCGACTGCTCGGTAAGCGGCGCGAACAGCCGGGCGATCACGGCTGCGCGTTCGATGGCCGTGAGAAAACCGGTGGGCTCGTTCTCGCGCGCATTGCGCCAGGCCGCCTCGCCGTCCTGGGCGATGAAGCGCGCGGGGTTCGTGGACGCCAGCTCGATCTGGCGCACGTGGTCGAGCACGCGCTCGATGAGGCGCAGATAGCGCAGCCGCTGCGGCTTCTTCACGTCGAGGCCCGCCACGAATTCGGCAATCGTGCCGGTGTCCACGGAAACAATCGTCTTGCGCCTGAGCGCGAGCCATTCGAGAAACCGCCCCCATTGCACGCGGTAGACGTCGGCGGACGACTGGCGCAGATCCTGGGAAGCCAGCCAGGCGTCGAAGGCGGCGGCGGGATCGTGCTGCCAGTCCTTGCGCTGCTGGTCGAAGAGGTCGCGAGAGGAATCGGAGACGCTCATCACTATCCTTCCGTTAGTTGCGTTACGAGAAAGGATTCTAGCGAAATCTACGCGGGGCGGGGCGCCGCCATGCGGCAAAGCCGGCCGTGCCGCGCGCAGCGGCATGCGATGGCCGTCAGCCGCCCCACGCGCGCGTGCGCTTCGCTGCGGCGCGCCGCCGGGCCTCGCGCTGGGCGTCCTGCGTGCTTTGGGCCGCCCGCTCATAGGCGCTGACGGCGAACGCGAACACGGCCGGCAGCGCATTGGACTGACCGAAGTCGACTGTCTCGTCGGTTTCCGGGTACTCGAGACCGCCCGGACGCTGGAACAGGCCGAGCATGAGCGCGTCGTGACGACTCGCGAAACCGAGGTCGGCGAGCGCTTCCGCCTCGATCGCGTGCAACAGGCGCCAACTGAGCGGCACCTGCTGGGCGATATAGCGTTGCGCGATGTTGCGCACGATCTGTTCGAGGTCGCGCGCGGCCGCCTGAAAACGCAAGGCGGCCAGCTCCTGCTCGTTCGGGGTTCGCGAGGTTTGCGAGGTTTGCATGGCGGCTGCTCCGGTCGTTCTTTTTACTGTATGAATATACAGTAGTCGGCGCGATTATGCAGCCTCATCCGCTCAGCCAGGGATCGGCGAATCGTCGAATGCGGGGCGACAGTGGAGCGTCGGCGCCGCGCGAACGCCGCCCGATCAGCCGTGGATCACGATCAGCAGCGCGCGTGCCTCGCCCTTGCCCACGTTGCGGATCGCGTGCGGCTGGTCGCCGATATAGCGCGCCGTGTCCGCCGTCTTCAGACGCTCGTGCGCGTCCCCCGCCTCCACTTCGATCGTGCCCTGCAGAACCGTGAGATGCTCGCGCGTGCCGGGCTCGTGCGCCGCCGACACCAGCGCGCCGCCCGGCTTGAGCGTGAGCTCGTACCATTCGAAATGGCCGGCCAGTTCGATCGGCCCCCAGACGCGCAATTGGTAGCCCGCCTCGTGGCCATGCAGGGTCGGGATGTCGTGCGGCCCGGCCACCGTGATTGCGTCGGGCGCGCGCGGCGCCACGAACAGCGAATCGAGCTTCACGCCCAGCGCATTCGTGAGCCGCCATGCGACGGCGATCGTCGGATTCGCCTTGTCGCGCTCGATTTCCGATAGCATGGATTTCGAGACGCCGGCCGCGCGCGACAGCTCGTCGAGCGTCATTTTGCGCTCGCTGCGCAGGCGCTGGATCTGCTCGCCCACGCGCGGCGGCGCAGCAGGCGCGGCTCGACCGGACAGTTCCGGCAGCTCCGCCGCCGGGCCTGCTGCGGCGCGGGATTTGCGCGTGCGGGTTTTAACACTTGCGCTGGCATTGGCTTGGGTTCCTGCGCCGGAACCTTCGGCCGATGAATCCGGAGATGCCGCGCGCTTGCCTGCGCGCGAACCTGTGCCGGTGCTTGCCATAGGCTGCCTCATCGATTAAAGTTGTTCGATATATCGAACTTGAGTTCGGAAAGACGAATAATTTCGCTCAACGCTGACGGCGACTATAGCAGCCGCGGCTTGGCATGTGTCGGCCGGAGTCAGTGCTTCACCACTTAGTCCGGCCCCATGCAAGATTGCCCAGGAGCATGATGCAATGGCTACTCCCTATCTCGATCACCTGCGCGCGACGCTCGACCAGATTCGCGCGGACGGCTTCTACAAGAGCGAGCGCGTGATCGCGACGCCGCAATCGTCGTCCATCGGCTTGGCCGACGGCAGCGACGTGCTGAACTTCTGCGCCAACAATTATCTGGGCCTGGCAAACGATGCGCGCCTGATCGCCGCCGCGAAGGACGGGCTCGAGCGCGACGGCTTCGGCATGGCCTCGGTGCGCTTCATCTGCGGCACGCAAACGGTGCACAAGCAGCTCGAAAGCGCGCTCGCCGCGTTCCTGCAGACTGACGACTGCATTCTCTATTCGAGCTGTTTCGACGCCAATGGCGGCCTGTTCGAAACGCTGCTCGGCGAAGAGGACGCGATCATCAGCGACGAGCTCAATCACGCGAGCATCATCGACGGCGTGCGGCTCTCGAAGGCGCGCCGTTACCGCTACAAGAACAACGATCTCGCCGATCTCGAAGCGAAGCTGCGCGAAGCCGATGAAGCCGGCGCGCGCTACAAGCTCATCGCGACCGACGGCGTGTTCTCGATGGACGGCATCATCGCCGACCTCAAGGGCATCTGCGATCTGGCCGACCGCTATGGCGCGCTCGTGATGGTCGACGACTCGCACGCCGTGGGCTTCATCGGCGAGCATGGCCGCGGCACGCCCGAGCACTGCGGCGTGGCGCAACGCGTGGACATCATCACGGGCACGCTCGGCAAGGCGCTGGGCGGCGCGTCGGGCGGCTATGTGGCGGCGAAGAAGGAAGTGATCGAGCTGCTGCGCCAGCGCTCGCGTCCCTATCTGTTCTCGAACACGCTTACGCCGAGCATTGCGGCCGCATCGCTTGCGGTGCTCGAGCTGATCGCGAGCGCCGAAGGCGCGCAGCTGCGCGCGCGCGTGCAGGCCAACGGCGCGCATTTCCGCAGCGAGATGAGCGCGCTCGGCTTCACGCTTGTGCCCGGCGAGCATCCGATCATCCCCGTGATGCTGGGCGACGCGCAGGTGGCCGCGAAGATGGCCGATGCCTTGTTGCACGAAGGCGTCTATGTGATCGGCTTTTCGTATCCGGTGGTGCCGAAGGGCCGCGCGCGCATCCGCACGCAGATGAGCGCGGCGCACACGCCGGAGCAGATCGACCGCGCCGTGGCCGCATTCGCGCGGGTAGGCAAGCAGCTTGGTGTGATTTGAGAAGGATGACGAAATAAAATGAAAGCGCTTGCCAAACTCGAACGCGCCCCTGGCCTCACCCTGACGCGCGTGAAGAAGCCCGAAGTCGGCCACAACGACGTGATGATCAAGATCCGCCGCACGGCGATCTGCGGCACCGACATTCATATCTGGAAGTGGGACGACTGGGCGCAAAAGACCATTCCGGTGCCCATGCATGTGGGCCACGAATATGTGGGCGAGATCGTCGAGATGGGCCAGGAAGTGCGCGGCTTCGAGATCGGCGACCGCGTTTCGGGAGAAGGCCATATCACCTGTGGCTTTTGCCGCAACTGTCGCGCGGGACGTCGTCACCTGTGCCGCAACACCACCGGCGTGGGCGTGAACCGCGAAGGCGCATTCGCCGAATACCTCGTGATTCCAGCCTTCAACGCCTTCAAGATCCCGCCCGAGATCTCCGACGATCTTGCGGCGATCTTCGATCCGTTCGGCAACGCCACGCATACGGCGCTTTCGTTCAACCTCGTGGGCGAGGACGTGCTCATCACCGGCGCAGGGCCGATCGGCATCATGGCCGCCGCGATCGCGAAGCACGTGGGCGCGCGCAACGTCGTGATCACCGACGTGAACGACTACCGGCTCGAGCTCGCGCGCAAGATGGGCGCGACGCGCGCGGTGAACGTCGCGCGCGAATCGCTGCGCGATGTGATGAACGACTTGCACATGACCGAGGGCTTCGACGTGGGCCTCGAAATGTCGGGCGTGCCGAGCGCGTTCACGGCGCTGCTCGAGTCGATGAACCATGGCGGCAAGGTCGCGCTGCTCGGCATTCCGCCCGCGCAAACCGCCATCGACTGGAATCAGGTCATCTTCAAGGGCCTCGAAATCAAGGGCATTTACGGCCGCGAGATGTTCGAGACCTGGTACAAGATGGTCGCGATGCTGCAAAGCGGGCTCGATCTCTCGCCCATCATCACGCACCGCTTCAGCGTGGACGACTACGAGCAGGGCTTCGCAGCGATGCTCTCCGGCGAGAGCGGCAAGGTGATTCTCGACTGGACCGCCGCCGCCTGAGGCCTCGCAGGCTTCATTGCGCCGCTGCCCCACCCGGCGGCGCTTGTTCGAACTCGGCCTGGATGCGCACGTCGATCTCGTCGCCCACGGCCGGATACCACGTCGTCAGCCCGAACTTCGCGCGGCTGAAACGTCCTGTGGCCGCAAAGCCGAGCGTCGGCTGCTTCGTGAGCGGGTTCGGCGCATAGCCGTTGAACACCACGTCGAGCGTGACCGGCTGCGTCACGCCATGAATCGTGAGCTCGCCCGTGAGCTTGCCGGCGGGCTTGCCGTCCACGTCTGCGGTGCGCTCGAAATGCGTGCTCGCGAAGCGGATCTGGGCATAACGCTCGACGTCGAGCATCTGCGAACTCTTCACCATGCGATCGAGCAGCGGCACGTTGGTGTCGAGACTCGCCGCGTCGATCACGGTCTCCACCGTTGCATTCTCCAGTGCGTTCGCGCGCCAGTCGAGCTGCGCGCTCGCGCGATCGAAGCGCATCACGAAGCGCGTGTAGTGCAGATGGTCGACGTCGAACACGATGCTCCAGTGATGCACGTCCAGCGTGTAATGTCCCGCTGGCACGGACGCTTCGGCGGGACTCACGCTGTGCGTGACGACGCGTAGCGGCGTGCAGGCGAGCAGCAGGCAGGCCGCGGCCAGCGCGGCGCACAGCGTACGGCGGCGAGCGTGCGGGGTGGCTGCGGCTGGGGAGCGGTTCATGGCGTCTCCGTTTCGGGGGCCCGGCGAGTGAGGTTCGTTACGGTAGTTACTGCAGTTACGATTGACGGCGCGCTTTTGTTCCATCGATAGCCACGAATGTTGAATGGCCGTAGATCGAGCGCGGGTCGTCATTCTTGCATGTCGCGCGGCGAGTCTCCTGGCACCGGGGACGAAGCGCCTGCGCGCGCAGCCTTCGCACAGCGCCTGGCGCGCATGGTTTGCCCCACGGATTGCCACGCGGCCCGATTTCGGGTTTGATATCGGATCGCCGCCCGACGGATTGGAGCCTGTTACTGGAACGTGGGAGCCTGGAGAGCCCGGGCCGCCCGGAGGAAGCCGCCGCATGCCCACCGCGAACGATTCGGTCCGCTTTCACGCCACGCACGTGCGCGAGGTCGACGCCATGACGGCCGCCTCGGCGCGCAGCTTCGCGCGCCATGCGCACGACCAGTACGGCATTGGCGTGATCGATGCCGGCGGCCATGTCTCTCTCTCCGATGCGGGCGTGGTCGAGGCCGTGCCCGGCAACCTCATCCTCGTCAATCCCGGCGAAGTGCACGACGGGCGTCCGCTCGGCGCGGGCGCACGGCGCTGGCGCATGCTCTATTTCGAGCCGCGCTGGATCGATGCGCTGCAGGCCGATGTCACCCAGGGCGACGACGCCGGCTTCGCGCTCTTCTCGCCCGTGATCGCCGATCCGCTCCTGCGCGCGTTGTTCGATGCCGCGTTCGGCTATGCCACGGCCGCACGTGGCGACCTCGCGGCCATGGCTTTCGACGGCGCGGCGCTCGACGCCATGACGCGGCTCGTGCGCGGCCTCGGCCACCGCCGGCCGCTCGCGCCGTGCTCGCCGGCGGCCGTGGCGCGCGTGCGCGAGATGATCGACGCCGACCCGGGCCAGGCCTTCTCGCTCGCCGAACTCGCGCGCGCCGCGGGGCTCAGCCGCTTCCAGCTTCATCGGGGCTTCGTGCAGGCGTTCGGCGTGGCGCCGCATCAGTACATCCTGCATGGCCGCGTTGGGCTCGCGCGGCGCCTGCTCAAGGCCGGCCAGGCGCCCGCGCAGGCGGCGCTCGCGGCCGGCTTCTGTGACCAGAGCCACCTCAACCGGGCGTTTGCCCGCCAGTTCGGCGTGTCGCCGGGCCGTTACCGGCTCGCGCAGGGTGCCGGCCCCGCCTGACGGTTGCCGTCGACCGCCGAAACGGCCGGTCGCCGCCACGCTTTGTCGTTTGCCGTCGCCCACCGAAACGGCTGGCCACCGCCACGCCTTGCCGCACACCGATCCAAGACGGCGCGCCCGCCACGATCTATACCGGTGCTTCAATCCCAGGAGCGCCTCATGTCCTCTTCGCTGTCACCCGCAAAATCGCCGCGCGCATCGTCGTCGCGGTCCGTCGCGCATCTTCAGTTGACCCTCGCCATGATCACCGTGGGCAGCACGGTGATTGCGAGCAAGATCATCGGCGCCGGACTCGACCCGATGCCCGCGACCGCTCTGCGCTTCGCATTCGCACTGCCCGTGTTTCTCGTGCTCATGCGCGTGACTGGCACCGCGTTTCCCCGCCCGGGCCTGCGCGACGCGTGCCTGCTGATCGCACAGGCGGCGATCGGCAGCGTCGGCTACACCGTTTTGCTGATAGCCGGGACGCAGCGGACCTCGGCCGCCGACGCGGGGATCATCCTCGGCACCTTGCCCGCCGTGTGCGCGCTCACCGCCGCCGTGGTGCTGCGCGAGCGCCTGCGTGCAAGCACGCTGGCCGCGGTTGGGGTGGCGAGCCTCGGCGTGGCGCTGGTCACGCTCGCGCCCGCCGCACAGCAGGCAGGCAACCGCTCGCTTGCGGGCGACGCGCTGTTGATCGGCGCGGTGGTCTGCGAGAGTCTTTTCGTGCTGCTGAACAAGCGTCTGGCGACGCCCTGGCCGCCGCTTGCGCAATCGACTGCAATGACGGGCATCGGCCTCGCCGTGTCCGCTGCCGCGGCGTTGCCCGACTGGCCGGCCACGCTGCATGCGCTACCCTCGCACGCCGTGCTGGCCGTGGCGTACTACGCGCTGGTGCCGACCGTCGCAGGCTTCTGGCTCTGGTACACGGGCGCGGCGCGCGTGACCGGCGCCGAGGCGGCCATCTTCACGGCCGTCGCGCCCGTCTCGGGCGTGGTGCTCGCCGCGCTCGTGCTGGGCGAGCCGCTCACGCCCGCACGGCTTGCCGGGCTCGCACTCGTTGTCGCGGCCGTGTTCGTGATTGCGGGGCCGGCCGTGCGGCGGTGTCCGGGCGGCCAGGACGCATGATGTAGCGGGCGCGGGAGCGTCCCGGCGAACTCGCAACCCGGCGATGTCTTGACTCCGGAGAATGATCGTTCTACATTGCCTGACATGGAGAACGATCGTTCCACCTCACGCGCCGGCGCCTGATCGACCGGTAGCCGATTGACCGGCGCACGCCGCGACACCCTGCGAAGAATTGAAGTCATGAGCCACCACACGATTGCCGCCGACGCGCCGCAAGCCTCCCCGCCTGCTTCCTTGCCCGATGCGCGCGAGCGTCTGCTCGAGGCCGCCGAGGCGCTCATCTACGCGGGCGGCATCCATGCCACCGGGGTCGACGCGATCGTCCGCGCGGCGGGCGCCGCGCGCAAGAGCTTCTATACCTGGTTCGAGTCGAAGGATGCGCTGGTGGCCGCCGCGCTTATGCGCCGCGACGAGCGCTGGATGCGCTGGTTCGTCGAAGCCACGATGAAACGCGGCCGCACGCCGCGCACGCGCCTGATCGGCATGTTCGACGTGCTGCGCGAGTGGTTTGCCTCGGAAGGCTTTCACGGCTGCGCATTCCTGAACGCCGCGGGCGAGACCGCCTCGCCCGACGACCCCGTGCGCGAGGTCGCCCGCCTGCACAAGGCGCGCTTGCTCGCTTTCATCGGCGAGCAAGGCGCGGCATGGGCCAAAGCGGTTGGCGCGGACCGGCGCGTGGCGGCGCGGCTCGCGCGCCAGTGGCTGATCCTGATCGACGGCGCGATTGGCGTGGCGCTCGTGAGCGGCGAGGCGGACGCGGCGCTCGATGCGCGCGCCGCCGGCCAGCATTTGCTCGATGCGCTCGCGCCCCGGCCGGCTCGATTGCCTCGATCGTCGCGAACGCGCGGCGCCGTGCAAAACAAGCGCGAGGCTGCACGAGCACGCCGCTAGCTGCGCGTTTCGCGCCGTTCGCGTGCGCTTCGCCCGGTGTTCGCGTGTTGTGCGCCCGTGTTCGCCCACCGGTCGCCCGCTGGTCGCCTGCTGTTCGCCTGTAGTTCGCCTGTAGTTCGCCTGTAGTTCGCCTGTAGTTCGCCTGTAGTTCGCGGCCGTCTCTGCCGCTTTCCGCCGTTTCTATTGCGTGCGCGCCGTCCCGGTGCGCCGCCCTCTCCATGGAGCAGACGCATGAGTGCCACCCAACCGACGACGCCAGCCGAAGTCCGCCCGCCGCTGCCGCCCTTCACCCATGAGACCGCGATCCAGAAAGTGCGCGCGGCCGAGGACGGCTGGAACACGCGCGATCCGCAGCGCGTTGCGCTTGCCTACACGCCGCAAAGCGTCTGGCGCAATCGCGCCGAATTCGTGACTGGCCGCGAAGCCATCGTGGCGTTTCTCACGCGCAAGTGGGCGCGCGAGCTCGAATACCGGCTCATCAAGGAACTGTGGGCGTTCAGCGGGAACCGCATCGCGGTGCGCTTCGCCTACGAGTGCCACGACGATTCGGGCAACTGGTTCCGTTCGTACGGCAACGAGAACTGGGAGTTCGACGAGAACGGGCTGATGGCGCACCGCCATGCCTCCATCAACGACTTGCCGATTCGCGAAGCAGACCGGCTTTTCCGCTGGCCGCCCGGCCGCCGTCCCGACGATCATCCGGGTTTGAGCGATCTCGGGCTCTGAGCGGGTTGCCTCGCCTCTCGCCATCGCACGCCGCTCGAGGGTTCATCGCCGAGACTCATCGGGCGGGCATCATGGACGCGCCGAAAGGCGCGCGCCTGCGCGCTCGATGGGCGATTCCGAGCCTGGATTCCATACGCGCGCGGGCGGTCTTGCTGTACAGTTTGCAGTCACCGGAAAGAGACCATCAACAGAACCAGCAGCAGACGAACCGAAGCGATTCGGCAAGCGAGAGGACGGAGAGCCCATGCGGTGTTGGCAAGTGCGCGGTGGCAGGACAAGTTGGCGCGGGATCGCACCCGCTGTTCGAGAGACTGGGGTAAGTCCTGAAGCACGCCCGGCGGCCGACGCGCGCGCCAAAAACCCAGCAACCATCAACGGGCGCAAGAGGATTGCCAAGGCGGCAACGCTCATCGCCTTCACGGCGCTCATGCTCGGCGCCGCAACGGGCGCACGCGCGGCCAACTGGTGCGGCGGGGGCCTGTGGGTCGATGCGATGGCCGGCTCGTACCACATCCACCCCGACAAGGACTTCGAGCAGTTCAACCCGGGCCTCGGCATCGAATGCTGGCCCGGCGACACATGGGCGCTCACGGCCGGAGGCTTTCGCAATTCGCTGCGGCGGCCCTCGTGGTACGGCGGCGCGGTCTGGGCGCCCGAATTCCTGCACTGGGGTTACGTGCGTCTGGCGGCGATGGGCGGCATCATCTCGGGCTACAACTACGGCAACTGGGGACTCGGCCACAATCACACGATCGGGCCCGTGGCCGCGCCCATCGTGATGGTCGCGTACAAGCGCGTGGGCGTGAACTTCATCGTCATCCCGCCGATTCCTTCCGACGACCTGCCTTTTACGATCGGGTTTCAACTGCGGGTGAAGTTCTGAGCGCCTGCGGGTCTTGCGTCAACGTGTCGAAGCATTGCCGATAGCGATGGCGGCAAGCCTCCCACCCGAACATGTCGATGGCCTGTTGTCGACGCGCCGCGACCGCCTCTACCGCCGAAAAGCGCGGCCAGTTTTCCGTGACGAAGCGCACCACCTCCGGCAGCTGCGCTTCGTGCTCGAAGAGCAGGACGTTGTCGAACTGCTCCGCGGCCCATCGCATGAACGGGATGGCCCGCCCGATCACTACCGGCACGCGCCCGATCGCCTCGAAGAACGCGCCGCTCACCAGCATCGAATCGGCGACGTGCGGCAGGATCAGGACGTCGGCGGCGCTGATTCGCGCGTCGAATTCACCATCGCTGAGAAAGCGGGCTTCGAGCGTGACGCATGCCGAGAGGTTCCGCTCGCGCACGATCGCGTGCAGCGCGTCGACATAGGCCGCCTGCCCGCGCCCGGCAATCAGCAGCGTGTGGCCGGCCGGCCAGGCGGCGAGCACCTGGGCAATGCCCTTGTAGGGCTCGACGGTGCCGAGAATCGCAAACGACGGCTCGCGCGTTCCACCCTGCGCGGCCGGCACCGCGCGCCCCGGCACGTCCCAATAGAGCGGATGCGGCAGATAGCGCGCGCGAAAATGCCCGGCGTAGTGGGGATCGTGAACGATGCGGATATCGGCGAGCCAGCGCACGAGCGACATCAAGGCAACGGAGAGCACGCGCACGGCGCCGCGCGCATTGTGCACCGCGTGGTCGTGCACGAAGCACACGACTCGCGCGCGGCCGAACGCCATCAACGCGCAATAGAGCAGCACCACCGGCAAGCCGCACGGCCGCGGCACGACGCCTCGCCCCTTGTCGATGAAGGCGCGCAGCTCGATCCAGTGCAGCATCAGCACCGTCGAGCGTCTGAACAAATCGATGAAGCCGCCGCGCAGCAGGTACCGCAACGATAGCGGCCGGACGTCGTAGCCGATCTCGCGCAGCAGTTGCTTCTGCAAATCGATGTACGGATTCGTCGTATTGGTGAACGGCGAGAGCAGCACGCGAGGCACCCGCTTGCGGGTTCGGTGCGCCTCGCGCGCGCTTGCACTTTTGCGTTCGCCTTCGGGAGAAGCGCTGTCGCTCATGGGCGGTGCTCCTTGCGCGTCCTGGCCGGCATGCTCATTGCACCGCTGGCACCGTGGCGTCCGCCGCGGCCAGCACGATGTCGATGATGCGCTCTTGCACCTCCCGCTCCAGCATGGGGAAGACTGGCAGACACAGCACCTGCTGCGCAATCGCCTGCGCCGACGGCAGATTTCCGGGTGCCGCGGAAGCCAGACCGCTATACGCCGGGAATTCGCTGATCAGCGGGTAGAAGTAGCGCCGCACGGCAATCTGGCGCGCCCGCAGCTCCGCGTAGAGCGCGTCGCGGCTGAGCGGAAAGTCCGGCGTCACGAGCACCGGGAAGTACGCATAGTTAGGTGTGCTGTCTGCATCGATTCGATGCAGTCGCAGCCCTTTCACGTGACCGAGACGCTCGCGATAGCAGGCATCGATCCGCGCACGCGCTGCGTGGGTCCAGTCCACGTGCTGCAATTGCACGAGACCGAACGCGGCTTGAACCTCGTTCATCTTGCCGTTGATGCCGTGACCCACCACGGTCACTTCGTCCTGAATGCCGAAGTTCTTGAGCCGGTCGATGCGCTGCTTCATCTGCGCGTCGCGGCAGACGATCGCGCCGCCTTCGAAGGTGTGGAAGATCTTGGTGCCATGAAAGCTCAGCACCGACATGTCGCCGAAGCTCAGGACCGAGCGGCCGTTGCGCCGCACGCCGAACGCGTGCGCGGCGTCGTAGATCACCTTCAATCCATGGCGATTCGCGATCTGCCCGATCGCCTCGACCTCACACGGGTTGCCGTAGACGTGGACCGGCATGATGGCGCGCGTCGCCGGCGTGATCGCCGCTTCGACACGCGCCGGATCGAGATTCATGCTCACGGGGTCGATGTCGGCG
Organism: Paraburkholderia silviterrae; assembly: GCF_004353915.1. Classification (GTDB taxonomy): domain Bacteria; phylum Pseudomonadota; class Gammaproteobacteria; order Burkholderiales; family Burkholderiaceae; genus Paraburkholderia; species Paraburkholderia silviterrae. Next base: position 160,452 of record NZ_SMRP01000011.1, on the reverse strand, counting down.
AAAACCGGCTTGATGCCGTTCCAGTGGATCGCATGCGTCGTTGCGACGAACGAGAACGGCGTGGTAATGACTTCACCCGTAATCTCGAGCGCCTGCAGGGCGGTGATCAGCGCGAGTGTGCCGTTCGAGAACAGGCTGATGTGCTCCACGCCGAGGTGCTCGCATAGCGCCTGCTCCAGCCGATGGTGCAGCGGGCCGTCGTTCGTCACCCAGCGGTTCGACCAGATCTGCTCCAGGTAAGGCAGGAATTCTCCGAGGGGCGGCAAGAAGGGTTGGGTGACCGGCACTACCGCGGCTTTCGTGTCGTTCATCACGATGTTGGGTCCCGTGAGCGTGGTTATCGATTGTTTTCTGATCGACTGGGTTTATTCGAAATAATTCAGGATGACGAATTGAATGCCTGGGTGCATGGCGCTGGATGGTCAAACCATCGCGGGATCAGGAGCGATGGGTCTGGGTGCCCCGCGCGAGCGGATTGGCGAGAAAGCGAATGGCGTGATCGCTGACGCTGCGCAGCGGCAGGAGGCAGAGCAGCGTCAATGCGACCGCCGCGAACTTCTTGCGCGTCGTCCAGAACGGATTGGCGAGGATCGAACGAAAGTAGCGCCGCGAGTCGAAAACGATCCAATGCCAGCGCCGCCACAGCGGGGCGTCGTACACCCGCAGGCACAGATGCGCCTTCTCGTACGAGAAGTCCATGGGCTGCTCGGGCAATTGCTCGCCGAGGCGCTCGCTCACGAGCTCGCGCAACGCGTCCCAGCGCTGCGGAAAGGCTTGCACGACCTCGGCAACGTCCTGACTGTTCGCAATCGAGAGCCCGGCGCGCGGCTTGGCGGCCGCTTCGCTTTCGTTGGCCGCCCGATGCACGCGATAGCCGCCAAGCGGCGTGTCGATCACGCCCACCTGCCCAACCAGGGCAACGCCGTAGATGGCAAAAAAGTCGGCGGCGATGCCGCGGCGCGTCGTCTTCGGCAACGGCAACACGCGTTTGAGCGCGCTGACGCGATACGCGTTGCCGGACGCCGGCGGCGACGGGTAGAGCCAGCCATTGCGCAGCAGCCCCGCACATTCGGCGGGCGGTTGCGAATGCGGCACGCACACGCCGATGGACCGGCTTTGGCCGTCGATCACGTCCAGCGTGAATTGCACTTTCGCGTAGCCGCCTCGCTCGAATGTGTCGAGCACTTGCGCAACCGCGCCTTCATACAAAACATCGTCGGAGTCGAGATACAGGATGTATTCGGTTTGGGCCATTTCCAGGCCCAGGTTGTACGAACTCGCCTGGCCGCCATTGGCCTTCAGAACCGGTGTCACACGCACACCGTAACTCGCGATGATGGCGTGCGAGCCATCGGTCGAGCCATCGTCGATCACGACGACCTGCGTTCGTTGCGGTTCCTGGGCGAGCGCCGAGTCGATCGCTTCGCGCAAGAACCGCTCGTAGTTGTAGCTGCATATGACGATTGTGATGTCCTTCACCGCTTGTCCCCCGTAGTCAGCGCGTGCTCGTGCAACGCTATGTGCGCTGCTTTGAGCGCTTGTCTGACGCGTTTCGGCTGGTCGGTGTTGCCCCGCGTTGCCGCTCGCGCCCGTCCGGCCGATCCGTTCGCCTGTTTGCCGTTCGTCGTGCTGCTCGTCGTGTTACTCGTCGCTGGCAACCAAAGACTTTCACTCCTGCTCGCGCTGATAGCGAAATGAAAGCAATTGGTAATCTTATAGCGCACGGGCGATGGCGGGCGCCACCGCTATCAATGCCCTTGTGTGCGGTGTCCAACACAGCAACGCAGACGCACGGGCGCGCTGTTTGGACACCTCCTCTTCCTCACCTTCGATAAGGTGAGGAATTCCAGGGGATGGAGCGAACGCATCCGCGGTGCCGCCATGTGTGCTCATGCACACACGCTCGCGCGCGCCCGGCGAAGCGCGCACGTGCCTCCCGCAAACGCTCACCTTTGTGCTCACCTGACAGTCTTGCCATAATCGCGTCAGGAGCGCGCCACGCCCGCGCCATAAGATACGGAGCTTCTTGCCGAGGCCGGTATCGAGCCGATTGATATGACAAAGGGAGCCTGACTGCACGCGCAGCATGCCCAAAGGTGAATAATGAAGAAGTGGATCACGACACTGATTGCAGCGAGTGCCTTGAGCGCATTGGCTGCTCCGGCAGCGAGCATGGCTGCAGACGAGCCCGCGTGGCTGCCGGCCACGGCCGCCACGCGCTTTCTGAGCGCGAGTGCGATTGTCGAAGGCGCGAGTGGTGCGAACGTCAAGTCGACGCTTTATGTCTTCATGGACCCCAACTGTATTTTTTGTCACCTGGTGTGGAAAGCGCTGCAGCCGTATGAAGCCGTCGGGCTCCAGGTCCACTGGATTCCCATGGGCTTTCTCAAGCCCGATTCGGCGGGCAAGGCGGCGGCACTGCTGCAGTCGAAGGACAGTGCGGCACTCCTGAGGGAACTGGAGACGCATTACTCCGAGAAGGACGAGTCGGGCGGCATCGCGCCGCTCGCGAGCATCCCGCCGGCCGCGCAGGCGCAGCTCGACAGCAACATGAAGCTGTTCCAGGACCTGGGTTTTCAGGGCACGCCCACCATCATTTATCAGGGCTCGGGCGGCCGCTGGGCCGATGTCGACGGCCTGCCGAAGCTCAGCATGCTGCCAGGCATGCTCAATTTGCCCGCGCAGCCGATCAAGGATCCTGAATTGCAGCGCTATCGCTGAGCGCGGAATTTAGGGCGGCGTGCCACTGAGGTGAGCTGTTCCAGGAGATGCAGGCTCAGGGTGAGCCGCACAAGGCGCGGCAGCCTCACCGGCTCCGGTAGTGGTGAGGAATTCCAGGAGATGCAGGCTCGGGGTAAGCCGCACAAGGCGCGGCAGCCTCACCGGCTCCGGTAGTGGTGAGGAATTCCAGGAGATGCAGGCTCGGGGTGAGCCGCACAAGGCGCGACAGCCTCACCGGCCCTGGTAATGGTGAGGAATTCCAGGAGATGCAGGCTCGGGGTGAGCCGCACAAGGCGCGGCAGTCTCACCGGCACGGTAATGGTGAGGAATTCCAGGAGTCGTCGGCCCCCGAAAAACCTCACCTTTGCGCGCCGCGCCGCAAATGCGTGCTAGAACTTGTAGTCGGGATTCTTCGGATCGAAGGCATCGGCCTCGAAGGTCTTCGGCGTGATGCTTTCAATCACGATCTTTTCGAAGATCTGGCCGTCGTTGTCGTAAGCTTCGACGGTGCGGAAATACGGGCGGCGCAGGTCGAGCCCGAGCGTCTGCTTCTTCGCATAGAACTGCGGCTTGCCGGCCGGCGAGACATAGGTGAGCGCCACGACGCGCACGCCGCTGAGCGTCTTCACCTCCACTTGCGGCTTGTACGGCGCGCCCACTTCGACATACCTCTTCGCGTCCGTCATGAACTGGCTCACGATGAACTCCGTGCCGAGTTCCGTGATCTTGTGATTCGACTGCGAGCGCGCGAGCGAGCCGTCGAGCGCCGTCCACATCGGCATGACGCCGAGCAGGCCGCCCAGATGCCCGTACATCTGGTCGGTGCGTTTGCCGGCGTCGTAGATCACTTCTTCGCCCGAATGTTCGCCGTCGGGCAGCCATTTCGCGTAGATGCGCAGGGGATCGTGCGTGAGCTTGACGAGCATGTGCGCGGGCTTGCTGGGCCACTTGCCGTTCAGGCGTTCCCAGCGCGAGAGCACGAATTCGTACGACGGATAGCCCGATGGCCCGAGCTGGATGAGCGCGGGCACGACGACAGGATCGAATGCCTGAAAGAGCGCCGTGAGTTGCGCGTCGCTCATCTTCACGAGCGCACCGCTCTTTTGCGCGCGCTGAAGCCAGCGCACCTGCTGCTCGAGGGAAAGCTTGCCGACTTCGGCGGCGGTGTTGCCCAATGGGCTCGCGGCGGCTGGCGCGGCGTCTTGCTGGGTACTTTGTTGTGCACTTGCGTCGGCTGGCGCGTCGCTTTGCGCAAAGGCCGTGACGCTGGCGAAGGCAAGCGCCACGCAGGTGAGCGGCGCAGCGAGGCGCCGCGCAAGCCGCGCCGGTGCGCGAACAGGCTGAGCGCCGGGCGGTGTCGAATGCGATGGATCGATATTCATGGTTTGGCTCCCTGTGTCGCTACTTTTTTGGACGAAACGTCAAACAGAACGGCAAACGGCGTAGCGAAAAAAGCGCGATGGTAACGGCTACGCTGCGCGTTGTTTCTCAATTTCTTCGTCGCGTAACGCGCGGCGAGGGTTTCGTTTGCATTCCTGCCGATTGAACGCGCGGGCGGCGTGACTATGTCGCCGCCCGGCCGCCCAGTGGAGGCGAAGCGACGAGCGACTGCGCACCGTCGTGCTGGTCGACGGCGATCGGCCGTTCGTCATTCGCCTGCGTGGTGCCTGCGATCGCAGCGCGCAGCCAGTCGCAGGTCGCCGAAGGCGCGGTGACCGGCAGCATGTGGCCGCCATTGACGACCTTGAGCGTCACACGTTTCGAGCGGCGGCGCAGGGCATCGCCGTGATGCATCCAGTTGAGGACAATGTCGTCGCGACCGAACAGCACGTCGGCAGGAACCGTCAGGTCTGCGTAGCGTTGCTCCATCTGTTCGAGATCGTCCGAATCCTCGATGGCGATGAGATCCATCGACGCGTTGTAGAACCCCTTGGGCCGAACGCTGAGGAGCGCGCCGCCGCGTGTGCGGAAGTCCGCGGGCACCGCCTCGGGCGCGAACACGGCCTTGAGCGTCGCGGTGCTCGTGGCGAGGCCGAAGGGCGTGGCGAGCGTGCGCGCGATGAAGCGGCGCACGCGCGCCGAGCGTACGGCGAGCGCGCGGAAGGCCTTGGGCACCTCGGTCTGCACATGGGTGAGCGGGGCGATGAGCGCGAGCCGTGCGACCGACCTGGGATGGTCGAGCGCGACGGCCAGCGCGATCGCGCCGCCGAGCGAATGCCCCACGAGCACGGGCGCCTCGAGGCCGAGCGCGGCGATGAGGCGCGCAACCGTGTCTGCCTGGGCGCGAATGTTGGCAAGCCTATGCGCGCCGCGCGTGGAGTATCCGGAGCCGGGCCGGTCGATGAGAATCACGCGATGCTCGCGCGCGAGCGCTTCGAGGGGCAGGTACGAGAAATTGCGCATCTGCCCGCACAGACCGTGCACGAATACGATGGGCGGCCCATCGGTGTTGCCGCCGCCGTACTCGGCGTAATGGATGCGCTCTCCATCGATATCGATATGGCGGCCGTCCATCGGCACGGCCTGTTCGATGCGGCGCGCCGCACGCCGCGTGAACGACATGAGCGCGGCGCAGGCAAGGGCTATCACGGCGATTGCCGTTACGAGGGGCAAGGCGATGGCGTTCACGCGATCCTCCGCTGGCAAGATGGAGAGACATGAAGAACACGGAATTCTTCGTTATCCGTACGACTGGGTATGGTTCAGGTACTTTTGCGCTCGCCGCGTTCCGGCGCAGCACCGGATGCCCCGGTGTCGTCCGGGCATCGGGGCTGCGCTGCCATCGGCTGCGGGTCGCGTCTTGTCCATGCGATGAACCGTTCGATACGCATGGCAATGAGCGGCGCGTCGCGCAAGACGCACCAGTGCGCAGCGTCGATGACCTCGCGCCGGTAGCGGCCCAGCCATTGCGCGACGCCCTCGGACAGGGCCGGCGTCACATAGCGGTCCAGGCGCGGCACGATGAACTGCACCGGCACCTGGGTGCGCCGCTCACGCGGACGCCAGGCGCGCGCGATGAAGTTGGCGCGATAGAGCTGCAGCCCGTTGATGCCGTTGCGCAGCTGATCGGGGTCGGGCGTCGCGCGCACGCCCTCGGTCTTGCTCAGCCACCACGGCCATAGCGCAGCGCCGCCCAGGCGCCACACGAGTTGTGGCGCGAGCGGCAGATGAAAGAACGCGATATACCAGGACTTCAGCGACTGCGCGAGACTCATGCGCGCGCGAAACACATGATCGAGGCACGGCCCCGAAATCGACGTGTAGGAGGCGATGCGCGCCGCGTTGGCCGGGTCGGTCACGGCTTCCCAGCACTGGATCGAGCCCCAGTCGTGCGCGACGAGGTGAAACGGCCGCGTGCCGCAGGTGGCGTCGGCCACGGCCGACAGATCGCGGGCAAGCTGCGCGAGCCGGTAGCCCGCGCGCCGCCGCGGCGCCGCCGAGGCGCCCATGCCGCGCACGTCGTACGCAATCACGCGAAAGTGCGTATCCAGCTCGCGGCGCAGCGCCGCCCACACGCGCGCGGAATCCGGATAGCCGTGCACGAGGATCATGGGCGGCGCGTCGGGCGGCCCGCTCACGTACACGGCAAGGCGCACGCCGTCCGATATCACCTCGAGCCGTTCCGGCGCCGAAGGCGCATCGTGCCCGCGTGACCCACCGTGCTTAGCTTCGCTCATGGCGCACATGCTGCGTCAGGCGGCGCGCGGTGTGCCCGCCGGATGCAGCGGCACGCGGCGTGGCGCAGCTTGCGAAGCGTATTGCGCATTGGTCTCGTCGATCTGCGCGATGAGGCCATCGATTCGTTCGAGATGCTTACGATTGTTGTGATCCCACGGATGGAAGCCCGGCTTGAAAAAGCGCAGCCATTCGAGCGCGATGCCGGGGAACACGCCGTGGCGCGGACCGTAGAGGAACTTGATGAGTTGCCAGCGGCCGCCGAACTTGCCGATGCGCCGCTTGTGCCGGCGCATGAGTGCGAGGTGATAGTCGAACACGATCAGCCAGAACAGCACCGTCGTCGCGAGCATCGTGCCGGTGCGCATCAGATAGCGTTTCACGCCGGGCTCGATCACGAGATTCCAGACGTCATACGAAACGGACTTGTGCTCGGTTTCCTCGAGCGCATGCCAGAGCCACATCTGCTTATAGCCTTGCACCGAGCCTTCGATGCGCGTGCCGGTGTCCGCGAGCAGCAGGTCGGCGAGCATCGCGGTGTAGTGCTCGAGCGCCACGGTCTGCGCGAGCTGCAGCGAGGGCGGCAGCACTTTGCGCCCGAAGTTCAGGATGGCCCAGAGGCGCTTGTCGAGCTTGTGCGCGGGCAGGCCCGCCGCCTCCAGCAGGTCGTTGTATTCGACATGCTCGCGCGTGTGCATCGCTTCCTGGCCGATGAAGCCCATGACCTGCTTCTTGAGCTCGGGGTCAACGATCCGGTCGCGGTAGTGGCGCACGGCGTCCATGAAGAAGCGTTCGCCGGCCGGAAACAGCAGCGAAAGCGCATTGAAGAAGTGGGTGACTGGCACGCCCTCGACGTGCCAGTCACAGGCTCTTTCGGGCGGTAACGCGAAACGGATGTCGCGCCGGATCGGCATCATGCTGTTTCTCCCTGATTGCTGTTGCCTGTGTTGTTGTTCCTTGCCTGTTCGCGTGCGGCGTTGGTGCCGCTTGTTAGTCCGTTGGCGAGTCCATTTATCAGCTCATTGGACTGTTCGCGGCGCGCGCGCTTGCGGGCCTTCCCGGCCTCGCGCCGTGCCTCGCGCACGACGAGCGACTGATAGGCCGCGGGCAGCACGCGCGCGAGCCAGTCCGCCATGCGGGCGTCGCGCCCGATCAGCACGCGCCGCGCGTTGCGGCGCACGCCATTGAGAATCGTGCGCGCGGCGTCGTCTGCGGTGGTGATGAAGAACTTCTCGAATTCGTCCTTGCCATGCTGCTCGCTCGCCACCATGAAGCCGACCATGTTCGGCGCCACGCGGCTCGATTGCGCGATGTTGGTGCGGATGCCGCCCGGATGCACGCAGGTGGCGGAGACGCCGCACTTCATCATGTCGAGCTCCTGGCGCAGCGATTCGGTGAAGCCGCGCACCGCGTACTTGGTGGCGTTGTAGGCGCTCATGCCGGGCTGCGCGAACAGGCCGAACACGCTCGATGTGTTGACGATATGCCCGTCGCCCGATGCCTTCAGATAGGGCAGGAAGGCCTTGGTGCCATGCACGACGCCCCAGAAGTTGATATTCACGATCCATTCGAGATCGCTGTACGACATGCCGTCGATGGTGCTGGAGAGCGCGACGCCCGCGTTGTTGAAGATGAGGTTCACGCGGCCGTGCGCGAGGGCGGTTTCGTCGGCCCAGGCGAACACGGCGTCGCGCTCGCCCACGTCGAGCACGCGCGTGCTCACGCGCACCTTGGGGGCGATCGCGCGCACGATGCGCTCGGTTTCGGCGAGTCCTGGTGCGTTCTTGTCCGCGAGCGCGAGATGGCAGCCGGCGCCGGCAAGCTGGACGGCGAGCGCGCGGCCCATGCCCGAGCCCGCGCCGGTGATCGCGGCGACCTTGTTGTCGAAGTGCTTCATGATGAGCGTTCTCTCCCTGACGATGCGTGGCGTTGCGCTGTGGTGCGCGGCGTTGCGCTTCAGACGGCCTCGGTGGTCCGCGTGGTGACGGCGAGCGGTGATTCGGCATCCTCATGATGCGGCGCATGAAATACCTGATAGTCGGCCATCGAGAAATGCGCCGTGGCCTGCCTGAAGCGCCAAGTGAAGCCCGGCCAGAGCGTGGTGTTCTTGCCGCTGCGCGGATCGAGATACCAGCTCTTGCAGCCGCCCACCGACCAGATCGCACGGTCGAGCTTTGCCTGAATGTGCGCGTTGTAGCGCGCCTCCACCTGCGCTCGCACCTCGATCGCATCGGCGCGATCGTGCTTCATGGCGTCGAGCGCGCCGAGGATGTACTCGACCTGCGACTCGATCATGAAGACCATCGAGTTATGGCCAAGCCCGGTATTGGGGCCGACGATCATGAAGAAGTTCGGATAACCAGGCAAGGTCGTGCCGAGGTAGGCATGCGCGCCGTTGCGCCAGGTTTGCACGATGTCCGCGCCGCCGCGCCCGATGACTGCGCCCGGGGGAAACGGATCGGCCACCTGGAAGCCCGTGCCGTAGATCAGGCAATCCACCTCGTGATGCCTGCCGTCCGCCGTGATCACGCCGGTGGCGTCGATGCGCTCGATCGCGTCCGTGACGACGCCCACGTTGGCTCGCGTGAGCGCCGGATAGTAGTCGTTCGAGATCAGCACGCGCTTGCAGCCGATCGTGTAATCGGGCGTGACCGCTTCGCGCAGCGCGGGGTCCTTCACCTGATGGTGGATATGCCGCAGCGCGAGCTTCTGCACGTTTTTCATGAGCGCGGGGTGGACAGCGAAGCCCAGCACGCGCGACTCCAGCATCCAGTAAAGGCCCGTGCGCGCGATGTTCTGCGTGAACGGCAGCGTGCGGAACATCCATTGTTCAAAGCGTGAGAGCGCCCGGTCGGGCTTGGGCATGATCCACGGCGGCGTGCGCTGGAACAGCGCGAGATGGGCCACTTGCGCCGCGATTTGCGGCACGAACTGGATCGCGCTCGCGCCCGTGCCGATCACGGCCACGCGCTTGCCTGCGAGCGCATAGCCGTGGTCCCACTGCTGCGAATGAAAGGCCTTGCCCTGGAAGGTTTCTACGCCGGGAATCGCGGGCAGCGCGGGCCGCGAGAGGCCGCCCATGCCGGAGATCAGCACACGGGCGGCGAGGCTCCGCCCGTTGGCAAACGCAAGACGCCAGCAATGCGCGGTCTCGTCCCAGTGGGCGCTGGTCAACTCGTGATCGAAGTGCAGCCACGGCGAGAGGCGGAACTGCTCGACGCAGCGGTTCAGATACGCGCGAATCTCGGGCTGCGGCGCGAACATGCGCGTCCAGCGCGGATTGGGCGCGAACGAGAACGAGTAGACGTGCGATTGCACATCGCATGCGCAGCCCGGGTAGTGGTTGTCGCGCCAGGTGCCGCCCACCGAGCCGGCCTTCTCGAATACGGCGAAATCGGTATGGCCGCGTTGCAGCAGACGGATCGCCATGCCGAGACCGGCGAATCCCGTGCCGATGATGGCGATGCCGAGCGGCTCGCCTGTGCGGCCTTTGCTGGCCGCGCCATTGCCGACCGCGTCTATGCCGACCGCGTCGAAAGACCGGGTGGGTGCGTTCATCCGGAGCGTCTCCCTATGGTCCATTGAGAACTGTTACATTGAATGATGTAAACATAGTGGGTGGGGCGCTTTGACGCAAGGGGCTAGAGGGAACACTCCAGGAACGAGCGCGCAGGCCGGGAGAACGCCCAAATGCCCGCCTGGCGCGGGTTGCGCGCCGAGGGCGGGTGGCGTGAGCGGAAAAAATCGGAAGGAAATCGGAGAGAAAATCGGGGCCTTAAGACAAGCCCGCGAAGCTCACGCGCGTAGGAATCTGCCTCCGCGCGTGTGGGGGTCAGCGCTTCCTGGCAGGCGATCTGCCGGCCGCTTTACCGGCCGCTTTGCCAGCCACTTTACCGGCGGACGGCTTCGCGCCTGCTCTGGCCGATTTCGGCATGGCCTCGGCCGGGGAGGACTTCGTGGCGGCTTCGCCCGGTTCGGGCGGCGCATCTTGAGCCGCCGATGCGGAAGATGCAGCCGCGCCAGCGCCCGGGCGGCGTCCCAGTGTCTGCTCGAGGATCGTGGCGACGCGGCCGCCCAGGTAGGCGCTCGACTGCTCTTCGAGCGCGCGCAGGATTTCGTTCTCGACGAACACGGTGGAGAGGGGCCGCAGCCGCCAGATCGCATCGACGAGCGCGGGCATGTCGGTGGCGGGCGGCAGGGCGCCCGCGTCGTAGCGGTCCAGATGCCGCACGACCATCGCCACCAGCGCGCTCGCGATGGCATCGAAATGCGGGCGCGCCTCTTCGAGCACGTCCAGCAGCTCGCGCGCCGGAATGCCTTCGCGCACCGTGGCCGCGGCGGCATCGAGCATGGCCGGGTTGCGCGCGACGAACGACAGGCCCTGGCGTTCGAGCAGCCCGAGCTTCGCGAGCCGCGTGAGGCTGCTGGGCACCTGCGGGCCGAACAGCTTGATCAGCTCGGGCAGGGAATAGCTCCTCGGCCGCGTGTGCGACCACGGACCGCCAATCGCGTTCTCGAGACCGAGAATCGAGCGCAAGTCGCCACCGTCGTCGATGGCCTTGATGAGGTCCTGGATGTTCGAAAGCGTATAGCCGCGCGCGAGCAGGTGATTGATGAGCTTCAGGCGCGCCACGTGGGAGTCGTTGTAGATGCCTACACGGCCACGCTTGTCGGGCGGCATGAGCAGGTCGCGGTCCTGATAGGCGCGCACGTTGCGCACCGTGGTGCCGGCCACGCGCGCGAGTTCGTCGACGGTGTATTCACTGTCGATGGCGTGCTCGGGCGCGGTCTCGGTGACGGGGGGCGTGGGCGATTTCGGCATGCGCCGATTTTAGCAAGACCCGTCGCGCGAGCGCCACGAACGCGCGTTGGCGCACGCGCGCCAAACGTGCGGGATGCACGAGATGCGCGCAAAACATGCGAAACGCGCCTCAGAACTTGTACGACACCGCGAGGAACGAGATCAACGGATCGGCCTTGAGCTCGGCGCGGCTCACGGCGAGCTCGGTGCCGTCGGCGGCTTTCACGATGACCGAAGACGTGGTCTTCAGCGGAATGTACGTGAGCGAAGCCACGAGCCCCAGATGCGCCGTGATGTTGTACTCCGCGCCCAGATTGAACACGGGCTGCCAGGACGACGACGCCTTCGCGCTCACCTGGGTCGCCCCCGGCTTGCCCGCGCCGGCCGCGATCACGGAGCCCAGATCGTCCTGGGTGGCCTTCACGAAGTTCGGGTTGAGCTGGATGTCCGAGAACCAGTTGTACGAGACGCCGACGCCCACGAACGGGCGAAACTTCGCGTCGCCATCCCGGAAGTAGTACTGAAAGATCAGCGCCGGGCTCCATTGGCGCACGCTCTGCACGATGGGGTTGGTGGCCGGATCGTTCAGGTTCTGGCTGCCGAGCGCACCCGCGGGGCCGGGCGGCTTGATCGTGCCGTGGCCATAGAGCTTGAAGGTGGGCGGCACGCCCGCCACCGAGGCAACTGCAATGTGATCGGTCAGGAAGTGGGTGAACACGAGGCCGACCGTGTTCGCATTGTTCGTCGACAGGCTCGTGCCCGGCGACGTGAACGAATTCGGCAGGCGCAACGGCGTATTGATCGGCGTGGGCGCGACGGTGGTCGTGAGCGGTGTGCTCGAATCCTTCGGCGCGACGTGGAACCAGCCGAGCACGGCCACGTTGTCGCCCGCGTGCTGGGCGTGGGCGGTCGTGCTCAGCACGACCGCCGCCGCTGCCAGCATTGGCTTTGCGATACGTCTCATCATTCCTCCCTGTTCTTCTTGGCTGCTCTCAGGTTCGGGTGTCCCTGCCTGCTGCTGGCTTTGTGCGCGGCGGCCGTCTCGTGAACGGCCGTTCCTGCGCACGCCAGGCTGCACGCACGCGTTAGCGTGCGTGCAGGCGGTCACCTCGTGGGCCGCACGGCCCTGGTTTATCCATGCACGACTGCACGACTGCGCGAGTCATGGCACACGTCATTGCACGAAGGCGCCGGCCGTGAAATACGGCGAGGACGCATTCGTCATGTCGAGGAAGCTGAACACGCCGCCCGTGAAGGTCATCTTGCCGGTCGGAGTCGTGCCGGTCGACGCGCCCACGTGCGTGGTCGTCACGATGCCCGGCACGCTTTGCGTGTAGTCCAGATCGAGCGCCGTCGCGAGCGAAGCCTGCGAGGCATTGAACGGATCGAGCAGCGTGGCCTGCGTGCCGGCGAGCGCGAGCGTGCGGTAATCGAACTGGCTGTCCACGCTGATGTACTCGCCGTCCTGCGAACCTTGCGCAATGGCCGTCTGCGGCGCGAGCACGGAGATGCCCGATTCGTCGTCGGCGACGGGGCCGGTCGCGCCGCTCTGCGGATCGACGCCCACCTGCGGATACGCCACGCCCGTGCGCACGAGCACCGGCACGAGTTGCCCGCGCAGCTTGCCGACGATCATGAAGCCCTTCGCCGCGTTCTGGGTCGTGACGAGCGTGGGCTTGACCTGCCCCTGGAAGTGATCAGTTTCGAACGCGCCGCTGCCGTCGGCCGATTGCGTCAGGTTCGTGCCGGGCTGCTGGCACTTGCCCGCGTTCACGCCGGTGTTGTCGCATTCGGTCCACGAGCCGTCGGCGTTGATGGTGATCTTCGCGTCGACGGCGGCGGGCAGGAAGTTCTGCGACGGCACCTGGTGATAGCCAAGCTGGTTCCAGGTGCCGGCGACGTTGGCGATATTCGTTTCGATCGACGAAAAGGCGATGAACGGGTAGTACGGGAACTTCGTGTCCGGCACTACGCCGATGCCGCCCGATCCCGCGAACTGAATCTCCGCGCCCGGAATCGTGCCGCCCGCCACGCCTTCGCCGATGAACACGCGCGCCGGGCGGTTCGGATCGAGGCTCGCGCCGTTCAGCTGGAACGCGCACTGATTGAGCTTCGCAGTAGGCAGTCCGGTCTCCTGAGTAATCGTGCCTGACACCACCTGGCCCTTGCGCGTGGGCGTGACGGTGCCCGTAGTGGCCGGGATCGGCGACTCCACATAGGTGATCTGCCAGGTTTTTTTGGTGGTGTCGAGCTGGAGCTTGACGAGCTCGCCGTCGCCGCCGCCGCCCGTGTAGACCGTGTTGTAGTCGAGCGTGGTCGGACAGAGCGAGGTTTCGACGAGCGGCGGGCTGCTGTTGCCGCCGCCGCCGCACGCGCTCAGCGTAAGCAGCAACGGCGCGCCGACGCCAAGCGTCGCGAAGAGCTTTAATTTCATTGCGCGTCTCCAGGTGTTCTTGTTGGCGGGGCGCAGGCTCCCTGTCCTTGCGCCCCGGTCTGGTTTCTTTGAATCGCTTCTTTAATAATCTGGCATCCGAACTAACTGACGCCGTGCCGCGCGGCGCTTACTGCGGCTGGATCAGCGCGCCCACGCCGAAGTAAGGCTGGTTCGGTGTGGCGCTGTTCGCCGAGGTCGACGTGACGCCGCCGTTCTCCTCGCCGTTCAGGAAGATGCCGTACAGGCCGCCCACCGCGATCACGTTGCCCTTGTTGCCGTTGTTGTCGATCGCGCCGATCAGGCCCGGTTGCGTTTGCGTGTAGTCGAGCGTGAACGTGCTTTGCGTCGTCATCGTCGAGGGCTTGAGGAAGCCCGCTGTCTGGCCGTTGATGAGCGTGGCCGTGTAGGCGAAGTTCGAGTCGGCGCCGATATAGCTGCCGTCGAACGCGCCCGGCTTGAGCGTGGCGGCGGGCGCCATCATTGCGATGCCCGATTCGTCGTCGACGTGGGCGTTCGTGAGGTTCTCGTTCACGTAGCCGGTGCGCACGACGATCGGCACGATCGCGTTGTTGAGCTTGCCGAGGATCAGATGCGCCGTCGCGCCATTGCGCTGGACGACGAGCCCGAGCAGCGGGCCGACGAGCGGCGTGCCAACAGGCGTGGGCGTTTCGATTTGCGGCGCGTTGGCGCTGTCGAAGTAGCTGCCGTTCGCGTCCGTGGCCCACGCGCTCGTGGCCGTCGCGCAACCCGTGTTGGTCGCGCCGGACGGCACGCTGCAGTTGCCGCTCGCATCGTACTGTTCCTGCGTGACCTCGGCTGCGGGCGCGAAGTTGTTCGACGGCAGGATGTGATAAAGCAGCGCGTTATACGAGCCCTTCAGGTCGGCGATGTTCGTGCTCACCGACGAAAAGCCGATGAACGGATAGAAGTCGAACGAGCGCGCCTTCACGTTCGGGAAGAGCGTGGAGGCGAGCTGGTCGCCGCTGAAGTCCACGGTCGCGCCCGGAATGCCGCCGCCCGCCACGCCGAAGCCCACGTAGATGGTGGGCGGATTGTTGGCGTTATAGGCGCTCGTGTAGGTGCTGCCGCCGATCGTGCCGGTGCCTTGCTGAAGCTGGAACGCGCAGGCGATCTGCGCGGCCGTGGGCAGCGAGCCGCTGGGCGGATGCTGGACCGCGCCCGTGATCGTGAGACCCGCACGCGTGTTCTGCACCGAGCTCGAGTTCACCGGAATCGGCGAGGCGAGGAAGGTGAGCGAGTAGGTCATCTTCGTGGGATCGATGTTCAGGCTCACGACTTCGCCGCTGCCCGCGCCGCCCAGGTAGGTGTTCTTGGCGATATCGGCGGCGGCCGGGCACAGCGCCGTGGCAGCCGGCTGGCTCGTGGGCGGGCCCTGGTTCGCGCAGGTCGATCCCGAGCATTGCGCCGGGGTGACGGGCGCCGGATCGCTGGCGTTACCGCCGCCGCACGCGATCAGCAAAGGCGCGGCGGCTGCGGCCAGCGCGACGCAGCGGAGCATGCTCTCCAACATGTGTTGCCTCCCTGTCTCGTAATAATTTATGCGCTGAAGATTGGATCATGACATTGGCCGCTGTCAATTGAACGAATCACTCTAAAACTGGGCCGTGCGGCAGCGCGGCTCGCACAGGCATGGCCTGAGCCGCCCGCAACAGGGGTTTTTCCCGATGTGTTTGCGTGGCTCGTCAGTGGCGCGGCGGGGCCGCCGAGCAAACGGTGTTCCCGGGGAACGTGAGGCTCGTTGTGTGCGAACCGTTCGGATAGCAAGCTATTTGAAGGGCTAAACGAAGGGCTTGAGGCAAATCCCGATTGCGGCAGGCGCGAAGAAGGCGCGGCCCAATCGGTTCGGGCTGCTGGCTAAATCGGATAGTTGATTCGATATCCAAAGTAACTGCGGTGCGTCTGGCGGTACCGTTCGCGAACTGCGTGGCACGCTCAAAGGTGAGGGAATTCGGGATCGGATTCTGGTGGGCGGCCACCAAAGGTGAGCGTTTTCGGGGGCGTGGGTGCCAGGCATGCGGCGAGTGTCGAAAAACGGCCGGGAACCGGCCAACCCGGTTCGCAAATGGCAAAGGTGAGTGTCTGCGGGAGCAGATATTCACTGAGCGACGTCAAAAAGTGTTTTTTTACTGCACGTTGGTAAGTTGCTTCGCGGATTTTCTCAACCAAAGCGTCTGGGTGAATCTGCAAAGGTGAGCGTTTTCGGGAGGGGTGCGCCAGGCTTGCTGTCATCGAGATGCACGAGGGAAACGGTATAGTGACTCGCGATATGCGCCGGCCGGCTCGACCCTCGAGCGTCCCCGGCGCCGCACGATGGAGTTGCACCATGGGCTTTTTCGACCGACTGTGGCCACGCAAACGCGCGCTGCCGGTTCAGGAGACGGCGCAGACGCGCGCGCTCGTCGAGCGGCTGATCGTGCTCAGCCCCTCGCTGAAACTTGCGCGCGATTATCGCGAGCGGCTGTGCCCCGCGCTCGCGCAATCGGTTACGTACGTGCGTGACATCGTCGAGCGCCTGCCGCCCGCGCGCGAGGCGAGCGCCGCGAACTGGCTTGCCGATCCCTATATTCACGCGTTCTTTGCCGTGCCCGACGAGATCGCGCCCGTGCTGAGCCGCTCGCCCGATCTGCATGCGTGGTTCGAGAGCCATCCGCTCGTGCGCGAAACCTGGGCGGTGCTGGGCATGGCGATGAACGAGCGCCGCGGCTTCGGCGTGGAGCAGCACGGCGACCAGGTGCATGCCGACGTCGCTCAGACCACGCTGAGTTTCGACGATCATCAGGTGCGCGTGTGCGGCGAGTCCGAAGCGGATCTGCGCGAGCACATCGTGCAGCGCGTTGTCGAGCAGATCGCGCTGGAAGGTCTCGCGCAGATCGGCGCTGACGAGTCGCGCCGCGACGCGCTGGAACAGGAGCGTGCGCTGCTGCGCACGCGCCGCCAGTTGCTCACGCGTCAGGGCGCGGGCACGCAGCAGATGGTTGGCGAGCGCGCGATCGCGAACGCCGCGGAGCTTGCGCAACTGCAGGCGCAAATCGACGCAAACGAGCAGGCGCTCGCGGCGCTCGGCCTGAAGACGGATGCGCTCGAGCATGAAATGGATGTGATTTGCGACGTCCTCGCGCATCCCGCGCAGCACGCCAACGTCGAGATGAAGCATGTGCGGCTGAGCCCGATGAATGTCGTGATCGAGCGCGGCGCGCCGGGCCGCGGCGCGGAGATCGTGTTTCCGCTTGCGCGCCTTCCGGCCAGTCCGCAGGGCCTGCGCGCGTTCTCGCTGATACGCTTTGCGCGCGCGGATCTCATGCCGCTGCCAAAGGTATTGGACGAGGATAGCCGCTTCGTGATTTGAGCCGATGGCATTCGCAAAGGGGCGTCGTCGCGCGCCAGGTGAGCTTTTTCGGGAGTGTGGCGCAGGCAAGAGCGCGTGCCGTCATGCGACGTGAGGTGAAGCGCAACGGTTCGGAGCCACTCACCGGAGATTCGGCACCCGCGCAAGAAATCGCGCGATTCTTCGATGCATTGCGGTGAAAAATTTCCTGGGACTCCCAGGTCACGCGAGACGATTGCTCGCGCCGTGGCGCACAAGCGTGTGTGCTTCAAGGTGAGGGTTTTCGGGAGCAGATGCTATCTCGCGAATCGGCGCCATGCGGTGAGGTGAGCGAATCGTCCGTTATTCACCGTTTGCGCGGGTGCGCCGGCGAGTCCGCGAGACCCATCAAGCCGAAAAGCGGCTGCGAAGCGCAGGTTTGCCCATGGCGCCACGGAAAAATTTCCTGGTAGTCCCAGGTTAAGCGATGTGAATCTTTCTCGATCCGGCATGCGAAGCCGTGCCTGAGCGGCAAAGGTGAGGTTATTCGGGAGCGGTGCGCGCGGTCGTTTCGAAACACTAACCGTTCGAGCAGAAAGCCTTGAAAACACCGGAAAACAAGGCCTTCTGTCTGGTGCAGCAACGCTCGGCATCGCGCCATCGACGCCGTAGCGACACCGAAAGGTGAGCTTTTTCAGGGGTGAGCGGCGGGCCACGCGGTAACACCCGAGGGATCGATCTCGAAACGCAGGGCGCCCGCGTGCGCGCTGGCGTGTGGCAACGCCGCTTCCTCGGCGGGAATGTCGAATGTTTCGCCGGCCAGCTCGAGCGTGACGTAGCGGTCGCCGTGGCGCAGCGAGTAGCCGGCGAGACGGCCTTCGAGCGAACCGCCGGGCGTCGCGCACAGCGCGCGTGGCGACACGCGCCACATCACGCGCGTGCCCGCGGCGAGCGGCGTATCGAGGCAGGCGCTCCGGCACGGCAGGCGCAGCCCGCCCGCCGTTTCGATCTCGCCCGAGTCAAGCGCGACACCGACGCCAATGTTGTGCAGTCCGAGCAATTCGGCCACCCGCAGCGAGGCGGGCCGCGCGAACACTGCGTCGACGGTGCCGGCCTGCAGCGTGCGGCCGTGCTCGATCACGAGCACTTCGTCGGCGAGCAGGGCGGCTTCGTCGGGATCGTGCGTGACGATCACCGTCACCGCGCCGATCTCGCGCTGCAGGGCGCGCAGCGATTGCTGCAGCTTGCGGCGGCGCGGCGTGTCGAGCGCGGCGAACGGCTCGTCGAACAGCAGCAGTTGACTGTGCCGCGTGAGCGCGCGGGCGAGCGCCACGCGCTGGCGCTGGCCGAACGAGAGTTGGCGCGGCAGGCGCTGCGTGAGCGCGTCGAGGCCCAGATGGGCGAGCCAGTAGCGTGCGCTGGCGGCGTCGGCATCGACGGGAAACGCCAGTTGCTGCGCCACCGTCATATGCGGAAACAGGCCATAGTCCTGCGGCATGTAGCCGATCTGGCGCCGCTCGGGCGGCAGCGCGCCGATGTCGGTCGCGCCGAGCGAGACGAAGCCCGCGTCGTTCTGCTCGAGGCCCGCGACGATACGCAGTGCGAGCGATTTGCCCGAGCCCGAGGGCCCGATAATCGCGAGCCGCCGCGTGCGCGGCTGCCAGGCGACGTCGAGCGTGAAGGCGCCCAGGCGCCGCTGCGCCGCGAACGCGAGACGCAGACCGCCAGCATCCACGGCCGTGGCGGCGGGCGTGAATGCGGTGAGCTCGTCGCCGTTGTCGACGCTCACCGCGAGCGTGGCGCGCGCGCCGCGGCTGTACACCGAGAGCACTGCGCAGACGATCGCAATGGCGAGCGTCGGCAGCAAGAGCGGCATCATCGCCGGCAGCCCCTGGCCGCCGAATACCACGTAGGTGTAGACCGGCAGTGAGTACGGGTGATAAGCGACCATCACCGTCGCGCCGAATTCGCCGAACGCGCGCAGCCACGCGAGCGCGAGCCCCGCGCGGATGGCGGGCCACGCAATCGGCAGCGTGACGCGGAAGAAGCGGCTGGCGGCGTGATGGCCGAGCGTGGCGGCGACGTCGTCGTAGACCGGATCGACGGCGGCGAACGCCGAGCGCGCCGCGACGATCAGGAACGGCGCGGCCACGAAGGTCTCGGCGAGCACGATGCCCGTGAAGGAGTCGGTGAGCGCGCCGTTGAAGAGCTGGCCGAGGGCGCTATACGGGCCGATCAGGAACAGCAGCAGCACGCCGCTCGTGAGGGGCGGCAGCGCGAGCGGCAGTTGCACGACGAAGCCGAGCACGGCCACGCCGCGCGCGCGCGAACGCGCGAGCCAATAGCCGAGCGGCACGCCGCCCACGAGGATGATGAGCGAGGCGACGCTCGCGCTGGCCACCGAGACGCCGACGGCCGACCCCATGGTGTGCCAGTCGACGCCGGCCCAGTCCGCCTGATCGATCTGCGGAATGCTGGCGAAAAACGGCGCGCACAGATAGACCGCGAGCAACGCGCCGAGCCACCAGAGCGGCCTTGCGGCGCGCTGCGCGGGTTGGGTCATGGCTGCTGCATCATTGCTGGGCGGCGTCGATCACGGCCTGCACCGAAGGCGGAATGGCTTGCGCCTCGCCCTTGACCGTGGGCTTCGTGACATCCACGCCGTGCTCGGCGAGCAGCTTGCGGCCTTCGGCGCTCAAGAGGAAGTTGACGAAGCGCGCGGCGCCGGCGCTATTGGGCGCGTCGTTGAGGATCGTGAGCGTGTAGTTGGCCTTGATCCCCAGCTCGGGCGCGGGGTGGATCGACGGAATCTTCAGGTCGGACGTTTCGGTCGAGTAGAAGAAGCCGGCGTCGAGCTGGCCCGACTGCAGACGGCCCACCAGCGTTTCTTCCGGCAGCACCTGGGCGGGATTCTCCGGCGCGCCAAGCGTCTTCTCGACGAGGTCCGGCTGGTTGTAGGCCTGCGCGGCCTTCGTCATGAGCTCGACCGTGAAGGCGCCCTTCGGGTCGAGCTTGGGATCGGTGCGGCCAACACGGATGCCCGGCTCTTGCAGCACCTGATCCCACTTCTTCGTCTTGAAGTCGGCGGCGAAGCGGCTCTTCGGGTTATAGCCGATCATGAGCGGCGACTCGGCAAAATTCACGTACCACGAAACATGGTTGCCGTTCGCTTCGCCCATTAGGTTGGTGTTGACCTTCGGGCTTGCGCTGATGAACACGTCGCCGCGGCGCAGCTTGCCCTTCACTTCGTTGGCGATCTTGTTCGAACCGGCCGCGTAACCCTTGAAGTGCAGGCCCGTTTCCTTCTCGAACGCGGGACCGACGCTCTTTTCCATCAGATTCACGAGCGAGCCTGCGTAAAGCACGTTGACGTCGCTGTCATCGGCCGCGAATGCGCCCGTACTCGTGGCGAGCACGCCCGACATCACCACGACAGATGCGATCAGCTTGCGGATCATCTCTTCTACCCCGTAGCGTTATAAAGGTCCATATATTACGACGGACTGTCGGGTTCATGCACCTGGCCACATGGCCAATCTTCTCGATAACACCTGTGCGTGATCCGGCCGCGCGGCTACACTGGGCACCTGCATTCGGACATCTCGCCGGCGCGCGCCGCGCCGGTTGTTGCGTCGTTTCGCGAAATCTCAACTTTGCATGGGGCCGCACTCAGCGTGCGGTTCAACAGGAGGCAATCATGCGTACCAGCGCCCGTAATCATTTCACCGGCCAGATCGCCGCGGTCAAGGCCGGCGCCGTCAACGACGAAGTCACGCTACGCGCGGACGGTGGCCTCGAGATCGTCGCCATCATCACGCATGGCAGCGCCGCGTCGCTGGGCCTGGCTGCTGGCAAGAGCGCGTTTGCGCTCGTGAAGGCTTCGTCGGTGATCCTGATGGTCGACGGCGACGCAAGCAAGGTCTCCACGCGCAACGTGGTCGCGGGCACCGTCGCTTCGGTCACGAAGGGCGCCGTGAACGCAGAGGTTGTGATCGCTGCGCCGGGCGGCGCGCAGATCGCGGCCATCGTCACGAACGACAGCGTGGACCGCCTCGGCCTGGCAGCGGGCAAGGCGGCTTCGGCGCTCTTCAAGGCGTCGAGCGTGATCGTGGGCGTGGACGCCTGAGTTGCGCGTGCAGCCTGCGCTCAAGCGGCTCGAACGCCGATCCCGGCGCGCACAGCCGCAACCGCGACCGACATGACCGGGACCACGCACGGCCACGCGGCGGCGCCCGATTTCGAGCGCCTTGCGGCGGCCTGCCGCGACCGCCTGACCGGCGTGCCCGGCGGCGCGCGCTGCGGCGACGCGTGGCTGTTCGCGCGGCTCGTGGCGGCGCGCGAAGTGCGCGGCGAACTGGCGCTGCTGGGGTTATCGGCGCACGCGTTCACGGCGCTCGCCCAGCGGTATTTCGTGGCGGACGCGGTGGCGCCATGGCTGCATCCTCCGCATCGGGCGCCGGTCGTGGATGCAACGCACGCCACGTTCGTGGCTTCGATGCGCGAATTCCTGATTGGCCTCGCCGCGCCCGACGTCGATGCGGCCGATGCCCAGTGTCTCGCCACGATCCTCGCGCATGCGTGCCTGCGTCCCGATCACCTGTGGCGCGATCTGGGCCTCGCTGGCCGCGACGACGTCACAGCGATGCTCACGCGCTTTTTCCCGGAAGTCGTCGCGCGCAATCGCGAAGGCCTGCGCTGGAAGAAACTGCTCGCGCGCGAGCTTGCACGAGCCACCGGCGGCGTGCCGGGGCCCGCGCCGGGTTGTCCGGGCTGTGAGGATTTTGGCTTCTGCTTTCCGCAAGGGCATTGAGCAGCAGGGCGGTCAGCCGCCCGGCCTGGGCTATTCGGGCTGGACCTTCGTGTATGCTTGCGCCCATGACCCCACCCCAAAAAGATCAGACTCAGGGCAGTGCGTCGACACGGCGCAGCGAGCCTGAAGTGCGTTTTCGCATGCGCGTCATGCAGGACGGCACCATCGCGCTCGGGCCAGGCAAGGTGCAATTGCTGGAAGCCGTGCGCGAGCATGGCTCGATTTCCGCGGCGGCGCGCAGTCTGGGCATGTCGTACCGGCGCGCCTGGCTCCTCATGGACGAACTCAATCGCGCGCTCGAATCGCCGGCCACGGTGTCCGAGCACGGCGGACAAAGCGGCGGGGGCAGCACGCTCACGCCGGTGGGCGAAGAGATCATTCGCCTCTATCGCGGTATCGAGGCGCGGGCCGCCGCCGCATGCGCGCCCGAAATCGAAGCGCTGAAGAAACTCGTGAAGGGCTGAGCCCGCATCCGCACACGTGCGTCATGCGCGGTTTCGGGCGGGCGCACGATTGTGCGCCGCCTAGCCGTGGCGCAGGCAGAACCGCGAGACGGGCACGGCCGTCAGCGCTGGCGTGGGACTCACGTGCAACCGCATCATCAATTCGACGAAGCTCGCGAGGCTCGCAGTGCGCAGTGGGTGCCAGCTCACCCGGTGCCGCTCGCACACGCGCTTGAGCGTCGCCATCGAATCGTGGTCGATGCAATCGACCGGAAACACGGCCAGGTCGGCGCTTGCGAGCGAGGCCGCCAGCAGACCCTTGCGGTCCTCGAGACCACCGTCGTGCACCGTGAGCTCGCCGCCCGCCGCGGCCACCCAGCGCCGCAGCGCGTGATTCGATCCGGGGCGTCCGCCCACATAGACGATGCGCCGTCCCTTGAGCGTCTCGCGCGGCAGTGCGCGCGGCGCGTCTTCGTCGTCGGGCTGCGCCGCGGTTTCCATCGCGTGCGCCTCGGCGCGCAGG
This sequence comes from Paraburkholderia silviterrae, assembly GCF_004353915.1. Taxonomy (GTDB): domain Bacteria; phylum Pseudomonadota; class Gammaproteobacteria; order Burkholderiales; family Burkholderiaceae; genus Paraburkholderia; species Paraburkholderia silviterrae. Next base: position 137,720 of record NZ_SMRP01000011.1, on the reverse strand, counting down.
GCATCGATCAGCGCGTGCGCTTCGTCAAGTTGCGCGCGCAACGTTTGCAGGGTGCTCGCGTCCGTGGCGGCGCGCTGCTCGGCGGCTTCGCGGCGGGTCGTTTCCAGCGCGAGCCGCGCGTCGCGGGCAGCCAGCGCCTCCTGCAATGCCGCAATCCGCGGCGCCGCCTGGTCGTGCGCGTTGTCCTGCGCTTCGGACCGCGCAGCCGCGTGCGCGGACTGCTCGTCGAGCGCCTTGCGGGCGTCGTCGCGCTCGCGGCTCATCTCGTTCAGACGCAACTGCTGGCGCTCGATCTTCGCGTGCAAGGCAGCGTTTTCTTCCTCGAGCGCCACGAGGCGGCGCAGATCCGCACGGTTCGCGGCGCCCACGAGGTGCGAGAGCATGTGCAGGTCGCCAAACGCCGCCTGGCGCACCTCCATCGTCGTGGCCGGATGAGTCATCAGCGCCCAGTAGGCGGGGGGAATGTCGCCGCTCGCGCGGGCTTCGTTCCAGAGCGCGAGAACGGCGTCGACGTCTCGCGCGGCGGCAAAGCGCCGAAGCGCACCGGCGTAACGCGTGTCGAGCGCTTTTTGCAGCGCCTTGCAGAGCGCGCCGCCCTGGATCGCGTGTTCGACCGCGCTGTGGTGAATCTCGAGATCGCTCGCATGCTGGCCGTCGAGCGGCGTGTATTTCGGCACGAGCTTGCGCAGTTCGTGTGTGGAAAGACAGGTGCCGATGATCGAGCAGTGCAAATGCGCGTCGAGATCGGCGAGCCGCGTGCGGCGCCGCGAACGGTCCAGCTCGGCCTGAGAAGGGCCACAACAGGCGGCGGCGGGGGCGAAGGCGCGCAGATGCGGCGCCTCGTCCGGCGTCGCGGCGCCCGGCGTGCGGGCGAGGCGAAACGGCGGTGCGTGCATGGTGACCTCTGATCCGGTTGGGAACGCGGGATGGCGATGCGCGTGGCGCAGCCGTTAGCGATGACGCGCGGCTGCTTGCCGAAATCGCAATATACCATGGAATATAACGAGATCGGGCCGCTGAACGCCGCAGGCGGCGCGCTCACGTGCCGGATGGCGCGGGGCTGGCGGCGCTTGTCTGACGGTGCCTGGCGCGCGTGCATCGGCTCGCGTGCGCGCGGTGGCTCAGGCGGCGTCCCTTTGCATGGCAGCGGCTGCGCCGGCAACTGCCGGTTTCGCTGCGGCGTCGCCCGGAGTGGTGCGCGCGTCTTCCAGATGTTGCGCGAGCACATGCCCGACGCCGAGCCGGACGAACGCGGTATCGAGACGCTCCAGTTCCGCTGCGGTTCGCCGCATGGCGTCGGTATCGAGGCAGAAGGCGTCGGAGAACAGCGCGTCGCGGGTTTTGTCGAGGCGGCGCGCGTCGCGAATCGCCCGCTTGAGTTCGCGATGCCGCGCAAAGCGCGCGCCGTCGACGCGACGCGCCAGCGTCGTGAGCAACGGCTGTAGCGAAGCGCCGCTGTTACCGCGCGGCTGCGGCTCGCCCGCTGCGGCGGCGAACATGCGGTTGAAGCGCTCGATGCTCTCGCGCAGGCGCCGGAAGGCGTCAATGATGTCGCGAATCTGTTCCGCGCGCTCATGTCCAGACGCGGGGCGCAAGATCGTGAACGTGGCCGGAACGGCGTCGGGTGCCCGCATGCCGGTTGCCTGCATGTCGGTCGCCCGTATGTCGGCTGCCTGTATGGCAGACGCCTGTATGTCAGTTGCCCGCCCGCCGGCTTCCCGCACGCCAGGCGCTGGTGCGCCGCACGGCGACGCCGCGCGCGGCGGCATGGCGTTCAGCGTGGCAGGTGTGCTCGGGGCGCTTCCCGCTGCATTCGTCGCCAAGGGCCGACGGCTCACTCAAGCACCTCTTTCTGACTGATGGATTCCGGATCGCACATCGGGAGGCCCGACGGGTTCGTTGTATTCTAATGTATATATCGATGGCAGTAATCCGTCGCGCGCATCAATCGGGGCTCGCCGGTGCGTCAGGCCCGCTGCTTTAAAATCTGCTGTTTCGCACGTCGCCCGCGCGCCGCGCCCTTCCTGCCGTTCATGAACACACCTTCGTCCGCACCCGAGGCTGCGCCCGGGCGTCTTGCGCGCAATCGCGGTTTCCAGCGCTTCTGGGGCGCACGCGTGCTCGCCTCGATGTCGTTCCAGATGCTCGCCGTCGCAATGGGCTGGCACGTCTATGCGCTCACGAAGAGCGCGTTCGCGCTCGGCCTCGTCGGCCTCTCGCAGTTCCTGCCGATGTTCCTCCTCACGCTCGTCGTCGGCCATGTCGCGGACCGCTACGACCGCCGGCGCATCGCCGCCGTTTGCCAGGGCATCGAGTGCGCCGCCGCGCTCACCTTCGCGTGCGGCACCTTCGGAGGCTGGCTGAGCGCGCCGGTCATCTATGCGCTGGCGGCCTGCGTGGGCGCGGCGCGCGCGTTCGAGTCGCCGGCCATGTCTTCGCTGCTGCCCGCCGTGGTGCCGCGCGCGCAGTTGCCCAAGGCCACTGCCTGGTCGACCTCGGCGAGCCAGACCGCGCAGATCGTCGGGCCGGCTCTGGGCGGGTTGCTTTACGGCGTCGGTGCGGGGCCCGCGTATCTCGTGTGCGCACTGTCGTTCGCCGTGGCCGCCATACTTTCGGCGCGCGTTCCGCTGCAGACGCGGCCCGCCGCCCGCGCGCCCGTCACGCTCGCCTCGGTGTTTTCGGGCATCGCCTTCATCCGATCGCAGCCCGTGATTCTCGGCGCGCTCTCGCTCGACCTGTTTGCCGTGCTGTTCGGCGGCGCGACGGCGCTCTTGCCCGTCTTCGCACGCGACATCCTGCATGCGGGCCCGTTGGCACTGGGATTGCTGCGCTCGGCTTCGGCAGTGGGCGCGCTCTCGGGCTCGATCTGGCTCGCGCATTTCCCGCTGCGCAGGCGTCCCGGCCTGGCGATGTTCGGCGGCGTGATTGTGTTCGGCTGCGCGACCATCGCGTTCGGGCTGTCGCACAACATCGCCGTGTCGCTTGTCGCGCTCGCGGTGCTCGGCGCGTCGGACGTGGTGAGCGTGGTCGTGCGCACGTCGCTCGTGCAGCTGCGCACGCCCGAGCACACGCTGGGACGCGTGAGCGCCGTCAACTCGCTTTTCATCGGCACTTCGAATCAGTTGGGCGAGTTCGAGTCGGGCCTGACCGCCGGATGGTGGGGGGCGCAGCCCGCGGTGCTGGTGGGCGGTGTGGCGACCATCGGCGTGGCGCTGCTGTGGATGAAGCTCTTTCCCGCCCTGCGCGAGACGCGCTCGCTCGAGAACGAGGAGACGCGCGCCGCCGCAGGCGCGGGGTGAGCGAAGCGCTGGAAGACGCACGCAGCCCAAACGGCGGATGTCCCGGTATCCTTTTGCCGAGGCGCGCGTTCTTCCCGCCCCACCGGGCCGTCACGCCAATGTGCACCAGCTGCAACGCCGCTACACAGCAAACGCAATCACCATCACGCAAGCAAGTGTTTATGCAACCATCGATCATCACCCTCGGGAGCCCCGCATGCGCGTAGGCCGACCGGTCAAGGCGCTGCCGCAGCCGCTATGCGACTACTGCGGCGCGAAGGCGCTGCTCGCCCGCTACGGCGACGAAGCCTATCCGTATCGCGACGACCACGGCCCGCTCTGGGTCTGCGCGGCCTGCGAAGCATGGATTGGCGTGCCCGCGCGCAGCACGCGCAACGTGCCGCTCGGGCGGCTCGCCAATGCCGCGCTGCGCGAGGCCAAGAGCCGCCTGCACGATGTGCTCGAACCGCTCGTCGCCGCCAAGGTGCGGCGCGACAAGGTGAACGTTTTCGAGGCCCGCGGCCGCGCGCTGCGCTGGCTCGCCGAGGAGCTCGGCTTCGACCTGCCGAATCCGTCGATCCACCATCTGACACTAGAACAATGCGAGGCGGCCATCCGCCACGTGGAGGCCTTCATGGCGGCCCGCCGCGGGTCCGACGAGGCGCGCTAGTGCAAGGCAGGCGCGGCGGCTCGCGGGCGCGCACCGGCGCCGGGTCGTCACCATTCGTTACATCCATCTCACGCTGCGGCGCTCAACCTTGGGCGCCGCGTGCCGTTAATGCGGCTGAATGCACCTGAATGGACCCCGATGTGCGACATGGCCAAGACGATCCCTTTTCCGCAGCACCAGACCACCCGCGCCCGGCGCAATAAGACCGAGTTGCTGCCGATGCCGCGCGCGAGCGCGGACGAGCTCGCGCTGCAAGTGCATCTGGCGCTGGCGTCGTTGCGCGCGGACGGCACGCTGCTCGACGCGCAGGCGCTCCTGCATGCGCATGTGCTGGCGCAGTCGATTGCCGGCGCGGGCTACGGTGCGCTGACGCCCGAGCAGGTGCGTTGCGCCGACGAGGCGATCCTCGCGTGCTTCGCGCGCGGCGGCGCCGAGGACGACTGGCGTCTCGACGACGCGCAGTTCGAGGCGGTCAAGACCATCGTGAGCGTCTACGACCAACAGTTGCAGAGCGCGCCGTTCTGGGTGCTGGCGCAGGCGAGCGAGCGGCTGGAGCGCACGCGCACGGGTGACGCACGGCAGTCGATGCGCAAGCGCGCGTGAAGCATGCGGGCAGGCGCCGGAATTAGGGGAGGGCACGGTGTTGGGCATGTGGATTGCGCGTTTTGCGTGAGGCTGGCAAACGATCCGCCCCCCATGCGTGCCGCGCCCTTGGAAGCAGAATGAAGTGAGCGTCATCGCAAGCGGGGCCAGATAAAAGCCGGTGACGCTCGATGGATCGTCCCGCTTCGCGATCGCTGCCTTGGGATGGCCGCGTGGCGCACTTGTTCTGGCCGTGCAGTGGCCTTGTGGCGGCATTGGCACGACATTTGACGCGAGGCGCGAATCGTGTTGACTTCCGGCAGTGGGCGTGACTAAAATTCGCCCGTCTTAACAAAAGGGGCTGACGCCTTGGACAGTAGCAGTTGTCGATCTTCGATTAGTTTCGCTGCCTGACCGGCACGACGTCCGCGCTCCTTTTCTTTCAGCCGCCGTCTTGCCAGCCAGGCAGATGGTGCGCGTCCAGCAGTAATCTCCGTGCACTCTGAATAGCGTCGACCCGGCGCCGCCGCGTTGTTGTTTCGCGCGCAGCACCAGGCCGATATCGCGCTGTGAGCGAGTCTCGCTCGCGGCACGGTCCGTTCGTTGCGCGCATCGGCAGCCGATGCGGTGCGATGCGCGGACCGCCACTTGCGTCGCGCATGGCGCAGGCCAGCATGGCCCAGGCCGTTATGGCCCAGGCCGATTCGGCCCACCGCGCGTGCCGCCGTGACGATGAGGAGTTCCGATGTCCGACAGTGACAGTTATCCGTTATGCCGCTTCCTTGTTTCGTTCCCTGAGGAAAGCGCGCAGACTTAAAGCCGCTGTAGCGCGCCGAATTGGCCTTGTATTGCGCGCAGCCGGGTCTGCTGGCTTTTCTCGACATGGCGTCCACGCGAATGCGTGACGCGAGGAGATTCAGCATGAACTTCGGCCTTCTTCTGCCGCACCTGCCGCAAACGCAACAAAACCTCCATCCCGATGTGATCGGTGCCCGCCAGCGCGCGCCGGCCGCTCCGCCTTGCCGCCATTCGAGACTCGCCGCGCGCTGGCAAGACTTGCGCGCACGGGTGTTTCGGAGCGCGCGGGGCTGACGTAGCTTGCGAGAGCAAGCCAAGAGATAGACAAGAAAGCGCGGCCCCGCGCACCTGTGCCGCTATCGCGCATGGCGATGCAGGCGAGGCGCAAGGGCCGCGCAACAGCAACAAACAGCAACATCCAGAAATGCCGGTGCCTCAAGACATGAATCTGCTCAATCTGCTCAACCGCTCGATGCGAACGACTCGCCGCGCACCGCGCGTACGTGGCGCCGTGCATGCATCCGCCCCAGGAGGCCGCTGATGGAGTTCAGATTCAACCTGAACCGCACGGCCAACGCTTCGGCGTGGCGCGTGCTGCCCAATCGCTGGGACTTCGTGGCGTTCCCGCTCATCATCGGGCTGATCGCCATGGCCGTCGTGGGCTTCCATCAGACCATGGCGCCCATTGGCACGCTCAAGACGCAGACGATCTCGCTCGATCCGTCGATGCTGCCCGAGTACGCCTTGCGCACCACGCTGCGCATGCTCGCGGCCATGGTTGCCTCGCTCGTGTTCACGCTCGTCTACGGCACGCTCGCGGCCAAGAGCCGCCGCGCGGGCCAGGTGCTGGTGCCGATCCTCGACATCCTGCAGTCGGTGCCGGTGCTCGGCTACATCTCGTTTACGGTCACGTTCTTCCTCGCGCTGTTTCCCTCGCGCGTGCTGGGCGCGGAGCTCGCGGCGATCTTCGCGATCTTCACGAGCCAGGCCTGGAACATGACGTTCAGCTTCTACCAGTCGCTGCGCACCGTGCCGCGCGATCTCGATGAAGTCTCGCGGGGCTTCCACCTCACGGCATGGCAGCGC
>NZ_SMRP01000011.1:0-131108 GCF_004353915.1 Paraburkholderia silviterrae | reverse complement strand
CGGCGCGTATCTGGCGCAGGCGATTACGGAAAAGAACCTGCACGCGGTGGGCTGGGTCATCCTGGCGATGACGGTGGTGATTCTGGCCTACGACCAGTTGCTGTTCCGCCCGCTCGTGGCCTGGGCCGACAAGTTCCGCATGGAGACCACGTCGTCGGGCGACGCGCCCGAGTCGTGGCTGCTCGACCTGGTCCGCCGCACGCGCCTGATTCACCGTCTGCTCGTGCCGATGGGCTTCATGCTCGCGACGCTCGCGCGCGTGCCGATTCGCGTGCGACTGCCGAAGGCCATGCCCGCGGCGAGCGCCGCGCTCACCAAACGCTCGCGCGCGGGCGACTTCCTCTGGGCCATTTTCGTGATCGCGCTCACGGTGTACGTGGTCTGGCGCGTGGTCGCCTTCGTGAGCACCGGTGTGACGCTCGACGAAGTCTGGCACGTGTTCGTGCTCGGGCTCATCACGCTGTTGCGCGTGGCGGTGCTCATCGCGATTTCCTCGCTGATCTGGGTGCCGCTCGGCGTGCTGATCGGCCTGCGCCCGGCGCTCGCCGAGAAAGTCCAGCCGCTTGCGCAGTTCCTCGCGGCGTTCCCGGCGAACCTGCTGTTCCCGGTGTTCGTGATCGTCATCGTGCGCTTCCACCTGAACCCGGACATCTGGCTCTCGCCGCTGATCGTGCTCGGCACGCAGTGGTACATCCTCTTCAACGTGATCGCGGGCGCCACCGCCTATCCGAACGATTACAAGGAAGCGGCGAAGAACTTCCGCATCCGCGGCTGGCAGTGGTGGCGTCAGGCGATGCTGCCGGGCATCTTCCCGTACTACATCACGGGTGCGATTACCGCCTCGGGCGGCGCGTGGAACGCGAGCATCGTGTCCGAGTTCGTGCAGTGGGGCGACACGAAAATCCAGGCGCACGGCCTCGGCGCCTATATCGCGCAGACGACCGCCGCCGGCGACTTCCCGAAGATCATTTTGGGCATCGCGATGATGTCCCTGTTCGTCACGCTGTTCAACCGCGTGCTCTGGCGTCCGATGTACACGTACGCCGAGTCCCGGCTGCGGCTCGATTGAGATGGAGTAGACCAACATGCTGAATCCCCAAACCGTCTCAGCCGACCTGCTGTCGGTGCGTCCCGTGCCGGGCAAGGAAGTGCTCGCGGTCAAGAACGTTTCGCGTGGCTTCGCGAAGAAGGACGACGAGCGTCTCGTGCTCGACGACGTCAATCTCTCGCTGCGCGAAGGCGAGATCGTCGGGCTGCTCGGCCGTTCGGGCTCGGGCAAGTCCACGCTTTTGCGCATCATCTCCGGCCTGATCGAGGCCACCTCGGGCGAGGTGAACTGGCTCGGCAAGCCGCTCGAGGGGCCCGCCGAAGGCGTCTCGATGGTGTTCCAGACCTTCGCGCTGTTCCCGTGGCTCACGGTGCTGCAGAACGTGGAGGCCGGCCTCGAAGCGCAGGGCGTGGGCGCGCGCGAGCGCCGCGAACGGGCGCTGGCCGCCATCGACCTGATCGGTCTGGACGGCTTCGAGAACGCTTACCCGCGCGAGCTCTCGGGCGGCATGCGCCAGCGCGTGGGTTTTGCGCGCGCGCTGGTGGTGGACCCGGCGCTGCTGTTGATGGACGAGCCGTTCTCGGCGCTCGACGTGCTGACCGCCGAAACACTGCGCACCGATTTGCTCGACCTGTGGACGCAAGGCCGCATGCCGATCAAGTCGATGCTGATCGTCACGCACAACATCGAGGAAGCGGTGTTCATGTGCGACCGCATTCTCGTGCTCTCGTCGAATCCGGGGCGCGTGGTGGCGGAGATCAAGGTGCCGTTCAAGCATCCGCGCAATCGCCTGGACCCGGCGTTCCGCAAGCTCGTCGACGACATCTACGCGAAGATGACCGCGCGCGAAGCGGCCGAAGCCTCGCAACGGCGCCTCGAAGTGGGCAGCCGTTTGCCCGACGTCTCCACGAACCTGATGGCGGGCTTGATCGAGACGCTGGCGGCCGCGCCCTATCACGGCCGCGCCGACATGCCGGAAATCGCACGCTCGCTGCATCTCGAAGTGGACGATCTGTTCCCGATCGCCGAAGTGCTGCAGCAATTGGGCTTTGCCGACGTGCGCGAAGGCGATCTGCTGCTCACGCCGCCCGCGCGCGTGTTTGCGGAGATGGGCACGCAGGCGCGCAAGCTGATGTTCGCCGACCATCTGCTGCGCAATGTGCCGCTTGCCGCGCGCATCAAGAAGGTGCTCAACGAGCGTCCGGGCCATCGCGCCCCGCGCGTGCGCTTCGAGCAGGAGCTCGAGGATTTTCTGTCCGACGTAGCGGCGGAAGAGACGCTCGACACCGTGATCGACTGGGGCCGTTATGGCGAGATCTTTTCGTACAACGACCAGTCGGAGATCTTCAGCCTCGAAGACGTCGAGGCTTGATGCTCGCTTGATGTAGCCATATGCAGCGATATCGGACCGGGGCCTTGCGCCCCGGTTTTATTTTGCATGTCGTGCTTGCGTAGCGACGTGCGTGCGCAAAGGTGAGCTTCTTCGGGACTAGCGCAATCGCGCTCGCATCGACGCCTCGCGCTGCACGTAGGTCATTGATTGGACTGCAAAGTCCGCCGCGCGCCGCACGCGCGGCAACCGCGCTGCGTCGTTTGAGGTGAGTATTTTCGGGAGTGCTCGCGCGAAGCGAAGGTGAGGCCAGCGCGCGCGAGCCGCGCACCGGCCAACGGCATTGGCACCGGCCACGGCACCGGCTATGGCTATGGCTACGGCACCGGCCACGGCATTAGCTACCGCATCAATTCGGCTTGCCGCGCGCCGCGCCCTGCGTGTCGCCCGAGCCGCTACCCTTGCCGTTGCGCGGCTTGACGTTGCTGCCGTCGCCTTGCGTGCCCTTCGCGCCGCCGCGCGCTTCATCGCGTGCGCGCGCCGTGTCGCGATCGTCGTCGTCATCGCTCGAGCCGCTTTCGCGCTCGCCATACAGGTGTCCTTCGACATCGCCCTCATGCCCGGGGCCGATCAGGAAGCTGCGCTGCGGATTGGCGAGCTCGATGCCGCGCTCCGTGAAGCGCGCCAGCACGCGCCGGTTGAACTCGCGCTGCACGCCCCAGCGCGCCGAGTCCTTGCACTGCATCTGGCCCACGAGCGTCACGCTCGCGCCGTCCACCTGATCCACGCCCCAGTACGCGAAGTCGCTGAGGATGCCCTTCTTGTAGGCCTCGTCACTGCGGATCTCCGCGCCGATTTCCTTGAGCGTGTCGATGGCGCGCTGTAGATCGGCGCCGTGCGCGATCAGCACCTTGACCGCCGCGTTGCCAATGCCGCGGTTCGTGTTGTTCACCGTCGTCACCGAGCTGAACGGCACGGTGTAGAGCGAGCCGTCGCCGCCGCGCAGGCGCACCGTGCGGATCGAGAGGAACTCGACCGTGCCCGAGACCCCCGCGACCGTGACCCAGTCGCCCACCTGCAAGGCGTTTTCGGTGAGCAGGAAGATGCCGGTGATGAAGTCCTGCACGAGCTTTTGCGAACCGAAGCCGAGCGCCACGCCGAAGATGCTTGCGCCCGCGATGAGCGGCGCGGTGTTCACGCCGAGTTGCGAGAGCGCCGTGAGGCCGACCACCACGAGGATCGCGACGAACAGCGTGGTGCGGAACATCGGCAGCAGCGTGCGCAGGCGCGCGGCGCGCACGAAGTCGCCCGCATCGGTCCAGGCGTTCAGGCGTCGTTCGGCGGCGCCGTTCGCCGCCTCCCAGATCACGACGGCCACGGCGACGGCGATGACGATTGTCAGCAGCGCGGAGCCGATCAGATGCCCAATGGGCGCGTTCGCGATGAGACGCCCCGGATGCAGGCCCCACACCTGCAGCAGGATGTCGAGCGTGGCGATCCATATCGCCGCGGTCACGATGCGCCGCAGCGCCGGGTAATAGCGATACGCGCGGCGCTGCGCGATCGTCATGTTCTCGCCGTTGCCGTTCGGATCGAACAGACGGCCGAGCGCTCCGAGCGCGACGATCGCCACCATGCGCCCGGCGAGCAGCACGGCGAGCGAGACGCCGCCTGCGCGCACGAGCTCCTGGTAGCCGCCGCGCAGGTCGAGCGCCCAGACGAACCACAGCGCCATGACGACGAAGACGGCCGCGGCGGCCCAGATATCGGAGAACCAATGCGCGAGATAGGCGAACGAGCCGCGCCCGGCCGCCCAGTTTCGGATCGCCTCGGCCACGTTCGGACGGCACTGCAGGATCGCCACCGCGAGCGCGATGTGGGCGAACAGGATGACCAGCTTCAGGAGTGCGAGGTGCGCGTCCTCGGTCATGCCGAGCGGCACCGCGCCGCCAAGCGCGCCGCCCACGCCGCCAATGACGACGATGCGCAGGAGCCAGCGCTGCGCGAATGCGGCCCACGTGCTGGACAGCGGCATGAGCCGCAGGGCATCGGAATCGGGCGCGAAGAGCATGGTGCCGATGGCCATGATGACGCGGCAGATCACCCACGTATCGACGATGTGACCGACGGCGGCGGCGGGCGCGGCGTCTTCGGGACCGAAGAGCGAGAGCAGCCCGGCAGCGACCAGCCCGAACGCGATCACCGGCACGAGTTCGAGCAGGACGACGAGGAGCGCCCAGGGCAGGCGCTTGAGCAGGCGCCAGTGGTGCGCGCCGCGAATGCGGTGACGGGCTTCGCGCGCGAGCGCGGCAGCGCGCTTTTTGTAGGAGTCGTCGGCTGCAGCCGCGGCGGCGAGGACACTCGCTTTGGCGCTGGCGTGCTCATCGACGCTGGCGTCCGCGGCGGCGTCACCGGCGGCGGGCACCATGCCCGCGGCGGCGCGCAAGGCCTGCTTGTCGGCTTGGGTTTGCCCCGCGTCCGTTGCTTCGGCCGATTGCGGCGACGATGCCAGCGGGTTCGGCGTGCCCGTGGGGCTCGACGCCACCGCGGGGTCGTTTTTGTCGGCAGCGTCCTGCGTGGACGCCGCATGCTCGGCAAGCGTGCGACGCGGCTTCGCAATGGCACGGCGCAGGAGCGCATCGACCGCGAGCGCGGGCACGAGCGTGAGCAGCAGCACGCGCAAGAGCGAGACCAGCATCGCATGGCCTGCGGGTGTGCCGAGGCGCACGCCCCACCAGTCGCGTGCCGAGGTCACGTTGAAGAGCGCCCCGCGCGCGCGCAGGAGCTTTTGGCCGACGATCTGCGCGCCATGTGCGGCGCCGTTGGCGATTTGCAGCACGAGGCCGTTCGAGCGCAGCGCGTTGGCGAGCGGCGCGGATGCCGCTGCGCTGCTCGCCGCCGATGCCGCGGCGGGCGCGCTGGCGCCCGTGCTGGCCGAGGCCGGCGTGGCGAGTGCGCCCGCTGCTGCGATCGCTCGCAACGTGTCCTCGACGTGCTCGCGCTGGACCGGGTCGTCGAGCACCTGGAGCGCCGAATGCGCCTGCGCGGGCGTCAGCACGACGGGGGCTGCGGGGTTCACCGCGGACGCGGCGGCCGGCGCTGCCGCGCGGCACGGCGTGACGCCGAGCATGGCAAGTAAAAATGCGCACGCGAAGGCGGCTATCAGCGTGTTCACACGCGGCGTGACACGCGATCGTAAGCAGAAAGAAAGATGCATCCTTAGCATGGGAAGAAAGCGAGATCGAATCCTGATGACTTGCAGGGCGGCCGAACAAGGCGAAAGCGGGGACGCAAGCGGTTTTCGTGCTCGAAACACGAAAGGTGCGGCAACGTGCGCGGGGGCTGACTCGCGTCGTCATCCTGTCCGGATGGATGTTCGATGCGAAGGCGCAAGTTTCGTGCCCCGAATTCGCAATGTTTCGCGCAGCGTGAAGGCTCAGAGTATGCGCTGCGCAACGGCGTTTTGTCGTCGAGGCCGCAACGCGCAGTGGGCAGCGGCTTTACCACGATCAAAAAATGTGTGTCCCGCGCTTCTGCAAAATCTGCCCTCCACGTGCCCGGCGCGTTCAATGGATGTCGTTTTCCCGCCAATGCGCGAGGATGCGCGTCTTCGCTTCGAGCAGCGTTTGAGCGTGCGCCTCGAGATGCTGGCGGATGCGTTCGGTCGGGCCGCCTATCGAGAGCCCGTAGAGATCGCCGCCAGAGGGTGCGCCGCCAGAGGGCGCGCCGCCAGAGGGCGCGCTGCCAGAGGGCGCGCCGCCGGAGGGCGCCCCGCCGAAGTCGAGCGCGACCGCCACCGCGGACAACTCGGGCGCGCTCTCGCCGAGATTCGCGCACCAGCCGCGCGCCTTCGCGGCGGCGGCCTGCTCCACGAGCGCTTTCAGGCTCGTCGCGGTGGCATCGGTGTAGCGCTCGAACGCGAGCTTCGCGCCGAGCGCGGCCTGGGCCTCGGGCGCAAGCTCGCCGAATATCGCCTTGCCGATGGAGTTCGCATGCAATGGCCGCTGCGCGCCAGGCTCGCTCGCATAGCGCACGGCCTTCGCCGATTCGACGACATCGAGATACACCACCGCCGTGCCATGAATCTTGCCGAGCACGACGGTTTCGCCGCTGACGTCGCGCAACTCGACAAGGCGCGGATGCAGCATTTCCACGACGGGGTCCACAGCGTCGATGGCCTGCGCGAGCGATTGCAGGCGTCGCGTCGGATAGTAGCCGCCGCGCTTGCGCACTTCGTAGAGATAGCCGCGGCTCACGAGCGTGCGCGTGAGCGCGAGGCAGCTCGACGCGGGCACGTCCAGGAGCCGCGCCATTTCGACGAGCGGCAGGGGCCGCTGTTCGGCGGCGAATAGCTCGAACACGTCGAGCGTGCGGGCAACGAGTTTGACGTCCATATTGGGTCTTTAAAAACGGCGTGGCGCCTGGCGGTTCAATACGATTTCGGCAGGCCGAGCACCTTCTCCGCGATGAAGCAGAGGATCAGTTGCGGGCTGACCGGCGCGAGCCTCGGAATCATCGACTCGCGCAAATAGCGCTCGACGTGATACTCCTTTGCGTAGCCCATGCCGCCGAGCGTGGCGATGGCGGTCTGGCACGACTGGAACGCGGCTTCGGCGGCAAGGTACTTCGCGGCGTTGGCCTCGGCGCCGCAGGGCTCGCCCGCGTCGTACAGCGTAGCCGCCTTCATTACCATGAGATTCGCGGCTTCGAGCGCCATCCAGGCCTGCGCGAGCGGATGCTGGATGGCCTGGTTCTGCCCGATCGGCCGCCCGAACACCACGCGTTCTTTCGCATAGTTCGTTGCGCGCGCAAGCGCCGCATGGCCGAGACCGACCGCTTCCGCCGCGATCAGGATGCGCTCCGGGTTGAGGCCGTGCAGCAGGTAGTGAAAGCCCTTGCCTTCCTCGCCAATGCGCTCTTCCACCGGCACGCGCAGGTTGTCGATGAAGAGCATGTTCGAGTCGACGGCTTTGCGGCCCATCTTCTCGATCTCGCGCACTTCCACGCGCGTGCGGTCGAGGTCCGTGTAGAACAGGCTCAGGCCGTCGGTGGGCTTTTGCACGCGATCGAGCGGCGTGGTGCGCGCGATGATCAGCATCTTGTTGGCGACCTGCGCCGTCGAGATCCAGATCTTGCGGCCCGAGAGCACGTAGTGCTCGCCTTCGCGCACGGCCTGCGTCTTCAGATGCGTGGTGTCGAGGCCGGCGTCGGGCTCCGTGACGGCGAAGCAGGCCTTGTCGCGGCCCGCGATGAGCGGCGGCAGGAAGCGCCGTTTCTGCGCTTCGGAGCCGAACACCTGCACCGGGTTCAAGCCGAAGATGTTCATATGTACGGCCGATGCACCCGAGAGCCCCGCACCCGAGCCGCTGATCGTACGCATCATGAGCGCGGCTTCCATCATGCCGAGCCCCGCGCCGCCGTACTCCGGCGACATGGCGATGCCGAGCCAGCCGGCATCGGCCAGCGTGCGATGCAGTTCGTGCGGGAAACCGCCTTCGCGGTCGCGTTCGAGCCAGTAGGCGTCGTCGAAGCGCGCGCAAATCTTCTCGACGGCGGCGACGATCGCTTGCTGGTCTTCAGTCAGATTGAATTGCATCGCGGGGTTCCTCGTGGGGCAGAGCCAGGCCGTAGCCGCCGGAGGCGCGGCTACATGATACGGATTGCCAATAACGCGGCGTTGATGGGAGAGACGCGCAGGCGCTTGCCGGAAAGGGTTCTCTTTAAGCTGGCAGTATTGCAACTAACAGCCAATCGCACCGGCCCACCGCGAGGCGGCTTTGCCGCTGACGACGATCTGTCAGACGCGCAGCCGACGGGCTGACAGCCCGGCGCACGGCGCCACCATGGCGATTCTAAAAATTCTTGGGCGTGAATTTATATTCACACATGAGAATTATTGAGTCAAGAAGCCCGCTTCCATACGACCCATGACGCTCCTCTCGCGTTTGGCCCTCCCGCACGGCCCGGGCCGGGTTTTGATCAGTGGCGCGTGACGCACCCCCGGTGCTACCGTTGCACGAAACTTCAACCAGGCCGCGCAGCGGCCACCGGAGACTGCCCATGAACAGCGTCAGCATGACCGCAGTGAGCAAGGGCAAGCTGAGCCGCAAGCAGTTGATCTTCGCGGCCACCATCGGCAATGCGCTCGAGTTCTTCGACTTCACGGTCTACAGCTTCTTTGCGCTGACGATCGGCAAGCTGTTCTTTCCCACCATGTCGAGCTATGGGCAACTGCTCGCCTCGGTGGCGACCTTTGGCGTGGGCTTCGTGATGCGTCCGCTCGGCGGGCTGGTGATCGGCGCCTACGCGGACCGTGCGGGCCGCAAGCCCGCCATGACGCTCACCATCTTCATGATGGCGCTGGGCTGCGCACTGATCGGCCTCGCGCCCACCTACGCGCAGATCGGCGTGGCGGCGCCCGTCATCATCGTGTTAGCGCGGCTGTTGCAGGGCTTCTCGGCGGGCGGGGAGGTGGGCGCTTCCACCACGCTCCTGATCGAGGCGGGCACGCCGGCCAATCGCGGGCTGCTCGGCAGCTGCCAGTTCGCGAGCCAGGGCATCGGCGTTTCGCTCGGCGCGTTGATGGCAGGAATCCTGACGAATTTTCTTCATCCCGAGAGCCTGCTCGCGTGGGGCTGGCGCGTGCCGTTTCTGATGGGCGTGGCGATTGCGCCGATCGGCATGTGGATCCGCCGCCGTCTCGAGGAACAATCGAGCACCGATGCGCGCCCCGTGCGCATGCCCGTGCTCGCGGTGCTGCGCGACCATTGGCGCCGTGCGCTGCTGGGCACGCTGCTCACGATGGGCTCGACGGTGATCGCTTACGTCGTCACGTTCTACATGCCCACCTACGCGATCCACGAACTCAAGGTGCCCGCGCCCACGGCACTGCTGGCGGGCCTCGTGTCCGGTGTGGTGACGTTCGTGGTGGGGCCTCTGGCGGGCTTGCTCTCCGACCGCATCAGCCGGCGCGCTCTGGTGTTCTGGCCGCGCGTGGCCGTAGTGCTGCTGATCTGGCCGGCGTTCCAGTGGCTATCGAGCGGCCCTGACGCCGCGCGCCTGCTGATTACCGTTGGCGGCCTGAGCGTGCTGCTCGCTCTGCAAGCCGCGCCAGCCATCACGATGCTGCCCGAGATGTTCCCGCGCGCCGTTCGGGCGACGGGCATGGCCATTGTCTATAGCGTGGGCGTGGCGATCTTCGGCGGGTTCGCGCAAGCCATCGCCACCTGGCTCATCAAGGTCACTGGCGACCTGCATGCGCCCGCGTGGTACGTGATGGTTTGTGCGGCGCTGTCGTGCCTCGCGCTGCCGTTCATCCGCGATTTGACCGGCAAGCCGCTGGAGGACTGAGGGCGGCTTGCGGCTCGGGTGCTCAGGCGCTCAGCGCGCGGGGTCTGGCGCCCCGGCGCGTCGCGCCGCCTCGAGATTCGCATCGAGCTGGCGCGCGAGCCCGTAGAGCATGCCGAGCGAAGGCGCGGCCACGCCCGTGCGTTGCGCGAGCTCGTAGGGCGCGCCCAGCAGTGCTTCCACTTCGAGTGTGCGGCCCGCTTCCACGTCCTGCAGCATCGAGGTCTTGAACGCGCCCAGCTTGCGGGTGATGGCGTTGCGCTCTTCGATGGTCATCGCGAGGCCGATGCCGAGCGCTTCGCCGATCGTGCGCGCCTCCGCCATGATGGCCTTGACGAGGCCCGCCGTGAGCGGGTCGTCGAGGATCACGTCGGCAGTTGAACGCGTGAGCGCGCTGATGGGGTTCATCGTCATGTTGCCCCAGAGCTTGGCCCATATTTCATGCTGAATTTGCCCGGTGGCCTGCACCTCGAAGCCGGCCTGCGCGAGCAGCGCGCACGCTTCCTTGGCGCGCGCCGCCGTGCGCTGCGAGGCGGCGCCGACGATGAGCAGGTTGCCTTTGCCCTTGCGGATCACACCGGGCGCCGCAATCGACGAAGAGAGATGCACGACGCAGCCCGATGCCTGCGCGGGCGGCAACGCCGCCGAAACCGCGCCGCCCGGATCGACGGACTCGAGGCGCCGATCGTCGCCACCGGCTTGCGCGCCGCCGAAATCGGCGAGGAACCACCACGGCACGCCGTTCATCGCCGAGACGATATGCGTGTGCGGCCCGACGAGCGGCGCAAGCGATGCTGCGGCCTGCACGAGTGCCTGGCCCTTGAGGCAGACGAACACGATGTCTTGCGCGCCGAGTGCGGCGGCGTTGTCGGTGGCGTTCACGCGCGTCGTGTAGCGCATGTCGTGCTCGGGGCCTTCGACGATCGTGAGGCCGTCGCGGCGGATGGCTTCGAGATGCGCGCCGCGCGCGAGCACGTTGACGCTCGCGCCGTTGTCCGCGCGCGCGAACCGCGCCGCAATGAGACCGCCGATCGCGCCGGCGCCCACCACCGTGATACTGCGCTGCGAGGAATTCACGGCTTACTCCTTGTATGAGGGGTCGATGCGCTCGACGCGCCGGATCAGCGCGGCCAGCACGTTCTCGCCGGCGCCATGCGCGGGCGAGAATTGCAGGGCGTCGCGCGTGGAGCGTGCGGTGACGGCCGGATCGATGGGAATGGGCTGGCCGTGCATCGAGTCGGTGACGCACTGGATCTCGCAGGCGCGGTTCAGCGTCCAGAGCAGCACGAATGCGTGCGCGAGGCTCGTGCCGTGCGCGAGCAGTCCATGATTGCGCAGAATGAGCAGGCGCTTCTCGCCCATCGATTTCAGCAGGCGCGGCTGCTCGTCGTCGTGCACGGTGATGCCTTCGAAGTCGTGGTAGGCGACCATGTCGTGCAGTTGCGCCGAATAGAAGTTCGTGTACGCGAGGCCGCCTTCCATGCACGCAACGGCGACGCCCGCCGTGGTGTGCGTATGCATCACGCAATGCGCGTCTTCCACGTGGGCGTGAATCGCGCTGTGGATCACGAAGCCCGCTGGATTGATCGGATAGTCGCTGGGGCTCAGGATGTTGCCGTCCAGATCGACCTTCACGAGGTTCGATGCCTTGATTTCGTCATACGCGAGGCCGAACGGGTTGATCAGGAAATGCTTCTCGGGACCGGGCACGCGCAGCGTAATGTGATTGAAGATCAATTCGGTCCAGCCCAGCAGGTGAAATACGCGATAGGTGGCCGCGAGCTTCACGCGTGCGGCCCATTCCTGCGGCTCGCACCAGCTTGGGCGAGCGGCTTCGGGTGTTGCGCTCATGGGGGCGTCTCCGTTCTGGGTGCCGCGCTCACGCGGCAGGCGAGCTGTCCAGGATGACTGGCAGATAAACCGATGCTACGCGCAAATAAATGCGTGTGCAAGCATCAAATTATCCTCGAAAGCCCTTGAATTAAAGGGTTCCGTAAATGGTATGCTAGCGTCGTTTGTGCCATTTGGCGAGGCCGCGCGAGACGAGAGATGACGGGCAAGAACCAGATTGAAGAGCTGTTCACTTACCGGCTGCACGTGCTAAAGAAGCAGACGGACCGCACCATGAACGAGGCGTTTTCAGCGGCGCTGGCGCTCACGCTCACGGAGGCGCGCATTCTGCTGAGCGTTGGGGCGTTCGGGCCGATTTCGGTGTCGGATCTCGGGCGCGTGTCGAATCTCGACCGCAGCCAGGCGAGCCGCGCGACCGATGTGCTGGAGCGCAAAGGGCTGCTGGAAAAGGCCTCGAACACGGCGGACGCGCGCGGCGTGCTCGTCAAGCTTACCGCGCAGGGGCGCAATACTTACCGGCGCGCTTCGGCCATTTCAAAGTCGGGCAACGAAGCCATTCTCGCGGTGTTGAGCGAGCAGGAACGCGAGGCATTGCAGAGCGCGCTGGCGAAACTCGTGGCGCAGGGCGGCGAGCCGGACTAAGGGGCGGGTGAAGGAAGGGGCGGGCGAGGGACCAATGAGGGCAGGGCGCCCAGGCGCGGCGCCCGCTGAGGTGGGGTCAGGCGGCCGACTGGCGGAACGCCGAGGCCAGTTCGTTCGCGCCGCGCGCAAGCAGCGCTACGTCGCTGCCTACTGCAACGAAGGTCGCCCCGGCCTGCAAATATTCGTGAGCGATCGCGCGGTCGGCGGCCAGCACGCCAGCAGCCTTGCCATGCGCGCGCACGGCGCGGATGCCGGCCACGATCGCCTCGCGCACCGCCGGGGCGCCGGGCTGCCCGAGCAGGCCCATCGAAGCGCTCAGGTCCGCCGGGCCGAAGAACACGCCATCCACGCCATCCACAGCGGCGATGTCGTCGAGCTGTGCAAGCGCATTGGCCGTCTCCACCTGCACCAGCATGCAGAGCCCATCCGCGGCGCGATGCAGATAATCGGGGGCGCCGTTCCAGCGCGACGCGCGCGCGAGCGCGCTGCCCACGCCGCGAATGCCTAGCGGCGGATAGCGCGTGGCGGCGACGGCGGCGCGCGCGTCGTCGGCGTTTTCGATCATGGGCACGAGCAGCGTTTGCGTGCCGATGTCGAGCAACTGCTTGATGATGGCGGCGTCATTGCGCACCGGCCGCACGATCGGGTGCGTGGGATACGGGGCCACCGCCTGCAATTGCGCGAGTGTGCTGCGCAGGTCGTTGGGCGCGTGCTCGCCGTCGATCAGCAGCCAGTCGAAGCCCGTGCTCGCGAGCAGCTCGGTGACATACGAGTCGGCGAGCGCGGCCCACAGGCCGATTTGAGGACGCCCTTGCGAGAGTGCGCGCTTGAACGGATTATCGAGTGTTTGCATGGGAATCCTTACTGATGCTGCGCGAAGGGCAAGACGCTACAGTCAGACGAAATTGAAGCCGATGCCACCTAGCGGGCCGTAGTCGGCGTGGAACGTATCGCCGGCGCGCGCGGGAATGGGCACCGTGAACGAGCCGCTCAGAATCACGTCGCCGGCTTCGAGGCGCTCGTCGTGGCGCGCGATCTTGTTCGCGAGCCAGGCCACGCCCGTGGCCGGATGATTGAGCACGGCGGCGGCGAGCCCGCTTTCCTCGACCGCGCCGTTCTTGTAGAGCAGCGCGCCCACCCAGCGCAAGTCGACGTCGAGCGGCTTCACGGGGCGGCCGCCCAGCACCACGCCCGCGTTCGCCGCAAAGTCCGAGATCGTGTCGAACACCTTGCGCGGCGCCTTCGTTTCGCGGTCGAACTGCTCGATGCGCGCGTCGATGATCTCGATCGCTGGCGTGACCCAGGCGGTCGCGTCCAGCACGTCGAACAGCGTGACGTTGGGGCCTTGTAGCGGGCGGCTCAGCACGAAGGCGAGCTCCACTTCCACGCGCGGCGCGATGAAGCGATCAGCGCGAATGTCGCTGCCGGCTTCGATGAACATGCTGTCGAGCAGCGGAGCGTAATCGGGCTCGTCAATCTGCGAGGCGCGCTGCATCGCGCGCGACGTGAGGCCGATCTTGCGGCCCTTGATCTGGTGGCCCGCCGCGAGCTTGAGCTTGACCCACTCGCGCTGGATCGCATAGCTGTCGTCGATCGTCATCGACGGATGCGCGCGCGAGAAGTGGCGCAATGGCGTGCGCGTGCGTTCGGCTTCGTCGAGCTGGGCGGCCAGCTCGCGAATGAGTTGCGGATCTAGCATGTCGATTTCCGATGATTGCGAGGTTCTCAATGCGCGCGCGGGTGCTCAGGTTTTGAGCCGGGCGTGCAGGTTGTTGTGCTTCCACGCGCCTTCTTCGCTGAACTCGACGATCTCCAGCGAGAGCGCGAGCCCGTGCGCGGCGAACGCTTCGGCGAAATGCTGCTTGATGGCTTCGAAGAGCGCGTCGCCGGTGGCGCGGCGCACTTCGGGCGTGCGGCCCGCGCCGATCTTCAGGCAGCCGTGCAGGAAGGCGTTGTGCGGGTCGCCATTGGCGACGAAGTACTGCTCGCAGCGCAGCGCGCGCGTACGGATGCCGCCGCGTGGGTACACGCGCGCGCCGCTCGCGTCGCGCTGCGCGTCGAGCACCTGCGCGAGCGTCGCGCAAAGCGTGCCGATGCTCGCTTCATCGGCGAGATTGGCGCTGTATTCGAGGGTGAGATGCGGCACGATGCGCTCCTTCGAGATTCAGGCGGGAAGCGGCGTGACAGGGAAGATCGCGTTGATCTGTCCGGTGCCGGAGCTGCCGAAATACGGCGTGACGACTTCCGCGCGGCCTTCATAGCGGTCCCAGCCGAGCGCGCCCAGCAGCATGGCCGTGTCGTGCATGCCGCCTTCGCCCCAGCATTTTTCGGCGTAGAGCGGCAGCATGCTGCAAAAGGTCTTCCAGTCGCCGCGCTCCCAGAGCGAGACCACGTGACGGTCCGTCTCTTCGAGGAACGGGTCCCAGACCTTGTGCATGAATTGCTCGGCCGTGCCGTTATTCGCGAAGTGATGGCTGAGCGAGCCGCTCGCCAGTATCGCGACCGTACCGTCGTAGCGCTCTTCGATGGCCTTGCGCACCGCGAGCCCGAAGCGCGCGCTCGTGGCGAGGTCGTGCCACATGCACCAGCCCGCGACGGACACCGTTTTGAAGTGCTGGTCGGCGTTCATATAGCGCATCGGCACGAGCGTGCCGTATTCGAGCTCGAGCGTGGTCTCGCTGTGCGCGCGGCTCTTGACGCCCATTTCGTTCGCGACGTCGGCAATCAGATGGCCCAGCGCGGGATTGCCCGGGTACGCGTACTGCATGTTCTTGATGAAATGCGGCAGCTCGTTGCTCGTGTAATTGCCTTCGAAATGCGGTGCGCAGTTGATGTGATATTCGCTGTTCACGAGCCAGTGCACGTCGAACACGACGATCGTGTCCACGCCCAGCTCGCGGCAGCGCCGGCCGATTTCGCCGTGGCCGTCGATGGCGGCCTGGCGGCAGCCCTTGTGCGGTCCGTCGAGCTCGGAAAGGTACATCGACGGCACGTGCGTGATCTTGGCCGCCAGCGCGAGTTTGCCCATTGTGGTCTCCTCCAGTGTGGCTCAGGCGCCCCAGCGCGGAATGTGATGCGAGCCCATCGAGACGCACACGTTCTTCGGCTCGAGAAACACTTCGTAGCTCCAGGTACCGCCTTCGCGTCCCACGCCCGAAGCCTTCGAGCCGCCGAACGGCTGGCGCAGATCGCGCACGTTCTGGCTGTTCACGAAGCACATGCCCGCCTCGACGGCGGCGGCCACGCGCAGTGCGCGCCCCGTGTTTTCGGTCCACACGTAGCTCGACAGGCCGTAGGCGATGTCGTTCGAGATGCGGATGGCGTCGGCTTCGTCGTCGAACGGGATCAGGCACGCGACCGGCCCGAAGATCTCTTCCTGCGCGATGCGCATGCGGTTGTCCACGTCCACGAACACCGTGGGCTGCACGAAGTTGCCCTTTTTCAGGGCATCCGGCAGCGCGGGCGCATCGAGCCCGCCGCATGCGAGCGTCGCGCCTTCCTTCGGCCCGAGCTCGATATAGCTGCGCACCTTGGCGAGATGGCCCTGGCTGATCATCGGCCCGACAACGGTCTTTTCGTCGAGCGGGTCGCCTACCGCGATGCGCTTCGCGCGCTCGACGAATCGCTCGGCGAACCTCGCGTAGATCGAGCGCTGGACGAGAATGCGCGAGCCTGCCGTGCAGCGCTCGCCGTTGTTCGAGAAGATCATGAACACGGCGGCGTCGAGCGCGCGCTCGAAGTCGGCATCTTCGAAAATCACGAACGGCGACTTGCCGCCCAGCTCCATCGAGAACTTCTTCAGGCTCGCAGTCTGCACGATGCGGTTGCCCGTGGCCGTCGATCCCGTGAAGGAGACCGCGCGCACGTCGGGATGCGCGACGAGCGGCTCGCCCGTTTCCTGGCCGAAGCCATGCACGACGTTGAGCACGCCTGATGGAATTCCGGCTTCGAGCGCGAGCTGTCCGAGCATGGAGGCCGTGAGCGGCGAAAGCTCGCTCATCTTGAGCACCGCCGTGTTGCCGAACGCGAGGCACGGCGCGACCTTCCAGGTGGCCGTCATGAACGGCACGTTCCAGGGCGAGATGAGCGCGCACACGCCCACCGGATGAAACAGCGTGTAGTTCAGATGCGTGCTGGTGGGGTAGGTGTGGCCGTCCACCGCCGTGCACATTTCGGCGAAGTAGGTGAAGTTGTCGGCGGCGCGCGGCACGAGCTGCTTGCCCGTTTGCGAAATGGTCTGGCCCGTGTCCTTCGTCTCGGTCAGCGCGATCTCCGGCACGCTCTTCGCAATCAGCTCGCCGAGCTTGCGCACGAGCTTCGCGCGCTCTGCCGCGGGCTTCGCGGCCCAGGCGGGGAAGGCGTCTTTCGCGGCGCGCACCGCAAGGTCGATTTCCTCGGCGCCGCCGCGCGCGACTTCCGCGAGCACTTCCTGGTTCGCGGGGTTCACGGTTTCGAAGTAGTCGCGGCCCGTATGGGCGCGGCCGTCGATCAGGTGTTCGATGCGCATGGCGTTCTCGCTTACGTCTGTTGCGTCTGGGGAGCGCGGCCGAACTCGGCGTCGGACGCGATCGTGCTGACAAGGCGGCCGAGGCCGTCGATCTCGCAAATCACTTCGTCGCCGGCATTCACGTTGACGACGCCTTCGGGCGTGCCCGTGAGAATCACGTCGCCGGGCGCGAGCGTCATGAAGCCGCTCAAATACTCGATCAACTCGGCAATGCCAGTGACGAGGTCGCGCGTGTTGCCGTGCTGCTTCAGTTCGCCGTTCACCCAGGTGCGCAGTTCGAGCGCATTGACGTCGGCGATATCGGCGGCATCGACGAACCACGGCCCGAGCACGGTGCCGCCGTCGCGATTCTTCACGCGCAGGTTCGGGCGATAGTAGTTCTCTAGATAATCGCGGATCGCGTAGTCATTGGCGATGGTGTAGCCCGCGACGTATTGCATGGCGTCCTCGCACTTGATCTCGCGCGCCGTGCGGCCGATCACGACCGCGAGCTCGCACTCGTAGTGCATGAACGTGACGTCGGCGGGGCGGCGCGTGACGCCGCGATGCCCGATCACGCTGCCCGGCCCCTTGAGGAACACGAGCGGCTCTTCCTGCTTCGTGAACTGCAACTCTTTGGCATGCTCGGCGTAGTTCAGGCCGAGCGCGAAGATCGTGCCGGGCTCGAACGGCGCGAGCCAGACGACTTCATGCTCTTCGCGGACGCGGCCGTCGGCAAGGCGCACGCGCATGCTTTCCAGGCTGGCTTCGGGTCGTGCTTCGTGGATGGCGCCTGCGTAGGCAACGCGTCCTCGCATCATGCTGGTGCTCCTTGCGTGGCGGTGTGCGCTGCCGTTTGCGGCGCGATGAATTCGATGGCAAGCGCGGGCCAGTCGGCAATGGAGATAGTTGCGTGCGCACCTTCATGTGCGATGGGCGCGCCGTGCGGCACGCCTAGCGTGAGCACGTCGCCGGCTGAAAGCGTCATGAAGTCGGTCACGTCCGCGAGCAGTTGCGCGACGCCGCGCACGCACGAGGACGTATTCGCGCTAAAGCGCGGCTCGCCCTCGATGTCGACGTGGATCGCGAGCCGGTCCGGATCGGCGACATGCTTGCGCGCCTGCACCGTTGGGCCGATCACGCAAAAGCCGTCGCGAGCGCGAAAACGCACGGACGGACGATAGACGCTTTCGTGCGGCACGCTGAGGTCGGCGACCAGCGTGTAGCCGGCGATGTAATCGAACGCTTCATGCGCCTTGACGCGCGCAGCGGTGCGGCCGATCACGATGCCGAGCGACGCGCCCACCTGAACGCCTTCCGCGCCCGGCACGCTCACGCGCGCGCCGTGGCCGGCGAGCGTATTGTGCGGCTTCAGATAGAGGATGGGCGCGCGGGGCGGCGCCTTGTAGGGCGGGGCGTTCACGGCGTCGCCGAGTGCTTCGAGCGCGGCGCGGTCGTTGAGCAGCGTCCCGTACACGGCACCGCAGACGGGCGCGCGGCAGCGCTCGCCACCCGCAAGCAGCGCGCGCGCCGCGCCGGCGCTCACGTCGCGCGGCAGGGCCTCGCCTTCGAGATGCAGCAGATGGTCGGCCAGTGAAAACATGGTGTGGTTTGCTTTCTCGAAAACACTAATATGTGAGTGATTCTGCGCTTGCTATGATCGAGCGTCAACCATCGATGAAGAATTCGCGGGTTTCCCCTGGTCCCGGACCCGGGCAGCCGCGTATTGAACGAAGCCACCATGTCCGATTCCTCTCGCGCGTCCACCCGCGTTGCACACCGCAACCTGCCCATGCTTCTTTTGCGCGCGCGCGAAAAGATGATGGAGCGTTTCCGTCCGTTGATCACGGCGCATGGGCTCACGGAGCAGCAATGGCGCGTGATTCGCGCGCTCAACGAGAGTGGGCCGCTGGAGCCGCGCCAGATCTCCGATCTCTGCACGATTTCGAGCCCGAGCATGGCGGGCGTGCTCGCGCGCATGGAGGCGCTGGGCCTCGTGACGAAGGAGCGCTTTGCCGACGACCAGCGGCGCGTGCTCGTGACGCTCACGAAAAAGAGCCACCAGCTCGTAAAGACGATTTCGAAGGATCTGGAAGCGCGCTACAAGGCGCTCGAAGCGGAGGTGGGGCCGGAGGTCGTGGAGCGCGTGTATCGCGCCATCGACGATTTGCTGGCCGGGCTCGAGTGAGCACGCGGCGCTGGGGGCACCCTGAAAGGGTGCTCGCTCAGCCGAGCGTGTCGAATGCCGCGTCCAGATCGGCGGCGCTCCCCGGGCGCACCACGCGCGCCACTTCCGTGCCATCGCGCAGGAACACGAGCGTGGGCCAGAGCTTCACGCGAAACGAGCGGCCGAGCGCGCGGCCCGGGCCGTCTTCCACCTTGATGCGGCGCACGCCGGGGCGCTGCGCGAACGCATCGCCGATCAAGGGCTGCGCGCCCTGGCAATAGCCGCACCAGTCGGTGCCGAATTCCAGCACGGCGAGACCGTTTAGCGCATCGATCTCCTTGCGGGCCGGGGCTTTTGCGGCGTAGCTCATCGCGTCTCCTTTCGAGGTCATCGTCATACGATACCGCAAGCCGCAGCGGCGCGCTGGCGGCGCTTGCGTGCTTACGCGCTCGCGCGCGTGGCAATCGTGGCGGTCGACTCGATGCGCTCGATGAGCCAGCCATCCTCACCATGCGCCGCGACAATGGCGTCGATTTCGGCAAGCAGCGCGTCGAGCTGCGCGCCCAGGCGCTCGCGCGAGAGGCTCGACATCGAGAGCGGGCGCGCCTTCAACTGCTCGGCGCTCACGCGCCGGTACTCGATCACCGAAATGCGCTCGATCGCGGCGAACGCCGAGCGCGCGAGCACGTCGGTGTGGCTCTCCCACTGCGGCGAACGGCGCGTCTCGCGCGCGGGATCGGTGTTGGCGTAACGGTCGAGCAGGTCGCGATATTGCGCGGCCCAAGGGCGCTGCGGGTCGTCGAGATGCGCTGTGTTGAAGAGCGCGACGGCGCCGCGTTCGCCGAGGATCGCATCGAGCCGCGCAAGCGTGTCGACACGATCCATCCAGTGGAATGCCCGTCCGATCACCGCGAGGTCGAACCTGCCGAGTGCGGGCGAGAGGTCGTACGAACTGCCGCGGCGATACTCGATGTTTGGCGCGATGCCCGCGCCCAGTTGCGCGGCGACTTCGAGCATGGCGGGCTCCGGGTCGATTGCCACGGCGCTCGCCACCCAGCTCGCGAACGCGAGCGAGAGTTGGCCCGGGCCGCAGCCGAGGTCGAGCAGGCGCTGCGTGCCGTTCAGGCTGGCGTGTTGCGCGACGCGGCGAATGAGTGCGCTCGAGTACGCGGGGCGGCCGCTCAGGTAATGCGGCGCGGCGTTGTGAAAGCGTTCGGGAATGAAGGGCGTGACCTGGTTCATGGGGTATCGGCTGAGCGGGCTCGCGGGGACGACTCGCACAGTCTGGAGAGGCGTGTTCGTGGCGTCAAGGCGGATGGCTGTACTTCCGCCGCGTGTTTGCCGCAAAGGTGAGGCTTTTCGGGAGTGAGCGAGGCGCAGCGCGCGAGCGCACCGTCGGCGTGCCGTGCGCACAGTCTGACGAACCTGTGTCTGGCGAGAAAGTGCCATGAAACAAGGCGATACGTGCAACCAGGCGTTGGCGCGCAAGCGTCTCGCGTTGTGTTGCCGGGCGCCGGAAACGGCGCGCGAGTTCCCCCTCGTCGCACAAAGGTGAGCGCTTACGGGAGTGGCCTGACGTGAGCTCGCGCGCACGCGCCAACGCACCGCCGCGCAAGCGCTGCGGCTCTGAATGCGCGAATCGACGCCTGTTTTCAGGGCTTTTCTTTGTGCTTGCCATGAGCCTCGGCAAGCATGAGGGGCGCACGTATCGGCAGAAGGCGCGCAAAGGTGAGAAGATTCGGGAGCCGTCCGAAGCGCTGCCGGGTGGCAGGATGGACCCGCCCGCGGCCGATGGACGACCGTAGGCGTTGGGTATATAACAGCAGTGTGGGATTTTTTTCTACGACGTACCAGCAAGGGGAAACGGTTCATCATGACGAGCGACGACACGCAAAAGGATGACGCTCAAGCGCCTGGCGGCGACGCAAAGAAGCACGACCTGGAGAATCTCAACGCGGCGCTCTCGCACGTGGACGAAGGCGTGAAGAGCGGCAGTATCGCCAAGGGTGCGGCCAAGGGCCTGGTCTTCAGCCTGATCGAAACGCTGGGTGCGCTGGTGGGCGACCCGGACCTGCCCGAGCATGCGCGCTCGGGCTATGAAGGCTTGCTCGAAGCGGCGCGTGAGCTGCGCGTGAAGCTGGAGCGCTGAGCATCCGAAGACCGCGCGGGCGGCGTGCGCCAATGGAGGCAATGGGCGCGCCGCCCGCGCGGCGCTTTTGCGATTCACGACTCGGCGAGCAGCGCGGCGGCCAGCCCGTGCGGCGCCTCGCCAATCCTCAGTTCCGGCGTGCCATGCCAGTCGGCGCAACGTTGCAGCGCGCGCCGCAAATCGCTCACGAGTCGGCCGCTCATGCGCACGCCCGGCTCCAGATGCAGCGACTTCAATTCGAATACCGCCTGCGCGCGATGCGCCTTTGCATCGGCGCGTCCGATCAGCTTGCCGCGATTCAATATCGGCAGTACGAAGTAACCATACTTGCGCTTGTGCGCGGGCAGGTAGCATTCGATCGCGTAGTCGAAGCCGAACAGCGCCGTTGCACGCTTGCGGTCCCACACGATCGGATCGAAAGGCGAGAGCAGCGTGGTGGCGCTCGAGGTCAGCGCGCCGCTGGCGGCGTCGTCGATGAGCGGCGCGAAGTCGCGGTGCACGAACGCGTCGTGCTTCCAGGCTTCCACGCGCACGGGCACCAGCTCGCCCGCGTCGGCGAGCGCGTGCAGTGCCTCGGTGTACGGGCGGCGCGGCAGGCGGTAGTAGTCGGCGGCCCAGTCGGCGCGGATCACGCCCAGCGCCTGGCAGGTGCGCAACAGCAACGCGCGTTCGGCGTCCACGCGCGCGGGCAGATCGCGCGCGTCGCTCCAGTTGGGCAGGACGCGCTCGGCCACGTCGTAGACGCGCTGAAAATTGTGGCGCTCGGCCACCATCAGCGCGCCGGTCGCGAACAGCACCTCCAGGTGGCGCTTCTCGGGCTTCCAGTCCCACCAGCCGCTGCCTTTTGCTCCTTTCTCGCGCGCGAAGTCGGCGGAGCGCACGGGACCGTTTGCGCGGATGCGCTCGAGCAGCGCGTCGATCTCGCGGCGATGCTTCGCGTGCCACTCGGCGGCGTATTTCCAGCCCATGCACGCAGGGTCGAGCATGCGATGGCGCAGCAGCCCATAGTCCTCGATCGGCACGAAACAGGCCTCGTGCGACCAGTACTCGAAGAGCCGGCCTTCGGCCAGATGGGCGTCGAGCCAGCGCGGGTCGTAGGCGCCGATGCGGCTGAACAGCACGAAGTAAGGACTGCGAGCGACTACGTGGATCGTGTCGATCTGCAGTTGCGCCATGCGGCGGACCGCGTCGAGCACATCGTCTTTGGTGGCCTTGCGGCGCGGCGGGGCGAGCAGCCCCTGGGCCGCGAGATGCAGCGTGCGCGCCGCGGCGAGCGGCAGCGTCACGCCTGGGGTCGGTTGCGCGCTCGCTTCGGCTGGCGTGTCGAGCGCCGCGTCCTCACGCATTCAGGCCCGCCATCGTGGCCATCGCAGCGGGCGTCACAGCCGCGCGCTGGACGGGCGCCGCGCTCAACCACTGATGGATCTGCGCGACCACCGCCGCGCCTTCGCCCACCGCCGCTGCGACGCGCTTGGTCGAGCCCGCGCGCGCATCGCCGATCGCGTAGACGCCATTGACCGACGTGGCGAGGCTGCACGACGCGTCGTCGGCGCCAGTGAGCACGAAGCCGTGCATGTCGAGGGCCACGCCGCATTCGTGCAGCCACTTGGTGTTGGGGTCTGCACCCGTGAAGAGGAACAGATGGCGCGCGTCGAAGCGCTCGGCGCCCGACGACGGGCACTGCGCCTTCAGGCGGATGGCCGCGATCCCCGTCTCGTCTTCCTCGAGCGCGCCGACCTCGCAATGCGGGTGCACCGTGACGTTCGGCAGCGACGCGATCCGGTCGATCAGATAGCGCGACATCGTCGATTCGAAGCCGGACTTGCGGATCAGCACGTCGATATGGCGCGCGTGCGTGGAGAGGTAGACGATTGCCTGGCCCGCCGAGTTGCCGCCGCCCACCAGCACGACGTTCTCGTGCTTGCAGAGCTTCGCCTCCACCGGCGAGGCCCAGTAGTAGACGCCGCGCCCCGTATAGCGGTCGAGCCCGGCAATCGCGGGCTGCCGGTAGATCGCGCCGCTCGCGATCACGATGGTGCGGGCGCGCACGTCGCCGCTACAGGTTTCGAGGCGGCGCGGCTCCTCGTTGCAGTGGAGCTTGCGGGCCGAGACGGGAATGGCCACGTGCGCGCCGAACTTCTGCGCCTGCACGAACGCGCGGCCCGCGAGCGCCTGGCCCGAGATGCCGGTAGGGAAGCCCAGATAGTTTTCGATGCGCGAGCTGGCGCCGGCCTGGCCGCCGGGGGCGCGCGCGTCGAGCACGATCACCGAAAGACCCTCGGAGGCCGCGTACACCGCGGTGGCGAGACCCGCCGGGCCGGCGCCCACCACGGCCACGTCGTAGACGCGCTCGCCGTCGAGCTCGGGCAACAGGCCAAGGCAGGTGGCGAGCTCGGGCGGGGTGGGGTGGCGCAGCACCGAGCCGTCGGGGCAGATCACGAGCGGCAGATCCTCGCTGCGCGCCGCGAAGCGCTCGATCACGCTGAGCATGCTGCTTTCGTCGCGCTCGTCGAGCACCGAGTACGGATGGCCGTTGCGCGAGAGGAAGCCCTGGAGCTTGAGCATGGTGGGGTCGTCGTGCTTGCCGACGAGAATCGGGCCGCCCGCGCCTTTCTCGATCAGCGCGACGCGCCGCAGAATCAGCGCGCGCACGATGCGCTCGCCAAGCTCGGCTTCGGCGACGATGGCCGCGCGCAAGCGCTCGGGCGGAATCAGCAAGGCGTCGACGGGCTCGAGCGCGACACCGTCCACGAGCGCCGGACCGCCGGAGAGCTGGCCCACTTCGGCGAGGAAGCTGCCGCGCCCATGCTCGGCGATCAGCCGCTCGCGGCCGAGGCCATCGCGCTGGGACACCTTCACATGACCGGAGAGCACCACGAACATGCCGGGGCCGGTCGTGCCAGTGTGGAAGAGCAACTCGCCCGGCTCCCAGTGACCATGCTCGCCAAAGCGCGCGAGCCGCGCGATCTCGTGGTCGGTGAGATCGGGGAACATCTGGTGGCGCCGCGAGGAGAGCGTCGAGAACGGCGCCTCGGCCGGTTGCGGCTGCGTGTCGGTCAGCGTGGAATGCGAAGCCTCGTAGCGAGGCGGCTCAGCGGGGGTAGAACCCATCAGGCGTTTCTCCTCATGCGCGCGGCGGCGCGGAGGCGCCGCGCGGATTAAACGGGTTTCGGCGTAATGTTGACCGGCACCTCGGGAGGCGGCGTCACCTGCAGCGCTTCGAGCGAGCGGCCCGAATCGCGCCACGCATCGAGGCCGCCGAGCAGCGGCACCACGTCGACGTAACCGGCCTCGGCAAGCTTCTTCGCCATCCAGGCCGCGGAAATTTCATTGGGGCACGAACAGTAGATCACGAGCTTCTGCTCGCGCGGATACTTCTCGATAATCTCGTCGAGCTGCCGCTCGTCGGCGAACAGCGACCCCGGAATGACGTAGGGGTCGAGCTTGCGCTTTTCGGCCGAGCGGATGTCGAAGATCACGGGCGGCGGCTTGTTGGCCATCGCGCGATAGAGGTCGTCGACGGTAATGCGCGCGTTCGCGAGCTTTTTGATGAGCTGGCGGCGGCGCTGCCAGCGGTAGGTCGCGTAGAGCACGAGCAGCACGACCACCACGACGGCGGCAAAGCGCCCAAGGCGGCTTGCGCCGGCGAGCATCATGTCGATCTGCGGCGCGAACAGCACACCGATCAGGAGGCCCGTGCCCGACCAGAGCGCGGCGCCAATACCGTCGAAGCCGACGAACTGGCGGTAGGGCGTGCCCATTGCACCCGCCATCGGCACGGAGACGATCGACAGGCCCGGCACGAACTTGGCGATGGCGAGCACCCGCACGCCCCAGCGGCCGAAAAAGCGCTCGGTTTTCTTCACGCAGGTGTCGCGCGAGAGCGAGAGCTTGCACAGCGTCTTGAGCGTGTTGCCGCCGTAGAGCCGGCCGGCGAGGAACCAGACGCTGTCGCCGATGAGCGTGGCGACAATCGACAGCCCGAGCACCGGCGCGACCTGCTCGCCGATCGAGCCGGGATGCATGGCGGCCATCGCGCCGAACAGCACGAGCGCCGGCATGGCGGGCACGGGCAGGCCGAGTGATCCGGCCAGCACGTTCAGAAATACAAGCGCAGGCCCGTACTGCGCGATGAGGTCATGTAGCATCGGCTTACTTCCCTTGCCCCGGCGCGCCGCGGGGACGGCGCAAACTGGAAGACTAACGTATCGATTATGGACGCATTTTGAAGGCGTGCAAGCGAGGCCCAAAGCATACGCCCAATGCGGATTTGTTGCGCTCAGGCGCTGGTATGGCGGCCTTGCCGGGAGGTGGGGAATGGGGGAGGCGCGCAAGCGCGTGCGCGAAGGCGCCGGCATGGCGTCTTCGCGTGAGGGCCGATGGCGGAGGGCCGAAGACGGACGGCGGCCCGTTACGAACGCGGCCGCGTGTTACCGGCTGTGCGATTCCCCTGGAAGCTCGGCGCCCTGCGCGCGGATGGCCGCGATCAGTTCCGCAGGCGTGATTTCATAACGCACTTCGCGGTGGATGCCCGGCTTGCGCTCGTCGACTTCGATCAGCAAGAGGCTCTTGCCGTCGGCCGCCGATTCGAGACGCAGCGAACGCGTTTCGCGTCCGGTCGCTTCATCATGCTCGGTGAGCAGGGTCATGGTTCCGGAAGACCCGGTCGTGCGCATTGATGTTGTCCTCGTGTGTGGTCGAGCCATTGTACGGGGTCGGCTGCGCGGCGTCTCACCGCTGTGAGTGCGGGCGCACACACCCGGCCGCCCAGCCCCGGCCAGTCAGTTTAACGCGAGTCCCGGCCCGCACGTGCGCCGGCATGAGGATTTTTGCGCGGCCTGCAACGGTGCATGCGCTCTGTGCCGCCGCGTGAGGCGTTGTCATGGGCATGACGCAAAGCGGCCTTAGCGGCGCATCGGCTCTCGTTCGTATTTCCTCATCGTCCGCGCCAGAAAAAACGGCTCACCCGGTAGAGGCCAGGTGAGCCGTTGAAACGCCGTTGTTACTCGG
This sequence comes from Paraburkholderia silviterrae, assembly GCF_004353915.1. Classification (GTDB taxonomy): domain Bacteria; phylum Pseudomonadota; class Gammaproteobacteria; order Burkholderiales; family Burkholderiaceae; genus Paraburkholderia; species Paraburkholderia silviterrae. The sequence continues at coordinate 105,078 of NZ_SMRP01000011.1, read as the reverse complement.
ATCAGACACCCAGGTCATGGGTGCTGACGGAGTTCATAGTGAAGCCTGGCTGGCGCCCCGTCGAGATGGGATTTATGCGGATCTTTCAGCTTAATCGGAGCAAGCGATGAAATTACGGAACGCTTTCGCGTGCTATGCCGGATGCGCTTTCGTGGGCATGCGCTCGTGAAAGCGCTCAAGCCTCCAGCGCTTCCTCCCGTTCATGCATCTGAGTGTGCACCTGCACAGACGCGTGCGAGGGCGTGCGCCGCGCCTGTCGCTGTACGGGCGCGCTGCGCTCGCTCGAGTGCGTGCCCGCAAGCGTGAAGAGGCGCACGGCCTCGTCGAGCACGTCGGCTTGCTCGGCGAGCCGCTGCGCCGTGGCGGCGGCCTGCTCGACGAGCGCGGCGTTTTGCTGCGTGGCGCTGTCCAGATGCGCGACCGCCTGATTGACCTGGTGGATGCCCTCGGCCTGCTCGCCGCTCGCGTTGGCGACCTCGACGATGATGGCTGAAACGCGGCTCACGGCTTCGTCGATGGCGCGCATCTGGGCGGTCGTGTCGCCGACGAGCGCCGTGCCCTGGGCGATCTCGCTCACGCTGGCGTCCACGACCTGCTTGATCTCCTTCGCGGAGGCCGCGCAGCGCTGCGCGAGCATGCGCACCTCGCCAGCGACCACGGCGAACGAGCGGCCCGCCTCGCCCGCGCGCGCGGCTTCGACGGCCGCATTGAGCGCGAGGATATTGGTCTGGAACGCGATGCCGTCGATCACGCCGGTGATGTCGGAGATGCGCCGCGAGGCGTCGGTGATGCCGGACATCGTGCGTTCCATGCGGCCCGCGATCGAGCCGCCCTCGGCGGCGGCCGACTGCGCCGCGCGTGCGAGCTCGAGTGCGCGCGTGCTCGCCTCGGCGTTGGCCTGCACCGTGGTGGTGAGCTGGTCCATGGTGGCGGCTGTTTCTTCGAGCGAGGCGGCTTGCAGCTCGGTGCGGCGCGAGAGATCGAGATTGCCACTCGAAATCTCGTGGGCGGCCTCGAGCATGCCGTCGATCTGCGCGCGCACGTCGAACACGATGGCGGTGAGATTGGCCTGGAGCTGATTGAGCGCCTGGAGCACGTCGCCGAGATCGTCCTTCGAGGCAATGGCGAGCGCGGCGGTGAGGTCTCCCGCAGCCATGCGCGTGGACGCCATCGACATCTGCGCGAGCGGCTCGCCCAGGTGGCGCGTGGCGAGCCGCCAGGCCGCGAGGCTGCACACCGCCGCCGCGCCGAATGCGCACCAGAACGGCGTGGGCGGCAGCCCGCGCCAGGCGCCGAAGCCCGCGGCGGCGAGCGCAGCGGGCACGAGCGCATAGCCGATGGCGATGCGTGTGGCCACGGGCAGACGCATGAGCGACTGCACCGCGCCAACCAGGCCGGTGCGCACGAGCGCGCCGCGGCGCAGGCGCGCGCTGCGCTGACGCCCTTCGCGCATCTGCGCGTAGAGCGCCTCGGCCTCGCGGATCTCCTCGCGGCTCGGCTTCACGCGCACACTCAGATAGCCCACCACGGTGCCCTGCTCCGAGACGGGGGTCACGTTCGCGCGCACCCAGTAATGATCGCCGTCCTTGCGGCGGTTCTTCACGAGCGCGGTCCAGGGACGGCCGGATTGAATGGTCTCCCACAGGTCGGCGAAGGCCTCGGGCGGCATGTCGGGATGGCGGATGACGTTATGCGCCTTGCCGATCAATTCTTCTTTCGCGAAACCGGAGACGGCGACGAACGCGGGATTGCAATACTGAATGCGGCCTTTGAGATCGGTGGCCGAAACGAGCATCTGCGAAGCAGGGTAGTCGAATTCCTGCTGCGTGATGGGCTGGTTGTTGCGCATGGGGTTCCTTGCAATGGGGTCGCTCACGACCCGACAACATGTAAGGATTAACGGCATTGCCCACACAATCTTTAGGGGATTAGGTGGGGGAGATGCATCGATGCCTGATCGATGCGTGGCCGAATTGCGATGCGCGGGGGAAATTCCTTGTGCGCTCAAGGAGTTGGTTTGCCTGTCCGGGGGATATGCACAGGCTTGTCACCACAATCTGTGGAGAAGTTGCGGCTGGCTTTGCGCCAGGACGTTGGACGCGAGACGGGCCAAGGCTGTGAGAGCTAGCGCCGCGCCCGTCTTTCGGATTTTCATTTTCTGGCGGCTTTATTCAAAGAACGACGGAATTACTTCGGATCGCTCTTAGTCCTTGTGCAGCAAGATAGCCGACAATTGCAAGAAGCGCCGAGAACGGGTATGCGGCAAACCAATATCACACCGATATCTTCGCCGACAAAGACGGGTGACTCTGTCATTTCTTTCCCCCGGAGTTATTATCCTCGTCCTTGATCTCATAGCTCTTGCGCGCCTTCTTGTAGCTGCTGTCGAATGGCTTGATCTTCAACAAGGCAGCGCGGCTGGTCATTCCACCTACTAGTGCGATCCCGAATCCGAAGAGCAGAAGAAATCCGCTCCAGAGTGACGGTTCGACGTATTTAATTGTCCAGTACATAAGACCAATGCCAATAAAAATCAGGCATAGTCTGAACCAACGCGTGAAGTTCCCGTCGTCAAGAATTCTAATTTTTATCATTTTTATTTCCGCTTCCATATTTCCTGTCAATCACCTGTTTTATGTAGTTGTTGAAGGTGTTTTGGACCGCCTGCGATGCACTGCCATTGTTAAGTACGTTAGCGGATTCATTGATTGCTGGACTGAGCGCCGGATACTTTTCCGATACCGCGTTCGCCGCGATACCGATTCCCCCAGAGGTCAGATATTGGCCTACATCAGGCTTAACCATTTGCGCTACAGCGTCGGCCGTAAATCCCGCAACCGTGGCTGCATAGGCCGCTGCCGAGAATCCGGCAGAGTAAGGCGAAGGAACAGTTGCAGCGGCAGCCGTCGCGGCACTGAACCTTCCCGCATTGGTCGACACCATCGAAGCCACGTCAGCGGTTGTACCTCGCATGAAATTTTCGTCCGATTGATCGAACTTCGTGAACGGCCCGGTGATATTGGCCGAGCCACTATGTCCCGTCAGCGCATATGTGAACTGACTCGGCACCTGTCCCGATGAGGCGCCGTTGTAGTTCGCAAGAATGTAGGACTGCAGCTGCGGATCGGCCTGCGCGGTCACTTGCGTCAGGATCGGCTGACCATTCGCCGTCGTGCCACCCGATATCCATTTCGCGCCGGAATCCGTAGGTGTCTGGCCGATCAGTGTCGTCGGCGCGCCCGATTCGTTCGTGCCGTTATTGCTGACACCCATGATACGCAACTGGCCTTCGATCTGCGCCCGGCTATATTTCCCGCCGCTCTCGTCAGCCAACCGCTTCGCCAGCGTCTTTTCCTGCGGATGCAACTGCTGGTTGTACAGGATTGCAAACAGCAACCCCGGCTGGGGCAGGGGTTGCTGTTTAGGCGTTTTTTGTCTTGAGCCAAGCAAGCAACGTAAAGACTAACGCTATTAGAAGTGCAATCCGGACTATTGAAACAGTATCATTCCATCCCGGTGAGTAATGCAACCCATTGAACGTGGCGTATGCATAGCTCCCACCGAACCAGGCAATTGAACAGGCAACTAGCCAAATGCAGGCCGTACATAAGAACACAGTTGCTAATCGGCGAATCATTTCTTGCTTCCTGTTTGCTGTGCTCGTTTGATTCCGCCTTGCACAATCTCTTGCAAAGTTCCTCCAGTGATTCCGCCACCAATGACCGCAGTATTGTTCGGGTTGAACAGATTGTAACCACTCCCTGACCACGCACCGGTACTTGTCCACGAGCCCGCGTTATTAATCGTTGGTCGCATGATCGAATTAATCGTGTTTGCGGTGATTGCGCCTGCACCATAACCAATTGCGCTAAATGCACCACTGGTAACGCCCGCACCAATGATATTGTCGTTTTTTCCTTGGAATTGATTATTAATCGCGGTCGTCGCTCCGCCGTTAAGCGTATTTACAGCAACGTTCCACGCCAGATTTTTATATACTCCACCAAGGTCATAGGAACCTATAAAGCCAGTTGCATACGCTCCCCCAACATCCACCCAATTGACATTTCCGTTCTGGATGTATTGGGAACCCACGCTGAGCGTAGCACTAATAGCACCGGTTCCAGCCTTCGAGGCCAATGCTGCCGACCCCAACGCTCCGTCAATCCCGAGGATCGGTGTACCGGGAATTGCCGCCAATGCGGGAAGCACCGCGGGCGCAGCCAGAGCCCCCGCAATCGCAAGACCCACTGCGGGATTCGCTTCGTGACCAGGTAATGCTCTCTGTTCAGGTGTCAGCGAATGATCGGCATTGCCATAGAGGAACGGGCTGTTGTACTCCGCAGAGGTGGCCCGGAACATGTCGCCGCCATACTGGCTGATGAACGCCGTTGCATATTTGTTTCCATCCGGTGCCGGACCCGCGCTCGCTGCCGCATCCACCATACGATAGCCACTCGCCAGCAGCATCTGCTGCGCCTGATCTGGCGTGATGGTCTGCCCGGTCTGGTCCTGGTAGATCTGCGCGAACTTGCCCGCATTGTCCTTGGCCCATTGGCGCTCGTCAGGATGCAACTGCCGGTTGTACCGGTCCACGTCCGAACTGGAGAACGCCCCCGCGCCACCCGCCGCCGCACCCGCGCCAGTCGCGATCACGTTCGCCACAATGTTCCCGAGCGCCTTGTTCACGTCCGTATCACCGGTCGGATTCGATGCCGCAATCGAACCGCTCAGTTCGTTCAGCGTCGGCGCAATCTTCGAACCAATCGCCGCACCCGCCGCGCCCGCAACCGCGCTCCCCACGCCACCGCCAAGACCCGCCACCACAGCCGCTCCTGCCGCCTGCATCGCCGCGCGCTTGTCACCGCCTTCCGCCCATTCAGGATCGCCCGTTGCCGCCTGTTGTGCCTTCGCATAGTCACCGATGCGTTGCGCGACCGCCTGACCTGCGGCCTGTGCTGCGCTCATCCGGTCGGCCTGCTGGTTCAGGAGGGCATTCACGTCCGGTAGCCTGGATACCGTGCCGTTCGTGTTCGTCGTGTCGCGACTCAGGCCAGCAACGTCTTGCGTCTGATGCGCGGTGTCCGTGACGGTAATCGTGCCGGCGCTGACCGCGCTGCGCGTGGTTGCATCCGACGAGCCGCTGTCGTTCTGCGGAAGCATCGGCGAGACGCCGCCGCCGTTCGTGCCCGAAGCGGGGCCGACCGACTTGCCGCTGTTCGCGAGTGCCACGCCCGCGCTGATGCCGTTGCTGTTCGCGTCGTACTGCGAGTGATTAGCGATGTCGCTGTACGTCAGCGTGCCAGTGGTCAGGCTGTTCTTTGATGCGTCTGCGGTACTCGCGATGACCGCGCCGGTTAGACCCGTATTGCCCTTGACGTTGACGGCGTAGCCGCCGTCGCCCGCGTACAGACCCGCCTGTTCATTCACACCCGCATAGCTGCCGTCCGCGTGGCCGTTCTGCGCGCTGAAACTCGCGCCGCCGCCGCCCTGGCTGATGGTAAAGCCACCGCCCGAACTGCTCTGGTGCGCCGCACTGTTCGTGATGTCCTGCACACTGGCGATGTTCAGGTTGCCGCCCACGTCGGCCGTGATCTGCCTGCCGTTGACCTGTGAGCCGATGACGTTCGTATCGCCACCCGACGCGATGCTGACGCTGTTCGCGCCGTTGACGTGCGAAGCGTTCTGTATGGCCGCGTCGCTGTTCGCATTGCCGTGCGCGTTCGACATCGACGCCGAAATACCGAAGCCGCCGCCGGTCGTCCATTGCACGCCGACGCTTGCGCTGCTCGAACTGTTCGAACTGCGCGTCGAGTCAGTGTCGGTCGTGTTGACGATGTCGACCTTGTCCTTTGCCGCCAGCACGACATCATTTGCGGTGACGTTCGAGCCGGCAATCGTCACGTTGCCCGAACCGGGCGTACCGTTACCCGTCGCCACGAATGCCGCCGTCCCGCCTGCCTGCACGTTCGAGCCGCTGTTCAGCGTCTGGCTCTCACTCGCGTCGCTGCGGCTGCTGCTCGAACCGACCGAGACCGATACACCGATGTCCGGCTTGCTTTTGCCGGTCACGGCGCCCGCCGCGCCGCTGCCGGCCGTATAGGCATCGTTCGCCGCTGCAATGCCGTGCAGCGCTGCGGCGCGGCTGTCGCCGCTACCCGCCGAATTGCCCGCCGCGTGCCCCTCGGAGTAGGCATTGTTGATTGCATCGCCCATGCTGCCAGCGAGCCCGACCGAGACACCGCTTTGCTTGACCTGATGTGACTCGTCGTGATTTGTCGTGCCTTGGGCCGCGTCAATGGTCACGTTCGCGCCCGTGCCCGTGACGTTCTGAGCCGCGATGATGTCGCTGCCCGAGACGTGCAGGTTGTTGCCGGCCGTCATGCTTACGCTGCCGTCCGTGCTGCCGACGAGGCTCGCGTTGTTCGTCACGCTGCTTTCGTTGGCCGTATCCTTCTGGTCACGCGTGCCGTAGTTGATGGACAGGCCGCCGCCACTGAGCGCGCCGAAGCCCGACTTCTTTTCCTCGTGGTACGTGCTGCTCTGGCTCGTGTCCTGCGTGGTCGTAATGGTCAGGTTGTTGGCTGCCGCGAGCGCGACATCATTCGTCGCTGCGACGGTCGAGCCCGCGATGGTCATGTCGTGACCCGCTGCACCGTTGACCGAATCGCCGGCCACCGTCGAGCCCATCGTCACCACCTGATGCGAGGCCGTTGCGTCGTCCGTCTGCGTCTTCGAGAGGAACCCGGAGTGCTCGTAGTGCGACCATCCTTGTGCGTCATGCGTCTCCGTCACCCCACCGATGTTCACGTCGCCAGTGGCAACGAGATTCGTTGCGCCCGTGGCCGCCGTGACGCTCGAACCCATGATATTCAGGTTGCCGCTGCCGTTCTGGCCCGCCGCAAGGGTGGTGCTGCCGCCCGCGCTCACCGTACTACCGCGTACCGCCTCGTCATGGCTCGACGAAGCGTGCGCGGCGCGGCTGTCGTTGAGCGACTGTTCATCGTGCGAGTACGTATCCTTCGCGGCGCCCACCGTCACGTCGCCGCCCGCGACCATCGCCATATCCTTGCCGGCCGCAACAGTCGAGCCGGTTATCGTCGTATCGCGCACCGATAGCGTTGTCACATTGCCAGCCCCCGTGATGGCGCTGCCGACGTTCTGCGTGAGCGTGGCGTGCGACGCGTTCTGTCCGCCCTGGTCGGTGGAATACGTCGACGAGGTCAGCGCCACCGTGCCCGCGTTGATGTCGCGACCGGCTGTAACTGCCGCGTCGCCGCCTGATGCTATCGCCGAACCTGCAAGGTTCACGTCGCGCGCTGCCACTGCCGTAACGCTGTTCGAACCGGAAATCGTTGCGACCGACTGCACGCCCATGCTGCTTGCACCCGACTCGAAAGCCCCGGCGCGATCCACCGCAGAAACCTGGTTTGTCGTGGTGACATTGTTGATATCGCGACCCGCAGTGACAACCGTATCGACGCCGCCAATCCGTCCGCCGATGTTGTTCACGTCCTGCACGGCGCTGACCGTCGTCGTGCCGCCGCTGCCGATCACGCCCTTGTTGACGATGTTGTTGCCGATGATGGCCGTCGCCACGTCACCGACAACGTGACCGCTGTTGCTGAAGTCTCCCGACGCGTTCTGGATGACCTGATTACCGGCGACAAGCGCGCCGCTATCCTTCAGGTCGACCGTGCTCGACTGTGCCAGATAAAGCTTCGGCACGAGTACGGTTTGCTGCGAACCGTCCGGCAGTGTGACGGTCTGGTTGACGAGCCAGACCATGTCGGTTGTCAACTGCCGCATCTGTTCATCGGTCAGGCCCATGCCAACCGACAGGTTGAACGCCTTCGAATACGTCACGCCGTTGTTCATGAGCGCCGCGTACTCGTCGAGGTTGGTCGCGTAGTCGTTGAGCATCGAGCGGCCGGTCAGTTGAGTGACCTGTTCGCGAATCAGTTGCGTTTCGTAGTAGCCGTCGCCGAGCCTCTTTTCGATGTCCTGTGGATTCAGCCCAAGCTGTCCGAGCATGTAGTCGCTCGAAATGAACTTCGTGTAACTCGTGAAGCGCGGGTTCGTCTCAATGAGGTATTCCGTGCCTGGCGCGGTCTGGTACGTGTAGAGCGCTTTGATGGGCAGTTTCAGGTCTGGGATGCCACCGTCCGCCGTGCCGAGCGTCTGCGGCCTCTTCGTCTGGTCGCCGGTCGTGGCAATGTTCTGCGTGCTGCCGCCCTGGCCGGTCACGCCCGTAACCGACGTTGCGCTGCCGTTCGTGGTGACGCCGCCTGGCTGCGTGCCGGTCGCGTCGCCGCCCGCCACGCCCGAGCCGGTGACGGTCTGGCCGTGCCGGTCCACCGATGCAATGGTGATGTCCTGCGCGTCGGTCTGCACGGTCTGGTTCGATGTCGCGATGGCGGGCAGTGCGTCAATGGTCGTTGTCGACTGCGTGATGCCGTCGTATTTCCCGTTGTCGAGCGGTCCCTGGGTGCTCGTGCTGCCGCCCGTTTTCTGGTGCCAGTAGTAGATCGACGTGGTTTGTGCGGTCACGTCCTGCTGTAACACCGTGCCCGTATCGTTGACGCTGCCGCCAATCGCGCGGCGTGTCAGGTCGCCGCCTGCCGCCATCGTCGACGACTCGTTATTGATCGCGCCGCCGTCCGCGTTCATGCGGATCGCGCCCTGCGCGATCATGTTTGCCATCGCGCCGCTGCTCACAAGCTGGTCGGCCGTGGTCGTCGTCGTGGTCGTGCGCGACTTCTCGACGAAGTCATGCGAACTGCCGAGGTCGAAACGAAGGTCGTTCTGGTCGGGCCGGATGTGCTTGTTCGGGTCGAAGTCCGGCCAGAACGTAATGGACACCGTACCGTCCGGGTTCTGCGTCAGGCTGTTGTACCACTGCGTTGCGTTCTGCGTGATGTCGCGCGCGACCACCGTCGAGCCCGACATATAGTGATCATAGACCGGTTCGGTCAGCGAAAACGACTGCGCGGTCGTGTCGAGATTCGTGACCTGCGAGGCGGGAATCGTCACGGTAATGGGCCGCGCCAGGGCGTTGTGAACTTCCGTTCCTATCGCCTTGGGGTCCCAGTTCCATTGTGGGAAGTCCAGGCTGTGATAGTGGCCGAAGACGCCCGCCGAAAGATCGTCGCCAAGGTCAGCCGTCCACATCGTCAGCGTGTTCGACGTGGTCACTGGTGTGCCTGGCGCAACGACAATGTTCGGGCGGATGTTGTTGATCGTATGGCCCGCCAGGTCGATGTCGCCTTCGGCCTGCATGTCGGCCGCGATGTTGTCGATGGTGTTGGTCTGGTCCGCGAGCATGCCCGAGGCGTCGCGCGTGCCGTCCTTGCCGATTTCCAGATTGCCGGCGCTGTAGATCAGTGCGCCGTTGCGATTCGTCACGGAGTTCGACGCGTAGATGCCTACCTTGTCCGCGCCCGCGATGACGGCGGCCGCGCCGTCGTTGGTCACGTCGGTTGCGTTCAGCGTTACGTCGTTGCCGATGATGCCGCCTGTGTTGTTCAGCGTCGGACTGTTCGTGGTGACCTTGTCGCCTTCGATGATGCCCGCATTGCTGATCGTGTCCGAAGCGGTCACGGTCGTCGCCGATGAATTCATGTCTGCGCCGGCCGCGTTGACCACGTTTGCGCCGCTCGCGTTCAGCGCGCCGCCTGCCGCCAGTTCGGCGTTGTTGGTCAGCGTGCCGCTTGCATGGATCGACATATCGCCATCGGCATTCAGGTGGTTGTTCGCCGTGTTGGTGTAGTCGCCCGCAATGTCCAGCGAGAGGTTGCGGCCCGAGGTCATTTCGCCGTCGCCGCTGATGGCGCCGCTTGCCGCGATGTCGCGGTTCGCGCGCACCGCGCCGTCGACATTCGAGAACGATGCGACATTCGCAGTCACGTCGAGACCGCCGAGCATCGTGCCCGCGTCGTTGATGACGGCCGTTGTCGCCTGGCCGATGTTCAGCGCCGTGCCGCCGTAGGCCGTACCGCCCCGGTTGTCGATGGTGTCGCTGATGGCCAGGTTCGCCGCGCCGCCCGCGACCACGTTGCCGCCGCTGGCGTTGTCGAGCGTCCGGCCAGTCAGTGTGGCATCGCCATTGCCGCCCATCGTGCCGCCGCTGTTCGCGATGCCCGAGCCCGACGTGATGGCGGTTGCGCTGTCGCCCGCGTTGGTCATGACGCCGTTCGTGTTGTCGAGCGCGCCGGCCGACACATTCATCGTGCCGTGCGCGCCGTTGGCCGTCATCGCGCCATTCCGGTTCGTGAGCGTGCCGCCCGCGTTGACGCCAAGATCGCCCGCGGTCTGCGCCGCGCCAGCCGTGTTGTCGAAGTCGCCGCCCGTCGTGGCGCTCAGGCTGTCATGCCCGTAGAGCAGGCCGTTCGCGTTAACGATGCCGTTCGTGGCGTTGACTGTCGCGGCGTGTTGCGCAGTGATGGAGCCGTTCGTGTTCTCCAGGCTGGCGGACTGCGTGCTCACGGAGCCATTCGACGCGATCTGACCGTTCACGTTCGACAGGTCGCCCGTCGTCGTCACGTTCAGCGTGTCCGTGCCGGCATGCGTGATGGATCCGTTGTCGTTGTCGATGGCCGAGCCGCTGAGCTTGAGGCTCGACGCATTGCTCGCGATCTTGCCGCCGCTTGAATTGTCCAGCTTGCCGCCGGCCTGCACGGTCTGCGCGTCCGCGCCGGATTGCAGGATCGTACCGCCCTGGTTCAGCAGGTCGCCTGGCGTCGAGACGCCGACCGTCGTACCTTCGATGTCGCCGTCCGTGTTGTCGATGGAGCCGCCCGAGACGGTCGTCGTCGCCCCTGTCATTGAGCCCCCGCGGTTGTCGAGCGCGCCGTTCGCGCTGGCGTTCAGCGTCTGACCGGCACCCATCGTGCCGTTCTGGTTCACGAGGGCTTGCGCCTGCGCGCTCAGGTTCTGCTTCGCGGTCATCGTGCCGCGCGTGTTGTTGACGGTCGAGCCGTGGACGGTTGCTGAACCGTTGCTGCCGATGTTGCCACCGACGTTCGATACGCCATTCGTGCCTGTGACGTTCAGCGCATTCGTACCTGCGTGCGCGATGGTTCCGCTATCGTTGTCAACGCTCGTCCCGCTGATGCTGAGGTTGCTCGCGTTACTCGCGATCTTGCCGCCGTTGGCGTTGCTGACCTTGCCGCCTGCCTGTACGGTCTGGTCTCCTGTGCCCGATTGCGTGATCGAGCCACCTTCGTTCAGCAGGTCGCCCGATGTCGTAAGCGCGAGCGCATCGCCATTGATGTTGCCCTTCGTGTTGTCGATAGAAGCGCCGGAAACGGTCGTGGTCGCCCCCGAGAGCGTTCCGCCTGCGTTAGACAGAGCGCCGGTGGCCGTTGCCGTCAGCGTGCTTCCTGCCGTGGCCGAGCCGCTGTTGTCGAGGTTCCACGCGCGCAGCACCGCGTTCGCGAGCGCGGAGACTTGCCCCGTGTTCGTGAACGTGTAGGCGCTCGCGCTGACATTGCCGTTGCCGCCAATCACGCCGCCCATGCCGTTCAGCAGTGCGCCCGCGATGCCGAGGTTCAGGCCGTCGCCGTTGAGCGAAAGGATATGACCGGCCGTGTTGTCGAGCGATCCCGCAATGACACTTTGCGCGCCCGCGGACTGCATGACGCCCTGGTTCGCCATTGCGCCCGTGATGTTGGCGTTCAGTGTGCCACCCGACACCACCTGGCCGTTGTGGTTCGACATCGCGCCCGCAGTCAGTGTCTGCGCGCCGCCCGACGACACGCTTGCATTGTCGGTCGTGAGCGTGCCGCTTGCGCGCGCGGAGAGGGCATTGCCGGCCTTTACCGATGCGCCCGTGAGGTTCGCGTCACCCGCGCCGGCATTGAGCGAGAGATTGCCCGTTGCCGACGTGTCGCTGCCCGCGAGGTTCACGCCATTGCCAGACAGCGCCACGTCGCCGCCCGAAACGTTATGACCGGTGGCTGTGAGTCCGCCCGAGCCGCTGACGTTCAGGTTTGCCGCTTGCGTCACGACGCCGTCGCTGTTCACGCCCGCCGCGAGCGTGCCGGTCGAGTTCACAGAGCCCGCGCTGGCCATCGTGTTCTGCTGCGCGGCAACGGTGCCGCTATTGCTTAGCGCGCCCGCCGTGTTCAGGCTGACGTTCTGCTGCGCGTAGATCGTGCCGCTGTTTTCGATGCCATCGCGCGCACTCGCGCTGATGTTGCCGCTTGCATTCGCCTGGCTGGCGAGTACCAGCTTGCCCTGTGTGGTCAGCACGAGGTCGCCGGCATTTGCCGCAACGATGCCCTTCAGCGACACCCCAACACCCGCCTCCGTGCCCACGAGATAGACGCGATTGGCATACATGCCGCCCAGATTGCTCACGTCGACGGCGACACCCGGCGCGGGGCCGTCGCCTGCAATCGGCGTGGCGCTCAGGGCGTCATGGTCGATCCTGTTCGCGCCCGTGATGACGTTCAGGTTCTTCGCGTAGATCGCCGCGTTGGTTTGAATCGCACGGGCCAGCAAGTCAACCTGATCGACATTCGATGCGTTCAGGCCCGCGCCGTTGACCGTGATGTTGCCGCCCGTGACGTTGAAGCCCGAGAGGGAGCCGTCCGGTCCAAAGCTCGGCGTGCCGGTTGTCAGAATCGCCCGGCTCGTATTGATAAATCCGCCACCTGATACGGAAATGCCTGACGGCGACGCCAGTACGACCTCGGCCCGACTGCCCGCAACTTCGACGTACCCGCCCAACTGGGCGGGGTTCTGGCTGTTGACCTGATTGACGATAATTTTCGCGGATTGACCCGGCGCAAGGTTCGGATTGCCGTTGATCATCCCTGCCTGTTGGGTCTGAACAATCGAACTCGCGTTGTTCAGGATTGCACCCCGTGATGGCACGTCGAACCGGTTGTAGGTGTTGACGGAAACGCCTGACCCGCCCGCAGGACGGTTGATGTTGACCTGGTCAAGACCATTTTGGGTCTGGATGACGTTCGGTGCGTGCGCGCCGCCCGCAACGATCTGCGCAAATGCGAGCATCGGCACAGGCGCCAGCAGTGCCGCAGGCAGGAGGCGCCGCAATATCAGGCATATTCCTGTCGAGCCCGGCGAACACGATTCTCCAGCTTTGCCAGCGGCCGTCGCGGTTTCCTCGACGGCGACGAGCATTCCCCGATGTCGATTGAAGACAAGCCGATGGTTGTTCTTGTTCATTCTGACGCCTCGGCAAGCCATTTTTTAACGGCTTGTAAACTAGCTCTCCATTTGCGTGGTGCGTGAAGCCACCGCTGCAGAAACAACGCTGCAGGTCAAATCAGACTCGTCTGATCGTTTCGTGCGCGCGACTCTGCTATCTCTTGCGCGCGAGAAATAGCCCGCATTGCGCGGGCTTGATGGGGTTGCCATCGGGTCGCAGGAGGGCGGTGACCAGATGGCATGCCGTGTTGCGATCGTTTGCGTGCACGGTAAGGGGCAAAAATCGTTCAATTCTGGCTGCACGTTTCACGACAGCATTCTTAACCTTTTGCCCGGCCGCTTCTCGGCCGCCTCTCGGCCACTTCTCGTTCCTTTCCCGAGCCTGCAGGGCGGCCCGCGAGCCGTGCCGCCCGCCCGCGGCCATTGCACGGCGCCCCTGAAAACTTGACCGGCCGCTGCTTCCGGCATACGTTGCGCGTCGCCGGAATCTCATTGCCGCTGGCCACACGAGCGTTGTCCGCGGCCGCTGGCCTCCTATTGCACGAACTCTATGCGACGCCTTCCTTCGCTGATTGCGCTGCGCTTTTTCGAAGAAACGGCGCAACACCTGAGCTTCAACCGCGCTGCCCAGTCCCTGTGCGTGACGCAAGGCGCGGTCAGCCGACAAATCAGGATTCTTGAAGAGTCGCTGGGGGAAAAGCTCTTCGAGCGTGATCCCCGTGGCATCAGGCTCACCGAAGCCGGGGCGCGTCTCTTGCCGTGTGTTTCCGCCGCCTTCGATATGCTCGAGCGCGGCACTCACTCGTTCTCATCCACCAAGACGCGGCGCCGGCTCGTGCTTGCCTTGCCGCCGACGTTCGCGACGCAATGGTTCTCGGCGCGCTTGCCGCTGCTTTCGGCCGCGCTGCCCGACGTCGAGCTTTCCGTGCGGACGAGTTCGGTGGCCGATTGCCACTGCACGATTCGCTTCGGGCGCAGCGCATTGCCCGGCGCCTGCTCGGAGCTGATTGCGGTGGAGCGGCATACGCTGGTTGGTGCGCCCTGGCTGGGCGGCGAGCCGGTCGAGGCGCTGGTGCGCAAATGGCCGCGGCTGCATGTGCTGCACGAGGGCGAGCGGCTCGGCCTGTGGCCCGACTGGCTCGAAAGCGCGGGGCTGCCCGGCGGCGACGAGGACAACGGCATCGAATTCTCGACGCTCGAGCAAGCTATTCACGCCGCGCGCAAGGGCGCGGGCCTCGCCATCGTCGACCGCAACATGATCACCGAGGAGCTGGCGAACGGCAGTCTCGTCCCGTTCTCCGACGTGCAGGTGAATGGCCCCTACGGCTACTGGCTCGACATCGGGCGCGAACACGCGCAGCTCGCGCATGTGCAGGCCTTTGCGGACTGGCTGCGTCAGCAGATCATGATCGCCGAGTAGGCTGCGGGCAAGGGCGGCGCGGCGTAGCCGAATGCCAGCCCGTCCAGCAATAAAAAGAGCGCGCGGCCCAGGGCTCGCGCGCTGTGTCTTGCGCGGCGATAAGCGCCGCGCGCCAGTCAATGGTGACTCGCCTGATTGAGCGTCAGGTGCTTCGTTTCGGGCGCCCACGCAATCGAAACGATCATGCCAACCAGCAACACGGCGGCGAGCGCCATCATCGTCGGATGAAAGCCGAACTCGGCGATGCCGAGCGGCAGCAAGAACGTGCCGATCGCCGAGCCAAGCCGGCTGCAGGCAATCGCAACGCCTACGCCGCAAGCGCGCACCGAGGTCGGGAAGCACTCCGGCGGATACACCCCCACGAGATTCGAGAATGCGGACATCGTGACCGTGAAGAGCGCGAATGCGACGATCATGGGCGTACGCGCGGAGTCGGGCAGCACGCTCAACATGGCGAGCGATGCGCAGGTGATGGCGAACGAGCTGATCAGGAACGTGCGCCGCGGCAGCCGGATCATCAGCCAGATGCCGAGCAGCGCGCCGAAGATCAGCATGCCGTTGAGCAGGAAGTCCGCGCCCGTGCTCTCGTCCAGATGCACGGCCTTGAGGACCGCGGGCAGGAACGTGTAGATCGCGAAGTAGGGAATCACGAGGCACACGAAGAACGTGCAGTTGAACAGGGTGCGCCGGATCAGGTCGGCCTTGAACAGGCGTGCGAAGCCATCGTTGGCGTTCTTCGGCAAGTCGGCTGGCGTATCGAGCACGACGTCCGGCCCGAAGTATTTGTGCACGATCGCATTAGCCTCTGCGATGCGGCCCTTGCTTTGCAGCCAGCGCGGCGATTCGGGCGTGCCGATGCGCGCGACGAGTACGGCGAGCGCCGGCACGCCGGCTGAGGCGAGGAGCCAGCGCCATGCGTCGGGCGACGCGTCGGCGTAATGGATGCCGAGCACGCTGGCCGCCACGTAGCCGATCGTCCAGATCACGCTGAACGAGCCGAGCAGCGTGCCGCGGTGCTTGCGCGGCGAGAACTCCGCGAGGAACGTATGGCCGACGGCGAAGTCGCCGCCCATGCCCACGCCTATCAGAATCCGCAGCACGCACAGCATGAGGGGCGAGCTGACGTAGAACTGCGCGAAAGCGGCGATCGTGATGATCAGAAAGCTCAGGAGAAAGATGCGCTGGCGGCCCATGTGGTCGGAGAGCCGGCCGAACACGAGGCTGCCCAGAAAAATGCCGATCAGCGCGGAGCTGCCCACCATGCCGGTCCAGAA
The DNA here is from genome assembly GCF_004353915.1 of Paraburkholderia silviterrae. Lineage (GTDB taxonomy): Bacteria > Pseudomonadota > Gammaproteobacteria > Burkholderiales > Burkholderiaceae > Paraburkholderia > Paraburkholderia silviterrae. The sequence goes on along the minus strand of NZ_SMRP01000011.1, from coordinate 89,208 downwards.
CGTATCGAGCGGCATTTGTTTGTTGAGCGACGCGAGCGCATAGCCGATGGTGCCGAGCGCATACCCCTCGGTGAAATGGGCGCCGAAGGTCAGCCCGGCAATGCGGATATGGAACGCGTTGACGGGAATGTCGTCGAGCGTCACGCGTTGCGCTTGCTCGGCCGCTGTGCCTTGAGCCGGCGCGTCGGGCCGCGTCTGCACTTCTTCGAGCGCGGTTGGCCACGAGGGAGGTTGAGTCATGCGGTCTCCTTGATACATTCTGATTGGTGTCGGGCGCGGCGCCGCATCGTGCGGCGCGCAGATTGCTGCGTTCGGCGCTTTGCGTGCACCTTCCCGCGCAAACGACACGGGAAGGCGCGGCACAGCGCGCGGGCGTGGCGCTCAGCGGTCGAGGCCGGCCATCAGCACGTACTTGAGCTCGACGTACTCGTCGAGCCCGTACTTCGACCCCTCGCGGCCGAGGCCCGACTGCTTCACGCCGCCGAACGGCGCGACTTCGGTGGAGATGATCCCGTCGTTGATGCCCACCATGCCGGACTCCAGTGCGTCCGCGATCCGCCAGGCGCGTCCGAGATCGCGCGTATAGCAATACGCGGACAAGCCATAGGGCGTGGCGTTGGCCTCGGCAATCACTTCGCCTTCGGTGTCGAAGCGAAAACATGCGGCAACCGGCCCGAAGGTTTCCTCGCTGGCGATCAGCATGCTGGCGCTCGCGTTGGCCAGCACCGTCGGCTCGTAGAAGGTGCCGCCCAGCGCGTGACGCTTGCCGCCGGTCAGCACGCGTGCGCCGTGGCGCTGCGCGTCGGCGACATGTGCCTCGACTTTGGCCAGCGCCGCTTCGTTGATGAGCGGGCCCTGGTCGCAGTCGCCCTTGAGCGCATCGCCCACGCGCAGTTGCTGCACGGCCTTCGTGAGCGCCTGGGTGAACGCGTCGTAGATGCCGCTCTGCACGTAGAAGCGATTCACGCACACGCAGGTCTGCCCCGTGTTGCGGAACTTCGAGGCGATGGCGCCCTGCACGGCCGTTTCGAGATCGGCGTCGTCGAAGACGATGAACGGCGCGTTGCCGCCCAGCTCGAGCGAGAGCTTCTTGAGCGTGTCCGCCGACTGGCGCGCGAGCAGCTTGCCCACGCGCGTGGAGCCGGTGAACGAGAGCTTGCGCACGACGGGCGACTCCGTGAGCGCGTTGCCGACGGCGACCGCGTCGCCGGAAACCACGTTGAACACGCCGGCCGGCACGCCGGCCTGCTCGGCCAGCACCGCGAGCGCGAGCGCGCTGAGCGGCGTTTCCTCGGAGGGCTTGAGCACCATCGTGCAGCCCGCCGCGAGCGCGGGGCCGGCCTTGCGCGTGATCATCGCGAGCGGGAAATTCCACGGTGTGATGGCGGCGACCACGCCCACCGGCTCGCGCGTCACGACAATGCGCGCGTGCGGCTTCGGGCTCGGAATGACATCGCCATAGCAGCGCTTGCCTTCTTCGGCGAACCACTCGAAGAAGCTGGCCGCATAGGCCACCTCGCCGCGCGCTTCGGCAAGCGGCTTGCCCTGCTCGCGCGACAGCAGTTCGGCGAGCGCGTCCCGGTGTTCGAGCATCAGCTCGCCCCAGCGCTTCACGCGCGCGCTGCGCTCCTTGGCGGTCAGCGCGCGCCAGCCAGGAAAGGCGCGCTCGGCGGCGGCGATCGCTTCGCGCGCCTGCTCGGCGCCGCCTCTGGCCACCTGAGCGACGATCTCGCCCGAGGCCGGGTTGCGGACCGCGTAGGTCTGGGCGCCCGAGTGCCAGGCGCCGTCGATGTAATGTCCAGTACGCAGAAAGTCTGTCATGCTGCTTGCTTCCCTTCAGTGAAGGCCCGCGGCGCACGCGCCTCGCGCGGCACGCGCCGGCCCGCCGTGTAGTCGTTGATGAGATCGCACGGCGTGTAGTTTCGATCGATCTCGTAAAGCTCGTCGGCGCTGAGCCGGGTTTCGAGCGCCGCGAGCGCACTATCGAACTGCGCTGACGAATCGGCGCCCACCAGCATGCTCGACACACCCTCGCGCGACAGCACCCAGGCCTGGGCGATCTGCGCGGGACTCACGCCGCGTGCGTGCGCCACGCGGGCGATCGATGCCGCGATTTCGCGCGAGGCGTTGTCGCCATACATCTGGGCCGTGAAGAAGTCGGTCTGGTTGCGCGTGGAGTCCGGTGCGCACGAAAGCAGGCCGCGCGCGAGCGGGCTGAACACGGAGACGCCCACGCCCTGATCGATGCAGTAGGGGATCATTTCGCGCTCCTCCTCGCGGTAGGCGGCGTTGAGCTGGAGCTGCATGTTGATGGGCTTGTGCCAGCCATTGCGCTCGCAGGCCTGCATGATCTTGGCGAACTGCCACGTGTACATCGTCGATACGCCGATGTAGCGCGCCTTGCCCGCGCGCACGATGTCGTCGAGCGCGCCCATGGTCTCTTCCACAGGCGTGTTCACATCGAAGAAGTGCAGCATGTAGACATCGACATAGTCCATGCCGAGGCGCTTGAGCGACGCGTCGATGCCGTCCATCACGTGCTTGCGCGAATGGCCGCCCGCGTTCTGATACGCGCCCATGTCGTAACCGACCTTGGTCGTCACGACAATTTCCTCGCGGCGCGCGAGGCGCTTGAGAATGCGGCCGACGACTTCTTCGCCGACGCCGGTCGAATAGAAGTCGGCGAGGTCGATGAAGTTGACGCCGGCGTCGAGCGCGTGGCGCACGATCGGCTCGCTTTGCGCTTCATCGAAAATCCAGGGCTTCCATTGCGGCGTGCCCATGTTCATCGTGCCCAGGCACAGGCGCGAAACTTTGAGGCCGGAATGGCCAAGACGCACGTATTCCATGGCTTGTGTCTCCTCTTGAACAGACCCGCTCAGGCTTGCTTGGGCGTATAGAACGGGTTGGAGACGTCGCGTGCGGCGGCGAACACGTCATCCTTGCGGGGCAGGCCTTTCATGGCCGCGAGAATCGCGTTCTTGCAGGCGCGATAGTTGTTCTCGAACACGGCGTCGAGGTCGTCGGTTTTCGGGTTGACCCAGTTCGCCGACACCACCACCCAGTCGTTTTCGGCTTCCGGCGGCAGCGTGCCGTTTTCGAGCGATTCGGCCACCGCCTTTGCGATGCCAGCTTGCGAGGCGCCCCACGTGGCGTTGCCGTGGAAGTCGTTTTCGATTTGCGCCTTGTTCACGTAGAGCGTGAGCGGCTTGGTGGGAATGCCGGGCCTGGCGATGACGACGAATGGCGCATGGCCCGCGGAGGGCGTGGCGAGCGCGGTGGAGAACGCCTGGCCGGCCGGACCGTTGCGCGGCCCGACCAGTACGTTGATGTGCGCGAGATTGACGCCGGGCCCTTCGAACCCTTCGCCGATGTAAAGCTGCTTGTCCATGTGTCTGCTCCTTGGCCGATACGTAATGAAACGGTGGAGCGATTGTGCGACCGCGCTGGACAGCGCATGAATCGATGATTTCTCGCCGGGTTGCGAGGCAAACTCATATCCGGGTTTCCGCCAGGTCATGCCCGGCGGCCGACGCCTTCAGTCCTTTACGCCGCGCTTGCGCAGCAGATAGGTGTCCATGATCCAGCCGTTCGCCTCGCGCGCCTGTGCTCGCACGCACGCGATCTCGTCCTTCACATCGTCGAGGCGTCCCGCCACGAGGATCTCGTCGGGCGTGCCCACATAGGCGCCCCAATAGATGTCGAAGTCCTCGCCCGCAAGCTGCGTGTAGGCGTTCTGCGCGTCGAGCATCACCACGGCGCTGTTGGCATCGTCGGGGAAGCCGTTCTCCGCGAGCCGCCGCCCGGTCGTGATGCTCACGGGCTGGCCGATGAAGTTCAGCGGCACGCGATGCTTCGCCGCGAGCGCCTGCACGCTGCTGATACCTGGAATCACCTCGAATTCGAACGCGAGCCGCCCCTCGGCGAGGATCGCGTCGAGAATGCGGATCGTGCTGTCGTAGAGCGACGGGTCGCCCCACACGAGGAAGGCGCCGCATTGGTCCTCGGCGAGCTCGTTTTCGATCAGGCCTTCGAACACGCGCTGCTTGTCGCGGTTGAGCTCGTCCACGGCCGCCTTGTATTCGACGCCGTCGCGCCGGCGTTCGGGGCTTTCCGCTTCGACGATACGGTAGTTCGGATCTCTAATGAAGCGCGCGCAAATTTCCTTGCGCAGCGCCACGAGCTTATCTTTCGCGGGACCTTTGTCCATCACGAAGAACACATCGGCGGCGTTGAGCGCCTCGATGGCCTGCACGGTCAGGTAATTCGGATCGCCGGCGCCTATGCCGATGATGAGGATCTTTTTCACGTGGAGAGTCCGGTGGATGAGTCGTCGGAGAGCGGTTCGATGCCGGCTTGAAATGAAAGCAGGCCGCGCGACGAATCATAGCGTGAGTTCGACAGTTCACCCATCGACGCTTCGCGGGGCAGTTTTCTTCAATACGGGCTCGCGCGCGCCTCGTATGCTCGACGCTGGATCATCGCCGACTGGCGTATCGAGGAGAACCGTGAGCACAGCACTTTCCATGGCCGCCTTCGCGCTGGCCACGTCGATCACCCCTGGACCCGTCAATATCGTCGCGCTGGGCGCGGGCGCGCGTTATGGACTGCGTGCGAGCCTGCGCCATGTGACTGGCGCGACGGTTGGATTCGCGCTGCTGTTGCTGCTGATCGGGCTCGGCCTGCGCGAGCTGCTTGCGCAGTGGCCTTCGCTCACGCGTGCGATCGAATGGGCGGGCGTGGCGTTTTTACTGTTTGTCGCGTGGAAGCTGGCGGTGGACGATGGGCGCATTGAGTCGCCGCGCGCCGCCCGCGGCCCGTCGCTGATGACCGGCGCCGCCATGCAGTGGCTCAACCCCAAGGCCTGGCTCGCTTCGGTTGCGGGGATGGGGGTGTATGCGGCCTCCGGCGAGAGTGGGATCGTGTTGCAGTTCGCGGCGATTTACTTCGTGGTCTGCTACGCGTCGATTGCGTGCTGGGCGTGGGCGGGCGCATCGATGAGGCAGGCGCTGCGCGTGCCGGCACGTGTGCGGGTCGTGAACCGGATGATGGCGGTGATGCTCGCCGTGAGCGCGCTGTGGTTGCTGTTAGATTGAGCTGCGGGCGCAGGCACTTTCGAGTGCGTTTGAGATTCGGTTTTGGTGGGGGTTTTCTGGGTGTTGGCCTTTCCTTGTTTTCATGTAGGTCTATTAGTGTTACCCCTGTGCGGGGCGGCACCTACTTTTCTTTGCAGCGGCAAAGAAAAGTAGGCAAAAGAAAGCCGCTCAAACCGCCAGTGTGACGCAGTGGACCACTAACCTTTAATCGGAGTGGCTCCGGGGCGTCTGTCATCACGCGTCGTCACCCGGAGTGACAAAGGGCTCATCCATCCGGCGGCGCTTCGCGCGCCGTGAGGCATAACCAAAACCAGTGGGATGCACGCGTTTTCGTAGGACTACCGGATATTCGCTCAGCAGTATTCCCGCGCATTCTCAGGCAGCACGCCCGGTTTTCCTTGCAGACCTTTCCGCCCGCGCGTAGCGCGCGGCGGGAAGGATGAGTCCTTTGTCACTTACGCGTAGTGTGCGAGGTGACGGATGCCCCGGAGCCGCTCCGATTAGAGGGCAGTGGTGGACTGCGTCACACTGGCGGTTTGAGCCGCTTTCTTTTGCCTACTTTTCTTTGCGGCTGCAAAGAAAAGTAGGTGCCGCCCCGCACAGGGGCAACACCAATATACCGACATGAAAACAAGGAAAGGCCAAAGCGCCAAAGCACACGACAAAACACACACCAAAACACACACCAAAACACACAACAAAAAACGCACACCTCATCCGCGATATTGCCCCGGCGTGGCCGCCACAAACTGTCGGAAGGCGCGCTGCAGATGCGCCTGATCAGCAAACCCAGCCTCGACGGCAACGTCCGCAATAGCATGTCCGCGCCGCAATTGCGCCCGAGAGAACTCAATGCGCCGGTTCACCACATACGCATGCGGAGTCAAACCATATTGCTCACGAAACGCGCGGATCAGATACGAAGGCGAGAGATCCGCCGCCGCGCAGATCTCTTCAAGCTTGAGCGCGCGCGTGTAATTGCTGTCGATGAATTCGGCGGCGCGAGCGAGGCGCCGGTTCGGCTCGGGCGGCGCACTCGCACGCGGCGCGGGGTTGAGCGCCTGCTGAAGCGCCATGAAGTACTGCATGGCGGCGCTTTCCTTGCGCAGCACGTCTTCGCCCGGATTCACGAGCACCTCGTAGAGCGCATTCAGGCCCGCGAACAGATCGGCGCGCCACGTGAGCGTCTGCTCGAACGGCACGAATCCCGCCTGCGTGCCGAAGCCCTGTGCATGCTGGAGCTTCGCGAGCCAGTCCGCATCGAGATAGAACATTCGATAGGCCCACGCCTCGTCGGCAGCGGGATTGCATGCGTGCACAACTTCCGGGTTGACAATGACAACGGCGCCCGCATGCACGTGTTCGAGCGTGTCGCCGTTCGAATAGGTGCTGCGCCCGCCCGTCACCGCGCCAATCGAGAACGTGCTGTGCGCGTGACGCCCGTAGCGCAGCTTGCGGCCATCGGCGATGGCGCGCACTTCGATGAACGGGAGAGCCGGGTCGCGCCAGAACGTGGGCGTGGAGTCGGTCGGTTGTGGCACGGTGGGCCTCGGTGGCATGACAGCGCGAAGAATCGAATGGGCATATTAACGCAGACCGGCGCTGCCATTGTGCAAAGGCGTATGCCGCAATCGTGCTAGCGTCGTGCTTCGATCCCCTTTTTATCCCGTACAGCAAAGCCTATGAATGCCGCTCCGCTCGCGATCCGTGCGCTCACCGAAGACGATGTCGACGCTTTCCACGCCCTGCGCCTTCAGGCCACCGTCGATACGCCCTATGGCATCGTGCCCACGCGCGAGGAAGAAGCGCGCTGGACGCGCGAGGAAAATATCGCGCGCGTGCGCGAGACCGATCAGCAAGCCGTGTTCGGCGCCTTCGACGGCGCGGCGCTCGTGGGCATCGTGGGCTGGCGGCGCGAGACGCGTCAGAAGCTCGCGCACAAGTCGATGATCTGGGGTGTGTTCGTGGAGCCCGCATATCGGCGCTCGGGCGTCGCACGGCGCTTGATGGAGTGTGCCGTCGAGCATGCGCGTGCGAGCGGCGTCGAGCAGGTGCACTTGTCCGTGGGCGCACGAAATCCGCGCGCGCAAACGTTGTACCGCTCGCTCGGCTTCACGATTTATGGCACCGAGCCGCGCTCGCTGTGCATCGACGGCGAGTATTTCGACGAAGAACTCATGGTCCTGATGCTGGACTGAGCGCAAGGCATGTCACGCACGAAGTGTCGGTGCGCCGGCGCACACAATAAGTCTATTCATCATTTCGTCATACATGAGCGTCGATAATGCACCCCGAATAAATTGGCCTTTCGTGTCACGAGTCGCGCAGCCATAGCGCGTCCGGCACGGCGAAGGCCCGGGGATTTCGACATGACCATTCGCCACCGCATCACGCTACTCATCGTGCTGATGTTCGTCGCGTTGTCCGCCATCGGCGGCTACGCGGTCTATCAGACGCGCCGCAGCGCCACCGACGTTCACCAGGTCACGCAAGGCGTCGTGCCCAGCGCGCTGGCTTCCTCCGATCTCGTTGCGCTCGTGAAAGACGTGCAGCTCGCGACGATGACGCTCGTCTACGCGCCCGATGCGACCACGGCCCAACTGGCGCAGGACGAGCTCAAGAAGAAGGAAGCCGCGCTGCGCGCCGCGCTCGACGTGCAGCGGCAGGCCGCCGCGAGCCACGCGCAGGACGGGCTCGTCGCGCAGGCGCGGGAAAGCATCGCGAACTATTTCAACGCCATCGAAGAAACGGCGAACATGAAGGCGGCGGGCAAGAACGCGCTCGCGCAGGCCTATCTTTTCGCGAACGTCGCGCAGTATCGCGACGAACTCGAAGGCATCGTCACCACGATGCGCGTGGAGAAGAATCGCCAGAAAGACGCGGCCATCCAGGCGCTCAACGGCATGCTCGACACCACCACGAGCGCCATCGCCGGCGTGACGGGCGGCGCGGTCCTGCTGCTCACGCTGATCGGCGCGCTGCTGTACCGCCAGATCACGCGGCCGCTCTCGCGCATGCAGGAAATGATGAGCGAGATCGCGTCGAGCCAGGACTTCACGCGCCGCGTGCCGGTGGGCCGCATGGACGAAATCGGCCACTCGGTCGTCGCGTTCAACGGCATGATCGAGAAGATCCAGCACAGCTCCGCCCAGCTCAAGCGCAAGACCGCCGATATTCAGGCGATGCTGCAGAACATGCAGCAAGGCATTCTCACGGTCGTGGAAGGCGCGAGCGTGCACAACGAGTATTCGGCCTACCTCGAAGCGATCTTCGAGACCGGCGAGATCGCGGGACGCCCGCTCATGGACCTCGTGTTCTCGCACACGGAGCTGGACGCCGACACGCTTGCGCAGATCGACGCCGCCGTGCACGCGTGCCTCGGCGAAGACGACGTGAACTTCGCGTTCAATCAGCATCTGCTCGTGAATGAGATCACGCGCACGATGCCCGATGGGCGCAAGAAAGTGCTCGACCTGAGCTGGTCGGCGATCACCGACGAAAACGACGTGGTCGTGCGCCTCATGCTGTGCGTGCGCGACGTGACCGAGCTGCGCGAGCTCGCGGCGGAGGCGGGCGAGCAGAAGCGCAGCCTGCAGATGATCGGCGAGATTCTCGCGGTGAGCGAGGAGAAGTTCCATCGCTTCGTGGAAAGCTCGAAGGGCTTCATTCACGAGAACGAGCGCATCATTCGCCAGCACGATTGTGCGGACATGGACGCCGTTGCCGCGCTGTTCCGCAACATGCACACGGTGAAGGGCAATGCGCGCACGTACAGCCTCCAGCATCTCACGGGCGTCGTGCACGAGGTGGAGCAGCGTTACGACGCGCTGCGCCGCGCGGATACGAGCCACAGCTGGGATCAGCAAGCGCTGATCGACGATTTGCAGCGCGTGCGGGACGCCGTCGATCACTACGCGACGCTTAACGAAGTCAGTCTCGGGCGAGGCGCGCGCGCGCAGGGCGACGGTGGTGTACCTGGCGGCATTGGGCGCGAGCCGATCGATGCGAGCTTGCACCTGCTCGACGGCGCGAACGAACATGATCTCGATTCGCTGCGCTCGATGCGCGTGGAGTTGCGCCGCGTGCTGGGCGGCATCGGCACCGAGAGCGTGGAGCAAGCGCTCGCAGGCGTACTCGGATCGCTGCCGTCGCTGGCGCAAGAGCTTGGCAAGGTTGCGCCGCACGTGCGTATCGACGATGGCGGCTACCGCCTGCGCAGCGAGGCGGCCGTCACCGTGAGCGACGTCTTCACGCATTTGCTGCGCAATTCGCTCGACCACGGCATCGAGATGCCGGCGCAGCGCCGCGCGCGGGGCCTGGATGACGCGGGGCACATCGGCATCGCACTCGGCGTGGCCGACGGCGCGCTGCGCATCGCGCTCGCCGACGACGGCCGCGGCCTCGCGCTCGCGCGCATTCGCGCCATCGCGGTGGAGCGCGGCTGGCTGGGTCAGCACGAGAGCGCAAGCGACGAGACGGTTGCCGCGTTCATCTTCCACGCGGGCTTCTCCACGGCGCACAGCGTGACCGAGGTGTCGGGGCGCGGCGTGGGCATGGATGCGGTGCGCGACTTTCTCGAGCGCAAGGGCGGCCGTATCGAGCTGCGCTTTACCGACAACCGCCAGGGCGCCGATTATCGGCACTTCGAAACGATCGTGTATTTGCCGCAGGCATGTGCCGTGGCGTACGCCGGGGAGCGCCCGGCATTGCGCGAAGCAGCGCTGGCGGACTAGCGGGGGTAGCTGTGGTTTTACCGTATTTGATGGGAGCAGCGGCGGGCGTCGCGGTGGCGGCGCTGTGCGCAGCGGGGCTCTTCTCGCGCTCGCGTGCGCACTGGCGTCATGTGCAAGAGGCGCAGCGCGAGCAGCAGCAAGAAGCGCTCGCGCAGGCCGAGGCACGCGTGCTGGCGGCGCAGGAGAGCGCCGCTCAGGAGCAAGAGGCACTGGGCGCGCAGATCGAGTCGCTGCGTGCGGACCTGGCGCAACGCAAGTGGGTGAACGAGGCAATGGAAGCGGCACTCGGCGCCGAACGCGGGCGTAGCGCCGAAGCACGGCAGCGCGCCGAACGCATTGCCGCGGAGGCCGCGCGTCTGAAGCAGATGTCCGCGACCTTCGAGCGCTGGCACGAGCAGATGATCTCGCTGATGGCGCAGAACCACGACATGCACCAGAAGAACCAGGAGCTCTCGTCGATCGTGAGCCATGTGCTGATCGTGTCGCTCAATGCGTCAATCGAAGCGGCGCGCGCGGGTGCGGCCGGACGCGGTTTCTCGATCGTCGCGGGCGAGGTGCGTGCGCTCGCCACGCGCTCGCAGGAGCTCTCGAAGAGCTACCGCGACAGCCTGAATCGCAACGACCTCGTCACGACCGCGACGTTCCAGGACATCCAGGCGGGCGGCAAGATGATCGCGGCCTCGCTCGCGAGCGTGGAGTCGCTCACGCAACTGCTGCACGCGCAACTCGAAGAAGCGCATGATGGGGCGCACGCATGATCGGCCCGCAGGCGCAGGACAGTTTCGAGCGGATTTTCTTCGCGGCGGCGCGCACGCGCCTCGTGACCGATCCGCAGCATGCGTGCGAGATCGCGCCTGCCCCGGGCGATCTTGCGCAGGGCGAGCATGCGGTCCTGCTCACGATCTCATCGATGCAGTTTCGTTTGCTGCTCCTGCTTCATGTAAAGGATGACGAAGCAACGCGCGCGTATTACATGGGCGGGGCCGAAGGTGTGCTGGTGGACACGTTCATGGAATTCTGCAACCTGTGCTGCGGGGCGATGAACCAGCAACTGGTCGAGCATTTTCCGGACCTGGGGATGTCCACGCCGTACGCGCTCGGCAGCCAATGCCTGCCGTATCTGCGCGTGCTGAAGCCGGACCATGTGAAGTCGTACGCGCTCACGATCGACGGCACCGTGCGTCTTGGGGCGACGCTCTGCATCTGTACGCGCTCGCCGCTCGATTTCGTTGCCGTTGAGGCGGTCGAGGCGCATGACAGCGCGGGCGAACTGGAATTGTTTTGAAGCGACTCAATGAGTCACACGCAATCGCAGGTGCAGGAAAGCAAACGCATGAACACGAACAAGCCGATTAGCAAGATCCTGCTGCTGGAAAATGAACCCGCGCGCGCCGAGGCGCTCGCGCAGTTCGGCGACGCGCATCATCTGGCCATCGTGCCGGTGCGACGCGACGCGCTGGCGGCCGCGCTGCGGACGCACTACGACCTGGCCGGCGTGCTGCTGGGAGAGGACTATGGCGGCTCGCGCGAGGCCGCAGCCGCGGTGGCGCTCGCGCTCGAAGCCGAGCGGCCCGAGTTGCCGGTCGTGCTGCGCCGCGCGCCTTGCGAAACCGCGGGCGCCAGCGCGGAGCTGCCCGAGGCGCTGCGCCGTGTGCCGCGCGCGAGCTGGATCGAGGACGATCCGCAAACGCTGCGCGCGGCGCTCGATGCGCAGGTGTTCTCGCACGAATATCCGGACCCGCTCGTGGACGGCATCGCCGACATGACGCTCGGCCGCCTGCGCAGCCTGTTCCCCGATCTGGAGGCGAGCTGGGACACGCCGGAAATCGTGCGCGACCGCATCATCTTCGGGGAGGTCCTCACGCTGATCCCGATCGAGACCGCGTGGTGCCGCGGGTGGCTGCTCATGCAGACTGAGGAGATGCCGCTGCTCGAGCTGCTGCCGCAGCGCGCAGGCCGCGACGAAGCGCACGACTTCCGCGACGTGAACGGCGTGCTCGCCGAACTCACGAACCTCGTCTGGGGCGCGTTTCGCAACCGCTACCTCGGCAACGCGCGCGCCGCCGATGAGGCGGGCCGGGGACGCGCACAGGTGCAGGTGCCGCTGCTCATCAATCATCGGCGCCGCTATCTCTCGTTCGGCTCGGACAATCTGCAGCTGTGCATCAAGTACCGCCTCACCTGCCCGAAAACGGGCCGCGAAGTGGTGGTCGACCAGCGCTTCGTGTTCAGCCTCGGCTGGTCGCCCGAGGGTTTCGACGAGACGGCCGCGCAGGCCGCAGCCGCCGCCGAAGAAGAGCAGGCGAGCGGCGAGCTCGAATTGTTTTGACGATATCGACGAATCGACGTAAGGCGTCGACGTAAAGCGCGCCACTCACGGCGCGAAGGAAAGGAACGACATGGCAAAGATTCTGGTGGTGGACGATTCGAGCACGGTGCGCGACGAAGTCGCGGGCTTCCTGCGCAAGAACGGTCTGGACGTGGACACGGCGGTGGACGGCAAGGACGGGCTCGCAAAGCTGCGCGCGAATCCGGGCGTGAAGCTCGTGGTGAGCGACGTGAACATGCCAAACATGGACGGCCTCACGATGGTCGAAAAGATCCGCGGCGAACTGGGGAATGCGGGGGTCAACGTCGTGATGCTCACGACGGAAAGCAGCCCCGCCATGAAGGAGCGCGGCAAGGCGGCGGGCGTGCGCGGCTGGATCGTGAAGCCGTTCAAGGGCGACGCAGTGCTGGAGACGTTCCGCAAGCTGGCGGGCTGAAGGCCCGCCAACGTGCTGCGCTCGTGATCACCTGGACGGCATGACATTGCCGTCGGCATCCAGCACTTTCACATCGCCGAGGTTGAGGGCCCTGACGGGCTTTTCGATCGTCTTCAGGTCGCCGACGATGACCCATGTGACGCCCTGCGCCCGGACGACTTCCGCGAGGGCCGATTGCGCCTGCGCCGGCGTGACGCCTTCGACTTGGGCCTTGAGCTGGTTCACGTAATCGGCGGGACGGTCGTATTGCGCGATGGACTGCATCGCGTCGAGCACATCGCTGCCTGTCTGGAATTGCCCGGGCATGCTGCGCACCGTTGAAGCCTTGACGTTCTCGATCTCCTGCGCGGTGAGCGGCCGCGGGCCGGCGACGTCGGACAGCTCCTTGACGATTTCGCGCATGGCATCGGCGGTCTTGTCGGTTTGTACCGGGGCAGTGATGAAGAGTGGACGCTGGCCGACTGCGTCCACGAGGTCGCTATTGGCGCCATAGGACCAGCGCTTGTTTTCGCGCAGATTCATGTTCAGACGCGACATGAAGGTGCCGCCGAACGCGTCGTTGGCCAGTTCGAGCTGCAAGGCTTGCGCAGACTTGCTCGATGGCGCGAGGAGCCCGGCCAGGATCATCGACTGCCCGGCGCCCGGGCGGTCGATGAGGAATACGCGCGCCCTGGTTTGCGGAGTCACCGGGGCGATATTCTTTTTCGGCACCGGGCTGTGCGGCGCCTTCCAGTCTCCGAATACCGCTTCGAGCTGCGGGACGATCTGCTTCAGCGTGGTGTCCCCAGCCACGAGAATCTTCACGTTGTCGGGCCGCATCCAGTCGCGGTGGAACGCCTTCAGGTCGGACGGCTGGATGGATTCGACGGACGCCTCCGTACCGGAGCCGGTGAACGGAATGCCATAAGCGTGTTGCTTGCCATAAAGCTGCACCGGCAGCGTGCGCAGCGCGAGCGCATTGGGATCCGACTTCTCCGCCTCGATGTCGGAGGCGTTGAGCTGGCGCTTGACGTCTTCGGCTTTGAACGCCGGATTGCGCACGATGTCGGCAAAGAGGGCAAGCGACGGTTGCAGCCGGTCGTTCAAGGCGTCGAGCGACGCCCAGCAAGCATCGAGCCCGCAGTTGACGTTGGTGACGGCGCCCAGTTGCTGTTTGAGCCTGTCGACGGCCATCGCATCGAGGTCGTGCGTACTTTCGTTCATGACGATTGCCGTGGCATTGGCCGTGCCGAGCTTGCGCCCCTGGTCGGCTGCAAAACCGGCGTCGAACAGGAGTTGCACGTGCGTGACCGGAATGGCATGCCACTGTGCCAGCACCACTTCAATGCCATTGCTGAGCCTCGCGTGCTCCAGCGCCGGAAACTTCAGGCCGGGAAACGTGGTCACCGGCGGCACGCCCTTACTTCGGTCTACCTGGCTTTTTTCCGTGACGTAGGCGCGCGCGGGCGGCATCTGCGGCGCGGGGTGGCCTTCGGCAGCACCGCGCGGGGGGATTTTGGCGAACTGCTCGCCGCGATCGGGCTTCGTATTGGCAGGCAGCACGGTCAACACGTAGCTGCCCTTGCTCAGCCACCTCGCCGCCGCTGCCTTGACGCTTGCCGGCGTGGCCGCTTCGGCAATAGCCGCACCTTTCGCGTAGGCGAGCGGATCGTTGCGCAAGACCTGCCCGTCGGCAAGGATCCTGAGTTTGCCGCTGTTGCCGCCCACATTCTCGAGGCTTTTCAGAATCGCCAGCCGGACGGCGAGCTTGGCGCGCTCCAGTTCGTCGGGCGTCGGACCCGCGTCGACGAACCGCTTCACCTCGTTGTCGATCGCTGCATCGAGCGCGCGCAGCTTCCCGGGGTGCACTGAATCGACGGAGATGGTGAAGGTGCCAGCGAGCGCGTAGGGTGTCGAGTTGGCGCCCACCGAGTCCGCGAGCTTGTCCCGGTACACGATGCGCTGGTACAAGCGCGAGGTTTTCTCGCCGCCCAGTATCATCGCGGCCAACTGGAGCAGCACGGAATCGTCCGCACCGACCTGGGGCGCGACCCATGTGCGGGAAACGCTCGGATTGGCCACCTGGTCGTATTGCACGCCATACTGCGTTTGCGCGAGCGGCGTGACCCACGGCTGCTGACGCGGCACGGGCGGCCCCGCGGGGATGTCGCCGAAATACTGCGCGGCCTTGGCTCTCGCCTGCGCCTCCGTGATATCGCCGACGAGCACGAGCGTCGCATTGGCCGCGCCGTAGTACTGCCTGAACCATTGCTTGACGTCGGCGAGCGAGGCAGCGTCGAGATTGGGTACCGATCCGATGACGCCGTGCTGGTACGCATGATTGGCGGGCCAGATGTGGTTGAGAACGTCCTCCAGTACATGGCCTCCCGGCTCGTTTTCGCCTTGACGCTTTTCGTTCTCCACGACGCCGCGTTGCGTGTCGAGTTCATGCTGGCCGATCGCACCGAGCAGATGACCCATGCGGTCCGATTCCATCCACAGCGCCATGTCGAGCGCCGTGGTCGGGACCGTTTCGTAATAGCGGGTGACGTCGAAGGACGTCGCGCCGTTCTGATCCGTCGCGCCGGCGCGCTCGAACGGCGCGAAGTACGAGCCCTTGTGATTCTCGGAGCCGGAGAACATCAGATGCTCGTACAGATGGGCGAAGCCGGCCTTGCCGGCTGGCTCGTCGGCGGCGCCTGTGTGATACCAGACGCCTACCGCTACGACAGGCGCCTTGTGGTCCTCGCTGACGACCACGGTCAGGCCGTTGGGGAGCGTGAAGCGCGTGTACGGAATCGTCGCATTCGATTGCGTGGTGGTCGATGGCGGCGCAGCGCCGAACGCGAGCTCGGTCATGACGAGCGGGAAGCTCAGCAGTGCGAAGGCAAGCAGGGAGACGATTTTCTTTGGCATGGCGAATGCGTGGCGCGTGTTGTGGCTGGATCAGTGCGCAGGCATTCTAGATTGCGTTTCCGGCGCCATCGGTGTCGGAAGTGGACAAAGCTTGAGCAAGGTTTGTGTTTCAGCTAACAAACTTTGAGAATCGGATCGCTCTCATGGAACCTGGAGCGGTCGTGAATTGACGAAGCCCAGCTCCAGGCCGGGCTTCGGGATGTTATTCAGCCGGTTTCCGGCCAGCAGGCCGAGGCTGACGGAGGTTGGCCTTCGTGCTGTCGCGCGCGACGCGAGTGCGCTTCGCGATCACGCTGCGAGCGCCGCTGCCTTCGTCGGGCTCAGCAACACCGGAATCGATTTCGACGTAGGCGTGCCCGCGCCATCCGCAATCGACGAAAGCGGCACGAGCGGATTCGTCTCCGGATAGTAGGCACCGAGGCACCCGCGCGGAATGTCGTACTCCACTAGCAGGAAGTCCTCGACGTGGCGCTCCACGCCGTCGTCCCACACGCTCGTGATGTCCACGCGCTGGCCAGGCTCGAAGCCGAGCATCGTAATGTCCTCGCGGTTCGCGAACAGCACGCGGCGCTGGCCATAGACGCCGCGATAGCGGTCGTCGAGACCATAGATCGTGGTGTTGTACTGGTCGTGCGAGCGCGTGGTCATCAGCGTCATCAACTGCTGGCCGTGCGCGGCGCGTGCGCGATGGATCGGCGTATCGAGCGCGATGGCATGCACCACGTACTGCGCCTTGCCGCTCGGCGTCTTCCAGATGCGATCGCGCGAGGCCACGCCCAGGTGGAAGCCGCCCGGATGCTTCAGGCGCTCGTTGTAGTTCTCGAAGCCGTCGAAGACCTTTTCGATGCCGTCGCGGATCTTCGCGTAGTCGGCGGCAAGCCCGAGCCAGTCCACCTTCTCGCTACCGAGCGTGGCGTGCGCCATGCGCGCGACAATGGCGATTTCCGAAAGCAGATTCTGCGAAGCGGGGCGGTTCATGCCGTACGAGATATGCACCATGCTCATCGAGTCTTCCACGCTCACGCCTTGCGGCACGCCGTTCTGCAAGTCGATCTCGGTGCGGCCGAGCGTGGGCAGAATGAGCGCGTCTTCGCCATGCACGAGATGGCTGCGGTTGAGCTTGGTGGTCACGTGCACCGTGAGCGCGCACGAGCGCATCGCTTCCCACGTGCGCGGCGTGTCGGGCGTGGCGATCGAGAAGTTGCCGCCGAGGCCGATGAACACCTTCACATGGCCTTCGAGCATCGCGTGGATCGTCTCGACCACGTCGTAGCCGTGCTCGCGCGGCGGCTCGAAATCGTAGGCCTTGCCGAGGCGGTCGAGGAACGCCTGGGTGGGCTTCTCCTCGATGCCCACCGTGCGGTCGCCCTGCACGTTCGAGTGTCCGCGCACGGGGCACAGGCCCGCACCGCGCCGCCCGATGTTCCCGCGCATCATCATGAGGTTCGAGAGCAGTTGCACGGTCGCGAGCGAGTTCTTGTGCTGCGTGATGCCCATGCCCCAGGTCGCGATCACGGCCTTGCCCTTCACGTAGATATCCGCGAGCTTGAGCACTTCTTCGAGCGGCACGCCCGCCTCGGCGACAATGGTGTCCCACGACTCGGCGCGCAGGTCGGCCGCGAAGGCCTCGAAGCCCACCGTATGTTCGGCGATGAAATCCACGTCGAGCACGCGTTCGGCGCCGCGTTCTGCACCCATCGCGCGCGCGGCGTCGTCGAGCTCGAGCGTGCGCTTGGCCACGCCCTTGATGAGCGCGAAGTCGCCGCCCACGCGCGGGCGGATGAACACCGAGCTGATCTGGACTCCTGAAGGCGAGAGCATGTCGAGCGTGTGCTGCGGGCTTGCGAAGCGCTCGAGGCCGCGCTCCTTGAGCGGGTTGATCGAGACGATGGTCGCGCCACGCTTCGCGCAATCGCGCAGCTCGCCCAGCATGCGCGGGTGATTGGTGGCGGGATTCTGGCCGAAGATCAAGAGCGTGTCGGCGTGCTCGAAGTCGTCGAGCGTGACCGTGCCCTTGCCGATGCCCACCGTGCCCGGCAGGCCGCGGCTGGTGGCCTCGTGGCACATGTTCGAGCAGTCGGGGAAGTTGTTCGTGCCATACATGCGCACGAACAGCTGATAGAGGAACGCGGCTTCGTTGCTGGCGCGGCCCGAGGTGTAGAAGGCTGCGCGGTTCGGATCGTCGAGCGCGTTCAGGTGCTTCGCGACGAGCCTGAACGCGTCGTCCCAGTCGATCGGCACGTAGCGGTCCTGCTTCGCGTCGTAGACAAGCGGATCGGTCAGGCGGCCGTGCTGCTCCAGCTCGTAGTCCGATTGCGCCATCAGTTCGGTGACGGTGTGCTCCGCGAAGAATTGCGGCGTCACGCGCTTGCTGGTGGCCTCCGCGGCCACGGCCTTCACGCCGTTCTCGCAGAACTCGAAGGTGGAGGCGTGCTCGCGGTCGGGCCAGGCGCAGCCCGGGCAGTCGAAGCCGTCGGGCTGGTTCTGCTTGAGCAGCGTCCGGTAGTTGCCGCCCGTCACCTTTTCCTTGATGAGGTTGATGGCGACTTGCTTGAGCGCCCCCCAGCCGGCGGCGGGATGGTGATAGGGCTCGATGCGGGGTTGCGGCTTTTTCATGTTGCGTTCGGATCTGGTCAGGCAGGGACGGTGCGGATGCGCCGCCCGATGTGCGAAGACTACTGTGTTCCTGCAGGCCCGGTGATCACAGAAAAACGAAAAAGCAAGGGATACAGTTGCGACGATTTGACATAGACTCACGGGATCGCCCGATTCGCTTTGCCTGCCGCCCGTGACTGCCCCGCCGACTGTGCCCCGCTACGAACAACTCGCCGACGACATCGAGGCCGCCGTGCGGCGCGGCGTGTTCGCGCCGGGCGAGCGCATTCTCTCGGTGCGGCGCGCGAGCGAGCAGCATGGCGTGAGCATCAAGACCGTGGTGCACGCCTATGCGCTGCTCGAGAGCCGGGGCGTGATCGAATCACGGCCGCAGTCGGGGTTCTTCGTGAAGGCCCGTCCCGTGGTGCTCGAAGGGCGAAATGCGCGCTCGGCGCATGCTCCGCAGGGAGGCAAGTCGCGTCATGGCCGCGCGGCGAAGGCGCCGATGGAGCCCGTGCACAACGCGGCGCCCGCTTCGGTGGACGTGAGCCGCCTCGTGCTGTCCACCTTGCGCAGCATCGTCGCGCAGGACGCGGTGCCGCTCGGCTCGCCGTATCCGGACCCGGCACTCTTTCCGTGGCGGCGCATCAACCAGTATGCGAACGCGATCGCGCGGCGCCACGCGAGCTGGAACCTGATCGACGACCTGCCGCCCGGCAACCCCGAGCTGATCCGCCAGATCGCGCGCCGCTACGCGGAGAACGGCGCCGACATCGATCCCGAGGAAATCGTCATCACGGTGGGCGCGACCGAGGCCATCAACCTGAGCCTGCAAGCGGTGGCGAAGCCGGGCGACACCGTGGTGGTCGAGTCGCCCACTTACTACGCAATGCTGCACGCGATCGAGCGTCTCGGCATGCGCGCGATCGAAGTGAGCACGCACCCCGAGACCGGCATCGACCTCGATGCGCTCGAGCGCGTGCTTGCGCGCAAGAAGGTGGCCGCGTGCATGGTGATGCCGAATTTCCAGAATCCGCTCGGCTTTCGCATGCCCGATGCGCACATGTTGCGGCTCGTGGCGCTGGCCGAAGCGCACGACTTGCCCGTGATCGAAAACGACGTCTATCAGGAGCTCTACTTCGGGCCGACGCGGCCATCGTCGCTCAAGCAGTTCGACACGCGCGGGCTCGTGCTGCATTGCGCGTCGTTCTCGAAGAGCCTGTCGGCGTCGTACCGCATCGGCTGGGCGCTGCCGGGGCGCTACCGCGCGCAGGTCGAGAAGCTCAAGTTCCTCAATACGCTGACCACGCCCTCGGTGCCGCAGGTGGCGCTCGCCGACTATCTGCGCCACGACGGCTACGACCGCCACCTGCGTCGATTGCGCCGCTTCTATCGCCAGCAGGCGCGCCTGATGCGTGCGATGATCGAGCGGTTCTTTCCCGCCGGCACGCGCACCTCCGACCCGCAGGGCGGCTACGTGCTGTGGGTCGAGCTGCCGCCGCGCGTGGATTCGATGCGGCTCTACCGGGCCGCGCTCGCGCAGGGCATCACGATCGGGCCGGGCTACATGTTTTCGATGCGCAACAATTTCCACCATTACATCCGCCTGAACTACAGCTATGCGTGGACCGCGCAGACCGAGACGGCGTTGAAGACCCTCGGCGAACTGGCCGCGAAAATGGCCTGAGGAGACCTACGATGAACAATGAAAACGATCGGCACGACGGCGAGGAAAACGGCGACGAAATCGATCCGGCGCTGGTGGCCATACTCGAGCAGCTCTGGCGCGCGCAATGCGAAACACCGGGGCGCGCGTGGTCGCTCGCGAAGCTCTCGAAACAGGCGGGCGTGCCGATGAGCGGCCTGCGCCGCCATCTCACGGCGCTCGTGGACGGCGGCCTCGCGGTGACGACGCTCGCCGAGGACGGCACCGGCAGCGCAAGCCTTTCCGAGGACGGTCGCGGATTCTGCGCGGAGGTTTTCGGCGCACCCGCACCTTGACGCGGCCGGCTCCTGCCGTTTTCACAGGTGGCTTCTAGCTACTGCACTGAATCTAATTCCATTCGCCATCATTGGCGCAATCGCCATGGACTATATCGACACCCTGCGGATCTTTCGTTCCGTGGTCGAGGCGCGCAGCTTCACGCGCGCCGCGGACATGCACGGGCTTGCCACGCCCGTCGTCTCGCGCGCGATCGCGCGGCTTGAAAAGCGCCTTGGCAGCCGGCTCTTTCATCGCACCACGCGCGCGGTCTCGCTGACTGAAGCCGCCGAGCGCTTCTACGACGGCTGCTGCCGCGTGCTCGACGACCTGGACGCGCTGGAGGCCGGCGCGACCGAGCAGACGCGCGAGCCCAGCGGCGTGCTGCGTCTCGTTGCGCACACTACGGCGGCGGTGAACCGGCTCGTGCCGCTCATTGCCAGCTTCAAGCGTGCGTATCCGAAGGTGACGCTCGACGTGACGTTGACCGAGCGTCCCGTCGATCTGGTCGCGGACGGCTTCGACCTGGGGCTCGTGCTGCCGTTCATGCTCAACAACGACGGCACGGTCACCAAGTTGCTCGACCGCATCCCGCTCGCGCTCGCCACGACGCCCGCGTACCTCGCGGCAACCTCGACGCCGCGGCATCCCGCCGATCTCGAATCGCACGTGTTCGTGCCCATGCCGCCTTCGCTGCGCAAGCCGTCGCTCACATTCCGCGCGGGCGACGAGGACGTGACCGTGCGCATGAAGTACGACATCGCCTCGAACAATCCCGACTTCAACTGCGCGATGGTGCTCGAAGGCTTCGGCATCGGCATCCTGCCGCTCCCGCTCGTGCAGCGCGAACTGGAGACGGGGCGGCTCGTCACGCTGCTCGACGACTTTCCCATCGTCGACGCACAGATCGAGCTTCGCATCGCCTACGCGTCGCGCACGCTGCTGCCCGCGAAGGTGCGCGCCTTCATTGACCACGCCACCGAGTTTTTTGGCGGCGCAGCCCAGGCGGCACAGCAAGGAAACTGAAGGCAAAGCGGTCCCAGGCAGGGGCGATTGTTGTCGGCGCGGTCATAAAGTGATGCCGCGCGCGACGGTTGTTTCGGAGCGCCGCATCGTCTAATCTGTGCATATGCACGCTTACGCGCGCGGCGTCTGTTGCTGCGCAGCGCGCGCCGTCTGAAGCGCCCCGATGTTTCTCCAATGACCGGCTTCAATCGCACGGCGGCTTTTTCAACTTCGAAAGTGCATATGCACAGGTGAACGTCATGTCGAGTCCTTCCACTCCCGCCCCGGTTGCGGCGCGGCGCGAGCGCGCGGGTCTGCCGTGGATGCCGCTCGCGCTCGGCGCGGTGGCGCTCGTGCTCGCGGTGGCGGGCGGCTACTGGTTTTTCGTGCTGCGCTTCATACAGACCACCGACGACGCCTACGTGGGCGGCAACGTCACGGTGATGGCGCCGCGCGTGAGCGGCTTCGTCGCCGAGATCCTCGTGCAGGACAACCAGCGCGTGCGGGCGAACCAGGTGCTCATGCGGCTCGACCCACGCGACTATGACGCGAAGCTCGCACAGGCCGACGCCGAGCTCGCGAGCGCGCGCGCCGCGGTGGCGGAGCTGGAAGCGCAGCGCACGCTGCAGGCCGCGGTGATCGGCCAGCACCAGGCCGAAGTGCGCGCCTCGGACGCCGAGCTCACGCGCAGCGCGCAGGATCAGACGCGCTATCGCGCGCTTGTGAAAGACGACGCGGTGTCGAACCAGCTCGTCGAGCGCGCCGATGCCGATTACGCGAAGGCGCAGGCCTCCGTGGCCCGGAGCGGCGCGTCGGTGGTGGCCGCGCAGCGCCAGCTCGACGTGCTTGCCGCGCAGATCGCCAACGCGCAGGCACGCGTGGGAACGGCCGAGGCGAACCGGCGCCTCGCCGCGCTCAACGTGGAATACACGACGATCCGCGCACCGGTGGACGGGTACATCGGCAACCGCACTGCGCGCGTGGGCATGCTCGCGAACGTGGGCGCGCCGCTCTTCACGGTGGTGCCCGCGGCCGATCTCTGGGTGGACGCGAACTTCAAGGAAGACCAACTCAAGAAGATGCATGCAGGAGACCACGCCGACGTCATGCTCGACGCCGCAAGCACAACGCTGCATGGCACGGTGGAGAGCCTTGCGCCCGCCACGGGCGCGACCTTCAGCGTGCTGCCGCCCGAGAACGCCACGGGCAACTTCACGAAGATCGTGCAGCGCGTGCCGGTGCGCATTCGCGTGAAGGTGCCGCAAGGCATGGAGGGCGTGCTGCGGCCCGGCCTTTCCGCCACGGTAACGGTGCATCTGCGCGATGGCGGGCAAACCGCCGCCGCCGTGGACTGACGCCGTGCATTGAAACAGGGTGGCACGACATGAGCGATACGACTTCCGCCATAGAAGTACGGCCCGTGCGGGCGGGGCACGAGGCACACCAGGCCCCCGAAGCACACGCAGCGCACCACAAGCTCGCGCCGCACGAGCAGCCCATGGCGCAGCGCGCCTTCGCCTTCGCGTTGATGTGCATCGGTTTTTTCATGGCCACGCTCGACATCCAGATCGTCGCTTCCTCGTTGCGTGACATCGGCGGCGGGCTCTCCGCGAGCCAGGACGAGCTGTCCTGGGTGCAGACAGCGTATCTGATCGCCGAAATCATGGTGATTCCGATGTCCGGCTGGCTCTCGAAAGTGTTCTCCACGCGCTGGCTCTTCGTGGCCTCGGCGGTGGGCTTCACGGTGACGAGCATGCTGTGCGGCCTTGCCTGGGATATCGACTCGATGATCACGTTTCGCGCCCTGCAAGGCGCGCTGGGCGCGGCGATGATCCCCACCGTGTTCACCACCGCCTTCGTGCTCTTTCCGGGCAAGCAGCGGATCGTGGCCTCCACGACCATCGGCGCGCTCGCCTCGCTCGCGCCCACGCTCGGCCCCGTGATAGGCGGCTGGATCACCGACCAATGGTCGTGGCACTGGCTGTTCTATCTGAACCTTGTGCCGGGCATCGCCGTGGCCGCGCTCGTGCCGAAGTACGTGCATATCGACGAGCCCGATCTCGCGCTCATCAAGCGCGGCGACTATATCGGCATCGCGCTGATGTGCGCCTTTCTCGGCTGCCTCGAATACGTGCTCGAAGAAGGGCCGCGCAAGAACTGGTTCGGCGACGACACCATCGTGGCCTGCGCATGGGTCTCGGCAATCTGCGGCTTTCTCTTCATCGTGCATGCGCTCACCGCGAAGGAGCCCGTCGTCGACCTGCGCGCGCTCGCGGTGCGCAACTTCGGCATCGGCAGCGTGCTCTCGTTCGTCACGGGCATCGGCATCTTCGTGGCGGTGTTCCTCACGCCGCTCTTTCTTGCCGAGGTGCGTGGCTTCAGCTCGCTGCAGATCGGGCTTTCGCTGCTTTCGGTGGGCGTGTTCCAGATGCTCGCGCTCGGTGCCTATGCATACGCCACGCGCTTCTTCAGCATGCGGGCGTTGATGCTGTTCGGCCTCGTTTGCTTCGGCCTTGGCTGCTATCTGTACGTGCCGCTCACGCACGACTGGGGCTGGCAGCAATTCCTGCTGCCCCAGGCGCTGCGCGGCGTGGGCCAGCAGTTCGCGATTCCGCCTATTGTCACCATGTCGCTCGGCTCACTGCCGCCTTCGCGGCTCAAGTCGGCAAGCGGTCTCTTCAACCTGATGCGCAACCTGGGCGGCGCGATCGGCATTGCGGTGAGCGCGACCATGCTCAACGACCGGCTCAACTTTCACTATCTGCGGCTCAATGAGCGTGTCGTGCACGGCGCGCCGCAAGTCGAGAGCTTGCTCGCCGGGAGCACGAACCACTGGTCCGCTATTGCAGGCAACACGCTCGATGCGGCGCAAGCGGGCCTCGCGCAACTGCATGCGCTCGTGCTGCGCGAGGCGCTCGTGATGACGTTCTCCGATACGTTCTTCGTGCTCTCGCTGTGCTTCGTGGTTGCCATTGCCTGTGTGGCGTTCTCGCAGCCTGTCCACAACACACCGCCGCCCGATGCCCATTGAGTCCTTGAGGTTTCCTATGCAATTGCGAGGCCATTCCCACTCGAAGCCACAGCGCCTCGCGCGCGTGGGGCTCGCGGCTCTCGTCGCGGCCGTGCTTGCCGCCTGCGCCGTGCAGCCCGCGCAGCACGCCGATCTGCCTTCCGCCGTGCACGCGACGGCTCCCGCCGCCTGGCGCATCGACGCGCCGCAGGACGCCGTCGATGCGCGCGCGTGGTGGGCCCAGTTCGACGACCCGACACTCGATGCGCTGCTCTCGAGCGTGCTGAGCGGCAATCTCGACTTGCAGGCGGCGGCCGAGCGTGTGAAGCAGGCGCAATCGATCACGACGCAGAAGCACGCCGCGCTGCTGCCGCAACTGGACTTCACGGCGCACGGCGCCTACGAGCGGCAGAACACGCCGCCGCCGCTCGGCTACGTGAAAGAGGCGGGCGCCGGTGTGACGCTGAGCTGGGCGCCGGACGTGTTCGGCGGCGAGCGTCTGGACCTGCTCGCGGCACAGGCGAACCTGGTGGGCCAGCAACATGCGCTCGACGCGGTGCGGCTCGCACTGGCGGCGGATACTGCATCGGCCTACGTGGATCTGCGCTGGGCACAAGCCGAACTGAAGATTCTGCAGGACAACGTATCGATCAGGCAGCGCACATTGCAGTTGACTCAAGACCGCTTGAAGTATGGCCTTTCGACTCAGCTCGACGTAACGCGTGCGCAAACTCAGTTGAGCGAGTTGCAGGCGCGCATTCCGCGCGCGCAGGCGAGCATCGACCATCAATTGAACCTCATCGCGGTGTATACGGGGCGCACGCCCGAGTCGGTCGCGCAGCTCGCGCTGGCTGCGCCCGCGCCCATTCCGGCGGCGCCCGCGGGCGTGCCGCAATGGCTGCCTTCGGAGGCCCTGTTGCGCCGCCCCGACGTGCAGGCCGCTTACGCGACCGTGCAGCAGCGCGCGGCGGAAGTGGGCGTCGCGCGCGCGGAGCGCTATCCGAAGTTCTCGCTCAATCTCACGGACGGTGTGCTCGCATCGTCGTATCTGGGCCTGCCCACGCTCACCGACAACCTCTTCAGCGCGGCGCTCAGCGCGACGAGCCCGATCTTCAACGCGGGCCGCATCACGGCCGATATCGAGCAGAGCGAGAGCCGCATGCGCGAGTCGCAACTGAACTTGCAGCAGACGATGTTGCAGGCGCTGCGCGAAGTGGAAGACAGCCGCAGCGACCTCGTGAGCACGGCGGGCGAGACCCAGCAGTTGCGCGACGCCGTGACGTCGTCCGAACAGGCGCTCAAGCTCGCCAACCAGCTATACAAGGGCGGCGCGGCCGACTTTCTCGACGTGCTGAGCGCGCAACAGACCTGGCTTGCCGACGCTGATCTGCTCAACAACGCCAAGCGCGAGCGCGCGCTCGCGGCGGTGGCGCTCTATCGCTCGTTGGGCGGCGGCTGGAGCGAAAGCGGCGATGTGGTCGCGGCCGGCGCCGGCACGCCCGCCATGAGCGAGGCGCAAGGCGGATGAACATACGCGCTGCTTCGCGAACGATCACGCAGCCAGGGCGGTCGCGGCAGTCACGGCACTCGCAGCGCTCGCAGCACTCGCGGTACTCACGGCACCCACGGCACCCACGGCACCCACGGCACCCACGGCACCCACGGCACCCACGGCACTCACGGCACTCACGGCACTCACGGCACTCACGGCAGCCACGGCAGTCGCAGCAGCCAAGGCACTCGCTGCACTCACGCGCCCGCGCGAGCCGCGGCACGCCATTGCGCGGGCGTCATCCCCACATGTCGCTTGAAGCTGCGCTGAAACGCGGCATCGGACTGGTAGCCCACGAATTCGCCGATCTCGGCCACCGGCTGGGCGCCCTGCGCGAGCATGCGGCCCGCGAGCGTCATGCGGATGTCGGTGAGCACGTCGGCCGCGCTGCGCCCGATCGCTTCGTCGAAGTGGCGCACGAACGTCGCGCGCGACATATGGCACAGCGCGGCGAGCTCCGGCAGCGTCCACGGCTTGCCGGGCGCGTCGAACATGGCGTCGATGGCGGGCTGCAGGCGCGGTTGCTGAGCGAGCGCGAGCAGGCCGCGCGGCGGCGCATCGGCACGGCTCGCGTAACGCAGCGTGAGCGCGAAGAGCGCGCCCGAAAGATGGTTGACGAGCGACTCGCTGCCGGGCTGCGCGTCGAGCGCCTCGTCGCGCAGCAGCGCGATCAGGCGCACAAGGCGCTCGGGCGGGTTGCCGCCGGCGCTCGCG
Organism: Paraburkholderia silviterrae; assembly: GCF_004353915.1. Lineage (GTDB taxonomy): Bacteria > Pseudomonadota > Gammaproteobacteria > Burkholderiales > Burkholderiaceae > Paraburkholderia > Paraburkholderia silviterrae. The sequence goes on along the minus strand of NZ_SMRP01000011.1, from coordinate 62,862 downwards.
CTGTGTACCACGAGCCGGGCGGGAAGATTCTCGCGCAAGAGGCGCTGCGGCACGGCGGGCAGCAGGAAGCGGCCGCAGAGCACGTCCGCAGCGTGGCTTTCGGCAAGGTTCGTTTCGACCGCGTGACCCTGCTCGAAGCGCCGTTCGACGGCGGCCGGCGGCGCGCCGCTGCCATCGTGCAGCAGGTGGGGCGCGCCCGAGGGAAACAGAACGATGTCGCCCGCATGCAGCGCAGTGGGCGCGCCGTGCGCGTCCTCGACGATGGCCGTGCCGCTCAGCAGCACGTGATAGCGGATCTCGCGCGCGTCGGCGGCGGGCTCGTCGATGCGCCACGGCGCGCCGAAATGGCAGCGCACGTCGAGGCGGCCCGCGACGGGCATGAGCGTCAGAAGGCGGCTGAGGATGTCCATGGGCGGCGGCTGGGCGATCTGAGTGAGACGAACGGGCATGAAGTCGCGTCATTCTGGCATTAAAAGCGCCGGGCTGCGCGGCTAGACTGGCTTCATGCCATCGACGATGGCTACGCAACACAGCCAGTTCAATGCAACTTGAGGAGTTTGTCATGTCCCGTCTTTCCGCCATTCGCCCCGAAGCCGCCACAGGTGCCGCCGCCGAAATCTTCGCGAAGATCCGCAAGGCCGTCGGCAAGGTGCCGAACGCTTATGCCACCATTGGCACGCACAGCCCCGAAGCGCTGGGCGCGATGCTGGCCGTCGACGCCGTGCTGGCCGGCGGCTCGCTCGCCAAGCCCGATATCGAAACCATCAAGCTCGCGGTGAGCGAAGTGGCCGGCTGCGACTACTGTGTAGCTGCACACACGCTGATGGGCAAGGCCGCGGGCCTCACGCCCGAAGGGATGAAGCAGATTCGTGCGGGTGACGCAACCGGCGACGCGAAGCGCGACGCGCTGGTGCATTTCGTGCGCGTGCTGGTGCGTACGCACGGCACGGTGGCCGAAGCCGAGGTCAATGCGATTCGCGAGGCGGGTTACACGGAACGCCAGATCGTGGAGATCGCGCTCGCCATCACGTCGATCACGTTCACGAATCTGGTGAACCGCGTGAACGATACGACGCTCGATTTCCCGGCCGTGGCCTGACGACGCGGCGACATGGCCGCACCCGCGCGCCGGATTTTCGCGCCGCATGTATGGCACGACATAAAACGTGCCACGAATCGTGAATATCGATTCGGCCAAAGCACTGGAATGTGTGCATATGCATACATAGAATGAAGTGATACATGCGGCAATTCTGCAAATCAACGGAGAGAACACGATGAGCAGGCTGAATTCGGCGCGCGAGACGCTTGTGCCCGCAAAGCTCGATCCCGCATGGTCGATGCATCGCGACGGCTTGCGCCGCGGCGTCGTGACGCTTTGCATCGATGGCGGCCAGGGTATCGCGCTTGCGCTCGAGAAAGTATGATGGCCGTGCATGTGCAGGGCGAGCACGGCGCATGATGAACGAAGCGGACCAGGGTGAGCAGCGATGGCGAAGCGAATGACGCGTGAGGAATGCAACTGTTTTGCGCTGCGACAGGCGGCGCGCTTCGTTACGCAGCTTTATGAGCACCATCTTTCTCAGGCGGGCGTGACGGCCGCGCAATTCACGATTCTTTCGCGTCTTGCCAGCCGTCCGGACGCCACGGCGGCCGAGCTCTCGGACGAGCTCGTGATGGACCGCACGACGCTCGTGCGCGCGCTCAAGCCCTTGCAGCGCGATGGCCTCGTGCTCGCGTTCACGGCCGAGCACGACACGCGCACGCTCGTCTATCGTCTCTCGGCAAGCGGTGCGCGCCGCTACGAGAAGGCGCATGCGCTGTGGCTCGACGCGCAGGCCGAATTCGAGCAGTACATGAAGCGCGACCGCGCCAAGGCGCTGCGCGCCGAACTCTTCGCGCTCACCAACGCGGCGACGCAGTGAAGGTGCAGTGAGCCGCGCATAGCGCGATTACGTTGCTTTCAGTGCGGGCCGCGTAGGTGGGCCGCCGAGGTTCGGGCCGCTCAGGCTGAGGGCCGCCGAGGCGCCGCGATAGCGCATATGCACACTCTCGCAAACCAGCGTTGCGATCCGGCGCGAAAATGGCATGATGGGGTTTCCTGAGTTCGACGCATTGCCGCCGGGTTCTCATGAAACGACATCGACAGCCTTTGCCGCATTTCATGCGCGACCCATCGCATCCTGCGTGGCGCGATCTCGCGCTCACGACGCTGCCGATCGCGCTGTTCTGCGTCGTGGTCATCGCGATCTTCGTGTGGCTCGTCGATCCGGCGCCGCCGCGCAGCATCACCATTAGCGCGGGGCCGCGCGACAGCTCGTTCATGCAGATGGCCGAGGCCTACCGCACGATCCTCGCGCGCAATGGCGTGAAGCTCAAGATCCTGGAGTCGGACGGCTCGGTCCAGAACCTTCAGCGCCTGCTTGATCCCAAGGCGAAGGTCGACCTCGCGTTCGTGCAGGGCGGCGTGGCCGACGGACTCGACACGCGCTCGCTCGTTTCGCTTGGCAGCGTTGCGTACCTGCCCATCGTCGTGTTCTATCACGGCTCCGGGCTCACGCAGCTTTCCGATCTCGACGGCAAGCGCATCGCCATCGGCCGGCTGGGCAGCGGCACGCGCGAGCTCTCGCTCAAGTTGCTCGACGCGAACGGCATGGAGCCGGGCGGCGACTCCACCTTCCTGCCGCTCGACGGCATGGAGGCCGCCACGGCACTGGTCTCCAACCGAGTCGATGTCGCGATGCTGAGCGGCGACTCCACCACGCGCGAGCTCATGCAGCGTCTGCTCGGCATTCCCGGCATTTCGGTGATGAGCTTCGACGAGCAGGCCGCGTATACGCGCCTCTTTCCCTATCTCGACAGCATCGACTTGCCGCCGGGCGTGCTCGACCTGAGCCGGCGCGTGCCGCCGCATACCGTGCATCTGATTGGCCCGACCGTGGAGATCGTCGCGCACAACACGCTGCATCCAGCGATCTCCGACCTCATCATCGAGGCGGCCGGCGAGGTGAACGGCGTGCCCGGGCTGCTGCAGCGCGCGGGCGAATTCCCAAGCCCGGTGGCGCACGATTTCCGCATCAGCGAGGACGCCACGCGGTATTACAAGTCGGGCAAGAGCTTTCTCTATCGCTCGCTGCCGTTCTGGCTCGCCAGCGTGACCGACCGTATGCTCGTGCTGCTGCTGCCGCTCGCCGTACTGGTCTTTCCGGCGCTGCGGGCGATTCCCGCGTTGTATCGCTGGCGCGTGCGCTCGCGCATCTATCGCTATTACGGCGCGCTCATTGCCATCGAGCGCGATGCGCTCAAACATTCAAGCGAGGAAGAGCGGCGCGCGCTGGTCGCGGAACTCGACGAGATCGAGCGCGCACTCAATACGCTGCGCATGCCGCTCGCTTATGCTGATGCCTTCTATGTGCTGCGCGAGCACGTGGGCTTTGTGCGTATGCACTTGTCGCCGGGACGCAAGCAATCCGAAGACGCAGAACATTGAATGAAAAGGGGAATTTAATGCGGCGCGGATTGTTTCGAATTCAGGTTTGTTCAATGCAATTGATGCGTTTTTATAAACGGGCAAACTTTAACGAAATCGCGGTTGACACCTTGAGTCTTACCCCTTTATTTTCCCGCTAGTACGTTGCACGACGTCGCATCACATCGCGGTGCCGCTGTTCGAATTTCAGTCCGCACCGCAGGCAGGTATCCTTTTCGGGCACCTGAATGACCCATCCGCAACGAGGAGGAACGATTCGTGAAATCGTCCGGTGTACGCCAGCGCGCTGCCTGGCTCATGTGCGCCGCGCTCGCGGCCGCACCGCTTTTCGTCGGCCCGACCGGGCCTGTGGCCGCCATTGCACAGAACGCGGCACATCTTTCCAACCAGCAGCTCGATGCGCTCACCGCGCCCATCGCGCTCTATCCCGACGCGCTGCTCGCGCAGGTGCTCATGGCTGCCACGTTCCCGCAGGACGTGCAGGCCGCCGCCGCGTGGTCGAAGGCCAATCCGAACGTGAAAGGCGATGACGCCGTGAAGGCCGTCGCTTCCCAGCCGTGGGATCCGAGCGTGCAGTCGCTCGTGGCCTTCCCGCAGGTGCTCGCCACCATGGAGTCCAAGCCCGACTGGGTCGCGCAGATCGGCAATGCCTTCCTCGCTCAGCCCAACGACGTCATGGACTCCGTGCAGCGCCTGCGCGTGCAGGCGCAGAAGGCGGGCAACCTCAAGTCCAACGAGCAGCAGAAGGTGGTGGTGCAGCCGGCAGCGAGCACGTCGACCACGCAAACGATCGTGATCGAGCCGGCCAACCCGCAGGTGGTGTACGTGCCCACCTATAACCCAACCGTGGTGTACGGCGCGTGGCCGTATCCCGCTTATCCGCCCGTGTACATGCCGCCGCCTCCGGGCTATGCCATCGCTACGGGCTTCGTGAGCGGGCTGGCGTTCGGTGCGGGCGTGGCGGTGGCGAACTCGCTGTGGGGCGGCTTTAACTGGGGTAATCACGACGTCAACATCAACGTGAACCGGTACAACAACATCAACGTTAACAACCGTATCAACACGAACAACAGCACGGCGAACTGGAATCGCAACTCCAATGTCGAGCGCCGCAACCAGAACTTCAACGGTCAACGCGCCAACAACGGGAATCTGAACGGCCAGCGCAATGACTTCCGCGGCTACGACCAGTCGCGCCAGCAGGCCGCGCAGACTTTGCAGAATCGCACCGGGCAGAACATGGGCGGCAACGCCCAGCAGCGTCTGCAAGGCATCCAGCAGGGCGGCAGGCCCAACGCGAACGGCGCGCAGAACGCCAATCGCGGCAACGAGCTGAACAACCGCGCGCAAAACGGCAACCGTGGCAATGAACTCAACAATCGCACGCAGGGCGCCAATCGGCCGAACGATCTCGGCAACCGCTCACAAAGCGCGAATCGCGATAACGCGCTGCGTGGTGCCGGCGACGGCAACACGGCGCGCGCCGACGCGCAGCGCGGTCAGCAAAGCCGTACGGCGTTCCAGCAGCACCAGGGCGGCGGCGGGGGTTCGTTCGGCGGTGGCGGCGGTGGCGGTGGTGGCGGCGGTGGCCGGCTTGGTGCGGGCGGTGGTGGCGAACGCCACTTCGGTCGTCGTTGAATCTCTATAGGAGTCTTGCGATGATCCGCAAACACGCACGCCGTCTGTCGCAACGCGCATCGCGCAGCACGCGGCCTGCCGGGCTCGCCCGGCTCACCTCAGCGTTGGCGTTCGCGCTGTTCGCAGCGCCTGCGCTGCTCGCCATGCCCGGCGCGGGCGTGGCCTCGGCGCAGGCCGTCTACGCCACGCCCGAAGCCGCGGCCGACGCGTTCACCAATGCGCTTGCCACCAACGACCACGATGCGATGAAGCACGTGCTCGGCAACGACTTCCAGCACTTCATCCCCACCAAGGATATCGGCCAGGAAGACATCTACGACTTTCTGGGCGCGTGGGCGAAGGGCCATCAGATCGAGGCCGACGCAACACCCGTGGCGGGCAAGGCGAGCGCCCACCTGGCCGTGGGCGACAGTGGCTGGACGCTGCCCATCCCGATCGTGCAGAGCGCGAGCGGCTGGCGCTTCGATCCGCGTGAGGGAGCAAGCGAAGTGCTCACGCGGCGCATCGGCCGCAACGAGCGCGCGGCCATGCTCAGCTCGCTCGCCTATGTCGATGCGCAGAACGACTACCGCAAGCTCACGCAGCATTACGCGCAGCATATCGTGAGCACGCCCGGCACCCATGACGGTCTCTACTGGCCGGTTGCGCCTGGCGAGACCGAGAGCCCGCTCGGGCCGCTTGCCGAGGCCATGCCGCACAACGCGAAAGTCACGCCGCAGGAGGGGTATCACGGCTACCACTTCCGCATCCTCACGGCGCAGGGCGCACATGCGGACGGTGGCGCGCGCGGCTACCTGGCGAACGGCCAGCTGGCCAACGGCTTCGCGCTCGTGGCGTGGCCGGCGCAGTATGGCAAGACGGGTGTGATGAGCTTCATCATCAATCAGGACGGCAAGCTCTACCAGAAGAACCTCGGGCCCAACGGCGCGCGCACAGCCGCCGCGCTCAAGAGTTTCGATCCCGATTCGTCCTGGCAGCCCACCACGCCTTGAGTCGGATCGGCACGTGAGTGTGTCGCCGGCCGGTGCGGGCAGATGTGGGCCCGTATCGGCCGGACTCGGCTTGGCGTTATTGCAGCATTTGAGTCCCCGCTTGCCATAAATCGGGCGCAATCGCACGCGGCCTCGACTCGCACGTACTGCAGCCGCTACGACAACAGTCGCGCCTGGCTGCGCAAGCGGGCAAGCTCGCTGTAACGCCGCGACAACCCGGGCATGCGGATTGCGGCACCGCTCCACGCACCCTCAATTGTGTGGAGACAACGACATGCAACGACGCAACTTCATGCTTTCGGCGGCCGTCGCGCTTGCCTCCGGCGGTTTGGCGCTCGCTGGCTGTACCACTACGCCGGGCAACACTTCGAACGCGGCAACCAATATGTCGAAGCGCCAGTCGATCGACGCGAGCGTCGACAATGCCATGGCGAAGCTCTATTCCACCGTGCCAGGTTCGCGTGAACTCGTCGCGAAGTCGCGCGGCGTGCTCGTGTTCCCGTCGGTGCTGCAGGCCGGCTTCATCGTCGGCGCTCAGTACGGCGAGGGCGCGCTGCGCATGGGCGGCGCCACGACGGGCTACTACAGCACGGCCTCGGGCTCGTTGGGCCTGCAGGCGGGCGCCCAGTCGAAGGCCATCATCTTCTGCTTCATGACCCAGGACGCGCTGAGCAAATTCCGCAGCACGGATGGCTGGGCCGCGGGCGCCGACGCCTCGGTCGCGCTTGTCACGGTGGGCGCGAACGGCGCCGTCGACACCAACACGGCCACGCATCCGGTCGAAGTGTTCGTCTTGACCAACGCGGGTCTGATGGCCGACGTCTCGCTTGCGGGCACCAAGGTCACGCGCCTGAATATCTAGGGCGCCTCGCCATGGCCGGCGCGCTCGCGCCGGGCCATGAAAAAAAGCAAGGTGCAAGGCCTTGCCCGTCTGCTGCTGTGCGCTGAAATTCGCGGCAATCCGTGTAAACGGCGCACGCCGTTTCTGGCATGCAGTATTTCCCACCGAAATGCTTTCCTTAACCTGGGGTTATACCCCTCGCTCAATTCGCAATTGAGTTTGTGTTTTTGTCTGGCGAGACTGGTGTCATGGGCCGCCGGGGCGGCCAGAGAAAACGAAGACGAACGAGAACAGCGGGATATGCGAATTTGTGTGCTGGGCGGCGGCGTGATCGGCGTGACGACCGCGTATTTTCTTGCCCGCGATGGACATCAGGTGACGCTCGTCGAACGTCACGCGGACGTGGCGCAGGAGACCAGCCACGCCAATGGCGGCCAGCTGAGCTATAGCTATGTGGCGCCGCTCGCCGATCCTTCGGTGCTGCCGAAGCTGCCCCAATGGCTGTTCTCGCGCGAGGCGGCGCTGCGTTTCGTGCCGCGTCTGGACCCGCGCCAATGGCGCTGGTGCGTCGCGTTCCTGCGCGCCTGCACGCGCGCGCGCAGCCGGGCGACCACGGCGGAGCTGCTCGGTCTCGGCTTTCTGAGCCAGCGTCTCATGCATGAGATCGTCGCACGCGAGGCGCTCGCGTTCGATTACGTGCGCAACGGCAAGCTCGTGGTGTATCGCGACCGCGAGGCCTTCGAGGGGGCGCGCAGCCAGGCTGGCTATCAGGCGCAGTTCGGCTGCGAGCAGCACGCGCTCGATGGCGCGGCGTGCGTCGCGCTCGAGCCTGCGCTCGCGCACATCGGCGGCGAGCTTGCGGGCGGCATTCACACGCCGGGCGAAGAAGCCGGCGATTGCGACAGCTTTACGCGCGGCCTTGCGCACGCGGCGCAACGCGACGGCGTGGATTTGCGTCTCGCCACCGAGTTCTCTGGACTCCGTACGAAAGGACTGCGTGTGCTGGCGGCCGTGACGTCGGCGGGCGAAATCGAAGCAGATGCGTTCGTGGTGTGCCTGGGCTTTCAGAGCCAGCCGATGCTGGCTTCGCTCGGCGTGAGCGTGCCCATGTATCCGCTCAAAGGCTACAGTCTCACGCTGCCCAATGCGAGCGCGCGGGGCGCGCCGCGCGTCTCGGTCACGGATGCGCATCACAAGGTGGTCTACGCGCTGCTTGGCGAGCGGCTGCGCATTGCGGGCATGGTCGATCTCACGGGCATGAGCGCGCATGCGGACAACGAGCGCATTGCGTTGCTCACGCGCCAGGCGCGCGAGACGTTTCCCGCGGCCGGCGATTACGGCGCGATCCAGACGTGGACCGGCATGCGCCCGGCCACTCCGGACAGCAAGCCGCTGATTGGCGCGACACAATTCCGCAATCTGTGGATGAATACGGGGCACGGCGCACTGGGCTTCACGCTGGCATGCGGGAGCGCGCAGCTGATGGCCGATCTGCTCGCCGGGCACGAGCTTGCGCTCGACGGCGACCCGTTCGCGCCGGGCCGCTGAAGCACGGCGAGCAGCACGCATAAGGCAACACGCATCACATCCAGGCATCAAGACGGGGCACCACGAACCGCGCATTCACTGCGAGGCAACATATTCACTTTGACGGGTTGGGAGAAGAGCACGATGAACAAAACGAAATTAATCGCGGCGATGGCGCTGGCATTCGCGATGCTCCCGGGCGTCGCGCACGCGGATGAGCTCACAGGCACGCTCAAGAAGGTTCACGACAGCGGCGTGATCGTGCTCGGCACGCGCGAGTCGTCGATTCCGTTTTCCTACTATGACCAGAACCAGAACGTGATTGGCTATTCGCAGGAGATCGCGCTGAAGATCGTCGATGCGGTCAAGCAGAAGACCAATCTGCCGAACCTGAAGGTGAAGACGATTCCGATCACCTCGCAAAACCGCATTCCGCTCGTGCAGAACGGCACCATCGACATCGAATGCGGCTCGACCACGAACACGTTCGAGCGCCAGAATCAGGCCGCGTTCTCGAACAGCATCTTCCTCTACGGCATTCGCTTCATCACGCGCAAGGACTCGGGCGTGAAGGACTTCCCCGACCTCGCGGGCAAGACCGTCGTGACCACGGCGGGCACGTCGGACGAGCGCCTGTTGCGCAAGATGAATGAAGAGAAACATATGAACATGACGATCATCAGCGCGAAGGACCACGCCGAATCGTTCCTCAACGTGACGACGGGGCGCGCCGTGGCGTTCGTCATGGACGAGCCGCTGCTCTACGGCGAGCGTGCGAAGACGAAAAACCCGCAGGATTATGTCGTCGTGGGCACACCGCCTGTTTCGGAGAACTACGCGTGCATGCTGCGCCGCGACGATCCGCAATTCAAGGCGCTCGTGGACGAGACGGTTGCGAAGATGCAGACCTCGGGCGAAATGGCGAAGCTCTACACGAAGTGGTTCACGCAGCCGATCCCGCCCAACGGCATGAACCTCGACTATCCGCTTTCGCAGCAGATGAAGGACCTGTTCGCGCATCCGAACGACAAGGCGCTCGATTGATGCGGAATCACGGTTGATTGCCGGGCGCAGGCGTGTGGGATAGAGGCTTCATACGCGAGCGAAAATGCAAAAGCCAAAAGAAAATGACGCAGTCCCGTGAGGGAGTGCGTCATTGTCATTGCGTGGTGCTGAACTGCACACACACGCGGTACTGCATATTCGTTGGTAGGCTCGATTGGATTCGAACCAACGACCCCCACCATGTCAAGGTGGTGCTCTAACCAACTGAGCTACGAGCCTGTAGAGAGCGCGAATTATAGAGACACTCGCGCGGGCTTGCAAGCGCTTTTCGCAAATTGTTGAAAACGGCGCCTGTCGCCGGGCTGGCGGCAGCGCTCAGGATGCGGCGCGGGCCAGTTCGCGCAGGGAGTGGGCCGGATCGGCGAGCACATCGCGCGCGATCCGGGTGCGCCTCGCGATCAGCGCTTTCGCGTTGCGCATCTCGCGGCCCAGGTTCACGGTGATGGCGCCCACCAGCGCACCATCGGCGTCGAGACCGAACAACATGCATGGCGGTGCCGCGAGCGAACCGCGCCCGATCCACTCGGCGGCGCGCATGTCGCCCGCGAACTGCACGTTCAGGCCGCACTGATCGGTCCAGAACCAGGGCGCGTCCAGCGCTTCGGGCGCGATGCCCAACATCGCGCGTGCGGCCGTCACGGCTTGATGCTTCGCGTTCTCCCATGTTTCCTGGCGGGTGGCGCCTGCATTCGCAGCGCTGCGCCGGCTGGCGGCATCGCCCGCTGCATAGATGCGCGGATGCGATGTGCGGCATTGCGCGTCGATCACGATGCCGTTTTCGACCTCGAGGCCGGCCATGCGCGCGAGCGCCGTTTCGGGCTCCACACCGACGCCGTAGATCACGGCATCGCCTGTGAGGCGCGTGCCGTCTTCGAGCGTGAGCACGATCTCGCCGTGCTCGCGTGCGGCCGATGCGAGCGGCACACCCAGATGCAGCGCCACGCCGCGCGCGCGATGCGTCTCGCAGAGATGGCGGCTCAGCACGGGCGGGGCGCAGCGCATCATCACGAGCGGTGCTTGTTCGATCACGCTGACCTGCGCGCCGAGATCGATGGCGCTAGACGCGAGCTCGAGCCCGATCACGCCCGCACCCACCAGCAGCACGCGCTTGCCTGGCTCGAGGGCAGCGCGCACGCGCCGCGCGTCGTCGAGCGTGCGCAAGGTGTGGACGTCGATGCCCAGCCCGCCCAGCGCATCGAGCATCGGCAGGCGGCGCGCGCGTGCACCGGTGGCAAGGAGCAAGTGATCGAAGGCGATCGAGGTGCCATCTTGCAGCGTGAGGGTTTGCGCTTCGGCATCGAGCGCGACGGCCGGCATCCCGAGCTTGAGCTCGATGGCGTGCTGCGCGTAGAAGTCGTCCGGGTAGATTGCGCAGCGTGCGGTATCCGGCTGAAGCAGCACGTCTTTCGACAGCGGTGGCCGCTCGTAGGGCGCGTGAGCTTCGTCGCCGATCAGCACGACGCGGCCCGCGTAGCCCTGCTGGCGCAGTTCCGCCGCGGCGATCGCGCCCGCTTGTCCGGCGCCCACGATCGCAATGGTCGAGGCATTCGTCATAGGCGTGTCCATCAGAGATGCAGGCCGCCCGCGGCATGGCGGATGCCGCGAATCCCAAGCCCGGCGTCCGCGTTGATCATCACGCCGCTGAGCACGCGGTTGTTCGCACGCGAGGCGAGCATCACATAGGGGCCGGTGAAGTCCGCGGGCTGTGGAAAGAATTGCAGCGGCAGAATGCCGGCGATGGCTTCGGGCGTGCGCGAGTCCATGATGCGCAGATCTTGCTGGCCGAGCGAAACCGGGCCGCGCAGATCGCTTGCCATGCCGCACGGGCCCACGCCGTTGACGCGCACCTTCGGCGCGAGCTCGTAGGCGAGCTGGCGGATGATGCCCACGGCGGCGTGCTTGCTCGCCGTGTAGAGCGGTCCGCCGCCGCCCGGATAGAACGCCGAGTTCGAGAGCGTGAAGATCATGCTGCCTTCGCTCGCGATGAGCGACCGCGCGGCGGCCTTCGCGCCGAGCAGATAGCCCTTCACGTTGATCGCGAAGAGCTCGTGAAAGCCGCTTTCGAGTTGCTCCGGCGAGAGGTCGACGAGGCTCGACGCGTGGTCCCAGATCGCCGCATTGCCGATGAAGACGTCGAGCTTGCCGAAGGCGTCGACGGCGGCCAGCACGGCGCGTTCGTTGTCGGCATAGGCGCTGACGTCGCCCTGCACGGCGACGAGCGTGTGCGCGCCGAAGCGCTCGCGCAGCGCCGCGACCTTCTGCGCCGAGCGTTCGAGCACGACCACGCGCGCGCCTTCTTCGACAAAACGCTCGACGAGCGCGAGACCGAGGCCCGAGCCACCGCCCGTGATCAAGGCCACTTCGTTGTCGAGCCAGCCTTTGGACGCAGTCATCACGCGGCCTCCGGAACGTCGACGTAAACAGCGCCGTCGACCAATGCGACCGGGAAGGTCGTGAGCGCCTCGGTGGCGGGCTGGCACAGCGCCGCGCCGGTCTTCAGGCAAAAGCGCGCGGCGTGCAGCGGGCATTCCACCGTGCCGTCGTTCTCGATGTAACCTTCGGACATCGAAGCATTGCCGTGCGTGCAGCGGTCGTTCAGCGCATAGAGCGCGCCGTTCACCCTGAAAACCGCGATGGCGGTGGTCGGGGCATCGACCTTGATGGCTTCGCCATCGGGCAATGCGTCGTCGTGGCAGACAAAGATACGGGCCATGATCAAAAAAGTACACTCAGGTTATGGGAGGACAGCACCGCCTGATCGAGCGCGATCTCGCGGCGGCAGACTTGCCAGCCGGGCGCGACGCCCGCATTGGCCATGCGGCGCACCCGGTCGATGCGGCGGCCCACGTAAATGGTTTCGTCGCGCTCTTTCTGCGCGCGATAGAGCAGATAATTCACGTGCGCCTCGTATTCGTTGGGCGATGCGGTGGGGCGCACGCGCAGGTTCGTCACGAGGTGGCGCGTGCGCGAGGGCGGCTCCTCGGCCCATGCCATCCCCGTTTCCAGGCGCGCCACGCGGCGTTCTAGCTGAAAGTGCGTGTCGTTGAAGATCCACGTAGTGGGCGGTTGCACGCCGCGCCGGCGATCGCGCGTCTGCGCATTGACCGTCGTGCGCATGGTGTAGTGAATGTCCTGTGCCATGAGATCGAGCCAGTCGCGAAAGCGCCATTCGTCGAGCAGCGCGGCTTCGTCAAAGAGGAATTGCTCGATTTCGTGATGGAGGGCGTGCGGCACGCGGGCGTGCGGCAAGCCGACGGGCGCAGCTTCCATTGCGGCGGTTTCGCTCATTTGAGGACCTCCGCTTCGTACTGCGCCGTGCGCGCGTTCACTTCGTCCCACGTTTGCGACATCAAAAGATCGGCCCACCGCCGGTACATGCCGCGCGCGGCCGTCTCCGAGAAAATGTAATTAGTCATACCAGGAATGCCGTCTTCGCGCACGCGCTCGCCGCCCATACCCATCTCCATGCATAGTTTGGTCTGGCGCGCGCGGTTGCCGCGCAGCACCTTTTGCACTTCTGCCCAGTTCTCCGAGTCGTCCTGTTCGAGGAAGCCGGCTGGGCCGAATGCTCGCGTCGCACTGCGCTCGAAGGCGGCTTTCACGTCGGCCGATGCGGCCTTGTCGGCGATGCAGAAGGCCCACACCTCGACCTGATTCGGCCCGCGCGGATGCCACACGCGCAACGTAGCCGTGCCGTTGAGCCAGGACAGCGTCGGGAACATGTTGTTGTGTCCCGCAAGCCGCATCGCGCGCACCTTGCCGAGGCGCGCTTCGGCTTCGGCGTAGGTGTCGCGGAAGTACTGCGAAACTTCGCCGTCCACCCATACGTTCGCGTCGGGCTGCTCGGTGAAGAAGAAGCCGCTGCCGTGGCCCGCCTGCCCGTATTGCAACGCGTCTTTCGCGGTTTCCCACACGGGGCGCGCGGTCTGGCCCGCGCCGAGCGCGCCGCTTTGGCTTCCCTCTGCGCCGGCTTTCGCGCCCAGCACTTCCACCGCGGAGGCATGCGTGAACAAGGCGTGATACTGGTCGCTCGCGAACTGCTCCGCGGGAAATTTCCAGTTGCAGTCGATGACCCATTTGTGCACACCGCCAATGATCTCGGTGCCGCCCTCGCGCCGGTCGAGCACGCCGTCGAGATACCAGGCAATATCGCCCATATAGGTTTCGAGGTCGGGCGCGCCCGCGTCCCAGTTGCCGAACACGAGGCCCTTGTAGACGGCCACACGCGTGACTTCCTGCAAGCCCCACTTCTCCTTGCACAGGCCTTGCGGGTAGGCGCGCGACTCGAGCGGCACGTCGATCAACGCGCCGTCGACGCCATACGACCAGCCGTGATAGGGGCACGTGAACGCGCGCGTGTTGCCGCAATCGGCGAAGCTCACACGCATCGAGCGATGGCGGCATTGATTGAGAAACGCCTTGATCGAGCCGTCTTTCTGGCGCACCACCACCACGGGATCCTCGCCCATGTAGGTATTGAAAAAGTCGCAGGCTTTCGGTATTTGACTGACGTGAGCGAGGAACAGCCAGCAGCGGCCGAAGATGCGCTCGAGTTCTAGCGCGTAGATGTCGGGGTCGGTATAGATCGACGACGTGACGCGGCCGTTGTGCGCGTCGACAAGTGCATCGATGTCGATGGTTGCGGACATGCGAGTCTCCTCCGTGGCAGCATTGCCTTTTTTTGCGGGAATGCAGACGGATCTTCGTCGTTCGCTTTATCGTTGTGAAATATTTTGTTTGTAGCCAGTTAGACTTTTGAACGATAACCAGACGACGCCTCGAGCATGGAACTGAGACACCTGCGCTATTTCATTGCCGTTGCCGACGAGCTGAGCTTCACGCGCGCGGCCGAGCGTCTGCACACGGCGCAGCCCTCGTTGAGCCAGCAGATCCGCAATCTCGAAGACGAAGTGGGGACGCCGCTTTTCGAGCGCACTCGCCGCAAGGTCGAGCTGACCGAGGCCGGCAAAGTCTTTCTCGCCGAAGCGCGGCTCGTGGTGGCGCAGGCCGATCGTGCGGTGGCGCGTGCGCGTCAGGTGGGGCAGGGTCGCGCAACCGTCACGATCGGTTTCGTGCCCGCCGCCGAGATTCGGGTTTTCCCGGCCATCCTGCCGCGCTTGCGCCTGCGCTTTCCCGATGTGAACGTGGAGCTGCGCAGCCTGCCGACCGCCGACCAGGAAGAGGCGCTGCTGCGCGGCGAGATCGACGTGGCCTTTATGCGGCGGCCCGTGCAGTCCAGTGCGCTGGCGAGCGAAGTGGTGCTGACCGAGCCGCTCGTGGTGGTGCTGCCGAGTGCTCATTCGCTCGCGCAGCACGAACGCATTGAACCGCGCATGCTGAATGGCGAGCCGTTCATCAGCACGCATCCGCAGTTTTCTGGGCAAGTGTATGACGTGGCCGATGCGTGGTTCGCGGCGCACGAGGTCGAACGCAAAGTCGCGCAGGTGGCCACCAATATTCTGCTGAATCTGAATCTCGTGGGCATGGGGCTCGGCTATGCGCTGCTGCCAGCGTATGTCGAATCGCTCACGAGCGCGGCGATCTGTACGCGGCCGCTGGCAGGCGAGCCGCCGCGTATCGATCTGCTGATGGTTGCCCGCAAGGAGCCGCATGGCGCGGAGCTCGACGCGCTATTCGAGCTCGTGCGCGCGAATGTGCGAGACCGTGTGCAAACGTCGTGACGATGCGCATGTTCCCGTGCGAGTAGTCGTTTAGCCTTTGGCGCCGCCCACGTCGTCTTCCTGCACTTCCAGCGCCTTTTCCATCTCCTGCGCCGCACGCTGCAACTCGGGCACGAAGCGGCGCACCGCTTCCGCGGGAAGGATCGCCTGTTCCAGGTAGATGACGTTGAGGCTCGCGATCACGCGCTCATGCGCCCCGATGGCCACCGCGAGCGCGCCGATCTTGCGCTGGTCCGCCCAGTCGCCGTGATTCGAGCCGAATCCGTCGGCACGCGTTTGCCGCACGAGATTGCGGATGAACGCGGCGTCCGAGGCGAGCTGCTGTTGCTGCTCGCCGCCCGCACCCGCGCGCAGCAGATCCAGAATGTCCTCGCGTTCCGCCTCGGGGCAGGCGGCGAAGTAGGCGCGGCCCGCCGCCGTGAGCAGCATCGGCAGGCGGCGGCCCACCATCGCGCGGTGAAACGAGAGCGGGCTGAAACGGTGGGTGGTCTCGCGGATGATCATCGCGTCGCCGTCGGGCGTCGTGAGGTCCGATGGCCAGACGATGCGTTGCAGCAACTGGCCCATGATGGGCGGCGCGACGGTCGCGATCCTTTCGTCATCCGTAAAGCCTTCGCTCAAGGCGCGCACGTTGATCGTGAGGCGGAAGCTGTCGTCCGATGCGCTGCGCCGCACGAAATTCTCCTCCACCAGCGTCTCCAGCAAACGCCGCACCGTCGTGCGATGCAGGCCCGTGGCCTCGCTCAGTTGCTGGCTCGTCGCGCGCCCGTTCTCCATGGCATTGAGCGCCCGGAGCACCTCCAGCCCGCGCGCCAGGCCTCGGACGTTTACGTACTTCGTCATGAAAAATCTCTTTTAAATCAATCATGTGCATTCTATGCACATTTCTCTAAAAATGTTGAGAGCGCTCTGGCGCGCCCCTAGACTCGCTTGCATTCACCCGTTGGCGACACCGCTTCCAACACGGTGATCCGTTTTCAGGCACCCCCTGTCAGCATCCGCAGCGGCCGATGAGTCGCGCGGGCCCTGCATGGGGTCGCACCAGGCACTAAAGCGCCAAGTGCGACCGACAAAGGAGACAACATGCACACCACTCCCATCGCGGCGGACGCCGCTCGCTCCGGTCCGCGCTCGACCGACGTCGCCATCATCGGCGCCGGTCCCGTGGGCCTCATGATCGCCAATATTCTCGGCTTGCAGGGCGTGCGTGTCACGCTCGTCGAAAAGCTCGACCAGATTATCGACTATCCGCGCGCAATTGGTTTGGATGACGAAGCATTGCGCGTATTCCAGGCGGTCGGGCTCGCCGATGCGCTGCTGCCGCACACCACGCCCGATCACTGGATGCGCTTCGTCACGAAGGACGGCCACTGCTTCGCGTCGATCGAGCCGCGCACCGACGAGTTCGGCTGGCCGCGCCGCAATGCGTTCATCCAGCCGCTCGCCGACCGCGTGCTGTACGAGGGCCTCGCGCGCTTCGAGCATGTGGAGGTGCTGCTCGGCCATAGCGTCAACGCGTTCGTGCAGGATGCGCAGGGCGTGTCGATCGACGTGAGCGACGCAAGCGGTGCGCGCCGCACGATCCGCGCGGCCTGGATGGTGGGCGCGGACGGTGGCAACAGCCTCGTGCGCCGCGCGCTGAACGTGCCCTTCGAAGGCCGCACGAAGCCCAATCAGTGGATCGTGGTGGACGTGCGCAACGATCCGATCGGCTCGCCGCACATCTATCTGCACTGCGATCACGAACGCCCCTATGTATCCGCGGCGCTGCCGCACGGCATTCGCCGTTTTGAATTCATGGTAATGCCGGGCGAGACCGAAGAGGAACTCTCGAAGCCCGAGAACATGGCCGCGCTGATTCGCAAGGTGGTGGCGGACCCGGAGAAGGTCGACTACATCCGCAAGCGTGTCTATACACACAACGCCCGTCTGGCCGAAACGTTCCGTGTGGACCGCGTGCTGCTCGCGGGCGACGCGGCGCACATCATGCCGGTGTGGCAGGGGCAGGGCTACAACAGCGGCATTCGCGACGCGAACAACCTGGGCTGGAAGCTCGCGATGGTCGCGAAGGGCCAGGCCGACGGTCGACTGCTCGATACCTATACGGCGGAGCGCCGCGCACACGCGCGTTCGATGATCCACCTCTCCGAAGTGGCCGGCGATATCTTCGCGCCGACCACGCGTTTCGGCGCACGCTTTCGCGACCGCTTCGTGCGCTCGATGAACGTATTTCCCGCAGTAAAGCGCTACTTCGTGGAAATGCGCTTCAAGCCGATGCCGCGTTACGAAGCGGGCGTGGTGCTGCTGCCGCCGCCGCAACCGACGGGCGGCTGGCTTGCGCGCATCCTCGAGCGCTCCGGCAACTCGGCGCCGGGCCGCATGCTGGGCCTGATGAGCCAGAAGCGCGATTCGCTGCTCGGACGCCTCGCGTATGGCCGCGATCCGCTCGCGGCTTCGCCGGTCGGGCGCATGTTCATTCAGCCGCGCGTGCGCCTGGAAGACGGCCGCGTCGTGCGGCTCGACGATGCGATCGGCAACGGTTTCGCCGTGCTGGCCTGGGGCGCGGACCCCACGTTCGGCCTCACGCGAGAGGCGCGAGCGTTGTGGGAGCGGCTTGGCGCGCGCTTCGTGTTCGCGAAGCCCGACGTGCAGCTCGATTACGCCGATGACGTGCCTGAGGGCGTGCTGGCGCTTGGCGACGTGCAGGGCCGGCTGAAGGACTGGTTCAGCCGGCTGCCGGAGTCGGTCGTGCTGCTGCGCCCGGACCGCTTCGTTGCAGGCGTGTGCACGCCCCAACAAGTCTCGGAAGCGATCGTCGAGCTTGCGGGCAAGCTGGGTGTGACCGACGTGGTCTCGCGCGAGCCACACGCCGTTGCGGTCCCGCAAAACCGTCCTTCGCGCGGCAACGTCGCCGTTGCGCAGGCAGCACAAGCATGAGCAGCATGACCAGCATGACCAGGAGAGGCTCGCCTATGCCCATTCATCTGGAATGTCTTTCGCACACGCCGCTGCACGGCTACTTCGATCCGCAGCCGGACGTGGTGGCCGAAGTCGAGCGCGCGGGCCGTGCTGCGCGCGAGCGCGTCGAGGCCTTCAAGCCCGACCTGATCGTTGTGTTCGCACCCGATCACTTCAACGGCTTCTTCTACGACGTGATGCCGCCGTTCTGCATCGGCGCGAAGGCGCAGGCGATCGGCGACTTCAAGAGCATGGCCGGCACGCTGCCCGTGCCAGGCGATCTGGCGCATGCGCTCGCGGAGAACGTGCTCGCAGCCGATATCGACGTGGCCCTTTCGTACCGCATGCAAGTCGATCACGGTTGTGCGCAGGCGCTCGAAGTGCTGACGGGCGGCCTCGACCGCTATCCGGTGATTCCGGTGTTCATCAATTCGGTTGCGCCGCCCATGGCCACGCTGCGCCGTGCGCGTCTGCTAGGCGACGCGATTGGCCGCTTCTTCTCGCGCACGAGCCGGCGCGTGCTCGTGGTGGGCTCGGGCGGCATTTCGCACGAGCCGCCGGTGCCCGAGCTCATTGGCGCGACGCCCGAAGTGGCCGAGCGCCTGATCGCGGGACGCAATCCCACGCCCGAGTCGCGCGCCGCGCGCCAGGCGCGCACCGTGGCGGCCGCGCAGGCCTTCACGAAGGGCGACAGCCCGCTGCATCCGCTCAATCCCGAGTGGGACCGCGCGTTTCTCGAGCGCCTGGCTTCGGGCGAGCTGACCGAAGTGGACGGCATGACCAACACGGCCATCACGCGCGACGGCGGCAAGTCGGCGCACGAGATCCGCACCTGGGTTGCCGCATTCGGCGCGCTGGCGGCTTATGGCCCGTACCGCGCGTCGCTTGATTACTACCGCGCGATTCCCGAGTGGATCGCCGGCTTCGCCACCATGCACGCCACGCCCGCGCAAGCCGTCGATGCGCTCGCGTTAGTGGCCTGACTCAACCTGTCTGGGAGAACGGCATGACCGATCCGAAACTCGTCGCGGCGCTGGCCGCGCGGCTGCGCGAAGCCGAAGCATCGCGTGAAGTGATCGAGCCCGTGCGTGGCGAGATCGTGAAGGGCGGCGAACCGCGGGGCGGCGATCCGCTGGACGACATGGCAACCGCTTATGCCGTGCAGCAAGCCAACGTCGATCTGCGCGTGGCGAACGGCGAGCGCATCGTGGGCCGCAAGATCGGCCTCACATCGCTTGCTGTGCAGAAGCAACTGGGCGTTGATCAGCCCGACTTCGGTGCACTGTTTGCTTCGATGGCGTATGGCGACGGTGAACCGATTCCACTTTCGCAATTGATCCAGCCGAAGGTGGAGGCGGAAATCGCGCTCGTGCTCGAACGCGATCTCACGCAGAAGAAGCACACCTTCGTCGACATCGTGAACGCCACTGCCTATGCACTCGCGGCGATCGAAGTGGTGGATAGCCGTATCCAGAACTGGGACATCCGCTTTGTCGATACGGTCGCGGACAACGCGTCGAGCGCGCGTTTCGTGTTGGGCAGCCGCCCCGTGCCGCTTTCGCAACTCGATCTCACAGCCTGCGCGATGGAGCTTTCGCGCGACGGCGACGTGCTCTCGCGCGGCAACGGCGCGGCATGTCTCGGCAATCCGCTGAACGCGGCCGTGTGGCTCGCCGACCGCATGGCGCAGCTCGGCACGCCGCTGCGTGCCGGCGACGTTGTGCTCACCGGCGCGCTCGGGCCCATGGTGGCCGTGAAGGAACCCGGCACCTACACCGCGCAAATCGATGGCCTCGGCAGCGTTCGCGCGACCTTTACCGCCTGATTGAGGAACTCAAATGGCTTCGGAAAAACTCAAGGCCGCGATCATCGGCTCTGGCAACATCGGCACGGATCTGATGATCAAGATCATGCGCAACAGCCAGCATCTGGAGATGGCGGCGATGGTCGGCATCGACCCTGCATCGGACGGCCTCGCGCGCGCCGCGCGTCTGGGCGTGGCCACCACGCATGAAGGCGCGGAAGGGCTCACGCGCCTGCCCGTGTTCGACGATATCGACTTCGTGTTCGACGCGACCTCGGCTGGCGCGCACGTGAAGAACGACGCGCTGCTGCGCAAGCTCAAGCCGTCGATCCGCGTGATCGATCTCACGCCCGCCGCCATTGGCCCGTACTGCGTGCCGGTGGTGAACCTCGATTCGCATATCGATACGCCCAACGTGAACATGGTCACGTGCGGTGGGCAGGCAACCATTCCCATTGTCGCTGCGGTGTCGCGCGTGGCAAAGGTCCATTACGCGGAGATCGTCGCGTCGATCAGCAGCAAGTCGGCGGGACCGGGCACGCGCGCGAACATCGACGAGTTCACCGAGACCACCTCCAAGGCAATTGAAGTGGTGGGCGGCGCGGCAAAGGGCAAGGCCATCATCGTGCTGAACCCGGCCGAGCCGCCGGTGATGATGCGCGACACCGTCTATACGCTTTCCGATCTTGAGGACCGCGAAAAGATCGAGCAGTCGATCGAGGAGACTGTCGCGAAAGTTCATGCCTATGTGCCGGGCTATCGCCTCAAGCAAAAGGTGCAGTTCGATGAAATCCCCGCCAGCGCGCCGCTCAATATTCCGGGCCTCGGCAAGTTCAGCGGCCTGAAAACCTCGGTGTTCCTCGAAGTGGAAGGCGCCGCGCACTACCTGCCCGCGTACGCAGGCAACCTCGACATCATGACTTCCGCTGCGCTCGCCACCGCCGAGCGCATGGCGCAAACGCTGCTCAGCGTGCAAGGAGCCTAATGCCATGAGCAAGAAACTCTATATCTCCGACGTGACGCTGCGCGACGGCAGCCACGCAATCCGTCATCAGTACTCGATCCAGAACGTGCAGGACATTGCGCGCGCTCTGGACAAGGCCAAGGTCGATTCCATCGAAGTCGCGCATGGCGACGGCCTGCAAGGCTCGAGCTTCAACTACGGTTTTGGCGCGCACAGCGACCTCGAATGGATCGAGGCTGTCGCCGACGTGGTGAAGCACGCGAAGATCGCCACGCTGCTGCTGCCCGGCATCGGCACGATCCACGACCTGAAGGCCGCATACAACGCTGGCGCGCGTGTGGTGCGCGTGGCCACGCACTGTACCGAGGCCGATATCTCGAAGCAGCACATCGAGTACGCACGCGAACTCGGCATGGACACGGTGGGCTTCCTGATGATGAGCCACATGACCACGCCTGAGAACCTCGCTGTCGAGGCGAAGAAGATGGAGCACTACGGCGCAACCTGCATTTACGTGGTGGACTCGGGCGGCGCACTCACCATGAACGACGTGCGCGACCGTTTTCGTGCCGTAAAACGGGTGCTGAAACCCGAAACGCAAACGGGCATGCACGCGCACCACAACCTCTCGCTCGGCGTGGCGAACTCGATCGTCGCGGTGGAGGAAGGTTGCGACCGCATCGATGCGTCGCTCGCAGGTATGGGCGCCGGTGCGGGCAACGCGCCGCTCGAAGTGTTCATTGCCGCAGCGGAGCGCATGGGCTGGAATCACGGCACCGATCTCTACACGCTCATGGACGCCGCCGACGACATCGTGCGCCCGCTGCAGGACCGCCCGGTACGCGTGGACCGCGAGACGCTCGCGCTCGGCTTTGCGGGGGTGTATTCGAGCTTCCTGAGGCACTCAGAAGTGGCCGCGAAGAAGTACGGCTTGAAAGCCGTCGACATCCTCGTCGAGCTGGGCAAGCGCCGGATGGTGGGCGGCCAGGAAGACATGATCGTGGACGTGGCGCTCGATTTGAAGAAGCGTGCGCAAGCGCTCAAGCAGTAAATACGCGCCGTCTGCCACCAACGCGCGGCACGCGGCGTCACGCTTTTGAATACGAATAGCCGCCACAAAGAGCGGCTCGATCACAACTTCGGAGACTTTGGAAATGACGTCACGAATCAGTTCTGCTAATGGAGTCCGTGACAGTGGCACAGCGAGCAGCAAGGCCACGATAGGCCTGTGCCTCGCGATCGCGCTGCTCGAAGGGCTGGATCTGCAATCGGCGGGCGTAGCCGGACCGCGCATGGCGAAGGAGTTTTCGCTCGCCGTCGCGCAGATGGGCTGGGCGTTCAGCGCGGGCGCAATCGGTCTTCTGCCGGGCGCGGCGTTGGGTGGACGCCTCGCCGACCGCTTCGGCCGCAAGCGTGTGCTGATGGGTTCGGTGGCCTTGTTTGGCCTGTTCTCGCTTGCGACCACGCTGGTCTGGAGCTTCGAGAGCCTGCTGATCGCCCGTCTGTTGACGGGCCTCGGTCTGGGTGCCGCGATGCCGAACCTCATTGCGCTGTGCTCGGAAGCGGCAGGCCCGCAGCAGCGCAACACGGCAGTGGGCGCGATGTACTGCGGCATGCCGTTCGGCGCGGCGATCGCGGCGGTGATCGGCATGCTGGGCGCGAGCCCGGCGAGCTGGCGCGACGTGTTTTATGTCGGCGGTCTCGGGCCGATCGTAATGGTGCCGCTGCTCGGTATTTTCCTGCGCGAGTCGCAGCAGTTCGTGGCGGCGCAGGCCTCGAAGGCGCGCGAAGGCGTGCCTGGCGTCACGGATGCGCTGTGGCGCCATGGCCGCGCGCGCACGACGCTCGCGCTCTGGGTGAGCTATCTGGGCACGCTGATCGTGCTGTACTTCCTGATGAACTGGCTGCCTTCGATGGTGCTCTCGCGCGGCCTCACGCGTGTGCAATCGAACCTCGTGCTGATGATGTTCAACCTCGGCGGCGGCATTGGGGCGGTGGCGATCGCGACGCTCATGGACCGCCTCGGCCGCCGGCGTACGGTGATCGGCATGTATGTGGGCATTGCGCTGGCGCTGGCGGCACTCGCGGGCGCCAGCGGCGCGGCATCGATGGCTTGCGGCGGCTTGCTGTGCGGCCTGTTCCTCGTGGGCGGCCAGTCGGTCCTCTACGCGCTCGCGGGGCACGCGTATCCCACGGAAGTCCGCGGCACGGGCGTGGGCGCTGCCGTGGCGGTGGGGCGGCTCGGCTCGATCCTCGGGCCGCTCGCAGCCGGCCAGTTGTTCGCGCTGGGTCAGAGCGCCTCGATGCTGGTGGCGTCGAGCATTCCACTATGCGTGATCGCGGCGCTCGCGGCCTTGACGGTGGTGGGCGGCTTCGCACGGCACGGCGCGCCCGGTGCTCAGAGCGTTTGAATTGAAGTAAGGATATCGAATATCTATTGGAGGGGTGGTGAAGCCCCTCTCTTTTGCGGATCACAGCGTTTTACAGCAAGGACATCATCATGACTGCAACGGCACAAGCGATTACCGAAGCCTCCACGAGCCGCTTCGCCCACGTGAAGGAAGGCGAGCTCGAGCTGAAAATCCACTACAACGATACGGGCGCAAACGCCGCGAACGCAGCAAGCGCGAACGCCGGGACCGTCGTGATGCTGCACGGCTCGGGTCCGGGCGCGAGCGGCTGGGCCAACTTCAACCGCAACGTCGAGCCGCTCGTGGCAGCGGGCTATCGCGTGATCCTGATGGACTGCCCGGGCTGGAGCAAGAGCGATCCCATCGTCTGCACCGCGTCGCGCTCGGAGCTGAACGGCCGCGTGCTCAAGGGCCTGCTCGACGTGCTCGACATCGAGCGCGTGCATATCCTCGGCAATTCGATGGGCGGCCACAGCGCCGTGGCGTTTGCGCTCGCGAATCCGCACCGCGTGGGCAAGCTCGTGCTCATGGGCGGCGGCACCGGCGGCCCGAGCAACTTCGCGCCGATGCCCACCGAGGGCATCAAGCTGCTGCAGGGGCTGTATCGCGAGCCGACCATCGAGAACCTCAAGCGCATGATGAACGTGTTCGTCTACGACCCGAGCGCGCTGACCGAGGACCTCATGAAGGCGCGTCTGGACAACATGCTCGCGCAGCGCGTCCATCTCGAGAACTTCGTCAAGAGCCTCGCGGCCAATCCGAAGCAATTCACCGATTACGGCCCGCGCCTTGGCGAGATCGCGGCGCCCACGCTCGTGATCTGGGGCCGCGACGACCGCTTCGTGCCGATGGATATCGGTTTGCGCCTGATCGCCGGCATGCAGAACGCGCAGCTGCACGTGTTCAACCGTTGTGGCCACTGGGCTCAGTGGGAACATGCGGATGCGTTCAACCGCATGGTGCTCGACTTTCTGCAGCACTGATGCGGCGATGTGTTGATCAATCGCCGGTGAAGCGGTACGGGCCGTTTCGCCGGCGCTTTGCGTGGCACTGCGAAGGTGCGCCTCGACGGTGCGGCGCCAGCGCCGCCACGCCGAAACGGGTGGAATGGGTGGTTAGACAGGCTCTTCACGCTGTGGTGGCGAGGGGCGTACACTGACTGAACCCGACGGCGCGCTATGCTGTTTGCATGGCGTCGCGTCAAGGCAAGGCTGCCTGCCGGGATGTTCAACCGCATTCATCGGGGCCGTCATGAAAAAACTCGTCAATCACCCGTCCGACGTCGTGCGTGAGATGCTCGAAGGCATCGCGCTGCAGGCACCGAATGTCGTCATTCTCGGCGAGGAGAACGTGCTCATCCGCCGCGACATTCCTGAGTCCTATGCGCGGCCGGTCGCGCTCATCTCGGGCGGCGGCAGCGGCCACGAACCCGCGCACGGCGGCTATGTGGGCGCTGGCATGCTGAGCGCGGCAGTATGTGGCGAGGTGTTCACGTCGCCGCCCACCGACGCCGTGCTCGCGGCTATCCGCGCAACAGCGGGCACAAGGGGCGCGCTGCTCATCGTCAAGAACTACACCGGCGACCGGCTCAACTTTGGACTTGCCGCGGAGCTTGCGCGCGCCGAGGGCATCCCCGTGGAAGTCGTGACCGTCGCCGACGACGTCGCGCTGCGCGGCCACGCCGAGCGCCATCAGCGGCGCGGCATTGCCGGCACGGTGCTGATCCACAAGATCGCGGGCGCAGCCGCCGCGCGCGGCGCGACCCTCGAAGTGGTCGCGGCGATCGCGCGCGACGCGGCCGCCAATCTCGGCACGATGGGTGTCGCGCTCGACGGCTGCACGCTGCCGGGCGTGGAGAAGTCGAGCTTCAGCCTCGCCGACGACGAAATCGAAATCGGGCTCGGCATACATGGCGAAAAAGGCGTGGAGCGCAGCGCGCCGCTGCCGGCCAACGCGCTTACCGAAGCACTGCTCATCAATATCCTCGACGAGCTCGCCATCACGCGCGGCGAGCGTGTCGTGCTGCTGGTCAACGGCCTCGGCGCCACGCCGCAAATGGAGCTCGATATCGTGCTGCGCGCGGCCATTGCGAGCCTTCGCTGCCGCGAGGTGTATGTGGAGCGGGCGTGGGCGGGCACCTTCCTCTCGGCGCTGAACATGCCGGGCTGCTCGATTTCGCTGATGCGCGTGGACGACGGCAAGCTCGCCCTGCTCGATGCGCATACCGATGCGCACGCATGGCCCGGCAAGGGCTGCGTGAACCCGACCATCCGCCTCGACACGTCGGGCGTCCATCATGAGGAATCCGTAGCACCGTTGCTCGACGCCGCGCGTGCGGCGTGGGCAGCCAGGCTCAAGGCGGCGCTCGACGCGATCGCGCTCGCGTTGATCGAGAACGAGGCGCGCCTGACCGAGCTCGATGCGTTCGCCGGTGACGGCGATCTTGGCGTGAGCATGCGGCGCGCCGCCGATGCGGTGGCCGCTACGCCGGTTCATGCGCTCGGCACGGCGCCGCAGGCGCTGGCGTCGCTCGGCGCGAGCCTGCGCCGGGCCATCGCGGGCAGCTCGGGGCCGTTCTACGCCACCGCGCTGTTGCGCGCGTCGCGGCATCTCGCGGATAAGCCAGAGCCCGCGCCGCACGAATGGGCGCAGGCGTTTCGTGGCGCGATCGAGGCGATCAGCGAATTGGGCGGCGCGAAAGCCGGCGACCGCACGATGCTGGACGCGCTGATTCCTGCGCACGATGCCTTCGAAGAGGCGCTCAATCACGGCCAGACGGTGCAGCGCGCATGGGCGGCCGCAGTCGCGGCGGCCGAGCATGGTGCGCACGCCACGGCGCATATGCACCCGCGCGTGGGGCGTGCGAGCTATCTGGGCGAGCGGGCGATCGGCTCACCCGATGCGGGCGCGGTGGCGGTGGTGTGCTGGCTGGCGGCGTTGCGCCCGCACGTGGGCGGCAAGGGGTGAAGGCCGCTTGAAGGCCGCTCGAACGTCGCTTGAAGGTCGCTTGAGGGTCACCTGCGAGCCGCGTCGTTTTCAACGGTCCGGCGAGCCGTCGATTGCGCGCGGCGCCCGGCCGGTCCAACGGCGAAATGCATGGCGGAAGCTCCGTGGCTCGCTATAGCCGAGCTGTTCGGCGATCGCCGCCACCGTAAGCGAGCCGTCGTTCAGAAGCCGGGTCGCCGCCTCGTAGCGAACTTCCTCGAGTAGCGAGTGAAACGACATCCCATCCTTCTCTAGCCGTCTGCGCAGCGTGCGCTCCGTCATGTGCAGCGCGCCAGCGAGCGCGGTCATCGACTTGAAGCGCGACAGGTCGCGCACCATCAACTCCCTCGCGCGATCTGCGAAGCGTGTGCCGATCATGGCAGCCCATTGGCGCTCGAGCGCCTCGCATTGCTGGTGGAGCGCGTTAAAGCTCACTTCATTCGCGAGGCGTGGCATCTCCAGGCCGCTGATCGACGTGAAGACGAGAGAGTTCTCGTTGGCGTTGAATCTGGCCCGGCACCCGAAGTGACGCACATAGTCGGCCGCATATCGCGCCGGACGGCGCACGAGATTCAACTGGTCGGGCCATACCGCTCTGCCGACGAGATCGGACACGATCAGCCGCAGGCTCGAGAGGCACATGTCGGTTTGATAGGCCTCGATATCGGGCTCGCCGTTGTAGCGCGCGATGGACACCGTCATGCCCTCGGCGGAGGCGCGAACGTGGACGTCGAAATAGAGCCCCATGAAGAGCGGAAATTGGCTCATGCAGCCGAACGCCTGGATGACCGAGCCGCTGATCAGCATGGCGTAGCCGGCCAGGCCCAGCGTCGAGACGTGTAGCCGGCTACCGATCGCGAGACCGATCGACGCAGACCGGCTCGCGCGCAAGAGATTGCGAAAGCAGTGCTGCTCCTGACTGCGGTTGACGTAAATGGATGGCGAGGCGACTTCATTCGCGCTCAGGCCCGTGCCGTCGAGCAAGGCGGCGGCGTCGATGCGCCGTACGCGGCACTCGTCCAATGCCGCGGCAATGGCGTGGACGGTAGCCGGAATGTCTTCCTGACGCCCAGGCAGCCAATTCAGCCCTGGCGACGAACGCAAGCGGCGTTCGGCTGTGCTCTGTCTTCGGCGGGATTCTGCATTCATTGGCATAGGGCTGCGATTGTCTCTCGCGAAACATAGCTGGAATGCGCGCCCGATGCCAAGCGGTTTCGGGGCTGCCACGTCATCTCCTGCCTCCGACACGAAACCGGCGTCCGAAAATATCCCCCTATAACGTCCGCTTTTCTCATTCGTCGTCGAATTATTGTCGTTCCACAATCTTTCCCGGGCGGTGGCGTTTGAGCGCCGCCGGAAAAAAATTGGAGACATAGTCGTGGGCAATCGCCATGTGAGGGATGCATGAGGAATCGAGAGTCGACTCGACGTACGCTTCTCGCTATTCACCACTTACGGCCTCGCTTCCGCGAAGACGAATGGGCACCTCGCTGCGGCTTATGCGGTGACGCTGGTCGCGATGTTGTTCACGGCCTGCGGCTACGGCCACATGGCGCGGCTCATCCCGAGCGCCGGCTCGGCGTATACGTTCGCGAGCCGCAATTTCGGCACGTTGTCGGCTTTCTTCGTCGCGGTGTACGTGGCCGGGTGCTTCGCGAGCGCCATGGCCGGGCAAGCCAGCGTGACGCGGGTGCTGTTTGCGATGGGCCGCGACCAGGTGCTGCCGGAGCGCATCTTCGGACATCTGCATTGCAGGATTCTGATGTGAAAATGAAACAGGAGAACGAAACAATGAGCAACGCGGACATCAAGCAAGACTTGCAGGCACTGGGCAAGCGCCATCTGCTGATGCACTTCACACACGCCGATGCCTATGGCGACAAGGACTTGACCGTTTTCGACCACGGCGAGGGCTGCTGGCTCGTCGACCAGGGCGGCAAACGCTACTTCGACGCGCTGGCGGGCTTGTACTGTGTCCAGATCGGCTATAGCCACGGCGCCGAGATTGGCGACGCCGTTCGCGATCAGATGGTCCGGCTGCCGTTCGCGACCAACTGGGGCAATGGACACGAACCCGCCATCCGTCTTTCTCACAAGCTCGCGACGCTCGCGCCGGAAGGGCTGAACCGGGTGTTCTTCACCTCGAGCGGGTCGGAGTCGAACGAGTCGGCCATCAAGCTGGTTCGTCAGTACCACCAGGCGCGCGGCGAGCCGCAGCGACGCAAGTTCATCGCGCGGCGCGTGGCTTATCACGGCACGTCGTTCGGCGCGCTGGCATTGAACGGCTTGACGAACTTCCGCAAGCATTTCGAGCCGCTGATGTCGGGCGTGCGGCACGTCAACAACACGAAGCGCTACGGCCGTCCTGTGGGCGAGACCCAGGCGCAGTTCACGCAATACCTGCTCGATGAAATCGAATCGCTGATCATTCAGGAAGGCCCGGATACCGTGGCGGCTATCGTCGTCGAGCCGCTGCAAAACGCCGGTGGCAGTCTGACGCCGCCGGAAGGCTATGCGCAAGGGCTGCGCGATATCTGCGATCGCCATGGCGTGTTGCTGATTACCGACGAAGTGATTTGCGGGTTCGGCCGTCTAGGCGAGCATTTCGGCTCGCGCCGCTATGGCTTCAAGCCGGACATTCTGACGTTCGCAAAGGGCATTGCGTCGGGCTACGTCCCGCTCGGCGGCGTGATTGCGAGCGACGGGGTCGTCAACACCGTGCTCGAGGGCCCACAGCAGATGTTCCTGCACGGCGCGACGTATGGCGGTCATCCAGTCGCGTGCGCGGCCGCTCTCGCCAATCTTTCGATCATGGAGCGTGAGGGCGTGCTCGCGAACGTCCGCGAAAACGAGGGCTATTTCCGCTCGCAGCTCGACGCGCTGCTCGAATTGCCGTGCGTGGGCGACGTGCGCGGCGACGGCTATCACTACTCGCTCGAGCTCGTGTCCGACAAAGAAGCGCGCCGCTGGAAGGCCAACATGAGCGCGCAGACGTTCGTCTCGACGGTGCTCGCCCCCGCGCTGTTCGATGCAGGCCTCCTTTGCCGTGCGGGCGTCGATCATGAGGGCACGCCGATCTTGCAGTTCTCGCCGCCGCTGGTGATGTCGCGCGACGAAATTTCGTGGTTCGTCGCACAGATTCGCGACATCGTCGCTAACGCGTACGCGCGCGCGACGCGCTGAACGTGAAGGGCTCACAGGAGTAGTCGATGCGTACGAGTCAACAGAGCTATATCGGCGGGCAGTGGCTCGATCCCGCCGGCGCGCAAGCAATCGATGTCATCGATCCGGCAACGGAAGTGCCTTATGCACAACTGAGGATCGGCGGCCCTGACGAAGTCAATCGTGCCGTGGATGCAGCGAAGCGCGCATTCGACGAGTTCTCGCGCTGGACGGTCGAGCAGCGGCTTGCCTTGCTGGAGCAGGTGCTGGCGATCTACAAGCGGCGCTACGAAGAAGTCGCGCAGACCATCAGTCAGGAAATGGGCGCGCCAATCGAGTTTTCGCGCGCGATGCAAGCCGCGGTCGGCACCGCGCACCTCGAACAGACGATACGCGCGCTGCGCTCGTTCCCATTCCGCAAGCAAACCGACTCGCTGCTCGTGTCACACGAGCCGATAGGCGTGTGTGCGCTGATTACCCCATGGAACTGGCCGATCAACCAGATCGTTTGCAAGGTTGCGCCGGCGCTGGCCGCGGGCTGCACGATGGTGCTCAAGCCCAGCGAGATTGCGCCGTTCAGCGGCATCCTGTTCGCGGAGATCCTGGACGAGGCGGGCGTGCCGCCCGGCGTATTCAATCTCGTGCACGGATACGGGCACGTCGTGGGAGACGCGCTGTCACGGCATCCCGATGTCGACATGGTGTCGTTCACGGGGTCGACGCGCGCGGGCATCGAAGTCGCGAAGGCTGCCGCGGATACGGTGAAGCGGGTCCATCAGGAACTGGGCAGCAAGAGCCCGAATATCATTCTTCCCGACGCCGATATCGAGGATGCCGTCACGCGCGGCGCGCGAAGCTGTTTCAGCAACAGCGGGCAGTCGTGCAACGCGCCGACTCGCATGCTCGTGCATGTGGATCATCTGCATCTCGCGGAGCAGGCGGCACGCGCCGAAGCGGAGTGGACCGTCGTCGGGAACCCGCGCAATGCGAAAACCGGGCTCGGGCCCGTCGTCAGCCGGACGCAGTTCGACCGCATCCAGCACTTCATCGGCATCGGGATCGAGGAGGGCGCAACGCTGATTGCGGGCGGCACAGGGCGCCCGGAAGGCTTGACGGAGGGGTTCTACGTGCGGCCCACGGTATTTTCCAACGTGCGGCCGGATATGACGATCGCGCGCGAGGAGATCTTTGGGCCCGTGCTGTCCATCATGACCTACCGGTCCGAAGAGGAGGCGATCGCGCTCGCCAACGATTCCGTATATGGGCTCGCCGCCTACGTGCAGTCGAAGGACCTCGACCATGCACGCCGCGTCGCGGCGCGGCTGCGGGTTGGGAACGTCCATATCAACTATCCGCCCTGGAATCCGGCTGCGCCGTTTGGCGGGTTCAAGCGCTCCGGCAACGGGCGCGAATACGCGGAGTTCGGGCTGGCGGAATATCTGGAAACCAAGGGAACGACCGGCTACGTGTAACCGGCTGCTCCGCAGCGTCCGCGCGATGTTCGCGCGGACGCCATCGTTGTAAATCCCTCCCTGGTCGCCTCGCTGGAGGCGACGCTCCCCCGTGCCCTGAACCTCAGGCCTTCGCCTTTGGGGTCGGTACAAATCCCCTGCTTGACGGCTCGAATGCCGGTTGTCGCGCGTGGCGCATATTTCGCCTTGCCTTGCGCGAGAAACACCCTGCAGGCGCGGTGCCCAGGTGGGTGGGCGGCTCGCCGGGCGAGCACTGCTATAAAATCACGCCTCAACTCTCATTGAGGACGGGCGATCTGGTCGCTCAATCGAGCGGCACGCCTGTCCGGGCGTTGCGCCAAGTTGTTGTGTCATAGGGTTCCGCCATGCGCGGCGACGTCGGCACCGGTTACCTGCCTGGCAGGGCGGTGCATCCTCTTGCGCAATGGCCGTGGCCACCGGGCTCCCGGATGGCCTGGAAACTCGATTCCCCCCTGTAACACTAGCTAGAAAGAAGTCAGAATTAATATGGATTCGGATTCACATCGCGTTTCAGCGCCCCCTTCCGGCGCTCGGGACACCACACCTGCCCTGCACCGCAGTCTCAAGGCGCGCCATCTGACCATGATTGCGATCGGTGGATCGATCGGCACCGGTCTGTTCGTCGCTTCAGGAGCGTCCATTTCCCAAGCCGGACCCGGCGGCGCCATGGCCGCGTACCTGGTGATCGGCTTGATGGTCTACTTCCTGATGACGAGCCTCGGGGAAATGGCGGCGTTCATGCCCGTCTCCGGCTCGTTCGCGACCTACGGCGCGAAATTCGTCGACGAGGGGTTTGGCTTCGCGCTCGGCTGGAACTACTGGTACAACTGGGCCGTGACCATTGCGGTCGAACTGGTTGCCTCGCAACTGGTGATGGGCTACTGGTTTCCCCATGTTCCCGGAGTCTGGTGGAGCGCCGCGTTCCTCAGCGTGATGTTCCTGCTCAACGCACTCTCCGTGCGCGGTTTCGGCGAAGCCGAATATTGGTTCTCGCTGATCAAGGTGATTACCGTCGTCGCGTTCATCGGCATCGGCTTGCTGATGATCATCGGCATCCTGAAGGGCGGGGCGGATCACGTCTGGGGCAACTTCACATTGGATGGCGGCCCGTTCACCGGTGGCCTGCCGGCCTTGTTGGGCGTCACCATGATCGCGGGTTTCTCTTTTCAGGGAACCGAGCTTATCGGCGTTGCGGCCGGCGAATCGGAGAATCCTGGCAAAAACATTCCCCGCGCGGTACGACAGGTGTTTTGGCGAATTCTGCTGTTTTACGTGCTCGCCATTTTCGTCATCGGTCTGCTGATTCCGCATACGGACCCGAATCTCCTGAAATCCGATGTGACGGATATTGGTGTCAGCCCGTTCACGCTCGTATTTCGTCGCGCCGGCCTGGCGGTTTCGGCAGGCGTCATGAATGCGGTGATCCTGACCGCCGTGCTGTCGGCGGGCAATTCGGGCATGTATGCCTCTACGCGGATGCTCTATAACCTGGCGATCGAGGGGCGTGCACCCAGGCTCTTCGGGAAGCTTTCGGCGAGCGGCGTGCCACGGAATGCGCTTTATGCAACGACTGCGGTGGGTGCGCTGTGCTTCTTTTCGTCGATGTATGGCGACAAAACCGTCTATATGTGGCTGCTCAATACGTCGGGCATGACCGGGTTCATCGCCTGGCTGGGTATTGCGGCCAGCCATTATCGGTTCCGCAAGGGCTTCGTCGCACAGGGTTTTTCGCTCGAGGAACTGCCGTATCGATCAAAGTGGTTTCCCATTGGGCCGATATTCGCGTTCGCGGTTTGTCTCGTTGTCATGCTCGGGCAAGACTACCAGGCGTTCATGGCCAATAAAATCGACTGGCCGAGCGTGCTGGCTACCTATATCGGGATTCCCTTGTTCGTTGCGATGTGGCTCGGCTATCGGATCGTGAAGAAGAGCCGCTTTATCGCGTATGGGGAAATGGATATCGAGCCGTACATGGCGCAAGTCCGTGCATCTGCACAGACGAACGGCGCGCTGGCGGCTCGGGGTGAGGCCGTCGTCAGAACGGGCCACGAAGTGTAGAAAGGAGGAGGGGAAACCCTCCGCCACTCTCTCAACCGCTCCCTCTCAAACGATCCCGGTCGCGTAAAAAACCGCGATCACAAAGAACACGGCCATCGTCTTGATGATCGTGACCGCGAAAATGTCGCGATACGATTCGCGGTGCGTGAGCCCCGTCACCGCGAGCAGCGTAATCACTGCGCCGTTATGCGGGAGCGTGTCCATGCCGCCGCTGGCCATCGCCACCACGCGATGCAGCACGTCGAGCGGAATATGCGCGGCCTGCGCGCTCTTGATGAAGAGATCGGACATGGCGGCGAGCGCAATGCTCATGCCGCCCGAAGCCGAGCCGGTGATGCCCGCGAGCGAGCTCACCGAGACCGCCGCGTTCACGAGCGGATTCGGAATGCTCTTGAGCGCGTCGCTCACCACGATGAAGCCGGGCAGTGCCGCGATCACACCGCCAAATCCGTACTCCGAAGCGGTGTTGAGCGAGGCGAGTAGCGCACCCGCCACGGCGGCCTTCGTGCCGGTGGCGAAACGCTCCTTCACGCGCGAAAACGCCGTGACGATCACGAACGCGATGCCGAGCAGCAGCGCGCCTTCGACCGACCAGATGCCGACCAGCTGCTTGACCGTCGTGGTGACGGGCGCGTGGATGCCGGGCAGCACGTCGGCCGTGACCGTGTAGGTGTCGCCGTACCACTGCGGAATCCAGCGCGTCAGGAAGAAGTTCGCCACGCCCACGAGCACGAGCGGCGTGATGGCCAGGAGCGGATTGGGCAGATGGTCGGTCTTCACGTGCTCGGGCTCGTTCACGAGCGAGGTGCCGTAGCCTTCGCCCTTTGCCATCGCGCTGCGGCGGCGCCACTCGAGATACGCGAGGCCGACGACGATGATGAAGAGCGAGCCGATCACGCCGAGCGCCGGCGCGGCCCAGGCCGTGGTCTTGAAGAACGTGGTGGGGATGATGTTCTGGATCTGCGGCGTGCCGGGCAGCGAATCCATCGTGAACGAGAACGCGCCCAGGGCGATGGCGCCGGGCATGAGGCGCTTGGGAATGTTGCTCTGGCGATAGAGCTCGGCGGCGAACGGGTACACCGCGAACACCACCACGAACAGCGACACGCCGCCGTACGTGAGCAGCGCGCACACGGCCACGATCACGGCGTTCGCGCGCGAGCGGCCGATATAGCGGATCGCGGCATGGACGATCGCCTCGGAGTAGCCCGATAGTTCGATCACCTTGCCGAATACGGCGCCAAGCAGGAACACGGGGAAGTAGAGCTTCACGAAGCCCACCATCTTCTCCATGAAGATGCCCGAGAAGACGGGCGCGACGGCGGCGGGATCGGTGAGCAGGACGGCGCCGAGGGCGGCCACCGGAGCGAAAAGGATCACGCTGTAGCCGCGGTAGGCGGCGAGCATGAGAAAAGCGAGAGCGGCTAAAACGATAACAAACGACATGGGGTCTCCTGTGTCGATCCCATGCACGGCTCGATGCGGCGTTGGCGCTACGGCTGGAGCGAGTGCTGCGGCTGTCGATCAGCGTGAGTGCTTCAGCACTGACGCTGATTCCATGCAAAGCTCTAGTTCCTGGTCCATGCAGAGCGCTAACGCCGGTTCCATGCAAGGTGGTTGCGGCAAGGCGTGTTGCACTTCGTCGATGCACTTCTGTACGGCGTTTTTATTGCATTGGCTGGCCATGGTGCGCCGCGGCGATTGTACCGAAACGCTTAAGTATTGCGACGCAAGCTGCGCAGTCCTATCTTGACGAGAGCGGGTGCGCGGATCGACGGGCGGCGCGCCGGGGCAGCAAGGAGACGGCGATGCGGGAAATCGGGGCAATGCGGGGAGGGCGGACACGCCCGCGCGCACGATGGAGCGCGCGGCTGGCGACGATCGTCGCCGCGACGTTCGTGGCGGCTTTCGTGGTGGTTTTCACGCTGGCGGCTGCGGCGCCCGGGGCCGTGGCACAGCCCGCCGCAAATGGCGCTGCCGGGTTGAGCGGCGTCATAGACGTGAGCGGCGTGAGCGCGGCGGACGCGGCAAACAGCACGAGCGCTTCGGCCGCCAATCCCGACGAAGTCAGGAACTGGTACAACGATCCGTTCTTCGCGCTCTCGAATGCGCCGGGCGCGTGCCCGCAGCCGCTCGGCCCGCGCATGACGAAGGCCGAAGCCGACGACGATGCCCACTATCGCGTGGAGCGCGGCACCACCTGCTGGCTTGCACACAAGTGCACGAAGCCGAATTCCTACCTCTACGACGCGGATATCGCCAGGGCGATCCGCGAGAAGTTCAAGGACGACGCATCGCTCGCCGGCACGAGTCTGTGGATCACGGTGCAGCGCCGTTTCGTCTACGCGGAAGGCTGCGCGCCGGCGGCCTTCGACCGGGCGGCACTGGAGCGCCGCCTCACGGCGATTCCCGACGTCGACAAGGTGTTCGTGCGTTTGCGCGCCGATCCGCACGCACTGCCGCCCTACAAGACGCTGCCCCCGGCCCGGTGAGACTTCGCCGGACGCTGTGCGCGACACGGCTCGCATGCCGCGCAGGCGCTGTCTGGCATGGCACAATCGCAACGTCGAAAAACTAGAAGGCCCTCGGGGTACCCCATGATTCGTTCCGGTTCGTTGTTGTCCCGCTTTGGCAGGCTGTCGTCCACGCTGGGCGCCTGTGCGTTGCTCGCGGCACTGGCCGCCTGCAGCAGCGGTCCGCCGCTGTTCCTCTCGGATGGCCGCCCCACGGTCCCCGTGCAGTGCTCCGCCGCGGGCGACCACGACTCGTGCGTCCAGCAGGCCCGCGCACGCTGCGCAGGCGGCGCCTACGACACCGTCGATACGTCCACCAAAGGCGACACGTACACCCTCGTATTTGCTTGCCGCACCAAGTAACCGGGACGCGCGGGCGCGCCGCCTGCCCACCGTTTCCGGGCGTGGCGGCCGCGTGCCGTCTGGCGCATCCGGCTTGCGGCGCACCGCGGCAGTGTGAGGCGACGCGAGGCGAAATCAAGCGAGAGCAACCGAGATCAAGCGGCATCAAGCGGCATCAAGCGGTAACAAGCAGAATCAAGCGTTGCCATCCGCGCCGCCACCGCCGCGGCTGCGCGCGGGCAGGTTCATCAACAGGCGCAGCAAATCGGGCTGGCGACGCGTGGCGGTTTTCTGAAAGATCGACTGTAGTTGCTTGCGCACCGTGTCGTATTGCACGCTCACCTGCGCGGCGATTTCCTTCGGCGTGAGCCCGTCCACCAGCAGATGCACGATCCGGCACTCGGCGGGCGAGAGCTCGAACGCCGTGGCCAGCACCTGCTCATCCACTGCCGGCGCCGAGCGCGGGTGATAGAACGTCAGCGCCGCAAGGGCGCGCAGCCCGGCGACTTCGCCGGGCGTCACCACGTTGTAGAACGCATAGAGCACTTCCGGGCCGCCAGGCAGCGGCGCGGCTCGGCCCCGCTCGCTGTCGGCCGTTTCGGCGGCGCCCACGATGCGCAGCGCGCGAATGCGCGCCGCCGCCGCCCGCGCGCCGCTCGCGCGGTTCTTCAGGCGCGCCTCGCAGATCGCCACATCCTCCAGGAAACGCGCCTGATAAGGCGCGGAGAACGCCAGCCGCTTGCCCCGCACGCGCACGAGCGAGGTGGCGCGCAGGAGCCGTTGTGCGGCTTCGTTGCCGTGCAGGACCTCGCCGCTCGCGCTCACGAGCATGGCGGGCGGGCGCACGCGGCCGGTGAGCGCGTCGGCGTCGGGCAGGAGGCGGCGCACGCTCAGGCGCACCGCGCGCACCAGATGGGGCGCGAGCCGCTCGAGCAGCGCGCGCGTGGCCCCCGGCAGCGGGGCGCCGCGCGCGGGGCCGCGGCAGGCGATCATGGCCGTGAGCGCGCCGCTGTCGATCAGCTTGCAGATCGAGACGAAGCCGCCGCCGCCCGCCATCAGGGCCGGCCCGAAGGCCGGATGGCCCTCGCCGGTCTCCCGGTGCGCGCCGCAATGCAGCCATTTGCCGGGTGGGAATGCGCGCAGCCATTCGAGGCGGGCATCGTCGCGATAGAGCGGGCGGATGAGTTCGAGCGGCTCGGTTTCCCGAATGCTGAAACCGTCGGCCCATGAAAAGAGTTCGCGCTGCCGATCGAATACACAGAGATGAACCGAGGCCGTCTCGATCGATTTCCTGAATTGCGCGCAAAAATCCTTCCAGCCCGCCGGACGTTCTATTGTTGCGTAAATCGCATGCAGCAGACTGTCGTGCTGCGAATCGTTCGAATTCACACCGTTCTCGTTATCAAAATCCAACGCGACCGCGTGTTGCGCAAAATGCGCAGTGCATATTCCCTGCACAATTGAGGAATATACAGGCGCGATTGCCACCGTTAATCTTCGGTTCTTTCGATGATTAATAACCGTGAGGGTGGACGAGGCGCCCGTCGCGTTCCGTGCGGTAGGCAACCGATGGCGCGCCGTGCCGGCCTTATTCTCCAATGGCAGGGCATGCTGAAATCGTTGCGCCTGAAACAGGGGCCCCTGAAATGAAATGCTGAAAAAGAGTAAATGAGTCAAAAAAATGACCGGGGCGAACGGTGAAACGTCCAGCTGCGCTGATGTAATGCGGCGGGTTAATCGCCTTGTGTTAAGGAATATTGAATGCGCAGACGCCATTGCAGAGGTGTCTTCCAGAAAAAAGGTTATTCCAGGGGCGGCAATGAATCATCATCAACTTGAAAAGGACATCGAGCACCTCGAGCACGTCATTGCACGGCTCTCAGGCAACGATCGCATTCCGCTTTCTTATTGGCGTAACCGCGTCGATTCCGTATCGAGCGCAAATCTGGTCCCTTCGCAGGCGCAGCGCGTCAAGCGTCTGTCGGAAGCGCTGTGCGAGCTGGAGGCACGCGCAAAAGAACGCGCGTGACACGAAACGGTTGGTCGGACCTGCCGGTCGCAGTCCGCTCCGTGTAAAGAATCGCAATAAATTGGCTCAAACCGACCAAAAAAACGCGTAATTTGGCACTCTTCGGCGCCAGAACGGTCACAATGCGAATGTGTGACCGAACTGGAGATCACTGTTTATGCCGAGCTACAAGCAACTGACCGCCCAACTCGAAAAGCTGCACAAGGAAGTTGCGGCGGCACGCGAAAAGGAAATCGAGCAAACCATTGCCGAGATCAAGGAAAAGATCGCGGAGTACGACATCACGCCGGAAGAACTCGGTTTCTCCAGCCGGCCTGCGGCGGGTGCGCGCAAGAAGCCGCTGCCGGCGCGTTACATGAACCCGAAAACCGGCGAGACCTGGAGCGGCCGTGGCCGCGCGCCGGGCTGGCTCGCTGGCGTGAAGAACCGCGACCGTTTTCTGATCAAGGAGTAATTGGGACTCGAAGCGGAGCTAGAAATGGGGCTCAAAGCGAGACTCGAAACGGGGCTCGAAACAGGGCTCGAGCAGGCGCTGAACGCGAACCCGGTCCCGTAAAATCTCACCTTTGCGCGGCGCGCGGCCCGTCTGGCGTGCGTGCGCCGCGCACCGCTCCCGTAAAAGCTCACCTCAGGCACGCTGCCGGCCATTGCCGGGTAAGCGCCCGAAAAGCGCCCGGCGATGGCCTCTCCTCGCGCGCGCGCAGCGAACCCGCCGTTAACTTTTAGTCGCGCGCGGCAATGCCGTGTATCATTCGTCCCCGGCGCCTTCTGCCGTGCGCACCGGCTCGCCGCATCCGCAACGCCCGCCGCACGGCCGGCTGCCCGATTTCATCAGCGATACCCCTCCATCCATGTCAGTTGCCGAACTCAGACGCCGCCGCACGTTCGCGGTCATTTCTCACCCGGACGCGGGTAAAACCACGCTCACCGAAAAGCTGCTGCTGTTTTCGGGCGCGATCCAGATCGCCGGTACCGTGAAGGGCAAGAAGAGCGGCCGCTTTGCGACCTCCGACTGGATGGAGATCGAAAAGCAGCGCGGCATTTCGGTCGCGAGCTCGGTCATGCAGTTCGAGTATGGCGACGCCGTCATCAACCTGCTCGACACGCCGGGCCACGAGGACTTCTCCGAAGACACCTATCGTGTGCTCACGGCGGTGGACGCGGCGGTGATGGTGATCGACGGCGCGAACGGCGTGGAAGCGCAGACGCTCAAGCTGCTCGAAGTCTGCCGCAGCCGCAAGACGCCCATTCTCACCTTCATCAACAAGCTCGACCGCGAAGTGCGCGAGCCGCTCGACCTGCTCGACGAAATCGAGCAGCACCTCGGCGTGGCCGCGGTGCCGTTCACCTGGCCCATCGGCATGGGCAAGGAATTTCAGGGCGTCTACGACATCCAGCGCGACCAGGTGCGCGTGTTCCGCGCGGGCGAGCAATCGCTGGGCGGCGCGGTGGAGACGCTGCAAAACCTTGGCGACGAAGCAGGCGAAGCGCGCTTCGGTTACCACTGGAAGCGCACCAAGGAAGAAGTCGAGCTGATCACGGGCGCGACGCCCACGTTCGATCGCGAGGCCTTCCTTGCCGGCGAGCAGTCGCCGGTGCTGTTCGGCTCGGCCATCAACAACTTCGGCGTGAAGGAGATTCTCGACGCGCTCGTCGATCTCGCGCCGCCGCCCTCGCCGCGCATGGCCGTGCAGCGTCCGGTATCGCCCGAAGAGCCCAAGTTCACGGGCGTCGTGTTCAAGGTGCAGGCCAACATGGACCTCGCGCACCGCGACCGCGTGGCGTTCATCCGCGTGTGCTCGGGCCGCTTCGAGCGCGGCATGCAGCTGAAGGTCACGCGCAACAACAAGACCTTCCGCGCCAACAACGTGGTGAGCTTCCTCTCGCAGCGCCGCGAGACCGTGGCCGAGGCCTACCCCGGCGACATCATCGGCATTCCTAATCATGGCACGCTGAGCCTCGGCGACACGCTCACCGAAGGCGAAGACCTGCAGTTCACGGGCTTGCCGTTCTTCGCGCCGGAAATCTTCCAGACCATCGAAGTGGTCGACCCGATGCGCGCGAAGCAACTGGGCGAAGCGCTCAAGCAGCTCGGCGAAGAGGGCGCGATTCAGGTGTTCCGCCCGCTGCACGGCGGCGCGACGATCCTGGGCGCCGTGGGCCAGCTGCAGTTCGAAGTGGTCTCGCATCGCCTTGCGGCGGAGTACAAGGTGGAAGTGCGCATCATGCCGGCGCGCTATCGCCTCTCGCGCTGGGTCACCTGCGACGACCCCAACGAGCTGCGCCGCTTCACCGATTCGTACGAGGCCCGCATGGCCTACGACGCATCGAACGCGCCCACGTATCTCGCCTCGCACGTCTCCGAGATCGAGGTCGCCCAGAAGGCGTGGCCGAAGATCGTGTTCAACGAGCTGCGCGAGCATTCGGGCGCACCGTTCCGCAAGAACATGTAAGCACCGGGCGGCGCCCCGCCTGACGGCGCCCCGCCCGGTGGCGCCGTGTCGCTGTGCGCCACGCCAGGCGCGCGCGGCGAAATGCGCGCAGCGCATTCCCGATTCGCCTATCCTCATTCGTGACGACAATCCGGCGGCGCGCCAGGTGCGCGCGCGCCCATTCGAATAGCGAGGAGGGGCAGTGACCGTACGCAATCTCGACGCGATATTCCAGCCGAAATCCGTAGCGGTGATCGGCGCCTCGCAGCGGCCGGGCAGCATTGGCAAGATGGTGTGGCAG
The DNA here is from genome assembly GCF_004353915.1 of Paraburkholderia silviterrae. GTDB lineage: Bacteria > Pseudomonadota > Gammaproteobacteria > Burkholderiales > Burkholderiaceae > Paraburkholderia > Paraburkholderia silviterrae. The sequence continues at coordinate 22,176 of NZ_SMRP01000011.1, read as the reverse complement.
CGCCTCATCGAAGGCGGTTTTGCCGGTCCGCTCTGGGCGGTCAATCCGCGTCATGCGGGCGAGTTCGACCGCTTCGACGGCAAGCCCGTGCTCGCGGATACGGGCGACTTGCCCGAGGCGCCCACCGTCGCGCTCATCTGCACGCGGCCCGCCACGTGGCCCGCGCTCGTGCACCGGCTCGGCGGCATGGGCACGCGCGCGGCGATCATCGTGGGCGAGGTGCGCAACGAAGAAGACCGTGCCGACCTGCGCCACGCGCTCGCGGCGGCGCGCCCGCATCTGTTGCGCATCCTCGGGCCCGGCACGCTCGGCGCGCTCACGCCGGCGCTCAACGCGCAGCTCGGCGCGGCTGCCACGGTCGCGCGCACCGGTGGCGTGGCGTGGGTCTCGCAATCCAACGCGCTCACCAACGCCGTGCTGCGCTGGGCCGGCCCGCGCGGGCTCGGCTTCTCGCACGCGGTGGCGCTGGGCGATGAAGCCGATGTCGATGTCGGCGACGTGCTCGACTACCTCGCGAGCGATCCGGCCACGCGCGCGATCCTGCTCGAAGTGGACAGCATCGGCGCGGCGCGCAAGTTCATGTCGGCGGCGCGGGCGGCGGCGCGCAACAAGCCCGTGCTCGCGCTGCGCAGCGGCCGCGACGATCCGGGCGACGCGCTCTACACGGCGGCGTTCCGGCGCGCGGGCATCGTGCGCGTGGACACGCTCGACGACCTGCTCGACGAAATCGAAACCTTGGGCTTGGGCCGCGTGGCCGCGAGCGACACGGCCACGCTCATCACGAGCGACCGCGGCGTGGCCACGCTCGCGCGCGACGCCTTCATGAAGGCCGGCGACACGCTCGCAAAATGGAGCGACGAGGCGCGCGCCGCACTCGAAGCGGCGTTGCCGCATGCGCAGGCCGGCAATCCGCTCGTGCTCGGCGACACGGCAAGGCCCGAGCACTTTGGCCTCGCGCTGCAAGCGCTTGCTTCGCAGCGCTCGACCGGCACGGCGTTCGTCGTGCACGCGCCCACGCACAGCGCGCCCGTGGCCGAGGTCGCGCGCACGCTCATCGAAAACCAGCACTTCGCGTACCGCGGCATGCTCGCGTGCTTCTTCGGCGGCGTGGACGACACCACGCGCGACGCGCTGCACGCGCACGGCATTCCCGTGCATACCACGCCGCGGCGCCTGGCGCGCGCGTTTGCGCGTCTCGTCGACTACCGGCTCGGGCGCGAGCTCCTGATGCAGACGCCCGAGAGCATGCCCGCGCAAGGCGCGGCGGCGATCGAGGCCGCGCAGGGCGTGGCGCGCGCGGCGCTGGCGGCGGGGCGCAACACGCTGGAGGGCCAGGAGGCGGCGCGGCTATTGGCCTCGTTCGGGCTCGAGACGCTGGAAAGCGCGGCGCAGTTCTCGGAGCAAGCCGTCGTCGACGTGAGCGTGGAGTTTCGCGACGACGAGAACTTCGGCCCGGTGTTCCACTTCGTGGCGCCGTCGCCGGACGGCTTCTCGCCGCCGCTGCGCGTCTACAGCCTGCCGCCGTTGAACTCGGTGCTTTCGCGCGACATCGTCGCGCACTCGCCGTATGCGCGCTACACCACGCCCGAGCCCACGCTCGCGGCGCTTACCGAGCTTTCGCAGGTGGTGTGCGAGGTGCGCGAGATCGTCGGGATGCAGTTGTCCCTGCGGGTGTTGCCGAACGCGATAAAGGTGCTCGCGCCGCGCCTCACGCTGGCGGACAAGCGCAGCCGCTTCGCGATCGTGCCGTATCCGCGCAGGCTCGAAGAGACGGTCGACTGGCACGGCGAGCGCCTGACGATCCGGCCGATCCGGCCCGAAGACGAGGAGATGCACCGCGCGTTCATCGACACGATGACGCCCGACGACCTGCGCCTGCGCTTTTTCTCGGCGGTGCGCAGCTTCGACCACACGCAGCTCGCGCGCATGACGCAGATCGACTACGACCGCGAGATGGCGCTCATCGCGACCGTCGAGGGCGAGGACGGCAAGCCGCGCACGCTGGGCGTGGCGCGCGCGGTGGCCGACCCCGACAACGAGACCGCCGAGTTTGCGCTCACTATCCAGTCCAATCTGAAGGGGCGCGGCCTTGGCCGCTTGCTGCTGGAGCGCATGATCGCCTACGTGCGCTCGCGCGGCACGCACTGGCTGCTCGGCGAGGCGCTGCGCGAGAATGCGCCGATGATTGGGCTCGCGCGCGCCTGCGGGTTCACGGTGACGCCGACGGAAGACCCGGGCGTGGTGGGGTTCAGGATGCCGCTCGACTGACGCGGCATGTCCTGCCCGCAGGCGAGGGGTGGCGCAGCTTCGCTGCGCCTTGGCGTTATGCCTGGTTCTGCCGCGCGTTTTTGCGTGGATTTGCGCGAGGCAGCCGCACTCAGGCGGCGATCTTCGCGAGCGCGTCGTCCACCTGGGCGCGCGTGACGGCGAGCTCTTCGAGCCAGGGCTGTGCGTATTGCGCGCCGGTTTCCTTTTCCAGCCGGGCGATGGTCGCGGCGCAGCGCGCGGCGTCCTTCGGCGTGGCGATGAACGCCTTGACCGACTGGCCGCCCTGGAACGCTTCGAACAGCGGCGCGCGGATTTCCTCGGGCAGGGCGCGCGTCGTCCACTGGTGCGTCTTGCCGTTAAAGGAGAGCGAAGGCGGCAGCACGCGCTCCTTGCGCGTGGCCGGGATCAGACCGAAGTTGCGCGCGGCTTCGGCAATCTGCTCGGCCGTGAACAACTCGTCGGGCGTGATCTCGAATTGCTCGATCGCGGTTTCGACGGTCTTCATCGCGCTTGCGCGGTCGTCGCGCTTTTGCTGCGCGCGCGCGACGATATCGCGCAGCTCGTCGGCTTCCTCGCTCGAAATCGTGAAGCTGGCCTGTTTCTGCTGAAGCTCGGAAAAACGCTGGAATTCTTGATCGGTCAGAAGTTTCGCCATGAGGTATGCATGCGCGTCCGACGCGCCTTGCGCACACCGGACGGTATTTTGAGAGGGTGGCCATTCTAACCGTTTTGCGCACCCGGCTTCCAGTCGCGATGCTGAACGCGCGCAAGGGCCCGGCGCGCGCCGCAGTAAACCAGGAACGTTCTGATGTTCGCACCCCATCACGCTTCCTACGATGGCGTGATGAAAATCTCCACTCCGACTCCGTCGTCGCGTTCCGACGAACTGCTCAAGCGCGGCATCGACCGCCTGAACGCCGAGCAGTACACGCTTGCCGAGGCCCTTTTTCGCGAGATCCTGGTGCAAGATCCGCAGCATGTCGATGCGTGGCATCAGCTTGGCGTCGCGCTCGCGCGCCAGAAGCGCTATGCAGAGGGCGAACAGGCGATCCGCCAGGCGCTTTCGATGGGCGAGAGCGGGCCGCTGCAGCGCGACCTCGCGTGGACGCTGCTCTGGCAAGGGCGCGACAACGAGGCGATCGCGGCCTACTTCGCGGCCATCAATCTGGGCGTGCGCGAGGCGCGCATGTTCAACAACGTGGGCAACCTCCTCAAGAAGCGCAACGACGCCACCCACGCCGAAGCCGCGTATCGCGCGGCCATTGAAATCGATCCCGGCTATGCTCTCGCGCACGGCAACCTCGCCATGGTGCAGCAGGACGCGGGCCAATACGAGGCTGCCGAGGCGAGCCTGCGGCGGGCGCTCGAGCTCGAACCGAAGTCGGCGCACTTCTGGCAATGCTACGGCGGCTTGCTGGAGCGCCTGAATCGCCTCGACGAGGCCGACGAAGCGTACTGCCGCGGCGGGCGCTGGGAGTCCGCGCAGTACGTGCGGCGGCGCGTTGCGCACTGGCGCGATCTGGACAAGATCGACCAGGCGGCGCTCGAGATGGTCGCCACGGGCGCGGCCGAGAATCTCACGCCGTGGGGGCTGCTTGGCATCCCGGCGCTCACGCCGGGGCTGCATCGCGACGCCGGGCGGCGCTTCGCGCAGTCGCGCTGGCGCGGCGAGCTTGCCGCGCCGCCGCTCGTCGCGCGCGGCGCGGGTCTTGCCGAAGCGCTGGCGGCCTGGGAGGCGGGTGCGCGCCTGCGCATCGGCTATCTCTCCTCCGACTTCTACGAGCACGCCACGCTGCGCCTGCTCGCGGGCGTGCTCGAACTGCACGATCCAGCGCGCTTCGACATCCATCTGTATTCGTACGGCGAAACCGTGCCCGATGCCGCATGGCGCGAGCGGCTCGCGGCGCTGCCCGCCACGCTGCACGAAATGGGTGCGCTCACCGACGCGCAGGCGGCCGCGAAGATCGCGCACGACGGCATCCACCTGCTCGTCGATCTGAAGGGCTATACGACCGGCACGCGCCTCGCCGTCACGGCGCTGCGGCCCGCGCCCGCGATCGTGAGCTGGCTGGGCTATCCGGGCTCGCTCGGCGAGCCGCGCCTCGCGGATTACCTGATCGGCGATGCAATGGTGACGCCGTCTGCCACCGCGCCGTTCTATAGCGAGACGCTCGCGCTGATGCCGCATTGCTATCAGCCGAACGACCATCGGCGCCAGTGCGGGCGGCGGCCCTCGCGTGCCGAAGCGGGCTTGCCCGAGCGCGGCTTCGTGTTCTGCAGCTTCAATCAGACCTTCAAGCTCAACGCGCAGATGGCGTCGGTGTGGTGCCGCCTGCTCGTCGCGACGCCGGGCAGCGTGCTGTGGCTGCTCGACCCGGGCAGCGAGCGGGCGCAGGCAAACCTGAACGACTTCTTTGAAGCGAACGGCGTGGCACGCACGCGCGTGATCTACGCGAAGCGCTTGCCGCAGGAGGCGCATCTTGCGCGGCTGCAACTCGCGGACCTCGCGCTCGACACGCTGCCGACCGGCTCGCACACGACCGGCAGCGACGCGTTGTGGACGGGCGTGCCGATGGTGTCGGCGCTGGGCTCGCTGTTCGCGGGGCGCGTGGGCGCGAGCCTGCTGCACGCGGTGGGGCTCGAAGCGCTGGTCGCGCGCGATCTCGACGCTTATTTTCAGATTGCGCTCGCGCTCGCGAGCGATCCGGCCTGGCTCGCGCAGATCCGCAAACGGCTCGCGCGGGCGAAGGCCGATGCGCCGCTCTTCGATACGGCGCGGTTCACGCGCGATCTGGAGCGGCTCTTCGTGGCGATCGTCGCGCGCGAGGCGAAGGGTGGAGAAGGGGGAGGGTCCGAGGGACCGGTGGTCGTGAAGAGGTGAGACTCCGGTGCCGTGGAGCGTTGCTTCGCGCTGGCACGGCGGATTAGATCAACTCGGCCGCTTCCCTGATTCGCATGGCCGTGCCCGGCAGGCCGCCGCGTTCGAGCGCGCGGGAAAAATCCTCAGCCGTGGCTTCGGGCTTTTTCCAGCGCGCCCGCATGCGCTTGAAAGCAGCGATGCAGACGAGCGTGTCGAGATCCCACTGATGGATGATGAAGCGATCCGGGTCGACCACGTCGATGCCATAGGCTGCGACTGCCTCGGCAGGAAAATCGCGCAGGTTCGTTGTGACGATGCAGTCGGCGTGGCCCGCAATGGCCGCTGCGAGCACGTGTGCGTCGTTGGGATCGGGTAGTGCAATCGAGGGCACGAGAGGTTTCCATGCCCCCTCTGCGACTTGCCAGTCCGGCACGGCATCATGCATGGCGGCGCGGCGCACACCCAGTTTGCCGGCGAGATCGGGGCGATACCGCTCAAGTGCCGTGATCCATTCTTCTTCGATGCGGCGTGTCCACTTTGCGGCGAAGAGTCCCGCGGTTGCGAGACTCATGAGCGCATCAGTCATGGCAATAGGGAACAGGACGCACGCGTCCAGCAAAGCCGTGTAGCGCACGTGCCCCGCCATTCAGTAATCCAGTCCGAGATCACGGGCGTTTTCTGCCATGCGGTCGAGCGCGGCGGACTGCCGCTCGCGCATTCCGCGCTCGTAGGCCAGCAGGTCTTCCAGTGCGATGCGCCGGTGTGTGCCGACCATGCGGTGCTTAATCCGGCCTTCCTCGATCTCCTTGATTACGAACGGTCGCGAGACGTTGAGGTAATTGGCGGCTTCGACGGTGGTGAACTCCTGCTTGTCGGGCATGAGCACAACGGTCTTGCCTTCGCTCATTGCACCGAGCAACTGGCCGATGAGCTTGAGCGCGGCGGGTGGCACTTCGATCGAGGGATGAAGGCCGGTTTCGGTCGAAAGCGTGATGGAGACCGCCCGCGAATGATCGAGCGCTTCCATGATGCAGCGCTGCGCGACGCGGGCCAGTTCCATTTCATGTTCGCTCATTGCCGGTGGTGCTTCCTTGGGAATTCGTTTGAGGATGGGCATAGCGTGGCTCCTGATGCGTGTAGCCAATAGCTGCCTGCGATGCGCATACTATATGAAACAAGTGAAATAAATGCAATAAATGAATTGGGGGGAGGTGAGGCGAGTCGTCCCGAGCGCGACTTGCCTTACTCCGCTGCTCCCCGAAACATCGACGAAGGCTGCCCGCGAGCGCGCGTGCCGGTGCTCGCCTCGCGCTGACGTACTAACATACTGAAGCACAGATGCCCACGCACGCGCGACGCGCAGCGTTGATTCGATCGAGGAGACACCCCGTATGGCGCAAGCGCTCCATCCGCAGGTCGCGCAGCGCCGCCGCATCGGGCGCACGGCGCTCGAAGTGAGCGCGCTGAGTCTGGGCACGGCGCCGCTCGGCGGCCTGTATCGTGATCTCACCGGAGAAGAGGCGCAGGCCACCGTCGATGCCGCCTGGGCGGCCGGCGTGCGCTTTTTCGACACCGCGCCGCACTATGGCCACACGAAAGCGGAGCATCGCCTCGGCGACGCGCTGCGGCGCTATCCGCGCCGCGATTACGTGCTGTCGACCAAAGTGGGCCGCCGCTTCGTGCCGCGCACCCATCCCTATGACGGCAGCGAAGGCTGGCAGGATCCGCTGCCGTTCGAGGCCATTTTCGACTACACGCGCGAAGGCATCCTGCGCTCGTTCGAGGATAGCCAGCAGCGGCTCGGCATTGTCGAGATCGACATCCTGCTCGTGCACGACATTGGCCGCCTCACGCATGGCGAGCGCAACGCGCACTACTGGCGGCAACTGACCGAAGGCGGCGGCTTTCGCGCGCTGGACGACCTGCGCGCGTCGGGTGCGGTGAAGGCCGTGGGTTTCGGCGTGAACGAGCGCGAAGTGATACTCGAAGCGATGCGCGAATTCCAGATCGATTGCGCGCTGCTGGCGGGCCGTTACACGTTGCTCGAACAGGCGCCGCTCGACGATCTGCTGCCCGCCTGCAGCCAGCATGGCGTGAGCATCCTGCTGGGCGGCGCGTTCAATTCGGGCATTCTCGCGCGTGGTCTCGCAGGCGAGCGCAAGTTCAACTACGGCGAGGCGCCGCCCGACGTGGTGGAGCGCGTGGCGCGGCTCGAAGCGGTCTGCCGCGCGCATGGCGCGCCGCTCGCGGCGGCGGCGCTGCAGTTTCCCTACGCGCATCCCGCGGTCGCGACCGTGCTTACCGGCGCGCGCAGCGCGGCGGAATTGCGCGAGAACGTGGCGTCGTTCGAGACGAAGTTGCCACCTGAGCTTTGGCTCGCGTTGCGCGACGAGGGCCTCGTCGATGCGCGCGCGCCGATGCCCTGAAGCCGAGTCCTGAGCCCTCGACGCCGGACGCCATGACAAAGCACACCGCGAACATGCAGATCGACGCGCATCAGCACTACTGGGACCCCGCGCGCGGCGACTACGGCTGGCTCACACCCGGCCTGACCGCGCTCTACCGTCCCTTCGGTCCCGCCGATCTCGCGCCGCTGCGTGAGCGCAGCGGCGTCGCGCGCACCGTGGTCGTGCAGGCCGCGCCCAGCGTCGACGAAACCTGGTATCTGCTCGATCTCGCGCGCCACGACGATTCGATCGCGGGCGTGGTGGGCTGGGTGCCGCTCGACGACCCGCTGGCCCCCGAGCTGATCGACGAGCTTGCGCGCGAGCCCAAGCTGCGCGCCGTGCGCCCGATGCTGCAAGACTTGCCCGACGACGACTGGATTGCGAAAGCCGATACGGCGCGCGCCATCGAGGCCCTGATCGCCCACGACCTGGCCTTCGACGCGCTCATCCTCACGCGCCACGCGAGCGCGCTCGAAACGTTCCTCGCGCGCCATCGCGCGCTGCGCGTGGTGATCGATCATGGCGCGAAGCCGCCGATCAAGGACGCCGGCGAGGGCGGTGCAGGCACGCCTCATTTCGCTGCGTGGTCGCAGGCGATCACACGCCTCGCGCGCTTCCCGCAGGTGTACTGCAAGGTGTCGGGGCTCGCCACGGAGGCCGCGCCGGGCTGGAGCGACGCCACGCTGAGCCCGTGGGTCGAGCATCTGCTCGCGAGCTTCGGCGCGCAGCGGCTCATGTGGGGCAGCGACTGGCCCGTGCTCAACCTCAACGGCGACTACGAACGCTGGCATGCGAGCGCGCAGCGTCTGCTCGCGCATCTGGGCGAGCGCGAGCGTGGCGCCGTGTTCGGCGGCAACGCGGCCGCGTTCTACGGGCTGCGGACCGATCCAGCCGGTTAGAAAACGTCCGTGAAGCCGCCACGGCGCCGGCGTGTCTGGCCATAATGGCCGTTTGCTTCATCAAGGCGGCACGCGAGCGGCATCGCCTCGATCGTTATCCCCCCAAGCCTCATCACTGAACTGAACGCGGCGAGCGCGTCCGCATCGACGGGAGTGGCAGATGGCACAAAGACTGGCCGGCAAGACGGCCTTGATCACCGCGGCGGGCCAGGGTATCGGCTACGCCGCGGCCGAAATGTTTGCGCGTGAAGGCGCACGCGTGATCGCCACCGATATCCGCATCGACGCGCTAGCGTCGCTGCCGGTCGAGGCGCGCAAGCTCGACGTGCGCGACGGCGCGGCCATCGCGGCGCTCGCGCAGGAACTGGGCACCATCGACGTGCTGTTCAACTGCGCGGGCTTCGTGCACGCGGGCTCGATTCTCGAAGCGAGCGAAGCAGACTGGGACTTCGCATTCGACCTCAACGTCAAAGCGATGTACCGGACCATCCGCGCTTTCCTGCCCGCCATGCTGGAGGCGGGCGGCGGCTCGATCATCAACATGTCGTCGGCGGCGTCGAGCGTGAAGGGCGTACCCAACCGCTTCGTCTACGGCGCGTCCAAGGCGGCGGTGATCGGGTTGACCAAGGCCGTGGCCGCCGACTTCGTGACACGCGGCATCCGCTGCAACGCGATCTGCCCCGGCACCGTGGCCTCGCCCTCGCTCGAGGAGCGCATCGCCGCCCAGGCCGCGGCGCAGGGCACGAGCGTGGACGCGGCGCGCGCGGCCTTCGTCGCGCGCCAGCCGATGGGGCGTGTGGGCAAGGCTGAAGAGATCGCCGCGCTCGTGCTCTATCTCGCCTCGGACGAGTCGGCGTTCACGACCGGCCAGGCGCATGTGATCGATGGTGGGTGGTCTAACTAGTTAGCCCGTGGTGGGCGATAATCCCCGGGCGCTCAACGCAGTAGCGACGCAAGGCTCACGTGTAGATGACGCATGGATGACGTAGCGCGCTGCGCAATCCCCGTACAGACAGACAAGGAACAGAGACGATGAAATTGCTTCGCTATGGCCCCAAGGGGCACGAAAAGCCGGGCCTCGTGGATGCCGAAGGCCGCATTCGAGCGCTCTCGGGCGCCGTTGCCGACATCGCGGGCGACGTGCTCTCCGACGCGGGCCTCGCGCAACTGCGCTCGATCGACCCGGAAACGCTGCCGCTCGTGGAGGGCAATCCGCGCCTCGGGCCCTGCGTGGGCCATATCGGCAAGATGGTGTGCATCGGCCTGAACTACGCCGATCACGCCGCCGAATCGGGCATGCCGGTGCCGAGCGAGCCGGTGGTGTTCAACAAGTGGACGAGCGCGATCATCGGCGCGAACGACGACATCGAGATCCCGCGCGGCTCGAAGAAGACCGACTGGGAAGTCGAGCTGGGCGTGGTGATCGGCAAGCATGCGAAAAACGTGAGCGAGGCCGATGCACTGAACTACGTGGCGGGCTACTGCATCGTCAACGATGTGTCGGAGCGCGAGTGGCAGATCGAGCGTGGTGGCCAGTGGGACAAGGGCAAGGGCTTCGACACCTTCGGCCCGACCGGCCCGTGGCTCGTCACGCGCGACGAAGTGGCCGATCCGCAGAATCTCTCGATGTGGCTCGAAGTGGACGGCCATCGCTACCAGAACGGCAGCACGCGCACGATGGTCTTCACTGTGGCGAAACTGGTGTCGTATCTCTCGCAGTGCATGAGCCTGCAGCCGGGCGATGTGATCTCCACCGGCACGCCGCCGGGCGTGGGCATGGGCGTGAAGCCCGAGCCGGTGTACCTGAAACCGGGCCAGACTGTGCGCCTTGGCATTGAAGGGCTGGGCGTGCAGACGCAGAAGACGCGCGCGGCCGAGTGAGCGGGCGCCTGTTCTGACTTTGCAGCAGCATGATGGATAAACGGCCGCGGAGCACCCGCGGCCGTTCTGCGTTCTGGCTTCCCTCGCCGCGCAACGGTCATGCGGGTGGGCCGGCCTCTCCGTGCGCGCCGTTCGCGCCCCCCGCTTCGCCCATCCGGCTGACCGTGCCCTGCGCGAGCGCCACCAGGTGCTCGTCGCCGTTCTCCATCACGAACACGCTGCACTGGCAGGTGGCCTGCTGGCGCCCCGCAAAGACCACGCGCGCCCTCGCCACCAGCGTGCCGGACATGGCGGGCCGCAGGTAATTGATCTTGTACTCGCTCGTCACCACCCGCGGGCCGAGCGTTAGCGCGCCCGCGAACGTGAGGGCGTTGTCGGCGAGATAGCTGATCACCCCGCCGTGCACGAAACCGTGCTGCTGCTTGAGCTCGTCGCGCACAGGAAGCCGTAGCGTGAGCTCGTCGGGCCCGGCGTGCATGAGTTCCGCGCCGAGCAGCATGCTGAACGGTTGGGCGTGTAGCGCGCCGCGCGCGCGATCCAGCAAGTCGGTCATCGTCGGGTTCCCAGGGGCCAAGCCCACGTAGTTTCCTAACCACTGTAGGAAGTGCCATGCGGCGGCGCAAGGTGAATCGCAATGCCGCCGCCTCTGAATTGTTGCCAAAAACAGTGGAAATCTCGCCGGGATCGTTTCTGCAACACGCTATTGCGCATTTGATGCAGAAATTTCGCGCATTTGGCCTCAATCCAACGTTTGCGAGGCCGTAAACCCGTGCGGGTGCGTGCGTTACCCCGCGCGCGCCGAACCTACTCACTGCCATCCCAGGTGTTCAAGATGTTCAGCAAGATCAAGGTCGCATCCGGCCTTTTGTGCGTTCTAGCCGCATTCTGCGTGCTCCAGCTCGTGACCGAGGGGCTAGGCTACTGGGCGCTCACCCGCACGCACGACGACGTGAAGGATCTCTCCCGGGTGGCGCTGCGCCAGGCGAGCGCCGCCAACGAAACCACCCAGCATTTGATGGACGCGCGCATCAATCTCTCGCGCGCGGGCACCCGACTGATTCGCGGCGGCGGCGCGGCGCCGGCCGACATCATCAGCCACGCGCAGGAGCAGCTGAGCGCGGCCGACCGGTCGTACTCGGAGCTCACGTCGGTCGAGCCGGTCAACGATGAAGACCGCGCACGCGTGGCCGCGCTCGGCCAGCGCTATCAGGTCTATCACAAGGCGCTCGCGGAACTGATCGACGACCTCAACGCCAACAACATCCAGGCTTTTCTCGACCAGCCGACCCAGTCCTACCAGGACGCCTACCTTGCCGAGCTGCACGATTTCGCGCGCTTTAGCGCGGCGGCCAGCCACGCATCGCTCGAGTCGATCGATTCCCGTCTCGCGCTGTTCCAGACCGTGGGCATCGCGATCCTGATCGTGCTGGTCGCGCTCGCCACGGGCGTGCACTTCGCGCTGCGCCGCGGCGTCGTGGCGCCGCTCGAGGAAGCGGGCCGCCACTTCGAGCGCATTGCGCGCGGACGCCTGAACGAAACCGTGGCCGCGCGCGGCGACAACGAGATCGGCCTGCTCTTTCGCGATCTCGCGATGATGCAGGCGAGCCTCGCGCGCACGGTCCACACGGTGCGCGAGACGGCGGGCTCGATCCACGTGGGCGCGGACGAGATCGCGACGGGCAACGCCGATCTCTCGGCGCGCACGGAGTCGCAGGCGGCGTCGCTCGAAGAGACGGCGGCCAGTATGGAAGAGCTCACCGGCACGGTGCGCAATACCGCCGAAAACGCGCGCGAGGCGAACGCGCTGGCCGAGGCGGCGCTCGACGCGACCGCGCGCGGCGGCGCCGTGGTGGGCGAAGTGGTCGAGCGCATGCACGGCATCGCGCAGAGCTCGGACAAGATCGCCGAAATCATCGGCGTGATCGACGGGATTGCGTTCCAGACCAACATTCTCGCGCTCAATGCGGCCGTGGAAGCGGCGCGCGCGGGCGAGCAGGGGCGCGGCTTCGCGGTGGTGGCGGGCGAGGTGCGTGGGCTCGCGCAGCGCAGCGCGCAGTCGGCCAAGGAGATCAAGACGCTGATCAGCGAGTCGGTGGCGCAGATCCGCGGCGGCTCGGAACTGGTCGAGCGCGCGGGCTCGGCCATGCGCGACGTGTCGACGTCGATCTCGCGCGTCACGCAGATGATGGCGGGCATCAGCGCCTCGTCGCTCGAGCAGAGCGCGGGCATCGATCAGGTCAATACCGCCGTTTCGCAGATGGATCAGATGACGCAGCAAAACGCGGCGCTGGTCGAGGAGGCTGCGGCTGCTGCGGCTTCGCTGCATCAGCAGACCCGGCAACTGGCCGATGCGGTGGCGGCGTTCGAGATTTCGCCGGCGGTGCTGGCCGAAGGCCGTGGGCTCGCGCACGCCGCGACGGTGGGCGCGGAGCCCGAGGGGCGGCTGGCGGCGGGCTGATTCGTCGGTGCTGCCTGATCGGCATGAAGAGGGCCGCCGCGATGGCGGCCGGCGCGGCACAAGCGCTTTTCCTTCGGTCTTCGCGCGCCGCTTCCCGGGTGCACCAGTGCGCTAGGGCAGCGCGCCGTACGCCGTCAACAGGTGATACGGCGTAGTCGAGGGCATGTCCGCGCGGGCGACCTCTCCGCTCGCGCTTCTACATTCCACCCAGCCTTGCGGCGTGAGAAAGCGCTGCGCAAATTTGCCGATCTGGGCCTCCAGCGTTGCGCGCACAACGGTATCGCCGTGCGTCGCGATTGCGCGCAGATACTCCGTCTGCGCCCAGATGCGCTGGGTGGCGTCGATCACGCGGCCTTGTTCGTCGAGGGACGCCGCCACAGCGCCGGTGACGGGGTCCACGCCGTGCTTCACAGCGAATGCGAACGCGCGAGCGAGCGCCTCCTGAAGTCCCGAGTCACCCAGCCGGTGCGCTCCCGCCTGAGCCGCGAGCCAGAACCACTCGAACTGATGTCCCGGCTCGAGGCGATTGCCCGCCGTGCCGAGCGGCAATTCGGCGATGCAGCCCGTGGGCGCGTGCAGGAAGTTGCGCGCCAGCGCTTCGACGAGCCGCGTGATTGCCGTGTCGAACGCGGCGTCGCCGGTGGCGTCGCGGGCGACGAGCCACGCCTCGGTCAGATGCATCAGCGGATTCTGCAGCGGCCCGCTCGTGACGCTCGCAAACGATGCGTCGAGCGCCGCGTTCAGCAAGCCGTCGTGCGCCTTGAAGCGCTCGACGATTAGTGCGGACGTTTCGCGCGCCGTTTCGAGTGCCTGGGCTACGCCGAAGCGCTGGCCGTATGCCGCGCACGCGAACACCACGAACGCATGCGTATAGAGGTCCTTCGTGGTGTCGAGCGGCGCGCCCTGCGCATCGACACTGTAGAACCATCCGCCCTGCGCGCGGTCGGCAAAAGTATGGCGCAGCGATTCGAAGAGCGTGTGCGCATGCGCGGCCCCATGCTCGCCTGCCTGCGAGAACACGTAGAGCTGGCGGGCGCAAGCCATCGCGCGATAGCGCACGTCGGGCAGCGGTGCCGTGCCCGACGCGTCGAGCGCTTCATGCGGCAGGCGCAGCGCCGCGTTGAAGCCGGGGCCGCGCCACAACGGCAGGATCGTGCGGTCGAAATGATTGCGCAGGCTCGCTGCGCCGGTGAGAGCGTTCATGAAAGACGTGGGCGCGCAAGGCGCCGGCACGAGGAAAACAGGGTGTCCGCGATTGTACGCCGGGGCCAGTCTGTCTCGATTATGCGGCGTACGATGCATGACACGCGGCGCACATCCACGAGAGCGCTTTGCGTGGGACCGGAGCGCTCTGCGTGGGACCGGAGTAAGCGCTAAAGCACTAACTCCGGATCGCAAAGTGCTAAGGCACTAACTCCGGTCGACAAAGGAGAGCGACAACCATGCTCGGCAACATCGAACTCATTTCGCGGCTGGTGCTGGCCGCCGCGCTCGGCAGCGTGATCGGCTTCGAGCGCGAACGTCTGTCGTGGGCTGCGGGGCTGCGCACGCACATGCTGGTCTGCGTGGGGTCGGCGCTCATCATGATCGTCTCCGCGTTCGGCTTTGCCGATGCGCTCGGCGGCGAGCACGTCGTGCTCGACCCCTCGCGGATGGCCGCCCAGGTGGTTTCCGGCATCGGCTTTCTCGGCGCCGGCTCGATCCTGCTGCGCGGCGAGATCGTGCGCGGCCTGACGACGGCCGCGAGCCTGTGGTCGGTGGCGGCCGTCGGTCTCGCGGTGGGCGGCGGCCTCTATACGGCTGCGATCTCGGCCACCATCATCATTCTCATCATCCTCGCGGGCATCAAGCCGCTCGAGCGGCGCTTCATCACGTTCCGGCAGCGCCGGCGCATTTCGCTGCTGGTCGAGCGCGGTGCGCTCACCTTCCATTTGCTGCATGACGCGCTGGGCACGTCCAGCCCGCGCGTGAAGCAGTTCGTGGTCCAGCAGAGCGACGATTCGCCCGAGCTCGACGAGGTGATGATCGTGCTGAGCCGCGTCTCTTCGATGGAGTACGAGGCGATCTGCACGGCGCTGCGGCGGCTGGCTGTCGTCAAGGAGTTTCGCGAGGACGACGCGCAAGGTTGATCCGTCACGCATGGTTCACAGTCGAGGGGCTTACAGGTTTAACGTTTGCGGCTAAGATGCCTGACCAGCGGCGCGCGGGGTCTTGAGGACGCGCGTCCGAGGAGCGAAACGCGGCTGTCACGTTGCGGCCAGGCGTGACCGACGCGCGACGCGAGTTCACCTGAAGCGAGTCTCATCGTCGATCCATGGCCGAACACGCAGAAAACGAACCCTCCAATCCCGGACGCGTTGCGCGCAGCGCGCCGTCCCGGCGTCGAACACCGACGCCTTTCACCGACACCGAAGCCAGCCGGTCAGCGGACACCGAGGCGGTGGAGCCCGGCAGTGCGCTCACGCTCGATCTCTTTGGCGAAGGCCGTGAGCCAGTGCTAGAGCTCGAAGCGGAAGGTGCGGCGCAGGCCGCAAGCGCGAAGGAACGCCGTGCGGCGCCCGAGCGGCGCGCGCCACGCACGAAGGCGGCAGCCGAGCCGGTGGAGGATGCCGCGAACCCCGGCGGCGGCCCGGACGAACCGGCGGCGGCTTGCGCGCACAGCGAAGCGCCGCAGCCCGCTGCCGCGACGGAGCGCGAGGCGGCGGAGCCGGACCGGCCGAACGACGGGGCCGCAAGTACGCAAGCATCAGGGACGGCGGTTCTGGCGCCCGGTGCGCCGGGACCGCATGACGTGTCAGGTGCGGTGGCGCAAATGGAGCAATTGGCGGCTACAGCGGCTACAGCGGCTACAGGGGCTACCGCGGCTACCGCGGCTACTGCGGCTACTGCGGCCACCACGGCCACCACGGCCACCACGGCCACCACGGCCGCCACGGCCGCCACAGCCAACATGTCGCCGGAACCTGAAGCGGTGGCCACGCAGGAGCCGACCCCACCTGCGCCCGAACCCGCGCCCGGCGTGCACGGCGCAGCCAACGAACCGGCCGCCGTGCCATTGCCGGCGAGCGGCGTCTCCTACGCGGCCACGAGTACCACGGGCAATCCCGCGCGCATGATCTCGGTGGTGCATGCCGCGGACGTCGACGCGGCGCTCCACGGCTTCGTGCCCGAGCACGCGGCAAGTCTCGGTGCCGAGCGCGCCATGGCCGCGTTGCCGACCGAGATCGTCGCGGCGATGGCCGCGCAAACGCGCAGGACGAAGTGGCTGTTGACGGCGGCCGTTGCCGCACTCGTGGTGACGGCGGGCGTGGCGATTGCGCAGACACTCCTGCTTGCGAGCCTCTCGGCCGATACGGCGGCGCAACAGCAGCGCTTCGACGTGCTGATGCAGAACCAGCAGGCAGCGCTCGACAGCGTTGCGGCGCGTCTTGCCGCGCCGGCCACTGCGGCGGTGGCGCCGATGCCGCAGCCGGCTGCGGCTGCGACGGGTGCGGGGCCTGCACAGCCGGCTGCAACGCCGCAGCGCCGTGCCGCGCGGGTGACCAAGGCGCCGAAATCGCCGGAAAAGTCCGCATCGCGCGCTGCGAGCAGCAGTTCGTCCAAGTCGCATCCGCAGCACGCCGCCCCCTCCCGTCAGGCTGCGTCGAAAAGCTGATCTGCGATCCCTCCTTCGTTTCGACCCCTAAAATTCTGGCCCCCATGTGTTGTGCTGATGCAACGCATGGGTGGCCTGCCATCAAGCTGCGACGCGCCGCCGCAGGTTTTTTGTTGCACTGCACTAGCGTCGAACTAGGGAAAACCCTATAATGCATCTGTTCCTAGGGAAAACCCTTAAAGCTTGTCTAACCGGGAGTCACCATGAGCTTCATTCTTGCAATTCTCCAAAAGGTGAACGACCTCTTCGCGTCGCCGTACCTGCCGATGGATGCCGAATATTCGTATGCAGCGCGTCACCGCGAAGCAGAACGCGTCCGCCGCTCGCACTACACGCCTTACAGCCTGCCGCGCGACTAATCTCGCCGCATCGGGAGCTTAAGAGCGCCGCCATCCGCGCCGCTCTGATCGATCGCTCCAACAGTCGTTACATCAAATGAAGCCGGTTCTTGCAAGAGAGCCGGCTTTGTTGCGTCTGGCCTGAGCGCGTACCCGCACATCCGGCGAACGGCATGCGGGACAAATACTTCGTTATGCAGATTTAATGGCCTCGTTGTCTGCATGGCTTCCCCACGCCCAAAGAAGGCGCGACGCGCCCTATGGGCGGCGGCCAACGCGCACGACGCGATTTCCCTTTGGTGACAGTCACTTGGGTGAACCGCCCAGAGCTTGTCCACAGGGCTCTCAACAAAATCTGTGGAAAACCCGCCAGGCTCCGCGCGCGCCTGCGATGCGGTATCTGGCAGTTAGTCCTTTCGGATCAATCACCTGGCTTCGATTTCCCGGTGTTGCCCACAGGGCTCTCAACAAAATCTGTGGATAAATACCCGCCCATCCACCGTCAGCGCCTTTCCCCGCCTCGTGTCATAGTGTCAGCCGCCAGAACCCCCTCCAATCACCATGCCCGACACCTACTTCTACGACCCCGCCACTGGCCACGGCCTGCCGCACGACCCGTTCAAGGCGATCGTCGCGCCGCGCCTGATCGGCTGGATCTCGAGCCGCTCGCCGGACGGCGTGCTGAACCTCGCGCCGTACAGCTTCTTCGGCGCGTTCGCCACGTTCCCGGCCGTGATCGGCTTTAGCAGCGAAGGCCGCAAGGACAGCATCGCCAATATCGAGGCGACGGGTGAGTTCGTCTGGAATCTCGCGTCGCGCCCGCTGGCCGAGCAGATGAATCGCAGCTCCGCGCCCGTGGCCGCCGAGATCGACGAGTTCGCGCTCGCCGGCCTCACGCCCGCGCCGGGCCGCAACGTGGCGGTGCCGCACGTGGCCGAGGCGCCGGCCGCGCTCGAATGCAAGCTGCTGCAGATCGTGCGTCTGAATGCACTCGATGGCTCGCCCATGGACAACTGGCTCGCGCTCGGCCAGGTCGTGGGCGTGCACATCCAGCAGCAGTTTCTGAAAGACGGGCTTTTCGACACCCATGCCGCGCAGCCCATCATGCGCGCGGGCTATCGCGCCGACTACGCGCAGATCGGCGAGATGTTCGAGATGGTGCGGCCCACGGCCTGAATGCGTAATGCCTGGCGGGCCTGGCGGGCGCGTTGCCGCCGCCGCTGCGCGCGCCGATAATGGCCCGCAAATCACCCGCAATCCACCCGCAATGGCCCACACAGCGCGTCTCGCGCGAGGGGAGACAGTCCATGCAATCTCCGACCGGATCGGTCGTGGCGCTCAGCTCGGCGGCATCGACGATGTTTTCCATCGGCATGATCTTTCTCGGCTACTGGGGCTTGCACGAGCCAGTGCCGTGGCGCCTTGGCGACCGCGTGATCGTCGTGCTCGCGCTGGCGGGCTTCGCCTGTCTCGGCAGCGTGCCCTGGCTCGCCACGTCGCCCCAGAAGGCGGGCGACGAGACGCGCTTCCTGCTCGCGCGCCGCGCCTTTCTGGCGGGCGCGTGCGCGGTGTGGATCTCGATCGCGCTGTCGCTGGTGCTGGTCTAGCGCCGCGCCTTAGAAGCGCGCGCGCAGGCCGACCGTGCCCACTACCTGATTCGCCGTCGACGAAGCGCCGCCCGCCGTGTTGATGAACGCCACGTAGTTGTGGCCCGTGGCGTGCTGGTACATCGCTTCGGCGTAGAGGTCGGTGCGCTTCGAGAGTCGATAGACCACCTGCGCATCCACCTGCTGCCACTTCGGATCGGCGCCCCAGCTCGTGCGGTCCACGTGGCCGTCGGTGTAGGTATAGGCGAGGCCGAGGCTCCAGGCCGGGTTCAGCTGGTACTTGCCGTTCACTTCGTAGTTGTTGAAGCTCATGTCGCCGCCCTGCGAGCCGAACGCGTTCGTGCCCGAGTACTCGCTGCGCGTGAACACGAAGCCGGCCGTGGCCGGGCCGAAGCTGTAGTTCAGGCCGCCGCCGAACGAGCGCAGGCGGTCCGCGCCGAGCGAGAAGCCGCCCTTGCCGTTGGCCGCCGACTCGGCGAGATCGACCGCGCCCGGGCTGCTCGCATTCGCGCCTTGCGTGCCGTTCATCTGCAGATAGCCGGCGGCCACGGCGAGTGGGCCGTTGTTGTAGCTCGCGCCAAAGCTGTAGACGCGGTTGGCCGCGAAGTCGGGCTGGTTCGAGAACGCGTACAACGCGCCGAACTTCAAGCCGCCATAGCTGTTGCTCGTGTACTTGACGGCGTTGTTGATGCGCAGCGAGTGGTTGAGGTTGTCGTTGTC
Organism: Paraburkholderia silviterrae; assembly: GCF_004353915.1. GTDB lineage: Bacteria > Pseudomonadota > Gammaproteobacteria > Burkholderiales > Burkholderiaceae > Paraburkholderia > Paraburkholderia silviterrae. The sequence goes on along the minus strand of NZ_SMRP01000011.1, from coordinate 3,043 downwards.
GAACGGATGCGCGAAGCCCGTGTCGCCGAACGTGCCCGCGGTGGCCGAGAGCGGCGAGACGAAGTCCACCAGTTCGTCGTACTGGCGGCCGAGCGTGAGCGTGCCGAACTGGTCGCTCGCGAGTCCCACGTAGGCCTGGCGGCCGAACATGCGGCCGTCCTGGCCGAGCTTGCCGTTCTGCACGTTGAAGCCGTTTTCGAGCACGAACACGGCATGCAATCCGCCGCCCAGGTCTTCGCTGCCGCGCACGCCGAAGCGGCTGCCGTTGACGTTGCCGCTCGTCGCCTGCCAGAGCGCGCTGCCCGACTTGCCGTTCGCGACGTTGTTCGTGTACATGATGCCGGCGTCGATCAGGCCGTAGAGCGTGACCGAGCTTTGCGCGTGCGCGACGCTCGGGGCGAGGGCGCCGATGAGGCCAACAGCGGTGGTCACTGCAGCGCCGAGCGCGGCGGTCCTGGCGAGCGAGGGGGCGTTCTTTTTCACGTGTAAAACTCCTGAGGCGATTTTTTCGTAGCGTTTGGAAAGGGCTTGCTGCGGGCGTCGGCCAGCAAGCAGCGTCAGGAGTGTAAGGATCGACAGCCGCCGGAAAATCGGCTGTGACTGGAGAGGATTCTTCCTCGATCTGGAATAAATATTTCATCGCCGTGTCATAAATCGCGGCAATGGTGCGGTTCGTGTCGCCACTGGTGCGTTAAAAGGCGTGCCCGGCACTTTTGGTACGATGCACGCTTTGGCAGCCGACCCTGAAGCCCCGCGTGAAGCGTTCCTTGTCGTTCATCCGCGCTCAAGCCGCGAAATGGTCCTCCCGCCTGAAGCCCCTCATGTCGCGCGTCTGCGCGTTCGTGCGGCCGTGGCTAGGCAAGGGCCTTCATCATCTGCGCCATCCCACCCGGCGCGGCATCCTCATCGCCATCGGCGCGCTGCCTGCGGCGCTCGTGCTCTATGTGCTGGTGCTGATTCCGTTCACGCCGGGCATCGGCGACATCCGCAAGGCGCGGGTGGACCAGCCCGCGCAGATTCTTTCCGCCGACGGCAAGCTGCTCGCCGAATTCAAGCCCTCGAACCGCGAGTGGGTGCCGCTCTCGCAGATCTCGCCGCACATGGTCGACGCGCTGATCTCGACCGAGGACCACCGCTTCTACGAACACCACGGCATCGACTTCAAGCGCACGGCGGGCGCGGCGCTGCACACGTTCTCGGGCGAGCGCCAGGGCGGCTCGACCATCACGCAGCAGCTCGCGCGCAATCTCTATCCCGACGAGATCGGCCGCGCGCCCACGCTCACGCGCAAGATCAAGGAGGCGATCACCGCGTTCAAGATCGAGGCCGTCTACAGCAAGCCGCAGATTCTCGAGACCTATCTGAACACGGTGCCGTTCCTCTACAACGCGTTCGGCATCGAGATGGCGGCGCGCACGTACTTCGGCGTTTCCGCGGATCAGCTCACCGTGCTGCAAAGCGCGACGCTCACCGGCATGCTCAAGGGCAACGCCTACTACAACCCGGTGATCAATCCCGAGCGCGCGCTCGCGCGGCGCAACACCGTGCTCGGCCAGATGGTGAAGTACGGCAAGCTCACCGACGCGCAGTACGCGACGCTCTCGAAGAAGCCGCTGCGTCTGGACTTCGAGCGGCAGACCGAGCCGCCCGGCCCTGCACCGCATTTCGCGCAGCAACTGCGCAAATGGCTGATCGCATGGGCCGACCGTAACGACTACAACATCTATTCCGATGGACTCGTTGTGCGGACAACGATCGATTCGCGCCTGCAGGCGATGGCCACTGCCGCGCTCAAGCAGCACGCCAATCAGCTGCAGGGCAGCGCGAATAGTGCATGGAGCGGGCGTAACGGCTGCTACGCCGGCAACGATCTGTTCAAGACCTTCATGCGCGAGACGCCCGACTACAAAAGCGCGCGCGAGGGGGATGCAAATTCGGGCGCAAGCGACGAGGACGCGCTCAAGAAGCTCGCCGCCGACCGCACGTTCATGCGCGCGCTGTGCAAGGACAAGACCACGGTGCAGGCCGGCTTCCTCGCGATCGATCCGCGCAATGGGCAGATCAAGGCTTGGGTGGGCAGCCGCGACTTCGCCGACGAGCCGTTCGATCACGTGCAGCAGGCGCGGCGTCAGCCGGGCTCGACGTTCAAGGCGTTCGTCTATGGCGCCGCGTTCGCGGACGGCGCGAAGCCCACCGACACGCTGATCGACCAGCCCGTGGAAATGCCGCTCGAAGGCGGTGAGATCTGGCGTCCTAACGATGACGTGCCGCCCAGCAACAAGCCGATGACGCTGCGCGACGCGCTCGCGTTCTCGCGCAACCGCATCACGGCACAGGTGATGCAGGCGGTGGGCCCGGACAAAGTCGCGCGTCTTGCGCGCGCGATGGGTGTGCGCGACAGCCAGTTGAACCCGGTGCCGTCGCTGGCGCTCGGCACGAGCCCGGTCACGCTGAAGGAGATGGTGTCGGCGTACAGCACCATCGCGAACGATGGCGAGTACCTGGAGCCGCGCATGGTCACCAGCATCGAGGACAGCAAGGGCAATGTGCTCGCGCAATTCGCGAGCGCCTCGCCCGAGCGCGCGCTTTCGGCATCCGCGGACCGCACGCTGCTCGACACGATGCGCGACGTCGTGAATCGCGGCACGGGCGCGAGCATCCGCACGCGCTTCGGCATTCGCGCCGACGTGGCCGGCAAGACCGGCACGACCCAGGACAACGCGGACGGCTGGTTCATCCTCATGGACCCGCAACTGGTGGCGGGCGCGTGGGTGGGCTTCGACGACGGACGCGTCACGCTCCAGAGCGAGGGCGCGCGCAGCGCGTTGCCGATCGTCGGCGACTTCTTCCAGCGTGCGTTGCGCGCGCGCATTGTCGATCCGCGTGCGCGCTTCGCGACCGAGGTCACGCCGGGCGCGTTCGAAACCTTCCGCGATCGGCTCAAGACCTGGATCGACGGCCTGTTCGCCTCGAAGCCGCCCGCCGAGGCGCCGCGCGCGCCGGCCCGCGCACCGGCGCCGCGGCCCAGCGCGCCCGCCGTGGC
>NZ_SMRP01000010.1:44416-274668 GCF_004353915.1 Paraburkholderia silviterrae | reverse complement strand
GACGCAGTGGACCACTAACCTTTAATCGGAGTGGCTCCGGGGCGTCTGTCGCCACTCGCCCTCCGCCGGAGTGACAAAGGACTCATCCATCCGGCGGCGCTGCGCGCACCGTGGGGCATAACTAAAACCGGTGGGACGTGCACGTTTTCGTAGGACTCCAGTGTATTCGTTCGGCCGTACCCTCGCGCATTCGCCGGGCAGCACGTCCGGTTTTTCTTGCAGACCCTTCCGCCTGCGCGTAGCGCGTGGCGGGAAGGATGAGCCCCTTGTCACTAAGGCTGAATGTGCGAGGAGACGGATGCCCCGGAGCCGCTCCGATTTACAGGGCAGTGGTGGACTGCGTCACACTGGCGGTTTGAGCCGCTTTCTTTTGCCTACTTTTCTTTGCGGCTGCAAAGAAAAGTAGGTGCCGCCCCGCACAGGGGCAACGCTTGCGGCCCGCCGCGAATACAAGGAAATGCCAACGCCGCTCAGAACCACCTTCAATCAGGCGTGGACGACCGCGCTCCACGTTCAATAGCACTCCAGATCACGCTCACGATCCCCGGCAATTCGCGTCGGTCAGCGGCGCCTGCACCGTTTCAATCGTCTCGATTTTTTCCCGCTCCAGCAGCGGATACGCAAGCGCACAAATATGCGACTGAATCCTTACGAGGTCGCGCAGCACATCCAGATGCAACGAGCTCGATGCAATGCTGTCCGGCAGCCCCTCGCGCAACCGATCGAGGTGCCGGTCGCGCGCTGCACGTTCGAGCCGCCGCAGCGCCTGCTTGTCGGCGATAAGCTGCTCGGCGGTCTGCGTGCGCCCGGAAACGAGCAGTGCCTGGGCACGGTGGAAGCTGCCGGTCACCGACCGATGCATCATGCGCAATTCCTCGGCCCCCTCGGGCGAAAAGCTCAACTGCATCTTGATCTTTTTCTGCGCGATTTCCAGCAGGTTCTTGTCGATGATGTCGCCGATATGCTCGAGGTTGATCACCGCCGTCATGATCGCCGAGGCCCAGCGCCGGTCTTCTTCGCCGAGCGGCTCGCGCGTGATCTCCGTGACATAGTGCTTGATCGCGTCGTGCAGCATGTCCACGGTGTCGTCGCGGCTCGCGAGGTCGCTCACCGCGCGGCGGTCGTTGGCGAGCAGCACCGGCACGCTCGAGCGCAGCATCGCCTCCACCACCTCGCTCATGCGGATCACTTCGCGCGCCGCGCAGGCGAGCGCCTGTGAGGGCGTCTCGAGCACGCCTTCGTCGAGGTAGCGGGGCGCGTCGGAATCGTCGGCAGTGCCAGGCGCGGGCAGCAGCCGTTCGAGCAGCCGCGCCACCGGGTCGAGCAGGCCGATGAACACGACCGCGATGGCCACATTCAGGCCGGTATGGAAGTTGGCAATCGCGCGGCTTGCGTCGCCGGGCAGGCCGTCAAGCCACTGCCCGAGCGGCGCGCAGGCGCCAAGCATCAGGATGCACACGCCGCCGCGCAGCAGCAGGTTGCCGGCCGGCAGACGGCGGCGGCTGCGGTCGTCGCCTTTAGCGGCTTCGAAATACGGGTTCAGCGCGCTGCCCACGTTCGCGCCCAGCACCATGGCGATTGCGCTGTCCATGGGGATCGAATGCATGTTCGCGAGCGACATCACGAACAGCACGACCGGAATGCTCGAATGCGCGGCCCACGTGAGCAGGCACGCGAGCGCGGCGTTGAGGACGGGCTCGCCGGCCAGTGCGCCAAGCACCGTGCGCAGCGCGGGTGCGGATTCGGCGGGCTGCACGGTCGAGACGAGCAGCGTGAGCGCGAGCAGCATCAGGCCGAGGCCGATCGAGGCGCGGCCGATGTCGCGGTTGCGCGAGCCCTTGCCCTTCTCGAACAGCGCCATGCCCACCAGCAGGCAGGCGGGCGAGATCCAGCTCAAGTCGAGCGAGAAGGCCTGGACGATGAGCGTCGAGCCCACGTTCGCGCCGAGCATCACGGCGAGCCCCGTGACGGGCCGCATCAGCCCACGGGCCGCGAACGACGACGCGATCATGCCCGTTGCCGTGCTGCTCTGCAGCGCGCCGGTAATGGCGAGCCCCGCGCAGAACGCGTTGAAGCGGTTGCCGAGGCTCTTCGCCATGAAGCGCTTGAGCGAGGCGCCGAACGCGCGCATCAAGCCCGACTCGACCATATGCAGGCCCCAGGTGAGCAGCGCGACGCCACCCGCGAGATGAAGCACGATCAGGACCATTCGGCGCCTCCTTGGAGTTGTTTGTTTTCGCCTGCGCAATCTGTGTTCCAGCCGCAATTGCCCTCCTGCAATTGCGGCCTCGAGTATCTTCAGCCCATTACCGCACCGCCGCCTTGTTCGAGATGCGCGAGAGCCCGAGCAGCACGAAGAGCGTGCCCGCGCCAAGGACCATCGTGAGCGTCGAGGCATCGAAGATCGCACCGCGGTCGGAGAGCGCGAAGATGCCCACGGGCAGCGTCACCCATCCCGGCGGATAGATCATCAGCGTGGCGCCGAGCTCGCCCATCGAGAGCGCGAAGCTCAGGCTGAACGACGCCAGCAGGTAAGGCGCGACGAGCGGCAGCGTCACACGCGTGAGCTCGTAGAACGGCCGTGCGCCAAGACTCTCCGCCACCTCGCCGTACTCGGGCGCGACCCGCGAGAGCCCCGCCGAGACGTTGCCGTACGTGAACGCGGAGATCAGCAGGAAGTGCGCGAGGAACACGATCGTCGCCGTGCCGTTGAGCAGCACCGGCGGCTGGCTGAAGGCCACGAGGAGCCCGAGGCCGATCGAGACCGACGGCACCGCGCTCGGCACGAAGAAGATCACGTCGAGCACGCGCTTGGGGATGCCCTTCATGCGCCGCAGCGCGAGCGCCGCCCACGTGCCGCTCACGAGCGCCGCGCCGCTCGCGAGCGCGCCGGTGAGCACGCTCACGCGCAGCAGGTCGGCGGAATCGCCGTGCAGCGCCCGCGTGTAGTGCGCGAGCGTGAAGTGGCTCGGCAGGATGCCGTTCCATTGTCCGCTCACGCTCGCGAGCGCGATCATCGCGACCGGCAGACCGTAGATCGCGCAGAACAGCAGCGCGGTGGCGCTCCACGTCGACACTCTTGCCCACTTAGCCCAGAGCAGCACGGCGACCTCCGAAAAGTGACACGACTGTGCGGTAGCAGGCATAGAGCCCGAGCGACAGTGCGATGTTGATGACGGCAATCACGCAAGCGGTGGTGTAGTCGAACTCCTGGATGGCCTTGCCGTAGATGAGCAGCGGCAGGGTGATCACGTCCTTCGCGCCGATGAACAGCACGATGCCGAACTCGTTCACGGTGAGCAGCAGGCAGAGGCTCCCGCCCGCGAGCAGGGCGGGCAGCGCGGCCGGCAGGATGATCTGCCGGATGATGCGCAGCGGCTTCGCGCCGAGGCTGCTCGCCACTTCGATCTGCGCGTTGTCGATCTGCGAAAAGCAGGCGAGCAGGGGCCGCATGATGAATGGCGTGTAGACCGTGATCTCCGAGAGCACGACGCCCCACTGTGTGTACAGGAAGTCGACGGGCGGCAGATTGAGGTGGAAAAGCGCCATCAACGATTGATTCAGGAGTCCGGCCGATCCGTACACGAACGTGAACGCGAGCGCGACAAGAAACGTCGGCAGCGCGATGAACGTGTCGATCAGGCGTCCTACGAAACGCGCCCCCGGAAACGGCACGAACGCGATCACGAGCGAGAATATGAAGCCGAGCACGAGACAGCCCGCCGACGCGCAGACGGCAATCGCGATCGTGTGATACAGGCCGCTCAGGAACTGCCGCGAATGCAGCACCGTCGTGAAGTTCTCGAGCGTGAGCGTGTGCGTATCGCCGCCGAGCGCCTGCGCCACGATGAGGCCGAACGGGTAGAAGAAGATCGCCGCGAGCACGACGAGCGGCGGCGCGATCCACAGGTTGCGCGAGAGCGCACCTGAGCGGCCGGCGCGCGCCGGCGGCGCCATCACCGGGGTAGCGATATCAGCCATGGCCTTCGACCTCCGGGACGAGCGTGACGTCCGCAGCGTCGAAATGCACGGGCAGCACGGCACCCGGTTCGGGCGGGCTCGAAATCGGCGCGCGCGTGAGGCGCAGGGTCTCGTCGCCCACTTCGAGCACGATGCTGTGCAATTCGCCCAGCCACTGCACGCTGCGCACGATGCCCGTCACGCAGTTGGTCTTCTTCGGGCTCGGCTCGAAATGCAGGTCGTGCGGGCGCACGCATACATAGCACTCGCTGCTGGCGGTCAAACCATGATGGTTGCGCCCTTCGACTACGAAGTCGCCGCAGCGCACCCGCGCGAAACCATCGGCGAGCGGTTCGAGCTGGCGCGCCGGCAGCACGTTCGCGCGCCCGAGGAATTCGGCGGCGAAGCGGTTCGGCGGATGCCGGTACAGCCCCTGGGTGTCGCCGTAGGCGACGAGCTTGCCGTCGCGCATGATGCCGATGTGGTTCGCGAGCGTGAGCGCCTCGGTCTGGTCGTGCGTCACGTACAGCACGGTCAGCGAGGGCAGGCTGCGGTGCAGCTTCGCGAGCTCGTCGAGCATCGAGCGCCGGATCTGCGCATCGAGTGCCGAGAGCGGTTCGTCGAGCAGCAGCACCTGCGGGCGGATCGCGAGCGCGCGGGCAATCGCGACGCGCTGCTGCTGGCCGCCCGACAGCTCGCGCGGATAGCGCTTCGCATACTTCGACATGCCCACGAGGCCGAGGCATTCGGGCACGCGGGCGCGGATCACATCGGCGTTTTCGCCGCGTGCGCGCAGCCCGAACGCGACGTTGTCCTCCACGCGCATGTGCGGGAACAGCGCGTAGTTCTGCACGACCATGCCGATGTTGCGCGCATAGGGCGGCAGGCGCGTCACATCCTTATTGCCGATCACGATGCGTCCCGCGCTCGGCTGCACGAAGCCCGCGACCGCCCGCAGCGCGGTGGTCTTGCCCGAGCCCGAAGGGCCGATCAGCGCGACGATCTCGCCGGGCTTCACGGTGAGTGTGAGCGAGTCGAGGATCGTCTGCCCGCCGTACGCGACCGATACGTTCTCGAAACCGATACCGCTCGCGCCTTGCGCGAGAGCGGCCGGCACCGGGGAGGCCTGCTGCTGAGGCCCCCGTTCCATGGTGAGGGAATTGGCCATGAGTTGCTCGTTCAGTTGCTCGAAATCGCGTGGTTGTACGTCGCCACGTCGGACTTCAGGTCGCGCATGACCTGATTCCAGTCGGGCACCCAGATGTCGACGCCTTGCAGCGTCGCATTGAGCGTCTTGAAGTTGTTGTCGGTGGGATGCACGTCGGTGCGCACCGGCATGCCGTAGGCGGTCTTGCTGACCTCTTGCTGGGCTTCGGCGCTCAGCAGGAAGTCGATCAGCTTCTTGCCGTTCGCGGCATGCGGCGCGCCGTTGACGAGGCCGACGTAGTAGGGCAGCGAGAACGTGGTGCGCTTGCCATCGGGGCCGGCCGGGAAGAACACCTGAATGTTCGGGTTCTCGCGCATCTGCGAGAGGTTCATCTGCAGGTCGCCGTTGGCGACATACAGCTCGCCCTTGTTCACGAGCGCCGTGAGCTTGCCCGTGGAGGCGGACGGCCCGAGATTGTTCACCTGGAGCTTGCGCAGGTAATCGAAGCCGCCGTCTTTGCCGCCGAAGGCATGAAACGTTTGCAGCATGAGCGCGGTGCCGTCACCCGCCTGGCCCGGCGTGGAGTACTGCACCTTCTGCTTGTATTGCGGCGCGAGCAGGTCCGCGTAGGCCTTGGGCGGCGCCTTGAGCACCGCCGAGTTGTAGATGAAGGTCGGGTAGTTGTCGACCATCGCGACGTACATGCCCTTCGGGTCCTTGTCGCGCGCATCGATCTTGTCGGCGCCGGCCGGCGTATAAGCTTGCAGCAGGCCATCGGCGGCCGCCTTCTGCATGAACGGCGGGAGCGTCACGAGCACGTCCGCCTGAATGTTCGACTTCTCCTTGCCGAGGCGGTCCACCACGCCGCTCGAACCGGCCTCGATGTATTGCACCTTGATGCCCGTTGCCTTCGTGAAGGCCTCGAACTCGTTGCCGAACCAGCTCGGCGAGCCGTCGTGAAGACCGTCCGCGCTATAGATGGTCACGACGTTGGATTGCGCGTAGACGGGGGCCGCTGCGAGGGCGAAAACACAGGTCACCGCGGCGATCAGTGGAGTCTTCATATCCATCCTTCCTTGCGTTGGGTTCGGATGCTGGAAAAAGCTCTTGTGGCCGCGCTTCTGGCGGCGTGCGTCGCTTGTCTGCAGGTGCTGCCGTGTGACAATGGCGTGACAATGTTGCCTGTTCGAATTATTTGAAACCAGCCAGGGTTACTGCGCGGCCGTGCATGGAACCCCGTCCAGGCACAGCCGCGAATGCCTCACTCCCACGGCATCGACCACGTCCTCACGTTGGTGTAGCTCTTCATTGCCTCGACCATGCCCTCCTTGTACCCATTGCCCGAATCCTTGATGCCGCCGAACGGCGACATCTCCGTGCGATAGCCCGGCACTTCCCAGACGTTCACGGTGCCCACTTCAAGCTCCTTGACGAAGCGCGTCATGTAGTCGAGCCGGTTCGTGCAGATGCCCGAAGACAGGCCGTAAGCCGTCGAGTTGGAGATGCGGATCACCTCTTCGAGGTTGTCCGGCACGCGGATGATCGGGATCACCGGGCCAAACGTTTCTTCGCGCACGAGCTCGCAGTCGTAGGGCACGTGATCGACGACCGTGGGCGCGAAGAGGGCGCCACGGCGCGGTGCGCCATACAGCACGCGCGCGCCGTGCGCCTCGGCGTCGGCCACGCGGCGCTCGAAGAGCTGCGCGGCGGCCTCGTTGATCACGGTGCCCACGTCCACGCTCGGGTCCATCGGGTCGCCGCACTTGAGCTTCTTTGCGTGCGCAAGCACCCGTTCAACGAAGGCGTCCGCCACGCTCTCCACCACCAGGATGCGCTTGACCGCCGTGCAGCGCTGGCCCGAGTTCTTGGTCGCGCCCGTGACCGCGAGCTGGGCGGCGCGCTCGAGGTCGGCGTCCTCCATCACGATGAGCGGGTCGTTGCCGCCGAGCTCCAGCACCGTGCGGCGGTAGCCCGCGTTTTGGGCGATGTACTTGCCCACGCGCACCGAGCCCGTGAAGGTGATGAGGTCGCAGCGCGGGTCCGTGATCATGGAGTCGCCCATGGTGCGCGGATTGCCGGTGACCACGCTCAGCATGTCGGGCGGCAGGCCCGCTTCGTAGAGCACGTCGGCGAGCGCGAGCGCGGTGAGCGGCGTGAGCTCGGTGGGCTTGAGCACGACGCGGTTGTTGGTGGCAATGGCCGGCGCGAGCTTGTGGCTCACCATGTTCAGCGGGTGATTGAACGGCGTGATGGCCGAGATCACGCCGAGCAGCGGCAGGCGCGTCGTGAAGATCTTGCGGTTCTTGCCGTTCGGGCTGATGTCGCACGAATAGACTTCGCCGTCGTCCTTGATGGTGAGCTGCGCGGCGAACGACCAGACGTCGTAGGCGCGGCTCGCCTCGTAGAGCGAGTCCTTCCAGCACAGCCCCGACTCCGCAGTGATAAGGCGCGCGAAGTCTTCCTTGCGGTCGCGCAGCGCCTCTGCCGTGGTCTGCAGGATGCGCTGGCGCTCGAAGCGCGTGAGAGACGGCTTGACGGCATGGGCTTTGGCAAAGGCTTCCTGCACATGCTCGGGGCGGCCGGCGGGCACGGTGCCGACCACCTCGTTCGTGTACGGGTTCAAGACTTCGATCACTTCGTCGGTCGTGACATGCCGGCCGGCGATGCGCATGGACTCCTGCTTGAATGCGGGTTTGGTCATGACATTCATCGCATACCTCGTTGCGGGATCGCGTGAGTTTCCCGGTGACTGTGCTGTGGCCTGGGCGCGCCGTCCGCGAAGGCGGGCGGCGGCACGCAGGATGTGTTCGGTGCGTTCGGTTCCTGTAGTGCGTGTGGTGCGTGTCGTGCGTTTGGTGCCTGCAGTGCTTGCAGCGCGTTCGGCGCTTGCAGCGCCTGCAGTGCTTGAGTCCGTTAAGCGATGGCGGTCTGCACCACGCAGTTCAGCGCGACGTCGAAGATGTCGAAGTTGCGCAGCGCGCGGGCTTGCGGCCAGTCGATCTTGCGGTTGACGAGCAGTGGCACGTCCTGCTCCGAGAGCCCGCCATGCGAGCGCAGCGGCTCGGTGAGGCCCGAGAAGTCGTGGCGCGCGGCGCTCGTGCCCAGCACCTTATGGCGCGTGCCGATCACGACGAGGTCGCCGACGCGGTCGGGCGGCAGCTCGAAGCGCTCGCATGCCGCCGCGCTTTCGAGCGCCAGCTCCACGCCTTCGATCTTGCGCAGGCGCTCGAGCAGTGCCGCTTCATCCGCGCCTTCGGGCAAATAGACGGTGGCGAACGAGCCAAGTGCGCCGTGGTGCGCGACGTACGGGTCGGTGATCGGCAGGATCACGCGCGCCTGGCCTTGGCCGACCCACTCGTCGAACAGGTCCTGGAGATAGAGCACGTCGGGCTCGCCGTTCGCGCGGTGCTTGTCGTTCATGCCGTGGTCGGCGGTGATCGCGAGCACGCAGCCGGCCTCGTCGAGCTGGCCCACGTAGCGGTCGAACATCGCGTAGAAGTCGTTGGCCTTCGGCGAGCCGGGCGCGGCCTTGTGCTGCACGTAGTCGGTCGTCGAGAGATACATCAGGTCGGGACGGAAGGTGTCGAGCAGCTTCACCCCCGCCGCAAACACGAACTCGGAGAGATCGGCCGAGTAGACGTCGGGCAGCGGCTTGCCGACGAAGGCGAGCACCTCGCCGATGCCATTGCCCGCGCGCGTCGCCTGGTCGGCCTTTTCCGCGGAGAAGGCGATCGCGCGGCCGCTCGCAAAATCGAGCCCCTTGCCGAGCAGCGTGCGCAGCTTGTCCTTGGCGGTCACGACCGCCACCTTCGCGCCGGCCGCGTGGAAGGTCTCGAAGATCGTGGGGGCGCGCAGGAAGCGTGCGTCGTTCATCATCACTTCTTCGCCGCTCGCGCGGTCGTAGAAGTAGTTGCCCGCAATGCCGTGCACCTTGGGCGGGCGGCCCGTGAGGATGGACAGATTGTTCGGGTTCGTGAAGCTCGGAATCACGCATTGGGCGATGCGGCTCGTGCCCGTGCGCAGCAGCCTCGCGAGATTCGGGGCGCGCCCGGCCTTGACGGCCTCTTCGATATAGGCGGGCTCCGAGCCGTCGAGGCAGATCACCACGACGGGCGCGGTCGGGAAGCGGTATTCGCGGCCATTCACGGCCAGTGCGTTGTCGTTCAGCGTACTCATTGCATTTCCTCTCAAGCGGTTTTGGCGACCGGACCGGTGACACCTACGCCGGCCGCACCCATTTCTTCCAGCACCTCGCCGATCGCGGCAAGCGCCGCACGCATCTCCTTCTCGCCGATGCGGCCGATGCAGCCGATGCGGAACGAATCCGCCACCGTGAGCTTGCCCGGGTAGATCACATAGCCGCGCGCCTTGAGGCTTTCGTAGAACTGCGGGAAGACGAAGCGCGGGTCCTCGGGCATGTGGAATGTGACGATGATGGGTGCCTGCAGGGCGTCGGGCAGCAGCGGCTTGAAGCCGAGTGCGCGCATGCCTTCGAGCAGGATCCGGCAGTTATTGCGGTAGCGCGCGCCGCGCCCGGCCACGCCGCCTTCGGCGTCGAACTCATTGAGCGCCTGGTGGAACGCCACGATCACGTGCGTGGGCGGCGTGAAGCGGTATTGGCTCGTTTTCTCCATGTTGGTCCACTGCTCGTGCAGGTCGAGCACGAGCGTGGTGGCGTTGCCCTGGGTGCGCGAGAGCGCCTCGCGCCGGCAGATCACGAAGCCGAGGCCCGGCACGCCCTCGATGCACTTGTTGGACGACGCCGCGACCGCATCGATATGCATGGTCTGCACATCGAGCGGCAGCGCGCCGAACGCGCTCATCGAATCGACGAGATAGCCCTTGCCGTACTTGTGCGCAAGCGCGCCGATCTGCGCGATGGGGTTCAGGATGCCCGAGGTGGTCTCGCAATGAATCGTGAACACATGCGTGATCGACGGCTTGCTCGCGAGCAGGGCTTCGACTTGCGCGAGATCCGGCGGCGTGTCCTCGGGCGTTTCATGGACCACGGTCTTGCGCCCGGCAATCTCGAGAATGCGCTTTGCGCGCTTGCCGTAGGCGCCGTTGATCAGCACCAGCACCTCGCCGTTCGCGGGCACGAAGGTGGTGAGCATCGCCTCCACGGCGAAGGTGCCTGAGCCTTGCATCGGCACGGTCACCCAGTCGCCGGCGCCGTTGGCGATGCTGGCCAGGCGCGTGAGCACCGAGCGGTTGATTTCGATGAAGTTCGCGTCGCGCGATCCCCAGTCGTGAACCATCGCGGCCTTGACGGTGCGCGAGGTGGTGAGCGGGCCAGGGGTGAGCAGAAGCGGATCGCCGGTTTCAGAGGTGGCGGGCGGGCAAGACGTGGAAGAAGCCGTCATGAGGTGTCTCCGTGAAGGTCGGTTCTGACACTACGTCACTGCATTGTTAAACCCACTTTACGACTTGCAACAAAAACAGTCAATACGCCATAAATTGCCACATACCCAGGAGATATACCGATACGCCGAAGGCGGCGCTTCGAGCGCAAACGGCCAGCGGCGGCGTGCCTGTGCGGCACGCTCGCCGTGTTGGGAGCGCAGAGAAAAGCGGGAATCGATGCGGGGGAGAAGAGGCAGGCGGCGCCGGCCGCCGCGAGGGATTGCGATATGCGAAGGCGCGTCAGCTTTGGCCGCTGGCGACGATCACGCTCCACTGGTTCTGCGCGAACACGCGGGCCATGCGCGCGGGCGGCGGCGCATCGACGATCAGCCCGGCGATGTGCGGCACCGGGGCGATCCGCACCGGCGTGCCTTGCTCGAACTTGCTGTGGTCCGCAAGCACGTAGACCTCTTTACCCGCTTTCATCATGAGGTGCCGCTGCTCGGCGGCCAGACGCGAATAGTCGGTGAATTCGCCTTCGGGCGAGATGCCGCCCACGCCGAGAAACACGAGGTCGCAGCGGAAATGCGCGAGCGCCGCCATGGTCTCGACGCCGAATGCCGCCTCGTCGTTGGGCTCGATGTCGCCACCGAGCATGATGACCTTCACGCCCGGCGAGCGGCATAGCAGCAGCGCGATCGGCAGGCTGTTGGTGATGACCGTGAGGTCGCTGTGGTTCGCGAGCGAGGCCGCGAGACCGAGCGTGGTCGAGCCCGAGTCGATCAGCACGACCATGCCGTTGGCTACGAGCCGTGCGGCTGCCGCGCCGATCGCCGCCTTGCCCATGGCGTTGGCCGCCTCGCGCGTGGCGAGCGACGGCTCGTCTTGCGGCCGCTTCGCGGCGCCGCCATGCACGAGGGAGAGGCGGCCCTGCTCGGCCAGGGTCTTCAGGTCGCGCCGGATCGTTTCGCGCGAGACCCCGAGCGTGGCCGACATGTCCGCGACGCTCACCGAGCCGCTCGCGTCGAGGCTTTGCAGGATGTAATCGATGCGGCCGACGGCGAGACGCCGGTTCAGCAGTGCGGCCGGCGCAACGGGCGGGACTGAGTGGTTATCGGCCATGGTGTCGGTTCTCGGGAAAAGCTCGGGGCCGCCTAGGTGGGGCCGCCCAGGCGGGGTCGGCGAGGTGCGGCCGGCCAGGTGTGGCGCGGCACGCCGTTCCTGGTGCCAGCACGTGTTAAGCCACAAAATACCACAAAATGCCGCGAACTTCGATTCCGCCTGGCGGCTTACGCCAAATGACAGGGGTGGAAAGCCGTGAAATCCGCCACATCGGGAGCAAGCAGCACACCGCGGGCCGACGCTGCCGCGCAGCGGAGCGTGGTCATGACACCACCCGGATAGACGGGATACGCGGTTTCGATGTTGTTTTTTGTTGTTTTATGTTGCATTCTTTGGCTTGTCAAAATTCACTGCCAGAATTCCTCGCCACGTCATTTCCTTTCGCATCGAGGCCCATCCCCATGTCCACTCCAGTTCCCACGCATGCCAAAGTCGTCATCGTCGGCGGCGGTATCGTCGGTTGTTCCGTTGCGTATCACCTGACCAAGCTCGGCTGGCGCGACGTCGTCCTGCTCGAGCAAGGCACGCTCTCGTGCGGCACCACGTGGCACGCCGCGGGCCTCGTCGGCCAGCTGCGCTCCCAGCAGAGCATGACCCAGCTGATCCGCTACTCGACGGCGCTGTACGCCGAGCTAGAAGCCGAGACGGGGCTGGCCACGGGCTGGAAGCAGTGCGGGTCGCTCTCGGTGGCGCGCACGAAAGAGCGAATGACGCAGCTCAAGCGCACGGCGGCCTCCGCGCGGGCCTACGGTGTGGTCTGCGACGTGATCGGGCCGCGCGAGGCCGGCGAGCTGTGGCCCGTGATGCGCACCGACGACCTGCTCGGCGCGGTCTGGCTGCCAGGCGACGGCAAGGCGAATCCGACCGACCTCACGCAGTCGCTCGCGCGCGGGGCCCGGCAGCGCGGCGCGCGCATTGTCGAGAACACGCGCATCACTGCGGTCCACACCGCCCAGACGCCAGCGGGGCGCGCCGCCACTGGCGTGTCGTGGCGCAACAAGGACGGCGAGGAGGGCACGCTGCATGCGGAGATCGTCGTCAACTGCGCGGGGCAATGGGCAAAGGCGGTCGGCCGCATGTGCGGCGTGACCGTGCCGCTGCATTCGGCTGAGCATTACTACATCGTGACCGAGCGCATTGCCGGCGTGCATCCCGATCTGCCGGTCATGCGCGATCCGGACGGCTTCATCTACTTCAAGGAGGAAGTGGGCGGCCTCGTGATGGGGGGCTTCGAGCCCAATGCGAAGCCGTGGGGCATGAACGGAATCCCGGAGAATTTCGAGTTCCAGTTGCTCCCCGACGACTGGGATCAGTTCGAAATCCTGATGGAAAACGCGCTGCAGCGCGTGCCCGCGCTCGAAACCGCGCAGATCCGCCAGTTCTATAACGGGCCGGAATCGTTCACGCCGGACAACAACTTCATCGTGGGCGAGGCGCCCGAGTTGCGGCGCTTTTTCGTGGGGGCGGGCTTCAACTCGATGGGCATCGCCTCGGCGGGCGGGGCGGGCATGGCGCTCGCCGAGTGGATCGTGGCCGGCGAGCCGACCATGGACCTGTGGCCCGTCGACATCCGCCGCTTCGCGCGCTTCAACGGCAACGACACGTGGCTGCACGACCGCGTGAAGGAAACGCTCGGGCTGCACTATGCGATGCCCTGGCCGAACCGCGAGCTCGACACCGCGCGCCCGTTCCGCCGCTCGCCGCTCTATGCGCCGCTCGCGGCGGACGGCGCGTGCTTCGGCAGCAAGATGGGCTGGGAGCGCGCGAACTTCTTCGCGCCGAGCCCCGACGAGGCGCGCATCGACTATGCGTTCGGCCAGCAGAACTGGCTGCCGTGGAGCGGCGCGGAGCACCGCGCCTGCCGCGAGGGCGTCGCGCTCTTCGACATGACCTCGTTTGCGAAGCTGCTCGTGAAAGGGCGCGATGCCGAAGCGGTGCTGCAGGGGATCGTCGCGAACGACGTCGCGGTGCCGGTGGGCTCCACCATCTATTCAGGGTTGCTAAACGAGCGCGGCACTTACGAGTCGGATCTCACGCTCACGCGCCTCGCCGACGATCAGTACCTCGTGGTGACCGGCTCAGCCCAGGCGACGCGCGATCTCGACTATCTGGAGAAGGCGATTCCTGCCGATCGCCATTGCGTGCTCGTGGACGTGACGAGCCAGTACGCCGTGCTCGCCGTGATGGGGCCGCAGTCGCGCGCGCTGCTGCAAAGCGTGTCGAAGGCCGACTGGGGCCCCGAGGCTTTCCCGTTCGGTCAAAGCCGCGAGGTCGACATCGGCTACGCGACGGTGCGCGCGACGCGGCTCACCTATGTGGGCGAGCTGGGCTGGGAGCTGTACGTGCCCGTCGAGTTCGCGGTTGGCGTCTACGAGACCCTGCACGCAGCGGGCAAGGCGTTCGGACTCGTCAATGCCGGCTACTACGCGATCGATTCGCTGCGGATCGAAAAAGGCTACCGCGCATGGGGCCGCGAGCTTTCGCCCGACTGCAACCCCTTCGAGGCCGGTCTCGCCTTCGCGTGCAAGCTCGACAAAGACATTCCTTTCCGCGGCCGCGAAGCGCTCCTGCGTTTGCGTAACCAGCCGTTGCAGCGCCGGCTCGTCGTGCTCACAGCCGTTGGCGCGAGCGAGTGCATGCTGTGGGGCGGCGAGGCGATTCTGCGCGACGGCGAGCCGGTGGGCTCGGTCACGTCGGCGGCTTTCGGCCATACGCTCGGCTGCCCGGTGGCGATGGGCTTTCTGTCGCGCACGGACGGCGCAGTGGACGCTGCCTGGCTCGCTGGCGGACGCTATACGATCGACGTGGCTGGCGAGCAGATCGCGGCAACCGTGCATCTGAGCGCGCCGTACGATCCGCGCGCGCTGCGCGTGAAAGGCTGAGTCGTAGCGCACTGCGGGCACGGTCGATGCAGGCGTGCGGCGGGCCCGCACGCCAAAGCCGGGCGGCTTGCCGATGCCGGCGTGCTTATTGGCCGCGAGTGACCTATTCTGGATAGACACCAGCGTTTCATTCCCTTCCAGGTTTTCGACAGGAGGTGTGCCATGTCGATGTCGCCTACCCTGCAGGAGCGCCTGCGCAGCAAAGGTTCCCGCTACGAAGTCGTGCGTCACCCATACAGCCATTCCAGCATGGAAACGGCGGCTGCGGCGCACGTACCGGGTGACCGTCTCGCGAAAACCGTGCTGCTCGAAGACGAAGACGGCTATGTGGCCGCCGTGCTGCCCTCGACCTATGCCGTGCAGCTCTCCGAGCTATGGAGCAAGACGGGACGCCGGCTCTCGCTCGCCACCGAAGTCGAGCTGCGCGAGCTGTTCAAGGACTGCGATGCGGGCGCATTGCCGCCGATCTGCATGGCTTATGGCATGAAAACCTACCTCGAAGCGAGCCTTGCGGAGCAACCCGATATCTATTTCGAGGCTGGCGACCATGAAGAGCTGATCCACATGGACTCGGATCAGTTTCTGGCGTTGATGGACGACGCCGAGCGCACGCATTTCTCGCGACGCATGCGCGGCATGGCCGCCATGAGTGGCATGAGCAGCATGAGCGGACGGCAGTGAAGTGAAGTTCAGGCCTGCGGCGCCAGTTTTCGACGACTGGCTGCCGCAGTGCGATAATGCGCTGCGCCGGGGTTCCGGCGACGTCCTCGCACTGAGCCGCGCCGGTCGCGCGCGGAGCACGCCTTGCTACTCATGAATATCGATTCCGCCATCGTCGAAGCATTCGCGCCCACCGGGACGCTGCGCGCGTCCATCAATCTCGGCAATCCCATCCTCGTGAATCGCGACCCGGAAACGGGCGAACCGTTTGGCGTGTCCGTCGATCTCGCGCGGGCTTTCGCACAGCATCTTGGCGTGCCGCTCGAACTGGTCGTGCTGGACACGGCGGCCAAGTCGGTGGAAGCCGTGAGCGAAGAGCGCGCCGATTTCGGGTTCTTTGCCGTCGATCCCAAGCGCGGGGAGACAATCGCGTTCACCGCGCCTTATGTGTTGATCGAAGGATTCTATCTGGTGCGCGATGAATCGCCTGTACGTACCAATGCGCAAGCGGATCAGCCGCACAATCGCGTCGCGGTCGGCAAGGGCAGTGCGTACGACCTCTTTCTCACGCGTGAGTTGAAGGCCGCGCAAATCGTGCGCGCGCCAACGTCGCCCACCGTTGTGCAGACGTTCCTCGAGCAGGGCCTCGAAGTGGCGGCGGGCGTGAAGCAGCAGCTCGAAGCGGACGCGCGCAAGACGCCCGGGTTGCGTCTGCTCGATGAGCGCTTCATGGTGATCCGCCAGGCGATGGGCGTGGCGAAGAGCCGGGGCCCGCGCGCCGCTGCCGTGCTCGGTGAATTCGTTGAGGTGATGAAGGTATCGGGATTTGTTGCGGCGTCGCTCGCGCGGCATGGTATCGGAGGCGCTTGCGTCGCGCCGGCTGCCTGACGTTAGGTACGAACGCGCTGCGTGATGAGTAATCTCCGGACTCTTGCTTTGCTAACCGCGCTAACTGTTAAAGATAGTCAGGCATTCGTCGGTAATTGCAATGAGCGTAACCGTCCTCAAGAATCGAGGATCTCGGGCGCAAGGCTCGATATTGTGGGCCGTTGGCGTTGATTTTGGCCTTTCCTTGTTTTCATGTCGGTCTATTAGTGTTACCCCTGTGCGGGGCGGCACCTACTTTTCTTTGCAGCGGCAAAGAAAAGTAGGCAAAAGAAAGCCGCTCAAACCGCCAGTGTGACGCAGTGGACCACTAACCTTTAATCGGAGTGGCTCCGGGGCGTCTGTCGCCACTCGCCCTCCGCCGGAGTGACAAAGGGCTCATCCATCCGGCGGCGCTTCGCGCGCCGTGGGGCATAACCAAAACCAGTGGGATGCACTCGTATCAGTAGGACTCCAGCGTATTATCCCGGCAGCATTCCTGCGCAATCGCCGCGCAGCACGCCCGGTTTTCCTTGCAGACCCTTCCGCCCGCGCGTAGCGCGTGGCGGGAAGGATGAGCCCCTTGTCACTAAGGCTGAATGTGCGAGGAGACGGATGCCCCGGAGCCGCTCCGATTTACAGGGCAGTGGTGGACTGCGTCACACTGGCGGTTTGAGCCGCTTTCTTTTGCCTACTTTTCTTTGCGGCTGCAAAGAAAAGTAGGTGCCGCCCCGCACAGGGGCAACACAAATATACCTACATGAAAACAAGGAAATGCCAACGCCACCAAGAACCACGCCAACCCTAAGGAATAGCAATCCAAAAACACTCGCCAAGCAACTGCGCGCATGCCGTCGCGACGCCCGACTTTCACGAGCCGCCGCGCCGACAGCGGCTTTCTCACGATAGCCGTCCACTTGCCTCCGCAAATCCCGGCGCCGCCCTATCAATGCGCGGCACGGTCATTGTGGCTCGAAACGAATTGACTAAAGCGCGCCGAGCGAAGCTCATCAAACACTTCGCTGGGCGTACCATCGACATCAACTTGCCCCTGATGCAAAAACATCACACGGTTGGAAACATGCCGCGCAAACCCCATCTCATGCGTCACCACCAGCATGGTCCGACCTTCTTCCGCTAGCGTTCTCATCACGCGCAGGACCTCGCCCACGAGTTCGGGGTCGAGCGCCGAAGTCGGCTCATCGAACAGCATGACTTTGGGATGCATGGCAAGCGCACGCGCGATGGCGACTCGCTGCTGCTGCCCGCCCGACAAATGCGCGGGGTAGTGCGCACACTTTTCCGCGAGGCCGACTTTCGCAAGCAACGCCTCGGCTTCCTCGATGGCCTCTGCGCGGCTGCGTTTCAGTACACGCACCGGCCCTTCAATCAGGTTCTCGAGCACGGTCATATGGGACCACAGATTGAAGTTCTGGAACACCATGCCAATCTGCGAGCGAACCCGGTCGACCTGCTGTCGATTACCCGCATGCAGCTTGCCGTCGCGCCGGCGTACGAGCGTCAATTGCTCGCCAGCGAGCGCAATCGAGCCGTCGTCTGGCGTCTCGAGCAGGTTCATGCAACGCAGCAGCGTGCTTTTGCCCGACCCGCTCGCGCCCAGGATGGAGATCACATCGCCTTCGCGCGCATCGAGCGAAATGCCATTCAGGACGCTATGTTTGCCGAATGATTTATGAATGTCTTTGACCGACAATGCAATGGGGAGCGGCTTGCTCATGGATATCTCCGAAGATAAATCGTGGGTCAGGATGCGATGCGTTGCGGATCAGTGACAGGCGGTCCAGGATTCTGGCCAATTGCCTGGGAAGACGAACGATTTGGCATGGGCCGAAGATGACGCGACAGGCGCGATTCGAGCAAGCCAAAACACCGGACGATGATGAAGTTCAAGAGCAGGTAAATGAGTGCGGCGCAGAGAAAGACTTCGCTCGTGCGATAGGTCTGCTGGATGATTTGTTGCGCGACGCCCGTGACTTCCCATACCGTGACGAGACTGGCAAGCGCGGTCGATTTCACCTGCAGGACCGCTTCGGTCGTATAGGCTGGCAGGCACTGGCGCAGCGCAATGGGACCGATGACCCGGCGCAGCAGCGTGAAGCCCGACATGCCGATGGAATAGCCGGCTTCGATCTGGCCGACCGGGACGGCCAGCAGCCCGCCTCTGATGATCTCGGCGGTGTAGCCGGCCGTGCACAGTGCAAGAGACAACACCGCGCACATATACGGCTCGCGCAGGAGCGGCCAAAGAAAGCTCTGCCGGATCACGCCGAACTGCGCGAGTCCGTAGTAGACGAGAAACAACTGGATCAGAATCGGTGAGCCGCGGAACACGAGGATGTACGCGCGAGCCAGCCGATTCGGCAGCCAGTGCCGCGAGACGCGCATCGCCACGATCACGAGCGATAGCGTGCCGCCGAGCGCAATCGAGCAAAAGAACAGACCCAGCGTCACAGGAACGGCGGCGAGCAGGCGAGTCAAGGTGTCGAACAGAAAATCGAATTCGGAATGCATGTGCAGCGTCTCCGTCAATGGCGAGCGAAATTGGTGCGAAAGGTTCGCCCGACGCGTGCCTCCGCATGATTGAAGACCCGGTTCGAGATCATCGTCATCAGCAAATAGAGCGTGCCGCCCACGATGAAGAACACGAAATACTGATGCGTCGAACCCGCGGCCACCTGACTCGTGCGCAGCAGCTCCGCCAGGCCCGTTACGGAAATGAGCGCGGAATCTTTCAGGCTCAATTGCCAGACGTTGCCAATGCCTGGGAGCGCGAAGCGAAGGACTTGCGGAATGAGGATGCGTCGCATCATGAGCAACGTGGGCATGCCGACCGCTCGCGCCGCTTCGAGCTCTCCGCGGGAGACTGCAAGCACCGCCGCGCGATAGACCTCGGCCTGGTAGGCGCCGGAAATCAGGCCGACGGCCAGCGCGCCAACCAGGAAAGGCGGGACCCCGATAAAGCCCTGGGCGCCGAACCAGTGGCCCACGGTCGTGACGAATGTCGACCCGCCGAAGTAAAACAGATAGATCACGAGAAGCTCGGGAACGCCACGAAACACGGTCGTATAGCAGTCGCCCGCGATTCGAAAGATACGGACTCCAGATAGTTTTGCAGATGCGATGAGCGCACCCAGCAATGCGCCTATGAGGAGCGCCGTCAACGTCACCGCAACCGTCATCGCAGCGGCCAGCAACAGTACGCCGCCCCAGCCATCGGCACCGAAACCGAGTAATTCAAGCATGGACATTCATCGTGCTCCTGTGGATTTGTCTATACAAGACTGCACATTTCAGAATTGCTGTGCAAGCCATTTCAGTGCGAATGTGCCTGGTCATCGGGAAATCCCTATTCGCTGATAATCGTGGCACGAAAATATGGGCTCCGGCTTTAGAAAAATTGAGCCGTTGCGTTAGATTTAATCGCTTGATCGATGCTTGTCTGCGTTCCTATTCTGTCCACTATCCGACAACGAACTACACATGGAAGAGGTGGCAATGTATTTGCGCAACGCGTGGTATGTGGCAGCCTGGAGCGATGAGATCGGCGAGCGGCCGGTGGGCCGTGTCATCCTCGGCGAGCCTGTCGTGTTTTATCGCAACGCGGATCGAGCCGTGGTTGCGCTGGAGGACGCGTGTCCGCATCGAAAGCTTCCGCTTTCAATGGGAGAGGTGGTGGGTGACCATCTGCGCTGCGGCTATCACGGGCTCGAATTCGGAGCGAATGGCAAGTGCACCCGCGCACCGGGTCTCTCGCGCACGCCGCCGAACGCGTGCGTGAAGGCCTATCCGGTTGAGGAACGTTACGGTCTGGTCTGGATCTGGATGGGCCCCGCCGAGCTGGCCGATCCGGACACGATCATTGCGGTTGCGCATTACGACGACCCCGCATGGGGCATCAATCGCGGCCCGGCCATGGACGTCGACTGCAGCTATCTGTACATGACGGACAACCTGCTCGATCCCTCGCACGTCACCTACGTGCACAAGACGTCGCTTGGCAACGTGGCGACGGCCGATGTGCCGGTCAAAATGTCGGTTCTCGAAAACGGGGTGCTCGCGGCGCGCTGGATGCTCGATTGCGAGCTCGCGCCGTTCTTTTTGCCGTACGTGAATTTCACGGGTCGCGCCGACCGTCTCCAGCATTACGAAGTGCAATATCCGTCTCACGCGATCATTCGGGACATCATTGCACCGGCAAATTCAGGCGCACCGCAAGGCACGCTTCATCCGAGCGTATTCCTGATGGACTCTTACAACTTCGTGACGCCGGTTACCGAGCATACCTGTCGATATTTCTGGTTCCAGGTTCGCAACTTCCGTCCGGATTGCACGGCGACGAGTCGCGCATTGACCAACGATTTCATCGCCGCATTCAAGGAAGATCTCGTGGTATTGGCGGCCGTCGATCGCGGCATGGCGAACAAGCGCACGCCGAACACGGATATCGAAACCGACGCGGCTCCGCTGCGCTTTCGCAGAGTGCTGAAAAAGATGATCGATGCGGAGCAGGCATTGCAACTGGTGCTGCCATGATATCGGGGAGTGTGAAGGCATGAACGCTTGGGTCGAAACGATCGAGGTCGTTGTCCATGAAGCCGCCGGCGGAACGGACGACACACGCGTATTGCGGCTGGCGCGCCAGGACGGCGCACCGCTGCCGGCTTATCGGCCAGGGGCGCATGTCGACGTCTATCTCCCGAATGATCTGGTGCGCCAATATTCGCTTTGCGGGCCGAACCCACAGGCGTCCGATTACCGGATTGCCGTCAAGCGGTCGAGCGAATCGCGAGGTGGCTCCGCATGGCTGTGCAGCCACGCGGGCAACGGCACGCAATTGCGGATCGGTTTGCCGAGGCACGCTTTTGGTGTGGACGAGACGGCGGCGCATCACATCCTGGTGGCAGGAGGAATTGGCGTCACGCCGGTTCTCTCGATGGCCTATGCACTTCAGGCCTCGGGCAAGTCTTTCCAGTTCGAGTATTTCGTGCGCAGCGAAGCCGATACGGTCTTTCGGGACGAGATCATGCGCTCGCCTCTGGCCGCGCATACGCGAATCCATCCTGCGCTTGCACCGGATGCGGTGCGCGAGCGCGTGGCGGCGCTGCTGGCCGAATCGAAACCGCAGTCGCACCTGTACGTGTGCGGTCCAGCTGCGCTGATGCAGATGACCGCTGAGTTGGCTCGCGCCGCACTCGGTGACGGCAACGTTCACATGGAGGCGTTTGGGCCAATGGCGCCAGCGGAAGCCGGCGAGCGCGAGTTTGTCGTCAAGCTCGGCTCGTGCAGCACGGCGGTCGTGGTGCCGCCGGCCAGGTCCGTGCTGGCGTGTCTTCGCGACGCCGGGCATGAGATCGGGTCGTCGTGCGAAGTCGGTGTGTGCGGGTCGTGCATGATGCGCGTGATCGAAGGGGAGCCGGATCATCGGGACAGCTATTTGACGGACGATGAGCGCATGGCGGGAACGCATTTTCTGCCGTGCGTTTCGCGCTCGAAGTCGCCGGTGCTCGTGCTTGCGCGCGACACTTGATGGTGGATGTGACGCAATTCAATTTCAACAGCGACGGAGGAGATATGCATAGGATGATGAATAAGCGCAGCGTCGTGAAGGCGATAACAGGCGCGATGGCTTTCGCTGCCATCGTGGCAGTCGCGCCCGCGCAGGCTGCGCAGGAGAAGACGGTCAGTATCGCCCTCGAGGGCAGTTACGAGCCATGGAACCTGACGCGGCCCGACGGCAGGCTCGACGGTTTCGAGCCGGAATTGGCCCAGAATCTTTGTCAGCGCATGCACGTGCAATGCAAACTCGTTGCCCAGGATTGGGACGGACTGATTCCGGGCCTCAACGCAGGCAAGTTCGACGTGATCATGGACGCGCTGTCCATCAGCGACGAGCGCAAGAAAGCCATCGCGTTCTCGCGGCCTTACGCGAACACGCCTGCGGTTTTTGTCTCGTCATGCCCTGGGTTGCTTTCGAAGGCTCCGTCCAACGGGGCGTTGCTGAAACTATCCGGCAATCCGGCGCAGGACAAGCCGACAGTCGATCTGCTGAGAAAGAGTCTTCAGGGAAAGACGATCGGGATCGTGACGGGCTCCGTTTACAGCAACTTCATCAATCAGAATTTCAAGGACGTTGCGACGATACGTGAATACAAGAACGCGCCCGATCACGATATCGATTTGACTTCGGGGCGTATCGACGTCGCTTTCGACGACGCGGCCTACTATGCATCCGCGCTGTCGAAACCCGGTAATTCGTCGCTGTGCCTGACCGGCCCCAAGATTGGCGGCGCGATCTGGGGCGATGGCGAAGCGCTCGGCCTGCGCAAGAGCGACACCGATCTGAAAACGATGTTCGACAAGGCCATCGCCGGCGCGCTTGCGGATGGAACAGTCAAGCGCTTGAGCGAAAAATGGTTCAAGACGGACGTTGCGCCTTGAACCTGCAGATCGAGACGTTGCTGCATCAATAAGTTTGGGTAGTCTCCGGATTGCCGTCGTTCCACGTGGACGACGGCTTTTTTCGTGTTTGCGTGTTTGCGTGAGAAGAGCGTCAACTAAAAGCAAACGGTGCGGGAAATGGCGTCCTGAACTGCGCTACGGACGCTTTTCCCGCACCATCAGGGTTTCATCATCGCCGAGCGGCGGTCATGGCACGCGGCTTACGCGTGGAGCGTGCCCGCGATGCTCTCCGCAACACTGGTGAGATCGCCTTCAGCCACGAGCCGATGAATGGCGACCATGTCGGGATAGAAATAGCGATCGTCGTCGACCTTCGCCGCGACCTGCCTGATGCGGGCGTAGACGGCCGCGGTGGCGGGTGAGGCGTCGGCGGGATCGAAGAACTCCAGCGCCTGAGCCGCGGTCATCAATTCGATGGCGAGCACGTGCTGCAGCTTCTGCGAGACCGTGTAGGCCTTGCGCGCGGCGAGGTACGCGAAGCTCACGGGGTCTTCCTGGTTGCCGCTCGTGGAGACGCTGTCGACCGACGCGGGATGGGAGAGGGCGCGCATTTCTCCCAGCAACCCGGCGGCCGTGTATTGCGTGATCATATAGCCGCTATTCAGACCCGGGCGCGCGACGAGGAAGGCCGGCAACTCGCTGAAGTGCGGGTTGACCATGCGATCGGTGCGGCGCTCGGAGATCTTCGCGAGATTGGTCATGGCAATGCACAGCAGGTCGCTCGCGATGCCAACGAAGGTGCCGTCGAAGTTCGCGCCCGATATCGCGATCCCATCGCCGTCGCCCGGATGGATCATGGGGTTGTCGCCCGATGAGCGCACCTCATTGAGAATCGATGCACGTGCATCGTCGATTGCGCGTTTCGACGCGCCGTGCACCTGCGCCATCGCTCTCAGGCTGTACGTGTCCTGCAGACGGTAATCGACGAAGCGTTCGGCGAGCGCGCTGCCGGCAAGCAGGCGCCTCAGGTTGTCGGCCGCGTGGATTTGGTCCGCGTGCTGCTTGTTCGCGTGGTAGCGCTCATCGAGCGAGCGCGTGGTGCCTTTGAGCGGCTGCAGGGACATCGCAGCGGCAATGTCCGCGACCCTGGAGGCGTCGAGCGCGTTGTAGAGCGCGAGCATCGCGATTGCCGTGACCGAGGTGGTGCCGTTGACCAGCGCGAGTCCCTCCTTGCAACGCAGCGTGTGGGGCTTGAGGCCCGCGCCCTGCAGCGCCTGCAATCCGCTCATGCGCTCGCCGCGCCAGGTGGCCTCGCCTTCGCCGATCAGCACGAGCGCCATGTGCGCTTCCGGGCCGAGATAGCCCACCGAGCCGTCTCCCGGCGCCACTGCCGTGATGTCGTGGTTCAACAAATCGGCAATGGTCTGGAGCAACTCGAGAGTGACGCCGGAATAGCCTTTGCCCAGGCTAATGAGGATCATCAACTGGTTCGCGCGAACCACTTCGCGCGGCAGCGGCTCGCCCACCGAAACAGCGTGAGAGCGGACGATGTTGCACTGAAGCTGCTCCGCTTCCTCGGGGCGCACGAGGCGGGTGGAGTTGTCGCCGAATCCGGTTGTCACGCCATAAACGAGGCGATTCTCTTCAAGAAAGCGCTCGACCAGTGCGCGGGAGCGGCGCACGCGTTCGCAATACGCGGGCGAAAAATGCACGCGCGCGCCGTACTTTGCGACAGCGACGAATTGTTCAATCGAAATATCGTCGTCGCCGAGCAGCACTTCCGTGATTTGCTGCGCGCGAACGCGAAATTCGGTGCGAGGTGTGTTCATGTCGTTGCGTCGATCCTGTAGGGAAGTGGGAGTGAGCGCCAGGCGTGAATGCCTGCAACAACCCGCTTTGCAGGCGCGCTTGAGCCACGTTCGAGAATAGGAGGACGCAACGAGGCCGACAAACCATTTAATTTGTCGACCGTTTATAGATTATCTAAAACGCGGATGAGAGACGCTTATGGCGTGATCAGCCGAACATCGAATCGATCTCGCGATTCGTTTGCCCGGCCTCTGCAATGAGCCAGTCGATGAATTGCCGCGCGCCGGGTGTGTCGAGCGAGCCGGGTTGCCAGATCAAATAGTACGGGCGCGGCATCGGCAGCGAGATTCTGAATGGCGCAATCAGCCTGCCGCTAGTGAGCTCGTCGATCGCGAACAACCCTTGCCCGAGTGAAATTCCCCTGCCGCGTGTTGCCGCGTCAATCGCCATCGACGAAAGCGAATAGGTGAGCGGCGCGAGCGTATCGGGAACCGGAACACCGGCGGCATTGAACCAGTCGGCCCAGGTTGGCGGCGAGAGATCGGCCCAGCCCCATTCGACGTGAACGAGCGGATAGTTCAGCAGATCCGCGGGCTGTCTGAGCGGCAGCTGCGGCTCGGGCAGCGACGGCGCGCAAACCGGGGCGACACGATCGGTAAACAGCACCCGATGCGGTGTACCGTCCGTGGGCGGTGCGCCATACGTCAAGCGGATATCCGCGCGGCTTTCGCCCCGCTTGGGCTCGCGGTCGATTGCCTCGACGTGGATGCGCACATCGGGCGACAGCGCGTGCCATTGATCGAGCCGTGCGGCGAGCCAGTGCGTCGCCACCGAAGGGAACGTGCTGAGGGTCAAATGCGGGCCGTGACGCGCGGCGATCAACGCGGCATGCGCGTTGTGGAAGCACTCGAAGCCCTGCGCGACATGCTGATGGTAGAGCTGGCCAAGCTCCGTGGGACGCAACCCCGTGCTTTCCCGAACGAAGAGCGCCACCCCCAGCGCGTCTTCGAGCAGCCGGATCTGCTGGCTGACGGCGCCCGGCGTCACGTGCAGTGCTTCGGCGGCGGCGACCACATTGCCGTTGCGAACGACGGCGTCGAATGCTTGCAACGCGCGTAACGGGGGCAGGCGGCTCATTTCGAATTCCGTATGGGTAGGGACCGTCGGACCGGTGTGAAGACTGCGATTCTCCGTGGTTTTCGTGCGGGTTGTCTAGCTTTGCTTGCAGCACGCGCTGAGGGCTGGGCCGCGAGACGCACGCCCGGCCCCCTGCATCAGCGCCATCGAGACCCGCGCGCCGATGCGCATGGATTGCGCGAGCGAGATGCGGTGCGAGCCCCATGTGAACGGTGTCATGGCCCTCGCGCAGTTGCGCGATGAAACTCCCGCTGATGAACGGCAGCGACGCGAGCGCGACTGCCAAAATGGCTATTGCTTCGGCGCCATTACCTGACCGCGGACCTCGCCGTCCGGGTGGTCCTTCGTGTGGACATTGATGTATAGATTACCCGCGACGAAGTCCTTCGCTTGATCTGGCGTCAGCGTATGTTCGCCCTTGATGGGGCCCTC
This sequence comes from Paraburkholderia silviterrae, assembly GCF_004353915.1. Classification (GTDB taxonomy): domain Bacteria; phylum Pseudomonadota; class Gammaproteobacteria; order Burkholderiales; family Burkholderiaceae; genus Paraburkholderia; species Paraburkholderia silviterrae. Next base: position 248,892 of record NZ_SMRP01000010.1, on the reverse strand, counting down.
AATGGCGGTGCTGGTGCTACCCACTTTCGTCAGCCAGACGACAGGATCGCCATTCTTTCCCACTGCCCCGACGTGGAAATGCGCCATCGTTACCGGACTCGAGAGGTCGTTGCACGTTACGTTCCAGGTGACCTGGCGTGTGTCGGGATCGTAAGTGAGCCTGGCGTCACACGTGCCCTTGGTTCGTACGGGAGGCACCTGCTCCGATCCATTGAGTGGTACTGAGAATGACATGGGCGCGGCAAGCGCCACGCTCACCGCTGCGCCGCATGCGACGCCGGCAAGCGCGAGAATGGCGCGCCTGATCTTGAAAGTACTCATCTACTCGCTCCTTTCGGCTTGCCCCAGCCGGACGCCCGGTATGCAACGCCATCCGGCACGAGGGATCAGCCTTCAAAGGCCCCCGACGATTGATCTGATCGCCCAGAAAGGTCGAGCGTGCGGGTGGTCGATTGTGAAGGTACTGTCCGCTGTGTGATTCCGCTTATTTGTGCCCGCCACCCCCGTGCGATCCGCTCGCTCCCGACGCCTGAAAGTCACTGCCGAAACCGCTTGAGTCGTGCCCGCCGCCGTGGCCTTGACCACGCGCTGCACCGTGCTCGCCACCTGCCATGGCAGCGCCATGATGAGAGTCATGGTCATGGCCGCGATGAAAATCGAAGTCATGGTCATGATCATGATCATGACCATCGTGATGATCGTGAAAGTGATCGATACCGCCAAAGCCTCCTCCGTAAAGGTACCCATAGCTGGCGCCGCAGTAATATTCGGCACCTGCAGGATTGCTCATCACGTACTCCTGATCACAGAAGTTAGCCGATGTGTCGTAAGGCACCGTGGTACAGGCGCCCAGCACTGCGGCTGCAAATACCCCCATCAAAGGGGGCAATATCATGTGCTGCACGATAAGACCTCATCTAATTCGCGCTAAACGACAGCGACGCAAAACCTGGCGCAACAATCGCGACGGCTTTGCATGCCATGCCTGACCAATAAACGCTCGCGACGTCTGCTATATTCCAGCGCCTCGCGCGTGTAAAACCCTCATGCTTGCCGGTCCAGCTCCATCTGTGATCGGTGGCTCGACCGTGGCCGCCTGCTTTCGCGCGTGCTTCCGTTCCTCGAATACATCATGACAAGAAGAATCGTTCGACGAATTCATCAATAGCTCACGGCCCCGGCCGTTCCCTGACGAATTCGGCCTGGATTCTGATGTGGACGTCGTCCCCGAAAGCGGAGGACCCACTCGACAGCCCGAACGCAGCCCGGCTGAAGTGACCATCGGCGGAGATCGCCAGTGTTCTGGGGGCGCCCGGTGGATCACGCGGGTCTGCGTCGAACGTCACAGCGAGCGCTACGGGGCGCGTGGTCGCCCGGATCGTCAGATTACCGATCAAAAGGGCAGTGACGGTACCGGTGCGCTCGCACCGCGTGCTCACGAAGCGAATGGCCGGATAGTGCGCCACGTCCAGCATGTCACCGCCTTCGATGGATCCGGTGACGAACGGTACGCTCGTTTCGAGGCTTGTCGCGTCGATCGTCACCATGACGCGGCCCGCGCCGATACCATTGAACCCATCGATCTGGCCACGCATGTGGCTGAAGCGCATGGTGAGATTCGAGTGCCAGATGTTCGCAACGTCGAACGTGACAGCCGAACCGCGCGGTTCGAGTCGATACTGTACCGGCGGCGCGGACGCGTCGATCGCATCGGCACTCAGCCCGACAGCTGTCCACGCCGCGCAGACGAGCGCTACGATCGCGGTTGCGCATGGATTGCCACAACGCATGGCGGCGCCTCGTCGATGAATGGGATGGCAATCTCGCACGCTTCTCCCCCCACTTTTCGCGATGCCCGCCACGCTCGCGGCAGACGTCAACCGCTATACTGCGCAATTGGCCCTCCGCCATCAGTAAACGTGCGCCGCAGGAGGCATATTCCTGAATGAGCGCACAGAACCTCGACTGCGATCCACACATGCCCGACTTGCGCAGGGCAGCGTCTGTGGTCACATCAAGGTCGTATCAGTTCAGCTACTGCAATTGCTCGGAATCGCACGCGAAATAAGCCCTTCGTCGCCGGAATAAACCTCGCATCCTCCTCGTTCCAAAACCGTTACGTCCTTTGGACAGAACAAGGAGTACGGCCATGAAGTCTCTAGTCGACGTGTTCGGCGTCGTAGCATGCGGAGCGGCCATCGCGACGCTCGTGTCTTGCGGCGGCGGCGGCTCCGGTTCGAACCTGTCAATCGCGCCCATCCAGTCGTCGTTCACGGTGACGCCGCTCGTGTCGGATGGCGTGGTGAGCGCCGCGCACACTGATGCGAATCTGAAGAACCCCTGGGGCGTCGCCTTCAATCCGAAAGGCTTCGCATGGGTCGCGGACAACGGCACCAATGTCGCGACGCTCTATGACGGCAACGGGGTGCCGCAATCGCTGGTCGTCACAATGCCCAACGGCAAGAACGGTTCTGCGTCGCCCACGGGCATTGTCTTCAACGGCACACAAAGCTTCACCGTTACGGAAAACGGCAAGTCCGGCGTCGCTGCATTCATCTTCACTGGCGAAGGCGGCACCATCACGGCGTGGGCGCCCACGGTCGGTCCGACCGACGCATTCGTCATGTACGACGACGGCACGGGCGGTGCCGTGTACAAGGGTCTCGCGCTCGCCACGCTGAACGGCAGCAACTTCCTTTACGCGACCGACTTCCACAACAACAAGATCGACGTTTTCAATACCAGCTTCGCGAAGGTTGCGATGCCAGGCGCCTTCAAGGACGCTGCGATTCCGGCCGGCTTCGCGCCGTTCGGCATTCAGGCGATCGGTACGAATCTGTTCGTCACTTACGCGATGCAGGATGCGGCCAGGCACGACGACGTCGCGGGCGCGGGGCGCGGCATGGTCGATGTGTACGACGCGGCGGGCAACCTGAAGCAGCACTTCGCGACGGGCGGCTTGCTAAATGCGCCCTGGGGCATTGCGCAAGCGCCCGGTAACTTTGGCTCGATGAGCGGCGCGATACTGATTGGCAATTTCGGCGACGGCACGATCAACGCGTTCAATGCATCGAGCGGCCTGTCGATGGGGCCGCTCAATGGGTCGAACGGCAGGCCGATCGTCGAGCAGGGCGTGTGGGGCATCGCGTTCGGCAACGACATCAGCAATCAGCCTTCCAATACGCTGTTCTTCGCGGCTGGGCCGAATAACGAAGCCAATGGCGTCTATGGAAGAATCGATCTGAATACGATGCCGAACTCAGGCACAAACACGGGTTCGAACACGGGTTCGAGCACGGGCACAAGCACGAGCGGAGGGACGGGCATGGGTATGTAGTGCAGACTGAGCACTAGACCCTCGCGCAGATGGAGGACAAGACTCGAGTACGGCAACGTATTGCCGGTCCTTGCTAGATCGCATCGGCCACTGCGGCTTGCGGCGCGGTATGGGACGCATCGATCGCGCTGCGGTAGTCGGGATCGGACTCCACCTCGGCAATGATGCGGTCCATCATCGCCACCGCCTCGCGCGGGTATTGGCCCGACGCCGACTCGGCCGACAGCATCACCGCGTCTGCGCCGTCGTACACGGCGTTGGCCACGTCCGAGGCTTCAGCGCGAGTCGGCACCGGCGCGGCGATCATCGATTCGAGCATCTGGGTGGCCACGACGACCGGCTTGCCGGCAGCCCGGCAGGCCCTGACGATCTGCTTCTGAATCCGCGGCACCTGTTCGGCCGGCAACTCGACCCCCAGGTCGCCGCGCGCGACCATGATGGCGTCGGCGGCCTCGACGATTGCTTCAAGCGAGTCGATTGCCGCCGGCTTCTCCAGTTTGGCCAGTACGGCGGCGCGCCCCTCGACCAGCGCTTTCACCTCGAGCACACGACAATCTTGGCATTACGTTGGCGACGCATCAGGCTCACTCCGCTCAAAAAATGAAGTCTGTGTTGATGAACTTCGATTGATGCTCGCGCACGATGGCATTGAGCAAGGCCATGTTCGACTCGGTCTGTCGGGTCGCGATCATCGAGCGGATCGAGAACGCACGCAGCGCGTCGCTGACCGACAGCGTGCCTTCGGCCGAGTCCTTACGCCCGGCAAACGGAAACACGTCCGGCCCGCGCTGACACTGGCTGTTGAGGTTCACGCGGCAGACCTGGTTGACGAGCGGATCCACCAGCGCACCGATCTGCGCGGCGTCGTTGCCGAAGATGCTCACCTGTTGCCCGTGATCCGAGGTGATCACATAGTCGAGCGCCTCTTGCGCCGAGTCGAAGCTCATCACCGGGACGACCGGGCCGAACTGCTCCTCGCGATACAGCTTCATCCCCTCGCGCACGGGATAGACCACGGCCGGGTTGAACAGCGTGCTGCAGAACGCGCCGCCGCCCTCATTGACGACGCGCGCCCCCTTTGCCACGGCGTCTTCGATCGCCTCCGTCATATAGGCGCTGCGATGTGGGCCGGGCAGGGGCGTGATCTGCACGCCGGCCTCCCAGGGCATGCCCATCTTGAGCCGCGCCAGTTCGGCCGTGAAGCGTTCGAGAAACGCATCGACGATACTGCTGTGCACGATCAGCATCTTGAGCGCGGTGCAGCGTTGTCCGTTGAACGACAGCGCGCCGAGCAGGCATTCCTTGACGGCGAGGTCCAGGTCGGCGTCGGGCAGCACGATGGCTGCGTTCTTCGCGTCGAGACCCAACACCGCGCGCAGGCGGTGCGATTTGGGATGCTGCTTTTTCAGGTGATCCGCAACACGGCTCGATCCGATCAGGGCCAGCACGTTGACCTTGCCCGAGGCCAGCATGCGTGGCACCACCAGTTGGCCCGGTGCGTAAATGGTGTTGACCACCCCGGGTGGGAAGGCATCCCGAAACACTTCGAGCAGCGGCTCGAACAGCAGGGTGCCATATTGCGGCGGCTTGAGGACCACGGTGTTGCCCATGAGCAAAGCCGGGATCAGCGTGCAGAACGTTTCGTTGAGCGGATAGTTGTAGGGGCCCATGCATAGCACCGCGCCCAGCGGCGTGCGTCGGACCTGGCCAATGGTGCCCTCGACCACCATGAAGCGCGAATGACCGTTGTCCATGTCCTTCAGTGCCTCGATCGTGGCGCGGATGTATTCGATGGTGCGATCGAACTCCTTGCGCGAGTCGGCGAGGCTCTTGCCGATTTCCCACATGAGCAGATTGACGATCGACTCCCGGCGCTCGACCATGCCCTTCACGAACGCTTGCATGCAGGCGATGCGGCCGGCGGCCATCATCGTCGGCCATGGGCCCCGGCCGTTGTCGTAGGCGGCAACCGCGGCGTCCAGCGCGGCGTCGCTCTGCGCTTCGCCCATCAACGGGTAACTGCCGATCTCGACCTGGCTCACTTCGCCGCTCGCCGCATCGCGCGTGCAGACCGGCGACAGCACGGTTTTACAGGGGCCGTCCCACACGTGCATCTGACCACCGATCAGGTAGCCGCGCTGGTGAACGGGGGCGGTGAGACGCTGGTCCGCTGGAATCTCGTCGAGCGTTGGAAAATACTGGGCGAGTCGAGTATTGTGTCCGGTCATCATGAGGACTCCGAATGCGGTGGGGACGTTCAAAGGGTCGTGAAAAATCAAGGCGGCTCAGGCAGCCGAAGCCATGGGACATGCGTCGCTCACCGCTATTCCATCAGGACCTCGAATCGATAAGCAATTTCAACCGGCTGGCCAGGATCGACCGGCACCGCGGTCGGAATGCCTCGGGCATTGATTGGGTTGGCTGAGAGCGAGGGACGACAGCCCAGCTCGAACGCGCTTGCCACTGGCTCGACGCCGAGGCACAGGTTGCGGCCGTTCCACGGGCGGTAGGTGCGGCCGCGATTGCTGACCCAGAGCAGCAGCGATGGGAGCACGGAGGCGTCCCAGGTCAGACGATACGCCACGCTGGACGCGTCGTCCGTCAGGACGACGGAGCCGTCGATGCCGCAGAGCTGGATGATTTCTTCCGTGTCATGAGCGAAGGGCAGGCGGTCGAACGCCGCCGTTCCCCCGGCGCGCAGCGGTACCTGATCGAGCTGTTCGAAAACCGCGCCTGGCGCGGCACGGGAAACCCCAGGCTCCGGGCCGGCTGGATGAGCGACACCAAAGCGAAACGCGCCTGGCTGGATCCGCAGGGCGCCGGCTATCGACGGCAATGCCAGATTGGGATGCAGTCCCATCGGCCGGCGCGTCTTGCGGCGTGCCTCGACCTTCAGGGAGAAGTCGATTGCGGGGCCATTGGGGTCGGCGCGGATCACGCGAACGAGACGGGCAATCGACGAGGCAAGCGGATACTCGAGTGCGATCTCGATCGCGAAGTCCGTCTGCCGCACGAGGGACCATTCACCCACACAGGCGTAACCATGGAGCAGATCATCGCTCTCGTCGAGCGATGCATCGCGCTCGTCGACCGGCGCGGCAAGGCTTTTCCGCCAGCCATCCACAACGGCCTCGGGAGCATACGGCACGCCAAAAGGCACACAGGGAAATTCGCTTCTGAGCTGGCCGAGCAGTCCCGCCTGTTCAGGCGTGCCATCGTCGAGCCACGGGGCCTCGTAAAACGGCGCGACGCACCGCGTGCCGCTGCGCAGCGTGACGCCGCTCAACATGCCGCCCTTCGCGTGAACGTCGAGGCAGCCGTGAGCCCATTCGAGGTGCCAGATGGTGTCCATGCTCGTCGTCCTGGCAGCAAAGGCAATTGCGCTGTGTTGAGTCATCAGTTTTCTTCTTCCGGCCAGCAGGTGTTGTGGCGCGCGAGCAGCGCGCTGGCCGCCGCCGGTCCCCATGTCCCGGACGCGTAAGGCTTGGGAGGGCTTGCATTGCCGAGCCAGTCTTCGATGATCGGCGCGACCCAGCGCCATGCCGCCTCCTGTTCGTCGCGCCGCACGAACAGGGCAAGCCGTCCCCCGATCACGTCGAGCAACAAGCGCTGATAGGCCTCCATCCGGTCCTGCTGGAAGAACTGATCGAAGGCCAGGTCCAGGTGCACGCCTTGCAGGGTCATGCCCATGCCCGGCTGCTTGGCGAGGGCGCTGAGGCGAATCGACTCGTTCGGCTGCAAACGGATCGTCAGCCGGTTCGAGCCCGGGCGCAGCGCCGTCGGGCCCAACGCCGAGTGCGGCACCGGCCGGAAGTTGACGACAATTTCAGCAATACGGCCCGCGAGCCGTTTGCCGGTGCGCAGGAAAAACGGCACACCGGCCCAGCGCCAGTTTTCCACCTCGGCTTTCAGCGCAACGAAAGTCTCGGTCGTACTGCCTTGCCCGACACCGGACTCCGCGTGATAGGCACAAACGGAGGCGCCCTTGATGGCGCCCGCGTGGTACTGCCCACGCACCACGTTGTGCCGGATCTCGTCGCCGAGCACTGGTTTGAGCGCGCGCAGCACACGCAGCTTCTCGTCGCGCACCGCATCGGCGTCCATGGACCGCGGTGGCTCCATCGCGATGATGGAAAGCAGTTGCAGCAGGTGGTTCTGCACCATGTCGCGCAACGCACCCGTCTGGTCGTAGAAGTTGCCGCGGCCTTCGACACCCAGTTCCTCGGCAACCGTGATCTGGATGCTCTCGACCCATTCGCGGCGCCACAATGGTTCGAACAACGAATTACCGAAGCGCAGCGCGAGCAGGTTTTGCACCGCTTCCTTGCCGAGGTAGTGGTCGATCCGGTAGATCTGGTCTTCCTTGAAGATCTGACCGACCGCATCGTTGATCGCATTGGACGATTCCAGATCGTAACCGAGCGGCTTTTCCAGCACGATGCGGGAGCCTTCCGTGAGCCCGGCTGACGCCAGCGCCCGGCAGATCGGCACGAACAACGCAGGCCCGGTGGCCAGATAGAAAATGCGCCTGCCGTGTCCCGAGGCGAGCGTGTTACCCAGCAAGGAGAAGGCTTCGGGCTGACTGGCGTCGAGCGCGACGTAGGCAATGCGCTCGAGAAAGCTTCGCCACACGGAATCGTCGAGCGGGGTTCCCGCAATGTGCGGCTTCACGTGTTCGCCTACCCATCGCAGATAGCCGCTGCTGTCCAGCGCGGTATTCGCGACGGCAACGATTTGGCCCTCGGGCGCGAGCAGGCCGTCGCGGTGCGCGGCATACAGCGCGGGCAAGATCTTGCGCATCGCCAGATCGCCCGTGCCGCCGAACAGGACGAACGCGAATGGAGGGTGATCCGGCCGGCGGGTGGAGGGTTTCGTCATGGAATTCAGTGATCCTGAATATTGTGTCAAAAGCAAGTCAGTAGATCAGACCGCAACAGCGCTCACCTTGGGGGGCTTCAATGCAGGCGCCTTTTAGCATTTGCGCGAGCGACGCAATGGCGACACCCGCGGTGGTGCTGGTCGAGTTGGCTAGTCGACTCGACGGCGATTAATTAATTCACGTTGATTTATTTAAACCTGGGAGCGCGCGCGTGTCAGCCCAGGGAAATCCCGAGCCTCTCTGGAGGCGAGGCGTTGGGGTTTCGAGGCCGGCTTAGCGCGGCGAGATGACGATCGCGGCCCGGCGGTTCTGTGCGCGGCCGGCTTCGGTTCGGTTGTCGCCCACCGGGTCGCGCTTGCCTTTGCCGATGGTCTCGATGTCCCTGGCAGGAATGCCGACGTCAACGAGCTCGATTGCCACGACCTCGGCACGGCGTTTGGACAATTCATAGTCGTAGTCGTTAGAGCCCTCCGAGTCGGCGTAGCCATACACGCGCACGCTGTTGAGCCCGACCGACACCAGCGTGTGGCCGATGCGCTCGACGATCCGGCGGGCGTCAGGTCTGAGGTTATAACGGTCGAAGTCGAACAGGATCGGTCCGCTCGAGCCGAACTCGAAACCTTGCTCGGTCTCCTGGAATCCCGCCGTCTTGAGCGCCGTGACCTGCGTCGGCGTCAAGCCGCGGTAGAGCGGCGGCGCCTTGCAGGCCCCAAGCAGCAGGCACAGGAGCAGCGCGCTCCCCATGCTCGTGCGCCAGATACTTGCAGGAAACGAGTGTTTTTTCATTGCATACCCCTCGAGCGCGCTCGCCTCGCGCGCGTTATTTGGAATCCTTGCGACGGCCCCCGCTACTGGGCCAGGGCGGCCAGGCGATCGTGTCAAGCCGGTCCGGCGACGCCTTCCGCAAACTGCCACGAGCCCGGCCGCGCGCGCTTGGCCCGGTACATTGCCGCATCCGCAGCGCGCAACAGGCCGATCGCGTCGACCGCGTGATCGGGGTACAGCGCAATCCCGATGCTCACCATCGCGTTCACCACGCGGCCATCGGACAAGACGATCGACGGCGTCATGGCGCACAGTATGTCCTCGGCGATGCGGGTGGCGCTAGCCGTTTCGCGCATCGGCGCCAGCATCACGGCGAATTCGTCGCCGCCGAGGCGCGCCACCAGATCGGCCTCGCGCAACTGCATGCGCAGGCGTGCCGCGATCCCGATCAGCACCGCGTCGCCCGCTTCGTGGCCGAGGCAGTCGTTGATCTCCTTGAAACGGTCACAGTCGAGATAGAGCACGGCGACTTGCTGCTCCGGCACCGCCGCTTCGCCGAGGGCGCGCGTGAGGCGGGCCTCGAATTGTCCGCGGTTGGGCAGGCCGGTGAGGGCATCGTGGGTGGCCTTGTGTTCGAGCGATGCGTTTTCGTGGCGCAAGGTGTTTTGCCAGTTTTCGAATTCGTCGAGCAAGGCGTTGAAGTCGTCGTTGAGCTCGTTGAGCTCCGCGATCGCCGCAGGCGCGACGCGCCGCTCGAACGCGCGCTCGCGCCGCACCGCGTGAGCGACGCCGGCCAGCGCGCGCAGCGGCGCGACGATGTTGCGCAGCACGCGCTTCGAGCTGACATAGGCGCCAAGCACGCTGACCGAGAGGCACGCCAGGATGCCGCCGACGCCGCCGAGCAGGAAGCCGAAGAACTGGTGCCCCTGACCGCGCACGGTAACGTAGCCGACGACGATGCCATCGTGCACCACTCGTACGGTCACGGGTCCAGGCAGCGCAAAGTCGGCGACTTCGCGCTCGAGTTTCGCGATCGTGCTGGCCGCCGGCAGTTGCCAGGCCGCGAACGGGCGGCCCTTGCTATCCGTGACGACGATCTCGGCCACGTCCTCTTCTTTCGCGATCAGGCCGATCGCCTCGGTCGCCGCGATGCGGTCGCCGAACACGAGCGCCGCTTCGACCGTGTAGCCGAGCGAGCGGGCCAGCAGGTGCAGATTGTTGCCCGCGTAGGCGCGCAAGGCGATCACGGCGACCATGATCAACGACACCGCGGCCATTGCCACGGCGACGAACGCCAGTCGCAGGTGCGCGCGGCGCAACACGTTCTGCAGCGTCGGGCGCGGCGTGCGCGGAGGGGAGGCGGGCGGCACGGGATGCATCATGGCGTCACCGGTCGCCGCGCGAGATTGAGCACATTGGGATGAACCCGCACGCCGCTGCGCGCCACGGCGTCGAGATTGATGTCGAAGGTAACGCGATTGCCATCGACATTGAGGCAAAACATGCTGCCCGCCGTGCAGGACGGATCGTGTTCCGCAATCGTCAGGACCGGATGGCCCGCCACGGTGGCACTGACTTGCTGCCGCTCATCGTCAGTCAGGTTGCCGAGGTAGACGATTTCGCAGGCTTTGCCGAGGGCGGCATCATCGAAGTGCAGGCGCTGCACGTCCAGCGGCGTCGAGCCGGCCTGCAACGTGTCGACGAGAGCGTGCGCGTAGTCGGGCTGGCCCGTCACGCACAGATGCAGGCGTGCGGGTGGCGTCGGCCAGTGCGTGAAGCTGATGATGCCGAGCACGACCTGACGCACCGCGGCGTCGCGTGGCGAAATGGCGGGATCGGCGTGGCTCGTGGCGGTGACGGCACGCGCCGGGCTGGCTGGATCGACGGTATTGTCCGATGTGTCGGCAAGCACGGCCGTTGCCCCACACAGCACGCAAGCCATCGCGAGCAGAACACTACTGAGCAAGGCATGACGAAGCAAGGCCGCCCAGCCAGGCCGGGCGGACATAGCCTGCGCGGCGATCGCCGCCGCGCCCCCTGGCGTCATTGCGACTGCACGACAAGCAATCGCTGCGCGCACTCTCGCATGCATGATGAAAACACTCGCTGGCGTCCACCCGCGCGCTGCCTTTTGACTCCCGCCAGTCGCGGAGCGGCACCACGTGATGCGCCCTGAAATTCATCTTATGCACAAAGTCGCACGATCAACCAGTCGGCAACAGCTGCTTTTGTTGTGGCTATCGACGATGGCCACCTTGCGGCGAATTGATCTGCACATTGGCTGGTCGCAGCGCTGCGAGCGGGTCGATATGCTTACCCGTCACACGCTGCGTGAAGCAGATTATGAACCGATCACTGGGTACAACTGTGGTGGATCGAACCAAGAATGCCGTTACGTCACGTTTGTTTCGGCCACCCGACGATATGTGCCCAGCTCGTGGCCGCTGAACTGACCGCTCCCCAAAATGCTGGCGAATTTGAACGTGCCTGCAAGTTCACGAGTGGATATTTGTAGTACTAAAGGATCGAGCGGCAATCCGCATGCGGGGAAGGACGGGCGCAAAACCTATAATGAACTGGGCGGCGCCTGCCTTACGCGGCAAATCTCGAGCTGCGCAGCAGGGCGGGTACTGCTTCGTCCCCCTTTGCGCGAGGCAAATCATGGAACGCACCGATGCGATCCTCAAGCAGGTGATGGCGGCTTTCGAACGCGAATCGCACCTGAAGCTTCACCATTCCCCCATTCATATCAGCCTCGATGGCGGTGCCCTGACCGTTGCAGGCGAGGTGCCGGACGTGGCGTCGAAGAAACGGTTGATTCAGTTGACCCGGGCGCACAGCAACGGCGAACCGCTCGTAGACCAGTTGCGCGTGAGCGCTGGGCCGCCGATAGGTGATGGCGAGTTGCGCACGCGGATTTGCGAACGGTTGTTGCAGACCACGGAATTTCGTGACTGCGTGATCTGTGCGCGCGTGAAAGGCCAGCTCGAAATGCTGCGCGGCACCATGGATCAGGCCGGCGAGGAGGGCAGCGGCGTTGTGGAGGTGACGGTTGACGGTGGCGTGGTGACGTTGACGGGCCAGGTAATCAGCCTGTCCCATCGGCGGCTCGCGAGTGCGATTGCCTGGTGGGTCGGTGGGTGCCGCGACGTGGTGAATCTGCTGGAGTTGGTGCCCGCTGAAGCGGATGGCGACGAAGAGATCTGCGAGGCCCTCGCGCTCGTGCTCGAAACCGATCCGCGCGTGCACGCCGGCCAGATCACCATCAATGTGGAGGACAAGCGCATTACGCTCGCGGGGTGCGTGGCAACCGAAGCCGAGCGGCGCCAGGCGGAGATGGATGCGTGGTGTCTGGACGCCATTGCCGGCGTGGTCAACCGGATCGAGGTGCGAGCCTGATCGTAGTCAGGCTTTCAGCCGGTAGCCCGTCTTGAAGATCCAGCCGGTGATCGCGAGGAACATCGCGAGAAAAGCCGCTGTCATGCCAAGACTCACGCCGACGTCGACATCCGCGAGCCCGTAGAAGCTCCAGCGAAAACCGCTGATGAGATAGACGATCGGATTGAACAGCGTAATCACCCTCCACGCCGGCGGCAGCATGTCGACCGAGTAGAAGCTGCCGCCGAGGAAGGTGAGCGGCGTGATGATCAGGAGCGGCACGATTTGCAGTTTCTCGAAGTTGTCCGCCCAGATGCCGATGATGAAGCCGAGCAAGCTGAACGTCACCGCCGTCAGCAGCAGGAACAGCACCATCCACAGCGGATGCTGGATCTGGATCGGCACGAAGAGCGCCGCGGTGGCGAGAATGATGAGGCCGAGCAGCACCGACTTGGTCGCCGCCGCACCGACATAGCTGATCACGATTTCGACATAGGACACGGGCGCCGAGAGCAGCTCGTAGATCGTGCCCGTGAAGCGGGGGAAGTAGATGCCGAAGGACGCGTTCGAGATGCTCTGGGAGAGCAGCGAGAGCATGATCAGCCCCGGCACGATGAACGCGCCATAGCTGACACCGTTCACTTCCTTGATGCGCGAGCCGATCGCGGAGCCGAACACGATGAAGTAGAGCGAGGTCGAGATCACCGGCGCGACGATGCTCTGCATCAGCGTGCGCCTCGTGCGCGCCATTTCGAACCGGTAGATGGCGCGAATTGCGTAGAGGTTCATCGGGAGGTCACCTGGTTTTTGCCATTTTCTTCGAGCGACGGCGTAGTGGGCTGTGAGGCGGGTTGTGAAGCGGGTTGTGAAGCGGGCTGTGAGGCGGGCTGTGAAGCGGCCGTCGGGTCCTTGCTGACGAGACTCACGAAGATGTCCTCCAGCGAACTCTGGCTCGTTTGCAGGTCCGTGAAGCCGATGCCAGCTTCGCCCAGGCTCTTGAGCAAGGCAATAATGTCGTTGCGCTCGTTTTCGGCGTCGTACGTATAGGTGAGCTCGGCGCCGCCCTTGGACAGTTCGAGGCGCCAGTCGGCCAGCGCGGCCGGAATGGCGCTCAAGGGGGCGTCCAGCTGCAAGGTCAGTTGTTTGCGGCCGAGCTTGCGCATGAGCACGTCCTTGTGCTCGACGAGCATGATCTGGCCGGCGTTGATCACGCCGATCCGGTCGGCCATCTCTTCCGCTTCGTCGATGTAATGGGTCGTCAGGATGATCGTCACGCCGTTGGCCTTGAGCCCGCGCACGAGGTTCCACATGTCGCGGCGCAGCTCGACGTCCACGCCCGCGGTCGGCTCGTCCAGAAACAGCACCTGCGGCTCGTGCGCGAGCGCCTTCGCGATCAGCACGCGGCGTTTCATGCCGCCCGAGAGTGTCATGATCTTGTTATTGCGCTTCTCCCACAGCGACAGGTCGCGCAGCACGCGCTCGACCCAGGCCGGGTTGGACGGCTTGCCGAACAGGCCGCGGCTGAACGAGACGGTGGCCCAGACCGTTTCGAACGAGTCAGTGGTGAGCTCCTGAGGCACGAGGCCGATCAGCGAACGCGCTTTGCGGTAGTCGGCGACGATATCGTGGCCGGCTACACGCACGCTGCCTTCGCTCGCGTTGACGATGCCGCAGATGATGCTGATCAGCGTCGTCTTGCCCGCGCCATTCGGCCCCAGCAGCGCGAAAATCTCGCCGCGGTGGATGTTCAGGTTGATGTCAGTGAGTGCGCGGAATCCCGAGGCATAGACCTTCGAGAGATTCTCGACGGAGAGGATCGTTTGCATGTGCGTGACATTACCAGAAGCGCGTGCAAGACGTCGGCGCAGTCCGCCCTAACCCATCACCTTCGACAGCGTTCCGCGCACGGGTGTGCCCAACCGATCCACCAGTTCCCGGCAGCGTGCGCGCGCCTCGGCGATCACCTCATCCTGATCGGCGAACGTGGGCTTGCCGTGCGCGTAGACGATGCGCCCGTCGACCATCGTCAGCGACACATCCCTGCCGGACGCGCAATAGACCAGGTTGGCCACCACGTCGAAACAGGGCGCCATGTGCGCACCGGCGAGCGACACCACGGCCAGATCGGCCAGCTTGCCCGGCGCCAGTTGCCCCGCGTCGATGCCGGCGAGCCGGGCGCCTTCGCGCGTGGCAAGCTCGAACGCTTCCCACGCGTGCGTGGCTTGCGGGTCGAGCGTGGCCAGGCGCTGAACATATACCACCTGCTTCATGATCTGGAACAGATCCATCAGGTGCCCGGCGGCACCGTCCGCGCCGATGCCCATGGTGGCGCCGGCATCGCGCAGTGCCCGCAGCCGCACCGCGCCTGACGCGAGGTACTCATTCGACATCGGATTGTGCGCGATGCCGCAACGCTGTGTTCCAACCAGCGCCACCTCGTTGTCGTCCAGCCAGATCGCGTGCGCAAACGTTGCATCCGGCCCCAGCAGCCCTTCCTGTGCCATGCAGGTGAACGGCCTGATCCCGTACGTTTGCGCGTAAATCTCCGGATCGACACGCGCCTCCGAACAATGCGTGTGCCACTTGACACCGTATTCGCGCGCCAGCGCGACCGACCCGCGAACCAGTTCGAGGTCGTTGTAGATCACGTTGATCGGTGCGGGCCAGATTTTCACGCGTTCGCTGCGCCACGTGCTCATGCAAGCCCGCATGCTGGCCAATTCGTCGGCCGTGTCGCTGCGAAAGAGGGCGGGGCTCAGGCCGTTGTCGCGCGCAATCGCCGTATATGGACCGAACATGCCGCGCGCGACCACGCCGCGCAAGCCCAGTTGCTCGAGCATGGCGGCGATGTCGAGCGTGGTTTGCACGTCGGCCGGCGCGTAATGGTTATCGACGATGGTCGTGGTGCCGGCACTCAGCGCCTCCATGGCCGCCAGGCGCGCGGCCGCGAGCGCTTCGGCTGGCGTGATGCCCGCCGCTAGCGGCAGCATGAATTCGCCGAGCCATTGCCACAGCGCCATGCCGTCACCGAGCCCGCGCCCTGCCACCTGGAACAGGTGGTTATGGCAGTCGATCAGCCCGGGAATGATGACCTGTCCACGGCAATCCACCGTCGTGCCCGCCCGCCAGTGGGCCAGCGCGCTCGCGGTATCGACCGCGACGATGCGATTGCCGGTGATCGCCACGGCGCCTTCTTCGAGTACGCGGCGCGTGTCGTCCATGGTGACGACGATGCCGCCGCTCAGCAGCACATCACAGGTCGAAGTCATTGCACCACCTCGTTGCCCTCGGTTGCATCGAGGCGTGGCCGTGGTTCGCCCTCTAACTGAACCGAGGCGCCCTGCATGCCGTTGAAAAACAGATTGAGGATCACGGCCATCACCACGGTAAGCAGCACGCCGCTATGCAGCAGCGGGCTGAGCAAGGGCGGGAAGGCGTTGAAGAATTTGGGCGACAGCGTGGGAATCAGGCCGGCGCCGAGGCTGATGGCGAAGATGAACATATTGTGCTTGTTGGACTTGAAATCGACGCTTTGCAAAATGCGCACGCCCGAGGCCGCCACCATGCCGAACATGACGATCGCCGCGCCGCCCAGCACGTAGTGCGGAATCGAGGCAATGATGTGGGCCATCTTCGGCAGCAGCGCCAGCGTGACGAGAATGCCGCTGGCGGCCACGCACACGAAGCGGCTGCGCACACCGGTGATCCCCACGAGCCCGATGTTCTGGGCATAGGTCGTATAGGGAAACGCATTGAAAATGCCGCCGATGGTCGCCCCCAGCGCATCGGCGCGCAGGCCGCGCGCGAAATCGGCTGGGCTCAGGTTGCGGTTGAGAATGATGGCGAGAGAAAACAGCAGGCCGATGGATTCGACCATCGTCACGATCACCACCAGCACCATCGTTGCGATCGCGCTCATCTCGAACTTGGGCCAGCCGAACTGGAACGGACGAACCATCTCGATCCACGGCGTTTCGCTCAAGCCGTGGAAGGTCACCTTGCCCAACGCCATGGCGAGCGCCATGCCGGCGGCAATGCCCGCCAGCACCGCGATATTGCCGAGAAAGCCACGCGCAAAACGCGCCACCAGCAGCGTGACGGCCAGCACGAGCGCGGCCACTGAGAGATAGGCCGGATTGCCGAAGTCGGGCACGTCGTAGCCGCCGCCCGCCCAGGCGATGGCCACGCCGAGCAGCCCCACGCCCAGCGTGGTCAGCGTGGTGCCGGTCACCAGAGGCGGAAACAGCCACAGCAGCCGGATGACCACGGGCACGAGCAGGAAGCCGATCACACCCGCCGCGATGATCGCGCCGTAGAGCCCTGGCAAGCCCATGCCCGGCATCAGGCCGACGGCGATCATCGGCCCGATGCCCGCGTAGGAGACGCCCATCATGACGGGCAGCCGGATGCCGACCAGCTTGCCGAGGCCCAGCGCCTGGAGCAGCGAAACCACGCCGCAGCACAGCAAGTCGGCGTTGATCAGCGCAGCGAGCTCCTCCGTCGAGAGGCGCAGCGCGCCGCCCACGATCAGGGGCACGGTCACGGCCCCCGCGTACATGACCAGAACGTGCTGCAGGCCGAGGGTCAGCGTTCTGCCAATGGGCAGCTTTCTGTCGATATCGTCCGTGTCGCTTGCGGTATTCATGTGTCTCTCTCCACTTTTTTCAGGTCGGTATTGTGAGGTGCCCGAATTCAGTCCAGGAATTGTGCCAGCACCGCGGATAGCGCTGCGGGCGCTTCCAGTGCAACCAGGTGCCCGCTGCCGGCAATCTCGACAAACTCGCCGCGCTGGGACGACTCGGCCATCTGCCGCATCACGGCGCCGCGCACGAAGCTGCGCTCGCCGTGCACGAAAAGCGTCCTGCAGGCAATCTCGCGCAGCGCATTCCAGTGGTTGTCGCGCCGGAACGGCCAGCAACTAAGGAAGAACGGATCGTGCTTGCGCGCCCAGCCGCCGCCGGCGGGCCGCACGGAGTGGAACGCGTAGATTTTGAGCAGGGCGTCGGGGGCGGCCGGACTGGCCTGGCGCTCGTGGTTCAGGGCCGCCACGCGGTGCGGAAAACACGCAGGGCGCGCTTCGACCTCATGTTCCCCGCGCTCGAAACTGGGCTCGACGTCGACCACGGCCAACTGCCGTACGCGTGAGGGCGAGCGCGCGGCGTACCCGATGGCGATCAGCGCGCCCCATGACAGGCCGGCCAGATCGAAGCGCGGCAAGTCGAGCGAATCGACCAGCGTTTCCAGGTCTGCGATATGGTCTTCAGTCGAATACGCGTGCGATTGCGACCAGGTGCTCTCTCCGTGACCCCGCAGATCGAGGGCGATCACGCGCCGGGTCTTGCCCAAGCGCTGCGCCACGTCGTGCCACAACCATGCGCTGCCGGTCACGCCATGCAGGCACACCAGCGGGGGAAACTGGCCCGTGTCGCGGCCAAACTCGAGCGCATGCAGCGCGCCCGTGCCGGCCGGCACGAACACTTCGCGCACCGGGCCGCTCGCCGCCGCCCTCACGATGCCCTCGCATCGTTGAGCATCTCGAACAGCCAGCGGCGATATTCGACAGTCACGACGTCCGCGCCGCGCACGGGCGTCTCGCGCTCATGCTCGCCGCCCCCGGCGAAGCTGAACCAGACCGGCCGCTGGGACTCGATGATCGGCTTGTCCTGCTGCAGCACCTCGGCCTCGAAATCCATGAAGAACGCGTCGTAGCCGGGATCGGTGCCGAAGTCGCGCGCCTGCCACCAGAAGCTGCGGGTGCGGGTCGCGTCGATCGGCGAGGCCGCCATGAACAGCACATAGCGTTTGCCGTTCGGGAAGGTCCGCTTCAGGTGCACCGTATGCGGCATCGTCACGTGGTACTCGTTGATGGGCTCGATCCACTCGTCCTCGATGCCGAGCAGTTGCTTCTTGAGGCCGACGCCGGGCTCCTTCACGCCGCTGCGGTCAAAGCGCAGCACATGGCCTTCGCGCCAGACCTTGACCGGCTCGACGCGCGGGTTGGCGCGGCTGCCGATCGTGCCGTCGTGCACGTAGGCGAAATGCGAGAAGTCGACGAAGTTCTCGAGCCGTCGCGGCGTGCTCGTCGCCCAGTCGTAGGGCTCGCCGCGCAGCACCCGATACTCGCGATCGTTGAGCTCCGGAAAGTCCGGCAGCGGCATCGCGGGCGCCTCAAGGGCGACCCAGATGAGCCCCGCGTGCTCGGCCGCGTGGTAGCAGGCGACCGACGCGTTGATCGCGCCGGTCATTTCCTCGCGGGCGGGCACGCGCACGCAGTTGCCGGCGTCGTTAAAGCGCCAGCCGTGGTACGGACATTCGATCACGCCGTCGACGATCTCGCCAAGCGCAAGCGCCGTGCCTTTGTGCGGACACCGGCCATGCAGCGCGGTCACGACGCCGTTCAGGCGCGCGATCACCACCGATTCGCCGAGCAGCGTCACGCCAATCGGTTTGTCCAGCAGGTCGCCCGCATAGGCGACTGGGTGCCAGTACTTGCGCAACGCGTGATACAACGGCGGCTGCGCACCGGCTTCGTTCGCGACAGATACCTTGATATCGGCAAGAGCGGTCATGTCGATCTCCTGTTCTTTGCTTATTGGAAAAATGCGCCGCCATTGACGAGCAGGCTCTGGCCCGTGACGAAGTCCGAGCCGCTGTCGAGCAGATAGATGAGTGAGCCGACCATGTCGCCCGGCGTTTGCGTGCGCTTCAGGCAGCGCTGCGCGATGGTCTTTTCGTCGGCGGCGGTTCCCTGTTTCGCGACGATGTCGGGGTCCGGAATCAGGTCGGGGCACAACGTGTTGGCCTGGATATTGAACTCGCCGACTTCGCGCGCGAGCGCGCGCGTGAGGCCGATGATCGCCGCCTTCGACGAGACGTAATGAAGGAAGTTGGGTACGCCCTTATAGGGTGTGTTCGACGAAATGTTGACGATCTTGCCGCCGCCCCTGCGCTTCATGTACGGCACCACCGCCCGGCAGCAGAGCCACACGCCGCGCACGTTGATCTGGTAGCAGCGGTCCCATTCGTCGACAGGAATGTCCATGAACGAGCCGAACGTGCAACCCTTGAAAAAGCCGGCGTTGTTCACGATGCCGTCGATTGCGCCGAAGCGCTCGTACGCGGCCCTCGCCATCGCTTCGATCGATTCCGGGTCGGCCACGTCGAGCTTGATCGCGAGCGCCGAGCCGCCTGCCGAACGGTACTCCGCGGCGACGCCGGACAGGTCCGCGAGATCGGCCAGCACGACGTTCGCGCCGATACGGATCAGTTCGTCGCAATAGGCGCGTCCGATATTGCCGCCTGCGCCGGTCACGATGATGGTCTTGTCTTTCAGCGAGTCATTCATGGAAAACACTCTCCTCCTTTGGGTGGGTTCTCAGATATCGAGGGCAAGAAATTCGCCCTTGCAGCGCGAGACGCAAATCATCATCGTGCGGTTGGCCGCGCGTTCGTCCGGGCTCAATACGTGGTCGCGATGATCGGGCTCGCCGGCGATGACGGTGGTCTCGCAGGTGCCGCACACGCCTTCGCGGCACGAGCACATGACCGGCACGCCGTGGGCCTCCAGCACGTCGAGGATCGAGCGCTCCGGTGGCACGACGAAGCTTTTCTGCTGGCGCTCGAGCCGCACCGTGAAGGCCGCGCCGTCGCCGGCGTGTGTGGGCTCGGGCGCCTTGAAGTATTCGGTGTGGATGCGTGCCGGCGGGACGGACGCCAGCGCGGCGTTGAACGCGTCCATCAGTGCCACGGGACCGCAGCAGTAGTAATCGGCTTCGGCGCCGTGCCGTGCGAGCACGTCGCGAAGGTCCAGTGGCGCGCCGCCGGGCTCGCCATCGAACACGCAGTG
Source organism: Paraburkholderia silviterrae (assembly GCF_004353915.1). GTDB lineage: Bacteria > Pseudomonadota > Gammaproteobacteria > Burkholderiales > Burkholderiaceae > Paraburkholderia > Paraburkholderia silviterrae. The sequence continues at coordinate 228,687 of NZ_SMRP01000010.1, read as the reverse complement.
CAGCGTGCCGCCTGAATGCGCCTCAGCCAGCGCGCGCAGCGCCGGCAGGAAGGCCGCGCGGCCTGCGGTGCGCGCGCAGTAGTAGAGATCCCAGCGGCGTCCGAGCGCGGTGAGGCGCCGGGCCATCGCAAGCAACGGTGTGATGCCGATCCCGCCCGCCACCAGGACCGAATGGCCGGCGGCCTCGTCGAGCGGGAAGTGGTTGCGCGGCGCGCTGATCGTCAGGCGCGTGCCCAGCGCGAGTGCGTCGTGCATATGCACCGATCCACCGCGGCTCGCCGCGTCGCGATTCACGCCGATCACGTAGCGGTGCCGCTCCAGCGGATTGGTCAGCGAGTACTGGCGGACGATACCGTTGGGCAAGTGCACGTCGATGTGCGCGCCGGCCTCGACTGGCGGCAGTTCGCCCATGAGCGGCCACAGCTCGAACGAGCGCACCGTCTCGGCTTCCACGCGCATCCCGCGCACCTCGACCTCCAGAGTCCCCACTGATTCCATCGCTCTCTCCGTTAGCTCCAAAACTTCTGGAACTCATTTGAGCGCGACAATTTATCCAATACAATCGATATAAACTGAACGATTGTTGAGAAACGCTGATGAATCTCACCCTACGCCAGCTCCGCGCATTCGTCGCGGTAGCCGAGTGCAGCCGGTTCGCGCTCGCGGCCGAACAACTCCATCTGACGCCGTCGGCGTTGAGCATGTTGATCAAGGATCTCGAAAGCGAACTCGGCGTGAAGCTGCTGGATCGCCATACCCGGATGGTTCGGGTGACGGAGGCGGGGCGCGAGTTTCTCGGCTCCGCGCGACGGGTCTTGCAGGATCTGGATATCGCCGTGCTGAACTCGCGCGAGCGGGCCGCCTACAAGCACGGCAAGGTCGCGGTCGCGAGCGCGTCCGTGCTGGCCGTCACGCTGCTCGTGCCGTTCATGCGCGAATTTCAGGCCGCGTATCCGGGCGTGCGCGTGGAAGTGCGGGACACGGCGGAGGAGAACATCAAGGACGCCTTGCTGGCGGAGGAGGCCGATATCGGCATCGGCACGTACGAGGAGGCCCAGTCTGAAATTACGGAAACCGAACTATTCCGCGACACGCTGGTTGCGCTGATTCCCGAGCAACATCCGCTCGCGCGCAAGCGCTCGGTCTCGTGGTCCGAGCTCGCGCAATGGCCGTTCATCGCGCTTTCGCCGGGCAGCCCGATCCGTCGCGACCTCGACGCGCATCTCGCCGCCCAGGGAATCCGGCTCAATGTCGCCTATGAGGCGTCGTTTCCGTCAACCGTGTTCGCGCTCGTGTCGAACGCGATGGGCATCGCGGTGCTGCCCGCGAATTCGCGACAGCTGATGAACATGCCAGGCATTGCTTATCGTCCGCTCGGCAAGCCGAAGCTCATGCGACGCGTATGCGCATTCCATCTCAAGCACAGGTCGCTGTCGCCGGCCGCCGAGCTGTTTCACAGGCTGCTGGTTGAATACGTCGAGGCTCATCGCTCGCGGTTGACCGTCCCGGTCGATCCGGCGTCCGGCTAGGCGCCTGTTCGTGGCGACACAGGGCCGCCGGCCGCTATTCATCAGACGAGCCGTGCCATGCCAGCGAGCAAAGGCGGCGCATCAGGTCACGCGTCTACGCCTGATCCGTCCCGCGCACCGAGTCTGCCAACGCGAGCGCCAGCTTTGCCCCGACTTCGGCATTGTGTTTGATGAGTGCGATGTTGGTCGCGAGGCTGCGTCCACCGGTCAGCGCCTTGATGCGGGCGAGCAGGAAAGGGGTGACGGCCTTGCCGGTGACGCCTTGCGCCGTGGCCTCCGCCAGCGCCTGCCGGGTCAGGGCGTCGATCTCTTCGGACGGCATCGCCGCCGCTTCCGGGACCGGTGTGCTCAGCACCACGCCGCCTGCAAGGCCCAAGTCCCATTTGGTGCGGATAAAGCGTGCCTGGTCCGCTGCGTCGTCCAGCCTGAAATCGGCGCGATAGCCGCTGTCCCGCGTGTAAAACGCAGCGAAATTGTCCTGCTCGCAACTGAGCACCGGCACGCCGTGCGTTTCCAGATATTCCAGGGTGAGCCCGATATCGAGAATGGACTTCGCCCCGGCACAGACTACCGCCACCGAGGTCCTTGCCAACTCCTGAAGATCCGCGGAGATGTCGAAGGTCTCCTGCGCGCCCCGATGCACGCCGCCAATGCCTCCGGTGACGAAGACCTCGATGCCGGCCAGCGCGGCACAGATCATCGTGCCCGCCACCGTGGTGGCGCCGAGGCCGCCGCTGGCGAGCACGGCCGGCAGATCGCGGCGGCTGACTTTGTGGACCTGATCCGAGCGGCCGAGCAGCTCCAGCTCGTCGTCGGAAAGGCCGATGCGGATTCGCCCAGCGATCAGCGCAATCGTCGCGGGTTCGGCGCCCAGCTTGCGGATCAGCGCTTCCACTTCGCGCGCGGTGCGAACGTTCTCCGGGTACGGCATGCCGTGGGCGATGATGGTCGACTCCAGCGCCACGAGCGGACGGCCAGCGGCCTTTGCAGCGGCTACAGCGGGGCTGAACGTCAACCAGGAGCGTGCGAGGTCTGTAACCATGTCCGTGGCTCTTCGAGTATCCTGAACTGGACTTGAGTATGCCGCATGGGGCCGCTTCACGGCTCATTGTCGAGCGCTCGGCGCCTTGTGCCTCCCAATCATGAAATCCCGCTCCGTCCCGCCCCAGAGTGAACGCATCTACGTCCTCGATGCGAAGAACCGGCCTGTCGAGGTGTTCGACCGCAGCGAGTGGTCGCGCTGGATGGCCGAGAACGATCTGGTCTTTCGCCGCACGCTGCTCGAAGAGTCCGGCGTGACGGTCACGACGCGCTTTCGCGGTGTGGCCGACGCGAAGGGTGGGGAAGCCGCGCTCTTCGTGACGCGCATCGCCGGAATGCAAGCGCCGGAGGACAACGAGAGCTATGGCGCGAGCACGCTCGCTGAGGCGCTCGAGCGCCACGAAGCCATCGTGCAGAAAATCCTTCGGCTGCTGAGCGGGCGGTGATCGGTGCGAGCTTCGGGCGCTGTGGCCAGCGAACGCGCGGGCTCAATCCCTCAATCCCTCACGCCCTCAATCGGCAGGAAGCATCGGCACGCGGTGCTGGCTTGATGTTCGCCTCAAGCCGCGAGCGCCGCATCGACCGCGGCCAGGTAGTGCAGAAAGCCCGCTTGCAGCAGCCCGGCTCGCACGCGCCCGAGCTCGCATCGCACGGCTTCGTCGGCGGGCTGGTGCAGGGTGGGCGCGAGCGCACGGCCGCGCGCCACGAACAGCTCGGCCCAGGGCAGCGGCTCGCGCCGCGTGTAGTCCTCGAGCGCGCTCGCGTAGCGCAGCACGCCGGCCGGATCGCAGGCCGAGAGCATCGCTTCGATGGCGTCACGGTAGAACCACAGGTGGTTGTGGCCGACCGCGCCCAGGTGCAGGAGGTTCTCGCCGTCCGCCAGGAGCCGCGCACGCTCGTCGTTCTCGTCGACCGCGCAGGCGAGGGCGCCCAGGACCTTCGGCGCGCAGAACTGTGTGCCCACTTCGTGCGAGATCGCGAGCGCCTCGCGAAGCGCTTTCACCGCTTCTCCGCGGCGTCCGTCGGCGAGCCATACACGTGCCTGCATTTCGCGGTTCTGCACTTCGAACCGCCGTGCGCCCAATTGCCGGATCACGCGCATTTCCTGCTCCAGATGGACCCGCGCACCCGGCCCATCGCCCAGCTCGTAGCAGGCGAACACGCCGAGCGTCTCGCACAGCAATTGCGCGCGCGGCTGCCCGATCAACTCGGCGGCGCGCGCGGCGGCAACGGCGTCTTCGCGCGCCTCGCGCGCATCGTTCAGGTAAATGCGGCTGAAGCCTTGCATCGGACGATTGGCGACTTCGATGCGGCTGAACCCGTGCTCGCGGCTCAACGCCACGCAATCGCTGAAATGGCGGAACGCGGTGCGCATCCGCCCCTGTGCGTACGCGGCATCGGCAAGGCCGCCGAGCGCCCGCGCCTCGGCTTCCGGCTGGCCCAGCCGCCGTGCGAAAGCGAGCCCGAGTTCGTGCTCGGCGCTGCAGGCATCGATCTTCCCGAGCGGAAAGAAGATGTTGCCGCGCAGGTAGTGAAGGCTCGCGAGCTCGGCCACCAGGTTCTCGCGCTCGGCAATCCGCTGCGCGGCCGCGAGCAGGTCTAGCGCTTCGTCGAGCCCTTCGCTCACGCGCAGGCCTTCCGCGAGCCCGAGCTGGCAGCGGCACAGACTGGCGTCGTCGGGGGCGGCTGCCAGCGCCGCGCGCCAGGTGGCAATCGATCCCGCGATGTCGCCGAGGTCGCGCTGGAGCTCGCCCTTGCAGCAGCTCAGCGCGTGGCGGTCCGCGTCTGTCTGCGCGATCTCGAGGCCTCGCTCGGCGAGCCGCAGCGCAGCCTCGACCAGGTGGGCCTCGCATTGTGCGCGCGCGGCGGCCAGATAGGCCCGCGGCGCGCGTTCGTCCTCGGCGCGGTCCAGATGCTGGGCGTGCAGCGTGGGGTCGCCGTGTGCGAACCAGTCGGCCGCGCAGCGGTGCAGCTCGCGCCGGCGCGCGCGCAGCAGCGTCGAGTACGCGCTTTCCTGAATCAGCGCATGCGCGAACAGGAAGTCCTCGCCCTCGGGCAGCACCAGCGCGTTGGCGAGCAGGCCGCCGCAGACGTAGCCAGGATCGTCGATGAGCCGGCGCAGCAGCGCGATGTCGAACCGCTGGCCGATCACGGCGGCCGCCTGGAAGGCCAGGCGGTCGTGTGGCGCGAGCCGGTCCATCCGCGCGAGCACGAGGCTGCGGATCGAGGCGGGCACCGCGCCGCCGCTGCCTTCCTCGGCGTTGCGCAAGAGCTGCTCGAGGAACAGCGGGTTGCCGCCCGCGCGCTCGATGCAGGCGAGCGCGACACGCTGCGTCGCGTCGATGAAGTTGCCCGCGAGGCTCAGCGCCTCGTCCTGGCGCAATGGCCCGAGATCGATCGTTGCGAACGGGGTGTCCCGGCAGCGCGCGCGCCAGGCCGCATCGATCGGATCGCCTTCCACGCGCGAGGTCGTCACGAGCAGGCCCGGGCCGTTCGCGATGCCCGAGGCGAAGGCCGAGAGATAGGCCAGCACTTCGGGGTCGGCCCAATGCAGGTCTTCGACGACGATCAGCGTCGCCGCCTGCCTGCACGCGTCGTCGACCAGTCTCGCGGCGAGCGCCTGCTTGCCGCGCTTGCGCGCGCCGTGGTCCATCGCGTCGTAGAGGGCCCGCCATTCGTCAGCGAGCGGCAGGCCGAGGAGGTCGTGGAGAAACGCCTGCTGCCCGGCCTTGACGACGCCCGCGGCGGCAAGGCGCGCGGCGGCGGCCTCGCGCGCGTCGCACGAGGCGCCGGCGGGCAGGCCGAGCAGGCTGCTGACGATCGCGTGCACGGGATCCTGCCCCTTGCCCACGCCGAAGTCGAGCACGAGACCCCGATGGATCGCGAAACCTTGCGAGTGCGCGTAGCGGCGCATCTCGTCGACAAGACGCGTCTTGCCGATGCCCGCTTCGCCGCGCACGTGCACGACGTGCCCGGCCTGCCTCGCGACGCACGCGTGGACGATACCGTGAAACTGCTCGAGCTCGGCCTGACGCCCGACGAAGCGGCTCTGCCTCGCCTTCGCCGCTTCATTGGCCGATTCGCTCTCGATGGCACGCAGCCGCCACACCCGCACCGGCATGTCGATGCCCTTGAAATGCTGCTCGCCCAGCGCGTCGCAGACGGCGGCGTCGCCGAGCGCGCGCGCCACGTCATCGGAAACCCAGGTCTCACCGGGCGCCGCCGTGGCCTGGAGCCGCGCGGCCAGGTTCACCGGATTGCCGGTCACGGTGTAGTCGCGCGCGTCGACGCAGCCGAGCGCGCCCGCGACCACCTCGCCGCTCGCGATGCCGATATGCGCCTGCAAGGCGCGCGCGGCCTGCGCGCTCAGCTGCGTGAGCGCGTCATGGATGTCGAGCGCCGCGCGGGCCGCGCGCAGCGTGTCCGTCTCGTGCGCGCGGGGCGCGCCGAACAGCGCCATCACCGCATCGCCGATGTGCCTGTCGGTCGTGCCGCCCCAGGCGAGCACGATGCTGTCGACGAGTGCCGTGTAGCGGCCGATCAACGCGCGCAGCTCTTCCGGATCGAGCGTGTGCGACAGCGCGGTGAAGCCGCAGAGATCGGCGAAGAGGATCGTGACTTGCCTGCGTTCGTCCGCGGGGGCGTCCTGGGCGCTGGGCGCGTGCGCCGCCGGCCCGGCTGCGGCCGCCGAGTCTGGCGCGGCGGCCGCGAGGATGCGTTTGCGATGGCCAAGCGACTGCACCCCGAGCTCTTTCAGGTCGGCATCGGTTAGCTGCGCGAGCAGCGGCAGATCGATATCGTTTGCCGCGAACGCTTGCGCGTACTGCTCGAGCCCGAGGACGTGCAGCCACTGCTCAATATCCATGTTCGCCGCCTGCATCCAATGCCGGTCGGCACGCGCCGCTGTGCCGCCCGGTTCCGCTTCCGGTTGCTTCCCGCAGGCTCAAAGTGCAGACGAAAAACGCGCCGGTTACCGATGCGAACGGCCCGAGCCTCGCAGGGAAACGTGCCGATGAATACCCAGTGTAGGCGCCCGCCAGGGGCGGCGTATGGCGTTTGACAGCGTTTCGGCCGCGGACGGATACTGAGCCGTTCCCCATCGCACCGCTGCATTCCACCGGGAATTCACGTGAAGCCGGGAAAGACCGTTTCCGTCTCCGACGTCCTGCCGCGCTCCCGCTCGCGCGTCGCGGGGCTGCCCGGCGATCTGGCCGCCGGAGCGGTATCGGCGCTCGTCATGCTGTGCTACGCGATGAGCCTCGGCACGATGATCTTCAGCGCCGATCTCGCCCGCTACGCAATGCTCGGCGTGCCCACCGCGCTCGTCAGCTGTGTCGTCACGGCGCTCGTGATTGCCTTGACGAGCTCGATGCGCCTGAACATCGGCGGCCCCGACAGCAATGCGGCGGCGTTTCTCGCGGGCGTGGCGGCAGGCGTCGCGAGCAGCGTGCGCGCGGACGGCGGCTCCTCGCAGACGCTCCTCCTGACCGTGTTGATCGCGATCGCGCTCTGTTCGCTCGTGACCGGCATCGTGCTCTACGCGATCGGCTCGTCAAGGCGCAGCCGCTCGCTGCAATTCCTGCCTTATCCGGTGCTGGGCGGATTCCTCGCCGGCACGGGCTACCTGCTCCTCGCCGGCGCGTTCCGCGTGATGACGGGCGAGGCGCTGCAATGGCACACGCTCGTGCTGTTGACGCATCTACACTGGCTCGCGTGGCTCCCTGCGCTCGTGGTTGGCGTGCTGGCCACCGTCCTGACGCGCAGCTGGAAGCACGTCGCCGCGCTGCCGCTCACGCTGGCCTTCGGGATCGTCCTGTTCTACGTGCTGCTGCGCGGCGCGGGCCTGTCGATCGACGAAGCGCGCGGCATGGGGCTGTTGCTGCCGCGCGCGGCGTTACGGCTCGCAGGGCTACCGGAGCTGCACCTGAGCGCGCAGCTCGCGCACGGCGGCATCGACTGGCAGGCGATCGCCGCGCACCTTCCGGAGAGCCTCGTGGTCACGTCGGCCTCGGCGGTCACCATCCTGATGAATTCGACGGCCATCGGCGCGGCAACGGGCGAGGAGGTCGACCTCAATCGCGAGATGCGGGCCGCGGGACTCGCCAATCTCGCGAGCGGGCTGTTGGGCGGAATGGTCGGCTATCAGTCGTTCAATCGCTCGATGCTCAACGCGCGCGTGGGCGCGACGAGCCGGCTGGCGGGCGTGTTCGCGTCGCTCGCGTGTCTTGTCGCGCTGGCCGCGTTGCCCGGTCTCGTTGCGCTCTTTCCGGTGCCGGTGCTCGTCGGCCTGCAGCTGTTCATGGGGCTGCGCCTGCTCGTGCAGTGGCTTGTCGGCGCCTGGGCGAAGCTCAGCTGGTACGAGTACCTGCTCGTGCCCGTCATTCTCGGCACGATCGCGGCTTGGGGTGTGATCATCGGCGTGGTCGCAGGCGTCGTTGCCGCGTGCGTGATGTTCACGCTGCTCTACGGCCGGGTCAGTTGCATAAGGATGGAGTTCGACCTGCGCGCCCGGACCTCGAACGTCGAGCGCAACATTGAGGAAACCGAAGCACTGCGCGGACTCGGCGCACAGGTGTGCGGAATGTGCCTGCAAGGGTTTCTCTTCTTCGGCACGGCCAATTCGATCCTCCAGCGTTTGCGCGAGCGGCTTGCCAAACGTCATGCGGCGTCGGTCCGCTTTGTCGTGCTCGATTTCGCGTCGACCCAGGGCATCGACGCGTCGGTATCGATCAGCTTCGTCAAGCTGCGGCAGCTCTGTGCGGCAATGGACGCGGACTTGATCTTGACCGCGTTGCCGCTGCGCTCGCGCGATCTGCTGACTAAAACCGGCACGCTCAATCTGCGGATTCGTGAATTCGACACGCTCGATGCGGGCCTGGAATGGATCGAAGACCAGCTGCTCGCCTCGAGCGCGAGCGCGCCGAAGCGCGGTGACGATCTGCACGCGATGCTTGCGCCACATTTCACGGCCAGTGCACTGAACACACTTTCCACGCGGCTTGAAGTGCGTGACCTGCTGGCGGGCCAGCCACTGTTTCTTCGCGGGGAGCCCGGCGATGCGCTGTACATCATCGAGCGTGGGCGAGTCGCGGTCTTGCTGCCGCGCGGCAATGGGCGGTCGGTGAGGCTGCGCGCCTGCCTGCCGGGCACGGTGGTTGGGGAAATGGCCATGTACACGCAGCAGCCGCGCAGCGCCGATGTGTTCGCCGAGATGCCGACACGCGTGCGCAGGCTGTCGCTGGCCGCGCTTGCCGCGCTCGAGCAAGACGACCCCGCGGCCGCGCAGCAATTTCATCGATTTATGGTGAAGGTCATCGCGTCGCGGCTTGCCCTTGCCAGTGAGGCGCTGCGCGCGGCCTACTGAGCGGCAGGCGCAGGGGGCCTTGTGCTCGGCTCGCCTCGGCTCCGCACCAAAGAAAATGGCGCCGCAGGCATTCAGCCTGCGGCGCCATTGCGTGGCGCTACGACGAGAATCTACAACAAAAACTTGCGACGAGAACCTCGCGCCGTAGCACGCCAGCGTGCTTTACATCTGCACGGTGTCGGCCACTTCCTTGAAGTCTTCGATCTGGTCGAAGTTCATGTACTGGTAGATCTTGTCGCCATTGGCGTTGATCACGCCGATGTCGGCCATGTACTCGTCCTTGGTCGGGATTTTGCCCAGACGCGAGCAGATTGCCGCCAGTTCCGCCGAGCCGAGGTACACATTCGTGTTCTTGCCCAGACGGTTCGGGAAGTTACGGGTCGAGGTCGACATGACCGTGGCGCCTTCGCGCACCTGTGCCTGGTTGCCCATGCACAGCGAGCAGCCCGGCATTTCGGTGCGGGCGCCGGCCGTGCCGAACACGCCGTAGTGGCCTTCTTCGGTCAGCTGCTTCTGGTCCATCTTGGTCGGCGGAGCGACCCACAGCTTGACCGGAATGTCGCGCTTGCCTTCGAGCAGCTTCGACGCGGCACGGAAGTGACCGATGTTGGTCATGCACGAGCCGATGAACACTTCGTCGATCTTCGCACCGGCCACGTCCGACAACGTCTTCACGTCGTCCGGATCGTTCGGGCAGGCGACGATCGGCTCGTGGACGTCGGCGAGGTCGATCTCGATGACGGCCGCGTACTCGGCGTCCGCATCCGGTTGCAGCAGTTGCGGATCGGCGAGCCACGCTTGCATCGCCTTGATACGGCGTTGCAGGCTGCGCGGGTCCTGGTAGCCCTGGGCGATCATCCATTTCAGCAGCGTGATGTTGCTGTTGAGGTATTCGATGATCGGTTCCTTGTTCAGGTGCACCGTGCAACCGGCGGCCGAGCGCTCGGCCGATGCATCCGAGAGTTCGAACGCTTGCTCGACCTTCAAATCGGGCAGGCCTTCGATTTCGAGAATGCGGCCCGAGAAGATGTTCTTCTTGCCTTGCTTGGCCACCGTCAGCATGCCTTGCTTGATGGCGTACAGCGGGATCGCGTTGACGAGGTCACGCAGCGTCACGCCCGGCTGCATCTTGCCCTTGAAGCGGATCAGCACCGATTCCGGCATGTCCAGCGGCATCGTGCCGGTGGCGGCCGCGAAGGCGACCAGACCCGAACCGGCCGGGAAGCTGATGCCGATCGGGAAGCGCGTGTGCGAGTCGCCGCCGGTGCCCACGGTGTCGGGCAGCAGCATGCGGTTCAGCCACGAGTGGATCACGCCGTCGCCCGGGCGTAGCGCGATGCCGCCACGGGTGCTGATGAAGTTCGGCAGGGTCTGGTGGGTCTTCACGTCCACCGGCTTCGGATAGGCGGCGGTGTGGCAGAACGACTGCATGACGAGGTCGGACGAGAAGCCCAGGCACGCCAGGTCCTTCAGTTCGTCGCGGGTCATCGGGCCCGTGGTGTCCTGCGAGCCGACCGAGGTCATCTTCGGTTCGCAGTACGTGCCCGGGCGCACGCCCTGGCCTTCCGGCAGGCCGCAGGCGCGGCCGACCATCTTCTGGGCCAGCGAGAAACCCTTGCCGCTGTTGGCCGGCTGCTGCGGCAGGCGGAACAGCGTCGACGGGGCGAGGCCCAGCGCTTCACGCGCCTTGGCAGTCAGGCCGCGGCCGATGATCAGGGGAATGCGGCCGCCGGCGCGCACTTCGTCGAACAGCACGTCGGACTTGACCTGGAACTCGGCGATCACTTCGCCGTTCTTGAGCGCCTTGCCTTCGTACGGGCGCAGTTCGACCACGTCGCCCATTTCCATCTGCGACACGTCTAGCTCGATCGGCAGGGCGCCGGCGTCTTCCATCGTGTTGTAGAAGATCGGGGCGATCTTGCCGCCCAGGCACACGCCACCGAAGCGCTTGTTCGGGATGAAGGGGATGTCTTCACCCGTGAACCACAGCACCGAGTTGGTGGCCGACTTGCGCGAGGAGCCGGTGCCGACCACGTCGCCCACGTAGGCGACCAGGTGGCCCTTTTCCTTCAGCGACTCGATGAACTTGACCGGGCCGCGCTTGCCGTCTTCTTCCGGGGTGATGCCGGGACGGGCGTTCTTCAGCATCGCCAGCGCGTGCAGCGGGATGTCCGGGCGGGTGGTGGCGTCCGGGGCCGGCGAGAGGTCGTCGGTGTTGGTTTCGCCCGTCACCTTGAAGACCGTGATGGTCAGGCTTTGCGGCACTTCCGGACGGCTCGTGAACCATTCGGCGTCGGCCCAGCTTTGCAGCACGGCCTGGGCGTTGGCGTTGCCCTTGTCGGCCAGTTCCTTGACGTCGTGGAACTGGTCGAACATCAGCAGGGTTTTCTTCAGCGCGTTGGCGGCCACCGTGCCCACTTCGGCGTCGGACAGCAGCTCGATCAGCGGCTCGATGTTGTAGCCGCCCAGCATCGTGCCGAGCAGTTCGGTGGCGTGGGCGCGCGAGATCAGCGCGCAGGCGGTCTGGCCCTTGGCCACGGCGGCGAGGAACCCGGCCTTCACGCGGGCGGCTTCGTCCACGCCGGCGGGCACGCGGTGGGTGATGAGCTCGAGCAGCGTCTGCTCTTCGCCCGCGGGCGGATTCGTCAGCAGTTCCACCAGCTCGGCGGTCTGTTGGGCGGTCAGGGGCAGGGGGGGAATGCCGAGCGCGGCGCGTGCGGCTACGTGAGCACGAAAGTTTTCAAGCATGGGGGGACCTGCTGATATCGCGTTTAGGGGAAGGCTTTCCCGGCGCGCCAAGGCTGTGCCGGGCACTGCTTTGAACGCGATTTTAGTGGCAATGGCCTCTAACGTCAAATGTCTTATGTCTTATATAAGAGTTATGACCGGTAAAAGCTTCCAGTAGCGAGGTTGGAACACGTTATTGCTCCAAAAATGGATTAATCAAATCCTGTCTGAACGTCTGGTGTCGGGCGACTTCAATCCCCATACTTGAGGTGTCGCACACCAGGAGCAGGTGGCCATTTCCGGGCCGCCGGTCTACAAAGGGAGGGTCAAATGGTTGACTCCAAAAAGCCGCGCGCCATCGGCTTCAACCACGTCGCGCTGGAAGTCGGCGATATTGAGGAAGCGCTGGCGTTCTATGGCCGCATCTTCGACTTTGAATTACGCGGCAAGAGCAGGACGATGGCCTTCATCGATCTTGGCGACCAGTTCATCGCGTTGCAGGCGGGACGCAGACAGTCCGCCGATGACGGCCGGCATGTCGGCCTCGTTGTCGACGACAAGCAGGCGGCCCGCGCCGCGCTGAAGGCGGCGGGGGTCGAGCCGCTCGGCGGTCCGTTTCTGGATTTCCGCGACCCGTGGGGCAATCGCATCGAGATCGTGGGCTACGACAATGTGCAGTTCACCAAGGCGCCGAATGTGCTGCGCGGCATGGGCCTCACGCATTTGACCAAGAACGAGGGCGCGAAAAAGGAACTGGCGGAAAAAGGGATGGCGGAGAGCTAGACGCGATCGCCCGGCGATCACCAGACTTTCATGCCGCCGTCGACAACAAGATCGACGCCGGTGACGTACGAACTGTCGTCGGAGGCGAAAAACAGCGCGACCTTCGCCACTTCCTCCGGCTGGCCCAGGCGCCCCAGCAGCGTCTTGTTGAGCATGTAGCCGGACCATTCCGGGTTTTTCAGTTGCTCGCGCGTCTGGTTCGTTTCAATCACGCCCGGTGAAATGGAGTTAGCGCGAATCCCGTGCTGCCGCCCCTCCATCGCCAACTGGCGGGTCATGCCGATAATGCCGGCCTTGGCGGTCGTGTGCGCCAGAGAGCCAAGATCCCTGAAGCTCATGAGCGCGGTGAGCGAAGCCATGTTCACGACCACGCCGCGGCTTGCCTTCAGATAAGGCCATGCCGCTCGCGTGAGATAGAACACGAGGTCGACCTCTTCGCGCTGGTTGCGGGTCCATTCCTCGTCGGAGATGTCTTCGATCCAGTTGAAGTAGGCCATCGCCGCGTTGTTGACGAGCACGTCGATGCGGCCGAATTTTTCAACGGCGAGTTCGACAAGCGCCTGGCAGTCCGATGGTTTCGTGAGGTCGCAGGGATGCAAGGACACCATCTGTCCACCTGCGGCCTGAACGGCCGCCACGGTCGCCTCGCTGTCGTCTGCGCGTAGACCGCAGCCGACGATTAGCGCACCTTCCCGTGCGAACGTGACGGCGATCTCGCGCCCGACGCTCCCGCCGGTGCCAGTGATCACGCAAACCTTACCCTCGAGCCGCATCGACATGAAAAACTCTCCTGTTATGGCATCACGATAGTGGTGACGCGATCACGCGACGCCAAGGATCATGCCCGCGGCCTTGGCGCCAATCATGTGACTTGCGGCACTGGTTGGGCCGGTCACGATGTTCGGCATGATGGACGAATCGCAGACCCGCAGCCCCTCAACGCCATGGACGTGCAGTTGCGGATCCACCACGGCCATTTCATCGACGCCCATCTTGCAGGTGCCGACCGGATGGCCGAAGCTGATCGTCGCGTTGCGGGCGAAATCCCGCAGCGCCGCCTTATCGAGCGGGCGGCCCGGAATAGCCTCGGCCGCGCGCACGGGATCGAATGCCTGCTGCCGCCCGAGCTCCCTGCACAATTCGATGCAGCGCACGGTCGTTTCGAGGTCGTGGTCCGTCGACAGAAAGCCGGCGTCGAGCTGGCCCGGCTCCCGCCAGTCGGCGCTCGTGAGCTGGAAGCGGCCGCGGCTCGTCGGACGCACAAGGGCCGGTGAAATGACAAAGCCATTCTCCGGAGGGGCGCCAAACGCAGCGCGTATCTCCGGCGTGACCACCGAGACCTGTTGAAGGACCATGGCGACATCAGGGTCGCGGAGCGAGGAATCGCTGCGCACATAGGCCGCTGCCTCGACCGCGTTGCTCGTCATCGAGCGCGGCGGGAACGTGCCTTTGTAGCCGAGCGTGACACCGAACAGCAGCGGGTGGTCCTGGAAATTGCGCCCGACACCTTTCAGGTCGACGACGGGAGTAATGCCGTGGCGGCGCGCGTCTTCCGCGTCGCCAATGCCGGACAGCAGGAGCAGCTTCGCGCTCGCGATGCCGCCCGCAGTCACGATGACCTCGCGCCTCGCGCGAACGTTGCGAACGCCGTCCGCATCATTGAGCGTAATCCCCGTGCACCGGGTACCCATGAAACGCAAGCGGACGCCATCCGTGTTGAGCAGCAGCGTCAGATTCGGGCGTCCGAGCGCCGGGCGCAGAAAGGCGCGCGCGGCGCTTGCACGACTTCCGTCGCGGTTGATGCTCATGTTCACGTAGCCTGCGCCTTCGCGCATCGGGCCATTCATGTCGTCGAGGATGGGAACATCCATCTGACGTGCCGCCCCAATAAAGGCCGTCGCGGTAGGATGAGGCGAATGCGTCGTGCAGACGTGCAATGGGCCACCCGCGCCGCGCCACTGATTGGCCCCGCCTTCCCAGTCCTCGAGTTGCTTATAGATGGGAAGCACCTCGGAAAAGCCCCAGCCATCGCAGCCTTGCTCGGCCCAGCCGTCGTAGTCCTGCTTCACCCCTCGCACCCAGAGCATGGCGTTGATGCTCGTGCCTCCACCGAGAACATGCCCCATGGCCACCGGCACGGCCCGGTTGTTGACGTAGGGTGACGGCGCCGCCTTGACTTTCCAGTCGAGCGGACCGCCGATGTTGGTGAACCACAAGCCTGGCGTCGTCACCTGGGGCAGGTTGTCGGAACCGCCGGACTCGACGAGCAGCACTTCGGCCCCCGCATCCGCCAGGCGTGCGGCCACGATGCAGCCGGCCGCGCCCGCGCCTGCGATCACGTAGTCGTAGCTGTCCTTGATGGCCTGCCGGTTTGCGCGTTGAGTCTCGCCGGCGGCCAACGCCTGTTGCGTCTGCGCGGGATCGAGCACGGCGGCAATACCCATCGCGGCGGCCAGTTTCATGAACCCTCGGCGACTCAGTGTGCCGCGCGCCATGCGATCCAGAAGTTGTTGTGCCGCTTCGGCACGCGCTTGAATCACTCTCGTGTCTCCACCATCTATTTTTACGTGAGAATTTTCCACAGCCACAAACTACGCCGCTAAAAATCCGGATAACTAATGGTTTTATTATCCATGTCAATGCATGGATTACGAGCAACCATTCACGCGAGATGTACGGCGACGATGATGCACGGTCGCATCCCATCTGAACAGCAGCAAAATTCCGATTGGATGCATCGACTATGGAGATAGATCCGCGGCTCTCGCACACGGAGCAGGGCAAACCCGCTTCTCTGGCAGCGCAAGCGCATGTGTCGCTTCAGCGGTTTGATATTCGATTGCATTTACCTGGTACTACTCGGGAAAGTACCGACGACGTAAACTGCACACTCGGAAAATTTATCGCTAATCTTGCTCCACTAACCAACGCAGTGCGATTGCATCGCATCAAACAAGTGGAGACCTCGAAGAATGAAACGATCGATATTGGCGGTTGCGTTACTGGGGATTGCGCCTGTTATTCACGCTCAAAGCAGCGTTACGCTGTACGGCGTCATTGATGCATCGCTGTTGTTCACAAGCAAGACCCCCAACGCGCAAGGCCAGAACGCCGGCCGAACGTTCGCGCTGGCCGATGGGGGGTTGTCGCCATCGCTATTTGGCTTCTCTGGCGTGGAGGACCTGGGCGGGGGCCTAAAGGCCAAGTTCAAGATCGAAAGCGGATTCAATACCAGCAACGGTGGCATTAACGATTCGAACGGGAATTTCTTTGGCCGTCAGGCGTGGGTCGCGTTGGAGGGACACTACGGGGAGGTCAAGGCAGGGCTGCAGTTCTCGCCGTTCGTGAACACGATCTACGATTCCGACACACGGGGCTTTGCGAACTTCGGCGATGTACAAAGCATCTACGGCAACAACGTCTTCCTGACGGGCGTGCACAACTCCAATGCGATCTCCTATACCAGCCCCAAGATCGCCGGACTCGAAGGCAGCGTCATGCTCGCGCTCGGCGGGGAAGCGGGTAATTTTCAGGCGGGCCGGCAGTACGCCGCGAGCTTCAAATACGACAATGGCACCGTGATGGTCAATGGGGCCATTTACGACGGCAACAGCGGTGGGACCGTCAACACGCCGATTCCCAGCACCGTCGCATTCGTCGGCCGTACGCTCGGTGCCGCATACCGGATCGGGTCGTTGACAGCGAAGGCCGTATTCATCAATTACAAAGTAGCGGGCGCTGCCAATAACTATGTCTATGGTGGCGGCCTTGACTACATCATGGCATCACAGTTCGACTTTAACGGCGGTATTTGGCTAACGCGCGATCGCAACAATTCCGATAATCACTCGCTCCTCGCATCTGTGGGCGCAGCCTATTTCCTGAGCAGACGGACAACGCTTTACACGCAGGTCGGCGTAGTCAACAACCATGGCGCGGCGAATACCGGCCTGTCTGTGTCTTATCCCAATGTATTTTTTGAAGTGCAGGGAACCACTGTTGGGGTGAACGTCGGGATCAGACACACATTCTGATCTCGACGCAGGCGGCCAGGTCCGGGAAGTCATGGAGCGGGTCATGGGTCAAGGTCGGCGTTTGCGTGGGGAGCAGATACGGCGGCGTGCTGCCGCCGTGTGATGAACGCGAACTTAGCGCCCGTCCTTCAACTGCGACCAAAGACGCGTTTCCAGACGCTTGATCGCCGCGGGCAGCGGTTGTTGCATGAACAGCGTTGCGAGCACCTCGGGCTTCGGATAAACCATCGGGTCGTCGAGCAACTCGGGCTTGACGTACTTCGAAGCGGCGCTGTCGGCGTTGGGATAGAAGACGGCGTTGGTAATCGCCGCATGGACTTCCGGCCGCTCAATGTAGTTGATCCACTTGAGTGCGGCCTCCGGATGCGGCGCGTCTTTCGGGATCGCCATCATCTGGAACGATACCGGTGCACCGCCCTTCGGTATGAAGTACGCCAGCTGGAAGTCCTTGTGCGCCTCGTGCACGCGGCTGGCCGCCATCTTCACGTCGCCCGACCAGCTCACCCCGAAACAGATGTCGCCGCCGGCGAGGTCGTTGATCCATGAATAAAGGGCGAATTGCGTCACATAAGGGCGGATGCTCTTGAGCAATTCATAGGCGGCCTGGTAGTCGGCCGGATTGTGACTGTTGGGATCCTTGCCGAGATAGTGCAGGGCGATCGAAAACATGTCGGTTGGCGAGTCGAGCAGCGAGACACCGCAGCTCTTCAGCCTGGTCAGGTACTCCGGCTTGAACAGGATGTCCCAGTTGTCGAGCGCCACTGAGGGGCCGAGCACCTTGCGAACCTGGTCGACGTTGTATGCGAGACCGGTCGTGCCCCATGCCCACGGCACGCCGTATCGGTGCCCCGGGTCGGCTGCCTCGGTCAGTTTCAGCAGTTGCGGATCGAGGTTGGCAAGGTTCGGCAACTGGGACTTGTCCAGCTTCATGTAAATCCCCGCGGCCGCCTGCGCGCCGAGGTAGCTCGACGAAGGCACGACAATGTCATAGCCCGACGAGCCGGTAAGCAACTTCGCCTGCAAGGTGTCGTCGCTATCGAACACGTCGTAGCGGACATGGATGCCGGTCTCCTTCTCGAAGTTTGGTACGGTATCCTTATCGATAAAGTCGTCCCAGTTATAGACGTTGAGCGCGTTATCGCTGGCGAGCGCTGCTGTCGCGAATGCGCAGCCGGCAAGCAAGGCAAGTGCAGTCCGTAAATACGGTGCTGGCATGATGTCTCCGATAGGGTCGTTGGTCGTTATAGGGCATCGGTGTGTTCAGGATGAGCTGATCGGCCGTTGATGCCGCATGAGGAACAGAATGTCGGCCGCGAGATGGGCGGCCGCGAGCGCCGTGATGTCGCTGTGATCGTACGAAGGCGCGACTTCCACGACGTCGGCGCCGACAAGCTGGATACCGTCCAGCGCGCGCACGATCTCGAGCGCTTGCGCCGACGACAGTCCGCCCGCGACCGGCGTGCCGGTGCCCGGGGCGAAGGCTGGGTCGAGGCAGTCGATATCGAAAGTCAGATAGGTGGGACCATCGCCTGCCACCGCGAGAATCTGCTCGACCGTAGCCGCGGTGCCGTGACGATGTACCCAGGGCGCGTCGAGTACGCGCACCCCCATGAAGTCGCTGTTCCAGGTCCGGATGCCGACCTGCACCGATCGCGCCGGATCGATCAGGCCTTCGCGGATCGCCTTGTAGAACATCGTCCCGTGATTGAGCGAATCCGCGTGCTCGTCGGGCCACGTGTCGCAATGCGCATCGAAATGAATCAGGCCGAGGGGGCGGCCGTAACGTTCGACGTGTGCGATCAGCAGCGGGTACGTGATGTAGTGGTCGCCGCCCAGCGTCAGCATCTTTGCGCCTGAGGCGAGGATGGTGCGGGCGTGGGCCGCGATGGCATCGCGGATCGTCCACGGCCGGTGCGCATCGAACCAGCAATCGCCGTAGTCGATCACGTTCAGTGCGTCGAGCGGCGCGAGCCCCCACGGGTAGACACCCAGATCTGCGAGCTGTACCGAGGCGGCACGCACGGCGGCGGGACCGAGGCGGGCGCCGGGACGGTAGGTGGTTGCAAGATCGAGCGGCACACCCGAAACGGCGACGTCGACGCCGGTGAGATCGCGGCCATAGGGGCGCCGCATGAATGACAGTGGCCCGGCGTAGGTCGGCGAAGCAGGCTCCAACGGCTGCGGCGAGTCATTGCCTGCTCGCGAGGAAGCGGCGGCGAAGTGGTCTTTCTGAAAAGTGGATGTCATGGTCTATCGGTAAGTCAGGAGCTAGTAAATTGATTCATATGAGTTGTCGCGTCATCTAGCGCGAATCCCATGTGCGCTATGATTCGCCAGAAGAGATGGATAAAAAAGCGAAGGATTTTTCTGGAACTATCGATATCGCTCATACCTCGATGCGCAGACTCCCACCCCTCCAGGCATTACTGGCCTTCGATTCGGCCGCCCGATTGGGCTCGTTCACACGTGCGGCTCAGGAGCTGTCCCTGACCCAGTCGGCGATTAGCCACCAGATTCTTCAACTCGAGGAGTGGACGGGACAGTCCCTCTTCCTGCGCATGGGCCGTGGCGTCGTATTGACCGTGGCCGGCAAGCTGTTCGCGCAGACGGTGGCCGACGCGCTCGCGTTGCTGAGCGACGGGCGCGAGAGGATCGAGCCTTATGGCAACCCCGCTTCAGTGCTGCTCTATTGCCCGCCGGAGTTCGCCTCGGGCTGGCTGATTCCGCGCATGGGCGAACTGACCGCCGCGATGCCGGACGTCGAAATCTGGCTCGTGACCGACATGGAGGTGACCGAAATCGACCGCGTCGACATCGATCTCGTCGTATCGACCAAACCGATCAAGTCGCCGGATGTCGAATGCCGGTTGCTGATGGAACAAGAAAAAGTGGCGATCTGCGGACCCGAGACTGCGCGTCGGCTGCACGAGGTCCCGTTTCCCGACGTGCTGGCGCGCGCACCGCTGCTCGTGCACGAACAGTCCCAGGAATGGGCGCCATGGTTGCCCGAGCTGCGGCGCAGCGGCCTGCGAACCCGACGCGTGATGACGAGTGTCGATCCGCATTTGCTGGTGGCGGCTGCGGAACGGGAGGCGGGCATTGCCATGGTCTCGCGGCTATTTGCGAGCGAGGCGCTGGCGCAACAGCGAGTGTGCCGACTGCCGCAGGTGCCAGGGGTTGCAATGCCGCCTCTGTGGCTCATGAAATCGACGCTGCCGGCACGCTCAGCGGCGGTTGAGCCCGCCTTTCAATGGATTACATCGGCGTGCGGTGCCGGCATCGACGAGGGCCCCGCGTCGGTGAAATGATCGATCTCCGGTGACCAGACGCGAAACTATCCTGATGACGCGCCCGGGTCCAGGTCACGTGATCGGCGGTGATATTGGTTGCGTGCGCAACCTTAGTCTTCGACTTCCTGCTGGCCGGCGGCGCCAGCGCGGTATCCGAGCCGCTCCGAAGCAAGCGCGGCACAATCGAGCAACGATTTGATCGGCGCCGACTCCGCTGAGAGCGGCAAGTCAGGTTCCCGCCCGAGCAGCCCGATTACGACAGTGACGTTGCCCTTGTAATCATGGACCGGGGCGGCGACGGCGTTCACACCAGGCACGCTCGATCCCGCGACTCCCGCATAGCCGTTTGCGCGTGTTTCCTGATGGAGCTCGCGTGCCTGGACGGATGTCAACTTCGCCACGGGTGTCGACAGCGCATGCTCCTGAAGCTTGACGACTCGCTTGATGAGTTCCTCGGGCAAGTGAGCGGCGAATACCCGGCCGGCCGCGCTCTGGTAGACCGGCAATAGCGCACCCACGCGCACGTTCATGTAAATCGGCCGGTCGGATTCCTCCAGCAAGCAGACAGTGGGACCCACGTCGGTCCAGATCGCGCCGAAGGTCGTTTCCTGAGTGGCGTCTCTCAACTGTGCTATTGCGCGGGCGGCCTCCTTGACTGGCGAGCACGCCCAAAGTCCGGAGAGCCCAATCGCGATGGCGCTCCTGCCCACCCCGTAATGGCCGCTCAACGCGTCCTGCTCGACCAGTCCCGAGCGCGTCAGGCTCACCAGATAGCGGTGCACCTTGCCCACCGGCATCCCGCATTTCGCCGCAAGCGAGCGCAAGGGCACGGGTCTGCCGAAAGTCGCCAGCGCACTCAATATTTCGGCGCCGATTTCAACGGACTGAATGCCGGGACGCTGGTCATCTGTCTGCTCGGCCGGCTCGACGTCTTCAGCCTTCTTTTGCACGGTTATCGCCTTCCTTGTGTGGACTGATGCGAAGCGTATCAGCGGCGTGCCTTGCTATCAACTTGCCCTGTCCCCCAAACGTCTGAAGCCTTCGTTAAGCACCGGCTTGACAGCCCGTTTTTCATCTTATATTGTTCGATGCATCATACAATGTAATATCAACACGCAGCAGACCAGGAGGGACATCACCATGCAACATGAACAATCCGGCGTGCGCGCCACACTCTCGCGCGACGCATCCGCGCTCAACCTCGTGGAGTTCTGGAAGGAGCGCGAGGACATCGAAATCCGGGAACCACGCAAGACGGCCGTGCCGCATCTGTGGCAGTGGTCCGAGATCAACCCGCGGCTCGCGAGTGCGTCGAAGACCGTGCCAATCGAGGAGTGTGAGCGGCGCGCTTTGGTGTTCGCCAATCCAGGGTTGGGCGGCAAGCCGTACATCACCTCGACGTTGTTCGCCGCCTATTCGCTGTACAACCCGGGGGAGAGCGCGCCGGTCCATCGCCATACGCCGTGCGCCAGCCGTTTCGTACTGCAAGGCAACGGCGGGTTCACCACGGTGGCGGGCGAGAAGATTCCGATGTCGCGCGGCGACCTCGTGCTGACGCCTCATGGCTGCTGGCATGATCACGGCAACGACGGCACGGAGCCGGTCGTCTGGGTGGACGTGCTCGACGTCCCGCTAATCGAGGCGCTCAACTCAACGAGGTTCGAGTTCGATTACGCCGAAGAAGGGCAAACGAAAACGACCCAGTCGATCAGCCGGCCCTCGGGATACTCCACGCGCCTTTACTCGTACGGCGGCATTACGCCAACCTTCGTCGACCACCAAAGAGGCAGCGTCGATCATTCCCCGATGTTCGTCTACCGCTGGCAGGATACGCGCGAGGCGCTCAAAGCCATGGCCGATCTCCCAGGTAGTCCTTATGACGCCATTACGGTCGAATATACCAACCCGGTGAGCGGCGGGTCGGTCATGCCGACCATGTCACACCGGAGTACGTTGCTTAGAGCCGGGGAGAAAGCGCTGTCGCAGCGCAGCACCGCTTCGTCGGTCTTTGTCGTGCTCGAAGGCAGCGGGACGACCGAGATCAACGGCGTGCGTTTCGACTGGAAACCCAACGACGTGTTTTGCGTGCCTGCATGGGTTTGGTATCACCATGAAGCGGTTGGCGGCGAGGCCGTGCTCTACTCGGTGACCGATTCGCCGTCGCTGACCAAACTGGGGCTGATGCGCAAGCAGGGCCGCACGAACGACGGCGCGATCGTCGAACTGGAGGCAGCATGAATACCGCACAGTTCCCGTTGGGCTGGCACACGGTCTCTCAAGACGGAAACATTGAAGCGTTCTGCGCGGGACCAACCGAAGGCGAGCACGAGGCGCCGCGCGGCACGGTGTTGCTGCTTCAGGAAATCTTCGGCGTCAACGCGGCGATCCGGACCATCGCGACAAAGTTGAGCGAGAAGGGCTACCGGGTTGTGTGCGCGGACGTATTCGGTCATGTGGAGCGCCGGGTCGATCTGGGCTATAGCGAGGCAGACCGCAAACGGGGCTTTGCGCTGATGCAAGCCTACGATCCGGAAACGGCTCTCGATCATTGCAACACCATTGCGCAGTGGGCTCGTCACTTGCCGGGCTCCAACGGCAAGCTGGCCGTAGTGGGGTTCTGCATTGGCGGCCTGCTCGCACTCCGGTACGCGGCACGGTTTCCTTGCGACGCTGCGGTTTCGTTCTACGGCGTGCGGGTTCATGAGCATCTGGAAGAATTGCGCGCTATCGATTGCCCGCTGCAGTATCACGTTGGCGAAGAGGACACGCACATACTGCCCGAGCACAGGAAGATCGTTGCGCAGGCGGTCAGCGGCATGGAAAACGCCACCGTATTTGCGTACGAGGGCGCAAAGCATGGGTTCTTCAATCCCTTGCGTGAAGAGGCCTTCAACCGGGATGCCTTCCTGGCCGCGGACGAGCGCATGTTGAGATTGCTCGCCCAAAGCCTTCGGTAACGCTTGCCGGAACCGGGTTTCTATACGGAAAACTCGTCGAAGATGAGCTGGCGCAGCCATTGGTTGCCCGGCTCACGATGATTCTTTGCGTGCCAAAGGACGTTGATGACGATATCCGGAATCTTGACCGGGCATGGCGCCGATTCAAGTCCAAAGGGTTCGAGCGTCCCCGCCGCGAACGCTTGCGGCACGACGGCAATGAGATCCGTCGTCTGGAGGATATGTCCAACGGCAACGAAATGCGGCACGCGCAAGCGCAAGTTGCGTGTGATGCCTGCGCGCTGGATCACCTCGTCCACGATCCCATGTCCGGTGCCCTCGGCCACGATCGATACATGCTCCGCTTCGCGGAATGCGGCGAGCGTCATGCCCGTCTTGCCGAGCGGGTGCCCTTTGCGGAAGAGGCAAACATAGCGCTGTCGAAAAAGACGCCGCTGGAAAATCCCTGTCTTCAGATCGGGGATGAATCCGATCGCCAGATCGACGCGCCCCGCCTCCATTTCGTCCTGCAACGTTTCGGAGGCGTCGTGCGCAGTGCTGATCAACACGTTTGGCGCAACCTGGCCGAGCCGTTTCATGAGCGCAGGAAGGAAATAGATCTCGCCGATGTCCGTCATCGCGAGGGTGAAAGTGCGGGTGCTCGATGCAGGGTTGAACGTTGTCTTCGCATTGAGCGTGTCATGTATGGCGCCGAGCGCGAACCCGATGGGTTCCGCGAGCGTCTCGGCGAAGGGAGTGGGAATCATGCCTCTGGACGTGCGCAGGAACAACTCGTCTCCCAGCAGGCGGCGCAGACGGTTGAGGGCGTTGCTGATGCCGGGCTGCGAAATGCCCAGCGTCTCGGCAACGGCCGACACCCGGCGCTGGCGCAGCAGTTCGTTGAAAACCACCAGCAAGTTCAGGTCGATGTCGTGCAGTTCCATGGCTAGACTCTCCGCGTTCCGCCGCCATGTTATCACTGGCGGTGATGTGACGTATCAGCCATCTTCTGTTCATTTATAAGTTGGCCTCTGGCAACATGAATTCATCCAAAATCAACGCGGAGACACCGGTACCATGGAACTGTCCATCCTGCCGCTTCAGCAGACACTGGACGTACGTGCTGGAGACAACCTGCTCGACGTACTGCTAGCCAACCAGATTCCTGTTTCGTATAGCTGCATGTCAGGGCGTTGCGGAACGTGCCGCTGCCAGGTAGCCGCCGGGCGCGTGCTCGTGACCGGTGGCGGCGAATCGAATGCCCCCATGAACGAGGGCGCAACCGTGCTGGCATGCCAGACGACGCTTATCGACAATTGCGCGATCGAAATACCCGAGGTCGACGAGATCGTCGTTCATCCGGCAAAGATCATCAGGACTACTGTGTTGTCCATTGATGACCTGACGCACGACATCAAGCGCCTGCGCCTGAAGCTGCCCAAGCCGTTCGGGTTTTCGCCTGGCCAGTACGCGAATCTTCAGTTCACCCCGGAGCATATCCGGCCGTATTCGATGGCGGTTACGCAGAACCCCGACGAAATCGAGTTTCATATCCGGCTCGTGCCCGATGGCCGCGCGACGTCGTACGTCGTCAACGAATTGAAGGTAGGCGACAGTGTGCGTGTGAGCGGGCCGCTGGGCACCGCCTATCTGCGCCGCAAGACGGAAGGTCCCATCGTGTGCATCGCCGGGGGGACCGGGCTCGCACCGATTCTTTCGATCTTGCGCGGCATGGCCGAGGTCGAGATGGACAACGACGTGCATGTCTATTTCGGCGTGCGCTCCAGGGTGGATATCTACGGCGAACCGTGGCTTCGGGAACTGCAGGGGCGGCTGCCGCGCATGAAGTTTCACACCGTCGTTGCCTCGGGCGTGCAAGCGCACGGTTACCGCAATGGTGTGGTGACCCAGGCCGTTGGCGCTGACTGGCGCGACATGAGCGGCTGGACCGCCTATGTCGCGGGGGCGCCCGTCATGGTGGATGCGGCCGCGATACTGCTGCGCGAAAGAGGTGTCGCACCCGAGCGCATCTACGCCGACGCGTTCTATTCGAGTGGCGTCCGATAGCGCGGCGTCGCCACATAACCCGATCCTCGGAGACACAGCATGAATGAGGTTCCCGTTGTTTTCATGAAACCTGCCTGGAAGGACGAGGGCAGCAGCCGGATTCCGTTTTCGGCCTATACGGACGAAGCTATCTACAAGCGCGAACTCGAGCGCTTCTTCTATTCAGGGCATTGGTGCTACGTCGCGCTGGAGGCGGAGATACCGAATCCGGGCGATTTCAAGCGTACCGTGGTGGGCGAGCGCTCGGTTATCGTAAGCCGCGCAGCCGACGGCGAGATCTATGCCGTCGAGAATGTCTGCGCGCATCGTGGCGTTCGCTTTTGCCGTGAGAAGTTCGGCAACCGCAAGGATTTCACCTGCCCTTATCACCAGTGGAACTACGATCTGAAGGGCAATCTCGTTGGCGTGCCTTTCCGCCGGGGCGTGAAACTCGACGGAAAAGTCAACGGCGGCATGCCCGCGGACTTCGATCCGAAGGATCACGGCCTCACGAAACTCAAGATCGCAACGCGCAATGGCGTGGTATTCGCATCGTTCGATCATGATCTGCCCTCGCTCGAGGACTATCTGGGACCGACGATCGTGGCTTATTTTGACCGCGTATTCAATGGCCGCAAGCTGACAATCCTGGGTTACAACCGGCAACGCATCCCCGGCAACTGGAAGCTGATGCAGGAGAACATCAAGGACCCGTATCACCCGGGCCTGCTTCACACGTGGTTCGTGACATTCGGTCTCTGGCGTGCCGACAACAAGTCCGAGATGAAGATGGACGAGCATTTCCGTCACGCGGCGATGATCTCGACGCGCGGCGCGGGTGGAAAGAACGATGTGACGAAGGGCGTGTCGAGCTTCAAGGAGCAGATGAGTCTGCACGACGAGCGCATCCTCGACGTGGTGAAAGAGCCCTGGTGGGGCGAGCCGACGGCCGTGATGATGACGCTCTTTCCGAGCGTGATAATCCAGCAGCAGGTCAATTCGTTATCGACGCGCCATATTCAGCCCACGGGTAACGGGTCGTTCGACTTCGTGTGGACGCACTTCGGCTTCGAAGAAGACACCGATGAAATGACGCGCCGGCGCCTTCGCCAGGCGAATCTCTTCGGTCCGGCCGGCTTCGTATCGGCGGACGACGGCGAAGTGATCGAGTTCTCGCAGGAAGGATTCGAGCAGAAGCCGTTCTATCGGACGATTGCGGAACTGGGCGGGCGCGAAGTGGCCGACACCGATCACATGGTGACGGAGACGCTGATCCGCGGAATGTACAAGTACTGGCGCCAGGTGATGGAGGCCTGAAATGCTCGACTTCGAAACGTATCAACATTTGCTCGCGCTCTATGCCGACTACGCGGCGGCGCTGGACGAAAATCAGCTCGACAAGTGGCCTGAATTCTTTACCGAGGAATGCATCTACAAGGTGCAGCCACGGGAGAATTTCGAGCGTGGCTACCCACTCGCCACACTTGCCTTCGAGAGCCGTGGCATGTTGCAGGACCGCGTCTACGGCACGACCGAGACCATCTTCCACGACCCGTATTACCAGCGGCACGTGGTGGGCGCCCCGCGCATTCTCGGCGTAGACGCGGAGCGCATCCGCGCAGAGGCGAACTATGCGGTGTTTCGCACCAAGCCCGATGAAATATCCACGGTGTTCAACGTGGGTCGCTATGTCGACACGATCCGCCGCACCGATGCGGGGTTGAAGTTCGAGTCGCGTGTGTGCGTGTTCGACAGCGAGATGATTCCCAACTCGCTCATTTATCCCATTTGAGGTTTGATCATGACGCGACAATGGACAAGGATTATCGAGCTGGTCGAGGTTCCCGCCGATGATGTGGTGGCGGTTCAGGCGGGCGGCAAGGAGCTGGCAGTTTATGGCGTGGATGGCGAGGTGTTCGCCACCGACAACATCTGCACGCACGGGCACGCCAGGCTGTGCGACGGTTTTCTCGAAGGACACGAGATCGAGTGCCCGTTGCATCAGGGGCGTTTCGATATCCGCAACGGCCAGGCCATGTGCGAGCCGCTCACGAACGACATTCAGACCTATCCGGTCAAGATCGAGGACGGTGGCGTCTTCGTCGAAATCTGAAACCCGTTGCAGGAGACACCTATGACCGCAAATACACAACAAGAGCAACGCTCGGCTTATTATGGGCAAATCGCGCAGCAGCATCTCTCCCCGTTGTGGGAGTCCTTGCATAATCTGGTGCCGAAAGTGCCGCGCCCGCAGATCATCGCCGCCATCTGGAAGTACGCGCAAATCCGTGATCTCGTGATGCAGTCGGGGGCCGTCATTAGCGCAGAGGAAGCGGTGCGGCGCGTGCTGGTGCTGGAAAATCCTGGACTGCCCGGCAAATCGAGCATGACGACCACGCTCTATGCGGGATTGCAGCTCATCTTGCCGGGTGAGCTCGCGCCTAGCCATCGGCATACGCAGTCCGCACTGCGCTTCATCGTCGAAGGGCAAGGCGCGTGGACCGCAGTGAATGGCGAGCGTACGACCATGAAGCCGGGGGATTTCATCATCACGCCCTCGTGGACCTGGCACGACCACGGCAATCCCTCGGTGGAAGAAGGGGGCGAGCCGGTGATATGGCTCGACGGGCTCGACATTCCGCTCATCGTCAACCTCGATGCGGGATTCGCCGAGAACTATCCGGAATCGACGCAGCCCATCTCGCGGCCGGAAGGCGACAGCTTTGCCCGCTACGGGCACAACATGCTGCCGGTCAGGCATCGCGTGACGGACCCGACTTCCCCCATCTTCAGTTATCCATACGAGCGCAGCCGGGAGGCGCTCGATACGCTCTACCGCAACGGTGAACTCGACGGCTGGGACGGCGTGAAGCTTCGTTATGTCAATCCCGCCACCGGCGGCTCGCCAATTCCCACCATGGCGACCTTCATGCAGTTCCTGCCGGCAGGCTTCTCAGGCAGAACGTATCGCAGCACGGACGCAACCGTCTATTGCGTTGTGGAAGGGAGCGGGACGGCGCGCATCGGCGACAACGCATTTTCCTTCGAGCCCCACGACATCTTCGTGGCGCCGTCATGGCAGCCGGTTGCTCTCGCCGCATCGAGCGACGCCGTGCTGTTCAGCTATTCGGACCGGCCCGTGTTGTCCGCGCTAAATCTGTTGCGCGAAGAACGCATCTGAAACCTGGCTCAGGGCGATGACGGTTGCCGGATCGTGCGCCGCGCAGGCGTCTTCGCCATTGAGCATTTACAAAGAGCGAGTTAAATCATCATGTCATTCGTATTTCCCCCTGCAGCACCCGTTGCGCTTCCTGTCATTGGCCACGACGAGCAGTTTGCCGTGCGCCGCGTATATTGCGTCGGCCGCAACTACGCGGCTCACGCCCGCGAAATGGGCTTCGATCCGGACCGCGAGCCGCCGTTCTTCTTCTGCAAACCCGCCGACGCGATTCAGCCGGTTGGATACGGACAGACGCTCGAACTCGACTATCCATCGCAAACGGAGAACTATCACTACGAGGCGGAACTCGTCGCCGTAATCGGAAAGGGCGGTGCGGACATCCCCGTGAACGATGCGCTCGAGCATGTGTGGGGCTATGCGGTGGGACTCGACATGACACGGCGCGATCTGCAAATGAAGATGCGGGAAATGGGGCGGCCGTGGGAGATCGGCAAGAGCTTCGACCGCTCGGCGCCCACCGGACCGATCCATCGCGCGGCCGATGTTGGCCACTTCCTCACCGGCGGCATCTGGCTGGACGTCAACGGCGTCACGAAGCAAAAGAGCGATGTGTCTCAACTCATCTGGTCGGTCGCCGAGACTATCGCCGATCTTTCGAAATTCTTCCGCCTCGAACCTGGCGATTTGATATTTACGGGCACGCCTGAAGGCGTCGGCGCAGTGCAGCGAGGCGACACGATGAAGGTGGGCGTGGAGCGCCTCGGTGAACTGACGGTCGCAATCGTCTGAGCAAAGGTGAAATGTGACGCCATGGCAAGCGCTTGTTGAGGAGCCGATTGCGTTCCATTCCCATCGCTCAAGCATGCCGAGGCGTTACTGAGCGGTATTGGAACGCGTTCGGATCACACCGCTTTGGAATCCGAAAACAGCTCGGCGATCAGATTTCTCAACCACTGATTGCCGGGTTCCTTGTGCGCCTTCGCGTGCCAGAAAATATTGATGCCGATCTTCGGCAATACGACCGGGTGCTTCACGTAGGCAAGCTGGAATGGCACCCGGCAGGCCATTGCGTATCGCTCCGGCACCGTGGCGAGCAGATCCGTAGTCGAGAGGATGTGCCCCACGGCCACGAAATGGGGCACGGTAAGCCGAATGTTTCGGCGGATGCCTTTTCGCTCAATCATTTCATCCATTTTCGAGTGCCCCGTGCCCGGCGCCGAGACCACGACATGGTCGGCCTCGCAGAACTGCTTCAGTGAAATCCTTTTCCCCTGAAGCGGATGCCCCTGGCGGAACATGCAGACATAGTCCTGGTGTAACAGGCTGCGCTGAAAAAATCCTGCCTTCAGTTGGGGCAGAAGGCCGATTGCAAGATCGATCTGTCCCGCCTCCATGGCCTCCCTCAAATTGGCAGTCGTGTTGGGCACCGTGTTCAACGAGACGCCGGGAGCGACTTGCGCCAGCTTGTCCATCAGCGCGGGCAAGAAATAGACTTCCCCCACATCGGCCGCGCTAATGGTGAACTTTCGCGTGCT
This sequence comes from Paraburkholderia silviterrae, assembly GCF_004353915.1. Taxonomy (GTDB): domain Bacteria; phylum Pseudomonadota; class Gammaproteobacteria; order Burkholderiales; family Burkholderiaceae; genus Paraburkholderia; species Paraburkholderia silviterrae. The sequence goes on along the minus strand of NZ_SMRP01000010.1, from coordinate 199,221 downwards.
CGAGGCCGGAGCAAATGCCGCTTGCTGGTTCAGGGAGTTTCGAATCGTGCTCAGCGCGGAACTGATTGGCTCCGCAAGCTGGCTCGCATAGGGCGTCGGCTCCATTCCCTTCGATGTACGAATAAAGAGTTCATCGTCAAGCGTCTTGCGCAACCGGCTGAGCGCGTTGCTCACGGACGGCTGCGTCAAGCCCAGCTTGTCGGCAACCCTGGCTACACGGCGCTCGATGAGCAGTTCGTTGAACACCAGCAGCAAGTTCAGATCGACATCGTTCAGTTCTACCATCTCATTCACCAAATCAATATTCACAATTCACGACATTGTCTTTACCGAAGGTAGGCCAGTCCATAGAATTTGTCCACCTGGAGTTAGCGAGTGGACCGGGTGTGATGAAGCCGCTACTTCATGCACTTTTCCTGGACTTCTCATCGACGCGATCGCCAGCGACTGGCGCCGCAACCTGCAGCACTTTCACGCACATCCATGCGGTTCGCCTCCGCTGACGCACAGCGCCAAGGTGATCGTGACCGTGGCATCGCAAAACGAAGGAGGTAGCACAATGACGTCTACTGTATTTCCCTCAGCCGTCGAGTGGGAGAGCGAGGGTACCAGCCGCATCCCATTCATGGCTTATACCGACGAGTCGATCTACAAAAAAGAACTGGAACGATTCTTCTACCGTAATCACTGGTGCTATGTCGGCCTGGAAGCCGAGATTCCTGACCCCGGCGACTTCACGCGCACGACGATCGGCGAGCGCTCCGTCATCATGGTTCGCGGCGTGGACGGCAAGGTTAACGTCGTCGAGAACGCCTGCGCGCATCGCGGCATGGCGTTTTGCAGGGAGCGCCACGGCAACCGCAAAGATGGCTTCACGTGTCCGTACCATCAGTGGAATTACACGCTGGAGGGTAATTTGCAAGGCGTGCCATTCCGCAGGGGTGTCAAGCAGGACGGCAAGGTTCGCGGCGGCATGCCACCCGACTTCAGGCTGGAGGACCACGGCCTCACAAAGCTGAAGGTCGCCACGCGCGGCGGCGTCGTCTTTGCATCGTTCGATCACGATATCGAATCGTTCGAGGACTTTTTGGGCCCGACGATCCTCGCGTGCTTCGACCGGACGTTCAACGGCCGCAAGCTGAAGATTCTCGGCTATAACCGGCAGCGCATTCCGGGCAACTGGAAGCTGATGCAGGAAAACATCAAGGATTCCTATCATCCAGGTTTGCTGCATACGTGGTTCGTGACCTTTGGGCTCTGGCGTGCCGATAACCGGTCGGAGCTGAAGATGGATGCACGCAGCCGGCATGCCGCGATGATCTCCACTCGGGGTAACTCGCTCAAGGCGTCGGAGGTCTCGCAGGTCGCGCGTTTCAAGGAGGACATGCAGCTCAACGATCTGCGCTTCCTCGATATCGTGCAGGAGCCGTGGTGGGGCGGCCCGACCGCGGTGATGACGACCATCTTCCCAAGCGTCATCCTCCAGCAGTCGGTCAACAGCGTTTCGACGCGGCAGATCCAGCCCAATGGCCACGGCTCGTTCGACTTCTTCTGGACGCACTTCGGGTTCGAGGACGACTCCGGGGAAATGACCCAGCGACGGCTGAGGCAGGCCAACCTGTTCGGCCCGGCAGGCTTCGTCTCCGCGGACGATGGCGAGGTGATCGAGTTCTCCCAGGCGTCGTTCGAAAGTCGCCCGTTTCATCGTGCCGTGGCCGAGCTTGGCGGACACGAGGTCGCCGACACCGATCACATGGTGAGCGATACGCTCATCCGCGGGATGTACCGCTACTGGCGAGAAGTCATGGAGGCACCGCAATGATGGAGAGCCTGAAGGACTGGATGGCGCTCACCCAGTTGTATGCGGACTATGCGCGCACGGTAGATTCCGGCGACTGGAACCGGTGGCCGGATTTTTTCACCGAGCAGTGCCTCTACCGCCTGCAACCCCGGGAAAACTTCGAGCGCGGCTTTCCACTGGCGACGCTATCGTTCGAAAGCAAGGGGATGCTCAAGGATCGCGTGTACGGCATCAAGGAGACGCTCTTCCATGACCCGTACTATCAACGTCACATCGTGGGCGCGCCGCTGGTAAGCAAGGTCGAAGACGGGCGCATCCATAGCGAAGCCAACTACGTCGTGATCCGCACGAAGCTGAACCAGCTGTCAAGCGTATTCAACGCGGGGCGCTACATCGACGAGATCGTTGCGACACCGGAAGGATTCAAGTTCGCTTCGCGGCTCGCGATCTACGACAGCGAAATGATTCCGAACTCCATCATTTATCCAGTCTGATCATACAGAAGGGCTTTTCATGCAGACCGTTTTCGACTTCTTCTGCCATTCGCCGACTGTCTTGTTCGGCGCGGGCCGTGCGAACCGGGTGAGCGAGCGATTGCGCGAACTCGGGCGCTCGCGTGCGCTTGTCGTCACAACCCATTCGGGACCACGGCGCTATGCGCCGGTCATCGAGTCAATGGCCGACATGACGCATGCAACCTTTGCCGGTGCGCAGCCACATTGTCCTGTCGATGTCGCCAGGGCCGCGCTGGAAGTCTACGAGCGTGCCGGTTGCGATAGCGTCGTGTCGATCGGCGGCGGCTCGACGATCGGGCTTGGCAAATACCTTTCGGTCGAGGCCGGCGCGGTTCATGTCGCGTTGCCAACTACGCTCTCGGGGTCGGAGTTGACCCCGCTGTTCGGCGTGCTCGTGGATGGTGAAAAGCGCAGCAGGCGCGAGCCCAGGGCGCTTGCCAACACCGTCATTGTCGATCCGGCGCTCGCGCAATCCCTGCCGATACGCGAGACGGCAACTACAGGCATGAACGCGCTCGCGCATTGTATCGAGGCGCTCTATGTCCCGAAGCGCAATCCGTTGACCAGCCAGCTCGCTCTGACCGGCATCGACATGCTCTACCGTGCATTGACGAAACTGGCCGTCGAGCCCACCAACCTGGAAGCCCGGACCCAGGCGGCGTACGGCGCGACGATTGGCGGCCTGATGGTCAATTCGGTCGGCATCGGCATGCATCACCGGATCTGTCACGTCCTGGGCGGACGCTTCGAGGTGCCGCATGGCGAATCCAATTGTGTGGTGCTGCCGCACGTGCTGGCCTATAACGCGCCGGCGATTCCGCAAGCTTGTGCGGCGATGGAGTCGGTCATGGGCGTGCACCCCGCGGTGGCGTTGCAGCGGCTCGTGCGCGAGCTCGGCGCTCCCGTCGCGTTGAGTGAGCTGGGCGTGCCGGCCGAGCGCATTGCCGCCATCGCGAGCGAATCGTTTCACCACATCGATCACAATCCCTTCCCCATTGACGAGGCAGCTGTGCTCGGCTTGCTGCAAGCCGCGTGGTCGGGACTGGAGCCTGCCGTGAGGTAAGCGCGGCAGCCGGCATCAAGCTCTCCAGCTATCCATCCGGCGCCAGCAGCTTCGATAGGAGGCCGCTGGCGACGCCTGCGTATCGCGCTGACTGGAGGGCTCCGTCCATACAAAAAATACGCCGGTGCGCATGCATTTAATTAGTATGACAAAAATTACACCGCAGTGCCGCTAAAGGAAAGGAGACGTCAATGGAAGTGCGTAGTGTTGCGAGGAGTGTCGCTTTCGGTTCGCTCATGCTGGCATCAAGCCTCTCGTACAGTCAGAGCAGTGTCAGCCTGTACGGCATCATCGATACAGCGGTCGAATACTATAACCACGCCGCCGGTGGCGGTAGCTTCGCCGGCATGCCCACTTTGACCGGCGAGATACCTTCCGAGTGGGGGTTGACCGGCGCGGAGGATCTCGGCGGCGGGAACAAGGCGATTTTCAAGCTGGAGAATGGCTTCGCGCCCGGCACCGGCGGCTTCAATTATGGCGGCCGCGAGTTCGGGCGTCAGGCGTACGTGGGATTGCAGAATGCCTGGGGAACGCTGACGCTTGGCCGGTTGGTCAACATGACGACCTACGCACTCCTGAACGCCGATGTCATCGGCCCATCGACACATTCCCTGTACGTCTTCGACTCCTATCTGCCGAATGCGCGCAGCGACAACGCCATTGGGTATATGGGCAAGTTTGCGGGCGTGACCATTGGCGGCACGTACAGCTTCGGGCGCGACGCAGCCGGTCCCGCCGGCCCGGCCGCGACGAACTGCCCCGGCCAGGTGCCCGGCAATTTTCTCGCCTGCAAGCAGTACACGGCCTTGCTTGCCTACGATTCGTCGCAATTCGGGCTAGTGGCATCGTATGACCGCATGCGTGGCAATACGGGGGCGTCTGCGCCGCTGACCAGCGCCGCCTACACGGACACGCGCACTATCGTCGACGGCTATTTCACGCTCACGAGGCTGAAGGTCGGTGGTGGCTGGATTCATCGCAGCTTGTCTGCCGGCACTGCAAGCACGCTCTATAACCTGTACTTTCTCGGCCTCACTTATATGCCGATAGCGTCACTGGCCTTCGATGCGCAAGTCGACAAATACATTCAGGAACATGTGACGAGTTCGACGAACCTGGTTGCGCGCGCCAACTATTATCTGAGCCCGCACACAACGGTCTATGCCTCAGTGGGTTACATGATCAACGGTCGAAACGGCAGGAACCCGGTGGCCGCCGGCGGTACCGTCGAGACGGGCGCACAACAGCTTGGCATGATGGCGGGCGTGCGGCACGTGTTCTGAACGAAGCCTTGCGGAGCGCTCCTTTTCCACGATCGCCCACGTTCCGCTCGTCGGATTACTTCGGCGCCTTCTGAAAAGCGCGCAGAAATGCGGTGACGGCGTCTTTTGCCCATCTGTCCCGTTGGGCGGCGGACGCGGGGGACTCGGGGTGCGTCAGGCATTGCATCTGCGCATCGCCACGCACCATGCTCACGAAGAGCGAGGCGGCGGAATTGCGCCCGATGCCCCCAAGGTCCACATCCCCCCTCGATTCGGCGGCTTCCAGCGCTTCCTCCACGGCATCGATCATGGCGTTCGGGCCGGCGAGATAGAAGCGCCTGCCGAGCTCGGGAAACCTCGGCGCCTCGGACACGACCGCGCGATACAGCGCCATGCCGTCAGGGGAGAGCAACAGCTCCAGGTATCCGTGCGCTATCGCGCTCAGGTTGTCCGCCAGACGCTTCTCCGAAAATTCGCACTTGCGGATCGTCTGCAGAAACCGCTCGCATTCGGCTTCGACCACCGCTATGAACAGGGTTTCCTTGTTCGGGTAGTGCGAATAGACCGTCGACTTCGACACGCCCGCGGCTTGCTGGATCATGTCGGTCGTCGCGGCGCTATAGCCATTGGCCAGAAAGACGGCTCTCGCCCCGGCAAGCACGAGGCGCGCCTTTTCGGACTGGACGGCGGCGCCATCGGCCGGAACGGACGGGGGAGGTGTAATCGTCTTTGTGCGCGCGGCCGAACTAGCCATCGGTTCCATTCCTGCTGAAGTCAAAACGGGGCGACGCCACTGTATCACGGAAGTTCACACCGATCGGTATCGGTGCCAGATTGCCTGGTTACACGGTGATTTATCAAATTTTTAATTTCTCCCTTGACCGTATCGAACCGATCGGTTTAGTATGCCTCGCATCGAGATCGTGATCCTGGCGAGAAACGCCAGAGTCAGGAGCAGAGGCATCAGTCATGAACCACCTTGGCGAAGAGCGTATGTTGCCGGGCCTGAGCATCGGCCTTGCGCTGGGCAAGGCGCGCAGCGTGTACAAGGCGGACCTCGATATCGCCCTTGCAGAGTTGGGCGTTACGGCTTCACAGGTCGGCGCGCTGTTGCTCCTGTCTCACGGCAACACGCATTCATCGGTCGAGGTGTCGAGACTGCTCGACGTCGACTCGGGATTCGTCGCACGTGTGATCGAGCGGCTGGAAAGCAAGCGCCTCGTGCGCCGTGCTCGCGATAGCGAGGACCGGCGCGTGGTCAATCTCGCGTTGACCGGGACCGGTCGGGAGGTCGCCGAGCGCGCAGCCGAGATCGTGCCGGCGGTGTTGAACCGGCGCCTCTCGGCCTTTGACGGGCCGGAGTTCGTCACTTTTTGTCGTCTCCTCGGCAAGCTGCTGGATCAGTGAGCCATTTTTTTTACCGCAATGTCTGATATGTCAGATATAGACATGACAGATCAGACAAATGATGACCGTGTGGGCACTTCGATCGTCGCCCCCTTAAAGGACGCAACATGAACTCTCCAAAGAATGTGAACGTTCCGGCGCCATTGGCGGGCTGGCAGTTCGCGCTGGGCACGTTCGCCGTGGCGCTTGCCACGTTCATGAATGTGCTGGACTCGTCGATTGCGAACGTCGCGATCCCGACCTTGTCCGGCGACCTGGGCGTGTCGGTCGACGAAGGCACCTGGGTCATCACGGTGTTCTCGGCGGCCAACGCGGTGTCGATTCCGTTGACCGGGTGGCTCACGCAGCGGGTTGGGGAAGTGAAGCTCTTCGTGGCCGCGATCCTGCTGTTCGTGGTCTCGTCCGCGGCGTGCGGTATCGCGCCGAACCTGATGGTGCTGCTCGCCGCCCGCATCGTGCAGGGGGCGGTCGCCGGGCCGCTGGTGCCGCTTTCGCAGGCGCTGTTGCTCAAGTCCTTTCCCAGGGAGAAAAGCTCGAGCGCGCTTTCGCTCTGGGCGATGACCGCCACGGTTGGCCCGATCGCCGGTCCCGCGCTTGGCGGCTGGATCACCGACAACTACAGCTGGTCGTGGATCTTCTACATCAACGTGCCCGTTGGCATTTTCGCCGCGGCGGTGATCTGGGCGCTCTATCGCCAGCGCGAAACGCCGTCGCGCAAGCTACCGGTCGACAAGGTTGGATTGCTCTCGCTCGTCGTGTGGGTGGGCGCGTTGCAGGTCATGCTCGACAAAGGCAAGGATCTCGCCTGGTACGAGTCCTCCACAATCTGGATCCTCTCGATCGTTGCGCTGGTCGGCTTCGTATTCTTCCTGATCTGGGAGCTGACCGAGTCCAAGCCGATTATCGATTTGCGTCTCTTTACCGGGCGCAACTTCATGGGCGGCACCGTGGCCATTTCGGTTGCATACGCAATCTTCTTTGCCAACCTCGTGATTCTCCCCACCTGGATTCAGGAATACCTGGGCTACCGGGCCGTGGATGCGGGGCTCGTGACCGCGCCGCTCGGTATCTTCGCGGTGATTCTCGCGCCGGTGATGGGCAAGATCATGCCGAAGTCGGACCCGCGGGTGCTGGCGACGCTCGCGTTCCTCGGCTTTGCCGGCGTGTTCTTCATGCGCTCGTTTTATGTGACGGGCGTAGATCCGTACACGCTCGTGATGCCGACGCTGCTGCAGGGCATCCCGATGGCGCTGTTCTTCACGCCGCTCACGGCGATCATCCTCTCGGGCCTGCCGCCCGAGAAGATCCCGGCGGCCGCGGGCCTCTCGAACTTCGTGCGGGTGTTCGCGGGGGCGGTCGGCACGTCGCTCCTTTCGAACACCTGGAACAACCGGACGATCCTGCATCACTCGCAACTCGCCGAGCAGACGAGCGCAACCAACCCGAACTACGTGCACGCGCTCGCCAACATCGAAACGACCCTGCACGCGAGTCTTTTCAAAGCTCAGGCTTTTTTTGAAACGCAGTTGGGCGCGCAGGCGGCGATGCTGGGATTGAACGACGTGTTCTGGTTATCCGCGGTGATCTTTGTCGTGATCATTCCGCTCGTCTGGGTGACCAAACCCACCAAGGACGGGGCATCGAGCGCGGCGGGCGCGGGCGGTCATTGAGGAGGGGCCATGGAGCACTACACACGTGACTCTTTCTCGCTCACGCAAAACGTCGGGTTCATGTTGATCCGGGCTCGCAAGCAGATCGTGACGGAAATGGACGCGGCCTTCAGTCACCTCGGCATCACCAGTGCGCAGATGGGCGTCCTCCTCGCGATGCAGCGCGGCGTGGCGTCCACGCCGATCGAGCTCTCGAAACGACTTTCTGTCGACACAGGCCTGATGACGCGGATGCTGGACAAGCTGGAAAGGAAAGGGCTGCTGGAACGCGCCCGCAGTGCCGACGATCGCCGGGTGGTCAACCTCGCGATGACGCACAAGGGCAGGCAAGCCACGGCGGAAATGCCGGCGATCGCAGCCGTGGTGCTGGATGCGAAGTTGAAGAAGTTCACGAAGGCGGAGTTCGAGGAATTGGACCGCCTGCTGCAGAAGTTCATTGGAGTGTGAGCGCAGCAGCGCATCGCCTCTTTATTCAAACTTTAATCTGACAGGTCAGAAAATGAAGACGCAGATTACGCAACCCGGCATCCGTGCGGCGAAGGTAGGGCTGTCGGCGATTCTGGTGGCGTTGCTGTCGGCCTGCGTGAATTACGCGGGCATCCACAGCGACAAGCAGATGGCGCAGCCTCGGCAGTTCGAAACGGCAACCAGCTTGCCCGCTGAAAGCGGCCACTGGCCGGCGGCAGACTGGGCAGACCAGTTCGGCGACGCGCAATTGAAGGCGTTGATCGACGAAGCGCTCAAGGGCAGCCCGACGATTGCACAGGCGCGAGCTCGTGTCGCCGGGGCGCAGGCTTATACGGAAACCGCGAAGGCCAGCACGATGCCGAGCGTCAACGCCGACTACTCGCTCAAACGTGAGCAGTACAGCGGCAACGCGCTGATTCCGCCGCCGTACGCGGGTTCGTGGCAGACGGAAAACTCCGGACTCCTGAGCGCGTCGTACGATCTGGATCTGTGGGGGAAGAATCGCGAAGCGCTGAAAGCTTCGGTCTCCGACTTGCAGGCGAGCCGGGCCGACGCGGAAGTCGTCAAGCTCACGCTCACCACCACGATCGCCCGCACCTATAACCAGCTTGCGCAGCTTTACGTGCTGCACGACATCGCGCAACAGGAGGTCGACCGGCGTGCCGAAATCGACCGCATCACGGCCGGCCGCATCGCGACCGGGCTCGATACCGAAGTCGAGCGCAAGACGGCGCAGGCGAACCTGGCGAGCGCGCGCTCCGCGCTTGCGGCGCTCGACGGCAGCATCGTGACGACCCGCTACCAACTGGCGGCGCTCATGGGCGAGGGCCCCGACCGAGGGCTTGCGATCGCGCGACCCGCGCTCGGCGTGGGCGACGAAGTGCGCCTGCCGGACAACCTGCCCGCCGACCTCGTGAGCCGCCGGCCAGACATCGTCGCGGCCCGCTGGCGCGTCGACGCGATCACGCACGAAGTCAAGGAGGCGAAGGCCGAGTTCTATCCGGACATCAATCTGAGCGCCGCGATCGGCCTGGACGCGTTTGGCTTCGGCCGCTTCCTGACGGCCGCGAGCCGCACGGCCAGCGCGGGCCCGGCGATCCATCTGCCGATCTTCGATGCCGGCGAACTGCGCGCGCAATTGAAAGGACGCTACGCCGACTTCGACGACGCCGTCGCGACCTACAACCAGACGCTGATCACGGCCTTGAGCGAAGTGGCGACGCAACTCGCGCAGATCCGCTCGAGCGACACGCAGCTTGCCGATGCGCAGGCCGCGCAACAAGCCGCGCGCGAGGCCGACGATCTGGCGATCACGCAATACAAAGGCGGCCTGACGAATCAGCTGACCGTCCTCAACGCCGACATGACCGCACTGCAAGCCGATCAAGCCGTCGCCAGGCTGCTGATGAACCGGCGCGACCAGCAGATCGCGCTCGCATCGGCGCTCGGCGGCGGCTACGTCGATACGTCGACCGATGCCACTCGCCGCGCGGATTCCGCCGCGCAATCCCATCCCGTCGTCGCCGCGCGTTGAACCGGCGCGTTCGCAAATTCACTGGAGCATTGACATGAGCGATTCCACCACGACCGAGCGCACGAGCGCGGACACGGCACAACCGACCAGCAACCCAGCGCACGGCGCACCCGCTAGTGCCACGCCGAACGCTACGCGGCCCGATGCGCCGCGCAAACGCAGGCTGTGGATTGCGCTGCTGAGTATCGGCGTCGCGCTCTCGGGGGCGGCATATGGCGCATACTACTGGACGTACGGCCAATATCACGAGTCGACCGACGACGCGTATGTCAACGGCAACCTCGTGCAGCTCACGCCGCAAGTGACCGGCACGGTCGACGCTGTCAACGCGGACGATACCCAGATCGTGAAAGAGGGCGACCCCGTGGTCACGCTCGACCCTGCCGATTCACGAATCGCACTCCTGAACGCTGAAGCAGCGCTCGGCCAGGCGGTGCGCCATGTGAGCACGCTCTACGTGAACAACGACTACTACGCGGCCAACGTCGCGCAACGCGAGTCGGACCTCGCTCGCGCACAGGACGATTTGCGCCGCCGTGTCGCGGTGCAGGCCACCGGCGCGGTGTCCGCCGAGGACGTCTCGCACGCCCGCGACGCCGTAGCCGCCGCGCAGGCCGCGCTCGACGCCGCTCGTGAGCAGGCGCAGTCGAACCGCGCGCTGACCGACCGCACGTCGATCGAGCAGCATCCCGACGTGCAAGCCGCGGCGACCCAGGTCCGCGACGCCTACCTGAATTACGCGCGCAACACGTTGCCGGCGCCGGTGACGGGCTACGTCGCGCAGCGCTCCGTGCAGGTGGGACAGCGCGTGGGGCCAGGCACGCCGCTGATGTCAATCGTGCCGCTCGACGGCGTGTGGGTGGACGCGAACTTCAAGGAAGTGCAACTGCACCGCATGCGCATCGGCCAGCCGGTCACAATGACGGCGGACGTGTACGGTTCGAGCGTCAAATATCACGGCAAGGTGATCGGCTTCTCGGCCGGCACGGGCAGTGCGTTCGCAACGTTGCCGGCGCAGAACGCTACCGGCAACTGGATCAAGATCGTGCAGCGGCTGCCGGTGCGTATCCAGCTCGACCCGAAGGAGCTGCAGGCGCATCCACTGCGCATCGGCTTGTCGATGGACGTGGACGCCGACACGCGCGATGACTCCGGCACGCAGCTCGCCGCGGCTGTGAACACAACTTATCGCACGGACGTCTTTGCGCAGTACGGCGCGAAGGCCAATGCGGAGATTGAAAAGATTATCGCGAGCAATGAGATGGCGCAACAGACCAAGGCTGCATCGCCAGGCATGCAGAAAATCGCTCAGGCGAACTGAGCGGGTGGGTAGCCGGGCCCGCAGCAACGCTGATTACCCGTGTTGCGGCGGGCCATTCGGAAGCTGAATTAGAGGATCTGAAAATGGATACGTTGCAATCGATGCGAATATTCGTTCGCATTGCAGAAGAGGGCAGTTTTGCCCGTGCGGCAGAGCGCATGGATATTTCACGCGCCGTTGCAACCCGTGCCGTCGCCTGGCTGGAGACCCATCTTCGCGCCCGGCTGCTCAACCGCACCACGCGCCGCATCGCATTGACCGAGACCGGGCAACGCTATTTGCAGCGTTGCCAGCAGATTCTCACCTCTATCAGGGACGCAGAGGTGGAAGCCTCGGACGCATTGGCCAAGCCGGCCGGCCGTTTGCGGGTGCACGCGATGCTGGGCTTTGGCCAGACCTACCTGGTGCCCGCCCTCATGCGTTATCAGGAATATTATCCGTCCGTGTCGGTGGATCTGAACCTGTCCCACCATCTCCCGAGGATTCTGGACGAGGGGTGCGACGTCGCGGTCTGGATGGCGGGCGATCAACTGCCGGACTCGGGATTCGTATCGCAGCGGCTTGGGACGCTGCACAGCGTATTGTGCGCGTCGCCGGCCTACCTCGAGGATCACGGAGCGCCAGAGGACGTTGCCGATCTGGCGCAGCATTCGTGCATACCGCTCGTTTCATCGCTGTTCCCGCGCGGTCGCTGGGATCTCGACGGACCGGACGGCCCGGAAACATTCGAGCTTCCGCCGACGGCTTTTCAGGTGAATGTTCCGGAGGTACTGGGCACGGTGCTGCAGGAGGGCAAAGGCATCGGCGCGCTGCCCATGCCGTCGGCCGTACCGCTCCTCAAGAGCGGTGCGTTGGCGCGTGTCTTGCCGAACCACCAGCTGCAGAAACTGACCGGCTATGTCCAATATCCATCGCGACAATATCTCGATGCGAAAGTCCGGACCTTTGTCGAGTTCCTGCGGGAGATCGTGCCTCCGGCGTTGGCTAGCGACCACGCCGCGCTGCATTGAAGCGCTCGCATTCAGCGCGCTATTGTTCAAGCGCGCGAGAGTTTTGAACCCTGGTCAGCGCCGGGCAGAGTGGGGGCTGTCGGAACCGGCATCATTTCTGGCACACTCCGGGACGTTCCCCCTTCTGCGTCCCGTTCCCATGCCAGTCCCGTTCAATCCCACGCAAGAGCAGCGCGCGGTCGTCGAGGCGGTGCTGCGTGGCGGGAACCTCAAGATCAAGGCCTACGCGGGCGCAGGCAAGACCTCCACGCTCCAGCTGGTGGCGGAGCAACTCGGCGGACGGCGCGGCGCCTATCTCGCCTTCAACCGGGATATCGCGGCGAGCGCCGGCCGCCGCTTTCCTCCCACGGTCGACGCCCGCACGATGCATTCGCTGGCCTGGGCGTGCGTGCCTCAGACGCTGAGAAGTCGCGTGAGCCTGCAGGCCGAGCCTGCGCACTTGCTGGCCGCACGCTACGGACTCGGGCCGGTACAGGTCCGCACCGTGACGGGGAAGGCCGTCGACGTCACGCCGTTCGAGATCGGGCGCTGGATTGCCGACGGACTCGGCAGGTTCTGCCGCTCGGACCAGCACCAGCCGGAAGTGCAGCATATCGTCGTGGACGAGAAAATCGACGAGGCAATGGCGGCGCAATTGCGTGCCTGGCTGCTGCCCCACGTCGTGCGATTGTGGGAAGAGAGCGCCCATCCACGGGCACGCAATGTCATTTCGCCGGACGTGCTGCTCAAGCTCTGGGCGCTTTTGGAGCCACGCATCGAGGCCGATTACATCCTGTTCGACGAGGCGCAGGACAGCGACGGCGTCATGCTTTCGGTACTCGAGCGGCAGCGCCACGCGCAGATCATCTACGTGGGCGACCCGTACCAGCAGATCTACGAGTGGCGGGGCGCGGTGAACGCGATGGCGCAGATCGACGCGCCCGAATGCGCGCTCACGGAGTCGTTTCGTTTCGGCACGACATTCGCGGCGCTGGCGAGCCGGCTGCTTGGCCTGCTTGGAGAACGAACGCCCATTCGCGGGCAAGACGCGATTGGCTCGATCATGGTCGAAGACCCGGCGATTGCGCCGCCCGTGGACGCTGTTCTATGCCGCAAGAACGTCTCGGCGCTATGGCAGTTCGCTGCGGGCATCGAGGCGGGGCATCGCCCGGCAATCCGCATGAGCGCGGCCGAGATCGTTGCGTATGCAGACGGCGCGGACCAGTTGCTGGCCGGACAGCGCGCATTCCGGCCAGCGGCGTTTGCGCTGTTCGAGACATGGGGCGAGGCGCAGGCGTTTGCGCGCAGCGCTTTTGGCCAGGACCTGCTGCCGGTTGTCCGGATCGTCGACGAGCTGGGCACGGACTATCTGCGTGCCCTCGCGCAACGCTCGACGGCGGAGGGCGCCGCGGATTATGTAATCTCGACCGTCCACCGCGCCAAGGGCCTCGAATGGAAGCGGGTCAAGGTCGCGAACGATTTCCGCCTGCGGGGTGCCGACGGTAGCCCGATGCCCGACGAGGATGAGCTGCGCCTGCTCTATGTGGCGCTGACTCGCGCGCAGCATGTGCTCGATATCTCCGAGTTGCGCGACGAGCTGTTGCGGCTTTTCAGTCTTCGGCGCTAGGACCGGCTGGTGAAAGCGGCGCGGGCGCTGCCCAACGAGGCTTACGCCGCGCCGTCCGGCAGGTCGGGACGCAGTTCCGCCTCGATCTGGTCAATGCTCGGCAGGCCGGTCTCGAGCGAGGGCGGCACCTCGCGCATCAATTGGTACTCGGCCACACCCATCGGCTTGGCCACGCCGCGCAGCGCATATTCCGCCACGAGCCGGTTCTTTTCCTTGCACAGCAGCAGGCCGATGGTCGCTTGGTCCTCGGGTGCCTTCACCTGCGCGTCGATCGCGGACAGGTAGAAGTTCAGCTGGCCCGCGTATTCGGGCTTGAATGGCGTCGTTTTCAGTTCGACGACAACATAACAACGCAGCTTGAGGTGGTAGAAAAGCAAATCGACGAAAAACTCGTCGCCGCCGACTTCCAGCCGGTACTGGCGGCCCACGAACGCGAAGCCGGCGCCCAGTTCGAGCAGGAAGCGCGTGATGTGCTGCGTGAGCGCGCGCTCGATGTCGCGCTCCTGGGCGTTCTCGGTCAAGCCGAGGAAGTCGAAGATATACGGATCCTTGAGCGTATCGCGCGCGAGATCGGATTGTGGAGGCGGCAGCCGGTCCGCAAAATTTGTGATGGCGCTGCCTGCACGTGCATGGACGGCCGTCTCGATCTGCATGGTCAACACGCTGCGCGACCAGCCGTGTTCGAGCGCCTTGGCGGCATACCAGTCGCGATGCGCGGTATCTTTGACCTTGTCGAGCAAGGTGCAAAGGTGGAACCACGGTAATTGTGCAGCAGGCTGCTGCACAAATTCCGGATCCGGCCATGCCAGGGCAAGAGCGCGCATGTATTTCAGGTTGCGCGGCGAGAAACCTCGCATATCCGGGAATGCGGACTTCAGGTCGCGAGCCAGCTGGTCCACGACGCCGGCTCCCCATCCCTGATGCTGCTGCCGCTGAAGGATATCGCTCCCGATCTGCCAGTACAGCTCGATCAGCTCACGATTCGCACTGGCGGCCGCGCGCTGACGAGCACGCTCGACGCGCTGCTTCAACTCGGACAGCCAGCGGCGGTAATCCTCGCTCGTGGCGAGGTTGGTCAGGTCATTTGTCATGCACTGCGGGCGCTAGGCACCGGTCGTCGGACCATGAAAGATCAATTATCCAGTTAGCGACACGTGACCGGCAAGGCCAGTGGCGAGCGGATCGAAGCTGGATTGTAGCATCGTACCCCATCAAAAACTTCGTTAATTTATCTTATGTAAAATCAAGGATTACGTCGCACACTCATCCCATCTGCTCATTCGCTTAGCTCAGTTTTCCCCCGCATCTCCCCAACAACCTTGGCTATTGCGCGTGACAGGCGCGCGATCTGCTTGTATTCCTCGATCATGTCGACCGCCAATTGATAGTCCAGCACCTCCGGCTTCTGCGCGAGCTGCAGATCGCCCAGGATGCCTTGCCGCGCCTGCGCCGCGAGCATCTTGATCTCGGCCTTCGTCCCGATGCCTTGCGACCCGACGATCGCGCCGGCTTCGCCAATCGTCTCGACGATGGCCGCCAGATTCTGCATCACGACTTCGGCGAACCGTGAGTTCGCGACCTCATTCAGCCGCGTGAGCTCGATTCGCTCAGTCAAGCGCTGCTGGCTCACCGCCATCAGATTGGTCCCGATAATGTCGCTGATGTTCTCGAGATTCGCGACGACCTGGGTAAAGCCCACCATCTGCAGCCCCTCCTGCTCCGAGTGCTCAGCCTTCGAGAGCCGCCCGACGTAGTGCAGAATTTCGGCCGCGAGCCGGTCGGCTTCCTTGTCCCGGTCCAGCAACGCGTTGATCTCTTCAATCGATCCGCTCACCACGACGAGTGCGCCATCACGCACGATGTCGACCACTTCATTGCCCAACCGGCTCACCTCCAGGCGAACGCGCTGAAGCCCAAGCGACGGCACGCCCAGGGACGTTTCATCGAGGTACGCCGGATCGCCAAGCGGTTGCGTTTCCGCCATCCGCGTACGGACGATCATGCGCGCAAGCTGCGCGATCCATCCCGAGAACCAGATCAGCACCAGCGTGTTTGCCACGCTGAATATCGTGTGGGTGTTTGCGACCTGGCGCGGCGTTTCGGCGGCCAGGCGGGCAACGCCATGCAACTCGGGGTACGACGGGGAGACGAAGCGCGCCAGCTCGGCCATTTGTGGAATGAAAAAGGCCCAGAAAAGCACGCCCAGCACGTTGAATATGAGGTGCACCACGCCCACCTGGATGGCTTCGGCAGACTTGCCTATCGAGGCAAGCAAAGCCGTTCCGCAAGTGCCCACGTTCGCACCCAGAATCAGCGCAATGCCCGCCTCGAGCGGCATTAGCCCCTGTGCGCCCAAGGCGATGACGATAGCAAGCGTCGCAGCGGAGCTTTGTACGATCGCGGTAAAAGCGGCGCCCGCGAGGATGCCCAGCAACGGGTGCTCCATGCTCTGCATGGCATCGATGAACGGCGGGTATGTGCGCAGCGGACGTGTGGCGTCGCCCATGAACTCGATGCCCAGAAACAGCAGCCCGAGCCCCATTACCACTTCGCCGATCCTGCGCACCAGCTCGCGCTTGCCGAACGCGTACATGGCAAAGCCAATAGCCAGCATGAACGGCGTCAGTCTGGAAACGTCGAAGGCGATGATTTGAGCCGTGATCGTCGAGCCGATGTTCGCGCCCATGATCATCGGAACCGACTGCGCCAGCGTCATCAAGCCTGCAGAAACGAATCCGACCATCAATACGGTGGTGATCGTGGACGAATTCAACAGCGCCGTCACCAGCGCGCCGGCCACTACGCCCCGGAACCGGTTTGCCGTGAGTACGCCGAGCAGCATCTGGAGCCGTGAGCCGGCAATGGCCTTGAAGCCTCCGGTCATGAATTGCAGCCCGAGCAGGAAAAGCGCAAGCCCGCCGATAAGGACGCCAGACATCTGCACCAGATTCAGGCTGACCTGGTCGATTGCGGTGGGATCTGGAGTCATCGGATTGCGCCTTGTGCTGACTGTCGACCCCCTATTCTGTTGCAAAACGGGGAAATGGCGCGGATGTTGGGCCGACGCGCTTTGTCGGCGCCTGTTGGCATTTCCGGGGCACCGCAACAAGCCGCCCCTCGCCGGCAATGCCCCGCGGCCGACCCAGATGGATCGGCCGCGGGGCCGAGCTCAGCACTTGGCCGGCGAGCCCTTCAAATGCGTGTGCCCATGCAGCGCCGGCGGCGTCGCATTGCCGCCGTGTTCCTCGAGGTATCGGCAGGCGTCGAGGATGTCGCGCCCGAGATTGCTCGCGACGTTGCGATTGATGTGCGGACGCACGACAACGCGCAGGCTCCTCACCGCTTCCGCGTCCGGCGGCATCGTATAGGCCGATAGCACCCAGCCCTTCTCGCGCACCTTGTTCGATACGTCGAATTCATTGAAGCGGGTGATTTTTTGTCCAGCGTGACGGCCACCACCGGAATACGCTGCGTGTCGTTCATGATCGTGAAATAGCCGCTTTTCACGAGCATTTCGCGCAGCGCAAGCGCGTTGTCGAGCGTGTGCTGCATGACGCGCCTGTAGCCCTCGAATCCTAGACGCAGGAACTGGTAGTACTGGACAGCCAACTGGAAGCCATTGCGGCTGAAATTCAACGTCGCGGTGGGCATTTCACCGCCCAGATAGTTCACGTAGAACACCAGGTCCTCGTTGAATACCTTGCGGTCACGGAAAACGACCCAGCCGAGCCCGGGCGGCGTGAGGCCGTACTTGTGCCCCGAGGCATTGATCGATTGCACCCGCGGCAACCGGAAGTCCCACTTGTAATCCGGATAGAGGAACGGGTGGATAAAGCCGCCCGACGCGCCGTCGATGTGCATCGGCACCGAAATCCCCGTGCGCCGTTCGTAGTCGTCCAGCCACGCATGGATGCCGGCGAAGTCGTCGTCCTCCCCGGTAAAGGTCTGCCCGGCAATGGCGACAACGGCAATCGTATTCTCGTCGACATACTTGTCGAGATCATCGGCGGTCAGGCGGTACTTGCCGGGTTTCAGCGGGACGATACGCGGCTCGACGTCGAAATAGCGCATGAACTTCTTCCAGACGATCTGCACATTTCCGCCGGTCACGAGATTCGGCCGGCTGACGTTCTTGCCTGCCTTTTCGCGCCGCTGGCGCCAGTTCCATTTGTGCGCCAGGCCCGCGAGCATGCATGCCTCGGACGACCCCACTGTCGCCGTGCCGTACGGCTCCACGTCACCCGGGCCATTCCACAATTTGTGGAGCCAGCGCACCATTCGCGTTTCCATCGCGAACAGCTGCGGGTACATGTCGTGGTCGATATAGTTCTTGAAAATATTGCGTTTGGCGGTTTCCAGCGCTTCGGGTTCGGCGAAAGTCGTCACAAACGACGACATGTTCAGGACCGGATTGGTGTCCGTCCATTCGTCGCTTTCGACAAGCGCAGCCGCGGCCCGGGCAGACATCCCTGTTTTGGGAAACTCGTTTTGCGGCACCTCAAAGTTGAATTCGTCGTACGGGGTAATTTTCTCGATATCTAAGGACATCTTAATACTCCTTTCGGTTTGCGCCCGCACGGGCGGACGCTTCGTTACCACCGGTACCGCCTCAACCGAAGGAACGGGTCGGCCGAGGCGGCATCAGGCTTACCGCGCGACGTGCTTGCCTGTCTGCGCGCAGTAGCGCTCCACGTATTCATCGAGGAGCGTTCGGATCGCCTTGCCAATCGCGCGATAGTCAGCCTCATTCAGGTTGGCAAGCGACACGCGTCCGGAAGGATGCGGCGTGCCGAAGCCCTGGCCAGGCAGGAGCACGACATGGGCATCTTGGGCGAGGCGGAACAGCAGCTCGGAAGCCTCGGTGTTCTTGAGGAGCCAGTCGACAAACTCACGGCCGTAGGCGCGTTCACCGAAGTACTCGAGGTCCAGCACCGTGTAGTAGTCGACTACGTTTGGGTCCCCTTCCTTCAATGGAATGCCGATCGTCTCGAAGAGCGCGCGCTTGCGGCTGCGGATCAGGCGCTTCAGCGCATTCTTGTAGGCGTCGGGCGTGTCCATGAGCGAGAACAGCGAGAACAGCACCATCTGCACTTGCTGCGGCGTAGAGAGGCCTGCGGTGTGATTGAGCGCAACGGTACGGCTGTCGGCCACGAGGCGATCGATGAACTTCAGGTTGTCCGGGTCGGTCGTGATTGACTCATAGCGCTTGTGCAGGGCCAGCTTCTGCTCTTTCGGCAGTTTCGCGAGCGCGGCGTCGAGCACGTTCTCGCGGTGCGTCGCGATCGCGCCCAGGCGCCAGCCCGTCGCGCCGAAGTACTTCGAATACGAGTACACGAGAATCGTGTTCTTCGGCGCCAGTGCGAAGAGCGAGACGAAGTTGTCGGCGAAGGTGCCGTACACGTCGTCGGTGAGGATGATGAGGTCCGGGCGCTCCTTGACGATCTCGGCGATGTACTGGAGGCTCGCCTCATCGATCTTCACCGAAGGCGGGTTGCTCGGGTTCACGAGGAAGAATGCCTTCACCTTCGGGTCGCGCAGCTTGTCGAGCTCCTTTTTCGAGTATTGCCAGCCGTTCGCGACATCCGCCTCGACGTTGACGATATTGAGCTGGTAGTCGTTGAGCGCGGGAATCTCGATGTACGGCGTAAAGATTGGCATGCCGAGCGCGATGGTGTCGCCCGGCTTGATGAAGAAGTTCTCCCGCATCGTGTTGAAGATGTACGCCATGGCCGCCGTGCCGCCCTCCACCGCGAACACGTCGAACTCGCCCACGAACGGATGCTTGCCGATCATCTCGCGCCGCAGGTACTGGCCGACGATGACTTCCGTGTTCTTGAGAATGCGGTCCGGCACCGGGTAGTTGCAGGCGAGGATGCCTTCGCACATTTCATAGAGGAAGTCGCCAGCCGAAAGGCCCAGTTGATCGCGCACGTACGACACCGCGCCCGCGAGGAAGTCGATGCCGGGCTGCCCCTTGTTCTCGCGCACGAACAGGTCGAAGCGCTCGACAATACCTTCGCGCTGCGGGAAGCCGCCCACGCCTTCAGGCAGATACGCGAACGAGCGCTCCGACTCGCGCATGGCGAAGTGGCCGAGTTGCCAGAAGCCGTGGCGCGGAATCGTGGCGAGGAAGTTCGGATTGCCGCGGCCCGCGTTGAGCATCGGCAGGTTTGCCGCGGAACGCGCCGTCGCCCCGCCGCCGGCGACCTTGATCAGCTCGTCCTTGAGTTCGAACGGGCTCAGCGCGGCCAGCTTTTGCGCCTGCGTTACGTTGTCGTTTCGTGAATTCATCTACTTGCTCCGGTTGATTAGTTAGCGAAACATCCAATACGTCCAATACGTCCAATGCGTCCAATACGTCCAATACGTCCAACGATCAGCTCAAGATCATCACGAGCACCATTCCCCAGATCGTCAGGAGCGTATTGCCGACCGCGTAGGTCACGGTATAGCCGAGCCCGGGCACCTGGCTGCGCGCCGCGTCGCAGATCATCCCCAGTGCGGCCGTCGTGGTTCTGGCGCCCGCGCACACGCCGAGCAGGATTGCGGGGTGGAACTTGAACACATACTTCGCGATGAACATGCCGATGATCAAGGGAACCGCCGTAGCGAAAATCCCCCAGAGGAACAGACTGATGCCGAGTTGCTGCAAGCCGGCGACGAATCCCGGGCCTGCCGTGATGCCAACCACGGCAATGAACACGTTGAGGCCCACGGAGTTCATGAACCAGACGGTCGGTTCGGGAATGCGCCCGAAGGTGGGATGGATCGCCCGCAACCAGCCGAACACGATTCCGGCAATGAGCGCGCCGCCCGCCGTGGAAAGCGTGAGCGGAATGCCGTGCACGTTGATCACGATTGCGCCAATCAAGGCGCCTGCCGTGATGGCGAGGCTCACGAAGGCAACGTCGGCCACCGTGGTGGGACGGTCGAGAACGCCTAGCTCCCTGGCGGCCGCGGTGGTGTCCTGCGTCCTGCCCACGATCGTGACGGTGTCGCCGTGTTCGAGCTTCGTATTGGGCAATACCGGGATCTGCGTTTCGGTCGGCCCGCGCTTGATTTTCTTCAGGTAGACACCGCGTGCGCCGGGAAGGCTCGCCAGCTCCTGCAACGTCTTGCCGGCCACCGACTTGCTGGTGACGTAGACGTCCACGCCTTCCGTGGTGACCGCGAGCAGATCGGCGTCTTCGACTTCGTCGCCGCGTGAGCCGAGTCTCGCCACGAGCTGATCGCGAGGACCAGCAACCGCCACGATGTCGCCTGCTTGCAAGACGAAGTCCAGCGTTGCTTCCGTGACGGCGCCCGCGCGTCTGACGCGCTCGATGAAGAGCCGCACGCCTGCGGGCTCGGCGGCTTCTATCTGGCTGATCGTCTGGCCGATGAACGGGCTGTCGGCGGCGATTCGGTAGGCGCGCAACTGGTAGTCATGCCATTCGCGCCCGTCCTGCGCGCCGGCGCCCTTGCCGCCGAGGGTGGCTTCGTATTCCTTGCATGCGGCGGGCAGGTCGATGCCGAGCAACCGTGGTCCGAGCGTTGCGAGAATGATGGCCGAGCCGATCGTGCCAAAGATATAGGTGACGGCGTAGGCGGTAGGCATGGCGTCGAGCAGCGCCTTGGCCTGATCCGCCGGCAGATGGAGCCGGTTGATCGCATCCGTTGCCAGCCCCATCGAGGCCGAAATGGTTTGCGAGCCGGCGAACAAGCCCGCGGCGGACCCCAGGTCGTAGCCGGCGAATTTGGCGGCAACGATGGGCGCCGCGAGACACAGCAGACACTGCACGACCGCGAACAAGGCCTGCGGCAAGCCATCTTTAGCGATGCCGCGCACGAATTGCGGCCCCACCCCATATCCAACGGCGAACAGGAACATCAGAAAGAACACCGACTTGACGTTGGCCGATACCGTAATGCCGAGCTGGCCGATTGCGATGGCCGCAAGAAGCGTGGCCGTAACAGCCCCGAGACTGAATCCCTTGAAGCTTTTTCCACCCACCCAATAACCGATGCCTAGTGAAAGAAAAATGGCGATCTCGGGGTAATGCCGAAGTGTGTCTGTCAGCCACGACATAATGGTTCCTTTTCATGGTCATGCCGGACGACGCGAATCGCATGAGCAAGCGAGGCATTCGTGCCATCCTGTCTGGAGCGCCAGCATCGCATGGCACCCCCAATGGCGGCCTACGTTTTTGTCAAACCATCGCGTAATTCGTTTAACGCTTTGACGAAGCTCTATTCCCGGTGCGAATCGCCCGAATTGCGGTTGAACGAAATCGCGCGTCATGCTGATGCGGAAAATGTCCCTGAGTTTGAACAATCATTTGCATCAAGCAAAAAATGAATGGAAGTTCCAGTCAACGCGAAATATCGCCGGCTATGCGTGGATGGGCCGATCAACTCGCCGGTGCGCGGCGAATCGTCAAAGTGCACAAAATATGAGCAAGCGTTGCGCTTGCTCGTCGGCCGGATAGTGACTTCAGAAGGTGGATCTGCAAGGAAGATTATGATTTCATGCCGTCGGCGCCACATTGAAAAATGAAAATTTTATTTATTATTTAAAGTATTTATACATAAATTGGGCATTCGGATTAAGCCCATTCATCCCGCTCGAATCGTATTTTTCTATTGACGCCGCGTATTCCCACGCGCCGGGCAGGCACGGGAACCGCATTGGCACAGCGGCTCCCGTATGACGCCCTACGCCTCAAGGCCGCTCGAGCGCCGCCATCGCCCTTACGATCACCAGCAGCACCGAAAGGCTCACGCCGCTCGTCGCGCGAAACTCCGCGAGCAGGCGTCCGTAGCGCTCGAGCGCAGCCTCGTGCTGCTCGCACCAGGCATCCACGAGCGCTTGCGCATCGTCCGTGTCGGGTGCCTGCGCGAGTGCGTTGGTCGTGAGCGCACGCTTGAGGCGCGCGACCTCCGCAAGCGCCGCCGCACGCGCCATCGTGTCCCAATGCGTCGGTGTGGGCAACGCCGCCGCGCGCTCGCCGATCCAGCCGTAATTCAGACGCGTGTCCAGCGCGAAATACGCGGCCGCCACGTGCTCGAGCGGACGATCGCAGGCGGCAGCCACATCGGCAATATCAAGCAGTGCGATGGAAGTCTCCCCACTCGCCACGCGCACGGCCAACGCGCTTTCCACGCCGGCGTTCACGAGCTCGGCCTGACGCGCCGACAACGCTTCGAGATCGGCGGCGGGCAGCAATGCCGGCAGTTGCGGCGCGAGCCGCTGTGCCGCGTCGCGGCAACGCGCGAGCAGCGTGCCGCCGTCGTCCACGGCACCCGCCTGCAGGTGCCGCAGGAACCAGAGCGCCGCGCGCTCGAGCAGGCGCGCGACGTCGACGAACATGCGCGCCTGCACGTCGTCGGGCACGCGGTTGTCGAGCGCGTCGATGTCGCGCCACACATCGTTCAGGTCGAACACGTCGCGCGCCATGATGCAGGCGCGCACGATATCGCCGGGTTGCGCGTCCGTTTCCTCCATCAGACGATGCACGAACGCGCAGCCCACACGGTTCACCAGCGCGTTCGTCAAATGCGTCGCAAGGATCTCGCGGCGCAGCGGATGGCGCTGCATCGGCTCGCTGAAGCGCTGCTGCAGCGGCTTCGGAAAGTAGTCGATCAGCAAATGCGCGACAAGCGGGTCTTCCGGCACGTCCGATTCGAGCAAGGCATCGTAGAGCCACATCTTGCTGTAGGCGAGCAGCACCGCGCGCTCAGGCGACGTGAGGCCGAGCTTCGCGCTCTGGCGCTCCGCGATTTCCTCGTCGGTCGGCAAGAACTCGATCGCGCGGTTCAGGCGGCCGGCGCGTTCGAGCCAACGCAAGAGCCGCGTCTCCGCGTCGAGCAGCTCCGCGCTGTAGCGGCCCGCGATCGAGAGCGCCTGGGTCTGGTAGTAGTTGTCGCTCAGCACGAGCAGCCCGACTTCGTCCGTCATGTCGGCGAGCAGCGTGTTGCGCTGTTTCATCGTCATCTCGCCGTCGGCCACCACGAGGCCCAGCAAGATCTTGATGTTGACTTCGTGATCCGAACAGTCGACGCCCGCTGAATTGTCGATGGCGTCGGTATTGATGCGTCCGCCGCGCTGCGCGAACTCGATGCGGCCGAATTGCGTGACGCCCAGGTTGCCGCCCTCGCCCACCACCTTGCAGCGCAGGTCGGCACCGTTGACACGCACGGCATCGCTCGCTTTGTCGCCAACCTGCGCATTGGTCTCGTGCGCGGCTTTCACATAGGTGCCGATGCCGCCGTTGTAGAGCAGATCGACCGGCGCCAACAAAATCGCGCGGATCAATTCGTTGGGCGTGAGTGCGGCCGCTTCGATGCCGAGCGCACTCTGTACGGCGGGTGAAAGCGGGATCGTCTTCACCGTGCGCGGGAACACGCCGCCGCCCGCCGAAATGGCTGCGGGGTCGTAGTCGGCCCAGCTCGAGCGCTCGAGCGCGAAGAGCCGGCTGCGTTCGGCGAAGCTCGTGGCCGGGTCGGGGTTCGGATCGAGAAAGATGTGCCGATGATCGAATGCGGCAACCAGCTTGATATGCGGCGAAAGCAGCATGCCGTTGCCGAACACGTCGCCCGACATGTCGCCGACGCCAACCACGGTGAAGTCGGTCGCCTGCGTGTCGACGCCCATCTCGCGGAAGTGCCGCTTGACCGACTCCCAGGCGCCGCGCGCGGTGATCGCCATCTTCTTGTGGTCGTAGCCCACCGAGCCACCCGAGGCAAAGGCGTCGTCGAGCCAGAAGCCGTATTCGCTCGAGATCGCGTTCGCGTAATCGGAGAAGGTGGCCGTGCCCTTGTCCGCTGCCACCACCAGATACGGGTCGTCGGGGTCGTGGCGCACCACGTCGGGCGGCGGCACGATCACGTTGTTCACGAGGTTGTCGGTGAGGTCGAGCAGGCCGCGCAGGAAAGTCTGGTAGCACGCAATGCCTTCGCGCATCCACGTTTCGCGATCGGTGGGCGGCGGCGGATTCTTCACCACGAAGCCGCCCTTCGAGCCCACCGGCACGATCACCACGTTCTTCACCATCTGCGCCTTCATGAGGCCGAGCACTTCGGTGCGGAAGTCCTCGCGCCGGTCGGACCAGCGCAGCCCACCGCGCGCGACGCGCCCGCCGCGCAGGTGCACGCCTTCCACGCGCGGCGAGTAGACCCAGATTTCGAACATCGGCTTGGGCTCGGGCAGCCCCGGCACTTTCGCCGGGTTGAACTTGAACGACAGCGACGGGAGCAGCGCGCCATCGGCATCGCGCCGGAAATAGTTCGTGCGCTGCGTCGCGTTGATGACGCCGAGGAATTGCCGGAGAATGCGGTCTTCGTCGAGATTGGGCACCTGGTCGAGCGCGCTTTCGATGGCCTTGAGCGCGCGCTCCGTGCGCGCCTCGCGCCCCTCGCCCAGCTCGCCCACGGCCGGGTCGAAGCGAATGAGAAACAGCTCGACGAACTGGCGCGCGATGGCCGGGTTGCCGGTCAGGGCGCGCTCGATATAGGCGTCGCTGAACGTCGAGCCCACCTGGCGCAGGTACTTCGCGTACGCACGCAGGATGGTGACTTCGCGCGCGCCCAGATACGCGCGCAGCACGAGGCGGTTGAAGTCGTCGTTTTCGATGCGCGCGCTCCACACGGCTTCGAATGCGTCTTCGAACAGGTCCTTCACGCGTTCGATGTCGAACTCCGCGTCGTCGGCGAGTTCGAGGCCGAAGTCGTGCACCCACGCGCTCTCGCAGCCCGGCGCCTCGATGACGTACGGCCGCTCTTCGTCCACGCGCACGCCGAGATGCTCGAGCATCGGCAGGCTGCGCGACAAGGCAATGGCTTCACCCGTGCAATACACCTTGAAGCGGAACGCGCGCGGTCCGGCTTCGATAGGCCGGTAGAGATTCATCGCGATGCGCCGCGTGCCCTGCACGCGCTCGATGAGCTCGATGTCGCGCACCGCCGTGCGCGCCGGATAATCGTCTCGATAGCCCGCGGGAAACGAGTCGGCGTAGCGATGCAGGAGCCGCGTGCCCTGCTCTTCGCCAAACGCGTCGAGCAAGGCATCGGCGAGATCGTCCTGCCAGCGCCGCGTGACCTGCACGAGCCGCGCCTCCAGCTCGCGCGTGTCGACATCGGGCATCGCACCCGTTTTCGCATGGACAACGAAATGAATGCGCGCGAGGGCCGACTCGGATAGGAGCGGCGTGAATTCCACCGACTCGCCAGCGAAGGCCTCCGTGAGCAGATTTGCAATGCGGCGGCGCATGTCCGTGTTGTACTTGTCGCGCGAAACGTACACGAGGCAGGACACGAAGCGGTCGAAGCGGTCGCGACGCACGAACACGCGCGTGCGTTGATGCTCCTGCAAACGCAGCACGCCCATGGCCATGTCGAAGAGCTCGTTTTCGTCGGCCTGGAAGAGTTCGTCGCGCGGCCAGGTTTCGAGCACCGTCACGAGCGACTTGCCGAGATGCCCCTTGGGCAGGAAGCCCGCGCGCCGCACGATATTCGCGCACTTGCGGCGCACGATGGGGATCTCCGAGCTCGAGACCATATAGGCCGTGGAGGTATAGAGCCCGACGAAGCGTCGCTCGCCGCACACTTTGCCGTCCGGCCCCACGAGCTTCACGCCCACGTAGTCGAGATAGCCTGGACGATGCACGGTCGCGCGCGAATTCGCCTTGGTCAGAAAGATGGGCCACGCACCGGTGATGATCTCGGTTGCGGCGCTCGGCAGCGGCGTGACGTCGGGCGTGCCGGGCGCGCGCAGCGACTCGCGCAGGATGCCAAGGCCGGAGCCCTCCACGCCGCGCAGGGCGAAACCATCGCCGTGCTCGACGAGCGCGTAGTCGCGCTGGCCAAGGAACGTGAAATGGTCGGCCACCATCCATTCGAGGAACGCGCGCGACTCAACGTCTTCCGCACTACTCTCGCGCGCCTTCATGGTCTTGATCGTGCCGCGCGCCACCTCGACGATCTTCGGCCAGTCTTCGACCGACGCGCGCACGTCGCCGAGCACCCTGGCGATAGCGGCGCGCAGCTCCTCGAGTTTTGCTGCATCGCCGCAGCGGTCGACCTCGAAATGAATGAACGAGGCGAGTTGCGACTGCCCTTCATCGGCACCCACACCGCCCACGTCCGTGCGCACGATGGCGCCGTCCTGGCCGCGCCAGAGGCGGAACACCGGGTGCATGACCGAATGCAGCGCGAGGCCGAGCTTGTTGACGGCCATGGAGACCGAATCGACAAGAAACGGCATGTCGTCGTTGACGATCTCGATCACGGTATGGTCCGAATGCCAGCCGTGCTGCTCGAGGATCGGGTTGTAGACCCGCATGCGCTCGGCGCCCGGGACGAAGCGCTGCGCCGTCTGCCAGTGCGCCATGGCGGCGCCGTAGAGATCAGCGATGCTGCGGCTGCGCAGGTCCTCGGCATCGACAAAGTCGTAGTAATGCCGCAGAAAGGGTTCGACGATCTGGAAGGTGGGCTCGGGTAATCGCGCACGCGCGAATTCCACGACGTCGGAAAGCAGATGGGTGACGAATTCCTCGTTTCTCACTTGCATGGCGGACTCCTGGAAGGACGGCCATGGACTGCATCGGCGGGAGGTCCATTATGCACCGGGCAGGTGACAAAAAGGGGGTTGCATGTGCAGGTTGCCGCGTTGCTGCATGGCATGGCGTCCTGCACTGCAACATTCTCAGCGCCGCGCTTGCGGTTCGCTCATCGCTCCCGTTGTTGCGTTTTCCGGGGTCGAATCACGGTTGCGCGGATAAGACAATTTGCGGTACGAAATGTATTCACTTCTCCCGATTGATTCGTATACTGCGGCCGTAAAGTCGAATCTGCCGGGAGGATGCCGAGCGCAAGCTTCCCGGTTCTTTGGAGAGAGACGGTGGATTCGGTTAGCAATGCGATGAAAGTGACGCTGCATGCGACGACGGTGTGCGTGGCGCTATGGGCTTGCTCGCTTGCTCAAGCGCAGCAAGTGGGCACCACGGGCGGCGCGCTGAGCGGCACGTTTTTCAACGGCGCGAGCCTCGCGGTCAAGGCCGCGCACAACGTCCTCGACAGCGCCAGGATCGACAACGTCGCCGTCCCCCAACTCGAGCCCACCACCGGGAAAGCATCGCCTCCACGCGTGATGCCTTTTTTCGATGGTGGCTATGGGCACAGGCGGCCCGCCATCGGACTCAATTTCTCGTTCGATCTGGGCGAGGCAAACGGCGCCCCGCCCGCCTCGTCACACGCATGGATTGGGTGGGCATGATGGCCCGGCACTCGCCAGGCGGCCCGCCAGGTCCGTAGCCTAGAACCGGTCGATCATCCCGAGCTGCACGCCTCGCACCGTCGCGCCCGGCCATGATGGCGTGAGGCCGGTCACGTTCACGCCGCGCAGGGTCATTTCGCCTTGCCCGCGATTGCGCAGCCAGCCTGCGCTCGCATACAGCAGCACGCGTGTGGAGAGGTCGTACTCGCAGGCCGCGCTGAACTGGTCGGCGTTGTTGTCGCCGCCCGAGCGGTCGCGCATATACGTGTAGCCGAGCGACGCGCGAAAGCGCGCGCTCACCGCATAGCGCGCCGAGACCGACACGCCGTCGTTGTGATAGCGCGGCGTGCCGCCGTCGCCGTTGAAGAACGAGAGAAAGCCCGTGACCGGGCCGTACACGTACGAAACGCCGCCGAGATTCGCGCGCAGCGCGCCGTTGCCGTGCGTTTGCTGGTGCGCGTATGAAATGCGGAACGGGCCGCTGCTATACGCAAAGGTCTCGATGTTGCCTGCGATGCCGTTGCCGTCAGCATTGCTCGCGTCGCGCAGCGAGGTCATGAGCGTTGTCGAGAAGCCGTGGAATTCGGGCGACAGGTAGGTGATTGCGTTGCTCTCGTACGGCGTGATCTTCGAGAGATTGTCGAGCCCCGAAGCGATGGTGCCCGCACCGAACGCGTCGAGCCCGCCCTTGAACGGGATATAGATAGGCGAGTACTGGCGGCCCACGCGCAGCGTGCCGTAAGCCGTACCCACGCCGATCCAGGCCTGGCGGTTGAAGATCGTATTGCTCACGGCGTATGTGCCGTCGTTCGAGCCGAAACCGTTTTCAAGGTCGAACAGGATCTTCACGCCGTTGCCGATGTCTTCGGCGCCGAGCAAGCCCATGCGCGAACCGCGGTACGCGCCCGAATCCATGCGGGCGACGTAGCCCGCGCCAGGGTTGGTGACTTCGATGCTCGTGTCGAGTGTGCCGTAAAGCGTGACGGCGCTTTGCGCATGCGCGCTCATGGCGCGCGCCGCCAGCGCGATGAACGCGATGAGCTTGACCAGTGCGCCTTGCGGCGCACTGCATCCACATGAGCGGGCAAAAAAACGCACGCGTTACTGCGGCAACGCGTAGGCGATCACGTAGTCGCCGAGCTTCGTGCCGAACGAGCCATGTCCGCCAGCGGCAATTACGACGTACTGCCGGCCGTTGACCGAATAGCTCATCGGTGTGGCCTGTCCGCCCGCGGGCAAACGGGCGCGCCAGATTTCCTTGCCCGTGTTCACGTCGAACGCGCGGATATAGTTGTCGGCCGTCGCGCCAATGAACGCCACGCCGCCGGCTGTCACGATCGGGCCGCCCAGCATCGGCATGCCCATCTTGAACGGCAGCGGGACCGGGGAGCTGTCGTGCACCGTGCCAATGCGCTTCTTCCACACGATTTCGTTGGTCTTCAGATCGATCGCGGCCATATAGCCCCAAGCCGGCTGCTTGCACGGCAGCCCGAACGGCGAGAGGAACGGATTAAGCGTCACGCCGTAGGGCACGCCGTATTGCGGCTGGATGCCAGATTCCGTGCCGCTGCCCTTGGCGCCCGGCACTGGCTCCATGGGGTTGCCAGGGCCGCGCGGAATCAGCCGCGAGACGAACGGCAGCGCGATCGGATTGGCGATGGCGATCTGGCGGTCCGTGTCGATGGCAATGCCGCCCCACTCGAACATGCCGAGGTTGCCCGGGAACACGAGCGAGCCTTGCAGCGAAGGCGGCGTGAACGTGCCTTCGTAGCGCAGCTTGTGGAACATTACGCGGCACACGAGCTGGTCGTACATCGTGGCGCCCCACATGTCGGCGTCGGTGAGCAGATTCTTCGGGCGGAACGTGAGCTCGGAGAACGGCTGCGTCGGCGAGACGTGGTCGCCGGGCGCCGCGCCTTGCGGCACCGGCATTTCGGGCGCGGGCACGACGAGCGCGCCGGTGCGGCGGTCGAGCACGAACAGGTTGCCCGTCTTCGCGGGGCCGTACACGACCGGCACGGTGTTGCCGTCCTTGTCGGTGATGTCGGCGAGTGTCGGCTGCGAGGGCATGTCCATGTCCCACAGGTCATGGTGCGCGGTCTGGTAGAACCACGCGAGCTTGCCCGTAGAGGCATGCAGCGCAAGGATCCCGCTCGCGTAGCGCTCCATGAGCGGCGTGCGGTCGCCGCCCCAGATGTCCGGCGTCTTCACGCCCATCGGCAGATAAACGATGTCGAGCTTCGCGTCGTAAGCGCCGGGCGCCCACGAGTTCGGTGAATTCCACGTGTAGTGCTCGCCCGGGCCCGGGATCTTGTTCGGATCTTCAGCGCCCGTATCGAACACCCAGAGCAGTTTGCCCGTGCGCACGTCGAAGCCGCGGATCACGCCCGAGGGCTCACGCGTCGAGAAGTTGTCCTCGACCGCGCCCGCCACGATGATCACCGTGTTCGTGACGACTGGCGGCGAGGTGGGCTCGTACATGCCCGCCGTAGTGACCGGCATGGCGTGCTGCAGGTCGAGGTCGCCGTTGTTGCCGAAGCCCGCGCAGCGCTCGCCCGTGATCGCGTCGAGTGCGTAGAGGTGACCGTCGTTCACAGGCAGCAGGATGCGGCGCGTGCAGGCACCGCTCGCCGATGTCGCGGCTGGCGCCGCCGACGTCGCGCCGCTCGAGGGCGCGCCGGGCTGCATGGAAGATGCGTCTGCGTCGCTGGCGGGCGCGCCGGCCTGCATGGAAGATGCGGCCGTGTCGCTGGCAGGCGCGGCGGCCTGCGTATAGGGCGCGGCGGCGGCATCCGATGCGGCAGCGCCCACATCCGAGGCTGCACCTGCAACATCGCTCGCGGCCGCGGCGGGCTCTGCCGACGCCGCATTGGCCGAAAGATCGATATACGACACACCGCGGCAAGTCACGTGCTGAAACGACGGATCGGCCTGCAGCTTCGGATCGAACTTCCACTTGAGCTCGCCCGTCTGCGCGTCGAGCGCGAAGAGCTTCTGGTGCGGCGAGCACAGATAAAGCAGATTGCCGATCTTGAGCGGCGTGACTTCATTGGTGATCTCGACCGGATCGTTCGGGCCTTTCGTGTCGCCGGTGCGGAAGGTCCATGCGACCTGCAGGTTCTTCACGTTTTCCGGCGTGATCTGCTGCAGCGGCGAATAGCGCGTGCCTTCCTGCGTGCGGCCGTAGGCGGGCCAGTCTGCTGGATCGATACCGTCGGGGTTCGCAGCAGGCGTCGTGCCTGCCGACGCGCCGAACGTGCCGTTCACCACCTGCGGATCGTGGTAGCACGCGTAGGCCAGCACGCCAGCCCAGATCACGAGCGCGGCGAGGAGCGCGCTCACGGCAAGCTGCTTCGCGCCCTGGAGCCGCCAGCTCACGAGCAGCAGCAGCCACACGCCGAAGACGACCAGCACGCCGGAGCGCGGCGCGAGCGCCCAGAAGTCGGGCCCCGACTCCCAGAGCGACCAGATCGCCGTGCCGACCAGCACGAGCGCATAGAGCACGAGCGCGCTGGGACTGCGCCGGTACAGTTGCAACGTCACGACGAGCAGCACGACGCCGGTCACGACGTAGTACGCGGAGCCGCCGAGCGAGAGCAGCCATGCGCCGCCAATCAGCAGATAGAGCGCGGTGAGCGCGGTAAAAACCAGCGTGAGGCCGCCGATGAATCCCGGCGATGTCGACGATGCCGACTGTCTGGACATGATGATCTCAACCTTTGTGTGAGGATGCAGCTTTCATCACTGGCGATCAGAACACGTGCATCATGCCGATGTACGCCCCGGTCTGCGACTCGCCGGCCATCGGGCTCGTGGGCGAGCTCGAATCGCGCGGCGTAGCGAACACCGAGAAGGTGCCGTTCTTGCTGTTGTTCACGTACGCCACCGTGCCGTAGAGAAACGTGCGCGCGCTCAGGTTGTAGGTGGTGCCTAGCGCGTACAGCATGGCGTGGCTCGACGGATCGTGCGCGGCGTCGCCGCCGCCCGCGCCCACGTGAATATAGAAGCCCGCGGCCGTCATGGCCCAGCGCTGCGTGGCCTGGTAGGTCGCGCCCAGCCAGTAGTGGTCGGCGCTATCCGCCACGCCAACAGGAGAATCGGGCGCCGCGTAATGCGTATAGGCCGCCTGGATCTTGAACTTCTCCACGCGCAAATTGCCGCCCACGAAATACTCGCGCGAAGCGGTAAAGATGTTGGAGAGGCGGCCGTTCTGGTCGCGCAGCTCGTCGTAGATGCCGCGCATGTCGAAGCGCGACGAGTGATACGAGAGCATGATGCCGTCCGAGCGGCCGAACTCGCCAGGCGCACCGCTATTCCAGGCGCCCGGCTGATTGCCGAAGGCATATTGCCCCTGCACGTCGAAGCCGTGCCAGACGGGGCTGTGATACTCGACGTTGTTGCTGGTCTGCTGCCAGTTGCGCCCGCGCACGAGTGAAGCCGACGACACGGCCTGCTGCACGAACGGATCGAATTCCCACACGCCGTCACTGTCGATGAAGAGATTGCGGCCAGCCTGCAACTGGCCCCACGTCTCATTCTTCAGACCCACATAGGCGCGGCGCGAAAAGAGCCGCCCACCGCCTGTAGTGCCGTTCATGATCTGCAGCGCCGTTTCGAGGTCGAACAGCGCGCTGGTGCCGCCGCCGAGGTCCTCGCTGCCCTTGAAGCCGAGCATGCTGGTGCCCCAGTCGCCGCCTTCCGCGCTCCATCGGCTCGAGCTGCCGCCCGTGCCGTTGGCGATGTGGTTCAGGTATTCGATGCCGCCGTCGACACGGCCGTACAGCGTCACGCTCGATTGTGCCGAGACAGCCGTGCTGGCGGCGACCAGGACGCACGCACCCAGTTGTTTTTTCACGTCAGCTCCCAGTTGGATTCTTCTTTCGGTATCCGTGCCGTCGAGCCTTGCTACGTCACGGGGCGATTCATCCAGTACCGCTGGGCATGCTCCACGCGGCCGTCTGGCGGGTGCGCATCGTCCGATGCGGACCCGCCGAAGTAGACTGCGTCTGGAAAATATAGCGCGTCATCGAGAATGGTGCTTTCCTGGTGCTTTCCGGCGGGTCGCAGCCGGGGCGGTCGCGATCGGCCCGCCAGGAACACCGGCGTGCATGCGCACACATTCGCCGCGAATACGGTCACACAAAGCTAGAATCGCCGTTTCATCACTTTTCGCGCTGCCATGACAACCGCGCTGCTTGTAATCGATTTCCAGCACGGACTCGTGTCCGTCGACCCGTTGCCCGGCAACGCGGCCATGGTGACCGCCAACATCAACGCGCTGGCACAGCGTGCCCGGGAAGCGGGGGCGCCGGTGGTATTCATCCAACACGAAGACAACGAATTCGTGCGTGGCGAAGCGGCATGGGCAATATCGGGAGATTTGCGCGTGGAGCCGCAGGACTATAAGGTCGGCAAGCGCACGCCCGATTCCTTCCTGAACACGGAGTTGGGGCCGATACTGGAGCGGCACGGCGTGAAGCATGTGGTTGTCTGCGGGTACGCGAGCGAGTTTTGCGTCGATACGACCGTGCGTCGCGCAGCGGCCGCCGGCTACGCCGTCACGCTGGCCGCCGACGCGCACACGACCCACGACAAGCATCACGCTACGGCGGCCATGATTCGCGAGCATCACAACCAGACGCTCTCGAACATCGAAAGCTTCGGCCCGCGCATTGACGCCGTGCCTGCCGAAGCCATCGCATTCGGCGCATGAGCACAGATCGCACCAGGCGAGGACGGTGCGTTCTGCACCACCCTGCGGCTTTTGTCTAATTTGAGCAGGCGTTCAACGCCCTACCGTGCGTCCCGCCGGTCGTCCGTGGAGCCCGCGCGCGCAGGCGGGCGCTTCTCGCCTTCGCGCGTATGGAACACGGGCAGGCGCCAGCCGAATTGCAACGACGCCAGGCGCAGCGCCACGCAAGCCAATGTCGCGACCCACGGCGTCCAGAACGAGGACCACTCCATCGCGGTGAGCCCAACCTGCAACGCCGCGCCCAGCAGCGCCGCCGACGCATAGATCTCGCGCTCGAGAATCGCGGGCACACGCGAGAGCAGGATGTCGCGCAGCACGCCGCCGCCGACCGCGCTCACCATGCCGAGCAGGATCGCCGTCTCCGCGCTGTTGGTCCAGATCCACGCCTTCTGCGCGCCGGACACCGCGAAGAGCCCGAGCCCGATCGCATCGAAGAACAGCACCGGATGGCGCAGCCGCCGGACCTGCGGATAGGCCGCAATGGTGAGCGCCGCCGCGAGCAGCGACACTGCCAGATACGCCCAGTTCGAGAGTCCCGCAGGCGGAATCGCGCCGATGCTGACGTCGCGCACGATGCCGCCGCCGCACGCCACCATGAAGGTCACCACGATAATGCCGAACAGATCCAGCCGCCGCTGCCTCGCCGCCACGGCGCCCGAGATCGCGAACGCGAAGGTGCCGATCAGATCGAGAACCGTGTACGCCGTATGGGCGTTCATATGCGCGCTCACGTGCGCGCCCAGTGCTGCACTCACGCTGCCTCGCTTTCCTGTCCGGTTTTGCGTCCGCTTGCAGGTTCGCAGGTTTGAAGCTCGCCTTCGCTACCCAGCCATGCGCCGGCCGCGCACAGCATCGCCTCGAGTCCCGTGCGCAGCGTCGTGTCGATGACGGGCGCGAACCGCGGGGAGTGATTGCTCGGAATCTCGTTGATCTTCTTTGCCGCCCGGGCTTGCGCGAACACCTCGCGGTCGGTGCCGCCGACGAACCAGAACGCGTAAGGCACGCCCCATTCGCGCCCGAACACGCTGAAGTCTTCGCTGGCCGCGGCGGGTTGCGTTTCGTAGGCCCGCTCGCCGAAATACGCTTCGAACGCCGTGCGCAGGCGCGCGATGGTGGCGTCGTCGTTCTCGGTGAGCGGAAAGCTCGAGAGCGTGGTGAACTCGGGCTCGCGGGGCGCGTTCGAGGCCGCGCATTCCGCGCAGCAGATGCGGCGGATCGCACCGAGCATGTATTCGCGCACGTCTTCGTCGAAGGTGCGCATGTTGAGCTTGAGCGTGGCGTCGTCGGGGATGATGTTTTCCTTCGTGCCCGCCTGCAGGGCGCCGATCGTCAGCACGGCGCTGTCGCGCGGCGAGATCTCGCGCGAAACAATGGTCTGCAGGCGCAGCGTGGTGGAGGCAGCCATGATCACGGGGTCGATCGAGGTCTGCGGCTGCGAACCGTGCGAGCCGCGGCCGAAAAGCTTGACCTTGAGGCTGTCGCCAGCCGAGAGGATCGTGCCGCTGCGATACCCCACCGTGCCAGCCGGTCCCACCATCACGTGCTGGCCGAGAATGACATCGGGCTTCGGAAAGCGCGTGATCATGCCATCGTCGATCATGCTGCGCGCACCGCGCCCGACTTCCTCGCCAGGCTGGAACACGGCCATCAGGGTGCCGCGCCAGGCGTCGCGGTGCGCCTCCATGAGACGCGCGGCGCCCAGCAGCCAGGTCACATGCATGTCATGGCCGCAGGCATGCGCGACGCCCACCTCTACGCCGTCCTCGTCTTTCGTGGTGACCTGGCTCGCATAGGGCAGCCCCGTTGCCTCGGTCACGGGCAGCGCGTCCATGTCGGCGCGCAGCATCACGACCGGCCCCTCGCCGTTGCGCAGCAGCGCCACCACGCCGGTCACGCCGACTTCGCGCGCGACTTCGAAGCCAAGCTTCTCCACGTAATCGGCGACGATTTGCGCGGTGCGGAACTCCTGCATCGAGAGTTCGGGGTGCGCGTGCAGATCTTTGTAGATCGATTCGAGCTCGGGCAAAAGCGCGTCGATGTCGGGCGCGAACGATTCGACCAGATTGGTCATGGGTGACTCCTTGTTGCCGGCATGTGCGCTACAGCGGGCAATGGTGGGTTGAGCGCGCGGCTTGCGCGGCGCACAGGCTTGCGCGCCTGGGGGAGCGTCATGTCAGGTTGCACCGGTGCCGCTTTCCAGCAGACTATCGGAAAGCTTTTCCAGCAGGCGGTCTAGCGTCTTGCGCTCGTCGAGCGTGAGCGCGGCCGAGAGATCGGCTTCGAGCGCGGCCCCGACCCTGGCCGTTGCCTGCGCCACCTTGACCCCTTCGGGCGTGCCGCTTAGCGCGACGCTGCGGCGGTCTTGCGCATGCGTGTCGCGACCGATCAGCCCGCGCGCCTCCAGTTCGGCCAGCGTCTTCGAGAGCAGGGTTTTTTCGATCAAGGCACGCTGCGAGACGGCTTTCGGTGTGATGCCGGTCTCGGCGCAAACGAGCCGCAGCACGCGCAGCGCACGCACGTCGAGGCCCCAGCGCTCGCGGTAGACCGCGTTGGCGCGCTCGCTCAGGAGCGCGCTCGCGAGATCGAGCCTGAAGGTGAGAAATCCGGAATAGAGACCCGTGGACAAGCGCGCACTCCCATGGCGTGCGCCGGCAGGGGCCGGCGACGCATGGGAGTATAGTTACTTAGTTGAAAATTTCAACTATTTTTGCCGTAGGCATTGATCCGGCGACGTACGGGGTCTGATGCCCCGTGCTCGCGGCTTCGCGTCATTTGCGCAGGAGGCTCATGCCGATCTGGCGCGACCACTTCCACCGCAGCAGCGCATGCGCGCCGAGGCCGAACAGCAGCCCCCAAAAGGCCGCGCCCAAACCGAACAGCGACATGCCCGACGCCGACACGATAAAAGTGACCAGCGCGGCGTCGCGCTCGCCGACGTCGGCCATCGATGCGGCCAAGGCGCTTGCGATAGTCGGGAACAGGGCAAGGCCGGCAAGCGCGGCAATGAGTTCGCGTGGC
Source organism: Paraburkholderia silviterrae (assembly GCF_004353915.1). Taxonomy (GTDB): domain Bacteria; phylum Pseudomonadota; class Gammaproteobacteria; order Burkholderiales; family Burkholderiaceae; genus Paraburkholderia; species Paraburkholderia silviterrae. The sequence goes on along the minus strand of NZ_SMRP01000010.1, from coordinate 162,543 downwards.
AGCATCGCGAAGAGCGAGAGCACCGTTGCGGCGACGGCGCCGAGCGCGATATACAACAAGCCGCCCGATACGCCGGCGACGTAGCGCTTTGCAGGATCTTCGTGCGCCTCGTGGCCCGTGCAAATCGCCGCGGTGATCGCGGCCAGATTCAGGCCATGGCAGCCAAACGGCGCGAGCACGGCGGACACCGCGGACGACCACGCAATGACCGGCCCCGCGGAAGGTTTCGCATAGCCTGCGTTGCGCATCACGGCCATGCCCGGCACCCATTGCCCCGTGAGCGCCACCACGACCAACGGCAGCGAGATGTTGACGATGGCCTGCCAGTCGAAGCGCGGCGTGGTCCAGACCGGGCTCGTGAATTGCAGTGACGGCGCCTGCCCGGTGAGCTTGCCGCCCGCAACCGAGACCAACGCCCCCACAATGAGCACACCGACCACGGCATAGCGCGGGAACGCGCGACGGCCGATAAAGAAGGCAATGAACATCGCGCCTACCAGCACCGGTTGCGCGGGCAACACAACGAACATCTTCGCCGTGAAGCCGAACAGGATGCCCGCGAGCATCGCTGCCGAAATGCCCGCCGGCAGCCTGGAAACGATCTTGTCGAATGTTCCGGTGATGCCCACAAGGAAAATCACGAGACTTGCCGCGAGATACGCACCGACTGCCGCCGCATAGTCCACCGTGGGCAGCAGGGTGATCAGCAGTGCCGAGCCTGGCGCCGACCACGCGATGACCACCGGCACCTTGTAGCGCAACGACAGCACGATGCCGAGCACGCCCGAGCCCACCGCGATCGACCAGACCCATGATTCAAGCACCGCATGGGGCAAGCCTTGCGCCGCCTGGAACACGATGACGAGCGGCCCGGCGAACGAGATCAGCGTGGCGATACATCCGGCCAGCAAGGCCGGCAGCGAGCAATCTTTGACCAACTGGCGCAATGCGTTCATAGGTCAGCCGTTGTCTCCGCCTGCAACCGGCAATACTGCGCCGGTGATGTAGCTGGCCTCGTCCGAGGCGAGAAAGAGGATCGGCGCGATCTGCTCGTCGAGCGTGCCGTAGCGCTTGAAGAACGTCGATTCGGTGACTTGCTTCACCGCTTCGTTCATCCATGCCTTTTCCTGCTCGCTGTCTCCGGCGGCGTTGCGCGGAACGCGGCGCGCAGGCGCGCTGGTGCCGCCCGGCGCGCTGGCGACCACACGAATATTGTGCTCCGCGTATTCCATCGCCAGCGCCTGCGTTAGCGCATTGACACCGCCCTTGGCCGCTGAGTACGGGACGCGTCGAATGCCACGCGTGGCATTCGACGAAACGTTGACGATGGTGCCGCCGCCGCGCGCGAGCAGATGCGGCAGCACCGCGTGACACGTATACAGCGTGGGCATGAGCGAGCGGCGAATTTCCGCGTCGATCTGGGCCGGCTCGAATTCGGCGAACGGACGCATGCGAATCGCACCGCCCACGCCATTGATCAGAATGTCGATGCCGCCAAACTTCTGGGCGGCGAACGCCATGGCCGCCTGGGCGCCCTCGTACGTCTCCAGATCGGCGACGAATCCCGCAGTGTCGGCGCCCTGCGCTTCTGCGGCGACTTCAGCAACGAAATCGGCGCGATCGACAAACAGCACCTTGCCGCCCTCGGCGGCCGCACGCAGCGCCACGCCACGGCCAATGCCCTGCGCGGCGCCGGTGACGACGATGACCTTGCCTGTGAATCGTTGCATGTTCAAGCCGCCTTCGCCGGTGCGTTAGGAGTGAACTTCTCGTAGTGGAAGCTGTTCGGCTTCACACCCTCGTCGTCGAAATACTTGCGCACGGCATCGACCATCGGCGGCGGCCCGCACAGGTACACATCGACGTCGCCGTCGTTCAGCGCGTTGGCCGGAATGTGCTGCGTCACCCAGCCCTTGCGTGGATGGGTCGATTGCTCTTCGGCCACCACAGTGGCAAAGCTGAAATTCGGCAGCTTCGCCGTGTAGGCCTCGACCTCCTCTACCTGCACGAGATCGAGATCGCGCGTGACGCCGTAGATCAGATGCACCTGCTGCCGGGAATTCGTACGCGCGAGCACTTCGAGCATCGAAAGGAACGGTGCGAGGCCCGTGCCGCCTGCGAGGAACAGCAGCGGCCGCTGCACATCGCGCAGATAGAAGCTGCCGAGCGGGCCGTGCAGCTCCAGCTTTTCCCCCGGCTGCGCGGCTTCGAGCCAGGTGCTCATCACGCCGCCGGGAATCTTCTTGATGAGGAAGCTGATCTTTGCTTCACCCGGCGCCGACGAGAACGAATACGAGCGATGCTGGCCGCTGCCGGGCACGTCGATATTCACATACTGGCCAGGCAGGAACACTGGAGCGCTCGCATCCACATCCATTTCGAGCACGACGGCCGCGTCGTTGTGCTGCTCGACTTTCGACACGGTGGCGGCGAACTTGCTGTGACCGGTCTTGCACGCGGTAGACGACGTCGGGATCGCGATCACGCAATCGCTTTGCGGCACCATCTGGCAGGTCAGCACGAGGCCGCCGTCCTTCTCGTCCTCAGTCAGCGCGTCTTCGATGTAGTCGTCGCCGAGATCGTAGCTTCCGCTTTCCGCGCGGCATTTGCAGGTGCCGCAAACGCCATCGGAGCAATCCATCGGCAGATTGATCTTGGCTCGAAAGGCAGCGTCGAGTACTTTCTCGCCCGCCTTACAGTCGATGAAACGGGTAACGCCGTCCTCGAAATTCAGTGCAATTTTGAAACTGGACATGGGAATCTCCTCCACTGCCTCTGGTGCCTGGTGTCTGCGACGTCAAACGTGGTAGACGTCGAGAACCTGCCGGATATAGTCGTTCTTCAGGACGATCTTCTTGTATGCAATCAACAAGTCCTCGCCAGCCTTACGCAAGGTCACGAACATTGTGCCGAAGTATTGGTCGTTCACCCGGTAGCGGTGGCTGAGCGTGTGAAAGTTGTAGCGCACGTCCACTTCTTCCGCGCGCTCGGCCAGCACTTCCACGTTCGTGACGTTGTGGCTGGTGCGCGGCTCGGGTGTAGAAGCGCCGCTGCGCTCGGTCTTGATGCGAAAGACGCGATCCTCGAGCCCGCCTTTGTCCGGGTAGTACATCAGCGAGATCTGGCTTTCGTGGTCGTCGGTCAGCTGGTCGTCGTCGTCCCAGGCCGGCATCCAGTAGGTGACGTCGTCGGCATAACAGGCCAGCCATTCGTCCCACTGGCGGTCGTCGAGCAGGCGCGCTTCACGGTAGAGCGCGGCGCAGATTTTCTGGTAATCGAAGCTCATGCCTGCGCTCCTTCCTGTTCCTTTTTCAGCGCGTCACGCATCACGCGCACCCAGTATTCGTGCTGACACACGAACAAGCCTTCGTCTTCGCTGCGCTCGCCCGAAATGAGCGGCTTGAGCCCCATCTTCTTCGCGTTCTCGTCCGCGCCTTCGACCCACAGCGGCGCGCCGCGCGACAAGTCGTTCCACATGGCCGTGATACCGGCGTAGCCGTTCTGGCAGGCGCGGAACTCTTCCAGGTCGTCGGCAGTGCCCATGCCGGAGACGTTAAAGAAGTCTTCGTACTGGCGAATGCGCGTCGCGCGGTCGGCGGCGCTCTCGCCCTTCGGCGCGAAGCAGAAGATGGAGACTTCGGTCTTGTCCACGCTGATCGGCCGCACCACGCGAATCTGCGTGCTGAACTGATCCATCAGGAACACATTCGGATACAGGCAGAGGTTACGAGTCTGGTTGACGATGAAGTCCGCCGTCACCTCGCCCACGCGTGCCTTGATTTCATCGCGCTGCCGATAAACCGGCCGCACTTCGGGGTTCATCGTTTGGGTCCACAGCAGGATGTGGCCATGGTCGAAGCCGTAGACGCCGGCTACCGACTTGCTCCAGCTGTTCGCATCCACGGCCTGCGTGCCGTCTTCCTTGCGGCGCCCCATCGTAGCGGCGTAATTCCAGTGAACGGTGCTGACGTGGTAGCCGTCGCAGCCGTTCTCCATCTGCATCTTCCAGTTGCCCTCGTAGACATACGAGGAATTGCCGCGCAGCACTTCGAGGCCTTCCGGCGCCTGGTCGACGATCTGGTCGATGATCACCCGGGCTTCGCCAAGGTAGTCCTCGAGCGGCACGACATCCGCATTGAGACTGCCGAAAAGGAAGCCGCGATAGTTCTGGAAACGCGCGACTTTCTTCAGGTCGTGCGACCCCTCGGTATTGAATTGCACGGGGTATTCGGTGGTCTTCTCGTCCTTCACCTTCAGCAGCTTGCCGGTATTGGAGAAGGTCCAGCCGTGGAACGGGCACGTGAAGCTGCCCTTGTTGCCATGCTTGCGCCGGCACAGCATGGCGCCTTTGTGTGCACAGGCATTGATGACGGCGCGCAGCTCGCCCGTCTTGTCGCGCGTGATGACCACGGGCTGGCGGCCAATCCACGTGGTGTAGTAGTCGTTGTTGTTCGGAATCTGGCTTTCGTGCGCGAGATACACCCAGTTGCTCTCGAAGATGTGCTTCATCTCCATCTCGAACAAATCGGCGTTGGTGAAGATATCGCGACGGCAACGGAAGATACCGGCCTCTTTGTCGTCCTGCACCGCAGTGGCGAGCAGGTGATCCAGTTCGTTGGCTTTGTCGATAATGGCGGACATGTTTCCTCTCCGTAGACGCGAGCTGGCACCTGCACAGAATTCGCGCACCGGTATCGAATGATGCTTGGGGGATCCCGCTATGGCGGCGGCGCTACCTGGCCGCCGCCCTGTTGGGATGTTGAGGTCGCGTTGTGGCCTGTTACGCCGTGGCTGAAACGCGCGGGCGGTTGACGATCTGGTTGTCCTTGCCCTGCACCAGCGTGGTCAGGGCAAAGTTGAACTCGATATCCTTGTACGTGTCGGCCTTCAGGCCCAGCGCCGTACCGCCGGTTTTTTCCACGACGGCAGGAATCAGCTCCTCGCGGGTGGCGTAGGCGAAGTCGTCCCAGATCAGCGGATCGCCTTCGATATTGAATTGCGTGGTGAGCTTGCGGTGGCTATCGCTGGTGACGAAGAAGTGCACGTGCGCGGGACGGTTGCCATGACGGGCAATCTCATCCAGCAGTTGCTGGGTCGCGCCCTGCGGAGGACAGCCGTAGCCCACCGGCATCAGCGTACGGAATTCGTACTTGCCGTCGGCGCCGGTCTTTACCGCGCCGCGCAGGTTGAACTCGCTCTGCGCGCCCGTAGGGTCGAAGTGCGAGTAGAAGCCCTTCGAATTGGCATGCCAGCATTCCACTACCGCGCCTGCAACCGGCTTGCCGTCCGGACCCGTCACCGTGCCGTGGATGACGAGCGGGCCTGCGTCCGCGTCAGGATTGAGGTCGATCTTCGACACGCCGTCGCGCAGCGGCGCGCCGGCCACATACAGCGGGCCTTCGATGGTGCGCGGCGTACCGCCTTCGATGCCGACCGCCTTGTCCGCTGCGTCCATGCGGATGTCGAGGTACTTCTCGAGACCCAGGCCCGCAGCGAGGAGCGCGGCTTCGCCGTCCTTGCCGAGCTTGTTCAGGTAGTTGATGCCGGCCCAGACTTCATCGGGCGTGATGTCGAGATCGTCGATGGCCTTGAACAGGTCGCCCAGCAGACGATTGAGAACCTGTTTGAAACGGGGGTTGCCGCCCGCGCCGCCGAGATTGGTGGCTGCTTTGAGCAGATCCTGGACTTCCTTGCTGTCGAATACCTTCGCGCTCATGGCTACTGTCTCCACTTCGTTATCTGCTGGGAAAAATGTCCCGGGTTTCTCTCGCCGCCACAAACCGGAGTTCTCATGCTCCGAAGGTATAATGAGTTGCGGCGATTGCTGTGAGAGAAGCATAGTTGGGCGGCGGCAGGCGCGTCCAACACTGATTTAGTATCAGGACCATATCCAGCAGGTATGAACATGGAGCTGAGACACCTGCGCTACTTCGTGGCCGTGGCCGAAGAGCGCAATTTCACGCGCGCCGCCCAGCGGCTGCACATCGCGCAGCCGCCGCTCTCGCGGCAAATCCAGCAGCTCGAGGAGATGCTGGGCGTGCAACTCTTCGAGCGCGATTCGCGCCCGCTCAAGCTCACCGACACCGGCCGCTTCTTCTATCAGCACGCGGTGCAGCTGCTCGCGCAGACTGCCGAGCTCGAGTCCATGACGCGGCGCGTGGGCAAGATCGAGCGCAGTCTTTCGGTGGGTTTCGTCGCCTCGACGCTTTACGGCATGCTGCCGAAAATCATCCGGCGTTATCGTCAGGAGAATGGCGCAGTCGAATTGAGCCTCGTCGAAATGACGACGATGGAGCAGATCAAGGCCCTCAAGGAGGGCCGCATCGACGTGGGGTTCGGGCGCATCCGCCTCGAGGATCCGAGCATTCGCCGCGTGGTGCTGCGCGAGGAACGCCTGATCGTCGCGCTGCCGCTCGGGCACCCGCTCATCGAGGCCAAGGCGCTGCTGTCGCTGCGCGACGTGGTCAACGAGACCCTCATCATTTACCCGAAGCACCCGCGCCCCAGCTATGCGGACCAGGTGCTCGCGGCCTTTCACGATCGGGCGCTCGAACCGCAGCGCGTTTATGAGGCGCGCGAGTTGCAGATCGCGCTCGGCCTCGTGGCAGCGGGCGAAGGTATCTCGATCGTGCCCAGCAGCGTCTATGGTCTCAAGCGCGACGACGTCTCGTACAAGGATCTCGACGACGCGAATCTCGTCTCGCCCATCATCATGAGCATGCGCATGCTCGACGAATCCGAGGACGTGCGCCGCATGCTCGACCTCATCTACGTGCTCTATGAAGAAGGCAAGATGGAGCACCTCGCGCCGCCGGAGCGCTAAGCCAGTACCCGCCGGCACCATACCCGGCGAGTATCGATTTAGACATTTTCGGTGTTGGACATGCCGATCGAACGGCCTGCATACTCGGCTCAAATCACTTGACCCAATCTGCCAGGTATGAACGCAACCGTAAGCTCCGTTGAAGCGATCCTCGTGGATCTGCCGACCATTCGCGCCCACCAGCTCGCAATGGCCACCATGCAGCAGCAGACGCTCGTCATTGTCAGATTGCGCTGCAGCGACGGCATCGAAGGCATCGGCGAGGCCACCACCATCGGCGGCCTCTCGTATGGCGACGAAAGCCCCGAAGGCATCAAGCTCACCATCGACACCTATCTCGCGCCCGCGCTCAAAGGTGTGGACGCAACCAATGTGCACGCGGCCATGGCCCGGCTCGACAAGGTCGCGCGCGGCAACCGCTTCGCAAAGTGCGCGCTGGAAACAGCGCTGCTCGACGCGCAGGGCAAGCGCCTGGGCGTTTCGCTCTCCACGCTGCTCGGCGGCGCGGTGCGCACCGCCTTGCCCACGCTGTGGACGCTCGCAAGCGGCGACACGCAGCGCGATATCGAGGAAGCCGAGCGCTGGCTCGCCGAGCGCCGCCACGACACCTTCAAGCTCAAGATCGGCCGGCGCAGCGTACGCGAAGACGTGGCGCACGTGTCGGCCATCAAGCGCGCGCTGGGCGAGCGTGCCCGCGTGACCGTGGACGTCAATCAGGCGTGGAACGAAGCCGAGGCCGCAACCGGCATCGCCATGCTCGAAGCGGCCGGCATCGACCTGATCGAGCAGCCGGTGCCGCGCGAGCAGCGCGCGGCGCTCGCGCGGCTGGCAGCACGCTTCGTCGTGCCGATCATGGCCGATGAAACGCTGATGGGGCCCGAGGACGCCATCGACCTCGTGCGCGGCGCGTGCGCCGACGTGTTCGCGCTTAAGATCATGAAGTCGGGCGGTCTCTACGGCACGCTGCGCACCGCCGCCGTGGGCGACGCGGGCGGCATGGCGCTCTACGGCGGTACGATGCTCGAAGGCAGCGTGGGCACGCTCGCGGCGGCGCATTGCTTTGCGACGCTGCCAAGGCTTGCGTGGGGCACGGAGCTGTTCGGGCCGTTGCTCGTGAAGGACGATGTTGTGGTCGAGCGGCCCGCGTATCGCGACTTCTGCCTGCATCTGCCGGATGGCCCCGGGCTTGGTGTCGCGCTCGACGAAGACAAGCTGGCGCATTATCGTCGCGACAAGCCGCGTGCGAGCGTCGCGACTTCCTGATTACTTTAATTGACTGAGGATCGAACGATGCTGTTTCTGGTACGTATGGATGTGCACATCCCCACCGACATGCCCGCCGCGCAAGCCGACGAGATCAAGGCGCGCGAAAAGGCCTACTCGCAGGATCTGCAGCGACAAGGCAAATGGCAGGCGCTCTATCGCGTGGTGGGCGAATACGCGAACTACAGCGTCTTCGACGTGGAGTCGAACGACGAGCTGCACACGCTGCTTTCCGGGCTGCCGCTCTTCCCGTATATGAAGGTGCACGTCACGCCGCTCGCAAAGCACCCCTCTTCCATCCGCTGATCTTTCCTTGCGCCGCGCGCGGGAAGCTTCACGAGCGCGGTGGCGAAGCTACGAAGCGAGCCGCTGCGCGGAGAAGCGCAGCCCGTCGAACAGCTTCGCGGCCACGCGCTCCGGAAACCCCTCCGGCAACGTGGCAGTCACCTCGTCGATGACTGCCGGGGTGCGCGCGACCAGACGCTCGATAATCGGCGCGGCATCGGGGCCGTAGTGGCACAGCTGCGCCGTGGCATCGAAATGCGCGCGCTTCACGTCGCGCATGCGATAGTGCCGGCTCTTGCCCCACACCGCCATCGCCAGCGTGGCCTTGTGCCACGACCATTGATTGCCGCCATCGCCTTCCACCGGCCAGATCGACATGACGTCGTAGAGCGGCGCGAGCTGGAAGCGACCGCCCGGCAAGAGGCGCAGGCTGAAATTCTTCGCATGGCCATCGGGCGCGGCCAGCATCCAAAAGGCGATCTGCGCGGTGAGGAAGGTTTCGATGTCTTCGCGCGCGGCCTGCGATTGGCGCAGGAGCTCAGAGATCTCGCGCACGCCAGGGCCGCCCTGGGATTCGTACTTGAAGTGCGGCGGAACGCCGAGCGCCTGGCAAAAATCTTCTTGTGGCAAACGCAGCAGCGCGCCGCTGCGCGAAACGGCGCGGTCGAAGCGCTCGACCGCCAGCACTTTCTGCGCGCCGAATGTGACGATGCGCGCCGATGAAACCGGCAATCCATAGGCCTTGAGCAAGGCAAGGCAGAGCCACTCGTTCTCCACCGAGGTAAGAAAGTCCACCTTGCGATGGCCGATCAGGCCGAGCGGCAGCTTGAGAATGTGGGTGGTGGGCGTGGCGCCGTGCGGCAGATGCCAGCGGCCCTCGTGATAGAGCAGCGCGGTCTTTTCCTGCGCGCCCGCGAGCGATATGCGCAACTCTTCGTCGGGCGCGCCCGTGCCGCCCGGCAGCGCGCCCGAGGTTTCGAGCAGGAGCCGCTCGATAGCGGCATCGTCGAGTGGCGTGCCCTCGATATGGTCGATGCGCTCGGGCGTCTCGTCCTCGACCAGCAGTTGCACCGCACCCACGCAATCGCGTCCGATCGCCTTGAGCAGATCGAACGCACCGAGCGAGTCGGTGCTAAAGCGCGCCGCGATGCGCCTGCGAATCTGTGTGCTGTCGGGCAGCAGATTGTCGAAGTAGTTATAGACGCGCGCGCCGCGCAGCGGCCGCTCGCCCACGCCGAATGGCAGCGAGAGCGAAAGCGGCCGCCCCGCCGCCGAAGCCTTCCACGCCGGGTCGTAGCGCAGCTCGGTCTCGCCCGTTGGAGGGAGCGTCCATGTGCCGACACGCTCGCCGTTGGCCCAGATCGAGAGCGTGCGCGAGTGCGATTTGCGCCCCATCGCCTACCACTCCGGCTGGTCTTCGCGCGCCTCGTAGAGCTCTCCCTGGTCGCGCGATTGCACGCACAGTTCGAGGTCGTAGAGCGCGAACAACGCGAGCATCTGGTTCAGCGAGATGCTGGCCGTGCCGGTGGTTTCGAGCGCGGACAGACGCGGCTGCCCGATGCCGAGCGATGCGGCCGCCTGGGCCTGGGTCATGCCGCACGCCTTTCTGGCCGACTGCAGGATCTCGGCGAGTCCCGTCGGCGTATGGACGATGATCTTCATGGGATATTCCTGTGAAGCATAAATCGATTATATGCCTGTAGACGATATTTTGCCAATATCGCTTACAGGCATAAACAGGAAATATCACCATAGCCAATATTGCGCCGATCTCCTCCAATCCGCACGCCAGCGGCGTTGGACACCTCCGCGCCGGGCGTCGCTACGCCGGGCGTAGTTACGCCGCGCGTCGCTACGCCGGGCGTCGCTACACTCACGCGGGCGTGGCCACCTCATGCCGGAACGCCGCGCCCGCGTGACGTTCCGGCAGTGTGTCGCCCGCGCCAAACAGCTTGTGGCGCAGCGTGCCCGCCTCGTACGCGGTCTTGTAGAGACCGCGATTTTGCAACTCTGGAACGACCAGATCGACGAAATCCTCATAGCTCTCCGGCACCACGGTGCGGCTCAGGTTGAAGCCATCCACGCCGGCCTCTTCCACCCACGCCTGCAGTTCGTCCGCGACCTGCGCCGCACTGCCGACGATCGCCGGATATCGCCCGCCCAACTCGAACATCTCCAGCAGCGCGCGGCGCGTCCAGCCTTGCTGCTTCGCCGTGCGCGAGGCCGATTCGATCGCATTGCCTCCGGCGTAGTCGACCGGTGCGTCGAGATCGTATTGCGCGTAGTCGACGCCCGTGCTCGCCGCGAAATGCGCGAGCCCGGCCTCGCGGCTCGCATAGTGGCGATAGTCGGCGTACTTCTCGCGCGCCTCGCGCTCGGTCGCGCCCGGCACCACCGCGGCGCCGACGAACACCTTCACGTCATCGGGGCGCCTTCCGGCGCGCACCACTTGCTCGCGCAGCGCGCGCACGGTCTCGCGTCCCACCGCTCGATTGGGCGGCGAGATGAACACACATTCGGCGTGGCGCGCGGCAAAGCGCTGCCCGCGTCCCGAGCTGCCCGCCTGGAACAGCACCGGTGTGCGTTGCGGCGAAGGCTCGGCGAGATGGTAGCCGTCGACGTTGTAATAGCGCCCCGCGTGCCGCACGCGATGGACCTTCGCGGGATCCGCGTACACGCGCGCCGCCTTGTCGCGCAGCACCGCGTCCGCTTCCCAGCTGCCTTCCCACAGCTTGTAGAGCACCTCCAGATATTCGTCGGCACGCTCGTAGCGCTCGTCGTGCGGCAACTGCTGCGGCACGCCCATGGCACGCGCCGCGCTGTCCAGATAGCCGGTCACGATGTTCCAGCCAATGCGCCCCTGGGTGAGGTGATCGAGCGTGGAAAAGCGCCGCGCGAGCAGATACGGCGCCTCATATGAGAGATTCACCGTCACGCCGAAGCCCAGATGCTGCGTAACGGCCGCCATGGCGGGCACTAGTAGCGTGGGGTCGTTCACCGGCAACTGGATCGACTCGCGCAGCGTCACATCGACATTGCGTAGATACACGTCGTAGACGCCCACAATATCCGCGAGAAAGAGCCCGTCGAAGAGACCGCGTTCGAGCGTGCGCGCGAGATCGGTCCAATACGCCAGTTGCCGGTAGTCGGTCGAGCGGTCGCGCGGATGCGTCCACAGCCCATGATTGATATGGCCCACGCAATTCATGTTGAACGCGTTGAGCAGAATCTTCTTGTCCGGTTTGGCCATCACAAGGCTCCGTGCCGTGGCGGCAGCACATCGTTCAGATAGAAGTTGCCGACCGCGTGATACTTCCAGCGCACGGGGTCGTGCAGTGTGTGCGTGCGCGCGTTGCGCCAGAAACGGTCGAGCCCGAGACCGTCGAGCGTGGCCGCCGTGCCTGCCAGCTCGAAAAGGCGCGAGCCTGCCTCGAGCGAAACCGTCGTGGTGAGCGCGCGCGCTTCGGCCACGGCAATCGATGCCTCGGCTACCGTGCGCTCGTCCGGCGCAGCCTGTGCGGCGTCCACGTAGCGGCCCGCGCGGCGCACCAGCGCCTCGGCAGCGGACAGACGTGCAGAGAGATCGCCGAATTGCGCCAGCGTGAGCGGATCGTCGGCGGCACGCTCGACCTTCGCGTCGATCCACGGGCGCGAGTGCTCGCGCACGAACTGGAGCGCCGCTTCGAAGGCGCCGCGCGCCTGCCCGAGATCGATGGCCGCGTGAAGGATCTGCGCGACTGGCCCGATGGTCGTCGGCCGCTCGAACGACGCCTGGAATGGCACGATCCATTCCTGCTCGACGCGCACGTCGTCGAACTGCACCGAGCCGCTGCCCGTCACGCGCTGGCCGAAGCCGTCCCAGTCATCCGTGATCGTCACGCCCGGCGCCCCGCGCGGCACGAACGCGAGATACGTCACGTCGCGGCCCGCTTCCTCGCTCACCACCAGCGTGGGAATCCAATGCGTGTAGAGCGCGCCTGTGCAATAGAACTTGCGGCCGTCGACGCGCCAGCCGTGTGCATCGCGCGAAAGGCGCGTGCGGCGCTGGAAATCCTTGTGGCCGATCTCGGCCAGCGCATTGCCGAAGCGCTCGCCCGCAAGCACGCGAGCGTAAAAGAAACGCTGCTGCTGCGCGCTCCCACCCACGCGCAGCACTTCGAGCGCGTAAAAATGATCCTGCGGAATCTGCCCAAGCGAGCCGTCCGCCGCGGCTATGGTCGCCGTCACCTCGGCGAGCGTGCCGCTCTTCACGCCCGGGCCACCATGTTCGCGCGGCACCGTGATCGTCCACAGGCCGCTCGCGACGAACGCATCGAGTTCGGCCCAGGGCAAACGGCGCTCGCGGTCGCGCAGCGCCGCGTCCTGTGCAAATGCACTCGCAAGACGTTGCGCGGTGGCAATCGCGTTTGCGTCGTCCTCGATGCGCGCCGGTGGATTCGAAGGCGCGTGCGCGCGCCGCGGTTCGCCCGTCTGGCCAGGCGGCTCCAGAAGCGTGGAAGAAATCTCGACGTTCATGCTTCAGTTCCCTTCAGTATTCATACGATGCTTCATCAATTCCATGAATGTCGCGCGGGCAGCGCGCCGTTCAGGTGATAGTTGCCAAGCAGATGCAGCTTCCAGCGCACGGGGTCGTGCAGCGTATGCGTGCGCGCGTTGCGCCAGTGCCGGTCGAGGTTGTGTGTGGCGCGCGTGGCTGAGGAGCCAGCGAGCTCGAAGAGCTTTTCGCTCGCCTCCAGCGCGATGCGCGTGGTCAGCACTTTTGCGCGCGCCACGGCTACCGAGGCGCGTGCGCTCGCTTCGGCACTGAGTCCATCGCCGAACGCATCTGCGGCGAGCCCATCGAGCGTGCGGCCCGCTTCGAGCAACACTTCGTGCGCCGCGTGCAGATCGATTTGCAGCCGCCCAATGTCGGCGATGATGTACGGGTCGTCCGCCGCGCGGGCCACACCCGAATCCACCCACGGCCGGGCACGCTCGCGCACGAAGCTCAGCGCGTCTGCGACAGCCGCTTGCGCGATGCCCTGATCGATTGCCGCCTGGATCAATTGCGAAGTGGGTCCGTACAGGCCCGGACGGTCCGCGAGCTGCCAGATCGGCAGCACGTCTTCGGGATCGATGGCAACGTTGTCGAAACGCACGGTACCGCTTGCCGTCGTGCGTTGTCCGAACGAACTCCAGTCGTCGATCACCGCGAGACCGCACGCGTCGCGCGGCACCCAGACCTGCACGGCGCGCCCGTCCTCATCGATGGCGCGCGTGGGCACGCGGTGCGCGAACAGTGCACCCGTCGAGTAAAAGCGCTCGCCATGCAGCCTCAAGCCTTCGGGTGTTGCCGACAAACGCGTCGCGCCTTGCAGGATCGTGGCCGAAGCGGCGGAGCGACGTTCGGGCCCGGCATTGCCAAGGCGTTGCCCCGCCAGCACTTCGCCGTAAAAGCGCGCCTGTTGCGCGGACGTACCGATCTCGCGCAGGATACCCAGCACGCCGAAGTGATTTTGGGGAATCTGCCCGAATGCAGGATCGGCTGCGCAGAGCACCACGAATACTTCGGCGAGCGTCGCGTACGAAACATCGGCGCCGCCGAATGCGCGCGGCACGGTAATCGCGCCGAGACCGCTCTCGGACCAGCTATCGAGCTCGTCCCACGGCAGCGTGCGTTCGCGATCGCGTTGCGAGGCACCGGGGGCTATGGTTTGCGCGAGAGTATGTGCTGCCGCGAGCGCTTCGGCATCGTTCGCGATGCGCCGCACACGGCGCGGATCGGAAAGCCGCGGCAGACGCGCCGCGGCGTTGGAGAATTCACTAGTCGGCATGGCGATTCGAACTGATCGGGTTAGCGTCCCGCTCGCGCCATGCGGCGCCGGGCGGGTCCCGCTAATCATTTGAACAGCGCAACGCGCAATCCCCTACTAGTTAATCCACGATTGCATATGACGTTTCTGGCTATGCGCGCATGCACGCCGGGCAATCGTCTGGCCGTGCCTGTTTGGCGCTGGCCGGACGGTAGTCTTCGCTGTCGATATCGTAGCCCGAAGGCTCCCAGCGAATCGCAAGCAACACGAGCAATGACGCGAGCGGCGCAATCGCGATCACCCAGAACACCTTCGTGCCGAGCGCCGCCGCCAGCACCGGAAAGAGAAACAGCGAAACGGTGGACGCCGAGCGCACCAGCGTCTGATTCAAGCCCACGCCAATGCCGCGCAGCGAGGTCGGATAGCTGAGCGAGGCATACGTCATAGAATGCGAGCCGGGCCCGAATCCCTGAGCGAACAGATACGCCCCCAGCAACACGATGGCGAGCGCGACGAACACCCCGCTCGACGGATGGCCGATCAGCGCAAGGCCAACCAGCGCGCCCACCTGCAGCGCGTGCCCTAGCACGGTCATCTTCCACGCCCCCACCGTGGGCGCGGTGCGCACGCCGATCAAGCCGCCCACGAACGCGAACAGCAGATTGAGCAGCAGCGAAGCGACGATGGTGGTGAGCGGCCCCTGCTGCAGGAAACTCGCAATGATCACGGGCAGGCCGAAGATGATCGCGTTATAGCCGAACGAGGACGCCGCGCCTATGGTCGCCGCGAGTATCGTGCGGCGTCGGTAAGTGGCGTTGAACAGCACGCCATAGTTGCGCCACGAAGCGGAGCGCGGCGCGTGTGCGGGCACTGGAGCGCTCGCCGCCTCGCCCACGTTGCGCTCGACCACGGCATCCACACCCCAGGACTGCTTCAGGATGCGGGCAGCCCCTTCAAGATCGCCTTGATTCGCGGCCCACACCGGCGACTCGCTGATATAGCGGTGCCGCACGAGAATGATGGCGATGGCCGGCACCGCGCCGAACGCGAGCGTCAGGCGCCAGAGCCAGCCCGAATGATGTGCGGGCAGCACCGCGTAGAGCGCGAGTATCAGCAGATAGCACGTGCTCGTGGCCGCGTACCACGCGGGGCACCATGCCGCGACGCTCGCCGCCTTGTTGCCGCGCCCGGACACGCGCGAGAACTCCGCGAGGAACGCCATCGCCACCGGCAAGTCGAGCCCCACGCCGAAGCCCATCAGGAAGCGCGCGCCGCCGAGCACCCACGCATTGGGTGCAAGACCCGCGACTATTGCGGCAACGACAAAGAACAGCATGTCAGCCATGAAGACGCGATAGCGCCCGATGCGGTCGGTGAGATAGCCGCCGAACAGCGCCCCAAGGATCGCGCCAAACGCGATCGCAGCGGAAACGAAACCCACCTGCGCGGGCGAGAGCGCGAATTCGCGCGCGATGTCCTTTACGCCATACGCGAGTGAGGTGAGATCGTAGGCGTCGAGAAACACTCCGCCCAGTGCGATCGCGATCACGGCGCGCGTCTTGCTACCTTGCGCAGGGCCTGCGTTGACGATGCGCGCGACGTCTTCGGCAGAACGGATAACGAGGTGCGGATGAACGGTATCGGTGGCGGCAGCGGCGCGCGCGTCGATGCCGCCGTCGCGCGAAGGAAAGGCTATGGTGGACATGAGCGAAACCCGTATGAATGGCGTTCGCAGCATCGTAGACATAGCCCGGCACGCGGCAAAACGACGTTTTCGTATATGCTTTGCGCCCGTTGCGAAAACCGGCATGCAAGCCGCCCACCCGCGCTATGCGCTTGCCGTGCAGTGCTTATCGGCGCACATGCAATAAACATTGCGCTCGAAATTGTTTGGCCATGGCGCGGGCGCCCTCTAGCATCGCCACATCTTTCACCACCTCACGGGCACACGCATGAACAAGAACAAGAGAACACTGTTGGCAACGGGGCTTGCCTCGCTCGCGCTCATCGCCGGCGCAACGCTCATGCAGTCCGCACAGGCAGCGCAAACCGTGCGCGTAGGCATCATGTCGGGCGAAGACGAGGATGTCTGGCGCGTGGTGGCCGCCAATGCCGCCCAGCACGGCATCGAGGTCAAGGTGAGCACCTTCTCCGACTATACGCAGCCCAACGAGGCGCTCACCGAGCACGACCTCGACGCCAATGCGTTCCAGCACAAACCCTATCTGGACGCGCAAGTCGCAGCCCGCCACTACGCGATCGTGCCCGTGGGCTTCACCTACGTGCAGCCGATTGGCCTTTATTCGCGCAAACATTCTTCGGTTTCGGCACTGCCGACGGGCGCGACCATCGGCGTGCCGAACGATCCGAGCAACGAGGGCCGCGCGTTGTTGCTGCTGCAGTCGCAGGGTCTCATCACGCTGCGCAGCGACGTTGGCCTGCTTCCCACCGTGCGCGACATCGCAAGCAATCCGAAGCAACTCAAGATCAAGGAACTCGACGCGGGCATCGTTGGGCGTGCGATCGGCGACCTGGACGCCGCCGTGGTCAACACCGACTGGGCGATCAAGGCCGGCATCCGCATTCCGCAAGAGCGCATCGCGCAGGAAAAGGTGGACGGCAGCCCGTACCGCAACTTCATCGCCGTCAACGAGAAGGACGCGAATGCACCCTGGGTGCGCACGCTCGTCGCCAGCTATCAGCAGCCGAACGTCGCCGCCAGGATCCGCGCCGTCTATCACGGCGCCACCCTGCCCGCCTGGAGCGGCGCGCCGCAGCAATAACTGTGCGCGCAGGCGGCACCCGCTAGCAGCCCAAGCGGCAAAACCGGTTTTCGCCCTACACTGCAAGGCATCGGCCGCGAGCCGCGTCAGCGGACTCCGGCCCCCGATTCCCGCCTGCAAGGAGTGCCACCATGCACACGAATACCGTGAAAATTCCCGGACCGGACCATCCCATCACGATTGAGCCCAGCCCGTTGCGCGTAGTCGTGAAGGTCGCGGGCAAGACCGTTGCCGATACGCGCCGGGCGCTGATGCTGCGCGAGGCGAACTACCCGGCAGTGTTCTACGTGCCGCGCGAAGACACCGACATGTCGCTGCTCGCACGCACGGACCATGCCACTTATTGCCCTTACAAGGGCAACTGCAGCTACTACTCGATCGTGCCTGGCGGCGAGCGCTCGATCAACGCCGTGTGGACCTACGAGTCGCCACATGACGCCGTCGCGCAAATCAAGGACCACCTGGCCTTCTATCACGACCGGGTGGACTCCATCGAGGAACTGGACGCCTGAACAAACCAGCGCAGCGCCGGCACGCGGGCTTCCGGTAGACCCTCAGCGCGCCTTTTGCGCCGCGGGCACGCCGATCAGCAACGCCACGCCGCTCGCCACCAGCAGCGCGGTCAGCACGTACAGCGCGTTGTCCATGCTGCCCGTATGCGTCTTGATGAGCCCGATCGCCCACGGGCTCACGATCCCGCTCGTGATGCCGATGCTGCTGATGAGCGCGATGCCCGCAGCGGCCGCCTTGCCCGTGAGGTAGGCGGACGGCACCGCCCAGAAGATCGGCAACGCGGCGAAGATCAGCACGGCGGCCACCGAGAGAATCGCCATCATTGCGGCAAAGCTCGCCAGGTGCAGCGTGAGCAACGACAGCGCGATGCCGCCGCCGATGGTGCATGCCGCGAAATGCCAGCGGCGCTCGCCACGCCGGTCGGAGCGGCGCGCGATCAGCATGAGGCCCACTGCGCCCACCGCGTTCGGAATCACGGTATAGAGGCTGATCGCCAGCACGTCGTGCACGCCGAAGTCGCGGATCATCAGCGGCATCCAGAAGTTGAGCGTGAGCGAAGCGCAGGTCAGCGAAAAATAAATGAACGCAAATAGATAGACGCGGGGATTGGACAGCGCGGTGCCGAACGAGCGCGACGAATGTGACGAATGCGGCGCCGGCGCTGCCGCGTTAGAGTCCGTGCGTGCGCCCATGGTTACGCCGTCGCGCTGCGCAAGCAAGTGGGCCTTTTCCGCATCGCTGAGCCAACGCGCCTGCTCCGGGCCATCGACGAGCCAGAGCGCCGCCATCAGACCGAGCAGCACGGCGGGCACGCCCTCGATCGCGAACATCCAGCGCCAGCCTTCCAGCCCCATCACGCCGCCCATGTCGCGCATGATCCAGCCCGAGACCAGTCCGCCCAGCACGCCCGCCACCGCGACGCCCGCGAAGAAGATCGAGAACACCGCGGCGCGCCGGCGCGCAGGAAACCAGTAGGTCAGATACAGCACGATGCCCGGAAAGAAGCCCGCTTCGAATACGCCGAGCAGGAAACGCAGCGCGTAGAAGTGCGTGGGCGTATGCACGAACATCATGCAGGTCGACGCGATCCCCCACAGCAGCATGATGCGCATGAACGTGCGGCGCGCGCCAAAACGCGCGAGCAGCATATTGCTGGGCACTTCGCACAGCACATACCCCACGTAGAAGATGGCGGCGCCGAGCCCGTACATGGCATCGCTGAAGCCGAGATCGTGCTTCATCTGCAACTGCGCGAAGCCGATGTTGATGCGATCGAGGAACGACACGACATAGCAGACAAACAAAAACGGAATGACATGCCACGAGACTTTGCGGTAGAGCAGGTCGTCGCTGGTTGGGGACATGCCCGTCTGGGACATGCCCGTTTGGGACATGCCCGTTTGGGACGCGGCGGCGAGCGGCGCGAGCGTGGGGTCGGACGCGCGGTCCGTGATGATCGATTGCGGCATGTGCCTGTCTCCAAACTTTGGGGGGAGATCAGCGCCACGCGGATCTCCGTTTAGTGGCGTCTGGCGCGCCTTGGGAACGACTCGATGAATGCTCCGGCAACTCCAGCCCCTGACTCGGGGGCAAGCAAATGCCGCATCGCAGCATGCCTGCACTGCGGCGACGAACCACTTGCAACTACCGTGGGCACATCATAGGAGCGTCGAAATTTATTTGTCAATAGCAAATCAATTCGTCAAAAGTAAACATAAACGAGCACCATGGCGCCAGACGGCCTCAGCGGCTTACGGACGGCCGCACTCGCCACCCGGATTGCGTGCGCGCGTCTATGCTTCGTCTGGTGCCCAAGACGGCAAGCTCGCCAACACCCATGACGCCGCGAGGCGGCGTCGCAAGGAGATTTTCATGAAGGCCATCAAACTGATCGCGCCCGCCGGGCTCGACAATCTCAAGCTCGTGGATATCGCGGCACCAGGCGAGCCGCAGGCGGGAGAGATCCGCGTGCGGCTGCACGCCAGTTCGCTGAACTACCACGACCTGGGCGTCGTTCTCGGACACATGGGCGCCGCCGACGGGCGCATTCCCATGTCCGACGGCGCTGGCGTGGTCGAAGCCGTAGGGCCTGGCGTGCGCGAATTCGCGGCCGGCGACCATGTGGTGTCCACGTTCTTCCCGCCCTGGCTCGACGGCGAACCCACAATCCCCGACTTCTCCGCGACGCCCGGTGACGGTGTGGACGGCTACGCGCGCGAAGCCGTGGTTGCGCCAGCCACGGCGTTCACCCACAGCCCGCGTGGCTACAGCCACGCCGAGGCGGCCACGCTCACGACGGCAGGGCTGACCGCCTGGCGCGCGCTGGTGGTGGACGGTGCGCTCAAAGCCGGCGCAACGGTTTTGGTGCTGGGCACCGGCGGCGTGTCGATTTTCGCGCTGCAGCTCGCCAAGGCGATGGGCGCGACTGTGATCGCCACATCGTCATCCGACGAAAAGCTCGAGCGCGCGCGGCAGCTTGGCGCGGACCACACAATCAACTATCGCAGCGAGCCGCAATGGTCGCAGCGGGTGCTGGACTTCACGAACGGACGCGGCGTCGACCACGTGGTTGAGGTGGGTGGCCCAGGAACGCTCGAACAGTCCATTCTGGCTACGCGGGTCGGCGGCCATATCGCGTTGATCGGCGTGCTGACCGGTATCGCGGGCCCGGTGCCTACCGCCACGATGATGCGCCGCCAGCAGCGCCTGCAGGGTTTGATCGTCGGGAGCCGCCAGCACCAGATCGACCTCGTGCGCGCCATCGACGCGACCGGCGTCAAGCCGGTGATCGACCGCTCGTTCCCGCTGGAGGCAATCGCCGATGCGTTCCGGCTGCAGCAAACGGGCGGGCACTTTGGGAAGATTGTTCTGGAGTACTGATGCGTGGCGCGGGGCATGCGGGCAGCTCAGCCGGGCCAGCAGGCCCGCTGCCTTGCGCCTGATCCGCGCGAGCGCGTGCCCTGGGCGCCGCGCGCAAATTGCTCACGATACGCGGCGGGACTCGTAAGCACGATGCGCCGGAAATGCCGCCGCAGTGATTCCTCCGAGCCGAAGCCCGCCAGTTCCGCCACGCGGTCCATGGGCAAGTTGGGCCGCGATTCAAGCAGATCGCGCGCAAGGCTCACGCGCTCGCGCACCACCCACGCGTAGGGTCCCATTCCCGTTGCGTCGAGAAACTGGCGCTGCAGCGTGCGCGCGCTCATCGCGGCACGCGCGGCAAGCGACGCCACGCTATGGTCGAGGCGCGGATTCGCACGCACCCAATCCATCAGCTTCGCAAGCGGGCTAGCTTCGTCGCGTGGCATCGGGCGCGGCACGAATTGCGCCTGGCCTCCTTCGCGATGTGGCGGCACGACCAGCCGTTGCGCAACGCGATTGGCTACCGCTACGCCGTGATCGCTGCGCACGAGGTGCAGCAGCATGTCGATGCCCGCAGCCGATCCGGCTGAGGTCAACACCTGCCCTTCGTCGATATAGAGTGCGTCAGGTTCGACACTCAGTTGCGGATAACGCTGCTGGAGCCTTTCGGCATAGCGCCAGTGCGTAGTCACGCGTTTGCCGTCGAGCACGCCTGCTGCAGCAAGCACGAACACCCCGAGCAGATCGAGCACAGCCGCACCCCGCGCGCGTGGGCGGCGCGCAGCTTCTTGAGCAGCGCTTCGGGCGGCAGCTCCTCGGGGTCGCGCCAGCCCGGTATCACGATCGTCTGCGCGCGATCGAGCATCGCCAGCGTATAGGGTGCGGACACGGTGATGCCGCCTGCCGCGTGCAACGGCCCGCGCTCGGCGGCGCACACAGCAAGGCGATACCACGCGAGGTCGAGTTCGGGCCGTTCGAGCGCGAAGAATTCCATCACGCAACCGAATTCGAAGGTGCATAGACGATCGTACGCGAGTGTGACGACGAGATGAGGTGTGGAATCGGACATGGCGCGATGTTGCCGGATATTGTCGATCGCGCCACTGTTGGCGCTAAGGTGCAGGGCTCGAGAATGAAGCCATCGTGTCCCTGCACAATAGACCCGAGAATTTCCGCAATAGACCCGAAAAATATCCCTACATGCCGAGCCAATAGATTAAAAAAATAGAAAGGGAAATTAAATATTTTCCTCAATATCCCGAAAATGCACTTTATTTATGCGTTAAAAATCAGGCTATTATCTCTTGTGTTCGAGGCTCAGCGCCAGAACCTGCGGCGCTTTCATATGTTGATTGCAAGATTCGCCACGGATGGCATTGCTTGCATAAAACCGCCAGATAATTAAGCTCAAACGTCCTTAAGACGCACGCCCCGGTCTGCTGCGCTCGAGTACATCAAGTCGGTTCGCCAGCAATACGGCCGCATGGTCAATGCGGTCGGCCACGTAGACCTGCATCATGGCGGCAACGTGATCCCCCAACGGACCATAACCCCCAGCGCCCTTTCCTACCTCGCCGCGCGGCAAGCGTTGCAGGTGACGGCGCGCATGTGCTGACTCTCCAAGCAGCAACGTCTTGTCCGCAAGCCGGTTCGCGTGTGCCTGCGCGAGTCAAGACACACGGTCATGCGGTCGTCGCTTTGCTGCGGCCTGGGCACGACGGCCAAACATTATTCGGCCTTTCGTGGCTGCTGCAAGAACTGCCCGGGTTGACATCGCGGTCGCCTGCTCATAGCATTGTCGTTATCACTACACACGTCGCATTAGCGGCGATTCCACACAGAACGGTGCCGCCATTGGTGCACTCCCGACGACCGACAAGAGGGTAAAGATCACTTATGACCAATCATGCTGGCTACGACTATGTTGTCGTGGGCGCAGGATCGGCGGGCTGCGTGCTCGCTAACCGGCTCTCGACCGATCCGCATCGCAAGGTCCTGCTTCTGGAAGCAGGTGGACGTGACCGGAGTCCGCTCATTCACATCCCAGGGGGATTCCTTGCGATGTTGCAGGGTGGCTTGTTCAGTTGGCACTATGAAACTGCTCCGCAACAGCATTTGAACAATCGCGTGCTGCATGATGTGCGCGGAAAAGTCATTGGTGGAAGCAGCTCGATCAACGGTATGTGCTACAGCCGCGGCGCTCCGGAAATCTTCGATGGGTGGGCACGTCTCGGGAACGCCGGCTGGTCTTATGCGGATGTGCTGCCCTACTTCAAGCGCGCCGAAGGCAATGAGCACGGTGAGAGCGATTTTCACGGCGGCAGCGGTCCGCTCAGTGTGACGCAGGCGCGTATTGACAACCCCGCGTCATTGGCCTGGCTGGAAGCCGCTCAACAGGCGGGGTTCCCGTACAGTGACGATCACAATGGCGCCAAGCCGGAGGGCTTCGGTCCGTCGGATCGGACCATTCTAAATGGGCGCAGAATCAGTTCTGCAGTCGCGTACTTGCGACCCGCCCGTCGTCGCAAGAATCTAAAAGTCGAGACAAACGCGCATGTGACCAGGCTGCTGTTTCAGGGCATGCGTGCCATCGGAGTCGAATATCTTCAGGGCGGCAAAGTCAAGCGCGCTTACGCCACGATGGAGGTCATTTCGAGTGGTGGCGTTTTCCAGTCGGCGCAGTTGTTGATGTTGTCGGGAATTGGCGACGCGGATCATTTGAAATCGACAGGTATAAAACCCATGCTCGACCTCAAAGGTGTGGGGCAGAATTTGCATGACCACGTCGGCACTCAGGTTCAGCTCACCTGCCCACAGCCTGTGACCGATTACAAGTATGTCTCGAACCGCCGGGCCATGATGCAGGCCGGGCTGAGTTATCTGCTCAAGCGATCTGGACCCGCGGCGGGAAACAGTACAGACGCCATCGCTTATCTACGGTCTGGTGCCGCAGGTCATTCTGAACTGGATCTCAAGTTCTACCTGATACCCATCATGCCGAGCCTGACCGGCTTCGTGCCTGAGCACGGTGTCTCCAACCTGATTATCCTGACTCGGCCGGAAAGCCGCGGAGAGTTGAAGCTGCGTTCAGCGGATCCGACGGCCTCGCCGCTCATCAATGTGAATTATCTGGCACACGAACGTGACCGCGAAGCGCTCAGGCGGGGTGTCAAAATTGTGCGGGACATATTCGGTCAGCGAGCCTATGACGTTTTCCGTGGGCGCGAGGTGACGCCAGGTGCAGATTGCGTGGGCGACTCCCGGTTAGACGACTATTTCCGGGCGACAGTCAATCCCAATTATGAGGCGGTCGGCACTTGCAGAATGGGCAATGACGAACTAGCGGTGGTGAATGACCGGTTGCAAGTCCATGGCACCGAGGGGTTGAGGGTGGTTGACGGATCCGTCATGCCCAGAATTTCTACCGGGGACCCGAGTGCTTCCATCATCATGATCGCGGAAAAAGCCGCCGAGATGATCACAAAGGGCGCGTAACTGTTTCGGTGGGTTCGCTCCGCGCTTGTATGGCGAAGTGCTTGCATTGCGTAGTGAATTCACCCACGTCAGTATGGAGTGCAAATCAACCTCGTCGACAGCGCCAGCCCCAATTCATCCCCATTCAACTTCACCACGGCTGCGCCAGAAGTGCTCAGACCTCATCCGTATGGGTTATGTTGCCGCCGCGGCGGCTGGCCACAATATGACCACACCCATAATCACAAAAGAGGGACATCATGGCACTGCCTCGCTCAAACGGAGAGACTGCAACTGCGGATCGTTACGCCCGAGGCTGGCATTGCCTCGGACTGGCGTCTGAATACAAGGACGGCAAGCCTCACGGTCTCGATATCTTCGGCCAGCGTCTCGTCGCTTTTGCCGGCGACGACGGTCACATCCGCGTCCTCGATGCGTGGTGTCCGCACATGGGGGGAGATCTGGCCTCGGGCACGGTGCAAGGCAACTCGGTTGTGTGTCCGTTCCACCATTGGAGCTGGGGCGGCGACGGCGCATGCAACAGCATTCCCTATTGCAAGCGCGTTCCGGCGAAAGCGCGCGTCAAAGCGTGGCACAGCTGCGAACAAAACAACCTTCTGTTCGTCTGGCACGATCCGGAAGGCGCACCGCCCGCTCCTGAAGTTGCGATCCCCCGCATCCACGCCTGCTTCTCGGACGAATGGATGCCGTGGTCCATCCGCAAGATGACCATCCAGACGCACTGCCGCGAACTCGTCGACAACCTCGCTGATGCAGCGCATTTCGGCCCCGTGCACGGCTCTCCCGCCAGCTACTTCTGCAACACGTTCGTCGGCCACGTCGGCCACCAGATGTTTCATGGTGCGCAGAGCGAGCTTCTGGGCAGCACGCTGATCGCGGACAGTGCCTACTTCGGACCGGCCTATCACATCACGCACATGAGCGCCGAAGTGGATGGGAATCCGCTGCACAGCATATTGCTCAACTGTCATGTGCCGATCAACCAGCACAGCTTCGAACTGCGCTACGGCGTGATGATCAAGAAGATTCCCGGCCTGTCCGACGACCAGAACCGCGAGATCGCCAATGCCTACGTGGAGCAGGCCCACAAGTCCTTCTTCCAGGATGTCGAGATCTGGCACAACAAGACGCGCGTCGAGCGCCCGGTCCTATGCGAAGGCGACGGCCCGATCTATCAGCTTCGCGAATGGTATCGGCAGTTCTACACGGACGTAGCAGACCTCCCTCGCAATTTGCATGAGAAGAAGGTCTTCCAGTGCAAGGACGGTGAATGGCAAACGCTGACCGAAGTGCCAGCACTAGCCCTCAGCGAGTTGCACGAGATTTGATCACGACATTCAGGAGACGAAAATGAACGGACGTTTGCAGGGAAAGATCGCGTGGGTCAGCGGCGCGGGAACCGGCATTGGCGAGGCCACCGCAAGGCGCTTCGCTGCGGAGGGTGCGAGCGTGATGATTTGCGGCCGGCGCCGCGAGCCACTCGAACGGGTCGTGGCCGAGATCGTGGCGCAGGGCGGCAACGCGGACTGGATTCAGGCCGACGTCACCGACGAGCAATCGGTCGAGCGAGCGGTAAGTGCCACGGTCGAACGCTTCGGCGGACTCGACATCATGGTCAACAACGCCGTGAACTACACATGGGGCATGCTGGATCAGGTCAGCACCGACGCGTGGCACCAGTGCCTGCGCGGCAGCCTCGACGTGGCGTTCTTCGGCACCCGGGCGGCGTTGCGCGTGATGAAGCAGCGCGGCGGCGGCGCGATCGTCAATCTCGGTTCGGTCGCGGGCCTGCTGGGGAGTCCGGGCTTGTCGGCCTACGGCGCCGCCAAAGCCGCCGTGCTCAACTTCAGCCGCGCGGTGGCACTCGAAGGCGCGCCCCACAATGTCCGGGTCAATGTCGTGATTCCCGGCGTGGTCTGGAGCGAAGGCACGCGCGAAGCGCTGAGCGACGCGCAAACCGCCGAGGGCACGGCTCGCTCGGTGCCGATGATGCGCATCGGCGAGCCGCTCGAAGTCGCCAATGCCATCCTGTTCCTCGCCTCCGGCGAAGCCTCGTATATCACCGGACAGAGCCTTGTCGTCGACGGCGGCAAGACCTGCCGGCTCGACGTGGGCGCAACCGACTACGTCTCCGACACCTCTGCCGAACGGCGTGATACCGCCTCGTGAGCGGTGCGGCCAGCTTAAAGGACCTGCGCGAAAATGCATGATTCATCACTGCTCGAGCGGATCGACCGCCTCGAATCGATCGAAGAGATCCGCATGTTGCCCGCCAAATACGCGTTGGCGCTCGACATGCGCGACCTCGACGCATGGACGAGCCTCTTCCCGGAAGACGTCGTGGTTGGCAAGGAGCGGGTCGGACGCGCCCATTTGAAGCAATGGATCGACGACACGTTGCGTAAGCAGTTCACCGTGACGTCGCATCACATCGGCGGGCACATCATCGAGTTCAAGGATGCAGACCACGCGAGCGGCGTGGTCTATTCGAAGAACGAGCATGAGACCGGCCCCGAGTGGGTCATCATGCAGATGCTCTACTGGGACGACTACGAACGCATCGACGGCCGCTGGTATTTCAGGCGCCGCTTGCCGTGCTATCTGTACGCGAGCGACCTGAACAAGCCGCCGATCGGAGACAAGAAGATGCGCTGGCCGGGCCGCGAACTCTACGACGGCTCGTGGCACGATCTCTGGCCTTCATGGAAGGCGTTCTGGAACAACAAGCCCACCGGCGAGCTGCCGGATGTCGCCGCCCCCGCACCGCTCGGGGCATTTCTGGAGAGCATGCGGCGCGGCTCGCCCGTGCCAAAGATCCGCACGCGTTGAAGACAGCACGGAATACCCAGCATGACAGCAAATCTGTTTGAGCCCGTACAGCTTGGCGAGCTCGCGCTCGCCAACCGTGTCGTGATGGCGCCGATGACGCGTAGCCGTGCGAACGAAAACGATGCGCCGGACGACTTGCACGTCGCCTATTACGCGCAGCGCGCGAGTGCGGGGCTGATCATTGCCGAGGGCACCTACCCGAGCCGTCACGGCAAGGGCTACTGCCGCACCCCGGGTATCGTCACCAATGCCCAGATCGGCGCGTGGCGCCGCGTGACCGACGCAGTGCACGAACGCGGCGCCAAGATCGTTCTCCAGCTAATGCATGTCGGGCGGGTTGCGACGCGCCACAACAAGGCACCCGATGCGCAAACTGTCGCGCCATCGGCGATTCGCGCACGGGGAACGCTTTATTCCGACTCGCATGGCGCCGTCGAGATGGACGTGCCGCGCGCGCTCACCGGCTCCGAAATCGTCAGCGTGATCAACGAGTATCGTCGCGGTGCGCTCAATGCAATGGCCGCCGGCTTCGACGGCGTCGAACTGCATTGCAGCAGCGGCTATCTGCCGATGCAGTTCCTGCTCGCATGCTCGAACCGGCGCACCGACGATTATGGCCGGACGCTACAAGGACGCATTCGCTTCCCGGTCGAGACGCTCGAAGCCATCGCCGATGCAATCGGTGCTGGGCGGGTCGGCTTGCGCATCTGCCCCGGCAACCCCTACAACGACATGCAAGACAACGATCCGGCCGCCACCTACGGCGCGTTGCTCGACGCCGTGTCGCCAATGGGCCTCGCGTATCTGCACGTGAGCCGCTCTCCCGATCCCGCACTGGACGCCTTTGCGCTGGCGCGCCGTCATTTTCGCGGCCCGCTGATCGTCAACGACGGCTTCGACGGACAAAGTGCGGCGCAAGCCGTCGCCGCCGGCATTGGGGATGCAGTGTCGTTCGCGCGGCACTTCATCGGTAATCCTGATCTCGTGATGCGCCTTAAGGAACACGCGCCGCTCGCAGGATTCGACCGCACATCGCTCTATACGACGGGAGCGCACGGTTATACGGACTACCCGCCTCTTTCTGGAGTCGCCCCAGGCATTGCTGCAGAAAGGACCCACCCGTGACCGATCGTCTTCCAACGAATCCGACCATTCCGAACCTGCTCGCGCAGTCTGCCGAATGTTACGCAGACCTGACTGCCATCGACGATGACAGCATGCGGATCAGCTACGCCGAGCTGCACCGGTCGGCGCGGGCCGTGGCCCGCGCGCTGATCGCGCTCGGCGTGCAGCACGGCGAGCGCGTTGCAATCTGGGCGCCGAACATTCACGAGTGGATCGTCGCGGCGCTGGGCATCCACTGCGCCGGCGCTGTGCTCGTACCGGTGAACACGCGCCTGAAGGGCGCGGAGGCCGCGGATATCCTCCTTCGCAGCCAGGCCCGCGTGCTCTTTTGCATTGGCGAGTTCCTCGACGTCCGCTACCCGGAAATGCTGTCGGACCATGCCATCCCGACGCTGCAGCACCGGGTCGTGCTGCGCGATCCGCAGGCGGGCGACGCAGGCTGGGACGCCTTTCTCGCGCGCGGCGCCGGGACGCACGAAGCCGAACTGGAAGCGCGGCTCGCCTCGATCGCGAGCGAGACGGCCTTGGATGTGCTGTTCACGTCGGGAACAACCGGGCGTACGAAAGGCGTGGTGACGTCACATGGGCAAAACCTTCGCGCCTTCACCGACTGGTCGGAGATCGTGGAGTTGACGCAGGGCGACCGCTATCTGATCGTGAGCCCGTTCTTCCATGCGTTCGGCTATAAGGCCGGGTGGCTCGCCGCCCTCATTCGCGGCGCGACCATCGTTCCTCAACGGATATTCGACGCCGAGTCCGTCTTGCGGCGCATTGCCGCCGAACGGATCAGCTTCCTGCCCGGCTCCCCGACACTCTATCTGAGCCTGCTAGCCCACCCTCGCCTCGCCGAGTTCGATCTCTCCTCGTTGCGCGTCGCTGTCACGGGCGCCTCGAACGTCGCGCCGGAGCTGATCGGGCGCATGCAGCGGGAGCTGGGATTCGGCACGGTGGTGACCGCCTACGGGCTGACGGAGTGCTGCGGTCTGGCCACCGTATGCCGCCCCGGCGACGACGCGTACACGGTCGCTACGACCTGTGGCCGCCCGCTCGACGGCGTCGAGCTGCGCCTCGTCGACGAGACGGGCCGCGCGGTGCCCACGGGCACGGCGGGCGAAGTCCTGATCCGCGGCTACACGGTGATGAAGGGCTACCTCGACGACGAGGCGGCCGTGCTCGAGACGATCGACAGCGAGGGCTGGCTGCACACCGGCGACATCGGCACGCTCGACGAGCGCGGCTATCTGCGCATCACCGACCGGCTCAAGGACATGTTCATCGTGGGCGGATTCAACTGCTACCCGGCCGAGATCGAGAACCTGCTGACCGAACACCCGTCGATCGCTCAGGTTGCGGTGATCGGCGTGCCCGACGATCGGCAGGGCGAGGTCGGCAAGGCCTATGTCGTATTGCGCGCGGGCCTCGACCTCGGCGCCGAGGAGTTGATCGGCTGGTGCCGGGCCCGCATGGCCAACTACAAGGTGCCGCGCAGCGTGGAATTCGTTGCGGCGCTGCCCGTGAACGCATCCGGAAAGGTGCTCAAGCAGTCGCTGCGCGCGTCGGCGGCACCCACCACGCACGGCGAGGTGGAGCGCCCTGCCGTGCATTGAAGAAGTGCAGCCGCCTCGTCCGCTGGGGATGAGGCGGCTCGACAACCCATCGAGACCCTCCATGACGACTCACCTTTCCTCATCGCAGTCAGACTCCCCCCGCGTATCGCTCAACCTGCCGGCCACCGCCGTCGTGGTGACGGGCGGCGCCTCCGGCATCGGGCAGGCGTCGGCAGCGGCGCTTGCCTCCGTCGGCCGCCCGGTCGCCATCTGGGATATTCAAAGCGACAAGGCGCAAGCCGTCGCGGCCCAACTCGCTGAACGTTACGGCGTCGCCACATACGGCCACGGTGTGGATCTGCGCGACGCGAGCGCGCTGGAACCGGCGCTTGCGCAAACGCGTGCGGTGCTTCCAGCGCTCGGCGGCCTGGTTCACGCGGCGGGCGTAGTCGACCAGAGCGGGATCGATGGACTCAGCGTCGAGCGCTGGGACGCCGTGCTCAACATCAATCTGCGCGCGCTGGCCCTGCTCGTTCAGGCGATGCTCCCCGATTTTCGCGCCAACCCAGGCTCGGCAGTCGTGGCCATCGCCTCCATCAACGCCACGCTCGGCAACGGGCTAATCCCCTCGTATTCCGCCTCGAAAGGCGGCGTCCTGTCGCTCGTGCGCTCGCTCGCGGACAGCCTGGGCAACGATGGAATCCGGGTCAACTCGGTCTCGCCGGGCCAGATCCTCACGCCGATGATTCAACCGGTTGTCGACACCCTACCCTCGGGCGCGTTCGAGCGCCGCATCATGCTGGGCCGTCTCGGGGAGCCCGCCGAAGTTGGCCGCGTGGTCCGCTTCCTGCTCTCGAACGAAGCCAGTTACATCACGGGTACGGAAATCGTCGTCGACGGCGGCAACATTCCCTCTCAGCGCTGATCCGGCGCGCACGCCCGACACTTCGTCGAGCGTGCAATACGGCATCGCTGCTGCCGCAGCGATGCACATTCCATCTCATCCACGCCTTGCCGAAGCGGCCGCATGCCGCCCGGCCTGGCGCCCAAAAAACGTCGAATCGGCCAGAGACAGGCCGGAACTGTACCCGCCTCCCCAGCGCGGCAGCCCGCATGCGGTCCGTCCCGCAGCGAACAGCCGAGGGACCGGCTCGCGTTGCTCGGTGAGCACCTGGCCGGTTGGCAGCGTGTCGAGACCGCCAAGTGTGAAATGCGAATAAAAGGCGTAGTCGACCCGGCAATCGAGTGCGACGAACGGCGGCTCGTCGAGCGGCTTCAGCCACTGCGCCGCCTTGTTGAAGAGCGGATCGACGCCGTTGCGCGCATGCCGGTTGTAGGTCTCGACCGTGGCGGTCAGCGTTCCGGCCGGCAAGCTCAGATCGCGCTCGACTTCTTCCCAGGTTTCGCCGGCGGCGGCGATGCCGATTCGTGTGAACTCAGCCGGCTCCTGATACGTTGCCTGATCGACAAGCAAAAAGATCCGGTCGCCAAGCTGCTGCAGAGCGTGATAGCCCACGCGTCCATGGTAGCAGTCCTCATTGATGAAACGCTGGCCGCGCTCATTCACAAAGATGCCCTTGATGAGCGACTCCGGTCCGTAGAACGGCAGGGTCACGAAAGCCTCGTTCATGTGGATCGCCGCCCCGCCGACGCTCATCCCCATCAAGATGCCGGAGCCGTCGTCCCCCGGACTGCCGATCGGCTCGCCCGAGCGCAACAACTGCGGCGCGTGCCGCCGAACCATGTCGCGATTCATCGCGAAACCGCCCGCGCAAAGAATCACGGCTTGTCGCGCGCGAATGTAAGCCGTCTGCCCCGCCGACCTGACGACGGTGCCGCACACCGCACCCTCGGCATCGACGATCAGGGCAAGGACGCGCGTGTCGTAACGCACGGCCGCTCCCAACGCCAGCGCACGCTCGCCAAGCACCTTCATCAGCAGTTGCCCGCCGCCCCAACCGGTCCATTGCGGCGTGTGGCCGCGCGGGCAAGGTTTCGCCTGGGCGCTGAACGGCCAGGCCTCTTCGCTGCCCGACCAGATCAGGCAATCGTCGGTGACGGGCTCCACCATTCGCTCGGGCAGAAACGTGTTCTTGTACTTCACCCCCTGTGCAACCAGCCAGTCGTGATGCGCGAGACTCTCTTCGGCATACAACCGCACCCTGGCTTCGTCGGCATCGCGCCCTCCCGCCATCATCAGATAGCGGTACAGGTCCTCCGTGGAATCGGTGAACCCGGCCTGCCGCTGCGCGGGCGTGCCCCCGCTTCCGCCCAGATAGATTTCGCCGCCCGAGAGCGCGCTCGTCCCACCGTAGCCCGACGCGCGCTCGATCACGAGCGTATCGGCGCCGGCCTGCACGGCCTCGATCGCCGCACTCGCGCCTGCGGCCCCGAAGCCAACGATGACGACATCATGTTCGGCGTCCCAGCGGGGAACGTTTTCGCTGAGCAAAGGATGAGTCAGGGAATATTCGAATGTCATGGCGGGTGGAATGAAAAGAAAGTAGAAATGGAGAATGCCGGCGAAGCCGGCATTTCGAGCGTGCCCAGCGTTTGCATCGTCTTGCGCTGCTGGCGTGACTGCACGGATGACCCAACGGCCGCCGGCGGCTGGCTCAGACCGGCCGCAGCGTGCTCAGATAGTCGTGGGCCAGTTGCTGATGGTGCTCTGAAGAAGGTTGGCAGGCCGAATGATACGGGCAAGAGCGCGGGCTCAGAGCGCAGCCGACAGTTCGGGAACGAGCGTGAACAGGTCGCCGACGAGGCCGTAGTCCGCCAGGCTGAAAATCGGCGCCTCCGGATCCTTGTTGATCGCGACGATCACCTTCGAGTCCTTCATGCCCGCGAGATGCTGAATGGCGCCCGAGATGCCCACGGCGACGTACAGTTGCGGTGCAACGATCTTGCCGGTCTGCCCGACCTGGAAGTCGTTCGGCACGTAACCCGCATCCACCGCCGCGCGCGACGCGCCCAGCCCTGCGCCGAGCTTGTCCGCCAGCGGCTCCAGCAACGCGGTGTAGTGCTCGCCGCTGCCCAGCCCCCGGCCGCCCGACACGACGATCGCGGCCGACGTCAGCTCTGGACGGTCGAGCTTGGTCACTTCACGGCTCACGAACGCCGAGGTTCCTGCAGCGGGCGCCGCCTCGAGCGTCTCCACCGGCGCGCTGCCACCCTGCGCCTCCACGGCGTCGAAGTTCGTCGTGCGCACCGTGATCACCTTGATGGCGTCGCCCGACTGCACCGTCGCGATCGCATTGCCCGCATAGATCGGGCGCTCGAACGTGTCGGGCGAATCAACGGCGGTGATCTCGCTGATCTGCGCGACGTCGAGCTTTGCGGCCACGCGCGGCGCGATGTTCTTGCCGTGAGCGGTCGCCGGCGCGAGGATATGCGAATAGTCCTTTGCAATCCTCAGCACCGTCGCCTCGAGGTTTTCCGCCAGGCCATCGGCCAGTTGCGGTGCGTCGGCGAGAAGCACCTTCGCAACCCCCTGGACCCTCGCCGCCGCGTCGGCCGCCGCCTGGGCCTGATGCCCTGCCACCAGCACGTGAATGTCACCGCCTATCTTCAGCGCGGCCGCCACTGTGTTCAACGTCGCGCCCTTGATCGACACGTTGTCGTGCTCGGCAATTACCAGAATCGTCATCTCGTTCGCCTCCGTGCTTCGCTCTTATAGGACCTTGGCTTCCAGCCGCAACTTCTCGACCAGCGTCGCCACGTCCGGCACCTTCATGCCCGCGCTGCGCTGCGGCGGCTCGGCAACCTTCAGTGTCTTCAGGCGCGGCGTGACATCGACGCCAAGATCCGCTGGCGTCACGATTTCCAGCGGCTTCTTTTTGGCCTTCATGATGTTGGGCAGTGTCACGTAGCGCGGCTCATTCAGGCGCAAGTCGGTCGTGACCACCGCAGGCAACGTGAGCGACAGCGTCTGCGCGCCACCATCCACTTCCCGCGTCACTGTCGCCTTGCCGTCGGCAACGCTCAGCTTCGATGCGAACGTCGCCTGCGGCAGACCGGCGAGCGCGGCCAGCATTTGGCCGGTCTGGTTGTTATCGTCGTCGATCGCCTGCTTGCCGAGGATCACCAGTTGCGGCTCTTCCTTCTCGACGATCGAGCGCAGCAGCTTCGCCACTGCGAGCGGCTGGAGGTCTTCGTTCGATTCGATCAGAATCGCGCGGTCCGCGCCCAGCGCGAGCGCCGTGCGCAGCGTCTCCTGGCACTGCGCGACGCCCGCCGACACCGCGATCACCTCCGTCGCCACGCCCGCTTCCTTCAGGCGCACCGCCTCTTCCATCGCGATCTCGTCGAACGGGTTCATCGACATCTTCGCGTTGGCGATGTCGACTCCCGTCTTGTCCGCCTTCACGCCGACCTTCACATTCGCGTCGACCACTCTCTTCACTGGCACTACGATCTTCAATTGCAACTCCTGTGTCCCGCCACCGCCATCCGTGCGGCGTTGGCGCAATACGGCCTCACGTCTTTCTCGCCGTGATTTCGCCGATCATCGATTCCCGGCTGCTGCGAGGAAATTCACGCATTCCTGGTTGAAGTAGTCGCGATGCTCGACCATCACCCAATGGCCGCAGCGGTTGAGCAGCACGAAGCGCGCGTTCTTGCACCGGTCGAGGAATTTGAGGGCGCCGCCGACCGGATTGAAGCGGTCCTCGGTTCCCCAAAACCCGAGGACCGGGCAGCGCAGCTCAGGCAATGCGTCGGTCAGGTTCGGCACGCTCATGGTCGACAACACCTCGGCCGGCTGCTGCTCGCACACCCGCATCCGCTCTTCGACCAGCGCGTCGCTCACCAGCGAATTGTCGAAGACCAGCAGTTGGAGCAACTCGCGCATCGTGTCGCGATTCATTTGCCTGCTCGTAAAGAGGGACACCATGCGCTGGATGCCCTCCATCCGGAAGTACGTCTCGCGGTCCTCGACGCCCCCGGGCGCCATCATGATCAGGCTTTCGACATCGTCCGGATAATCGAGCGCGTACTTCAGCGCAATCGCACCGCCCAGCGAGTTGCCGAGCAGGACCGCCCGCCCCACGCGCAGCACCTCCAGTTGCGCACGCAGTGCGCCCACAAAGAAGTCCAGTGTGTACGCCACGTCAGTTGGCTTCGACGACTGACCATAGCCCGGCAGATCCACCACGATCGTGCGATAGCCGGCAGCCGCAAAGTGCGGATAGTTATGCTTGAAATTGCTGAACCCGCTTGCACCCGGGCCGCTGCCGTGAATGAAGACGACGGGCGTTCCCGTGCCCACTTCAAAATGATGCAGCCGCAGGCCGCCGGGCGTGTCGGTGAAAAATCCGTTCGGAACTGTCGTCTGTGTGGTCATCGTTGCTTGCCTCCGTCGTCGCTCGTGCATGAAGCTCGAGTGCATCATCGCCGCAGTTCGCACGGCGCGGCATCACCCTTTCGGACTACGATGAAAATTCCCGCGGCGACTATCATCCGCGGGTACAACAACGGAGACTCGCAATGACGACGCTGAACTTCTGCGGCAAGACGGTATTGGTGACAGGGGGGACCAAAGGCATCGGGCGCCGGATCGCCGAGCGTTATCTCGAGGCCGGGGCACGTGTCTTCGTATGCGGCCGCTCCGCACCGGAGACGCTCCCGAGCGCCGCGGGCGAGACCGCCACGTTTATCGCAGCGGACCTGCGCGACATCGGACAGATCGATGCAATGCTCGCCGGCATTGTGGCCGAGACGGGACGTCTCGACATCGTGGTCAATAATGCGGGCGGATCGCCATTCGTCGCAGCAGCCGATGCCTCGCCGCGCTTCACCGCGGCGATCATCCACCTCAATCTCATTGCGCCCCTCGATCTGGCCCAACGTGCCAACGTGATCATGCAGCAGCAGGAAGACGGCGGCGTGATCCTGTTCATCGGCAGCGTCAGCGCCTCGCGCCCGTCGCCCGGCACCGCCGCCTATGGGGCTGCAAAGGCAGGGATCGTGAATGCGGTCGCCTCGCTGGCAGTGGAATGGGCACCGCGCGTGCGCCTTTGCGCGGTGAGCCCGAGTCTCGTGCAAACCGATTCCGCCACCAGCGGACACTACGGCGACGAGGCCGCACTCGACGCCATCAGCAAGACGATTCCGGCCGGCCGGCTCGCTACGCCGGACGACGTGGCCTCTGCATGCCTCTTTTTTGCTTCGCCGCTGGCCGCTTACGCGTCGGGCACGAATTTCCGCCTCGAAGGCGGCGGTGAGCGCCCGGCGTATCTCGGCGCAGCCAACGCCTGAAAGCCTTATGACGTCGGCCCATGTTCCGTACGTTTTGTCTAACAGGAAATATCCGCCATGAACAAAATCAAGTGTGCACTGATCGGGCCCGGCAACATCGGTACCGATCTGCTCTACAAATTGCGCCGCTCGAGCGTGCTCGATCCGGTGTGGATGGTCGGCGTGGACCCGGCCTCGGAGGGCCTCTCCCGCGCCCGGGAGCTCGGCCTGAAGACCACGGACAAGGGTGTGGACGGCCTGCTGCCCTTTGTGGCCGAGGACCAGATCCGCATTGCGTTCGATGCGACTTCCGCCTATGTGCATCAGGCGAACTCCGACAAGCTGACCGCGCTCGGCGTGCGCATGATCGACCTGACACCGGCCGCCATCGGGCCGTTCTGCGTGCCGCCCGTGAACCTCGCCGAACACCTCGGCCGCAACGAGATGAACGTCAACATGGTGACCTGCGGCGGCCAGGCGACGATTCCGATGGTCTATGCGGTTTCGCGCGTGCAGCCGGTCGCCTACGGCGAAATTGTCGCGACGGTGTCTTCGCGCTCGGTCGGGCCCGGCACGCGTCGCAACATCGACGAGTTCACGCGCACCACGGCAAGCGCCATCGAGCAGATCGGCGGTGCGCGAAAGGGCAAGGCCATTATCGTCATCAATCCGGCGGAGCCGCCGCTGATCATGCGCGACACGATTCACTGCCTGACCGAAGACGCGCCCGATGTCGAGGCCATCACGGCATCCGTGCACACGATGGTGAACGAGGTACGCCGCTACGTACCGGGCTATGCGCTCAAGAACGGCCCTGTGTTCGATGGCAACCGCGTGTCCGTGTTCATGGAGGTGGAAGGCCTCGGCGACTATCTGCCGAAATACGCCGGCAACCTGGACATCATGACCGCCGCTGCTGCGCGCACCGCCGAAGTCTTTGCTGAACAAATGA
Organism: Paraburkholderia silviterrae; assembly: GCF_004353915.1. Lineage (GTDB taxonomy): Bacteria > Pseudomonadota > Gammaproteobacteria > Burkholderiales > Burkholderiaceae > Paraburkholderia > Paraburkholderia silviterrae. The sequence goes on along the minus strand of NZ_SMRP01000010.1, from coordinate 126,043 downwards.
TCGCCGCCGCGCAGACGGCGGCTGCTTAAGGAGCTGACCATGTCTCTCGCGGGGACTCCCATTACACTGCACGACATGACGCTGCGCGACGGTATGCACCCGAAGCGGCATCAAATTTCTCTTGACCAGATGCGCTCGATTGCGAAAGGGCTCGACGCCGCCGGCGTGCCGCTCATCGAGGTCACGCATGGCGACGGGCTGGGCGGCGCCTCGGTCAACTACGGCTTCCCGTCGCACACCGACGAGGCCTACCTGAGCGCGGTCATTCCCGAACTCAAGCGTGCGAAGGTCTCCGCCCTGCTGCTGCCGGGCATCGGCACCGTCGAACACCTTCACATGGCGCATGATCTCGGCGTGCATACGATCCGCGTCGCCACGCATTGCACGGAAGCCGACGTGTCCGAACAGCACATCGGGCTCGCGCGCAAGCTTGGACTGGATACCGTAGGCTTCCTGATGATGGCGCACATGTCGTCTCCCGAGCAGCTCGTCGGGCAGGCGAAGCTGATGGAATCGTATGGCGCCAATTGCATTTACATCACCGACTCTGCCGGCTACATGCTGCCCGAGGACGTGACGGCGCGCATCTCGCGGGTTCGCCAGCAACTCAAGCCAGAAACGGAACTCGGCTTTCACGGGCATCACAATCTTGCGATGGGCGTGGCCAACTCGGTGGCTGCCGTGGCGGCAGGCGCAAACCGCATCGATGCGGCCGCAGCCGGACTCGGCGCGGGCGCCGGCAACACGCCGCTGGAGGTTTTCGTCGCGGTCTGCCATCGCATGGGCATCGAGACCGGCGTCGATGTGTTCTCGATTTCGGATGTGGCGGAAGACCTCGTGCTGCCGATCATGGACGCGCCGATCCGCATCGATCGCGACGCACTGACGCTGGGCTACGCCGGCGTCTATTCGTCCTTCTTGTTGTTTGCGAAGCGTGCGGAAGCCAAATACGCGATTCCGGCGCGTGACATTCTTGTCGAACTGGGCAGGCAGCGTCTGGTCGGCGGACAGGAAGACATGATCGAAGACACTGCGCTCACCCTTGCCCGGGAACGCGGAATCGCGGCTTGACCGGCAGGCGGGAAGCAATACGGGACGCGACGTCCCGTTCGTAATGAAGCAGTGGCCGTGGGACACCACGGCCACTGCTTTTTTATTACAGCGACTGATCCGGCTCCGCCGCGGCGTACCCGTGGACCGGCACGTCGCGCTCCGGCGAATCTGCCAGCCTGCGCCGCTCCGCGCGTTCGACACCGAGCCATGCCGCGAGCGCGGGCAGCAGGAACACCGCGCCGAACAGGTTCACGAGGAACATGAACGCCAGCAGCACGCCCATGTCCACCTGGAACTTGAGCGCCGAGAAAGCCCAGCTGCCCACGCCGATAAACATGGTCACCGCCGTGAAGAGCGCCGCCGTGCCGCGCTGGCGCATGGCTTCGCCGAACGCCGCGGGCAGGCTCGCACCCGCGCGCACCTCGTGCTGCAGCCGCTCGTAGAGGTAGATACCGTAGTCCACGCCCACCCCCACGCCGAGCGTGATGACCGGCAGCGTGGCGACCTTCAGGCCGATGCCGAGCTTCGCCATCACCGCGTTGCAGAGAATGGAGACGAGCGTGAGCGGCACGATGATGCAGAGCACCGCGCGCCACGAGCGGAACGTCACGAAGCACAGCAGCGCGATGGCCCCGAAGATCGAGAGCAGCATGGCGATCTCGGCGTCGGCCACGGCTTCGTTGGTCGCCGCCATCACGCCCACATTGCCGCCCGCGAGATGGAACGCCACGCCTTGTGTGGCGTCCTCGGCGGCAAAGCGCTTGATCTCGTCCACGATGTGCGCGATTGTCTGGCCCTCGTGATTCTCCGTGTAGATCTGCACCTGGATCGCCTGGCAGTTCTCCGTGTTCATGCCGTTGTCGGGGTCGAAGCCGCTCGCGCCCTGCGTGAGGCCGTCGGCCGAGCGGGGCAGCGCGCCCCAGCGCGGGTTGCCTTCGTTGAACGCGGCAATCGAGACCTTCGCGAGCGACGGCACGCTCACCACCGACTGCACGCCCGCCACGCCGCGCATCTGCATTTCGAAGCGCTCGATCGTGCTCATCACCGGGTAGTGCAGGCACGCGTCGTCGAAGCCGGTCGTCTCCACAATGACGGACAGCAAGTCGACACCAATGTTGTACTGGCGAGTGATGGCGGCGTTGTCAACGTTGTAGCGCGAATCGCTGCGCAGCTCCGGCGCCCCCGAACCGATGTCGCCGATCTGCAGCTTGCGCGACTCCTGCGCGCCGAAAGCGAGCAGCGCGAGCACCACGACGAAAATCCCCAGCGCCGGCGCGGGGCGCGCGAAGCTCGCGGCGACCCGCCACAAGCGGCTGCCGCCCGCCGCCGCGCTGCGCCGCGCGAGCTCGAGCGTGCGGGCTTCGAGCTGGGTGTACGACAACAGGATCGGCAGGAAGATCTTGTTGGTGACGATCATCAGCAGCACGCCAAGGCACGCGGTGATGCCCAGCTCGCGAACGATATCGATCTTGATGCGCATGATCACCATGAAACCGAGTGCGTTCGTGAGCAGTGCAACGGTGCCCGGCACGAACAGCTTGCGGAACGCATCGCGCGCCGCCTCGACCGGCGACATCCCGGCGACGAGCGCCTGCTTCCATGCATTGGTCATCTGCACGGCGTGCGAGACGCCGATGGAGAAGATCAGGAACGGCACGAGAATCGACATCGGATCGATGCCCAACCCGAGGATCGGCAGTGCGCCCAGCAGCCAGACCACCGGGAACAGCGCGATCAGGAGCGCGAGCAGCGTGGTCTTGGGCGAGCGCGTGTAGACGAGCAGCAGCGCGCCCGTCACGAGAAACGCCAGCGTGAAAAAGCCGATCACCCCGCCGATGCCGGCCTCCACGTCGCCCACGAGCTTCGCGAAGCCAATGATGTTGACCTCGACATCCTGATTCGAGTACCTGGCGCGGATCTGCTCCAGTTGACGGGCGACGCTGCCGTAGTCGAGACGCTTGCCGGTGGCAGGATCGTCCTCACGCAGCTCCGCACGGATCAGCGCCGACTTCAGGTCGTTGCCGACGAGCTGCCCGATCTGGCCGGATCGCGCCACGTTGCGGCGCACCTTGGCGAGATCGTCCGGATTGGCGCTGCTGAACTGGCCCGGCACTACCACATCGCCGCGAAAGCCCGCTTCGGTGACCTCGGTATAGTGCACGTTTGGCGTGAACAGGGAGAACACGCGCGAGCGGTTCACGCCGGGGATGAAGAAGACGTCGTCGGTGGCGTGGCGCAGCTCGTCCATGAACGGCTGGTTGTAGATGTCGCCTTTGCCCTTCCAGCGCAGGCTCACGAGAATCGTGTTCGCGCCGGGGAAGGCGCTGGCGTAGCGGTTGAACACCTGCATGTATGGGTGTTCCATCGGGATCATCTTGTTGAACCCGGGGTCGAGTCGCAGGCGCGTCGCGGACCAGCCAAAGGCAAGCGTCACCGCGATGCACAGCGCGAGCAGATAACGCCGGTTCCGGATAATCGCATCCGCGCAGCGATCGACTGCGCGTGCAAGACGAGAAGCCCGCGCGGCGTCGCGGGGGCGGGAAAGGTCATTCATAGGCGTCTCACGTCAAGGAAACGAAAACGCGTCGTGGCGGCCGGACAGGCTGGCACGACGCGGGCAACAGGGGGAAAACAGGCGCCCGGATTTATTGGGTCACGGCGCCGGGGGCGGTTGCTGCCGGCCACGCCAGAGAGAGACGGCCCACACCGGCCTCGCCGCCGAGCAACAGCTGGCCAGGTCCCATATCAAGCACCGTGTCGAGACTCTGCACGCCGCCGACCTGGCGCACCGCGTACGTTTGGCCTGCGTCGCTCGAGGTGACGATCGCGCCGCCCTGGCCGACCAGCACGACGTCCTTGTTGTCGAGCCGGATCGCTGCAAAGTACGAAGTGCCCACATGGGTGTCGAGGTGTTGCCATGTCGCCCCCTCGTCCGTACTGCGCAGCACGTTGCCGCGCATGCCGTAGGCGAGCCACGCGCCGTCGGCGAGCGACAGCACGCCGAAGAGCGAACCTTCGTAGGGCGATGGGCGTTTCTCCCAGGTCGCTCCGGCGTCGCCGGAAACGAGCAGCGTGCCCGTCTCGCCCGCAATCACGAGATGCCCGTGACCGTCGCCCGCAATCGCGTTCAGATGGCGATCTCCCGCCGGCGTCGGCTGCTGTGTCCAGGTCGCGCCCGCGTCGTGCGAAACGAGCAGTTGTCCGAAGCTTCCGGTCGCGAACACCGGGCCGCCCGCCGTGCCCCAGACCGAGAGCAGCGGGTCCGAATGGGCGTGATCGAAACGCACTTCCTGCCAGTGATCGCCGCCATCGGTCGTGCGCAGGATCCAGCCGTCATGCCCCACTGCGATGCCCACGCGCGGCGAGATAAAGAAGACCTGCGTGAGGGTCGAGGCTTCGTCGGGCGCAACCGCCGCACGCCGCCACGACGCCCCCCTGTCGTCGCTCACGAGTATCACGCCGCGCTCGCCCACGGCCACCACGCGCGCGCCCGCACGCGCGAGGCCGTTGATCTGCACCTGATTGGCCGCAATCGCGCTGGCCGCAAATGCGGGCAACGGGCGCGGCGAAAACGCGAACAGCGCCGCGCCCAGCACGGCCGCCGACATCAGCAGCCCGGGTAGGTTTTTTTTCATGGAGATCTCCTGTCCCATCGAACTTGCTCGGTCGCATGCAATGGACCGGCTTACAGCCTGTCTGCGGCCTACGCCGCGATTTCGAACAGCGCCGCCGCGCATGGGCGAGGGCTCAGTACGGAGCACTCGACAGCGAGTAGCAACGCTGCAGCACCGCGTCGCCCAATGGCAGCCGCAATGTCAGGAACTGCGCGGGTCGTTGGCTAGACGAACGAGCGAGCGATAGCCCTGCATCGCTCCCGGCAGATGCTGGAAATAATCCGTGTACTTCGGCAACGCCTGATAGCGCACGGTGTGCGCGCCTCCAAATAGCGCAGCATCTGGGGGGCCGCGTGGAAACACGGGTCCACCGTGTGTTGAACATTCATGGCAGCCTCGTCAGATAAAGAAGTCTGCGTTTTCTCGCCCAAGCATCACGGCGCCCAGATTCTGGCCAAAGCGCTCGACGTTGTTCGCGTAGTGCGCCCGCGCCGCGTGCAGATCGAGGAAGCGGCGCACCAGCGGGTTGCGGTGATAGATGCCGTTGCCGCCCGCATGGCGCAACAGCGCACTGGCGATTTGTGCACAGCGTTCGGCGACCTGCGCCGATTGATAGCGAAAGTGAACCCGCCGCTCGATCGAGACGGCCGCCCCACCGTTTGCCGCGGCTAACAGTTCGTCGAAATTGCGCCTGAGGAGCACCCTCATCTCGTCAATGGCCACCGCCGCATTTGCGCAGGCGACCTGTGCGCCGGTGTCGTCGACCGTCTTTGCGCCGCTATTCGCGCTGATGCGCTTGTCTGCGTATCCGACGAAGTCGTCCAGCGCGCCCTGCAACGCGCCGATGCAGGCCGTACAGACCGCACGCACGAAGATCTGCGCGAACGGCAAGCGGAACAGCGCTGCGTCGTTCACGGCGAGACCCGGGCTCGTGCCCATCATCCCGTCGACCGACCTGTGGGTCCGGTAGTCGGGCACAAACACGTCGTCCACGACGATGTCGTGGCTGCCGGTGGCGCGCAACCCCAGCACGTCCCAGTCTTGCTTGATCGCGTAATCGCTGCGGGGCAGCAGGAAGGTACGGTATTCGGGCGCGCCGCCGGCGCTCGCGGGCGGCACCAGCGCACCCAGGAAGACCCATTCGCAAAGCTCGCTGCCGCTCGAGAACTTCCAGTGGCCTGATAGCCGGAATCCCCCCTCGACAACCGTCACGCGGCCGACCGGCATATAGGTCGACGCAATCAGCGTGGCCGGATTCGCACCCCACACTTCCTGTTGCGCGCGCTCGTCGAACAGCGCGAGCTGCCAGTTATGCACGCCCACCACGCCATAGACCCACGCTGTCGACATGCAGCCACGCGCGAGCGCGATCTGAATGTCGAAAAAAATCTGCGGATCCAGTTCGTAGCCGCCATAGCGCTTCGGTTGCAGGACCTTGAAGAAGCCCGCGGCCTGCAGGTCGGCGAGCGTGTCGGCGGGAATGCGGCCAATTGCGTTGGCTTGCCCCGCGCGTGCGCCAAGCACCGGCGCAAGTTCTTCGGCTCGGGCGATCAGTCTGGCCGCAAGGGCGTTCGATTCGTTCTCACGTTGCACGGATGTCTCCAGTGTGGCGCGCGCTCGGCGCCACGCTTCTCTCTTGTGTGACCCTTCTGGGTCTGGCTCATGGGTGCCGCCGCCCGCGCGGTGCGCGGGACCGGGCAGATCAGGCGCAAGGACGCACTTTCTCGCGCTCGAAGAACGCAATCACGTGCTCGCCAATGTTGCGGATCGTATCGAGCTGAGCCGAATGCGGAACCGTCCCCATCTGGCACAGAAACAGCACCTCGTCCACGCCAGCCTCCTGCAGACAGCCGACATAGCCGATGCCGTCGTCGACGGTCCCGTACGCGTGATTGGGGTTCATCATCGACAATGCGGGATCGCTGAAATTGACGACAACCTCTTCGGATGCGAAGCGCGAGCGGATATTCGCGAAGACGACAGCGTCGGACCAACCAACGCGAATATCCATAGGCTTCAGTATCGCGACTACGATTGCGAACTGCATCATCTGTTTGGAGTACCAAGATATTGCGTGCTGCCGTGTATGCGGCTTGCGCCGCACCGCCTCGCCGAAGTGTCGGCCGCACGGCGGCTCAGCCCATCGGCACGACACTTCCGAGCACGATGCCGACTAGCGTTGCCTGCCGCGTGACGCCGGTCTTCGAAAATATCGCCCGCAGATGGGTGCGCGCTGTGTTCTTGCTGATGCCCGACTCGTCGGCTGCCTCGTCGAGCGTCATGCCATTCGCAAGCAGCATCGCGAGCGAAGATTCGGCTGGTGTGAGATCGAACAGCTTGCGCAACGTCTCGTGCGCGCCTTGCGGCTTGCGATCCGGGTCGCGCAAAAACAGCGCGACCGCAGCCCGGCGCTTGCTGTCATCCGACCACTCCGACAACGGAATCGTGCGGATCAATACGCCGAGTCGCGGCTTGTGCCCGCTGCGCGTGATGGGCATCGCCTCGACGATCGGCGTGGCCGTCCCAAGGTGGCCCATCACGGCTTGCCGCACAATCCGCTTGAGGGTGCGGTTTTCCCCCGCGTCCATGGCCTCGATCGTTCCACGCGTGAGGTACACGCCATTGCCCTCGGCAAGAATCTCTTCAGCCGCCCGGTTCTTGTCGACGATCGTACCGTTGATGTCGAGCATGACTGTGCCGACCTGCAGGCGATCGATGGTGTTCGCGTACATCGACCGCTCCACCTCCACGGTATCCAGGCGCGAATGCACTTCGACCGCGCGCCTGAGATGGGGCAGCAGCAGCGTGCAGAATGCCCTGTCACGCGCGCTGAACTCCCTCGATGCGTGGCTGCGCGAGACGCGAAAGCGGCACTCTACGCCGGATTCCGTGCGCAAATCGGCACCCAGCACGTACCGGATGTCGGCAGGTTGCAGGAACTGCTTGTATAGCTCGGACGAAACCCAACCGGTCTCGCCGAGCACCTCGTCGACGGTAACGACATGGTCGCCCGGCAGGCCAACGAACGGATCGAGCGCGTAGTAGTAGCTGTTGTACGCAACTTCGTCCGGCACCAGACCGGACTCGGACGCGTTCGTCATCAATCCGCGCCGGTCACGCGAGGCGGTACGCAAAATGAGCGTGACGTAGCTCGAATCGAGAAAGCGTCGAATCCACTCCAATGCGCCTGCCCACGGCGTCTCCTCAAGGGGCCCTTGATATATCCGCGCCATGAGTTCGCTGAACTGCCAAACATCCACTCCCGCCTGTTCGCACAGTGCCTGTCCCGTGTCGGGTCCCCATTTTGTCCTCATCAAAACGCTCCATTCTCCATGCGTATTCCCATGGGGTTCGACCGCAGAGCGAACGCTTACTGTCGTCTCCCGCAAACGCCGTCGGGTAAATTCCAGGCACAGCCTCGCACGAACGCGTAGTTCGTCCATAGTCCGTTTGTGCGATGGCAATGCCGCGCAATCGCAGCGTCACGGTTCGCACATGCAAAAGGCCATGGGTGCCCGGGTTGGGCGGCTTGCCAGCCCGCGCTGGCATTTGTGCACGCCTTTTAGAAGTCGGGTCGTCATCCTGCCCGTAGTAATGGCGCGCTGGCTCGCAGCGGATCAATGCGACACGACTCGGAATCGCCGCACGGTTTCGTCTCGAAGTTCACGCAGTCGCCGCGCGAATTGCACTCTCAGGGGCTCAGACATTTTCCTTCCCGGCAAGCCCAGCCTATAACGCGCGTGAGAGCATGACGAACAGCGCCACCGCCCAGCATACGGCGACAACAAATGTGAATGTCTCTTCGTCCGCGCCACACCGTCTAGCCACCACGGTGCTCACGAGCGATGCGATGCCGATCACGCTGAGGAATTGCGCAAAGAACGAACCGGCCGCGCAAATCAAGCTCGGAAACTCACCGCCCCACTCGCACGTGTGAGTCCGCTGCGCGACGAATCCGACTAAACCTGGCAGCACGAATGCCACCGCTTTCAACCGGCTCCTCCGCACCCTCCCCGCCATCATCGTGTTCTCCCGATGGCCCTCGCAAGCGGGCCATCTGCCATGCGTGTCGATGCGTCATTGGCTACCCGACATCGTCCGGACTCCTGCTCGCTGCGGTGCCGAGTTGCCACATTCCCCCAAGAACATCATTGACTGCGATTTGCGACGTCGACACATCACCCGCGTGGATTAGGGAAATCTCCTGATGATGCGAATGAAGGCTTGTTGCGCACAATATTTTCGAATCGCTGCCTGTCCGCTTCTCACCACCCTTCATCCGCATGGACACCTCCAACTCCCAGACCGCATTCAGCCCGCTTCGCGTCGGTCCGCTGACCTTGCGTAACCGATTCATCAAATCGGCCACCAACGAGGGCATGGCGCCCCAAGGCGTGCCTTCGAAGATGCTCGTCAAACTTCACGAAGCGATCGCCGCAGGCGGCGCGGCCATGACGACCGTCGCGTATTGCGCCGTCGCCCCTGACGGACGCACGTTTGCCGATCAGGCCCAGATGAACGCCGCCACGCTCGCGCCATTCCGGGTCCTGACCGACGCCGTCCATCGGCACGGCGCGGCGGCCAGCGCCCAGATCACGCATGGGGGGTGCTTCACGTTCCTGCCGGAACTGTCGACGCGACGCCCCCTGAGTGCTTCGGGCGGATTCAACAAAGTCGGTATGTTGAACAGGCGGTTCTTCAAGCAGGCCATGACGCAAGCCGAGATGGACCAGTGCGCCGGGCAATTCGCCCAGGCCGCGCGCGCCGCGCGCGATGCCGGCTTCGACGCGGTCGAGATCCACATGGGGCATGGCTACCTGTTGAGCCAGTTTCTTTCGCCGCTCTATAACAAGCGCAGCGACGTATATGGCGGCTCCGCGCAAAAGCGGGCGCGGTTTCCCGCACAGGTGTTGCGGCGGGTGCTCGACGCCGTCGGGCGCGATCTTGCGGTGGTTTGCAAAATCGGTGTCACGGAGGGCGTCAAGGCTGGCGGCACGGCCGAAGACGCGGCAGCCATCGCGCGCATCCTCGAGGCGGAGGGTGCGCATCTGCTCGTATTGAGTGGCGGTATGAACGTTGAATCGTCATGGCAATTGTTCGGCAGCGCGCTACCGGCCGAAGCAACCTCCAACACCGCCAATCCGATCATCCGCACGGCGATAAGGCTGCAAAAGCTCACCGAGCCCAAGTTCGGCGAATTCCGTGAGATGTATTTTCTCGAGCATTCGAGAAAGGTCCGGCAAGCCGTCAAGATGCCGCTCGCGTACCTCGGGGGAGTGAAGTCGCTCGCCAACGTCCAGACGGCCATGCAGGAAGGATTCGACGCGGTTGCCATGGCCCGTGCGCTGGTGTTCGACCCGGAGTTCGTCAATCGCCTGCGCACGGGTGACACGCAGCAGTCCGGTTGTACGTCGTGCAATCGCTGCGTGGTGATGATGTACACCCCCGGTGGCACGTCTTGCGTGCTCCATCAGCCCAATGACGCAACCCTCAACCGAACTCCGGCGAACGGGTGACGGAGCCGCGCCGCCTCGGCGGCCCACCTGAGCGAGTCCATCGAAACGTCCGGTTCGCGCTGACACTCATCAAGCCCTGACTGGCCACGCCCGGCGTGCTGGACGCCGGGACCCTCCTCCGTATTCGACACACGCACGCGTACCGTCGTGCGGCTCGCGCGCCCCGTTTTAGTTAGTCATGCTTATCTAATGAAGGCGGCAGAATTGCCACCACCCCGGTCGCGGCGTGGCCTGCGATGGGGCGGCGAACCTTCTGATATCTCGCCACAAACGAGACATGAGTTGCATTAGGGAATACCGCTAATCCAATCCGGTGATCCGGTGGCTTTTTGCGAGGCCTACTCTAGGGCACCAATTCGGCGGTACACACACAATGGGGGAAACGGATGCACATGCAGCAACTGCGGCTGAACACGTCACGAGCGCCGTGGCGCAGAACGCTCCTCGCCGCGGCAGTCGCCACTGCCGCCACTCAAGCGTGGGCCAGCAACACCATCGATTTCGGCAACAATACGACGCTCGATTACACGGCGACCATCGGCTACGGAATCGGCATGCGCACCAACTCGCCGAACCCAGCCCTGCTCACACCGGACAACATCAACGGCGATGACGGCGACCGTAATTTCAAGAAGTACTCACTAATTGAAAATCAGATCAACCTGCTCGCCGAAGCCGACCTGAAGCACAACGATCTCGGCTTTTTCGTGCGTTTCAGCTCCTTCTACGATCAAGCCTATCATCGTCCGAACTACAACGATGCGCCATCCACGGTCAACTCCAACGGACCGTACAACGAATTCACCTCGGACGCACGCCGTTATCTCGGCGGCCGCACGCAACTGCTCGCCGCATACGGATACGACACCCTCAAGATCGGTTCCACGACGCTGGACGTGAAAGTTGGCGATCAGGTCCTCGCCTGGGGCGAAAGCCTTTTCTTCGCGAACATTGCCGCGGCACAAGGCCCGGTCAGCGCCTCCAAGGGCTATGTGGCTGGCGCGGAAGTGAAGGACATCCTGCTGCCTACCCCGCAGGCGTCGCTCCAGTGGCAGCTCACCTCGAACTTCAGTCTGCTCGGCTACTATCAGTTCGAGTTCGTTCCCAATGAACTGGTGGCGCCCGGCGGCTACTTCAGCTACTCGGACGTCACGGGTCCCGGCTCTCAATTCATCATCGGACCAGGGGGCATGCACATTCCGCGTGGTCCGGATATCAACCCTGGGGGCGGTAACCAGTGGGGTATCGGGGGCCGGTGGCGGGCGCCCCAGGGCAGCGAATTCTCCCTTTATTACCTGCACTACAACGACACGAACCCGAGCGTCGTCACGAGCTTCTTTCCGACGCTGCAGTATCAACAGCAGTACTACGAAAACATCAAGCTGACGGGCGCGAGCTTTTCGACCGATCTGGGCGGTGTCAACGTCGCGGGCGAAACCTCGTATCGCGCGGGGGCATCGATTCTCGTCAACACGCCCGATGGCCCGATCGCGTCGCGCGGCCAGGTCTGGCAAAACAACTTGTCCGCGATCTATACGCTAGGACCGACACTCCTCGCCGCATCGCAATCGCTCGTGGCCGAAGTCTCGTGGGTCCATCTGACAGGTGTCACGCCTGTACAGGGCTCGCAAGACCTGACGAATACGAAGGATGCCGCTGCTTTCGAGATCGGTTGGACGCTCAGCTACAAAAACGTCTTTAACGGCTGGGACCTGGATGTGCCCCTGACGTATTCGCAGCAGTTCTTCGGCAACTCGCCGCTCGCCGGCGCGCTGGGCTCGCTGAGCGGCAATGGCGACCATCAGCTGACGGCGGGCCTGAACTTCACTTATCTGAACAACCTGAAGCTCGGCATCGTGTACGCGATGTTCATGGGACCCGCGAATCCCGTTACTCGTCCGCTCGCCGACCGCGACTATGTGCTCGGCACCGCGACGTACTCGTTCTAAGCATCGCTGCCTGGCCTTTACAGCGTATCAACCCGCATGAGGACCTCACCTATGAAACGCATACTCCCCACGGCGCTGCGCGCCTCTGCGCTCGTCTTCGGCGCCGCCGTTGCGGTCGCGGCGTCGGCGATGATGACCCCCGCCGAAGTCAAGCAACTCGATGGCCCCCTGACGCCGGTCGGCGCCGAACGCGCAGGCAACGCAGACGGCACGATTCCCGCGTGGACGGGCAAATGGTTCGGCGTTCCCTCGGGCGTCTCCTACACGCCGGGCGAGCGCTATCCCGACCCCTACGCAAGCGAAAAGCCGCTGGTCGTGATCACTGCGCAGAACATGCAGCAGTACGAATCGAAGTTGACGGAAGGTGAGAAGGCTCTGTTCAAAAAGTATCCGGGCACCTTCAAGATGCTGGTCTACCCGAGTCACCGCGATTTCCGTATCTCCGAAGGCAAATACAAGGCGATCCGCGAGTGGGCGGCACGCACGACGATGACTTCGGATTACAACGGGCTGCACAATTTCCCGCCGCTTGCGCCGTTTCCGATTCCCAAGACCGGCCTCGAGCTGATGTGGAATCTGCGTTTCGCGTCCGACATCGAAGCCGAAGACGCGACGTATGACCAGGCCGTTGTCTATCCGAACGGCAACATCTCGTGGGGCAAGTCCGCGTACGTCATTTACGCGCCGGTCGGCGCCGACGTGTTCGATCCCAAGAACCCGCTGAATGCCAAGAGTTTCTATCGGCAAACCACGCTGCTCCCCCTTTCGGACCGCGGAACGATCATCACCGGATACGAGATGTGGGACCAGGAAGGCACCGACACCCGGCGTACGTGGGTTTACAACCCGGGCACGCGGCGCGTGCGCCAGGCGCCTGAGTTCGGTTTCGACCAGCCGGACGGTGCCGGAGGCTTCCGTACTGTCGACGACGACCGGCTTTTCAATGGGTCCGGCCAGCGCTACGACTGGAAAATTGTCGGCAAGCGGGAAGTCTATATCCCCTACGACAACTACAAGTTGATGGACCCGAAGGTCAAGTATTCGTCGATCTTGACGCCCGGTCACGAGAACATGGACTACATGCGCTTCGAGTTGCATCGCGTGTGGGTGCTGGAAGCCACGCTGAAGACCGGGTTCCGCCACCAGTACGCGAAGCGCGTGCTCTACCTCGACGAGGATACCTGGAACGCGGTTGCCGCCGACAACTACGATGCACGCGGCACGCTCTGGCGCACCAACTTCGCGCCGACGCTCTATGCCTATGATGCGAAGGACTTCTACCCGCCGTCATGTTTCTATCATGACCTGATCTCGGGCGCCTATCTCGCCGACCGTCTGAGCAATGAGGAATCCATGCCGTCGCTGGTCGCGAACGACAAGAGCACCGAATCGTACTACTCGCCGGACGCGATTCGCGGCGCAGGCAAGTAGCCCTCTTGCGGCGCCCGTCGTTGCGTGCAACCGCCCCTTCTCCTGGCATGAGGCTGCGGCCTCATGCGGGGCTTTCGCGGCCACGCCTTCGACGGGCGAATCGTTTCAATGCCCGCATTCGCCCTGCCCGGCATCCCGGGCAATGCCCGCTCATTCGGCCGGGCAGGCAGACGGCGTCTTGCGCATGCCCTTCCCATGCGAAGTGTCCTTCAATCCGCATCGAAAACATGAAGAGCTCTATACATTCTACCTCCAGCGAAGGCTGGCTCATTGTCACGGGACTGGCGGCCGTGCTGTGCGTGAGTTTCGGCGCCACGCTCAACTCTCTTGGCGTGTTCACGCTCCCGCTCACGAACGCGTTTCATTGCTCCAATGAAGAAGCGGCGCGAATCGCCACCGTGTTCCTGCTCACCATGACGATCACCATGCCCGTTGCCGGCTGGTTGCTCGACTGGGTTTCGCCGCGTCCGGTCATGACGAGCGGCGCCATCCTGATTGCCGCCGGCTTTCTGGTTGCGGCGCAGAGCCCCGACGTCACCGTCCTCACGCTAGCGATGGGGCTGAGCGGAGTGGGCGTGGGTGCGTCGACCTATGTGCCCGCCATCACCCTCGCCTCGCGCTGGATCCCCGTCGAACGCCAGGGTCTGGCGTTCGGCATTCTGCTGGCCGGCGCAGCCGTAGGTGCGGTCATCTTTCCAATGCTGGTGACCTTCATCACGGAACGTTTTGGCTGGCGCATGGCGATGCAGGCGATCGCCGCCACCGTGATCCTGACCTGCGTGCCCCTGCTGGCCTGGCTCGCGCGCATGCCGCAAGGGACGCTGGCCGAAAGCGGCGGTTTGCGCGAAGACGAGGCTGTTGCCGGGCATCGGGTGGGCGAAGCGCTGCGCATGCCGCGCTACTGGCTGTGGATCGTCATGCTCACGCTCATTACGCTGAGCACTCTCGGGGTCTACATCGCACTCGTTCCGTATCTCGTCTCGTCCGGGTACACGCCTGGCGACGCCGCGTCGGTCTATGCCTTCATTGGCGCGGCCACGTTCGCCGGCAACTTCCTGTTCGGCTCACTCAGCAACCGTTGGGGTGCGAAGGCCATCCTGCTGGTCGGGACGGCGCTGAGCGCGGTGGGGATCGTTTGCCTGTTGTGGGCACATGATCCGGTGCACGGCTTTGTGGCCGTCGCGCTGTTCTCACTGATCTGGGGAAGCACGTTCAACCTCGCGAACCAGCTTTCACCGTTGCTGCTCTCGCAAGCGATGGGGCAGCGCAATTTTGGGAGCCTGCTCGGCATCGGCAACCTCATCTCGGGTCTCGGCTCCGCGTTCAGCCCCGACGCGCTCGGCTATCTGGTGGACACGACGCACACCTACAGGCTCGCGCTCATCCTGTGCGCCGCCTTGCTGGCTGTCGCGCTCCTCCCCATCGCCATGCTGCGGCACACACCGGCTTGGGAGCACGCCCAATGAGGCACGCCGCAGCCAGGGAAAGCCGGTCTGCCTATGAAAAGGGCGTGGTGGACATCCAGCAAAGCGGGTGGCCGCCGGAACACGCGCTGGCCCGCTATGCAGCGCTCGAGTCGAGCATCGAGGCGGACGTCGCCGTGATTGGCGCGGGACTGGCCGGATCGTCGCTTACGCTGCATCTCGCAGAGCGTGGCGTCAACGTCGTGAATCTCGAGGCGAAGCAACCCGGCAACGGCGCATCGGGCCGCAATGCCGGACACGTGCAGACGTTTCTCGACAATCTCGCGCCGCTCAAGGCATGGCCCGGTCAAGGCAAGCGCTTCCTCGACTACTTCGTCGAGCATCGGGACGTCGTCTTCGATCTTTGCCGCAAGCACGGCATCGACGGCGATGCAGCCAGGTCGGGCATGGTCGAGGCCGCGTCCAGGCGAAGCGCCGCGCTCGATAACAAGGTCGCGCTCTGGAAGGGCTTCGGCTACGACGTCGACATCGTGACCCAGCCGCAATTGACAGCGCTCCTCGGCACCGACAAGTACCACTACGGCATTCACTGGCGTGAAGGCGGACGGGTCAATCCTTACCTGTTCACGAACGGGATGATGACCGCCGCCGTGGGCCTTGGCGCGCGCATGTATGGCGACTCACCCGTCATCGCCTGCGAGCCGCAAGGCGAGCGCTGGCGCGTGAGCACATCGCGCGGCAGCGTGCTTGCCGAGCGCGTCGTCATCTGCACCAACGGGCACGCAGGCAATCCGTTCTTCGACGAACTCTCTCGCACGCAGTTTCCGCTAGTGGCATGCGGGATGGCGACCCGTCCTTTGCCCGCGTCGCTCCTCGACAGCATCAACGCGACGCGCGCGGCGCTCACGCAATATCCGACCGGCCTCTATCCGATGGTGATCGACGGCCGCAACCGCATCATCACCGCAACTATTCCGCATCCAGGCCGCGCACACGATGCGCAAATTTACTTCGGCTACTTCCTGCGCCACCTGCATCGCATCTACCCGCAGACGCGCGACGCCGACATCGGGCTCGAATCGTACTGGACCGGCATGACGGCCAGTTCGTCGTCGGTCTACCACGCCGACTATCCGAAGCTCTATGCGGTCGCCGACGGCGTGCTCGCACTGATGAACCTCGGAACCTGGGGCAACGTCATGGGACCGCAGCTCGGCATGAGCCTCGCCCATGCGATTGCAGAGGACCGGCTTGCGGACTGCGTGCTTCCGCTCGAAGCGCCGAACACCGTGCGCTTCCCGCGCCTGTTCGAGTACAAGACCCGCCACATCATGATTCCGGTCGCGAGACTCGTCGACCGCCTCAACCTTGCCTAAAGGAACTACCATGACTATCGAGCACATCAACCCTCACGGACTGCTGAAATTCGCCCCCTTGAGCCAGGTCGTCGTCGCCCACGCCACCCGGACCGCGTATATCGCGGGGCAGTCGGCCTGCAACGAGAACTATGAAATGGTTGGCGCCGACCATTACGAGCAGTCGCTGCAGGCGCTAAGGAACCTCAGGACTGCCATCGAAGCCGCCGGCGGGACAGTGGAGCGGATCGTCAGCAGCACCGTTTATCTCAAGAACCTGACGCCGGAGACGAGCGGGCGCTTTATCGATGCGCTCTCGAGCGCGCTGGATGGCCAGCCGTTTCCCGCCCATGCGTTTTCGATGATCGGCGTGGAGGCGCTCGCCAGTCCGGAGGCGTTGGTGGAAATCTCCGCCATCGTCGCCCTGCCCGACTGAGCGCCGCGCACGGCGCTCAGGTTGCATCAGGCTTCCTGAACGCCGGCGCATCGCCGCCACTCACCGACGGTGGCCGGTGGTGCAGGCGGCCGGCCCGACGCGCCTCGCGGCCTTGAAACGCAATCTTTCGCACCCTCGAAGTCTCGCGCACCAACACAAAAACAAGGAGAAGCATGAATCGAGGCATCAGCATCAGATCGCGGTTGACGTTCGTTACTGGGGCTCTGTGTCTGCTTCTGACCGGAATGGGTATGTTCGGCTTGAACAGCCTGAGCGACGTCAATGCCTCATTGAAGGCGATGTACGAGAACCGGCTCGTCGCGATGGGGCAGCTGGATCTGATCGTGCGCGTGCTCAACCGCGTGCGCTATGACGTCGCCGCGGCGTCGGGCAACACTGACGCCACCGCGATCGACGAAAAGCTGCACCAGTTGAACAAGGACCTGGCTGCCGGCAACGCAGCATGGGCGGCGTACCGGAGCACCGCACTGACGTCGCGGGAAGCCGCACAGGCCAACGATTTCTCCGCCGCCTATCAGAAGTTCTTCGACGAGGCCGTGAAGCCCGCACTGGCCGCCTTGCAGGCGCATGACATGGTGCGGGTCGCGATGCTCGTCGACGGGCCGATGGAGTCGCGCTATCCGTCCGTGCAAAACGCCTTGAACGCGCTGATCGCCATCCAGCTCGACGCCGGCAGACGGCAGTACGAAAGCTCGGAGCAAACGTACGCAACGGTCTGCATCGTGTCGATAGCCGCCATCGCGGCTGGTGCGATTGCCGCTGCGTGCGTAGGCTGGTGGCTCATTCGCGCGATTTCCGTGCCGCTCGACCGGGCAGTCCGGGTCGCGCGGTGCGTCTCGCAGGGCGATCTGACGCAGCCGATCCAGGTGGGCCCGCTCGACGAGACCGGGTACCTGCTTCAGGCGCTGAGCGACATGAAGCACAGCCTGACCGGGATGGTCCGCGCGGTCCACGCGTGCACTGAAGCCATCGAAGGCACCTCGAGTCGTATCGCAGCAGAAAACTTCGACCTGTCGTCACGCACGCGTCATCAGGCAGCCTCGCTGGAGGAAACGGCGCTGTCCGTGGAGCAATTGACTTCGACGGTCAGGATGAATGGCGAGAACGCCCGCCAGGCCGATGAACTCGCGCGCGCCGCGTCGGAGGTGGCGGCCCGCGGCGGGGACGCGATGTCGAGAGTCGTGCTGACCATGTCGTCGATCGAGCAATCGTCCAGGCGCATTGTCGAAATCATCAACGTCATCGACAGCATCGCGTTCCAGACCAATATCCTCGCGCTCAATGCGGCGGTGGAGGCGGCGCGCGCCGGCGAACACGGCCGCGGCTTTGC
Source organism: Paraburkholderia silviterrae (assembly GCF_004353915.1). Classification (GTDB taxonomy): domain Bacteria; phylum Pseudomonadota; class Gammaproteobacteria; order Burkholderiales; family Burkholderiaceae; genus Paraburkholderia; species Paraburkholderia silviterrae. The sequence continues at coordinate 107,914 of NZ_SMRP01000010.1, read as the reverse complement.
GGTCGTCGCAACAGAGGTGCGCGGCCTCGCTCAACGCTCTGCCGCGGCGGCGAAGGAGATCAAGAACCTGATCGACGATTCGGTCGCCAAGGTGGATGCCGGCAGCCGGCTCGTCCACGAGGCAGGCGGCACGATTACGGAGGTGGTGGCCGGCACCCGTCGCGTAGCCGACATCATGATCGAAATCACCGCGGCCAGCCAGGAGCAGTCGGACGGCATCGAAGAGATCAATCGGGCGGTCTTGCAGTTCGACGGCGCCACGCAACAAAACTCGGCGATGGCCGAGAAGGCCACTGTGGCCGCACAGGCGCTTCGGGACGAGGCGTCTCAACTGGCGCGAGTGGTTGCCGCATTCAAGCTGGAGGCCTGATGCCCGGCACTGGCATCAGCCTCGCACGGCGTTGAGCCGCTCGATTGGGTCGCGCAGGTCCACCACCTTGACAGGACTTGACGATGCCACTAATACATCTCATGATGTTTTAGTGGCATCGTCGCTTTGGCCCGCAAGTGCGTCAAGCTATGATGTCCGGCTTGTGCAAAGGAATGCATGCAATGGATACAAGTGTCAGGAAAAGCCCGGGCCATACACGACCTGGTGGCCGAACGGAGCAGGTCCGCAAATCCGTCGCATCCACGGTCCTCGCGTTGATCGAGGCGGGGCAGGTGGACTTCGAGATACAGGAGGTGGCACGGCTTGCGAACGTCCACCGGACCACCTTGCATCGGCGCTGGCCGGACCGTGCGTCGCTGATTGCGGAGGCGCTCAGGGAGCACACCTCGCACATTGAGGTCACCTTAACCGGCGACTGGCGCGCCGATCTCGCCAGCATCGCGTTCAAGCTGCGGGATTTTCTGAGCGACCCGGTGGAAGTGGCGATGAATTCACTGCTGGCCAGCACGGGCAACGCCGAATTCCGCGCCTTGACGGCGGCGCATTGGGCGCCCGTGCTGGAACTCCTGCAGCAGCCGATACGCGACGCGCAGGCGCGCGGAGAAATCGACGCGCGTCACGATGCGGAAATTCTGATTGCGATGCTGATCTCCCCGATCGTTTCGTCGATCGTCTTTCTCAAACGAACGCCGGACGACAGCTATATCAGCCGGCTCGTCGCACAGTTGATTGAGGCGTGCGCCTGAAGCCGGCTGAATCATCGCGCGGTTTTAGATGAACGCCATACCGCCATTGACGGCCACGTTTTGCCCGGTCATGAACGAGCTGTCGTCGCTCGCGAGGAACAGCGCGACGCGCGCGATTTCATCGGGCTCGCCCATACGCGCGAGCGGCACGGCTTTCACGATCGCCTCGCTCCATTCGTCGGGAATGGTCTGCATCATCGGCGTGTTGGTGGGCCCCGGCAGCACCGTGTTGATGCGGATGCCGCTTGGCGCGAGTTCCCGCGCCACACTGCGCGTGAGGCCCATCATGCCCGCCTTGGATGCGCAGTAATGCACCGGACCTTCGCCATTGAGCGCCGAAGTGCTCGAGACGTTGACGATCACGCCTCGGTTGCCTGCCGCCTTCATGCAGCGCGCTGCCTCGCGGCAGAAATAGAACGCGCCCGTCAGGTTGACGCCCATGACCCGTGCCCAGTTCTCGTCGGATGTTTCGGTGAGCGTATCGACTGCGCCGATACCTGCGTTGTTCACCACGATGTCGACGCGGCCATAACGCTCCATGGTTTCCGCGAACACCGCTTTGACCTCCTTGCTGTTGCTCACGTCGACCTTGCGCGCCGCGCATGCATGACCGGCCGGCGCGGTTGCAATCGTAGCCTCCGCTGCGGCAGGATCAAGGTCGATGGCAACCACCGCCGCGCCCTCCTGCGCGAAGAGGCGCGCGATCGAGCGCCCCATGCCCTGCCCCGCGCCCGTCACTAGCGCCACTTTTCCTGCGAGTCTCATGCGCGATGCTCCTGTTCATGTAAAGGTGAACCGTGGCGGTGCAGGTTGCGCCGCCGCATCTGCAAAGCCTACGGACGGACGGCTCGCGAGCCATCGTCCGAAGAGATGACCAAAGGCAGGAAATGCAGCCCGCGCGGGAACATCCGGGCGACGCGCTCAGACGCTCGCGGCCTGGCGGCGCTCGCGATATGGCGCGACGCAGGTATTGAGGGCAACGCTGGGCGATGCCGACGAACTCGACACTCGCGATGAAGTGCCAAGGAGCATCACGCTATTGAGAAAAATGCGCACCACGTCCGTCTGGCGACGCGCGCCTGTCTTCGAGAAAATTGACCGCAGATGCGCACGGGCTGTATTGCGCTTGATGTTCAGTGCCGCCATTGCCTCTTCCAGCGACAGGCCATTGGCCAGCTGGATCGAGAGCGCGGTCTCCGCAGGCGTGAGATCGAAAAGCTGTTGTGCGAGCTTGACCGGAGGATGCGACGCGCTTTCAGGGTCGCGCACGAGAATCGCCGCGGCAGGGCGATGCTTGCCCTCCGCCCATGCGTCCGCCACCAGCCTGCGTACGACGACGCCCCAGCCCACCCGGCCGGACGGCCGGTTCACCGCCATCGCATCGACGTACACTTGCGTCGACTCGGCCTGCAACGCACCGGCCACAAAGCGCTGCAGCTTGCGGTTGTCCGTCGGGTAGGCGGCGGCCACGCGGTTGCCCACGATGTTCAGGCCATCGCCAGCCTGCAGCACCTCTCTCGCAATCGCATTGCATTCGAGAATCCTGCCGCTCTCGTCGAGCACGATCACGCCGACCATCAGTTGCTCCATCGCCTCGCTGTAGAGCGAAGCGATACAACGATCCTCGTGAGTCGACCGATGCAAATCGAGCGCGCGCCTCACATGACGCACGAGTCGCTCACAGAGCGCACGATCATCGTTCGAAAACGGCGGCGCGCTCTCGGGCCGAGTGAGCCGGAAACCATATAACGACTGGCCCGCGCCGGAAAAATCAATCGCCATGACGTGAAACATGCCGCGCGGCGCACACCACGCCTGGTAATAGCTCGACGCGCGCCATTGCGCTTCCGGGCACATGTCGCTGTTCGTCACGAGCCTGTCGACCGGCAACGCCGAAAAAGGGCTCTGTGCAAGATGAGGATTGCGCAGGTCCACGATGCGTCGGTCTGCACTGCCGGAGAAAATCACGCTGTCCTCTTGCAGGGTCGGGGATTGACGAATGACCAGCGAGGCGTAGTTCGCGGAGAATTCGTAGCAGATCTCCTCGATGCACCCCCTCCACTTCCTGGCGTCCAGTGCCGCGTCGTAAATCATTTCCAGCAGATGGCTGAACCTGTCTACTAAAATCGACGGCGTGCGCCCGGTATACGTATCCACACTCATCTCAGCTTCCTGCAAGTTATTTGCCTGGTGTGTCGAACATCACCGACATCGTCAATATGATCAACAAACAGAGCACATTTAATATGTACTACGAATTATTTAATCCGACGAAAGTTGGATGCCTCGACAACGACACAGCAACGAGCACCGTTTTGTACTACACGACGACACCGAAAGGCGCGTGTGTACAAAAACTACGCAGCGCGGTCCCGCTCATACTGGCCGAAGCTACGTCGCGCATCAAATCTGCTGCCGCTGCAACCGCGGTCTACCATCGAACAAATGATCCGCGTCTACAAATCCGCCATACGCGACGTGTCAACCTTCCCTCTGTGACGCCAGTTCAACACCACATCGCAAGACGGTCCATGTGACGCGCACGCCTGCCGCGATCCAGACCTTTTTAAATAGATTTTTACATTGAATTTTTATTTGATCGAATCGTAGAGCAGCGGATTTTTGGTGGCAAGCGATTTCAAATAAGGGAAAACACCTAATACGGTACAGGGCCACCTGATCGTCCTGGGCGACGCCGCCTCCGACCGAAGCGATGTAGTGATTCGGGCACCGCAGGTGGCGGCGAGCGCGAGGACAACAAGTTTTAAACGGTCCGCCAAGTAGCATGGGACTATCCAAACCCGCCACTCGAGTCCCGGCGGCGCACTCATCGCGGCGTAAAACACGTCGTGCCGCAGGCCTCATGGTGTTCCCGCTGGACGCACCAGAAGTCGCCTCAGCCAATCGTGGCCCACCAACGGAGCGTCGAACAGTTTCCAGCCCCTTCGCGAAGATGTGACACACATCCTCGCCATTAAGATAAGTTTTCCAAGTAGCCTTTGCGCTCGGTCGATCTGTTTTCCGGTTCACGCGCCCTCTCTACAAACCAGACAGCCTCTCTGTGCTGGCACAAGACTCCGCGCTACGGTCCCCGCCTCTCTCTCGTCACTCGGCGACCGAATCGGGACGACACGCCGATTGAGTCCGCACGAGTCGCACAGCAAGCAAAAATTTGATCATGTAAGTGACATACTAAAAAGACTTGGGTCGCTAACCCCAGCCCCGCTTCAGGCCGGATGCCGAGATAAACTGTGCGTTGCAAAGTCGTCGGACTAGCTTCCAAGAATTACCGCCACTGCAATCGGCGGTTATCAAGGCAATAGCAGCAACGACACCACGCAGGGCGCGAGCTTCAACAATAGTGGTTCGGCGAACGGTGCCAGCTCAGCAGTATCACTCCACAAGCTTTCGCTTGTATTCGTGACACAATTTCGTCCATCCGCAAGCTCTTGCCAACCGGTTGCTTGCGACGGCAAAACGCTTTCTCCAGCACCCGCAACAGCTTGGTGGCCCAGCGGCGCACAGTCGATTGATCGACCGAAACGCCGCGCCCGGCCATCATGTCTTCGAGGTGCCGCAGGCTCGGCGATTAGGCCACGTCCGAGCACACGAAAGTCAGGATCGCGTCCAGCGGATAATGCAGGCGTTTGAGCACTCGGGCCACTGCCGGATTCAACGTCCTCATCGAGCTTTCAGTCATTCGTGTCGTCCCACACATCAGAGCGGAACGCCTTACTGCAACAGAGCCGCTTAAACTGTCTCGCGCGACGCGTTGACCGTCGAGCCGACCCCAGACGTTCCCGTTGACATCTGATGCAGCAGAATGGCGCGCTGCGTTGCGTGCGCCTCCATGGCTTCCGCCTTGACCGGTCCGAATCCCCGAATCTGCTCGGGAAGGCTTGCGTACTCAACGGCGCACATGCGGTCGACCGTGGCAAGCCGCGCGCAGAGTTGCTCGATGTCTGCAAAGTACTCGGCAACTAAGCGTCGCTCGGCGCGTCGCTCGCCCGAATATCCGAAAACGTCCGCCGGCGTTCCGCGGAGGCCCCGCAATCGGGCCAGCACTCCCAGCACCGGGAAGATCCACGGACCGAACCTGCGCTTCTTCGGGTGCCCAGTCTGCGGATCGATACGTGAGAGCACCGGCGGAGCAAGCCACAACGACAGCTTCCTGGTGGAAGAGAACCGGCTGGAAAGCGACGCCCGAAAATCCGCGCTCGAATAAAGCCGCGCGACCTCATACTCGTCCTTGTAGGCCATCAGTCGATAGGCACTCTTTGCGACAGCAGTCGTGAACGCTTCACTGCCGGGCATGGCTTGAGCCTCAGCACGCCGCGCAAGGGCGACAAGTGACCGGTAGCGGTGCGCATAGGCGGCATTTTGATACTCGGTCAATTCACTGGCGCGATGTTCGATCAGTTCATCAAGGGTGCGCGGTGCGACGGTCCTGTCGTCCTCAACTGCCTCAATTGCGTCCAGCTCACCGGGCTCGGACGCGGCAACCCTACCCCAGTTGAATGCGCGCTTGTTCAGTTCCACCGCCGCTCCGTTCAGTTCGATCGCTCGTTCGATGGCCGTGCGCGTGAGCGGAACGAGGCCAAGCTGCCACGCATAGCCCAGCATCAACGTATGGGTTGGCAGCACGTCTCCGAAGAGCGCTTGGGCGAGCGCGCCCGCATCAAACGCATGGAAGCTGGAGGTGCAGCGTTGTTCAACGCGGTCACGCATCAGTCCGATCGGCAGGCTCGCGTCGCGGTCGTGCAGCCCGTCAGCTGTCGGCAGTCGCGCGAGATTGACGACCGCAGCCGTGCGGCCGGCTGAGAGTCGCTGGAGGGTATCGGCGGCTGCCGCCACGACGAGGTCCGCGCCGAGCAGCAGATCGACTGCATCTTCGCCGATACGCGCCGACGGAAGCTCGGAGGCCGACGCGGCGATGCGCACCTGGCTTACGACTGCCCCGTTTTTCTGCGCAAGACCGGTGAAGTCGAGCACAGTTGCGGCGTGACCGTCAGCGTGCGCGGCGCCCCCGATGAGGGCTCCCATCGTCAGCACGCCCGAACCCCCGATTCCCGTTATGTAGATATTGAAAGGCTGACTAACCGCACAAACCCGAGGATCCGGCACACGTCCAAAAAGTTCCATTTCAAGTGCCTTAAGCCTCCCACTGTCGGGCTTACGCAGCTGGGCGCCCTCAATCTCCACGAAACTCGGACAAAAACCTTTCGCACACGAAAAGTCCGTGTTACAGGCGCTTTGATTGATCGCGCGCTTTCGTCCCAAGGGTGTATCGAGCGGCTCTACGGCAATGCAGTTCGATTGCACCGAGCAGTCTCCACAGCCCTCGCAGACGCGGTGATTGATAAAGAGCCGCCGATCAGGATCGGGAAATTCGCCGCGCTTGCGGCGCCGTCTTTTCTCCGCTGCGCAGGTCTGTTCATACACGATGGCTGTAACGCCCGGTACCTCCCGTAACTCGCGTTGGACCGTATCGAGTTCATCGCGATGATGCACCCGCGTGCCGCGGGCAAGACCGGTATTGCGTTCCCAACGAGCCGGATCGTCCGAGACCAGCGCGATGCGCGACACACCCTCGTCAAGTAACTGGCGGGTGATACGCAAGGGGTCTATGAGGCCCTCTGCTGTTTGACCTCCTGTCATGGCCACCGCATCGTTATAGAGAATCTTGAAGGTGATGTTGGTTTGTGCCGCCACGGCTGCACGGATCGCAAGCAGCCCGGAATGCTGATAGGTGCCGTCGCCAAGATTCTGAAAAATGTGGGACGTTGTCGAAAATGGCGCCGCGCCGATCCACTGAGCGCCTTCGCCTCCCATCTGGCTGAAGGTCGTTGTTTTCAACTCAGGCTGCGACAGCGCCATGATATGGCATCCGATGCCACCACCGCTAATGGACCCATCGGGCGTTCGAGTCGACGTATTGTGCGGACATCCAGAACAGAAATAAGGTTTCCGGATCGGGATGACTGTCGCCGCGCCCGGCTTGACAGCACCGTCGAGAGCGACCAACCGCTCGCTTGTCCGCTGCGCGTCGATACCGGCCGCGAGCATTCGACCAAGCAGGGCCCTGGCGACCCGCCGCGCGCTGAATTCTGATACCTCGGGCAGTAAAGCAGTTCCGCTCTCATCTGTCTTACCCGTTACGCGCGGCCGCTTTTCGGATGAGCTATGGAACAGCGCCTCCTTGATCTGGATTTCGACGTTGGAGCGCTTTTCCTCAACGACGAAGACCTCGTCGTGTCCATTCGTAAATGCCAGCGCACTTTCAGTGTCGAGCGGCCAGCTCATCGCGACCTTGTAGACGGAGATGCCCAGCAGGCGAAGCTCCTCCATTGTGAGCGACAGATCGCCGAACGCCTGCATCATGTCTTGATGCGCCTTTCCAACGGTTACAATACCCAGGCGGCGAACCGGCGCGTCAACGATGATGCGGTCCAGCCGGTTAGCTCTCGCCCATGCACGCGCAGCCGGGATGCGCTCCTCAATAAGCCGGCGTTCGAATTCAGCTCGCTGGCTGGGCCATGCAATTCGCGGGTCCCAGTTCAGGCCGTGCGATGGGATGGGGAAATCTTTCGGCTGCTCAAAGACGGGCAACGAGCCAAGTTCTACTGTGGCTGCTGTTTCGACCACCTCGGCGATCGTTTTAAGCGCCACCCACAGCCCTGAGAAGCGGGACAGCTCAATCCCCGCGAGACCGTATTCGATGACTTCCTGCACGCTCGCAGGTTGCAGCACTGGAATCGATGCAGCGTGGAAAATCCCGTCGGTCTGATGCGGATACATCGAGGATTGCGCCGCGTGGTCGTCACCAGACACAGCAAGGACACCACCGAGGGGCGATGTTCCGAGGACATTCGCAGAGCGGAAGACATCGCCAGTGCGGTCAACACCGGGACCCTTTCCGTACCAGATTCCAAAAACGCCGTCGACACGCGTATCTCCGAAGGACCGGTGCATCTGCGCACCCCACAAGGCTGTCGCAGCCAGATCCTCATTCAGACCCGGCTGAAAGACGACGTCGTGCTCGGCGAGTTGCTTCGAGGCCTTCCAGAGTTGCTGGTCATATGCTCCCAGAGGCGAGCCGCGATATCCTGAGATAAGACCGGCCGTATTGAGCCCCCGTGCGCGGTCAAGGTCGCGTTGAAGCATCGGCAGCCTTACAAGCGCCTGGATTCCGGTCATGAAAATGCGTTGCTTCGCAACGCCGCCTTCCTGAACGCTAACCGCCTTATCAATGGTTCCCACACCCGCCTCCGTATTGGCTACCTTAGACATCTAACTACGTCATTTGACGGTTCAGGAATCGCACCTTTCCAAAGCTCGCTCCCGCATCAATTTTCGACACTGATGCCGCTCCTCCCACCGCCATCGCTGGGTCGAACGCCGAAGTGCGAACGGTGACTACTTTGATAGCATCTGACGACTGAGCGATACCTACCGCGTTGCCCGCGTACATTGGCCGTTCAAACGTATCGGGACTCTCCACCGCCGTAATGTCACTGATCTGGGCGACGCCCAACTTTTCCGCTATTCGCGGCGCGATGTTCTTACCATAAGCGGTTGCTGGGGCAAGGATGTGCGAATACTCCCTCGCGATTTTGAGGACAGTGCTTTCGATATCTTCTGCGAGACCACCCACAAGATGCGGCGCGTCAGCGAGCAGGACCTTCGCCACACCAGCTACCTCGGCAGCGGCTTCAGCGGCTGCGTGAGCGTTGTGGCCTGCAACAAGAACATGGATGTCATGACTGGAAAGGGCCGCAATCACCGCCGCTGCCGATATCGTGTTGAAGGTTGTGGTTCGCAACGACGCATTATCATGTTCAGCAATTACCAAAATCGGCATATGTACAGACCCTTTCGTACGCGCGGACAAAGCACGCTTGCTTCTACCTTGAGTTTTTCGACCAACGTATTCACATCCGGTATCACGCTCCCGGCAACGCGCTCAGCTATCACGACACTGCCGCCCCGTTGAACTATCATTTTTGCGGTTTCCGCTCCCAGCCCAGATCCCCCCCCCGGTCACAACAGATACGGTCGGATCGATCTTCACGCCTCGTCTCCTTGCGAACCTCGAAAGATATTGTTTCACGGCAAAATTTGCCTGCCTACTTTGCATGAGCTCCACAACTGTAAGAGGCACCTTAGCTAAGACTTTCGCTTATCGTCCGCCTAATTTATTTGTATACCTAAACAATAATGCACATAAATAGCAGGCGCATTGGTTGAACTGTGCAATAAACGGCGGAACCTAAATCGATACTCAACTCACGCTTCGTCGCAGCTGAGCGCCTTGTGGCCCGCGCGCATGGCGTCGTGCCATCGCGACCAGCGTCATAAACGACAGCATGCCGAATACACCAATGATCGTGCTTCCGACCAGGTAGGAGCCAGTGCGTTGGACTGTAAGCCCCATCATATATGGACCACAAAAGCCGGCGAGATTTCCAATTGAGTTTATCACCGCGATACCTGGAGCTGCAGCAGGACCTCTCAGGAAATACGACGGAAGCGTCCAGAAGACTGGAACAGCCCCAAAAATTCCAAGACCCGCAATGGTGAGCGCCGTCACTTTGATCACCGGACTTGAAGTCATAGCAGCACCGATGATGCAAATGCTCGCCAGTGCGACGGCAACCACGCAATGTAGCCACCGCTCGCCAGTGCGATCAGAATGCCGCGGCCAAAACACCATCGCTAGCGCGCCTGCAAGGTACGGGAGCGCGGTAATGTAACCAACTTGCACAGTGCTAACCCCGAACGATCTGATCATCTGCGGGATGAAGAAGCTCAAACCATAGTTCGTACCGAGGATGCCAAAATATGCGAGTGAGAGTAGCAAGATCGAACGGTCGCGAAGCACCTCCCCGACGCCCAGGTGCTGACGATGGGCACCGCTCGACTCATCTGCAAGCAGCAATCCAAGTCGTTTTCTGTCCGCGGAATCGAGCCAACGCGCTTCGCCCGGACCGTTCGGTAGCTGAAAAAAAACTACCACTGCAAGCACCAGCGCCGGTGCCGCCTCGATCATGTACATCCATTGCCAACCGTGCATTCCTAACCATCCGTCAAGTTGCAGCAACCAACCCGATAGCGGCGCACCTATGACGGTCGGCAATGGCACACAGATCATAAACAATCCGAGAGCGCTGCCTCGGTAGCGTGGTGGTATCCAGCTGTTCAGATAGTAGATAATGCCGGGGAAAAATCCCGCTTCCGCGATGCCTAGCAGGAAGCGCAAAACATAGAAACTCCTTTCTCCCTGTACGAAAACCATCGCACCAGACAGGAGACCCCACGTGAACATGATCCGTGCGATCCACTGACGTGCGCCGAAGCGGTTGAGCAGTAAGTTTGACGGCAGTTCGAAGAGAAAATAGGCGGCAAAGAACAGGCCGACGCCAAGCCCGTATGCGGCGATCGAGATCCCACGATCGGCGAGCATCGTGACCGCGGCAAAGCTTACGTTGACCCGATCCAGATACGCAACAACCGCGCAGATAAGAAGGAGCGGCAGAATGCGCCGCTTGATTCGGGTAACCAGCACATCGTCTTCAGTCATGTCTCCACTCGTGTCAGGTTGGATATATTTGATGTAGTTGGCGCCATGACCGATCAGATGACCTTCTCTTCCCGCAGTGCTGCGATATCATCATCGGTCATGCCCAGCCACTCACGCAGAATCAGGTCATTGTCGGCACCGAGTTCCGCACCCGTTCGCCAAATTTCTCCGCCGTGGTTTTTCAGTTGGGGTATTACACCCTGCATGCGAACGGGCCCCAACTCATCATCAACAATGCTTACGATACTGCGCCGCCATTTGAACACCTCGTCATTCAGCATGTCTTTGACGTTGTAGATACGCGACCCCACGACATCGCCACCTGTAAGTTCAGACAATGCGTCGTCTGTATTGCGCGCTCGAACCCACGCACGCAGCGAGGCATCAAGAAATTTGGCTGCATCCGATTGCTGTCGAGCCGTGGAATATTCACTTGCTGGTAGCCCCAGCAATCGTACAATCTTGCTAACTGAAGCCGTGGTACCACTGGTCACCGTAATCCAGTCACCGTCAGCGGATTGATATGTATTAACCACCGCCGCCGGCGCCATCGGAGGCCGATTTCCCGATCGCTCATAGACACGCTCCATTTGATCGTATCCAATCACTTGCCACTCGATCAGTCGGAACAGCGACTCATAGAGGGCAAGGTCGATCAGTTCTCCATCGAAGCTCGGATCAGTGTTACGCCGATAAAGTGCAAGCAAGATTCCGTATGCGCCCATCAAGCCCGTCACAGCGTCCGCATGCGAAAATCCGGTGTGAATGGGCGGGCCGTCCGGAAATCCAGTTACATAAACAACTCCGGACTGCGCCTCTCCTGCTTTACCGAATCCCGGGTCGCTTGCGCGAGGGCCGTCACGCCCGTAGCCTGTAATCTGTAGATATACAAGCTTTGGGTTCAATTTATGTAGAGCCTCCCATGACAGATCGAGGCGCTCAAGCGCACTCGGCCTCATGTTGGTTATCACTACGTCCGCCCATTGCGCGAGGCGTGACGCAATCTCGCGACCTTTGTCGCTTTTGAGATCCAGCGTGAGCGAACGCTTGTTGCGTCCGGCGACTTTCCACCAAAGATATACGCCATCTTTGTCATCGCCCATCTCACGCGCTGGATCGCCCTTCCCTGGCTGTTCGATATGGACGACATCGGCGCCGAAATCCCCTAACATCGATGCAGCCATCGGACCAGCAATTACGTGCGACAGGGACAACACCTTTACACCGGCTAGCGCTCCGTTTTTACGAAGTTGCTCGAACGCGTTCATGGTCATCAAGATTCCAGTTTTGGCAGGGCGGGATCAGCTCGGGCAGTCAGACTGTCGTAGACCTGTGGATTCAGACAACTAGTAGCAGGTGCGCCCGCGAAGTGCTGCTCGAGGGCGCCCAGGGCGCGCAATCCCGTTGCGATCCTCGCCTCTACGGTTGCGCTTCCGATGTGCGGCAGAAGCACTGCATCTGGCAATTGCAGCCACCGCTCGTCGATATTCGGTTCGTTTTGAAAGACGTCGAGCCCGACAGGGCCGAGGTGACCGGTTTTTATTAATTCAAGCAAAGCCCGTTCGTCGATCAGGTCGCCGCGACCGATATTCACGAGAATTGCGCCCGCAGGTAGCGCCTTTAGCTGCGGGTAACCAATTGAAAGACGTGTTTCGGCGGTGGAGGGTGCGGCCACGCAGAACACTTCACTGACGGGCAGGAGACTATCCAGACTATCGTGATACTGGGCACCGCATTCCTGGTCTGCGCCAAGGCGGCTGCGGTTATGGTAGTGAATCTGCATGCCGAACGCGCGAGCCCTGGTGGCTATTTCGCGTCCAATAGCGCCCATCCCGTAAATCCCAAGACGCTTACCGGTAAGCTGAGCGCCTAGCATGGCACCTGGCGAGAATGGTCCCCACGTTCGTTCGCGCAGGACAGATTCGGCAACTCGCGTACGTCGCGCCGCTGCAAGTATTAGATACAGGGCAATTTCGGCAACGGCGTGATGGAGAGCATCGGGCGCTGTAAACACCGGGATACCCGCCGCCGTTGCTGCTGGGAGATCGATGTGGTCGTAACCCGCCGAATACGTCGCAAGCGCCTTAAGATTTGGGGATAGCTCCCTGAGACATTCTGCGTCTATGCGCTCTGTAACCATAACAAGCAGCGCATCGCAACCGCGGGCGAGCGTTGTCAGGCTTGCGCCAATCGGCTTGTCTTCGGGCCACACCGTTGTATCAAAATAATTCCGGGCCCGCGCAAGTACAGTGTCGGGCAATCGTCGCGTTATCAAGAGGCGCGGCCGCGCGTTCGAAATGCCGGTGCTCATATAGTCACCTTTGCAGTAGCGGTACGAACGCTATCCAGCGGGTGAAGGCGCGATCGCGGGCCGGCGCGCATCACTTGCCCTGGTAGCGTTCTGCCCAGCACACGTTCGAGATCAACCGAAGCATCAATCAACGCCTCCAGGTTAATGCCTGTCTCGTGTCCGCTCTCGTGCAGAAAGTTGACCAGATCTTCGGTGCATACATTGCCAGTCGCGCCTGGCGCGAAAGGGCAACCCCCGGTGCCCCCCAGCGCTGATTCGTAGGTATTGATACCCAGACCAAGCCCTGCGGCAACGTTAAGGAGCGCCATTCCACGTGTATTATGAAAATGTAAAGCAGGCTCGACGTTTGGCAATGCATCTTTGAGTTCACCGCACACGCGTTTTACGACTTCCGGCGATGCCATTCCCGTTGTATCGCCGAGCGTTATACGGGACACGCCAGCGTCCGTGAACGCGCGTGCGATCCTGACCACGCTCGACGATTCGACATCTCCTTCGAATGGGCAACCAAATGCAACAGCAATCGCGCCTTTAACGCCCACTCCAGCCGATACGGCGAGCGCCACGGTCTCCTCGATGGCAGCGAGTGAAGCATCGATCGACCGATTCAAGTTTTTTCGATTATGGCTCTCGCTCGCCGACAGAAACACCACAATATCGTCGACGCCAGCCCGGATGGCCGCATGAACGCCCCTTGAGTTCGGGGCGAGCGCACAGAGACGCGTACCAATCGGTTTATGTACTCCACGGACAACATCTTCCGCGTCGGCCATTTGCGGCACAGCATGCGGTGATACGAACGACGTCGCCTCGATAGATCGCACTCCGGCGGCGAATAGCGCGTCAATTAAACGGATCTTGTCGGCAGTCGGCACGAAGTGAGCTTCGCTTTGGATGCCGTCGCGCAGTCCGACTTCGGTAATAGTCAGGTTCACAACAACTCCTTGGAGGATGTACGATCGCGCGCTGTGAATTGTTCAGTCGAGAACGGTCTTGCCAAAGTGCCAATGAACGGGCGCAGCTCCTGGATATGGGCTATCCAGTGTCGTCAACCCATCGCGAAAGAGACTGCCCAAATACAAAGTGCGTAGATCAGCGCCGCCGAATGCAACGCTCGATAAATTGCCGAGTGACCAACGTCGGCCAACATCGACCTCTTCTCGCCCCATACGCGACTCAGCGAACGCGGTCTCGACCAAGTCAACGACCTCGTCATCGCAGTCCTCTACGATGATCTCTGCCAGCCCGTCAGCTACCCTCACGAGTCGATTGCTCACCACGCTCGCGACCCAAACGCCGCCTTGCGCGTCAAACCCCATGCCATCGGGAAAAATACCGTCGCCGCCGAACTGAATTACCGTCTCGCGCTCGCCAAAACTGCCGTCCGACAAAATGGGAAAGCGGGTCACACGACGTGCGATCGTCTCGTTGATATAATAAAATTTGCCGTCTGGTGATACGCGGCCTTCGTTGCAAAAGCCAATGCCGTCGGCAACCACTTCACTGCGGCCTTTCTCGTGCCGGACGATGAAGCCGTCTGCGATTCCTGGCCTGAAGGCACTCTCGCGCGGCGCATGGAGCGTAGAGACGGTGAACCAAAGTCGACCTTGTCGGTCGAGTTCTACGTAGTTGGTAGGATGAAGCGGCTTGCCGTGAAGCTCTGTGATGAAAGGCTCGAGTGTGCCGGGACCCGTCATTCGCCACACGCCGCCATGGGGGCCCATGTTGGCAATGAGAAAGGTACCGTCTTCAAGCAGCGCAATGCCGTTGGGAATGAACGGGTCAATCGGTGCGTTCAATGGCACCATTTCACTTTGCGCAGGAAGTACGCGAACCACACCGCAGCGCTTGTCGCACGAATACACGCGCCCGTCGGCCATCGCCAATACCGATTCAGGTCGTGTGAGGCCACTTCCTACCGCCGGCAGCGAATCTCTTAGCCTTGCCATTTGGAACTCCAAATGCAGACGCTAAAGTGCTGCGGCCCATGCCGCGAGGGGATGGATGTCAACATTTGCTCGTCTCCAATATCTTTGTGATCGAGTTGTTATGGAGGACGATAGCAAAGCCTACGCGCTCATAGAACTAACAGTTGAGCAGCATCGCGCTCGTGAGTCACGAGCGCGAACTGGCTCCCGCGGGCGGCGTTGGGGGTTTAGCCGGTGAGTTCGCCCGCCTGCTTCAGCGCGTCAAACATGGTGCGAGCGGAGGCGGAGAGCGACTCGACACTTCGGACGCAAAGCATAATGTGTCGGGTCGCAAATGCGTCTTTGATCGGCACGCCAACCACATTAAGACAGTTCTTGTATGGCGCTACGAGTCCCTCGGGTAACACCGTAATTCCTAATCCCTTCGATACAAGCCAGCGCGCTACCTCATTGGTCGCGACACGGAAGGTCGGTTTAATCTCGCTTACAGACGCGCTGGCTAAAAGCGCAGCAAGTGATGATGCACCGTGCACAGCGATCATCGGATATTGAAGCAACTCGACAAATTCGACCTGGTGCCGCGACGCGAGCTCATGCGTTTGCGGTACAACGGCGACCAGATGATCTTGCCGGTACGGATACACCTCTATCTCCGCAGGTAGAGGCACGGGTGCGGCGAAGACACCAAGATCTGCGTTGCCGTCACGCACCGCGTGAACCACCTGTTCGCTGAGCGCCTCGACCAGGTCCACACGAATGTCGGGATAGGTGTGAATGAAGTGCTGAATCTCGTCGGCGAGGTGTTGGACCAGCGCAGACGGGTTGGCGAATAGCTTGACGTGACCTCGTACGCCAGCTGCATAGTCGTTTAGCTCGGAGCGCATGCGCTCGTCGAGATTTGACATCGCTCGCACGTGGCGTGCCAATGCCTGGCCAGCCGCCGTCGCCGACACGCCTTTAGAACCGCGGACCAGCAACTGCACCCCAAACGCTTCTTCGAGTTCCTGTACGCGTTTGGTTACGGCTGTTGGCGCAATGAAATTCCTCCGGCCAGCTTCGGCTATGCTACCCAGATCAACGACCGCCAAAAACAGACGCAGCGAGTACAAGTCAGTGCGCTCACGGATGGAATGCATTTTGGATGCCTTGATCAGCATGGCCGATCAGTTAACGTCAACGGACGAGGAACTGTCAATTGTGGCAGATCACCCTGATCGCGGATTTTTTGCACATCGCGCCCTGAGTCCAGGCGAGTAGTCAATGTGTCCACCGTCCGCGTGTCGCGACGGCCGAGTGTCGCCTCCTGGTCGCGATGCGTCGGGCAGCGAGCAACTCAGCCGCCGTTGAAACAATCCTTGTCATCAGGTGGCCGCTGTCGACGCGGGACTCAAAGGCCAGCGTTCGTCACGAATTTCCTGACCATCTCCTTCGCCTGGCGGATACCGTGGCATTCGCGCAGCTTCTCGCAGGCCAGCGTCGGCCCGAAATCGGGATAACGCTCGCGCACCAGCGCCATGGCCCGCGCGCGCAGATCAACGCACAGCTCCCGGTTGCTCAGTCGATCAGACTTCGCAAAAAAGCATGCCATATGACCCCGCTTGCAATTTTGATTGCGTCAACTTTGATCGACCTTGCTCGCAGTCGATATCCCGGACGACAGTGCCGAATCGATAAACGCGCGAACGCATGGCGAGTGCTCGCGCTCCCGATACGCGATCGCCAGTTTCGCCTCTTCTTTGAAATCCACCAACGGCTTGAACCTGACGCCGGGCTGCGCAAATGCCTCTATCGACTTCGGTACGAGCGCAACCCCGTAGCCGGCTGCAGCCATGCTCACGGCAGTCATGAAGTCATTGACGCGAAACTCCGGTTCGCCGTCAAACCCACCTATGCGACCAAGATTCACCAGATGCTCAGCAAAACCGACCGCCTCGTTGAATTGCGGAGCGATGAAGGCAACGCCGCGCAATTGCGACGCCTTGAGCGCCTTGGCGTGCGCGAGCGAACTGTCGGCCGAGACCGCAATCATCAGCTGTTCACTGTGCAGCACCCGCGCCGTGATCCCATCCGGGTAGCGCGCGCGGGCCTGCAACAGACCGACGTCGACCGCGCCATCCGCGAGGTGCTCCAGCTGTACTGGTGTCTCCATCGCCACGATCTGCATGCGTACGTCCGGGAAGCGCAGGCGGAACGACTTCAATAGCCGCGGAAGCAGCCCTGAAGTCACGGTAGAGCCAACGTAGCTGAGCGCGACCTGTCCCGCTGCACCTCTGGCCGCAAGCCGCCCGACCCGATCGGCACGCTCGAGCTGGCGAAGCGCAGCCACGGCCTCGACCAGGAAGGTCTTGCCTGCATCCGTCAAGGTCACCGCGGCCCGCTTGTTGCGGTTGAGCAGTCGCACGCCCAGATCGGTCTCCAGCTTCTTGATCTGCCCGCTCAGCACCGATTGTCCGATGTCCAGACGATCGGCAGCACGTGCGAAGTGGAGATCTTCAGCGAGCGTTACAAACAACTGAAGCTGTCGGCTGTCGATCATCTTTAATCCAAAAATCGGAACAAAAGTTCTCTTTACGCGTATTTTATCAATCAAATAACGGGTGTCAAATAGACGCACTTCCTGTTACGGAGACACCCAAATGCAAGCCCTTACCGACCACGCTCCTGACCTCGTCCCGATCGCCTCGACGCGGACGTTCGCCATCGAGCCCCATCCCCATCATCCGCGCCTGCGTCATGTGACAGTGCCACGAGCGCGCTTGCCACATTCTTCTCGGAAGTGCGTGGCATCGATGTCCAGAACCTTGAATTTGTGCCGTTCGTGCGATTCATGCTTGCCGACTCGCTGGATCGAGCGGTGGGCGGCGGCTCCGCAATGGTGTTACGTCAACTTGTACGCGACCGCGCTGTCGGGGGATTCACGCTTGGCGTCCAGAACCTCACATACGGCAGCGACGACTATGTGAAGTTCGGCACCGCAGTCGCCCATCTGCTCGGCCCGGCGAACCACGACGCCATGTCGGGCACGTTCTACGCGCGTTTTCTCGTGAAGGATACGGACGCCAGCGACACCTATCTTCGCCAGGCGTACCGGCTTTTCACGATGCACACCGACGGGACGTTCGTCGACGAAGCGACTGAGTGGCTGCTCATGATGAAGTTCGCGGAGCAAAACGCGGTTGGCGGGGAATCGCGATTTCTTCATATCGACGACTGGGACGAGCGCGATGCGTTTCTCGACCACCCCCTCGGCACGCGCCCCTTTCTTTACAAGGCGCCAGGTTCGAAGAACGTCGGTTACACCTTGGAGAGGCCCGTATTTTCCCAAAGCGAGTTCGGCCTCGCGATATCGTTTATCGATCAGTTCGCTCAACCGCGCTGCGGCGATGAAGCTCGCTATCTGTATTAACTCTCCGCGTCCATGGAAGCGTCGCCCGGTACGCGCGAAGTCGCGCTACCCGTCGGTGATCTCGTAGTCCTCAACAACTATTTCTGGCTGCATGGAAGAGCGGCGTTCGAAAAGCACCCTGAACTCCATCGCGAATTGATGCGTCAGCGCGGGACGTTTGCAAAATGAACACGATCGACCGTTCACGCGGCTACGATGCCGACGTTTCGATCATAGGAGGCGGCATTGTCGGTGTATCGACCGCCATGCAGTTGACCAGGCGCTACCCGGGCATCAGCGGTCTCCTCCTCGAAAAAGAGCCAACGCTCGCAGCACATCAGTCCGGGCACAATAGCGGAATGATCCATGCCGGCGTGTACTATGCCCCGGGTAATCTGAGGGCGGAGTTCTGCCGACGGGGGGCCGCAGCAACTTACGAATTTGCGCGCCGGCATGGCGTGCCCGTCGAACAATGCGGCAAGCTCATCGTTGCGACCAACGATATCGAGGTCGAGCGGCTGAACGCGCTCTACACCCGTTGCAGGCAAAACCACCTTGATCCGCAGTTGCTGGATGAAGCCGCGCTGCGCAAAATCGAGCCTCGCATCGTCGGCCGGGCTGCGATTCGCGTTGCGGCAAGTGGAATCGCCGACTATCCATCGATGACGGCTGCAATGGCACGTCTGGCGCAAAACGGCGGGACCCAGATTCTGCTCGATCGACGGGTCGAGGCGCTGCATGAAGACGCAAACGGCGTTACCGCGGAGACACCCCACGGCAGTTACCGTGCACGGTTTGCCATTGCCTGCACCGGTCTGATGGCGGACCGGCTCGCGAGCATGTGCAACATCGAACTGGACTTTCGCATTGTGCCGTTTCGAGGCGAGTATTTCCGCCTGCCCGCGTCGAAGAACGATATCGTTAAGCACCTGATTTATCCGGTTCCCGATCCTGAATTGCCGTTTCTTGGGGTACACCTCACCCGTATGATTGGCGGCTATGTGACGGTCGGGCCGAATGCGGTCCTGGCGCTCGCGCGTGAGGGTTACCGCTGGCGCGATGTGAACCTGGGCGATCTCGCATCGATCGCTTCGTTCGGCGGCTTCTGGAAGATGCTGCGAAAGCATCGCGTATCGGGCCTCGCGGAAGCTCGCAATTCGATCTGGAGGAAGGGGTATCTGGAACTGTGCCAAAAGTACTGTCCGGAACTGGAACTCTGCGACCTTAACCCTCATCCGGCAGGCGTGCGTGCTCAGGCCATCATGTCCGACGGCACGATGGTGCATGACTTTCTGATCCGTTCGTCTCGACGCAGTCTTCACGTATGCAATGCGCCCTCGCCCGCAGCGACGTCCGCTCTGCCAATTGGAGCCTACCTCGTCGAGCAATTCGAAAAACATTTCGCGGCCTCACCGTCGCTTGTTTTTAGCGGCAAGCCCGGCGTGAGCGCAATCGATCCGTCGGAAGCTCCATCCCACCCGGCCTGAAGTCACTTCACTTCAGCACACTGCGCTGTCTACCTGGACTGTCGAGCATCTGCAGTCTGGGAGTTTCCGATCAATTTCGGAGTGCATATAACATGAAGTCGATTGTGCCTTTCCCCATATCCGGTCTCTCATGGAGCGGCTTTGGCTTTGGCTTTGCCGTGCGCACCGCACTCGCGTCCCTCATCGCGCTCTACATTGCGATGCGCATGAATCTCGACGACCCGAAATGGGCCGCCATTACTGTTTGGGTCGTGGCCCAAAGCAGCCGTGGCATGAGCCTGTCAAAGAGCCAGTATCGGATCATGGGAACCGCGTTGGGAGCCGTAGCGGCTCGCTACGAGTCAACAAGTGCTCAATGCCGAGGGGGAGTATGTGTTCCGTCTGGCGCCGCTCCCGACACCGCCCGCTGACGCCCTGACGAAAGCGACAATGCAGGCGTACCCGGCCGTGCAGCTTTTCCTCGAACGGGTAACGGCGCATATGCACGCGTTCAGTTGCGACGACAGCGAGGCCGTTGCCGTCGCCTCGATCTGCAGGCAGCTCGATGGCATGCCGCTGGCCATCGAGTTGGCGGCGGCGCGCGTTCCAACGCTTGACATTCAAGGCGTCCTTGCTGGCCTCACAGATCGCTTCCGGATGTTGACGGGCGGCCGCCGCAATGCGCCGCAGCGGCACCAGACCCTGCGGGCCACGGTGACCTGGAGCGTGAGCCTTCTGAACGACGACGAGCGGCGGTTCCTCTATGGCCTCTCTACGTTCGCGTCCACATTCACGATCGAGGCGGCGCACGCTGTCGCGGGATGCGGCGGCGATCATTGGCAGAGCGCGGACTTGCTCTCCAGTCTCGTGGAAAAATCGCTCCTGCAAACCGATTTTACTGGACGCCTCGCCTGTTACCGCCTGCTCGAGACGCTTCGTGAGTACGCCCGGGAGCAGCTCTGTGCCAGTGAAGAGTCGGGCCCCGTATTGAGCCGCCATGCGGCCTGGTTTCTCGAGTGCAGCCAGCAGGCGCTCGCCGACTGGAAGCGCATGCCGACTTGGGAGTGGCGCGCGGCTTACCGGCATGACGCCAACGACATCCGAAGCGTGTTGTCGCGGACACTGGGCAAGGTGGAATCGCGCGAATTCGGCATTGAACTCCTGGTTACGGCGATCCCTTTCTGGGTGGAGTTCTCGATGCTCGAAGACTGCCGGCATTGGGTCTCGCTTGCGCTCGACCACCCCAGCGGAGTGGACGCACGGCACGAAATGTCACTACGCGCCGCGCTGGGTGCGTCGCTGACCTGGGCGCGCGGTCCCATTCCGGAGACCGGAATCGCATGGGAGCGTGCACTGACGCTTGCCCATACGATGGGCAACCGCGAAATCGAACTGCAGGCCCGCTACGGTCTGTGGCTCTACGGACTGCGAACCGGCAACCACGAGATGGCGCTGGAAGAGGCGAACGCCAAGCTCGACGCGGCCAACGCGGCGCACGACATTGAGGCTGTCACCGTAGCCCGACGAATCGTCGGGGTCTCGCTTCATGCCGGCGGCGATCAGACCGCCGCCCGCGAGTTGATCGAAGTGTCGCTTCATTGGCACGAGCACCATCCACCGCATGCGCCCTTTCGTTTCGGCCTCGGTCAGCATGCCGCGGGACTGGCCTTTCTATCGCGCATCCTGTGGCTGCAGGGCCATAGCGGCCAGGCCATGGCCACTGCTCAGCTCGCGGTCGAACAGGCGAGCAAGCTCGATCATGCGTGCACGCTTTGCTGCGTCCTCGCCGAAGGGCTGTGCATGACGGCCATGCTCAATCGGGATTTCGCGAAGGTTCAAGTATCGGCACGCACGCTCATCGAGACCGCCACACGCCATGGCCTCCAGTTCTGGAAAACCTATGGAGAACTGTTCGAATTCTGGGCCATCGCCCGAAACGAGCCGTCGACGCTAACCGCCGACCGCACGAGCGCGCTGGTCGCAGCGCTCGAGCGTACGTGCTTCGATTTTCACTACACGCCCATACTTGTCGACCTCGTTGACGACGAACGCCTGGACCGCCATTCACGTGCTATTTTGAGCGCCGTTGCCCACAAGGCTGGGCCAGCTCCGCGACGCCATTGGGCGGCTCCAGAGTTCATGCGCATTGGCGCTGTCACGATGAAGAATGACGCGCCGACTGATGCGGCGCAGGCGGAACGTCGCCTGAGCAACGCCCTCGAGCATGCGAAAGCCTGCGGCGCGTACGGATGGGAACTGCGCGTTGCCGTCGACCTCGCGGAACGGCTGGCCCATCGGGCTCGCGGCGATGAAGCCCGGACACTGTTGCAGGATGTCCTGTCACGAATCCCGGACGGCAGCGCGTCGGTCGACTGGAGGGACTCACAAGCCCTGCTCGATTCTCTGCAATGAACGACGCTTAACCGGGGTAATCGTTCGAATCGTGCTAAATCTGACGGTGGCCAAGCGCGGAGCCTCACCCAGCAAGGCTCCGGTGGTTCGCTATTCGCCTTTCTCAGCGAGTGAGGCAACTCATTGATAGATAAAGATTTTCCGGATATAACCGCCAGAAATTGCACAAAACGTACGATACCCCCATCACGCGCTTCCTCCTCGAACTGGGCGCCGGGTTCGCGTTCGTGGGGCGCCAGTACCGGCTGGAGGTCGGCGGTGACGAGTTTTTCGTCGATCTGCTTTTCTACCATCTCAAGCTGCGTTGCTATGTCGTCGTCGAACTGAAAACAACGCCGTTCAAGCCCGAATACGCGGGCCAGCTAAACTTCTACCTGTCCGCGATCGACGCGCAGGTCAAGGCGCACGAAGACCAGCCGACAATTGGCCTGCTGCTGTGCAAGGAAAAGAACCGTTAGCAGGCGTCCGACATCATGGTGCTCATACAGCGCATACGCTGTGCGCCGCCTATGATGATTTTCGCGATCTTCCCGCGAAGGAATAATCTGAAACGACTTGAGAGAATAGCGTCACGAACCTATTGCGATCGAATGGCAGGATGCGGTCATCAAATATATGTTTTGTACTACTGGTTGTTTTTCACTACTAGAACAGAATTTGATGATTGGGATTGGACAGGCGAAGGAGCTGTTCCGCAAGGTGAGTCAGGTGTTCCGCCATCGAAGACAGAGTCAGACGTACCCAGAGACATGCTGGCCGGGCATGCCTCGCTCTGTAACTATTGACCGCAAGAGCAGTAGAACTTCTTTCCCATTCCGTGTAATTGCGAATCTGGATATTCCTGAATCGCGAACAACCGATTCCGCGAGACCGGCGTCGAGGAGTGCGCGAAAGTCGAGGTTCATCCTGGACTCAACCGGTGCATGGTCGAGTAGCATGAGTGCGCCTACCTCGTGTGCGCTCAAGCCCAGCCTCTTGCGCTGAGCGTCAGTTCTATGTTTGCGATTCATATGTAATCCTTTTCATATGTGGTCAGGCTTGTCTGGCGGCGACTTGTGCCGCACTGAATAGGGTTCTGCTTAGCGATAGTTGTAGATTGGAGCTGAGTACGTCGAGAGACGAACTTCGCGCGATTATCCGGCGTCCGATGAGCCGCTCAAAGAACTGCCATAGCCACCGTTTTCAGCGACTTGCTGCTCGGCCACCGTCCCTCGGCTGCTTGAATTTCTCGCGGGTAAGTTGTGTGCTTACCATCACCGACGTGGTAGCCCGCCTTCCCTAGCTGAACAAGTTCCGTGCGCACCTGTGCGCGGGTAACAGGACCGTTCGACTGTGCGAACGAGGCAACCGGCAACAACGAGAGAAAGTGCAAACGCAATGAAATGGTCTCAATACGTCACGACCCCACACCGACGTCAGTACCTTTGACTCTGAGCTTGCCAGCGATCACATGGGTTCCTAGAACAAAGACAATACCGATTACGCTACCAACGACGACATTAATCGCCCGGCAATCAGCCATAAGGAAAGCGTGCCCGGAAACAATGATCGCGACTGCATGCAGCGCGCATCTCGTACCGAACGCAACGACATATCGGTTGAACGCGACGAGCGTCAACGCGCTAGCGGTTATTACCACATCAAAGAGCACTGACGAGTGGGGCATGCAGATTCCGATCAACATCCCCGAAGGCACTCCGACAATTGCACCGATCATTCGGTCCTTCCATTTCGTGCGCGCAGTCACGATGTCGCCTGTGACAACGCTGGCTGCCGACCACACTAACCATTGGGCGTATTGAACGCCTTGCCATTCGACAAGCGACGCCGCCACACCTACGGCCAAGGCAGCGGCAACAATGCCTTCGAAGAGTCCAGGAGCGCACGGCTCGGTAACCTGCCGAAGGATGAGCCACCCACCGGCGGGCCCGTTACTCGCCGAATGCTTCTTAAGATGAAAAGCACTCGAAGCAAGGATACCGGGAATCGCGGAGCAGAAAACATACGGAATGACCTCAAGACCTATCTGCCCCAAACGATGACCGTTGGCACTATTGGCGGTTGCGCATGCGATGTAGAGGACCGGAATGAACGTAAAGGTTCCGGTCCAGCGCATAGAGGGTCCTACGGACGTGATCGCCACGCACGCGATGGCTAGCAGCACCGACGCCATCACGAAAGTCTGTGGTCGTTCAAACGACAGGGTCATGGCCAGAACGCCCAACCCTATTACGAGCGTATGCAGCAACACGCCAACCGGGGTGAGGCGCGAGCGTTCCGCGGCGATAAAGACGGAGACTGTGACTATCTCTGCCCGAAACCAGATTGGATCGCCTGATATCAGCCCCACAATAAAAATCGGTGCAAGCAATAAGCCACCGCGCGACAGCATCGAGGTATTGATTAGATCCCTGAACATATAGTTGACAATTTCGCGTTGACGAACACGCTTTCGTAGAAACTCCCGCCCGGACGATCTGGATCTCACGGTTCGCTAACGAACTCGCAACAAAAAGTGTTCGTGAGCTACTGCGTCGGGCAGCACTACCGCGCAGTATCAGATTTCGTCGGTATACATGCAATGCACGAACAATAGCGACTTCGATATCATTTGGTGAATGACGTGGATGCACCATGGACTGGTGCCGTCGGAGTTGGTCAACCTGGGTTGCCGAGAGCGTGTACTCCGCGTAGCGACCTTTCGCAGGTGTTGAGGGACGGATTGGGTTCGGATGTTTTTGGAGCGCCAACAGGCAAACGCCTCACGCCCCATCCCTGCCCTCAGTCGCTCATCTGCGTCCATCTTCCTGAGCGTCGCGCAGGCTCCTTCATCCGGGACATCAGCGCCGCGCCCATGCCTCCGCATTTCGAGCGCCATTTGTAGATGCTCGCGCTGTTGATCCAGCGATACCGGCGCCGTTATTCACCAAAAGATATCGAAAACACGACCGGCAATACATTGGCCTTTCCTCCGAATCGCCAGATACTCCCAACATCCATGACAACAGCAGGCATCAACTCATCCCATGACCGCGCTCCCCACTCTCGACGCCTGGGTCACGCACCTCGAATCCGCTCATCCAGTCAGCATCGACACGAGTCTGCAGCGGATCCGCCAGGTACACGGCACGCTACGACTCTCCTTTGACTGTCCAGTAATCACAGTTGCCGGAACCAACGGCAAAGGCTCTACCTGCGCCATCCTCGAAACGATTCTGCTGCGCGCAGGTTACCGCGTCGGTTGCCATACTTCCCCGCATTTGCTGAGCTTCAATGAACGGGTGCGGGTAAACGGCGCAATTGCGAGCGATGCCGAACTGCGACCGCATTTCGAGGCGGTCGAGGCGGCGCGTCTGAGCCTGACCGAACCGGTTCCGTTGACTTACCCGGAATTCACGACGCTGGCGATCATGCATCTATTCGCGTCACGTCGGCTGGACGCGGTCATTCTCGAGGCAGCCCACGGCGGGCGTCTCGACGTGGTCAATGTCGTCGACGCCGACTGCTCGATCATCACGAGCATCGACGCCGGCCACACCGAATCCCACGACGACACACGCGAGAAGATCGCCTTCGAGCAGGCCGGTATCTTCCGTCAGGGCAAGCCGGCGATCTGCGCCGACCCTGTGCCGCCTCGAACGTTGATCGATCACGCCACGCAAATCGGCGCTGATCTGTGGCAATTTGGCCGCGATTTCCGCTACGAAGGGCAAGCGGGGAGCGAGCGACAGCAATGGACCTACGCCGGCCGCACCTTGCGACGCGCGGCGCTGGCCTATCCGGCATTGCGCGGCGCGAACCAGTTGATCAATACGTCGGCCGCACTCGCGGCGCTCGAGGCGCTGCGGGACCGTTTGCCCGTCTCGGCTCAGGACATCCGCCTCGGTCTGGCAAACGTCGAACTCCCTGGCCGTTTCCAGGTACTGCCAGGCAAACCTCTAGTCGTGCTCGACGTCGCCCATAACCCGCTCGCGGCTGCCGCGCTCAAGCAGAACCTCGGAAACATGGGCTACTTTCCGTACACGTACGCGGTATTTGGCTGCATGCAGGACATCGACATGGCTCGCGTCATCGGATGCATGAAAGACGAAGTCGACCACTGGTGCGTGGCCGATCTGCCGACTCCGCGCGCGGCTTCCGCTCAAGCCGTAGAGGCTGTGCTGCGCGAGACCGGTTTGACCGACGGCGCGGATAGCAGCGTCACGCGCTTCGCGTCACCGGCTCAAGCCTGGCAAGATGCCCTGAAACGCGCGACGGAGAATGACCGGATCGTCGTCTTCGGCAGTTTCCAGACGGTAGCCGGCGTGATGGCATCCCGTGAATCGCAACAATCCTGAACAGGCTCAAGCATGAACATCATCGACACCTCCAAAGTGAAATCCGGCTCGCATGTCACGCTTCATTACAGGCTTTCGCTTGCAAACGGCACCGAAGTCATCAACACCTTCACCGACAAGCCGGCGACACTGCTGCTTGGCGCCGGTCAACTGGCGCCTCTGCTGGAAGATGCGCTGCTTGGATTGATTGTCGGCCACCACGCCACTTTCCAGCTTCCTCCGGAGCGGGCGTTCGGCCCGCGCAATCCAGATCTGATCCAGCGGGTGTCGCTTGCGACGCTGCATGAAAACAGCATGAGCGGCGAGGATTTTTCGCCGGGCGATCTCGTCGAATTCAACGCGCCGGGCGGCGGACGCTACGCGGGGGTACTCAAGGAAGTCAACGAAACCTCCGCCCTGTTCGATTTCAATCATCCGCTCGCCGGCCAGGCGCTGGCGTTCGAAGTGAAAATCATCGGGGTTCTGTAGTAGCCGGCACGGCAGATACGACGCTCGCCGAACCCGGGATCGTGCCTTACCGGTGTGCCTTTCTCCAGTCCTTCGCCATACGGCGGGTGACCGTTAGAAAGCGGCGAACCACTGGCGACTGATCATGGCGCCGCCAAGCGAGACTAATAGGCGCCGTGGGTGCATCACCCGAAATCGGCAGATAGACCACTTCGTCAGTCCGGATCTGGCTGGTTGAGCGCGGCACGATCGAAACACCAAAGCCGGCTCCCACCATCGGGACGATTGAGGTGATTTGCGGCGCTTCCTGACCAAGCCTCGGCATGAAACCGGCCCGTTCGCACGCGCCCGTAACGGCATCGTAAAGTCCGGCGCCGACCGTTCGCGGGAACAGGATGAAGGTCTCCACTGCGAGCGCATTCAGGGGTACTGGCGCGCCCGCCCGCGCCAGAGGGTGGGTATGCGGCAGCACGACCACCATGTCCTCCTTGACCAGCAGCTCGACTTCCAGCTCGTCGGCGCTCAGGATAGGTGGCCGGATAAACGCCACATCGACGCGGCCTTCCAGCAGGCCGTCCACCAGCGATGGCGTATTGCTTTGCTCCGGCGATACCGTGACGTCGGGATGCTGGCCACGGTATTCGCGAATGATGGCGGGCACCAGCGAATGGAAGTAAGTCGCCCCTGCAAACCCGACTCGCAGGTGCCCCATCTCGCCACGAGCGAGGCGTTGCACGTCCGCACAAGTGCGATCGACCAGGGCCAGAACCTGACGTGCATTCTCGAACAACAGCTCGCCCGCCTCGGTCAGTTCGACGCCACGCGACAGACGGCGAAACAACTGTGCGCCGATCTCGCGTTCGAGTCGCTGAATCTGCAGGCTCAAAGGTGGCTGCCCGATACCGAGCCGCTCCGCAGCCCGGGTGAAGTGCCGTTCCTCAGCCACTACGACGAAATAGCGCAGATGTCGAAGCTCCATGCAGGTCACCCTGTTATTCACTGGACGATATCGAAGTCGCTACCGCCAATATATTGGACTTTAGTCCGCACCGCTAGATACTGCTTATTTCAGCCACCGGCTAACACCCGTGCCCAGCAATGCCTCTAACGTGATTCGGCCCGGCATCGTTCACACGTCGTCCGGGCCGCAGCGCGACTCGATTCAATACGCCACTAGCTCGGCGTCAGACCAGACGACCCGCCGTCAACGGCGCCATGAGCGCCGGGTTGTGCGAGTAATCGACGGGAATAGCGACCACCGCGGGCCCCTCGACGGCCATCGCTTCGCGCAACACCGATCGGAGCTGCTCGGCCGACTCGACTGCAAATCCCGCCGCACCGAACGATTGCGCATAGGCCTTGAAGTCGATCGGCCCAAACTCGACGCCCGAGCGCCGCTTGTACTTCTGGACCTCCTGAATCTCGACCATGTTGTACATGTTGTCGACCCAGATCACATGGACGATGTTGGCCTTGAGGCGAACAGCGGTCTCCAGCTCCATGCTCGATTGCATGAAGCTCCCGTCGCCCGACACCGAGATGACTTTCTCGCCCGGACGCACGAGCGATGCCGCGATCGCCCATGGCAGCGCCACACCCATCGTCTGCTGCCCATTGGTAATCAGCAGCTGCCGCGCACGGAAGCTGTACAGGTAACGCGCAATCCAGATGTGGAAGCTGCCCATGTCGACACACATCGTCGTATCGGGCCCAACCACGTCCTGCAATTCGCGCACGATACGCAACGGATGAATCGGCGAGCCGCCCAGCGCCGCAGACCGGTTGGCCAGCTCCGGACGCGCCGTCGCGAGCGTCACGAGGATGCCGTTCGCTTCCGGCGAACAACTCAAAGCGCCCGCTTCAGAGGCAAGCAGGTCGAGCGTCTTCGCAATGTTGCCGACAAGTTCCACCTCCGGCCGGTAGTAACGATCGACGTCGGCCGGCACCGCATCGACGTGAATCAGGGTGCGCCGCACATGCTTGTTCCACTTCGGCGGCTCGTATTCGACCGGGTTATAGCCGATCGTCACCACGACATCGGCCTGATCGAGCAGCCGATCGCCGGGCTGGTTGTTCCACAGGCCGACCCGTCCTGCGAATTTCCCGAATTGCGCTACGCCAACGGCCCCCGCCGCCTGAAAAGTACCGACGGCGGCCACGCCAGTCTTCTCGATGAAATTGCGGACGGCCTCTGCATTCTCCGGCGCGCTGGCGAGCATGCCTAGCAGCAGAACCGGCGTGCGCGCCTCCTTGAGCAATTCCGCAGCCGCGCGGATGCTGTCGGCTGCGGCGGGCCCGAATTCCGGCGAGGGAAGATTGGTCAACACGTCGCCCGTTGCCGGAGCGTTGACGATGTCCATCGGAAGGCTGACGAATGCTGCGCCGGGACGAGGACACTCGGCAGCGCGGAAAGCATTCGACAGCACTTCCGAAATGCTCGTCGATGTCACCACCTCCGCGCTGAACTTTGTAATGGGCTTGAACAGGCTGACGCTGTCCATCGTCTGGTGGACCTGCTTGAGCCGGTCATCGAGTGGAACGGCGCCACCGATCGCGACCATCGCGTCGCCTTCCGAAGTCGCCGTGACAAGGCCCGTAGTGAGGTTCGAGACGCCAGGTCCCGAGGTGACGAGCGCAACACCCGCCTTGCCCGTCAACCGGCCGACGGCCGCCGCCATGAATGCCGCGTTCGCCTCGTGCCGAACCACGACTGTCTCGATCGACGAGTCCACCAAGGAATCGAATACCCGATCCACCTTGGCGCCAGGAATCCCAAAGACCTGCTGCACGCCGTGTGCTTCGAGGTTGCGGACCACCAGATCCGCGCCGCATTTCCACGCCGTTTCGGCGTCGCTTTCTCTTTTCAACATTTCCAACTCCGCAAATCTTCAATTACCCATGTGTCGACCAGCCGATTCGTCAACCGGTCCATTAACCCTCGGCAGCCTCGATTGCCTGGCTCATTTCCTCGGAGTGCAGCGTGGCCTGCTGAAAACTCTCGGTTCGAGGCAGATCGATGCGAAGCTTCGAGATCTTCGCAATCTCGAGCTTGCCTTCGAGCAGGCGATAGTCGAGGACATGCCCACCGCCGCGGCGATCGTCGGTAATGTAGTGGACGTGGAAGCCAGCCACGTTGATGCCCTGCACGTATGGCGGGCAACGAAATCCGACCAGCGTACCCGTGGTCTCCCTGAACTCGAAAACCGGCTGCCGCTCGATCGCCTGAAGCATGGGTCGGTACGGCTTCGTCTGACGCGGCACCGTGCGCGTCTCGACGCGTTCGAAACGACCGTCGATGCGAAAGGCGCAAAAGAGATTCGGCGACCTGACCAGTTCGTCGATGAGGTCCTGCACGTCGCGCTTGTCAAGCGCTGTCGTCAGTTCCCCTCGCATCGTCGGGCGAAATTGCGTCACGACCGCGAACGGCGTCCTCTGGTCCATCGACGCAACGCGCGCGCTTCCATCCTCACGCAGTTGATGAACTTCGCTGTCGAAGGCGACGAGTTCCCCATCGAGATCATTGAATGTTCCAAGGCCGAAGTCGCCATGCTCGAGCAATTCAGCAATGCTCATGCTGCCGTCGTACACGCCATCGATCAATGCGCTCATCAACGACGTCTGATAGATCTCGGCCAGTTCGTGTTCGGCTTCTCTTTCCCTCAGGCGCGAAAATGATCTTGCAATCTCATGTACGCAAGAACAGACATCTGTGTCCTTCATGTTTCGGGTTTCCTGCAATGGTGTTGGCACCGTCACAGTATGTTTCGCCGGAACATGTACGTCTAATACCGAACACAGTCCTCTTTGAGACGAGATAGATATGGAACTTCGTCATCTGAAGTACTTCGTGGTCGTAGCCGAAGAACTGCACTTCACTCGCGCCGCCGAGCGGCTGGGGATGGCCCAGCCGCCGCTTAGTCAACAGATTCGCAAGCTGGAGCACGAGATCGGCGCCCTGTTGTTTCGCCGCTTGACGCGCGGGATCGAGCTGACCGATGCCGGTCGTGTCCTCTACGAAGACGCAAGACGCATCGTCGATCACGTCGAGCTGGCGAAAACCCGCGCACAGAGCGCGGCACGGGGGCAGACGGGCCACATCCGGGTCGGCTTCGCAAGCTCGGTCGTCTTTCATCCGGTCATCGCAGAGATCGTTCGCACGTACCGTGACACGCATCCCGATGTTCGGCTGTCGCCTTCAGAGAGCAACGTCGCGGCGTTGATCGAGGACTTGCTGGACGAACGCATCGACGTGGCGATCATCAGACAAGCGGCGCACGAGTCGGAACGTGTGCAGGTCGAAGAACTCTTCGATGAAGAGATGGTGATCGTATTGCCACCGAAACACAGGTTGGCGGGTCGAACAGGCATCCAGCTCCACTCGCTGGCTCAAGAGACGTTGATCATGTTCCCGCGTTCTATCGCCCCCGTTCTGTATGACGAAGTGATATCCGCTTGCCAGCGCGCCGGATTCAGCCCGCAGCTCGGGCAAGAGTCGACTCAGGTTGCATCGGCTGTGAGCATGGTTGCGGCGGGTTTCGGCGTCTCGATTGTCCCGCATTCGATCCGCCAGCTGGCGGCAACGGGCGTGACGTACCACGCGATCGAAGGGCCAGCACCGAGGGCGCAAATCGCGATTGCCTGTCGTTCGACGGAGTTCTCGAAGGTGGTTCGCGATTTCATGGAAGTCGCACGGCGCGCGAGCAAAGATCGCCACCACGGTGACGCATGAAGTCTGCCGGCGTATGAAAGGTGTAAGAAATCAGCCTGTTATGCACCAAATGATATCGAAGTAGCCACGCTCGATATATTGGCCTTCGGCTCGCCCTGCCGGATACTGTGTCCCGTGCCATTCAGCAACAGGGCGCATCAAATCACCCGATTCACGGCCGGTGCGATTTAACCCGATTTATCCAGTTTTCCCAATTGCAAAGTACTCCTACTTATATATGGGATTCGTTTGCATGGAGATTGACCTTGACCTCAAGACACGTTCGCCAGAATTGCAAAGGACGACCATCATGACCTCTTTCTTGCCCAAAGCATCCGCAGATCGATCCACCAGTCTCCCCGCCGCGAACTTGCGAGGCCCAGCGCTGCTGCACGATCCACATGCCAACAAGTCCACTGCATTCAACTCCGCCGAGCGTGAGCAGTTGGGGCTGGTTGGCCTCCTCCCCGAAAAGATCGAAACCGAGGAGGCGCAGATCGAGCGCGTCCTCAAGCAGATCAGCCTGAAGACCAGCGATCTCGAGCGCTACATCTATCTGTCGGCGCTGCTCGACACCAACGAAACGCTCTATTACCGCGTATTGATGTCCGATCCGAAGCGCTTTATCCCGCTGGTCTATACGCCGACTGTTGGCGAGGCCTGCGAGAAATTCGGGCACATCCTGCGCCGCCCGCGCGGGATGTATCTGCCGATCAGCCGAAAAGGCCAACTCAAGGACATCTTGCGCAACTGGCCCGTGTCGGATGTGCGCTTCATCGTCGTGACCGACGGCGAACGCATTCTGGGCCTCGGCGATCTCGGGGTGAACGGCATGGGCATTCCCATCGGCAAGCTTTCCTTATACACGGCCTGCGCTGGCGTCCCCCCCGAGGTCACGCTGCCAATTACGCTCGACGTGGGAACCAACAACGAAAGCCTGCTCGCAGATGATTTTTACCTCGGGCTGCGTCAACGCCGCGTCACCGGTGCGGAGTACGACGAGTTCATCGAGGAGTTCGTCACGGCTGTTCAGGAAGTATTTCCGCGTGCCTGCATCCAGTTCGAGGACTTCGCCTTTTCCCATGCTGAACCGATCCTGACGCGCTATCGCGATCGCGTTTGCTGCTTCAACGACGACATCCAGGGCACGGCAGGCGTCGCGCTTGCGGGCATTCTGGCCGCACTGCGCGTGACCGGCGGTGCGCTCGCAAACCAGCGCTTCCTGTTCCTCGGTGGCGGAACGGCGGGTACCGGGATTGCAAGCCTGCTCGCCAAGGCGATGATGGAGGCCGGTGTATCGAAGGAAGACGCTTTCGGCGCATGCTGGCTCTACGACAAGGCGGGCCTGATCCACGCGGGACGTACCGATCTGGCCGATTTCCAGAAGCCGTTCGCTCATGTTCACGAGCCGATTGGCGACTTCGTCAGCGCGATTGAGACACTGCGCCCGACCGCGATCATCGGTGTCAGCGCGGCGGCCAAAGCGTTCAACCAGCCCGTGATCGAAGCGATGGCGCGCGTGAACGAACGGCCGATCATCTTCCCTTATTCCAATCCGACGTCGCGTTCGGAATGCACTGCCGAGGAAGCGTACACGTGGTCCGATGGGCGCGCCGTGTTCGCCAGCGGCAGCCCGTTTGCGCCGGTTCAGTACAACGGCCGGACCTTCGTCCCGGGACAGGGTAACAACGTCTACATCTTTCCGGCGCTCGGCATGGCCATTTATGCCACGGAAGCCCGACGCGTAACCGACGAGATGCTGATGATCGCTGCCCGGGCGCTAGCCGCCCAGGTTTCTCAGGATGACCTCGACGCGGGATTGATCTACCCGCCGCAGTCGCGGATTTTCCGGACCTCGCTGGCCGTGGCGCGCGAGATCGCCCAGTTCATCTTCGATCAGGGGCTGGCAGGCGTACCCCGGCCCGACGACCTCGATGCCTTTATGGCCGCGAAGGCTTATCAACCCTCATATGTGCAGGCGTAATCGCATGCAGGTCGCGATCTCGACACCTCGCGCCGTAGATGGCGCAACACCAACCGGAGGTCCTCATGTCTGAAGCTGTAAAGAAACCGAAGCCGGAATTCCGGAACATCGGTATCGGGCAAATAACGACCGCGTACCGCCTGCCACTGGCGGGGCGCGTGTCGATCCTGCATCGCGTAAGCGGTGTCCTGCTGTTCGTGTGTTTGCCTTTCCTGCTTGATCTGTTCGAGCAGAGCCTGACGTCCGCAGACACTTTCGAAACCTTCAAGGCAGTCCTTTCGAACCTCGTCGTAAAGGTCGTCGTACTCGTCCTGACGTGGGCATTCCTTCTGCACTTCTGTGCCGGCCTGCGCTATCTGCTGATGGACACGCACCGCGCGGTCTCGAAACAGGGCGGCAAGCAAACGGCAGCCGTCGTGGCAATCGTCTCTTCGCTCCTCACGATCGCTTTCGCGCTCAAACTATTTGGAGCCTTCTAAACATGGCGTCCCCTCATCAAATTGGCCCGAAGCGCCTCGTCGTGGGTGCGCACTACGGTATGCGCGACTGGCTCGCACAGCGCGTCACGGCCGTCATCATGGCCGTCTACACGGTCATCCTCCTC
This sequence comes from Paraburkholderia silviterrae, assembly GCF_004353915.1. Taxonomy (GTDB): domain Bacteria; phylum Pseudomonadota; class Gammaproteobacteria; order Burkholderiales; family Burkholderiaceae; genus Paraburkholderia; species Paraburkholderia silviterrae. The sequence continues at coordinate 73,615 of NZ_SMRP01000010.1, read as the reverse complement.
GTGTGGTTTTTCGGGGCGCGTGAATTCTCATACGGCGGCTGGTCGTCGATCTTCTCCACGCAATGGATGAAGCTCGCCACGTTCGTCGCGCTGCTCGCGCTGTTCTATCACGCGTGGGTCGGTGTGCGCGACATCTGGATGGACTATGTCAAGCCCGTCGGTGTCCGTCTGTTTCTTCAAGTGCTGTCGATTGTCTGGCTGCTTGCGTGCGCCGCCTTCGCTGCGCAGATTCTCTGGAGAGTGTAATGGTTGCAATCAAGAATTCCCTGCCGCGTCGCAAGTTCGATGTGGTCATCGTCGGCGCAGGCGGCTCCGGGATGCGTGCCTCGCTACAACTCGCGCGCGCGGGCCTGTCGGTCTGCGTGCTTTCGAAGGTGTTCCCCACGCGTTCGCACACGGTGGCTGCCCAGGGCGGCATCGGCGCCTCGCTCGGCAACATGAGCGAGGACAACTGGCACTACCACTTCTACGACACGATCAAGGGCTCCGACTGGCTCGGCGACCAGGACGCAATCGAGTTCATGTGCCGCGAAGCGCCAAACGCAGTTTATGAGCTGGAACACATGGGCATGCCGTTCGACCGCAACGCGGACGGCACCATCTACCAGCGCCCGTTCGGCGGCCACACGGCCAACTACGGCGAGAAGCCCGTTCAGCGCGCGTGTGCTGCTGCTGACCGTACCGGCCACGCGCTGCTGCACACGCTCTATCAGCAGAACGTCGCGGCGAAGACCACGTTCTTCGTCGAATGGATGGCGCTCGACCTGATCCGCGACGCCGATGGCGACGTGCTGGGCGTGAGCGCGCTGGAGATGGAAACCGGCGACGTCTACATCCTCGAAGGCAAGACCACGCTGTTTGCAACGGGCGGCGCAGGGCGTATTTTCGCTGCTACGACGAATGCGTTCATCAATACCGGTGATGGACTCGGCATGGCAGCACGCGCCGGGTTCGCGCTGCAGGACATGGAGTTCTGGCAGTTCCACCCCACGGGCGTGGCCGGCGCGGGCGTGCTGATCACGGAAGGCGTGCGCGGCGAAGGCGGCGTCTTGCGCAATGCGGACGGCGAGCGCTTCATGGAACGCTACGCACCTGTCTATAAGGATCTGGCGCCACGCGACTTCGTCTCGCGTTCGATGGGACAGGAAATCATCGAAGGCCGCGGTGTCGGTCCGAACAAGGATCACATCCTGCTCGACCTGTCGCATATCGGCGCCGACACGATCAAGAAGCGTTTGCCATCGATCCGCGAAATTGCGCTCAAGTTCGCGAACGTGGACCCCATCAAGGAGCCAATCCCGGTCGTGCCGACCATCCACTACCAGATGGGCGGCATTCCCACGAACGTTCACGGCCAGGTGGTCGGCACGGCGAAGGGCCACAAAGATCCCGTCAACGGCTTCTACGCAATCGGCGAATGCTCGTGCGTATCGGTGCACGGCGCGAACCGCCTCGGTACGAACTCGCTACTCGACCTGGTGGTGTTTGGCCGCGCTGCCGGCAATCACATCATCCAGCACGTGAAGGAAATCAGGGAGCACAAACCGCTCCCCGCCGATGCCGCCGATTTCGCGCTGTCACGTCTGGACAGGCTGGAAAAATCGTCTTCGGGTGAATACTCGCAGGCGGTCGCCGGCGACATCCGTTCGACGATGCAAAAGCATGCCGGCGTGTTCCGCACGGAAAAGCTGATGGCTGAGGGCGTGAAGAACATCAAGGAAGTGGCCGAACGGGTCGATCACATGCATCTGAAGGACAAGTCGAAGGTGTTCAACACCGCGCGCGTCGAAGCGCTGGAAGTGGCCAACATGATCGAGGTGGCGCGCGCCACGATGGTGTCGGCGGAAGCCCGCAAGGAAAGCCGAGGTGCGCATGCGCCGAGCGAACACAAGGAACGCGACGACGTGAACTGGCTGCGCCATACCCTGTGGTACAGCGAAGACGATCGCCTCGACTACAAGCCGGTCCAGCTGCAGCCGCTAACCGTCGCAACGATCCCGCCAAAGCCGCGCGTCTTCTAAAGCCTCCCGAATCGAAAGGAAAACATCATGGCAATACGTACCTTTGAAATCTACCGCTACGATCCGGACAAGGACGCGGCGCCGCGCATGCAGACGTACGAGCTCGAACTGACGAACGAGCGCATGCTCCTCGACGCGATCGTGAAGCTGAAGGCGCTCGATGAGACGCTCGCGTTCCGGCGCTCGTGCCGCGAAGGGGTGTGCGGATCGGACGCGATGAACATCAACGGCAAGAACGGGCTGGCGTGCCTGACGAACCTGAACGATCTGCCACAGAAAATCGTGCTGCGCCCACTACCCGGCCTGCCCGTAATCCGTGATCTGTTCGTCGACATGACGCACTTCTTCAACCAGTATCACTCGATCAAGCCGTACCTGATCAACGACACGCCGCCGCCCGAGAAGGAACGCCTGCAGTCGCCGGAAGAGCGCGACGAACTCGATGGCGTGTATGAGTGCATCCTGTGCGCAAGCTGCTCGACGTCGTGCCCGAGCTTCTGGTGGAACCCGGACAAGTTCGTCGGCCCCGCCGGCCTGCTGCAAGCTTATCGCTTCATCGCGGACAGCCGCGACCAGGCGACGGGCGAGCGTCTCGATAACCTCGAAGATCCGTACCGTCTGTTCCGTTGCCACACGATCATGAACTGCGTCGACGTGTGCCCGAAGGGCCTCAATCCGACGAAGGCGATCGGCAAAATCAAGGAACTCATGGTACGGCGGAAGGTTTGACATGAACGAGACTTCGCATCAATCCGATCCGCTGCGCCGCGCGCGCCTTCGCTGGCGTGCGAGGCGTGGCCTGCTCGAAAATGATCTCATCTTCGAACGATTCTTCGGTCGTTATGAATCCAGTCTCAGCGATGCCGATGTGGGCGCACTCACGCGTCTTTTCGAATTGAGCGACAACGAACTAATGGACTTGTTGCTCGAGCGCACCGAACCAGACGGCGATTTAGCCGAGCCGGACATCATTCGGGTGCTCGCTCTACTGCGCTCGGCTTGAGCACGCCGGTACCGCTTCACGCTTGTTCGCCGCTGGCAAGGCAACTCAGTCGCCAGCCTGGGATCTCGTACACATGGCCTGCCTGATCGCATCAAATGCACGGCATGGCCACATCTTGAATGAAGGAAAAATCACGATGGAAAATCATCGCACGGAGGTCGACAGCCTCGGGGAAGTCAGCGTTCCCTCCGACAAGCTTTGGGGCGCCCAGACACAGCGCTCGATCGAACACTTCAGCATCGGCCGCGAACTGATGCCGCGGGAAATGATTACTGCCTATGCCACTCTCAAGAAGGCGGCGGCCAACGCAAACCACGCCGGCAAACGCCTCGACGATCAGGCGCACACGCTCATTACCCAAGTCTGCGATGAGATCCTGGCCGGACAGCATCACGACATGTTCCCCTTGCACGTGTGGATGACAGGCAGCGGCACGCAGTTCAACATGAACGTCAACGAGGTGATCTCCAACCGCTGCTGCCAGCTCGCGGGCACGCCGCTCGCCAGCAAGAAGCCCGTTCACCCCAACGATCACGTCAACATGTCGCAGTCGTCGAACGACTCCTTTCCTGCAGCGATGTACATCGCTGCCGCCGTCAACACGACGCAGCGGCTGATTCCCGCTGTACAGGCGCTGCATGACGCAATCGCAGCCAAGGCTCACGAATGGGACGGCATCGTCAAGATCGGTCGTACCCATATGCAGGACGCAACGCCACTCACGCTGGGCCAGGAATGGTCAGGCTATGCCGGGATGCTTGCAGACAATCTCAAGCGGATCGACGATGCGCTTGCCGGCGTGTATCACCTCGCGCTGGGTGGCACCGCGGTCGGAACCGGGATCAACGCCGCACCGGGCTTTGCTGAGGAGGCGGCAGCGGAAATCGCAAGGTTGACGGAACTTCCCTTTATCAGCGCACCGAATAAATTTGCGGTACAAGGCGCCCATGATGCGTTGGTCCAGTTGTCCGGAACCTTCCGAACCCTCGCTGCTTCGCTCTACAAGATCGGCAATGATATTCGCCTGATGTCGTGCGGGCCGCGCGCAGGATTCGCGGAACTGCTCATCCCCGAGAACGAGCCAGGCTCGTCCATCATGCCCGGCAAGGTCAATCCGACACAGGTGGAGGCGCTAACGATGGTCGCGGTGCAGGTGATGGCAAACGACGCAGCAGTCGGCTTCGGCGGCGCGAGTGGCTATCTGGAGATGAACGTCTACAAGCCCCTGATGATCTTCAACCTGACCCAGTCGATTACGCTGCTAACGGACGGTTGCACGAATTTCCGACGCTTTCTGGTTGAGGGCACCCGTCCGAACGTCCGGAAGATCCGCGAATACGTCGAGCGCTCGCTCATGCTGGTGACCGCACTGGTGCCGGTGATCGGCTACGACCGCGCTTCGGCCATCGCACACTATGCTGCGGAGCACGACCTGACCCTGAAAGCTGCCGCACTGTACCTTGGATATGTCGATGAACAGACCTTTGATCGTGTCGTGGACCCAGCCAAAATGGTCAAGCCCTATGTAGCTACCGCCAACTAACACGCCGGCTTTCAAAAGGCTACTCGATCTCACCCTCCATTTTGGACTGCAAATTTTAACGTCAAGGACTGTTGACATGCACCGTATCATCGTCGTAGGTGGAGGCGCAGGAGGTCTGGAACTCGCGACGCGCCTGGGTGATCGCTTTGGCAAGCGCGGACGCAACGGGCAGGCACGCGCAGCCGTTACGCTCGTCGACCGTAATCCGACCCATGTCTGGAAGCCGCTGTTGCATGCGGTTGCGGCCGGCAGCATGGCCCCCCATGCGCACGAGCTTGCGTACGCGGCACAAGCGTTCTGGCATGGATTCGAGTTTCAGGAGGGTGAGCTCGTCGGCCTCGATCGCATCGCGAAACGTGTCAAACTCGCCCCTTTGATGGGCGACGACGGCGTCGAGCTGCTACCGCAACGCGAGATTGAGTACGACACTCTCGTCATTGCGATCGGCAGCACCACACACTATTTCGGTGTTGCGGGCGCGGAAGAGCATTCGTTCGCGCTCGACTCGGTTTGGCAGGCAGAACGCTTGCGCAAGCGGCTCATTGCTGCCTGCATGCGCGCTGAACATGATGACGAAGTCATCGGCTCCTGGCCGGCTGTATCGACGCCAGATGAACCGCGCATCCGGGTGGCCATCGTCGGCGCCGGTGCGACGGGTATCGATCTCTCCTCCGAATTACGCAATACTGCGCAGGTGCTTTCGGCGTATGGTCTGCACAAACTCGATCCCGCTAGCGACATTGGAATCGTTCAGTAGTGCAATGCACGGCCGGGCAGCCAGAAGCGAGCATGGCGTCCAAGCCGGATGTGCCATTCCCGCGCATACGCAGGGAAAGCAAGCTTGTGATGGCAACACGCGCCAGTAGTACAACTTTGGTTGAAATTTAGCTACAACTTTCCTTGTGTGAGCGTGGACCTCGAACTGCTGTCCGTCTATGACGCGGTGGCGCGGATGACCGCGCAGGCGCATTGGCGAACAGGCGTAGTCGCGGGTTGGGCGCTGGGCACAGCTGTTGGCGACCTTACGACCACCTGGAATACGCCCATCTTCGTCCGGATACTTCCGCACGGCCTGCCCCTCGGATTTTCAAGGCGCTTCTGAAAAGCATTCAGAGGTTATCGGCCAGTGCGAGCCCGTCCCATTGTTAGCCAGCTTGGAAGCATGGTAATCAGGACCTCGTCTTTAAGAATGACATGATGGAAAAGAGCCGCGAATGCGTGAAGTCCCGCAAGCCACATGATCGCATCACCAAGCCATTTGTGGATTGACGCAATGGCTCCACCCACATCATGTGAAGTAGCGAATAAAGGCGGGATTTCCCAACCAGCGACAAGCGTCACAGAGTGTCCTTCAAGCCACGCGCCGATGACGGCAGTCATCGGTAACGCAAGGAGAAGCAGATACAGCATCCATTGAACGGCCGTTGCCATGGCAACCATCAAGCGTGAAGCTGGAGGGACCTCAGGGCGCGTATAGATCGTTCGCCATAGCAGGCGGACGAATGTGAGCGCGCACACACTCAGTCCCAAAGTTTCGTGGAGGCGCCGGTCGAACTCGTGCACCGGTGAGTAGACACGGTGTTCAGGTCCACCGGGCCCATACATGAACGCCACGAGGACAAGAATTGCCGTGCACCAGTGGAAGAACTGGGCAATCGAACCGTAGTGGGTGGCGGAGCTTTTCATCATAGTGCTTCCAATGTGCGACCCCGGACGAACGGGTAGGCCCGCGTGTGTCGCGGCAAGCCAGTGGATAAGGGGGGGCAATCGTACTTCTCATGCGGAATCTGGCCGTTTGAGCCAAGAATGTCCAATCAATACTATATATCTTCAGAGGGCCGTGGCGCACTATCGAAGCCCGCTACGGACTCAAGTTTTCCTCAAAAATACCCCGCACAACTGAACCATTATGATACGTTATCCTATCTAAATAGATCATCCTGCGACGCATGAATTATGTGCTGGCCAAGCGGTGCTATAGATCTCCCGCACATTCTCGAAGCGCCCGAATGCGATCTGCCCCACATCCCAATCATCATTTTCAGTGTCGTTCGAGCACGCCAGGTCTGACGACGGTGTGCGACATACCGGGACGTTGCGGAACTTGGCGCCAGCCCCGGAGGAAGCGCACCGGCTGACGTCACCAGGCCTGACGCACCGGGCTCACAAAAAACGGAGCGCAGATCGACGACGGCAATGGCTCGCGATGATGCCTAGCGTCGCGACCGGGTCCACCGGCACTACTCATGGTGATCAAGATTACGCAGGAGATTGGCCCGATGCCGTTCACGGCGATAGTGAGCGGCCGCGCCCACTGCAGCGATCACGAGCACGATCGTACCGGCAGCCATACCGAGCCAGGATGGGTCCACGTCCGCCTCCGCGCGTCCACGCACGTCACCGCCCTGGTTCGCGGGCGGCACGCCGCATGAATATAGCTTTTCCGGAGGAAGGACGATCCGCCCATGGCCGCTCCCAGCGAGCGTGCCCGGAAGAGTGCCCCCAGAGTGCGGCCGCGCGGGCTGACGGCTGGCCGGCCCCGGGGGCTGGCGCAGCCTCCCTGTGTGATACCGTGCTGGCCACGCTCAGGGCGTTTATCGCGGCCAGCGAATGAAGCGAGGGGTTTCTAATCCCGGCGCACTTGATGTCGCTCCACTCTGCCGACTGCTGCGTTTGGAATCGCGGCGGCTACCCGCGTGCCTACCGACAGTCAAACCTCGAATTGCCGATGTCGGCCTATTTTGTTGAAAAACCGCGTTTTCGCGCGCGAGCGCGGTCATGTTTGGACATGCAATCGACGCGCTCGGCGCTCTTTCCGATCGCGCTGCTTCCGGGCATCGATCCGCGATGCAAATCAAGCGGCCGCTGCCGCCATTTCCTCCTGCTTTGGCATCAAGCACTTCGCCATTCGCCTCAGATTCTGTGCAGTTGCAGCCAGCAAGAACTCGTCATGAGCACCCGATGGACCTCGCAGTCTGAGACGATCGAGCTTCATGACGCGTTTGAGGTGAGCAAACAGGATCTCAACCTTCTTGCGGTCCTTGCGTGATTGCGTGTATGCGGGTGTTTTCGCAATAGCCCTTGCCTTATCGCGTGCTGATTCGTGGACGCTTCGGGCTATTTTTCGTATTGGTGTGTGCGGACAGCATTGGTCTTTCAATGAACATCCAGCGCAGTCCAACTGGCTTGATCGATAGACGACCGTGTTGGCCTTGGTGATGTGTGTGCGCGGATTCTTGAATGGACGCCGCTCGCTGCGCAGTGCATGTCCGGCCGGGCAGCGATACTCATTGCTTTGCTCGACCCGATCAATCATGGTCCTGGTCGAGTCGACCTCCTGTGTGCGGTATGCGGGAGTGGCCTCGACATCCACGATGATTCCCGCCTGCAGATCAATCAGATAGTTGGTCGAGTAGGCATAGAACGCCGGGCCACCGGGTGCAGCTGTCCAACGTGCAGCAGGATCGGTTAGCGAAATGCTCTTTGGTTGCGTAGCGGGTTCCTGCGATGGTTCCAGGGTCTGGGCGTCGGTGTCGTTCGCGTCGAGCGTCGCTAGATACTCACGCACCGCACGGCTGGGCCCTTCGCCGCGACTCCAGTCGATTGCTTCAGTCCCGGCGATGCCTCGAGTGCGATTGGCGTCGGCTTTGATGACACTGGCGTCGATCGCAAGCCCTTCACCACCTACGAAGCCTTCGCTCATGCAGCGACGTAAAACTGATTCGAATACATGGCGCAGCATATCGCTGTCGCGAAACCGGCCATGGCGATTCTTTGAAAACGTTGAGTGATCGGGAACCGTATCCTCAAGGCCGAGGCGGCAAAACCAGCGATACGCCAGATTCAGATGGACTTCCTCACACAAGCGCCGTTCGGAGCGGATGCCAAAGCAGTAGCCGACGATCAGCATGCGAATCATCAACTCTGGATCGATCGAAGGGCGTCCCGTATGACTGTAAAACGACGCCATGTGCTGACGGAGGTCTCCGGCATCGAAGAACTGATCTATACCGCGTAACAGATGGCCCTTCGGAACATGATCGTCAAGCTTGAACGCGTAAAACAGCTGTTCCTGATCGCCGCTTCGCTGCCCCATCATGACGATGCACTCCCATCGATTGATGGATTCCAGGATAGCCAGGAACACGGCTCTTAGGGGAGTTTTTCAACGAAATAGGTCGATATATGCCAATTGCATAGCATGTCCCGCCGTCGCTCTCTTGCCATCAGTATGAGGTGGTGATCGGGCCAAGAGCGGACGGCGCCCCCGCCCCCTTCGAACGACCGCTTCAGATGAACTATCGGCATCCTGCCTGCGTCGAATGTCACCACCAAGTAGTGGAGTGAGAGAATTTCACCATGCTTACTGATGTCTTCTTTCGCAGGTACGCGGATCGTCCGATGTTCGAAAGCGTCGGGCAGAAGGAATCTGCTCTCTTTGTTCAGGCGTACAGAATCGTCAACGAGCAAATTTTGAAGTACTACGGGTACGACCAAAAGGTCGACGCGAGTGTTAAGACGATCTGGACTGGAATTCACGACCGCCTGTCAATGGAGATCGGGGTCGAGGAACTGTCGCCGAAGTACTACTCCTACCAGACCGAGTGGCTGGGAAAGCCTTACACGAGCTCGGGTTGGAACGAAATGAACTTCGTGGTCGCCCTGCGTCGCGCCTGCACACTGACCGCCATCGCAGCAGCGTCATGCATACTCGCCGCCTGTCACGGCGACAACGACACGCCGCAGGTCGACAACACGTCCGCTCACGCGCTTACGCAGACCGTCAGCCAGAATCTCAAGTTGAGCATCGCCATCGACGCGAATAAGGCCGCCGCGAACGGTGTGGCCTGCGCGAGCCTTGGCGCGGACTGGGCGAGCTGCGCACGCGGACGCCTGATCCTCGAAAACAACGGCACGCAAAATCTCGCCGCGGGTGGCTGGACGCTCTACGTCCACAGCATCCGCCGCCTGCTCTCGATCGATAACGCGAGCATTGCGTTGCGCCATATCACCGGCGACCTCTACGCGCTCACGCCAGCCAAGGGTGCGTTCACACTCGCGCCAGGCGCGCGTCTCGAAGTGCCGTTCGTCGCCGAATACTGGTTCTATCGCTTTAGCGACATGCCGCCGCGCGCCTATGTCAGCGTCGACGGCGCAACACCCGCTGTGCTCGCGCAGAACGACACCGACGACGAAACCCGCTATGTCACCGCGCTGCCGCCTGGCCCGGACGACGCCGCCGCGTTCAAGGCGACACCCGCTCAGGTATTGCGTGCGCGCGAAGAGGCACAGGCGCTATCCCCCGCGCAATTCGCCGCGCGCCCGATTCCCGCCGTGCTGCGTGAGCAAACCGGTGACGGCGACGCCCAGATTCAGGGCGTAGAGCTTGCGCTGCCCGCACTCGGCGCGGGCGAGCTCGCCGCGCTCGAAGCGCGTGCCGCGACACTCGGCCTCGCGGGCGGCACGGCGATGCGCGTCAGCGGCCAGGTTGCGCCGGCTGCACTACCGGCAGACATCGCGATCTCAGGCGGCTATCGGCTGACGATCTCGCGCGACGCCGTGAACATCGACGCCTACGACGCGGCGGGACTCTATTACGGCGTGCAGACGCTCTTCTCCCTAATCCCGGCGGGTGGCGGCCGCGTGCCGGCCATGACGATCGAGGACGCACCTCGCTACCCGCATCGCGGCATGATGGTCGACCTCGCGCGCAACTTTCGCCAGCCCGCCACGCTGCGCCGCCTGATCGACCAGATGAGCGCTTACAAGCTCAATCGCCTGCATCTGCACCTTTCGGATGACGAAGGATGGCGTATCGAGATTCCTGGCTTACCCGAGCTGACCGCCATCGGGGGGCAGCGCTGCCACGATCTCGAAGAAAACCGCTGCCTGCTGCCGCAGCTCGGCTCCGGCCCGGACAACCAGTCGGGTGGAGGCTATCTGAGCCGGTCCGATTATGTCGCGCTGGTGCGCTACGCGGCCGCTCGCCATATCGAAGTGATTCCCGAGATCGACATGCCCGCGCACGCGCGCGCCGCGGTGGTGTCGATGGAGGCGCGCTACCGCAAACTCCGTGCCGCCGGCAACGAGGACGCAGCCAATGCGTACCGTTTGCTCGATCCGCAGGACACGTCGAACACCTTGTCCGTGCAGTTCTACGACCGCCGCAGCTACCTTAACCCGTGCGTGCCAGGCGCGCGGAACTTCGCGAACAAGGTGATCGCCGAAATTGCGGCCATGCACCGCGAGGCGGGCGCGCCTCTCACAGTCTGGCACTTCGGCGGCGATGAGGCGAAAAATATCCTGCTGGGCGCAGGCTTTCAGGCGAGTGACGGCACCGATCCCGGCAAGGGGCGCATCAATCTCGCGAGTCAGGACCAGCCGTGGGCCCGCTCACCGCAATGCGCGGCGTTGCTGCGCCAGGGCAAGATCGCTTCGACGGACGCACTGCCCACGATGTTCGCGCGCAATGTGAGCCAAGCCGTCAACGACAACGGCATTGCCACGATGGCGGCATGGCAGGACGGTCTGAAGCACGCGAACGGTCCGCAGGACTTCGCCACGCGCAATGTCATGGTGACGCTCTGGGACACGCTGTTCTGGGGGGCAGCCGACAGCGCACGCAAATCGAGCGAGCAAGGCTATCGCACGGTGCTTGCGCTGCCGGACTATCTGTACCTGGACTTCCCGTACACAACGGCTCAGCAAGAGCGCGGCTATTACTGGGGCTCGCACGCCACGGACAGTTTCAAGGTCTTCTCGCTCGCACCCGACAATCTGCCGCAAAACGCCGAGATCATGGCAGATCGCGATGGCCAGCCGTTCGAAATCACAGCGAGCGGCGCGGCGTCCCGCCTCGAAGGCATGCAGGGCCAGGCGTGGGGCGAAGTCATGCGCACCGATACGCAATTCGAGTACATGGTCTACCCGCGCCTGCTGGCGCTGGCCGAACGCGCATGGCACCGCGCGGACTGGGAGCGCCCCTATCGCGAAGGCGAGCGCTACAAGCTCGGCGAAACCGACAAGGTCGACAAGGCCGCGCTCGCGCGCGACTGGGCTGGTTTCATGAACGCGGTGCAATCGCGCGAGTTGCCCAAGCTGGCCCGCTCGGGTGCAGTCGTGCGCTCGTCGATGCGGCTCTCGGGCGACTGAGTCGCGGCGAGGCGGTGTGCAAGCGGCGGCCTCAGCGGGCCGCCGCTCTTCTATACTGTGCCTGCCCTCTCCCCTCACTCAAACCATGATCACCTGCACCCTGCGCTACGTCATCGACCCCTACCGCCTGGCCGAATTCGAAGCCTACGCAAAGATGTGGATTCCGCTCGTCGAGAAGTTCGGCGGCCAGCATCACGGCTATTTTCTGCCCTCCGAAGGCGCCAATAACATCGCGCTCGCGTTGTTCTCGTTTCCGAGCCTCGCCGCATACGAAAGCTACCGGACGCAATCCCAAAGCGATCCGGCTTGCCAGGCGGCCTTTCAATACGCAAACGATACACGTTGCATTGTCAGCTATGAACGCAGTTTCATGCGTCCTGTATTCGGGTAGGATGCGGGTTATGCGCCGCGCCATCCGCACGGCCGCCACCCCACTTCACTGCTCCCGACATGCAACAAGGCACTCAGGCAACCGCCGCCAGCTTTGCCAAATTGGGCGTCGACCTGCTCGACTTCTTCGACGTCACGCCCACATCGCTCTGGCTCGAAGACTATAGCCAGTTGCGCGCCTTGTTCGGGCGCTGGCGGGAGGCGGGCGTCACGAATCTGCGTGCGTGGCTGGAAGAAGACCCGCGCCGCGTGGCCGAGTGCTCGGCGTGCATCCGCGTGCTGAAGGTCAACCAGCATACGCTCGCGCTCTATGGCGCGCGCAACCATGAGGAACTCACCGCGCGTCTTTCCGATGTGCTGCGCGACGACATGTTTCAGGCGCACGTGGGCGAACTCGAGCAGATGTGGGCGGGCGGCACGACGTTCCAGAGCAAGAGCGTGAACTACACGCTCGGCGGCCGGCGCATGGACATCCTGCTGCGCGGCGTCATCTTGCCAGGGCACGAAGACGACTGGAGCCGCGTGCTCGTCTCGATCGAAGACGTTTCCGCGCTCGAAGAAGCGCGCCATCGCGCCGCCATGAGCGAGCAATACGCGCACGGCATCTTCGAGCACGCGCCGGTATCGCTGTGGGTCGAGAATTTCACGGCCATCCGCCAGCTGCTCGATGAAGTGCGCATGCAAGGCATCGTCGATTTCCGGACGTTTACGGATGTGCACCCCGACTTCGTCGAGCGTTGCATGAGCGAAATTCAGGTCATCGACGTCAATCACTACACGCTCGGCATGTACCGCGCGCCCGACAAGGCCACGCTGCTCTCGCGCCTGCCCGAGGTGTTCCGCGACGACATGCGTCCGCACTTTCGCGAGCAGCTCCTCGACCTGTGGGAGGGCCGCCTTTTCCAGCAACGCGAAGTCATCAATTACGCGCTCGATGGCAGCGCGCTCAACGTGCATCTGCAATTCTCGGTGTTTCCGGGCCACGAACAGGCATGGGACCTCGTACTGCTCGCGCTCACCGACATCACGGCGCGCAAGAAGGCCGAAGCCTACCTCGAATTCCTCGGCAAGCACGACGTGCTCACGAAGCTGAAGAACCGCTCGTTCTACGTGGACGAAATGAACCGCCTGCAGCGCAAGGGGCCGTTCCCGGTGAGCGCGATCGTGGTAGACATGGACAACCTGAAGGCCGTGAACGACCAGTTGGGCCACGCCGCCGGCGATGCGCTGCTACGACGCGCAGGCGAGGTGCTGGCAAAAGCCATTCAGAAGCCTTACCAGGCGGCGCGCATCGGCGGCGACGAATTCGTGGTGCTGATGCCAGGCGCCGAGCTGCGCGACGCCGAAGCGGTGGCGGACGGCATCGGGAAACTCGTCGAATTGAACAACCAGTTCTACGGCGGACCGCGCCTGAGCTTTTCGCTGGGCTGGGAAAGTTGTGACGAAGGTGAAAGCGTGGAGGCGATGTTGCGTGCCGCCGACTCGGCCATGTATGAGGCCAAGCGACGCCGCAACGAACTGCATCGCCCTGGCATGGACGGCGAGCGCCTGCACAGCCCCGCAGCCAAAGACGGCGCATGAATTCGACGCGGGCGCGCCGCCCTCACTCACGAGGGTCACGAGCGGCACATGCGATTACGCGAACGCGTAGTGGCTGCTTGAAACGCTGTATTGAATTGAAATAAACAGACAACCGGACGGACACCTTACCGATTCGGCGCCGCAAAAACGATCCGCCGGGAGCGAGGCGTCATACGCCCTGCTCCCGGCTCATGATGCGCCCTGCCGCCGCGGTTGCACGACAATCAACCGTGCAACCGCACACACGAGCAGCAAGATGGCGAGGACAGCAATGCGCCGCCCCCGCTATCCTGCCTGGCACTCGTGCGCGCTACGCAGCGGCGGCCTGCATCACGCCGCGTTGACGGCGTCCTTGAAAGCCTTGCCGGCCGTGAACTTCACCGTCTTCGCCGCAGCGATCTGGATTTCCGCGCCCGTAGCCGGGTTGCGGCCCACGCGAGCAGCACGCTGGCCGGTCGAGAACGAGCCGAAGCCGACGAGCTGCACGGAATCGCCCGACGTGACCGCCTTGGTGACCACTTCGAGGATCGCGTCGATTGCGGCTCCCGTGGCTGCCTTGGTCTCGCCCGTGCTTGCGGCGACTGCGTCAATGAGTTCCTGTTTGTTCATCTGCTACCTGTGTTGAGTTGAGAAAACCTGCATACCCTACCTCACGCGGGCCAAACAGGCAAATCGCGTTGCATATGGAAACGCAAAGCACACGGGGCTTACAGGCCGTCAGCCCCCCTGGAATGATTCGTGCGAGCGATTTTCTCGCCGATTTTGTGACCATTTAGCGTCATTTTACAAAAACCAGCGATATTCTCGCGCGCCGATCACATTCATAAAATCGAGGTGATCTTGCCGTTTATTTTCGCAATAAACCATGGTGAAGTCGTCGCCGAGTCCCTCTCGCACCCCGGCATGCCCGCGCATGGCGGCCACCGCCGAGAGCATGTCGCCCGGAAAATCGATGCCGCTCGCGCGGTCGTCGTTGAGCGGCGCGATTGGTTCGCGGCCCGCTTCCAGGCCGTGCTCGATGCCGGCGAGGATGGCCGCGAGCACGAGATACGGGTTGGCGTCCGCGCCTGCGAGCCGGTGTTCGATCCGCAGATTCGCTTCGTCGGACTCGGGAATGCGGATGCAGGCATCGCGGTCCTCGAAACCCCAGCTCGCCCGGCTCGCCGCATTGACCATCGCGCCGTAGCGCCGGAAGGCGTTGTGATTGGGCGCGAAGATGGGCATGCAATGCGGCAGCAACGCGAGGCAGCCCGCCACTGCATGACGCAGCGCGCGCCGCTCGCGTGCCGCGAGCACGTTGCGGCCCGCCTCGTCGTAGAGGCTCACATGCACGTGCATGCCGCTGCCCGGCACGTCGAGCAGCGGCTTCGACATGAAGCTCGCTCGATAGCCGTGCCGCAACGCTACGCCGCGCGTGCTCCGGCAAAAGAGCGCGGACCAGTCCGCCGCGCGCAGCGCGTCGTGGCAATGGCCGAAGTTGATTTCGAACTGACCCGGCCCGAGCTCGGCGGTAATGACCGTCGCGTCCACGCCCTGCTCGCGCGCGGTCTCGACCATCTCGTGCAGCACGGGCGCGAAACGCGAAAGGCGCTCGATATGCATGTTCGGCTGATCGTCTTCGTCCGCGCTTAGCGGGTCACGCGCATGCTGCGGCAGACCTTCGCGCAGCTTCGCATCGAACAGATAGAACTCCAGCTCGAACGCGACCACCGGCTTGAGACCGCGCCGCGCGAAGCGATCGAGCACGCGCGCGAGCACCTGGCGCGGCTCGAACGCGATGGGCGTTGCGGTGCCGTCCGAGGTCATCAACATCTGTGCGAGCGGCTGCTGCTCCCAGCGCACCGGCTTGAGCGTGCCGGACACGAGGCGGCGCGGCACGTCCGGGTCGCCGTCGTGGAAGCAATACTCCCCGATCGGATACACGCCGCCTTGCGCGCCGAGCAGGATGCAGTTTTGCGGCACCTTGAGCAGCGAACCGGCCGCCACTTTCTCGAGCATGGCGATGGGATAGCGCTTGCCGTAGAAATGCCCGGGAATGTCGAGGGAAATCAGGTCGACGTATTGCACGTCGGGATGAGCCGCACGAAAGGCGCGTACTTCGCTCAGGAGGTCAGTTGCGATGGCACTCACTTCGGGTTCCTCGTTAGCGAGAGATGGTGGACCTGCTAATTAATATGGACTCCAGAGCATGATGAAAACGCGCACCCCGGAGAGGCGCACGCTTTCATATCAAGCGAGCATCGAGCCAGGCGTCAGGTGAATACCCAAAGTACCCGCGCAGCCTTGTCCGAGCGATTCGCGTAACTGAAGCGGCAGCGTGCCGGCAGCTGGAAGCTGTCGCCCGCTTTGAGCATGACCTCATCGCCATCGCCATCGAGCCAGATGGTGAGCTCGCCTTCGAGCACGAAGCCGCCCTGCTCGTCGCTGTCGTCCACGGGGCGCTCGCCGCTCGTGGCGCCCGGCTCCAGCAGGCTCTCCAGCATCGAGAAGCCCGACGACATGCTAGGCGAGACCAGCACGTCCGTAATGCCGCCGCCGTAATAGAGCGTGCGCCGCTCGCCGGGGCGCGTGACCCACGGCAGCGCGCGCGGCTTGCTCACGCTGTAGAAGTACGTGGTGGGCGTCTGCAGCGCTTCGCCGATGGCGGTGAGATCGGCGACGGTAGGCCGCGACATGCCGCGCTCGACCTGCGAGAGAAAGCCCACCGAGCGGCCGATCCGTTGCGCGAGCTCGGCCAGCGTCACCTTCTTGTGCTTGCGCAGATCGCGAATGAGGATCGCGAGTCCTTCTATCTCTTCATCCCTGTCCATGCCGGATACCTCAGTCAAACCACATCGCGCATGCGATACCACAACTTGCCGAGCGCTTCGAGCGGCGCGGCCAGCGCGTCGCCGCCCGGGAAACGCGGATTATGGATGCCCTCGTAGAGCGAGAGCAAGCGTGTGTCGCCGAGGATCGCGTCGGAGACCGCGCGCGCCGCGGCCAGCGTCGGCAGCACGCCGTGCCCCGAGAAGCCCTGCAGCCAGTAGCGCCCGCGCGCGTGGCCCACGTCGGGCGTGCGCCGGATGCTGATGTCGATATGGCCGCCCCACGCGTATTCGAGCTCGACGCCGCGCAGTTGCGGGTAGACGCGCTCGAGGCTCGGCCGGATCGCCGCGCGAATGTCTTTGGGGATGCCGCCGAGATAAGTGCACGCACCACCGAACAGCAGCCGATGGTCGGGGCTCAACCGGAAATAGTCGGGCACGAACTGGTTGTCGATCACACAACTGTTGCGCGGCAAGAGCGTATGCGCCAATTGCGGATCGAGCGGCACGGTCGCCACCTGATACGTGCCGACCGGCAGGACACGGCGCGCGAGCTCACGGTCGAGCCGGTCGATATAGGCGTTGCAGGCAAGCACGAGCGTGTTCGCGCGAATCAGGCCATCGGGCGTAGTCGCGACGAAACCGGCCTGCGTTTCGCGCCATTGCAGCACGCGGGTCTGCTCGAAAATCCGCCCGCCCGCGCGCTCGATGGCAGCGGCAAGGCCGAGCGCGAGCTTGAGCGGATTGAGGTGGCCGGCTTCGGGATCGTAGAGCGCCGCGAGATAGCGCGGGCTGCCCACCCATTCGGGCATCTCGTGCTCGTGGATGACGCGCAGCGCATCGTAGCCCCACTTGCGCGCGGCTTCGTCGCGCGCCTCCTCGAGCAATGCGATGCGGTTGCGCTTGACTGCCGTCCACAGGCTGCCGGGCCGATAGTCGGCGTCGAAACCGTGGCGTCCGGGCAGTTCGCGCACCTCGCGCGCCGCCCAGCGCATGCTCTCCCACAACTCACGCGCGCCTTGTCGCCCCAGCGACTGCTCGATCGGCGGCATATCGCACGACCAGCCGAGCAGCGCCTGCCCGCCGTTGCGCCCGGACGCGGCCCACGCCACGCGGCTCGCCTCAACGACAACCACGCGCTGGCCCGCGAGCGCGAGGCGCAACGCCGTGTGCAACCCGCTGAAACCGGCCCCGACGATCAGGACATCGGCATCGCACTCGCCCGCCAATGCCGGGCGCGCGGGCACCTCGCCGGGCAAGGTCCGGGCGTAGTAGCTCTCAACGTGCTGGGTCGATTCGACGAACATGGTGGCATCCGTGAAATTTTGTCGGCTGAATTTCATGAAAAATTAGCACAACAATTTCACGAATGCAAATTGCGCTCTACCCCAGGCTTGATTTGTGCATTCGCGCGAGGTGCAGCCTCACAAGGGACGGCGGCACGACCGCCCCGAGCCAGTTTGTGTCAGAACCTCGTCTGGATACCGATCCGCCCGACAAATTGCTGATTGCTGCTCGACGGGCCGAACGTGCCATCGATAGCCGCCGTTGCGCCGGAGTTGGCAATCTGAAACGCCGTTTCGGCATAGACCGTCGTGCGCTTGGACAGGCTGTACTGAGCTACGGCATCGATTTGATGGGCGTGGTTGTTGTCGACGCCCGCGTTGCCACACATGTACATGTAGTTTGCCCCCAGCCCGAATGCGGGCGTCACGTGCCAGGTGCCACCCGCCTCGACCATGTTCACGGCGGCACCATTTTGCGTGTTGCGCGTATTGGTATAGAGCAGTGTCAGCAGTGCATTGCCGATCGTGTAGCGCGCGCCGGCACCCCAGTTCCGGATGCTCTCGCCTTCAAGCACCGCGTACTTGACGTTCGTGTAAGCCGCGCCCACCGCAAGCGGCCCTCTTGCGTAGCTCACACCGTAGCTCGATGCGCTGTTCTGGCTGAAGTTGCCGGCGGTTCCGCCGAACGCATACATGCCGCCGAACTTGAGTCCGCTGAAGTCTGCCGAGGTGTACTTCACCGAATTCGACAACGCTTCGGCGCCGTTCATATGGTCGAAGTCGTAGGCGTCGCCGGGCGGCGAATCCGGCAGATTCAGCCCGGCGAACGGTCCGTCACGAAAGTTGTAGAGGCCGCCCACGTAGAGCGCCGAATCCGCACCCACGTCCGCAAGCAACGTATCGACCATGAAGTCCTGCTGGCGTCCCATGGTCAAACTGCCGTAGCGCTCGCTCGCGAGGCCCACCCAGGCTTCACGGGCGAAGAGGCCGCCACTCGTCATGGAGCTATTGCTGGGCGAGGCGATGATCGAGCCGTTGCCGAGCGAGAACTGGTTGACGAGCCGAAACTTCGCTTTGAGACCGCCGCCCAGGTCCTCGGCCCCCTCCAGGCCGAAAAGGTTCGGCACGGCGATGCCGTCCGCCATCTGCCAGTTCGATTTGCCACCCTGATTGCTGATGTACGACACGCCGGCGTCCAGCAGGCCGAAGATCGTGACGCTGCTCTGCGCGTGAGCAATCGGCGCTGCAAGGCCAATCATTGCCGCGAGCGCGCATTTCCTGCGTTGCCTTCCCATTGACACTCTCCAGTTCTTACATATATTTCGGTATGCTTAGTATCAGGCTTGAAAATTTCACCAGATTGCACGACCGGATTGACCTCGATCGACCGGACGCCGGGAATCAGCGCCCTGGCACAATCGGGCCGGCGGGAGCCGTATATTGTCCCTGCCAGTAGAGAAGCGGACGCGGTACGGACTCGTCGCGATTGACCGCGCGCACGCGCCCAATAATGAGCAAGTGCCCGTGGCGCACGATCAACTCCTCCACCTCGCAGTCCATGGCAACGACACTGTCCGCCAGCAGCGGTGCGCCGCCCGGACTCGCGTGCACCCATTCGTCGCCGCCATAACGCGCCTCGCCCTGTTCGCCACGAAAGCCCGTGAATCGCTCGGCAATCGCGCGCTGCTCAGCACGCAGCAGATTCACGCCAAAGCGCCGCGTGCGTTCGAGCATCCCGGCAGACGAACTGGACGCCTTCAGCGACGCCACCACCATGGGCGGCTGTGCCGAAAACGACGAAACGGAGGTGGCGGTGAAACCGCTGCGCAACGCGCCCTCCGCGACGGTCACGACACATACCGCGCCCGCGAACCCGCGCATCGCCTGCACGAAGCGGCTGCTCAGCGCACCGGTGTCTTCCATGACTTCAGGCTGCATGGCGGCGCTCTCCAGGGCGGCGCAGCCCATGTGCCTCAAGGATCGGCAGCACCGTGTCACGGAAGTACGGGAATTCCTTCACGTAGTCCACGAACGACAAGGTCGTGCCCTTGAAGCCGGCTTCGGCAAGCGAAATCAGCCCCGCCGCCACCTGCTGAGGCGTCCCCACGAGCGGGAAGCCACCGTGCCCCGCGGCCATCCTGTCGCGGATCAGCGCGAGCAAATCGTGCGGGAACGATTGTGCATTCGCGAACTGCAATGCAACCAGGTTGTCGACCGCGCCCAAGTCCGCATTGTCCTGTGCAAAATAGTGCAGATACTGGCGCGCCTCCTCCTCGGTCGGGCGGCAGACCACATGAGAAAA
Organism: Paraburkholderia silviterrae; assembly: GCF_004353915.1. GTDB lineage: Bacteria > Pseudomonadota > Gammaproteobacteria > Burkholderiales > Burkholderiaceae > Paraburkholderia > Paraburkholderia silviterrae. Next base: position 53,530 of record NZ_SMRP01000010.1, on the reverse strand, counting down.
CGTCAGCACGTTCACGTTCTTTCCGGCTGCGACGGCTTTCTGCTTGAGCTCGGCGACTTCCGTGCGAGAGCGCTCGAGATCGATCGCAGGCGTAAAGAGGAAGTTGGCGTTGCCGATCGCAAATTCACGCCCTTCGCCCGAACCCGCCGCATTCAGAATCGGCGGGCGCTCGCCGTTCCATGGGCGCGGCAAACCATAGACGTTCTTCAGGTGGAAATTCTCGCCATCCCAGTTGAAGGGGCCGTCGTGCGTCCAGATCTTCTGCACGATATCGAACCACTCCTGCGCGTACGCATAGCGCTTGCCGTGACCGCTCGCGAGCGGCAGCCCGAGCGCTTCGTACTCGGGGCGATTCCAGCCCGCGACGATGTTCAGCCCGGCCCGGCCGGCGCCGATCTGGTCGAGCGTCGCAATCTGCTTGGCGACCACGACCGGATGGTTGGCCGCCGTGTGGATCGTCGCGAACACGGTGAGGTGGCGCGTCCTGGCGAGCAGCGCCGCGGCCCAGGTCATGGTCTCCAGCACCGAGCCGTGGAAGTCCGTCTCGCCGCCGTAGCCAATCCAGCGCGCGATGGGGAGCATGAAGTCGATACCGGCCTCGTCCAGCATGAGCGCAAGCTGTTCGTTGTTCTCCCACGAATTGTCCCAGCGCTCGCCGATCTTCGTCACCGACATCCCGCCCGAGCAGTTCGTCGCAAACGTCCCCAGAATGAAGTCCTTCGTGTTCAGAATTCGTCTCATGTCAGTCCTGGCGCAGTAAAATTTGTTTCCATGACGGGCCGCCTCGCGGCAGCCCCCTCTCCCAACCCAGTCGACGGCATGGGCCGCAACCGCGCGATTCCGCAATGACCGAACCTTCACGCAGAACCACGAAAAAGACCGCTACTGCCGAACATCGCTGGCACCTTGCGATGGACGACTTCGGCGTCGAGATCACCGACCTCGAATATGCCGTCATGCGTTTGAACCAGTCGTTCTCGCGCTGGCAGTCCGAGTGCATGGCCGCCGTTACCGGCACCACGCTGAGCGGCCAGGAGAACGCACTGGTGCACGTCATCCACATGCACGAACGGCCCAAGACCATTCGCGATCTGCTGCATATGACCAACCGGCAGGACGTCGCTAATATGCAGTACGAACTACGCAAGCTGATCAAGGCCGGGCTCGTCGAAAAATCCGGAACGGCGCGCGCCGGCGTGTACTACAGAACCACCGCGGAAGGCGCGAGCGTGTGCGAGGAATACGCACGGCTGCGCGAAACGGTGCTCCTCAAGATGGCCGAGGCGGCCGCGGGCATGCAGTCCGCCGCCGCGCAGGCCACCGCCTGCCTCGAACAGATGGAACGCGTCTACGAATCCGCCACGCGCGAAGTCGCAACCTTCCATCGGCGACGCTGATGGTGCGGCTCCGTAGCGAGGAGCATGAAGCGCACTGCACCCTCCAGCGCCCAACTCACTTCAAATAAAAATTCACATTGAATTTCTATTTGATCGAATCGTAGTGCAGCCATTTTTTGGCTGCAACCGATTTCACCTCAGGGAAAACACCGGCCCTCGAGCTGCACTTTTATGCAGCCACTGAGCACGCGAATGCCCACTGGCGCGCGCGCTCGCCGCGCGCATCCCGCTTCGGCTCTTGCAGTTCAGGAGTTCGGAATAGAAGCGCGGCTAAAGCCGCGCCCCGGCGGACAGGAGGGAGAACAACGCTGGAAGCGACGGCTTTTCGCCGTGCACGACACTCCGGCCAAGCGGCCGGCGGCGCCCAGGTCAGGCGCCATGGGCATTTGCCGCCACCGCGGGGAAGGTAGCTCGGGTTCGGCGGACCTCTAGCGGCCCGCACTCCCGACGCGGCGGGCCCACGCCGTCACATAGTCGGGTACGGCGCCTTCCGGCTGTGCACCATCAGGCTCAGGCGCGAACGGCTGGAGCGCCAGCGGCAGCACGCCCGCCCAGACGGGGCGGTCGAGATCCTCTTCATCGTCCTTCGGGCCGCCGGTGCGGATCTTTGCTACCGCTTCGTCGAGCGGCAGCCGCAGCACCGTCGTCGCGGCCAGCTCATTGCGGTTGCCGGCACGCACTTCGTGCGCGCGGCCTGCTGCGATGTGATTGAGAAAGGCGTCGAGCGCCGCGGCCTTGCGGTCGGCACCCACTACTTCGAACGCGCCGTAGATCATCGCCGAGCGGTAGTTCATCGAGTGATGGAAAGCGGAGCGCGCCAGCACGAGGCCGTCGAGATGCATGACCGTTACGCAGACCTGTGCGCCCTCGGCCGCGAGCCTCAGCATGCGGCTACCGTTTGAGCCATGGATGTAGAGATGATCGCCCTCGCGCCAGCACGCGGTGGGAATGCAATGCACACCGTGCTCGTCGGCGAATGCGACGTGGCACACGTAGGCCGCGTCGAGGATCGCGTACAGCGTGTCGCGCTCGTAATGGGCGCGCTCGGCGATGCGGCGCACCCGCGTGCGCGGCGACGGCGCCTGGCCGTTGGCAGAAACGGTATCGGTTTCGGACATCCTCGACATCTCCTCGATTGGGTGGGGATGCCGATTACGTTAGCGAAGCGGTGGCTCCATGGGTAGACCCAGCACGGCGCATTCGTCTGGAGCCACGGCGCCACACGGAGATCGCCGCTAATCCAGACTCGCGAAGGCCGCGTGCCCGACGGCACTCACCCGGGCTCGCGCCGCCGGTGTCACTTTTTCGTGCCCGTCTTGCGCGCGGGCCGCAGCGGCTTTGCCGGGACATCGGCAGAGCGACCCGCGCGCCGTTGCACACGCCGGACCGGCGCCGCGCCAGTGGCATCTCCTTGCGCGCCCGCCTTCGTGCGCAGTGCGTCGAGTTCCTGCGCCTGCACCGCATGCGCCGCGCGCAGCGTCTCCAGACGCCCTTCCTGCAAGCCCGCCTGATGCCGCAGATCGCCAAGCTGGCCCTGCAGCGATTGAATCTCGGCCCGCGCACTCTCTTCAGCCCGCGCGGCGCGTTTGGTGGCCGCCTCCAGATCGCGCTGCAGGCGTGCATTGCTCGTGCGCTCGCGTTCGATTTCCAGCAGCGCGCGCTTTTCCGCAGCCAGCAAGCGGGTTTCCGCGAGCTCCGCTCCGGCACGAAGCTTGTCGAGCTCGGCGGAAAAATCGGCGCGTGCCTGCGCAAGCGCGCCGTCGCGCTCGCGGCCATCCTGCTGCAGCCGCTCGACCTCGCTTTCCAGCGCGCCGCGCGTGGCGGCCGCGGCCGCCTGCGCCTGTTCCAGTTCATGAATCCGCACCTGCGCCGCGAGTAACGCGGTGGTGCGTTGTTCCAGCGCCGTCTCCGTGCGCGCGAGCTCGCCCTGCATGGCGGTGACGGCCGCCTCGGCATCCTGGCGCGCCTGCTCGACCTCGACGCGCAGCGCCTCGAGCGAAGCCTGCGCGGCAGTCGTAGCGCGCTTCCAGAGCGCGGCCACGAGCTCGCCCGCCGCGCCCTGCAACTCCTCCGGCAAGTCGGCATGCTCGATGCGTACGCGACTTTTCTCTCGCAGCTCCGCCCAGAATTCGGAGAGCACCGCCGTGGGCGTGCCCATGCTGCCGCGGTGAACGAGTTGGTAGAGCCGATTGGCGGTGGGCGTGACGCCGAAGCGGAAGAACAGCAGCGCGCACACTTCCCGGTAAAGCTCACGGGTCTTGGGGAATTCGCTCTTCAGCCGCTCGATTTCGGCGGTGAGACGGACTTCGTCGAGAGGGGCGTCGGACATGGCGAGAGAGGGCATGATCAGATCAGTAAATAATACAACGTAAAACGTATAATTTCTACCTTGGCGATCAATAATTTAGACATTACTTTTATAATGTCTTGATTTGCGATCCAGCTGCTGGCCTGAAACGGATTTGTGAGTTATGAAACCGACTTTTTCGAGAGCCGCGCCGTTACGCCCTGTCGAGGCGCGGTAGGCCCGATTGCCGCGACACGTTTCGTTACACACCAACACATCGATGACGCGCTTTCTCGATAGGGTGAATTCAAGACCATCGAGTGGGGTATCGTATGAAGAGAATCCTTGTGCTGATGCTAGCGGCCGTGTGCCTCGGAAGCGCATTGAGTGGCTGCATCATCGTTCCAGGCGATGGCGGCGGATATCATCACCATCACGACGACGATCGTTACTAACGCAAACCAACCGAAGCCGCGGCGCCGTATAAACAGCAGCCGCGGACCTCGTCACGAATCGGTGCCGAGCCTCATGGCTCGCGTGCCAACCGCGCACTGAGCGCATCGATTTCCGAATCCGCGAATACTTCAATGCCGTGCTCACGCAGCAGCGCAGCCGTCACCCCTGCCCCGGCGCGTCGCTGGCCCGAAAAGCTCCCGTCATGGATGAAGCGGCTGCCGCACGATGGACTGCCATCGATCAGCAGTGCGAAGCGGCAATCGTGCTCGCGCGCGAGTTCGAGCGCCGCCTGTGCGCCCGCGAGGAACAAGCCGGTCACATCGACGCCCTCCACATCGACGACACGCGCAGCGCCCGTGAGCACCGCCTCGCCCGATTGCGCCCGTGAAATTTCGGCCGCCGGGCGCGGCACGCCGAATCCCCCGATCAACTCAGGACAGACGGAGACGATGCGGCCCTCGCGCCGCCACGCGTCGAGCGCCGGATGGGCAAGCGTTTTGGCCGAGCCGTTATAGCGAACCGGACTGCCGAGCAAACAGGCGCTGACCAATATCTTCTGAATCATTCGCGATCTTCCCTCGCTGCGTGCTGCGCCCTCGATGCACCGGCGGGCACCATGTTGGCATGCCCCGTCCCGCGCGCACCAATAAAAAAGCGCACCCGAGGTGCGCCCGCAATGAGCCTGAAGTCTGCCGGAAATCCGCCGGATGCGCCTTCCTGCGTGCCCGCCGGTCGAGCACTACCCGGCGCCGCCACGGCACCGGCAACCAACCCCTCATCTCATTGGAAGTTCTCGCGCAGCCACTTCTTGTTCAACTTGCCCACGCTGGTCTTCTCGATCGCATCGACGAACTTGACGACCTCCGGCACCGCGTACTTCGAAATCTGTCCGGTTTCGCTGAAACGCAGGACATGCTGCCGGATATCCTCGGCGCTCACGGGCGCATCGCGCTCGGCGCGCAAAACGACCACGGCGGCCGGCCGCTCGCCCCACTTCTCGCTCTTGATGCCGATGACGGCCACTTCGGCCACGGCGGGATGTTGAGAAATCAGGCTCTCGATCTCCAGCGACGAGACCCATTCGCCGCCCGACTTGATCACGTCCTTGATGCGGTCCGTGATTTGCAAACAGCCATCCTTGTCGATCCGACCGACGTCCTGCGTGTGGAGATAGCCGCCCTCCCACAACTGCGTGGACGCCTCGGGATTGTGCAGGTAGCCCTGCGTGAGCCACGGCGCACGCACGACCACCTCGCCGGTGGCGCTGCCGTCGTGCGGCAGGTCGCGCATTTCGGCGTCCACGATGCGCAGGTCGACGAGCGGCACCGGCAGGCCGGTACGGCACCGCAGGCTGACTTCTTCGTCGATGTCCCGAGGCTGCGCCGTCGGCTTCAATTGCGCGAGCGTGAGCAGCGGACACGTCTCCGACATGCCATAGCCCGTAAAGACGTCGATGCCCCGCTCCAGCGCGGCACGCGCGAGCCCGTGCGGTAGTGCCCCGCCGCCGATCACCACTTTCCACTTGCTGAAATCGGCGCCCTGCGCCTGCGGGCAGCTCAGCAGCATGTGCAGGATCGTGCCCACGCAATGCGAGAAGGTCACGCCTTCCTCGCGCAGCAGCTCCACGAGCCGGTCTGGCACATAACGGCCCGGATACACCTGCTTCACGCCCAGCACAGTCGCGATGTACGGCATGCCCCATGCATGCACATGGAACATCGGCGTGAGCGGCATATAAACGTCGCCACGGTGAAAACGCTGACCCGACTCCGGGCTCGCCAGTGCCGCCATCCCGGTGATGGTGTGCAGCACCAGTTGCCGATGCGAAAAATACACGCCCTTTGGCAGCCCGGTGGTGCCTGTCGTGTAGAACGTCGTGGCGCGCGTGTTCTCGTCGAAGTCGGGGAAATCGAAGTGCGTGCCGCTCTGCGCGAGCAGGTTCTCATATTCGTCGGCGAACGCCACGTCGGACGTGGCCGCCGCATTGCCTTCGTCGTCGATGAGCACGACCGTGCGCACGTGCTCGAGCTTGTCACGAATCGCCGCCAGCACGGGCAGAAAATCCGCGTTGACGAGCAGCACTTGCGCGCCCGCATGATTGATCGTGTAGGCGATTTCAGCCTGCGAGAGACGAATATTCACCGTCTGCAGCACAGCGCCAATCATCGGCACTGCGAAATAACACTCCAGATATCGATGGCTGTCCCAGTCCATCACCGCGACCGTGGTGCCATGCTCCACGCCGAGCCGTTGCAGGCCATTCGCGAGCCGCGCAATGCGCTCGTTCAACTGGGCGTAGGTCATGCGCAGCTTGCCCCGGTAGACGATCTCCTGATCGAGCGCCTGCGTCATCGGCGTGTGCAGCAAGCGCTTGATCAAGAGGGGGTAGGCATAGGCAGATGCCATCGTTTCGGAGGCCTGATCGTACATGGCTGTCTCTAACATTCGGTGTATTCAATTACGAGGCGCGCCGCGTTCGACTACACGGCGCGCCGGCACTAACGATGCGTTATCGAGCCTTAGCGCAGGTTCTCGAAGATCGCTGCAATGCCCTGTCCGCCGCCGATGCACATCGTCACCAGTGCGTAGCGGCCGCCCGTGCGCTGCAGCTCGTGCAGCGCCTTCACGGTGATGAGCGCGCCGGTGGCGCCAATCGGGTGACCGAGCGAAATGCCCGAGCCGTTCGGGTTCACCTTGGCCGGATCGAGACCGAGCTCCTGCGTAACCGCACAGGCCTGGGCTGCGAAGGCTTCGTTCGACTCGATCACGTCGAGGTCTTCGACGCGCAGGCCCGCGCGCTGCAGGGCGAGGCGCGTGGCCGGCACGGGGCCGATGCCCATGTGCAGCGGATCGACGCCCGCGTGCCCGTAGGCGACGAGCCGCGCCATCGGCTTGAGGCCGCGCTGCTCTGCCGCCTCGCGCGACATCAGCAGCACGGCTGCGGCCGCGTCGTTGATGCCCGAGGCGTTGCCGGCCGTCACCGTGCCGTTCTCTTTGGCGAAGACGGGCTTGAGCTTCGAGAAGTCTTCGATCGTGGCGTCGGTGCGCAGATGCTCGTCGGTATCGAAAACGACTTCGCGGCCCCTCACCTTCTGCGTGACGGGGACGATCTGGCCCGCGAAGCGGCCCTCGGCGATGGCGCGCGCCGCGCGGTGATGCGATTCGAGCGCGAGCGCATCCTGACGCTCACGCGAAATGTCGAACTTGCGCGCGACGTTTTCGGCGGTCACGCCCATGTGCACCGTATTGAACGGATCATTGAGCGCGCCGAGCATCATGTCGACCATACGTGCATCGCCCATGCGTGCGCCAAAGCGCATATCGGGCGCGAGGTACGGCGCGCGGCTCATGTTCTCCGCACCCGCGCCGATCGCGACATCGGCGTCGCCAAGCAGAATGGTCTGCGCCGCCGACACGATGGCCTGCAGGCCCGAGCCGCACAGGCGGTTGACATTGAAAGCAGGCGTCGAATCGGGAATGCCCGCGTTGATGGCCGCAACACGCGAGAGATAGAGATCTTTCGGCTCGGTGGCAATCACATTGCCGAACACGACGTGACCCACGTCCTCGGGCTTGACCTCGCTGCGCGCGAGCACCTCGCGCAGCACGAGCGCGCCCAGCTCAGTGGGCGCGACGTCTTTCAGGCTGCCGCCGAATTTGCCGATTGCGGTTCGCACACCGCCTACCACCACGACTTCTTTGCTCATTTGCACGTCTCCTTCAATGGCTCGCGCGCGATTGCGCTGCCGGCACTACATGTTCGGATAGTTGGGTCCACCGCCGCCTTCGGGCGTGACCCACACGATGTTCTGCGTCGGATCCTTAATGTCGCAGGTCTTGCAGTGTACGCAATTTTGCGCGTTTATCTGCAAACGTTCTTCATCCGAATCGTCTTTCACGAATTCGTAAACGCCTGCTGGACAGAAGCGCGACTCCGGACCCGCGTAGGTTTTGAGGTTGATGCCGACCGGCACCGTGGCGTCTTTCAGCGTCAGATGCGCAGGCTGGTTCTCTTCGTGATTCGTATTGGAAATGAACACGGAAGAGAGGCGGTCGAACGTGAGCTTGCCATCGGGCTTCGGGTACTCGATCGGCTTGCATTGCGAGGCCGGGCGCAGCATCTCGTGGTCGCGATGCTGGTGATGCAGCGTCCAGGGCACCTTGCCGCCCAGCAGCTTCTGTTCGATGCCCACCATCAGCGTGCCCAGGTACAGGCCCTTGCCCATCCACTGCTTGAAATTGCGCGCCTTGTACAGCTCTTCATGGAGCCACGAATTCTTGAACGCTTCCGGGTAAGCCGTGAGTTCGTCGCTCTGGCGGCCCGCCTGCACCGCATCGAATGCCGCTTCCGCCGCGAGCATGCCGGTCTTGATCGCCGCGTGGCTGCCCTTGATGCGCGCAGCGTTCAGAAAGCCTGCATTGTCGCCAACGAGTGCGCCGCCCGGGAACGCCAGCTTCGGCAGCGACATCAGTCCGCCCGCCGTCATCGCGCGCGCGCCGTATGAAACGCGCTTGCCGCCTTCCAGATACTTGCGGATCGCCGGATGCGTCTTGTAGCGCTGGAATTCTTCGAACGGCGAGAGGTACGGGTTCGTGTAGGCGAGACCGACGACGAAGCCCACCATCACCTGGTTGTTCTCGGTGTGATAAAGGAAGGAGCCGCCGTAGGTGTCTTTCTCGAGCGGCCAGCCCGCCGTGTGGATCACGAGACCCGGCTTGTGCTTCGCCGGATCGATCTCCCACAGCTCCTTGATGCCGATGCCGTAGACCTGCGGGTCCGCATCCTTGCCCAGCTTGAAGTGCTCGCTCAGTTGTCGGCCCAGGTGGCCGCGACAGCCCTCGCAGAACAGCGTGTACTTCGCGTGCAACTCCATGCCGAGCTGGAAGTTCTCGGTGGGCTCGCCGTCCTTGCCGACGCCCATGTTGCCGGTGGCCACGCCCTTGACCGAGCCATCGTCGTTGTAGAGCACTTCC
>NZ_SMRP01000010.1:0-44406 GCF_004353915.1 Paraburkholderia silviterrae | reverse complement strand
CGGGAAGATCTCCACGCCCAGCGCCTCGGCCTGCTGGCCCAGCCAGCGCGTGACGTTCGCGAGGCTGATCACGTAGTTGCCGTGGTTCTTGAAGTTGTCCGGCAGCGCCCAGTTGGGCACCGCCTTCGCGCCGCCTTCCGTGAGGAAAAGGAATTGATCTTCGGTCACGGGCACGTTCAGCGGCGCGCCTTGCTCCTTCCAGTCGGGAATGAGCTCGTCGATGGCGCGCGGGTCCATGACCGCGCCCGAGAGGATATGCGCTCCGATCTCCGAGCCTTTCTCCAGCACGCATACGCCGATCTCGACGCCCTTTTCTGCTGCCAGCTGCTTCAGGCGGATCGCCGCGGACAGGCCTGCCGGGCCGCCGCCTACGATCACCACGTCGTATTCCATCGACTCGCGTGGGCCGTATTGCGCGATCAAATCATTCGAGTTCATGCTGCGGTTTCCGTTTCAGACGGCATCGGGCCGATATCAGAACTGCTCTTCGGCGAGCGCGAGCACGCCTTCCCCGCCCCGTGCGCCCACCACCGCAGTCGCGAAGCCGTTGGCCTGCGACAGGACATGTTCGGCATAGAACTGCGCCATCGCGATCTTGGCGCCATAGAACGACGGATCGTCGGCGAGATTGCGCTGCGCGACGAGCAACGCGCGCCCAAGCTGCCAGCCGCACAGCACGATGCCCGCGAGTTTCAGATAGGGAACGCTCCCCATGAAGGTCCCGTTCGGATCGCGCTTGACGTTCTCGATCATGAAGTCCACGGCGCGCGCGAGCGCCTGTGCGCCCTGCTCCAGTTGCGCGCGCATCGAAGCGGCCGCCGCGCCGTCGACTTGCGCGAGCGACTCGGCCGTCTTCGCCACTTCTTCAAGCAGCGCCTTCGCGACCGCGCCGCCGTCGCGCACCGTCTTGCGGCCGATCAGATCGTTCGCCTGGATCGCCGTCGTGCCTTCATAGATCGCGAGAATGCGTGCGTCGCGATAGTGCTGCGCCGCGCCCGTTTCCTCGATGAAGCCCATGCCGCCGTGCACCTGCACGCCGAGGCTCGTGACCTCGTTGGCCATCTCGGTACTCCAGCCCTTCACGATGGGCACGAGGAACTCGTAGATCGCCTGATGCCGCGCGCGCACGCTTTCGTCCGGATGACGATGCGCGATATCGCAATGGCCTGCCGCCACATAGGCGAGCGCGCGTGCGCCCTCGGTCATCGAACGCATGGTGGCGAGCATGCGGCGCACGTCGGGGTGATGCATGATCGTCACCGACTCCTTGGCCGAGCCGTCCACCGGGCGGCTCTGCACGCGCTCCTTCGCGAACGCCGCCGCCTGCTGGTACGCGCGCTCGGCAATCGCCACGCCCTGCGTGCCCACGCCGAAGCGCGCCGCGTTCATCATCACGAACATGTACTCGAGGCCGCGGTTCTCTTCGCCCACGAGGTAGCCGATCGCGCCGCCGTTATCGCCGTATTGCAGCACGGCCGTCGGGCTCGCCTTGATGCCGAGCTTGTGCTCGATCGACACGCAATGCACGTCGTTGCGCGCGCCGAGCGAGCCGTCCTCGTTGACGAGGAACTTCGGCACGATGAACAGCGAAATGCCCTTCACGCCTTCGGGTGCGTTCGGCACGCGCGCCAGCACGAGATGGACGATGTTCTTCGCCATGTCGTGCTCGCCCCAGGTGATGAAGATCTTGGTGCCGAACACGCGGTACGAACCATCGGCCTGCGGCTCGGCGCGCGAGCGCACCATGGCCAGGTCGGAGCCGGCCTGCGGCTCGGTCAGGTTCATCGTCCCGGTCCATTCGCCCGAGATGAGCTTCGGCACGTAGCGGGCCTTCTGCTCTTCGGTGCCCGCGGTCAGCAGCGCCTCGATCGCGCCATCGGTCAAGAGCGGGCACAGCGCGAACGAGAGATTCGCCGCGTTGACCATCTCGTTGCACGGCGTGCCGATCAGCTTCGGCAGGCCCTGGCCGCCGAACTCGGCCGGATGTTGCAAACCTTGCCAGCCGCCTTCGGCGAACTGCTCGAACGCGGCCTTGAAGCCCGGCGTTGCCGTGACTTCACCGTCACGCCAGCTACTCGGCGCGCGGTCGCCTTCCACGTTCAGCGGCGCGAGCACTTCCCCGCACAGCTTCGCGGCTTCGTCCAGCACCGCCTGGGCGGTCTCGAAGCCAGCATCCTCGAAGCCGGGCAAAGTGGCGATTTCGTCGATGCCGGCCAGCTCTTTGAGCACGAACAGCATGTCCTTGACGGGGGCGTTGAAGTTCATGGCGAACCTTTCTATCAAGCGTGTATCTGGGGCCACGGTGCCGGGCGGCTGTCGGGCCGGCACGGCAGGGGCGATGTGCGATTGATCGTAGCGGCAAAGCCGGCCCGCGGAACTGTCCAAACCGGACCATCTAGTGACAAATCTGGCCACGCCGTACCTGACATCGGCGGCAAAAGCGCGAGCTATCAGGGTTGAACCTGGTGCGTTCAGCGCATCGCCCCCCCGGTGGTGGGGGTGGCGCCGCACGCGCGCGAGCGCTAGCGAAGCCGGGCGGGAATCAGCGCTGGATCGAACACGCCAGACACACGCTCGAGCATGAAGCCAGAAGCAAATTCTGGCCACCAGGGGCGCGATGCTCAGGGGCGCCCGCGATAAGTGCCGGGCGTGCTGCCGGTCCAGTGGCGGAAAGCGCGATGAAAGGCGCTGGGGTCGTCGAAGCCGATATCGGCGCCGATGGCGGCGATGGTGTCTTGCGTGTCGGTGAGGCGCTGGATCGCCACGTCGCGCCGCAAGTCGTCCTTGAGCACCTGAAACGAGGTGTCTTCGGACGCGAGCCGCCGGCACAGCGTGCGCACCGAACAGTGCAGATGCGCGGACGTCGCCTCGATCGTCGGCAAGTCGGGCAGCGTGCTGGCGAGATACTGGCGCACCTGATGGCTGACCCGTTGCTCACTGAACGACTCGAAGATCCACTCGCCGGGCGAGCGCGCGAGAAACTGGCGCAGATTGCGCTTGCTCTGCCGGATCGGCATGTCGAGGTAGGCAGCGCTGAAACGGAACAACGCGGTCTCGCAGCCAAAGCGCACCGGACACGAGAAAAAGTAGCGGTGATCAAGCGCGTGCGGCTGCCGCTCGCAGGCCAGGTCGACTTGAAGCAGCGGAATCTTCTGGCCGATCAACCAGGACGAAACGCCGTGCGCGAGCTTGAGCATCAGTTCCTGGCCGAGCGGACCGATGGGGCCGAACGCAGCATGCGGGCGCAGCTCGACCTGGGCCACGAGCTCGCTGCGGCGCGATTCGAGCCGCAAGTCGTCAATCACGATATGAAAGAACTGCCCGAAGCGATGCAGCGCCGTCTCGAGATTGCGCGCGTCCAGCAGGCTCAGGCAAAGGAATTTGAGCGTGCCGCTGCGTAACGGGCGGCTGAAGATGCCGGGCATTTCGTCGTCGAGCTCGATCGCCAGCAGGCGGTAGAGCGTGGAGAACTGCTCCTCCGTCACGCGTGCGCCCGGTTCGTCGAGCAACTCCTCGGGAATGCCCGCCTGCTCCAGATAGCGGCCCACGACTTCCGGCCGCGCGCGCGCAGCGGCAAGAAAGCCGCGTACGAGAGAGATGGGAACCGTCGAGCCGGTGAGTTGCATGCCAGGGTAACCGGCCGGATAGCCGAAACAGAATCGTTATTCGGAGTTGTGCTGCGGGGCGCGATTCGGCGCAAAGCGACATGATACGCCACCGCGAGCGGGACTCGGCCGGCCTCGTGATCGGCAAACTTAATCTGTCATGCGGAAAAATGCTGAGTCGTGATATTTTATCGACGCCTGTTGATATACGCTAAAAACCGATATTCAAAATGAATTTCCCGCCCACACAAATGCCCGCCAGCCAATAATTTCCGATATTCGAATGCGAAATCGATTCAACGCCGGTAAAAATAACATTCACATCGATAAATCAAAATGAAAAAAGGCGTCAATCTCCATCTTTATCTTCTGCTTGCGGTTATCAATACCGCCGTTTTTATATTCCTCTGGCACGGCGCCGGCCCGGACGGGCTCGATAACTTGCGCCTGCTGGACTGGGGAGCGAATTTCGCGCCGCTCACGCTCACAGGCGAGCCGTGGCGGCTGCTGACCAGTGCATTCCTGCACGGCAGCTGGACGCATCTGCTCCTCAACATGTACATGCTGATCGTGTTGGGAAGCGTGCTCGAGCGCGTGGTCGGCTCGCTCCGGTTTGCGTCGATTTATTTGCTTTGCGCGCTGGGCGGCAGTCTCCTCAGTGCGTTCTGGCATGGCTATCACGAGGTCCATGGCTTTCAGACCGTGTTCGGCGTCGTGGCCGCTAGCGCCGGCATTCGTCCTGTTGTGAGCGTGGGCGCGTCCGGCGCGCTCATGGGCCTCGCCAGCGCCGCCGGCGTCTGGGCGCTTTGCCAGTCTTCGGGCACGGCCAACGCCGCGAACGAGCAAAACGTGCGCATCCGCTTCAGCGCCATCGCACAGGTCATCGTGATCAACCTGATGTCCGGATTCGTCACCTCCGGCATCGATCAGGCCGCGCATGTGGGCGGCCTGATTGCGGGCCTGCTTGCCGGCGTCGTGCTTTACCCTTATGCGTCGATGCCCTCCTGGCTGCGCGGCGCCGTCTTGCCCGTGGTCGTGGGCGTGGCAGGCAGCGCCGCCATGGTCTGGGCCGCCCAGCATGGGCAAAGCGAAGACCTGCTCGACTGGAAAACCGAGGTGAACGCGCAGCGCGCCCAAGCCGTACAAGAACGCGTGGCCGCGGCGGCCAAAGTAGCGGCGCGGCAAGCGGCCATCAAGGAAGCGCAAACCATCGCCGAAATCGTGAAGGAAGACGCGCGCACGGCGCCCAAGCCAGTCTCAGCCGAGATCGCGGCAGGCACCGTCGTAAAGAAGCTCGGCAACCAGCCCGATGCCATGGTGGTTGGCGCATCCGGCAAGTATCTCTATGTCACGGACAACGGCGCGAACACGCTCAACGTCATCGACATCGAAAAGCATGAAGTGGTCAAGACGATTCGCGGTGGAGCATTCGACACCCGCCACGACAGTTGCACGGACAACTACTGCCGGGGCGTCGGCGCGACCGGCGTGGTCGTGAGCCCGGACGAACGCTATGCCTACGTGGCCTCCCTGCGCGCGGACAGCCTCGTGCGCATCGACCTGCAAAGCGGCACTGTCGTGGATGCCGTCGAGCTCGGCCGCTTTCCGCGCGCCGTGGTGGCGTCCTCCAGCTTCGACCGGCTCTATGTGCTCAACAGCGTCGACGACACAGTGTCCGTCGTCAGCCTCTCCCAATGGCCGAAAGTCATCGCCACGATCGCGCTTTCGAACCCGGAGGAGCGCATGGTCGGACCGTTTGGCCGCAGTCTGACGATGTGGCTGTCGCCGGACGACCAGCACCTCTTCACGAATACGACTGCGAAGAACGCGTTGCTCGAATTCGATACCAGGACGTTCCAGCAGGTTCACGAATATCCGATGGACGAACGCTTCGATCGCGCGATCAAGACGCACACGGGCGTCTGGCTCTATGGCGGCGGCACGCTCAAATGGGCAGACGCCTCGACGCTGGAAGTGCGCGAGACCTACCCGATCTGCGGATCGAACACGCGCATGATCGCAGCGAGCCGCGACGGCAGCTTCCTCGCCGTGGCCGACCCGGACGGAACCACGATGCGCGTGGTGAAAGTTGCCACGCGTCGTAGCATCGGCGCGTGGCCGATTGCGCGCGGCACCTATGAGGCGGCGTTTTCGAAAGATGGACAAACCCTCTTCGCCCTCGGCGCTGACTACAACACCAAGGGCTCCGGCTCGGTTTCGATCCTGAACAAGGCCAAGACCATGGAAGTCAGCAGCGCCCAGCAACAGGACGAATTCCTGTGCCCGCTCTCGACCGGCGAAGACTCGGCCGGGACTCCCGACACGTCGGACAATTGAGGCGCTGCCAGAAAATCAGCCACGAGTCTGGACGCCGGGTCGTGTCCAGATTTCCCGCCGCAGTTCATGCCGCAGTTCATGCCGCAGTTCATGCCGCCGTTCACACCGACCGGCCGGCGTTTCGCGACGCCAGCCGGCCGTTCGTCGCAAGGCGCTCGCATGTGAGCGCCGGCGCTCCGACCATAGGCGACATCGATTCGCTCGCTGAGCCAATACGGAGGTCGCCGCCATGTACGCCAGCCTGTTGCAACACGCGCCCCATTGGGTTTGGGGCGCGCTCGCCGCCCTGACTTTTGCCGGAATCCGCCAGTCGGTCCCGCGCCGCCGCTCGATCCGCAGTGCCACGTCCCTGCCGCTGCTGGTGACCGCCCTGTCGTTCTACGGCGTGGCGTCGGACTTCGCCCATCAGCCGCTCGCTCTCGCCGCGTGGGCACTCGGCGCCGCTGCGCTGTGCGCACTGGCGACACTGCGCGGCGCGTGGCGAGGCGTGCGCTGGTCGCCGGCCCACGACAGCCTCATCGTGCCCGGCAGCTGGCTTCCGCTCGCGCTCTACCTCGGCCTCTTCGGGGTGAAATTCGCCGTGGGCGTCGCGCTCGCGTTGCATACGGCCCTCATCGATGAAGCGCATTTTGCCTGCATGACGGGCTTCGTCTACGGCGCGTTCAGCGGTGTATTTCTCGCCCGCGGCTTTGCGATGATGCGTGTCGCGCGCGAGGTATTGATGCGTGGAGCCGCTCCGCTCTGACACCCCGTGCCAATGCATCGCTCGCCCGCGCCATGGCGAATTCGCGCATCGGCGCAAGCGCTACAATCCGCTGCATGCGGCAAGCGCTTGCCCGACCGCCCCGCCAGCGCCCTGCTTCAGAGCAAATCCGCGCCGAAACCACACCGCTTCCGGAAACCGATATGCACCCGTACACCAAAGCGCTCGCGTGGCTGTGGCGCGAACTGCGGATCGCCATTCCGATCGGCGCGCTCAGTACGCTGCTCTTCAGCACGCTCGCCGAGAACTCGCTGGTGTCGAACCTGAAGTACTCCTTCAGCATCACGCTCTGCATTCAGGCGCTGATCGAGAGCGGACGCTACGGCCTCGCGGCCCTCGTGAAGCGGCGTGGCGATGGCGAGCACCCGCAGGCAGGCGCGCAGCGCGTCTGGCCGGGCTGGCCACTGATGGCGCCCTGGCTGGTGTTTTCCGTGATCGTCGGCTACTTCGCGGGGCACGCGCTCGGCGACCGGCTCACGGGCGTGCATCGCGACGCGTTCGCGTTCTTTCGTAACACCGATGTGCTGCTGCCCGCCTTCGGCCCCACCTTCGCGCTATCCATCGGCTGCACCTGGTTTTTCTACACGCGCGGGCGCCTCGCGGCAATGGAAGCGCGCACGCAGACCGCGCTGCGCACCGCGGCCGAGAATCAGCTCAGGCTGCTCGTCTCCCAACTCGAGCCGCACATGCTCTTCAACACGCTCGCCAATCTGCGCGTGCTGATCGGCAGCGATCCGCCGCGCGCGCAAGCCATGCTCGATCACCTGAACGCCTTCCTGCGCGCGACGCTCGATGCCTCGCGCTCGGACTCGCACGCGCTTTCCGCCGAGTTCGCCCGGATTCGCGATTACCTCGACCTGATGCAGGTACGCATGGGCGCGAGGCTGAGCGCCACGCTCGATCTGCCCGAGGCCTTCGCCGCGCTGCCGGTGCCGCCGCTGTTGCTGCAGCCGCTGGTGGAAAATGCGCTCAAGCATGGGCTCGAGCCGAGCGTGGCGGGTGGTCAGATCGAAGTCTGCGCCCGACGTGAAGGCGATGCGCTGATCCTGAGCGTGCGCGATACGGGCGCGGGCCTCGCGGACGAACCCATGGACGGCTCGCAACCGGGTACGCACTTCGGCGTACGCCAGGTGCGCGAGCGGCTCGCCGCGTTGTACGGCGACGCGGCGCAATTCGAGCTCACGTCGCCCACCGACGGACGCGGCGGCGCGCTCGCAACCGTGCGCCTGCCGATCGCGCCTGCATGCTGATCAACGTGCTAATGCACTTGCCGATGAGCGCCGATATACACGCCGATGCATGACCCAGCCACCGAAACTGCGAACCGATCCATGCACGCCACCGCCCTGATAGCCGAAGACGAACCGCTGCTGGCCGCCAGCCTCCAGGCCGAGCTGCAGCGGCTCTGGCCGCAACTGAGCATCGTTGCGATGGTGGGCGATGGCGCGTCCGCGGTGCAGCAGTGCCTGGCCCTGCGCCCAGACCTCGTGTTTCTCGACATCAGGATGCCGGGGATGAGCGGGCTGGATGCCGCTCAGGCCATTGCGGAGGACTGGCCCGACGCAAACGGCGCGCCGCCGCTGCTGGTGTTCGTCACCGCATACGACGAGTACGCGGTGCGCGCGTTCGAGCGGTCCGCGCTCGATTACGTGCTCAAACCGGTGCAGTCCGAGCGCCTCGCGCAGACCTGCAAGCGGCTGCAGGCGGCGCTCGGTGTACGCGCGCAGCCGGGCACGGGTGATGCAGCGCTGCGCGCTACGCGCACGGCCGATCCGCAAGATCCGCACGAACCTCCCGATGCATTCGAGCCGCTCGTCGCGCAACTGCGCACGCTGCTGGGCATCACGGGCCCCCATGCGGCCCCCGCCGCCGAACCCCTGCGGATGATTCAGGCGAGCGCCGGCAACACCATCACCATGGTTCCCGTCGACGATGTGCTGTATTTCGAAGCGGCGGACAAATACGTGCGCGTGGTCACGGCTCAGCGCGAGCACCTGATCCGCCTGTCGCTGCGCGAGCTGCTGCTGCGGCTCGACCCACAGCGGTTCTGGCAAATCCATCGCGGCACGGTCGTGTGCGCGGACGCCATCGTCAGCGCGTCGCGCGACGAGGCCGGCAAGCTCACGCTCGAGCTACGCGGCCATCCGGCGTTGCTCAGCGTGAGCCGCCTTTATGCGGAGCGCTTCAAGGGAATGTGAGCCGGCAAACAGATCGATGCGCACGCATCGATCTGCGACGCCGGGAGGCCGCCCGGATCAGTGGCGCCTATGCGGCAGATGCAGATGCGGCAGACGCAGATGCGGCACCTTCGGCGCGTGCAGCTCGTCTTCCAGATACGCCTGCACGATGGCGTGGTACGAGGCGTCGGCCGGGAAATGGAGCGTTCGCGCACGCTTCGTGTTCCAGCTTGCCGGCCAGCTGCAGACGATCCGCTCCACGGTCGCGTCCGGCTCCCATTCGACGCGCGCGACGGCCGCCGGGCCGCCCACCTGGCTCAGCGTCTCCACCATCTCGTCGACGCTCGTCGAGATCCCCGGCAGATTGACGATACGCCGCTCGCCCAGCGCGGCCGCGTCGATCTCGCTGCCCGCCACGAGGCACTGAATCGCCATGCGCGGCGAGATCAGCAGCACGGGGGTCGCGCCGCTCACGGGGCACACCGTGGTCTCGCCGTTCAGCGGCTCGCGCATGATGGCGCTCGCGAACGACGATGCCGCGCCGTTAGGCTTGCCGGGCCGCACGCTGACGGTGGGCAGGCGTAGCGCACGCCCATCGACGAAACCACGCCGCGAGTAATCGCACAGCAGCAGTTCAGCGATGGCCTTTTGCGTGCCGTACGAGGACTCGGGATTGAGCGCGGTGTCGTCCTGGACCTCTTCGGGCAGCTCGCCGCCATACACCGCGACCGAGCTCGTGAACACCACGCGCGGCTTGTGTCCGCGCGCGCGACACACATCGAGCAGCGTGCGCGTGGCATCGACATTGATGCGCATGCCGAGTTCGAAATCGGCCTCGGCCTCGCTGCTGAGGATGGCCGCCAGATGAAAGATCACGGCCGTTTCGGCGTCGATCACGCGCTCCAGCACATCGCGCTGCGTGATGTCGCCGACCTCGATGCGCACGCGGGCGTCATCCGGTCTGGATGCCTGCGTCACGTCGAGCAGCACGAGCTCGGTGATCGGCTCGGGCGCCGCGCCCGCGCCTTGTGGCGTCATGCGCAATGCGCCGCGCGCAAGCAGCTCGCGCGCCAGACGCTGGCCCAGAAACCCCGCACCGCCGGTGATCAGCACTTTCATGTTCGAACGCTCCGTTCATGCATCATGGGACTCACAAAGGACATTCCCCGCGACGCGCGGCGCCGCTGCGAGACGTTCGAGAAGCGCGTGCTCGTTGTACGTCGTCGTCGGATTGGCGGTGAAGCGGGGCCTCGAAAAACTCCAGTCTAAAACGTGGACCGCGAGTGAGCCAATGATAAACCCGGATCGCGCTCGCGCCACGCCTTACGAGCTTCAAACGATCACATCCACGCTTCCTTACGAGCACATTCGTGCTCAGCGCGAAATTCAGCCCGAAGGCTCGCGCCTCGCCGGCGAGCGCATCGCACACTGGCTCAACGGCTCGCTGCGCGGATGCACGCTCTCGCCATGCGTCCGCAGCGCGCGATTCAGCAACGCACCACTTCCACCCAGTTTGCCCCCTTGCCGACCGGATACTGCCCGGCCTCGTGCAGAGCACCGGTCTGGGCGTCAATGCGGTAGACGCTCATGACTCGCGACAGCTGCCCCACTGCGAACAGATAGCGCCCGGACGGGTCGATATTGAAGCCGCGCGGCTGCTTTTGCGTGCCATACGTGCCGATGCGTGCGAGCTTGCCCGTGTCCGCCTCCACGCGAAACGCCGCGAGCGTGCTGGACGTGCGCTCGGATGCATAGAGGAAGCGCCCGTCCGGCGTGAGATGCAGATCGGCGCCCCAAGGCTTGTCGCCATGAAAATCGGGCGGCAGGATCGACACGGACTGGATGGGTTCCACGGCACCGCGCTCGGGGTCGAACGCGAGCGCGTGCAGCTTGCCATCGAGTTCGTCGAGCAGGTAGACGAAGCGCCCATCCGCCGGGAACACGAAATGACGCGGACCCGACCCGGCCGGCAACGCCCACGCAAGTGCCGGTGCTTCGGCGAGTTGCCCTGTCGATGCATTGAAATCGAGCCGCACTAGCTGATCCGCACCGAGCACCGCGGCGAACACGAAGCGATTGTCGGCCGTCGCGCGGATCGCATGCGCGCACGGCCCCGTGCCGACGATCTGCTGCACGCCGGCAGCCACGCCGTCGTCTTCAATGCGGTTCACCGCGAGCAAATTGCCGCCATACGAAGCAGCCAGCAGATAGCGCCCCGCGGCATCGACGGCGATATACGCCATGCTCCCGGCAAGTGACGCGCGCCCGAACTCGGTGAGGCGCCCGTCGAGCGGATCGATCGCGAAGCTCACCACGCAGTACGGTTGCGAGCGCAACGCCGCGTAGAGCCGGCGCCGGTCGGGCGAGAGCGCCATTGGCATGATCGCCCCGCCTGCCGGCACCGTCTGGACCGCGACGAGCCTGCCTGCCGCCTCGTCCATGCGGTCCATGCGGAACACCGAGATGTCCTCGCTCTCCGAGTTCGACACGTACACATACGTCGCGCCCGCCATTTGCTGCTCACCGTTGCCAGCCATGTTGTCCTTTTTGTCGTATTTGCCTCA
Source organism: Paraburkholderia silviterrae (assembly GCF_004353915.1). Lineage (GTDB taxonomy): Bacteria > Pseudomonadota > Gammaproteobacteria > Burkholderiales > Burkholderiaceae > Paraburkholderia > Paraburkholderia silviterrae. The sequence continues at coordinate 32,960 of NZ_SMRP01000010.1, read as the reverse complement.
ACCGCCCGCCGGACGGCGCCGCCGCGACCGGCCACACCGCAAAGTTGCCCGACAACTTTTCAAACAATCCCACAACCACCGCGCCGCAACAATTCCACGTTTACCCGGAATTCACGCGTTAAATCGCGCAACCCAGTTGATCCAGCGATGAGCGCCATTGTAGGATGGCCACTGACAAGCCGACAACACGTCTTACAACATAACCCCGCAAACGGGCCATTCGCTCACTTTCGCTCACCTACCAAGGTCCATCCCCATGCCGTTGAGCCGCACCGCAACCCCGGCCGATGTCGCGACGCGTACGAAGGTCCGTTACCTCATCCTCGCGCTGATCTTCATCATCACGACGCTCAATTATGCGGACCGCGCCACGCTCTCGGTCACCGGCTCAGCGATGCGCACGGAGTTCGGCCTCGACGCCATCCGCATGGGGTATATCTTCTCGGCGTTCAGTTGGGCCTACGTGCTCTCGCAGGTGCCCGCGGGCTGGATCCTCGACCGCTTCGGCGCGCGCCGCGTCTATGCCGCCAGTATCTTCTTCTGGTCGCTCTTCACGTTGCTGCAAGGCGCGATCGGCGTGCTGGGCAGCGCGGCCGCCGCCGTCGCCGCCCTGTTCGTGCTGCGCTTTGCAATGGGCGTCGCGGAATCGCCCGCCTTCCCCGCCAACGCGAAAGTGGTCGCGAGCTGGTTTCCGACCCAGGAGCGCGGCACCGCGTCGGCCATCTTCAACTCGGCGCAGTACTTCGCGGCCGTGGTCTTCACGCCGCTGATGGCCTGGGTCACGCACGCATACGGCTGGCATCACGTGTATCTCATGATGGGCGTCGGAGGCCTCGTGCTCGCGTTGGTGTGGCTCAGGGTCATGAAGCATCCAGCAACCCATCCGCATGTGAACCGTCAGGAGCTGGAATACATCGAGCAAGGCGGCGGTCTCGTGTACGGCCATCAGCCGAAAGCGCGCGGCGAACGCACGACTGGCGACGGCTGGCAACGCGTGCGCCAGTTGCTCACGAACCGCATGCTGGTGGGCGTCTATCTCGCGCAGTTCTGCATCAACGTCCTCACGTATTTCTTTCTCACGTGGTTCCCGATCTACCTCGTGCAGGCGCGCGGCATGACGATCCTGCACGCGGGCATGGTGGCCTCGCTGCCCGCGGTCTGCGGCTTTCTCGGCGGCGTGCTCGGTGGCGTGATCTCCGACGCCTTGATTCGCGGCGGCCTTTCGCTCACCATGGCGCGCAAGGTGCCGATCGTGGGCGGCATGGCGCTTTCGGCCTGCATCGTCGGCTGCAACTACGTGCACAGCGACTGGATCGTGGTGGCGTTGATGTCGCTCGCGTTCTTCGGCAAGGGCGTGGGCGCGCTCGGCTGGGCCGTGGTCGCCGACACGGCGCCGAAAGAAGCCATCGGCCTCTCAGGCTCGATCTTCAACATGTTCGGCAACGCGGCCGGCATCGTCACCCCCATCGTGATCGGCTACCTCGTGGCGAAGACGGGCTCCTTCGACGGCGCGCTCGCGTTCGTGGGCGTCAATGCGGTGGTCACCGTGCTCAGCTATCTCGTGATCGTCAAGGAGATCAAGCGGGTCGAGCTGGTTTGAGCGGCGAATCCGTGACACCGGTGGAGCATCGCTGCACGAGCGCGCGCTTCCGAGCCCGCTTGCCGAATCAATTCACGTTGAAATGAACTCGGACGTCCTGATGGCTTTCCACAGGGTGGCCGTTCTCCATGGCAGGAAAGAAGCGCCACTGCCGAAGCGTGGTGAGCAGGATCTGATTGAGCCGCGGAATCTGCGTGGGCTTCAGGAGCTCGACGTCGAAGGTGCCGTCCGCATGGACGGCAAAGCGCGCGACAGCCACCGCCTGATAGCCCTGCTCGCGCAGATCGTCGGGCAATTCCGGCAGCGGTTGTGCCAGCAGCCACGCCTGCTGGCTGATGCCCCCGGACGAACTGGGCGCATGCTGGGGCTCACCCGACGCCGCCGTGCCGCCGCTGGTGGGCGGCATGTCCGGAGTCCCGGGCGCGGCTTTGGCCACGGGCGTTGCCGGTGCGCTCGCGTCATGCTGCGCGGGCCTCGTGTCCCGCGTAACCTCAGGCGCTGGAAGTGACGGCCGTATCGCACGCGGCACGTCGTGCACGGTGCTGCTGCGCGGCGTCTGCGATGAGCGCGCAGACACTGGCTTGCGATGAGACACAGCAGGTGCATCATCGTGCGGGACGCTCGGCTGCGCCGTCTCACTCGCGTGCGGCGCGCCCGGCAATTCGATCACCTGAAGCTCGATCGGCGGGCGCGGCGAGGCCGCGGACTGTTCACCGCCAATGAGCCAACGGGCATGCGCGAGAAAGAGCCACCATGCGGCGGCGGCGAACATCGCAGCAACGATGAAACGCGGCACGCTGCCATGCCCGCTGTCGTTGCCGGTCGCGTTGCCGGTCGTGCCGCCGGTCGTGTTGCCGCTATCGTGGCGACGTGACATCGGCGCGCTACTCACGATGCACGGCAACCAGAAAATGCTCTGCACCCGCCTTTCGCGCTTCGAGAATGGCCTTCACCACAACGCCATGCGAAGCGCCATCGTCCGCGGCCACGATCACATCGCCATCCTTGCGAAGCAGCTTCGCCACAGCGCGGTCCACCTCATCGAGCCGCACAGGCTGCTGATTCACGAAGACCTGATTGGCGCGATTCACGGCCAGCGTGAGCGGCTTGTCGGCTTGCATCGGCTGCGCCTGGCCGCTGGGCAGGTCGATATGCACCGCATCGAGCCTTTGCATCGCCAGGGTCGTGAGCATGAACGTGGCGAGCAGAAAGAACATCACGTCGATCATCGGAATGATCTCGATGCGGCCACGCCTCGATGTGCGCGCGCGACGCAGCTTCATGCGGCCGCTCCCGAACGTTCGCGCGCGAGCCGCATGGCCCCGAGCCGCGTGTTGGCGAAGCTCTCCAGCTCGTCCATGAGCCGGTCCATGCGGCGCGAAAAGTAGTTGAACGAAAAGAGCGAGACCAGCGCGATCACGAGCCCGATTGCGGTGGCCACAAGCGCCTGCGCGACGCCCCCCGACACGCCCGTGGGATTGACGAGACCATCGCCGCCGATGAGCCGGAACGAATGCATCATGCCGACGATCGTGCCGAGCAGCCCGAGCAGCGGCGCGGCCGTCACGATCGTCTCGAGCATCCAGAGGCCGCGGCTCATGTCACGCTGGATCTGCGAGGCGGCTGTGTCGACCTGCGTCTCGATGAACCAGATGGGCGCGCCGCGAGGGGCGAGCGCCTCGTCGAACAGCGCATCGAGGCGCCGCAGCACATGGCCATCGGGCAGCGCTCGCGCCGCTTCGTTGCGCGGCACGCTGGCGTAGCGCCACCACACCCAGGCACGATCGAACGTGACCGCAAGCGCGACGATCGCCAGCAAGCTCAGCGGGTAGACGACCCAGCCGCCGAGCTTCAATGCCTCGGCAACACTGTTCCAGTCGCTCATCATGGGGCTCCTTTACCTTTAAGCGGAAAGCAATCGATCAAAAGTGCCTGGTGAGGCCAGCGTAGATCGCGCGCTGCGGACCATACTGGGGCGCGCCCACGCCGATGCCAGAGCCGTCGCGCAGCTCGTAGACGCGGCCGAACGCATTGACGAGCACGAGCCGGGCGTCGAACTTGCCTATCATCGGCTCGTTGAAGCGCTGGATCACGCCCAGATTGACCTGCGCATACCATGGCAGGCGATCGGTGTTCGCAAAGCCGCTGCGCAGGCCGCTACCGACGATCGCATCGGCCGTGAGCGTCGTCATGCCGAGCGTCCAGGCGCCGCCGAACGACGCGGTGATGCGCTGGTCGTGATCGAGGTAGACCCAGTGGTTCGAGATATAGGCCAGCTCCTCGGCATCGAAATTGAACTGCGCCGATTCGATGTTCTTGCCCTGCGCCCGGCTGTACGCGACGTTCAGGTACGCGCTCACATTGTCCTGGTGGTAGCTCGACGTGAACTCCACGCCATAGACGCGCCCGTACTGATAGTTGAACGGCGTGAAGATGAGCGCGGTGCCGAACTGCCCTTCGTCGAGCAGATCGCGTGCGCGCTTGTAGTACGCATCAAGCCCGACGGTCAACGCGGGCGTCAGGCGCTGCGTGATGCCGATGTCGAAATAATCGTCGCGCTCCGGCTTCACTGGATCGTTCTGCGAGGTCAGGCTTTGATTAGTCGTGCCATTGAACTTGCTGATCGTCGAATCCGAAACGAGCTCGAACGCCGGCGGCGTGAAATAGCGCGCATAGCCCGCGTGCAACGTGGTGGCATTGGTCGGCTGGTACACGAGGCCGATGCGCGGGCTCAGCTGTCCGGCCTGCACGTACGCGTCCATGCGGTCGTAGCGCACGCCGTAGTTGAGTGTGAGCTTCGGCGCGAGCTTCCATTCGTCCTGCAGGTAGAGACTGTAGAGATAGCCCGTCCTGGTGTTCGAATCCTGCACGGTGAACGGCTGATCGGAGGTCTGGTTGCCGTTTGCATCGACGGGGAACACGGCCACGCTGTCGTCGAATACGGCGTGCTCCTGCTCGAACATGAGCCCGGCGCGCAGCGTGTGTCGATCGTTCAACCGATAAGTGAAGTCAGCCTGGACGCCGTTCGCCTGGTTGCTGTGGAAGTCCTGCGAGGCGACGCCATTGAAGATCAGGTCGCCCACCGGGTCCGGATTGAACTGAGTGCGCGTATAGCGCGTGAAGAGCGCGATCTGGTAGTCGAGCGCCTCGCCATTGGTGCCCTGCAGCGCCACGACCGCGAAATTGTTCAGTTCCGACTGCGTTTCGTTGAGATTCGCCGAATTGAAAGTGGACTGGCCGTTGAGCGTATAGACGGGTGTCAGCCCCGGCGTATTGGGAATCTCGAACTGATTGCTCGTGGCGCCGAACATCACGCTCACGCGCGTAAGCGGATTGAGCAGATACGACATGTAGCCGAAGCCGTTGCCCTGGCGCGTGTGGTCGTGCAGCGGGCTGCCGTCCGCGGTGGGCGCCTCGATGCCCAGATTGTTCTCCCCGAGCGAGCCGGAGAAGTAATAGCTGAACGGGCCGCTCGAGCCGAAGACATCGGCGCTCGTCTGAATGGTCTGGTGGCTGCCGCCGTACACGTCGATAGTGCCGCCATTGCCGGCGTCACCCGATTTCGTGCGGATATCGACGATGCCCGCCGTGCGATAGCCGTACTGCGCCGGCAACGCGCCCGTCACGAGATTCACCTGGTCGATGATGCGCGCGTCGAGCGATTGCCCGAAACCGCTGATGGGCTCCGGAATGATGATGCCGTTGAGGCGATATTGCAGATCCGCGTGATCGCCTCGCACGTGCAACTGGCCATACGAATCGTTGGCGACGCCGGGCGCCTGCAGCAGCACCTGATTGAGCGGCGTGTTCGCGCCTTGCGGCGAGTTGTCGATATCGGTCTGCGTGATCCGGTAGACGCTCGCGCCCACTTCGGGCTGAAGGCCGTTGCGGGCGCGGTCGAGGCGCTGCGCGTTGACGGTCACGTCGAGCGTGCTGTCTTTCTGGAGCACGACGGCGAGCGGCTCGGGCACGGTCCCCTGCGCCACGGTCGCGACGCGGGTGACGGCGCCGTATCCCTTTGCCTCGACCGTGACCGCATAAGTGCCTGGAGCGAGGTGGTCGAGACGAAAGTGCCCGGTTGCGTCGGCTGTCGTTTGGGCAACGGCATGGCCGCTGGCGTCCTGAAGCGAAATCTGCGCGTGGGCGGGTGCGTGGCCTTGCGCGTCGGCCACCGAGCCGGAAAGCGCGGCTTCGCCGCTGGCGGCGAATGCGGGGGTGCAAAGTGTACAGGCGAACAAAAGCCTACCGGCCTGCGTGATCAGCGAGCGGTTCATTGTCTTGTTGTGGTTCAGGGGTGGAAGTGCCTCGTCTGATGCGAGGACGCGCCGGATCTAAGCGAAGCGCATTTTCTGAGATGTTATAACATAACATTCAGGCGAAGCAATCCCTATTCACCGTGGCGATTCACAATGAGACTTTCTGCAAAGAAGGCGCTTTTGCGTTGAACCTGCCGGAATAAGCGGCTCGCGCGTGCGTTAGTTCGATCGAGCACGGCCACGCACGCGACGACAATGGCGCGCCAACGCGGCCCATGCGATCGATTGGAGAACAGTCATGATCTTGCTTTTGATTGCCTGGCTCGGCGGCGCCCTGACGATCGCGAGCCCCTGCATCCTGCCCGTCCTGCCTTTCGTGTTCGCACGCGCGGGCCAGCCATTTCTGCGCAACGGCCTGCCGATGCTGGTCGGCATGGCCGCGGCATTCAGCGCAGTCGGCGCGCTCGCCGCCGTGGGTGGCGGCTGGGCCGTCGCGGCCAACCAGTACGCGCGCTACGCCGCCCTCGCGCTGCTCGCGGTATTCGGGCTCGCCCTGCTGCTGCCCACGCTCGCCGAGCGCCTCACGCGCCCGCTCGTCTCGCTGGGCGAGCGGCTCTCAGCCTCTGCTGATGCGGCCCAGCACGGGCGCGCGAGCGTCGCGCCCTCGCTGCTGCTCGGCGTGGCGACCGGCCTGCTGTGGGCGCCGTGCGCAGGCCCCATTCTCGGCGTGATTCTGACCGGCGCCGCGCTGCAAGGCGCGAGCGCCCGCACTTCGCTACTGCTGTTCGCCTACGCACTCGGCGCGGCGTGCTCACTCGCGCTGGCGCTCGCCGTGGGCGGCAAGGTGTTCGCCGCGATGAAGCGCAGCCTCGGCGTGGGCGAGTGGATCCGGCGCGCGCTGGGTGTGGCGGTTCTCGCGGGCGTGGCCGCGATTGCATTGCATGTGGATACCGGCTTGCTTACGCGCGTCTCGCTCGCCGGCACCAATTAACTCGAACAGGACGTGCTCGACCGCCTCGCGCCCACGCGCACACAGGCGCTCGCACACGCCGACGCGCAACAGCCCACCGCACCACCCGCCGCCATCAAGACCTCCACGGCACAGTCCCAGGCGTTGCCCATCGAAGGCATGCTCCCCCCGCTCGACGGCGCGGTTCAATGGCTCAACTCGCCGCCGCTCACGGCCGCCGCCCTCAAGGGCAAGGTCGTGCTCGTCGACTTCTGGACCTACTCGTGCATCAACTGCCTGCGCGCGCTGCCGTACGTGAAGGCGTGGGCCGACAAGTACCGCGCCGCCGGGCTCGTCGTGATCGGCGTGCACGCGCCCGAGTTCGCCTTCGAAAAGGACATCGGCAACGTGCGCCGCGCGGTGGCCGAGCTCAAGATCGACTATCCCGTCGCCATCGACAATAACTATGCGATCTGGCGCGCCTTCGGCAACGAATACTGGCCCGCGCACTATTTCATCGACGCGCAGGGCAATATCCGCCATCATCACTTCGGCGAAGGCAACTATCAGGAATCCGAACAGGTCATCCGCGACTTGCTCACGCAGGCGGGCGCGCGCAATCTGCCGGGCGGCTTCGTCACCGACACGGCCACGGGTGCCCAGGCCGCGCCCGACATGAACGCAATGGAGTCGCCCGAGACGTATCTGGGCTACGAGAAGGCGCATGGCTTCGCCTCGCCCGGCGAGCCTGTCGCCGACGCCCCGCACCGCTACGCCGCCGGCCCGCTGGATCTGAATCAATGGGCGCTCACGGGCACGTGGACGCTCGGCGCCGAGCACACGGACCTCGACCACGCGGGCGGCAGCATCGTCTATCGCTTTCATGCGCGCGATCTGCATCTCGTGCTCGGCCCCGCCGCCGACGGCCATCCCGTGCGCTTTCGCGTGACGGTCGACGGCGCCGCGCCGGGCGCGAACCACGGCGCCGATGTCGATGCGAACGGCGACGGCGTGGTGACGGAGCAGCGTCTCTATCAGCTGGTGCGCCAGCATGGCGAGATTGCCGATCGCACCTTCGAAATCCGCTTTCTCGATCCCGGCGTGCGTGCTTATTCGTTCACGTTCGGCTAGAAGCGGTGGCGGATGCCCGCCGTGATGCGCGTTTGGCTCACCTGCGGCGCGGGCGTCGCGCAGTCAGCCGACCTTTGCGGTTTGCGCCGCCGGAATATGACGGCGCACCATGGCAAGCGCTAACAGCACGGCCGCCATGGCGGCGCCGAGCATCAGCAGATAGGCCGACGCGCCGCCCGCGGTAATGACGGCCGCGCCCGCGAACGCGCTGAGAATCGCACCGACGCGTCCGAACGCGAGCGCCGACGCCGTACCGGTCGCGCGCACGCTAGTGGGATACACGTAGGCGCACAATGCATACATCGTCGATTGCACCGCGTTCACGAACAGCCCGTGCAAGCCGAGCCCGAAGATCAGGAGCCCTGTGTGCTGCGTGGCGCCCACGCCGAGCAGTATCCAGGCGCTCGCCGCACCGCCCGCGCAGCACAGCAGCAACGGCCAGCGCGAGCCGTAGCGTGTGATCGCGAGCGCACAGGCGAGCGCGCCGATCACGCCGCCCAGGTTGTAGGCGCTGAGTCCGTAGCCCGCGAGCGAGACCGAAAGCCCTTCGGCCGTGAGCATCGAGGGCAGCCAGCTAAACGCGCTGTACACCGCGAGCAGGCACATGAAGAATGCCGCCCAGATCGCGGCGGTATCGCGTTCGCGGCCGTCTCGAAAGAGCGCCGTAAAGCCGACATGCTTTTCCGCTTTCTGCTCGCGCACATCGGTGAACGTGGCGTCCGGCGCGACTTCGCGCGCCATGCGGCCGAGCAGGCGGGCCAGCTCGGGCCAGCGGCGGGCGCGGCGCGCAAGAAAGCGCGGCGACTCGGGCAAAGCGGCGAGCAGCGCGACCGCCAGCACGAGCGGGAGCACGCCGCCCGCGACGAACAGGCCGCGCCAGCCATAGACCGGCAACACCTGTCCCGCGAACAGTCCCGCGAGCATGCCGCCGAGCGGCACGCAGACGATTGTCGCCGTGACCGCGAACGTACGGTTGCGCGCGGGTGTGTACTCCGCGGTCATCGTCGTCGCGCTGGGCAGCGCGCCGCCGATGCCGAGCCCCGCCACGAAGCGCAGTGCGGCAATCGTCGCGACGTTCGGCGCGAGGCTGATCGCGCAGGTGGCCACGCCGAACACGAGCACGCTGCCGATGACCGCCCAGCGCCGACCGAAGCGGTCGGCGAAAAGTCCGGCAACCGCGCTGCCAATGCCCATGCCGACGAGGCCCGACGCTACCACCGGCGCGAACGCATTGCGCGTGACGCCCCATTCCTTCATGAGCGTCGGAATCGCGAAGCCGATCAGTTGGCCGTCGAAGCCGTCGACGACGATCGACAGCGCCGCGAGCACGACGACGAACTTCTGGAGCAGCGTGAAGGGCCCGTCGTCGAGCGCATGGCCAATGTCAACGGTCCTGCCGTCGAGCGCCACATTCCCGCGTGAGGTCACGCCCTCCGTGGATACGTAGTTCATCGAAATGTCTCCATGTCTTGTTATGCGCCCGTGAGCGCTTTCCGATGCTTTGTGGATCGCGTCAGTATGGCCGCCCGCGTGCGCGCCGGGCATTGCCTCGTTACGCAAAAGTCATGACGTTCGGGCATGACTTGCCCCTCTTGCCCCCTCTTGCCCCCTCTTGCCCCTCTTGCGCGCCATGCGTCCTCCGACGCACGGATTCGGGGCGCAGGCTCAACGCGCGAGTTCAATGTGAATTGCGCGCCTCCACGAGCCGCACGAGATGCAGCAAGGTTTCCGTGCACGGCGCCGCGATGGGCACCGCCCGCGCCGCCGCGACGACCGCGCCGTTGATCGACTCGATCTCGGTCTTGCGACCCGCCAGCACGTCCTGCAACATCGACGGCCGATGCGCGCGATGGTGCGCGAGCGCGTGCAATACGGTTTCGCCGATATGCGATTCGTCCACGGCCACGCCGTGTGCGCGCGCCACGCCGGCCACCTCCGCCACGATCTTCAGCGCAAGTGTTTCGCCGTCCGGCACGTTCGAAAGCTCGCCCACCGTGCACTGCGTCACCGCGCAGAGGCTGTTGAGCGCCGCGTTGAACGCGACCTTCTCCCAGATCGCGCTCCACACGTCGGGGTCGGCCGTGCATTGCAGGCCTGCTGCGTTCAGGGCGTTCACGATGCGCGCGAGGCTCGCGCTCGCCGCACTGTCCGCACTGGTGTCGCCCGCCGCGCTCATCATCCGGATCGCGCCCGCGCCGTGCGAATCGACCCGCCCCGGTCCCGGCTTGTCGGCGGGCCAGGTCGTCATGCCCACCATGATGCGTGCGCGCGGCACGCTGCGCTCGAGGCGCTCGACATTTCCAAGGCCGTTCTGCAGCGAGAGCACCGCCGTTTGCGCTCCGAGCAGCGCCCGCGACGCGGCGAGCGCGGCCTCCGTATGCATCGTCTTGGTAAAGACGATCAGCAGCTCCGGGGCGTGCGCCGCCTGTTCGGGGCGGCATGCGCGCAGATTCCTCACGACACGCTCGCCCGCGTCGGTGACAAGACTGAGGCCGTCGCGGCGGATCGCGTCGAGGTGCGCGTCGTCGATATCGACGAGCGTCACGTCGTGCCCCGCCTCGGCCAGCAGTCCGCCAAAGAGCGAGCCCATCGCCCCCGCGCCCAGAATCGCGATTTTCATAGCTTCACTCATTTCGTCATCCTGATCAGAATGGATAGTGGCGCGGCCCGGTCTGCAGCGTGACCCAGCGTAAATCGGTGAATTCGGCGATACCCGCCTTGCCGCCGAAATGCCCAAAGCCGCTCGCCTTCACGCCGCCGAACGGCATCTGCGCTTCGTCATGCACGGTCGGCCCATTGATGTGGCAGATGCCCGACTCGATGCGTCTCGCCACGTTCAGCGCGCGCGCCGTGTCACGGCTGAACACCGCCGCGGAGAGCCCATACTCGTTGTCGTTCGCGCAGGCGATGGCGGCCTCTTCGCCGTGCACGCGCACAATGCCTTTCACGGGCCCGAACGATTCCTCGTGATAGATGCGCATGGCGGGCGTCACGCGGTCGAGCAGCGTGGCGGGCATGAGCGTGCTCGTGGCCTTGCCGCCGCACACGAGCGTCGCGCCGCGTGCGAGCGCATCGTCGATCAGCGCGTTGCAGCGCTCGACGGTGCGCATGTCGACAACCGACCCGAGCACGACCGCCCCGCCCTCGCGCGGATCGCCTAGCGGCAAGGCGCGGGCGCGCTCGCCCAGCTTGTCGACAAAAGCGTCGGCGATGCTTTCGTCGACGATGATGCGCTCCGTGGACATGCAGATCTGCCCTGAATTCGCGAACGCGCCGAAGACCGCCGCGTCCACGGCCGCGTCGAGATCGGCGTCGTCGAGCACCACGAGCGGCGCCTTGCCGCCGAGCTCTAGCACGGCGGGCTTCAGATGCCTCGCGCAGGTCTCGGCGATGATGCGCCCCACGCGCGTCGAGCCCGTGAAGTTCACGCGGCGCACGCGCGGATGCGCGATCATCGCGTCGACAATCTGCGCGGCGTCCTCCGGCGCATTCGTCACGAAATTCACGGTGCCGCGCGGCAAGCCCGCCTCCTGCATCGCCTCGATGATGAGCCCGTGCGTGGCAGGACAAATCTCGGAGCCCTTGAGCACAACCGTATTGCCGCAGGCGAGCGGCAGCGCGATGGCACGCACGGCGAGAATCACCGGCGCATTCCACGGCGCCATGCCAAGCACGACGCCCGCGGGTTGGCGCACGCCCATCGCCAGGCTGCCCGGCACGTCGGAAGGAATCAGCTCGCCCGCGATCTGCGTGGTGAGCGCGGCCGCTTCGATCAGCCCCGCCGCGGCGAGGTGGACGTTGAAGCCGGCCCACAGCGCCGATGCGCCGGTTTCGGCGGCCATCGCGGCCGCGAAGGCATCGGCTTTGGCCTCTAGCGCATGCGCGGCCTTCGTGAGCAGCGCGCGGCGCTCGCCGGGCCCGAGCACGGACCACGCAGCAAACGCGGCGGCGGCGGCATCGACGGCCGCAAGGGCGTCGGCGACGGTCGCGGCGGGCGCGCGCGACGCCACTTCGCCATCCAGCGGATTGCGGCGCTCGAAGGTGGCGCCGTTGCGTGAGCGCATCGGCGCGCCGTCGATCAGCATCGACACGGTCTTCATAGTCTGTCTCCTTTCTCGAACTGCTTAGTGACAATCGTGAGGCATGCCTGAGGATCTCAGGCGAGGACGATCTCGACGAGCGCGGGGCCACTCGCGACGAGCGCCGCGCGCAGCACGCCGGCGAGATGCGCCGCTTCAGTCACGCGCACGCCGGTGCAGCCCATACCCGCCGCGAGCGTCACGAAATCGAGGCCTGGCAGATCGGTGCCCTGCACGGGATCCTCCTTCGCGAAGCCGAACACGGGTGCAAAGTCCTGCAACGCGGCATAGCGCGTGTTATTCAGGATGACGAACGTAATCGGCAGATTCATCTGCACGGCGCTCCAGATGGCCTGGATCGAATACATGCTGGATCCGTCGCCGATCAGGGCGGTCACGCGCTCGCCCGGCCGCGCCAGCGCCACGCCCACCGCTGCGGGCATGCCGTAACCGAGGCCACCGCTGTCCATCGTGAGGAACGTGCCTGCGCGGGCCATCGGCAGATAAGCCTGCATCACCGGGCGCGCGCTTGGCGCCTCCTCCACGACGATGCCGTGCGGATCGCGCACCTCGGCAAGCGTCTGCAACGCGAATGCGACCGACATGCGCTCGCCCGCCGCTTCGGGCGGCAAGGCGCGCGGCGGCAGCACTCGCGGCGCTGGTAACTCGCGCGCGCAAGGGGCGGTCGGCGCGGGGCGCGCGAGCAGGTCCTGCACGCCGAGCCGCACATTGCCGACCGCGATGAGGCCTTCGGGCGTCCATGCGGCCACGCCGGGGTCGTCGATGAGCTGGCACAGTTGCGCGCCCGGCGGGACGTGCGGCCCTTGCCCCTCGACGTGATATGTGAACGCGGGCGCGCCAATCGCGAAGATCGCGTCGTGGCCGTCGAGCAATTCGACAATGCGCTCGCGCATGGCCGGCAGAAAACCCGCGAAAAGCCGATGCGTTTCGGGGAAGCTGCAGCGGCCCGTCATGGGAGCCACGAAAACGCGCGCGCGATGGCGCTCTGCGAGTTGCACGACGTCCTCGGCTGCACCCGCGCGGTCGACGGCCCCGCCCACCACGAACGCGGGCCGCTCGCACGCGTCGAGCAACGCGCCGATGCGCGCCATCATCGCGGGCTCAGGGCGCGTCGTGCAAGCAAGCGCGCGCGACGGCACGGGGTCGGCCGGCTGATCCCAGTCGTCGACTGGAATCGACACGAACACAGGACCGCGCGGCTCCTGCATCGCGATGGAATAGGCACGCGCAATGGCGAGCGGCACGTCCTGCGCGCGCGCGGGCTCGATGCTCCATTTCACATAGGGCTTGGGAAGCTCGGTCGCCTGCGTGGCGGCGAGAAACGGATCGAAGGGCAGGATCGAGCGGGCCTGCTGGCCCGCCGTGACGACGAGCGGCGTGCGGTTGCGAAACGCCGTGAAAATATTGCCCATCGCGTTGCCGACGCCGGCCGCCGAGTGCAGGTTCACGAGCGCCGCGTTGCCGGTGGCCTGCGCATAGCCATCCGCCATCCCGACGACCACGGCCTCATGAAGCCCGAGCACATAACGGAAATCGGCGGGAAAGTCGCGGAACATCGGCAGCTCGGTCGAGCCGGGGTTCGCGAAGACCGACGTCATGCCCACGCGGCGCGCGAAGTCGATCACCGCGTCGCGCACGGTCCACGCCGCCGTGGCCCCGGCCGGGGTCGTATTGCCGGTATCGCCGGTATTGCCGGAGCGCTGCGCCCCTTCCTGCCCTGAATTCTGTTGCGGCGCGCTGCCTGTCATGCGAGGCCTCCTTTGAGATGGGCGCGTTTGATTGACGAGCCATTATCGATGCGCCTCGGGTAACCACAAATTGCCGAATTTGCGAAAAGGCATTACGTTCAGGCATGACTTACAACCTCCAGCAACTCCATGCCTTCGCAACCATCGTCGCCTGCGGCAGTCTCGGCCGCGCCGCCGACACCCTGCACATCACGCAGCCGGCGTTGAGCCGCGCGATCCGCCGTCTCGAGGAGCAGGTGGGCGCGCCGCTCTTCGAGCGGCATTCGCGTGGCATGCATCTGACCGCCGTGGGTGAAGCGCTACTGCCGCATGCCATTCTCTTGCAGCGCGAAGCCGAGCAAGCGCGCGAGGAGATCGACGCCATGCGCGGCCTCGCGCGCGGCACGATCCGTGTGGGCGCGGTGGGCAGCATCGCGAGCCTCGTGCTGCCGCTCGCGGTGAGCGGCGTGCTCGCGAAGTGGCCGAACCTGCGCGTGGAAATCATCGAAGGCGTGTGGGACCGGCTCGCCGACGCACTCGTCAAACGCGAGATCGATCTCGCGCTGAGCATGGTGGTGCCGGACACGGATGAGATTGCGGCCATTGCCGATTGCCGCTGGGAAGACGCGAGCTACGTGGTGGCCGCGCTCGACCATCCGCTGCGCAGCAAGCCCGGCCTCACGCTCGCCGACACGCTCCACGAGCAATGGGCCATCCCGCCGCGCGGCACGGGGCCGTTCGAGCACATGCAGCAGGCGTTCGCAGCGCTTGGGCTCGGTTTGCCCAATGTCGTCGTCGAGACGCGCTCGATCACGGTGCTCAAGAGTCTCGTCGCGCGCTCGGGCTTTCTGAGCTGGATGGCCTCGACGATGTATGTGACCGAAAGCAAGGCGGGCGTATTCGATACGCTCGACATGCCCGGCGTGGTGGGACGGCGCACGCTGACCGCGTTCCGGCGCCGCCAGGGCATCCTGCCGAGCCCTGCCGTCAAACTGCTCGAACAATTGCGCTTGTTGACGGCCGAGGGCGTGTAGCGTCGTGTCCGCGCGCGAACGGGCGAGGCCTGCCATCGAGTCGCGGCGCGAGCTGGCGAATGCACCGCGTCGCTATGTTCGCGCCGGGGTCGTTGCGGCCCGCGCGAGCAGCACCTCGCGGTCGCGCGCGTTCTGCGTGAGCGCAGCGGCGCGCTCGAATTCGGCGCGCGCCTCGCTCGCGCGGCCCAGTTTCGCCAGCAGATCGCCGCGCGTGGCGGGCAGCCAGGGGTAGTGGCGCAAGGCGGGCGCCTCGCACAGCATGTCGACGATGGCGAGCGCCGCTTGCGGCCCGTACGCCATGCCGACCGCCACCGCGCGATTGAGTTGCACCACGGGAGAAGGGTCGATGCGCAAGAGCGCGTCGTAGAGCGCTACGATGCGCATCCAGTCGGTTTCCTGCGTGCTCGGCGCGCGCGCATGGCAGGCGGCGAGCGCGGCCTGCAGCGCGTAGGGGCCGAGCGTTGCGGTGGCGCCCCGTTGCGCCGATTGATCTGCCGACAGCACCGCCATTTGAGCGGCCGTATGAGCCGGTGTTTGAGCCGGCGTTTGAGCGCCCGTTTGAGCAGGCGTTCGAGGCGTCGATTGAGCGCCCGTTTGGGCCGGCGTTCGAGGCGCCGATTGAGCGCCCATTTGAGCCGATGTTCGGGGCGCCGACTGCGCGCCCAACAGCGCCACAGCTAGCGCCGCACATTGCTCCGCACGCGCGAGTGCGGCAAAGCCGCGCCGGATCAGCAGCGCATCCCAGCGCGCACGGTTCTGGTCGGCGAGCAGCACGGCGCGGCCTTGCCTGTCCACCCGTGCAGGCAAGCGGGACACCTGCAGCTCCAGCAGCGCTGTGAGCCCATGCACTTCGGATTCCTCAGGTACCAGTTCGCCCAGCATGCGGGCGAGGCGCAGCGCTTCTTCGCAGAGCGCCGGCCGCATCCAGTCGGCGCCCGCCGTCGCCGCGTAACCTTCGTTGAAAATCAGGTAGATGACTTCGAGCACCGAAGCGAGCCGCGCCGCACGCGCTGCCTTGTCCGGCACCTCGAACGGCACTTTCGCTTCAGCGAGCGTGCGCTTCGCACGCACGATGCGCTGCGCGACAGTGGCCTCGGAGACAAGAAACGCGCGCGCGATCTCAGCCGTAGTCAGCCCGCCCAGCAGGCGCAACGTGAGCGCCACGCGGCCCTCGCGCGGCAGCACCGGATGACTTGCCACGAACAGGAGCCGCAACAGGTCGTCGCCGATCTCGTCTTCGCGCGCGGCGTCCAGCGCCTCAACAAAGTCGGGCGCGAAATGCGCCTCGAGCGCTTCGAGGTCCGCGCCCAGCGCTTCGTGTGCGCGCGCATGCGAGGCGGCCCGCCGCAAGCGGTCAAGTGCGCGGTGCTTCGCGGCGGTCATCAGCCATGCTCCCGGGTTGGCGGGGATGCCGCTCGCGGGCCAGCTTTCGAGCGCCGCGACGAGCGCGTCCTGTGCAGCATCCTCGGCGAGGCCCACGTCGCCCAGCAGGCGAGCGGCGTGGGCGATCACCTTTGCGGATTCGATGCGCCAGACCGCGGCGATCGCGCGGTGCGTCGCGGCATGTCCAGCGGCATCGTCATGCCCGTGGCTCTCTGGGCCCTCGGGGCCCTGCTCATGCATCACGCGCCGTGCGCCCCTTTCTCCACCGCCTCCGGCGACATCCACATCAGTTCCCAGATGTGCCCGTCGGGGTCTTCGAAGCTGCGGCCGTACATTGCGTCGCCGCAGTCCATCGGCGGGCGCTTCGAGCTGCCGCCCGCCGCCAGCGCCTTTTCCACGAGCGCGTTGACTTCGTCGCGCGACTCGCACGAGAGGCACACGAGCACTTCGGTCTGCTCGCGCGCGTCGACGAGCGCCTTGTCGGTGAAGGTGCGCATGAAGTCGGTGGTGAGCAGCATCGCGAAGATGTTCTCGCCGATCACCATGCAGGCGGCCTGGTCATTGGTGAATTTGGGCTCGAACGTGAAGCCGACTTTGCCGAAAAAGTCCATCGAGCGCTTCAGGTCGCGCACGCCCAGATTGACGAAGATGTGCTTGTGCATAATCGTGTCCTTTATAGATTACTTCGGATTGCCTGGTGGTTGAGTGAGTGGATTGCTTACTTGGCATTGCTCCCGACTTCGAGCTTGCGAAAGCGTTCGATGCCCTCGCACGGCGCGAAATCGTCGAGTTCGAAAAGTTGGCGCACTTCGATCTCGCCATCGGCGTGCTTGCCGAACGGCGCCGGGAAGCGCCGCGCCCATTCGAGCGCTTCGTCGCGCGAGCGCACCTGGATCAGCGTGTAGCCGGCGATCAGCTCCTTCGTCTCGGCGAACGGCCCGTCGACGATGGCGGGCTTGCCGTCGGTGTAGTGCACGCGAAAGCCGCGCGCGCTCGGTTGCAGGCCCGAGGCGTCGAGCAGCACGCCCGCCTTGGCCAGTTCCTCGTGGTAGGCGGCCATCTCGGCGAACATCTCCGGGTCGTCGGGGGTCTCGCCGGATTCGCTCATCGCGTTGGCGCGCACCATGATCATGAATCGCATTGCTTGCTCCTGGCTATGTGAGGTAAAGGAGGCGACATCGTTTCGATGCGCTCACTCATACGACGCGCAACGCCCACGCAAATCGACATCGCCCGACAATTTTTTTGCGCTCCCCAGGGAAACTACCTGGAAACGTGCCGGTTGTCAGTCTTCAGGCGGCTCGCGAAAGCACGGCCCGGTCTCGCGCACCTCGACACTCGCCCACTGCGCCGCCGGGCACTCGCGCGCGATGGCGAGCGCCTCCTCGCGCGTTGCGCTATTGATCAGAAAAAAGCCGCCTATCATTTCCTTGACCTCCGCGAACGGGCCGTCGAGCACGCTCGCCCGCCCTTCGCGCACCTGCACGCGGGCAGCCTCCTTGTCGGAGACCAGCGATTGTGCGTCGAGCAGCACGCCACGCGTGGTGAGGTCGTCGGCGAAGCGCAGCATGCGCGCGTAGAGCGCCTCGCCTTCGGCCTGGGTGCGCGCCTCGCGCTGACCGCGCGGCTCGGTGATGAGCAGCATGTATGCCATGAAGTGCCGATTCCATTGAGTGAGTGCATTGCGGGCGCTCGAAGTCCATGGGCGCGCCGGTGAAAGCAACCGAAAGCATAGCGCAGGAAAACGACACACCCTTGGAACTCGCCCCCGCTCCGGCAACGCCGTGCCGGAGGCATGCCCGCCGGGTGCCGGGATTTCCCCAGGCTGACACGTGGCGCTTTCCAGCATTAAATAAATCAACTTGATTTATTTAGTCGCCAGCAACCCCTGCTGGCGTAACCGGAGGAGACACGTGAGAAGTCCGCATGTCGGTCAGGGCAGCAACTCGGCCAATGTCCGCCGCTTCAACGAGCGCCTGCTGCTGCAGGCGCTGCGGCGCGCCGGCGAGGCCTCGAAGGCCGATCTCGCCCGCCTTGCGAATCTCACCAGCACGGCCGTGGGCAGCATCATCACATCGCTCACGGAAAGCGGGCTGATCGAGATGAGCGGGCGGCGTCTGGACGGTGGACGCGGCCAGCCCGCCTCGCTCCTGCGCCTTTCGCCGCGCGGCGCATTCGCCATCGGCGTGCGTCTGGACCGGACCAACATCGAAACCGTGCTGGTGGACTTCGCGGGCCAGATGATCGAGCGCCGCTCGCACGACATGCTGCTGCCGCCGCCCGCCCTCGCGCAGGAAATCGTCCAGCAGGATATCCGCGAACTCTCAGGATTGCTCAGCAAGGCCGAGCGCAGCCGTCTCGCGGGCATTGGCGTGGCACAGCCGTACAACCTCGACAGCTGGATGCGCGAGCTGGGCCTGCCCGCCGACACGTTCCGCGTGTGGAGCGACGTCGATTTCGCGGGCCAACTGAGCCAGGCGGTCGGGCTGCCCGTGTTCAGCGAAAACGACGGCAACGCCGCCGCCATCGCCGAGATCTTCTACGGCTGCGGGCGCCAGCGCGATGACTTCCTCTATCTCTTTCTCGGCCCGGCGATTGGCGGCGGCATCGCCATCGACGGCGACTGCGTGCGCGGCCTCACCGGCAACGCGGGCGACTTCGCTGTGATGCCCGTGCCGCCGAGCGCCCTGCCTTCGGCGCCCAAGCCAGCGGCCAAGTGGGACATCCTGCTTTCGCGCGCCTCGCTCATCGCGCTGCGCCGCCATCTGCAATACCACGGCGAGAAAGTGGAAAACCGCGCCGATATCGAGGCGTGCATCGCGCGCGGCCATCCGGCGGTCGAGGAATGGCTCGAGGACTGCATCGACGCGCTCGCGCCCGCATTGCGCTCCGCGCTGTGCGTGCTCGACGTGCCGGCCGTGGTGCTCGACGCCGACGTGGACGCGGGCCTCATCGACACGCTCATGCAGCGCCTGCGCGTGGCCGTGGCGGCCACCGCGCCTGAGGCGCGCGGCACGCCCACGCTGGTGCGCGGCACCTTCGGCCCCGACGCGGGTGCGCTCGGCGCCGCCACGCTGCCCATGTTCTACAACTTTTCGCCACGTGCGGGCATCCTGATGGGCGCCGGCGCACAAACGCAGGAGACGAGCCATGTCGCGCTCTGAATCGACGCCCCCGCTGCTGGAAATGCGGGGCATCAGCAAGACGTTTCCCGGTGTGCGCGCGCTAGACAAAGTGCGCCTCTCGGTCTGGCCCGGCGAGGTGCACTCGCTGATGGGCGAGAACGGCGCGGGCAAATCCACGCTCATGAAGATTCTCTCGGGCGCCTATCAG
Source organism: Paraburkholderia silviterrae (assembly GCF_004353915.1). Classification (GTDB taxonomy): domain Bacteria; phylum Pseudomonadota; class Gammaproteobacteria; order Burkholderiales; family Burkholderiaceae; genus Paraburkholderia; species Paraburkholderia silviterrae. The sequence goes on along the minus strand of NZ_SMRP01000010.1, from coordinate 13,447 downwards.
GCCGACCCTGGCGGCGAGATCCTGCTCGACGGCAAGACAGTCGTGATCGACGGCCCGCTCGCCGCGCGCGAGCTGGGCGTGGCCGTCATTTACCAGGAACTGAGCCTCGCGCCGAATCTTTCCGTTGCCGAAAACATCTACGCGGGCCGTGAGCTGCGCCGTGGCGGCGGCCGCTTCGGCATGGTCGACCGCGCCGCCATGGAGCGCGGCTGCGAAGACGTGCTCAAGCGCCTGGGCGCCAGCTTCTGGCCCACGACGCTGGTGGGTTCGCTCTCGATCGCCGAGCGCCAGCTGGTGGAAATCGCACGCGCCGTGCATAGCGACGCACGCATCATCGTGATGGACGAGCCCACCACGCCGCTCTCCTCGCGCGAGACCGAGCGCCTGTTCAAGCTCGTGCGCCAGTTGCGCGAGGACGGGCTCGCGATCATCTACATCAGCCACCGCATGGCCGAGATCTACGAGCTCTCCGACCGCGTTTCGGTACTGCGCGACGGCAGCTACGTGGGCACGCTGATGCGCGACGAGCTCAGCGCGGAAAGCCTCGTGAGCATGATGGTTGGCCGCGATATTTCGGGCTTCTACAAGAAAGAGCATGCGCCCTATGACCCCGGCAAGGTGGTGCTCACCGTGCGCGACGTGGCCGACCACAACCGCGTGCGCGGCTGCAGCCTCGACCTGCATTCGGGCGAGGTGCTGGGCATCGCGGGCCTCGTGGGCGCGGGCCGCACCGAGCTTGCGCGCCTCATCTTCGGCGCGGAGCCGCGTGCGCGCGGCGATATCGCCATCGACGGCCGCACGCTCACCGTGCACGGGCCGCGCGACGCCATCGAAGCGGGCCTCGTCTATCTGACCGAGGACCGCAAGCATCAAGGGCTCTTTCTCGACATGAGCGTGCGCGACAACATCAACGTGTCCGTGGCCGGGCGCGACGCGCGCTTCGGGGTGCTCGACCTCGCGCGCGGCTCTTCTCGCGCGAAGGATTCCATCCGCGCGCTCTCGATTCGCGTGCCCAGCCCCCGCGTGAATGTAGGCGCGCTCTCGGGCGGCAATCAGCAGAAGGTGCTGCTCTCGCGCCTGCTGGAAACGAAGCCGCGCGTGCTGATCCTCGACGAGCCGACGCGCGGCGTGGACATCGGCGCGAAGTCGGAGATCTACCGCATCATCAACGACCTCGCCAGGACCGGCGTGGGCATCATCGTGATTTCGAGCGAACTGCCCGAGATCATCGGCGTGGCCGACCGCGTGCTCGTCATGCGCGAAGGCGAATTCGCCGGAGAACTGGGCGGCTACACCGGCAAGCCCATCACCCAGGAAGCCATCATCGAACTCGCCACCGGCTCGCAAGGCGCGCTGGACGAGGCCGCCTGATTCTGACGCAAGCGTCGAAGAGATATTGAGGAGCACTACATCATGAAGAGCATTCTTCCCCGCCATGGCGTTGCAGCGTCGCCCGCGCAACCGGCCCAGGCCACTCGCAGTACCGCCGTCGACGGCCATCGCGCACGCGTGAAATCGATCATGCGCACGGCGGGCATGCTGCCCGTGCTCGTGCTGCTGTGCATCGGCTTCGGCTTCCTGACCGACGGCTTCGCCACGCTGCAGAACCTCTCGATCGTCACGCAGCAGGCGTCGATCAACATCGTGCTCGCCGCCGGCATGACCTTCGTGATTCTCACGGGCGGCATCGACCTCTCGGTGGGCTCGATACTCGCCGCATCGGCGGTCGCGGCCATGCTCTGCTCGAACATCGCGGGCTGGGGCTGGCTCGGCATTCCCGCCGCGCTGGGCGTGGGCCTCGGCTTCGGCCTCATCAACGGCGCGCTGATCTCGGTGCTGCGCCTGCCGCCCTTCATCGTCACGCTGGGCTCGCTCACTGCCGTGCGCGGCATCGCTCGCCTGATGGGCCACGACACCACCCTCTTCAACCCGGAACTGTCGTTCGCCTTCATCGGCAACGGCACGGTGTTCGGCGTGCCCTGGCTCGTCATCATCGCGCTCGTGGTGGTGGCCGTCTCGTGGTTCGTGCTGCGCCGCACGGTGCTCGGCCTGCATATCTACTCGGTGGGCGGCAACCCCGAAGCCGCGCGTCTCTCCGGTATCAAGGTCCGCGGCATCGAGCTGTTCGTCTACGCGGTCTCGGGCCTGCTCGCCGGCCTCGGCGCGGTGATGTCGGCCGCCCGCCTCTACGCCGCAAACGGCCTGCAGCTCGGCCAGTCGTACGAACTCGACGCCATCGCCGCGGTGATCCTGGGCGGCACGAGTTTCGTGGGCGGCGTGGGCTCGATCGTCGGCACGCTGATCGGCGCGCTCATCATCGCGGTGCTCTCGAATGGCCTCGTGCTGCTCGGCGTCTCGGACATCTGGCAATACATCATCAAGGGCCTCGTGATCGTCGGCGCTGTGGCGCTCGACCGCTATCGCCAGCGCGGCTCGGCGCGCACCTGAAAGCGCTCACGGACCCGCGTCCGGAACCCGAAACTTCCTGGTTAAAAGCGGGCGCAGACGGTCCTCCTGCACCCGCACCGCTCCACACACAACTGGACCCCTCTGGAGACGTACTCATGTTCAAGAAAAAGGCTGCATTCGCGGTTCGCGCCGCTGCCGCACTCACGCTTGGCTTCGCCCTGCAAGGCGCGCACGCCGCCGACAAGCAACTGAAGTCGATCGGCATCACCGTAGGCTCGCTTGGCAATCCTTACTTCGTGACCATCGTGCAGGGCGCGGAGGCAAAAGCCAGGCAGCTCAACCCGAACGCGAAAGTCACGGCCGTGTCCGCCGACTACGACCTGAACAAGCAGTTCACGCAGATCGACAACTTCATCTCCGCGCACGTCGACATGATCCTGCTGAACGCCTCCGATCCCAAGGCGATCGAGCCGGCCGTGCGCAAGGCCCGCGCCGCGGGCATCGTGGTGGTGGCCGTGGACGTGGCTGCCGCGGGCGCCAACGCCACCGTGCAGACCGATAACGTCAAGGCCGGCCAGATCTCGTGCGAGTACCTGTCGAAAAAGATCAATGGCAAGGGTAACGTGATCATCGAGAACGGCCCGCAGGTCTCCGCCGTGATCGACCGCGTGAACGGCTGCAAGCAAGTGCTCGCGAAGTCGCCCGGCATCAAGATCCTCTCCGACGACCAGGACGGCAAGGGCTCGCGCGAAGGCGGCATGAATACGATGCAGGGCTATCTCACGCGCTTCCCGCAGCTTGCCGGCGTGTTCACCATCAACGATCCGCAGGCCGTGGGCAGCGACCTGGCCGCGAAGCAACTGCACCGCAACGGCATTGTGATCACCTCGGTGGACGGCGCGCCCGATATCGAATCGGCACTGAAGACCGACACGCTCGTGCAGGCTTCGGCAAGCCAGGATCCGTGGAAGATGGCGCAGACGGCCGTGCAAGTGGGCTACGACATCATGAATGGCAAGAATCCCGCCAATCCGATGATCGAGATGACGCCACAACTCATTACGCGTGACAACGTCAGCAGCTACAAGGGCTGGACCTCGCCGCACTGAGCTTTAGCTCCCCCACCTGCTCCTCATGTTTCAAGCGGGCGGCTGCGATAGCCGCCCGTTTTTTTTGAGTCAGTGCCGCGCCGTCACCGCCGGGTCGGCGGACACCTCGCTCCCGGCGCGGCTGTACCAGCGGCTGAAGACGTCGGCCGGCATCGGCTTCGCGTAGAGGAAGCCCTGAATGTAGTGCGTGCCGCGTGCGCGCAGATACTCGAACTGCGCCTGCGAGGCCACGCCCTCGGCCACGAGGCGCGCGCCCAGGCTGTGCGCGAGGCCAATGATCGCATCGAGCACGACGGCGCTGCGCCCCTCGGCATCGATCGTCAGCACAAAGCCCCGGTCGATCTTCAGGATATCGAATGGAAATTTCTCGAGATACGAGAGCGCGCAGAAGCCCGTGCCGAAGTCGTCGATCGCCACCTGCACGCCCTCGGCGCGCAATGCCTCCAGATTGCGCCGCGCATGCTCGGTGTTGCGCATGATCGAGCGCTCGGTGATCTCCAGCACCGTCTGGATCCGGCGTCCTGCGATCACGCCCATGAAGCGCCGCACGTCGGGCAGCAGATCCGCGCCCGAGAGATGCTCAGGCGCGAAGTTGATGCCCAGGTGAAAGCCGGGCCGCGTGCCCCACAGCATGACGTCGCGCGCAATCAGCTTCAGCAGATGCTGCGTGAGCGGCACGATCACCCCGTCTTCCTCAGCGCCGGGAATGAACTCGTCGGGACGCACCGCGCCCATGCCCGGTCGGACCCAGCGCAGCAGCGCCTCGGCCCCTTCGCACCGCCCCGACTCGACGCCATAAAGCGGTTGATACTCGACATGGAATTCGCCCGCGCGCATCGCGCGCAGCAACTGCTCGCGGCGCGACTGGCGGTTGCGCTGCGCGCGGTGCACGAGCCACGCGAGCAGCCCCGAGAACGCCGCGACCCACGGCATGTAGCGCAGGAGCAAAGCGCCCCATGCCTTGTTCAGGTGCGCGGGCTCGCCGTAGAGGCGCAGATCGATCACGCTGCTGGCGAACAGCTTGCGTGTGTCGGCGACGACCGGGCTGGAGGCTATCGGGGCATCGCCGCTCGCCTCGCGCAGCGAGGTGCCGGTGCCTACGCGCAGCTCGGCCTCGCGATACGCGGAAAGCGGCGCGGCCGCGTGCAGCAGGTCGAGCAGATATTGCGAGTCGACCACGGCGATGACGGCGCGTGCGCCCGGCGCACGCACGCCCACCAGCAGCGCCGGGCGATCGGTCACCATCGGCGTGCGGGGCACGATCGCGAGCCAGTCGCCGCGCGGCATGCGCCCGTCGCCGGCCGTGAAGACGTGTGCCGCGATCGACTGCTGGCCGAGCGCCGAGGAGCAGGCGAGGCGGTCGCCATCGACGATATTGAGCGTGCGAATATAGGGCTGAGTGGCCGTGCCGAGCGTGAGCGCGGCCGCAAGCTTCGAGCACGGCTCGGCCGCGCGCGGCACGAAGCCCTGTGCCGCATCGCGCGCGCGCCCGACAATCGCCATGACCTGATTGACGACGAAGTTGGAAGCGAGCTCGGCCTCGCTGCGCACGAGGCGCGCCGCTTCGTAACGCGTGAATGCCACGCACAGCAGCACCGGCAGCGCCGCGGCGAACACCATCACCCCGACCTGCGAGGCGCGCGCCCAAATGCGCCTCGCGCTGGACTGCGCGCTGGGCTGCAATTTCGGCGACGCCCTGGAATCGAACTCCGGCAAATGCGCCTCCCTGCCACCAGGCGGCGGCCTCCAGCGACACCCTTTGAGCGCAGGCGACGGCATGCGCCGCGAACGCGGCAAAGGCCGCCGGGCCCACCGGCACACGAAAAGTATCGACCTGCCGGAACGTTACACCAAGGGTCAGAATGAAGAGCTGACCGTGCCGTGCACGGACGCCGCCCGCTCGCCGGAAGCGGCGCGGCTCAGGCGCACTCGATGCGGTTACGCCCGTCCTTCTTCGCGCGATAAAGCGCGACGTCGCTGCGCGAGAGTGCGGCTTCGGCGCTTGGGTCGCCGGCGTGCATCTGGGTGACGCCGATGCTGACCGTGAGCGCCACCGTGCCGGCCCCGCACTCGAGCGGCTCGCGCGCGATGCGGTCCTGGATGCGGCGCGCGAGCGCGCACGCGCCGTCGAGATCGGCGCCGTCCAGCAAGACCGCGAACTCCTCGCCGCCGATGCGCCCGGCCACGTCGCCCGCGCGCAAGTGCATACGCAGGACCCCGGCGAAATGGCGCAAGGCTTCGTCGCCTACTGCGTGGCCGAAGCGGTCGTTGATCGACTTGAAATGATCGAGGTCGCACATGAGCACGGCCATGCCCGCGCTGCTCGCCCTGCCCGCGCGGCGCAACAGCGCGTGCTGCGCGTCGAGCCGCGCCATGAAGTGGCGCCGGTTCGCGAGGCCCGTGAGGCCGTCGGTCGTGGCGAATTCGTGCAGCTCGGCCTCGATGCGCTTGCGCTCCGTGACATCGGTAATGAAGCCGTGCCAGACGATGGTGCCGTCGGCGAGGCGCTGCGGCTTCGCATCGCCCTGCCGCCAGCGCAGCCCCTGGCGCGGCAGGCACACGCGGTATTCGAGGTGCCACGGCGCGAGCGTGGCCGCAGAGGCCGCGAACGACGCACGCCAGGCTTCAAGATCGTCGGGGTGGATGAGCGCCTCGAGCGCGCGCGTGTGCGCCGCGACTTGCACCGGCGCGAGCTCGTAGATCTCCGCAATACCCGCACTCGCGTAGGGAAAGCACATGTGCCCGTCCGGCGTGCGGCGGCACTGAAACACGAGGCCCGGCACCTCGTTCGTGAGATTGGTGACGAGGCTGGCCGACTCGCGCAGGCGCTCGGCCATCTCGTGCATCGACGTCACATCGGTCGTGGTGCCGATCATGCGCAGCGCCCGGCCTTCGCCGTCGCGCGCGGTGACCTTGCCGCGGCTGCAGATCCATTTGTAGCTGCCGTCCTTGCAGCGGATGCGGTGCTCCACTTCGTACTGATCGGTGCGGCCTTCGAAGTGGGCCTGCATCGTCGCCTTCACGTAGTCGAGGTCGTCGGGATGCAGGCGCTGGTAGCTGTCTTCGATGCGGTTGGTCACCTCGTCATCGGCATAGCCGAGCATCGCTTTCCAGCCTGTGGAATAGCGGATTTCCCCGGCGGCCACATCGCGGTCCCAGATGCCCGTGCCGCTGCCCGCGATGGCGAGCGCGAGCAGACGCTCGCGGGCGCGCAGCGCTTCGAGCTCTTGATACAGCCCGGCTTCGGGCAGCGGCGATGCGGCGATCGCACCATGCGCGGCTTCGTGCGCGCCCTGCGCTTCGATGATCGTTTCCTGCGCCGCCAGCGCCGCGATCACGCGCGCGAAGTCGTCGAGGCTTGCGCGTTGCGTGAGTGACAGCTCGCGCGGTGCATGGTCGAGCAGGCACAGGCTGCCCAGATGATCGCCATTCGCGCCGGAGAGCGGCCACGCGGCGACGAAGCGCAGCGGCAGCGCGCTCGCCCGGGACAGGCACGCCTGCCATGCGGGGTCCGTCCCGAGATCGCTGATGATCAACGGCTCACCCGCGTTGGCGATGTCGCGTGGCTCCAGCGTGCCGTTTGTGCCGATCGTCTGCTGTGCACGCCGGATTTCGAACAGCGCCTCGCGCAACGGCGCCGCAACGCCCGACGTGACGACGCCCATCACCTCCACACCGGCGCCAGGCCAAACCGGCGCGCCCGCCGCCGCATCGCCGGGCAGCACGCACGCAGCCGCCACGGCGAAATGTCGGGCGACGAGGCGCATCAGCGCATCCAGCAGGGAATCGAGACTGCTCGCGGCGCTCGCCCCCGCGCCTTGCTCGCCGAGCGCGCGGTCGTTGCCATGCGCGTCGCAGGCCGGCGCCGTGGGCGGGACGATCGTGGGTTCGTCGGCAGGCTGGGGAACGGGCATGGCGCGCGCGGTGACAAGGAAGTCGGGCGCCCAGTATACAGTGCGCATTTTTCACCCGGCCGGCACGCGACAGATCGAGCCGGGCTGAGCGCCGGCATTCGTTGCAGACGCATCAGAACGCGTCGCATCGCCACCGCGATCGTGACGCATCCGGACGCCGCGCGAGGCAGACAACGCGTCTTCCGGACGATTGCCGTCCACGCTCGCGCGGCACGCGCTTTTCACCTTCATATCGACCTGATCGTCCATCAAATCGTCACACCGCGAAGCGCAGGAGAAGCGCGCGCCAAGCGGTAAAAACGCAGTCAAAAAGCAGTCCTGAACCCGACGCCAGCCTTTCCGTTCGCTACCGGACAAACCCTCCCCCCCACTCTGCGCGCCGTGTGACTACACTATTTTTGACGGCGCCCGCTTGCATCACAAATGCATTCCGGCCTGCGCCCGTCAGCACGATTGCCACTGGGAGGTGTGCTGTGCTCCGCCTGATTTTCGCCCGCACCTCGCGCCCCGCGGCCGCGCTCACGCTGGCGCTCGCCAGCACTTTTTGCCCTCCGGCCAACGCGGCGACACCCGTCCCGCCGCCCACCGGATCGAAGACCAACCCCCCTGCCACAGACAAGCCCGCTGCGGTGAGCCCGGCCGAGCGCGACACCGCCTTACGCGCGAGCGTCACTCCCGCTGCCATGGCGACACCGGACTTCTTCTCGCTCGCCGAGCGCTACGGTCCCGCCGTCGTGCACGTGATCGCACGCGGCACCGACGATCAGACCGCGCCGCCCGAGCAGGAAGCCATCGACGCCGACGACCCGTTCTTCGCGTTCTTCAAGCGCGTGCCGCAGCCGCCCACCGACGGCCAGCCCCGCGCCCCGCGCGCGATGACGGGCGTGGGCTCCGGCTTCATCGTCAGCCGCAACGGGCTCGTGCTCACCACGGCGCACGTCGTGGACAACGCCGAAGAAGTGACCGTGCTGCTGACCGACAAGCGCGAGTTCAAGGCGCAGGTGGTCGCCGTCGATCCGCAGAGCGACGTGGCCGTGCTGCAGATCGAGAACGCGCACAATCTGCCGTTCGTGAAGCTCGGCGATTCGTCGAAGGTGCGCGCAGGCGAGCCGGTGCTGTCGATCGGCTCGCCCGACAGCTTCCAGAACACCGTGACGACGGGCATCGTCAGCGCCACCTCGCGCACGCTGCCCAACGGCAGCGCGTTCCCGTTCCTGCAGACCGATGTGGCGGTCAACCCCGACAACTCCGGCGGGCCGCTGTTCAATCGCGCGGGCGAAGTGATCGGCATCGACGTGCAGCTCTACGCCGACAGCGGCCACTACGAGGGCCTGACGTTTGCGATTCCGATCGAAGCGGCGAACCAGTTCCGCGCGCAGTTGCAGGCTGCGCTCAAGGCGGCGCCCGCTGCCGCCGCCGCTGCCGCCGCCACTGCCGACCCAGCCGACGCAGGCGGCTTGGGCAATGCCCGCACGACCCGCACCTTCGGCATGCAGGTCGAGGACGTGAGCCCGGGGATCGCGGCGGCGCTCGGCTTGCCGCGCGCAAGTGGCGCCCTCGTCGACACCGTCGATCCGGGCTCGCCGGCCGCTGTTGCGGGCGTGAATGCCGGCGACGTCATTATTCGGGTGGGCGACAAGCCGGTCGACGGGGCCGCTGCGCTCGCCGAACAGCTCGCGGCCGTGCCGCCTGCCACGAAAGCCTCGCTCGGGGTGATCCGCAACCGGCAGCCGGCGCAGGCGGGCTTCAAGAACGCCGCCGTCGAGCCGAAGACGGCGCAAACGAAAAAGGTGAGGAAGGCGGTGCCGCTGGCACCGGCGACACAGGCGGCGCAGGCAGCGCAGCCGGCACAAACGACACAAGCGGCACAAGCAGCACAAGCAGCACAAGTTGCGCAGCCGGCCCAAGTAGCCCAGGCGGCGCGGCCTGCAGCAACCGCAGACGCGCCTGCCGCGCCGAACGTGGTCGCCGTGCCAGCCGTCGCCGCCACGCCAGCGGCAGCCGATGCGGCGGCCGTGAACGACGTCAGGGCCGTGAAAGCGGTGATGACGGACGCGAGCCCCCAACCCGCCGCCGCCCCGGCGCCGGGCCACGCCGCCGATCGGCTCGGCCTCATCATGCACGCCCTGACCGAGGACGAGAAGCTCTCGACCGGGCTTCCGCTGGGGCTGATGGTGGACGAGGCGATCGGCCCCGCCGCGAAAGCGGGCGTGCGGCCCGGCGACGTCGTGCTGACGCTCGACGAAACGCTGGTCGAAACGCAGGATCAGGCCGCAGCCCTCGAGGCAAAGGCGACGAGGAGCATGGAGGTGCTGATCCAGCGAAACCGTGCTCGCAGCTTCGTTGCGGTGAAGCTCAGGTGAGGATGCGGCGCACGAAGCCCTTCATTGCCGATTGCTACATGAGGATACAAAGCCGCGCGGAATAACTCCTGCGCACGGTGTGTTCGTGTCTATGTCGGCCGCGTTGAATCGAACGACTCGATTGCGGCCGCAAGACCCATCCACACGATCAGGAGTTCGAAATGTCTATCCGTCGCGTATTGCTTGCCACGTTCGTCGCCGCCGCCTCCATGGGCGCCATCGCCAGCGCTTCCGCCCAAGGCCTGAGCCGCGATCAGGTCCGCCAGCAGTTGAACGACACCGAAGCCAACGGCTCGCGCTTCGTCACCGATGCGTCGTACCCCGACGTCAGCCCGGTCTTCGCGAATCAGGTTGCGCAAAGCGCAGCGCCGCACGCCGACAGCGGCAGGGGCATGCCGACGGCCGGAACGAGCGACTCGGGCGCGCCCCATATGGCCTGCGTGGGGCCGGTGAGTTTCTGCAACATCTACGCGGGAAGTTGATGCGCGAGAAGTCGATGCGCAAACGTCCAGTGCGTGCAACGGCGATACCCCGCTCATGGAGAGCGGGGTATCGCCGTTGGCATGCGAATATCGCGAACGGTCAGGGGCTTGCGCAGAGGAGCCGCTTACGCATGCTCAGCGGCACGCTCAGCGCGGCGTCAATTGCGCGTAGACATCGTGGGCGAGCTGCAGCAGCACCTTGCGGTCGATACCGCCCGACAGCGCATAGCCAAAGTCGCCATCGATCCAGTAGAACACGTTCACGGGACCGTCCTGATAGAGCTTGAACGCAGTCGTGTTACTGCTTGCCTTGCGGTGCGAGATGCACAGCGTCACGCGTTCGCCCTGGGCGTTGTGATACATGAACTGCGCGACATCGCCGTCAGCGCCTGGCAGCAAACGCCCGCCCGAGAGCTCGAAGCCGCTCTTTTCCAGCATCGGCGCATGCACGTTGGTGCCGAGCCGGTTCGCGAGCCACTGCACGAAGTCCTGCTCCTGGCGCGCGCCCATCGAGTCCGGCCGCTCCACCTCGGGCATGTAGACCACGTGCGCGAGCGCGGCCTCGTGCACGAAGCTCATGGTGGAGTCCGCGCTCACCGTATGCAGTTCTGCATGCGGGTCGCCGCGGCCCGCTGCGCCGCCCAGCATGTCCGCGCCGTAGTGCGTGCCCCAGCCGATGCCCACGCCCATGACCAGCGCCGCCGCGAGGCCCGCGAACTTCGGCCAGTTTGCGGCTTCGCGCGCGTGGCGCCTGGCCGGCCCAGCGGATTCGGCATGTGCTGCGGCTGCGGATTCGACGCGCAGACGCGCGGGCAACGGTTCGCTCAGCACACGGTCGTAACGCTCGTGCAGCAGATTGTTTAGCGCGAAGAAGTCGCTCGCGCGCGCCGCAAGCTCCGGATTGCGTTCAAGCTCGCGCTCGACGTCCGCGCGGCGTGCTTGCGCCAGCGTGCCGTCCACGTAGGCGTGGATCTCGTCTTCGGTCACGGGGTTATGTTGCTCGCTCATCGCACCACCTTCAGATTCGCACGCGGGACGGAACCGGCCATGAGCGCGCGCAGGCGCTCACGCCCTCTCGAAAGCCGCGACATCACCGTACCGATGGGGATGTCGAGTGCCAGCGCCACGTCGGCGTAACTCATTTCCTCCAATCCAACCAATAGCACCACCTCGCGCTGCTCGACCGGCAGCCGCTGCAGCGCAAAGTCGAGATCGCGCACCTCGAGCGTCCCGGTCTGGGTCGCGGGCACCGCGTAGTCGGTCTCGGGCACGCTCTCGTCGTCCACGCTCACGTGCGTGCCGCGCGCCGCCGACTTGCGCACCTGATTCACGAAGAGGTTGTGCATGATCGTGAAAAGCCAGGCGCGCAGGTCCGTGCCCGCGCGAAACAGCGCCGTGCGCCCGAGCGCGCGCTCGAGCGTGTCCTGCACGAGATCGTCGGCGAGCTCGCGGTTATTGACCAGCGCGCGCGCATAACGCCTCAGGCGCGGCACGTGTTCTATCAGCTCGTCACGGATGTCCATGTTCCATCCTCGCCGTCCTCATCTGAGCGCTCATCGTGGGGGCGCCTCATTCCCGGCCGCAGCCTCGCGGGCCGGCTGCTCCTGCGAGGCGAGATCCGCCGCGCGCATCAGGCCGCGCGTCTGCGCATCGCCCGCCAGCACCCAGCGCTCGCCATGCCCGGTCCACCCGAGCAAGCGCAGATTGCCGACGCGCCGGGCGCTCCATTGCGGCTCGGCATGCGCGAACCACGCGCGCGAGGCGAGCAGCACGACCGGCTTGCCTTCACCGTTTTCGTAGACCCAGCGGCCGGCTCGCGCGAAAAGCCCGAGTTCGACCGTGCCGGAAGCCACGAGCCGCAAGCCCGCCGGCGCGAGGTCGAAAGGCGCGGGGACGCTGGCCGGAGGCACCGGCACGAGCGAATCGGCGAGCGGCGCGCCGGGCGAATCCTGCGCGGACGCCGCTGCGTCGGGACCGTTGCCGGTCTCCATGAGCGCCATCACCGCCGCGTCGTTCAGTACCTGGGCACTGGGCTCGGAAACGGCAAGCCACGCCAGCGCCGCGCCGGCCAGCAGGCAGGCGAGCGCAAGCGCGGCAGCCCGGGGGCGAGCGACGCCACCAGGCGCGGCCCTGCGTCGACGCGCCGGCGCGGGCCGCCGCGTTTCGGACAGCGCTTCGGGATCGTGTTCAGCCTCGCCGAATGAGTGACGAAGCTGGGCATTGAGCCGCCGGTAGAACAGGATCCGATGCCATTCGCCGGGGCGCGCCGCCAGGTAGCGGCGCACACGCGCGATCCGGTCATGCGCCAGCGAACCGTCTGTGTAGGCGTGGATGTCGCCTTCGGATACCGGCCGCTCGTCGTGCAGCCTCTGCAAAGCCATGATATGCCGCCGCGTTGGTTGGAGACGATCAACTAACACGCGCGCCTGGGCGCTTATTCCGCGCGGGGCCCAATTTTATGGCTTGCGATGGGTGCGGCTTTGCGCTCGCGGCTCCGGGTATGCGCGCGCGCTGCTAAGGCCACGCCCTCCTCGCAACGCATCGCCCTGCAGCGGCCGTCCTTTGCCGGGTATCAGTTAGATGCGTCTTTTTCGCAATCTTATGCATTTTGAATCGTCGGATCGGCTGTATTTCGGAGTTTTCTCCTGTTCAAGCTAATACACCCTCTTTCAGGATAGATATCTGCGGGTGGTGGGGTCTGCCGCCCTCGCATCGCAGAGTCTCTCTTCGGAAGGAAGCGGCATATGAAGGACGCAGTGACAGGACGTGAGGTGGCACAGCTTGGCGACACCACCGATCACGGCGGCGAGGTCATCCAGGCCGCGTTGAATCTCACCCATCGGGGCAAACCGGTCGCGCTCGACGGGCATCTCGTCAGGTGCCCGAAGTGTGGCGGCGATTTCGCCATCGTCGCGACGGGCAAGCGCACGCATGGCGGTGTGCGTGTGGCGTTCATTGGCGATCAGACTGCATGCGGTGCCACGCTCGTGAAGGCGGCAGCATGAGCACGCGATCGGGACCACTTGGACGATATCGCATGCTTGGCATGCGGGGTCGCGCAATTCCTGAGCGCGAAATACTCGGTCAAGGCGGCGCATTGCTGCATGAATCATCGTTGATTCCCCGGCGTATATCGGGTCACGAAGGGATTGGCTGTCTCTTCGAGTATC
>NZ_SMRP01000001.1:857471-939484 GCF_004353915.1 Paraburkholderia silviterrae | reverse complement strand
CGAGCTGCCGAGCAGCGCGAAGAGCTCGTTCTTCGCGATGTTCAGGCTCACGTTGTTGACGGCGACACTGTCGCCGAATTTCTTGACGACGTTTTCGATGCGCACGAATGCGTCGCGGGAGCTGGCCGCTGCGGTGGCGCGAGCGGCTTCGGAGGCGTTGACTTGGGACGTCGAATTCATGATCTAACCTGGGTTCCTTTCTGATCGCGGTACGGCATGTCCTTGCATGACGCGGGCGAATGCGGGCGCGAGTTGCCCCACACGGGGCGCAAATGCGACTCGCGGACGTCAGTACTGCGAACGGAGCTCACTGGAAACTGACGCGTCGATTTCAAATTGGGGGCGACGCGCGCAGCCGGACTTCGAACAGCAAACTTCTGGCGGAGAGGGGTCGAGCGATCCCTCTTCCGCACGTTGTCTCCTTCCTTCTCCTTCGGTTTTCTTCCGGGGCGGATGGCCGCCCCGTTCAGTCGATCAGTGGCCGGTCTTCAGCTGCGACCACAGACGGTTTTCGAGGCGCAGGATGTCGGCCGGCATCGGCTTCATCAGCGTCATTTTCTTGAGCACGTCTTCGGACGGATAGACCGTCGGGTCCTGCGCGACCGACGCCGTCACGAATTGGTGCGCGCCCTTGTTCGCGGTGGGATAGAACACTTCGTTGGTGATGGCGGCGTTGACCTTCGGATCTTCGATGTAGTTGATCCACTTCATGGCCGCTTCGGGGTGCGGAGCGTCCTTGGGCACGACCATCACGTCGAACCACAGCAGGCCACCTTCCTTCGGATTCGAGAACTTGATGTGATACGAGCGCTTCGCTTCTTCGGCGCGGCGGTGTGCGATGCCCACGTCGCCGGACCAGGCGAACGCGACGCAGACGTCGTTGTTCACGAGGTCGTTGATGTAGCCCGAGGAATTGAACTGGGTGATGTACGGACGGACTTTCTTCAGCACTTCGAAGGCTGCCTGATAGTCGGCCGGGTTCGTGCTGTTGGGGTTCTTGCCCATGTACTGCAGGGTGGCCGCGAAGGCGTCGACGGCCTGGTCGAGGAACGAGACGCCGCAGCCCTTGAGCTTCGAGAGGTATTGCGGATCGAAGATGAGCGCCCAGCTATCCACCGGTGCGTTCGCGCCCAGCGCCTTCTCGATGGCTTCCTGGTTGTAGCCGACACCGTCGGTGCCGAATGCCCACGGCACGCCGTACTGATTGCCCGGATCGGCGTCGGCGATCATGTGCATGAGCAGCGGATCGAGGTTCGCGAGATTGGGGAGCTTCGACTTGTCGAGCTTCTGGTAGACGCCGGCCTGGATCTGCTTGGCCATGTAGTTCGAGGTCGGCACCACGATGTCGTAGCCCGAGCTGCCTGCGAGCAGCTTGGCCTGCAGCGTGTCATCGCTGTCGTAGTTGTCGTACTTCACATGGATGCCCGTCTGCTTCTCGAAGTTCGGGATCGTGTCTTTCGCAATGTAGTCGGACCAGTTGTACACGTTCAGTGCGTCATCGGCGGCGCGAGCCGGCTGGCTCGAGGTAGCCGTGAGACCCGCGCATACGGCGAGCGCGGCCACTGCGACGGCATGACGAAGATGTCTGACACTCATGTTGAATTCCCCAGAAGATAAAAGTTGGCGGGCGGCGCCCGCACCCCGTTGTGCGCCGCCGGCCCTTACGTTTGCAGCGTTACGAAAGTCCCAGTTGTTGCGCGGTTGCGTCGATGGCCTTCTTCGCCTTCGACACGATTTCGTCGATCTCGCCGCGCGTGACGACTAGCGGCGGCGAGAGCAGCATGCGGTCGCCCGTGGCGCGCATGATGAGGTTGCCGTTGAAGCAGAAGTCGCGGCAGATCGTGCCCACGTCGCCGCCGTTCGCGAAACGCTTGCGCGCCTTCGGATCCTCGGCGAGCTGAAGGCCCGCCACGAGCCCGGTGCCCGAGATGTCGCCGATGATCGGGTGATTGCCGAAGGTTTCGCGCAGGCGTTGCTGGAAGTACGGGCCAGTGTCCGTCTTCACGCGCTCGACGATGCGCTCGTCGCGCAGCAGCTTGAGGTTCGCGACCGCCACCGCGGCGGCCACCGGATGACCCGAATACGTGAGGCCATGGTTGAAGTCACCGTTCTCGATGAGCGCCTTCGCGATGCGGTCGTGAAGGCCCACCGCGCCCATCGGCACGTAGCCGCTCGTGAGACCCTTGGCCATCGTGATGAGGTCGGGCTCGAAGCCGAAGTGCTGATGCGCGAACCACTCGCCAGTGCGCCCGAAGCCGCCGATCACTTCGTCGGCGCACAGCAGCACGTCGTATTTGCGGCAGATGCGCTGGATTTCCGGCCAATACGTGGAGGGCGGGAAGATCACGCCGCCCGCGCCCTGGAACGGCTCGCCGATGAAGGCGGCCACGTTCTCCGCGCCCACTTCGAGAATCTTCGCTTCGAGCTGCTGTGCGCGCGCGAGACCGAACTCCTCGGGCGTCATGTCGCCTTGCGCCTCGCCGAAGAAATACGGTTGATCGATATGGACGATGTTCTCGACCTTCGAGGGCATCTGCTCATGCATGTAGCCCATGCCGCCGAGCGTGCCGCCCGCGATGGTCGAGCCGTGATAGCCGTTCTTGCGCGAGATGACGACCTTCTTCGAAGGCTTGCCCTGCGTGAGCCAGTACTGGTGCACGATGCGCAGCACCGTGTCGTTGCCTTCCGAGCCGCTGTTGCAATAGAAGAAGTGATTGAACGGCTCGGGCGAGAGTTCGGCGAGCAGCGCCGAAAGCTCGATCACCGGCGGGTGCGTGGTCTTGAAGAACGTGTTGTAGAAGGGCAGCTCCTGGAGCTGCTTGTAGGCGGCGTCGGCGAGCTCCTGGCGGCCGTAGCCCACGTTCACGCACCAGAGTCCGGCCATGCCGTCGATGATCTGGTTGCCTTCCGAGTCCCACAGGTACACGCCTTTCGCTTTCACGATCACGCGGCTGCCGGCCTTGTTGAGCGAGCCCATATCGGAGAACGGATGGATATGGTGCGCGGCGTCGAGTGCGCGGTACTCGGCAGTCGAGCGCGCGGCTTGCGCGCGCAGCGTCGTCGGCAGTTCTTGCAGCGCGCTGGCAGGGGCGTCGATTCGATAGCTCATCTTTCGTTTCTCCTTTCTGTTACACGTGCAGCAGCAAGTGCTTGCGTTCCCACGAGCTGATCACGCGGAAATAGGCTTCGTATTCGGTTTCCTTGAGCGCGAGATACGCGCGCACGAACTTTTCGCCAAGAATGTCCTTGAGCGGTTCGCAGGCACCCATCAGCGAGAGGCCTTCCTCCAGATTGCGCGGCAACTGGTAGGGCAGCGAGTAGCCGTCGCTCACGAGCGGCTCCGTGGGCTTGAGGTGCTGCGTCATGCCCAGATAGCCGGCGGCCAGCGTGGCGGCAATCGCCAGATACGGGTTGCAGTCCACGCCGGGAATGCGGTTCTCCACGCGGCGTGCGGCGGGCGACGAATAAGGCACGCGGAAGCCCACGGTGCGGTTGTCGTAGCCCCACTCCACGTTGATGGGCGCCGCCATGAAGCGCGAAAGGCGGCGGTACGAGTTGATGTACGGCGCGAAGATCGGCATGAGCGCCGGCGTGTATTTCTGCTGGCCCGCGATGTACGCATAGAACATGTCGGTGGGCTTGCCGTCCGAGCCGGTGAAGAGGTTCTGGCCGCTCTCCGCGGAAACGAGGCTCTGGTGCACGTGCATGGCCGAACCCGGCTCGTTCTCCATGGGCTTGGCCATGAAGGTGGCGTACATGTGATGGCGCAGCGCCGCTTCGCGCACGGTGCGCTTGAAGAGGAACACGCGGTCGGCGAGATTGAGCGGATCGCCGTGCAGGAAGTTGATCTCCATCTGCGCCGCGCCCACTTCATGAATCAGCGTATCGACTTCGAGATCCTGAATATCGCAGTACTCATAGATGTCTTCAAAGAGCGGGTCGAATTCGTTGACCGCTTCGATCGAATACGCCTGGCGGCCCGTTTCCGGACGGCCCGTGCGGCCGATAGGCGGCGTGAGCGGAAGATCCGGGTCCTTGTTCATGTCGACGAGATAGAACTCCAGCTCCGGTGCGATCACCGGCTTCCAGCCCTTCGCCTCGTAGAGCTCGAGCACGCGGCGCAGCACGCGGCGCGGCGAGATCTCGACCGGCGTGCCGTCGAAGTGCACGCAATCGTGGATCACCTGTGCCGTGGGGTCGACGGCCCAAGGAATGATGCGGATGGTCGAGGGGTCCGGCACGCACACCATGTCGGGGTCGGTGACGCCCGTGAGGCTGCCGTCTTCCGGATAATCGCCGGTCACGGTCTGGATCATCACGGCTTGCGGCAGCCGCATGTTCTCGCCAAATTCGAACTTGCTGCGCGGGATGATCTTGCCGCGCGCGATGCCGGCCATGTCGGGGATGATGGCTTCGATTTCGGTGATGTGGTGCTTCTTCAGGAATTCGTCGATGTCATTCATGATCGTTCTCTCTGTTCTGTATGAGCGGGCGTCAAACGTGCGCGGGTTGGCGCCCGGCTCCGTTCGGTATTCGGGCCAGCATGCGTGCCCGGCAGGCCTCGCCAAAGGCGCGGAAGATCGCGGTGGACAGCGCGTTCTGCGCATACTGCCATTCGGGGTGCCATTGCACGCCGAGTGCGAAGCTCGCCGCATTGGCCACGCTGATCGCTTCGATGAGGCCGTCTGGTGCCGTTGCTTCCACAACCAGTCCGTTTCCAGGCGATTCGATGCCTTGCCCGTGCAGCGAATTCACGCGGGCTTCGCGTGCGCCGCCGGCGAGCCGTTGCAGCAGCCCGCCCTCGACCAGCGCGATGGCGTGCGCCGGGCCGTATTGCGATTCGAGCGTGTCGGCCTTGTTCTCGCGATGGTCGTCGAGTCCATCGACCGCATGCACTTGCTGGTGCAGCGTGCCGCCGAACACGACGTTCATCTCCTGAAAGCCGCGGCAGATGGCGAGCACAGGCACACCCGCGTCGATGGCCGCGCGCATCAGCGGCAGCGTGGTGGCATCGCGCTCGGGGTCGTGCAGCGTGCCCGCGGCGCTGGCCGAGCCGCCGTAGCGATGCGGCTCCACGTTCGAGTAGCTGCCGGTGAAGAGCAGGCCGTCCACGGCATCGAGTATGTCCGCCGCTGCCTGCAGTGCGCCGAGCGCCGGCAGCACCAGCGCGAGCCCACCCGAGCCTTCCACGGCGGCGGCGATGTACTTCTCGCCGGCCACGTGCGATGCGTGCGGCCCCATCATCGTGCGATCGGCGGTGACTCCAATCAATGGCTTGGTTCGCATGACTAATGTTTCACTTCTCTTGCCCGTGCAACACAGGTGCAAATAGCTTTGCAGTGATGCTGCGGGCGTGACATGACCTTGCAACCTTGCACGGGGCAAGGCCACAAGCCTTTAAGCTCAGCGCGAAAGCGTCACTAACGCATCGCGCTGCGCGTGGAGATCATGTAGGCAGTTCGTTTTCGACCGTTGTGGGGCGCCACCGTGGAAAGGCGTGCACAGCCACGCCGCGCGCACACAGCAATACAGCTCGCATGCGGTCGACGGCGATGAAAACGAACGGCGCAGGAAGGAGAGGCGCTAGGGCAGCAGCGACGCGACTTCGTCCGTATGGACGGCGATGAAGGCGCGTGCGGAGACGGCGTTATGGCGCCGGACGGACCGGCGGGAAAGGACTGTGAAGACGGATAGAAACAGGCGAGAGGCAAGCCTGCCGCTACAGCCGTCGGCGATGGCGGCGCAGTCGCTGCGAAGACACCTCGCATGACTTCGATCCCATCTCACCAGAGGGCCACGGACTCTCACAATTACACTCGACTGGGGTTGTTAGTAAATTGCCCGACTTATTCAGCGCGATCTGAATAGTTCGCACTGCATCACGCTAAACATAGGTTTCGTTCGATGTATCCCGCATGAACAGCGTGTTGCATTGATGTTTCATGCTGGTGGTCATCGTTCGATCGACCTGTTGTTCAGCATATACGAGCCAAAAAGGGCGTCAATTATTTTTTTACGTTTTTGAGTCAGCACTTTCCCGGGTGGCAGGCTGTAAACACCGTGGAATGCGAAATATGGCTACCTTCTTTTATATTTCGAATAACTTACAGGGGTTTCTACTAACGCAAAAAAATACAAACTGATTAGAATATTCAACACGTCCACCGCGCCGTTTTTGCTGTTGTTCGTCCGTCGTTCACTGCTACCCGCAGTCGTTTTCCGGCGCGCTCCCTGATCAACCGGCTTTTCGAACGTGACCGAGTCCGTATCCGTTTCCTCTGAAGTCGCAACACGCCTGCGCTATGTACGCAAGCGTTATGGGTTGTCGCAGCGCGAGCTCGCCAAGCGGGCGGGCGTCACGAACGGCGCGATCTCGCTGATCGAGCAAAGTCGTGTCAGTCCCTCCGTGGGCTCGCTCAAGAAGCTGCTCGAATGCATACCCATGAGTCTCGCGGAATTCTTCACATTCGATCTGAATGAGGGCGCGAGCGTCGTGTCGCGCCGCGGCGAGATGCCGAACCTCGGCAACGCCTCCATCGAGTTCTATCTTGCGGGCGCGAACGTGAAGGACCGCAACATGGGCATCCTGCGCGAGGTGTACCAGCCGCTCGCCGACACGGGGGCCGAAATGCTCATGCACGCCGGGCACGAGGGCGGCGTCGTGGTGGCGGGCCAGCTCGAGCTGACCGTGGACGGCACGACCTGGCTGCTCGACCCCGGCGACAGCTACTACTTCGAAAGCCGCCTTCCGCACCGGTTTCGCAATCCCAGCGCGAGCGATGTTTGCGAGGTGGTGTCGGCCAATTCGCCGCCCACTTTCTGACTCGCGCCAACCCGGTTCGCTTCTCGCTGCCGCCGTCCGGCCGAAGTTCGACTGAAGTTCGACTGAAGTTCGGCCGCGTTCGCGGTACGCAGAACGAATCGCAAATCATTGAGGCATCCTCATGGAAAAGAGAAATCTCGCTTACTGGCAGGACAAGGCCGCATCGCTCAAGATCGACGGCCGCGCGTTCATCGACGGCGCCCCTCGCGATGCCTATTCGGGCCGCACCTTCGACTGTGTGAGCCCCATCGACGGTCGCGTGCTCGCAAGCGTGGCCGACTGCGGCGCGGCAGATGTCGACGCCGCCGTGGCTGCCGCGCGCCGCGCATTCGAGCAGGGCGTATGGGCGGGCCTGAACCCGCGCGAGCGCAAGGCGGTCCTGCTGCGCTGGGCCGCGCTCATGCGCGAGCACCAGGACGAACTCGCGCTGCTCGAAACGCTCGACGCCGGCAAGCCCATTGGCGACACCACCACGGTGGACGTGCCGGGCGCGGCCTATTGCGTCGAGTGGTTCGCCGAGGCCATCGACAAGGTGGGCGGTGAAGTCGTGCCCGCCGACCATCATCTCGTGGGCCTCGTCACGCGCGAGCCCATCGGCGTGGTGGCGGCCGTGGTGCCGTGGAATTTCCCGATCCTGATGGCCTCGTGGAAGTTCGGCCCGGCGCTTGCCGCAGGCAACAGCGTCGTGCTCAAGCCTTCCGAGAAGTCGCCGCTCACGGCCATCCGCGTGGCGCAGCTCGCGCGCGAGGCGGGCATTCCGGCAGGCGTGTTCAACGTGCTGCCCGGTGGCGGCGAGCCGGGCAAGCTGCTCGCCCTGCACCGCGACGTGGACTGCATCGCCTTCACGGGCTCGACCAATGTGGGCAAGCAGATCATGCAGTACGCGGGCCAGTCCAACCTCAAGCGCGTGTGGCTGGAGCTGGGCGGCAAGTCGCCGAACATCGTGCTGCCCGATTGCCCGGACCTCGATCGCGCAGCGAAGGCCGCAGCGGGCGCGATCTTCTACAACATGGGCGAGATGTGCACGGCGGGCTCGCGCCTGCTCGTGCACCGCGATATCAAGGACGTGTTCCTCGCGAAACTGCTGGAAGCGGCGAAGGCGTACAAGCCTGGCAATCCTCTCGATCCCGAAGTCTCGATGGGCGCGATCGTCGACAAGGTCCAGATGGAGCGCGTGCTGGGCTATATCGAGGCCGGACGCAAGGAATCCACGCTGCTGCTGGGCGGCGAGCGCGTGAATGCGTCGAGCGGCGGCTTCTACGTGGAGCCGACGGTGTTCGATACGCGCCATGACGCACGCATCGCACGCGAAGAGATTTTTGGCCCGGTGCTCTCGGTGATCACGTTCGGCACCATCGACGAAGCGGTGCGCATTGCCAACGACAGCGACTACGGCCTCGCGGCCGCAGTGTGGACGGCGAATCTCACGAATGCTCACGAGATCGCGCGCCGTTTGCGTGCGGGCACGGTCTGGGTCAACTGCTATGACGAAGGCGGCGACATGAACTTCCCGTTCGGCGGCTTCAAGGAGTCGGGCAACGGCCGCGACAAATCGCTTCATGCGCTTGAGAAGTACACCGAGCTAAAGTCCACGCTCGTGCGGCTGCGCTAAAGGATTCGCGTTGCCAGCGCGGCGGCGCGCACGTGCATCGGCTGAGGGTGCACGGGTGCCGCCGCGTGATCAATGAATCCGTCCACCGCGGCGTGCGTGCCTCGCCGCGGCTTTTCGAATCGAGTCAATGCATGTCGGACATTCTTCATGGTGACGGCGCCATCCGCCGCCCAACGCTACACGGCTCTTCCATCGAGAACACCTACGCAGGCGTGCTCTCGTTCATGCGCCGCAACTACACGCGCGATCTGAATGGCGTGGACGTGGCAATCTCGGGCGTGCCGCTCGACCTCGCCACCACGTTCCGCTCGGGCGCGCGTCTCGGCCCGTCCGCGGTACGCGCCGCGAGCGTGCAGATTGCGGAACTGCATCCGTATCCGTGGGGGTTCGATCCATTCGAGACGCTGGCTGTGGCCGACTACGGCGACTGCTGGTTCGACGCGCACAATCCGCTCACCATCAAGCCCGCGATCGTCGAGCATGCGCGCAAGATTCTGCGCTCCGGCGCGAAGATGCTCACGTTCGGCGGCGACCATTTCATCACGTATCCGCTTCTGATCGCCCACGCGGAGAAGTACGGCAAGCCGCTCTCGCTCATTCACTTCGACGCGCATTGCGACACCTGGCCCGACGATCACCCGGAGAGCCTCAATCACGGCACGATGTTCTACAAGGCCGTGAAAGAAGGGCTCATCGATCCGAAGACATCGGTGCAGGTGGGCATACGCACATGGAACGACGACTTTCTCGGCATCAACGTGCTCGATGCGGCGTGGGTGCACGAGAACGGCCCGCGCGCGGCGCGCGAGCGCATTCTGGAGATCGTGGGCGAGCGGCCCGCCTATCTCACGTTCGATATCGATTGTCTGGATCCGGCGTTCGCGCCGGGCACCGGCACGCCAGTGGCGGGCGGGCTGTCCTCGGCGCAGGCGCTCGCGATCGTGCGCGGCCTGGAAGCGGTGAACCTGGTCGGCGCGGACGTGGTGGAGGTGGCGCCCGCCTACGATCAGAGTGAGATCACGGCGCTCGCCGCAGCGCATCTCGCCTGCGATCTGCTATGCCTGTGGCGGCAGCGCAAGGTGGCCGGCAAGTAACGCGGCAAGCTCGCGCGCAAAAGTACAAAAAGGGGTGCACGTAAGAGCACCTGCAAAAGCGGCTCGCGTGCGCACGTTTCAGCGCTCGACGAGCGCGCCCAGGTTGGCGCGCACGCGCTGAAGCATCTGGCCGAACTGCTCGGCTTCTTCGGGTGTGAAGCCGGCTAGCGCTTCCGCCTGCACTTCGTCGCCCACGCGGCGCGCGCCGCCCAGCACGGCCTCGGCCTTTGGCGTGAGGCTCACCAGCAATTCCCGGCGGTCTCCGGGGTTCGGCGTGCGCACGACCCAGCCGCCTTCTTCCATCCTCTCCAGCAATCTGCCGGCGGAGATCGGTGCGACTTCGAGCCGTTCTGCAAGGCTCGCCTGGTTCATGTCGCCGTAATGCGCGAGGTACGCGATCATGCGGCACTGCGCGCGCGTGAGTTCGAGCGACGACTTCGCAAGCTCGTCGTAACGTTTGCCATACAGGCGGCCCACGTCGACGACCAGGAAGCCGAAGCGCTTTTCGAGGTCGGTAGTCATCGCGCGATTATACGGGCGCCCCGCGCCGCCTGGCCCGCGAACGGCACGCAATGGCACGCAATGGCCCGCAACGGCATGCCCATTCTTCCCGATTGCGCCGGGTCGAGCGAGTCGTATAATAAGCAGGCTTATTATTATTCTCCTACGCATCGGCCGAACTCACGATGACCGCAGTCTCGCACGGCACAGCCTCGCAGCGTGGGGACGTGCCGCTCAATCGCGGCATGATCACCTTGTCGATCATGCTCGCCACGCTGATGCAGACGCTCGACAGCACGATCGCCAACGTGGCCTTGCCGCACATGCAGGGCACGCTTTCGGCGTCGCAGGACGAGATCACGTGGGTGCTCACCTCGTACATCGTCGCGGCGGCCATTGCCACGCCGCTCACGGGGTGGCTTGCCGACCGCTTCGGCGTGAAGCCGCTGCTCGGCGTGGCCATTGCGGGCTTCACGGTGGCCTCGGCGCTGTGCGGGCTCTCGGAAACGCTGGGCGAAATTGTCGGCTCACGGCTGTTGCAGGGCGTATTCGGCGCGTCGCTCGTGCCGCTCTCGCAGTCCATCCTGCTCGACATCAATCCGCGCGAGCGCCAGGGGCAGGCCATGGCGGTCTGGGGCATGGGGGTGATGGTCGGCCCCGTGCTGGGTCCCACGCTCGGCGGCTGGCTCACGGACAGCTACAACTGGCGCTGGGTGTTCTTCATCAACGTGCCGATCGGCGCGTTCGCGTTCTTCGGCGTGTCCACCTTCATGCCCTCGCGCGTGCCGCGCCGCGAGACGCGCTTCGACGTGTTCGGCTTCGCCACGCTGGCGCTGGCCATCGGCGCGCTGCAGGCCCTGCTCGACCGCGGCGAGCAGCTCGACTGGTTCGGCTCGCTCGAAATCCGCATCGAAGCGCTCGCGGCCGCCCTGGCGTTCGCGTTCTTCATCGTGCACACGGCCACCTCCGGCCCTAATACGTTCTTTCGCTATCAACTGCTCAAGGACCGCAATTTCGCCACGGGCACGCTCTTCATCTTCGTGATCGGCGCTGTGCTCTACGCTACGCGTGCGCTCTTGCCGCCCATGCTGCAGAACCTCATGGGCTACCCCGTGGCGACCACCGGCCTCGTCACCGCGCCCAGCGGCGCGGGCACCATGCTGGCCATGCTGATCGCAGGGCGCCTGCTCAAGCACGTGGACGCGCGCGCCATGCTGCTGTTCGGCTTCGTGGTGTCTGCCTATGCGCTGTGGCAGATGATGCAGTACACGCTCGTGCTCTCGGCCTCCGATATCGTCTGGCCCGGCGTGGTGCAGGGCTTCGGGCTCGGCTTCGTGTTCGTGCCGCTTTCCACGCTGACGTTCTCGACGCTCACGCCGCAGTTGCGCGCGGACGGCACGGCCACCTACAGCCTGATGCGCAATATCGGCAGCAGTATCGGCATTTCCATCGTGCAGACCTTCGTCACGCGCGGTACGCAGGTCGCGCATGCGGATCTCGCCGCGCACATCACGCCGTTCAATCCCGCGGTCCAGCCGATGCTCGCGGCCGGATCGCGGTACGATCTTGCCGTGCTCAACCAGTCGATCACACAGCAGGCGCAGATGATTGCGTATCTGAACGACTTCAAGATGATGTTCGTCGCCACGCTGCTCGTGATTCCGTTGCTCGTGCTGATCCGGCCTTCGTCGGGCAGCGGGGCGGTCGAAGCGAGCCACGCGGCGATGGACTGACCTCTGGCGCCTTTTTTCGTTCGTCGTTCGCGTGGGGCATAGTTCGCGCCCCCTCCGTGCGACATGCCCGCGCGGCACATTCACGCCCAACCGATGCTCTCCGCTGTCTCCATTCTGCTGCCCGTTTTCGGCCTCATCCTCGCCGGCTTTGCTTGCCGCCGCTTCGGCGTGCTAGGTCCCACGGCTGCCTCCGAGCTGAATCGCTTCGTGGTGTGGCTCGCGCTGCCCGCGCTGCTCTTCGATATCCTTGCGCACGCAACATGGCATGAACTCTTTCAGCCGGCTTTCGTTGCGGCGTTCAGCATCGCGGGGCTGGCCGTGTTCGCAGCCGTGGCGGGCGTGCGGCTCTTTCTCGGGCGTCCTCTGGCCGATGCCAGCATCGACGCTCTCGCCGCCGCGTATCCGAACACGGGCTACGTGGGCTTTCCGCTGTGCATGATCGCGTTCGGGCCGTCGAGCCTCACGCCCACGACCATCGCGACGATACTCGTGGTGTGCGTGCTATTCGCGCTCGCCATTGTGTTGATCGAGACGGGCCTGCAAAGCGAGCGCCGCCCGCACCGGTTGCTGATCAAGGTGGTGCGCTCGCTCATGCGCAATCCGCTGCTCGTCGCGCCCGCGTTGGGCGCGATCGTATCGGGCACGCATCTCACGCTGCCCGCGAGCGCGGAGACTTTCCTCAAGCTGCTGGGCGGCGCCGCGAGCCCTTGCGCGCTTGTGAGTCTTGGGCTCTTTCTCGCGGAACGCCGCGCCAAAAGCGACGCGCCGCCCGAGTCGTCGTGGTGGATCACGCTCACGAAGCTCGTCGTGCAGCCGGCATTGACATGGTGGCTTGCCGCGCGCGTGTTCGTGCTGCCCGATCAACTCGTGGAGATCGCGGTGCTGCTTGCGGCGCTGCCCACCGGCACTGGGCCGTACATGCTTGCGGAGTACTACCGGCGCGAGGCGCACGTGACCTCGCGCACGATCCTGCATTCGACACTCGGCTCGCTCGTCACGCTTACGCTGATCCTGCTGCATCTGCATCACGGCTGACGCTGCGGTAGCGGGGCGATGGCCTCGCGCGCGGCGCGCAAAGCGATGGCACGATGCCTGAGGCCGTCCTCGTGCAATTGCAAGCTCAATGTAATACCGGGCGTAGATTTGTGTTGTCGTGCAAGCGGGCAGTTCTGTCGCCGCGCTTCGTGCATTGTTTTTCCAAGATATGGTTTAATCATTCTCAAAGATCGCTTGAGTATCGGCGCATCGCCCGGCGTTCGGCGCCTATACTTTTTGCCGAGATGCCGTTTTCTCGGATAACGCAGTTCCTTTCTTCCCGGTTGTCTCTCCTCGAATGGCACCCCGCTCGTCGGGCTGCCGTTGTCCACGCGCTCGACCATCTGCGTCAAGCAATTCGTAATCCGAAATGTTTTGCAAGCATTTGTTGCAACTTTCACGGAGACTTCATATGAAAGACATACAATCCCGCGCTTTCGCGATGCCGTTCACCAACCCCGCATTTCCGCCGGGGCCCTACAAGTTCGTCAATCGCGAGTTCCTGATCATCACGTATCGCACCGATCTCGAACGCTTGCGCAAGGTCGTGCCCGAGCCGCTAGAGGTCACGGAGCCGCTCGTGAGCTATGAGTTCATCCGCATGCCGGACTCGACCGGCTTTGGCGACTACACCGAGAGCGGCCAGGTCATCCCGGTGATGTACGAGGGCCAGCCCGGCAGCTACACGCACTCGATGTACCTCGACGACCATCCGCCGATTGCCGGCGGCCGCGAGTTGTGGGGATTCCCCAAGAAGCTCGCCACGCCCCAGCTCGCGCCGCACTCCGACACGCTGGTCGGCACGCTCGATTACGGCCCGGTGCGCATCGCCACCGGCACGATGGGCTACAAGCACCGCGAGCTCGACCTGGCGGAGCAGGCACGGCGGCTCGCGGGGCCCAACTATCTGCTCAAGATCGTGCCGCACGTGGACGGCTCGCCGCGCGTGTGCGAGCTGGTGCGCTACTACATGAAGGACATCGTGCTCAAGGGCGCGTGGACGGGGCCTGCCGCGTTGCATCTGATACCGCATGCGCTCGCGCCTGTCGCCGACCTGCCGGTGCTCGAGATCGTCGAGGCGCGGCATCTGCTCGCGGACCTCACGCTCGGCCTCGGTGAGGTCGTGCACGACTATCTCGCGCAGTAAGCGCAGCGCAGTTCAGCGCAGTTCAGGCCAGTTCCATCCAATCCAATTCAAGCAAGGCGGAAACAACATCATGAACAAGCTCGAAGGCAAGACTGCAGTGGTCACCGGCGCGGCCAGCGGGATCGGCAAGGAGATCGCCCTGACGCTCGCCGCGCAGGGCGCGGCGGTCGCTATCGCCGACCTCAACGCCGCCGGCGCGCAGGCCGTCGCGGACGAGATCAAGCGTGCGGGCGGCAAGGCCATGGGCATCGCCATGGACGTGACCAGCGAGCAGGCCGTCAACGAGGGCATCGACCAGGTGGTTGCCTCGTTCGGCTCGCTCGACATCCTGGTCTCGAACGCCGGCATCCAGATCGTGAATCCGATCGAAAACTACGCGTTCTCCGACTGGAAGAAGATGCAGGCCATCCACGTGGACGGCGCCTTCCTCACCACCAAGGCGGCGCTCAAGCACATGTACAAGGACGACCGCGGCGGCGTCGTGATCTACATGGGCTCGGTGCACTCGCACGAGGCTTCGCCGCTGAAGTCGGCGTATGTCGCGGCCAAGCATGCGCTGTTGGGCTTGGCGCGCGTGCTCGCCAAGGAAGGCGGCAAGCATAACGTGCGCTCGCATGTGGTCTGCCCGGGCTTCGTGCGCACGCCGCTGGTGGAAAAGCAGATTCCCGAGCAGGCGAAGGAACTGGGCATCAGCGAAGAGGACGTCGTCAAGAAGGTGATGCTGGGCGGCACCGTGGACGGCATCTTCACGACGGTCGAAGACGTGGCGCAGACCGTGCTGTTCCTCAGTACCTTCCCGAGCGCGGCCCTCACCGGCCAGTCGTTCGTGGTGAGCCACGGCTGGTTCATGCAATGAGCGAGCTCGACAACGCCGAGTCGTTGGCGCCTGCGGGGCGCGGCCAGGCTGGCTCTGGGGCCGTGCATGCTCATCACGCGCGCAGCCTCGACTATGAGACGGTTGCGCTGGTCCTGCAGGGCGGCGGCGCGCTGGGCGCTTATCAGGCTGGCGTGCTGGAGGGGCTGCACGAGGCGCGTATTGCGCTCAACTGGGTCGCGGGCATTTCGATTGGTGCGCTCAACACGGCCATCATCGCCGGGAACGAGCCCGCCATGCGCGTGCCGCGGCTGCGCGAGTTCTGGGAGACGATCTGCAGGCCGGGCTTCACCCCGGCCATGCCTGCCCCGTTCGAGCACGCGCTATTCATGGCTTCCGACGCAACACGGTCGATGCTGACGGCGTTTCAGGCAGCGAGCGCCGCCGCGCAGGGCCAGCACGGCTTCTTTGCGCCGCGGGTGCCGGCGCCGCTGCCCTGGCTCGCGAACGCGCCGGACCGGGTCAGCTGGTACGACACCACGCCGCTCAAGGCCACGCTCGAACGCTTCTGCGATTTCGAACGGATCAATTCCGGCGAGACGCGGGTGTCGGTGGGCGCCGTGAACGTTGCGACCGGGAACTTCGTCTATTTCGACAACACGCGCACGACGCTGCGCGCCGAGCATTTCATTGCTTCGGGCGCGCTGCCGCCGGGCTTCGCGCCGGTCGAAATCGACGGCGAGTTCTTCTGGGACGGCGGTGTGGTGTCGAATACGCCGTTGCACGAAGTCCTCAGCGCATCGCCGCGCCGCGACACACTGGTGTTCCAGGTGGACCTCTGGTCCGCGCGCGGGCCCGTGCCGCAGACGCTGGAAAATGTGGGCACGCGCGTGAAGGACATTCAGTACTCGAGCCGCACGCGTCTCGTCACCGACATGCTGCAACGCGAGCAGCGCTACCGGCATCTGTTGCGCGAGTTGCTGGAGCGTGTGCCCGAGGCCGCGCGTGAGGGCGACCATCTCTGCAAGGTTGTCGAGGATCTTGCTTGCAGCAAGCGCTACAACGTGCTGCAGCTGATCTACCAGCAGCAGAAGTTCGAGCGCGGCGACAAGGACTACCAGTTCGGGCGGACCACCATGCAAAGCCACTGGGAGGCCGGATTGACCGACATCCGCCGCACCCTCAGCCACGACACCTGGCTCGATTTGCCCAGCAATCAGACGGGCTTCGTCACGCACGACATTCATCGCGTCAGCGATTAGCCTGAGTGACGCCGGCGTTCGCGCCGGCGTCACTCCACCGGCCGCACGCTTACTTCACGGCCCCGAGCGCGAGTCCCTTCACCATATAGCGCTGCAGCCACGCGAACACCACGGAGACCGGCAGCGTAGCCGCGAGCGTGGCCGCCATCACGAGTTCCCATTCCACGGTGTATTTGCCGGCCACCATGTCGGTGACCTGCACGGTGAGCGTCTTGTTCTCGGGCGAGCGGATCAGTGTATAGACCACCGCAAACTCGTTCCATGCGCTGATGAACGTGAAGATCGCCGTCACCACCACGGCGGGCACCGCGAGCGGAAGAAACACGCGCAGCACGGCGCCGCTGCGGCTGCAGCCTTCGAGCCATGCCGACTCTTCGAGGTCGCGCGGCACGGTCTGGAAATACGACGACAGCATCCACACCGCGAACGCAATGTTGAACGCCGCATACGAGATGATCACGCCGATCTTCGAATCGACGAGATTGCCGTCGCCATAAGGAATCATCGCAGCGAGCCGGAACAGGCCTACCACCAGCAGGATGGGC
This sequence comes from Paraburkholderia silviterrae, assembly GCF_004353915.1. GTDB lineage: Bacteria > Pseudomonadota > Gammaproteobacteria > Burkholderiales > Burkholderiaceae > Paraburkholderia > Paraburkholderia silviterrae. The sequence continues at coordinate 922,918 of NZ_SMRP01000001.1, read as the reverse complement.
GAGAGCATCTGCGTGACGAGCAGGAACTGCCGATAGAGCCCGCGGCCGCGAAACGGAAAGCGCGCGAGCGCGTAAGCGGCGGGCAGGCTCACAGCCAGCGCGAGCGCCGTGGAGAGGCACGAGATCACGATGCTGTTGCGCAGCGCGACGCCGAAGTTCGCGGCCTGCCACATGTCGACATAGTTTTCCCAGCGCCAGTGCACGGGCAGCCAGCGTGCCGGATAGACGAACACCTCGGAGGCGGGCTTGAGCGAGGTGAAGAACATCACCGCGAACGGGAACAGCACGGCCACCACGAGCGGCGAAAGCGCGAGCCAGCACCAGAGCGAGCGTTTGAGCTTGCGGTTCATGCGAGGTCTCCTTCCGCGCTGCCGCCACGCCTGGCCTGCACGCGCAGGTAGGCCACCGAGAACGCGAACAGGATCACGAGCATGATGAGCGAGACGGCGGCGGCTTCGCCGGGCCGGCCGAGCCGGAAGCCCAGCTCGTAGAGGTAGGTCACGAGGATGTGCGTGCTGTCGTCGGGGCCGCCTTGCGTCATCACCCAGATGATCGGGAACGAGTTGAACACATAGATCACGTTGAGCAGGATCGCCATGTTGATGAAGGGCTTGAGCAGCGGCAGCGTGAGCTGGCGGAACTGCTGCCAGGCGCTCGCGCCGTCGATGCGCGCGGCTTCGTAGATGTCGCCGGGCACCGAGGAGAGGCCGCCCAGCAGGATCGTCGTGGTGAACGGTATCGACACGAGAATGCCCACGGCAATCTCGACCGGAAACGCATATTGGGGCGTGGCGAGCCAGTGGATCGGCCCGGAGATCATGCCTAGCCGCTGCAGCGTGACGTTGACCATGCCGTAGTCGTCGTTGAAGGACCAGCGCCAGACCACGGCGGTCATGGTGAGTGAGACCGACCACGGCAGCATGACGATCGTGCGTGCGATTCCGCGTCCGTAGAAGTCCTGATTGAGTATCAGCGCGACCGGCACCGAGATCGCCACGGTGCCCACCACGACGCAGACCGTCCAGATCAGCGTGTTCTGGAGCGCGCTCAGGAACACCGGGTCCGCGAACACGTTGTAGAAGTTCTGCAAGCCGCTGAAGCCGCGAATCTGGCCGAAGCGCGACACATCGTGCAGCGACTGGTACACGATGTTGAAGATCGGGTAGCTGATGATGAAGAGGGCCAGCGCGAGGCTTGGCACGATCAGGAGCCAGGGGGCGCGGGGCACGGCGACAGCACGTTGTGAGCGGCTCATGCGGTTCCTGGCGCGGGTGGGTGCGGGCGCTTCGCCGGTTGCCGGACCGGCTGGCGGCGTTTGCTTCAGGGGACCCATAGTCATGGCGTGGGGCGTCCGGTATTGCGGTCGTTACATGGGCGAACCGGCGCGCCGCGTAGCGAATATGCTACGCCACGCGCCGGTTCTTGCGGCGATATAAAGCGCCTGCTTCATGCCGAAAAGCCGACGAAAAAGGCGGCTGAAAAGGCCGCCGGGCTTACTTGCCGAGCGACTTGTTGGCTTCTGTGGCGGCCTGGTTCAGCGCGTCGGCGGGCTTGGCCTTGCCGAGGTAGATCGACTGCATCGCGTTGGTCACGGCCTTGGCGGTGTCTTCCCAGCCCGTCACGGTCGGCGCGAAGCGCGCATGCGGCAGCAGCGCGACGAACGCCTTCGTGTCCGGATCCTGGAACGCCGGGTCGGTGGCTTCAGCCTTCGTCGTCGGCAGGAAGCCTTCGGTGCTCGTGAACTCCACGCGCGGTTGCTTGGTGAACAGGAAGTCGAGGAACTTCCAGGCGCTCTTCTTCACCTTGGAGTTCTTGAACATCATGATCGAGTCCGTGACCGCATAGGTCGCGCTCGTCGTGCCCACCGGGATCGGGTCGATGCCGTACTTGATATTCGGTGCTTCCTTCTTGAGTTGCTTGGCGAGGAACGGCGCCGAGATCATCATCGCCACGCGGCCCTGCTTGAAGAGGTTTTGCACGTCTTCGCGGCTGTAGCCCGTCACGCCCGGCTCCGTGAGCCCTTCGTCGATCATCGTCTTGTAGAGCGTGGCGGCCTTCACGCCCGCCGGCGAGTTGAATGCGGCCTTGCCGTCCTTGCCCACCACTTCGCCGCCGTTGGTCCACAGCGCGTAGTAGAAGTACACGTCGGTTTCGATTTCCTTGCCCTGCAGGCCGAAGCCCGCGATGCCCTTCGCCTTGAGCTTCTTCGAGGCGTCGATCACGTCGTTCCAGGTCTTCGGACCGTTCGGATAGCCAACCGAAGCGAGCATGTCCTTGTTGTAGTAGAGCGCGCGCGCGGAAGCGGCAATCGGCAGGCCGTAGATTTTCCCGTTGATTTCGCCGGGCGCGAGGAACGGGCCGATAAAGCGGCCCTTGAAGTTCGCATCCATGTAGGGATCGAGCGGCTCGGCGATGTCGTCCTTGACGAAGTCGAGCAGCCACCGCGTGCCGATGATCGCGAGGTCGGCGTTCGCGCCCCCGGAGATGTCGGTCTGCAGCTTCTGTTGCAGCGAGTCCCAGTTCACGTCTTCGATCTTGATCGTGGTGCCGGGATTGGCGGCTTCGAACTGCTTGGCCATCTTCTCGAAGTACGGGGCCGTGGCGTCGCTGTAGTGCGCGACGGTCACGCGGACCGTGTCGGCGTGCGCCGCGAAGGTGATGCCCGCGAACGTAAGCGCGACGGCCAGCTTGCCGAGCGTGGTGGATGCACGTGCCTTAAACGCCATTCTCTGTCTCCTGTGTTGATGGGAGCGGGTGCAGCGCACCGCGTCCCATCCCATGCGGGGTGGTTGCTGGTTGGTTTTTCGGTTCTTGCCGCCGCCGTCGCCCGGCCATCGGATTGTTCGTATTGCGTTGTTTGAAAAAATCCTACAGGATGAAAAAAAGGTTGTCACCTGGGAAACGCGAGATTGTTTTGCACGCCGGAAATTGCCTAACATGCTGTAAAGCATGGGAAATTCATGCGGCATCGCAGCAGTAGGTCGTGCGTGTAAACCCGCAGCAGAGGTCGCGCAAAATACCAATATGTAGGAAATTTACAGATCGGCCGGTGGTGCCGGCCGGGTCTTTCGAATCATTCGCGGAGAGTCGACGATGAGCCGGGTGGTGCTGGTGACGGGCGCGTGCGGCGGCATTGGCCGTGCGCTGTGCAAGCGATTTCACGAGGCGGGCGATACGGTGCTCGCGCTCGACCGCGACGCGTCGGGTGTGCAGGCGCTGGCGGACGAACTGGGCGCCGCGCGCCTCGAAGCACTGGCCGCCGACGTGAGCGATCAGGCCGCAGTGGCAGACGCGGTGGCGCGCGCCGTGGCCGTGCGCGGTCCGGTGGACGTGGCCGTGGCCAACGCGGGCGGCGCGCTTGGCACGACGCTCGCGCATACCGACGCCGCGAGCTGGCGGCGCGACGTCGATCTGAACCTGAACGGCACCTACTACACGGTCGAGTCCGTGCGCGCTTCGATGATCGAGCGCGGGCGCGGCGTGCTCGTGCTGATCGGCTCGGTCAATGGGCTCGCCGCGTTGGGCCATCCCGCGTATAGCGCGGCGAAGGCGGGGCTCGTGAGCTACACGAAGGCGCTGGCCATGGAGCTCGGGCCGCATGGCATCCGCGCGAACATCGTGTGCCCCGGCACCGTGAAGACGCCCGCCTGGCATACGCGTGTGGCGCAGCATCCGCAGATATTCGAAGAACTAAAGAAATGGTATCCGCTCGGTGACGTGGCCACGCCCGAGGACATCGCCGACGCCGTGCAGTTTCTCGCCTCGCCGCAGGCGCGCGTGATCACGGGCGTGGCGCTGCCGGTGGACGCGGGTCTCATGGCGGGCAACCGGCTGATGGCGGGTGAGCTCACGCTCGATCCGTTCTGAAGCGAGAACACAAGCGCGCAGTGAGGAAGTGAAGCGAGGACGAGGAGCGAGCACGAGAAGCGAGGCAGTGAAGCGAAGGTGCAACGCGCAGGCAGCAAAACACACGCACGGCGAGCAACGACAGCCCACGAGGACAGCATGGCAGCGGTACAACTGAACGGCATCTACAAGCGCTACGGCGACACCCAGGTCGTGCACGGCGTGGACCTCGACATCGCGGACGGCGAGTTCGTCGTGCTGGTCGGGCCTTCGGGCTGCGGCAAGACCACGCTCATGCGCATGATCGCGGGCCTCGAAGATATCAGTGGCGGAGACCTCACCATCGGCGGCACGCGCGCGAATATGCTGCCCCCGCAGCAGCGCAACGTCTCGATGGTGTTCCAGAGCTACGCGCTCTACCCGCATCTCTCGGTCTACGACAACATCGCGTTCGGGCCGCGCATCCGCAAGGAGCGCGAAGAGGGCTTCAAGCCGCGCATCGAGGCCGCGGCGAAGATGCTGAACCTGTCGAGCTATCTCGACCGCCTGCCGCGCGCGCTCTCGGGCGGCCAGCGCCAGCGCGTGGCGATGGGGCGCGCCGTGGTGCGGGAGCCGTCGCTGTTTCTCTTCGACGAACCGCTCTCGAATCTCGATGCCAAGCTGCGCGTGCAGATGCGCACGGAAATCAAGGCGCTGCATCAGCGCCTGCGCAGTACGGTGGTGTACGTCACGCACGACCAGATCGAAGCGATGACCATGGCCGACCGTATCGTGGTGATGAACGCGGGGCGCATCGAGCAGATCGGCAAGCCGCTCGATCTCTACGACAAGCCGGGCAATCTGTTCGTGGCGAGCTTTCTGGGTTCGCCTTCGATGAATTTCGCCACGGGCAGCGTGATGAGCGACGCGCGCGGCACGGCGCTCGTGCTCGAGGACGGTGTGCGCATCGCCCTTCCCGAGGGCCGCGCGCAAGCCGGTGCGCGCGTGACGCTCGGCATCCGCCCCGAGCACATCGAAACGCAGGGTGGCGACGTGCCGTTCAGCGTCGAGGTGATCGAGCCGACTGGCGCGGAGACCCACTTGTACGGGAAAATAGGCGGCACGACATGGTGCGTCACGACGCGCGCGCGGCCCGGCATCGAACCGGGGCAGCGCATGACGCTGGGTCTGCCTCTCGCGCACCTGCATCTGTTCGACACCGAAAGCGGCAAGCGGCTCGATTGACGGACTGAACAGGGCGCAAGCGTCGGGTCCGGCGTGACGATCGTGACCCTTGCACCTTCCACGGCTCATCCACGGAAAACAGCTTGCCGGTCTCCAACCTGATCCATCACATCCGCAACGTAGCGGAGTCGCTGCGGCCCGCCGAACGCAAGGTCGCGGAGATGGTGCTCGCCGACATCGACTTCGCGATGCGCGCGAGCATCACCGAGCTCGCGCTGCGCGCCGAGGTGTCCGAGCCTTCGGTCACGCGCTTTTGCCGCGCGGTAGGGGCGCACGGGCTGCGCGACTTCAAGATGCGGCTCGCGCAGAGCGCGGCGGGCGGCATGCCGTTCGCCGCGGCGCGGGAAGTGGCGAGCGGCGACCTCACGCAAGTGGGCACGCTGCTCGACAGCGTGACGGAGCAGGTGGTGCAGGGCGTGAAGCACGCGCGCGACTCGCTCGATCCGGCCGTGTTCGAGGCGGCGGTGGCGGCGCTCGGCAGCGCGCGGCGCGTCTACTTCTTCGGCGTGGGCGCGGGCTCGGGGCTCGTGGCGCAAGACGCGGCGCTGCGCCTGCTGCGCCTGGACATTGCGGCGAGTGCGTTTACCGACGCCCATTTGCAGCGTCTTTATGCCGGCTTGCTCGAACCCGGCGACGTGGCTTTCGCGATCTCGCAGTCGGGCCGCAGCGTAGAAGTGAACGAGAGCATCCAGATTGCGAAAGAGCGTGGCGCGACCACCATCGCGCTCACGAATGCGGGCTCGCGACTGGCCTGGGTGGTCGACATCCCGCTGCTCTTGCGCGTGCCGGTTTCGGAAGCGCCTCAAGCGCCCGGTGTGTCGCGCATTGCGCATCTCGCGGTGGTCGACGCGCTAGCGATGGGCGTGGCGCTCGGACTCGAGCCGAAGACGCTCGCAAAGATGCGCGACGCGCAGGCGCGCGGCGGCCCGGACAGCGTGGAAGCGAAAGAGTAAGCGGCACCCGGCACCGGGACTCGCGCCCGGCTGCCTATCGTTGACGCTTCGTCAGCCTGACCGGCATGGTGTCGGGCACCATCGTGAACTGCGAGATCTCGTTGATCTTCGCCGGATCGACGGCCATCTCGATCGAGAATTCGTTCATCAGCATGGAAAGCGCGAGGCGCATCTCCACGGTCGCGAGATGACGTCCCGGGCACACGCGCGGCCCTGCGCCGAACTGCAGATACGCGCGCACGTCGTGCGGCCCGCCGTGAGGCTCTTGCTCGCCCTTGCGCATCCAGCGCCACGGATCGTAGCGCTGCGGATCGACGAAGTTCTTCGCGTCGACCATGGCCGGCCGCGCCACGAAGAACATGCGCGTGCCCTTGGGCAGGGCCACGCCGTCGAGCACCACGTCTTCGAGCGGCTCGAACGATTGCACGGCCGCCACGGGCCGCAGGCGCGTCGCCTCGATGCAGATCGCCTCGAAGAGATCGAGCTCCTTGAGCGTGGCATAGTCCGGGCACACGCTCGCATTGCCCAGCACGCGGCGCGCCTGTGCGCCCAGATGCGTTTGCAGTTGCGTGTCCGCCGCGAGATAGGGCAGCGTCCACGCGATCGAATCGGCCGTGGTGTCTTCGCCCGCGAGCAGAATCGTCAATACGTTCGCGCGGATCTGCGCATCGGTAATCGGCGCGGCGCCGGGCTCCGCTTGCGCCTGTTGCTGTTGTTGCACGAGCATCGCTTCGAGCAGGTTGCGCGGCGTTTGCGCTGGCTCGTCGCGCATGCGCTCGCGGGCGCGCGCCATCATCGCGTCCACATGGCGATGCACTTCGGCGAGCGACTGATCGAGCTTGCGGTCCGCAGGCAGCTTGAAGTAGCGCCAATACGGAAAGAGCGCGTTGATGCGGCCCATCACGCTCGGCAAGATGCGCTCCAGATGCTCCTGAATCACGCCGTGATCGCGCTCGAGCGTGCGCGGGTCTTCGCCGAACGCGAGCGCGCTCGTCACGTCCACGGTGTAGCGCTTGAGGTCGTCGGTCATCTCGACGGTCTCGCCGCGCTCGGCCGCGCGCAGCCAGCGCGCGCGCAGCCGCCCGGTGATTTCGGCGAGCGTGGGATAGAACGCCTTGATGGTCGGGATCGAGAGCGCCTGCATCACGAGGCGCCGCTGCGGCTCCCACGCCGCGCCTTCCGCGGAGAACAGGCCGTTGCAGCCCATCTCGTGGAGCACCGCTTCAACAGGCTGATACCGCCGATAGCGGTGCGGGCGCTCGCGCATGATCTGCTGGATCAGCGCGGTGTCGGTCCAGATCGTGATGGGGATGCTGCCCACCTGGAAACGATACGGAGTGCCAAGCTCTTGCGCCCAGCGTTCGAGGATCAGATGCAGCCGCGCGGGTGAGAGCTGCAGCAGATTGCCGACGAGCGGCAGGCCGCGCGGGCAGGGCAGGTCGGCAACCTGGCGCTGCGTCGCGTGGGAACCGGTGGAGGCCGTGCTCATGAGCGCTTCCTTGCTGGCTGCGGGTGGGCTGCCGGGTTGTGCTTCCGGTGTGCCGCTTGTTTGCTTTCTTGCCGGCTGGCTCAAAAGGCGCAGTGGCGCGCTGCCAGGTGCCGCCACGCAGGATGCCGATTATAGCGGCGCGGCCCCCGCCACGTAGCCGAAACGGCGCGACAGGCGCTCGGCCGCCACGGCCAGGCGTTGTGCGCTGTCGCCTTCGCTGGCCGTGTCGAAGTTGCCCGACGGCCCCATCAGCGCGAGCACGAGGCACACGCTGCCGGTGTGATCGAACACGGGGGCGGCCACGGTGCTGATGCCGGGGATCGGATTGCCGAGCGCCGTGTCGAGCCGTTGCGCGCGGATTGCGGCAAGGCGTTCGGTGTAGCGCGGGTCCTCGCGTGCTTGTTGCGCCGGCGCGCCGGCAAGGCGCAGGCCGTCCTGCGCGAGCAGTTCGGCGCGCACGTCGTCGTCGAGCCATGCGGCGAACACGCGGCCGATGGCCGTGTTCACGATCGACATGACCGTGCCCGGCCGCAGGCTCACGTGCAAGGGCCGCGGCGATTCTTCGAGGCGCACAACCGTGGGCCCGAGCGGCCCCGGCACCGCGAGCGCCACGCTCATGCCGGTGCTGGCGGCGAGGTCAACGAGCTCGGCGTCGGCTTCGCGCACGGGCGAGAGGCGGGCGAGCCCCAGCAGGCCCAATTCGAGGCTCAAGGGGCCGGCTTCGTAGCGGCCCGCCTCGTCGCGCGCGAGCAGGCCCGTCTTGAGCAGGCTCACCAGATGGGGAAAGGCCTTCGCGCTCGGCATGCCGGCGGCGGCCGAGAGATCGCGCAGCGAGAGCGGCGTGCCGGCCGCGACGAGCGCGGCGAGCAGCTCGCCCGTGACGTCGAGCGCCTGGATGCCGCGTTGCGGCTTGTCGGCGGTTTCCGCTGGAGCGGAGGTTTCGGCGCGGGCGTCGTCCGTGGCGCTGGACGGGGTGCGGGCTCGGGGCATGGTGGCGGTTCAGTTCGAATCGGATGTGGGGGAAGCGGGAGAAGCCGCAAAGGCGGCCATGGCGATCTCGCGCGCGGCGTCGCGCAGCGCGCGCACGAGCGCACCTGCCGGGCGCACGTCGAGCGAGCCACTCGCGCCTACGGCCGTGAGCGTGAGGCGCAACGCGCGCTGCGCATCGAGCACCGGCACGCAGATGCTGCTGACGCCGGGGCTGGGCGCGTCGATGCCGAGTTCGAAGCCGCGCGCGCGGATGGCGTCGAGCGTGGCCGCGAAGTTGCCTGGGAGGTTGCCTGCGAAGTTGCCTGCGAAAGCGGCGTCGCGTTCAGGCGCGGCGGGGTCTTGTTTTGACGCCGCTTTGCCGGCCGCCGCCGCGTTGGCCGCGCCGGGCTCCGCCGTGCCGCGCCAGACCGGCTGCGCCGTCTGGTTGGTCCACATCGCGCGCAGCGCGGCCTCGTCGAGGAACGCGCAGAACACGCGGCCCGTGGACGTGTCCGGCAGCGACATCACCGTGCCCACGTGCAGGTTCACGTGCAGCGGCAGGCTCGCGTGCTCGTAGCGCACGATGGTCGGCCCCTGCGGCCCCGCAATGCACAGCGCGACGCTGCAGTTGTGCGCGTGCGCGAGCGCCGCTGCGCGCGGCACGGCCTCGCGCAGCGCGGGTTCCTGCGCCAGATGCAGCAGGCCGAGGCGCAGCGCGAGCGGCCCCGCCTCGTAGCGCCCGGAAAGCGCGTCGCGCTTGATCAGGCCGAGCCGCGTGAGGCTCACCAGATAAGCGTGCGCCTGGCTCGACGCGATTTCGGCGCCCGCCGCGAGATCGCTGGGCGCGAGCGGCACGCGCGCGTCGGCGAGCACGCGCAACAGGCGCGCGCCCACTTCCACGCTCTGAATGCCGCGCTGCGTCTTCCCGCCGCCGGCGTCCGCGTCGGGCGGGGAGGGCTGCGGCGGCCTGGCGGCGTTGCGAGGGGTCTTCACTCGTTGTCCCGGGCTGAAAAAGGGTCCATGTTAACCGAACGGCGCGTGAGCACTCGCCATCAATTGATTTGCATATGGCTAGTGTATTCGCTATTGACAAATAAAAACGGGCGGGCGATCATGGACTCACCCCGGCAAAACAGCGGCTCATTCACAACCAGACGGGGCGAGACAAACCGGCGGGCGCTGTGGGCGCTTCCCGGCACCTGCTGGCGCATGCGCCACGCCTCGCTCCGTTATTCGCTCCCCAACCGATACGGAGATTCAGATGGCAAAGGCGTTCGCATCGCAGGCCGATCTCGAAGAGAAACAGGTCACTTTCACGCAGCTCTCGGAAAACGCCTACGCGTACACCACGGAAGGCGATCCGAACTCGGGCGTCATCATCGGCGACGACGGCGTGATGATCGTCGACACCACCGCCACGCCCGCCATGGCGCAGGACCTCATCGCGAAGATCCGCAGCGTCACCGACAAGCCCATCAAATACGTCGTGCTCTCGCACTATCACGCGGTGCGCGTGCTGGGTGCTTCGGCGTATTTCAAGGAAGGCGCGCAGCAGATCATCGCGAGCCGCGGCACATACGAAATGATCGTCGAGCGCGGCGAAGCCGACATGAAGTCGGAGATCGAGCGCTTCCCGCGCCTGTTTGCGGGCGTGGAGACGGTGCCGGGCCTCACGTGGCCCACGCTCGTGTTCGAGAAGGAAATCACGCTGTTCCTCGGCAAGCTCGAAGTGAAGATCGCGCACATGGGCTCGGGCCACACGAAGGGCGACACCGTGGTGTGGCTGCCGCAGCAAAAGGTGCTGTTCTCGGGCGATCTCGTGGAATACGACGCGGCTTGCTATTGCGGCGATGCACAGCTCGAGCAATGGCCCGCCACGCTCGAAGCGCTGCGCTCGCTGGGTGCGGAAAAGCTCGTGCCGGGTCGCGGCCCCGCGCTCGTCACGCCCGATGAGGTGAACAAGGGCCTCGACTATACGAAGGACTTCGTGACGACGCTGCTCGCGCAGGGCCGCAAGGCGGTCGAGCAGAAGCTGGATCTCAAGCAGTCGATGGCGCTCACGCGCGAAGCGATGGACCCGAAGTTCGGCCATGTCTTCATCTACGAGCATTGCCTGCCGTTCGATGTTTCGCGCGCCTTTGACGAGGCGAGCGGCATCACGCATCCGCGCATCTGGACCGCGCAGCGCGACAAGGAAATGTGGGACGCGCTGCAGGATTGAGCGGTGCTGCGAGGCAAGGACGGGAGACACAACGATGATCGACTATCAAACGCTGACCTTCGAATACACGCGTTGTAGCGAGCAAAGCCCGGATGCCGCAGCGTGCGTGCGTCCGGTAGTGGTGGTGGGCGCGGGGCCGGTGGGCCTCGCCACAGCGATTGACATTGCGCAGCACGGCTTGCCCGTGGTGCTCGTGGACGACGATTGCACGCTCTCAACGGGCTCGCGCGCGATTTGCTTTTCGAAGCGCTCGCTCGATATCTTCGACCGGCTCGGCTGCGGCGAGCGCATGGTCGAGAAAGGCGTGAGCTGGAACGTGGGCAAGGTGTTCCGCAAGGACGAACTGGTCTACACCTTCAACCTGCTGCCGGAAAGCGGACATCACCGGCCTGCGTTCATCAATCTTCAGCAGTACTACGTGGAAGGCTTCCTGCTCGAACGCGCGCAGGCACTGCCCAACCTCGAGATCCGCTGGAAGAGCAAGGTGACGGGCATCGCGCAGCGCGGCACGCCGGGCGCGGAAGACGCGCACGTGGCGCTCGAGATCGAGACGCCCGACGGCCAGTACGAACTGCTCGCGCGCTACGCGGTGGCGGCGGACGGCTCGCGCAGCCCGGTGCGCAAGCTCATGGGCCTCGACAGCCACGGCCGCACGTTCAAGGACCGCTTCCTGATCGCCGACGTGAAGATGGAAGCCGACTTCCCCACCGAGCGCTGGTTCTGGTTCGACCCGCCGTTCCATCCGAACCAGTCGGTGCTGCTGCATCGCCAGCCCGACAACGTCTGGCGCATCGACTTCCAGCTGGGCTGGGACGCCGACCCGGTGCTCGAAAAGACGCCCGAGCGCGTGATCCCGCGCGTGCGTGCGCTGCTCGGCCCCGACGTGAAGTTCGAGCTGGAGTGGGTGAGCATCTACACGTTTTCGTGTTTGCGCATGGACAGCTTCCGCCACGGCAACGTGCTGTTCGCGGGCGACTCGGCGCACCTCGTGTCGCCGTTCGGCGCGCGCGGCGCGAATAGCGGCTTCCAGGACGGCGAGAACCTCGCCTGGAAGCTTGCGATGGTGCTGGAGCAGCGCGCCTCCGACGCGCTGCTCGACACCTATGCGAGCGAGCGCGAATACGCCGCCGACGAAAACATCCGCAACTCCACGCGCTCGACCGACTTCATCACGCCCAAGAGCGCGGTGAGCCGCGTGTTCCGCGACGCCGTGCTGACACTCGCGCGCGAGCATGCGTTCGCGCGGCAATTGGTGAACAGCGGGAGGCTCTCGGTGCCTGCGGTGCTGCACGAATCGACGCTCAATACGGCCGACGAAGAGACGTTCTCAGGCCAGATGGTGCCGGGCGCGTCATGCGCCGATGCGCCTCTCGTCGATGCGCAGGGTGCGCCGCAATGGCTGCTCGCGCAGCTCGGCGGGCGCTTTGCGGGGCTGCTGTTCTGCCGCGCGGGGTTCGCGCTCGAAAGCGATACGCGCGCGGCGCTCGATGCGCTTGCGCGAGGCCCGGTGCCGATGCATTTCGTGGCGGTGCTCGACGGCGAGGGCGCTGCGCCTGAGGGCTTGCCGCCGGGCACGGCGGTCGTGCGCGATGCCGAGGGTCTGGCCGCGCAACGCTACGGCGCACAGGACGGCGCGTTCTATCTGATCCGGCCGGATCAGCACGTGTGCGCGCGCTGGCGTCGTGCCGATGCGCCGCGTGTCGAGCGCGCGCTCAAGCGGGCGCTGTGCGTGGCCGGTACGGCTTGATGTGGTGATGCGAAAGGCGGGCGCACGCGAGCTGTGGCCGCCTTTCGATTTCATTGCGCAGATGACAAGAATTCAGCCTTGTATGGAGACAACGATGCTCAACACACAACCCAACCTCACGCGCCCCGACGACTTCTACGAAGCGCTCATCGACATGCATCGCGATCTCGACGAAGCGCAGAGCCAGTCGGCCAATGCGCAATTGATCCTGCTGCTCGCGAATCACGTGGGCGACCATGAGGCACTGATGGAGGCCATCCGCTTCGCGCGCGCTGGCGTGGTCGTGCCGCCCGCGAATGGAGCTGTCGGCAAGCTTGCAGCCTGAGCTCGGGCTTCATCGATGTAAGCATTAAGCAACTCAAACATGGTCGGGCGCATCGTGTGCCCAGCCACCATTTCGCGCGATCGCGCTTTTGCGGGCGCAATCGTTTGCGCCTGCCGATTTTGCCCGCAAACGCATTGCGCGCATCGTTTGCTGCGTGAGCTTGCCATCGACCAGGCCGCAAGTCCCGCGTGCCGCCTTGAAAACCGATTCAAGAACCCCCGCTCGCAAGCCGTAAACGGCACTGACGAGAGACCCCGTTTGACTGCGCTGGCGCAGACCGGACAGCTTACGGGATCGAAAAGAAAGACATCCGCTACGGGGTATTACCTTGAATCGCAGTCAAACATGGTCGCGCACCGCGGCGCCGGGCGAAGTGATCTATTCGGAGGGCTTCGCGGGCGAGCGCGTGCTCTTCGTCATCGCCGAAGGCAAAGTCGAAATCTCCACGCGCTGCGACGAAAAGCGGGTCGTGACCGCAACGCTCGGCCGCGGCGAATTCTTCGGGGAAAGCGCACTGCTGGGCGCCGAGCCGCGCCCGAGCACCGCCAAGGCGCTGACGTTTTGCCAGTTGACCGTCGTGCCCGCGAGCATCATCGAAGACGAGCTCGAACGCGTTTCGCCGCTCCTGCGCCACGTTTTGCGCACGATGATCCGCCGCACGAAGGCCAAGGACGATCTGCTCGCCACCTACACGCACGCCGACTTCCTGCCGGGCATTCTCTCGTATGCCCACGTGCTCTCGCTGCTTGCAGGCGCCGAGCGTGCCGAGCGCGGCGATGCGAAGGGCGGCTGGCCGCGCCCTGGTGCGGCAGCGGGTGAGGTGAGCGTGGCGCTCGCCGAGGTCGTGCAGAAATGCCGCGCCGTGGCGGGGCATTCGCGCCCGCACGTGATGACGATGCTGCGGCGCATGGAAAAGCTCAATCTCGTCGCGATCGAGGCGGGCCAGGTGTCCTCGAATCTGGCCGGCGGCAATGCTGGCGAGGGCGCACTGGGCCGCCAGGTCGTCACGTTCGATCCCGTTCGTATCGTGGAGCGCGCTTCGCTGGTGGCCGATCACGACCTCGACGTCTCGATCAACAGCGAACTCGAACTGATCGAACTCGCCGACCTCGAAGCGCTGATCGGCGTCGAGCGCAAGCTGCTGCTCAACAAGCTCTCGCACGACGAGATCGCCGAGGAGCTGTTCGCGTTCAGAAAGTCGAAGGTGCTCAATTTCGTCGAGCAGAAGGGCGTGGCGTATTTCACGCAACGCGTGAAGCGCGGCTCGGGCGAGCTCAACGCGCTCGACGACCTGCTGTTCGTCGATCAGCGCACGCTGTTCGAGGCCGTCAATTCGCTCGATAGCTACGATCTCGCCAAGCTGCTCGCCTCGCTCGAAGACAAGGCGGTTTCCGAGCGCCTGCTTTCGGTGATGTCGGAGACGCGCAAGAACGAGGTCTCGTGGCTCATGCGGCGCGAGATCAAAGCCGATCCGGTGGAGATCGAGGCGATCGAGCAGCGTCTTGTCGGCGCGGTGCGCGAGATCAAGGCGAACGGCGTGCAATAAGGGAGGCGTATGGATCTTTCGACTTTGTTCGGAGTCCTGCTGGGTGGGGCGGCCATCGCGATCGGCTTTGCGCTCGAAGGCGGGCAGTTCACCTCGCTGCTGCAGCCCGAGGCGCTGCTCGTCGTGCTGGGCGGCACGCTGGCCGCGGTGATGATCCAGAACCCGTGGGCGCGCTTCTTCGACGCGGTCCTGCGCCTGCGCACGGTGTTCGTGCGCGCGCAGCAGGTGGACGAAACGAGTCTCGCCGCCGTGCTGGAATGGGGCGACCAGGCCAAGCTCAACGGCCTGCTCGCGTTCGAGTCGATGGACTGGCGCGGCATTCATCCGTTTGCGCGGCGTGGCCTCGAACTGCTGGCAAGCGGCGTCTCGACCGCCGTGCTCGAAGACGCGCTCAATCGCGAGCTGGAAGCGTATGGACGCACGCATCTGGCGGCCGCGCGCGTCTGGCAGCAGGCTGGCGGCTATGCGCCGACCTTCGGCATTCTGGGCTCGGTGCTGGGCCTCATCCAGGTGACCTCGCATCTGGTCGAGCCCTCGCAGCTGGGGCAGGGCATCGCGGTGGCGTTCGTCGCCACGCTCTACGGGCTCGCGCTGGCCAATCTCGTGTTCTTGCCGCTCTACGGCAAGATGCGCGCGCACATCGAAAGCGAACTGCGGCTGCGCAAGCTCTATCTGGACGGGTTGCTCGCCATTTCACGCAAGGAAACCCCGCATACGATCGCGACGCGGCTCGCAGGCGAAGTGGGTGGGCGCGGCGCTGGCTTGCCCGGTGAGGCGAACGCGTGGTCGCGGCAGGGCGCGCAGGCAAGCGTGCACGCAAACGCGCCCGTAAACTGAGAACGCAGCGCGCTTTCACTTATGAAGATCTCATCCGAAAGCCGGCCGGCGCATGACATGCTCGTTAGCGCCTTCGACCGCGAAGAGGACGAAGGCGGTGAGCAGTCCGGCCGCTGGCTGCTCTCCTACGCGGATCTCATCACCACGATGATGGTGCTGTTCCTTGCGCTCTACGCGATGCAGCTCGCGAAGCACAGCGAACAGGCGATTCGCAGACAGTCGCTGGCGGCGCGAGCGCCGGTTGCCGCCGCGCCGGCCGCGAAACCGCAGGCGGCCGCAAGCGCATTGCTCGCGTCGCTCGACCCGCTGCGCGAGCGCGGCGAGATCACGATCGTGCCGGTGGCCCACGGCGTGGAGATCGGCATCAACGCGAAGATTCTCTTCAATGCCGGCGATGCGGCGCTGCTGCCCGATTCGTTCGGCGTGCTAAGCCGCATCGCGCGCGTGCTGGCGCAGGTGCCCAACGGCAATATTCTCGTCGAAGGCCACACCGACAGCACGCCGATCTCGAACGCGCGCTACGCGTCGAACTGGGAGCTTTCTTCGGCGCGCGCGGGGGCCGTCGTGCGCTATCTGGTCGAGCGGGGTGTCGAGCCGCATCGGCTTGCTGCGATCGGCCGGGCCGACAACTTTCCGCTCGTTGCCGCCACCGACCCCGCAAGCCGCGCGCTCAACCGGCGCGTGACGATCGTGGTGCAGTATTGACGTTGCGGTCGCGACGGGCGCTCAGGCGGGCTGATCCCCCTCGCGATGCACCGGCTGCGTCTCCTTCAACTGCTTCGCGAGCCGCGAGGCCTGCAGATAGCCCGGATTCGCGGGCCGCTTCAGATAGCGCCCCGCGCCGCGCCGCGCACGCAGGTCGCCGTCCGCCCACACCAGCTCGCCCTGCGAGACCGTATGCGTGGGCACGCCGCGCACCGTCATCCCTTCGAACACGTTGAAGTCCACGTTCTGATGATGCGTCTTCACGGAGATCGTGCGCGTGGCCTGCGGGTCCCAGACCACGAGATCCGCATCCGAGCCCACGGCCACCGCGCCCTTGCGCGGGTAGAGGTTGAAGATCTGCGCCGCGTTCGTGGACGTCACGCGCACGAACTCGTTCGGCGTGAGCCGACCCGTGTTCACGCCCTGATCCCATAGCACGGCCATGCGGTCCTCCACGCCGCCGCATCCATTAGGAATCCGTGTGAAATCGTTGCGGCCCATGGCTTTCTGTGAGGCGCAGAACACGCAGTGATCGGTTGCCGTGGTGTGCAGCAAGCCGCCTTGCAGCCCCCGCCAGAGCGCGTCGCGATGCTCCCTGGTGCGGAACGGCGGGCTCATCACGTGCGCGGCCGCGCGCGTCCAGTCGGGGTCGCGGTACACGGCCTCGTCGATCACGAGGTGGCCCGCGAGCACTTCGCCGAATACGCGCTGGCCTTCGGCGCGCGCCCGCGTGATGGCTTCGAGCGCCTCTTTCGCGGAGACGTGCACGATATACACGGGCACGCCCAGCACCTGCGCAATGCGGATCGCGCGGTTCGCGGCCTCGCCTTCCACTTCGGGCGGACGCGAGAGCGGATGCGCCTCCGGTCCGGTGAAGCCGCGCGCGAGCAACTGCCGCTGGAGCTGAAACACGAGTTCGCCGTTTTCTGCGTGCACGGTGGGCAGCGCGCCCAGCTCGAGCGAGCGCGCGAAGCTGTTCACGAGGATCTCGTCGTCGGCCATGATGGCGTTCTTGTACGCCATGAAGTGCTTGAAGCTCGACACGCCGTGGTCCTGCACGAGCAGCCCCATGTCGCGGTGCACGCTCTCGTCCCACCACGTGACCGCCACGTGAAAGCCGTAATCGGCGGCAGCTTTCTCGGCCCAGCCGCGCCATTCGCGGAACGCGTCCATGAGCGGCTGCTTCGGGTTCGGAATCACGAAGTCGATGATCGACGTCGTGCCGCCCGCGAGACCCGCCGCCGTGCCGCTGAAGAAGTCGTCGCTCGCCGTCGTGCCCATGAAGGGCAGTTCCATGTGCGTGTGCGGGTCGATGCCGCCCGGCATCACGTATTGCCCGCCCGCGTCCACCACGGTGGCACCGGCGGGCGCGTCAAGGTTCTCGCCGATCGCCGCTATCGTGCCGTTCTCGCAGAGCACGTCCGCGCGATAGCTCTTGTCCGCGTCGACCACGGTGCCGCCTCGAATCAGGATCGCCATGATGCAATGTCTCCTTCGGTTGTCTGGTCTATGTGCTCACGCACTCGCGATGCTCGGCCTGCGGCTCTTGCTGAGCTTCATCAGCACGCCATAGACGATGGCCGCAATCGCGAGTCCCACGAACCACGCGTACGTATAGAGTCCTTTGAACGCGTCGGGCACCGAGGGGAAGGCGTTCGGGAACGCCACGTTCAAAAAGCCCGGCAGATTCGGCAGCACGCCCGCCACCAGCGCGATCACGGCGGCCGGGTTCCAGCCATTCGAGTAGGCGTATTCGCCGTTTTCCTCGAAGAGCTGCGCGGTGTCGAGCCGCGTGCCGCGAATGAGGAAGTAATCGACCATGAGAATGCCCGCCACCGGCCCGAGCAGCGCCGAATAACCGACGAGCCACGTGAAGATATAGCCCTGCGTGGTGGCGAGAATCTTCCACGGCATCATCACGACGGCGATGGTGGCCGTAATCAGGCCACCGGCCTTGTACGAGATGCCCTTGGGCCAGAGGCTCGAAAAATCGTAGGCGGGGCCGACCAGGTTCGCCGCGAGATTGCAGCACATGGTGTCGAGCGTGAGGATGACGAGCGCGATGCCCACGCCGATGCCTTCCATGCGGCTCGTGAGATCGATGGGGTCCCAGATCGCCTTGCCGTAGATCACGACGGTGGCCGAGGTGACCACGACCGAGACCACGGAGAGCAGCGCCATCGGAATCGGCAGGCCCAGCGCCTGGCCCACGAACTGATCCTTCTGTGTCTTCGCGAAGCGCGTGAAGTCGGGAATGTTCAGCGCGAGCGTGGCCCAGAAGCCCACCATCGCGGTGAGGCTCGGCCAGAAGGTGGCCCAGAAGAGCCCGGCCTTCTTGCCGCCGGCTGCGAACTGCGAGGGCTGCGAGAGCATGGAGCCCACGCCGCCCGCCTTCGAGCACGCCCACCAGACCAGCGCCACGCACATCACGACCTTGATGGGCGCGGACCAGCTTTCGAGCCAGCGGATCGAGTCGGTGCCGTGCAAGATGAAATAGAGTTGCAGCGCCCAGAAGATCAGGAAACACGCGCCCTGGGCGATCGAAATGCCGAGAAACGGCAGCGCGTCGCCCACCAGCGCGTTGTGCGTGAGGATATTGGCGAGCGTGTAGATCGCGCTGCCGCCGAGCCACGACTGAATGCCGTACCAGCCGCACGCCACGATGGCGCGCAGCATGGCCGGCAGCTTCGCGCCCTGGGTGCCGAATGACGAGCGCACGAGCACCGCATAGGGAATGCCGTATTTCGCGCCCGCATGACCGATCAGCAGCATGGGCACGAGCACGATCATGTTGCCGAGCAGCACCGTGAACACCGCCTGCCATGGCGACATGCCCTGCTCGGTGAGCCCGGCCGCGAGCATGTAGGAGGCGATGTTCATCACCATGCCCACCCATAGCGCGCCGAAGTGGTACCAGCGCCACGTGCGCTGTGCGGCGCCCGTGGGCGCGAGGTCGTCGTTATATAACTCGCTGGCGCTGCGGCGCGCGCTCGCGTCGCTGTCTACACCGCCGCTTGCTGCGGGCTGGCTCATGGTGCGGTTTCTCCGTGACTGCTCGTTGCGGTTGGAATTGTGAGGTTCAGGCCGCCTTCGGGTCGGCCACGCGGGCCGGATTGTTCGGATGCGTGGTCCAGTTCGCGTAACGGCCCGAGTCGACGCGCTCCATCGTGATGCATTGGTCGACCGGGCAGACATGCATGCATAAATTGCACCCGACGCAATTCGCATCGACCACCTCGAAGTGGCGCTTGCCGTCGCGCGTGGCCGTGATGGCCTGGTGCGAGGTGTCCTCGCAGGCGATATGGCACAGGCCGCACTGGATGCAGCGGTCCTGGTCGATGCGGGCCTTGATGTCGTAGTTCAGGTTCAGGTATTGCCAGTCGGTGACGTTTTGCACGGCGCGGCCGCGAATCGCGTCGAGGTTCGCGTAGCCCTTGTCGTCCATCCAGTTCGAGAGCCCGTCGATCATGTCGTTGACGATTCGGAATCCGTAATGCATGGCCGCGGTGCACACCTGCACGCTGCCCGCGCCCAGCACCATGAACTCGGCCGCGTCGCGCCAGTCGGAGATGCCGCCGATGCCCGAGATCGGCAGGCCCTGGGTTTGCGGGTCGCGCGCGATTTCGGCCACCATGTGCAGCGCGATCGGCTTCGCGGCGGGGCCGCAGTAGCCGCCGTGCGTGCCCTTGCCGTCCACGGTGGGCAGCGGTGCCATGGCGTCGAGGTCCACGCCCACGATCGAGTTGATGGTGTTGATGAGCGAGACGCCGTCCGCGCCGCCCTTGTGCGCGGCGCGCGCGCCGTGGCGGATGTCGGTCACGTTGGGCGTGAGCTTCACAAGGCAGGGCAGGCGCGTGCCTTCCTTCACCCAGCGCGTGACCATTTCGATGTACTCGGGCACCTGGCCCACCGCCGCGCCCATGCCGCGCTCGCTCATGCCGTGCGGGCAGCCGAAGTTGAGCTCGACGGCGTCGGCGCCGGTGTCTTCCACTAGCGGCAGGATCCATTTCCAGTCCTGCTCGTTGCACGGCACCATCAGCGAAACGATCAGCGCGCGATCGGGCCAGTCGCGCTTCACTTGCGCGATCTCCTTGAGGTTCACGTCGAGCGGCCGGTCGGTAATGAGCTCGATGTTGTTCAGCCCGGCGATGCGCTGGCCGCGCCAGGTGGTGGCGCCGTAGCGCGAGCTCACGTTCACCACGTGCGGGTCGAGCCCGAGCGTCTTCCAGACCACGCCGCCCCAGCCCGCCTCGAAGGCGCGGTTTACGTTGTAGGCCTTGTCGGTGGGCGGCGCGGAAGCGAGCCAGAACGGGTTGGGCGATTCAATACCGGCAATCGTGCAGCGTAGATCGGCCATGATGCGGCTCCTTGTCGATCCGGAGTGAGCGCTTGGGTGCTCGCTCCGGTCCCATGCAAAACATGGGGCGTTCGTTTTATCGGGTGTACGCGTCGTGCTTGTGCGGCTCACGCCGCTTTCACGGCCTGCGCGGCGAGGTAGCGGTCTATCGCGCGCGCGGCGAGCTTGCCGTCCTGCACGGCCTGCACGGTGAGATCGGTGGCGCCGTGGCCCGCGCAATCGCCGCCGGCCCAGACGCCTTCGAGCGAGGTCGCGCCATCGGCATCCACGGCGATGCGCACGCCGCCATCGGTCAATTGCAACGCTTCCAGCCCTGCCGGCAGCAGTTTCTGGCCGATTGCCTTGAGCACCATGTCGGCTTCGATGCGCTCGATCTCGCCGGTGCCTTGCAGCGCGCCATTCGCGTCGAGCGCTGTGCGCTCGAATTCGACGGCCTCGACTCGGCCCGCGCCCACAATCCGCAGCGGCTTCATCCACTCGACGATCGTCACCCCTTGGGTGCGTGCGAATTCCTGCTCCGCCCATGTGGCGCTCATCTGGGCGCTGCCGCGCCGGTACGCGAGCGTGACGTGCTCGGCTCCGAGCTTGCGGCTTTGCACGGTGGCGTCGATGGCGGTGTTGCCGCCGCCGATCACCACGACGCGGCGGCCCACGGGCAGCGTGGCCAGGTCGCGCGCCTCGCGCAGTTGCGCAATGAAATCGACGGCGTCGCGCACGCCCTCGAGCGCCTCGCCTTCGATGCGAAGCGCCTGCGTGCCGCCCAAGCCGATGCCGATGAACACCGCGTCGAAGGTCTCGCGCAGCGCCTCGAGCTTGAGATCGCGGCCCAATTGTTTGCCTTGCTCGATCGAGATCCCGCCGACCGAGAGCAGCCACTCGACTTCGCGCTGGGCGAAGTCGTCGACGGTCTTGTACGCGGCAATGCCATATTCGCTGAGCCCGCCGGGCTTCTCGCGCGCGTCGAACACCGTGACGGCATGCCCGGCCAGCGCGAGCGTATGCGCGCACGCGAGCCCCGCGGGACCGGCGCCGACCACGGCCACGCGCCGCCCCGTCTCGCTCGTGCGCTTGAAGAGCGGCTCCGCGCCCGCGGCTTCACGCGCCATCTGGAAGTCGGTGGCATGGCGCTGCAGCGCGCCGATCCGAACCGGTTCGCCATCCTGATGATTTCGTACGCAGGCGCCTTCGCAGAGGATCTCGGTGGGGCACACGCGCGAGCACATGCCGCCGAGCGGATTGGCGCTCAGGATATCGCGCGCCGCGCCCTTGAGATTGCCGTTGCCGATCTTGCGGATGAAGCTCGGGATGTCGATGCCGGTGGGGCAGGCCGCGACACAGGGCGCGTCGTAGCAATAGTGGCAGCGGTCGGCGGCGACCACGGCGGCGTCGGCGGAAAGGGGCGGAGAGACATCGGCGAAATTGCAGCCGAGTTCCTCTGCGCCAAGGCGTCCTGCGGCGATGCCATGCGTGGCACGCGAGTTCGAGTGGGACATCCGGATGCTCCTTGCGAGGCAAAACACGGGTCCGCCGGCTGCGCGCGGTGCGCGGCAGCCGGTACGTGGGGAAACAGCGGGTTGGCTACGCGGCTCTATGGCCGCTCGCGATGCTCGTGATGCTCGTGTTGCGTCAGCCGCCTAAGCCGCGTCAGCCAGGCTCGCAGGCGCGT
The DNA here is from genome assembly GCF_004353915.1 of Paraburkholderia silviterrae. Taxonomy (GTDB): domain Bacteria; phylum Pseudomonadota; class Gammaproteobacteria; order Burkholderiales; family Burkholderiaceae; genus Paraburkholderia; species Paraburkholderia silviterrae. The sequence continues at coordinate 901,033 of NZ_SMRP01000001.1, read as the reverse complement.
TCGAGCATCGCGTGCAGCAGCACGTTCGCGCCGGCCTCGATCCATTCCTGGGTCGCGTCTTCGACTTCGTTATGGCTGATGCCATCGATGCACGGCACGAACACCATCGAAGTGGGCGCGACCGTCGCGAGATAGCACGCGTCGTGGCCCGCGCCCGAGACGATGTCGCGGTTCGAATAACCGAAGCGTTCGGCCGCCGCGCGCACGGACTTCACGCAGGCCTTGTCGAACGGCACCGGCGCGTAATAAAAGATCTGTTCGACCTGGGCTTCGAGCTTGCCTTGCTCCGCGATCTTCGTGATGCCTTCGCGCAGCTCGGCGTCCATCTTTGCGAGCACTTCGTCTTCCGGATGGCGGAAGTCGATGGTGAAGAACACGCGGCCCGGAATCACGTTGCGCGAGTTCGGATGCACCTGCATCATGCCGACCGTCGAGCATGCGAGCGGCGCATGACGCAGGCCGATTTCGTTGACGAGCTGCACCACGCGCGAGGCGCCGAGCAGCGCATCGCGCCGGCGCGGCATGGGCGTGGGGCCCGCGTGCGCCTCCTGGCCCGTGAGCACGACTTCGTACCAGCGCTGGCCTTGTGCATCGGTCACGACGCCAATGGTCTTGTGCTCGGCCTCGAGTATCGGCCCTTGTTCGATGTGCAGCTCGAACGCCGCATGAATCTTGCGCCCGCCGCACGGCAGCTCGCCCGCATAGCCAATGCGCTGCAGTTCTTCGCCGATGGTCTTGCCGTCCACGTCCTTGCGCGAGAGACCGTAATCGAGCGTGAACACGCCCGCGAACACGCCGGACGCCACCATGGCGGGCGCGAAACGCGAGCCTTCCTCGTTGGTCCAGATCACCGTCTCGATCGGGTGCTCGGTCTGGATGCCATGGTCGTTGAGCGAGCGGATCACTTCCAGGCCGCCGAGCACGCCGTAGATGCCGTCGAAGCGGCCGCCCGTGGGTTGCGAGTCGGCGTGCGATCCGGTCATCACCGGCGGCAGGTCGTTGTTGCGGCCCGCGCGGCGCATGAAGACGTTGCCCATCTGATCGACGCTCACCGTGCAGCCCGCTTCCTTCGCCCACTTCACGATGAGGTCGCGGCCCTGTTTGTCGAGATCGGTGAGCGCGAGACGGCAGACGCCGCCTTTCGCGGTCGCGCCTATCTTCGCCATCTCCATGAGGCTGTCCCAGAGACGCTGACCATTCACGTGAATCGCGGTGGTCAGCGCGGCTTCGCTTACTGTGTTCATGCGTGCTCTCCTGTTGAGCATTCGTGCCATCGTCCGGGGCGCATTGCGCTACTACGGTGCATGCGTCGAGCCGGTGGGTCTACGCCGTTGAACTGCGTTAGTCGAATCCTGTCCGATTGGACAGGTTGTAGCCGATAAACTTCGGGAATTCAATGCGGTGTTACGAGCGAAAAGCGTGCCATCGATGTTGCAGTGCGTGAAAGCGCACACACGGCGCGCAGGTTTACCCTGAGGTTCGTCATGTGCATACGCACGTTGTGCTTACGTCATGACTACAATGAAACCGGTGTTGCGCGGCGGACGATGCGCGCGACGCCTTTCCATCCTTGAGCGGACCGAATGCCATGCGCGACGACGACACGAAAACGCCAGCCGCGAACCTTGCAATGCGCACGACTGCGAGCGTGCGCGACGACGCTGATGCAACGCACAAGCCGCGCCGCAAGGCGTCGATCCGCGCGTCGAACGAAACGCATTTGCTGGCATGCGCAGAGGCGGTTTTTGCGGAACGCGGCTTCGAGGGCGCGAGCACGGCGCTGATCGCCGAGCGTGCTGGTTTGCCCAAGGCCAATCTGCATTACTACTTCCCTACGAAGCTTGCGCTCTACTGGCGCGTGCTCGACGACCTGTTCGAGGAATGGAATGCCGCCGCCGACACCTTCGACGCGAGCGACGACCCGGTCGTCGCGATAGGCGGCTACGTGCGCGCGAAGATGGAGCTTTCGCGGCGCCGGCCGCTGGGCTCGAAGGTGTGGGCGAACGAGATCATCAGCGGCGCCACGCACATGCAGGACATTCTGCTCAAGCGCGTGAAGCCGTGGATGGAGTCGCGCGTGCAACTGATCGAGCGCTGGATCGACGAAGGGTTGCTCGCGCCGGTGGAGCCGAAGACGCTGCTCTTCATGATCTGGGCGACCACGCAGCATTACGCGGATTTCGAAGCGCAGATTCGCGCGCTCGCGGGCAAGCGCGCGCTTTCCGCCGCGAGCTTCGAAGCCACGACTGAAGAGGTTGTGAAGATGATTCTGCGCGCGAGCGGGGCGCGCTCGCCGGATGCGTGAGCTACGTGGAAGATTTGATATGGATACCGAACTAATTAGTGTGGCGCGTTGAGCAGGCTCACACCTGCATCGACGCCACGTCCTTCATGCAGCGCAGCGCGAACATCGAGCGGCTATGCCGGATGCTCGAAATGCGATAGAGCTTCTCGCGCAGGAAGCGCTCGTAGCCCGCTGTGCCGTCCACGGCCACCTTGATCCAGTAATCGTATTCGCCGGAGACGAGATACGCCTCCAGCACCTCGGGCAGCGCCGCGAGCTCCGAGCCGAAGCGCGCGAGCGCGTCGTCTTCGTGGCGGTCTAGCGTGACTTCGAGAATCACGATATCGGCGAAACCCAGCTTGCGCTGGTTCACGAGCGCGACATAGCCGTCGATGTAGCCGTCGGCTTCGAGCTGGCGCGTGCGGTTCCAGCACGCCGTGGTCGACATGCCAACCTGCTCGGCCAGCTCGGCGTTGGAAAGGCGGGCGTTTTGCTGGAGCGCACGCAGGATCTTGCGGTCCTGGTTGTCGAGCGTTTTGGGCGGGCGTTCGCGGGTGCTCATGATGAATGGAATTCTCTACAGGGAATTGCCATTCTAGCGGAAGAAGATTCCGCAAATAGGGGCCATTTACCCGAAAACAGGAAGCCTTTACAGGCTCATCCCCGGTATATTTTCCCCATGCTTTCTTGCCCGGCACGACCCACGCGGCCACCTCCTCGCGTTGGGCTGCGCCGCCGCAGCCACGAGCCGCGGTGGACCGTCAGAGCCGGTTTCCGTTGCACCCTGCGGCGGCCATTGGGCGTTGCGCGCGTTCATCACGCAGCCAGCGACGTCCGATCGGGCAGATGGCATTTGAAACCGCGCCTCAAGCGCGGTTTTTTGTTGCCGGTTTTTGATCCTCAAGCGCCGTCCGTCACCACGTTTTCGCCAGAACTCCCAGAAATGTCGCTCCAGCTGTATTTGTCGTTTCTCGCCGCCGCGCTGGTCCTCGTCTATACCCCCGGTCCCGTCAACGTACTTACGATGAGCCACGCGCTGCACGCCGGCTGGCGGCGCGCGCTGCCTTGCGTCTGGGGCGGCACGCTCGCGGTTTTGCTGCAGCTCGTTTTCACGGCACTCTGCCTGAATTCGCTGCTGCTCATTAGTGAACACTCACTTACCGTGCTGCGCTGGGTGGGCGCGGCCTATCTCGTATGGCTCGGCTGCAAGCAATGGCGCAGCCGCACGCTCGGGGGCGAGACCGGCGCCGAGCCTGCGGAGCAGGCGCTCACTTCCCGGCGGGATCTGTTCTGGCGCGGGTTTGCCACCTCGGGGCTCAATCCCAAGACCTTGCTGTTCTTTCCGTCGTTCTTCCCGCAGTTCATCAGCGCGGATGCGCCCTGGAGCGCGAACCGGCAGTACCTCGTGCTGGCGGCGACGTTCGCGCTGCTGTTCGCGGGCGGTGTGGCGTCGATGGCGCTGTTCTCGCACCGGCTGCGCCATGTGCTGCAGCGGCCCCGGCGCCTGCGCGCGGTCAACCGGCTGATGGGGAGCTTGCTGGTGGGCATGGGGGCGATGATGGCGGGCTTGCGCTAGGCGCGCCGCGCGTCTGGCTTGTGGGGCATTCACCGGATGCCCGGGCAGGCACCCGAACCGGGTGTGCTGGCGCTGTTGTTCGGTGCGCGCGGGTGGGCGCACCGTGGGGCGCTTAGTGGGGCCTTAGTGCGTCGTGGCTGCGGCCGGTGCGGAGTTCGAGGCGGGCGCGTTGGCCGCTCCTGACGCGTTGGCCGCCACGACGTTTTGCGTACCGCCGGCGGGTGCCGGCGAGGAAGTGGCTGTCCCCGAATGCGTAGCGCTCGAGGGTGCCGTTGCGGTGGCTGCGGGTGCGGCAGCCGACGCCGCAGCGGGCTGCGCGGCCGCCTGAGCCGCGGTAGCGCCGGAGGCCGGTGCAGCCGCTTGAGTTGCGGAAGCGCCGGAGGCTGACGCAGCCGCCTGAGTTGCGGAAGCCCCAGAAGCCGGCGCTGCAGCCGCGCCCGGCTGCGCGGCACGATTGGCCCCGGCAGGCGCACTCGCAGCAGCGGGCGACGAAGCCGGGCTCGTCGCCGCAGCGGGTGCAGATGCAGCCGGCGCTGGCAAGACCGGCGTGAGCAGCGTCGCCTGCGAGGCGGGCGACGCCGGGAAGACCGCGTGCACGCCGCTTGCCGCGGCAGCAGGCGCCGCCGCTTGCGAACCTTGCACGGGCGTCGCGGGCGGCACGCCGGTGTGCAGCACTGCCGCCCCGGTCGCCGCGGCAGCAGCCGCTGCGGCGGCTGCCGCAGGCGCCGCGGAAGCGCCCGGCGCCGCTGTGTTGATCAGCATCGGGTCCGGCTCCAGCGGCGGCGGCAACGGCGTGGACTTGATATCGCCGCTGCCCGGCACCGGCTCGCTGCGCGCGACCGTGTTCAGATAGCGCCCCACCAGATCGAAAAAGCGTTTGTAGAACGCGTCCGACTGGATCGTCTGGCTCGAGACCTTCACCATTTCGTCGCTGTTCGAATGGATCGGCAGCGAGACCGACCCGAGAATCGACAGCCCCACGCTCGCCGACGTCGCACTCTTCTTGAGCGTATAGCCGTTTTGCACGGCATTCACGTAGACCATGCTCGTGTTCGTCGCGTCGGCGGGGGTGCAGACCACGTGCACTTCCACGACGATGTGCTGGTCGACCGTCGGCTGGAAGTTCTTGGTGGCGTCGACGGTGTCGTTGCGCGTCATCGTCGTCATGTAGCCCTGGCTCAGCAATGCGCGGCGCGAGGCCTCACAGGCATCGGTGCTGGCGTTGTTGAAGCCGTGCGAGAACGGGCTCGGGGCGCTGCTCAACAGCTGGTCGTCTTGAAACGCGGGCTTGGTCGACGAGCAGGCGCTGAGGGCGGCGGCGAGCGAAATCAGCAGGAACGGGGCAACTCTTGAAAAACGGGGCATGGTGCGTACTAACGAGGCGACGAACGTGCCTGCAAATCGGAGGACGGCATGCATTGTAGTTCGGTTCGGGTCCGCGTGACCGAACGCTTGTTTCACCCCGACCCCGCAATCGTGCAACCGCGCAGGCCGTTACGCGGCGCACGCACCGTGCCGAAGCGCCTGGGGCGCACGAATCCCGCGCCTGCACGCGACCTGCGAATAAAAAATCGGGCTTTCGCGCGATGCGAAAGCCCGATTCGATCCACCGTACGCGGCGGCTTGCGGAGCGGCATCGCCACTCACACACACACTCACACTCGCACTCGTGCTCGCCGCGTGAGCGGGCGCGAGTGGATGCCGCCAGCGGCAGTCTGTCTTACACGGCCATTTCCGGAGGCGCGCGGCGGAAGCAGCGCGTGATCCAGCCGAGATACGCGAGGCCCAGCACGAACCAGATCACGCCGAGCATGATCGCGGTCTTCTCGAGGCTGACCAGCAACCAGATGTCCGTGATGGCGCCAAGCAGCGGGAACACGATGCCGCCGAAGACGCCGAAGCCTTGCGTGCCGGGCGCGCGGCTGAGGTACTGGCGGATCACGCACAGGTTCACCGAGGTGAACGCGAGGAACGCGCCGAAGTTGATGAACGAGGTGGACGTGGCCACGTCGAGCTTCAGCGCGATCAGGCCGACGGCGCCGGCAATCGCGATGTTGATGGCGGGCGTGCGAAAGCGCGGGTGAATGAAGCCGAAGATCGACTTGGGCAGCACTTCGTCGCGGCCCATCGCGTAGAGCAGACGTCCCACGCTCGCTTGCGCCGAGATACCGGAGGCGAACTGCGCGAGGATCAGGCCGGCGAGGAAGATCGTCACGAAGATGTCGCCGCCCACTTTGCGTGCGATTTCGAACGCGGCCGAATCGGGGTCCTTGAACACGGCGCCCGGATGCGCGAGCTGCAGCGTGTACGCGGCGATCACGAAGATCGCGCCGCCCACCAGCGCGATCAGCACGATGGCGCGCGGGATGTTCTTTTCCGGCTCGATGGTTTCTTCGGTGAGCGTGGAAACGGCGTCGAAGCCGAGATACGAATACGCGGCGATGGCGGCGCCGGCCATCGTGGCCGACAGCGGCACGTGCGGCTGGAAGAACGGCTGCGCGGCGATGAGGCCGCCGGGGCCCGCCGCTGCCGCGGCATAGTGCACGCACAGCACGACGAACATCGCGGTAATGCCGAGCTGCACGATCATCAGCACGATGTTGAAGCGTGCGGCGAGTTCGATGCCGACAATGTTCAGCCCGCTCGTGAGCACGATAAACGAGACGATCCAGATCCACGTGGGCACATGCGGGAAGGCCGCGTTCAGATAGGCCGCGCCGATCAGCCAGATCACCATCGGCAGGAAGAAGTAGTCGAGCAGCGTGGCCCAGCCGATCATGAAGCCCAGATGCGCGTTGAAGCTCTTGCGCGTGTAGGTGTAGGCGGAGCCCGCCACGGGGAACAGGCGCGCGAGCTTGCCGTAGCTGAGCGCCGTGAACACGATCGCGATGAGCGCGATGAGATAGGCGAGCGCGGCGGTGTCCTGGCTCGCGCCGGCGAGCACGCCGTAAGTGCCGTAGACGATCAGCGGCGCCATGTAGGCGAGGCCGAACAGCAGCACCGAGGGCAGGCCGAGCGTGCGTTTGAGATGCGGTTCGCGTGCGCTGCTCGAACCGTTCGTGCCGCTTGTGGCCGGCGTTGAGGAAGGCTTCATGATGCAGTTGTCTCCAGAGTACTGCGGGTTTTGTCTGCGCGGGTTTTTAAGACCTGCCTTGAGGCGTGGTCGTGCGAAGCCCGCACGCAAGCGTGCGGCCCCAGCAGCAGGGCAGCGCGCGCCTCGTGAGCGTCAATCGTTTATTGTTATTACCGCGAGCGCAGCCCTCGAGAGAGCTGCGTCGCCGATTTAGCGGGTAGTGCGGGGGCGGATGTTGAGCGTGCGGCGCCCTTGCGCGTTGTTTTCGTCGGCGAGATTCAGCGCGATGCGGGCGTCGTGCACATAGCTGTAGTGCTCGCGGCTTTGCGCGAGCAGCGCGCGGTCCACCGTGACGGGCAGGACCGCGTCTTCGTTCTTGAGCTCGGCCAGCACGTCGCCGAACGGGCTGATCAGTGCGGATTCGCCGGGGAACGTGAGGTTGTCGTCGCCGTCGCCCGTGCGGTTCACGAGCGCCGCGAACGCCTGGTTCTCCATCGCGCGCGCGACAATGGCGCGGCGATGCACGGGGCCGAACGGATCCATGTTGCCGTTCGTGACGACCATCATCTCGGCGCCGAGCATGCCGAGCGCACGCGCGGTCTCGGGAAACTCGATGTCGTAGCAGATCAGGAGGCCGACGGTCATGCCCTTGAATTCGCAGACCTCGAAGCGCTCGCCGGGCGTGAACACGCCTACGTCGGTCGCCCACAGGTGGGTCTTGCGATAGCGCAGCGCAATTTCGCCGCGCTCGTCGATCAGGACTGTCGTATTGTAGAAAGTCTGGCCGTCGCGCTCGGCCAGGCCCACCGCCACGGCCACATTGGCGTGGCGCGCGGCATCGCGCACGGCGCTGAGCGAGGGGCCAGAGAGCGTTTCGGCCACGTCGCGCACGGTCTCGCGCGTGGGAAAGCCGGTGAGCGTGGCTTCGGGGAACACCATCAGGTCGGTGCCCGCACGGCGCTTGCCGATCGCGTCGAGCGTGCGCGCGAGGTTGGGCGCGACGACGCCGTCAACGAGAGGGATCTGCGCGAGTTCGAGTTGCATGCTTGTCTCCGTGCTCCGGTCCCATGGCGCTTTGTGCGGGTTCCATGGGCCTCGATTTTTCGGGCTCGCGGGCAGCCGGTCTGGATAATTGGCCGCGCAAGCTTCAGGAGCGGCTATTATCACCACGTTATTTTTGGATAGAAATTACCCTGCAGGGTTACCCTGACCGGAGGAACGATGGAACCCGACTGGCAGGACCGCGCATTCCATCACCATATCGCGACGCTCATCGACGCCCTCGACGGCCCCGACTTCTGGACCCGCATGACGCGCGTGATCGAGCGGTTTATCGCCTTCGACAACTGGGTCGCGCTCGTCTTCATACGCGATCGCGCGCCGCTGGTCTGCGCCGAGTCACCGATGCCCGACGGCACCGTGGATCTCTTGTTCCGCGCGTATCTGGAGGGGATGTACCAGCTCGATCCGTTCTATATCAACGCATGCGAAAGGCCGCGCGCGGGGCTCGTCACGCTCGCCGAAGTCGCGCCCGACAACTTCCGCATGACGGACTACTACCAGCGCTATTTCAAGAGCAACATCATCGGCGACGAGGTGCAGTTCAATCACCCGCTCGATGCGCGCCGCACGCTGATTATCTCGCTCGGTGCAAAGCACCATTACACGGAGCGCGACATTGCGATGTTCGCGATGTTCGCGCCATGGGTGATGGCGTTGTTGCGGCAGCGGCTGCCCTATGAGCCGCTCACCGCGCCGCAAGCGGCAGAAGCGGATGCGGGTATGCCGCAGTCGGAGGCCGTCGCGGCGAGCGAGGCCGCGCCTGGCGCACGCGACGTGGATTACGCGAGCCGCTTCGAAGCGGTGGCGCGGCAAAGCGGCCGCACGGCGCTCACGGCGCGCGAGATCGAGGTGGTGCGCCAGAGTCTTTCCGGTTTTTCGACGCGCGCGATTGCCGAGCGGCTCCAAATCTCGTTCGAGACCGTGCGTGCGCACAAGAAGCACATTTACGCGAAGCTCGGCGTTAGTTCGCAGTCTGAACTATTTGCGCTTTTCTACGAGCAGAACGGGCGCGAAGGGGCGTAGGGCAGGGCGTGAATGGGTGAGCGCATGATGTGTGCGTGCATGAGCACGCATTCAGGCGCTCATGCGAGGCACACGCGTTAGAACTCGACCAGCGCAAAATCTTCCTTGCCCACGTCGCACAGCGGGCAGCGCCAGTCGTCGGGCACGTCGGCCCAGCGCGTGCCGGGTGCGAGGCCGTCGTCGGGGGCGCCGGCCGCTTCGTCGTACACCCAGCCGCAGATCACGCAGACCCATTGCTTGAGGCCATGGTCGGCGGGGGCGGAGATTGCCGGGCTTGCAGCGGCGGCGGGCGCCGTGCCATCGGCGGCGGACGGCTCGCGCGGCGTGTCGAGCGCCACGACGAGCGGCGCCGAGGTGCTCTCGCGTGCGGCGAGCTTCGTTTGCAGCGTTTCGAGCAGTGCGGCGGCTTCTTCGGCGGTGAGGTCGATCCAGTAGGGATCGCCTGCGCCGTCGTTCAGGCGCTCGGGTGAGAACTGGATTTCGAGGGCGACGCCTTTCTTGTACATAAGCGAAAACGGGGTAGAGCGGGCGTCCCGTGCGGCGCGGCGCTCAGACGAACTGTCTGAGCAGCAGCGAGGCCGCGATGCCGCCGAAGGCGATTAGCGCGAGCATCTGCAGAAGCGAGATGGACTTGCGCGCGGGGGCGTTCGGGGTGGCGGGGACGGATTGGCGGTTCGTGTTCATTTGCGTGCGATGGGTGTGCGATGCGTTGCTTGCGCCCGAAACGGCGCGGGGCGACGAGTTTCGCACGTTTTTCGCATCCACGGGGCGATTCGGCGCTAACCGCGCCCACTGGCCGCACCCAAATAGGCGGGCGCGCGGCTCGTGGAAGCATTGCGCACGGCGGCCCTGATTATCGCCGCTAATGCGCCATTTATTGCACAGCGTTGGGAGATGGATTATTTCGCGAGGGTTGAGAGCGGAAGGGTGCGGCGGCCATTAGAGGCGCCCCTATAGCACGCGGTCAACCCCGGCGAACGAGCTCGTCGAGCAATTCTTGGACGTCGCGTGCGAGCGTAGGAAGATCGTTCAGCAGTGTATTCCAGACAACATCGAGATCGACGGCGTAGTAGCCATGGGCCAGTGCATTGCGCATCCCATATGCACCACCCCAAGGGAGATTCGCATGTGCGCCGACGAAATCGGGATGATGTTTGCGGATGTTGTAGCTTGCTTCGCCGACGATTTCGATATTTCGGATAACGGCGTCGCGCACCAATTCGTCGGATTCGAATGCCTGTTTGTCCATACCGGCGGTGTATCGACTAATGCGAGCGATGGCATCGAGAATGTGTTGCAGATATTCGGGCAGACGGAGTTTGTCGCGACTCATACGGGTACCGCTTCGGCAATGACGGTCTCCCGGAAGGATTCGGGTAACGCCTTGGGCGTCAATACGTCTACTTCCACGCCGAGCAACTGGGCCAAGGTGTCCTGGATGATGCCAATATCGAGCAACGACGTTTCCGGTGTCGGGTCGACCAGAATATCCAGGTCGCTGCCGTCCTTATCGTCGCCGAGCGCCACCGAACCGAACACGCGCGGGTTCATTGCCCTATTGGCCTTGACGATTTCGCGGATTTCGGTGCGATGCGCATTCAGGGCAGCGGAGGGTCTCACGGTGATCTCTCGTCGGGTGGCAGTCATTCGAAGTGCGTACTGGATACGATGATAGCGCAGATTCTTACCCCCATTGATCGCCTAAACACGCAGCCACCGCCGCTCGAGATACGAAAACCCCCAGCACACGGGCAGCGCGCAGGCCATGCCGATGGCCACCTCCGCCACGCGAAAGAGCGCCACGCCCCACACGGGGCCGTGGCTGGGCACGAGCAGCACGATGGTGGTGGTGATCGCGCCAAGCCGCGCGGCGGTGCTCACGCGCAGGCACCAGCACGCGACGATCACCACGGCTACCGCCACGAGGTATGCGGCCATGTTCTCCGGCCCGAGCGTGGCCGCCGCAAAGCCCACGATGCCGCCCGCGATCGCGCCGATGAACTGGTCGCGCGACTGCGTGAGCGTATCGGCGTAATCGTGCTGCGTGACGGCGATGGCCGTGATCGCCGCCCAGAACGCCTGCTCGGTGTGCAGCGCGCGGCCGATGCTATAGGCGAGGCCCGCGCCGCAGACGGCGCGCAGCGCCATCAGCGCGCCCTGCGCGGCGCGGCTCTTGAGCGGCAGGAGCTTGAGCGCACTCAGTGCGGACTGCTGCAGCGAGGTGAGATAGGCGAAGAGGTTTTCTTGCGGGTCGTGCATCGGCTGTGATCGGCTTGAAGGCGAAATGGAAAGGCGGCCGGGCGCCGCGCCGCCTGGCCGTCAAGCATAGCAATTCCGCATGCCGTTACAGCCCGATTCTATTTATCGGGCGCACAACTCGTCGAGACAGGCGTCGAACGCGCCGATCAGGCGTTCGACGTCGGCTTCAGTCGTCTCGGGGCACACGAGCATCATGTTGTGGAATGGCGTGATGAGCACGCCGCGGTTGAGCAGATACAGATGGATGATGTGCTCGAGTTCGTCGTCCATTGCCGCACGCGCCTCGCTGCCGTTGCGCGGCGGCGTGGCGCAGAACTGGAACTCGCTGCGCGCCCCTACGCGCGTGACGCACCACGGCAGCGCATGGCGCGCGATCGTGGCGGAGAGGCCCTGCGCGAGGCGCTCGGCGAGCGCGAACATATGCGCATAAGCAGCGTCGGTCATGACTTCGTCGAGCGTCGCGCGCATCGCGCTCATCGAGAGCGCGTTCGCCGTGAGCGTCGTGCCGATGCCCGAGTGGCCCGGCGGCGCATCGAGCTTCGCCTTCTGCGCACGCGCGGCGAGCTCGGCGGAAAAGCCGTACACCGCGCACGGCACGCCGCCGCCCACGGGCTTGCCGAGCACGAAGAGATCGGGCTCGATGCCGTGCTCGCGCGCATAGCCGCGCGGGCCACTGCTGATCGTATGGGTTTCGTCGATCAGCAGCAGCGTGCCGTGGCGCTTCATGAGCGCCTGCGCCTCGCGCCAGAAGCCGGGTTCGGGCAGCACCATGCCCACATTGGTCATGGCGGGCTCGGCGAGCACGCACGCCACCTCGCCGTCGGCGAGCGCGCGTGCGAGCGCATCGAGGTCGTTGAATTCCACCACGCGCGTGTGCGGCAGCAGGTCGTGCACCTGGCCGAGCAGGCTCGCGCGCTGAGTGGGCCGGCCATCGACGAGATCCACGAACACGTCGTCCACGGTGCCGTGATAGCAGCCGTTGAACACGACGATCTTGTCGCGCCCGGTGGCCGCGCGCGCCCAGCGCAGCGCGAAGCGGTTGGCGTCGCTCGCGGTCATCGCGAACTGCCAGTACGGCAGGCCGAAACGCTGCGCGAGCGCCGCGCTCACGGCCACCGCGTCGGCGCCCGGCAGCATCGTCGTGAAGCCGCGCTGCGCCTGGCGCGCGAGCGCCCGCGCGACGGCGGGCGGCGCATGGCCGAACATCGCGCCCGTGTCGCCGAGGCAGAGGTCGATGTAGCGGTGACCGTCCACGTCGGTGAAGGCGGCGCCGCGCGCCGTATCCACGTAGAGCGAGAACGGCGTGGACCAGTCGTTCATCCAGTGCAGCGGCACGCCGAACAGCAGATGCTGCGCGGCTTGCGCGGAGAGGCTTTGCGATTTCGGGCGCGCGGCGACAAAGGCGTCGCGCTCGCGTGCCAGGATGCGCTGCGCACGCTCCTGGTTCACGCCTGGGCGGTCTTGCATGGAGGTTTCCTCGTGTGCTGGCTATGCCTGGGTTCGACGCTGCGCGTGCAAGGCGAAGCGCGTGCGAACCGTGTATGGATCTGGACTGATCCTCGCATGCGCATGCATCGAAGTACATTCGGACATACGGCATAGGCCATGCGTCACAGGCTATGCCAGGCAAGGCGGCCAGCACGGCGCAAAGAGAGCGCAAAGAGGCTGCAAAGAGACCGGCAGGAGACGCAAAAAAAGCGCGATGCCTTGCAGGCCATCGCGCTTTTCCGCACCGCGCCTTTACGGCGCCGGCGTTACTTCCTGTCGATCGAGAACTTGCCCGGACCCGTCACGGCGAGCGCGATCAGGCCGCCCGCGATGCTGACGTTCTTGTAGAAGTTGATCATGTTCATGTACTGATCCATGCCCGTCATGGTCCAGAAGCGGTGGCCGATGAGCGCGGTGGCGATGGTGTAGATCGCGAGCAGCACTGCGAGCGGACGCGTATAGAAGCCAACGAGGAGCAGAATGCCCACCACGAATTCCATGACGACGGCAATGACGGCAGAGATCATGGGCATGGGCGCGCCCGCGTGCGTCATGTAGTCGACGGTGCCGGAAAATCCGGTGAGCTTGGACCAGCCGAAGATCACGAACAGGGTGACCAGCAGGATGCGCGAGACGAGCAGGGCGGCGTCGTTGCCTTGGCCGAAGAGGTTGTATCGCATGTTATTTCTCCAATGTGTCGTTTAAGTCGTTTGTTTGCTTTGTTGCGCCTGTCGGCGGCGCGGCCCGCTGGTTTGCGGGACCGCGTCGGGCCGCCGGCGCCAGTCGAATGAAAGGCTGACGCCAGGGCCTCGGTTACGACCAGAGCTCCGACACCTCGATATTACGCAGATCGAACACCAACACCTCGGCATCGTGTCCGTCGGTGAAGGTCAGCTCGCGCTCCGAGCGGATGCGCGCGCCGTCGCCTTCGCCCAGCTCCAGGCCGTTGACCTTCACGCTGCCGCGCGCCACGTGCACGTAGGCGTAGCGATCGGCGCCGATCTCGACCTTCGCGCTTTCCGCGCCGTCGAAGAGACCCGCGTAGACCCGCGCGTCCTGGCGCAGCTCGAGCGACTCGGCGGCGCCGTCCGGCGAGAGGATCAGGCGCAGCTTGCCGCGCTTTTCCTCGCCCGGAATATTCTTCTGCAGATAGCGCGGCTGCGCGCCCTTCACGTTCGGCGCAATCCAGATCTGCAGGAAGTGCACCGGCTGTTCGGCCGAGTGGTTGAACTCGCTGTGCGCGACGCCCGTGCCGGCACTCATCAGCTGCACATCGCCGGGGACGATCACCGAGCCGGTGCCCATCGAGTCCTTGTGCTCGAGCGCGCCTTCCAGCACGTACGAGAAGATTTCCATGTCGCGGTGCGGGTGCTTGCCGAAGCCGCGCGCCGGGGCGACGCGGTCGTCGTTGATCACGAGCAGGTCCGAGAAGCCGGTCTGCTGCGCATCGTAGTAGTTGGCAAACGAAAACGTGTGGCGCGAGCTGAGCCAGCCATGTTCGGCACGGCCGCGTTGATCTGCCTTGCGAAGTTCGATCATGTTCGTTTCTCCTGTTGGCCGGAGTGGGCGCCGAGGCGTCTTGCTCCAGGCCGGTTGATCAATATCCTGCTGCGATGAACGTCAGTTTAGGTCAACCAGCATGAGATGAAGCGTCGTAAAATACGACTCACTGTCATATATGAGTAGACAATAACCATGCAACTCGACGACATGCGAATCTTCGTGAACACCGTGGACGCGGGCAGTTTCACGGCGGCGGCCAACCGCCTGCGGCTTTCGAAGCAGTTCGTGAGCCGCCGCGTGGCCGCGCTGGAAGCCGACCTTGGCGCGCGCCTGCTCGTGCGCAATACGCGCAAGCTGGCCGTGACGGATCTCGGCCAGGAGTTCTACGAGCGCGCCAGGCGCATCCTCGCCGATGTGGCCGACACGGAGCAGGCCATGTCGGCCCGGCGCTCGGAGCCGCGCGGCCTGCTCAAGGTGAGCGCGCCGATGTCGTTCGGCATGGCGCATCTCTCGCCGCTCGTTGCCGAATTCCTGCGCGCGCATCCCGACGTGCACTTCGACATGGATCTGAGCGACCGCAACGTCGACGTGATCGGAGAAGGCTTCGACATGGCGCTGCGCATCGGGCGGCTCGCGGATTCCACGCTGATCGCCCAGAAGCTCATCGATGTGCGCATGATCCCTTGCTGCAGCCCGGGCTACCGGCGCCGCCACCGCGCGCCGCAAACGCCTGACGACCTCGCGCAGCACGCCTGCCTGCCATACGGGCAGCAGGGGCGCGCCGCGTGGGAGTTCATGATCGACGGGGTGCGCACGCCGTTCGAGGTGCACGGGCCGCTGCGGGCCAACAACGGCGAGGTGCTCCGCGATGCGGCCGTGGCGGGCCTCGGCATCTGCTATCTGCCCGACTTCATCGTGGCGGGATCGGTGGATGCGGGGCTGCTGGTCGAGGTGCTCGAGCCGTACATTCCCCCGCCCAACGCGCTGCACGCGCTGTATCCGCAGCATCGTGAAGCTTCCGTGACCATACGCGCGTTCACGCAATTTCTGCGCGAGCGCTTGACTGCCCGTGCGGCAACCGCGCGCGGTGGTGCGCTTTGATGCGGACAGTCTGCGGGATGTGTGCGCAGGTCTTGAAATTCGGCGGTTGTGCCCGCATCTAGGAGACTGCCGGCGCGGCCGGCCGACTGGCGCTGAGGCTGAGCAGGTGCGGCCGGCAAGGTGCGGCCGGCAAGGCGCGCGAATGCACGGCCATGAAGCATTCGCGCATCGGGCACATGAGGCGCAATGTCGCAATTTCGTTGTATGCTCACCGCCCCGAGGGTTGCTCGGGCCGCTTGACGCGGGCGCGCAACGCCGTGCTGGCGGGCTTCGAAGGCCCCTCCAGGATTTTCTATGGGGATCGATAGACCCGCTTTATTCCGGCGATCAACGTAATCAATTTTTCAAATGGTCGCGGTTCCCGTAACCTTCGTCCATACCTTTTCCAACCCAGAGCGAGGAAACAACTGATGTCTCTCATCAACACGCAAGTCAAGCCGTTCAAGGCCACCGCATTCCACAATGGCAAGTTCGTTCCGGTCTCTGAAGAGAACTTCCTCGGCAAGTGGTCTGTTGTCGTGTTCTACCCGGCCGACTTCACTTTCGTGTGCCCGACTGAACTCGGCGACCTGGCCGACCAGTACGCAGAATTCCAGAAGCTGGGCGTTGAAGTCTACGGCGTGTCGACCGACACGCACTTCACGCACAAGGCATGGCACGACACGTCGGATACGATCGCCAAGATCCAATACCCGCTCGTTGGCGACCCGACCGGCGCGATCACGCGCAACTTCGACGTGATGATCGAAGAAGAAGGCCTGGCGCTGCGCGGCACGTTCGTGATCAACCCGCAAGGCGAGATCAAGCTGTGCGAAATCCACGACAACGGCATCGGCCGTGACGCCAAGGAACTGCTGCGCAAGGTTCAGGCTGCTCAATACGTTGCTGCTCACCCGGGCGAAGTGTGCCCCGCCAAGTGGACGCCGGGCGCTGAAACGCTCAAGCCGTCGCTCGACCTCGTCGGCAAGATCTAAGCGTCGCTCATTCAATGCGTTTCGCCTGAAACGCATGACGCTGATATCACACTGAGCAGTTCTCCGGGCCGCACTCTAGCGGGTTGCGGCCCGGCGCCTTGCTGCAAGGCCCAAAAGGCTTTCGCAACAGCAAAAATTACTTAGCATTCCCACGCTTCTTCTCTAGCCGGAACACGCCATGCTCGACGCAAATCTCAAGACCCAACTAAAAAGCTACCTCGAAAAAGTCACGCAGTCGATTGAGATCGTTGCGTACCTGGGCGACGGCGAGAAGTCGCAAGAACTGCAGCAATTGCTGCAGGACATCGCATCGCTCTCGGATCGCATCACGCTCGAGGAACGCCGTGGCGCCGAAGCTGGCGACGCGCGTGCCCCTTCGTTTGAGATCAGGCGCGCGAACTCCGACGTCAAGGTGACGTTCGCTGGCATTCCGATGGGCCATGAATTTACGTCGCTCGTGCTCGCGCTACTGCAGGTGGGCGGCCACCCGGTCAAGCTCGAGAACGAAGTGATCGAACAGGTGAAGGCGCTCGACGGCACGTTCGCATTCGAAGTCTATATGTCGCTGTCGTGCCAGAACTGCCCGGAAGTCGTGCAGTCGATCAACGCGATGGCCGCGCTCAACCCGAACGTGCAGATCGTCACGATCGACGGTGCGCTGTTCCAGGACGAAGTCGAGAAGCGCCAGATCATGGCTGTGCCGACGATCTTCCTGAACGGCGAAGTGTTCGGCCAGGGCCGCATGGGCGTCGAGGAGATTCTCGCGAAGCTCGATACCGGCGCTTCGGCGCGTGCCGCCGAAAAGCTGAACCAGAAGGACGTTTTCGACATGCTCATCGTCGGCGGCGGCCCCGCTGGCGCCGCGGCCGCGATCTACGCAGCGCGCAAGGGCATCCGCACCGGCGTGCTCGCCGAACGCTTCGGTGGCCAGGTGCTCGACACGATGTCCATCGAGAACTTCGTCTCGGTGAAGGAAACGGAAGGGCCGAAGTTCGCGACGGCGCTCGAGCAGCACGTGCGCGCCTATGACGTCGACATCATGAATCTGCAGCGCGCCGAAGCGCTCACCGCAGTGGGCAATGGCTTCGAAGTGCGCACGCAAAGCGGCGCGACGCTGCGCGCGAAGAGCGTGGTGCTGGCCACGGGCGCGCGCTGGCGTACCGTGGACGTGCCGGGCGAGCAGGAATACCGCAACAAGGGCGTGGCGTACTGCCCGCACTGCGATGGCCCGCTCTTCAAGGGCAAGCGCGTCGCCGTGATCGGCGGGGGCAACTCGGGCGTGGAAGCGGCCATTGACCTCGCGGGCATCGTGAGCCACGTGACGCTGCTCGAATTCGGCGCGCAACTGCGTGCGGACGAAGTGCTCCAGCGCAAGCTGCGCAGCCTGCCGAACGTCACGGTGCACGTGAACGCGCAAACGACGGCAATTTCCGGCGACGG
Organism: Paraburkholderia silviterrae; assembly: GCF_004353915.1. Classification (GTDB taxonomy): domain Bacteria; phylum Pseudomonadota; class Gammaproteobacteria; order Burkholderiales; family Burkholderiaceae; genus Paraburkholderia; species Paraburkholderia silviterrae. The sequence goes on along the minus strand of NZ_SMRP01000001.1, from coordinate 883,250 downwards.
CCAGAAGGTCACGGGTCTCGCGTATCTCGAGCGCACCTCGGGCGAGAAGCATCACGTCGAGCTCGAAGGCGTGTTCGTGCAGATCGGTCTCGTGCCGAATACGGAATTCCTCAAGGGCACGGTGGCGCTCTCGAAGCACGGTGAGATCGAGGTGGACGCGAAGGGCCAGACCTCGGTGCCGGGCGTGTTCGCCGCGGGCGACGTGACGACCGTGCCGTTCAAGCAGATCGTGATTGCCGTGGGTGAAGGCGCGAAAGCTTCGCTTGGCGCGTTCGACTACCTGATCCGCTCGTCGGTGGAGCAGGAAGAAGACGCGAGAGCTGCGGCCGTGGAGGCTTGAGCCCCGAAGGCCAGACAAGTTTGTCTCTCTTTGAATGCGCCGGCCTTTAGCCGGCGTTTTTTTGCCTGTAAGGGTGGCACCGCAGGCGCGGTGCTCAGGCGGCCAGACGGCGCAGATCGGTCAGGTTGACGTGCTTCGCGGCTTCTTCGAGGTCGTAGTCTGCCTGCAAGCTCATCCAGAATTGCGGCGTGGTGCCGAACACGAAGGAGAGGCGCAGCGCCGTGTCGGCGGTGACGCTGCGCTCGCCGTGCACGATCTCGTTGATGCGGCGCGGCGGCACGTTCATGGCGCGCGCGAGCGCGTTCTGGCTCATTTCCATCGGCGTGAGGAATTCTTCCTGGAGAACCACTCCCGGATGAACGTTCGCGAGTTTTTTCATAGTCTGCGCCTCAGTGATAGTCGACGATTTCGACGTCGTATGCGTTTGCGTTTCGCCAACGAAAGCAAATACGCCATTGGTCGTTGATGCGGATGCTGTATTGGCCGATACGGTCGCCTTTCAGTAGTTCAAGCCGATTCGCGGGCGGAATGCGCAAGTCCGACAGCTCATGTGCGGCGTGGAGCATGCGCAGCTTTCGCCTGGCGATCTGCTGCATTTCAGCAGGCAGACGCCGCGAACGCTCGCCTGTCCAGATGAGCGCAGTTTCCCGGTCTTCGAAGTTTTGGATCGCCATGCCAAAGCATAACGCCACGCATCATATGACGCGTGGCGTTATAGTGGTCCAAAATCTGCCTGGAGTCAAGGGACTCCAACAAAACCTTGCTGCCTCACCCCCGCGCCGCAATCTCCTTCTTCCACCCGGCAATGATCTTCGCCGCGAGCGCGCCGTAGTCGCCGTCAAAGTGATGGCTGCCGTTCGTCTTCACGAGCTCGATGCCGGTGTTCGCCAGCGCCGGGCACAGCGTGTCTTTCTCATCGGCGCCATAGACGCATTGCACGATCGCAGGCGGCACCTTCGCGAGCTCCGGACGCACCTGCAACGCTTTCTCGCTCGCGGGCATGCCGAGCCAGCCCGTCACGCGGACCTGGAAATCGGCGTCGGGCGCGAAGCCGAGCAGCGACATGTACGACACCTTCTCGCGCAGCGCATCGGGCAGACGGTTGTAGGCGAACGGCATCACGTCCGCGCCGAACGAGTAGCCCACGAGCGCGATGTGCTTCGCGTGCCAGCGCGCGCCATAGGTCTTGAGCACGCGCGCGAGATCGTGGCTCGTCTGCGCGGGCGTCTTCTCGCTCCAGAAGTAGCGCAGCGCATCCCAGCCGATCACCGAAATGCCCTGCTTTTGGAGGGCCTCGGCGATCGTCTTGTCGAGGTCGCGCCAGCCGCCGTCGCCGGAAATCACGACGGCGAGCATGTCGGTCGGCTGCGCGGCGGGCAGCTCGACGAGCGGCAGGTCCGACACGTCTTCCTCGTTCTCCGCCTGCACGCGCAGATGCGGCGCGGTCAGCGCGACGAGCTTGTCGGCGTCGGCGAGGTTTGCGGCAAACGCTCGCGGTGTCGCGCCGGCCGCTCCTGTTGCACCTGTTGCACCGGACCCGGCCACTGCCGGTTTGGTTGCATCGGCAACGGTCGTCACGCCTTGCTCGAAGAAGCCGGGCAAGCCCTTGCCGCGCGAAAGCGTCGGATCGGCGGGGCAGGGGGCGAAGCGCGCATCGAGCCTGGCGGCGGGATCGAGCGACACCGCACCGGCCATCGTGTTCGCGGGCGCCTGCGAGAGCATGCGCTGCGCGATGAGCGCGCCTTCGCCGCTGCCGATCGCGATCGGCGCGAAATACTGGTGCGACGCTTCCTGGCGTTCGAGCTGATGGCTGAGCGCTTCGGCGTCGCCGTAGAGCTTGTGGCAGGTCTCGTTCTTCACTGCCGCGAGGTTGGTCGCGTAGCGTTCCGTGTCGACACCCACGACCATGGCGCCGTGTTGCGCGAGGGCGTCGGCGCGGGTCTGGTCGGCGTCGCTCCAGTGCTCGCCCGCGGAGAACAACACGGTAAAGCCGCGCATCGCGCCGATGGGTTTCGTCACGGCGACCTCGCCATAGCGGCCGCCCGAGACGTGCGAGACCGCAGTGTGCGCGGGCGGCAGCGTCGCATGGGCCTGAGCCGCGCAAAGCGCGAGCAAGGCGCCGCCCGCCGCGGCGCCTGCACGGCGCGGCAGCGAGAGAATACGAAGAATCATGAGCGCCAGCCTCCTGCCAGCAACGAAAGATCCGCGAGGGTGATGAATACGCTGATCGAGCCCGAGGCGGCCAGATAACGCGGTTCCCAGCGCGGCGCGAACTTGTTCTTGAAGCCGCGCAGCCCCCGGAAGTTGTAGAACTTGCCGCCGAAACGCCAGATCAGCCCGGCGAGGCGGTGCCACGACGAAGCCAGCGGCGTCGGGCCCATGCCGGCCAGCGGCGCCATGCCGAGCGAGAGCGATTGATAGCCGGCGGCCTTCAGATGCAGCGCGAGCTGCGTGAACAGATACTCCATCGCATAAGGCGAGGCGCCCGGCAGATGGCGCATGACGCCGACCGTCGCGTCGGTGTTGAGGTCGGTCGTCATGAAGGTGACGAAGGCGAGCGGCGCGCCGTTCTGGCGCACGAGCAGCACGTTCTGCGCGGCGAGATAGTCGTCGTCGAAGGCGGCCACCGAGAAGCTCTTCTCGCGCACGTCGCGCTCTTCGAGCCAGGCGTCGGAGATCGCGCGCAGCACCGGCAGGCTGTCGGTCATCTGCGCCGGGTCGAGGTGCTCGAAGGTGAAGCCATCGCGTTCGCCGCGCTTGAGCGCATAGCGCAGATGCGCGCGCTGCGGGCCCTTGAGATCGAACTCCTGCAGCATCACGCGCGCTTCCTCGCCGAGCTTCATCAGTGTGAGGCCGGCGTCGAGATAGAGCGGCAGGGCGTCGGCGCGCACCTGATAGAACGCGGCACGGCCGCTGTGCGCGTGCGCGAGCGAGACGAACTGGCGGATCAGCGCGGGCCATTCGTCGCGCGGGCCCACCGGATCGTGCAGCGCGGCCCACGTGCGTCCGTGCTTCGCGTACATGAGGAATGCGTTGCGCGACGAAGAGAACAGGAAGCTCTTGTCGCCCATGAGCGCGAGGCCCGCGTCGCTGCGCTCCTGCGCGCGCACGATCCGCGCGGCTTCGGCCAGATCCTCGCTCGCGGGGATCACGAAACGGCCCGCCGCCGGACGCAGCAGTTGCCACGAGGCGAGCGCCGCCGCGAACACCCCTGCACCGAGCGTCGCGCGCAGCGCGCGCGGCGCGCGTTCGTCGAAGGCGAACTGCCACCACAGATGCTGGGTGTACTCGACGTCGCGGAAGGCGAAGAACAGCACCCACACGGCGAGTGCGATCACGCAGCCCACCGAGGCGAGCCAGGCCGGCGTGAAGGGCTCGGCGAACAGCGACGAATGCCGGTTGAAGCGGCGGCGCGTGACGACGAGGAGCGCGATCAACACGCACAGCACACCCGCTTCGACGAAGGCGAGACCCTTGGTGAGCGAGAGCGCGAGGTTGGCCACCGCGAGTACGAGGGCTAGCCACCATGCGGCGTCGAGCCGGCGCAACAGGCCGCGCGCGACGAACAGCAGCAATACGCCGAACAGGCTGCCGAGCAACTGCGAGCTTTCGAGCACCCAGAGCGGGATGAAGTTTTGCAGCAGTTCGATGCGTTGGGTGAACGCGGGCGTGGCGCCCGAGATCACGAGCATGCTGCCGGTCACGAAGGTGACGATGGCGAGAAACAGCGGGGCGAGTTGCGAGACGCCCAGCGCGCCGCGCCGCGCGAGGTTCGTGTTGAGCGGATTCTTGAGCGCGCTGCCTTCGAATACGGCGAGCAGCGCGGCCGACAGCGCGAGCGGCGCGCCGAAGTAGATCGCGCGATAGGCGAGCAGCGCGGCGAACACCTTGGGAGCCGGCACGCTTGCGCCGAGCGCGAACACCATCGCCGCTTCGAACACGCCGATGCCGCCCGGCGTATGGCCGATCAGGCCGAGCAGCATGGCGGCGGTGTAGACGGTGAGGAAGTCGGCGAAACCGATATGCGCGTGCGGCATCACTGACCAGAGCGCGAGGCCCGCGCCCGCCACGTCGAGCGCCGCGAGCAGCAACTGCGCAACGAGGTCGCGCCGCGCCGGCACCGCGAAGCGCAGCCAGGCGCGCTTGAACGGCTCGATCTCGCGCGCCTGCGCGGGGCAGGCCGCGATGAGCGCGGCGCCGAGCGCGAGCACGACGCCGCCGATCCAGCGCAGCGCCACGGGGGAGAGGTGCAGCAGTCCCGCTAGCGTGTCGGCGGCGCCCACCATGCCGAGCGCGGTCATGAGTGCGAGGGCGATGGCGAGCGTGGCGCTCGTGAACACCGTCATGCGGCCGATCTGCGCTGCCGTGACGCCCGCGCCGCCGTAGACACGGCAGCGCACGGCGCCACCCGTGAGCGCGCCGAAGCCCGTGACGTTGCCGAGCGCCGAGCCGGCGATGGCGCCGACCCAAAGCGCGCCGCGCGAGACGCGCGCACCGAGGTAGCGCAGGCCGATGGCGTCGCGCCCGACGAGTGCGACGAAGCTGATGGCAGTGGCGCCGAGCGCGCCCGTCCATTGCGTCGGGCTCAGGTGCCAGAGCTGGCGGATCACCGAGCGATAGTCGACGGAGCGCGAGAGATGCTGAAACACCAGCAGCAGGAGCGCGCAGATGCCGATGGCCAGGGCCGGCGCCACGAAGCGCTGCAGGCGCAGAACGCGGGCGCGGCGGCGCAGCGCCACGACGGCGGCGCGCGCAATGCGCGAAGGGGGCGAGTCAAGCATGTGGGTTGGCCTGGCGATTCTCAGATGCCGCCCTGGCGCCGTGGCCGGCGTCCTCGGGGGCGGCATTGTGTGTTGTTCGTTACGTTGGTCCGGCTGCTGGGCGCTTTCGCGGCACGCAGTGCGAGGGGCCGTAGCGGCGAGCCTGGACGGCAGGCCGTAGCGGCGAACCCAACCGTAAACGCTTAGTAAATAACTGGTAAAGCAGCAAACGCGCGGAGGGGATGAGCGGTTGACCGAGCCTCGGAAGAAACGTCAGACGAAACCGCAAACGGGACCAAACGGGACCGGATGAGCGCCTAAAAAAGCGCAGACCCGGATTTTACCGCGCGTTGCTCCGTCTTTTGTCTGATCAATTGAGGCGGATGCCTCGGGGGCCTTAATGAATCATGCGCTACGTACATGGCTGGACGCGCTGCAACGCTCGCGTGGTCTGGCATGAGTGCGCCGCGCGAGGCAATGATTTACGGCCGCGCGCGACTCTTCCTGAAGCTGCTGTTACCAATTCGAGACACGCTTTTTAATTCTTTTACTTCGCGTGTCGGTGGAGGTAGTCTGATCCGATCACGTGCTGTTTGACTGCGGAAGTTTGACTGCGCCGGGAGAAAGACGTGAAGAGACTCGTCCTGACTTCGCTTTCGTTCGTCGCGCTCGGCGCTGCCGGCGTGGCGCATGCACAAACCAGTGTCACGTTGTACGGCACCATTGACACTTCCATCACCTACGTCAATCACGCAAACGGCACCAAAAATCTCTGGGCGCTCGGCAACAGCAGCTTCGGCAATCTCTCGGGCTCGCGCTGGGGCTTGAAGGGCGCCGAAGATCTGGGCGGCGGCCTCAAGGCCATCTTCCAGTTGGAAAACGGCTTCAATCCGTCGACGGGCCAATTGGCCCAGGGCGGCCGGTTGTTCGGCCGCCAGGCCTATGTGGGCCTGACCGCGGCGCAGTACGGTTCGCTCACGCTCGGGCGCCAATATGACCCGCTGATCGACCTCGTGCAGGGCATCACCGAGGACAACTACTTCGGCTCGGTCTTCGCGACGCCCGGCGACGTCGACAACTACGACAACAGCTTCCGCGTCAACAACGCCGTCAAGTACACGACGCCGGTCTGGAACGGCCTGCAAGCCGCCGCCATGTATTCGTTTGGCGGCATCGCGGGCTCCACGGGTTCCGAACAGTCGTACTCGGCGGCCGTAGCCTATAACAACGGACCCATCGCGCTGGCGGGCGGCTACTTCTATGCGGCCAACAGCCAGGCCGGCCTCGGCATTCGCTCGACCGGCTGGAGCAGCACCTCGGACGGCACCTTCGACGGCCCCATCAACAGCGGCTATGCGAGCGCTCACTCACTTTCCATCGCACGGGCAGCGGCGCAATACTCGCTGGGCCTGTTCACGTTCGGCCTCGGCTACAGCAACTCGCAATACGCGCCGGACGCGAGCTCGGTGTTCCGCAGCACCGAGAAGTACAACACGGGCCAGGGCTACCTGAACTACCAGCTGAGCCCGGTGCTCCTGCTCGGCCTTGGCTATACCTACACGCATGCCAACGGCGACACGAGCGCGAATTACCATCAGGTGTCGATCGGTGCGGACTACAGCCTCTCGAAGCGCACCGACGTCTACATGACCGCGGGCTGGCAGCACGCGAGCGGCGATCAGGGTGACGGCCTGGGCGGCTCGATGCCGGCCGAAGCGTCGATCGGCTCATACGGCTATAACGGAACGTCCACGCAGACCATGTTCAACCTCGGCCTGCGGCACAAGTTCTGACGCGAGCGCGCTTTGCTTCGCGAAGGCCAGACGCGCCGCATGGGCGGCGCGTCTGGCCTTTTCGCATGAGGGCAGGGCGTGAGGCGCCGCTTGCTTGCGCTGCGGCACCGCCCTCGATGGCTGACCGGCCGCAGCCGCTAGCGCGCGAGACGCACCGTGAGCTACGCCAGCCGGCCGGCGCAGCGGGCGGCCGCCATGCGCTCGTGAGCATCACGCGCGCTGCGGCGTTGCCGCCGTCCGCGCTGAGCCAGAGACGTTCGCCGCGGTAGACCCGCAGCATTTCGCCGGGGGGCAGCCAATGGTCGTAGGGGAAACGGGCGCGCGTGAGCCAGATGCGCGCACCGTAGACGGGGGGCGCGCATGCACTGTCAACAAGATTTGCATGATCAGTGGCCGGCGGTGGCAGCACACACCCCGGTGCGGCTGCTTTGTTGTGTTCCTTGGCGGTCATCCCGCCCCTTGCCGCGCGCGGCGGTTTCCTCCAGGATGGGGTCCTTGCATGTCGAGTATCTGCATTTGATATATCACATACAAAATATTGATTTTTGCCGCGACGCAGCATATGATTGAGTCATTCGATGATTCAATCTTGCGGAGCTTCAAATGGATTTGGTTTCTCTCGCACTCTTCGGTTTGGCAGTTGTGGGCTTGGGCGCGGCGGCTACGGTTATGATCGCCAAATGGCTGCCGCAGTCGGCCATCGAACAGGCGGCGGAACACGGCCGCTATGTCGGTCTCGGCGAGGCGTCGCGCGCGAAGCCGGCCGAGCATGCACAGCGTCGCCCGCGAGCCGGCGTGCAGGTTGTTAAAGAGGCAATGAATGTCGTCAGAACACACTGAAGCAGTCGCCACCCGGGACGCCGCGCCGCTCAAGCTGGCGCTGCAGCCCATCAACGCCACCCTGAGCCTGCGCGATCAGGCTTATGCGATGTTGCGCCAGGCTATCGCCGACGCCGATATCTACCAGACGCGTGAAGAGATCCGGCTGGACGAGCGCGTGCTGAGCGAAACGCTTGGCGTGAGCCGCACGCCGGTGCGCGAGGCCATGACGCTGCTGGAGCAGGAAGGCTTCCTGCGCATGGTGCCGCGCCGTGGCATCTATATCGTGCGCAAGAGCAAGCGCGAGATCGTCGAGATGATCCAGATGTGGGCCGCGCTCGAAAGCATGGCCGCGCGCCTCGCAACGATCCACGCAACGGACGAGGAAATCGCGAAGCTGCGCCACATGTTCGACAATTTCCGCGACAGCACGCCGGCCGAGCATATCGCCGAGTATTCGGACGCCAATATCGCGTTCCATCAGGCGATCGTCGAGCTGTCGAAGTCGCAACTGATCCTCGATACGATCAAGAACATCTTCGTGCACGTGCGCGCGATCCGGCGCATGACGATCTCGCAGAGCGACCGCGCTTCGCGCTCGATCGTCGATCACCTGCGCATTATCGAGGCGCTCGAGAAGCGCGATACGGAACTCGCGGAGCGGCTCGTGCGCCAGCATTCACTCGATCTCGCGGCGTACGTCGAGAAGCATTGCGACTTTCTCGACTGAGCGGCGCGACGGGGCAGTCCTCCTCGTGAGACAGGCGGGAGACCTCATGGTCTTCCGCCTTTTTCATTTTGGGCGCGACGGTCGGAGAGGCCCCACGAGACTTTATGCGCATCAAGGTCGGTCGCAGCATGTCGCACACTGAATCTGAAATATCTCGCGACTATCGACTCGGGGTTTTCCCTCCCCCGTGGCACGACGAGAGCCCATCAATCCCGTCGAAGCCATGCCAGATAAGGCTTCCAACTCATTCGACCTGCATTTGCACGCGGTAAATCCCCTCTTGCTTCGTTGTGATATATCACATACTGTATTGATCAAGGACGCAGCAAGGCAGTAACCCGCGGACGCCCAGGCGCTCCCGCAGTCCACCGATTTTCGAAACTCGCCCGGCCACGACTAACCAAGGGAGACATGACATGGGCAAGGCACTGGATGGGGTGCGCATTCTCGATTTCACGCATGTCCAGTCGGGTCCGACCTGCACGCAACTGCTTGCATGGTTCGGCGCCGACGTCATCAAGGTGGAGCGCGCCGGCGCCGGCGACATCACGCGCGAGCAGTTGCGTGACCTCCCCGACGCGGACAGCCTGTACTTCACGATGCTCAATGGCAACAAGCGTTCGCTCACGCTCGACACGAAGAATCCGCAGGGCAAGCGCGTGCTCGAACGGATGATTCGCGACTGCGACGTGCTCGTAGAAAACTTCGCCCCCGGCGCGCTCGAGCGCATGGGCTTCAGCTGGGAGCACATCCAGTCGCTCAACCCGCGCATGATCGTCGCTTCGGTGAAGGGCTTTGGCCCCGGGCCCTACGAGGACTGCAAGGTCTACGAGAACGTCGCGCAATGCGTGGGCGGCGCCGCCTCCACCACGGGCTTCGACGACGGCCCGCCAGTCGTCTCCGGCGCGCAGATCGGCGACAGCGGCACGGGCCTGCATCTCGCGCTCGGCATCGTCACGGCGCTGTATCAGCGCACCCACACCGGGCGCGGCCAGAAGGTGCTGGCCGCCATGCAGGACGGCGTGCTCAACCTGTGCCGCGTGAAGCTGCGCGACCAGCAGCGGCTCGAACGCACCGGCGTCATGAAGGAGTATCCGCAATACCCGAACGACGGTTTCGGCGATGCCGTGCCGCGCGCGGGCAACGCCTCGGGCGGCGGCCAGCCGGGCTGGATTCTCAAGTGCAAGGGCTGGGAGACCGATCCGAACGCGTACATCTATTTCATCGCGCAGGCGCCCGTGTGGGACCGCATCTGCAAGCTGATCGGCCGCGAGGAATGGCTCGACGACCCGCTCTACGCCACGGCCAATGCACGCTTGCCGCATCTGAAGGAGATCTTCGCCGAGATCGAGCACTGGACCATGCATCGCACCAAATTCGAAGTGATGGCCGTGCTCAATCGTCAGCACATTCCGTGCGGCCCGATTCTCTCGATGAAGGAGATCGCCGCCGACGAGTCGCTGCGCGCCACCGGCACCATCGTCGAGGTCGACCATCCCGTGCGTGGCAAGTACCTCACGGTCGGCAATCCGATCAAGCTCTCGGACAGCCCCACCGATGTGACGCGCTCGCCGCTGTTGGGCGAGCACACGGACGAAGTGCTCGCCGAATTCGGCTATAGCGCCGCGGATATTCGCTCGCTGCGCGCTTCGGGTGCGATCTGAACACCACTGCGCGTCGCCACGCGTAGCGACATGAAAAGCAGCATGCGGATATCGATGCGGGCGCAACTATAAGCCCGCGCCCATGAACGAGTGAGTCTTTGAACCGATGGACCGCGCGGCGCAGGTGTGCCGCGCGCCACGCAACGATGGAGCGAAGCATGGACACATGGATGCGCTTGATGGCGGACGACGGCAGTATCGTGTTCGGCCGCGTAGAAGATGGCTATCTGCATGAATACGAAGGGCTCGATCAAGCGGTGCCCACGGGCGCGGTGCTCTCGCTGCGCACACTCGCGCCGCTTGCGCCGTGCGCGCCGGGCAAAGTGGTTGCACTCTGGAATAACTTCCACGCGCTCGCGTTAAAGCTCGAGAAGGCGGTGCCCGAGCATCCGCTCTTTCTGATCAAGCCGGCGCAATCGGTGATCGGCTCGGGCATGCCGATTCGCCGTCCGGCCCACTATGCGGGAAAAATCGTCTTCGAAGGCGAGCTTGGCATCGTGATCGGCAAGCGTTGCCGCAACGCGAGCCTCGCTGAGGCCGAGGACGCGATCTTCGGCTACACGATCGTCAACGATGTGACCGCTGCGGGCTTGCTCGCCGAAAATCCGCACTTCCCGCAATGGTGCCGCGCCAAAGGTTTCGATACTTTCTGTTGCCTGGGGCCTGCCATCGTCTCGGGCTTCGATTGGCGCAGCGCGCGCGTCGTCACGCGGCTCGATGGCGTGGAGCGGCAGAACTATCCGCTCGACGACATGGTCTTCACGCCTGCGCAGCAAGTGAGCCTGATTTCGCAGGACCTCACGCTCGAGCCGGGCGATGTGATTGCGTGCGGGACGTCGCTGGGCGTGGGCTCGATCGGCGATGGCGCGACGGTCGAGGTCTGCATCGAAGGCATTGGCACGCTGTCGAACGCGCTGGGGTCGAGACCGGACGGCGACGCGCATGATCCGGCGGGCGCGGGCCGCGAGCGCCAGTCGGCGACGGTTGCATAGCGGGAAAACGAGTGGGACGGCGTGCCGAAGCGGGGCGCGATGCACGGCGTGATGCATCGCGCGCCGAGACGGTCGATCGAGGGCGCGATGGCAGCAGGCGCCGCAGCAGGCATACGAAGCTCGAACTGATGACGCGCGCGGCATGAGCGCCGCGTGCGAGGAGGAGAGATGCCGGAGCAACTGGCGGGCGACCTGGCATGGCTGGGTGGCGGCCTGCTGTTCGCGTGGCTTGTATGTGCATTTGCACAATTGTCTGCGTTCGCGCCGGCATGGGCGCTTCGCGCGCCGCAGCGCGCGAAGCCGCGCTGCAAGCGTGTGCGCGAGGTGAAGCCGCGATCGCGCATCGCGCTCGCCATTTCGTTCGCACTGCTCGTGACCGTGCCGCCGGGTTTGCTGGCGGCGCTCGTTGCGCATGTGCCCGATGCGCTCGCCGCTGCGGAATGCGGCGCGCTGGCCGGGTTGTGGCTGGGCGCACGGCACGACCTCGCGAAGCGCGCACGGGCAATGGCGGCGGCGGGCTGCATGGTGGGTGCGGCGTCCATCTGCGTCGCTTTCGCCAGTTTTCTCCTGCTGCCTGAGTTGCCCGCATCCGGGCGCGCCGCGCTCTACATCACGGCGACGCTCGGCGCGGTGCTTTCAGGCGCCGCTGCGAACGCGCTCATATGCGGTGCACGCGCGAGCGAGCGCAGCCGCTTGCCGTTCCGCCAGGGCGATCGTGTGATCCATGCCATTGCGTTCGCTTTGTTCGCGATACTGGGCTACGGTTTCGCGGCGATGCGTATGGCCTCGGCCGAATTCGGGCTCTCGGTGCTCGTGGCCGCCTGTGTGCTTGCTGCCGCGCTCGGCGTGCGTCTGATGGGCGGCGCGCGCCGACCTGCTGCGCCGCGTCCGGGCACCGTGCTCGCGTCCGCCGGCGCGCAGGCCAGCGTGCCTTCGCAGATCGCGTCGAGGCCGCCCGCGCGAGCGCACTTCGTGGGCGTGCCTGGCCAATGGCTTGTCGCGGCTGGCGGCCGTGACGCCTTCGAGTCCGCGAGCCTCGACATGTGGCTCGCGGACTGCGACCCGCCCTGCGAAGCGCCACGTGCATCGCATCATGCCTCGCAGGACCTGCCGCGCCGAAGGCGCAACCGCAGCCGCCACGGCGCGCTCAGGCAGCGACAGGGGCCACACTGAAGCAAGACATTCAAATAGTCGGGGAAGGGCACGGCATCGATTCGGACCCCATGGCAACGCCGTCTGGCGCAGCGCCGTCTGGCGGCAAAGGGCGCGAAGGATCAACTACGCCTGATGATTTTGCATCGACCCATCAAACCTTACTTATGAACTGTCAACTCTGACACACGTGTAATGTTTTCGATGAGCTGCGCGCCTTCCTCGAGGAGGAAGCGCTTGAACGCGAGCGCGACGGGCGGCAGGCGCTTGTTCTTGCGGTGCACGAGGTACCAGTTGAGCATGACCGGAAAGCCTTCGACGTCGAGCACGGTGAGGTGCCCGACCTGCAATTCGAGGCTGATGGTATGCGCCGAGAGAAACGCGATGCCCATGCCTGCGATCACCGCCTGCTTGATCGTCTCGGTGCTCTGGATCTCCATCGCGATCTTCAGGTTCGTGATCTTGCCTGCGAAGCCTTCCTCCATGGAGTTCCACGTGTCCGAGCCACGTTCGCGCACGATGAACGCTTCGTTCGCGAGCGTGCTGAGCTTGATGCCGCGCTTGTGGGCAAGCGGGTGCGTGGGCGCCGCCACGATCACGTAGGGGTGGGGGGCAAACGCTTCGTTGATGGCGTCGGTAGCGTGCGGCGGACGCACCATGACCGCGAGATCGGTCTGATTGGTCGAGAGCTGCTGTAGCAATTGCTCGCGGTTGTGCACCGAGAGATTGAGCTGCACGCCCTTGTAGCGGCGCGTGAATTCGGCGAGCAGGCGCGGAAAGAAGTAATCGCCTGCGCTGATCACGGCCACGTTGAGCTTGCCGCCCGAGACGCCCTTCAGCTGGCTCATGGCCTCGTCGACTTCATGGAACTGCTGCATGATCGAGCGGCTGTAGTGCAGCATCTCCGTGCCGGCAGGCGTGAGATAGATCTTCTTGCCGAGCTGCTCGAAGAGCGGCAGGCCCGCGTGGTCTTCGAGCTGCCGGACCTGGGTGGAGACGGCCGGTTGCGTGAGATGAAGCTCCTCCGCCGCTCGCGAAAAACTGAGGTGGCGCGCCACGGTCTCGAAGACCTTCAACTGGCGCAGCGTGGCGTTTCGCATGGTCATGGCCGATCCATAAGGGATACTGAATCAAGATAATAACAAACTTTAATTATTAGTAATCGAGTATTCACCATACCATGATTTGAAAGGAGTTCGAATGCCGTGTGTCGGTGTGCGGGTTAACGCTTGGGATAGGTGATTTGTAGCGGGAAAACCCGTAATTGAAGGCTTCGAGGATGGGCTTTTCAGGCATTTAATGAATTAAATGAAGGAAAGCGGGATTGCGAATTTCCATTCGAATTTTCGTGTGCCGGATCGAATAAGAAAGAGCGGTAAAAGAGGGCGGGCTCAGGATCATAAATCAATATCTATGCATGCCGGCAAAGCGGCTGCAATCCGTGAATGAATAGTGGAGACAACCGGGATGAATGCAATCAGTCAGAGGAGCGAGGGCGGTCCGTTTTGGACGAGCCGCTGGAGTCAACTGGTGCTGGGCATGCTATGCATGGCGCTCGTTGCCAATCTGCAGTACGCATGGACGCTGTTCGTCGCGCCCATGAACGCACGCCATCATTGGGGAGAAGCATCGATCCAGCTGGCGTTCTCGATCTTCATCCTGACTGAAACCTGGCTCGTCCCAATCGAAGGCTGGCTCGTCGACAAGTTCGGCCCGCGCCCGGTCGTCATGGGCGGTGCCGTATGTGCGGGCCTTGCATGGGTGCTTTACTCGTATGCCACGACGCTGCCGATGCTCTACGCGGGGTCGGTGCTCGCGGGCGTGGGCGCGGGCGGTGTGTACGGCACCTGCGTGGGCAATGCGCTCAAGTGGTTCCCGGATCGTCGCGGGCTGGCTGCGGGCCTCACGGCAGCGGGATTCGGCGCGGGCGCCGCCGTCACCGTGATTCCGATTGCGAACATGATCACGCGCTCGGGCTACGAGCACACGTTCTTTGTCTTCGGCGTCCTCCAGGGCGTTGCGATCTTCCTGCTCGCGCTGCTGCTCGTGAAGCCCGTGCCGCGCGCCGCAATGGCGGCTGGCCGCCGTCTCGTCACGCGCATCGACTACACGCCGGGGCAGATGGTCAGGCAGCCCGTGTTCTGGGTCATCTATCTGGCGTTCGTTGCCGTTGCCGCGGGCGGCCTGATGGCGACCGCGCAGATCGGCCCGATCGCGAAGGACTGGGGCCTCGCACGCATGCCGATGACCGTGTTCGGCGCGACGCTGCCGCTGCTCACGCTCACGCTGTCGATCGACAACATCTGCAACGGCTTCACGCGGCCGCTGTGCGGCTTCATCTCCGACAAGATCGGCCGCGAGAACGCCATGTTCTTCATCTTCGTGGGCGAAGGCCTCGCGCTGCTCGGCATGATGCAGTACGGCACGAACCCGTATGCGTTCATCACGTTCGCCGCGCTCATCTTCCTGTTCTGGGGCGAGATTTTCTCGATCTTCCCGGCGATCTGCGCCGACACCTTCGGCAGCAAGTACGCCGCCGCCAACGCAGGCACGCTCTATACCGCGAAGGGCACGGCCGCGCTGCTCGTGCCGGTGGCCTCCGTGCTCTCGGCCACGGGCGGCTGGAGCGCCGTGTTCGTTGCGGCTGCCGTCATCACGATCGCGGCGGGCGTGAGCGCCAAGTTCATCCTCGCGCCCATGCGCCAACGCCTGATCGAGCGCAGCGACGAACACTCCGCCATGCTTGCCGCCAATCCGGCTGGCCTGCAGCCCTGGCCCAACCAGGCGGGCGAATGAGCGGCGCTCCAGGGGAACAGGCCCGACCATGTCGATGAACGTTTCGCTCCAGCAACTCAAGGTATTCGTCGCGGTGGCGCGCGAGCGCAGCTTCACGCGCGCCGCGCGCGAATTCGGGCTCACGCAGTCGGCGGTCAGCCGCTGCGTGCGCGATCTCGAAGAGGCCATCGATCTGAAGCTTTTCGATCGCACCACACGCCAGGTCGAGCTCACGCTCGCGGGCAGCGGTTTTGAGCGGCGCATCGGGCGACTGCTCGACGAGATCGAGATGGCGTTGAGCGAAGGCCGCGACGCGCGCGAGGCGTATAGCGGGGTCGTGCTCGTGGCGAGCAATCCCGCGCTTTCGTCGGGCTGGGTTCCCGCTGCGTTCGCGCGCTGTGCCGCGGCGTTTCCCTCGCTCGCGCTGCAACTGCGCGACTTGCCGCAAGACGCGGTCTTGCAGGCCGTCGAGCAGGGCGAAGCCGATTTTGGCGTGATTGCGGAGGCCATGCCGTTCCAGAGCGCCAACCTCGAGGTGCAGCCGCTTGGCGCCGCGCCGTTGTGCGCCGTGCTGCCCTCGCATCATCCGCTCGCGCTGCAGGGCGCGCTGCGCTGGGACGATCTTTCGCGCGAGCCGCTCGTCACGCTCAATCGCGATGCGGGCTGCCGTGGCGTGGTCATGCGCGCGCTCCAGGGGCTGCGGCCCGAAGGGCGACCCGTGCAGGAGCTCGCCCACGTCGAAGGCGTTGCGCGCATGGTGCAACTGGGGATGGGCATTGGCATCCTGCCCATCAGTAGCGAAGGCGGCGGCGCGCGTGCGACGCACGGCGATGCGGCGGGCGCAGCCTGCCATTGGCCGATGCCGGCGGGGCCGCTCGTCGCGCGCGTGCTGCATCCCGTCATGATGGTGAGCGCGCTGCTCGTGCGGCGCCGCGATCGTTCATTGCGTCCTTGCGCGCAGGCGTCCTGGTCGCAGTTCGCCGCGGACGGGCACGTTGTGACGGACGCCGCCGCCGATGGCCCGGCGAACCACGTTGCGCACGTAGCGGACGGCTTCCAGCGTGATGCCGCCGCACTGGCGCGCATCGATTGATCCCTCCCTCCCGGCCGGCCGTCGTCGGCCATTCGCGCAATACGCGAGCGCGTTTCCTTTTGTCTTGCTTTTCCCTCTTTCGCCAAACAGAGAGAACTTGGCGGTCAACGCAAAACGGGCCGCGCTTTCACGCGGCCCGTCTGAGCATTGGCTGCCTGCTTTCACGCTGCCCGTTGCGCCATGCGTTCGCGCTGCTTCACGAGTGCGAGCACGGTGTCGATGGCGGGCGTGGCCTCGCCCACGAGCTGCCCCATCTCCTGCACGACGGTGAGGAGCGGATCGATCTCCATCGGCCTGCGCTGCTCCAGATCGACGAGCATCGAGGTCTTGTGCGCACCCACCGCGCCCGCGCCATTGATGCGCCGCTCCACGTCCACGCGGAAATGCACGCCGAACTGCTCGGCAATGCGCTGCGCTTCGAGCATCATGGTGCGCGCGACGGCGCGTGTGGCCGGGTCCTCCGTGATGACGTCGAGCGTGGCGTGCGTGAGCGCGCTGATCGGATTGAAGCAGAGATTGCCCCACAGCTTGAGCCAGATCTCGTCGCGAATGTTCTCGCGGATCGGCGCGTCGAAGCCGGCCGCCGTCATGGCTTCGTGCAGTTGCACGATGCGCGAGGTGCGCTCGCCCGAAGGCTCGCCGAGGGGAAACTTCTTGCCGTACACGTGACGGATCACGCCCGGCGCGTCGATCTCGGCGGCGGGGTAGAGCACGCAGCCGATCGCGCGCTCGGGCCCGAGACGCGTCCATTGCGAGCCGTCCGGGTCGATGCTTTCGAGCCGCGAGCCTTCGAACTTGCCGCCGTGGCGGTGGAAGTACCAGTAGGGAATGCCGTTGGTGCCCGTCACGATGGCGGTGTGCTTGCCGATGAGCGGCTGCATCGCGTCGATCACGCCCGCCACCGAATGCGCCTTGAGCGTGATGATCACCACGTCCTGCACGCCCAGCTCGCGCGGATCGTTCGTACAACGGACCTTTGCGACATATTCCTCGCCGTCCATCAAGAGGCGCGCGCCGCGCTCGCGCATGGCGGCCAGATGCGGGCCGCGTGCGATGAAGCTCACGTCGGCGCCCGCGCGGGCCAGCTGCACGCCCATCATGCCGCCGATGGCGCCCGCTCCAAAGATGCAGATCTTCATATGGATTCCCCAATGACGTTGAAAACCGCGTGTCCGCATTTGGGATGCGGACGATGGTTCGAGCATAGGGGGTGCCGTCGATTAACGACAGTTAAAGTTTCTCGGCTGAATCATCAGGAATGCGTTATGAACTACGCGTTTTCCCGATGTGCGCAGAGACGAAGCGAAGGCAAGGGATCAGGCGCGGCGCACGAGCAGGAAGCTCACGCCGATGACGCCCAGAAATGCGCCGCACGCGCGGTTGAACCAGCGGCGCACGCTCGCGCGCGTGAGCCAGCGCCCCAGGTACATGCCGGCGAGCGAGTAGAGCGCGATGGCCACGCATTCGAGCACGAGGAAGCTCGCGCCCAGCACGCCGAATTGCGGGAGCATCGGCTTGGCGAGGTTGACGAATTGCGGCAGGAACGCGGTGAATACGAGAATCGCCTTCGGGTTGCCCGCCGCCACGAGGCATTCGCGCCGTGCGATGCGCGCGAGGGTGGTATCGTCGTCGAGCTTCATCCCCGTGATGCCGATCGGGCCGGCGTCGCTGCGCCAGAGCTGCACGGCGAGCCACACGAGATAGGCCGCGCCTGCAAGCTTGATGGCGAAGAAGACGGCCTCCGAGGCGCGCAGCACGAATGCGAGCCCGGTGGCCGCGAGCGCGATCATCGCGGCGAAGGCGACCAGCCGGCCCGTGCCGCCCACCAGCGCGCGCATGAAGCCGTGGCGCGCGGCCACGTTGATCGACAGCAGGTTGTTCGGCCCGGGCGCCATGTTCAGCGCGAAGCAGGCGGGCAGGAAAAGGAGCCAGGCAGTGAGGGACATGATCGTGCTCGGTGCAGCGCGCGTGGTGGCGCATCGAGCGATTCTAGCGCGAAGTTCATCCGTGGCGGATCGGCGCTTTCGTGCGCGAGGCTGCTCAGTGAAAAATGGGCAGCGCGAGAAATAGCTTGATGACAATGGCGTTGGCGATGTCGATAAAGAAAGCCGCCACCATCGGCACGACCAGAAACGCGAGATGCGAGTGGCCGAAGCGCGCGGTCACCGCCTGCATGTTGGCGATGGCGGTGGGCGTCGCGCCGAGTCCGAAGCCGCAATGGCCTGCCGCGAGCACGACGGCGTCGTAGTTCGAGCCCATCACGCGGAATGTGACGAAGCTCGCGTAGAGCACCATCAGCACGGTCTGCGCGAGGAGGATCGTGAACACCGGCAGCGCAAGCGCGGCGAGGTCCCACAGCCGCAGGGTCATGAGCGCCATCGCGAGAAAGAGTGCGAGGCTCACATTGCCGATCAGCGCCACGGCGTGCTCGATCGCGGGCAAGCCGAGCACGGCAAGGCCATTGGCGAGCAGCACCGCCACGAACAGCACGCACACGAAGGCGGGCAGCTCGAATGCCGTGCCTGTGAGCCAGCGCGCGAGCACGTTGCCGGCGGCGAGGCTAACGGCGATCAGCGTGAGCGTTTCGATGAAGGCGGCGGCGGTGGTCGGCTGCTCGGCCTGGGGTTCTTCGAACGCCTGCGGGCCTGGCTCGGCGGCAGGAGCACGGTGATCGGTCCCTGCGCCGGCCGCGCGCGCCGCTGCAGGGTCGCCGCGTCCGAGGCGCTTGATGAGCCGCTGCGCGACCGGGCCGCCGAGGATGCCGCCCATCACGAGCCCGAACGTCGCGCAGGCGATGGCGGCCTCGGTCGCCGACTGCAGCCCGTGGCGCTCCGTGAAGACCTTGCCCCACGCGGCGCCCGTGCCGTGTCCGCCCGAGAGCGCGACCGAGCCGCCCAGCAGACCGAAGAGCGGGTCGGCGCCCAGCGCGTACGCCAGCCCGATGCCGATCACGTTCTGCAGCACGAGCAACCCGACCACCACGGCAAGAAAGCGCGCGAGCATGGGCCCGCCGGACTTCAGGCTCGCGAGCTTGGCGTTCAGTCCGATGGTCGCGAAGAACGCAAGCATGAGCGGCGTTTGCAGCGAGACGTCGAAGCGCACATCGACGTGCGCGAACGAATGCAGGCCGAACACGGCCAGCGCGGCCACGAGGCCGCCCGCCACCGGCTCGGGAATCGTCCATTTGCGCAGCAGCGGCAGCGCGGCCACGAGCCGGTTGCCGAGCAACAGCACGAGCGACGCGGCGACGAGTGTTCCGTAGACATCGACGTTCATGGTGACCTCGCAATGCGGGAAGGAACGGGCTCGGGCATATTACCGGGGCGCTACCCGCCGATGGCGTCAATGCGCGCGGCGTCCAGTGGGCACGGTACATGAGCGGCGCATGCCGTGCGCGCTGACTGCGCCGGCTTGCACAAAATGGGGCCGCACGCTTAAATATGCCAGCGCGTCAGGCTTTACCTGCAAGCCAATGCGGTGCGCATCACGAGCATCCACGAACATCCTCGAGAAAGGGAGCCGTTCATGAATGGAAGGACCGTTGCAGAACGCGAGGCGGCCGGCCGTGCCGCGCGCGAGCGCGCGAAGCGTTCGAGCCACAGGCAGTTGGGCGAGTTGCGGCGCGATCCGGTCGCGCTGCTCAAGAAGAACAGCGAGGGGCGGGTGCCCAATCTCGTGCCGCTGCGCTACGGGCGCATGATCGTCTCGCCGTTCACGTTCTTTCGCGGCAGCGCGATCCTGCAGGCACACGATCTCGCCCAGGTGCAGAACACGGGCATGGCCATGCAGATTTGCGGCGACGGCCATCTGCTGAACTTCGGTGGCTTTGCCACGCCCGAGCGCCAGCTCGTGTTCGATCTGAACGACTTCGACGAAGTGGCGCTCGGCCCCTGGGAGTGGGATCTCAAGCGGCTCGTCGCGAGTCTCGTGGTGGCGGCGCGCCACATGCGCTACTCGCGCGGCGTGGCCGAAGAGCTCGTGATGACGACCGTGACCACCTATCGCGACCGCATGCGCCAGTATGCGGACTTCGGCGCGCTGGAACTCTGGTACGACAAGATCACGTTCGACCGCATGGTGGAGACCGCACTCACGCCCGAGGGCCGCCGCCTGATTCGCCGCGGCATGGAGAAGGCCGCGGGCCGCACGCACGAGAGCATGCTGGACAAGCTCGCCTTTCGCGACGAGCGCGAAGGGAAAGCCAATACCCACTGGACGATCCGCGACGCGCCGCCCGCGCTCTTTCACGTTCACGGCCCGAATTCGCTTTACGAGCGCGAGGACAACTGGCTCACGCTCGGCGACTGGCGCTCGCTGATCACGCCCACTTACGAGGCCTATCTGAAGACGCTCGCCCCCGACCGCCGCGAGCTGCTCGAGCACTTCGAGATCCAGGATCTCGTTTTCAAGGTGGTGGGCGTGGGCAGCGTGGGCACGCGCTGCCTCGTCATGCTGCTCGTCGACCATCACGGCAAGCCGCTCTTCCTGCAGTTGAAGGAGGCACGCCAGTCCGTCATTTCCCAGTATTTCAAGGCGCCGGCGTTCAAGCACGAGGGGGCGCGTGTGGTGCAGGGGCAGCGCCTGCTGCAGGCCGCGAGCGATCTCTTCCTCGGCTGGTCCACGGGGCCCTCGGGGCGTCATTTCTACTTCCGCCAGTTGCGCGACATGAAGCTCTCGGTGGACCTCGAGACGCTCGACAGCACGCTGCTCGCGGGCTATGCGCGCATGTGCGGCTGGGCGATGGCGCGCGCGCATGCGAAGTCGGGCAACGCCGCCATCGAGATCGCTTCGTATATCGGGCGCGGTGATCAGTTCGCCGAAGCGATGGCCGGCTATGGAGCCGGCTACGCCGATCAAGTGGAACGCGACTACGAGGCGTTCATCAAGGCCGCGCGCAGCGGCGAGATCGTGGCGCGCAGCGACGAGGACATGGCCGCCGATTTTCGCATCTGATTTTTGCGTTCGAGTCTCATGCGTCTACGTCATATCGAAGTCTTCCACGCAATCATGCGCACGGGCTCGCTCTCGAAGGCCGCCGAGCTCCTGTGCGTCTCGCAGCCCGCCGTGAGCAAGGTGCTCGCGCATGCCGAGCGCAGCGCGGGCCTGAAGCTGTTCGCGCGCGCGCACGGCCGCCTGCAGCCCACGCGCGAAGCCGAATTGCTGTTCGCCGAAACGCAGAAGCTCCAGTCGAACCTCGACAGCATTCGCGACCTCGCACGCAATCTCGCGTTGCATCCGCAAGGACTGCTGCGCATCGGCTGTCTGCCGAGCCTCGGGCTCAGCCTCATTCCGCAGGCCGTGCAGGCGTTTCGCGCGAGCTACCCGGCCGTTTCGCTCAAGGTCCAGACGCGCCATACGGCCGAGCTGCTCAACGCCTTGCTCACACGAGAGCTGGACGTGGGCGTTGCGCTCAACCCGCCCGCGCGGCCCGGCATCGAAGCGCTCGAACTCGGCCGCACGGCCGTGGTGTGCGTGGCGCCGCCCGACGATCCCACGCCTGCCCACGTTCCGCTCGCGCTGCAGGAATTCGTCGACGGCGACTGGATCAGCATCGGCAACGTCGATCCGCTTGGCGAGACCATCGGCCATCTGCTCGAGACGCAGGGGGTGGATGGGCGGCTTGCCGCCGTCGAGGCGCAGACCTGGTACGTGGCGCGCTCGCTGGCGGCGCGCGGCATCGGGCGCGTGCTGCTCGACGAGATCACCGCCAGGAGCGCGGGCGAGCCGGTCGCGATCCGCCGCGTGGAGCCGGAGCTGAGCGTGGGCGTGTTCGCGGTGTGGCGCGACGGCGGCATGGATTCGCAGGCCGGCAACGCGTTCGTGGACGTGCTGCGCGCGATGCTGGCCGCGCGCTGAGCGAGCCTGGCCCGTAGCGCAACGGCAACGACTTGAACGATGGAATCGATTGAAATGGATCGCAACGAGGCAGAGACCATGACTGGCTCGAGGCGAACGTGCAGTTCATGACGATCATGGCGACCAAGATGCCGTTCGTGGGGCGCGGCTGACCCGGGGGGACTTGGTGAATGCTTGTTGTAAGCAAGCGACGAAAATATGTGCTGCGCATCAAATTGTTTGAGAAAAATCTGAAGTCGTTCCTGTTTGGGCGATTTTGACAATTTTTGAAGTGTTTTGAGATCACTCCGCAGTCAGGCTCGCGTGATAAATAAATGCGACGCGGGGTTGATCGGTGAATCAAAACTACAGGCTGGTTTATAGCCGTCTGCGCGGGATGTTCGTGGCCGTGGAAGAGACGGCAAGCGCAAGCGGCAAGGGGGGACGCGGTGAAACGGTTGTGACGGCAACCGTCACGGCGGTGCTGCTCGCGGGCGTGCCGCTCGGCGCCTTCGCGCAGATCGTCCCGTCAGGGGCAAACGCGCCGACGGTGCAGCAGACCGCCAATGGTCTGCCTCAAGTCAACATCAATCGACCGAGCGGCGCTGGCGTATCGATGAATACGTACGGCCAGTTCGATGTGCAGAGGAACGGCGCGATCCTCAATAACTCGCCGACCCTCGTCCAGACGCAGCAGGCGGGCTACATCAACGGCAACCCGAATTTTGCGCCGGGCCAGTCCGCCAGAGTCATCGTCAACCAGGTCAATAGCCCGAATCCCTCGCAGTTCAATGGGGCGCTCGAAGTTGCAGGCCAGCGGGCGACCGTCGTCATCGCCAATCCATCGGGCCTGTCGGTGAATGGCGGCTCCTTTATCAATACCTCGCGCGCGGTCCTGACAACCGGCGTGCCGCTCATCGACGCCAACGGAGCACTCACCGGCTACAACGTCACGGGCGGCAACATCGCCGTGCAGGGCCAGGGGTTCAACGGCTCGAACGTCGATCAGGTGGACTTGATCACGCGGGCCCTGCAGGTCAATGCGGCGATCTATGCGAACTCCCTGAACGTCATCGCTGGTGCGAACAACGTCAACCATGACACGCTCGCGGCCACACCCATCGCGGGTAACGGCGCCCCTTCGCCCGTCTCGATCGACGTCAGTCAGCTGGGTGGGATGTACGCCGGGAGAATCCTGCTCGTGAGCAACGAGCACGGGGTGGGCGTGGGCAATGCCGGAACGCTCGCGGCACAGTCGGGCGACCTGACCTTGCAGGCAGACGGCAAGCTCGTGCTCTCGGGCAAGACCAGCGCGAGCGGCAACGTGGCGCTCAACGCCACGCAGGGCATCGAGAACAGCGGCTCCACGTACGCACAGCAGGCGCTCTCGGCCAGCACAGCGGGAGCGCTTGTCAACAGCGGCACATTGGCCGCGCAGCAGGCCGTGAATGTCGGCGCGGGCTCCGTGTCATCGACTGGCGCGCTCGCTTCGGGTGTGGACAGCAACGGCTACGTCACGCGGGCCGCAAGCCTGAACGTCAGCTCGTCGGGCACGCTGACGGCCACCGGCCAGAACGTCTCGGGCGGCGACGCGAATCTCTCGGGCAGCAGCGTGTATCTCGCGGGCAGCGAGACGGCGGCCAACGGCAATCTGTCGCTGACGGCGAACGCCGGCGACCTGAATCTCGCCGGTGCCACGACAAGCGCCGGGGGCGCGCTTACGGCAAACGCAGCGGGTACGCTTGTCAACGACCGCGGTACGCTCACCGGCGGCAATAGCGTGACGCTCAGCGCGAGCAACTTGTCGAGCCAGGGCGGCGCGGTCTCTGCACACGGGCCGCTGGTCGCGCAGGCAGCCGGGCAGATCGCGAACCAGGGCGGCTCGTTCGTCTCGCAGGGCGCGATGCAGGTGCGCGGCGGCGCCATCGCGAACAACCAGGGGACGATGCAGAGTGCCGCCGGTCTGTCGGTGTCAGGGTCGTCGCTCGACAATACGGGCGGTCATATCCTCTCGCTGAACGGCGACGGTCTGAACCTCGGGGTGACCGGAACGCTGCTCAATGGCATGGACGGCGTAATCGGCGGCAACGGCAACATCAGTGCGAGCGCCTACTCTTTCACGAACGCCGGGCAGATCTCGGCGCTTTCGAGCGCGGTATTGCAGGCGTGGAACCTCGCCAACAGCGGCCAGATCACCGCGGGCGGCTCGCTCACGGCGAACGCGACTGGCGCACTGAACAACGCTGGCGGCACGCTCTCGGGCACGTCGACAACCGCTGGCGGCGCGTCCATCGACAACACGAAGGGCACGATCGACGGGGTCGCGGTCGCCATCTCGACGCCGGGTAACCTCGTGAACGAAGGCGGCAGGATTACGCAGACGGGCTCGGGGCCGATGAGCGTTGCGGTATCGGGTACGCTCGACAACTCGGCGGGCGGTACGCTCGAGACCAACAGTACGGACCTCACGCTTGCGCCCGGCACGCTCATCAACGACCACGGCACGATTACGCACGCCGGTAGCGGCAAGCTCGCGATCAACGCGGGCGGCGGCGCGGGATCGATCTCGAACGCTGGCGGCACCATCCAGAGCAACGGGCAGGTCGTGGCGCAGGCCGGTGCGCTCAACAACGCATCGGGTTCGATCATCGGGCAGAACGGTCTTGCGGCAACGGTCGGCGGCGCGCTCAACAACACGAACGGCAACGTGGTCTCGAATACCGGCCTGAGCCTTGCCAGCGGCACGCTGAACAATGATGGCGGCAAGATCGGCGCGGGTTCGAATGTAACGGTCCACAGCGGATCGCTCACGAATAGCGGCGGCTCGATCGTCGCTCCCGATCTGGCGCTCACAATCGGCGCCACGCTCGACAACAGCCGTGGCGATATCGCGGCGAACCAGATCGCGCTGGCCGCGGCGAACGTGCTGAACCACGGCGGCGTGATTACGCAGTACGGCACGTCGGCGATGGGCTTCAACGTCAGCGGCACGTTCGACAACGCGGCGGGCGGCACGCTGCAGACCAACAGCACGGATCTCACGCTCGCGCCTGGGGCGCTCATCAATGACAACGGCACGATCACGCATGCCGGTAGCGGCAAGCTCGCGATCAACGCGGGCGGCGGCGCGGGATCGATCTCGAACGCTGGCGGCACGATCCAGAGCAACGGCCAGGTCGTGGCGCAGGCCGGCACGCTCAACAACGAGTCGGGTTCGATCATCGGACAGAACGGTCTCGCGGCAACGGTCAACGGTGTGCTGAACAACGCGAACGGCAAGCTGCTTTCGAATACCGATCTGAGCCTCGCAAGCGGCGCACTGAAAAACGATGGCGGCCAGATTAACGCCGGCGCGAACACCACGATCCATAGCGGCCCGCTGACCAACCAGGGTGGCTCGATCGTTGCGCCGAATCTGACGCTCTCAATCGGTTCCACGCTCGATAACAGCAGTGGCGACATCGAGGCGAACCAGATCGCGCTGATTGCGGCGAACGTGCTGAACCACGGCGGCGTGATTACGCAGTACGGCACGTCGGCGATGGGATTCAATGTTGGCGGCACGTTCGACAATTCGAACGGCGGCTCGCTCCAGACCAACAGCACGGATCTCACGCTCGCGACCGGCTCGCTCGACAACGATGGCGGCACGATCACGCACGCCGGTAAGGGCAAGATGACGATCGATGCAGACAGCGGCGCGGGATCGCTCTCGAACGCTGGCGGCACGATCCAGAGCAACGGTCAGATCGTGGCGCAGGCCGGTGCGCTCAACAACGCGGCGGGTTCGATCATCGGCCAGAACGGCCTTGCGGCGACGGTCGGT
>NZ_SMRP01000001.1:850949-857461 GCF_004353915.1 Paraburkholderia silviterrae | reverse complement strand
CGCTCAACAATAGCAACGGCAAGCTGCTTTCGAATACGGACCTGAGCCTTGCCAGCGGCACGCTGAACAATAATGGCGGCGAGATCGGCGCGGGCGCAAATGTAGCCATCCGCAGCGCGTCGCTGACAAACCATGGCGGCTCAATTGTTGCGCCGAACCTTACGGTGGCGGCCAGCGGCACGCTCGACAACAGCGGCGGCGATATCGAGGCGAACCAGCTTGCGCTGGCCGCGGCGGACGTGTTGAACCACGGCGGCGTGATTACGCAGTACGGCACGTCGGCGATGGGCTTCAATGTCAGCGGCACGTTCGACAACTCGAACGGTGGCACGCTCCAGGCCAATAGCACGGACCTCACGCTTGCCCCTGGTTCGCTTGTCAATGATGGCGGTGCGATCACGCACGCCGGTCACGGCAAGCTGACGATAGCCACAGGCAGCGGCGCGGGATCGATCTCGAATGCTGGCGGCACCATCCAGAGCAACGGGCAGGTCGTGGCGCAGGCCGGTGCGCTCAACAACGCGGCGGGTTCGATCGTCGGACAGAACGGATTGACGGCTACGGTCGGCGGCGCGCTCAACAATAGCAACGGCAAGCTGCTTTCGAATACGGACCTGAGCCTTGCCAGCGGCATGCTGAACAATGATGGCGGCCAGATCGGCGCGGGCTCGAACGAAACCATCCACAGTGGCTCGCTCACGAATAACGGCGGCTCGATCGTCGCGCCGAATCTGGCGCTCACCATCGGTTCCACGCTCGACAACAGCAGTGGCGATATCGAGGCGAACCAGCTTGCGTTGAGCGCGGCGGACCTCATCAATCATGGCGGCGCGATCACGCAGTATGGCACCCCCACGATGGGGTTCAACGTCAGCGGCACGTTCGACAACTCGAACGGTGGCACGCTTCAGACCAACAGCACGGACCTCACGCTGGCGCCGGGTGCGCTCATCAATGATGGCGGCACGATCCTCGACGCCGGAACAGGCACGCTGACGATCGCACCGGGCAGTGGCGCTGGCTACTTCTCGAACGTGGGCGGAAAGATCATCACCGCCGGTCAGATCGCGGCGTGGGCCGGGAGCCTGAATAACGCGAATGGCGTAATCGCCGCACAGGGGACGATCGCGGCTAACGTGTCGGGCGACGTGAACAATACGCAGGGTGCGATTCGCTCGCTCTCATCGCTGACGCTCGCGAGCGGCGGCGCCCTCACGAACACGAACGGACAGATCCAGTCCGGCACGGGGGCGGCGGACGACACGAGCACACTCGCTGTTCAGGCCGCGTCCGTCGACAATACGGACGGCCTCATCAGTGATCTCGGCAGTGGCGACGCGACCGTGCAGGGCGGCAGTCAGACCGTCAACCGCGGCGGCGTGATTACCGGCAACGGGAATGTCGCTGTCAATAGCTCTGCATTCCTGAATACGCAGGGCGGACAGTTGAGCGGCGCGAACGTCTCGGTGCGGGGCGATACCGTCGACAACAGCGGCGGCCAGATTGGCAACCTGACCGGGTCGAATGGCGATGTCGCGATTACGACGACCGGTGCGATCACGAACACGAACGGCCAGATAGGCGCGACACATAACCTGTCCGTCAATGCGGCGGCACTCACGGGCGGCGGTGCATACAGCGCAGCCAACGACGTGGCGCTCAGCGTACAGGGCGACTTTGCGCCCACCCCGGATCTGCAATTCGCCGCCGGCCACGATCTCACCTTTACGCTGCCCGGCACGTTCAGCAATGGCGCGTTGCTGGAGGCGGTGAACAACCTCGGCATCAACGCGGGCGACATCGAAAACAGCGGCACGATGATGGCGGGCGGTACGCTGACCACGCACTCGGCCACGCTGGAGAATACGGGTGTGCTGGTCGGGGGCAGCGTTTCGCTCAACGCCACGCAATCGATCACGAACGTCGGGCCGACTGCGCTGATCGGCGCGACGGACAGCAACGGGACGCTCGAGCTGCTCGCGGCCGATATCGAGAACCGCGACGACACCACGATGGCCGATACGCAGGCGACCACCGCGATCTTCGGTCTCGGTAACGTGGTGCTGGCGGGCGGCAAGGATGCGAACGGCAACTACACCCGCGCAAACCGGATCCGTAACCAGTCGGGGCTGATCGAATCGGCGGCCGACATGAAGCTCGACGCCGCCCAGGTGACGAACACGCGGACGGCTGTGACCACGACCGGCTTGACGCAGCCGGTCGATCCGGCGCTGCTGGAGCAGCTTGGCATCAGCATGTCGGGGTGTACCGCGATCTATATGGCGGCTTGCTCCGGTCAGAATGTGGCCTGGGCGAAGCAGGGGGATCCGAATCTCATTGGCGGTGTGTACGTCCAGCCGCCGAACGGCGGCCAGTGGAACAGCGGCTACCAGTACACGACCTACACGGGCGTGGCCGTGGCGAACCTGATCGCGTCGATCAGCCCGCAGGCGCAAATCATTGCCGGCGGCAACGTGGACGCCACGAACGTGGGCCTGTTCCAGAACTACTGGAGCGCGGTGGCGTCAGTCGGCAACATCGCGGCACCGGTCATGCTCGACCAGAATAGCTGGCAGGGACAAACCGCGCCCAAAGTTCAGGT
Organism: Paraburkholderia silviterrae; assembly: GCF_004353915.1. Lineage (GTDB taxonomy): Bacteria > Pseudomonadota > Gammaproteobacteria > Burkholderiales > Burkholderiaceae > Paraburkholderia > Paraburkholderia silviterrae. The sequence goes on along the minus strand of NZ_SMRP01000001.1, from coordinate 854,859 downwards.
GACGTATTCGGGCTACTACCATTACAACAACTACGACAACACTGAGCACAACTGGACATTGCCGTTCGGCGACGCACCGTTCACCGGCTCCCGGCCGGGCGGGTACACGCAGGCGGCGCCGGCCGACATCCGCGATTACGGGCTCCCGGCGTATGAATCGACCTTCGTGGCGGGCGGCACGCTTTCCGGCACCGGCATCAGTATCAACAACACGGCAGGTAACGCGGGCATCCCGTCGCTCGGTCTCGCCCCCGGCCAGGCGCTCTCCGGGGTCAATATCAGCGGCCTGAGCGGCAATGCGAGCGGCGCGACTACGGGAGGGGCGTCCGCGATCCAGGGCAGCGCTAGCGGCACGAATACCGGAGGGGCCTCCTCAGTCCAGGGCAGCGCTAGCGGCACGAATACCGGAGGAGCCTCATCAGTCCAGGGCAACGCGGGCGGTGCGAGCACCGGAACGGCCGCGGTCAGCGGCGGCTCGGGCATGGTCAATCCGGTCATCGCCAGTGCGACGGCGCAGAACGTCCTGCAAAACCTCACGATCCCGCAGGGCGGCCTGTTCCGTCCGGTGAGCACGCCGGGGGCCGATTACCTGATCGAGACGAATCCGGCCTACACGAACCAGAAGACGTTCATTTCGAGCGACTACTACCTCCAGCAGATCGGCCTGAATCCGCAGACCACCGAAAAGCGCCTCGGCGACGGCTTCTACGAGCAGATGCTCGTGCGCAACCAGATCACGTCGCTCACCGGCAAGGCGGTGCTCGGCCCGTACAGCGATGCTCAGGCGATGTACCAGGCGCTGCTCGCAGCGGGCGCATCGCTCGCGCAGTCGCTCAGTCTGCCATTTGGCATGAGCCTGTCGGCCGAACAGGTGGCGGCGCTCACGAGCAACGTCGTCATCATGCAGACCGAGATCGTCGACGGGCAGTCCGTGCTGGTGCCGGTCGTCTATCTCGCGAAGGCCAGCCAGCAGAACATGAACGGGCCGCTGATCGCGGCGACCGACATCAACCTCAAGAACGCGCAGGTCTTCACGAACAGCGGCACGGTGCAGGCGGGCAATACGCTGTCGATCGACGGCAAGTCCATCGACAACGCGTTCGGCGCGCTGCAAATCGGTGGGCTGATGTCGCTGACGACCAGCGGCAATGTCGACCTGACTTCGGCCAGCGTGAAGGCGGGCAGCCTCGCGCTGAACGCGGGCGGCGACCTGATCCTCAATTCCGCCGCGAAGACCGTCAACCAGATCAGCGCGACGGGCGCCACGCGAACCACGACCACGCTCGGCTCGCTCGCGAGCGTGAATGTGGCGGGCGACGCCGCCATTGTGACGGGTGGCAACTTCGAGCAGCACGCGGGCAGCCTGAACGTGGGCGGCAACCTGGGCATGGCCGTGGGTGGCAACTGGGACCTCGGTACGGTGCAGACCGGCGAGCACAAGGTGGTCGAACGCGCGAACGGGGTGTCGAACACGAGCTTCAACCAGGTGACGGGCAGTTCGGTGAGCGTTGGCGGTGTGTCGCAGATCGGCGTGGGCGGCGACCTGACGGCGACGGGCGCGAAGCTCAACCTGGGCGGCGGTGGCACGCTCGCGGCGAACGGCAACGTGACGCTCGAGGCGGCGAAGGCCACCTCGACCATCGACAGCAACAGTTCGGGCAGTGACAGCCACGGCAGCTATTCGGACTCGCTGCATCGGTCCAATGACACGCTCACGGCGACCACGCTGAATGCAGGCGATTCGCTCACTGTGGTGTCGGGCAAGGATATCAACGTCACGGGTAGCGCGATCAGTCTGGACAAGGGAACGGCGACGCTGGCGGCAACGGGCAATGTGAATATCGGCGCGGCCAGCGAGACGCATGTCGACAATTCGCAGGAGCAGCATAGCCACAGCAATGTGGTGAGCGGCAAGGAGGTGGCGAGCTCGCGCGATAGCACGACCACCCTGAACCAGGGCAGCCTGGTTTCTGCGGATGCCGTGCAGATTGCCAGTGGCAAGGACATCAACGTTGCGGGCAGCACGATCGTGGGCACGAACGATGTTGCGCTCGTCGCTGCGCATGACGTGAACATCACCACGACGCAGGACACCATGCGGTCGTCGGGCACGTATCAGGAGAAGACCACGGGGCTTGGCACGAGCGGCCTGACGGTGACGGTTGGCAGCAACAAGCTTGCGACGACCGACCACGAGTCGAGCGTCACGAACAATGCGAGCACGGTTGGGTCGATTGACGGCAATCTTTCGATTCAGGCGGGGAACACCCTGCATGTCACGGGCAGTGATCTTGTGGCGGGCGGCAACGTCACGGGCACGGCGGCGAACGTGATCATTGATGCGGCGACCGATACGGCGCATCAGGCGCAGACGCAGAAGACGAGCAGCAGTGGCCTGACGATTGGTCTCGCGGGCAGCATGGGCGATGCAATCAACAACGCGTATTCGGAGGGGCAAGCCATTGGCCGCTCGGCGAACAGCGGCAATGACCGGGCGGCCGCGCTGCACACGATTGCGGCGGCGGGTGATGCGGCGCTGGCGGTAGCCGGTGCGACCGGTGGCACGCTCATGAAGAACCCGAGCATTGGCGTTCAGGTGAGTATCGGATCGAGCAGCAGTCGCAGCGATTCCACTGAAAGCCAGACCATGAATCGCGGATCGAACGTCCAGGCCGGTGGCACGGCGGCGTTCGTTGCGACCGGGGACGGCACAGCTGGCAGCGGCAATGTGACGATAGCCGGATCGAACGTGAGCGCGAACGACGTGGTGCTGGCAGGCAAAAATCAGGTGAATATCGTCAACACAACCGACACCGATTCGACGCGTAGTTCCAACAGCAGCAAGAGCGCGAGCGCGGGCGTGTCGTTTGGCACGCAGGGTTGGGGCGTGTCGGCGGCAATGTCGAATGCGCACGGAGACGCCAATAGCGACGCGTCGATCCAGAACGCGTCGCATGTCACCGGTAGCAATAGCGTCACGGTCATCTCGGGCGGCGATACGAACATCACAGGCTCGCAGGTAAGCGGCAAGCAGATCACGGCGGATGTGGGCGGCAACCTGAACATTGCGAGCGTGCAGGACACGACCACGAGCGCGGCGCACCAGAGCAGTGTGGGCGCGGGATTCTCGATCAGCGCGGCGGGTGGCGGCGCGAGCGTGACCGCGCAATACGGTCATGCCGATGGCGACTATGCGGGTGTAAAGGAACAGGCGGGCCTCTACGCGGGCGATGGCGGATTTGATGTGAACGTCAAGGGCAATACGGCGCTGACAGGCGCGGTGATTGCCAGCACGGCGGATGTCTCGCAGAACAACCTGACGACCGGGACGCTGACGTTCTCCGACATTGAGAATCACAGCCACTACTCGGCGAACAGCATTGGCGGGTCGGCGGGTCTGTCGGGTCAGGCGACGTCGGACAAGGCGGTGGGCCCGGCGTCGGTGCCGGGCGCGGGTGGTCTGGTGCCGATGATTGCGCAGAACGAGAGCGGGGATTCGAGTGCGACGACGCGCAGTGCGATCAGTGCGGGGACGCTCAACGTAACCGACACAGCGCACCAGACGCAAGATGTGGCGAACCTCAGTCGGGACACGACGGACACGAACGGGACGGTCGCGAAAACACCTGACGTCAACAATATCCTGAACCAGCAGGCGGACACGATGGCGGCGGCGCAGGCGGCGGGTCAAGTGGTGGCGCAGGGGATTGGCGCGTTCGCAGACATGAAGGAGAAGGACGCGCAGGACGCGGCGCAGAAGGCGTTCGATGCAGGCGATGTGGACGCAATGAAAGGCGGTCTGGCTGATTACGAGAACTGGAAGGAAGGCGGTACGGATCGCATCATTGCGCACATTGCCGGAGGTGCGCTGATCGGTGGGCTGGGTGGAGGAACGGCATTGAGCACGATC
>NZ_SMRP01000001.1:788983-850939 GCF_004353915.1 Paraburkholderia silviterrae | reverse complement strand
GGGCGAGATCGGTGGGGTAGCAGGCAATGTGACGGCGAATGTGCTGGCTGGGCTGGCCGGAGCTGCGGTGGGTGGTAGTGCGGGTGCGGCAGCGGCTTCGAATGCTGATCTGTACAACAGGCAACTCCACCCTGACGAAAAGGACGCCATCAAAGACAAGGCAGGCGACGACAAGGCCGAACAGGACAGGCTCACGCGTGCAGCGTGCTATGCCGTGAAGTGCTGGGCAGAGTATCCGCAGGGCAGCGACCAGTACAACGCGAACTATGTGAGCCAGCTTGAAGCGTCGCAGCTCGGGCCTGAGTTGCAATGGGTGAATAACCAGAAAGAGGCCGGGCTGTTCGATTACACGCCGACGCAGAAAATCGGCGATATGGTGAAGAGCGATCCACTGGGCGTGGCGAAGGATGCAGCGACGATGGGCATCGGCGCATATATCACTGCCACTGGAGTGAAATATTGCGCTACGGGTGTAGCGTGTGGCGTTGGCAGCGCGATGGCCGTATCTGGAACCAACGATGTGGCTACCGGAATGAGTGGACTGTACAACCGGTACAACGGAATACCTGAACCAGGAATGAATCCACTGCAAATGGCATTTACATATGTCTCGCCAACGTGGGGCCCAATGCTCTACGATGCGGCATCGCTTGGCGTAGGGATCGCGGCGTTGACTGCACCTGTTCCATTGAAGATGGGGTGGTCAGATGGACTCAATCGCCCCCAGAGCATGTTCGATGTGACTGTTCCAAAGTTTGGCAGCACGACTACGATTCCAGTCTTAAAATGGGTTATTCCCGGCGACGTTAATGCCGCGATCCAAGTGATAAATGTCGGCACGAAGGGCGCAAAAATCGTGGACGACGCACGCAACGCTGGGCAAAAAAAATGAATTGGAAACGTCTTTATGCTCTCGTGCAGACAGCCTGCGTGGTTTGGGGTTCAGCTATAGGTGCTGGGATAGTGTTCGCGATGCTTGCCACAGGATTGTGCCGATTTGCGTTCAATCTTGACGAAAAATCAGCAATGCTGTTTGTGTTTTGTCCCGTGTGCCTAGCGCTGGTGGTCTATTGGGTAAGGAAATTGCCTCCTCGTCTACGAAAAGCCGGAATGATCAGTGATGAATCAGAGAAGTTCGGCCCTTGGTTCAAGGAATGACGATATGAATTCTCGATGGGGTAACCGTGTTCTGGGCGCGCTGTGGGTATGTTTGCTGCTTATCCTCGCGAGCCTCGGGGGAGGGACCGATCTACCTGGTAGCCGGAGAGAATGGTGGCACCTTCTCTTGATGCTTGTGATCGCAGTTGCGCTTATTTGGACCTTTCTGTGGTGGCGAGAAAACCACCAGCTATGAGCAACAACAAACCCGGACTTGAGCCGGGTTTGTTGTTTGTGGAGCCGTTCAGTCCGGCGTGATGACGAGTCGGCCGTGTTCAACTGCAATCCTCACTTGCTGCCCTGCCTCGAAGCCCGCAAGCTCAAGCCATCGCCCCGGCTCCCGCCATGGGCCTGCCCGCAATGGTGCAGTCGTAGTCAGGCGAAATGGTCAGGCAGCGCGTGTTGTAATCGAATGAGAGGAGCACGGGCTGTCCGGGAGCAAAGCCCGCCTGCGCCAGCCAGACATCGGCGACGTGCATCCACGGAAAGGCTGGCCGGCTGAGGCAGGACACGGACGGGGTGCCACTGGCGGGAGCGTCTTCCAGAATGGCGGGCACATGGTGAACGGATCGGGCGCGCAGGCGCCGTGGCTTAAAATTGGCATCAGCCATGATCAACTCCTGGTGTGAGTTGGTGGTGGTCAACAGCGCGACGATCGTAAGCGGTGGTGACACAAACCTCATTGGTTCGCAGGTCAACGGCAAGCAGGTCACGGCGGACGTGGGCGGGAACCTGAATATCAGCTCGATCCAGGACACGACGACGAGCGCGGCGCATCAAAGTAGCGCGGGCGGCGGGTTCTCGATCACCCAGTACGGCGGGGCGAACGCGAGCGTGACGGCGCAGAAAGGCCATGCGGACGGCGATTACGCGGGGGTGAACGAGCAGGCCGGGATCAATGCGGGTACAGCACCTGATGGACGCGGCCTTCGTTATAGTGCAGATGGGAAGTTCATCACCTTCTTGGAGCCAAAAACAAAGTGAGCAAATTAGGTGCGATGGTGACGAGTCCACCTGATCGTGAAAGCGTGGTCTTTGAAATCTTTTACGAGAACAGGCAGGTTGCTGAAATATCGAAGGAGCCAGGTCGTGACTATGAGATCGAGATATATCCTGCTGCTAACAATGGTGCATGGCACTTCGATCTGAACGAGTTCAAAGCGATGCTGGAAGACGGGATCAAGGAGTTGGCGAGCAATCCTCAGTAATTAAATAAACAAACCCGGCTGCGGCCGGGTTTGCTGTTTGCAGTGCCGTTCAATCGAGCGTGATGACGAGCCTGCCGTGCTGTACCTCGACCCTCACGCGCTGCCCGGCTTCAAAACCCGCGAGTTCAAGCCACCGGCCAGAGAGCTTGATCCACGGACAAAGCGGCGGCTCGCTGCGAGCCCGCGCATTGATGCGCCGGTATCGCAGTGACTGCTGGATGGTGACGCGCCGCTGTGGATAAGCGGAGCATGCATGGAGAACCACTCGCACTACTCGGCGAACAGCATGGGGGGATCGGCGGGACTGTCGCCGGGCCCCACGTCGGACAAGGCGGTGGGTCCGGCGTCGGTGCCGGGCGCGGGTGGTGTGGTGCCGATGATGGCGCAGAACGAGAGCGGGGACGAGAGCGCGACGACGCGCAGCGCGATCAGCGCCGGAACGATCAGCATCACGGACCCCACCCACCAGAAGCAGGACGTGGCGACCCTGAGCCGTGACACGACGGACACGAACGGGACGGTGGCGAACACGCCCGACGTGAACAATATCCTGAACCAGCAGGCGGACACGATGCAGGCGGCGCAGGCGGCGGGCCAGGTGGTGGCGCAGGGGATCGGGGCGTATGCGGACAAGAAGCGTGACGATGCGCTCGATGCGGCGAAAACAGCGTTCAGGAATGGGGATCTTGATGGCGCGTCGGCAGCGCTGGCCGACTTCGATTCGTGGTCCGAAGGTGGCGGTGCGAGAGCGGCCCTGCACATTGCGGGCGGTGGGCTGATTGGTGGTCTTGGTGGTGGCGCGCTCGGTGCATTCGGCGGCGCAGCGGGGGCGGGGCTGTCGTCGACGCTTACGCCGCAGACGAAGGAAGCTGGCGATGCGGTGGCGGGCGGGACGGGCTCATCGCTGATTGGCAACATTAGCGGGAACATCCTCTCAGGGTTGGCCGGTGGGCTGATTGGCGGCAGCGCGGGCGCGGCGATGGCGTCGAACGTGAACCTGTACAACCAGAACAACGACAAGAACGAGACGGAGGCGCAGAAGGGAGCGCGGGAGCTGCGCAAGCAGCTCGACAAGGAGCGCGCCATGCTGGGTCAGGGCGGCGCGAAAGTACCGTCGGGTGCCCAGGCTGCTACGGTGCCATCGTCGGCGCTGGCTGCGGGGGCCGCGGCAGGTGGCAAGAGCACATTCTGGTCTTCCACAAAGGACAAGACGCCTGTTGAGAATGCCTACAGTCACTCAACCAAGCACGGAGATGAGTTCCCTGCGTATCAAAACTCAGTGCAGTATGTTCAAGGCGCACAGGACTTCGTGAACAATCCCCCGCCCGGAACGCTGATCAAGACGCGGCCGAATGGCGATACGTTGTACTATGATCCGGCGACGAACACCTTTGCGTCAAAGACTATAGGTGGCGCACCAAAAACAATGTTCAAGCCGTCGGCTGGAATGGATTATTGGAATCGACAGTAATGCAAGAGAAAGAAGACCGCTTCCCGTGTCCGTGCTGCAATAGCCTCACGCTTAGTGGGCGCGGAGACTATGAGATATGCGAAGTCTGTGGCTGGGAGGATGACCCCGTGCAGTCCGACGATCCTACGTTCGCAGGAGGTGCGAATCAAAGCAGCCTGAACGAGGCGCGAGCGCGTTGGCAAGCAAAGAGAGGTAAAGCGTAGTAACAACAATAAACCCGGCGCTGGCCGGGTTTATTGTTTGCAGTGCAGTTCAATCTGGCGTGGTGACGAGCCTGCCGTGCTGGACCTCGATCCTCACGCGCTGCCCGGCTTCAAAGCCTGCAAGCTCAAGCCACCGGCCGGATAGCTTGATCCACGGATAAAGCGGTGGCGCGTTAACGTCAACGTGAAGGGCAACACGGCGCTGACGGGCGCGGTGATATCGAGCACGGCGGAAGCGGAAAAGAACAGTCTGATGACGGGCACGCTGACGTTCTCCGACATGGAGAACCACTCGCACTACTCGGCGAACAGCATGGGCGGGTCGTTCGGGCTGTCGCCTGGCGCGACACCGGACAAGGCGGTGGGGCCGGCATCGGTGCCGGGCGCGGGTGGTGTGGTGCCGATGATTGCGCAGAACGAGAGCGGAGACCAGAGTGCGACGACGCGTAGTGCGATCAGTGCCGGAGCGATCAACGTCACGGACCCCACCCACCAGACGCAGGATCTGGCGAACCTGAGTCGCGATACGACGGACTCGAACGGGACGGTCGCGAAAACGCCTGACGTCAACAACATCCTGAACCAGCAGGCGGACACGATGCAGGCGGCGCAGGCGGCGGGTCAGGTGGTGGCGCAGGGGATTGGCGCGTATGCGGACAGCAAGCGCGCTACGGCCATCGAGAACGCGAAGGCAGCGGAGACGCGCGGCGATACACAGGGGGCACAGGCCTACTGGAGCGAGGCGAAATCGTGGAAGGAGGGAGGCGATTCGCGCGCGCTGCTGCAGGCGGCTGGAGGCGCGTTGATCGGTGGTCTTGGAGGCGGTAGCGCATTTGGTGCGCTCGGTGGAGCAGCGGGTGCGGGTCTTGGCTCGAAGATGGGGAGCATGACACGGGGGGTGAGCGACGCGATGGGCGACGCGATGGGCGACGCGTCGGGCTCGTCGCTGATCGGCAATATCAGCGCAAACATCCTCGCGGGGCTGGCTGGAGGGCTTGTTGGAGGCAGTGCGGGTGCGGCGGCGGCGTCAAACGTGAACCTGTACAACCAAGGAAATAACACCAACGAGCGCAAGAACGAGGGCATCGCGGATAGCCTGAAGCAGCAGGTCGTGGATATGTACAACGCTGTCCAGGCGGCGCGTCAGGGCGTTGCTGACGGAGTGGGCCAGTTCATAGGGAAGATGAACGACCAGGCTGCGTCGATGGCGAAGCAGCCCGCGCCAGACCTGATCGCCCAGGGCGTGCGGAACGGGCTAGACGCAGGTATTGGAATGGGCGGCGGCAAGCCGCCTGCGGCGAGTCCTGGTGCGGTGCTGGCTGATTCTGTGGTGGGTCAGGCAGCCGGTGCGGGGATATCATCTGGCAGTTCGGTGGCGGGGTATGGGCCGGGAAATGCGACGCTGAGCAATGGGAACTCAGATGACAAAGTTCGGTGGGTTGATGAAAATGCCGGAATGGGGCAGGCCGCGCGTGATTACAATGACTCGGCCACGGGTGCGCGATCCAATCCCGAGACCCAGAAGGGGCAAGCACCTGCGCTAGAAAGAACCATGACTGATGGATCAACTCGCGTCGTGAAATTTGATGGAGTAGACGGCGATGTAATGATTGATCGAAAGGTATCTGTCGTTACGACAGAAAAGGCCAAAGACCAAGCGGTTCGACAATCTGAGGCTCTTGCGCAGAATGGGCTTGCTGGCAGATGGGAGGTTCCTACTGAGCAACAAGCGTCAAGAGCTCAAAAAATGTTTGATGATCTTGGTATCAAGAATATTACTGTTAAGGTGGTTCCTCAAAATGCAAAATAGGCATCTTGTAAAAGCTATTGTGGATATGGCTGTATTCCTTGAGTTTACTGATGAAGATGTCTTGAACCCCGATATATCAATGGCTGCATTGGAGCAATTGGCTAACGAATTGCAATGTATGTCGGAAAGTGAAAAATCTTCCGTTGCGGAATGTATTCGTGAGTTGGCGACTAGCTATGGAGAACGTTCTGAATTCGTTGTTTCTCTACCAGAAAATTTAGGGATCGCTTCCTGATTCGTAGCAGTTGAGATTCGTAACAAAACAGCAACCCCGGCCTTGGCCGGGGTTGCTGGAAGGAAGGCGGTACGGATCGCATCATTGCGCACATTGCTGGAGGTGCGCTGATCGGTGGGCTCGGTGGAGGAACGGCATTGAGCACGATTGGGGGTGCGGCGGGTGCGGGGGTTTCAGCGTATCTTGCGCCGAAGTTCAACGACCTCTCGGGCGAGATCGGTGGGGTAGCAGGCAATGTGACGGCGAATGTGCTGGCTGGGCTGGCCGGTGCTGCGGTGGGTGGTAGTGCGGGTGCGGCAGCGGCAGCGGCTTCGAATGCTGATCTTTACAACCGGCAACTTCACCCCGAGGAAAACAAATGGATCAAGGACAACGCAGCGCAATATGCCAAACAGCAAGGCATTTCGGTTGACCAGGCTGTAAGTGACCTGACTGCACAGGCAAACCGCCAGGTTCAAGATGGCTCGCCGGGTGCATGGAATGCGAACGCGAGTGCGTTTCTCGATCAGGCGCATGGCATGTTGCCTGCTGATGGTAATAGCGGACCAGGCTACATGTTCTATGCAACGCCGGATCAGAAGGCAAACGCGAACATGTATGGCAGCTATTATCCGAACGGTATTGGCCCGAATCAGCCGTCAGCCCAGTAGATCCAGAATAGCGCTGCCCGCGAACAGGCGAACAGGAATCTGATGGGCGGTGGTGTCATTGCGGCTGCCACAGCCGGAGTTGCATTGGCTGGAGCGCCGGCAGCGATTGCTGCGGGAGCCCTTGGCTATTCGGCAATTGGTTCAGCCGTAGGTGGTGGTATGGATATGGCGGGAACATACGCACAGACTGGCACAATACGTCCAATGCAATCGGCCTTTGCCACTTTGACAGGTGGAATTGCCGGTCCGATTGGAGCTGGGTCCGGGTTCATCACCAGTGTTATTCTGGGTGGTGCAATTAACGCTATAAATACGGAATTTAATAATTCATATTATGGCGAATCAAATAGCCTTCCTTATGCATTCGGCGTGGGCTCACTTACTGCGGCAGGTGGTTCAGGGGTGGGGGTAATTACCACCAAGGGGCTTCAGCAAATTGTAAAGCCATATGTTTACCCCACTTTAAATCCAGCGGTTCCAGCGATATTGCAACCGCGAGTACCAAATCCAACTCCCGGTTTCGCTGGGGCAGTAACTGGAGGGGTAACAGCAGGTACCTCAAGCTTTGTGCCAAGCAAGGAGCCTCAGAAGTGAAGGTGTCGAAGATTGATCGTCTGCTGTTGGCGAGTGGATGCCAAGGCACTGTTGCGCGAATATCTGTGTTGATTGTGGCATATTTAGGGATGGTCTGCCTTCCTGCCATCAATCAATGGACAGTCATTCATTGGGGTTGGAGTGGAGCATCAGAAAAGCAATTAAAGGCGACAGTGGGTCTTGAATTTATATTCAAATGTCTGCTGGTATTCGGTATTGCGATGGAGATTGTTAGACTCCTTGTGGTTCATATCCGGAGGCGAAAGAGGAAATGAACGTCGTTAGCAATAGCTACGAAACCTAGAACGACGAGCTGTATAAGTCCTGTAGCAACAGCCCCGGCCTTGCGCCGGGTTTGTTGTTTGCAGCGTCGTTCAATCGTGCGTGCTGACGAGCCTGCCGTGGTGGACCTCGATCCTCACGCGCTGCCCTGCCACGAAGCCCGCAAGCTCAAGGCCTCGCCCCGGTTCCAGTCATGGGCCTGCCCGCAATGGGGCGTATGCGGATGCGAAGCGCGCTGATGCGCTCGATGCGGCAAAAACGGCGTTCAAAAATGGCGATTTGGACGGCGTGTCGGCGGCGCTGTCGGACTTCGACAACTGGGCCGAGGGCGGCGACTTACGCACGGCCCTGCACATTGCGGGTGGCGCGCTGATTGGTGGTCTTGGCGGTGGGGCGTTGGGTGCATTCGGAGGTGCAGCGGGCGCGGGGCTGTCCTCGACGCTGGCCGGCCAGACGAAGGAAGCCGGCGATGCGGTGGCGGGCGCGACGGGCTCATCGCTGATCGGCAACATCAGCGGGAACATTCTCTCGGGATTGGCCGGTGGGCTGATCGGAGGTAGCGCAGGCGCGGCGATGGCGTCGAACGTGAACCTGTACAACCAGAACAACGACAAGAACGAGACGGAGGCGCAGAAGGAGGCGCGAGATATCCGTAAGCAGCAGGATAAACAACGCGCCATGGTGGGCCAGGGCGGCGCGAAGGTTCCGTCGGGTGCTCAGGCAGCTACGGTGCCCTCGTCGGCGCTGGCTGCGGCAGCGGCAGCGGCTGGCAAAGGTGTTAAGGACGCAAGTACGCCAGTGGGAGTTAGTGGTAGTCCAATGGACGTGCCACGTGGTACAAATGCGCCCGCTACCATCGGGGGAGTTGATTACTCAGCTCATGCAATAGACCAGATGCAGGGCCGAGGTGTGCCGCCTTCAGTGGTGAAAAACACGATTGAGAACGGCGTTAACTATCCAGCGCGTCCCGGAACAACGGGATACTATGATCCAGTGAACAACGTTCGGGTCGTCACAAATTCTAAGACTGGGCTCGTCGTCACAGTAACTCCTGGAGCACCCTGAAAAATGAAGAGAACGTTTATTGGTTTGGATCTGGACGTAAAAGTGGTCCTGCTCAAGGAGTGGGATCCCATTGGCGTTGGAGATTCACCAGAAGCGGACGATGAATACGACTCATATGTCCAGGATGTTAGTCGTATGCTTCGAGAGGAAAAAACAGTCGACGAACTGTACGATTACCTCCGATGGCTTGAGGTCGAGCATATTGGCCTTGATGGAGATGAAGTCCATACCAGAACTGTTGCACATCGGCTCATGAACTTGGACAAGACCTCTCACTGATGACAATAAACCCGGCGCTGGCCGGGTCTATTGTTTGTAGTGCTGTTCAATCGTGCGTGATGACGAGCCTGCCGTGGTGCACCTCGATCCTCACGCGCTGTCCGGCTTCGAAGTCCGCAAGCTCAAGCCATCGCCCCACGAGCTTGATCCACGGATAAAGCGGCGGCACGGTCCGAGCCCGCGCGTTGATGCGCCGGTATCGCAGCGACTGCCGGATGGTAACGCGCCGCTCGGGATGAGCGGCCTATGCATTAAGCAAGAGCAGTACAGCCACAATGATTGTGCGTGCATCACGCAGGTAGGCGGTTCAGCGTGATATTGCGACGACGCTTTTGGCGACCACGCTGCGGTTCATGAGGCGCGGGTAACGCCTGCGCTGGCACCGCACGCGCGTTCTCATGCTCCCGTATACTGAACGCGCCAAACCGCCACAACGTCCGCGCCTCCATGTCTTTGCCTCCGCATCTCGAGGACGACCCGCGTCCCTTGCCGCCCGAGCGGCCCAGTAACGAAGACTGCTGCCAGAGCGGTTGCAGTCCCTGCATCTTCGATCTTTACGACGAAGAGGTGGACCGTTGGCGCGCCGCATTAGCGGCTTGGGAAGCGCGCGAGGCCGCGCGCCAGGCGGCGGCTGCGCAGGGTCGCGAGAAGGGCCACAAGCAAGCCTCGGCAGCGAAGGCACCGGCGAGCGGAGCCGCCAGCACGAAGGCGAGCGGATCGGGTCAACCCGCCGGATCCAGCAAAGCGAAAGCGCATGCAGGAACATCCACGAAGCGCACCGCCGAAACACCCGGATAGCGCCTGAAATTGCACGCCATCGCGCCAGCAGTACCGCCATCGTCAGCATCGACGACCTTCGTACCCCGAATTCCCACCGTCCTGTCATGTCCGATCCCGCATCGCCCCTCGCCGCCACCCAACCCGACCCCGCCGCGCTCGACGCGCTGCACGCATTCGCCGACCGCCATCCGCGCCTCTTCGTGCTGACTGGCGCCGGCATCAGCACTGACTCGGGCATTCCCGGCTACCGCGACGAAAACGGCGCCTGGAAGCGCTCGCCGCCCATCACGCTGCAGGAATTCCTCGGTTCCGAAAGCGCGCGGCGGCGCTACTGGGCGCGCAGCATGATCGGCTGGCCAACGGTCGGCCGCGCGCAACCCAACGGCGCGCATCGAGCGCTCGCACAACTCGACGCCGCGCAGCGCGTAGAAGCGCTCGTTACGCAAAACGTCGACGGTCTGCATCAGCGTGCCGGCAGCTCCGATGTAATCGAGCTGCACGGCAGCATCGGCCACGTGCATTGTCTCGACTGCGGCGCGCAATACACGCGCGCATCGCTGCAGCCGCGTCTCGAAGCGGGCAATCCAGCGCTCGCGGGTGCGAACGCCGAGCCTGCCGCCGACGGCGACGCGCACCTCGACTTCGACGGCGGGCAGGCCTTCGAGATTCCCGCCTGCGAGGCGTGCGGCGGCACGCTCAAGCCGTCGGTGGTGTTCTTCGGCGAAAACGTGCCGCGCGAGCGCGTGGCGGCGGCTTCAACGGCGCTCGACGAAGCGGACGCGGTGCTGGTAGTCGGCTCTTCGCTGATGGTGTATTCGGGCTATCGCTTTTGCGCCTGGGCGCAGCAGCGCGGCAAACCCGTGGCGGCGATCAACCTCGGCAAGACGCGCGCCGATCCGCTGCTCGCGCTCAAAGTAGCGGCGCCGTGTGCGGCCACGCTCGAAGCACTGGCCGCGCGCCTCTCGGCGTGATGCTGCGCAAGCCCCAAGATTTCGGGCAACCCGCCACGTCGCCGATCACGAAGCAGTAACGCAACGACAACGACAACGCAACGCAACGACAACGAAGCTGTAACGTAACCCCAAGGAAACCCCATGCCGAACACGACCGCCGAGCTCGAAGCGCACTACGGCGCGCCGAACGAACGCTCGCTGCGCAAGGAAATCGATCACGTGAACGCGGATTACCGCCGCTTCATCGAGCTCTCGCCGTTCGTGGTGCTCGCGACGGGCGGCCCCGAAGGTCTCGACTGCTCGCCGCGCGGCGACGCGCCCGGCTTCGTGCGCATACTCGACTCGCGCACGCTCGCCTTGCCCGACCGCCCCGGCAACAACCGCGTCGACAGCTTGCACAACGTGGTGGCTGCGCCGCAAATCGGCCTGCTATTCATGGTGCCGGGCGTGGGCGAGACGCTGCGCGTGAATGGCCGCGCGCGCGTGAGCCTCGATCCCGAATTGCTCGCGAGCTTCGCCGTGGACGGCAAGCCGCCGCGTTCGGTGCTGCTGATCGAGGTGCAAAGCGTGTATTTCCACTGCGCGAAGGCGATCGTGCGCTCGAACCTCTGGGACCCGGCACGCCATGTCGAGCGCTCGCAACTGCCGAGCGCGGGCGAGATGTTGAAGCGAGTCAACGTGGAGCAATACGGCGAGACCTTCGACGTCGAACGCTACGAGGCCGACCTCGCCGAGCGCATGAAAAAGAGCCTGTACTGACCGATCCACGCGACTCAAACCCACGACACGATGAACGATTCCCAAGACCCGGATATCCACCGCCTCACGGCGCCCGCTGCTGCGCGCAATGCGGCACCGATCCTCGAGGTGCTGCGCGGCGCGCTGCCCGCGCGCGGCACGGTGCTGGAGATCGCGAGCGGCACCGGCCAGCACGCCGCGCATTTCGCGGCGGCGCTGCCCGGCATCGAGTGGCAGCCGAGCGACGCCGAACCGCGCGCCCGCGCGTCCATTGCCGCGTGGCGTGCCCATACGGGCCTCGCGAACCTGCGCGAACCGCTCGATCTCGACGTGCGCCGCGAGCCCTGGCCGGTGGGCGCCGTGGACGCCGTCGTCTGCATCAACATGATTCACATCGCGCCCTGGGAGGCGGCTGTTGCACTGATGAAAGGTGCGGGCGCGCGCATTGCTGCAGGCGGCGCACTGGTGCTCTATGGCCCGTACCGGCGCGGCGGCGCGCACACCGCGCCCTCGAACGAGGCCTTCGACGCCGATTTGCGCGCGCGCGACCCGGCGTGGGGCGTGCGTGACCTGGAAGCGGTCGAGGCGCTCGCGCAGGCAGAAGGCTTCGTTTGCGAGGCGGTCGTGCCGATGCCGGCCAACAATTTCAGCGTGGTTTTTCGCAAGCAGCCGGCGGCGGCCGGCGAGTAAGCGATAATCGCGGCCCTCGAGGAGGCGCGGGGGAGACAAGGGCAGTAGATACAAGCGCAAAACGCGCATGGAAGCGAACACGCGGGCGAGCCCCGGTTGCCGCCGGGGGCCGCCACAAGCCGGTGCGCGCAAAATGTACGCTGCGGCACGCTGCGAGAACGTTTCCCTTATCCTTGCACGATCGATGCCGCGCGCGATACGGCGCGGCATTGCCCCAATCGATTGAAGTGGAGATTCAACATGAGCAAACAGGCAATCGGCGTGGTGGGTCTGGCCGTGATGGGGCGCAATCTCGCGCTCAACATCGAAAGCCGCGGCCATGCGGTGTCGGTGTTCAACCGCACCCGCGAGAAAACCGATGAGCTGATCGCTGAGTATCCCGAGCGCAAGCTCGTGCCGACCTACACGCTCGAAGAGTTCGTCGAGTCGCTCGAGAAGCCGCGCCGCATCCTGATGATGGTGAAGGCGGGCGAGCCCACCGACGCCACCATCGCGGCGCTCAAGCCGCTGCTGGACCAGGGCGACATCCTGATCGATGGCGGCAACACGCACTTCACCGACACCATCCGCCGCAATCAGGAGCTCGCGAAGGCGGGCCTGCACTTCATCGGCACGGGCGTCTCGGGTGGCGAGGAGGGCGCGCTCAAGGGCCCCTCGATCATGCCGGGCGGTCCGCGCGATGCTTACGATCTGGTTGCGCCGATCCTCACCGAGATCGCGGCGAAGGCGCCCGATGGCGAGCCCTGCGTTGCGTACATGGGCCCGGACGGAGCGGGCCACTACGTGAAGATGGTCCACAACGGCATCGAATACGGCGACATGCAACTGATCGCCGAAAGCTACGCGGTGCTCAAGCAGGTGCTCGGCCTCTCGAACGAGGAATTGGGCCAGGTCTACACCGAGTGGAACCAGGGCGAGCTCGACAGCTACCTGATCGAAATCACCTCGAAGATCTTCGGCAAGAAGGACGAGGAGACGGGCAAGTATCTCGTCGACGTGATTCTCGACCGCGCCGCGCAAAAGGGCACCGGCAAGTGGACGAGCCAGAACGCGCTCGACCTGGGCGCGCCGCTGCCGCTCATCACCGAGGCGGTGTTCGCACGCGTGCTCTCGTCGCTCAAGACGCAGCGCGTGGCGGCGAGCAAGGTGCTCGCGGGTCCGCATGCCAAGCCGTTCGCGGGAGACCGCAAGGCGTTCATCGAAGCGGTGCGCCGTGCGCTGTACTTCTCGAAGGTGATCTCGTACGCGCAGGGCTTCGCGCAACTGCGCGCGGCCTCGGACGAGTACAAGTGGGATCTCCAGTACGGCACGATCGCCAAGATCTTCCGCGCAGGCTGCATCATTCGGGCGCGCTTCCTGCAGAAGATCACCGATGCCTATGCGAAGAACCCGCAACTCGACAACCTGCTGCTCGATCCCTACTTCCGCGACATCGCCGCGAACTATCAAGCGGCGCTGCGCGACGTGGTGATCCAGGCGGTGAACGCGGGCGTGCCGGTGCCGGCGTTCTCGTCGGCGATCGCGTATTTCGATGGCTATCGCTCGGAGCGCGTGCCCGCGAATCTCGTGCAGGCGCAGCGTGATTTCTTCGGCGCGCACACCTTCGAGCGCATCGACAAGCCGGGCAGCTTCCACGCCGACTGGTCGTAAGACGCACGCGAAGTTAGTGCTTACTGCGGCGCTCAACCGCATTGCAGTTGCAGGTCGAGGATGAATAAAAAGGGGAGCCACCGGGTTCCCCTTTTTTATTAACTGTTTTGCAATGATCTATTGCGTAATTAGGGTTTTCCCTGGTCAGGGTTAACGCCTAGACTTTCATCAAGCGCTAACGAACACCGAGTTCGAAGCGGACATAAAACAGATGGAGGTCGGATCATGAAGAAGCTTTTCCCCGCAGTTATCGTGGCCGCAGCACTCGCTATCCCGGCCGTTTCGTTCGCCCAGTCGAGCCAGCAAGGCCTGACCCGCGCCCAGGTGCGCGCAGAGCTCGTTCAACTCGAGCAGGCGGGTTACAACCCGGCGGGCGATCAGGTGAATTACCCCCAGAACATTCAGGCCGCACAGGCTCGCGTGACCCAGGAAAAGCTGGCGAACGGCGATACCAGCGGTTACGGCGCGCCGGCTGTCGGTACGTCGCAGTCGGGTGCTCCGGTGCTGCAAACGCAGCAAGTCGCCCCGTCGCAATCGGTTTATTTCGGCCACTAAGCCATGCAGTTGCCGCGGGTTGAAGCGAAGTCGCATCAAGTGGCTTCGCACCTGTGGCGGTTGGAAGTTGTTGTGAGCAGTGCGCAGTAGAAGTTGAAGTGGTTGTTGCTTGGCGCTTTAGATAGTGGCAGTACGCAGTCGGTTGAAGAAGTTGTAGTGAGCAGTTGAAGGTGCAGTAAGCAAAGTGGTTGCAGTTGCAGTTGCAGTTGCAGTGGTAGTGGCTTTACGTAGCAGGCAGTCGCAGTACGCAGTTGGTAGCAGAAGTTGCAATGCGTAGTTGAAGATGCAGTAAGCAAAGAGGTTGTAGTTGGTAGTTGCAGTTCGCAGTGGAAGTTGCAGTGGTGGTTGCTTTATGCAGTAGGTAGTAGCAGTACGCAGTCGGTAGTAGAAGATGTGGTACGCAGTAGAAGGTGCAGTAAGCAAAGAGGTGTAGTTGGCAGTTGCAGTGCGCAGCAGAAGTTGTAGTGGCAGTTGATTTATGCAGTCGGCAGTAGCAGTACGCAGTCGGTAGTAGAAGATGCGGTACGCAGTAGAAGGTGCAGTAAGCAAAGAGGTGTAGTTGGCAGTTGCAGTAAGCAGTTCGCTGTGGAAGTTGCTTTATGTAGCAGGCAGTAGCAGTACGCAGTGCGTAGCAGAAGTTGCAGTAATCAGTAGCAAGCCGAAGTAAGCAAAGAGGTTGCATTAGCAGTTGCAGTACGTAGCAAGCAATGGCAGTAAGCAGTAGAAGTTGCAGTACGCAGTAGCAGCATGCAGTCTAGCGCGGCCCGGTACAGACCGGCCCGCGCTTTTCTTTTATGGGCGTTCGACGCGATGCCCCGCGCCGTAGCGCTGCGCGGCGTGCCGGAGCCCCCGACACATACAAGTCCTGCGCCACTCACTCTGTAAGTGATCCGCTAAGTGATCCGACCTATGCTTACGAGATGAAGCGAGTAGGTGGAGGTGTGCCATGAGACCCTGGCTGATTGCGATCATGGTGATCGTCGCGGTGGCGACGACAATCGGGCACTCAACGGCGGGCTATGCACACGATAAGGGCGATGGCTACGCGGGTCCGCCGATCGGATTCAAAAAATGAAAATTCGTTAGCTGCCTGCTGCGCTGTTAGTGCCTGGCGTATTGGCTGCGCGTCCCGCGGCCTCGCTATTCGCGTGCGGGACGGCCGGTTGTGATCGACTCAGTGGAGATGACAAATGAAAGCGCGACGCATCTTTGCAGCCTTGCTGGCTGTATCGCTTGTCCTGGCACTTCCCGCTTCCGCGAGTTACGCGTGCGGGAACGATGGTTATAGCCAGCCAAGCGGCGACGGCAAATGAAATGGTTGTGTGACCAGCACCAGGCAGAACACCAGGCAGAACAATAGACGCAGCAGGACCACAGAAGCCCGGGTTTCTACGTGAAACGCCGGGCTTAGCTTTATCCTCGCCGCGGCCGCGCGCGAGTCATCAGCGACCCGGTAAGTGCGGCACGCCTTCGTTGCTTGTCACGCTCAACTGATGGATTGTCCTGTGCGCCTTGTTCAACTGCGCCTGAGCGGCGATGCGTTGCGCCTCGAGCTGCGCCACGTCCTTGCGCACCTGATGCTGGCGCGCGCTCACGCGGTGCTCCTGCTCCGTGTGGCGCTGCAAGTCGACGCGCAAACGCTCGGCTTGCGCCTCCGACTGTTCGATCTGTTTCGTGAGCATCGCGTTTTGTGCCGCTAGTTGGGCGAGCCGCGTTTCGCCATCGGCGAGACGCGTCGCCTGCTCTTCGAGATGATGAAACGCTGCGCCGGCCGCATCGAGATCGGTGGCCCGCAGGGCATGCCAGAGCGTGTTGTCCTGATGCAGGGTCACGAAGTAGGCGAGCGTGGGGCCATGAAACATCAGCGTCACCGCATAGTCGAAGCTGCGGAACACGCGGAAGGTCACGAGTTCGTTCGCGGCGGCGAGGGCTTCGAACGAAGCGCCGTCGGCGAGCTGCACGGGCCGGTTGGAGAGGTGCGCGGGCACGGCCGGCACCGCGTGCAGCGTGGAGACCGGGCGCGACGCCGCGGCGGTGTCGGACGGGCTCGGGGCCAGCGCGCCGGTTTCGGCGGCAGGGTTGGCGTCGGTGCTCGCGGACCGTTCGGCGGGCGCGTCGCACTCGACTGCGGCATCCTCGCTGAGTGTGGCTTCGTGCGGCGCCTCGTGCTCGACGGCGACGAGGTGGGACGCGCCGCTCGGGAGCACGGCGCTACGGCGATTCAGGAACGACTTCACGGCGTTTTCCCCCAAATGTCATGGTAGACATCGCGGCGGCCCGGGCATAAAGGCGGCGGGCCGTGGCGGTCGGCACGCGGTCGAGGTGGAGCGGCTTACAGTGGGATGTCCGCTACGCCATGGCCTGTGATGCGCTGGCGCTCAGTGCAGCGGGCGCCTGCGGCGCGCAATATCGTCGAAGAGCGCGGGGCCGGGCTCGAGCGCGAACAGCCAGGTTTCGTCATAGCCGCTCAGGGTGTCGAGCGCGTCGCGCAGGCGCTCGACCACGACGGCCGGAATCTCGACAGTGGCTTCCCGGCCCCCGGACAGCCGGGCGATACTGGCGTGCTGGATCAGTTCGTCCGCGGCTTCTGCAACGTCGGCGGCAAAGACGAGATGGTTGTTCAACAATTCAACGAGGCCAGGCGATGCCGCGACGTCTTCGACGTTGATCTGCACAGAAAGGAAAGTGGCTTTGTTCATCCTCGGATTCCTCACGGACGTTGCACCACAGCGAGAGGCCTTTCGTCTGATTATCTGATGAGAGCAGCAAGAGCCAGTATAGGCGAGGGCGCAAGCGGGTGCGCCGTGCGTGCGCAGGGCATCCGTAAGCGTTCTGCGGGCCCCGGGCGGGCGATGGCGGCGCGCGGCCTGCGCGCGAAAAAAGGCCGTCACCCACGGGACGATATAATGGGGGCCGTTCGCCAATTCCGGCTCAATCAGGGTATCGCAGGCGAACGCCAGCGGCCCCACGCGCATTCAAATACGTATCCCTGTCGTACGTAGCGAGGAACCAGCGAGGTACAGCAAGATGAATCGACAACGGCGAATCCCGGGCACGTACGCGGCACTGGCCGCGCTCACGCTCGCCTGCAGCGCCTGCAGCACGCTCATGCCCCCCTGGGAGAGCGCACCGGGTCCCGCACCCGCCATGACGTCCAACGGCGTGCCCGCCGGCTATTACCGCGTGAACCCCGGCGACACGCTCTCGCGCATCGCCGGCGCCTATGGCCAGCGCCCGCAGGACCTCGCGAACTGGAACCAGCTGCCGCCGAACTCGCAGGTGCTGCCCGGACAGGTGCTGCGCGTGGCGCCGCCGCCGAGCTATGCCAATGTCGCCCCGCCGCCGCCCGCCTATACCAATGCCGCGCCCGCGGCCGCTGGCGTCGCCGCGCCCGCGCCGGTCGGCATCGCGCTGGCATGGCCCGCGCGCGGCCCGATCCTGCAGCGCTTCTCGCCGGGCAAGTCCAACGGCATCATCATCGGCGGCACTCAGGGCGAGCAGGTCAAGGCCGCAGCGGCAGGCCGCGTGGTCTATGCAGGCACGGGCATCGAGGCCTATGGCCCGCTCGTCATCATCAAGCACAACGACCAGACTGTGACGGCCTACGGCCACAACAGCAAGCTGCTCGTGAAGGAAGACGACGCCGTCGCGCAAGGCCAGCCGATCGCCGAAATGGGCGTCGACAACGAAGGCATCCCGGGCGTGGTGTTCGAAGTGCGCAGCGACGGCAAGCCGGTCGATCCGCTGCAACTGCTCCCGCGTTAAACACGCGCACACGGCACCATCACGTGCCCACGCGCCGGGTCCCTGCGCACCCGGCGTGTCCAGGCGGTTGGCGCGTTAGCCCCGGCTTCCCACTACGCGCCGTTTGAAAATACACTCGATGGTTTCCACGCCGCGCAACGCGGCGGAACGCGCCGTGCGCGCACGGCCATTACGAGGATGCCATCCGCATGATCGATCTGCGTAGCGACACCGTTACCCGTCCGGGCCAAGCCATGCTCGCCGCCATGACCGGCGCCGAAACCGGCGATGACGTCTGGGGTGACGACCCCACCGTGCTGCGCCTGCAGGCGCGCGTGGCCGAAGAGGCCGGCAAGGAGGCGGGGCTGTTCTTTCCCAGCGGCACCCAGAGCAACCTCGCCGCATTGATGGCGCATTGCGCCCGCGGCGACGAATACATCGTCGGCCAGGCGGCCCACACGTACAAATACGAAGGCGGCGGCGCGGCGGTGCTCGGCAGCATCCAGCCGCAGCCGCTCGAGAACGCCGAGGACGGCACGATCGCGCTGGAGCGCGTCGCCGCCGCGATCAAGCCGATCGACGATCACTTCGCGCGCACGCGCCTGTTCGCGCTCGAGAACACCATCGGCGGGAAGGTGCTGCCCGCGGCTTATGTCGCCGAGGCCACGCAGTTCGCGCACGGCCGCGGCCTCGCCACCCACCTCGACGGCGCGCGCGTGTTCAATGCGGTGGTGGCGTCGAATCAGCCGCTCAAGGCGCTGGCCGAGGGCTTCGACTCGGTGTCGATCTGCTTTTCGAAGGGGCTGGGCGCGCCGGTCGGCTCGGTGCTGGTGGGCAGCAAGGCGCTGATCGACGTGGCGCACCGCTGGCGCAAGGTGCTGGGCGGCGGCATGCGCCAGTCGGGCGTGCTGGCGGCGGCCTGCCTCTACGCGCTCGATCACAACGTGGCGCGTCTCGCCGACGACCACGCGAATGCCGCGCGTCTGGCCGCCGGGCTCGCGCAGATCGACGAAGTGAAGGTGGCGTCGGTGGCCACCAACATGGTGTTCGCGCAGTTTCCGCAGGCCGATTGCGCGCCGCTGGAGGCGTGGCTCAAGGAGCGCGGCATCCTCACGCAGATGCTCTATGCGTCGCGCTTCGTGACGCACCTCGACGTGAGCGCCGACGATATCGACACGTTCCTCGCGGCGGTGAAGGGCTACTTCAAGCGCTAACAAGAACGCGGGCGGGGTGCGTGCCGCTTGAGATTACGGCGCGCGCGCCATGGCGCACGGCTTGGCTTGCCTGGGCAGACATGCGCGCTCAGGCGGGGCGCTCGCCGCACTCACGCATGCAGCGCCACCGTCCGTTTGTCGCTCACTGCTTCACCTCGCGATGCGACGGCGCGAACAGCCGCAAGCCGCTCACCACGCTCGCCGCCGCCGCGAATGCGGCGCCAAGGCCCAGCGCCAGCGTCGGCCCATGCGTGCCCGCAATCCCGAAGCACAACGCCACCAGCGCCGCGCCCGTCGTTTGCCCGAGCAGGCGTGAGACGGCGACGGTGCCGCTCGCGCCGCCGCTGCGCTCGGGCGGCGCGGACGACATGATCGCCTTCAGGTTCGGTGACTGGAAGAAGCCGAAGCCCGCGCCGCAGATCGACAAGCGGATCACGATGTCGGCCAGGCCCGGATGCGCGGGGAGCATCGCGAGCGAGGCCATGCCGGCCGCGAGGATCGCGAGGCCGATCGCGCCCAGCAGGCCCGGCGGATAGCGGTCGGAAAGCCGTCCCGCAATGGGCGCGGCAGCGGCCACGACCACGGACCAGGGCGTCATCAGGAAGCCGGTCTCCACCTGGCTGCGCATCAGCACCGTTTCGAAATAGAACGGCAGCGAGACGAATGCGAGGCCCTGTGCCGCGAACGAGCACATGGCCGTCAACGAAGAGAGCGCGAACACGGGCCGCCTGAACAGGTCGACGGGCAGCATCGGCGCGGGATGGCCGGCTTCGCGGCGGATCAGCAGCGCGCCGAACACGAGCGCGGTGACCGCCGCCACGGCCACTTCCTTGACCGGCGCGCGCTGCGCCGCCTCGCCGAGCGCGAAGATCAGCGCGGCGAAGGTCACGAGATTGAGCAGCGCGGCGAGCGGGTCGAAGGCATGCTTGCCGCGCTCCGTGTGCGGCAGCGCGGGCAGCGCGAACACGAGCGCGATTGCCCCGAGCGGCACGTTGATCCCGAAGAGCCAGGGCCAGGTGCCCGCCGAGAGGATGATCGAGGCGATGGTCGGACCCACGGCGAACGAGACGCCGACGATCAGCGCGTTCATGCCGAGCCCCCGCCCGAGCCGGTGCGGCGGGTAAAGGAAGCGGATCAGCGCCGTGTTGACGCTCATGATCGCGCTCGCGCCGAGCCCCTGCAGCACACGCGCGCCGGCCAGCGCCGTGAGCGTGGGCGCGAGCGCGCAGGCGAGCGACGCCACCGTGAAGATGGCGAGCCCGCTGATATAGATGCGCCGGTGGCCGATGATGTCGCCGAGCGCGGCGAGCGGCAGCAATGTCGCCACCATCGCGAGCTGATAAGCGTTGATGATCCAGACCGAGGCGGCGGGCGCCGCGTGCAGATCGGCGGCGATGGCGGGCAGGGCGGTATTGGCGATGGCGGTGTCGAGCGTCGCCAGCGCGACGGCGAGCATGATGGCGGCCAGTGCGCGACGGTTTCTTGGCGACATGGGCGCGTCGGCGCGCTCGGTGAGGCTTTGCGCGGTGCGGGTGTCGGACACGGCGGATCTCGGGTGATGCGAAGCTTGGGGCACGTACGCGCGAACTTGGCGGGCGCGGCGCGGGCAATTCGCGATTGTTGCAGACGCGGCGCGATTCTGCAGCGCACGCTTCAAAGCGTGAGCTGCTTGTAAGGTGCCGTGGAAACCGGCATTCCATATGCGGGCGCGCTCACAACAACACCCTTGCCACAGCGATTCAAATGCAACTAACAGCCAAGAGCGCTCAATGCCCGCGAGCCGCCCGCGAGCCGCCCGTGCGTCGCGCATCCGCGTGAGAGGCGATGCGGAGCACGCATGCCGCGCCGCCGCACGCCACCCAAAAATGTCCTACTCTGCAAACTGATCCGCGCCTGCCCAGCTGCCGCATGTGCTCGCATCCGCTCTCACGCAGCGCGCCGTTTTCCCGGGAGATATTCGATGACAGCAGTGGGTCTTGAATTCGACCAGTTGAAAAGCAGTGCCGACGCCCTGCGCCGTTCCGTGTCGAACCGCATGATGTACGGCGTCGGCAAGGACGCCGTGACGGCGCGTCCGCAGGACTGGCTGCATGCCGCCGCGCTGGCCGTGCGCGACCGCCTCGTCGAGCGCTGGATGGTGACCACGCGCCGCCAGTACGACCAGGACGCCAAGCGCGTCTATTACCTGTCGATGGAGTTCCTCATCGGCCGCACCTTCTCCAACGCGCTGCTCGCGCTCGGCATCTACGAGCCGATGAAGGAGGCGCTCGCGGGCCTCGGCGTCGACATGGAATCGCTCATCGATCTCGAGCCCGATGCCGCGCTGGGCAACGGCGGCCTCGGGCGCCTTGCCGCGTGCTTTCTCGATTCGATGGCGACGCTCGGCATTCCGGGTTTCGGCTACGGCATCCGCTACGACTACGGCATGTTCCGGCAGCAGATCATTAACGGCGAGCAGGTTGAGGAGCCCGACTACTGGCTGAGCTCAGGCAACCCGTGGGAGTTTCCGCGCCCCGAGGTGCAATATCCCGTGCACTTCGGCGGACGCACGGTGCAGAGCAACGGCACCGTGGAGTGGATCGAGACCGAGCACGTGAACGCGATGGCCTACGACACCATCATTCCCGGCTATGCGACGAGTGCGACCAACACGCTGCGCTTATGGTCCGCGCGCGCCGCCGAGGAGCTCGACCTCTCCGCGTTCAACCAGGGCGACTATCAGCGCGCGGTGGAGGCGCGCAATGTTTCGGAGAACGTCTCGCGCCTGCTCTATCCCGACGATTCGACCATGGCGGGCCGCGAGCTGCGCTTGCGCCAGGAGTACTTCTTCGTTTCGGCGACGATGCAGGACCTGATCCGCCGCTACTTGCGCACGCACAGCACGTTCGGCCGCTTCTCCGAAAAGGTCGCGGTGCACCTGAACGATACGCACCCGGTGCTGGCGATTCCCGAGCTGATCCGCCTGCTCGTGGACATCCATCACATGCCCTGGGACGAGGCGATGGGCCATGTCAAGCGCGTGTTCTCGTACACGAATCACACGCTGATGCCCGAAGCGCTAGAAACCTGGGATGTCGAACTATTGGCGCGTCTGCTGCCGCGCCATCTCGAGATCATCTTCGACATCAACGCCGCGTTCCTGCGCGAAGCGAGCGAGAAAGGCGCGCACGATCTCGACTTCATCCGCCGCATCTCGCTCGTCGACGAATACGGTCAGCGGCGCGTGCGCATGGCGTATCTCGCGATCGTCGCGAGCCACAAGGTGAACGGCGTCTCGAAGCTGCACTCGCAGTTGATGACGCACCATATCTTTGCCGACTTCGCACGGCTCTTTCCCGAGCGCTTCACCAACGTGACCAACGGCATTACGCCGCGGCGCTGGCTCGCGCAGGCGAGCCGGCCGCTTGCGCGGCTCGTGGACGAGACCATCGGCACGCACTGGCGCACCGATTTGTTCGAGCTCGGCGCGCTGCGCAAGCTCGCCCGCGACGCGGCGTTCGAAGAAGCGTTTCGCGCGGCCAAGCGCGAGAACAAGGTGCGCCTGATCCGCAAGCTCACCGCGCGCACCGGCCTCGCGTTCAATCCCGACGCGCTGTTCGACATGCAGGTCAAGCGCATCCACGAATACAAGCGGCAGTTGCTCAACGTGCTGCATGTGATCACGCGCTACAACCGCATCGTGCAGGAGCCCGAACGGGATTGGGTGCCGCGCGTGGTGCTGTTCGCGGGCAAGGCGGCCTCGGCTTACCGCATGGCCAAGACCATCGTTCGCCTCATCAACGACGTGGCGGAGAAAGTGAACCACGACCCTGTCGTGGGAGAGCGCCTGAAAGTGGTGTTCGTGCCGAACTATGGCGTGAGCGTGGCCGAAGTGCTGATTCCCGCGGCCGATCTTTCCGAGCAGATCTCGACGGCGGGCACGGAGGCGTCGGGCACCGGCAACATGAAGCTCGCGCTCAACGGCGCGCTCACGATCGGCACGTTGGACGGCGCGAACATCGAGATCGGCGAGGCCGTGGGCGCGGATAACATCTTCATCTTCGGCAATACGGCCGATCAGGTCGATGCGCTGCGCTGTGCCGGCTACCGGCCGCGTCAGCTCTACGAAGAGAACGCCGAGCTGCGCATGGCGCTCGACCAGATCCGCCGGGGTTTCTTCTCGCCCGGCGATCCGGCGCGCTATGCGGAAATCTTCCACACGCTGGTGGACTGGGGTGATCACTACATGGTGCTAGCCGACTACGCGTCGTTCGTTCTGGCGCAGGAGGCCGCGGACCGGCGCTTCGTGGACGTGCCCAGCTGGAACGCGAGCGCGATCGAGAACGTGGCGGGCATGGGCATGTTTTCGTCGGACCGCGCGATTGCGGAGTACGCGCGCGAGATCTGGCACACGAAGCCGATCGACACGGGGCGCTGACCCGCGCCTCGGCGCGCGTCAGCCATGCGGTTGCCCGCGGACCGGTTGCGGATCGACCGCGGGTCTACTGCAGATTTACAGCGGATTTACTGTGCGGCGGGGCGCGCCGCGCTCGCCTCGGCGCTGGCGGCCTTGGCCGCGCGCACGGCCTGCTCGACGCGCTCGAGGAAGGCAAGGTCGTTGCTCCAGACCGCTTCGCGGGATTCGCCGCCTGTCACCACGAAGAGCTGGTGTTTGGCGTCCTGCCAGATCCACGCGAGCCAACCCACCACCACCATCATCACGCCGCACCCGAGCCCGGCTCCCGAGCCATACGCGCCGCCCACGGCGGCGAGCGCCACGCCGATCAGCGACAGCGCGATGGGCAAGCTGCGATTGCGCTGCCCGGCGACGACGCGCAAGTCGTCGATGTCGCGCAGCGCAAAGACCTGGCCCGCTGCGGAGAGCGCGGTGCGCGTGACCGAGACGCCGGCTTCGTTGAAAGGGAGTTCCATCGGTTCGATCGCTGCGAGGGGAAAGGGCGCAGCGTACCAGAAGCGCGCGCGAGACGGCAGACTGCACGCCGCCGCGGGCTGGCGGGCAAGCCCGCCGTGCCCGCCGCACGGTGTGCGGACGCCCGCCGCGGCGGGCGCCATGCCGTGCGTGCTTAGAACTTGTGGCGGATGCCGACGCGCACCGCGACCTGGTTCTGCGAGCCGCTGCCCGACGGCGCGAAGATGCTCGACGACGAATCGCCGATCTGCGCCTGGACCGGGGCGCCCTTGTAGGTGCCCGATGCGTCTTCGTAAGCCACGAGCGCGTAGACGTCCGTGCGCTTGCTGAGCGCGTAGTCCGCCGACGCGTTGACCTGGTTCCAGTGCGCCGTGAAGAGGCCCGATGCGCGCGAGTACGTATAGCCCACCGCGCCCGTGAATGCCGGCGTGAACGCGTACTTGGCGCCTGCTTCGTAGGCGTTGTAGAGCGTCGAGGAACCGGTGACCGGCGCGAAGCGCGTGTTGGTCCACAGGAGCCACATCGTCGCCGGGCCGAACACGTAGCGGCCGCCGAAGCCGAACGAGCGCAGATCGCGGATCACGCCCGTGCTGCTGCCGGTCGTGTTGACGTTGGCGAGCGAGGTCGAGAACGTCGTGGGCGATGCCGCAGCCGGGTAGGTGATGTCGGTGTACGCGCCGCCGAGGCTGAACGGACCGTATGCGTAGTTCGCACCGAAGCTGTACGCACGCGACGAAGCCGTCGTCGTGCCCGCCGGGGAGCCTGCGAACGAGGTCGTGTTCGAGAAGCCATAGAGGCCGCCGAACGTGAAGCCCGAGAAGTTCACGCTCTGAAACTTGACCGAGTTGCTGATGCGGCTGGACGTGAGCTGGTCGACGTCGTTGACGTGGTAGGCCCAGTTGCCCGAGACCGTGTTGCCGCCGGTCGAGTACTGCCCACCGAGCACGTCGGTGCTGAACGAGTACTGGCGGCCGAACGTGAGCGAGCCGATGTCGCTCTTCGTCAGGCCAACGAACGCTTGACGGCCGAACATCGAGTTGCCCTGGCCGGCCGTGCCGTTACCGACGTTGAAGCCGTTTTCGAGCACGAAGATCGCCTTCAGGCCGCCGCCCAGGTCTTCCGAGCCGCGCAGGCCCCAACGGCTGCCTTGCGCGACGCCGTCGCCGAACGTGAATGCCTTCGAGCTGCCTTTCGTTGCGTTCTGCGTGTGGTTGATGTAGTTCACGCCCGCATCGATCAGGCCGTACAGGGTCACGCTGCTTTGCGCATGGGCTGCGCCGGCAAACGTGGTCAGAATAGCGGTGGTCAGAATCTTGTTTTTCAACTGTTTCTCCGGGTAAAGGACGTATGTCTCCGGCGCTCTGGTGGGCCGGTTGATGCGACGCGCTGCAATTTAAGGGTCGGCCGCGAAAGAAATGTGACAGTAAGGATGTGCAGGCAGAATGTCGCCTTGGTGTGGCGCGGATGCGACAAAGGGCTTGCGAGCGGCTTCAAGCGGCCACGAGCCGCGCCGGGACTGGCTCGGCAGGAATTTGAAGGGGGGCGATGCGGTGCTGGAACCGGCGAAGACCGGCTTATGAAATTTTCTGCTTTGAATAATCCAAAAACGTATATGGATTATCGATTTACCTGGCAATGCGAATTAATCGACAGAGAATCTTTCCGATGCGCAGCACTGGCTCATGTCAGGACACGAGCCAGTGCGCTTAAAAAACTTCAGAGCGAGAGCAGCGATCCTGTGCGGATCTGATATAAGAGCGCGGCGTGTCAGGCAGGTTAAATATGCGCATTATCAAATGTCGTGCGATAGAATATGGGGAAATGTAAATTCTGGCCGCTCCTGTTGAATTTGAGTTTTTATAGCTGATACCCTCGGTGCGTATGAAGCCCTGTGGCTAATCATTCGAAATTCAACAGAGGTGAAACGAATATGCCTATTCCAGCGTACATGTGGCTTAAAGACGATGGCGGTGCGGATATCAAAGGTTCGGTCACGGTGCAAAGCCGCGAGGGGAGCATCGAAGTAATTGGATTCGGCCACGGTGTGAATCTGCCAGTCGATAGCAAAACTGGAGACATTACCGGATCACGCAATCATTCCCCCATGCACATTGAAAAGGAGTTTGACGCTTCAAGCCCTTATCTTTACAAGGCCGTTGCGACTGGGCAATCGTTGAAGTCAGCAGAGCTAAAGTGGTATCGAATCAACGATGCGGGCAAGGAAGAAGAGTATTTCATCATGCTTCTTGAGAGCGTCAAGGTGGTTGGCGTCAATCCGGGCATGGCTAACACCAAGCTTGCCGGAATGTCTCAACTCAATCACGTTGAGTCGATAGGGTTGATGTATGAGCGCATCACGTGGCATTACAAGGACGGGAACATCAAGTTCACGGACAGTTGGAATGAACGGTCCTGACCATGGCGATTCAGGGGAAATTCGTCGTCAATAACCATCCGCTTTCGACTCTTGTAATGTTTGGGGTAGGAACGTTTCCCGCTTTCTCGGGAAATGACATCTATCGCAACCGGAGCGGATGCACAGCCGTGCCCGATAGCGGGCCTATCCCTGCCGGAAAATATTGGATCGTTGATCGTCCCTCAGGCGGCATTCGCTCACAGGTGCAAGCGTGGGCAAAAGACATGGGTAACTCAATCATCGGCAGTCCAACCCATCACAATGAGTGGTTTGGTTTGTATCGAGACGACGGCGTTATCGATGACTACACTTGGGTAAACGGGGTGAAGCGCGGCAATTTTCGTCTGCATCCTGCCGGTGGGGCCGGGGTGTCGTTTGGATGCATCACGTTGCCAAGCTATTCGGACTTTCAGACCATCAGGAGAGCGCTGTTGCTGACGACCAGTATTTCTGCAGCCAATTCTGGACTAACGGCCTATGGCTGGATAGAGGTAATTGCGAATGGCAACACTTGTCCGTAGGATATCTAAAGTAATCTTGTTTGTGGGCTTGTTTTTAGTATCGATGCGATTCATTCATACCTATCCATTGCCGATGCCGGTCAATCAGCAGCACTACCTGATTGCGATATCGCAAATGTTCGGCGTGAGGGACTACGATGGCTTCTATCTTTCAGCGGTGGCGCTCGTCAATTTGATAGTGGCCAGCATTGAATATGCGCTCATTATGAAAGTCTGGAAGTACGTCAGTGTGAGACGCAAGGATGTAGCCGCGCCGTAGGCGGCAAACGCGGCACTTGGCGGGTGTTCCAAAAAAGGCTTGTCGAGGCCAAGGGCGGGCCGGAACTACCTGATTTACCGATGGCGTCGCACCCCGAGGGGGAGCGACGCCTGTTTCAGAGCGAGAGCAGCGATCCTGTGCGGATTGGCTTGTCGCCCGCAATGCGCGCGATCTCCATGCCGGCCGTTGCGAAGCGCGCGCTATGCCGCGCATACATCACGCCGCTCACGCTCGCGTGCAGCGTGGTCAATGCGTCGGTGAGCGGGTCAACGATGTCGGCGACCGGCGCACCGGCTTCGATCCACGCGCCACATTCGGCGCGGAACACGATCACGCCGCTCGCGGGCGCGACGATCGGCTCAGTTCCCGCGAGCGGCGTGGCCGGATGCGCGAGCGGCGGCAGCGGGGCCGCCGTGCCATCGATCACGCCGCGCTCGATCAGGTAATCGACGATGGCCTGCGCATCGCGCTCGGCGAATTCGTGCGAGACGTCGCGCTGGCTGCGCAGCTCCACGGTCACGGAAATCGAGCTATGCGGAATCGGGAAGCGGTGGCCGAAGCGCTCGCGCAGCTCCGACCAGCAGAAGCTGTGAATCTCGTCGAACGGATTGCCGATCGAGTTGAGCGCGAGCAGCGATGCCTTGGCGTCCAGATAGCGCGCGAGCGGCTCGACCTCGGGCCAGAGCTCGGGATTCGTGTAGATGTGCAGCGCGGCCTCCCAGTCGCAGTGCAGGTCGAGCACGATGTCGGCGTCGTAGGAGAGGCGCTGCAGCGCGAGGCGCTGCGATTCGATCTCGGTCTTCGGCTTTTGCGCCGCGAGCGCCTCGCCCATCGCGGCGCGGATTGCCGCTCGGTTTGCATCGGCGTCGGGACCGAGGCGCGATTCGATCTGCGGCAGCACGAGCGCCGTGAGATCGTAGAAGTTGCGATTGAAGTTCTGCGCGGTATTCGACTCGAAGCGGCCGATGAGATGGCCGAGCCAATGCTGGTTAAGGCCGACGGGGTTCGCCACCGGCACGACCACGATCTCGCCGCGCAGGCGGCCCGCGGCCTCGAGCGCGGCAAGCTTGCGCCGCAGCGCCCAGGCGGCGAGCATGCCGGGCAGTTCGTCGGCATGCAGGGACGCTTGCACGTACACCTTTTTGCCACCGGGTTGGCCGCTGGATTGACCGTAGTGGAAGCTCGTGATCTGGCGCGCGGTGCCGAGTGCGGGCGCGATCAACGGATGGTGGTGGGTTTGCATGATGGGCTCGCGCGGCGCGCTGGGGCGCACGGTGCGTTTAGGGTGTGAGGGTATGAATGGCCCGAACGCGGGCCTGTGCCCATGATCTTAGCCGATCTGCGCGATGCGCTGAATGCGGCTGGGTGGCCGGCGTCTGCCGCTGCTGCGGGCATCCTCCACTGTGGGCAGCGCAATAGCGCAAACGATTGCGAGACTGGCGGACAATTTTTCCGATTAATTTGTATCGCTAAATAAATGGGGATGCGCAAGCGTTGTCTTTTCCAGGCCATTAAGAAAGCGATATTGGTACGCGAACAAGATCTGAAAATATTTCGTGGACCTTCCATTCAGAACCCTTGGCCGGGGCCGATAACTCGCTCGGACCCGGCTAGAAAGTCGGCAATAACAAGGGGTGATGGGGATGAACCGGTTTTACCGCGTGGTATGGAATACGAGCACCGGCGCCTGGCAGGCGGTCACGGAACTGGCGCGCACGACGGGCAAGCGCGGCGTGCAGTCGGCACGCGTCGCGCATGCGGTTTTCGATCCGCTGGAGAGCGCAAAGCGCTTCCTGCGGCCGGCGTTGCTGGCTTGTCCGGCGGTCTTGTTGTTCGCGCTGAGCGGGACGAACGCATGGGCCGTGGTTGCGTCGACGACGTATAACGTGGCTGGCGGCCTGGGCATGGGCGGCGCCCCGGGCACGCTGGGCGCGGGCGGCGGAGGCACCACCTTCACAGGCTATAGCGGCGGCGGGGGCACCTGGCTCGGCAGTTCGGCCAATGCTCAGGGCGCGGGCGGCGCGTTGCCCGGCTCGCCAGGCGGAGCCGGCACGGCGGCCTGGACGACCAGCGAAGGCACCACCACGGTAACCAATGACGCGGTCGGCGGCGGGGGCGGCGGCGGGGCGGGCGCGCCGGGCCCGGTGGCCGGCAACGGCGGAAACGGCGGCAACGGCATTGTGATCAATGGCGCGACCGCGGGTGGCCTGACGATCCAGCCGGGTGTGGTCGTCGCGGGCGGCGGTGGCGGCGGGGGCGGGAGCGACGGCATGATGTTTCTTCCGGGCGTGTCCGGCGGCGCGGGCGGCGCAGGCGGCATCGGCATCCAGGTGCTCTCGGCCGCGAGCGATGCCTCGATCACGCTCGGCTCCGGCGCGTGGGTCACCGGCGCGGGCGGCGGAGGCGGCGGCAACACCGGTATCGGCGGCGGTCAGGCGGGTGCCGGCGGCGCGGGCGGCATCGGCATCTCGGCGAACGGGGTGAGCATCGTCAGCAACGGCGGCAAGATCACGGGCGGTGACGGCGCCAGCGGCGGCGCGGGCGGCGCGGGCGGCACGGCGATCAGCGGCAACGGCCTGAGCGTCACGAACACGGCCGGCAGCACGATCAGCGGGGGCAACGGCGCCAGCGCGACCGTCGGCGTAGTGTTTATCGTCGGCCCAATTGCCAGCGGCAACGGCGGCAATGGCGGCAACGCGCTGGCCGGCAACGACATGACTGTCGTCAACAGCGGCACGATTAGCGGCGGCACGGGCGCGAACGGCACGGCATTGCCTTTCCCTTTCCCTCTCGGCGGGGCGGGCGGCACGGGCGGCGCGGGCGTGATCGGCAACAACCTCACTATCACGAACAACACGAGTGGTGTCATCCAGGGCGCAGCGGGCGGCACCGGCGCCAGCAGCGGCGCAGGCATTGTCGGTTCGTCGCTCACGATCACCAACGACGGCATCATCAGTGGCGGCACGTCCGGCGGCGTGCAAGCGAGCGCGATCGACTTCACGGGCGGCACGAACGCGCTCACGATCGGCACGAATTCGGTCATCAACGGCATCGTGGAACTGGGCGCAGGCGTGAGCGCGACCATCGGCAGCACGCAAAGCGGTGCCACGCTCGGCCCAATCACCCTCGACGACAGCGCATCGCAGGTGAACTTCGCGGGCACCACGCTCAACGTGAACGGCGCGATCTCCGGCATGGGCCAGGTCAGCGTGCTGCCCTCCGCCGAGGTGACGCTCAGTGCTCAGAACCCCTATACGGGCGCCACGACGATCGACGCGGGCGGCACGCTCGCGCTGACTGGCGTGGGCAGCATCGAGAATTCCTCGCTCGTCGACGATCTCGGCACGCTCGATCTCACCAACGTGACGGGCAGCGCGTCGCTCACGCGGTTTGTTGGCAGCGGCAACGTCGTGCTCGGCAGCAATAGCCTCACGATCACGAACGCCACTGCCGGCGATACGTTCTCGGGCACGATTGGCGGCAGCGGCAATGTCAGCCTGACGGCCGGCAGCGAAGCGCTTGCTGGCGTCAACACCTACACCGGCGCGACGAACATCCTCCAGGGCGCGACGCTCGCGCTCACGGGCAACGGCAGCATCGCCAGCTCGCAGGCGGTGGATGTCGAGGGCACGTTCGACGTTTCGAACTCGGCGGCCGCGGCGGTGAAGAGCCTCAGCAGCACGGGCACGACCGGCACCGTCGTGCTCGGCAGCCGCACGCTCACGCTGACGGGTTCGAGCGCCGCCGCGACTTACGGCGGCGCGATCACGGGCGCGGGCGGCGTTACCGTGAGCGGCGGCACGCAGACCTTCACGGGCGCGAATACCTACAGCGGCGGCACGACGCTCACCGGCGGCGCGCTCGTCGTGAACGCCGACAGCGGCCTTGGCGCGGCAACGGGGGCGCTCACGCTCAACGGCGGCACGCTGCGCTGGGGCAGCGCGTTCGCGCTCGCAGCCACGCGCGCGCTCACGCTCGGCGCACAGGGCGGCACCTTCGACACCAACGGCCACGCCGGCTCGATCGCACAGGCCATCGCGGGCACCGGGGCGCTCACCAAGATCGGTGCCGGCACGCTCACGCTCAGCGGCGTCAACGCCTACACCGGCGCGACGTCGATCCTCGGCGGCACGCTCGCGCTCGCCGGCGCGGGCAGCATCGCGAGCTCGAGCATCGTGAGCGATTACGGCACGTTCGACATTTCGGCCACCACCAACGGCACGACCGTGGCAGGCCTCGTCGGCACCGGCAACGTCGTGCTGGGCGCGCGCAACCTCAACGTCGTCAACGGCTCGACGACGTTCGACGGCTCGGTCAGCGGCACCGGCCAGATCCTCAAGCAAGGCAGCGGCCAGCTGATCCTCAACGGCAACAGCTCCGCCTTTACCAACACGACCGACATCTCGGGCGGCACGCTCGAAGTGGGCGACATCGACCACACGAACGCAGTGCTCGGCGGCGACGCGAACGTCGTCGGCACGGGCACGCTGCGCGGCCACGGGACGATTCTCGGCAACGTGACGAACAGCGGCACCGTTGCGCCTGGCGGTTCGATCGGCACGCTCACCGTGAACGGCAATTACACACAGGCGAGCACGGCGACGCTGTCGATCGAAGTGAGCCCGACGGCGGCTTCGCAGCTCAAGGTGAATGGCAGCGCGACGCTAAACGGCGTGCTCGCGATCACGTACGATCCCGGCACCTATTCGGCGACGCAGTACACGGTCGTGTCGGCGGCGAAGGGCGTGAGCGGGCAGTTCACGCACGTGACAGGCACGCTGCAGAACGGCGCGAATCTGGGCACGTTGACGTCGTCGGTGGCGTATGACGCGAACGGCGTCGATCTCGTGCTGGCCAACAGCACGTCAACGCCGACCACGCCTGCGACGCCCACGACGCCCACGTCGACGACATCCACGACTGCAGCGCCCACGTCCACGGCGCCCACGACAACGACGCCCAACGATCCGCCCGCGCCGACGACGCCGGTCGTCATCGCGCCGAGCGACACGAGCATCTATACGGCGCTCGGCACGGCGACGGTGCTCAACGCGCAGGACGCGAGCGCCGCGCTGCTCGAGCGCGCGGGCAATGCGCGCGCGGCGGCGGGCGCATCACCGGCGGCGTGGATCGACGCTACCGGTACGCAAACGAAGGTCGGCGGCAGCGCGGGCGAGCCCGGCTTCCAGGCGAACCGCTACGGCTTCCTTGCGGGTGCCGAACATCGCCTCGGCGACTACACGCTCGGCTTCGCGGGCGGCTACTCGCACACCGATCTCGACGAATCCGGGACCGGCGATTCGGGTTCCGTCGACACGCTGCGCGCCGCGTTCTACGGCAGCCGCTGGCTCGGTCCGGTGGACGTGGCAGCGACCGTCGGCTACGGCGTCGATTTCCTCTCGCAGAAGCGTCCGTTCGTGGGCGTGGGCACCGCGCAGGGCGATCACATCGGACAGGAGTTCACGACCGGGGCACAGGCGAGCCTGCCGCTTACGCTGGGCAGCTTCGTGCTCACGCCGCGCGTGGGTCTGCGTTACGCGTACTTCCACGCGAACGGCTTCGGCGAGAGCGGTGCGGGAGGCCAGGATCTGCAGGTGGGCACCGACAACGTCCACAGCCTCCAGCCGTATGCCGAAGTGACGCTCGACAAGACCTTCGGCGACGCGCTGCGGCCCGTGAACGTGCAGCTGCGGCTCGGCTATGCGCACGAGCTGCTCGACGCGGGCCGCGCCGTGAGCGTGGCGTCACAGGACGGCACGATCTTCACGGCGCCGGGCACGAGCCTGCCGCGCGGCTATCTCACGACCGGCATCCGCGTGAGCATGCAGCCGATGAAGAACCTCGACGTTTCGCTTGGCTACGACGCGCTCATCAATACGACGCACGCTTCGGCACAGGCGGGATCGCTGCAGGCGACGTATCGCTTCTGATCCGCGATCTCGCCGCGCCGCGGGCCAACCGCCTCGAGCGCGGCGAGCTTGCGGCGCGGCGCAGTGAAGTGGAAATGAAAAAAGCCCAGACCGGATAAGTCTGGGCTTTCTTCCAACGGCCAAGCCGTGACCGCGTCTTCACGCGGGCGCGGCTTCGTTGCAGTGCTTAGCCGCCGTACACGTCGAAGTCGAAGTACTTCGACTCGATCTTCTTGTACGTGCCGTCCTTGATCATGTCGGCGATGGCCTTGTCGATCTTCGTCTTCAGGTCGGCGTCTTCCTTGCGCAGGCCGATGGCGGCCGCGCCCGTCGGGATTTCCTTGCCCGCGAACTGGAAGCCGGCGCCACGCGGCGTCTTCAGGAAGCCGAGGTCGGCTTGCACTTCATCCTGCAGCGCTGCGTCCAGGCGGCCCGAGAGCAAGTCGGCGTAGACCTGATCCTGGTTCTGGTAAGGCACCACGTTCACGCCCTTGGGCGCCCAGTTTTCCTTCGCGTAGGTTTCCTGGATCGTGCCCTGCTCGACGCCCACCGACTTGCCCTTGAGCGAGTCGGCGCTCGGCTGCAGGCTCGAGCCCTTCTTGGCGACGAGGCGCGTCGGCGTGTTGAACAGCTTCGCCGAGAAGGCGATCTGCTCTTCGCGCTGCGGGGTGATCGTCATCGAGGACAGCACGCCGTCGAACTTCTTGGCCTTCAGGCCCGGGATCATGCCGTCGAAGTCCTGCTCGACCCACACGCACTTCGCGTTCAGGCGCTTGCAGATCTCGTTGCCGAGGTCGATGTCGAAGCCGACGAGCTTGCCATCGGGTGCCTTCGATTCGAACGGCGCGTAGCTCGCGTCGACGCCGAAGCGCACGGTGGTCCAGTCCTTCGCGTGGGCGACGCCGGCCGAGACAGCCAGCAGGGCAACCGACAGGGTGGCAAGCAGTTTTTTCACTATGTGTACTCCTCGGTATGGTTCAGGGCGCGCCGCGTGCGGTCGTGCCGCCGCCGCGCATGATTCCGGCACGGCTCGCGCCGGAACTTTCGTTGGGCTCGCTGGCTTGGGAGCGAGCGGCGGCGCAAAGCTTACCCGGTCAAAATTGCTGCGTCGCTAGTGTAATACCGGATAGCGGGATTCGATGCGCTGAACGTTCGTTCGCACGCCTCTACACCGGGGCGCAAAGCCTTGCGGGACAAGGCGCTCGGGGTCAGGGGCGAGAGCCGCCGGCAGCGCCGGCGAGGGCGATTGCGATGCTCCGCCGCAACAGTCTGAAGAATGCGCGCGGTGCATGAAGGGAAGTTGAAAACGAAACGATGGCGTACCGTTGGTTTCGTTGTCAGGTACGCCCTTGTTACACCATGCCGCTTTCGCAGTGCAGCATCTGCAGCGCATGCGAATGCGGCATGGAGCGCGCACGAATGCGCGCTGTGCTCAGACCATGCGTGCGCCCGCGCGGTACGTCGCGCGCGGCACCGGCAGCGTGTCGAGCATCGTCACGCGCACGAAATCCGCGCGCAGGCCGGGCTCGATCGCGCCGCGGTCGGCGAGGCCCGCCTTGCGCGCCGGCTCCCACGAGACCGTGGCGAGCGCGCGCGGCAGCGTCCAGTCGGCCTTGGTCACGAGATCGAACGCGGCGGTGAGCAGGCTCGACGGCACGTAGTCCGACGAGAGGATGTCGAGCAGGTCCGCCTGCGCCAGTTCGAGCGCGGAGACGTTGCCCGAATGCGAGCCGCCGCGCACCACGTTCGGCGCGCCCATGATCGTGGCGATGCCGCGCTTTTTCGCCTCTGCGGCTGCCGCGCGCGTGGTCGGGAATTCAGCGAGCACGATGCCTTCCGCCGCCGCCTGCTCGACGTGCTCGACGAGCGTGTCGTCGTGGCTCGCGAGCGGGATGCTGCGCGCGCGGCAGCGCTCGACGATCTCGCGGCGATGGGCGTCGGCATAGCGCTCCTGCTCGGTGGCCATCTCGGCGAGCATGGTTTCGGCCTGCTGGTCGGTCCATTTGCCGTGGCGCTCCTGGAAGCGCCGCCATTGCGTGCGGTCGTGCCACTGGCGCTGGCCAGGCGTGTGGTCCATCACCGAGGCGAGGCGCAGGAGCGGGTGCTCGCTCAGCAGGTCGAAAAGCTCGATCACGTCTTCGGTCGCGATCTCGCAGCGCAGGTGCAGAAAGTGCTCGGCGCGCAGCAGCTTGCGCTCCGAGAAGCGCGAGAGCGCGGCGGCGCTCGCGAGCTGCACGTCGCGGCCGCGCACGCCCACGGCGGCGCGCGTGCCGATGGCGAGCGCATCGAACACCGTGGTGATGCCGGCGGCGGCGATCTGCGCGTCGTGGATCACGAACGCGGCGTCGGTGTTCCAGTGCACGCCGGGGCGCGGCGCGAGGTGCTTTTCGAGGTTGTCGGTGTGCAGCTCGACGAGCCCCGGCAACAGGAAGTCGCCTTCCCAGTCCTGCGCGTCGGGCGCGGCGGTCGTGCCGCGCGAGATCTCACGGATCGTGCCGTCTTCGACACGCAGCGTGCCGGTGAAAACTTCGTCTCGCGTCACGATGCGAGCGTTCTTGATCAACATCGTCGGGCTCCGGAAATCGGGTCGTAATACCGTACTGGCAGCGCTTCTAGCGTGCATTCAAAGGTGATTTTGCCTGCCGCAAATGACAGGCCGTGGCTTTTCAAGGCACTTTCAGGCCATTTCAGCGACCGGCGCCTGCGCCTGCGGGGCGGTGAGCGCCAGCACGCGCGTGGCCACGCGCTCGCGCGTGTCCTCGTCGTGAAAGACGCCGACGATCGCCGCGCCGCGCTCGCGCGCCTCCACGATCAGGCTGGCGACCACCGCGCGGTTTTCTGCGTCGAGCGAGGCCGTGGGCTCGTCGAGCAGCAGCACGCGATGCTGTGCGATCAGCCCGCGTGCGATGTTCACGCGCTGCTGCTCGCCGCCCGAGAAGGTAGCGGGCGCCAGCGGCCAGAGGCGCCGCGGCACGTTCAGGCGCGCGAGCAGCGTTGCGGCTCGTTCGCGCGCTTCATCTTCTTCCACGCCGCGCGAGACGAGCGGCGCGGCGACGATATCGAGCGCGGATACGCGCGGAATCACGCGCAGGAACTGGCTCACGTAGCCCACCACGTTGCGGCGCAGGCGCAGCACGTCATGCGGCGCGGCGCCGGCGATCTCCAGATGCTGCCCGGGCACCGCTTCGTCGCGAATGGCGATCGAGCCGCCGCTCGCGAGATAGTTGCCGTAGAGGCAGCGCAGGAAGGTGCTCTTGCCCGCGCCCGAGGGGCCGACCAGCACGACGCATTCGCCGCGCTCCACGTCGAGCGAGACGCCCGCGAGCGCTTCGATGCCGATGCCGCCCTGGCCGTGCAGCGTGAAGGTCTTGCGCACGTCTTCGGCGCGCAGCATGAGTGCGGGGCGCTCGCCGAACGCGCGCGCGATCGATGGATCGGGAGTCATGGCTCGTCCTATACCGGCAGCACGGAGGCCACCAGAGTTTGTGTGTAGGGATGCTGAGGATCGTCGAGCACCTGGTCGGTCAACCCCGCTTCGACCACGGTGCCGCCTTGCATGACCATCAGGCGGTGCGCAAGCAGGCGCGCGACGCCGATGTCGTGCGTGACGATCAGCACCGAGAGATGCAGCGTCGTGGTGAGCGTGCGCAGCAGGTCGAGCAGGCGCGCTTGCACCGATACGTCGAGGCCGGCGGTGGGCTCGTCCATGAACACGAGGCGCGGGCCCGTGACGAGATTGCGTGCGATCTGCAGGCGTTGCTGCATGCC
This sequence comes from Paraburkholderia silviterrae, assembly GCF_004353915.1. GTDB lineage: Bacteria > Pseudomonadota > Gammaproteobacteria > Burkholderiales > Burkholderiaceae > Paraburkholderia > Paraburkholderia silviterrae. The sequence continues at coordinate 813,878 of NZ_SMRP01000001.1, read as the reverse complement.
GCCCGAGAATGCCGCGGGCAATTCGTCGATGCGCGTGGCGTCGAGCTCGACGCGCTGCATCCACTGCTGCGCGCTCTGGCGGATGCGCCCATAGTGGCGCGCGCCCACGGCCATCAGCGGCTCGCCGATGTTGGCGCCCGCCGAGACGCCGGCGCGAAGCCCGTCGCGCGGATTCTGCTGCACGAAACCCCATTCGGTGCGCGCGAGCAGGCGCCGGCGCGGCTCGGAAAGCGTGAGCAGGTCGAGCGTTTCGCCGTTCGCGTTCACATACTGCAGCGCGCCGGAGTCGGCCGGGGTGCGCAGCGCGAGCGTGTTGAGGAGCGTGGTCTTGCCCGAGCCCGATTCGCCGACGATGCACAGCACCTCGCCGGGATACAGGTCGAAGCTCACGTCGCGGCAGCCGTTGCGGCCGCCGAATTGCTTCGTGAGGTGGCGGGCGCGAAGGAGTGGCGTGAAAGCCGGCGTCATGCGTGTTCTCCTGATGGCAATGCCTGCGCGCTTGCCTGCGCGTTGTCCTGCGCGTTGTCCTGCGCGTTGTCCTGCGCGTTGTCCTGGTTGTCCTGAGTTTCCCGCCGCGTATGGCAATAGTCGCTGTCCGAGCAGACGAACATGCGCTTGCCCGCATCGTCGACGATCATCTCGTCGAGGAAGCTCTCGCGCGAGCCGCACAGCGCGCACGCGTGCTCCCAGCGCTGCACTTCGAACGGGTGATCGTCGAAGTCGAGGCTCTTCACCGGCGTATAAGGCGGAATCGCGTAGATGCGGCGCTCGCGGCCCGCGCCGAACAACTGCAGCGCCGGATTCATGTGCAGCTTGGGGTTGTCGAACTTCGGAATCGGCGAGGGCGACGTGAGATAGCGGCCATTCACAGTCACCGGGTAGTCGTACGTCGTGGCGATGCTGCCGTGCTGCACGATGTCTTCATAAAGCTTCACGCTGATGAGCCCATAATCGGCGAGCGCGTGGAGCTTCTTGCATTCGGCCACGCGCGGTTCGAGCCGGAACAGCGGCTCGGGCATCGGCACCTGGTAGACGAGGATCTGCTTCTCGGTGAGCGGCGTTTCGGGAATGCGGTGACGCGTCTGCACGATCGTCGCGTCCTGGGTGCGGCGCGTGGTGGCCACGCCCGTCGTGCGCGCGAAGAAGCGGCGGATGTTGACGGCGTTCGTGGTGTCGTCCGAGCCCTGGTCGATCACCTTGAGCGTGTCGTTCGCGCCGATGATGGCCGCCGTCAGCTGGATGCCGCCCGTGCCCCAGCCATATGGTAACGGCATTTCGCGCGAGGCGAACGGCACCTGGTAGCCGGGCACGGCCACCGCCTTGAGCAGCGCGCGGCGGATCATGCGCTTGGTCTGCTCGTCGAGATACGCGAAGTTGTAGCCCTGGGCCGCCTGGGTTTCGTGCGAGGCGAGCGTGGTGTCGAAGGTATCGGGCGCGTTCATGCGGCCTCCCCGGATGGCATGTCGCCGCGCGCTTGCTGCGCGCGCAGGCGGCGCACGAGTTCGAGCTCGGCCTGGAAATCCACGTAATGCGGCAGTTTCAGGTGCTGCACGAAGCCCGAGGCTTCCACGTTATCGCTATGCGAGAGCATGAATTCGATGTCCTGGGTGGGGGAGGCCAGCGTTTCGCCCAGCTCCTCGGCACGCAGCGCGCGGTCGACTAGCGCCATCGCCATGGCCTTGCGCTCCGCGTGGCCGAATGCGAGACCGTAGCCTTGCGTGAAGGCGGGCGGCACGTCCTTGCTGCCCGCGAACTGGTTGATCATCTGGCATTCAGTCAATTCGATTTCGCCGATCTCGACCGCTTCGCCCAATTCGTCGAGCACCATTTCCACGGCCACCGAACCAAAGCGGATCTCGCCCGCGAACGGATGCGAATGCGCATAGCCGCGCTGCGTGGCGTAGCCCATCGCGAGCAGGAAGCCTTCGTCGCCGCGCGCGAGGTTCTGCAGCCGCACGGTGCGGTCGGCGGGAAACGCGAGCGGCTCGCGCGAGAGGTCGCCTGGCTCGCCGGCCTCGCTCGACGGCGTTTCCTGCTCGATTAAGCCTTCTTTGTCGAGCAGCGTGACCACGCGCGGCATCGACGCTTGTTCGTTCGATGCGCTGCGTTGTGCATGAGGCAGGGTAGTCGATTCGGTATCCGAAGCATCGTCGCCTTCCGCGAGCAGCGCGAAATCGAGCAGACGCTGCGTGTAGTCGTAGGTCGCCCCCAGCACCTGGCCGCCGGGCACGTCCTTGAAGGTGGCGGAGATGCGGCGCTCGACGGCCATTTGCTCCGTTTCCACCGGCAGCGTGTAGCCGAAGCGCGGCAGCGTCGTGCGATAAGCGCGTAGCAGAAAGATCGCCTCCACGAGATCGCCCGCAGCCTGCTTGATCGCGAGCGCGGCAAGCTCCTCGTCATAGACCGAGCCTTCGGCCATCACGCGCGCCACGGCAAGGCGCATCTGTTCGCGGATCTGCGCGACGCTCAGCTCGGGCACGCGCGTATCGCCGCGGCGGGCCTGGTCGAGCAGGCGCCACGACGCTTCGATCGCGCGCTCTCCTCCTTTGACGGCGACGTACATCAGCTCACCTCCACGCGCGTCGTGCGCGGCAGGCCCATGATCTGGGCGCCGCAGACGAAGTAGAAGTCGATGCCGCACGGAAAGAGCGGCGCGAGCCCGGCGCGATCTTCCCAGAAGCGCACGGGCAGGCCGGCCGGCGCGATGACGTGCGTCGACTCGATGCCGGGCCCGCGCAGCGTGATGGGTGCGCCATCGATCAGGGAATCGACGCGCACGAACACCGTGACCGATTGCTCCGGCGATTCGGGCGTGCCGCATGCGAACGTGTCGAGCGGCGGCAGCGCGGCGGCGTCGTGCACGTAAGCGAAGGCGGCTTCGCGCGGCGTGCCCGTGAGCGGGGCGTCCGCGTGAAAACGCAGCGCGGACGCCAGCGCGGCGTCGGGCTGCGCGAGCCACACGGGCGTGGCGTAGTCGCAGAGCGTGAGCAGCGCGGCAAACACCGCGAGACCCGCGCGCGGTGCGCCCGATGATGAGGCGCTCTCGCTCGTCGCGGCGGGCAGCGGCGTCTCGATCGTGGCGATCGTGCCGGGGCGCGAGAGCGCGCCGAGCAGCGTGCGGAACACGGTCTGGGTGTCGTGGACCGGATCGGCGAAGCCGGGCGCGAGCGTATCGAGCGACTCGTGAAGGGCCGCCTGCCTGCCGGACGTACCGGGCATATCGGGGATGCTGGGTTGTTCGTTCATGCGTCGCCTCGAACCATCGTGAAGAACTCGACCTTCGTGCTGGCGGTCTCGTTGCGTTGCGCGGCGCGTTGAGCCGCCAGGCGTGCCGCGAGCGGCTCAATCAATTGCGTCTGGAGCCGGGCGTGGTGCTCGGGCTGCTGCAGGAGCGCGTCGGCGAGCGCGGCGAGTTCGGCGCGGCGCTTGTCGCGGCCCAGCAGGCACGCAACGCCTACGGTGGCGCCGCTGCCGCCCTGCGCGCGCAGCCGCAGCGTGGCGCGCGTGACGGTGGCTTCGCCGAGATTGAAGGCGTTGCCGGTGCCGCCGACGCGCCCGCGCACCATCGCGAGCCCGGTCTGGGGCGGGCGCAGCCAATCGAAAGCCGGCGCGCATTCGCTGCCGAGCGCTGCGGTGAAGGCCGCTTCGAGCTCGGCGCGCGGGGTGCGCGCGAGAACCGCCATCCAGGCGCGCCGTGCGGCGGACGCGGCGGTGGGCGGGACGGAAGATGCGTTCATCGGAGTTCCTGTGTCGTGAACGAAGGTGTACATTGAAGCATCTACTCATCTAAACGTCTAGATGTTTACACGGGCAGCAACAGTGTGAGCGCAAGGGGAACGTTTTCATATTTCCATCACGCCATGCACACTACAATGCGCAAGCTACACCCCATATTGGAACCGGGAGGAATGACAGCACCATGACATCGAACGACGACGCCCCGCACAGCACGCTCGAGCGCGGCGCAGGCGTGGCGGTGTGGCGGCAGATCGAGCAGATACTCGCGGCCGAGATCGCGGCCAAGGGCTTCGGCGATGACGGCCGCCTGCCGAGCGAAGGCGAGCTCGCGCGGCGCTTCGACGTGAACCGCCACACGGTGCGTCGCGCCATGCTCGGACTCGCGGCACTCGGCCTCGTGAGCGTGGAGCAGGGGCGCGGCACCTTCGTGCAGCCTGGGGCGATCGACTACACCATCGGCAAGCGCACGCGCTTCACTGAAAACCTGCAGCGTCACCAGCATTCGGCGGTGGGCAAGCTGCTCGCGTCCTCGCGCGTGAAGGCCGATCCGGGCGTCGCGAAGGCGCTGGGCTTGCGCGCCGGCGCGCTGGTTTATCGGCTGGAGACGCTGCACGAGTCGGACGGCGTGCCACTCACCTATGCGCGCAGCTGGTATCCGGCCGCGCGCTTCACCGATTTTCCCGCGGTCATGGAGCGCGTGGACAGCACCTCGAAAGCGCTCGCCGAATTCGGCGTGAGCGATTATCTGCGCAAGTGGAGCCGTATCGGCAGCGTGCTGCCCGAGCCCGAAGTGGCGCGGCGCCTGAACATCAACCGGCAGCAGCCGGTGCTGTGGGTCGAGAACGTCGACGTCGATCTCGACGGCGTGCCGATCAAGTACGGCATCACGCATTTCGCGGCGGACCGCGTGCAGTTGATGGTGGAGCACGACGTATGAGCGCGGCGCACGAAGCCTGGAGCGAGGCCACGCGCTTCGCGCTCTACTACGCGCCGCCGCGTGCTTCGCAGTGGTGGCGGGCCGGCTGCACCTGGCTCGGCCGCGACCCCGAAAGCGGTGAGACCCTTGCGCCGCCGCGGCCCGCCTGGCTCGCGCAGCCGCTCGAGGCGCTCACCGGCGCGCCGCGCCGCTATGGCTGGCACGGCACCCTCGTGCCGCCGTTCCGGCTCGCGGCGGGCGTGACGCCGCAGACGCTGCTTGCCGCCACGCAGGCATGGGGCGCGGGGCGCGCGCGCTTCGACGTTGCCGTGGAGGCGGCCACGCTGGGGCGCTTCGTCGCGCTGCGGGCCGCCGATGAAAGCGGCGCCGAGGCGCTGCGCGAACTCGCCGCCTCTGCCTTGCGCACGCTCGGCCATCTGCGCGCCGCGCAAACAGCCGACGAGCTGGCGAGGCGCCTCGACGCGCCGCTCACGCCGCGCCAGCGCGCCTATGTCGAGGAATGGGGCTACCCGTACGTATTCGATGAATTCCGTTTCCACATGACGCTCTCCGATTCGCTCGACGACGCAGCGCTGCGTGCCTCGCTCGCGCGCGGCTGGAATGCGCAGATGCACGACGCGGGCGCGCTGCCCGTGGAGGGCGCCGCGCTTTACGTCGAGCCGCGTCCGGGCGAGCCGTTCTCGCTGTGGCGGCGCGTGGATTTTCCTGCGCAACGCGCAGCAGACCGGCAGGCGCGGGTGGGCGCATGAAGTCCCGCCTGATCTACGTGATGGGCCCCTCGGGCGCGGGCAAGGACTCGTTGCTTGGCTTTGCACGGGCGCGGCTTGCGGCTGAAGGGGTGCTGTTCGCGCATCGCTACATCACGCGCGAAGCGGGCGGCGGCGAAAACCATATCGCGCTCACCGACACCGAATTCGAAGCGCGCTCGCGCCTCGGCCTCTTCGCGCTGCAATGGCGCAGCCACGCGCTGCGTTACGGCATCGGCGTGGAGATCGACCAATGGCTCGCGCTGGGCTGCACCGTGGTCGTGAACGGCTCGCGCGCCTACGTGAGCGAGGCGCTTGCGCGCTATCCGCGCATGACGCTCGTGCACGTGAACGCCGCGCAGCACGTGCTGGCCGCACGGCTCGCCTCGCGCGCGCGGGAGACGCCGGAGCAGGTTGCCGCGCGCCTAGCGCGGCGCGCGCCGTTCGAGGTGCCTGAGGGCGCGTCGCTCACGCATATCGACAACTCGGGGCGGCTCGAGGACGCCGGCATGGCCTTCGTCGCGGCGGTGCAGCGGGTGGCGATGGGCTGAGCACACCATGCGCGAGCCGGCAGGCGTGCGCCGGGCGTGCTCAAGGCGTTCTTATGCGGGCGCAAGGGCGCGCATCGATACTGGGTATTTTTGGCGGGTGCCATGGGTCATGCGAAGATGCATGCGACCCCGTGAACCCAATTGAGAATGCCCTTGGACCGTTTCCAGGAGATGCAGATCTTCACGCGCATCGTCGACCGCCGCAGCTTCACGCAGGCGGCGGAAGACCTGAACCTGCCGCGCGCCACCGTCACGAATTCGATCAAGCGCCTGGAGGCGCGCCTCGGCGTGCGGCTTCTGGAGCGCACCACGCGGCGGGTGTTGCCTACGCCCGACGGCGATGCCTACTACCAGCGCTGCACGCGCCTGCTCGCCGACCTCGAGGAAACCGAGGAGGCCTTTCGCGACGCCGATCCCCAGGGGCGCCTGCGCGTGAACATGCAGGGCACGCTCGCGCAGTATTTCGTGATGCCGCGCCTGCCGCAGTTTCTCGCGCGCTATCCGCGCATCGAGCTCTTCATCGGCTCGGGCGATCAATTCGTCGACCTCGTGCGCGAGGGCGTCGACTGCGTGCTGCGCGCGGGGGAGCTCGCCGACTCGTCGATGATCGCGCGGCGCGTGGCGCTGCTCGAGCAGGTCACGGTGGCCAGTCCCGCCTATCTCGAACGGCACGGCGACCCGGCGTCGATCGACGCGCTGGCGTCGGGCCATCACGCCGTCAACTATCTCTCGCCGGCCACGGGCCGCGCGCATCCGCTCGAATTCGCAATGCCTGAGGGCGTGCGCACGCTCACGCTGCCGGGCCCGGTGGCGGTGAACGGGGCGGAGCTCTACACGGCCGGCGCCGTCGCGGGGCTCGGGCTCGTGCAGGTGCCGCGCTACCGCGTGCGCGAGCGACTGGCCAACGGCGAGCTGTGCGTCGTGCTGGCGGATCAGCCGCCGCCGCCCATGCCGGTTTCCGTGCTGTTCGCGCAAAACCGGCAGGTTTCGCTGCGCGTGCGCGCCTTCGCGGACTGGCTCGTACAGGTGTTTGCGGACGCGTCGTGAGGCAGGAGCGGGCGCCTGGCGGTATCAGGTGCGCAGCGCCACCATCTGCGAGACGCGCTGGGCGGCTTGCAGAAGCGGATCGAGGAACGCCTTGACCATCTGCCTGGCCGAGGTGCGCTGGGCGTTGCCGCTGATGTTCATGGCGGCGATCACGCGGCCCTGGCGGTTGCGGATGGGTGCGGAGATCGAGATGAGGCCGCCTTCGAGCTCCTGGTCGACGATGGCCCAGCCTTGCTGGCGCACCTGCGCGATGATCTTCTTGAGCTCGTCCTTGTCGGTGACGGTGCGCGGCGTGTGTGCGTAGAGCGGCGCGGCGCCGAGCGTGGCGTCGAGCGTGGCGTCGTCGAGCGTCGCGAGCAGCACGCGCCCCATCGAGGTGCAATAGGCGGGCAGACGGCTGCCGATCGAGAGGTTGATCGTCATGATCTTGTGCGTGGGCACGCGCAGCACGTAGACGATCTCGGTGCGGTCGAGCACGGCGGCCGAGCAGCTTTCGTGCACCTCTGCCGAGAGCTCTTCCATGACGGGCTCGGCCAGATTCCAGAACGGCATCGACGTGAGATACGCGAAGCCGAGGTCGAGGATCTTGGGCGTGAGCCGGAACAGGCGCCCTTCGGCCTCCACGTAGCCGAGCGTCTGCAGCGTGAGCAGGATGCGGCGCGCGCCGGCGCGCGTCAGGCCGGTGGCGGCGGCGACGTCGGTGAGCGTCTGCTCGGGGTGCTCGGCGTTGAACGCGCGGATCACGGAAAGCCCGCGTGCGAACGACTGCACGTAGGAGTCACCCGGCTTTTCGGGGATCTCCGGCTGCTCGTCGGAAGGGTCGGGCGAAGCACGGCTGGCGGGGTTCATGGCGTCGTGGCGTCGGATCAAGGGCTTCAGGCGGCGCGTAAGGAACCCATGACGATAGCGCAAGCGCATGGATTCGCCAACCGGCGCGCGGCGAGCGGGGCCGGTCGAGGCGGAAAATCGAGGCGACAACGGACTTTATCGCTTTGATATTTGATTTTCAGCAATATCAAAGCCGAATATTGGGGTTGACGTAATTCGATGGAAGATATTCAGGCGGTATGTTGGATTAAATTTTATTATCAAATTATCTTCCGGGAAGCCAGTCGAATATTAATGTCAGACTAAATGCAGGACTTGTTGCTTTTCCTTTCTTCGGTGCCCCAGAGTCTTTTTTATTTCCCTCGCCAGCATGCTCTTCGCGCGCTGTGAGCCCGTCGTCATGGGGCATTCACGACGCTGAAAGATATTTGAAGGTAATTTGCGTCTTTCTGTCGCGCTTGCTCGATCGAGATATGTTGAGGGTCAAAAATCTGTCCGAGATCAAATTTTTGGATAAGGCCTTTCCGTAGAATTTCGCCAAACACGATAGGGGTGCATTTTGCGTTGCTTTTTTGCGATGCGAATGCATGAAAGCGTCCAGGTGGTTAAACGGAAAAACAGGCAAACATGAAGAGAAAAGCCTTCAAAAGGTGGTTAATCCCCCTCGGCAGCGGGCTGCTCGCCTCCCTCGCGGGATGCAGCGGCGAGCTAACCGTGCTCGATCCCAAGGGCAGCATCGGCGTGGCCGAAAAGCACCTCATCGCCACGGCCACGTGGGCCATGCTGCTGGTGGTGATACCGGTGATCCTGCTCACGCTCTTTTTCGCCTGGCGCTACCGCGCGTCCAACCGCAACGCCACCTATGCGCCCAAATGGGCGCATTCCACCGCCATCGAAGTGGTGATCTGGAGCATTCCGGCCGTCATCATCCTCTTCCTCGCCATCCTTACCTGGAAGACCTCTCACGAGCTCGATCCCTATAAGCCGCTCGAATCGAACGCGAAGCCCATCAACGTCGAAGTCGTCGCGCTCGACTGGAAGTGGCTCTTCATCTACCCGGACCTCGGCATCGCCACGGTGAACCAGCTTGCCGTGCCGGTGGGCACGCCGATCAATTTCCGCATCACGTCGGATTCGGTGATGAACTCGTTCTTCATCCCGCAGCTGGGCACCCAGGTCTACGCGATGGCGGGCATGCAGACGCGGCTGCACCTGATCGCCGACGAAGCGGGCGACTACGCGGGCATCTCGGCCAACTACAGCGGCAAGGGCTTCTCGGACATGAAGTTCCGCACGCTCGCGACGAGCCAGCAGGATTTCGACGCGTGGGTCCAGAAAGTGAAGGCGTCGCAGGCGTCGCTTTCGATGGACCAGTACGCGAAGGTCTCGGAGCCGAGCGAGAAGGCGCCGGTTGAGTACTTCTCGACGGTCGACTCGAAGCTCTTCAACAACATCATTGCGAAGTACAACAACGGCCACGTCACGGAGTTCACCGACCCGTCGTGCGTGACCAAGGGGTAAGCAGCATGTTCGGCAAACTTACATTAGAGGCAATCCCGTTCGATCAGCCGATCATCATGGGCGCCACGGCGTTCATGGCGCTGATCGTCATCGGCGTGCTCGGTCTCGTGGTCGCGACCGGCAAGTGGAAGTACATCTGGAGCGAGTGGCTCACGAGCGTGGACCACAAGCGCATTGGCGTCATGTACATGATCGTGGCCGTGCTCATGCTCGTGCGCGGCTTTGCCGACGCCGTCATGATGCGCGTCCAGCAGGCCATCGCGTTCGACGGGCCGGGCTACCTGCCACCGCACCACTACGACCAGATCTTCACGGCGCACGGCGTGATCATGATCTTCTTCATGGCGATGGCGCTCATGGTCGGCCTGTTCAACCTCGTGGTGCCGCTGCAGATCGGCGCGCGCGACGTGGCGTTCCCGTTCCTGAACTCGCTCTCGTTCTGGATGACGGCCATCAGTGCAATCCTCATCAACCTGTCGCTTTTCATCGGCGAGTTCGCGCAGGTGGGCTGGCTTGCCTATCCGCCGCTCTCTGAGCTCGCGTACAGTCCAGGCGTCGGGGTCGACTACTACATCTGGGCCGTTCAGCTTTCAGGCGTGGGCACGCTCATTACCGGCATCAACTTCTTCGTGACCATCATCAAGATGCGCGCGCCGGGCATGAGCCTCATGAAGATGCCGGTGTTCACGTGGACGGCGCTGTGCTCGAACGTGCTCATCATGGCCACGTTCCCGATCCTCACGATCGCCGTTGCGCTGCTAGGCTTCGACCGCTACCTCGGGATGCACTTCTTCACGAACGACGGCGGCGGCAACATGATGCTGTATCTGAACCTGATCTGGGCGTGGGGCCACCCCGAGGTGTACATCCTCGTGCTGCCTGCGTTCGGCATCTATTCGGAAATCATGGCCACGTTCTGCAAGAAGCCGCTGTTCGGCTACAAGACGATGGTCTATGCATCGTGCGCGATCATGATCCTCGCGTTCCTCGTGTGGGCGCACCACTTCTTCACGATGGGCTCGGGCGCCGACGTCAACGCGTTCTTCGGCATCGCCACCATGATCATCGCGATCCCTACAGGCGTGAAGATCTTCAACTGGCTGTTCACGATGTACCGCGGGCGCGTTCATTTCACGGCGCCGGTGCTCTGGACGATCGGCTTCATGGTCACGTTCTCGATCGGCGGCATGACCGGCGTGATGATGGCCATTCCGGGCGCGGACTTCGTGCTGCACAACTCGCTCTTCCTCGTCGCGCACTTCCATAACGCCATTATCGGCGGCGTGGTGTTCGGGTACCTCGCGGCCCTGCATTACTGGTTCCCGAAGGTGTTCGGCCTCAAGCCCAGCGAAAAACTCGGCAAGGCGTCGTTCTGGTGCTGGTTCGTGGGCTTCTACGTGGCGTTCGTGCCGATCTACGTGCTCGGCTTCATGGGCGCAACGCGTCGTCTGAACCACTACGACAACCCCGCCTGGCATCCGTATTTCGTCGTGGCCGCCATTGGCGTGGCGATCATCGCGCTGGGCGTGGTGTTCCAGGTGCTCCTGTGGGTGATGGCTTTCGTGAACCGCAACAAGCCGGAGTGCCAGGACGTCACGGGCGACCCGTGGGATGGCCGCACGCTCGAATGGGCGACCTCGTCGCCGCCGGCGGTCTATAACTTTGCGCTCATTCCGCAGGTGCAGGACATCGATGCCTTCGCCCACATGAAGGAAACGGGCCGTGGCATGGGTCTCGCCGCGAAGTACAGCGACATCCACATGCCGTCGAATACGTCGGCGGGCTTCTTCGTCGGCATATTCAGTCTGGTGCTGGGCTTTGCGGGCGTCTGGCACATCACGTGGCTTGGCGTGCTCGCGTTTATCGCCATTGTCGTCACCATCGCCGCACGCAGCTTCGGCGACGACGACGGGTACTACATTCCGGCCGCGAAGGTTCGCGAGATCGAAGAGAAGCGCCATCGCGCGGCGGTCGCTGCCGAGCGCAAGATGGAAGCTGTGGAGGCTTAAGCGATGTTACAGAAAACCAATACGGCAACGCTTGCCGATTTCGATCATCACGATCATCCGCCGTCGCAGTCCGTCTTCGGCTTCTGGGTGTACCTGATGACCGACTGCATGCTGTTCGCGGCGCTGTTCGCCACGTTTGGCGTGCTCGGGCATCAGTTCGCGGGCGGCCCCACGGGCAAGGACCTGTTCAATATCAGCGACGTTGCGGTTGAAACCGCCGTGCTGCTGTTTTCCAGCATCACTTACGGTTTCGCCATGCTCGGCGCGCATCAGCGCAAGACCGGCGCGGTTCTGGGCTGGCTCGGTGTGACCTTTGTTCTGGGCGTGTGCTTCCTCGTGCTGGAGTTGCGCGAGTTCTCGCACCTGATCGCCGAAGGCGCGGGTCCGCAGCGCAGCGCGTTCCTCTCGTCGTTCTTCGTGCTGGTCAGCACGCACGGTCTGCACGTCTTCTTTGGCCTCGTCTGGATGGCCGTGCTGATGTTGCAGGTGATCCGCCGTCCGCAAATGGACGACAGGGAAGTGCGCCGTCTCACGTGCCTCAGCCTCTTCTGGCACTTCCTCGACGTGGTGTGGATCTGCGTGTTTACCTTTGTCTATCTCGGGAGCGTGATCTAAATGGCGCATTCTCATAGCGAAGCCCATGGCAGCCTCGGCAGCTATGTGGCGGGCTTCATCCTCGCGGTGCTGTTGACTGCCGCTGCGTTCGGCATCGTCATGCACGGTACGCTGGCGCCAAACATCATCATGGTCGTGCTCGCCGTACTTGCGTTCGTGCAGGTGATCGTGCACCTCGTGTTCTTCCTGCATCTGAACACGTCGTCGGGGCAGGGCTGGAATGTGCTCTCGCTCGCCTATACTGTGCTGGCGGCTGCGTTCCTGATCTTCGGCACGATCTGGGTCATGCACAACGTCGGCATGAACATGATGTCGCGATAATCACCGGCTCTGTCCGGTGCCTTGGCGAGAACCGCCAGGGCGCCGGTCCGCACAGGCCGACGGCCGCACAGACAGGTGTTCTGTGCGGCCGTTTTCATTTCATCTGACGGAATACGCCCCGCCGATCAGGTGAGACGCCAGCTTGACACTCGCGCGCAGCGACGCCTATCATGGGCGCCAATTGTTCGTTAAACGATCATGAGTTCGCGTAGCGAACAAAACGCATCTGGACATGCGCGCTCGAGTCCCGCCACTTTTTATCGCCCGCGCAGTCCGTCAATCTCAATCAGCCTTGCATCGGATCGCACCATGTGCGACTGGAACTGGAGACTCTCATGACGGAAGCATTCATCTGCGACGCGATTCGCACACCGATCGGCCGCTACGCGGGCGCCCTTGCGCAGGTTCGCGCCGACGACCTCGGGGCCGTGCCGCTCAAGGCGCTCATGGAGCGCAACAAGGACGTGGACTGGGCCGCAATCGACGACGTGATCTACGGCTGCGCGAACCAGGCGGGCGAAGACAACCGTAACGTCGCGCGCATGTCGTCGCTGCTGGCGGGCCTGCCGCAGGCCGTGCCGGGCTCGACCGTGAACCGGCTGTGCGGCTCGGGCATGGACGCCGTGGGCATTGCCGCGCGCGCGCTCAAGTCGGGTGAAGCGGGCCTGATGATCGCGGGCGGCGTGGAGAGCATGAGCCGCGCGCCTTTCGTGATGGGCAAGTCTGCCAGCGCCTTCGCGCGCGATGCCGCGATCTACGACACGACCATCGGCTGGCGCTTCGTCAACAAGCTGATGAAGCAGCAGTACGGCGTGGACTCGATGCCGGAGACCGCCGAGAACGTCGCCGTCGATTACGGCGTGAGCCGCGCCGATCAGGACGCTTTCGCGCTGCGCAGCCAGCAGAAGGCCGCGCGCGCCCTGGCTGACGGCACGCTCGCGCAGGAGATTGTCGCGGTGACGATCGCGCAGAAGAAGGGCGATCCGCTCGTGGTGTCGCGCGACGAGCATCCGCGCGAGACGACCCTCGAGACGCTGGCGAAGCTCAAGGGCGTCGTGAGCCCGGATGGCTCGGTTACCGCGGGCAATGCGTCGGGCGTGAATGACGGTGCGTGCGCGCTGCTGCTCGCCAACGAGGAAAACGTGAAGCGCTTCGGCCTCACGCCGCGCGCGCGTGTGATCGGTATTGCGACCGCGGGCGTTGCGCCGCGCGTGATGGGTATCGGGCCGGCGCCCGCCACACAGAAGCTGCTCGCGCGCTTGAACATGACCATCGACCAGTTCGACGTAATCGAACTGAACGAAGCGTTCGCCTCGCAGGGCCTGGCCGTGCTGCGCATGCTCGGCGTGGCCGACGACGATCCCCGCGTCAACCCGAACGGCGGCGCAATCGCGCTGGGTCATCCGCTGGGCATGAGCGGCGCGCGTCTCGTGACGACGGCGATGTACCAACTGCATCGCACGCAGGGCCGCTATGCGCTGTGCACGATGTGTATCGGCGTGGGTCAGGGCATCGCTATCGCCATCGAGCGAGTTTGATTCCGCTCAGGCGGCCGGAAGTTCGTTTTGGCCGCCGCCGCTGCCAATGCGCAGTGAATAAGCCGCGAGTCGAAAGATTCGCGGCTTTTTTCGTCCTGCGTACCAATGGCCCTCATATTGAAACGCATCGCATCAACGTTTCGTGAATAGAAAAAATACCCTGAATTATTTCGGATTCGACGCCGATCAATAAAACAACGCATTTTGTTATGCGTTCAGCTTAATCTGATCTGGCTCGCAGCCATTCTCTAGTCGATTTTTAAAAGGGACGCGTAGAATCGTCCCACTTCGGCGCAAGCCGTTGCAGCGAAAATTAAACCTCGACTTTTGGAGAATACAGATGATGAAGGCAACATCTTTGGCAGCAGCGGTGGTCATTAGCATGGCGTTCGCGCAAGCAGCATCGGCGCAAACCGGGCAGCCGGCGTCGGCACCCGAGGCGCAATCGGCGCTTGCGGGCGCGGCGCAAGCGATCGTCGCCAATGCAGAGCCGGTTCACGTGCAGGCCAAGATCGTCGGCATCGACCGTGCGTCGCGCGTGGTCACGCTGCGCGGCCCGCGTGGCAATGACGTGGATATCGCGCTCAGCCAGCAGGTGGGCAATTTCGACCAGCTCAACGTGGGCGATACCGTCGACGTGCTCTACAAGAACGCACTGCTCGTGACCGCCGAAAAGGTGACGGGCAAGGACAAGGGCATTCGCAAGCGCGTCGATACCAACGTCTATCTGCCGGCATCGTCGGGTTACGACGCTGCGCGTCAGGTCGAGGTGCAGGCCACGGTGCAGCATATCAATGCGAAGAAGCGTGAAGTCACGCTGCGCGGCGCCTATCAAACGGTTACGCTCGAAGCCACGCCCGATGTCGATCTGAAGAAGCTCAAGGTTGGCGACACGATCCACGCCGTGTTCGTTTCCGCCTACGCAACGCAGGTCACGCCGGTGGGCCAGGCGCAATAAGCGCTGGCGGACCGAGCGGTCCGGCCACATCAGCGAAAACGCCGGCGCACCGCGAATGCATCGCGATGCGCCGGCGTTTCGATTTTCAGCGGGTGCCTTTTACGGCGCCCGCTTTCTTTTGAGTGTCGCCGTGCGGCTTACATGCCTGCCATGCACATGTACTTGACGACGACGTAGTCGTCCACGCCATAGTGCGAGCCTTCGCGGCCGAGGCCCGACTGCTTCACGCCGCCGAATGGCGCCACTTCGTTCGAGATCAGGCCGGTGTTGATGCCCACCATGCCGTACTCGAGCGCTTCCGCCACGCGCCACACGCGGCCGATGTCGCGGCTGTAGAAGTACGCGGCGAGACCGAATTCGGTATCGTTCGCCATCCTGATCACTTCCTCGTCCGACGAGAAACGGAACAGCGGAGCGAGCGGACCGAAGGTTTCGTCGCGCGCGACCTTCATCGCGGGCGTGACGTTGGTGAGCACGGTGGGCTCGAAGAAGCCATGGCCGAGCGCGTGGCGCTTGCCGCCCGTGAGCACCTGGGCGCCCTTCGCGAGCGCGTCTTCGATGTGCGACTCCACCTTCAGCACGGCCGCTTCGTTGATGAGCGGGCCTTGCGTGACGCCAGCTTCCGTGCCCAGGCCAACCTTGAGCTTTTCCACGGCTTCGCGCAGCTTGGCGGCGAACGTATCGTAGACGGCGTCGTGCACGTAGAAGCGGTTCGTGCACACGCAGGTCTGGCCGCTGTTGCGGTACTTCGAGGCGATGGCGCCTGCCACGGCAGCGTCGATATCGGCGTCTTCGAAGACGATGAACGGCGCGTTGCCGCCCAGTTCGAGCGAGACCTTCTTGACCGTCGCTGCGCACTGGCCCATCAGCAGGCGGCCCACCGGCGTCGAGCCCGTGAACGAGAGCTTGCGCACCGTGGGGTTGCTCGTGAGCTCGCCGCCGATGGCCTTCGGGTCGCCGGTGACGACGCTGAAGATGCCGGCCGGCACGCCCGCGCGCTCGGCCAGCACGGCCAGCGCGAGTGCCGAAAGCGGCGTGGCTTCGGCGGGCTTGAGCACGATCGGGCAGCCTGCCGCGAGCGCGGGACCGACCTTGCGCGTGATCATCGCGGCGGGGAAGTTCCACGGCGTGATGGCGGCGCACACGCCCACGGGTTCCTTCGTCACGACGATGCGCTTGTCATTGGCGACGGTCGGAATCGTGTCGCCGTAAATGCGCTTGCCTTCTTCGGCGAACCATTCGAGGAACGACGCGGCGTAGCCGATTTCGCCCTTCGCCTCGGCGAGCGGCTTGCCTTGCTCGGTGGTGAGGATGAGCGCGAGGTCGTCGGCGTTCGCCATCATCAGGTCGTGCCACTTGCGCAGGATGACGCTGCGCTCCTTCGCGGTCTTCGCGCGCCAGGCGGGCCAGGCGGCGTTCGCGGCGGCAATCGCGCGGCGCGTTTCGGCGGCGCCCATGCGCGGCACGGTGCCGATCAGTGCGCCGGTGGCGGGGTTGATCACGTCGAGCGTGGCGCCGTCTTCGGCCCCTTGCCATTCGCCGTGGATATAGGCCTTGCTTTGCAGCAGCGATGCGTCTTTCAGGTTCATGCCTGGGCTCCCGATAGCGTTGATGCGATTCGATTTCGATGCAATAAGAACGACAAACGGCACAGCGGCAAACGCCGGTGTGCCGTTTCGTGGATGGCCCGCGCGCGGCGGGCCACTAAGTGCTTGTGCTAAGGCTGAAGTCGCGACGCGAGGCTTACGCCGGCACGCCCACGGCTTCCTTGATCGACTCTTCGAGGATCGCGAGCGCTTCGTCGAACACGTTGTCCTGAATCGTCAGCGGGAACAGGAAGCGCACGACGTTCGAGTACACGCCGCAGATGAGCAGCAGCAGGCCGCGGTTCAGCGCAGCGGTCTGCACGCGCTTGGTGAAGTCGGCGTCCGCTTCGTTCGTGCCCGGCTTGAAGAATTCGACCGCGTTCATCGCGCCCGGACCGCGCACGTCGGCGATTTGCGGGACTTCGGCCTTCATCGCGTTGAGCTTGGCCTTGAGCTTGTCGCCGAGCTGGGTGGCGCGTTCGCAAAGCTTCTCTTCTTCGATGATCTCGATCACCGCGTGCGCCGACGCCACCGCCAGCGGGTTGCCCGCGTAGGTGCCGCCGAGGCCGCCGGGCGCTGCCGCGTCCATGACTTCCGCGCGGCCGACCACGCCCGACAGCGGCATGCCGCCGGCCAGGCTCTTGGCGATCGTCATCAGGTCCGGCGTGACGTCGTAGTGTTCCATCGCGAACAGCTTGCCGGTGCGCGCGAAGCCCGTTTGCACTTCGTCGGCGATCAGCAGGATGCCGTGCGTGTCGCAAATCTTGCGCAGGCCGCGCACGAAGTCAGCGGGCGCCTGGTAGAAGCCGCCTTCGCCCTGGACCGGTTCGAAGATGATCGCGGCGACGCGCTTCGGATCGATGTCGGCCTTGAACAGCATCTCGATGTGCTTGAGCGAGTCAGCCGTGCTGATGCCGTGGACCGAGTTGGGGTACGGCGCGTGATAGACGTCGGCCGGGAACGGGCCGAACGCGAGCTTGTACGGCGCGACCTTGCCCGTGAGCGCCATGCCCATCAGCGTGCGGCCGTGGAAGCCGCCCGCGAAGGCGATCACGCCCGGACGGCCGGTGTGGGCGCGGGCGATCTTGACGGCGTTCTCGACGGCTTCGGCGCCGGTCGTGAAGAACGCGGCCTTCTTGGCGAAGTTGCCCGGTGCGCGCTGGGCGACCTTCTCGGCCAGCGAGACGTACGACTCGTAGGGGACGATCTGGTAGGCGGTGTGCGTGAAGTGGTCGAGCTGCGCCTTGATGGCGGCGACGATCTTCGGATGGCGGTGGCCCGTGTTGCACACGGCGATACCGGCGGCGAAGTCGATGAAACGGCGGCCTTCGACGTCCCACAGTTCCGCGTTCTCGGCGCGCTCGGCGTAGAAGTCGCACATTACGCCCACGCCGCGCGGGGTAATGGCGTTCTTGCGGTTCTGCAGTTCGGCGTTCTTGCTCACGTTCGTCTCCTTCGAAAACAGTGTCGGTTCGGTTGTCGGGTGGACCGGCATACGGTCCCATTCGGTCCGCATTCCGTCCATGCAGCGACTATACTCACGTTTGGCTCTAAATTTCAGAGCCATTCAGTAAAATTATTAGGAGCCAATTTCGATGCGAGCGAGTGTCCTGTCCGACTGGCTGGCCCAGCGGATCGAGCGCGGCAGCGGTCAACCGGTCTACCGGCAACTGCATCGTCTGCTGCAGCAGGCGATCCTCTCGCGCGAGTTGCCCGCGGGCGCGCGGGTGCCGTCGTCCCGGCTGCTGGCGGCGGAGCTGGGCATTGCGCGCAATACGGTTACGCAGGTGTACGAGCAACTCGTGCTCGAAGGCTATGTGACTTCGGCGACGGGGCGCGGGACCTTCGTCGCCGATACTTCGCCCGATGAGATCGTTGGCGCGGCGGAAATTGGCTCCCTGCGGATG
Organism: Paraburkholderia silviterrae; assembly: GCF_004353915.1. Lineage (GTDB taxonomy): Bacteria > Pseudomonadota > Gammaproteobacteria > Burkholderiales > Burkholderiaceae > Paraburkholderia > Paraburkholderia silviterrae. The sequence goes on along the minus strand of NZ_SMRP01000001.1, from coordinate 795,576 downwards.
GCTAAAAATGCCGCTGAATCTGGATCCGCACCCAATTCGATGGCGGGCATGACTGCACGCATGGTGGGCAATGCGGGTTTAATCGCAACTAACAGCCCAATTACGCGCACTTTGCCAGGCGCCGATGGCGTGCCGCCAATTGCGGCGAGGCCCGCGATGCAAGCCGATTCTCTTCGCGCGGATACCGAGGACATCCAGGCGCCGTTCGCGCCCACGCAGGCGCAGCGCACGGCGGCCCGCGCGCTCTCCACGCGCGGCGCGCGCCTGATCGCGGGCGCGGGCGTTTCGAAGCGCCAGGGCGGCGCGTTCATGCCGGGCGTGCCCGACGTCTCGCGCTTTCCGGCGCGCATCTGGACGCGCCTGCACAACAAGTACTGGCGCAGCCTGCGCCCCGATCTGCTGACCTACGCGCCGGGCGGCGGCCTGGCGCTCCTGCGCCACGTGCTCGCTGACTATCTGCGCACTTCGCGCTCGGTGCGCTGCTCGCCCGAGCAAATCATCATCACGACGGGCATCCACCAGTCGGTGGACCTGGCCGTGCGCCTGCTCTCCGACCCCGGTGACACGATCTGGACCGAAGACCCGTGCTACTGGGGCGTGCGCAGCGTGCTGCAGGTGTCGGGGCTCAAACCGCGCCCGATCGCGGTGGACAGCGAGGGCATCAATCCGTCGACGGCCGACTTCGCCGCCGCGCCGCCGAAGCTGATTCTCGTCACGCCCTCGCACCAGTACCCGCTCGGCATGGTGATGAGCCTCGCGCGCCGCCGCATGCTGCTCGAGTACGCGCGCCAGCACCAGTGCTGGATCATCGAGGACGACTACGACAGCGAATTCCGCTACGGCAGCAGGCCGCTCGCGTCGCTACAGGGGCTCGATACGGCGGGGCAGGTGATCTATGTGGGCAGCTTCGGCAAGACGCTGTTTCCGGGGCTGCGCGTGGGCTATCTCGTTGCGCCCGAGCCGCTCGCCGAGAGCTTCGCGACCGCGAGCGCCGAGCTCTATCGCGAGGGTCAGCTCCTGCAGCAGGCGGTGCTGGCGGAGTTCATCGCCGAAGGGCATTTCACCTCGCACATCCGCAAGATGCGCGCGCTCTATGGCCAGCGCCGCCAGGCCCTGCTCGATGCGGCCACGCGCCGTTACGGCGATGCGCTGCCGGCCATGGGCGGCGATGCGGGGCTGCACGTGGTGATGCAGTTGCCCGAAGGCAGCGACGACCGCGCCGTGGCCGAGGCCGCGCTTGCGCGCAATATCGTCGTGCGGCCGCTGTCGGGTTATTACTCGGAGCGCGAGCGCGCGGCGTCGGGGCTGTTGATTGGCTATGCGTGCGTGCCCGACGAGGAAATCGCGCCCGCGTTCGATACGCTCGCCGAGGCGATTGATGTGACGTTGCCGGTGTTTGCCTAGCCGGGCCTGACCGGGAAATCATGCGCCCGGTGCGTCAATTGCGTCCGCCGGGATCTAGCCGGTGTTCCGGGTGGGCCGTCTGCTGTTGCTCTAATGCGCGACTGGCGGCATACTAGCTAACATTGATTAGCTAATATCGCGCGAGCTTCGCGCGCCATGGAGAGAGCGCCATGCTTACGGTCAACATGCACGACGCCAAGTCAAAACTTTCCAGCCTCGTCGAGCGGCTCGAAGTCGGCCAGGAAAACGAGGTCATCATCGCGCGCAACGGTACGCCCGTCGCGCGGCTCGTTCCGTACAGCGCGCCACGGCGAATTGGCGCGGCGCGCCAGCTGCTTGCCGGCCTCAACGTGCCAGCCACACTCGAGGCGTTCAACGCTGGCGATTCGGAGATTGAAGCCGATTTCGATGCGAGTGCCGGCGCGGGCGTCGAGCCGTGAGAGTATTGCTCGACACACACATTGCCCTATGGGCGGCAGAGGGGGCGCCGCAGCTGTCGGCGCGCGCCGCGCAGGTCATCGAGGATCCGGCCAACACGTTGTTCGTAAGTACGGCGGCAGTATGGGAGATCGCCATCAAGCACGCGAAGGGAAATCTGCGCGTGCATCCGCGCGATGCCCGCTCGGCGTTTCGTCTGGCTGGTTTTGCGGAGCTGCCTATTACGGGCGATCACACGGAGGCCGTCGCGTCGCTGCCCGTCCACGCGGATCATGGTGATCCGTTCGATCGCCTGATGATTGCGCAGGCACTGCACGAAGGCATGCCGTTGCTGAGCGCGGATCCAAAAATCTGGCGCTACCACCCGACGCTGATCATGCAGGCGTGAGCCCGCATCACGGCCCGCTTACATCCGTATCAACACTGCCCCGCAGGTCACGAGCACACACGCGACCATACGGCGCGCGGTGAGCTTTTCCCGCATGAAGAGCCAGCCGATCAGCACCGCGAAGATCGACGACATCTCGCGCAGCGCGGACACCATGGCGATCGGCAGATAACGGAACGCCTCGATCACGAGGCAATACGCGCTCAGCGCGAGCACGCCGGCGAGCATGCCGCGCACCGCATTGCCCTTCGAGACGAACATTTGCGCCGCGCCGCCGCGCAGCTTGCAGACCACGATGAACTGCGGGACGTTCCAGAGCAGATAGACCCACATGATGTAGCTGAGCGGATTGCCGGCGAGGCGCGCGCCGAGGCCGTCGACGACCGAATAGGTCGCGATGAAGAAGCCCGTCACCAGCGCCCAGGGCACGCTTTCGCCCGAGAAGCGCATGCCGCGCCTGAACGCGAGCGACATGATGCCGAGCGAGACCAGCATCACGCCCGTGGCGGCGAGCGCGTGCAGTTCCTCGTGCGCGAACACGAGCGCGCCCACGAACACGAGCAGCGGTGAGAGGCCGCGCGCGATCGGGTAGATCTGCCCGAAGTCGCCGCTGCGGTAGGCGCGGACCAGTGCGAAGCAGTACGCGAATTCGAGCAGTGCCGATGCCGCGATATACGGCCAGCTCGCCGGAGCGGGCAGCGGCAGCACGCACACGCCGACGGCGCTCACGAGCACATAGGGTACCGAGAACATGCCGAGCAGCCAGACGCGGTCGCCCGAGAGGTGGAGAAAAGCGTTCCAGCTCGCGTGCATGAGTGCCGAGAGCAGGACTAGCAGGACGACGAAGCTTGCCATCGAACGAGCGCTATGAGTGGGGTGGGCGCGGGGAGGTTGCGGCCGCAAGCAGCCGATTATTCCAGCGAATGCGCCGCAGCGCCAGAACGCAAGGGTGGGCCGTCCAAAGAAATAAGCGCGGGCTGCACGGCGGTTGCCATGCAGCCCGCGCCTCGCCGCACTTAATGGGGTGGGCGTGGAGGTCTCAGATCACACGCGCGCGCAGTTGCGCGGAGACGAGGTCGATCACCGTCACCACGGCGATCACCATGATCAGCACCGCGCTCGTCTGCGCATAGTCGAACGAGCGGATTTCCTCGTACAGCACGACGCCGATGCCGCCCGCGCCCACCATGCCCACCACCATCGCCGAGCGCACGTTCGACTCGAACCGGTAAAGCGCGTATGAGATCCACAGCGGCAAGACCTGGGGCAGCACGCCGTAGATGATCTCGTCGAGCGGCGTGGCGCCGGTCGCGCGCACGCCCTCGGCGGGGCGCGGGTCGATGGCCTCGACGGCTTCCGCGAAGAGCTTGGCGAGCACCCCCGTCGTGTGGACCCACAGCGCGAGCACGCCCGCGAACGGCCCGAGCCCGACCGCGACGATGAAGAGCATCGCGAACACCATCTCGTTGATGGCGCGGCATGCGTCCATCAGGCGGCGCACCGGATGCAGGACCCAGCGCGGCGCGAGGTTGTGCGAGGACATCAGCCCGAACGGCACCGCGCAGACGATGGCGAGCGCCGTGCCCCAAAGCGCGACGGCCACCGTCACCCACATCTCGTGCACATAGGTGCGCCATTCGGTGAAGTCGGGCGGGAAGAAGCCGCTCGCGAAGGTGCCCATGTTCTGCGAGTCTGCGAACAGATCGAGAGGACGCATGTCCGCGCCGCGCCAGGCCGCGCCGAGCAGCACGAATACGACTGCCCACAGCACGAGCGACGACCAGCTGCGCTTGCCCGCGGTTGCGCTCACCTGGCGCGCGAGCAGCGCCGGCGTGGCCGGCGCTTGCGCAGGCGCTTCGCCGAGGTGCGCCGACGGCTCCGCGTCGAGGCCGTCGGCGCGCTGCGCGAGCCGCGATGCGTCGAAGTCCATCGTGCCCATTACTGCTTCGTCGCGTTGGCGAGCGCGCCGATCTTCGCGTCGATGGCCGCAATCTGGCTCTTGCGGTCCTCGTCGGAGAGATGCGTGTCGGCGGCGATCTTCTCTTTCTGCTGGAACAGCGCGACCTGGCGGATCGGCAGCAACTGGGCGTCGGAGGCGGGCGCGAAGCCTGCGTAGCCCGTGATGTCGGCCATGATCTTCTTCTCCTTCGGATCGGTCTTCGCGTAGTGATAGAAGAAGTCGCGCAGCTTCTGCTTGGTGGCTTCAGGCAGGTCCTTGCGCCACACGAGCGGGTCGGACGGGATCAGCGGCGAGGTCCACAGCACGCGCACCTGCGCGAAGCGGTCCGGGTGCTTCTGCTGGAGCGTGGCGAGCTCGATGGTGTTGTTGGTCGCGATGTCGACCTTGTTGTTGACCACCGCGAGCAGGTTCGCTTCGTGGCTCGAAGGCAGCACCGTCTTGAACGCAGATGCGTTCACCGAGACGCCGTGCTGCGCGAACAGGTAATAGCCGGGAATCAGCGTGCCCGAAGTGGAATTCGGATCGCCCCAGCCGAGCGTCAGATCCTTAGTATTCTTGAATACATCGTCGAGCGTCTTCACGCGGCTGTTGACGTTGGTGATGAGCACCGACTTGTAGCCGGCGTCGCCGTTGGCGTAGAGCACCTTCGCGAAGATTTCGCCGTTCGAGCGGTCCACCGCTTCCATCGCCGAGGCGTTGCCGAAGTAGCCGAGCTGCACCTTGTTGAAGCGCATGGCTTCGATGATGCCCGAGTAGTCGGTCGCGAAGAACGCTGTCACGTGCAGGCCGGTCTGGCGGTTCATGTCGTCGATGAACGGCTGCCAGCGTTGCTTGAGCACCGAAGACGAATCGGTGGAGATGATGCCGAAGTTGATGTCTTCCGCGTGGGCGGCCGAAGCGCCGAGCGAGGCGAACGCGACGGCGCCGGCGGCGCACCAGGAGAGCATGGAACGGAGCAGTTTCATGGGAGAGGCGGATTCCGTGGGGAGGGGGGACGTTTGCGTGATCGGGTAGCTTCCGGCGACTTCAGGCAGCTTCAGGCTGCGCGCCGAAGCGGTGAGTGGCCGCATGAGCGGGATCGGATTCGAGCAACTCGCGCGCGGCGCTGCCGTAAAGCTCGTGCAATAGGGCGGGCGTGAGCGCGGCGGACGGGCCGTCGTAGACCACGCGGCCGTCACGCAGCGCGATCGTGCGCGGGCAGTACCGCATCGCGATATCGACTTGATGCAGCGACACGAGCACCGTGAGCCCGTGATTGCGGTTGAGCATGCGCAGCATCTCCATCACGCGGCGCGACGACTCGGGGTCGAGCGAGGCGATCGGCTCGTCGGCGAGAATCAGGCGTGCGCGCTGCACGAGCGCGCGGGCGAGGGCGGCGCGCTGCTGCTGGCCGCCCGAGAGATTCGCGGCGCGCTCGCCTGCTTTGTCGCCGATGCCCACTTCCGCGAGCGCCGCAGCCGTTAGCTCGCGCTCGCTGCGCGGAAACCATCCGGTGAGACGGCGCCACAGTGGCAGGCGCGCGAGCGCGCCAATCAGCACGTTGGTTTCCACCGTGAGCCGGTGCACGAGATTGAACTGTTGAAACACGAAGCCGATATCGCGGCGAATGCGGCGCACCTCGCGCACGATGCGTCCGTTCTGCTGAATCGGCCGGCCAAGTATTTCGATCTGCGAAGGTTGTGGATCGGCGGCCACGAAGCCGGCGATGTGGCGCAGCAGCGTGGACTTGCCCGAGCCCGATGCGCCGATCAGCGCAACCATTTCGCCTGCGCTCACGCGCAGGTTGATTTCGTCGAGCGCCTTGCGGCTTGCGGCCCCGCTAAAGGTCTTCGAGAGGCGTTCGATGCGGATTGCGTCCATTCCGGCGTACTTCCTGGCGTCCATGTCGATTCGTCGCGTGGATCGGGCACGCGGCCGCGAATCCTTGATTGAGTGGGGTCATTCTAGGAAGGGACTATGACGGTTGAGTGAAGGCATCGCGACGTCTAGACGACTACACCTATTTGCGCGGCTGTGCGCCGCGAGCGCGGCGAATCATGTCGATAACGTGACAGCGCGAGCGCTCATGACATCTGTGTGACGTCCCGCATGTGTCACGCGCAATGCATCGCGAAACGGATATATTGTCGGCAGACGTGCAGGGCGGCCCCGTTTTTGCGCGGCAATGCTTTTGGTGAGTGGGTTTGAAATTGTGATTTCTGCCGTTGGGTGCGGGTTATAGTACTTTGGCGTTTCCTTGTATTCGTGTCGGTCTATTAGTGTTACCCCTGTGCGGGGCGGCACCTACTTTTCTTTGCAGCGGCAAAGAAAAGTAGGCAAAAGAAAGCCGCTCAAACCGCCAGTGTGACGCAGTGGACCACTAACCTTATATCGAAGTGGCTCCGGAGCGTCTGCCACCACGGC
>NZ_SMRP01000001.1:781338-788973 GCF_004353915.1 Paraburkholderia silviterrae | reverse complement strand
ATATCGGAGTGACTAAGGACTCATACCTCCGGCGGCGCTTCGCGCGCCGAGGGGCATAACTAAAACCGGTGGGGTGCAGGCGCGTTCGGTGGTCCATGCAGCAGGTGTGGTTTCCCTTGCAGACCGGACCGCAAGCGCGTAGCGCGCAGCGGGATGGATGAGCCCTTTGTCACTTGCGCGGAGTGTGCGGGAAGACGGATGCTCCGGAGCCGCTCCGATATAAGGCAAGTGGTGGACTGCGTCACACTGGCGGTTTGAGCCGCTTTCTTTTGCCTACTTTTCTTTGCGGCTGCAAAGAAAAGTAGGTGCCGCCCCGCACAGGGGCAACACTAATAGACCGACATGAAAACAAGGAAAGCCACAAACCGGCAGAGCCACAAAAAGAAAACATACCGAGAGCCAGGCAAATCTCAAACACGCCCCTAGACAGATGCCAGGACTAAGCTTCCTACCCGACAGCTTCGCCGAATACGAGGACCTGAAAACGCTCCTCGATGCGGGCGCGCCCTGGTTCGACATCCGCAGCGCAGGCGAGGTCGAGGTGCGCGGGCGCCCGTTCTCGCTCTACGTTGCAGCGGTGGGCTCGCGCGATCCGCAGGCCCCCGCCATCGGTTTTTTTGGCGGCATTCACGGTCTCGAGCGCATAGGCTCGCAACTCGTGCTCGATTACATGCGCGCGCTCATCGGGCGCCTCGCGTGGGACGAACTGCTGATGCGCCAGCTCGAGTCGGTGCGGCTCGTGATGATGCCGATCTGCAATCCAGGCGGTATGTGGCTCGCCACGCGCGCGAATCCGAACGGCGTGGACCTCATGCGCAACGCGCCTCAGGATGCGGACGAGCACGTGCCGTTTCTCGCGGGCGGCCAGCGCGTGGGCTCCTGGCTGCCGTGGTATCGCGGCCGGCGCGGCGGGCCGATGGAGCCCGAGGCCCAGGCGCTGCTGAAGGTCGTCGATGAGGAGCTTGCGCACCGGCCGCTCGCGTTCGCGCTCGATTGCCATTCGGGCTACGGCTGGAGCGACAGCATCTGGTTTCCCTACGCGCGCACGCGCCAGTTGATGCGCCACCTGCCCGAGATGTACGTGCTCAAGACGATGTTCGAGCGCGCGCATCCGCATCACGGCTATACGTTCGAGCCGCAGAGCCACCAATATCTGCTGCACGGCGATCTCTGGGACTGCGCGTACGACCGCGCACCCGCGGCCAGCGTGTTCTTGCCGCTTACGCTCGAACTGGGCTCGTGGCTGTGGATCAAGAAGAATCCGCGCCAGCTCTTTTCTCGCCAGGGCATGTTCAACCCCGTCATGCAGCACCGCACCGCGCGCGTATTGCGGCGTCACGCGAATCTGTTCGAATTCCTCACGCGCGCCGCGTTTTCCGCATCGCGCTGGTTGCCCCACGGCGTGGCGCGCCAGCAGGTGTTGCAAAGCGCGATCGGGCACTGGTACCGGAAGCCGGGCTCGTGACGGCAAGCTGGATCCTGCTGCGCGGCCTCACGCGCGAGTCGCGCCATTGGGGGGCGTTCGCGCCGTTGCTCGAAGCGCGTTGCGGCGGGGTGCTGCCCATCGACTTGCCGGGCAACGGCACGCTTGCGCATCTGCGCTCGCCCATCGATGTCGATGCCTATGTGGATGCCGTGCGCGCCGAGGCGCAGCGGCAGGGCGCGCTGCCGCCGTATCGGGTGCTGGCGATGTCGCTGGGGGGCATGGTGGCGTCGGCGTGGGCGCGGCGCTTTCCCGATGAGATCGAGCGGCTCGTGCTCATCAACACGAGCATGCGGCCCTATAGCCGCTTCTATGAGCGCTTGCGTCCCGCCGCGTGGCCGGCGCTCGTGCGTGCCGCATCGCACTGGCGCGGCGCCGATCGCGGCGGCATCGCCGAAACCATGATCCACGCGTGTACCTGCGCGCGCCGCGATACGCTCGCCGCCGATCTCGACGCCTGGCGAGCGATCCGCGCGAGCGCGCCCGTGAGCCGCGCCAACGCGCTGCGCCAGTTGCTGGCGGCGGCGCGCTACACGGTGCGCAGCGTGCCGCGCTGCCCGGCGCTCGTGCTGTCCTCGCGCGAGGACAGCCTCGTGCACCCGGTGTGCTCGGCGCGGCTCGCGCGGGCGTGGGGGGCGACGCATCGCGAGCATCCGTGGGCGGGACACGACCTGCCTCACGACGATCCGCAATGGCTCGTCGACGCGGTCTGCGCGGCGTTTGCCCCATAATATGGGGACCGTTTTTCCGGCTTCCTTTGGAACGAATCCCACTCATGAACGACAACGACCGCCTCGCGCCCGCGTCGGCCGCTCCGGCCTCGCCGCGCCTCACAAGCCTTTCGCACGGCGGCGGCTGCGGCTGCAAGATCGCGCCGGGCGTGCTCTCCGCGCTGCTCGCGCGCAGCACGCCGCTCACCGCCGTGTTTCCGAACCTGCTGGTGGGCACCGAGACGGCCGACGACGCCGCCGTCTACAAGCTCAACGATGAACAGGCCATCGTCGCGACCACCGACTTCTTCATGCCGATCGTCGACGACCCCTACGATTTCGGCCGCATCGCCGCCACCAATGCGCTCTCCGACGTCTACGCGATGGGCGGCAAGCCGATCCTCGCGCTCGCGCTGGTGGGCATGCCGATCAACGTGCTGCCGCACGAGGTGATCGCGCAGGTGCTGCGCGGCGGCGAGGATGTCTGCGCGGCGGCCGGCATTCCGGTGGCGGGCGGCCATTCGATCGACTCGGTCGAGCCGATCTACGGGCTCGCCGCGCTCGGCGTGGTGCATCCCGAGCGCGTGAAGCGCAACGCCTCGGCGCGCGCCGGCGACGTGCTCGTGCTCGGCAAGCCGCTCGGCGTGGGGGTGCTCTCCGCCGCGCTCAAGAAGGATCTGCTCGATGACGCCGGCTACCGCGCGATGGTCGACGCCGCCACGATGCTCAACAAGCCGGGCACCGCGCTCGCCGAGCTGGACGGCGTGCACGCGATGACCGACGTGACCGGCTTCGGCCTGCTTGGCCACACGCTCGAAATCGCGCGCGGCGCGAGCCTGACGGCGCGCGTGCGCTACGCCGACCTGCCGTGGCTGCCGGGCGTGGAGGCGTTCGTCGCGCAAGGCGTGTTTACGGGCGCCTCGGGCCGCAACTGGGCCTCGTACGGTGAAGGCGTGACGCTCGCGCCCCAATTGCCGGAAAGCGCGCGCACGCTGCTCACCGATCCGCAGACATCGGGTGGCCTGCTCGTGGCCTGCGCGCCGGAGCGGGTGGATGACGTGCTCGCGCTCTTTCACGCGGACGGCTTCGACGCCGCATGTGTGATCGGTGAATTGACGGATGGGCCCGCGCGCGTGGAAGTCGCATGAGCGGGGAGTCGCCAAAGGCCATCTTCTATGCGCTCGCGGCGAACGCCGGCATTGCCGTGTGCAAATACGCGGCGGCGGCGTTCACAGGCTCGGGCTCGATGTTCGCCGAGGCGATTCACTCGACGGCCGATTGCGGCAATCAACTCTTGTTGCTGTTCGGCCTGCGCCAGTCGCGCGAGCCGCCCACGCCTTTGCATCCGATGGGCACGGGCCGCGCGATCAACTTCTATTCGCTGCTCGTGGCGCTGCTGTTGTTCTTCGTGGGCGGCGTATTTTCGGTGTACGAAGGCATTCACCGGCTGATCGCGCGCGAGCCGCTGCAATACGTGTATGTGGCGCTCGCGGTGCTGGGTATTTCCGTGGCGCTCGAGGCGTTTTCGCTTTACGGCGCCTTGCGCGAAATCCGCAAGGGTTCCCCCACGAAATCGCTGTGGCGCTGGGCGCGCGAAACGCGCGACTCGGATCTGCTCGTGGTGGCCGGCGAGGACATTGCCGCGCTCGCGGGGCTCGCCATTGCGTTTGCGGCGGTGCTGCTCACGGTCATCACCGGCAATCCGGTGTGGGACGCGTGCGGGTCGATCGGCGTGGGCATTCTGCTCATGCTGATTTCATGGTTCATCGCACGCGAAGTGAAGTCGATGATCGTGGGCGAGTCGGCGAGCCCGGAAACGCGCCGCGAAATTGAGGCGTTCTTGCGTGGGCGGCCGGAGATCCGCGGCATCATCAGTCTGATTACCCTGCAATGGGGTAAGGAAGTGGTCGTGGCTGTTCAGGCCGAGATGATCGACTACGACCACAGCCGCACGATGGTCGAGGCGATCAATGTGATTGAGGCCGATCTTCAGGCGAAATTCCCGCAGGTCCGCTGGGTGTTCTTCGAACCGGATTTCGCGCGACGTCAGGGCTAATCGATGCCCACGCAGCTGAGCGCCAACGGCTGGCGCAATATCAGCTGAATTTTCGTATCCGCTTTCACTGCAGTTTATTTTTCCTCCCGTGGCAGCGACGGTGCTTGAAATAAGTGCCGCCGCTGCCACGCGCGCTCATTGTTCCGGTGCCATTTAATCCCATTTCTCCAGATTACGCCGGCTAACTGTGCCGATTTCGAATTCATTCTATTTCGACTCGGCAGTCGATTGCCTGCAATACGCGGATAACCGCGCACGGCCGCCTCGCATGGCGCCGATGCTCGAAGGGCGCTCACAGTGCCGCTCAAAAGCGATTCGAAGTCGTTCTATTCAATAGCGCCATATTCGTCTCTAAAATTATTTTCGAAGTTACTCAGAAATTGTTTTTTGTATTGATTATCTGGGCGCATTTTTGGAGAAGGAACTCTTCGTTCCTTTTGATCAAGCGAATTCGAACTAATTCGAAAGCAGAAAACACCGGCACTTGATGTGCGCCGCCCAAAGCGTGAATCCTGATTCTTTAAGGGGCGTACCAGCATCGCCGGTTTTTTCTGCATATTGGCGGACTAATCATGAACAAGGCATATCGCGTCGTCTGGAATGAAACCACCGGTAACTGGGTTGCCGCTTCGGAGCTGGCTGCGGGGCGCAAGAAGGGCTCCTCGCGCAAGGCTCGACTGCTGAGTTCAATTGCTGCCGGCGTGCTCTCGGCCCTGACGTTTGGCGCGGTGATGCCGGAGATTGCGCTGGCGGGCACGAACGTCTCCAATGGTCTGGCCCTGCAGGGCAGCACCTCCGGTACCACCAACGACTACTATCAGTACTTGTACCGCAATGGCAACTATGCTCCCACCAAGGGCTGGGACAACCAGTACGCATTGGGCGCTTTTGTGTCGATTGGCATGTATGCGTACACCGGGGTCAATAAGGCCGATGACGCAATCTTCAAGCTCGACGGCTATAGCGCCAACGGCCGTGGCGGTGGCGTGGCGCTGGGTGACAGTGCCACGGTGACGGGTGAAACGGGTGTTGCGCTGGGTGCGCACGCATCCGCAACGCGCAGCTTCTCGATGGCCATGGGCGGCAATGCGATGGCCAGCGGTCTCGGTGGCATCGCGACGGGCCGTGAGTCGCTGGCCAGTGGCAACTACAGTATCGCCAACGGTTTTGTCGCTACTGCGAGCGGCACCGGCGCCATCAGTATGGGCCAGTCGGCGAACGCGAGCGGTTTGCGCTCAATCGCAATCGGCACCTCCAACCAGCTGTCCGCGGCCGGCAACACCGCAGCCGATGGCTCGTTGCTGACCAATGCCGCCAACGCGGCGGGCGCGGACGCCGTAAGTATTGGCACCAACGCTGCAGCTGGCGGCGACAACAGCGTCGCGCTCGGTCTGCAAGCGGCTACCACTTCCGCCGGCACCAACGGCGTTGCCGTCGGCAACGGCGCTACCGTTTCGGCGAATAACGGCATTGCTATCGGCGTCGGCGCTATGGCAACCGGCACGAACGCGCTCAGCGTGGGGACGGGCAACAAGGTCTCCGGCAATAACTCGGGCGCGTTCGGCGATCCCAACACCATTACCGGCAACGGCAGCTACGCCGTCGGCAACAATAGCACCATCGGCGGCGACAACAGCTTTGCGTTCGGCAACAGCAATACCATCAACGGCACCAACAGCGCCGTCATCGGCAGCAATGGCTCGGTCGCCTCAGGTCAGACCGACGTGTTCGCGCTTGGCAACAACATCACCAGCACCGCGTCCAATTCCGTCGTGCTCGGCTCCGGCTCAGGTACGACGCGCGCCAACACCGTTGCCGTGGGCTCGTCCGCTGCGCAGCGCCAGGTCGTCAACATGGCCGCCGGTACGTCGTCCACGGACGCCGTGAACGTTGCCCAGCTCAAGCCCGTGATCAATGCACTGGGCGGCAATGCGTCGCTCGACGCCGCCACCGGGGCAGTGACGGGCCCGAGCTACACGCTTGCCAATGCCAATGCCATTACCGGCAACAGCAATTCGCTGGGTGACGTCGGGAGCGCATTGGGCCGCCTCGACAGCGCGCTGGGCGAAGTCAACGCAGTGGCCAACGAAGGCTGGAACGTGAGCGCCAACGGCGGCACGGCGCAGAACGTCGCGCCGGGCGCCACGGTGAACTTCAAGAACGGCACCAACACCAAGGTTTCCGTTGACGCCAACAACAACGTGACCTACGACGTGGTGGACAACCCCACCTTTGCCGGCACGGTCACTGCCAACGGCGGCCTGACCGTGGGCGCTGGCCAGACCGTGAACATGGGCGGCAACAAGGTCACGAATGTCGCCAGCGGTTCGGACGATACCGACGCGGTGAACATGGCGCAATTGAATGCGACGAACGCGAACGTGGCGATCAACGCGACCAACATTGCTCAGAACACCAGCGATATCACTCGTGTTGAAGGCAAGGCAGACCAGTCGGGTGCTGCAGTGGCCTCGGCACTGGGTGGCGGTGCGGCGTACAACAGCACGACCGGCGCAATCAGCGCACCGGTCTATGCGGTCCAGGGCAGCACGTACGGCAACGTGGGCGCGGCACTGGGCAGCCTGGACACGGCCGTAACGGGCAATACCAGCTCGATCAGCGACATCACGAATCAGCTCAATAGCGGCACGGTGGGTCTGGTGCAACAGGCCACGGCCGGTGCAGACCTGACGGTGGGCAAGGATACGGACGGTGCAGCAGTGGACCTCGCCGACAAGGACGGCAACACCCGCACGCTGAAGAACGTGACGGCCGGCGTGGCTGATACGGACGCGGTGAACATGTCGCAACTGAACGCGACGAACGCGAACGTGGCGACCAATGCATCGAACATTGCGCAGAACACCAGCGATATCACTCGTGTTGAAGGCAAGGCCGACCAGTCCGGTGCTGCAGTGGCCTCGGTACTGGGTGGCGGTGCGGCGTATAACAGCACGACTGGCGCAATCAGCGCACCGGCTTATGCAGTCCAGGGCAGCACGTACGGCAACGTGGGTGCAGCGCTGGGCAGCCTGGACACGGCCGTAACAGGCAACACCACCTCGATCAGCGACATCACGAACCAGCTGAACAGCGGCACGGTGGGTCTGGTGCAGCAGTCCGCTGCCGGTGCAGACCTGACGGTGGGCAAGGACACGGACGGCGCAGCAGTGGATCTCGCCGACAAGGACGGCAACACCCGCACGCTGAAGAACGTGACGGCCGGCGTAACCGATACGGATGCGGTGAACATGTCGCAGCTGAACGCGACGAACGCGAACGTGGCGACCAACGCGACGAACATTGCGCAGAACACCAGCGATATCACCCGCGTGGAAGGCAAGGCGGACCAGTCGGGCGCAGCAGTGGCCTCGGCACTGGGCGGT
>NZ_SMRP01000001.1:780922-781328 GCF_004353915.1 Paraburkholderia silviterrae | reverse complement strand
TGCGGTCCAGGGCAGCACGTACGGCAACGTGGGCGCGGCACTGGGCAGCCTGGACACGGCGGTGACGGGCAACACCAGCTCGATCAGCGACATCACGAACCAGCTCAATAGCGGCACGGTGGGTCTGGTGCAACAGGCCACGGCCGGTGCAGACCTGACGGTGGGCAAGGATACGGACGGTGCAGCAGTGGACCTCGCCGACAAGAACGGCAACACGCGCACGCTGAAGAACGTGACGGCCGGCGTGGCCGACACCGACGCGGTGAACATGTCGCAGCTGAACGCGACGAACGCGAACGTGGCGACCAACGCATCGAACATTGCGCAGAACACCAGCGATATCACCCGCGTGGAAGGCAAGGCCGACCAGTCCGGTGCAGCAGTGGCCTCGGCACTGGGCGGTGGC
>NZ_SMRP01000001.1:779792-780912 GCF_004353915.1 Paraburkholderia silviterrae | reverse complement strand
GTACAACAGCACGACCGGCGCGATCAGTGCACCGGCCTATGCGGTCCAGGGCAGCACGTACGGCAACGTGGGTGCGGCACTGGGCAGCCTGGATACGGCCGTAACGGGCAATACCAGCTCGATCAGCGACATCACGAACCAGCTGAACAGCGGCACGGTGGGTCTGGTGCAACAGTCCGCAGCTGGTGCAGACCTGACGGTGGGCAAGGATACGGACGGCGCAGCAGTGGACCTCGCCGACAAGGACGGCAACACCCGCACGCTGAAGAGCGTGACGGCTGGCGTGGCTGACACCGACGCAGTGAACATGTCGCAGCTGAACACGACGAACACGAACGTGGCGACCAACACATCGAACATTGCGCAGAACACCAGCGATATCACCCGCGTGGAAGGCAAGGCGGACCAGTCCGGTGCAGCAGTGGCCTCGGCACTGGGTGGCGGTGCAGCGTACAACAGCACGACTGGCACGATCAGCGCACCGGCCTATGCGGTGCAGGGCAGCACGTATGGCAACGTGGGCGCAGCGCTGGGTAGCCTCGACACGGCGGTAACGGGCAACACCACCTCGATCAGCGACATCACGAACCAGCTCAACAGCGGCACGGTGGGTCTGGTGCAGCAGTCTGCTGCCGGTGCAGACCTGACGGTGGGCAAGGACACGGACGGTGCAGCAGTCGATCTCGCCGACAAGGATGGCAACACGCGCACGCTGCAGAGCGTGACGGCTGGCGTGGCTGACACCGACGCGGTGAACATGTCGCAGCTGAACACGACGAACGCGAACGTGGCGACCAATGCCACGAACATTGCGCAGAACACCAGCGACATTACCCGCGTGGAAGGCAAGGCGGACCAGTCCGGTGCTGCAGTGGCCTCGGCACTGGGTGGCGGTGCGGCGTACAACAGCACGACCGGCGCGATCAGTGCACCGGCCTATGCGGTCCAGGGCAGCACGTATGGCAACGTGGGCGCAGCACTGGGTAGCCTGGATACGGCCGTAACGGGCAATACCAGCTCGATCAGCGACATCACGAACCAGCTCAACAGTGGCACGGTGGGTCTGGTGCAGCAGTCCGCTGCCGGTGCAGACCTGACGGTGGGCAAGGACACGGACGGA
>NZ_SMRP01000001.1:689660-779782 GCF_004353915.1 Paraburkholderia silviterrae | reverse complement strand
GGTGAACATGTCGCAGCTGAACGCGACGAACGCGAACGTGGCGACCAACGCATCGAACATCACCCGCGTGGAAGGCAAGGCAGACCAGTCGGGTACTGCAGTGGCTTCGGCACTGGGCGGTGGCGCGGCCTACAACAGCACAACCGGCGCAATCAGCGCACCGGTCTATGCGGTGCAGGGGAGCACGTATGGCAACGTGGGTGCGGCGCTGGGCAGCCTGGATACGGCGGTGACGGGCAACACCAGCTCGATCAGCGATATCACGAACCAGCTCAATAGCGGCACGGTGGGTCTGGTGCAACAGGCCACGGCTGGTGCAGACCTGACGGTGGGCAAGGACACGGACGGTGCGGCAGTGGACCTCGCCGACAAGGATGGCAACACCCGCACGCTGAAGAACGTGACGGCCGGCGTGGCTGATACGGACGCGGTGAACATGTCGCAACTGAACACGACGAACGCAAACGTGGCGACCAACGCATCGAACATTGCGCAGAACACCAGCGACATTAACCGCGTGGAAGGCAAGGCGGACCAGTCGGGTGTAGCAGTGGCCTCAGCGCTGGGTGGCGGTGCAGCGTACAACAGCACGACCGGCGCAATCAGCGCACCGGCTTATGCAGTCCAGGGCAGCACGTACGGCAACGTAGGCGCAGCACTGGGCAGCCTCGACACGGCGGTGACGGGCAATACCAGCTCGATCAGCGACATCACGAACCAGCTGAACAGCGGCACGGTCGGTCTGGTGCAGCAGGCCACGGCTGGTGCAGACCTGACGGTGGGCAAGGACACGGACGGCGCAGCAGTGGACCTCGCCGACAAGGATGGCAACACTCGCACGCTGAAGAACGTGACGGCCGGCGTAACCGATACGGATGCGGTGAATATGTCGCAACTGAACGCGACGAACGCGAACGTGGCGACCAACGCGACCAATATTGCGCAGAACACCAGCGACATCACCCGCGTGGAAGGCAAGGCAGACCAGTCCGGCGCTGCAGTGGCTTCGGCACTGGGCGGTGGCGCGGTGTACAACAGCACGACCGGCGCAATCAGCGCACCGGCCTATGCGGTGCAGGGCAGCACGTATGGCAACGTGGGTGCAGCGCTGGGCAGCCTGGACACGGCCGTAACGGGCAACACCACCTCGATCAGCGACATCACGAACCAGCTCAACAGCGGCACGGTAGGTCTGGTGCAGCAGGCCACGGCCGGTGCAGACCTGACGGTGGGCAAGGACACGGACGGTGCAGCAGTGGACCTCGCCGACAAGGACGGTAACACCCGCACGCTGAAGAACGTGACGGCCGGCGTGACCGACACGGACGCGGTGAACATGTCGCAACTGAACGCGACGAACGCGAACGTGGCGACCAACGCATCGGACATCACGAATCTGCAGGGATCGGTCGCGGGCCTCGACGGTCGCGTGACGCAGAACACGTCGGATATCGCGACGATCAACAGCAACCTCACGAACATGAGCGGTTCGATGGCCAACGCGTTGATGTACGATTCGCCGGCGCACGCTTCGGTGACGTTAGGCGGTGCGGGAGCGGCTTCTCCCGTGACGCTGCGCAACGTTGCAGTGGGCACGGTGAGCGTGTCGAGCACGGATGCGGTGAACGGTTCGCAGCTCTACGCAACGAACGATCAAGTCAGCAGCAATACGACGGCAATCACCAGCCTGGATAACCGCGTGACGCAGAACACGGCCGACATCACGAGCCTGACGAACTCCATCAACAATGGTGAGGTGGGTCTCGTCAAGCAGGACGCGGCCACACGCACGATCACGGTGGCGAAGGGCTCGGACGGTACGACCGTGGACTTCGCAGGCACGGCCGGCGCGCGCACGCTGACTGGCGTTTCGGCGGGAGCGGTCAACGCTTCGAGCACCGACGCGGTGAACGGTTCGCAGCTGTACACCGTGGCAGGCTCGATGGCGAGCGCACTGGGTGGCGGTTCCACGGTCAATGCCGACGGCACGATCACCGGGCCGACCTACCACGTCGGTGGCAACACGTACACGGACATGGGCAGTGCGCTGACGAACGTCGACGGTCGCGTGAGCAACATCGAAACGCAGGTGGCCAATGTCGCGGGGGCCGCGGCTAACGCGGTGCAGTACGATTCGCCGGCGCACGACAAGGTGACGATGGGCGGCACGAACGCAACCTCGACCGTGCAGTTGACGAATCTCACGGATGCCGTGCTGTCGCAAACGAGCACTGATGCGGTGACAGGTGCGCAGTTGTACCGGACGAATCAGGATGTCGCGAATCTGCAGGGCGCGATCGAGAACATCAGCAACACGAGTTCGCCGTACATGGCCGTGAACACGACGGGCAGCCGGGCTTCGGCCACGGGTACCGAATCGCTCGCGCAGGGCGGCGGTGCGACTGCTGCGGGCGCAAGCTCGACGGCGGTCGGCGACAAGGCCTCGGCCATGGCCGATAACTCGGTTGCCCTGGGTGCGGATTCGGTGGCGAACGAGAACAACACCGTGTCGGTCGGTTCGCAGGGCAACGAGCGCCGCATTACCAACGTCGCGGCTGGCCAGGGTCCCACGGATGCCGTCAACATGCGTCAGTTCCAGAACGGCATGACCAGCATGCAGCGTAATGCCTACGGCGGCGTTGCAGCGGCCACCGCGCTTACGATGATTCCGGACGTCGATCTCGGCAAGACCATTGCAGTGGGCGTCGGCACGGCCAACTACAAAGGCTATCAGGCGACGGCGCTCGGCGCATCGGCACGCGTCACCGAAAACCTCAAGCTAAAGGCGGGTGCTGGCTACAGCGCAGGCGGCGGGACCACGGTCGGTGCGGGTATGTCGTACCAGTGGTAATCGCGTGACGGCTACGCGGCACGCTGGCCGGCTTGCGCCGGTCGTGAGCGTGCCGCGAGGCCGGTTTCGCATCCTGTGAATGAACAACAAGGCGGACACCATTTGGTGTCCGCCTTGATTTTTTCAGTGCTTAAACGGCGCCCACACGGGCGTAGTTTCGTCCCAGTCATCCAGCTCGGAAGGTTGCGGATTGTTCATGATCAGGCATCCTTATCGTATCGATATGGTGAGGCTCATTCGCCTGCACGCGCGAGGCGCGTGGCGTCGTTGCCACGGCTTTCCTGCAGTGCGATGCGCTGCGCCTGCGTGCGTCCGATCAGGCTCTGGTCCGGATAGCTTGTCTTGTTCAGCGAGGGCAGCGTGCCGTTGCGATAAGCCTCGACGATCTCCGCCTTCACCTGGGCACGCGTTTTAGGCGCGCTGTTATCGACCACCGGGGCTTGCGCCGTTTGTTGCGCTTGCGGTGCGGCCTGTGCATCGAATTGCGGGCCATAGGTGCCCGCGCGGCCGATGCCGCCTGCGAAAGCCGATGCGCTCGCGGCGAGCGAGATGACGAGGGTGGCGCCGAGCGCGGTTGCGAGAGTGCGTTTCATGATCTGCTCCTGTTTTAACAGTGCCGTGGCTGCATCCAATGAATCGATGGCCGTGGCGACAGGTGCAAATGTAGGTGCACAGGCTCGCGCGATAAACGTCCCGAAAGCGAAAGGAATTGTCGAAAAACCGGAACAATCGTGAAAACGCGCGCCGGCAGTGGCTACCTGAGGGCGCGCGTTCGAGGTGGGGCCGGAGCGGCCCGAAAGATCAGAAGAAGCGGCGCAGAGCGCGTGCCCGCGCTTAAGCCGCCCAGCCTATGCGGCCCAGCCTATGCGGCCCAGCCTATGCGGCCCACTCGGAGATGATCGGCGTCTCGAGCGCGGGCGCTTGCTCGCGCTCTTCGAGCGTGCGCATCGTGCAGGCCTTGTCGAGCGAGGCGCGGCCGCTCAACAGCGGGCAACGGTCGAAGACTTCGGCGATCCAGTCGACGAACACGCGCACTTTCGGTGACAGATGCCGGCTGTGCGGATACACGGCCGAGATCGGCATGGGCAGCGGCTTGAAGTCGGGCAGGACCTCGACGAGCGCGCCCGACTTCAGGTGCGGCAGCACCATGTAGCGCGGCCCCTGAATCAGGCCGAAACCTTCGATGCCGCACGTCACATAGGCGTCGGCGTCATTCACCGAGACCATGCTCTTGAGCTTGATCTCCACTTCCTTTCCGTCGACGAGAAACGCCCAGTCGATCACGCGTCCCGTGCGGGGCGAAAAGTAATTCACGGCGCGATGCTCGGCCAACTCCTCGAGTGTCTGCGGCGTGCCGTGACGCTCCAGATACGAGGGCGCCGCGCATGACACGCCTTCGAACAGGCCAATGCGCCGCGCGACCAGCGACGAATCCTGCAGCGCGCCCACGCGCACCACGCAATCCACGCCCTCCTGCAGCAGGTCGACGGGGCGGTCGGTCAGGCCCAGTTGCAGATCGATGTCGGGATAGCGCCCATGAAATTCGCACAACGCGGGAATCACGATGAGGCGTCCGATCGAGCCCGGCATGTCGATGCGCAGCTTGCCGTGCGGCTTGCGGTTGCGGTCCTGGAACGTCAGCTCGGTTTCTTCGACGTCCGCAAGAATGCGCACGCAGCGCTCGTAATACGCCGCGCCATCGGGCGTGAGCGAAAGACGGCGCGTGGTGCGATGCATGAGGCGCACGCCGAGAAAGGCTTCGAGATTCTGGATGATCGTCGTGACCGAGGCGCGCGGCATGTCGAGGGTCTCGGCTGCGCGCGTGAAGCTGTTGGTGTCGACGACGCGGGTGAACACTTGCATGGCCTGAAGGCGGTCCATTGCCATTCTCCAAAAGACATCGGGCGCACATTGCGCGGCGAGATTCGCGCAAATAGCGGGAAACAGATTGTTCAGGTGCGCCGAATTGTGTTGCCGGATTATAGGCATTTATTTGCAAGTCTGCCGAACCCACAATTCGCACCATTCGAATCTATTCTCGCGCATTGCGCCGTTCCCACATGGATGCCTTCAAACGTTCGACGCCGTGGATTTCCGCCGATTTGTCCGAGCCCCTGGCTGAAGCCGCGCCGCGATCCGCGCGCCCATCGGCGGAGCGCCCTTTGGCGGTGCGCCCTCTGGCGGAGCGCCCTCTGGCGGAGCGCCCTCAGGCGGCGCGCCCTCAGGCGGCGCGCCCTGTGGCGGAGAAGCCCGCAGCAGCGCGTCTGGCTGCAGCGCCCACAGCGGTGCCGGCAGCGGCGGGCAAGGCCCGCGGCTCCTCACCCATCGACGTGAGCGAAGTGACGATCGAAGGCTATGCGCAGGACATCGTGTTGCGCCTGTACCGTCCGCAGGGCGCGAGCAATCTGCCCGTGCTGCTGTATTTCCACGGCGGCGGCTTCGTGCGCGGCACGCTCGACGACGCCGATGCAGCAAGCCAGTTTTTCGCAGAGCGCTTACCTGCGCTCGTGGTTTCGGTGGCCTATTCGCTCGCGCCGCAGTTTCCGTTTCCGGCCGCGCCCGAAGACGCGCATCGCGCCGCGCTTTGGGTGCTCACACGAGCACGCGCATTTGGCGGCAGCGCGAAACGCATCCTGGCTGCGGGACACGACGCGGGCGGCCAGATCGCCAACGTGCTCGCGTTTATCGGGCGCGATCGCGGCGACGTGCGCCTCGCGGCTCAAGCGCTGTTTGCGCCGATGCTCGACCCGAGCCTCACGCGCCTCGGCGACGAAGCGCGGCTCGCGTCGGACATTTCCGCGAGCGAATGCGCAGCCTGCTATCGCGCGTATCTGCCTGAAGCGTCGCAGCGCATGCATCCGTACGCGGCGCCGCTGGAATCCTCGCGGCTTGCCGGTTTGCCGCCCACGTTCATCGTCACGGCGCAGAACGACGTGCTGCACATTGAAGCGGAGAAGTACGCCGGACGCCTGATCGAAGCGGGCGTGCGCACGCATGTGGTGCGCTACCCGAGCGTTTCGCACGCGCAGATTGGCGCGCATCCGGAAGCGCTCGCCGAAGCGGTGCGCTTTTTCCGCTGTTGTTTCGAAGCCGGCGCGCCCTGTTAGCGCTGACGCAGCGCGCCGAAGAACGCATTACTCGAAAAATAACCACTCATCTTTCTGGAGCCCGCCATGTCTCTCAACTCGCATTCCCGTAAGCGCATTGTGCTCGCGGTGGCCGCTGTTCTCGTCGTTGCGGGATTCGGCTCGCTCGTCGCCATGCGTCTGGACTCGCACCCGGCCGTCGCCGCTGAAGCGCCGCCGGCGCCGGAGGTCGATGTCGCCGCCGTGGTCAAGCGCAATGTCACCGACTGGCAGACCTACTCGGGCCGCATGGCCGCCGTCGAGAAAGTCGAGGTGCGCCCGCAGGTCTCGGGCACGATCGTCTCCGTGAATTTCCGTGACGGCGCGCTCGTGAACAAGGGCGACACGCTGTTCGTGATCGACCCGCGCCCGTATCAGGCCGCCGTCGACCAGGCCGCGGCTCAGGTGGCCGCCGCGCAGGCGCGCACCGGCTACGCGCAGAGCGACTGGGAGCGCGCGCAGCGCCTCATTGGCGACAACGCCATTGCCAAGCGCGACTACGACGAGAAGCAGAACGGCGCGCGTGAAGCGAGCGCGAATCTGAAGGCCGCGCAGGCCGCGCTCGAGGCCGCGCAGATCAATCTCGGCTATACGCGCATCGTCGCGCCGGTGTCGGGGCGGGTCTCGCGTGCGGAGATCACGGTGGGCAACGTGGTTTCGGCGGGCGCGAGCGCGCCGCCGCTCACGACGCTCGTTTCGGTGTCGCCCATCTACGCCGAGTTCGACGCCGACGAGCAGACTTATCTGGACTACATCAGCCGCATGAAGGATGGCTCGAAGGTTCCCGTCGACCTGGGGCTCGCGAACGAGACCGGCTACTCGCGCACCGGCACGATCGAGTCGGTGGACAACCGGCTCGATACCGCCTCGGGCACGATTCGCGTGCGTGCGCGCTTCGACAACACGGATGGCGCGCTCGTGCCGGGCCTTTACGCGCGCATCAAGGTGAGCGGCAGCGCGCCTCACCCGGCGCTGCTCGTCGACGAAGCGGCCATCGGCACGGACCAGGACAAGAAGTTCGTCTATGTCGTGGATGGCGCGGGCAAGGTCGCGTATCGCACCGTGCAGATCGGCGGGCAGCAGGGCAATTTGCGCGTGATCGTGGGCGGCCTGCAGGCCGGTGACCACGTGGTCGTGAACGGCACGCAGCGCGTGCGGCCGGGCGAGGCCGTGCGCTCGAACATGGTGCCGATGAACGGCGACGCGGACGTGGCCGACACGGCCGCGTCCTCGCTCGCGAATTCGGCGCCAAAGACCGCCAAGGCTTCCTGACGCGCGGCACTCGCCGCCCTGGCGAGTGCGATCCTCGCATCCAGTTAGTCATCCGAAATTATTGAGCAACCCATGAACATATCGAAATTCTTCATCGACCGGCCGATCTTCGCGGGCGTGCTGTCCGTGCTGATCCTGCTGGCCGGGGTGATCGCGCTGTTCCAGTTGCCGATCTCCGAGTATCCCGAGGTCGTGCCGCCTTCGGTGGTCGTCCACGCGCAGTATCCGGGCGCGAACCCGAAGGTGATCGCCGAAGCCGTGGCGGCGCCGCTCGAAGAGCAGATCAACGGCGTCGAGGACATGCTCTACATGCAGTCGCAGGCGAACAGCGACGGCAATCTCACGCTCACGGTCACGTTCCGTCTGGGCACCGATCCCGACAAGGCCACGCAGCTCGTGCAGAACCGCGTGAACCAGGCCTTGCCGCGGCTGCCCGAGGACGTGCAGCGCCTCGGCATCACGACCATCAAGAGCTCGCCCACGCTCACGATGGTGGTGCACCTGATCTCGCCGAACAATCAGTACGACATGACGTATCTGCGCAACTATGCGCTCCTGAACGTCAAGGACCGCCTCGCGAACATCCGCGGCGTGGGCGAGGTGCAGCTGTGGGGCGCGGGCGATTACGCCATGCGCGTCTGGCTCGATCCTCAGAAGGTGGCGCAGCGCAATCTCACGGCGCAGGATGTGGTGAGCGCGATTCGCGAGCAGAACGTGCAGGTGGCGGCGGGTGTGATCGGCGCCTCGCCTAGCGTGCCGGGCACGCCGCTGCAACTGAACGTGAACGCGCGCGGCCGTCTACGCACGGAAAGCGAGTTCGGCAACATCATCGTCAAGACCAATCCCGACGGCGGCGTGACCTATTTGCGCGACATCGCGCGCATCGAGCTTGCGGCCTCCGAATACGGTCTGCGTTCGCTGCTCGATAACAAGCCGGCCGTTGCCCTCGCGATCAACCAGGCGCCGGGCGCGAATTCGCTCGCGATCTCCGACCAGGTGCGCGAGGCGATGAAGGAGCTCAAGGCGGACATGCCCGCGGGTGTGGACTACCGCATCGTCTACGACCCCACGCAGTTTGTGCGTTCGAGCATCGAGGCGGTCGTGCATACGCTGCTCGAAGCGATCGCGCTGGTCGTGATCGTGGTGATCGTGTTCCTGCAGACGTGGCGCGCGTCGATCATTCCGCTCATTGCCGTGCCGGTGTCGATCGTCGGGACCTTCTCGCTGCTGCTCGCGTTCGGCTTCTCGATCAATGCGCTCTCGCTGTTCGGCATGGTGCTCGCGATCGGCATCGTGGTGGACGACGCGATCGTGGTGGTGGAGAACGTGGAGCGCAATATCGCCAGCGGGCTTTCCGCGCGCGACGCCACTTACAAGGCCATGCAGGAAGTGAGCGGGCCGATCATCGCGATCGCGCTCACGCTCGTGGCCGTGTTCGTGCCGCTTGCGTTCATGAGCGGCCTCACGGGCCAGTTCTACAAGCAGTTCGCGATGACCATCGCCATTTCGACGGTGATCTCGGCGTTCAACTCGCTCACGCTTTCGCCGGCGCTTTCGGCGCTGCTGCTGCGCGGTCACGGCGCGAAGGAAGACTGGCTCACGCGCGTGATGAACCGCGTGCTGGGCGGCTTTTTCCGGGGCTTTAACAAGGTGTTCCATCGCGGCTCGGAAGAGTATGGGCAAGGTGTGAACGGCGTGCTGCGCCACAAGGGCGCGATGCTCGCGGTCTATGTCGTGCTGATCGGCGCGACGGTGCTGATGGCGCGCGTCGTGCCGGGCGGTTTCGTGCCGGCGCAGGACAAGGAGTATCTGATCGCGTTCGCGCAATTGCCCAACGGCGCCTCGCTTGACCGCACCGAAAACGTGATCCGCGACATGAGCGCGATCGCGCTCAAGCAGCCTGGCGTGGAAAGCGCAGTGGCGTTCCCGGGTCTCTCCGTGAACGGCTTTACCAATAGCTCGAGTGCGGGCATCGTGTTCGTCACGCTCAAGCCGTTCAAGGAGCGCAAGGGCAAGGCGCTTGCGGCGGGCGCGATCGCGGGGGCGCTCAATCACCAATACGCGGGCATCAAGGACTCGTTTATCGCCGTGTTCCCGCCGCCGCCGGTGCTCGGTCTCGGCACGCTCGGCGGCTTCAAGATGCAGCTGGAGGATCACGGCGCGCTCGGCTACGAAGCGCTCAACCGCGCGACCGAGGACTTCGTGAAGCGCGCGGCCAAGACACCCGAGCTGGGCCCGACCTTCTCGAGCTATCAGATCAACGTGCCGCAGCTGAACGTCGATCTGGACCGCACCAAGGCCAAGCAGCTCGGCGTGCCGGTCACGGATGTGTTCGACACGATGCAGATCTATCTGGGCTCGCTCTACGTGAACGACTTCAACCGCTTCGGGCGCGTGTATCAGGTGCGCGTGCAGGCCGATGCGCCGTTCCGCCAGAAGGCCGACGACATCCTGCAACTGAAGACGCGCAACGCCGCGGGCGATATGGTGCCGCTCTCGTCGCTCGTGACGGTGACGCCCACTTACGGTCCCGAGATGGTGGTGCGCTACAACGGCTACACGGCAGCCGACATCAACGGCGGCCCCGCGGCGGGCTACTCGTCGGGCCAGGCGCAGGCGGCGGCGGAGCGCATCGCGGCTGAGGTGCTGCCGCGCGGCATCAAGTTCGAATGGACCGACCTCACGTATCAGCAGATTCTCGCCGGCAACTCGGGCATCTGGGTGTTCCCGATCAGCGTGCTGCTGGTGTTCCTCGTGCTCGCGGCGCTCTATGAGAGCCTGACGCTGCCGCTCGCGGTCATCCTGATCGTGCCGATGAGCGTGCTGTGCGCGCTGACCGGCGTGTGGCTCACGCAGGGCGACAACAATATCTTCACGCAGATCGGCTTGATGGTGCTGGTGGGTCTCGCGTCGAAGAACGCGATCCTGATCGTGGAGTTTGCGCGCGAGCTAGAACACGACGGACACACGCCCCTTTCGGCCGCCATCGAGGCGAGCCGGCTGCGCCTGCGCCCGATTCTGATGACGTCCATCGCGTTCATCATGGGCGTGGTGCCGCTCGTGCTTTCGTCGGGCGCGGGCTCGGAGATGCGTCACGCGATGGGCGTGGCGGTGTTCTTCGGCATGCTTGGCGTGACGGCTTTCGGTCTGTTGCTGACGCCGGTGTTCTACGTGGTGCTGCGCACGATTGCGGGCGGCAAGATACACGTCGCGCAGAAAGACAACGCGCGCACGGCCCGCTCCACGGTGGACGCGTAAGGAAGGATCATAAAGATGACTAACTATTCAGTTTCGCCGAAGAAACCGGGCGGCATCGACGATATGAGTGGCTTTTGGCGCTTGACGCGGCTTGCCGCGAGCGTTGCGCTCTTCGCGTGGCTTGCCGCGTGCTCGGTCGAGCCTACCTACAAGGTGCCCGATGCGGGCGTGCCGAACGCGTACAAGGAAGCGCCGCTGCAAACGCAAGGCCAAACGCAGGGGCAAGCGCAGGGGCAAGCGCAGGGTCAGCCAGCCGGTCCGCACGACGTGGGTTCGTGGACGCCCGCGCAACCTGCCGACGACGCGCATCGCGGCGAGTGGTGGAAGGCGTTCGGCGACCCCACGCTCGACCAGCTGGAAGACCAGGCGCTGGCCGCCAACCAGGATCTCAAGGCCGCCGCCGCGCGCGTGCAGCAGTCGCGCGCGCTCACGCAGGCGGCGCGCGCTTCGTGGTTCCCGTCCATCGACGCGGGCTTCGGGCCGACCTACGAGCGCGCCTCGCCGGCTTCACAGTACCTGCCGCAGAACGCCAACGTGCCCGCGCAAACGCTCTGGCGCGCGCAGGCCACAGCGAGCTACGAAGCGGATCTGTTCGGCCGCGTGAGCTCGAATGTGCACGCCACGCAGGCCGATGCGCAGCAGAGCGAGGCGCTGTTCCTCTCGGTGCAACTCGCGCTGCAGGCCGATGTCGCGCAGAACTACTTCCAGCTGCGCCAGTTCGACTCCGATGTCGATCTCTACCGGCGCACGGTGGCGCTGCGCGAGGACGCGCTCAAGCTCGTCGAGCGCCGCTTCAAGGAAGGCGACATCAGCGAGCTCGACGTTTCGCAGGCGCGCAACGAACTGGCGAGCGCACGCGCCGACGCCGTGGGCGTGGCGCGCCAGCGCGCGGCCTCGGAGCACAGCCTCGCGATCCTGCTCGGCAAGGCGCCGGCGGACTTCACGTTCCCCGAGACGCCGCTCGCGCCCGTGGCCATGCAGGTGCCGCCGGGCCTGCCTTCGACGCTGCTCGAGCGCCGCCCCGACATCGCCGCCGCCGAGCGCGCAATGGCCGCCGCGAACGCACGCGTGGGTCTCGCGAAGTCGGCGTTCTTTCCGAAGCTCGACATCACGGGCGCGTTTGGCTTCGAGTCGGCCTCGCTCGGGAACCTCTTCATGTGGTCGAGCCGCGCCTTCCTGCTCGGGCCGTTCGCGGGCACGGCGCTCACGTTGCCGCTCTTCGACGGTGGCCGGCGCAAGGCCAATCTCGCGCAGGCGCGTGCGAAGTACGACGAGGATGTCGCGCAGTATCGCCAGCAGGTGCTCGTGGCGTTCCGCGAGGTGGAGGACAACCTCGCGGACCTGCGTCTGCTCAACGACCAGATCAGCGCGCAGGACGATGCGGTGAGCGCTTCGCAACGCGCGGCGCATCTCTCGCGCACGCAGTATGAGGAGGGCGAGGTGAGCTATCTGAACGTGATCGACAGCGAGCGCTCGGTGCTGGTCTCGCAGCTGCAGGCGAGCCATCTGGAGGGCTCGCAGGCGGTGGCCACCGTCAATCTGATCCGCGCGCTGGGCGGCGGGTGGGGCGATGCGAAGCCCGATATGCAGCTTGGTGTGCAGCCCGCTGAACACCCCGCTGAACACCCCGCTGTGCAGCCCGCTGTGCAGCCTGATAATGCGCCGGCAGCGAGTGCGGCGCCTGCCGCGCCGCTCGCCTCTCGCTGAGCGTCAAGCGCTCACGCACGAGCAACTGCCGTTTGCGCTGTGGCCGCTCATCCGCATGACGAACGATCGGGCGCTGATGGGCGCGTTCGCGAACCGGTTGTCTGGGCGCCTGATTGCGTCGCTGCTTCTTGCCGTGATGGCGGCGGCGAACCGGTGGCTCGTCTGGCAGACGCTTAGCGGGAACTGAGGGGGACGAAAGGAAGGCGGCGCGCGCGGCGCCTGGCGGAATGGATAGGGCAGAACAGCCCTGAATGCGCTTCGCCGTCCGGCCCTCGTTCCGAGCGCCGGACGGCTTCGCGTCTAGTCTTGCTGTGTCCGGTTTAGCCTGCCTGGTCCGTCCGGATCTTTGGTCTCCTACGCTTATGCAGCCTCGGCAATGCCATCCGGCGTTACTTCCACCGGAAGGTCGCGTTCGGTCTGCTCGGCGCCCCGTCGCGCTGCAGCCGCCTTTTTCGTCTTGCCAGCGCGCGAAGGCGGCTGGCATGCGCCACACACGACGTTGTGCTGAAGGTCGTGGCGGTGCGCGACGAACTTGCCGCCACAGCGGCAGCAAGGCGTCATCTGCAGAATATCGGCATCAAAAAACCGCACCAGGGTCCATGCACGCGTGAGATCGAGCACCGGCTCGGTCCCGCTGTGCTGGCAGTGTTCCAGATACAGCCGGAACCCCTTGGTGAGCGCGTCGAGATGCGAGCAACGCGCTTCATGCTTCAGGAACAGGTACGTGTTGTAGAACAGCGACGCGTGAATGTTCGCGAGCCACGTCATGTACCAGTCCGCCGAGAACGGCAACATCCCCTTGGGCGGCGACACGCCGCGGATCTCGCGGTACAGGCGGATCATGCGGTCGCGCGAGAGCGACAACTCGCTCTCCAGCACTTGCATGCGCGCACCCAGCTCGATCAGCGCGATCGCGCGAAAAACTTCTTGTGCGTCTTCGGTGAGGCTGCGGCGGTTCGTCGACATGACCCGTCCTCAGGCGAATTGCACCGCAGGCTGTCCCGCAAGCAGGATGGCCGCGTGGGTGGCCGCCACGTCGGCATGCCGGGAAGTCTGCGTGAGCGCGGACAGCATGGCATGGTCGTCGAAGCGGAACAAACAAAGGAGCTGGTCGGAAGCGGCCAGCTTCACGATCTGCGCGAGCGACAGACCGGAAAGCAGATCGGCCAGTTCCGACGACAGTCCCAGCCGGAACATACCGACTGGCTTGTCCTCGCGCAGCATGCGCTGTGCGAGCATCAGATACGACAAGTTAATTTCGCGGATTGAATCCAGCGTCTCGCTGCTGCGGTCCATTTTCTCTTTTCCGAAGCCCCGATTAACCCCCCGGCGTTGTTCGCCGTTGTAACTTTTTTGGTCTTTGGTCGGCCCGCTCTTTGGTGGCGTCGCCTGACTCTTTGATACAACACGTTACAACTAGTAACATGTTGGAGCGAATTGTATGAGGACAACTTCGAGAAATCAATCCCCTTCGCAAAAAATAATCTGGCTGTTACAAATATTTTCGGTAATTTTTTCTGAGTATTCGTGACGCGTTGATGACAGTGGGCAGTAAACCCTTGCGGGGCGGGGAGTGCGCCCGTAAAGTGCCGCGCCGTAAGGGTTTTCCGGAGGGGGGCTGACACATGCACAACGCATGAAGAAACGCGCTTTAACGGCCTCTTTTGAATTAATGGGATTGAAAGGAATTACATTTATCGGTAATAAATGCGCGTTACAAACTCCATTGGTATGACGAATTACTTGTAACAAGTGTTTCGACCCTGTGTAACTAGTTTTGTCAAGATGTGACAGGCGGGCGGGTCATGGGACACGTTGACGCGCTTTGTAACACGGCGCGTTTACGCGGCCAGGTAAATTGCAGGAGGCGAAACCGCGTCGTCCGCAGCCGACGCGGTGGCGGTGGCGGTAGCAAACGGCGGCGTGGCGCCGCCTGGTGGGGGCAGGACGTTCAGCCCGGCAATGGCAGCGCTTCGACCCGCGTCAGGCCGACCCGCGTGGACGCCGGTGCGAGCCGGGTCACGCGGGCCTCACTGTTATTTTATATCATGGCGTGATATAAATAATGTAACCGCTTCAATCGGCGGGTTGGGTTCGGAAAGAGCGAACCAGGGAGAGGCGAAATGGGCGCGTTCAGCCGCATTCTGTTGTGTTACGACGCCACGCGCGAAGGGCGTCGCGCGCTGCGTGAGGGCAAGGATCTGGCGCTCGAATGCAAGGCGCAGACGCATCTGCTCGCGGTGCTCGACCAGTCGCCACTGCAGTGGGGCACCGACATTGCGTCCGCCGTGCCGTACGAAGCCGCGGAGGCGGCGGCCAAGGAAATACTCGAAGACGGCGTGGCGCGCCTGAAGGCGCTCGGGCTGGAGGCCACGGGTCATTTCGCCGTCGGCCGCGCGATCGACGAGATCGCGCGTGCGAGCGCGTCGTTCAACGCCGACCTCATCGTGCTGGCCCATCACCGCAGGGGGCCGTTCGCACGCTGGTGGGAGGGCCGGGACGATCGCAAGCTGCTCGACCGCGTCTCGTGCAGCGTGCTCGTGGTCACGGCGCCGGAGGTCGCCGAAGCGGCGGCCGCCTAGGCTCTGCCCACATGGGTGGGCCGAGCCTGGCCGTGCGAGCGCGTGCGGGGAGCGTCTACGAGTGCGCGGGCGCTCCGGCAACCGGGGTCCGCTTGTCGCCGAGGATCGGCGCGCGCTTGACCTCGCTGACGTAGAGCAGGATGAGCGAGACCCACACGATGCCGTAGAGCAGCATGAAGCAGCTCGAGCGGATCTTGAGCAGGTCGAGCAGCACGCCGAACAGGATCGGCAGCAGGAAGCCGCCCAGCCCGCCCGCGAGGCCGACCACGCCGGTCACGACGCCCATGTTGGTGGGAAAGTCGTCGGCCACGTACTTGAAGGTCGAGGCCATGCCGAATGCGAGCACGCCACCCAGCACGAACGTGAGCGCGACGAAGCCCGCCAGCGGCATGCTGATGTGCAGCGTTTCGGTGCCGTTGATGGTGTGGATCACGAAGTCGGTGGCCGGATACGAGAGAATGAAAAGGCAGATCCACGCGACCCACAAGCCCCACCACGTGACACTGTGCGCGCCGAGCTTGTCGGCGAGCACGCCGCCCACCGCCCGCAGCACCGATCCTGGCAGCGAGAAACCCGCCGCAAACGCGGAGGCCATGACCAGCGACATGCCGTACTCTGCCTTCAGATAT
The DNA here is from genome assembly GCF_004353915.1 of Paraburkholderia silviterrae. Classification (GTDB taxonomy): domain Bacteria; phylum Pseudomonadota; class Gammaproteobacteria; order Burkholderiales; family Burkholderiaceae; genus Paraburkholderia; species Paraburkholderia silviterrae. The sequence goes on along the minus strand of NZ_SMRP01000001.1, from coordinate 764,358 downwards.
TGAGGAATCCACAGCGATAGCGCCGTGAACCCGCCGAACGTGATCGAGTAGTACTGGCACAGGCGCCAGACGCGAGAATCGCCGAGCACCTTGAATGCATCGAGCCACGATCCGTTCGTCTTGCCCGCGCCGGGGTCGCGTGCGGAGGCGAACCAGAAGATCACGGCGGTCACGACCAGCGCGAGCGCATAAACGCGCGGCACGAAGCGCCAGCCGTAGAGCTTCTCCAGTTCCGGCGTCACGAACAGATTGACCGCCGCGCCCACGGTGCCGGCGCCGAAGAAGCCCATCGCGAAGCCGCGCTGCTTCGGCGGAAAGAAGCGTGCGACATAGGGCGTGCCCACCGCGAACGAGGCGCCCACGCAGCCGAGAAAGAGGCCGATGACCAGGAATTGCCAGTACTGATTCGCATAACTGACGATATAGACGGGAACGGCGCAGACCGCGAGCAGGATCGTCATGACGATGCGGCCGCCGAAGCGGTCGGTCCATGTGCCCAGCGGCAGCCGCATCACGGCGCCGGTCAGCACGGGCGTGGCTGTGAGCATGCCGAACTCGGTGCTGTTGAGCTTGAGTTCGTCGCGCAACTCCACGCCGATCACGCCGAACATCATCCACACGACGAAGCAGACCAGGAACGCGAGCGTGCTCACGAGCAGCACGGACCACGCCTTGGCGTCCGCCACGGCGGGCGGGGCGGCTCCCCGGGCGGGTTCCCGGGTTGGGGCGTTATGCAGATTCATGAGGTCTCCCTGGCACTCGCCAGATAATCATTGGACCAGTGGACTCGTTGCGGCATCGACGGCGGCGTTCTCGAGCGCGGCCTCCGAGGCCAGAATCGACACGTACTGCTGGATGGCCTTGTGGCGGACCCGCTCCGTGAGAAAGCGCGCGATGTCGTCGGCAGCGGCCTCGAATGCCACCGGCTCGCCCGCCACGCGGCGCTCGATGCGAACGAGGTGAAAACCAAAGCGCGTGCGCACGAGACGCGGCAGCAGGCCCACGTCGGGGCTGTCGAAGAGCGCGCTCTCGAATTCGGGCACGGTGTCGCCGCGCATCAGCTGGCCGAGGCTGCCGCCCACGCCGGCCGACGGGCAGTTCGAGAGCTCGCGGGCGCGCGCCTCGAAGGTATCGGGCTCGCGCAGGAGCGCGTTGAGCGTCTCCTCGGCCCGGTGGCGCAGCAGCGCGAGCGGCACGCGGTCCGTCACCGCAAAGAGAATATGGCTCGCGTAGACGATCTCGTTGCGGATGAAGCGCGTGGGATGCTGCTCGTAGAAGCGCCGGCAGTCGTCGGGCGTCGGCTCCGGCGTCCGCAGCTCTTGCGCGAGCAGCGCTTCGAGCGCGTCGTCGTCGAGCGGGCTCGCGGCATCGATCAGCGCGAGCTGCGCCGCGCGCTGGCGCAACAGCTCGCGCACCACCAGCGCGCGGCGCGCCGCGAGCGTCGGGTCGGGATCGTCGGCGTGATGGCGGCTTTCCTCGGCGATCGCCGCCAAATCGATTTCCACATGGTTCACGCGGGCGGGCGCGTTATACCCAGCGCCTGCCACGGCTTGCGAATCGGCGTTCATGCACGGGTCTCCTTGACGTTTCAGCGCTTGCGCACGAGTTGGTAGGGGCGCAGCAGATAGGCCACCGAGGCGATGCCGCTCCAGATGTGCACCATGCGCGTGAACGGCGAGACGAGGAAGATCGTGAAGCCGAGCGCGATGTGCGTCTGGTAGACGAGCGGCACGCCGTCGAGCAGGCCCGCGATGTTGCTGCGGAACGTCACGACGCCCTTCACGTAGTCGGTTAGCTGCTCGAACATCGCGCCGTCCATGTGGCGTGCGGAGAGCACGACGGTGCCGAGCCCCAGCGCGAGCTGCACCCACAGCATCAGCACGATGACGATGTCCCCTGTCTTGCTGTTGCGGCGGATGCGTGTGTCGGAGAGGCGCCGCACGATCAGCATCGTCAGCCCGATGATGGCGAAAAGCCCCGCGACGCCCCCCGCGACCATCGCGAGCAACTGGTGCATGGACGCCGAAATGAACGGCGCCACGAGCCAGTGCGGTGCGAGAAAGCCCACGAAGTGCCCCATCACCACGACGAGGATGCCCCAGTGAAAGAGGTTGCTGCCGATGCGCAGCGTGCCGCGCCGCAGCAGTTGCGACGAGTCGCTTTTCCATGTGTATTGCTCGCGGTCGAACCGTACGAGCGAGCCGAACAGCAGCACCGCCAGACAGATGTACGGATAGATGCCGAACAGGAACTGATGGAAATATTGGCCCATGACTGCTCCTTGCTGAATGCGCTGTTTGCCGCGCGGTGTGCTGAACCGGGTGCTGCGTGCCGGCGTGCGGGTTTCAGCGCGGCGGACGGCGCGCATGAAACTCCACGGGCGCCACGGCCGGCTGCGCGTTGCCCATGAAGCGCACGGGATCCTCGCTCCAGGCGGCGTCGAGCGCGTCGAGGTCTTGACCGTCGTGCGGCGCGTTCGCGTCGTCGTCGTGCGCGTTCTCGGGCAGCGCTGCCTCGATGTCACCCGCGCTGTTGCCCGCGAGCGCGAGCACCGCGCCCGTCACATACGCATAGTGGCTGTTGCGGCGGCTTAGCTCCGCGGTGATCGACTGCAGGATCGCGAGGGTCTCGCCGAGCAGCGAGCGTGCCTCACCGGCCTCGAGTATCGAGAGATATTCGAGGAACACCGGCAGATAGTCGGGCAACTGCTCGGGGCCGAGCAGCAGGCCGTGGCGCTCGTACATCTGCTTCAGGTCGATCATGGCCTGGCCGCGCTCGCGCGATTCGCCGTGCACGTGCTCGAACAGATGCAGCGAGGTGGCGCGCCCGCGATAGAACAGGGCGACGTAGTTCTCCTGCAGCGAGAGCAAATCGCGCGAGCAGAGATAGTCGAGAAAGCGCAAGAGACGCTCGCGCGTCTCGCGGCGCAGGGCGCGCTCGCCCTGCACGAGTTCACGCGCTTCGTCGAGCGAGCCGATCAGCGCTTCGTCTGGATACTCGAGGCACGCGGCAAGCAGCCGGAACGTGAGGCTATTGGGGCGGGTCGTGAACATTCAGATCTCCTGAATGGGAATCTGACGATGGCCGCTCTTCGGCGCGAACAGGCTCGCCTCGCTGCGGCCGTCCGAGCAGCCGTTGCCGAAGGTGAAGCCGCACGCCGAGCGCAGATCGAAGGCGTCTTCCGCGTATTCGCGGTGCGTCGTGGGAATCACGAAGCGGTCTTCATAATTCGCGATCGCGAGATAGCGGTACATCTCCTCGACCTGATGCAGCGAGAGGCCCGCTTGCTCGAGCACCTGCGTGGCGTCCACGCGGTCCACGTGACGCGCGCGCATGAAGGCGCGCATCGCGAGCATGCGCTCGAGCGCCACTTTCACCGGCTGCTCGTCGCCGGCGGTGAGCAGATTCGCCAGATAGCGCAGCGGAATGCGCAGCGACTGCACGTCGGGCAGATAGCCGTTCATGCCCATGTCGCCGCTGTTTGCGGCCGCGTTGATGGGCGAGAGCGGCGGGACGTACCAGACCATCGGCAGCGTGCGGTATTCGGGATGCAGCGGGAACGCGATACGCCAGTCAATCGCCATCTTGTAGACGGGCGAGCGCTGTGCGCCGTCGATCCACGCTTGCGGAACGCCGTCGCGTTCGGCCTGCGCGATCACTTCGGGATCGAACGGATCGAGAAACACGTCGAGCTGCGCCTGATAGAGGTCTTTCTCGTCGGCCACGCTGGCGGCCTGCTCGATGCGGTCCGCGTCGTAGAGCAGCACGCCCAGATAGCGGATGCGTCCGACGCACGTCTCCGAGCACACCGTGGGCTGTCCCGCCTCGATACGCGGATAGCAGAAGATGCACTTCTCGGCCTTGCCGCTCTTCCAGTTGAAGTAGATCTTCTTGTACGGGCAGCCGGAGACGCACATGCGCCAGCCACGGCACTTGTCCTGGTCGATCAGCACGATGCCGTCTTCCTCGCGCTTGTAGATGGAGCCGGACGGGCACGCGGCCACGCACGCCGGATTGAGGCAATGCTCGCACAGGCGCGGCAGATACATCATGAAGGTGTTCTCGAACTGGCCGTAGATGTCCTTCTGCACGTTCTCGAAGTTATAGTCCTTCGCGCGCTTCTCGAACTCGCCGCCAAGAATTTCTTCCCAGTTCGGCCCCCATTCGATCTTCTCCATGCGCTCGCCACTCACGAGCGAGCGCGGCCGCGCAACCGGCATCGCTTTGGTGTTCCCCGCCTCCTGCAGATGCGCATAATCGAAGGTGAAGGGCTCGTAGTAGTCGTCGATCTCGGGCAGATGCGGGTTGGCGAAGATCTGCGCGAGCAGGCGCCATTTGCTGCCGAGGCGCGGCTCGATCTTGCCGTCGGCCTTGCGCACCCAGCCGCCGCGCCAGCGCTCCTGGTTCTCCCACTCCTTCGGATAGCCGATGCCCGGCTTCGTTTCGACATTGTTGAACCACGCGTATTCCATGCCCTCGCGGCTCGTCCAGACGTTCTTGCAGGTGACCGAGCACGTATGGCAGCCGATGCACTTGTCGAGGTTCAACACCATGGCAATCTGTGCGCGCACCTTCATGACGTTTCTCCTTCGCGGACGGCGGGGGGCAGGGCGCCTACGGGCGTTTCTTCGCTGTCGAGCCAGTCGACTTTCTTCATCTTGCGCACGAGCAGGAACTCATCGCGGTTCGAGCCGACCGTGCCGTAGTAATTGAAGCCGTAGGCGAGCTGGGCATAGCCGCCGATCATGTGCGTCGGCTTGAGCGAGATGCGCGTGACCGAGTTGTGAATGCCGCCGCGCGTGCCGGTGATTTCCGAGCCCGGCGTGTTCACGATCTTCTCCTGCGCGTGGTACATCATCACCATGCCGCGCGGAATGCGCTGGCTCACCACGGCGCGTGCGCACAGCGCGCCGTTGGAGTTGAAGCACTCGATCCAGTCGTTATCCGCCACGCCGATCTGCGCGGCGTCTTTCTCCGAGATCCAGACGATAGGCCCGCCGCGCGAGAGCGTGAGCATGAGCAGATTGTCGGTGTAGGTGCTGTGAATGCCCCACTTCTGATGCGGCGTGATGAAGTTGAGCGCGATCTCGGGGTTGCCGTTCGAACGCGTGCCCTCCATGTGCGCGTAGCTGCCGGTGTCGATGGGCGGCTTGTAGACGCACAGCGCCTCGCCGAACGCGCGCATCCATTGGTGGTCCTGATAGAGCTGCTGCCTGCCGCTCAGCGTGCGCCACGGGATCAGCTCGTGCACGTTGGTGTAACCCGCGTTGTACGAGACGTGCTCGGATTCGATGCCGCTCCAGGTGGGTGATGAAATGATCTTGCGCGGCTGGGCCTGGATGTCGCGAAAGCGAATTTTTTCGTCTGCGCGCGCCTCGGCCAGATGCGCGTGCCCGATGCCGGTGATCTTGCCGAGCGCCTCCCAGGCCTTCACCGCCACTTCGCCGTTGGTCTCGGGCGCGAGCGAGAGGATCGTTTCGGCGGCGTCGAGCGCGCTCTCGATGCGTGGGCGGCCCGCCGCGTCGCCGAACTCGGGCTCGTTCGCGTGGCGATAGTTGAGGGCGCCAAGCTCCTTCACTTCGTGCTCGGTGTTCCAGCTGATGCCCTTGCCGCCGTTGCCGAGCTTGTCCATCAGCGGCCCGAGCGAGGTGAAGCGGTGGTACGTCTCCGGGTAGTTGCGCTCGAGCACGACCACGGCGGGCATGGTCTTGCCCGGCACCGGCTCGCACTCGCCGCGTTTCCAGTCGGCCACGCCGAAGGGCTGCGCGAGCTCGCCTGGCGCGTCGTGCGCAATGGGGGAAAGCACCACGTCGCGTTCGCGGCCCAGGTGCCCCACGCTCAGCTCCGAGAAGCGCTTTGCAATGCCCTTGAAGATTTCCCAATCGCTCTTTGCCTGCCACGCGGGGTCGACGGCCGCGGAGAGTGGGTGAATGAACGGATGCATGTCGGACGTATTCATATCGTCCTTCTCGTACCACGTGGCCGTGGGCAGCACGACGTCCGAGTACATGCAGGTCGTGGACATGCGGAAGTCCAGCGTGCAGAGCAGGTCGAGCTTGCCGCGCGGCGCTTGTTCGTGCCACACGACTTCCTCGGGACGCGGCGAGCCTTGCCTGGTCACTTCCTCGCCCTGCACACCATTAGTGGTGCCTAGCAAATGCTTGAGGAAGTACTCGTGCCCCTTACCCGACGAGCCGAGCAGGTTCGAGCGCCACACGAACAGATTGCGCGGGAACACGGCGGGGTTGTCGGGGTCTTCGCAGGCGAGCTTGAGGCTGCCGTCCTTGAGCTTGCCAGCCACCGCGGCGCCCGCCTGTGCGGTGTCGCCAAGCGCGCGCCCGAGCTCGAGCGGGTTGCACGCGAGCTGCGGCGCCGAGGGCAGCCACCCCATGCGTTCGGCGCGCACGTTGTAGTCGATGGGTGTGCCGTGATACGCCGACTTGTCCGCGAGCGGCGAGAGCAGGTCGGTGGGGTTCATCGGGTCGTAGCGCCACTGGTCGGTGTGCGCGTAGAAGAACGACGTGGAGTTCATCTGACGCGGCGGGCGGTTCCAGTCGAGCGCGAACGCCAGCGGGGTCCAGCCCGTTTGCGGCCGCAGCTTCTCCTGGCCGACGTAATGCGACCAGCCGCCGCCCGACTGGCCCACGCACCCGCACATCACCAGCATGTTGATGATGGCGCGGTACGCCATGTCCATGTGATACCAGTGATTGATGCCCGCGCCGATGATCACCATCGACTTGCCTTGAGTCTTGTCCGCGTTTTCCGCGAACTGGCGCGCGACGTTGATCACGTCCGCGCGCTTCACGCCCGTGATCGCTTCCTGCCAGGCGGGCGTGTAGGGCACGTCGTCGTCGTAGCTGTGCGCGACATCGTTGCCGCCCAGGCCCTGATCGAGTCCATAGTTTGCGATGAACAGATCATAGACGGTGGCCACGAGCCGCTCGCCTTCGCGCGTGGCCACGCGGCGCACGCCGATGCGCCGGCTCAGGACCGACTGGTGATCGGTGTGCGCGTAGTGTGGGTGCGCGACGTTGCCGAAGTACGGGAACGCCACGTCCACCACCTCGTCGTGGCCGGCGACGAGCGAGAGCGCCGGCGTGAGCGGCGCCCCTTGCGCGCTTTCCTCGCGCAGATTCCACTTGCCGAGATCGACGCCTTCCTGCTGGCCCCAGCGAAAGCCCGCCGAGCCCATCGGCACCGCGAACGCGCCGTTTGCGGCATCGATCACGACGGTCTTCCAGTCGGGATTGTTGGCCTGGCCCAGCGCGTCGGCGAAGTCGGAGGCGCGCAGGTAGCGCTCGGGCACATACTGGCCGTCGCGCTCGGTGAGCGTGACGAGACACGACATGTCGGTGTAGCGGCGGCAGTAGTCGGCGAAATACGCGCTCTTGCCCGCGAGGTGGTACTCCTTGAGGATCACGTGGCCCATCGCGAGCGCGAGGGCGGCGTCGGTGCCTTGCTTGGGATGCAGCCAGATGTCGCCGAACTTCGCGCCTTCGGCGTAATCGGGGAAGATCGACACGATCTTCGCGCCGCGATAGCGCGCCTCCACCATGAAGTGCGCGTCGGGCGTGCGCGTTTGCGGCACGTTCGACCCCCACATCATGATGAACGTGGAGTTGTACCAGTCGGCCGACTCCGGCACGTCGGTCTGCTCGCCCCACGTTTGCGGCGAGGCAGGTGGCAGGTCGCAATACCAGTCGTAGAACGAGAGGCACACCCCGCCGATCAGCGAGAGATAGCGCGAGCCGGCCGCATACGAGACCATCGACATGGCGGGAATGGGCGAGAAGCCGATCACGCGGTCGGGGCCATGGCGCTTGACCGTGTGGACGTTGGCCGCGGCAACGATCTCCGTCACTTCGCTCCAGTCGGCGCGCACGAAACCGCCGAGTCCTCGCCCCGTCTGATAGCTCTTGCGCGCCTCGTCGTCGTCGACGATCGCGGCCCACGCCTCCACGGGCGCGAGGGTGCGGCGCTTTTCGCGCCACAGCTTCACGAGCGCGCTGCGCACGAGCGGATACTTCAGGCGGTTCGCGCTATAGAGGTACCACGAGTACGATGCGCCGCGCGAGCAGCCGCGCGGCTCGTGGTTGGGCATGTCGGGGCGGGTGCGTGGGTAATCGGTCTGCTGCGTTTCCCACGCGACAATGCCGCCCTTCACATAGATTTTCCATGAGCACGAGCCCGTGCAATTGACGCCGTGTGTGGAACGCACGATTTTGTCGTGGGCCCAGCGCGTGCGGTAGGCATCCTCCCACTTTCGGTCTTCGTCTGTAACGGCGCCATGGCCGTCCGCGAATTGCGCTCTGGCAGTAGTGAAGTAACGCAGACGATCCAGAAAATGACTCATGGCATCTCCAGACTACGTTTCGGGAACAGGTGTGATTTAAGGGGGAGATCGTGAAGAAGTAAAGGCAATGCATGAAATAAATGCCAAAGCCCTTACTTTTTTACGCGCGGCGTATGCAATGTGAATTGAATAAGCGCTAACCCCTCGATCACAGTGTGCCTGAGGGAAAATTCGTCTGTTTTCTGAGTGGCCGATTTGAAACGTTAGAAATCGTTTTCGTTATATTTTCATGGAAATAGCGAGGTGGCGCATGCCGGTTATTGAAATATTGCGTGCGTGGCTTTTAACATTCGTGAGCGCGTCATGCACGCACGATTTTGCGCTATCGAATTGAATGTGCTGTTGCAGCAATTGGAAATTGCACTGAGTCGATTAACCGCCAATTTTTGTGGTCTTAAAGAATGCAGTGGGAACGTGAATGGATGCCTGGCTCATTTTTGCATTGAGGCGGCGAGCATTGCGCATGACGCTTTAAATTGATTGCGTGCGCAACGTTTTGGCGGTTTGCGGATCGGCGGGAAAGAACGCCTCGATTGCGAGCTCGGAGAGCGTAATGTCGACGGGCGTGCCGAATACGGTGGTCGTGCTGTAGAACGACAGTTCGCCCAGCGCGGTGCGGATGCGCAGAGGCACCGCGATGGACTGCTGGAGCGGCTCGGCGGCAGCGGGCAGGGCGTGCTGCGGTGCGGGGTAGGCGGCGAGCTCGTCGTGGAGCGCGACGAGGGCCGGGTCGGCGCTTGCCTCGATCTGCCGCTGCAGACGCGCAAGCAGGTGCGCGCGCCAGGCATGCCAGTTGACGATGCGCGGCGCCACGCCTTCGGGGTGCAGCGAAAGGCGCAGCGCGTTCACGGGCGCGGTCAGCAGCGCGGGCGAGGCGTCGCCGATGAGCGGCGCGAGCGACGCATTAGCCGCCACGATGTTCCAGTGCCGGTCGACCGCGAGGGCCGGGTAGGGCTCGTGGCCGCGCAGCACCAGCTCAACGGCTTCGCGCGCCGCCGCGAGTTGCGGGTCGTCCAGCGCGCGCTCCCGGTAGAGCGGTGCATAGCCCGCCGCGACGAGCAGCGCGTTGCGCTCGCGCAGCGGCACCTCGAGGCGCTCGGCAAGATGCATGACCATCTCGCGGCTGGGCAGCGAGCGGCCCGACTCCACGAAGCTCAGGTGCCGCGTGGAGATGTCCGCCTCGGTCGCGAGCAACAGCTGGCTCATGCGGCGGCGCAGCCGCCACTCGCGCAGCAGTTCGCCGACGCTGCGCCGCGCCGCGCCGGCGGCAGGCGGCACGGGGGAGGGAGCGACGAAGGCGTGAGCGAGCGTGTTCATGACACCGATTCTAGCGAAATGACGCGTTCGATCGATTACCCATGAGGTAATGGATCGGCGTACACGGCTGGAGCGCCCGCCGGCGCTGGCCGTGCCGGGTGGACAGCGCCGTCATAAGAAATCCGCGCAAAAAATTGTCCGCGACGTTCGCGCTGGCCGCTTATCGATGTCCGCGCGTTTCGCCTAGAATTCATATCTCACAATTTGTTCGATGGCATGGCGAGGAGATGGCCATGAGGGAAACGGTGCTTGCTTATCTGCTGGGTCCAGCCGTGATGCTGGTGGTGTGCGCGGCCATGTGGGCCGTGTCGCGCCGTAGCCGGGGCATGCTCGAAGAGCGCGTGACCCGCTGGCTCGACGCGCACCGCGGACACGGCATGCGCCACAAGCATTGAGCGTGCCAGCAAGCTGATCACCGGATTCAAGCGTGTGCGGGTAAACGCGGATCGAGCGCCCGGCACACGCGTTGAGCGCTGGTAAATAGATGGCACTCCGAATCAATATTCGAGGCTGCCGCCGTTGTCTGGACGCGGGCTCGAGCTCGAGCCTGGCGGCAGAGGTTCCACAAGCCGCCGCTATGCGCGTAATCCAATAAGTAGGGAACTGTAGGACGGGGTCGGGGTCACTGCCATATTGCATACCGGAGCCCTTCATGACACGTCCCGCCGATTCCCTGATCATCTTCATCGCCCGTATTGCGCTCGCGATTCTGTTTTTGTGGGGCGGCGCCATGAAGCTTTTGGGGTACGCGGGGTTCATCGCTTATCTGCACGCGCATGGCGTGCCCTATGCGCAATTCACGGCGCCCGTCGCCACGGCGGTGGAGCTGCTCGGCGGACTCGCGCTCGTGTTCGGCGTGCGCACGCGTTTCGTGGCGTTCGTGCTGGCCTTGTACGCCATCGTCACGGCCGTTCTGGGGCACGACTTCTGGAACGTTACCGAAGCTGCGCTGCAGCAGGACGCGGTCGTGCATTTCTGGAAAAACATCGCGATCGCCGGCGGATTCCTGTTGCTCATGGTAACGGGCGCGGGACGTGCTTCCATTGATGGACTGCGTGCGCCGCGCGGCGGACTGCGCGGCTGAATGGCCGTGTAGAGCGCTCGTGTAGTGCGCCCGGGTAATGCGTCCGGGTAGTGCGTCCGGGTAGTGCGTCCGGGTAGTGCGTCCGGGTAGTGGGCACGGATAGTGCGCCTGGGTAACGCGTCCGTTTGGTGTGCCCGGGCAACGCGCACGGCGCTTGCCGCAGGCGCGGTGCCGTGGGGCGCGGGGCGCCGGCAACGAACAAGATCCACCGAGAAACCTGGGAGCGGGTTGTGATAGAGAACTTCGATTTCAGCGTGGGCGGCAAGGTTGGGCAGTTCTGCGCGAGCCTTGCCGAGGACGGCACGCGGCGCGTGCTGATCAGCACTGCCGACACGGCGAAGACGCTGGTGATATTCGACGCCTCGGGGCTGATCGGCACGCTCAGGGCCGAGCTAGAGGAGCCGGACCGGCTGATCGCACACGCCATTCACAAAGCGCAAACCGAAGGCCTGATCGAGCGTGCGCTGAGCACCGGCGCGATTCAGGAAGCGCCACTTTAGGCGCGTTCGCGCGCGGCGTCCCGGATCGAGGGCAAAGGCCCGGCGAGCGGCAATGCCCTCGCTGGCGAGTGCCATTTCCGGGGCCGCGGCGCCGCCTCTGTATCTCCCATGCCTTACTCGTAAGCGCGCTTGTCCCGGCGCGGCGCCTTCATGCGCTGCACGTCCGCCGGGGCTTGGGCCGGATGCGCCACGTCCGCGCGCATGTTCCATGCAAGGCAGGCGGCAACCAGCAGGAGCGCCGCCGAAATCGCCGTATCCGCATGCAGGCCGCTCACGACCTGCGCGGCCGACCCGCTGCCCGTGAGCGCGCCGAACGCCGCCACGCCCACCGCGCCGCCCGCCTGGCGTGCCGTATTGAGCAGCGCCGAGGCCGTGCCCGCACGCGCCGGCTCGACCGACGCCAGCACGGTCGTGGTCATGGCCGGCACCGCGAGCCCCATGCCGCCGGGAATCAGCAGAAATGCTGCAAGCAGGGCGACGAGCGGCGTGTTCGCACCGACGGGTATCAGCAGCGCATAGCCGAGCCCCGCGACGAGCGCGCCGCCGATCATCGGCAAGCGTGTGCCGTAGCGGGCGACCGCGTGTCCGCTCGCGATGTTGGAGAGCAGAAAGCCGCCCGTGAGCGGGATGAAGGTGAGCCCCGCCTGCAACGGCGACTGGCCGCGCGCATGCTGCAGGAAGAGCGCGAGCACGAACACGGTGCCGTAGTAAGTCAGATTCACGCACACGCCGAACAGCACGGCTGCGCTGAAGGTGCGGTTGCGCAGCATGGCGAGCGGCAGCATGGGCGCTTCGACGCGCGCTTCGAGCACAACGAACGCCGCGCCTGCGGCGAAGGCAAGCACGAAGCCGCCCCATACGGCCCAGTGCGCGAGGCCGAGCGGCCGCCACTCGATCACCGCGCCCGTGAATGCCGTGAGCGCGACGACGGCGAGCAGCTGGCCGCGTACGTCGAGGCTGCGCGGGCGTTGCACAGGGGCGTCGGCGGCAGCGGGCGCGGCATCCTCGCGGCGCGACGCGGGAATCCACGTCAGCGTGGCGGCGAGGCCCGCTGCGCACAGCGGCAGATTGACGAGAAAGATGCTGCGCCAGCCGAACGCCGCAATCAAAAGCCCCCCGGCGATCGGCCCGGCGGCGATGGAGATGGCGCCGGCCGCCGTCCAGAAACCCACGGCGCGGGCGCGCAGCGTGCGTTCGTGGCGGCAGGCTTCGTTGAGCAGCGCGAGCGAATTGGGCAGCATGGCGGCCGCGCCCGCGCCCTGCAGCGCCCGGGCGACAATCAGCAAGGCTGGATTGGCTGCGAGCCCGCAGGCCAGCGAGGCGAGCGCGAACACGACGAGGCCGGCCGCGTACATGCGGCGCGCGCCGTAGCGGTCGCCGAGCACGCCGCCCGAGAGCATCAGCACGGCGAAGGCGAGCGTATAGGCGTCGACGATCCATTGCAGCCGGGCGACGTTCGCGTGCAGGTCGGCGGCGATACGCACAAGCGCGATATTGACGATGGTGACGTCGAGCTGTGTCACGACGAAGCCCACGCTCACGGTCGCCACGACACGCGCGAGCGCGGGCGTGAAGCGGACGGGGTGGTCGGGCTGCGACGAAGGGGCGGAGGTGGATGACGTATTCATGCGACTTATCTTAGGGCGCTGGCCGCTTCGACGTTTCAATCCGGCGTGAAAGGTCGAAGCCAGCGGCGGCGTCCTGCAGCGCTCCCCATCGCCTTGAGACCGTGGCTGTCAGCCTTGCGCGCCGGCGCAGCAGGAATTGTCCCCATGTCGTCGCAATTAAGAGTCCTCTTATGGGCGGCCTTTGCACATCTCAACAAAATTGCACCCGCTTTGTTCGTAATAAGGGAGGTCTCTATGCGTATCGCGATTCTTCAGCGCGACGCCGCCCAGCGTGGGCTGATCGAGCGTACGCTCGCACAATCCGGGCACGCGTGCATGCCATTCAGTGACGGGATTGCGCTCGCCAAGGCGCTGGCCGCTTCCACCGTCGACATGCTCGTGCTCGACTGGCAGGGCTCGCGCCTCTCGGGCACGGAACTGCTGAAGACGGTGCGCGCCGTGAACGGCAATCAGATTCCGGTGCTGTTCGCCTCCGAGGATGCCTCGGACGAAAGCGTGGTGCGCGCGTTCTCGGTGGGCGCGGACGACTACGTGAGCCTGCCGGTGTGTCCGTCGGTGTTTCGCGCACGCGTGAACGCGCTGCTGCGGCGCGCCTTTCCGGATCGTTACGACAATGTGGCGCTCGATGCCGGCCCGTATCACTTCGATATGCGCCGCCAGAGCGTCACCGTGCACGGCAAGCCCGTCGAGCTCTCGGGCACGCAGTATCGGCTCGCCTCGCTGTTCTTCGCGAACGTCGGCCGCGTGCTCTCGCGCGATCATATCTATGCGATGGTGTGGGGCCGCGAATTGCACACGCTCACGCGCACCATCGACAGTCATGTCTCGCGCCTGCGCGTGCTGCTGGAAATCGAGGAGCACAACGGCTTTCGCCTGCAGCCCGTCTACAAGAGCGGCTACCGGCTGTTGCGCTTGCAGGACGAGTCGATGCCCTTCGAGCGCGAGGCAGCGTGACGTTGCGTCATCGCGGGCCTCGCGCGCGCCTTGACTGATGCCGCGCGCATTGGCGCATTGCGGTGCCAGTGGGGGCCGACACGGCGGACCCGTTCAGGCAAAGGGGCAATAAAAAACGGCGGCACGCGTGGCGTGCCGCCGTTTTACTTTGTCTGGTCCGCAGTCTTGCCGTCTGCGATCGACGCGCGGCGCCCGCGCGCTCACGCGTATTGCCACGCCGATATCAGCGCGCGAGGCCGAGCCCCTGCAGCACCGCATTGCCTTCGGGCGTCAGGCGGATCTGTGCGGCGCCTGCGGCGGCGTCGCCGGGCACCTGCTCGACGAGGCCCGCTTCCTGGAGCGTGGCGACTTCGGGTTTGGCGTGCGCGTCGATGGGCGCATGCAGCAGCAGCAGCAGCGTGGCGAGCTCGTGATGGCTCAGCAGGCGCCGCAGTATCGTGCGCTTTGCGGGCCGGGCCGGTTGCGCCTGGGTTGCTGCCTGATTCTTTGATCCTGTCCAGTTCACTGGGTACCTCCTGCAGCGTTTCTTCCGGGTGACGCGATGATGCGGACGAAGACTTAAGCGATTCTTAAAACCCTCCGCGAAGATGTGTCGCCGTACTACACGGCGTTACGTCCCGTAATCGTTTGTAAGCGGACTTGCGCCGGCGTGCCGCGCGTACGCGCAAACGGGCGCGGCAAAGCGCCGGGCTCAGGGCGCGCAGGTCTTGCTCGCGCCTTCGATCCACAGATTCGCTGCATGCCGCTTGCCGGCGTAGAACCGATAGGTGGTCGTGCCGTTGTCCGCGCGAATCTTGACGACGTTGGAGTCGCCGAAGTCGAGCATTTGGCCCTGCGGCAGCGCGGTCGTCTCGAAGCTCGCACCGTGCCGGGTGGCTTCGGCCGTCAGGCACGAGACGACATCCTGAACCGACCGGTTGGTCGTGGAATCGATGACGGGCTGGCCGGAATCCGGATTGCTCTGGAACCAGGCGCAGGCGCCGAGGCTGAGCGAAAGGGCGAGGGGCACGGCAAGCTTCTTCATATTTCTCCTATGTCGACCAGAGTTAGTGCTTTAGCACTTAGTCTGGTCCCATGCTTCGCGGTCGACCGGAGTTGGCGGCCGCAAACGGTAAGGAACTGAAGATTATAACGGGGAGCATGCCGCGTGCCGGCGCCGCGTGACATGGGCTGGCGGCCGCCATTTGCGCGACATCCAAATGCGATACAGTGGAAACACGACTAGCAATACGAGAAAAAATGTACGGTGCCGCACGCACCGGGCGGGCACGGCTGTTGCGGGCGTGCGACTGACGCCGCCGTGATGCGACACCGCTACACACGAATCAAACAGGCGAGATAGACTATCTCAGAGGTGTACTCCGCGATCTGACGCGACGTCAGGGAGAATAACCATGAGCCGCCCGTCGGTCCGTTTTCCTCTTCCTGCCACCCATGCCGGTTCAGTCTGGCGGTGGATCAAATGGGGTTTGCTCGTCGCGATTCTGGCGGCCATCGCCATCGTGGTGCGCATCGTCCAGATCGAGATCGACACTTCGAGACTGCAGGCACGCTACCTCTCCGAACTCACGCGTGACATCGGCTTCGCGGTCGAGCCCGGGGCGAGCCACAGCATCCGCTTTCCCACGACGAATGGTCCTTACGACGTGCGGCTCGGCTATGCGCAACTGCCGGCGTTTACCGACCGGCTCGAAAAACGCGGCTTCACCGTCGCGGCGCAGGCGCGCGATTCAGAACGCATGATTTCGCTCGCCGACGAGGGCCTTTTCCTCCCTTATGAGGAAAAGGATCAGGCCGGCATCGTGCTGCGCGACGCGAATGGCGCGACGCTGTTTCATACGCGCTATCCGCAGCGCGCCTACGAGAACTTCGAAGCCGTGCCGCCGCTCGTGCGCGATTCGCTGCTCTTCATCGAAGACAAGTACCTGCTCGCCGCCGACCAGCCCAACCGCAATCCGGCCATCGACTGGGGGCGTTTTTCGCGCGCACTCGTCGATCAGGGCGCCCGCCTCGTGAACAAGCACCAGCAGACGCCGGGCGGCAGCACGCTTGCCACGCAGATCGAGAAGTTCCGCCACTCCGCGGGCGGGCGCACTGCCACGCCGCCAGAGAAGCTGCGCCAGATTGCGTCGGCCTCGGTGCGCGCCTATCTGGACGGTCCGCAGACGATGCCCGCGCGCCAGCAGATCCTCGTGCACTACCTGAATTCCGTGCCGCTCTCGGCCAAGGCCGGCGTGGGCGAGGTCAACGGCATCGGCGATGGCCTCGCGGCCTGGTACGGGCGCGACTTCCGCGACGTCAACCGCATCCTGCGCGAGCCCATTTCGAGCGCGACGCTCGACGAGCAGGCGCTCGCGTTCCGTCAGGTGCTCTCGCTCCTGATCGCCCAGCGTGCGCCCTCGTATTTCCTGCAGAAGAACAACGACGCGCTCGCCAAGCTCACGGACAGCTACCTGCGCCTGCTCGGCAGCGGTGGCGTGATCTCGCCCGCGCTGCGCGACGCCGCGCTCGCGACGCAGCTCACGCTCGACCGCTCGAAGCCCGCGCCGCGCGCGCCGGCCTCCTACGTCGAGCGCAAGACGGTGCTCACGATGCGCACGCAACTGATGCAGGCGCTGGGCCTCAAGACGATCTACGATCTCGACCGCCTCGATCTTTCGGCCACCTCGACGCTCGACGACGCGGTGCAGCAGGCCGTGAGCGACCGGCTCGCCGACGCCGCGACCAAGGACGGCGCGCGCGCGGCGGGACTCGTGGGCTACGAGATGCTGCAACCGTGGGACGATCCGTCGAAGATCGCATACAGCTTCACGCTGTTCGAGCGGCGCGGCGGCGAGAACCTCGTGCGCGTGCAGACCGATAGCGTGAACGAGCCGTTCGACATCAACTCCGGTGCGCGCCTGAATCTCGGCTCGACGGCGAAGCTGCGCACGCTCATTTTGTACTTGCAGATCGTGAGCGCGCTGCACGAGAAGTACGCAGGCGTTGATGCGAAGACGCTGCGCGCGATGATTGCCCAAGTGGACCCGAGCGACGGGCTCACGCACTGGGCGCTCGACTATCTCTCGACGACGCCCGACCGTTCGTTGCCTGCCATGCTCGAAGCGGCCGTGCAGCGCAAGTATTCCGCGAATCCGGGCGAGACCTTCTACACGGGCGGCGGCGCGCAAAGCTTCAATAACTTCGAGTCGAGCGACAACTCGCAGATCCTCACCGTGCAGCGTGCGTTCCAGCATTCGGTGAATCTCGTGTTCGTGCGGCTCATGCGCGACATCGTCCACTACGAGATGATCCAGATCTCGGGGCCGCCCTCGACCTACCTCGACGATCCGGCCGTGCGCAACCACTACCTCACGCAGTTCGCGGACGGCGAGAGCCAGGTCTACATGAAGCGCTTCTACACGCGCTACGCGGGCAAGAGCAACGACGAGGCGCTGCAGGTGCTGCTGCAGCATACGCGCAAGGGCCCGGCGCGCATCGCGACGGTGCTGCGCAGCGTGAACCCCAACGGCGACCAGACCTGGTTCAACGCGCTGATGCGCGCGCAGCTGAAGAACACCAAGTTCCAGTGGCTCGACGACGAAGACCTCGCCAAGTACTACAGCAAGTACGCGATCGACAAGTTCAACCTCAACGACCGCGGCTATATCGCGGGCATTCATCCGCTCGAGCTGTGGCTGCTGAACTACCTGCGCACGCATCCCGACGCGACGCTCGCGCAGGTTCAGGCGCAAAGCCGCGATGTGCGCCTCTATACCTACAAGTGGCTCTTCAAGACGCGCTACTACGCGACGCAGAACCGCCGCATTCGCCGCATGATCGAGCTGAAGGCCTACGCCGAGATCGGCAAGTCGTGGCGCGCGCTCGGCTATCCGTTCGACAACATCACGCCTTCGTATGGCGCGGCGATTGGCGCGTCGGGCGACCGGCCTTCGGCGCTCGCGTATCTGATCGGTCTCGTCTCCAGCAATGGCGAAAAGCTGCCGACGCATAGCTTCGAAACCCTCGACTTCGCGCGCGGCACACCGTACGAAACGCGCTTCGTGCACGCGGCAACGCCGCCGCAGCCACTCATCTCGCCGCAGATCTCGCAGGTGGTGCGCGAGTTGCTGACCTCGGTGGTGGAAGGCGGCACGGCCAAGCGGCTCGCCGACGGCATGACGCTTCCCGACGGCAAGACGCTGCCGGTCTATGGCAAGACCGGCACGGGAGACCAGCGCTTTAACGTGTACGCGCCGGGCGCGCGCCTCATCGAGTCGCGCAAGGTGAACCGCACCGCGACATTCGTGTTCGTCATCGGCAACCGCTTCTACGGCACGCTGACCGCGTTTGTGCACGAGCCTTATGCGGCACGCTTTTCGTTCACGAGCGCGCTCTCGGTGCAGTTGCTGAAATCGCTCGCACCGGTGCTGCAACCGCTGCTGGAGGACAAGGAGGCGCCGGATGGCAAGCTGAAGGCCGGAGCCGGCTCGCAGGAGATGACGCTGATCGATCAGCAGACGGGAGCCGTGCAACACGTGAGCTTGCCGCTTGCGCAACTGCGTGCGGCGGCTGGCTGGTCCAGCGCGGCGCCGGGATTTTATTCGGATGTCGAATCAATTCAGGCGAAGACGCACGTGAAATGACATCGTATCGTGCGGATTTTTTGCTGGGCTGATTGACGCGATGGGCTTGCGCCGATGAACCTTGCAGCGATAGACAAACGCGCCCTTTCCGGGCGCGTTTTTTTATTGGGGCGGCTCAAGCGCTGGCGCAGGCGGGCGCAAAGACCGGCGCGGCCGGCGCTCGGCCGGCCGCGCGTCGATCAGTACGCACCTGGCGGCGGCGGGGGCGGCGATCCGGGCGGCGGAGGCGGCAGATAGCGCGGCTGCGTCTGATAGTACGGCTGCTGCGTCTGCATGCGGCCCGCGACGGGAATGCGGTTGCCGTTGGCGTACATGCACTGCAGATACGCGTAGTCGTAGCGGCGCTGAACGTCGTAGGCCGAGCCTTGCGCGTTGCCCATGCCGACGGCGCTGCCCGCGAGCAGGCCGGCGCCCGCGCCGATCGCCGCGCCCTTGCCGCCGCCGAACGCCGCGCCCGCGGCGGCGCCCAGCGCCGTGCCGACCACGGCGCTACCCACGGCGGAATTGGACACGGCTTGGTTGGTGGTGGTGCCGCCCACCTGCTGGAAGGCGAACTGGCGACAGTTATAGTCGTCGTTGCGGAACTGGTCGAAGCTCTTGCCCGTGCCCGGCAAGGCCATCACGCTCGGTCCGGTCGGGACCACGGCGCACGCGCTCAGAAGGCCCGCAGCGGCGAGCAGCGCGAAACAGGTCGGTTTCATGATTAACTCGATCGATGTCGTCAGATCAGTTCGAAGGTGCCGGTTGGGCGGGCACGGCGCGCCAGCCCGACGAGCATTGCTTCACATAGGGATAGTAGGTCCTCGACGCGTCGCAGTAGTACCACGTGTCGTCATTCGCGCCGTTGTCGTCGCCGGCCGCCTGGGCTTGCGGCTGGCCCTGCTCGACGTAGTCGGGCGCTTGAGGCGGCGCGACGATCACGGGCGCCGGCGCGTAGTAGTAGGGCACGGGGGCGTACGGATAGTAATAAGGCGCGCCGAAAGGCACGCCGACACCGATGGCGACGCCCACGCGCGCCGCGTGCGCCGCGCCGCTTGCGCAGGCCAGAGCGGCCAACGCGGCCCCGAGAATCAATTTCGACCTTCTCACCACGATCTCCAGAACGGAATTAAGCCGGGCGCTCGTGCCGGCCTGGCCTTGCACACCCGTGCATTCTGCAACGCTATGACATTGCGAGGTTCAATGCAATTACGCGAGCGCCACTGTTTTTTCGAGTTGTTACAACGCAGGCAGCGTGGCGCGGGCGTCGCTGGCGCCGGCGGCGCCCGTCGGCGGCGATCGGCGTGCAAGCGGCCGCTATATGGAACGATTTGCCGGCGTTTTCTCGAGCGGCGAGACTTGGGCGCCTCGGTGGGCGAGACCGCTGTCTTGTAATACTTGGAGATCGATCAGCAAATCAAATTGCCCATCGGCGCAAGAGAAGTCGATCAGCTTTCACGCATTTTTATCGATCGACGGGCGTTCCATGTCCATGCATGCCTGTGCCTCGGCGCGTCCGACACCGATGCACACGGGCTTTCAGCGTGTAAGTCGATGACGCTCCGCGCGGGCGCAAAAACTCGAATTGTCATTTCGATTCGCCGAGCGAGATACGTGTGCTCAGACCCGCTTAGACTCGCTGGACGCTTCGTGCGAGGCGCGAAGCATTCGGTGACGTCATCGATTTACTAAGGACTACAACATGAAGGGGATTCTGACAGTGGGTGTTGCCGCCGCGATAGGGCTCGCCGCGGCACCCACATGGGCGGCACTGGGCGGTGCACCCGCCTTTCCGCAGGCCCAGCGCACGCCTGGGACGCGCGTGATGGCTGCTGCAAGCACGGTGGCGGTGCCTTGGACCGTCACGACGGCCACGCTCGACACCGGTACGGTGATTCACGAATATCTCGACGCCAGCGGCACCGTATTCGCCGTCTCCTGGCGCGGGCCGCGTGTCGGCTCGCTCGATACGCTGCTGGGCGGCTACTTTCCCAGCTGGCAAAAGGGGCTCGCGGCGGCGCACGCCGCGCGCGGCGGCGGTTACGGGCCGGTTGCCGTGCATCAGGACGATCTTGTCGTCGAAACGGGCGGCCATATGGGCGCGTTGACGGGGCGCGCGTGGCTGCCGAAGGCGCTGCCTCTCGGCATGAGTGCCGATCAGATCCGATAAGCGGGGGACGCGCGATGAACAAGATCATCATGGTTTGCGCGCTCAGCGCGGGTGTGCTGCTGTCGGCCTGCGGGGGTGGGGGCGGCGGAGATGGCACGCCGGGCAACGGCGCGGCGGTGGCGAACGGCGCTTCGAGTGCTTCGGGGGCGTCGGGGGCGTCAAGCGGCGGCGCCTCGGGCGGCGCGAATAACGGCACTTCGGGTTCAGGAGGTTCGGGCTCGGGCAACTCTGGCACAGGTAACTCTAGCTCGGGCAACTCTGGCTCGGGCAACTCTGGCTCAGGTAACTCTGGCTCAGGCAACTCTGGCTCAGGCAACTCTGGCTCAGGCAACTCTGGCTCGGGCAACTCTGGCTCAGGCAACTCTGGCTCAGGCAACTCTGGCTCGGGTAACTCTGGCTCGGGTAGCTCTGGCTCAGGTAACTCTAGCTCGGGCAACTCTGGCTCAGGTAACTCTGGCTCAGGTAACTCTGGCTCGGGTACTGGCGGTTCGGGGACATCGGACTCGGGGAATTCCGGCTCGGGCACGTCGGGTTCGGGCACGTCTGGCTCAGGTACTTCCGGCTCAGGCACATCGGACTCCGGCTCCGGCTCCGGCTCCGGCTCCGGCAATTCCGGTTCGTCAGGTGGCGGCTCCACCGCCGATATCGGCAACACGATTCCCGTACGCGTCTCGTCTGCAACCGCCGTGCGCAATTTCCCGCTCGTGAGCGTCACGGTTTGTCAGCCTGGCAGCAGTGGACAGACGAGTTGCGCGACGATCGATAACGTCTTGCTCGACACCGGCTCATTCGGCTTGCGCCTTTATGCATCGGCGATTCCTGCCTCGACGCTCGCCGCGCTGCCCCTGCAGACCGATCCCGTCAGCGGCAAGAGCGTGGCTGCCTGTGGCGCATTCGGTTCGGGCTACACGTGGGGAAGCCTGCGCGCCGCGGACGTGAAGCTCTCGCGCGAGGTCGCTGCCGCCGTGCCGATCCAGGTGATCGGTGACGCCGCGATCGCCTCAAAGGCGCCGACCTCGTGTGCCTGGAACACCGCGCTCACCAGCCCGGCCGTGCTGGGCGCGAACGGGATACTCGGCGTCGGGGTCGCGCGTTACGACTGCGGCTCAGCGTGTGCGGCCAGCAAGCCACGCGCGGGCTACTACTACGCCGATACCGCTCCAGCCACGCCTGTCTCGATGCCGCTCGTCAATCAGGTCACGAATCCGGTCGCGCTCTTCCCCGTCGACAATAACGGCCTGATCGTGGACATGCCGGCTGTTGCCGCGGGCGGTGCGCTCACGGCGACCGGCACGGTCACCTTCGGCATCGGCACGCAGTCGAACAACCTGCTGGCCGGTACGGGCGCAACCGTGCTCGCGACCGATCGCTGGGGCAACTTCAAGGGCAGCGTCGGCAATGGCAGCACGGTGCAGACGTTCATCGATTCAGGTTCGAACACGCTGAGTTTCGAGGACTGGTCGATCGTCCAGGATAGCGTCTGGTACGTGCCCGCCACGCCGCTCAAGCGCTCCGTCGCCCTTTCGGACACGAACGGCGTGAATGCAACGACGAACATTGTCATCGGCAATGCGGATGCGCTGTTCGCGTCGCTGAACTTTGCGTTCAGCAATCTCGGCTCGTTCATCGCGCAGACCGTCGATCTGGGCATGCCGTTCTTCTACGGACGGCGCATCTATTACGGGATCGACGGCACGTCGTCAGGGGCGGGCGCGACGGGTCCCTATGTCGGCTACGTGTCAAACTAGTTTGCCCTCTCGAGTGCAATGAAAAGCGCGCCGCAACGGCGCGCTTTTTTCTTTAAAGACATAACAACAGAATATCCAAAACGGCATAGAGAAAATTGCATGGAAAGGGGAAACCTTTCATTAAATTTTCATTATTTATGCGTTTTAAAGCCAGTGTTGCGAGCGCATGACAATTGCTCAATCAGAGCACAAAAAATCCCGCAAAGAAAACGTTTGCCTTAGCGAAACCCCTGGTCAAGCCGGACCACGCGAGCGCCGATATAACGCAAGTAGGGAAGCCCTATTGTGTGCGGCAGCTTCGGCACATGGATTTGTCGTTTTCGATCAGATTCGATGAACAAGTCAGACGTTATAAAACACGTCAATAAAATGAATGAGAGAGCGCCTGCAAGCTGCGGGCGGACCGCTGGATTGCGCCGCGAGGCACAGCCGCTGCAACAACAACGGGGGTAAAACGATGGAACATGCGACGCCGGACCGGCAACTCGAAATGATCGAGTTGAGTGCAGTGAGCGCAGCGCTGAACCGCGTGCAGGCCGTGATCGAGTTCGACCTGCAGGGCATCGTCCTGCATGCCAACGACAATTTTCTGGCCGTGCTCGGCTATACGCTCGACGAGGTCCGGGGCAAGCATCATCGGATGTTCTGTGATCCTGATTATGTGCATAGCGAGGCGTATCGCCAGTTCTGGGAACGCCTCGGCCGCGGCGAGTACGATCGGGGCGAGTACCGCCGCATCGGGCGCGGCGGCCGCGAAATCTGGATCAACGCGTCCTATAACCCGGTGCTCGGCGCGGACGGCCGCCCCTACAAGGTCATCAAGTTCGCCACCGACATCACCCAGGCCAAGCAGCAGCATGCCGATTACGAAGGCCGCTTGCGCGCGATCGACAAGGCGCAGGCCGTGATCGAGTTCGACACGAACGGCATCGTGCTGCAGGCGAACCAGAATTTCCTCGACACGCTCGGCTACCGGCTCGAGGAGATCCAGGGCAAGCACCACCGCATGTTCTGCGACGACGTGTACGCCCAAAGCCCGGATTATCGCGAGTTCTGGGCCAAGCTCAATCGCGGCGAGTTCGACTCGGGCCGCTACAAACGCATCGGCAAGGGCGGGCGCGTGGTGTGGATTCAGGCCACCTATAACCCGATCTTCGACGTGAACGGCCGCCTCTATAAGGTGGTGAAGTTCGCGAATGACGTGAGCGCGCAGGTCGAGCTCGAGGAAAGCGTCAAGCGCCGCGCCGAAAGCGATCAGCTCAAGGTCGAAAAGCTGCTTGCGGTGGTGCGCAACGCCGCGTCGGGCGATCTGACCGGTCACGTCGAAGTGGCCGGAGACGAGCCGATCGACCAGCTCGCGGCAGGCATCAAGAGCATGATGAGCGATCTCTCGGGCGTGATCGGCAAGGTCGTGGAATCGGCGGGCACGTTCAAGGACTCGTCGAAGGACATCGCGGCGCGCGCGGATACCGTGGCGGGCGGCGCGCAGTTGCTCGGTGCGACCGTCGAGGAAATGAACGCGTCGATCGAAGAGCTGACCGCTTCGATCAACTCCATCGCCGACAATTCGCGCGGCGCCGATCAACTGGCCAAGGACACGCAGCAGGAAGCGGAGCGCGGCGCGAAGGCGGTGACGCGCTCGATCGAAGCCATGGAGCTGATCAACCGCTCGTCGGAAGACATCGGCGAAATCATCAAGGTGATTGGCGAGATCGCAAGCCAGACCAATCTGCTCGCGTTCAACGCCGCGATCGAGGCGGCACGCGCCGGCGAGCACGGGCTCGGCTTCTCGGTGGTCGCCGACGAAGTGCGCAAGCTGGCCGAGCGCTCCTCGCAGGCGACCAAGGAGATTTCGAAGCTCATTAACGAGTCGGTGAAGCGGGTCGCGCAGGGCAGCGAGATTTCGAAGCAGGCGGGCGAGGCGTTCGAAAAGATCGTGGCGGGCGTGGCCCGAACCACCCAGGCGATCTCCGAGATCTCGTGCGGCGCCGACGAGCAGCTCGTGGCCGCACGCGAAGTGAGCGCTGCGATTCAGCAGGTGGCAGAGGAGACCGAGAAGTCGGCGGGCGCCTGCGACACCATCGCGCGCGCGGCCGCATCGCTCAAGGGGGGCGCCGAGGGACTCGACAATACGGTGGCGCGCTTCGTCGTATAAAAGCCCGGGGGCAGAGTGGATTTCGATCAGGATGTCGAACCTTCGGTGCAGCGCGCGCTGTTCGAGCAGGTGCGCCGGCATACCGGCATCGCCATGAACGAGCGCAAGTGGACGATGCTCAAGGGCCGCTTGCGCCGTCGCGTGATGGCGCTCGGATTGCCGGACTATCGCGACTATCTGCAGGTGCTGGACACGAACGCCGATGAAATCGACGATTTCATCGACCTCGTGACGACCAACGAGACGTCGTTTTTCCGCACGCCGCGCATCTGGGAATATCTCGCGCAGAGCTTCCTGCCTCAGTGGTTCGCGGCGCACCCCGGTTCGGCGCTGCGCGTGTGGTCCGCGGCGGCGTCGAGCGGCGAGGAAGCGTGGTCCACGGCGATGCTCTGCGAAGAGTTTCGCGCGCGTGAGGCGGCGTTTCGTTACGCCATTGTCGGCACCGATATCTCGGACGGCATCCTCGCGAGCGCGCGTGCCGGCAGCTATCAGGGCCGCAGCATCGAAGGCCTGCGCCAGAGCCATCCCGCGCTGCTGCAGAAGTATTTCCGCAGCGAGGGCGTGCAGGCGGAGGTGGGCGAGGCGCTGCGCGCGCACGTCGCGTTCCGCCGTCACAATCTCTATGCGGCGCCGCGCGAGTTGGGGCAGTTCGATCTGGTGCTGTTGCGCAACGTGCTGATCTATTTCGACCTCGAAGGACAAAAGGCGGTGCTCGCGAACGTGCGCCGCGCGATGCGCCCGAACGCCGTGCTGATCGTGGGCGAGTCGGAATCGCTGAGCCGCGTGACGGCGGGGTTTACGTTCGAGCAGCCGCTCATCTACCGCAACGGCCAGCATCGTGAGGAGTGCGACCATGAGCACGCGTGATGTGCAGGTGCGGATGTGCGAGATCGCGGTCAGCACCCGGGAAGACGCCAGAATCCTGCGCGCCACGCTGGGCTCGTGCGTGGGCATCGGGCTGCTGTGGCGCGCGCGCGGCAGTAGCGGGCTCGCGCATTGCCTGTTGCCGGAGCCGGTTGGCAGGGCGCGCGCCGTGCCGGTGGAGCGTCAAGGCCAGGAGGCCAAGTACGTGGTCGACGCGCTGCCCGCACTGATTTCGATGATGGGCGCCCAGGCGGCGCCCGATGGCGAAATCGAAGCCGTGCTGGCGGGCGGCGCGAACATGATGCAACACCGAACCACGATTCACGAGCCGATCGGCGAACTGAACGTGCGCATGGCGCAGCAGTTGCTGGCGCACGCGCGCGTGCGCGTCATCCACACAGATGTGGGCGGCGAGTGCGGGCGGCAACTGACTATCGATTGTGGGCAGCAGGACTACGCGGTGCGCCGCTTTTCGCGCTCGGGGTGAGCGGCGCACCTGGCTCCACTCAAGCAGGGTATTCGCCTGCCGTTCGACGCCCATCGTTCCCATTCGCTACGGAGCTTCACGATGAACCATCGTTCGCTGGCCGCCGCCGGCCAGCTCGAGCTGTACGGGTCGTTCCACCTGGCCGGCACGGAGCTCGCACTGCCCGTCGCCGCGCTCCAGGAAGTCGTCAATCATCCCGAGACGCTCACGCCGGTCCCGCTCGCGCCGCCTTATCTGCTCGGCCTGTTCAATTTGCGCGGCACGCTGATTCCCGTGGTCGACCTGCACCAGCTGCTGAATGTGCGGGACGAGGGCATCGCGCCCACGCGCAAGATCGCCATCGTGGAGACCGCGGGCGTGCGTGTGGGATTGCGGTTCGACGCAACCGGCGAGATTCTGCGTGTGCCGAAGGATCAGGTGATCGCGATCGAGACAGCCGAAGGCAGTGCGCCCGCAGCGATCGGCGCGGTGCTCAAGCTCGACGGCGGCGAGCACGTGCTGCAGGTGCTATCGGCGGCGGCGCTGCTCGGGCTGCGCGACGTGCCGCATTTTGCCGAACAAGTTGCGCGCACAACCGAGCGCAGGGCACAACAGGGTCAACGTCGCCAGAATGTTTCGTTCAAGGTGGGCGGAACTGCGCTGGCGCTGCCGATGGGGGCAATCCAGGAGATCATCCGCGTGCCGGCGCTGCAGCATTCGCCAATGGCCGACGAGGTCTGCATCGGCATGCTCAACCTGCGCGGCGCGACTGTGCCGGTGCTCGATTTCGGCACCTTCCTCGGTTTTGCGCGTGCGCCTGATGCGGTGGTTGCCGCCGATGAGCGGCGCATCGTGGTGCTCAATCGCGACGAAGGATGCTTCGGTTTGCTGGTGGACGAAGTCGCGAGCATCGTCGCGTACCGCGAAGACGAGCTTTTGCCGATGCCTTCGTATGGCGGCGCGCATCGCTCGTTGTTCGCGGGCTATCTCGCTGCGGGCGACTCGACGGGCGTGCTGCTGGTGAACGCCGACGCCCTCTTTGCGAACGAGCGCATCGCGACGCTGGCAACAGGCCATCGCGAGCTCTATCGCAAGGCCGTGCAAGCGGGCGATGTCGCCCAAAAGCGCGGCGGCACGCGGCAGACCCTCGTGACGTTCCGCATCGGCCAGTTGATCGGCGTGCGCATTGCCGAATTGCGCGAGGTGATCGACTACCGCGACGACATCGTCAAGACGCCGGGCTTGCCCGCCTTCGTGCGCGGCGTGCTGAATCTGCGTGGCGTGATCGTGACGGTCATCGACGTGCGATCGATGTATGCCATGCCGCCCTACGAGGATCTCGCACACGCGAAGATCCTGATCGTCGAGCATCGCGGCGAAAAGTACGGACTGCTGGTCGATTCGGTCGAGGACATCGTCACGCTTAACGGCAGCTCGCAACTGACGATGCCTGCGATGTTCACGCGCGCCGCGGGCACGCAGACGCGCGGCGACATGCGCGAGGCGGTCGAGTTGCCGGGGCAGGGCACCTTGATGCTGCTCGACCCCGTGCCGCTGTGCGAGCGCGTGGCCGAGGAAGCCGCGGCGTTCTGATCGCCGGGGGGCGGCGGCAACGTGCGATGGGTGGCGAGGGGCGCGCGCTGCGAGCCGGCAGCGCGCGCAGGCAGGCGAGGAGCGCGCGAAGCGAAGCCGGCAGTGCGCTGAGCGAGGTCAGGCGCGCGCGCAGCGCTCAGGCTTCGAGCGCGAGCGTCGCGAAGCTGGCGAGCCAGTGCTCGCCCATATAGTCGCCGGCGACGTGCTCGAGCGCCGTGTCCAGATGCGTCTGCGCTGCTTCGCGCAGCGCGTGCGCTCGTGCGTCGCCCTCCGGCAGCACGCGCGCGAGCGTGCGCTGGCACCACGCGCGGCTCAGGTTCAGGCCGTCGAGATGGGCGATCTTGCCGTCGCTGCGGTCGGTGACCGTGGCGGGCAGGAACAGCGTGGCCGGCTCGCGCGCGGCCAGCGCGGGCAGAAAGCGCTCGAACCACGCGGCGAACTCGTCGGCGCCCAGCACGCGGCTCATCAGCACCGCGACCATGAGCGAGGGCGAGAGAAACTCGTCGCCCGACGGCTCCCACGCCTGGCATCCCGCATCGCCTTGGTGCCAGCGGCGTGCGGTCTCCTCGATCAGGCGCGCGAGCCCGGCGCGCGAGGTCTGGCGCGCAAAGTCGAGTGCGAGCGTGAGCGCGAACGCGGTGTTGAAGTGCGTGCCCACGCGCAGCGGATAAGTCGCCTTCGGCAGAAATTCCTCGAAACGCTCGACGAACGCCTCGGTGAGCGGCGTCAGTGTGCGCGACCAGCGCTGGGCCTCGGGTGTCTTCATGCCATGCAGCTGCCCCGCGAGCGCGAGCAGCCAGGCCCAGCCATAGGGGCGCTCGAAGCCGCGGTTGTGCGCCAGGTCGAGGTAGGCGCGCTCGCCGGCCATGTTCGCTTCAGTGAAGTGCTCGTCGATCACGGCCACGATGCGCGGCGCCTCGGGCAAGTCGGGGAAACGCTCCAGCAGATGCGCGACGAGCCAGTAGCCGTGCACGCACGAATGCCAGTCGTAGCTGCCGTAGAACACGGGGTGCAGCGCGCGCGGGCCCTGCACGTCCTGCGGACCCGCCAGTGAATGGGTGAGCCTGTTCGGATACTCGCGCGTGAGGTGAGCGAGCGCGAGTGAAGCGAAGCGGGAGGCGAGCGCAGCGGTGAGCGTGGTGTGCATGGCGGTCTGTGCGTGGCGGCTTGAAGGGACTGATGCGAAAGCGCCAGCTTAGCGTGAAACCCCCACACCTTGCCGGTGCGTTGCGCGAGCCAGGCGCGCCGTGCCTGGGCGCCAGCTACCGGCGTGAGCGGACTCTAATCCTGTGAAGACGCCTGCGCGCCTGCATTGCGCGGCGCGCGTTCGCGCTCGAGGCGGCGCATGGCCTCACCCACGTCCTGGCTGAATTGCGCGAGCGCGGCCAGCTCGATATTGGGCGGCTGCAGCGCATTCCACAACACGTCGGCGAGCTTCTCTGCTGTGGCGTCGATATCGGTGCGGCGGTTGCCGAGCGTCGCGTCCCAGAGCACGTGCTCCATCGGCCCGAAGATGAGCGAGCGCAACAGGCGCAGCGGCATGTCGTTGCGAATCTGCCCGCATTCCTGGCCGCGCGCGAGCACGCGCATGAGCGGCGCTGTGTAGCGCCGCTGCATTTCCGTGAGCGCTTCGCTAAGCTCGTGATGGCGCGTGCGCCCCTCCGAAAGCACCAATTCGCAGATGCCCGTGCCACTCTCCAGCATCAGCTGCAAATGCATGCGCACGATGAATGCAAACTGCTGACGAACGGTGCCATCGCGCGGCAGGCCGGCCTCGATCGCCTCGATCGATTCGTCATACCAGTCGCCGATCACGCGCGAGCACAGCTCGCGCTTGCCGCGAAAGTAGCTGAACACCGTGGCTTCGGAGATGCCCAGCCGCTGCGCGATTTCGGCGGTGGTGGCGCGCGTGTAACCCTTTTCGGAGAACACCTCGCGCCCGGCCTCGAGTATCTCCTTCACGCGCTGCTGGGACTTGCGCCCGGCCGGCTGGCGGCGCGACGCGGACAGGAAGGTATTGGGGGCGGTAGACATTCTGAGTAAGGTTCAGTTTACGGCGGGATTCGTCCCAATTATGCACGATGTTTCACGCTTTGCAACACGTTGAAAGCGCTATGAAGTGGAGATTACAAGAAATCTGAGCGTTACTCAAAAATTTCTATTGACGTTAACGTAAATGTGGCGTGAAATGTGTCCCCAAGGGGCAAGTCGCGTCACTCGCGAGAACGCCCGCGCCCTACACAGGAGACACAGGATGAGCAACGTACCCGGTTTGCAGTTCCCGCTTGGCGAAGAAGTCGAAATGCTGCGCGACAGCATCCAGAACTTCGCGGCCAAGGAAATCGCCTCGCGCGCGGGCGAGATCGACCGCACCGACCAGTTCCCGATGGACCTCTGGCGCAAGTTCGGCGACCTGGGCGTGCTCGGCATGACCGTCTCCGAAGAATACGGCGGCGCGAACATGGGCTACACGGCGCACATGGTGGCGATGGAAGAGATCTCGCGCGCCTCGGCTTCGGTCGGCCTGTCGTACGGCGCGCATTCGAACCTGTGCGTGAACCAGATCCACCGCAACGGCACCGAGGCGCAAAAGCGCAAGTACCTGCCCAAGCTCGTCTCGGGCGAGCACGTGGGCGCGCTTGCGATGAGCGAGCCGAACGCCGGCTCCGACGTCGTCAGCATGAAGCTGCGCGCCGATAAAAAGGGCGACAAATACGTGCTTAACGGCACGAAGATGTGGATCACCAACGGCCCGGATTGCGACACGCTCGTGGTCTATGCGAAGACCGATCTCGAAGCGGGCCCGCGCGGCATCACGGCGTTTATCGTCGAGAAGGGCATGAAGGGCTTTTCCGTGGCGCAAAAGCTCGACAAGCTCGGCATGCGCGGCTCGCATACGGGCGAGCTCGTGTTCCAGGATGTTGAGGTGCCCGAAGAAAATATCCTCGGCCAGCTCAACGGCGGCGTGAAGGTGCTCATGAGCGGCCTCGACTACGAGCGCGCCGTGCTCGCGGGCGGCCCCACGGGCATCATGGCCGCCGTGATGGATTCGGTCGTGCCGTACATTCACGAGCGCAAGCAGTTCGGCCAGGCCATCGGCGAATTCCAGCTCATCCAGGGCAAGGTCGCCGACCTCTATACGACGTTCCAGGCGTGCCGCGCGTATCTCTACGCAGTGGGCCGTCAGCTCGACACGATCGGCACGGATCATGTGCGCCAGGTGCGCAAGGACTGCGCCGGCGTGATTCTCTACACCGCCGAAAAGGCTACGTGGATGGCCGGCGAGGCCATCCAGATCCTCGGCGGCAACGGCTATATCAACGAATATCCGGTCGGGCGTCTCTGGCGCGACGCGAAGCTCTACGAAATCGGCGCGGGCACGAGCGAGATTCGCCGCATGCTGATCGGCCGCGAGCTGTTCGCGGAAACCGCTTGATTTCGCCCTCCTGAGGAACCACGAGATGCCGATCATCGAATCGAAACTCAATCCGCGCTCGGATGACTTCAAGACGAATTCAGCCGCGCTCGAAGTGCTGGTCGCGGACTTGCGCGAGAAGATCCAGAAGCTGTCGCTCGGCGGCGGCGAGGCTGCGCGCGACAAGCACGTCTCGCGCGGCAAGCTGTTGCCGCGCGAGCGCATCGCGCAACTGCTCGACCCGGGCACGCCGTTTCTCGAGCTTTCGCAGCTCGCGGCCTACGGCATGTATAACGACGACGCGCCGGGCGCGGGCATCATCACGGGCATCGGGCGCATCGCGGGCCAGGAGTGCGTGATCGTCTGCAACGACGCGACCGTGAAGGGCGGCACGTACTATCCCGTCACCGTGAAGAAGCACGTGCGCGCGCAGGAAATCGCGCAGGAAAACAACCTGCCTTGCGTGTATCTGGTCGACTCGGGCGGCGCGAACCTGCCGAACCAGGACGACGTCTTCCCAGATCGCGACCACTTCGGCCGCATCTTCTACAACCAGGCGAATCTCTCGTCGCAGGACATCCCGCAGATCGCCGTGGTGATGGGCTCGTGCACGGCGGGCGGCGCCTACGTGCCGGCGATGAGCGACGAGTCGATCATCGTGAAGAACCAGGGCACGATTTTTCTCGGCGGCCCGCCGCTCGTGAAGGCCGCAACCGGCGAGGAAGTGAGCGCCGAAGACCTCGGCGGCGGTGACGTGCATACGCGTCTTTCGGGCGTGGCCGATCATCTCGCGCAGAACGATGCGCATGCGCTTTCAATCGCGCGTTCGATCGTCGGCAATCTCAATCGCACGAAGACGCCGCCTGTCGTGATGCGCGAGCCGCTGCCGCCGCGTTACGACGCCAGGAGCCTCTACGGCGTGATTCCCGTGGACACGCGCAAGCCTTTCGACGTGCGCGAAGTGATCGCGCGCATCGTCGACGATTCCGCCTTCGACGAATTCAAGGCGCGCTACGGCACGACGCTCGTCACGGGCTTCGCGCACATCTGGGGTCATCCGGTCGGGATCATCGCGAACAACGGCATCCTCTTTTCCGAGTCGGCGCTCAAGGGCACGCATTTCATCGAGCTGTGCTGCCAGCGCAAGATTCCGCTCGTGTTCCTGCAGAACATCACGGGCTTCATGGTGGGCCGCAAGTACGAGAACGAAGGCATCGCGCGCAACGGCGCGAAGATGGTGACGGCGGTGGCGACGGCGAAGGTGCCGAAGTTCACGGTCATCATCGGCGGCTCGTTCGGCGCGGGCAATTACGGCATGTGCGGCCGTGCATACTCGCCGCGCTTCTTGTGGATGTGGCCGAACGCGCGCATTTCGGTGATGGGCGGCGAACAGGCCGCCTCCGTGCTCGCCACGGTGCGCCGCGACGGTATCGAAGGCAAGGGCGGCTCGTGGAGCGCGGAAGAGGAAGAGGCATTCAAGCAGCCGATTCGCGACCAGTACGAGCGCCAGGGGCATCCGTACTATGCGAGCGCGCGCCTGTGGGACGACGGCGTGATCGATCCGGCCCAGACGCGCGACGTGCTCGGCCTCGGGCTTTCGGCCACGATGAACGCGCCGATCGAGGATACGCGCTTCGGCGTGTTCCGCATGTAAGCGCGCGTGGAGAAGAAGACATGACGATGCAATACGAAACGCTGCTGGTCGATGTGACGGGCCATGTCGCGACCGTCACGCTCAATCGCCCCGACGTGCGCAACGCGTTCAACGAGACGATGATCGCCGACGTGACCGCGGCCTTCACCGCGCTCGGCGCGCGCGACGATGTGCGCGCCATCGTGCTCGCGGGCAACGGCAAGGCTTTCTGCGCGGGCGCGGACTTGAACTGGATGCGCAAGATGGCCGGCTACTCCGACGAAGAGAACCGCGCCGACGCACTGCGTCTCGCGCACATGCTCTCGGCCGTCTACCGCTGCCCGAAGCCTGTGATCGCGCGCGTGCATGGCGATGCCTACGCGGGCGGCATGGGCCTCGTGTGCGCGGCCGATATCGTCGTGGCCGTGGAGACGGTGCACTTCTGCCTTTCCGAGGCGCGCCTTGGGCTGATGCCCGCGACCATTGCGCCGTACGTGATCCGTGCGCTCGGCGAGCAGGCTTCGCGCCGCTACTTCGTGACGGCGGAGGCATTCGATTGCGCGACCGCGCTGCGCCTCGGCCTCGTGAGCGAAGCGGTGAGCGCGGCCGAGCTCGACGCCACCGTTGAGCGCATTGCCGACACGCTCAGCGCGAACAGCCCGAACGCGGTGCGCGAGTGCAAGCAGCTCGTGCAGGACATCGCGGGCGAGACGCTGGACGACGCGCTGATCGAAGACACGGCTGTGCGGATTGCGCGCATCCGCGCGAGCGAGGAGGGACGCGACGGCGTGTCGTCGTTCCTCGAGAAGCGCACGCCACGCTGGCGTGATCCGGCGTGAATGACAGGCGCACCAGAACGATTGCGAGACTTCCTATGTTCAACAAGATTCTGATTGCCAATCGCGGCGAGATTGCCTGCCGGGTCGCGGCGACTTGCCGACGCCTCGGCATCAAGAGCGTGGCCGTTTATTCGGACGCCGATGCAAATGCCAAACACGTTGCCGCGTGCGACGAGGCCGTGCATATCGGCGAGGCCGGCGCAGCGCAGAGCTACCTGCGCATCGAGCGCATCATCGCCGCCGCGAAGGCGACCGGCGCACAGGCGATTCACCCTGGCTACGGGTTCCTTTCGGAAAACGAAGATTTTGGGCGCGCCTGCGAAGAGGCCGGCATCGTCTTCATCGGACCGCCGGTTGAGGCGATCGCCGCGATGGGATCGAAGGCCGCGGCCAAGGCGCTCATGCATGCAGCAGCCGTGCCGCTCGTGCCGGGCTACCACGGCGACGACCAGGACCCCGCGCTGCTCCAGCGCGAAGCCGACGCGATGGGTTATCCCGTGCTGCTCAAGGCGAGCGCGGGCGGCGGCGGCAAGGGTATGCGCGTGGTCGAGCGCAGTGAGGACTTCGCGGCGGCGCTTGCCTCGTGCAAGCGCGAGGCCGCGAGCAGCTTCGGCAACGACCGCGTGCTGATCGAGAAATACCTCACGCGCCCGCGCCACGTGGAAGTGCAGGTGTTCGCAGACAAGCATGGCGGCGCCGTGTATCTGTTCGACCGCGATTGCTCTGTGCAGCGCCGTCACCAGAAGGTGCTCGAAGAAGCGCCCGCGCCGGGACTCGATGAGAGCGTGCGGCGCGCAATGGGTGAAGCCGCGGTGGCCGCGGCGCGCGCGGTGAACTACGAGGGCGCGGGCACCGTCGAGTTCATCATGACGGGCGCGGACTTCTACTTCATGGAGATGAACACGCGCCTGCAGGTCGAGCACCCGGTGACGGAAATGGTCACGGGCCTCGATCTCGTCGAGTGGCAGTTGCGTGTGGCGGCGGGCGAGCCGCTGCCGCTCGAGCAGTCGCAGCTCACGGTGACGGGACACGCGCTCGAAGCGCGTATCTATGCCGAGAACCCCGCGCGCGGCTTTCTGCCTTCGACGGGCACGCTCAAGCATCTGCGCATGCCCGCGGGCGTCGAGTTCAGGATTGGCGATGCGGGCGAGCGCGCGAGCGTGCGTATCGACAGCGGCGTGCGCGAGGGCGACACGATTACGCCGTTCTATGACCCGATGATCGCCAAGCTCATCGTGCATGGCGCGACGCGCGACGATGCGCTCGCACGCATGCGCCGGGCGCTGGAGGAGTGCGAAGTCGTTGGCCCGCATACGAACGTCGAGTTCCTGCATCGGCTCGTGACCTGCGAGCCGTTCGCGAGCGCCGATCTCGACACGGGCCTGATCGAACGCCACAACGACGCGCTGTTCGCGCCGCAGAACAAACCGTTGCGCGAGGTGCTCGCGCTGGCTTGCGCGGCGCTGATCGCGCGCGAGGGCGGCCTGGGGCAGGGCGCATCGCCGTGGCAATCGCTCGCGCATTGGCGGCTCAATGGCGGCTTTGCGCAGACCTTCGAATGGCGCGACGTCGAAAGCGATGAGGCATTTTCGACGGCATTCACACACGACGGCGGCGCACAGACGCTCGCGTTGGCGGGCCAGCAAGCGCGCTACACGTGGTGGCGCGGCGAAGGCGCCGACGAATACGGCGTGACGATTGGCGATATGCGCGTGACGGGCCGTGTGTTCATCGACGGCGACGTCTTCCACGTGTTCTGCCTTGGCACGGCCATGGTGTTCGAATGGCGGAACTTGCTTGCGCACGCGGCGGACGCGGAGCACGGCGAAGGCCGCCTCACGGCGCCGATGCCGGGCAAAGTGATCGCCGTGCTCGTGGAGCCGGGCGCGGTGGTGGAGAAGGGCGCGCCGCTCATCGTGATGGAGGCGATGAAGATGGAGCACACGATTGGCGCGCCGGCGGCGGGCAAGGTGACCGAAGTGCTCTACGCCGTGGGCGACCAGGTCGCCGATGGCGCCCAACTGCTGATGCTGGAAGCAGAGTGATAGTTTGAAAGTGAAGACCTGAGAGTTTTACCTTGGGGCGTTTCGCGAGAGCGAAACGCCTTTTTTTGCGCCTCCTCTTTCACCGGCGGCGCAAATTGCAACGCCACCGCAATCCGGTTCCATGCATTGATGTTGGCGCGTCTGGCGCGCGAGGACGATGTGGTGTGAGCGTCGCACACCGCGTTATTGCGCGCGCGCGAGCGCGCACGAATGATCGAGCAGGCCTTCGGCGGTGCCGGTGCCGCCTTCCACGTCCAGCCCGCTGTTGACGACGAGCCAGCCATCGCGCGCGGTGTCGGGGCCGGCGCCGGTCACGAGGATCGTTTGCACTGCCATGCTTTGCTGCGCGCCCAGGTCGCGTGCGACCACGCGGAACGGATTGCCGCCGTCGTCGAGACGCGTCACGCGTGTGACGCGGTAGCGCTTGCCGTCCAGCGTCGTCCAGCGCCACGTGCCGGGTGTGTCGTGCCGATACGGCGCGAGCGCATCGGCAATGTCGTTGCGCATGCAATCGACGTGGATATGCAACTGGTCCTGCGAGCGCCGCTGCGACGAGTTGATTTCGAGGCCGAGCTGGGTGGGAGCGAGCGTCGCTTTCAGTTTGGCGTCCACGTAGCGCCCTGCGGCCCATGCCCCCACCCAATACTCGGGCGAACCGCCATAGAGAATCTCGGCGCTTTCGATGCCCGATACGCGGTCGGTCGGAATCAGCAGATACTGTGCGCGTCCGTTGATGTCCTTGAGCACCGCATAGCGCTTCTGGAAGTCCACCGTCGTGCACGGGCCGGGGTCGCCCCTGTCGCGCGCGTTCGGCACGCATTGTTCGCCAACGACTTTCCAGAGCCCGTTTGCGTCGAGCGCGGAAAGACGCACGCAGCCGGTGGCGGCGAGCGCTCCAATGAGCGCAACGAAAAGCGCTGCGAAAGCAGACCGGGAGCGAGAGACGGCAGAGAAGACGTGAGGCATCGGCGCTAAACGGGAGAGTCGGGCAATTCGGGAATGGGGCGCACGATGCGCTTCACTGCGCCCGTGCAGACGGCGCGCTCGCACGGGCGACCTTGCTGCCGCGAGTGTAGCCGAAACAAGTGACGCGCTTATTTACGGCGCGCGTGGAACGTAACGGGTTGCTCGCGCGAGGAGGCATCGGCGCGTGCATCGGCAGGCGCATTGGTCGGCCCGCAGGTTCCGCACGTGCCGCAGCCGTCGCCGCAATTGCCGGTAGCGCCTTTCGGCTGCACGAGGCGGCCTATGCGTTGCGCGAATGCACCGCGTTGCGGCCGCAGCAGCGCAGCCGCGGCGGCGGCTTGCCAACGTGCGGTCGTCCTGGGCGCAAGCTTGCGCAGCGCCGTCCACAGGCTTGCGGCCACGAGCAGTGCAATGACCACATACTGAAGAACGAGACTCGTGCTCATACGAAGCGGCTCGCGATCTGGTACGTGACGAACGAGGCCGCGTAGGCCACCACGAACATATAGCTGAACGAGATCACCACGGCGCGCCAGGAACGCGTTTCGCGGCGGATCACGGCGAGCGTCGACATGCACTGCGGCGCGAACGCGAACCACACCATCAGCGAAAGCGCGCTGGCCAGCGAAAAATTCTGCGCGAGCGTGTGGCCGAGCGCGACGATGTCGCCATCGCCGCTCGCCACCGAATAGACCGTCGCGAGCGCGGCCACTGCCGTTTCGCGTGCGGCGAACGCGGGGATCAGCGCGAGGCTCATCTGCCAGTTGAAGCCGAGCGGCGCGAACGGCCATTGCAGCGCGCGGCCGAGATAGCCCGCGATCGTATAGTCGATGGCCGGCTGCGTCGCGCCATCGGGCGGCGAGGGGAACGTGGAGATGAACCACATCAGCACAGTCAGTGCGAGGATGATGCCGGTGAGACGCTTCAGGAAGATCGAGCCGCGTTCCCACAAGCCGATTGCGACGTCGCGCGCGCGCGGCAGGCGGTACGAAGGCAATTCCATCAGCAGCGCGTGCTCGCCGCGGTCGCGGCGCAGCTTCTTCATCACCCAGCCCACCGCCATGGCGCCCACGATGCCGGCCGCGTAGAGCGCGAACAGCACGAGCCCCTGCAGATTGAACACGCCGAAGATCAGCCGGTGCGGAATGAACGCGCCGATCAAGAGCGCGTAGACGGGCAGGCGCGCCGAGCACGTCATGAGCGGCGCGACGAGTATCGTGGCGAGCCGGTCGCGCGGATCGGAGATGCTGCGCGTGCCCATCACGCCGGGAATCGCGCAGGCGAAGCTCGACAGGAGCGGAATGAACGAGCGGCCCGTCAAGCCGACCGAGACCATCATGCGGTCGAGCAGGAAGGCCGCGCGCGGCAGATAGCCCGATTCCTCCAGCACGAGGATGAAGAAGAACAGCACGAGAATCTCGGGCAAAAAGCCGAGCACGGTGCCTACTCCACCGAAAAGGGCGTCGGTGACGAGGCTGCGCAGCGGGCCGTCGGGCAGCGCCGCGCCCACGACGCCGCCAAGCCAGCCGAAGCCGTCGCCGATGGCGTCGGTGAGCGGCTTGCCGAGCGAATAGACGGCCTGGAACACGAGGAACATCACCACCGCGAGAATCAGCGGGCCTAACACCGGATGCAGCGCGAAGCGGTCGATGGCGTCGTCGCGCGCGTCGGTGGCGCGCGGCATGGTCACGGCGTCGGCGAGGATGCGCCGCACCGTGGCGTGCAGGTCGGCGTCGTCGTTCTGGCTCGTGCCGCCCTCATGCGAGGCGGGCGCCGCATCCGTGCCCACCCGGTCGATCAGGTCGATGAGCGCCTGGGCGCCGCCGCGCCGCACGGCCACGGTCTCGACCACGGGCATGCCAAGCTCGCGCGAGAGTGTGGCGACGTTCACCTGAATGCCCCGGCGTTTCGCGGCGTCCATCATGTTGAGCGCGAGCACGACCGGACGGCCCATGCGCTTGACCTCGAGCACGAAGCGCAGATGCAGGCGCAGATTGGTGGCGTCGGCGACGCAGACGATCAGGTCGGGCGCCGCCTCGCCCGGATAGCGGCCGAGCAGCACGTCGTGAGTGACGCGCTCGTCGGGGCTGGTCGAATCGAAACTGTAGGCGCCGGGCAGATCGAGCACCTGAATATGGCGGCCCGTGGGCGTGGCGAAGCGGCCTTCCTTGCGCTCGACCGTCACGCCCGCATAGTTCGCCA
Source organism: Paraburkholderia silviterrae (assembly GCF_004353915.1). Taxonomy (GTDB): domain Bacteria; phylum Pseudomonadota; class Gammaproteobacteria; order Burkholderiales; family Burkholderiaceae; genus Paraburkholderia; species Paraburkholderia silviterrae. Next base: position 725,819 of record NZ_SMRP01000001.1, on the reverse strand, counting down.
CCTTCTGGCGTGCGCCCGTGAGCAGGTTGAATAGCGCGGTCTTGCCGCAATTGGGATTGCCGACGAGGGCGATGCGCAGCGGTGCCTGGCTCATGCGGCGGCTCCCGCGCCGGCATTCAGGCTCACGCTGACGCGCTGCGCCTCCGCGCGTCGCAGCGCGAAGCGCGTCGAGCCGATCTGCACGAGCAGCGGATCGGCGCCCCACGGCGCGCGCGCGACGACGCGCACGGGCTCACCGGGGACGAAGCCGAGATCGCGCAGGCGCTGGGCGATGGGGTCGCGGGCCGAGGCGTCATCGACGCGCTCGACATAGGCAGTGGCGCCCTTGGTCAGGTCGGTCAGCCGCATGGGGATTCTTGTCGTCTTGAAATGAGAACGGTTCTCATTGTAACGGCGATGACGGGGGTTGGGTGGCCAATCGGGCAACGGCGGGTTGATGCAGATGGGGTGTGCGGTGGGGACGGGTTGCCGGGGCGGGCAGCGGATGGGCGGGTGCGTGGAATTGACGCATGAGGGCAGTGGCGTGGGTATTGCCAAACCGCGTTTGGCCGCATGCGGCCACTTTCTGGTCGCGTGGGTTTCGAGCGTGAAACCGAGGCATATGGAAGAGCGCGCGTACTATCGCGGCTAGCGGAGTCGACTGGCGAGTTGGCTGATCGGTCAACGCATTGGGTCGTGCTTCATTTCACTGGGGTGAAAAACCATGCTCAGAAATGCTTTGCAATCAGGCTTGGCTGCTGCCGTTGTATCGATACTGGGGGCGTGTGCAATGCCGCCTGCTGGCCCTGCCGGCGCATCCATCGATCCACCGCAGGCAGAACGCGTGATGACGCTGAACGCGTCGGGCGTGCAGAACTATGCGTGTGAGTACGACGCGCAGCATCGTCTGGGATGGGTGTTCAAGAGCCCGCAGGCAACGCTTTTCGATGCGAGCGGTCACGCGGTGGTTCGGCACGGCGCAGGGCCTTCATGGGAAGCCGAGGACGGCAGCCGTATTGTGGGGCACGTGATTGCGCAACGACCCAGTGAAACGCCGGCAAGCATCCCGCAACTCTTGCTTGAAACGCATGGCGTGGCCGGTGCCGGTACGCTGTCGGCAATCCGGTATGTGCAGCGCGTACATACTGTCGGCGGGCTGACGCCGTCCGCGCCATGTTCGACAGAGCACCAGCTTGGCAGCTCGCCTTATCTTGCGGAATATGTTTTCTATCGGTAGTGGCTAACTATATTCGTAATCCTTATTGACAGGGCGATCATATTCATCTCTTTCCGCACGCCGACCACTTACCCAGCCGGCGTGCGCGAGTGAAAGCCCTCAAAGATCACTGCGCGATCGGCACCGTCACATCGGTTCCGAACCAGTGCTCCGAGATCTTCTTCAGCGTCCCGTCCTGCTTCAACGAAGTCAGCGCGTCGTTGATCGCTTTCTCGAACTTGGGATTGCCCTTGCGGAACGGAATGCCCATTTCCTGATTGGCGCCCTGGAGCACCGCGCCCGGGCGCAGCGGCAACTGTGAAGTCTTGATCATATACGGCAGCATCAACCGGTCGTCGATCGTGGCATCGATGCGCTTCGCTGCCAGATCACGCAGCTTTTCGGGTGCACCCGGATAGGTCTGCACGTTGATGCCTGGCACGGCGCGCGCCATCTGATCGTAGTTCGTCCCGAGCGTCACGCCGAGTTTCTTGTCGCCCTTGAATTCGTCGAGCGCCTTGAACTCGCGCTTGTCGTCGGCGCGCTGAATCAGCTGGGCTGCGGAATAGGTATAGGGCTGGCTGAAATCGAGCGCCTGCTGGCGCTGCGGCGTGATGGTCACCTGATTGACGATCACGTCGAATTTGCCGGCTTGCAGCGCCGCGATGATGCCGCTCCATTCGGTGGGAATGAACTCGGGCTTCACGCCCAGCTTGGCCGCAACCGCTTTCGCAACGTCGACGTCGAAGCCTACGAGTTCACCCTGGGTGTTGCGGGAGTCGAAGGGCGGATACGTGCCTTCGAGACCGACTTTGAGCACCCCGGCCTGCTTCACGCTGTCCAGCAGGTCTTCCGCATGAGCGGCAACGGCGGTCAGGCTAAAAGCCGATACGGCAAGTACGCTGGTAAAGAAGAGCTTCGAAAGCTTCATTATTCGTCTCCAGGTTATTGGAATATCGGACTGCGCGATGGCGCGCCAAAGCATCTTACCCCGTCAAATTTCCGGCGCCGGCAACGTCCCCAAAATCTCCTCGAACGCGAGCCCGATCGCGAGCAGCCTGCGGTCGCTGCCGGTCGGCCCGTCGAGTTCGAGGCCGACCGGCAGCCGTCCATCGATCAGCCCCGCGGGCAGCGCGAGGCCCGGAATGCCCGCGTTGCTCGCGGGATCGGTGTTGCGCAGATACGCCTCCAGTTCGTCGATCGGTGCGCCGCCATCGATCGATACGCTCGACGATCCGTTCATCTCGTCGATCTTCACCGCCGCGAGGCGCGTCGTCGGAAAGAGCAGCGCGTCAAGGCCGCTGGCGGCGAAGGTCTGCGCATAGAGCTGCTGCAGCCGCGGCCGCCATACGGTCATCGCTGTTTGATAGTCGCCGCCGCGCCTATCCGCGAGGATGTCGTCGTAAGCCGCGCGCACGTCCGGGCTCGCGATGCGCGCGGCCACGTCCGCTACGGTCCGCGCGTGGCTGGGGTTCGCGACGAGCCACGCCTGCAGGTCCTCGATCGGCTCGTGCAGCGCGATGGCCATGCTCACGCGGTCATTGAGCGTGAAGATTTCGCTCATCGCCACGGGCACGAGCGTGACGCCGGCCGCTTCGAGTTTCGCGAGCGCCGCGCGGGCCACGCTCTCGGTCGCGGCTTCGAGCCCTGCCCAGAACGGCGCGGGCAAGCCCACGCGCAGATTCGTTACGGCGGCCTGGGCGAGCGGGCCGTGCCCGGTGATCACGCCGTCGATGAGTGCCGCGTCGGCGACGGTGCGCGCCATCGGCCCGACGGTGTCGCGCGTATGGCTGATCGGCACGACGGCCTGCGGGTCGTGGTAGCGGCGCTGCGTGCCGCCGTCGCCCACGCTCGGGCGCAAGCCGACAATGCCGCATAGCGCGGCGGGTATGCGCGTGGAGCCGCCGGTGTCGGTGCCGAGGCCTGCGGGCACGATGCGTGCCGCGATGGCGGCGGCCGTGCCGCCCGACGAGCCGCCGGGAATTCGTTCGGGGTCCCAGGGGTTGCGCACAGGGCCCGCGTGCGGCGCGAGATTCGTGCTCGTGATGCCGAACGCGAGCTCGTGCATATTGGCCTTGCCGAGCAAGATCGCGCCGGCGTCCACGAGCCGCTGCACCGAAGGCGCATGGCGCGCGGGGACGAAGCCTTCGAGCGCGGGCGTGCCCGCCGAGGTCTGCAGGCCGCGCGTGTTGATGTTGTCCTTCACGACCACGGGCAGGCCCGCGAGCGGCAGATGCGCGCGCTCGTGAGTGCCGAGCGAGTCGATGCGCCGTGCGGCGGCTAGCGCCCCTTCCACGTCGAGCGAGGTGAGCGCGTTGAGGTTTTCCAGCGCCTGCGCGCGCGCGAGCAAGGTGGCGACGTAATCGGCGGCTTTGAGCCGCCCCGTGCGGATGGCCTCGACGGCTTGCGTCGCGCTCAGTGCCAGTTGCTGGTCGACAGTCCAGGTCATGCAATCTCCTTCTCGTGCGGCCGTGGGGGGCGAGGCATCGCGATGCGCTCGTGCCGGATGCTTCGTCGTGCGCACCCCGGTGCGCGTTACGTCTTCATGAAGCGCAGTGCGATGCGGGCGAGCGTGGGCACGAGCGTCGGGCGCAACAGGCGCGAATCGTAGCCCCGCATGCGCGCCTCGTCTTCGCGCAGGCACAACTCGATCAGCTCGCGCGGCTTGAGCGAATCGCCCAGTACTTCGCGGTTGGCGGGCAGGAAGTTCGAGTCGTGCGCAACGCCGTCGGCGTCGATGCCGCGCGCAATCGCCACGCGGTCCCACACCAGTTTGATCCAGATTGCCGCGACGCGCAGCGAGTGCCACGGCCGGCGCCACCAGGGCAGATTCTTGCGATACCACGCCACCCAGTTCACGAAGAAGAGGATGTGGCGCGCTTCTTCCTGGATCACGGGTTCGAAGGTCTCGACGAGCTCGGCGGGAAAAAATCCCGAGCGCTGCGCGGAGCGGAACAGGCCAAAGGCGAAGAAGCTGTCGACGCACTCGCTGTAGCCCGTGAACATCCACGCCCATTCGGGGTTTTTCGGCGGAGGGTAGGCAGGTTCGGGTGCGAGCGCGATGCCGTAGGCCTCGACGAGATGCGAGAGCACGACCTTGTGGCGCGCTTCTTCGTCGCCGTCCATTTCGATGGCGGCGCGCAAGAGCGGATCGGCCACCGTGGCCGCCCAGGTTTTCACGCGGATCGACGCGCGGCCTTCGGTCTGCACGGCGATGTCCCAGATCGGCAGCGAAGTCAGGCGCCGCAGCGCGTCGGGCTCGAGCTTCGGCCAGTCGAGCACCGCGGGGCGGTAGGGATCGTGCGTGTCCAGCAGCATCCGGCAAAACATCTTCCGGTGCTCGTCCGATCCGATCCTGATGGGCCCTGGCGTGTCGTGCGTCCAGTGCCGCAGCGCGGCGTCCTGGTCGGCGAGGGCGCTTTCGTCAACGCTTGCGCCTTCGGCTGGATGCGTCAGGGTGTCGGCCATTGAGCGTGAAAGGGGACGGTGATTTGACTCCTATTCTGTCACAACTGTAAGGATGACGGAGGCGTCACGCGCAGCGGCGCTGTTCGTCGATCCACATGCGCGCCCAGCGGCACGCGTAGGCGAGCGCGTGGCGTTCGTCGAAAAAGTAGTCGAGCGCGTCGAACGAAACGAGCGCGCCGCGCGCGGCGCTTCGAAGCGAGTCCGACGCGTCGTTCAATGGGGTGCCCGTCGCCGGCTGTGACGGCGCTGGCGCGACCGGCAGCGTGCCGATCGTGAGATTGGCGGCATACAGGCCGTTCGGAAGCCGCTGTGCGCTCGGCGCGACTTCGTAGCCTTTATAGCGGATAGGTGCGTTCATGGCCTCTGCATCCTGCTGGTGCGTCCTGCTCTTGTGCGTATTGCGCATGGGCGCCTCGTTGCTCGTTTCCCGGTACGAGTGAAGCGTAGGGGCTGCCGCGCGCGTGTGAAACCAATCATTCGTCGCAAGCAAATCACGGGTGGCCTGGAACGGTCAGCAGAATGATCAGGATGAGGCGAGATTACGGTTCGCCTTCAATGTGGATCGCGTGGCGCGAGGCGTCTGTGTGCTGGATGACGCAACGCGCATGCCTGTGTGCGCCAGCGCGCACAGACCGTGCGGATCGGCGAGGGAAGTGGCGCGCAACACGTACGCGCACGTACGCGAGGCACGCCTGGAGTTGAGGAGGGCTGCCGCCGGGATGGCGCTCAGGTCAGCAGCCCATAGTGCCAGGCCAGTCAGGGCTGGGACCGCGCGTGCACGGAGCACGCGTACGACGATTCGAATGCCGATTCAAACGGCGACGCTGAGTCGATCCTCATTGCGCGCCGCGCCGGCGCCCGCCGCGATTGCACGCGCGTCGCCAGCCTGCGAAGCCGCGCGCTGCGCATCGAACGCGAGCGCGAACTGCGCGGCCTGCTGGCCGACGGTGAAGAGCTGCTCGACGACTTTCGCATCCGAGCATTGATGCGCGCTCTCGAAGCGCGTCTCGAGCGTGTTGATGCCGGCGCCGAACGGCGTCGGCCAGCCGCGCAGCGCGTGCACGATCGAGCGCAGCGAGGCGAGCACGGAGCCGGTGGCCTGCCAGCCGTAGGCGGTCACGATGCAGCCCACGGCGCGGCCGTCGAGATACGGGCGCGCGTCGGCGCGCAGCTCTTCGAGCGTGTCGAGCGCGTTCTTCACGAGACCCGAGACGCCGCCGTGATAGCCGGGCGTCCCGATGATGACGGCGTCCGCCGCGCGCACGGCTTCGATCAGCTCGCGCTGGGCGTCGGTGAGCGTGCCGTTTTCGGGCGCGTAGTGGGGCAGGCTGTGCAAGAAGGTGCCGCCGAACAGCCGCGTGCGCGCGCCGGCCTGCTCCGCGCCGCGCAGCGCGAAGGCGAGGGCGCGCTCAGTCGACGACGCTTCGCGCGTCGTGCCGCCAATGCCGACCACGAGCGGGCGGTGTCTGGAATCGGTAATGCTCAAGGGGTGCTCCTCGGATATGCGGTGGGGCTCAGTGCGGGCCTTCGGCGACGCGCGGCAACGCGTGATTTCGCCATTGGCGCCCGGCTCCGAACTGGCGCGGGTGAGGCCTCACTAAGGCCTGATTTACGCCTGGTTGGCCCGGCTGTTGCCTCGTTATGGTCTGAACGAAGCCTGAAGTGCCATCTTAGTTAGCGCGCCGCGCCGCGCGAAACGACTTTTTGTTCTAAGGATATGCATACGGGGCAGGGTCGGTTGTGCGTGCCGCGCGCCATATGCATAGCTGAAAGCATTGGTTGGTCCGCCTGAAGGGCACGGCTAAGATGAAACCGTCTCCTCCATGAGCATCTCCTTGACATGGGATTCGGCCCCGCACCGCAAGGTGACGGGGCTTTTTTTCGCGGTTTTGTCTGGAGACGGCGGCGCTCAGTGCGCTCGCGAGCTGAACGGCGCGGCGGCCGGGACGGTGGGCACGAGCATGAGCGGGCTTTGCGCACGGCGTGCCGGTTGTGCAGGGGCCGCATAGCTCACTTGCAGGACGTTGCCGTCCGGGCCGATCTGCGGCGGGATGTAGGGCGTGCGGTCGCGATTCGTCTTCGAGCTTGCCGCGGCGCCGTGGCCCGTGCTGCCGGGCACAGTGGGCAGCATCGGCACGGTGGCTGCCGAAGCGCGTACCGCGGGCTCGGCCACCTTGCGCGCGTCCAGGCGCCCGGCGGTCGTGAGCTTGTGCTTCGTGCCATGGTGCGCGTGGGTCTTCTTCCCAGGCGTGGCCGGATGGGCGCCTGGCGTGCGTGCTGCGGGCACGCGTGCCTCCGGTGGATTCCAGACCTCGGTGTAGTGTTCCCCAGCGAGTGCGCTGGATGCGAGGACGCACAGCAAGGTCCCCGTCAAGATGAATCGCACGTCGTGATCTCCGTTTCGGTGAGCAGACCCGCCTGGCTGCACCGGCCCCGCGCGGTGCGCGAGGCTGGCGGACGCGCCTGCCCGAAGGCGGCGCAGCCCGGTACGGCAAGCGGGCGGCACGGAGGGTCGGCTGCACGCACTGTACATTCGTACAGCGGTGAATGCAAACGTTTGTCGGAGCGTACCGCGCCAATGTTGCGCCGATGCGGCAACCGGCGTGCGAAGGTCCGCAGGGCCTGTTGCTGGCGTGAACAGGCCCAGGCCTCAGGCGTCGGAAGCGGCAGTGCCGTGCCGCCCTAGCCAGTGCCCGTAGCTGCGCGGCGAGAAAGCCAGCGTGAGCACGATCATCGAGGAGATGGAGATGGCAAGCATGATCCACGCGCCGGTGAAGCCACCGGTGAGGTCGCGCACGCGGCCGGCCACGACCGGTGCGATCGCTGCGATCACGAAGCCGAGGCCCTGCACGAACGCGACGAGGCGTGCCGCGATGCGGTGATCGCCCGAGTGATCGAGGACGGTCACGAGCGAAACCGAGAAGGTGCCGCCGAGCCCCGCGCCTGCAAACGCCACCCACAGAAGCGGCGCGGCCTCGGGCCGGGCGGCGAGGCCGACGATGCCGATCAATTGCGCGCTCAGCCCGGCGACGAGCCAGGGACGGCGGTCCTTGAAGCGGGCCGCCGCAAGCGGCAGCAGGAGCGCGCAGATGGCCTGGAAGACCGTCATGGCGGCGAGCAGCGAGCCGCTGGCCGCGACGCTCGCGCCGTGCTGCTGGTAGTACGCGGGCAGCCACGCCACGAGGCTCGTATAGCCGCCGTTCACGAGGCCGAAGTGCAGGCCGAGCGTCCATGCGCGGCGCTTGCGCCACACCGGCACGTGGGGGGGAGCGCCGGCCGCTCCGGCCGCCTTGCTTGCCGCCGCGCCTGCCGTCGCGCTTGTCCCGGCTTGTGCGCCTTGCTGCGCGTCGCGGCTGAGCCAGGCCCACAGCGCGAGCGCGGCGAGCGCGGGCACCACCCAGACGGCGAGCCCCGCGTGCCACGAGCCGCCAAGGCGCGCGGCCAGCGGGCTCAGGCTCGCGCCAAGGCCGCCGCCGCTCATGATCGATGCCGAAAACAGCCCCATCGCGAGCGGCACGCGATGAGCGAAGCGCTGCTTCATCACGGCGGGCAACAGGGCTTGAATGGCCGCGACGCCTGCACCGGCCGCGGTGGCCGTGAGCATGAGCGCGCCGCCCGTCGACGCGAACGCGCGCGCGCCGCAAGCCGCCGCAATGGCGACGAGGCCGAGCGCCACGCCACGCGTCTCGCCCAGACGCCGCGCGAGCACGCCGGTGCCGAACGCGCCCAGTCCCATCGCGACGACCGGCAGGCTCGTCAGCAGCGAGGCGCCGTAGAACGAGAGGCCGGTGGCCTGGCGGATGGTCGCCATGAGCGGGCTGATCGAGGTGAGCAGCGGCCGCAGGTTCAAGCCGATGACGACGATGGCGGCGTACCAGGCGAGCGCGCTCGTGCGCGCCGATACGGCCACGCCGTACTGGCGGGAATCGATGGGGTCGGAACTCATGCTCATCTGGTCAACTTTAATGACAATTTTGGTTGACCATTGTAAGAGATAATTGTCAACAATCATGGGGGCGGCAGCTATTCCGGGTATAGGGCGAAAAACGATGCCGGCACACGCGCTGCGTATATTGTCTGGGCTGGCGCGTCGCTACAATGCCGCTTGATTCCGTTCGTATGTGCCTTCTTTCATGGCTTCTACAACCCGATCTGCCCGCACGGGCGAACCTCCTCATAGCGATGACGCGATGGCCGCCAACGCGGGGCGCGTCGCGGGCGAAAGCGCCGACGACGTCCAGGCGCAGATCTACGCCTCGATCAACTCGGCGCTCCTGCAAGGCAAGCTTGTGCCAGGGCAGCAGCTCGTCGAGCGTGAGCTCGCGGCCGCGTTCGGCTGCACGCGCGGCGCACTGCGCAAGGTGCTCGCGCGCCTCGGCTTCGAAGGCAAGCTCGAGCTCGAGCCCAATCGCGGCGCGTTCGTGCCGTCGCCCTCTGAAGAGGACATTCGCGCGACGTACCGGGCGCGTCAGGTGATGGAGGCGGGGGTCGTCGTGAGTCTGTGCGGCGCACTTGACTCGGGCATGCGCCGCCAGCTCGCCGCGCATGTGCGCAGCGAGAAGAAGGCGCTGCGCGAGGGCCGAGTGGATGAGGCGGTGCGCCTCGCGGGCCAGTTCCATCTGATCCTGACTGAGCTCGCGGGCGGCGCTGCGCTCGTAGCGGCGCTCGCGCCACTCGTCGCGCGCACTGAGCTCTACAAGGCGCTATTCGATCCGTCGAAGGCCACTTCGTGCGCGCCCGACGAGCACGCGCAAATCATCGCGGCGCTCGATGCGGGCGAACAGGTGGCAGCGCTTGCCACGGCGCGCGAGCATCTGGCCGAAATCGAGGAGCGGGTGGTGCGCCAGGCCCGCAAGCGCCAGGGCCGCGACCTGAAGGCCGTGTTCGCCGATCCGGCCACTTGAGCGCGTGGCATATCCCGTGCGCTGACGCAATAACGCGGCGGCAGCGTGGCAACAACGTGCCGATAACGCGGCGATAACACGGCGATAACACGGCGATAACACGGCGATAACACGGCGATAACACGGCGATAACGGCGCGCCTCAGAGGCGCGTGAGCGCAACGCGCACCGGCTCGTCCGCTACTGCTGTTTTTCGCGTTCGCGCCTGAAAAGCTCGAGTTCTTCCGCCATGGCGCGCGCGACGGCCGGACGCTCGCGCATGCGCCGCGCGTAATCCGCAACGGCAGGCCAGCGCGCGAGATCGATGCCCGCATACGGGGCCCAGTTGAGCACGGTGACCAGATAGGCATCGGCGACACTGAATGCATCGAGCAGATACGCACGCCCCGCAAGATGCGCCTCGAGCATCGCGAAGCGCTTGTCCACCTTGTCGCGCGCGTAGCGCTTCACGGCTTCATCCACGCCCTGGCCCAACAGCGGCACGAACACCGCCTTATGCAGCTCCGTGCCGATGAAGCCGAGCCACTGATGCATGCGCGCACGCTCGCGCGTGCCGGCGGGCGGCGCGAGCTGCGCCTGCGGGAAGCGGTCGGCGACCCACGGCAGCACAGCGGTGTTTTCGGTCAGCGTCCAGCCGTCGTCCTCGCGCAGCACCGGCACCTGGCCGAGCGCATTGACGGCGTAAAAGTCGCCACCTTCCGCAATCAGTTTGGACTGCGTATCGACTTGTATGAAGCGGGCGGACGCATCCGCTTCATAGAGAGCGATACGCGTGGCGAGCGAGCAGGCGAGCGGGGCGAAGTACAGTTCCATCGTCATCCTCCTTGGCGGGTTTTTGTACTATAGTGGACAAAAATGGCCGTTCCAATATTTCTATGCAATCCGGTACAAAAAAGGATAGCCGTCCACGCGGGCGGCCCCGCGCCTACGATCCCGAGCAGGCGCTCGCGCATGCGCGCGACACTTTCTGGCACAACGGCTATGCAGGCACCTCGCTCGACGACCTGAGCGCGGCGACCGGCATGAACCGGCCGAGCCTGTACGCCGCGTTCGGCGACAAGCATGCGCTTTATTTGCAGACCGTCGAGCGCTACATCGAAGCGGGGTCCGCGGCAATGGCAGCGGCGCTCGACGAGACGCTTCCGCTTGCCGAGGCGCTGCTGCGCGTATTCGATGGCGCGCTCGCGTGGTACTTGCCGCCGCACGCGGCGCAGCGCGGGTGTCTGCTGATCGGCACGGCGGCTGTCGAGGCGGTGGCCGACGCGGCGGTGCGCGAGCGCCTCGCGACGGGCCTGCGCGCGTTCGACAAGGCCTTCGAGCGTCGTCTGCGGCATGCTGTGCAGCAAGGCGAACTGGCGGCGGATGCCGATCCTGCGATGCTCGCGCGCGTGGCATCGGCGCTCCTGCACAGCATCGCCCTGCGCGCGCGTGCCGGCGAGCCGCGTGCGGTGCTGCGCGCGACGGCGGTGGCAGGCGTGGCGCTCATCTGCGGCACGGCGGCGCAGACGAACGCGACCTCGAAGCCCCGCGCGATCCGTTGCTAAACTACGGCGGTGGCGCAATATCGATTTGCGCGATCGATGAGGGAAAGGCAATGGTGCGTTATCGGCACTACAAGGGTGGCATCTACGAACTGGTTTGCGAGGCGACGCTCGAATCCGATCCCACGGTCACGATGATCGTGTACCGGGCGGCGAACGGCACGATCTGGACGCGGCCGGCTTCCGTCTTCTTCGAGCTGGTCGAATTCGAAGGCGCGCTCATACCGCGATTCGCTCCCGTCAATTGACCGTTTTTCTATTAGTGAGGTTTGTCCCAGGATGCGTCTACTCATTGCACTCGTTTTGCCCTGGTTGTTGTTCTTCACGATTGGCCGGCCGATCGCGGGCATCATCTGCCTGATCCTGCAAATCACCTTGATCGGGTGGATTCCCGCCGCTATCTGGGCCGTGTATTCGCTCAGCCAATTTCAGACCGATCGGAAAATCGACAACGCGCTCGGCCGACGCAACTAAGCTCAAAGCATTATGCGGCTGACTGCTGGATCCGGCAGACCGGGCCGTTACATTCGTAACCCACACTCACAATTCAGCGAGAACTTAAGACTGGCGCCGCTTTCTTACAAACAGAAAGGAGGCTTCGCCATGCTCAAATATGCGCTGATGGCCGGTGCCGTTGCCCTGCTGACAGGGTGTGTGGCACCGGGTTACGACTACGGCTATGGTCAACCCGGTTATTACGATCCCGGCTACGCGCCGGGCTATGCCACGCCGGCGTACGGCAGCGTGAATATCGGCATTTGGGGCGGTGGTGGCGGGTATTACCGCGACCATGACTACGATCGCCGCGGCTGGCATGACGGCGGCCACGGCGGATGGCAGGGGCGACCCGATGGCGGCCGCGGCGGCGATCCGGGTGGCGGGCGTGGTGGCGGCGGTCGCGGCGGCGATCCGGGCGGCTGGCATGGTGGCGGCGGCCGCGGCGGCGATCCGGGTGGCGGGAATGGCGGCGGCGGTCGCGGCGGCGATTCAGGCGGCTGGCATGGCAGCGGCGGCCGCGGCGGCCCGTGGGCACCCTCCGGTGGAGGTGGCGGACGTGGCGGCGGTCACGACGGCGGAGGTGGCCGTCACTGACGGCCATGGCGCCAAGCCATCGACGGCAGAAACGATCAGGCCCGCCGCTCTTTCGAGCGGCGGGCCTGATTTGCTTCGGCGCGACCTGAGCTGGCGGGTGCCAAGGCACCTGAAACACAGCGGCGCAACCGCGACTGCGCGGCTACGCCCGTTCAAGCGTGCTTACTGACCGGACTGCGACGTGCCAGTCGTCGACGGGCCGTAGGCGGTGTTGGCCTTGTCGGCAGCGACCTTCGCTTCCGCAGCCTGAATGTTTTCGGGGTAGTGCATCCAGTCGCTCGGATCGTAGCCCGCGGCGCGCAGCTGGGAGAGTTCGGCGCGAACTTGCGCGCGGGTGACCGGCTGAGCTTGCGATTGGGCGAACGAAAGCGCCGGAACGGTGATGATGGCGGCAACGACGGCGGCCTTGATAAACGAATTCATAACTGTAACCTCCAAGTTCTTTATAAGAGGTCCGCGCGATGGCGTGACCCATGGCGACACTTTAGGTCTTTGGGGCATCAGGGTAAATACTGATAAAGCGAATTCAGTGTTCTCCTGGCGACAACAATCCAGCGCGGATTTCGTCTGATTATTTCGAGGAAGGGGCCGGATGGGGTGTTGGTGATGGGGGCGGCGTGGCTGCCCTCGCGCGCGAATTATTGCGAAATTCGCAACTGGAATTCACCACGATCGCGCTATATCCGGAGCCCGCGCTTGCCTAGAATTCAGTCAACGCCTGCGGTGCGCGATGCGATGCACCGCGCCAGGCGATTCGAACAATTCTGGAGGTAATCGTCATGAAGTCGCTCATTCAAGCCGTTGTCATCGCTACCGCATGTGCCGCGCCGCTGGCCGCTTTCGCCCAGTCCGACCAGGGCCTCACGCGCGACCAGGTGCGCGCCCAGCTCGTCGAGTTCCAGCAGACCCAGCGCAATCAGAACGTCGCCACGACGGCGGTGAATGCGCCCATGACCCAGGGCGACAGCTCGTATGGCGGCGTGAGCAACTCGTCGTCGATGGCCGGCGCGCTCTACGTCTCAGAAGCCGCCCGCAAGGGTTCGCAGTCGGTGTATTTCGGCGGCCAGTAACACCGCCCACCGGGGCGCCTGACGCCCCGGCTCCTCAAAAAGCAAAACCGGCCCGCGATGTGAAGTCGCGGGCCGGTTTTGCTTTTTTGTCGTCGGGGGCGGGCGCAAGCGCGGGCTATAAAAGCTCCGCGTCGGGCACGTCGAGCACGAGATCCGTGCGTGCCACCGCGACGCACGTCAGCACATAGCCCTCGGCCTTTTCTTCGCGCGACAGCCCCGGCCATTCGATCGTGAAGCTCGCCTCGCCGCTCACGACGCGACATAGGCAGGTGCGGCACGTGCCGTTGCGGCACAGGCGCGGCAGGCGGATGCCGGCAAATCCGGCCGCCTCGAGCAGCGTGAGTTCGGGCGGCGCTTCGAACGTGCGGCCAAGCGGCTCCACGCGCACGAGCGGCACCGATGGTGGCGATTGCACCGACGGCCCGTCCGCAGCGCCGGCCTCGGGCGCGTTGGCACGCTCGCCACTTTTGCCGCTCTCGCGGGTTGCATCGGCCGCGCGCTGGCCGGTTTCGTCGACATTCATGAGACCGATACCCCGAGCAGGTGGCCTGCACCCGCGGTGAACGCGGCGGCGGCGAGGCCGATGGCGATTTGCCGGAACGCCGAGAACGCCGCGCTGCGTCCGTTAAACAGCGACGTGAATACACCGACGGCCGCGAGGCCCAGCGTGCTCAGCGCGACGCATTGGACGATGGCCGCCGTGCCGTGCGCCCACAGGAAGGCCGCTGTGGGAAACGCCGCGCCTAGCGCAAACAGGCAGAACGACACGGCCGCGGCCGTCCACGGATTGCCGCCGAGCTCTTTTGGATCGATGCCGAGCTCTTCGCGCGCGAGCGTGTCGAGCGCCTCGTCCTTGTCGCGCATGATCTGCGCGGCCACGCGGCGGGCTTCGTCGGCGTCGATGCCTTTCGCCTGGTAGATGAGCGCGAGCTCGTGGCGCTCGGCGTCCGGCGTGTGCTCGAGCTCGTCGGCTTCCTTGGCGAGCTGCGTGCGCGCGAGTTCGCGCGCGTTGGTCACCGAGAGCCATTCGCCGAGCGCCATCGAGCACGCGCCCGCGACGAGCCCGGCGAGGCCGGTCAGCAGGATCGCCCGGTTGGCGCTGCCGGCGCCGGCCACCCCCATGATCAGGCAGAAGTTCGAGACCAGCCCGTCGTTGGCGCCGAGCACGGCCGCGCGCAGGTCGTTGCCCGAGGTCGCGCCCTTGTGCCACGACTCGGCGCCCGCGATCTGCGCGCCCTTCGACTGGCCGTGCGTGCGCTTGCTCGCCACGATCGACTGCACGATGGCGGCGTGCTGCTGCTCCTGTGCCGAGAGCGTCTCTGCACCCGGTTCGCGCGCGTAGCGGTCGCGGTCGGCGTACTCGGCGGCGGCGACGGTCGGCAGCACGATCGAAGGGCCGAAGAAACGCGTGAGCGTTTGCAACAGGCGCGTCTTCGCGCTGCGCCGGTGCGGGCGCACGCGCACGCCGTTGGCGGCGAGCTTGTCGTGCCACACCTGGGCGTGCTCGCGCTCCGACGCCGCGAGTTCGGCGAAGATCTGGCGCCGGTCTGCGTCCTTCTCGACGGCGCTGAGCGTGTCGTAGACGGCGGCGCTGTCGAGTTCGTCGGCGAGATTGCGCCGGTAGCGGTGGAGTTCCTGGGCGGAGGCCATGATGCGCGAGGGAGATCCGTTTTACGCGAAGCTTAACCTGGCGGCATGAATCTGGCGGCCCGGCGCGCGAGAGCGGGCCGCGCATGTGCGGGCACGCGCGGCGCGTTGCGATTGTCGCGGTTCGGGGCGAATGCGTGCGATTGGCATCCAATTGGATGCAACGGAGCGCGCTCGGGTGCGGGTGAGTGAGACTGAGTGCGCGCGGGTGCGGGTGAGTGAGACTGAGTGCGCGCGGGTGCGGGTGAGTGAGACTGAGTGCGCGCGGGTGCGGGTGGGTGAGACCGAGTGCGCGCGGGTGCGGGTGGGTGAGACTGAGTGCGCACGGGTGCGGGTGGGCGCGACGCAGCGCGCTCGGGTGCGATTGGGTGCGATTGGGTGCGACGGAGTGGGCTCGGGTGTGATCGGGTATGACTGGGTGCGATTGCGTCCGCCTCGCGAGCCTCAACGCCGCCGCAGATGCCGATACACCGTGTTGCGCGCCAGCCCCAACTCGCGCGCCGCCGCCGAGACGTTGCCGTCGTGGCGTGCGAGCGTGTCGTCGATCAGGCGCGCCTGCCAGTCCGAAAGACGGGCCGGACACGAGACGTGAGCCCCTTCTTTATTAGGCGCGCAGGGGGCGACGGGCGCCTCCTGTGGTGCGAGCGTCTCAAGAGCTGCTGTCTCAAGGGCTGCCGTCTCGCGGGCGTCGGCGCAACCGCCACTTTCAGCTGGAGCGCAGTCGTGCGCGAGATCCTCGGGCAGATGCACGAGATCGATGGCGTCCTCGCCTTCGGCCATGATCGCGGCGGTGCGCAGCACGTTCGCGAGCTGACGCAGATTGCCGGGCCAGCGGCAGCGCGCGAAGTATTCGCGCACCTCGGGTGTGATCCGCGCGGGCGCGTCGTGGATCTCATGCCGCACATGGGCAAGCACGCGCGCCACGAGCGCGTCGAGATCGGTGCGCTCGGCCAGCGGCGGCAGCGTGACGGCGAGCCCGTTGATGCGGTAGTAGAGGTCTTCGCGGAAGCTGCCTTCGGCGATCATCGCGCGCAGGTCGCGGTGCGTCGCGCAGACGATGCGCAAGTCGACCGGCACTGCGCGCGCCCCGCCAAGCGGCATGACGGCGCGCTCCTGCAGCACGCGCATGAGCCGCACTTGCTGGGCGAGCGGCATGTCGCCGATCTCGTCGAGAAAGAGCGTGCCGCCGTGCGCCTGCACGATCTTGCCGGCGCTGCCGCGGCGCTTGGCGCCCGTGAACGCGCCGTCTTCATAGCCGAACAGCTCGGCTTCGATCAGCGTGTCGGGCAGCGCCGCGCAATTGAGCGCGACGAACGGCGCATCGCGGCGCGGCGAATCCTGATGCAGCGCCCGCGCGAGCCATTCCTTGCCGGTGCCGGTGCGGCCGAGCACGAGCACGGGAATGTCGCGTCCGCGCACGCGCGCGACGCGCTCAAGGACGGCGGCCACGCGCGCGTCGCCGGTGTCGAGGTCGGCGAGCGTGGGTTGCCAGGCGGCCGTGGGCGTGCGCGCACCCGCCATTGGGGCGGCACCCGCTGAGTCTTTCTCGCGCTCGCGTGCGGCGCGCTCGGGCCAGGCCGGCTGCGCGCCCACGACCGCAGCGCCTGGCGTGCCGCGCGCAAGCACGCGCACGCCGCTCGGCAGCGTGAGCGGGACGAATTCGCCGCGCGCGCGCATGAGCTGCTGCATGAAGGCCGGAAACGGCTGGCCGAACAGGGCCTCGAAGCCGCGCTGCTGCAGCGCGGCGAGCGACGCGCCGAACTGGAACAGGGCGCTGCGGTTGGCGCACAGCAGGGCGCCGTCGGCGCCGAACGCGGCAAGTCCTTCGTACAGCGTACCGATGAACTCCGCGCGCGCATGGAACTGCAGGCGGATAGCGTCGGCGAATTCGGTGTTGAACAGATGGTTCTCGATCATTTGCGCCGACATGCGCACGAGCGCGAGCGTGTGCTTGTGAAACCCGTGCGATTCACCGCTTACGTCGAGCGCGCCCAGCGTGCGGCCCCACGGATCGGCGATTGGCGCGCACGAGCAGGTGAGGATGTGGTTCGCGTGGAGGAAGTGCTCGCCCGCATGGATGGTGGTGGGCTGGCCGTCGACGAGCGCCGTGCCGATCGCGTTCGTGCCGCGGTCGCGCTCGGCCCACGAGACGCCGGGACGCAGCGCCACGCGCCGCGCTTTCTCGACGAAGTCGGTGTCGCCGAGGCTGTGCAGGATCACGCCGTTGCGGTCGGTGAGCAGCACCATGCTCTCGGTATCGACGATCTGCGCGTGCAGCGCATCCATCACGGGCCGCGCCTCGGCGTAGAGCGTGCGATTCACGTCGATCAGATCGCGCAGATCGGCGCGGCCGAGCGGCTGGAAATCCGGCGCCTCGGATACGCGCAAGCCGATCGCGCGCGAGCGCGCGTGCGCCTGGGCGATCATGTCCGCGCGGGCCGCTTCGGGTGGCTTGACGGTGGCGGAGGGGTGTCGGGTCACGCGTGTCTCCAGTCTTGTTTTGACGCTACGCTGGCACCTCGTGGCACTGCAGCATTGCAGTGCGCTGTGGCGGCGCTCGGGCAGCGATATCAGTCGGGCCATGGTACAGGAAGGTCGGCGCGTGCCACATCCGGGCGATTCCGGGCAAATCTGCCCGCTTGGCGGCAGTTGCGCTTGGGGTGCAATCGCGTGAGCGGTCGTGCGCGGTTGTGCGTGATCGTGCGCTGAATGTGCGGCTTGCCTTTGCACGCGCGAGTGCCAGGATGAAGACAGGGGCGCACGCGTGAGGCGCCCCGGCGGCGGCGCACTGGGTATGACGGGGTCGTTCGCGCCGCTGCGGCTTTTGCGGAGGGCCGTCATGGTCCAAGGCGAATTGAGGATCCTGGTGGCGGCGCTCGCCGTCTTTGTCGTGCTGGCGGGGCTCGCGGTCGCGATTCACGGTCTGCTCTTCGACGAGGATCAAGTCGTGCTATACGGCCTGGTGATCGTGTCGAGCGGCATCGTCGCGTTCGTGGCGATGCTCACGGTGCACCCGAAGGACATCGAAATCGAGCATCGCCAGCATCGCGAGTCGTGAGTTCGCGCATTCGGGTCTGCAAAGTGGGGTGCCTGTTGCGCCGTCCGCCCGTGCGTGCGGCCGGCGCGTGCAGTGTTGCAGTGTTGCAGTGCGCCATGCCGGGTGCGGGAGGAGCCGTTTGCGCGCGCAACGGCCAGTTCGCAGACCGCTGAAAAAAGCCGGACACAAAGATCTTTTCGCGCGTGTGACAAAGTCGGGCTTGCAGGTCGCCGGAAGTGTCCTAAAGTGAATCCAGACGGCCGCCGCAATCGTGTCGAGCGTAGCGACACTTGCGGCGGTCGGTTTTTAAACCGCGCGTATGTCGTGGAGGAGCATCGAAAGGCGCGGCCCGCTCACCCTCAACCTAAGGCCATTCCCCATGCAGATCCTGTTTCCGAACGAGGTGCCCGAATACTCGGGACCTGACCTGACCTTGGCGTTTCCGGCAATGATCGATGGAGAGCGGGTGGAATGTACGATCACGGCGGCGGCGCTGGAGGACCATTTCGGCGCGGCTTCGACCCGTGCCGAAGACATGCTCGACGCGTTCGATCACCATCGCGAGCGCATCGAGGCGGTCGCGCGCCGGCTGCTTTCCGAAACGCGCGCGCAGTGTCTCACGCTGCGCAGCGGCTATGTGCGCTTCGTGCAGGCGCATGCCGTGGCGTCCTGAACGGCATATTGCTGGTTTGTCACGAGTATCGTGAAAACGCCCCGCGGCCTGCCTGAGGCCGCGGGGCGTTTTCGTTCGGCTCCCGCAAGGCGTGCGCCGCACCGAGCCTGGCGCGCGAGCCCGGCTCAGATCATGCGCCGCAGCGTATTGTCGCGGAATACCAGATGGTGCCCGATGGCCGCGAGCGCGTGAATGCCGATGATCCAGTAGAACGCATTGCCGATGAGTTCGTGCGCGTCCTTGATGAACTTGCGCGCGAGCGGGTCTGCGCCCACCAGCATGATCTGCAAGTCGACGCCCGCGAGCGTGACCGGCTTGCCGCCGGTGTTGATCGTCAGGATGCCGAGCAGCGGCTGCACGAAGATGAACACGTAAAGCGCCACGTGCACGAGCCGCGAGAGGAACGTGAGCACGCGGTTCGAGTCGATGTCCTGCGGCGAGCCTTGCCACATGCGCCACAAGAGGCGCAGCACGGCGAGCGCGAGCACGAGCGTGCCAGCCCAGTAATGCACGTTGTTCCACAACACGCGGCTGTCCGTGCCTTTGGGGCCGCGCACTTCTATTGCGAGATAGGCGAGCGCGACGAGCAGAAAGATGACCCAGTGAAAGAAGATCGCGGGCTTCGAATAGCGTTCTGCAGAGGCGGGATATGTGGCCACGGGGCGGCTCCTTTGTGGGGGATCGTTGGCGTCGACGGCGTCGGGTATTCGTATGATAAGGACGCCGCAGCGCAGCGCGCGTCTGCGTGGCTGGAATACTTGACATGGCTTGCGCGGGATCGTGGCCGCAAGCGCGTGATGCAGCGCATCAATGAAAACGGGCGGCCCGCAGTTCGATCTGCAAGCCGCCCGTTGGTGCATCGGGCGCACGCCGCGGGGGCGTGTGCGCGCAAACGCAAAGGAGAGGGCCTGTTATTGGCGTGAACAGGCCCTAAGGCGCTTACGCCGCGCCCAGGTAGAAGTAGCGGAACAGGAACACTGCCGCGATGATCCAGACGATCGGGCGCACCTGGCGCACGCGGCCCGTCAGCAGCTTCAGGCCCGCATATGAGATGAAGCCGAAGGCCACGCCGTTCGCAATGGAATACGTGAACGGCATCGCGAGCGCCGTGAGCGCGGCGGGCACGACTTCGGTGGCGTCGTCCCAGGGCAGCTCGGCGAGCTCGCGCAGCATCAGGCACGACACATAGAGCAGGGCCGGCGCCGTTGCGTAGGCGGGCACCACGCCCGCGAGCGGCGCGACGAACAGGCTCGCGAGGAACAGCACGGCCACGGTGAGCGCCGTCACGCCGGTGCGGCCGCCCGCCTGCACGCCCGAGGCGCTTTCGATGTAGGCCGTGGTCGACGAGGTGCCGAGGATCGAGCCCGCGAGAATCGCGGTGCTGTCGGCGAGCAGCGCGCGGTTCAGGCGGTGCATCTTGCCGTGCACGAGCAGGCCCGCGCGGTTGGCCACGCCCATCAGCGTGCCGGTCGCGTCGAACAGCTCGACGAGGAAGAACACCAGCACCACGTTCAGGATGCCGGTCGAGAGCGCGGCCTTGATATCGAGATGCGCGAAGGTCGGCGAGATCGAGGGCGGCGCCGAAAAGATGCCGTGGAACTGGTTGCCGCCGAAGAAGAACGAGAGGATCGTCACGCCCACGATGCCGATCAGGATCGCGCCGCGCACCTTGAGCACGTCGAGCGTGACGATGGCGAAGAAGCCGATGATCGCGAGGATCGTGTGCGGGTCGTGCAGGTTGCCGAGCTCGACGAGCGTGGCGGGGCTGCCGACGATCACGCCCGAGGTCTTGAGCGAGATGATCGCGAGAAATAGGCCAATGCCCGAGGTGATCGAGACGCGCAGCGAATGCGGAATCCCGTTGATGATGGCCTCGCGCACGCGCAGCAGCGTGACCACGAAGAACAGGCACCCGGAGATGAACACCGCGCCGAGCGCCGCTTCCCACGTGAAGCCCATGCCCTTGACCACGGCGTACGCGAAGTAGGCGTTCAGGCCCATGCCCGGCGCGAGCGCGATCGGATAGTTCGCATACAGGCCCATGATGATCGAAGCCAGCGCCGAGACGAGGCAGGTGGCGACGAAGACGGACTCCTTCGGCATGCCGGCGTCGCCGAGAATCGCCGGGTTCACGAAGATGATGTACGCCATCGTGAGGAAGGTGGTGAATCCGGCAAGCACTTCGGTGCGCAGGTTCGTTCCTGCCTCTTCGAATCCGAAATAGCGTTTGATGGCGTCCATGAAGGTCGGGCCCTTGAGAGTCGTGCGGGTTTGTTGTTGGGAGGGGCGCCGGCGGGCGACGGATGCGTCGCTCGAGGCCGGTTCGCGCGGCTTACGGGCGGGATTTTAAACAATTGTCCGGTAAGTGCAGAAAAGCCGGAGCGAGCGTGGAACGGCCGCAACAGTTTGCGGTGCGTCAAATGCGGGTGTGGGAAGGGCGTGGGCGCGGCAAAAAGCACAAAGCGGCAGCATCGGTCCGTCTTGACAGACGGATCGACGCTCCCGCCGAGGGGAGAGTCTTCAGCGTGATCCGCTTACTGCATCGCTTACTGCACCGATTGCGGCATCGCACGCGAGGCGCGTCGCTGCGCGACGATTGCGCCGGCGCGCTGGGCGTTTTCGGGGTAGTTGATCCAGTCGAGCGGGTCGTAGCCCGCCGCGCGCCATTCGGCCAGATCCGCGCGCACCTGGGCGCGCGTCAACGGACCGGATGGGTTGTACGGTTGGGCCAGTGCGCTCGTCGAAGCGACGCAGCATGCCGCGGTCAGCAAGCCGAGCGCTAGACGCGAAAGAGTGTCCATGGCAATGCCTTTTGTATTAGGGATAACCCTAAAATTATAGGTCTTATCTCGATAACTGATAGGTTCGCAACCGGAAAAATGCGCGTGCCGTACGCGGGTCCGCGTGCCTCATTCGGTGCGACCTCAACGGACCCTCATCGCGCCTTCGAAGCGGGGCGTTCGCGCATCCGCCGGTATTCCGCGGGGCGCCGGCCGGTCCACTTGCGGAACGCGCGATGGAACGCGCTCGGCTCCGCGAAGCCCACGGCGGCCGCGACGTCGGCGACCGAGCGCGCGGGATCGAGCAAGGCCTCGAGCGCAAGGTCGCGGCGCAGTTCGTCCTTGATCGACTGGCAACTGTGCCCTTCCTGGTGCAGGCGTCGGCGCAGCGTCGCGGGCGCAACATTAAGGCGCTGCGCGATGGCGTCGGCGTCCGGCCAGGCGTTTGCGGGCAGGGCGCGCAGCGCGCGGCGCACGCGCGCCGCGAACGAGCCCGGATTGCGATACTTCACGACGAAGTTGCCGGGCGCGTTGCGCAGGAACGCACGCGCCGAGGCGGCGGTCTGGATCACGGGCAAGTCGAGGAACGCGGGCGCGAGATCGAACCAGGACTCGGGCTGATCGAAGCTCATGTCCTCGCAGATCATGAGCTGGTACTCGGGCGTGTCGGGCGGCGCCGGGCAGCGAAAGCGTGCCGCGATCACCGGAATGCGCCGCCCCACGAGCCAGCACAGCAATCCGTAGACGAGGATGAACCAGGTGGCGTAGGCGAACATCGCCGGCACGGGCGTGCCCGCGCGCTGGCGGAACGCGATGCGCACGCGCATGGCGTCGATGTCGATCTCGGCCGCCAGGTCGTCGAGCACGAGGCGCATGAAGTGCACCGCGCGCTGCAGCGCCTGGCGGCCCGTGTGTGCACCGAGCGCCGCGTGCGTCATGGCGATGAAGCTCCCGCTCTTCATGGCGTGCGAGTCCTGGCCGAGGAATTCGTCGTCGAGCGCGCGGGCGACGCCCGACCAGATTGCGCCGTACTGCGCGGCGCTCACGCGCGCATGGGGCGCATCGAGCGCGCTCGCAGCGAGGCCCGCCGCCTCGACGATGGGCGCCACGTCGAAGCCGTGCGCCCGCGCGAGCGTCTCGTGCACGAGGCTCATCGCGATCGTGCCTTTTTCGCTCATTTTGCTGGTTTGTTCTGGCTGCAAGGATCGGCCTCCAGTGGGGTTATCGGAGACATTATGGCAAAACCGCTCATCAATTTTGATCGTGGCGGGCATCGAATGCCGGTGCGCGGATGCCTAAACTTTTCGTAGACCTTGCGGCAGCGGCCGTGTGGGGTGACAGTTCAAGCACAGGCGTTCGCGTTTCGTGGCGCGAGCGCGCAGGCAAGACAGGAAGGGGACACAGATGGACGAGTTCTATACCGAAGACCAACGCATGATTCGCGACGCCGCGCGCGACTTCGCGACCGAACGCCTCGCGCCCAACGCGGCGCAATGGGACCGCGAGGCCCAACTGCCCGACGAGGTGGTCGCGCAACTGGGCGAGCTGGGCTTGCTCGGCATGATCGTGCCGCAGGAGCAAGGCGGCTCGTATACCGACTACGTGGCCTACGCGCTCGCGATGGAAGAGATCGCCGCGGGCTGCGCCTCGTGCGCGACGCTCGTGAGCGTGCACAACTCGGTGGGCTGCGGGCCGATCCTCCAGTACGGCACCGACGCGCAGAAGGACCGCTGGCTCGCGAAGCTCGCGAGCGGCGAGATGATCGGCGCGTTTTGCCTGACCGAGCCGCAGGCCGGCTCCGAGGCCAACAACTTGCGCACGCGCGCCGAGCTGCGCGACGGCAAGTGGGTGCTCAACGGCAACAAGCAGTTCGTGACGAACGGCTCGCGCGCGAGCCTCGCGATCGTATTCGCGGTGACCGATCCCGACGCGGGCAAGCGCGGCATCTCGGCCTTCGTCGTGCCCACCGGCACGCCGGGATTCAACGTGGGGCCGCACGAGAAGAAGATGGGCATTCGGGCCTCGGACACCTGCCCGATCTCGCTCGTCGATTGCGCGATTCCCGAGGAGAATCTGCTCGGCCAGCGCGGCGAGGGGCTCAAGATCGCATTGTCGAATCTCGAAGGCGGGCGCATCGGCATCGCTGCACAGGCGCTCGGCATCGCGCGCGCGGCGTTCGACGCGGCGCGCACCTACGCGCATGAGCGCGTGCAGTTCGGCGAGCCGCTGATCCGGCATCAGAGCGTGGCGAACATGCTCGCCGACATGCACACGCGCATCAACGCCGCGCGCCATCTCGTGCATCATGCGGCGAAGCTGCGCACGCTCGGCAAGCCGTGCCTGTCCGAGGCCTCGCAGGCCAAGCTCTTTGCTTCCGAAATGGCCGAGGAAGTGTGCTCGCACGCGATCCAGATTCACGGCGGCTATGGCTTCCTCAACGACTATCCGGTGGAACGCCATTACCGCGACGCGCGCATCACGCAGATCTACGAAGGCACGAGCGAAGTGCAGCGCATGGTGATCGCGCGGCAGCTATAAGAAAGGATGGCGAAGTATTTGATGTATCCATAAATGAGAGCGCGCATGCGCCTTGGGACTGGAGACGACGATGACCGGGTTCACCCCTTCCGCACAGGCCTTTATCGACGCACGCGAGCTGTTGCTGCGTCACCGCACCGATTACGCGCGTGCGTATGAGGAATTTGCGTGGCCGCAGCTCGATACCTTCAACTGGGCGCTCGATTATTTCGACGTGATGGCGCGCGGCAACGAAAACCCGGCACTGTGGATCGTCGACGACCTCGCGAACGGCGGCACGCGCTATTCGTTCGCGCAGATGTCCGAGCGCTCTTCGCGCATGGCGAATTTCCTGCGCGCCGAAGGCGTGGGCCGTGGCGATCGTCTGCTCCTGATGCTGCCCAACCGCGTCGAGCTCTGGGACGTGATGCTGGCAGCGATGAAGCTGGGCGCCGTGGTCCTGCCCGCCACCACGCAGCTCTCGCCCGACGACGTGCGCGAGCGCGTGGAGGCGGGCGGCGCGCGCTTCGTGGTGGTGGACGCGGCCGAGCTCGCGAAATTCGACGCGCTCGATGCGAGCGTGAAGCGCATCGCGGTAGGCGCGTCGCGCGAAGGCTGGACTGACCTTTCTCGTGCTTACGAAGCGAACGCGGCCTTCGAGCCCGATGGCCCGACGCGCGCGAGCGATCCGATGCTGCTCTATTTCACCTCGGGCACCACATCCAAGCCCAAGCTCGTCGAGCACACGCATCAGAGCTACCCCGTGGGGCACCTCTCCACGATGTACTGGATCGGCCTCGTGCCCGGCGACGTGCACTGGAACATCAGCTCGCCGGGCTGGGCCAAGCACGCGTGGAGCTGCTTCTTCGCGCCGTGGAATGCGCAGGCCTGCGTGTTCGTCTACAACTACGCGCGCTTCGTGCCGAAAGACACGCTGGGCGCGCTCGTGCAATGCGGCGTGACCACGCTGTGTGCGCCGCCCACCGTGTGGCGCATGCTCGTGCAGGAGCCGCTCGCGAGCTACGCGGTGAAGCTGCGCGAGATCGTGGGCGCGGGCGAGCCGCTCAATCCCGAGATCATCGAGCGCGTGCGTCACGCATGGGGCATCACGATCCGCGACGGCTACGGCCAGACCGAGACCACCTGCCAGATCGGCAATTCGCCGGGCCAGCCCGTGGTGGCGGGCTCGATGGGCCGGCCGCTGCCGGGCTACCGCGTCGAGCTCGTCGACCCCGACGATCAACCCGTGGGCGAAGGCGAAATCGCCTTGCCGCTTGCGCAGCGCCCGCTTGGCCTGATGACGGGCTACGCGAACAACGCGAAGGCCACCGAACAGTCGATGCGCAACGGCTACTACCACACGTCCGACGTGGCGCTGCGCCGCGACGACGGGTACTACGTCTACGTGGGCCGCGCCGACGACGTGTTCAAGTCGTCCGACTACCGCCTGAGCCCGTTCGAGCTGGAAAGCGTGCTGATCGAGCACGAGGCGATTGCCGAGGCGGCCGTGGTGCCGAGCCCCGATCCGTTGCGGCTTTCGGTGCCGAAGGCGTTCGTGAGCGTGCGCCAGGGCTACGAGGCCGGCCCCGATCTCGCGCGCGAGGTGTTCCGCTTCTCGCGCGAAAAGCTCGCACCGTACAAGCGCATTCGCCGGCTCCAGTTCAGCGACTTGCCGAAGACCATCTCGGGCAAGATCCGCCGCGTCGAGCTGCGCCGCCGGGAAATGGAGCGCACGGACGATACCGCGCGCCAGCCCGACGAATACTGGGAAGAGGATTTCCCTGAGCTGCGTTGAAATCCAGACGGAGTCCGAAATGATCGAATTCGAATACGCGCATGACGGCGCGGTGGCCCTCATCACGCTTGCGCGCCCGCCCGCGAATGCGTTTACCGTCGATGGCCTGGGCCAGCTTCAGGAGGTGATCGAGGCGTTCAATCGCGAGGCGAGGGTGCGCGCCATCGTCATTACCGGCAGCGGCCCGAAGTTCTTCAGCGCGGGCGCGGACCTGAACGCGTTCGCCACGGGCGATCGCGAAGTCGCGCGCACGGCGGCCTCGGCATTTGGCGCGGCGTTCGAGGCGCTGCAGAACGCGCGGCCCGTGGTGATCGCCGCGATCAACGGCTACGCGATGGGCGGCGGGCTGGAGTGCGCGCTCGCCTGCGATATCCGCGTCGCCGAGGAGCACGCTCAGCTCGCGCTGCCCGAGCCGGCCGTGGGCCTGCTGCCGTGCGGCTGCGGCACGCAGACGCTGCCCTGGCTCGTCGGCGAGGGCTGGGCCAAGCGCATCATCCTCACCGGCGAGCGCGTGGATGCCGCCACGGCGCTGCGCATCGGCCTCGTTGAAGAAGTGGTCCCGCAGGGTGGGGCGCGCGAGGCCGCACTCGCCATGGCCGCGCGCGTGGCTTCGCTCAGCCCGCAGGCCGTGTCGTCCAGCAAGTCGCTCATTCATCAGGCGCGCAACGGCGTGCCGCGCGGCGCGGCGCTCGCGGTGGAGCGCGAGCGCTTCGTCGACTTGTTCGATTCGCCCAACCAGCGCGAGGGCGTGAATGCCTTCCTTGAGAAGCGCAAGCCGCGCTGGCATATTGAAACGGAGAACTAATCAATGAATGCGCTACCCGCTTCCGCCCGGACCGTGTCACAGCCGGCCGTACCTCAGCCGGCCGCACCTCAGTCGGCCACACCTCAGCCGGCCGCACCGGAAGCCGGACCGGACGTGCTGTTCCGCGTGGTCAATCGCGTCGCGATCGTCACGCTGAACCGTCCCGCCGCGCTCAACGCGCTCTCGCATGCGATGGTGCGCGAGATCGCCGTGCTGCTCGAACGCGTGCGCCGCGACGACACCATCGTCGCGCTCGTGCTCGAAGGCGCGGGCCCGAAGGGCTTTTGCGCGGGCGGCGACGTGCGCGCGATCGACCGTCTCGCGCGCGCGGGCGAGCGGCTTGGCGAAAACGGCTGGCAGCAGTTCTTCGTCGACGAATACCGGCTCGACTACGCGCTGCATACCTTCGAGAAGCCGCTCGTCGCGCTGCTCGACGGCGTGACGATGGGCGGCGGCATGGGCTTGGGTCAGGCGGCGGCGCTGCGCGTGACCACGACGCGCACGAAGATGGCCATGCCGGAGACGCGCATCGGCATGTTGCCCGACGTGGGCGCCACGTATTTCCTCGCGAAGATGCCAGTGGAAACCGAGCTCTATGTGGGGCTGACCGGCGTGCTGCTCACGGGCGCCGACGCGCTCCACTGCCATCTCGCGGATGTTTGCGTGCCGGGCGAATGGCTCGACGGCTATGAGGCGCGTCTCGCGCAGGCCAGCTTCGAAGGCGACGTGCTCGAAGCGCTGCGCGGCGTGTTCAGCGCGCCGTCTTACGAAGTCGAGGCAAGCACGCTCGCTCGGCATGCGCCTCTGATTGCGCGGCACTTCGAGCGTCGCGCGCACGTCGAGCAGATCGTAGGCACGTTGCGCGCCGATCTCGAGCGCGAGCAGCCCGCCGACGTGCGCGCATGGCTCGAGGCCACGCTCGAAGCGCTCACGCATTACTCGCCGACCATGCTCGAAGTCACGCGCGAGGCGCTGCTGCGCGGCCGCCAGATGACGCTTGCCGAGAACTTCCGCATGGAGCTCGGAATCGTTGCGCGCGCGATCGAGGAGGGCGATGTCTGCGAAGGCGTGCGCGCGCATCTCGTCGACAAGGACCGCAAGCCGCGTTGGGCGCCCGCGACGCTCGCCGAATTGCGCGACGAGCGCGTGCAGCATTTCCTGTGCTCGCCGTGGCGCGCAGGCATGCATCCGCTGGCCGATCTGGGCGCGTGATTCGATCCCTGTGCTGAACCATCGCGGCGCGCGTGAATCGGCGCGCCGCGTCTCATCTCTTATCCGGCGCTTCGCGCGCCGCGATCTCCCGCGGCATGCCCCCATGAATAAACAAACGCCCGCCGTGCGCGAAGCAGGGCGGGCGCGGGCGTATCGCCACGGGCGCGTGCGCGCCCTGGCGCTTTACAGATAGCTGCAGCAGTAGTCGAGCGTCTCGATGACGTCGATGTCGAAGCGGCTCTTGCCCGGCACCGAGAACGACTCGCCTGCACCATAGGTCTTCCACTCGTCGCTGCCGTCGAGGCGGATGCGGCACTGGCCGCCTTGCACTTCCATCAGCTCGGGCGCGTCGGTGCCGAAGTTCAGCTGGCCCGGCAGGATCACGCCGAGCGTCTTGCGCGTGCCGTCGGCGAACAGCACGGTGTGCGAAACGCACTTGCCGTCGAAGTAGACGTTGGCTTTGCGGACTACGGAAACCTGGTCGAATTGGGTTGCGGCCGTCATGGCGGTCTTCCTCTGAGTCGTCGTGAATGGATGCGTTGGCGCCAGGCGGGCGCGGTCCTGCGCGCCCGGAGCGGGACCGACATCATACCGGCACTCGGCGCGCGCGGCGAAGCGGCCACGCGGTTTCGACCGGGCCGGCCGCCGGGAATCGGTCAGCGAAAACCTGCGAAATACGTAGCGAGTGTTTACAGAACTATGACGTGTAATTACAATTGCGATAGCAAATGAGAATCATACGCATTCGCAAAACGACTCAACACAGGATTTCGCTGATGCGGGCGGCGCGTGACGCCCTGCTCGGACGTGTCCGCCTTCGACCCAACCGCTCACCATGTCCGTCCTCTTCCCGACGCGGATGCGCGCTGTCGCGTCCGTCGCTGCCCTCTATTGCTCCGGCTTCTTCGCATCGGCCGTTCACGCCCAGGCCACCCACACGGCGCCGGCGACGCCTGGAGCGTCCGCCGCTGCGTCACCGGCCGCCGGATCGCCGGCCGCCACGTCGCCGGCAACGTCTGCCTCGTCCGCCGCCGCGCCCACGGCCAATGCCACCGATGCCCGCAGCAGCGCGGCCACCGCTGCCACCGCCGCCTCCAGCACCGCCGAAGCCACGCTGCCCGCCGTGAAGGTCATGTCGGCGCCATCCGAAATGCAGGCGAAGACGCTCGACTCGTACAAGTTCACTTCGCCGCTGATCGACACGCCGCGCTCGGTCACGGTGATCCCGCAAGAAGTGCTCAAGGAAAAGAACGTCACGACCTTCGAGGACGCGCTGCGCACGGTGCCCGGCATCACGTTCCTTGGCGGCGACGCAGCCGCGAACCCCTCGGCGGACCGTCCCGTGATACGCGGCTTCGAGTCGCGCAACTCGATCTTCGTGGACGGCATGCGCGACTCCGGCGTGCAGAACCGCGAGACCTTCGACGTGGAGAACATCAGCGTCGTGAAGGGCCCGGACTCGGTGTACGCGGGGCGCGGCTCGGTGGGCGGCAGCATCGACATCACCACGAAGACGCCGCAAAACGACAACTTCATCAACGGCAGCGTTGGTCTTGGCACGGACAGCTACCGCCGCGCGACCGTCGACTGGAACCAGAAGCTTAACGACACCACCGCGATCCGCCTGAACGCGATGGGCCACGACGCCGACCAGCCGGGCCGCACCGACGTCTACAGCAAGCGCTGGGGTGTGGCGCCGTCGATCGCGTTCGGCCTGAACACGCCCACCACGGTCACGCTGAGCTACTACCACCTGAACACCTACGACATGCCCGATTTCAGCGCGCCGTTCCGCTCCACGGGCGGTACGCCGGTGCCCACCGACCGTGGCCAGTTCTACGGCCTGAACGCACGCGACTATCGGCGCGGCCAGAACGACACGGGCGAAGTGAAGGTCGAGCACCGCATCAACGACGCGTGGAAGATCAAGAACACCACGATGTTCGGCCGCTCGACGCTCGACTACATCGCGACGAACCCGCAGCTCACGAACGCGACCTCGAACATCCTGAGCCTGCAGGCGAAGAGCGGCAAGTACGCGACCAACAGCGTGGCGAACCAGACCGAGGCCAACGGCAAGTTCGACCTCTACGGCATGCGCCACACGCTCACGGCGGGCGTGGAGTTCAGCCACGAGCAGGATCTTTACGAGGGCTATCTCGTCACGGACTCGAAAGGCAACAACATTCGCTCGGGCGGTCCGTGCTCGGTGGCCTACAACTGCACGCCGCTCGCGTACTGGAACCCGAACAATCCGTGGACCGGCAGTGTGCTGCTCAACGGCGACAAGAGCTTCCCTGGTCCGGCCACGCATACGCAGACCAACATCGCCTCGGCCTACCTGTTCGACAGCGTGCAGCTTTC
The DNA here is from genome assembly GCF_004353915.1 of Paraburkholderia silviterrae. Taxonomy (GTDB): domain Bacteria; phylum Pseudomonadota; class Gammaproteobacteria; order Burkholderiales; family Burkholderiaceae; genus Paraburkholderia; species Paraburkholderia silviterrae. Next base: position 695,720 of record NZ_SMRP01000001.1, on the reverse strand, counting down.
CGAGCGCTGGATCTTCAACGCGGGCCTGCGCTTCGACCGCTTCGACGTCACGGCGCAGCAGGCGGGCGTGCCCGACCTGTCGAACACCTCGAACCTCTTTAGCTACCAGTTCGGCCTCGTGTTCAAGCCGGTGCGCACGCTGAGCCTGTACGCGTCGTACGGCACCTCGGCCAATCCGCCGGGCGCGAATTCGGGCCTGGGCGGCGGCACCGACCAGATCACGGCGGCCAACCAGGACCTCGCGCCCGAGCGCTCGCGCAATATCGAAGTGGGCGCGAAGTGGGACGTGCTTCACGAGCGCCTTTCGCTCACCACGGCGCTGTTCCAGACCGACAAGACCAACGCGCGCGTGAGCGATGGTCTCGGCGGCACGATCAACGCGGGCTCGCAGCGCGTGCGCGGCTTCGAGTTCGGCTTCGCGGGCAACGTGACGAATCAATGGGCCGTGTTCGGCGGCTATTCGTATCTCGACGCGATCACGACCAACGCGGGCCCGACCAGCCCGCAGAACTCCGGTCTGCCGATGGTGATGGTGCCCAAGCACAACTTCACGCTGTGGACGAGCTATGACGTGATGCCGAAGCTCACGGTGGGCGCGGGCGCGACGGTGTCGAGCGAGACTTACGCGTCGGTTACGTCGACCACGCGCAAGTGGATTCCGGGCTACGCGCGCTTCGACGCCTCGGCGACGTGGCGCGTGACGAAGTCGGTGGACCTGCAACTGAACGTGAACAACATCTTCGACAGGAAGTACTACCAGAGCGCGTACCCGATCTACGCGACCTGGGCGCCGGGCCGCTCGGCCATGGTCACGCTGAACTTCTATCAGTGATGCTTTGAGGCTTTGACGCCGCGACGTAAACGAAGCAGGGGGCGCCCGTGATATCAACGGACGTCCCCTGCTTTTTTCGCGTGCGTGCCATGCGGCTGCGCGCTTATTCCCCCGTGACCGTGACCGAAGCCTCGGACGTGAGCATCATGAACGTGAAGCTCTCCTGCAGATACAGGCGCACGGTGTTCTCGTCGTGCGACGAGTAGCCGATCGAGACGTCCTGGCCCAGGTGGAGCGCGAAGTCGCCGCCGCGCGTGGTGAGGATGCTGCCGCCTTCGAGCGCGGGCGCCCAGATGATCTCGCCTTTCACGAGGCGGCGGATGTGCTCGAGGATCGGGTAGCCCGAGTCGCTTGCCTCGCTCACGGCCGTGTAGGCGTCGGAGCCGAGCAGCACCGCGTACGGGCCGTCCACGCCTTGCAGGCGCAGCTGCTCGAGCGCTCTCGCGATCACTGCCGGGTAATCGGCCACGTTGGCGGGCATCGGCAGCAGCGGGTTCGACGTGCCTTCGCGAATGCCCGTGATCTGCGCGGCCTTGTAGCCGTCGAAGATCGCGCGGTCTTCGGCGAACGCGAGGCGCGTGGCCGCGTCCTTGGCCGGCTGCCAGTCGGAGTCTTGCGCGCCGCGCTCGACATCGTCGATGGCCTCGCGCGAGAGCTCGAACGGCACGCGCAGCTCAACGAGCGCCTTCACTTCGCGCTGGCGCGCGCGGATGCCTTCGAGCGGCGCCTCGATGCCGCTCTGGTGACCGGTGCCGACAGCGGCGAGATCCACGCCGCCGGGGCCCTTCACGTCGACGACACGGCGGCCCGCGAGCGAGCGCTTGAAGGTGCGCGCGACTTCTTCTTCGATTTGCGACCAGGCGTCTGAGGAAATGGGCGCCAGCTCGCGATGGAGATTATTCATACCGGGGTGCTCCTTTGAGGGATCCAATGGCGAGCGAGCCTTGCGCGCCCGGTGCGGCGGCGGGCTCGGATTCGGGTTGATCGTTCAGGTTCGTATCCACGGCGCCTGCCAAGCCCGGCTCGCGCTCGGCGAGCGCCTCGAGCAGCGGCTGCGAAGGCACGAAGAAGAGGCTGCCCGTGACGGCGCGGCTGTAATCGAGCAGACGGTCGTAGTTGCCGGGCGGGCGTCCGACGAACATGTTTTCCAGCATCTGCTCGATGGGAGCGGGCGAGCGCGCGTAGCCGATGAAGTAGGTGCCGAATTCGCCCGAGCCGGGCCGGCCGAACGGCATGTTGTCGCGCAGGATCTTGACCTCGTCGCCGTCGGCGTCCGTGAGCGTGGTGAGCGAGCTGTGCGAGCAGCTCGGCTTCACGTCCGCGTCGAGCTCGATGTCCTGCAGCTTGGTGCGCCCGATGATGCGCTCCTGCGCCTCCACGTTCAGCGCGTTCCAGCCTTTCATGTCGTGCAGGTACTTCTGCACCAGCACGTAGCTGCCGCCCGCGAACTCGGGGTCTTCGTCCGCACCGATCACCGTGAAATGCACGGCTTCGTTGCCGCTGGGGTTCTCGGTGCCGTCCACGAAGCCGATCATCGCGCGCATGTCGAAATTGCGGAAGCCATGCACTTCGTCCACGGTCGTGACCGCGCCTTCGAGGCGGTTCATCAGCTGGGTGGCCAGTTCGAAGCACAGGTCGGTCTGGTCCGCGCGGATGTGCAGCAGCAGGTCGCCGGGCGTGGCGAGCGCCACGCGCTCGCCCGAGCCGAACTCGCGGAACGGGTGCAGCTCGGCCGGACGCGGGTCGCCGAACAGGCGGTCCCATGCGTCGGACGAAAAGCCCACCACGCAGGACAGGTTGCCGCTGGGCACGCGCTTGCCGACCGCGCGCGCGAGGTTGGCGACGTCGGCGCACCAGGCGCGCACGGCGGCGCGGCTCGCGGCGCCTTCGTTGAGGGTCGCGACGATGAAGATGGCACTGCGGGTGACGGAGGTGGAGACGGACTGCGGATCGGGCGTTGGGGTGGAGGGCGTCATGGTGTGGGGTATCGCTCGGCTTGGTTCGGCATGGTTCGATGCCAGGTCGGGGCAGATGGCGCTTCGCGTGGTGCGGCTCACCGTGGGGGCACCGCGCGAGCCGGCTGCCCGCATAGTGTAGCCAAACTCGCGAAAAAGGGCGGTTTGCAGGCAAGTGGCTTGACGTGCGACGATAGGCGTCGTCACGGCTCATGAGAGACACACCATGTGGGATCACACCGAGCATGAAGGCTTCGAGATCTGGGTGTTGCCGATTCCGGCGTTCGGGCCGCGCTCGCCCGAGCCGCTGTTTCATTACAGCGGCTACATCTGCCGCCATGGTGCGGACGCGCATGTGGAAGGGCGCAGCATCCGCTTCCACGATCTGATGCGTAACTACATCGGCCCCGACGCCGCGCTCGACGCGGCCTATGCCGACGCGCGCGAGCGCATCGACCGCTTTCGCGCCACGGGAAGCTGGGCCGAAAGCCACGGCGGGTAGGGCGTCCGCGGCTTCGATGGCGGGGCGGCGGGCCTGGCGGATTCAGCGGGTGCAGTTGGCTCCGTTGGCTCCGTTGGCTCCGTTGGCTCAGTTGGCTCAGTTGGCTCAGCGGATTCAGCGGATTCAGCGGATTCAGCGGGCTCAGCGGGCTCAGCGGGCTCAGCGGGCTCAGCGGGCTCAGCGGGCTCAGCGGGCGCCGGAAACGATCAGCGTCACCGACCGGCCTTCGCAGCCCTCGCTGCCGGGCATGGCGATCGCGTGCCAGCCGGCGGGCTGGCCTGGCGCGCTCAGATCGGGTCCGGCGTTGCGCGGGTTGCCGGCGTGCCCCGCATTACCGCTTTCGCGTGCATTGCCGGCATAGTCGGCGTTGTCGATGTAGGTCGTCAGCACGTTGAACGGCCAGGACGCGCGCCGCAAGCGCTCGTGCACGAGCGAGCCCACCCAGATCGGCGTGAGTTCCGGGCCGTCGAGCGATTGCGCCGGCGTCGCCGTCCCGGCCGTGCCCCCCATGCTTGCCTCGCCCACCATGCCCGTCGTTGCGCTCGTCGCGTGCGTTGCGCCGCCCGCGGCAGCGGCTTCGCTTGCGAGCGTTGCTTCGCTCGCGCCGGCGTGCCCATCGGCTGCCGCGCCCGCGCGCCGCGCGATTGCATAGCCCGTCGGCCAGAAACGCAGCACGTCGCGGCGGTTGCCGGGCCGCACGGGGTTCTCAGGCAGATGCGCGCGCTCGAACACGAGCGGCGAAGGCAGGCCGTTGTTCAGCTTCGGCATGAGCGGCAGCGACAGGACATCCACGTTCGGCGCGACGAGCGAGAGCACGCTCTTCAGCGAGAACTGCGCGCCCTCGCTCCATCCGGCGTCGCGCAGCGCCTTGCGCAGGTCGTTCGCGCTCGCCGCCCACTGGATCGTCATCGGCTCGCGCCGATCGCCCTTCATGTCGATGCGATAGCAGGCGAACGTTCTCCAGAGCGAATCGGTCCACGCGAGCTGGGTGACGGCCACCGGCGGCACGGCCGAGCGCGATGCGAGCGCCGCCTCGCGCTCGGCCGCGCCGCGCTGCAGCACGAGGGCCAGCGCGAGCACGGCAAGCACAATCGACGGCATGAAGTTGCGATCGGCCGGCCGCTGCGGATAGCGCCATAGCGAGAGCAGCACGACCGCCCCCACCCAGATCGAGGCGAAGGCCGCGCCGCCGATGGCGTCGGAGAACAGGAAGCGCTCGAAATAGAGCCCCGCGAACGTGACCGCCACCACGATCGCATTGCCCACCGTCGCGACGGCGGCCGCCTGCGCCATATTCACGCGCCGCACGAGCAGGAACATGGCGAAGCCGTAGACGATCACCATCGAGGCCACGCGGTCGCTCGGGAACACATAGGCGCCCACGTGCGCCGCGCCGGGTGCATTGTGGTGGATCGCGAAGCGCAAAACGAGGATGAGCGCCTGCGAGACGCCTGCGGCGAGCGCCCAGTAGCCGATGGTGCGCCAGCGCCGTTCGAGCGCCATCCAGGCCGAGACGGTGGCCACGAGCGCCGCCAGCGTGTAGTTGCTGCCGAGCGTTTCGACGTGCGCGAGGACGTCGTCGGCCCAGGTGGTGTGAATCGAATGGAAGAACTGGCGCACCGACTGGTCGATCTGCACGAGCGGCGCGCCGTGCAGCAGATTGCTGAGCACATAGGAGAACACCGCCGCGCAAACGGGCACGAGCGCCGTGACGGCGAGCAGCGCGCCGAGCGCCGGCTGTTGCGGATCGAGCGCCCGCGCGAGGCGGCGCGCCGCCTGGCCCCGGTGGCCCGCGGCCCAGCGGGCCGCTGCGCGGCGCGAAGCGCTCGCCCAGGCATCCACGTGGCCGAGCACCATGTGCGTGACGCGCCAGACCAGCCAGCCGGCGAACACGATCATCGCGAGCGCGACCACCAGCCGGAACGACACGGCGCCCGCCAGTTGCAGCGACGCGCCGAACACCACGCCCGGCACGATGTGCGCGGGCGCCCAGACGAGCGCCGAGATCACGTTCATGACGAAAAAGCGCATTGGCGACATGCCGGCCATGCCCGCGACCACGGGCACCACGGCGCGCAGCGGCGCGACGAAGCGCGCGAGGATCACGCTGCGCGTGCCGTGGCTTTCGAAGTAGGACTGCGCTTTTTCGAGGATGCCGGGGTAGTGGCTGAATGGCCAGATCTGGGCGATCGAATCGCGATAGCGGCGGCCGAGCCAGAAGCTCAGGGCGTCGCCGGCCACGGCGCCCGCGATGGCGCAGGCGAAGAGCCAGCCCAGATTGAGCGTGCCCGTGCCCGCGAAGGCGCCCGCGATGAACATGGCCGTGCTGCCGGGGAAAAACGTGCCGACGAGCGCGAGCGATTCGACGAAGGCGGCGAATACCACGAACGCGAGCGTCCAGCCCGGATAGTCGGCAAGCAGGTGCAGCAACTGGACGTAGGCGTGCTCCATCGAAGAGGTGGCTTGGTGCTGGCGTGGCAGCGGTTGATCGGGCAGGGAGGGGAATGCGCGTGCGGTTGCAATCGGTTGAGTCTGGTTGCGAATGGCTGCGCGCCGCGTCCCATGCGAAATATAACCGGCTGCGCAATTGTGCGCGTGGAACCGGCGCTTGGGCGCGCCGGTACGGCGGTGTGTGCCTGTGTGTTTTAGAGCGTGGTTGAGATTTGCTCGGATTGATGGTGTGGGTGAGGTTGGGGGCTCTTTTGGTGCGGGTTGTTGGGCGTTGGGTGTTGGGTGTTGGCCTTTCCTTGTTTTCGTGTTGGTTTATTAGT
>NZ_SMRP01000001.1:689326-689650 GCF_004353915.1 Paraburkholderia silviterrae | reverse complement strand
AGTGTGACGCAGTGGACCACTAACCTTTAATCGGAGTGGCTCCGGGGCGTCTGTCACCACTTGCCGTCACACGGAGTGACTAAGGGCTCATCCATCCGGCGGCGCTCCGCGCGCCGTGGGGCATAACTAAAACCGGTGGGACGCACGCGCTTTCGTAGGACTCCAGTGTATTTGATATTCATTACTATCTAAAATTCGCCGGCAGCACGATCGGTTTTCCTTGCAGACCCTTCCGCCCGCGCGTAGCGCGTGGCGGGAAGGATGAGCCCCTTGTCACTGAGGCGGAATGTGCGAGGAGACGGATGCTCCGGAGCCGCTCCGAAG
>NZ_SMRP01000001.1:647671-689297 GCF_004353915.1 Paraburkholderia silviterrae | reverse complement strand
CGCCCCGCACAGGGGCAACACCAATATACCGACATGAAAACAAGGAAAGGCCAACACCCAACATCCAACAACCAACACCCAACAACCCGCACCAAACTCCAGCAATCAATATTTCAACACAGGCATTCAGTGCTCCACGACCTCCATCGACAGGAGCCCGGTCTGCCCATAAAACTCCTGCGCCGCGAACGCCTCGCGCTCTTTACGTGCGCGTGCACTGGTATCGAGACGCGACACCACCCAGATGCCGAAAAACGCGAGCGGCACGGACACCAGCGCGGGATTATCGAGAAACACGGGCGCGTGCGCACGATGGAGCACATCAACCCATACCGACTTCGAGAGCACAGTGAGCAGTACAGAAGAAACGAGCCCGAGCGCGCCACCCGCCACCGCACCACGCGTGGTCATGCCACTCCAAAAAATCGACATAACGAGCACCGGAAAATTGGCGCTCGCCGCCACCGCAGCCACGAGCCCCACAAGAAACGCCACGTTCGCATGCTCGAACAGGATGCCAAGCCCGATCGCAACGGCGCTCAGCACGAGCGTCGCGACGCGCGAGATACGCATTTCACGCTGCTCGTTCTTGCGCCCACGCGCGAGCCAGCTCGCGTAGAGATCGTGCGACACAGTGGTGGCGCCAGAAAGCGTGAGGCCGGCTACCACGGCAAGAATCGTGGCGAACGTGACCGCCGCGATGAAGCCGTAGAAGAGGTTGCCGCCCACTGCCTGCGCGAGCTTCACGGCCACCATGTTGGAGCCGCCGAGCAGGTCCGTCGTGAGGTTGAAGTGACCCGCGGCGTCGACGCGGAAGAACTCGGGATGCTGTGCGAGCAGCGCGATCGCCGAGAAGCCGATCACGAACGTGAGCAAATAGAAATAGCCGATAAAACCTGTCGCGTAGAACACTGACTTGCGCGCCTCTTTCGCGTTGGGCACCGTGAAAAAGCGCATCAGGATGTGCGGAAATCCGGCCGTGCCGAACATCAGCGCGATGCCGAGCGAGAGCGCATTCAGCGGATCGCGGATCAGCTTGCCCGGCGCCATGATTGAGAGGGCGCCCGGGTGCACGTCGACGGCCTGGCGGAACATTTCATTTGGGCTGAAGCCGAAATGCGCGAGCGCGAGCACGGCCATGAAGGTCGCGCCGCACAGCAGCAGCCCTGCCTTGATGAGCTGAACCCACGTGGTGGCCTTCATGCCGCCAAAGAACACGTAGATCACCATGAGCGCGCCCACGACGATCTCGGCAATCCAGTAGGGCAGGCCGAACAGCAGCTCGATGAGCTTGCCCGCTCCGACCATCTGCACAACCAGGTAAAAGATCACGACCATCAGAGAATTGGCCGAGGTCATCAGGCGGATCGGGCCTTGCTCGAAGCGGTACGCGATCACGTCGGCGAACGTGAACTTGCCGAGATTGCGCAGCGGCTCGGCGATCAGGAACATCACGAACGGCCAGCCGACGAGGAAGCCGATCGAGTAGATCAGGCCGTCGAATCCGAAGATGAACACCATGCCCGAGAGGCCCAGGAACGAAGCCGCCGACATGTAGTCGCCCGCAATCGCGAGCCCGTTCTGCAAGCCGGTGATGCCGCCGCCGCCCGTGTAGAAGTCGCGCGCGGTGCGCGTGCGGCGCGCGGCCCACTGCGTGATGCCGAGCGTCACGAGCACGAACAGCAGGAACATGCCGATGGCGACGGGGTTGTGCTGCGGCGCGGGCATGGGTGCCGCCGCCGCGCCCGCGACATTGGCATGGGCGAAGCTGCTGGCGGCTGCGAGCGCGAGTGCGCTGAGAAGGCGGTTCGGTTTCATGCCTGCACCTCGCCCTGGAGCTTTGCAATGAGCGTGCGCATGGCCGGATCGAAGCGGCGGTTGGCGCGCAGCACATAGAAACCGGTGAGCGCGATGGCGCCCGCGATGATGCCCACGCCCACGACAATGCCGACGCTGGTGGTGGCGCCCGCATAGAGCGGATGCGCGAGCCGATGCGGCGCGAGCGCGACGATCAGGATGAAGCCATAGTAAATGGCGATCATGAGCGCGGTCAGCGTGAAGCTGAAGCGCCGGCGCACGGCGACGAGCCGCCGGTATTCGGGGTGCGCCTTGATCGTGTCGATCGAGGGGGGGGTCATGGTGTCTCCGGTGTCTCATTCAACGCAGCCAGTGTCCTTCGAGGCGATGGGCGAGCGCGGCCGGGCCGCCCTCGCGGGGTGCCTGATGCGTTTACTGGCTGGCTTTGCTGTGATTTGTATTAGTTGGCCGCGCCGCCCGTGGGCGGCGCGGTGGGTGGGTGTTGGCCCACTTGTCGTTACAGCTTATCGAGCATCGAGCCTGGCCCGTGATGGACACATGCTCGATGCGCGTCTTGCGGCAAGTGCCTCGTCAGGCGAGTGCGTGCGTGAACTCCGGTGCGACGGTGAACAGATCGCCCACGAGGCCGTAGTCGGCGACACTGAAAATCGGCGCTTCTTCGTCCTTGTTGATCGCCACGATCACCTTCGAGTCCTTCATGCCCGCGAGATGCTGGATCGCGCCCGAGATGCCCACCGCGATATACAACTGCGGCGCAACGATCTTGCCGGTCTGGCCAACCTGGTAGTCGTTGGGCACATAGCCCGCATCCACGGCAGCACGCGAGGCGCCAAGCGCGGCGTTGAGCTTGTCGGCGAGTGGCTCCAGCACCTTCGTGTAGTTCTCGCCACTGCCCAAACCCCGGCCACCCGAAACGATGATCTTCGCGCTCGTGAGTTCCGGACGGTCGAGTTTCGTGACTTCGCGGCCAACGAATTGCGTGAGGCCGCTGTCCGCTGCCGCTTCGAGCTTCTCCACCGCTGCGCTGCCGCCAACGGCTGCGACGGCATCGAATGCAGTCGTGCGCACCGTGATGACCTTGATGGGGTCTTGAGATTGAACCGTAGCAATCGCGTTGCCCGCGTAGATCGGGCGCTCGAACGTGTCCGGCGAATCCACTGCCGTGATATCGCTGATCTGGGCCACGTCCAGCTTCGCAGCGATGCGCGGCGTGACGTTCTTGCCCGCAGCGGTTGCAGGAGCCAGGATGTGCGTGTAGTTCTTTGCGATCGCAAGAACCGTCGCTTCGACATTCTCGGCCAGACCCGCTTCGAGTTGCGGTGCATCGGCCAGCAGCACCTTCGAAACGCCAGCGATCTTCGCCGCTGCGTCGGCGGCCGCCTGGGCGTTGTGGCCCGCGATCAGCACGTGCACATCGCCGCCGATCTTCTGCGCGGCAGCCACGGTGTTCAGCGTCGCAGCCTTGATGGTTGCGTTGTCGTGTTCGGCCAAAACCAGATTCACCAGATTCGTCATTTTGTTCTGCTCCCCTTACAGCACCTTGGCTTCGGTCTTCAGCTTCTCGACCAGCGTATTCACGTCGGCGACCTTCACGCCCGCGCTGCGCTTGGGCGGCTCGGCAACCCTCAGGGTCTTCAGGCGCGGCGTCACATCAACACCCAAATCCGAGGGCTTGACCGTCTCCAGCGGCTTCTTCTTCGCCTTCATGATGTTCGGTAGCGTGACGTAGCGCGGCTCGTTCAAACGAAGGTCGGTGGTCACCACGGCGGGCAATTGCAGGGAAAGCGTCTCCGCGCCACCATCGACTTCACGCGCAACCGTGGCACGGCCATCGGCGATGGTGATTTTCGAAGCAAACGTTGCCTGGGGCAGACCAGTCAAAGCGGCGAGCATCTGGCCGGTCTGGTTCGAATCGTCGTCGATAGCCTGCTTGCCGAGAATGATCAGCGAAGGCTGTTCCTTATCGACAAGGGCTTTCAAAAGCTTCGCCACGGCGAGCGGCTGCAGGTCTTCATTCGATTCGATCAATACGGCGCGGTCCGCGCCAATGGCCAGCGCCGTACGCAGCGTTTCCTGCGCCTGCGCGACACCGGCAGACACGGCGATGACTTCCGTCGCCACGCCCGCTTCTTTCAATCGCACCGCTTCCTCAACAGCGATTTCATCGAACGGATTCATCGAAAACTTGACGTTCGCGATATCCACGCCCGTGCCATCGGACTTCACGCGAACCTTGACGTTGTAATCGACCACGCGCTTGACGGGCACGAGAATTTTCATAGCACTCCTCCTGATCCACCTGATTTCAAACCGATCAAATGACGCCTTTGCTCTTGAGCTCGGCGAGCTTTTCCGCCGAAAGCCCAAGCGTCGATTGCAGCACGTCACGCGTGCCTTCACCCAGTTGCGGTGGCGCGCGGCGCACGGGCATGCGTTCGCCGTCGAAGCGCCACGGCGGCGCGAGCACCGGCGTCGTGCCGCTTTCCGTGTCTGGATGCGGCTGCTGCGTGACGAGTCCACCTTGCGTAGCGCGCGGCGAGAGCAGCGCTTCGCGCAGGCCCGCCACTTCGCCGCACGGGATGCCCGCTTGCGCAAGACGTTCGAGCAACAGCTTGCGGGGGCGGCTGCCCAGCTCGCGCGTGAGCTCCGGCACGAGCGTCTCGCGGTTCTGCCCGCGCAGGATGTTGGTCTTGTAGCGTGCGTCGTCGGCCAGGTCGTGGCGACCGATCACCTCGCGGCAAAAGCGTTCGAACTGGGCGTTGTTGCCCACGGTGATGACGAGCGGGCCGTCGGCCGCATCGAACACGCCATAAGGCACGATGGACGGATGCGCGTTGCCGTAGCGCGGCGGGTCTTCGCCCAACAGCAGCGCTTCGAGCCCGTAGTAAGCGGTGATCATGAGGCCGCAGTCGAACAGCGCCATTTCGATGTGGCGCCCGCGGCCGGTGCGCTCGCGCTCGTAGAGCGCGGCGAGCATCGCCTGCGCCGAATACATGCCCGTGAACAGATCGACGGCGGCCACGCCGAATTTCAGCGGCGGCTGATCCGCTTCGCCGTTCAGCGCCATCAGGCCCGTTTCGCCTTGCACCACGAGGTCGTAGCCAGGGCGCTTCGCCTCGGGCCCGGTGCGGTCGTAGCCGGTAATCGAGCAATAGATCAGACGCGGATTCTCCGCGCTCAGCGCTTCGTAGCCAAGGCCCAGCTTGTCGGCGCCGCCGAACTTGAAATTCTGGATGAAGATGTCGCTGGTCTTCGCAAGCTCGCGCGCGATCTGCTGGCCTTCAGGCGTCTGGAGATCGAGCGTGATCGAGCGCTTGTTGCGGTTCACGCTGTTGAAGTACGCGGTCTCGGTCTTGCCGACACGCACGCCCCAGTCGCGCGTGTCGTCGCCGCGATCGGGGTGCTCGACCTTGATGACCTCGGCGCCGAGGTCGCCGAGCACCATCGCGCTCCACGGTCCGGCCAGCACACGCGAAAGATCGAGGACGCGTACGCCCGCCAGCGGCAGGCTCTTGTTGTCGGTCTGCATCAGCAGGCACTCCTGGTTCGTTGTAAATGGAAGGCGCGCCGCCGCATGAACCATGCAGCGGCACGCCTTCGCATCGATCATGCGGCAGCGCTTTCCAGTGCGATGTAGCGCGCGAGATGGTGATCCTCGTCGCCAAGCTGATGGTCGATCATCACGAGGCGCTTCGCGTAATGCGCGAGCGGGAGCTCCCAGGTCATGCCGATGCCGCCGTGCAGCTGGATCGCTTCTTCGGCCACGCGCGCGCCGATGCGTCCGATCGTGTACTTCGCCGCCGAGAGCGCGCGCTCGCGCGCGACGTGCGGCGCGTCGATGGCCGCCGCCGCGTTGATCACCGCCGAGCGTGCCTGCTCGATTTCGAGCAGCACGTCGGCCATGCGGTGCTGCAGGGCCTGGAAGCTGCCGATGGGCACGCCGAACTGCTTGCGCGTGCGCAGGTATTCGAGCGTGTGATCACGCGCGACTTCCATCGCGCCCACGGCTTCGGAAGCGAGCGCAAGCAGGCCGTAGCCGCGTGCATGTTCGAGCGTCGCGAAGCCCGCGCCTTGAGCGCCCACAAGCGCGTCGGCGCTGAGCGTCACGTTGTCGAGCTTCACTTCCGCCGCGCGTCCGCCGTCGATCTTGCGATAGCCGCGCACGCTCACGCCCTTCGCATCGCGCGGCACGAGGAAGAGCGAAATGCCCGCTTCGTCGAATTCACTACCGGAGGTGCGTGCGGAAACGAGCAGCACGTCGGCATGTTCCGCATGCTGCACGACGCCTTTCGCGCCTTGCAGCACCCAGCCGTCGCCGTTCTTTTCGGCGCGTGTGCTCACGCGCGATGCTTCGTAATGCGAGCCCGGCTCGTCGTGCGCAAGCACGGCGATTTGCGAGCCGTCGATGAACGACGCAATGCGCGCGCGCTGCGCCTCGCTACCCGCATGCGCGAGCGCGCGGCCCGCGATCAGCGTATCGAGGAACGGCTCGACCACGAGGCCGCGCCCGAGCGACTCGAACACCACGGCCACGTCGAAGCCCTGGCCGCCGAAGCCGCCATCGGCCTCGTCGAACAGCGCGCCAATCACGCCAAGCTCGGCGAAGCGCTGCCACATGTCGGCGCTGAAGCCCTCACTGGAGCGCGCGATTTTATCGCGTGCATCGAAACCATATTGCTCGGCAATGAAGCGATTGAGCGTGTCCGCGAGCATGCGGCGGTCTTCGGTGTGCTGGAAATTCATGGCAAGACCTCTTAAAGACCGAGAATCATCTTGGAGATGATGTTCTTCTGGATCTCGTTGGAGCCGCCGAAGATCGACAGCTTGCGGTTATTGAAATAGAGCGCGGCGGCGCTGGCGGCTTCATCGGGGCCGATGGCTTCGCCCTCGTAGCCCTCTTGCAGCGCCTCCTCGACGAAGGGCGCAGCATACGGACCCATCGCGCGGCGCAGCAGCGAGGAAATTTCCTGGCGGATCTCGGTGCCGCGAATCTTGAGCATCGAGCTTTCCGCGCCCGGCACGCCGCCGCCCGCCACGGCCGCGATCACGCGCAGGTTCGTGGTTTTCATGTTTTCGAGATCGATCTCGACCTTGGCGACGCGCGCCGCGAACTGCGGGTCTTGCGCGAGCGGCTTGCCGTTGCGCGTGACATGCTGCGCGGCGCGCTTCAGGCGCGCGAGCGCCGCCACCGAGAAGCCCACGCCCGCGATATTGGTGCGTTCATAGGTGAGCAGGTATTTCGCGTAGGTCCAGCCCTTGTTTTCCTCGCCGACGAGGTTCTCCACCGGCACGCGCACGTCGGTGAAAAACACTTCGTTCACCTCATGTTCGCCGTCGAGCGTGATGATCGGGCGCACCTCGATGCCCGGCGTGTTCATGTCGATCAGCAAAAAGCTGATGCCCTCCTGCTTGCGCACGTCGGTGGCGGTGCGCACGAGACAGAAGATCATGTTCGCGTAGTGGCCGAGCGTGGTCCACGTTTTCTGTCCGTTCACGACATAGTGGTCGCCCTGGCGCACGGCGCTCGTGCGCACCGAGGCGAGGTCCGAGCCAGCACCCGGCTCCGAATAGCCCTGACACCACCAGTCGGAGCCATCGAGAATGCGCGGCAGCCAGTGGCGCTTTTGCGCCTCATTGCCGTACTTGATCAGCACGGGTCCGAGCATGTTCACGCCGAACGGCACGATGCGCGGCGCGCCCGCAATCGCGCATTCGTTCTCGAAGATGAACTTCTGCACGGCGCTCCAGCCCGGGCCGCCGCATTCCTTCGGCCAGTGATTCGCGAGCCAGCCCTTCTCGTTGAGAATGGCGTGCCATGCGGCCATGTCCTCGCGTGTGAGGTGCTTGCCGCTGCGCACTTTTTCGGCCATGTGTTGCGGCAGGCGCTCGCGCAGGAAGTCGAGCACTTCGCTGCGGAAGGCTTCTTCTTCGGCGGTGAATTTCAGATCCATGTGTCTTGCTCCTTGCTGCCCCGGCGTGAGCGCGGGCTCAGGCCCATATTCAGGCGGTTTGATTCAGGCTGGCGAAATCGGCGCCGCGCTCGACCAGCTCGACGAGCAGCGGCGAAGGGCGCCAGAACTGCGGGTCTTCCTTCGCAAATTCGCGGATGTCGGCGAGCACGTTCGCGAGGCCAACGGTATCGGCGTACTTCATCGGGCCGCCGCGATAACGCGGGAAGCCGTAGCCATAGATGAACGTCATGTCCACGTCGAGCGGACGCAGCGCGATCTTCTCGTGCACCACGTTCGCGCCTTCGTTGATCATCGCGGCCATGTAGCGGCGGATGATCTCTTCGTCGGTGAACGTGCGCGGCGTGATGCCGGCGCGCTCGCGCTCGGCGGCGATGATCGCTTCCACTTCCGGATCGGGCGTGCCGGTGCGCACGCCCTCGGGGTAGAGATAGAAGCCACGGCCCGTCTTCTGGCCGAACCAGCCGCGCTCGCAGAGGCGGTCGGCAATTTGCACGTAACGCGCCTTCGGGTCGCGCGTGGGCGCGCGGCGCTTGCGGGTGGCCCAGCCGATGTCGCCGCCCGCGAGATCGACCACCTGGTACGGGCCCATCGGGAAGCCGAACTCGCGCACGGCTTTGTCGATCTGGTACGGCGAGGCGCCGTCTTCCATCAGATGATCGGCGGCCGTGCGGTACACGGCGAGGACGCGGTTGCCGATGAAGCCGTCGCACACGCCCGCGCGCACGGCGACCTTGCGCAGCTTCTTCGCCAGCTCGAACGCGGTGGCCACCACGTCTGCGCTCACCGCCTTCGGCACCACGACTTCGAGCAGCTTCATGATGTTCGCGGGCGAGAAGAAGTGCAGGCCCACCACATCTTGCGGGCGCTCGATGCTGGCCGCGATGGCGTCGATGTCGAGATACGAGGTGTTGGTCGCGAGCACCGCACCCGGCTTGCAGACGCGGTCGAGCTCGGCGAAAACGGCCTGCTTCACGGCCATGTCTTCGAATACGGCCTCGATCACGAGGTCGACGTTCGCGAGCGCGTCGTACGAGGTGCTGCCGTTCAAGCGCGCGAGGATCTGCGCCTTCGCTTCGGGCTTCATGCGGCCCTTGGCGATCAGGCCGTCGTAGACTTTTTCCACGTGCGCACGGCCGCGCGCGAGCGCGGCGTCGTCGCGCTCGATCATCGTCACGGACAGGCCCGCGTCGAGCACGGCCACGGCAATGCCCGCGCCCATCGTGCCGCCGCCGATCACACCAACGGTTTCGATCGCGCGCGGCGTGGCGTTCTTCGTTTCAGGGGCCTTCTGCACTTCGCGCTCGGCGAAGAATGCGTGCACGAGGCCTGCGCGCTGCGGGCTTTCGAGGCAGGCGAGGAACTGCTTGCGCTCGAAACGCAGGCCTTCTTCGAACGGTTCGTCGAGCGCGGCCTGCACGCAATCGACGATCTTCAACGGCGAGAACAGGCCGCGCGACTTCTTCGCGGTGTCGGTACGTGCGGCGTCGATGGCGGCTTGCGCGGCCGCGCGGTCGGCCAGCCCTTGCGCGTCGCGCGTGCGGCGCACGTGGGCGTGCGTGGCGAGCAACTCCTGTGCGTAAGCGAGGCCTTCGGCGAGGATGTCGTCGCTGGCGCCCACGCGGTCGACGAGACCGAGCTTCAGCGCTTCCTGCGCGCCCACGTGGCGGCCGCTCAGCATCAGCGAGAGAGCAGCCCCAGCACCGATCAGGCGCGGCGCGCGCTGTGTGCCGCCGGCGCCGGGCAAGAGGCCCAGCTGGACTTCGGGCAGGCCGAGCTTCGCGCCGGCCACCGCGAGCCGGTAATGCGCGGCGAGCGCGACTTCGAGGCCGCCGCCGAGCGCCGCGCCGTGAATCGCCGCGATCACGGGCTTGTGGCAGGCCTCGATGCGGTGGAGCACGTCGGGCAGCGCGGGCGGCTGCGGCGGCTTGCCGAACTCGCGGATGTCCGCGCCGGCGATGAAGTTGCGCCCAGCGCCGACGATCAGCACGGCCTGCACGGCCGCGTCCGCTTCGGCATGCTCGATGGCGGCGGCGAGACCGCGCCGCACGTCCACGCCCAAGGCATTCACGGGCGGATTGTCGACGGTGACGAGCAGCACCTTGCCGCGCAGTTCGTGGGTAACGGGGGAAAAAGCGGCGGGAGCGGCCGTTTCGATTGCCATGGGGGTGTCTCCTGTTTAGGGGGGCCGATCAGCGCTTGCCGTTGCGCCGATGCCCGATGGGCGCGGCAGGCGGCGGGCCGGATGGCGGTTCTCCAATGTGGGTTTCATTGTGTGGATGCCAACGTTAATTGACAATCCCATGGTTCATTGACATGCTGTCAAAGATTATTTGACAGTGAGCCCGGTCATGGACGTCAATGCGCTGACCCTACTGGTGGAGATCCTCGACGCGGGCAATCTGAGCGAGGCCGCGCGGCGCCTCAAGATGAGCCGCGCGAACGTGAGCTACCACCTCAACCACCTCGAAAAATCGATCGGGCTGCAACTCGTGCGGCGCACCACGCGACGGGTGGAGCCGACCGAGATCGGCCTGAAGCTCTACGAGCATGGGCGCGCGATCCAGAACGCGCTGCTCGCGGCGCGCGAGTCCGTCTCCACGCTCGGGCAAAGCCTGCTGGGGCGCGTGCGCCTTTCGGTGCCCAGTGGCTATGGGCAGCTCGTGATGTCGGAATGGCTGATCCGCTTCAAGCGCCTGTATCCGGGCATCGTGCTCGACGTGATGTTCGAGAACCGTGTGGAAGATCTGCTGCGCGACGAAGTGGACATCGCCGTGCGCGTGATGCACGAGCCGCCGCAGAATCTCGTGGCGCGCGACATGGGGCGGGTGCGCTATATCGCGTGCGCATCGGCGCAATGGGCCGCGGAGCACGGCATGCCCGAAACGCTGGAGGACCTCGCGCGCGCGCCCGTCATTACCGCGACGGTGGTGGGGCGGCAACTGCGTCTTGCGGGGTATCTGGGCGAGGATCGGCACGAGGTGCTGCTCGAGCCGTCAATTATTTCAGAGAACTTTCTTTTTCTGCGCCAATCGATACTGGAGGGGCTCGGTGTGGGCATCGTGCCCGACTACGTGGTGCACGACGACATTCGCAACGGCCAGGTCGTCACTTCGCTCGATACGTGGCGCCTGAGCATCTTTGGCACGCATATGTACATGCTGTACATGCCCAATCGCCACCATACGCGTGCGGCTTCGACCTTCATCGACTACGTATTGGCCGAAGCGCACAAGAGCGGGCGCGGGGCTGCCGCGCCCGATCAGGCAGCGGTTCAGGTGTCTGATCAGGAATCCTGAGCGGGCTTGCCGTCCGCACGCGCGGCTTGTGCGCCTGGTGCACCGCCTTGCTGCGGCTTGTGCCGATTCAGTGCCGCGCCGTCGTTCGCGCCCTCATCGGCATTGCTCATCTCGCGCGTATCCCCATGCTCCGCGCACGCACCCGTCGCGGGCGGGCGCCCGCGCGTGCCTGCCGAGAGCGGCACGCGCTGCTGGATGCCGGCCTTAGCGAGCATGTGCGCGCTGATGGGCGCGGTGAGAAAGAGGAACGCGGGTATCAGCAGCTCGTGCAGGCTCGCGAAGTTGTTGTGCGCGCTGAAGTAGATCACGGAAGCGAGCACGATCCCGCCCACGCCGAGCGTCGTCGACTTGGTGGGGCCGTGCAGGCGCATGAAGAAGTCGGGCAGGCGCACGAGCCCGATCGCGCCGATCAGCGTGAACAGGCTGCCGATCAGCAGCAGGGCGCTCACGATCGCTTCGACGACGGTTTGCATCGGCTGGCCTCCTTCAATTGAGTTCGATGATGTCACCGCGCTGCAGATACTTCGTGAGCGCAACGGTGCCAACGAACCCCATCAGCGCGATGAGCAGCGCGGTCTCGAAGAAGACGGTCGAGCGCAGGCTGATGCCGTACACGACGATCAGCGCGATCGCGTTCACATTGAGCGTGTCGAGCGCGACGATGCGGTCGGGCAGCGAGGGGCCGCGCACGAGGCGCACGAGCGTGAGCAGGAACGCGATGCCGAGGATCACGAACGAGACCGGGATC
The DNA here is from genome assembly GCF_004353915.1 of Paraburkholderia silviterrae. Classification (GTDB taxonomy): domain Bacteria; phylum Pseudomonadota; class Gammaproteobacteria; order Burkholderiales; family Burkholderiaceae; genus Paraburkholderia; species Paraburkholderia silviterrae. Next base: position 677,463 of record NZ_SMRP01000001.1, on the reverse strand, counting down.
ACGATGGCTAGCATGCGAAGATCTCCATCAACGGGGCTTCATAACGGGACTTGATGAGCGCGACGAGCGCCGCTTCATCGCCGAGGTCGAGCACGTGGACGATGAGGCGCGTGCGGTCGTCGCTGAGCTCGGCGCATAGCGTGCCCGGGCTCAGCGACACGATGCTGATGAGCGCGGCGAGCGCGATTTCGTGCGTGCTGTCGAGCGGGACTTCGATAAACGCGGGCCGCAGGCGCTTGGTGGGGCCGAGCACCAGCAGCGCGACCTCCACGTTGGCCACGACGATGTCGATCAGCACGTGCGCGAACAGGCGCACGAGCAGCCACGGCCGGCCGAAGCGCACCGGCTGGAGCCACAAGCCTTTGCCCACGCAGAACGAGATCGCGGTGCCGAGCACGGCGCCCAGCAGCAGGTTGCCGGGCGAAACGTCGTTCATGAGCAGCACCCAGCAGACGAGCAGCACGACGGTGAGCCACGGGTTCGGAAAGAGCCTTTTGAACATCGTCAGCTCCCGTTCGTCTGCGTAGGTGGCGTGGCCGGCGCCGCTGCCGGCGCTGCGTCTTGCGCGGGCAGGATCGCGTGCACATAGGCGGCGCGGTCGACGAGCTGCGCGGCGGTGGCGTCGAGATACTGCCGCAGCGGCCCCGCGCCGAGCGTGGCGGCCGCCACGCAGCCGAGCAGCAGCGCGCAGGCCGCGAGCTTGGCCGCGCTGCCTTTGGGCGCGCGCGCGGGAGCGAAGGCGGCGGCGCGCGCGGCGGGCTCCGCCCACAGGAGGCGCGTGCCGGTGCGGCTCAGCGCGACGATCAACAGCAGGCTCGAGATCAGCACGGCAGGCCACAGGACGGCCGCCTCGTGCGTGGGCGTGGCCGCGAGCACCATGGCCTTGCCGAGAAAGCCGGAGAGCGGCGGCAGGCCCGCCGCGCCCACTGCCGCGGCGAGATAGAGCAGTGCGGCCGTGTTCGAAGGCCAGGGGGCGTGTTCCTTGCGCGCCAATTGCGGCGCGGGGTCGTCATCAGCCGTGGCAGCGGTTGCAGCGGTCACGGGCGCCAGCGCCAGCGCGAGCGCGCGCGTGACCGGCGCCGCTGTCGCCATCGCCATCGCCACGGCAAGAGGCGCGACCGCTTCGCCGTCCGGTACGGGCGCGATCGCCGCGGCCGCCGCGTCGTCGAGCGCTTCGAGCGAGGCGGGCTCGGTGCCACTGGCCGGGTTCGCGGCATGCGGCGCGGCGGCGGGCTCGGGCTCCAGCGTATCGGCGAGCAGGAACAGCGCGCCCGTGCACAGCGTCGTGCTGATGAGGTAGTAGAGCAGCGCGCTCCACGCGAGCGGCGTCTGCTGCGTGACGGCCGCGATCAGGAGTCCGACCGAAACGAGCACGAGATAGCCCGTGGTGGTCTTCAGGCTCGACACGGCGAGCGCGCCCAGCGCGCCGAAGGCGATGGTCGCGATGGCGAGCCACCATGCCCAGTCGTGCATGAAGGTGTCGAGCACACCGCCAGGGCTGCCGCCGCCGAACACCAGCGCGTCGCAGCGCAGCATCGCGTAGATGCCCACCTTGGTCATGATCGCGAAGAGCGCCGCCACCGGGCCGATAGCGCTGCGGTACGCCTGGGGCAGCCAGAACGACATCGGAAACACGGCGGCCTTCAGGCCGAACACGAGCATGAGCGTCGCGCCCGCGAACTGCGCGAGCGGCAGCGAGCCGGCGTTCAGATGCGCGAGGCGCTCGCCCATGTCGGCCATGTTCAGCGTGCCGGTAATGCCGTACAGCACGCCCAGCGCGATCAGGAAGAACGACGAGCCCACCAGATTCATGATCAGGTAGTGCAGCCCGTTGCGCACGCGCCGCGCGCCGCCGCCGTGCAGCAGCAGCGCATAAGAGGCGATCAGCAGCAGCTCGAAGAACACGAACAGGTTGAACATGTCGCCCGCGAGGAAGGCGCCGTTCAGGCCCATCAGCTCGAACTGGACCAGCGCGCGGAAGTAGCGTCCGCGCCGCGCATCGGCGCTCGACGTGCCCAGCAGGCAGCAGCACGCGAGCACGGCGGTCAGGAGCAGCATGAGCGCGGAGAGCCGGTCGAGCTGCAGCACGATGCCGAACGGCGCGGGCCAGGAGCCGAGCGCATAGCTCGCGATGCCGCCTTGTGCCGCGCGCGCGGCCAGCACGCACGCGACGGGCAGCAGCGCGAGCGTCGCGAGCGCATTGAGCGCGCGCTGCACGCGCTTGGCGCGCAACGGCAGCGCGACGATGGCGCCCGCCGCGAAGAGCGGGATCAGGATGGGGAGCAGAAGGGCGTGATTCATGCGCCGCGCGTCTCCCCGCCGTTGGGTTGCCCGTCGACCTGATCGTCCACGTGATCGGTGCCGGTGAGCGCGAGCGAGCGCAGCGCGAGCACCACGGTAAAGGCCGTCATCGCAAAGCCGATCACGATGGCCGTGAGCACGAGCGCCTGCGGCACCGGATCGGCATATTGAGCGCCGCCCGCGATCACGGGCGGCTTGCCGGTGGCGAGCCGCCCCATGCCGAGCAGGAACAGGTTGATCGCATACGAGAACAGGGTGATGCCGAGGATCACGGGCAGCACGCGCGCGCACAGCAACAGGTAGATGCCGCACGCGCAGAGCACGCCGATTGCGGCGGCGAAGGCGGCTTCCATCAGCTCTTCTCCACGGATTGCATGTCCTTGTCGCGCACGCCCAGGTGCGAAACGATCGTGAGCGTCGTGCCCACCACGGCGCCCAGCACGCCGAGATCGAACAGCATGGCCGTGCTCAGCTCGATTTCGCCGATCAGCGGCAGATGCAGGTGTCCGAACGCGCTCGTGAGGAACGCGTGGCCGAAGGCGAGGCTGCCCAGACCCGTTGCGGCCGCAACCAGAATGCCGAGCCCAGCGAGCGCGCGGTAGTTGATGCGCATGCGCGATTCGGCCCACAGCACGCCGCTCGCCACGTATTGGAGCAACAGCGCGATCGAGAGGATGAGCGAGGCGATGAAGCCGCCGCCGGGCAGATTGTGGCCGCGCAGGAACACGAACACGGCCACGAGCGCGGTGAGCGGCAGCATGAGGCGCGCGAGGATCGCGAGCAGCAGCGGGTGCGATTGCGACGACCACGGCAGGCCGCCCGGCCCGGTGTCGGGCGCCTTCAGGCGCAGGCCGCGCAAGAGCGCCTTCACGGCGAGGCCGGCGACCACGAGCACGCTGACCTCGACCATGGTGTCGAAGCCGCGGAAGTCCACGAGAATCACGTTCACGACGTTGTGGCCGCCGCTGCCGGGCAGGGCGTTGGCGAGGAAGTACGGCGCGATGCCTTCGGCGGGCGGGCGCGTCATGACCTGGTATGCCACGCTGCCGATCAGCGCGCCGCCCGCGAGCGCGAGGGCGCCGTTGCGCACGCGCGTGGGGATCGGCTCGATGTCGGGCTGCAGGGTGGGCAGGAAGTAGATGGCCAGCACGAGCAGGAGCACCGTCACCACTTCCACGGACACCTGCGTGAGCGCGAGATCGGGCGCGGAAAAGCGCGCGAAGGCTAGCGTCACCAGCAGGCCGCAGGTGCTCAGCATCACGAGCGCGTAGAGCGTGTGCGCACGCACCAGCACGACGCCCACGGCGAGCAGCGCCATCAGCACGAGACCGCACAGCGTGATTGGATCGATGGGCAGGCGCACGAAGTCGCCACCCCATGCGCCGAGCACGACGAACGCGGTGCCCGGCACGACGATCATCGCGGCGATCATCCACGCGAGATAGTCGGGCAGCGAGCGCGTCTCGAACACACGCACCACCACGGCCGCGCCTTTCTCGAGCCGCTGCACGAGACGGTCGAAGCCTTCGCTCGCGTTCATGTCCGAGAGCATCGAGCGGTGATGGCGGAAGGCGTCGCGGCGCAGAAAGAACAAGAGCGCGCCCGCCGCGAACGACACCACGCTCATGATGAGCGGCGTGTTGATGCCATGCCACAGGCTCAGGCTGTACTCGGGCACCTTGCCGCCGAGCGTGAACCATGCCGCCGATTCGAGCAGCCTGCCAATGGTGTACTGCGGAAAGAGGCCGATCAGCAGACAAAGCACCACGAGGATCTCGACCGGCAGCTTCATGAAGCGCGGCGGCTCGTGCGGCGGATAGTGCGGGAGGTCGCGCGGCGCGGGGCCGTCGAAGAACACGCCCCAGACGAAGCGCAGCGAGTAAGCCACGGAGAGCGCGGCGGCCACGATCGCGATCACCGGCACGGCCCAGTTCAGCGGTCCGAACATGCCCTGTGCGAGCGTCTCGCCGAAGAACATTTCCTTCGAGAGAAAACCGTTCAGGAGCGGCACGCCCGCCATCGCGAGCGAGGCCACGCCCGCGAGCACGGCCGTGTGCGGCATGTATTTCCCGAGCCCGCGCAAGCGGCCCAGATCGCGCGTGCCGGTCTCATGGTCGATGATGCCCGCGGCCATGAAGAGCGAGGCCTTGAACACCGCGTGGTTCACCGTGTGAAAGAGCGCGGCCACGGTGGAGAGCTGCGTGTCGAGGCCGAACAGCAGCACGATGAGGCCGAGGTGGCTGATGGTCGAATACGCGAGCAGGCCCTTGATATCGCGCTGGAACAACGCCATCGCGGCGCCGCCCACGAGCGTGACGAGGCCGGCAAGCGTGGCCGAATAGGCCCACCAGTCGGTGCCCTCGAAGACCGGGTAGAGGCGGGCGAGCAGGAAGATGCCGGCCTTCACCATCGTCGCCGAATGCAGATACGCGGAGACCGGCGTGGGCGCCGACATGGCGTGCGGCAGCCAGAACTGGAACGGGAACTGCGCCGACTTGGTGAACGCCGCGAACAGCGTCAGCAGCAAAATGGCGGGAAAGAGCGGGTCGTGCTGGATCTTGCTGGTTTGCGCGAGCACGTCGTTGAGCTCGAAGCTGCCGCACACGTGGCCGAGCAGGAGCACCGCCGCAAGCAGGGCGAGCCCGCCCGCGCCTGTGATGGTCAGCGCCATGCGCGCGCCGCGCCGCGCATCGGGCCGCGAAGGCCAGAAGCCGATCAGCAGGAACGAGACAAGGCTCGTGAGCTCCCAGAAGATCACGAGCAGCAGCAGGTTGTTCGAGAGCACGACGCCGAGCATCGCGCCCATGAAGAGCAGGAGCAGCAGATAGAGGCGCGGGAGTGTGTCGCTGCCGGCCAGGTAATAGCGCGCGTAGATGAAGACGAGCAGGCCGATCGCGAGCACGAGCAGCGCGAACATGAACGAGAGACCGTCTAGGCGCAGCGAGAGCACGAGGCCGATCTCGGGCACCCACTCGCGGCGCCACTGCATGACGCCGTACGTGGGCATGCCTACGCGTTCGCTCAGCAGGAGCCCGAGGCCGAACAGCGCCGCAGCGAACGCGATCCATGTTGAGAACGCGCGGGCGTGCCGGGCCGCGAGCGCAACGAGCGCCGCGGCCACGAACGGAAGTACGACGAGCCACCCCAATGCCATTCGACTTCCTCCGGGAAAACCGCTGCGTGTGGGTTGAAGACGTGGGCCGTGCGCGGGGCGCGCCAGGGCAGGAGTGCCCGCAGGCGCGCCTGCGGGCCGCAGACCACGATCATAGCCGCAAACGGGGCCGGAGTTGCCGTAGATGGTACGAATGCGTGCGGCGCGGGATGCCCGCCAGGGGCGTACGCGCGGCTGGCGCGGTGGCGGCGTGCGCCGCCGGATTGTGCCGGATTATGCGGGGTTACATCGGCCAGACGAAGGCTTCGTGCGCGTGCGAGGTCTTGCCGATATCCACGGCGCGCTGGACCGTCTTGCCGTCGTGGCTCGCCGTCACGACGTAGTGGCCGTTGGGCAGCGTGACGAGCATGAACGGGCCGTTGGTGCGGGTGGAGAGGAGCGGCTGGCCGTGCGCGTCGGAGATCTTCACGGGCACGTTCGCGAGGTATTCGTTGCCGCTCGCCGATTCGCGCGCGAATTCGAGCGAGAGCGGGTAGCGCGTCATCGCGGCCTTGAATGCAGCAGACTGGTCGCTGCCGATGCCGCCGGACAGGTAGGAAATGCTGCCCGCGTGCTGCGCCGGCGGCAGGACGCCTGCGGCGGCCTGCGCGGCCGTGGTGCCAGAGCTGCCGCTGGTCGCGGCGAAAGCGGCTGGTGCGCCGAGCGCAAGCGCGAGCGCGGCGGCAAGCGAGAGGGCCGCGCCCATCCACGGAGTTGAGCGTGCTTTCATTGTTACCTCCAATGGGTCAGAGACTCCAGCGCGTGGTGCGCGCCGGACGAATCCAGAGTAGGCAGCGCGGCTTAAAAGTCCCTTAAAACGCGGGGCGAACGCGTTTGTCGCACGCTCGAGGTATTGGCGGCGACGAGCAGCGTGTCCGATCGTATCGCCGAACCGACCGGTTCACGTTCACGCGGCGATGCCTCGCTCACGGCGATCGCGTTGCCTCATGAGAATGGCCATGGTTGGTCATGCAGAAGTCCATTAGCAGTCGAAACTGTCTCGCCGTTGTGCTGATCGCCGCCGCGCTTAGCGCATGTGGCGGCGGCGACGGGAGTACGTCCAGCGCGACAGCGTCATCCGCGGCAACGCCGTCTTCGACCACGCCGCCTGAGCCCCCCTCCTCACAGCCATCCGCCCAGGTCGCGTGCAGACCGGACGGTAACTTTACCTATTCCGGGTCGGCCTCTCCGGTAGCGGCCAGCAATGGCACGCTGGCGGTCGTGGTGGTGCCGAGCTTGCCGGCGGCCTATCAGAAGAACCGGAATTTCACGGCGTTTGCCGCGCCCGCTTCGAGTCAGGTGCAACAGCCGAGTGGCGCCTTTACGACGCTGGCGTCATCGGACGCGGCAACGGACTGCCTCGGACTGGATCATGGCACGGTCTCGGAGATACAGGGTCTCGGTAACGACGTGGCGATTGGGCGCTGGAACATGGCGATGGATACGGATGGCAATACCTACAGCAGCCAGCAGGGCATTCACGACGCTGTCGGTAGGCCTTTGGCGCTGTCCGCAACTTCACGGGGTTGCTGGATCGCTACCGCCTGCGTTGCGCGAAGTCTGTTACAGGCCCGCCAGACGGGCCCCTCCGGTCTGTCTCTGTTGTGGATCAGCGCTACGTGCAGCGGCGCAACCAGCGAGACGGTGCGCGGCGCGCCCTCGTGTGCGGCGGCATGACCGATATTGAGCGGCACCCGCAGTCGGCGGAAACGAGCCGGTTGCAGCCCGTTGCGCCCAAAGGCTGCTAAAGTCGCCGGGAGAGACGGGCGCTGCTGGCCGGGACGGACCAAGGAGGTCGAGCGGCGCCCGCAAGAACACGATTAGAAGGAGGCTCGGCCATGAACCCGCCCGCCGCACGTATCGAATCCCTGAGCGCCATCACGCTCACCGTGAGCGACATCGCGCGTTCGGTGCGCTTCTACGAGGTGCTCGGCTTCGTGCATAAATCCAGCACCGCGATTGCCGGGTTTGCGTCGTTCGTGCTGGGCGATGGGGCCGGGGCCGCCGCATGCTATCTGAATCTGCTCGAAGGGCCGCATGGCAAGGTCGACGGGTGGGGGCGCGCGATCTTCTACGTCTCGGACGTGGACGCCTTTTACGCGCAGGCGCTGGCCGCGGGTCTCACGCCCGCATTCGCGCCGCAGGACGCGCCTTGGGGCGAGCGCTATTTTCATCTCGTCGATCCGGACGGCCACGAGCTGAGCTTCGCCAAGCCGCTGGCCTGAGCCGCGGCTGAAACCATTGGGGTGCACCGCCCGGCGGGCTGGTTGCCACGGCGCGCGCCAATGCATTTGAAATATGAATGACACCCGTAGCGCCGATAGTGGCGCGTGGCCGTGACCGTCCGCGCTCGATGCTCCCGAAGCGCGCCCGGCGCGGGTTGCCATTCATCGCAAGAGGAGAAGTCGCCATGAACGAACTGGACCGTGCCGGGCGAGCCGGGCGCGAATCGGGCATTGAATCGGGCCCCGAAGCCGGCGAGGACGCCGAGCGGTATCGCCGCCGCCGGCTCGACGAGGAGCTCATCGACGCCTACGACGAAGAGCTCGAAATGGAGGTCGACGACCGCCTCCAGGAAAGCGGCCTCGAGATCAGCGACGAGGCGCGCGCGCTGCGCCGCGTCTATTTCCGCGAGCTGATCCGGCTGCAGGGCGAGCTCGTCAAGATGCAGGACTGGATCGTGAGCACGGGCCACCGGCTCGTCGTGATCTTCGAAGGCCGCGACGCGGCGGGCAAGGGCGGCGTCATCAAGCGCATCACGCAGCGTCTGAATCCGCGCATGTGCCGCGTGGCGGCGCTGCCCGCGCCGAACAACCGCGAGCGCACGCAATGGTATTTCCAGCGCTACGTGCAGCATCTGCCCGCGGGCGGCGAAATGGTGCTGTTCGACCGCAGCTGGTACAACCGCGCGGGCGTCGAGCGCGTGATGAACTTCTGCACCGACGAGGAGTACGAGGAGTTCTTCCGCTCGGTGCCGGAGTTCGAAAAGATGCTCGTGAGGAGCGGGATCCAGATCGTCAAGTACTGGTTCTCGATCACCGACGACGAGCAGGAAGTGCGCTTCCAGAGCCGTATCGAAGATCCGCTCAAGCAGTGGAAGCTCTCGCCGATGGACCTCGAAAGCCGCCGCCGCTGGGAGCAGTACACGCATGTGAAGGAAGTCATGCTGCAGCGCTCGCACATTCCCGAGGCGCCGTGGTGGGTCGTGCAGGGCGTCGACAAAAAGCGCGCGCGCCTGAACTGCATTCACCATCTGCTGAGCCAGGTGCCGTATCACGAGGTCGAGCATGCGAGCGTGACGCTGCCCTCGCGCGTGCACCATCCCGACTACATTCGCCAGCCGGTGCCCGAGAACATGTTCGTGCCGGAGGTCTATTGACGCTGGCCGCGCAGCATTGGCGGCAGTGGCAACGCAAAAGCCGCGCCCCACGACGAGGGGCGCGGCTTTTTCTATTTTGATCGCGCACGCCAGCTCCGGCGCGGCGCTTCAGAACACGTGCCGGAACACCCAGTACAGGGCGCCTGCCAGCGCGATCGAGGCGGGCAGCGTGAGCACCCAGGCGAGCACGAGGCTGCGCACCGTGCTCCATTGGAGGCCCGAGCCGTTCGCGGCCATCGTGCCCGCCACGCCCGAAGACAGCACGTGCGTGGTCGACACCGGCAGGCCGTACACGTCGGCCGCGCCAATGGTCGCCATCGCCACGACTTCCGCGCAGGCGCCCTGGCCATAGGTCAGGTGCTGCTTGCCGATGCGCTCGCCCACCGTCACCACGATGCGCTTCCAGCCCACCATCGTGCCGAGGCCCAGCGCGATCGCCACGGCCACCTTCACCCACGTCGGGATGAACTTCGTCGCGTGGTCGATCTGGTTGCGGAAGTTGTGGATCGCGCGGGTATCGGCTTCGGAGAATGCGGGCTGCTTCGCCTTCTCCATCAGGCGGATGGCCTCGGAGACCAGGTACATGTTGTTGCGCACGTTATCCACCACCGATTGCGGCACCGCCGCCATCGAACCATAGCCCCCCACCTGCTGGCCCACCTGCGTCGAAAGCGCGGCGAGCGCGGGCACCGTTTGTGGCGTCAGCGTGCGCGTATTGACGTAGCGCTCGACTTCGGCGCGTACGGCATTCGTGCCACCCGCGGGCGCGGCCACGCCGTTGCTGTACTTCTCGATCGTGCGCGCGGCCTGTTGCGAGACCGCAATGAAGGTCTGCGACTCGCTCGCCGTCACGGCCTTGTTGAGCGCATAGGCGGTGGGCACGGTGCCGATCAGGATCAGCATGATGAGGCCCATGCCCTTCTGGCCGTCGTTGGAGCCGTGCGCGAACGAGACGCCCGTGCACGTGAGGATCAGGAGCGCGCGGATCCAGAACGGCGGCGGCTCGTTGCCCTTGGGCTCGGCATAGAGCGCGGGCACGTGCACGAGCGCCTTGAGCACGAGCAGCAGTAGGGCGGACGCGAGAAAGCCGACGATCGGCGAGAACAGGAGCGACTTGCCCACGCCGATTGCCTGGCTCCAGTCCACGCCGCTCGTGCCGTTCGCGCCGTGCATGAGCTGGTTCATCAGGCCCACGCCGATGATCGAGCCAATCAGCGTATGCGAGCTCGACGAAGGCAGGCCGAAGTACCACGTGCCGAGATTCCAGATGATCGCCGCGATCAGGAGTGCGAAGACCATCGCGAAGCCCGCGCTGCTGCCCACTTGCAGGATCAGCTCGACGGGCAGCAGTTGCAGGATGCCGAACGCCACCGCGCCGGTGGAAGTGAGCACGCCGAGGAAGTTCCACGTGCCGGACCAGATCACGGCGAGGTTCGGCGTGAGCGAGTGCGTGTAGATGACCGTTGCGACCGCATTCGCGGTATCGTGGAAGCCGTTCACGAATTCGAAGCCCAGCGCGATGACGAGCGCGATGCCGAGCAGCAGCCACGGCAGCGCGGAGCTCTGGCGCACGGGCGAGAGGTCGTCGGCGAGATGCATGCCCACGTAGACGGCGCCCGCGGCAATGATGAGCAGGAAGACGAGCAGGCTCACGTTGCGCCCGCGTGTGGACGCGGCGCCCGGCTGCGGTGACAGGGAAAGATCCGGCATGACGAGCGGTCTCCTCAAACGGGTAGGGCGGGGAATGGCGCAGTAGGGACGGCGCCGAAAGCGACGGCGAATACCACGGTTCCGATCATGCAAAGCGCCTATGACGCATTGATGACGCCAGTGCGCATGCCGTGCCACAGCGCAGGGACTGGAGCACGATGGCCGTCGCGCGGGTCAATTGTCGGAGGATTGCCTACGTGCCTGACCGCGTTCACAAACCTGTTCGGGAGCCTTCCACCGGACCTTCCGCGCGGCGCGTGTTTGCACCCCATCTGCGGCTGCGCGTGCGTCACTGGATCGTGGCGCGCGGCAAGGACGCCACGCGTCTGATCGGCAGCAATCCGTTCTTCGCGGGGCTGGCGGGCACGCTCGTCGCCACGTTGATGGCGGCCCTGACCTACACGGCGCTCTACGCGGGCCGCGCCGAAGAGCTGCGTCACGCGGTCGAGAATTCGGAGAACATCGTGCGTCTCGTGAGCAGCGACATTGCGCGCAATGTCGAGCTCTACGACCTCTCGCTGCGCGCCGCCGTGACGGCCGCGCAGCAGCCCGAAACATGGGCGATGCCGCGGGCGCTGCGCGAGCGCGTGCTGTTCGATCGCGCGACGGCCGCCTCGTTCCTGGGCGGCGCGTACGTGCTCGATGCGCAAGGGCGCCTCACGGCCTCGCAGAGCGGCATCGACGAGCCGGGCGTCTCGTTCGCGGACCGCGATTATTTCCTCGTGCAGCAGCACAGTCCGAACGCGGGCCTCTTCATTTCGAAGCCCTATTCGTCGCGCCTGCGTCATGGCGTGCTCTCGATCGCGCTTACGCGGCGCATCGATGCGCCCGATGGCGCGTTCGCGGGCGTCGCGCTGGTCGCCGTGCGGCTCGTCTATTTTCAGCAGCTCGTCGAGCGGATCGACATAGGGCGACGCGGCGGCGTCTTCATCATCATGCAGGACGGCACGCTGCTCGCGAGCAAGCCGCCCATGCCGCTCGGCGTGGGCGCGGATTACTCGAGCTGGCGCAACTACAAGATCATCTCGCAACGCGACGCGGGGACCTTCACGGCGCACGCGGAAGCGGACGGGGTGGAGCGCGTCTACACCTACGCGCACGTGGGCAGCACGCCCATCATCGTGGGCGTCGCGCCCGCCGTCGACGACATCCTCGCGGCCTGGCGCCGCCGCGCGTACTTTGCGCTCGCGATGACGACGCTCTTCGGCGGCGCCTGGGTGGTGGTGTCCTGGGTGCTGGCGTTCGCACTGCGCGACAAGATCATCGCCGAAGGCGAATTGCAGCGTCTCGCGGTGACCGACCCGCTCACGGGCCTCGCGAACCGCCGCGCGCTGGATCAGCGGCTCGTGGCCGAATGGCATCGGGCGTCGCGCGAGCAAACGCCGCTCTCGGTGCTGTTCTTCGACGTCGATCACTTCAAGCTGTTCAACGACACCTACGGCCACGCCGCGGGCGACGAAGTGCTGATGCTCGTGGCCGAGCGCATCGCCTCAGGCACGCAGCGCACCTCGGACATGGCGGCGCGCTACGGCGGCGAGGAGTTCGCGGTGTTGCTGCCGGGCACCGCGCTGCAGGGCGCGCGCAAGGTCGCGGACAAGATCCGGCGGCGCATCGAGACGGCCAATCTCGCGCATAGCGGCTCGCGCTACGGACGTGTCACGGTGAGCGTGGGCTGCGCGAGCTGCGAGCCGCCGGTGGGAGATAGCGGCGCGAAGCTGCTCGCCGCCGCCGACGCCCTGCTTTACGAAGCCAAGGCAGCGGGCCGCAACCAGGTCCAGGCCGGGCAATGGACCGGCGAGGCCGCGTAGCGCCACGCGGCCGGGAGACAGGAGAGCGGAGCGGCAGTACGCCAGGAACCGCCCGCGTGCCGGCCCCTCGCGGGCCGCCTGCAGGCGCAAGGCACGCGCGCGCGATGCTTCACGGCGCCCGTGGGGCGTCGTGAAGCCGTGAGGGAGCACGGGAAGCGCTGAAAGCCGCGCGGCAGCCGGGTGGCTTGAGGCGTCGGCGCTTTCAGCGCGCCGACTTCGACAGGCGATGGCCGAGGCCGAGATTCGAGACGATCTGCCAGGTATAGACGCGCGAATAGTGCACGCCGAACTGGCGGCCGATCAGCTCGCGCACACGGCTGTTGGTCCACGCATCGCTCGGGAATCCATGGTCGCGGGCGGAGCCGTGCAGCGCGCTCGCGATCCAGCCCAGTGCGGCCTTGTCGAGCACCGAAGGCCGGCCGCCCACGCTCATCTGCTGCAGCGCGTCGAGACCGCCGCCCTCGACGATCGACTTGTAGCGACGCACCGTCTGGGCGGACAGGTGCAGGGAGTCGGCCACGGCATGAACCGTCGCGCCTTCGACTAACATCTGGCCGGCCGCCATCCTGCGCGCGACGCTCGGCAAATTCTCGGTTCTGGTAAGCATGTGATCACTCGTCAACGAAAGATTCCGGTCATGCGGCTCGCGGATGCGCCGCTCCTGTCAACCCTTTCAGTGCATGCGGGTCTTCTCGCTTGCCACGGCCCCACAGGCATTCGCTTGATGCCGGGCCGTTGCGGACGGCGAAACAACGCGCCCACACGGGGCGCGTGCGGACTGCTTCTGGCATTCCGCAGCGGATATTAATAATTGTTTTTGTAGGGAATGTGTATAGCTAGCGGAAAAATAGTCTGCTTGACTTACGGATTATCCTGGACTATCGGCAAAAAAAACCTATCCAAATCGCTTAACAATGCCCGTGAATGTTGTTCATTCAGGCCATGATGCGTGGCTGGCACAGCACATTGAATGTTTGCAATCGTCGTTTTTCGCCCGGTATTGCGGCACCTGGCGAGAGCGAATCGGTAATTTTGGGCAGAATGCCTTTTCCGAATTTGCATGAATCGTTTTGATAATTCGATTCAACTCGATTCGGATCGAATGGGCTTGCTGGTTTTGCTTCACCGCGCCTCTTGATGCGAACCGGCCTGTGGCCCGCTTGGCGAACCGATTGACGATCCGCTAGAAAATATACACGCATGAACAAAGAACTCGATGAAAAGGTTGGGCGTCTGCTGCGGCGCGCGGCGAGCCGACGCGGCCTCGTACCCTATGCCGCATTCCATGCGCTGTTCGCACAGAGCGTGCCGCTGCAGACGCGCTACGAAAAACTCGAAGCCGCGGCGGCGGCGCTGTGCGAGCCGCGCGTGGCCGACTACGCGTCGTTGCTTGCGACCGCTTCGGGCCTGCCCGGCCCCGACTTCTATCTGCGCTTTCGGCGCCTGCACGCGGAGCGCTACTACGCGACGCTCGGTGCCGACCGCCATCGCATGCTCAAGCTTGTGGAGAAGCGCCAGCTCGCGAGCGAAGAGCGTGAGCGCGTATACGACCACTATCGCAGTGTCGTCGAGGTTCCGGTTCTTGCGTAAGGGGAAGATGCTGCGGCGTACCCGGCAGCAGGGCGCGTGCGGGGCGAACACGAGGATCAGGCCCGCGCGCCGCAATGGCACAATTCATTCAATCGTGCTGACGATGTGGATGCAACAGCCGTAGGCGCAACGGCGATGAGCGTGCTCGCGCGCAGTGAAGCGGCGCGCGATGCGCCTTCACGCTTTAGTCGACGCGATTGCGGTCGCGTACGAGGATCGAGACGTACACCACGGTGCAGACGAGGATCACGGCGACACCCCTGATCACCTTGGCGTGGTCGAATTCCACGAGCCCTGTCACGGCGATGGCGATGCCGGTGGCTGAGCCGAGCGTGCCGAGCGCGGCAACGAAGATGCGCAGTTTGCTCCAGACGCGATGGCGTCGTTCGGGACCTGCACCTTCCCTTAAACGATCGAAAATCATGACGGCCTTCCCCGTTGATGGCGGGCCGCATGGCGCTGCGTAATGGATTCAATGGATTCATCGGGAAGCGCCCGGATTCACTGGAATTCACAGCGCTATGCGGCTCGCGTGCAGACTCGAATCGATTATAGCGATCGGGGGATTCTGCGCTTTCAGCGCGTGCGCGTCATGCCTCGCTGCGCAAGTTTCTCGCTCCTTTACGCGCGTTTAAGTTTGCCTTAATTTTGTATCGCCATGATGGATGCGTCGGGTCGATTCGATAGTCGATTCGCGGTTGTTCTTCACGTCCCCTGTTAACCGCCGTTGCCATACGGCGGTTTTTTTTTGCGTATTGGCGCGGCTAAGCCGATGTATGCGCGAGGGACGCAGCGAGCGGCGCGTGCCGCCTCACTCGTACTCGGGAAAGCCCGCGCGTCCTTGCGTGAGATCGCGCAGCGTATCGCGCGCGGCATCGAGGGCGGTGACGGGAAGCTGGATCGTCAGCCGCACGGTCATCGTGTAGCGGCTGTCGGCAAGCGTGTGCCGCTCCTGCTCGATCCAGTGCCGCACGCGCGTTTCGTCGGCATAGCTGACCTCCACGGTCAGGCGCGCCTGGGCGATGCGCTCCACGCGCGGCGCGTCCTGCAGTGCGCTCGCGATGGCGTCGGTATAGGCGCGCACGAGCCCGCCCGCGCCGAGCTTGACGCCTCCGTAGTAGCGCACCACCGCGGCCAGCACGCCATCGAGGTCATGATGACGCAGCACTTCGAGGATGGGGCGGCCCGCCGTGCCGGAAGGCTCGCCGTCGTCGGACATGCCGGACTGGCCGCCCGCGAGCAGCGCCCAGCAGACGTGCGTGGCGGTGGGGTGCTCGTCGCGCAGGCGGCGCAGTTCGGCCATGGCCGCTTCGCGGTCCTCGACCGGAATCGCGAGGCCGATGAAGCGGCTCTTGCGGATCTCGAGCTCCGCGCTGACGGTTGAGGCAAGGGTGTAAGTGGGCAAAGCGGGCGGTGCGGTGGGGGCAAAAGCGTGATGTTAGCGCCATGTTAGCGGATCCGGGCGGTTATCGTGGCCACAACGCCGGCCACAACGCCGGCCGCCTGGCCGCGTGCCCCGCCGCCGCGGACATTACAATTCCCTAAATCTGACAGTTTACGTAATGGTTTCTTGCGGCTTGCGCTAATGACGTATCGGCCGCCAGGGCCGATAATACGTTTCATGACGGGTCTAGCTCTGGCTGGAGCGATGCCGAACTCCTCATTCGGTGATCCGTCATATTTCGAATACATCGCGGCGCAGCAGGTCTTGCGCCGCGTTCATTTTCAAGCTTCCCCCAGGCAGCACACAGAAAAAACCCCGGTCGGGACGGTGTCCGTCGGCCGGGGTCATAAGGCTCGCCTGTTCTCAAGAGGCAAAGCTACCTTACGCCTGTCAAAAATCCGCCGCAATGTGAAAAAAATTACCGGCGGCCCATCAGCGCCAGCCGGAGCGCCAAGCCGGCAAAAACCGACCCGAGCAGATACTGCGGGAGGCGCGACGCTCGACGCCCTCCGCGCAATCGCTGGCTGAACCGGCTCGCGAACACGATCACCGCGCCATTGACCACGAAGCCGATCAGATTGAGCACAGTTGCCAGAACCATGATCTGCAGGGCGACGGCGCCTCGCTCCGGGTGGACGAATTGCGGAAACAGCGCGAGGACGAAGAGCGCCATCTTCGGATTGAGGAGGTTGGTGAGCAGGCCCTGCCGAAAAATGCTTCCCAACGTAAAGCGACGTCCGGCGGGCGCCGCTGAGGTCGCAACGGGTTGCGCCCGGAAGGTCCGCCACGCGAGATAGAGCAGGTACGCAGCGCCGGCGAGCCGGACGATGTCATAGGCCACGGGAACGGCCAGAAACAGTTCGGAAAGGCCAAACGCAGCCGCCATAGCGTGGCAGTACGTGCCGGCCTGGATGCCCGCAAGTGAAGCGAAACCTGCGGCACGCCCCTGGCTGACGCTTCTGGAGGCGATCAGCAGCATATCCGGTCCGGGTGTCATCGTCAGCGCGAGACAGGCGCCGGAGAAAAGAGCAAGCGTGGCGAGGCTGAGCATGGAGGTTCCTTTCGTTGGCAAGGCGGCAAGCCTTGGCAAGGCAAAAGGGATTGCAGTGTAGGGGACGGGCCCGGCAAGGTCAATTAGCCACGCCGGTCTACGAAGAGCCCGCGCAGAAGCGAAAAAAAGCCCGACTTGCGCCGGGCTCCAAGTGTGACTGCATCCGTTGCCGGATGCAGTACCTGCAAAACTGCCTGCTTACGCTGCGAGCAGCGAGCGCAGCACGAACGGCAGGATACCGCCGTGCTTGTAGTAGTCGACTTCGATCGGCGTGTCGATGCGCAGCAGCACCTGGATGCGCTCGTCCTTGCCGTCCTTGTGGTGGATCACGAGCGTCAGATCCTGTTGCGGCTTGAAGTCGTCCGTCAGGCCTTCGATGTCGAACGTTTCGTCGCCGGTCAGGCCGAGCGATTGCACGCTGTCCGAGCCCTTGAACTGCAGCGGCAGAACACCCATGCCGACGAGGTTCGAGCGGTGGATGCGCTCGAAGCTGCGTGCGACCACGGCCTTCACGCCGAGCAGTTGCGTGCCCTTGGCCGCCCAGTCACGCGACGAGCCCGTGCCGTACTCTTCGCCCGCGAACACCATCGTGGGCGTGCCGGCGTCGATGTACTTCATCGCGGCGTCGTAAATCGACAGCTGTTCGCCGCTCGGCTGATGGATCGTCAGGCCGCCTTCGATGCGCGTGCCGTCGGCCTTCGCCGGGATCATCAGGTTCTTGATGCGCACGTTCGCGAACGTGCCGCGCATCATGACGTCGTGGTTGCCGCGGCGCGAGCCGTAGCTGTTGAAGTCGGCCTTCTGCACGCCGTTGGCCTTGAGCCACTTGCCTGCGGGCGAGTCTTCCTTGATCGAGCCAGCCGGGCTGATGTGGTCGGTCGTGACCGAGTCGCCGAAGATGCCCAGTGCGCGCGCGCCCTTGACCTCAGCCACCGTCGACGACGGCGTCATCGAGAAGTCCGTGCCGAAGAACGGCGGCTCGGCGATATAGGTCGACTTCGGCCAGTCGTAGACCTGGCCTTCCTCGCCCTCGATCTTGCTCCACAGGTCGCCCTTCTTCGTGAGCTGGCTGTAGTTCTTCTGGTAGACGTCCGCGTCCATCGCGTACTTGAGCAGCGCGTTGACTTCGTCGCTGGTCGGCCAGATGTCGCCGAGGTAGATGTCGCGGCCGCCCTTGCCCTTGCCAACCGGCTCGGTCATCAGGTCGCGCGTGATGTTGCCCGCGATCGCATAAGCGACGACCAGCGGCGGCGAGGCCAGGAAGTTCGCACGGATGTTCGGGTGGATGCGCGCTTCGAAGTTGCGGTTGCCCGAGAGCACCGCCGCCGCGACCACGTCGTTCTTCGTGATCGACTCGTTCAGCTCCGGCGTGAGGTCGCCGGCATTGCCGATACAGGTCGTGCAGCCGTAGGCCGCGAGTTCGAAGCCGAGCTTCGAGAGGTACTGCAGGAGGCCCGTCTTCGTCAGGTATTCCGTGACGATGCGCGAGCCCGGGGCGAGCGAGGTCTTGATGTGCGGCGCGACCGTGAGGCCCGCTTCCACGGCCTTCTTCGCCAGCAGGCCGGCGGCCAGCAGCACGCTCGGGTTCGACGTGTTCGTGCACGACGTGATGGCCGCGATCAGCACATCGCCGTTGTGCAGCTTGACCTTGTCGCTCACCGCGTATTCGGCCGTGAGGTCGTCGGCCTTCTTGTTGAAGCCGTTTTCCGCGACCGGCTTCGAGAACAGGTCGGTGAAGGTCGACTTCACGTGGCCGATTTCGATACGGTCTTGCGGGCGCTTCGGGCCGGCCAGCGACGGTGCGACCGTCGCGAGGTCGAGCGTGAGCGTCTTCGTGTAGTCGATCTCGCCGGCCTTCGGAATGCCGTAGAGCTCCTGCGCCTTGAAGTAGTTCTCGAACGCCGAGATTTCGGCTTCCGTGCGGCCCGTGCCCTTGAAGTAGTCGATGGTCTTGTCGTCGACCGGGAAGAAGCCCATGGTCGCGCCGTATTCCGGCGCCATGTTGCCGATGGTCGCGCGGTCCGGCAGCGAGAGCGAGGCCGTGCCTTCGCCGAAGAACTCGACGAACTTGCCGACGACCTTCTCCTTGCGCAGCATTTCGGTGATGGTCAGCACGAGGTCGGTGGCCGTGCAGCCTTCGCGCAGCTTGCCCTTCAGTTCCACGCCCACGACGTCCGGCGTGAGGAAGTACACCGGCTGGCCGAGCATGCCCGCTTCCGCTTCGATGCCGCCCACGCCCCAGCCGACCACGCCGATGCCGTTGATCATGGTGGTGTGGCTGTCCGTGCCGACGAGCGTGTCCGGGTAGTAGACGGTGTCAGCGCCGTCGGCCTTCTTGTGCACGCCGCGTGCGAGGTACTCGAGGTTCACCTGGTGGACGATGCCGATGCCCGGCGGCACGACCTTGAACGTGTCGAACGCCTGCATGCCCCACTTCATGAACTGGTAGCGCTCGTTGTTGCGCTGGAATTCCAGCTTCATGTTCAGGTCGAGTGCGTCCTTCTGGCGGAAGTAGTCGATTTGCACCGAGTGGTCGACCACGAGGTCCACCGGCACGAGCGGCTCGATGACCTTCGGGTTCTTGCCGATTTGCTTGGCGACGCCGCGCATGGCCGCGATGTCGGCGAGCAGCGGCACGCCGGTGAAGTCCTGCAGCACGACGCGCGAGACGACGAACGGGATTTCGTCGACGCGGGCAGCGGTGGGCTTCCAGTTCGCGAGTTGCTCGATGTGCTCTTCCGCGATCTTCTTGCCGTCGTAGTTACGCAGGACGGACTCGAGCACGATGCGGATCGAGACCGGCAGGCGATTGATCTTCACGCCAAGCTGCTTGCCGAGGTGCGGCAGCGAGTAGAACTTGCCTTTGCCGGAACCGCTGTCGAATTCCTTTAGCGTTTTGTGGAGGTTGTGGGCCATGGTGTTTTCCTTCGTTTAATCGCGGAAATTACGCTTTACAACTACCTGATTGCCTGCATGCCTGATTGCTCAGATCACGTACAAGTCGACGTACTCATTCACCGGCATGGCTTCGAGCCGCGCCGCATCGAGCGAGACATCGAGTATCGCTTGTTGCTGCTTCGCGGGGAAGCGGCGCGCAAGGTTGTTCCTGAACTTTTCGATCAACAGCGGGATGCCTTCGTCCCGGCGCCGCTTGTGACCGATCGGGTACTCCACTACGACTTCTTCGAGCGTTGTGCCGTCGTTGAGTTCGACGCTGAGCGCATTGGCGATCGAGCGCTTGTCCGGGTCGTGGTAATCCTTCGTGAACTGAGGTTCTTCGACGCAGACCGTCTTCGCGCGCAACGCGTCGATGCGCGGGTCCTGCGCCACGTCGTCTTCATAGTCGGCGGCGGTGAGGCGCCCGAAGAGGAGCGGCACGGCCACCATGTACTGGATGCAGTGGTCGCGGTCGGCCGGGTTCGCGAGCGGCCCGGTCTTGTCGATGATGCGGATCGCCGCTTCGTGCGTGCGAATGGTGATCCGCTTGATGTCCTGTGCGGTGAGGCCGCGCTGCGCGAGCATGCCGTGCAGCGTCATGGCGGCTTCGGCCGCGGTCTGCGCGTGGAATTCGGCGGGGAACGAAATCTTGAACAGCACGTTCTCCATCACGTACGAGCCGTACGGACGCTGGAACTTGAACGGCTGGCCCTTGAACGAGACGTCGTAGAAGCCCCACGTCTTCGCCGTGAGCGCTGAGGGGTAGCCCATTTCGCCCGTTTTCGCGATGAGCGCGAGGCGCACGGCGCGCGAGGTGGCGTCGCCGGCGGCCCACGACTTGCGCGAGCCGGTATTGGGCGCGTGGCGGTAGGTGCGCAGCGACTGGCCGTCGACCATCGCGAGCGAGACGGCGTTGATCAGTTCGTCACGCGTGAGCCCGAGCATCTGCCCGACCACCGCGGTCGAGGCGAGCTTCACCAGCAGCACGTGGTCGAGACCGACCTTGTTGAACGAGTTCTCCAGCGCCATGCAGCCCTGGATCTCGTGCGCCTTCACCATGCCTTCGAGCACGTGCTTCATGGTGAGCGGCGTCTTACTGTGGGCTACGGCCGTGCGCGAGAGCCAGTCGGCGGTCGCGAGAATGCCGCCCAGGTTGTCCGACGGATGGCCCCATTCTGCGGCCAGCCAGGTGTCGTTGAAGTCGAGCCAGCGGATCATCGCGCCGATGTTGAACGCGGCCTGAACCGGATCGAGCTGGAATGAGGTGCCCGGCACCTTCGCGCCATGCGGGACGATCGTGCCCGGCACGATCGGTCCCAGCAGCTTGGTGCAGGCGGGGTAGGAGAGCGCCTCGAGTCCGCAGCCGAGCGTGTCCAGCAGGCAGTAGCGCGCCGTCGACAGCGCGAGCGCGCTGTCGACCTCGAAACCCAGCACGTAGTCGACGATATCGACCAGTACCTGATCCGGTTGCGGCCTGACGTTGGCGACGTGTGCGGACATCGAGACTCCCCGATGCGGCCCGCTTACTGGCCGGAAGCGGCGCTCGCGCCCGCAGCCGGAGCGGCGTTGCGGTTCAGCGCGTTGGCCTGGGTCGGCGCCATCGCGCCTTGCTGCATTGCAACAGTCTTGCACTCGTCGGCCAGACGCGAGCTGTCCTTGTCCGAGAACAGCATGGCCTTGGTCGGGATCACGACCAGGTCGAGGCCGGTTGCGGCGTCGTGGAAGCGGTCGGCGCCCGTCGTCGTGGTCTGACGCGGCAGGTTGTAGTTCTTGTTCGCCCAGTGAACGGTGACGATCTGGTCACGCGCCATGTCGCCCTTCAGGTCGAAGGCCATGCCTTCCGCGCAGCTCCAGTGCTCCGAGCCTTCCGGGACCGAATCGACCTTCGCTTCCTTGGCCGGATTAGCCTTGCGCTTGATGATGCGATGCTTCGGTGCAGGCTTCTTGGGCTTGGCGGTGGCAGTCGAGGTTTGCGCGGCGGCTTCGGTGGCTGCCAGCATCATCGTCGTGGACAGCGCGCCGATAACGGTAGCGATCAGCAGTTTCTTCATGGAGTCGGACCTTTCTCTCTCTAAATCGGTTAATCAGTGCGCGGCTGCCGGATGCAGCCGCCAGGTGCACTGCGCGCGCCCCGAAAGCACGCAGCGGACGCTATTTTCACCTATTTGTCGGTACAGACTCAGTTTTTTACCGTTTGAAAAGAATCCGCTTGCTATTCATGAAGTTGCCCCTTGCGCCTGAGCGTCTGGCGTGCCACCGCGAGGCGTATCGACGCCGTGCGTATCGACGCCCGACGTGAACAGCGGCGCGGCTTCGGCGGGGACGGCGCGCCCCGTCGTGTGCGCGCGGCGCAGCACGGACCAGTAGTAACGGTAGCTCGCGCGGTCGTGCAGCGTGTCGCCGTGGCGCGTCGGACCCCATTGCGCGGCTTGCGCGGCCAGCAGGATCTCGGCGGCGATGGCGATTTCATCGTCGCGCGGCGCGAAGGCGGCCACGATCACCGGAATCTGCGCCGGGTGGATGCTCCACATGCGCGTGTAGCCGAACTCATTGCGGGCGCGGCGCGCGTCGTTCGCGACGACTTCCATGTCGCGCACTTCCGTGCTGACGTTGTGTGACGGGACCTTGCCGAACGCATGGCAGGCCGCGGCGATTTCGAGCTTTGCGCGGCGCACGAGCGGGTGATCGAACTGGCCCGGCGAGCGCATCGCGGTGTCGGGAATCGCGCCGTCGTGCGCGGAGACGAAGTCCATCAGGCCGAAGCTGAGCGCCTCCACGCCGCGCAGCGCGGCGAGGTCGAACGCCCGTGCGAGCGCGCCGTGCGTTTCGACTAGCAGCTGCACGGGAATGGGCTTGTCGATACCCATCTCGACGCGCGTGGCCTCGATGAACGCTGTCATTTCGGCGGCGTCGCCCACGGCGCGGATCTTCGGCAGCGTGATGTAGGCCGGCGCGCGCTTCGCGGCGCGCAGGATGAGACGCACGTCGTCGCGCCAGTGCGGATGATGAAAGTCGTGAATGCGCACGCCCACGCGCCCGAAGCGGTCGTGCTCGCCGCCGAGCAGCGACGCGACGAGCGCCGCGTGCTCGGCCTCGCGGCCGACCTGGGCGCCGTCTTCGCAGTCGAGCGTGATGTCGAATACCGGGCCGAGCTGCTGCTGCAGCGCGAGCGATTTGAGCATCAGCTTCTCGCTGCCGGCGTAGTGATCGCACACGGGCAGGAGGGTGGGCGGCGCTTCGCCCTCAAACAGCACTTCGGCGGCGGTGATGGCGCGCATCTTCGGGCTTGGGGCTCGAGTTCTGGAGGTGGAAACTGATTCGGACGCGTCCTGGTGCGTAAGCCAGGTGGTGGGCGGAGGCCCCAAGGCGCGTGCGAATCAGGCGGCCTGCGGTCAGGCGGCCTGCATTCAGGCGCGAGACGTGCGGCCTTGGGCCGCGGCGCTCGCGCACATGCGCGTCAGAGACCTTCGAGAAGACTTCAGGAAGACCTCGACGCGCAAAAACCGGAACCCGCCGCGCTGCTACGGAGTCCCGGTTGTCCTGACAGGGCTTACTTGCCGAGCAGGTGAGCGACGCCGTCGCGCTCTTCGAGCAGCTCGTTGAGCGTGCCGTCCATCTTCTCGCGCGAGAATGCGTCGATCTCGAGGCCTTCGATGCGCTTGTACTCGCCGTTTTCGCAGGTCACCGGCACGCCGTAGACGATGTCTTCGGGGATGCCGTACGAGCCGTCCGACGGGATGCCCATCGTGACCCACTTGCCGTTCGTGCCGAGGACCCAGTCACGCACGTGGTCGATCGCTGCGTTGGCAGCCGATGCCGCCGACGACAGGCCGCGCGCTTCGATGATCGCCGCGCCGCGCTTGCCGACGGTCGGGATGAAGGTGTCGCGGTTCCATTCGTCGTCGTTGATCAGCGCGTTCAGCGACTGGCCGTCGACGGTGGCGAAACGGAAGTCGGGGTACATCGTGGGCGAATGGTTGCCCCACACGGCGAGCTTCTCGATCGCAGCGACCGGCTTGCCCGACTTGGCGGCCAGTTGCGAGAGCGCGCGGTTGTGGTCCAGACGCAGCATGGCCGTGAAATTCTTCTTGGGCAGATCCGGAGCCGACTTCATCGCGATGTAGGCGTTCGTGTTGGCCGGGTTGCCGACGACCAGCACCTTCACGTCGCGGCTGGCGACGTCGTTCAGCGCCTTGCCCTGAACCGTGAAGATTTCGGCGTTGGCAGAGAGCAGGTCCTTGCGCTCCATGCCCTTCGAACGGGGACGTGCGCCAACCAGCAGGGCGACGTCGGCGTCCTTGAACGCGACCTTCGGGTCGTCGGTGATGACCACGCCCGCGAGCAGCGGGAATGCGCAGTCGTCCAGTTCCATGACGACACCCTTGACGGCGGCTTGCGCTTGCGGCAGGTCGAGCAGTTGCAGGATGACGGGCTGATCCTTGCCGAGCAGGTCGCCGTTCGCGATGCGGAACAGCAGGGAGTAAGCGATCTGACCTGCGGCGCCGGTGACGGCAACGCGCTTTGCGGGCTTAGCCATTGAAAATCTCCAGGAAGATGCGTTAGACGCCAGAGTAAAACGCCATTCTATATGGGCGTTACACGAAGCGTTGGTGAATCCGGCGATCCTTTTTCCGGGCGGGCGTGCGAGGCCTTGTGGGCTTCGCGCCGCGCGCCCAGGAGGCGGGATCGCCATTTAACCTGTGCGACAAAGCAATGGGAAGCGGCCGCCCGGGTAGGGAACATCCTGGAGGAACAGCATGATTGCCAAGGCGGCCCTGCGGCGCATTCCGCCACGAGGTGGATGCTGCCGGCAGACCCTTCAAGTCGCCCGCAAACCCTTGCTCGATCGGCAGTGTAGGAGCCGGGAAGGGCAAAGTCAACAGTATCTTATGTCTTATATAAGACATATCTATTGCTGCCAAAAGGGTAGATTTCCGGGGGGCTTTATGTTGAAATGCGCGCCATGAGTGCGAACCCGGTCAGCAATGCGAATTCCTCCGCGAATTCCTCCGCTCCTGAGAGCGGGGCCCGCGCGTCCGCGTCCACTCCCGCGACTGCCACGTCTCCTACCTTCAGTCCGCTCTATCAGCAGATCAAGGGGCTCATTACACAGAGCCTCGTGTCCGGCGAATGGAAGCCCGGCGAAATTATCCCCAGCGAAGTCGAACTGGCCGCCCGCTATAAGGTGAGCCAGGGGACCGTGCGCAAGGCGATCGACGAACTGGCCGCCGAGAATCTGCTGGTGCGCCGTCAGGGCAAGGGCACGTTTGTTGCAACGCACAACGAAGAGCGCGCCCAGTTTCGCTTCCTGAGATTGCTGGCGGATGACGGCGCGGAGCATCCGCACGTAAGCAAGCTGCTCGAGTGCCGGCGCCTGCGCGCCTCGGCCGAAATCGCGCGACAACTGGATCTTAAACCCGCCGACCCGGTGGTGCTCATCAAGCGGCTCTTGCAGTTCGACAGCGAGAGCACGGTGCTCGACGAAATCTGGCTGCCCGGCGGCGTGTTCCGCGGCCTCACGGCCGAGCGGCTCGCCGAATACAAGGGGCCGCTCTACGCCATGTTCGAAGCGGACTTCGGCACGCGCATGATCCGGGCGAGCGAGAAGATTCGCGCCGTTGCAGCCGACCCCTCCGTGGCCGACCTGCTCAATGTTCCCGCGGGTTTCCCATTGCTTTCCGTCGAGCGCGTGTCCTATACCTATGGAGACCGCCCGGTCGAAGTGCGTCGCGGTTGGTATGTCACAACCGGGTACTACTATCAGAATGACTTGAGTTGAAGTGCTGCCCGCGCGAGGCGCGCGGGCACTTCCGAGGCGCTTGCATCGCGCGCGCATCCGCGGTTCCAGAGGCGGATTTCGCTGCAGCGCGATATGAAAAGGCGCTAAAATCGCGTATTAGTGTTAACACATAGTAGGGGTCTAGCATGGCAGAAGCCGCAAAAAAACCGAGGCCGGAATACCGGAACATCGGGCTTGGGCAGATCTTGTTCGCATACCGCCTGCCTCTGGCAGGTCGCGTATCGATCGGCCACCGCATCAGCGGTGTGCTGTTGTTCCTGTTCCTGCCTTTCCTGTTGTTCCTGTTTGATCAGAGCCTCACCTCGGAACTCAGCTTCGAGGTCTTCAAGGGCTTCCTCTCCAACATCATTGTCAAGCTCATCGTGCTGGTCCTCGGATGGGCGTTCCTCTTCCACTTCTGCGCTGGCGTGCGCCACCTGTTCATGGACTTCAGCCATGACCTCGTGAGCAAAGAAAAAGGCAAGTCGACCTCGATCGTCGTCGTTGTCATCTCCACGATCCTCACGATCGCTTTCGCGGCCAAACTCTTCGGAGCGTTCTAATAATGTCGGCTAAAAACGGTATCGGTCCGAAGCGCCTCGTCGTTGGCGCTCACTACGGCCTGCGCGACTGGATGGCCCAGCGCGCCACCGCCGTGATCATGGCGATCTACACGATCGTGCTGCTCGCGCTCTTCTTCGGCGCGCACGATTTTTCGTACGACGGCTGGGCCTCGATCTTCTCCGCACAGTGGATGAAGCTCGCGACGTTCGTCATGCTGGTCGCGCTGTTCTATCACGCGTGGGTTGGCGTGCGCGATATCTGGATGGACTACATCAAGCCGGTCGGCCTGCGCATCGTGCTGGACGTGCTGACGATCGCCTGGCTGCTGGGCAGCCTCGGCTACGCCGCTCAGATTCTCTGGAGAGTGTAAAAGAATGGCTGCAATCAAGAATTCTCTGCCGCGTCGCAAGTTCGACGTGGTCATCGTCGGCGCGGGCGGCTCGGGGATGCGCGCGTCGCTGCAACTGGCGCGTGCGGGCCTGTCGGTCTGCGTGCTCTCGAAGGTGTTCCCGACGCGTTCGCACACGGTCGCTGCCCAAGGCGGCATCGGCGCCTCGCTCGGCAACATGAGCGAAGACAACTGGCACTATCACTTCTACGACACGATCAAGGGCTCCGACTGGCTCGGCGACCAGGACGCGATCGAGTTCATGTGCCGTGAAGCGCCGAACGCCGTGTACGAGCTCGAACACATGGGCATGCCGTTCGACCGCAACGCTGACGGCACGATTTACCAGCGTCCGTTCGGCGGCCACACGGCCAACTACGGCGAAAAGCCGGTTCAGCGCGCCTGTGCTGCTGCTGACCGTACCGGCCACGCGCTGCTGCACACGCTGTATCAGCAGAACGTCGAGGCGAAGACCACGTTCTTCGTCGAATGGATGGCGCTCGACCTGATCCGCGACGCCGAAGGCGACGTGCTCGGCGTGACCGCGCTGGAAATGGAGACGGGCGACGTCTACATCCTCGAAGGCAAGACCACGCTGTTCGCCACGGGCGGCGCAGGCCGGATCTTCGCGGCATCCACCAACGCGTTCATCAACACCGGTGACGGCCTCGGCATGGCGGCCCGCTCGGGCATCGCGCTGCAGGACATGGAGTTCTGGCAGTTCCACCCGACCGGCGTGGCCGGCGCGGGCGTGCTGATCACCGAAGGCGTGCGCGGCGAAGGCGGCATTCTGCGTAACTCGAACGGCGAGCGCTTCATGGAGCGTTACGCGCCTACGCTCAAGGACCTCGCGCCGCGCGACTTCGTCTCGCGCTCGATGGACCAGGAAATCAAGGAAGGCCGTGGCGTGGGTCCGCACAAGGACCACGTGCTGCTCGACCTCTCGCACATCGGCGCCGAGACGATCATGAAGCGTCTGCCGTCGATCCGCGAAATCGCGCTTAAGTTCGCGAACGTGGACTGCATCAAGGAGCCGATCCCGGTCGTGCCGACCATCCACTACCAGATGGGCGGCATCCCGACGAACATCCACGGCCAGGTCGTGGGCACGTCGAAAGGCCACGAAGACCCGATCAACGGCTTCTACGCCGTGGGCGAATGCTCGTGCGTCTCGGTGCACGGCGCAAACCGTCTGGGCACGAACTCGCTGCTCGACCTCGTGGTGTTCGGCCGTGCGGCCGGCAACCACATCGTCAAGCACGTGAAGGAACAGCGCGATCACAAGCCGCTGCCGGCCGATGCAGGCGACTTCTCGCTCGCACGTCTGGCCGAGCTCGACAAGTCGACCTCGGGCGAGTACGCGCAGAGCGTGGCGAACGACATCCGCGGCACGATGCAGAAGCACGCGGGCGTGTTCCGCACCTCGGCGCTGCTGGCTGAAGGCGTGAAGGAAATCGCCGAAGTTGCCGAACGCGCGAAGCACATCCACCTGAAGGACAAGTCGAAGGTGTTCAACACGGCGCGCGTCGAAGCGCTCGAAGTGGCGAACCTGGTTGAAGTTGCGCGCGCAACGATGGTTTCGGCTGAAGCCCGCAAGGAAAGCCGTGGTGCGCACGCTCAAAGCGACTTCGAGCACCGCGACGATGAAAACTGGCTGCGCCATACGCTGTGGTTCAGCGAGGGCGACCGTCTCGACTACAAGCCGGTTCACATGCAACCGCTGACCGTCGAGTCCGTGCCGCCCAAGGCGCGTACGTTCTAAGGCAAAGCCAGTCAAAAGGAATCGGAAATGGCCAAACGAATTTTTGAAGTCTACCGCTACGATCCGGACAAGGACGCGGCGCCGCGCATGCAGTCGTACGAGCTGGAAATCACGCACGAGCGCATGCTGCTCGACGCGCTGGTCAAGCTCAAGGAACTGGACGAGACGCTGTCGTTCCGCCGTTCGTGCCGTGAAGGCGTGTGCGGCTCGGACGCCATGAACATCAACGGCAAGAACGGTCTCGCGTGCCTGACGAACCTGAACGACCTGCCGGCGAAGATCGTGCTGCGTCCGCTGCCGGGCCTGCCCGTCGTGCGCGACCTGATCTGCGACTTCACGCAGTTCTTCAACCAGTACCACTCGATCAAGCCGTACCTGATTAACGACACGCCGCCGCCCGAGAAGGAGCGTCTGCAGTCGCCCGAGCAGCGTGACGAGCTCGACGGTTTGTACGAGTGTATTCTGTGCGCGAGCTGCTCGACGTCGTGCCCGAGCTTCTGGTGGAACCCGGACAAGTTCGTCGGCCCGGCAGGTCTGCTGCAGGCTTACCGCTTCATCGCGGACAGCCGCGACGAAGCCACGGGCGAGCGTCTGGACAATCTCGAAGACCCGTACCGTCTGTTCCGTTGCCACACGATCATGAACTGCGTCGACGTCTGCCCGAAGGGCCTGAACCCGACGAAGGCGATCGGCAAGATCAAGGAACTGATGGTTCGCCGCGCGGTTTGATGTTGCGCTATCGAAATTGGCGAAATGGAATCACATCAGTCTGATCCCCATCGCCGCGCGCGCCTTCGCTGGCGCGCGCGGCGCGGTCTGCTCGAAAACGACCTGATTTTCGAGCGTTTTTTCGACCGCTACGAGCATGACCTCAGCGACGCCGACGTGGGCGCTCTCACGCGCCTGCTCGAGCTGAGCGATAACGACCTGATGGACTTGCTGCTTGCCCGCAAGGAACCAGAAGGCGAACTTGCCGACCCGGACGTGAAGCGGGTGCTGGAGCTGCTTCGCAACGTCTGAGATGCGGCGGTGCCCGCTGTTGCCGCTGTTGCTGCAGTTGCATGAGCGGCAGGCCACCGCGCCGGACGACACTATCGAATCCCGTGTTTATCTTCGATTGAGGATGTGCTATGACCCCGTCTGATGTAAAAGCCACGCTATCGTTCAGCGACAATTCGCCGAGCGTCGAACTGCCGATCTACAAGGGCTCGATGGGCCCGGACGTGATCGACATCCGCAAACTGTACGGTCAGACCGGCAAGTTCACGTATGACCCGGGCTTCATGTCGACGGCGGCATGCAACTCGGCGATCACGTACATCGACGGGGACAAGGGCGAGCTGCTCTACCGCGGCTACCCGATCGACAACCTCGCGCAGAACGCCGACTTCCTCGAAACCTGCTATCTGCTCCTGAAGGGCGAGCTGCCGAACCAGGCCCAGAAGGACGAGTTCGTGAAGACCGTCACGCAGCACACGATGGTGCACGAGCAGATGCACTTCTTCTTCCGTGGCTTCCGCCGCGACGCACACCCGATGGCGATTCTGGTCGCCGCGGTGGGCGCGCTCTCGGCCTTCTACCACGATTCGCTCGACATCAATAACCCGCGTCACCGCGACATCTCGGCAATCCGCATGATCGCCAAGCTGCCGACGCTGGTGGCGATGGCGTACAAGTACTCGATCGGCCAGCCGTTCGTGTACCCGCGCAACGAGCTCTCGTACAGCGCGAACTTCATGCACATGATGTTCTCGAACCCGTGCGAAGAGTACAAGGTCAACGACGTGCTCGTGCGCGCACTCGACCGCATCCTGATCCTGCACGCCGACCACGAGCAGAACGCTTCGACCTCGACGGTGCGTCTGTCGGGCTCGTCGGGCGCGAACCCGTTCGCATGTATCGCGGCCGGTATCGCGTGTCTGTGGGGC
>NZ_SMRP01000001.1:636655-647661 GCF_004353915.1 Paraburkholderia silviterrae | reverse complement strand
AAGCCGCGCTGAACATGCTCGAAGAGATCGGCTCGGTCGACAACATCCCCGAGTTCATCAAGCAGGTGAAGGACAAGAACTCGGGTGTGAAGCTGATGGGCTTCGGCCACCGCGTCTACAAGAACTACGATCCGCGCGCGAAGCTCATGCGCGAGACGTGCCACGAAGTGCTCGAGGAACTGGGCCTGCACGACGATCCGCTGTTCAAGCTCGCGATGGCGCTCGAGAAGATCGCGCTGGAAGACGAATACTTCGTGTCGCGCAAGCTGTACCCGAATGTCGACTTCTACTCGGGCATCGTGCAGCGCGCGCTGGGCATCCCCACGTCCATGTTCACCTGCATCTTCGCGATGGCGCGCACGGTGGGCTGGATTGCGCAGTGGAACGAAATGATCGCCGACCCCGAGCAGAAGATCGGCCGTCCGCGTCAGCTCTTCGTCGGCGAAACGCCGCGCGAAGCCAAGCCGGTTTCGCAGCGCTAAGCCATGCTGTCGTGCCACGCGGTGCGCGCGATTCTGCGCGCCGCGTGAGGACGAAACTGAGCGATACAAAAACGCCCCGACGGGTTTCGCCCGTCGGGGCGTTTCTCGTTGCGGCCTGGGTATTCAGGCGGCTGACTGCGTGCCTCAAATCCACCCGTCGATCTTCAGCCCGCTCGCCTTTTCGGCCTCTTCGCGCGATACATCGCGCACGGTCTGGCCGAAGCTCCAGAGGTGGCCCTCCGGGTCGCATGCCACGTAGACGCGGTCGCCGTAGAACTGGTCGTCGGGCTCGCGCACGATCTTCGCGCCCGCCGCGCGTGCGCGCTCGCAATGCGCGTCGAGGTCACGCTTCAACTGCACGTGCACCGACTGCGTGTTCTTGCCCTCGAGCGAAGCGGGACTCGTGGCGGGCATGCCGGGCCACTCGCCGCAAATCATCACGTAGCCGTCTTCGAAGCGCATCTCCGAATGGCAGAGCTTGCCGTCCGGCGAGGTCACGACGAACTGGCGCGTGAAGCCGAACGCCTTTTCCAGCCAGTCGAGCGCGGCGAACGGATCGCGGTAGTAGATGGCGGCGCCGAAGGCCGGGCGTTCAGAGGTGCTGCTCATGATCGTCTCCTGGGTTGCGATCGGACTGGGTGCTTTGGCACCTGGTCCGATTCCATGCGAAGCCGCGCGAGGAGCGCGTTGCTACGCGAGCGACCAATCTAGCACTGCCGCAAGTCGTTTGCGCGCGGCCTGCATGCGCTGCGCCCGGGCCCTGCGCCACAGCTACTTAAGCGTCCGTAGAATACGCCCGCTTCATTACCTGTGGGGTAATCGCCAGTGCTCACGCGTTCGCCGACCATGACGTTCATCCACCAGGCAGCAACTCCATGAACTAGTGCGACGAACGAAAGGAGCGACCACCATGAACCACGATCCGCGTCTTGCGAGCCCGCCCGGCTTTATCCGCGTGAACGACGATACCGCGCTGCACTACCGCGACTGGGGCGCCGGCGCTCCGCTCGTCTTCATGTCAGGCTGGACGCTCAATGCCGACATGTGGCACTACCAGAGCGTGCCGCTCGCACACGCGGGCTTTCGCTGCGTGGCGTATGACCGGCGCGGGCACGGGCGCTCGAGCGACCCGGGCCGCGGCTACGACTACGACACGCTCGCCGACGATCTCGAGGCCGTGCTGGACGCGCTCGATCTCTCGGGAGCGACGCTCGTCGGGCACTCGTTCGCGAGCGGCGAAATCGTGCGCTACCTGAGCCGTCACGGCGCGCGGCGCGTGGCGGGCATCGTGCTGCTCTCGCCGGCCTCGACGCCTTATCTGCTCAAGACCGCCGACAACCCCAATGGCCTCGACGCAAGCCTCTTTGCCGCCTCGCTCGACGAGATGCTGACGTCATTTCCCGACTGGATCGAGCGGCGCGCCGAGGCCTATTTCGAGCCCGGCACGTCGCGCGCAGTGATCCAGTGGACCACCGACATGATGCTGCGCGCCTCGCTGTATGCGGCGGCGCAGTTGAACCGCGTGCAGACCTCGACGGATTTTCGCCGCGAGCTTGCGCAGATCGACGTGCCCGCGCTCGTGCTGCACGGCGACAGCGATGCTTCGGCGCCGCTCGAGCTGACCGGCGGGCCCACCGCGGCGCTGCTTGCGCACGCCGTGCTCAAAGTCTACGAACGCGGCACGCATGGCATGTACCTGAACCAGGCTGCGCGCGTGTGTGCGGATATTGCCGCATTCGCCAGGCAATGCCAGGCATGAGCTATCCGCTTGACGCGTGCGGCCCGAACGGAATGTCGGCGGAAACAAAAACATACCGCGGAAACAGCTAGTAAACGGGGCGCGGAACGCTCGGGCGCGGCATCAGGAATAGCCATGCCGCACGCCTCGTTTTGCAGATGACACGTGCGCGCGGGCGTCATCTCAACGCCTCGGCGCACGCCTCGTGCAAGGCGTATCGATGGGGTCTACACGGCGCCGGCGCGCATCGCGCGCCGCAGAGTCGGTCCATCGCGAGGGGCGGCATCATGTGCAAACTTTCCTTCACAGGCTTGCTGTGCGTCGCGCTGGCAGGCTGCACGACGCCGGTGGCGTCCCAGCCGGTAGCGGACATGCCGATAGCGGACGGGCCGGTCTGCCGCACGGTCATCGGCACCGCGGATATCGACGGCACGCCGCAGCAGATTAGCGGCGTCGCATGCCTCCAGCCCGACGGCAGCTGGCAGATCGTGCAGGGCGATAACGGCACGCTGGTCTATCCGGCGTGGCAGGGTCCCGTCGACTATTACGGCGCGCCCTGGTACGGCGTATGGCCGCCGTTCTTCGTAGGCGCGTCGGTTGTGTTCGTCGACCGTTTCCATCACTTTCATCACATGGATCACGTCCATGCGGGCGGCCCCGGCATGCGGATGACAGGCGTGCGCGGCACCTTCCACGGCGGTGGTCATGGCGGCTTCGGCGGCGTGCATGGCGGCACCGTGTGGAGCGGCATGGGCAGCATGGGCGGCGGCCACCACCGCTAGAAAGCGGTTCCCGCCGGCTCCAGGGGCGGCTCGCGCCGCCCTTCGCGCGATCCGCGCCGCCGATTTGCGCTGCGCGGTGGCGCGCCGCGACGCGCGGCCACCGTCCGTGAATGGCGGCCCGCCGCCGGCGGATCACGGCGAATCCTTTATGATGGAACGCGCCCAAATTCTCGAGCCGCTCCATGTTTTTCGCCGCGCATTCCCTGCACCGCCGTCTGAGCATCGCCATCGGCACGCTGGCGATTCTCGTCGGCCTGCTCGGCTCGCTCGGCACGTTTCTCGTGGTGCGCAGTCTCGCGAGCGAATTCAGCTCGAGCCTGCGCGACGCCGCCGCGCACGTGCAATCCGGCGTGCCGCACCGCCATGGCGAGCCGAGCCGCGAGCCCAACGGCGTGCGCCTGCCTTCGGATGACCTCGTCGTGCAGATCTGGTCCGCGCACGACCTCGCCGCACCCGGGCGCACCAGCGACCCCGACATCGCGCTGCCGCGCGCGCAGGCGGGTTTCTCTTCGATTCAATACGACGGCGAGGCATGGGACGTCTTCGCGCTCGCCACCGGCGACGAGCAGATCCAGGTTGCCGAATCGCGCACCATGCGCAACCGCAACGCGCTGCGCGTGGCGTTCTGGAGCCTGCTGCCGGTGCTCGCGCTGCTGCCTTTGCTCGTGCTGACGATCGCCGTGACGGTGCGCTTGTCGCTGCGGCCGCTGGAGCGCATCGGGCGGCGCGCGGCGAAAGTCGATCTGCACGAGCTCAAGCCACTCGACGCGCAGAAGGCGCCCGTGGAGCTGCGGCCCTTCGTCGAGTCGATCAACCGCATGATCGAGCGCCTTTCGGTGCTCGTGAACGCCGAGCGCAAGTTCATCGCCGACGCGGCGCACGAGCTGCGCTCACCCATTTCGGCCATGCAATTGCAGATCGACAATCTGCGCGCCGCGCCGCCCGATCAGTACCACGAACGCTTCGACGAGCTGCGGCGCGGCGTGGCGCGCACGGGCTCGCTCGTGTCGCAATTGCTCGGCCTCGCGCGCGCGGAGATCGGCGGCGGGCAGCGCGCGCGCGCCGACGTCGCGTTGCCGCAGCTCGTGACCGAGGTGCTCGCCGACCTGCTGCCGCTCGCCGATGCGCGCGGCGTGGATCTGGGCGTCGAGCGTCTGGATGACGCGAGCGTGCGCGCGACCGAAGCCGACATGCGCGTGCTGGTGCGCAATCTCGTCGACAACGCGGTTCGCTATGGGCGTTCCGGCGGATGCGTCGACGTGACGGTGCGCCGCGAGGCGCAAACGGTGACGATCGAAGTGACCGACGACGGCCCCGGCATTGCCGGGGAAGACCTGCCGCGCGTGTTCGACCGCTTCTTTCGCGCCGGCGGCAACGACGCCGAAGGCAGCGGCCTTGGACTCGCGATCGCGCAGGCGCTGGCGCAAAGCTATCGCGGCCGCGTGACGCTCGAGAATCGCGTGGATGGCCGCACGGGCATCGTCGCGCGCATCGAGCTGCCACTTGCCTGAAACGACACGCACTGAAAAGCGCACAAGGATAATGAGGAAAACTGAGCGATGCGGATTCTGCTGATCGAAGACGATCTGCTGATCGGGCCCGCGCTGCTGCGGGCGCTGAAGGATGCCTCCTATAGCGTCGACTGGGTGCGCACGGGCGAGCACGGTCGCGCGGCCATCCGCGACGGCTCGTACACGACGATCCTGCTCGATCTGGGCCTCGGCGACATGAGCGGCCTCGACGTGCTGCGCGGCCTGCGCGCGGCCAACGACGCCACGCCCGTCATCATCATCACCGCGCAGGACGACGTGGATACGCGCGTCGAGGGCCTCGATCTCGGCGCCGACGACTACCTCGTCAAGCCGTTCGAGAGCAAGGAGCTGCTCGCGCGCATCCGCGCGGTGGTGCGGCGCAAGTCGGGCTTCGCCTCATCGACGATGGGCAGCGCGCGCGTGACGCTGGACATGAACGCGCGGCGTTTGAGCTTCGACGGCGAGTCCGACGATCTCTCGGCGCGCGAGTTCGCACTCATGCTCGCGCTGCTGGAGCGGCCCGGCGCGATCCTTTCGCGCCAGCAGCTCGAAGAGCGGCTTTATGGCTGGGGCGAGGAGGTGGAGAGCAACGCTGTGGACGCGGTGATCTACAGCGTGCGGCGCAAGTTCGGCCACGCGGTCATTCGCAACGTCCGGGGCCTCGGCTGGGCGGTGTGCGTTTGAGCGTCGGCGCGCGAATCGCAACAAGGAAAAAACGTAAAGAAAAAACGCGGCGAGCGCGATGCTCGCCGCGCGGCGCGCGTAGCGGAGGGGAGCGCCATCGCGCGCGCCAAAACTGAGGTCTATGACTGCGGTGCTTTTGTGTCGCGATTGAGCGCTCAAGACGCCAGCAATCGTTGCCAAGGATGTGCGCGCCATGCGCTCGTGAGCGCGCTGACGAGCTCGGCCTCGCTATCCGCAAGATGGCGGTCCGCGTGGACCGCAACGAGGCACAGGCTGAGCACCTCGGCGCGCAGCGCCGGATCCTCCAGCTCGCGCATGACCTGCTGCATCACACCGGAGTCGAGCTTGCAGGCGTCGCTCCAGTTCAGATGCGCGTTCGTGAGCAAGTCTTCGCAAAGGTCTTGCAGGATCGTGCCGAATTCACCGGGCGCGAGGCCGAGCCGGTCCGCAATGCGCGCGCGATGCACGGCGGCGAGTTCGCTGGCGCTCAGATGGCCGTCGGCGAGCAGGGCGATGGCGACGATTCGGCCCGCGGCCTGCGGGCTGTTGCTGGTGTAGGTTCGCATGTTCGAGTGGGGTCGAGAGATCGTTGCAGGGAACACGCGCAGCGTGAGCAGGCGTTCAGTCGAAAAGGTCGCGCAGCCACGACTTGGGGCGGCGTTCACCGTTGTTGCGCTCGTGGTTGCGTCGCGCACCGTGGTCGTCCTGGCGCGCGCCGTGACGCGAGCCTTGTTGCGCGCCGGGTTGCCCGCCATAGCCGTCGTCGAGGCGGCGTGCTTCGGCGGCGCTGGAGGCCGCCGCGCGTTCGATCAGCCGGTCGAGTTTGCCGCGCTCGAGCCAGACCCCGCGGCATTGCGGGCAGTAGTCGAGTTCGACGCCTTGACGCTCCGAGATCGCGAGCGTGGTGTCAGGGCAGTTCGGGCATTTCATGATGCGCTCCAGTCAGACAGGGTTAGTGCTTCAGCTGCAGGCCGGAGTCAGTGCTTTGGCACTGACTCCGAGCCGGTGTGGCCGCGATGGAATTCATCCTCGCAGAGAAAAATGAGCGAAGAATGAGGAAGGCGCACGGGCGCGTCCCCACGCCCGTCACGGCGTCCCCAGGCTGCCGCGCTTGCTCTCATGCGCACGCGTCTTGATGAGCGACACTACGACACCGCCCGCGAGCAGCGTCACCGTCACGCCGAGGCTCAGCAGCGGCGGAATCTTGCCGACGATGCCCACGAGAAAGATCTTCGCGCCGATGAACACCAGCACGAGCGCGAGCGCATGCTTGAGGTAGTGGAAGCGGTGCGCCATTGCCGCGAGCGCGAAGAACAGTGCGCGCAGGCCGAGCACGGCGAAAATGTTGCTCGTGTAGACGATGAACGGATCGGTGGTGATCGAGAAGATCGCCGGGATCGAGTCGACGGCGAAGATCAGATCGGCGAATTCGACCATCAGCAGCGCGACCAGCAGCGGCGTGGCGAAGCCCTTGAGCTTGCCGGTCACCGGGTGCGCGCGCCGCACGATGAACGCGCCGCCTTCGAGCCGTGGCGTGACGGGCAGCACGCGGCGGATCAGGCGCAGCGTCTTGCTGTTTTCCACGCCGGCTTTTTCGTCGGCGCTTTCGTTCGTCGCTTCTTTTGAGCCGAGCAGCATTTTCACGCCGGTCACGGCGAGAAAGAGGCCGAACACGAACAGCATCCACTCGAACTGCGCGACGAGCGTCGCACCTAGGCCGACCATGATCGCGCGCAGCACCAGCACGCCGACGATGCCCCAGAACAGCACGCGATGCTGGTACACGCGCGGCACGGCGAGCGCACCGAAGATCGACGCGATCACGAACACGTTGTCGAGCGAGAGCGACTTTTCGATGAGATAGCCGGTGAGGTACTCGGTGGCGGGCTGTGCGCCGAGCTGCCACCAGATGAAGCCGCCGAACAGCACGCCAATCGCGATGTAGCCGAGCGAGAGCCACAGGCTTTCGCGAATGCCGATTTCGCGGTCGTCGCGATGCAGCACGCCGAGATCGAGCGCCAGCAGCACGATCACCACCGCGAGGAAGGCGGCCCAGAGCCAGACAGGCTGTCCGAGGAAGCTGGCGGTGAAAAGCGGCGGGAGCATGGAGTGGGTCCTTGTCGTGGCGTTGTGGTGCGTTGAGGAGCATCGCGCCTGGCGATGAGCGTTTGGGCCTTGGCCCAAACGGCAGCGTAACGACGAAGAATGAGGCGCGAATGAGGGGGTGGCACGCGTTTGAAAGGCTTCCTTCCGGACGCGAGTGCCGCTGCGCAGTGCGTTGCGATTTGACTGGGCGAAGCAGAATTTGCCGCCTTATGGCATGCCGCAATCATTGATATGGATCCAGACGGGGACGCTAAATTTCGCTCCCGGGTTATCTACGAATTGCGCAATGCTAAATTCCCATCCTTTCAACATGAAAGGATGGCTATGAGAACGATGGCTATCAAAGCTGGTATTGCCGGTGGTCTCGTCGTGGCACTGAGTGCCTGCGCTGGCCTGCAAAATATC
Organism: Paraburkholderia silviterrae; assembly: GCF_004353915.1. Lineage (GTDB taxonomy): Bacteria > Pseudomonadota > Gammaproteobacteria > Burkholderiales > Burkholderiaceae > Paraburkholderia > Paraburkholderia silviterrae. The sequence goes on along the minus strand of NZ_SMRP01000001.1, from coordinate 639,932 downwards.
GATCCCAATGCCGCGATTTCCGCAGGATCGACGCTGCTCAAGGCCGCAACGCTTTCGGATAGCGACATCGTGGCGGTCTCGAACGAGGCCTGCCAGGCGAGCGATGCAAAGTCTCAGGTCGCGGCGCCGGGCAGCGCGTATGCAACGCGGCTCGCGCGCGTGATGAGCGGCTTCGGCGACATGACCTTGAACGGACAGAAGATCGACTACAAGGTCTATGTGATGAAGGACATCAATGCCTGGGCCATGGCAAACGGCTGCGTGCGCGTCTATAGCGGCTTGATGGACGCAATGACCGACGACGAACTCCGTGGCGTGATTGGGCACGAGATGGGACACGTCGCGCTAGGCCATTCGAAGAAGGCCATGCAGACGGCCTATACCGTGAGCGCGGCCAGAACGGCTGTGGGCGCCACGGGCAACTCGGTTGCGACAGCGTTGAGCACGTCAGAGCTCGGCGACCTGACCGAGAAGTTCATTAACGCCCAGTTTTCGCAGTCCCAGGAGCGTGCGGCGGACGACTACTCCTTCGATCTGTTGAAGAAGAAGGGCATGAATGAGCGCGGTCTCGTCACGGCGTTCCAGAAGCTCGCGGCTCTCGACGGTGGCCAGAACTCGATGATGAGTTCGCATCCGTCTTCGCCGAGCCGGGCAGAACACATCCAGAACCGGATCAAGAAGGAAGGCTGACGAGGCTGCCGCAATGGTTCGCGGGACCGGCCGGAAAAATGGCCGGAAAAACAAGGGTTTCCCTGCGCGCGGGCGGCACGGTGCGGGCGAGAACCGCTCGCGCCGCTCGCCGGGTAACATCGATACAGGTATCGCCACTACCACCCAACTCCCTGTTTTTTATCGCTTTTTTTCGCCAGAGGCGGTGCGGGCGGCGCATTTCGCGTGGCATAATCGATTCACAACGCAACGCCCCCGCAGTCACACGAAGTCATTCAATCCCCGCATATCATGGCAAAGACGCTCTACGACAAGTTGTGGGACTCCCATGTGGTCCACACGGAAGACGACGGCACGACGCTCCTCTACATCGACCGTCATCTGCTGCACGAAGTCACCAGTCCGCAGGCCTTCGAAGGCCTGAAGCTGCACGAGCGCCCGGTGTGGCGCCTCAGCGCGAACCTGGCCGTATCCGACCATAACGTGCCCACCACCGACCGCAGCCACGGCATCGCCGACCCGGTCTCGAAGCTCCAGGTGGACACGCTCGATGCGAACTGCGACGCCTATGGCATCACGCAGTTCAAGATGAACGACCTGCGTCAGGGCATCGTCCACATCATCGGGCCGGAGCAGGGCGCCACGCTGCCGGGCATGACCATCGTCTGCGGCGATTCGCACACCTCCACGCACGGCGCGTTCGGCGCGCTCGCGCACGGCATCGGCACGTCGGAAGTCGAGCACGTGCTGGCCACGCAAACACTCTTGCAGAAGAAGAGCAAGAACATGCTCGTGAAGGTCGAGGGCCAGTTGCCGCGCGGCTGCACCGCGAAGGACATCGTGCTCGCCATCATCGGCAAGATCGGCACGGCGGGCGGCACGGGCTACGCCATGGAGTTCGGCGGCTCGATGATCCGAGGCCTGTCCATGGAAGGGCGCATGACCGTGTGCAACATGGCGATCGAGGCCGGCGCGCGCGCGGGCATGGTCGCCGTGGACGACACCACGATCGATTACCTCAAGGGTCGTCCGTTCTCGCCGCAAGGCGTGGAGTGGGATCAGGCGGTTGAGTACTGGAAGGCCTTCAGCACCGACGACGGCGCGCACTTCGACCGTGTGGTCGAGCTCACCGCTGCCGACATCGTGCCGCAGGTGACCTGGGGCACGTCGCCGGAAATGGTCACCTCGATCGACGGCCGCGTGCCCGATCCCGAGCGCGAAAAGGACCCGGTCAAGCGCGATGCCATGGAACGTGCGCTGCAGTACATGGCGCTCGAGCCGAACACGCCGATCGAATCGATCAAGCCGGACAAGATCTTTATCGGCTCGTGCACGAACGCGCGCATCGAAGACCTGCGCTCCGCCGCTTACGTCGTGAAGAAGCTTGGCCGCCGCGTGGCGTCGAACATCCGTCTGGCGATGGTCGTGCCGGGCTCGGGTCTCGTGAAGGCGCAGGCCGAGCGCGAAGGGCTCGACAAGGTGTTTACCGAAGCGGGCTTCGAATGGCGCGAGCCTGGCTGCTCGATGTGCCTCGCGATGAACGCCGACCGGCTGGAGCCGGGCGAGCGCTGCGCCTCCACCTCGAACCGCAACTTCGAAGGCCGCCAGGGCGCGGGCGGACGCACGCACCTCGTGAGCCCGGCCATGGCTGCTGCCGCGGCAATCGAAGGGCACTTCGTCGACATTCGCAAGCTGGCCTGAGGCTACACGGATCATGGAAAAATTCACCGTACACACTGGCGTCGTGGCGCCGCTCGATCGCGAGAACGTGGACACTGACGCGATCATCCCGAAGCAGTTTCTCAAGTCGATCAAGCGCACTGGCTTTGGGCCGAATGCTTTTGATGAGTGGCGTTATCTTGATCACGGGGAGCCTGGCCAGGACAACTCGAAGCGCCCGCTGAACCCGGACTTCGTGCTGAACCAGCCGCGCTATCAGGGCGCGTCGATTCTGCTCACGCGCAAGAACTTCGGGTGCGGCAGCTCGCGTGAGCATGCGCCGTGGGCGCTCGATCAGTATGGCTTTCGCGCGATCATTGCGCCGAGCTTTGCTGATATTTTCTATAACAACTGCTTCAAGAACGGGCTGCTGCCGATCGTGCTCTCCGAGGCGGATGTCGATCATCTGTTCAACGAAACGAATGCGTTCAATGGCTTTCAGCTGACCGTCGATCTGGATAAGCAGGTCGTGCGCACGACTGATGGCGCTAAGGAGTATCCGTTTGAAGTGGCTGCGTTTCGGCGCTATTGCCTCTTGAATGGTTTTGATGATATTGGGCTGACGCTGCGGCACGCTGACAAGATTCGGCAGTTTGAGGCCGAGCGGCTTGCGCGCCAGCCTTGGTTGAAGAATCGCGTTATCTAAGTGTTTGTTTGAGATTTTGGTGGGGTGATGTAGGGTCGGTGCTTTTCGGCGCGGGTTACAGGGCTTTGGCATTTCCTTGTATTCGTGTCGGTCTATTAGTGTTACCCCTGTGCGGGGCGGCACCTACTTTTCTTTGCAGCGGCAAAGAAAAGTAGGCAAAAGAAAGCCGCTCAAACCGCTAGTGTGACGCAGTGGACCACTAACCTTATATCGGAGTGGCTCCGGGGCGTCTGTCACCACGGG
>NZ_SMRP01000001.1:535371-636645 GCF_004353915.1 Paraburkholderia silviterrae | reverse complement strand
ATATCGGAGTGACTAAGGACTCATACCTCCGGCGGCGCTTCGCGCGCCGAGGGGCATAACCCAAGACCGGTGGGGTGCATGCGTATTGGCAGGATTCCTGCGTATGGCCTGGCCACACGCCTGGTTTTCCATGCAGACCCTTCCGCCCGCGCGTAGCACGTGGCGGGAAGCATGAGTCCTTTGTCACTAAGGCGGAGTGTGCGAGGAGACGGATGCTCCGGAGCCGCTCCGAAGGACAGGGCAGTGGGGGACGGCGTCACACTGGCGGTGTGAGCCGCTTTCTTTTGCCTACTTTTCTTTGCGGCTGCAAAGAAAAGTAGGTGCCGCCCCGCACAGGGGCAACGCATGCGGCCCGCCGCGAATACAAGTTAAGGCCAAAGGGCAATAGCACCGAAGGCCCGAGCGCAAGACCCCAGGCACCAGCCTGTTCAAACAACCTAAATCGACCATCGGCGCGCACAGCGCACCCAACACAAACCGTATCGAGGAATCAAAAGATGAAGATTGCAGTGTTGCCGGGCGACGGCATCGGTCCCGAGATCATCAAGGAAGCCGTCAAGGTTCTCAACGCGCTCGGCGAGAAGTTCGAGCTGGAAGAAGCGCCCGTTGGCGGCGCGGGCTACGAGGCAAGCGGCCATCCGCTGCCCGAGGCCACGCTCGCTCTGGCGAAGGCCGCCGACGCGATCCTCTTCGGCGCCGTGGGCGACTGGAAGTACGACAAGCTCGAACGCGCGCTGCGTCCGGAACAAGCCATTCTGGGCCTGCGCAAGCATCTGGAGCTGTTCGCGAACTTCCGCCCGGCGATCTGCTATCCGCAACTGACGGGTGCTTCGTCGCTGAAACCGGAAATCGTCTCGGGCCTCGACATCCTGATCGTGCGCGAACTGAACGGCGACATCTACTTCGGCCAGCCGCGCGGCACGCGCGAGGCGCCGGACGGCAACTTCAAGGGCGCGCGCGAAGGCTTCGACACGATGCGCTATGCGGAGCCCGAAGTGCGCCGCATCGCGCACGTGGCGTTCCAGGCCGCGCAAAAGCGCCAGAAGAAGCTCACTTCGGTCGACAAGGCCAACGTGCTCGAAACCTCGCAGTTCTGGAAGGACATCATGATCGATGTCTCGAAGGAATATCCGGACGTCGAGCTCTCGCACATGTACGTCGATAACGCGGCCATGCAGCTCGTGAAGGCGCCCAAGGCGTTCGACGTGGTGGTCACCGGCAACATGTTCGGCGACATCCTCTCGGACGAAGCGGCCATGCTCACGGGCTCGATCGGCATGCTGCCCTCGGCCTCGCTCGACAAGAACAACAAGGGCCTGTACGAGCCCTCGCACGGCTCGGCGCCGGATATCGCGGGCAAGGGCATCGCCAATCCGCTCGCGACGATCCTCTCGGCCGCCATGATGCTGCGCTATTCGCTCGGCCGCGCCGAGCAGGCGGAGCGCATCGAGAATGCAGTGAAGAAGGTGCTCGAACAGGGCTATCGCACGGGCGACATCATCACGCCGGACTGCAAGCAGGTCGGCACGGCGGCGATGGGCGACGCGGTGGTCGCGGCGCTGTAAAGCAGTCGTAAAAGGGTATGCCTGATCAGCATTCAGGCGTGCCCTTTTTTCAGATGTATCGCGCAATGTCTTGAGAAGCGCGCGTACGCAAAACGCGCGGCGGCGGCGCGGCCAAGGCCCGTCGCAAATAGCGGAAAGTGCGGGTAGGCCCCGCGCGAAATTACGGTTTTCGTGTATATTGTTTCGATGGCGACGATCCCCCAGATCACTTCTGTTTCGAACATCCACGGCACGGCCCGTGTGATTACGCTCGCCATCACCACGAAAACGATTATTACCAAAACGATCACCACTCGTTGATCGCTCGTCGTGCCCGCTCATCTTCCCCGCGCGGCCACGCCGGGCGAGCGAAGCGGGGAAGTGTCCATTTCAAGGGTTAATCATGAACGTAGGTCTCGTAGGTTGGCGCGGCATGGTCGGCAGCGTGCTGATGCAGCGCATGCAGGAAGAACGCGATTTCGACCTGATCGAACCGGTGTTTTTCAGCACCAGTAACGCAGGCGGCGCAGCGCCGTCGTTCGCCAAAAACGAGACGAAGCTCAAGGACGCGAACAGCGTCGACGAGCTCAAGAAGTGCGACATCATCATCACTTGCCAGGGCGGCGACTACACCAACGAGGTGTATCCGAAGCTGCGCGCGGCGGGCTGGAACGGCTACTGGATCGACGCGGCCTCGTCGCTGCGCATGAAGGACGACGCGGTCATCATCCTCGACCCGGTCAACCTCGACGTCATCAAGGACGCGCTCGTCAAGGGCCAGAAGGATTTTATCGGCGGCAACTGCACGGTCAGCCTGATGCTGATGGCGCTCGGCGGCCTGTTCCGCGAGAACCTCGTCGACTGGATGACGGCCATGACCTACCAGGCTGCGTCGGGCGCGGGCGCGCAGAACATGCGCGAGCTGCTCGCGCAAATGGGCGCGCTCAATGCGGCCGTCGCGACCGATCTGGCGAACCCGTCGTCGGCGATTCTCGACATCGACCGCAAGGTGCTCGCCACCATGAACAGCGACGCCATGCCGACCGCGAACTTCGGCGTCCCGCTCGCGGGCTCGCTGATCCCCTGGATCGACAAGGACCTCGGCAACGGCATGTCGAAGGAAGAGTGGAAGGGCGGCGCCGAAACCAACAAGATCCTCGGCAAGCCGGCCATGGGCCAGCCGGGCTCGATTCCGGTGGACGGCCTGTGCGTGCGCATCGGTGCGATGCGCTGCCACTCGCAGGCACTCACCATCAAGCTCAAGAAGGACGTGCCGCTCGACGAGATCGACGGCATCCTCGCCTCGGCCAACGACTGGGTCAAGGTCGTGCCGAACCAGCGCGAAGTCTCGATGCGCGAGCTGTCGCCGGCAGTCGTCACGGGCACGCTCTCGGTGCCGGTCGGCCGCCTGCGCAAGCTGGCGATGGGCGGCGAGTATCTGTCCGCCTTCACGGTGGGCGACCAGTTGCTGTGGGGCGCCGCCGAGCCGCTGCGTCGCATGCTGCGCATTCTGCTCGACAAGTGAATGAATTAAACTACGCGCCTGATGACGCGTAGACAGGGTGATAAAAGCGCCGCGCCTGTCGCGGCGCTTTTTTATTTCCGGATGATTTCCGGAAACTGGCACATGGCCAGTGCGCCCGTACGCAACGAATTCCCGTTTCATCGACTGCCGCGCGAGCGGTGTGCCAGGGCATCTGATGATCGTTCGATTTGAATCCGTTACCAACCTGAACATGAAAGCGCGGCGTATCGCCGTTGCCGTTTCTGCGGCGGCGATGGCCGCCATGGCCGGTACCTGCGGCGTGGCTCACGCGCAAGGCGGCGCCAAGGCGGCACCGACAGCGGCACGAGCAGCGGCACCGACAGCGGCGCAAGCAACGGCACAAGCAGCGGCGAGCGGTTCGGCTGCTGCCGCGTCGGGCGCTTCCGCCGCTGCGGCGGCGCTGCCCGTGGTCGGCCAGTACACCGTCCGCGCGGGGCAGTCGCTGCACGATGTGGCAGTCGATGTCACGCAGTCGCACGACAAGACGGTGCTCGCGCGCGCGAGCCAGGCGCTGTTCGACGCGAATCCCGCAGCGTTCATGAAGCACGATCCGAGCCGCCTCAGAGTGGGCGCCGTGCTGAACGTGCCGGGCACGCCCGATATGGCCAGCGCCGCAGCCGCTGCTTCGGCGCCTGCGGCGGGGGCTTCGGCAGTGGCGCCTGCCGCTGCGGCGAGCGCGCCGGCTGCGGCGCCTGGCGCTGCCCTGGCTTCTGGTGCCACGGGCGCCAGTGCCGCAACCCATGCGGCGACCACTGTGGCCGCTTCCGCCAGCGCCGCAACAGGCGCAAGCGCCGGCACGGTCGCGAATGCCGGCACGGCCGCGGCGAGCGGTGCGGCTGGCGCGTCGGCATCAATGGAGGCCGGTGCGAGCGCAGCGAATGCGGCGGCGTCCGGCGCTTCGGCCGCAGCGAACGCGAGCGCGGAGCCCGCATCGGCCAGCGATGCCCATTCGTGGAGCGGCGCGATCCAGGCCGCACCGGCCGCAGGCGCGGCATCGGGTGCGTCCGCCACGCCGGGCGCGGCGGCATCGGCGCCCGTCACGGTGTCGAGCCTGCAGCAGTTGCTTGCACTCAAGAATCGCGTGCTGATGGCGTTGCAGCAGCACGGCATCGGCAAGCAGGCGCAAGTAGCCGGCGCTCCGGCCGGGACGGCGGGTGCGCAGGGCGGTGCCGCCGGAGGCGGCGCGGTGCTGGGCGCACATGGCGCGCAGCCCGAGGTCTCGCCCGTGACGCTGGGCGTTGTGGCCGCGCTCGTGCTGGCTTTCGTCGCGCTGATCGTGCGCTTGCTCATGCGCAAGCGCCGCAAGCCGGCGCCTGCGGCCAATGCGGCCAATGCGGCCAATGCGCTGGACGTGCCGCCGTCGTCCGCCGTCTCGAGCGCCACGCCAACTTCCGCGCCCCAGCCGGCGCGCGAGGATGCACCGGTTCCGCCCGAATCGCTTGCACAGCCGGCTGCGCCGTTGTCGGCCGGTGCGGTTGCAGCCACCGCAGCCGCAATGGAGGCCGCCAAGGCCGCTGAAGCGGCCAAGGTACAAGCCGAGGCGCCGCAGCATGACGCCGCGCTCGATCGCGCAACCGATGCCGCAAGCCTTGCCGCCGCAGCGGAACTGGGCGCGTCCGCATTGCCGCCCGAAGGGCTGGTGGGGCTGCGCACGGTGGGCGAAATGGAGGAACTGGCACGCCAGGCCGAAGCCCAGGATCAGCCCGAGGCCGAGGCCGATGCCGCGCACGAGGCGCGCAGTGCCGAGCCGCGCCCGATCGAGCTGACGATCCCGGGCGCTTCGGCCGACCAGCACGCACCCGCCGCCAACGAAGCGTCGGCGCCCGAGGCGTCGACTGAACCTGAGGCGCCTGCTGAGGCAGCAGCGCCGCATCTGCACACGCCCGCGATGCCGGGCGACGAGGCCGCGTCCGAAGCGCCGCCAGAAGCGTTTGCAGCATCCGCTGTCCCACTAGAACAAAAAGTAGAAATGCCCCATCAGGAAGTACCGAAGCTGGAAGTCCCGCAGGAGTTTCCGAAGTCCGCCGCCGATGCCCTCGGCGGCCTCGACATGCCGTTGCCGCCGCGCATCGAAACGCCCGCGCCCATGCCGGGCGTCCCGATCTCGACGGAGCCGGTCGCGACGCCCGAGACGATCGCGCGTCAATCGCTGCCGTTTGTCCAGCCGCCCGAGCCGCCGGTTGGCGAGGCCATCGAAGCAGGCACCGCGGGCGCCGGCGCGATCGCGGGCCTGGGCGCGCCGCGCTTCGGTGCGCTCACGCTCGATTTCGACCTGAATCTGCCGGCCGATTCCGCCGAGCCGCTGCCGGTCTTCACGCACGAGCAACTTTCGCGCATCGCCCGCAACAAGCTCGACCTCGCGCACGAATACATCGCGCTCGGCGACCTGTCGGGCGCCCGCGCGCTGATCAACGAAGTGATCGAGTCGAACGACCACGCCACGCGCGCCGACGCGCAGGCGCTGCTGTCGACGCTCTCGCCGCTATCCTGACGCCGACGCCCGTCATATGCGTATCGCGCTAGGAATCCAGTACGACGGCGCCGCGTTCTGCGGCTGGCAATCGCAGCCGCACGGCAAGACGGTGCAGGACACGCTCGAGCGCGCGCTGCGCGAGTTCGCGACCGTGCCGCTACCCACGGTCGTTGCGGGCCGCACCGACACGGGTGTGCACGGCCTCGGCCAGGTCGTGCACTTCGACACCGATCTCGACCGCACGCCATTTTCGTGGGTGCGTGGCACCAACGCGTTCCTGCCATCGACGGTAGCTGTGCAGTGGGCGCAGCCGATGCCCGAGGCGTTCCACGCACGCTTTTCGGCGTTCGAGCGCACGTACTACTACGCGCTCTACGTGAACGCCGTGCGCTCGCCGATGCTGGCGGGCCGCGCGGGATGGATCCACACGCCGCTCGACGTCGACGCGATGCGCGAAGCGGCCGCCTGCCTGATCGGCGAGCACGATTTTTCGGCGTTCCGCTCGTCCGAGTGCCAGTCGAAGACGCCTGTGAAGCACCTGTATCAGATCGACATCCGGCCGCTCGGCGACTTCATCCACTTTCGCTTCCGTGCGAATGCCTTTCTCCACCACATGGTGCGCAACCTGATGGGCGGCCTCGTGGCGGTGGGGCGGGGCCGCTATCCTGCCGCGTGGATGGCCGAGGTGCTGGCCGGGCTCGACCGCACGAAGGCCGCGCCGACCTTCATGCCGGATGGCCTGTATCTCGCGCAAGTAGGCTATCCTGATGAGTTCGCGGTACCCGCTGCGCATACGGCGAGTGTGCCGTGGAGCACGGTCTGGACCGACGCACCTTAGGTTCGCCCGCATCCGGTTCTGAAAATGCGCAATTGCGCCATAAAGCGGCGCGAAGATCGTGCAAAAAGCGCCGTGCAAAAAGCGTCTGCAAAAGCGCGCCGCGCAAAACCTGAAACAGCAAAACAAGCCATCGAGCCTCAACCCATGACGCCAGCCGAGCAATCCGCCACCGCCGCCACGCACCGCACGCGCATCAAGCTGTGCGGGCTTTCGACGCCCGAGGCGGTCGCGCACGCCATTGATCTTGGTGCCGATGCCATCGGGCTCGTGTTCTATCCGCCGAGCGCGCGCTCGGTGAGCGTGGCCCAGGCCGTCGAGCTCACTCACGACATTCCGCCGTTCGTCTCGGTCGTGGGTCTCTTCGTGAATGCCACGCCGCAATGGGTCGGCGAGGTGGCGAGCAACGTTTCGCTCACGCTGTTGCAGTTCCACGGCGATGAAACGCCCGAGCAGTGCGAGTCGCTGGCATCGGTTGCCGGTTTGCCCTGGTTGCGCGCGTTGCGTGTGGCGGCCGATACTCGCGAGGCCGATTTGATAGAATCGGCAAATCGTTATTCATCAGCCAGCGGCCTGCTTTTCGACACCCATGTCGAAGGCTACGGCGGCGGCGGGAAGGTCTTCGATTGGTCACTTATCCCCGCAGGGCTCGCGCGTCGGGCCGTTTTAAGTGGTGGCTTGAACGCGCAAAACGTCAGTGATGCGATTCGCCAGGTGCGTCCGTTCGCCGTCGATGTCTCCAGTGGCATCGAGGTGCCGGGCGCCAAGGGCGTGAAGGATCACGCCCGTATGGCGGCGTTCGTGCGCGCAGTGCGCGAAGCGGACGCGGGATAATTTCTTGGGCCAGCCAGCCTTTGCGCAACGCAGAGTGCCCCGGCCGGCCGAGCGAGTGACTTATGTACAATTTGCCAGATGAACGTGGCCATTTCGGCCCCTATGGCGGCGTGTTCGCTGCCGAAACCCTCATGCAGGCGATCGACGAGCTGCGCGATGCCTACGCGAAATTCAAGGACGATCCCGACTTCGTCGCCGAATATCAGCGCGAGTTGAAGCATTTTGTCGGCCGTCCGTCGCCGATTTATCACGCGCAGCGCTGGAGCGAGCTGCTGGGCGGTGCGCAGGTCTATCTCAAGCGCGAAGACCTGAATCACACCGGCGCGCACAAGGTGAACAACGTGATCGGCCAGGCGCTGCTCGCCAAGCGCATGGGCAAGCCGCGCGTGATCGCGGAAACCGGCGCGGGCCAGCACGGCGTGGCCACCGCGACCATCGCGGCGCGCTTCGGCATGGAGTGCGTGGTCTACATGGGCGCTGAAGACGTGCGCCGCCAGGCCGCCAACGTCTACCGCATGAAGCTGCTCGGCGCGACCGTGGTGCCCGTGGAATCGGGCTCGCGCACGCTCAAGGACGCGCTCAACGAAGCCATGCGCGACTGGGTCACCAACGTCGAAAACACCTTCTACATCATCGGCACCGTGGCGGGCCCGCACCCGTATCCGATGATGGTGCGCGACTTCCAGCGCGTGATCGGCGACGAATGCCGCGTGCAGATGCCGGAAATGACGGGTCGCCAGCCCGACGCCGTGATCGCGTGCGTGGGCGGCGGATCGAACGCGATGGGTATCTTTTACCCGTATATCGAGGATAGTTCGGTGCAGTTGATCGGCGTCGAGCCTGCCGGTGATGGCATGGAGACGGGCCGTCACGCGGCCTCGCTCGCGGCCGGCACGCCAGGCGTGCTGCACGGCAACCGCACCTATCTGCTGCAGGACGAGAACGGCCAGATCATCGAGACGCACTCGGTCTCGGCGGGCCTCGACTATCCCGGCGTCGGTCCCGAGCACGCGTGGCTCAAGGACAGCGGCCGCGCGCAGTACGTGACCATCGACGACGAGGAAGCGCTCAAGGCGTTCCACGACTGCTGCCGCATCGAAGGCATCATTCCGGCGCTCGAATCGAGCCACGCGCTCGCGTACGCGGCGAAGCTCGCGCCCACGCTGCCCAAGGACAAGGTTCTGCTGGTGAACCTGTCGGGCCGCGGCGACAAGGACATGCACACGGTCGCCGAGCGATCGGGCATCCAGTTCTGAGCGCCCGGAGCGACACAAGCGATGCGTGACGAGTTCGACGAGCCGCAGATGCCGGCGCCCATGGGCGAGGCCGGTGCCGAGGCGACTGCTCCCGTAGCGGCCGCCGAAGCGCCAGCCGTGGTGCCCCCGGTGCCGGCTGTGCCTGCCGTACCCGATGGCATCCGGCTCCTGAACCGCGATTTCCTGACCGATGCGGCGAACCTGCCCGACGCCTCGATCGATTTGATCGTCGCCGACCCGCCTTACGGGCTCGGCAAGGACTACGGCAACGACTCCGACATGCGCTCGGGCGAGGACTTCCTCGCCTGGACGTACGAGTGGCTCGACCTGGCGATTCCAAAGCTCAAGGCGAGCGGCTCGCTCTATGTGTTCTGCACCTGGCAATACGCGCCCGAGATCTTCGTTTATCTGAAGTCGAAGATGACGATGATTAACGAGATCGTCTGGGATCGTCGCGTGCCCAGCATGGGCGGCACGACCCGCCGCTTCACCTCGGTGCATGACAACATCGGTTTCTTCGCGGTCTCGAAGGATTATTACTTCGATCTCGATCCCGTCCGCATCCCGTACGATGCCGTCACGAAGAAGGCGCGTTCGCGCAAATTGTTCGAAGGCAGCAAGTGGCTGGAGCTCGGCTACAACCCCAAGGACATCTGGTCCGTCTCGCGGCTGCACCGGCAGCACGCCGAGCGCGTGGATCATCCCACCCAGAAGCCTCTTGAGATCGTCGAGCGCATGGTGCTCGCGAGCTGCCCGCCGGGCGGCCGCGTGCTGGACCCGTTCATGGGCAGCGGCACCACGGCAGTCGCTTGCGCGCGTCACAAGCGCGAATTCGTCGGCTATGAAATCAACGAAAGTTACTGCGCGATCGCGCGCGAACGCGTGAGCGCGGCCGCCATGGCCGCCTCCGCGCACGCTGCCGCTATCGATGCTGCGGGCGCATGACGCGCCCCCGCCGCCGGCTCGCGCCGCGCGGTAACGACCGAATCTGAGGACCCTTGTTATGTCCCGCATCAAAACCACGTTCGAGGCGCTCGCCGCCTCCAGCAAGAAAGGCCTGATCCCGTTCATGACCGCCGGCGACCCCGATCCGGCGCGTACGGTCGAATTCATGCATGCGCTCGCCGCTGGCGGCGCCGACGTGATCGAGCTCGGCGTGCCGTTCTCGGACCCGATGGCCGACGGCCCGGTGATCCAGCAGTCGTCCGAGCGCGCGCTCGAGAAGGGCGTGACGCTCAAGAGCGTGCTCGCCGACGTCAAGCGTTTCCGCGAAACCGATGACCAGACGCCCGTCGTGCTGATGGGCTACGCCAACCCGATCGAGCGCATGGGTGCCGACGCGTTCGCCACCGCCGCGAAGGCCGCGGGCGTGGACGGCGTGCTGGTGGTCGACTATCCGCCCGAGGAGTCGGTGGAATTCGCCGCGAAGATGAAAGCCGCCGACATCGACCCGATCTTCCTGCTCGCGCCCACCTCCACCGACGAGCGCATCGCCGAAGTGGGCCGCGCCGCGAGCGGCTATGTCTATTACGTCTCGCTCAAGGGCGTGACCGGCGCCGCGAACCTCGACGTCCCGAGCATCGCGAGTAAAATCCCGGCGATCAAGGCGCGCGTGCCGTTGCCGGTCGGCGTCGGCTTCGGCATTCGCGACGCGCAAACCGCCGCCGCCGTGGCCCAGGTATCCGATGCGGTCGTGATCGGCAGCCGTATCGTGCAGTTGCTCGAACAGGCGCCGCCCGAGACCGCCGCCGAGGCGCTCACGCAGTTTGTGAGCGGCATTCGGACCGCGCTCGATGCGGTATCGGACAACGCGAAATGAGACTGCTGTAAAATCGCTTTTTCGCCATGCGCGGTCGGGGTCGGAACCCGGTCGAAATGCTGCCTCAGTGGGACCGGCCGGGTGTGCCGGTCGACCAGGCAGGCCGTCCGCGCCCGCGCATCACGAACAAGGAATCAACATTCATGAGCTGGCTCGATAAACTGCTGCCGCCCAAGATCAAGCAAACCGATCCGAAAAGTCGCAAGAGCATTCCGGAAGGTCTGTGGATCAAGTGCCCGTCGTGCGAAGCGGTCCTGTACCGCAACGACGTGGAGGCCAACCTGCACGTCTGCCCGAAGTGCGACCACCACATGCGGATCAACGCGCGCGAGCGCCTCGACGGTCTGCTCGATCCGGAAGGCCGCTATGAAATCGGCCAGGAAATCGTGCCGGTCGACGCACTGAAGTTCAAGGACAGCCGCAAGTACCCCGACCGCATCAAGGAAGCGATGGACGACACCGGCGAAACCGACGCCATGGTCGTCATGGGCGGCGCGATCCACACGCTGCCGTGCGTGGTCGCCTGCTTCGAGTTCTCGTTCATGGGCGGCTCGATGGGCTCGGTGGTGGGCGAGCGCTTCGCACGCGGCGCGCAGAACGCGCTCGAGCAGCAAGTGCCGTTCATCTGCTTCACGGCCTCGGGCGGCGCGCGCATGCAGGAAAGCCTGCTCTCGCTCATGCAGATGGCCAAGACCACGGCCATGCTCACGAAGCTCTCGGACGCCAAGCTGCCGTTCATCTCCGTGCTGACCGACCCGACCATGGGCGGCGTCTCGGCCAGCTTCGCGTTCCTCGGCGACGTCGTGATCGCGGAACCGAAGGCGCTGATCGGCTTCGCCGGCCCGCGCGTGATCGAGCAAACGGTGCGCGAGAAGCTGCCCGAAGGCTTCCAGCGCTCGGAATTCCTGCTGCAAAAGGGCGCGATCGACATGATCGTCGACCGCCGCAAGCTGCGCGAAGAAATCGCCCAATTGATGGCGTTGCTGCAGCGCCAGCCCGCCGATGCGGTGGCCTGAGTACTCGCAAGCCCCCGTTGGGGTCGTCGTAAAGGCGAAGCAGCAAAGATAATTGCAAGGGCGCGGAACTCGCAGCTTCCGCGCCTTGTCAGACGCGCCGCAAGCGAAAGCAAGCGGCGCGTTGTCATTTCCGCGATAATGCCGTTCTTTCGCAGCGGCTCGCGAGCGTGAACGGCGCGCCGAACCCGCGCGCCATTGCACGAACGCACGCAGTGCACGGATTTCCTGAATCGTCCCGATGAGTACTTTTCCTACCCTCGACGCGTGGCTCACGCATCTCGAAACTGCGCATCCGGTCGGCATCGACATGGGCCTCGAGCGCATCCGCCTGGTCAAGGAGGCGCTGAACCTGAAGTTCGAATGCCCGATGTTCACCGTCGGCGGCACGAACGGGAAGGGCTCCACCTGCGCGATTCTCGAAACCATCCTGCTGAAGGCGGGCTATCACGTCGGCTGCCATACCTCGCCGCACCTGCTGTCGTTCAACGAGCGCGCGCGTATCGATGGCAAAGAGGCCAGCGACACTGAGCTGCTGCCGCACTTCGAAGCCGTGGAAGCCGCGCGCAACGCGCTCGCCACGCCCGTCTCGCTCACCTACTTCGAGTTCACCACGCTCGCGATCATGCATCTGTTCGCCTCGCGCGGGCTCGACGCCGTGATCTTCGAAGTCGGTCTCGGCGGTCGCCTGGACGCCGTGAACGTGCTCGACACCGACTGCGCGGTCATCACGAGCATCGACCTCGACCACACCGAGTATCTCGGCGACACGCGCGAGAAGATCGGCTTCGAAAAGGCCGGGATCTTCCGTGCCGGCCGGCCAGCGATTTGCGCGGACCCGCTGCCGCCGCAGTCGCTCATCGACCATGCGCAGGCCATCGGCGCCGATCTGTGGCTCTTCGGCCGCGATTTCCGCTATGAAGGCCAGGCCGGCAGCGAGCGTCAGCAGTGGAACTACGTGGGCCGCTCGCAGCGCCGTTCGTCGCTCGCGTATCCGGCGTTGCGCGGCGCGAATCAGCTGATCAATACCTCGGCTGCGCTCGCCGCGCTCGAATCGATGCGCGATCGCGTGCCGGTATCGGCGCAGGACATTCGCCTCGGCCTCGCCAATGTCGAGCTGCCGGGCCGCTTCCAGGTCTTGCCGGGCAAGCCGTCGATCATCCTCGACGTTGGCCACAATCCGCACGCCGCAGCCGTGCTCGGGCAAAATCTCTCCAGCATGGGGTATTTTCCGTACACGTACGCGGTGTTTGGCGCCATGCGCGACAAGGACATCGCGGGCGTGGTCGCACACCTGAAGGGCGAAATCGACCATTGGTGCGTGACCGACCTGCCGTTGCCGCGTGCGGCTTCGGCGCAACAGCTTGAAGACGTGCTGCGCGAGGCCGGTGTGGAAGACGGCCCCGACAGCAGCATTACGCGCCATGCAACGCCCGCCGCGGCGTTTCAAGATGCGCTAAAACGGGCGACTGAAAATGATAGAATTATCGTTTTCGGAAGTTTTTTGACGGTTGCCGGCGTCATGGCCTGGCGAAAGTCGCAGCAGCACTGATCGCGCGGCCCTCTACAGCCACTACGCACAGGCCAAAAGCAGCCATACATGGGAATTTTCTCGTTCGGCAAGAAAGACGACGCGCCCAGCCGACGCGACGCCGAAGCCGGCTCCCGCCGCCGGAGCAGTCAGAACACGCGCGTGGAGCGTCGCAGCCGCCGGCCGTCCCGCTCCGGCGACGCCGAGGCGATGCTGCTCGATCCCACCCTGCCGGAAAAGCAGCGCGCGCGCCGGCGCCTCGTTGGCGCGATTGCGCTGGTGCTGGCCGCCATCGTGATCCTGCCGATGGTGCTCGACTCGCACCCTAAACCCGTCACCGACGACATCTCCATCGATATTCCGAGCCGCCCGGCGCCGAAGACCGCCGCGCGCAGCGACGAGGACACTCAGGCGGGCGTCGCCCCGGATAATCCTGCTGCGACGGATGCTGCAACGGGCGTCTCCAGTCTCGCGGCGGCAACCTCGGGCGCCGCGCCGGCGCGGACCGCGCAATCGACGCAATCGGCTCAAGCCAAACAGGCGGCGCCGGCCAACGCCGCGCCGGCCGCTCAAACACAAGCTCAAGCTCAAGCGAATCAATCGACCCAGGTCGCGCAGGCGCCGCGTAGCACGGCCTCGAAGCCGACCGCGCCGGCCGCGCCGTCCGCGGAGACGGCACTCGCGTCGCGCGGCAAGGCCGCCGACGCGGCGACGGCCAGTGCCAATGCCAATGACGACTCCAGCGCACCCGCCGCGCCGCCGGGCGCGCGCTTCGCGGTGCAGCTAGGCGCGTTCAACAGCGACGCCGCCGCGAACAAATGGGTCGCGAAGTTGAAAGCCGCGGGCGTACCCGCATATACCGAGCAAGGCAAGGATGCCGACGGCACGACGCACACGCTGCTGCGCGCAGGCCCGTTCCCGGACCGCGCGTCGGCCACGGAGGCGATCGCGAAGGTGCGCGGCGCGGGCCTGACGGCCGGCTCGAACGCAAACGCCCAATAAGCCGCCGATGTTCACGGCATTCGACTACGCTGTAATGGCGGTGATCGGTTTGTCCGCGCTGCGCGGCGCGTGGCGCGGACTCATCGGCGAAATTTTCGGGCTGATCGGCTGGATCGCGGCGCTCATCGTGGCGTGCCGCTATGTGGACCGCGTGGTGCCCTTCATCCCGGCGAACTGGCCGGGCGGGGCGCTGACCCAATGGCTGATCGCCTTCGCGCTGATCGTGATTGGCGTGGTGCTCGTGGCCGGGGTGGCGAACGCGCTGATCGGCCGGCTGGTGCAGGTGAGCGGCTTGTCCGGTGTGGACCGCTCGCTCGGCATGATGTTCGGCCTCGTGCGAGGCGTCGTGCTGGTGCTGATTCTCGTCGTCCTCGCGGGACTGACCGAGCTGCCCCAGCAGGACTTCTGGCGCAAGGCGCTGCTGCGGCCGTATGCCGTGCAGGGCGTGCTCGAACTGAAACCGTTTTTGCCCGAGACGCTCGCGGCCTACGTTCACGTCTGATCAGAAGCTGATCGCGTGAGGGCAGGCGCAGCCGACCGGCAGTACTGCATGGGGCCTGTCATTAGCCTGAACAGGCCCTGGGTACTCCCCGATCATGCGGCGCATTCCGCCGGCCCGGCTGGCCGACGCGAGCGTGCCGTCACTGCTGATTTCGCTTTTTTGAAGGACCTGCCATGTGCGGCATCGTAGGCGTAGTTTCCCGCTCTCCCGTCAATCAGCTCCTCTATGACGCGCTGCTGCTCCTGCAGCACCGTGGTCAGGACGCGGCCGGCATCGCCACCGCGAACGGCAGCACCTTCCACATGCACAAGGCCAACGGCATGGTGCGCGACGTGTTCCGCACGCGCAACATGCGCAGCCTGCCCGGCACCAGCGGCATCGGCCAGGTGCGCTACCCGACGGCCGGCTCGGCGTCGAGCGAAGAAGAGGCCCAGCCGTTCTACGTGAACGCGCCGTTCGGCATCGTCCTCGCGCACAACGGCAATCTCACGAACTGGCAACAGCTCAAGGAAGAGATGTTCCGTGTGGACCGCCGCCACATCAACACCCATTCCGACACCGAAGTGCTGCTCAACGTGCTCGCGCACGAAGTGCAGCTCGCGAGCTCGGGCCTAGAGCTCGATCCGGCAGCGCTCTTCAAGGCGGTTTCGGGCGTGCACCGCCGCCTGCGCGGCTCGTACGCCATCGTCTCGCTGATCTCCGGCTACGGGCTGCTCGCGTTCCGCGACCCGTTCGGCATCCGCCCGCTGTGCATCGGCAAAATGGAAACGCCGGAAGGCACCGAGTGGATGGTGGCCTCGGAATCGGTGGCGCTCGAAGGCATCGGCTTCGAGTTCGTGCGCGACGTGGAGCCGGGCGAGGCGGTGTTCATCGACGCCGAGGGCAACTTCTACGCGCAGCAATGCGCCGCGGCGCCGACGCTCAACCCCTGCATTTTCGAGCTCGTCTATCTCGCGCGTCCGGACTCAGTGCTCGACGGCGTGCCCGTGTACAACGTGCGTCTGCGCATGGGCGACTACCTCGCCGAGAAGATCCGGCGCGAGCTGCCCGACGTGAAGATCGACGTCGTGATGCCGATTCCCGACTCGTCGCGCCCCGCGGCGATGCAGGTCGCGAAGAAGCTCGGCGTGGAATACCGCGAGGGCTTCTTCAAGAACCGCTACGTGGGCCGCACCTTCATCATGCCGGGCCAGGCCATGCGCAAGAAGTCGGTGCGCCAGAAGCTCAACGCCATGGGCATCGAGTTCAAGGGCAAGAACGTGCTGATCATCGACGACTCGATCGTGCGCGGCACCACCTCGCAGGAGATCGTGCAGATGGCGCGCGACGCAGGCGCGACCAAGGTGATCTTCGCTTCGGCGGCGCCGCCGGTGAAATATCCGAACGTCTACGGCATCGACATGCCCACGCGCGGCGAGCTCGTGGCGCACGGCCGCACGGATGAGGAAGTGGCGCGCATCATCGGCGCGGACCACCTCGTGTATCAGGACGTGGATGCGCTCAAGCAGGCAGTGCGCGACATCAATCCGGAGTTGAAGGAGTTCGAGGCATCGTGCTTCGACGGCGACTACATCACCGGCGACATCACGAGCACGTATCTCGACAGCATCGAGCTGGCACGCCTCGCGCCCCAGGCGCAGTCGGACCGCGACGCCGCGAGCGACGCGATGGACGGCGGCACGCGCTCGCAGCTGCACCTGCAGCTCTCGGTGGAGTGAGCGGCGGGCGGGGAGCGCGTGCGTTGCGTGCTCTCCGTGCTAGCATGAGGGCTTGCGTCGATTTGATCTCAGCTTGCGGACGCGGGGCAACCCAAAACAGCTAAAGCGAACGGCGCTGGCCGCGCCGCCGCTCATTGGCTGCAACGCCCCCGGATTCCACGCATTTTCAGAGAGCCCGCTTCTGCCGACGCAAAGCGGGCTTTTTTGCGCCTGTGCGCCGTGCGTACGCGCTGGTACGTCGTGCGGGCCGGGTATGACGGCTCAGGAAACGGAAAACACGAACATGGACGAGAACCTCAACTTCGACACGCTGGCGGTCCGCTCGGGCACGCTGCGCAGTGAGTTCAACGAACACTCGGAAGCGCTCTACCTCACATCGAGCTTTTGTTTCGGCAGCGCCGCCGAAGCGGCCGAGCGTTTCAAGAATTCGGAAACGGGCTACACGTACGCGCGTTTCACGAACCCGACCGTCACCATGTTCCAGGACCGGCTCGCGGCGCTCGAAGGCGGCGAGGCGTGCATGGCCACGGCCTCGGGCATGGCCGCGATCATGTCGGTGGTGATGGCCGCGCTGCAGGCGGGCGACCACATCGTCAGCTCGCAGAGCCTCTTCGGCTCGACGCTCGGCATGTTCTCGCAGATCTTCCCCAGGTTCGGCATCACGACCACCTTCGTCGATCCGTCCGACCTCGACGCGTGGAAGAACGCCGTGCGCCCCGAGACGAAGATGTTCTTCCTCGAGACGCCGTCGAACCCGCTCACCGAAGTGGCCGACATCGAGGCGGTGGGCAAGATCGCGAAGGCGGCGGGCGCGCTGTTCGTCGTCGACAACTGCTTCTGCAGCCCCGCGCTGCAGCAGCCGCTCAAGTTCGGCGCCGACGTGGTGATGCACTCGGCCACCAAGTTCCTCGACGGCCAGGGCCGCGTGCTCGGCGGCGCGCTCGTGGGCTCGAAGCAGTTCATCATGGAGAAGGTGTTTCCGTTCGTGCGCAGCGCGGGCCCGACGCTCTCCGCGTTCAACGCATGGGTGCTGCTCAAGGGCATGGAAACGCTTTCGCTGCGCGTGGAGAAGCAGTCGGCCAATGCGCTCGAAATCGCGCGCTGGCTCGAAGCGCATCCTGCGGTGAAGCGCGTGTTTTACCCGGGGCTCGAATCGCATCCGCAGCACGCGCTCGCGAAGCGACAGCAGAAGTCGGGCGGCGCGATCGTCTCGTTCGAGCTCGAGGGCGACACACCGGAAGCGCAGCGCGCGAACGCCTGGCGCGTGATCGACGGCACGAAGGTGTGCTCGATCACCGGCAATCTCGGCGACACGCGCACGACCATCACGCATCCGGCCACGACGACGCATGGCCGCATCACGCCCGAGGCGCGCGCGGCGGCCGGCATCACCGAAGGGCTGATCCGCCTTGCGGTGGGTCTCGAAGACCCGCGCGACGTGCGCGCCGATCTGGCGCGCGGTCTCGATGCGGCGCAGTGAGGTCGCCATGGCCGTCATTCGCGCATTGTTTGTTTATCCGGTGAAGTCCTGCGGCGCCATCGCGCTCGAGCGCGCGCAGATCGAGACGACGGGGCTGCCATGGGACCGCCACTGGATGGTGGTCGACGCATCGGGCCGCTTTGTCTCGCAGCGCGAAATCGCGGCGATGGCGCGCATCGTGCCCGCGTTCGTCGAGGGCGGCGTGCGCCTCACGATGACGGGTCCCGACGCGCCGGTCGATTCGCCGCTGTTCTTGCCGTTCACGCCGCGTGGCAATGAAGCCCGCGTGCAGGCCACGGTCTGGAAGGACACGTTCGAAGCACTCGACGAAGGCGATGAAGCCGCGCAGTGGTTTTCCCGGGCGCTCGGCGTGCCCGTGCGGCTCGTGCGTTTCGCGCAGGACGTCACGCGTCTCGCGAGCAAGACGTGGACGAACGACGAGGACGTGCCCACGCAATTCGCCGATGGCTTTCCGCTGCTCGTCACGAGCGAGTCGTCGCTGGCAGACCTGAACGCGCGCCTGGCGGCGAAGGGCGCGCCGCCCGTGCCGATGAGCCGCTTTCGCCCCAACATCGTCGTGGACGGCGCGGATGCGTTCGACGAAGACTTCATCGACACGCTTTCGATTGCCGGCGAAGCCGGCTCGCACGAGGTGGTGCTGCGATTCGCCAAGCCTTGCGCGCGCTGCCCGATCACGACGATCGATCAGCTCACGGGCGAGCGCGATGGTGAGTGGCCCGACGAGCCGCTCGACACGCTCGCGGTGTTCCGTGCCGATCCACGCGTGGACGGGGGGCTCACGTTCGGCCAGAACGCGATGGTCGTGGCGGGCGCGGGCGAGCGTCTCGCGGTGGGCGCACAGGCCCAGTGGGAATACCGCTTCGAGGAGTGAGGGCGCGGCGCTTGCCCGCGCGATAGAGGGGGCTTCCCAGGGCCTGTTATTGGCCTGGGCGGGCCCCTAGTGCGCTGGCAGCGCGCGCCACTGCCCAGGCGCGAGCCCGAAACGCCGCGTGAAAGCGTGCGTGAAAGCGCTCTGGTCGCCGAAGCCCACATCGAGGGCGATCTGCGTGAGCGAGAGACGCGGGTCCGCGAGCAGCGTGAGCGAGGTGTCGAGGCGCAGGCGCTGCAGATAGCGATGCGGCGTCTCGCCGAACGCTTCGATAAAGAGCTGATGAAAGCGCCGCATGCCGAAGCCGCAATGCGCGGCCAGATCGGCGATGCGCAGCGGCTCTGCCAGATGCGCGCGCAGCCAGCGGTCGATGCGGGCGAAGTCGAGGCCCGCCGCGGCCTCGAATGCGCTATCGCCGGCGAGGCCCGCTTGCGCGAGCACGGCCGCGCACAGTTGTGTCGAGGCGTCCCAATGAAAGCGCCGCGCGCGCATCGAGCCGGTGCTTTCGTTCGCGCTGGCGGACTGTGCGGCGCGCTGTGCGATCTCGCGCACAAGTTGCGTGAGCGCAGGGTCGATGCGCACGGCGCGCGCCGTGTCGAAGAGCCGCTCGGGCACCGCGAGCGCGGCGGCGGGCAAGTCCAGCACGAGCTGGCGGTTCTCGCCGATGCCCGCATAGTCGTGCCGCGCGCCGGCCGGAATCAGCCAGGCGGAACGCTGGTCGATGCGCTCGCCGACACCGTCCACCGTCATCACCATCTCGCCGTCGAGCCCGAGCACGATCTGGTGAAAATCGTGCAGATCGGTTTCCTCGATTGCGCCATAGCAGCGCAATGCGACGCCGGGCGCGTTGACGGGAGAGGAGTGCGGGGAATTCATGGCGAACGATGCCTGCGAGACGAAGCGGCGCGATGCAGCGCGCGAGCGCAGCGATGCTTAGACGTCGAGCAGTTCCACTTCGAACACGAGCGTGGCGTTCGGCGGAATCACGCCGCCCGCGCCGCGCACGCCATAGCCGAGTTGCGGCGGGATCGTGAGCTTGCGCACGCCGCCGACCTTCATGCCCTGCACGCCTTCGTCCCAGCCCTTGATGACCATGCCGCCGCCTAGCACGAAGGCGAACGGATCGTTGCGGTCCTTGCTCGAATCGAACTTCTGGCCGTCCGTCAGCCAGCCGGTGTAGTGCACGCTGACGGTCTGGCCGGCCTTCGCCTCGGCGCCGGTGCCTTCGGTCAGGTCCTCGTACTTGAGGCCGGATGCGGTGGTCACGATAGACATGGAACACTCCTGAATCGGAAAAGGGAAAAGCGCTATTGTAGGCGCTTTGCAGGCCGCGCGAGGCGCGCAGGCGGTGTGCGTTTCTGCCGGTACGGCGTCCCGAAGTGGGCCTGCCTCGTGCCCGCCGTGTGCTCACATGCACCGGTACCGCGCGGGCACGGCGCATGCGCGCGCATCGGCGTCCGGCGGCGCGAGCCGGGGCGAACTGGCGCGCGGCGCGCATTGCGGCCGCCGCAACGTCGCTGCAACTTCGCCGCTATTCGCGCCGCTGCCTATAATGGGGCCGGCCCGCCCCAGGCGGGCGAAAGAAGAGGAATTCGATGGCGTCCACATCACCCACCCCGACCGAGCGCACGGCACGCCTGTGTGCCGAAACCGCGCTGTTCATGCGCGACCATGTGCTCTCGCGCGTGTCGCACGACTTGCGCAGTCCACTGAACGCAATTCATAGCTGGGCCTACGTGCTCGAGCGCAAGATCGATAGCGCCGACGCCGCCGCGCAGCGCGCGCTCGCGGGCATCCGCACGGGCGTCGAGCAGCAGGTGCATCTGCTCGAAACGCTCGTCGATACGACGCGCGCCGAGACGCGCAAGCTGCACATCGAGCGCGCGCCGTTCGCGCTCGATGCGCTCATCGACGAGACCGTGGACGAAGCGCGCCGCGCGCTCGCCGACGCGCGCGGTGTGAGCGTCGGCGTGCAGGGCACCCCCACCGGCGCGACGCTCGATGCTGCACGCGAGCGTATCGGGCAGGCGCTCTGGCTCATGCTGGCATTCGCGACGGAGGCTAGCGCTGCGGGCACGATGGTCTCGCTCGACGTGAGCACCACGGCCACGGCCGCTCAATTCGAAGTGCATTGGCAGGCGAGCCGCGAAGCGCTCGCCGACGAGGCGCTGGCGCACCTGCTCGAACCGTTCGCCCGTGCACAGGCGTGCGAGCCGCAGGAGGCGGGCCGCTGCGCGTGGGTGCTCGCGTTGTGCCAACGCGTGGCCGAGGCGCACGGCGGGCGCTTCGAGGCGCGGCCGCTCGTGGAGGGCGAGGCCGCTTCGCTCATGCTTAGCGTGCCGATTGGCGGGATCTGAGCGGCATCCGAGCGGCACCTGAGCGGTACTTGGGCGCGGCACCTGAGCGGCACCTCAGCGGCACTTGGATGGCGTCTGCGCGGCGCCCGAGCAGCATCGGCGGCGTGCGCGCGTTGGGGGCCGTGTGTGAGCATCGGCCCCAGCATCGGCCTCGTAACGCAAGCGGGCCGCGCGCGCAACGCGCGCAGCCCCTGCGTGGCGGCAACCGCTCCGGCCCATCCACGTCTTACGAGATTCTTTCACCCTTATACTGAGCGCTTCGTTTTCTCCGGAGCCCCCTCTCTTGATTCAGGTTATCGCTCTCGCCGGCGCGCTGTTGCTCGTTGCCCTCAACGGTTTCTTCGTCGCCGCGGAGTTCGGTCTCGTCAAGCTGCGCGCGACGCGCGTGCAAAGCCTGGCGACGCAGCACGGCTTGCGCGGGCGTCTGCTCGGCAAGGTCCATGGCCAGCTCGACGCCTATCTTTCCGCGTGCCAACTCGGCATCACGCTCGCTTCGCTCGGCCTCGGCTGGATCGGCGAGCCGGCCTTCGCACAGTTGCTCGAGCCGGTCTTCGATCTCGCGGGCGTGCGCTCGCCGGAGCTGATCCACGGCATCTCGCTCGTGTTCGCCTTCACCGCGATTTCGTTCCTCCATATCGTGGTGGGGGAGCTCGCGCCCAAGTCGCTCGCGATTCGCGAAGCCGAGAAGATCTCGCTCTGGGCCGCCGCGCCGCTGTACGGCTTCTACTGGACGATGTACCCCTTCATTTGGGCGCTCAACTCGAGCGCGAATGCCGTGCTGCGGCTGGCCGGCCTCTCGGCGGATCACGGCACCGAGGCGCATTACTCGACCGACGAGCTCAAGCTGATCCTGCGCAGCCGCCGCGCCGCGGCCGAAGCCCAGGCGCAGGCCGAGGCACGCGCGCAAGCCGACGCGCGCGCGCTCGCGTACGGCCACGCGGCGGCGGGCGGCGTGACGCGCGCCAACGGCTCGGCCAGCTCCGCGGCAAAGGCGAAGCGCGCCAGGCGCACGGCGAGTACCGCAAGCAGCGCAGGCACTGGAAGCCCTGGCAGCACGTATAGCCCCGACGAATGGAACGCACTCGCGCATTCGCTGGACTTCTCACGCTTGACCGTCTCGGACCTCATGCGCCCGGCGCACGAGATGGTGGGCCTGCGCCGCGACCTGTCGCTCGCCGAGAATATGCAGATCGTCGCGCGGCATCGCTTCAGCCGCTATCCGCTGTTCGAGGACGCCTCGGGCGAGCGCGTGGCGGGTCTCATTCACCTGAAGGATCTGCTGCTCGCGCGCGAGGCGGGCCACGCGCTCGACGACCTCGGCAAGTTCGTGCGCCCCGTGCAGTACGTGAAGCCCGAGGCGCCCGCGCTCGCGCTGTTCCGGCGCTTTCGCAAGGGGGCGCCGCACTTCGCGCTGGTCGGGCGCAAGGGCTTGCGGCCGGGCGGCTTCCTCACGCTCGACAATCTGCTCGGTGCGCTGGTGGGCCAGATCCACGACGAATTTCATCAGGCCGATACCGACTGGACCCGCATGGACGACGGCACGCTCATGGGGCGTGGCAGCCTGCCGGTGGTGTCGCTGGAGCAGGCGCTCGGCATCGATATCGACGAAGGGCGCGCGGAGTCGGTGGGCGGCCTCGTGATTCATGCGCTCAACGACCTGCCTGCGGAAGGGCAGCGCGTCGAGTTCGACCGTTTCGACATCGTCGTGAAGAAGATGAAGGGACCGCGCATCGTGCTCGTGCGCGTGTATCCGAAGGATCTGGATGACGACCACGGTTGAGGCCGCTTGAAATCGCTTGAGATCGCTGAAATCGCTTGAAATCAGACGATATCGGTTGATCTTGCTTGATACCGGACCCAGGTGCGCTCCGGTGGGCGCATTTCAGGCTGGCGTGAGATTCGACAGCACTGCAACAGGCAGCGCGCCCAGCACGTCACGCAAAGACAGCACGTTGTCCTGATCGTGCCGCGTTGCGGCGCGCTTTGCATCGCTCAGCCAGTCGTGCAGATCCGCGGCCGGGTACCCCTTCGGCAACACGACCGCCGTATCGTCCCAGCGCGTGGGCTCGACGAGCGGCAAATCGCCTTCCAGCAGCGCCATCGCATGCCGCGTGCCAATCACGACAGCCCATGTATCGCCGTGGCGGCGCGCGAAAGCAAGCGCGTGGACGGCCTGCGCGCCGCGCACTTCCAGCGGCCAGTACTCGCCCTCGCGCAGCAGTTCCGGCGCGCGAGCGCGCAGCGCGAGCAGGCGCGCAACGGTGGCCTGCTTCACGTGCGCGTCGCGCCAGTGTGCAAGCTTGGCGGCGGGCGTGCCTTGATCGAGCGCCGCCGCGCGCAAGGCGAAATCCACGGGCCTGCGGTTGTCGGGATCGACGAGGCTGAAGTCCCAGAGCTCCGTGCCCTGATAGAGATCGGGCACGCCGGGCGAGGTGAGGCGCAGCACGGTCTGCAGCAGCGTATTGACGGCGCCGGCCGGCGCGATGCGCGCCACAAAGGTGGCGAGTGCATGCAGAAACCCGTCGCGTCTCTGCGGCGCGAGAATGTCGAAGACAAATGCCTGGCAGTCCGATTCGTAGGCTTCATTCGGCACGAGCCAGTTCGTGCGCAGCTTTGCCTCGCGCAGCGCCTTCAATTGCCATTGCGCGATCCGCTCGGCAAGCTCGCGCACGCGCGCCTGGTCGCCGGCGTCGAGCTCGGGCGGCCAGCAGCCCACGAGCGTTTGATAGAGCATCGCCTCGGCGGCCGGGCCGGGCGCCCATTCCCCTGCCACGGTCCCCGACGATGTCGACGACGGCGTAGCGTCGTTGCGCCGGTGCGGCTGGTTCAGCGTCGACCACGCGCGCAGCGTTGCGCTCCACTCGGGGGCGATTTCGCTGAGCACCGCGAGCCGCGCCCGCACGTCTTCGCCGCGTTTGTGGTCGTGCGTGGCCGTGGCGAGCATGGCATACGGGAAACGGCGCTGGCGCAGCACGTTGCCCGCATGGAATTCGTCGACGCCGCGCGAGAAGTCGTCCGGGTCCGCGCCCACTTCGTTGCGCGAAAGCAGCCGGCCGTAACGGTAGAGCGCCGTGTCCTCGGTCGCCTTCGCCGCGAGCGGCGCAGTGAGCTGCGAGAAGAGCGTGAGTGCCGTGCGCTGCGCGATGAGCGCGTGGCTCAGGGCGACGGCGGGTGGATTTTGCACGGCGGGCTTTGATGACGTGCTCGTGCCATTCCCGGTGCCGGGTTGTGCGCCGGCGTTCGCGCTTGCCTGTGGCGCGCGCGCGGGCTTCGCGTCGTTGCCGTTGTCGGCATCCGGTGCACGCGCGCCGAGCCACGCATCGACCTGATCGAGCGCGGCAAGGCTCGCGCGCGGCAGCGCCTGGCGAGCCGCTTGCAGCGCACGATCGAACCAGGGGTTGTCCTCTGGGCCACGCAGACCATTGACCGGATAGATGCGATACACGGGAAAGTGCATCGCCAACTGCGCCACCACGCGGTGCACGCTCGCGTAGGTGAAATCGCGCGTGACGGGCTGCTCGCGGGCAATGCGGTGCAGCGCGCGCGCCGCGTGATCGAGCTCCGCCGCGAGATACGCGGCCAGCACCTCGCGGCGCGCGTCGAGCGCCATGCGCGCGAAGGGCAGGTCCTGCCCCGAGATCGCGGCCCAGCTCTCGGCGAGCGGCGCGGCGCCAGCGGGGTCGTGCAGCAGCGCGCCCACGTCGTTCATGAAGTCGTAGCCGGTCGTGCCTTGCACGGGCCAGTCTTCGCGCAACGGCTCGCCGTGCGCGAGAATCTTCTCGACGACGATGTATGGTAGTTGCGCGCGCAACGAAACGAGCCGCTGGCGCAGTCGCTCGCAATACTCGCGCGGGTCGGCGAGTCCGTCGATGTGATCGATGCGCAGACCGTCGATCACGCCCTCGGCGTAGAGGCGGAACACGAGCTTGTGCACCGCCTCGAATACGTCGTGGCGTTCCACGCGCACGCCCGCGAGCGCGCTCACGTCGAAGAAGCGCCGCCAGTTCACTTCGTCCGTGGCGGTGCGCCACCACGCAAGGCGGAAGTGCTGGCGATCAAGAAGACGATGCAGGCGCTCGCGCGCGTCGGGATTGGCGCCGGACCAGGACTGCAGGGCGGATTCGATCGCACCGGTGCCCTCGCGCTCCACAAAGGCGCGCAGCGCATCGCGTGCGCTGGCGGCGCGCGCCTGGTCGTCGGGCTGCGTGGTGAGGCCCTGGAACGGCGCGGCGAGCGCGTCGAGATCCGCATGGCTGGCCGACTGCAGCAGCGTCGCATAATCGGTCGGGCAGATCGGGCAGACGTGCGGACCGTACTGCACGAAGAAGCGCGCGAGCGCCGCGTCGAACTTCAGCGCGAGGCGGCCCGCCGCGAGCTCCTCGCCGTATTGCGCGCCGAGGAACGGCATCAGCACCTTGCCGCGCAGCACCGGGTCCGGCGAGTGCCAGTCCACGTCGAAGTGGCGCGCGAAAGCGCTGTGGCGCCCCCATTCGAGAATATCGAGCCACCACGCGTTGTGTGCGCCGCCCACGCCCATGTGGTTGGGCACGAGATCCACGACGAGGCCCATGCCGCGCGCATGCAGCGCGTCGGCGAGGCGCCGCAGCGCGGCTTCGCCGCCGCGCTCTTCGCTTACCGTGCCGTAGTCGACCGTGTCGTAGCCGTGCATCGAGCCGGGTTGCGCGGTCGTGATGGGCGAGAGGTAGAGATGGCTCACGCCGAGCGCGGCGAAATAGTCGAGCTGCGCCAGCGCGTCGTCGAACGTGAAGCCCTGATGAAGCTGCAAACGCAGCGTGGCGCGCGGGAGGGTCATGGCATGGACCGAAGCGGGGACGCGGCGGGCGCGGCCAGCGCGCCGCCAGGGCTCGCGGGGCCGCCGGCGCCACCCGGGTGACCGGAGCGGCTGGCGGCAACACCGCCTGCTTCACTGCCTGCTTGCCCCCCTGCTTGAGCTCCTGTTTGATCGCCCGCTTCACCGGCCATCGCGCGCGCCCGCACGACGGTCCCGATGCGCGCGGCGAAGGCGGGATCGGCGAACAGGGCGTCGACGGGCAGCGGCAGGCGCTGGCGCCAGTTCGGGTGCTCGTCGATCGAGCCCGGCAGGTTCGGTTGATCGGCGAGGCCGAGCAGGTCTTCGAGCGGGCAGGTCACGAGCGGGCTCGCACTCGCGGCCACGTAGCCGAGCGCGCCTTCCACCGGCGCGTTTTCGGGCGGCGGCTCGGCGGCATCGCGCGGCGCGAAGCCGGTGTCCTGCAGCGCGAGCCAGAGCGCTGCGCGGTCGGCGGCGCGCTGGGTGTGCTCGAGCGCGACGGGGTCGCGCCCGTCCGCGCGCGCCAGCGTCTGCCCGATGCGGTTGCGCCAGTCGATGTCGGAGCCGCGCCACCAGCCCGCGACGGTCGGCAGATCGTGCGTCGTGGTGGTGGCCACACAGTTCCGGTCGTAGTGCGCAGGCGCGAGGAACGCGCCTTCCTTGCGCTCGAACCACAGCACGCGGATGCCGTAGAGGCCGTGTGCGGCAAGCCGCTCGCGCAAGCCCGGCGGCACGGTGCCGAGGTCCTCGCCGATCACGATGGCGCGGTGCCGCCACGATTCGAGCGCGATGAGGCGCACGAGATCGTCGAACGGGTAGCGCAGATACGCGCCGTGTTTCGCGCTTTCGCCTTCGGGCACGAGCCACAGGCGCCGCAGGCCGAGGATGTGGTCGATGCGCACGCCGCCCGCATGCGCGAACGCGGCGCGCAGCATGTCGATGAACGCGCGAAACCCGGTGTTGTGCATCGCGCGCGGCGAAAAGGTGGTGAGGCCCCAGCTTTGTCCGGCCTGGTTGAAGAGGTCGGGCGGCGCGCCCACCGAGACGCGTTGCAGCATGTCGTCGGGCTGCGCCCATGCCTGCGAGCCCGCGCCGTCACAGCCCACGGCGAGATCCGCGACGAGGCCGACTGTCATGCCGGCCTCGCGCGCCTCGCGTTGCGCGCGCGAGAGGCCCTCGGCCGCGAGCCATTGCAGGAAGCGGTGGAAGTCCACTTCGCGCCGGTGCGCGCTGGCGAAGCTCGCGACGTCCGCGCTGCGCGGGTCGCGCAAGGGCGCGGGCCAGTCCTGCCAGTGGCGCGCGCCGCCGGGCGCCTGGAGCATGGCCGCCTGGAGCGCCTCGAAGCGCGCGTGGTCTTCGAGCGCCTCGCCGCCGCGCGCGCAGAACGCGTCGAACGCCGCGGCGCGCGGCGAGTGGCTCGTGCGCTCGGTGCTGTCGAAGCGATCGAAGAGCACGCGCAGCACCGCGAGCTTGAGCCGCACCGCGCGCGGCCAGTCGATGAGCGGCAACGCTTCGAGCTCGCGCGACGTGTCGACGGCCTGCGCCGCGACGCAGGCCTCGTGCGCGGCCTGCGCGCCGAACACGGCGGCCGGATCGATGTGCGCGACGTTGAGCCAGAGCCGCGAAGAGGGCGAGTACGGACTGAAGTGGCCCGGCTCGGCGCTGAACATCGCATGCGTGGGGCTGACCGCGAGCGCTTGTGCGCCGTGCCGCGCGCTCTGAGTGGCAAGCGTGGCCAGCGCGCTGTAGTCGCCAATGCCGCCGTCTCCATTGCGTCGGAGTCCATACAATTGGGCGGCGCTGCCCCAGAGCGGCGGCACGCGGGAACCTGAGCCGCCCGGGCCGGATGCGTTGCCGTGCCGGGCGCGCCATGCGTCCTCGAGGGTGTGGCAGCGCGGTGGCGCGACGGCGATCGTCAGGCGGTGATCGTGGACGGTGAGCGTGTGATAGCCGGGCTCGGAGAGCGGCGCGAGCAGCGCGGGAGCGTCGCGCGGCGCGGTGAAGCGGCCCTCGATGTGCTCGCCGTTCTCGAGATCGATGCGATAGTGGCTGCCCGTGCGCACCGCCGAAGACGGCAGCTCGATCGCGCTCTCGTATTCGGCGGTGATGAGCGGCGGCAGCCGGCGCGAGGACTGCTCCGCGTTCAGTGTCGAGGCGCTGTGCCGCAACTGGGTCGCGTTCGCGCAGGGCAGGCCCGCGCATTCGAGCAACGCGGCGAGCGTGTGGTCGGGCACGCGCTGCACGGCGCCGCGCGCATCGGTCCACTCGACTTCGAAGCCGGCGCGTTGCGCGAGGCCCGCGAGCGTCTCGCTGCGGCGCGCGGTGCTCATGCGAGCGGCTCCTCGCGCTGCATCACGCGTGCGTCGTGATGCAGCGCGTACTCGGGCACCGCGCCGGTGAGCCACGCCACGCAGGCGCTTTCGGGCAGCACGCCGTTGTCGGTGTAATCGCGTGCGCGCTCGGGCGTTTCGAAGACAACCATGCCTTTGGGTTGCGCATCGAGCCGCACGCCATCGGGGCCCAGGTTCAGCGCGATCGTCCAGGTCTCGCCGTCGGCGAGGCGCCAGCGCGCGACGAGCGCATTCACGCTGTTGCCGGCGTCGTCGGCGAGCACGGTCGCGCCGAGCGGCCGCGCATCGCGCAAGCGCGGCATCAGCAGACGCGCGCGCACCGTGAGCGCGGACTTGTAGAAGTGCATCCATGCGCGCCGTTCTTCGTCGAGCGGTGCGTCCGCCGGCGGCGACGAATTCACGAACGTCTGCAAGTCGTTCGGATCGGGAATCTGCGCGCGCTTGGCGGGTTCGTGAAACGCGCTGAAGGCCGCGAATTCTTTGCGGCGGCCTTCACGCACCGCTTCGGCCAACTCGCTTTCGAAGGCGGTGAAGAACTGGAATGGCTGCGTCGAGCCGTATTCCTCCTCCATGAACAGCAGCGGAATCTGCGGCGAGAGCAACAGCAGCGCCGTGGCCGCGCGCAAGGCGCCGTCGTCGCTCAAGGCGCGCAGGCGCTCGCCTAGCGCGCGGTTGCCGATCTGGTCGTGGTTCTGCAGAAACATCACGAACGAGGTGGGCGGCAGATGCGCGCTCGGCTCGCCGCGCGGCTCGCCCGCATGCACGGGCGAGGGGTCGCCCTGGTACGCGAAGCCTTCGCCGAGCACGCGCGCGAGCTGGTGGATGGGCGCTTCGGCGAAGGCGCGGTAATAACCCTCCGATTCGCCGGTCAGCATGACGTGCAGCGCATGATGCGCGTCGTCGTTCCATTGCGCGTCGAAGTGCGTCTCCAGCAGATTCGCTTCGTTGTGCTCGTTTTCCAGCACGAGATGCACGTGGCGGTCCGGCTCCACGCGCGCATGCACATGATCGGCAAGTTCGCGCAGCCACTCGGGATTGTCGATTGCATGCGCGGCGTCGATGCGCAGGCCGTCGAAGCGGTATTCGGTGAGCCAGTAGAGCGCATTGTCGCTGTAGAAGTCGCGCACCTCGGGGCGCGCGAAATCGAGCGCGTCGCCCCAGGGCGTGCGCTTGCCCGCCTTGAAGAACGGCTTCGCGTAGTGGCCGAGCCAGTTGCCGTCCGGGCCGAAGTGGTTGTAGACCACGTCGAGAAACATCTGCAGGCCCAGGCCATGCGCCGCATCGACGAGCGCCTTGAGCTCGTCGGGCGTGCCGTAGGCCGCGTGCGGCGCATAGGGCAGCACCACGTCGTAACCCCAGCCGCGCTCGCCCGGGTAGTCGTTCAGGGGCATCAGCTCGATGGCAGTGATGCCGATGTCGGCGAGCGCGGGCAGGCGCTTCATGACGCCGCGATAGCCGCCCAGCGCGCCCACGTGCAACTCGTAGAGCACCGTGTTTTCCCACGGGCGCCCCTGCCAGTGCGCATGCTGCCAGGCGTAGCCGCGCGCGTCGAGCACCTCGCTCGGCCCGTGCACGCCCTGGGGTTGAAAACGCGAAGCGGGGTCGGGAACGAGTTGCCCGTTGTCGATGCGATAGCGGTACAGCGTGCCCGAGCTGCATGGCGCCTGGGCCTCATACCAGCCGTTGCCCGTGGGCGTCATGTCCAGCGGCGCGCAGGCGTCGTTTTCGAACACCACTTGCACGGCGTCGCACGAGGGCGCCCAGAATCGAAAGCGCGTGTGCGGCTGCGCGTGCGCGGCGCCCGTCAACTGCGCGCCGAAAGGAAGGCAATGCATGTAGTGGCGGACGTGCGGATCATGCGTAAGCGTGGCCATGGCCGGTTCCTGGAGTCCTGTTCAGCGGTCGTTTTCTGCGCCTTTGTCGGCGTTTGCTTGCGCTGCGCCCGGCTGGCGAGGGTCGGGCGGCGGCGTCTCGCCGCCTTGCGGCGCGTCATTCGCCTCATTGCTTGCCGCGCCGGGAGGCGGTACGTGCGCGGCGGCAGGCTCGCCGTGGCGCGCGGGCTTCGCGCCCAATACCACGAGCGCGTGCGCGGCGACTTCCAGCTTCACGTCGGGCAATGCGTGCGGCGGTTCCTCGGGATGCGCGCTGTCGAGCAGCACGGACCACGCGAGGTGCGGCGCGGCAGCGGTGAACGCCACCGCGTGCGCGGAAGCGTTCAGCATCATCAACAATACTTCGATTTCGCCGTCGAGTCCCGGCCCCGCGCGCCGCACCGCGAACGCGCGCGCCTCGGGGTCCTGCCACGCTTCGGGCGATAGCGGCTCGCCTTGCTCGTCGAACCAGTCGATGTCGTGTACGCCCGGCAGCACGTCGCGGTCGCCGAACAGAAAATGCGTCTGCCGCAGCACGGGGTGGTCCCGGCGCAGCGCGATCGCGCGCGCGACGAATGCGGTCATCGCCTCGCCTTGCGGCGTTGCGGCAAGCGTCCAGTCGAGCCACGAAATCTCGTTGTCCTGGCAGTAGGCGTTGTTGTTGCCGAGCTGCGTGCGGCCGGCTTCGTCGCCGGCGAGCAGCATGGGCGTGCCGAGCGCGACGAACAGCGTGGCGAGCATCGAGCGCGCGACGCGCGCGCGTGTGTCGAGAATCGACGGATCGTCGGTCTGACCTTCCACGCCCCAGTTCGCGCTCCAGTTCTCGTTATGGCCGTCGTGGTTGTCTTCGCCATTCGCTTCGTTATGCTTATGGTCGTACGAAACCAGATCGGCGAGCGTGAAACCGTCGTGCGAGGTCACGAAATTCAGCGAGGCCCAGGGGCGGCGCGTGCGCTTGTCGAAGAGATCGGCGGAGCCCGTGAGGCGCGCGGCGAGATCGGCGCGCTGGCCCGGGTCGCCGCGCCAGTAGCGCCGCACGCTGTCGCGAAAGCGGTCGTTCCATTCGGCGAAGCCCGGCGGATGATTGCCGAGCTGATAGCCGCCCGGCCCCACGTCCCACGGCTCGGAGATCAGCTTGACCTGCGAGAGCACGGGGTCCTGGCGCAGCACGTCGAAAAAGCCGCTCGCCGAATCGAAGCCATGCGCCTCGCGGCCGAGCGTGACGCCGAGATCGAAGCGAAAGCCGTCGATGCCGTACGAGGTGACCCAGTAGCGCAGCGAGTCGGCCACCATCTGCAGCACGCGCGGATGCGCGAGATTGAGCGTGTTGCCGCAGCCGGTGTCGTTGATCAGGTAGCGCTCGTCGCCGGGCACGCAGCGGTAGTAGCTCGCGTTGTCGAGCCCGCGCCACGAGACTGTTGGCCCGACTTCGCCGCCTTCGCAGGTGTGGTTGTAGACCACGTCGAGGAACACCTCGATGCCGGCCGCGTGAAGCTGGCGCACGGCGATGCGCATTTCGTCGGGGTCGTGGCCCGAGAGATACGACGGCTCGGGCGCGAAGTAGGCTGCCGGGTTGTAGCCCCAGTAGTTGCGCAGGCCGCGCTCGAAGAGAAAGCGTTCCGTGAGCAGGGCCTGCATGGGCAGCAGCTCCACGGCGCTCACGCCCAGCTTGTGCAGATGGTCGATGAAGCGCGGCGCGGCGAGCGCCGCGAAGGTGCCGCGCGTGTGCGAGCGCAGGTCGTGGCGCATCATCGAGATGCCACGCAGATGCGTTTCGTAGATGACGGTCTTGCCCCACGGCGTGTTGGGACGCACGTCGCGCGACCAGTCGAAGGCGTCGTGGCTGACCACGGCCTTGGGCATGGCGGGCGCCGAGTCGCGGCGGTCCAGCGAGAGGTCGCCGCGGCTCGAATGCACGCGGTAGCCGTAGAGCGTCTCGGACCAGCGGAACTGCCCGATGAGCCGCTTCGCGTAGGGGTCGAGCAGCAGCTTGTGCGGGTTGAAGCGATGGCCGTGATGCGGCTGGTAGGGGCCGTGGGCGCGCAGCCCGTAGACCGTGCCGGGGTGCGCGCCCGGCAAATAGCCGTGCCAGACTTCGTCGGTGCATTCGGGCAGCGTGTAGCGTGTGCGTTCCTTGCGCCCGGTCGGGTCGAACAGGCAAAGCTCGATGCGCCAGGCGTGCGCCGAGAACACCGCGAAGTTCGTGCCGAGCCCGTCCCACGTCGCGCCAAGCGGGTAGGGCGTGCCGGGCAGCAGCCGCTCGTGCTGGCCGTTAGCCATGTCGATGCTCCTTTTCGTGATTCTTGTATTGCATCGGATTCCTGATGGTTTGCTGGCGCAATCATTTCATCAGCGGCGCAGGCGCAGTATCAGCGTGCCGAGCGGCGGCAGCACGAACGCCGCCGATTGCGGCTTGCCATGGCTTTGCACGGGTTCCGTGCACACGAGGCCCCCGTTGCCCATGTTCGAGCCGCCGTAGATCTCGGCGTCGGTGTTCAGCGCTTCCTCCCACTGGCCCGGTTGCGGCATGCCGATCCGGTAGCCTTGGCGCGGCACCGGCGTGAAATTGCACACCACCACGATCTCGCGGCCCGAGCCGTCCACGCGCCGCCACGCGAGCACGCTGTTTTCGGCGTCGTCGGAGATGAGCCATTCGAAGCCGCCCGGCTCCGTGTCGAGCGTGTAGAGCGCGCTCTCGCCCGCGTAGAGCCGGTTCAGGTCGCGCACCAGCGTTTGCACGCCGCGATGCAGCGGGTCGTCGAGCAGGTCCCAGTGCGGCGTGCCGTCGTGGTCGAACTCCGCCATCTGCCCGAACTCGCCGCCCATGAAGAGCAGCTTCTTGCCCGGATGCGCCCACATGAAGCCGAAGTACGCGCGCAGGTTCGCAAAGCGCTGCCAGCGGTCGCCCGGCATCTTGCCGAGCAGCGACCCCTTGCCGTGCACGACTTCGTCGTGCGAGAGCGGCAGCACGAAGCGCTCGGACCACGCGTAGACCATCGCGAAGGTCATCTCGTGATGGTGATAGCGGCGGTGGATGGGGTCTTCTTGCATGAAGCGCAGCGTGTCGTGCATCCAGCCCATGTTCCACTTGAACTGGAAGCCGAGGCCGCCGTCCTCGGGGCGCGCGGTGACGCCGGGCCAGGCCGTCGATTCCTCGGCGATGGTGATCACGCCGGGGCGCTGCGGCACGTATTGCGCTTCGTGATTGAGGCGCTTGAGGAACGCGATCGATTCGAGATTCTCGCGTCCGCCGTAGATGTTCGGCACCCATTCGCCTTGCGCGCGCGAGTAGTCGCGATAGAGCATCGAGGCCACGGCGTCCACGCGCAGGCCGTCGACGTGATAGCGCATCAGCCATGCGAGCCCCGAGGCGATCAGGAACGCGCTCACCTCGCGGCGCCCGAGGTTGTAGATCATCGTGTTCCAGTCGGGGTGATAGCCCTCGCGCGGGTCCGTGTGCTCGTAGAGCGCGGTGCCGTCGAAGTCGATGAGGCCGTGCGCGTCGTTCGGGAAATGTGCAGGCACCCAGTCGAGGATCACGCCGAGTCCAGCCTCGTGCGCGCGGTCCACGAAGGCCGCGAAATCGAGCGGGGAGCCCAGACGCGCCGTGGGCGCGAATTGCGAAAGCGGCTGATAGCCCCACGAGCCGCCGAACGGGTGCTCGGATATGGGCAACAGCTCGAGGTGCGTGAAGCCCATGCCCTGCGCGTAGGGGATCAGGCGCTCGGCAAGCGCCTGCCAGTCGGGCGCGGGGGCGTCCGCGCCGTGCGTGGGGAGCCACGAAGGCGCGTGCACTTCATAGATCGACATGGCCGCGCGCGCATTCTGCTTTTGCGCGCGCGACTGCAGCCATTCGCCGTCGTGCCAGGCGAAGTCATCGAGCGCCTCCACAGGCGCGACCACCGAAGCGGTGGCGGGCGGCGCTTCGGTCTGGAACGCGCACGGATCGGCCTTCAGGGGCAGCACTTCGCCTCGTGCGCCGAGAATCTCGTACTTGTAGCGCGCGCCTGCGGCCACGCGCGGAATGAAGAGCTCCCAAACACCCGCCTCGTGGCGCAGCCGCATGGGATGGCGGCGGCCGTCCCATGAATTGAAGTCGCCCACCACCGAGACGCGCCGTGCATTCGGCGCCCACAGCGCAAACAGCACGCCGGGCACGCCTTCGCAGGTAAGCGGCCGCGCGCCGAGGCATTCGAGCACGGCGTAGGGGTCGCCGTCGGCGAGCCGGTGCAGCGCGTCCGGGGAAAGCTGCGGGCCGAATGCGTAGGGATCCTCTATTTCCTGCGTGACGCCGTGCCAGTCGATGTCGAGCCGGTACGGCACACCTTCCGCGAGCGGCCCGGCGAAGAGCCCCGCGGGATGCACGAGCGTGAGCTCGGCGAGCGTATGTGCGCGGTCGCGCGCGAGCACGCGGACCTGCGTGGCGTTCGGCAGCCACGCGCGCACGTACGGTGCGCCGTCGACCCAGTGCAGCCCGAGCACCGCGAACGGATCGGCGTGCCGCCCATGGAGGAGCGCATCGATATCGTCTTGATGCAGGGCGGCGTCGGGGGAGCGTTCAGCCATGTCCGCTTCCTCCCGTATGCGGATGCGCGTGCGTTTGCGTGGGGGTGAGACCGAGCATGCGGCTCGCAAGCGCGGCCAGTCCGCGGATCGGCAGGTGGAGCCAGCTGGGCCGGTTGGCGGCCTCATAACGGATTTCGTAGGCCGCCTTCTCGACCAGGAACAGGTCGAGCAGCGCCTGCTCGTGGGTGGCGCTCACGAGCGAGAGCGGAGCTTGGGAGACGGCCGCACGATACTGGCTCAGGAAGGTCTCGGCGGCATGGCCGCGAAAACGTTCGAACAGCGCATGCTTGCGCTCGGTGATCTGCTGCGGCGCGCTTTCCGTGCTCGATTGCGCCGCTGCGCCCGCATAGGAGAGCGAGCGCAGCAGGCCCGCAACGTCGCGCAGCGAGCATTGCTTCGCACGCCGATATTCGAGCGATCGTGCGGGCTCGCCTTCGAAGTCGATCAGCCAGGCGTCGCCGTTGGCAACGAGCACCTGGCCCAGATGAAAATCGCCGTGAATGCGGATGCGCAACGTCGATGCGTCGAGCGGCACGAGTTCGTCGACCTTCGCCATCAGCAAGTCGCGACGCTCGACCAGGCTGCGTGCGAGCTCGCGTGCGTCGTCGTCGAGCGTGTGAGCGTTCTCGCCCGCGTGCTGCGCCACGATGTCGAGTGCTTCGGCCAGCATCGTCTTCGTATCGACGATCCATTGGCCGACATCGTCACGCGTCGCGGGTTCGGGCGCGAAGGCCGGGTCGTCGGTCGGTGTGGAGAGTGCGGCATGCAGCTCGCCCAGACGTTTGCCGATCGCGCCGATCACCGACGCGTAGTTCTGCATGACTTCTTCTTCGTGCGCCTGGTCGCCGGTGTCGCCGTCGTCGGCGGCGAGCGCCAGTTCGTCGACCGTGCGGCGCAGATAGTCGAGCGCCCAGTCCCACGCGTTGCCCTGATTGTCGATATAGCCTTGCAGGATCGCGAGCGTATGCGGCACGCCCTGCGGATCCACGCGCACCACTTCGCCATAGAGCGGCGCGGTGTTCGCGTAGCCGAGCTTCGTCAGGTAGCGGCTCATTTCCGCCTCGGGATGCACGCCCGCAATCAGGCGGCGCACCAGCTTGAGCACGATCGTCTCCGCCACGATGAGCGAGCTGTTGCTCTGCTCCGCGGCGAGCCAGCGGACCTCGGGCTCATCGCCCAGTTCGATCCCGGCGAGGCGCTCGGTGGGCTCGAAGCGGATCGTGCTGCCTTGCACCGTGGGCACGGCCGCACGCTCGCGCAGCTTGCGCAGCATGCCGTAGGCGAACCACGGCAGCGAGAACGCGTCGGTGAGGTAGCCGATCGTGCGCCCGCGCCGCACGCGCGAGAGCGCGAGCTGGATGTGCAGCGGCGTGGTGGTGTCCGCGCCCCAGGTGATGGCGATGGGCAGCACATAGCGCTCGCTGGTGCCGTCGGCGAGCTCGGCCTCGAGCTCGGTGAACGCGAAGCCCGCGCCGTGAATGGTCGTGAGCGCGGCGAGCTTCACGCTGCGCAATGCCTTGTCCTTCGAGGCGAACCAGCGCCGCCGCGAGAGCCACGAGGGCAGCACTTCGGATTCGAGCAGGCGCACGTTCTCGGGCGTGGCGCCGGTCTGGCCTTCGCGGATCACGACGGTCACGAATTCGGGCAGTTGCTCGGAGGTCGGCTGGCTCCACGAGGGGCGCTCGTTGCCCGGGCACAGCAGGAACCACAGAAAGCCGTACGGCGGGAAGGTGAGCAGATAAGGCAACTGGCCAATGGGCGGGAACACCGAGTCGGCGGTCATCTCCACGGGCGCCGTGCCCACGAATTCGGAGAGATCGAGCTCGACGGCCTGCGGCGCGCGCGAGAGATTCGCCACGCACAGGATCGCGGGCTCGCCCGGCATCTCGCGCAGATACGCAAGGATCTTGCGATTGGCGGGCCGCAAAAAGCGGATCGAGCCGCGCCCGAAGGCCTGCTTTGCGCGGCGCGTGGCGAGCATGCGGCGCGTCCAGTTGAGCAGCGAATGCGGGTCGCGCGTCTGTGCTTCCACGTTGATGGCGTCGTAGCCGTAGAGCGAGCCCATCAGCGGCGGCAGCACCAGCTGCTCGGGGTCGGCGCGCGAGAAGCCGCCGTTGCGGTCGGACGACCATTGCATCGGCGTGCGCACGCCGTCGCGGTCGCCCAGGTGGATGTTGTCGCCCATGCCGAGCTCGTCGCCGTAATAGATCACGGGCGTGCCCGGCATCGAGAGCAGCAGCGAATTGATGAGCTCGATGCGGCGGCGGTCGCGTTCCATGAGGGGCGCGAGGCGCCTGCGGATGCCGAGATTCAGGCGCGCGCGCCGGTCGCTCGCATAGGTGTTCCAGAGATAATCCCGTTCGGAGTCCGTAACCATTTCGAGCGTGAGCTCGTCATGATTGCGCAGGAAGACCGCCCATTGGCAGCTTGGCAGCAGATCCGGCGTCTGCTTCATGATGTCGATGATCGGGAAACGGTCCTCGCTCGCGATCGCCATGTAGAGGCGCGGCATCAGCGGAAAGTGGAACGCCATGTGACACTCGTCTTCCTGACCGAAGTACTCCTGCACGTCCTCGGGCCACTGGTTCGCTTCGGCCAGCAGCATGCGGTTCGGATAATGCTCGTCGATGGTCGCGCGGATCTGCTTGAGGATCGCATGCGTCTCGGGCAGGTTCTCGTTATTGGTGCCTTCTCGCTCGACGAGGTAGGGCACCGCGTCCAGGCGCAGCCCGTCGATGCCCATGTCGAGCCAGAAGCGCATCACGTGCAGCACTTCGCGCAGCACGGCGGGGTTGTCGAAATTGAGGTCGGGCTGGTGCGAATAGAAGCGGTGCCAGTAGTAGGCGCCCGCGACGGGGTCGTGCGTCCAGTTCGACGGCTCGGTGTCGATGAAGATGATGCGCGTTCCCTGGTACTTCTGATCGGTTTCCGACCACACGTAGTAGTTGCGGTGGTTGGAGCCGGGCTTCGCACGCCGCGCGCGCTGGAACCAGGGGTGCTGGTCCGACGTGTGATTGATGACGAGCTCGGTAATCACGCGGATGCCGCGGGCGTGCGCTTCCTGGATGAAGCGGCGCACGTCGGCGAGCTGACCGTAGTCGGGGTGCACGTTGCGGTAATCGGCGATGTCGTAGCCGTCGTCGCGGCGCGGCGAGGGATAGAACGGCAGCAGCCAGACCGCTGTCACGCCGAGTGCGGCGATGTAGTCGAGTTTCGCGAGCAGGCCCGGGAAGTCGCCCACGCCGTCGTTGTTCGAGTCGTAGAACGACTTCACGTGCACCTGATAGATGACCGCGTCCTTGTACCAGAGCGGATCGTCGGAAAGCAGCGAGGGTTTGCCGCGCCTTTGCGTGCCATGCCGTTCGTGCTCCGCAAGGGCGTCGGTGTCCTCCGCGGTCGGGTCGTGCGTGACGGGTGCTTCGGCCTGCGGCGGCGTCTCATGGGAGGCGGGATCGCGTTTCATGTCGCTCCTCCGGGCGGGAAGTCCTCGTCCAGTTCGGGGTGGCCTTCGACATGCAGCTCGTCGGCCGTTTCGGGTGGTGGGGCCTCGCGCGGCAGGCCGTCGATGGGCGCGATGCGCCAGATTGCGAACGGCCGCGCGTGCGGATCGAGCCGCACGTGCTGCCAGCGGCCTTGCCATTCGAAGCGCTCGCCGGTCATTTCGTCGACTACGGCAAGGCGCGCGTGGTCATCGATCTGCCAGTGCTGGAAGGTCGCCCACGAAAGCTCGAAGTCGGCGCCTTGCTCGGCGAACGGGTCGAGATTGATCGCCACGACCACGACGTTGTCACGCGCGGGCGTGGCCTTCTCGAAGCACAGGATGGCTTCGCTGTGCGCGGGCAGGAAGGTGATGCCCAGATGCGTCTGCAGCGCGGGATTCGCGCGGCGGATGCGGTTGAGCGCCGCGATTTCCGGCACGATGTTGCCGGGTCGTTCCCAGTCCCAGGCGCGCAGTTGATACTTTTCGGAGTCCAGATATTCTTCGCTGTTGGGCAGGGCGCGCGCTTCACACAGTTCGAAGCCGCTGTAGACGCCCCACAGACCGGAGAGCAGCGCCGCGAGCGCCGCGCGGATCAGGTGGCTCGAACGCGCGCCGCCTTGCAGATAGCGCGGATTGATATCGGGCGTATTGACGAAGAAGTTGGGCCGATAGAAGTCGCGCACCGCAGTCTGCGTGAGCTCGGTGAGGTAGTCGATGAAGTCGCGCTTGGACTCGCGCCAGGTGAAATACGTATACGACTGCGAGAAGCCGAGCTTGGCGAGCCGGTACATCAGGCGCGGGCGCGTGAAGGCCTCGGAGAGGAAGATCACGTCGGGGTGCCGCGCACGCACGTCGCCGATCATCCACTCCCAGAACGGCAGCGGCTTCGTGTGCGGATTGTCGACGCGGAAGATGCGCACGCCGTGGCCCACCCAGAACAGGATCGCGTCGCGCAGCGCGAGCCACAGGCCGGGCTTCGAATCGTGCGCGTAGAACTCGGGGTTGACGATGTCCTGGTACTTCTTGGGCGGATTCTCCGCGTAGCGCAGCGTGCCGTCGGGCCGCCACGCGAACCAGCCCGGATGCGCCTTGAGCCACGGATGATCGGGCGAGCATTGGATCGCGAAATCGAGCGCAATTTCGAGGCCGTTTTCGTGCGCGGCCACCACCATGCGGCGAAAGTCGTCGAGCGTGCCGAGCTGCGGATGCACGGCGGTATGGCCGCCTTCGGCCCCGCCGATCGCGTAGGGGCTGCCCACATCGCCGGGCTGCGCGTTGAGCGCATTGTTGCGACCCTTGCGGTTGGCAAGCCCGATCGGATGAATGGGCGGGAAGTACAGCACGTCGAAGCCCATGTCGCGGATGCGCGGCATCTTGGCGATCACGTCGTCGAAGGTGCCGTGGCGCGATTCGTCATCGCCCATCGAGCGCGGGAAGATCTCGTACCAGCTCGCGAAGCGCGCGGCGCTGCGCTCGGCGTCCACGCGCTGCACCCGGTTGTCGCGCGCGAGAAACGGGCGATGACGCGCGGCGCGCACGGCGGCGGCCGTGGCGGGGGCGGCGAGCAGCGCGCAACGCGTTTCGGTGTCGGCCGTCACGAAGCGCTTCACGAGCGCATCGAGCCCCTCGTGCGCGCCGCGCGTGCGCGCATGCCCACCGGATGGGTTCTCGTATTCGTCCGCGTCCGACGTTTCGGCCGTGGCGAGCACGAGCGCGAGCAGGCGGCTCGCTTCTTCGAGCTCGAGATCGACCGGCTGATGCGCCGCGCGCTTCTTCTGCAGGTGATCGACGAGCGAGGCGAAGTCGTCGCGCCAGGCGATCACGATGAACTCGTGGCGGCCCACGCGCTCGAGCGGAAAGTGGCCGCTCCACAGGTCGGTGCCGGCGGGCTGCATCGGCGTCATCGGCGCTTCGTGCCATGCGGTCTCGTCGCTGGCGCGCCAGAGGAAGGCGGCGTCGATGCGGTCGTGACCATCGGCGAAGATCGCGGCGCGCACTTCGCAGCGCTCGCCCACCACGCGCTTCACGACGAAGCGCCCATGATCGACCGAGGGCGACACGCTTTCGATGGCGATGCGCGGCGCGGCGATGGCTTCGAGCACGCTCTTGTGGCCGCTCGTGGGCGACTTCGCGAGGTCCTCGGGCGGCGCGAGCGTGACCATCGGACTCGCGAGCGCGCTGAAGATCCAGCACGCGCCCGCAGGCAGCGTGAAGGTCTCGGGCACGGCGCTCGCGTCGTGAGGCGCGGGGGCGGCTGGGTCGCGCGCGCCGCGCAGCGTCTGCGCGTCGAGCGGCGCGAAGCGCGTGAAGCCGCCCGGCACGCCATCGAGCAGACGCGCCATGTTCACGCGCACAGGCGCGGCGAGCGAGGGGTTGACGAGCGTGAGCAGCGCTTCGCCGGACTCGCGCAGGTCGGCGCTATCGCCGCGCAGCAGCGCGGCTATGGGCGCGCCGGGGCCGTTGAGCGCGCGCAGCTCGCCGTTGGTCTGCAGCGTCCACGTCTCGCGCTGCAAGGCGTTGGCGTGCGCGATATCGGAGGAGAGGTCGAACGGCGCGCGGGCTTTCGCGGCTTCCCACGTATGCGCGCCAGGCGTTTGTCCGCCATGGCGCTCGCCATACTGGCCGCAGCCCGGCGCGGCATGGTGGATCGCTTCGTCCATGCCGTATTCGAAACCCATCGGCACGAGCCAGCCGGTGCCGAGCGCCGTCGCCGCGCGCAGCATGCGCCGATAGGCGCGCTCGACGGCGCGCATGTCAACCATCGTGCCGGCGCTCTCCAGGTCGTGGGCGAGGCGCGGACCATAGGGCGCCTCGGGAAACGCAATGGGCGAGCCCACGCGGCGCATGACGGCGTGCTCGTCGATGAGCCAGCTCGACGAAAAGTCCCACCAGCGCAAGGACGTGAAGGCGGCGTCGAAGCCTGCGTCCTCGAGTTGTGCGAGGTCCTCGCGCGCGAGGCCTGGCGTGGCCGCGAGCCAGCGCGTTTGCGGATGGCTCGCACGC
Source organism: Paraburkholderia silviterrae (assembly GCF_004353915.1). Classification (GTDB taxonomy): domain Bacteria; phylum Pseudomonadota; class Gammaproteobacteria; order Burkholderiales; family Burkholderiaceae; genus Paraburkholderia; species Paraburkholderia silviterrae. The sequence continues at coordinate 595,764 of NZ_SMRP01000001.1, read as the reverse complement.
ACCGCGTCGAAGATCGCGCGCAGCACGTTCGCCGGCACGCGATGCGGCGAGTCGATGCGAAAGCCGCCGATGCCCGCATCGGCAAGACGGCTTGCGAGCTGTGTCCACCACACCGCGAGTGGCGCGCCCGCGCGCGCGAAGTCGGCATAGGCGACGTTCGCGTCGCGATGGCCGTGACGCGGATCGAGCCGCGCATCCTCGGGCTCGAACGGATGGAACCATTCGGGATGCCCGGCGTGGAGCAAGCCGTGCGCGGCGGTGCGGTCGAGCGTGAGGTCCGCGAGCAGCGTGACGCCGCGCGTGCGCGCGGCGGCCACGAGCAGGCGCAACGCCTCGTCCACGCTTTCCTGCGTGCCGAAGGCGGGATGCAAGCGGGTGTGATCGGCGACGATGCGGTCGTCGCCCGAAGCGCCGGGCGTCGTGGCGCCTGGCGCGAACAAGCCGCCGATCAGGACATGGTCGAAGCCGAGCGACGCCGCATGCGCGAAATGCGCGGGCCACGCGTCGAGCGATCCGACGAGTACGGAATGAACGAAATAGATCCGCGGCGCATAGGCGTTGGGAGCTTGCATCGGTCGTATTCCAGATTCGTCGGGCGACGTGGATGCAGGGCCGATGTAACACCGGATGCGATCACGTTGCCCGTGGGCTGCCCAAGCGGGCCGCGCAAGCAATACGAGCGGCGCGCCCTGTTCAGAGTAGTGCAATAGCCGGCCGGAACCAAACCGGAAGCCGCGCAGGCGACACGTGGCGTCCAGGCATGGAGAGGGTCAGCAAGGCATGTGCCCGAGGCCGGCGCACGAGGGCGCCTGGTTGCGTCCGGTTGCGTCCGGTTGCGTCCGGGCGTGCCGGGTTGCCCGGCGTGGCGCACGATGGCGCCTGGTAGCGGCTGTTCGCGCGTGTTGACGCGGGTTCGCGTGGATCGGCGCGCGCAGGCGCTCAGTTGCCCACCATGCTCGCGGCGATGTTCACGCACAGGCCGAGCACGGCAACGTTGAAATAGAACGAGAGAATCGATTGCGCCAGCACGCCGCGCCGCGCGCTGCGCCCGCGCAGGCCGACGTCGGCGGTTTGCGACGCGCACGCGATCGTGAAGGAAAAGTACAGGAAGTCCCAGTAGTTCGGCTCGAGCTTGCGGTCGGGGAAGGCGAGCGCGGGCTCGGCGGGATCGGAGCCGTAGTACACGCGTGCATAGTGCAGCGTGAAGATGGTGGGAATGAGGAACCACGCGCCGATCAGCGTGAGGCCGGTGAGCACCGCATGCAGCACTTTCGACGCCGTGCTCAGATCTTTGGTTGTGCCGAGCTCCAGCACGATGGCGACGATGCTCAAAACCGTCGCCGTGCAGATCAGAAAGAGCACCGTGCCTGCGCTCTGGTCTTCGCGCTGCGCGTTGTGGCGCACGCGCTCCTCGCTCGTGCGCGCCATGTGTATCCACATCAGCACGAGGTAGGTCCAGATCGCGGCGTCCCATCCGGCCAGCACGCGTGCCACGGAGCGCAGTGCGCCCGGCGCGAGGGCGCCGCACAGCGCGCCCACCACAATGGCGATGGTCATGTGCGGGCGGTTGCGCAGGACTTGCGGGAGGACGTTCATCTTATCGATCGAGAGTTTGGGGGCGTAATGTTGCAGCGATTTTAACGGGCTCGTCGATGTGGCGTTATTTCGGGCATCGCGGCTTACGGTTTGTCGAATCGGGTCCAGAGACGCTATATTGCATGCGCGACGTGTCATCCGCACCTTTCATACGGAAAGGGATTTGACACGCGCATGTTTGAGCAAGATTGCAAACTTTTCCCGTATGCATCGTCGCCGGTCACGGCGGCAAGTGTGTAGCCCCGCTCGCGCGGGGTAGCCCCTTCGTCAGGAGTATTCATGACCGATGTGACGCAGCAGGACGGGACCGCTCATTCGCCCGATGGCCCGGTCGACCGTCCGGGCCGTCGCCGTTTCGTGACGCTCGCTTGCGCCACTGCCGCGACGCTCGCCTTCGCGATGGCCGGCAGGCGTGGCACACAGTCCGCTTTGGGCATTGCCGATGTGCTCGCCGCCACCCCAGCCGCGGACCCCGCCGCCAGCGCCGCGCCCGCGCAAAGCGGCTACGCCGCCTTTCTCGCACTCTCCCAGCACCTGACCGGCCGCACGCGTTTGGACGCCGTGCTCGGCCAGCGCATCTACGCCGCGCTCGCGCGCGCGAGCAGCCAGTTCGAGCAGAACGTGGGCGCGCTCAACGCATGGCTAGCGGCGCACGGCGGCGTGCCTTCGGACACCGTCACGGCCGCGCTCAAGACCGATCAGCCGGAGCTTGCCTCGAGCGTCGGCGACATCATGCGCGCGTGGTATCTCGGGCTCGTAGGAGAGATGCCGAACGTGCAGGTGCTGGCCTACGAGAAAGCGCTGATGTTCGATCCGGTCAGCGACGTGCTGACGATTCCGTCGTATTGCCGCGACGTGCCGTTCTATTGGACAACGAAGCCTGCGGACATGCCGGCCTCGACGGTGGCTGCGATGTCCGCGGCCAGGAATCAGGGCCTGTCATTGGTGTGAACAGGCCGTGAAGCAATTGGCGGGGCGGCTCGCGCGCGGCGCGGGCTGACCGGGCTCGCGTGCGAACCTCGTGCACGCATCCACCGGCCAGCCGACGGCGTCGTGCGAACGCTTCCGCAAGACCTGCGCGTGCCGCCTCTCGCACCGCCGCCGTCGTGTGCCGCCGAAACCCCGGCGCGCGGCGGCAGCGGATTCTGGCAGGCCGCGCCAGGTCCTCACAATACGCAAGCAAGCCAGAACAACGAGGGACGACAATGGCGATCAAGCAATCTGCCGACGTAGTGGTAGTCGGCTCCGGCGTGGCGGGCAGTCTGGTGGCGTACCAGATGGCCCAGGCCGGCGCATCGGTGATTCTGCTCGAAGCAGGACCGCGTCTTGCGCGCTGGCAGATCGTCGAGAACTTTCGCAATTCGCCGGCCAAGGGCGACTTCGCGACGCCGTATCCTTCCGCGCCCTTTGCTCCGCATCCCGAATATTCGCCGCCCAACGATTACCTCGTGCAGAAGGGCGACTATCCGTACAACTCGCAGTACCTGCGGCTCGTGGGCGGCACCACGTGGCACTGGGCAGCGGCGGCCTGGCGCCTCCTGCCCGCCGATTTTCGCCTGAGGACGCAGTACGGCGTGGGCCGCGACTGGCCGTATCCGTACGAGACGCTCGAGCCGTGGTACCTGGCCGCCGAAGCCGAGCTGGGCGTCTCGGGACCGGATCCGGCGCAGCACGACCTGGGCTCGCCGCGCTCGAAGCCCTATCCGATGAGCATGCTGCCGCTCTCGTACATGGATCAGCGCTTTAGCGACGTGCTCAATGGCAACGGCTTTCGCGTAGTGCCCGAGCCCGTCGCGCGCAACAGCCGCCCTTACGATGCGCGCCCGACGTGCTGCGGAAACAACAATTGCATGCCCATCTGCCCGATCGCCGCGATGTACAACGGCGTCGTGCACGCCGACAAGGCCGAGCGCGCCGGCGCCCAGCTCGTGCCCGAGGCGGTGGTGTACCGCATCGAGGCCGACAACAAAGGCCTCATCACCGCGGTGCACTACAAGGACCCGCACGGCAACAGCACGCGCGTGACGGGCAAGCTCTTCGTGCTGGCCGCCAACGGCATCGAAACACCCAAGCTCATGCTGATGTCCACGAGCGATCATTTTCCGCATGGCATCGGCAACAGCTCCGACCAGGTGGGCCGCAATCTCATGGATCACCCGGGCACGGGCGTCACGTTCCTCGCCAACGAGCCGCTGTGGCCGGGGCGCGGGCCGATGGAGATGACCTCGGTGGTGAATTTCCGCGACGGCGCATTCCGTTCCGACTACGCCGCGAAGAAGCTGCATCTCTCGAACGGCGTGGGCACGATGGCCGTGACCGCCGCGCTCATCAAGAACGGCGTGACGGGCGCCGAGCTCGACCGCGAGATCCGCGACCGCGCCTCGCGCACGCTCAACATCAACAGCTTCCACGAGCATCTGCCCGAGCCGCAGAACCGCGTGCTGCCGTCGGGCGAGCACAAGGACGCGCTCGGCATCCCGCAGCCCGAGATCTACTACTCGATCAACGACTACGTGAAGAAGAGCGCCGCCAACACGCACGAGCTCTACGCGCAGATCGCGGCGCTCTTTGGCGGCACGGAGGTCGCCTTCGACGATACCTTCGCGCCCAACAACCACATCATGGGCACGACGATCATGGGCGCGAACCCGGCCGATTCGGTCGTCGATGCCGACTGCCGCACGCACGACCATTCGAACCTGTTCGTCGCCAGCAGCGCGGTGATGCCGACGGCTGCCTCCGTGAACTGCACGCTGACCATTGCCGCGCTGGCGCTCAAGCTGGCCGACAAGCTGCGTCGCGAGCTTTGACGCCATGAGCCCGAGACCGACGATGAACACAAGACCGTCCCCCGCGCATCGTACCCATCGCACCCATCGCACCCGCACCACGTTCGCCACGCTGCTGTTCTGCACCTTCGCGCTCTACGCGGCGTGGCACACCGCGCACGACGGCGAGACGCGCCCCGTCGACGAAGTGCCGTTGCCCGCCGCGCACGGCGAAGGCCCGGCTGCGCCCGGCGACGCCGCCGCGCAACCGGAGATCGTCAAGCGCGGCGAATACCTCGCGCGCATGGGCGACTGCGCCGCGTGCCACACCGCCGACAAGAGCCGGCCGTTCGCGGGCGGCCTCGCGATCAACACGCCGTTCGGCAAGATCTACACGCCCAACATCACGCCCGACCCCGACACGGGCATCGGCCAGTGGACCGAGTCCGACTTCATGCGCGCGATGCACGAGGGCGTGGGCAAGAGCGGCGAGCGGCTCTATCCCGCGTTTCCGTACGTGGAGTTCACGCGCGTGACGGAGCAGGACGTGCTCGCGATCCGCGCCTACCTGAACACGGTCGCGCCGATCCATTACAAGCCGCCCGCAAACGAGCTGAAGTTCCCGTTCAATCAGCGCTGGCTGATGATTTTCTGGAACCTCTTCAATTTCGACGAAGGGCGCTTCGTGCCCGATCCGCAAAAGAGCGCCGAGTACAACCGCGGCGCGTATCTGGTCGAAGGGCTCGCGCACTGCGAGGAGTGCCACACGCCGCGCAACTTCATGCAGGGCCTGAAGTCGAGCGGGCGCTTCTCGGGCGCGACGCAGGCGGGCTGGCAGGCGTACAACATCACGCCGGACCGCGCGGGCGGGATCGGCGGCTGGAGCGACGACGCGCTCATGAGCTATCTCGCCACCGGCGTGGCGGCCGGCCACGCGAACGCCGCCGGGCCGATGGCCGAGGTCGTGCAAAACTCCACGCAGTACCTGAGCGCCGAGGACCTGCGCTCGATCACCGCCTATTTGCGCGGGCAACCGCCGGTTGCGGGCGGCGTGACGCGCTCGCGCGATTCGTACGGCCAGCCCGCCAACGACGACATCACCGCGCTGCGCGGCGCCGTTATCACGAGCGTGAATGGCGCGCAGCTGTTCGTGGCCAACTGCGCGAGCTGCCATAACTGGACCGGCGCGGGAGTGGGCGCGAGCGCGCCAGGCGCGTATCCGTCGCTCATTCACAACAGCGTGGCGGGCGCGGCGAGCCCGGACAACCTGACGATGGCGATCCTGCACGGCGTGAGGCGCCAGACCAAAGACGCCGACGTGCTGATGCCGGCGTTCGGCGACGAGCTCAGCAACGACCAGGTGGCGGCCATTGCGAACTACGTGACGAAGCAGTTCGGCAATCCGCAGGCGAGCATCACGCCGGACCAGGTTGCGGCGCTGCGCGCGCAGGCACAATAACGCGCCGCTGCCGCTGCCGCTGCCGCTGCCGCTGCCGCTGCCGCTGCCGAAGCGGGACGCGGTCGATGCAGCCCGGGCGCCGCATCGGCTGCGCGCGTGTTCCGGCGTTGGTGGCCGCTGCCGCAGCACGGTTCGCTCGCGCTGCGCGCGGGCTGCTGCGCGAAATCCGCTCGCGAAAAGAGGATTGGCGCGCATACGTGGCGTTGCGCCCGGCGCTATCATGAAGCGATGACGCCTACTCTCGCTCCTGTCGTCCAGCATCATGCGGCCAATGCGGCCGGTCGCGACTTCGTGATCGGCGACCTGCACGGCTGCGTGGACGCCTTGCGCTATCTGCTTCACAAAGTGGGATTCGACGCCGCGCGCGACCGGCTGTTTTCGGTGGGCGATCTCGTCGACCGCGGCGACCAGTGCGAGGAGGCGCTCGCGCTGCTCGACAAGCCCTGGTTCTACGCTGTGCTCGGCAATCACGAAGACGCGCTATGCGCGGTCGCGGAAGGGCGCCTCGCGCGGCATCGCTGGTATGCCATTGGCGGGGGCTGGGCGCAGGGGCTGTCCGACCACGCGCTGGCCGTGCATGCGAAGCGGCTGCGGGAGCTGCCGCTCGTGCGCGTGGTGGGCGAGGGCGCGGCGCGCTTCAATGTGCTGCACGCGGAATTCTTCGGCGACGATGCCGATCTCGACGCTGGCCGGTTCGATGCCGAAGTGCGCGAGCGCATGATGTGGGGGCGCGAGCTGGCCTTCAACGCGGCCAGGCTGCCGCATTACGCGCTTTCGCCCACCTACTGCGGGCACACCCCTGTGCGCGAGCTGCGCCAGATCGGCTCGCAGACGTTCATCGATACCGGCGCGTTCATTCCTGAAGGACGCCTGACGATGGTGGAGGCGCTCACGTCCCGGCAGTGGTCGATCTCCGTGCAGGCGGCGCGTGCGATGGGCGCGGCCGAGATGGCGCTGCCTTAAACGCGCTTCCTGCGTTTCTCCCGCGCGCCACCCGCGAACGTCCTGGGCACCAACTGCGCGCTTGCCTGGCTCTTGCGGGCGCATGGCTCGTTGCGTGCGCCTCCACCGCTTGCCCCGGCGCTGGCCCTTGCCAGCTTGCGGGCCTTAAATGCCCTCCTGGCCGTAGGCGGCGGTCAATTCGAACACCATGTCGATGGCTTCGCCGTTCCAGTTGTATTCGAGGTAGGCGGCGTGATGGCATGCGTGCAGCAACGTCGTGCGCAACGCGGCGAGGCATTCGCCGCCCGTTTCGCGCACCGATGGGTAAACGATGCCGGGCGCGCCTGCAGCCCGCAGCGCGCGGCCCAACGCCTGACCCGCGGTGTAGTCGTCCGGCGCGAGCACGGCCGGATCAGCCGGATCAGCGGGTGCATGAGCAGCTGCATGCGCCGCCAGGGGGCCGCGCAGATCGGCGACCGTGCCTTGCGCGATCACCGTATAGAGCCGCATCTGCTGACGCAGCGGCGGCTCGCGCGTCGCGGCGAGAAAGCGGCCCGCGTGATAGCGCGTCTCGGCGATGGCCGTCGCGCGCGTGCGTGCGCAGTAGAACACGCCATAGGTGCCATCGGAAAGCCGGCTGCCCTGTGGGTTCAGATGCGTGAATGCGGCCATGATCGGACCGTAGCCGGGGCCGAAGCGGCGCTCTTCGCGCGGCACGAGATCGAGGTCGCCGGTCTCCGTGCGCAGGCGGTCGTTGGTCAGCGCTTCGAGCGCATAGAGCGCCTCGAAGTCCTCAGGCCTGGCCACCCGGTCGAACAGATTCACGGCGGGAAAGCGCGTGGGGGTCACGCGGAACGCGGGCGACCAGTCGAGCGGCGCGCTGCGCCAGTGTGCCTGCCAGGACGCGTCCGCCGGGCCAGCGGCGGGCCTGGCACCTTGGGCCGACGCTTGTGGCGTGTCTCGTGTCGTGCTTTTTTTCACGCCCAGCCGCCCCGCATCGCGTCGAGGTACTGACGCACCGCCACGAGGTCGCTGATATTGCCTGCGAGCAGGCGGTCGAGCGCGCGCCGGCCGCCGAACGGCGGCGCGCTGTTGGGGCGCTTGACCCAGGCATCGGCGGCGGCGGGGGGCGGCAGGAGGATCTGCAGCGACTTGTAGATGCCGAGCAGCAGCGAAAGGCGCTCGAGCGTGTCGCGGCCGAGCCGCGCGGACTGCGGCGCCTGCTTCCACTTGAAGAACGTCGAGCGGCCGGGCGAGCCGAGCAGGACGATCTGCTCTTCCACGGAGAGATCCCAGTCGCGCGCGATGTTGAAAAAGGCGCGCAGTCCGGCCGCCGACATCTCGGCGGGTGAGGGCTCGGCGCCAGGACGCCGCGTTGACGCGGCGGACGGGGAGGTGGGCGCATGTGGCATGGTCTAGTCTTTATATGAACTTTTTTATGATGCTAGTCCATATATGGATTTTTGCAAATTTTGGTTGGGTATAATCGCCGGCCGATCGAATCGGGACAAGAACAGCTATTCGAGGGAGGAGCGGCGTGCGGGCAGTAGCAGTGATGATCGCAGCATGGTGGATGTCGACGACGATGGCGTGGGCGGTCGCGCCGGCGGCCGCGGCGCAGCGTGGCGGATATGACGGCCATGGCGGTGCGGCGGTGCATGGAACGGGAGGCAGCGCCACCGCGCATGGAGGTGGGGCGCATGGCGCGCATAGTGCCCATGACGGGAACGCACAGGCGGGCCCGCGCAAGGGTGGCAAGGAGGGGAAGCCCGCCAGAGGCGAGGTGCAACATGGCGTGAGGCACGCGAAGGCAGCCGCGGCCGTGCCGCATACGGCACGAACTTCGCGAGCATCGAAATCGGTGAAGTCTGAGAAAGCCGGACACGTGCAAACCCACGCCCAGCATCGAGCCAAAGCCCCGACTCAGTCGGCTGCACACGATGCACCGCGGACCTTACGTCAAGCGAGCGCCCACCCGCATTCGCTAAAGTCAGCCGCACCCAAGCCGGCCGCACCCAGACAGACCGCACCCAGACAGACCGCATCCAGACCGGCCGTACCTAAGCCGGCCGCACCTGGACCGGCCGTACCGAAACACGCGCCGGCCAGGCCCACGGCGCTTCACCCGGCACCGCATCACAAGCTCGTGGTCGAGGCGCCTGCGGCACAGGCGCAGCGCGCAATCCCGCAGCCGCACCAACTCCCGCCGATGCTGGGCTGACCCATACTGACCCGGGCTGATCCGGGCTGATCCGGGCTGATCCGGGCTGATCCGGGCTGGGCCGGGCTGATCCGGGCTGGGCCGGGCTGATCCGGGCTGGGCCGGGCTGGGCCGGGCTGGGCCGGGCTGGGCCGTGCGTGAGGCGTCGGCATGCCCACGCCTCACGCACGGCCGCCCCGCCCGGAGACCATTGACTTCCCGGCCGCGCAGCCATCTGCTCACGCGGTCAGTCCCTCACACCGTGCCCAGGCTCGACGCAAGCAGCTGCAGCGTCGCCGCCGAACGCGGGTCGCGCACGCGCGAATGCAACGTCACCCGCGAGACCGGCAATGGCGGCAGAGCGTGCTTCGCCCCAACATCGACGAGCGCTCTCGGTGCCACGCGCCGCGCCAGCGCCGACACGGCGAGCCCCGCCTCCAGCGCCGCCCCGACCGCGGCCACGCCGCCGCCCACGAACACCTCCTGCCACGCGATGCCCGCTGCGTCGAGCGCAGCGATCGCCGCTGCACGCACCGCGCAAGGCCCCTCGAGCAGGGCGAGCGGCAGCGGGGTGCCGGGTTCCCACTGCCATTCGGAGGAGGCGAGCCAGACCAACGGCTCGTCGAAGAGCAGCCGTGCGTCGCCGCGCGGCGCCTCATCGGCTTCTTGACGGACGATGACCGCGTCGAGCCGCCGCTCGTCGAATTGCGCGAGCAACTGCGCCGAAAGCCCAAGATGCAGCGCGATCACGAGTCCCGGATCGTGAGCGCGCAAGAGCGCAAGCTGGCGGGCGAGTTGCGCATCGGCTACGTGCTCGCTCAATCCCAGCGTGAGCCGGCGCGCTTCGCCCGTCAGCGTGCCGAGCGCGCGCTCATGCGCCCCCAGCAATTCGCGCGCGGCGCCAAGAAATGCGCGCCCGTCCAGCGAGAGCCGCACGACACGCGGCGTGCGTTCGAGCAACTGCCGGCCGAGATGGGCTTCGAGCCGCTTCAGCTTGAGGCTGACGGCGGATTGCGTGGTATCGAGCGCGTCGGCGGCGCGCGTGAAGCTGTGCAGTTCGGCGACCAGGACGAACGCGCGCACAGCATCGAGATCGAGTGGTTTCATTTCAAATGGCAATAAATGAAATATCGAGCAATATCTGTTAATTATGATAGCGCGTGCCTAAGCTGTTGTTGTGGTCGTTCACTCATCACCCCATGCAACGCTGAAGGAGCCCGACATGCCATTCACCCGTATTGCCGTCCGCGCAGGCAAGCCCCCCGCCTATAGAAAGGCGCTCACGCAGGGCGTGCATCTTGCACTCATGGAAGTCTTCAAGGCGCCGGAGGACGACCAGTTCATGATCGTCACCGAACACGATGCCGACAATTTCGTCTTTGGCCGCCACTACCTTGGCATCGAACGCAGCGACGATCTCGTGATGATTCAGATCGCGGTGAGCAATACGCGCGGACAGGATCAGAAGAAGGCGCTGTTTGCGCAGATCGCCGAAAACCTTGCGCGCGATCCCGGCGTGCGGCGCGAGGATGTGTTCGTCAACCTCGTGGACGTCGCGCGCGAGAACTGGTCGTTCGGCAATGGGATCGCGCAGTACGCGACGTGATCTTGCCGCACAGCGCTGCACGCGCCGTACCCTTGCCGCAAGCGGATTGCGACGCGGGACATTGCAGGCGTACTGGCGTGGCCGGTTGCCCGGCGCTTAAAGCGCGCGGCTCACCAGCAGCGGGTCGATGGGCCCGATCGCAGTGATTTCGCGGTTCGAATAAGGCAGCTTGTGCAGGATGTAGCGCATGGCGTTCAGCCGCGCGCGCTTCTTGCAGTCCGAGCGCACCACGGTCCAGGGGGCATCGGCCGTATCGGTCTGGGAGAACATCGCTTCCTTGGCCAGCGTGTATTCGTCCCATTTATCGAGCGAGGCGAGATCGACGGGGCTGAGCTTCCACTGCTTGAGCGGATGCACGCTGCGCTCCTTGAAGCGGCGGCGCTGCTCCGCGCGGCTCACCGAGAACCAGAACTTGATGAGGTGTATGCCGCTGCGGATCAACTGATGCTCGAATTCCGGCACTTGCTGCATGAAGTCCGAGTATTCCTCGGGCGAGCAAAAGCCCATGACGCGCTCGACGCCCGCACGGTTGTACCAGGAACGGTCGAACAGCACGATCTCGCCCGCCGAAGGCAGGTGCTGGACGTAGCGCTGAAAGTACCACTGTCCGCGCTCGACCTCGGTGGGCTTTTCGAGCGCCACGACACGCGCGCCGCGCGGATTCAGATGCTCCATGAAGCGTTTGATTGTGCCGCCTTTGCCAGCCGCGTCGCGCCCCTCGAAGAGGATGACCACGCGCTGCCCGGTCTCGCGCACCCACGCCTGAAGCTTCAGCAATTCGACCTGCAGGCGATATTTCTGCCGCTCGTAGGCGCGCCGCGACATCAGATTGCGGTAGGGATAGGCGCCGTCGCGCCAACCAGCGGCAAGCTCTTCGTCGGGGTGGCGCGCTCGCGTGTTGCGCCAGTCCGCCGGGTTGCCTTCCAGGATCAGGCCGCGCAGTTGGGCGGCCTCGTCGGGGGACAAGCCACGCATGAGCGCGGCGATCGATTCGAGCAGCGAGTCGGGCGATTCGCCGTGCGCCGCGCCATTGGCTCCGACAAGATCGTGCATCGCGCCGGCAATGACTTCGCTGGCCGCTTCGACGGCGGAGTCGACGGCGTGCAGCTCGGCGCTATGGGGCGTGAGCTCGGTCCGGCGTGCAGGCGCGTCGCTGTGGCGAGGCGGGTCTTGAAGCGGGCTTTGGGCGGGGGGGACGGGTTTCGGGGAGGCAGGATGAGTGGCCATCTTGGGGATAGGAATTGTTTTCGCTACGACAATGGCCGGACTCGGGTTGAACCGGGTGGCCTGCGGCAGGGGCGAGCGAGGGGTGCCGGCGATGCGGGCGGCACCAGGATCATGGCCAGGGCGACGCGGGCCGGCGCCGCATCGCGCGGCCCGCGTGAGGCGGCATGCTGCGGTGTAAGCGCCGGTGCTTACACGTTTTCGGCCTTGCGCAGGATCTGGTAGAGCGAATCCTTGAGCTGCAGCTTTTCTTTCTTGAGCTGCTCGATGGCCATGCCGTACGCGGGAACGATGCCCGCTTCCATGTTTTTGATCTGTTGATCCAGCTCGTTATGACGATGGAACAGCCGCGCGAAATGCTCATCATGGGTTTTGAGCCGCGAGATCAGGTCTCTGTATTCTGGGAACACTCAATACTCCTTACAGAAGTGCAACACATCAGGTCGATGTGTAAGTATTTTTCCACTTTCGTAAGGCTGGGGTCTTGATCATCGTCATTCTGCGCAAGCGGGTTGGGGCCGCTACCGAGAGCACCGCTGTGGTTGCGCGTGTACCATCAGGTGCGACGACGGCGTCGTTGTCAGATTAATCTCAGCCGTTTGTATTTGCCGTTTTCACCGCTTTCTGCCGTCCCAACGACCCTCTGAGCGTCCATGAACCGCGTTCTGGAAATCGTGCTGGATGTCGTGAGTGCCACGCCACAGGCCTCGTCCGGGACTGCCGTCACGCCTGGGCAGATGCCATCCGATTTCGCCGCGGCCATATGCGCCGCTTTGCCGCAGCTCGAACCCCAGGCCGATTCGGGCGAGCCGGTCACGACCGCCATGTTCGACAGTGCTGGCGCACTCGCCAGGGCCGGCTGGCGGATCGGCGTTCAAACGCGCGGCACGACGCATTGCGTCGTCGTTTCCAGCCGGCGTGCATGGGTGCCGGGCATCGTCGTCGTCGAACCGATTTTCGACGCGCATCTCGAAGCGGATGGCCTTGAAACCGCACTCTTCGATGCCGCGCCCGAGCTGTTTCGCGAGGCGCTGGCGGCAAGCGGGCCGCTCGAACCGTCGGCGACGCTGTCGGCGGTGCGCAGCCACTGGCGCTGGGAGCGCGACGGCATCAGCGCGGATCTCGTGCTCGATGCCGACGTGCGCGCCCCGCAGGACGAAGGCGCGAGCCTGCATGAGTTGCGCGTGAGCGTGCCGTGGGCCGAAGGCGAGGACCATGCGCCGCTCGTCGATGCGCTGTTCGCCTGCGCGCATGAACTGGCCGACGCGCTGCCCGCGTTCGTGCGCCTGAGCGACGCGCTCGAGCGCGCGGCGGCCGGCAGCCTCGCCGGCGACGCGTGCGCGGTGCGTGCGGAGCCGGTCGATCTGGGCGCTGCGTGCACCGCCGAGGCCGCGCTGGTCGCGATCGGCGCCAACATCAGCGCGCACTGGCTCGGCAACGACTGGGGCGTGCGCGATTCCGCGAACACCGAATTCGTTCACCAGATGCGCGTGGCACAGCGGCGTCTGCGCACCGCGATGCGGATTTTTTCGCATCGGCGGGACGAGACCTGGCGTGCGCGCATCAAGCCCGAGCTCAGCTGGCTGGGCGAGCTGCTCGGCGAGGCGCGCGACCGCGACGTGTTCGTCGAAGGCACCTTGCCCGCGCTCGCCGCGGCCGACGACGACCCCGCGCGCTGGCGCGCCGTGCTCGACGAGGCCCAGGCGCAGCGGCTCGTGGCACGCGCGCGGTTGCGCGAGGCGTTGGCGTCGCCGCGCTACGCGCATGCCGCGCTTGCGTGGTTGCAGTGGCTGGAGGCCCTCGCGCGCCGCGTGCGAGCCGACGCCGCCGACACGCGCTCGCTGCACCGGCACGCGAAGAAACGCGTGCGTCGCTATTACCAGCAACTGGCGCAGGCGCAAAAGCTCACGGCCATCGACGACACAGGCCGCCATCGCGTGCGCATCAGCGCGAAGTATCTGCGCTATACGCTCGAGTTTTTCGCACCGATCACCACGCGCCGCACACGCGCGGACACGACGCGCTCGCTCGCGCGCCTGCAGGGCGTGCTGGGCGACGGCAATGACGCCGCGGTGGCCTTGCGCTATCTCGAGCGCATGGATGCGGAGCCGTATCAGCTTGGCTTCGCGCGCGGGTGGTGCGAGGCCATGAAGCGCTATACGGCGAAAGAGGGCGAGCGGCTCCTGCGCGAATTGCGCCAGCCGAAGGTCAAGCGCGGCGCCTGATCCGTGCATGACCGCGAGCGCGGGGCAAATCTCGCGCGCCCCGTCTCTATAATCGACGTCAACGCTTGCCCACGACAACAGCCCCGCGCGATGACGACTTCCTCCTCTTCGACTCCCTCCCCGTGCGGGCCGGCTGCTGGCGGCGCAAGCGCAGGCGCCGAAACCGGCGAGCCGCCGCGCGCGGAATCGCCCGAGTTGGGCGTGGGCGGTTCGGTCTGGTTCCAGGCCGGCCCGCAGACGCTCGGTGGCGCGGCTCGCATCGCGCTGCTTGCGGCGATCGGCGAAACCGGTTCGATCACCGGCGCCGCGAAGGCTGTCGGCATGAGCTACAAGGGTGCCTGGGATGCCATCGACGCCATGAACAATCTCGCCGGCGAACCGCTCGTCGTGCGCGCGACGGGCGGCAAAGGCGGCGGCGGGACCACGCTCACGCCGCGCGCGCAACGCCTGATCGCCACGTTCGGCGCGATCGAGCGCGAGCATCGGCACTTTCTCGAGCGCGCCGCCGCAGCGGTGCGCGCGCTCGGCGGCGAGGCGTGCCCGGACGCCGACGCAGGCACTGCAGGCAGTATCGGCACGGATCTCGCCGTGCTCGGCCGCTTCGCTCTGCGCACCAGCGCGCGCAATCAGCTCTACGGCACGGTCGCGGCACTCGTGCGCGGCGCCGTCAACGACGAAGTGTCGATCACGCTGCCGGGCGGTCAGCAGCTCGTCGCAGTCGTCACGCGCGAGAGCGCCGAGGCGCTGGGTCTCGCCGTTGGCGGGGCGGTGGTGGCGCTCGTCAAGGCGTCGTCGGTCGTGCTGGTGGCGGGTGGAGCGCTTTCGGCGGACCACGCCGCGCGGCTTTCGGTGCGCAACCGCTTGAGCGGCGTGGTGAGCGGCGTGCGCCGCGGCGAGGTCAGCGCGGAGGTGACGCTCGAATTGCCAGGCGGCATGGTGATTGCCGCGGTCGTGACGGACGCGAGCGTCGACGCGCTCGGCCTCGAAGCGGGCGCGAGCGCTACGGCGGTGTTCAAGGCGTCGAGCGTGCTGCTTGGGGTTGGCGGTTGAGTGGCGTGGCCGGCACACTCAGGCGCATGGCGGCGGTCTGCGCCGCGGGTTGTCTCAGGCGTGCTGCTGGGGGGGCGGAGTCAGCGTGTTGCGGGTCTGCGAGACCGGCGCGTTGAGCGTGCCGGGCTTGCGCACCGGCTGGTTGGCTTTCCACTTGGCGCGAATATAGGGCCGATCGTGTCCCGAGACGGTGAGCGCGATATTCGTCACCCAGCGATGGGTGGGCAGGCGCACGTCGTGCAACCCGAATGTGAGCGCCGCGAGGCTCAACGTAACCACGGCCGCGGAGAGCCGGCCCGATTGCGCTTCCCACCAGTAGCGCACGAACAAGAGCGCCGTGAGTGCGCCGACGATGCAGCCGGTGACCGCTTCCGACGGCGAATGCGCCTCGAGCACGACGCGCGAAAAACCGACCGCGATGCCAATGGCGAGCCCGACGACAACGCCCGCCATGCGCAGCATGGGCCGCACACCTTGCAGCATCAGGAAAAACGCCACGGGATAGACCGCCGTGGACAGCATGGCGTGGCCGCTCAGGCCAGTGAAATCGTACGAACGCACGCCGACACCCCAGCCCAGGAACGCGATCTTCGTGAGCGTGACGAGACCAATTGCCGCACCAAGGAGCAACAGCCAGCTCGCCGCCATGCGCCACGAGTAGCCCATCACGAGCCACAGCGCGATGGCCAGCGCGAGCGGGAGCGTGAGGCCGGCGCCGCCCAGGTTGGTGATCGAATACCAGAGGTGGAGGGGTAAATCAGGCATGACTTGGCGCCGCAGCGGCGCGCTCCAAAGGGCATATTTGACTAACGCTCGAGCACCCGGTCAGGTCGACACGAACAACGTCGGAACTTCCAGTATAGCGATGTTCGGGGCCGATTATTGCGATGCGCCGTACATGGCGGTCCGATTTAGAACTCGTTACAGCAGCCAGAACTCGTTACAGCAGTCTTCGATGAATGGTGTTATTGTGCGTTGCACAATGAAGAGCCGTGGCTTATTGCCTCGGCGTATTCGACCCCCTTTCACGAAGGCCACTGATGACGAAAAATCTGACGAAGCTGTGGGCAGGTGGCATGCGACGTCTGCTCGCCATCCAGAACCGTGCTGCTCGAGAAGTGCTGCACGAAGCCGGCCGGCGCGCGCCCGACGCGCAGGCCATGTGGCGGACCGCCCAGACCGCCGTGGCGCAGGCTGCCGCCGCCGCTGCGGCAGCAGCGCCTGCCGCAAGCGAAGCGCAAGTACGCCCCGCGCCCGCATCGCGCAGCGGCGCGCCGCTGCGCGAGTCGCGCGTGGGGCCGCGGGCCGCCGCGTGGGCGGCCGGCGAATGGCTACGCACGGAGCATCTGGCGCCAGGCGCGTCGCGCGCGCTCGCTTACGGGCTCTATTTGCCGCCGGGCTTGCCCACGGCGGACATGCCGCTCGTCGTGATGCTGCACGGCTGTCAGCAAACGATGGATTCGTTCGCGGAGGGCACCCGCATGAACCTGCTCGCGGACAAGCACGGCTTTGCTGTGGTCTATCCGGAGCAATCGGTCCAGGGGCATCCGCACCAGTGCTGGCACTGGTACGACGCACGCCAGCCGGCGGGCGGCGGTGAAGCCGCGGCGATCGTTTCGCTCGTCGACACGCTCGTGCAGGAGCACGGTTTCGACCGTTCGCGCGTTTATCTGGCGGGCCTCTCGGCGGGCGCGGGCCTGGCCGCCCTGCTGGCCGTGAGCGCGCCGGGCCATTTCGCGGCGGTCGCGCTCCATTCGGGGCCGGCGTTCGGCGAGGCGCGCTCGGGCGTTTCGGCGCTCGACGTCATGCGGCGCGGGCTGCACCACGACCCGGTGGCGCTCGTCGACGGTCAGCTGGCTGGCCGCCGGCATCCCGGCATGCCGGCGCTCATCGTGCACGGCGCCGCCGACCCGGTTGTCGCGCCGGTCAATGCGGAGCAACTTGCCACCCAGTTCCTGCGCCTGAACGATCTCGCGGATGCTCACGGCGTGCGCCAGGGCGTGGTCTCGCACGAGCACGACGGCGAGGGCTACACGGTCCAGGACTACCGGCGCGACGGTGCGAGCGTGGTGCGCCTGTGCCGGGTGAGCGCGCTGGATCACGCCTGGAGCGGCGGCGACGATACGGTGCCGTTCCATTCGGCGACCGGACCGGACGCAAGCGCGATGATCTGGGACTTTTTCGAGACGCGGCGGCGCGATGCGCTCGACGACGCTTTCGACGGAGAGCTGGCCGCTGGCGCGGGTTGAGCGCACCGTGCGGCGTGTCGTGCGCGCCGGCAGGGGCTGCGACAATCCGCACCAATTCAAGGGTTTACCATGATAAGGGTTTACCCTATAATGGTTCTGTTCATTCCGAGGGCATGTGCCCGATTACCGGAGCCAGACCATGTACCTGCTCAGCCGCCTTTTCCTGTTCCTCACGAAGTCGTACGAAACCGCTCAAAAGGAGCGCGAGGAAGCCTATCTGGCCGAATCGGCGGACATCTACGACCTCGAATTCCGCATGCGCAAGCTCGACCGCGAGAAGGCGGGCCGCAACCCGTCGTGGATGAATCACTACGGCTAAGCGGCCAGGCATTCACGCCGGCCTGAAGTTTCAGAAACGCAATGGGGCGCACAGTGGCGCCCCATTGGTGTTTGTGTAGCTGGAACTTGCCGCCCGAGGCGGCTTGCACGCGATGCCTTGTGCTCAGCGTCCCGAACCCGGTATTTCGGCGGCAGTCTTTTCCTGCACGCCGTAGCAGCCGCGATAGGTCGCGTAGAACGAGCAATAGAGCATCGTCGTTACGAGAATGAGCGCCGGCATCAGGATCGCCAGCGCGTAGTCGCCGGCGCCGAGCGCGCGCAGCAGCGTCGAAAGCCCCAGCGACACGCCGATCGACACCGCAAACCACAGCGCGCCATACACCACGAACGCGCCCTTGTTGCGCCAGCAGCTCACGATGCTGAAGAACATCGCCTTGATCGGCGGCACCTCGTGCCAGGCCGTCAGCACCGGCGCGAACCAGAACATCATCGAAACCGGCACGTAGCACGCGAGCGACGCGAGCACGGCAAGCGGCACATTGCCGTTCGCGACTGCATCTGTATCGAGCGAGCCGCCCAGCGTCATCAGACGCAGGAGCGTGCCGCCGTCCACGAGCGCCGAGGCCGCGAGCACCAGCGTCATCGCCACCACGTAAATCCCGCCAAGCACGAACAGATGCTTGGTGACCGTCTGCCCGTATGAGCGGAAACCGTCGACGAGGATGGTCGGAAACACCGGCTTGCCCGCAACGGTGTCGCGGCACGCGGCCATGAAGCCCACCGCCACGCCCGGCACGAAAATGAGCGGCAGCACGCCGCCGATCACCGGCACGGCGGAGATCAGCGTCATGGCCAGCAGATATGAGAAAAACAGCGTGAGGAACGCGAGCGGATTACGCCGGAACAGCCAGATGCCCTGGCGGAACCAGACGTAGCCCTGCTTCGCGGGGACTTCGATCAGTTGCATGAGCGGGGCAGGTCAGAGAGTGCGTGGAAGGCGCCCGGCGTGCCGGCGGCGCTGCCGGCGCGGCGCTCGCGCAGGATGCGCTCGAAATGGCCGGGATCGTGGGGCTTGAGCAACTCTGCCGAGCGCGGCAGATAAAAATCGTACAGGCGCGATACCCAGAAGCGGTACGCGCCGGCGCGCAGCATGTCGACCCAATGCCGGCTCTCGGCGGGCGTGAACGGGCGTACCGTCTGGTAGGCGCGCAACAACGCTTCGACGCGAGGTGCGTCGAGCTTGCCTGTCGCGAGGTCGACGCACCAGTCGTTCACCGTCACCGCCACGTCGAACACCCATTTGTCGCAGCCGGCGAAATAGAAGTCGAAGAATCCGCCGAGGCGCACCGTATGGCCCGTTTCCGGGCTGACGTGCGCGAACAGCGCGTTGTCTCGGAAGAGGTCGCAATGGCACGGGCCGCCGGGCAGCGAGGCGTAATCGTCGCTGGCGAACAAGGCCTGCTGGTGCGCGAGCTCGCTCGTGAGCAGCTCGCGCTGGGCGTCGGCGAGGAACGGCAGGACCGTGGGCACGGTCGCTTCCCACCACGGCAGGCTGCGCAGATTCGGCTGGTCGAACGCGAAATCGCGGCCCGCCAGGTGCATGCGCGCGAGCATCTGCCCCACTTCCATGCAGTGCTCCACGCCCGGGGCGAGTTCCGGCGCGCCGTCGAGCTTCGTGACGATGGCCGCCGGCTTGCCGTGCAGCAGGCCGAACAGGGTGCCGTCGGCACGTGGCATCGGGTCGGGCACCGGCACGCGGTGCGAGGCCAGATGGCGCATCAGCTCGAGATAGAACGGCAGCTGTTCGGCAGTGAGCTTCTCGAAGATCGTCAGAACGTATTCGCCGCGCGTCGTCGTCAGGAAGAAGTTGCTGTTTTCAATGCCTGACTGGATACCGCGAAAATCGACTACGTCGCCAAGATCGTAGTCGCGCATCCATTGGGCAAGCTGGGTTTCGGTGACAGCGGTGAAGACGGCCATGCCAGAGGTCGTGTGGTTATCGTAATGGGAGGCCCTGCTCACGGGCGCGGTCGCCGTTTCGGCGCGGCTTCGTGCGTTCGGGCGGGAGGCGGCGCGGGACAGCGCACGCCGTCCGCGCGCAAGGGCGGCGTATCAGTAATGCAGATTGATCGACGGCAGGCGCGTGCTGGCCTGGCCGTTCGGACGGACTTGCGGCGAGGTGTCGGGATTCGCGCTCATCGAGTAACGCGTGCCGAAGTTCGAATGCACGTTGATCTCGACGGGCTTGCCCTTGTCGCGGTATTCGGTGACCTCTGTGCCGGTCGGGCTCACTTCATGGAAGCTCGGCGTGCGCGGCACGTCGTTGATGTTGACCTTCGAGGTGACGCGCGCCGCGGGACGGTTGTTGATCGCGGCCAGATCGGGCAGGCCGGCCCGCTCATTGGCGGACTGTGCCTCGACGGCGGTCTTCGCGTCGTCGGCTGGCGCGGCCATGGCGAGACCGCTGAACGCGAGCGTCGCTGCGAAGGCGGCAAGAAGGTACGACTTCATGGTGATTCTCCTGTCGACCAGAGTTGGCGCTTCAGTGCCTTACTCTGGTCCCATGCAAAGCTGAGAATCTTGATTCTAGCAAATCCGCGTCCCGCGCCCCGTGTCCGACCCTGGGGTGGGCGGGGCCGGCGTGCCGCGTCGGCGGGACTGGTGGGGCGAGCGCTTCGGTGCAGTCCTGGTGCCGATCGCGGCGGGACGGCGCGCAGCATCCGAATCTCTCGAGCGTGCGAATGGCGTTGTCAGAATGACCTTCTTCCGTGCTAATGTCGTTCCATATGAACCGAGGCGAACGAACATGAACAACGAGATCCACCGGCGCGCCTTCATGACGCCCCCACACGACTTTCCGGTCGAAGCCTTCGAAGACGCTGCCGACGCCGTCACGCGCCTGTCCGCCATCTACGAGGCGAACACCTCGTTCCTGCGCGATGCGTTCGCGCGCTATCGGCGCGGCGAGGCGTTCGACCGTCGCGTGCGCGCATGCTATCCGTTCGTGCGCATTCACACGGAGATCAACACGCACATCGACTCGCGGCGTTCATATGGCTTCGTCGCGGGCCCCGGCGTGTTCGAGACCACCGTCACGCGCCCCGACCTGTTCGGCAATTATTATCGCGAGCAATTGCGGCTTCTCTCGAAGAACCATCATGTGTCGATCGAAGTCGGGGTGTCGGAGCAGCCCATTCCGATTCACTTCGCGTTCGCCGAAGGCATCCACCTCGAAGGCGATCTGGACCGCGAGCGGCTCTTTGCGATGCGCGACGTGTTCGATACGCCGGACCTCGCCGAGCTCGACGACCGCATCGTCAACGGCACGTACGAACCGGCTCACGGAGAGCCGCAGCCGCTCGCGCTTTTCACGGCGCCGCGCGTGGACTTCTCGCTGCATCGCCTCAAGCACTACACCGCGACCGCGCCCACGCACGTCCAGAACTACGTGCTCTACACGAACTATCAGTTCTATATCGATGAATTCGTGAAGCTCGGCCGGGCGATGATGGCGCGCACCGACGACGCCGACTTGCGCAATTACCGCAGCGAATACACGTCGTTCGTGGAGCCGGGCGATGTGGTCACCTACAACGCGAATCTTGGCGAGCAGGACGACGAGGGCACGCCGCCCGCGCGTCTGCCGCAGATGCCCGCGTATCACCTCAAGCGCGCGGACGGCAGCGGCATCACGATGATCAACATCGGCGTGGGGCCGTCCAATGCGAAGACGATCACGGATCACATCGCGGTCCTGCGCCCGCACGCGTGGATCATGCTCGGCCACTGCGCGGGGCTGCGCAACACACAGCGCCTCGGCGACTACGTGCTCGCGCACGGCTATGTGCGCGAGGATCACGTGCTCGACGCAGACTTGCCGCTGTGGGTGCCGATTCCGGCGCTGGCCGAAGTGCAGGTGGCGCTCGAGCGCGCGGTCGCGCAGGTCACGCAGCTCGACGGCGTGGAGCTCAAGCGCGTGATGCGCACAGGCACGGTGGCGAGCGTCGACAATCGCAACTGGGAGCTGCGCGAGCACCGCGAGCCGGTGCAGCGCCTTTCGCAGAGCCGCGCAATTGCGCTCGATATGGAGAGCGCGACGATTGCCGCGAACGGCTTCCGCTTTCGCGTGCCGTACGGCACTTTGCTATGCGTCTCCGACAAGCCGTTGCACGGCGAGCTCAAGTTGCCCGGCATGGCCGATTCGTTCTATCGCGCGCAGGTGGATCAGCACTTGCAGATAGGCGTGACGGCGATGGAGATCTTGCGCACCAACGGCTTGCACAAGCTGCATAGTCGCAAGCTGCGCAGCTTTGCCGAGGTGGCGTTTCAGTGAGGTAGACGAGATTGTCCGGCGCCTGTGGGTGGTTCTTGCGGGCCGGACTTTCAGCACAAGTGCTTGGGGCGGACAGACGGAGAGCTGTTCAGCTCACAGGCACGTGACCGGATGCGAGCGGTGCATGCGCATACCTGCCGCCGTCGAGCCTCAGTGCAATGTTCTTCGTCTTCATGGCCATGGCAATACGCGTGGCGGCATCGACCGGCAGTGAAGTAGGCTGGGCATAGACAACGTTCGGCGTAGGCGAGGCCCGTCTGGACCGGGCCTCTTGCGCTTCATAGCGCGCGACCGAGCGCTGCAGGCGGCGTACGAACCAGGACAACACAATCCCAACGAAAATCCCGGTGGCAGGAATGCCGATGATTTCGGATACAGGTGAGTATGTCATTTTTCCAACCGCTCGAGAGTGGCTTTTAACAAGGTCAGGCTGGCTGCAATGCCGTATGCGGTGCAGCTTTCCTTCTGTGGCGTTCCCCATGTATCGGCGATGCTAGCACTGCCCTCAGGGTGAAGACGTAACAGCCAGAGTACAAAGATGCCGCAGGACAAGAAAAGCGCGAAGACGGCCACGCCAACATTGGCATGCCAAAGGTATCGCGCCGTCCTGTTGTGCCGGATGCCGGCACGATGGGCGCAGGCCCATCGCCTGCGATAAGAAAAATAAAATATCGAAGGCGGCCGGGGCAGTGCGATCAGCCTCGGCAAACTGCCTGGCATGCTCATGCAAGGCAGCGCCATGGTGAGCGCTGCCGCCATCATGGTCGGCGAGAAGAAGTCCAGCGGGTGGTACGCGTGACGCGCGCGCAGCGCACACAGTTCGTCGCGAAGTTTGTATTCGACGAGGATAAGCACCAGCGGCGCAACGACCACGATGGCGATGACGAGCCAGTTCCAGCCCTGTGTCCACGCGTGCGCCGAATGCCCGGTTGCGATCTCATGTTCTGCCTCAGTCAATTTGCAAACCCCTGCCTGGTCGAATCTCGGGCATTCGAGTCTATAGGGTTTGCTTTGTGCTTCGCCTGCATTGCGTGGGCAGGCAAGCGATCGCGTTGGCCTGTCCTGCTCCGGCGTAACGTTCTATCAGATAGTCCTGCGAAAAGGCCTCAATTGGCCGTTTGGCGAATTGCGCGGGCAAGCACGGCCGGCCCGAACTTCGCCACCGACGTCACGAGCATGCCCGCCCAGCCGGCCACGTGCCAACCCACGAGCGTCACGATCATCATGTTCGGCCCAGGCGCGGCCTGTGCCAGCGCGCTGCCGGGCAGCACGAACGTGGTGGGGTCAGTTGAGGGCATGCAAGCCGCGCGCCTGAAAGCGCGAAGAAAGGCTTGCGCAGGTGCCGGGCCTGCGCGGCGCGGCACCTGCAAACGCGGCGAAGACAGCGCGTCAGGCTTGTTGTGCAGCGCACTCGCGCGCGGGCGCCAGGCGCCGGCACGCGAGCGACGCCGAACATCAAAGATAGAACATGCGGTCTTCGTCGGGCTCGGGGCGGCTCGGGTGTTCCTTCTCCGGCTCCTCGCCGCTGTCCTCGTAGAACTTGAGCACCGCTTCGAGCACCTGGTCGGGGTCGTCGATCACCTGCATCAGGTCCATGTCTTCCGGATTGATCAGACCCATCGGCACGAGTGCCGCGCGGAACCATTCGAGCAGGCCCTTCCAGAACTCGGCGCCCACCAGAATGATGGGCACGTGGCGCGACTTCTTGGTCTGGATGAGCGTGAGCACCTCGGCCAGTTCGTCGAGCGTGCCGAAGCCGCCCGGCATCACGATCACCGCGTCGGAGTTCTTGACGAAGGTGACCTTGCGCGTGAAGAAATGGCGAAAGCGCAGCGAGATGTCCTGCCACTGGTTGCCCGATTGCTCGTGTGGCAACTCGATGTTCAGGCCCACGGAAGGCGACTTGCCCGCGTGCGCGCCCTGGTTGGCGGCTTCCATGATGCCGGGGCCGCCGCCGGAGATCACGGCGAAGCCCGCGTCCGAGACTTTGCGCGCGATCGTTTTGGCGAGCTGGTAGTACGGCGAGTCCGGTTTCAGGCGGGCAGAACCGTAGATGCTGACCGCTGGCCGGATCTCGGACAGGTATTCGGTCGCCTCGATAAACTCTGCCATAATCGTGAACATCTGCCACGATGCGCGCGCCTTCTTGGCCGTCGCGCGCTCTTGATCTGCGAGTGAACGCAGACTCGGAATCACTTTTCTCTTGTCCATAATGCCTGAAGAACTACGCGTGGAAACGAAGCTACAAACTCAGCTAGAAGGTAAGACCCTGCTGCTGGTCGACGGTTCTAGCTATCTCTATCGTGCCTTCCATGCGATGCCTGATTTGCGCGGTCCTGACGGCGAACCGACGGGTGCGCTATACGGCATCATCAACATGCTGCGTCGCATGCGCAAGGACGTTACGGCAGAGTATAGCGCGTGCGTGTTCGATGCAAAGGGCAAGACGTTTCGTGACGACTGGTATCCGGAGTACAAGGCGAACCGGCCATCCATGCCCGAGCCGCTCGCGGCGCAAATCGAGCCTATCCACGAGGCCGTGCGCGCGCTCGGCTGGCCGCTCCTGATGATCGAAGGCGTCGAGGCCGACGACGTGATCGGCACGCTCGCGCGCCAGGCGGAAAAGCTCGGCATGAAGGTGGTCGTTTCCACCGGGGACAAGGACCTCGCGCAGCTCGTGACCGATCACGTCACGCTCATCAACACGATGACTAACGAGTTGCTCGACCGCGAAGGCGTGATCGCGAAGTTCGGCGTACCGCCGGAGCGCATCGTCGACTATCTCTCGCTGATCGGCGACACGGTGGACAACGTGCCGGGCGTGAGCAAGTGCGGCCCGAAGACGGCGGTGAAGTGGCTCACGCAATACGGCACGCTCGACGGCATCGTCGAGCATGTGGATGAAATCAAGGGCGCCGTCGGTGGCTATCTGCGCGATGCGCTCGGCTTCCTGCCGATGGCGAAGAAGCTCGTCACGGTAGAGACGGCTTGCAATCTCGCGCCGCACCTCGAATCGATCGAGGCGTCGCTCGCCACGCGCCCCGAAGCGCTCGAAGACTTGCGCGATATCTTCGCGCGTCACGGCTTCAAGACCTGGCTGCGTGAAGCGAACGAAGCCATTCAGAACGGGACTGTGGCTGTGGCCACAGCCACGGCCACGGCAGACAAGGCGCCCGAGAAGGACGCGAACGTGCAGCCCGCATTGTTCGTCGATGCGCCGCGTCACTATGAAACGATCCAGACGTGGGACCAGTTCGACGCGTGGCTCAGAAAGATCGAAGCCGCCGGGCTCACCGCGTTCGACACGGAAACCACGGCGCTCGATCCGATGGTCGCGAAGCTCGTGGGCATGTCGTTCTCCACTGAGCCTGGCAGCGCCGCTTATCTGCCGCTCGCGCATCGCGGGCCCGACGCACCCGATCAACTACCGCTCGACGAAGTGCTTGCGCGCCTGAAACCGTGGCTCGAAAGCGAGAAGCACAAGAAAGTCGGTCAGCACATGAAGTACGACGAGCAGGTGCTCGCGAATTACGGCATCGAGCTGAACGGCGTCGAATTCGACACGCTGCTCGAATCGTACGTGCTCGAATCGCATCGTACTCACGACATGGACAGCCTCGCGCTGCGCCATCTCGGCATCAAGACGATCAAGTACGAGGAGGTGGCGGGCAAGGGCGCGCAGCAGATCGGCTTCGACGAAGTGCCGCTCGAGCAGGCCGCCGAATACGCAGCCGAAGACGCCGATGTCACGCTGCAACTGCACCTCGCGCTCTATCCGCAGATCGCGCCCGAGAAGGGCCTCGACTACGTGTATCGCGAGATCGAGATGCCCACCGCGCGCGTGCTGCGCAAGGTGGAGCGCAATGGCGTCCTGATCGACACGGAACGGCTCGATAAGCAGAGCGCCGAGATCGCGGTGCGGCTCGTCGAGCTCGAACAGCAGGCCTACGCGCTCGCGGGCGGCGAGTTCAATCTCGGCTCGCCCAAGCAGATCGGCCAGATCTTCTTTGAGAAGCTGCAACTGCCGGTCGTAAAGAAGACGCCGAGCGGAGCGCCGTCCACCGACGAAGAAGTGCTGCAGAAGCTCGCCGAGGACTATCCGCTGCCCAAGCTGCTGCTCGAGCATCGGGGTCTCGCCAAGCTCAAGTCCACGTACACCGACAAGCTGCCGCGCATGGTCAACGCGCAAACGGGCCGGGTCCACACGAACTACGCGCAGGCCGTGGCTGTCACGGGCCGTCTCGCCTCGAACGACCCGAATCTGCAGAACATTCCCGTGCGCACGGGCGAAGGCCGGCGCATCCGCGAGGCGTTCATCGCGCCGCCGGGCTGCAAGATCGTGTCTGCCGACTATTCGCAGATCGAACTGCGCATCATGGCGCATATCTCGGGCGACGAGTCGCTGCTCGAGGCGTTCAAGCGCGGCGACGACATTCACCGCGCCACGGCGGCGGAAGTGTTCGGCGTGACGCCGCTCGAAGTGAGCAACGACCAGCGGCGCATCGCCAAGGTCATCAACTTCGGGCTGATCTATGGCATGAGCGCGTTCGGGCTGGCGTCGAATCTGGGCATCACGCGCGATGCGGCCAAGCTCTATATCGACCGCTATTTCGCGCGTTATCCGGGCGTGGCGCGCTATATGGACGAGACACGCATGGACGCGAAATCGCGCGGCTATGTCGAGACGGTGTTTGGCCGCCGCCTGTGGCTGCCCGAGATCAATGGCGGCAACGGTCCACGCCGCCAGGCTGCGGAGCGCGCTGCCATCAACGCGCCGATGCAGGGCACGGCGGCCGATCTCATCAAGCTTTCGATGATCGCCGTGCAGCAGTGGCTCGACAAGCGCAACATCGGCACGAAGATGATCATGCAGGTCCACGACGAACTGGTGCTCGAAGTGCCCGACGACGAGCTCGCCGAAGTGCGCAAGTGCTTGCCGGAGCTGATGTGCTCGGTGGCGAAGCTGAGGGTGCCGCTCGTGGCCGAAGTGGGTGTGGGTGCGAACTGGGAAGAAGCACACTGAGGGGCGCTCGGGGGATGCCGGGGGCGCAGGGGCCACGCGCCTTCTGTATGCATATGCACCGAAATGCGCGCCGAACGATCGTGCTCGCCACCGTAGCGAGTCAGTCGGCGAGAGCGTCGTAGCCAGGCCGTAACCGTAGCCGCGCCGTTACGCAAGCGGCCAGCGCAGATGTCGTTAATGCGCACCGCGCGTCTTGCCGCGGTACGCCGCGTCAGCCGACAATGAGCCGGAGACCGACGCCGCGCTGCTCGTGCGCGCCGATATTGAATATCGGATCAGCGTCGGACGTTCTATCGCCTGTCGACATGCACGGAGAGTCTATGCACCGCTTTATCGTTGTGGGAGGAGGCGCCGGAGGCCTCGAGCTGGCAACACGGCTAGGCGATCGTTACGGCGAAACGCGCGCGAAGCGTGGCAGGCTGCGCGCCTCGGTCACGCTGGTCGACCGCAATCCGACGCATATCTGGAAACCGCTCCTGCACGAAGTCGCGGCGGGCAGCATGGACCCGTTCACGCAGGAGCTCGAGTACGCGGCGCAGGCGCGCTGGCACGGCTTCGAATTCCAGCAGGGCGAACTGACCGCGCTCGACCGCACGGCGAGGCGCATCACGCTCGGCACGGTGCAGGACGAAGACGGTGGCGAGATGCTGCCCGAGCGCGTGCTCGAATACGACACGCTCGTGCTCGCGATCGGCAGCACGACGCACTTCTTTGGCGTGCAGGGCGCGGCGGAAAACTCCATCGCGCTCGACACCGTCGAGCAGGCCGAGCGCTTTCGCAAGCGCCTCATCGCGGCGTGCATGCGCGCGGAGCATCAGGAGCCGGAGCCCTGGGTTCACGGTCAGCACGATCACGAAGGCAACGAAGTGCCGCGCGTGCAGATCGCGATCGTGGGCGCGGGTGCAACGGGCGTCGAGCTTTCCGCCGAGCTGCGCAACACCGCGCAGGTGCTCTCGGCCTACGGCCTGCACAAACTCGATCCGAGTCGTGACGTGGGCATCGTGCTGATCGAATCGGGGCCGCGCATTCTGCCCGCTTTGGCCGAGCGCGTTTCGTCGGCCACTACGGAGCTGCTGCGCAAGCTAGGCGTGCGAATCATGACCGGTGAGCGCGTGATCGACGTGGCGCCGGGCGTCGTGCGCACGGCGAGCGGCAAGACCGTGCGCGCGGACCTCACCGTGTGGGCGGCGGGCATCAAGGCACCGGCGGTCCTCTCGCAGCTCGACGGCCTGCCCGTCAACCGGCTCGGTCAATTGATCGTGCGGCGCACGCTGCAAACCGAAATCGACGACAACGTCTTCGCGCTCGGCGACTGTGCCGCCTGCGAGTGGCCCGGCCACGAGCGTGGCGTGCCGCCGCGCGCGCAGTCCGCGCACCAGCAGGCCTCGTTCCTGTTTCGTTCGATGGGCGACTTGCTCGCGGGGAAGCCGCTGCCCGAGTTCACGTATCGCGACTTCGGCTCGCTCGTCTCGCTCGGCCACTTCAGCGCGGTCGGCAACCTGATGGGCGGGCTGATCGGCGGGAGCATGCTGATCGAGGGGCTCTTTGCCCGCTTCATGTACATGTCGTTGTACCGGCTGCATATCGCGGCGCTGCACGGCTATGCGCGCATGGTCCTCGATACCTTTGCACACTGGCTGCGGCGCACGACGCTGCCGCGCGTGAAGCTGCACTGACACGGACAATGCGCCGGGGTTGAACAGAGCTGGCGCGGCGCCGGTTTGTGCGGTTCTTTTTGTGTCGTACTTTCGAAAGGAGCGGCGCATGCTCAAACCTGAAGTCGACAGTCTCATCCCGCACGTGCCGTTCGACCGGCGTACCTTCATCAAGGCGGCGCTCGGCAGCGGTTTTGCCGCCGCCGTGCTGCCGGTCTCCGCGCAGACCATCCACACGGACAGCGTGGGCCTCGACGCCGGCGAGATCGCGTTCGAGTCCAGCGGCACGCTGATTCCGGCGTACCGTGCGCAGCCGCGCGGCAAGACCCATCTGCCGGTGATCATCGTGATTCACGAGGTCTTTGGCGTGCACGAGCATATCGCCGATGTGTGCCGGCGCTTCGCGAAGCTCGGCTATCTGGCCATCGCCCCGGACTTTTTCGAACGCGAAGGCGATGCGTCCGCGTATCAGACGATTCAGCAGATCGACCAGAACATCCTGAGCAAGGTGCCCGACGCACAGGTGCTCGGCGACATCGACGCTGCGCTCGCCTGGGCGGGCCAAAATGGCGGCGACCTAAAGCGCGTGGGGATCAACGGGTTCTGCTGGGGCGGCATCTACGCGTGGCTCTATGCCGAGCGCAATCCACGCGTGAAGGCCGTCGTGTCGTGGTACGGGCGCGTGGCCGGCGCTCACACCGCGAACTCGCCGCAGAATCCGCTCGATCTCGCGGGCAATCTGCAGGTGCCGGTGCTCGGGCTCTACGGCCGCGAGGACAAAAGCATCCCGCAGGACACGCTCGAGCAGATGAAGGCCGCCATCGCGCAAGGGCCGCAGGGCGGCCGCGGCTCGCAGTTCGTCGTGTATGACGACGCAGGCCATGCGTTCTTCGCGGACTACCGGCCGAGCTATCGCAAGGCCGATGCGGAGGATGGCTGGAAGCGCGCGATCGCGTGGTTCAAGGAGCACGGCGTCGGCTGAGGCCGGCGCCATGCCTCATATGGCTCAGGGGTTCGGGCCGGTCGCCACGGGCCGCTTGGGATCCGAGCACCACTCGCTCCACGATCCCGCATAGAGCGCCGCGCCATGCATGCCGGCGATCTCCATCGCCAGCGCGTTATGGCAGGCCGTCACGCCCGAGCCGCATTGCAGCACCACATGCTCGGGCGTCTTGCCTGGCAGCAGCGCGCTGAATTCGTCGCGCAGCGTGTGAGCGGACTTGAAGCGGCCATCGGGCGTGAGATTGTCTACGAAGTAGCGGTTGATCGCGCCGGGGATATGGCCGCCCACCGGATCGATCGTTTCGTTCTCGCCGCGATAGCGGTCGGCGGCGCGTGCATCGACCACCGTGTGTTCGTGTGTCGTGAGATTGCGCTCGACGGCCTGTGCGTCCACCGTCACTTGCAGCGGCGCGCCGGCCTTGAAGGTGCCTTGTGTGGCTGTCGGGACATCCTTCGAGAGCGCAAAGCCGGCCGTTTGCCAGGCGAGCAGGCCGCCGTCGAGCACGGCGACCGAATCGTGTCCGAGCCAGCGGAGCAGCCACCACAGGCGCGCCGCATACCTGCCGTCCTGTTCGTCGTAGGCGACCACTTGCTGACCCGCGTTGAGCCCCCAGCTCATGAGCGTGGCGACGAGCGACGCGCGATCCGGCAGCGGATGGCGGCCGTTCTTGCCGGTCTTCGGACCCGAGAGGTCGCGGTCGAGATGGAGATAGCGCGCGCCCGGCAGATGGCCGGCGGCGTAGGCGGTTTCGCCCGCGGCGGGTTTCGCGAGATCGAAGCGGCAGTCGAAGACGAGCACGCTGCCAGGCGCCGTTGTGAGGCGCTCGTGCAGGTTGGCGGCCGAGATCAGCGTGGTGTAGTGCGTATGGGGCATGACGGCTCCTTGAATCGTGCGTGGCCGGCGCTTCGCGGTGGTCTTTGCCGTGCCGGCCCGATGCCGTCAGTCTAAACAAAAAGACGGGCCGAAGCCCGTCTTTCCGTGATGCGTCGACCTGCCCGCGAACGTCGCGCTCAGATCGTGCCGAGCTCGCGCCGCAGGAACTCGTGGAAGTGCTGCATGCCGTCTTCCATCGGGCTCTGGTACGGGCCGACTTCCGAGACGCCGCGCTCGAGGAGCGCGCGGCGGCCGGCGTCCATGCGCTCGGCGATCTCGTCGTCTTCGACGGCCGTTTCCATATAGGCGGCACGCTCGGCCTCGACGAACTCGCGCTCGAACAGCACGATTTCCTCGGGGTAATAGAACTCGACGATGTTCGTCGTCTTCTGCGTGCCCTGCGGAATGAGCCAGGAGCAGACGAGCACGTGCGGATACCACTCGATCATCAGACCCGGGTAGTACACCATCCAGATCGCGCCGAACTCCGGGGGCACGCCGTTGCGGAAGCGCAGGACCTCGTCGTGCCACTTGCGGTAAGTGGGGCTGCCCGGCTTGCCGAGATGGTTGTGCACGCCCACCGTCTGGACGCTGTACCACTCGCCGAACTCCCACTGCAGGTCGTCGCACGACACGAAGTTGCCGAGGCCCGGGTGGAACGGCACGACGTGATAGTCCTCCAGATAGACCTCGATGAAGGTCTTCCAGTTGTAGTTGCACTCGTGGATCTCGACGTGATCGAACATGTAGTCCGCAAAGTCGAGATGTTTGGCCGGCCCAAGGCGGGCAAGGTCGCGCGCGACGTCGCGCCCGGCCGACTCGAAGAGCAGGCCGTTCCACTTTTGCAGCGGCGTGCTGCTCAGGTTCAGGCAGGGCTTGTCCGCGAAATGCGGTGCGCCGAGCAGTTCGCCCTTGAGGTCATAGGTCCAGCGATGCAGCGGACATACAATGTTGTCTGCCGTGCCGCGACCGTTTAGCATGATGGCCTGACGGTGGCGGCAGACGTTCGAGAGCAGCTCGATCTCGTTGCTTTTGTTGCGAACGAGCACGCGACCCTCTTTCTCGCTGGGCAGCGCAAAATAATCCCTCGCCTCGGGCACCATCAATTCGTGGCCGACGTAGCGAGGACCTTTCTGGAAAAGCGTTTCGATCTCGCGCTTGAGAAGCGCTTTGTCAAAGTAAGCCGTGACTGGCAGCTGGCTATGAATGGACTTCAGCTGCAATGCATTGCTCAGATTGGACATTCCCACTCCCGATGAAGACGTGAAAGCAGTGAACAACCCAACCATCGAAGATTCGATTTAGGGAGCCGGGCATTATATCCTGATTGCCCCCGGCGGGGTAGCTAAGTTGCTGATTTTTGCAGGAATTGCGTCAACAAAGCACCAGGAATGCGGTATAAACCGCGACAATAAAGCGCAAATTGCGGCCTTCCGGCACCGATTCGGGCAAACCCTTGCGTGTGGCCGGCGGGGCACACGAGCCGGCAAGCGGGGCGGTTGGGGGGCTTTTGCCGTAGAATGTCCGCCTTGTTTCATTTTGGCGACCACCCATGGCGAAATCCGCATCGAAAGACCGCGCTGGAACGGACAACGGCGCGGACAAAGGCGCCGAGGCTGGCGCGGACGAGGCGGCGCTAGCCGGCCTTCCGCAGAGCTACGAGGCGGGCCTCGCCGAGCTCGACGCGCTGGTGGCGCGCATGGAAGGCGGCAGCTTGAGTCTCGAGGAGTCGCTGGCCGCCTACCGCCGCGGCGCCGTGCTGGTGAAGTTCTGCCAGCAGCAGCTCGAAAAGGTTGAACAACAGGTGCGCGTGCTCGACGGCGAAACGCTGCGGCCCGTGCCCCTCAATACAACAGGCAGTTCCGCCGCTGGCGGAGACGATGATCTATGACATTTGACCAATGGACCCGGCAGGTGCTTGACCGGGTCGAAAGCGCGCTCGATCACTATTTGCCGGCAGCCGACGTGCAGCCTGCCCCGCTGCACGACGCCATGCGCTATGCCGTGCTCGGCGGCGGCAAGCGCGTGCGCCCGCTGCTGTGCCATGCCGCGGGCGAACTGACGAACGCGGCGCCCGAGGCGCTCGACGCGGCGGCGTGCGCGCTGGAGATGATTCACGTCTACTCGCTCGTGCATGACGACATGCCCTGCATGGACGACGACGACATGCGTCGCGGCAAGCCCACCGTACATGTCAAATATGACGAACCGACGGCGCTGCTGGTCGGCGACGCGCTGCAGTCGCAAGCTTTCGTCACGCTGACGTCGGATGTGCCGGGGTTGGGTGACTCGGCCCCGCGCCAGGCCTCGCTCGTGCGCGAACTCGCGCTCGCGAGTGGCTCGATCGGCATGGCCGGCGGCCAGGCGATCGATCTCGCGAGCGTGGGCCACTCGCTCACGCGCGAGCAGCTCGAAACGATGCATCGTCTGAAGACCGGCGCGCTGCTGCGCGCCGCGGTGCGCATGGGCGCGCTGGCGGGCGACACGCCCTCCGCCGACACGCTCGCCGCGCTCGACAAGTACGCTGCGGCCGTGGGCCTCGCCTTCCAGGTGGTGGACGACATTCTCGACGTCACTGCCGACTCGGCCACGCTGGGCAAGACCGCTGGCAAGGACGCGAAGGACGGCAAGCCGACCTACGTGTCGATCATCGGCCTTGATGCTTCGCGTGTGCTCGCGCAGCAGTTGCGCGAGAACGCACATGAGGCGCTTGAACCGTTCGGCGCGCGCGCGCAGCGCCTCGCCGAACTCGCTGATCTGGTTGTGAACCGGGTGAGCTGATTGCGCAACCCGCCGGCGCGCATGAACGGGAAGTAATGCGCGATAGAAGTGCGGGAGCGCTCGATTTCCTACAATGGAACGACGATGTACGACTTGCTGAAAACCATTGACGACCCGGCGGATTTGCGCCGCCTCGATCGCCGCCAGTTGCAACCGCTCGCCGACGAACTGCGTGCCTTCGTCCTCGACAGCGTCTCGCAAACGGGCGGCCACTTGTCGTCCAACCTCGGTACGGTCGAGTTGACGATCGCGCTGCACTACGTGTTCGACACGCCGCGCGACCGCATCGTCTGGGACGTGGGCCATCAGACCTATCCGCACAAGATCCTGACGGGCCGCCGCGACCAGATGTCCACGCTGCGCCAGCTCGGCGGCATCTCCGGCTTTCCGAAGCGCGACGAGTCCGAATACGACACGTTCGGCACCGCCCATTCGAGCACCTCGATCTCGGCGGCGCTCGGGATGGCCGTCGCGAGCAAGCTCAAGGGCGAGAACGCCATGGGCATCGCCGTGATCGGTGACGGCGCAATGACCGCCGGCATGGCCTTCGAGGCGATGAACAACGCGGGTGTGGAAGACGACGTGCCGCTGCTCGTCATCCTCAACGACAACGACATGTCGATCTCGCCGCCGGTGGGCGCGCTCAATCGCCATCTCGCGCGTCTCATGTCGGGCCGCTTCTACGCCGCCGCGCGCGCGGGCGTGGAGCGCGTGCTGCGCCATGCGCCGCCGGTGCTCGACCTCGCGCGCAAGCTCGAAGAGCACGCCAAGGGCATGATCGTCCCGGCCACGCTGTTCGAGGAATTCGGCTTCAACTACATCGGGCCGATCGACGGCCACGACCTCGACTCGCTGATCCCCACGCTGCAGAACATCAAGGAACTGCGCGGCCCGCAATTCCTGCACGTCGTGACGAAGAAAGGCCAGGGCTACAAGCTCGCCGAAGCCGACCCGGTCCTGTACCACGGCCCCGGCAAGTTCAATCCGGCCGAAGGCATCAAGCCGTCGGCAACGCCCGCGAAGAAGACCTACACGCAGGTCTTCGGCGAATGGCTGTGCGACGCGGCCGAGCTCGACTCGCGCGTGATCGGCATCACGCCGGCCATGCGCGAAGGCTCGGGCATGGTCGAGTTCGAGAAGCGTTTCCCGGACCGCTACTACGACGTCGGCATTGCCGAGCAGCACGCGGTGACGTTCGCGGGCGGTCTCGCGGCCGAGGGCTTGAAGCCCGTGGTCGCGATCTACTCGACCTTCCTGCAGCGCGCCTACGACCAGCTGATCCACGACGTGGCGCTGCAGAACCTGCCGGTCGTGTTCGCGATCGACCGCGCGGGTCTCGTCGGCGCGGATGGCGCGACGCATGCGGGCGCCTACGATCTCGCGTTCATGCGCTGCATCCCGAACATGATGGTCATGGCGGCGTCGGACGAAAACGAATGCCGCCAGATGCTCTACACGGCGCTCCAGCAGAACTGCCCGACGGCCGTGCGCTACCCGCGTGGCGCGGGCACGGGCGTCGCGACCGTCAAGCAGATGGCCGCGCTGCCGGTGGGCAAGGGCGAAGTTCGTCGCGAGAGCAATGCGCCGGCAGGCAAGCGCGTGGCGATCCTTGCGTTCGGCACGATGGTTGCGCCGGCACTGACCGCTGCACAGGAGCTGGACGCCACCGTGGCGAACATGCGCTTCGTGAAGCCGCTCGATGCGGAACTCGTGCGCCAGCTTGCGGAGACGCACGATTACCTCGTGACCGTCGAGGAAGGCTGCATCATGGGCGGCGCGGGCTCGGCCTGCGTGGAAGCCCTCCTTGAAAGTGGGGTTATCAAGCCCGTACTACAATTGGGCCTCCCCGACCGCTTCATCGACCACGGCGACCCGGCCAAGCTGCTGGCAGGCGTTGGCCTCGACGCGGCAGGGATCGCGAAGTCGATTCGCGAGCGTTTCCTCGACCACGCGGCGAACGCGTCCGGCAAGTCGGTGATGCGCGTCGCCTGAGTGGGATAGCGCCTCGCGGCGCGGCTGGCCTCGCATGAGCAGGCCAGCTCGCGAGCCGCGGCAGTCCACTTCACAATTGAACCGGCGACCGGGTTGCGTACCCGGCTTCGCCAGCAAGCGCCGGCTCTCGCCGGCGCTTGCCATTTGCGCGCCGCAAGTTTGGCGCGGCCTGAGGATAAGAACATGAATCAGATGAACCCGGCCTTCGTGATGCCGGACGTCCAGAGCTCCGTCGATACCCGTCAGATCCCGATCCAGCGCGTGGGCGTGAAGGGCGTGCGCCATCCGCTCACGGTCAGGACAGGTGCGGGCGACGTTCAGCCGAGCGTCGGCACGTGGAACCTCGACGTTCATTTGCCGGCGGACCAGAAGGGCACGCACATGTCGCGCTTCGTGGCGCTGCTCGAAGAAAACCGTGCGCCGCTCGAACCGGCGACGTTCCGCACGATGCTGGCCGCGATGCTCGAGAAGCTCGAATCGCAGGCGGGCCGCATCGAGGTCTCGTTCCCGTACTTCGTGAAGAAGGTCGCGCCGGTGTCGGGCGTGGAAAGTCTGTTGGACTACGAAGTGACGCTCACGGGCGATGTGCGCAATGGTGAGACGCGTCTCTCCCTGAAGGTGCTCGTCCCGGTGACGAGCCTGTGCCCGTGCTCGAAGAAGATCTCGCAGTATGGCGCGCACAACCAGCGCTCGCACGTGACGATCGATGCCGAACTCGTGGGCGACTTGCCCGTGGAAGACCTCATTCGCATCGCTGAAGAAGAGGCGTCGTGCGAACTGTGGGGCCTGCTCAAGCGTCCGGACGAGAAGTTCGTGACGGAGCGCGCGTACGAGAATCCGAAGTTTGTCGAGGATCTGGTGCGCGATGTGGCCGTGCGCCTGAACGCCGATGCGCGCGTGATTGCCTATACGCTCGAAGCCGAGAACTTCGAGTCGATCCACAACCACAGTGCCTATGCCGTGATCGAGCACGACAAGCGCGTGGCGGGGTGATCGACACGCCAGCACGCGTTAGTGGTTCAATTGCGCGGCGCAGGTCGTTGGGGATTGCAACCGCTTACTAAGCGTTCTTTTTCGTCTGAATGTCTGAAGCGGGAAGGTGTCGACGGCAGCTTGTCTGGTCAAGCTGCCGTTTGTATTTGTGAATGACGCTCAGGCGGGATTGACTCAGTTTCAGCGTGTTGCCTGAGCCGAAAATGGCGGCTGCGGACGTCTGCACAAATTTCGCTCAAGCGTCCGGTGCGTGTATACCCTCGCTTCGTATCAGGCCTGCTTCAAATATCCAACCAGGCCGGGGTATACCCGATTTGCCTGGTTATCCTGACATTATTTCCTTCTGTTTCTCATCAGGCAGATCGCTCTATCGCCAGCGCAGCAAAAATGTTTCGTGAATATGCGGCGATTGGTTGAGGTGTGGCAATACCGAGGTCTACCTTCGCCGCTATAACTCCACTGCAACGCGACTTCATAACGAGTCGGCACACGTTTCTCGCGAACGATGGCCGATCCATCTACAAGAAGATGACGAAGGAGACAGAATGCGCTTTTGCAGAAAGAGCATTTGCGGTATGGCGTTGGTGCTGGCGGCGGGTGGCGCGAATGCGCAATCGAGCGTCACGCTGTATGGCATCGCGGACGCGTTTGTCCAGTTCCTCAACAATGGCGGGAAGCAATCCTGGTCGCAGCGCAGCGGTGGGAGTTCGCCGTCACGTTTCGGCATAAAAGGCACGGAGGAATTGGGCGGCGGCCTGAAGGCCGTATTTACGCTCGAGAATGGTTTCAACATCAACAATGGCGCTGGCTTTGCCGATACTGGTGCCATGTTCTATCGCCAGTCGTGGGTGGGTCTCACACACGAGAAATACGGCACGCTCACGTTCGGCCGCCAGTACCAGCCGACATTCTGGGTGCTCTACCCGGGCGACCCGTTTTCCGCCAATGAAGTGATCTCGCTGCTGGCCGCAGCGGGCAACGTTGTCGATCGCAATACGATCGGCATGCAGACCAGCGGCGGCCGGTCGAGCAATTCGGTCGTGTACAAGTCCCCGAAGCTCAATGGGCTCCAGCTGTTGGCCATGTATGCGTTCCAGTCCAGTGTGACGCAGCCCGCGCCGCAAACGAACGGCAATATCGTCGATGTCGCCGCAACGTGGTCGGGCTACGGTCTCTACGCGGGGATTGCGTACCAGTATCAGCATCCGGGCACGAAGACCCTGGCCAGCTTGCCTTCCGTCCTCAATACGGTTGGAACCGAGCATTTCAATAGTTCGCTCGCTTACCAGATCGGGATCGTCAATCTGCAGTTCCTCTACGGATATCACCGCCCGAAGCACGACGAGTCGAGTCCGCTCGCGACGAAGCTCATGGCCGTGCATCCCTATAGCGTGATGCAAGCCGGTGCCACGATTCAAGCCACCACGGCTGACACGATCGAGATCGCCGCTCTGCAACGCGCCGTGCGTGGTGTGCATGACAACATGTGGGCCGTGCAACTGGGCATCGACCACAGTCTTTCGAAACGGACGGCTGTCTATGCGCGCGCGGGCTATATGAAGAACAATGGCTCGTCGACGATGAGTTGGTCCGGTGTCGGCGTTACGGCCCCGGGCACCAGGCAAACGCTCGCGGTCGTTGGTGTGACGCAGCGTTTCTGATGCTTTCGACGATCTGCGACTCGCCGCAAGGCCGCGGCGGGCGAGTCTCGTCTCGATGGGTCTTGCTTGTGCCGCTGGCGAGTCCCAGCCGGGCACGGCGCGAGAGCGGCTGGCGAGCCCGCTATCGCGTGCTCTGCGCGAGCGACGCCAGATCCCAGCGCGGCTTCACCGTGAACGCGTAGTCGCGCGTGGCCTGCTCGGGCCAGCGCGCGAGGCGCAGCGCGCCCGCGAGCGCGATCATTGCGCCGTTGTCGGTGCACAGCGAGAGATCGGGGTAGTGGACTTCGAAGCCGCGCTTTTGCGCGGCTGCCGAAAGCGTCTCGCGCAACTGCTTGTTCGCACCCACGCCGCCGGCTACCACGAGGCGCTTCATCTTCGTGCGCTTGAGCGCGGCGATCGACTTGGCGGCGAGCACTTCGACGGCGGCGTCGACGAAGCCGCGCGCGATATCGGCCTTGCCCTGCTCGCAGATGTTCGTGCCGAGCTTCTTCACCTGCGTGAGCACGGCCGTCTTGAGGCCGCTGAAGCTGAAGTCGAGGTCACCCGAATGCAGCATCGGGCGCGGCAGCTCGATGGCGCCGGGCGTGCCGAATTCGGCGAGGCGCGAGACTTCCGGGCCGCCCGGATAGCCGAGGCCGAGCAGCTTGGCGGTCTTGTCGAAGGCTTCGCCCGCGGCGTCGTCGAGCGTTTCGCCGAGCGTCTCGTAGACGCCCACGTCGGTCACGCGCATCAACTGCGTGTGGCCGCCCGAGACGAGCAGCGCGACGAAGGGAAAGGGCGGCGGCGCGTCGACGAGCAGCGGCGAGAGCAGATGCCCTTCGAGATGGTGAATGCCGACGGTCGGGCGGTTCCACGCCATGGCGAGCGCGTTGGCGACGCTCGCGCCCACCAGCAGCGCGCCGGCGAGCCCGGGGCCTTGCGTGAAGGCAATGGCGTCGATGTCGCTGCGCGCGGCGCCGCTCTTCGCGAGCACTTCCTCGAGCAGCGGCAGCGCGCGGCGGATGTGGTCGCGCGAGGCGAGCTCGGGCACGACGCCGCCGTACTCGCGGTGCATGGCGATCTGCGAGTGCAGTGCGTGTGCGAGCAGGCCGCGCTCGCTGTCGTAGAGCGCGAGGCCGGTTTCGTCGCAGGAGCTTTCGATGCCGAGAACGAGCATGGTGGGGCGTGCGGCGGCGTCCTGCCTGAAAGGGAAGCCAGGCGAAAACCGCCGCAAAATCAAAGTGAAAGGCGAATCTGAAAGTATAGCAGCGCGGGCGAAACCCGGCTGGGGGCGCCCGGTGTGCGCGATCGCCGATCAGGGGGCGCCGCGGCGCGAACCGGGCGTCAGCGCGGAACCAACGCGGAGCCGCCACGGCGCCACCCCGGCGGAATGCGCAGGTAGAATGCGCGCCATGGAATCCTTCGATATCGCCGTGATCGGCGCAGGGGCGGCCGGCATGATGTGCGCGGCGGTGGCCGGTCAGCAGGGTCGCCGCGTGGCGCTGATCGATCACGCGCCGCGTCTCGCGGAAAAAATCCGCATCTCGGGCGGCGGACGCTGCAACTTCACGAATCTGCACGCGAGCCCCGCCAACTATCTCTCGAACAACCCGCATTTCTGCCGCTCCGCGCTCGCCCGCTACACGGCGCGCGACTTCCTCGCACTGCTGCGCCAGCATCGCGTGACCTGGCATGAGAAGCACAAGGGGCAGCTCTTTTGCGACCAGTCGAGCGAGGCGATCATCGACGTGCTGCGCGCCGAATGCGACGCAGGGGGCGTGGCGTGGCGGCGGCCCCTGCCAGTCGAGGCGGTGAGCCACGCCGACGGCGCGGGCTTCACGCTCGGCACGCCGCAAGGGCAGATTCGCTCGAAAGCGCTGGTGATCGCCACGGGCGGTCTCTCGATTCCGAAGATTGGCGCGACCGATTTCGCCTATCGCATCGCGAAGCAGTTCGGCCACAAGCTCGTCGACACGCGCCCCGCGCTGGTCCCGCTCACGTTCGCGCCGCAGGACTGGGCGCCCTATGTGCCGTTGGCCGGCGTCTCGCTCGAAGTGCATGTGGCGACCGGCGAGCGCAAGACTGGTGGAGCCTTCGACGAGGACCTGCTGTTCACGCACCGCGGCCTTTCCGGGCCCGGCGTGCTGCAAATCTCGAGCTACTGGCAGCCGGGGCAGCCGATTCGCGTGAATCTGCTGCCCGAGCGGCCCGCCGGCGAGGCTCTCGTCGAAGCGAAGAGCGCGACAAAGCGCCAGATCGGCAATCTGCTCGCCGAGTGGGTGCCGTCCCGCCTCGCGCACGCCTGGCTCGAGGCGCATCAGGTGTCGCTGGAAGCGCGTCTCGCCGATCTGCCCGACAAGACACTGCGCCGTATCGGCGAGGGGCTCGCGCAATGGACGCTGACCCCGACCGGCACCGAAGGCTACAAGAAGGCCGAAGTGACGCGCGGCGGCGTGGATACGCGCGAGCTCTCCTCCGCGACGCTGATGAGTCAGCGCGTGCCGGGTCTGTACTTCGTGGGCGAGGCGGTGGACGTGACGGGCTGGCTCGGTGGCTACAACTTCCAGTGGGCGTGGGCTTCCGGCGTTGCCGCCGGCGAGGCTGCCGCGGAATTCACGCTCGCTGCGGGCACGGCCTGACGCTCGCTCGCGGCAGCATCGCAAGACTACGATTTCTGACAGATGCGACGCATCGAGTCTCAAGGACTTGACGTCCGTCATTGTTGGCCAGGCCGTGGAGGTTCACGCTGGAACACTGATCCAATGTGGAGAGGTGTGAAAGGTGAATCAACAAGAAGGACAGGTGCAGTACGGCGTGCCGCTACGGCGAATCATGCTAGCGGTGGACGATTCGAATGCGTCGATGCAGGCGCTGCGCTTTGCCGGGCGAGTGGCGCCGCGCGACGCCGACGTGCGCATCGTCTGTGCCGCAGAGCAGCCGCGCTCGTGGCAGGCCGGTGGCGCCTACACGGCGGGCGACGCCTGGATGAAGGACACGCTCGCCGCCGCGCGCCAGGAATTGCGTCAAGAGGCCGAGCGCACGCTCGAGCGGGCCATGTCCGCATTCGACGGGCACGTTGCGTCGGTGTCGGGGCACGTGCTCAATCTCTCCGGCGAGTCCGGCGCCGTCGTCAACGCCCTGAGCGCGGCAGCCAGCGAATGGCGGGCCGACGTGCTGATTGTCGGGGCGCGTCATCGCGGGCGCATGAAGCGCTGGGTCGACGGCTCGGTCTCGGGCGCGCTCGCCGTGAGTGCGCCGTGCCCGCTGCTGGTCGTGCCGGCCGAGTACGAGGCGCGCGCAGAGGCGCGCTTCGGCCGCATGCTGCTGGCGACGGACGGCAGCGCGGCATCCGCTCAGGCGATCGAGGCGGCCATGCGGCTCATCGCGCCGCAAATCGCGTTGCGCGCGATCTATGTCGTCGACCGCAGCAGCGTGGCTGCCGGTCCGGTGGCCGCTCCCGGCCTGGAGGAATCGTTCAGCGGGCTTGGGCGCCAGGCACTCGCCGCGGCGCGCGAGCAACTCGGGCCGGCTGGCGATGCCTGCGAAACGGCGCTCGTGGCGACCGGCCTCATACGCGACGACATCGCCCACACCGTGCTGCGCGACGCGGAACACTGGAAAGCCGATCTCGTCGTGCTGGGCACGCACGGCCGGCGGGGCGTCGCGCGCTGGCTGCTCGGCAGCGTCGCCCAGCGTGCCGTTGAGATCACGCATGTGCCGCTATTGCTAGTCGGCCCCGGCGAAGGCTGATTTGCCGCGCAAGCCATATCGCTGCTTGCAAGCCGGCCGGGCTGTCCGCGCAGGTCACAGATTCGCATGATCTGCGCGGCTGGCGGGCCTGGTTTGGCCACTCTGGCGGCCCGAGACCGGTTCTTGGGGCACACTGGGATGTCGGTTGCAAGGACCGTTTGACGGACGACAAACGAAGCGGCGAATGTGGGCGTGCGGGCCGCCTGGGGTGGGGTTTCCCCCTCAAGTGGCCAAGCGATGCGCGGGCACGGAACTGCTATACTTGACTCTCTTTACCCCCTTGATCCGTTATTGGAAAATGACGACCATCCGCGTAAAAGAAAACGAACCCTTTGAAGTTGCCATGCGGCGCTTCAAGCGCACGATCGAGAAGAACGGACTCTTGACCGAGCTTCGTGCGCGAGAGTTCTACGAAAAGCCTACGGCTGAACGCAAGCGCAAGAAGTCCGCGGCGGTGAAGCGCCATTTCAAGCGTCTGCGCAGCCAGATGCTGCCGAAGAAGCTGTACTGATTCCGGCGGCGCCATGGCTTCCGTTTTTTGGGGAATTCCATGGCGCCGCAAGCAGCCGGCAATGCCGCCGGCCGGCCCGGGAAACCCGGGCTGGACCGGCAACAAGGCCTGCGTTGTCTATAATGGTGTGGCCGCAGCTGTGTCGAATCCGCACCGACCCGCCTGGAAACGCTTCCAGGCGGGTTTTTGCATTCTTGTGATGTTTCGGTGTGATGGTTTGGCTCGGTGGCCGCACTGCCCGGGTTTCCCCGGGGATTGTGCAACCCCAACGCATTTCAGGTGAGTGATGAGTCTCAAAGACCAGATCAACGACGACATGAAGGCCGCGATGCGCGCGCGCGAAAGCGAGCGCCTCGCCACGATTCGTCTGCTGCTCGCCGCCATCAAGCAACGTGAAGTCGACGAGCGTGTGACGCTCGACGACGCCGGCATTACGGCGGTCATCGACAAGATGATCAAGCAGCGCAAGGACTCGATTAGCCAGTTCGAAGCGGCGGGTCGGACGGATCTCGTCGAGAAGGAAAACGCCGAGCTCCAGGTCCTGGCCGCCTATATGCCCGAGCAGCTTTCGGACGCGCAAATCGCTGCCGAAGTACAGGCGGCGGTCGCCCAGGTGGGCGCGAGCGGGCCGCAGGACATGGGCAAGGTCATGGGCGTGCTCAAACCCAGGCTGGCGGGCCGCGCCGACATGACCGCGGTCTCCGGGCTCGTCAAGGCTGCGCTCGCGAAGTAAGAGCCAAGCCTCGCGCGCTGCCGGCCATTGCGCCGTGCGCCGCCGCGAGGCCCGTCACGGGCCGTGCGTATGCGCGTGCCCGGCCTCCGTTACCCGAGCGACCGAGCCCTGATGATTCCGCATTCGTTCCTGCAGGATCTGCTCAACCGCGTCGATATCGTCGACGTGGTGGGGCGCTACGTGCAGCTCAAAAAGGGCGGCGCGAATTTCATGGGCCTTTGCCCGTTTCACAACGAAAAGAGCCCTTCCTTTACCGTTAGTCCAACGAAACAGTTCTATCACTGCTTCGGCTGCGGCGCGCATGGCACCGCCATCGGCTTCCTCATGGAGCACGCGGGCCTCACGTTTCCCGAGGCCGTCAACGAGCTCGCGCAGTCGGTCGGCCTCACCGTGCCCCAGGAGCCGTCGCCGATGCGCGGCGGCGCCTATGGCGGCAGTGGCGGCGGCGCGGGCAGCGGGTCCGGCGGCTACGCGCCAGGCGTCTCGAAGGCCGCCTCCAACGCGCTTTCGGACCTCATGCAGACTGCTTGCGACTACTACCGCAAGCAGTTGCGCAGCGCGCCGAATGCGATCCAGTATCTGAAAAAACGCGGTCTCACGGGTGAAGTCGCGGCCCGATTCGGCCTCGGTTACGCGCCCGATGGATGGCAGAACCTCGAATCCGCGTTTACCGATTATCGCGACGACGCGCTGGTCGAAGCCGGCCTCGTAATCGTCAGCGAAAAGCAGGACGCGCAGGGCCAGGCACGCCGTTACGACCGCTTCCGCGACCGCGTGATGTTCCCCATCCGCAACGTGAAGGGCCAGGTGATCGGCTTTGGCGGGCGCGTGCTCGACGGCGGCGAGCCCAAGTATTTGAATTCCCCGGAAACGCCGCTATTTAACAAGGGTAGCGAACTGTACGGGCTGTTCGAGGCGCGTCTGGCGATCCGCGAGCAGCACTACGTGCTGGTGGTCGAAGGGTATATGGACGTGGTCGCGCTCGCGCAACTCGGATTCCAGAACGCGGTGGCAACGCTGGGCACCGCGTGCACGGCCATCCACGTGCAGAAGCTGATGCGTCAGACCGATACGGTGATCTTCAGCTTCGACGGCGATTCGGCGGGCCGCCGCGCCGCGCGGCGCGCGCTGGACGCATGCCTGCCGCACGCGGCGGATAATCGGACGATCCGCTTCCTGTTCCTGCCCTCGGAGCACGACCCGGACAGCTACGTGCGCGAGTACGGCACCGAGGCGTTCAAGGAGCAGGTCGACCGGGCCATGCCGCTTTCGCAGTTCATGTTGAACGAAGTCCTGGTGGGCAAGGAGCTGGACCAGCCGGAAGGGCGCGCCCGCGCGCTGTTCGATGCAAAGCCGCTGTTGCAGGCGCTGCCGGCGAACGCGCTGCGCGCGCAGATTATGCACATGTTCGCCGACCGCCTCGACGTGCCGTTCGAGGAGGTCGCGGCGCTCTGCGAGGTCGACGCCCGCATTGCCCAGGCCGCGCGC
Organism: Paraburkholderia silviterrae; assembly: GCF_004353915.1. GTDB lineage: Bacteria > Pseudomonadota > Gammaproteobacteria > Burkholderiales > Burkholderiaceae > Paraburkholderia > Paraburkholderia silviterrae. The sequence continues at coordinate 551,391 of NZ_SMRP01000001.1, read as the reverse complement.
CAGGCGCCCGCGCGCAAGGACCGGCACCTCGTGACCGGGATCGAGCGCAAGGCGCTGCGCAACCTGGTGATGCACCCGCGCATCGTGGCACAGCTCGACGAGGAGGCCGAACGGGCGCTCATCACGCTCACGCGGCACGGCGAACTGTTCGAGGAAGTGACCACGCATGCACGTGCGCTGGGCGACGCAGCCGAGTTTCAGCTCCTTTCGGACCTGTTGCGAAACGGTGCGAACGCCCCCACCTTCGAGGAGATTTTTCGCGAAATTCTGGACTATGATGAAAACGTTCGGGATTTGCTGATGAAAAATCCAGAAGATGGCGCTGTGCTGGAGGAGCGCCGCGAGCAGGAGCGGCTCGTGGGCGAGGAATTGGCGGCGGCAATCCTGAAGATGCGCTTCGACGCCTGCAGCGAGCGGTTGGACGTGCTTTCGCGGCAGTCGCGTCATACGCCCGAGGAGCTGGCCGAATATGTGAAACTGAATCAGACGCGAGCTGACATGAAACGCCAGCTCGGGCTGTAGGGGAGGAGCGTGCGCGGGCGATTATTACCGTGCGTGCTATAATAAAAGGTTTTCAGCGGTTTGTTTTTGTTGTTTGTTTTTGTTTTTTCCGGGCGGACAGCTCAAGTATCACTCGGAGGCCATATTCCGGGCGGTACCCGAAAGGTGTCCAGTTTCCAGCAAGGGCGGAATGGCAATGGCAAAGACTACAGGCGGAAAAAAGGCGACAGGCAAAGGCTCGACGGAGCCGGCCAGCAAGGTCACGAAGGCCCAGGACGCCCCACCCGCCAGTTCCCGCCGCGAGGCGGCAACCGCCAGTCATGAAGTCCCCGCAGTCCGGAAGAAAGCCATGGCTGCTTCGGCCGCGCGAGCGGCGCCAACACGTGCGGCGAAAGCCGCGACTCACCCGGCAACGAAGCGGTCCGGTGGTCCGAGTAGTGCAAGGCAAGTGCCTGCCGTTGCGGACGATGCGGCAGAGCGCGAGGCTCCAGTATCCACGGTTCAAGAGGCTGATGTCCAGCAGCCGCGAGTCGAGACTACAGCCGGTACGGCGAACTCCATGACGAAAAAGCTGAATGAAGTGTCCGTCGATGACGACGCAAACCAGAGCGAAGAGAGCACGCCCACCGCGGGCAAGGGTGAGAAGACCACCCGTGCGCGCGACCGGCGAGCGAAGGAAAAGGCGCTGCTGAAAGACGCATTCGCGTCATCGCAGCCCGGGACCGTCGAGGAACTCGAAGAGCGCCGCAACAAGCTGCGCGCGCTCATCAAGCTTGGCAAGGAGCGCGGTTACCTTACGTACGCCGAAATCAACGATCACCTGCCGGACAACTTCACCGAGACCGAGGCGATCGAAGGCATCATCGGCACGTTCAACGACATGGGCGTGGCCGTCTACGAGCAGGCGCCCGATGCCGAAACGCTGCTCCTGAACGACAACGCGCCCAACGCTTCTTCGGACGACGAAGTAGAAGAGGAAGCGGAAGTCGCGCTCTCCACCGTCGACTCCGAATTCGGCCGCACGACCGACCCGGTGCGCATGTACATGCGTGAAATGGGCACGGTCGAGCTCCTCACGCGCGAAGGCGAAATCGAAATCGCCAAGCGTATCGAAGACGGCCTCATGCACATGGTCATGGCGATCTCCGCTTGCCCGACCACCATCGCCGACATCCTCTCCATGGCCGAGCGCGTGGCGAACGACGAGAGCCGCGTGGACGAGCTCGTCGACGGCCTGATCGATCCGAACGCCGAAGACACCGACGGCTTCAATGCGAAGGAAGCCGAAGAGATCGAAAACGAGGTGGAAGAGGAAGAAGAGGCAGAGGAAGAAGAGGAGGAGGAAGAGGACGACGGCGCGGCCCAGGCGACGGCCAACGCGGCGCAGCTCGAAGCCCTCAAGCGCGCCTCGCTCGAAAAATTCGCGCTCATCAGCGAGTGGTTCGACAAGATGCGCCGCGCGTTCGAGAAGGAGGGCTACAAGTCGAAGTCCTACCTCAAGGCGCAGGAAACGATCCAGAACGAGCTGATGTCGATCCGCTTCACGGCGCGTACCGTCGAGCGCCTGTGCGACACGTTGCGCGCGCAAGTGGACGAAGTGCGCCAGGTCGAACGCCAGATCCTGCACACGGTCGTGGACAAGTGCGGCATGCCGCGCTCGGAGTTCATCGCGCGCTTCCCGGGCAACGAAACCGACCTCGAATGGTCCGAGAAGATCGTTGCCGAGAATCACGCGTATAGCGCGATTCTCTCGCGCAACATCCCGGCGATCCGCGAGCAGCAGCAGCGCCTGCTGGACCTGCAGGCGCGCGTGGTACTGCCGCTGAAGGACCTGAAGGAAACCAACCGCCAGATGGCGGCGGGCGAACTGAAGGCGCGCCAGGCCAAGCGCGAGATGACCGAGGCGAACCTGCGTCTCGTGATCTCGATTGCGAAGAAGTACACGAATCGCGGTCTGCAGTTCCTCGACCTCATTCAGGAAGGCAACATCGGCCTGATGAAGGCGGTGGACAAGTTCGAATATCGCCGCGGCTACAAGTTCTCGACCTACGCGACGTGGTGGATCCGCCAGGCCATCACGCGCTCGATCGCGGACCAGGCGCGCACGATCCGCATTCCGGTTCACATGATCGAGACGATCAACAAGATGAACCGTATCTCGCGGCAGATTCTGCAGGAGACTGGCCTCGAGCCGGATCCGGCTACGCTTGCCGAGAAGATGGAAATGCCGGAGGACAAGATCCGCAAGATCATGAAGATCGCGAAGGAGCCGATCTCCATGGAAACGCCGATCGGCGACGACGACGATTCGCATCTGGGCGACTTCATCGAGGACAACAACACCGTTGCGCCTGCCGATGCCGCGCTGCATGCCTCGATGCGCGACGTGGTGAAGGACGTGCTCGACTCGCTCACGCCGCGCGAGGCGAAGGTGCTGCGCATGCGCTTCGGTATCGAGATGAGCACGGATCACACGCTCGAGGAAGTCGGCAAGCAGTTCGACGTCACGCGCGAGCGGATTCGCCAGATCGAAGCGAAGGCGCTGCGCAAGCTGCGTCACCCGAGCCGCTCGGACAAGCTCAAGTCGTTCCTCGAAGGGAATTGATGTTTGTTTGAGCCAAGACCGAGACGCATCTATGGCGCTTAATTTGCGCTCAGTTGCGTGCGTCGGATAGGCAGGCTGCAGCGGTTCGTGTAGTATGTCGGCCTGCCGTCGAAAAGCCCGGCCTCTGTGTAGACCGGGCTTTTTCGTTGACTTCCCCTCGTTGTAGCTTCGTGGGCCGGACGCCGTGTTGGTTGCAGGCAGTGGACTCATAATCCACCGGAGAAATCCCGTCGTCGGTTCGAACCCGACCCGGCCCACCATTCTTCCTCTTTAAATCAAGCGCTTGGCGACAACAACGCGGAAGGGCAGGGAGATTCACAAGAAGATGACCGTGGCTAAAATCGAGTCCATCCCCTAAGCGCCTTCAGCACCCTAAGAGCCCCGTACTGGAAACAGGCCGGGCTTTTTGCATTTCCCCAAGCCCTCCTTACAGCCCAGCCATGTGGACACAGTTGGGCCACGGTTGCGGACCAAAACCCCACTCTAGCGCCCCTCGTTTTGCCAGACATTCATACCCGTAGTTAGAAACGTCTGCATGGCGTTCGGACCAGGCGGACGCAACCCCTCGGCTTGCATCGCGGCATACCACTCTGACAAACCAGAGTGATTTACTAAGCCGTCCGCTCTAGGGCTCATGTGTTGCTTCCAGAGTTGGAGTTCACGCCGCGTCACGGGCTCGGTCTTGGATAAGCATAGCGCCTTCGCGATGGTAATAATGCTCCCCGCAAGGTCGCGTTCGACCGCATCAGTTGGAATCGACCAATGTGCAATTCCCAGACAGTCTGTGTAAAAGGCAATTTGCTTGAGCTTATCAAGCATATAGGGGTGCTCTGCGTCGGAGTCGAACAGCCGGCGTAAATCGTCAAGCTTGGTCGTCCCTGCGCGGTTGATCAGGTCCAAGAGTATCCAGGCGACGTTCTTCTTGGTATGGGATCTGCAATCCTTCCACAGCTTCGCAAGTTGCTGGTCATCTTTTACCGTGACCATGCCAGGCAGGATATACAGTTTCCCGGCTTCTTCGATAGCCAGGATGGCTAGAGCCAACGCAGAAGGATAGCGTTCTGCCGCGAGCAAAACTTGCGCGTCCTCCACTAGCCGAATCGCATTCCTGCTGGCCGCATTCATGCCCTCGGCAATCTGCTCCAGCGTGAGACGCCCTTGGAACTGGCTAAGCTTCTTGCCCATACTCAATACCGTCCTTCTGCTGTGGTCACCCTTTAAGGTTCGCCCTCGATGGCTAGGGCAGCTACCGCATATTAACGTCGAAAGAGAATCAACACGCTGCGGTAGGGAATCATTTTCGCTTGCGAAAGGCGTTTGGCGTAGCGCCGGTAAATCTCTTGAAGAACCGGGTGAAATAAGCCGGCTCTGTGAAGCCTAAAAAATCGGATACCTGATTGATATTGAGCGAGGTGTAGGTGAGACTGCGCTTCGCCTCGAGCAGCAATCGCTGATGGACGAGGGCGAGCGCGCTCTTGCCTGCAATGCGCTGGCAAACCATATTCAAATACACCGGTGTCACGCCGAGGCGCTCGGCGTAGCGGCTGATTGGAAAATGCTCGCGGTAATGTTTTTCAATCAAACCGGAGAACGCTTTCAGGTGGGCATGGCCGCGATCCTGAGACTCGCCCCTTTCCTCGCCTTGTTGATCCTGACGACTGACCCATACGACGAGCGCGCTCACAAGCGAGCGAAGCAGCAGATCTCTTGACGGCGCAGGAAGGCTGTATTCCTGGTTCAGCTGGCCGCACAGGGTGTTCAGGTAAGGCAGATCGTCGCCAACCGAATAGCAGCCTGGATGCTCCAGCACGCGGCGAGGCGCGTCGATTTGCTGCTGAAGCCAGTTCATCAGGGGCGCGGCGATCGTGATCACGTAACCGTCGACCTCCGGGGAAAACTGGAACCCGTGTACGCACATCGGGGGAACGACCTGAACTGATGGCGTGTCGATCCGGGTCTGCTCGCCCTCGATTTCGAGCAGGGCGACGCCTTTCTGCACGTACAGGAGCTGTGCGAGGTCCGCGTGCGTGTGTCGCCGGATCTCCCAGTCGTGCAAGCTGCTTCGCTCAGGTATCGACTCGCAGTGCAGCAAGTCGAGCGTGCTCCAGTCAGGTCCTTCTCCGTATAACTTGAAGACGGGGATGTCGTGCTGTGCCGGTTGCTTCATGGCTTCGTCACCGGTATCTCGGCCACATGGGACTTTCTAAAAGTCCAATTTTAATCGAAAAAATTGCCTTATCAGCCCTGCATATTTCTAGAAAAATGCAATTCAACCGTGGCGCCAATTATTGGGGCTCGAAGAGCAAGGCAGAAAGGTCACGGCATAGAGGGATACAGGAGACATCGATCATGAAGACCAAAGTAGCGATCATCGGCGCCGGCCCGTCCGGCCTGCTCTTGGGACAGTTGCTGCACAAAGCGGGCATCGACAACGTCATTATTGAGCGTCAGAGCGGCGAATACGTGCTCGGCCGAATCCGCGCGGGCGTGCTCGAACAGGGCATGGTCGACCTGATGCGCGAAGCGGGCGTGAGCGAGCGCATGGATGCGGAAGGCCTGGTTCACGACGGCATCGAACTCGTTTTCGGTGGGCGACGCGACCGGATCGACCTGAAAGCGCTCACAGGTGGCTCGTCGGTTTTGGTCTATGGCCAGACCGAAGTGACGCGCGATTTGATGGCGGCGCGTGAGGCCAGCGGCGCGACCACGATTTACGAGGCGGCCAACGTTCAGTTGCACGACGTGAAAGGCGAAGCGCCATACGTCACATTCGAAAAGAACGGCGAGACATACCGTCTGGATTGCGATTACATCGCAGGCTGCGATGGCTTTCATGGCGTTTCGCGCAAGACGATTCCGGCTGAGGTGCTCACGCACTACGAGCGCGTTTATCCGTTTGGCTGGCTCGGCCTGCTCGCCGACACGCCGCCTGTCAATCACGAGCTGATTTATGCGCACCACGAACGGGGCTTTGTGCTCTGCAGCCAACGTTCGGCGACGCGCAGCCGTTACTACCTGCAAGTGCCGTTGACCGAAAAGGCCGAGGACTGGTCCGACGAGCGCTTCTGGGACGAGTTGAAGGCGCGCTTGCCCGATGACGTGGCCGGGAAGGTGGTCACAGGTCGCTCGCTCGAGAAGAGCATCGCGCCGCTGCGCAGCTATGTTGTCGAGCCGATGCAGTACGGCAAGCTGTTTCTCGTTGGCGACGCGGCGCATATCGTGCCGCCGACCGGCGCGAAGGGCCTGAATCTGGCCGCGAGCGACGTGAGCACGCTGTACCGGATTCTGAATCGCGTCTACCGCGATGGCCGCACCGATCTACTGGAAAAGTATTCGCAGATCGCACTGCGTCGCGTGTGGAAGGCAGAGCGTTTCTCGTGGTTCATGACGAACCTCCTGCACGAGTTCTCGGAACGCGACGCCTTCGACAAGCGCATGCAGCGTACCGACTACGACTACTACACGACTTCCGAAGCCGGGCTCAAGACGATCGCGGAAAACTATGTTGGTTTGCCGTACGAACCTGTCGAGTGATAGCGACAGTGATATTCGCTTGATTCGTGCTCGTCGTCCATGAAGATGGATCTCGGGGTGCGCCTTCGAAATACCTCACGCTGTGAACCGGCCCATCGCCATGCACGTTTTGTCCGGGTGAACAGCGTCTTTGTCCGTTGAGGGGAACACGGCTCAGGCTCTAAATTGGCGTCATTAAACCCACCGGGCGCTTGCGAGAAACGAAGTGACCTCGCGCGCCATTGCGCCCGAACATACCGCCAGCGCAGCGGCATGTTCGGGCGGCTCTAGAGGAGACGCCACCATGACCCATCAGATTACCCTGCGTTTTGAGGACGGAGTGACCCGCTTCATCGAGTGCGAGGAGGGCGAGCGCGTCACCGACGCCGCCATTCGCGCCAGGATCCATATCCCACTCGATTGCCGTGATGGTGTGTGCGGCACCTGCAAGGCGGCATGCGAGTCCGGCGAGTACGTTCTGGGCGACTGCGTGGAAGATGCGCTCAGCCCGCAGGAGGCGAGCGCCCGCAAGGTTCTCACCTGCCAGATGAGCCCACGTTCGGACTGCGTGATCCAGATCGCCACGAACTCCGATGTCTCGGGCACCGGCCCGTCCTCCCACAAGGGGCGGATCGCCGCCTGCCAACGAGCGTCGGATACCACGATCGCCTTCTCGGTCGAACTCGAGAACCGCGCGGATCTCAGCTTCCTTCCTGGGCAGTATGTCAACGTCCGTGTGCCCGGCACCGATCAGACGCGGTCCTACTCCTTCAGCTCCGGGCCGTCCGAGCCACACGTGTCCTTCCTTGTGCGCAATGTGCGTCAAGGGGCGATGTCGACCTGGCTGTGCGAGACCGCAAAAGCAGGAGACCTGATCGAATTTCGCGGCCCGATGGGCAGCTTCTACCTGCGCGCCATCGAGCGGCCGGTGCTGTTCCTCGCGGGTGGCACGGGCCTCGCGCCGTTCCTCTCGATGCTGGACAAGATCGTCGAAGACGGCGGCAGCCCGTATCCGATCCATATGATCCTGGGTGTGAACAGCGATGAGGATCTGGTCAGCATCGACCGGCTCGAAGCCTATGCGCAGCGCTTGCCGAACTTCACCTATGCCTGCACCGTCGCCAGCCCCGACAGTGCCCATCCCAACAAGGGCTATGTCACCCACCACATCGTCGCCTCCCAGCTCAACGATGGCGATGCGGATGTCTACCTCTGCGGCCCGCCGCCGATGGTCGATGCGGTGCGCAGCTTTCTCGCGTCCGAAGGGCTGGCGCCGCGCAACTTCTACTATGAGAAGTTCTCCGGCACCGGCCTGGTGGTCCAGACCGGCGAGGAGCGCATTGCGCCTGTTGATGTCGATGAAGCGTTCGACTTGCGCATGGCGCTCGAACTGGGGGCGGCTCAGCTGACCATGGGCCGGCTGTCGAGCGAGCAATTAATTACCTTCCGCCAGCTTGCCGAGGCGACGGCGCCGTTCGTGTCCGGGCGGCGCTTTGCCGACGTTGCGCGCTACATCGAGGCAAACCACGCCTTTCACATGTTCACGATCGAAGCGTCCGGGAACGCCCAGTTGATCGCGCTGTACCGGCAACTGGCCGTGCAGGACTATATCGCTCGCGCGCTGACCGATCAGATCGAGATCGTTGGCGACATCGTCCAGCAGCACCGGGACATTGTCGCCGCCTTCGAACTGGGCGACCTGAACGCGGCGCGGGACGTGATTGCGCTGCATGCGCTTCACTCCAAGGCCACGATGAGCCGGGCGCTGGAGCGCATGGCGATGGGCAAGACGGCACCCGCGGCCGCAGCGCCCGTCGCTCGCAAGACGGTACCCACGGCCGCAGCGCCCGTCGTTCCGCCGTCTGTTGTGCCGCAGAGCGCGCCGCAGGTCTGCCCATTCACGGCCAGGGCCCTTCCGGCCTATTCACACGAACTGGACTGGCCCGAGGGGTTGGAGCCCTTCAAGGTGGTCGATGACGGCTCGCAAGGCGACCCCTACGAGCACTACCGCTGGATGCGGGAGCACGCGCCGGTGCTGCGTTGCCAGTCGGCGACATCGGACGTGTGGTTCCTCTCGCGCTATGACGATGTCTACCAGGCGATCCGCAACCCGAAGCTGTTTTCCTCCGAGGTCGTCAGCCCGCCCCCGCTGACGTTCCTGACGCTGTTCGATGCACCCGATCATTCACGCTTGCGCAAGGTCGTCCAGCCGTCGTTCCTGCCGCTGGCGCTCGATCCTTTTATCGAGCAGATCGCGCAGAGGGCGGAGGACCTGCTCGACGCGATGATTGCCAGAGGCGGCGGCGATGTCGTCAACGATTTCGCCATCCCGCTCAGCATCTCGACCATCTCCACGATGATCGACGTGCCGAACGAGGATGAGGAGAAGATGAAGTTCTGGTCGGACGAGACCTTCAGCTACTTCGGGCGGCTTGCCCGCAATGCGCCGGGGACCGGCACCGACGAGCAGAGCGCGCAGGCTTTCTTCGCATACCTGAAGGAAGCGATGGAGCGGCTTGCTTTGACCGACAGCCAGTCGATCGGCGGGCATATCGCGCGCATGTGGAAGGACGGGCTGCTTTCGGAAAAGGAAGCGAAGGAGCTGTGCGCCTTCGTCTTCATCGCCGGGCACGACACGACGACTATCCTTGTCGCCAACGCTTTTCGCATGTTCGCCGAACAGCCGGATCTGCTGGGACGCATCCGCGCAAACCCCGCCGATGCTGAGCGCTTCGTCGAGGAGGTGGCGCGCTATCGTGGCACCGTCCAGCGCGTGAGCCGCATCACCACCGAGGCGACCACGGTCGCGGGCGTCGACCTGCCCAAGGGTGCGGTGGTGCGATTGCTGCTGTCGGCTGCGAACCGCGACAGCCGCAAGTTTGCCGATGGCGAGACGTTCGACATCGACCGCGATTCCAGCGGCCACCTGGGTTTTGGCAACGGCATGCACAAATGCCTTGGCGCGCCGCTCGCCAAGCTGGAGACGCTGATCGCGACGAAGGCTCTGGCCCGCAAGGTTGGCAATATTGCGCTCGATCCGGCAAGGCCGATCCAGTATGTGCGGGGCAACAACCTGACCAACTCCGGGCCGGAGCACCTGTTCGTGAAGCTCGGCGGCTTATCGGACTGAACCGGATGGGGAGCGAGGTCGAGTCAGCCCGCTTCCCCCTTCTCAGGCGGCAAGGATCGATCGTGGGCCGCCGAGCGGTATTCGGTTGGCCGCAGTCCCGTCTGCTTGCGGAAGAAACGGCCGAAATAGGCCTCGTCCTGAAAGCCCAGTTCGCTGGCGATCTGCTTCACGCTGAGCGTCGAATAGCCGAGCAGACGCTTGGCCTCATGAATCGAGCGTGCATCGATCGCCTCGATGGCCGAGACCCCGAAGGTGGCCCGGCAGATGCGGGAGAGCTGGCCGGTGCTCACGCCCATCTCGTCGGCATAGCTGGCGACTGGCCGCCGCTCACGGCAATAGCGGTCGAGCAGGGCGCGGAACCGCTCGATGCGCGCGGCCATTGTCCGCCGCTCGGAACTGGCTGAAAGCCGGGCGCTCTCGCTGAGTCGCCCGATCTTGACGAACAGGGCGATCGTCAGTGCCGCGCCTGCGGTGAACTGCCAGCGCTCGTGGCTCTCCGCCTCGTGCCCGATCGACTGAAATAAGGTGTCCAAAGATGTGCCGCGCTCGACGTCCGGGTCGATCGACAGCACCGTCGGCGTGCGGATGAATTCCAGCAGCTCGGGCGCGGCCGTCATCGCCAGCGATTCCAGCGCGGACTGCGCGGCGGTGATGACGTGACCGTCGATGTCGTTGCGGAAGTGAAAGCCGTGGACCGAGCGCGCCGGCACCACGATCAGGCATGGCGCAACGACCGCCCAGGTCTTGCCGTCGATGAAGGTCTCGCCGCCCCCGCCGGTGACGTAGAGCACCTGGATCAGCGCATCGTGGACGTGCGGCTTGATGTCGAAGTCGAAACGGCCGGCACGCAGCGGAATGCGTTCGTAATGGACCATGTCGACCCAGGGTTGGTCGGCTTGCGCGCCATAGAGCGCGAAATGCAGAACGGTCCGGCGGCGCTGTTGGTCATGGGCCATGATGCACGTTATGTCCTGCTCTATGTGGTCTCTGTCCATTGTTCCACAGGCGCTTGAGGCGTTCAATGGCGATACCAATTTCAGGAAGGACAACTACATGGGACAGGAACTTGAAAATCGCGCAGCTGCATCGACGCCATACGGGCTGAATCTGGGCGGTAAGGTCTGCGTGGTCACGGGTGCGGGCAGTGGCATTGGTGCCGGCATCGCGCGCGCCTTCGCCGGTGTCGGAGCACAGGTGGCGCTTGTGGATCGGAATCTCGATGGCGCTGAAGCGGTCGCCGCCGAACTTCGGAAGGCCGGTGCGGTGGCGCGGGCGATCGGCTGCGACGTGTCGGACGAAGCTTCGGTTGCCGCAGCGGCTGGCGAGGTTCGAGCTGCGCTCGGGCCGGCCAGCGTGCTCGTCAACAATGCGGGGCTTCTGCGCGCCGGACCGCTCGAGACGGTCTCGATCGAGGACTGGAACCGGGCCATCGCCGTGAACCTCACCGGCTATCTGCTGTGTGCTCGAGCGTTCGGGCGCGACATGCTGGCGGCGGGCAAGGGCAGCATCGTGCACGTTGCCTCGATTGCGGCGCTCAATCCGCAGACCAATAGCGGCTCCTATAGCCCGAGCAAGGCAGGCGTGCTGCTGCTCTCGCGGCAGTTGGCGGCGGAGTGGGGGCCACGTGGCGTGCGCAGCAACTGCGTGCTGCCCGGCATGATCCGCACGGCGCTGTCTGCGAAGTTCTACGAGGAGCCCGGCTTCGAGGCTCGCCGCGCTGCCGCCACCGCGAGCCGCCGCATCGGCGAGCCGGAGGACCTCGCCGGCCCGGCCCTGTTCCTCGCCTCTGACCTGGCTGCCTACGTCAATGGCGCGCAAGTGCTCGTCGACGGCGGGCTCGATTGCATGCTGATGGACATGGTCCCGCGCCCCGGCTTCAACGCCACCCCGGCCGCCTGAGCGGCACCACACCATAACGACAAGGAGAGTAGATATGGCCAAGGAGATCACTTGCGATCTGGTCGTGGTCGGATCGGGTGCCGCGGGCCTCGCTACCGCGATCACCGCACGCAAGCGCGGCCTCGATGTCATCGTGCTCGAAAAGGAGCCTGTGTTCGGTGGTACCACCGCGCTCTCGGGCGGGGTCTTGTGGATTCCGCTGAGCCAATATGGTCGACAGCAGAACCCGGCTGACACCGTCGAGCGCGTACGCGAATACATGATGAGCGAGACGGGCAGCAACTACGATGCCGACGCGGTCCAGTGTTTTATCCAGAACGGTCCGCGAATGGTCGAGTTCTTCGAGCGCGAGACCGAGATGAAGTTCGTGCCCACGCTCTATCCGGACTATCACCCGGATGCGCCCGGCGGCGTCGACATCGGCCGCTCGATCCTCGCCGCGCCCTATGACATTCGCGCTCTGGGCAAGGACATGCGCCGCCTCAAACCGCCGCTCGAGACGATCACCTTCATGGGCATGATGTTCAATTCCTCGAACGCGGACCTCAAGCACTTCTTCCGTGCGACCAGGTCCATTGTTTCGTTCTGCTACGTGGCCCGGCGTCTGGCTACGCACATCAAGGAGCTGGTGCTCTACCGGCGGGGGATCAACGTAACGAGCGGCAACGCGCTTGCCGCGAGGCTCGCGAAGTCGGCGCTGGCGATCGACATTCCGATCCTCACTTCGACGCCCGTGAAGGAACTGCTGAGCGAGGACGGCAAGGTGGCCGGCGTGCGCGCGAGCGCAGCGGACGGTGACCTGCGCATCACCGCCCGGCACGGTGTCGTGCTGGCTTGCGGCGGCTTCCCGCACGATCTCAAGCGCATCGCGCAGGTCTATGCGCATGTGAAGCGTGGGGGCGAGCATCTCTCGCCCACGCCCGTTGGCAATACGGGCGACGGGCTGAGCATGGCGGAGAAAGTGGGTGGCGCCGTGGCGCTCGGCTTCGCCGACGCGTCGGCCTGGATGCCTGTCTCCAGGGTGCCCATCGGCCGCGGCCGCACAGGCGTATTCCCGCATCTGCTCGACCGTTACAAGCCCGGCGTGATCGGCGTGCTGCGCAGCGGCCAGCGCTTCACCAATGAATCGAACTCTTACCACGATGTTGGCGCGGCGCTGATCCGCGCCTGCGAGGGCGAGCGGGAGACGGCGATGTGGCTGATCTGCGATAAGGTGGCGCTGGGCAAGTATGGACTGGGCTATGCCAAGCCCGCGCCGATGCCGGTGGGGCCCTTGGTGCGCCAAGGCTACCTCATCAAGGGCGAGACGATTGGCGAGTTGGCGCGCAATTGCGGGATTGTTCCTGCTGCGCTCGAAAAGACGGTCCACGCCTACAATCTCGATGCCGGGCGCGGAGAAGACCCGGCGTTCCATCGCGGTCGCACATCGTTCAACCGTTATCTCGCCGATCCGGACAACAAGCCCAATCCTTGCGTTGCGCCGATCGCGACCGGCCCCTTCTATGCGGTGAAGGTGGTGATGGGCGATCTGGGCACGTTCGACGGCCTCAGGACTAGCGTCACTGGCGAGGTGCTGCGGGCCGACGGCAGCCAGATCGAGGGCCTGTACGCGGTCGGCAACGACCGGCGCAGCGTGATGGGCGGCAACTATCCTGGCGCCGGTATCACCCACGGGCCCAATATGACGTTCGGCTATGTCACCGGTAACACCATCGCCACCAAAGCCATGACCCGCAAAGAGAAGGTGTGCGCATGAGCAACCACCCAATGTATCTGGCAAAGCCCCTCGTGGATTTCCGGGTCTACACGATCGCGCTGCGCAAGATGCCCGAGTTTCTCGAGGTGTTTGACAGGCTCGCCATGCCGATCCTGCTCGAGACGCTTGGACATCCGCTCGGCTTCTGGACAAGTCTGGTCGGGCCGCAGAACCAGTTCACCCACCTGTGGGGGTATGACGATCTGGCAGACTACGAGCGACGGTGCCTTGCACGCGATACGCATCCGGGTTTCCCGGCCTATCTGAAGGCATCGGGCCATCTGATCACGGCACAGGAGACACGGCTCATTCGTGCCGCCGCGCTGGATGGTGTCGCCGGGTAAGCCGATACTCGCCTTGCGCGCTGGCGACGCCAGCATGCGCGAGATCGATCAGCAGGTCACGTTCGAACTCGGCGTCCACGCGTTTCGACCGGCCTCAACCGTACACGCAACGGTGACGCGCCCGCTATGCCGACGTCCGCTTTATGGACGTCGGATCCACATCCCCGCCATTGACGCCGCACCTCGATCTGAAAGCCACCGAAAGCTCGCGTGCCAATGCCCGCGAAACGCGTTTTAAGCAACCGTTCACACAGGGAATGTCCTGGTGATGCCGGTGTTGAACGACTTCAATTGCATCCTTAGCATACGTCAATATATTTACATATATTTGCGCCCAGCCGCGGAAGGTGGCTGTGCGGCGAGCCTTGGAGAATTCGCGTCGAATAGCGCATAAATTCTGCCATGTCACCAGCTTGCCGCAATATTCCAGACTTGGGATTTAGCGTAAATATATTTACATATTTATTACTAAGGTATCCGAATCATGGTTGAGGCCGCTCACGGGCCGGAAAGACCACGATCAGCGCGAAATTGCATCTAAAGAGGAGACAAACGATGGGGCAACAACGGTGGTTCGCAACAAAACGCGTAGTCACTGCGGTGTTCGGGTTGACGCTCGCGGGTGCGGCGCAGGCACAGGGCAGTGTTACGCTCTATGGCCTCGTCGACGCCGGCTTGCTGTTCACCAACAAGTCGCCGAATGCGTCGACAGGGCAGAACGCCGGCAAGCAATTTTCGCTGATCGATAGCGGGGATTCGCCTTCGGAGTTCGGGCTCTCTGGCGTGGAAGATCTCGGCGCGGGGATGAAAGCCGAATTCAAGCTCGAAAGCGGCATCAGCATGGCCAATGGCGCATTCAACGATTCGAACGGCAACATGTTCGGCCGCCAGGCGTGGGTCGGACTGACGAGTGGCTTGGGCGAGTTCAAAGCCGGTCTGCAGTTCTCCCCCTTCTTTCTCTCGCTGTATGAACTGGATCCGCGCGGCTTGCCGCTGTTCGGCAGCAGCGTCGTCAACTATGTCGATAACGTGGTGGGCACCGGGATTTTCAACGCGAATGCGCTGTCCTGGACGAGCCCCGTGATCGCAGGGTTGCAGGGCAGCGTGATGTTCGCGCTTGGCGGCGAGGCGGGCAATTTCCCGGCCGGGCGGCAGTATTCCGCCAGCCTCAAATACGACAACGGCAGCTTGATGGTCGATGCGTCGGTCTATAACGGCAATGCCGGCGGCACGGCTCAGACGCCTGTTCCGACCACACAGGCATTTCTTGGCCGCATGCTCGGCGCCTCATACAAGTTCGGCACGGTTACGGTCAAGGCTTCGTTCACCAGCTACAAGGTGGCCGGCTCGTTCAATAACAACGTTTATGGCGGCGGCGTCGATTATCTGGTGCTGCCGGATCTCGATCTGAACGGCGGCGTCTGGTTCACGAGCGATCGCAACCGGACCACCAATCATTCGGTCATGGGTGCGGTGGGCGCCCAGTATTTCCTCTCGCGCAGGACCACCTTGTATGGACAGGTGGGTGTCGTGAACAACCACGGTGCCATGGACACCGGACTCTCGATCAATGGCGCGCTGAACGGCGTCACCGGCACGACAGTCGGTGCGAATCTGGGCATTCGCCACGTTTTCTGAAGGAACTCCCTGTTCGTCGGCATGGCGTTTCGATCTTCGCGATCTTGCCGACACGCCGCTGCACGACATTGGCGACACGCTTGGGAGCTACAATCACTCGGATGTTGCCGCGGCCATACTCAAGCCCTTCGTCAGTCCGGAAAACCTGTGGATGGTACAGAATCACGGCGTATTCCAGGGCTACTACTTTTTCCATCATCTTGGCCTGGATCGCAATCTTCGCGACCGGTTCGGCGATCAGCCGGAACTCTTCCAGCGCACCGCTGAATTCTGCGAAAAATACGACGCACCGGCGTTCATAGAGGACTACGACGCATTGCCACTGTCATTCTTCGAACCCATGGTCAGGCGCGTGTTCGCCCATCCGCGCCATTCGATGTACGTGAAGCAGCGGGAGCAATAGAGAGAGACTCGGCGCTTGCCTGTGACGAAGAACGGAGTCGAACCATGCCTGTTCCCTGCTTGCCATGGTTGGACTGGACGGCGCTACTGCCTGGAGAGAAAAGGGCTCATCGTCTGGCAGTCCACCAGGTTTCCCTTGCAGACCCTTCCGCCCGCGCGTAGCGCGTGGCGGGAAGGATGAGCCCCTTGTCACTGAGGCGGAGTGTGCGGGGTGACGGATGCCCCGGAGCCA
>NZ_SMRP01000001.1:467341-535361 GCF_004353915.1 Paraburkholderia silviterrae | reverse complement strand
GCTGCAAAGAAAAGTAGGTGCCGCCCCGCACAGGGGCAACACCAATATACCGACATGAAACCAAGGAAAGGCCAAAGCACTACAACCCGCACCAAAACCCTATCCCAAAGCGCGCCTACATAACCTTCACGCCCGGCACACATTGGCAAAAAAACTACTTCGTCCTGCAAACTACACAACTAAATCGCCATCCACCCATCAAAGCTTCGGCTGACACTCAAACCTGATAACAGAAGCTTGCTGCTCGAATGCCTGAAATCCCTGCATTTGTTCCGCCGCGAGACTAGTCTGCATCCCAAGGCTTTCACAATGCTCATTAGCTTTAGCCAATGCGGTCCTGCGGGCACGCGCCCACGCAAGCCGCCCGCCGGTGGCACTAGCCGACACCATAAGCGTGCCATGCTGATCCGCCTTGGTGACATCGGTAGCGGACGCACACCCCACCAACATCGCGCAGAGCGCCCCAACCGAAACGAGCGCCCGAAGCGGCGACACTGTCGCCTCGCCCGCGATCATGAATAGCAGCGCTTCACATCGCGCTGTCCTACCATTGATCGAGCTTCCATCGCGGCGCGCCATTGCGCGTGCTGCACGATTTTCTGGCTGGTAACACGGCCAGCCGCACGCTGAATTCTCTTCGGCGCGCGAAGCAGCCGTTCCTCGCGCCGGCTGTGCGCCCACGCGCGCGCCGCGAACCATCCGACGACCGTCCAGCCCAGCAGCACATTAACCAACGTGATCGCAAAAGCATCGTGATGCCCGCGCGCGTCGGCTTCGATTGACGGAATCAGATACAGGCTCATCGCGGCGATGACCGCGGCCCCTTCGAGAATTTCCTTCATCGCACCCTCTCATGAAAGCAGTCCGGCGCCGCTGCAAAGCATCGCTCGCCGTAACACAGTGGAGAGAATTTTAGGTGCTATCTATCGAAGAACAATGCCAATAGAACGAATTCTGCGTTGCGTCCACGTAAACAATCGACGCGTCATCGCGGGATGACCGACAACGCGCCGGAGCCCCATCTGGCGGGTTTTTCGCGGCATCGCGGCGAATTCCGCAGACCATTGCGGCTGGTCGATGGCTAGCGAAGCCGCTCGAGCATCTGGTAGTACCACATGCCCGCGGCCAGCAGCGGATTGCCGATGACATCGCCCATGGGAACACGGATGTGGCGGCAAGCTGCAAATGTATCGAAACGCCCGAGCGTACCTGTGATGGCTTGCGCCATGATCTCGCCCATGATGTGGCTGGTCGCCACGCCGTGCCCGGAGTAGCCCTGGCAATACCACACGTTGGGCGAGAGCTTGCCGAGCTGCGGAATGCGGTTGACGACGATGCCCATTGCACAGGTCCACTGATAATCGATTCGCACGCCTTTCAGGCGTGCAAACGTGCGCTCGATATACGGCAGCAGTTCTTGCGCGACATCGCGCGACGTCTGCCCGGAATAGTTCGCGCCGCCGCCGAAGAGCAGGCGGCCGTCGGCCGTCATCCGATAGTAGTCGAGCACGAAGCGGCAGTCGTACACCGCAAGGTCGTGCGGATTGATCTGCCGCGCGAGCTCGCCGAGCGGCTCGGTCGCGACGATGCCGCCCATCGCGGGAAAGATCTTGCCCTTGAGTTGCCCCGGTTCGAGCTTGTGATGCACATCGCCCGCGAGCAAGATCTGCTGCGCGTTGATCCGGCCGTGCGAGGTCACGACGGCCGGCTTCGCGCCATGCACGATGTCGAGCACCTCCGAATGCTCGAAGATCAGCGCGCCGAGACGCTCGGCCGCGCGCGCTTCGCCGATGCAAAGATTGAGCGGATGCACATGCATGTTGCGCGTATTCTTCAGCGCCCCGAGGTAGAGATCAGTGTCGAGGTGCGCCTTCACGCCGTCGCGATCGAGCAGCTCGACCCAGGCTCCCATGCCGCGCCGCTGCGCTTCTTCGTGGCTTGCTTCGAGCTCGCGCAGATGCGACGGCTTCATCGCCGCATGCAGATGACCGTGCCTCAGATCGCAGGCGATGCCATAGCGCTTGACGCGCGACTCGATGATCTCGTGCCCGCGCCAGCGCAGCCACCAGATGAAGTCGTCGACATCGCTGCCGAGGGTCGCGCGCATCTGCTTGCGCATCGCGTGGTCGCCGGACAGGCTGCCCGTGATCTGGCCGCCGTTGCGGCCGCTCGCGCCCCAGCCGATCTTGTTGGCCTCGACGATCGCGACTTTCAGTCCACGCTCGGCCAGCTCGATGGCGCTCGCGACACCGGTGAACCCGCCGCCGATGATGGCGACATCGACATGATGTTCGCCTTCGAGCGCTGGATAGTCGGTCTCGCGATCGATCGTCGCGGTGTAGTAGGAGGGGCTGCGTTCCGGGGCGGCAGCCAGAAGGGGAAGTGCGGCGTTCATGAGGGGCTCCGTTGAGTGTCGATGACGATCAGGCCTGATGCAGATACCAGCGCCAGTCCTGTTCACCGACTTCACCCATGAACTGCCGGTACTCGGCGCGCTTGATCGCGAGAAACACCTTCAGGAACGCCGCGCCGAACACGTCTCTTGCCCATGTCGACTTTTCGAGCGCGTCGAGCGCGCTCAGCCAGTCGGTCGGCAGCAGCGTGTCGGCTTGCGCGTAGCCGTTGCCTTCGACCGGCGCGCCCGGGTCGAGCTTTTCGCGCACACCATAATGCGAAGCCGCGAGAATCGCCGCGGCGGCCAGATAGGGATTCGCATCCGCGCCGCACACGCGATGCTCGACGTGCCGGCTCGGCGCGGGACCGCCGGGCACGCGCAGGCTCACCGTGCGGTTGTCGACGCCCCAGGTCGGCGTGAACGGCGCATAGCTGTTGGCCTGAAAACGGCGGTACGAGTTCGCGTTCGGACAGAACATCAGCATCGAATCGAGCAGGCCATGCAGCATGCCGCCAACCGCGTGCCGCAGCATCGGCGTGCCCGCCTTGTCTTCGGACGCGAACAGGTTCTCGCCCGCCTGGTTCGCGAGGCTCACATGCATGTGCATGCCCGATCCGGCAATCTCCGCAAACGGCTTCGCCATGAAGCACGCGCTCATGCCGTGCGCGTTGGCCACGCCCTTGACGATGCGCTTGTAGCGCACGGCATGGTCCATCGCTTCGAGCGCGGGGCCGTGCTCGAGCGTGATTTCGACCTGGCCTGGCGCATACTCGGAGATCGCGGTGCGCACGGGTATGCGCTGTTCGCGGCAGGCATCGTAGAGGTCCTTCAGGAACGGCTCGATCTGCTCGAGCTCGCGCAAGCCGTAGACCTGGGTCGCGCGCGGGCGTCCGCCGTCGGTATCGCGCGCAGGCTGCGGACGGCCTTGCGCGTCGGGCCGGGCATCGAGCAGATAGAACTCGAGCTCGCACGCCATCACCGGATACAGACCGTCGGCTTCGAGGCGCTCGACGATGCGCGCAAGCAACTGGCGCGGATCGGCGACGCCCGCGGGCAGGCCCTCTTCGGGATGCATCTGCACCTGAACGGCGGCGGTGGGCATCTTGCGCCATGGGAGCCGCACGAGGCTGCCGGGCAACGGATACGCGCGGCAATCGATATCGCCGACATCCCAGACGAGACCGCTGTCTTCGGTATCGTCGCCGTTGATCGTCAGATTCATGATCGCGCTCGGCAGCGGACGGCCGCTGCGGTACACGGCGAGCAGTTCTTCGCGATGCAGCAGCTTGCCGCGCGGCACGCCCGCGGCGTCGACGATAAAGAGTTCGAACAAATCTATGTCGGGATGCTGCTCGAGAAACGTGAGGGCTTCCTGTTCGTGGGCGAATGTCGTAGACATGGCAGTGTTCTTTGCGCGTGAGCGCATGCGTGGTCCTCCGCGCGATGCGGATGGCCGGGATCGATGGATGAATGACGAAGCTGCGCGTGCGGCCGGTGCGGATGGCCTGTGCCGTCCCTCAGCTCAGGCGGGTGCCCGCAAAGGACGGCACTGCGGGCCGCGTGACAGATGGCGCACCGGACGGCGCTGCTGAGGGCGCAACGGAGGGCGCGCGTGACGGCAATGCCAGATTGCCCAGAATGCGAGGATCACGTTCGACAGCGGATTGAGCCGGGCCGCCTGGAGGCGCGCGTCCCGCACTGGCGTGGCACGGCCGGGGGTGTCGAAAAACGCAAGGGTTGCCGTGTTCATGGTGGACTCGCGGTTGGAGGCCGGCGCCGGGCGCCGCTTGGGGTGCTGCACGCAATGCGCAGCATCGCAGCTATGCTGTTGCGCATTGCCGACCGACGACCGGGTGCGCACGGATGGCGCAACGCGTTTCTCGGGGTTGCGCATTCAATCTACTATGTCTTATTTGAAATTTCAACGCGCAAAAAAATGTCTTGATAATTGCGCAAAATAATTCGCGAAGGGGCGCGCCGGGCACGCGGAAGCTTGCCGCGGCTCTACGCCGCGTTGCTGCATTGCGCGAGGTTTCTGATAGCCTTCTGCGTTTGAAGCAAGCGGCGCATGGCGTCTTTGCGTGCGCCCACTCTCCATCCCGAGCGACAACTTCTCACTATGCAGACATCGACACTCGATCCTCTCGACTTCCAGATCGTCCGTGAATTGCAGGAAGACGGGCGGCGGGCCTTCCGCGAAATCGCCCGCAACGTGGACGTGCCGGAAGCGACCGTGCGCACGCGCGTCAAGCGTCTTCAGGAACTGGGCATCCTGCAGATTCTCGCGTTCACGAATCCGTCGAAGCTCGGCCATGCGAAGCTCGCGCTGCTATTCGTCGAAGTCGATCCCCAGGACCACGACCGCGCCGTCGACAATCTTGGGCGCTGGTCCGAAGTCAGTTACCTGTCGACGCTGCTCGGCGGCGCCGATCTGTGCGTGCAGGTGCTGTGCCGCGACGACGAAGGTCTGTTCGCCTTGCAGCAGCGCATTCGCGCCTTGCCTGGCGTGCGCACGGTGCGGACCATGCACGAGGTCAAGGTGCACAAGATCCGCTTCACGATTCCGCCAGTTGAACCGGAGGAGTGAGGCCCGGCCCGCTTTTTCGACTCCAGCACCGTCGTCGCACGCATCGGGCGTGTCCGATGCGTTGCGCAAAACAGACGGTCAGATTCCGCGCAATGCGTAGTCTTCAGGTGCCAGTCTGGTGCGATGCGTTTCCAACGCACCGCGTCCTCCATCTCCCCTTTCTTTCGCTCTAGCCCGCCGAACTCCCGCGGGCATTGACGCACGCCCCCTGCGCGCAGGGGCGCCGCGTGCCTCGCCGTGCCGCCCAGCCACGGTGCAGCTCGCCCAGAGTTGCGCAAAGCGAACAATATAAGTCTTACAAATACGCAACGCGCAGTACTAAGGGTTAAAAAGTATACACATGCGCAATTTTCGGCCTTAGGATTCACTCATCGCGAGCTCGCCGTCGTTCAACCCCGAGATGAGAGTGACATCCATGCGAACAGCTTTTCCAGACGCCACCGCGAAGGTGGCCGCTGTAGCGGCACGCCGGTGGCAGGACGCTGCGGCAGCGCCGCGAGCCTCGAGCCTTGCCGTTTTCGATCAACCCGATCAATCATTGGCTCGCACAGGCGAGCCCCATCGTGCAGCGCCCACGCTGCGGCAGGGAGAACGATGATGAGCGTGCAAGAAGACGTCTTGCCGGCACAGGCCGGCGTGCGCGAACCAGCGGCTCAAGATGAAGCGCCCATGCGACATGAACTGCACCGCAATCTGACGTGGAAGGACGCATTCTGGGTGACGAGCGGCGTCCCCGTTGGCGTGCTGTTCACCATCGGCGGCGTGGCGGCGACGATTGGCCAGCCCGCGTGGCTCATCTGGATCGTGGCGATCCTGATCGGCTTCGCGCAGTGCTTCACCTACGCCGAGATTTCCGGGCTGTATCCGCACAAGTCGGGCGGCGCATCCGTGTACGGCGCACTCGGCTGGGTGCGCTACAGCAAGTTCGTCGCACCCGTCTCGGTGTGGTGCAACTGGATCGCGTGGTCGCCCATGCTCGCGCTCGGCACGAGCCTCGCCGCCGGCTACATGCTGAGCTGCCTGTTCCCGGCGAACGCCGCGATCAATACCTGGCACATCACGCTGGTCGATCTCGGCTTCATCACCCGGGGCCTGACGCTGCGCATCAACGCGACTTTCCTGCTTGCGCTCGCGTTCCTGCTGATCGCCTTCAAGCTCCAGCACGCGGGCGCATCGGCGGCGGCAAAGACGCAGCGCATTCTCGGCATCGCGTCGCTGGCGCCGCTGCTGGTTGTCTCGCTGGTGCCGCTGATCACGGGCGACATGCCGTCCACGCATTTCCTGCCGATGCTGCCGCTCACGCACGACGCGTCCGGCGCGGCGGTGATGGGGCACTGGAACGCAGCGGGCGTCAGTACCGCCATGGGCGCGATGTTCCTCGCCTGCTGGTCGACCTTCGCGTTCGAAACGGCGGTCTGCTACACGCGTGAATTCCGCAATCCGCAGAAAGACACGTTCAAGGCGATTTTCGCGTCGGGCCTGCTGTGCCTGTTCATGTTCATCGCGGTGCCCATTGCGTTCCAGGGCGAGCTCGGACTGAAAGGCATGCTCGAGCCGAGCGTGGTGGACGGCTCCGGTGTGGGCGCGGTGATGGCGAGCTTCGTCAACGGCGGCGCGGTCGTGGTCAACGTGATCGTCGTGATGATGGTGCTCTCGATCCTGCTGCTGGTGATGACCTCGATGATGGGCTCCTCGCGCACGCTGTACCAGGCGTCGGTGGATGGCTGGCTGCCGAAGTACCTGTCGCACGTGAACGAGCACGGCGCACCGACTCGCGCGATGTGGACCGATCTCGGCTTCAACCTGATCCTGCTGCTGATGTCCGACTACATGACCGTGCTCGCGCTGTCGAACGTCTGCTACATGATCTTCGTATTCCTGAATTTGCAGTCGGGCTGGATTCACCGGCTCGACCGCGCGGACTGGCCGCGTCCGTATCGCTGCCGCAACTGGCTGCTGGGACTGGGTGCGCTGTGCGGCTTCGTCGATCTCGCATTCGTGGGCGCGGGCGCGAACTTCCAGGGCGAAAACACGCTGCGCAACGGGCTTGTCGCGATGCTGCTGATCGTCCCCGTGTTCTTCTACCGTCACTACATTCAGGACAAGGGCCGCTTTCCCGAGTCGATGCGGCGTGACATCGAACTGCCGCGCCCACGCGCCGGCATGCTGCCGTACCTCGCGCTGGCTGCCGCGGTGGCCGTCGTGTGGATATCCGCGAAGCTGACCGTGATCACCTAGCCCCGGCTTCTTCCCCCAACTGTGCAATGACCAGCAGTGCGCCCGGCGAGAGCCGGCCCACTGAGGGGGGGCCGCTTTTCGCCGTTTTTTCGATTCAACCCGCGATTCAACCCGCAACCAGCGAGTCGACCACCATGACTACTCCCCACGCGGCCACGCTGAAGTGGCCCAACTCCAAATCGACGGCGGTGTCGCTGACCTTCGACGTCGATGCCGAGGCCGGTTATCTCGGCGAGAGCCCGGCCTATGCGCGCCGCCTGACGAGTCTCTCCGAAGGGCGCTTCGGCGTGGTGCGCGGCGTGCCGCGCATCGTCGAACTGCTGCGCCGTCACCGCATTCACGCGACGTTCTTCGTGCCGGGCTACACGGCCGAGCAGCACCCGCACCTCGTCGAGCTGCTGCTCAAGGAGGGGCACGAGATCGGTCACCACGGACATATGCATCTGCGCAGCGACCGGGTGTCGGCGCAAGCGCAAGCCGACGAAATGCGCCAGGGTCTCGCGGCATTGCAGAAGGCCGGCGCGCCGAAGCCCGCGGGCTACCGCTCGTCGTCGTGGGAGCTGACGCCTGAAACATTCGATCTCGTGCTCGACAACGGCTTCATGTACGACTCCAGTTGCATGGGCGACGACCGCCCGTACCGCGAGTGCTGGAACGGCCGCTCGATTCTGGAGCTGCCCGTGCACTGGTCGCTCGACGACTATCCGATGTTTGGCTGGACGATCGACAACGGCGGCAACTTCACGGCGCCGCGCACGCTGGTCGAGACGTGGCTGGCCGAATATGAATCCGCGCGCCGTGACGGACGCCACACGACCTTCACGATGCATCCCGAAGTGATCGGACGAGGCGCGCGCTTCGATCAGCTCGAACGCTTCGTCGAGAGGCTCGTGGCCGATGGCGACGTCTGGTTCGCGCGTCTCGACGAAGTCGCGTGTCACGTGACACCTCAACTCGAACGGGTGGCGGCATGACCTTCGTGTTTCGTTCGACACAGACTGAGCCCGCCGCACGCGGACGCGAGTTCGGCGAGGCGCACGCGCATCGCATTCATGCGGGCGTCGAACGCTATCGCGCGCTGTTCGAGCGCGTCGCGCAAGGCCCGTTCGACATCCATGCGATGGGTGCGCAGGCGCTCGAGTCCATCGCGCGCTTCGCTGCGCCCTTGCACGCCGAGATCGAGGGCATGGCCGAGGGCGCGAATATCGACGTGCGCCTGCTTGGCGCGATCAACGCGCGCACCGAGATTCTCGCTGCCTTGCATGCGCCGTTGCGCGGCGAATGCTCGACGGTCGTGCAGGTCGATGCGCACAGCGCGCACGCGGTCGCCGTGCAAACGTGGGACTGGTACGCCGAATTCGCCGATCAATGGCTGACATGGGAAATTCCCCATGCCGACGGGCGCCTCACGACCACGGTGACGGAGTTCGGCATCGTCGGCAAGGCGGGCGTGAACGATCGCGGTATCGGCGTGCATTTCAACATCCTGCATCACGAGCGCGATGGCGCGAGCATCGGTGTGCCCGTGCACGTGGCCTCGCGCTGGATGCTCGATACCTGTGGCGACGTGAACGAAGCGTTGCAGTTGCTGGCTTCGGTCGAGGTGTCCGCGTCGTCGTCGTTGACGGTGATCGCGGCAGCGGACAACAGCAGCACGGCGATATCGGTCGAACTGCATCCCGGCGGGCCCGGATTCGTGTTTCCCGACGCCAGCGGATTGCTCGTGCACACCAACCACTTTCTTTCCTCACCAGCAGCGGCGGGCGATACCGAGCCGCGCCAGTACCCCGACACGCTGGTCCGCCACGACCTGCTCACGCGCAGGCTCGCGGGCCGCGCGAAGCTTTCGGCATTGCAGGTGATTGGCGCGATGAACAACCACCTCGGCACGACCGGCGCGCTGTGCTGCCACCCCGATCCCGCACTTCCGGAGAGCGGCCAGTACGCCACGCTCGCCACGATCGTCATCGACGTGGCGCGCGGCACGCTTCGCGCGTTGCGCGGCGGCCCGTGCCATCACGTGCAACTGCTTGCAGCAGCCTGATTTTCATTCACACCGACAACAAGGAGTTCGCCATGCTCAAACTCAAGCGCATCGATAACATGGACATCCTCACGCCCAACGTGCAGCGTCTCGTCGACTTCTATCACGGCACGCTCGGCCTTGGCTTCTTTCTGCCGTATCAGCCCGAAGAGCATTGGGCCGCCATCGAAATGGGCAACGTGACGCTCTATCTCTTCCGCACGGAAGACGCGACGCCCGTCGAGCGCCGCACGGCCGTGAACCTGAAGGACAAGCCAGGCTTCGATTCCTTCGCCTTTGAAGTCGAGAGCCTCGACGAAGCGATGCGCGTACTCGACGGCAAGGTCCAATGGGTCACCGAAGCACCGATCGAATGGCAGCACCCGAACGGCACGCATTATCGCTACCGCCCGATGTTCGATCCGGACGGCAACATGCTGTACGTGACCGAGCCGCACAAGGTCGCGGCCTGAGTCTTGGCCGACAGGAGTCATGGATATGAATCAGGCAATCAGGCGTGCGCCGTCGCGCCAGGCACCCGAAACCGTGCTCACGCTGTCGCCCGATGCCGGGCGTCTCACCGGGCGTGTTGCGCTTGTCACTGGCGGCGGCCGCGGCGCGGGCCGCGCGCATGCACGGCTGCTCGCGCTGCGCGGCGCAGCCGTGGCGATCGTCGATATCGACGCCGACGTGGCCCGTGAAACGGCCGCCGAAATCGAGCAGACCGGCGGTCGCGCAACTGCGCTGAGCGCCGACATCACGCGCCGCGATCTCGCAGAGCGCGTGATCTACGAAGCAGCGGAATGCTTCGGAAGCCTAGACATTCTGGTGCATAACGCGGGGTTGATGTACTCGCTCACCGGCCTCGAGAACACCGACGACGCCAATTTCGACCAGCTGCTGTCGATCAACGTGCACGCGCCGCTCCACCTCACCCGGGCCGCGCTGCCGTGGCTGCGCAAGAGCGGCGCGCCGCGCGTCATCTTCATCAACTCGCAGTGGGGGCAGGTGCCCGACGGCCATTCGTATGGCTACATGGTCGCGAAGGCCGCGCAACTCGGCTTGATGAAGACGATGGCCAGGGAGTTCGTTGGCGAAGGCATTCTCGTGAACGCCGTCACGCCCGGCGCGATTCTCACGCGCATGGTCCCGGACGAATACATCGCAGGCGAGCAGAAGGCGATCCCGCTCGGCCGTCTCGCGCATCCGGAAGAGATCGCCAGCACCGTGGCGTTTCTCGCCTCCGACGAGGCTGCGTTCATCGCCGGCCAGGCGATTCCCGTGAACGGCGGCGCGCTCGTCGTCGGTATCTGAATACACTATTTGGCATCAGAGGTTTCTATGTCCGCACAATTTCCGCTGCGCTCGCAAGCCGAACTGGCAATGCGCCGCCAATGGTTTCCCGTCGCCCGCTGCGCCGATCTGACCACGCCACAAAGCGCGACGCTGCTGGGGCAACGCCTCGTCGTGTATCGCACCGAATCGGGCAAGGCCGTCGTGCAGGATGCGCGCTGTCCGCATCGCGGCGCGGACTTCGCGCTCGGCAAGGTGCATGGCGAAAACATCGCCTGTCCGTACCACGGCTGGCAGTTCTCGGCGGAGAACGGCAAGTGCACGCATGTTCCGTCGCTCGAGGATCAATGCAAGATTCCGCCGCAGGCCGCGATCCGCACTTATCGCACGATCGAACGCTTCGCGCACGTGTGGACCGTGCTCGAAGAACCCGTCACGGACCTTTACGACCCGGCGCAGTGGCGCGAGCTCGAACTCGACTGGCTGGCGGCGGCGCCGCTCGAATCGCCGACGGGCGTCGCCGTCGCGATCGAGAATTTCCGTGACGTGGCGCATTTCCCGTTCGTGCATGAAGTGTCGATGGGGCCCTCGAAGCACGTGGTCGAGCCGCTGAAGGTGAGGCGCGAGGGGCTGGACATCTGGATGGAGCGCAGGCTCGACGCGGGCGATGGCGACTGGGCAAACGACGGCGACTGCATGATGTTCTATCACTGCATCGCGCCGGGCATGGCGTCGATCACCTACGACTACGAGAAGCTCGGCAAGCGCATCGTGGCCGGCTTCCCGTCGCCCGTCGCATACGACCAGGTGCGCATCTTCTGGGGCGTGGCGAACGAGCGCAGCTTTCGCGGCGCGGATCTGCAGGAGTGCTTGCGTATCGAGGAGATGGTGTATCTGGAAGACATGCCCGTGGCGGCGGGTATCCAGCCGCGCGAAATCGACTGGGATGGAACGTACGTCGAGCATTCGGTGCCTGCCGATCTGTTCACGCTGAACTATCGCCGTGCGTTCCGCGAGTTCATGGAGCGCGCGAAGCAACCCGTGCCGGCGGTCACGTCGCAAGTGAAGGCGGAGACGGTATGAACGCGCGCAACACGGCGTTCGATGTGCAGATTACCGGCATGCGCATCGAAGCGGAGGGTGTTGTTTCGCTGGAGTTGCAGTCGTCCGACCGTTCGGCGTTGCCCGCGTGGACGGCCGGTTCGCACATCGACCTCGTGTTGCCCTCGGGTCTGACGCGTCAGTATTCGCTGTGCGGCGACCCCGGTGCGCCGGGCGAAGGCGGCGAGTGGCGGCCCATGCGCATCGCTGTGCTGCTCGAAGCGAACGGACGCGGCGGATCGCGTGAAGTGCACGGCCTGCGTCTCGGCCAACAGGTGCAGATTCGTGGGCCGCGCAACGCATTCGAATTGCAGCCTGCGGATTCCTTTTTGTTCGTCGCGGGCGGCATTGGCATTACGCCGATCCTGCCGATGATCCGCACCGCGCAGCGCGCGAATGCCAGATGGCATCTGCTGTATGGCGGCCGCTCGCGGGCTTCGATGGCGTTCGTGCGCGAGCTCGAGCAACTGGGGCGCGAGCATGTCGAGATCCTGCCCGCCGATGAGACCGGGTTGCTCGATCTCGAGCGCATTGTTGTGAGAGCGGCCGAAGGCGCGCAGGTGTATAGCTGCGGTCCTGCCGTATTGCTCGATGCGCTCACGGAACGCTTTGCGTTGGCGGGGTTGAGTGAGCGTCTGCATATCGAGCGATTTTGTGCTGCGCCTGGCGTTGCGGTGGGTTCTGGTGGAGCGCTGCGGGTGATTCTTGCTCGCAGCGGCGCAACGGTCGAGGTGCCGCACGATTGCTCGGTCTTGCAGGCGCTGCGAAATGCTGGGCACGATGTGCCATCGTCGTGTGAGCAAGGTGTTTGTGGGATGTGTGAGACGCGCGTGCTTGATGGCGTGCCGGATCATCGTGACATGCTGTTGACAGAGGGTGAGCGGCAACGCGGTGATGTGATGATGGTTTGTGTGTCGCGTGCGTTGACATCTGATATTACGATTGATATGTGAGTTCTAGGTTGGAGTTAGGTTTGGTTTTTTTGGTGGGTTGGGTTGGGTTGGCCTTTCCTTGTTTTCATGTAGGTATATTAGGGTTACCCCTGTGCGGGGCGGCACCTACTTTTCTTTGCAGCGGCAAAGAAAAGTAGGCAAAAGAAAGCCGCTCAAACCGCTAGTGTGACGCCGTCCACCACTCGACTTATATCGGAGCGGCTCCGGGGCATCTGTCACCACTCGCCGTCATACGGAGTGACAAAGGGCTCATCCATCCGGCGGCGCTGCGCGCGCCGTGGGGCATAACCAAATCCGGTGGGACACACATATTTTGGTAGGACTCCAGTGTATTCGTTCGACAGTACCCTCGCGCATTCGCCGGGCAGCACGCCCGGTTTTCCTTGCAGCCCCTTCCGCCCGCGCGTAGCGCGTGGCGGGAAGAATGAGCCCCTTGTCACCAAGGCGGAATGTGCGAGATGACGGATGCCCCGGAGCCGCTCCGATCAATAGGGCAGTGGTGAACTGCGTCACACTGGCGGTTTGAGCCGCTTTCTTTTGCCTACTTTTCTTTGCGGCTGCAAAGAAAAGTAGGTGCCGCCCCGCACAGGGGCAACACAAATATACCTACATGAAATCAAGGAAAGGCCAACTAACAAAAAAATCCACACCAAATGCAACTTCCAGATTCATCAGAGCAATTAAAAACCACCCATTAAATTAGCCATGCAAATCAATACAATTATCGGAATAATAGCCGACCGCACAAAGATCGGTTTGCACTGGTCACACGCGGCAAGCGAAAAGTACATCGATCCGATTGTTGACGGTGCGGATGCTCTAGCTGTCATCCTTCCCGCGCTCGGCGAGCGGCAATCCATGGAATCGATTCTTGCATCCATCGATGGCTTGCTCTTCACGGGCAGCTATTCGAACATCGAACCACATCGCTTTGGTGGCGCGGCAAGCGCTCCAGATACCTTACATGACCCGCATCGCGACGCTACGGCACTCCCCTTGATGCGGGAGGCAGTCGCGCGCGGCGTGCCCGTGCTCGCCATCTGCCGTGGCTTCCAGGAAATGAATGTCGCCTTCGGCGGCACGCTGCATCAGGCAGTCCACGCGGTCCCTGGCTTGCTCGATCATCGCGAAAACAAGGCCGATCCGATCGAAACACAGTATGGCCCCGCGCATTGCGTGCGCATCGAGAAAGGGGGCGTACTGCATGCATGCAGCGGCATGACGGAAGCCCTCGTCAATTCGCTGCATGGCCAAGGCATTGCGCACCTGGGCAGCGAACTGACGGTCGAAGCCGTTGCACCCGATGGCCTGATTGAAGCCTTCAGCGTCGAGTCGGCGCGCGCCTTCGCGCTGGGCGTGCAGTGGCATCCCGAATGGCAACACGCGAGCAACACGCTATCGACCGCGATCTTTCGCGCGTTCGGCGCGGCATGCCGCGAGCGGCGGCGCGCGAAAGACGCGGCATCGATGCGCGGCGCGTGCGATGTGGGCGCGCGGCTCGCGACAGCGTGAGAGCGATGGAACTGCGCGTGCTTCTGCGACTGACAACCGAATCGACAATGGAATGGTTCTTTGCATGGAAACGCAAATCAAGGACTTGAAGTACTGGCAGTCGCGGCGCGCGACGCTGGAAATAGAAGGGCGTGCGTTTATCGACGGAATGTATCGGCATGCGCGCAGCAATGAAACGTTCGACTGCGTGAGCCCCATCGACGCCACCGTGCTCGCCCGGGTCGAGGCATGCAACGAAGCCGATGTGGACGACGCGGTGTCGGCCGCGCGCCGTGCCTTCGCCGCCAACGTATGGGCGGGTTTGAATCCGCGCGAACGCAAGGCGATCTTGCTGCGCTGGGCGGCGCTCATTCGCGAACACGAGGACGAACTGGCACTGCTCGAAACCCTCGACGCCGGCAAGCCGATTGCCGACACGACGACCGTCGACGTGCCCGGTGCGGCGTATTGCATCGAATGGTTTGCCGAGGCCATCGACAAGTTCGGCGGCGAAGTCGCGCCGGCCGATCATCACGTGGTCGGTCTCGTCACGCGCGAGCCCATTGGCGTCGTCGCCGCCGTGGTGCCGTGGAATTTCCCGCTGCTGATGGCGGCGTGGAAATTCGCGCCAGCGCTTGCTGCCGGCAACAGCGTCGTGCTGAAGCCTTCGGAGAAGTCGCCGTTGACGGCGATCCGCGTCGCGCAACTGGCGCTCGAAGCGGGTATTCCTCCCGGCGTATTCAATGTGCTGCCTGGCGGCGGCGAAGCGGGCAAGGCGCTCGCGTTGCATCGCGACGTGGACTGCATTGCGTTCACGGGCTCGACGCAGGTGGGCAAGCTGATCATGCAATACGCCGGTGCGTCGAACCTCAAGCGCGTGTGGCTCGAGCTAGGCGGCAAGTCCCCGAACATCGTATTGCCCGATTGCCCCGATCTGGATCGCGCGGCGAAGACGGCAGCGGACGCGATTTTCTACAACATGGGGCAGATGTGCACGGCGGGCTCGCGGCTGCTCGTGCACCGCGACATCAAGGATGCGTTTCTGAACCGGCTGATCGACGCGGCGCATTGCTATGCGCCGGGCAATCCGCTCGATCCCGCGTCCGCGATGGGCGCAATCATCGATCAGGCCCAGCTCGATCGCGTACTCGGCTATATCGAAGCGGGGCGGCGCGAGGCCACGCTGCTGCTCGGCGGATCGCGCGCGCACGCGGTCGACGGCGGCTTCTATATCGAGCCGACGATCTTCGACACGAGCAACGGCGCTGCCCGGGTCGCTCGCGAGGAAATCTTCGGGCCGGTGCTGTCCGTCATCACATTCGACACGCTCGACGAAGCCATTCACGTGGCGAATGCGAGCGACTACGGGCTCGCCGCCGCTGTCTGGACAGCGGACCTGAGCACGGCGCATGAGGTTGCGCGCAAGCTGCGGGCCGGCACGGTCTGGGTCAACTGCTACGACGAAGGCGGTGACATGAACTTTCCGTTCGGCGGCTATCGACAGTCGGGCAATGGCCGGGACAAGTCGTTGCACGCACTCGATAAGTACACCGAACTCAAATCCACCCTGATCCGCCTGCGTTAATTCAAACCCTGGAGAGAAACGACATGAATGCCAAGATGGCTCTGGCAGCGGGACTGCTGTTCGCGTCCGCCGCCGCTCATGCGCAAAGCAGTGTCACGCTGTTCGGCGTGCTGGACGAAGGTCTCAATTTCACGAACAATGCGGGCGGCCACACGGCGTGGCAGACGTCGAGTGTCGATCTGGCGACGAGCCGATGGGGACTGAAGGGCAGCGAAGATCTCGGTGGCGGGCTGCACGCGATCTTCGACCTCGAAAGCGGCTTCATGCTGGACAACGGTAGCGCTTATTACAGTGGGCGTCTGTTCGGTTATCAGTCGTATGTCGGGTTGCAGTCCGATACGTTCGGGACGATCACGTTCGGACGCCAGTTCGATTCCGTTACCGATGTCATCGGCCTGATGACGGCGAACGGCAACTGGGGTGGCTACCTGTTCTCGCATCCGCTCGATAACGACAATACCGATGCCACGTTTCATGCGAACAATGCGATCAAATATGCGAGCAATGCATACGGCGGCTTTTCGGCCACGGGGATGTACGGATTCAGCAATCAGGCGGGCGCATTCGCGGGCAATCGCATGTACAGTGCCGGCCTCAAGTACAGCTATGCGACGTTTTCGATCGGCGCCGTTTATGAAGACCTCTCGAATGCAGGCGCGACGTCGGCAGGTGCCGTGGCGTTGGACGATCTGAGCTTCGCTGCGGCCAACCAGAAGATCTACGGAATCGGTGCGAGCTACGGAGCCGGACCCGCAACGTTGGGCGCCGTTTACACGCATGTGAACATAAAGCAGCCGACGTCGTCGGTCTATCTCGGCGATCTGGGGCTGGGCAACGCGGGCCTGCGTTTCGACAACGTGGAATTCAACGTGAAGTACGACATTCGCCCCGATCTTTCCGTTGGCGGCATGTACACGTACACGATGGCGCATCTGAAGCGCGATGGCGCCGAAAGCGCGCTGCACTGGAATCAGTTCGGGTTAATGGGCGAATACCTGTTGTCCACGCGCACGGGCATCTATGCCCAACTGGTGTACCAGAAGCTGAGCGGAGGCAGTACGGGCACGCCGCTCGATACGGCGTTCATTCCCGGCGCTGCAAGCCCGTCGTCGAATTCGCACCAGGTGGTGGCGCGCATCGGCATGACGCACTCTTTCTAAACGACGGTGCAGCGCCGCGTCCAAGGCTCATGACGCGCGAGCGACGACCCGCAATTCGAGCGGGCGCCGCTGGCGCCTCGATCACAGGCGGTCAATGCACGCGGAAGACGCCGCCGATACCGATGCTGACCGATGGTGCCGCGTAATAGCCAGGTGCATAGCCGGCGTAGTAGCCCGGCGCGGGCGCGTAGCCATAGGGCGGTGCGACGATGCAACCACACAGGCCGCTAATCAGGGAGAGGGTGACGAGGGTCCGAATCATCGACTTGCGTCCGACCAAAGTGAGGGAGTAGAGAAACCGGGCTACGCCAGTGGCGGGGAGCCGTTATCCGACAGGACGATCGAAGTGTAGTGCACGAATTTCGGGATTGCGTTTCGCACATCTTTACACGTGTAACACCTTGTGACCGCTGATACATGTTGTCCGTGGTGACCGGCCCGATCGGCGAAGCGCTGGTGGCGACCGGCATCGGCATTGCAGTGGCCGTGCCTGCCCGGGGTGCACGGACCTCACCCCTCGTGATCGATCACCACGCATTCGAGTCCCGAGGCGCTGGCCGCACGTTCGATGGCGGCTTGAAGCCCGGTCATGCCGAAGATGACCGGGCGCAGTGCGCCAGATTCCAGCGCACCGGTGCCAGCCAGCGCAAGCAAGCGCCTGAAGGCATCGCGCGGATACATGAACTGGCCCATGATTTCCCAGCCGTTGAGCATGACCTCGGTGTACGGAAGCGGTAGATCCACCGCCATGCTTCCCATCAGCACGAGCCGTCCTTCGCGCGCGAGGCTGCGCAGCGCCGCAAGTGTCATGTTCGGGTCTCGCGCGTTGCCGACCATATCGAAGGCGAGGTCGACGGGTCCCCGTGCTGCGTCGCGAATCGCCTCCACGTCGCGTGCGGCTTCGCCCGTGACCGCGACCGGCACGATCCGGCCGCCGCCGTATCCGGCAAGCGCCTGCAGCGCCTTCGCGTTGCGCCCGATCGCGACGACCCGGCTCGCTCCGAGCGCCACGGCCAGCAATGCAGCCGCGCTGCCGTATGCGCCCGTCGCGCCGGATACGGCGACCGTTTCGCCCGCCGCAAGCCGCCCGCGCAACAGGCCACCGAAAGGCACGACGAAGCGCGCGAAAAGTGCGAGTTGTGTGGCATCGAAATTCGCGGCTGCATCGGCTGGGGTCAATGTCGAGGCCGGCAGCAACGCATATTCGGCCAGCGTGCCGTCCGGCCAGTCGGATTGCATCGCGTGACCGGCTGCGCCCGAGGCGGTCACGCCGATCAGCATCTGTGCAGGATTGCTAACGTTCTCGCCGGACACGAAATGCGATGAAATCACGACACGCTGGCCGGGCTTCAAGTGCCACACGTCCTTGCCGACCGAGTGCACGATTCCAACGCCGTTGCCGCCGGGGATGAATGGCCGATCCGGGGCGTGATAGACGGGCAGTTCGCCGGCGACGTACTGGCGCATATACGACATCACAGCCGACGTCTGCATCCTGACGACGACGCTGCCTGGCCGCGCCTCGGGCGTTGGCAGGTCTACGAGTTTCAGCACGCCGCCGAGGCGGCTGAGTTGCCAGGCTTTCATGGTGCGCACCTCATTCGAATGCAATCTGCAGTTTTCCGGTTCCGCGCTGGCGGTACTGATCGGCGATCGCCTCGGGCAGCCGCTCGAATCCCCGCACCGCGCGGCTGTGCGAGCGAATCAGACCCATGCGCATCAAGCGCGAAAGTTCGTCTTCCGCACGGAGCCGATCGTGATAGAAACTGTCGACCGTCCACGCGCCGGAATGGACGTGACGCTCGCGCAGCATGCCTTCCACGGTGGCGTTGATGCCGAACACTTCGCGCAACGTCGGCTTGTGAGCTGGCGTGTTGCCGACTTCTTCGGCGTACGAAGCAGCAGCGGATCCATATGAAAAGAGACGCGCATGGCGGTTCATGCGCGGCACCACGCGCTCGGTCAAGGTGCCGCCCACGCCATCCGAGAACACGTCGATCCCTTCGGGAAAGGCGCTCAGCAATGCGGCGTCGAAGTCATTGGCGGTGTAGTCGAGGCACGCGTCGATACCCAGATGCTCCAGCACCCATCGACAGCGTTCGGGGCCGCCCGCGAAGCCGACCACCCGGCATCCAGCGGCCTTCGCGAGCTGGGCAACGATCGACCCGACGGCGCCCGTTGCAGCCGCTACGGCTACCGTGTCGCGCGGCATCAACGGGCCGTACTGGCGCATGCCGAACCACGCCGTCATGCCCGAGGTGCCGAAGATCTCCATGAGCACTTGCGGTGGCCACATGCGCGCTAGCGCCGGGCGGAATACATAGGTCCAGGGGGAGCGCGTGCCGTTCAGCGCTTTCACCAGTTCGTCGGGCTCGCTGAATCCCACTGGCAGATCGCGGCTGCGCACGATCTGGTATTCCTGCCAGCCCGCCTGGCACGCGATGACATCGCCGACGGCGAACGCCGGGTCTCGCGAGCGCACGACGCGCGCGCACGCGTAGTTATTCGGGTCGGTGGCGCCTTGCGCAATGAGTCCGCGCGCGATCCGCATGCGCGTTGCTGCGTGAACATTGATCAGCATGACGCGCACGAGCGCTTCGCCATCTTCCAGCTGCGGCATGGGCACGACGCGCTGCGCGAAGTTCTGCTCGTGCAAGGCGCCGCTGGCGAGACTGCCTTTCACGACCCATTGGCGAAAGTGATCGGGTAGAACGAAATTCCTGCTAGCAAGACCTGTGGGCGTCGACATGGCTGGCTTCCGTTTGATGAAAATCGGCCGCGTGCGCGGATGCAGCGGCAGCGGTATGATCTTCGCGCACGGAACTGGAACTTCCTATAATCAATTGGCCGGAATTTCTTATCGATCGTACATTTATGGATGCCTTATCCGAAGTCCTCTCCTTGCTGAAGGTGCGCAGCGGCCTCTCGTCCCGCTTCGAGGGCGAGGGGGCATGGGCCTTCCGGTTTCCCGCGTATCAGCACATGAAGTTCGGCACCGTGCTGCGCGGGCGGCTTTATCTGCGGATGGCGCAAGAGGCGGACTACCGCCCGATCGAAGAAGGGGACGTCTATCTGCTGACGAACGGACAACCGTTCTGCTCGGCGAGCGTGCCGGGGCGTGCGCCGCGCGATGGCCCTGCAACTTACCGGTCGATTCGCGGCGCGGACGGCGTCGTGCGATTTCGTGGGCCCGGGAGAGTCGCGCCCGTCAGTCTCGCGAGCGGGCGCTTCATTTTCGAAAACGACGTGACGAGCACGCTGCTGGGGAACTTGCCACCGCTCATTCATTTGCGCGCCGCCGATGTGGCGGCACATGCGCTTTCCCATGTGCTTGCGCTGCTGAAGCTGGAAACCGGCGATCCGGCGCCGGGCTCGGACGTGGTGAAGACGAGTCTCGCGACGCTGGTCCTCGTGCAGGCGTTGCGCGCCTACATGGCCGGCGGCGAGCATGCGGGGGGCTGGCTCAAGGCGTTATCGGACGCCAGGGTCGGCTCGGCGCTCTCGATGATGCACGGCTCGCCTGACCAGCGCTGGACGATTGAGTCGCTGGCCTCAGGCGTCGGGATGTCGCGCACGGCATTCGCGTCGCGGTTCCGCTCCATGGTGGGCAGTGCGCCGCTCGCTTACCTCCATCGATGGCGGATGGCGATTGCAATGACGGCGCTTAAGGACTCCGAAGAATCGCTGATGTCGATTGCCGTACGCATTGGGTACCTGTCGGACACGGCCTTCAGCATTGCGTTCAAGCGCGCAACCGGCATCAGTCCGGGCCGCTATCGCATGGAGCAGCGTCGCTGAAGGGCGTCGCGATCTGCCCGCCCATCGCGCGCGGCGCTGGCCGCGCGGACCGTTCAATTGCGCGGCGGCTTGCCAACCCGCGCCCGGTGCTCATTGGCCGAGGCCGGCTTGCATCAGGTGCTTCTCACTGCCGCCATGTCGCCCAGCAACGCCTTCGCTTGCCGCAAGTCCGCCGTATCCGCGCCTTCGGAGAAGGCCTCGTACACGCGGCTCAGCATCTGGCCGGCTTCGCCCGTCTTGCCCTGGGTGCGCCACAGCCGTGCCAGGCTCAGCGCGGCACGCAACTGCAGCGACGTCGCGCGTTGGCCGGCCGCGATTGCGAGGGCTTTCTGAAAGCAGGCTTCGGCCTGTTGCGGGTCCTGGTCATCGCAGGTTCGATCGCCCGCTCGCTCAAGGAGGAGTTCTCCCTTGATCCGATACAGTTCCGCTTCGTGGAAATGCTCGCCTGTTTTCTCGACGATGGCCAGCGCGTCGGCCAGCGCATCGAGTCCCTCGCGCACGTGCCCATTGCGCCCGCAGGCCGTGGCAAGCAGACCCAGATAATAGGAGTGCGAAAGCTTCGCACCGGTCGCCAGGTACGCCGCGAGCCCTTGCTTCATCTGTTCGATGCCGTCGTCCGGGTTGCCCTGCTCGGCGAGCGACGAGCCGCGCAGGATCGTCGCCCAGGCCAGGTAGTACGGAAATCCCTGTTCGTCCGATAGCGTGATTGCCGCTTCGGTGAATTCCTGCGCCAGTCTGGGCTCTTGCCGGAACAGATGCAGCATGGCCGCGGAGACCAGCGCGAACGCGAGACCGAACGGCTGGGAGATCTTGCGCGCGAGCGTGAGGGCCTGCCGGCTTCGCTCGCTGGCCTGATCGGGAAAGCCCAGATACCATTGGGTCCACGAAGCAATGCTCAACGTGCGCACGCCGGGATCCATGCCATAGACATAGGCGTGCGCCTGATGCCGCTCCTGCACGTAAAGCGCGCGCATCTTTTCCTGGTGCTCGAGTGCGGTGACGAAATCGCCCTGGAAGAACGAGCTCGATCCCAACGCACTATGCGCTTCGACCAGCAAATCCGGATCGTGCGCATTGCACGCGACCCGCAACAACCGTTCACCCAGCTCCTGTGCCGTGGCGTAATCGGCGCGCAACGAATAGTAAGTGCGCAGGCCGAATCGTGCGGGAAAGAGCTGCGAGCAATCGCCAATCTGTTCGCATAGCGCCATCGCGCGCGTATATGTGGCTTCGACTTCCGGCGCGGCGTAACCCCGGGCCGCCATCAGTGCGGGACCGATAGAGAGCCGCAGCGCCAGTTCCTGGCGCGCGCGGCCGGGCGTGTCGGGCAAGCGTTCGAGCAGCGCGAGCGCTGTCTGGAAGTGCCGCATCGCATCGAGCCCGGCCGAGCGCTCGACGGCCTGCTGGCCTGCGCGGTGCAGGTATTCCACGGCTTTCTGCGCATTGCTGCTGAGACTGTAGTGGTGCGCCAGTTCGCTGCAATACTCGTTGAGCCGGCCGGCATAGAGCGCTTCGATGGCCTGCGCCGTGCGCTCGTGCAACAGACTGCGTTGCTCGGAGAGCAGCGAGTTGGCGGCAACCTCCTGCGTCAGTGCATGCTTGAAGGTGTATTCGATTTCCGGGAAGGCCGGCCGCTCGTAGATAAATTCCGCCACTTGCAGGCGCGAGAGCAGGTGGCGCAACTCGTCTTCCGTTTGCTCGACCACCTGGAGGATCAAACTCCAGGGAAACTCCTTGCCGACAATCGCGAGATGTTGCAGCAACGTCTTCTCGGCAGCGGGCAGCCGGTCCATGCGGGAGGCCAGCACACCATGCACCGTGGTGGGAATGTGCAACTCGGCGGGCGTCTTCGCAATGCGGCAATGGCCGGGCGCGCCAAGCAGCGCGCCTTCCTCGACGAGCGTCTGGACCACTTCCTCCATGAAGAAGGGGTTGCCCTCGGTCTTTTCGAGGATGCGCTCCTTCAACGGCATGAGGTCAGGGTCATCGCCCAGCAGCGCGCTGAGCAGGCTTTGCGCTTCGGCCGGCCCGAGTGCGTCGAGCCGCATCTCGCAGTAGTTGTCCTTGTCGCTCCAGCCCGGGCGGTAGTCGGGCCGAAAGTTCAGCAGCAGGACGATCCGCTTGCTGGCCACATGCTCGATAAGGAATGCCAGGAATGCCTCGGTCTCGCTGTCCAGCCATTGCAAATCCTCGAACAGCAGTTGAACCGGCTGGTTCTGGCTCTCCCGCTCGATCAGCCGCTTGATCGCCTCGAAGGTCCGGTCGCGCCGGATGCGGGCGTCCATGGTCGCGACCGGCGAATCCGGCTCACCGGCGCCCAGCAGATACAGCACATAAGGCAGCAGATCTTCGAGACCACGCTCGAGCGTCAAAACGCGTCCGGTGACTTTCTCGCGGCTGCGCCGTTCGTCGTCCTGAGCAGTGATCTGGAAGTAGTTCCTCAAGAGCTCGATGAGGGGCAAATACGGAAACGCCTTGCCATGCGAGACCGAGTATGTCTCGAGTATCAGGCAGCCGCGCTGCGAGCGCTCCTTGAACTCATGGAACAGACGCGACTTCCCGACTCCCGCTTCGCCCACCACGCCAACGATTTGCCCGTGCCCCGCCGTCGTCTGAGCGAGCGCGCCGTGCAACCGCTCCAGTTCCGCTTCCCGGCCCACGAACCGGGCCAGCCCGCGATGTGCCGCCACTTGCAGGCGTGTGCGCAATGCGCCAAGACCGGCCAGCTCAAAGACTTCCAGCGGCTCCTGAATGCCCTTGATCTGGGTGGCGCCCAGCGCCTTGAACTCGAAATACCCTGTGGTGAGCCGGTAGGTCGATTCGCTGACGAGGACGGAGGAGAGCGCGGCAATCGTCTGCATGCGCGAGGCGATGTGAATCGTGTGACCGACCGGATCGTAATCGGTGCGCAGGTCGTCCTTGCGGACCGAGCGCACCACCACCTCGCCGGTGTGGATGCCCACGCGAATCTGCAGAGGAATGCCCTCCTGCAGACGAATGCGGTCGGCATGCCGGCGCATCGTCTCTTGCATGCGCAGCGCCGCATACAGGGCTCGCTGCGGATGATCCTCGTGTGCGATTGGCGCGCCGAAGAGGGCGAGAATGCCGTCGCCCAGCGACTTCGCGACGAACCCCTCGTAATGATGGACGGCCTCCATCATGAGCGCGATGACCGGCGCGATCAGACGATGGGCATCTTCGGGGTCCCGTTCGTGGATCAGCGCGGTCGATCCGGCCATGTCGGCAAAGAGGGCGGTGATCGTCTTGCGTTCGACCGCCGTGCCTTGCTGCGCTTCGATCGCGGCCTGCTCGGCGAGAATGCGCTGGGCCAGATGGGGCGGTGTGTATTGAATGGGGGCGGCGGGCGGTGCATGAGCGGCATCACCAGAGGGCGCGCCGGCAAAGGGCGCGCCGCCAGAGGGGGCACCGGCAGAGGGCGCATCGCCAGAGGGCGCACCGCTAGCGGGTGCGCCGCATGCATTGCAAAAGCGCGCGCTCGCGCTCAGCGCCTGGCCGCACCGTGAGCAGAGCCGCGCGAGCCGCATTCCGCATTGCTCGCAGAAATGGGCTCCGGCGGCATTTTCGAAACCGCAATCTGCGCAGCGCATATCGCCTCTCGCTTTCGCCTGCACGTAACTGATTAGACGCCGAATCCACCCGCGCATCAAGGCGGATTACCCGCCGCCACGGCCTGGCGGCTGCCAGCCCATTTGCGCCTCGGCGCTCCATTGCGCCGGCGTGAGCCTGGCGATGAAGAAGTCGGCCAGCGCACTCACTTTTGCGGGGCGTGCCCGGGCAGTGGGCGTGACGAAATACAGACCGCCTTCGGGCAAGCGCCAATCCGTCAAAAGCGGTTCTAGCTGTTGATCCACGAAATACTGCGTCGCCACGAACTCGGGAAGCTCGGTGATGGCCAGTCCCGCGAGCAGCGTGGGTAGCAACGCTTCCACGCTGGTTGCCCGCAACGCTCCGGCAGGGGTGATCGAGCATTCCTCGCCACTCTTGTGCGTAAAGCGCCAGACATCCCGCTTGCCCCGGTTGGCGTAGGTCAGGCACGGGTGCGCGGCAAGATCATGCGGATGCTGCGGGCGGCCATGGCGGGACAAGTAGGCGGGAGACGCCACGACAAACCGGCGCACCGGGGCAATGAGACGTGCAGCGAGTGACGAATCTTCCATGATGGCGATGCGCAGAGCGGCGTCGAAGCCGTCGCCAATCAGGTCGGCATGGGTATCCGTGAGATGCAGCTCGACACAGATCTCCGGATAGATCTGGAAAAACTCCGGCAGCAGCGGGGCAATCCAGCGCGCGCCGAAAGACAGCGGCGCCGCGAGCTTGACGAGGCCGCGCGGGCGGCTTGAGGTCTCGCGCGCGAAATCCTCGGCCTCTTCGGCGTCGGCGTAGATCTTCGAGGCCCGCTCGGCCAGCCTGTGGCCGTAGTCGGTGAGTGCGAGCCGCCGTGAAGTGCGGTTAAAAAGCCGGCCGCCCAGCCGCTCCTCGAGACGCGTGACGGCGCGCGAGACCGTGGCAACGGAGACGCCCATGGCCGCAGCAGCGGCGGCGAATGAGCCTTCTTCGGCGACCTTCGCAAACATCGCGAACCCTTCAAAGTCAGGTAGCTTGGACATCGGCAATTTTGCAACGATGGTTTTCAGTCATTTCTATTTCGGAAAGTAGCACGCTGCCATAGATTTGTCTCATCGCACGGCTCGCCGCATCAGGCGATCAAACCCCATAAAGGAAAGACTCATGAGCACCATGCTGGAAGTTCACGCGTTCGCCACTGCCAATAGCGTCAAAGTTCCCATCGCACTGGAAGAGATGGGACTCGCTTATCGGCTCGTACCCGTCGACCTGCGCCGGGGCGAGCACAAGACCGCCGCCTTCAAGGTCATGAATCGCAATGGGAAAGTACCGGTTCTCGTCGACCGCTCCGTTCCTGGCGAAGGCGATCTGGTCATCGGCGAATCCGCCGCGATTCTCGTCCACCTCGCGGAAAAGACCGGGCAACTTCTGCCGCGGGACGGCCAACGGCGCGCCAGGGTTTTTGAGCAGCTTTTCTTTCACGCATCTGGCTTGAGCCCCGCGTTTGGGCAGGCGTTTCGGGTTGCGCTGCAGCCGTCGCCCCAACCCGAGGCAAAGTCGCAGGCGCTTGCGGAAGTCGAGCGGACGCTGGGCGTTCTCAATGAGATTCTCGAACGCGACCCGTACGTTGCCGGCGACGGGTACAGCATTGCGGATATCGCTCATTTCGGGTGGGTGTGGCGTCATCAGTCCATAGGCGCGACTCTCGACAAGTTTCCATTTGTCGCTCGCTGGCATGAAGAAATGGCCGCGCGGCCCGCTGTCGTCACCGCCATCGAAAAAACGCTGGCACTCGCTCAGTAGTGCAATGCAATGTCCTGATTTTTAGCCATTCGCGCAATTTGATCAGGCGTACTCTCAAGCCAGTCAGAAAGGAGAACCATTATGAACGAACGTATCAACGAACTGCTCTATCGCAACCTGCAAGAGGTATTCGGCGAAGGCGACGCAAAGCGTCGCCGCGCAGCTATTGAGGAACTCTATACGGAGGACTGCGTGCTCTACGCGCCACCAGGTGTATTCGTTGGGCACGATGCCCTCGACAAATTCTCGGGCGAGCTTCGAGCCACGCATCCGCATTTCGCCTACACGCCGATCGGTGAGGCGCAAGCGCTGCACAATGCCGGCCGCCTCGCGTGGGGATCGGGCCCGCGCGGCGAGGCCCCCCACTATACGGGCATCGATGTGATCATCGTTCGCGACGGGATGATTGCTGCG
Organism: Paraburkholderia silviterrae; assembly: GCF_004353915.1. Lineage (GTDB taxonomy): Bacteria > Pseudomonadota > Gammaproteobacteria > Burkholderiales > Burkholderiaceae > Paraburkholderia > Paraburkholderia silviterrae. Next base: position 508,935 of record NZ_SMRP01000001.1, on the reverse strand, counting down.
CTCTATGTCTTCCTGGATTCCATGCCGTCTTAGCATCGACTCAAGAAATACCAGGAAACGCATTCATAAGGCGAAACCCGTTGACGGCAGCGGTGAGCCTTGAATCGTTCGCGCGAAAATTCTCCTATGCACACCGCAGGCTAGGCCTGCGGGACCTTGGCGAGCGGTTGGCTGGACACGGTGTCGTAGTCGCATGGGGAAATGCTGTTGCGAACCTGTTATGCCGTCACGCTGAAGACGTTTGGAAACTGGGGAGTTGTGTTCAAACGGAACAAATTCCCTGATTGATGGTTCGGATGCCGAATTATAAAGGGCGTGGCAGGCACCATTCGACCGGCCCAGAAACGCCCGTGAGGAGCGGGCGAGCGGGCATTTCAGCCCATCGCAACGAGCGCCATCACGTCGTCTTGATAGGCTGGCGCCGGTTCGATCGGGGTATTCCCCAGTGCCCTGCCTCCCACAAGAGACCTCGCGGAATCCCCCGATCTCATGGACTTGATGACAAAAACGCATCAGGTCGTGCATAGATATCGTTTGATGCCGGTCTATTGGCTGCCGACAATCTCCTTGCATCTTCGCCGCACGCGGGCCAGGCGCCGCGTGTTGAGGCGGGAGATGAATATCGCGCGCTGGAGCCCGCTGCGGTTGGCGAGGTGCGCGATGTGTCGATACCGATATCAAAGGAACGCCCAATGGTTGCTCGTATTCGCACTTCCTGTCGTCCTGCGCTGGTTGCCGTCTCTCTCCTGCTGGCGGCCGGGGCCGTCAATGCCCAGCAGGTCGAAGTGAAGATTGGCGTTGCGAGCCCGCTCACGGGTGGCGGCGCCGCTTATGGCAAGGACATCGAAAACGGCGTGCGCATGGCAGTCGATGAGGCGAATGCCAGCCATCCGACCATCGGCGGCAAGGCAGTCAAGTTCGTCGTCGATTCCCAGGACGACCAGAGCGATCCTCGCGTCAGCGTGCAGGTGGCCCAACGTCTCGTCGACGATCACGTCGCGGTCGTGGTCGGTCACTTCAATTCCGGCACGACGCTGCCGGCATCGCAGATCTACGCGAAAGCGGGCATTCCGATGATTACCCCGGCGGCAACGAACCCGGCTATTACTCAGGCCGGCTTCGGCACTGTCTACCGGGTGATCGCCACGGACTCGCAGAACGCCGGCAACGCAGGCGCGTACGCCGCGGCGGTCAGCAAGGCGAAGCGAATCGCCATCATCGACGACCGCACGGCATTCGGCCAGGGCGAGGCCGACGAATTCGCCAAGGCCGTCAAGGCAAACGGCGGCACGATCGTCGACCGGGAGTTCACCAACGACAAGGCGGTCGACTTTTCGGCTCAACTGACCGCCATCAAGGGCCACAATCCGGACCTCGTCTTCTTCGGCGGTCTCGATACGCAGGCGGCCATGCTGGTCAAGCGCATGCGCCAGCTCGGCATCAAGGCCCAGTTTCTCGCGGGCGGCGGCGTGAAGGACGCGAACTTCATCAAGATTGCCGGCGATGCGGCGAACGGCGCCGCGGTATGGGAGTACGGCCAGCCGCTGAGCGCGTTGCCCAAAGGGCGCGATTTCGAGGTGAAGTTCAAGCAGAAATACGGCATGGACATGCTGGCGTACGCGCCGTTTGCCTACGATGCGGCATGGGTTGCCATCAAGGCGATGCAGACGGCCAACTCGGTCAACCCCGCGCAGTTCAATGCCGCACTGAAGTCGACGGACTACCAGGGAATTACGGGCCGGATTGCCTTCACCCAGACCGGCGACCTCAAGAGCCCGAGTTCGACGATGTACCAGGTGAAAGACGTTGCCTGGGTGCCGGTGACGACGAAGACGACGGACTGAGCCCGGTCCGCGGAAATCCGGGGCTTGCCAGCCAGCGTGGCAGGCGCCCCGGCGCGAGCTGTGCCATTGACCCTGCTGCCAGCGACTTCGCGGCATGATTGTTTCCGATGCGAAATTTTCGTGCTGGGCCGGGAGCGGGGCGCGCCGCCGCGCAGCGTGCGCCGCGAGATTTCCTGACGAGCGGGGTTCCTGCGCAACGCAGCTGGCGACGTTGACAACGTTGCCCGTGCCCGGCTCCGCGTGTATAGTTTCCTAAAGTATCAATATTTCCTATCGGAAACATCGACGAGGTTTCTCCGTGAAAGCATCTACCATCCTTTCGGAACTTGGCATTTCCCATCTCGCAGAAGCAGGTGATATTGCCGTTCATTCGCCCATCAATGGCGAGCTGATTGGCCGCGTGGCGAGCCAGTCCGTCGCCGATGCCGACGCCGCGCTGGCGAAAGCTCACGAGGCTTTCAAGACCTGGCGCAACGTGCCGGCGCCGCGGCGCGGCGAACTGGTCCGCGTGCTGGGCAACAAGCTGCGCGAGCGCAAGCACGCGCTGGGCAGCATCATCACCCTCGAGACCGGCAAGATCCTCCAGGAAGGGCTGGGCGAAGTGCAGGAGATGATCGACATCTGCGACTTCGCGGTGGGTCTCTCGCGTCAGCTCTATGGTTTGACCATCGCGTCGGAGCGTCCGGGTCACCGCATGGCCGAGACGTGGCATCCGATGGGCGTTTGCACGGTCATCTCGGCGTTCAACTTTCCGGCCGCCGTATGGTCGTGGAATGCGGCGCTCGCCTTGGTGTGCGGTAACGCGGTCATCTGGAAGCCTTCGGAGAAGACGCCGCTGACCGCATTGGCCGTCGACAAGATTCTTCAGGATGCGCTCAAGGAATTCGGCGGGGCGCCCGAAGGGCTCACGAGCCTCATCAATGGCGGCCGCGACGTGGGCGCGAAGCTGGTGGCCGATCCGCGCTCGAACATCGTGAGCGCCACGGGCAGCACCGAAATGGGCCGCGCCGTTGGCGTGGAAGTCGCGCGCCGCTTTGGCCGCACGATTCTGGAGCTCGGCGGCAACAACGCCGGCATCGTTTCGGGCACGGCCGACATGGAACTGGCGCTGCGCGGCATCCTGTTCTCGGCGGTGGGCACCGCCGGCCAGCGTTGCACGACGCTGCGCCGCCTGTTCGTTCATGAGAGCGTCTATGAGCAGACTGTGGAACGGTTGAAGACGCTCTACAGCAAGGTCTCGATTGGCAACCCGCTGGAGCAGGGCACGCTGATGGGGCCGCTCATCGACGAGCAGTCGTTCAATCGCATGCAAGCCGCACTCGGGCAGGCAAAGCAGGAAGGCGGCAAGGTTTTTGGCGGCGAACGCCATGCGGTCGCGGGCAACGAAAAGGGCTTCTATGTGCGCCCGGCCATTGTCGAGATGCCTGCGCAAACCGCGATCGTGCTGACTGAAACGTTCGCGCCGATTCTCTATGTGCTCAAGTACAGCCGCTTCGAAGACGCAATCGAGGCAAACAATGCTGCGCACCACGGGCTGTCGTCGTGCGTCTTCACGACCGACCTGCGCGAGAGCGAGCGCTTCCTTTCCGCGTCGGGCAGCGATTGCGGCATTGCCAATGTGAACATTGGCCCGAGCGGTGCGGAAATCGGTGGCGCATTCGGCGGCGAGAAAGAGACCGGCGGCGGCCGCGAGTCGGGCTCGGATGCGTGGAAGGCCTACATGCGGCGCGCAACGAATACGGTGAACTTCTCATCGGCGCTGCCACTCGCGCAAGGCATCGATTTCAACATCGACTAACAATAAAACTCACTCTGGGCGTGGGGAGACTTTCAGGGGGCTGGGCAGCGCGCGAGCCAATGCATCTTGCGATGGAGCGCGTAGTTGCCTCGCCACTGGACCGGCTTCCCGCGCGGTGTGCCTGGCTATCTGGAATCTGGAGCAAGTCGTGAGTGCAAAAGTCGTTATCGTTGGCGGCGGGGTCATCGGTAGTTCTATCGCTTACTTTTTGCGCGCGTCGGATCCGACGATTGCCGTGACGGTCATCGAGCGTGACCCGAGCTATGCTAGGTCGTCGTCGGCGCTATCGGCGGCTTCCATCCGGCAGCAATTCTCCACGCCGCTGTCCATTCAGATGTCGCTGTACGGCATTGAATTCCTGCGCAGTATCGGCGACCGGCTCGAAGTGGAGGGCCATAAGCCATCCATCGACTTGCATGAGGGCGGCTACCTGTTTCTGGCCACCTCGACGGGCGAAGCCACGCTGCGCGAAAACCACGCACTGCAAACGAGTCTGGGGGCGGACATCGCGCTGCTCTCGCCGGACGCGCTCAAAGAGAAGTTCCCCTGGCTGAACGTGGACGATATCGTTGCCGGCGCTTACGGTCTCAGCGGCGAGGGCTGGTTCGACGGCTATGGGCTCGTGCAGGCGCTGCGCAAGAAGGCACAGGCGCTGGGCGTGCGTTATGTTGCTGCGGAGGTGACCGGTCTCGAGCTGGACGGCCGCAAGGTCACGCACGTGCTGGCGAGCAACGCAGAGCGCTACGCCTGCGATACGCTCGTGAACGCCGCTGGAGCGTGGACGCGCCGCATTTCCGAAATGATGGGCATCGACATTCCGGTGTATGCCCGGCGTCGCAGCATCTTCAACGTGTCGTCGCCGGCACGGCTCACGAACAGCCCGCTGCTCATCGATCCCACCGGCGTTTATTTCCGCCCCGAAGGCAAGACGTATATCACCGGGACCTCGCCGGGCGAAGAGAACGACCCGAACGATCTGCCGCTCGACGAAGTCGATCACAATTTGTTCGACGAAGTGATCTGGCCGACTCTGGCGCATCGGGTACCGGAATTCGAGGCGCTGCGCGTTGAGAATTGCTGGTCGGGCTACTACGAGTACAACGTATTCGACCATAACGCGATCATCGGCTATCACCCGGAGATCGATAACTGCGTGTTCGCAAACGGCTACAGCGGTCATGGCCTGCAGCAGGGGCCCGCAACGGGCCGCGGCGTGAGCGAGCTCATTATCGGCGGGAAATACGCGACCCTGGACCTGTCTTCGCTGAGCTGGGACCGTGTGTTGGAGAACCATCCCATCGTCGAAAAGAACGTCGTGTAGTTCAGGCGTGTCGTCTCCTTCCTTGTTGAATGGAGTCTCCTGGTACTTCGAAATTTGGCCCGACTGAGTCGGGCTTTTTTTTATCTCTTGCGCGGGAGGCGTCCGGGAAACGGCGGGCATGCCGCCGGCTGCGGAGCGCCGCGAGGAAGTGGCTCGATGACGGCAGGCAGTGCCGCGCCATGCACGTCGCGTCGGCATGGATGGTAAGCTTGGCGGTGTCAGATCGCGCAGGACCTGGCTCATGGGCGTCCTGTGTGTACATGCACGGAGCTCGAACCGAAGCGCTGCTGGCGCGCGGGTCTGGCGATTCCGGCGCCCCTATGCCCTCCCTGCTTCTTACATCAGATGGATACGCTGAACTGCATGCGGATCTTCGCCCGCGTTGCCGAAGAAGGCAGCTTCACTGCCGCCGCACACCGCCTGGATATTACGACCGCATTTGCGTCGCGCGCAGTGGCGAGCCTGGAGACGCATCTGCAGACGCGACTGCTCAACCGGAGTACCCGCCGCGTCGCCCTCACCGAGGCCGGCGAACGCTATCTTCGACGCTGCGAGCAGATTCTCGCGTACATCGACCAGGCGGAAGCCGAGGCCGGCGACGCGCAGGCGCTGCCGTCCGGCAGGCTGCGGGTCCATGCCACGACGAGCTTCGGGCAAGCCTATGTCGTGCCCGCGGTCATGCAGTACCAGAAGCGCTATCTGTCGGTCTCGGTGGAGCTCACGCTCTCGCAGCACGTGCCCGACCTGCTCGACGAAGGCTATGACGTGACCTTGCAGCTGAGCTCGACGGCGTTGCCCGACTCGGCGCTCGTCTCGCAGACGCTGGGCGTGGTGCACAGCGTGCTGTGCGCTTCGCCCGGCTACCTGCGCGAGCGCGGCACGCCGCACAGCGTTGCCGAGCTCGCGGACCATGCCTGTCTGCAGCTCATCACGCCGGTCTTTCCGCGTGAGCGCTGGCACCTCGAGGGGCCGGGCGGAGCCGAGACGTTCGAATTGCCGCCCTCGACATTCCAGGTCAATGTTGCCGACGCCCTTGCCGCCGCGCTGCGCGAGGGGGTGGGCATCGGCTCGCTGCCGATGTCGTCGGCGGTCCCCGCGCTGCGCAACGGTTCTTTGCTGCGGGTCTTGCCGGACTATCGGCTCCAGCAGCTCAGGGTGTACGCGATGTACGCGTCGCGGCAATATCTCGACGCCAAGATTCGGACCTTCGTCGACTTTCTCAAGGAATCCATTCCGCAAGCGCTCGCAGCCGACGAGGCGGCGCTCAGCATGCCGAACCATTGCACCCAAGCCGCCTGATAGCGTTACCGCGCCAGGGTCCGGCAAAAGCACCTCGAAAAGCGGCAACCGAAGGTTGCCGCTTCTTTGGCGCCGCGCTTGAGTTGCGCTTGAGCCGCGCTTGAGCCGCGCAGTTTCGCGCTCAGTGCAAGACCGTCATCTGCACCACCTTCACGATCACGAGCGCCACGGCCAGAATCAGATAGCCGCGCAGCACGCCCATCCACACACGCTTGGCGAGCGTGAGATTGGGCGGTGGCAATTCGGCGAGCGGCGGCATGCGCCACATATCGCGGGCACCCTGGGGCCAGCTCTGGGTGACGACCGGGCTTTCGCCGCGCAGCCAGCGCCATCCGATTATGGCCGCATGGGCCGCCACGGCCAGCAGCGTGCCGGCCGCGAGGATATCGATGATCGTCTCGCCGCTCATGTCCGGGTACATGACCGAAGCGGTGAGGACGATCGAGAGCATGACCAGCACCCAGACGACCGCGCCCGTGAACAGGTTCAGCGCCTTCGAATTGACCCAGGGCCCGAGCACGGCGCGGTCGTTGCACAGCAGCAGCAGGAACACGGTGGCGCTCGGCAGCAGCACGCCCGCGAGGGTCTGCACGGCTTCAGTCAAGAGGCCCAGGGGGCTGCCCGGAATCAGCACGATGGCGGCCGCGGCGGCCACGATGCCGAAATAGACGAGGTAAAAGCCCTTCGCGTCGTTCACGCCGCGATGCAGCGAATGCCGGATTTTGAACACGTCGCCGATCGCATAGGCCGTCGAAAGCGACACCGCCGCCGCGCCGATGATGGCCGCGTCGAACAGCGCGACCGCGAACAGCACGGCCGGCGTGTGCCCCGCATACTTTTCCAGGCCGGCGATCACACCGCCCGCGTCGGTGAAGCTGCCGAATTCGGGCTTGCCGGCAAAGAGCTGCGCACAGAATGCGATCATGGCCACCGCGCCAATCAGCACGAAGAAGATGCCGATCCACAAATCGGCCCTTTCGTATTTCATGAAGCGCGGCGTGATGCGCTTGTCGATCACGTAGCTCTGCTGAAAGAACAACTGCCAGGGCGCGATGGTGGTGCCGACGATGCCGATCACGAGCAGCATCACGTCGGAGAGCTTCGAATGGGCGGGCCAGTTGGGAATGAAGAAGTCGCGCGTCATCTGGCCAACGCTTGGGTGAATCGACACGAGCACCGGCACGAGCAGCAGGCTCAGCACGCACAGCGCGACGGCGAAGCGCTCGAAGCGCCTGAAGTCGCCCGTGCTCACGGCCGCCATGGTCAGCACAGCGGCAATGCATACGCCCAGCATCTTCGGAATGCCGAAGAAGTCGAGCACGAAGGTGATGCCGATGAACTCGGTCACGATCGTGAGCGCATTGAGGATGAACAGGTCGATCACGCTGAAGGCGCCCCAGAACTTGCCAAAGCGCTCGAAGATCAGGCGTGCGTGGCCGACGCCCGTGACCGCGCCGAGACGCAGCACCATTTCCTGGTTCACGTAGAGCACCGGGACGAGCAGCAGCAGCGTCCAGAGCAGGGTGGTGCCGTAATTCTGGCCGGCTTGCGTATAGGTGCCGAAGGCGCCCGCGTCGTTGTCGCCCACCATCACGATGAGACCGGGCCCGAGGATCGCGAGCAGCGTGCGCAGGCGCGCCCACCACCCCGTGCGCGGAGCGAGGTCGTAATGGGAGATGGTGCCGAGCGCACCTTTGATGTCGCCCAGGTGCGCCTCGTCGAGCACGGCGCTGCGTGGCGGCGAAACGTTCGCCGGCTGGAAGTTGGTTGGAGTGGACATGGCGTTCTCGTCTTTTGAGTTGTCGGGTGGCTGGCGGGAGCTTGGCTTTGCGCCGTGCGCGCGAGGCGCACCGCTTACGAGAAGAGCTGCTTGACGCGTTGCCAGAGGCGGGCAGGCAAGCCCGGCACGTGTTCGTGCAAGGCGAGCAGGCCTTCGTATTGGGCACGCGCCTCTTCGACATGGGGCAGCTTGTAAAGCAGGAGTGCGAATGACATGATGTTGCTCCGGGCGTCTGGCTCGACGCGTTCAGCGAAAAGCCAGCAGGCCCGGGCGGCCATGCGCGGGGCGCGTATGGCGGCGGACGACTACTCGCTTTCCGTGTTCAGGAATGAATAAGTCAAAAGGGTCGGACGTAAGGGATAACTGTCACTATCCGGCATGGCGGCTCCTTCATGAGCGAGGCGCGTACAGGGAGTACACGCGTGTTGATCCACGCGCTCGCGCGCAGCGCCATTTGCGAATGGGCGCGCACGAACGCAGTCGCGAGCGCAGGCTCGCAACGCCTGCCGTGAGGACGCGTGAAAGCCGCGTCCAGACGGCGCTAAATTGTGGGGTGCACGGGGAGTGTTGCTACGGCGCGCACCGTCTGCCTGCTGGCGGGACGGCGGCTGTGAGAAGGAAGCGCGGACGTCTTGCCGGTCAGGCAGCGAAACAGTTCGAAGATCGACTACTGCAGGTGTCCAAGGCGTGAGCCCCTTTCGTGAAGATTTCTAAATTTTAGGTAGCGTGCACGCGACGCGTCAACACGTTTTTGGAGGCGGAACAAAAAAACGTCGCGACGTACAGGTAATTGAAAGGTAAGTTGAGGGGCTTCATTGAAGCTTCAGGAAAGGTGCGCGAAAGCCTCGTGCCGAGGCTGGGGGAGAGTGGATGATTGCACAGGAGACCTGCGTATCGAGACTGTCGCGAACGTGCCTCGTTGCAGAGCATTCGAGCGCATTGTTCAGGCGATCTTTTTGCTTGCGTTTTTTTGCAGAGGGCGAATACAATCCGCCCCGTCATACCAAAAGGAGTCCCTCGTGGACACATGCTCTAGCAGTGGAAGTTCGATGCCGGCCTGCGCCGGCGTCACAACCGCGAGTTAGCCGCCGCAGGACCTCTTTCCTTCGCCGCTAACTCGCTGAGTCGGGTTAGCGCGCTTCTTTGCAGCACGCTCCCTCTGTTGAATCGTCCGTCGCAAGCCTGCTTGCGAGGCGTTCTCACGTCGTCGTTCGTCGCCCGTCTCATGCGGGCTGGACGGAGGTGGGCTTATGTTCGTCAAAACATTCATTACGTTCTTTCTCGGCATGGCGCCGTTGCCCGCCCGTGCCGGCGGTTCGTCGCCGCCCTCGGGCGGCATGGTGCTGGCCCTCGTTGCTGTGGCCATCGCATTGGCCGCGGTGCTGTGCGCGTCGTCCACCACTAGCGGGATCGATCGCGCCATGCGCCTGAGCTGGTGGTTCTCGTAAAGAGATCGTCGCATTACTTCGCCATCCTTGCAGATGGCCTGAATTCCAACCCGCCTCGCGCGATTTCCTGCAATCGTCCCGGTCTTTGCACTGGGAAAAAACGCCTCAATCATCATGAGAAAAACATCGAAAGGCACGCCGTCGTTCGCCCGTTCGCCCCTCGGCCTCGCCGTTCTGCTTGCGCTGGGTCTGGCGCCGGCTGCCCACGCACAGACGAGCGCCGCGCCCGATGCGGCACAGGCCGCGCCCGCGCCACAAGCGCAAGAAGCCGCACCGGCAGTGCCGGCAGCACAACAAGCGGAGCAAGGCGCCGACGCGGCGCCCGCGCCCACGGGCTTGTGGGACCGCGCGACGCTGTTCGGCGACATGGGCGGATTGCGCCCCTGGCTCGGCGAGCGCGGCATTACGTTCGGCCTGCAGGAGACGAGCGAGTATCTGAACAATCTCTCGGGCGGCACGCATCGCGGCGGCGCCTATGACGGGCTCACCGAGATGAGCCTCGGCCTCGATACGCAAAAGGCGTTCGGTCTGCCCGGCGGCATCTTCAACGTTTCGGCCCTGCAGATTCACGGCACGAATCTCACGCAGCGCAACTTGCAGACGCTGCAAACCGCGACCGGCATCGAAGCGGACGCCACGACGCGCCTCTGGGAGCTCTGGTATCAGCAGAGCTTCGCGGGCGGCAAGGCGGACGTGAAGATCGGCCAGCAGAGCCTCGACCAGGAATTCATGGTGAGCCAGTACGCGGGCACGTTCATGAATGCCACTTTCGGCTGGCCCGTGCTGCCCTCCACCGACATGCCGGCGGGCGGCCCGGCGTATCCGCTTTCCTCACTGGGCGCGCGCCTGCGCGTGACGCCGTCCGACTCGTGGACCGTGCTGGCGGGCGTGTTCGACGGCAATCCGGCGGGCAACGGCGTGGGCGATCCGCAGAAGCTCAATGCGAGCGGCACGAACTTCAATCTGCACGACAGCGCACTTTTTATCGGCGAAGTGCAGTATGCGCTCAACCCGGCGCCGTCGAATCCGGCCGATGCGAAGAACGCAGGATTGCCAGGCACTTACAAGCTGGGCTTCTGGTACAACACGGGCCGCTTCGCCGACCAGCACTTCGACAATACCGGTCTGTCGCTCGCAAATCCGGCGAGCACGGGCGTGCCGCAGTCGCATCGCGGCGACTATAGCTTCTACGCGGTCGCGGACCAGATGGTGTGGCGCCCGAGCGCGGACAGCCCGCAATCGCTGGGCGTGTTCGCACGGGTGATGGGTGCGCCCGGCGACCGCAATCTCGTCGATCTTGCCGTGAATGCGGGCGTGACGCTGAAGGCGCCGTTCAAGGGACGCGACAACGATACGGTGGGGCTTGCGGTGGGCTACGCCAAGATCGGTTCGCACGCCCAGGATCTCGCAAGCGACACCGCAGCGTATACGCCGGGTTATCCGTCGCGCAGCTCGGAGACCGTGCTGGAGGCAACGTACCAGTATCAGGTGGCGCCGTGGTGGCAGGTGCAGGCCGACTTTCAGTACTTCTTCAGGCCGGCGGGCGGTATTCCCGATCCGCAGAACCTCACGCAGCGCGTGGGAGACGAAGCGGTCGTGGGCGTGAGGACGACGATCGCCTTCTGATGGCGGATGCGCGCGGCACGCTCGCGCCGCGCGCGCCTGGTGGCCGCGTGCTTACCAGCCGGCCCAGTGCCCGGGAACCCAGGCCCAATGGTTGCCTTCCCAGCGGTAGTGTCCCTTCACCCAGTGATAGCCCGGCTGCGGCGCGGGCGGCACGACTTCGACGCGCGGCGGCGGCTCGGGCGGCCGCGCCGGCTCCACCACGCACGCCGAAAGCAGGGCCGTGCCGGTGAGCAGGGCGGTGAGAAGCATCGGCTTCGTCTTCACGATTGAGTTCCTCCTTGATCTGCGGTTTTATGTTTCGTCGATCGGCGTATTGGCCTTCTCGCGCCAGATCGTCCGTTATCCTTATTGTTCATTCAGGTTCGAATCAGCCCGCTAACCGGCTGCTGCGCACCCGCTTGCGCGAACAGCACGGCAGCCGTGCGCTGTGGGTCGAGTCGCAGGCTTTCGGCGGCGGCGCCCGCAATGAGTGCGTCCAGCGAGGCCGTGGGCTTGAGGTCGCGCTGCTCGTAGAGATCGGCGGGGCGCAGGCCCGGCCAGTCGGCGATCACACGCCCTCCCGTCACGGCGCCGCCCGCGAGCATTGCCACCGACGCCTGGCCGTGGTCGGTGCCGCCCGTGCCGTTGGCGGCCGCCGTGCGGCCGAACTCCGTTGCCACGAGCACGGTGGTCTTGTCCCACGCAGGGCCGAGGTTATCGCGCAGCGAGGCGAGCATCGTGTCGAGCGCTTTGAGCTGATTCGCGAGCCGCGCGTTCTGCGCACTGTGCGTGTCCCAGCCGCCGGTCTCGATCATCGCGATGCGCGGGCCGTCCGCGCGCGCGAGGAATTGCGCCGCGAGCTTGCCGAGGCTGGCAGGATCCTGATGCGCGCTCACGTCGCCGGCCAGCCCGCGGGCGTTCATCGCCGAAGCCCACAGGCCGCGCAGTTGCGCATCGCCCTCATAGAGCGCGGAGACGCGCGTGAGCAGATCGTCGGACGCGGCGGGCAGCGCCGAGGGCGCATACGACGTCGCGCGCGCCGTGCCGCGCAGCGCGAGCGGCACGGTGGGTGCGAGTGCGATGGCGTTCTCGCGCGTGGCGCCCACGAGGCCGACGAGCCGGTTGAGCCAGCCGTCCTTCACCTGGTAGGGTGCGCTGCCGCCCGTCTCCAGCACGTTCTGGCCGTCGAAGTGCGAGCGGTCGCGATACGGCGAGGCAACCGCATGCACGAAGAGCGCCTGGCCGGCGTGGTACATCTGCGCCATTTGCACGAGCGACGGGTGCAGCGCAAAGGTGCCGTTCAGTTTCGTGGCGCTCGCGGTGTCGATGGCGAGTGGTCCGCGCAGGCTCGCGTAAGCGGGCTCCGCGTAGGGGACGACGATGTTGAGGCCATCGGCGGCGCCGCGCTGAATCACGAAGACGAAGCGGTGGTCGGTGGCCGCGCTCGCGAACACGATCTGCGGCGCGACAAGCATCGCGCCCGCGCCGGCGGCGGCGACGCGCAAGAATTGGCGGCGGGAAAGCATGCCGGTTACCTCCGCAGGAAATCGGGCGAGACGAGTAGCAGCGCGATGGCCGTTGGCGCGCTTTCGGCGTGCGAGACCGCGGCGGCCGTTGCCGTGCTGAGCGTGCCCGGCAGCACGGCGGGGCCGAGCGTGCGCGGATCGAGCCGGTCGCCCACGCGCGCCGCAAAGCGTTGCGCGACCTCCACACGGCGCACCAGCGCATCGGGCGCGGCCCAGCTCGCGGCAATATCGTCGTAGCCGGCAGGCGAGCCCGGGCGCCAGATCGGCTGCCCTAGCTGCGTGAGCAGCGGCGCGGCGTTCAGGTCGCCGCGCTCGCGCCAGCCGAGCGCGCGCATCGAAGAAACGGTCCATTCCCACGGCGTCTTGAACTTCACGTCGGCGGTGTTCCATGCCAGAGGCGATTCCACCAGCGCGCGATAGACCGTGGGCAAATCGCCATCGCTTTGCTCGAAGGCCTGGGCGAGGCGCTCGGTAAGCGCCGGCGGCGGATTGTCGGCGATGAAGTGGCGCGCGAGCTGGAACGCGATATGGCGGCTCGTGGCGGGGGCTTGGGCGAGGTCGTGCAGGATCGCAAGCGCCTGTTCTTCGCCCGCTTCGTCGTAGCGGCGGCCCATCACCGTGCGTGCGCCCGGTTCGTGCAGCGCAGGCCTGAAAATGAAGGCGCCGGGCGTCGCCACGCCGGGTTGAGCATTGCCCGGTTGCGGCCCGCGTGCGCCGGCCACGCTCCAGCCCGTGAGCGCGCGCGCGAATTCGGTGACGTCGTCCTGGCTATAGCCCGTGCGCACGCCGAGCGTGTGCAGCTCCATGATCTCGCGTGCGAGGTTCTCGTTGAGGCCGCGCTTGTGCGCGGGATCGTTGTGATCGGCGCGCAGCGCGGCGCGGCTGTCGGGGCCGACCGAGCGCACCTGATCGAGAAAGATCTGCATCGCGGCATGCTGCTCGACGGCGACCAGCATGTCTTCGAAGCGGCCGAGCACGTGCGGGCGGATCGCTTCCATCTCGAACGACCCCGCGAGGCCGGCGAGCGCCGCCTTGTCGACGGATACCGCAAAGTGGTTCGACCAGAAGTGCACAAGGCGCTCGACGAACGGTGTTTCGGTGTCCAAAGCACTGGTGAGGCGCGCGTTCACGGCATTGCGATAGATCTCGACTCCCTCTAGGCGAATCGCGCGGTTGGTGGCCTGGCGCGCGGCCTGCTGAGCCGCTTGCGGTGAGGCTGCGTTTGGCGGCGCCTCGCTTGCGCTGCCGTTGCTTACGGCATTCATGCCTCCGGTGCTATGAGTGCCATTCGCGCCGCTGGCGGCCGCGTTGTCCGCCATGCGCTGCTGGCGCTCCTCACCGAAGCGCGTCGTCACAGCGACCGCGCCAGGCTCGCCGCGCCATGCCGCAGGCAGCGGCTCGTAGCGGGCGAACTGGTCGAGCAGCCAGCGCGGCGGGTCGGCAGGGGGCGTCTCGTCGGAGCGCGCGCCAAGGCCGAAGCGATTCATCGCGATCGCGCCGGCGCGAGCGGTTGGCAGGCTTTCCATGCGCTGTCCTCGTTGCGTTGCGTATTCTCCTTAAACGCACAACGCGCATCGATCCGTCGCTGCCGCGCAAATTTTCTTTTAGCCGCCTTTCATGGCGGGTTTCGTTTTCGCGCTTATTGCGCTTCGCTCGCCGTTTGCTGTGGGGCCTTGCGCTGCTTCAGCGGCAAGCGCCATTGACCGCTGCGCTCGAGCCCTTGGGCAAACTTCGCGCGCTCCTCGGGCGTGAGCGTGGCGGCATAGTCGGCAATGGCGCTTTCCACCTGGGTGCGCATGGCGAGGTCGGCTTCGCGCGTGTGCGCGAGCGCGGCGTCGAGCGCGGGCCTGTCGATCTGCGGCGCGGCCAGCAGATCGAGCACCTGGCGGCGGTCATCGCGGCCCGCGCGCGCGTATTCGCGGCCTTCGCGCCGCGCCGCCTTGAGCGCGTCGAGGAACTGCTGCTGGCGCTCGGGCGGGAGTTCGTCGGTGGCGAAGCGCAGCGCCATGCGTTGCGCTTGCGGCGCCTGCGCCGTGCCGTGCACGGCGAACCAGCGCCAGGCGCCGCCCGCAATCGCGCCGAGCAGGAACACATTGAGCAGCACCGAGCCCACTATCAGCGCTTTCCAGCAGCGTCCGTTCATTCGTCGCCCCACTCGTCGATCGAGCCGTCGAAGCTCGTGCTCATCCACGACGGGCTCTCGTGCGCGGCGTCATGGCCCGAGTCGTTTGCCGAAGGCGGCGGATTGCCGAGCAGCACGAGCGACATGGTCAGCGCACCGGCGAGCGCGCCCGCGAGTCCGGCGCCCGCGAACGCCGCGCCGGACCACCAGAACACGCGCCGCTTCGAAGGCGCCCGGTGCACCGGCACAGGCGTGGGCGCGAGCGCAACGATCTGCTCGACGAGCGCGCGCGAGGGCGGCGCGATCATGTCGCGCGCGAGCCAGGCGTCGAGCGCCAGGGCTTCTTCGAGCACCGCATCGGCTTCGGTGCGGTGCGCGCGCGCCCAGGCGAGCGCGTCGGCGCGTTCGTGCTCGGGCCAGCGGCGCGGATCGGCGCCATAGGCTTCGACAAGCGTGTGGAATCGTTCGGGTGTCATACGGAGTCCTTATCGGCCTGTTCGCCGGCCAGTTGTGCGCGCAAGGTGCGGCGGGCGCGCGCCAGCAGGCTTTCGAGTGCGTCGACCGAGATGCCCATCAGGCCGGCCGCTTCCAGGTTCGAAAGCTCCTGGTAATAGGTCAGCACGAGCGCTTCGCGCTGCCGCACGGGCAACGCGGCCAGCGCGGCACGTACTCGCGCGTCGCGCGTGCGCGCCTCGAGCTGCCGCTCGGGCGCCGCTGCGGGATCGGCTTCGTCGGGCAGCGTCTCGGCGGGCGCTTCGCGGCGGCCGCGCAGGCGGTCGTAGCAGAGATTGAGCGCGACGCGGTGCAGCCACGTGTCGAACTTCGCCTCGCCGGTGCGCCAATGCGGCGCCTGCTTCCAGATGCGCACAAACGCCTCCTGGGCCACGTCTTCGGCTTCCATGCGGTCGCCTAGCATGCGGGTGGCGAGCGCGATGAGCCGCGGCAGCTTGTTCAGGACGAGCGTGCGTACCGCGCCGGCGTCGCGCGCGCCCACGCGCGCGACGAGCTCCGCGTCAGGGTCGCGCTCGCTCAAGGCGCCACACCGTGCCGGTGCGCCTGGGCCGCGCGCGCAGCCGTTGTGGGCGAACGCAGCGGCTCGTGACGCGCGAGTCTCATCGTCGTTCTCTCCCAGGGCCGGTTCGCGAGCGTTCAATATATACGACACCGCGCCGGCTTCAGGCCCAATGCCCCGGCACCCAGCGCCAGTTCGGACCGCGCGCCACCCAGTGTCCCGGCACCCAGCGGTAGCCGCGGCGCACGGGCTGCCAGTGGCCCGGCGCCCATATATAGGCACCGCGCTCCCAGCGCCAGTGACCCGGGTCCCACACGTAGCCGGCGCGCGGCGGCGGCATGACTTCCGCGCGCGGCGCAGGCGGCGCTTGCGGCGCGATGATGACGGTCTGTGCTAATGCACACGTGCCGGCGAGCGTCAGCACGACGGCGGCGAGGAGCGCTTGAAGCGGCTTGCGTGGCATGGAAACTCTCCCGTGGTTCGTGGCGGGCGCGTGGCCCTCATGCGTATTGAACGGGACAGCGGCGCCAACCCGTCGCGAGGAGATGAAATTTTTCGAGTGACGTTTCTCGCATCGCGCGCCGGCTTGGCAAATAGCAATATGAATGGCGAACGCCGCGTTTATGCCGTCCTTGTTTCGCTTTCGGGCATTAGCGGGAACAGGCTCCAACATACGGGTCAGGTCATATTTAAAGTGAATTCCGCAATAATCAAATTCACTAACTTGACAACGGCGTCGCGTGATTGCCACACGTCCATGACATTTCGATGACGGGGGCAGAGTGGAATTTTCCTTTCCACACAAGGTTTTAAGCCCGAAAATCTTGATATTTCCAGATTCTGCAATGGTGTGTTCCACGGCGTGAATAGTCCTTTCCCGATGCATTGGCACTTAAACTTCGCTCCGAGATTGCCGGGGTGGTTCCAGAACCCGGGCCACTTCAGCGCGGTCTGAATGTCATATAGGAAAGTCATGAAGAACACTTTGATCATCGCGGGCGTCCTGAGCGCGTTCGCAGTTTCGGCTCACGCACAAAGCAGCGTCACGCTTTACGGTTCGCTGGATGCGGGCATCGTCTACGCGAACAACGCGGGCGGCCACGCAGCATGGAACCAGGGCAGCGGCGCCCTGTCCGACACGTACTTCGGCCTGAAGGGCAGCGAAGACCTGGGCGGCGGTCTGCATGCGATCTTCAAGTTGGAAAACGGTTTCAACCTGAACAACGGCCGTGACTCCGAATCGAACACGATGTTCAACCGTCAAGCGTACGTCGGTCTGCAAAGCGACCAGTACGGCGCACTGACGCTCGGCCGCCAGTACGACTCGATGGTCGACTACCTGTCGCCGCTGTCGGAAGCAGGTGCGGGCTACGGCAACAACATGGCCGCTCACCCGTTCGACAACGACAACCTCGACCACTCGTTCTCGATCAAGAACGCGGTCAAGTACCAGAGCGCCAACTACGCAGGCTTGAAGTTCGGCGGCCTGTACGGCTTCAGCAACGACGCTGGCCAGTTCGCGAACAACCGCGCATGGAGCCTTGGCGCATCGTACGGCAACGGCCCGCTGAACGTCGCGGCTGCTTACCTGCAGATGAACAACTCGCGCACGAACAGCAACGCGAACGGCGCGAACTCGGCAGGCAATGGCAACAACTTCAACCTGTCGGCGCAAACGCAGCGTACCTTCGGTGCAGGCGCGAACTACACGTACGGCCCGGCAACGGTCGGTTTCGTGTGGACCCACACGCAATACCAGGGCCTGATCGCTGGCGGCCAGGGCGGCGACACGCAAATCGTGTTCACGCAGCCGAACACGGGCCTGCGCCTCGACAACTTCGAACTGAACGGCACCTACGCGCTGACGCCGGCTCTGAGCCTGAACGCCGCGTACACGTTCACGGACGGCAAGCTCACGAGCAACGTTGGCTCGGCTGATCCGAAGTGGCACACCGTTTCGCTGCAAGCTGACTACTCGCTCTCCAAGCGCACCGACGTCTACGTCGAAGGCGTCTACCAGCACGCTTCGGGCTCGCTGAACGGCGTTTCGAACGTTGCCATGATCAACACGCTGTCGCCGTCGACCACGCCGAACCAGGTCGCTGCAACGGTTGGTCTGCGTCACCGCTTCTAATCGAAGCCCGATCGTCTGATCGGAAGCGGAAAACTGCGGGTAGCGGATCGGCCGGTCCGCTCCCGTGTTTTCCGGCAAAGCATGGCCGGCCCGCCGTGCGAAATGTGCTCACGAGGCGCATTTCGCCGGCGGGCCGGTTGCTTTTTGTGCCCTCGTTTCATGGGTTCGATTCGTTTGCTATGCGAATTACCCGGCGAGGGCATATAGCGGTTCGAACGCCGCGCGGTAGCGGCGTGCGAGATCGTCCGCCGTGTGCCGCAATAATGCCGTGTCGGCATCCAGCGCGGTGTCTATCGCCTCGGCAATCTCGTCCACAGTTGCCGTTGCGGTGATTTCCGCAGCTTCCCACGTCGCGGCGAACGCGGCCTGCTTGGGCGGCTGCATCGCTTCTTGCGCGTGAACGATATTGATGCGGGGCTTGGCGAACGCCATTGCGACGATCCTGCCGTGCAGGCTGCTGCCGCAAAAGATGCGGCTGTGCGCAATCAGTGCGCAAATATCCCAAACATCGAGCGAAGCGAAGATCATGAAGGGCGTGCCCTCGATGCGCGCGCCAAGGCGGCGGTAGGCGTCCAGATCGTCGTGCCATGGCGCGGCCCCCGCGCGAAACAGCACGATGCCGAGTCCCCGCGTGCGCACCGCCCGTGCTATCTCGCGCGCGAGCACGTCGAGTGTGGCATCGTCACCGAAACTCGCGTCGAACTGGATTGCCGCGTAGCCCTGCGGGAGCGCGCGAGTGACGGCTTGCATGGCGTCTTGCGCGGCGCGCTGCCGAATTCGCGCGCCGAACAATTCCGCCACCATGACGACGGGATCGGGTACGAGCTGAGCGTCGATGCCTTGCGCATGCAGTTGAGCCAGAGTTTGCCGATCGCGCACGCTCAGATGATCTGCCATCCTGAGTTTTTCCAGCACCTCATCGCGCAACGGCGCGTCGCGCCGATCCAGACCCGCGCCGCCAACCGCGTGGAAGCAGAGCGTTTCGATCCGCGCCTGCGCCAGCGCTGTTTTCGAAAGCACGTACGGCGCGCGCGCCGACAAGCCCACATGGGCCTGCGCCCACCCCAAGGGATCGTCCTTCCATGGCTGCTGCTGGGCGATTAATGCCTGCACGCGGTGAGGCGCTGCGAGCATGACCGCGGCTTCCCATGCATCGCAGGTCAGCAGTTCGCCGCCCACGTGGACGACGTTCAGCGCAACACCGCGAGCGCAAGCGGCAAGCGCGCCGAACGCGCGTACGGCATGGCCGCCGCAGGCGCGCAGATCGCGTGTCGCGAGCCCGGCGTGGCACACGGCGCGCGGCGCGAGCATGCGCTCCAGCACGTGCGGAAACAGCAGATCGCCGAAATTATGGCGGTCGAACGCGCCGAACAGAACCGTGCGCGCCGGCGCACGCGGGTGAGGTGGCATGAGCGAGCCCCGGATCGTGGCGGCGGACCCGCACGGTCCGCACGATGTCGATACTACCGCGTCGCGCGAGGCGTGAGCGCGTCCGGCCACGCGCGTTGCGGGCAGGCGCGAACGGGCTTAATCTGTCGTGCCGGAACTCTTGCTGGAGCCTCTCTCATGCATGCGCTACCCCTCAGGCTGTCGCCCGGCAACAATTTGCGCGAGTCGCTTTGCGCCGCGCTTGCCGAACATCGCGTCGCGGCGGCGTATGTCGTCCAGGGGATCGGCAGCCTGAGCGCGGTTGAATTGCGCTTCGCAGGCGTCGATACGCCCGCCTCCCTGCGCGGCGATTATGAAATTCTCACGCTGGCAGGATCGCTGTCGCCGGACGGCGCGCATCTGCATGCGAGCGTGTCCGACGCGCAAGGCCGTGTGCTCGGCGGGCACGTGGCGCGTGGCTGCATCGTGCGCACGACAGCCGAAGTCCTGCTCATGCTGCTGCCCACGTACCGTTTCTCACGCGAGCACGATGCGCGCTCGGGTTTCACGGAACTCGTCGTGCGCCACACGTAAATGATGCCGCTGCGGCGCACCCGGCAGATCACCGGGCGTGCCGCAGCGCGAGGGCGGGGGCGTGGCGTGTCAGAACTTCACGCGCATGCCAGCCGCGACGACGGCCTGCGTGTTGCTCGACGAAGCCGCGAGGTTATAGATCGAGGCGTTGCCGAGCACCGGGATGCCGTTCGCGCCCGAGACGCGCTGATAGACGCCTTCGAGATACAGGTCGGTGCGGCGGCTGAGCGCGTAGTCGGCTTGCAGCATGAACTGGTTCCAGTGCGGCGACGCATTGCCGGCGGCCTGGCTCAACGAGCCGTCGGTATAGACGTACGAGCCGCCCAGGCTCAATTGCGGTGTGAGCTGGTAGCGCCCGTTCACCTCATAGTTGTTGAACGTGAGGTAGTTGGCGCTGAACGCATTGAGCGAGCCGCCCTGCATGATCTGCGTGGGCGAGGCGATCATCGTGCGCGTGAACACGAGGCCGACCTTCGCCGCGCCGATGGTATAGCTGCCGCCCGCGCCCAGCGTGCGCGTGCGCGCCGAGACGAACATCGGGTCGTTGTCGGTGCCGCTGCCCGCGGAGAGTGCGCCGCCCGTGGTCGTGCCCGGCTCGTTGCCCTGGAAGTAGGCCACCGCGAGGTTGATCGGTCCGCCGTTCCACGAGGCGCCGAACGTATAGGCGTTGTTGTTCGAGAAGCCGCCGCCCAGGTTGCTGAACGCGTAGGCCGCCTCGGCCTGGAAGCCCGCGTAGGTCGCGCTGCGGAACTTCACGGCGTTGTTCATGCGCACGTCGTTGTTGAGGTTGTCGTTGTCGAACGGGTGGTCGGCGATGTTGCCGCCGAAGCCGGAGCCCGTGGCCGACATCGGCGCGATCATGTCCACGAGTGCGTCGTACTGGCGGCCGAGCGTGAGCGTGCCGTACTGGTCGCTCGCGAGGCCCACCCACGCCTGGCGGCCGAAGATATAGCCGCCGTTCGAACCCTTGCCGTTCGCGACGTTAAAGCCGTTTTCGAGCTGGAAGATCGCCTTGAGCCCGCCGCCCAGGTCCTCGGCGCCGCGCAGGCCCCAGCGGCTCGTGCTGACGTTGCCCGACTGCACGCCCCATGAGGTGCCGTGGCCCGCCGACGACTTCTGGTTGCTGATGTAGTCGAGCCCGGCGTCGACCGTGCCGTACAGCGTGACGCTGCTTTGCGCGTGCGCCATCGACGACGCGGCCACCGTGGCGAGGGCGAGAGTATTCAACAACGCTTTTTTCATTTCGATTCCGTAGATGAAAGTTGGATCGCCGTGCGCAGGGACGAGCGTGTGGTTAGTAGTCCAAATGCGCGGCGTTTCCGGCTATGCGGCGGGAATCGAGAATTTAGGGAAATGCAATGACAGGTCCATGTCGAAAACGGCCCGAAAAATGAAACTTGCTTTAGTTTTCCGACATGGAAGTTTTAAGCGCGTCGAACGCGCTCGCGGCGCGGGCTTTGGGCCAACAGAGGGAGAAGGGGGAAAGCGCCGCTCAGCGGCCCGCGCGTTCGCGCATGGCCTGGGCGACACCATCGCGCACGCACGCTGTAAGTAGTTCGGAAGCCCGGGTGCGCGGCGCGCGCGGGGGCCACGCAATCACCAGCGGCTGGACGACGGTGGCCTCGCGTATGGGCCGCTCGGCCACCAGCGGTGAGTGTGCCACCTGCGGGCTTTGCGTGATGAGCAGCGAGACGCCCAGACCGCTCGCCACCATCGAGCGCACCAGCTCGATGGACGTGGCGCGATAGCGCACGTTCGGCGAGAGCCCGCATTGCCAGAATGGCGCCATCAGGAAGTCGCGGCTTTGCGGCAGATCGATCTGGATGAACGGCTCCTTGACGAGATCGTGCAGGGAGACCGCACGCCGCCGCTTTGCGAGCGGCGAGTCCGCGGGTACGAGCGCGTAGGGCTTGAGTTCGGCGAGGCATTCGCGCTCGATGTCGTCGGGCAGCCCCACGTCGTACATCAGCGCGAAATCGATCTGCCGCTTGTGCAGCCAGGTGTCGAGCTGTGCAAGGTCGCCTTCCACGAAGCGGATCGCGAGCCTCGGAAAGCGCGCCTGCGCGATCTTGAGCACGCGCGGCAGATAGACCGGCGCGATGGTGCGGAATACGCCAATCTGCACGTGGCCGCTGTCGAGCTCGCCTGTGTCGCCGGTTTCGAAGGCCGAGGCCGATGCAAGCAGCTGGCGCGCCTGCGCGAGCTTGCGTTCGCCGAAATGCGTGAGTGTCATGCCCGTGCCCACGTCGCGCGAGAACAGCGGCGCGTCAAAGAGCGTCTCCAGCTCGCGGATGGCCACGGAGATCGAAGGCTGCGAGACGTTCAGATGCTTCGCGGCGGCGGTCGTGCTGCCGGTCTCGGCGGCCGTGACGAAATAGCGGAGCAGGCGCAGGGAAAGAGCCATGTGACGACCAATACGAAAATCGTATAACGGTTAATTTATTCCGATATTTTATCTTATCGCTCGCGCGGCGCAGAATCGCTTCACCGGTCGACCTGGCCGGCTGTACAGGAGAAACGCGCCGTGACTGAATCCATGCTGCCGCTGCAAGGCATTCGTGTGATCGATTTTTCCCGCGTGCTAGCGGGGCCGTTGTGCTCCGCGCTGCTCGGCGATCTGGGCGCCGAGGTCATCAAGATCGAGCCGCCGGGCGGCGACGACTACCGCGCGATCGGCCCGTTCGCGCATGGCGAGAGCGGCCTCTTCAGCGCGATGAACCGCAATAAGCAAAGCGTCGTGATCGATCTGAAGAGTGAGGCGGGGCGCGCGCTCGCGCAGTCGCTTTGTGCGCAGGCCGATGTGGTGGTGGAGAATTTCCGTCCCGGCGTGGCGCAGCGTCTTGGCATCGGCTACGAGACGCTGGCGGCGCTCAACCCGGCGCTCGTCTACGCGAGCGTCTCGGGCTTCGGCCAGAGCGGGCCGCACTCGCATCGTCCGGCCTACGACATCATCCTGCAGGCCATGTGCGGACTGATGGACGCCACCGGGTCGCCCGATGGGGAGCCGACCCTCGTGGGCGAATCCGTCTCCGACGTCGTGAGCGGCATCTTCGCTTCGTGGGGCGTGCTGGCCGCGCTGCTCGCGCGCGATCGCACGGGCAAGGGCACGCACGTGGATGTGGCGATGTTCGACGCCACCCTGAGCCTCACTGCCACACTCGTCTCGCGCTATGCGACCACGGGCGCGACGCAGGGGCGCGTGGGCAATCGCCATCCATCGTCTGCGCCGTTCGGCGCATACCGTGCGAGCGATGGCCATTTCGTGGTTGCCGTGCTCAACAACCGCCTGTTCGAGCGGCTTGCGCAGGCAATTGGCGCGCTGGATCTGCTCGACGACGCCCGCTTCGCGAGCGATGCCGCGCGTTGTGATAACGAGTCGGCGTTGCGCGATCGTATCGAGGCGTGGTCGCGCGCACGTACCGTCGCGCAGGTGAACGCGGCGCTGAGCGAGGCGGGCATTCCCGTGGCACCCATACAGAGCGTGCGTGCCGCGCTGGAGAGCGAGCAGGCGCGCGAGCGCGGCCTGCTCACGGATGCGCCCACGAGCACAGGCGAGAGCGTGCGCCTGCCGCGTCAGCCCGTGAAGTTCTCGGCATACCCCGTCACACGTACCACGCGCGCACCGCGGCTCGGCGAGCACACGTCGAGCGTGCTGTCCGCGCGCCTTGGGCTCGCCGCCGCGGAGATTGCCGCGCTGCGCGAGGCGGGTGCGATAGGCGTCGAATGCGAGAATTCATCAATCGATAAGGAACGCGAATTAAAAATGGAGAAAGACCATGCTTAAAAGACTGGGCGTGAGCGAAGCCGATCACGAAATCGCCGACGCCATCCGCCGCTATGCGCAAACCGAACTCGCGCCGCACGCTGCGCAAGTCGATCACGACGAGATTGCCACTACGCGCTACGTGAGCGCGCTGGCCGAACTGGGCGTCATGGGCATGAACCTGCCGGAGCGCTGGGGCGGCATCGGCGCCACGCCTGCGGCCATCATCCTCGCGCTTGCGGAGATTGCGGGCGCGTGCGCGTCGACTTCGTCGATGATCGGCGCGCACTATCTCGCCACCGATTCGATCCTGATCGGCGGCGACGACGATTTGCGCGCGCGCTACCTGCCGGCTGCGGCCGCAGGCGAA
This sequence comes from Paraburkholderia silviterrae, assembly GCF_004353915.1. GTDB lineage: Bacteria > Pseudomonadota > Gammaproteobacteria > Burkholderiales > Burkholderiaceae > Paraburkholderia > Paraburkholderia silviterrae. Next base: position 484,951 of record NZ_SMRP01000001.1, on the reverse strand, counting down.
AAGCTGGGCGCATTCGCGCTCACTGAGCCGCAGGCGGGCTCGAACCCGGCCGGAATGAAGACCCAGGCGGTGCGCGAAGGCGACGGCTACCGGCTACGCGGTGTCAAGCATTTCATCTCCAACGCGGGCGCGGCGCAATTCATCGTCGTGTATGCAAAGACGGCGCCGGAGCACGGCACGCGCGGCATCAGCGCCTTCGTGGTGGATGCCGGCACGCCGGGCGTGACGGTAGCGGGTGCGGAAAAGCTCATGGGCATACGCGGCGCCCCGGCGCACGAAGTGGCGCTCGACTGCGTGGTGCCGGCGGCGAACCGGCTCGGTGAGGAGGGCACGGGTTTTCGCACGGCCATGAAGGTGCTCGACAACAGCCGGCTCGACGTAGCCGCGACGAGTCTCGGCATTGCCGAAGCGGCATTGGGCGATGCGGTGGAGTGGGCGAAGCAGCGCGAGGTGGGCGGCGAGCCGCTCGCGCGCAAGCAGGGCCTGCAATGGGTGTTCGCCGACATGAAGACGCGCCTCGAAGCCGCATGGCTGCTTACGCTGCAGGCTGCCGCGCGGCGCGGCGCGGGCGAGCCGTTCACCGACGCGGCCTCGATGGCCAAGCTCTATGCATCGGAGATGGTCGGCTTCGTCACCGATGCCGCGCTGCAGATGCATGGAGGCTATGGCTTCACGCGCGAGATGCGCATCGAGCGGCTTGTGCGCGATGCGCGCATTCTGCGCATCTATGAAGGATCGTCGGAGATTCAGCGCACCGTGATCGCGCGCTCGGTGTTGGCTTGAAGCGCAGCATGACCGTTGGCTGATCGCGCTTTCCGCGCGGTCGCCTTGCGGGCCGCGCACAGGTTCCGCTTTCGCGCGGTTCGCCCGATTGAGTTCAAACACGCAGTTTCATTTACGCAGTCTCCGTCCACGCAGTTCCTTTAAACCGAGGAGCGAAGAATGGCTCGTACCGCAACATGCACTGCAAGAGCTTCGTTGGTCGAGCGCCGCTCGATCGGCCATATTCCCGAGGCCGAGCGCCACGGCAACCTGCGCAGCCAGTTCACGCTATGGTTTGGCGCCAACCTGCAGATCACGGCCGTCGTGGTCGGGGCCCTGGCGGTGGTGCTCGGCGGCGATGTTTTCTGGTCGCTCATCGGTCTGCTGGCCGGCCAGTTGCTGGGCGGCGCGGTGATGGCGCTGCATGGCGCACAGGGGCCGCAACTCGGCCTTCCACAGATGATCTCGAGCCGCGTGCAATTCGGCGTGTATGGCGCGATCATTCCGCTCGCGCTCGTCTGCGTGATGTACGTGGGCTTCTCCGCCGGCGGCACAGTGCTGGCGGGGCAGGCGATCTCCGAATTGCTCCATGTCGGAAATACGTCTGCAATCCTGATCTTCTCGGCTGCGGTGATCCTGCTGACCGGACTCGGCTACCGGACGATCCACGCGATGGGCCGCGTGTCGAGCATCGTCGGCGCGCTGGCCTTCGTCTACCTGTTCGCGAGCCTGCTGCACGGCCACGCATGGGGGGCGTTGATGGCCAACCGGCACTTCACGCTCGCGTCGTTCCTCCTGGCGGTTTCGCTTTCCGCCTCGTGGCAGATCGCTTACGGCCCCTACGTGGCCGACTATTCGCGCTATCTGCCGCAATCGACTTCGCCGCTAAAGACGTTTTTTGCGGTGTTCGCCGGCACCGTCATCGGCGCGCAGGTCGCCATGACATTCGGCGTGTTCGCTGCCGCGCTGGCGGGCGAGCGCTTCGCGGGTCATGAGGTGGCGTTCGTGGTCGGGCTGGGCGCGACGGGTGCGATTGCCGCGATCCTCTACTTCACAATCGCGCTTGGCAAGCTCACGATCACGACGCTCAACGCTTACGGCAGCGTGATGTCGGTGGCGGCGATCATCACCGGCCTGGGTCAGCGACGCGAGATTTCGGGCCGCACGCGCCTTGTGTTCGTGATTCTGAGCGTGGGCATGTCCAGCGCGATTGCGCTCGCCGGACAACATGCATTTCTCAAGGCGTTCTCGTCGTTCCTGCTCTTTTTGCTAGTGTTCTTCACGCCGTGGAGCGCGATCAATCTGGTCGACTTCTACTGCGTGACGCGCGAGCGATATGACGTGCCCGCGCTCTTCGATGCGAATGGCCGCTACGGGCGCTGGAACAAGGTGGGTATCGTGGTGTATCTGGTGGGTGTGCTCGTGCAGATGCCATTCGTTGCCACGGGCTTCTATACGGGTGCCTGGGTTGCGGCGCTCGGTGGCGTGGATATTTCATGGGTCGTGGGCATTGCCGTGCCGGGCGCGCTCTATTACGTGGCGACGCGCGTGGGCGGCGCGAACGTGCCGGAGCGGCTCATCCTGCCGGAAGTGGCAAGCGGCGTGGAGCCGCGGTAAACAGCGCCGCGCCCACGCTCAGAGATAGCACGCGCCGTCGACGTAGGCCTTGCGCCAGCGGACGATGCTCACGCGCTCGAAGAGCCCCGCGAGAGAGAAGGGGTCTTCGGCGATGAAGCGCTCGGCCGCTTCGCGTGTGTCCAGGTCGACGATATAGACGCCGCCGCCCGCGCTCGACCCGTCGTCGTTGAGCTTGGCGCCGCAGGCGAGCAGCAGCGGCGCGTGTTTCGCGAGAAAAGCCAGGTGCGCGGCGCGCTCGTTAGCGCGTACGTGGGCGTGGTCCTGCTTGTCGAACGTTTCGATCAGAAATGGCACAGGGCCCTCCAGGCTTCGCAATCGATAGCGTGAGATTCGGTTTCGGAAAATGCCATGTTCGAGCCGCGTTTGCGGTGCGGCTCGAAGCACTCGGTTCAACCCCAGGCGAGAATCGCCACCGAATAAACGATGCCGATCCAGAACATCATGATGACGGTATAGCCCATGATGTCCTTGAGCTTGAGCCTGGAGAGCGCGAGCGCCGGCAGGATCCAGAACGGCTGCACGAGATCGTTCCATGCGTTGCCGAGCATCACGGCCACGGAGGTGTGGCTCACCGAGGCGCCGATCGTCTTTGCCGCTTCGATCATGAACGGGCCCTGGATGACCCAGTGGCCGCCGCCCGAGGGCGCGAAGAAGTTGATGAAGAACGAGCTGATCAAGCCCCAGAACGGCAGCGTGGCCGGCGTGGCGACCTTGACGAAGGCCGCGGAGAACGTCTCGACGAGCCCTGAGGACGCCATGATCGCCATGATGCCCGCATAGAACGGATACTGAAGGATGATGCCGCTGATCGTGCGAATGCCTTCGTTGAGCTTTTCGACGTAGCGAATGGGCGTGCCGAGCAGCAGGATGCCGAGGAACAGGATGAAGAAGTTGATGAGGTTCAGGTCGATCGAGCCACCCTGGACGAAGTGCAGCGCCACATAGCCCATGCCGATCGCGCCGATCAAATAGCTGAGCAGGCGGCTGTTGTTCAGTCGATGGGCGAGCGTGCCGTGCTCTTCGGTGTCGAGCGCGGGGCCGGCGGCCTTGGGCGCGGCTTCGAGCGAGCGGTCGATTTCCTTCACCGGCTGGCCGGCCTTCGGATGCAGCCAGGCGTTCAGGAGCGGCAGCGTGACGATGGTCACGAGGCTCGTGATGAGCATGGTGGGCGAGAAAATCGTTTCGGAGAGCGGAATGACGCCCATCTGTGCTTCGAGCGGATGGCCCTTCGTGGAGATCAGCACGGGAATGCTTGCGGAAAGTCCGAGACCGTAGAGCGTGAAGCCGCTATACGCCGAAGCGATGATGAGCGGATAGTGCACGCCCTTCACGCGCAGCGCGAGCTTGCGCGCGACGATGCCGCCTACCACGAGGCCGAAACCCCAGTTCATCCAACTGCCGACGCCGCCCACCAGCGTCGCGACGATGATGGCCGTGCGCGGCGAGTTCACCTGCGAGACGAGGCGGTCGAGCAGGCGGTCGGTGAGCGGGGCGGTGGCGAGCACGTAGCCCATGGCGAGAATCACGGCCATCTGCGTCGTGAAGGCGAGCAGTGCCCAGAAGCCTTTGCCCCAGCTCGTGGTGAGCGCGGTGATGGCCTGGCCTTGCACGGCCACGGCCAGCACCATCGTGAGCAACGTGAGGCCGATCGCGAAGACGAAGGGATCGGGCAAGTACCGGCGCATCAGCTCGGTGAAGAAGGCGGTGACTCTTTGCATGGTTCGGTCTCTTTCAGTTCGTAATAGTTCTGGGTCTCTCTCGCGAACACATCGTGCTCACGCGAGCACGCGGTTCAATCCTCAGCGGGCGCGAGGGCTTTGCGATGTTTCGCGAGACGCATGAGCTGGCGGTCGCGCCATGCCACGCGCGCGTCCCATTGATCGAGCGGCAGCGCCGCGCGCCGCGCGGCCTCCACCTGCGCGACGAGCTCGGGCGTCCACGGATCGTGCTGGCCGCGCTCGGCGCCCATGCGCTCGTAGGACGGCCCCATCTTTTGCGCATGCGAGGCAATGCCGCCGCGCGTATTCAGGTCGACGGTCTCGAACGGGCCGATCACCGACCAGCGCGGCGCGAGCCCTTCGCGCATCACCGTGTCGATGTCGTCGACCGAGGCCACGCCGTCGCGCACGAGGCAATAGGCTTCGCGCAGCACCGCGCCTTGCAGCCGGTTGAAAATGAAGCCGGCCACTTCCTTTTTCACGCGCACGGGCAACAGGCCCGCTTCGCCGTAGAGCGCGATGGCGCGCGTGGTGGCGGCGGGGGAGGTGAACGGCGCGGGCACGATCTCGACCACGGGCACGAGATACGGCGGATTGCCCGGATGCGCGACGAGGCAGCGCGCATGGCCCGGCAAGGTTTCGTCGACGAATTTCGACGCCGCGAGAAACGACGAGGCGCTCGCGAGAATCGCATGCGGCGGCGCGGCGCGGTCGAGTTGCGCGAAGAGCTCGCGCTTGAGCTCGGCACGCTCGGGCGCGCATTCCTGCACGAGATCGGCATCGGCGGCTGCGGCTTCGAGCGTATCGACCACCTCGACGCGCGCGGCGATCTGCGCCGCGCTTTCGTCGATCAGCGCGAAACGCGCGAGGTCTTCGAGGCGCGCGGCGAGTTCGGCGGGCACCGCCGCGCGTCGCTGCGCTTCTGGATCGAACAGGCGCACGCGCCAGCCCGCGCGCGCGAACTGAAGCGCGAACGCCACGCCAATGCTGCCCGCGCCGACGATGCCCGCGCGCCTGCTGACGGGCTGCGGCGTGGTATGTGCGCTATGTGCTTCGCGGCGGTCGATGGGCGCCATCGTCAGACTCCCGCGACGCCGACCGTCATGCCGCCGCACACATACAGCACCTGGCCTGTGACGAAGCCGCTGCGCGCATCGAGCAGATACGAGGCCGCGTGCGCGACGTCCTCGGGCGTGCCCACGCGCTTCACGGGCACCGCGTCGATGATGGCCTGGGTGCGCGGCGCGCCGGGCGGATTGGCGCGGTCGAACAGCTCCGTGCGGATGGGGCCCGGGCCGATGGCGTTCGCGGTCACGCCGAACGCGCCGAGCTCGAGCGCCCAGACGCGCGTCATGCCGATGAGCGCCGCCTTGGTGGCCGAGTACGCGGTGCGCAGCTCCTTGCCGAGCGCCGCGCGCGAGGACATATTGACGATCCGCCCGAAGCCCGCGGCCTTCATGCCCGGCAGCAGCGCCTGCATGCACTGCTGCGCGCAGCGCACGTTCAGCGACCACGCGCGTTCGAGCTCTTCGAGTGTCTGGTGCTCTGCGTCGGCGGGAAACACGACGCCCACGTTGTTGATGAGGCGCGTGATCGGCCCGCCTGCGAGCGCATGCTCGAGCGCGGCCGCCGTGGCCTCGGTGTCGGCGAGATCGGCGATGATGCCGTCGCCCACGCGGTCGATCACGACCGCTTCGTAGCCGTCTGCCTCGCAGCGGGCGGCACACGCGGCGCCAATGCCGGCGGCGCCGCCGGTGATCAATACTCGTTCTTTAGCCATGTCGGGAATGCGGGTCGAGGTTGTGCCCGAAAAGAAAAGGAATGCTGACTGAATTCAAACGGTGGCGACCGGCGTGACGGGCGAGCCCATCGCGCCCGGCAGCCGTAGCGGCGGCGCGGTGAGCATGAAACGCGAACGCTGGTGCGCGCGCAGCCAGGCGGCGAGATCGTGCAAATACCAGAGCTCGCCAAGCGGCAGGCCCAGTTTGAAGAGGCAGTGGTGGTGCAGCGGCAAGAGCGGATGCGCGCCCGGCGTGGCGGGCGCGCGCGCCGGATAGCGCTCGACGGCGTAGTTGTCGGCGGCCAGCGCGGCAATGCCCGAGTCGGTGATCCACTGCAGCAGACGCTCGTCGCGGCCGTCGAGCGCGCTGCAATGGCTGGCGAGCACGGCCTCGTCGGGCTGACGGTTCATCTCCAGCACCATTTCGGCAAAGCCGGTGCGCAGCACGAGCATGTCGCCACGCTCGACCTCGACGTGGTCCGCCTGCATCACGCGCATGAGGTCGTCGTAGCCGACCGTGCGGCATTCGCGCCCGAAATGCGCGGCCAGATCGATCAGCACGCCACGGCCCTGCATGCCCTTCACCGCGAGGTTCTCGATGCCGAGCACATCGGCGTGGCTGTGCTCACCGCCGCAGGCGTGTGGCGCGTAGCCGTCTTGCGCGCGGTATTCCATCGGGCCGACGATGTCCTGGTTCGCGCGGTAGCCGTTGTAATAGACGCTTTCGGCCACACCGTCACCGTCGGCATCGAAACGCGCGCCCACGTGCGCGAGCGAATCCCATTGCGTCGAATATTGCAGCGAGAGCAGCACCTGGTCGTCGCTCACGACATCGGTGGCGTCCGGCGTATTGCGCGCGAACGGGAAGTTCACGTACGGCAGGCCGTCGCGGAACGTCGGGCGCAGCACGGGCGGCTGGCGGCGCACGTTGAGCTTGCTCTCGCCGGGAAAGTCGAGCGGCAGCGAAAGCGTGAACGTGAGCCCCGCGCGAATTTCGCGCGCGCCCTTGAGCACCTGCTCCGCGCCGATGAGGTTCGGGCGGCCCAATTGATCGTCGGGGCCGAAGTCACCCCAGTTCGAGCCTTCCGGCCGGTTCTTCCAACGCATGCTCCGTTCCTCCATATCTTTGCCAGACGGTGGGCAAAGTCGCGAGCCGTGCAGCCCAGGCGCACTTGCGCAACCCTTGCCGTGCCGATTTGCGCCATCACCTGCACAGGCGCTGCATACACGCCCTCAGGCGGCGAGCAGCGGCGGCGGGATTTGCGCGAACACGTCGAGCAGCGCCTTCACAGCGTGCTGCTCGTTCTTCAGGAGGCGTGCCTTGGGCGCGCCGATGACGAGCGCGAACGCCTCGCCATGAATCAGGAAACCACGCGCGAGGCCGGCCACGTCTTCGACGCTTTCGCCCGTCGAGCGATGCCAGCCGTCCAGCACGCCCTGCTCGATTTCGTGCTCGAACGTGGCGCGGTCCACGAACGAGCCGCCTGGCGCGACCGTCAACGGCTCGCAGCTATCGAGCAGCTTGCGCCGGGGCGCGGGCGCGAGCGCGCCGAGCAGCGCCTTGCCGGCCGCGCTCGTGACGGACATGAAGCCGCCCGGCTCGTCGCTGTAGCGGATCTTCTGGCGCGACTCCATCACATCCAGATAGACGACGCGGTTGCCCGCAAGCGTGGCCAGCGCCGCCGTCTCGCCGGTCGTGTCGCGCAGCGCGGCAAGCAGCGGCTGGAACATCAGCGTCAGCGGGTCCTCGCTGCAGATGTCGCGCGCGACATGCAAAAGGCGCTGCGTGGGGTAATAGCCGGCCTTCACGCCCGGTGCGTAGAGGTAGCCCTTGGCCACCATCGTCTGCAACAGCGCGTGGCAGCTCGACAGGGGAATCTCGGTTCGACGCGCAATCTCGCTGTAGATCATCGGTTGCCGGACTTCGGCAAAGAGGTTGATCACGTCGAAGACGCGCACTGCAGTTTTCACATCCATGAGAGCATTATCGGCATATCGATAATATTCTGACAACATGCTTGCGGGTAAACACCTAAAGCGCGCGTACAGCCGCCCAGACTGAGTCTGGAGCGAATTCGGGTTATCCCTTGATTGACGGTATAAAGCGAGCGCTCCATAGTCCGCACCTCCCGACAATTGTTCGGAAAATGAAAGCTTGTTCGTAAGATGAACAGCGCTGATCCGCTTGCGACGCGTGCCGAATCGGCATGTTTCGCATCGGAAAGGCGGCCGGCACGCCGTGTTTCGCATGAGAAACATCGGAAACATCGCGGCCGACATCGATTTCTGGAGACGCAACTTGGCAGCTTCCTCTCTCGACACCCAGCATCGCCAGGCCCGCAAGGCCGGCATCGCCTCGTTCGTTGGCACGACGATCGAGTGGTATGACTTCTACGCGTACAGCACGGCGGCGGCGCTCGTGCTCGGCAAGCTGTTTTTCCCCTCGAGCTCGCCCGTGGTCGGCACGCTCGCGGCGTTCGCGTCGTTCTGGGTGGGCTTTCTCGCACGCCCGATCGGCGGCATCGTGTTCGGCCACCTGGGCGACAAGATGGGCCGCAAGAAGACGCTCATCATCACGCTCATGCTGATGGGCTTCTGCACCACGGCCATGGGGTTCTTGCCCACTTACGCCGAGGCGGGCGTGATCGCACCGGTGCTGCTCATCTTCCTGCGCCTGATACAGGGCATTGCGATGGGCGGCGAGTGGGGCGGCGCGGTGGTGCTCTCGTCGGAGCATGCGCCCAAGGGCAAGGAGATAATCTATTCGGCCTTTGCGCAGCAGGGCTCGCCCGCCGGCAATCTGCTCTCGACCGTGGCGTTTCTGCTCGTCTCGATGCTGCCCGATCACCAGTTCATGACGTGGGGCTGGCGCGTGCCGTTCCTGATGTCGGCGCTGCTCGTGGTAGTGGGCCTGTTCATCCGCGCGAGTGTGGACGAGTCGCCGGCCATGAAGGAGCTGCAGGCGAAGAACAAGGTGGTGAAGCTGCCTATTGGCGAAGTGCTGCGCCATCACAAGGCGCTCGTGGCGATGGGCGTGGGCGCCTGCGTGATCGCGCTTTCGGCCACCTACTTCAAGACCACGTTCGCGCTCTCATGGGCCGTGACCTCGATCGGCTTCGACCGCACGCAATTCCTGAGCGTCATCACGTTCGCGATCGTCGTGCAGCTGATCGTGCAGCCGTTCGGCGCGGTGCTGGCCACGAAGCTCGATCTCAAGAAGGCGATCGTCTACATGCTCGCGCCCGAGATCGTGGCGCTGCCGATCATGTTCTGGATGATCAGCACGGGCTCGACCAAGCTCGCGATGTTCGGCATGGCGCTCGCCTCGATTCCGCATTCGCTCTATTACGCGGCCATGGCCGGCATGCTCGCAAAGGCCTTCCCGGCGCAGGTGCGCTATACGGGCATCTCGCTCTCGTACCAGATCTGCGGCATGGTGTTCGCGGGCACGACGCCGATTCTCGGCCAGTTCCTGTTGAGCGCCACGGGCAGCATTGTTTCGGTGGTGGCGCTGGGCATCGTGCATGTGCTCATCACGATCGTGTGTGCGCTGATGCTGGTCTCGCGCATGCGCAGCGACGAGGTTGCGCGCGAGCGGAGTGGGGTGGCGCAGCGGGTTTGATAGCCGAAGCGCAAGGAGCGGCTCACCGCCGCGCCGCGTCCGCCTCCTGATAAAGCTCGCGTAACGCCTGTCCGAATACGGTATCCACTTCGCGCAGCACGCCCGCGCGCGTGAACAGCGCGATGGGCGGCAGCGTCCAGTCGAAGGTATACGGCACGATCGCCACGCCGGCGATATGCACGAGCTCTTCGGCGATATCGGCGGGCACGATCGAAACCGCGTTTTCGTTCGCCGCGATCATTTCGCCGATCAGGCGCGACGTATAGCTCTCCATGATGGGCACGGGCGGCGCCGTGCCGGCATGCAGGAAGAGGTCGGAGATCTGCTCGCGGATCGGCGTGTTCGGCGCGCCCAGGATCCAGTCGAGCTCCGCGAGCTTCTGCCAGTTCGCCTTGCTGCGCCCGAGCCGCGCGGCAAGGCGCCGGCTCGCGATCAAACGCGGCGTCTGCTGGTACAGCACATCGAACTTCAACTGCGCGACGTCGACGGTGGACGAGGCGCGCCCGATCACGAGGTCGAGCGTGTGGTCGCGCAGGCGCGGCAGCAGCGCGTCGCTCGTGCCTTCGTGGATCGTCATGGTCACGCGCTGCGGCAGGCGCGACTGCGCGAGCCGGATGGCCGTGGCCAGCGTGCGCCCCGAAATGAACGGAATCACCCCCACGTGCAGCCGCGTGGCGTGGCCGGCGTGCACCGCCTCGATATCGCGCGCGAGATGGTCGAGGTCGTGCAGCATGGCCTGCGCGCGGGCCAGCACGACGTTGCCGAGCGCCGTGGGCGTCATGCCGCGCGGCGAACGGTCGAACAGCGGCGCGCCGAACATGCTCTCCATCTCGGCCAGCGCATTGGTCACGGCGGGCTGGCTGGTGGCCATGTGCTCGGCCACCCGCGTGAGCGAGCCGTGCTGGCGGATCTGCAGGAGCAGCACCAGATGGCGCATTTTCAGGCGCGTGTTCAGGCGCCTTGTTACTTCGTCGGTACTGAATGACACGATCCGCAAGCCCCCAGGGGCATCAGGAAAAATAATGGCCCCATACTAAATCAAAATGGGGTCGTTATGACGGCTCTCTAGAATCGGTCTCACTCGAACAATTCGAACACCACCGGCGCGCCGCCACTGCGCCCGGCATCCTATTTGGAGTGAGGAACATGAACAAGACCGAGCGTCAGGCCGCCCTCGAATATCACGAATTCCCCACGCCGGGCAAGATCTCGGTCACGGCCAGCAAGCCGCTCGTCACCCAGCGCGACCTCGCGCTCGCCTATACGCCGGGCGTGGCCGTGGCCTGCGAGGAGATCGTCACCGATCCGCAGAACTCGTTCCGCTACACGAGCCGCGGCAATCTGGTGGGCGTGATCACGAACGGCTCGGCTGTGCTCGGTCTCGGCAATATCGGTGCGCTGGCCTCCAAGCCGGTCATGGAAGGCAAGGCGGTGCTGTTCAAGAAGTTCGCGGGCATCGACGTGTTCGACATCGAAATCACCGAAAGCGATCCCGACAAGCTCGTGGACATCATCGCGAGCCTCGAAGCCACGTTCGGCGGCATCAATCTGGAAGACATCAAGGCGCCCGACTGCTTCACGGTCGAGCGCAAGCTGCGCGAGCGCATGAAGATTCCGGTCTTCCACGACGACCAGCACGGCACCGCCATCACCGTTTCGGCCGCGTTCCTGAACGGCCTGAAAGTGGTGGGCAAGGATATTTCGAAGGTCAAGGTCGTGACCTCGGGCGCGGGCGCCGCGGCGCTCGCGTGTCTGGACCTGATGGTGGACCTGGGGCTGCCGCTCAAGAACATCTGGGTGACCGACCTCGACGGCGTGGTCTACCAGGGCCGCACGACGCTGATGGACCCGGACAAGGAGCGCTTCGCGCAGGACACGTCCGCGCGCTCGCTGTCCGAAGTGATCGAAGGCGCTGACGTGTTCCTCGGTCTTTCGGCCGGCGGCGTCCTCAAGCCGGAAATGGTCAAGAAGATGGCGGACCAGCCGTTCATTCTCGCGCTCGCCAATCCCACGCCGGAAATCTTCCCCGAGGTCGCGCTCGAAGCGCGCCCGGACGCGGTGCTCGCCACAGGCCGTTCGGACTTCCCGAACCAGGTCAACAACGTCCTGTGCTTCCCGTACATCTTCCGCGGCGCACTCGATGTGGGCGCAACGACCATCACGCGCAACATGGAAATCGCGGCGGTGCACGCCATCGCGAAGCTCGCCGAAGAAGAGCTCAACGACTCGGTGGCGGCAGCCTATGGCGCTTACGATCTGCGCTTTGGTCCGAAGTATCTGATTCCGAAGCCCTTCGACTCGCGTCTGATCGTGCGCATCGCGCCGGCGGTGGCGAAGGCCGCCATGGAAGACGGCGTGGCAACGCGTCCGATCGACGACTTCGGCGCCTACACGAACGAGCTGCAGCAGTTCGTCTACCACTCGGGCGCGTTCATGAAGCCGATCTTCGCGGCGGCCAGGCAGTTCGTGCGTGACGGCGCCAAGGCGCGCATCGTGTTCGCGGAAGGCGAGGAAGAGCGCGTGCTGCGCGCGGTGCAGGTGATCGTCGACGAGAAGCTCGCGCGCCCGATCCTGATCGGCCGCCCCGAAGTGCTGCTGGCGCGCATCGAGAAGTTTGGCCTGCGCCTGAAGCTCGGCGAGGACGTCGAAGTCACGAATCCTGAGTACGACGAACGTTTCCACCAGTACTGGACCACGTATTGGGAGCTGCGTTGCCGCGACGGCATCTCCAAGGAGATGGCGCGCGTGGAAATGCGCCGCCGCCTCACGCTGATCGGCGCGATGATGGTGCGCCTGGGCGACGCGGACGGCATGATCTGCGGCACGGTGGGCGCGTATCACGACCATCTGCGCTTCGTCGATGAAGCGATCGGCAAGCGCCGCGGCGCGAACACCTATGCGGCGATGAACATCCTGCTGCTCGACAAGCGCACGGTCGCCATCGTGGACACGCACGTCAACGACAACCCGAACGCCGAGCAGATCGCCGAGTTCACGCTCGCGGCGGCGCGCCAGATGGAATGGCTCAATCTCGCACCGAAGGTCGCGCTGCTCTCGCGCTCGAACTTCGGCTCCGGTAGCTCCGCCTCGGGCACGAAGATGCGCGAAGTGCTCAAGCTCGTGAGCGAGCAGAATCCGGATCTGGAGATCGACGGCGAGATGCACGGCGACTGCGCGCTCGACGAAGCCCTGCGCCTGCGCATCCTCCCGCATTCGAAGCTCAAGGGCGCGGCGAACCTGCTGGTGTGCCCGAACGTGGACTCGGGGAACATTGCTTATAACCTGCTCAAGACCGGCGCGGGCAGCAATGTGGCGGTGGGGCCGTTCCTGCTCGGCGTGAATGCGCCGGTGAACGTGCTCACCTCGAGCTCGACGGTGCGACGCATCATCAACATGACGGCGTTGACGGTGCTGCAGGCCAATCGCGACTGATTGAGCCCGGCGCGCAAGAAGCTCGCGCGCGAACGATGAAAAAGGCGGCGGCCCGCGAGGGCGCCGCCTTTTTTGCATCGTCGATGCATGGGCGCATCGCTGCGGTCGGCGTGAGCTCCGGCTGTGGATTGCACGAAGTCGGTGCCACAATGTCTATGCCTATGTGACGTGTTCGCCGGACAACCGCCTGACACCAGGCGGGTGCCGCATGGCGAGCCATTCATCACCCGCAAAGGAGCGCTGCCATGAATTCGAACAAGGCACTTTGGGAGAAGGGCGATTTCACGCATATTGCCCGGACCATGAGGGAGAGCGGAGAAGCGCTCGTGAACCGGCTCGGCATCACCAGGGGGCTGCGCGTGCTCGATCTCGGCTGCGGTGATGGCACCACGGCCATACCCGCGGCGGATCTGGGGGCCGAGGTGCTGGGCGTCGATATCTCGGGCCCGCTGGTGGCGGCGGGCAACAAGCGTGCAATGGAGCTGGGACTGACCAACTGCCGGTTTCAGGAGGGCGATGCGTGCGACCTGCTCGAACTGGGCGACGGCACGTTCGATCTCGTCGTCAGCATATTTGGTGCGATGTTTGCCCCCAGGCCATTCGACGTGGCGAAGGAGATGGTGCGCGTGGCGCGACCCGGCGGCCGGATCGTCATGGGCAACTGGATTCCCAATGACCCGACATTCGTCGCGCAGCTTCTCAAGATCTGCTCGGCGTATATGCCGCCGCCGCCCGAGGGATTCATCAGCCCAATGACCTGGGGTGTCGAGAGCAACGTGATCGAGCGATTCGTTGCGGCGGGGTGCAAGGCCGAGAATATTGCCTTTTCCAGAGAGAGCTGGGTTTTCGACTATTCCGGCACACCGGCGCAGTACGTTTCTGAATTCAGGACGTTCTATGCGCCGACGATCAATGCGTTTGAAGCCGCCGAGAGCGCGGGCCGATCCGCTGAGCTGCAAAACGAACTGGAAGCGCTTTTCAGCAGCGCGAATACCAGTTCGCGAGCGGGCAGAACGTCCATTGCCGCAACCTTTCTGCTCGTGAACGTCGCGCTTTGAGCATGGCGGGCGCGTCCGAAAGCGTTTTCATTCGGTATACGAAATTATTTGAAGGACCCGTCAATGCCGGGTCCTTTTCGTTGGCGATGCCGTATTTATTGCGGATTTCGGCGTGTTCTTTTGTCTGATCAACGCGCGGCAAGCAACAGTGTTCTTGCTGCCCTTCAGTTTCGCGCGCGTATGCCGATAGCCTTTGCGTGGCGCCCGGTGCGTCACGCAAGGCAACCGCAAGGAAACGAAGATGAAGTTGACCCTGAAGATTCCGCTCGCATTCGCGGCGGCGCTCCTTTTGATGTTCGCGGGGGCGCTCTACGGAATCTATTCACTGAATCAATCGCTGAACGTGTACGGCACGACAGTGCAAAACAGCGTCGCCAACGAGCGCGCGGTGACGGCGATGCTGGTCGCCTTCAAGGTGCAGGTGCAGGAGTGGAAGGACACGTTGCTGCGCGGCAAGGACCCGGCGCTGCTGGAGAAGCACTGGTCCGCCTTCGAGGCGCGCGAGCGCGAAGTGGACGCGCTCGCCGCACAGCTGAATACGAATCTGCCCGAAGGCGAAAGCCGCGACCTGGTCGAGCGCTTTGCCGCCGCCCATACGACGATGGGGCAAGGCTATCGCGCGGGGCTTGCGGCCTTCAAGTCGGCGGCCTTCGATCCTGCCGCGGGAGACCATGCGGTGGCGGGCGTCGATCGCGCGCCCGCCGCGCTGCTCGATGAAGCCGCGCACCGGATAGCAGCGCAAAGCGCCCGCGTTTCGGCCGACGCGGCGAACGAGGCGCGTCACGCGACGGCGATCAGCGCAGTGTTGATGGTGGCGGCCTTGATCGTCTCCATGACAGGCAGCTGGCTTTTCAGCCGCAGCGTGACGCGGCCGCTCGCGCGCGCACTCGACTGCACGCGCGCGGTGGCCAAGGGCGATCTCGCTTTCGAGGTTCAGAGCGGCGGCCGCGACGAAACCGCGATGCTGCTCGCCGCGCTCAAGAGCATGCAGCGCAGTCTCGCGGGCGTGGTGAGCAAGGTGCTCGGCCATGCGGAGGGCGTGGCATCGGCGAGCGGTGAGATCGCGGCGGGCAATCACGGGCTTTCGTCGCGCACGGAAGAGCAGGCCGCCTCGCTCGAAGAAACGGCGGCGAGCATGGAGGAGATCACGGCCACCGTGCGCCAGAACGCGCAGAACGCGAAACAGGCGGCGCTGCTGGCCGGAGAGGCGGCGAATACGGCCGCGCGCGGCAAGCAGTTGATGTCGGAGGTGGTCGACACCATGCACGGGATTGCGTCGAGCTCGGGGCAGATCGTCGAGATCATCGCCGTGATCGACGGCATTGCGTTTCAGACCAACATTCTCGCGCTGAATGCCGCGGTCGAGGCCGCGCGTGCGGGCGAGGAGGGGCGCGGCTTTGCCGTGGTGGCCGCGGAAGTGCGCTCGCTCGCGCAGCGCAGCGGCGCGGCGGCCAAGGAGATCAAGGCGCTCATCGAGGCCTCGGCGCAGCGCATCGACGCGGGCTCGGCGCTCGTGAGCGATGCAGGCAACGTGATTGGGGAAATGGTGGGCGCGGTCGAGCGAGTGACGGCGATCGTCGGCGAGATCGCCACGGCCTCACAGGAGCAGAGCACCGGCATCGAGCAGGTGAACATGGCGGTCACGCAGATGGACGAGGTCACGCAACACAACGCGGCGCTCGTTGAGGAGGCCTCCGCTGCAGCGCATGCGCTCGCTGAGCAGGCGGTTGAATTGCGCGAGGCGGTGGGGGTGTTCAGGCTCGCGTGAGGCGCGAGTCGCTCGAGCTTGATGTGGGATTGATGCGGGCTCGAGCGCAGCGCGGGCTTGATGTGCTGAATATGACGGTGCGCTTAGGGAATCTTTGCGCGCAAGCGGTCCAACAGTGAAGGGGGAATGTAGATGAGCCCCGAATCCCCGCCACCGTCAAACAATACGGCGTGATCGTCATCCATGAAGTCCGGTACTCCGCCGTCCATCGAATCGAACGTCGTTTCGGCTACAAGATTACCGGTGCGGGCTTCGTACAGCCTGCCGACATAATCACCCACATTCCCGCGTGTGCCAGTCAAGCACGATTGCGCGCGATAAAGGCCATTGTGTGAGGTGGCGTTAACGCATTCGGTAGCTCGCGCACGCCTTCGCGCATCAAAGACGTAACTGGTCAATGTGATTAGAGTGAAGCAAGCGAGAATGCCGACGCCCACGCGTTTAATTTTTCCCGCAGCCATTCTTATATCCTCACCCTTATCGACGGAAAAACTCTCTCGATTCGGTAGTCTGAAAAGAGGATCATGTCGCCGCCCGCATTGTGCGCGTTTTGCCAACGCCTGAAGTCGCTGTTGTGTACGGGCCAGTATGTGCGCCCGTATGGTCCTTCAGGTTGAATAATGTAGTTGCTCCAACTGCCAAAGTTAGCCCATTGCGCTACATAACCCTCTGGAACAAGACAAATTCCCTCCCTGTTCCAGTGCCCCAGGTACTGCGAAGCGCTCTCTGTTGGATCGTCAAAAAATGAGTATGGGTTCTTGACGTATATAGCAATATGCGTCACTTCGGCAATTTTTCCGCTTCCAATGAGCGCCGGTCGAATACGGATTTTCGCTGGTGCCGCATATAGACCAAAGCCGCCCAATGCACCCGCCAGATCATCAGGCATCCCATAGTTGAGCATGGCCCGAAAGAACACCGCGGCTTTCTCTAAAGCCGATGTATCGATTTGAAGACGCTGAAACTGAAAGTGTGCATGCAATGCTGCGATGTCGCCGTTCGTTTCTGCCAAAGTGTCAATATAGTCCCTGTCCTTGAGGCGACGCAGCTTCCTGGTTAAAGCATCCCTTGCAGCATCTGTTTTCAGAAAAGCATGATCATTGGCCAATTTGTCATAACCGGCCTTGACTCTTGGATGGGACAAGACCCAATCGAGCTGGATTGTGCTTCTGTCAATTCGGTGGTCGGGATAGTGGCGCGATCCGTCCTCGCTGTAACCGTTCAATTTCTCTGAGAAGGTCATCGCCTGATTCTTGGGTGAACAATGGAACCATTTGTTCAATAGTGCGGCCGACGTGTGCCAACCCATTTTCGCCATCGCACCGGGAATATCTGTGACTTCAAACCGGTCATGCACTGACAGGCGCCGTGCGGATGCTGATACGTCGGGGCAAGGATTCTCGCCTTCGATATAGCATATATTTCCCGTACGTTGCCGCCATTCTCCGCCATCTGGGACATACACGGTTAATTCTTGTGCGCTCACGACATTCCCTTAGAGAAAAAGAATGATACGAGCATATTCAGCGTTTCCGGATCTTAACTATCATCAAGGAAGCCGGTTTTCGATTTCGCTGATTTGATTCGCACATCTCTCCAGCGTGAAGAGACGAGGAGCGGCACGGCAGCGCATGCGCTCGCTGAGCAGGCGGTTGAATTGCGCGAGGCGGTGGGGGTGTTCAGGCTCGCGTGAGGCGCGAGTCGCTCGAGCTTGATATCGGCTCGGTCACAACGCGGGTTTGACCGCGATGCGGGCTCAAGTCCGATGTGGACTCAAGCCCGACAAGGGTTCAAGCCCGCTGGGGCTGAGTCCCAATACGGGCTTAATCGCG
>NZ_SMRP01000001.1:350367-467331 GCF_004353915.1 Paraburkholderia silviterrae | reverse complement strand
AAGGCTTAATCCAATGAAGGCTTAATCCAATGAAGGCTTAATCCAATGAAGGCTTAATCCCAATGGCGATGCTTGCTGTGATGATGGTAGTAGCCGTGGTGATACTCGTTGGCATAGGAATTCGAGCGCGAGATGTTGCCGCCGAGTGCCGCGCCTGCGCCGCCGCCCAGTGCCGCGCCCACGAGGCCGCCGCTGCGGCCGCCCATGGCGTTGCCCGCTGCCGTGCCCGCGCCGCCGCCCAGTGCGCCGCCGATGATGGCGCCCGTGCGTTCCCGACGGTTCGAGGTGACCGCGCCGCCTGCGCCGCCACCCACTGCGCCGCCGATCACGGAGCCCGTGCGTCCGCCAACCGCGCCGCCAATCGCCGCGCCGGCTACGCCGCCGAGCGCGCCGCCCAGCGCATTATTCATGTCGCCTGCCGTGGCGGGCAACGAAACCGCAGCGGCCAGCGCCGCAATCGCAACCATCGGGATGTATTTCTTCGACATGGAAAAACCCACTTGTTTTTGAGACGGTGGTGAGTATAGCGGCCGATATGAAAGGTCTCTGTAACACCGGTGGTCCTGCGGGGTAAGAGGTGTAACAAAATGATCCCAAACTTTCGAAACGCAGCAACAAGCCGTTACGCGGATCGAAACAATCGGGGAGAGGCGGGGTGCTCAGCTTCGGGCGTCGCTGTTTTTCTGGCCATCCGATCGTCCTCCTACATCTCCCAGGAAGATTCCCACGTGTGCTAACCTGTATAAATATACAGTGTTTTGGTGCGGGAAATGGGACGCAATCATGGGACGGAATCATCGTCATTCTCCGCCGCTCACGGCCGCGGAACTCGCCGAGATCTACGACCGGCACCCGCTGCCGGTCGTCGTCCGGCTGCTCTGGGAGATCCATCGCTTGCGCTCGACCATCCTGCGCGCGAATCAGATCCGCTTGACGATCGGCACGCGCGTGGGCCGGGCGAACACGCCCGCGGGCATGTGGGACCGCTTCGAGCAGGAGCTCGATGCCGAGCCTTGCCTGACCGACCCGCTCACGCCCCGGCAAAAGGGGCTGTTGCATCCAGGCGAGCCGCAAGGGCGGCTCAAGCGGCGCGCGCGCAATGGCGATGCGGGCGTCACGCCTTACGAAGATGATTCGGCCGAGGACCGCGCGTGAAGCTTGCCGTAGGGTTCGTCGAAATTTGGTTGTAAGTAGCCGTTGCTAGAGTCGTCGCAGGCGTTGTGCCTTCCGTGGCAGTCCGAACCAGAGCGACCACTCATGCATACAGCCCTTGCGCTTCGGCCCCTCAAGTCTTTGGCGCTCTTTCTGGCCCCGCTCTTTGCGCTGTGCCTGAGCGCCCCAAGCTGGGCGTTCCAGACGAGAGTCGTCTCGATCCCCAGCGCGGCGATGCACCGTGTGTTCGATGCGACCGTGGTGTTGCCCGACGACTACGCGCGCGGCAGCGGAGCAGCGCGCTATCCGGTGATCTACGTGCTGCACGGCTCGGGCGGCAACTACGCGGACTGGACCTCGAATACGCGCATCGGCAAGCTGGCGGACCGCTATCACGTCATGCTCGTGATGCCCGACGGCGGCCACGAGAGCTGGTACATCGACAGCCCGTTCGATTCCGCAAGCCGCTACGAAACCTATGTGGGCACTGAAGTGGTGTCGTATATCGACGCGCATTTCCGCACGCTGGCCTCGCGCGAGACGCGCGCGATCACGGGCCTGAGCATGGGCGGCTTTGGCGCGCTGCGCATCGCGCTCGATCATCCGGGGGCGTTCGGCGCGGCCGGCAGCATCAGCGGCGCGGTCGATCCGCGCAACTGCGAGGACGAGCCCGGCATCGACCGCGTGTTCGGCAATCCCACGCGCCATGCCGACTTCTGGACGCACAACGCGATCGTGGAGGGCGCGGACAGCTTCGAGCATGCGCATATCGCGCTCACGATCGACTGCGGCGTGAACGACTCTTTCGTGCAGTCGAACCGCGTGCTGCACGACAAGCTCATTGCGCTGGGCGTGCCGCACGACTATGCCGAGCGCCCCGGCGGGCATACATGGTCGTACTGGTCGAATGCCATTCGCTACCAGGTCCTGTTCTTCGCCACGTCGTTCCGGCAGAGCGGCTGGCACCCGCATGCGCAGCAGGCCTGATGGCGATTCGATTCGGATGACTGATCGATAAGCGGCGCCGGAGAACGACGTCCAATCCCGCAGTGAACGGCCTCGCCGAAAAAGGCTGAGCGCGTGACAGCGCGCTTCACATTCCGCCTCACACCCGGCGCAATGTCTCGATCGTCAGTTCGCGAAACCAGCGGTTGCCTTCGTCGTTGTCGAAGGTTTCGTGCCAGTGCACGGTGACTTCCACGCTCGGCATTTCCACCGGCAGCTCGTAGATGGCGGCGGCGCGCAATGGACGAAGCAGGCGGTGGCGCACGGCACGGTGCTCGCGGCGACCGTGGTGAGCCACCGCGTGGGTGCGAGCGAGCCGGGCGCCGTTCACCTCGCGAGCGTTCGGACCGATGCGGGGCCGGTCGTCATCGCGCGACTCGACGTTGCGGCACGCAAAGGCGAGACGGTCTCCCTCGAAGTCGACTAGGAGAGCCGCGTGCTGGCCCGCGCACGCTGAGGCCGGCGCACTGCGGACCAAATGCATCGCAATCGGGCGCGCATCCGGATGCGGGAGGCTGCATGAGGCTGATAATTCGATCAGGATGCCGTATCAATATCAGGCAATCGTGTCGACCACGCCGCCGTCCACGCGCAATGCCGCCCCGGTGGTCGCGGACGCCTGCTGGGAGCACGCGTAGACCACCATGTTCGCCACTTCCTCCACGCTCGCCGCGCGGCGGATGATGGACGAGGCCCGGTGTTGCTGCACGAACGCCGCCGCCACTTCCTCCACGGGCTTGCCCGTCCTCGCGACTTCGTCCTTGAGCATGGCTTCCACGCCTTCCGAGAGCGTCGGGCCAGGCAGCACCGAGTTCACCGTCACGCCGGTGCCGGCGAGCCGCTTGGCGAGGCCGCGCGCCACCGCGATCTGCGCCGTCTTGGTCATGCCGTAGTGGATCATGTCGGCGGGAATGTTCAGCCCCGACTCCGAGGAGATGAACACGATGCGGCCCCAGCCCGCCTTGACCATCGCGTCCGCGTAGGCACGCGAGAGCCGCACGCCGGACATCACGTTGGTTTCGAAAAAGCGCAGCCATTCGCTGTCGGGGATCGCGAAGAAGTCCTGCTGGGCGAAGATGCCGAGATTGTTCACGAGGATGTCGACCTGCGGATATGCCTTTACGAGCGCGTCGCAGCCCGCGGCGTTCGAGAGGTCGCCGGCGAAACCCTGCACCTGCGCGCCGGGCACGGCCTTGCGCACGGCGGCTTCGGCGTCGCGCACGCTGCCTTCGTGACGGCTGTTGACGATCACAGTGGCGCCTGTGCCAGCGAGTCCCTTGGCGGTGGCGAGCCCGATGCCCGCCGCCGAGCCAGTGACGAGCGCGAGTTTTCCTGACAAATCGATCTTCATCGTTTACTCCGGTTGCGTGCGTTGCCTGGGTGAGACGCGCCGCCGTGCGAACGGCCGGCGTGAGGGGAACCGGCAGTGTACTGCGGGCGTTCTTCCATTGCTCGTAGCCGTCGCGCAGCCGTCGTGCGGCAATCGCGCGACGCACGCGGCACAGCCGCACGCCGCTCAGTGCGCGCCCCCCATTTCCGGATCGCTGATGCTGTCCTTGCCGGTCTCCATGCGGCCGGCGAAGCGGCGTATGACCTCGCCTGCGCTGTTTGCCCCATTGGCGGCGCGCAGCGTGAAGTCGTACCAGCCGCCCGATGCGTCGAGCGGCCAGGTCTGTTCTGCCCGGCCGTGCGCGGGGACAGCGAGCGTCCACGGCCCGTCCGTGCGATAGGCGTTCGCTTGCACGGTGCAAACGGCCGGCACGGGGCCCGCGTTGGCGACCGTGAGCGTGAGGGCGTTGCGGGCCTCGTCGTAGCGCAGGCGCGTTTCGGGGTGGGGGCCGCGCGGCGTGGCGCTCACGTTGCCCGAGAAGCCACGGTGATAGCCGTTGGGCCCAAGCACCCAGAGATCGTACGCGCTGGCGTCCGCCGTTTCGGGTGTCCACGTGTCGTCGAGCCGCTTGCCCGCTTCGACGGTATAGCGGCGCGGCGCGCGATCGAGATGCAAGATGTCGTAGACGTGAAAGACCGCGCCGGCGCTGCCTTCGTTTCTGAAGACGAGGCGCACCGCGTGGCGCTTCGCCGCCACGCTCGCCTCCGTATGCAGGCGGTACGGCAAGGCGCGCGAAGGCCGCGCGAAGCGCGCCTGGCCCGGCATCGACTGCTCGGCAACAGGAGGCGGCAAGACGGCCTTTAGCGCATGCTGCTGTGCATTCTGGGCATCGGCTGCGGCTTTGCTCGGGGCAGGGAAGGACGCGACCGGTATTTCATTCGGGGTGCTGAAGTTCAGGGTCGAGGTCAGATCGCCGAACACGGCGCGCCGCCATGCGCTGATATTGGGCTCCTTTACGCCGAAGCGCAGTTCCAGAAAGCGCAGCACCGAGGTGTGATCGAACACCTGGGAGTTGACGAAGCCGCCCGTGCTCCAGGGCGAGACCACGAACATCGGCACGCGCGGGCCGGGGCCGTAGGGCTGCCCGTCCGGCGCGTGCGGGGTTTCTTCGCCGGGCGGGTTCGGCACGGTGAAGTACTCGTGCTGCGTGCCGACCGTGGATTTTCCCGCCCAGGCGCCGTCGCCGATGGGCGAGGGCGCGGCGGGCGGCGGCACGTGATCGAAGAAGCAGTCGTTCTCGTCGTAGCTCACGAAGAGCACGGTCTGGCTCCAGACCTCCGGGTTCGCCGTGAGCGCATCGAGCAACTGTTGCATGTACCACGCCCCCTGGCCCGGCGTCGAGGCGGCGGGATGCTCGCACGAGGCTTGCGGCGCGATGATCCAGCTCACCTGCGGCAGCCGGCCGGCGGCGATGTCGTCCTTGAGCGCCTGCAGGAAGCCGCCATCGGGCATCGTGTTGCCAATGCCCTTGTAGAGCGGCTCGCGCGCATCCAGCCCGGCCGTCCATGGTAAATTGGGCGAGCCGGGAAGCGCCTCGTGGATCTTGCGGAACGTGGCGAAGCCCGCGAGCGGGTTGTCGTTGTAGTTATCGGGCTGGTTTTCGTAGACTTTCCAGCTCACGCCCGCTTTGTGCAGGCGCTCGACATAAGTGGTCCACTGGAGCCCATTGCCGGAGGGCCCGAGCCAGTCCCAGCCGTTGTTGTTCACCACGGCATGCGGGGAGGGCCCGCCGCCGCCCGGACCGTTCGTGCCGGTCCACAGGAACAGGCGGTTCGAATTGGTGCCGGCCAGCAGCGAGCAAAAGTAGGCGTCGCAAACCGTGAACGCATTCGCGAGCGCGAAGTGAAACGGCAGGTCGGCTTCGCGCAGATAGCCCATCGAAATATCGCCTTTCGATTGTGGCCATTGCGTCATGCGGCCGTTGTCCCACGCGGCGTGTGCGTCGGCCCATTCGTGCGCGCCGCCCGCGAGCAGCGCATTGCCCTTGGTCTTGTCGAGGTGAAAGGGCAGCACGCTGCGCGTGCCGTCGCTCTGTTGCCAGACGCTTGCGCCTTGTGGCTGCGGGATCGTCATGCGGTCGCCGAAGCCGCGCACGCCAGGCAGTGTGCCGAGATAGTGGTCGAACGAGCGGTTTTCCTGCATGAGGATCACGACATGCTGGACGTCCCGGATCGTACCGGTGGCGTTGTGCGCAGGTATCGCGAGCGCGCGCCGGATGGCCGGCGGAAAGAGGCTGAGCGCGGCGAGCGCGCCGGCGCTGCGCAGAAATTGGCGGCGGTCCTTCGAGGTCATGGTGCCAAAGGTCGTGCGGGGTTGTTCTGGGTTCGTACCCGCGAGCATGACACGTTGGGGGCAATGGCGCTTGCTGCGCGTGAGGCGGCCTCGCACGTACTCGCGCGGTGTGGTCGAAGGCCAGTTTGCGCGCTTCGGTGCGCGCGCGAGGCATGAGAGGCGCGAGGATTGTTGGTGTGCGAGGCGTGCCTGAATTATTTCGTTTTACGAATTAAATGAGGCGGCTTCGCTGGCCTCGCCGTGTGCGGCGCGCAGCGCTTCGAGCGTGCCCATGAACGCCGCGATGAGATGCCCATTCGCGCGGCTCTTCAGATGATAGAGATATTCATGCATCACGGGGCCGTCGGGCTCGATGGGCACGCTCACGAGCGAGGCGCCGCGCGGCACTTCGCCAGCGGGCATCAGCGAGCAGCCGAGCCCCTGGCGGATCGCCTCGCAGATGGCCTCCCGGCTGCCGATTTCGATGACGGCGGCGGGCTCGACGCCGCGCCGCTTGAGTGCGGTCTCGGTGGCCTCGCGCGTGCGCGAGCCGGGCTCGCGCAGCAATAGCGTTTCGCTGGCGAGCACGCCGAGGTCGGTGCCGCGCCGCTGAGCGAGCGCGTGCGCGGGATCGACCACCAGCACGAGCAGATCGCCGGCGATGCGGTGGCGCGCGAGCGCGGGGTCGTCCACGCGGTTCGACGAAACGGCCACGTCCACGCGATACTCCACGAGCGCGTCGAGCACCTCCTTCGAATTGCCCACCTCCATGCCGATCTGCACGTTCGGATAGCGGCGCCGGAATGCCGCAACGGCGGGGAGGATGTAGTAGGGGCCGGTCGTCCCCAACCGAAAGCTGCCGGTGTAGCACTCGCGTTCGTGGCGCAGGGCGGCGTCGATTTCGCGTTCGCTCAGCATCAGCCGGTCGATCAGCGGCATGAGCGCGGCGCCCGTTTGCGTGAGCTCGACGCGGTTGCCGCGGCGATGAAATAACTCCACACCGTAGTGCTTTTCGAGCTGCTGGATGCGCGCCGTGATGGTGGGCTGGCTGACCGAGAGATGCCGTGCAGCGGCGACGATGCTGCCTTGCCGGACGGTTTCGTAGAACGCGGCGACGAGCGGCGCGAGTGGTGGGACGAGCATGGTCTCGTTGCGGCAAATGACCTCGACTTTACTGCAGCTTCGCGTCAGATTCGTTACGACGCAACACAACGCATCACAACGATTCGCAACGCATCACAACGATTGGCGCGGCCAGCCAGGGCGCGCGCCGCAACCACGGGCGCCCCGAGCCGCTGCGGCGTGCCGCGCGCTCAAGACCTCAAGGCATCGCCACGCGGTGCAGAATGTCGAGCAACTGCGTGACGGCAAAGGGCTTGCGCAGGAAGCCGATCAGATCCGCATCGGCGGGCGGCGTGACGAGCGCGGAGACGAGCACCAGCGGTACCCGCGCGAGCACGCTGTTGCGGCGCATTTCGCGCATCAGCGCGAGACCGTCCATGTGCGGCATCATGCAATCGGAGATCACGACATCGGGCGGGTCGGCGAGCGCGGCCCTGAGCGCGTCTGTCCCGTCCTCAGCGGTTCTGACCCGATAACCTTCCTGACCGACCAGCTCTTTCAGGGCGTTCAGCGCGTTGATGTCGTCGTCGACGAGTAATACGGTAGCCATACGTGGTTTACCTGTGCGGCGCGCGCCCGCCGTTCTTGCACGGCTGCTACGCCGTGCGAGTGTGTTCTTCGCCATGGCCCAACTTCGTCCGGGCAGGCTTGCTCCGGCGCTTGCAGGTGTCGGAGCTTACTGGCTCTGCCGCATTTTCCATGCCCGATGCGCTCGGAGCGGCCATGCCCTCGATCGGCGGCGTGGCGCGGGCGAGTCACTGAAATGACGCATGCATGACATAGCAGACGGCGTTCCCGTGGCGACGTCGTGTTTCCCGGGCCGGCTCAAGTCGTTTTATTTTCTGCCGTTAACTTACGCAAGGCCCAGCCCGCACGTACACAGCGCGTTAGCCGGCCGCCATCCGAACGACCCTGCGTCATGCGCCGCCCATGTTAGATCCGGTCAATATCCTCCTCGTCACGGTGCTATCGAGCATCATGAGTCTCGCCATCCTCGGCTCATTGCGGCCCGCGGGCATTCCCGGGGTGAGCCGCTGGATGGGCGCCTACGTGATGGCGAGCGGCGCGCTCGTGCTCGCGGGCATGCAGCGCATGGGCGTGCCGCTCCTCACGATCTTCGTTTCGAACACGCTGCTTGCGTGCGCCATTACGCGGGTGCTCGAGGGTTGCCGCGAGTTCTTCGGGCTGAGCCCGCGCGCGCCGCTCGCCCGGGCGGGCTGTGCGGCGGTGGGCGCGGGGATTGCCTGGTGGTACTGGATAACGCCGGATCTGGCCGCGCGCATCGCGCTCGTTTCCGTGTTTCATGGCTCGGTTTATAGCGCCATCGGTTGGCTGGCGCTGCGCCATCGCCCGGCGGGACGGCCGGCCTATAGCTATCGCTTCGTCACCTGCGCCGCCTGGCTTGGCGCGTTCGCGCATGGCCTGCGGGGCATCATTTACGGCACGGGGCTGATCCATCAGAGCACCATGCTCGACTTCACGCCCTTTAACGTCGCGTATCTGGCGCTGGGGATTCTGGTGCTGCCGGCGCTCTCGATCGGCATGGTGCTGCTCGCGCACGACCGCATGGCCGAGCGGCTCGAACACCTCGCGAGCCGCGACGAGCTGACCGGCGCGCTCACGCGCCGCGCCTTCCTCACGCAGGCCACCGCGGCGCTCGACGCCGCGCGCGCCGCGGGCACGCCGCATGCGCTCGCCATCGTCGATATCGATCACTTCAAGGGCATCAACGACCGCTACGGCCACGCGGCCGGCGATCGCGCGCTCTCCCAGTTCGGCCGCGTGATTGCTGCCGGCATGCGCGAGTCGGACCTGTTCGGCAGGCTGGGCGGCGAGGAGTTCGCACTGCTTTTTCCGGCGATGGTGCGCGAGGACGCGGTGATGCGGCTCGACGCCCTGCGCGTGGCCGCGCTCGCGGTGCGGCGCGGAGGCTGCGCCACAGCGCACGAGGCCTCGCCGTCGGGCAGCGCGCAGGACGACGGGGAGGGCGCCGGGGACGATGCCCCGGCGGCGCACGCGGGCCTGACGTTCAGCGCCGGCGTGGACGTCTATCAGGACGGCGACACATTGGCGAGCCTGATGGCGCGTGCGGACGCGGCGCTTTATGAGGCGAAGACGCGCGGCCGCGACCGGGTGGTGAGCGCAACGGCGCAATAAAGACAAAGCGCAATTGCGCGCGGATGCGCCGACGGCGTCATAAAAAATTCAAATAATGCCAGGCGATTTTTACATCCGCATTGCCACACGCGGCTCCCACCCTACCGGCCGTGCCGGACAGGCCCTTAAAACCGGCCCTTAAAACAGGCCGGTAATCCATTGCACCTTGGTGTTTCCCCTCTTTGCGCAATGGACTTATTTCGTCATCCTGTCTCTTCTCGTGAGATTATGCGAATTGAATGCCTCGACAACGGATCGTTGAGGGGCGTTAAACCTATGCAGTCATTTCGGTATGCATAGCGCATGCTAATGCAATTCAGATAAGCCACCTCGCTGTTTTTAAAGGATAATCAATCCCAGCCAGGGATGACGTTCAACAACGTTCGTTCCAGCCGGCCGCGCGTTGCCTTGTTCTCGCCGCCGGAAACAGGCACCGCTTTTTCCGGGGCAGGCGTCTCTTTCTTGGTAACCCGTGGCGATCACTCCAGGCGGATTTCGTGCGGATATCGAGACGCCCGCTTGCGGCGTCACGCACCTTTATTTGCCTTCGAATCCGCTGCCTCTCGTGCGCGTAGAAGCGCATGCCAGACGCGTCGACGCCAGTCCGCGCAGGAGCAAACGCACCGCAAGACGCCGGCTGCCCGACACAGGTCCGGGCCGCTCGCACTGTAGCGCGACACGTGCATGTGCACGCAGGCGCAGCCGGTGCGCGCCGCGCGTCTCGCCCCACGCGCCCTGCGCACGCGCGCGAGGCGTTGCTCCGCTCGCATTCGTCACCGCATTTATAAGCCCGCAACCGGAATTCCCTCGCCATGCGTTTCGCGCATGGCGCTCCGGCGCGGGCCAACTACTGGCCAGCCGTCCAACAGGATTTCCGGGGGAAGTCGCGCATCAGCTTGGGTGGGTGGCCATCAACCACAAGGAGCCTGAGATGAAAGTTGGCAATAACAATTGGCGGAATGCACATAACAACGACGCGGCACTGCCGGCCTTTCTTGCCGCACGCGTTGACCGCTATTACACGGAACGCGTGCAGCAGAGCTGGTCGGGGGGACACATCATGAAGGGGCGCGTTGCGCATGCCGACGCTTTGCATCTTTCGAGCAACGACTATCTGTCGATCGCTCGCCATCCCGAGATACTCGATGCGATGTGCATGAGCATCCGCTCCGAGGGCAACGGCCTTCTGATGTCGGGTGTGTTCCTGCATGGCGACGATTGCCCTCAGCTCAATCTCGAAGACCGTTTCGCGCGCTTCATGGGCGCCGAGGCGAGCGTGCTGT
This sequence comes from Paraburkholderia silviterrae, assembly GCF_004353915.1. Lineage (GTDB taxonomy): Bacteria > Pseudomonadota > Gammaproteobacteria > Burkholderiales > Burkholderiaceae > Paraburkholderia > Paraburkholderia silviterrae. The sequence continues at coordinate 456,951 of NZ_SMRP01000001.1, read as the reverse complement.
GCCAGTCGGGGTTCGCGGCCAACACGGGGCTGATCCAGTCGATCGCGAATGCGCAGACGCCGGTGTACGTCGACATGATGGCGCATATGTCACTCTGGGAAGGCATTCGCAGCGCGGGGGCGAAGGCCATCAGTTTCTTCCACAACGATGTCGAGCATCTCGAGCAACGCATCCAGCGCTACGGGCCGGGCATCGTGATCGTCGATTCGGTGTACAGCACGAATGGCAGCGTGTGCCCGCTGCAGGCCTTCGCGGACGTGTGCGCCGAGCACGATTGCGTATTCGTGGTGGACGAGTCGCATTCGCTCGGCACGCACGGTCCGCATGGCGCGGGGATGGTGGCGCAATTGGGCTTGACCGATCGCGTGCACTTTCGCACGGCGAGTCTCGCGAAGGCGTTCGCGGGCCGCGCGGGCATCATCAGCTGCTCGCGGCGCTTCCAGGAATACTTCAAGTGCGAGGCGTTGCCGGCCATTTTCAGCTCGACGCTGCTGCCGCACGAAAGCGCGGGTCTGGCGGCCACGCTCGACGTGATCGAGCGCGACGACTGGCGCCGCACGCGCGTGGCCGCGAACGCGCGCTATCTGCGCATGCGCCTCGCAGAGCTTGGGTACAACCTCAACGGTAGCGAAACGCAGATCATCGCGCTCGAGGCCGGCCCGGAACCGCAGACCATCGTGCTGCGCGATGCGCTCGAGGCGCACGGCATCTTCGGCTCGGTGTTCTGCGCGCCGGCCACGGCGCAGAACCGCTCGCTCGTGCGCCTGTCGATCAGTGCGGCGCTCTCCGAGGCGGAGCTCGAGCGTATCGTGCAAGTGTGCGAAGCGATACGCGACGAAGTGCAAATGTGGAACTGGCCTTCGACGCGCCGCCTGGTGGAGCGCGGCGCCGGGCGTGCGCGCGTGCGTCAGCCGCGTGCGCTGGCCGAACTGTCGGTGGCCGCGTGAGGCCGGCATGCGCAGAGGTGGCGCGAGCGTGACACGGGCATGACAGGCAGGCGGCGTGAGCGGCTCAGCGCGAGTCCCACGCCGCCTGGATTTCGCGGTCGAGATGCTGCAGCCAGGCTTCATAGGGCAGCACGTTCTCGAGCGCGAGGCCCGCGGGGTTCTTCACGACGGCATAGATATAGCGGCGCTCGCCTTCGAACACCGATGCGGGATGCATGTACGGCTGCCATTGCTCGCATTGCGCCGGATAGTAGCCTTCGGTGCGCCAGAAGTAGGGCACGCTGCGCTGGCTGTCGAGCTCGGCCAGAAACGATGCGGGCGCGTTTTGCTCGACGGCGATCTCGTGCACGCCGCGCAGCGATTGCTCGGTGTGGAGGATGAGCAGCGAGGGCGTGCCCTGGGCATCGAACATGAGCAGGCCGTGCGGCTGATACGAGAGATAGTGCTCGACGATGCCGAGCGAGTCGAAAATGCCCTGCACGTGCGCGGCGAGCGCGCCATCCTTGAGAAACGCGTATTCGGAAACGGCGAGCGCGTCGAGCACCGTGCCGCAGGCCTTGTTGAAATACGCGGCCTGCATGTCGCGGATCGCCTGATTCAGGGTTTCTACTGCGTCGACTTCGTGCTTGCGGATGAAGCGGTCGATCAGGCCTTCGTTGAAGCTCTTGACGGCCACGTGCTCGTCGGCCTTGCCGGTGAGCACGATTTTCTTGAGCGCCGGATTGGTAAGGCGGCGGCAGAATTCGATGCCGTTCAGCTCGGGCATGTCGTAGTCGACCACCACGACCGACACGGACTCGAAGCGCTCCGGCCGGTGCACGAGCGAGCGGATCGCGTCCACGCGCATGGCAATGACCTGATGCGCATCGTTTTCCTCGGTGCGGTCGAGATAGGGACTGAAAATGGGCGAGGCCGGCTGGTCTTGCGCCGCGCGGCCGTTCAGGAACTTCAGGGCTTCAGCGGGCGAGCTGAACAGCCGGAACGCCAGCTCCGGGTCGAGCTGCAGGCTCAGATTCGAGAGAAACGCCGCACTGTCGTCGACGAAGGCGGCGGTGGTCGGCCAGGAGAACGGCTGAATGGCTTTCGGAGTGGCTTTCGTCATGGCGATGGGAATGTCAAAACAAACTCGGTGTACTTGCCTTTCACCGAAGAGCAGGCAATGGCTCCCCCCATCGCTTGCATGACATCGCGGCAAAATGCCAGCCCAATTCCTGCTCCGAGCGACACGTCATCGGTGGTGGTGGAAGAAGTATAAAAGCGGGTAAAGATGTGCGGCAAGACTTCAGACGAAATACCGGAGCCGGTATCGCTGAAAATCAGCCGGTTGGCGCGATTGCCGCGATCGGCCGCTTCGAGCCGGATCGAAATATGCGCGCCGTCGATGCTGCCCATGTGCCGAAACGCATTTTTGAGCAGATTGAACAGCACGTGCACGGTGAGCATTTCAGAGCCGGCGAACTCGAAATCGGGCCGCAGATTGCAATGCACGCGCGCGCGCTCGCCTTCGCGAAACGGATAGCGCGCAAGCGCGGTTTCGACGCAATGCGCAATCGAGCACGTTGTTGCGTTTTGCATGTTCGTGCCGGAGAAGCGCGCGGTGGCGAGCAGCATGTCGATGATCGCGTTCGAATGCAGCGCTTCCTGCTCGATGCGGCTCACCACGCCCTGCATCGAATGAAGATGCGCCACGCGTATTTTCGGCACCGGCAGGCGGTTGCGCTGGGCGAGCGCATAGGTGTCGAGCAGTGCGGGCAGATAGCGCATGAGGCCCGCCGCCCCCACGCGGATGGCGACGAGCGGCGTGCGCAGCTCGTGCGCGACGCTGCCCGCCGTGGCCAGCATGGCGCGCTCCTGTTCGATCTGGATGCGGTCCTGGTCGTAGTTCGCCACCGCGCCGATGGCAACGGCGAACGAGAAGATCGCCAGGTGGGTGAGATAGATGGAGTTGAGGACGATCGGGTCGGTAGTGAGCACATAGGCGACGAGCGCGAGCCCGATGCCTACGACAAACTGCAGCACGAGCATGAGCCAGTCGAGCAGCAGCACCATGACGAAGGCGGCGATCAGTGCGCTTTCGACCCAGACCTCGTTGCCGTTGTTCTTGAGCAGCATGAAGGTGAAGAAGAACGGCAGCGCGTAGAGCGTGGCGGTATACCAGTACCAGGGCAGCAGTTTTTTGGCCGCGGCGGGCCAGCGCTCGAAGGCGAGAATCGGCACGAACAGCGCGGCGCCGATCAGGCGCAGCGTGAGATTTTCGTAGGGCTGCGGAAAAAGGTCTTTCCAGACGTAGTAGTAAAGCGGAAAGCCGATGCTCGCGACCACGGCGAGCGGGCGCATGCGGCGCTTCACATACTGGAGGTTGCGCATGGCGGGCGCGAACGCGCGTACCATGCGCGGCTTGAGCGCCGCCCAGCCGCGGCGCGCGCGCATCGTGATACTCGATACGTTCATCAGGGTGGAATCGCTCATGGTTCGATGCCGGATTCGCCGCCGGCCCTGGCTGCGCGTGTGTCTCTTGTCGACCGGTATTAGCGCTTTTGCGCTTACTCCGGTCCCATGCAAAGCACCGATGCAAAGCGGTCTCAGGGCAGGTGGGGTCGGACTGCTGTGGCCATTGCAGACAATAACATCATTGTGGGGCGCCGATGCGGGCTGCAGGGGCCTCGGGCGTCACATCGGAGCGCACCGCGCTCAAGCAGCATCGACGAACGATGCCGCGTGTGCACGGAGCAGGCGGTGGATGGCGCGTGACGGCCTGAAGGGGCGGGTGGATGAATCGGCAGGCGTGCGAACGGCTCCTGGCGTGAGGCTCAGGCCGTGACCGTGCGGGCGCGCGGCGCGAGAGCCGCGAGAGCCGCGAGAGCCGCGAGAACCGCGAGAACCGCGAGAACCGCGAGAACCGCGAGAACCGCGAGAGCGAATGGCGGGATGGCTGCGTCGAGCGCCGCCTGGGCGTGGCGATGCGGAGAATGGCCGCCCGGCGGCTTTATCAGGGCCTCACGATCGCCTCACGAGCGGGGCCGATACTGTTCGCGCAGACGAAAGCGCTGGATCTTGCCCGTTGCGGTCTTCGGCAGATCGTCGACGAAAACAATGTCGCGTGGGTACTTGTGCGGCGCGAGCCGCGCCTTGACGAAGGCCTTCAGCGTGTCGACGAGCGCGGCATGCCCGTCCTGGGTGGCGAGCGCTTGCGCATTCGCCTCCTGCTTGAGCACGACGAATGCACAGGTCTTTACGAGCCCGTCCTGATCCACGCCGATCACGGCCGCCTCGAGCACGGCTTCGTGCTGCACGAGCACCATCTCCACCTCGATGGGCGAGACATACTGGCCGCTCACCTTGAGCATGTCGTCGCTGCGGCCCGCATAGACGTAGCAGCCACTGGGCAGGCGCCGGTACTTGTCGCCGCTCTTGACCCACTCGCCCAGAAAGGTCGCGCGCGACTTCTCGCGATTGCTCCAGTACATCAAGGCGGCGCTCGGGCCGCGAATATAGAGCTCGCCCATTTCCCCGTCGGGCACGGGCCGGCCCGACTCGTCGCGCAGCTCGATTTCGTAGCCGGGCACGGGGCGCCCCGTGGTGCCGTATTCGACTTCGCCCGGGCGGTTCGAGAGAAAGATGTGCAGCATTTCCGTGGAGCCGATGCCGTCGAGGATGTCGCTGCCGAAGTGGCGGCTGAAGCGCTCGCCGGTTTCGCGCGGCAACGCCTCGCCCGCCGAGGCGCAAATGCGCAGCGCGAGCTCCGCGCGTGCGGGCAGGTTGGGCGAGGCCATCATGCTCGCGTACAGCGTGGGCACGCCGTAGAAGATAGTCGGGCGGTGCTTGACGAGGCGTGTGAAGACGGCGCTGGCGGTGGGGCGCTCGGCCATCAGCACCGTGGTCGCGCCTACCGAGAGCGGAAACGAGAGGGCATTGCCGAGCCCGTACGCGAAAAACAGCTTGGCCGCGGAAAACACCACGTCGCTTTCGCGGATGCCGAGAACGGACTTGGCATAAGTCTCCACGGTCCAGTAGAGGTTGGCGTGCGTATGCACAGTTCCCTTGGGCTTGCCCGTGGAACCCGACGAATAGAGCCAGAGCGCGATGTCGTCGCCGCTCGTTCGAGCCGCGTGCGCAGCAGGCTGGGCGCGTTCGATCAGCTCATGGAGCACGATTGTGCCGCGCGGGCAGGCCGGCGCGCCGGCGAGTGGCTGCGAGACCACGAGCGCGCAGTCTTCGCCATCGCCCTGGGAATTGGCTTGTGCGAGCGCGGCGCTCACGACCGGCAGCACCGCGCCCGACGCAATCACGAGCCGCGCTCGGCTGTGCGCGAGCATGTAGGCATAGTCGGCGGCGGTGAGCTGGGTGTTGACGATGACGGGCACGACGCCCGCATGCAACGCGCCGAGAAAGACGACCGGCAGCTCGATGCTGTCGAGTATCACGAGCAGGATGCGCTCTTCGGCGTGCACGCCCAGCTCGCGCAACGCCGCGGAGAATTGGCGCGCGCGCGTTTCGAGCTCGCCATAGGCGAGCGTGCGGGTGTCGTCGATATAGGCGGGTTTGGCGCTGCGCGCCGCGTTCAGGGCGAACAGGTGCGCTGCAAAGTTCAGTTGCGCGGGTGGCGGCACGGGGGCCGGCGCGCTCGATATCTGCGGTGCCGCAGGGGCCACGGCCAGCGACGCTGCTTGGGTATCCACGATGCTGTCTCCGCTTGGTGTGCTTCGATCTGTCTCGATCTGCCGCGACCGCGCTGCCTTGCGTGAAATGGCCTTGCATGCGCGCTGCGCCGTCGATCTTCGGTCGCCATGAAGCTGCTGCGCCGTTCGATTCGGATTGCCTGGCAATACGTTATGCACCACGTCACGCAGCACGTCATTCGCCATACCGCTGGCTACCAGGAAACGGTGTGCCGGCGGCGACACGAAGCCCGATTCGCGTGCGTGGGGCGGCGCAGCCGCTCAGGCCGGCGCCGGCGTGAACTCGATCGCGCCTTGCGGCAACAAATAGAGCACGAGCGCCTCGCCGTTGGCGACGGTTGGGTGGTGTGCACTGCCTGGACCGTACACGCACCAGCCCGCGGGCCGGCCGTCGAACGTCGCGCCGGGCGTGATCGGCATGAGGAGATCGATTTCGCCGTGAGGGTGCGTATGATGCGGACCGGCAAGATCTTTCATCTGCACGACATCGACCGAAAAGCCGTGCGTGGCCGGCAGCGGCTTGATGACGCGTCCGTAGCGCAGCCCACCGGCCTCGCGCTGACACATCCAGCCGTCCGCGACGCCCTGGCGGCAAGCGTTTTCGAGCGCCGCGAAGGTCGGGCTGCCATTTGGCCAGGTAGCGTTGAGCCAGGCGTCGAGTGCATCATCCAATGGACGGCCGGCAATCTGGTTCGTGACACCTGCAATCAGGTGTTCGAAGTCTTGCGGGGACATGCGTGTCTCCTGTGTTTGTCTGCGGCCCGTCTTTTGGCGAAAATTAGCGGTTAGTAAAATGCGTGTCAAGCACTATAGTACATAAAGCCGGTTTGGGAGGTCACTCAAGATGAAGCAAACTTACATTGCCGAGCCGCAGCCTGATGAGTCGACGGACGCCCACGAAGCCACTGACGCGGTGCGCGGCGAGCGCAGCGAACGCGACCCGTTCCTGACCGCGATGGGCGAGCGCGTACGCATGTTGCGCGCGCGCCGCGGCATGACGCGCAAGACGCTGGCGGCGGAAACCGGGCTGTCCGAGCGCCATTTGGCGAATCTGGAATCGGGCGTGGGCAACGCCTCCGTACTGGTGCTGCGGCAGATCGCGGCCACGCTCAGCTGCCCTCTGGCGGAGGTGATCGGCGACGTCACCACTTCGTCGGCCGAATGGCTGTTGATCCGCGAGTTGCTGCAGGGGCGCGACCCGGCCGCGCTGCAGCGCGCACGCATCGCGCTTGCGGAAATGTTCTCGCAGGCGAGCGCCGATCCGCACCGCAACGAGCGCATTGCGCTCATCGGCCTGCGTGGCGCAGGCAAGTCCACGCTCGGGCGCATGCTCGCGCAGGAGCTCAAGGTGCCGTTCGTCGAGCTCACGCGCGTGATCGAGCAACTGGCCGGCTGCCCGCCCTCGGAGATTCACTCGCTCTACGGCGCGAGTGCATACCGCCGCTACGAGCAGCGCGCGCTGGAGGCCGTGATCGCCGAGCACCCGCGCGCCGTGATTGCCTCGCCGGGCGGGCTCGTGTCCGAGCCGGCCACCTTCAACACGCTGCTTGCGCACTGCTTCACGGTCTGGCTGCAAGCCGCGCCCGAGGAGCACATGCGCCGGGTGGTCGCGCAAGGCGACTTTAGGCCCATGTCGGGCAACCGCGAGGCCATGGATGACCTCAAGCGCATTCTGGCAGGCCGCAGCGAGCTGTACAGCCGTGCGGACATGCGCTTCGACACCAGCGAGAAGACGCTCGCCGACGCCTATCTGCAATTGCGCGATCGTCTTGCGGCGCGTCTGGGCGCGGAGCCGGTGCGCATCGACTGAGGCGCACTGGGTGGTTTGGCAGGTGATGCATTGTATTTCATGGTTTACCCGCTGTAGTTTGAATATGCACTAAAGTGCTTTACACGGGGTTGACGTTGCACTATCGTTCATTGAAACGAAGTGCATAAGGAGACGCCCCATGGCCGCAGTAGATAGCGCCGTCGCCCAGCCGGTCGTTGAACCGACCGTCCCGCGTGTCGACTACCGTACCGACCCCTCGCAGTATCGGCACTGGAAGCTCAGCTTCGACGGCGCCGTCGCCACGCTCGGCATCGATATTGCCGAAGATGGCGGCATTCGCGAAGGCTACAAGCTGAAGCTGAATTCATACGATCTCGGCGTCGACATCGAACTGCACGATGCCCTCCAGCGCATCCGCTTCGAGCACCCCGAGGTGCGCACGGTGGTGCTCACGAGTCTGAAGGACCGGGTGTTCTGCTCAGGCGCCAATATCTTCATGCTGGGCCTCTCCACCCACGCGTGGAAGGTGAACTTCTGCAAGTTCACCAACGAGACGCGCAACGGCATCGAGGATTCGTCGCGGCACTCGGGCCTGAAATTCATTGCCGCGGTGAACGGGGCCTGCGCCGGCGGCGGCTATGAACTGGCGCTCGCCTGCGACGAAATCCTGCTGGTGGACGACCGCTCGTCCACGGTGGCGCTGCCCGAAGTGCCGCTGCTCGGCGTGCTGCCCGGCACCGGCGGCCTCACGCGCCTCACCGACAAGCGCCGCGTCCGTCACGACCGCGCCGATATTTTCTGCACCGTGGCGGAGGGCATCCGCGGCGAGCGCGCGAAGGCGTGGCGCCTCGTGGACGACGTGGTCAAGCCCAACCGCTTCAGCCAGGCGGTGCAGGCGCGCGCGCTCGAACTCGCCGCGCTGAGCGACCGGCCCGACGTTGCTCGGGGCGCGCAGGGCATCGCGCTCACGCGCATCGAGCGCATCGAACACGCGAACGGTTTGAGCTACGCGAGCGTCGAGGTGTCGATCGACCGCGCGAAGCGCACGGCCACCTTCACGGCGAAGGCGCCCGACACCGCGAAAGCGCCGCTGCCCGAAGGCATCGACGCGATCGTCGCGGCCGGCGCGGCATGGTGGCCGCTGCAGTTCGCCCGCGAACTGGACGATGCGATTCTCACGATGCGCACCAACGAGCTCGACATCGGCACGTGGATCTTCAAGACGGAGGGCGACGCACGCGGCGTGCTGGCCGCCGACGCCGCGCTCATCGAACACCGCGACCACTGGTTCGTGCGCGAGACCATCGGCATGTTGCGCCGCACGCTCGCGCGTATCGACGTCTCGTCGCGCTCGCTTTTCGCGCTGATCGAACCGGGCTCGTGCTTCGCAGGCACATTCGCTGAGCTCGCATTTGCCGCCGACCGCAGCTATATGGCGGCGCTGCCTTCGAACCAGGACGAAGAGCCTGATATTACGTTATCCGAAGCGAATTTCTGGCTGTATCCAATGGTCACGCATCAGTCGCGTCTCGCGCGGCGCTTCTATGAAGAGGCCGAGCCGCTCGACGCCGCGCGTGCACGGATCGGCCAGCCGCTCAAGCCGCTCGAGGCGGAGCAGCTGGGCCTCGTGACCGCCGCGCCCGACGACATCGACTGGGCCGACGAGATCCGCATCGCGCTGGAAGAGCGCGCGGCCATGTCGCCCGACGCGCTCACGGGCCTCGAAGCGAATTTGCGCTTCAACGGGCCCGAGACCATGGAAACGCGCATTTTCGGCCGGCTCTCCGCGTGGCAGAACTGGATCTTCAATCGCCCCAACGCGGTAGGCGAGAAGGGCGCCCTCAAGGTGTACGGCAAGGGCAGCAAGGCGCAGTTCGACCCCGCTCGCGTGTGATTGCAGCCTGGCCGCAGCCAGATTCCCGCCCGCTCCGTCATAGCCGCAAGGAACCGAGATGTCCACCATCAACTACAGTGAAAAAATCCCCAACAACGTCAATCTCGCCGGCGACCGTACCCTGCAGCGGGCTCTGGAGCAGTGGCAACCGAATTTTCTCTCGTGGTGGGGCGACATGGGGCCCGAGGGCTCGCATGGCTTCGACGTCTATCTGCGCACCGCGGTGAGCGTGGACGCCGGCGGCTGGGCACATTTCGATCACGTGAAAATGCCCGACTATCGCTGGGGCATCTTCCTCGCGCCCGGCGAGGCGGACCGCAAGATCCATTTCGGCGCGCACAAGGGCGAGGCAGCCTGGCAGGACGTGCCGGGCGAGCACCGCGCGAACCTGCGCCGCATCATCGTCACGCAAGGCGACACCGAGCCCGCCTCGGTCGAGCAGCAGCGCCATCTGGGCCTCACGGCGCCCTCGCTCTACGACCTGCGCAACCTCTTCCAGGTGAACGTGGAAGAGGGGCGGCATTTGTGGGCGATGGTCTATCTGCTGCATCGCCACTTCGGTCGAGACGGTCGTGAGGAAGCCGAAGCATTGCTCGAGCGGCGCTCGGGCGATGACGACAACCCGCGCATCCTGGGCGCCTTCAACGAGAGAACGCCCGACTGGCTGGCGTTCTTCATGTTCACCTACTTTACCGACCGCGACGGCAAGTTTCAGCTTTCGGCGCTCGCCGAATCGGGCTTCGACCCACTCGCGCGCACCACGAAGTTCATGCTGACCGAAGAGGCGCATCACATGTTCGTGGGCGAGTCGGGTGTCTCGCGCGTGGTGCAGCGCACCGCGCAGGCGATGAATGAGCTCAAGACCGACGACGTGGCCAGCTTGCGTGCCGCGGGCGTGATCGACCTCGAAACGATCCAGCGCTACCTTAACTTCCACTATGCGGTGACGATCGACCTGTTCGGCGCCGACCACTCGTCGAACGCGGCCACGTTCTACAGCGCGGGCCTGAAGGGCCGCTACGAGGAAACGAAGCGCGACGACGACCATCGGCTCGAAGGCCAGACGTATCGCCTGCTCGACGTGCAGGACGGCAAGCTCGTCGAGCGCGACGTGCCGATGCTCAACGCCATGAACGAAGTGCTGCGCGACGACTACATCAAGGACTCGGTGGCGGGCGTGAACCGCTGGAACAAGGTGCTGGAGAAGGCCGGCATCGAGTTTCGCCTGAGTGTGCCGCACAAGGCATTCAATCGCCGCATCGGCACCTTCGCGGGCGTGCGCGTCGCGCCGGACGGCCGCGTGATCGACGAGGCGCAATGGGCCGCGAACGAAGCGAAGTGGCTGCCGACGCCCGAGGACCGCGCCTATGTCGCGTCGCTCATGGGCCGCGTGGTGGAGCCGGGCAAGTTCGCGAACTGGATCGCGCCGCCGGCAATGGGCATCAATCGTCAGCCCGTCGATTTCGAGTATGTGCGCTTCAATTGAACGGCAGAGGCAATCATGAGCGGTCCGGTTCCCGTGGAGATTCTCAGGCAGCACCTGATCGATCCTGAGATCTGCATTCGCTGCAATACCTGCGAAGAGACCTGTCCGGTCGATGCGATCACGCACGACGGTGTCAATTACGTCGTCAAGTCCGACGTCTGCAACGCCTGCATGGCCTGCGTGCCGCCGTGCCCGACCGGCGCGATCGACAACTGGCGCAACGTGCTCAAGGCCGAGGCGTACAGCATCGAAGAGCAGTTCGGCTGGGACGAACTGCCCACGCAGAATCCGACCGTGAGCGCTCCTGATGGATCGGCTGGGTCCAACGCTTCCAACGCGTCGCAGGCCGGCGCAACGCAAAGCGACAGCGACGAAGCGCCCGGCTCCGGCTCCGACATGGTGCGCGGCGCAACCGTGCCGCCGTGGTCGGCGGCACGGCCCTATGTGCATCTGTACACGCACAAGGCGCCCACGACGGCCACCGTGGTGGGCAACTACCGGCTCACGGACGACTCCACGGAAAGCGACATTCACCACATCGTGCTCGATTTCGGCTCGATGCCGTTTCCGGTGCTCGAAGGGCAGTCGATCGGCATCCTGGCGCCCGGCACGAGCGCAGACGGCCGCGCGCATCACGCGCGCCAGTACTCGGTTGCGAGCCCGCGCGACGGCGAGCGGCCCGGCTACAACAACGTCTCGCTCACCGTGAAACGCGTGACGCGCGACCATAGCGGCAACGCCGCGGATGGCGTGTGCTCGAACTATCTGTGCGACCTGAAGAAGGGCGACGTGGTGAGCGTGATCGGTCCGTTCGGCAACACCTTCCTGATGCCGAACCATCCGAACTCGCATCTGCTGATGATCTGCACGGGCACGGGCTCCGCACCCATGCGCGCAATGACCGAATACCGGCGCCGGCGCAGGCTCAAGGGCGCGACGGGCAAGCTCATGCTGTTCTTTGGCGCGCGCACGCAGCAGGAATTACCTTACTTCGGACCGCTGATGAATCTGCCGAAGGACTTCATCGACACGAATCTCGCGTTCTCGCGCACGCCGGAGCAGCCCAAACGCTACGTGCAGGATGCGATGCGCGAGCGCGCCGTGGACGTGGCGCAACTGCTCAAAGACAGCAACACGCATATTTACGTGTGCGGGCTCAAGGGCATGGAAGACGGCGTGCTGCAGGCGCTCGGCGAGATCGCGCAAGCGCATGGCATGGCGTGGGACGCGCTGTGGGAGCGGCTCAAGCGCGAAGGGCGGCTGCACCTCGAAACTTATTGAGGCCGTATCGGGGCCACATGCAGCAAAAGAGTGCCTCCTCGGTTCGCCGGGTTGTTTCAGCACGATCGTTCGTAAGGCGTTACCATGTCGGGACGTTGGCGCGCCGGCTGCATTCGGGTGCATCCAGGCGCGCCGCGCACTCTACCCGACGGAGACACGTTTCAAATGAACCTCGTTGCCGAATTGCCCGCCGGCCTCACCGGCCTTGAACAACTGCAGCGCATGCTCGCGAGCGGCCGCATCGCGCCCATAGGCGAAACGCTGGGCTTCAACCTTGCAGAAGTGGAGGAGGGCCGCGTGGTCTTCGAAGGTGTGCCGGGACTGCACGCGTACAACCCCATTGGCACGGTGCACGGCGGCTATGCGGCCACGCTGCTCGATTCCGCCTGTGGTTGCGCGGCGCACTCGCGTCTCGCCGCGCATCAGGCCTACACGACGCTCGAGCTCAAGGTGGCCTATCACCGGCCCATGACCGCGAGCACCGGCCCCGTGCGCGCCGAAGGCCGCGTGTTGAGCATCGGCCGCCGTGCGGCCTTCACCGAGGCGACGATCACGGACGCCGCCGGCAAGCTCTACGCATCGGCGACTTCGACGCTGCTCGTCTTCGAACGCGCAGCGTCCGGCGCATGACGCACCGCTTGCGCCCCCGCGTGCAGCGGGGCGCAGGCGGCTTCATGACGAAAGTGCACTCAAAGTGCACTAAGGTGCACGCTTCAGATTGCCCCGTGCGCCTTGTCCTCGATGAGCTTCACGAGCGCATGCAGCAGGCGGTTGGCCGGCGTGGCCACGCCTAGCGCCGCGCCGCGCCGCACGACGAAGCCGTTCAAATGATCGATTTCGCTGCGCTTGCCGCGCGCGAGGTCCTGCGCCGTGGACGAGTACTGCCCCGGCATGGTTTCGGCGATGCGGCGCACGCCGGCTTCCACGTCGGGCGGCAGCGTCACGCCGTCGGCGCGCGCCACGGCCACGCATTCGGCGACCACGTCCTGCATCGTGTCGAGTATGCCGGCGCCTTCCACGAGCCGCCCATAAGGCAACTGCGAAATCGCCGAAAGCGCGTTGTACGCGCAGTTCACGATGAGCTTCGCCCAGAGCGCGCCACGCACGTTCGCGGAGATCTGGGTGGGCACGCCCGCGTCGTTCAGGGCTTGCGCGGCGGCCAGACTGCCGCGCGCGGGCTCGATCACCAGTTCGCCGCGACCGTGATGCCGCACGTGGCCCGGGCCCGCCATCTCCGTCGCCACATACACGACGGCGGCCGCCACGTCGTGCGGGATCACCGTGCGCAGGCGTTCGGCGTTATCCACGCCGTTTTGCAGCGTGAGCACGAGCGCATCGGCGCGCAGGTGGGGCGCGATCGAGGCGCCCGCGCTTTCCGTGTCGGTCGACTTCACGCAGAACAGCACGAGATCGGCGCCGGCCACGGCGGCTGCTTCGGTGCTCGCGGTGAGATGCGGGCGGCCGATGCGCTCGTCGAACGTCAGCGCTTCGAGGCGCAGGCCCTCGCGCTCGATGGCCTCGACGTGCTGCGCGCGCCCGATCAGGACGACGTCGTGTTCCGCGCGCGCGAGCATGGCGCCGTAAAAGCAGCCCACTGCGCCCGCGCCCATGATGGCGATCTTCATCTGCGTTGCTCCTTCGGTTGCCTGTTCACTTGCCGATTGGTTGTGTGCTCAACTAACTGGATCGTATCGACTGGCGCGAACCGTCTCAACGCAGCTCGAAGCCGAGCGCCTGGAGGGCATCGCGCAGGCGGTCGCGGCCATGCAGCGATTCGCGGCTGCGCCAGCGCGCGAGCGAGCGCGAGGTCCAGCCCGCCGCGCTCAAGCCCTGCGCGCTCTGGAATGCGCCCATCACGTCGTCGTATTGCGCGATGCCATCGTGCTGCGAAGGCGCGTCGTACTGCTCGCGATGCAGGACAACGGGCTGCGGCAGGCGCGGCTTTACCTGCGTGGGCCGCGACTCATCGGCGTAACCCACGCACAGGCCGAACACGGGCAGCACGCGCGGCGGCAGGCCCAACTCGGCGGCCACCTGTTCCGGCTGATTGCGGATCGCGCCGATATAGACCGCGCTCATGCCGAGCGACTCGAGCGCCACCACGGCATTCTGCGCGGCCAGCGCCGCGTCGATCACGCCGACGAACAGCGTCTCCAGATAGTGGAGGCCCTCCGCGCTCGCGCCGGTGCGCTGCGCGGCGGCTTCGAGCCGGTTGAGGTCGGCGAGCCAGACGAGAAAGAGCGGCGCCTCGCGAATCTGCGACTGGTCGGCGGCGAGCTTCGAGAGCCGCGCCTTGCGCTCGGGGTCCTCGATGGCGACCACGCTCCACGTCTGCAGATTCGAGGAGGTCGAAGCCGATTGCGCGGCGGCGATCAGCGTTTCGAGCGTGCCGGCGGGCAAGGGCTGATTCGTGTAATTGCGCACCGAGCGATGCGCGAGCAGCGAGTCGAGCGTCGCGTTCCAGGCGGGCAGCGGCGCGCTCCAGGGCGCGCCGTAGCGCGCTTCGAGGGCGCGCATGGCGGTTGCGTGGTCCGCGTGGTCCGCGTGAGCTGTACGTGCGCGGCTTGCGGTGTTTTCGGTGCTGAGCGTGGCCGCGCCGGGCGTTTCGGGCGTGGTGACGGTGGACATGATTGGGTTCTTCTCCGGCAAATACAGTTCGATGCGTTGCGCACGAGCGCGAGCGCCGTATGGTACATGGCCCGCGCGCGTCGCGCTGCTCGCGCAGGCTTGGCCGCTCGGCATCAAGGTGACCTGCGTGGAGCCTGGACCGTTCCGCACGGACCGGGCGGGCCGCTCGCTCGTGCAGACGCCGAACCGGATCGCCGACGATGCCGATACGGCGGGCGCGCGCATGAAGCGCACGGCTGAGGGCAGAGGCAAGCAGGCGGGCGACCTTGCGCGTGCCGCCCAGGCGATGATACGCATCACCGAAGTGGGGAAACCGCCTCGCCATCTGGTATTGGGCGCGTTTGGTGTGGACGCGGTCTCGCAGCGCCTGCGGGCGGCGCTGGCCGATACCGAGGCGTGGCGCGAAACTAGCCTTGGGACGGATTTCCCGGCTGGGACGTGATTGGAAGCGCGATGCGCACCACTCACGCCGTCGCAATCATCAGCGTCCCGGTGGCTACCAGCGCAACGCGCCAGAGCCAGTCGAAGTTGATCCAGCCACGCCGAAGCATGCCCAGTCCCACATATTCATAGGCAACGAACGCAATGACTGCGGTGGTGGCAAGCGTAACGACCGTGTGCAGCACGGTAACCGCCACGGACATCGCAAGCGGCCCGGCAGCCCCAGCGCCGCCGCTCGCCGCCGCGCCGCCGCACATCGGCAGCAACGCGGGCATGAGCATGAGGCCGGCACCATGAAGCGTGGCCATCAGCGCGGACCATGCCGCGAGCCCACAAAAGCCAGCCGTCATCCCCACGCGCACGCGATGGCGGTGCCCCCAGGCATGCTGCCAGGCGGCCCAGCCAATCAGCAGGGCGCCAAGCACCCAGCGCAAGCCGCTGTGCATAAGCACAGGCAGCCACGCGCCCAGCATCGCAACCGAGCCCGTGAACAGCAGAATGGACGCGGCATGGCCGAGCGCGATGGGCGGCAGCGCCAGCAGCAGGGCCGTGCGGCTGCCGCGCTGCAGTCCGAGCGCGGTGGCGAAGAGCCAGCCCATTGCGGGATTCGCACCGTGAAAAACGCCGCTGGCGATCACGGCGCTCCAGGCGGCCCAGTGCGCGCCGAATGTGCCGAATGTCCCGAATGTCTCAAACAGGCCGCTCATGCCGCGTCGCCTCGTGCCTTCGCTTGCTTGGCGCGTTTCGCGCGCACTCAGGGATAGCAGTACGAATCGGACGAGCAGTCGCCGCCTTCCAGCCGGACCTGATGCGGGCGATGCGTCTTGGGCCACTCCACGAAAAAACGTTCGTCGAAACTGAGTCCGCCATCAGGGCCGGCGTCGAGCTTCACCATCCAGCCGTCGATGCCATCGGGGTAGAACTGCCCGTCGATCACGCCGTACAGCGAATTCGTGAAATACACGCGCAGGCCGTCGCGGCTCACCTCCACCATTTGCGGGCCGCCGTTCAGCGCGCGGCCTTGCGCGCGCGGGTGCGTGGCGCGCGACACGATTCCGCCGATACGCACGCTCCCCGTCAAGGTTGGATCTTCGGGGTCCGAAACATCGTACTGGCGCAGTTCACCCGTGCCCCAGCATGCGGCATAGACAAAGCGGTCGTCGAGCGAGAGCGCGATGTCGGTGACGAGCGGCGGCACCGCGGCGAAGCCCTTGAGCAGGGGCGGGAGCCTCTCCGGGTCGGCGGGCTCGGCGGGAATCTCGATGATCTTGCGCGCCGCCCATTGGTCGCCGTCGCGGTACCACTGCCAGATCGAGGCCGAGAGATCTTTCAGGCTGATGACGGAATTCACGAAGCCGTAGGGCTTGGTGGGATCGTGCGCGGGCCGCAACTCGAACACGAGCTGGTTTTCCGCGCCGAAGTCGAGCACCTGTTTATGCTGGCGTGTGTGCAGGTCCCAGAAGTGCAGCCGATGGCCGTACTGGCCCCCAAGCAGCACTTCGGGCACGAGGCCGTTCTCGAAGGTCGCGGGCAGGCCCCATTCGCTAGTCACGAGCGTGTCATAGCCGAGATGCCACCAGCCGTCGTAGGCAAGCTGCTGCGGGCCGCGCTCGATTTCCCATTGGCCGAGGATGTCGAAGCTTTCGTGGTCCATCAGGAAGATGCCGCCGGGCGCTTCGCCTTCGGCGTTGGCGAGCGCTGTCACATAAATGCCGTCCGGCCCGCAATGCACCGTATGGGGGCGTGTGTAACCGGCGCGCTGGGCGACGCTCTCCGGCTCGTGTACGCGCACGATTTTCGGGCGGCGCGCGTCGGGCTTCGTATCGACGACATGAATGCGCGACGAGCGTATTCCGGGCACGATCAGGTAGCGCCGCTCGGTATGCGCGTGCGGGGCGTTGGGGCACAGGCACGAGCTGCACGCGTTCCAGCCGAAGTGATGGAGTTCGTCGCCGCTGTTGGGCATCGCAAGGCGATGCACGATCTGGCCGTACTCGTGCGAGCCAGGATCGAGATCGACCACGTCGAGCGAGTCGGGCACGCGGCTGGTGGGATCGAAACTCGCGACCCATGCGAGCGTTTCAGGTGTCGCCATGGCCGCCAGGCGTGCGGAAGGGTAAAAGCTGGGATCAGGCTTCCATGTCGCCATCGCAAGCTCCTTTTCGGGGGTGCCGAAACACCTATCTTGCACCCGTGCGCGCGTGCTTGCAGGCCGGGCTCCGCGTTGCGGCGCTTTATTCCTGGCGCAAAGAAGCTTATGAGCCACGGTGATGAGGCGCGCGATTATACGTTCTGCGAAAACAGTGAATTCGCCGCGCCACCATTTATCCCGCGCTCCGGGGTTTCTACACTGTATCTAACGGTTTGCGGCTTGGGCCCGACCGATACATCAAGTTACCGGAGGTACTGTCATGAAGTCGCTTATCAAGGCTGTTGCGCTTGCCGCCGTGCTCGCGGTGCCGGCCGTCTCTTTCGCTCAGTCGCAACCCGAAAATGGCCCTGTCACGCGCGACCAGGTGCGTAACGAACTCAAGGCGCTCGAGTCGGTGGGCTGGCGGCCGAACGTGGCGTCTCCGTTCTATCCCTCGGACTACCAGGCTGCCAAGGCGCGTCTGGACGCCCGTGACAGCAGCGGCTATGGATCTTCGATGGAAGGCACGTCGCAAAGCGGTGAGGCGAGCAGCTACTCGGCGCCGGTGCGCATGGTGCATTGAGCTCGCGTGAGCGCTGCTTCATGGCACGATGAGGCAATGAAGCCGCGCTGATACGCGCGGGTATGACGTGCGCGAGCGCGTTGCGCCGCACGAACGGAAGCGTTCGTGCGGCGTTTTCGTATGAAATGCTGCGGACGCGATGTGTTGGAATCCTCAGCATTGACAAGGTCTTGTGCGGCAGCTCGCTGAGTCGAAGCGAGCTGCCGCGCGCGCTGCACATGCGGTGACTGAGCGCGCGCGTCAGCGCCGCTGGGACGCCACGAGCGCGCCTGCAACGGGCTGGGTGAGCGTGACGCTGCCCGATGTCTGGGCCACGCGCTGGCCACGGTTCGACGGCGTGGTGTGGTATCGGCTGAGCTGGCAACAACGCGCCGCCAGTGCCGAAGATGCCGACGCGCGCGCTCTCGCGGTGCTGGTCGACTATCTGAACATGGCGGGCGCCATCTATCTGAACGGCACGCTGCTGCAGCGCGATGCCTCGCTTGTGGAGCCGCTCACCCGCGCATGGAACACGCCGCGTTACCTGCTCCTGCCTGCTGCGCTCCGGCATGCGGGCGAGAACGTGCTGCTCGTGCGCGTCTCGGGTCTCTCGGCGTACCAGCCGGGACTGGGCACGGTCACGATCGGCGATCCGCCCGCGCTGGCCGCCGCCTGGGCGCACGCGCGCACGATGCGCTACGACCTGCAACTCGTGAGCCTCGCGGTCACGGCCACGCTCGGCTGCTTCTTTCTTTCGCTGTGGCTCATGCGCCCCGGCGAATCGGCTTACGGCTGGTTTAGCGTGATGTCGCTCGCGTGGTGGTGGGAGGCGCTCAATCAGGTGGCCAGGTCGCCCTGGCCATTCGCTGGCACGCACGGTTGGGAGCGGGCGAATTCGGCGGCGCTGCTCGTCTATACCGCGTCGTTCACGATGTTTATCGTGCGCTACAGCGACCGGCGCTTGCCGCGCATCGAGCGCCTGCTCTGGTCGCTCGTCGCGGTCGGTGTGCTGGCGCTCGTGGTCGTGCCGGAACCGGGCATTGTCGTCGCGCGCGCGGTGACCACGATCGCGCAGGCCGTCGTTTTCTTCATGACGTGCGGCGCATTTCTCGCGTTCGTGTGGCGCCATGGGCGTGCGGACCAACGCATCGTGGCGGCGAGCGTGGCCGTATTCTTTGCGGCGGGCGCGCACGATCTGCTCTCGTTCTTCGGCGTGCTCGACGACAACTTCTATTACGGTGCGCTGACCGCGCAATTGCAGATGATCTCGATGGCGCTCATGCTCGCGTGGCGCTTCGTGACCGCGCTGCGCCGCGTGGAGCGCTACAACGACGACCTGAGCCAGGGCATCGCGCAGGCGCGCGGCGAGCTCGCGCAGACGCTCGCGCGCCAGCACGAACTGGAGATCGCGAATGCGCGCCTCGCCGAGCGCGTGCAACTCGCGCACGATCTGCACGACGGGCTTGGCGGCACGCTCGTGAGCGCGATTGCGGAGCACGAGTACGGCAATCCCGTGCTGCCGGCGGGGCGCTCGCTATCGATACTCAAGGAATTGCGCGACGACCTGCGCATCATCGTCGACGCGGCGTCGAGCCACGAACTCGGCGACGATGCGTTCACCGCGCAGATCGGCGCGCTCAGGCACCGGCTCATGCGGCGCTTCGAGCAGCAGGGCATGGCGTGCAGCTGGACGCTCGATGGCCTCGACGCCTGCCGCGTTTCCGGCGCGCACGGGCTCGATCTCATGCGCATCGTGCAGGAAGCGCTCACCAATGTGCTCAAGCATAGCCGCGCCACGCGCGCGCAAGTGACGCTGCGCCGCGAAGGCGGCGCGCTCAGTCTCGCGATTGAGGACGATGGCGTGGGGTTCGACGCCGGCGAAACAGCGCCGGGCGGCGCGGGCATGCGCAGCATGCGCGCGCGCGGCGCGCCTGGGCGCCGCGTTCAGCATCGAGTCGGCGCCGGGGCGCACGCGTGTGAAGCTAGACATGCCGCTCGGGCCGCAGGGGTGAGTGCACAGGCGATCGCACAGGCATGAGCCCAGCGCCGGCAAGAGCGGCGCTGGCTTGACGGCGCTCCAGGCGCTTACCGGCTGGAGCGTCGGCATTGATTCGCTGCCGCGTGCCTCAGCCCGGCTTATTGACTGACCTGCTTCGCCTATTTCGCCTGATCAGCCTGATCCGCCTGCCCCGGCACGGCCGGCGCCGGCTTCTCCTGATCCGGCTGCCATCCCCCGCCGAGCGCGAGGAACAGCTTCACCTGATCGAGCGCCACCTGGCCTTCAGCCGACGCGACCTGCGCATGCACGCTCGTGAGCGTGCGCGTGGCGTCGAGGTCGGAGAGGAACGGCTCGCGGCCCGCCGCGTAGAGGCGGTGCGTTTCGTCGGCGGACTGCTGCGCCGAGGCATAGGCCGTGCGCAGCGCGTCGGCGCGCTGGTCGTCGGCGGCATAGGTGGCGAGGCTCGTTTGCGTCTCGCGCAGCGCGTTGAGCACCACGCCGTCGAACTGCGCGAGCGCGCCCGCCGTAGCCGCTTGTGCGCCTTGCACGCGCGCGCGCTGGCCGTTCACGGGGAAGGTCCAGCTGATCAGGGGTCCGAACGACCAGCTGTTGGTCTTCGACGAAAACAGATCGTCGGTGAGGCCGATCGAGCCCACGCCCGCGCCGATGCTGACCGATGGATACATTTCCGCCATCGCGACACCAATGCGTGCCGTGGACGAGGCGAGCTGGCGCTCGGCCTCGCGCACATCGGGGCGGCGTCGCAAGAGCGCCGCGCCGTCGCCAACCGGGATCGGTTGGGTCAGCTTCGGCAGGCGGTTGCAGGCAAGCACGGCGGGCGGCAGGTCGGACGGCGCGCGCGCGAGCAGCATGGCGAGTTGATACTGCGCGACGCGGCGGCGGCCCTCGAAGCGCGGAATGTCGGCGGCGAGCGTTTGAACCTGGGTCTGGCCGCGCGTCACGTCGGGCTGGTTGCCGCGGCCCGCATCGCGCAGGCGTTTCGTGAGCGCCACGCGCTGCTGCTGGAGCTTGAGCGACTCCTGCGCGATGGCCAGTTCCTCGCCGGCCGAGCACGATTCGACGTAGGCCTGCACGACGCCGGCGACCACGCTGATGCGCGCGAGATCGGCGGCGGCGAGCACGGCTTCGTCATCCGCTTGCGCTGCCTCCACACCGCGGCGCAGCTTGCCGAACAGGTCGAACTCATAGGATACGTTGACGCCGAGATCGCCGAGGTTCCCCACCGGCACTTTGCTGAACTGAAGATATTGCTCTGCCGATACCTGGGCGCGCTGGACCCCGGCGCTCGCGTTACCCGAGAAGCCGCCTTGCTGGTTGGCGACTTCCACGGCGGCGCGCGAGCGTGCGAGATTCGCGGCGGCCACGCGCAGGCTCGTGTTCGACTGCAGCGCTTGCTGGACGAGCTGATCGAGCGTCGGGTCGTTGTAGAGACGCCACCAGTCGTTGGGTACTTCGCTCTGCGAAACGGGCGCATGGTCGGCGCCTGCGATCGGCCCTTGCGCGAGCGGGGCGTTCACGAGCGCGTCCTTCGGCACGGTGTAGTTGGGGCCGAGGTTCATGCACGCGCCCAGCGCAAGCGTGAGCGGCGCGAGCGCGAAGGTGCGCCAGAGACCGCGGCGCGTCATTGCGAAGCTCCGCTCGCCATCCCGGGCGCGACGCCCGCGTTCGTTGCGGCGACTGCGCCGCTGGCGCTGATCGAGTTGCTTGCGCTGTTTGCGCTGTTTGCGCCCGCCGCTGCGCCGGCCTGGGTCTTCTGCTTGTCGTGCTCTTCGGTGCGCACCGCGACGGTGGCCGTGCGGCCCGCGATCATGCGGAAGTCGTCGGGCACCTCGTCGAGCGCGACGCGCACCGGCACGCGCTGCGCGAGGCGCACCCAGCTGAACGCGGGGTTCACGTTCGGCAGCAGGTTCGGGCTTTGCTGGCGGTCGCGGTCCTCGATGGCGGCGACGATGCTCTGCACGTGGCCGCGCAGCGGCTTCGGCTCGCCCATCACGGTGATCTCCACCGGCTGGCCGATATGGATGCCGTGCAGGCGCGTTTCCTCGAAGTAGCCGTCCACGCGGAACGAATGCATGTCGACCACGGAGAGCTCGGCGCGGCCCGCCGTGACGTACTCGCCCACGCGCGGCGCGCGGTCGTTCAGATAGCCGTCCACGGGGCTCACGATGGTCGTGCGCTGGAGGTTCAGTTTGGCGGTGTCCACCTGCACCTGGGCGTCGGCCACGGCGGCCTCGCCCTGGTCCACTTTGGTGCGGCTTTCCTCGAGCGTTTCGCTGGCGACGAGGTTGCCGAGCGCGAGATTGCGCGCGTATTCGCGCCTGGCCTGCGCGAGCGAGGCCTGGCGATTCTCCAGCGCGGCCTGCGCGAGGCGCAGCGCGAGCGAGTAGCGCGCCTGGTCGATCACGAACAGCACCTGGCCTTTCTTGACCGGCTGGTTGTCGACCACCTCGACATTGGTGATGAGGCCGCCCACGTCGGGCGCGACCTGGATCACGTCGGCGCGCACGCGGCCGTCGCGCGTCCACGGCGAGAACATGTAGTAGTTGACGATGCGCCACAGCACGACTGCGGCGACGACGACGACGATGAGCGTCAGCAGGATCTGTCCTGCGGAGAACCAGGTTTTTTTCACGTTCACGTTAGTTCACGAAGCGATGCGACACGATGATGACGGCGGCCAGCACGAAGACATAAATGCCGAGATCGAAAATGGAACGATGCCACACGAGCCGGTAAAAGCCGACGCGGGTGAGCACCTTGCCGATCACGACATTAATGAGGTACGCGATCAGCATCAGCACGAGCACGGCGGGCACGAACACGCCGAAGATGTCGATTTCGCCGATCATGGTGCGGTGGTCGAAAGTAGATAAAAAGGTTGTGCGCTCATCCATTGGCCCCGGTTGGGTTGGCGCCCGGGCGCTGGCCGGCCAGCGCGGGGTAGAGCGAGAGGCGCAGGCCCACGAGCGCGTGCAGCGTGTCGCGCAGCCAGCGCTGCGAGAAGCGCGCTGGCGGCGGCGTTTGGGCGCCTGCGCCTGTAGCGCCTGCGGGGCCCGTATCGGCGGCGTCGGCGGAATCGGCGGCTTCCTGAGCGAGGCTGCGCGTGGCCACCCGGTGCAGCGCGTCGTCGATGGTGGCGAGCAGCGCGGACGGGGCGTCCTGTCGCGCGCTCGCCTCGGCGCAGCGCGCGTAATGATCGCTCACGCCCGCGAGTACGCGGTCGATGGCGGCGGGTAACTCGCCGTCGAGCTTGCGGCGCGAGCGGCGCAGGTCAAGCGCGTTGAGCGCGATGCGCAGGTCGCGGAAGCTCTCGATCGAAGGATGGCGGTGCTCGTCGGACGCCGCGAGCCGCGGGATCAGCTGCATCAGGCGGTCGACCATGCGCGAGGCCAGATTGCGCTGGTCGTCGATCGGCCCGGCGCCGGCGGAGAGCGCCACGTCCGACCAGCTCGAGCGCAGCAGGCGCTTGGCCGCGAGCTCCGCGCCGAACGGGCGCGTGGCGCGCGTCCACACATAGGCGAACAGCAGGCCCGCGACGCCCGCGATATTACTGTTCAGGAAGACGAAGAAATCAGCCTCGTAGGCACTCTGAATGCTGATGAAGGTGGCCGTGTTCACGGCCACGAGCATCGTCACCATGTTGAACGCGGGGCGCGGAATCAAGGTGCCGATCAGGATGAACGGTCCCGCGAACAGCAGCACGAGCATCGCGAAGTCATGCACCTTGGGCAGCACCACGAACAGATAGAGGCCCGCGAACACCACGCTCGCGGTCGTCGCGAGGAAGAAGCGGAACACCAAGGGCGCGGGCTCGTCGAGCGCGGCGAAGAAGCAGCAGGCGATGGCCGCGAGCGTCACGGCGGCCGCGCCGTCGTGCCAGCCGGAGCTGACCCACAGCCAGCACGCCACGAGAATCGCGCCCATCGGCACGAGGCACGAGAACAGCATGAGGCCGCGGTCATAGAAGCGTTCGGTGCCGCCCAGGCGCCAGTGCCGGTAGCGCGGCCGCCACGCGCCCGCTTCGTGCGCGATTAGCGCACGCAGCGTCCGGCAGTCCTGCCAGACGTCGATCACCTGGCCCAGACGCCACAACGCGTTCGACAGCAGCGCGCCTTCCCAGCTCGTGAGCGCGTCGTGCGGAGGCTGCAGCGCGGCCACGCGCGCGCGCAGGCTCTCGGCAACGGGGTCGCCCGCGTCGTCGTGGATATCGGCGGCGCGCGTGGGCAGTGGGGCGTCGAACCATTTGGCCGCATCGGTGAGCAACGCATCGAGGCCCGCGGGCCACGTGTGCAGATCGCGCCGCAAGGCGACGAGCGGGTCGGCGAGCGCGGAAATGATCGGCAGAAAGAGCTGCATGCGCCCGCGCAGGTCCTGGGCGCGCGCGAGGAGTTCCGGGTGCGCGTGGTCGTAGCTCAGCTGGCTCAGCAGGAATTCGAGCTGGTTCACGGTCGCGGCGAGCCGCTGGCGGCAGGCCGAAAGCGCCTTGCCCGTGATTTGGCCGGAGAGTGTTTCGCGGCCATAGAAGGCGGCGTCGCGAAACCAGGCATCGGCGCGCTCGATGAGCGTGGGCGCGATCCGGCTCGGCAGGAAGTTGCTGCCCACCACGCTCGCGCAGATGATGCCGAGCGTGATCTCCTGGGTGCGCGCGATGGCCACGTCGAAGATCGTGGTGGGATCGGTGACGGTGGGCAGCGCAATGAGCGGCATGGTGTAGCCCGCGAGCATGAACACGTAGCTGCGCGCGGTGCGGTCCGAGATCGCGAGATAGAGCATCGTGCCGGTCCACAACGCCACGATCACGCTGAACAGCAGCGGCGTCTCGACGAACGGCGGCACGAGCGTGATGGCGGCGGCCGCGCCGAGCGCGGTGCCGAGCGCGCGGTAGAGCGCCTTCGAGCGCGTGGCGCCCACGAACGGATTCGAGACGATATAGACGCTCGCCATTGCCCAGTACGGGCGCGGCAGCTGGAACACCAGCGCGATATAGAGCGCGAGCATCGACGCGGCAAACGTCTTGACCGAGAACAGCCAGTCGCGCATGGATGGGTAAGTCATGAGGCCGCTTTCAGCTTTCAGTCATGAAGGGTTGCGTCGGCCGGGTCCGGCGCGTTGAAGGCGTTGAGCACGCGCAGCGTGGTTTCGAGCTCGGCGCGGCTCACGCCCTTGAGCACGCGCGCGCGCAGCGCACGCAGGTCTTCCTCCATCTTCGCGGTGACGGCGCGGCCTTCGTCGGTGAGCGAGATCGTTTTGGCGCGGCGGTCGTCCGGGTCTTCGTCGCGGCGCACGAGGCCCGCGGCGCAGAGCTGGTCGAGCAGGCGCACGAGCGAGGGGCCTTCGATGCCCACGTGCTCGGCGAGCGTCACCTGGCGCACGGCCTCGCCAAGACGCCCGGCGGTGAGCAGCGGCGCGGCGCAGGCTTCGGAGACGTTGTAGGCGGTCAGCGCGCCGTGACTCGTGCGCCGCCACTTGCGCGCAGCCACGACGAGCGTGCTGCTGACGGCAAGGCGTAAGGTATGAAGATTCGACATCGGCGGGATGATAGCGTAAAGCGATTCGGTAGCAAACTATCTTTCTCGGCTGCCTTTTACTATTTTCCAGCCTGTAACGCTATCTGCGGATGGTAGTGGAATGGGCGCAAGCGTGCGTTCTGGATGCTGCATTTTTGCTGCCCGTGTGACGCGGACGCGACGCCGGCGGGCGATTTTCACGAGAGATTCACGGCGCTGCCGGGCGCCGGTCTGCCGATCAGGCTTGGTGCGCGCCCCAGCCCGCGAGCAGGGCGGGCAGTTGCGCCATGTCCGTGAACACGTGCGCAACGCCCGCGTCCCGCAGCGCCTGCGCGCTGCTGTGGCCCGGCGTCCCGGGGCTGTAGCCGAACACGGTGGCGCCCGCGGCGAGACCGGCGCGCGCGCCCGTCACGGTGTCTTCAATCACGGCGCAGCGCTGCGGCGCGGCGTTCAGGCCCGCGGCTGCCGCGAGGTAGACGTCGGGATGGGGCTTGCTGCGCGGCGTTTCGTGGCCGCTGAAGATGCGCCCTTCGAAGCAGTCGAGCAGATCCACCTTGCGCAGTTGCAGCTCGACCTTGCGGCGGTCCGCGCCCGAGGCCACCGCAATACGCCCGTCAAACGCCGCGTGCACGGCGCGCACCGCGACCGGCGCGCCCGGTATTTCGACGAGATCGCGTTCCAGCGCCGCGTTGCGGCGCGCGCGAAAGTCTTCGAGCCACGCCTCCGAGACGCGAAAGCCGGTGTGCCGCTCGATGCGCGCCGCCTCGTCCTTCACCATCTTGCCGACGAAAATGCCCATTGCCTCGTCGACGGAGAGTGTCCAGCCGAGTTCGTCCAGCATCTGGACCAGCACGATATGCGTGATGCGCTCTGAATCGACGAGTACGCCGTCGCAGTCGAAGAGCACGGCGTCGAAGGGGGAGTGGGGCATGGCTGGATGGATCGTCTGCGGAATTGGCTCCGCCGCGCGGTGGGCGCGAGGCGGACACAAGCGCGCGATGATAACCAGGATGCCGCGGGAGTGTCGGACTGGCGCACAAAGGCCAGGGAGCCGGCAGCGGCAATCCGCTTGGGGTTGCGTCTGACCTGTATCACCCAATGACCCGATTTCCGTGGACGCAACACGTCGCGCTCTGACATTGCACAGAGTCGCGGGGGCGACCGTGCGATCGACGTAGCCACTACCTGACGCCCGCCGCTCCCCGCTTGCCTCGTGATTTGCGTCTATACCATTTATAGTATAAAGTGAGCATGACAACCCGGGAAAAGTTACTCCTCTGGATCGGCAGCAGCAAGAAAGACTTGATCGCGTTCCCGATTGAAGTGCGCAAGTTCTTCGGACACGCACTGGATTTTGCCCAGCGGGGTAGCCAGCATGACGCCGCCAAGGTTCTCAAAGGCTTCGGCGGGGCAGGAGTCCTTGAGGTCGTCGAAGACGACGTTGGCGGTACGTATCGCGCCGTCTACACCGTGAAGTTTCAGGAGGCAATCTTTGTGCTGCACTGCTTCCAGAAGAAGAGCAAGAGTGGAATTGCCACGCCAAAGGAAGACATGGACATCATTCGCGCGAGGCTGAAGGTTGCCCAAGCGCTGGCGCAGGAGTTACGAGATGAAAAAGCGGGTCGTTGAAGGCATCGAAGTCGAGTCAGGCTCCGGCAACGTCTTTGCCGACCTGGGCTTTGCCGATGCGGACAAATTGAAGATCAAGTCTGGCTTGGTGATCGAAATTACAAAGGCCGTGCGCAAGCTCGGGTTGACGCAGGAGGAAGCCGCTCGCCGCACGGGTATCTCCCAGCCCAAGGTATCGGGCCTGCTGCGGGGGGACTTTTCCAACCTGTCCGAACGTAAGCTGATGGACTGCCTGAACCTGCTCGGCTACGACATCGAGATCACGGTTAAGCCCGCGGCTGAACCTGTCGGGCAATTGACGTTGGCGGTGGCGTAATCCTTCGTGTTCTACTTGCCTTTAACTTGCGGGTTCAGGCTGCTTGTCGTTGTGCAACGTCCTTCTTCGCTACCGCAAAGCTTCATCGAGACACGACTGCGGCGTGTGCGACGCCACGAATGATCGATTTGGGGCTCGGATGCGCCTTTCGTTCGAGATCCAAAGCCGATCGACTTAGGGGTTCCATTTGGCGATCGTTCGCTGGGCTGGAGCGGCGCAGCCGCTCGTTGCGCAGCTCTTCCAGGCCAGGCGAGGCAACAGGCTTTCTGGTTTGAGGCGGGTATATCGCTTCAACATTTGCATGCTGCGGTGGCCTCGTTATCGACGCGACCTTCGTGGGGTGCAAGCCTTTATCAATAAGCCGGGATGTCGCCACGTGCGCAAGATCGTGCCAGCGAAGCGTTTTGATTTTCGGGGCATCGCGACTTGCTTGCTGGAGTACGCGTTCGAAGAGCATGGTGTCGAAGGCGGTGTCGGGCTGGCGCACAAGTTCGCCTTCGCATTGGGCCCGGCGGGGTATTAGCGCTTTCTCGGCCGGATTCTTGACCGGCGCCAATGCTTCATGTCTTTTCACCGCAACAACAGCCTTTCGAGATCGTGAGAGCACCGCATTCTATTGCGGCTGTAAAGCGTTTGCAAAAGACGCGAGTTGATATTTATTTAGAATTTCGAATTATTCTAAATAAATTCAGAATAATCGTAATAGTACGGGTTAACTCATGAAAAAGACCATTATCGCTGTCGCTCTGACCGGCGTATTCGCGACGGCTGCACACGCGCAAAGCAGCGTCACCCTCTACGGGCTGATCGACGCGGGCATTACCTACACGAACAACCAGGCCGGCCATAGCAACTGGCAGCAGACGAGCGGCACGGTCAACGGCAACCGCTGGGGCCTGCGCGGCGGCGAGGACCTCGGTGGCGGCCTCAAGGCGATCTTCACGCTGGAAAGCGGTTTCAGTATCAGCAACGGCAATTCCCTGCAAAACAACCGCTTGTTCGGTCGCCAGGCATTCGTCGGTCTGGCCAGCGACCAGTTCGGCTCGCTTACGCTCGGCCGCCAGTACGACAGCGTCATCGACTTCGTCGCTCCGCTCTCGCTCACGGCTTCGCCCTATGGCGGCACGATTGCCGCACACCCCTTCGATAACGACAACCTGAACAGCTCGGACCGCATCAACAATTCGGTCAAATACACGAGCGTGAATTACGGCGGCTTCAAGTTCGGTGGTCTGTACGGCTTTTCCAATACGGCGGGCGCGTTTGCCAATAACCGCGCATACAGCTTGGGCGCCAGCTATCGCTATGGCGGCCTGAATGTCGCGGTGGGCTATCTGCAACTGAACAACGACATCAATAATCTGGCGATCGCGGCCGGCAACCCCGGCGCGGTCACGGGCACCGATACCTTCGCTGTGGGCACGCAACGCACGGCCGGCGGCGGCCTCAGCTATACGTTTGGCCCGGTGACGGCAGGCGCCGTCTATACGCAGACGAATCTGAGCAATGCGCAAGGCGGCATGGTTTCGGCGGCGCAGGCCGGTACCGCGGCGCCGATCCGCCTCAAGGCGAACAGTGCCCATCTGCAAAACATCGAGGGCAATGTGCGCTACGCGCTGACCCCCACGGTGACGCTGGCCGGTTCGTACACCTACACGCGCACGAATTTCGGCGCGGGCGAGAACCCCAATTACAACCAGGTCAACCTGCAGGCCCAGTACGCGATGTCCAAGCGGACCAGCCTGTACATGCAGGGCGACTGGCAGCACGTGAGCGCCAATCCGTACGGCTTCGGCGCCCACTTGAACGGCTTGAGCTCGGCTTCGTCCACGCAGGATCAGGTTGCCGTCTCGGCGGGTCTGCGTCACACCTTCTGATGTCGCTGGACGATCCGGCGTGCAATGCGCCGGATCGCGCGTTCACCGGAGCGCGAGATGCGCCCTTGCACAAGGCGCTTTGCGCGTCGCGGCCCAGGCGGGCCCGGCGCGCATTTGATCACCACCTACTGTCCGGTCCCCTTATCGTCGTCCACGCACAATTGCGGGTCCTCCACCAGGCAGTCCGCGTTCGACTGACTGGACAGCCCGCGCGTCTTCGTGGCCGTCTCCTGCGCGGCCACGTGCAAGCCCTTCGGCAACAGCAACCACATGCGCAGGCGCTCCTTCGTGCGGCTCGCCTCGGCTTGCGCGAACTGGCCGAAGCCGTAGAAATAATCGGCGCGCACCGCGCCCTGGATCGCGCCGCCCGAGTCCTGCGCCATCATCAAACGATTCACGGTGCCGGGTGTTTGCGGGGCGTCGCCCGTGGCGACGAACACGGGCGCACCGAGCGGCGTCGTGCGCGGATCCACGGCCACCGAGCGCCCGGCCGAAAGCGGCACGCCGAGCGCGCCGATCGGCCCGTTCGGCGAGTCGGGGATGGGCCGGAAGAACACGTAGCTCGGGTCGGAGGTCGCGAAGGCGTGCTGCGGATACGCGTTCGCGCCGAGCGCTGTGGCGATGCTCGCCCCCGCACCACCGTTCGTGCCCGCGCTGCCGCTCGCGGCCTTGCCACCCGAGCCACCGGAGCCTCCCGCGCCTACGCTCGCGCTCTTCGCGCTCTGCTGCGCGTTCGCTACGGCGGGACGGGCCGTGCCGCTCGCCGCCGGGCCGGCATTGGCGAGCTTGAAGCCGCGCAGCAGCGGCGAAACGGGCTGGTCGTCCTCGCCTTCGTTCGCGCCCGTCGACGACGCGCCGCTATCCGACGCGCCCGGCGCGCCCTGCGGCCCATTGGCGTCGGCGACGAGATCGGAGCCGCTGCTGCTGTCGTCATCGGCGACGTCGATGTCCATCTCGATGCCGCGCACCTTGAGCTTGCGTCCGCTCGCGCCCGCACGCGCGACGGGCGGCACGAAGGGCCGGCCGTTCTGCTCGGCATAGGCCACGCGGCGGATCGTGCCGTCGCGCATGCGGATCTTGCCCGAGCCCTGCATCTGCATCGAATAGAGCAGCACGGGGTCGTCCACCCACGCGAGCACCGGCGCGCGCGCGGCGCCGCGCTCGATCTCGGCGCGCGCGTAGTACGGCACGATGCGCTCGCCGTCCAGACGCAAACGCATTTTCTTGTCGCGGATATCGGGCACGCTGTCGCGCAGGTCGAGCGCGTAGACGCCCTTCGCGCTGCCCGGCACGGCGCCCGGCAGCGGGACCACGGTGCGCCCTTCGACGCGCGCCGCCGTGATGCTGCCGCGCGCCGCGCCGCCGAGCCGGCGCGAGTCGAGGTAGAGCATGTCTTCGGGCACGCCGTAGACCGGGTAGACGTAGGCGCCGCCGGACTGACGGCTGCCGTTCAGGAGCGGCTCGTAATAGCCGGTCATGGTGCCGTCGCTGCTGCGGTCGGTGTTGCGGATCTGGTAGACGTCGAAATACGTCTCGAAGAAGCGGCGGATGGCGGCGGCGCTGGCGGCGTCCACGCTGCGCGCGGCGGCGCAGGGAGCGGCCCAGCCATTGCGCGCGCCGAGCACGCCGCAACTGCGCTTGAAGGCGTCGAGCGAGCCGCCGAAGTCGTCGGTGCTCCAGCCGGGCAGGTCGGAGAAGCGCGCGGCCTGGTACCACGCGTGGCGGGTGGCGAAGGCGGCTGCGGGCGTGGTGGCTGGCGCCGGTGCGGAAGCGGCCGGTGCGGTCGATGTGGCGGCCTGGGTGGCGGATGGTGTGGCGGATGATGTGGCGGATGACGTGGCGCTTGCCGACGGCATCGCCGGAATTGCCGGTGCGGCCATCGCAGCTGGGCTCACGGCCACGCCTGGCGCCGATGGCGATGGAGGTGCGTTCGCGCTCGGCGCCATGACTGCGGGTTGCGCCGGCGTTACTGTTTGTGCCATTGCGGCCTGCGCCGGCGTTGCTGCTTGTGCCTTTGCGGCCTGCGTTTGCGTTGCCGGCCCGATCACCACCGAGCTGGCCGGATTGTCGCTCGCGCAGCCGGCGAGCGCGGCTGCTGCCGCCGCGAGCAGAAAGAGCGAACGGTCCATGACGGTCTCCTGTGTCTCGTATGCAACGCCGAATCCCGCCACGCGGCCCGCCCTCGGGAACGCTGCGGCCGGCAGGTTAACTGCCGTTGCCGCCGACCACGTCGATTTCGAACGTCGCCGCACCGAACGCTTTATTGCAGCTCGCGGGCTGGCCCGCAGCCGGCTTCGCGCAGCGCGCCTTGCCCGCGAACGGCGAGTAATCCGCCGCGCGCTGCGCGGCGGCGGCGCGTTGCGCGTGTCCGGGGAAATCGGCGAAGACGTCGCCGGGGTGCAGTCCGGTGTCCCAGAAGTCGCGCTGCTCGGGCGACACGATCACGAGAAAGTGGATCGGCCCGGCGGGCGCGTCGGCGAGCATCGGCCAGCTCGGACGCGGCAGCGTGAGCGTCTGTCCGGCGGCGATCGTGTTGGCCTTGTCGCGCTCGTTGGGCAGCAGCATCAAATAGTTGCCCTGAGGATCGACCATGAACACGTAGACGCGGCCCGCGCGGCTGCTCGTCACCTTGAACTGCAGGAAGTCCTTCTTGATGCGCGCGGTGGTGCTGCGCAACGTCGTGCGCACATCGATGGACGGGTCGGCGAGCGTCACGATGCGCTCGAACTCGCTGGCCGGCGTGTAAGGCGCCAGCGCGGCGGCTTGCGGCGCGGCGTTCGCGGGCGCAGTGGGTGCAGTGGGTGCAGTGGGCGGCGCTGCGGTTGGGCTGGCCGACGCGGTCGTCTCGGGAGCCGGTGAAGCCGTCGTGGCCGCCGGCGGCACGGGCGGCAGGCTGGCTGCGGCGCTAGCGGGCGTCGGCGTCGTGGCCGGTGCGGTGGTCTGCGCGGTGGCGGGTGCAGCCGGCTGGGCAGCCGGCGCGTTGACGTGCCGGGCCACGAGCGGCGGAGCGCCCGTGGGGCGTAGCGCCAACCAGGCAGCCACGGCTGCGACGATGGCCACGCCGGCGCCGAGTGCCGCGAGCGGCGTGCGGCGTTTGCGGGGGGCTGGCGGCGTCGCGCCGGCAGCGGCGCGTGCCGGCGCCGATCCCGCTGCTGCCGATCCCGCTGCCGCTGGTCCCGCTGCCGCCGATCCTGCCGCCTTGGCAGACGAAGCAGGCGACCCAACAGACGATCCAGACGACTGCGCCGATCCCTGCGAACCCGCCGCGGCCCCGGCCCCCGGCAGCGGCAGCGCCGTC
The DNA here is from genome assembly GCF_004353915.1 of Paraburkholderia silviterrae. Lineage (GTDB taxonomy): Bacteria > Pseudomonadota > Gammaproteobacteria > Burkholderiales > Burkholderiaceae > Paraburkholderia > Paraburkholderia silviterrae. The sequence goes on along the minus strand of NZ_SMRP01000001.1, from coordinate 424,484 downwards.
TCCCCTTCACGCAGGGTGTAGGGCTGAAGGAATTCGATTCCCGCGCCCGCGTGCCCCGCCGCGCCATCGCCGCCGGGTGCGATGCCCAGCTCCGCCGCGAGCGCGCGCACGTCCTGCGGGCGGTCCTCGGGCCGCACCGCGAGCGCATGGTCGATGGCGCGCAGGAACGCGTCGCTGTAGCGCCCAGCCGCCGTGGTCGCGAGCGGCGCATAGGTGTCTCCCATCAGCCGGCCCACGGAGGCGGGCGGCGTCTTGCCCTCGATGGCGTAATAGACCACGGCGGCGAGCGCGTAGATGTCGGTCCACGGGCCTTGCTTCATCGACGGGACTTCGGCGTACTGCTCGACGGGCGCATAGCCGGGCTTGAGGATCACCGTGAGCGCCTGGGTCATGTCGCCGATCACGCGCCGCGCCGCGCCGAAGTCGAGCAGCAGCGGACGCTGGCTGCCCTTGAGCAGCATGATGTTGTCGGGCGCGATGTCGCGGTGGAAGCACTGTGCGGCGTGCAGTACGGCGAGCGCGTCGATGAGCGGCGCGAGCAGCGTGCGCAGCCAGGCTTCCGTGGGCGGCGCGTCGAGCTGGCGCAGCGTCTCCTTGAGCGTCACGCCTTCGTAGTACGGCATCACCATATAGGCGGTGCCGTTGGCCTCCCAGAAGCGGTAGACCTTGACGAGCGAGTGATGATCGAACTGCGCGAGGAGCTGCGCTTCGTTGATGAAGCTCTTGAGCCCCGCGCGGAAGGTGTCCTCGTGGCGCTGCGAGCGCACCGTGACCTCGGCGCTGCCCGCCACGCGCGCGGCGAGCGCGGCCGGAATGTACTCCTTGAGCGCCACGTGGCGACGCAGCAGCGTGTCCCAGGCGAGGTAGACGATGCCGAAGCCGCCTTCGCCGATCAGCCCGACGATCTCGAACTCGGAGATACGCGTGTTGAAGGGCAGCGCCTGATGGCTCGCTTCGGGCGCGGCCGTGGCGGTGGTGGCGCTGGTCGAACTCGCCGAACCCGCCGAACCCGCCGAACCCGCCGAACCCGCCTCGGCCGGCTGCGTTTGCGCGCTGGCCGGTGCTTGCGTCTGCGCTTGCTCCGGCGTCTGCGATTGCTCTGGCGTCTGCGATTGCTCCGGCGTCTGCGATTGCTCCGGCGTCTGCGCTTGCTCCGGCGTCTGCGCTTGCTCCGGCGCCTGCTCCGGGTCCGCGCCGCTGTCCTTCGCCGCCGCCTCATCGACTGGCGGCGCGTGCCGCGATGCGTCCTGAATCACCGTCGCGCCCGTTGCGTCGTCCACGCGTGGCGCGTCCTGCCCGCTGGAAGCGGACACGATGACCGTCTTGTCGTCAGTGCTGCTGCTGCTCATCTGGCGAAGCTCCCTGGCAGGCGAGGCTGTGCGCATGAAATGGCCGCGCGGCCGCGCAGGCTGGGCGCTCGCCCATCCAACTTCTAGACGATTCGACACGGCCGTTTTTGAAAGTGTAGTGGCTGCGCGCGCGGGCCGGGGGCGCTTGCGTGTGTGCGCACCTCACACGAAATTCTCCTCGTGCTTTCAAAAAGCCTGGACCCGGTTCGTTTAACACATATGAAATGGCCCGCCGGACCTGCTCCGGCTGCGCGCTCAGGGCCCGGTCGCGTGATGTTTCTTTCCTGCAGGAAAGCGAAGTGAACGAACTCGAACATCTATTGGCCGCAGAGCAGGCTGCCGCAGGGAGCACATCGCGCGCGCGGACGGCGCACGCGCCGCTCGCAAAGGTCACGGTCGCGGCGCTGTGCGCGTTGCTGCTCGGCATTGCCGTGCCGCCCGGCGCCAACGCCGCCGACAGCGGAACCAGCGGGGCAAACGGGGCAAACGCGGCCGCGCCTGCTGCCGCCAAAAAGACCGTGAACGGCGCAACGACCAGCGCGGCCACCGGTGCAATCCGGTCCAGCGCGGACGCCCCCGCCGCCGGACTCGCGCCCGAGTCCCAGGGCTTTCGCGAGGCCGCCGAGCGCGAGCGCGATGCGGAAACGCTCAAGTCGCTGACCGACGAAGGGCGCCTCCTGCTCTCGCGCGACCACGTTGCGCTGCCGGCCTACGACTACTGCAGCATGTCGGTGGCGGCGGCGGAGCGGGGCGACTTCCGCGACAGCATCAACGCGGCGGCGCGCGCGCTCGTGGTGGCCGAGCGCACCGACAATGCCGACCTCGTCGCGCTCTCCAAGCGCGATCTGGCGATCGCCTACAGCTACGCGGGCGATCTCGACGACGCCGACAAATACGCGCGCGAAGCGCTCGACTCGCATCCGAAGCAGCCCGACCAGGTGTTCGCGCCGGCCAACAAGGTGCTCGGCGACGTGGCCCTGCGCCGCGGCAACGCACAAGCGGCGCTCGCGGCTTACGACGACGCGCTGCAAACGGCCTCGCCGCGCTTCAAGCCGCTCGTGCTGCTGTCCATCACCAACGCGCAGATCGCCACGGGCGACACGGCCGCCGCGCGCAAGACGCTCGATTCGGCCGGCCCGCCCGCGAGCGCCGAGCTCGCGCCCGCCTACGGCCGCATCGAGGGCAGGCTGCTGCTCGCCGAAGGCAAGCCCGCCGACGCGCTCAAGGTCTTTCAGGCGCAGCTCGCAAGCGCGGGCACGAGCGAAGCCAGCTACGACAACCTCTGGGTGCACGAAGGCATCGGCCGTGCGTACCTCGCGCTCGGCGACAAGGACCACGCGCGCGAAGCCTACCTGCAGGCCGTGGACGACTCCGAAAAGATCCGCGCGCGCTTTCGCAGCGACGAGTTCAAGACGGGCCTCTTCGGCGACACGCAGTCGGTATTCGAAGAGGCGATCAAGCTGACCGTCGATGCGGGCGACTACGAGGGCGCCTGGAATCTCTCCGAGCGCAGCCGGGCGCGCGCGCTGCTCGACGTGGTGCGCAACCGCGTCGACGCGGGCGTGGACGACCAGCAGCTCAACGGCACCGTGCCGACGCTCCAGGCGGTGCGCGACGCGCTGCGGCCAGACGAGGCCATCGTCGAATACCACAGCCTGAAGGACACGCTCGTGGTGTGGGTGATCCGCAAGAGCGGCCTCTCGGGCCACACGCTGCCGATCAAGCGCGCCGACATCGACACGGCCGTGACCGACGTGCGCAACGCCATCGTGCACCGGAGCAAGAACGCGATCACCTACGGCGACAAGCTTTACGCGCTGCTCATCGCGCCGCTCGCGCTGCAGCCCGAGGAACGCCTCATCATCGTGCCGCACGGGGCGCTGCACTACTTGCCGTTCCAGGCACTGCATGGCCCGGGCGGATTCCTGATCGAGCAGCATCCCATTGCGCTCGAGCCGTCGGCGAGCATTGCGATGCAGCTCGAAGCGCGCCGCCAGAAGGTGGCGAGCAACCTCGTGGCGTTCGGCAATCCGCAGATCGCGCCCGCCTATGCGCTGCCCGGCGCGCAGGCCGAAGTGGAGGGCATCGCGCCGCTCTTCGCGACCAAGGAGCTGTTCCTGCAAAGCGCCGCCACGCGCGCGCAGTTCCGCGAGAGCGCGCCGGGCGGACGCGTGCTGCACGTCGCCACGCACGCCCAGGCCGACACCATCGACCCGCTGCACTCGCGCATCCTGCTCGCGCCCGCCGCGCAGCCCGCCGACGGCCCCGACTCGCTGCTCGCGCTCGACGTCTACAACCTCAAGCTCAACAACGTCGCGCTCGTCACGCTCTCGGCCTGCGAAACCGGGCTTGGGCGCATCGCGCGCGGCGACGAAATCCTCGGCTTCACGCGCGCGTTCTTCTACGCGGGCGCGACGAGCCTGATCGTCTCGATGTGGCCGGTGGCCGACGAATCCACGGCAATCACGATGCGCACGTTCTATTCGCAGCTTGCCCAAGGCAAGGAAGCGATCGACGCCATGCGCGCCGCGCAGCTCGCCGTCATGAAGGAGCCGCGTTTCGCGCATCCGTTCTTCTGGGCGCCGTTCGACCTGATGGGCGGCTGGCGTCTTTCCATCGCGCGCGGATCATGACATGAAAAAAGGAATCCGAACGATTGCCGCACTCGCTTGCTCGAGCAGCGCTTTCGCCTGGGGACAGACGCTGCCTAACACTGGCACGATCCTGAACCAGACGCAGCCGCGCGAGACGCGCCCAGCGCCCCCGGGCGGCGCGGGCGCGCTGCCCGCGGTGCCGCAGGAGAACGCGGCGCCCGCGCAGCCGGGCGGGGCGAGCTTCGTGCTCAAGGGCATCGCGCTCAAGGGCAACGACACCATTCCGAGCGATGAGCTGCTGGCACCCGTGCAGGGCAAGATCGGCAGCGAGGTGAGCTTCGCCGACCTGCAGGCCATTGCCGCCCAGATCACGCAGATCTATCGCGCGCGCGGCTATGTGCTCGCACAAGTCGTGATCCCGCCGCAGGACGTGACCTCGGGCTACGTGACGATGAGCGTGCTCGAAGGGCGCGTGGGGCACGTGCGCCTGAACGTGGCCGCTGGCACGCCGATCAAGGAGTCGCTGCTGCGCGAGCGCGTGGAGCAGATTCCGGTGGGCGCGCCGCTGCAGCAGCAGGCGCTCGAGCGCACCATGCTGCTGCTCTCCGACTTGCCGGGCATCACCGTGACCTCGGCCATCGAGGCGGGCAGCGAGCCGGGCACCGTCGATCTCACGATCAGCGTCGCGCCCGCGAAGCGCTGGACCTTCGCCGTCGACCTCGACAACTACGGCGCCTCCACGAGCGGCACCTGGCGCCTGGGCGCGCTCGCGCGGCTGAACTCGCCGTTCGGCATCGGCGACAACCTCGATTTGCGCATCCTCGGCGCCGAGCGTCTGGACACCGTGTATGGCCGCGTCGGCTACGAGGCGCCCGTGAACGCATACGGCACGCGCGTGGGCGTGGCGGTGGCGCGCCTGAACTACACGCTCGGCAAGGAGTTTTCCTCGCTCGACGCCACCGGCGACGCCACCGTGGTCGACCTCACGGTCACGCATCCGCTGCTGCGCACACGCAACCAGAACCTGCTCGCGCGCGCGAATTTCGAGTACCGCGATCTCTCGGACAACATCGGCATCGTCGACGACCACAACCGTCGCTCGATGGTCGAAGGTAGCGTGGGGCTCACCTATGAAAGCCGCGACGCGCTGTTCGGCGGCGGCTTCAACAGTGCCGACGTCGAGCTGCTGATCGGCAGCCTGCATTTCAAGGACGCCGCCAACTACGCCATCGACCAGTCGGCGTTCGGGCGCAATACCGCGGGCAATGAAGTGCGCGCGACCTTCTTCGCCAACCGGCTGAACGCGGTGACCGAGAAGGTGAGCGTCTTCGTCGGCTTCTCGGGGCAATGGGCGGGCACCACGCTCGACAACTCGTCGCGCTTCCTGCTGGGCGGGCCGCACGCGGTGCGCGCTTATTCGGCCTCCGAAGGACTTGTCGACGAAGGGTTCGTTGCGACCGCCGAAGTGCGTTACGCGGTGAACTCGAAGATCACGGCGTTCACGTTCTTCGACTTCGGCACCGGCTGGTACAACGCGAACCCGCGCCCGAACCAGGGGCCGAACAACATCACGCGCAGCGGCGCGGGCATTGGCGCGTACCTCGCGCTGCCGTATGGGTTCTCGTGGCAGGGCACTGTGGCGTGGCGCACGACCTCGCCCGACACGACCGGCAACGACAAGCTGCCGACGTTCTATATGCAGTTGAGCAAGACGTTTTGAAGCGGCCGGCCGGGTTGGGCCGATGAGCCGCGCAACGCCGCGGTGGGACGAGACAGGGACAGTGCCGGGTGCGGCCCGGTTCGTGAGGTGTGCGATGAACGAGCGTGGCGGCAATCGGCCCGGTGCGGCCACTGAACGGGCCACTGAGCGCGCGTGTGAGACGGGACGCAAGGGACACTCGGATACGGCGAACCTCCGGCGCCGTGCCCATGCGCGGGCGGCGACAAGGCACGCGCACCCGCTCCAGGCGAAGGCGATCGCGAGCGTCGTGGTGGCGCTGTTCGAGGCCATCTGGGCTTCGTCGGTGCTGGCCAACCCCACGGGCGCGCAAGTGGTGGCGGGCGGCGTGACGGTGAGCTCGCCCAGTTCCTCGCAGATGAACATCACGCAGAGCACGCCGAACGCCATCGTGAACTGGAACACGTTCTCGATCGGCGCGGGCGAGGCCGTGAATATCGCGCAGCCCTCGGTCACGGCCGCGCTGCTCAACCGCGTGGTGGGCAACGACCCGAGCAGCATCGCCGGACGCTTGAGCGCGAACGGCCGCGTCTTTCTCGTCAATCCGGCGGGCGTGATCTTTGCACCGGGGTCTTCGGTGAACGTGGGCTCGCTCGTGGCGTCCACGCTCGGTATTTCGAATGCGGATTTTCTTGCGGGCAATTTCCATTTCGTCGGCAACTCGCCTGGCGCCGTGGTCAATGCCGGGTCGATCACGGCGGGCGATGGCGGCACCATCGCGCTGCTCGGCGGCTCGGTCACCAACAGCGGCATGGTGGCGGCTAAGCTCGGTACCGTGGCGGTGGGCGCAGGCAGTGATGTCACGCTCGACTTCGCGGGGGACGGGCTCACCACGCTGAAGGTCAATTCGGGTACGGCCAACGCGTTCCTTGGCAATACAGGCACGCTCGCCGCCGACGGCGGCACTGTGGTGATGAGCGCGCAGACCGCCGACGCGCTGGCGGGCACGGTCATCAACCAGCAGGGCATCGTGCGCGCACAGAGTCTTGCAGAGCGTGACGGGCATATCGTGCTCGATGGCGGGATGAATGGAGAGACGCTTGTTTCCGGCACGCTCGATGCGACGGGCGGTGCGGGGCTTACGGGCGGGCAGGTGGATGTGACGGGGTATAACGTCGCGTTGCTGGCGGGCGCGAATGTGAATGCGAGCGGCGCGGCAGGTGGGGGCAGCGTGCGGTTTGGCGGCGGTGCCGCGGGAGCGGATCCGACGATACGCGATGCAAACGCGGTGTGGATGGATCCGAACGCGCAGATTCGTGCGGATGCGATCACGAATGGCAATGGTGGGCATATCGTGGCGTATGGCCTCACGGCGGCGCGACTGTACGGCACGCTTACGGCGCGTGGTGGGCCGCAGGGCGGTGATGGTGGGTTGATCGAAACCTCGGGTGCGGCGCTCGACGTGAACGGCGCGACGATCGATGCTTCCGCCGCACGCGGCAAGGCCGGCCAATGGCTGCTCGATCCGGACAACATCGTCGTTTGCGTGGAATGCCTGGGGTCGACCGGTACCACGAGCGGCTCCTCCATCGTGTTCGGCCCGGTCAGTGGTCCTGCCAACGACACGTACGTCTACCAGCAGCAGATCCAGACGTCGCTGAACAGCGGCACCTCAGTGACCCTGGCCACGCCGGACGGCAACATCAACGTCAACTCGGGCGTCTCCATCGCGAAGACGACAGGCGGTGACGCCACGCTCACGTTGAGCGCGGGGGGCTCGATCTCGCTGGGCTCCTCGGTGAGCATCGAGTCGTCGTCGGGCGCGCTTGGCATCGTGCTCGACGCCAACGCAGGCAACACGACGAGCGGCAATGTCATTTCGTTGAATGGCCTATCGGGTTCGCCGGTCACGCTGTTCTCGAATGGCGGTGACATCACGATTGGCGAGCAAGCGGGAAAGCCGGGGACGTTCGATGGTGCGGCTGTGCTGCTCTCGTATGCGGACATCAACGCGACAGTGGGACTGTCATCGACGCTGTCAAGCGGCTCGATCACGATACACGGACAGGCACCCGGCGCCGTTCCCGTCAGCGGGCAGAGCAATCTGGACGCAGTCGGCATCTTCAGTTCGACCATCGTGTCGTCTACGGGCGATATCGAGATCGAGGGGAATCAGGGAAGTGGTACGAACAAGCCGATAGGCGGCGTGTATATCAGTTCGGCAGTGCAGCCTCAACCGGGAGGCGTGGTGGCGTCGGCCGATCGCTCTTCGGTGAACTCAGGCAGTGGCTCGATCCGTATCTACGGTATTGGGTCGGATCCGGTCGGCAACGAGAACTACCAGGTTTCGGGTGTCGCAATCGACGATGCGTCGGTGATTCTGGCTGCTGGCCGCGGATCGATCGATATTCGCGGACAGCTACTTGGTGGCCGCACGGACGACAGCTTCTTGACTGATCAGGGCGTGGAGATCGGCAATTCGGTAAGCCTCTTGGCGGATGTCGGCACGATCTCGATTGCGGGATCATCCAACTCGGCGAGCCTTGGCGTTGAGGTGTCGAGCATCCTGAATGGTCAGCAGACCGGCACCCCGGATTTCTCGCCGGGCCCGGGTGGCACGGTGATTATCCGGGCTGCCAACAACGGCAATGCCACTAGCTTTGCGGTCTACGGGACAGCGCAGAACGCGCCTGGCACGGGTAGCCTCGTGCTCCTGCCGGGTGTCGTCAACTCGGACTTCAGCATCAGTAATTCGGATGCCACACCGATTAATGTGAATAGCAATGCTCCCGGTTTCAGCATAAACGCGGCCGCGTTGAATCTGTTCTCCGGTTTCGGGACCGTGGTGATCGGCAGTTCGACGCAAACCGGTCTCATCACCGTATACCCTTCGACCTCGTTTTCGACCTACGTCACGCTCGAATCGAATGGTTCGGGTAGCCAGGGCATTTCGCTGCCATCGGGCGCGGTGGCGCTGGGCTACATGACGCTGGCCTCGGCGGGGCCGGTTACACAGGGCGGTGCAATTCGGGCCGGCCATCTGGAGCTCGCGGGACCGGGCACTTTCACGCTGACCAACGCGGAGAACGCAATCAATTTCTTGTCTGCCGTTGGAACGGGCAACGTGAATTTCGTTGATTCGCAAGGCTTCACGATCACTCTACCGTTCGTGCTCGGCTACGCAACGGGGGCGGATACTACCAGTTCGTTCGGTCCGCTGACCACAATCTCGCTGGCCGGCAATTTCATTGCATCGACGACTTCGGGCGATATCAATGTCTATACGCCCATCGTGAGCACGGCGAGTGGCGCGGCTAAGTTGTCTCTCAACGCAGCCGGCAGCGTCAACGTCAACCCCAGCAATAACATCTACAACAATGGCGTCGCCACGATCAACACAGCCGCAGGCGCCGGCCCGCTGAACATCACGTTCGATGCCAACGCGGGCGGAGAGGGGGCTGCTTATGGCGTGACGATTTCCGGCACGACCATCAACACCAACGGCGGGACGTTCACGATCGGCGACACGGGCAGCAGCGCGGTCAACATCCAGAACTCGACCATCAACACGCAGGGCGGCGCCGTCAACATCACGGGCACGAACGGTTTCGGCGACGGCGTTGCCCTCGGATATTCTGCGATCAGCGCGGCGGGCGGCAACGTGACCGTCACGGGCACGTCGCTCTATGACGGCAACGGCATTTCATTGAATCAGAGCACGATCGGGAGTACGAACGGAACGGTCATGCTGACAGGCACCGGCGATGCCAGTTTTACCACCTCGTCTTCCAGTTATGACGGCATTTCGATCTCGGGCTTGGGCGCCGGCAGCACGCCCGCCATCGACGTTACCGGCACCGGTGCCGTCACGCTCACGGGCACCGTGCAAAACGGGCCGGGCGATGGGATCCGGCTATCGAATACGTCGATTGCTGCGAACGGCGGAGCAATCGGGTTGTACAGCACGGCATCGGGGTCGACTGCCGTGGCCGGCATTCAACTCAATACGTCGACCATCGGCAATACCAGCGGCGCGGTGACGCTGACTGGCAACGGCAGCAGCGACGGCATTGCGCTGAGCTATTCGCTGATTGCCACTGGCAGTGGAAACGCGACGCTGAACGGAACCGCGACCGGCCCAGGCACGGGCGTTGATATGTCCCAAAGCGGTGTCCACGCGGCGGGCGGCTCGATCAGCCTGACTGGCGCCTCGAACGCGGCCGGAAATGGGACGAATTACGGCGTCCATGTGCAGGGCGATTATGTGAGCAGTCAGCCCAGCCCGACCGGCAACGCGGCGTTCAGTGCAACCGGTACCGGGACGATCGGCCTATCGGGCACGGCGACCAACACGGCCGGCATCGCATATGGCGTGTCGCTCAACGGCGCGACGCTCACCGGCCAGGCGGGTGAGATTCAGGTGACGGGAACGGTGCCGGCGGTCACGACGCCGTCCGGCACGACGGATTCCTATTTTGCGTACGGCACATCGCTCACGGGCACGAGCATTCAGACCACCACCGGGGCGATCGGGGTGACCGGCACGGTGGCGGGCTATTTTGTTGCGGACGGCCTCCTGATGCAGGGCGGCGCGCTCACTACGAGCGGCGGCAATATCGCGCTCACCGGAACCTCGCAGAGCAGTGCGCAAACTTTCACATTCGGCGTGCATCTCGAGGGCCCGGTAGCGGGTTCGTCCAACACCGCGCTTTCGGCGGGCGGTAGTGGCGTGATTGATATCACGGGTACGGCGACGAGCTACTACGGCGAAGGCGTCAGTATCGGCGATGCGGCACTAACGACGGCTGGCGGCGCCGTCACACTGACCGGCACGGCCAATGTCGGTTCGAGCGGGAGTGGTGTCGGGATTTCCAATACGCTGGTCAGTTCGGGGGCCGGCAATGTGCTGGTGACCGGGACGGTGAACGATGCACAAAGCCAATCGCCAACGGACGGCGTCGGCATCGTGGCATCCAGCAGCTCGATCCAGACCACCACCGGCAGTGTGACATTGAACGGCACGACGACAGGCGCAACGGCTTCTGCCTATGGCATGCTCCTCGCCGGCGGCTACACCGCGAACGGCAGCACCCCGGCACAGCCGACGATCCAGACCGGCAGCGGCGCGATTGCGGTGAAGGGCAGCGTACCCGCGACGACGAATGGCAGCATCGCAGTGAACCTCATCGGCGCGGACATCACCTCGACTAGCGGCACCATCGCACTCACGGGCCTTACGACGGGTACGCCCACGACCGGACGCTCGTCGAGCGGCGTGGTGCTTGGCGCGGCGAACTCCGATTCCAGCTCATCCTCCTTCGTAACCGTCTCTGCGCCGCCCACCACGATCACCACCGGCAGCGGCACGCTCTCGATCCACGGCAGCGGCTCCGGCTCCAACGCCCAAGGCGTGCTCATCGCCGACGGCTCGCAGATCACCTCGAACAATGGCGGCGCCATCGACATCCGCGGCGTGGTGACGAGTCCCACCACGACCGCGAGCGGCGGCAACACCCAGTATGACTACGGCACGCTCATCTACAACGGCACGATCACAGCCACAGCGCCCAACACCACGATTTCGATCGCGGGCTCGACCAACACGTCAGATGCGGGCGTCGCCCTGGGCGCTGTGCCGGTGTCCAGCAGCAACTTCTTCTACACCTCGGGCACCGTGCAGGTGAACGCTGGCGTCAACGGCACGCTCGTCGTGCGCGCCGCCAACGACGGCACCGCGACGAGCTTCGTCGACGACGGCGCAGCCATCACGTCCTCGGGCGGCACGCTCGCGTTCATGCCCGCGAGCATCAACCCGACGACTTTCGACTTCACCGCCCTGGACGGCACGCCGATCACGCTGTTCGGTACCGGCGCGGCGGGCTTGAGCATCGACGCGGCCACGTATTCGCTATTCTCCGGCTTCTCGACGCTCGTGCTGGGCTCGAGCACGCAGACGGGCCTCATCGAGGTGAGCGGCGTGTGTCCCTCGCAAGGCGCGTGCACCTCGCTGAGCAAGCCCACCGCCAACCAGAGCCTCACGCTCATCAACACGGGCAGCGGCAGCAAGGGCATCCAGTTGCTCTACGGCATCTCGCTCGGCAGCAATACGCTCACGCTCGCCTCGGCGGGCGCGGTCACGGACCCGGGCGGCATCCAGGCGGCCGGCCTGCTGCTCGAAGGGCCCGGCAACTTCACGTTGAACGATCCGCAAAACGACGTTGGCGTGCTCGCGATGCTCAACGCGGGCACCGTGAATTTCCTGAACTCGACGAGCTTCGTGATAGGCCCGATCGTGAGCAAGTCGTTCGACGCGGCGTCGAACGTGGCCACCACCATCGACGCGACCAACTCCAGTCTCACCGGTAACCTGCTGGCCCAGGCCGCGACGGGCGGCATCGGCCTCGGCGGCGGCACGGCTGCACCGAACGGCCCCACGGGCGGCAAGAACACGAACCTGAGCGCGGGCGGCACGATCGATCTCGTGATGGAGAACGGCGTTTTCACCGACAACGGCACCGGCACGGTGAGCGCGACCAACGGCTGGCGCATCTGGGCCTCGACATGGAACGGCGAGACGCGCGGCAACGTGCAGCCCAACACGGCGCAACCGAACTTCTATGGCTGTACCTTCGGTGCGGGATGCAGCTGGGGCGGCGTCGTGCCGCTCACGGGCGACCATTTCGTGTACGTCGCGCGGCCCACGGTGATCGTCACCGCCGATGGCGAGACGAAAATCTATGGTGCGCCGAATCCGAACCTGGGCTTCACCGTGACCGGCCTCATCAATGGCGACCCCGCCTCCACGCTGAGCGGCACGCTCTCGACCAGCGCGACAACGGGCTCGCTTCCGGGGCAGTACGCGATCGATCTGTCGTTCCTCTCGAACGTGGGCTATATCGTGCAGAACGTGCCGGGCACGCTGACGGTGACGCTGCCGTACGCGCTCGATCTGCCGTCGGCGGTGAATGCGATGCAGTCGTTCTTCGGCATGAGCGAGAAGACCTTCGTGTACGAGAACAACCTGCAGGGCACCAATATCTGTGTCGGGTCGAATCAGCCGCTGTTCACGACCAACGCGCCCGGAGACAATCAGGACCTGCTCGCGGTGGAATGGAAGCGCGTGCGCTCGCAGCCTAATCTGAACAGCTGCATGCTGATCAATGGGCAGCATGGGTGTGGAGATTTTTGAGGCGTCATCTCAGGATGATGTGTGATGTCTGAACCTGAGAGGCGTTCACAGCACCGGGAACGATCATGGTTCTGAAACTGGATAGCCGGCTAAAAGCGCAATTCGAACATGACGCCTGGCAGCGAGATGAAGTCAGCGACACTGACATTCACTATTCGCGGCTGTCGGGAATGGCGCCCTGCGATGTTGATGTGTTGTGCGACTTCACCCGCGAAGAGGCCCTCTTGCTGGTTATCCGTTGTCCAAAGAGGCCGGCGCGATATTTTCAAGGCAAAGCTGAGCCCAAGCCACTTCATATAAAGGACAAATCGGATCCGTCGACCGGGATTGTCACGACTGCAACCGGCGCCCAGTATGTCTCCGATTACGATCTGATGTGCGTTTGGCGCTTTCTGGGTGGCCGGGACTATGAAAAAGTATTCTTCAGCGCGCCCGATCAACGCCTTCCGAAGATCCTGACGCCGGAAGCGCAGTCTTTGCTGGACAAGGTGCAATGGCGATTGCAGGCGGAGTTTCAGCATGGTGCACAAGACGATTATCTTTCGCCAAAGAATCCCGGCGTACAGATGAAAACGGAGCTGGGGCATCTGATCGATCGCTTTATGGTGTTCAATATTGGCAATCCGGAATATGTATGCAATGGTGCGGAACTCAAGCAGGTTTATGACTCGCTTCTTGGGAAAAGTGCCTGGCCATATGACGAAGGCGGCCGTCATCACGCCGCTCGCACTTGAACTGCCACGACGCCCCGCGGCGTGATCCATTGCCACGGTCATCGCAAGCGTAACTTCCACCGCCCAGCTGAGCACAGCGCGAATCCGGCGCATCGTCCAAGTGGACGATGGACCGGCGCGAACGCGCCTGTACCGTAGTGGTCAGTAATCCGGCGTGGTGTGCATCCGACGTAATCGCACCAGCGAGGCGTCGCACCGGCACATCTTCGCACCGGCAAATCACCGAATACAGACTATCTATGGCACTGCTAAGCAATAAGGTCGCACTGGTCACCGGCGCGGGCCAGGGCGTGGGTCAAGGCGTGGCATTGGCCCTCGCCGCCGAGGGCGCAGCGGTCGCCGTAGTCGGCCGCACGCTGGACAAGTTGCTCGCCACTTGCGAAACGATACGCCAGCGCGGCGGCGTGGCCGAACCGTTCCTGTGCGACGTAATGGACGGCGCACAGATCACACACTGCGTGGAGGCGGTAGTGGCACGCTTCGGCGGCGTGCAGATTCTCGTCAACAATGCGCAGGTCGTGCCGCTCGGCCGGCTGCTCGACGTGACCGACGAAGCCTTCGTGGCGGGCTTCGACTCGGGGCCGCTTGCGACCTTGCGCATGATGCGCGCGTGCCATCCGCATTTGAAAGGCGACGGCGTGATCGTGAATTTCGCGTCGTCCGCGGCGGTGCGCTGGGACGCCTCGGGCTATGGCGCTTATGCGGCGACCAAGGAGGCGATCCGGTCACTGACGCGCGCGGCCGCGTGCGAATGGGGTTCGGAGGGGATCCGTGTGAATGCGGTCGCGCCGCATGCGTTGTCGCCGGGCCTGCAAGGCTGGGTGGACGAGCATCCGCAGGAGGCCGCCGCATTCTTCAAGACGATTCCGCTTGGGCGAGTGGGCGACTGCGAGCGCGACATCGGCCGCGCGATCGTGTGGCTGGCGAGCGCGGATGCCGGCTATCTGACCGGTGCGACGCTGCCGCTCGACGGCGGCCAGGCTTATTGGGGTTGAAGGCGTGCGCCCGTTGTGGGCGCGCTTGGGAAAACGACAGGTGGCGCAACGCGCCATGCAATTGAAGAGGATAGCGAAACATGGCTCGACTGGCTGGAAAAACCGCAATCGTGACGGGGGGCGCTCGCGGCATGGGCGCGGCGACCTGCCGTCTGTTCGTCGAAGAGGGCGCGCGCGTCGTGATCGCCGACGTGCTCGAAGCGGAGGGCCAGGCGCTGGCCCGCGAGCTGGGTGACGCCGCGCGCTTCGTGCGCCTCGACGTGACGGACGAAGCAGATTGGGCGCACGTGGCGGCATTCACGACCGAGGTGTTCGGCCGGATCGACGTGCTGGTGAACAACGCCGCCATCTTGATGTTCGGCGGCGTGACGGAGTTGACGAAGCAGGACTTCGAGCGTGTCCTGTCGATCAACCTGGTGGGCACGTTCACCGGCATCCGCACGATCGCGCCGCTGATGAAGGCGCAAGGTTCCGGCTCGATCGTGAACATCTCGTCGGTGGACGGGCTGCGCGGCGTCAACGCGCTCGCCCCCTATGTGGCGAGCAAATGGGGCGTGCGAGGGCTCACCAAGGTTGCTGCGCTCGAACTCGGTCATCAGGGCGTGCGCGTCAATTCGGTCCATCCGGGCGGCGTGAACACGGTCATGTCGAATCCGACGGGCGCGCCGCTCGACGAGATCAACAAGCATTACGCGAACGTGCCGCTGCAGCGTGTCGGGCTGCCGGAAGAAGTTGCGCGCGCAACGCTTTTCCTCGCCAGCGACGAAGCCTCGTACTGCAATGGCGCAGAGCTTGCGGTGGATGGCGGCATGACCGCCGGTGCGTATTATCCCGGCTTGCCCGGCGCGCCCTTCTGAGCGTTAGCCGATCTTCGAGCGTGCCGTGCGCTGAGCACGGCAGGTCGCTCGTTACCCAAGGGGTGATCAGCTTCTATTCGATGGTTTATTATCGGCGCCCCTCACAGGGCGCATGACGGTCGCTTCATCGTCCGCAGTCCTTATTTCCTGCCTGTTCGTGGCTTGTGCGGCCGGCACGTCCCGCGCCGCCTTGCCATCCTCATCGTCGCCCACCCAAACCGCGCTCGCACTGAAGTTGTCGTTGCCGGCTCTCGCGTGAGCGCGGACATGCGCGGCCAGCGCCTCCAGCCACGCACGCGGGCTCCCGGACTGCGCGAGCGCCGCGAGCATGGTGGCTTCCTCGACGTATTCCCAGAAGCCGTCGGTGCAGATCAGGAACGCGTCGCGCCCGCATAGCCCGAACGTGCCGGGCTGCGCCGCGATGCTCAGTCCTTCGAGCGTGCCGAGCGCCGAGAACAGCACGTTGCGGCGCGGATGATGGCGCGCCGCTTCGGCGGTGATGAGCCGCGCGTCCACCATGTCCTGCACCATGCTGTGGTCGCGCGTTTGCACAACGATCTTGCCCGCGCGGAAGCAATAGAGCCGCGTGTCGCCACAATGCGCCCAGGCGGCGGTGCGCCGCTCGCGGTCGATGGCCAGCAGCGTCGCGGTCGAGCGCATGTCCCGCAACGCGGGGCCGCCGTGCGACTGCTCCTCGACGATGTTGTCGTTCGCATGGGCGAGCGCACTGGCGAGGCGCTCGCCCGTGGGCGGCAGTTCGGCCAGCGTGAGATAGCGCAGATCGGCGAGCACGGTGTCGACCACGATGGCCGAGGCCGTGTCGCCGCCGCCGTGACCGCCCGCGCCGTCGGCGACCACGCAGTAGAAGAGCCGCTCGCTCGACCAGTCGCCGAGCGAGTCCTCGTTGCGCTGCCGCCCGCCCTGATCGGTCAGGCTTGCGAAGGCCAGTTGCACGCGCGCTCCTGTCCTGTTGCGGGCTTCCCCGTGCTCACTCGTGAATCTCGTGGCCGCTGTCGTGCGTGCACTGTAGCGCGCTCGCGACGCGTGAGCCGCGCTCATGCTGCACACGAGCCGCCCCATGCGCCAGCTGGGATTGCTCGGCGAGGATGCCGAGCACGGCGAGCAGCGCGATACGGTTCTCCACGGCGATTTCGATGCCGAGCGTTTCTTCGATCCAGTGGCCGATGCCGGTGCGGGCGAAGTCGGCGGGCATCGCGCCACGGCGCACGGTGACGCCCAGCTTGCGCGCGCGATGGTGATAGGAGGCAATGCCATAGCGCGCGGCGATTTGCGCGAGCCCGCCTTTCTCGGCGGAAAGCCAGCCGAGCGTGCCGGCGAGCAGCAGCCGTGCGGCTTCGTCGAGGCCGGCGATGAAGCGCGTGGCGGACGCGCGCACGCTGTCTTCATCGAGCCCGTGCTGGAACAGCGCGGCGCCCACCGGGTCGGGGTGCGTCGCGCAGTGCTGGTCGAGCTCCGCGAGCACGTCGCTCTCGTCGATCGAGACGTTGCGCCGATGGCTCGCGCTGCGCAGGCAGTCGATCAGGTAGCGGCGGAAATAGCTGCACACCGCGTGGCTATTCGAGGGGGCGCTATGCGCGGGAAAACTCATTAATTCGGCGGCCGGTGTTTCGAGGCGAAAGACTTTGGAGAAGAGGAACTGCGAGATGAGCTCTTCCTTGTCTTCGGCCAGCGCCTGGAGCTCGAACGGGTGATAGCCCGTGAGCGCGCGCCGCACGATGGTGTAAAGCGAAGCCATTTCGGCGCGGTTCAGGGCAGTGCGCCGTTGCCAGAGATCGGGCAGCGTGCATGGACTCTCCGGGCCTTCTACGAGCGCTGCGCTTTCGATGTTCGACACGTTTTCCCCTCGCATCGCGTGTTGAGCTGGCTTCGCATGACGCTCGTGCGTCCTGGATGGATCGTTTGATTGGCCGCACAGCTTTCACGTCGAGTCTATTAGCTGGTCGAGCGTCTGACAAGCTTGAAAAAAGTGGCAATTATGTGTTTTAGAACGTCTTACTTTTTGTAAATAAAAATGCTAAAAGACATGTTCCAGGGTTTACGTGGCATTTATTGATAGACGTGGCTAGAAGTGGGTAAATCGCCATGCGCGTTAGCGAACATGACACGCCCGGGAAAACGATCGTTCGGTCGGCGAAGTTAGCGAACTTCGGGCGACATTGCCGGGCGCGAACACGTCTGATGATTCACTCTGCTAGTCACGCAGCATGATGGTTAACCACTAAGAAACAAGGGCTAAACGGTGTCGAGTGGGAGCGATTCCACTGCGGGGCGGCGCCTGCGGATTGCGCGCTCAGCGAGGCAGGGCAAGGCTGAGCGCGCAGGTGCGCCGTTTGCATGAATAACGGAACAAATACTTAATCGTCAGTAAATTAAATGCGTGGCGAATTTATGAAAATTCGGGTACGTTGCTTGCACCCCAGGGCACTTTTATTTTGCACTTGTCGTGCTATTCTGATAGCGACTCGTTAAGCTGCACGAGCGCCCTTGCTTACGAATTTGCGTCGGTTGGATCAAGCAATATCAGAAACAGGCTTAGTTCGGCGCCACAAAACTGCTATCCGCCTTAATGCGCTTGCCTGGGCGACACCCAGAACATAACTGATTCCACACGGACCACTGGACCATGGCCATGCTAGATGCCGGGGCGCTGCTCGCGGAGGTTTCGTCCGCGCTGCCTTGCGGGGAAGACGTCGAATACGACCCGGCGTTTCTCGAGCTCGAGCGCGTCGTGCATGGCAAACCCGACGTGCAGTACGGCAATACCGTGGTGGAGGCGGTGCCGCCCGACTGGAAGGAGGCGCAGGCGCTCGCGCTTTCTCTATTAGAGAAGAGCCGCGATCTGCGCGTGAGCGCGCATCTCGCGCGCGCGCTGCTCAATCGGGCGGGCTTCGGCGGCTTTGCCGAAGGGCTCGACCTGATCGCCTCCATGCTCGAACAGCGCTGGGCGCATCTGTATCCGCAGCTCGATCCCGACGACGACAACGATCCCACCGCGCGCGTGAACGCGCTCGCGAGCCTCGTTGATGCCGCCACTACACTGGCCGAGGTGCGCGAAGCGCCACTCGCCATCTCGCGGGCTCACGGCGAAGTCACCTTGCGCGACGTCGAATACGCGAGCGGCGAGATTGCCGTGCCCGCAGGCGTGAGCGCGCCTTCGCTCAGCTCGATCGACCTCGCGGTGGGCGACGCGGGCGAGAGCGCGCGCGAGTCGCTCGCTGCCTTGCAGCGAGCGGTAGAGGCCGCGATGCGCATCGAGACAGTGCTCATGACCCACGTTGGCGCCGCGCGTGCGATCGACCTCGATCCGCTCACGCGGCTGTTGCGCCACGCGGCGGCATTTCTTGGCGAGCGCGTGGCCGATGAAGCGGCGCAGCCCGCACCCGCGGCCGAAGCGGCTGCAGAGGTTGAGGGCGCCGCGCCCGATACGGCTGCGGTGGCAGGTGCCTCGCCTGGCGCCGCCGCGCCGGCCCGGCCGCCAGGCGAGATCACGACGCGCGAGGACGTGCAGCGCGCTATCGACCGAATCTGCAAGTATTACGAAACATATGAGCCGGGGAGCCCGGTGCCGATGCTGCTCAAGCGGGCGCGGCGGCTCGTCGACAAGAGCTTCATGGAGATCCTGGAGGATCTCGCGCCCGATGGACTCGCGCAGGCGCGCCACATCGGCGGCGTCCAGAACGAGGAGTGACAGGGCCTGTTATTAGCGTGAACAGGCCCTTGCAGGGTTCAGCAACGCCGCCACACGTCGCGCCCGAGTGCGCGCCGCCGCGGCATCGACGAGGGGAAAGGCCGTGGCTAAAGAGAGCAGCCAGAAGTTCATCGCGCGCAACCGGGCGCCGCGCGTGCAGATCGAATATGACGTAGAGGTGTACGGCTCGGAGAAGAAGATCAACCTGCCGTTCGTGATGGGCGTGATGGCCGATCTGTCCGGTCAGCCCGCCGAGCCGCTCGCAGCGGTCGCCGACCGCAAGTTCCTCGAGATCGACGTCGACAACTTCGACGAGCGCCTGAAGTCGATGAAGCCGCGCGTGGCCGTGCAGGTGCCCAACATGCTCACGGGCGAGGGCAATCTCGCGGTGGAGATGACCTTCGAGAGCATGGACGACTTTTCGCCGGCCGCCGTCGCGCGCAAGGTGGATTCGCTCGCGAAGCTGCTGGAGGCGCGCGGTCAGTTGCAGAACCTGTTGACCTATATGGACGGCAAGACCGGCGCCGAAGACCTGATTCAGAAGCTCTTGAGTGATCCCGCATTGCTGCAGGCCCTGGCCTCGGCGCCCAAGCCGCAGGAATAACCGTCGCGTTCGTCTATCCGTTAATCGTCTATCGAGGGGGAGTCTGACATGGCCGAACCCAGCACTCAACAGCAGGAAGCCCAGCAGGGCGGTGCCACACTGGAAGCGAGCGAATTCGCTAGCCTGCTGGAAAAGGAATTCAAGCCGCGCAGCGACAAAGCGAAGGAGGCCGTCGAGACGGCCGTGCGCACGCTGGCCGAGCAGGCCTTGCGCGACACCAACGTGGTGTCGGGCGACGTGCTCGCGACCATCGAGTCGCTGATCGCACAGATCGACCAGAAGCTCACCGACCAGGTGAACCTGATCATTCATTCCGAGTCGTTTCAGAAGGTGGAGAGCGCGTGGCGCGGGCTGCACTATCTGGTGAACAACACCGAGACCGACGAGACGCTCAAGATCCGCGTGATGAACATCTCGAAGAACGAGCTGAACAAGACGCTCAAGAAATACAAGGGCACCGCATGGGATCAGAGCCCGATCTTCAAGCGGCTCTATGAAGAGGAGTACGGCCAGTTCGGCGGCGAACCCTACGGTGCGCTGGTGGCCGACTATTACTTCGACAACAGCGGCCCGGACGTCGACCTGCTCACGCAGATCGCCAAGGTGGCTGCCGCCGCGCACGCGCCCTTCATCGCGGCCGCGGATCCGTCGGTCATGCTGATGGATTCGTGGCAGGAGCTCGCCAATCCGCGCGACCTCACGAAGATCTTCCAGACGCCCGAGCATGCCGCCTGGCGCTCGCTGCGCGAATCGGAAGACTCGCGCTACATCGGCCTTGCCATGCCGCGCTTCCTCGCGCGCGCGCCGTATGGCGCGAAGACCAACCCGGTGGACGAATTCGCCTTCGAGGAGGACACCGCGGGCGCTGACAGCAAGAAGTATACGTGGGCCAACGCGGCCTACGCCATGGCGACCAACATCAACCGCTCGTTCAAGCAATACGGCTGGTGCTCGCGCATTCGCGGCATCGAGTCGGGCGGCGCGGTCGAGAACCTGCCGGTGCATTCGTTCCCCACCGACGACGGCGGCGTGGACATGAAGTGCCCAACCGAGATCGCCATCAGCGACCGGCGCGAGGCGGAGCTGGCGAAGAACGGCTTCATGCCGCTCGTGCACAAGAAGAACTCCGACTTCGCGGCGTTCATCGGCGCGCAGTCGCTGCACAAGCCCGCCGAATACGAAGATCCCGACGCGACCGCGAACGCGAATCTCGCGGCGCGCCTGCCGTATCTGTTCGCGTGCAGCCGCTTTGCGCACTACCTCAAGTGCATCGTGCGCGACAAGATCGGCAGCTTCAAGGAGAAAGACGACATGCAGCGCTGGCTGCAGAACTGGATTCTGCAATACGTGGACGGCGACCCCGCGCATTCGAGCGAGGAAACGAAGTCGCGTCGCCCGCTTGCTGCAGCCGAAGTCGTGATCGAGGAAGTCGAGGGCAATCCGGGCTATTACACGTCCAAGTTCTTCCTGCGTCCGCATTACCAGCTCGAGGGCCTTACGGTTTCGTTGCGGCTGGTGTCCAAGTTGCCGTCCGCCAAGGCGGCATAACCTGAGTTAATGCAAAACCCGCGCGAACCGGCGCGTATCAACGCGAACTGACGCGAACCTTCAAAGTGGAGAACAGACATGGCCGTTGATATTTTCATCAAGATCGGCGACGTGAAGGGCGAGTCGCAGGACAAGACGCACAAGGAAGAAATCGATGTGCTGGCGTGGAGCTGGGGCATGTCGCAAAGCGGCACCATGCACATGGGCACGGGCGGCGGCGCGGGCAAGGTGAACGTGCAGGATCTGTCCTTCACCAAGTACGTGGACAAATCCTCGCCGGTGCTGATGGGCGCGTGCGCGAAGGGCAGCCACTACGACACCGCGATACTCACGGTGCGCAAGGCAGGCGGCGACAATCCGCTCGAGTACTTCAAGATCACGTTCTCGGGCGTGCTGATTTCGTCGATCAGCGAAGGCGGCTCGGGCGGCGAGGATCGCTTCACGGAGAACATCTCGATCAACTTCGAGAAGTACCACGTGGAATACCAGCCGCAAAGCGCCAAGGGCGAGAAGGAAGGCGGCGTGGTCGAGACCAAGTGGGACATTGCGAAGAACGTGCCGGAGTAAGCGCTCAGAAGCGGTCTGCCAGACACGGCGGCGTGCGCGTGAGGGGAATGCGCCGCCGCCGGGCCTATTCAACCCGATCGACGCCCATGCTGGCTTGACGGAGCAAATCGACAATGACAGCAGAAGAGAGCTTGCGCGCCGGCGACCTCGACGCGTGCCTGAAGCAATTGCAGAACCAGGTGCGAGCAGACCCGGCCAACGCGTCGTACCGCGTGTTCCTGTTTCAGCTGCTTGCCGTGCAGGGGGCGTGGGAGCGCGCGCTCACGCAGCTCAACGTGGTGGGCGATCTCGACGCCGCGGCGCTGCCGATGGTGCAGCTCTATCGCGACGCGCTCCAGTGCGAGGCGCTGCGCGAGGACGTCTTCACGGGGCGGCGCGCGCCGCTTGTTTTCGGCGAGCCGACCGCCTGGCTCGCACTCCTGATCGAAGCGCTGCGCCTCGACGGCGCGGGCGACTTCAAGGCGGCGGCTGCATGCCGCGCCAATGCGCTGGAGACGGCGCAGCCCACGGCGGGCACGCTCAACGGCGAGCCGTTCGCGTGGATTGCCGATGCCGACACGCGTCTGGGTCCCACGCTCGAAGTGATCCTCAACGGCCGTTATTACTGGGTGCCGTTCGAGCGCATCCACCGCATCGAGCTCGAAGCGCCGGACGACTTGCGCGATCGCGTGTGGATGCCGGCTGTCTTTACGTGGGCCAACGAGGGCCAGGCGGCGGGGCTCATTCCGGTGCGCTATCCCGGCACGCTGGCCGCCAACGCGCAGAGCGGCCAAACCGACAACGCGCTGGCGCTTGCGCGCGCGACCGAGTGGGTCGAGGCGGGCGACGGCGAATTCGACGAGGCGCGCCCGCTTGGGCAGCGCATGTTCACGACCGACGAAAACGACTACGCGCTCTTCGATGTGCGCACGCTCGTGCTCGATGCCGAGGCGCCCGCGGGCGGCGGTGCGCAAGACCATGGCTGAGCCGACGGGCCGCGACCGGCTGCAGCCCGCACTGCTCGACCGGCTGACCGATTTCGAGCCCGGCACCAAGGTAGAGAGCCGCGAGCGCCGCGTGCTCTCGATGCGCGCGCTGCGCCAGGGCGTGCAGCGCGATCTCGCGTGGCTGCTCAACGCAAGCGGGCTGGGCACCGTTCAGGACCTGTCGGCATGGCCGCTCGTCGAGCGCTCGGTGATCAACTTCGGCTTCCCCGATATTGCGGGCAAGACGGCATCGGGCATGAACCTCGCGCGCCTCGAGCGGCAGATCCGCGACGTGATCGTGGCGTTCGAGCCGCGCATCCTGCGCGATACGGTGAAGGTGACGGCGGTGTTGCAGGAGGAAACGACGGGGCATCACAACACGGTCGTGTTCACGATCGAAGGGGACTTGTGGGCGCAGCCGTATCCGGAGCGGCTCTACTTTCGCACCGAGCTCGACCTCGAAGGCGGCGAAGTGCGCGTGATCGACCAGGGCGCGGCGCGCTAGAGACGAGCTAGAGACAAACAAGCGACGATGAATCCCGACCTGATCCGCTACTACAACCAGGAGCTCGCGCATCTGCGCGAGATGGGCAGCGAATTCGCCCGCGAGTTTCCGAAGGTGGCGGGGCGCCTCGGCCTCGAAGGGCTCGATTGCGCCGACCCCTACGTCGAGCGCCTGCTCGAAGGCTTCAGCTTTCTCGCGGCGCGTGTGCAGTTGAAGATCGACGCCGAGTTTCCGCGCTTCACGCAGCATCTCGCGGAGCTCGTCTATCCGCACTACCTCGCACCCACGCCCTCCATGGCGATCGTGCATATGCAGCCCGATCTCGCGCATCCCGCGCTTGCGGCCGGCGTGAGCGTGCCGCGCGGCAGCGCGCTGCACGCCGTGCTCGACAAGAACGGCTCGACGCGCTGCGAATACCGCACGGCGCACGCGCTCACGCTCTGGCCCGTGGAGATTGCGGAGGCGCGGTTTTTCACGCATACCGGCGCGCTGGGCGGCGCGGACATGGCGCTGCCGCCAGGGGTGAAGGCCGGCGTGCGTCTGCGCCTGCGCACGACGGGCGGCGTGAAGTTCAGCCAGCTCGCGCTCGACACGCTCACGCTCTACCTGCGCGGTGCGGACTCGCTGCCCGCGCGGCTATACGAACGCCTGCTCGCCTCGTGCGTGGGCGTGGCGGTGCTGCCGGTCGCGCGGCCCGCGCCGTGGCACCGGCTGTTGCCCAAGAGCGCCGTCAAGCCCGTCGGCTTCGACGACGATGAAGCGCTCCTGCCCGTGAGCCGCCAGTCGTTTCAGGGCTTCCGCCTGTTGCAGGAATATTTCGCGTTCGCGCAGCGCTTTCTCTTCGTCGCCATCGATGGCTTGCAGGGCGCGCTGCGCGCTTGCGCCGAAAACGAGGTGGAAGTGATCGTGCTGCTCGACCGCGCGGACCCGCTGCTCGAACAGACGCTCGATGCCAGCCACTTCGCGCTCCATTGCACGCCCGCAATCAATCTGTTCGCGCGCCGCGCCGACCGCATCGCGTTCGACCCCGCGCAATTCGAGTATCAGGTGATTGCGGACCGCACGCGGCCGCTCGACTTCGAGATCTACCGCATCGAGGAAGTGACGGGCTATGGCGCGGGCTCGAACGAGGAGCAGCGCTTCGAGCCGTTCTATCACGCGCGCGATCTCTCCGCGGGCGAGCAGGCGAGCGCGTACTACCAGGTGCGCCGCGAGCGGCGGCTGCAATCCTCGCGCGCGCGCGAGCGCGGCCAGCGCACGAGCTACCTGGGCAGCGAAACGTTCATCGCACTCGTCGATGCGGCCAACGCGCCGTATCGCGCCGACCTGCGGCAGCTCGGCCTCAAGGTGCTCTGCACCAACCGCGACTTGCCGCTCACGCTTTCGACGGGCACCGGCGGGTCGGATTTCACGCTGGGCGTGGAAGCGCCCGTAGAGAGCGTGCGCTGCGTGAGCGGGCCGAGCCGGCCCTTGCCGTCGTTCGCGCACGGCGCGGTGGCCTGGCGGCTCCTGAGCCATCTTTCGTTGAACTACAGTTCGCTGATCGACTCCGACGCGGCCACGGGCGCGCGGGCGCTGCGCGATTTGCTGAGCCTCTATTGCCCGGTGGACGATCCCGCGGCGCAGCGCCAGATAGAAGGCGTGCGCTCGGTCGAGGCAAAGTCCGTCACGCGGCGGCTGCCCGTGCCAGGGCCGATCGTGTTCGGGCGCGGCCAGCAGGTGAGCGTGACGTTCGACGAGACGGCCTTCGAAGGCTCCGGTGCGTTCGTGCTGGGTGCCGTGCTGGCGCGATATTTTTCACTCTACGTCTCGTTGAATTCCTTCACCGAGACCGTGGTGCGCACGACGGCGCGCGGCGAGATCATGCGCTGGCCAGCGAGGGCGGGACAATGCTGGACCATCTGACCGTGCTGCGGCTGCTCGAAGACGAGGCTTACCGCTTCGACTTCTTCCAGGCGGTGCGCCTGATCGAAAACGCGTGGCCCGAGCGGCCGCGCGTGGGCGAGTCGCTGCGCCCGCGCGACGACGCCGTGCGCTTCACGCAGCGCCCCGAGCTCGTGTTCCATCCCACGACACTGGCTGCCTTTTCGCAGCACGGCGCGGGCATGGCGCCGCGCCTCGCGGTGAACTTCTTCGGCCTGCTCGGGCCGCATGGCGCGCTGCCCACGCATCTGACCGAATATATCCGCGACCGCGAGCGCAATGCCGACGACCCCACGTTCGCGCGCTTTCTCGACTTGTTCCAGCACCGCATGGTGAGCCTGTTCTACCGGGCCTGGGCCAACGCGCAGCCCGCGGTGAGCCTGGAGCGGCCTGGGCGCGACCGCTTCGCGATGTACGTGGGCGCGACCTTCGGCATGGGCGAGGCGGCGCTGCGCGAGCGTGATGCCGTGCCCGATTTCGCGAAGCTGCATTTCGCGGGGCTGCTGGGTGCGCCCACCCGTTCGGCCTCGGGGCTCGCGCTCATCCTCACGCGCTTCTTCCGGCTGCCCGTGTCGATCGAGCAGTGGGTGGGTCACTGGATGCCGCTGCCGGCCGAGTCGCGCACGCGCATGGGCGCGCGCGACGGCTCCTCGGCGCTTGGCGTCTCCACGCTGCTGGGCGCGCGCGTATGGGATTGCCAGCACAAGTTCCGCGTCGTGATCGGGCCGCTGTCGCTCGCCGACTACGAACGCTTCCTGCCCGGCGGCGAAAGCCTCAAGCGGCTCGTCGACTGGGTGCGCAACTACGTGCGCGACGGGCTCGACTGGGATGTGAACCTGCAACTGCGCGAGGCCGAGGTGCCGCGCCTGAAGCTCGGAGCGCACGCGCGTCTGGGGCTCACGAGCTGGATGCTGAGCGGCGCTGCGCAAGGCGACCAGCGCCAGTTGAAGCTCAATCCCGCGAGCGGCGCCGCTTCGCACACGCAGCACGGCGCGGCCGCCGAAGGGGCGCACGAGGGGACCGCAGCAAGGCCGCAAGAAGGAACGCAAGCACACATGCAGGCACCGACGCAGGAGCCGGCACGAGACAACGCGCAACGCGCGGTAGAACACGCAGCGCTCGACATTCACCCGGGAGAATGAAGACATGGCCGAAATCAAGCGTGCAGCGCTCTTTGGCAAGCTCAACCAGCTAGGCTTTCGCGCGCTCGAAAGCGCGAACATGTTTTGCCGTCTGCGCGGCAACCCCTATATCGAACTGGTGCACTGGTTCCATCAGATCCTGCAGCTGCAGGACTCGGACCTGCACCGGCTCGTGCGCCACTACGGGATCGATCCGGCGCGGCTCGCGGGCGATCTCACCGCAGCGCTCGACCGGCTGCCGCGCGGCGCTTCGTCGGTCACGGACATCTCTTCCCAGGTGGAGGAGGCTGTCGAGCGCGGCTGGGTGTTTGGCTCGCTGATGTTCGGCGAGTCGCAGGTGCGCACCGGCCATCTGATCGTCGGACTCCTGAAGACGCCCTCGCTGCGCAATACGCTCTATGGCATCTCGCGGCAATTCGAGTCGATCAAGCTCGATGCGCTGTGCGAAGAGTTCGACCGCCTGCTGCGTGATTCGCCCGAAGCGGCGATGGCCGCGAGCGACGGCTTCAAGGCGAACGCGGGCACCGGTGCCGAGGGCGATGCCACAGGCATGCCGCCCGCTGCGATGGGCAAGCAGGAGGCGCTGCGCCGCTTCACCACCGATCTCACCGAGCAGGCACGTAGTGGCAAGCTCGATCCCATCGTGGGCCGCGACGAGGAAATCCGCCAGGTGGTGGACATTCTCATGCGGCGGCGCCAGAACAACCCCATCCTCACCGGCGAGGCTGGCGTGGGCAAGACGGCGGTGGTGGAGGGCTTCGCACAGCGCATCGTGGCGGGCGACGTGCCGCCGTCGCTGCGCGACGTCGAGCTGCGCACGCTCGACGTGGGCCTCCTGCAGGCCGGCGCGAGTATGAAGGGCGAATTCGAGAACCGGCTGCGCCAGGTGATCGAGGAAGTTCAGGCCTCCGAAAAGCCGGTGATTCTCTTTATCGACGAAGCCCATACGCTGGTGGGCGCGGGCGGCGCGGCGGGCACCGGCGACGCCGCCAACCTGCTCAAGCCCGCGCTCGCGCGCGGCACGCTGCGCACCGTGGCGGCCACGACCTGGGCTGAGTACAAGAAGCATATCGAGAAGGACCCCGCGCTCACGCGGCGCTTCCAGGTGGTGCAGGTGGGCGAGCCGGACGAAGAGAAGGCCATCCGCATGATGCGCGGCGTCGCCTCGACGATGGAGCAGCACCACAAGGTGCAGGTGCTCGACGAGGCGCTCGAGGCGGCGGTGCGGCTTTCGCACCGCTACATACCGGCGCGCCAGCTGCCCGACAAGTCCGTGAGCCTGCTCGACACGGCGTGCGCGCGCGTGGCCGTGAGCCAGCACGCCACGCCGCCTTCGGTGGACGACGCGCGCAAGCGTATCGCCTCGCTCGAAACGGAGATGGAGATCATCGGGCGCGAGAAGGCGGTGGGCATCGAGACGCGCGAGCGCGAAGCGTCGGCCAGCGAAAAGCTCGCGGTGGAGCGCGAACGCCTCGCGCAACTCGAAGCGCGTTGGGAGACCGAGAAGGGGCTGGTCGAGCGCATCCTCGCGTTGCGCGCCCAACTGCGCGAGCGCACGGGCAAGGTGGAAGGCGGCGCGCTTGCATCGGGCGAGGGGGCCGCGCCCGCCGGCAATGACACGAATGCCGCGAATGGTGCGAATGGCGCGGCGCCGGTCGATGCCGAGGCGCTGCGCGCCGAGCTGCGCGAATTGCAGGCGCAACTCGCGAGCCATCAGGGCGAGGAGCCGCTGATCCTGCCCACCGTGGACCGCCAGGCCGTGGCCTCGGTCGTGCAGGACTGGACCGGCATTCCGGTAGGCCGCATGGTGCGCAACGAGATCGAGAACGTCCTGAAGCTCGCCGAGAATCTGAACAAGCGCATCATCGGCCAGGGCCACGCAACCGAGATGATCGCGCGGCGCATCCAGACTTCGCGCGCGGGCCTCGACAATCCGAACAAGCCGATTGGCGTGTTCATGCTCGCGGGCACCTCGGGCGTGGGCAAGACCGAGACGGCGCTCGCGCTCGCCGAAGTGCTTTACGGCGGCGAGCAGAACGTCATCACGATCAACATGAGCGAGTACCAGGAGGCGCACACGGTGTCCTCGCTCAAGGGCGCGCCGCCGGGTTACGTGGGCTACGGCGAGGGCGGCGTGCTCACCGAGGCCGTGCGGCGGCGCCCCTATAGCGTGGTGCTGCTCGACGAGGTGGAGAAGGCGCACCCCGACGTGCACGAGATCTTCTTCCAGGTGTTCGACAAGGGCTGGATGGAGGACGGCGAGGGCCGCGTGATCGACTTCAAGAACACGCTGATCCTGCTCACGACCAACGCGGGCACCGACCTCATCACGAATCTTTGCAAGGACCCCGAACTGATGCCCGATCCGGAGGGCATCGCGAAGGCGCTGCGCGAGCCCTTGCTCAAGGTATTTCCGCCCGCGCTGCTCGGGCGCGTGGTGACGATCCCGTATTACCCGCTCTCCGACGAGATGCTGGGCGCGATCATCCGCCTGCAGCTCTCGCGCATCGAGAAGCGGCTGCGCGTCTCGCACAAGGTGCCGTTCCTCTACGACGACGAGGTGGTCAAGCTGATCGCGAGCCGCTGCACGGAGCTGGAGAGCGGCGGGCGCATGATCGATGCGATTCTGACCAACACGTTGTTGCCGCGCGTCTCCACGGAATTCCTCACGCGCATGATGAACGGCGGCAGCGTGACGAAGGTGCAAGTGGGCGCGCGCGACGGCGAGTTCGTCTATACGTTTGATTGAGCGTTCGATCGAGCGTTCGACTGGGCAGCGCGCGCAAGAGTGCAAAAGAGAACAGGGGAGAAAGACCATGCCACAACAGGTCAGCATGGGAGCCACGCTGCAATGCTCGTTCGGCGCCGCGCCGTCGAGCCTCGTGGTGCTGCCCGTCAATCAGGTGATGGGAGAGGGGCCGCCGGCCGCCAACATCATGGACCACGTGCCCATGGTCAACATCATGCCGTTCGGCGTGTGCTCTTCGCTGGCCAATCCGCAGGTGGCCGCGGCCACGGCAGCCGCCATGGGCGCGCTCACGCCCATGCCGTGCATTCCCGCAACCCTCACGCCGTGGACCCCGGGCGCGCCGACCGTGCTGCTCGGCAATCAGCCCTCGCTCGACAACGTCTCGAAGTGCATGTGCAACTGGGGCGGCGTGGTGTCGATCGTGAACCCGGCCACCGTCAACACGATGATTCCCTGACATGACCTCGCAAGATACGAACCGCCACGTGACGGTCAGTTGCAAGGGAACCCAGGCGAGCCTGCTGTTCCTGCGCATGACCGGCAGCGACGAACTGGGCCGCCTGAGCGAGTACCGCGTGGACCTGCTGTGCGAGCAGAACAGCGTCACGCCCGCGCAGGTGCTCGGCCAGGACCTGTCGATCGCGCTCTCGCTGCCCGCGGGCGGCGAGCGGCAGTTCAACGGCATCGTGACGGTGTTTCGCATGACCTCGCCCGGCAACCAGCAGTACGGCAGCATGGCGTGCTATCAGGCCATCGTGCGGCCGAGCCTGTGGCTGCTCACGCGTGGCTCGCATTGCCGCTTCTTCTACGAGAAGACGGTGCCCGAGATCGTCATGAGCGTGCTCAACGACTACAACGTGGACGTGACGAACCGATGCACCGCGACGTATCCGAAGCGCGAGCACTGCGCACAGTACCGCGAGACCGATTTCGACTTCGTGAGCCGGCTCATGGAGCACGAGGGCATCTACTATTACTTCGAGCACTCGCGGGGCCGCCAGACCATGGTGCTGGCCGATGCCGGCGACGTGCACGCCCCCATCCCGGATTACAAGAGTGTGCCCTACCGCGACCGCGACGCGGCTGCGCGCGAGGGCATGGAATGCGTCTACGAGTGGTGTGCGGGTGGCGAGCTGCAGACCGGCCACTACGAGACGAACGACTACGACTTCGAGAAGCCATCGTCGAGCCTGCAGGGCGGCCTGCGTTCGCGCGCCACGCGCACGCAGACTTACGACGCGCCTAGCTACACGATGCAGGAGCATCTCACGGGGCACACCGCGCCCGCCGACGGCGACCGCTACGCGCGCGTGGGCGTGGAGATCCGCCAGGCGCGCAACGACAGCATCGAAGGCCGCAGCACGATGCGCGGCATCTGGCCGGGCGGCTTGCTGCAGATGAGCGAGCATCCCGTGGATGACTGGAATGAAGGTTATCTGGTGGTGAGCGCGTCGTACGAGATCAATTCGGATGCCTATGTGTCCAATCGCGCGGCATCGGCACAGAGCGCGCTGCCGTTCTTCGACTGCGAATTCACGGCGCTGCGCCATGACAACCAGTTCCGCGCGCAGCGGCTCACGCCGCGCGCGGTGGTGGGCGGCTTGCAGACGGCGGTGGTGGTGGGCGACGGCAGCTCGGAGATCTTTACCGACGAATACGGCCGCATCAAGGTCCAGTTCCACTGGGAACAGCTTTACGCAAACGCGGATACACAGGTCACGGACCGCTGCTGGGCGCGCGTCTCGCAGGGCTGGGCGGGCAAGACCTGGGGCATGTTCTTCTTGCCGCGCGTGGGGCAGGAGGTGATCGTCGAATTCATCGAAGGCGACCCCGACCATCCGCTTGTCACGGGCAGTGTCTACAACGCGAGCCTGATGCCGCCGTACAAGCTGCCGGCCAATTCGGCCTTTGCCACGATCAAGAGCAACTCCACGCCCAATGCGTCGGGCAACAACGAGGTGCGCTTTCTCGACAAGGCAGGCGGCGAGCAATTGTTCTTTCATGCGCAAAAGGATCACGAAACCTGGGTGATCAACGATACGTTGATGAACGTCGGCAACGACCGTCACCTGAAGGTCACGGCCAACGAGTATATGCAGGTGAGCGGCGACCGGCACGATCACGTGAGCGGCGCGCAGAACGCCAAGGTCGACGGCACGGCCTCGCTCACGGTCGGGCAGAAGCTGCAGGAGAAAGTGGGCACGGACTATGCCATCGACGCGGGCCAGAACATTCATATCAAGGCGGGCATGAACGTGGTGATCGAGGCGGGCGTGAGCATCACCCTGAAGGCGGGCGGCGCATTCGTGGTGATCGGGCCGAGCTCGGTCGCGGTCACGGGCATGCCGATCCAGCTCAATTCGGGGGGCTCCGCCGGCTCGGGAGACGGTTCGTCGCCCACCGCGCCCACCGACCCCAAGGACGCCGACGATGGCACGAAAAAAGTCGAGTCGTGAGTTGATTTGCAATCCTGATGGAATGACGGGGGAGACCTGGGTACCGCGATGCAACTGACCAATCCGATCCTCACGCTGCGCGTGGCGAAGTACAACGACGAGCCGCTCGCCGAACCAATCGCCGTGCGCTTCGGGCCGGACGGCGGCACGATCGGCCGCGCCACGACCTGCACGCTCGTGCTGCCCGACCAGCAGCGCGCGATCTCGCGCGTGCATGCGCGCGTGGAATGCCGTGGCGGCGAGTATCTGCTGTGCGACCTCGGCGCCAATCCGAGCGTGCTGAACCAGCGCGCGCTGGGCGGCACGCGCGAGGCGCGGCTCGCGCATGGCGATCAGTTGATGATCGGCGCGTATTTGCTGGAGGTGGCGCTGGGCGAGGGCGCGGCGCAGGACGAGGCCCGACCCTTCGGGCACGATCCGCTCGCGGGCGTGCAGGTGCTGCGGGGCGCGCCTGAGGCCGAGGACCTCACGCTGCCCGAGAATCCGCTGGTGAACCCGTTTGCGCCGGGCGGCTTCGGCGAGGCGCGCGGCACGGGTGCTGGCGGGTCAGGCGCCGGCGGGCTGGATGCGCTCGGCGCGGCGTGCCTTGGCGCCGGCGAGCGCATGCTCGCGCGGCCCGGCTATGCGGGATCGGAAAGCGACCACGTCTCGCCCGAGTTGCAGGCGCTCACGCCGCCTGCGCTCACGCCTGCGGCGTCGTCCGCCGCGCTGTCCGGAGCCGGTGGCATTCCTGCCGATTACGATCCATTGGCCGACGCTCTGGCACAGTGGGAGTCGGGCGGCAGCGCGGCGCACGCGCCGGTGTCGACGCCCGGCGTAGCGACGCCCGGCGTGGCGACGCCCGGCGCCTTTTCCCCTCATGTGGCGCCTGCGATGACGCCGGTGCCGCCGCTAGCGCAGCCGCCGATGCCAGCTTCGTCGCCGCCGGCTTTTGCCGCCATGCCTGGAGCGGCCGATCCGCTCGGCCTGGGCGCAAGCGGGCCGACGGGTTTGCCCGCGAGCTTGTTGGGCGATGCAGCACC
Source organism: Paraburkholderia silviterrae (assembly GCF_004353915.1). Lineage (GTDB taxonomy): Bacteria > Pseudomonadota > Gammaproteobacteria > Burkholderiales > Burkholderiaceae > Paraburkholderia > Paraburkholderia silviterrae. Next base: position 391,898 of record NZ_SMRP01000001.1, on the reverse strand, counting down.
GCATGGTGCAACGCCTTTCGACGATCTCTTTGCGCCGGCCGGGGCGGCGTCGCCAGCGTCATACGCGCCGCCGGCGCAGGCCGCTGCCGAGTCCCAGGAGCCACCGCGCCAGTTGCTGCCCTCCGTGACGCAAATCTTTGCGCCCGCCGCGCCATCGCAGCCTGAGTTGCCGCTTCCCGTGCAAACGAAGGCCGAAGACGCGCCGGTGCCGCCGCGACAGGCCACGCCCAGCGCTTCGCCCGCACCCACGCCAGCACCCGTTGCGGCACCCGCCGCGCCTGCGCCGCAACAGACCGCACGCGCGGCAACGCCCGCGCCAGGGTCAACCGAGGAGCAGGCCGTGCTCGCCGCGCTGCTCGAAGGCCTGGGACTCGACGCCGGGCGTGCGCCGAACCTGCCCGCCGCGGACCTCGCGCGGCTCGTCGGCGCGATGCTGCGCGATTCGCTGCGCGGGACCATGGCGGTATTGCGCTCGCGCTCGATGACCAAGCGCGAGGCGCGGCTCGACACCACGCTGATCGTCGAGCGCGATAACAACCCGCTCAAGTTCTTCCCCGACGTGGACAGCGCGCTCGCGCAAATGCTCACCGGCCGCGCGCACGGCTACCTGCCGCCCGCCGAGGCGGTCGCGCGCGCGTTCGTCGACATCGAATCGCACGAGCTGGCGGTGCTGGTGGGGATGCGCGCGGCGCTCGCGCACGTGCTCGCGCGTTTCGACCCGGCCACGCTCGAGGCCCAGTTGAGCGAGCAGGGCGTGCTCGACCGCGTGCTCTCGAACCGCAAGGCGAAGCTCTGGGACCGTTTCGTCGAGTTGCGCGAAGGCATCGCGCGCGAAGCGGAGGACGATTTCCAGAAGCTCTTCGGCAAGGCCTTCAACGAGGCCTACGAAGCGCAGGTGGACGCCATGCAACGCGCGCGCGCAACGAGCAGAACGGCAGGCGAGGACGCGCAGGTGAAACCGAAAACGGGGCCCGCCTGACCTGAGCGCTTGCGCTCGCCTCCTCATACATACGACGACGAGAACAACGTGTCCTGGAACAGCAAAGTCATCTGGTCGGAAGGCATGTTTCTGCAGCCGCATCATATGCAGCAACATGACCGCTATTTGCAGGCGCAGCTCGAGACGCGCGCGGGCGGCCTGCGCCCCTATGCCTGGGGCTTCGCCTCGCTCGAGATCGACGAGCAATTGCTCAAGCTCGGCAAGCTCGCGCTGCTCTCGTGCGCGGGCGTCTTTCCCGACGGCACGCCGTTCAACCTGCCCGGAGACGACGAACTGCCCGAGCCGCTCGACATTCCCGAGGGCACGCGCAGCATGCTCGTCACGCTCGCGCTGCCGGTGCGCCGCCCCGGCGTGCCGGAAACGGGCAATGAGGATAGCGAAGAGAATTTCGCACGCCATCGCCGCGCCGACGCCGAAGTGCCCGACAGCAACGACCCGAACGCGAGCGCGGCGCTCGTGGAAATCGGCAAGCTGCGCGTGCGCCTCGCGCTGGAGCCCGACGTGGCGAACGCGTTCGCCACGCTCGGCGTGGCGCGCGTGATCGAGCGGCAGCCCGACAACCGCGTCGTGCTCGAAGCCGACTACAGCCCGCCATGCCTCGACTATCGCGTGGCGCCGCGCTTGCGCGCCTTCGCCGACGACCTCGTGGGCCTCCTGCACCAGCGCGGCGAGGCGCTGGCCGCGCGGCTCGTGCAGCCGGGCGTGACGGGCGTGGCCGAAGTCTCCGACTTCCTGCTGCTCGAGCTGATCAACCGCGCGGAACCGCTCGCGGCGCATTTCGCCACGATGACCGGGCTGCATCCCGAGGCGCTCTATCGCATGGTGGTGCAGCTCGCGGGCGAGCTGGCCACGTTCAGCCAGAAGAACAAGCGCCCCAACGCGTATCCGGTCTACCGGCACGACCGCTTGCGCGAGACCTTCGCGCCCGTGATCGACGACTTGCGCGCGGCGCTCAGCATGGTCATGGACCCGCATGCGGTGCCCATTCCGCTCGAAGAGCGCAAGTTCGGCCTGCGCGTCGCGCTGGTGCCCGACAAGAACCTGTTCGCCTCGGCCAACTTCGTGCTGGCGGTGCGCGCGCAGATGCCAGCCGAAGCCATCCTCACCGGCTTCGCGCCACAAGTGAAGATCGGGCCGATCGAGCGCATCCGCGACCTCGTGAATCTGCAACTGCCGGGTATCGGCTTGCGGGCGCTGCCCGTGGCGCCGCGCCAGTTGCCGTTCCATGCGGGATTCACGTATTTCGAGCTCGACCGGGGCAACGAACTGTGGAAGCAGTTTGCGGCTTCGGCGGGCATGGCGTTGCACGTCGCGGGTGAGTTTCCCGGCCTCGCGATGGAATTCTGGGCGATCCGCCGATAAGGGCGCTTGCGTCTGGCGCAGCGGCGCCATCGATTGAGGAGGACGTGCACCGTGTCACCCGACGACCCACGCATGAGCGCCGACCCCGGCGCCACGATCCTGATCCCGACGCCGGGCGGCGCGCGTGCGCCGTTTGTGGCCGCGGCGTCGTCCGTCGCGCCGATTCCCGCTGGCGCGGGCGGCCTGAATCCGCTGCTGCGCGCAGCCAATCCGCTCATCGACCTGGCCTTGCCGCTGCGCCAGCTGCCCACGCACCCCGACCTCGAACAGTTGCGCACGCAACTGATTCAGATGGTGCGCGCCTTCGAGACGCAGGGGCGCGCAAGCGGTTACGACGACGAAAAGCTCGGCGCCTCGCGCTATTGCCTGTGCACCTTCCTCGACGAGGCGATTTCCAGCACGCCCTGGGGCGCGGGGGCGTGGGCGAGCCGCAGCCTGCTCGTGACCTTCCATAACGAGGCCTCGGGCGGCGAGCGCTTCTTCCTGATTCTCCAGCGGCTCGCGCAGAACCCCGGCGCGAACGTCGACGTGCTCGAACTGATGTACGTGATACTCGGCCTCGGCTTCGAAGGGCGCTACCGCCTCATCGACGGTGGCCGCACCCAGCTCGACGCGGTGCGCGAGCGGCTCGAACAGATGATCCGCGCGCAGCGCGGCGCCATCGAGCGCGAGCTCTCGCCGCAATGGCAGCCCGTGAGCGTGGAGCGCAAACCGCTGTTGCAACTGGTGCCGCTGTGGGTGGCGGTGGCCGTGGCGTGCGTCGTGCTGGTGGTCGTGCATCTCGTCCTGAGCTTCCGGCTCAACGACGCATCGGACAGCGTGTTTCAGGCGCTGCACGCGATCCGCGTCGCGCCGCCGCCGGTGCTCGTGGCGAAGATGGAGGCCGCACCGAAGCCCGCGCCCAAACTCGCGCAATTCCTCGCGCCCGAGATCGCGCAGGGCCTCGTGCGCGTGACTACACAGCCCGACCGCACCATTGTCGAGGTGAACGGCGACGGCCTGTTCGCCTCGGGCAGCGCGGAGCTCACGCCCACGTATTTGCCGATCGTCCAGCGCATCGGCGACGCCTTGAAGGACGTGCGCGGCAACGTCGTGGTCACGGGCCACACCGACAATCAGCGGCTCATTTCCGCGCGCTTCCCGTCGAACTGGCATCTCTCCCAGGCGCGCGCGGAGACCGTGAAGGACCTGCTGGTCGCCCGCACCGGCACGCCCGCGCGCTTCACCGCCGAGGGGCGCGGCGACACCGAGCCCATCGCGCCGAACGACACTGCCGCCAACCGCGCGCGTAATCGCCGCGTGGACATTGCCGTGCTCGCACCGGGAGCCACGCCATGATCAAGAAGCTGGTGGACTGGTTGCGACGTACGATCGTGCTGTCGTTTCTGGGCGTGCTCGCGCTCGCGCTGATCGTGTGGATCGAAGGGCCGCTCTTCGCATGGGCGGGCAGCGCGCCGCTCGAATCGGGCACGAGCCGCTGGATCGTGATCGCGATCCTGTTCTTGCTGTGGGCGCTTTACTGGTTCGTGCGCTGGCTGCGCGTGCGCCTCGCCAACGTGAAGTTCACGCGCGTGGTGGCCGAGGGCGAGGAACAGGCTGCGCCTGGCAAGGAGCAATCGGACGCCGACGTGAGCGCGTTGCGCAAGCGCTTCGAAGAGGCCATGGCCATTCTGCGCAAGTCGCGCGTGAAGGGGCGCTTCGGGAGCCAGTACGTGTACCAGCTGCCGTGGTACATGTTCGTGGGCGCGCCGGGCACCGGCAAGACCACGGCGCTCACGCACTCGGGCCTGAAATTTCCGCTCTCGACGCAACTGGGCGACCAGGCGGTGGGCGGCGTGGGCGGCACGCGCAACTGCGACTGGTGGTTCACCGACGACGCGGTGCTGCTCGACACCGCAGGCCGCTTCACCACGCAGGACAGCTTCGCGGCCGCCGACCAGGCCGCGTGGGGCGGCTTCCTGCAACTGCTGCGCAAGTACCGGCCGCGCCGCCCGCTCAATGGCGTGATCGTGGCGGTCTCGGCGCAGGATCTGCTGCAGCTGACCGACACCCAGCGCGCGTTGCAGGCCTCGGCCGTGCACGAGCGCCTGAAGGAGCTCTATGAGCGCCTCGGCACGCGCTTTCCGGTCTATGTGCTGGTGACGAAGTGCGATTTGCTGGCCGGGTTCGCCGAGTTCTTCGACGACCTGGGCCGCGACGAGCGCGAGCAGGTCTGGGGCGTGACGTTCGCCTTCGACGAGGACGGCAGTCCCGCTAATCCAGGCAGTCCGAACGACACGCTCGCGCAGTTTCCGGCGCAGTTCGACGCGCTGGAGAAGCGCTTGCAGGCGCGCGTGCTGCATCGCATGCAGCAGGAGACGGACACGCGGCGGCGCGCGCTCGTCTACGGATTCCCGCAGCAGTTCGCGGGGCTAGAAGGCGTATTGCAGACTTTCCTGAGTGAAGCGTTCAGTGCGTCGCGCTACGAGAAGCCGGTGCTGCTGCGCGGCGTCTATTTCACGAGCGGCACGCAGGAAGGGCGCCCGATCGACCGTGTCATGAGCGCCGTGGCCGCCGCGCTCGGCCTGCAGCAGCAGGTCGTGCTGCCCGATGCATCGGCGGGACGTGCGTACTTCATCACGCGGCTCCTGCGCGACGTGATCTTTCACGAGTCCGGGGTCGCAGGCACCAACCGCCGGCTGGAGCAGCGGCGCGCTTGGCTGCAGCGCATTGCGCTGGGCGCGATCGCACTCGTCACGCTGCTCGCGCTCGGGGCGTTTTTCATCAGCTATCAGCGCAATGAAGCCTACGTGGCGCACGCGGCGCAGCAAACCGAGGCACTCAAGCAGCTGGCACAGGCCACGCCGCCCACCGACAATCCGCTCGCGCTGCTGCCGCTCCTGAACGCCGCGCGCGACTTGCCCGGCGGCTATGCGCAGCGCAACGCGAGCGCGCCGTGGCTCTCGCGCCTCGGGCTCTACCAGGGCGACAAGCTCGGGCTCGAAGCGCAGGCGAGCTACCGCCGGCTGCTGGGGCAAACGCTGCTGCCGCTCGTGGTGCGGCGCATGGAAGAGGAGTTGCGGCGCGGCGATGCGAACAACGGCGAGTTCCAGTACGAAGTGCTGCGCGCCTACCTGATGCTCGGCGACCCGTCGCACTACGACGCCGATGCGGTGCGCCTGTGGGCCGACGTCGACTGGCAACGCGGCCCGTTGCGCGATGCGAGTGACGCGCAGCGCAACGATATCGACGGCCATCTTGCCGCGCTGTTCGAGCCCGCGTTCTTCGACCCCTCGCTGCCGCTCGACAAGAGCCTGATCCAGCAGGCGCGCACGAACCTCGCGAAGATGCCGCTCGCGCAGCGCATGTTCGAAAGCGTGCGGCGCGATCTCGACGCCCAGCATCTGCCCGACTTCAGCGTGGCGGGCGTGGGTGGCCAGAACGCGGCGCTCGTGCTGGTGCGCAAGAGCGGCACGCCGCTCACGCGCGGCGTGCCCGGCGCATTCACGCTCGCGGGCTATCGCAAGTTCCTCGCGCTGCGCGACACGGCGGTGCTCGACGTGGCGCGCGACAACTGGGTGCTCGGCCGCGACGAACAGGTGCTCACGCCCGCTGCCGCCAACGACCTCAAGACGGCGATGACGCAGCTCTACTACGACGAATACATCCGCCAGTGGGACGCGCTGCTCGGCGACATCGACGTGGTGCCGTTCGACGGCGTGGACAAGGGCGCGCGCGTGGCCTACGCGCTCGGCAATGCCGATTCGCCGCTGCGCGCGGTGATGGTGGCGGCGGCGCAGGAGACCACGCTCGGCAGCATCAACGAAGGCGGCTCGATTGGCGCGCAGGCGGGCGCGCTCATCAACGGCAAGATCGAGGCGATGAAGAAGAAGCTGGAGAGCGCGCTCGGCAATGCCCCCGACGACACTGCGAACGGTGCACCTGCACAGGTCAATCCGGTCGATGCGCATTTCCAGGCGCTGCACGACCTCGTGGGCAAGCCCGGTGCGCAAGGGCCGGCGCCGCTCGACACGCAGCTCGCGGCGCTCAAGGACGCGGCCACCTACCTCCAGGCCGCCGACACCGCGCGCCGCCAGGGCCTGGCTCCGCCGCCCGGCGACGCCATCGGCAAGCTCAAGCTCGCCTCGCAGGGCGCGCCTGCGCCGCTGGCGGCGGTCGCGAACGACGTGGCGACAGGCGCCACGGCGCTGATGGCAGGCGGCGAGCGTGCGCGCCTGAATGCGCTCTGGCTCGCGAACGTCGGGCAATTGTGCAAGCAGGCGCTCGACGGGCGCTACCCGCTCGTGCGCAGCTCCACGCGCGACGCCGCGCCCGACGACTTCGGCCGCCTGCTCGCGCCGGGCGGCCTGATCGACGACTTCTTCCAGAAGAATCTGCAGAACTTCGTCGACATGTCGGGGCCCGTGTGGCGCTGGCGGCCGGGCACGGAATCGCTTGGCATTCCAGACGATGTGCTCGTGCAATTCCAGCGCGCCGCGCAGATTCGCGATGCGCTGTTCCGCGCGGGCGGGCGCGACGTCTCGGTGCGCTTCACGGTCAAGCCGATCGCGATCGATCCGTCGATCACGCAATTCACGCTCGACGTGGATGGCCAGCAATGGGTCGCCAAGCCGGGCGCGAACGAGGGCATGGGCTTCCAGTGGCCGAGCGGCAAGGGCACGGGGCAGGCGCACGTGGAGTTCGCGCCGCCCGGCAACGGCGACGCGCCGCGCGCCGACGGCCCGTGGGCGCTCCTGCATCTGATGGACAAGGCGCAATTGCAGCAGATGGGCCAGCCCGACCGGTTCAAGATCGATTTCGCCTCGGATGGCCGGCACGTGCAGCTGGAGCTGGACGCGAGCAGTGTGACGAATCCGTTCCGGCGCGGCATGATCGATCAGTTCCGTTGTCCTGATCATCTATGAGCGAGTCAGGGTTCTTCGGCAAGGTGCGCACGCATGGCGATTTTGTGGCGCGGCGGCTGCCGACGGCGTTTATCGAGCCGTGGGACCGCAGCGTCCAGACCGGCATGCTCGAAGCGCGGGCGCGCTATGGCGCGCAGTGGTTGCCGCTTTACCTGAACGCGCCGGTGTGGTGCTTCGCGCTGGGCGCGGCGCTGTGCGGCGAGGAGGCCTGGGTGGGCGTGATGATGCCGGGCGTGGACCGCGTGGGCAGGTACTTTCCGTTCACGCTCGCGCGGCCGATGGCGCAGGCGCTGCTCGCGGGCTGGCTGCGCGGCGCGCAGGCGTGGTTCGATGCGGCGACCGGGCTTGCGCTTTCGACCTTGGCACCGTCTTTCGATCTCGAGCGCTTCGACGAGCAGGTGGGCGCGCTCGATGGATTCGGGCAGGACGACGGCGCGCCATGGCGTTATGCTTGTGTGCCTGAGGGCGAAGCGCCCGGTGCTGCGCTGGGCGAGTGCCTGGCCAGGCGCGCGGCGGTGGGTGAGAGCATGTGGTGGAGCGAAGGATCGGATGCGGTTCCGGCAACGCTGCGCATTGCCGAGGGTCTGCTCGATGGGCCGCGTTTCGCGGATCTGCTCGACGTCGCGCAGGCGCCGTGGCAGACGGCGATCGCGCTGCGCCACGATTGAGACTCAAGCAGGGCGCGCAATTGCGAGGTCGCGCCACGGCACAAGATTGGATTCAATGGAGAGATGACATGTTGGCTTTCACGAAGAATGTCTCGCAAGCGCGGCTGCGGCGTGTGTGGCCTGCCGCGCTCGCCTGCTGCGCCGTCGCGATCGCGATGCAGACCCCCGCTCACGCACAGGTGATGAAAGAGAAGGACATCACCGAGCAGTCCATCACCAACGCGCTTACGCCGAACGAGACGACCGGCGACGTGCTCACGCGCGGCTTCGTGCTGTCGAATCAACAGCCGGGCGCGATGTCGGCGAAGGCAAAGCGGCCCGCGAAAGCCCCGTCGGCGCAAATGCTGATCACCTTCGCGACGAATTCCACGGATCTCACGAGCACGGCGCGCGGCGCGCTCGACAAGGTTGCGCGGGCGCTGCAATCGGACAAGCTCTCCGCCTTCCGGTTCCGCGTGGAGGGCCATGCCGACCCGCGCGGCAATGCCGATGCGAACATGACGCTCTCGCAGCAACGCGCCCAGGCCGTGGTCGACTACCTCACGCAGCAGGACGGCATTGCGGCGGAGCGCTTGAGCGCAGTGGGCAAGGGCTCGAACGAGCCGCTCAATACGCGCAATCCGGCGGCGCCGGAGAATCGCCGCGTGACGATCGTGACCGTTACCGACTGAGCTCCGTGCCGCCCTTGCGCATGTCTAGCGGATTACGGGGCGCCGTCTCGCGCGCACGCGGGCGTGTCTTGAATGTTGCGTGCGCAACGTTTGCGTGCCTGTGTGCCGGTCTCGCGCACCCTGACGGGGTCGCTGCCGGCACGCCTGTGTCCGCGGGCGCGTTGAGCGCCCAGCTCGCCGACGCGTTCGCGCCGCATCCCGAGGTCGTGCACTTGCCGCTCGCGCAGCTTGCGGGCGCATTGCCGCTGGGCCCCACGTTGCGGCTCTACGCCATCACGGACCAGCCCGGCCTGTACGTGCTGCACGCGCCAAGCCTCGCGGCGCAGGGCGCGATGTTCTCGCGCGTCGTGGCGCTGGTGGAGCGGCGCGACATGCCGCGCGACCGCGTGGTGTCGATGAACGCCATTGTCGCGAGTGCGCGCCGCTTCGGCGAAGACCCGGCGGGCCTCACGGCGGGCAACAATTTCAGCACGGCGCGCATTGCTCAGTTCTTCGATGTGGCGCAGCGCCAGCACGTGAGCCTCACCGAAGGTGAGCGCGCGTTGCAGACACTGCTTGCGCAATGGGGCCTCATTCGGCAAGAGGCGGGCGAGGGCGGGATGACATGGCGCGCCGCGTCGGCGCATGATTTTCTCGTCACGATCCCAGGCACGGGAACGGGGCCAGCAGGGGAGGTGATCGACACCGAGGTGCGCGCGGCGATCCTGAGCCACGAGCTCGGGCACTGGCGCTACTTCTCCGACCCTGCCTATGCCGAGGCGTGCCGCGCATTCTGGTGGCATCAGCTGACCTACACGGAGCGCGAGGCGCTCACCGAAGAGCTGACGAGCATGGGCTACGACCCGTCGGACCGTATCGTGATCGACGAGTTGCAGGCCTATCTGCTGCACACGCCCGCGCGCTTCATGCCGCTCGCCGATGTGCCGGGCGCGGGCGGCGTGGATATCGCACGCGTGAAGCGGGGGCTGGAACTGAGCGTGCGCAATGCTGGGAAAAACGCGGGACAATAGCGCTTTCGCTTAACCACGTCGCACCAGCATGCACAACGACACCCACGACAAAGTCCCTCACGATAGCGCTCCTTGCACGTCCGACGCTCACGCCGAAGCGGCGCCCGGCGCGAGCGCCGCGCGCGAGCTTCCCGGCTGCGCGAACTACACGCAGTTCGCGCAGCGTTACGCGCAAATCGCGCCGGAGAAGCCGCACAACGCACTCTACGAGCGTCCAGCCACGGCCGCGCTGCTCGGCGATGTGGCGGGGCTTTGCGTGCTCGATGCGGGCTGTGGGCCAGGCATTGTCAGCGCCGAGCTGGCGCGTGCGGGCGCGCGGGTGAGCGCATTCGACGTGACGCCGGCGATGGTCGAGCTGGCGAAGTCGCGCTGCGCGGGCCTGCCCGTGGAGGTGACGCAAGGCGATCTGGGCCAGCCGCTCGGCTGGCTCGCCAACGCCCAGTTCGACCGCATCGTCTGCTCGCTCGCGCTCGACTATGTGGAGCACCTTGCGCCCACCTTCGCCGAATTCCGGCGCGTGGCCCGGCCCGGTGCGCTACTCGTGTTTTCGATGGCGCATCCCATGCGCGACTGGATCGACACGCGCACACGTGGCGGGCGCTCGTACTTCGAGACCACGCGCTTTGGCCTGCACTGGGGTGGCTTCGGCGAGCCCAAGCCCTATGTGGAGGCGTACCGCCGGCCACTCGCCGATATCGTCAATGCGCTCACCGCGAGCGGCTGGGCGATCGAGCAGCTGGTCGAGCCGCTGCCGCAGCCGGAGATGAAGGCGGTTGCGCCCAGGCTCCATGCGGAGCTTGCGCTGTCTCCCGCCTTTCTCTGCGTGCGGGCGCGCTGCGCGTAGGGCGCTCCCCGGCGGCGGCGGGCCGCCCGGGGCGCGCTGTCTGTAACGCTCCACCAATGGCGCCCGGCCCGGCGCACGCAGCTTCGTTCAGCGGCGCCCGGCCGCCGAAAGCGACTCTTCGAGCGCGGCCACACCGGCCGGCAGATCCACGTCCGCGCCCAGGTCGCACATCGTGCGGCCGAGCGCGTGCACGGTGCGAAACAGATGGTGCTCGCGGCATTGCTCGCCCATCTGCCCGATGCGCACGATGGGGAGTCCGAACGATCCGGCAATCTCCACCTGATACTGTCGCGAGATATGGTTGCATACGTCGCGCGGCGTGACGCTCGCGGGCAACGCGATGCCGACCACGGAGTTCAGACGGCACGTTTCGGGCGTATAGAGCTCGAGACCGAGCGCGGTCACGCCGCTCTGTAGCGCGAGCGAGCAGCGCTGATGCCGTGCGAAGCGCTTTTCGAGCGTCTCCGTGCAGACTAGCCGCAGTGCCTCGTGCAGTGCGAGCACGCCCGAGACGGGCGCGGTGTAGTGATAGCCCGCGTTGTGCCAGAAGTTCTCGGCGAGCATGGCGTCGAGGCACCAATGCGTGTTGGGCACGGTGCGCTCGCGCACGCGATCCCACGCAGCATCGGAGAACGCGATCAGCGAAACGCCGGGGATCGACGAGAGCCCCTTCTGGCCGCCGGTGATGACCACGTCGATGCCCCATGCGTCCATGTCCAGCGGCATCGTGCTCAGCGTGCAGACCGCGTCCACGACGACCAGCGCGCCCACGGCCTTCGCGACGCGCACGATGTCCTGCAACTGGCGGTTCCACACGGTGTTGGAAGTCTCGCCGTGTACGACGGTGACGACTTCGGGGCGCGTGCGCTCGATGGCCTGCGCGAGCGTATCGAGCGAGACGATCTCGCGGTCGGCCACTTCGAGCGTGGTGACCTCGGCGCCGACGCGCCGCGCCATCTCCGCCATCCGCGCGCTGAAGAAGCCGTTCACGATGGAGAGCACGCGCGTGCCCGGCCAGGCGAGATTCGAGACCGCCATCTCCATGGCCGCCGAGCCTGGGCCGGCCACGCCGAGCACCCAGTTCGAGCGTGTTTGGAAGACGTAGCGCGCCATGGTCTTCACCTGGTCGATGACGCGCGCCATGGTGTCGCCGAGGTGATTGATGACGACCGAGTTCGCTTTTGCGACGGCGTCAGGAATGGGCACGGGGCCCGCGCCCATCATGAGCAGCGGCTCCTCGGGCAGGATGCTCGAGAGCGGGTCCACGCTCGGGCAGGACACCGGCAACGCCGCGGCGGCCGCCGCCGCCCGTTGCTGGGTCAGGGAGTCGGTGGGGCGCGTGTTGTCGGTCATGATGGGTTCCTTTGCGGTGCTGGAAAGAGGTGCGCGCACATGGGCGGCGGGGAAAAGTATAGTGTTCTTCCGGGCCGCATATAAAACCATGTACAGTTGCGCGGATTTTCTCTGAACAGTGCACAGTTGAGTGAGGGTGCGCTGCGGCGCCGGGTGCTGCGCCCTATAATCGACAGCCGGCGCCCGCCTGGCTTGGCCCGGCCTGGCCCGCTCCGGCGTGACGTGGCCCGCGCGCGAATGGCGTGCCAAGCCGACGGGCCGCAGCGACACCGCTCATCGACATCATCAAGGAGGCCGCAGCATGCCGCAATTCGCCGTCGACAATCCGTTCCTCGAAACGCTCGGCGTGAGCGTTGCGCAATGGCGCGACGGATACGCGGAGCTGCTCATGCCGATCGACGCCTCGAAGCTCAACCGCCAGGGCGTGCTGCAAGGCGGTGCGATCGCCACGCTGCTCGATGCGGCGGCGGGCTATGCGGGCCTGTTCGCGGAGCCCGACGCACCCAAGCGCCATGGCTTTACGCTCTCGCTCACGACCAACTATCTCGACAAGGGGCTCGGGCAGTTCGTGCGGGCCAAGGGCTTTCTGGAGCGCGGCGGCCGGTCGATTTTCTTCGCCCGCGCGGAGGCGTGGGTGGACGACCGCCTGCTGATCGCAAGCGCGCAGGGCACCTTCAAGTATTCGAAATCGGCCTGAAATTGGCTTGAAGCCGGCTTGAAGCCGGCCCGGCCGGGCCAGCGGCATTTTGTTCGGAATCCGCAATGATTGCCTGAAAATGAAAAGCCCGCCAACCGGGAAGGTGGCGGGCTTTTGCATTTGGCGCGTGCCGGCGCTCAGCCCAGCAGCAGCGCGTCGTCGTCTAGCTTCTCGTGGCGCGTTTGCTCGAACATGCGCAGCAGGTCCGGCACATCCAGGCCCCGGCGCGCGTCGCCGGACACGTCCAGCACCACCTGTCCCTGGTGCAGCATCACGGTGCGCTGGCCGTAGTCCAGCGCCTGGCGCATGCTGTGCGTGACCATCATGGTGGTGAGCTTTGCCTCCTCCACGATGCGTGCGGTCAACTCCAGCACGAACGCGGCCGTCTTCGGATCGAGCGCCGCCGTGTGCTCGTCGAGCAGCAGGATGCGCGAGGGCTGGAGCGAGGCCATCAGGAGGCTCACGGCCTGGCGCTGGCCGCCCGAGAGCAGGCCGATGCGGTCGGTCAGGCGGTTTTCCAGGCCGAGGTTCAGGAGGCTCAGCTTGGCGCGGAACAGTTCGCGGTCCTGCTTTTTCAGCGCTGGGCCGAAGCCACGGCGCTTGCCGCGCGCCATCGCGAGCGCCATGTTCTCTTCGATCGTGAGCGCCTCGCAGGTGCCCGCCATCGGATCCTGAAACACGCGCGCGACGAGATGCGCGCGGTCCCATGCCTGTTTCTTCGTGACGTCCTGGCCGTCGATGGTGATCTTGCCGCTATCCACCATCTGGTCGCCGCTGATGGCGTTCAGGAAGGTGGACTTGCCCGCGCCGTTCGAGCCGATCACGGCCACGAACTGGCCCGTGGGAATCTCGAGCGTGAGCCCACGCAGCGCGCGCGTTTCGATCGGCGTGCCGGGGTTGAAAGTCAGTTTGAGGTCTTGTGCGCTGAGCATCGCTTAGGCCCTCCCATTCTTGCGGGCGAAGAGCTTCTTGCGCGTGGCGGGCAGCACCAGCGCGATCGTCACGAGCACGGCGGTGACCAGATTCAGGTCCTGCGCCTTGAGGCCGATGAAGTCGCTGTTGAGCGCGAGCGCGATGAAGAAGCGGTAGAGAATCGCGCCGAGCACGGCCGCGAGCGTCGTGAGCACGAGGCGGCGTGCGGGCAGAATGCTTTCGCCGATGATGACCGCGGCCAATCCGATCACGATGGTGCCGATACCCATCGAGATGTCCGAGCCGCCTTGCGTCTGCGCGAAGAGCGAGCCCGCGAGCGCCACGAGCGCGTTGGACAGCGCCATGCCGGCGAGCGTCGCGCGGCCCGTGGCAATGCCCTGTGCGCGCGCCATGCGCGGGTTCGCACCCGTCGCGCGCAGCGCGAGGCCGTATTGCGAGGAGAAGAACCAGTCGACGCCGAACTTGGCCGCGAGCACCACGACGAACAGGGCGAGCGGGCGCAGCACGTAATCGGGCAGCCACGCGGGCTGGATCATCGTGAAAACCGTGGCCTCGGAGATGAGCGGCACGTTCGGCGCGCCCATCACGCGCAGGTTGATCGAGTAGAGCGCGATCATCATGAGAATGCTGGCGAGCAGGTCCATGATCTTCAGGCGCACGTTGAGCCAACCCGTGATGAAACCCGCGAGCGCACCCGCGATCATCGCGCAGAAGGTCGCGATAAAAGGATCGTGGCCATTGGCGATCAGCGTGGCGGCAACGGCGCCGCCCAGCGGGAAGCTGCCGTCGACGGTGAGGTCGGGGAAGTTGAGGATGCGAAACGAGATCAGCACCCCGAGGGCGACGAGGCTGAAGATCAGGCCGATCTCGAGCGCGCCCAGTAGCGAGTAGAGGGACATGGGGAAATCCTGTTGCGGTCTGCGGCGCGCGGGTCGTGGTCGCTGCGCCGGATCGGTCGCCGCAGGCACGCGCTGCCTGGGTGAGGCGGCGCGCGCCGGCGGGCGCGGGGGCCCGTTCTGGGCCGGTACGTTTTTCTACGGCTCGACTGCGTTGTTGCGTCTGGCTTGCGTTGTGTGGCGTGCTTTGGTGTCGCGTTCCGGCGGCGTGCTGCAACGGTTTTGCCGCGGTATTTCCACGACGTTTCCGATCGGCAACGCGCCGTGCGGGGCGGCCGCGTTGCCTGAAGCGACGGCCCGCGCCGTTTCACACGGTGAGTTCACGCCTGACTTCGCGCCTGACATCGCGCCTGACTTCGCGCCTTACTTCACGACCGTCGTGGCGTCCTTGAGCAGATCGTCGGAGAGCTTCACGCCTTGCTTCTGCGCGGCGGCCGGGTTCACGTACAACTGCAGCTTGTTGCTGGTTTCCGATGCGATCGCGCCGGGTTTCTCGCCCTTCAGGATGCGCACGACCACCTTGCCGGTCTGATGGCCGAGGTCGCTGTAGTCGATGCCGAGCGCCGCGACAGCGCCGCGCTTCACGCTGTCCGTATCCGCGGCGACGAGCGGAATTTTCGCGTCGTCGGCCACTTTCACGAGCGCCTCGTAGGCCGAGACGACGTTGTTGTCGGTGTTGGTGTAGATCACGTCGACCTTGCCAATCAGGCTCTTCGCCGCCGGGCCAATGTCCACGGTGCGCGGCGCGGCCGCTTCCTTGAGCGTCATCCCCTGCTGCGCGAGCAGCGTCTTGAGCTGCTTGACGACCACGACCGAGTTCGCTTCGCCGGGGTTGTAGACCATGCCCACATTCTTCGCGTTCGGCACCACGCGCTTGATGAGCGCGATTTGTTTGTCGAGCGGGAGCTTGTCGGACACGCCGGTCACGTTCGTGCCGCTCGGCGCCCACGTCTTCACGAGCTGTGCGGCGACCGGGTCGGTCACGCCCGAGTAGACCACCGGCACCGTTTTCGTTGCGGCCACAACGGCCTGTGCCGAAGGCGTGGCGATCGCGACGATCGCGCTCGGGTTGTCGCCCACGAACTTGCGGGCGATCTGCGCGGCCGTGCCGGTGTTGCCCTGCGCGCTCTGGTATTCCCACTTGAGGTTCTTGCCTGCGTCGTAGCCGGCGGCCTTCAGCTCGTCGCGCACGCCGTCGCGGATGGCGTCCAGCGCGGGGTGCTCGACGATCGACAGCACTTCCACGGTCGCGGTCTCGGCCGCTTGTGCGGCGCCGCTGGCGAACGTGAGCGCGGCGGCGCCGGCGATCAGGGTAAGGGTGGCGGCCTTGGCGGCTTGCGTGAAGCTCTTCATTGTCTTTGATCTCCCCCGAATGGTCGGTTCTTTCGGTTCTGAACGGGTGTGGGCCGCCGGGCGCGGCAGCGCCACCGGACTCGCGCGCGGCGCTGCTCCGCACGCCACGCGCTGCGTTGGATGCCAATGGTGCATCGGGCCGGCGGCAAGGCAGCGAGCATACCATCGCCTTTCATGGGTCCGGAACGCGCCTCAAGCGAGTGGTGCATGGATGCGACGGTGTCGTGGCGGCGAGCGGTAAATCGTGTCCGCGATTTTTAGGAAAAATCGGCGGGATGCCGGAAATTTTCCTGGTTTCGGATTGGAAATAATGGATGTGCGCATGCCGTGAGGTCACGGCCGGATTTTTTCGCTCTGTAATTTCACATTGAAATGAAAATGTAATTTTTGTGAATAAAATCAATGAGTTGGCGCACTTTGCATTTAGGGTTTGTACTATTGAGAAGATGCGTATTGTGAAAAATTCCGTGGCTCGTTGCAATTAGATTTCGGCAAAATAAATATATTCGATAAAGCCCTCATGCGATTTTGCGGAAGAGGTGGCTAATAGCCAAAATTTCGTATTGGAAATTAACTCTCTCAAGCCGTTATCCGACGGGCTTCCTGCGGCTTCGCCATGACTTCGCGACCCCTTGCGCACCGATTTTTCAAGGGTTTTCGGTCACTTTCGGATGGTTTTCGTCAATTGGCGTTGATCAATATATCTGTCGACATCCGAAAAAACCCTCGGTTGCGGAAGGAGTGGGTTTATTGATAGCATCCGCGGGTCGCTGATTTTGGCCGGACCACCTTTCCGGTTTGAAATGCAGTGAACGGGGCAGGCGGATCGCTTGCGCAATGGAGGCTGTACCCACAGTCTCTCCGAACTGAAGCCGCTATCAGGCGGCCGATACATGCCGGGCCCCGTTGCGTCTTTTGTCTTTTGGCCCGTCCTTGTTGTCCTCCCTGGCGAGTCCTTGGGGTGCTGTTCGTGTTCGTTTGCGCAGGTCAACCCGTCTGCCCGGTTGACCCGAAAACAATCGAGGAGCTCCTGATGACGCCGTTGTCCCGCCTTTACCGCCTGACTTCCTTTTCCGTGGCCGCCGCGCTGCTTGCCTTTGGTGCAGCGGCGAACGCCGACACCGTGAAGATCGCCATTGCCGGCCCGTTCAGCGGCCCGGTTGCCCAGTATGGCGACATGGTCAAGGCGGGCGCCCTGACCGCGATCGAGCAGATCAACGCCGCTGGCGGCGTGAACGGCAACAAGCTCGAAGCCGTCCTGATGGACGACTCGTGCGAGCCGAAGCAGGCCGTCGCGGTCGCGAACAAGATCGTCTCGCAGCACATTCAGTACGTGGTCGGCCACGTCTGCTCGGGCTCGACGATCCCCGCCTCCGACATCTATGAAAACGAAGGCGTGGTGATGGTCACGCCGTCGGCGACCGCGCCGCAGCTCACCGAAGGCAAGAAGCGCCAGTACATCTTCCGCACCATCGGCCGCGACGACCAGCAAGGTCCGGCTGCCGCCGCCTACATCATCAACAAGGTCAAGCCGAAGAAGGTCGCGATCCTGCACGACAAGCAGTCGTATGGCCAGGGCATCGCCACCTCGGTGAAGGCCGCACTCGACAAGGCGCACATTCCCGTCGTCGTGTTCGAAGGCATCAACGCAGGCGATTCGGACTACTCGGCAATCGTCACCAAGCTCAAGTCGCAGGGCGTGGACTTCGTCTACTTCGGCGGCTATCACCCGGAAATGGGTCTCCTGATGCGCCAGTCGCGTGAACAGGGCGTGAAGGCCACGTTCATGGGACCGGAAGGCGTGGGCAACAAGGACGTGACCGCCATTGCCGGCCCGGCTTCGGAAGGCATGCTCGTCACGCTGCCGGCAGACTTTGCTGCGGACCCGGCTAACGCCAAGCTCGTGAAGGCCTTCGCCGACGCCAAGCGCGACCCGAGCGGTCCGTTCCAGATGCCGTCCTATGCAGCGGTCGAAGTGATCGCCGACGGCATCGCCGGCGCGAAGAGCACCGACCCGACCAAGGTTGCGGCTTACCTGCACAAGAACGCCTTCAACACGCCGATCGGCAAGGTGGAGTACGACGCCCAGGGCGACCTGAAATCGTTCCGCTTCGTCGTCTACACGTGGCACAAGGACGCCACCAAGACTGCCGCGAACTGATCCCGGCGCTGCGCGCCGCACACGCCCCGCCGCCATGGCGGGGCGTGAGGCAAGCCTCCATGGCGGTTGTGCGCGCAACTAAATTAACCCGATCGGCACGGTTTCAGGGCTCTCTCATCGGCTTCATCGCCGCGGGGCTTAAGGCATGAATGATTTTCTTCCGCAGTTCACCCAGCAGCTCGTCAACGGGCTCACGCTGGGCGCGATCTATGCGCTGATCGCCATCGGCTACACGATGGTCTACGGCATCATCGGCATGATCAACTTCGCTCACGGCGAGATCTACATGATCGGCGCCTATGTGGGCCTCGTCACGCTCACGGCGATCGGCACCTCGGCGGGCTATCCGCTGCCGCTCGTGCTGGGCGCGGCGCTCATCGTCTCGGTGCTGGTCACCGGGCTCTACGGTTTCGCGGTCGAGCGCGTCGCGTATCGGCCGCTGCGCGGCGGGCCGCGCCTCGTGCCGCTCATTTCCGCGATCGGCATGTCCATCTTTCTGCAGAACTACGTGCAGATCGGGCAGGGCGCGCGCGACGTGTCGGTGCCGATGCTCGTCTCCGGCGCGCTCGACTTCAACATGGGCGGCAGCTTCGAAGTGACGATTCCGTACGCGCGCATGCTGATCGTCGGCGTGACGCTCGTGCTGATGATCGCGCTCACGCTGTTCATCTCGCGCTCGCGCATGGGCCGCGCCTGCCGCGCCTGCGCCGAGGACATGAAGATGGCCAACCTGCTCGGCATCGACACGAACCGCGTGATCTCGTTCACGTTCGTGCTCGGCGCGATGCTCGCGGCAGTCGGTGGCGTGCTGATCGGCCTCACGATCGGCAAGCTCAACCCGTATATCGGCTTCATCGCGGGCATCAAGGCATTCACTGCCGCAGTGCTCGGCGGCATCGGCAGCATTCCGGGCGCGATGCTCGGTGGCGTGCTGCTCGGTCTCGCTGAGACCTTCGCAGCGGGCTACATGCCGGCCGAGTACAAGGACGTCGTGGCCTTCGGCCTGCTCGTGCTCGTGCTGTTGTTCCGTCCCACCGGCTTGCTCGGCAAGCCGGACGTCGAAAAGGTGTGAGGTCGAAATGAGTCAGACTGTTTCGGTTCGCATGGCCACAGAAGGCCAGTCGTCGTCGCAGACCGTGAAGGGCGCGCTCGCCGCGGCCGTCGCGACGATCATCCTCACCGCACCCATCCTCGGCCTGCAGCTCACGCTCGACGGCTATCAGGTCGTGCTGCACCAGCACTGGCGTCCCGTGTGGATTGCCGCCGCGGTGGTGTTCGTGTTCCAGCTCATCAAGCCGATGCTTGTGCGCGCAACGAGTGCAGTGCGCCTGCCCAGGGCGCCCACACTCGGCGCACGCCAGCAGCGCGTGGCCATCTGGGTGTTGCTCGCGTTCGGCGCGGTGTTCCCGTTCATGGGCTCGCGCGGCGCGGTGGACGTGGCCACGCTCGCGCTCATCTACGTGATTCTCGGCTTGGGCCTCAATATCGTGGTGGGCTTCGCCGGCCTGCTCGATCTGGGCTATGTGGGCTTCTACGCGGTGGGCGGCTATACGTATGCGCTGCTCAACCAGTACTTCGGCTTCACGTTCTGGGAATGCCTGCCGCTCGCGGCGCTCGCCTCGGCCACCTTCGGCTTCGTGCTCGGCTTCCCGGTGCTGCGCCTGCGCGGCGACTATCTCGCGATCGTGACGCTCGGCTTCGGCGAGATCATCCGCCTCTTGCTCAATAACCTCACGAGCATCACGGGCGGCCCGGACGGCATCTCCAGCATTCCGAAGCCCACCGTGTTCGGCTTCGAGATGGCTCGCCACGCGAGCGTGGAAGGCGCGAAGACGTTCAACGAACTGATCGGCATCGAATACAACGGCGAGCACATGGTGATCTTCCTGTACCTGCTCGCGCTGGTGCTGGTGGCGTTCACGCTGTTCGTCACGAGCCGTCTGTTGCGCATGCCGATGGGCCGCGCCTGGGAGGCGCTGCGCGAAGACGAGATCGCGTGCCGCTCGCTGGGCCTCAATCCCACGCGCATCAAGCTCTCCGCGTTCACGCTGGGCGCTTCGTTCGCGGGTCTCGCGGGCGCGTTCTTCGCGGCGCGCCAGGGGCTCGTCACGCCCGAGTCGTTCACCTTCATCGAGTCGGCGCTGATTCTCGCCGTGGTGGTGCTGGGCGGCATGGGCTCGCAGTTGGGCGTGGTGCTCGCGGCCATCCTGCTCACGGTGCTGCCCGAAGTCGCGCGCGGCTTTGCCGAATACCGCATGCTGATTTTCGGCCTCGTGATGGTGCTGATGATGATGTGGCGTCCGCAGGGCCTGTTGCCCGCGAGCCGTCCGCACGTGGAGTTGCCGCAATGAGCGCACAAGCGTTGTTGAAAGTAGCGGGCCTGCAGATGCGCTTCGGCGGTCTGCTGGCCGTGGACGGCATCGACTTCGACGTGCGTCCGAAAGAGGTGTTCGCGATCATCGGCCCGAACGGCGCGGGCAAGACCACGGTGTTCAACTGCGTGGGCGGCTTCTACAAGCCGAGCGCGGGCGACATCGTGCTCGACGGCCACGCCATTACGGGCCAGCCGAGCCATCAGGTCGCGCGCCGCGGCCTCGTGCGCACGTTCCAGAACATTCGTTTGTTCAAGCAGCTCACGGTGCTGGAGAACCTGATGGTTGCGCAGCACCTGAAGGTGAACCGCAACATGCTGAGCGGCCTGTTCGCGACGCCCGCGTACCGCCGCGCCGAACGCGCCGCGCTCGAGCGCGCCGCGTACTGGCTCGAGCGCGTGGGCCTGAAGCAGGTGGCCAACCGCGAGGCGGGCACGCTCTCGTACGGCCACCAGCGCCGCCTCGAAATCGCGCGCTGCATGATTACCGATCCGCGTCTGCTGATGCTCGACGAACCCGCGGCCGGCCTCAATCCGCAGGAGAAGATCGAGCTGCAGCAGATGGTGGACGGCCTGCGAAACGAGTTCGGAATCTCCGTACTCCTGATCGAGCACGACATGAGCCTCGTGATGGGCGTCTCGGACCGCATACTCGTGATGGAGCACGGCAAGCCGATCACGATCGGCCTGCCCGACGAAGTGCGCAACGACCCGCGCGTGATCAAGGCCTATCTCGGAGAGGACTGATGCTGAAGCTGGAAAAGGTCCATACCCACTATGGCGCGGTCGAAGCGCTGGCGGGCGTGTCGATCGAAGTGAACAAGGGCGAGATCGTCACGCTGATCGGCAGCAACGGCGCCGGCAAGACCACGCTCATGATGACGGTGTGCGGCACGCCGCGCGCTTCGTCGGGGCGCGTGACGTTCGAAGGCGAGGACATCACGCGCAAGTCCACGCACGAGATCATGCGCCTGGGCATGGCGATCTCGCCGGAAGGCCGCCGCGTGTTTCCGAGCCTCACGGTGCTCGAGAATCTGCAGATGGGCGGCTTCTTCGCCTCGCAGCACGAGATCGATGCGGGCATCGAGCATGTGTTCAAGCTGTTCCCGCGCCTGAACCAGCGTGCGAAGCAGCGTGCCGGCACGATGTCGGGCGGCGAGCAGCAGATGCTGGCGATCGGCCGCGCGCTGATGAGCAAGCCGCGCCTGTTGCTGCTCGACGAGCCCACGCTCGGCCTCGCGCCTCTCGTGATCGCGCAGATCTTCGACATCATCCGCACGATTCGCGAGGAGGGCGTAACGGTGTTCCTCGTCGAGCAGAACGCGAACAAGGCGCTCCATGTGGCCGATCGCGGCTACGTGCTCGAAACGGGGCGCGTGGTGCTCGCCGATAGCGCGGAGAATCTGCTCGCGAACGACAATATCAAGCGCGCCTACCTGGGCGGTTGAGCGCTCGCGCGTTGTGCGCATTGCGGCCCGCGCCGTTTCCGCTATTCGTGCGGGGATGGCGCGGGCCGTTTTCATTCAGTCGCTGCGTGCGATGGCAAGAATAAAGTCGAACGGGCGTTTTTTCATATTTGCAAGATCATTTTCGCCGCGCAATAAGCTTTCAATTAAATTAGTAATTAATACGTTTCCCTTTCTCTGTGTGACATGCGTAACGGATACTGGACAAGCGGCCCGCGCTCACGATAATTGAGCGTTTCGCAGGAGCACGGTGAGGCATGCATCGTGCGCGAAGCTATCTGAGTTACCGGAGAGTCGTTGGATGTCTGAAGACTATGAAGTGCACGGTCCGCACGATCACGCGGTCGAGCACGCGGCCGCCGGCCATGGCGGCCATGGCGATGGGGAGCGCGATCCGTTTGCGGGCCGCATGGCGGTGATGACCGCGATTCTTGCTTCGATCGGCGCGATCCTCGCCTATCAGAGCGGCAACAGCGAAAATCTCGCGCTCTACTATAAGAACGAAGCGGCGATTCGCAAGACCGAAGCGGCGAATCAATGGGCGTATTACCAGGCGAAAGGCGAGAAGGAGAACCTCGCCGAATTGGGCGCCGCGCTTTCCGCGCTCACGCCGAACTCAACCGAAGCCCAGCGCCGCTTCGCCGCCGACGTCGATCGCTATCGCAAGCAGAAGGAGCCGATTCGCGCGCAGGCGGAGTCGCTCGAGAAGCAGGTGGCGCAAGATGATGCGCGCGCCGAGGCACTGCTGCATGGGCACCATCGCTGGGCCCAGGCGACCACGCTGATTCAGATTTCGATCGCCCTCACGGCGATTACGCTGCTCACGCGCAGCCGCTGGCTGCTGTGGACCTCGCTGGGCGTTGGCGCGGCGGGCGTGGTGCTGGGCGCATTGGCGTTCTTTGCCTGAGTGTTGTTCGCCCGGCCGTTCTTCGCCTGGCCGGGACGCTGCGGACCGTGCATGCGGACCATGAGTGCGGACCATGAGTGCGGACCGTGTGTGCAGGCCGCTCGTGCGGGTGCCTCAGCCACCGCAAACGATGGCCGTGAGCAGCAGGGGCACGACCGAGTGCACGGTGGCGTTGCTGTTGGCCTCGCGCAAGCGCGTGCGGACCGATTCCGCTGGGGCGGAGACTACGACGCCATAGAGCGGCGCATCGAGTTCCTTGCCTGCGCCGCGATGGAAGAGGGTGTCGTCGTGCGCGTAGCCGAGGACGACGTAGATGGGAAAGCCGAACGCGCTCAGGCGGCTGCCTTGCACGGGGCTGAATGCGTTGACCGAGTTGGCTTCCACCCGGCTCGGCTTCGGGTCGATGGACTTTTCTTCAATCAGCGTTGAAATGAATTCATGCGGGTTCGAATTGCAGTCGAACTGTTCGTCGTGGGATTGTGCTTTCGCGACGTGCGGCACGAGAAGAGCCGCAAGCCCCGCGCAAAGCATGATGAAGAAAGACACTACGGAGATTCGATACTGGTTCATGGCAGTGAGTTGCATTCCGCGTGAACCCATTCGACACCCAAACGCCGCTGGTGTTCAAGAGCCGCGGCACAGAAATTGCGCACTTCTGCGCCGCACCGCACATTTAGAATGCCCCGATCATGTAGACCCGCTCGGGCAGACCCAGTCGGGCAGACCCAGTCGGGCAGACCCAGTCGGGCAGACCCGGCCGGATTGATCTCGGGACCGCAAACGCCGGCCGCCTCGCGCGTGCACGCGGGCGTGGCCGTGCTTGTGGCGGTCTCGCGACCCCTCTATTAAAGCATTGATTTCGCCTGGGTCAGGATCTTGTCGCACACCTGCCTGGTGGCGGCTTCCTTCAGGCCGTTGCCGGAGAGGTCGAGTTGCGAGCCGTTGCCGGCCGTGAGGATGCCGTTGCTGCCCTGCGTGTAGCCGCTGTCCGTGGTGGCAGCCCCGCCGGGCAGCTTGCTGAGCAGCGAGTCTTTCACGCTGCTGGCGGAATCGGTGTTGAGGTAGTTGTTCTTGATGCAGTACTGGAGCAGGCCCGTGACATTGCCGAGGCTGCCCGAGGTGAGCGAGGAGCCGGAGAGCGCGTTGCCGAGGCTGCCGAGATTGCCGAGGCTCCCACCCGCGCCCGAAGTCGAGCCGCTGCCACCTGCCTGATTGAGGAGGTTGCCAAGCTGGGCCTGTGCGGCATTCCACGGCGCAAGCAGAGCGGCGACGACGCCGGTCGCGGCGATCAGGGCGCGGGCGCCGCGCAATGCTGAAGTATGCATACACGAATCTCCTGGATAACAAGCAGTGTGATCTCTGAGGCCCTCGTACTATAGACGGATTCGCCGCGCGGCCTTTGCTGAGTGGCCGCGCATGCGCGGGGCATGAAATGACGGGTGCAACCCGTTGGAGTGCTGGGTTTCATCGCTGTGTCATTTGTTGCGGGCACAACAGAGTCTCGGGGGAATATGAGCAGCAACGATGTCGCTGGAGAAGAGGGCGGCCCAGGTAGCCGGCATGCATAGTGAAGTGCGCAGTCGCATGAAGCGTGGCGGGGTCTGGCACGAGATGCGTGCATGAAGGCGCATCGAGGTCTGGGAGCAGGGAAAGCGAAGGGCTTGCGAAAGGGCGAAAAAGGCCTTGCTGCAAGGGCTTTTTCGAAGTCGTGAGGGGGGGCGCAAGTGAGTTTGCAAGTGCGAACGGGCATAATCTGGGCCACCCAAAGGGTTACTTTGTTTCTAACCGTAACACTTATTACGGCCCTCCTCATCGGCTGGTCTCAGGTGGTATGCTTCCTGCACAAATTCTCCCTTGCACGAGTGAGACCACGTTCTTTGCGTCATTTCCGTGAATACACGCACTGCCAATGTGCGGCCGGGGATGCAAATGAACATGTCATATAAGCATATGGTGCAACCGAGCACGCCAACGCGGGCAGCAAGATCCGCGAGCGACGGCTCCGTCACAGCAGCCCCGGTCCGGCTGCGTGGAGAACAGCATGAATTTCGAAGAACTGAGCGATGACGAGTGGATGCTGGTGTCCTCGCTCGTATCCGATGAACCTCCTATACGGCTGAACCGCCGCGGCCGCCCGCGCGCGGAGCCGCGTGTCGTGGCGAACGCTGTGCTGTGGATCTTGACGACCGGTGAATCCTGGTCGCGTCTGCCTGCGCGCTATCCGTCCGGCCCGACCTGCCGTCGCCGTTTCGAGGAATGGCACGTGAGCGGCACGCTTGGCGAGCTCGTCAAGCTGCTCGTGCAGCGTGGCCGCAGCTTCGTCTACGTGCCCGAGCCCGTGCAGCCTCAGGCGGCCGTGCAGAGCACGCAGGCGGCGCAATCCGTGGCTGCCGTGGCCGAGGAAGTCGTCGAAGACGACGGCTTGCCCGCGGTCTACTGGAAGAGCCCCGAGGCATGGCAGGCGCCCGCGTCGGTTGCCGACGCGCCGCTCGCCGACGCCATCGAGAGCATGACGCGCCAGCTCGTGAGTCTGGACGAAGGACTCGCGCAGCCCGCGAGGCCCGCTCATTCGCAGCAGATGCCGCATCGTTCGCAACCGTCTCACGGGTCGGGTGCCGTGCCGCGTCCGGCCGACGCGAGCGTGAGCGTGCCCGTTGCCAGCCGCACGGTGGTGCCCGACGAGACGCTCGAGACCGAAGGCGAAGCGGCGTGGACGAATGCCACGCCGCCAGCCGCGCAGATCGCGCACTGGCGCGGCTACGAGATCCAGTTGAGCGTGGAGCTCGCGCGCAACGACATGTATCGCGCGGCCGTGGAAATCCTCAAGGACGGCAGGCGCGTGGAACGCTCGGGTCTCATCGGGCCGCCGTTCGGCGATGACGAAGCGGCGCGGCACTACGCGTTCGACTGGGCGCGTGAATGGATCGAGCGTGAAATGCACGGCGGCGTAGGCAGCGATTCTGCTGGCGGCGCAAGCGCGGGTGCTAACGGCCCGGCCGTGGCGTTCCCGCATGCCCCTGACACCGTCGTCACGCGCGCCATGCCCGCGGTTGCGGTGAGCGCTGCCGTTGCCAGCACTGCGGCCACGAATGCCGCCGGCAGCGTGCGCGTCGCGCCGCTGCAGCGCTATACCTCGAGCACGGTGCTGCGCGGTGGCGGCGAAGCACGCGACGCCTCCTCCGCAAGCGGTTCGAGCGCCGAACGCCGCCACTACATCTCGCGTTACAGAACGCATCTGGGCTGAGAGCCGGCGCACGCCGGCGCCTGCGCCCGTCTTCCGCAGCTTCGTTTCCGTAGTCGTCGTACCGCTCGTTGAGCGCACGTTACGCATTGCTGTCTTGCACACCGGCGGCTGTAGCGGTTGAATCCTCGAACCTCTCGAATGATCGCCGCTACCGCCGCCAGTGATGTCTCCGTCCGTTGTTCCAACTGTTTGTCTGCTGCGTTTGCGGCGGGGCGCTCTGCGGCGCCCCTTTGACCGCTTTACTGCACCACGTTACTGCCGGCCGTACTGATCGTCGAGACGCACGATGTCGTCTTCGCCAAGGTACGAACCCGACTGCACCTCGATGATCTCGAGCGGCATCTTGCCGGGATTCTCGAGGCGGTGCGCCACGCCCAGCGGAATGTACGCCGATTCGTTTTCCGAAACGATGAAGCGCTCTTCGCCGCGCGTGACGAGTGCCGTGCCGCGCACGACGACCCAGTGCTCGGCGCGGTGGTGGTGCATTTGCAAAGACAGGCGCGCGCCCGGTTCGACCACGATGCGCTTGACCTGAAAGCGCTCGCCGCTGTCGACGCTGTCGTAGTGGCCCCACGGGCGATGCACGAGACGATGCGCGACGGCTTCGCTGCGGCGTTGCGACTTCAGGCGCTGAACGATCTTCTTCACGTCCTGGGCGCGCGAGCGGTCGGCCACGAGCACGGCGTCGGCGGTTTCGACCACCACCAGATTCTCGGTGCCGAGGCAGGCGATCAGGCGTCCGTCCGAGTGCGCGAAGGTATCGCTTGCGCCTTCGAACATCACCTCGCCCTGGGCCACGTTGCCCGCTTCGTCCTTCGAGGCGACTTGCCAGACGGTGTCCCACGAGCCGAGATCGGTCCAGCCCGCGCAGAGCGGCACGACTACGCCGCTGGCCACCGTGGTGTCGCCCGAAAGCGGCTCCATCACCGCGTAGTCGATCGAGTTGGCCGGCGAGCGCGCAAATGCTTCGCTGTCCACACGGAAGAAGTCGCCGTCGGCCTTGCCATGCTCCACGGCGGCCGCGCAGGCCTCGTAGATGGCGGGCTGGAAATGGCGAATGGCCTTGAGCCACGTGCTGGCGCGCATGATGAAGATGCCGCTGTTCCACCAGTAGCGCTGCGAGGCGACGTACTGTTGCGCAAGCTCGAAGTAGGGCTTCTCGACGAAGCCGTTCAAGCGCCGCGCGCCGGCCTGGTCTTCGGCCGCGAGCGGCTCGCCCACGTGGATGTAGCCATAGCCCGTCTCGGCCCGCGTGGGCACGATGCCCATCGTCACGATCTGGCCGTTGGCCGCATGACGCACGCCGTCGGCAACGGCGGACTGGAATGCCGTGAGGTCCGCGAGCGCGTGGTCCGCGGGCATCACCACGAGAATGCCGTCCTGCTGCTCAGCGACCACGGACAGCGCGGCAATCGTCAGCGCCGGCGCCGTGTCGCGCGCGAGCGGCTCGAGAATGAGGCGCGCTTCCTTGCCTGCCGCGCGGACCTGGTCGGCGGTGGTGAAGCGGTGCTCCTCGTTGCACACGATCATCAGCTTGTCGGCGAGGGTGACGCGTTCGGCGAGCGCGTCGAGACGGCCTGCCGTATCCGCGAGCAATGAACGCTCGCCAACGAGGTTGATCATCTGCTTGGGGTACTGTTCGCGCGATAGTGGCCACAGCCGCGAGCCCGCGCCGCCTGCAAGCACCACTGGGCAGACTTGCAGCGCGCTGCGCGATTCGGCGCGCGCATCAGCCACGCGTGCCGATGTCGTTGCGGAACCCGTATCCGTCATCTCACTCTCCTGAAAGGGGTTTCGGTTCTGCGATTTGTAGCATGCTTAAAATCGATATAAATAGATTCGTAAAGAAGAAAACGGAAAATATTCGAATCAAATTAAAAATAACGAATCCGTCACAATGGCGAGCGAATAAAAATTCGAATAAAAATGGCGCGGCGCTTCCGGAGTGCTTCGGGCGAGCCAAAAATTAATCGGGGTCTGGCGCTCGCGGCCCGGCAAATTTTTCCGTTCAGGAGGCGTGCCTGCAGCGCTTGCAGCCGCAACTTCCGGAAAACGTTGCCGAAAAAATGGCACAAAAAATAGACCGTTAGCAACGAAACATTTGGAGATACTTTTTGGCGTTGCGCATTCAATTTTTATCGTGCTTTATTAGGGTTTATTCGGATGCGATTCATCAGCGCCGGGCGAGCCTGGTGCACTTTTCCCTGATTCCTGTAGCGGCGGCCATGATGCGTAGCGCGTGGCTGCAATTCTTTTTTTCTAACCCGAGGTGCCGGACATGCTGAGCGTTCTAGCCAGAATCATCGATCTTGCCGCCATCGCCGCTGGCGCCCTGGTCGCGGCCGCCCTGCACCACGGTAAATTCGCGGCGCTCTCCGACATGGAGAGCGTGGCGCTCGCATTCAATTGCGTGCTCGCGATCTGGATGTTCCCGGCCTTCGGCATCTACCAGTCGTGGCGCGGCAAGTCGCTCTACGTGCTCGCGGCCCGCGTGTGCGCCGCATGGATCGCGGTGGAGTGCACGGGCATTCTGCTGTCGTTCAGCGTGCACCGCGCCGATTCGCTTTCGCGCGTGTGGCTTGCCTACTGGGTGGTCGCTTCGGTCGCGCTCCTGATCGTTTCGAAGACGCTCGTGCACATGGTGCTGCGAAGCCTGCGCCGCGAAGGCTACAACCAGAAGGCGGTGGCCGTGGTGGGCGATCATCGCTGCTCGCGCTTCCTGATCGAGCAGATGAAGAACCGTCCCGAGGCGGGCTTTCATCCCGCGCTCGTGTTCGACGAGAACAGCGACGCCGATGGCGAGGCGCGCCTCGATGGCGTTCCCGTCGAACATGACCTGCAAGCCATGCTGGCCTACGTGCGCGAGCACGACGTGCGCGAACTGTGGCTCGCGCTGCCGATCACGAAGGAGCGCACGATTCATCGCATCGTCATGGCGCTGCGCAACGATTTCGTGAACATCCGGTTCATTCCGGACGTGCGCAGCCTGTCGTTCTTCAGCCAGCCCGTGGTCGATCTGCTTGGCGTGCCGGCCATCAATCTCGCGGCGTCGCCGGTCACCGATCTGCGCGTGCTGCCCAAGCGCGTGTTCGACATCGCCTTTGCAGGCGCCGTGCTGGTGGCGCTCGCGCCGCTGCTGGCGGCCATTTCGCTGGCCGTGAAGCTGACCTCGCATGGGCCGGTCTTCTTCAAGCAGCGCCGCAAGGGTCTCGACGGCAACGAGTTCGAGATCTACAAGTTCCGCTCGATGAAGGTCCACGCGGAAGTGGCGGGCCAGGTCACGCAGGCGCGCCGCAACGACCCGCGCATCACGCGCGTGGGTGCTTTCCTGCGCCGCACGAGCCTCGACGAGCTGCCGCAATTCATCAACGTGCTCAAGGGAGAGATGTCGGTGGTGGGGCCGCGCCCGCACGCGCTTGCGCACGACGACATCTACAAGGACCTCGTGCGCGGCTACATGGCGCGCTATCGCATCAAGCCCGGCATTACCGGCTGGGCGCAGGTCAACGGCTACCGCGGCGAAACCGACCGCGTGGAAAAAATGCGCGACCGTGTGCGTTTCGATCTGCACTACATGCAGCACTGGAGCTTCGGCCTCGATCTGCGGATCGTGGCGATGACCATGTGGAAAGGCTTCGCAGGCCAGAACGCATATTGAGCGTACCGGGCGCGCGCTTTGCACATGGCGTGCATATGCACTGCGCATTGCATTGCGCATGACAGCGCGGCCCGGACGGACACCAACAAGCAATCACATTTGAGGTGGGCATGAATCTGACGATCATTGGCAGCGGTTATGTGGGTCTCGTAACAGGCGCGTGTCTGGCCGACATCGGCAACGACGTGTTCTGTCTCGACGTCGACCAGCGCAAAATCGACCTGCTCAATCAAGGCGTCGTGCCGATTCACGAGCCGGGCCTGCAGGAGATCATCGAGCGCAACCGGCGTGCGCGCCGGCTCACGTTCTCGACCGACGTCGAGGCGGCCGTCGCGCACGGCGACGTGCAGTTCATCGCGGTGGGCACGCCCCCCGACGAAGACGGCTCCGCCGATCTGCAATACGTGCTGACGGCCGCGCGCAATATCGGCCGCCACATGAACGGCTTCAAGGTGATCGTCGACAAGTCGACGGTGCCGGTGGGGACCGCCACGCTCGTGCGCGACGCGATCGCCTCCGAATTGCACAAGCGCGGCGAGAGCCACATGTACTCGGTGGTCTCGAACCCCGAGTTCCTGAAAGAGGGCGCCGCCGTGGATGACTTCGCGCGCCCCGACCGCATCGTGCTGGGCTGCGACGACGACGTGCCCGGCGAGCGCGCACGCGAGTTGATGAAGCGCCTGTACGCGCCGTTCAATCGCAATCACGAGCGCACGCTCTACATGGACGTGCATTCGGCCGAATTCACGAAGTACGCGGCCAACGCCATGCTCGCCACGCGCATCTCGTTCATGAACGAGCTCGCGAATCTCGCTGACCGCGTGGGCGCGGACATCGAAGCGGTGCGTCGCGGCATCGGCTCGGACCCGCGTATCGGCTACGACTTTCTCTATGCGGGCTGCGGCTATGGCGGCTCGTGCTTCCCGAAGGATGTCAAGGCACTGATGCGCACTGCTGAGGATTTCGGCGAGCCGCTGCAGATCCTGCGTGCGGTGGACGCGGTGAACGAAACGCAGAAGCAGGTGCTCGCGCAGAAGATCGTCACACGCTTCGGCTCCGACCTCACGGGCCGCACCTTCGGCCTCTGGGGTCTCGCTTTCAAGCCCAATACCGACGACATGCGCGAAGCGCCGAGCCGCACGCTGATCGCCGAGCTGCTCGCACGCGGCGCGCGCGTGGTGGCCTACGACCCGGTCGCCATGGAAGAAGCGCAGCGTGTGCTCGCGCTCGATCTGGCAGCGACGCCTGAGCAGCTCGAGCGCCTCGCCTACGTGCACGACGCCATGGAAGCCGCCAACGGCGCGGACGCGCTGTTGGTCGCCACGGAGTGGAAGGTGTTCAAGGCGCCGGACTTCGAGACGCTCAAGGAGCAGTTGAAGACGCCGATCGTGTTCGATGGGCGCAATCTTTACGATCCGCAAGCGCTGCAGGAGCTCGGCATCGAATATCACGCGGTGGGCCGCGCGAGCGCTTCGCAGGCAGGCCGCACGCGTGCGGAAGCCACGACGCAGACGCGGGTTCCGGCGTAACAGCGCTCGAGCGCCTGCGTATCAAGCAAGCAATCAGGAACCCTGAGGAGCCACTGGGCCATGTTCAAGGACGTATTGATCGTCTGCCACGCCAATGTCTGCCGCTCGCCAGCGGCGCAACAGCTTTTTCGCGCACGCTTGCGCGAACAGGCGGGCGAGCGTGCGGGCGCGTTTCATTCGGCGGGCCTGCGCGCGCTGGACGGCGCGGACATGGACCCGGTGATGCAGCGCCTGCTCACCGAGCGTGGCGTGGAGGTCGGCGAGCATCGCTCGCGCCGCCTCACGCGTGGCCTCGTGCGCCGCGCGGACCTCGTGCTCGTGACGGAGCGCCGCCAGGTGAGCGCCGTCGAGCGTATTGAACCGACCGCGCGCGGCAAAGTGTACGCGCTCGGCAATTGGGAGAACTCGGATGTCGCCGATCCGCATGGCCTCGACGAGGCCGCGTATCGCGAGAGTCTGGAGTTGATGGATCGACTGGTTAAGGGATGGCTGAGCCGAATATGCCAATGAGAAAACTCAATCTGATGACTGCTCTGGCGTTGAGCGCCTTCGTAGCCGCGTGCTCCACGGCGCCCGGCAACTACCTCGACACCTCGAGCCTCAAGGAAGAGCCGAATAATCAGCCGCAGCAGAAGTACGACGTGCATCTGATTACTTCGCAGCTCGTCATGCAGCAGATGCAGGCCGCAGCAGCGGCGCAGAAGAGCGATCTGCCTCCGGGCAAGTACGCGAGCGCCGCCGACTACGTCTATCACATCGCGCCCCAGGACATTCTGGGCGTGACGGTCTACGACCACCCCGAGCTCTCGACGCCGCAAGGCTCGACCTTCTCGTCGGGCGGCAACACCACGCAGACCGTGGGGCAGGCGCTCACGCAGCCGTACACCAACGCGCTGCCGGGCGAGGCCGACCCGTATGGTCAGACCGTGGCTAAGGACGGCACGATCTACTTCCCGTTCGTGGGCCGCGTGCAGGCGGCGGGCAAGACGCCTGGCCAACTGCGCGACCAGCTCGCCTCGGGTCTCGGGCCGTACATCAAGAACCCGCAGGTGGACGTGCGCGTGCTCTCGTATCGCAGCCAGAAGATCCAGGTGACCGGCGACGTGAAGACGCCGGGCCCGCTCTCCATGAGCGACGTGCCGCTCACGCTCATCGACGCCATCACGCGCTCGGGCGGCTACACGGACAACGCCGACATCAACCGCGTGCGCCTCACGCGCAACGGCAAGCTCTATGTGCTCGACGCGAACCGCCTGCTCGATGGCGGCGACGCGAGCCAGAACGTGATGCTGCAGGACGGTGACATCATCAACATACCGGATCATTCGGATAGCCGAGTATTCGTGATGGGTGAAGTGAAGACGCCGATTCAGACCAACATGATCCGCGGCAAGCTCACGATCGCCGACGCGCTCACCTCGGCCGGCGGCATTCTCGACACCGACGCGAATCCGCGCCAGATCTTCGTGATGCGCCACCAGAAGAACAACCCTTCCCAGCCGGAGTTTTATCGACTCGATATGACCAAGCCCGACGCGATCATGCTGTCGTCGCAATTCCAGCTTGAACCGCTGGATGTCGTGTACGTCGGCACTGCCGCTTCGGCCACCTTCAACCGTATGTTGCAAGAGGTGTTGCCGACTATCCAGACGGTCTTCTACCTGAAGCAGCTCACGCGCTAAGCGCGCGCGGGCATTCTCTTCTCGCAACATGAGTTAAAACGGGATCGAATCGTGAGTATGCAACAAGCCATCAGTCAGCCGGCCCCGGCGGCCCGCACAGAGGAAGAGGACGTCGTCCTCGGCCAGTTGCTGCGCGTCATCTTCGACGACATCGGCTGGCTCATCGCGATCGCGGCAGTCGTTGTCGGCGCAGCGGTGTTCTATTGCTTCGTGGCCAAGCCGGTCTATACGGCCGACACGCAGGTCCGCGTCGAGCAGCAGGACTACACGTCCCAGGCGCTCACGCAGACGCAGTCCGGCGCGAACGTCACGAGCGGACAGCAGGGCAGCCTGCCGACCGACGCCGAAATCCAGATGATCCAGAGCCGCAGCGTGCTCGAGCCGGTCGTCAAGCAGTTCAAGCTGAACTTCTCGGCCGCGCCGGTCACGCTGCCCGTCATCGGGAGCCTGGCCGCGCGTCTCGCGACGCCGGGCTCGCCCGCGCATCCGTGGTTCGGCCTCAAGGACTACGCGTGGGGCGGTGAAGTCCTCAACATCGACTCGATCCAGGTGGCGCCCGAGCTAGAAGGCAAGAAGCTCACGCTCACCGCGCTCGACGACAACCGCTACGTGATATCCGGGCCCGACGGCGGCCGCCTGCTCGAAGGCGCGGTTGGCACGCGCGAGCAGGGCGGCGGCATCACGCTGCTCGTGAACGAACTCAAGGCGCGTCCGGGCGAGCGCTTCAAGGTCGTGCGCATGAACGACCTCGATGCGGTCTCGGCGTTCCAGAGCGCCGTGAAGGTTCAGGAGCAGGGCAAGCAGACGGGCGTGATCGACATCGCGCTCGAAGGCACCGACCCGCAAGCCGCGGCCGATATCGCCAACGCCGTTGCGCTTTCGTATCTGCGCGAGCACGTGCAGACCAAGCAAGCCGACGCGAGCAAGATGCTCGACTTCCTGCGCAGCGAGCAGCCGCGCCTGAAGGCCGACCTCGAGAACGCCGAAGCCGCGCTCACCGCGTATCAGAGCAAGTCCGGCTCGATCAACGCGAGCGACGAAGCCAAGATCTACCTGGACGGCAGCGTGCAGTACGAGCAGCAGATCTCGGCGCTGCAACTGCAGATCGCCTCGCTCCAGCAGCGCTTCGGCGACCAGCATCCGGTGCTGATCGCGGCGCGCCAGCAGCTCGCGCAATTGCAAGGCGAGCGCGCGAAGTACGACACGAAGTTCCGCGACTTGCCGGCCACCGAAGTGAAGGCCGTGCAGCTGCAACGCGACGCGAAGGTGGCGGAAGACATCTACGTGCTGCTGCTCAATCGTATCCAGGAGCTTTCGGTGCAGCGCGTGGGCACGGGCGGCAACGTCCATATCGTCGACCCGGCGATGCGCCCGGGCGCGCCTTCGAAGCCGAAGAAGCTGCTCATCATCTCGGCGGCCGCGATGCTCGGCCTCATTCTCGGCACCGGCTTCGTGCTGATGCGCCGGAACATGTTCAAGGGCATCGTCGATCCGGACCAGATCGAGCGCACCTTCGATCTGCCCGTCTACGGTCTCGTGCCGCTCTCGGCGGAGCAGGGCGCGCTCGAAAAGCGCGCACCCGTGCGCGGCGGCAACCGCCTGCGCGAAGTGCTCGCGAACGCGGCGCCCAAGGACCTCACGATCGAGAGCCTGCGCTCGCTGCGCACCTCGCTGCAGTTCAGCATCATGGATGCGCGCAATCACGTAGTCGTCCTGACCGGCTCGGTGCCGGGCGTGGGCAAGAGCTTCCTCACGGCGAACCTGGCCGTGCTGCTCGCCCACTCGGGCAAGCGCGTGCTGATGATCGACGGCGACATGCGCCGCGGCGCGCTCGAGCGCTACCTGGGCGGCCCGCAGGCCAACGGCTTCTCCGAGCTGCTCTCCGGCCAGATTTCGCTGGACGAGGCGATTCGCGCGACTGAAGTGGACAACCTGCACTTCATCTCGTGCGGCCGCCGCCCGCCGAATCCGTCCGAGCTCTTGATGTCGCCGCGCCTGAGCCAGTATCTCGATGGGCTTTCGAAGCGCTACGACATCCTGCTCGTGGATACGCCGCCGGTGCTCGCCGTGACCGATGCCGCCATCCTCAGCGGCCATGCGGGATCGACGTTCCTCGTGCTGCGCTCGGGAATCCATACGGATGCCGAAATCGCCGATACGCTCAAGCGTCTGCGTACTGCGGGCGTGCACGTGACCGGCGGGATCTTCAATGGCGTGCCGGCGCGCGCGCACGGCAAGTACGCGTACGGCTATACCTCCGTGCAGGAATACCTGAGCGCCTGATGGGCAAGGCAACCGCACAGTCGAAACAACGGAGAAAAGCGCGATGAAAGTGACCGTGCTCGTGCCGACGTATCGGCGTCCTGACGATCTGGCGCGCTGCCTCTCGGCGCTGCTGCGCCAGCAGCGCACGCCGGAGCAGATCGTGGTAGTGGCGCGCGCCGACGACGAAGCCACGCATGCGTGTCTCGCGGAGCACGTGACGCCTCGCGTGCTCAACGTGGAGGTGGCGACCGTGGAGGAGCCGGGGCAGGTGGCCGCGCTCAACCGCGGCCTCGAAGCCGCGACAGGCGACGTGATCGCCATCACCGACGACGATGCCGCGCCACATGCCGACTGGGTCGCGCGCATCGCGGCTCACTTCGAGTCCGACGAAAAGCTCGGTGCGCTCGGCGGGCGCGACTGGGTCCACGAAGAGGGCCGCGTGCTGGACGGCGAGCGCACGCTCGTGGGGCGCGTGCAGCCCTCGGGCCGCATCGTCGGCAATCACCACCTGGGCGTGGGCGAAGCGCGCGAGGTCGATCTGCTCAAGGGGGCGAACATGAGCTACCGGCGCGCGGCGATCGGCGAGCTGCGCTTCGACCGGCGCCTGCGCGGCAGCGGCGCGCAGACGCACAACGACATGGCGTTCAGCATGAGCGTGAAGCACGCGGGCTGGAAGCTCGTGTACGACCCGCGCGTGGCCGTCGACCATTTCCCCGCGGCGCGTCCCGGCGAGGATCCGCGCAATGCGCAGACGCTCGCCTCGATCCGCAACGCCGCCTACAACTTCCACCTGATCCTGCGCGGCCATCTTTCGCCGCTGCATCGCGAGGCGGCGTGGTGGTGGTGGGCACTCATCGGCACCCGTGTCTACCCGGGCCTGCTGCACACGGGCCTGAGCGCATTGCGCGCGGGCTCACCTTCCGTCGCGTTCGCGCGCTGGCGCGCGGTGCGTGGCGGCGCGCGCGAGGCGCGTCGCGCAATCGCCTGACCCGGGGCCTGTTCAAGCTAATAGCAGGCCCTAAAGCGCATCGCGCCTCGCGCGTTGCGGGGCGTTTCAGGCGGATCAGGCCAGACCGGTCTGGCGCGACCCGGCCAATTTGGGCCGGCGCTTCACGCGCATTTTGCAATCGATTCAACGGAGGACCTTGAATGAGCGGTACGCAAGTCCACGTCCACCTCTTTTATGGCGCCGACCCGCGCCGTTACCGCAAGGGTGAGAACATCGGCTCCCTGTACGGCTACCATCACGCGGAGTCGGCGGAGTTCGTGCTTAATTACGCGCAGGACACGAGCGAGAGCACGCCGGTGCGCTTCGCGCGCCGGGCGCTGAAGGCCGCACTCGGCTTCGACTTCATTCACGCGTGGCGCAACCGCCGCGCGATTCTCGATTCGGACGTGATCTGGACGCACACGGAGCAGGAGCACCTGGCCGTGGCGTTAGTTCTGCTCATGAATGCGAAGAAGGGCGGCGCGCGCCCGCTGCTGCTCGCGCAAAGCGTGTGGCTGCTCGACCGCTGGCCCGGCTACGGTGCGTTGCGCCGCGCGTTCTACCGCCGTCTGCTCTCGCGCGCCGACCTGCTGACCACGCTCGCGAGCGAGAATGCAGCGCTGTGCGGCGAGTTTTTCGGCCGCGATGCGCGCCACGTGCTCTACGGCCTGAACACCAACGATTTTCCGCTGTGTCCGCCGTCGCATTGGAAGCCGAACACGCCCGTGCGCGTGGCCGGCATCGGCAATGACCGCGACCGCGACTGGACCACGCTCGCGGGCGCGCTCGGCAACGACGCGCGCTATCAGGTGCGCATCGCCACGCGCAGGCGTTTGCCGGCATCGGCGCGCGCGTCGAACGTGGAGATCGTGCGCGTCTCCGGCATCCAGCAGCAGCATGCGCTTTATGACTGGGCCGATATCATCGTCGTGCCGCTGCGCCCCAATACGCACGCGTCGGGCATCACGGTGATGCTCGAAGCGGCGGCGCTCGGCAAGCCGATGATCGTGACGAAGGTGGGCGCGCTCGAAGACTACTTCGACGAAAAGGCCGCGTTCTACGTCGAGCCTTTCAATGCGCAGCAGTTGCGCGAGGCCGTGAATGCGCTCGTCGGCGATCCCGCGCGCGCGCTTGCCCAGGCGCGCGAGGCCTGCGAGCAACTGACCACGCGCGATCTCACGACTGAGAACTTCGCACGCCAGCACGCGCAACTCACGCGCGAGATGATGCGCGAGCGCGATCCGCGCGTGGCGCAGCCTGCAAGTGCGGGCGTGGCGTCGGGCGTGCGGGCTTCGAGTCAAGCGTCGGGCGGGATGTGATCATGCGAATTCCATCCACCGTTCCGGCTCCGCCGCCGCCGCCGCGGCCTTCCCGGCCCATCACCGTGCGCGCCGCGCCCGCGAGCGCGCCGGCACCGGTCGCGCCCAGGCGCCGGGGCCTGCGCAGCGCGCTCGGCCGCGATACGCTGCCGGTGATCGCGCTGTGGACCTTCACCACGCTCCTGATCATTGCGCACCAGGGCACGGTGCTCACGCTCGCGTTTCCGGTGCTCGCCATCGCCGTGGGCTTTTGGCTCTACTTCGTGAATCCGGTCCGCTATATCGGCTTCATGTGGTGGCTGTGGTTTCTGAGCCCCGAAGTGCGCCGTCTCGCCGACTTCGGCAAGGGCGGCTTCACGCCCACGAGCCTGATTCAGGTTGCGCCGCTCGCGGTCACGATGATCAGCGGGCTTTCGCTGCTGCGCTATTACCCGATGCTCGCGCAGCGCCGCGGGCTGCCAATCTTGCTCGCGCTCTTCGGCATCGGCTACGGCTTCGTCGTGGGCGTGGTGGCGAGCGGCCCCGCCGCGGCCGTCTACGATCTGGCGAACTGGATCTATCCGTTCCTGATCGGCTTTCACATCATGGTGCTCACGCGTCAGTACCCCGAGTGCCGCGACACCATCGTGAACACCTTCATCTACGGCATGCTCGTGATGGGCGCCTACGGTCTCGTGCAGTTCTTCATCATGCCGCCGTGGGATGCCATGTGGATGATCGGCTCCGACATGAATTCGCAGGGCGACCCGGTGCCGCTCGGGGTGCGCGTGTTCAGCACGATGAACTCCTCGGGCCCGTTCGCGTTCGCGATGATGGGCGCGATGGTGCTCGTGATGGCCGCGAAGCACCGCGTGCGCTGGGTCGCAGCGGCGTTCGGCTTCTTCTCGTTCGCACTCTCGCTGGTGCGCTCGACATGGGGCGGCTGGGCGATCGCCATGGTGATCCAGCTGATGAAGTCGAGCAACAAGGTGCGCATTCGCATCATCGTGAGCGCGCTCGTGCTGGCGGGCGTGTGCGTGCCGCTGCTCACCTTCGGCCCGGTGGCCGACCGCATGCAGCAGCGCCTGAATACGCTCGTGAACCTGAAAGACGACCAGAGCTATGCGGCGCGTAACCAGTTTTATGCCGACTTCGCGAAGAAGGCCTTCACCGATGTGACGGGCGAGGGCCTGGGCGCCACCGGCGCATCGACCAAGCTTTCGAGCAACAACGGCCAGCTCGGCCAATACGGCAGCTTCGACAGCGGCGTGATGAACATTCCGTTCGTGCTCGGCTGGCCCGGCACGCTGATGTACATGTCCGGCGTGCTGTGGCTCATTGCGCGCGCGGTGCGCATCTCTTTGAGCATGCCTGACGACCGCTACGTCTGCGCGTGCCTGAGCCTCACCGTGTCGATCTTCGCGATGCTCGTGTTCACCAACTCGCTGGTGGGCACGGGTGGTCTGCTGCTGTTTTCGAGTGTGTTTTCCATTCTCAGCGCGGGACACTGGAGCAAGCTGACTCGCCTCCAGGCCCGGAACAGGGGGATTTCCGATTGAGAGTCGCAATTGTCACGCACGTGGTGCGCCACAACGACGGCCAGGGGCGCGTCAATCATGAAATCGCGCGCGCGGCGCTCGACGAAGGATTCGAGGTCACGCTGGTGGCCTCGCATGTCGCGCCGGAGCTGCTTGCGCATCCGAAAGTGAAATGGGTGCCGGTGCAGCCTTCGCGCGCGTGGCCGACCAACCTGCTGCGCCAGCAAGTGTTCGCGCTCAAGAGCGCGCTGTGGCTGCGCCGCCATCAGCGCGAATACGACGTGCTGCATGTGAACGGCTTCATCACGTGGGCCCATGCCGACGTCAACACCGCGCACTTCGTGCACGGCGGCTGGGGACGCAGCAAGTATTACCCGTTCGGCCTTACGGGCGGCGTATGGTCGGCGTACCAGTACATCTACACGCGCGCGAACGCGGTGCTCGAGCGCTGGGCCTACCGGCGCTCGCGCGTGATCGCGGCCGTCTCGCGCAAGGTGGCCGACGAGATCGTCGCATCGGGCGGCAACCCCGTCGAGCGGCTCGACGTGATTTACAACGGCGTGGATACGCGCGCCTTTGCGTCGGCCAGTGCCGACCGCGCGAAGTTCGAGCTGCCAGCCGACAAATTCCTGCTGTTTTTCGTGGGCGATTTGCGCACGCCGCGCAAGAACCTGGGGACGGTGCTGCATGCGCTCAAGCAACTGCCCGAGCGCGTGCATCTGGCGGTGGCGGGCTATCTGCCCGGCAGCCCGTACCCGGAAATGGCGCGGGAGCTGGGCATTGCCTCGCGTGTGCACTTTCTTGGCCTCGTGCGCGAGATGCCGATCCTGATGCGCAGCGTCGATGCCTACGTATTTCCTTCGCGCTACGAAGCAATGAGCCTCTCGTTGCTGGAAGCGCTGGCCGCGGGCCTGCCCGTGGTGACGGCGCAGACTGCAGGCGGGGCGGAGGTCATCACGCCTGATTGCGGCATCGTGCTCGATGACCCGGACGACGTGCCGGCGCTCGCCAAAGCAATCCTGCAACTCGCCGACGACACGCCGCGCCGCCTCGCCATGGGCGAGGCCGCCGCGCAACTGGCCGGAGAGTTCGGCTGGGCGCGCATGGCCGCGCAATATATCGCGCTGTATCGCCAATTGGCCGGCGACGCGGGCGCAACCGTGCGCAACGAAGCGCGGGACGAACAGCGCGGAGCAGAACACAACTTCGCGGCGCAGCCGCTGCCAGGCGCTCAGACGCTGCGGCGCGCTGAGATTCCCTGAAACTCATATCAGCCAGCAATTTGCCAGCAATTTGCCAGCAATTCGCCGTCAATTGACCGGCACACGGGCATAACAAGGATACGAGAGATGACAAAACATTCCATCCATTCGCTACAGATCGGCATGCACTGGTTTCCGGAGCGTGCGGGCGGGCTCGACCGCATGTATTACTCGCTCGTGGGGGCGCTGCCCGGCGCGGGCGTGCACGTGCGCGGCGTCGTGGCCGGCTCGCCCAAGGTGGCCGAAGACAGCGGCGGTGCGATTCACGGCTTCGGCTCGGCTGCGCGCGCCTTGCCGTTTCGGCTCATGGACGCGCGCCGCGCGCTGCGCCGCGAGATTCAGCGTCATCGTCCTGATGTGATTTCCTCGCACTTCGCGCTGTACACGTTCCCCGGGCTCGACGTCACGCGCGGCATTCCGCAGGTTTCGCATTTCCAGGGCCCCTGGGCCGACGAGAGCTTCGTTGAAGGCGCGGCCACGCTGAGTCAGCGTATCAAGCATTCGCTCGAACAGTCGGTGTACGAACGATCGTCGCGGCTCATCGTGCTCTCGAAGGCTTTCGGCGATATTCTTACGAAGCGCTATTCGATTTCGCCTGAGCGCGTGCGCATCGTGCCGGGCTGCGTGGATACCGCGCATTTCGATCCGGCTTGCACGCGGGCCGAGGCGCGGCTGCGTCTGCAACTGCCGCAGAATCGTCCGATCGTGTTGGCCGTGCGCCGGCTCGTGCGGCGTATGGGTCTTGAAGACCTGATCGATGCGATCAAGGTGGTGAAGCAGCGCCATCCGGACGTGCTGTTGCTGATTGCTGGGCGCGGGCGGCTCGAAGCCGAGCTGAATCAGCGTATCGAGGAAGCTGGCCTGACCGATAACGTCAAGCTGCTGGGGTTTGTGCCTGACGCGCATCTGCCTTCGCTTTATCGTGCTGCGACGTTGAGCGTCGTGCCTACGGTGGCGCTCGAGGGCTTTGGGCTCATTACCGTGGAGTCGCTGTCGGCGGGGACGCCAGTGCTCGTTACGCCGGTGGGCGGCTTGCCGGAAGCGGTGGCCGGTCTCTCGCAAGACCTCGTGCTGCCGGAAACCGGCGCCGCCGCGATTGCCGAGGGTATCGACGCTGCGTTCTCAGGGCGTATCAAGTTGCCTGACGAGGAGGCTTGCAAGACTTATGCTCGTGAGAATTTCGATAACGCTGTTATCGCGAAGCGCGTGGCCGATGTTTATGCGGAGGCGATTGCTGTTGGGAATGGCGTGCATTGATTAGGGTTTTTTTTGGTGGGATTGGCGCTTTGGCCTTTCCTTGTTTTCTTGTAGGTCTATTAGTGTTACCCCTGTGCGGGGCGGCACCTACTTTTCTTTGCAGCGGCAAAGAAAAGTAGGCAAAAGAAAGCCGCTCAAACCGCCAGTGTGACGCAGTGGACCACTAACCTTTAATCGGAGTGGCTCCGGGGCGTCTGTCGCCACGCGGCGTCCG
>NZ_SMRP01000001.1:279592-350357 GCF_004353915.1 Paraburkholderia silviterrae | reverse complement strand
CGGAGTGACTAAGG
Source organism: Paraburkholderia silviterrae (assembly GCF_004353915.1). Taxonomy (GTDB): domain Bacteria; phylum Pseudomonadota; class Gammaproteobacteria; order Burkholderiales; family Burkholderiaceae; genus Paraburkholderia; species Paraburkholderia silviterrae. Next base: position 350,343 of record NZ_SMRP01000001.1, on the reverse strand, counting down.
GCTCATCCATCCGGCGGCGCTCCGCGCGCCGTGGGGCATAACCAAACACCGGTGGGGTTCATGCGTTTTAGTAGGATTCCCACGTATTTAATCGGCGGTACTCCCGCGCATTCGCCGGGCAGCACGCCCGGTTTTTCTTGCAGACCCTTCCGCACGCGCGTAGCGCGCAGCGGGAAGGATGAGTCCTTTGTCACTAACGCGGAGTGTGCGGGGAGACGGATGCTCCGGAGCCGCTCCGATTTACAGGGCAGTGGTGGACTGCGTCACACTGGCGGTTTGAGCCGCTTTCTTTTGCCTACTTTTCTTTGCGGCTGCAAAGAAAAGTAGGTGCCGCCCCGCACAGGGGCAACGCTAATAGACCGACACGAAAGCAAGGAAACGCGGAAGGCCCACAAGGCCCGCAAGGGCCCCCCACTATCAACCCACTCGCGCCCGCTTGCGGGCCTCCTCATACATCCATCGCAGCGTCGCATCAATCGGCGTGCACGCCGCCCCCCCAACAAGCGACCGCAACTTCGCATTCGATCCCACCAGATGCCGCACCTCGTTCGCGCGCACGAAACGCGGATCGACCTTCACCTCGATCTCGTACCCAGCGATCCGCGAGAGCATATCGAGCACTTCACCGAGCGTCCAACCGGTGCCCGAGCAAACGTTGACCGTCTCGCCGCGCGGCGCCGCCGCGATGAGCCTGGCATACGCATCTACCACATCGCGCACATCGGAAAAGTCGCGGCTCACCTCGGTGTTGCCGAGCGAGATCGTCCCGTCGCCACGCGCATAGTGCTCGACGATCTTGGGCAGCAGAAAGTCTGTGCTCTGACCCACGCCCGTGTAATTGAACGGCCGGGCGACGACCAGCGGCAACTGCGCGTTCCAGCGCCTGGCGACATATTCCATCGCGAGCTTGCTCACCGCGTAATCATTCGCCGGCTGCGGCGCCACCGCTTCGTCGATAACACCAGGCGTCGCGTTGCCATATACGTTCGCACTGCTCGCAAGCAGCACGGCACGCGGCACATGACGCTGATGCGCGAGCACATCGAGCAGGTTGCGTGTGCCAACCACGTTGACGACATAGGTGCGAGCAACGTCGCCGTTAGCAACGTTCGCAACCGCCGCGAGATGCACGACCACATCGGGCTGCACGGTCTCCACAGCGTGCGCGAGCGCCTCGGGGTCGAGCAGGTCGGCGGCGAGCGCGGCGATGCCGCCCGGCACGCCATCATCGCCAACGGATTCGCCGGCACGCACGGTGCCCCAGACGCGGTAGCCGTCCGCGGCGAGACGTGCGGCCATGTAGCGGCCCGTGAAGCCGCCCACGCCGGTGATGAGCGCGCGTGGCGCGCGCCGCAGCGTATCGTCAATGCGTTCAGAACGTGTCATGTCGCTCGTTGCGTGCGAGGTCGGCCGTGACCATCATCTGGCACAGTTGCTCGAGCGAGGTCTGCGGCTCCCAGCCGAGCTTGCTGCGCGCCTTGCCAGCATCGCCGATCAGCAGGTCGACTTCGGCGGGGCGGTAAAAGCGCGGGCTGACGCGCACCAGCGTGCGGCCCGTGGCAATGTCGACGGCGGTCTCGCGTTCGGCGCGGCCCGACCATTCGAGCTGGAAGCCGGCCGCGGCGAAGGCCATCGTCACAAAGTCGCGCACGGTTTCAGTGCGACCTGTGGCGAGAACGTAGGTGTCCGGATCGTCGGCCTGCAGCATGCGCCACATGCCTTCCACGTATTCGGAGGCGTAGCCCCAGTCGCGCTTGGCGTCCATGTTGCCGAGCTCGAGCACGCTCTGCTTGCCGAGCTTGATCTTGGCGACCGCGTCGGTGATCTTGCGCGTGACGAACTCGCGGCCGCGCAGCGGCGACTCGTGATTGAAGAGAATGCCGCTGGTCGCGAAGATGTCATAAGACTCACGGTAGTTGACCGTGGACCAGTGCGCGAACAGCTTGGCGATACCGTACGGGCTGCGCGGGTAGAAGGGCGTGTCCTCGCGCTGCGGCACGGCCTGGACCTTGCCGAACATTTCGGAGGTCGAAGCCTGGTAGTAGCGCATGCGCGGGTTGACGACGCGAATGCCCTCGAGCAGATTCAGCGCGCCGATGCCGGTCACTTCGGCCGTGGTCACGGGCTGGTCGAAGGACACGCCCACGAAGCTTTGCGCGGCGAGGTTATAGACCTCGCCGGCCTGCGAGCGCTCGAGCAGACGCAGCGTCGAGCCCGCGTCGGTGAGATCGTGCTCGACGAGTTCGAGCGAGGGATGATCCGTGACGCCGAGTTCGTTCATGCGCCAGAAGTTGACCGAGCTGGTGCGCCGGTAGGTGCCGACCACCTGATAGCCCTTGTCGAGCAGCAGCTTGGTCAGATACGCGCCGTCCTGGCCGGATACGCCGGTGATGATCGCTTTGCGTCGTTCGTTCATGTGTCAGTACCTTTGAAGTAGCGAACGTGGATTCGGAACCTGTTTATCTGGTAGAGATTCAGGACTGCGAGGTGGGGGCGCTCACGCGGGCGCGCACGCTGGCCTCAGCGTGCAGGGGCTGGCGGCCTGGGCCGCGCGTGAGGCGCTTTTCGATGAGGAACCAGCTTGCGCTCGCATAGACGAGCGTGATGGAGAGCGCGATGGCGGCGCTCACCGGGCGGCTGAAGTGCAGCGGCCACACCGCATAGAGAATCGTGAGGTGAATCAGATAGATCGTGTAGCTGATGGTGCCGATGTAGACCAGCACCGGATTGCAAAGCATGCGTTTGATAAAGCCTCGCGATTGCAGCGCGATTACGACTATCGACGTGCAGAACACGAGCGAGACGCTGTAGAGCAGGGCGTTCGAGAGCGGCGTGTTGGCTGCGCGAAAGCGCGGGTAATGCAGGTGCAGCCACGCGAGCACGGCGAGCATTGCGAAGAAGAGAATCGCGGCGGGCACCTTGAACGGCTCGAGCGCGTTGCGATCGCGCCGCACGAGCACGGCGAGCAGCGCACCCGCCGCGAGCAGGTCCATGCGGAACGGCGTGAGGTAGTAAATGGGCCAGAACGAATCGAACCACGGCGTCGCGACGGCGCGCAGCACGGGCACGAGGAAAACGAGCGCCGCGGCCACGACGGCGAGCGCGCGTTCGGGCAGCAGCAGCACCACGAAGGGCCAGAAGATATAGAACTGCTCTTCGACGGCGAGCGACCAGAGGATGTTCAGGCTGTCGTGACCGCTCTGGTTCAGCGCATCGCCGATATTGGTCGCGAAGAATGCGTACCACGGCCAGTAGTGCGCCCAGCCGAAACCGAACAGCAGCGACGAGACGATCATCAGCAGGATGTACGGAGGCAGGATGCGGCGCGCGCGGCGCGCGTAGAAGTAGCTGAAATACGACTGCCCGCGCGCCTTGCGCTCGAGCAGGATGCCGGTGATCAGAAAGCCGCTCAGCACGAAGAACAGGTCGACGCCCATCCACAACGGCGCTTTGAGTGCGTGCTGGGCGAACACGGCCAGCACGGCGAAGGCGCGCAGGCCGTCGAGCTGGACGATGCGGTGGGAATGTTGCGGCGGGCTGGCGAGGCTGTTTACGGTCATCGGCTATCCGGTTGTTTCATGCATGCACAGGCCGGTTCATTCTAAAAAGAATTAAATGGTCAAAAAGCCGAAATATATTGCTGGGTGATTTTGAAAATGAAAGCGATTTGATTAGCCAGAATATGGGCGTCAGTATCGTGGCGATTGTGTTGCAGTTTCGTTTCGGAAATCGGGACAAGTTCGCGTCGTGGCCGCCGCGCGGGCCTTTGCGCTGCGCGTGGCGATTTATTTCGCATGTGCATCGGCAGGCGGGGTGAATACTGAATTTTTTTGAATTATTTTCGCTTTTTGTGCTGCGATTTTTCTTCGTGAATGTACGGCATGATCCAGACGGATTCAACCGACCGGAGGAATTGCTTTGCCGTTTCCGATTCCCGACCGCCGTATGCGCAGGACGCTGGCGCTCGCTGCACTCAGTGCGTTCGTCTGCACCTCTTCGGTTCAGACCCTCGCCGCGCCGCAACTCAATGTAACGACTTCGTGGATCGGCAACACGTATGGCAACGGCCAGGGTACGTGGACTCAAATCAACATCACCGCCATCGCCGTGACACCCGATGGCAAGGTCTACACGGACGCGCCCTGGGATGAAAGCGGCGCGGAGATCAGCGCGTATCAAAACGGCAAGGTGCTCGGCTTTGCCGGCGGCACGCATGGCTGGGGCGGATACGGTGGCAACGCCGTAGCCGTGAACCACCGCTATCTCTACGCGGCCGTGGCCGTGGGCAACGAAAGGGGCCACCTGATCGGCCCCGGCATCTGGCCCGAGAAGGGGCGCCAGTGGTACGGCGTGACGCGCAGGCCGATTGACGAGCCCAAGCGTGCCGCGGCCTTCCAGGCCGCGCCCGATGCGCTCAATCCGCACGCGCAACTCGCGAGCGCATTTCTCAAGATCTCCGACGTGCCGGCCGTCGCTCATCCCGACCCTGCTGTGCACGTTGCCGACGTGGGCGGTCTCGCGGCAACCGATTCGCTGCTCTACGTGAGCAACACGATGGCGAGCCGTATCGAGGTGTATGACGCGAACTCGATGCAGCGCAAATCGCAATTCGACGTGCACGAGCCGGGCAAGATCGCGGTGGCGGGCGACGGCTCGCTGTGGGTGGTCACGGGCAGCGTGACCGATCAGACGCCGCGCATTGCGCATTATTCCGCGGATGGCAAGCCGCTCTCCAGCACGATCGAGCTGCCTGCCGACTCGGTGCCCGTGGACGTGGCCGTGGATTCCCAGCAGCGCGTGCTGGTGGCCGACAACGGCCCGCGCCAGCAGATCCTCATCTATTCGCGCGACGGCGGCGGCTACAAGCAGAGCGGCACGCTCGGCGAGCGCGGCGGCATTTTCTCCGGCGTCGCGGGCCGGCCGGGACCCGGCCGCTTCAACGGCCTGACCGGCGTGGGCACGGATGCGAAGGGCAACATCTACGTGTCGACCAACGGCATCGGCCCGCGCCAGGGCGCCATTGGTGCGGGGCTGGGCGCGACGCTCGAAAGCTATTCGCCCGACGGCAAGCGTCTATGGAACGTGGAGGGGCTGCTGTTCGTGGACGGCGCGTGGGTGGACCCGTCGCGGCCCAATAGCGTCTACACCGGCAACAAGCGCTTCGAGCTCGATCTTTCGAAGCCGCCGGGGCAGGACTGGAAATATGCAGGATTCCTCTCAAATCGCTTCAAGTATCCGCAGGACCCGGTGTTCAACGGCGACATGTGGCCGGGCCTGCCCACCGCGCGCGAGTTGAACGGCCACACCTTCCTCTACCTCACCGACATGTACGCGGATCACCTGAAGATCTACCGCTTCGATCCGCAGCGCGACGGCGAGACCGCTATTCCCTCGGGCTTCATCGCGGGGCGCGCGCGCCCGGTGGAGCACATTCCGAACGCGCCGCCGGGCGGCGACTGGATCTGGCGCGATACGAACGGCAACGGCGCGTTCGATGCCAGCGAGTTCGCGAAGTATCCGGGACCTGGCCACCTGGCGGGCGGCTGGGGCTGGTGGATCGACACGCGCGGCGACATCTGGCGCGCGCGCGACAACAAGGGCATCACGCGTTTTCGCTTCGGCGGGCTCGATGCGAAGGGCAACCCGATATACGCCTACGACAAGATGGATCAGTACGCGATGCCCGCGCCCTTTACCGAGGTGCATCGCGCGATCTACGAGCCGAAGACCGACACGCTTTACGTAGCGGGCTATACCGCGGACTCGCCGCACGATCCGGGCTTCGTGAAGGAAGCGGGCCGTGTGCTCGTGCGTTACGACAAGTGGTCGAGCGGCAACCCGCAGCAGCGCTATCTGCTGCAACTGCCCTGGGACCCCAAGGCGAAGCCGCCGGTCACGCCGGCGGGCGTGACCGTGGAAGGGCAGTACCTGTTCGTGGTCGAGCCTGCCGGCAACGTCCACGTGTACGACAAGGACAGCGCGAAGGAAATCGGCACGTTCGGCCCAGGCGCCGAAGTCGGCAATACCTCGGGCTGGGTGGACGTGCCCTTCGGCATTACCGCGCACCGCCAGCCCAATGGCGAATACCTGATCTTCGTTGAAGAAGACGCGCGCGGCAAAGTGATGATGTACCGCTGGAAGCCGGCTTGAGAGCCCGGTTCAGAGGGCGATTCAGGGGCCGATTCAGTCACCTGAGGCCCGCATTCCCAAGCCGCGCCGCACGCTACCGGAACACATATGGATAAAGGAATACTGCGCAACGTCGCGATCAATCTGTTTGGCCTCGTGCTGCCGACCTTCGTGTCGCTGGTCACGGTGCCGCCGTACATCAAGATGCTAGGCGTCGACCGCTATGGCGTGATTGCGCTGGTGTGGACGCTGATCGGCTATTTCAGCGTGCTCGACCTGGGCATGAGCATGGCTGCGCAGAACCAGATCTCGAAGGCCTATGCGTCGAAGGACGCCGAAGCCTGCGAGCGCGTGTTCTGGAGCGCGTTCTGGCTCAACTTCATCACGGGCGCGATTGGCGGGCTCTTGATTTACTCGGGCGGCGCGCTCTATACGGCGTACTTCACGCACGTGAGCGCCGAGCTGCGCCATGAGGTCTATCTCGCGTTGCCGTGGCTCGCGGTGGCGATTCCCATCGCCAACGTCTCGTGGGTGTTCGCGGGCGCGATCAACGGTGCGGAGCGCTTTGGCATCTACAACACGAACCAGACGCTCGGCACGTTCCTGTTTCAGTTGCTGCCGCTCGGCGCTGCATGGGCGATTGCGCCGAACCTGCAGACCGTGATTGCCGCCGCCGTGCTCGCACGCCTGCTGGCGGGCCTGCTGCTCGGGCGCGCCGCGCTGCGCGTGCTCGGCATCAAGCAGGTGCGCGGGCCGCGCTTCGACACCTCGAAGGCGCTGTTCAATTTCGGCGGCTGGATGCTGGTTGCCAGCGTCTCGACAATGGTCGCCGACTCGCTCGACCGCATGATGCTGGGCGCGGGCCTGGGTGCGCGCTTCGTCACCTATTACACGGTGCCGCAGAACCTCGTGACGCGCCTGAACATGGTGCCCAACGCGCTCGTGCGCACGCTGTTTCCGCGCCTTTCCTCGCTGCACCGCGAGCATGCGGATGAAATCGCGACGCAGTCGCTACAGTTTCTCAACGCGGTCTTCACGCCCGTGGCGATTGGCGCGATCGTGGTGCTCGAGCCCTTCCTGCGTGCGTGGGTGGGCCCTGAGATCGCCGGGCACGGCGCGCCGGTGGGACGCTTCCTGATCATCGCCGTGTGGCTGATCGGGCAAGCGGGCGTCACGCGCATCCTGATCCAGTCGCAGAACAATCCCGCTGCCGCGGCGCGCGTGGGCCTCGTCGAGCTGCCGCTCTACGCCGGCCTCCTGTGGCTGGGAATTTCGCGTTTCGGCCTGCCTGGCGCCGCTGCGGCGGTGCTGGCCCGCGCGCTCTTCGACTATGTCGTGCTGCTGTGGCTCTCGCGCATTCACAGCCGCACGATCGTGGTCGACATGTTCGCACACCTGAGTTTTCTGGCTGCCGCGCTCGCTATCGCGTGGTGGCTGCCTGACGCGATCTATGCGATCGGCGCAGGCGTCGTGCTGGCGCTGGCCAATTGCGTGTGGTCGGTTGCGACCACGCCGCTGTTGCGCGGCTATGCCCGTTCCCTTCTGTTTCGCCTGAACCTACGGAAAAGCGCATGAGTCACGAACTGATTGACGAAGTGGCGCCGTCCGAAAGCGCCGCCGCGCCCGCCCAACGGCGCGATACCCACACCCATGCCCGCGGCGAGTCCAGCGTGACCGCGTTGCGACCGCCGCAGGAGGCGCGCCTTGTGCGCCCCGAGCGTCCCACGCGCGCCGCGAACCGCAAGCCGCGCGTGGCCATCGTGCACGACTGGCTCGTCACCTACGCGGGCGCCGAGCGCGTGCTCGAACAGATCATCGACTGCTTCCCCGACGCGGATCTCTTCTCGGTAGTCGATTTCGTCGAGGAGAAGGACCGCAAGTTCCTGCGCGGCAAGCGCGCGACGACCTCGTTCATCCAGCGCCTGCCGAAGGCGCGCACGAAGTACCGTGCGTATCTGCCGTTCATGCCGCTCGCCATCGAGCAGCTCGACGTTTCGGACTACGACGTGGTCATTTCGAGCTCGCATGCGGTGGCCAAGGGCGTGCTGACCGGCCCCGACCAGTTTCACATCAGCTACGTGCATTCGCCGATCCGCTACGCGTGGGATCTCCAGCATCAATATCTGCAGGAGTCGCATCTCACGCAGGGGCCGAAGTCGATGCTCGCGCGGCTGATTCTCCACTACATCCGCAACTGGGACGTGCGCACGGCGAACTCGGTCGATCAGTTCGTGGCGAATTCGTCGTTCATCGCGCGGCGCATTCACAAGGTTTATCAGCGCGAGGCCGAGGTGGTGTATCCACCCGTCGACGTCGACGCGTTCGAGCTCGAGACGCGCAAGGAAGACTTTTACCTGACCGCTTCGCGGCTCGTGCCATACAAGAAGATCGACCTCATCGTCGAGGCGTTCTCGCGCATGCCGGAGAAGCGCCTCGTCGTGATTGGCGACGGTCCCGATATGCAGAAGGTGCGCGCGAAGGCCGGCCCGAATGTCGAGGTGATGGGGTATCAGCCGTTTTCGGTGCTGCACGATCGCATGCGCCGTGCGAAGGCATTTGTGTTCGCGGCAGAAGAGGACTTCGGCATTTCCGTCGTGGAAGCGCAGGCGTGCGGCACGCCCGTGATCGCCTACGGCAAGGGCGGTGCGCTCGAAACCGTGCGCGACTCGGGCTCGCAGCCCACGGGGCTGTTCTTCGACGAGCAGCGCGCCGAGGCCATCATCGCGGCGGTGGAGTCGTTCGAGCACGATCCGGGGCGTTTTCGCGCCGAGGATTGCCGCGCGAATGCGCAGCGTTTTTCCGCGGCGCACTTCCGCGAGCAGTTTTTCGCGCGCGTGGCGCGGGCCGTGCCGGCCATCGCCGAGGCCGGGCTGCCGCGTGCCGCCGAGCCCGAAGCGAGCGGCGGCAACGATGGCGAAGGCGGACGAGCCGCAACGCAAGACACGAAGCAAGAAGCCCGGCAAGACGCGCCTCGCGTGCTGGCGATCGACCAGAGCGGCGTGCTGGGCGGCGCGGAGCTGTCGCTGCTGGAGGTGGTGAAGGGCCTGCGCGCGCGCATCGAGGTGCTGCTGTTCAACGACGGGCCGTTTCGCGAGGCGCTCGACGCCGCGGGCGCCCGCGTGGACGTGCTCGACTCGGGCGCATTGCGTAACGTGCGCCGCGACGGCGGCGCGGTGCCCAGGCTCGGCGTGCTCGCGGGCATTGCCGCGCTCGTGCGCGAGACGCGCCGCCGTGCACGCGGCGCCGACGTGCTCTACGCCAATACGCAGCGCGCGATGGTGATCGGCGTGCTGGCGGGCAAGCTCGCGCGCAAGCCCGTGGTCTGGCATTTGCGCGACATTGTGAGCGACGAGCATTTTGGGCGCGTGCAGCGCGCCGTCATCAAGGGTTGCGCGAAGCTGGGCCTCGCGCACGTGATTGCGAATTCGCACGCTTCGGCGCAGGTCTTTTCCGATCTCACGAAGTTCGACGCGCGGCGCATCGACGTCGTGCACAACGGCGTGGACGAATCGCCGTTCCGCGCGCTCGCGCGCGTGCCGCAGGCGCAATTGCGCGCGCAGATCGGTCTGCCGCAGGACGCGTTTCTGGTTGGCGCATTCAGCCGCCTCGCGCGCTGGAAGGGCCAGCACGTGCTGCTCGAAGCGCTCTTGCTCGAGCCGCGGGCGCATGCCGTGTTCGTCGGCGCGCCGTTGTTCGGCGAAGATGCCTATGCGCAGGAGCTGCGCGAATTCGTTGCCGCGCGCGGTCTCGCGGACCGTGTTCATTTCCTCGGCTTCCGGCACGACATTGCGGCCTGCATGCGCGCGATGGATGTGATCGCGCATACCTCCATCACGCCGGAGCCGTTCGGCCGCGTCGTGGTCGAGGGCATGCTCGCGCAGCGGCCCGTGGTGGCCTCGCGCGACGGCGGCGTGACGGAGATTGTCGAGCACGGCAAGAGCGGGCTGCTCTGCACGCCGGGCGACGCGCAGGAGCTTGCGAAGACGCTTGCCGCGTTGTGTGATGACGCGCCGCTGCGCGAGCGGCTCGCGCAAAACGGGCTTGAGGTGGCGCGCGAGCGCTTTGGCAAGGAGCAATACGTCGAAGCGGTCGGACGCGTGCTCGATGGCGTCGTGATGCGCGCGCGATAAAGGCTCAGGGAGAAGCGAGGGGCCGTCGAATCAGGGCGGCGAGGGCGGGGCCGTGCAAGCGCGGCCCCGCTTTTTTTCGCATGTAGCTTGAAGCTTTTCGCATGTAGCTTGAAGCGCGATGCGCCGCTTTTTGGCTGGGGCGCGCTTGGGCGGCAAGACCTGATTGAAAAGGGCCGCTATAGCTTTGGCTATAGCGGCCCGTCTTCACGAAGCATCGATGCGCAATCTAAACGCGCTCATCAAGCAGCCCGTTTGCGCAGGCGTGAGGCGACGTTGAGCGCCGGCAACTCGAACAGGCGATAGAAGAGCCATGCGATGGGCAGCACGGCGAGCGTGAAGCCGAACGAAGGCCAGATCGAGGTCTGCAGCGCGGAGTGGAACAGCAGCGAGCCGAGCAGCACGAAGAGCGGCAGATGGATCAGGTAGAGCGAATAGCTGAAGGCGCCGAGCTTCGAGAACGCCTGCATGAGCACGCCGCCGGTTGCGGCCGGCCGCGCGAGCGCCTTGACGAGATAGCAGGCGAAGGCGCAGGCCCAGAGCTGGAATGCGCCGTACTGGCCGAAGTGGAACGCCACGCAGCCCGCCACCGCGAAGAGCGCAGCGGCCACGTAAGCGAAGCGAAAGCCTTCCGAGCCGCGCAGGCGCGCTTCCGCAATCCATGCGCCGAGCATCCACGAGAACCAGTACGACGTGAAGAACACGATGTCGTGCCGCGCGAGCGTAAGCGCGGAAATCACGTTGATGGCGGCGATGCCAGCCAGCACCGCGTTGAGTCCGACGCGGCGGCGCACGGCGAACAGCAGCGGATAGAGCAGGTAGAACTGCACTTCGAGCGAGAGCGTCCAGAGCGCGCCGTTGGAGCCGTAGGTCGGGCCCGCCACGCCTTGCAGCGAGAGCAGGTTGACGAGGAACGCGCGCGGCCCGATGTCGAGAATCTTGTGGCTCACGGGCGTCATCGTGAGGCTGAACGAATCGGCCACGAAGGTGAGCACGAGCGCGGCGAGCAGCACGGGGTAGATCCGCACGAAGCGGCGCAGCCAGAACTGCCCGGCGTCGAGCCGGAAATCGGGGTTCTTCAAGAGACGCGCGGCGCCGCTGCGGTGAATGCAATAGCCGCTGATGACGAAGAAAATCGGCACCCCGGCGGAGCCCCACGCAATGGGCAGCGTGAGCCACGCGGCGATCGTGCCGGGGCTCGCCAGGCTCGCGTGGGTCTGATGGAAGGCGCCCATGCCGATCCAGGTGACCTGGCGGCAATGGAAATACGCCACCAGCAGGGCGGCGAAGCCACGCAGCGCATCGATCAGGTGATCGCTGGCGACGGCACCGGCGGGTCGCGCGACGGCGGCTGGCAGGGTGGTTGCTGGCGGCAGGATGGTTTCGAGTGCGGGATCGCTCATTGGGGCGTGGCGTGCGTGATAGTGGGAGGCTACCTGGCGATCATAGGGGGCCTCGCGCGAGGAAATTATGCAAAAGTTTTTCAAAAAGTATTCGTGGCGCTTATTCGGTGTCACCTTGGCCACATGCAAAAAATCCATAAGTTCGCCGAAATCGAGAAATAAAACCTTGTAACGAGAAAGCGATTTATTTGTGTGATTTGAAATGCTAATTTAATGGGGATCGCCATAAGGTCGATGGAGATTTCGATGAACCTGCATTTGCTGGCCGGCATTGCCGTGCTGTTGATTCTCGTCGCGGTGTCGGCGTATCGCGAGGCGCTGCGCAATGAGCCTATCCGGCGTTCGCGCACGCAAACGGGTGGCTTGCCGCCCGCCGACGAAGTCGAGTAAACTGCGCGGTCATGCAATATCCGCCATTGCGCCGCGATTGCAAGCCAGCTTGAAATCTGCTCGCTTGACGCTCGAAACCGAATCAGGAAATTCATGCCGATTATTCGGGGTGCATGGCAATCAATCAGGCAATAATTGCCGCTGGTCTGCTTGACCGTCGCATTCGGAATTTCGTCTTTTTTCGGTACTGGACGGACCCGACCCTTTTGAACACAAAAACTGCCCAGCAGAAAGACCCAACAAAACCCTCGGGGACGCCGGCTTGCCTTGCTGCGAGACCGTTACTCAAACGATCGAACTGGGAATGAACATCATGCTCAAAGTTACCAAAGCGGTATTTCCTGTTGCGGGCCTCGGTACGCGCTTTCTGCCCGCCACCAAGGCTAGCCCCAAGGAAATGCTGCCGATCGTCGACAAGCCGCTCATTCAGTACGCGGTGGAAGAGGCGATCGCTGCGGGAATCACCGAAATGATTTTCGTAACCGGCCGCAGCAAGCGCGCGATCGAAGATCATTTCGACAAATCGTACGAGATCGAAGCCGAGCTCGAAGCGCGCAACAAGCAGAAGCTGCTCGACCTGGTGCGCAGCATCAAGCCGAGCAACGTGGACTGCTTCTACGTGCGCCAGGCCGAAGCGCTGGGCCTCGGCCACGCGGTGATGTGCGCCGAAAAGCTCGTGGGCGGCGCACCGTTTGCCGTCATTCTCGCCGACGACTTGCTTTATAGCCCCAAGCCGGTCATGAGGCAGCTCGTGGATACCTTCAACCACTATCACAGCTCGGTGGTGGGCGTGGAAGCGATCGCGCGCGAAAACAGTGCCTCGTACGGCATCGTGGACGGCCGCGAGTGGGAACAGGATGTGTTCAAGCTCTCGGGCATCGTGGAAAAGCCCGCGCCGGAGGCCGCGCCGTCCAATCTCGGCGTGGTTGGCCGCTACGTGCTGATGCCGACGATCTTCAATCACCTGCGCGCACTGAAGCCGGGCGCGGGCGGCGAGCTTCAGCTCACCGATGCGCTGCAATCGCTCCTCACGGAAGAGCAGGTGCTCGCGTATCGCTACATGGGCACGCGTTTCGATTGCGGCAGCAAGATCGGCTACCTGAAGGCCACCGTCGAGTTCGCACTGCGCCATCCTGAAGTGAAGGACGAGTTCGAGGCCTATCTGCAGAACCACCTGCCGCAGGCACTGGCCGCAGCGGCCTGAAATTAGCGATCCTTATCGAAGCACGCTGGGCGCTTTGGCGCCCAGCGTGCTTTTTCTTTTGGTGCCTGCTTGCGCGGATTTCGTATGGGCCTGTGCGTTCGGCCAGCTCCGCGCGATGCGTGATGCATCGGCAACGTCGGCACGAAAGTGCCGGCTGCGTTTGCCCGCAGGCCCGGCGGATGGGGCAAGGGCGTCGACGACTCGCGCGGCGCGTGGAACTCGCATAATCGGTTGCGTGTCCGAATGCGAACGACTACGTGCTCATCGAGGAGATCCGGCAATGATCAGGCGTCCCGTAGCAGGCAGTGAACACCCGGTGCCCACCGGCGCGCAATGCGTCGGCGCGTGCGATCCCGCGGAACATTTCAACGTCGTAGTGATATTGCGCCGCCAGGCCGAGCCCGCGTTCCGCGAGCTGGTCGAGCGCATCGCGTCGGGCGCGCCCGGCGCGCATCCGATTTCGCGCGAGCAATACGACCAGCGCTTCGGCGCAGACGCCGCCGACATCGCACGCGTGGAGGCGTTCGCGAAGGCGCACGGCCTGGCGGTCGTGAAGGCCGACCCCGGCGCGCGCCGCGTCGTGCTCTCGGGCACCGTGCAGCAGTACAACGCCGCATTCGGCGTGGACTTGCAGCGCTTCGAGCATCAGGTCGGCAAGCTCAAGCAGCACTTTCGCCAGCCCACTGGCCCCGTGCATCTGCCCGACGACCTGCACGGGATCGTCACCGCGGTCGTCGGCCTCGACAGCCGCGCAAAGGCGCAGGCGCATTTCCGCATTGAATCGACAACGCTCGCGACAACCCCGGCGAAACGCCCACCGCCGGTTGTGACAGCCACCGGCTCTGGCGGGGCCGTGCATGCGCCGATCCGGGCCGCGCGCGCGGTGAGCCGCTCATTCACGCCGCTGCAACTCGCCGGGCTCTACGATTTTCCGGCCGGCGACGGCAAGGGCCAATGCATCGCGCTGATCGAAATGGGCGGCGGCTACGCCCAGTCGGACCTCGATGCCTATTTCAGCGCGCTTGGCGTCTCGCCGCCGCGCGTGGAGGCCGTCTCGGTCGATCAGGCGACCAACGCGCCGAACGGCGACCCCAGTGGGCCCGACGGCGAAGTCACGCTCGACGTGGAGATCGCCGGCGCGCTCGCGCCCGGGGCGCTGATCGCTGTCTACTTCGCGCCGAACAGCGAAGCCGGTTTCGTCGACGCCGTGAGCGCGGCGCTGCACGACAGCCAGCGCAAGCCATCGGTCATTTCGATCAGCTGGGGCGCGCCCGAGTCGGTGTGGTCGCAGCAGACGCTGGGCGCGCTCAACGACGCGCTGCAGACGGCCGTCGCGCTGGGCGTGACGGTGTGCTGCGCGGCGGGCGACAGCGGCTCGTCGGACGGCGTGGGCGATGGCGCTGACCATGTCGACTTCCCCGCGTCCAGCCCCTATGCGCTTGGCTGCGGCGGCACGCAGCTCACCGCGGCGAACGGCCAGATTACGCGTGAAACGGTGTGGAGCAGCGGCGAGAACGGCGCGACCGGCGGCGGCGTGAGCGCAACGTTCGCGCTGCCCGCGTGGCAGCAGGGTTTGAAGCTGGCGCGCAGCAGCGGCGCAGCGGCCGCGCTCGCGCAGCGCGGCGTGCCCGACGTGGCCGCCGATGCCGACCCGTCGACGGGCTACGAGGTGCATATCGGCGGGACGGATACCGTGGTGGGCGGCACGAGCGCCGTCGCGCCGCTGTGGGCCGCGCTGATCGCGCGCATCAATGCGAGCAGCGGCAAGGCGGCGGGCTTCGTCAACGCGAAGCTCTACGCCCAGCCTGGCGCGTTCAACGACATCACGAGCGGCAACAACGGCGACTACGCGGCCACGCCCGGCTGGGACGCCTGCACGGGGCTCGGCACACCCGTGGGCACCAGGGTGGCAGCCGCGCTTGGCTCGGCGTAGCATCGGGGACCAGCGCGCCGCGTGACGGAGTGCGGCGCGCATGCAAAAATTTTCCTGGTTTCCAAAGCGAAACCGCGTTCCGGGCGATCGATATACCACGGCGTACCACGAGCAAGGAGAAAATATGAACGAAGAGGCTCAGACCAACGACGGCAAGGCAGCGGCGAGCGGCAATGGCAAGCACCGCAGCCCGAACGACCAGCCGTGTTTCGATCCCACCGCTTACGGCAACGGCCCCGACGACTTCGTGACCGACATGACCGAGAACGCCGCCGTCACGCATCATGCGATCCAGATCGGCAGCGAGGTGATTGCCTATACAGCGACCGCGGGCCATCTCGTCACGGTCGACCCGAGCAGCTCGCAGCCCAACGCCAAGATTTTCTACGTGGCGTTCACGAAGGACGGTGTGCAGGCCCAGGACCGGCCCGTCACGTTCTTCTACAACGGCGGCCCGGGTTCCTCCTCGGTGTTCGTGCTGCTGGGTTCGTTCGCGCCCAAGCGCATCAAGACCTCCATGCCGGGCTTCACGCCGCCCGCGCCCTATGCGCTCGAGGACAACCCGGACAGCCTGCTCGACAAGAGCGATCTGGTCTTCATCAATCCGGTGGGAACGGGCTATTCCGCGGCCATCGCGCCGCATCACAATCGCGACTTCTGGGGCGTGGATCAGGACGCGGATTCGCTCAAGCAGTTCATCAAGCGCTACCTGAGCGCCAACGACCGCTGGAATTCCCCGAAGTTTCTTTACGGAGAATCGTACGGCACGGCGCGCAGCTGCGTGCTCGCGTATCGCCTTCACGAAGACGGCGTGGACCTGAACGGCATCACCTTGCAGTCTTCGATTCTGGACTACACGCAAAGCGGCAATCCGGTTGGCGCGCTGCCCACGGCGGCGGCCGACGCGTGGTATCACCAGCGGCTTGGCGTCAAGCCGGCGCCCAAGGATTTGCAGACCTTCGCGGCCCAGGTGGCGCAGTTCGCGCGCACCGACTACCGGGTGGCGCTGGAAAAATTCCCCGATCCGAAAAATCCGGCGATCCCCGCTACGCTCAAGAAACTTTCGGAATACACGGGTATCGACACGCAAACGCTGCAGGCCTGGGACCTCAACATCGCGGCCTACGACAGCCGCGGCAACTCGCTGTTCCTCACCACGCTGCTCAAGGACAAGGGCGTGGCGCTTGGCTCGTACGACGGCCGCGTGAGCGCGATCGACACGGGCATTGCCGGCAACATCGACCCGAATTCGGGTGGCAACGACCCCACCATGACGGCGGTGAGCGGCGTGTACACGGCCATGTGGAACAGCTATCTGAACGAGACGCTCAAGTTCCGCACCAACTCGTCGTTCACGGACCTCAACGACCAGGCCTTCAAGAACTGGAACTTCAGCCACATCGACCCGACGGGCGCGCAAAAGGGCGTCGACGCGCAGGGCAACATCGTGCTTTACACGGCGGGCGACCTGGCCGCCGTGATGGCGCTGAATCCGGATTTGCGCGTGCTTTCCGCAAACGGCTACTACGATTTCGTCACGCCGTTCTACCAGACCGTGATCGATTTGCAGCAGATGCCGCTCGTCGACCAGAAGGTGCGCAACAACCTGAGCGCGCGCTTCTATCCATCGGGGCACATGGTGTATCTCGACGGTGCCTCGCGCACGGCGCTCAAGGC
The DNA here is from genome assembly GCF_004353915.1 of Paraburkholderia silviterrae. Classification (GTDB taxonomy): domain Bacteria; phylum Pseudomonadota; class Gammaproteobacteria; order Burkholderiales; family Burkholderiaceae; genus Paraburkholderia; species Paraburkholderia silviterrae. Next base: position 333,480 of record NZ_SMRP01000001.1, on the reverse strand, counting down.
CGATGTCGCGAAGCTCTACCAGAACGCGGTGTCCGACCGTCCTGCGGTCGCGCGCATCCGCGCGCTGCAGCGCATGAGCACGATGAGCGCGATGCATCACTGAGGGCGCCGCGCTGCCCATCGTGCAGCGGGTGCCGCAAGTGCAGCGGCGCGGCGTGATGCGTAGTGGTGCGTAGTGATGCGTACTGCTGCGCAGTCGTGCGGCGGGGCGGCTAGTCCAGGCGTCCCCGCGCCATGGCCGCGAGGCACGCGCGCGCGTCGCCCGGCACGATGCGCGCCGCGCACGCGATCATGAGGTTTTTCGTCAAGCCGAAATCCTCGACGAGAAAACCGCGCTCGCAGAGCCGGCCTTGCGCACCGGGGTGCGAAGGCACGCGCTCGATCAGCGTGCCGGTGTCGGCCGAATAAGCCCAGATTTCCTTGCCCAGTGCGGCGGCAAAGCCAATCTCGAAAGCGGTGCCTGAGTCGGGCTCGCCCGGGCCGCGAAAATCGTTGACATTTGCCATCACGATATCTGCGCTGCGGATGGCGTCGATGTTGGCGCGATAGATCCACGCGGCCTGGCGCGGGCCGTCGAGATCGGCGGGCACCTGGACGTCCAGCGGGTAAAGACCCTCGAAGCCGAAGTCGCCGCATGCGGCGACGAGCTGTGCGCCGTGTTCGAGCGCGTCGGGGCGAAACACGTCGAAGCCCGCGAGATAGACGCGCGGGCGACGGGGCGGGGCGGCATGAGTCATGGCGTGCGCTCCTCCATGCGATGTATCCGATACGAAACTCGACCGATGATTGTAGCCCCGCACCGGGCGTGCCCACAGTTTCGGTCTTGCTTACATAATGTTGACTGTGCCGATTGCGTGCCGCTACGATTATGCACTTTGCATTCATTGCAGGGCAGGGGCGTGACCGGTAACATCCGCGCCTGCAACGCCAGGCATAAGACCCGATTTTCCTGGCCGAGCTGCGATGGCTCGCATGAACAACGCACGACCAACGCATGCAAGCGCCAGACCCATGATGTGGAGACCATGAATACCATCACTAGCGGCCTTGCGAGTGCCCAACGACAGCAACTCGAATCCCGGGCCTACTCAAAAGCGACCCTGCGCCTGTTGCCCTTTCTCTTCCTTTGCGACGTCGCGGCCTATCTCGACCGCGTGAACGTCGGCTTCGCCAAGCTGCAGATGCTGAGCGACCTGCAGTTCAGCGAGACCGTCTACGGTCTTGGCGCGGGGATCTTTTTCATCGGCTATTTCTTCTTCGAAGTCCCAAGCAATCTGCTCATGCATCGCGTGGGCGCGCGCAGGTGGATCGCGCGCATCATGCTCACGTGGGCGGTGATATCGGCGGCCTCGCTGTTCGTGAAGACGCCCACCCAGTTCTATCTCGTGCGCTTCTTGCTGGGTGTGGCCGAAGCCGGCTTTTTCCCCGGCATCGTGCTCTATCTCACCTACTGGTTTCCCGCCGCGCGGCGCAGCCGCATGAACGCGCTCTTCATGATCGGCATTCCGGTCGCGGGCGTGCTGGGCGGCCCGCTTTCCGGGTGGATTCTCGCGGCCTTCGACGGCCGGGATGGCTGGGCGAGCTGGCAATGGCTGTTCTTCATCGAGGCGCTGCCCTCGTTCGTGCTCGGCGTGATCACGCTGTTCTATCTGCCCAATAGCATCCGCGCGGCGAAGTGGCTCTCGAACGAAGAGCGTGCCGTGCTCGAGGAGAACATCGAGCAGGAGCAGGCCGGCAAGGGTCATGCATCGGTTGCCTCGGTGTTCAGCAATGGCCGCGTGTGGCTCATGGCGCTCATCTACTTCTGCTGCATGATGGGCCTCTACGGCATCAGCTTCTATCTGCCCACGCTCATCAAGGCGAGCGGCGTGAAGAGCGCGCTCGACGTGGGCCTCCTGACCGCGATTCCCTACGCTTGCGCCGTGTTCAGCATGCTGTTCGTGGCGAAGAGCGCGGACCGCAGCGGCGAGCGCCGCTGGCACTTCGCGATTGCCTCGCTGGCGGCGGCGCTCGGTCTCTACTTGAGCACGGTGTTCGGCCACAACGTGCCGCTCGCGATGCTCGCGCTGTCCGTGGGCGCCGCCGGCATGCTCGCGACCATGCCGGTCTTCTGGGCCTGGCCGAGCGCGATACTCGCCGGCGGTTCGGCCGCCGCGGCCATCGGCATGATCAATTCGATCGGCAATCTCGCGGGCTTCGTGAGCCCGACGATCATCGGCTGGATGAAGGACGTCACGCATAGCACCAACGCGGGCATGTACTGCGTGGCGGCGGCGATGGTGCTGGGCGCCGCGTTCTCGCTGCTGCAGCCGAAGGAGATCGTCAACGGCTGAGCCCGCGGGCCGGACCCATGCGACGCGAAAGCAGCGGCTGTGGCCGCTGTTTTTTTTCGCCTTGCGTTTCTCGCGGCGGCGTGCGCGCGCTAACATCGCATAGGATGGCGCCGAGCCATGCGGATCGGGCGCGTTGTGCAGGGCGCATCACTTCACGAATCGAAACGACCATCGGGCATGGGGGAGCGAATCATGAACCGGCTCAAGCGCGTGGCGAAGGGGCGGTGTCGGGCGTTGCGCACAGGTCTTGCCGGCGCGGCAACGCTGGCGCTGCCGTTGCTATTGCTGCAACCGGCTGGCGCACAGGTTGCGCAGCCCACGCTCGATAAGGTCCGGGCCGCGAACATGATTGCAATCGGCTATCGCGAGACCTCCGTGCCGTTCTCGTATGTGGACGCGAACGGCAACGTGATCGGCTTTTCGCAGGACATCTGCAATCATGTCGTCGATGCCGTAAAAGCGCAGGCGCATCGCCCGAATCTGCAGGTGCGCTTCATTCCCGTGACTTCGCAGAACCGCATCCCGCTCGTGCAGAACGGCACCGTCGATCTCGAATGCGGCGTCACCACCAATCTGCAGGCGCGCCACAGCCAGGTGACGTTTTCCGATACGTTCTTCGTTGCGAGCACGCGCCTCTTGACGCGCAAGGATTCGGGCATTCACGATTTCAGCGATCTCGTGGGCAAGACCGTGCTCACCAATCAGGGCACGACGTCCGAGCGCATCCTGCGCCGCATGAATCTCGAGAAGCATATGAACATGCAGGTGATCAGCGCGAAGGACTATAGGCAGGGGCGCGAGATACTCGAATCGGGGCGCGCTGTCGCGTACATGATGGACGACGTGCTGCTCGCCGGCACGCGCTCGCTGACTGCGCATCCGTCCGACTGGGTGATCGTCGGCACGCCACAATCCTGGGAGGCCTATGCATTCATGCTGCGCAACGGCGATCCGGCTTTCCGGCAGCTCGTGAACGAGACGATGAGCGCGCTCATGAAGAGCGGGCAGATCGGCGCGCTCTATATGAAGTGGTTCGAGCAGCCGGTGCCGCCCAAGGGCGTGAACTTTCACTTTCCGATGAGCGATGCGCTGCGTGCGCTCTATGCGGCGCCGAACGACCACGCGCTCGATTGACGGCGTCGTTCTCCTGCGGGCCTGTGCTATGCACACGAGCCGGGGCTTTGCCGTCCGCCGTACAGACGTGAGATGATTCCGGTCCCGGCGCGCGCGAGCGGTGCGCGTCGTCAAGCCCAGACTGGCAAGGTGCCGTGCTCAATGGCCATGGCCCAGGCGTGCGGCGAATCAATGAACGGGAGCGGACATGCAGGAAGCAGGCAACACGGTAGTGATCGTCGGGGCAGGGCACGCGGGCGGCAACGCGGCGGCGCTGCTGCGGCAGTACGGTTTCGAGGGGCGCGTCGTGCTGGTGGGCGAAGAACCGGTGCCGCCGTATCATCGTCCGCCGCTAAGCAAGACCTACCTGAAGGGCGAGGCCGATCTCGAGCGGCTCTGGCTCAAGCCGCGCCAGTTCTACGACGATCAGCGCATCGAACTGAAGCTCGGCGCGAGCGCGCAATCGCTCGACCGCGCAAGCCACACGCTGACGCTCAGCGACGGCACGGCGCTGCATTACGACAAGCTCATTCTCGCGACCGGCTCGACGCCGCGTGCCTTGACGTTGCCGGGACACGACCTCGCGGGCATCGTGGCGCTGCGCTCGCTCGCCGACGCCGACGTGCTGCGCGAGCGCGTGAAGCCCGGCGAGCGGCTCGTGGTGATCGGCGCGGGCTACATCGGTCTCGAAGCCGCGGCCGCCGCCCGTCAACTGGGACACGAGGTGACGGTGCTCGAGGCTGCGCCGCGCGTGCTGGGGCGCGTGACCGGCGAGACGGTCTCCACGTTCTACGAGAACGAACATCGCGCGCAGGGCGTCGACCTGCGCCTGAATTCGAAGATCGAGGCGTTCGTGGGCGAGCATGGCAAGCTCACGGGTGTGAAGCTCGCTGGCGGCGAGATCGTGCCCGCCACGCTTGCGCTGATCGGCATCGGCATCACGCCGAACGTCGCGCTCGCTCAGGCGGCGGGCATCGCGTGCGCCAACGGCATCGAGGTCGATGAGGACGCCCGCACGTCGGACCCCGACGTGTTTGCCATTGGCGACTGCGCGAGCCGGCCGCTCGCGCACTACAGCCGCACGGGCCGTCTCGAGAGCGTGCACAACGCGGTGGAGCAGGCGAAGCTCGCCGCGTCGGCCATTGTCGGGAAGGCGCGGCCCGCGTGCGACGCGCCGTGGTTCTGGTCCGATCAGTACGATCTCAAGCTGCAGACGGTGGGCCTGCACGAGGGCTACGACGAGACCGTCGTGCGCGGCGATCCGGCCGCGCGCCGCTTCGCTGTTTACTACCTGAAAAACGGCACGCTGCTGGCGGTCGATGCGGTGAGCTCGATGCCGGATTTCCTGTGTGGCAAGAAGCTCGTGGGCTCGGGCAAGCGGCTCGATCTCGCCGCGCTGCGCGACCCGGGCACGGATCTCGGCAAGTTCGCGGCGGCGGCGCTGGCGTAGCGAGCGCAGCGCGCATTGCGGGGCTGGCTATTTGGCGATGTCTTGATCTGCGTGCCAGCGCGGGGGGGCGGCGCTCCACTATCATCGCGGACGCGACGCAACCGTGCGTTTTGCCTGGCGCGTCGGTCTCGCATATGGCAGCCACGCAAACAAGGTCCGCACGGTGCATACATCCGCTCATCCAGAATCGCGTTCCTCTCCTGAAGTTTCCGGGTTTTCCGATACGCAACGTGGCAGCCACGCGGCGAGTTTCGCGCGCGTGGACGCACCTTGCCTTGAAGGCCCCGAGGGCATTCGCTACGACTTCAACTATGGGTGTCGCGTGCATGTGCCGGTGGCGGGCTGGCGCGTGCGCATGGTCGATCTCGACACGCAGAACCTCGTGTTCGACGCCGCGCTTGCGGCCGGCGAGATCGTGGCGAGCCGCCGCAAATACTTTGTGCGATTCCTGCTGGAGGTGTTCGACGGCCCCCGACAGGTCTTCTCCCATGCATTCGATGCCGCCGAAAAGCACGTCTGGATGACGATCGGCTCGGGCGCACTGGGCGATGCGATCGCGTGGGTGCCGGCTATCGAGGCCTTTCGGCGGCGGCACGGCTGCTCAGTGACCGTGCAGATGCGGCCGTGGCTGCATGAGCTGTTCGAAGCTGGCTATCCGGCGCTGCGTTTCGTATCGGAAATGCCGGGGGACTCCGGTACCCTGGACGATTGCGGCAAGCCAATCTATGCAACATACCGCGTGGGCTGTTTTTCGCCATATGCCGACCGCGATCACCAGCCCACCGATCCGCGCGTGAGCAGCCTGCAAGACTTTGCCTCCTACCTGCTGGGCGTGCCGCCGGTGGAGCGGCGTACCAACGTCGTAATGGCCGACCACTCGCGCGCCGTGGCGCAGCCCTATGTGTGCATCGCAGCACAGGCGTCGGCGCAGTGCAAATACTGGAACAATCCGGACGGCTGGCGCGGGCTTGTCGCGCACCTGAAGGCGCGCGGCTATCGCGTGCTGTGCATCGACCGCGACCGCGAATATGGCTTGCCCGGCGCGCCGAACACGATGCCGGAAGGCGCCGAGGACTTCACCGGCGCGCGGCCCCTGCAGGAACGCGCGAGCCTGCTCGCGCACGCGGACTTCTTCGTTGGGCTTAGCAGTGGCCTGTCCTGGCTTGCCTGGGCGGTGGGGGTGCCTGTGGTCATGATCAGCGGTTTTTCGCATCCGAAAAACGAGTTCCATACGCCGTGGCGCGTGATCAATTTTCATGGTTGCAATAGCTGCTACAACGACACCACAGTCGAGTTCGACAGCGACTTCGGCTGGTGTCCGCGCCACGCGGGCGACGCGCTGCGCTATCAGTGCACGACAGTGATCACCGCAGGCCAGGTGATCAGCGTGGTGGACGAACTGATTGCAGCGCGTGGTGCATCGTGAGGGGGCGTGTCTTGACTCTCGGCTAGAATTGGGGCGCGTGCCGGTGCGGCGCCGCAACCCGAGGAGATCGACGCGATGGAACAACGCTCCCGTTTCGGCGCGAGCCTGCTGCCTTATCTGCTGGTCGGCCCACAACTCGCGGTCACGGCCGTGTTCTTTCTCTGGCCCGCGGGCGTCGCGCTCCTGCAATCCACCGAGGCCCAAGACGCCTTCGGCACCTCCTCGGAATTCGTCGGCTTCGCGAATTTCGCACACCTGTTCAAAGACCCGCTGTATCTGGACTCCATCAAGACGACGGTCGTCTTTGCCGCGCTCGTGACCGTGTGCGGCCTCGTGCTTTCTCTCGCGCTCGCCGCCATGGCGCATCACGTCACGCGCGGCAAGCGCTTTTACCAGACCTTCCTGATCTGGCCGTACGCGGTGGCGCCAGTGATCGCGGCGGTGCTTTGGGGCTTTCTCTTCAATCCGAGCATCGGCCTCGTGACTTACACGCTCGCGCGCGTGCACGTGATATGGAATCACGCGCTCAATCCGGGGCAGGCCATGACGCTCGTGGTGGTTGCGTCCGTGTGGCAGCAGATCAGCTACAACTTCCTGTTTTTCTACGCGGGGCTGCAAGCCATTCCGCAGTCGCTCTTCGAGGCCGCGGCCATCGACGGAGCGGGGCCGGTGCGGCGCTTCTTCGGCATTGCCTTGCCGCTGCTTTCGCCTACGAGCTTCTTTCTGCTCGTCGTGAACGTGGTCTACGCGCTCTTCGACACCTTCCCAGTGATCGACGCGGCAACGGGCGGCGGACCGGGGCAGGCTACGCGCACGCTCGTCTACAAGATCTTCGACGAAGGCTTTCGCGGGCTCGATATCGGCAGCTCCGGCGCGCAGTCCGTGGTGCTGATGCTGCTCGTCACAGCGCTCACGATCTTCCAGTTCCGCTTCATCGAACGGCGGGTCCAGTACTAGGTCACCTATGATCGAGAACCGCAAATACTTCAACCTTTTCTGCCACGCGATGCTGCTCGCCGGCGTGGCCGTGGTGGCGTTTCCTGTCTACGTCGCGTTTTGTGCGGCGACGATGAACGCGCAGGAGGTGTTCTCGGTGCCGCTTTCGCTCGTGCCCAGCACGCATCTGCTGGAGAACGCGGCAACGGTCTGGAACGTGGGTACGGGCAATGCCGCAAGCCCCTTCGGCAAGATGCTGCTCAACAGCGTCATCACGGCGCTGGTGATCTCGGTGGGCAAGATCGCCATCTCCATCATTTCCGCCTATGCGATCGTGTTCTTCCGCTTCCCGTTTCGGCGCCTCTCGTTCTGGCTCATTTTCGTGACGCTGATGCTGCCCGTGGAAGTGCGCATCTTTCCCACGGTGCAGGTCGCGGCCACGCTGCATCTCACCAACACCTATGCGGGCCTCACGCTGCCGCTGATCGCCTCGGCCACCGCCACGTTTCTGTTTCGCCAGTTCTTTCTCACACTGCCCAACGAGCTGATCGAGGCGGCGCGCATCGACGGCGCGGGTCCGCTGCGCTTCTTCTGGGACGTGGTGCTGCCGCTTTCGAAGACCAATATCGCATCGCTCTTCGTCATCACGTTCATTTACGGCTGGAACCAGTACTTGTGGCCGATCCTCATGTCGAGCACGGCGTCCATGACGACTTCCGTGGTCGGCATCAAGAGCATGATCGCGAGCGGCGACGCGGCCACGCAATGGCATCTCGTGATGTGCGCGACGATGATCGCGATGCTGCCGCCGCTAGTCGTGGTGCTCGCGATGCAGCGCTGGTTCGTGCGCGGGCTCGTGGATGTCGAGAAGTGACGCGTGACGATGAAGGCCAGGACATCGGGCAGAAAGCGAACGAACAAGTGAACGAGCAAGCAAAAGAGCCAACGAAACATCGAACGAACAAGCGGGAGACGGTATGGCGGCATTGAGCATGCGGGGCGTGATGAAATCGTACGACGGTGCGCAGCAGGTGCTGCATGGCATCGACGTGGCGGTGGCGGACGGCGAATTCATGGTGCTCGTGGGGCCTTCCGGCTGCGGGAAATCCACGCTGCTGCGCATGGTGGCGGGGCTCGAGAGCGTGAGCTCGGGCGAGATCGAGATTGGCGGCAAGGTGGTCAATCGCATGGAGCCGAAGGACCGCGACATCGCGATGGTGTTTCAGAACTACGCGCTGTATCCGCATATGACGGTGGCGCGCAACATGGGCTACAGCCTCAGACTGCAGGGGCTCGAGCGCCGCGAGATCGACGCGCGCGTGGCGGCTGCGGCCGAGATCCTCGAGCTCGGCGCGCTGCTCGAGCGCAAGCCGCGCGAGCTTTCGGGCGGGCAGCGCCAGCGCGTGGCGATGGGACGGGCCATCGTGCGCGAGCCTTCGGTGTTCCTCTTCGACGAACCGCTTTCGAATCTCGACGCGAAGCTGCGCGTGCAGATGCGCCTCGAGATCCAGCGGCTGCATGCGCGCCTGCGCACGACGAGCCTGTATGTCACGCACGACCAGATCGAGGCGATGACGCTCGCGCAGCGCGTGATCGTGCTCAACGGCGGGCGCGCCGAGCAGATCGGCACGCCCGGCGAGGTGTACGACCGGCCCGCGTCGATGTTCGTGGCGAGCTTCATCGGATCGCCGGCAATGAATCTGCTGCGCGGCCGCGTGAGCGCGGATGGCCAGCGCTTCGAGACGGCGGGCATGGGCCCGCAACTGCCGCTGCCGATGGAGCAGTTCCCGGGCGGCTTGCGCGCGGCGCTGCAGCCGGGACGCGAATGTGTGCTGGGCGTGCGCCCCGAGCACATGCACGGCAATGGCAATAGTGGCAACAACGGCAGTGGGCAGCCGGAGGCGGGCGAGCCCGCCTCCGTCGAAGTGGAGACCTGCGAGCTGCTTGGCGCGGACAATCTCGCGCATGGCCGCTGGGGCAGCAACGAAGTGGTCGTGCGCCTGCCGCACGAGGTGCGTCCCGCACGCGGCGAGCGCATTGCCGTACGCTTGCCGGCGGCGCGCCTGCATTTCTTCGATCCCGCCGCGGGAACCCGCCTCGGCTGAGGCGCCAATGTCGTAACATGTCGCTTCGGACCGGCCTGCACAGCCGGCCCGCGCCGCGCTTTGCATCGATTTCCCTTTGGTTTCGTATCGGAAAGTGCGCGCGGCACATCAGGTTTCTTATCGGCAACAGACATCACCAGGCGACATGGCCGCATTCCTCACGCTTGAACCTCGCTCACAACGCTCCGCAATCGATCACGGCGGCCATGCCGCCCGCGTCCCGCAAGGAGTCCGCCCTTGAGCGCGCGCGAATTGCCCGCGGGGCTGATGCTCGTTCACGGCAACGAGCCCGAGCGCCTGCGCGACCTGATCGTGCAATGGATCGGCCAGCACCCCATCGCGCCGCTCGAAAAGGAAATGTTGCTCGTGCAGAGCAATGGCATTGCGCAGTGGCTCAAGCTAGCGTTTGCGGCCGACCCCGAGGACGGCGGCTGCGGCATCGCGGCGGCGCTCGAAATGTCGCTGCCGTCACGCTTTCTTTGGGCGGTGTATCGCGCCGTGCTGGGCGAGGACGCGGTGCCACCCGTTTCTCCGTTCGACAAATCGCGCCTCGTCTGGCGTCTCATGCGCATGCTGCCCGCGCTGCTCGACACGCCCGGCTATGAGCCGCTCAAGCGCTTCATGGCGAACGACGAGGAGCAGCGCAAGTGCTTCCAGCTCGCGCAGCGCGTGGCCGATCTGTTCGACCAGTACCAGGTCTATCGCGCCGACTGGCTCGCCGCATGGGCCGCGCACGACGACGTCGTGATCGACGCGCGCAACAACCGCGTGCCGCTCGCCGACGACGCCCGCTGGCAGGCCGCGCTCTGGCGCGCGCTGCTGGCCGACGTGAGCGCGAGCGCGCCGCAAGGCAGTGAGGCGGCGCTGACGGGCCGCGCCGCCGTGCACGAGCGCTTCATGGCGCGCGCACAGGCATGGCAGGAGGGCGATGCGCGTCCGCGCGCTCTGCCGCGCCGCCTTGTTGTGTTCGGCATTTCGAGCCTGCCACGCCAGTCGCTCGAAGTGCTTGCCGCGCTCGCGCGCTGGAGCCAGGTGCTGCTGTGCGTGCACAACCCCTGCATGCATTACTGGGCCGACATCGTCGCCGACCAGGATCTGCTGCGCGCGCGGCACGCGCGCCAGCGCCGCCGTGCGGGCGCGCCCGCCATACTCGACGAGTCGCAACTGCATCTGCACGCGCAGCCCTTGCTGGCGGCATGGGGCAAGCAGGGGCGCGACTTCATCGGCCTGCTCGACGAATACGATAGCGACGAAGCGCGCGAGTCCTACACGCCGCATTTCACGCGCATTGGCCAGCGCATCGATCTGTTCGATGGCGCCGACGCGCAGACGCTTTTGCAGCAATTGCAGGACGACATTCGCGATCTGCGGCCCTTGCCCGAAACGCGCGAGCATTGGCCCGCGGTCGACCCGCAGGTGGACGAGTCGGTCCGTTTCCATGTAGCACACAGTGCGCAGCGCGAAGTAGAGATCCTGTACGACCGGCTGCTTGCGGCATTCGCGGCGGACCCGGCCTTGCGGCCGCGCGACGTGATCGTCATGGTGCCCGATATCGAGGTCTACACGCCGCATATTCAGGCCGTGTTCGGCCTCGTCGAGAACGACGATCCGCGCTACATCCCGTTCAGCATTGCGGACCGCGCGCAACGTGCGTTCGATCCGCTGATTGGCGCGCTGGAAATGCTGCTCTCGCTGCCTCACGCGCGCGTGACGGTGAGCGACGTGCTCGACCTGCTCGAAGTGCCTGCCGTGCGCGCGCGCTTTGGCATCGAGGCCGAGGACGTGCCCACGCTGCGCAACTGGATCGACGGCGCGAATATCCGCTGGGGCCTGCATGGCGAGCAGCGCGCAAGCCTGGGGCTGCCGCAAGGCGAAGATGCGAGTGCGCCAAACAGCTGGGCTTTCGGGCTGCGGCGCATGCTGCTCGGCTACGCGGCGGGAGACCGCTCTGGCACGTGGCGCGGCATCGAGCCGTACGCCGAAATCGGCGGCCTCGACGCCGCGTTGCTCGGGCCGCTCACGCGTCTCGTCGATGCGCTCGACCATGCATGGCGCACGCTGCGCGAGCCGGCCAGCGTCGACGTCTGGTGCGAGCGCCTGCGCGCGTTGAAGGCCACGTTCTTCGCCGCCGATGAAGGCGAGGACGCCTATACGCTGGAACGTCTCGACAACGCGCTGCAAACGTGGCGCGAGGCGTGTAGCGAAGCCGCGCTCACGCAAGCGCTGCCGCTCGCGATCGTCGCGGAGAACTGGCTCGGGCAGCTCGACGGCGGTGGTCTCGCGCAGCGCTTTTTCGCGGGCGCGGTGACGTTCGCGACGCTCATGCCGATGCGCGCGATTCCGTTTCGCTATGTCTGCCTGCTGGGCATGAACGACGGCGACTATCCGCGCAGCCGCACGCCACTCGATTTCGACCTGATGCGGCGCGACTATCGGCCTGGTGACCGCTCGCGGCGCGAGGACGACCGCTACCTGTTTCTCGAAGCGCTGCTTTCCGCGCGCGATCATCTGCATGTTTCGTGGGTGGGCCGCAGCGTGACCGACAATACGCCACGGCCGCCCTCGGTGCTCGTCGGGCAGTTGCGCGACCATCTGAAGGCCGGCTGGCGGCTGGAGCACGAAGAGGATGAACAGGACGGAGCGCCTCACGCGCTGCTCGATGCGTTGACGATCGAGCATCGGCTGCAGCCCTTCAGCCCCGACTATTTTCCCGCCGATCCGCGCAGCGCGACGCTCTATACCTACGCGCACGAATGGAGCCGCCCCGCGCCGTTGGCCGGCGCGGCGCAGGCGGGCGCATCATTGCCCGCGTCCGAGCGCGACGAGCCGCTTTCCGTGCGCGAGCTGGGCGAATTCCTGCGCGATCCGGTGCGCAGCTTCTTTCGCCAGCGTCTGCGCGTGGGACTCGAAATGCAGGACGAGGCGAGTGAGAATCACGAGCCCTTCGAAGTGGATGCGCTGCAGGCGTGGCAGTTGCAGGGCGAATTGATCCGCGCGCAGTTGAGTGCGATGGAGCAAGGCGTTGCCGATCTCGATACGGCGGCGCGCGCGCGGCTCGAACGCATGCACCGCAGCGGCGACCTCGCGGCGGGCGGTTTCGGCGAAGTCATCGGCGAAGAATTGCTCGCTCCGATGCAGGACCTGTTCGGCGAATATCGCAAGGCGCTCGCGCGCTGGCCCACGTCGCTCGCGCGCCAATACGAAATACGCCTCGATGCGCAGATCGATGGGCGCACGCTCGCGATTCAGGACTGGATCGACGACATCCGCGAAGGCGAGGGCGGCGCACTGGGGCGCGTCATTCTCGATGCCGGCACGCTCGTGAAGGACAACAAATATCGCGGCGAGCGTCTCGTCGCTTACTGGGTCGCGCATGTCGCCGCGCAACTGGCGGCGGGCGAGGTCACGACGGTGATCGTGAGCAAGGTGGGCGTGGCGGAGTTCGCGCCCGTGGCGCCGCCCGTCGCGCGCGCGTGGCTGCTCGCGCTGCTCGCGGCCTGGGACGAAGGCGGGCGGCGGCCGCTTCCGCTGGCCGTGAAGACCGCGTTTGCGTGGCTGCGCAAGCTGCCAGTCGATTTCGGCGCTGCGCACGGGACGGTGCCGGCCGAGGCGTGGGACGCTGCGCGCACGGCGTACGAGGGCGCTATGCGCATGCCCGGCGAGCGCGAGACCAATCCCTATCTGCGCAGGGCATTTGCCGATTTCGATGCGCTCGTTGAAAGCGACGAATTCGTTGCGCTAGCAACCACATTGCTGCAGCCGGTGCAGCGCGCGCCGCTTGCTTCATCGAAGCCCGACCGTGCCGCCCCCAACGCAGCCGACTCCGCTGGAGAAACCGCATGACCCCGGCAGACGACATGATTGCCGACGTGCTGGAGCCATTGCGCTTCCCCCTGTATGGCAGCCGCCTGATCGAAGCGAGCGCGGGCACTGGCAAGACGTTCACGATTGCGATGCTGTACGTGCGTCTCGTGCTGGGCCATCGTGGCCAGAGCGCGGGGCATGGCGACGATGAACTCGAGCACGACGAAACGGCGGAGGCGCATGAGGGCATGCACCCGCTCACGCCCCCCGAGATTCTCGTGGTGACCTTCACGGACGCCGCCACGAAAGAGTTGCGCGAGCGCATTCGCGCGCGTTTGATCGAAGCGGCCGAGTATTTCCGCGCGCTGCCCGAAGACGTGCCGCTGCGCTCGCCCGGCGAGGATCTGCTATACGACTTGCGGGAAGAGTACGCGCCGGATCGGTGGCCCGCTTGCGCGCGGCGGCTGCAGCTTGCCGCCGAATGGATGGACGAGGCTGCCGTCTCGACGATCCATGGCTGGTGCAACCGCATGCTCAGTGAGCACGCGTTCGATAGCGACAGCCTCTTTTCGCAGACGCTGGAGACGGACCAGACCGAGCTGCGTGCCGAAGTCGTGCGCGACTACTGGCGCACCTTCATGGCGCCGCTCGATGCGCAGAGCGCGAAAGAAGTCCGTGCCTGGTTTGGGAGTCCAGACGACTTGCACGGTGCGATTCGCGGGCTGCTTGCGCACGCGGACCTGCTGCCCGAGGCGCCAACGCCCGAGGCGGCGCTGCTCGACGCCCGCACCCGGGCGCAAGAGGCGCTCGAAGCCCTCAAGGCGCCGTGGCGCGCAGGCATCGACGAAGCACAAGGGCTGATCGCGGCGGCGCGCGAAAAGAAGCAGTTCGACGCGAAGAAGCTGAACACGCGCCATTGCGAAACGTGGTTCGGCAAGCTGCGCGAATGGGCGAACGACCCGCAGAGCACGCACCCGGGCTTCAAGGACGACGCGGCGGTCTGGACGCGTCTCACGCCTGCCGGCCTCGCCGAAATCTGGAAGGACGGCGCGCCGCCGGCACACGCCTGCTTCTGCGCGATGGAGACCTTGCGTGAGGCGCTCGCCGCGCGCCCGGAGGCGAAGCTGCCCATTCTCTGCCACGCGGCGCGATGGGTGGCGCACCGCTTCGAGCAAGAAGAGGCCCGTCGTTCGCAAATGGGCTTCGACGACCTGCTCACGCGCCTGCTCGCGGCGTTGAAAAAGCCGAACGGGCCGCGTCTTGCCGAGATCATTCGCAAGCAGTATCCGGTTGCGCTGATCGACGAGTTCCAGGATACCGATCCGGTGCAGTATCAGATCTTCGATGCCGTCTACGACATCGAAGCGAATCGCAGCGAGACGGCCATCATATTGATTGGCGATCCGAAGCAAGCGATTTATGCGTTTCGCGGCGCCGATATTTATACCTACTTGCGCGCGCGGCGCGCGTGCGCGGGGCGCCTCTACACGCTCAAGAAGAACTTCCGCTCCACGCGTGCGATGGTCGACGCGGTGAATCGATGCTTCGAAGCGGCGGAATTGCGCCCCGAAGGAAGCGGTGCATTTCTGTTTCGCGGCGCGCAAGGCGAGACGAACGCGTTGCCGTTCGTCGCCGCGGACGCGCATGGCCGCGCCGACGAGCTGGAGGCGGCCGGCAAGGCGCTTGCGGCGCTCAATGTCTGGTGGCTGCCCGCCACGGAAGACGGCAAGCCGTTGAGCAAGACCGCTTACTTTGCAAGCATGGCCGCGAGCTGCGCGACCGAGATGGTGCGCTTTCTCAACCTGGGCCAGGCACAGCAGGCGGGCTTCGAAGGCGAGCACGGGCTGCGGCCCTTGCGGCCTGCGGACATGGCCGTGCTCGTGAACAATCGCGACGAGGCGCGCGCAATTCGCGACGCGCTCGCGCAGCGTGGCGTGCGCAGTGTCTATCTGTCCGATCGCGATTCCGTCTATCAAACGCCGCAGGCAGAGGAATTGCGTTACTGGCTCGGCGCCTGCGCGGAACCCGACGATGGGCGCCTCGTGCGCAGCGCGCTCGCAACGGCTTCGCTCGGTCTCGGTTGGAGCGAGCTCGATGCGCTCGGCCACGACGAGATTGCATGGGAAGCGCGGGTGCTGCAATTCCGCGGCTATCGCGAGGTGTGGCGCAAGAAGGGCGTGCTGCCGATGCTGCGGCGTCTGCTCAACGACTTTCACGTGCCGCAGCGCCTGCTCTGGCAGAGCGCGGCTTCGGGCCTCAATGGCGAGCGCGCGCTCACGAATCTGCTGCATCTGGCCGAGCTGCTTCAGCAGGCGAGCACGCAGCTCGACGGCGAGCATGCGCTGATCCGCTATCTAGACGAGCAGCGCGAAGACGAAGGGGCGGGCGGTGGAGGCGATGCGCGCCAGCTGCGGCTCGAAAGCGATGCGGGGCTCGTGCAGGTGGTGACGATCCACAAGTCGAAAGGTCTTGAATATCCGCTCGTGTTCTTGCCGTTCGCATGCGCGCATCGCGCCGTGAAGGCCGACGACGTGCCGTTCAAGTGGCACGATGAAGACGGCGATCTGCGTGTCACGCTCGAAGCGGACCCGCGCGTGCTCGAACAGGCCGACCGCGAACGGCTTGGCGAGGACCTGCGCAAGTTGTACGTCGCGCTCACGCGCGCGCGCTACGCGACGTGGATCGGCTATGCGCCCGTGCAAAGCGTGGAGTCGAGCGCGTTCGGCTACCTCGTGGGCGGCGGCGCGGCATTGCCGGCGGACCAGAGCGCGACGTTGCTCGAGACGTTGCGTGGATCGTGCACGGATATCGCCGTGGCGCAGGCGCCGGAGCCTGGCAACGAAGTCTTCGCACAGCAAGGGCCGGGCGCGGTACGCGGACGTGCACGCACGTTTCCGCGCCGCACGCGCATACCGTGGTGGATCGCGAGCTATTCGAGCCTGAAGACGGTGGAAGGTGCGCAGGACGCCTTTGCCGCGCACGCTGAGGAAGAGGCGCGCACGGCGCCCGACACGCGCGGCGAAGACGTGTTCCTCGAACTGCTGGGCGCAAGCGCGCCCGCCGATGATGACGCCGCGCTTGCGGTGCCCGAGGCCAACGCCATTGCGCCGGCGGACGCGCCGATGCACGGCTTCGCGCGCGGTGCCGACGCAGGCAGCTTCCTGCATGAGTTGATGGAATGGGTGGCGAACGAGGGCTTCGCGGAGATCGCGCAAGACAAGGAGGGCGCGCGATTGCGCGACATGATCGCGCGCCGCTGCAGCATGCGCGGCTGGGATCGCTGGATCGACACGCTCACGCAGTGGATGCGGGAGTTCATTAGCATGCCGTTGCATTTGCCGGCATTCGATGGCGAGGCGGTGCCGCCCGTCGTGCTTGCTGCGCTCGACAAGTCGTCCTATATGGCCGAAATGGAGTTCTGGGTCGCAGTGCACAAGGTGGACACGCAGGAACTCGATGCGCTCGTCACGGCGCTGACGCTCGACGGCGCTGCTCGCCCACCACTCGATGCAGCGCGGCTGAACGGCATGCTCAAGGGCTTCATCGATCTCGTGTTTATTCACGAAGGCCGCTACTACGTGGCCGACTACAAGTCGAACTGGCTGGGACCCGACGACGCGTCGTATACAGCGGCAAAGATGCGCTCTCAAATCCTCCATTCGCGCTATGAATTGCAGTACGTGCTCTATCTGTTCGCGCTCCACCGCCTGCTCAAGTCACGCCTGCCCGACTACGACTACGACCGTCACGTGGGCGGCGCGGTCTACATGTTCCTGCGCGGCGGCCACGCGCCGAGCCAGGGGCTGCATTGCGAGCGCCCGCCGCGCGAGCTGATCGAGCAACTCGATGCGCTGTTCGCGCATCACGGCGCGTTGGAGGACGCAGTATGACGAAGCGACGTACCACGGGGGCACGCGGGCCGAAAGATGGCATCGGCGTGACCGGGGATCTGTTCGAGCAATTCGATGGCGGCCAGGGCGAGACGCCGGAGGAGCCGGTGCGCAGCTCCATGCAACCCGATGTGGTTGTGAGCGCAACGGCATGCGAATCGTCTGCGCAGATGCTCGCCACCCTCGGCCGTTGGGTCGAGCGCGGCTGGCTGCGTACGCTCGACGGCGCCTTCGCCCGCTTTCTGCTGGACGAGGCGCCCGATGCGCCGCCGCTGTTGTTGCTGGCCGCGGCGCTCGCGAGCCACCAGCTGGGGCGTGGGCACGTTTGCCTCGACCTGCACGCGACGCTCGACGATCCGGCCTTCGCGCTTTCGTTGCCGCCGGATGGCCCGCAACTGCCCACTGCGCAGTTGCCCGATGAGCCGCCCTTGCCGCCCGCCGAGGTGCTGGCTGGCGTGACGCTCACGCAGTGGCTGAGCGCGCTTGACCTACCCGACCTGGTCGGCCGCGAGCAAGGCAATACGCCGCTCGTGCTGGCGGGCACGCGGCTCTATCTGCGCCGCTACTGGCAGTACGAGCAGGATGTGCGTGCGGGTATCGAAGCGCGGCTCGCGCAGGGCGCCCGGCTCGAGGCCGAGTTGCCCCCAGCGCTCGCGCGTGCGGCGCTCGACGCGCTGTTTGCGCCGCGCCGCGCCGATGCGAAAGGCACGGACTGGCAGAAGCTCGCCTGTGCGCTCGCGGCGCGCAGCGCCTTCAGCATCATCACGGGTGGTCCCGGCACCGGCAAGACGACCACGGTCGTGAAGTTGCTCGCGTTGCTGCAGACGCTGGCGCTCGGCCGCGCTGCGAGTCCGCAGAACCCCGGCGGGCGGCCGCTGCGGATTCGCCTCGCGGCGCCCACGGGCAAGGCGGCGGCACGCCTGAACGAATCGATCGCGGGTGCCGTTGCACGGCTGCCGTTCGAGGCGCTCGCGCAGCAGGTGGACGCCGCCGCGCTAAGCAGCGCGATTCCCACCGTGGTGACGACGTTGCACCGCGTGCTGGGCACGCGGCCGGGCAGCCGGCGCTTTCGCCACGACGCGGGCAATCCGCTGCCTGTCGACGTGCTCGTGATCGACGAGGCCTCCATGGTCGATCTCGAGATGATGGCGGCAGTGCTCGATGCCTTGCCGCCCACGGCGCGTCTCGTCCTGCTCGGCGACAAGGATCAATTGGCCTCGGTGGAAGCGGGCGCGGTGCTGGGCGAGCTCTGCAACCGCGCGCGCGAAGGGCACTACACGCAGGCGTCGCGCAGCTGGCTCGAGGCCGCGACGGGCGAGCGGATCGATGTCGCGATGCTCGATGCGCGCGGCACGCCACTCGATCAGGCCGTGGCCATGCTGCGCGAGAGTCATCGTTTCGCATCGGAAAGCGGGATCGGCGCACTGGCCGATCTCGTCAACGTGGGCGACGCCACGGGGGTGGCAAAAATCTGGCGGCATGGCTACGCGGATCTCGCTCGGCTCGTTTGTCCTGCGCACGACGACGCGCCGCTGCGCGCACTCATCGTCGACGGCGTCGTGAGCGAGGCGCCGCAACAGCACGACGCGCGCGACGTACCCGATGGGGGCGCGCAGCGGCGCGGCTACCGGCACTACCTGGTGACGATGCGCGCCTTGCGTCCCGCGCCGGGCGCGTCGCCCGAGGCGCTGTCCGAATGGGCGGCCGCGGTGTTGAAGGCGCATACCGAGTTCCAGTTGCTGTGCGCGTTGCGCCGCGGCGCATGGGGCGTGGAAGGGCTCAACCGGCGCGTCGCGCGGATTTTGCAGGAGGAGGGGCTGATCGAGCCGCTCGGCGACTGGTACGCGGGCCGGCCGGTGCTCGTCACGCATAACGACTACGAGCTCGGCTTGATGAACGGCGATATCGGCATCGCGCTCGATCTGCCGGTGGAAGCGGGCGCGCCCCCGGTGCTGCGCGTGGCGTTCCCGGCCGGTGACGGCACGCTCGGGGTGAAATGGGTGTCGCCGAGCCGGCTGCAGGGTGTCGAGACCGTGTTTGCGCTCACCGTCCACAAGTCCCAGGGCTCGGAGTTCACGCACGCGGCCCTCGTGCTGCCCGATACCTACAGTCCGATCCTCACGCGGGAGCTCGTCTACACCGGCATCACGCGCGCGCGTGCGTTTCTTACGCTGGCGCTTCCCGAGGGACGCTCCGTGCTCGACCGCGCGGTTCAGGCGAAGGTCCAGCGCGCGAGCGGCTTGATGGCGGGGCTTGCCCACGACGCCGGGGCTCAGTGAGGCCGGACGGCCGATGAGGGTTTCCCATCCGATAAAGCGAAAACAATAAGGGCCGCGCGGGCCGGACCACGCAGGCAAGTGAGCCTGGCGTGGTCCGACCTGCGCGGCCCGACCGTTCCAATCGGAAACCGGGAAAACAAATCGGCAAAACTACCGGCGCGCCGTTAAACGATCGTCAGCGTGACGTCGATGTTGTTGCGCGTGGCGTTCGAGTACGGGCACACGATGTGTGCCTTCTCGACCAGAGCCTGAGCGGCCGCGCGGTCCATGCCGGGCAGGGAGATGCGCAGTTCCACTTCGATGCCGAAACCGTTGGGGATCGCGCCGATGCCCACGCGGCCGTTGATGGAGACGTCGGCCGGAATGGCGATCTTGTCGCGCGCGCCGACGAACTTCATCGCACCGATGAAGCAGGCGCTATAGCCTGCCGCAAACAGTTGTTCGGGGTTGGCGCCTTCGCCGCCCGCGCCGCCGAGCTCGCGCGGCGTGGTGAGCTTGAAGTCGAGATTGCTGGCGGGAACGACCGCGCGGCCGTCACGGCCTCCGGTTGCGGTTGCGTCGGCGGTGTAGAGGACTTGTTCGATCGACATGACTGGCTCTCCTGAGTGAGCAATGCAGCAGTTGGACTGCGGGTGTTGAATCATTAGTCGTCCAGACCGACTGCGGTCTTCGCGACATGCTGTACTACGGCGTTACAACGACAATAGCGGTCATTCGTGGCGTAAGCATGATTGCCATCTGCCTGATGCTATCTATGACTAGATAGATGCATGGGCAAAGCAGAAACATACCTTACTCCGCCTGCATCGGGTTGCTTCGAAACTGATTCTACCTATTAAAAGATAGATAACTTGCCCCACAAAAAGGCGGCGAGCCGCCTTCGTTCAAATATTTCCGATCGTCCCCATCAGGAGACGGTTTTCCACGTTGCTTCCACATCTTCGAGGCGCGCCTTCGTATGAAACAGGCGGCTCGCCAGCACGCTGCCCTGCAGCGCCGCGAACAACGTGCGCGCCGCGCTTTCGGGCTTGCCTTTGGCCACCAGCGTGCCTTCCTTGACGCCTTGCTCCAGCACTTTCGCGAGCCACGACTCGTTGGCGCGGAAGAACGCCTGCACCGCCTGACGCACCGTCTCGGGCAGCGTCTCGATGTCGGCGGCCAGCATGCCGCACAGGCAGATCTGGTTGCCGTCGCCGAGCGTCTTGCCGAACAGCCGCGTGTACATGGCGAGCTTTTCGTTTGCCGGCAGCGCGGGGTCCACCGCCTGCAGGGCGTGCATGACCTCGTCGCTGTACTGGCTCACGGCTTCGAGCACCAGGTCGTCTTTCGACGGGAAATAGTAGTGGATGCTCGACGTCTTCACGCCCACGAGCTCCGACAGGTCGCGGTAGCTGAACCCGTTGTAGCCGCGCAGCATCATCAACGTGATCGCGTGGTCCACAACTTGTTCGCGCACTGTCAGTTTCGTTTCCATGGGTTCTAATTTATCTACTAGCAGATAGATTGTCAAGTGCCGATGCGAAAATTAATTTCCTTTGATCCACAACGGCGATGCCAGAATCGAGACAGGCGGCCGCGCGCTCCAAACGCCTGTTCGCCGCCTTCGACACCTTCGCGGGTCGTGCGAAATTTTTTGCGCCGCTTGTCCATCAGCACCCGGCCCGCGCGTCATTGAAATGGCGGCGCGATGCAATCACCCGCCATCAACCGATGATGGAGGCTCATATGCAATACCTGTTGATGATTTATTCAGAAGAAAACGGCTGGGCCCAGATGAGCGACAGCGAGCGGCAGCAAGGCGTCGCCGCGTATCAGGCGTACACCGAGTCGTTGGGCAAGGCAGGCGCGCTGGTCGGCGCCAACCGGCTGCAGCACACGAACGCGGCCACCACGGTGCGGCTCGTCGACGGCAAGCCGCAGGTGCTCGATGGGCCGTATTCCGATTCGAAGGAGCAGCTCGCCGGCTACTACCTGATCGACGTGCCCAACCTGGATGCGGCTCTCGCGTGGGCTTCGCGTTGTCCCGGCGCGGCGCACGGCATCATGGAAGTGCGTCCGGTCTGGACAGCGCCTTACGAAGCGCCATCTGGGGCATGAGTGCGTCCGGCGGCGCTCGTGACGCGGACGGCGCCGCGCAGGCGATGGCTGAGGCCGTCGCTCGCCGCAGCTACGGCAAGCTCGTCGCGCTGCTGGCGATGCGCACGCGCGACGTTGCCGCGGCCGAGGACGCGCTGGCCGACGCGTTCGCGGCCGCGCTCGCGGACTGGCCGGCACGCGGCTGTCCCGCCAATCCCGAAGCGTGGCTGATGACGGTTGCGCGCCGCCGGGCGATCGACGGCGCGCGCCATCGCCGTGCCGGCGACGAAGTGACGAACCAGCTCGCCATCCTCGCCGACGAGATCGGCGAGGATGAAGCCGCCGCGTTGCCCGACCGGCGGCTCGCGCTGCTGTTCGCGTGCACGCACCCAGCGATCGACGTCGCGATTCGCACGCCGTTGATGTTGCAGGTGGTGCTGGGGCTCGAAGCGAAGACGATTGCGTCCGCGTTCCTGATGTCTCCCGCCGCGATGAGCAAGCGCCTCGCGCGGGCGAAGAACAAGATCCGCGACGCGGGCATTCCGTTTAATGTGCCCGAGCACGAAGCGTTGCCCGGCCGGCTTGCTGCGGTGCTGGAAGCGGTCTATGCGGCGTATGCGCAAGGGTGGACCGACCCGCTTGGCCGCGATACCGAGCGGCGCGATCTCACTGGCGAGGCGCTGTTTCTCGCACACCTGCTCGTCGAATTGCTGCCCGGGGAGCCCGAGACGCTTGGTCTGCTCGCGCTGATGCTGTATGCGCAGGCGCGTTGCGATGCGCGACGCGATGCGGCGGGTGATTATGTGCCGCTGTCGGCTCAGGATCCGGCGACATGGAATGCACCGATGATCGACGCAGCCGATGCGCTGCTGCTGCGCGCGAGCGCATTCAATGCAATCGGACGCTTTCAGCTCGAGGCCGCGCTGCAGTCGGCGCATGTGCATCGCTGCCGGACGCTTCGCCCGAACTGGGACGAGATCGTGCAGCTCTACGACGCGCTGCTCGCGATTGCCGCCTCGCCGGTGGTTGCGGTGAACCGCGCGCTTGCGCTGGCGGAGCGGGACGGCCCGCACGCGGCGCTCGCCGCGCTCGAGCCGTATGCGGACGATCCGCGGCTGGCCGACTACCAGCCGTACTGGGCCGCGCGTGCCGATTTGCTGGCACGTGCCGGCGCGAAGGCCGAAGCGCTCGGCGCGTACGATCTGGCGATCGGCCTGGAGCGCGATCCGGCCGTGCGCCGGTTCCTGCAGCATAAGCGCATGGCGCTGTCTTCGGCGAGCACCTGGAACGGATAGTGCCTTGCGTATGCAACGCGAGGTTGCACGCGCCGATTCGTATGAAAATAAAGCACGCAAAACGCGCTGCAGGCAGCTTGATACCCGGATAGTTTGAGATTTTAATGGTGATCGAGAGCGTCCCACGAGCCGGGGGACTATATGCGCTGCACAAATTGCGGCTTTGAATGCCGCGAGGCCGCCAGATTTTGCGAGCAGTGCGGTGTCGTCCTCGTTCGCACGGGAGCCACACCTTCGCCCATCGACTACACGCCATCGCATCTGGCTGAGCAAATCCGCGCGGCACAGGCGGTCCTCGAAGCGCGCGGCAAGGCCGTCAGCGAACGTAAGACCATTACCGCACTGTTTGCGGACATGGCTGGCTCGACTGCGCTGATCTACGATCTGGACCCCGAAGAAGCGCATCGACTGATCGCTCCCGTCATCGAGCTGATGATGGAGGCGGTTCATCATTACGAGGGCTTTGTCGCGAAGTTGCTCGGCGACGGCATCCTCGCGTTGTTCGGCGCGCCCATCGCGCACGAGGATCATCCGCAGCGCGCACTGTATGCGGCGCTCAGAATGCAACAGGCGATGCGCCGGCATAGCGACCGCATTCGCCTCGCGCACGCGATTCCGTTGCAAATCCGCGTGGGTGTCCACACCGGCGAGGTCGTCATGCGATCCATCCGCAAGGACGACTTGCACACGGACTATGACCCAGTCGGCAACACGATCCACATTGCCTCGCGCATGGAGGCGATTGCTACACCGGCCTCGATTCTCGTGAGCCCGTCTACCTACCGGCTGACCGAGGGGTATTTCGAGTTCAAGGCTTTGGGGCAGACCCAGGTCAAAGGGGTCGCCGAATCGCTTGCCGTCTACGAGCTGCATGGGCCAGGCGCGTTGCGCACCCGTCTTCAGGTGGCCGAGCAGCGTGGGCTGACCCGGTTCGTGGGCCGCCATGAGGAGTTCGAAACATTGCGCAGCGCGCTCGATGCGACGAAAGCGGGGAGAGGCTGTGTCGTTGGCGTCATGGGCGAAGCGGGCGTAGGGAAATCGAGGCTCTTTCATGAGTTCAAGAGAGCGGCGTTAAAAGGCTGCCTCGTGGTGGAGACGTTCTCGGTCTCGCACGGCAAGTCGTTCGCGTTATTGCCGCTCATTGAATTGCTGAAGAATTATTTTCAGATCTCCCCGGCGGACGACGAGCGACGGTGCCGCGAAAAGGTGACGGGTCGCGTACTGACGCTCGAGCGCAGTCTCGAGGATCGGGTGCCTTATCTGCTTCATCTGCTCGGGATCGGCGAGGCGAGTCCGGCGCTCACGCGAATGGATTCGCAGATCCGGCGCGATCGCACGTTCGAGGCGATTGCACGACTTTTTGTGCGAGAAAGCGTGAACGAACCCGTCGCCATGGTGTTCGAGGACCTGCAGTGGCTCGACAGCGAGACGCAGGCTTTCCTCGCTCTCCTGGTCGATCATGTATCGAGTGGCCGCCTGATGCTGCTGCTCAACTATCGCCCTGAGTATCGGCATGACTGGAGCGATCGCGACTGTTACACCCCGTTGGTGCTCGAGCCACTGGGACGCGCCGATGCTCAGGGGCTCATCAGCGCGCTCGTCGGTGACGATCGCACGCTCGTTGCCGTGAAGCAGCATGTCCTCGACAAAACGGAAGGCAATCCGTTCTTTATCGAAGAAGTGGTGCGAACGCTGGCCGAAGAGCGTGTGCTCGTGGGCGAGCAGGGCCATTACCGCATGCAGGCGGTGCCGCTCACGTTACATATCCCGACCACGGTGCAGGGCGTGCTGGCTGCGCGTATCGACCGGCTGCCGGCCGCGGAAAAAGATTTGCTGCAAACGCTCGCGGTGATTGGGAAGACGTTCCCGGCGAACCTGGTTCAGTATGTTGTCGAGCTGCCGGACGACGAGCTATACACACTGCTCACGCGCCTGGAAAGAGGGGGATTCATTGACGAGCAACCCGCTTTCCCGGCGGTGGAGTATGTGTTCAAGCATGCGTTGACGCAGGAAGTGGCCGGCAATTCATTGCTTGCCGAGCGGCGCCGCCTGGTGCACGAACGCACCGGCCAGGCACTCGAGGCGCTTTTTCAGGGGCATCTCAAGGACCGCTGGAATGAGCTCGCGCATCACTACAGCCTGAGCGGCAACGTGCCGAAAGCGGTCGAGTATTTGCATCGCGCCGGGCAACAGGCCTGGCAACGTTCGGCGAATGCCGAAGCGATTCGTCAGCTGGGCATGGCGCTGGATCTGCTCGGAGGTCTGCCTGAAACGCCCGAACGCGCCGATCGGGAGCTCGCGTTGCGGCTTGCCATCGGGCCGGCCTTGATGGCGGCAAGGGGATGGGCTTCGCCCGAAGTGAAGGCGACGTACACACGTGCGCTGGAGCTGTGCAGGCAGGCCGGACAAACGCCGCATCTGTTCCGGGCTCAAACCGGCCTGCGCATGGTTTATCAGTTGGGCGCCGAATACAAGACGGCCAAGGAGATCGCCGAAAGGCTGCTCGACCTGGCCGAGCGTGCGCACAATCCCGCGCAGGTCATGGAGGCAAACTACCTGCTGGGAATGAGCTTGTTCAGGCTCGGGGAGCTGACTCCCGCGCATGCGTACCTCGCTGGCCTGGGGAAGTTGTCGCTATTGCATGACGCTGAGCCACTCGATGAGGAGATCTTCGCGCACGGGCGAGATCCTCGCAGCGTTGGCGAAAGCAGCCTGGGCCTCGTGCTCTGGCACATGGGCTATCCGGATGAGGCATTAAGGCGTGCTGAGCAGGCGCTCACTCGCGCTCGCGCGTTGCACGACCTGGTCAGTCTCGGGCAATCGCTTGTTTTCAAGGCAGAGCTCCATCAATTGCGCGGCGAGCCCAGACTCACGCATGACTGCGCCGAGGCGGCCATCGACCTTTCGACGGAGCAGGGGTTCCCTACGATACTTGCGTGGGCGACCATACTCGACGGCTGGGCGCTGGCCGAAACGGGGGAAGCCGAGCAGGGTATGGCTCGCGTGCGCCACGGCCTCGCCGACTATGAAGCAACAGGGGCTCGACTTGGCCGCACGTACTTTCTGGCACTGTTGGCTGAAACCTGCGCAAGGGCGGGTCAGCGCGACGCGGGGCTGGAGGCGCTGGCCGAAGCCATGGCGGTAGTCGAAGAATCGGGCGAACGCCATCACGAGCCGGAGCTGTATCGCCTCACAGGCGAGTTGCTGCTGCTTCCGGCGGGGCTGCCGACTGCTGTTGCCTCTGCGGCGGTCGCGGAGCGCGATGCGGCCGAGGCGCGTTTCAACGAGGCGATTGCCATGGCTCACCGCCGTGGCGCCAGATCGCTCGAACTGCGCGCGGCGCTGAGCCTGGTGGGGCTCTATTTGACGCAAGGCCGGACGAGCGCAGCGAGGCGAATTCTCGCTCCTGTCCGTGACGCTTTCACGGAAGGATTCGGCACTGCGGATTTGCAGCGGGCTAAAGCGCGGCTTGATGAATTGGCCGCAACCGACACGCGATGACGATTCCATCAGTAACGAAGCCGGCTGATCAGCTCTGCAGACGCGCGTGCAACGTCCGCGCGAGCCGGCCTGCTTCACCCGCGTCAGTGACGTTCGCGAAGCCCAACACGACACCGCGCCGCTGAACGGATTGTTCGACGAACAGTGACCCAAGCCGGGCGTGCCTGGCAGTGCGCCCCGTCGCATTCCGACCCGCTCGGCTGCCCGGCACCTTAAGCAGTACCAACCGGTCAGCGAGCGGCGATGCCTTGCGCGCCGGAAGGCAGGCCGGTCACTGCGCCGATCGGATTCAAGCTGCCATCGGGCGAGACGCTGAAGCCACTAACGGCGCCGTCACCTTCGCGGACGTAGAGGAACTTGCTGTTCGCACTAAGTGCGAGATCGAGTGGAGTGCTAACGATCGCGGCAGTCGGATTGATCAACTGCGTGGTTCCATCGGCGTTCACGCGAAGGCTGCTGATCGAGCTGCTGCCCGCGTTGGCCGTATACGCATAGCGCCCGTCACCTGTCGTGACGAGCCAGCACGGCGCCGTTTGCCCGAGGGGGACGTTGCTGACCGGTGTCAGGTCCTGATTGCGCTCGATGTCGTAAGAGGCAACGGAGCCCGAGCCCGCCGCCGCAACGACTGCATAGCCGCGGCGCGTGACCGAAAAGCCGAACGGCGTGACGCCGCTCGATGCATGCCGCACGGGGCCCTTCGCATATCCGGCGGGGTCGACATGATAGGTGTCGATGAGTTGCGTCCCTTTTTCGGTCACCAGCAGTTCGTCGCTTTCCGGTGCGAAGCCGATCTGACCGGGTTGAGCCGATGCGCCACCCGCGACCGGACGCAGCGAATTCGGTAGCGGGATCAAACGCTTTCCAAATCCGTCGACGAAAAATCCGCTTATGTTGGGCGTCCCGCCTGCGTTGACCACGTAAGCGATAAACCCTTTTACCGCGACACTGACCGGCGTTTGCCCAGCCGATGGCTCCCTGTCGAGCAGCGTGAGTTTCGTGCCTTCTACCTTGAACATGGAAACGTCGTTGCTGCCTGCGTTCACCGCAAACAGGAATCCGGATGACAAAACCAGTGCGCCTTGCGAGCCGAGCGGATCGGCTCCGGTACCCGCACCTTTACCGCCCGTCGGGTAGGTGGCCTGGTACACAAGTTGACCGTTCGCGTCCCGGGAGTACGCCAGTACGGCATTGCCGGTTGGCTGGTTCGACATGACAAAGACAGCGCCCGCTGGGTCGATATCCGAATCGGCCCATGAAATCGAGGGTAAAGCCAGCGCGGCGGTGATGGCAAAGATGAAATTCTTGCGCGCTGCGCGGGGGAAAAGGCGGTCTGATTTCATTGACGGCTCCATAGGTTGGCAAATTACAAACCGAATACCGCAGAACAGATCGTGACTGTCACGAACGGATTTTTGATCGGTCGTTCGCGACTCGTACCCGTACCGGATACACGAGCTAGTTCGCATGCGCGACGGTGCCGGTTACATAGATCACGAATTGTTGTTGGGGGTGAACGCGACCGGGTCTGTTGTCCAGCCAAAGGCGGGGGGATGACGCGAGCACGCAGGCGTCGCGCCCGCATTCAGAACGATTCAGACAGCCACAATGCAAGCCGACGAGAACCGTGACACCATGGGCGTTTGCTTCCCTTTACGACCATCGCGTATTCCGGATGGGTGAACACGCTGGAAGGAGATCGAAAATGTCAGATGAAGCAAAGTGCCCGTTCAACCATACGGCCGGCGGCGGGATGACGAACCGCGACTGGTGGCCAAATGAACTGCGGCTGGATCTGCTCAGCCAGCACTCGAGCAAGTCCAATCCGCTCGACAAGGACTTTGACTACGCCGAGGCGTTCAAGCGCCTCGATCTCGCCGCGGTGAAGAAGGACCTCGCGGCGCTCATGACCGACTCGCAGGACTGGTGGCCGGCGGACTTCGGCCACTACGGCGGGTTGTTCATCCGCATGGCCTGGCACAGCGCGGGCACCTATCGCATCGGCGACGGCCGTGGCGGCGCGGGGCGCGGCCAGCAGCGTTTTGCGCCGCTCAACAGCTGGCCGGATAACGTCAGCCTCGACAAGGCGCGCCGCCTGCTCTGGCCGATCAAGCAAAAATACGGCCAGAATATTTCCTGGGCCGACCTGCTGATCCTGACCGGCAATGTCGCCCTCGAAACCATGGGCTTCAAGACGTTCGGCTTCGCCGGCGGCCGCGAGGACACGTGGGAGCCGGACCAGGACGTTTACTGGGGCAGTGAGACCACGTGGCTCGCACCGAGTGACAACCCCCACAGCCGCTACTCGGGCAAGCGCGATCTGGAGAATCCGCTTGCGGCCGTGCAGATGGGCCTGATCTATGTGAATCCGGAGGGCCCGGACGGCAACCCCGACCCGCTCGCTGCGGCGCACGATATCCGCGATACCTTTGGGCGCATGGCCATGGACGACGAGGAAACCGTCGCGCTGATCGCCGGCGGCCATAGCTTCGGCAAGACGCACGGCGCGGGTCCGGCCGACAACGTGGGCGCGGCGCCCGAGGCGGCGCAGCTCGAGGAGCAGGGGCTCGGCTGGAAGAGCCGCTTTGGCACCGGCAAGGGCGCGGACGCGATCACGAGCGGACTCGAGGTCACCTGGTCCAGCACGCCGACGCAATGGGGCATGGGATTCTTCAAGAATCTGTTCGGGTACGAATGGGAGCTGACGAAGAGCCCGGCCGGCGCCCATCAGTGGGTTGCAAAGGATGCCGAAGCAACGATCCCGCACGCGTTCGATGCTTCGAAGAAGCTGTTGCCGACGATGCTGACGACCGACCTTTCGCTACGCTTCGATCCGGCCTACGAGAAGATTTCGCGGCGCTTCCTGGCGGATCCCGAAGCGTTCGCGGATGCCTTTGCCCGCGCGTGGTTCAAGCTCACACACCGCGACATGGGTCCGCGTGCGCGCTATCTCGGCCCGGAAGTGCCCGCCGAGGAGCTGATCTGGCAAGACCCGATTCCGGCGGTGAACCATCCGCTTGTCGATGACAAGGACATTGCCTCGCTCAAGCAGAAAATCGTGGCATCGGGTCTGTCGATCGCGGAGCTGGTGTCCACCGCGTGGGCCTCGGCGTCCACCTTCCGCGGCTCGGACAAGCGCGGCGGCGCGAACGGCGCACGCATTCGCCTCGCTCCGATGAAGGACTGGGAGGCGAACCAGCCTGAACAACTGGCGAAGGTGCTGAAGGTGCTCGAAGGCATCCAGGGCGAGTTCAACGCCGCGCAGTCCGGCGGCAAGAAGATCTCGCTGGCGGACCTGATCGTGCTGGCCGGCAGCGCCGGTATCGAGCAGGCGGCAAAGAACGCAGGTCATGCCGTTGACGTGCCTTTCACGCCAGGCCGCATGGACGCATTGCAGGAGCAGACCGACGTGCAATCCGTTGCCATGCTCGAGCCGCTTGCCGATGGCTTCCGCAACTATGTCAAGGGCGGCGTCCGCGTACCGGCCGAAGCGCTGCTGGTCAACAAGGCGCAATTGCTGACGCTGAGCGCACCGGAAATGACGGTGCTGATCGGCGGCTTGCGTGTCCTCGGCGCCAACGACGGCAAGGCGACGCACGGCGTGTTCACGGACCGTCCGCAGGCGCTGACCAACGACTTCTTCCGCAACCTGCTCGACATGGGTACGGAGTGGAAGCCGGTTTCGGAAGCGCGCGACGTGTTCGAAGGACGCGACCGCAAGACCGGCGAGCTGAAGTGGACGGCTACCCGGGCGGATCTGGTGTTCGGTTCGAATGCGGTGCTGCGGGCGCTCAGCGAAGTCTATGCCAGCAATGACGCCACGGAGAAGTTCGTTCGTGACTTCGCGGCTGCGTGGGTCAAGGTGATGAATCTCGACCGCTTCGACATCGCCTGACGCTGCGGCGAGTTCGATAGTGAGGCCATTGCGCTGTTCGGCTTGATGAAGGCGCGATGGCCGTCACCTTTGCTTCGTCTACAAACACTCGCCCGAGAGCCGCACATCGGCAGAAACGGGTGAATTCAATTCTCCGCCCGCGCACGGGCGGGGACCAGCAACACAGGCAGCGTGGTGCCGCGCAGCACCCGCTCCGCCACGCTGCCGAGTATCAGCCTTTGCAAGCCGCGTCGCCCATGCGTTCCCATCACGATGAGGTCCGCGCGCCAATCGGCAGCGGCGAGCAGGATATGGTGCGCAATGTCCTTGCCGGGACCCGAGATCTCGGCGAGGCAGGTGGAACCCGCTACGTTGCGCTCTCTCATCTGCGCCTCGGCATGGGCCAAGGCAACACGCCCTTCGGCGGCGAACGCGTTGCGCATGATCGAGGGATCGAGCTCGGGTGACTCGAACGCGAGCACCGGTACGTCGATCACATAAAACGGCCGAAGCTCGGCCGCCATCTCCACGGCGAGTTCCAGCGCGGCGTCCAATGCCCGCGATGCGGCTTCGCTGCCGTCCACCGGGACGAGGACTCGTGTGTACATGATGTGCGTCTCCTGCACCGCCGGGTTTTTGCCTCGGTGCCGCGGTTCCATTGCGGCCGATTCTAGCATCGGCTTGGCGGGTCACCCGGCCACCGGGCCATCGGACAGCCGAAGGTTTCAGCTGGCGTTAAGAACGATTAAGCCGTGCTGCGAAATCGCATGGGTATGATCGTTTGAAATACGCTCGACGTCCGAGGAATCATCGATGGCAAAGATAGAGGTCAAGGTACCGCAGCTTTCCGAATCCGTTACCGAAGCGACACTTCTTGCATGGAAAAAGCATCCCGGCGATGCCGTCGAGCAGGACGAGATTCTGATCGAACTGGAGACCGACAAGGTCGTGCTTGAGGTCCCGGCACCCGCCGCCGGCGTTCTGGCCGCGACCTTGCACAACCAGGGCGATACCGTTCATGCGGACGACATCATCGCCCTCATCGATACCGAGGCCGCCTCGCACGCGCCCGCTCAGCCGGCTAGCGCTTCCCCTGCGCCTCAGGCTCCCGCTCCCGTGGCGCAGCCGGATTCGCAGCGCGCGGACTTCGATGTGATCGTCATAGGTTCGGGCCCTGGCGGCTATATCGCGGCCATACGCGCGGCGCAGCTCGGCAGGTCCGTCGCCTGCGTCGAGCAGTGGAAGAACCCGGCCGGCAAGCCCAAGCTGGGTGGAACGTGCCTGAATGTCGGCTGTATTCCGTCGAAGGCATTGCTCGCTTCTTCGGAGGAGTACGAAAAGACCCAGCACCATTTGAGCGATCACGGCATCGGCGTTGAGCGCGTCACGCTCGATGTGCGCAAGATGGTGGGACGCAAAGAAGCCATTGTCGAAAAGATTACCGGTGGCGTCGAGTTCCTCTTTCGCAAGAACAAGATCACGTGGCTCAAGGGCCATGGCAAGCTCGCGGGCAAGGCGGGCGAACTGATACGCGTTGGCGTGAGCGGTTACGCAGAAAGCGCCACGTACACGGCGAAGGACGTCATCATTGCGACGGGCTCCAACGCACGTCATTTGCCGGGCGTTGCCGTGGATAACCACATTGTCTGCGACAACGAGGGCGCGCTTGCGTTCGATTCGGTGCCGGCGCGGCTGGCGGTGATCGGTGCCGGCGTGATCGGGCTTGAATTGGGATCTGTCTGGCGGCGGCTGGGTGCTGACGTCACCTTGCTGGAAATGCTGCCGGTTTTTCTGCCGGCGGCGGACGAGTCCATCACGAAAGAGGCCGCGAAGCAGTTCGCCAAACAAGGCCTCAAGATCATGCTCGGCGCCTCGATCGGCGAGGTCAAGACGCGTGCCGACGGCGTCTCGATCGCCTGGGCGGACAAGGACGGCGTTCAGCAGGTGCTCGAAGCCGACCGCCTGATCGTATCGATCGGGCGAGTGCCGAACACCCACGATCTCGGACTCGATTCGGTCGGCCTGGCGGTCGATCAAAGAGGCTTCATTCCCGTGAATGACCATTGCGCGACCAGCGTGCCGCACGTCTACGCGATCGGCGACGTCGTGCGCGGCCCCATGCTCGCCCACAAGGCCGAGGACGAAGGCGTGATGGTGGCGGAGATCATCGACGGACAGAAGCCGCATATCGACTACAACTGCATTCCGTGGGTCATCTATACGGAGCCGGAAATAGCATGGGTCGGCAAGACCGAGCAGCAGTTGAAGGCGGAGGGTCGCGAGGTGAAGGTGGGGCAATTCCCCATGATGGCCAACGGCCGGGCCCTGGGGATCGGGCGGACCGAAGGCTTCGTCAAGATGATTGCCGATGCCCGGACAGATGAACTATTGGGTGTCCATATCATTTCCGCGAATGCCTCGGACCTCATTGCGGAAGCCGTGGTGGCGCTCGAATTCAAGGCGTCGTCGGAAGATATCGGCATGATCTCGCACCCGCATCCGTCACTTTCCGAAGTGATGCGGGAAGCGGCGCTCGCCGTTCAAAAGCGCGCACTCAACATCTAGAAAGACCCGGAAAAGGATGCCGTGCCCGTGGATGGGCCGTGAGGCGCGGCTTAGAGCCCGCGATGGCCCGCGCTGAGAATCAGCCGCAAACCGAGTGCGGTGATCGCTCCGGCTGCAATTCGGTCGATCCAGCGCTTCGCGCGCAGATAGAGATCGCGCGGACGCTGGCTCGAAAAGCAGAGCGCGACCACGGTGTACCAACCGGTTTCGATCGCGAACACGAGCGGCGGCAGCGCGAAATAACACCAGAGCGGCGGATGCTGCGGGAGCAGGGCCACGAAGATGCTGCCGTAGGCCACCGCCGTTTTTGGATTGCTCAGCTGGGTTGTCAGGCCGGTCCAGAACGACTTGCCAGGCCGCGCGCCGTCCATCTCGCTCTTGCTCATCGTTACCGGGTGGCCCGCGCCGCGCCAGATGCGCGAGGCAATGTAGAGCAGATAGAGGCCGCCTGCGATCTTGAGTCCGGCATAGAGCCATGCGACGGTGGCGAGCAGCGTATAGAGTCCCGCGAGCGCAATGCCCGCGAAGCAGATCGCGCCGATGCCCATGCCGAAAGCCGTAGCGACGCCGTCACGGCGCGACAAGCCGATTGCGTTGCGCGCGACCATCACGAAGCTGGGGCCGGGGCTCATGGCGCCCAGCAGGACGGCGGCGAGAATGCTGAGGACGGCTGTGGTGGGGGACATGGCGGCACCGGTTGCGCGAGGAACGAATTTTTAACACTAGCACGCGCACGGGCTGGCTGCACGGGTCAGTTGGAGGCGCTGGAGCGCAAAACTGTGTGATGCGCCCGAAGTTTCGCAAGCGCTTCAAAACGCCGTCGCGTTCCATGATCGGAAACGTGAGCCGCCATCGCGCTGACGTTCAGCCACGTTTAGCCGCCCTGCGCCGGCCGATCCCGCTTCGCGTCGCGCTCCCGGCTCCAGTGCTCGAGCAGCACGCGGGTTTGCTCGCCGACGTTGGCCTTGAGGAACTCGGCCTTTTCCGCGTCGATATCCTTCCATTCGAGCATCGTGAGCGTCGATTGGCGCGCGACATAGAAGAGCAGAAACTGCCCGTAAAGGCTGAACATGCGCACGATGGTGAGCGGGTCGTCGGCGCTCAGGCCGGTGATGCGGGCCAGTAGCGCCGTGTTCACCTTGTTCAGCGGCATGCGCACGCGCTCGCGCAGCACTTCGGTGCCAATCTCGGGCTCGCCGCCGCCTTGCTCGCGTGCGAAGAACAGGCGCTGGTCCGGCTCGCAGTGCTTCACGAAGGTGCGATCGGCCACGATGCGCTGGATGTCGATGAACGCGTCGATGAGAGCGGCGGTGTCGGCGTTGCGTTCGAGCGCTGCGCGCGCGCGCAGCACGGCGGGCTCGAAGGCTTGCCACGATGCGTCGGCGAGCGACTCGGCGCACGCGCGGTAGAGCCCTTCCTTGTTCTCGAAGTAGTACTGCAACGCAGGTGCGTTGACGCCGGCTCGCGCCGCGATGTCCCGCGTCGAGGCGCCCTCGAAGCCGTGCTGCCCGAACAGGCTGATGGCGGCCTCGATGATCTTGCGGCGCGTTTCGTCGCCGCGCGCATAGCCGCCAGCCGTCGGGCGGCGCAGTCGTTTCGGTTCGTTCATAAATTTCCGGTTTGCGCCCTCGCTCCAAGAAATATATCACTTGACACAATTTTTCCGAATGGAATAATTTTGCCAACTGGAACAATTCTGGATCTGGGCAAACATGTCTACGACTGCAGGCACAGCTGAGCGCGAGGCGCCGAGCGACGCCGTCACGCCTGAAAAATACGGGAAAACGCGCGGTGCGAAGCGCATCGTGCTGGTGGGTCTCGGGCTCGCGGCGCTCGTTGCCGCCGGTGTCTGGGGTGGCCATTGGTGGCTGGTCGGGCGCTTCATCGAGAGCACCGACGACGCCTATTTGCAGGCGGACAGCGTGACGATCGCGCCGAAGGTGAGCGGCTATGTCACCGACGTCTACGTGGCCGACAACCAGGCAGTCAAGGCTGGCGATCCGCTCGTGAAGCTCGACGCGCGCCAGTATCAGGTCGCGCTCGATCAGGCCAGCGCGACCGTCGATGCGCGCAACGCGGACATCCAGCATGCCGAGGCGCAGATCGCACAGCAGCACGCCAACATTGCCCAGGCGCAGGCACAGCAGGAAGTGGCGCGCGTGAGCCTGCGCCACGCGCAGGACGAGGTCGCGCGCTATGCGCCGCTCGCGGCGACGGGCGCGGAAACGGCCGAACGTCTCGCGGAACTCAAGAGCACGCGTGACCAGGCCCAGGCCACGCTGGCCGCGGATTCGGCCGCCGTGGAAGCGGCGCGCTCGCAGATCGCCGCGCTCACCGCGCAGCTCGCACAGGCTCGCGCCCAACTCGAGGCGGCGCGCGCCAATGCGGCACAGTCGCAACTCGACCTGGACAACTCGGTGGTGAAGAGCGCGCTGGCGGGCCGCGTGGGCGACCGCACGGTGCGTGTGGGCCAGTACGTGCAGCCCGGCACGCGCATGCTCACCGTGGTGCCCGTGCAGAAGACCTACCTCACGGCGAATTTCAAGGAAACGCAGATCGGCCGCATGCGCGTGGGCCAACCGGTCGAGATGCATGTCGACGCGCTGCCGGGCCATACGCTGCATGGCGTGGTGGACAGTTTCTCGCCGGGCACGGGCGCGCAATTCGCGCTGCTGCCGCCCGAGAACGCCACCGGCAACTTCACGAAGATCGTGCAGCGCGTGCCGGTGCGCATCCGCCTCGATACCGGTCCCGAAACACGCAGCGTGCTGCTGCCGGGCATGTCGGTGACCGTGGACGTGGACACGCGCTCCGCGCGCGACGACGATCGCCGTATCGACGCCGAGAACCACCGTGGCTGAACACGCCAACGCACAAGCGGGCGGGGCTCCTCCGCACGGCGAGCGCGCGAGCGCAGCCGACTGGGTCGCCGTGGCGGCGGGCGCGCTGGGTGCGCTGATGGCGACGCTCGACATCTCGATCACGAACTCGGCGCTGCCGCAGATTCAAGGCGAGATTGGCGCGACCGGCACCGAGGGCACATGGATCTCCACGGGCTATCTGATGTCCGAGATCGTGATGATCCCGCTTGCGGCGTGGCTCACACGGGTCTTCGGACTGCGAAATTTTCTGCTCGCCAATTCCGCGCTGTTCATCGGCTTTTCGATGATGTGCGGCTGGTCGAACTCGCTTGGCGTGATGATCGCGGGGCGCATCGGCCAGGGCTTCACGGGCGGCGCCATGATTCCCACGGGCCAGACCATCATCCGCACGCGCCTGCCGCTCTCGCAGTTGCCGATCGGCATGACGGTGTTCGGACTCATCGTGCTGCTCGGCCCGCTCCTCGGCCCGGTCGTGGGCGGCTGGCTTGCGGAGAACATCAGTTGGAGCTGGTGCTTCTTCATCAACCTGCCAGTGTGTCTTGCTCTCATCACGCTGCTGCTCGTTGGCCTCAAGCCCGATCGTCCGCATTGGGAGGCCTTTTTCAAGGCCGACTGGCTCGGCATCGTCGGCCTGGCCGTTGGTCTGAGCTCGCTCACCGTGGTGCTCGAAGAGGGGCAGCGCGAGCGCTGGTTCGAGTCGGACATGATCGTCGCGCTCACGTGGGTGACGCTTGCGGGCATGGCGCTCATCGCGCTTTCGCAGTTCACGGCGAAAAAGCCGATCCTGCGCCTCTCGCTCATGCGCAATCCTCGTTATGCAAGTGTGATCATTATCGTGTTCGCGGTGGGGGCAGGGCTCTACGGCATTTCCTATTTGCTGCCGCAGTTCCTGAGCCTGGTGGCGGGCTATAACGCTGAGCAGTCGGGCGCGATCATGCTGCTTTCGGGACTGCCCGCATTCATCATGATGCCGGTGCTGCCGCGCCTGCTCGGCCAGGTGGACTTTCGCGTGTTGGTGGTGAGCGGACTGTTGTTGTTCACATTGAGCTGCATGCTCGACATCTCGCTCACGGCACAGAGCGTGGGCCACGATTTCGTCTGGTCGCAACTCGTGCGCGGCGCGGCGCAGATGCTGGCGATGATGCCGCTCAATCAGGCCTCGATGGCAGCGGTCGCCCGCGAGGATTCCGGCGACGCGGCGGGGCTTTACAACATGGCGCGCAATCTGGGCGGCTCGGTGGGGCTCGCGATCATCGGCACGCTCATCGACCGCCGCGAGACCTTCCACACGGCGGTGCTGCGCGAGTCGCTCAGCGCCAACTCGCTGATCGGGCAGGAGCGCGTAGCTGCGGGCGCGGCGAACTGGTTCGCGCAGACGGGCGACATGGCTTACTCGCAGATGCGCTCGCTTGGCCAGATCGCGGCACAGATCCAGCAGCAATCGATGGTTATCACGTTCTCCGAAACATTCTGGGTGCTCGGCATCGCGCTGGCGGCATGCGTGCCGCTGGCACTCCTGCTCAAGAAACCGCAGCCCGGCGCGCAGACGCCGTCCGCCGGTCACTGACGCTCTCACTCCTGACTCATGACCGCAATTCGCTCTTCCCGAACCGCAATCGCGCCGCTCACCGTGCTGGCTGCCGCCTGTGCGCTCGCGGCCTGCACCGTGGGCCCCGACTATCGCGGCGCACCGGCGGTCGCGCCCGAGGCGGCCAGCGCCGCAACCTTCGTTCGCACGCCGGCGCAAGGCGTGGCGCCCGAGCGTGCGCCCAGCGAATGGTGGCTGGCGTTCGACGACCCGCAGCTGAACGCGCTGGTTGCCGCTGCCTTTGCACACAATCCCGATCTGCGGGCGGCTCAGGCGCGGCTGCGCGAATCGCGCGCGCAATTGCAGCAGCAACAGGCAGCCGAGATGCCCAAGGTCTCGGCCAGCGCCGCCGCGCCGCGCATGCGCGAGCCCAATCTCAGCGCGTTCTCGCAGCAGCCGGCCAGTTCCGGGTCGGGGCGCGGCCCGCTGCAGTTCTACACGGCGGGCTTCGACGCGTCATGGGAGATCGATCTGTTCGGCGGCACGCGTCGAGCGGTCGAGGCGGCGAGCGATGAAGCCGATGCCGTGCAGGCCGATCTCGCCGATGCGCAAGTCTCGCTCGCTGCCGAAGTGGCCCAGGCCTATATCGATCTGCGCGATGAACAGCAGCGCCTCGCGATTGCGCAACGCACGGCCGAATTGCAGCAACAGATGCTGACGCTGACCGAGCAGCGGCGCGCCGGCGGAACGGCGGCAGAGGTGGACGTCGAGCGGCTGACGACACAGGTCGAGACCACGCGCTCGACGCTCGCGCCGCTCGCGGCACAGGTGGAGATGTCGCTCGACCAATTGGCCGTGCTTACCGGCAAGGCGCCCGGCGCGCTCGACGCCGAACTGGCCGCGCCGCGCGCGCTGCCAGCGCTTCCTGCATCGGTGCCGGTGAGCGACCCCGCGACGATGCTCGCGCAGCGGCCCGACATTCGCGCCGCCGAGCGCCGCCTCGCGTCGAGCAATGCGCAGATCGGCGAGCATGTGGCCGACTTTTTGCCCAAGCTCACGCTGTTCGGCGATCTGGGCTTCACGGCGGCAGACCCGGGTCACCTGCTGCGCAAAAATAATTTCAGCTGGGTGGGTGTGCCGTATTTGCAGTGGAACGTCTTCGACTTCGGCCGTACGCTCGGCGCAGTGCATGGCGCCGAGGCGGCGCGCGACGAAGCCGAGGCGCGCTACGAAAAGGCGGTGCTCGCAGCGCTGCAAGACGCGAACGGCGCGCTCTCACGCTATGGCTACCAGCGCGAGCATCTGGTGACGCTGCAAAAGGTGCAGGATTCCGCGCAACGTTCGGCTACGTTGATGCGTCAGCGTTACCGCGCCGGCGCATCGAGCCTCGTCGACCTGCTCGATACGCAGCGCGCCGAATTCCTCGCGCAGCAAGACGTGGTTTCGGGGCAGGCCCAGTTGCTCAAGGACTTTGTTTCGCTTCAGAAAAGCCTGGGGCTCGGCTGGCGCAGCGCCGCGAGTTGAGCGGGGCGGCGCCGGCTCGCCGCTGGCGGAATTTCAGCTGGGCTCGGCGGCGGCAGGCTCGCCCGAGGCACTGAGCGCCGGCTCGCGATAGCCGAGGCGCGCCGAAATCGCCGCGCCCGCGCGTTTGAGCAGTGCCACGTAGTGCGGTTTCGTATCGGCACCGCAGCGCATGGTTGGAAACGAAATCAATAGCCCCGCGGCCACGCGCCCGAAGCGGTCGCGTGCCGTGAGCGTGGCGTCACGAGTTGGCGCGCTATCCGCGCGCCATGCTGGCGAACACGCCGTCGCGGCGAATGAGCGCGTGAAAGAGCGCCGCCGCGAGGTGCAGCAGGATCGCTGCGTACAGCGCCATCGCTAGCCACGTGTGCGCCGCGCGCAGCCAGGCGTACAGCACGACGTTGTGTGGTGCAATGGCCGGCAAGTGCACGCCGCCGGCCAGCACGATGGGGTACCCTCCGGCCGAGAGCATCGACCACCCGATCAACGGCATGGCGAACATGAGCAGATAGAGCGCGAGGTGCGAGCCGTGCGCCGCCATGCGCTGCAAGGCCGGCATATCGGCAGGCAGTTGTGGCGCGCCGGATACAAGGCGTACGCCGAGGCGCACGATAACGAGCGCGAGCAACGCGATGCCAAGCGGGCGATGCAGGGCGAGCAAGGTGTTGTGCAGTCGCGAAACGGTCGAGACCATGCCCACCCCGACGAATAGCATGGTAACGATCAGGACTGCCATGGACCAGTGCAAGAGCCGGGAAAGGACACTGAAATGCGAGCGAGGGGTCTTCATGGTTGCGCGTTTCCCTGTGAGCGTGCGGCTTCTTCATGCGTGCGCCGGTTGAACGAGACCGAATAGGCGGCCGAG
Source organism: Paraburkholderia silviterrae (assembly GCF_004353915.1). Taxonomy (GTDB): domain Bacteria; phylum Pseudomonadota; class Gammaproteobacteria; order Burkholderiales; family Burkholderiaceae; genus Paraburkholderia; species Paraburkholderia silviterrae. Next base: position 294,040 of record NZ_SMRP01000001.1, on the reverse strand, counting down.
CGTGCGGCGAGCAGTGGATCGTCGGAGGGCTTCAGACCGTCGGGCAGGATGGTCGGATCGTAATTGACGTCGCGGCATGCGCCTTCGCGTTGCGGTGTCGCCCGACGCAGCACGAGCGTGCCTGCGTCGATCTGCTCGCGTCCGTCCGGCCATTGCAGCGTGGCATCGTTGGTGGGGTCGCCGGGGGCGGCCACCGTCAGCACGAGGTGCCAGCGCAACGGGCCTTGTGCGAGCCGCGCGTCGAGATCGTCGGCGAGGAAATTCGGATCGGCTTTCTGGGCAGACGTTTCGGGCTCGAACGGCGTTTGCGGCACCACCTGCCAGCGTACGGCGTGCGTGTTGCCGTCCGCATCGGTGGCAATGAACGCATTGATGCCGTAGAAGGCCGTGTTCGCGAAACTGGAAGCTGGCGGGTGCGCCTTGATCCATTGACGGAACGGCAGGGTTTCCGGATTGGCGCGGAAGAACGCGTCGAGCTTCGAGGGGTTCGGCTTGCCCGTCGCGGGGTCGGGTTTCGACGCAACGAGCTGCCGGTAAAACTGATTCGGGGTGCGAACGACGAATACGGGCGTGGAGTTCATGCCGGTGCGCCATTGCTCGCCGTCTTTCAACTGAAACAGCAGCGCCATGCTGCGCACGGGCGTGCTGCCGTCGGGCGCGGACGGATTGCTCCCCGGAATCGCTAAGCGTCCGATAACGGGCGTGTCGCCCGGCGCGAACATGGCGGCATGCGATACGCGCGCGCCATTGCCGTTGCTCTCGAACGTGCCTTCCACGCAAAGCCCCTTGGCATGATTGCGCCGGTAGCCGGGGTGCACGCCATAGTTCGATTCGAAAGTGTTCACGATATGCGGCGCGTTCACGCGCGCCGGCGTAATCCAACCGGCGGTCCACGCAAAGGCGGCGCCTGCGCAGGCTGTCGCCGCCGCAATGGCCGCGAGCCGGCACGGCACGCAGATGGCGGTGCGGGTCATGGCTCGCACCCCAATTGCATTCGTTCGTGCGGAGCGGGAAGCGCAATGGAAAGCGCCACGCGTTCACGCGGGCGCAATGGGCATATCGGTGCGCGATGAGGCATGATCGGTCCTGTAGAAGGGCTTTGAGGCCGTTGTGGATGTCAACAGGACGAGCAGGCGATCTATTCCATTCGAATTTGCGTGCGAAGGATGGAATGGGTGTAAGGCGGTTGCAAGCCGCCGGGAACTGGACGTGGAGAGTGCGATGATGACTGGCGGCTGCTTATGCGGAAAGATCCGCTATGAAATCTCGGGCGAAGCGATTGGCAATACGATGTGCCACTGTGCGGATTGCCGGCGCGCATCGGGGGCGCCACTGGTCGGCTGGTTGAGTGTCGCTCGTGCGGCGTTCAGATTCGTTGCAGGCGCACCGAAGACGTATGCGTCGAGCGCGCACGTGGAGCGCAGTTTTTGCGCCGATTGTGGCACGCCACTCATTTATCGCAATGCGGCGTTCGCGGATGAGGTCGATGTGGCCACCGGCACACTGGATCATCCGAACGAGGCGCCGCCCGAGCATCACACCTGGACGTCGCAGCAGCTCGCGTGGATTCGACTTGCCGATGGGTTGCCGCGATATCCGCGCGGCTATCCGGAGACGTAACGCGTACAACCCACGCGCCGCGCGCGGAAAACCCCACGCGCGGCGCGTTTTCCAATCAACGATGCTCGGTGACGAACTTCGTCACGAGATACGCTTCCATCGCCTCGGTGCCGCCTTCGGAGCCGTAGCCCGAATCCTTCACGCCGCCGAACGGCACTTCGGGCAGGGCGAGGCCGTGGTGGTTGATGGACAGCATGCCCGTTTCGATGTCTTCCGAGAGCGCCGCCGAAGTCGCGCTCGAGCGCGTATAGGCATACGCGGCGAGGCCATAGGGCAGGCGGTTCGCTTCGGCCACCGCGTCTTCATAGCGCGAGAAGCGCGCAACGGGCGCCAGCGGGCCGAACGGCTCTTCGTTCATGATGCGCGCGGAGAGCGGCACGTCGGTCAGCACCGTGGGGGCGAAGAAGTAGCCTTCGCGGCCCACGCGCTCGCCGCCGGTCAAGACCTTCGCGCCGTGCTCACGCGCGTCGGCCACGAGACGCTCCATCGCGGCAAGGCGGCGGTCGTTCGCAAGCGGCCCCATCTGCACGCCTTCAGTGAGACCGTTGCCCACCTTGATCGCCTTGGTGGCCGCCACGAAGTGCTCGAGGAACTCGTCGTAGGCGGCATCTTCGATCATGAAGCGCGTGGGCGAAATGCACACCTGGCCCGCGTTGCGGAACTTGGCGCCTGCGAGCAGCTTCGCGGCACGCGGGATATCGGCATCGGCGAACACGATGGCGGGCGCATGGCCGCCGAGCTCCATCGTCGCGCGCTTCATGTGCTCGCCGGCCTTCGAGGCCAGCAGCTTGCCTACCGGCGTCGATCCCGTGAACGAGATCTTGCGGATGGCCGGATGCGCGATCAGATACGAGGACACTTCCGAGGGCACGCCGAACACGAGATTGAGCGCGCCCTGGGGCAGGCCCGCGTCGACGAACACCTGCACCAGCGCTGCGCAGCTCGCGGGCGTTTCTTCCGGTCCCTTGAGCACGACGGTGCAGCCCGATGCCAGCGCGGCGGATACCTTGCGCACGGCCTGATTGAGCGGGAAGTTCCAGGGCGTGAAGCAGGCGACCGGGCCCACCGGCTCGCGCGTGACGATCTGGCGGACCGCGTCCGTGCGCGAGGGCACCACGCGGCCATAGGTGCGGCGGCCTTCTTCGGCGAACCAGTCGATGACGTCGGCGCCCGCGAGCGTTTCGCCCTTCGCTTCGCCAAGCGGCTTGCCCTGCTCGCGCGTCATGATTGCGGCGATCTCGCCGGCGCGCTCGCGCAGGAGGTCGGCGGCGCGGCGCATCAGCTTGCTGCGCTCGAGCGGCGAGACCTTGCGCCATGCGCTGAAGGCGCGCGCGGCGGCCTCCGCGGCGTCCGAGAGGTCCTGCTCGCTGGCGAGGCTCAGGCGCCCGATCTCGGCCTCCGTGGCGGGGTCGACCACGGCAATCGTCTTCGCGCCGGCGCGCCATGCGCCGTCGACGTAAATCTGGGTATCCGGATAGGGCTTCACGCTGGAACTCATGATGGGACGATCCTCTTCAACGGTGCAACGGTGGGGAAGCGGGCGCCGCGCGCGGCAACGCGTGGGGCGCCGTGGCCGGGAAAATGCCTGAAAGCCGTCTATTCTGCCACCGCTTAGGAGGTTCTGCTGGCGCGCCAAATGAGCAGGGCCCTCGAGGAGATCGAAGGCCCTGGCGGTTAGACCCCTGTATTCAGGGGCGATTCTGGCTTTGCCGCGGCACGTCAGCCCGGTTGCGTGACGGGCGCAATCGCGGCCGGATCGCTGATGCTCGGCTTGCCGTTCTCGACGTGGCCCGCGTAGCGGCGCGCGAAGGTCGTGTCGTCGCGGCTCGTGACCGTGAGGTCGTACCAGTGGTGGCTCGCGGCCAGCACCCAGGGCTCCTCGATGTGCGCGCCGGCCGGCACCACCAGCAGGCGCTCGCGTGCGCCATAGGCGTTGTCCGTCACGGTGAGGCGCGCGATGCCGCCGCCCATGTTCGTGAACTTCAGGAACAGGTTGCCGTTCGCCACGTCGTAGTGCGCAGCGACTTCGGGTTGCGGCGTGCCGCCTTTCCCTCCATGGCCTTGCTGCGCGGCTGCAGCGGTGCCCGCGCTTGTGCCGATGGTGCCCGAGAAGCGGCGCACGAAGCCGTTCGGGCCGTACACCTCGAAGGCATAGACGCCGTTGGTCACGCTCAGGTCCCACGTGTCGTCGAGCGACTTGCCGGCCTCCACGGTATAGCGCCACGGGCCGTCGCTGCGATTCGTGCCGTACACGTAGAAGTGCGCGCCCTGGCGGCCCTTGTTCGCGAACGTGATCGAGAGGGCGTTCTTCGTCGTGTCGACGTGGGCGTTCACATGCAATTCGTACGGCAAGGCACGCGCGTAGCGCACGCCCGGCTCCTGCGGGTCGATCGGGCCCGGCGTGGCCGGCACGGTCGGCGCGGGGTTCGCGGAGCACTGGTTGTTCGCGAGCGTCATGTAGTTGCTCGTGTCCGGCAGCGTCGGCATGGTCGCGTCGGGCGTGCGGAAGTCGAAGGCCGTCATGAGGTCGCCGCACACCGCGCGGCGCCACGGCGTGATATTCGGCTCGTACACGCCGAAGCGCGCCTCGATGAAGCGGATCACCGAGGTGTGGTCGAACACCTGCGAGCATACGAAGCCGCCCTTGCTCCAGGGCGAGACGATCGTCATCGGCACGCGCGGCCCGAGGCCGTAGGGCAGCCCGTCGGCGGTGTACTTGCCGCCGCGCCCCGGATTCACGACGTTGTGGATCTCACCGTCCACGCTCACGGTCGACTTGCCCTGCGCCGGCGTGGTGGCCGGCTGCGGCGGCACGACGTGATCGAAGAAGCCGTCGTTCTCGTCGTACATGATGAAGAGCACGGTCTTGCTCCATACTTCGGGGTTCGAAGTAAGGGCATCGAGAATCTGCGAGGTGTATTCGGCGCCGTACGCAGGCGTGTATTTCGGATGCTCAGAGAATGCCGCCGGCGGCAGCAGCCACGAGACTTGCGGCAGCTTGTTCGCGAGCACGTCGTTCTTGAGGTCGGCGATCGTGCGCACGGTCTGCGCACGTTGATACAGCGCCGAGCCCGGTTGCGCGTTGATGAAGTTGGCGAAGTTCTGCAGGATGTTGGTGCCGTAGTTGCCGTTCATCGGGTCGCTGCCGTTCGTGCCCTGCTGATAGATCTGCCAGGAGATGCCGGCGGCCTGCAGGCGCTCGGGGTAGGTCGTCCACGAGAGCAACTGGTATGTGGGCGGCACGTCGCCGTCCACATAGTCGTTGTTGTCGAGCAGCGGGCCGCCCATCGTGCCGGTCGGATCGACCATGCCTGTCATCAGGTACGAGCGGTTCGGGTGCGTCGGTCCCGGCAGCGAGCAGAAGTAGTTGTCGCAGACGGTGAACGCATCGGCCAGCGCGTAGTGGAACGGAATGTCCGCGCGCAGGTAATAACCCATCGTCATGTCGGTCTTGTACTGCGGCCACTGGTTGTATGCGCCGTTGTTGATCGCGTAGTGGGTGGCGTACCACGAGTGATCGAGGTCGCCCACGCATTGCGCGCTCGTGGTTTGCGTGTCGAGGTGAAACGGCAGCACGGGCTTCGTCACGTCCTCCTTCGACGGCTGATACCAGACCGGCTGGCCGCCGGGCAACGGAATCGGCAGGCGGTCGTTATAGCCGCGCACGCCGCGCAGGTGGCCGAAGTAGTGGTCGAAGGAGCGGTTCTCCTGCATGAACACCACGATGTGCTCGACATCGCGGATCGAGCCGGTGCGCGAGAACGCCGGAATCGCAAGCGCGTTGCGGATCGATTCGGGCAATACGGTCATCGCCGCGGCGGCGGCGCCCGAGGAGGCAACGGTCTGCAGGAAACGGCGACGGCTGGATGACGTCATTGTGGTTCACCTTTCTGCTTGTCGATAGGGTGAGCGTGCATACGCACTGGCATATGCACACTGAGGGCGGATTACTGACTCGTCGTTGCGGTGCTGCTGGAATCGCTGCCGGTGTGCGTTGGCGGCGAGCCTTCGCCGGGCGCGTAGCTCATGATGGGCGCGACTTGCTGGCTATCGGCGGCGAGACTTGCCTGCACGCTCTCTACCGCGTTGCTGGCGAAACGGGTGGCGTCCGCGGCGCTGGCGGCGTTTTGGGCCGATGTGCCGATGCCGTTGGCCACGTTGTCCGTAGAGGCCGAAGCTTGCGGCAGTGAGGCGCGCGGCAGTAGCGCAGAGGAATCCGGCGCTTGTGCTGCATCATCGGAACGTGCTTGCGCGTTCGCGGCGGCAGCTTGCGACGACGCGCTGTCGCCCGGGCCACATGCCGCAAGCATGATGGTTGCCAGCACAACGGATATCGTGCTCACCAATGACTGCGCGAAAGGGCGTCTTTGCATGTGCGCTTCCGGTCTCGTGAAATGAGCGAGAGAATGGGTCGGCGCACAGTTTCGCCAGTCTCGAAGAAAGAATTGTGAAAGCGGCGGAAACGTTTGCGCGCGATGAAAATTCCTTTGCAAACGTCTTTGCTGTGAATGTGATCGGCTGCAGGAATCCTGGGCAGCAATGAGTGCTAGTGTTTCGGAGCTATCACCCAAAATCTTTCGAATTGCTTTCGATATCACATAAAAATCGGGCGCGCCTGGCGCGTGCATCGAGCTGGTCAGCAGCGCGTGGTTGCCTGGCGGATGGTTGACGGCTCGATCGTGGTGCGGCCACGTGTGGACAAAGAAGGAGACAAGTTTGAGCAAGAGCGCTTTGGCGGCCACGCAAACCTGGCACATGGACGACGCCACAGCCGGCGTGTGGATTCGTGCGGCTCATCTCGGCCGGAAGATCAAGGTCGAGAAGGGCGCCACGATATACCGCCAGGGCGAGCTCGGCTTCACGTTCTACTTCCTGCTGGCAGGCCGCATCCAGGTTTCGATCTTCCAGAGCGACGGCGCCGAGTTCATGCTCGAGATGATGGGGCCGTGGGCGATGTTTGGCGAGTCTCCGGCCATGGATGGCTTGCCTCGCATCGCGACCGCTATCGCGGCCGAGCGTTCAGAGCTCATCGAGTTCGATATCAGGGTGATTACTGGAGCCATCCCGTCCTGCCCTGAGCTTGCTATCTCCCTCATGCGCATCGTTGCAATCAAGCAGCGGATTCTCGCGTCCCGCATTCAGTACCTCGCGCTTCCGAAACCAGAAATGAGAATTGGGGAGTTGCTGGGCCGGCTGGCAGAGTTGTACGGGGAGAAGCGCGAGGGCGGAACGCTCATAGCCATTCCCCTGACTCACGAGCAAATCGCCGCGATGACAGGCGCGACCCGTGTCACCGTTACGCGCGCCTTGAAGCGGCTGACGACACTCGGCGCGATTGAATTGCGTCAGCGGCGTATCTGGGTGCTGGACACTTCCAAACTTCTTGGCTGATTTGGTAACTCGCTATACAGACGGCAGTCTGGCCGGTCACGTAGAGTGGGGCACGCTGTATTCACATTCCCCGTACTGTTGATTGAAGGACTGCCATGAGCCAAATCGAGCGCCTGCGCCTCCCCGAGGACGACGCCACTTTCGGAAGCAACCGCATTTTCGACCTGTTCCAGTACTCGACCGCCGTGACGGCCAACGGGCTGGTCTTCATCGCCGGTCAAATCGGCCTGCGTGCCGACGGGACGATTCCGCAAGACCCGCAGGAGCAAATCGACGTCGCGTTCAAGCGCATCGAGGCTGTGCTCGAGCATTTGGGTCTCGACTTCACGGATGTGGTCGAACTGGTCTCGTACCACGTCGATGTCGGTTCGCAACTCGCTGCGTTTCGCGAAGTGAAGGAGCGCTATATCCGTTCGGATTTTCCGGCATGGACCATCCTCGGCGTCGCTGCGCTTGCGCGTCCAGAGCTCATCGTCGAAATCAAGGTCGTTGCTGCGACTCGCAGCTGAGAGAGGACGCGCCACGTGGCCTATTTTCTATAATATGATAAGGAATACTATTAAATATCATGAGCGCGCACGTTAAAATAGACGGATTCGCATTTGTCGAATTCGTTTCATCTCGCCCGATGGAGCTCGTCGAGTGCTTCGAACACCTCGGGTTCCGTCTCCGTGGCAAGTCCGCGAGCGGCGTGTGGCTGATGACGCAAGGCGCAGCCGCGTTCCTCGTCAACGGGAACCCGAACGCGTTCGAGCAAAAGCATGGTCCGTCGGTACGGGCAATCGGCATTCGCGTCGACAACGCGAAGCTTGCCCATGCGCAAGCGCTGGCTGGCGGTGCGCTTTCGGCCTCGGCTGATATTGAAGGCGAGTTCGTCGTCGACACGCCGGCGATTCTGGGCATTGGCGCGAGTCTCGTGTACTTCGTCGACACCGATTTCCGGAAGGGCTTCTCACTGCCCGTCGAAGCACGCAATACGCGGGCGGGCGACGCCAGTATTCTGGCGGTCGACCACACGTCGAATATTGTTCATCTCGAGAACCTGGACAAGTGGGCGAACTTCTATCGCGACACTTTTGGCTTCGCGGAGAAGCAGTATCTCGAGGTCAAGGGGCACATGTCCGGAATGCGGGCCCGCTCGATGGTGAGCCCCTGTGGCCGCGTGTCGATTCCAGTCGCGGCTGCCGCGCACGATCAACCCGGCGTTCTCAACCAGAACGACGAGTTTATCCGCGACTACGGAGGCGAGGGGATCCAGCACATCGCGCTGCTGACGTCCGACATTGAGGACACGATTCGAAAACTCAGCGCCGCAGGCATTGAATTCATGGCCGCTCCTTCACGGCACTACTACGATGGAATTGACGAGCGTCTTCCCGGGCACGGCCTTGACCTCAAGCGTCTCGCGCAATGCGGTCTGCTTGTCGACGGCAAGGGGCCGCGGAAGACTCTGCTGCAGCGCTTTACGAAGCGCCAGATTGGCCCGGTGTTCTTCGAAATCATCGAACGTCGCGGCGAAGACGGCTTCGGAGAGGGCAATTTCAAAACCCTGTTCGAGTCGCAGGAGAAGGACCAGCAACAACGCGGCACGCTTGGCTGAGCGTGACGCGGGCGCCTTATTCGGCGGGCGCGTGACGGTGGCAGACTGCCCGGCCGTGGTTCGCTCCGCGGCTCGCCGAAGCGCGCCGGCTCATACCGTTCTGGCCGCAGGTGTGAGAACGCCTTCGAGTACGTCGATGGCGCGATGCGGCTGCGCGACTTTGTCGATGAAGAACACTTCGCCGCTTGCGTGCCGCGTGCGCAGCGGCAGGATGGCCTGATAGGCCGGCGAGCGATACCACGCGCGTGCGCGCTCGCGGTCGTCGAACTCGATGACAATCAGGTTGCCCCTGAACTTCCCTTCGAGCCGTTCGACGGGTCCGCCGTGGATGATGAAGCGGCCGCCGAACGGCGCAAGCGTGCCGTCGATCTTTTCCAGGTACTCGACGATATCGGCGCAAAGTTCGGTTTGGTGCAAATGGGCGATGGCGTAGGTCGTCATGGCTATCCTCGCAGGCGCATGGAAATGGGCGTGAATTGCTTACGAGAATAGGGCGGGGCAGGAGACGAATCGATTACCCGCCAGGTAAAGTGATCGCCTCCAAACCCGCGCCAGCGCTGGGCTGTCGACAATTCGTCCAGAATTCGCCTGAAATTTGGACGCCACCTTGATTTCGGCCCATTCGGCTGCGCGGGTGTCGCGATACATCGAAGTCATGCATCGCGCTGATATATAAGCCTTGTGAACGTGCAGCATTAGGCGCACCATGGGCTTGGGAATCGTACTTTCGATCTCGCGATGGTCTTCCCAGCTCTCGATGGGAGGATCTATGGAAACGCGCCTCGACACATACAATGGTTGGCAAATGAGGGCAACGGTTGAAAGCAGGCTCACCTCGAAGGGCGAGGCAAAGTACTACATCGTGGAGCCCATCACATACAGGGAATCTTCGGTAAGCGCAGCGCGCAATCCGGGAGCGGTGGGCGACGACTATGGTCCGTTTGATAGCCCTGATGATGCCTTCCGCACTGCCTTCAAAGGCTGCAGGCATGCCATCGAGCATGTAATCAGGTTGCGCAATCGGCGAAGTTTCAGCTAGCGCGAGACCGAAAGGCAAATCGATCAGGAATGCGATGCAAAGTGCTTGGAGCAGGTTCATTGGCGAGCACTTGCGCGATCAGGTGCGGTGATAGCGGTTTTCTTGTTTGCATCGGCGCCCCTCTTCGAGTACAATTGCGGTCGCGGGGTGGAGCAGTCTGGCAGCTCGTCGGGCTCATAACCCGAAGGTCGTAGGTTCAAATCCTACCCCCGCAACCAACATCGAAGCCCGCTATGCGAACGCAAGCGGGCTTTTTGCTTACAGCGACTTCAGCTTGTCGCGCAAGGCTCCAATTGCGCTTCCGAGGAACTCGCCGACTTTCTGGCCGTTTGCATCGGCTGAGCTCATGTTGGCTGGACTGCTGGTCCCAATGGCGCCTGCGGCTACTGCGGCCTTGATGATCTCGACGGCGCGATCAAGCGCTTGTTGGTCTGTATAGGTCGTCATTGTGCTCACTCTCCAGTGTTTGATCCGCCGGCCGTCCCGGCCTGTTGATTCTACGCGGGTCGATTGTTCCATCCGATGTAACCACCGGCCATCATCGTGGAGTCGATCCTGTTAATTCGGGTGTCCGTTCTCGCAGCGCTCACCTGATTGAAGGCGACGCAATACCCGCGCTTGCCGGTAAAGCCAAAGCGGCGCGCCCTGTTTGCGGCCGCATTCACGTTCAAAGCGGCAGCGCCGCGGCCAATGAAAAGTTAGTGAACGTCTGGTGAAAAAGCGTAATGCAACGGTAAGAAAATACCGGGAAAGACCCGATTTCCAACGAATGAGCATGGCCCCACAAAAAACGCTTGCAAATGCCTAGGGAAAACCCTAGAATCAACTCGTCTCCTCCATGTCTCCTCCTGATATGGATTCAGCCCGCCCAATCAGGCGGGCTTTTTCTTTTCTGGCGCCACAAAAAAGCGTATTGCGCGTGGCCGATCAGAACCTGTCCCCATCTGCTGGCGGTCGGGCATCGAGAGTAAAATTGTTTGATTGGCGTCCCGGTCGGGATGCTCAATCGCTCAACGCGACTCTCACCACCCCAATGAAACCGTCTCCCACGGAAGACAAGAAAAAGCGCAAGCCGCCGCCCACCTGGCTGCTCAACACCCTGACTGCGCTCGTGGGTATTCTCACGCTCGCGCTCGGCGTGGGCTGGCTGATCCGCAGCTGGGTTGTCGATCGCGAGATGCCTTACTTTGCGATTCCGCTCGTGCTTTGCGTGCCGGTGATCGCCGCCGTGGCGTTCCGCAATATGTGGGACTGAATCCGGGCCTGGCACGCCCACGCCTTTCGCGCGCGCCAGGCCTCACCGGCTGAACCGCTGCAAGCACGCCTGCCGTACGCGTTCGATTGGCGCGCGCCATGTTTCGTCGACCGCTTGTCGAAACAGCCGCACCGTTTGCGGATACCACGGCGAATCCTCGCGCGCATGGAGCCAGCGCCAGTCCACATCGCGGCTCGGCAGCATCACCCAGCAGGGCGTGCCCAGCGAGGCGGCCAGATGGGCCGTCGAGGTGTCCACGCAGATCAGCAGATCGAGCTGCGAGACGATGGCCGCCGTGTCCACGAAATCGGCAATCTCGGCGCCCAGGTGCAGGATGGGTTGCGGCGCGTCGGCGCCCGCGCGCTGCGCCTCAGCCGCTTCGTCCTCTCCCGCGCCTTTTTGCAGGCTCACGAACTTCAGCCCCGGCACGCTCCAGAGCGGCGCAAGCGCCGCGAGCGAGGGAACCGAGCGATGGTGGTCGTTGTGGTGCTTCGGATTGCCTTTCCACACGAGCCCGATGCGCGGGCCGTCGCCAAGCGTTTCGAGTCGCGCGGCCCACTTGCGTGCGAGCGTAGGGTCGAGGGCGAAGCGGGTTGGCGGCGGCGTCGTGTCGACGCTCGTGGCCAGACGCAGCGGCATGCTCAGCGGGCTCGCCCAGTAGTCGAACTGAGCGGCGCGCGTGGTGGCTTCGGCGTGGGTGTGCACGGCGTCGATGCCTTCGACGCCTGCGAGCACGCGGTGCAGGGCGTCGACGCAGCCGAACGCAACATGCGCCGCGCCTTGCGCTTTGATGAGGCGCGCGTAGCGGGCGAACTGCAGCATGTCGCCAAGGCCGTCTTCCTGCCAGAGCAGCAGCGACTTCCCGGCGAGCGGCTCGCCTTGCCAATGCGCGCAGCTCAGCATCTCGCGCGAAGCGAAATGCACGAAGCCCGTGTTTTCGTAGCGCCGTTCATAGAGTCGCCAGCCTTCCTCATAGCGGCCCACGGTGATGAGCAGCGTGGCGAGGCGGAACACGGCGTCGCCGTAATCGGGCGCCAGCGCGATCGCGCGGCGGTATGCGGCCTCGGCTTCGTCGAGCGCGCCTAGCTCTTTCAATACGCCGCCCAGGTTGAAATGGGCCTGCGCGATATCGGCATTGCAGGCGAGCGCCGCGCGAAGCGTCTCGAGCGCTTCGGGCAGGCGGCCTAGCATGCTCAGCATGCAGCCGAGATTGTTGAGCGTTTCCGCGCGCGCCGGCGCGAGCCGCAGGGCCGTGCGGTAGGCCGCTTCGGCTTCGGGGTAGCGTTCGAGCTGCTGCAGCGTGACGCCCAGGTTGTAGTGCGCGTCGACGTGGTCGGGGCGCAGCGCGAGCGCTTGCCGGTAGAACAGCTCGGCTTCGGGCTGGCGCTTGAGCTCTGTGAGCACGCAGCCCAGGTTGTTGAGCGCTTCGACATAGTCCGGCCGGATTTTGATCGCGAGACGGCACGCCAGCTCCGCCTCCATCAGCCTGCCGAGCGACTTGAGCAGCGCGCCGTAATTGTTGAGCGCCTCGGGATATTGCGGCTCGGCGAGCAGCGCCTGGCGCCAGGCCTCCTCGGCCTCTTCGATGCGTCCGCGCTCGCGCAGCAGCGTGCCGAGATTGTTGTGCGCGCGCGCATAGCGCGGGTTGGCCGCGAGCGCCGCGCGGTAGGCCGCTTCGGCTTCGTCGCGGCGGCCCGCCTCGTGCAGGACGATGCCGAGGTTGTAATGGGCGTCCACGTGCCCGGGCTGGCGCGCGAGCGCCATGCGATACGCGAGTTCCGCTTCCTGCGCGCGCCCGAGGCGATGCAGCACGATGCCGAGATTGCTGTGCGCGTCCGCATGCGCCGGGTCCATGGCGAGCAGGCGCCGCCAGAGCGTCTCCGCGGCGGCCCACTGGCCGAGCGCCGTGAGCATCGCGGCGAGGCCGTGCCAGGCGTCCACGAACGCGGGCCGAGCGTCGATGCAACGCTGCCAGAGTGCATGCGCCATGTCGGTCTTGCCAGTGCCTAGGGCGCAGAGCGCGGCCAGATGGAGCGTTTCGGCGAGGGCCGCGTCGTCCGCGCGCGCATGCGTGCCGACGAGCGGCGCGAGCACAGCGAGTGCCTCGGCGAAGCGGCCTTGCGCGCTGAGCGCGCTCGCCTCCTGCTGGCGATCGGGCTGGATGGGCGCGTCGGTGGTCGTCGAGGTCACGGTGGGGCGGGCGAAATGAAGGACGCTACGAGCTTACGACAGGGCGCACGCGGGCAACGGCGCGATTAGAGCGTGCCGGACCCGCTTATTCAATCAATCGCGCCCGATCGCGTTGATTGGCCCTTCAGCAACATTACCGCGCGGTGGCGGGCGCGCCACGCCTTGCCCGATCCATATCGAATGCCCGTATTTCACTATCGTAAGGGGCCGCTGCCGCGCCCGGCAGGTTCGGCGCGAGCGCGCTATGCTTCGCAACATTGCGCGAGCGTCGTGCGCGCTGAACGCAACGCAATGTAACGCACCGCCAGAAAGAGGAGCATTCGATGCAATACCGCCGTTTTGGCCATACTGGCCTGACTGTTTCGCGTCTGTGTCTCGGTACGATGACCTTCGGCTTGCAGACCGAAGAGGACGTGTCCCGTCTCATTCTCGACAAGGCCGCCGACGCCGGCATCAACTTCATCGACACCGCCGACGTTTATCCGCTCGGCGGCGGCGAAACGCACGCCGGGCGCACCGAGGAGATCGTCGGGCGCTGGCTCAAGGGGCGGCGCGAGCGCTTCATCGTGGCGACCAAGGCGGTGGGCAAGGTGGGGCCGTCGCCGTGGGATCAGGGTGCGTCGCGCAAGCATCTGCTCGATGCCATCGACGCCTCGCTGCGGCGCCTTGGCACCGACTACGTCGATCTCTACCAGTTGCACTCCGACGACCCGAACACGCCGCTCGACGAAACGCTCGAAGCGCTCGACACGATCGTGCGCGCGGGCAAGGCGCGCTATATCGGCGTATCGAACTTCCTCGCTTACCGGCTTGCACGCGCGCTCGGCCGTGCGGATGTCCTGCGCCTGGCGCGCTTCGTTTCGGTGCAGCCGCGCTACAACCTGCTGTTTCGCCAGATCGAGCGCGAGCTGCTGCCGCTCGCGGGCGAAGAGGGGCTTGCGGTGATTCCGTACAACCCGCTCGCGGGTGGCCTCCTGACCGGCAAGTATCGTGCGGACAGCGCGCCCGCTGAAGGGCGCTTCACGCAAAGCGTGGGCGTGGCCGGGAAGATGTACCACGACCGCTACTGGCACGCGCGCGAGTTCGAGACCATCGAGACGCTGCGCGGCATCGTCGGGCAGGCCGGCCAGTCGCTCACGACCGCGTCGATCGCCTGGGTGCTGGCTAATCCGTTCGTGACTTCCGCGCTCGTTGGCGCGAGCAAGCCGGAGCAACTCGATGCGTCGATCGCTGCCGCCGATCTCGAGCTCGATTCCGCGTTGAAGGCGCAGCTGGATGAGGCGAGCGCAGCGTATCGTCTCGGCGATGCCGCGCGGTGAGCTGAGATTTGCGTGCGTTGTTGTGGTTTTGGCC
>NZ_SMRP01000001.1:246562-279422 GCF_004353915.1 Paraburkholderia silviterrae | reverse complement strand
AGTGTGACGCAGTGGACCACTAAACTTTAATCGGAGTGGCTCCGGGGCGTCTGTCATCACGCGTCGTATATCGGAGTGACTAAGGGCTCATACCTCCGGCGGCGCTGCGCGCGCCGTGGGGAATAACCAAAACCGGTGGGACACACATGGTTTCGTAGTACTCCAATGCATTTGTTAGGCAGTACTATCGTGCATTCGTCGGCAGCACGCCCGATTTTCCTTGCAGACCCTTCCGCCCGCGCGTAGCGCGCGGCGGGAAGGATGAGCCCCTTGTCACTTACGCGGAGTGTGCGAGGTGACGGATGCCCCGGAGCCGCTTCGATAAAAAGGGCAGTGGTGGACTGCGTCACACTGGCGGTTTGAGCCGCTTTCTTTTGCCTACTTTTCTTTGCGGCTGCAAAGAAAAGTAGGTGCCGCCCCGCACAGGGGCAACGCTAATAGACCGACACGAAACCAAGGAAACGCGACAGGAAAACGCGCCAGCAAATGGCGCCCCCCTCAACAGTCCTTCAAGGCACCATCACCTGACGCCCCACCACCTTGCCTTGCGCCAGCGCCTCGAGCGCCGCGTTGATTTCGCCGAGCGGCCGGCTCGACACCGGCGAGGGCTGCATCTTGCCCTCGCGCATCAGCGCGACGAGTTCACGTAACTCTGGCAGCGTGCCCACATAACTGCCTTCGATCTTGAGCGGCCGCATGGGAATGATCGGCAACGAGATCGTGATGTCGCCGCCCATCAGGCCGACCACCACCACGTGGCCGCCGCGCGTGCAAGCATCGAGCGCGAGCCGCACGGTAGGCGTTGCGCCCACGAGGTCGAGCACGGCGCGGGCGCCGCCGCCCGTGGCCTTGACAACTTGCTCGACGGCATCGGGCGCGCGCGCGTCGATGGCGGCGAGCGCACCTTCCTTTAGCGCGGCCTCGCGCTTGGCGGCATCCACGTCCACCACGATGGCGCCTTTCGCGCCCAGCGCCTTCAGCACCTCGATGGCCATCATGCCGAGGCCGCCCGCGCCGATGATCACGACCGGGTCTTCATGGATGCGCGCCCCGAACTTCTTGATCGCCGAAAACGTGGTGACGCCTGCGCACGCGAGCGGCGCGGCCTTCACGGGGTCGAGGCTGCCGAGCTCGACCAGGTAGCGCGGATGCGGCACGATCACATAGTCGGCGAAGCCGCCGTCGCGCATCACGCCGAGCGATTGCGGCTTGGTGCAGATGTTCTCCTCGCCGCGCAGGCACGCCGCGCATTCTCCGCAGCCGATCCACGGATGCACGACCGCCATCGTGCCGGCCTTCACGTCGCCGGCCTCGGGGCCCGCCGCAACGACTTCACCGCAGATCTCATGGCTCAGCGTGAGCGGCAGCTTGATGCCGCGGTCGGCGAGCGAGAGCTTCTTGCCGCCGCCCAGGTCGTAGTAGCCCTCCCAGATGTGCAGGTCGGAATGGCAGAGTCCCGCGGCCTTCACTCGCACGAGCACTTCGGTGCCCCTCGGTTGCGGCGTCTCGCGCTGCACGAGTTCGAGCGGCTGGCCGTGGTGGGTCACGCAATAACAACGCATCTGCATCGATGTCTCCGTTGGAGTGGTGTGAAGCGGTGAGGCGATGTCGATTCGCTTACATCATAGCGGATACGCGAAAAATTCGTATGCTCGTTCGTTTTCTTGCGGATCTGGTCACCAGCCCTGTGCGGGCGCGCAATAAAAATTCGCACAACGGATGAATTGCCAGGCGAGGGAGGCCATCGGCCGCACATCAATGCCGCATCGAAAGAGTTCGAAAAAGTGCTTGAATCAGGGACTTATCGTGTCGGGTTGATTGCATAGCTAACGACAACGGGTTATCCTGTAGCCATGTTCGATCAGTGTCTTTACTTCAACACGTCGGCGCTCGCACGCCGGCTCGAGCGCGAGTGGTCCGAGGCGTTCGAGCCTTTTGGCCTCACGCCGCCGCAAGGTTTCATGCTGCGCGCGGTGCTCGAGCGGCCTGCTTCGCTGCAGCACGAGCTGGCGGACCTGCTCTCCATCGCGCGGCCCACGGCCACACGCGTGCTCGACGGGCTCGAGGCGCGCGGCTACGTGGAGCGTCAGCGTACCGTCGGCGATCAGCGCGAGGTGGCGATCGTGCCCACACCGCAAGCGGCGGCGATACGCGAGGCGCTCAATCACGCGAGCGCGCAGGTCACGGGCCGAATCAAGCGCTCGCTGGGCGGCGAGGCGTTCGTAGATACCGTGAGCCGGCTGCGCACGGTGCGCGCGACGCTCGGCTAACGCACGGCACACCGGCTGCGGCTGGATAGACACGCGGGTAGCGCGCGGGTGGCACGCGGGGCAGACGCGCCGTCGCTTCGAGCATTATGAGTTTTGGAGTTTCATCATGCGGCGCATGGCTGCTTTTTTTGTTTCGACGTGGCTCGCTGCCGCGATTCTCTATCTGGGCCGGCACTCGGTGCCGATGATGGCGCTCAGCGGCGTGGTCGTTTTCGCGGGGCTCGATCTGTTCCGCCCCGACCGGACGAGCGCCGAAGGCGCGCAAGCCCGCGACGGCGGCAAGCGGCGCTAGCTCTCCTGAAGCCGCGACGGATCGTGAGAGATCACGATACTCCGCAACGGTCAGCGCGCGCCGCGCAGCGTGCGCGGCGCGCATCATTCAGGCGCTAGCTCAAGTTGCCTGAGGTCGCCTCAAGCCTCCTCAAGCCTCCCAAGCCGCCTGAGGTCTGAAGCCTCCTCAAGCCTCCTCGGCCCACGACATGCCCTCGCGCGCGAGCAGCGCCGAAGAAGCGGCCGGCCCGAAGGTGCCCGCCGTATAGACGCGCGGGCGGTCGTTGAGCTCCTTCCAGCCTTCGAGAATCGGCTCCACCCAGCTCCAGGCGGCTTCCAGTTCGTCGCGGCGCATGAAATGCGTGAGGCGTCCGCGGATCACGTCGACGAGCAGGCGCTCGTAGGCTTCCGCTCGGCGCTCCGGAATGGCTTGCTGCAGATCGAGATTCAGACTCACCGGCAGCATGTTCATGCCGCTGCCCGGCTCCTTCGCGAGCAATTGCAACTGGATCGACTCTTCGGGCTGGAGCTGGATCACGAGACGGTTGCCATAGTTGCGCGGCCCGCTCGGGAAGATCGAGAAGGGCAGGTCCGCGAATTCGATCACGATCTCCGACTGGCGCTTTTGCATGCGCTTGCCCGTGCGCAGGAAGAACGGCACGTTGGCCCAGCGCCAGTTGTTGATGTGCGCGCGCAGCGCCACGAAGGTCTCCGCCTTGCTGCCCGGCGGCACGTTGTCTTCTTCGAGGTAACCCTTCACCGGCTGGCCGTCCACGGCGCCCGCCGCGTACTGGCCGCGCACGGTGTCGCGCGCGATGTCGGCCACCGACATCGGCCGCAGCGAGCGCAGCACCTTGAGCTTTTCGTCGCGCACGGCGTCCGGGTCGAGCGAGACGGGCGGTTCCATGGCCACGATGCACAGCAGTTGCAGCAGGTGGTTTTGCACCATGTCGCGCAGCGCGCCGGTGTGGTCGTAGAAGCCTGCGCGGCTGCCCACGCCCACCGTTTCCGCCACCGTGATCTGCACGCTGCGGATATACGGCGCCTGCCACAGCGGCCCGAAGATCGGATTGCCGAAGCGCAGCACCATCAGGTTCTGCACCGTCTCCTTGCCGAGATAGTGGTCGATCCGGTAGATCTGCGATTCCGCGAAGTGGCGGCCCACCGAGGCGTTGATCTCCTTGGCCGAAGCGAGGTCGTGGCCGAGCGGCTTCTCCAGCACGACGCGCGAATGCTTGTCGAGCAGATGCGCCGACGAGAGGTTGTCGCAGATCGTCGTGAACAGCTCGGGCGAGGTCGAGAGATAGAACACGCGCAGCGCATGCTTGCGCGAGACCTCGGCGAGACGTTCGTAATCGCCGGGCGCGTTCACGTCGATGATCACGTACTGGAACAGGTCCAGATAGCGGTCCCATGCTTCTGCGTTGAAGGCTTTGGCGTCGATGAACGGACGCGACTGCTCTTCCATGAACGCGCGGTAGTCGTCGATGGTCCAGTTCTTGCGGCCCACGGCGATGATGCGCGTGTCGGGCGGCAGGTTGCCGTGCAGGTGCGCCATGTAGAGCGCGGGGAGCAGTTTGCGCGCGGCCAGGTCGCCTCCGCCGCCGAAGATGATCATGTCGACGGGCAGTTCGGGCGCGGCTTGGACAGGCTGATTCGTCATGGCAGGTCGTTCGGTTGTGGCGCGTTGTGGCGATGGGTGGCGCAAGGTTGCGAAGATTGCACCGCGGCTTGGCTGCGGGCGCGGTGAAAAAGGCTAATGTTGCATCGTTTCGCGCGAGTTTGCACGTCTGACGCAGGTATTTGCACACTGACCGCGCGGTCGGTGAACGGTTCGAGCACGCATGCCCGGCGAATTGCGCGAATCGATCGAATTGGGCGTCGTGCGTTGCACGTTTCGCGCCGGAGGCTTCAAGCGATCGTTTCCTGTGAGGCATCGAAGGCAGAGTGCGGCGCTTCACGCGAGACCGGGCACCCTCACGCCGAAAGTCTGCAACAACAGCAGCGCATTGAGCGCGAGCACGGCCACCGCGCCCAGCACCGCGAGCCATGCGAGCACCGGGCCGCTCCGCCAGGCCCCCATGACATCGCGCCGGCTCGTGAACCAGACGAGCGCGGCCATCGGGAACGGCAGCGCGAAACTCAGCACGACCTGGCTCACCACGAGCGCTTCGGTGGCGTTCACGCCGAGGCCCACCACCGCGAAGCTCGGCGCCATGGTCACGACGCGGCGCAGCCAGAGCGGAATCTGGAAGCCCACGAAGCCCTGCATGATCATCTGGCCCGCGAGCGTGCCCACCACCGAGCTCGACAGGCCCGAGGCGATCAGCGAAACGAGAAAAATGCTGGCCGCCGCCATGCCGAACAGCGGCGCGAGCGTGTGCCAGGCGGTGCCGATTTCGGCGATGTCGGCGTGGCCCAGGTGGAAGGCCGCCGCCGCCATGATGACCATCGCCATGTTGATGAGCCCGGCGAATGACAGCGCGATCGCCACCTCGATGTTCGAGAAGCGCACGAGGCGCCTGCGCTCATTGTCGTCGCGCGGCTGCACGCGTGCCTGGGTGAGCCCGGAGTGCAGAAAGAGCGCGTGCGGCATGATCGTTGCGCCCACGATGCCGACGGCGATCGTCACAGCCTGCGTGTCGGGCAGGCGCGGCGTGGCCAGGTGCTTGAGCACGCCGCCCCAGTCGACGGGCGCGATGAAGAGCTCCAGCAGATAGCACACGCCGATCACGCCCACGAGCGTGCCGATCACGAGCTCGAGCGGACGAAAGCCCGCGCGCTCGAAGAACAGCAGCGCGTAAGTGATGAGCGCGGTCACGGCCATGCCGGCGAGCAGCGGCAGATGAAGGAGCAGCGCCAGCCCGATCGCGCCGCCGAGGAATTCGGCGAGGTCGGTGGCCATGGCGGCGATCTCGCTCACGACCCACAAGAGCCAGACGAGCGGCGCGCTCAGGTGCACGCGGCACAGCTGCGCGAGATTGCAGCCGGTGACGATGCCGAGCTTCGCGGAGAGCGCCTGAAACAGCATGGCGACGAGATTGGCGAGCAGCACGACCCACAGCAGCGTATAGCCGTAGCGCGCGCCCGCCTGGATGTTGGTCGCGAAGTTGCCGGGGTCCATGTAGGCCACGGAAACGATCACGGCCGGCCCCGCGAGCGGCAGCAGCAGCGCGGCGCCGCGCCGGCGCCCTTCGAGCGCCTCGCGCACCTTGTGCGCCGTGCGCTCGGAGAGTCCGTACGGCGGGCCATGCAGGCTGTCTTCGCGGGTGCGGTGGTGCATGAACGCCTCGTCGAAATTTCAGCGCCGCGATTCAGGGGCCAAAGCAGCGCGCGGCCCCTGAAAAGCGCTTAAAAAGCGCTGTTGCGCAGCGTTTGCGCGTCATCGGAAAACGATCCTCGCGCGTTAACGGAGTGTTCCGCGCGCCGGGCTTCGCTGCCCGGTTTCAGTGAGATTTCGTCTGGCTTTCGGCCGTTTTGCGGCGCGCCAGCATCTATCTCAGCACAAACCGGCTCCGCGCGTGCTTTCTGCGGTTGCGGTCTCCCGACTGCGCCGGCTTACTTCCTTACGAAATGCCACATTTCCCGATCCTTACCCCTACCAGGAACCGCGTTGCAGCGGCGGTGTTCCTTGGCTCGCTCGCTTTTAGCGCACTGGCCCACGCCGGCGGCAACGTCAACGGCAACGACAAAGTCATCGTGCTCGACTCCGGCGAGGCGCAGCTTTCGCTGATCGACGAGGCGAGCCGCAGCGTGGTCGGCACCGAGCCCACCGGCAAGGAGCCGCATCACCTGATGATCACGCCCGATGGCCAGTCGCTCATCGTGGCCGATTCGGTCTCGAACGACCTGATGTTCCTCGATCCGCACACGGGCAAGGTGCAGCGCCGCGTGGAGGGCATCGAAGACCCGTACCAGCTCGGCTTCTCGCCCGACCACAAGTGGTTCGTCACGGCGGGCCTGCGACTGGACCGCGTGGACATCTACAGCTACAACGGCCATGACGTCACGCTCGTGAAGCGCATCCCGCTCGCGAAGACGCCGAGCCACATCAACTTCTCCTCGGACAGCAAGACCGCGTTCGTGACGCTGCAGGACACCGGCGAAGTGGCCGCGATCGACCTGGCCACGCAGACCGTTGCGTGGAAGCTGCAGGTGGGCAAGACGCCCGCGGGCCTGTGGATGACGCCCGGCGACAAGTACCTGCTGGTCGGCATGACGGGCGAGGACGACGTGGCCGTGGTGGACTTGCATAGCCGCACGGTCGTGAAGCGGATCCAGACGGGCCGCGGCGCGCACAACTTCCGCAATCTCGACGACGGCAAGCACGTGGCCGTGTCGAACCGCGTGGAAAGCACCATCAGCATTCTCGACTACACCACGCTCACCAAGGTCGCCGACATCACGGGCCTGCGCCCCGGCCCCGACGACATGGAACTTTCCGCCGACAAACGCTATCTGTGGGTAACGTTCCGCTTCGCGAAGCACGTGGGCATCATCGACCTCACGACGCGCAAGCTGATCGACACGATCGCCGTGGGCCGCTCGCCGCACGGCATTTACTTCGCCAACAGCGCGCCGGTGTATGCGCCCAATCCTGACTGACGACCGGGAGATTCGATGCTCGATACGTTGCTGACGCAAGCCGACAACCTCGTTTCGTGGCTGCAGACGCTCCTTTACGTGGACGTGGTGCAGCCGATCTTCTACAAGGTCGGCCTGATGGGCTACGACGAGGACACCTACGACGCGCTCTACTGGGTGATCGTGGGTGCGCTGCAGATTTGCGCGTCGTATCTGCTGCTGCGTCCGCTCGAGGCGCTGCGCCCGGCCGAGCCGTGGC
Organism: Paraburkholderia silviterrae; assembly: GCF_004353915.1. Lineage (GTDB taxonomy): Bacteria > Pseudomonadota > Gammaproteobacteria > Burkholderiales > Burkholderiaceae > Paraburkholderia > Paraburkholderia silviterrae. The sequence continues at coordinate 272,039 of NZ_SMRP01000001.1, read as the reverse complement.
GCGACCGCAAGGCGCTGCGCGCCGACGTCTGGTACACGTGGATCGCCAAGCTCGGCATTCTGAACATCGCGTTCTTCTTCCTGCTCACGCCGCTGTTCAATCACTGGCAGAGCCTGATGGCGATCCATAACGTGCCGAACATCGACGTGGACAGCCTCTGGCCCGGCGTGACCGACAAGCCGATCGTCTCGTTCGCGATCTATCTGATCGTGCTCGATTTCGCGGGCTACTGGTATCACCGCTGGCAGCATCGCTTCGGCGTCTGGTGGGAACTGCACGCGGTGCATCACAGCCAGCAGCAGATGTCGCTCTGGTGTGACGATCGCAATCATTTCATCGACGACATCGTCCAGGCCGCGTTCTTCGCGGGCATCTCGCTCTTTATCGGCGTGCCGCCTTCGCAGTTCGTCGTGCTGATCGCCGTGAGCAACTTCCTGCAGAGCGTGCAGCATGTGAACGCGCGGCTCGAATTCGGCTGGCTGCTCGAGCGCATTCTCGTGAGCCCGGCGTTCCACCGCCGCCATCACGCGGTCGGCTATGGTCATGAAGGCACGCGTTACGGTTGCAACTTCGGCGTGCTGTTCCCGTGGTGGGACGTGATGTTCCGCACGGCCTCATGGAACAAGGCGCTGGAGCCCACGGGCATCCGCGAGCAACTGCCCGCGCCGCAAGGCCGTGGCATGAACTACGGCGAGGGGCTGCTTGCCCAGCAGTGGCTCGCGCTCGTGCGCGTCGGCCGGCGCCTCGCCGGCAAGGGCTATCCGCTCGGCGGAGAGGCGAATTGATGGCGCGCCGGGCTCAGTTCAGTTCAGCTCGAGGCCCGGCGTTTCAGCACTGCTTGAGCTCTGTTTGAATCCGGGTTGAACGCGGGTTGAATCCTTCTGGGAGGCGGCTTCATGCCGCCTCTTTCTCTATCCAGACCCATATCGAGATTCCGGCGGGCCGCGCCACGGATGCGATAATCGCGGCTTGTCCCCCGCGCGGCGTTCGAGCCGCGGCGAGGCGCCCAAGCGAAGGAGAGCATCTTGAGCCGTATCGACAACCCGCAGCACGACCAGGAAGTCGGTTTCGCCGACGCCACCGAAGACTCCACCCGCATCGACGACGTGCGCATCGGCGCGGTACGTCCGCTCATTTCTCCCGCGCTCCTGCTCGACGAGCTGCCGGTGCCGCAGGCCACGCAGACGCTCGTGGAAACGAGCCGCGTGCAAATCGGCGAGGTGCTTGCGCATCGCGACGACCGCGTCGTGGTGGTGGTCGGGCCGTGCTCGATCCACGACCACGACCAGGCGATCGAATACGCGCAGTTGCTCAAGCGCGAGGCCGACCGGCTCAAGGACGATCTGCTCGTCGTCATGCGCGTGTACTTCGAGAAGCCGCGCACGACCGTGGGCTGGAAGGGCTATATCAACGATCCGCGCCTCGACGGGAGCTTCCGTATCAACGAGGGCTTGCGCGCCGCGCGCCAGCTGCTGCTCGACATCAACGCGCTCGGCCTGCCCACTGGCACCGAATTCCTCGACCTGCTGAGCCCGCAATACATTGCCGACCTCGTGGCGTGGGGCGCGATCGGCGCGCGCACGACGGAGAGCCAGAGCCACCGGCAACTGGCCTCGGGGCTGTCCTGCCCGATCGGCTTCAAGAACGGCACCGACGGCGGCGTGCAGATCGCGGCGGACGCCATCGTCGCCGCGCGCGCGAGCCACGCCTTCATGGGCATGACGAAAATGGGCATGGCCGCGATCTTCGAGACGCGCGGCAACAACGACTGCCACGTCATTCTGCGCGGCGGCAAGAGCGGGCCGAACTACGATGCGGCATCGGTGGCGGCGTGCTCCGCGGCGCTCGCGAAGGCCGGGCTGCGCGAGCACGTCATGATCGATTGCTCGCATGCGAATTCGAGCAAGCAGCATCGGCGCCAGATCGACGTCGCGCACGATATCGGCGCGCAGCTGGCGGGCGGCGAAGAGCGCATCGTGGGCGTGATGATCGAGAGCCATCTGGAAGAAGGGCGTCAGGATCTCACGCCGGGCGTGCCGCTCGCGCACGGCGTGTCGATCACCGATGCCTGCATCAGTTGGGCACAGACGCAGCCGGTGCTGGAGTCGCTGGCGGAGGCCGTGCGCGCGCGCAGGCAGAAGCGGGGCGCGTAGGCGCATAGGCAAGCCCGCGGGCCGATGAGCGTTGGCACGCCAGGCCATCAGGCATCGACAAGGCATCGACAGAGAACGCGCGGCGGACCCGAAAGTCCGCCGCGCGTTTTGTTTGATTCGCCTTACGTTAAACAGGCGCCGAACCTCGGCCCAAATTTCACGCCTTAGCGGCCGCACCTTCCGACGCCGGCGCGCTCTCGATATCGTCATCGCCCGCGCCGCGCACCTGCCCGATCCAGATCACCGCGACAACCGCGAACGCAGCCGCGAGCCAGCCGTTCTGCCCGAACCCCACGAGCGTTCCATGCGGGCCATTCTGGAGCAGCAAGCCGCCGGCCCATGCGCCAATTCCCGTGCCCAGCGATTGCACCGCATTGTTGGCACTCAGGAAAGCGCCGCGGCGCGCGGGCTCGGGAATCGTCGTGAGCAGCGCCTGCATCGGCACCATGCGGCTCGACAGCGCGACCATGAACACCGCGAAGAACGCCACCAGCGCGGCGAACGGCAGCGCGGGCAGGTGCGTGATGAACAGCACCGGCACGATCGACACGAGCGCCATGATGCGAAACACGCGCCGCTTGCCGTAGCGATCCGCGAGGCGTCCCACCGCGCGCGAGCTCAGGAACGTGGCAGCGCCGCCGGCCATATACAGCCACGAGAGCCGCTCCGGATCGACACCGTGATTGGCCACCAGCATCGGCGAGATGAACGGAATCACCAGCATGTGCGCGCCCATCATCGTGAAGGTGAGCGCGAACGCCTTCATATGGCGCGGCAGCGTCAGCAATTGCCACAGGCGCGGCACGATCGCGCGCAGCGGCGTGTCGCGATCCACGTGCTCAGTGAGCGAGGGCACGACGCGCGCGCCCGCCATCCAGATGATGGCGCAAAGCACGACGAGCAGCAGGAACGGCGCGCTCCAGCCGAAGTGCGCGCCGAGCACGATGCCCGAGGGCACGCCCGCGATGGCGGCGATCGAGAACGCCGTCATGATCACGCCAGTCGCGGCGCCGCGGCGCGCCACGGGAATCACGTCGCTGACGATCGCCATGACGATCGAGCCCAGCACGCCGCCTGTGAGGCCCGCGAACGCGCGTGCGAACAGCAGCAGATGAAAGCTGGTCGCGAGCGCGCAGGCGAGATTCGAGAGCGCGAACAGCGCATAGGCGACCTGCAGCAAACGCCGGCGGTCGAAGCGGTCGATATAGGTCGCCGCGAACAGGCCCGAGAGACCCGCGCACAGCGAATAGGCCGACACGGCCATCGCGAACTGCGCAGGCGTGATCGTGAACGCATGCATGATCTGCGGGCCGAGCGGCATCATCACCATGAAGTCCATGATGACGGTGAACTGCGTGAGCGCGAGCAGCCAGAGCAGCGCGCGTTCGCGCAGCGGATTGAGTACAAGGGGCATTGGCGGACCTTCGTGAGGCGCGCACCCATGGAGCGGGGCCGCGCGCGCAGGGTTTTCTTTCAGTCGTCGATCGTTTCGTGTGTCGCCTGGGCGCCGCGCCGCCAGTACGCCGACGCGCGGATGCGCTTCTTGTCGACGCCGCGCTCGTTGCACAGGTGCGCGCGCACGGCGCGGATCGCCGAGGCTTCGCCGGCCGCCCACACGTAGCCTTCGCCGGGCGGCAGCCAGATTTCGCGCACGGCATCCACGAGCGGCTGCTCCGATTCGGATTCCTCACGATATTGCCAGATGGCGTAGAGATCGGCTTCGGTGGGCAGCGGGATGCGCGCCGCGCGGTTCGCCACTTCCACGACCACCGCGACGCGCGCGCTGGCGGGCAGCTCGGTCAGGCGGCGCTGGATCGCGGGCAGTGCCGTTTCGTCGCCAATCAGCAGATGCCAGTCGTAGCCCGTGGGGATCACCATCGAGCCGCGCGGACCGCCCACGCCCAGGTACTGGCCGGGTTGGGCCTGCGCCGCCCACGCCGTGGCGGGGCCGGCTTCGTGCAGCGCAAATTCGAGGTCGAGCTCGTTGGCAACGGTGTCGAAGCGGCGCGGCGTGTAATCGCGCGCGGCGGGGCGCTCGACGCCCTCGGGAAAGACGATGCCGTCGGGACCGAGGCTCGGCAGCACGGGTTTCTCGGCGCCCGGGGCCGGGAAGAACACCTTCAGGTGATCGTCGAACGACGCCGAGACGAATTCGCTCAGATCGCCCGTGAGCGTCACGCGCACCAGCGCGGGCGACAGCGCCTCGACGCGCGTGACGCGCAGCAGGCGGAACTTCAAAGGATGTCGCACGCGGACGACTTCAAGGTGGCTTGGGTTTTGCATCTGGGGCTCCAATGGGGCGATACGGCGATGGGGTGGCGTTCGATCGACGGGCGGTGAAGGGCAATGAGGGGCAGTGAGGGCCTGCGGGTGGCTGGCCTGCGCTCAGGCGCCGCCGCTTTCCTCGCCGTTCTCGATCTCTCGCGTGGCGCGTGCGAGGATCGCCGCGATGCGGCGCTGCTCGTCGGGCGAGGCGTCCGTGCGGACCAGCAAGGCGTGCTTGAGCGCGCGGCGCGCATCGATGAGCTCGCGCACCCAGCCGGTGCCTTCGGCGGGATCTTCGCCCGCGAGCGCGCGGCGCATGAGTTCCATCTTGCGGCCGAAATGCGTGAGCTTCGCGAGGATCAGGTCGGCGCGCTCGCGATTGGCTTCGAGATACGCACGGCCTTCATCGGATAGTTCGTAGCGCTTACGGTTGCCTTCGAGCGTGACGCTGACGTAGCCGAGTTCTTCAAGGTAGGTGAGCGCGGGGTAAACCATGCCGGGGCTCGGGTTGTAGAAGCCGTTCGAGCGTGCGTCGAGCGCCTTGATGAGCTCGTAACCGTGGCTCGGGCGCTCGGCGAGCAGCACGAGCAGCATCAGTTGCAAATCTTCCGACGTGAACTTGCGGGCGCGGCCGAAGCCGTCGCCATTCCCGCCGAAGCCGCCGAAACCGCGGCCGAAGCCTTCTCCGAAGCGGTCGCCGAAATCGCCGTGGCCTTCGCCGCCGCGGTGGCGGCCCATGGCGTGGCGCAGCGCGTGCATCGGGTGGCGCATGGCGAAACGGACGCCGGCGAAATCGTCGTTGGCAAAGGGGTCGAAACCGGTGCGGCTGGCATGGGCGTGACGCCAGAAATAGCCGAAAGCGTGATGGTGGCGCATGAGGCCTCCTTCTCTAAGTGTCTTAAAACATGTCTTAAGATATATATCTTAAGAGTGTTTGTCAAAGAGAATTTTGGAAGGGAAACCGGAGGTGGGTGGCGCTGCCTCAGGAATGAGACCGAAGACACGGATCCTGGCGAGTGTGCAAATATTGCCGGTCAAGCGGCATGATTTGTGTATGTAAGTCAATGTATTTAAACAAAAAATACTGTCTATCTGGAAGGGTGTCAAGGTTATAATATAGGCTCTGCGAGTCAGCACAGGAAAGTCCACATGAAGCTCGAAGATCGGATGCGTCAGTCGATTCGACGCCGGCGCGGCAACGTGGTGCTTCGTACTGACGTTGCTGGTCTCGGGAGCCAGTCCCAGGTGACGCATGCCTTGGGTGTCCTGGTGCGTAATGGCGAACTGCTGCGCTTGGGCTCGGGTATCTACGCCAAGGCCGGGCGGGATACGAGCACCCATCAAGTCCATCCTCTAGTGGATTTCGAGTCTCTCGCGCGTGAGGCATTACAAAAGCTGGGCGTATCGGGGCTGTCGCATTTAGTCAGGGACTACCCTGGCGGAAGCGCGAGCGGCGGTGCGCTTCAAGAATGGGTCCTCGAGACGGGGAAACGCCGGATCTCGCGCAAATTGTCGTTGGACGGAAAAACCATTGCGCTCCTTGGCGCGCAGGCCGGCACAGGCCAACGGCATGCCGAGCCGGCTTGTCTCCCGCTACAGTTGCCGACTTCAGGCGTGGCCCGATTCGTTCTTGATCTTGCGAAGCAGCTCGAAGTTGCTTATGAGCCTCACCCCATGGATCGGTGGGCCGAAACGGTGACGCGCCTGGCTGGCGATGAGGTGAATCCCGACAGCACCGCGGACCTCCTGGTGGCGCTCAAGCGTTGCGGCAAGCTTTCTACGGACGAGATGGCAACCCTGATGGTCAACCATTTGCGCGAGAGGAAGCAGCGTGTTCGACCCGTTTAAGGATTACGGCCAGGCGGGCTACCTGCGCAACCGGTACGGGGAGAAAGATCCGGAGATCATCCGCGAAATGGAGCACACGTTGTTCCGCGCCGGGCTCGGTGAGGCGCTGGAGCATCTTGCGAAATGCGATGTGCTGGCTTACGCAGACTTTCTCATCGTGCATCGAATCCTCTTTTTCGCTTTCTACCCGTGGGCAGGGCAGGATCGTGCGGCCACTGCGCCGGAGATCGCCGTCTCCAAGGCCGGCACCTTGTTTAGCCATCCCATGGACGCTCGCCGTGCAATCGAGGAAGGATTGCGTGTTGGACAGGACAAGGCTGCGATGCGCCAACGGCCGGGCGAAGTTATGGGATGGTTTGCATACGGCCATCCGTTTCTGGATGGCAACGGCCGGACGATGCTGGTTGTACATAGCGAGCTTTGTCATCGTGCCGGGTTCTCCATTGAGTGGCACCGGACGCAGAAGCTGGCGTACCTGGCCGCATTGAGTGCGCAGATCGCCACTCCGGGGCACGGCATTCTGGACGAATATCTGTCGCCTTTTGTTGTGGACTCGGCCGGACGGACTCATTGGGGTGGCGTGATCGGCGATCTCCACGGACTAGACGGGCGTAGTGCCGGGAACACAGTGGAAGGCGCATACAGCGACTCGCGTGTCGCGCAGAAGTATCAGGCCTTCGAGCTCAAGCGTGGCGAAGCGCTGCAACGCAAGCGGTGATCGGCAGCGCCCGTCGGCGGGTGAGCGGCGCGAAGCGATGGCTGAAGCGGCCGCAACACGCCGCAACACGCCGCATAGATCGGGCCTGATTGGCCGCAGCACGAGCACGCAGACGCCCGGAGACCCTGGGGGCGCCAGGGTCTTGGGGTCGGTCCTACAATAGTTAGTGAGAGTGAAAAGGAGACCGTAATAATCGTGGCGCCGCCGACTGTCATGGCCGCGCTATCTTGCGACCGGTTTCCGCGCTCGAGCGGCGTCGAATGTTTCGGTGCCGCCGTAGAAAGCGGAGGTCCAGATGAATACCCACGAGACGGGAATGGAGGAGTGGCTTCAGCGCAAATATCAGCATGGATTCGTTTCCGACGTGCAGTCCGACACCTTGCCGCGCGGGCTGTCCGAAGACGTGGTCAGGCTGATTTCGGCCAAAAAGCACGAGCCGGAATTCATGCTCGAATGGCGGCTGGCCGCGTACCGGCACTGGCTCACGATGAGCGAGCCGCATTGGGCCACGGTCGAGCATCCACCGATCGACTGGCAGGGTATTGCGTACTACTCGGCGCCGCACGCGCAGGCGAGCGGGCCGAAGAGTCTGGACGAAGTCGATCCGGAACTGCTGCGCACCTACGAGAAACTCGGCGTGCCGTTGCAGGAGCGCGAGATGCTGGCCGGCGTGGCCGTGGACGCGGTATTCGACAGCGTGTCGGTCGCCACGACGTTTCGCAAGCAGCTCGGCGAGCTGGGCATCGTGTTCTGCTCGTTTTCGGAAGCGGTGCAGGAGCATCCGGAACTCGTGCGGCAGTATCTCGGCTCGGTGGTGCCATACACCGACAACTTCTTCGCCACGCTGAACTCGGCGGTATTTAGCGACGGCTCGTTCTGCTACATCCCGCCGGGCGTGCGCTGCCCGATGGAGTTGTCCACGTATTTCCGCATCAACGCGGCCAACACCGGGCAATTCGAGCGCACGCTGATCGTGGCCGACAAGGGCGCATACGTGAGCTATCTGGAAGGCTGCACGGCGCCCATGCGCGACGAGAACCAGCTGCATGCGGCCGTGGTGGAGCTTGTCGCGCTCGAAGGCGCACAGATCCGCTATTCGACTGTGCAGAACTGGTATCCGGGCGACGAGCAGGGGCGCGGCGGCATCTACAACTTCGTGACGAAGCGCGGCGACTGCCGCGAAGCCAACTCAAGAATTTCGTGGACGCAGGTCGAGACGGGCTCCGCCATCACCTGGAAATACCCGAGCGTGATCCTGCGCGGCGACAACTCGGTCGGCGAGTTCTATTCGGTGGCGCTCACGAACCATTACCAGCAAGCCGACACCGGCACGAAGATGATTCATCTCGGGCGCAATACGCGCAGCACGATCCTTTCGAAGGGCATTTCCGCCGGCCGCGGCAGGAACGCCTATCGCGGGCTCGTGAAAATGGGCCGCTCGGCGCAGGACGCGCGCAACTTTAGCCGCTGCGATTCGCTGCTGCTAGGCGAGCGCTGCAGCGCTTTTACATTCCCGTATATCGAGGTGAAGAATTCGAGCGCGAAGGTCGAGCACGAGGCCTCGACGTCACGCATCGGCGAAGACCAGCTGTTCTATTGCATGCAGCGCGGGCTTTCGGAAGAGGACGCGGTGTCGATGATCGTCAACGGCTTTTGCAAGGACGTGTTCAAGGAATTGCCCATGGAATTCGCCGTGGAGGCACAGAAGCTGCTCGGCGTGAGCCTCGAGGGCAGCGTCGGGTAGTGTCGGGTTGTGTCAGTCAGGCAGCGTGGGCTGAGCGAGGCAAACAGGATGCTCGATATCCGCAATTTGAGTGTCGACGTAGAAGGCAAGCCAATCTTGCGCGGCGTCGATCTGCGCGTGAATGCCGGCGAGGTTCACGCGATCATGGGCCCGAACGGCTCGGGTAAGAGCACGCTCGCGCACGTGCTGACCGGGCGCGCACCGTACGTCGTGACGGGCGGCAGCGTGCTCTACGACGGGGCCGACCTGCTCGCGCTCGCACCCGACGAACGCGCGCGCAGAGGCGTCTTTCTCGCGTTCCAGTATCCGGTGGAGATCCCCGGCGTCAGCAACGTCTATCTGCTGAAGGCCGCGCTCAACGCCCAGCGCAAAGCGCGCGGCGAGCCGGAGCTGGATGCCATGGATTTTCTCGCGCTCGTCAAAGAGAAACTCGCGGCCATGGAGATAGGCGAAGACCTGCTCTCGCGCGGCGTCAACGAGGGCTTTTCAGGCGGCGAGAAAAAGCGCAACGAGGTGCTGCAGATGTCCGTGCTGGCGCCGCGTCTCGCCATTCTCGACGAAACCGATTCGGGCCTCGACATCGACGCGCTGCAGGTGGTCGCGCGCGGCATCAACCGGATGCGCAGCGCGGACCGGGCGATCGTGATGGTGACGCACTATCAGCGCCTGCTCGATTACGTCGTGCCGGATCATGTCCACGTGCTCTCTCAGGGACGCATCGTGCGCTCGGGCACGCATGAGCTTGCGCTGGAACTGGAGCGCAAAGGGTACGGCTGGCTCGGCGCCGAAGCACGCGACGAGGATGAGGCACACGAAGGGCCCGGACCGCGCGCCGCGCACTAGCGGCGGTGCACGCCTGTCCGGCGAGGAGCAGCAATGAGCGAGTCGATGCGCGACTACTACCGCGACGCTTTTCGCACGACGGTGAAGACCCTGCCGGGCGTCGAGTTGCCGTGGTTGCGCAGCGCCCGGCGCCACGCGTTCGAGCGGTTCGAGACGCTGGGCTTTCCGGGCACGCAGCTCGAAGCGTGGAAGTACACCAACGTGACGGCCATCGCGCAGCCGCGCTGGCATTTCGCGCCCGCACATCCCGCGCACGCGGACCTGGGCGGCATCGCGAATCTCGTGAGCGATCTCGTGCCGGAAGACGCGGCGAACCGCTTCGTGTTCGTGAACGGCCGCTATGCGCCGAAGCTTTCGCGGCTTGCCGATTTGCCCGAGGGCGCGTTCGTCGGCAGCCTGCGCCAGGCGATGCGCGAAATTCCCCAGCGGCTCCAGGCCGTCATGGCCCGGCGCGAGCAGCAGGACGGCTTCGCGGCGCTGAACGGCGCGTTTCTGAGCGACGGCTATGTGGTCGTGCTGCCGCCGGGATGCGCGATCGAGGCGCCGCTGCATGTGCTGTTTTTCGCCGATGAAGCGGGTCTGGCGATGCATCCGTTCAACGTGGTGCTGGCGGAGCAGGGCGCGCGGTGTTCGATCGTCGAGCAGTTCGCGGGAGTCGCCGACGAGGCCTATTTCGTCAACGCCGCCACCGAGATCGTCGCGGACAGCGAAGCCGACGTCCGCCACTGCCGCATTCAGCAGGAGGCGCGCAGCGCGTTTCACATCGCCCAGGTGGATGTCTCGCAGCAGCGGGCGAGCCACTTCACGTCGCATTCGTTTGCGTTCGGCAGCGCGCTTTCACGCACGCAGATTGCGACGCGGCTCGACGCGGCCGATGCGCGCGCGGATCTGAACGGCCTCTATCTGGTTGGCGCGAGGCAGCATGTCGACCACCATACGCGCATCGATCACGAGCAGCCGCGCGGCACGAGCCGCGAGTACTACCGCGGCGTGCTCGACGGCGCGTCGCACGGCGTGTTCGACGCGCGCGTGATCGTGCATCCGGACGCGCAGCAGACCGACGCGCATCAGGGCAACGACAATCTGCTGCTCTCGCGCGATGCGCAGATCGACACCAAGCCGCAACTGGAGATTCACGCCGACGACGTGAAGTGCACGCACGGCGCGACCGTCGGCCAGCTCGACGAAAACCCGTTGTTTTACCTGCGCTCGCGCGGCCTCGAAGAACGCATGGCGCGTGCCTTGCTGGTGTGGGCGTTCGCGCGCGTGAGCGTGGATCGCGTGGAAAGCGCTGCGCTGCGCAAGCGGCTCACGCAATTGCTGCTCGCGCGCCTGCCCGGCGGCGAATACCTGCGGGAGCTCACATGAAGCCTGTTGAACCGGTAAGGATTCCAGACGAAGACACGGTGGCGCGCTGGCGGCGCGACTTTCCGATTCTGCGCGAACGCGTGCACGGTATGCCGCTCGCGTATCTGGACAACGGCGCGACCACGCAGAAACCCGCGGCTGTGATCGCCGCGGAGCGCGCGTATTACGAGCAGATGAACGCGAACGTGCATCGCGGCGTGCACCTGCTCTCGCAGCGCGCCACGGCAGCCTATGAAGGCGCGCGTGCGCGCATCGCGCGTTTCATTCACGCGGGCCGCGCCGAAGCGATCGTGTACGTCCGCGGCACTACCGAGGCGATCAATCTGGTGGCGCAGAGTTACGTCCGGCCCCGCATTCAGCCCGGCGACGAGATCCTCATCAGCGCGATGGAGCACCATTCGAATATCGTGCCGTGGCAGATGGTCTGCGCGCAGACGGGCGCGGTGCTCAAAGTGGTGCCGATCGACGATGCCGGCGCACTCGACATCGACGCGTACGAACGCATGCTGGGGCCGCGCACGCGCATCGTTGCGATCACGCATGCGTCGAACGCGCTCGGGACCATCAACCCCATTGCGCGGCTGATCGAGCTCGCGCACGCGCGCGGCGTGCCGGTGCTGATCGATGGCGCGCAGGCGATTGCGCATCTGCCCGTCGACGTGGCCGCGCTCGATTGCGACTTCTACGCGTTTTCCGGGCACAAGGTCTACGGGCCAACCGGTATCGGCGCGCTCTACGCCAGGAGCGAGCTGCTCGAGGCGATGCCGCCCTGGCAAGGGGGCGGCGACATGATCCGTTCGGTGAGCTTCGAGAAGACGGAGTACAACGCGATTCCGTGGCGCTTCGAGGCCGGCACGCCGAACATCGCGGGCGCGGTAGGGCTGGCGGCGGCGCTCGACTATCTGAGCGCAATAGATGTGGAAGTGGCGCTCGCGCACGAGGCCGACCTGCTCGCCTATGCGAGCGATGCGCTGCGTGCGGTGCCGCATTTGAGAATGATCGGCACAGCCAGGGAGAAGGTCGGAATCGTATCGTTCGTGATGGCGCACGCGCATGCCCACGATATCGGCACGATCCTCGACCAGTGCGGCGTGGCGGTGCGCACCGGCCATCATTGCGCGATGCCGGTCATGGCGCGCTATGGCGTGCCGGCCACGGTGCGCGCGTCGTTCGCGCTCTATAACACGCGCGCTGAAGTGGATGCGCTCGTCGAAGGCCTCGCGCGCGTGCAGGAGCTGTTCCCGCTATGAGCGACCTTCGTGAGTTGTACCAGGAAATGATTTTCGACCACTACCGGCGGCCGCGGAACTGCCATGCGCTGGCGGGCGCGAACCGTCGGGCCGAGGGCTACAACCCGCTGTGCGGCGACCGCATCACGCTGTATCTGCGCATCGAGGAGGGCATCGTCAAGGACGTCGGCTTCGAGGGCGCCGGCTGCGCGATCGCGACCGCATCGGCCTCGTTGATGACCGAGGCGCTCAAGGGCCGCACCGAAGCCGAGGTCGAGGCGCTGTTCGAGCGCTTTCACGCGATGGCGACGGCCCCGGCCGACCGGCCGCTCGCAGACGTCGCCGGACTCGGCAAGCTCGCGGTGCTGGCCGGCGTGCGCGAGTTTCCGGCGCGCATCAAGTGCGCGACGCTCGCATGGCACACGCTGCGCGCCGCCTTGCGCGACGAAGGCGAACCGGTATCCACGGAATGAAGCGAGCGCCATGATTAACCGCGTAACAGGCAGCGAGGCGAACGACGATGAACTCAGATGACATGCAGGAACGCGACGACGCGCAGGGTAGCGGCGGCGACCTGCTCGCGCGCGTGATCGACGCGCTGCGCACGGTGTACGACCCCGAGATACCGGTCAACATCTACGATCTGGGGCTCGTCTACGAACTCGATGCCGACGACGAAAGCGGGCACGTGACGATCCGCATGACGCTGACCGCGCCCGGTTGCCCCGTTGCGCAGTCATTTCCGGCAACGGTGGAGGACTGCGTCCTGGACGTGGCGGGCGTGAGCACGGCGGAGGTGGAGCTGGTGTGGGATCCGCCGTGGACGAGAGCGCGGATGTCCGAAGCGGCCCGCCTGGAATTGGGGATGTTCTGATATGGCCGACTGGGTGGACGTGGCGCCCTACGCCGATTTTCCGCCGGGCGCCGTGCGCAGCGTGAATGTCGAGGGTGCGCAGGTCGCGGTGTTCAATCTCGACGGCACGTGCTACGCGATCGAAGATATCTGCACGCACGATGGCGGCATCTTGACCGGCGGCACCGTGGAGGGCGATGAGGTGGTTTGCCCGCGGCATGGTGCGCGCTTTTGCATCCGCACGGGCAGAGTCCGCGCGCCGCCGGCTTATGAGGATGTCGAGGTGTTCGCCGTGCGCGTGGAGGGCGGCATCGTGCAGGTGCGCGACACGCGCTGGGACGAGAGCGGTTTTTGATGCGCCGGGTTGGCCCGCATGGCTGAGACTACGCGCGTGCCTCGAATGCCTCGCTGTAGCGCACGGTTGCCGCTGGCACAGGGCCGCGCAGCGCGAGCGCCTGAAAATACTCGGCGGGAACGCCGGGCAGCACCAGCGCGGGCTCGGGCGCGAAGCCAAAGCGCCGGTAATAGTGCGGGTCGCCGAGCAGCACGCAGCCGGCCGCGTGCTGCTCGCGCAACGCGTCGAGCGCATGCTCGACGAGGCGGCTACCGATGCCCTGGCCTTGCCGCTCAGGCACGACCGAAACCGGCCCGAGGCCGAACCAGCCGGCGGTGCCGTCCGAAAGCGCCACGGCAGACAGCGCGATGTGCCCGACGAGCGTCTCCCCGTCCACGGCCACGAGCGAGACTGCCAATTCGCCGGCGGCGCGCAGCGCGTCGACGATGTAGTGCTCGGTGTGGCTCGTGTGCGGCGCGTGGAGGAAGGCGGCCGCGGTCAGCGCGTGGATCGCGGGGATGTCGGTGGGCGTTTCTGGGCGGATTTCGAAAGGCATGGGTGAGCTCGCGTGAAGGCGCGTGAGTTTATCGCGTTACGTGGCGCGAGCCGGGAGGGCACGCTCAAAAAATCGACCGCCCTGTGAGCGTGGTCAGCAGTTCCAGTGACTGGACGCCGGCCAGTGAATTTCCGTTCGCGTCGAGGCCGGGCGACCACACGCACACCGCCATCTCCCCGGGTAGAACCGCTACGATGCCGCCGCCTACACCGCTCTTCGCGGGCAGCCCAACGCGATAGACGAAATCGCCCGCCGCGTCGTAAGTCCCGCAGGTCAGCATGAGCGCCGAGAGCCGCTTGGTCGAGCTCGCGTCGAGTACCCGCTCGCCGCCGGCGGGCGACACCCCGCCGTTGGCCAGAAAGAGCGCCGCGCGCGCCAGCTCCACGCAGTTCATCTCGATCGCGCACTGGCGGCAATAGGCGTCGATCACCGCATTGGCGGGCATCTCCAGATTGCCGAAACTCGCGATGAAATGCGCCATCGCGCGATTGCGCTCGGCGTGCGCGAGTTCCGACTGCGCGACGCGCAGGTCGTAGCCGATGCCGGGTTCGCCAGAGAGCCGCCGAACGAAATCCACCAGCGCCGTCTCGGCCTGCACGAAGCGGCGGCACAGCACATCGGTGACGACGAGCGCGCCCGCGTTGATGAACGGGTTGCGCGGCTTGCCCGCTTCGAATTCGAGCTGCACGAGCGAGTTGAACGCCGTGCCCGACGGCTCGCGGCCCACGCGCTCCCAGAGTGCATCGCCGAGCAGCTGGAACGCCAGCGTGCACGCGAAGAGCTTCGAAATGCTCTGAATCGAAAAGCGCTCGTGCGCGTCGCCGACCGAAAACACACTGCCGTCGAGCGTGACGACCGCCATGCCGAAGCGTTCGGCTGGCACTTTGGCGAGTTCGGGAATGTAGTCGGCCACGCGGCCGGCTGTGCGCCACGGTGCGATGTCGCGATGTATCTGTTCGAGGATCGCTTGATAGTTCTGGCTGGTCATCGGCGGGTCCCTGCAAACGTCAATCGGGTCGGCCCGCGATGATACTTCAGATTACATGCCGATGCCCGCGTTGAGCGGGCATCGGCGGCGGACATTCGAGCGCGAGCCAATAACTTACAGGTTCACCGCCCTATACGATGGGCGGAGCCAAGCCGCTCACGCCGTAAGGGTTTGATGCCGACGCGCATTTCGACGCCACCAGCGGCACTGGCAAACGGCCCGGTGCGCGCCAATGCGATTTGCTGTTTGTGAAACAGTAGAGGCTGAGCGAGACCGGCAACCCGCGCCGCGACTACGCCTCGTCCTTCAACTCGCGCAGATGCTTGTACACCGTCGCGCGCCCCATGCCCAGCACCTTCGCCACGTAGTTCGCCGAGCTCTTGCCCTTGAACGCGCCCTCGGCATGCAGCGCTTCCACCAGCTCGCGCCGGTGCTCGCGCGTTAGCGAGTTGAGCGCCACCTGGCGCTCGCGCAGCCAGCCGTGCAGGAAGGTGTTGATGCGCTCCTGCCAGTCGTCCTTGAACAGCTCCTCCGGCTGCGCAATCACGCCCGCGCCGCGCAGGAACAGATCGAGCGTCGCCTGCATGTCGTCGAAGGCCGCGATGTTGAAGTTGATGCACATGACACCCGCGGCATGCCCGTCGTCGTCGAACAGCGCCGTGCTCACGCAGCGCATGCGCCGCCCGTCCCAGTTCACCTTCTCGTAGGGGCCCAGCAGCTTGTTGCGCGTGGTTTCCTCGACGTCCTCCAGCGCGGCGTCGTCGCCGATCTCGCGCTTCGAGAGATTGTTCGAGAGGTACGCCACGGTCTGGTCCGAGAGGTCGTGGATCACCACTTCGGCGAACGGGAAAAACAGCGTCGTGATGCTGTCCGCCACGTGCGCGTAGCGTTCGAGCAGCCGCTCGCGCGGCGTCTTCGCGCTGGCGGGCTGCTGCGCAGGGCGCTTTGCAGGCGGCTTCGCAGGCGGCTTGGCGGGCTGCCTGGCGGCCGGCTTGATGGGTGGCTTCGCGGAGTCTTTTTTCTGCATCGGACCGGGGGCCGTTAGGCGTCGGAAGGTTCGTCAATGAGGACGTCGATGATACTGCGCCTGGTGGATCCTTAGTGCACGCGCGACGGCGCTACGCGCACGCGCAGCAGATGCGTGTAGAGCGCGTGGGCGATCGCGATATCTTCGAGGCCGAGTCCGATCGAGCGGAAGAATACGTGGCGCGTGTAGCCGGGGCGCGGGCAGGCGTCGTTCGCAAGCTCGGCGAGGTCTCCCACGATTGCCTCCGGCGACCAGCCGTGCCCGCGCGCGGCCAGCACCATCTCGCCGGCGCTTTGCGGCGTGGTGCGGCGATAGTCGCAATACACGTCGAGCGTGGGCAGCACGGCTGGATCGATCTCGTGTGCCTGCGCGACGTTCGTGCTGATCGAGGTGATGAGCGCGGGCTTGGTGAGCGCGTCGAGCGCGAGCACCGGCTTGCCCGACGAGGTGCAGAGCATGACGACGTCGGCGTCGGCGACGCATTCCTGCGCCGTTGCCGCGAGGCTCACGCGCGCGTCGGCGGCGCGCACGCTAGCGGCGCGCGCGGCGTCGCCGGCGAGCTTCGGCGCATAAACGCGAATGCTCTCCCACGCGCGCAGCGGCGCGGCGTGGCGGATGTGCGCGAGCGCCACCGCGCCCGCGCCGATCACGGCGAGGCGCCGCGCGTCGCGCGGCGCGAGCTGGTCGACGGCGAGCGCCGTGGTGCCCGCCGTGCGCTCGGTCGTGAGCAGCGCCGCATCGCACCACATGAGCGGCTGGCCGGTGTGCATCGACATCAGCGCGGTCCAGGCCGTGACGATGGGCTTCGCGCCCTCGGTGCCCGCGATGTACGGCGAGAGCTTCGCGCCAAACACGCCGGCGTCGGCCAGCACACCCAGGTAGGTGATGAAATCGCCCGCCTCGCGCGGAAACAGCGCGAGCGTCTGCGGCGGCTGCACGGCTTCGCCGCGGCCGAGCGCTGCGAACATGTCCGCGAGCACGCCGCGCACGTCGAGGGCGGGGAGCGCGGCGCGTACCTGCGCGGCGTCGACGATGAACGGCGCCGCGGTGCTTGCGTGGGGAACTGACGTTTCGGACATGCTGTGCTCCATGTGTAGACATTTTTGTCCATTCTAGACTTTATTTTTATTTTTCGTCTATATTTGTCTGGCGGCCGCGAGACTCTCGCGAAGGGCGCCGCCCGACCTCCAAGAAAACGCCGGGCCGCCCCAAGTTTTCTTGACCCCCTCGGGGGGCCTGGCGCGAAGCGACAGGTTTGGGGGCACACTCATTAAAGACATTGGTGACGACGATGAACAGAAAGATGATTCGCTACGCGCGAGCGGTCCGCCTTGCGGGCCTGGCCGGCTTGCTTGGCGCGGGACTCGGCATGACGGCGGGCGCGGCGCACGCGCAGGGCACGCAGACGCTGCGTTTCGGCGTGGAGGCGTCCTACCCGCCGTTCGAGAGCAAGACGCCCTCGGGCCAGTTGCAGGGCTTCGACATCGACATCGGCAATGCGGTTTGCCAGCGCATGCAGATGAAGTGCGTGTGGGTGGAGAACAGTTTCGACGGCCTGATCGCGGCGCTCGAGGCGCGCAAGTTCGACGTCATCAACTCGGCGATGAACATCACCGACAAGCGCCGCCAGCAGATCGATTTCACGCCGGCTGTCTACGTGATGCCGATCCAGATGGTCGCCAGGCGCGGCTCGGGGCTGCAGCCTACTCCGGCGAGCCTCAAGGGCAAGCAGATCGGCGTGCTGCAAGGATCGACGCAGGAAGATTACGTGCGCAAGCACTGGGCGACGCAGGGCGTGTCGATCGTCACGTACGAGAACCAGGACCAGATTTTCGCGGACCTCGCCGCGGGCCGTCTGGACGGCGCGGTCCAGGAAGTGCAGACTGCCACCGACGGCTTCCTTTCGAAGCCGCAAGGCAAGGACTTCGATTTCGCGGGCGCGCCGCTCAAGGATCCCGCCACGCTCGGCGAGGGCACGGGCTTCGGCATGCGCAAGAACGACGCGGCGCTCAAGGCCAAGGTGGACGCGGCGCTCGACTCGCTGCGCCAGGACGGCACGCTCACGAAGCTTTCGATGAAGTATTTCGGTCGCGACATCGTCGCGAAGTGATGCGCAGCGGGGGCGCACTTATGGACTCCAGAGGAATGGCATGAGCAAGGACGCGATCGTCCTCGGCGCGGGCATCGTAGGCGTGAGCGTCGCGCTGCATCTGCAGGCGCGCGGCGTGCGCGTCACGCTCGTCGACCGGCGCGCGCCGGGCGAGGAAACGAGCTTTGGCAATGCGGGGCTGATCGAGGCGTCGTCGGTGGTGCCGTATGGCTTCCCGCGCGACTGGCGCACGCTGCTGCGGCTCATGCGCAACGACTCGACGATGCTGCGCTACGACCTGCGCTCGCTGCCCGCCTACGCGCGCTGGCTCGCGTTGTTCTGGCGCGAGTCGGCGCCGGCGCGGCTGGCGGGCGCGGCGCACGACATGCTGCCGCTCATCGGGCGCTGCGTCGCCGAGCACGAGGCGCTGCTCGCACGTTCGGCCGCATACACGGACGCACGCACTGGCGCGTACACGGAAACACGCACGGACGCATTCACGGACGCGCGCACAGACGCCTACACGGAAACACGTACGGATTTGCGCGCGCTCGTGCGTCCGGTCGGCTGGCTGGAGGCGTACCGTTCGCCGGCGGAATTCGAGCGCGAGCGCGCAGAGGCGCTGCGCGTGGCCGGGCAGCATGGCCTGCGCGTGAATGTCCTCGATGCGGCGGGTCTGCGCGCGGCGGAGGCGTCGCTCTCGGAGGGCTATGCGGGTGCGATTCACTGGGCCGATCCGGCCAGCGTGGCGGATCCCGGCGCGCTAGTGAAGGGCTACGCGCAGTTGTTCCTGTGCGAAGGCGGCAGGTTCGCGAAGGGCGATGCGCTCACCTTGCGCCAGGAGGGCAGCGGCTGGCAGGTGCGCACCGAGGATGGGCCGCTGACTGCGGAGCTTGCCGTCGTCGCGCTCGGGCCGTGGTCGGATCTCGTGACCGGGCCGCTCGGCTACCACGTGCCGCTGATGGCCAAACGCGGCTATCACATGCATTACGCGAGCGAGGCGAGCGCGCCGCTCACGCGTCCCGTGGTGGATATCGAGGGCGGCTACGTGGTCGCGCCGATGAGCCGCGGCCTGCGGCTGACCACCGGCGTGGAGCTGGCCACGCGCGAGCGGCCGCCCAATTACGCGCAGCTCGATGCGGCCGAGCGCGCGGCGCGGCCCGTGTTCGGGCTCGGCAAGCGGCTCGACGAAACGCCGTGGATGGGCATGCGCCCGTGCACGCCGGACATGCGTCCGGTGCTCGGGCCCGCGCCGCGTCATGCGGGGCTGTGGTTCGCCTTCGGCCACAACCACCACGGCCTCACGCTGGGCCCGGTGACCGGGCGGCTCGTCGCGGAGCAGATCATGGGCGAGACGCCTTTCACCGATCCCAAGCCTTATCTGCCGCACCGTTTCGCGTAGCACGGCACAGGCGTGGCGGCAGCGCGGGCTGCCGCTTCGTCACGCGAGCAGCGCGCATTGGCGAGCCCGATGCGATGCACTCGATGCGCTCAATGCACCACGCGCACCCACCGCGCTCAATGCACTCAATGTGCGCCCGCCGCGCCGCCTCCGCTCGAACCTCGCGTCGACTTCGTGATCCAGATGAGTGGAATGATCGCGAGGAAGATGATCGCCGAGATATAGAAGATATCGTTCAGGCCCATCATCGCGGCCTGGGTCGTGAGCTGGAAATCGAACAGCGCGCGCGCCGAGGGCTCGCTCAGGTTCAGCGTCTGCTGGGTCTGGCCGATCGACTGCTGGAAGATCGGGTTGTAGATGGAAGCCTGCTCGGTCAGGCGCGCGTGATGGAGGATCGTGCGGTTGTTCCAGGCGTTGGTCGAAATCGACGTGCCCACGGCGCCGCAGAACACGCGCACGA
This sequence comes from Paraburkholderia silviterrae, assembly GCF_004353915.1. GTDB lineage: Bacteria > Pseudomonadota > Gammaproteobacteria > Burkholderiales > Burkholderiaceae > Paraburkholderia > Paraburkholderia silviterrae. The sequence continues at coordinate 252,162 of NZ_SMRP01000001.1, read as the reverse complement.
AATTCGAGAGCCCCGCGGCGGCCGGAATGCGGCCGGGCGGCTGGCCCGCGAGAATGATCGCGGTGAGCGGCACGAAGAACAGCGCCATCGGGATGCCCTGCAGCAGCGTGGGCAGCACGAGGTGGAAGGTGTCGATCTCGATCACATACTGCGAGCGCATGAAGAACACGCCCGCGAACATGATGAACGCGATCGTGGCGATGACGCGCGCGTCCGAGCGCGGCAGGATGCGTCCCACCACCGGCGCGAGGATCACGGCGAAGATGCCGAGCGGCGCAGTGACGAGACCCGCGTCCACCGAGCGATAGTTCAGGTACTCCTGCATCCACTGCGGCAGCAACACGAGATTGCCGAAAAACACGGCATAGGCCACCGAAATCGCGATCGTGCCGCCGAGGAAATTCCGCTGCGCAAAGAGCCGCAGGTCCACGATGGGATGCTCCTCGGTTAGCTCCCAGACGAGGAAGAACGCGAAGCTGATGAGCGCGGTCACGCCGAGCGTGACGATCACGGACGAATTGAACCAGTCGAGATCCTTGCCCTTGTCGAGCATGATCTGCAGCGAGGCCACCCAGGCGACGAGCAACCCGAGGCCCACGATGTCGATGGGCGGCTTGCGCGTGGGCGATTCGCGGTGGCGGTAGATGCTCCAGGTGATGAAGGCCGCGAACAGGCCCACCGGGATGTTGATGTAGAAGATCCACGACCAGTTGTAGCTGTCGGTGATCCAGCCGCCCAGCGCCGGGCCCGCGATCGGGCCGACCGTGGTGGTCATGGCCCAGAAGGCGAGCGCGGTGGCGGACTTGTCGCGCGGCCAGGAGCCCAGCAGGATGGCTTGCGAGAGCGGGATCAGCGGGCCGGCCACGGCGCCTTGCAGCACGCGCGCGATCAGCAGGATCGGCAGGCTGGGTGCGATGCCGCACAGCCACGAGGCCAGCACGAACGAGAGGATCGACGCCACGAACAGGCGCACCTGGCCGAAGCGCTGCGTGAGCCAGCCCGTGAGCGGGATGGAGACCGCATTGGCGGCCGCGAACACGGTGATGACCCACGTGCCTTCATCGACCGAAACGCCGAGGTCGCCCGAGATGGTCGGGATGGCCACGTTGGCGATCGACGTGTCCAGCACGTTCATGAAGGTCGCGAGCGCGACGGCGATGGTCGCGAGGATCAGCTTGCCGCCTTCGAGCGGAGGCGGTGGCGCGGGTGGCGGAGACGATGAGGATGGCGAGGTGGGCTGGCTCAAGCTTCTTCTCCGCAAATTCGGGGGCTGCAGGCAACGCGCAAGGTCCGCGCGGCGGACCGGATTTTCGCCAAGAATACCTGCAATCTCGCAACGGCATGGGCGGGCGTGAAAGCATCCCCAGGCGCGTGAGGGGCATCGGCGGCGCGCGGGCAGCAGGCGTTCTCACGCGTTCCTTTCGTTTTGCCGGCGTGCATACGCCTGTCGCAAGGGCGGCGTATGCTTGCGGCAGTCATGCGGGCCACGGCGCACTGCCTCGTCGGGCGGGCGTGCAGCGCTGCATGCGGGTGATGCGAGTTTTGTGGATCGGCAAGTCAAAGACACGGCCAGAGGGGATCAAGACAATGAGCTGGAAACAATTCGATGGCGGTTGGCGCCTCGCGCCCGCCGAAGGCGCGGCGCGCGCGCTCGTCGTGCTGCTGCACGGGGTGGGGAGCAATGCGCGCGATCTGATGCCGCTCGCCGACGCCTGGCGCGACGCGCTGCCCGGCGTCGCCTTCGCTTCGCTCGACGGCAACGAGCCGTTCGACGGCGGCTTCGGCGGGCGCCAGTGGTTCACGCTGCGCGACGTGAGCGAGACGAACCGCGCGGCGCGCGTGGCCGCGGCGGCGCCGGTGCTGGAAAAGCGCCTCGCCGACGAGCTCGCGCATTGGGGACTCGGTTTCGACCGCCTCGCGCTGGTCGGTTTCTCGCAGGGTTCGATCATGTCGCTCTATCACGTGGCGACGCAGCCCGAGGGCGCGGCGGCCGTGGTCGTTTACGCCGGGCGCCTCGTCACGCCGGTCGTCGCGAAGAGCCTGACGCCGCTCACGCTCGTGCACGGCGAGGACGACGAGGTGATTCCCGTGCTGGAGCTCGAGCGCGCCGCCGCGGCGTTCAGCGACGCGGGTTTTGCCGTGGCGGCGTTTGCGCTGCCGGGCGTCGGTCACACGATTACCGCGCAAGGCGCGATGCTCGGGCGCGACGCACTGGTGCGGGCGCTGGGGTAGTGAGTTCGCGCGCCGCCGCGGCCTGACTTATTTTTTCCACACTTCCCGATTAAGCTGCCCGGTTATTTTTTGGCGCGGCTAAAGTCTCGCCCGGCTTTCGCCGTAAACAAAGCCAGAGGGCCGTAATGGCTCTCTGGCGCCCGGTCGGACAAACGTTTGCGACCGGGCTCGAATGCCGGGCGGTCCACCGCCAGGCACGCCTCCACACGCAACGACGAATAACGACAACATGGCCCGAGCCACGCGCCAATTTCTGCACATGGGGTCTCGCCAGAACATGGCGATCGATCCCGGCACTGCCAATACGCTGATCTATACGGCGCAAGGGGGCATCCTGCTCGATCAGCCCTCGGTGGTCTGCCGCGAGCGCGGCGCGGGTGCCGGCAATGGCGGCGCGTCGGCCGTCGCTGCCGTGGGCGCGCAGGCCAAGGCGCTCCTCGGGCGCACGCCGCAGAACCTCGAAACCGTGAAGCCGCTCGTGCACGGCGTGATTGCCGACTTTGCCGCCGCCGAGCAGATGATGCGCCGCTTCGTCGCCATGGCGCGCCCGCAGCGCCGCTTCGGCCGCCGCTCGGCGTTCACCGTGTGCGTGCCGGGGGCGGCCACGCGCGTGGAGCGGCGCGCGCTGCGCGATGCCGCGTTCGCGGCCGGCGCGGCGAGCGTGAACCTGATCGGCGAATCACTGGCTTCGGCGCTGGGCGCGGGGCTGCCGGTCGCCTCGGCCACGGGCTCGATGGTCGTCGACATCGGCGGCGGCACGACCGAAGTAGGCGTGCTCGCGCTGGGCGGCGTGGCCGTCAGCGGCTCGGTGCGCGTGGGCGGCGACCAGTTCGATCGCGCCATCATCGAGCACGTGCGCGGCCTCTACGGCGTGATCCTCGGCGAGCAGACCGCCGAGCACGTCAAGAAGATCATCGGCAGCGCGCTGCGCGGCGAGCCCATCGAGCGCCTGCGCGCGACCGGTCGCAGCCTTGAGGACGGCCTGCCGCGCACCATCGAAATCACGAGCGAGGACATCGCCGATGCGCTCGCCTTGCCGCTGCGCCAGGTGATCAGCGTGGTGCGCCAGGTGTTCGAGCAGGCGCCGCCCGAGCTTGCCAGCGATATCGCCGATAGCGGCGTCGTGCTCACGGGCGGCGGCGCGCTGCTCGGCCGCCTCGACCAGTGCCTGGCCGCCGAGCTGGGCGTGCCGGTGCGCGTGGCCGACGCGCCGCTCACCTGCGCCGTGCGCGGCGCGGGCGCGGCAGCGGCGGGCGCCGTGCCCGCCGGCCAGCCCGACTTCGACGCCTGCGACTGAGCGGCGGTTCGAGCGCGCCGCTGGGTTGCGCGGGCGCTGGCAAGCGCCCGCAACCGCCCGAATAGCGGACCAACGCAAAGCGGCCACCCAGGGTGGCCGCTTTCACAGGAATCCGGAAATATCGCAGTCCGAACCGGTTTGGCTTACTCGCGGCCGTGTGCGTGGGCGTCGAGCTTGTGCTCGGCGGCTTCGCCCACGAGGCCCGCGTAGTAGAGATGCACGCCGATGGCGAGCGAGTCGTTGCGGATCTCGTGGAAGGCCTTCCATGCCTTCACCGGATCCTTGAACACGAGGTAGTGCGCTTCCTGCGAGACGAGGCGCGCGACCTGGTGCAGGCCGTGGCCGTGCAGGGCGTCGACGAGGGCGTCGAGGCTGCGGTGCGTGCGCGCGTCGGTGCGCGGGTAGAGCATATGCAGGACCGCCACGCGCTCGGACGCAAGTGCTGCGGAGAGCGCAACCACGATGTCCTGGTGATTGAGCGCGGTGACGATGGCGTCCTCTGCAAGTTCGTCTTCTGCGAACAGGGTGTCGATCGAGATGTTCATCTGTTCATTCCTTACGTTTTGCGTACAGCGCGTGTGGCGTGAGAAAAAAGCCCGCCAAGGGAGGCGGGCCAATATGGCATTGAAAGCAAGACAGGGGAAGTCGTTGCATGTCAAGCAGTATGTCAGAGCAGGACTGATCCATGTTGCACTGCACTGACAAAATATTGTTGCAGAAATCGGTGTTAAGGGAGCCGCAAGCATTCAATGTTGCTGGCTGGAGGAGGCATTGTTGCCGGGTTCGCTATCAATCGATGCTGCGTCGCGCCGTAGAATGCGTCAGGTGGTCGCAGTGAAGCCGGCCTGGAAAATCGGGCGACGAGCGACACCGTGCCTTCCCTCTCTTGCGAGGTGAAGGCAATTCAATGCAAGGACAAGACATGATCGATTCGAAGACTCACGCCACACTCACGATCCCCGGCCACGCCGAAGGCGTTCAGCTGCCGGTCTACAAGGGCACGACGGGCCCGGACGTGATCGACATCCGCAAGCTGTACGGCCAGACCGGCATGTTCACCTACGACCCCGGCTTCATGTCGACGGCGGCGTGCAACTCGGCGATCACCTATATCGATGGCGACAAGGGCGAGCTGCTCTACCGCGGCTACCCGATCGACAACCTCGCGCAGAACGCCGACTTCCTCGAGACCTGCTACCTGCTGCTCAAGGGCGAGTTGCCGACGCAACAGCAAAAGGACGAATTCGTCGCGATGGTCACGAACCACACGATGGTTCATGAGCAGATGCATTTCTTTTTCCGGGGGTTCCGCCGTGACGCACATCCGATGGCGATTCTGGTGGCGGCGGTCGGCGCACTGTCCGCGTTCTATCACGACTCGCTCGACATCAACGAGCCGACGCACCGCGAGGTGTCTGCGATCCGCATGATCGCCAAGCTGCCGACGCTCGTCGCCATGGCGTACAAGTACAGCATCGGCCAGCCGTTCGTGTATCCGCGCAACGACCTCTCGTACAGCGCGAACTTCATGCAGATGATGTTCTCGACGCCGAGCGAGGAGTACAAGGTCAACGACGTGCTCGTGCGCGCGCTCGACCGCATCCTGATCCTGCACGCCGACCACGAGCAGAACGCCTCGACCTCGACGGTGCGCCTCGCGGGCTCGTCGGGCGCGAACCCGTTCGCGTGTATCGCGGCCGGCATCGCGTGTCTGTGGGGTCCGGCGCACGGCGGCGCGAACGAAGCCGCGCTGAACATGCTCGAAGAGATCGGCTCGGTCGACAACATCCCCGAGTTCATCAGGAAGGTGAAGGACAAGAATTCGGGCGTGAAGCTGATGGGCTTTGGCCACCGCGTCTACAAGAACTACGATCCGCGCGCGAAGCTCATGCGCGAGACGTGCTACGAGGTGCTCAACGAGCTCGGCCTGCACGACGATCCGCTGTTCAAGCTCGCGATGGCGCTCGAAAAGATCGCGCTGGAAGACGAGTACTTCGTGTCGCGCAAGCTGTACCCGAACGTGGACTTCTACTCGGGTATCGTGCAGCGCGCGCTGGGCATCCCGACCTCG
>NZ_SMRP01000001.1:0-246552 GCF_004353915.1 Paraburkholderia silviterrae | reverse complement strand
CTTCGCGATGGCGCGCACGGTGGGCTGGATTGCGCAGTGGAACGAAATGATCGCCGACCCGGAGCAGAAGATCGGCCGTCCGCGTCAGCTCTTCATCGGCGAGACGGCGCGCGAGGCCAAGCCGGTCTCGGCGCGCTGATGCAATGACGTGGTGCTCGCGTTGCGTTGACGTTGTTTAACGCAGCAACGGCGATACATGCCTGCGTGACGGTTCGCGCCGTCACGCGGTGCTCGACAGGAGGGTGCGCGCCAAAACGCGCACCCTCCTGTTTTTTGTTCCGTGCCGGCGTGAACCCGCTGCGCCTGACGCGGACAAACCTCTCGTACGATTTGCGCTCGAGCCACTACAATCGAGCGAAAGCGAACCGAAGAGGAGGCACGCGATGCAGGATCCTGAAGCACTCGGCGGCGTCACCCACGCAGGCGGCGTGGATCATCCCGCTCACGAGACCGATGGCGCATTTATCGCGCCCGAAACGCCCGAGGTCGCCAGCGCCGACCAGCACGTGCTCAAGTCGGGCGACACCTTTATCGTCAACGACCCGCTCGGCGATATCACCGGCGTCGACGACGGCCTCTTCGTCAACGACACGCGCGTGCTCTCCTCGCTGCGCCTCACCTTCGGCGGCCGCGTGCCATCGCTGCTCTCCGGCAGCGTGAGCAGCGACAACACCGCATTCACCGCGCATCTGACCAATCGCCCGCTGCCGCCGCTCGGCGGCACGACCACGCCCGAGGGCGTGATTCACGTGGAGCGCGAGCGCGTGCTCTCGGGCACCATGATGACCGAGGCCATCGAACTCACGAACTACGGCACTGAAGAAGCCGTCGTGCCGCTTTCGATCTCGTTCGCGAGCGACTTCCGCGACATGTTCGAAGTGCGCGGCCTGAAGCGCGCGCGGCAGGGCACGATCGTACCGCCGCGCGTGGAAGACGGGGAAGTGCGGCTCGAGTACATTGGCCTCGATCACGTGGCGCGGCGCGTGCGCATCGAGTTCTCGCCCACGCCGGACAAGCTCTTTGCCGACCGCGCCGACTTTACCGTCGCACTGCCCGCACAGGCCTGCGTCTCGCTCTACCTCACGGTGGCCATCGAGGTCGAGCCGCTGCCGGGCGCCGCGCCCGATGCGCCGAGCGCGAGCATCATCCAGCCCGACCATTGCCTCGCGCCCACGAAGGAGCAGCGCGTGGGGCGCGCGGCCGTGCGCGCCGCGCTGGTGGACGCGCACATCGTGATGCGCGAGCGCCGCCGCGCGGCGGCACAACTGCGCTCGAGCAATCCGCTCTTCAATGCGTGGATCAACCGCTCGATCGCCGACCTCGGCCTCTTGACCACGGATCTGCCCACGGGCCCGTATCCCTACGCGGGCATTCCGTGGTTCTCCACGCCATTCGGCCGCGACGCCATCATTACCTCGCTGCAGACGCTGTGGCTCACGCCCGCGCTCGCGAACGGCGTGCTGCGCTTTCTCGCGGCCCACCAGGCGCACGAGGACTCGGCGTTCCGCGACGCGGCGGTTGGCAAGATCATGCACGAGATGCGCAAGAGCGAAATGGCCGCCACCGGCGAAGTGCCGTTCGCGCTTTATTACGGCGGCGTGGACTCCACGCCGCTGTTCGTCGTGCTGGCGGGCGCCTATGCGGAGCGCACCGGCGACATGGCATTGATCGACGAGCTTTGGCCCGCGCTGGAGCGCGCCGCGGCCTGGGTGGCGGGCGTGTGCGACCGCAACCCGCTCGGGCTGCTCGACTACCGGCGCGAGTCGGAGGGCGGGCTCGCGAACCAGGGCTGGAAGGACAGCCACGACTCGGTGTTCCATGCGGACGGGCACTTCCCCGACGGCCCCATTGCGCTCGTCGAAGTGCAGGCCTATGCGAGCGCCGCGTTCGACACGATGTCGAAATTCGCCGCGCATCGCGGCCTCGTTGAAGAGTCCGCGCGCTATGCGGGTCGCGCCAACAAGATTCGCCGTTGCGTGGAAGAGAAGTACTGGATGTCGGAGTCCGAGTTCTACGGCATCGCACTCGACGGCCACGGCGAGCTGTGCCGCGTGCTCGCGTCGAACGCGGGGCATCTGCTTGCATTCGGTCTGCCCGAGTACGAGCGGGGGCGTGCGGTGGCCGGCGTCCTCGAATCGGCGCTGTTTCATACGGGTTGGGGCGTGCGCACGCTGGCTGCCGGTCAGGCGCGCTTCAATCCAATGGCCTATCACAACGGCTCGGTTTGGCCGCACGATAACGCGCTGTGTGCGCGCGGGCTCGCGCGTTATGGGCGCAAGGAGGCCGCCGTGCGGCTGTTGCAGGCGCTGTTCGAAGCGGCCGTTACATTCGATATGCGATTGCCGGAGCTGTTCTGCGGCTTCCCGCGCCGCCGCGGCGAGCCGCCCACTGCGTATCCGGTGGCCTGCCTGCCGCAGGCCTGGGCCGCGGGGGCGCCGTTCATGATGCTCGAAGCGTGTCTGGGTGTGAGCATCGATGCGGCGCGACACGAAGTGCGCGTCGAGCAGCCGATGCTGCCTGAGGGCATCGATTGGCTTGAAGTGGGGGATCTGCGCGTGGGTAGCGCGGCGGTGACGCTCACGTTCCGGCGTGTGGATGGCAAGGTCGTTGCATCGGCGGATCGCAGTGATGTGAAGGTGGTCGCGGTGCTGTGAGGTGTCGTGTGATTTGTGCGCGTTGCGTTGTCTGTTGGGAGCGGTAGGGAGGTTGATTCGCCGTGCTGGGGGTGTTGGCCTTTCCTTGTTTTCATGTGAAAGGCCAACCCGCCATAAAGAAACAACAAAACCGAGGAATCAGAATCGCGCTGCAAGTTCATTGCGCGACAGATGCGAGCGAATGCACGCGTGCGCGAGCCGTCGTCCCTGCGGTTGCCGCTATTGTTCGCGATGTCATCCGCGTGACTACGGAGCTTCGTGAACAATCGCACGAGCGGGAAGGCCGGTGCCGGCAGGCCGGGTATTCATGAAGGCCAGCGCAGGGCGCGGTGGACCGGATTCTAACCGGGCATGCCGCAGGTGCATCGCACGCGGATGGCTTGCCGCCACGACTTGCTAATTCTTCATCTGAATAGCAATTCAATTCACTACATCGAATAGATTTCATTTTCTTTACGATTTGCCCCAAAACGTCGATTAATCGCTTTGCATGCGCGCTTTTGGGGCGCGCATTGCACCACTTTTTTTCAGGTGTGCTTTCGGCGCAACGCAGGCTTCAATTTCAACGCAATTTTTATTTTCGACGCCTTATGATGCGCTTGATCGTTGTTTCACACCACGGAGCATGACAATTCTGCCTGATTGCTGCAGCAAGCGGCAGGCATTGTGTCGTTTGCAATAATCAATTGCCAATAGCGCAATAGATCGCAATTGAAGCGTAGCTGAAGCGCATCAATTGTCCACGCACGATATTCGTCGATAGAGCATTTGAATCAATTCACTAGCGCCCACACTCGGAGCCATAAAACATGAAAAAATCGCTAATCGCCCTCGCAATCACCGGTGCGTTTGCCGTTTCGGCGCATGCGCAAAGCAGCGTGACGCTCTACGGCCTGATCGATACCGGCATCGTCTACACCAACAACCAGTTGGGCCACAGCAACTGGCAGCTCAACACCAGCTCTACGCAGAACACGGTGTTCGGCCTCAAGGGCTCGGAAGACCTCGGCGGCGGCCTCCATGCGGTCTTCAAGCTCGAACAGGGCTTCCTGCTCAACAACGGCGCACAGGCGTTCTCGGGCGACATGTTCGGTTCGCAGGCGTGGGTAGGCCTGCAGAGCGACAAATACGGCACGCTGACGTTTGGCCGCCAGTTCGATGTAATGAACGACCTCGTTGGCCCGCTCACGGCGGAATCCAACACGTGGGGCGGCAATATTGCCGCGCATCCGTTCGAGAACGACAACCTCGCGGCGAACTCGGTCGTCATCAATAACTCGGTCAAGTACGCGAGCCCGACGTGGTACGGACTCACGGCCGAGACCATGTACTCGTTCAGCAACAAGGCAGGTAACTTCGCGAACAACCGCTCGTACGGCTTCGCGCTTTCGTATGCGCAAGGCCCCCTCAACCTCGCGGCCGGCTACCTGCAGCTCAACGGCGCCGGCAACGGCAGCGGCGCGGTCACCACGGGCGACACGAGCGCGAACTTCATCGCGCAACGCCAGCGCATCTGGTCGCTGGGCGGCAACTACACCTATGGTCCGGTCACGGCGGGCCTCGTGTGGAGCCACACGCAGATCGACAACGCGGCGGGTGTGTTCTCGTTCGGCACGGGCACGTATCTGGGCGCCAACGATTCCTCGGCGGGATCGCTTTCGGGCTCGCTGCGTCTGGACAACTACGAAGCCAACGTGAAGTACGCGCTCACGCCGGCGTGGACGGTCTCGGGCGCCTATACGTACACGCATGGCGCGTATAACGGCTCGAACCCGGGTTGGAACACGGCGATGCTGCAGACGGACTACGCCATCAGCAAGCGCACCGACTTCTACCTCGAAGGCGTTTATCAGAACGTGCATGGCGCGCCGCAAGGCTCGGTGCTCTCGCACGCGATGATCAACACGCTTTCGCCGTCTTCGACGGACACGCAGGTGGCCGTGACCGTGGGCATGCGTCACGCGTTCTGATCAGGAGAGGGCCACGGCAACGGCGTGCTTGCAAAAGACTCCGGGCTCGCCTACCGGACAGTTACAGCCGTAAGCGAGCCTGCCATCGTCTCCGATGGCGAGTCGAACCCGGTAACGCTGAGTGCCGCTGACGCTGGCGCGAACCGCATCCTCGTGGACATCGGCGCTACGGGTTGCAATCAGAAGGCGACGAACGGCCCCGTTGCCTTTGACGTCTGTGCCCCGTCGATTGCTGTGAATACCGTTCGGCCAAAATAGAACGGCAATCCCATGATCCACGTACCGTCATCCGGCGTATTCGGCATGCCAGCAGGGCCAGCAAGAGACGGATTGACTGCCGAGTGCGGATAGGTCGCCATGTATTGCAGTGGGTCGCGGACATTGACGGTAGCCGCGACCGGACCCGCCGGAGACGGAAACAGGACCGTGGTCGACCCCGACGCACAATAGTACTGATCGGTCAGGCCAGGGACGGACGCGCATACCGGGGGGCTGCCCGCCATGTTGAAGTAGCTGCCGGTTGAGCCTGTATCGAGCGTTGCCTGTCCGGTCACTCCGTTGATGACGACATTCGCGATCATGTTCTCGTTCATGGGATAGATGTTCGCGTTGCCCAGCTTGTTGTTATCCCGGGTATCGATGCCGAAAATCAGCTTGCCGGTCAGGCTCGCCATCCCATCCACCGCCGATGGAAATACGATCACCGAACCGTTGTTGTCGCGGCTGAACTTCGTGATCGGATTGGGAATCTGATTCTCGAGCGCGACTAGCGTCGGCGTGCAGCTTGCGCCGACGCACGAAAAATACTGGGCCACGGTCGGATCGTCGGCACATGCGCTGCCGCAGTCGTGAGCGCTGGTGCTGATTCCCAAAATACCATTCGCATTCATCGACTTCAGATTGCCTGCATTCGCACCTTGCTCCTGACAGGCAGGCGGTACCGTGGACAGATCCGGGTCGTTGATCAACTGGATCGGCGTGCTGCGCGCGATTTCCCCGCCAAGACGGATGTCCGCGCTTTTCAACGTACCCCACGTATAGCCCGATCCGAATGTCATGCACTGCGCCAACACCGGTTTGGTGGTGTCTGTATGCCCCAGAAGGCCGGCCGGATTGGTCAGCGCTGAAGCCAGCAACCGCAGGCCCGAAGAGCCCGTGTCGACCAGAACATGATCGATGGTCTGGCAGTTGTCCGTTCCGGGTGCGCAAACCGTGACGCTGACATAGGGTACGTCCGTTGAGGTGCCCAGCGGCCCCTTATCGACCGTCAACGGAACGACGTTGAGATTCGCGTTGCTCGTGTCGTCGCTGCTTGCGCCGCCACATGCGGCAAGGAGGGAGCAGAGGGCAGCCAATGCCAGGTGATACTTTATTTTCATTCGATGACTTCTTTGAAAGACCGGGGTTTTGCCGGCGCGCGCGCATTACGCGCGTGGCCTGATTGAGCGAGGCACTTTGCGTCACTCGCGGCCGGCGCGGAACCCCAATCGCGATCCTGATTGTTGGGTATCAAGGCTCATCGAACTTTTCACAAAAACGGCAATGGTCATTGAGCGAAAAATCGTTGGGACAGCTGTGTTTGCCACAGTGCAGATGCCGATTGCCACTCGCCCGGTGGTGGCTCGCAAACGAACGCTGGCCCAAATGTTCACTCCAATCTTTTCTACGTTAGCGCGAGCTACCAGATTGTGCCGACGTTTGCGCTAGACGGCGGCGCTTACCGCGTGATTGTCAGCGGCCAAGACCGGGTCAGGGCCAGGTGGGCATCATGGCCGGCATCAGACACTTGTTCTGAGTACGCCGGGAAACCGGCATGGTGCGAGTCCACGACGATGAAGGAGTAGCGATCCACTTCGGTCCTGAGCTGTGCGCAATCGCGGCTCAATGAATGAGTCAGGGCCTCCCCGATCCCGGTATTGACACCGATCGGTGCCATCACGGCTGCTACACAACTTTCCGGGACGGGGAGGTCATGGAAGCGTGACTCGTGTTGGCACCGGCCAGCAGAGCCGAAGCGCAGCGTGATCGTTTTGCAAGCGGTCGTGGGACTGCGCGAGCGTGATTGGGGGTAAACACCACTGTCGACGCCCGATCGCGGGCCGTAAACGAGGGGTCAGGGCGTAGTCGCAAAGCTGCGGCTACGGTGACAGTGCGCGCAAGAAGCGCCTGTCAACGCCACACGTCTCGCCTCGCATTCGCCTTCATGACGCAGCCGCGTCTTGCTCATTCACCAGGGAAACGAAGTGCCAAAATCTGCGCTCACGATCAGACTCAAGTTCATGTTCGCGTTCGGCGTCATTGCAGCCTTGATGCTGGCCGTCGGACTCATCGGAATAGTCGGTCTATTGCACCTTGACGCCAATGCCGTTCCGTTATACCGCTGGGCGATGACAAGTCTGGTTGCGCTCGGGGCAGTGGGCTTTGCTGTCGCGCTCTACGCCGGCCTCCATCTGCAGGCCATCGTATGCGGCGGCCTGTATCGCATTGCCAGGAAATTCGAGGACATCGCGGTTACGCTCGATCTGTCGGCGCGGTCTTCGCCGCCGCGCATGGACGAGTTTGGCCGCTCCGCCGTGGCGTTCGACAAGTGGATGAGACGCATGGAAGAGACGATGTTGTCGGTCCGCTCCTCGACCGATCTGGTTACCTCGGCAACGCGCGACATCGCGGCCGGCAACCTCGATCTGTCCGCCCGCACCGAGGAGCAAGCCGCGTCGCTGACCGAGACCGCCTCGAGCATGACGGAGCTGACCGGGACCGTGAAGCAGAACGCCGACAGTGCACGTGAGGCGAGCGGCCTTGCCGCCGACGCGACGGACATCGCCAATACGGGCAGCGACGTCGTGCAGTCGATGGTGGCCACGATCGACAAGATATCCGGCAGCTCGAACAAGATTTCGGAGATCACGGGCGTGATCGAGAGTATTGCGTTTCAAACGAACATCCTCGCGCTCAACGCCGCGGTCGAAGCCGCTCGCGCCGGTGAACAAGGGCGAGGCTTCGCCGTGGTCGCGAGCGAAGTTCGAAGCCTCGCGCAACGATCGGCAACTGCGGCCAAGGAGATCAAGGACCTGATTGCCTCGTCCGTCGCGACCATCGAGACGGGCTCGCAGCAGGCGAGCGAAGTCAGCACCGCGATGAGCGAGATCAAGGGCGCCATCAAGCGCGTTTCGGCAATCGTCCGCGAGATCGCCGGCGCGTCGGAGCAGCAAAGCCGCGGCATCGAGCAGGTCAATCAGGCCGTCATCCAGATGGACCAGGTGACGCAGCAGAATGCGGCGCTCGTCGAGCAGGCGGCAGCGGCAGCGCGTTCGCTCGAGGAGCAGGCCGGCAGACTGAAATCGACGGTGTCGTCATTCAAGCTTTCCGATACGACGCGATTGGCCATCTCGATCGATGCATAGTGCGAGCAGGCGAGCGCTTCGGCCACGCCGGACGCCCCTGGCGTCGCATGCGATAAGGCGCGACAAGGCGGATGTTAGCCCTCCATCCAGCTGACATGTGCGCTCACCACCCGCCATCCTTCAGGCATCTTCACCCATGTCTGAGTCTGCCTGCCGATGCGCGGATCGCCTTCGCGCCGGAACTCGATATGGGTGACGGCGAACGAGTCGCCATAGGCCGTGACGACGCGCGCCGTCACCGTGCGTGCGAGTCCCTTGCCGGGCCGCGCGGCGCGAAACGCGCGGATCGCCTCGTAGCCGTAGAGGTTTTCCGTCGCGCCGTAGCGCAGCGTATTTGGCGAGTCGAAGAAGAGCTTGTCGAGCACGGCAACGTCGTTGGTAACGAGGGCCTGCTCGTACGCATCGAAGACGGCGTCGACTTCGGCGAGCACATCGGGACGGTTGATCACGCTCACGCTTCCTCCCTCGATGCCAGGTGCGCCTCATCGAACGACGGTGGAGGCGGGCAATAGGCGACGTGCTCCGCTTCGAGCCGGCGCGCCGCCTCGAAGGCGAGATCTTCGCGCCAGGGTGGCGCGATCAGTTGCACGGCGATCGGCAAGCCGCTTTTCGTGCGCATGGGTGCCGCAACGACCGGCAGGCCGAGGCACGACACGGGCTGTGTCAGCAAGCCGAGGTTGGGCCGCAGCGCGAGCCGCTCGCCGTTGATCTCCATGAACGCGTCGCCGACATGCGGCGCAACCAGCGGCGTTGCGGGCGCGATCAGCACGTCATAGTGTTCGAAGAGTTCGAGTACACGCCGCCGCAATGCTCCACGTACGCGCTGCGCCTGGACGATCCATGAGGCGGGCAGGAGTGCGCCGGCGATGAGGCGATCGCGCGACAGAGGCTCGCGATCGTCATAGTGCGAGCGCAGGCTTTCCGTGTGCAACTGGCCGGCTTCCGCCGCCGTGATGAGAAACGCCGCGCCGCGGGCGGCATCGGCAGCGGGATACTCGAGCGTGTCTGAGGCACCTAGCGCTGCGGCCGCGGTACGCGATGCATCACGCGCGTCATCGTTCGCGTGCTCGTCGAAATAGCCGCCAAGGCGCGCAACCCGCAAGGCGCCGTGCGTCGCATTCACGGATTCGAAAGCGCGTTGCGCACACGCGGGGTCGCGCGGATCGGCAAACTGCAACGCATCGTAGATTGCCGCGAGATCTTCGACGTTGCGCGCGAATGCGCCCATGTGATCCAGACTCGCGACGAACGGATACGTGCCGTATCGCGAGAGGCGTCCAAACGTCGGCTTCACGCCAAAGACGCCGCACAGCGACGCGGGCACGCGCACCGAGCCATTCGTGTCCGTGCCGAGCGTGACCGGCACGAAGCCCGCCGCGACCGCTGCCGCGCTGCCGCCCGACGATCCGCCGGCGGAGCGCGTCAGATCGTGCGGATTGCGGCACGGCCCGGCATGATGGTTATCGGTCGTGAAGCCGTATGCGAACTCATCCATGTTGAGCGCGCCGGTGAGAATCGCGCCCTGCGCGGTGAGACGCTTCACGAGTGTCGCGTCGCGCGTGGCGGGCGGTGCGTCGGCGAGCACGCGCGAACCGGCGAGTGTCGCGATGCCTTCGATATCGAAGAGATTCTTGGCGGCGAATGGCACGCCCGCCAGTGCGGGCAACGCGTCGCCGCGCGCGCGGCGTGCATCGAGCGCAGCCGCTTCGGCAAGCGCCCGTTCGCGTGTGATCGCGGTGAAAGCATTGATCTGCGCATCATACGCATCGATGCGCGCGAGTGTCGCTTCGATCAGCTCGCGCGCGCTGAACGCGCCATCGGCGTAGGCGCGGGCGATGCCGAGCGCGCCACAGGGGAAGGCCCGATGCGTGGTCATGGGCGGTACACCGGTGCAGGTTCGTCGTCCGTATCGACGGGGTAGGCGAGCACGGGCGCTGCGAGCTGCGCGATGCGGGCGAATTGCGCCTTGACACGCGTGGCGGCCTCTTCGGGAAGCGCGGGGAAATTCAGTGCAAGCGCGGCGTCCGCGTAGGCGTCGAGCGGTGGGTTGCAGATGGAAGACATGACGGTCATGCTCACGAGAGGTTGGGAAAGAGTTCACGTACACGTGCGATCAATGCCCGATCGCTGTTGCGCGGACCGATGAACGAAAGCGCGAGTGGCCGCGATGCTTCGCTCAGGACCGGCACCGTGACTTGCGGCAAGCCGGCAAATGCGGCGACGGAGTTCATCGTGAGCGCATCGCGATAGAACGAGTCGATGCCCTCTGGCGATTCGTTTTTGGCAAGCAAGGCGCGCGGCGTCGTCGGCAGCACGATGAGCGCGCCACTCACGATACGTTCCACCTGTTCGGCCAGCGTCTCGCACATGACGCGGCATCGCTCGACTTGCGCGTCATCGAGCGAGCGCAACCGCGCGAACCGCGCCGCGATGTCAACGCCAAAGCGCGGCGCGCTCGCTTCGATCCAGGCGCCGAGCGATGCGCGGATATCGTTGTCCTGTAACTGCTGATACACATGAAGCCAGCGCGCTGGATCGCCTGCGAAGATTTCAACCTCTTCCTGCGTGGATGAAAGTTCACGAAGACGCTGCGCGTCGTCCGGTTCAATTGCGGCGCGCGCATCGAACGCTTCCTTGAAGCGCACGAGCGACCCGGGCACGCCGGCGGCGGGCACATCGTCGAGAAGTACATTCGCGACGCACGCGAGCATGTCGCCCGAGCGTGCGAACCAGCCGACCGTGTCGAAGCAGGGCGCGAAGCGCAGCACGCCGTCGAGCATGGCGTCATCGTGCGTCGGGCGGATGCCCCACAGTCCGCAGAATGCGGCGGGCACGCGTACGGAGCCGCCCGTATCGGTGCCGAGTGCAAAATCCACCTCACGGGCCGCGACCGCCGAGGCCGATCCGCTCGACGATCCGCCCGGCAACGCATGCGGCCAGCGCGGATTCAGCGGCGTGCCGTAATGTGCGTTCACGCCTTCGAGGCTGTACGCGAGCTCATCGGTGATGGTCTTGCCGTCGAGGTGTGCGCCCGCGGCGAGCAGCTTCGCGACGCAGGGCGCATGACGGCTGGCTGGCGTGTGGGTCGCGAGCCAGTCGGGATTGCCGCCGCCCGTTGTGCTGCCGGCCACGTCGATCAGATCCTTGACGGCGAAGCGCAAGCCATCCAGCGTCCCGCTGCCCGTCGCAGCGGCTTGCAGACGCGGACCCGGGACAAAGGCACTCATTGGGCCGCTCCCGTCAATGCGTCGGCGAATTGAAGCGAATCCGCGACGAACCCATAGCACTTCTTCACGTTCCAGATGCTCGCCTGCGTGCAGAACGCGGGCGACGATGTCGCGCAGCAATCGGTGAGCATCACGCAGCCATAGCCGAGAAAGTTCGCGTCGGTGAGCGTGTGCATCACACATTGATCGGTATTCACGCCCGCGAAGAAGATCGTGCGCGTGCCGAGATTACGCAGGATGCTGTCGAGCGGCGTATCCCAGAAGCCGCTGATGCGGTACTTGTCCACGCAAATGTCCTGCGGCTCGATCTGCAGTTCATCGACGACCGCTGCCGCCCATGAATCCTTCTGCAGCACGCGCGCGCCATGTTGCGGCAACGCTTCGCCAAGACCGATGCCCGTCCCCTTGGGCTTGTACAGATGAAGCTGGTTGGGCGGCATGTTGGCGAGATCGGCCCGGTTGCCCCAGTTCACCCAGATCACCGGCACGCCGCTTTGCCGCGCAATCGGGAGGAGGTGCTGCAGTGGTGCAATCGGGGCGCGGTCTGCACCGTAATCGCCCCCGATGTGGTCCACCCACCCGCCTTTGGTGCAGAAGTCGTTCTGCATGTCGATGATGACGAGCGCCGATCTTCCCATGTCGAAGCGTACTTTCTGCGGCTTCGAATCGAGCGTTGCGAGGCGCGGCGCGGGCGCCGGAGCAGCCATGTCGACGAGCGATTCAGTGGCGTGCCAGCGGGTCTGCGCGAATGCGCCGAGCGCACCGGCGGGCATTGTCTGGCTTGGGTTTGAGGCGTGGTCCATCGGGTTCTCCGCAGCGTTGGATCGGTGACGCTCGAGTGCGTGGAAGGCGCGTCGCGACGTCATGAAACGCGGGCCTGGTTCATGGCATCGGCAAGCGGTTCTTCGGCGCAGCGAACGCGTATTGGCATTGAAGTTGCAATGTGCGTTTCAGTCATGAATAACCTACTTACCGAAAGTCAACGCAAAAGGAGTGCCAGTGATGATCAGTTCGCAACAGGCTTCGCGCGAAAAATTGCGCCGCCGCTTCGTGTTCCGTGCCGTGGTCATGGCGGGCGTGGTCGCGCTCGCCGCGCCCGCGTTCTTTCTCCCCGTTGCGCACGCCGCCGATGACGCAATGCGCGTCGGCGTGCTGATTCCCGGCTCGAAGACGGACAACGGCTGGATGGAGTCGGGTTACGACGGCGTCGTGGCCGCGCAAAAAGAGTTCGGGCCGAAGCTGAAGACGCAGATCATCGAGAACATCAACTACGCGGACATGGAGCAGGCGCTCACCAATCTCGCGACGAAGAACCAGCTCGTGATCGGCATCGGCGGGCAGACGCAGGCCGCCGTGCTGAAGATCGCGAAGCGCTTTCCGAACGTGAAGTTCTCCATCGTCGGGGGCAACAAGGGCGAGAACATGCCGCCGAACGTCGCGGGCTACGACGTGAAGCAGGCCGAGATCGCGTTCGTCGCGGGCGCGGCGGCAGCGATGCTCTCGAAGAACGGCGCGGTGAGCTATGTCGGCGGCATGGAAATTCCGTCCATCGTCAACGCGGGCAAGGAATTCGGTAACGGCGCGCGCTATATCAATCCGAAGATCAAGTATTTCGAAAGCTATACCGGCGACTTCGATAATGTCGCCAAGTCGCGTGAAGCAACGGCCGCCGCCATCGCGCAGGGCGCCGACGTGCACTATCACATCCTGAACCTCGGCCTGCGCGGGCTCGAGCAGGCGGCCAAGGAGAAGAACACGCACGTCATCGGCAGCTATACGGACCGCTGCGGAAGCGATCCGCTCTATATCGCGTACAGCATTACCGGTGTCGGGTTTCAGGCGCAGTACGCGATCGAGCAGCTGGAGAAAGGACAGTGGCAACCGGGCTACAAGGCTTTCGGCCTCGCGATGGGGCCGAAAGCGTCCGGCATGGTCATCTGCAAGTCGACGCCCGCGATGGACGCGAAGCTCAAGCAGATCGAAGACGACATCCTCAGCGGGAAAATCAAGGTGTCCGAAGGATGAGCGCGCTGCCTTTACCTTTACCTTTACCTTCACCTTCGCCCTCGAGCGATAGCGCGCCGATTCTCTCGCTCGAGGACATCGGCAAGCGCTTCGGCGCGTTCACGGCGCTCGAAGGCGTATCGCTCGACCTGATGCCCGGCGACGTGCATTGCCTGCTCGGCGAGAACGGCGCCGGCAAGTCGACGCTATGCAACGTGATCTTCGGCGTGCACCAGCCCGACGCCGGGACGATGCGCGTGAACGGCGCGCCATATCGGCCGCGCAATCCACGCGAGGCGCTCGCGCACGGCGTCGCGATGGTGCACCAGCATTTCAGTCTGGTCGACGATGCCAGCGTGCTCGACAACCTGCTGCTCGGGCAGGCGCGTGGCTGGCTAAACCGTCAGCGCGAAGCACGGCGCGTGCGCGATGTGCTGGCGAGCGTCGGTCTGGAGTTGCCGCTCGACGCGCAGGTGGCGGACTTGTCGGTGGGCGAGCGGCAGCGCGTCGAGATCGTCAAATGCCTGCTGCGCGAGCCGCGTCTTCTGCTGCTCGACGAGCCGACCGCGGTGCTCTTGCCCGCCGAGATCGACACGCTGCTCGACACCTGTGAGCGTGTGGCGGAACGTGGCTGCGCGGTGGTGCTCGTCACGCACAAGCTCAAAGAGATCAGCCGCGTCGCCACGCATGCGACCGTGCTGCAGTCCGGGCGCGTGGTTGCGCGCTCGGCGTCGCCCGCGACCGAGATCGACAGGCTCGTGCATGCGATGATCCATCGCGAAGGCGACGACCCGCCCGGCGATCTCACCGGGCGTCTGTCCCTGGTGCAGGCCGCTTCGCCGTACTCGCGCCCGCTGCAGGACGAAGTGCTGCAACTCGATGGCTTGAGCGCACGCGATGCCGAAGGCGTTACGCGCCTGGAGGACTGCACACTCATTGTGAATCGCGGTGAGATCGTCGGCGTCGCGGGCGTGGAAGGCAATGGGCAAAGCGAACTCGGCGCGGTGCTTGCGGGCATGCTGAGGGCGTCGGCCGGACGCTTCTTCGTCGCCGGGCACGATATGACTGACGCGAGCCCGCACGAACTGACGCAGGCGGGCGTGGGCATCGTGCCGGAAGATCGTCACGCGGTGGGTTGCGTCACCGGCATGAGTCTCGCCGACAATCTGCTGATCAATCATGTCGACCGCTACACGCGCGCCGGCTTCCTGAAGCGCCGCGAGATGCGTGCCGCCGCGCTCGAACTCATGCAGCGCTTCGATGTGCGCGCAAGCAGCCCCGATGCGCTCTTCGGCGGTCTCTCCGGCGGCAATCAGCAGAAGGCCGTGCTCGCGCGCGAGCTGACGCTCGATCCGCTGCGTTTCCTGCTGGCCGCGCAGCCGACGCGCGGCCTCGATGTCGGCGCGGTCGCCGCCGTGTACTCGCACATCCGTGCGGCGCGCGAGCGTGGCGTCGGCGTGCTGCTGATTTCCTCCGAACTCGACGAACTGATGAACGTCGCCGACCGCATTGTCGTGCTGTATCGCGGCCGCATCATGGGCACCTGCGCGCCCAATGCGAGTAATCGCGCCCGTATCGGCGCCTGGATGGCGGGCACGGAGTCGATGACATGAATCCGCAAATGAAACTGCAAACCCCATTCGCGTCGGCGCGTGCCACGCAAAGCTGGCGCGCGCGCCTGCCGCGCTTGCGGGTGGCGGGCGTGATCGCCGCCTCCGTCGCGTTCGCGATGCTCGCCGCGCTCGCGCTGATCGCGCTGATGCACGTCTCCATCGCGGACGCGCTCGCTGCCTTCGCTGACGGCGCCTGGGGCTCGCCTTATGCGATCGGAGCGTCGATCAATCGCAGCCTCGCGTTCGCGCTCGTCGGCACAGGCTTTGTCATCGCGAACCGTGCCAGTCTGACCAACGTCGGCGGTGAAGGGCAGCTCGCAATCGGCGGCATCGTCGCGACCGCGATGAGTCTCTACGGTGGCTGCGCGCATCTTCCTTTTGGCCTGTCGTTCATTGTTCCCATGCTGGGCGCCGCGGCAGCCGGCGCGGTGTGGGGCGGAGTGCCAGGCGTGCTGAAGGCGAAGGCCGGCACGAACGAAGTGATCAGTACCTTGCTGCTGTCGTTCATCGCCGTATGGTTTCTGTACTGGTGCGTGCAAAGCGAAGCGCTGCTGCGTCAGCCGATGTCCAACGCGGCGACGCTGCCCGAATCGCTCGAAATCCCCGATCTGACGAAACTGCCGGCTATCTTCGCCACGAGCGGCATGAATCTGAACATCGGCTTGCCGGTGACGATCGTGCTCGCCATTGCGTCCGCGATCCTGCTCACGCGCACACGCTTCGGTCTCGCGTTGCGCGCGGTGGGCCTGAACGCCGTTGCCGCGAGACGTGCGGGCTTGCCGATCACTTCGTCGCTCGTCGGCGCACTGGCGCTTGCGGGCGCGTTCAGTGGGCTGGCGGGCGCACTCATGCTCCAGGGCGACCAGTATTCGCTCAAGGCCGGGTTCTCGTCGGGCTATGGCTTCGACGGACTCGTCGTCGGACTGCTCGCCCGTGGTTCGATCACGGGCGTGCTCGTCGCCGCGCTGCTGTTCGGTTTTCTGCGCTCGGGCGGCATCAATATGGAAATGGTCGCGCAGGTGCCGTCGGCACTCGTGCTGATCGTGCAGGGCATCGTCACCATCGCGCTCGCGGGCGGCGCGTGGTGGCTCGACAAGGGAGACGCGCGGCGATGAATCTCGAACTCCTGGCGGTATTCGCGGGTGCATCCATTCGCCTGTCCGCGCCCATGATGATTGCCGCCACCGGCGAGCTCATCAGCGAGCGGGCGGGTGTGCTCAACATGAGCGTCGAAGGCATGATGCTGACGGGGGCGTTTCTAGGTGCGACGTTTTCGTGGCTCACGGGCATTCCCTCGCTCGGCCTTTTGGGCGGCATGCTAGGCGTGATTCCGCTCGCGCTGCTGCAGGCGTTTTTGAGCGTGACGCTGCGCGCGAACCAGATCGTGACGGGCATCGGTATCAACATCCTGGCGCTCGGCGGCACCACGCTCGCTTACCGGGAAATCTTCGGCGAACGTTCGAACGCCACGATTCCGGGGCTCGCGCACTGGTCGCCGCCGGTGCTGGGCAAGCTTCCGCTGATCGGCGAGCCGGTGTTCGGGCAGGCGTGGCTGCTGTATGCGGGCCTTGCCGTGTTGATCGCGACCTCGGTCGTCATGCGCCGCACCGCGCTTGGCATCGCACTGCATGCGAGCGGGGTTGCGCCGCGTGCGGTCGATCAGTCGGGTCTTCCCGTCGTGCGCATCCGCTACGGCGCGGTCGTGTTCTCGGGTGTGATGTCGGCGGCGGCGGGCTGCTTTATTTCCATCGGCGATATTCACACCTTTACCGAAGGCATGACCAACGGCACCGGCTATCTCGCGATCGCGGCGATCATCTTCGGCAACTGGAAGATCGGCCGCACCGCGCTCGCGTGCCTGCTGTTCGGGACGGCCACCGCGATGCAGTTTCAGTTGCCGATGTTCGGCCTGCACGTGCCGACCGCGCTTCTGGCCATGCTGCCCTATCTGCTTGCGCTGGTCGCGGTCGCGGGCCTGATCGGCCGGCAGACCGCGCCGCCCGCGCTCACGCAGCCGTTCAAACGCTAATCGCGTCGGCGCGACGGAGTACCATTGTGTTTCGTCGCGCCGTGTTCAACTCATCGATCGATTTCATGCCAGGCACAGCCGTATCCAGAAAGACCAGCAAAGACGAGCCCACGCGCCGCCAGCAGCTCGCCGCGAAAACGCGCGAGCGCATCTTCAACATCGCGATCCGGGAATTCGCCGACAAGGGCTTCAGCGGCGCGCGCGTCGAGACCATCGCGACTCGTGCGAAGGTGAACATCCGCATGATCTATCACTACTTCGGCGGCAAGGAAGCGCTCTACGTAGAAGTGCTGGAGCATGTGCTCGCGCGGCTGCGCGAGGCGGAGCTCGCGGTGACGCTCGACGTACACACGGTCGATCCCGCCACAGGCATCCTTCAGCTCTACGACTTCACCGAAGGCCATTTCGCCGCGCATCCGGAACTGCTGTGCCTGTTGTCGTGGGAAAACCTGAACCGGGCGCGAGTGCTAAAGAAGTCGAAAGTGATCCAGGCGATGTCCTCGCCGGTGCTCGACAAGCTCCACACGTTGATCCGGCGCGGCGAGGCGGCGGGTACGCTGCGCAAGGGAATTGACCCGCTGCATCTGTACGTGACGCTCGTGAGCCTCGCGTACTTTCACAGGTCGAATGCGTACACCATCTCGCGCATGTTCGACACCGACATGCTCGCGCCGTCGTGGCAGAGCGATCACACGGCGCAGACGCATGAGCTCGTGCGCGCGTATCTCGCCGGAGAGCGCGTGCTCGAACTGAACTGAGCGCGTTCAGTCGACTGTTTTTCTTTTCTTCGAAATTGCTCTGACGATTAGCCGGCCACCGACCATCACCACGAGCGACAGCAAGGTGGTCTTCGTGCCGAGCGCGTAAATTACGGGCGTCGTGACCGGGGTCGTCAGGCCGCAGTATGCCCCGGCGTGCTGATGACGCGCACGCCGGGCACTCCATCGTACGCGTCGCGCTGGATGCACCCGCGCGCCTCAACTGCGAAGTCGCCGGGGCAATACGCGTTGTCAGCCCGGGCGCGTGCGGCCGCCAGTTCGTCAGTATGGACGTGAATGTCCGACGCGCACCCATCGCGGTGGCCACCCTCCGATAGCCGCCAGTGCACGGCGATGGGCTGACAGGTTGTGGGCGTTACTGCGCCTTGATCAACACTGGATCGATGTACGCATTGACGTCCTGCGATTGCTTGTAGACGCCGTTACGCACATTGAACTTGTCGGCATTCACGCTCGATCCATAGAGCGAACCAAAGTCGTCTCCTTTCACGAATACCTTCTTCGCGGCAGCAAGATCGAGCAGGTGCGTCCCCTTCAGCAGCGGGAGATACTGCTCGGGCGTCAGCCCCACGCGCGCCGACATGATCTTGACGGCATCCGGTTGCGTTTTCGGATCGTCGATGTAGGCCACGCAGCGATACCAGACCTTGATCACCTTTTCCCATTCCGCCCTGTGCGAAGCGAGGCTCGACGGATTGACGGCGAGCACGTCATAGATAAGTCCGGGCGCGTCCGATGACGTATAGATCGGCCGGGATCCGGGTACGTGCGTCAGCGCCTCTCCGGCGTTCGGTTGCCATGCGGCTACCGCGGCGATATCGTTCGACGACCCGAGCACCTGCGGCAGTTCGTTTGTCTTCGCATTGACGAGCGTGACGTCCGATTCCTTGAGGCCATGCGCGCCAAGGGCGGTATCGAGAAGCAAATGATCTACGAGACCGACTTCGACGCCGACTTTCTTGCCTTTGAGGTCCGCGATGGATTTGACACCTGCTTTGCCGATGATCATGTCGTTGCCACTCGAATAGTCGGTGACGAGCGCCATGACGTTCTTTGCCCCGTTTGCCCCGGTGACGAGCGAGTCACCGTTGGTCGTGCCAACCGCGTCGAGTCGGCCGGCAGAGAACGCGTCGAGCGAGGCCGAGTAATCGAACCACTCGAAGTCGACGTCTACGCCGGACTGCTTGAACCAGCCCTTGTCGATCGCGATCTGGAACGCGACATAGCCGGGCCAGTCGCTGTATCCGATCTTCAGGGGCGAAGCGACGGCGGGTGCGGCGACGGAGCCGATCGCGAGCGCGGCGGCCACGCCAGTCAATGCGTGCCGGAAAGACGGTGCAAGGCGCGAGACGGCGGTTTCAATACGTTTCATTGCGGACTCCCGGGTACCGGTGAAGTGGATTGGACTTTGCGGTGCACTGCGCGTGGCCGGTACCAGCGGAATCGGAAGTGACGGGGCCGGCCACGGAGAGGCACGATAGCCGCGGCTATCGCCAATCTCCCGGGCTTTTGTCCCGCCGTGTAGTGCAGCGCGCGAACCTGTGTGTAGCGGTTGCGCCCATGCACCGGGCTGCTCTCGGACCAGACGTTCTAACGAACCGGAACCCTAGCATCCCTAAGATGCGACTTCATCGCACCCCTCGGCGCACTGCTATGCGAAAAGCGTGCCACCCTGCATGGGCCAGGATGTGAGTCGCTGGAGAGTGGGGGAGTCGGTCAGACTTTGTCGAGCGCTGCAAAGCGCAGATGAACGAAGGCAAGGAAGCGCTCCAGCCGGTCTGCGATCTCTGGCGAGAGCCGTACGTACCTGATCCGGCGGTCGTTCTGCGCAGCACTTTCAAGCAGCCAGTTCTCGTCGATCAGTCGCTGCACGTACGCAACTGCAGTGCGGCGGCTCACACCCGGCATGAACTCGTACAGGGCAGTCTTTGGGAACTCGGTCTGGTCGCCGGCCCACATCTGCAGGAAGAGGTCGCTGTAGTTGAGGTCATTCAGGCCGATGTCGCCAAACTGCGCGGACCACTGGAAATCCATGTCGAGGATGGCTTTTGCCACCGCTCGCGCTTTCGCCCTGCCAATTTTCTTTGTCATTGATTCACCATAATGAGGAGCGGCGCTCGCTTTGCGTGCGCGCGTTCCCGAAAAGTGGGCGTGCGCGCCATAGGCCGATGCTTCGATCCGCAGCCAGATAGCGCGTCAATAATTAGTATATTGACATCACCCCAAACGCGATTATTATTGCATGCAATTTTGCATATATTATCGGACTGGCTCCCATGAAACTCGAGCTTTTCAGAACGTTCTGGGGTTTTTCGGGCGATCCGCGCGACGTCGTTTGCCCAATGCGTAGCGCCGGTTTCGACGGTATCGAGGCACAGGTGCCGCAAGCGCCCCACGATCGCGAACGACTCGGACAGGTGCTTGAAGACGAAGGGTTCGCCTTCATCGCCGAGGTGACGACAGGCGGGGGCTATGTGCCGATTCGCGCGGCCACGCCCGATGTTCATTTGCGCGACCTGGAAGAGAGCATTGTGCGCGGAAAAGCGCTCAAGCCGTGCTTTTTCACGGTTATAGCCGGATGTGATGCATGGCCGCTTGCGGTACAAGTCGAGTTTTTCTCACGTGCGCTCGACATCGCGGCAAAACATGACGTCGTTTGCAGCTTCGAGACGCACCGCAGCCGCTCGATGTTCAATCCGTGGGTGACGCGCGACATCGTGCGAGCCGTCCCGCACCTGAAGCTAACCTGCGACTTCAGTCACTGGGTTGTCGTCTGTGAGCGACTACTCGACGGCGAGGAAGACACGCTCGCGGAACTTGTGCCGCACGCGCACCATGTGCATGCGCGCGTCGGCTATCCGCAAGGGCCCCAGGTGCCGCATCCGGCGGCGGCGGAGTATCGGACTTGCCTCGAATGGCACCAGCGCGCGTGGGAGCAGATATGGGCAGCCCAACGCCGGCAAGGCTACGCGACGACGACGATGACGCCCGAATTCGGGCCGGACGGTTACCTCCACACGCTGCCGTTTACCCACGCGCCGGTCGCTGACCTGTGGGAAATCAATGCGTGGATGGCCGCGCAGGAGCGCCAGCACTACGACGCGTTTCTACGCCGTGCGCAAATAGCGCCGGGCATGACAGCCCGACATGCGGGTTGATGCCTCGCGGCGTTTTCACGACTGCAATCACATGATCAGGATCCCTATGCATACTGCCTTCGATCGCCTTCCCGTTGTCGACATCGCCGGGCTCTTTAGCGACGACCTTGACCGGCGCCTCGCCGCGGCTCGTGCTTTGGACCGCTCGGCGCGAGAGGTGGGATTCTTCTACGTAGTTGGCCACGGCGTGCCAGGCTCGTTGCGCTCGGCGTTGACTGCGCATGCGCGCAACTTCTTTGCGCTCCCGTACGAGCGGAAGATGCAATACTACATCGGTCACTCTCGCGCACACCGTGGCTACGTTCCCGAAGGCGAGGAGGTGTTCGGGCAAGGCGCGCGCGACAGGAAGGAGGCGTTCGACACGGGCCTCGAACTGCCGGCCGATGACCCTGCCGTCGCACGCGGAACGCCAATGCTCGGTCCGAATGTCTGGCCCGAGGATCTGCCAGGATTTCGTGAGGCAGTCAGCCGATATTACGAAGCCGTGATCGCGCTGGGTCGCGTGCTTTTTCGCGGATTCGCGCTCGCCCTGGGTCTTGCCGAAGATCATTTCGATACGCTGCTGAAGCGACCGCCGAGTCAGCTGCGACTCGTTCACTACCCACATGATACGCAGGCCTCGGATCAGCCCGGCATTGGTGCGCACACGGATTACGAGTGCTTTACGATCCTTTTTCCGACCGCGCCCGGTCTGGAGGTCATGAACGGCGAGGGGCAGTGGATCGACGCGCCGCCCGTCGACGACGCATTTGTGGTCAATATTGGCGACATGCTCGAGGCGTGGACGGGCGGCGCCTATGTGGCGACGTCACACCGTGTGCGCAAGGTTGTCGAGGAGCGCTATTCGTTCCCGCTCTTCTTTGCCTGTGACTACGAGACGGTAGTTGCGCCGCTGCCGGGCTATGCAACGCCCGCTGCGCTGCAGGCCTACCCGCCGCTCGTGGCCGGAGAGCACCTGTTCAGGCAAACGGCGCGCACGTTCACCTATCTGCGGCGGCGCGTCGAAAGCGGGCAGCTGGTGCTCTCCGATGAAGCAGCGTCGACTGCCAGCTTCGGGCAACATGCCCGCGCCGCGAAATCCGCCGGACAAGATTGACGCGCGCGGCTTGCAGGCTCAGTCCGGGGCACCACCTTCCGTTCGCTGTGTCTGGCATGCGCATTCAGGTCGCTGCAACTCGATGAAGCGCGAGGCCATGATCTCGTAGAGCAGGCGGCGAAGTTGGGAAAGAAATGGCATGTGAGTACTCCAGTTGACGGGCTATCGGACAGGAATGCAATCGCCATGCCATCGCGCAAGCACCGCCAGTGACCCCGATGGATGGCATTGCATGCTTCGACGTGGTGCAGTGTCCTCATGGCAGTGCACTGAACGCCCCGCGAGCGCGCGTCAGTGACCTGCAAGCGTTGTATATGCCCTTCGAACTTTCGGCGCGGCACGCTGAGACACGTCCAGCCCGCTGGCCTGTGCGCGTTTTCGGATCGGCTTCTCGTTGTGCTGGCATGGAACTGGCTTATCTATGCCGCGAGAGGTGCGAAGCAATTTGCATCATCTTAGGATCGCTAGGGTTCCGGTCGCCGTGCAGTCTCGCGTGCGATGCCTGGTCCGAGAGCAATCCGGTCTCGTCTCCCACCTTGATGGCAAGGCGGCGGCGGGGCTCCACGGAGGGATAAAAGCCCGGGAGGTCGCGATGTCGTTCGGTCGCCCTCTCACGCTTTTTCCACTTCGACACCAGGAGCCTCCATGCCGTCCCGCTACTCCTCCGATCTCGCGGCGTTGCCGCCCATCGTCGCGCCGCTATGGACCACCGTCATTCCCGCGGGCACGCACTGGTCTGGCGTGCTGCGCCGTGGACTCGCATTGCGCATCGTCGACATCGAAGGCGGCGCGAATCTTTCGGCCGTCTTCCATCGTCAGGAAGATCCGCTCGAACGCTACAACATGGCGGACACGCTCAAGGCGCAGCACACGGCGCATTTCACGCAGGGCCACGCGCTCTATACCGACATGGGTCGCGTGATCGCGTCGATCACGGGCGACACGCTTGGCTGGCACGATCCGTTGGGGGGCGTGGGCGACGCCGTGCTGTTCTCACGCAAGTATGGCGAGACGCACTACCAGACCCATCGCAACGACATGATCCGCAACGGCCGTGACAGCCTCGTGCTCGAACTCGCGAAACACGGCCTCTCGGGGCGCGACCTCGCCGCGAACGTGAATTTCTTCAGCAAGGTGGCCGTGGCCGACGACGGTGCGCTCGCGTACGTGAGCGGGCACTCGCCTGCGGGTGCGGCGTTCGATCTGCGCTTCGAGATGAACACGCTTGCCGCGTTTTCGACGGCGCCGCATCCGCTCGATCCGCGCAGCGACTACGCGCCGAAGCCCGTGAAGCTGATCGCATGGCGCGCCTATCCCGCCGACTCGACGGCACCGACCGACGATCCGTGCCGCACCGCGTGCCCCGAGAACGGCCGTGGCTTCGAAAACACCGACCGTCTGTTCGCCTGAGGGGAGCGCCATGACCATCATCGAAAGCACGCGCGACGCGCGTGACGCCCGCTTCGACCTCACTTTGCGCGCCGGCGAGCCGTGGCTCTACGATCTCAAGCGCGGCGAGACGCTGCGCATCGTCGACCTCGAAGGCAATCAGGCCGTCGATACGCTTTTCTACAGCAGTGCCGATCCCACCGAGCGCTACAGCGCGCAGGACACGATCCGCGCGCAAGGCAATCTGTACCTGTCGGCGGGCAGCGTGCTGATGTCGAACCAAAACAACGCACTCCTGACCATCGTCGCCGACACATGCGGGCGGCACGATACCCTGGGCGGCGCGTGCGCGGCGGAGAGCAACACGGTGCGCTACGCGCTCGACAAGCGCCACATGCACAGCTGCCGCGACAGCTTCCTCAACGCGATCACGCATTGCACCTGCGGCGCGGGCCTCCGGCTCACGAAGCGCGACATCGTCAGCAACATCAACTTCTTCATGAATGTGCCGGTCACCCCGCAGGGCGGCCTCACGTTCGAAGATGGCATTTCCGCGCCGGGCAAGTACGTGGAGGTTCGCGCGGAACAGGACGTGACCGTGCTGATCTCGAACTGCCCCCAGCTGAATAATCCCTGCAACGGCTACAACCCCACGCCGGTGCGTCTCCTCGTCTGGGAGGCATGATGGCGTTCGACAAGATCCTCATCGCCAATCGCGGCGAGATTGCGTGCCGCGTGATCCGCACGCTCAAACGGCTCGGCATCGCATCGGTGGCCGTTTACTCCGAAGCGGACCGCCATGCGATGCACGTGATGCTGGCCGACGAGGCCGTCTGCATCGGCCCGGCGCCCGTTGCCGCGAGCTATCTGAACGCAGAGGCCATCCTCGAAGCCGCGCGGCGCACGGGCGCGCAGGCGGTGCATCCCGGCTACGGCTTCCTGTCCGAGAACGCCGCGTTCGCCCAGGCCTGCGAAGCGGCGGGCATCCGCTTCATCGGCCCGCGTCCGGAGCAGATGAAGGTATTCGGCCTCAAGCACACGGCGCGCGAAGTCGCGAAGGCGAACGGCGTGGCGCTGCTGCCGGGCACGGGGCTTTTGCCCGACGTCGATGCGGCGCTCGAGGCGGCGCTCTCGCTGGGTTATCCGGTCATGCTCAAGAGCACGGCGGGCGGCGGCGGAATCGGCATGTCGCTGTGCCGCGACGCCGCGCAGCTCGAAGCGGCCTTTGCTTCCGTCGCGCGGCTTGGCGAGACCAACTTCGCGAATGCAGGCGTGTACCTCGAAAAGTTCGTCGGCAATGCACGCCATATCGAGGTGCAGGTGTTCGGCGACGGCGCGGGCAACGTAATCGCGCTGGGCGAGCGCGACTGCTCGGTACAGCGGCGCAACCAGAAGGTGATCGAGGAAACGCCCGCGCCTGGCCTCACCGGCGCGGAGCGCAGCGCGCTGCACGCGACGGCCGTGCGTCTCGCGAAGGCCGTGAACTACGCATCGGCGGGCACCGTGGAGTTCGTGTTCGACGCCGATACGCGCGCGTTCTATTTCCTCGAGGTCAATACACGCCTGCAGGTCGAGCATGGCGTGACCGAAGCCGTGACGGGCGCCGATCTCGTCGAATGGATGATTCGCGAGGCCGAGGGCACGCTCGTGCCGCTCGATACGCTGGCGTGCGAACCTCACGGGGCCAGCATCCAGGTGCGTGTCTACGCCGAAGACCCGAACAAGCAGTTCCAGCCGAGCTCCGGCCAGCTCACCCATGTGGCGTTCGCGCCGCACGTGCGCGTGGATACGTGGGTCGAGGCCGGCACCGAAGTCAGCGCGTTCTACGATCCGCTGCTCGCGAAGATCATCGCGACGGGCGCGACGCGCGAGGCCGCGCTGGGCCGCCTGCGCGAGGCGCTGGGCGGCACGCAGCTTTACGGTATCGAAACGAATCTCGACTACCTGCGCGCGATCGCCGGGTCGGCGACGTTCGCGGCAGGCGAGCAGACCACGGGCTTTCTGGGCCGCTTCGCGTTCGCGCCGCACACGATCGATGTGCTCGACGGCGGCGTGCAGACGACCGTGCAGCAGACGCCGGGCAGACTCGGCTATTGGGATGTGGGCGTGCCGCCCTCCGGTCCAATGGATGACCTGTCGTTCCGGCTTGCGAACGAACTGATAGGCAACGCGGCCGAGGCCGCCGGACTCGAGTTCACGATGGTGGGCGCGACGCTGCGGTTCAACACGGACACGCTCTTCGTGCTGGGCGGTGCGTCGCTCGCCGCCACGCTTGACCGCGAGCCGGTGGCGCAGTGGCAGGTGGTGCGCGCGGGAGCAGGCAGCGTGCTCAAGCTCGGCGGCGTGACCGGTGCGGGGGCGCGCGCGTGTCTGGCGGTCAAGGGTGGACTGCAGGTGCCGGACTACCTCGGCAGCAAGGCCACGTTCACGCTCGGCCAGTTCGGCGGACACGCGGGACGTGCGCTGCGCAAGGGCGACGTGCTGCATCTCGGGCCCGAGGCTGGACACGGCAAGGCCGGTGCGAAGCTCGACGCGGCGCGCGCACCGGTCCTCACGCACGCATGGGAACTCGCGGTGCTGGATGGGCCGCACGGTGCGCCGGACTTCCTCACGCCCGCCGACATTGCGATGCTCTACGAAGCAAGCTGGACCGTTCACTACAACTCCAGCCGCACGGGGGTGCGCCTGATCGGGCCAAAGCCGCAGTGGGCGCGCCCGGACGGTGGCGAAGCGGGGCTGCATCCGTCGAACATCCACGACAACGCCTATGCGATCGGCGCCGTGGATTTCACGGGCGACATGCCCGTGATCCTCGGTCCGGACGGCCCTAGCCTCGGGGGCTTCGTGTGTCCCGTCACGGTCATCGCCGACGACCTCTGGAAGCTCGGCCAACTGCGTCCCGGCGATACGGTGCGATTTGTGCCCGTACCGGTGCCTGCACCGGTACCCGCGTCCGTGCCCGAGCCCGCAGCGCGCGCCGCGCACAACGGTGTGCGCGAGTGCGTGCTGTACAGCGACAACCGCGCGGGTGACGGCGTGGGCGTGGTCTATCGCCGCTCGGGCGACCGCAATCTGCTGATCGAGTATGGACCGCCGGTACTCGACCTGAAGCTGCGCTTTCGCGTTCACGCGCTCATGAACTGGCTGGCGGATCATCGACTGCCGGGCATCATCGATCTCACACCGGGCATCCGCTCGCTGCAGGTTCATTTCGACCGCAGCCTGCTGTCCTGTGAGCGGCTGATCGAGCATCTGAAGGAGGCCGAACTACAGCTTCCCGCCGTCGATGCGATGCGCGTGCCCAACCGTATCGTCCATCTGCCGCTTTCGTGGGACGACCCGTCCACGCGCGTGGCAATCGAACGCTACATGCAGTCAGTGCGGCCCGACGCGCCGTGGTGCCCGAGCAATATCGAATTCATCCGGCGCATCAACGGGCTCGACAGTATCGAAGACGTGAAGCGCATCGTGTTCGACGCACGCTACCTCGTGCTCGGACTCGGCGACGTCTACCTGGGCGCCCCCGTCGCAACACCCGTCGACCCACGCCACCGGCTCGTGACGACGAAGTACAACCCCGCACGGACGTGGACCCCCGAGAACGCGGTGGGCATCGGCGGCGCCTATCTGTGCGTCTACGGCATGGAGGGCCCCGGTGGCTACCAGTTCGTGGGCCGCACCGTGCAGATGTGGAACCGCTATCGGACCACCGCGGAATTCGAGGCTGGCAAGCCATGGCTGCTGCGCTTCTTCGACGAGATCCGCTTCTATGAGGTGAGCGAAGCCGAGCTTGAGGCATGGCGCAGCGACTTCGTGGCGGGACGCCGCAGTCTGCGCATCGAGGAGTCGGTGTTCGATCTCGGCGAATACGAGCGTTTCCTGCGCGACGAGGCTGCCTCGATTGCCGCGTTCAAGGCAACGCAGCAGGCGGCGTTCGAAGCGGAGCGCGAACGCTGGCGCGCGGCGGGGCAGGCCGGCTATTCAGGCGAGTCCGGTGCGCAGGAGGCTGCAGCAGCAGGGGCGTTGGACGAACCATCCGCACTCGATGAGGACTGCCGTGCAATCAGTGCAGACGTGTCGGGCAGCGTGTGGAAGCTGCTCGTGGCAGAAGGTGAGCGTGTCGTGGAGGGGCAGGAAGTGGCGATTCTGGAGTCGATGAAGATGGAAGTGACGGTGGCTGCGAGCGCCGACGGTGTGATCGACCTGCTCGACTGCGCGGCGGGGGACGCCGTCGTGGCGGGCCAGCGCCTGATGGTGATCCGTGTGGACGCCGTAAATGCAAATGCCGTGAGCGGCGAGGAGGCCGCATGTCAATGAAACCGCAGACACTGCCCGTGGAAACGATGTCGATTACCGCACTGCGCGCACGCTATCTGGATGGCACGCTGACCCCGGCGCAACTCGTTGCGCAGATCGCGGCCCGCACGGCGGGCGACGACCCCCATCGCGTATGGATCCGGGCCCTGACGCGCGAGGAGATGATGCGCTACGCCAGCGCGCTGGCGGACAAAGACCCGGCATCGTTACCGCTCTATGGCATTCCATTCGCGATCAAGGACAACATCGATCTCGCGGGCGTGCCAACCACGGCGGCCTGCCCGGAGTTCGCCTACACGCCGGCGCACAGCGCGCCCGTGGTCGAGAGGCTGATTGCGGCCGGCGCGATTCCCGTGGGCAAGACCAACCTCGACCAGTTCGCCACAGGCCTCTCGGGCCAACGCTCGCCGCACGGCGCCTGCCGCAATGCGCTCGATCTTCGCTACGCGTCCGGCGGGTCCAGTTCGGGCTCGGCCGTGGCGGTGGCGCTCGGGCTCGCCGCGTTTTCGCTGGGGACGGATACCGCCGGATCGGGACGCGTGCCCGCCGCGTTTCATGGCCTCGTCGGCCTGAAGCCGACGAAAGGCGTGCTCAGCACGCTGGGCGTCGTGCCGGCGTGTCGCTCGCTCGACTGCGTGTCGATCTTCGCCCACACGGCGAACGACGCGCAAAACGTGTTCGACTGCGCGCGCGGCACAACGGTGGGCGATCCGTATGCGCGTGAATGGACGCCGCCAGTGGATGCATCCACGCGCTCTTCACTGCACGGTGTGCGCTTTGGCGTGCCGCGCGCTGCGCAGCTCGAATTCTACGGCGATACGTCGTACGCGCAGGCGTTCGATGGCGCGCTGGCGAGGCTGCGCGCGGCGGGCGCGGAACTGGTCGAGATCGATTTCGAACCCTTTCTCGACACCGCACGGCTGCTGTACGAAGGGCCCTGGGTGGCCGAGCGGCTCGCCGCGATCCAGCCGTTTTTCAAGGCGCATCCCGATGCGCTGCATCCGGTCACGCGCGCCATTATCGGTGGCGCCAGACGCTGGAGTGCCGCCGATGCGTTCGCGGCGTTCGACCGGCTCGCCGTGCTGCGCGAGGCCGCGAGCCACGTGTGGACGAAGGTCGATGTGCTCGTGACGCCCACGTCGCCCACCACGGCGGCGGTAGAAGCGCTGGAGGCCGACCCCGTCGGCGTGAATGCCCGCTTTGGCTATTACACGAATTTCGTGAATCTCCTCGATCTTTCCGCGCTCGCCGTGCCGGCGGGCGCAGGCGGCGAAGGCCCGCACGAGGGCAAGCCATTCGGCGTGACGTTCGTTGGCCGCGCGCATGAAGACGCGCAACTGCTCGATCTCGCGCGGGCGTGGCTGGACGAGCCCGCAGAACGTGCGCGAGGCGCGAGCAGCGCGTCTACCGGCGCGCAGACAATCCGTGTTGCCGTGGTCGGCGCGCACCTGAGCGGCGAGCCGTTGAATGGACAGTTGACCGAGCGTGGCGCGACGCTCCTCGCAACGACCACGACCGCACCGGCGTATCGCCTCCATGTGCTGCCGCAACGCGACGTCAACGCGCCCGCGAAACCCGGTCTCATCCGTGTGAATCAGGGCGGGGCGGCAATTGAGGTCGAAGTCTGGTCGATGCCGGCCAGCGCATTCGGCACGTTCGTCGCCCTGATTCCTGCGCCGCTTGGCATCGGCACGCTCGAGCTCGCGAACGGCGAGTCCGTGCTCGGTTTCCTCTGCGAACACGCTGCGCTCGAACGCGCACCCGATATCACCCGTCACGGCGGCTGGCGCGCCTGGCGTGCGCATGAGGCCGCAAACCAGACAGCGGCCGGGGCGTAACGAGATTGTCAGTTGTAAGAGCGAATTCAATGTTGTACTCATCCTGGAGATTTGCCATGAAGACGGTCCGCATCGTTTCTGGACCCGCCGCACCGCTACGCATCGGTTATAGCGCGTGGCCCGGCCGGGTGGCCCGGCAGGTGGCCATCGACAAGGGCGGGTTCAAGGAGGCCGGCCTCGATGTGAGGTTCGGATATCCGTCGCTTACGAGCGTGCTGAAGTAACGCATATCGCCAGTTGAAGGAGAACACCATGGCCGAATTCAGCCAGACCGGATGGTTAGCAGTGCGGCGCGAGCTGTCGCCGCGCGGCAAGTGGATCTTGGGGATCGGCGCGTTCGTGCTGCCGCTCTTCGTGTGGTGCGTGGTGAGCTATGTGCCGTTCGTCTGGCATCCGCAGGTGCTTCTCACGCAGCCGGGCAGTGTGGACTACTTCCAGCCCGGCATGCGCGTGGACAAGGACGTGTTCGCAGGCGAGCTCGCCCATGCGCGCGCGTCGCACGCCGCGCTGCCCGCGGGCGTGCCGGCGAATCCCGTCTATCTGCCTGCACCGCATGAAGTGCTCAAGGCGTTCTATACCGCGTTCACCACGCCGCCTGCGTCACGGGAAGGCGTGTGGCTGCACCAGAGCCTCTGGCACAGCATCCAGATCATCTTCTGGGGCTTCGTGCTGTCGTCGGCGATCGGCGTGCCACTCGGCATCGTCTGCGGTACATACAGTGCGCTCGCGCGTCTGCAGGAACCGTTCTTCGAGTTCTTCCGCTATCTGCCCGCGCCCGCTTTCGGCGCGCTGATGGTGGCGGTGCTGGGCATCTACGACGCGCCGAAGATCGCCATCATCGTGATCGGCACGCTGTTCCAGCAGGTGCTCATCATTGCGAACACCACGCGCAAGCTCGAATACGGCCTGCTCGAAGCGGCGATGACGCTCGGCACGACGCGCCTGAAACTGCTCACGCACGTCGTGGTGCCGGGCGTCCTGCCCGATTTGTACCGCGACCAGCGCATCCTGCTCGGCTGGGCCTGGACGTATCTGATCGTCGCGGAGCTCGTGGGCACGAGTTCGGGCATCACCTGGTACATCACGCAGCAGGCGCGCTACCAGCACTTCGACAACGTGTACGCGGCGATCATGATGATCGGGATCATCGGCCTGGGCACCGATCTCGTGCTCGCATTCATCGGGCGCAAGCTCTTTCCATGGGACCGCACGCTGAAGGCGTAAGCCCGCACCGGCAGCGCCGTCTGCCGCATCGACTTTCCAGGACCCGCATCATGTTCAATCCGAAGACCGTTCCCGACTATCTCCTCCAGTCCGATGCGGTACGCGCGCGCTTCGAGCGCCTGAAAGCGCGCGAGCCGATTCTCGAAGTGCGCAATCTCACGAAGCGCTTCGCGACGCCCCAGGGCGAGCACACCGCGCTTGCCGACGTCAGTTTCACGACGCACCGGCGCGAGTTCGTCTGCGTGATCGGGCCCTCGGGCTGCGGCAAGTCCACGCTGATCCGCATACTCGCCGGTCTCGAGACACAGACGGACGGCGAGGTGCGCGTCAAGGGGCAGCCCGTGCGCGGTCCGGGCGCGGACCGTGGCATGGTGTTTCAGGGCTATACGCTGTTTCCGTGGCTCACGGTCAAGAAGAACGTGATGTTCGGTCTGCGAATGAACGGGCAGGGCGCCGCGCAGGCCGAACGCGAGGCGCTGCAATGGCTCGATCTGGTCGGGCTGGAGAAGTTCGCCGACGCGTATCCGCATCAGCTTTCGGGTGGCATGAAGCAGCGCGTGGCGATTGCGCGCGCGCTCGCGAACCGGCCCGGGATCCTGCTGATGGACGAGCCGTTCGGTGCACTCGACGCGCAGACGCGCTCAAAAATGCAGGCGCATCTGCTCGATATCTGGCGCAACGTGGACGTTACGATCCTGTTCATCACGCACGACCTCGACGAGGCGATTTTTCTCGCCGACCGCATTCTCGTGCTGAAGGCTCATCCAGGCGAAGTGCAGGAGTTGATCGAGGTGCCGGTGCCACGCCCACGCAGCTATGCGCAGTTCAATTCGCCCGAGTTCCTCGCGACGCGCGCGCGCCTCGACGCGCTTATCCATCCTCCTGTCAAGGACGAAGCAGACGACGAAGCGCAGCTCCGTCCGCACATGATCCGGCTCACAGACGTGAATGACACCGTTGAGTAGCCGCCGCCACGCATTGTTCGAGAGCCTCCTGGATCGTCGGTGTGAGCACCTCGAGTTCTGCTCGTTCACGCCAGCACCGGATCATATGACCGGCATCGTCGCGCCGTGCAGGGGGGCTCTCCTGCTGGCACCTGGCGTCGGCAATCGGGCACCGGTCGGCAAACACGCAGCCACGACGCGCAAGCGATGACCCCGCAGGGTCCTTGCATCCCGCCGAAGTCAGCAGGAGCCGTGTATACGGATGGTTCGGCCCCTGAAAGACACGCTCAGCCGGGCCAGTCTCGACCAGGTGACCTCGATAGAGAACGCCCACCTGGTCCGCCATATAGCGCACCACGTTCAGGTCGTGGCTGATCAGCAAATAGCTGGTTCCGCGCTGACGTTGCAGGTCGTTCAGCAGGTTCAATACAGCCGCCTGTACCGACACGTCGAGTGCGGAAGTCGGCTCGTCCAGCACGACCAGGCGCGGTGTACCGGCAAAGGCGCGTGCGATCGCCACGCGTTGCCGCTGACCGCCGGAGAGCGCGCCTGGCATGCTCGATCGATGCTCGGCCTGAAGTTGCACCGCCCGCAGAAGCGCATCAATCTGACGATGAGCCTCAACGCGCGGAAGCCGCGCCAGGCGGCGCAATGGATTGGACAGTATGCGATGGATCCGGTGACGGGGGTTAAGCGTCGTGTCGGGCGACTGGAACACCATTTGTAGCGTGCGCCGATCGTCGGTGGTGCGCGACTCGACTCGCGCGTCAAGCGTCTCGCCGAACAGCTCGATGGCTCCGGATGTGGGCTTGACGAGGCCGGTTACGATCTTCGCCAACGTCGACTTGCCGGATCCCGATTCACCGATCAGGCCGTAGGTTGTCCCGGCTTCGATCTCGAGATGGATATTGTGTAGTACGGAATGTGTGCCGTATGTGTGACTGATTCCCGTGCAGCGAAGGGCGGTGCGCGGAGGCTGACGAGTTGCATCGCGCGGCGGATCCGGATCGACTGCAACATCGGGCCGGTCGTCGGACGTGGCGAGGCGCCCGGTGTGCTTCGTGACATGCCCGCGAGGCAGGCTCGCGATCAGCCCGCGCGTATAGGCGTGCGCCGGCCGGGTTGTCACGGTCCCGGTTTTTCCCTGCTCGACGAGCAGGCCATTGCGCATGACGCCCATTCGGTCGGTGGTGCGCTGAATCAGATCGATGTCGTGGCTGATCAGCAGCAGCCCGGTTCGGTGTTCGCGGCGCAACGCGTCGAGAATGGCGACGATTTCGGTCCGTACGCTGGCATCGAGCGCGGTCGTGGGCTCATCCAGGATCAGTAGCGCCGGCTCCAGTCCGATGGCCATCGCGATGGTCGCGCGCTGTTGCATCCCCCCGGAAAGCTCGTGCGGATATCGGTCGAGCACGGCCCGCGGGTTGGACAACCGGACCTGCGCGAGCAGGCTGGCTGCCCGTTCCCGCGCTTCCGGGCGGCTCATTGGCCGGTGCGTTCTCAGCGTCTCGACGATTTGCTGCCCGATCGTCAGGCCCGGATTCAGCGCGGCGCCTGCGTGCTGATAGACCGCTGCGATGCGCTCGCCGCGCAGGGCGCGCAATTGCTTTCGCGACAGGGTCGACAGGTCGCTTCCTTCGAACAGGAGCGAGCCGCTGGTGCGGGCATGCCGCGGCAGATAGCGGAGGATCGCCATGGCGGCCGAGCTTTTGCCGGAGCCAGATTCGCCGACGAGCCCGAACGCCTCGCCGTGAGCGATATCGAACGACAGGTTTTGCACGGCGGTATGGCGACCGTGTTCTTGCGCATACGTGACGCAGAGCCCTTCAACCTGAAGCAGCGTGGGCGTACGGGCGGTTGCCCGCGTGGTCGGGTTTGCGTGGGCCATGAAATTAGTCGAATGCATGAAAGCCGTCCGCGATCAGATTTGTCGCGACCACGAGCGATATGATGGCTGCGGCATTGAACACGACGATCCACCAGAAACCGCTTACCAGAAGGGCGCTTCCGTCCGCAATCGCGAGGCCCCAGTCTGCCGACGGCGGCTGGATGCCGAGGCCGAGGAAACTGAGCGTGCCGACGGTGAAGAATGCATAGCCGAGCCGGACGATCGCTTCGATGAGGACCGGTTGGCGTACGTTGGGGAGGATTTCGACGAACATGATCGACAGGGCGCTCGCGCCGCCGAGACGCGCGGCGCCCACGTAGTCGAGCGTCCTCTGCGCACGGACCGCACTGCGCACGGTGCGCGTGACGAGCGGGACGTAGACGAGACCGATCACCACGACGACCGCGAGTTTGGACGACCCCACCGCGGCGAGCGTCATCAGCGCGAGCACGATGAGCGGCAGCGACATCAGCGCGTCGAGCAGGCGTCCGGCGATGGCGTCCAGTGCCCCGCCGAAGTAGCCGAGCGCGAGACCGAGGAAGGTGCCCACACTCACGCCGAGCAGCGTCGCGAGCGGCGCGATGACCAGGATGTCTCTCGAACCGACAATCACGCGGGAAAAAACATCGCGGCCGAGCGGGTCAGTGCCGAACCAGTGCGTGGCGTCCGGGGGAACAAGCGTGGCGAGCAGATCCGTCGCATAGGGGTCGAACCGCACGAGAGCCGGGCCGAACAGCGCGCACAGCACCCAGAAGGCGATGATGGCCACGCCGATGCATAAGCCCGGTGAGCGAAACCGTTGCGCGCCTGGCCACGCACGCCATGTCCTCAGGCGTGTTGCGCGAGCGGGTGTTTTCTCCACGGATTCAAGCTGTGTCGATGCGCCGTTCATGCGATACCCCGGCGGGTTCGAGGATCGAGCAGCGCGTGCAGCAGATCGCCCGCCGCCGCGCTGAGCGCGTAGACGACCGCCATGGTCATGACGGCCGCCTCCAGAACGGGAAAGTCGTGTGCCTTTGCGGCGCTCAGGATCAGGTTGCCCAGGCCCTGGATATGAAACAGCGATTCGATGACCACGAGTCCACCCAGCAGGTAGCCGATCTGTGTTGCGATCACGGTGATGGTTGGAATCAGCGCGTTGCGCAGCACGTGGTACACGATGACCCGCCGCGCGCGCAGGCCCTTGAGCACCGCCGTGCGCGTGTAGTCGCTATTGAGCGCCTCGAGCGTGCCGGCCCTTGCCATGCGCGCGATGTAGCCGGTGTAGACGAGCACGAGCGGGAGTGTCGGGAGAAGGAGGTAGTCGATTCGGGTCCAGAATCCAGCCCCATCGGGCGGCGAGCCTTCAACGGGGAACCACCCGAGCCGCAGGCCGAATAGCATGATCGCCGCGAGCGCGGTCACGAATTCGGGAACGATGGAGAGCGAAACACTGCCCAGCACGACGATCCGGTCGAGCAGGGAATTCGCGCGCAGTGCCGCGCAAACTCCTGCGCCGATGCCCGCGGGCACGATGAGGACCAGTGCCAGGCCCGCGAGCGATGCGGACTGCTTGAGTGCGTCGATCAGCAGTGGCGCGACGGGCATGCGCAGCGCGAGCGACGTGCCGAAGTTGCCCGTCACGGCATGACCGAGCCAGTCCCAGTACTGGACCGGGAGTGGCCGGTCCGTGCCGAGCTGATGGTTGATCGCGGCAACGGCGCGTGCATCGGCGAGCGGTCCTAGCAGCGTCCTGCCGATGTTGCCCGGCAAGATCTGGCACGCCATGAATACGATCACGCTGGCAAGCGCAAGTGTGATCGCGAGGAGGCCCGTGCGCGCGAGGAGAAAGCGGCTGAGCGGATGGATCGTCATCGTCTGCACCGTCCGTGTCAGGTCAGCGTCGCGCGGTCGAGCAGCAACAGCGAATTCGCGGTAAAGCGCACGCCTTGCACCTTCGCGCTGGTGACGCGCGCGTAATGCTGGAAGAACGCAATGATGACGGGCGTCTCGTCGAGCAGCAGCGTCTGGATCCGGTTGGCCGCGAGCCGCTGCGATTTGAGGTCGAGCGCGGCACAGTACTGCTTGACCAGCGCGTCGTAGGACGGATTGTTGAAGTGCGCGGCATTCCAGGTTCCCGTGCTTTTGAGCGTGGCGTTCAGGTACATGTCCGGCGTGCCGCGATGCCCGTAGTCGGTGATGCCGAGCGTCGAATCGAGCCAGTTCGAGTGACCGAACGTGGCGGCGCCGTAATAGCTATCCTGAGGCAGGACGTTCAGCGTAATGTCGATGCCGATCTGCTTCGCGAAGTTCTGAACGAGTACCGCGTAGTTCGGGATTTCGTAGGCGCGCTCCGTGGTGAGCGTGACGGCGAAACCGTTCGGCACGCCCGCTTGCGCGAGCAGGCGCCTGGCTTCGGCGAGATTCGGCGCGCGTTGTGGCACGCCTGGGTCCATCGAAGGGAAAACCGGTGCGAAGGGGCTGTCGTTGCCGAGGTCGCCGCGTCCCTTCAGGAAACCCTTGACGATCGCTTCGCGATCGATCGTCAGCGCCAGTGCGCGGCGCACGCGCTTGTCCTTGAACGGCGTCTCGTCGGTACGAAAGTGAAGCTCGTCGTAGTTGCTGGTGCGAACGCTCAGAATGCGAAACGCGGGATT
The DNA here is from genome assembly GCF_004353915.1 of Paraburkholderia silviterrae. Lineage (GTDB taxonomy): Bacteria > Pseudomonadota > Gammaproteobacteria > Burkholderiales > Burkholderiaceae > Paraburkholderia > Paraburkholderia silviterrae. The sequence goes on along the minus strand of NZ_SMRP01000001.1, from coordinate 210,382 downwards.
GTTCGCGATGGCCTCGACCGCGGGGCCGCTGCTGGGGATCGGGATCACGTCCAGCTCACCCGCGCGCAGACCGATGAGCTGGGCTTGCGGATTGTCGTAGAACTTGATTTCGACACGGTCCGGCAACGCCTTCTCTCCCCAATAGTCTGGATTGCGAACGAAGCTCGCGCCGCGTTTTGGACGGTACGATTCCAGTTTGAAAGGTCCGGTGCCGGGGAACGTTTTCTCGAAACTCCCGGCATAGTTGGCCGGAAGGATGACCGCGTTGGCCACATCCGACGAGACGTAGAAGGGAAAATTGCCGTTGGGCTCGTCGAGCGTGAACGTCACGGTGTTCTCGTCAACGGCCCGGACGGCACCCTTCGATAACAGGCCCTTGTACGCGGACAGCGCGGCGGACCCATTGGCCGGATCGACGAGGCGGTTGAAGGTCGCCACCACGTCCTTGGACGTCAGTATTTGGCCGTCGTGAAACTTGACGCCTTTTCGCAACCTGAACGTCCATTCCTTCGCCGTGCTGTCGCTTTGCCAGGAGACGGCGAGTGCCGGACGCAGGCCGCTATCGGCGTCGTCCGAGAGCAGATATTCACCGACCTGGCTCAATACGCTGATACCAGGCGGGTCCGTGAGCGTGACCGGGTCGATCGCCCCGGTTGGCTGGTCGAGGCCGACGCGGATGGTGCCGCCCGGCCTGGCGGCGGCCGCGCGGGCCGTGCCGGGCAGACCCAGCGCCGAAGCGGTGGCGGTCGTGACGCCGAGGAGGCTCGCGTATCGCAGGAAGTCCCGGCGGCTCAGCTGGCCGGCGAGATGCTCGTCGACGGCAACATTCCACAAGTCGCCGGACAGGTTGCGCAACGCGTTGAGGTTGGGGAGCTTGATCAAGATTCACCTGTTTCGTAAGGATGCCGCATCAATAACGATGTTCCGGGACTGCGCGAGACTCGTCCCGCGCCGCTGCGAAGCGATTGGCGGGGCGGGCGAGGCCCAGGCGCTCCCGCAACGTGCCGGGTTCGTATTCGGTTCGGAACAGCCCGCGACGCTGTAATTCGGGCACCACTTGCGTAGCGAAGTTCGTCCAGTCCTCCGGCAGCACAGGGAACATCAGGTTGTAGCCGTCGGCGGCGCCGGAAACGAACCACGCTTCGAGCTGATCCGCGATTTCGGCAGGCGTTCCGGCGACAATCGGCACCGCACCGGTATTCGCGAGCTTGCGGGCGATTTGCCGGATCGAATGGTGCTGGCTTGCAAGACCCCGCACCTTGTTGAGCGTGCTGCGCACGCCATTGAACGTGCGTTCGTCGGGAAGCTCGGGCAGGAGGCCGTCGGGCGGTTCTGCCGACAGATCGAGGCCGGTGCCGTCGGAAAGCAGGTCGATCGCGAGGTTGTCCAGCATCAGCGACTCGAGGATTTCCTGCTTCTCCGCGGCCTCGGCTGCCGACGCTGCGACGATCGGCAGAATACCGGGCAGGATCTTGAGACTGTCCGGGCTCCGGCCGTGACGTGCGAGCCGCTCGTTCATGTCCTTGCGATACAGCAAGCCTTCTTCGATGCTGCGGATGATCGCAAACTGGACGTCGACGTGAGCGGCCACGAGATTTCTTCCGGACTCCGATGAACCGGCCTGGAATATCACGGGATGCCCCTGTGGCGGACGCGGAACGTTGAGTGGACCGCGTACCCTGAAATGCTCGCCGGCGTGATCGATCCGGTGCACGCGTTCGGGATTCGCGAAGCGGCCGGACGCCTTGTCGAACAGGATCGCTTCGTCTTCCCACGAATCCCACAGCGCCGTCGCCGCGTCGATAAATTCGGCCGCGCGCTCGTATCGGTGCGCATGCTCGATCGTGCCGTCGCGCCCGAAGTTGAGCGCTTCTTCATCCATGGCCGATGTCACGACATTCCACGCCGCACGCCCCTTGCTCAGATGATCGAGCGATGCGAACAGACGGGCGAGGTTGAACGGTTCGTAGTACGAAGTCGAGGCGGTCGCTACCAGCCCGATGTGCTGCGTGACCGCGGACAGTGCCGACAATATCGTCAACGGTTCAAGGCGCGCATTCGCGTAGTGCGCGACGCCGCTCTTGACCGAGTCCCAGATCGCGACATGGTCGGCGACGAAGATCGTATCGAGCTTCGCGTTCTCGGCGACCCGGGCGAGCTCGCGGTAGTAGTCGAGATCGAATATTTCGGCGCGTGGCGAGCACGGATGCCGCCACGAGAGCCGATGATCGCCCTGGGGATTGAAGAAGAATGCACTCAGAATCATGTGACCGGATGCCATGAAAGGCGACTCCTCGAAGAAGATACGGGTGTACGCAAGACCTAAGGCTGAGCAAGGTCGGGATAGCCGAATTCGGCGGCAATCTGGGCCATGCGCTCGATCACGACATAGTCGCTATGCGCGGGCCGCGCGAATCCGCGCAGGCGTAGCGCGCGGGCCCGCTCGCCGTCGGCGGCAAGCGCGTGGTCGAGCGCATCGAACAGGGCGGCAACGTGCTGCTCGCCGAGCTCACGTGAGGCAATGAACGGCAGGCCCGGCGCGCTCGCCGTCGTGCCGATGGGCCTGACGCCCTGCAACAGGCCGGGGTTGGCGTCGCGCAACAACGCGAGCGTGACGCAGTCGATGGCAGCGACGTCCGCCGTGCTTTCAGCCAGCGCACGCAGGCTGTTCAGGTGCGATCCTGTCCAGACCACCGAGGCAAAGAACCGCCCGTCGCGCGCCAGCGGCGCTGCCGCGTGGCGCAGCCCATTCATGCCGCTGTGCGAGTCCCGGCCGTTGCAGGCGGCGCGCAAGCCGCGGCAGGCCGTGAGGTTCGTCGCGCCGCGCACCCAGGCGGCCTCGGACACCACGAGCACGCTGCGATAGCGCATGCCGTCGCAGCCGTCGGCATCGAACATCGGCGTCGCGACGAGGCGCACAGCCTGATCGAGACCGAGCATCCGGTAGGGGTAGCCGCAGGTCTGCGAAAGCAGCAAGTCGGGATGGCGCCACATGGGCATCAGATCGGCGGGCGGTTCGTCGAGCGTCGACACGTCGGCGGGGCCGCCGGCTTGCGCGAACGCCCGCAGCGCATCCGTCAGCAGCGCGCGCCACAAGGCGCCGTGCCGTGGCGTCACGTTGTACATCGGCAGGGTGGCGAACCAGCGTTTCATACGTGCGTCCCGTGCCGGTCAGAAGACATGCCGGACGCCGAGCCGGCCCACCGCCTGCTTCTGGTTGCCGGAGGGATTGAAGCCGGCGATCTGCGCGACCTGGGCGTCGCCCGCGGCCTTCTGGAATGCACCCATGACATAGACGCTCGTGCGTTTCGAGAGCGCGTACTCGACGCTCAGGTTGAACTGGTTATATTTCGGGGTCCCGTCCGTCGCGTGGTCGCGCCCGGTCGTGTAGGTGTAGCCCGCGCCGATCGTGACCGCGGGCAGCGGCGTGATGAGCGTGGAGATCTCGTAGTTCTGGAACGTCGCGTCGTGGCCCGAACTGCCTTGCTGGAAGTTTGTATTGGTGAAGTCGAACAGAATCTGGACCGCCTTCACGATCTGCCAGGACGCGCCTACGCCAAACACTTTCTGGGCGCGCGCGGCAGCCAGGTAGTCGCCGTACACGGCGTTCGTAAAGCCTGGGTAGTTCTGATAGCCCTGGGTCGAGACGCCGGGGTCGTTGATGCGCAGGTAGCCGATGCCAAGGCCGAACGGGCCCGCGGCATAATTGCCGCCGATGCTGAAGGTCGCGTTGTCGGAGAAACGTCCCGCCTGGCCACCGGGTGCGTAAAGGCCGCCAAACGTGAAGCCGGCGAGGGTCGGGCTGCGGTACTTGACGGCGTTCGAAATGGGAAACCCGTTATCGGTGTTGTCCATATCGTTAGGGTGTGCGAAATAATAGCCGCCGATATTGCCGTTCAGCGTGAACGGTTCGACGTAGTCGACGATCGAGTCCCACTGGCGCCCCAATGTGAGGGTGCCGAGGCGGGTGTCGCTCAGGCCCACGTAGGCATTACGCGAGAACGCAAGGCCGCTGCCGAGCTTGCCGGAATTGAGATCGAAGCCGCTTTCGAGGCGAAAGACCGCGGAAAGTCCACCGCCCAGGTCCTCGGTGCCGCGCACACCCCATCGGCTACCTGCTGTCACCCCGGAGGCGAGCTGCGTCAGATGGGCGCCCTGGACGTTGCTGACGAAGTCGAGGCCATCTTCGACGATGCCATAGAGCGCGACGGAACTTTGCGCATGTGCGGCGGTAGCGGTGGCGGAGGCGAGCGTCGTGGCGAGAAGCAGTTTTTTCATTATGGGTTGATCCGCTTTTTCGGAAAACGAAGGGTATGAGGTAGCCGGGAAAGTTGACTATACGGGCCGGCTGGACGTGGACTAAACAACGAATTGGAAAATGGATTCCCGTCGCCAGAAGATGGCCGGGGCAGCGTCGTGCCTTTGCGTCGCCGTCATGCCGCAAAGCTCACCCTCACAGGTGTTTCGATAAGCAAATACGAATTCGTTGGTTGGTCTGGCGGCGCGCAATGGTTATGTTTTCCGGTTCATGGCGCCTTGCCATAAATTTCGAATGCAGGAGTGGTTTCACCGATGAAGAATTCGCGCCCGTTTCAGCTTTCGGCTGCTGTGCTCGCGTTGCTGGCTTCCGGCACGCTCTGGGCGGCCACGCCCATTACCGTCGCTTCCAAGATCGACACCGAGGGCAATCTGCTGGGCAACCTGATCGCGCAGGTGCTGAAGGCTCACGGGCTGGCCGTGACGGATCGCATTGGCCTCGGCACGACACCTATCGTGCGCAAGGCGCTGCTGACGGGCGAGATCGACATCTACCCGGAGTACACCGGCAACGTGGCCTTCTTTTTCAACAAGGCCGACGATCCGGTCTGGAAGGACGCGGCGCGCGGCTACGAAGAAGCGAAGAAGCTGGATTACGCCGCGAACCGGCTGGTGTGGCTAGCGCCCGCACCGGCCAACAACACCTGGGGCATCGCCGTAATCGATTCGCAGGCGAGGGCGTACCACCTGAAAACGCTGGGCGACTTTGGCAAGTGGGTGAGCACGGGCGGCAAGGTCAAGCTCGCCGCTTCCGCGGAGTTCGTCAACAGCGCATCGGCGCTGCCGTCGTTCGAGAAGACCTACGGGTTCAAGCTGCAGCAGGATCAACTGCTCGTGCTCTCGGGCGGCGATACGGCTGCGACGATCAAGGCCGCGGCGAACGGGACGGATGGCGTGAACGCGGCGATGGTCTACGGAACCGACGGCGGCCTCGCCCCCGCGGGCCTCGTCGTGCTGCAGGACAGCCAGCATGTTCAGCCTGTCTACGCGCCCGCGCCCGTTATCCGCGAAGCTGTCCTGAAGGCGCATCCGGAGGTGGCTGGCTATCTGCAGCCGGTGTTTGCGAGCCTCGACCTCAAGACGCTGCAGACGCTCAATAGCCGCATTCAATTGAATGGCGAGCCGGCTGCGGGCGTGGCGGCCAGCTATCTGAAGTCGAAGGGCTTCGTGAAATGACGCCGGGCGCGAGCGGCCGTATGCGCGGCGTGGCGTCTGGTATTGCGTGGCGGCTGCCGGGAGTCGACAACGTCGGCTGCCTCGTTGCGGCGCTCGTCGTGCTCGGGCTCACGGCCTGGCCGTTCGTGACGTTTCGCGCGAACCGCATCGTCGCGGGTCACGGCTTGCGTCTCGGCGACGTTTTTACGGGGTGGCAGGCAGGCGTGCTTTATGCAATCGGCACGGCCAGTGCGGGCTTCGCGATGCTGCGGCTGCGGCCCGGCTGGCGTTTCGGCGTGGGCGTGCTGCTGCTGGGCGCGCTGGCCGTCCTGCTCGGCTACGTTCCGGGGCAATGCGTCGGAGCCGATACGCCGCTCGCACGCGTTGCGCCAGCGGGCGGCGCGTGGACGCTCGCGTTCGCCTATGCGGTGCTCGTCACCGACGCCGCCGCGAAGGGGAGCATCGGGCCGCTTGGCAGGCTCGGCGCGCTTGTATTCGCGTTGGCCGCCCTGGCGGCCTTGTGCCATTACGGTTGGTGGGACGGCCTGTCGGTCATGCAGGAATACGCGGCGCGCGCCGACTCGTTCTGGCAGGAAGCGGCGCGCCATGTCGCGCTGGTGGCGGGCGCCGTGGGCCTGGCCCTCGTGGTCGGTCTACCGCTCGGCATTGCCTGCGCGCAAGCTGCCGCATTGCGCGCGACGATCCTGCCGGCGCTCAACATCGTCCAGACCATTCCCAGCATCGCGCTATATGGACTCCTGATGGTTCCGCTCGGCCTGCTGGCCGCGCATGTGCCGCTCGCCGCATCGCTCGGAATACGCGGTATCGGGACGGCGCCCGCGCTCGCCGCGCTTTTCGTCTACTCGCTGCTGCCCGTGGTGTCCAGCATCGTGGCGGGCTTGCGGCAAATTCCGGCCCAGGTCGCCGAGGCTGCCGCCGCGATGGGCATGACGCGTGTGCAGCGGCTCGTTCAGGTGGAGCTCCCGCTCGCACTGCCGGTGATCCTGACGGGGGTGCGGATCGTGCTGGTTCAGGATGTCGGGCTTGCCGCGGTGGCGGCGCTGATCGGCGGCGGCGGTTTTGGCACCTTTATCTTTCAGGGGATCGGGCAGTCGGCGACGGACCTCGTGCTGCTCGGCGCGATTCCCACCATCGTCCTCGCATTCCTTGGCGCTGCCGCATTCGATGCAGTCGCTGCACTCGCACGGAGAGACCGCGCATGATCGAATTCGACCACGTCAGCCGCCGCTTTGGAGAGACCGCCGCGGTAGACCGCGTCTCGCTCGCGATTGCGCGCGGGTCCATCACCGCACTCGTCGGGGCCTCGGGTAGCGGCAAGTCGACGCTGCTGCGCATGATCAACCGGCTGATCGCACCCGACGAAGGCGCGGTGCGTATCGACGGCGCCAATATCGCCACGTTGCCGGAGGTGGCGCTCAGGCGCGGCATAGGCTACGTGATACAGGGCAATGGCCTCTTTCCCCACTGGACGGTGGCGCGCAACATTGCCACGGTGCCGCGGCTGCTCGGCTGGGACGCCGCGCGTATCGAAGCGCGCGTGCGCGAGTTGCTGGAGCGCTTCGGGCTCGATCCGGCCGTGCACGCCAACAAGCTGCCGCATGCGCTCTCCGGCGGCCAGCAGCAGCGCGTGGGCGTCGCGCGGGCGCTGGCCGCCGAGCCGCAGATCCTGCTGATGGACGAACCCTTCGGCGCACTCGATCCCATCATTCGCGCCCGGGCGCAAGACGACCTGCTGGCGCTGCAACGGCGCCTTGGCATCACGATCGTCATCGTCACGCACGACATGGACGAAGCGCTGCGTCTTGGCGATCAGATCGTCGTGATGGAGCGCGGCCGCGTGTTGCAGGCAGGCACGCCGCAGCAGATACTCGCTCGCCCGGCGACCGACTTCGTCGGGCAACTGATCGGGGACAGCGATCGCGCGCTGCGGCTGCTCGCGCTCACGCCGGTGGCCGAGGCCGCCGAGCCGGGCGAAGCAGGGGGGCTTGCGGGGACGAACGTCAGCGCGTCCGATACGCTGCGCGACGCGATGGGCGCACTCCTGTGGCATGGTCTGGGGTCGCTTCCCGTCACGGACGAAGACGGTGTTGCGCGGCGGCGCATCTCGCTGAGCGCCATCGTTGCGCGCGCAAGGAGGCCGCTATGAAGCATGGCGCCATCGCCGTGCGCGCGTTCATGCTGCTCGCGCTCGTCGTGCTGCTGTTGCGCCCCGAATGGGTTGCGCCACTCTTCGCGCCGTTCGCGGACAACGGCGCACCGGTGCTCTACAACCGCGCAAGCCTGCTCGAGCTGACACTGGCCCACCTGGGCCTCGTTGCGGCGGCGAGCACGGCAGGCGTCGCGCTTGCCCTTTCAGCGGGGATTTTTGTGACGCGGGCGGCCGGCGTCGAATTTCTGCCGGTTGCACGCAGCATCGTGAACATCGGCCAGACCTTTCCACCCGTTGCCGTGCTGGCGCTGGCTGTGCCCGCGCTCGGCTTCGGCGTGAAACCGGTGCTGGTGGCGCTTACGTTGTACGGACTGCTGCCCATCTTCGAGAGCACGCTCGCTGGCCTCACCGGGGTCCCCGAGGCGACGCTCGAAGCAGCGCGCGCGATGGGCCTCAACGCACGGCAGCGGCTGTTCGGTGTCGAACTGCCGCTAGCGTTGCCGGTCATCCTCAACGGACTGCGCCTTGCCGTCGTGATCAACCTGGGCACCGCCACGATAGGTTCGACCGTCGCGGCGAAGAGTCTGGGCGACGTGATCATCGCCGGACTGCAAACCTCGAACACGGCATTCGTGCTGCAAGGCGGCGTGATCGTCGCGCTGCTGGCCATCGTCGTGTACGACCTGCTCGGGCTCGCCACACGTGTCCTGGCGCCCGTGCCGCCGACGGTCTGAAGCCCCCGGCACGTCTGACCACGCTTGTTGCCGACTCCACGCCGCCCCACTACAACAGAATATGGCCGAATATTTCGATGTCGATCACGCGCGCGAAATCGCCGTGCTCAAAACCAGCTTCACCGCGCGAACGGAATGGCCGACCTGGCTGCTGATCGTGGTGATCTATGGCGGATGGGCGGGCGTGCTGCTGCTCGTGGGGGCGGGCCACCTGTCGATAGCCGCCGGCACGCCGCTGCTCGTGGTGCTGTGCGCGTGGCACATGTCGCTGCAGCACGAGTTGCTGCATGGGCATCCCACCCGGTGGCCCGCGCTGAACAGGCTGCTCGGCTGGCCGCCGCTCGCGATCTGGTTTCCCTACACGCTGTATAGGGAGACCCATCTGGAGCATCACCGCGACGAAGCGCTAACCGTTCCGGGCGTCGACCCGGAGACGAACTATGTGCTGCGTGAGCGCTGGGCGCGGCTGGCACGCTGGCGGCGCGCGCTGTGGTACGCCCGCAAGACCTTCGTCGGGCGCGTGGTCGTGGGGCCGCCCATGAGCGTCGCCGCCATGCTGCTCGATGCGTGGAGGGCATGGCGCGGCGGCGAGCGGCGGCAGGCGCCGCTGTGGCTCGGCCACTGCGCCAGCGTGGCGGTGGTGCTCGCAGGGGTGCAGTTCGTGGCGGCCATACCGTGGTGGTATTACCTGCTGGCCATCTCGTGGCCCGCGCTCGGCCTTGCCATGATCCGCTCGCTCTATGAGCATCGCGCGGTTTCGCATCCGAAAGCGCGCATCGTGATCAACGAGGCGGGGCTGTTCATGCGGCTGCTCTACCTCAACAACAACTATCACCTCGTGCACCACGATCTGCCCGATCTGCCGTGGTTCCATCTGCCGCGCGCGTACCGGATGCGACGCGAAGCCTACCGGAGCAAGTGCGAAGGTTTTGTGATCAGCGGCTACGGCGAATTGCTGAAGCGCTACGCCTTGCGGCACACGGATCAGCCCACCCATCCCTTCGGGCATGATGCTCCGGCCGCGAGGTTCAACGGTGGTGCGCGCGTCGCGGTGGCGAGCGGACGGGTGCTTATTAGCACCTGACTAGCGGGCGAGGCTCGTTGCGCATTGACGACGTCCTGAGGATCACCGGGAAGGTGCCGACTCGCATGGCATGCGCCTTGATCTTGAAGTCAGATCGTTCTGTCGATTTTACTTTCTGGACGTCTGATGGCGCGATTGAGATACTGTCCGAGATTCACTGAGCTGGTGCGGTGCGGCGGTGGATGACCGTCCGAGGTAGGGCAACCGGGGGATTTTCGCATCGCTAGTTAAAGTGAATGATCCGTGAGTGTGATCGTCCATGCGGCTGCGCTCGCAAACCGCGGTCGCGCACATCGCCAGCGCCGACGATCTTTTCGAAACCGATCAATTCCACTTTGATTTTTTCAGTGACGCGCCTGCGGGCCGTTCGATGGTATTGCGTTTCAATCAGAAAAGCGCAATGCAGGCATGCGTGATCACGGTAATTCGTCAAATGGTTGAAGCACGGCTCGCTATGTCTGAATCCAGCAAACCGATGGGCAGCTCATGTTCGGTTGCCATAGTTCCGTCACACGTCATATTGAAGTTCTACAGATGGCGCTAAGGAAAACAGGAGAGTCACATGCCGGATGTCGCGAAAGCCTCGCCTCGTGAGGCGTATTACTCACAAATTGCGCGCCAGAGAATGTCGCCCCTGTGGGAGTCATTGCATAGCCTTGTGCCGAAGGCACCTCGGCCGCAGGCAGTTCCGGAGATCTGGAAGTACGCGCAATTGCGGGAATTTGTCTTGAAGGCGGGCGACATAATCAGTGCCGAAGAGGCGATCCGTCGTGTTTTGGTGCTCGAGAATCCTGGACTTCCGGGAAAGTCGAGCCTTACGCCTAACCTGTATGGTGGCCTGCAACTCATACTGCCGGGCGAGATCGCACCAAGCCACCGCCACACACAATCCGCACTGCGTTTCATTGTGGAGGGTAAAGGTGCATGGACTGCTGTCGACGGCGAACGTACCACCATGCATCCAGGCGACTTTATCATCACGCCTTCGTGGACGTGGCATGACCACGGCAATCCGTCTGAGGAAGAAGGCGGGGAACCCGTCATATGGCTCGACGGCCTGGATATTCCACTGCTGCTTCAACTTGATGCGGGCTTCGCCGAGAGCCATCCAGAGATGATGCAACCTGTGAGCCGCACTGAAGGTGATAGCTTCGCGCGATTCGGTCACAACATGGCCCCTGTTCGGTACAAGGCGACCGGCCAGACGTCGCCAATTTTCAGTTATCCATACGAGCGCAGCCGAGAGGCACTCGATACGCTATACCGGTGCGGTGAACTCGATGACTGGGATGGAGTGAAGTTGCGCTACGTTAACCCGATGACGGGCGGGTGGCCGATTCCCACAATGGCGACATTCATGCAGTTTCTGCCCGGTGGCTACAAGGGCAGATCCTCCCGGAGCACGGACTCGACGGTGTACTGCGTTGTCGAAGGAACCGGGGTGGCGCGCATCGGCGATCACATTTTCACTTTCAGCCCACACGATATTTTCGTCGTACCGTCGTGGCATCTTGTTCAGCTAGAGGCGGAGGTCGATGCTGTGCTGTTTAGCTACTCGGACCGTCCGGTACTGACTGCACTCAATCTGCTGCGCGAGGAGCGCATCTGATCTCTGCGTCTCGGACTGTGAGTCAGTCTTGATGTGCGTCGTTCCAGAGTTGGGAAAGTCGCGCCGAAACGCGAATACTCTCCCCTATGCCGAAGTGCTCTAGCAGATCACGCCAAGCGGAATCGCGCTCCATAATGCTCGGCGCGCAAGCGAGGGCCGGCATCCGGAAACAGCTGCTCGCGCATGGTGCCTTCCTTGTAGGCAGTCTTGAACGCTCCCCGTTCCTGAAGGCGTGGGACGACCAACTCAATGAAATTCTGAAGATTACTTGGCTCGACGGTACGCACGAGGTTGAACCCGTCGACGTCAGCCTCGTCACGCCATTTGATCAGCGTGTCACAGACCTGCTCAGGCGAGCCAACAATGAACGCCTCTCTTCCACCAACATTGGCAAACCGCGCCAGATCACGCAACGTAACCTTGCCCATGTCGCCGGTCGCCCGCATGGAATCCGCGATGGACTGGACCGCATTGCTTTCTACCACGTCAATCGGACCGTCGGGATCGTAGCGCGACAAATCCACCCCGAGCCACGTGGAGAATATTGCGAGGTTTCCTTCGTCACTCGAGTAGCGCTGATATTCCCGGACCCGATCGCGCGCCTCGTCCTCGGTCGCGCCGACGATTACAGTGGCTGCATTGAACACTTTGATGGAGTCCGGTGTGCGACCGGCTGCGACCGCTGCCTCGCGATATCGCTGAGTTGTTTTCTTTGCGAATTCGATGCTGTTGGTGGACATGAAGCTGCACTCCGCATGTCGACCGGCGAAGGCAATCCCACGAGATGAGGCGCCGGCAGAAAAGAGCAAAGGCGTGCGCTGGGGCGACGGTTCGCACAGGTGGATGCCGTCGCAAGAGAAGTGCTCGGAGCGATGATGGATCGCATGCACCTTGGAAGGATCGGCAAAAATTCCTCGGGCACGGTCCCGAATCGCCGCGCCGTCTTCCCAACTGGCTTCCCAGAGTTTGTAGACGAGATCCATATACTCGTCTGCAACATCGTAACGAGCGTCATGTGAAACCATCTCGCCCAGCCCCATTGCTTTTGCGGTTGACGGCATCACGCCTGTAACGATGTTCCACGCCAGACGGCCTTCAGTGAGCTGATCAAGCGTCGAAAGACGGCGGGCAAGGAGATAGGGCGGCTCATAGGTAGTGTTTCCGGTAACGCCGAAGGTCAAATGCTTCGTGACCGACGCCATGGCTGGAATCAGCAACATGGGATCGTTGGCGGGAAAGTGTGCGCCACTACGGATTGCGGCATCGGGAGATCCACCATAGGTATCAGGCACGCCAAGCGCATCGGCAACGAAGACGCAGTCAATCAATCCTGACTCTGCCTGTTTTGCGAGGTCGGTCCAGAACCTGAGCTTGTTGTATTGCGCACCGTTCGACTGCGGGTGTGGCCACATTCCCGCCCAGGATTGAGTAGGCGAGGCCATGTAGAAGGCGTTGATAGCGATGTGACGTTGGGACGTCATGAGACCCTCCAATCTGCAGTTATGCTACTAGATCTCTGCTTATACGTTCGTAGGTAACGCCCGACTCGGGCGGGACGTCTTTGTGACGCATAGATTACGCCGCCGTAACATCCTGTCCAACGGCGAATGCAGATAACACGATCTAATTTTGAGAACGTTGTGAAGATCGTCGGCGCTTTCACTCGCATTCTTGCCTTGACCGGGTGGCTAGTCCGTCCCACCTGATCGAAAATGCGAAGCAACTTCACCAAAATGCGGCGTATCGCAACAAGGATTGGGCGCGGAGCCAAGCAAGACCGTTCGTCCGATGAAATATCACCACGTGGGCCAATGAGCGTTCACAAGATTCGATCGTCTCATCTGCATTTGCCGTTGGACGCGATATATCGACGGGATTAGCTTATGCGCTATGGACTGGCACGCATAGGCTTGAAAGCTAGTGGTGGGCTAATGAGTTGATGACTATAAGAAGGAGACAAAAATGCAGGGGTGCCCTGCTCGCAGGCGAAATCGTCTATATGGATAGCGGGGCACTCAAGGTCGCCTGACGTCGGAAAGTTCAGCGAGCCAGCCTCCGCGGCACAAATTCGAGCAACACAACAAGCGAACTCTCTCAAGAGGAATATGGGATGAGAGTGGCTATCTATGCTTGGGCGTGGACGAACGATCTTCTTTTGAGCTGCAGCAATAAATTCTATGCGAGTTTTAAAAACCCTCTGGAGAAGGGGCAGAGGATCACGCTCAAACGGCTTTTGATGTGATCCCTACGTCGTTGGAATTATACATATCAAAGTCCTATATTAGGAGGAGATAAATATGAAAAAAAAGCTTGTTTGTGCGATCTTGACCTCATTTGGTGTCTGCACCGTACATGCCCAAAATTCTGTCACGTTGTACGGGCGTGTGGCAGCCGGTCTCGACTACATCACCAACGTTGCGACGCCAAATGGCAGCAAAAGCGCTTTCCGGTTCGGCAGCAATCAGTACGGGGCAAGCTTTCTTGATATTGCGGGCCAGGAAGATATCGGCGCAGGGACGAAAATAGTCTTCAAAATGGAAGATATGTTCCTTCAGGGGACCGGCCAGGTAATTGGGGATGCGCTCTGGAATCGTTATGCGTATGTCGGTGTTTCGAACGACACCTACGGCAGTTTGTGGGCTGGTCGTGCGATGGTCTTGTCGGACGAGACGGAGTGGTACCTCGATCCGTTTGTCGCGCAGCAGACCAGTGTCCTCAACTTTTCGAGGTACCGCGGAACTGGGCAGGCCTTGAACGCTCTTACCTACAATTCTCCGGATATACACGGTCTCTATTTCCGGGTGCAGAACGGTTTCGGGAATACCGCTGGTAACTTTCAGGCGTCGCGGACATTTGGCGTAAGCGCCAGATATTCTTTGGGCGATTTCAGTGCGTACGGAGACTATGACGAGCGCCGAGACGCGAACGGGAGATTCTCGGGACTGTACTCCAACTCGAGACAGTATATGGCCGGCATCACTTACCAGCTGCAGGCGTGGAAATTTTACACTGGCTACCAGCAGTTGGTTTCTTCGGGATCGGATACTGTCGTCGACTCGATGAACAGCGTAGGTGCAACGCGAGCGAATCAGGAGTGGGTTGGCGTGACATATCAGTTAAATCCGGCGCTTCAGCTCCAGGCGGCCTGGTACCATACCAATGTCAATCACGGTGGTGGAACTGCCAATCTTGGTGCTTTGGGTGCAACGTACAACCTCTCCAAGAGTACGTTTATTTACGCGACAGTTGGCGCGATGTTCAACGGTGCCAATGCTGCATTCCCCGTAGAGACGCAGGATTCTCCGCCTGAACAAGGACACAATCAGCAAGGTGGATATGTGGGCATCATGCATATGTTCTAGCTTGAGAAGGCACTAGGACACGGACACGTCGTGCAACCGTACGTCTGTCGAGTGTGTCATGTCTGTATCGGCGTTCCGACGTTTCGGAACGTCGAGAAACGTGGGGGCTACGCGGTGACGTTACGTGGAAGTTGAGGAGAGTGAGATTGCACGCTTCCGATTTCAATTAGGAGAATTATAGATGAAATATACGTTCAGGATTTTGGCATTTTCCCTTCTCACGTCCGCGTCAATGGGTGTGTATGCACAGACCGACGTGGCTTCTAATCCGGTGCCTCAATCGACCAAGGCGAGTAGGGCAGCCGACCGCGCACTTTCGAAGCAAGTGCGCGTGGCGCTGTTGAAGGCGAAGATTCTCGACGTGCCGACCATCTCGGTGCGTGTGAAGAATGGAGCAGTGACGCTTGCAGGCTTTGTCAGAGACCAGTCGCAAATTGAGCGGGCCGGTGAGGTCGCCCAGACGGTAAGTGGTGTGACCTCGGTGAAAAACGCTATAACAATCCGTCAGCCCGGTCAATGAAGTTGAACCGTCTGGGTATCGTTAAGCATCGAGAGCCACCCGGACGGTCGTTAACTTCCTAAAGCTTGCTGGGCGACAGGAGTGCCCGATCGTAGCGCCTGGACCCACAATCGTTGGGGCTTTCCCGGGTGCGTCGTGAACATGCCGAATCGGCGCCATGCCTTTGCGGTGCCACTGCGTTCGGCGATACGTTCGCGTGTGGCGGAGCGTCTAAGGACGGTGCCGGGGGCGCGGCAGCACACGATGCTGTTGTTCATTATCCAATTAACCGGATTGTCCTTCTGGTTCGGTCATCCCCGGGCGATTCGCAACGGTTGGGGTCGTGCACATTACCGCATCGGCGAAGCGCAGTAATGCCTGCAACGAACCATAGACGCTCTTGTACTCCTGCATGCCGATGCGGCCATCGAGCGTGACTTGCAAGCCCGAGGCAATGGCTAGTTCAAGGATGTCCATCAGCTGTCTCCTCCGTTACGTCGGCACGCTGAAATCGTAGTCGGCGATCTGTGCCATGCAGCGCGATGCTTTCGAATCACGCTTGCTATCAGATATTGTCGATTGTTGCGTCTTTCGACTTGATCAATGCGATGAAAACTCAGGTTTCCTCAGTGCGGGAGGATCTACACTCCATGATCCCGGACGATAGGCGTATTCATTATAAGAGCGATATCTCCAGCGAAGATGGCTTGAAAAACGTTAGGGCATTTCACATGACATCGCCAATGAGGTGGTGATACTGACGTTTATAGTAAATCAAACTCGCATCAGATTCGCCAAGCTCAATTGCATCGACGACGCAAAGGAATACATCGTGAGTATCTGTCTCAATGATTCGGTCGATACGACAGTCGAACGCGATCGCCGCTCCATCGAGCACCGGAGCGCCGTTTTGTAGTGCATGCCACTTCACTGTATTAAACCGGGTCTTCTTGACCTCCGCTGTGCCACCAGCGAATAGCGCTGAATGTCCCTCAAGCGAAGGAGTAAGCGTGTTGACGCAAAGAACCATGTTCTCCTTAAAAATAGAATACGAATCGTTTCTACGGTTTGCACAAACCAGAAGCGTTGGGGGGTCATCTGTCACACTGCAGACCGCGGATGCGGTAAAGCCAGCAAGCCCCGCTTTGCCGCCAGTAGTAATAACATTGACGGCCGCCGCGAACCTTGCCATTGCGTCCCGATACTCTTGCTTTCCAATAGTCATATTGACCACCAATTTCTAATTTGCGTGATTTCCCGCCACTATGCGACGAAACATACGTTATCCAGAGCAGAGGGAATCATGGTTTGAACTGCAACAGAAGAATGTTTTCACTCGTGACTAGCCTCTTGTGCGGTCACGAGTTGCAAACCGGCATCTCTCGGCGGAGGTGTGCTCAAAGCCGTCCTTGCTCAACGAGGCGTCTCCTGATGTGCTGGATCTCAGCCTCACCAACCATCAAAGCTTGGGCTGAAGTGTGGACTGAGTAATGGCCGAGCACGAGGTCATAGGGGTGCGGGGCAGCGGAGCCGATTACGAACTCTGCGTCCTCCGTAGTCAGGAAATCCACGGGTGCCTCACCGGGTTCGAAGGCAATGATTTCTCCAGGCTCCAAAACGTCTGGGCCGGGGATAGAGACTCGCCCTTTACCCATGGCTAGCCAGAGGACAGAGTGCCCCGATGGCGGCTGATAGCACCAGTGTTCGCCTGCCTTGAGCGTAACTGCCAGATAATTAATCGCCGCTGGTGCGGCAATCGAGTTTTTGGCACCGTCATGTTCCCCAAGCAGCAGCCGGGCAGGTCCGATTCGCGGAATGTCGGCTGCGCTCTGATAGATGCTTTCCGATGGGCCGAGCTCCAGTTCCGGGGGGAGTGCAATCCATAGCTGGAAGCCGCGCGTATGGCCCGGATCACCCGAGCCTCCCGCATGCCACACGCCCTTGCCCGCGCGCATCCACTCGACGCCTCCGGCACCGAGGATACCGGTCGCGTTGTTTGTGTCCTCGTAGCGGACGGTGCCTTCGGCCACGTAGGTTAGCGTAGCCAACCCCGAATGAGGATGCAGGCCGAAGGTCGGGAAGTTGTCGCCGCGATTATCAAAAAGATCGAGAAAGACGAAGGGCTTCAGGATCCGACCTAGATCACTCGGACTCATTAACCGCGTGATATAGCCATGGCTAAGGCCACGGGAGCGGAAAGCGATGGGGCGGTGCTGCGCAGGCCCGATCGTAGCGGTAGTGGACATAGGACCTCTCGTAAGGCCGGCGCGGTGAAAGAGCAAAGATGCTTCTGGCTACTCGTTTCCAGAGTCGAATTGCCGACTCACGGCGCGCTAAATTGAATATTCAGGTATCGGCCGTTAAAAATTCGATGATTAGTTTGCCGACCTTGGCGGCCTGCTCGATATTGGGGCAATGTCCTGCATTCTCGAGTACGGAGGCCTTGGCGCCAGGAATTCGCGCAGCGAGGTCATCAGCAAATCCCGGAAGCCGTAGCCTGTCCCGGTCGCCGGCAATAATGAGCGTTTTTGCTGATATATTTTCGTACGGGGTACGATCGGCGCCGCCGAACTCACTGCGAACGGGTGCTTGGGGCGAACGAAAACGTGCCGCTGCGATCGCCTCCCATGCTCCGGGTGCGATACTAAGTGCATGGCGACGGCGAACGTAATCACGGTCACGATACCAAACGGGGTCTTCAAATATCGCAGCGAGGAGACCACTCATGGCTTCCTCGCTGCCGTCATAGTCGAGTAGGCGGCGGCGCTCCTCATTGTCAGGAATGAAACCACCGCCGCTAATTGCGACGAGGCGATCGACTGGCAAACGGCACGGCGTTTCGGCCGCCATCTGGAGCAGATAGGTTGCCCCCATTGAATTCCCGACAAAATGAGCTTTTTCCAGCGCCATTACCTCGATGAAACGCACCATGTGTGACAGCATCCGGTTGCGCTTGCTATCGAAATCATGAATCTTGGCAGTCTTGCCGAAGCCCAGCCAGTCGGGGGCAATTACGCGGAAATGGCGGGCGAGCGCAGGCATGAGGTATTCCCAGCTCGTCTCGGCTCCGCCGCCGAACTCGCCGCTATGCAGCAGCACGATCGCAGGCCCATCGCCAGCATCAAGATAGTGAGTTCGCATGCCGTCGACATCGACATACCGGTCGCGATGCACCACTTCGACCGGAGGCACACGCCAAATCTGCTCACTGGTGGCGACGGTGTTCATGACAATACTCCCGTCGGGCGCAGCCGGCGCAATTCGGCGCGGGGGCCTGATGCCATCATGTCAGGAAGCCATTCCGATGCGGGATCGACTGTGCAGATGACCTTGCTGACGCCAGGAGCGCGCGCCACCACCTTTTCCACCTGCGCAATGATGTTGGCTGCTTGCCAGCAGACTGGACTAGTCAAGCGCAACTCAATGTGTGCGACGCCGTCTTCGTCCAGCCTTACTTTCTGAACCATTCCCATGTCGGTCAGGCTGATTGGAACGCCTGTCGCAATCGAGCAGGGATCGACCACCCGGTCGAGCATGGTTTGAATTGCGGTGGTGTCAGGCATTGGAAAACTCCAGCACGGTTGAGAACGGCGCAAGCGGCCCGTTTGGTCGCCGGAGCGCGAATTCATCGTCGCGCGTAGCGGCAAGGCGCGCCTGGAGATCGAGGCCCGTCATGCGCGCATAGTTGTCAAACAGGATTGCGCGCTTGGCTGCCAGATCGAGTTGCGGGAGTCCGGCGCCCTCGATCAGCGCTTCGGGGAACGCAAATTCGCGTACGAATGCCTCAAGCAGCGGCTGTGGGTGAAACGCCATGGCGCCGGTACCCCACACGATACGCTCGATGGCGTGTTGCCCTCCAGGGCCGATCAGAGCGGCCATCGCATGAAGAAATGCCGCCGGGCGGTTTGCCGCCAGAGCGCTGGTAATTTCCAGATTCACGTATACATTTTCAAACCGCGCAAGCTGCCACGCCGTTTCCTCGAGGAACGCCATACCTCCATGGACGATTTCGAAATTCAGGCCCGGGAATGCCATGCATGCCCGGTCGATATCGTCCACCTTGTAATGCTCCATCGGTACAGGGCCGAGTGGCAATGCCTTATGGATAGCAACAACCTTGACCCCCAGTTTCTCGGCCCGTTCAAACAGCGGGAACGCGATCTCCGGGTCGTCCATTTTCCATCCGCGTATTTCGCTGCCAACCCAACTGTTCGGATAGAGCTTAAGTCCGACCGGACGCAGCAATTCGACCTGGCGCTCGAGCTCATCAAGTGCGGCCCTTCCGGTCATCGGATCGACACCGCAGTAGGTGATCATCCGATTCTGCCATCGCGCCTGGGCTTCAATCGCCTTGTCCAGGCTGCATAACCCATCCTTGAAGGAGAAGATGGGCAGAACATGATAGACGGCGAGATCGGTGTCACTTTCGACGAAGACCTGGTCAACCGCCTCTTTGATGGACCAGTCACGATAGAACTGTGCTCTCGTCGGCGCGTATCCGGGCTTCGCTGTGGCCAATACCGACCCATAGACGAGATCGCATAACGGCGCGGCGAAGCGATTAGCGAAATTGGCGGCATCCATGTTGTATGCATGAATGACCGCATCTAAAACCGGCAGACCATCAATCATCGGTTATCTCCTCGTATGATTTTTCACGAGTATCTCAATCGCTCTGGTTGACGTCCAGAGCAGAAAACAGACAGAACGATCTGGTTTCAAGATCAAGTGACATAATCAAATTGCGGGGGCGGCCAACCCGAGACTGACGACAGAAGTATCGCGTTGCGCTTCCAGATAAAGGGCTTTTTCTCATACATCTCGTTGAAATGGATCACGAGTGGACACAACAGGAAGGACTACGCTATTGCGTGTTCGACCCAGCATCGTGCGAGCGGCGCTTCGGTCATTGCCGTTGCAGTTGCCACAACTCGCCGGAATTGATTGATTGCGACATTGCTGCTGGTCGCTGACTTTCGCCACGCGATCAGCAGTTCATAATCAGGCATGGGGTCGACAAGGTTTACATATGATGCGGAAGAAGAGAAATACTTTGTAATCCACTTCGGTGCGAGTGTCACGCCTAGCCCAGCGTTAACCAACGAAATCAGGGTATGGAGTTGCTCAGCCTCTTGTGTCACCCTTGGCATAAACCCCGCCGCGGAACAGGCCGCGACGATAATTTCTAGCATTCGAGTGCGCAGACGCGTTGGAAATAAGACAAAAGGCTCGCTCGCCAGCTCCCCCAACGCAATTTCTCGGCGACCAGCGAGGTGGTGGTGCTGAGGTAGCACAGCGACAAAAGTTGTAGCAGCGAGCGGTTCGGTGCAAATATCCCCATCCAGGGGCGCGGGTGACGGGATGATGGCGAGATCGATCACGGAGGTATCGAGTGCTTCGATCTGAGAGATGCGATCAAGTTGTCGCAATTGCAGATCAATCGAGGGAGCCTGATTGCGATACTCGCGCAATATTGCAGGTAAGGTGGCCCACAGCGCGACGTCAACAAAGCCGATCTTCAGCCGGCCAACCGTGCCGCGAGACGAAGCGCGTACCCGTTCCAGACCCTCGTCCGCTCGTTGGAGGATCGCACAAGCTTCCGGCAAGAAGATTTCCCCCGGGATGGTAAGACCCACCTTCTGGCCAATGCGAGTGAATAACGTGAAGCCAAGCTCCTCTTCGAGAAGCTTGATTTGCCGGCTAACCGCTGACTGAACGACATTTACCTTTTCAGCGGCACGGCCGAAGTGCAATTCTTCGGCGACAGCGACGAAATATCGAATCCTGCGAAGGTCCATGATGTTCCAAATCCGTGGCTAGCAGCCCAAGGTAACGGGCGTGGTTGCATAAATCCGTCGAGGCGAGGGGCTGACGTTTGCGGCCAACCTCTGGATCTAGCAGTCTCCTTACAAATTAGTGTTCCTCCGTAGACCTATGTTTTTATGTGCAGGAGTGAGTGCAAGAGAGCCCAGCCGACTGCGATGTATCGCGCCAAGGACTGCGCGTACTGGCACACCGGGCGGACTCTACGAGTCGCCGGGGCCGGTATCAGGAAACTCCTTCGCTTGTAGCGGCGCCACGGCGTGTCAGCAGACAATTGCGATCAGCCATGGAATGCAGCCCGCGACCTCTATGACAGGAAGATTAGGTTCGAGTCCGTTGCTAGATTAGATGGCGCACCCGGCTTGCACTCGTCCACAAAAAGAAGGAATCGCCTGCGTGCTTGAAGGCTCAGAAGCGCCCGCGACGCAATTCGGGTGTGAGAGCCGTTGACGAGGTGGGCGTTTCCGCATGCGTGCTTCAAGTCAGACGAAACGCACGTGCCAGCGGACGCCTCGCCGCTGTCGGCAGCCTGAACCGTTTCGGACCTGCACTTTTTCACGCTCACACTTTGCTTGGGGTGCCGAGGAAGGTTGAACCTGATGCGCTGCACAACGTTCTCAAAATTAGATCGTGTTATCTGCATTCGCCGTTGGACAGGATGTTACGGCGGCGTAATCTATGCGTCACAAAGACGTCCCGGCCGAGTCGGGCGTTACCTGCGAACGTATAAGCAGAGATCTGCTGGAGGGACATTGATGCGTGGCTCAACCAATCCGATCTTTAACGCCAACCGGATGAAGATCGGCATCTTTGCCATTAATGGCCGCGGTGGGATCATGACCACCGTGCCGGAAGCCTATGAGCCGACCTGGGACTTGTCAGTGAAGGCTTCGCAGATGGCGGACGCGGCCGGTTATGAGGCGATTGTCTCCTACGCCCGCTGGAAAGGCTGGGTAACGGGCGGCAATGAAGACTCCACCGGCCTCACGATGGATCCGTTCACATGGGCTGCGGGTATCGCCCAGGCGACGCGCTATAGCGCTGTCTTTGCAACCTCGCACGCCCCCACGATTCACCCCATCCTCGCGGCCAAGCAGACCTCAACGATCGATATCATCTCCGGCGGCCGTTTCGGACTGAATGTCGTCGGTGGCTGGAACAAGCCCGAGCTCGAGATGTTCGGCGCGCCCTTCAAGGAGCATGACCGGCGCTACGACCATTTGTCCGAATGGCTCACCGTTATCCGCAAGCTCTGGCAATCCCGTGAAGAGTTCGACTTTCACGGCGACTTCTTCGATGTCGTGCGTGGATCGTCGATGCCAAAGCCCGTACAGACACCACATCCGCCAATCATGAATGCGGGTGGATCGGACCGGGGCCGGCGATTCGCGTGCGAAAACGCGGACATGTGTTTCCTGATTATCCAGTCTGAATCGCCTGAGTCGATCCGGCGGCAGGTGCAAGAGTACAAAACCGTGGCCAGGGAAGAATTTGGTCGCGAGATTCAGGTGTGGACGAACTCGATGGTGATGCAGCGTGATACTCAGGCGCAGGCGGAGGCCTATTACCGTCGCTGCATCGTAGAGAATGAAGACAAGGCGAGCGTCGATGCGTGGATGCAGGCGCAGCAGGAGCATGCAAAGCTCATGTCACCTGAAGCGCTGAAGGCCTTCCGCCAACGGATGGCTGGAAGCGGGGGCGGCTTTCCACTGATTGGTTCTGCGCAGCGTATCGCGGAACGACTCGAGATGCTCGCGGACTGTGGTCTCGACGGCATCCTGTTGACGTGGGTTGATCCGCTGGACGGGATCGAGCGGTTTAGTCGTGAAGTGCTTCCGCTCATGGAGCGGGCTGGACTGCGTGCGCCCTTCACAGCGCAGTGATAAGAAGCGATGAGTCAGAGATGATCGCCCATCGACATGTGAGGAGCAACGTATGAACGAGATAGTAACGATAAGCCAGGGGCAGTTGAAAGGGGAGCGCTCCGTGGATGGCGAAGTCACCGCGTTTCGCGGTATCCCCTTTGCATCGCCGCCTGTTGGAGATTTGCGCTGGCGCGCCCCACGGCCGCCGGTTGCCTGGACGGGGACGAGAGACGCCACGCGAGCGAAGTCCATCGCGATTCAACAATCGATGCTGGGTAATTCCGTTCTCCCATTCGGCAATGAGGAGCAGTCCGAGGATTGCCTGTACCTCAACGTATGGAGCGCGGCTGCAGATGCCGAAGAGCGGCGCCCGGTAATCGTCTGGATTCATCCCGGTGGCTTCCAGTTCGGATCCGGATCGTCCCCGTTCTTCGATGGCGATGCGTGGGCGCGTGATGGGGCGGTGTTCGTCACCCTTAACTATCGGTTGGGCAAGCTCGGATTTCTTGCTCATCCCCAACTTTCTGCAGAAAGCGATGAGGGTATTTCTGGAAATTATGGGTTGCTCGATCAGATCGCCGCGCTCCAATGGGTACGAGATAATATTGCCGAGTTCGGCGGTGATCCCGAATGCGTGACTATCTTCGGCATTTCCGCGGGATCCTCCAGCGTTAGCCTGCTAATGGCATCGCCTCGCGCACGCGGCCTGTTCCATCGCGCGATTGCTGAAAGCGGTGGTAGTTTCGGTACTGTGGCGGAAAATAGCGGTGTCGCTGATCGGTGGCAAACACTGGCAGCAGCAACGAAATCTGGTAAAGCTTGGGCCGATAGCATCGCAAGCGGTGCTCAGAAGGACATTCGGACGTTCGATGTCGACACGATCCGGGCGGCGAGCGGTGTTGACGGCACCAATATGCAGGGCATTTTCGATGCGGCTCAACCGGTTGTGGATGGATCGGTGCTGCCGGCTGGTAGTTATCAGATTTTCGAGAACCGGCAGCAAGCTGCTGTTCCGCTCCTCGTTGGCTCCGTCGCGAACGAAGATCTGGTCATCGGCTTCTCACCCAATCTAGCTGCCTATCGAGCCTATGCTCAGGCCGAATACGGTGATAGTGCTGAGCGGTTCCTTGCGCTTTATCCAGCCACGACAGACGCGGAAGCGATCGCCGCTAGCCTGAAGGCCAATAGTCACCGCGTGTTCACCTGGCAGAATTGGACATGGGCTCATCTTCATGCCGCTGCTGGCCACGACGTCTATTACTATCAGTTCCAGAAGGCGCCTCCGGTGCCGACGGGTTCTTATGACGAGCAGGGGTTCCCGAGACCGCTGGGCGCGTTTCATTGCAGTTCCGTCTTCTTCAGCTTTGACCGCTTCAGTCTGCGAGATTGGCCTTGGCATTGCGCGGACCGGGTACTGGGGAAAACGATCCGCACTGCCTGGGTGCAATTCGCCCGTACCGGTCGTCCTGCGGCGCAGGATCTTCCCGACTGGCCCAGTTTTGATCCAGCCGCGCCGCGTGTCATGGCGCTCAACGACGAGATCGGCTTGACGGAGGTGCCTTGGCTGGAGCATCTCCGCTTTTGGGACGCGCACTACGCCGCGCGACGTGCAGCGAGCCATGCCACAGACTGAACGGAAACTTGGGTCGTTGGCAAAAATCCCGAGAGCCATTTGTGGATCGAGCTGTTTCCTGTCCGATAGAGTCGTTTGGAAATTTCGGTGTGTGTTGAGGTAGCAAGTGCAAATTCCTCTCCTGCATTCATCTGGATAAGGAGTGCAAATGATATAGGACAGCACGGATCCACACTTTTCGCGTCTGCCATTGTGTCGCCAGGGATCTGACTTCGCCGAAGAAAACCAGGCTGGCTGCCGCGACGCTGGTCGAAAGAATGTTCTTGGAGATCCCCTGCCGAAAGGCACAGTGGGTGCTTATTTTGAGAGGAAAGATATGTACGCTAGCTATGTAATGGTTGCGATTGCTATCGCCGCCAATATTGTTGCCGTCTATTTCATGAAGCTCTGCGGTGGCATGACGCAACCGTGGCCGACGCTAGGAATGATTCTCGCGAACATGCTGACGCTTTGGTTTCTTGGGCGGGCGATGACAGCCGGCGCTCCGGTCAGTGCCGCGGTGACGGCGTTGACGGTTGGCGTGATGATTGGCTCGTTCTTTATAGGTCTGTCTTTTGGCGAACGGGTCTCGATTCTCCAGGCGGTAGGCGGGGCGATTGCAATCGCGGGCGTCGTGATTGGAAACCTGTCTGCTGCAAGCTCATGAGATGAGAGCTTGCGCCAGGCATTGGATCTTGGTGGAGGGGGTACATGACATCATTGAAAGGTAAGGTGGCAATCGTCACCGGCGCGGGACGCGGCATTGGGCGTGCTATTGCAGTGAAACTCGCCCAATGCGGCGCTCAGGTAGTTCTGGTCGATCTGGAATCACCAAC
Source organism: Paraburkholderia silviterrae (assembly GCF_004353915.1). Classification (GTDB taxonomy): domain Bacteria; phylum Pseudomonadota; class Gammaproteobacteria; order Burkholderiales; family Burkholderiaceae; genus Paraburkholderia; species Paraburkholderia silviterrae. The sequence continues at coordinate 185,316 of NZ_SMRP01000001.1, read as the reverse complement.
CGAGTCAGCGCAATTGGCGGGTTCGTCTGCAATGGCCTTCGCTGGCGATGTCTCAATCGAAGCTACTTGGGCCAAACTCGGGGAGGCGATAGATGAAAGGTTCGATCGTTTGGACGTCGTCGTGAACAATGCGGCCGCCTTTCCGCGCGGCCTCATCGACGAACTGGATTTTGACTCGTGGCGCAGGGGCTTTGCAGTCAACGTCGACGCGCAATTCTATAGTGCGAAATATTTCGTGCCGCGTATGCGAAAGAATGGTTATGGACGCTTCATCGCGATATCGTCAAATTCTATTGGCGTCGCTGAACAGGCACTCAGCGCTTACATGGCGACGAAAATGGGGGCGATCGGGTTCATGCGAGGCCTCGCCAATGATGTAGCGGCCGATGGCATCACCTGTAATGCGATACTCCCGTCTCTTACCGACACGCCTGCGACGGCTGGGGTACCCGAAGAGATCAAACGTCTGGTTTGGCAGCAGCAGGCAATCAAGCGATTGGCGCAACCCGAGGACATTGTCGGTCCGGTCGCGTTCCTTGCGAGTGAAGAGGCAAGCTTTATTACGGGGCAGGCGCTAGTAGTCGACGGTGGGCTTTACAAGATCAGTTAAAGGCAGACGACCGTACCCATTGAATGAAGGGGAAATCATGACAGGCAGGCTTCAGGACAAGATTTGCGTTATCACAGGTACAGGCGGGAGCATGGGGCGCGCGGCAGCTCTGCTATTCGCTCGAGAAGGTGCACGCGTTGTAGGATGCGATATAAACGAGGAGAGCGGTGCGGTCACGGTTGAGGCGGTGCACACCGCCGGTGGCGAAATGATCTCACGTCATCCCTGTAACCTCGCTAACTCGGACGAGTGCCGTGCCTTGGTCGATTTCGCCATTGAACGTTTTGGCCGGATAGACGTGCTTTACAATAACGCGGCGATGGCCTATTTCAACTGGATCGAGGATATTTCAGACGAGGAGTGGCGGCGCAATTTGAACGAGGAAGTTAGTCTTGTTTTCTTCCTTACGCGTGCGGCTTGGCCTTACCTTAAAAAGAGCCACGGTACGATCGTCAATACTGCCTCCGCGAATGCGCACACGACGGCACGCACGTTGGGCTCTTTGGCGCATTGCACATCGAAGGCCGGTATCGTCTCCATGACCCGCCAATTGGCGATGGAGGGTCGTGAATTTGGCATCCGTGCCAATTCCATCTCACCGGGTTTGACTGAGACCAATCAAACTCGTGCACAGCTTGATAATAGGGAATGGGCCGACTATATGCTCGGGCGTATTATGCTCGGCCGCGCTGCAAAGCCAGAAGAGGTGGCGCACGCAGCACTCTTCCTGGCTTCCGACGAGAGTTCGTACGTCACCGGCACAGATCTTGTGGTGGACGGCGGAATGCTTGCCTCGTAACCCACTATCATCGCGCCAGGCGCAGACGTCGCACGTCCCAAAGAAACCCGTAGAACGCACCATCGCGGTAGTGTGGCAGAACTCGGGCGACCTCTACAGCCAGAGCCTGCTGATCGTAGAAGACGTAGCCCTTACTTAGGCTACGCTAAGTAGGGATTTTTGCATATATCCGCGTAAGGGTGCGCGCGCTGACATTCATTCTCAGGACCGGAAAAGCGTTCACAAGATTCGATCGTCTCATCTGCATTTGCTGTTGGACACGATGTGGCGATGAGATTAGCTTATGAGCTATGGACTGGCGCGCATAGGCTTGAAGCCTCGTGACGAGCCGGTCAGTTAAGGCCTACATGGAGACAAAATATGGCAACCGTGCAAACCCGCACTAAGACGCTGATGTGGGAAGGCAAGCCCTTCTCGATCGAAAGCTACACGAATGGCCCCGTCTTTGTGGCCGACACCGACTTAAGCCGGGCAAACAAGGAAGTATTCGAACGTCACCTGGTCGCCGAATGGTCTAGCGATATTAAAGAAACAATGGCGACGGTTCATCCGGAGGGCTCCTACCAGAGAATTCCTGCGCTTGGTGTCGACGTGCAGAGCTTTGAAGGCATCCGCGAATTCTATCTCGACCGATTCGAGAAGTGGCCGGGGCCGGCACTGAAGTCCTTTACGCGCGTGTCGATCGTGGATAACTGCATCTACGTCGAAGGAGAGTTCGATGTGCAAGCGGCCGGTGATGACCTGCAAAGTCTCAACATTTCCGGTAAGTCGGTGAAGTCGCCGTGCATGATCGCACTGGAATGCCGGGATGCGTTGCTCGTGGGCGAAATCGTCTATATGGATAGCGGCGCGCTCAAGGTCGCCTGACAACGAAAAGCACGGCGATTCCGCCTCCGCGGTGACAAACTGGGTCGTCATGACGAGCGGGCTATCACAACAGGAGAGAAAATGAGGATCGTAGCTCTTGAGGAGCATTTTCTTGTTCCCCCGCTGGTCCACGCCCATTTTGACGCCAGCAGCAATCCCGGCTATTCGCCCGAGAGTGACGTTGTATTAGGAGATCTCGATGTCGGTCGTCTCGCTGCCATGGATGAGCACGGCATCACTCATCAGGTGATTTCTGCGAGCATGCCGGGGGCCGATCTTTTAGACGGCGATGCCGGAATCCGCTTTGCTCAGGAAACGAACAACCACTTGGGCGAAGCGGTTCGGCGTCATCCGAGCCGTTTCGGCGGATTCGCTCATTTGCCGATGCGTGAGCCTGAAGCAGCGGCGGACGAGCTGGAACGCGCGGTGCGTGATCTCGGCTTTCGCGGCGTGATGGTGAACGGCCTCACCGATGGCCGTTTTCTCGATGACGAACGATTTGCTCCGGTGCTGGCGAGGGCCGTAGCGCTCGATGTGCCGGTCTACATTCACCCTAATCTGCCACCAAAGGCAGTGTATGACTGTTACTATCAAGGCTTGCCAGGCCGAACCGGGTCGTTGCTTGCATCCGGCATATTTGGCTGGCATTCCGAGACCGCAATTCATGTCTTCCGGTTGGCGCTAGCCGGCACGTTCGAGAAATTTCCTGGCCTGACCGTTATCGTCGGTCACATGGGAGAAATGCTGCCTTTCATGCTCGGGCGCGCCGACGACGTGCTAACGAGCCGCGGTGGACACCCGATCAGCCAGACGATTGTGGAAAACGTCTACATTACGACATCTGGCGTTTTCCACATATCGCCTTTCCTGAACGCACTTACTACGTTTGGTGCGGATAGGATCATGTTCAGCGTAGATTATCCGTACAGTGCCAACGCGCCGGCGCGAAAATTCCTTGATGCTCTCCCACTGTCTCCGCTCGATAGAATCAAAATTTCGCATGGCAATGCGGATCGTCTTCTTAAGCTAGACATTTCCGCCAACGAATGATGCTTCTCATTGAGTGCAATGTAATTCATTGGCGCGCGTCCGAGACCCCTCCGTATCGCCTGTATTCACGATCGTCGCGATACCGGTGTCTTCAAAGTTCGATTTAAGTGACAACGCTGGAAAAAGGAAAGAAAGTGAAAACAGATTCGATCGAAACCGCAATTGAAGCGATCGCGGCCGGGCGGATGGTTGTCGTAGTGGATGACGAAGACCGCGAGAACGAAGGCGACCTGATTATGGCTGCGCAGGCAGCCACGGACACGGACATCGCCTTCATGGTGCGCTACACGAGTGGCGTGCTTTGCGTGTCGTTGTCCGGGGAGCGCCTGGACGCGCTATCGCTTCCGCTCATGGTGGCGAACAACAGCGATTCCATGAGTACCGCGTTCACGGTGAGCACGGACTACCGTATCGGTACGACAACTGGGATTTCGGCTGCCGACCGTGCCATCACCGTCAGGGCGCTCGTCGACGAGAAGGCCGAAGCCGTGGAATTTAGCCGGCCGGGACACGTCTTTCCATTGCGAGCGGTGCGTGGTGGCGTATTGCGCCGGCCGGGGCACACAGAAGCGGGGGTGGATCTCACGAGGCTGGCGGGGATGGCGCCCGGTGGTTTGCTGGCCGAGATCGTCAACGATGACGGCACGATGGCGAGATTCCCGCAATTGGTGGAGTTCGCCCGCGCGCACTCGCTTCCAATCATTACGATCAAGGATCTCATTGCGTATCGTCGCAAACGGGAACGTATCGTAGAGCGAATGTCCATGGCACGACTGCCCACCCGATATGGCGTATTCACGGTTTTCGGATATCGAGAAATCAGTTCTGGGCAAGAACACGCCGCGCTTGTCATGGGTGATTTGGCGAGCTGCAAATCTCCGCTTGTACGTGTGCATTCCGAATGCCTGACCGGAGAAGTATTCGGATCGATCAGATGTGATTGCCGCGCACAGCTTGATCTGGCGATGGAACGCATCGCCCAGGCAGGCTGCGGCATCGTTGTTTACCTGAAGGGACATGAAGGGCGCGGAATCGGACTCACTGAAAAGCTGCGAGCCTACGCCTTGCAGGATAAAGGGCTGGACACTGTAGAGGCGAATCTGCAGTTGGGCCTTCAGGCGGATGCGCGGGATTACGCGGTTGGCGCGCAGATTCTGCAGGACCAGGGCGTGACGACGATGAAGCTAATGACAAACAATCCGCGCAAGTATCGGGGCATCTCCGAATACGGATTGAGTATAGAAGATCGCGTGCCGCTCGTTACTGTACCGAATCGCGAAAACGCCTTCTACCTCAAGACTAAAGAGAAGGTGCTCGGACACATATTCGACTGAATATGGACTTGATGCACCGAACACGTCATCAAGCCGCGTCGATGGCAAACGCCGACGATGCAGCGATATGGCGCTGGTTTTCGTATCTGTTAGAGGAACGACGGATTCGGTGGCGCTTCCACTTCGGAAGTTGGAGTGTGAGCGTGGACCGCGTGCATCTCGCAACTGAGCGAACCTTCGATCGTGCCGTCCGTCGCGCGCGGATTTGTCGACAGCGAGCCGCGAGGGCTGGTAGCGGGTGGGCGCCTTCAAAGGGCGGGTTACGTCCATTTCATCTCGATCGGATGCCGACATCCGGACCACGCTGTGCGGCTGACGAAAATCCCGGCACGTGCCACTCGAGGTCGTGTCGCAAAGCCGCCCGCCGAAAGCCAATCGATTGCAGCATCGATCCGCTCCCGGAGCAAACCTATACTCAGCAGCACCCGCGCTTCGGTGGGATTGCCCTGCTCCGGGCGTTTGGTACGCCAATGGCGCAGGGCTCGTTCCAGAGAGGAACGGCAATGAAGAAACGATTCAGCAAACAACAGATCTCGGGCGCTAACTGCGCTGCGGACTAAAACTGGGGGCATATCAGTTTGGTCCGGTCACGCTGACGCCGTGACACGACCGTTGCGCCGCTGGAATGAACCGGTTAGCCGATGGCTACCGATTCGCCTGGGCGCAGATCGCGGCCGACGACGAGCGGCTCGTGGGCATGGTAGTCATGCTGAGTATTTCGGCGGCGCAAACAGGGCAAAATATAGTTGCCGATCCGTGGTGCCACTTGGTGGCCTGGGTGGACCACATTCGGCCATAGTTGGCGCCAACGGGAGCTCATGATGGATCTAAACGACGTTGCTTTGTTCGTCCATGTGGTTCGCGCTGGCAGTTTTGCCGAGGCGGGGCGGCGCCTCGGCATTCCGCCCAACACCGCCAGCCGCAGGATCAAGGAACTGGAGCAAGAACTCGGACTACGGCTCATGCAGCGCTCGACTCGGCGCTTGTCACTGACCGAGGCCGGCGAAGCCTTTTACGCGCGCTGTGCCGATCAGATCGAGTCCCTGACGCAGGCGGCCGACGAACTATCCGATAGAGGTCGGCAACCAAGTGGGCGTGTGCGCGTTGCCGGCCCCGCAGATCTATTCAACCATCTGGATGCCATGCCGTGGGTTGCGGAGTTCCTGGCCATCTACCCAGACGTGCGGCTGGAGTTCCTCCTTAGCGATGTGCGCGCCGATATGGTTGGCGAGGCCATTGATGTGGCCATCCGTTCCGGGAAGACCCTGGAGCCGACGCTCATCGCGCGGCAGCTTTGCGTCAGCCGCCGTACCCTGGTTGCGAGCCCGGGCTATCTCGCCAAACGAGGCACGCCGGGGGCTCTTGAGGACCTGGTGGAGCACAACTGCATCTCTGCGCTTGGGCCGGCGCCCCGAACGCTGTGGCGGCTCGATGGACCGGGTGGCATGGCGGAAGTCTATGTGACGGGTCCATTTCGGGCCAACACGGCGGCGGCCCAACTCGAGGCCGCACGCGCTCACCTGGGCATTGCGCTATTGCCGCTCACGTTGACGGCGAAGCACATCCGCTCGGGAGAACTGACTGAGGTACTGCCGGAGTACGGAGGAGAGAGCATCGGCATATATTTCGTCTATCCGAGTCGACGACAGTTGCCGCGCGCTGTGAGCGTATTTCTCGAGTTCGCGATGAAATCGATGACCGCGCAGGTGCCGGGATGGATGGCGACTTTAGACTTGCACCACCATGCGTCGGCATGAAGAAGCTACGTTCCTGGCAGCATTGGGCACGGCGTTTCGACTCAGCGCGCAGCTCTGATAATCGCGAAGCTGCGGCTTCGCATGATGACTGGGAGGACGGTGTTATGCGGATGATCCTCTGGTTTGGCCGGCGTACAATCAAACCGTCGACGTGCAGCGATACGAAGCGCTTACCGCAGAGGAAATCGCGGCGGTTGTGAATGCCCGCTTTCATATAGGATTGCGCGACGCGCTGGAAATTGGACATGCGGTATTGAATGCAGCCAGGCGATATGCAATCTCGCCTATGTTGTTGCTTTCGGTGATCGCAGTCGAATCTAGTTTCGACCGACGCGCGCACGAATGTCCGTATCGGGACCGCAATTCTGCAAGACTATATAAAAGCATCGGATGGAAACCTCGAAGACGCTTTATATCGCTATAGCGGGGGCTCGAAGGGTTACGTGCGGCGCGTAGCCATTCATTTGATCATGATGAAAGCGGAATCCGGTTCGTAGTCGGGGAGGCACGCCAAGCGCGCTTTCACAAGATTCGATCGTGCTATCTGTTTTTGCCGTTGGACACGATATGTCGACCGGACTAGCCTATGCGCTATGTTTCAACGCACGGTTCATGCTCGCTTCTATGCCAGTAACGAGTGCGGCTTTCCGTCCTTTCAGGGTTTGACTATCTACGGATACGCTGTGGCCTTCGAAAGCAGTGGCCGCCTTCCACGCCGGCATTCAGGAGTGGCGCATCGCTGAGCATTGAACGTAGTGAACCTCAAATCGCTGATGAATTCACCTCCTGCGGTCTTGGGAACTTCGACGAATAGCAGACGCCTGAGGGTTCACGGCTGACGAAGATGAAAGAGTCTATTGTCGGCCTCGCAGTTATGCCTCCGCACGAGGTTTAGGCCTATCTATCGAACGCAGCAATTTAGTCGTGGAGAATCGAAATGAAAACCCTTAGCTATTCTGGAAATGACGTGAACCTGCTTGCAGGGCGTTTCCTTATTGCAGCGATATTCGTTATAAGTGGTGTGTTGAAGCTTATTTCACCGAGCGCGACCATCGGGTACATCACAGCCATGGGGCTGCCCGCACCGATGCTGGGATATATTGGCTCAATGGTGCTTGAGCTTGCGTGCGCAACATTGCTGATCCTCGGTTACCGCACTCGTGTCGTAGCTTGGGTGCTGGCCATCTACTGCGTCGTGACTGCAATTGTTTTTCACCATGCATTATCGGACCAAAATCAAATGTTCAACTTTCTAAAGAATCTTGCCATGGCAGGTGGCCTCCTGGCATTCTCAACCGGTGGGGCAGGGGTACTCAGCATGGACTACCTGGTTGGTCGTCGCGCTTCCAATGTGGCTCCGTCCACGCTTTAGGCAGGTTTCTCGATTCAGTAGTGGCCGGAAAGACGTTCGGGTAGATCCCGGCATCCCGCGGGGTGCGGGGATCCGCGGTGTGCTGGCTTCGACATGCTGCTGGAATGGATTCGTCTTATGCCAACGAGCACTCGGTTCGCTGTCGCCGTTCACGCACTTGCCGCGCTTACCTCCAATGCCGGTAAGCCATTGCGTTCGGAAGACAGGATCCGGCTTCTGGACCTCTATGAAGCTGTAGAGGATAGCGAGCTTTTCGTCTCCCCGATTGCGGGGCAGTGGTGGCTACGGCGGCCTGAGCCGAATCAACTGGTATGAGGAGTAACGTATGAGCATTGGCATCATCGGCGCAGGCGCGCTCGGTTCTAACCTGGCCCGCGCGTTCGCCAAAATGGGCATTTCAGCTGTCGCTTCGAATAGCCGGGGGCCTGAATCCCTCGCAGATTTGCTTGAAGAGCTTGGGCCGACGATCAAGGCCGGTACGACTGAGGAAGCGGCCAGGGCGGACATCGTCTTCATCGCCATTCGCTGGGTCGATCTGAAAAAAGTCCTTGGTGGGCTACCCGCATGGAACGGGCGCATTGTCGTTGACTGCACCAACCCCGTCGAATGGATCGAGCCGGACTCCCCAGATGCAAATGACCCGAGCAACCCGCTGGCTGTCTATGGCATCAAACCGGCCGATCTTGGGGGGCGCTACTCGAGCAGCGTGGTTCGCGATCTCGTTCCTGGTGCGCGTTTTGTGAAGGCATTCAACCACCTCGACGTAAGCGTCCTGCCTGAGCCGGAAGTCTCTGGCGGAAAACGCGTGCTCTTTTATTCCGGTGACGAGGCGGACGCCAAAGCGACGGTGCGCTCGCTTATCGAGAAGGCAGGTTTTTTCGCGGTGGATCTCGGAGCACTGGATGTAGGCGGTCCGCTGGCGTCGCTGCCGTTCGGCCCACTGGCGGGAGTGAGTTTCGTCAAAGTGTGAGGCGGCGGGATGGACCGCCACGAGTTTAAAAACTGAGAATCGTCACCCGACCCAGGCAGATTTTCTTTCACGGCACATTTTCGACCAGCGCCTTTGCCTCCCGTAAGTCAGGGGAGTCGAAGCCTTCCCTGAAGGCGCCATAAATTGTGGCTATTCGCTGGAGCGCGGCCTGGCTCTTGCCTTGTGTTTGCCATAGCCGAGCGAGGCTTAACGTTGCGCGCAGTTCAAGCGCCTTGGCGCCTTGGCGACTGGCGACTGATAGCGCGTTTTGAAAGCACGCTTCAGCCTCTCGTAGACATGAGGGTTCGCTGCGCGCGCTATGTAGCATGAGCTCTCCCTTCAGTCGATACACCTCGGCTTCGTAAAAGCGCTCGCCGGTCTTGTTGATTGCAGCGAGCGCTTCAGTCAGCGCGCTCAGCCCGGACTGCGTTTGCCCCGCGTGCCCATAGGCCGCAGCGAGCAAAGTCAGGAAGTGCGATCGCGAGATCTCCGCCCCGGTCGCCTGGTAGGCGGCGAGGCCTTTGTTGATGATGGCAATCCCCGGCTCGATGTCTCCCTGTTCGGCCAGGGCCCAGCCTTGGAGGATCGTTCCATACGCCAGCCAGAATGGGAACCCCTGCTCAGCGGAGAGCGTGATGGCGGCCTCGGCGCATGCCTGTGTCTGTTGCGCTTCGCGCCGAAACTGATGCAAGTTGGCCGTCGTGATCAGGGTGAGCGCCAGGCTGGAAGGATGTGACATCCTCTGTGCGAGGGCAAAGGCTTCCTGACTTCGTTTGCTCGCCTGATCAGCATAGCCCAGGAACCACAGGATCCAGGCCGAAACGCTCAGGCCGAATATGCCGGGATCAAGTCCGTACACAAAGGCGTGCTCACGATGTTGGTCAGGATCATAGAGGTCAAGCACCCGCTCCAGGTGCGCACGCGCCGTGACAAGGTCGCCTTGAAAGAAGGCGCTCGTCCCCACTGCACTATGTGCTTCCGCGAGCAGACCCGGGTCCTGCGCGCTCTGCGCCAGGTGAAGCGCCCGCTCGGCCAGTTTGTGAGCGATGGCATGCTCGGCGCGCAATGTGTGATTCACCCGGAGCCCCAACTGCACCGGGATGAGCTGGGATGCTTCGCCAACCTGTTCGCATAACGTCATCGCGCGGGTATAGGCAGCCTTGACCTGTGGCGAGGCAGGGCCTCGGGCGGCCATCAAGATCGGACCGAGCGCAAGTTGCATGGCGAGTTCCTGGCGGGCGCGTTCGGGGCCGCCAGGCAAACGCTCGAGCAGCTCGAGAGCCGCGCCGAGGTGCTGGATCGCCTCGAGATTTGCCGAGCGCTGCAGCGCCTGTTGTCCCGCACATTGCAGGTACTCGATGGCCTTCGGAACGTTGCCGCTCTGGCTGTAGTGGTGCGCCAGCTCGTTGCAATAGTCGTTGAGCCGGGTTGGGTAGAGCGCTTCGATGCCCTGAGCCGTGCGTTCATGCAGCAAGCAGCGCTGCTCCGAGAGTAGCGACTGGCCGGCGACCTCCTGCGTCAGGGCGTGCTTGAACGTGTACGCGACCTCGGGGAAGGCCGGCCGTTGGTAAATGAATTCTGCGGCCTGCAAGCTGGAGAGCAGGCGGCGCAGCTCGCCCTCGGGTAACCCGGCTTGGCCGCTGCAGACTTGTTTGAGTAGACTCCAGGGAAACTCCTTGCCGATCACGGCCAGGGTCTGGAGCAGCGCTTTCTCCACAGCGCGGAGTCGGTCAATGCGCGCGGCAAGCACGCCCTGTACCGTCGTGGGAATGTGCAAAGCGGTCGGGGTCTGCTCGATTCGGTAGCGGCCGCGCTCCCCGATTAGCGCGCTCTCTTCGACCAGGGTCTGGACGACCTCTTCCATAAAGAAGGGATTGCCCTCTGTCTTCCTCAGGATGAGCTGTTTCAGTGGAACGAGTGCTTGATCGTCACCGAGCAGGGCCGAGAGCAGTCCCTGAGCTTCGGCTTCGCCCAACGGGTCGAGTCCTAGCTGCGTATAGTCGTTTTTATGAGTCCAGTCAGGTTGGTAGCCGGGCCGGTAGTTCACCAGCAGAAGGACCTTGGCGCTCACCACGCGCTCGACGAAGAACGCAAGGAAGGCTTCAGTTTCGCTGTCCAGCCATTGCAGGTCTTCGAACAGCAGTTCGATCGGCTGATTCAGGCTTTCGCGCAAGAGCAGGCGCGTGATCGCCTCGAATGTGCGGCTGCGCCGGGTTTGTACGTCCATTTCTGCCAGGGCCGAGGTCGGGTCGCTGGCTCCGAAAAGTGCAAGCAGGTAAGGTAAGAGATCCTCGAGACTACGCTCGAGTGTCAGCAGCTTGCCCGTGACCTTTTCCCGGCACTGCCGCTCGTCGTCCTGAACGGTGATCTTGAAGTAGTTCCTTAAGAGTTCGATCAGTGGAAGGTAGGGGAAGGCCTTTCCATGCGAGACCGAAAAGGTTTCGAGCACCAGGACTTCGCGCTGGGAGCGCTCCTTGAACTCAAGAAAAAGCCGCGATTTACCGACGCCTGCTTCTCCCACCACCCCAACGACCTGCCCGTGCCCCGCGGTGGTCCGCTCCAGTGCGCGGTGCAACGCCTGCAGTTCGCTTTCGCGCCCCACGAAAGGGGCAAGACCTCGTCGTGCGGCCACCTGCAGGCGAGTACGCAACGGTCCGAGCCCACGCACCTCATAGACCGCCAGGGGCGCGGGCACACCCTTGACTTGGGCCGCCCCCAGAGCGTTGAAATCAAAATACCCTTGCGCAAGCTTGTAAGTCGACTCGCTCACGAGGATCGAAGCAGGCGCGGCCATCGTTTCCATCCGTGAGGCGATGTGAATGGTCTGTCCCACCGGGTCGTAATCGGCGCGCAGATCGTCCTTGCGGATTGATCGAACGACGACTTCGCCGGTGTGGACGCCGACCCGGACATGAAGCGCAATACCTTGTTCCAATCGGACCTGGTCACTGTGGCGGCGCATCGCGTCCTGCATGCGCAGCGCCGCGTACAGCGCCCGTTGCGGATGGTCCTCGTGAGCGATGGGGGCGCCAAACAGCGCCAGAATCCCATCGCCCAAGGATTTCGCCACATAGCCTTCGTAGTGATGCACCGCTTCCATCATTAGCGCGATGACGGGAGCGATCAGTTTGTCAGCTTCTTCGGGATCGAGATCGTTGATCAACATGGTCGAGCCCGCCATGTCGGCGAACAGCGCAGTGATCGTCTTGCGTTCACCCGCAGCTTCGCTACGCGCTTCGAAAGCGGCTCGTTCGGCGAGGATTCGCTCGGCCAGGTGCGGCGGGGTGTAATGGATGGGCGCGACGGCCTCGGCTTGCCCGCCGACGACCAAGGTTGTGCCGCATTTGCTGCAGAAACTGGCGTTCGTCGTCAGGTTGCAGCCGCAATGGGGGCACACGCGCGCCAACCGCGCGCCGCACTCCTGGCAGAATTTGGCGCTGACGGGATTCTCGAATCCGCAGCTGGAGCAGCGCATACGGTCTCTCGCTTTCCTCGGGCACGCTTTCAATGATTAGACGCCTACTCCGTGTGCGCCGCAAGCACTCGGCAGATGCCGCTCTACAGGGATTTCCTCACACTTATTTCGTACAGTTATCGCATCGCTCGAAAGGCGCACCGCCGAAGCGCTGAGGCAATAAGCGTCGCTGTGCCGTCATTGGGGCGCTTGGCCAGTTCGCCGCACATGCGCCACTGATCCACCGTTGCGCTTGCGCACAGGCTTCGTCAGACCCTGTCTTTCCTTCGAAAACCGAACCAACTATTTCGGAGTTCTAAGCGGGAACCGCCGGGATCTTACGCTGGGATCGACTGCTTCGACGAGTGCTGTTGCCGCCATTGACTGGGTGCTATTCCGACGTGTCGGCGGAATGTCGCTGCAAAAGCGTTGGGGGAACTGTAGCCGATGCGACCGGCGATCTGTTCCAAAGTGAGTTCGCCGGCCAGCAGGTAGTCGCGAGCCAGCGTTAGCCGCCAGTCAGTGAGGTACTGCATTGGCGACTGCCCAAGTGCACGCTCGAAGTTTCGGGCGAACGACGGACGAGACATCGCACTGAGATGGGCAAGCCCGGGCACCGTCCAGGCATGCTCCGGCTTGTCGTGCATCGCCTGGAGTGCACGGGCGAGCCGGGCGTCCGACGCCGCGCGATACCAACGCGGTGCAGTCGAGCTTTGATCAAACGACGTGCGCATGGCCATGACAAGGAGTACGTCGAGCAGTCGGTCGAGCACGGTCTGCTGTCCGGGTGCGAAGTGGCTCAGCTCCCGGGAGATAAGCGACACCACATCGTGAACCTGGTCGTGCGGTGCTGGCCGGATGAGCAGCATCGGCGGCAATGCCTGGAGCAGGCCACGACCCACATCGCCGGCGAGACTGTATGCGCCGCACAGGAAGATGGCCGAGTCGGGATGATTGGCATCATCCGCGTCTCTGGCCCAAAACTGTTCATGGGACATGCAGAGATCGGGATCCGGTTCGTGCGCGAAATGGTGGTCGCGACCGCCGACCACAAGCGCCAGGTCACCGGGCAGGAGTCGCGCGGCTTTGGCGGGGTCATCGAGCCACAGCCACGCGTGACCGCGCAGCACAGTGTGCAGCGATAGCTGGATCGAGCCAGGAAGCGTGAGGCCCCAGGGCGGCAGCGCGACCGAGCGGGCGAACACCGCAGCCGACGCGCGAGCGCGCGCTAGATGGTCATGCAATAAGTCCATGTATTGAGAGCATCGCGTTGCACAATGAGATCATTGCTTATTAAAACGCTCATATCTATACAGTACATTATAGTTATGAACAAGATAATCCCAACCACGCTCGTACGTGGCTCGACCGGCAAGACGGGCTCCCGTGTCGCTGCCAACCTCATCAACCGCGGCCTGCCGGTCCGCACTGCCGCACGCTCTCGCGCCGATGTCGCCTTCGACTGGAGTCGGCGCGAGAGCTACGCTCCCGCCCTCGACGGTATCGGTCGCGTCTATCTGGTGGCTCTTACCGGCACGCCACCCCACACGTTCCGCAACTTCGCCCATAGCAACGCCAACGCATGGAAGGTTTCCCAATGATCGACCACGTATACATCTCCGTCACCAACATCGACAAGTCACTGGCTTTCTACTCCGAAGCTCTGAAGCCGCTCGGCTGGAGCGTATTCGGCAACTACGACTCTGCTTCGGGGCCAGAGGGCATCCCGCATCTTTACGGAATCGGTGACGACGTTTTCGCCAGCGGAAAGGCTGTCGGATCAAGCATCTGGTTACGTCAACGCGAGTCAGGCGAGACCGGGCTCTACCTCGGGATCGTCTGCGACACCAATGAACTGGTCGACGCTGCCTATGCAGCCGCAATCAAAGCTGGCGGTACCGACGAAGGCAAACCAGCAGATCGCGCCTACTTCGCCGCCGGATACTACGCCGCCAACGTCGCCGACTTCGACGGCAATCGTATTGAGTTCGTCCACAAGGCGTGGAACCCTAAGCGGCACTCATAGCAATCGCAACTATCGTGGCCGCAAGAAATCGCTTGCCGATTCCGAAATTGCGGGGTTGCAGCAGCGGGCTGCCGCCGGCGAGCAGAATACGACGCTTGCCCGCGGATTCGGCATCAGTCGTGAAACGCTCTATCAATATTTGCGAGCGCCAGAGTAACGCATGACGATCGCAAAGAACGAGTGGCTGCTGGTCCTTTCGGACGCCGAGCAGGAAGCCTTGAACCGTCATCAAGGCCCAGCGGTGTACTCAGTTCACTGTGTAGTGTTCGAGCCAATGCGCGTACGGCGCAGGAAGTGTCCAGGAAGGGCGTTCGACGCCGAGTTTGCGCGCCGCGTAATACGGCCAGTGGGGGTCGGCAAGATGAGCGCGCCCGACCATCACGAGATCAAGCTGGCTTTCCCTGATTGAGCGATCGGCGAGTTCAGGCGTATCGAGTCCCCAGGCCGATGAGACGGGGAGTTGAGCCTCTCGACGGACGCGCTGGGCAACCGGTGCGAGAAACGCGGGCGCCCACGGAATGCGAGCTGCCGGCGTGGAGAAGCCGATGCTCACGCTCAGCATATCCAGCCCTTCCTGTTTGAAATTTTTCGCGAGTTCGATGGATTCTGCGAGCGTTTGCTCATCGCGGCCGTCGTACTCGATTACGCCGAAACGGGCCGTCAAAGGCAGATGCTCGGGCCATACCTTGCGCACGGCGGCTAACGTTTCCAGCAAGAAGCGGCTACGGTTAGCCAGGCTGCCGCCGTATGCGTCGTCACGGTGATTGGAGTGCGTCGAGAAAAAGCTCTGGCCGAGATAGCCATGAGCAAAGTGCAGTTCCAGCCATTCGAAGCCGGCGTATCGGGCACGCCTCGCTGCCGCGACGAAATCATCTCGTACACGCGCAATGTCGTCGGTGGTCATTGCGTTTGGCACTTTAGGCAGGTGGGCGCCGAAAGCAACCGCGGAGGGCGCAATAGTCTGCCAGCCGCGCGTATCGTCGTCGGCGATATGGTCATCACCTTCCCACGGCCGGTTGACGCTGGCCTTGCGCCCTGCGTGGCCGATCTGGATGCCCGGTACGGCACCGGCCGCCTTGATGGAGGTGACGACAGGCGCGAAAGCCTGTGCCTGCTCGTCGTTCCAAATCCCGGTGCAGCCCGGAGTAATGCGGCCCTCCGGCGATACGGCTGTCGCTTCGACGATTACCAACCCGGCGCCGCCGCGGGCCAGGCCGGCGAGGTGTACACGGTGCCAATCGTTGATCAGACCGTCGACAGCGGCGTATTGGCACATCGGAGGAATCGCGATGCGGTTGCGCAAAGAGATGTCTTTGAGCTTGTAGGGTTCGAATAGTGCGGACATTTGGCAGACTCCGTAGATAGGGCCGTCCTTTGGCTCACCCGAGCCTGGCTCGCAGTCAAGGGTCCTGGAAGGATTTCGAGCGCCCCAAGCGGGCGTCCTGACCAAGTGCGCCGGCTCCAAACTACACAATTTGCAGAAGGCCGCCAGTCGCGTCCAACGGAGAATTCAGATAGGGCGATCTAATTCCGAGAACATTGTGTAGATCCTGAATGTTCTTATCTTTGTCTTCAGCCTGGAGCAATGCACTCGGGAGACGTCAGTCGCGTCAATATCCTTATTGCACAAAAAATTCACCTACGCGGCCTATCGCCTGGTCAAGCATGACCCATGCCGAGGCGCGTGCCGAATTCAAACAACGAGTTTCATCAATGTTTGATAAAGCTGTTCGGGCTTAACAGGCTTGTGCAGCAGTGGGTCGCCACTTGCGGACGCTTCGCGAAGTCGCTCGGGAGCCGTATCTCCCGTGATAATCAATGCCGGTAGATTCATCCCTGCCGCGGCGCGCAAAGCACTAATGACTTGTGCTCCAGTCTGTTGTTCGCGAAGTCGATAGTCGCTGATGATGATCGACGGTGCACACACACGTGCAGCAGCTATCGCGTCCTTAACAGAGCTTGTCGCTTGACATTGGCATCCCCAGCTCTCCAGCAAACGCACCATGCCCGAACAGACCGCTTCGTCATCGTCGATCACCAGCACACGCAAATCTTTGGGCAACGTACCGAGGGGCCCTGGCGCTTGCAGTGGCGAATCCAGTTCGGTCAATGGCAAGACGAACTTGAATACGCTTCCTTTACCAGGCCGCGAAGAAAGCGAGAGCTCCAGGTTCATTGCAGTAGACAAGCCCTGCACGATAGCCAAGCCCAGGCCCAGCCCCTTGTTGCGGTCCCGTTCCGGATTACCAAGCTGATGAAACTCGCGAAAGATATCTTGCTGATCGGCCGCAGCAATGCCCACCCCAGTGTCCCAAACCTCCACCTGGACATGCTGCGCTCGGCGACGGCACGCGACCAAAACGCCACCATGTGCCGTGTAGCGGATCGCATTTGAGACGAGGTTGCGTAAAACCATTTCAACCAGGCGGGTGTCGGAGTCCACCGTCACGCTGGTCTCGCGCGAACGATAGACCAGGCCTTTGGCATCGGCCAGCGGCGCCAGGTCATTCTCGACTTTGTTCAATAGGCCCTGTAGATCGAAGGGTAGGGGACATGGCTGAACCACGCCTGCTTCAATGCGGGAAAAGTCGAGCAATGCGTCAAGCATGTCACTGGATGCCTGCCAGGCGGATTGGGCGCTGTTCAGCACGTCACTTTGATGCTTCGATAGTCCACTGTGCGCGAGGACATCAAGAAATAAGCCCTGCGCGTGAATCGGTTGGCGCAGGTCGTGGCTGGCGGCGGCGAGAAACTTGGTTTTGGCCAGATTTGCATATTCAGCCGTGCGTCTGGCGTCCTCCGTGGCCCTGATCAGGTCAAGATTTTCGAAGCGCAGCCTGATGGCGGCCAACGCCGCGACATTGCTGTTACGGGCCTGCCCAACCAGGCTGACCGCGTATAGCAACCCTGTCAGCGACAGTGCCCGATAAGCTGAGTCCCCCGACAGCCAAAGCCACGACGTCGCCAGCAGTATCACGGCCAACGAGAACGAGAAAAAGGCGGGCAATACCGGGGCAAGCAAGGACATGGAACTGCCCAATATGCCCGTCAGTACCGCAAGCACCATGATGCTTCCGGTGGTGGTCGTACTACCCAGGGCCACCCAGGCCAGTGCCCCCCACGCAACGCCATCCACGGCATGCATGACGACCAGGTTGATGACGAGCTTGCGGGCCTGAGCGGGCGCGATGACGCTGGCCAGACGCTTGCGAGCGTCGAATGCAGCGTAGAGCTTGGAAAAAATTACGGCTGGGCACCAGAGCATCAAGGCGCGGTAGTTCACATCATTTTGCAGGGCGTAAACCAGCAACAGCGCCAATAAGATTGCCGGGATGACGGACACGCCCACGTTGCCGTACAACAGCCGCAACTGCTCGACCAGCAGGCGGTCCTCCGGCAACTTCCAGAGTTTTCGCAAGTCAGGCGACCAGCCCATGCTTGCGCGCAGAGACGATGGCCTGGGTGCGACTGGTGACGCCCAACAGACCAAAAATTGCCTGCACATGGCCACGCACGGTGAATTCGGATAGTGACATGCGTTTGGCAATGACCTTGTTTGGCAATCCATCGCATAAAAGCTGCAGGACTTCCGACTGCCTGGCAGTCAGCCTGATCAACTGATTCTCGCCGGCGCGAGAAACCGCGCTATCGCGAGCGATGCCCGGTTCGGTCGCCACAAGGGCGCGCTCGACAGTCTGGACAATTGCACTACTGCTGTCGGCTTTCGAGACGAATGCAAACGCACCGCGCTCCAAAGCTTGCGCAATAGTCTCAGGAGCTGCCATCGACGACAGCATGATCACCGGCACTTGAGGCCAGCGCTGACGAAATATCGCTACGCCTTCGATGCCGTCCGGCCCCTGCAACAGGATGTCCAAAAGGATCACATCAGGCGCATCCTTCACCAGGTTAATCGCTTGGGTCACGGAGATCGCTTCGACAATGCTCGCCCCGGGAAAATGCTGGCGCAAGACCAGGCAGAGCCCTTCCCGAAACAAGGCATGGTCATCGATCAATAGCAGACGAAAGTCAGGCATAGGCGCATTGCACCACCTGGGTGTAAAGAAAGTCAATCAGTCAATTTTGACCGTGTCCCAGGATGCTTGTAACCGATATCCTTGGTTCTGGCGAGAAGGCTTCGTCAGCTGCCGCAAGCATCTCCGCAAGCACCTGAACTGTATCGCACCACGCACGCCTGGCTGCTTCGTTCAAACCCACGCACTCCATGGGGGAAAATACCATGTCACTCCGCATCAACGACATCGCACCCAACTTCACCGCTCATACCACCCAGGGGACGATTGATTTCCACGCCTGGATCGGCGATCAATGGGCCATCCTGTTCTCGCACCCCAAGGACTTCACACCGGTGTGCACGACCGAACTGGGCTACATGGCCCGCATCGAGCCGGAATTCACGCGCCGCAACGCCAGGCTGATTGGCCTGTCGGTCGATGCAGTCGAAAGCCATGGCAAATGGGTGGCCGATATCGAGGAAACGCAGGGCGCCAAGGTCAACTACCCGATGATCGGCGATACCGATCTTGCCGTTGCCAAGCTATACAACATGTTGCCCGCTGAGGAAGAGGGCACGTCCGAAGGCCGCACCGCCGCCACCAACGCAACGGTGCGCTCGGTGTTCATCATTGGCCCGGACAAGCGTATCAAGCTGATGCTGACCTACCCGATGACAACCGGCCGTAATTTTGACGAGATCCTGCGTGTGCTCGATTCGATGCAGCTCACCGCCAGGCACAAAGTGGCGACGCCGGTGAACTGGAAGCAAGGAGAAGATGTCATCATCACACCGGCGGTCAGCAACGAAGAAGCCGAGAAGGCTTTCCCGGGCTTCAAGACGATCAAACCCTACTTGCGCACCACGAAGCAGCCCGGATAACGCCGACGACGGCCAGTCAACGGCGCGGGTCGCGCTGTTGGCCGCCTTGGCGTCGCGAGTCGCCCGCAAACCGGCCGGAGACACAAATTGCCCATGAGCTCTCACGTTCTCGAACGCTTCTTCAACCAGGCCACCGCTCAAAGCCATCGACAGTCAGCCCCGGCCGACTGTGTGCTCGCGCTCGCGCCGCTGATGCTCGATCTGATCGATCATGCCGGGACGTTTCTGCAACCCGGTCACTATCGAAGCAGCGACGTGAGCTACACCCGTAACCTCATCTACGAGGCGCCGGACAAAGGTCTCTCGCTGTACTCGCTCGTCTGGCTTCCTGGTCAGTGGACGCCGGTGCATGACCACGGAAGTTGGGGTGTCGTTGGCGTGGTCGAAGGCGTTCTGGAAGAACGTAGCTATGTGAGGCTGTCACCCGATCGCGGAGCCGACGAAGAAATCGACCTGGTGCGTGGGGGCATCGTCCTGCTGCGGCGCGGTTCCGTGACCAGCTTCGTACCCAATCCCGATCACATTCACGTTACCGGCGTACCCCAGGAGCGCCCCCGCGCAGTCAGCCTGCACCTCTATGGCAGAACGATGAATGACTTCAACATGTACGACGTGGAGGCCCGCACCCGTCGCCGCATAACCGTCGCGCATAACGAGAGCTAGCCCGAGCGCCCACGTTGGGTCGGAGTGCCCCTTCGCTTGCTTGACCGGTAGACATTCGACATGGCATCGCTTGATGTGCGCAAACGGCGCTATCTCTGCCAGTTCCGTCCTCGCGACAGACTGGAACCTGTGCGTGAGATGTCACCGCAACGAACGCGGCAGCGATTTGGATCACGACTGGGAGTTGCGAAAGTCCATTTGCATTTCGGTCTGCACGGTGTGAGCTGGAATCGCTTGGTCGACGCCCCTATCGGACTTCGAGACGGTCCGCACCCCGTTTGCAACATCCCGCAACACCGGTGGTAACATTTGTTGTCATCCACTGCCTGTCAGCCATCCGCATGCCAGAAAGCTTCGACCAGCTTGCCGCGCTCATTCGCGCGCGCTTCTCCGATCTGAGCCCGCAATTTCAGACCGGCGCGGCGTTCCTGCTCGACCATCCCGACGAAGTCGCCGTTTCCTCGATGCGCAAGGTCGCCGAGCGCGCCCAGGTGCAGCCCGCGTCGCTCGTGCGGCTCGCGCAGCAGCTCGGCTTTCCGGGCTGGAACGAGTTGCGCAATCTGTTTGTCGCGCGGGTGCGCACGCGGCCCGAGCCGCTTTCGAGCCGTGCCCGCTCGCTCGTCGCGGGCAACGCGAAGGACGCGCTCGCACGCGATCTGCTGCAAGCCCAGCAGCACAACCTCGAAGCGAGCGCGGCGCATAACGCGCGCGCGATGGTCGAGGCCGCGCGCGTGCTGAAGAAGGCGAAGCACGTGCACGTGGCGGGGTTTCGCTCATGCTACGCGGTGGCCTTCGGCCTCGTGTACGGCTACCGGCTCTTTCGGCCCTCGGTCTCGCTCTTGGGTGGCGAGGCCGGCACGCTCGAAATGCAGCTGCTCGGCATCGAGCGCGACAGCGCGACGATCGTCGTGAGCTTCGCGCCATACTCGGTGGAGGCCGTGCGCGTGGCCGAGGCGGCGCTCGAAAAGGGCAGCCGGCTGATCGCCATTACCGATAGCGCCGTCGCCCCCATCGCGCTGAACGCCGAAAAGGCGCTGATCTTCACGCACGAAAGCCCGTCGTTCTTTCCCTCGCTGGTGGCCGCGACAGCGCTCTCCGAGTCGCTCGTCGCGCATCTGCTCGCGCTCGAGGGCGCGGGCGCCGTGGCGCAGCTCGAGCAGTCCGAGCGTACGCTCAACGCGCGAGGCGCCTATGTGCCGTGAAGCTGCGATAAAGCTGCCGCACAGGAGCAGGCGTGGCACCGGAGTCTGGGCTCGTCCGCTGCCTGGTCCTCCGGCTCGTCCGCACGTTCGTCAAGCCGCCCGCGAGGCGGCTTTTTTACGTCTCGCACATTGCGTTTGTTGTGGTGCTCGTTTAATTTGACAACAAATGTTGTATGGCGTATAAATCGGGCATCGGCCGTTTCAGGCATTCAGGCGAGAATTTCGATGCAGGAACTCAAGACATTCCGGACATTCCGGATGGGCGGCACGCCCGAGGCGATCGGGCGGCGGCTCGGCGAACTCGCGAAGCCCGTCTTCGCCGCCTACATGGCGCAGAGCAGCGCGTGGGCCGCGGTGAGCCGCTGGCGCGGCAGCGCCTTTGCACAGCAGCTGCGGGCGGCGGCGGAGCGGCATTTTCCGGCCCACGTCGCGGAAATCGACGCGATGGCAGCGGCGCTCGACTGGCCGGCGCACGATCTGTTCCTGTGGAATTGCCGCGGCGAGCTGATCCATAACGCACCGGACGGCTGCACGACGCTTGCGGTGTGCACGCCCGAGGCCGGCCTGATTGCCCACAACGAAGACGGCGATCCGCACCTGCGCGGGCGCTGCGCCGTGGTCGAGATTGAGCCCGTGGGCAAGCCCGGCTTCGTGAGCTTCTACTACCCCGGATCGCTGCCCGGCCACACCTTCGCGGCATCGCGTGCGGGGCTGGCGCAGGCAATCAATAACGTGCGCATTCGCGAGCCGCGCGTGGGCGTGCCGCGCATGATCCTCGCGCGCGCCGTGCTCGATGCGGCAACGCTCGCCGACGCGCTGGCGCTGCTGCGCGACACGCCGCGCGCGAGCGGCTTTCACCATACGCTCGGCGGGACCGATGCGGCGGGCCAGGTGCGCGTCTATAGCGTGGAAGCCACAGCGCAGCGCAGCTCGATCGTTGAACTGGGCGCGCCTTCGGGGCACGCCAACCACCTGATTCACGCGGGATGCGAGAACGAGGCGCAGATCGTCACAGATTCCTCGCGCGACCGCCAGGCACGGATCGCCGAGCTGCTGCCCGCGCTTGGCGCGCGGCCAGACGGCGAGGCGTTCGTGCGCACCCTGCAAGACCGCGCGGGCGCGGGCCTGCCGATCTACCGCGACGACCCTCGCGACCCCGACGACGAGAACACGCTCGCCACGGCCTGCATGCGCGTGGAGCCGCGCGGCGTGACGTTCGACGTCTGGCAGGACGGCGTGCGCACGCTCGGCCTGCAGGTCGAGCGCGGCGCCTGAGGGGCCGCGCGGGTGAGGGCGCCCGGCCCCGGCGGTGAGCGGGGCGCTTCACTTGATTCGGCGGATCAACTTCAACGCATCAACCCGATTTCAGCGATTTCAGCGAGAAAGCCCATGTCCACGAAAGTCTTCCATCGGATGCCGAAGCAAACCTTGCCCGTCGCGGTGGCGGGCGAGGGGATCGAGATCATCGATTCCACCGGCAAGCGCTATATCGACGCGAGCGGCGGCGCTGCCGTCTCGTGCCTCGGCCACAGCAACCAGCGCGTGATCGATGCGATCAAGCGCCAGGCGCAGCAACTGCCGTACGCGCATACCTCGTTCTTCACGACCGAGGCTTCCGAACAGCTCGCCGATCACCTGATCGCCGCGGCGCCCGCGGGGCTCGACCACGTCTATTTCGTTTCGGGCGGCTCGGAGGCGATCGAGGCCGCGCTCAAGCTCGCGCGCCAGTATTTCGTGGAGAAGGGCGAGCTCACGCGCCGTCATTTCATCGCGCGCCGCCAGAGCTATCACGGCAACACGCTCGGCGCGCTGGCGATCGGCGGCAACGCGTGGCGCCGCGAGCCGTTCCTGCCGATCCTGATCGAATCGCATCATGTGAGCCCGTGCTACGCGTACCGCGAGCGTCATGAGGGCGAGACCGACGAGGCCTACGCGCAGCGCCTCGCCGACGAGCTCGAGCAAAAGATCCTCGAGCTCGGCGCGGAAAACGTCGCGGCGTTCGTCGCCGAGACGGTGGTGGGCGCCACGGCCGGCGCGGTGCCGCCGGTGCGTGAGTACTTCCGCAAGATCCGCGCGGTGTGCGACCGCTACGGCGTGCTGCTGCTCCTCGACGAAATCATGTCGGGCATGGGCCGCACGGGCTATCTGTTCGCGTGCGAGGAAGACGGCGTAGCGCCCGATCTGCTCACGATCGCGAAGGGCCTGGGCGCGGGTTATCAGCCGATCGGCGCGACACTCGTGAGCCAGCGCATCTACGAGACCATCGTGGGCGGCAGCGGCTACTTCCAGCATGGCCACACCTATATCGGCCACGCCACGGCGTGCGCCGCGGCGCTCGAAGTGCAGCGCGTGATTGCCGAAGACAAGCTGCTCGATAACGTGCTCGCGCGCGGCGAGCAACTGCGTGCGCGGCTGCGCGAGCGTTATGCCGGGCATCCGTATGTGGGCGACGTGCGCGGGCGGGGCCTCTTCGTGGGCGTCGAGCTCGTGAAGGACCGCGCGACGAAGGCTACTTTCGATCCCTCGCTCAAGCTGCACGCGGCCATCAAGCGCGAGGCGTTCGCGCGCGGCCTGATGGTGTACCCGATGGGCGGCACCGTCGACGGCAAGAACGGCGATCACGTGCTGCTCGCGCCGCCGTTCATCTGCACGGCCCAGGATATCGATACGATCGAGGAGCGCCTTGCCGCCGCGATCGGCGCAGCGCTGAGCGCGACGGGCGTGGCCAACGCCGCCTGATACGCTTGTCCGCGTTTTCTTTTTCCGGAGCCTATTGATGACGCTACCCCCGAACTCGCGCCTGCCCGCCTTCGACGCGGCCAGCGCGACGTCCGAGCAGAAAGCGGTGCTCGACGAAATCCTTTCCGGCCCGCGCGGCAACCTGAACGGGCCGTTCCTCGGCTGGATCCACAGCCCGCAGCTTGCTCAGCATGCGCAGCGTCTGGGCGCGTTCTGCCGCTACAACACGGGATTGTCGCTGCGCCTTTCGGAGCTGGCGATCCTCGTGACGGCAGCGCGCTGGCAGGCGCAGGCGGAGTGGTACATCCACTACCCGATCGCGCTGAAGGCGGGCGTGCCCGAGACGCTGGCCGAGCAGATCCGCACCGGCGCGCAGCCGCTCTTCGACGAAGCCGACGACGCGCTCATCTACGCATTCGTGACCGAGCTCTACGACGCCAAGCGCGTCTCCGACGCGACCTACGCGCGTGCGGTGGAGCGCTTCGGGCATGAGACCACGATCAATCTCGTCGGTCTGCTCGGCTACTACGCGCTCGTGGCGATGACACTCAACGTGTTCGGCATGCGCGCTGAAGGGCAGACTTCGCTGCCGTTTCCCGAGTAAGAGCGAACCGGCGACGAGTCCGCCACCATCGCGCGCCTTGTCCGGGTTAGCTGGGCGAGGCGCTTTTTTTTTGCGTCAACCCATAATCGTGACGGCCATATTTCAGGCGAGGATTTTTTACCCAAACGGTTAATGTCGCGCATTGCAACGCACAAATATCGGACTGATTCAAGGTGGAAAATAAAACGGGCGGACGATTTTCGCCTTAAAGTCAGGTTACGCATTGCTCAAATCAGCCCTGCATGCGTGAAATAATCTGACTGTTTGCGCAGTGCAGGCTTGCGGCAAGGCCTGAAGGCCCGCCGGACCGTGCCGTCATGCGCGGCGCGATTATGCGGAGCCAGTCCCCGTGGATTAATTACGGTTTTCCCGTATTTACATCAAAATCGCTTGCAGGCTTTATTTCGCGTTGTTAGTCTTGCCGGACTTATTAACGGTCGCCCGAATAACATTATCGACAAACGAGGCCTGCGTGCGGGAGAAGGGAACCCGCGCCGGGCATTATTCGAAGAGCGACCTGCCTGGGAGGTAATGCCATGCTGGATACGTCCATTGAGCTTGCAGAAAACGAACCCGCCGCCGTGGCCGGCGTTGGCGACGTGGTCACCCTCAGATCGGGTGGGCCGCGCATGACTGTCATGTACGCAGGGCCTGTAGGCTTTGCGAGTGGCCACTGGCTGATCTGCCAGTGGTTCGACGACGCGGGTGAACTGCGCCAGGACATGTTTGCGCAAGACATGGTGCAAAGCGAGCCGCGCCTGATTTCGGCGGCTTCGGTCAAGCTGCGCATGCCGGCAGTCCGCGCCAGCGGGCGTGCTTGAGTTTCGCGCTCAAGTCCCGTTGAACCTGCCTGCGCCTGCTTGTGCCTGCATGTGACGCGCTGAACGCCGGCGTGCGGTGCCGCGGCGCGCAGCGAGCCGGCCGCCGTCTACCGGGCGGCCGCTAATTCAATTCACGCGATCGCTTAACGCTGGCCTTCCGCGGCGATTCGCACGGCCAATCCGGCCAATACCGTCCCCATCAGATACCGCTGAATTGACAGCCACTTTGGCCGGCCGGACAGGAACGCTGCAATCGTGCCGGCCGTGATGGCCGCGGTGGCGTTCACGCTGACCGAGAGCGCGATCTGCACCGCGCCGAGCTCGATCGATTGTGCGAGCACGCTGCCTTTGGCCGGGTCGATGAACTGCGGCAACAGCGAAAGATAGAGGATCGCTACTTTCGGGTTCAGCAGGTTCGTGACGAAGCCCATGAGGAAGAGCTTGCGCGGCCGGTCGGGCGTCAACTCGCGCACCTGGAACGGCGAGCGCCCGCCCGGCTTGAGCGTCTGCCAGGCGAGCCAGGCCAGATAGAGCGCGCCGCCCAGGCGCAGCGCGTCGTACGCAAAGGGCACGGCCATCAGCAGCGCGGTGATACCGAACGCGGCGCACAGCATGTAGAAAACGAACCCGAGCGCGACCCCGCCGAGCGAGATGAGGCCCGCCTTGCGGCCCTGGCAGATCGAGCGCGAGATCAGGTAGATCATGTTGGGTCCGGGCGTGAGCGCCATGCCGAGAGCAACGGCGGCAAAGGCGAGCAGCGGGGCGACATGCGGCATGGCGGGCTCCGTGGTCCTGCGGGTCAAGCAGCTGGGAAAAATAGGGGCACGCAGGGTGGGAGACCCGCGTGCGCGGCGGCTGTGTCTGTGATTATTTCATGCAATCGAGGCACATGCGCGGCGCGTCGGGCCGGTCGTGGGGCGGTTTGACCGTTCGGCCAGGACGGGCATCTCGCGTGGGCGTCGATCGCCTGTTGCGCCGGTTACCCGAATGCGTCGCGGGCCGGGTTTCAATGCGAGGAACGTCCGCGCTCGGACTCGCGCGCCTCGCGCGCGTGGACGCGGTCGTCGAGCCTGCGCGAGAACAGCAGCATGCCCAGACGCCGCTTTCTTTCCTTCACGTTGCCGCCGATGTCCTTCGGCGGATTCGGCTGCAGCGACCAGTAGAGCGCAAGCAGCCAGCCGAACACCGTCCAGCCGATCACCGCGTTGAAGAGGGCGATCGTCAGCAAATCGTGGCGCAGGCGGCGCTCCGCGATCAGCGCGGGCAGGAAATAGAGCGCGACCGCTGCCAGCAGAACGATGATCTCGAAGACGGAATGGCTCACCATGGCCGGTCCCCCCAACGGGGCGTCACGCCCCCAATCGTTCATTGTCGCGCGGATCGGCCTCGCGTGCCTGGTGCGCCCCGAGTCCCTGGCCGGATGGCCAGCGCATGGCGAGTTTGTGACGGGGGCCTGTCGGCAAAGCGGGGTTCGGGTCTATGATTTGTGTTTTTCCCGCACGGTATTCGCACCATGAGCTCAGACACGACAGAGGACATTCGCCAACTGGATCACGACGCATTGCGCGCATTCGTGGAGCGCAAGTGGAACGACGAAATCGTCCCTGCGCTCACCGACTACATCGCGGTGCCGGCGAAGAGCCCGGCATTCGACGCCGACTGGGCCAAGCACGGCTATCTGGAGCGCGTCGTGCAGGACGCCGCGAAATGGGCCGAAACTCAGCCCGTGCGCGGCCTGAAACTCGAAATCGTGCGCCTCCCGGGCCGCACGCCGGTGATCTTCTTCGAGGTGCCGGCCACGCGCTCGGGTAGCAGCGAGACCGTCGTGCTCTATGGGCACCTCGACAAGCAGCCTGAATTCGCCGGCTGGCGCAACGACCTCGGGCCCTGGACGCCCAAGCTCGAAGACGGCCGCCTCTATGGGCGCGGCGGCGCCGACGACGGCTATGCCATCTACGCGAGCGTCACGGCGCTGGCCGCGCTTGACGCCCAGGGCATCGAGCGCCCGCGCTGTGTGGGCCTCATCGAGACTTGCGAGGAGTCGGGCAGCTACGACCTGCTGCCGTACGTCGACGCGCTGCGCGAGCGCCTGGGCAATGTCGGGCTCGTGGTCTGTCTCGACTCGGGCGCGGGCAACTACGACCAGCTCTGGCTCACCACCTCGTTGCGCGGTCTCGTATCGGGCGATCTGGAAGTCGAGGTGCTCGAAGAGGGCATCCATTCGGGCTCTTATGGCGGCATTGCGCCGTCGAGCTTCCGCGTGATGCGCCAGCTGTTCGAGCGGCTCGAAGACGCCGCGAGCGGGACGCTCCTGCCCAAGGGCTTTCATTGCGCGATTCCGTCCAGCCGCCTTTCCGAGGCAGAGGCCACGGCAAAGATTCTCGGCGAGAGCGTCTGGAGGGGGCTGCCCTGGGCGTGCGGCCAGGACGGGCGCCCCGTGCTGCCCAAGACGACGGACCCGCAGCAGGCGCTGCTCGATTCGACGTGGCGGCCCTCGCTCTCCGTGACCGGCGCAGCGGGCTTGCCCGCGCTCGCCGACGCGGGCAACGTGCTGCGTCCGCGCACGGCGTTCAAGCTTTCGCTGCGGCTGCCGCCGCTGGTGGAGGCGTCGAAGGCCGTCGCCGAGCTCAAGGCGCTGCTCGAGCTCGACCCGCCCTATAACGCGAAAGTCACCTTCAAGCCGGACACGGGCGCGGCCAACGGCTGGAGCGCACCGGAACTCGCGCCGTGGCTCTCGCAAGCGCTCGATGCGGCTTCGCGCACGCATTTCGGCGCGGACTGCGCGTATCTAGGCCAGGGCGGCACGATTCCGCTGATGAACGTTCTGCAAGCAGGGTTCCCCAAATCGCAGTTCATGGTGTGCGGCGTGCTCGGGCCGAAGTCGAACGCGCATGGGCCCAATGAATTCCTGTACGTGCCGTACGCGAAGAAGCTCACTGCCGCGGTGGCCGAGGTCATTGCTTCGGCGCCTTGAGGGGCTGGAGCGGCTCAAAGGGCCAAGGCCTGTTATTCGCGTGAAATTAGCGTGGACAGGCCCTGAAGGGATGGTGCGCGTGCCAGCCGCGCACCATCCGCCCCGTTTGCGTTTTATCCCTTCGCCGCTGTGTCGTCGTGCACGGCATCCGCGTGGCAGGAGCAGTTTTCTTCGTCTATCGGCTGCTCCAGATTCTTCATGATCCCGCACTCGGCGCTGCTGCTGTGGTGGGCATTGCAGCTCTCGCGCAGCGTGCGCAACTGCTGCTCGAGCACGCGCATCGACTCGATCTGCTCGTGAATGCGCGCGATCTGGCAATCGATCAGCTGATTCACTTCGTCGCAGGGCTGGCCCGGGTCGGCCTGGTAGCGCCGCAGCATGCGGATGTCGGCGAGCCCGATGCCCAGCGAGCGGCAATGGCGGATGAAGTTCAGCTGCGCGGCATGCGTGCCCGTGTAGCGGCGGTATCCGTTGGTTTCGCGCTCCGGCTCGTCCAGCAGGCCTTCGCGTTCGTAGAAACGTACCGTTTCGACGTCGCAATGGGCCTGGCGCGCCAGTTCACCGATTCTCATGGTCGTAGTTCTCCAAAAATGGCTTGACCCTGTAGCGGCTACAGGCTGTTCAATGATTCTGTCACTTTTGGGAGAAATCGGCCATGGTCCAGGCTTTCTGGTCGCGGTTTGTGCACGCGCAACGCTTTCGGGCGCGCGACGAAGGGCGGGACGCTGCGGCGTCGCGCTCGACGGAATCGGCAGTCACGCTCGATGAAGCGGAGGACGATCACGCGCGCGGCTGCGCGCATTCGCACGCAGGCGAGGACCACGCGCACGGTCATGCGGGCGCCGGTGCCGACGATCACGGGTCTGATCACCCGCACAGCCAGGGGCACGACCATGAACATGCCCACGATCATGGGAACGGTCACGACGGCCACGACCATGATCACGGGCACGATCACGACGGTCACGATCACGACGCATGCGGCCACGATCACGCCGCCGGCCATGACGATGCCCATGCCCACGCGCACGCCGGCGCTGAAGCCGCATCCTGCTGCGCCGGCGCTGCCGCGCTGCAATCGGCGCGCAGCGGCGCGCCAGCGAGCGCGCCCGAGGGTGCGAAGCGCGCGCGCTACCGCATCGACAACATGGACTGCCCGACCGAGGAGCGGCTCATCCGCAAACGCCTCGAGCCGATGCCGGGCGTCGTACGCCTGGACTTCGACCTGCTCGCGCGCGAGCTGACGGTCTACCATCGGCTGCCCGATGCGCAGCCGCTCGAAGCCTCGCTGCGCGCGCTCGACATGGCGCCGCGCCTGCTCGACGAAGGCGCGCAGGCCAGCGCCAGCGCGGACGCGCCGGCACGCAGCCCCGGCGTCGCGATGCGGGAGAAACTGCTGCTCGCCGCGAGCGGTATCGCTGCGGCGGCCGCCGAGGTACTTGCATGGAGCACGGGGCATGAAACCGGCGTGCCGGTGCTAGTCTGCGCGGTCGTCTCGCTGTTGTGCGCGGGCTTGCCCACGCTGCGCAAAGGCTGGATCGCGCTCAAGAATTTCACGATCAACATCTATTTCCTGATGTCGCTTGCGGTGGCGGGCGCCGTTGTCATCGGCAAGTGGCCCGAGGCGGCCATGGTCGTGTTCCTGTTCGCGCTCGCCGAGCAAATCGAGGCGCTTTCGCTCGAACGCGCGCGCCACGCGATCCGCTCGCTGACCGCGCTCGCGCCCGAAACGGCCGAGGTGTGGATGGCAGGCGCCGCCGCTCAGTCGACTCAACAGTCGTCCTCACAGACCGCGCAGCAGCCGGGCGAATGGCGCACCCGCGCCGTCGCTGAAGTGGCGGTGGGCGAGCGCATCCGCGTGCGCACGGGTGAGCGCGTCCCGGTCGATGCACGCGTGGCCACGGGCCGCGCGGCGCTCGATCAGGCGCCCATCACCGGCGAGAGCCTGCCCGTCGACAAGGCCGAAGGCGACGCGCTCTTTGCGGGCAGCATCGTCGTCGACGGCGTCGTGGAGGCGATCGTCACGGCGGCCGCGCGCGACAGCACGCTCGCGCGCATCGCGGCGGCGGTCCAGGACGCTCAGGCGCAGCGCGCGCCGACACAGCGCTTCGTCGACCAGTTCGCGCGCTACTACACGCCAGCCGTCGTCGCGCTCGCGGCGCTGATCGCGATTGCGGGCCCGCTCGCGTTCGGTGGCGCGTGGGGCGCATGGCTCTACAAGTCGCTCGTGCTGCTCGTGATCGCCTGCCCGTGCGCGCTCGTCGTCTCGACGCCGGTGACGGTCGTGAGCGGCCTCGCGGCCGCCGCGCGCAACGGCATGCTCGTGAAGGGCGGCGTTTGGCTCGAACGCGGGCGTTTGCTCAAGGCCGTCGCGCTCGACAAGACCGGCACGCTCACGCGCGGCGCGCCGGTGCTCACCGACACGCTCGCGCTGGCGGCGCTGCCCGAGGAAGAGGCCCTGCGCCTCGCTGCGAGCCTCGACGATGCCAGCACGCATCCGGTCGCGCGCGCGCTCGTGGCAGGCTGGCGCGAACGCGGCACGCAAACGCCGCTCGAGCCAGTCGACAACTTCGCGGTACTCAACGGCCTCGGCGTGACGGGACGCATTGGCGGCGAGGCGTGGCATCTGGGCAATCATCGGCTCGTCGAGTCGCTGGGCCTGTGTTCGCCGGATCTCGAAGCACGGCTTGCGCAGCTCGAAGCGGCGGGCAAGACGGCCATCGTGCTGTGCTCGCCGCGCGAGCCGGTGGCGCTGTTCGCGGTCGCCGACGCGCTGCGGCCCGAGAGCTTGGGCGCCGTGCGTGCGCTCAAGCAGCTGGGCGTGACGCCGGTGATGCTGACCGGCGATAACCCCGCGACCGCGCGGGCGATTGCGGCGCAACTCGGTATCGACGACGCGCGCGGCAATCTGCTGCCGCAGGACAAGCAGGACGCGGTGGCGGATCTCTCGGCGCGGTACGGCATGACGGCGATGGTCGGCGACGGCGTGAATGACGCGCCCGCGCTCGCGCGCGCCGACATCGGCTTTGCGATGGGGGCGGCCGGCACGGCGACGGCGCTCGAAACCGCCGACGTCGCGATCATGGACGACGACCCGCGCAAGATCGCGGCGTTCATCGGCTTGAGCCGCAAGGTGTCGGCGGTGCTCGTGCAGAACATCGCGCTCGCGCTGGGGATCAAGGCGGTGTTCCTCGTGCTGGCGCTGGCGGGCGAGGCGACCCTCTGGATGGCCGTGTTCGCGGACGTAGGTGCGAGCCTGCTGGTCGTCGCCAACGGGTTGCGCGTGCGGCGGCATTTCGTTGCGAAGGCCTAGTTGCGCGTGGTTCGTGTGGTACTGCGGGGACGCGCAGAGGGGGAAGCACGGTTGAGGTGGAGCATGCCTTGGCCGTGCCTGCGCGGATATGTGTGCAACTAACGGCCGACATTCGCCGGCACTTTAATTTACGCAACTAACAGCCCATCCCGCTCGCACCCCCCGACAACGTTCACCGTGGCACCGAAAACGGAACTCGCGGTGCCGCCGCTAGGCGCTCGACGCAACGCTTCCTGAGCGACCAAGGGCCGTGCGCAGGGCGGCGCGCGTGCCCTCGTCGAAATCGCCGAGAAACTCGCAACGGCCCGCGATCAGCGTCGCGACGGGTGCGCCATCCCAAAACACGATGCGATTGCCCGCGACCGCGGGTACTTTTTCCCCAGGCAACACGGTGCCGACGAGATTCAGCGGATCCGAGGCGGCGATGCAGACGAGCGCGCCTTCTGCGCCCGGTGCCCCGTTCGCCGGACTGCCTGTGCTACCGCGCCTGCGCACTTCGCGCAGCAGCGCGACGGCCTCCGGCAGGGCGAACTGCTCGCCCGAGAGGCCCGTGACGAAGCGGCCGCCGCGCACGTCGCCGCGCGCCTCCATGCGCCGCAGCACGCGCAGCAGATCGCGCCACGGCGGCAGCCAGGGCGCTTCGCGCGCCAGCAGTTGCCAGCACACGACGCCATAGCGGCGCAGCAGCACGTGCGCGACGTGCTCCAGCAGAGCGGGGTCGGCTGGCGGGCGGCGCGATGGTGTCGGCGATGTTGCCAGGCGCGTCGCGCGCACCGCTTGCATCTCGCTCGCTGCGACCGTCGCCGCTGCGTCTCCCTGTGCCGACGAACCCAACACGACATCCATGGCCGCACGATCCTCCGCCGACGCCGGCGCCGCCTGTGCAGCGGGCAACGCGACGCGCCGCAGCACCGCCCAGCGCCCGGCATCGGCCATGCCGCCCACGAGCGGCCCGAAGCCGCGCGGGCGCCGTCGTCCGTAATGTCCGTGCTGCGCATGGCGCTTCGCCGCGGGGCGGACCAGCGCGCGCAGCCCCGCGAAGCTGTCGGCGTTCACGAGCCCCGCGGCCACCAGCTCGCCCAGTGCGTTCTCCAGCTCCACGCCGAGCAGGTGCGCATCGGCGGCCAGTTCGTCGAAGAACATCGCGCCGTGGCGCAGCAGCGCTTCATGGACGCGCCGCGCGCGCGCCGAAAGCTCTGCCGCTTCGGGGGCCTCGACGAGCGCGGTCCAGCGCGCGAGCTCACGGCGCGGCAGCAGCACGACGGGCGTGCTGCGCACCGTCGATGCCGCGGCCCGCGCGGGTAGCCGCGCCCACGCGAGATGCCCGGAGCGGCACAGCTCGTCGAGCAGCATGGGCGTGTAATCGTCGATGCGCGCGGGCAGGATCTCGTCCTCCCACGCAAGCGCCGAAGCCTCCCAGCCTTCGAGCTGTTCGAGCATGGCCGCAAGCGCGTCGCGGCCCGAGCCGCGCGCGTCGGCGCCCACGTGCTGCCACTCGAACAGGAAGCGCATGAAATCCTGACGCTCGACCGGCTCGATCTCGCGGCGCAGCTTGCGGACCGTGTAGCGGTGGATGCGCGCGAGCAGATGGCGCTCGCACCATTCTTCCTCGCGCGCGCCCGGCGTGAAGCGGCCGCGCATGACCGTGCCTTCGGCTTCGAGCCGGGTGAGCGCAAGCGCTGCCACGCTCGCCTCCAGCGCGAGCGGCCGCGCCACTTGCGAAACCGTTAGGGGTCCGAATCCGGACAGCCGCGCACGCACGATCTCCACCAGCGCGGTGTCCTCGTTCCACGGTTCATCGCGAGATGCTTCGACGCCAGCGAGCGCAGCCAGCGGCGGCTCGCATTGCGCCTGAGGATAGATCGCGCGCACGCAGGCGAGTCGCTCGATGCTCACCCACAGCGCGTCGTGTTGCGCGACCGGCATGCGCGTCGCCCGCCCGGCGGCGGCCAGCTCGGCGAGCCATGCGCTCCAGCCGTGCGCGTCCGCCTCGCTTTGCGCAAGCGCGCCGAGCGTGTTGAGCGCGTCGTGCAGTTCGTCCGCATCGCGCACCTGGGGCCAGGCCTCCTCGCGCACGCTCGCGATCGCCTCGGGATCGAGCGCGCCCAGGTCGTCCGTGGACTCGGGGTCGCTCCAGCGCCGCGACAGCACCGCCTGCGTGCGCCGCTCTTCGAGGGGCGCGTCGTCGAGGAACGCATAGGGGCGCGCGCTCAGAATCTCCGCTGCGAGCGGCGAGGGCGCCGGCAGCTCGCGCGTCACGAGCCGCACGCCATTCGACTCGATGCGGCGCAGCAGGGCGAGCCATGCTTCGGTGTCCATCGCGTCGTGCAGGCAGTCGTCGAGGGTTTGATCGACGAGCGGATGGCGCGGAATCTCGCGCTCACCCGCGAGGTTTTCGACGCACGCGACCTGGTCGGGGAACACGGCCGCGAGCAGGTCCTCGCTGCGCATGCGCTGGATTTGCGGCGGCGTCTTGCGCCCGCCGGTCTGGCGCGGCAGCGCGAGCGCCGTGGTGGCGTTCCAGCGCCAGCGCACGCCAAAGAGCGGCGCGTCGAGCAGCGCCTGCACGAGCAGATGCCCGGCGCTGTTCGAATGCAGATAGCGCCACACTTCGTCGAGCGCGAAGCTGTGCGCGTGCGTGAGCGAGAGGATGATCGCGTCCTCGGTGGCGGCGGCCTGCAGCTCGAAGTTGAACTGGCGGCAAAAGCGCTTGCGCAGCGTGAGGCCCCACGCGCGGTTCACGCGGCTGCCGAACGGCGCGTGGATCACGAGCTGGGTGCCGCCCGCCTCGTCGAAGAAACGCTCCATCACGAGCGTGTCCTGGGTCGGCAGGACGGTGAGCGCGGCGCGGGCGCGCGCGAGGTACTCGACGATCTGGCGCGCGGGGGCGTCGTCCAGATCGAGCGTGGCGGCGAGCCATGCCGTGGCGCGCTCGATGGCGGCGGCGTTCGCCGCAACGCCTGGGCTCGCCGCGGCGTCTGCGCTGTCGTTCGCGCCCTCGGCGATACCGGGCCGGGCGTTCTGGGGGAGATCGCTCGCCGCGTCCTCAACAGGGTGCGCGCCAAGCGCCGTCTCGATCTGGGCGCGCAAGCGCGAGATCGCGAACGAGAGCTCGTCGCTGCGGCCCGGCGCCTCGCCGAGCCAGAACGGGATGTTCGGCGGCTGGCCTTGCGCGTCCTCCACGCGCACGCGTCCCGCCTCGATGCGCAGGATCCGGTACGAGGCGTTGCCGAGCTGGAACACGTCGCCCGCGAGGCTTTCGACGGCGAAGTCCTCGTTCACGGTGCCGATCTGCACGCCCTGCGGTTCGAGCAGCACGGCGTAGTCGGCGTTGTCGGGGATCGTGCCGCCCGAGGTCAGCGCGACGAGGCGCGCGCCGCGCCGGGCACGCAGCGTCTGGCTCACCACGTCGCGGTGCAGATACGCGGCGCGCGGCCCGTGGCGGCTCGTGTAGCCCTCGGCGAGCATGCGCAGCACCGCGTCGAAGCGCGCGCGCTCGAGCTGCGCGAACGGCGCGCTGCGGCGCACGAGCGCGAAGAGCGCGTCCTCAGACCATTCCTCGCAGGCCACCTCGGCGACGATCTGCTGCGCCAGCACGTCGAGCGGCGCGTGCGGCAGCGCGAGGCGGTCGAGCTCGCCGCGCCGCACGCAGTCGAGCAGCGCCGCGCATTCGATGAGGTCGTCGCGCGAGGTCGGAAAGAGCCGCCCCTTCGGCATGCCGCCGACCTGGTGCCCCGAGCGCCCGACGCGCTGCAGGAAGCCCGCAATCGAGCGCGGCGAGCCGATCTGGCAGACGAGATCGACGTCGCCGATATCGATGCCCAATTCGAGCGAGGCCGTGGCCACCAGCACGCGCAGCTCGCCGCGCTTCAGGCGCTGCTCGGCGTCGAAGCGATGCTCGCGCGCGAGGCTGCCGTGGTGCGCGGCCACGACCTCGGCGCCGAGGCGGTCGCTGAGATGGCGCGCGACGCGCTCGGCCATGCGGCGCGTGTTCACGAACACGAGCGTCGTGCGGTGCTGCGCGACGAGCTCGGCCATGCGGTCGTACACGCGCTCCCACACGTCGTTGGCCATGACGGCCTCGAGCGGCACGGGCGGCACTTCGAGCGCGAGGTCGCGCGCACGCACATGGCCCGCATCGACGATCGCGCACGCAGGCGGCGCTGCGGCGTCGCTGCCCATGCCGACCAGAAAGCGCGCGACCGTTTCGACAGGCTTTTGCGTGGCCGAAAGCCCAATGCGCAGGAGGCGCTGCCCGCACAGCGCGTCGAGGCGCTCGAGACTGAGCGCGAGATGCACGCCGCGCTTGTTGCCCGCGAGCGCATGAATTTCGTCGACGATCACGCTGCGCGCGCCAGCGAGCATGCGGCGGCCCGACTCCGAGCCGAGCAGCACATAGAGCGACTCGGGCGTGGTCACGAGAATATGCGGCGCGCGCTTGCGTTGCGCGGCGCGCTCTGGCTGCGGCGTGTCGCCGGTGCGCACGGCAGCGCGGATCTCGACGGGCGGCAGGCCCCGGCGCGCCAACTCCGCGCGGATGCCTTCGAGCGGGCGCTCCAGGTTCAGGTGGATATCGTTGGAGAGCGCCTTGAGCGGCGAGACATAGACCACGAGCGTGGCGTCGGGCAGCGCGCCGCCGTTCGCGAGGCCTTCGCGCACGAGCGCATCGAGCGCGGTGAGAAAGCCCGTGAGTGTCTTGCCCGAGCCGGTGGGCGCGGCCACCAGCGTCGCGCGGCCGGCCGCGATGAGCGGCCACGCGGCGCGCTGCGCGGGGGTGGGGACCGGGAAACTGCTCCGGAACCATGCGGCCACGGCCGGATGGAAGAGCGCGAGCGGATCCTCCAGATCAGCGGCGTTGGGGGCGTCTGGCGCGTTGAGCGCGGATCTGGGCGAATCGGGCTGGACGGAGGCGGGCGAAAGCAGGCTCATGCGCACAAGGTTTGAGGGCGCGCCGCGCGGGTTTCAAGTGCCGGGCTGCAAGACGCGCGGCGCGTGCGGCAGATACGGCTCGTGGGGCTTGCGCGGTTCATCGGATGGGTGGGGAAAGACAGCACGAAAGACATCGCGAAAGGCCAGTCTGGCAGGTTTCGCGCGCGGCTGCCAGGCGGCGCTTCGGGAGCGCGGCGGCCTGCGCGGCCGCGGGGCTTGCCCACAAGCGTACCCAAGCCCCGCACGTCGAAACGCCTGAGGCGCACCTCGGGCACGTCTTGCTTGAACGCAGTATCCTCTGCCCCGTTGTTGGATGTTCCCTCGGTCCACGTCGGAGTTTCCCCATGCGAATGCATCCTCTTGGCCGTACCGGCCTCTTCGTTTCCGAACTTTGCCTCGGCACCATGACCTTCGGCGGCGGCGCCGGCATCTGGAACCAGATCGGCGATCTGCAGCAGACCGATGCCGAACGCCTGATCGGCCGCGCGCTCGATGCGGGCATCAATTTCATCGACACCGCCGACATCTACGCGCAAGGCATTTCCGAGCAGTTGACCGGCCAGGCGCTGAAGAATCTCAAGGTGGTGCGCGACCAGGTCGTGGTGGCGACCAAGGTGCTCGGCGAGATGGGCCCCTCGCCGAACCAGCGCGGCGCGACGCGCTATCACATCATGGAGGGCGTGAAGGCGAGCCTGCGCCGCCTGCAGCTCGATCACATCGACCTGTACCAGATTCACGGTTTCGATCCGGTCACGCCCATCGAAGAGACCGTGCGCGCGTTCGACACGCTCGTGCAGCAGGGCTACGTGCGCTACGTGGGCGTCTCGAACTGGGCCGCATGGCAGATCGTGAAGGCGCTGGGCATTGCGCATCACCACGGGCTCGCGCGCTTCGAGTCGCTGCAGGCGTATTACACGATCGCGGGCCGCGATCTCGAGCGCGAAATCGTGCCGATGCTCGCGAGTGAAGGGCTCGGGCTGATGGTGTGGAGCCCGCTCGCGGGCGGCCTCCTGAGCGGCAAGTATGGGCGCGACCGCCAGGGCGAGGCGGGCAGCCGCCGCACGACGTTCGACTTTCCGCCCGTGGAGCGCGAGCGCGCATGGGATTGCATCGACGCGATGCGCCCGATCGCCGAGAGCAAGGGGGTTTCGGTGGCGCAGATCGCGCTCGCATGGCTCCTGCATCAGCGCGCGGTGACGACGGTGATCGTCGGCGCGAAGCGCACCGACCAGCTCGACGACAACGTTGCGGCGACCAAGGTGAGGCTCTCCACGGAAGAGCTCGCGATTCTCGACGACGTGAGCGGCTTGCCCGCCGAATATCCGGGCTGGATGCTCGCGCGCCAGGGCGACGCGCGGCTTGCGCAGTTGCGCGACGCGCAGCGCGAGGAGCGCTGAGGGACGTAGCGAAGAGCAGCGGGGGGCGCGCGCCGCACGCGTCCCGCTGCATGGCGCCGTGGCACGCCCGCCGGTGGGCGGCAGTCACGGCGAGCGCCGCGCATGGCGAGTCCATGCGCGGCCAATACGCGGCCAATACGTGGTTAAAGCGCGGCTAGTCCACGGTTATTCCGCTGCCGCCACCTTCAAGTGGTTCTTCACCGAGCTCACGCCCGACACGCCTTCGACCACCTGTTTGGCGTTGTCGCGATCCTCCGCGCTCGGCACGGTGCCCGTGAGCGACACGACGCCCTTGCGCGTCTTCACGTGAATATGCTCGGACTTCACGTTCCTGGCGGCCAGCAATTCGGTCTTCACCTTGGTCGTGATGGTTGTGTCGTCAACGTGCTGGCCGATGCTTTCGGAGCTGCCCGAGGGCGGTGCCGAAGGCGCGGTCGTGGTCGTCTGCGCGCCGGCAGCGAGCGCGAAAGTCATGCAGGCCACACCTGCAACGGTCTTGAGCATTGGAATGCGCTTCATGCGTTTCTCCTTTTCCGTTGGTGTTCGCTCAAGCGTGGCGCAAGGTCCATGCCGCGCCGCGCCAATTGCGGCCAGCGTGGCGGCGCTACGGCGCGCACTATGTGGGATTCAGGCATGGCCGCGCGAGGCGGATTGGGGGGCACGAGGGCTCGATGTGTACTCAATGAGCACGCAATGAGCACGGAATCAGGCACGCAATTTTGTTCGGGCGATTGTAAAAACGTTCGCTGCACGGCGGGTCCGGGAGCCGGAATTGCTTCGTCGCAAGAGTCGATCCCGTTATAAAACAAGTGCTTGAAAAAACTGGCATGAGTGTTGCGTGGACTGGGCCATTCACATCAAATTCAAGAACAGGACAGCCATGCCTTCCATCGCGTTACACGCACGCCAGCATCTGGCGCTGACGCCGCGTCTGCAGCAGGCCGTGCGCCTGTTGCAGCTATCGTCGCTCGAATTCCAGCAGGAGCTGCGCGAAGCGCTCGATACCAATCCGTTTCTCGAATATGTGCCGCCCGCCCAGGAGACTGGCGAAGCCGCCGAGGCCGCCGAAGGCGCCGCCGGCATTGGCGCGGCCACGAGCGTCGCGCCCGCAGCCTCCGCCAATGCGCCCGAGGGCGACCTGGACGGCGGCATGGAAAGTGCCGCGGACGGCGGCATGGCACCCGATGCCGCGAGCTATGGCGGCGAGCCGACTGCGTACAGCGACGAAGCTTCCGGCTACAGCGACGACGGCGCATCGTACGCCTCCGAGCTGCCGTTGCCGGGTGCGCTGCGCGCGTCGTCTGGCTATCGCGGCTCGGAAGACGGCGAAGCCGATGCCGCCGACTGGGTGCGCGTGCCGATCTCGCTGCGCGAGCAGCTGCATGAGGCGCTGCGGCTCTCGCCGCTCGAAGACCGCGACCGCGCAGCGGTCCAGGTGGTGATCGAGGCGCTCGACGACGACGGCTATCTGCGTCAGGAGCTCGCCGATCTCGCCGGCGTCGAGGGCATAGGCGACACGCTCGATGAGGACCGCCTGCGCGTCGCGCTGCGCGTCGTGCAGACGCTCGACCGGCCCGGCATCGGCGCTCGCTCGCTTGCGGAGTGCCTTGCGCTGCAGCTCGAAGCGATGCCCGAGGACACCCCGTACCGCGAGCTTGCGCATCGCATCGTCACCGGGCATCTGGAGCGTCTCGCGCGCCGCGAGCACGGCGAGCTGCAACGTCAGCTGGGCTGCGATGCGCAGTCGCTGCAGGCGGCGAGCGCACTCGTGCGGCGCCTCGATCCGAAGCCGGGCAATCACTACGGTCGCGCGGACGGCGGCTATGTGGTGCCTGACGTGATCGTGCGCCAGGTGCGCGGCCGCTGGGTGGTGAGCGTCAATCCGGCCATCGAGCCGCGCGCGCGCATCCACAAGCT
The DNA here is from genome assembly GCF_004353915.1 of Paraburkholderia silviterrae. Lineage (GTDB taxonomy): Bacteria > Pseudomonadota > Gammaproteobacteria > Burkholderiales > Burkholderiaceae > Paraburkholderia > Paraburkholderia silviterrae. Next base: position 145,621 of record NZ_SMRP01000001.1, on the reverse strand, counting down.
CTATGCGGAGCTGTTCGCGCGCTCGGAGCAGACGAGCCGCTCGCCGCTCGCGCAGCAACTGCAGGAAGCGCGCTGGCTGATTCGCAACGCGCACAAGCGCTGCGAGACGATCCTGCGCGTGGGCGAATGCATCGTCGCGCGCCAGAAGGCTTTTTTCCAGTATGGCGAGATCGCGCTGCGCCCGATGCTGCTGCGCGATGTCGCCGACGAGCTCGGCCTGCACGAGTCGACCGTGTCGCGCGCGACCGGCAACAAGTACATGGCCACGCCGCGCGGCATCTTCGAGTTCAAGCGCTTCTTCCCGCGCGAGCTCGAGACGCGCACGGGCGGCACCTGTTCCGCCGCCGCGGTGCGCGCGCTCATCAAGGAGATGATCGACGCGGAGAATCCGCGCGATCCGCTCTCGGATGTCGTGCTCACGCAGGAGCTGGAAAAGCAGGGCGTGCGCGTGGCGCGCCGCACTGTCACGAAGTACCGGCAGATGATGAAGCTGCCAGCGGCGGAAATGCGCCGGCAGCTTTGAGCGTCGCCCAACGCGTGGTGCGCAGCGAGATCGATCCCGCTGCGCACCGCCCGTCTAGTGCGGTCGGCGCGCTCGATGCGCTTCTGGTGCTCATTGCGCGCCGCGCTCGCGCAGGCGCTCGATCAGCGCCATCGCGGCGGCGGGATTGCGCTCCTTGTAGCCGCTGATCACGTAGAGATAGACGTCGCGTGCGGCCGTGGCCGCGAGCGGTGCGTCGAAGGTCGCGAGGTCGCCAGGGTTGCCGCCCTGTGCCCACGTGAGCGCGCGCTCGGCCCAGCGGTCGAGGTCCGCGGGCGAATAGCCGAGGGGCTCGCCATCGGCCGTGCCCATGATGCGGGCATAGACGAAGGGCGCCGAAACGTCGGCGATCTGTGGGTACTCCGAATCGCCGGACACCACGATCGCGGCCTCGCGCTGCCGCGCCAGCGCGACGAACTCCGGCGTGCAGAAACTCTCGTGCCGGACCTCCAGCGCATGGCTTAGCGCCTGCCCATCGGCTTCGACGGGCAGCATCTCGAGAAATCGTGCGTAGTCCTCTGGATCGAAGCGCTTGCCCGGCAACAATTGCCAGTTGATCGGCCCGAGCTTGTTGCGCAGATTCAGCACGCCACCGGCCAGAAAGCGCTCGATCGTGGCGCCGGCCTCGGCCAGCACGCGGCGGTTCATCGCGAAGCGCGGGCCCTTCACCGAGAACACGAAATCGTCAGGCGTCTCGTCGTGCCAGCGCATGAAGCTCGTGGGGCGCTGTGCGCCGTAATACGTGCTGTTGATTTCCAGCGAGGTGAGGTGGCGGCTCGCATAATCGAGTTCGAGCCGCTGCGCGAGCCCTTCGGGATAGAACGTGCCGCGCCACGGCTGATAAATCCATCCTCCGATGCCGACGCGAATGCGGCCGGTTTTCGCGGGCGAAACAGGTAAGCGTGCCATTGGAATTGCACCGTCGAGTCCGGAATGTCCCAGTTTAGCGCGGCTTTTTAGCGTTACGGGCCGAAACGACACCGTTGCAATAGCAAGATTTCGAAAGCACGGCCAGGCAGGTGCAATGCCATGCCGACTTTACCGTCACGCTAATTTTCAGACCGTTTTAGGCATAGTCCGATACTTTCCCCGAGGACGTGAGGCTAATTTAGTCGTTGTGTGTCAGACAACCTAACTTGGAATATCAGATGCAGCCTCGTCCCTCGATGGAGCTTAGCGACGCCCAATGGCGCAACGTCGAACCGCTCTTCCATGAAATCCGTTCCAGCGGTCCGCGCCGCGGCCGTCCCGCGCATTGCTCGCGCGCCGTATTCGAAGCCATTCTGTGGGTCCTTTCAACGGGCTCCGTCTGGGCGAAGCTGCCCGAGCGCTACCCCGACTTCCGCACCTGCCATCGTCGCTTCAAGATGTGGTACGACGCCGGCCTCGTGCAGCAGGCCATGGAGCGCCTCTACGGCGAAGAAGGCGTCGCCATGTGCGCGGCCATGAGCGCGCGCATGCAACCGTGGCGCGCGCCGGCCGGACGCAAGGCGCCGCGCTTTCCGGTCGCTTTCTCGCTGCGCTGGCCGCTGGCCCGCACCTGAGCGTCCGCAGGCAGATCGGGCTGCGCAAGCGTGCGGCGGCTGATGAGTCCGCCAGACGCTTGAGCATGCAGGCTGGCTCGAGGCGGTATGTCGTTGTCAGTCCATCTGCGTGAATTGCTGGGCGCGAAGTTGTGTGATGTGGTGTGCGAATCACCCTTCGCTGTGATCGGTCAAATCCGCCCTTTGTGGGATTCGCATTGGGTGCGCGATACTGTGAAGCTCAACGCAACGGAACCCACAGGACATGGCGCATTTCGACGTATTCAACGGTGATGCAGACGGTATCTGCGCGCTGCACCAGCTTCGCCTCGCCCGGCCGCGCGAGGCCACGCTCGTCACGGGCACGAAGCGCGACATCGCGCTCGTCAAGCGCGTCCAGGCGCGGCCCGGCGACTCGCTCACGGTGCTCGACATTTCGTTCGACGCGAACCGCGAAGCGCTTTGCGCGCTGCTCGAACAGGGCGTCCACGTCGAGTACTTCGATCATCACCACGCGGGCGAGCTGCCGATGAACCTCAACCTCGCCGCGCATATCGACACCACGGCGCAGGTCTGCACGAGCGTGCTGGTCGACCGCCATCTGCGCGGGCAGTACCGGCCGTGGGCGATCGCGGCGGCGTTCGGCGACAACCTGCAGGCCACCGCGCACGAGCTCGCGCGCGAAGCCGGGCTCGACGAAGCGCAGGCCGCACAGTTGTGCGAGCTGGGTGAGTCGATCAATTACAACGCCTACGGCGACAGTGTCGAAGACCTGTTCATCGCGCCTGCCACGCTCTACGAGACGCTCAAGCGTTACGCCGATCCGTTCGACTTCGTGGTCTCGGAGCCGCTCGTCGCGCGTCTTTCGGCGTGCCGCCGCGAAGATCTCGAACGCGCGCAGGAGATCACACCCTTGTTCACGGTGCAGTACGGCAGCGTGTGCGTGCTCCCCGACGAGCCCTGGGCGCGTCGCGTGCGCGGCGTGTTCGCCAATGCCCTCGCGATCGAGGAGCCGGCGTGTGCCCATGCAGTGCTGAGCGTCAATCCCGACGGCAATTACGCGGTGAGCGTGCGCGCGCCGCTCGTGCGTCCGCGTGGCGCCGACGAGCTCTGCCGTGCGTTCCCGGGCGGCAGCGGGCGGGTGGGCGCGGCGGGCATCGATTGTCTCGACTCGGAGCGGCTCGACCTGTTCGTCACCGCGTTCGTGCGCGTGTTCGGACGCACCGTGCCGCACTGAGCGCCTCGCGCGCGAGCCACACGGCCAGCAGAGCGCGTGTGGCCCGCATCATCCTTCGTCCCGCGCGTTCCCGGTCATTGCCACCCGGCGCAGGCGCGTTCGTGCGCGACCATCGCCGGTTGCGGATCCCGGGCATGTCGTCGCCGTATTCGTCCACGAGCGGGCGGTGCGCGGCGAGCTTGTCGTGCAGCGTCTGCCGCACATGCTCGGCGCTTTGCGCGAGTCCATCCACGCGATCGATCACGGCTTCGAGCTGAACTGCTTGAAGCGCCTCGCCATGCCTTCTTCAGGGCTGATCGGGCTCATTTGCTGCTCCTGGTCGATGGAGCGTGGTTCCATCCCATGCAAAGCTGTCGGTCGGAGGCAGGGTCCCACGATCGCTGGGAGCGCTTCCTCCGGGTGTCCGCGCGCACTCGTCGCCGTGCGCGCGCCGACCGCGTAACATGGATGATGCGTCCCCGCGCGCGGTGTGCGCTGCGCCGAGCTTCCTGAGCGCCTTCCGGGACGTGAAACGCGAGTTTTGTGTGCGGCGGAGTCAGCGCGCTGCATGGGGCCGGAGTCAGTGCCAAAGCACTCATTGCGCCCGACAGCTAAAGCACTCACTTCGGCCGGCAGCTGATGCACCAACTCCGATCAACGGGAGGACGGCGATGCGCGCCATGCTGTTCGACGGTACGAGTCCGCGGCTGCGAGAGGCGGACCTGCCCGATCCGGTTCCCGCTGCGGGCGAACTGCTCATCGACGTTCATGCGTGCGGTGTGTGCCGCACCGATCTCCATGTGGTCGACGGCGACCTGACGCAGCCGAAACGTCCGCTGATTCCCGGCCACGAAATCGTCGGCACGGTGGCGGCGCTCGGTGCGGGCGTCACGGGCTTCGCGCCGGGCCATCGCGTGGGCGTGCCCTGGCTCGGCCACACCTGCGGCCATTGCCGCTTTTGCCAGCGCGGCCGCGAAAATCTCTGCGACGCGCCCGGGTTCACGGGCTACACGATCGACGGCGGCTACGCGCAACGCACGGTTGCCGATGCCCATTACTGCTTCCATCTGCCTCGCCAATACAGCGATGTCGAAGCCGCACCGCTTCTGTGCGCGGGGCTGATCGGCTATCGCACGCTCGCGCTGGCTGGCGTTGCACCCTGTATCGGCATTTATGGATTTGGCGCGGCGGCGCACATCGTCGCGCAGATCGCGCGGCACCAGGGGCGCATGGTCTATGCGTTCACGCGTCCCGGCGACCACGACGCGCAGCGTTTCGCCCGGCGCCTGGGCGCGGCGTGGGCAGGCGGCAGCGACGAAGCACCGCCTGAGCCGCTCGACGCAGCGCTGCTGTTCGCGCCCGTGGGCGCGCTGGTGCCCGCGGCGACCAGCGAGTAGCAACGAAGACCAGTGAATGCGAACGAATAGGCAGTTTTTCGATTGCGCGAGCCTGCAAGGCGGCTCGCGTGGGACGCAACGGCCGGCAAGGCCGTCGCGCGCGCCTCGGACGACCGGGGCCGCGCACGGCGGATGCCGCGCATCATGGGCCTGGCCCGGGAGGTAACAATGTACAAGCTGATTCTGGTGGCCGTCGACGGCAGCCGTAGCGGACGCCGCGCGCTCGACGAGGCCGTAAAGATCGCCAAGGCGACAGGTGCGGCCGTAGAGGCGCTCTGCGTGGTCCAGCATCCGGCGCGTCTCGTCGATATCAGTACCGGTTTTGCGGAGGAGCAGACGCGCCAGTCGGCCGAGGCCGATGTCGCCACCGCCGCACTCGAGGAAGCGAAGACGGTGTTCGCGCAGGCCGGCGTGACGGGCACGGCGCGCGCCGCCGACTCGATGGGCGAGGAAGTTGCGGCAGTGATCTACCGCATCGCAGCGGAAGATGAGGCAGACCTCGTCGTGATGGGCACGCGCGGCTTGTCGGGCATGAAGCGGTTGCTGCTCGGCAGCGTGGCGGAGTCGTTCCTGCGCATGGCCGACCGTCCGGTCATGCTCGTGCGTCACGAGGAGCCGCAGGCGGCCTGACTCCACAGCTTTCACGGGCAACAAGCGGATGACAAGCTGGAGATAAGCGGGCGCTGCCGCGCAGGTGCGGCAGCGCCCGCCAGCGCACCTGCGCACTCACGCTTGCATCGGAAAATAGCCGCACAGGCATTGCCTGGCGCGCATTTATACGGTGCAAATATCTTGAATTGCGATTTCGATCAAGTTTCCCGGCAGCGTTTGGCACGCCGGGGGCGAGCATCTTGCTTATCATGTGAATTCGACCGCGTAATGGCCGTACGCGCTGCATCCCGAATCATCGGTTGCCGTTTCGCGTGAACGGGCGCAGTGCGCTGCAGTCCACGCGGCGTGAATCGCAACCGGGTTTGCCGGCGTTCCGCTGTCCGCCATCCTGGAGCGCCGCGCCGCCGCAAGTCCTTGTCACTGCCGGTCTCGCCGGGGCGCCTTGCCCCGTCATTCTTCGCGGTCACGCCATTGCCTGCCCGTCCGCGGACCGGGCCCGTACTTTCGTAAGGAATCGATCATGGCCACTGCTTCCCATCCTTCGTTCAATGCATGCCGCACCGGCGCTACGGCCGCCCTGCAATGGCTCGTCCATCAACAACAATGGCGCGAGCAAGCGCTCAATCTCATGTATCGCCGCATGGAGCGCGACCGCGCCGCGCTGGAAGGCACGCTGGAGACGTTGCGCGACGCGCGCGACTGGAATGATTTCGCCGCCGCGAGCCAGTCGGTCTGGCGCGACTACCTGAGCGCGAGCGCCGCGCTCTGGCAGGAGGGGGCCGCGGCCGCGCTGCAGGACGCCGGCGCATGGAACCAGCTCGCGCGCGACATGACGCAGCAATGGCAGGACACGTTGACCGCGCTGCAGCAGGGCGCGCCGGGCGTGAAAGGCGCTGCGGCAATGCCCATGCGCGAGTGGATGGCCGCGTTCGAGCGCGCGATGGGCGACACGGCGCACGACGCGACACAAGCGGCCGCGGGCACGCAGAGCGCGGCTGGGGGGCAGCAGGGGCAGGGCCGCGGCGCCGCTCGCGCGGACGGCAAGACTCAGGCGAACGCGAAGGGCACCCAGCATGGGCGCTAGACGGGGCGAATTCGTCACCGCTGGGGTGATGGTCCCGGTATCGCGAATAGCCGGGGCATCTCCGAGTCAGCGGTGACGCAGCCCCCGGCTGGACGGCACGTCGGGGCCGCAGTGCCGGTGGCGTTCGTGTGCCGGGGCGAAACGGGCTTCATTGCCGGCGCAGGATCCATCCGCAATTGCCCATCCGCGCGCAGGCATTGATTTCCCGTGTATATAGTCAGGAATCCGATTTATTTTTTGCGCGGTAATGCATGACACGCTGAAGACATCATATGACGCGCGGCGCGTTGCTTCATCTGGCACATCGATCGCGCGAGTAACACGAAGAAACACGGCTGTAGCGAAACTGTACGTTTTGCTCGCTATGCTGATGTCCAAGGTGAGTTCTGAACAGGAGAACCTCGATGCTCAGCCATCACGAACTGGCGGCGTTGTTGTTGATTCGCGACACCAATGCGCCGCTTCAGACGCTCGATTCCGATTTTCTGGCGCTGACGCGCTACCACCTCGTCGAGATGGACGAGGACGAAGACGGTTACGCGCCGCGCCTTACGATGCGCGGCGAGGAATTGCTGCGGCGGCTGACGCAGGGTAGCCAGCACGGTGGCGAAGGTGGAGGGCGGTGACGGGCTTGCGATCTTGCAGCAAGCTGTCATCACATTGCAATACGGGTTGCCGTGGTCCCGCTGTCAAGCCTCTGACATTTGACGCTACGCTCGTTACAAGCGTGTAACGAAGTGTTGCGCACTCTGCGATACAGTGCCCCCTCTTGTTTAACCCACGCCGATATCGAGAGAGTCTGACTGTGAAATCCGTTGCCAAGCCGTTCGCCCGCCTGTCCGCCCTGATGCTTTGCGCCGCACTGGCCGCACCGCTGGTTGCCGTCGCCGCGCCGTACCACCATGAAGTGTGTCACGTCGAGCACCATAACCATCACGCCGTGCGCGTTTGCCACCACGTGCGTTGATTGACGCCAAACGCCATGCCGCACTTCGGTGCGGTTTTTTTGCCAACATATAGTCAGGAATCCGAATCTAATGGGGCGCATGCGCTTGAGCTTCGTCGTCATGCGCCATAGCCGCAATACCGATGCGATCCCGGGCGGGATCGGCGAGCATTTTGATCAACACCGCTCAGTTGCCGGCGTTGCCGGGGCGTCCACCGCCACCACCGCCGGGTGGCCGGTTGTTGCCGCCGCCCGGCGGCTTGCCGCCCTGGCCCGGCGGGCGCGCACCGCTGTTGCCCGGCGGGCGTGCCCCGCCTTGTCCCGGTGGCCTCGCGCCGCCGTGTCCTGGTGGCCGCGCGCCCTGGTTGGGTGGGCGATGGTCGTGCCCGTTGCCGCCGCCGGGCCGGTTGCCGTGATGGCCGCCGGGCGGCTTCGGGCCATGCCCGGGCGGGCGGATGGCCGGAGGCGGCCCCGGACGCGGTCCAGGGTGCCGATACCAGCGCGATTGATTGCCGTACCACGGGCGGTCGCGGTAATAGTTGCCCCAGTACGCGCCGAGCGAGAACGTGACGATGGGCAGGCCGATGGTCGGGCCGTAGTTCATCAGTGGCACTCTCGCGCCCTGATACGGATACGCGAGATAAGCGCCGTAGACCCAGCCGCGCAGGCCGGGCAGGCTCACATCGCACCAGCTGTAGCCAGCCACGCAGCCCATCACGGCGAGCGAGACGCCGCCCGGGACTTGCGCCACGACGGGATAGTCGCCGGCCGGTCCTGCATAGAGATTGACGGTCGTGCTGGTGAACGCCTGAGTCTGCGCGAGCGCCGGTGTTGCCGACACTGCGGCCAGACCGGCGAGCGCCGCGCCGACGAGCTGCTTGCGCATCGCTGTTCCTCCTCGATGGGTACTGCCCGACGAATATTTATTGCGATTTCAACCAATTCGTAACCGTAACGGTAGCAGATATGTGTCTGGAGGCGCGGCTGCGTATGTAACGGGACATTGCTTCGCGAGACCGGCTCGCGCTGGGTGCGTGCCGCCGGCCGTGCGCAACCGCTCAGTCGCCGAGCGCGTCGAGCACGCGTGCCGAATACACGAGCGCCGCGCCCACGTTCAGCGCGACCGCCACGCTGAGCCTCACGCGGACGTCATTCGTCGGCGAGGCGGAATTCGATGTCCTGCGCGCCTTCCCACAGCACGAGCTTGCCGAACGCGGCGAGATGCTCGTGTCCTTCGAGCAGCGTGAAGAAGTGATTGCCAGCGAGCTGGCCCATCTTGCTTGCGAAGATCGAGCTGCCATACACGAACAGGAACTCGGTCTCACTGAAACCGCCCGGATACAGCAGGATGTCGCCGCGCGACGCGTGGCTCGTATGATTTTCGAAATCGAGGCCGGTATCGAAATCGCCGAGCGGAATCCACACCGCTTCGCCGCTCCAGCGCGAATGAATCACCTTGTTCTTGAACGGCAGCAACTGCAGGAAGCGCTGGCAGGTCAGCGGTGCCTTCTCTTCCTCGAGGCGGCCGACGAAGCGGTACGGGCCGGCGTTCACGACGATCTTTTTCATGTGGGTTCTCCGTGGGATAAGCGCTGCTCGTACATTAACGCACTTTGCAGGCGTGCCGGTGGTCCAATAGTGGAGTTTCGTCGGGCTGGGATGTCGCTGCTCGAGGACGGCGCGCGGCGTTATTTGCGTCGCTTCTTCATCAAATAGTCGCGCAGCACGGTGGCGTTGTTGCGCACGGTTTCGTGCGAGCTATAGAGCAGCACTACCGGGCGCGTTTTGCTCGCCTCGGCGATCGGCTCCCATGCGGCACGGTTCGCATCGAGCTCGGCGATATAACGGCGCTCGAACTCGTCCCATTGCGCGGGGTCCTTGTGGAACCATTGGCGCAATTCCGTGCTTGGCGCGACGTCCTTCACCCAGCTCACGTGCGCGAGCTTCTCCTTGCGCATGCCGCGCGGCCATAGGCGGTCGACCAGAAAGCACGCCTGTCCGTCCTCGGGCAGCGGTTCGTAGACACGCTGGACGGTGATCGCTGGATGGGTCATCTTCTGGTTCTCCTTTTTGTGCGGATCCGCGCCCGCTTGCTGCGTGATCGACAAGGCCTCGGCGACGCGCTCGCGCAGCGCGGGCAGCACGTCGTGCGCAAACCACGGATGCCGCTGGAGCCACGGCGTATTGCGTGGCGAGGGGTGGGGCAGCGGCACACAGGCGGGCGCGTACTCGCGCCAGGCCTCCACGGTCTCGGTGAGCGAGGCCTTGCGCCGGTTGCCGAGGAAATAGCGCTGCGCATACTGGCCCACCAGCAGCGTGAGGCGCACGTCGGGCATGAGCGCGAGCAGGCGTTCGTGCCAGAGCGGCGCGCATTCGGGACGCGGCGGGTTATCGCCGCCGCTGCCGCGGCCCGGATAGCAAAAGCCCATCGGCACGATGGCGATGCGCGCGGCGTCGTAGAACGTTTGCGCGTCGATGCCCATCCAGTCGCGCAGGCGCTCGCCGCTCGCGTCGTCCCACGGCACGCCCGAGGCATGAACCTTCGCGCCGGGCGCCTGGCCGACGATCAGGAGCCGCGCGCTCGCACTCGCCTGCAGCACCGGACGCGGGCCGAGCGGCAAGCTCCCGGCACAGACACGGCAAGCACGGATTTCGGTCAACAGACGCGGGAGCGAGCGGGAATTCGACACGGCGGGATGGCGATTCGGGCGATGGGCGAGTGGGAGTCCCAGTCTACCAAAGGCGCGCAGCGTGCCGTGACGCCTTGCATGGCCGGGCGCCGCCGGCCGGCGACGGTTGGCATACGGACGCCCGATCGCACACCGATATTCGTCGCACTCGACACAGCGGCGCAGCGAGCGCCGCGGTGCGAAGGCGCGTAGACTCGCACGAAGCAGCAGTGCCGGAGCGGTGCCGGAACAGTGCCGGACGGCAGGCGCGCCGCGACGCACACCGCGTCGGGCAGGCGCCTCGCAAGGAGGCTTCATGAGATTGCTCGCTGTCCACCCGAGCGGGCTGATGTATACGCGCGTGTTCCTGCGGCTCGAGCCGCTGGGTCTCGAATCGGTTGCCGGCACGGCGCGCGACGCGGGCCACGACGTGCACCTCATCGACCTGCAAGTGGAGACCCATCGCGACCTGATGCGCAGGGTGCGCGGCTGGCAGCCCGAGGCGCTCTGCTTTTCGGGCAACTATCTGGCGAACATTCCCGAGATCATCGACCTCTCCCGGGCCGTGAAGGCCGCGCTGCCTGGGTGCTTCGTGTTCGTGGGCGGCCATAGCGTGTCGTTCACGGCGCACGATCTGCTGCGTCACGCCGATGGCGCCATCGACTGCGTCCTGCGTGGCGAGGGCGAGGCGTCGGTCAACACGCTGCTCGAGGCTGTCGCGCAAAACGGCGATCTGCTCGCGGTGCCGGGCGTGGTCACGCGCGAAGGGTCCGGCCCGCCGCCGCACTTCGTCGAGCATCTCGACCCGGTGAGGCCCGCGCGCGATCTGCTGCGGCACAGGCGCAAATATTTCATCGGCACGCTCGATCCGTGCGCCTCGATCGAGTTCGCGCGCGGCTGCCCGTGGGACTGCACGTTCTGCAGCGCGTGGACGTTCTATGGGCGCAGCTACCGCACGCGCAGCCCCGAGGTCGTGGTGGAGGAGCTGGCGTCGCTGCGCGAGCCGGGTGTGTTCATCGTCGACGACGTGGCCTTCGTGCACGCCGAGCACGGCATGGCGATCGCCGACGCGATCCGCCGGCGCGGCATTCACAAGCGCTACTACCTCGAAACGCGCGGCGACGTGCTCCTGCGCAACAAGGAGGTGTTCCGCGCGTGGCAGACGCTGGGCCTGAAGTACATGTTCCTCGGCCTCGAAGCAATCGACGACGCGGGACTCAAGGCGTTTCGCAAGCGCATCAGCCTCGACCGCAATTTCGAGGCGCTGGAGTTCGCGCGCTCGCTGGGCATCACGGTCGCGGTCAACCTGATTGCGGACCCCGACTGGGACCACGCACGCTTCGAGACGATACGCCAGTGGTGCATGGAGATTCCTGAGATCGTGAACATCAGCGTGAACACGCCGTATCCTGGCACCGAAAACTGGCAGCAGGAGGCGCGGCGCCTGACGAGCCTCGACTACCGGCTCTACGACATCCAGCATGCCGTGGTGCCGACGAAGCTGCCGCTGCCCGAGTTCTACGCTGAACTGGTGCGCACGCAACAAGTTTTGAATCGCAAGCACCTCGGCTGGACGGCGCTGCGCGGTGCGCTCGGGCTGGCGACGCATCTGCTGTTGCGCGGCCAGACCAATTTCGTGCGCATGCTGTGGAAGTTCAACTCGGTGTTCGATCCGCGCTTGCAGCTCGCCGACCACGCGCGCGAGGTGCACTACGAGATGACGCCGCCGCCCGGCATGACCGGCGAGCGTCAGGTCGACATGAAGACCATCTATATCCACGGCCCGGCAGGGCGCAAGGGCCGCAAGATCGACGACGCCACCGAGAAGTTCGTCGACGAGACCCGCATGGGCACGGGCTGAATTGACCATTGCTCCATCCAGGTGGACGCACGCGCAGTTCGCTTCACACTGCGCGCTCCATCCTGCGAAGCCCGCGCTCAAGGCGTTTTATGAAAGCCTCGATCCGTGCAACTGCTTCAATCCGGGCATCGGACAGACCTTGAAGTTCGCGCATTACCGCGAGACCGCGCAATAGAAAACGGCGGCGCATGTGCGCCGCCGGACGGGTCTGCAAGTTGCTGCGTTTTCGGGCTGTTATCAGCCGGCCTTGCTGACCGGCACCCAGCCGTATTGCGTGGCGGCCTGCGCAAGCTGCTTGGCGATCGAGGTGGCGAGCTTGCCGGCGTCGGCGGAAGTCGTGTCGCGCTTCGCCTCCGACGCGCCGTGCAACCCCGCGCCCGCCGCCGCCGACATGGCCACATGGCCCGCTGCCGCGCCCACGCCCGCCGTTTCCGCCATGCCAGGCATATGGCCGCTGTCCGCCTTCGCCTCGAAGGTGACGAGCGATTGGGGCGCGCCGTTAGCCGGCAGGTACGACACGGCGATGGTCGCGCCCACTTCGCTCTTGCCCGCGCCGAGCCCGATCAGGACGCGACGGCGACGGCTGCCCGCGTCGACGGTGTCGATGCGGCCTTCGACGACGATCGCGCTGCGTCCCGCCGGCACGGGGCCGTCCACGCGCATGGCGGGCAGGCCCATTTTCTGCAACTGGGCGACGATGTCGTCGGCCAGCTTCTCGCGCGCCGCGAGCGCCATCTGTTGCTGCTGCTGCGCCGACGACTCGCCGCTCGCCATCATCTTGAGCTTCTGCGCCATGCCGCTGTCGAGCTTCACGACATCGGGCGAGATCTCGAACGCGGATACGTAGATCACCTCGGCGCGCACTTGCGGCAGCGGGCCGGCCGCCTGCAGCGCATTCGCGGCCGACGCGCAACCCGAAGCGAACAGCGAGCCTGCGAGCAGGGCCGCGCCCGCGCAACGACGGGTCTTGTTGAAGAGGGAGCGGAGCATCGTGTTCATCTAGGGTCGCCTGGGTGCTGGATCCGCCATTCGCCAGTTAATCAGGATGGCGAAATATTGGATCGGGTTCATGAGGGCCGGCTGGGCGTCTTGCCTGCTCTTGTCTCGTGGCAGCGCGTGTCGCTCGGTACAGGCGCAAGTATGGGGGGAGGCGCTTGCTCATGCCACGCGCAAATTATGTCGCTGTGTTTCGCCCATATGTTTCGCCCGTGTTTCGCCCCTGTGTCGCCCGCGCGTCACCCGTGCGCAGCGGGCTGCGCAAACGGGGCGCGTTCGAGCGGCAGCTTCACTACGGCTTCGAGTCCGCCGCCAGCGCGGTCGGCGAAGGTCAGCGAGCCGCCGTGCAGCCGCGCGATTCGTTCGACGATTGCGAGCCCGAGGCCGGTGCCGCCCGAGTGACCACGCGCGTTGGTGCCGCGGCTGAAGGGTGATTTGAGCCGCTCCAGTTCTTCTGCGCGGATGCCGCCGCCGCGGTCGCAAATGGCCACGCAGGCGTGGCCGTCGGCCTGCCACGTGCGCACGCACAGGCCCGTGCGGCCATATACGACGGCGTTCTGCATCAGGTTCATCAAGAGCCGCATGACGGCCACGGGCCGGAACGCGAAGCTCGGCAGCTCGCCTTCCTCGAAGTCGAATTCGTGCCCGAGCCCCGCGAAGTCGGCCACGAGTTGCCCCGCGAGCGCGTTGAGGTCGCCCGGCTGTGGTGCTTCGCGCTCGCCGCTGCCCGCGTAGTCCATGAACTGCTGGAGGATCGTGTCGATGTGGTCGAGATAGCCCTCGGCCGAATCGACGAGCTTGTCGTTGGTGCCGCGCGGCAGCGCCATGGCGATGGCGAGGCGCAGCTTGGTGAGCGGCGTGCGGATGTCGTGAGAGACGCCGGCGAGCATCAGCGCACGCGTCGCTTCGGCTTGTTGCAGCGCGGCGGTCATTTGATTGAACGCCTGGCTAACCTGAGCGATCTCGGTCGGGCCGTCGGTGGGCAGGGGTGCGGGCGCTTCGCCCGCGCTCAAGCGGCGCGCCACGTGAGCGAGATCGTCGAGCGGGCGGTTCAGGTGCAGCTGGATCAGCCAGCCCGTGAACGCCGCAAGCAGCGCGAGGCCGATCGACAGCACGATGGCCGTGGTGATACCGCTCGCGCGCGCGTCGGCGGTCATCGGCAGGGCCACCCAGATGGGCTCGCCCGCCGCGTGCACGCGTATCCACAGGCGCTCTTCGTCTGATGTTTCCCAGCGCACCGGCATGTCGGCGGGCAGATGACGCTGGAGCGCCTCGATGAAGACGTCGCGCTGCCACGTCTGGAAAACGTGCAGCGGATTCACGCCGGGCAAGTCGACGCTCGCGGCGGGCGCCTCATGGCGCGCATTCAGGCGCGCGGCGGCGGCGCGGCCTTCGGCCGGCGGCATCGCGGCGAGCGTGCCGTCGAGCATCTCGACGTAATCGGCGAAGATGATCGAGGCGCGCTCGATACGCGGGCGCTGCACGAAATGCAGCAGCGCTGCGAACGAGCACACCTGAGTGAGGGCGACGAGCGCCACCAGCAGCGCGATATTGCGCGAGAGGAGCGAGCGCGGCAGCCAGCGCGAGGGCGTAAGCATGAACGAGTGGCGCATCAGCGGTCGACGCCGGCCACCAGCATGTAGCCGATGCCCCAGACGGTCTTGATGAAGCGCGGCTTGGCGGGATCTTCCTCGACGATCTGGCGCAGCCGCAGGATCTGCACGTCGACGCTGCGGTCGAGCGCGGCGTGGTCGCGTCCGCGGGCGCGCGCGAGCAGGTTCTCGCGGCTCACGGCGCGGTTGGGCGAGGAGCCGAGCGCGTGCAGCAACAGCATTTGCGCCGAGTGGATCTCGATGGGCACGCCGTCGCGCAGGAGCGTTTGCTGGCCGACGTCGAAGACGAAATCGCCGAAGCGCAGCCGCTGTGTCGTGACGGTGGGGTCACCCGCGGCCATCTTCTGGCGGCGCAGCAGCGCCTTCACGCGCGCGACGAGCTCGTCGGGCAGGAAGGGCTTGGCGAGGTAGTCGTCGGCGCCGGTTTCGAGGCCGATCACCTTGTCGGCGGCATCGCCCTTGGCCGTGAGCATGAGGATCGGCAGCGTGTGGCCTTCGGCGCGCAGCCGGCGGCATACGCTCAGGCCGTCTTCGGGCTCCATCATGAGATCGAGCACCAGCAGGTCGTAAGGCTCGCGCTGCAGCATGCGGTCGAGGCGCTTGCCGTCGGCGACGGCGCGCACTTCGAAGCCATGCCCGCTCAAGAAGCGCTGCAGCATGTGGCGCAGCTCGGCTTCGTCGTCGAGCACGATGATCCGGTTTGCCTGCTCCATGGGCCGCCTCCGGCGGTGGTCGTTGCGCTTCGTGGTGGGGATGCCTGGGGGCGCTGCGGCGCCGCTATTCGGGTGCGCGATTCAAGCCCATTGATAAGGGCTGCTATCGGCTCGCGGCGGCTCCTTCGATATTAGATGAGATGCGCGCGCACGAACGTCGCGTCGCGCACGTTGCGCGGGAACTCGCGGCGCGCGGGCGTCGCGTAATGTGTTCCCCGAGCGCCGGCTGATGGCCTCACAGTGCGTGTCGATCGCGATGATCGGCGGACATTTCACGCTGTTTGCCTATCTGGCGCCTTATCTGCAGGCGCTGCGCGCGCCCGACGCCACGACGCTCGCCGCGCTGTTCGTGGCCGTGGCGCCCGGATTTGCCGGGTGGGCACTCAGGACACAGCGGGGCGGTCGGGGTGCGCCCGTGGAAACGGGCACCACGCGTTAGCTATCAGGCCCAATGCGCAGGCACCCAGACGCGGCCTGCCCAGTGTGCCGGCACCCAGATCGCGGCGCGCGGGGCGGGCGCGACGTAGACCGGACGCGGTGCGACATAGACAGCGTGCGGCAGCGGGCGCCCGATATACACGACTCGCGGCGCGGGCGGCGCGACGTACACGACCTTGGGCGCGGGCGGCGCCACATACACGACCTTCGGCGCGGGCGGTGCAACATAAACGTGCTTCGGCGGCGCCACGTACACGGTCTTGGGTGCCTGGGCGACGACGACGGTGTTCGGCGCCGGCGGCGGGGCCACATAGACCGTGTTGGCCGGCGGCGGCGTGACAACCACCGGCGCAGGCACGGGCGCCGGGACCGGCGCGACGGCAACCGTGGCGCCCACGGCCACCGTGGACCCGCCCTGGACCACCGTGGTCCCGCCCGTCGTGACCGTGCCGCCATGGACGACGGTCGAGCCGCCCGACGTCGTCACCACGCCAGGTGCTACGCGCGTGGCGCTGCCCGAGTGCGTGACCGTGCCGCCATCGCTGCCCGTGTCGGTGCCCGAGCGATAGCAGGTCGAGCCGGCGCAACTGGTCGAGGCGTTGTGGCTCACGCTATTGCCGTTCGCGGCGGTGACCGTGCCCGTCGACGAGTACTGGCCCGGCGCCGTGCGCGTCACGCTGCCCGAGGTCGATGCGCTGCGGCCGTCCTCGCCCGTCATGGTGCCGGTGTGCGAGCAGGTCCCGCCGGCGCAGCTCGTGTCGCCGGAATGCTCGACCGAACGCCCGTTCGGGCCGACTGCCGTGCCGCTGTTCGAGAACTGTCCCGGCGCGGTGCGCGTGACAGTGCCGGTGTTGGTCGCGACGCCGCCCCACGGGCCGGCCACGCCGCCCGCATGCGAGCAGCTGCCGCCGCCGCACGAGCCGTAATGCGCGCCGTTATACGTGCCGTGCGGCGTGTAGGCCGTGCCGTGGCCAGACCAGCCTGCGAAAGCCGGTGCGCTGGCGAGGGCGAAGAGGGCGGCGGCGAGGGCGGAGCGGGTGAGCGATTTCATCGGGGATCCTTGCGTTTCGGTTCGGGGCACGCAGTCGGCGTGTCAGCGGAACGAACTATAGGGCGATCCCTTGGGCGAGTCTCGCGCAAAACCATGTCGCGGTATTTCACGGCGCACGCACGACATGCGGCGACATATTTTGTGAGTGGTTCTGCGCGTCCCGCGCCACTAAAGTGCGGTTCATCCGACGCGACGGCCGATCCCGCAGCGCACGACGCGTCCTTTTCAACACCGCGCCAGGCGCTACTACTCGCACACTATTCACATGCTATCGACAGGCAAACTCGCGTCTTATGTCACGCTCTTCATCGTTGCCGCCTCGCTGATCGAGGCGGCGGTGCTCTGGCTGCGCAAACGCTGCGACGGCCAGGCTCCCTTCGACTGGTCCGAGGTCTGGCTCTCGCTCGCCGATCTCGTCGGACGAAAACTTTTCGCGCTCCTGCCCATTTCGCTCGCCACGCCGGTCTTCCACTTCGCCTGGGAGCATCGTCTCTTTACGCTCACGATCGATAACGTCCTGCTCGTGCTGCTCGTCTTCGTCGGCCAGGAATTCTGCTACTACTGCTATCACCGCGCCTCGCACCGCATGCGCTTTTTCTGGGCCTCGCACGCGGTGCACCATTCGCCCAATCAGCTCACGCTGTCTTCGGCATATCGGCTCGGGTGGACCAGCAAGCTTGCCGGCCCGGTCATCTTCTTCGCGCCGCTCGTCTGGCTCGGCGTACGCCCCGAAATCGCGGTGGCGATTCTCTCGTTCAACCTGCTCTATCAGTTCTGGCTGCACAACACCTGGATGCCGAAGCTCGGCTGGCTCGAATACGTGTTCAATACGCCTTCGGCGCACCGCGTGCACCATGCGTCCAACGTCGATTATCTCGACGCGAACTATGGCGGCGTGCTGATCGTGTTCGACCGCCTGTTCGGCACCTACGTGGCCGAGCGCGCGGAAGAGCCGTGCCGCTACGGGCTCGTCACGCCCACACGCTCGCGCAATCCGCTCGTCGTCGAATTCGAGCACTGGGTGAGCCTCGCGCGTGACATCGCTACCGCGCCTAATGTGTGGACGGCCGTGCGCCACGCGATCCTGCCGCCGGGCTGGCGCGCGGACGGCAAGGGCGAAACCACCGAGGAGCTGCGCCGGCGCAGTCTGGCAGCGGTGCGCACCGAGGCCTGAGGCAAACAAGCCGTTGCTGCCCGCAGCGCGCCTGCGCATGGCCGCGCACCGATGACGCGGCAATGGATGCTGCAGTTGATGGGAGCGGCGCGCTCGGTTACCGTGGCGGCACGCGGCGGCTGGCGCAATACCGGGCGCCGCGGCGATTTTCAACCCATCGTTCGAAACCACCCGAACGCAAGACTCACAGGCGCTCAAGATGGATAACTCAGTGAATGGCAAGACGGTGGCGATCACCGGCGGCTTCGGCAGTCTCGGCATGGCGAGCGCGCAGTTTCTCGCGGCGCGCGGCGCGCGCGTGGCGCTGATCGGCCGGGGCGCGGCACCCGCCGACGACGCGTGGCCCGCCACGCTCGCACAGGCGGTGCGCATCGGCGGCATCGACCTCGTCGACGCCGGCGCGGCGAACCAGGCACTGGAGACGGCGAGCCAGGCGCTCGGCGGACTCGACGCGCTCATCAACATCGCGGGCGCGTTCCGCTGGGAAACGATCGCCGACGGCGACGCGCGCACGTGGGACCTGATGTTCGACTTGAATGTGAAGACGGCGCTCAATGCGTCGAAGGCGGCGCTGCCGCACCTGCTCGCGCGCGGCGCGGGCCGCATCGTGAACATCGGCGCGGGTGCGGGTCAGAAGGCCGGGCTTGGCATGGGCGCCTACGCGGCTTCGAAGGCGGGCGTGGCGCGGCTTACCGAGGCGCTGGCCGAAGAGCTCAAGGACAAGCGCGTGACGGTCAACGCGATTCTGCCGAGCATCATCGATACGCCGCAGAACCGCGCGGACATGCCCGACGCCGATTTTACGCGCTGGGTGCAGCCCGATGAAATCGCGGCGGTGATCGCGTTCCTGATTTCCTCGGACGCGCGCGCGGTCACTGGCGCCGGGATTGCGGTGAACGGGCGCGTTTAAGGCGCGTTTGGGGGGGCGTTTGGCGCGGGCTGCTTTGGGGCGCGCCTGGCGGCGCTCGGGCTGCGTTTGCGCTGCGTTTGGGCCGCTAGCGCCATCGGCCCACGCCGACGTGGTCACGGCTTGCGGGTGCGGGGCTAGTGCCCGTGCCCGCTGCCGTGACTGCCGCCGCTTTGCCAGCTGCTGCCACCGCCGCCGTGCCAACCGCCTCCGTGCCAACCGCCGCCGCCATGCCAGCCTCCGTGCCCGCCGTGATAGCAGCATCCGCCGCCGCCGCCCCAGTAGGCAAAGCCGAAGCTTGGTCCGTAATAGTAGGCGGGGTAGCCGTACCCGTACGGATAGCCGTAATCGTAGGGATAGGGGTAGCCATAGCCGTACGTGCCGTCGTAGTAGCCAGGGTACGCCACGCAGCCTGCAAGCGCCGCAGCTATCCCCAATGCAGAAATGAGCCGGAACACTGTTACCTCCTGTCGGCCGGAGTTAGTGCTTCAGCACTTACTCCGGCCCCATGCTTCGCGGTCGACCCGAGTTGGCGCTTTAGCGCTTACTCGGGTCCCATGCTTTGCGGTCGACCCGAGTTAGTGCTTTAGCTGTCGGCTGGAGTTAGTGCTTCAGCACTTACTCCAGCCCCATGCAAGGCTCTTACGCGGGTCCCATGCTTCGCGGTCGGCCGGAGTTAGTGCAAAGCGCTTACTCCGCTCCCATGCGAGACCTCATATTGCTTGGAAACCGGATTGCAGGGCCGGGTTCAAGGGCAATTGTGTCCTCAGATTACCGCAGCGCGTTCAACGCTGCTCGAGCGTGAAAGCAAGCCTCGCATAGGCGCGATCGCCGCTTTGTCAGGAAGACGAAAGATCGTTCGAGCGGCCGAAAGCGAGTCGGTCGAGCACCCACACGGCCACGATCGTCGCGCCCATCAGCGGGAAGATCACGCCGAGGATGACGATCCCCGCTTTCCAGGCGCGCATGGGCGGCGCGGCTCGCTCGCGCGAGGGCGCACCGAGCCCGCGAGACGCGCGGGCGGGGCGGCGCAGCCACCACATTGCGAAGCCGGTGACGGCGAGCGCCGCGAGCCCGAGCGAGATCGCCGCGCAAATCAGCTGGTTCGCGAGGCCGAAGTAACGCCCCATGTGCAGCGACGTGCCATACGAAATGGCCTGTGAAACCGCACCGTAATCGGCGTAGCGGATGTCCTTGAGCATCTTGCCGCTGTACTGGTCGATATAGACCGTGCGTTCTTCTTTCGGGTCCGCTGGAAAGTACGACGCGACATAGACGCCCGTTGCCGTTGCGGGCAGCGCGACGTCGTAGCCGCTCTGCACGCCAAGTGCGCGCATCTGCGCGACTACCTGATCGAGCGTCCAGTGCGACGCGGGCTGCGCGCGCCCCCCGGGCGACTGCGGCACCGGCACCGCCCCCACGGCCCATGGCACGTTGGGCAGCGGCAGGTCGTCCATCACCATGCCGGGCATCGACGCCATGTCGTGGCCCGCGTGCTCATCGGCGGCGGCGTGATTGGCATGCTCGGCGTGGCCCGCGGCAGCGCTCGCCGGCGTGCCTTGCGCGCCGGGCGGCGTCGACTGCAGCGCCAGGCCGCCGCCCCACGCGCCACGCGGCGCACCGAGACTCGCGCGCGTCGCGAGCGCCTTGAACTGCGTGCCCCACGAGCCCGTCCACGGCAAGCCGCTCACGACGAACGCGAGCGCACCCACCGCAAGCCAGATGCCGATCGCGCCATGCAGGCTCTTCCAGAACGGCCGGCCCTTTGCGCCCAGGCGTGGCCACAGCGCGGCGCGTAGCGTCGAACCCCATGCCAGGCCCCGCTCGCCGGGCTGGCGCGGCCACCACAACGCAACGCCGGTCACGATCATCACGAGCGTCCAGCAGGCGGCCAGCTCCATCAGCAGCTCGCCGGGCTTGCCGAGCAGCAGCTTGCGGTGCAGCATGCGGTCCACCTGCATGAAGCGGCGCTCCACGTCGAGCGTGCCAAGCACTTCGCCGTTATACGGGTTCAGATAGACGCTCTCCTTGGCGCCGCCGTCGAGCGCGAACACGAACTCCGCGCTGCGTGCCGGATCCGCTTCGATATGCGCGCGCACGGGCCGGGCGCCCGGCGGCAGCGCGGCCCGCGCCCGCGCGAGCAGGGCGTCGGCGCTCAGGCGCGGCGTCGCGGCGGGCGCGACCACGAGCCGGTGCGGATACAGCAACGGCTCGATCTGCGGCTGGAAGCAATAGATCGTGCCGGTGATCGCGAGCACGATCAGAAACGGCATGACGAACAGGCCGGCGTAGAAATGCCAGCGCCATAGCGTGCGATAGCCGGGTTGAACGGCGCCGGCAGCGGGGGCGGCGCGCGTGCCTGGCGTGCCGGAAGCGGGCAGGGTAGCGGACATCGGAGGCTCCTCGTGGTCCGGCGCGGCGGCGTGCGACGCGCGCCGGGCCGGGGGTTGCGATTGCGATTGCTGCAGGGACGAAGGCAGGCGCGGGTTCATAGGCCGAGCTTCGCTTCGACGTAGTACGTGCGGCCCGGATAGGGGTGGTAGACGAAGTAGCGCGCGTCGAACAGGTTGTCGATGCCCACGCCAATCTCGCTCTTCTTCGTGGGCCGGAACGTGTACTTGATGTCGGCGACCGTGTACGTGCTCGTGCCGCCGAACACGTTCGGGTTGGTGTCGGTGTTGGTGAGCGTGTTGTACTGGCGCCCCGAATAGCGGGCCGCGAGCGTGAGCGCGCTGCGCGCGTCGAAGCGGTACGTTGCGACGAGATTCGCGCGCCACAGCGGAATCCGGTAGAAGTACTTGCCGACGCTCGCGGGATTCTGCGCATTGGCCAGAATCTTCGACTGCGTATACGCCACGTTTGCCGCCAGATCGAGGCCGCGCAACATCACGTCCTGCCCCTGGTAGCTCGTCTCCACGCCGCGCGAGCGCACCTTGCCGATGTTCTGGAAGTTCGTCACGCTGGGAATGACCGTGGTGTCGGTCTGGTTGAAGATCGTATTCTTTACGTCATCCTGAAAGAGTGTGAAGCGCCATAGCCCGTTCCAGTGCGCCCATTCGGCACTGAGCTCCTTCGAAACATCGTCTTCGGGGCGCAGGTTCGGATTGTTGTTCACGATCGACGAGCCGTTCACCTGGCCCTGGAACAGTTCGCTCACGGTGGGGAAGCGATACGCGCGCGCGATGGAGGCGCGCAGCGTGAGGTCGTCGGTGAGGTCGAACGACAGCGAGGCCTTCGGCGAGAGGTGATGGTCGCTGGCGTTCGCATAGGGCACGCTCGAAGCGCCGAGTGCCTGGTAGCCGTCGTAGGCGCGCCAGGCTTCGTAGCGCACGCCGTAGACGAGCTTCCAGCGCGGCAGGAAGCGCCACGCGTCCTGTGCGTAGATCGCCTGCGTCTCGGTCTTGCCCGCGAACGCGTTGGCGAAGCTGCCCGCGCCGCCGTCACGCCAGGCGAGCGTGCGCCAGGTCTGGTTGTCGACGAAATAGTTGTCGTAGTGGTAGCCGAAGCTGAGCCAGTGCGCGCCGAGGCCCGCTTCGGGCCGCTCGGGCGTCCATGTCGTCCTCAGGTCGAGCGTCTTCCAGCCGGTGCCGTCGCCAAGCGTCATCGTGCCGGGTCCGTCGCCGGGGCCGCCGGACCCGGCGGTGCGCGCGACGCTGTTGCTCACGTCGTAGTACGAAGCAATCGCCTCGGCGTTCCAGCCGCTCGCCTGATGCGTGCGCAGCGTGACGCCATAGCGCCAGTTTTCGCTCCAGCCGCGGCTGGGCGCGAGCGCGGCGGCGGGGATCGTGTACTCGTAGCCCCCCATCGACACCTTGCCGCTGTAGACCGGGTTGCCGCTGGCATCGTAGAGGAACGTCGAGGTCTGGCTGTCGTAGGTCTGGTGCCAGTAGCCGAGCGTCACGCCGCCTTGCACGGTGGGCGTGAAATCGTATTGCATGCGCAACTTGAACTGGTCCTGAACCGTGTGCTCGATGCCTTCGCCGTTCACGCCCAGAACCGCCGTAGGCGCGTTGGTCTGATTGTTGTAGAAGTACGCGCCGTGTACGGGAATGTCACCGGGCTTCGCGGGCGTGCCCGACTGGGCGAGCGTCGCGAACTGTAGCGGCTGGCTCGTATTCTCGAGGTGATTGACACCGAGCAGGTACGAGAACTTGCCGATCGCATCGCCTATCGAGGCGCTCATTTCGCTGCCGTTGAAATTCTGGTTCACGCCGTAGAGGCTGAAGTGCTGCGTGAACGCCTTCACATCCGCGTTGGCTTCGAAGTGCCTGGGCATGCGCGTCGTGATCAGCACCGTGGCGCCCAGCGAGTTGCCCGCATAGAGCGCCGAATACGGTCCGTAGATCACGTCCACCTGCTGGATCTGGTCGGGAAACACCATCGACCAGCGCGGCGGAAAGGAGTAGCTGTTGCCGAGCAGATTCGAGAGCAGCAGGCCATCGGCGTAGACGAGACCGCGCGCGCTTTGCGTGTTGCTCGTGCCGCGCACGGCGATGATCGAATTGAGGTCGCCGACGAAGCGCTTGCGCACCGCCAGATTCGGCATGTACTTGAGCACGTCCTCCGTGTTGACCACGTTCCAGTTTTCGAACGTCTCGGGCGTGACGGTCTCGACCGTGGCGGGCAGGTTCGGATCGACGGCGGGCGTGACGGCGCCGCCCGTGCCGCCGCTCGATGCGCTCACGGTGACGGTGGGCAGCGTGGCGTCGGCCGCAAAGGATGCAACCGGTGTGAGAGCGGCAAACGGCGCGAGCAGGGACAGCGGCACAAGGCCGAGACTTGCACGCACGCGCGGGCGCAATGGTGGCTTCAAAGGTTGCTTGAAGGGCGACGTGAAGGGCGACGTGAAGGGCGACGTGAATGACGACTTGAAGGGCGACTTGAAGCGCGTGCGAGGGCACGCATGCAGGTGCGAGCAAATGCGCGCGCCGCGCGGGGCGGGCGTGGACATGATGAGGTTTCCCGAAGGCGATGAACGTGCGGCCGCACGTGAGCGCCGCGCTTGCCGCCGCGAGCGGGATAGCGCGTGCTACAGCGCGCGTTTCGGGGCGCACGCGGCAACGGGCATTGCCGAGGCTATCGACAAAGCCGGCGCCTGCGCTCGATCATGGATTGGCGCGGGCAGGCTGGAGACGCGGGCGGGCGAGAGAAACGCGAACGTGCGGCCGATGACGGCGGTCAGGAAACGAACGGTGGCGCGCGCGGCCTGCCCGAGGGGAAGGCGCCGAACGGCGCGTGGCGGGTGGAGAGCGGCGCGACGCGATCGAGCGCGGCCACGAGTGCGCGCGAGGGCGCGGGCACAGGAACGCCCGGCATCGCGACGTGATGTTCGAGCAGGTGGCAGTAGCCGCAAGCGCCGAATGCATCGTCGTGCGAAAGATGCGGCGCGGTGGAGGCCGGCTGAATCGCCGAGCAGAGCGCCGCGTCGGGCACGTGCGCCTGATGCGCGGCAACCAGCTGACTCGCGAGCGGCGCAAGCACGATGAGCCACATGGCGACGAGGCCAAGCCATGCGGTCAACAGGGAGTGCTTGCGTGATTTCATGTCGGAGTGAGCGAAAAGCGCGGCGCAGTCTACCATGATGCGCACGAGTCGAGGAGGCGGGCCGGCATGCTGAAGACGGCCATAAGCCTTGCCGTATTGGGTGCGGGAACGTGCGCGAGGGTGCGCAAACCGGATTGCGCCGGCCTTTTCGAAAGCGTTCTATGGCGAGCGCAGGCACGGCGAGCGACTATTGTTGCTATCTGCAACGATTATGGCGCCGCTGGTTTCGCGGCAAACGATCATGCCCGTCTTTTTATTACGCCAGGCGCCCAGCCTGAGATGGATGGCCCGCACTGCCGAGCCCTGTGGCGTTCGCGCGCTGCGCCATGGCGGCGCGGCGCAGGACCCTAAGCCGACCGCCCGCGAAAGCGGTGTGCGGGCGACCTTTTGCGGTATCGAATTACCCGACGGGTACGCATTGCGGCTCGAAGCGCGCACTCATGCGACGCCGCACAATCCGGTCGGCTGCCCCCTCGAGGGCAGCGCGCTGCGTCTGTGGTGCATCCGCAGCCAGCAGGGTGAGTGCCCCGAGCAGGCGCCTGCGGCTACCCCCGCATTTCTTCAGAAGCTCACTTGAGCCAGGCTCGCGGCGGGCTTGTGCCGCGCGTGTAGCGGCCGCGCTCCGCGTGGGCCAAATCGGGCCGCGTCAAGCCGCATCGAGCCGACTCAAGCCCCATCGAGCCCCATCGAGCCCCATCGAGCCCCATCGAGCCCCATCGAGCCCCATCGAGCAGACTCAAGCCGAATCGCGCGTCGCGGCCTGCTCGCGCAATGCCTCCAGTTCAGCCGCCACCGCCTCCGAGAGCTCGCCCGCTTCATCGGTCCATCTGCCGGCCTCGCGCAGCGTCGCGCGCAGTTCCAGACAGGCCTCGTTGAGCATCGAAGGCCCGAGCACGGCGAGGCCGCCCGAGACGCGATGCGCCCAGTCGCTCAGGCGCTGGAAATCGCGCGCGGACGCGATCTGCGCGTAGTCGGCGATATCGTGGTCGGCTTGCTCGACGAATAGCGGCACCATCGCGGGAGATAACGCGGGAAAGCGCGGCACGCCGTCGCCGCCATCGTCGTCGGGCTGGCCCATTTCGGGCTGACCCATCTGGGGCTGGCCTATTCCGGGCTGGCTCGTCTGGGGACGACTACCGGCGTGAGCGGCGAGGGGTTGTGCCGTCGCCGGCGCTGCGACAGCGGCCTGCGCCGCGTCGCGCAGATTGGCCGCCACGTCGGCGAGCACGCGTGCGAGCTCCGCGAGCGGCACGGGCTTGCTCAAATAGTCGGTGAAGCCGGACTGGCGGCCCTGCGCGATCTGTTCGGGCAGGGCATTGCCGCTCACCGCGTAGACCGGCAGCGCTGCCTGCTTCGCGCGCGCGGCGTGCAGCAGCTCGTAGCCGTTCATCTTTGGCATGTTGAGGTCGGTGAGCACGACGTCGACGTGCGCGTCGTCGAGCCGGGCGAGCGCTTCTTCGCCATCCTTCGCTTCGGTTACGTTCGCGCCGAGCGTGCGCAATTGATCGCGCAGCAAGCTGCGATTGAGCAGGTTGTCTTCCGCGATCAGCACGTTCAGCCGCCGGAAATCGCTGCCTTGCAGCGCTTGCGCCTCGGCGGAAGCGGCGCGAGAGCCAACGCCATGCCCAACGCCAGACAGCATGGCGGCGGGCGCGTTCGCCGCCGCGCCGGGCCGCTCGCGCAGCATCTGCGTGGCGGTGCGAATGCCCGCGAGGCTGTAGAGGCTCACTTCCACGCTGCCGTCCGCGCGCGAGAGCGGCACGAGCGGCCCATCCTGGCGCAGCCACACGACGTTGGCCGTGCTGCCCCACAGGCGCTCGACTTCCTCGGCCGAATGCTCGCCCGTCGCCAGCAGATAATCCCAAGTGCCTTCGCGCGGCGGTGGTTCGTTTGCGTTCAGCCAGGTCGGCGTGCTGACCTTGGGGTCAAAGAGATTCGTCAGCCATTCGTGGTTCTCGGGCGCGCGGCACAGCATGGCCGGATGCACGTCGGGCAGGGTCCACTCCTCGCCCGCGGTGAGCGTGCCGTCCGTGCGCAGCGGCAGGGTCACGATGACGCGCGTGCCCACGCCCAGCGTGCTCTCCACCTCGCAGCGCCCGTGCATGAGTTTTGCGAGGCGCCCGCAAATCGACAGGCCGAGGCCGGTGCCGCGCGCCTCGGTGAGCCGGTGTTCGTCGCCTTGCGTGAACGGCTGGAACAGCCGCGCCTTGAGCGAATCCGCCATGCCCACGCCCGAGTCGGCCACGCTGATTTCGAGCGCCTCGTCGCGCCAGTGCGCACGCAGCACGATCTTGCCGGAGTGCGTGAACTTGAACGCGTTGCTCAAGAGGTTGTTGACGATCTGAGCGAGCCGCACGGGGTCGAAATAAAGCCGCGCGGGAATGGCGCGGTCCATCACGAGGTAGAACGGCAACTGCGCTCGCGCGGCGAGCGGCGCATGGGCGAGCGCGATGCGCACAAGCAGCACGGCAATCGATTCGGGCTCCTCAGAAAGTGTCATCGCGCCGACGTCGATCTTCGAGAAGTCGAGCACGTCGCTCACGATCTGCAGCAGCTCCGAGGAGGAAACCTGCATGGCCTGGACGCGCGCTTGCTGCTCGGGCGCAAGCGGCCCGCGCGCCACCAGCTCGATGTTGCCCACGAGCGAGGCGAGCGGCGTGCGGATCTCGTGGCTCATCGCCGCGAAGAAGCTCACCTTGCTGCGCGCGGCTTCATCGCTCGTGCGCTTCGCTTCGCGCAACAGGCGCTCGGCCTCGTAGTGCTTCGACATGTCGGCGAAAGCGCAGAACATGACGTCCTCGCGGTTCATGGATGCGGGGGCGTAGGTGATTTCCAGATGCACGCTTTCGCCGTCCTCGCGCACGAGCGAGAAAGGCAGGACGTGGATTGGGGTCTCCGCGTCCGTCGAGGGCGAATCGGGCATGTGCTTCTCGAACTCCACGCACAGCGCGCCGGGCAGCCGGGTGGCGTGAGTGTCGAGACCGAGCACATTGCGCACGATCTGGTTCGCGATCACGATTTCGAAGTCGCGCTGGCGCACGATGCACAAGCCGACCGGCGTCGCTTGCACGAGCAGGTGATTGAGCAATTCGCCTTCGAGCGCACGGGTGGCTTCGGCATACGTGCGCTCGAGCACATGCCGGTTCCAGTAGCGTGCGAGCGCCACGAGCAGCGCCACGAGCGCCGCCGTCATCAGCAGGATGACGGCGAGCGGTGTGCGGATCAGCGCGAATTGCGCGTCCCAGGGCAGCGCGAGCGTGTAATGGCCGAACTGATATTCGAGCGGCTGCTCGCGCAGCACCCAGCCGAAGCGCGGCAGCAAATGAAAGCGCTCGACCGGCCGCGCCGCGACCACGCGATCGACGTATTGCGCGGCGGGCGCGGACAAGGTGCCGGCCAGCATCGTGCCGTCGCCGTCGAACAAGGTCGGCTCGATGTCCGGCGAGCTCGTGGCTCGCGCGTGCGGCAGCGCGGCCAGGTCGACGCTCGTGATCACGAGCGCATAAGGTTTGTCGTCCTTAAGAACGGTCGCCGCCGCCAGCACGAGCTGGGGAGAAAAACCAAGCCCGGCCGGCGGGCGGAACCAGGTCACATCGCGCCAGCGGCCCGAGCCCAGCGGGTCGATGCCGCGCGCGCTCATGCGCAGGAGCGCGGCGTCCACCAGCATGCGCGCGTCATCCGCGCCCTCGCGCAACGGCTCGTGCCTGGCGCTGTGCGGGTCGGGCGCGAGTTGATATTGCCATGCGGCGCTGCCGTCGAGCAGCACGAAGAGCATGGGCGCGTTCAGGCTGATGTCCGAAGCGCGCTGTGCCGCGCGCTCGCAAAGCGCGCGCAGCTCGGGCGCGCCCGCGAGGCCCGCGAAGGCCGGCGCGCAGCGTTGCTGTGCCGCGGGAGCAGGCGGCGGCGTGAAGGTGCCTTCCTCCTGCAGCGAGAAGAGCAGCCGCAGGCTAGACAGGAAGTTATAGCGCCGCGAAACGAACTCGTTCGTTTGCGCCGTGATCGTGCGCAGCTGCGCGGCCTGGCTCGAGAGCGAGGCCGCGCCTATGCTGAACGCCGCCACGCACGCGGCAACGAGCCCCGCGAAGGCGAGCAGCGCGATCAGCATGGCGAAAACGCGCCGCTCGCGCTTCAGGTTGCGCTCGAGCGCCTTGAGCGCGCCGAGGGGCGAAGCCATCGAGGCGATGCGCCGTTCCATTATGCGAACCCGTGTTCACTCGCGTAGCGGATCAGATCTCCGTTAGCCTTCATCTGCCAGCCTCTCTCAAGCCCTTACCCGGTGAGGATTCTAGCGATTTTCAAGAAAAGTCGCGCCGGGTTTGTGCCCAAAGCGTGCCGTGACTTAGCTCACTGCCACGAGCTTCGGTGGTTCGTGCATCAAAACTGCGCTAGCATGCTGCGCAAGGTGGTCAGGGGCAAGGTGCGCATATTTCAGGACCATCTCAAATGTCGCCCATCCGCCCAACTCCTTGAGCACCTGCAACGGCGTGCCTCCCTGCACGTGCCAGCTAGCCCAGGTATGGCGGACATCATGGAACCGGAAATTCTTGATGCCCGCCTTCCTGCATGCCACCTTCCACCAGTACGCGTCCCATCGATCGAGCGGCTCGCCCGCGCTCACGAACACATACTCATCGCTCTTGCCGATCTGCCGCCGCAGGATCGTGAGCGCCTCCTCGTTAAGCGGCACGCCGATAGGCTTGCGTGCCTTGGCCTGATCCGGGTGAATCCAGGCCCGCTTCGCGACGAGATCAACCTGCGCCCATTCCAGCTTCAGAATGTTGGCCTGCCGCAGCCCCGTCGCGAAGCCGAACGCCGTGCAGTCCCGCATGCAGTCGTCACCCAAGGCGCGCAGCAGGCGTTTCGCCTCGTCTCGCGTAATCCAGCGTATGCGGATCGCTGGCTCCTCGAGCTCGGGCAGCGCGGGCGCTTTCTCGATCCAATCCCACTTGTCCGCGGCATCGTAAAGCATCGCGCGAATCGTCGAGAGATACCGGTTGCGAGTGCCTGCCGTCAGCGGGGCCTTGCGGCCCTTGCGAACGGCATCTACCGGTAGGGCGGCCATGATCTCGGCCCGGGTAAGCGACGCCAGGTCGCGCCCCGAGAAAATCCCGCAGAAGTACTCCAGTTGGGCGGCCATGCTCGTGATCGTGGTCTTGCCCATCCTTTCCTTGAGAAACCTTGCCGCGCCCTCCTCGAAGCAGTGGCGCGGCTTCTCGCCCAGCTTCGCCACACGCCATGCCTCGTGCTTCAGCTTGTCGTGCAGTTCTTGCGCTTCCTTCCTGTCACTTGTTCCAGTACTTTGTCGAACTCGGCCGCCGCCTGGCGCGCGGAAATCAATGTGCCAAACGTCGGAGCCTTTGCGCTTACGGATTGACATTTTTCACTCCTTGGTTCCGTCCGCGCCGGTCGGTCGGGATTGTACTCCGTCGCACCTTTCAATTTGTCTGGCCAAATGCGCCACTGTCCTCCCACCTTGAAGAATCCCATCTCCTCCTTGTGGGTGTAGAGGGTGGAGTAGCAGACGCCGAGCAGCGCGGCGGCTTCCTTCAGGCTGAGCGCCTTCTCGGTCATCGCGCCTCCGGGAATTCATCGTGCGTGCGGCCGTCGAGATGGCGGCCAGCCGTGCGCTTGCCGACGCGATAGACGGTTGGTTCATCGTCATAGTGCATGCCGGCCGAGCCGCTCGGTGTCAGCGTGCTGAACATCCACTTATCGATGAACCAGTGCGCGACATGCTCGGTGCGCTTCATCGGGCCGCCGCAGTTCTCACCGGGCGCCCACTCGCCCCATTGCTTGAACAGGTAGGCGATTTCATGCTCGCCAGCGAAGTCGCGCGCGTCACGATGCCAGTCCGGATGTGACGGCCGCGCCTTAGGCCCGCTCTCGCCGCCGCTGATCAACTGCTTCAGGAATTCCCAACCGGTCCAGTCCACCGGGCCGAGCGCGGGCTCGTAGCTCACGAACGTGTTCCAGCCATCCGCCGCGATGCGCGCCATGTGCGGGCGCCTCAGGTCAGCTTGTTCCTGATCCTCTGCCGTGCACCCGATGAAGACGTTCGGCAGCGGCCAGCAGCGGCCATGCTCAATGCCATCCGAAAGCACTCCGGCGGCGACGCGGTTGTGCGCCCAGCGATAGGCAGCACCAGCAACCAAATTGAGGAAGCGCGAGCTCGACAGCAGGTCTGCCATCCGCTCAGTGCGCTTCGTGAGGACCATGAAGGTATGCGGCCCGCTGAGCATGTTGGGCCACTTGACGGGCACCTTCTTGCCGTCTGAAGCGGTCCAGTAACCGTCGATCGTGTAGCCGTCCTGCTCACGATGGAATGGTCCCTCGGCACCTGCGACCGCCATCACGCCGAACATCTCGGCGATCTGCTCGGCCGACAGCTTCTCGTGCGCGACGTCGCCCATGCTGGTCAGGAACCAACGCGCCGCCTTCTTGACCGTCAACGGCTTCACGAGGTCGGCCTCGCTGAAGTTGACCTTGCCCGTCCACTTGCCCTTGCCGCCGGCGCGCACCGCGACGCCGCGGTACTTCTCCATGCCCATCGCGTCGAGGCGCGCGGCCATCAGCGCGGCGTAGCAGTTCGCGCACGCGGGACTCACCGCATCGCAGCCGACTACCGGCGTCCACGTATGATCTGTCCACTCGATCTTGCTGTTCTCGCTCATCATCATTCCTTCTGCGCAAGTACCGCATCGATACGGTCCAGCAAGTCACGCGGCGCCGACAGGACGTGGTAGTTGTTCACGAGATGCGGCCGTGCCTTGTTCGCGTTATAGCGCTTGAGAGCCGCGACGTCGCGTAGCAGCGAAGTACATTGCGCGGCCGTTATGCAGGCTTCCCTCGCCAGCTTGGCCTGCGCCGCGTTGTCTTCCATCATGGCGGCGAGGTCTCGCGCTTGCTGGTCAATCAGGTCAAGCAGCATGCGCACGCGCTTCGGCCCAACGGCCTCCAGGTATGCGGCCACGCCCGGCGCGAACATCAGGTCGGGATGGTTGTCCGTGCGCTGCACGCAAGGCTCTATCGCCGGACATCCGCGCTCGAAATAGACGCGTCGCCAGCTATTGCTCGTCCAGATCTCGAAGTCGACGTCAGGGAGCGCGTCCACGAGCTCGCGCAGCCTCCAGAACATTCCATTGTGCGTCGTCATGCTGGCTCCTGTAGGGCGGCCCGTTTCCTCTTGATGAATTCGGCCAGCCCGTGTCTATCGATCTCGACGGCACCGAGCTTCACCGCGCGCACGCGCATCGCCTGGCACACATCGTAGTGGGAATGCGGCGTGCCGGGCTTCTGGTGCCACTTGCGTGCGACGCCTATTTTTGCGGCCATCTCGTGCAACTCGTCGTCGCTATCGGCAACCATGTGGCACATCAACATGCGGCCATATTTGGCGCGCATCTGGTCGACATAGACCGTCACGACCCCCTCCTTGCTTCTCGAATCCAGACAGACGCGACGAGTGCAATCAGCGAGACGCTGCCGCCGATAATCCAATATTCATGATCGCCAAGCCATTCGAAGATGGGGAGAAGAACTATGAGGGCTACGAGGGGCATGGCTAGAGGTCCTTTAGGGATTGCACAACTGAACATTAAGAAACCAAGGCTTTTCCTTGTCCCACCAGACGGCAGTGATCAAAACTCCGGTTTCGCCATGCAGCTGAACACTTGGGATGCTGATAGAGCCTTTTGTCGTGTCTTCATTCCTCAGCGTCGCCCCGGATTGTGGTGCTGCCTCGCACTCCTTGGCCGTGATGGGCAATAGATCTAGCGCAGCATCTTCGCTCACGCGCTGGTCGGTGACATGAGCGGCGAGCAACGCGCGTCGCGCACCATCGAGGTCAAAGCCGGTCCAGTCGCTCGGGCTCCCCATGTCGCGGAAAATGAAATCGGACAGCGCCTCCATCTGCTCATCCGTCAGTCCGGCTTGCGGTACTGCTGACGCCCGCACGATGTCAGTCCAGAACGCCTTCCCGTCTGCGATGCGTTGAGCCTCTTTCTCAGGCGTCACGTCGTATTCGTATTGACGGATGGCCGCGCCGATTACCGTAGACCACTTCACGCCGACGCCGAAGCGCGTGTTGCCGACCTTGGCGCGTTTGTCGAGGCGCGGCTCATCGCTATGGTCTGCTTCATCGGGCAACAAGCCGAACTGAACAGCGAGCCGCTTCACCACGCTCTTGTCGATCACGGTTCCGTCTGCTAGATGGGTCGGTGCTGGCGCAGCAGGGGCGACGGGAGCGGCGTAGATGATACGTGTATCGAAGCTTTCCGGTTGCTTGCTCATCTGCGCGTGCGCATACTCGCTACAGTCAAGCCATTTTGCGGCGTCCCGATCTTTTGCCTGATAGATCGGCGCTTGCGCTGCATCGGAAGGGAGAGCGGCGGGTGCGGCGGCAACCATCGCGCGAAACACCGCATTGGCAGTCCAGATTCGGTTGATAGCCGTCGCGTCCATGCGGACCGCTAGAGCACCGGCGGTCTGCATCTCGTCATCCGGCTCGATCGGCACAAGTTTCAGTTCTTTCGCATCCATGGTTCAATCCTCGTGAGTGGTGGTCGCGAACAGATCGCCCTGCTTCTTGCCGCTCGACTCCGCGAGGTGCGCAGGGCAGAAGTGAACGTCGGCTCCGACCTGATGCGCATGCACTGCGCACAGGTGCCGGTCGCAGGTCTTTCCCGGCTTCGTCTGGTAGTCGCACTGGAAGCCGCTCGGCGCGCTGCAGCCGTCGACAGAGCAGCGGTGCACACGCTTGCGGCCTCGCGTGCAGACGATTCCGCTGATGCCGCCTGGCAGGCGAAAGGGTGTGCAGGGCATCGCTTGCTCCGTTAATCGCTTGAATCGACCGACAGGTTGATACCGCACTTCGAGCAATGCGCCGGATGCCAACCGCGCATGCGTCCCGATGGCGTGCTCGAATCGATGACCTCGTGCTTGCAGATCGATAGCAGCCACGCCGACGGGAGCGCGCATTCTTTCTCGTGGCACTTCGTCGCTTCCATCTCCAGCACGGCTGCCGCGAGATTTCCGCGCGACGCATTGCGCTTGTGCGTAGCCTCTACTGCGGCCTGAATCACGGCTTCACGCAGGCGCTTCGGGTACTCGTATGGGCCGCTCTCATACACGATCGCATGCGCTTGGCCGGTATAGCCGCCGTTCTGAGCCGTATGCAGAAAGATGCGCGCCCAAGACTTTCTGTTCGATCCTGGCTTCGTCACCCATCCGATACCCGGCATTGCCACCCACCCGGCACATGCGGCGACGTTTGAGAGCGTATGATCGAGCCTCGCAGGCTCGACGTGCTCCCAATCAAGTAGCCCACTCGCTCGCGGCACGATGTCGATCTCGTAATCGAAGACGCCTGACTTGCGGGGCGGTGCGGACTCCAGGTCATCGTCTGGATATCCCATCGTCGAATGGCTATTGAGCGGTGAGCACCTGTAGCCAGCCGGATAATGCTCCGTAGCGCCATAGCGTTTTTGCGTGATGAGAAATTCTCCAGTGGACTTTCGGCGAACTATCTGCGGTATGGCGAATTCGGTCATTCTCGTCTCACTAAAACAAATCTAGTTGCGCGGGCTCGGTGGGTTTCGCTATGGCCTTAAGGCGGCGTGAAGCGGCCCAACGCAGGAGTGTCGCGTGCCAGCCGTGGTGAATACCCTGCCGGCGCACGACCATCGCCTGATTCAGGTAGATCTTCGCCATGTGGATGTGCCACTCGCGCTCGCTCATGCTCGGCGCACGTACATCCGGATCTCAAGGTCGAGCTCAGGCCGATAGACCTCGGCATGCACCTGGCGCGCGCATCTGCCGAGCGTGCGCATCCAGCGCTTGCCGGCGGACTCGGCGCCGTGACGATTGCGTGCCTTGACCCAGACAGACGGGCCGCAGCACCGTCCCGAATTGGTGATGGGCCACACTTCCCAGGTGATCGGGGAACGTTCGTTCATGGTTATGCACCCTTGACGCAAAGGACCTGCTTCAGCACGTGCACCACTTCGACCAGATCGCGCTGGTTTTCCATCACGACGTCGATGTCCTTGTACGATGCCGGGATCTCATCGAGTACCGCATCGTCCTTGCGACATTCGACGCCAGCCGTCTGCGCTTCCAGATCGGCAATCGTGAAAGTCCGGCGCGCTGCGGCACGGCTCATCTTCCGGCCAGCGCCGTGTGAGCACGAGCAATACGATTCGAGATTTCCCTTGCCGCGCACGATGTAGCTACGCTGGCCCATCGATCCCGGAATGATCCCAAGATCGCCTTCGCGCGCTCGAATGGCGCCCTTGCGGGTCACCCACAGATTTCGGCCGAAGTGGTTTTCCTTCTCGACGTAGTTGTGGTGGCAGTTGATCGCTTCCTGAGTGATCGTGAAGTCGACCAGGATGTGCCGGCGCAGGGCGGCAATCACGGACTCCATCATTACGCGGCGATTCTCCAGAGCGTAGTCCTGAGCCCACTGCACTGCCTCGACGTAGTCTTTGAAGTCGTCGGTATCCTCGGGAAAATAGGCGAGGTCCTTGTCGGGAAGACTGACGAAATACTGCTCCATGCGGCGTTTGGCGCGCTCGATGAAATATCGGCCGATCAGGTTGCCGACCCCGCGAGAGCCGCTGTGCAGCATCACCCACACGTCCTGCGATTCGTCGATGCAAAGCTCGATGAAATGATTGCCTGAACCCAGCGTGCCGAGTTGGGCGTGCATGTTCTTGTTGTGGATGCCGCGATGCTTCCACGCGAGCTCCGCATATCGATCATGCAGCCCTGCGTGCAGCGCTGGCAGACGGTTGGACTGATGGGAACCTCCGGCACCAAGCGGCACGTCGCGCTCGATCTGGTGACGAATGGCCAGCAACGAATCCGGCAGATCGGATGCCTTCAGCGACAGACGAACAGCATTCATGCCGCAACCGATATCGACGCCCACTGCGGCGGGCACGATGGCCTTGTCTGTCGCGATTACCGTGCCGACCGTCGCGCCGATGCCAGCGTGAACATCCGGCATGCAGGCGACGCCATTCCCAGCGATGAAGGGCAAGCGCGCGATATTCTTAAGTTGCTGCAGCGCACTGTCTTCGACTTCATCTGTCCAGATCTTGATCGGACGCGCGCCTTCGTCTTGAATTACTTGTTTCATGATCGTCTCGCGATGAATGGTTATACGGCAGAGCCGCGAAAGGTCTTTGTGAAGGCAACGTCGACCGCATGGCCGCGGGCTCGCACGACATTCGATAGCTGAGCTC
This sequence comes from Paraburkholderia silviterrae, assembly GCF_004353915.1. GTDB lineage: Bacteria > Pseudomonadota > Gammaproteobacteria > Burkholderiales > Burkholderiaceae > Paraburkholderia > Paraburkholderia silviterrae. The sequence continues at coordinate 110,090 of NZ_SMRP01000001.1, read as the reverse complement.
GATCCTGATGGCTGGCCGTCGCCTGCCGAAGAAGTCCGAAGTAGCTGTTGGCCATGACGCTCATTTCCATGTTCTCCTTTCGAGAATCGCCCACACAGCTCCTTGTGAAAGACCATATTCGCGCGCAAGTGCCATTGACCCATCGGTACGGCTATACGGTTTGAATCGACGACGAATCTCAGCAACGATTTCAGGCGTTGCTTTCACGTTGCCAGCGTGCAGCCCTTTCGGATGACGGTCGCGCCCTTTGGCGATCATGTCGTGCATGTTGTCCAAGCGCGTACCGAGGCTCAGATGCGCCGGGTTGATGCACTTCCGGTTATCGCAGGAGTGCATTACGTCCTGCGTTCCGGTGATCGGAGAATTGTGTAGCTCGAATGAAACCCGATGCGCAAGCCGGTTTTTTCCTTCATGCCAGACGAGACCGTAACCGGCCTTGCAGATGTAGCCGGCAAATTCAAGACATTCTCCAACTGTCACGGTTCGGCGCATCAGGCTTTCAATCGTCGCCATTTACGCCTCGATGGTCTGTCTGCGGACGGCACGCGCGCGGCAATAGTAGTCGCCCTTGTGGTTGCCGTACTGGTTGCCGTCGAAGAAGTACTGATACCAGGCGTACGCGTCATTCGTTTCGTATTCCTCCGCGGACCAATACCAGCGCGCTTCGAAATTCGACTTGAGGTTCGCGAACAACAGCGATTGCTCGCGACGCGTAGGTAGCTCACCTCCCTGCTCAGCAGCCCACGATTTCGCGTCCGACCATGACTTACCGTCGACGTCGCCCGGGATCAAGATCAGGTGGTAGCTCGGCTTGCCGTCTTCGCCGAGAATCAGGCCTGCGTATTCCTCGCCGGGACGCAGGCTGATGGTCGTTTCGGGGAAGTACAGCGCAGGTCGTTCGGCACGCTGTTTTTCGAACTCCGAGATCATGTCGGAAATTCGAGAATGTTCAGCCTTGATAGATTCGAGCGTGATCGTCATTGAAGCACCCTGAAAATGGATAAAGGATTAAATCGGCAATCTGCGGACGGCACGCGCGCGGCAATCGACGTTGTCCCTGTGGCGGTAGCTCTGGCTGCCGTCGAAGAAGATCTGATACCAGGCGTACGCGTCGTTGCGGTGATACGTCTCGTTGCTCCAGTACCAGTCCTGCTTGAACTGATCGCGGTAATTGGCCCACAGCATGGACTGCTCGATGCGGTTCGGCAGATCGCCGCCGATGCTCTTTGCCCAATCGTTCGCACCCGCGTGCGTATCGCACTCGTGGTCGCCAGGAAGCAGAATGACGTGGTAGTAGTCGCCGTTCTTGTCGCCGATAGCGCCGACATAAACTTCGCCTTCAGAGAGAGGGGGCAATTGAATCTGTTGCATGGTTTCTCCGTCTATGGAAAACATGAGGTCAATACGTCAAGCGGTACTTTTGTCGAGAATCGATGTGTCTGATTACTCTCCCAGGTACGCGTCCAGCGCGCGAATGCGTGCAATCTTGGCTTCGTCCAGAGGTACCGCTTCGCAGCCATGCAGCGCAGCGAACGCGGGGCGCAGAGACTCGCGATCCTCTGCAGGAATGTCGGCGTGTTCCAGGCGTCTCAGGATCTGCCACAGGTCTTGCTGGACCGTCATACCTCGACCTCCAGAACTCGCGAGCGCTCAAGCCACGCTTCGAGCATCCGGTTTTTGATGGTTTCCGATTCGCCTTGCCACTCGGGGTGCGCGTGAAACCACATCTCGAAGCGATGGCGTTCGTCGTACTCGTTGAGTTGAGCCTGGAGCACTCTGCATTTGGAGGAGAGGCTCTGGTTCTCCCGACGCAGTTCGTCGCGCTGCCCGGTGACGGCCTCCACTTCGGTGCGCAACGTTTCGACCTTCGCCTCAAGAGAGCCGATCTTGTCTTGACGGTTGGCGCCGCTACGCGTGAGGTCGAAAATCTTCGTGCGCAGGTCGTCGCGCTCCTTTTCGAGTTCGGCGATTCGTAGCACGCGGTCGAGTTCGTCCTGAGCAGCTTCCGGTTTTTCCATTTCGACCTGAGGATCCTGGGACGCTTCGCTCTGAACGGCAGGCATGGTCGGAGCACCGATGGCCGCCTCAAGCCTTTCAACGTCGTCGTTGCGCATGAGCCAGTACAGGTACTCGTTACCGCCGCCCGGCTTCTTGCCGCGCTCAATGACGCCTTCGGAGTGCATGCGGTTTAGCTCCGCGCATACCTCGCCGCGCTCGATGCCGATCCTGTCGGCGATCGTCTTCGAGGTCGAATGCTGTACCGTCGCGAGGTACTTTTCGATATCGGCTCTCACGCTGCCACCTTCGAGCCGTGCGCCTTGATCCCGTAGTAGACGGTTTTGCAGGCCATCAGATCGACCGCCGCGTTGTGCGCGCCTTCGAGATCCTTGCCGGTGAAGAACTTGTAGGCCTCGCCAAGGTTCGGCGACTTCGCATGACGGCGGCCAGCCTTGATCATCTTCTCGGTGGGCGGCAGGTTGATGATCTTCGTGCTCTTGCCCTGGGTGCAGAAAGCGGGCGCCGATTTCCACTTGTCGTGAAACGGGTCGTCAGCGTCGAGTTGCCGGAAGTACTCGATGCGGATCATTCGGGCATCGAAACTTTCGTTGTGACCGGCCCTGAGCGAGGCGCGCACCCACATGTCGTGGAACTGCTTCAGCGCGTCCTCGATCGGGATGCCTTCGGCAAGGGCGCGCTCGGTGGTAATGCCGGTAAGCTGAGCGAGGTCGTCAGGGATGGTCCAGCCGTCAGGCTTGATCAGCGTGTCCATCGTCGCGATCACGTTGCCGTTTTTCTCGTCGCATAGTTCGGCGGCGAGTTGCGTGATGTGCGGTTGTCCCGGAGCCTCAGACGGTTCGTTCCACAAGGGGAGTCCGTTCGTCTCAGTGTCGTATACGAGTAGGAGTTCCATGGAGGTTTCCCAAATATCAATCTGTTACGCGGTCTCGGCAGTAGCTTCAGCAACCGCAATCGCGCCGCTCTCGATCCAATGCGCAGCCATTCGTTCGGACAATCCAGTCGGCAACTGCTTGAGCGTCGCGAAGACAAACGCGGTGTCGAGATCACCGAAATCGGCCATCTCGTCAAGCCACGCGAGCAGGTCACCGCGAGCCGAAATCTGGAGTACGTCCATCCTGTCGAGCAGCACGAGCTTCAATCCAGAGAGGCACGAGATCGACACAGCGATCATCGCGTCCGCTCTCCAGCGCTCGCTTTCCGAGCACAGCGAGTAGAGGCGCTTGCCATAGCGGATCGTCATGTCGGAGTCGATCGTCACTGCGGGCCACGTGGTGGAGACCGACGACTCTTCGAGGTGCGCGTTGATGGGCTTCAGAGCATTGGCGAGCATCTCGCCCGGGATGCCGTCCGTTGCGAGCTGGTCGGCAATGACAAGCCACTCGGAGATATCGGCGTGGTGCTGCGCGGCTTTTTTCGTCGTCTCAGCGGCGGTGTCGGCGGCAAGCTTTTGCTTGCGCAGCTTCTCCTGCTCGGCGGTGAGCGTGCCGCGTTGCTGGCGCGCGGCGTCGAGCGAGCGCTGCGCAGCGCCGATATCCTCGTCGGTCACCTTCTCGACGTCGGCTGAGAGTTCGAGCGCCGCGGCGGCGGCTTTGGCGTCCTCCATCAGGCGCTTGTCGTTCGCCACAGAGCGCGCCATCAGGTCGCGCGCCTGAGTGAGTGCGGGAATCGCGGCGCGAGCTTCGGGATCGTTCACGGCCCCATTGAGGGCGCCGTACTGCTTCTCGTAGGCGGCCAGTGCGTCGCGAGCCTCGCGCTCTTCGTCGGACTGTCCATCCACATCCATGAAGGCGAGCAGGTAATCGACGCCGCGCGCCAGATCATGCACAAGGCCTTCTCGCGGCGCGGTACCGGCGCGCTGCTGTGCTTCGGCAAGCGCCTGCTTGGCCTTGGCCAGTTCCGCTTCGTCGAACGCCAGTTTCTCGGTCAGGCGCGTGAGTTCCTTGGCCTTCGTCGCGTTCGATTCAGCGGCGGTGGTATGCTTCACGTACGCGTCGCGCTTGGCGCTCAGTGAGCCTACCGTCTTCGAGTGCTCCTCGATCCTGCCGTCGACCGTCGCCAGTTGCTCAGTGACGGCAGCAAGGCGCTTCGCGTCGTACTCGGGGACTTCGGCTTCCCATCCGTCGCCCTTGTCGCTGCCCCATGTCTCGCCAGTCACCCCCTTCCAGGCGCCCTTGGCTTCCTTGGCCTTGTCCTTCGCGAAGTCGCACGCAGCGGGAAAGCCCGAGCGCAGCATCGGCAGCACCGTGTCGACCTTCTTTTCGTTGCACTCGCGCTCGATCAGTTGCTGCTTGACCGTCGCACCGTTCAGGGTGATGCCGGTCAGGCCGAACAGAAACGTGCGGCGCTCCGTGTCCTTTTTTTCCGCGAAAAGTGAGGGGCGAAGCACGTAGGGCAGGGCGTCCATGTTGATCGGAAGTCCCTGCCATTTGCCGTCGGGAAGCGTGAGGCTGCAATCGCCGTGATCGGTCGAGAGCACGACCTCGGCCTTTTTCTTGCCTTCGGTGACGATCGAGCCGTACTCCTTCTTGAGCGACACACGCGAGATATCGCCCGTCAGTGCAGCGCTGATCGCCTCTGCAAGGCTGCTTTTTCCAGCGCCGTTCTCGCCGCATACAACGACCACAGGCGTTTCGACTGGCAAGTCGATTGCGCGCGCGCCCACGAAGTTGCTCGCGCGAATATGGTTGATCTTCATGTTCTATTCCACCATCGAAAGTTGACGACGGCCACGCCCGCCGCGAGACCTCGCTGCGCGCAGCTCCTCGGCGATCTCGTTGGCACCCTTGCCGGTGTCGGGCTTTTCCTCTTCGGCTTCGCCGCCTTCCGGATCGAGCGTGACGAAGATTTCGTGGTTCAAAAGACCGGCGATCTTCGCGATTTCTTTCTCGTTCGCGTTCGCCTGCACGCGGTACTCGTAGATGACCGTGCCGCCTGCCTTGACCTCGATGAGCCACTTGTTGACCTTGCAGTCGTTGAGAACCACATCTTCCTTGCCGCTTGCTCCAATGTGGATCACGACTCGCGCGCATTCATAGGTCTCGTCCCAGCGCACCGGGCCCATCTTCGGGTTCTTCACCACCGTCAGGTGGTCCGGGTCGGGATTGATCTGCTTTTGCGGAGAATCCTCCTTCTCGAACAGAGAGGACTTGAGCGTTGGCGAGAACATCACGAGCGAGTTGTTGCTGGCCGTGTATCGGAACCGCAGGTCGATTGCGGGCACTTCCTGATCGCCGTGCTTCTCGGTTCTCAGGTTCACGTGAAGTAGCTTCGTCAACTGCCGTTCGTACTCGAATGCCATGCTCGTACTCCTGTTCACGAAAAATGGGAATTACTCAGCCGAAGGCCGGTTGCCGCGCGAGGCTCGCTGGTTGGCGCGCGAGAACTTTTGCTGCATCTCGACAAAGACGGCCAGAACGCGAGTCTCGGAGTCCGGATCGGGGATTTCGTCGATGGAGGCGCGCAAGCCTTCGAGTTCGTTCATCGACGCAACGGACTTGATGCGCTCGATGAGCTGGGCTTCGTTGAGCGGACCGGTGGACTGCTGTTGGGTCTGCTGCGTCGACTTATCCGCGCCTTCATCAGGCTTGTCATCGGTCTTCGGCGTTTCCTTCGCGTTCACGTCGGTTACGTCGGCCTTGGGAGTCTCGGGGTGAGTCTCCGACGGTGTCGCGTTGCCGTTCTGGCGAAGCTTTTCGAGATCGACCGCGTAAGAGCCATCGGGCTGGGGCGTGAGGTCGACAACGTCGCGCTCTTCTTCGCTCGTGCGCCCCATGCCCATCACGATGTCAGGCGCGTGGATGTTGCCGAAGAACGTGCCGGCACGGTACTGGAGCATCAGGTGCTTCATCTCGGTCTGCCACTTGCTGCCGGACTTCGCGTACCAGCCTTCCTCGACCGCCATGCGAATCGATACCGGGGCCGACTCAATGACGGGCAGGCCAGCCGTGCGCGCCTGCGCCAGGGTGTACACACCAGCGGGCATTGGGACGCCCGCAGGAATGGCCCACGCGATGCACTGAAGGTTCTCGACCTGAACTTCCTTCTCGGTCATGTTGTAACGCTTCAGTTCCTTGTTCCACGCACCTTTTTCCTTGTACGTCGCCTTGATCATCCCGAAGTTCTGGATGTCAAAGCGCAGCGGCGTGAAGCGGCGCGAGGCGTTGATCGCGGCGATGACGAACTTGCCCGACCAGCGAAGTTTGCCTTCGATGATGTCGGCGTTTTGCATGACCGCAGTCACCGACATACCGACGGCCTGAGCGACCTCAATCGCCACCAGGCAGTTGCCAATGGCCGCAGGGTTCTCGACCCACTCTTCGACGTTATTCGCACCGCGCTTGAGGTTGTACGCGCGGAACTGGGCGGGCACCGCGTCGCTTGAAGCGAACGCCGTAGCGATGCGCTGTGCGAGCGCGAAACCTTGCGCCGAAAACATGCTGACGGTGATGTCGGATACTCCGACACCAGAGACGGGTTTTTGCGCAACATCGGCGAGCGTGCGCGCGGCTTGTGGGGCATTCATGGATATCAATCCTCTCGGTAGATGCAACGCGACCAGCGGGCGCAATAGCGCTTGCTACACAACACGCTGCTCGGGTTAGGCGGGAAAGTGCCGGCGCGGAACATGTCTGCCGCCAGTTGAATCAGACCCGGCGTCTGCTCGTTTCCGACGAGCACGCGGCGCGCATCAAACACGGGGCTCACTGCAACCGGCGTTTTTGAGCTCGTGCCGAGCGCGATGATCTGCGCGCCTGCTGTGGGCTCTTTCATGGTGTGCTCGTACATGAGCTGGTACGTTCCCGTCTGAGCCGAGCGTGCCTTGATGTTCGCCACGCCGTTGCTCACGACCTTCGAACCCGTCTTCACATCCGGAATGATCGTTCCCGCGTCAGTCTCGGCGGCGCGCGCTCGATCCATCGTGCCGGTCAGGGTGATCGTCACGCCGCCTCCACAGTCGATCTCAAGCGGCGTCAGCGTCATCTCCACAGCGGTGTACTGGAACTGCGGAGCAATCTCGGTGCAGTATTTCGCGGTGAGCGTCAGACCGATGCGTTCCGCCTCTTTGAGCGAGAGATCGTCGCCAGCCACATCCACGTCGTACTCGGGATTGCGCAGAGCGTCCACGAACACGCCGGCCGCATCGTCAGGCGTAATGTCCTCGCCGCGCAGGTGGGCCGCGTCGAATGCGGCGGTGCCGCTGTGGGTCGCACTGCCAAGCAGCGTGCGTACACCTGCAGCGTTTTTCATGCCGAGGAGATACGTGCCTTCGAAACGGTAGGCGCAATCGAAGAATCCGCCGAATGCCGAAGCACGGATGGTGAGGTTGCTCACACCGCACCCCTCGTGCTCACATAGGGAATGTCCTTCAGCGGATCGGTCGCAGCGAGAATCGCAGCGGTGGATACAACCAGAGCGATGATGGCCAGCCAGATCAGCAGGAGTTGGCCCGCTCCTTTCAGAAAGTTTTTCATGGACAGCACCTCTCAGAACCACCACAGTAAAATTCCTGACCGCACACAACTTCCATCGTGTCGACAGGCAGTTCGAAATCCTCATCGCAACAGCAGCAACGGACCTGCCACGTGCCATCCGCCATCTGCCAAGCCGTTCCGTCTTCCTGCAGATCGTCCTCGTGATTAGCGCGTGTCTTTTCTGCGGGGCGCTGGTCGTTAAACCATTGGCCGAAGTCCTTCACTTCACACTTCCATACGGACGAACACGGCGCACAACACGGTTCGACGGATGAAGCAGATAACGGTCGCCGAGTTGTTCTCGGGCGCGTGCAATGCGCTCTTCGACGCTGTCGACATACTCGGCCCACTCGCGCAATGTCTGTTTGCGCTGCACTTCAGCCGCATCGAACATCTTCAGGTTCACTGACATGCCAAACTCCCGGAGAGGAGAAGAAGAACGAAGAGTGATCCCGCGAAACACGATCCCGCGACGAATGCCAAAACCAGATAGAACGGTTCGCAGACTAGAAAGCGCTCGTCGGTTATGTGGTTCATGGTTACCCCGTTAATCAGCAATGCGCTTGGCCCAGCGGCAGGCGCCTTCGAAGCTCGCGAAGCTGAACGTCACGTAGAACGAAGAAGCCACGCGCACGTGCCAGCGACCGCGTTTATAGATGTGCGGCTTCATCTCAGCACCACACGACCCGGCCGTAATCGACCGTGCGCCGGTAGACGTTCTTTCCGAGCCACGTTGTGTATTCCATGTACGCGCAGTCAAGCACGACTATCCAGTTGTGCAGTCTCATGATTCGACCTCGTCTTGCGTGTGTTCCAGGCATTCCGGAATATCGAATGCGTCATAGAGGTAGCGCGTATCGCGTCGGCACTCCGGGCAGTAAAGACGCGGCACATACTCGACGTCTGGCACTGTCAATTCATCCCAAAGTTGGACTCGCATGACCATCTCCGTTGCCAGGATGTTCCATCCTCAGAGGTGACCGTTTGACGCTCGTATAAGGCAACGTTGCGCCGCGCTTTACGTGTCAGGAGAAGCGTTTCACCGGGGCCCGGCCGGTGACGACAAACGATCACTTTTGAAGATGCGGGTTACTCGCGTCCCGCAGCCGAGTGTGTTCAACTTCTTCGGCAGGTGGCCGACGACCCCTCCGTCGGCAAGAGGCCCACGCCTGCGACTGCTCGCGTGGGTGCTGCGGCTTCTCGCCTGTGGGTTCTTTCGAATGACTGAATAACTAAATTGACAATCTGCGGACGGCACGCGCGCGGCAATAGCTGACGTCCTTGCGGTAATAGTCCTGATCGCCGTAGCTGAAGCTCTGATACCAGGCGCACGCGGTGTCGTCCTCGTCTTCCTGGTTCGACCAATACCAATCACGCTTGAATTGATCGCGATGCTTCTCGAACGCAACGGCGAGTTCCACTAGCGTGGGCAAGTCGCCGCCGATGCTTTGCGCCCAGTCGAGCTGCGCTTGCCACTTGGCGTCGTCGTTGTCTCCCGGCAGGAGAATCGTGTGCGTCACGCGACCTGCGCCGTCGATGAAACCGCCCAGATAGATCTCGCCTTCTGCGAGATCGGGAATCTTGATTGTCAAATCGGTGATTTCGGTGGTCATGATCTTCTCCATGCTTTGTGGATTGGCGGGGCGGCAGGAATAGACCTGCATCCCCGATACCTTTGGTGGCGGTTTAGGTGCGGAAGAACTGCGGGGAGTCGATGGGCTCGCGGCGGCACTCGGGCGGCACCATGTCGCCGCGCGTCGAAAGGGGCTTCCACTTCAGGCCGAGCTCAGCGAAGTCTTCAAGCGCCACATAGCGCGTGAGCTTGCCGACGACAAAGGCAACCGTCTGGTTATCGCGCAGCACGCCCGCGTGCTCGGTGCCTGCGTCGATATCGCGAACCGTTCCGTGTTCCATCTCGCTCTCCATGTGTCCCGGCGTGTGCCGTGTTGTGGTGCTGATGAGATAAATCTTAGGTGCGCCTAATCTAACAGTCAAGAGATATTTTAGGCCGACCTTATACCGAGGGCGCAAAAAAGCCCGCCTAAGCGGGCTAAGGGAATCAGATGATCAGTGCGGCGGCGGGCCTATTCGGGCAAGAATTTGGGTGACAGCCAAGATGCTGTTTGCAGCGGCGGCCAGATCGGCGAGCGCCTTTTGGTAGTCCGCCAATGTGAGGCTCCCTGGCGGTTCCGGACGTGGCCGGTAGTCATCAAGTCTTGCCACTACGCTTGCGCGATTGTCTGCTTCTGCCATGCCCATGTTCTTTGCCCTCTTGTCGAATACCGCCAGCCAACCCTTTCGTTGCCTCGACGTCATGTATGACCGAAGCAATGCTCATATCATGTGGTGATTCAGGCGGGATGGATTCTACGGGCAAACCCTGAGCAACTGCGAGGATTTCCTGAACCTCTTTATGAATGGATTGTAAGCGCTTGATTAGTACCGGAATTACCGCCTCACTATTTGAACCGGTAACGTTTGCATCAGGGTTTACAACGATGCCTGATGCATTTTTTGGTGCTCTACCGAACAGAATCCACTCGGGCGTCACGTGTAGTCGACCGCATGCATTGATCAGATGCGCAGCGCGAATGTCCTGCGCCGGTTTGATGTTCCCGGCCGCTATCCACGCAGCCACAGTTGGCGCAGAGACGCCTAAATCCCCGGCAAACCGGTTCGCGTTGCCCTGATATTCCTCGCTTTCCGCGAGGGCATCCTTCAGTCGTTGGTTCCATGTCTTCATGAGGCTAGCCTAATACATTTGCTGTTAGGTGTACCTTGCTTTTTGATATTAGGTGCGCCTAAAATGAAGCCTAGAGGCAACGAGGACTCCGCGATGAACGACGAAGCGAACACCATCATCGACCGCTTGGGCGGGACTACCGCTGTCGCCAAGCTGTTCGATATCAAGCCGCCATCCGTGCACGGATGGCGCTCCGACGGCATCCCGAAATATCGCCTGCAGTTCTTGAGGCTCGTGCGCCCAGATGTTTTCGAGGGTCTCAACGAGAAGTCTGAGGACGTACAAGCGCCCGCCTGACCGCTGTCTCCCAAACCGAGAGCACCACAAGGTGCCGGCAATCTGCATGGGGAAACACGTCTGGACCGGGGGAAATTTGAACGACAACCGAATCGGTGATGGCATGGCACGCGGACGAACAGGCCCGTTTGGGCAACTGACGGCGGAGGTTCCGAAGATTCGGATCGACGACGCCACGAAAGAAGAGCTTGAGCGCCTAGCTAACGAGGCAGGGCTCGGCCTATCAGAAATGATCCGCGAGATGCTCATGGTGCGTGTCTGGGGTCGAGAACATGTAGTGAGGCTACACAGGCAACGCCTCGCGGTGGTGGCAGGCGTTCCCCCCGACGAGGCTGACTAAGTGGCGCTTCGTGGTCTTTACGGAATCGATCATATGAACCAGTTCTGGGTGGGCCTGATCGTGGGCGCCGGCATTGCCACAATTTTCGCCGTGGCGTATGTGCGCGACTACCTGCACGGGAGAGGGTGATGTTGGATGTGCCGGAGCTTAGAGCGATTCCCGGCTTGCCCGGATATTTCGTCTCTCGTGATGGCCGCGTTTTCTCCAATGTTAAGCGCATTGGAAGGCCTAATGGAATGTGGGAAATGACGCCCCAGCCGTACCGCGGTTACTTCAAGTTTATCGCGCTCGGCAAGGCCCATTGGGTTCATCGCTGTGTGGCACTCGCATGGATCGGACGAGGATTGAAAGGACAAGTCGTTTGCCATAACGACAATGACGTGTCGAACAGCAATGACTCCAATCTCCGGTGGGATACCCAAGCCGGAAATATGCAGGACAAGAAAGCAAACGGCACTTACTACTGTGGAGAAACCCATCATTTGGCAAAGCTTACGCAAGCGCAAGTCGACGAAATTCGTCGTGCGTATGCGATGAAAACCGGACATCAATGGGGATGCAGAGAATTTGCCAGACGGTTTGGCGTGAGTTCATCGACCATCTGCCGTGTTTCTTCCGAGAAAAGTTGGAAGGGGGTCTAGCATGCTTGACTTTTTCATAGACGGATTTTTCTACGCGTTACTCGCCGTCTGGTTTGGCTGCGGCTGGAGGTTCCTATGACGCTCTTCGGGATGGTTCTCCTGGGTGTATGCGCCGTGCTTTGCGTTATCGGGGCGCTCGTATGAAACGCGACAAACCACTTTCAGACGACGAGGCTGCGCTCGCCGCGCGCTCTGAGCACGCGAAGCTCGTCATCGCGCTACCGATTGACGATCCGTTCCTGGCCGGCGTGTCTGAACTGCTTCACCGGATTATGGACGCGCAGTCGCTCGAGGTCGCGCGCTGGCAGGCTGGCGATGCGCTTGTTCTGCTGCGCGAGTACGTCAAAAAACAGGGAGAAACCCGTCAATGAGCTACGGATTCGTCTATGTCCTTGGGAATGACGCAATGCCCGGAATCTACAAGATCGGTATGACGGATCGCGCCCCTCGCGAGCGCATGGATGAACTCTCGAAGGCGACTGCGGTTCCGCTTCCTTTCGACTTGGTGATGTACGCCCAGGTGTCTGATCCCAGGGAAGTCGAGGCGGGGATACACGGTGACCTTGCGAAGTATCGGGTCAACTCGTCGCGAGAGTTTTTCAGGGCGCCGCTTGAGGAAATCGGGGACACGATCCGTGCGTATGCGCATGACGTCTGTCATGTGGAATACGCGGTCTATATGTGGCACGCCGAGGCAGATGCGAAGAGGGACTTTCTTCTGAGCCATTTCCATAGCCAAAACCATGACCCGATTTTTTGGCCTCCCCAATGTCGCGGATTCGAAGAATAAGGTGACGATGTGCAAGACGAGTCGCCGCAACTCGAGAACGGTTACACAAGACTGGCAAACGAACTCATGGACGCTCTAATCGGGGCTCGTCTCACGGCGCGGCAGTGGGCCGTCCTTATGGCCGTGATTCGAAAGACGTATGGTTTCAACAAAAAATCCGACGACATTGGCTTGTCGCAGCTCGCGTCAATGACGGGTCTTGCCAAAGCTCACGTCAGCGTCGCCGTGCGCGGCCTCGTCGATCGGCGAATCCTCATTCGAGAGGTGGGAAAGTTCGGCCATCACATCGGCGTTAACAAACGCTATCAGACATGGGTTGAGGTTACTGAATCGGTAACTCCAAAGGCGTCCACGGGAGATGAGGGGGTTACCAAATTGGTAACCCTTAATGCCCCTGAAACCATCGAAATTTCCGACCAAAAAATGGACGAAGCTCAGGCTCCTGGGGTTACCGAATCAGTAACCCCCACCGTTACCGAATCGGTAACCCCAGAAACGCCCTCAGAGGGTTACCAAATCAGTAACCCTGGGGTTACCGAATCAGTAACCCCCACCGTTACCGAATCGGTAACCCCAGAAACGCCCTCAGAGGGTTACCAAATCAGTAACCCTGGGGTTACCGAATCAGTAACCCCCACCGTTACCGAATCGGTAACCACAAAAGACAACCCTTCAAAAGACAACTACCAAAAGACAAAAACCTTCCCTCACTCGCTTCGCGAGCGATTCGACATTTTCTGGTCTCTGTATCCGAGGAAGGTCGAAAAGAAGAGCGCGCAGAAGGCTTTCGACAAGCTCTGTCCTGATGACTCGCTTTTGGAGGAAATTCTCGTCGCTCTCGGAAGGGCTAGCCGCACAGAGCAGTGGAAGCAGAAAAAATTTGTTCCGCATGCGTCAACATGGATCAACAACGCCCGCTGGCAAGACGAACTGACGGTCGACTATTCGCCGAAGCAACTCGAGGTGATCGAGGCGTTCAACGCTTCGCTTGGCGAGCGACTTGGCAATGTCGATCTCGGAGTGTTCGTTGAAGACCGCGCGAGTTTGATCGACGACTTTCTGACCTTCAGCCGCAAAGACCCTGAATTCTGGCGGCGCTATTTCCCGTGGGTTGCAGAGAATGTCGACGTTCCGCCGCGCTGCGGGTTCGAGTGGCTCATCGGGCGCGAAGGATTCACGAAGGTCAAGGGCGGTCAGTTCACGAGGACCGCCGCATGAACGCCCCCGAAAACTTCGACGAAGGCAACGTGCGCGTGCCGCCTCATTCGCTCGAGATGGAGCAATCCGTTCTCGGCGCGCTGATGCTCAAGAACGACGCGTTCGACGTGATCATGAATCTGCGCGCCGAGCACTTCTACCGTTACGAACACCGCATCATCTTCGACGCGATCGCGAAGCTGATCGTGAGCAACCGACCCGCAGACGTGATGACGGTGTACGAGGCGCTGGGTGCCTCTGGCAAGCTTGAGCAAACCGGAGGCCTCAAGTACCTCAACGCCATCGTGGGCAGCACGCCGGGTGCGGCGAACATCGCTCGCTATGCGCAGATCGTGATCGACCGAGCGAAGATGCGCCAGCTGATCTCGGCGGCCGACGAAGTGACGGCCGAAGTGTTCCATCGCAACGGCAAGAGCGTGGACGAGCTGATCGCCTACGCACAGGAGAAGTTCGAGCCGCTGTCGGAAGACCGCGCCGAGGGTCCGCAGTTCCTCGGGCCGTCGCTCTCGCGCGTTGTCGAGCGTCTGGATCGCGAGTATCACGGCGAAGAGCCGATGGCGATCTCCACGGGCCTGAAGGATCTCGATTTCAAGCTCGGCGGAGGCGTGAACGGCGGAGACCTGATCGTTCTGGCCGGTCGTCCCTCGATGGGTAAGACGGCGCTTGCGATGGAGATCGGCGAGCACGTGGCCATCGAGCATCAGCTGCCGGTCGCAGTGTTCTCGCTCGAGATGCCCACCGACCAGCTCACGCGCCGCTCGCTCGCACGCCACGGCAACATGCCACTGCATGTCCTGCGCAATGGCTCGCGCATGTCGGACGCCGAGTGGCCCAAGCTCACGCACGCCGTGCAAGTTGTCTCGGAGCTTTCTCTGGCCGTCGATGACAGCGCGGGCCTCACGCTTGCGGACATTGCGAGCCGCAGTCGCGCGCTCAAGCGCAAGGCTGGGCTGAAGATGATCATTGTCGACTACCTGCAACTCATGACGGGTGGCCCAGATGAGCGGCACGACCTGCGTATCGGCAGCTACTCGGCGGGCCTGAAGGCGCTGGCCAAGCAACTCGACGTGCCAGTGATCGCGCTCTCGCAGCTGAACCGCGCGCTTGAGAATCGCCCGAACAAGCGGCCGATTATGGCCGACCTGCGCGACTCGGGGGCGATTGAGCAGGATGCCGACACGATCCTGTTCCTGTACCGGGACGAAGTCTACAACGAGGATTCGCCCGACAAGGGCGTGGCCGAGATCAACATCGCCAAGCAACGCAACGGCCCGACCGGAACCGCATACACGGCGTTTATCCACGAGCAGGCGCGTTTCGCTGATCTCGCCGGCGGATACATCCCGGTGCCGCGCACGAAGCCGCGCGCAAGCCGCGGTTTCGAGGAGTGAGCCATGCAGTCGAAAAACAAACCCGCACCGACCGCACGCGAGCGAGCGCACATCGCCACGATCAAGCAGATGGCGTGCGGCGTGTGTGGTGCTCCCGGACCGAGCGACGCGCACGAGATCGTGCAGGGTGCCTGGTTCACGTCATTGCCTTTGTGCCGCGATTGCCATATGGGCGATTTCAACGGCATCCATGGCCAGAAGCGGATCTGGTCGGTGATGAAAAAGGACGAGTTGTCGGTGCTCAACGAAACCATCGGGAAATTGCTCTATGGCCACTGAACCCATCGCCTTCGTGATCCTCGGTGAAGCCGCTTCAAAGGCTAATAGCCGCAAGATCGTCACGATCAACGGTCGTCCGTCGAGCATCAAAAGCGAGAAGGCACGCAACTACGAAGCGAACGCGCTGAAACAAATTCCGCCGAAGTTTCGCCTTCAGTTGCGTGGCCCTGTGTGCGTGACGCTGCGCATCTTCTACGCGAGCGAGCGGCCCGACCTTGACGAGTCGGTGGTGCTGGACGTGCTGCAGGACCGGTACAAGACGGTGGGCAAGGGAGAGACGAAGCGGCGAGAACTCGTGCAGAAGGGCATCTACCAAAACGATCGTCAGGTGCGCGAGAAGCACATCTTTCACGCCATCGACCGAAACAACCCTCGCACCGAGATCCTGATCGAGCCGTTGCAGGCACAACAGGATGGATTCGATTTTTCAACCTGCGATTCCGAGGATGCTTTTGCGTGACCTCGGAGATGAAGGCATTAAACCGTGCCGAAATTAGGCGGCTCAAGAAAGAAACTATCGAACTGGAGGAAGCGTGAAAGCATTCAAGGCATTCGCTGCAATTGTAGGTCTGTGTGTTTCGATGCCTATCTGGTACGTCCTTGTTTACAAGATGCTCGCCATGATGCACGCCACGGATGTGATGTGGTTGCTTTACTGGATCTATATGCCTGCGGGAATTCTCGTGTCGATCATCTTCAAAATTTGTGAGTTGGCAGAAAAGAAATAGGTCGATTTTTCAACCGAGCGTCCTGAAGACGCTTTCGCATAGGAGCATCTCGTGATCAAACCCACCATTGGCCGCATCGTCTGGTTTCATCCGGAACAGAGCTATCCGCATTTGGTCCAGCACGACAAGACGCAACCGCTGGCCGCGATTGTGACGTACGTGTGGAGCGACACGCTCGTGAACCTCTCCGTGTTCGATCAGGATGGAAAGCAATACGCCGCGACCTCGGTCTTCCTGCATCAAGGCGATGAAAGCGTTATGACGAACGGACCATACGCCGAGTGGATGCCGTACCAGAAAGGCCAAGCGGCAAAGACAGAAGCCCTAGAAGCAGCGAAGGGCAACGCATAACCCGGCGCGTGACGATCTGGGGCGGCGGAGGTTGCGCGTAAGACCCCGGGGAACCGGAAACATGGAGAGGAAACGATGGGCGCACCGAAGTGGACTGAAGAAGAACTCGCGATAGCGAAGATGATTCACGAGAGCGACAAAACCGTTAAGGAACTGGCTCACCTGTTGCCGGGTCGCCCCTTCTACGGCATCAAGTACATGGTTTCATCAGTCGGAAACGGGATCAAGAAGCGCGGCAATACGTCCGTCGCGATCTCGATCGCGCTGCTTGAGCTTGAAAAGAATCCCGGCCAGACGATCGCTGAGTTGGCCGAGAAAACCGGATTCAATCAAGACCATCTTTCCAGACTCATTCGTCGCCATCATGGAAAGGGGCTTTATGTGTCATCGTGGCGCGTCCACCTTGGTCACAAGATCGAACGGTGGTCGATAGGCGACCTTCCGGATGCACCGAAGCCAGCGCGTCAATCTCTCGATGAAAAGCGCAGGAAGGATCGAACCCGATGGGAAATCTGGTCCGCAAGACGAAATCCGTTCGACGGCATCGTGAAGCAGTTGAATGGCAGGGTGCATGAGCCAACCGGCCCCACTGGACGCGTATTCAAGCAAGACATGACCGGTGAGTCACTGGAAGATCGGAGGAAGGCAGCGTGAACTCAACCGCCGACACTCTGCGAGAACAGTCACGCGCCATTCGCGAGCAGTCCGAGAAGAAACCCGAGCCGCGCAAGGAAACTGCTCGGGAGGGGCGCTGGCGCGTGGAGCGCGAGAAAGCAGCCGAGCAAGCCAAACGCGAACCGCACAAAGGGTATTGAGCTATGAACTCACGAAACTTCGAAACTCTCCTGCTCGAACTCGATCCTGTTGAAATGCGGCTTCACTCTGTGCGCAACCACCATGTGAACGGTCTCGATTACCTGTGCCTGCATCGCTCAGACAAGATGACGGTGAAGCTGTACTTCATCGATCCAGAGACAATTCCGCGAACGCCGGGGGAGTTTCTCGTCACGCCGCATACGCACCGATACGCCTTCGAAAGCACTGTGCTTTCGGGATGTATCTACCACCTTCGATTCGAAGAGTGCGAAGGAAACTACTGGCATCGCTCTCGTTACGTGCCGGAGATTCGCGCGTGCGAGTTTGAGAGCGATACCGGCCTGCGCGTTGTGGACAAGGAAATTCATGAGGTTGGAAGTGAATACTGGGTTGACGTTTCAGAGATTCATACTCTGATCGCCTCTTCCCGTCCGACTCTATTGGGACTGGTTCAGTATTCCGATACGCGCAGCACGTCACAGGTCTATGTCGCCAAGGAAAAGGAGATGATCTATCCGGCTTCACGAAAGCCGACTATCGAAGAGACGCGAGCGCTGCGCGACATAGCTCTGGCAATGATTAAGACGAGCCGATGAGCGCACGGATGAGCGCACGCCTCTACAAAGAATTCGTTCTCTCCGGGCCCGCCGTCTGGCAGCTCGTGAAAGAGCTCGTGCGCGAGCACGCGAAGGCATACATCGAGCGGGGTACGCCGCTGCGCGTGATCTTCACGACTGAAGAGCGGCGACGCAGTGTAGAGGCTAACGCGCACTATTGGGGCTATGTGCTGCGCTCGATCGCCGAGCAGGCGTGGGTGAACGATCGCCAGTTCGACGCCGACACGTGGCACGAGTACTACGCGGGCCTGTACTGCCCTAAGGTCGAGTTCGTGCTGCCCACCGGGGAAATTGCGACGCGGCGTAAATCCACCTCGGAGATGGGCCAGAAAGAGTTCGCCGAGTACGTGACGCGCGTGCAGAGCAACGCCGCGCAGGAACATGCGGTCGAATTCACGAACGGGTTTTGAGCATGGCCCGCATCCCGAAAAGCCTCACCGATGAGCCGAGATGGGAAAAGGGCGACCCGCTGCGCATCCTCCTGAAACGCGAATCGAGAACATGCGCCGGCTGCGCCTACCTGAAGACCGACAGGCTGTTCAACACGACGGCCGTGGCGTGCCACAAGCGAAAGAGGAAAGCGGAGTTGAGCGTCGAGAAGACGCGCAGATGTGAACTTTTCGAAGACGGGAGCACCAAGTGAGAAAGAAGGATCAAAAACCGACGGTGAAGCACCCGGGAATCATGAGAAGCGCGCGCGAGGCGATGGTGTTTGCGCTTAACTACAGCGACCAGCAGTATGCGCTATCGCCGATGGCAGCGTTTCTCAAACGCACCAACGCCGGCTCGGGGCGTGGCCTGAAGGGTCTGGATGGCGCGGGACAGGCCGGGATGTTGTGGGCCGAGATTACGCAGTTGCCGTACTTTCAGGCGCTCGCGCTCATCGCCCGTTGCACGGTACACCGCCTTCCTTGCAAGTGCGGGGCTCCGTGTTGCTGTGGTTGGCGGGCGAACGAGCTGTGGCGCGAAACCACGAGCCAGCTGTGCGACCACGTGGCGCCCGCGCTCTCCGGTCACCTCTCGAACCGGCGCCTGCGCCTGGCCTCGACCGAGAAGGTCTTCGACGCGAAGATCACGCTCGACGAGGTGGCGGAAAAGGTGGGAGTGTCCAAATCCACCGCGGCGCGCCAGCACGCGAAGATCAAGGATTTTCTCAGGACGCTTGAGCACCAGGGTTGGGAAGCGCTCACCGCCGCGCTTGAGGAAAAGGGGATGCTCATCGACGTGAACGCCGTGGCGACAGCTTGACGACAACAAAAACGTGTCATATGATCCTTTTTCGATACGTTGGACCAATGTCCCTAGAGCCCTGACCGCGAAAGCTGTCGGGGCTTTTTGCTTTTGCGGGCTTGGCCGAATGGCTAGGCTGCGGCCTTCCAAGCCGTCCATGCGAGTTCGATTCTCGCAGCCCGCTCCAGTTGTCTCCATGTCGGACCCTTCGTCCGATTTTCACGCCCGCCTTCCAGCAATGGTTGCGCGGGCGTTTTCTCTTCAAGCGCCAATGACCCAAAACCCGTGGCGAGGCCGCTTTCGCGACCCGTGGAGGCCTCGGCCGCACCTGTTCCTGTGGAGCGGCCAGTGGTACTGCCAGGGCCTCGGGTGGACGGTTTTTGGCGCAACCCCGCAACAAGCATACGAGCACTGGAAAGCCCGCCCAGCGCTCCCCGATCCCAGGGCAAAAACCAGGAGATTGTGATGGCCAAGAAAGGTGGCGGACTGATTCATGACGCGGGCAAGGGCTCGATGGGCGGCGCGAAGGGCTCCAGCATGAGCCAGAACACGTCGGTCGGCAGCGGCGCGCGCCCCACGCGCTCGCGCATTCCGATCGAGACGAGCTCGCCGCGCGACCAGTGCGGGCTGGACGGCCGGAAGACCAAAGGGGCGCTGAAGTGAGTCTGCGCGATGAATGGCTGCGGCTTTGCCAGTGCGAACTGGATGCCGCAGCTTCGATGGACAAGGCCATTCGGTCCGGCCAGCCGGCCGATGACTTGAGTTCGGCATGGCGCAAGTCTGTCCGGGAGCGCGACGAATTTGGCGAACGGCACGGCTTTCGCCTGATGCTTTCGAACAGCCATACCCTCGATCTCGCGAAACTATGACCCAGCATCTCAAGATCGAGCGCCTGCCCGCGCCCCTGAAGGCCGAAGTCGAGCGCCTGTGGGCGCTCTACAAGCGCGACACGTGCTTCATGACGTTCGATGAATGGATCGTGGCCAGCCAGACCGAGCCGGGCCGCAAGATCATGGCGCAAGCGGTGGAGTCGACCATCGAGCGGCGCGAACGGTTTGACCGGGCGGTTGGCGGTTACTCGGTGGAGCGGTGATGAAACCCGTCAAGCAAAGCAAGCTGTACACGCCCGATGCGATCCACAACGGGAACTGCCTCGCGGCCGCCTACGCATCACTGCTCGAACTGCCGCTCTGGATGGTGCCGCCGTTCGAAGATATGTTCGGACGCTGCGAATGGTACGAACGCATCGATGAATGGCTCGCGAAGGCGCACGGGCTTGAGCGCGTGCGTCTGGATGGCCACCCGGTGGCCGATCTGCCTGAGTTCTATCTCGCATGTGGCATGTCCCCGCGAGGCGTGCTCCACGCGGTGATCTACAGCAAAGGCGAGCTCGCGCACGATCCGCACTATTCGGACGCGGGCATTGCCGAGGTGAAGAGCGTCGAGTATCTGCGTCCCATCGGAGAAAAGGCAGATGTCCCGGCGAGCTGATTTCGACTGGGAAACCATCCGTGCCGAGTACGAAGCAGGTAGCAGTCAGGTAGCACTCTCGAAGAAGCACGGCTGCAGCAGGGGTGCTATCCAGAAACACATTGCCGCAGAAGGCTGGGCGCAAGATGTGACGCCCGTCATTCAGCGCAAAGTGGCAGAGAAGGTAGCAGGCGTAGTAGCAGGATGCAGCCCCGAAAAAAAGGCTGCTGCGCTCGATGAGGCCGCTGATCGCACCGCCGCTGTTGTCACGCGGCACCGTGACGAGTGGGACGACCACAAGCAGCTCGTGACGAACGCGATCGCCGAGCAGGACTTTGGCAAAGCCAAGCTCGCGAAGATCACCGCAGAGACCCTGAAGATTCGCCAGGACGGCGAGCGCAAGGCATGGGGTCTGGATTCAGGCCAGCGCACCGGCGATATCAACGTCTCGATCAATGGCGACGACGAAGGCGTCCTATAAGCCGACGGCCAAGCAGTCCGAGGCGCTGCGCACAATAGGCTCGGACGCGCTTCACATCCTGCTCGAGGGCGGGAGCCGCAGCGGCAAGACGTTCATCGCGTGCCGCGCCATCGTCGTTCGGGCACTCGCCGCCGCCGGCTCACGCCACGCGATCTTCCGGTTCCGCCTGAACGCCTGCAAGGCCACGATCGGTCTGGACACGCTGCCCAAGGTCTTCCGCATCTGCTTTCCTGAGGTCGAGTACAAGCTCGACAAGCAGGACTGGGTTTTCAGGCTCCCCAACGGCTCGGAGATCTGGCTCGGTGGCCTGGACGACAAGGACCGCACCGAGAAGATTCTCGGTATGGAGTTCGCCACCATCTACCTGAACGAGTGCTCGCAGATTCCACAGGCCTCGCGCGAGTTGGCGATCACGCGTTTGGCGCAGAAGTGCACGCACAAGGTCGGTGGTGTGGAGAAGTCCCTGCGCCTGAAGATGCTCTACGACTGCAATCCGCCGTCTCAGGCGCACTGGACGTACCAGCTCTGGCATCGCAACTTCGATCCTATCTCGAAGCAGCCCGTGAACGGCCAGGACTACGCGAAGCTGCAGATGAACCCGCGCGACAACGAGGAGAACCTCGCCGCGGGATACATCCAGACGCTCGAAAAGATGCCCGCGCGCATGCGCCTGCGCTTTCTGGAGGGGCAGTACGGCAGCGTCACGGCCAACGCGCTGTGGAACATCGAGAGCATCGAGCAGCGCCGCGTCGAGGAAGTGCCGGTGATGCAGCGCATCGTTGTGGCGATTGACCCCTCGGGCGCTGACGATGATGAGCCCGGAGAGCACGACGACATCGGAATCATGGTCTGTGGCCTCGGCACCGATGGCGAAGGCTACGTGCTGGAGGACCTGACGATCAACGAGGGGCCGACTACCTGGGGCAAGGTCGCAACGGCCGCCTACGAGCGGCACGCAGCAGACCTGATCGTTGGCGAGACGAACTTTGGTGGCGGGATGGTCAAGTTCGTGGTGCGTGCTGCAAAGCCCGGCGTGCCGTTCAAGATGGTTACCGCAAGCCGCGGCAAGGTCGTGCGCGCCGAGCCGATTTCTGTGCTCACCGACGAAGGCAAGATCAACTTCGCCGGCAGGTTTCCCGAGCTCGAAGAAGAGCTTTGCGCCTTCACCACCACCGGCTACACGGGCGGCTCATCGCCGAACCGAGCGGACTCGATGATCTGGGCGATGACGGAACTCTTCCCGGGCATGACGCGGGCCGAGAAGCCCAAGCGCGAGTTCAAGCGCACCACGATCCAGACGGGTGGTGGTGGCAATGGGTGGCTCGCTGTATAGCGCAGCGCAGCAAATTCTTTCGAGTTTTCCCGGGAAAACACTTCATTTTCTATTGCGATGCAATACAGATCCTTTCGTTTCTGGTCGCCTATCCATGGGTGCCAGGCGGAGCGCCTATCCATGTACGACAAGCACGGCGGTGAGTTCTTCGTGATCCTGCCGATGGAGGGCTCGTCGCGTCAGAACAAGCTCGATCGCCAGCGCGCGCTCGAAGCGATTGCCGATGCGATCGACGCGGGCGAGCAACCGGGAGTGGTAAGCGTATGACGAAGTACACGATGATCCTGCTGCTCGTTCCTGACGATGAAAAAGACCAGGTGCGTTTCACCGACGGCTCCATGCATGTTGATCTTGTGCAGCATGTTGGTGGCGAGGAGCAGGACTGCGCCGCTCTTCTTCATCGAACCTCGATTGATGTGGTCGACATGCTGAAGAGCAACCGGGAGTGATCAATGTCGCGTAGAACTGATGCATTGAAGCAAAAGTGGGAAGACCAGCTTCAGAGCGATAGAATTTCGGCCCATCATGTCGACGAGGTCTACGCCCTGTGCGCGGAGCTCGAGAATGAATTGGATGAGATTAGATCGAGGAATAGTCTGTATCAGGATGAGCGCGTGTTCGCCGTTTTGCACGAAAAGAAGTACGCCGTTTTGGCTTACGACATCTGCATCGACGATCTGCGCTGGAAGTGGTGGGGACGGTTTATCGCCGACGCACCAGCCGAGAAGGACGTATACGACGATAACGGTAAGCCTCAGGCGCCCTACGTCGAAGAGTTCGGCAAGGTTTGTGTCCCGTTCAAGTGGCTTCAGGACCAAGGCTTGATCAAGCATGGCTGAGAACGCCATCGGCATGCCCTCCAACGTCCCGGGCAACGAGAAGAACATGGCCGGCACGATGGAGCCGCCCGGGAACGCCAAGGGCACGCTCACGCCTCAGGAAAAGGCGGCCGAGACGCGCAAGCGCCGCGAGGACGAGCGCAAGATCCTCGAAACCGCGCGCAAGCGCTTCAAGCGCTCGATGGACCGCGAGAGCGAGAACCGCAAGGCGGCGAACGAGGATCTGGAGTTTCTCGCCGGCAAGCAGTGGCCCGACGACATCAAGCAGCAGCGCGCGAACGACAAGCGCCCGTGCCTGACGATCAACGAGCTTCCCACGCTCGTGCATCAGGTGTCGAACGACATTCGCCAGAACCGGCCGGCGGTCGCCATCAGCCCGGTGGGCGAAGCGGCCGACAAGGACGGCGCGAAAGCTTTTGCGGGGATGATTCGCGATATCCAGCGCAAGAGCGAAGCCGATATTGCGCACGACACCGCGGTAACGAGCGCGGTCAATATCGGGTTCGGTTACTGGCGCATCGACACCGAGTACGAAAGCTCGAAGAGCTTTAACCAGATCATCCGCGTGAAGCGCATCCGCAATCCGTTTCGCGTGTATGCGGACCCCGAGCGCCAGGAGCCGGATGGCTCGGACATGGGCTGGTGCTTTGAGACGGACCTCATTACGCGCGACGAGTACAAGGACAAGTACCCCGACGCCGACCCGCTTGGCTGGACCGAGAAGGGCATTGGCGACGAGCTCCAGCCGTGGATCCAGAAGGACTACGTGCGCATCGCCGAATACTGGACGCTCGAGCACGAGATGAAGCGCCTCGTGCAGCTATCCACGGGTCACGTGGGGTTCTACGACGATCTGGACGAGAGCGTTAAGGCCGCTATCGAATCAGACAAGATCGAGATCCTCAACGAGCGCGAAGCCGAGGTGCAAAAGGTCGTGTTCCGGCGCATCACGGGGCTTGAGGTGCTTGAAACGAAGTCCTGGCCCGGACGCTGGATTCCGATCATCGAGGTGGTGGGCGAAGAGCTGGACGTGAACGGCAAGGTGATCCGCAGCGGCATCATTCGCAACGCGAAGGATTCGCAGCGCATGATCAACTACTGGAACAGCGCCAAGACCGAGTTCATTGCGCTTGCGCCCAAGAGTCCGTGGGTGATGGCTGAAGGACAGAAAGAAGGCCACGAGTACGAGTGGGACAACGCGCATCGCCAGAACCTCGCGGTGCTCGAATACACGATGGTTGAGGCACCCACCAGCGGCGCGATCGCACCCCCGCCCCAGCGCCAGCCGATGGCGGGTGTGCCGGCGGGCATTGTCGAGGCCGAGCAGACGGCGCAGCAGCATCTGCTTTCAACCACCGGCGTGCGCTACAACGCGAGCGCCGCGGACCGCATCTACGACGAGTCGGGCAAGGCGCTGCACGAGATCCGGCGCAACACCGATATCGGCTCGTTTCACTTTACCGACAACTTCTGCCGCTCTCTGCGCCACGAAGGGCGAATCCTCGTGGACCTGATCCCCAAGGTGTACGACGTCAAGCGCGTGGTGACGATCCTGCGCGAGGACGACACCGAAGAGCAGGTGACGCTCGACCCCGAAATGGGCAAGCCGGTGATGCGCAACCAGAAGGCGCAGCAGCCGTACGCGCGCTTTATCTTCGATCCATCGGTGGGCGAGTATGGCGTGACGGTCACCACGGGCCCGAGCTACGCAACCAAGCGCATCGAGGCGGTCGAGCAGCTCTTGCGCTTTGCTGCGGCGCTCCCGCAGCAGGGCGCGCTCATCGCGCACCTGATCGCCAAGTACAGCGACTGGCCGGGCGCCGACGAGGCGTATCGCGTGCTCACGCGCGCGCTGCCGCCGAACCTGCAGGCGCCGGACATGAAGGACATGCCGCCGCAGGCCGCGGCGATGATCCAGTCGCTCATGACGCAGCTTCGCCAGATGACGGTCGAGAAGGTGCAGATGCTTCGCGACCTCACCGACCAGCGCGCGGACCGGGCGGTCAGGCAGGACAAGATCAACAAGGACTTCGAGGCCAAGCTTCTCAAGGTGCTTTCCGACGCAAAGACGAAGCTTGTCGACATTGGTGCGCAAGACGTGCGCCATCTGCGGGAGATCGAGGCGCAATCCATGTTGCCCGACTCCGCATCGAGCGGTGGCGCTGCCGACGGCGCGCCGAGCTTTCCCAACAATCCCGCCGCGCTTCCTGTGAGCCCAGTGGGACAACCCAGTTTTACGCAGTAACCGACACCGCGACGGATCTTCGCGGACAACCCCAGCAGGTCATGGCGCCGAGCGTTGGCAACGCCCGGTGAGCTTCCTGTTGTCTGGAGCCAATGCAATGAGCGATGTGAATGCAGTAGCAGGCGCAGGTGAAGCGGGTTCGACTGGCGGCGAGGGTGCCGAGCTGACGAACACGGAAGTAACCGGCGCAACGGGTGCTGACCAGGGTGGTCAAGGAGCAGGCGAAGGCGCTGGCGCAAGCGGCGCAGCGGGTAACGAAGGCGGTGAGGGTGGTGGCGCATCGGGCGCGGGTGAAGGCGGTGCAGGCGAGGGTGCAGGTGAAGGCTCTGGTGCTGCGCAGCCCAAACCCGAAGATGACGTCAACAAGCGCTTTTCCAAAATCACGCGCGAGCGTGACGAGGCGGCGCGGCGCGAGCGCGAGGCGAACGATAACCTGCGTCGCGCGCTTGAGGCGCTTGAGCGTGCAAACGGCGGCAAGAAGCCGGATGCGCCGGCCGATAAAACGGCGCCGGCGGATGACATCGGCGCAGAGCCAACGCCGCCCGAGTTCATCGACCCCGAGCAGTACCAGCGCGATATGGCTGAGTACACGCGCAAGGTCACCGAACGCTCCGTGAAGATGCAGTTGCGCGAAGCGGAAGTGCGCCGCCAGACCGAAGCGACCGAGAAGTCGAATCGGGAAGCGGCGGCCGCGCACGCGCAAGCCTGGCAGGGACGGCGCACGAAGGCGCTCGAAGAGATGCCCGACTACGCCGAAGTCGCTGAAAACCCCGCCGTGCACGTGTCCCAAACGATGGCCATTGCCATCACCTCGAGCGAGAACGGACCGAAGCTCGCTTACCACCTCGGCCAGCACCCGGAAGTCGCGGAGCGCATCTCCAGGATGGCGCCCGCGTTGCAGTTGATGGAGATGGGCAAGCTCGAAGCGCAGATCACCGCTCCCAAGGCGCCCGCAGTCTCCAAAACGCCCCCGCCTATCAAGCATCAGGCCGGCGCGGGCACGCCGCAAAGCAAGTCCGCCGACGAGATGTCGATGGAGGAGTACGCGGCGTCGCGACAAACCCACTAAACCTGCGGTCTATTGAAGCAAGAAAGCCCCGCCATCCGAGCGGGGCTTTTGCATTTCTGCGGCCGCGATTCAAGGAACTAGATCATGAGCAATAACCAGGTGCTCACGCCGAGCATCATCAGCAAGGAAACGTTGCTGATCCTCTCGAACAATTTGGTCGCGGCCAGCAAGGTCAACCGTCAGTTCGAAAACCAGTTCGCCAAGATCGGCACCACGCTCACCGTGCGCAAGCCGAACCGCTACAAGGTCACCTCGGGCCCGGGTCTGCAGATTCAGGACTCGGTCGAGCCGTCGACGTCCATCACCATCAGCAACCAGAAGCACGTGGACTTCCAGTTCAGCTCGCAGGAACTCACGCTCGTGATCGAGGAGTTCTCCGAGCGCTACCTGAAGCCCGCTGTCGAGCCTCTGGCGAACCAGATCGACTACGACGTGATCGGCAACTGGCCGAGCGTGTTCAACGAGGTTGGCACTCCGGGCACGCTGCCCAACAGCTTCGCCACCGGTATCCAGCCCGTCGGCCAGCGCATGGACGAGGGCGCCGTGCCGCAAGCGGGGCGTGTGATGATTCTCAACCCGGCCGCGTACTGGTCGTTGGCGGCAGGTCTCGTGGGGCTGTACGTGCAGTCCGTGTCCGAGCCGGCTCTGAAGGGCTATCTGGCCAAGATCGGCAACTTCGAGATCTACCTCGACCAGAACATCCAGAACCAGACCGTCGGCGCGTACGCCGGTTCGGGTGTGGTGAACGGCGCGAGCCAGACGGGCTCCTCGCTCGTCACCAACGGCTGGACGGCCAGCATCACGGGCCTCCTGAACGTGGGTGACGTGTTCACGATCGCCGGCGTGTTTGCGGTGAACCCGCAGAACCGTCAGTCGACGGGCGCGCTGCAGAACTTCGTGGTGACGGCCACGGCGAACTCGGACGGCTCGGGCAACTCCACGATCTCGATCTACCCGCCCATCACGCCCACGGGTGCCTACCAGACGGTGTCCAACTCGCCGGCCAACAGCGCGGCGATCACGGTCAAGGGCACGGCCAACACCACCTACGCGCAGAACCTCGCGTTCGTGAAGGATGCGTTCGGTCTCGTGACGGTCCCGATGGAGCTCTTTGACGGCGTCGATTTCAAGGCGCGTCAGGAGTACAAGGGCATCAGCCTGCGCATCATCCGGGCGTACGACGTGAACAACGATGTGGCGCCGTGCCGCGTCGACGTCCTGTACGGGGTCTCCACGTTCTATCCGGAGCTCGCCGTCCGCCTCACGAACTGATCCCCACCGTCCATTGACCTTGAGGCCCCGCCGCGCGCGGGGTTTTCGCTTTTCAGGAGCACATCATGACTTTTGGTACTGACTTGCCCAAGCAGTTGTCCGACCAGAACTCGCTGGGCACGCAACTCGGCGCTGCGGCGAGCGACAAGATCGGTTTCTTCGGCGCGACGCCCGTCGCACAGAACGGTGCGCCGGCAGGCAACGTCCATACGCCCACGCCCGGCACGACGACCGCTGCATACGTCAACACGACCTATGACGGCTCGATCGGGTCGACGGCCTACACGGTTGGCGACCTCGTCGCCGCGCTGAAGACGCTGGGCATCCTCAAGTCGTAACCGGTCTTCTCCACTGCGGCGCAGCCTGCCGCACCTGGCCGGGTCGCTCCCGGTCGGGTCTTTTGGAATCCACAAGATGACTCTACGAATGCTCAACGACCGCATCGCGGTCCTGGAGATCAAGCCGCCGACGGTTTCTGAAGGCGGCATTTTTTTGGGCGAAGCCCCGCTTGATGGTGGCTTTGTGAAAGAGGGCGTCACAGGCGTGGTGCTCGCTGTGGGCCCCGGCGCGCGCCTGCCAAGCGGAGAGCGTGACTCGATGTGGGACATCGAAGCGGGCCAGACGATCCGCTACTCGCCCGTGCTCGCGCACCGCGAGGAGATCGACGGCGAAGAGGTCACGATCATCAAGCGTGACTCGGTGTTTGGGGTGCAGGAATGAAGCGCTGCATGCGTCCGCTGATGCCAATGCCCATTCACCTCGCGCTGTTCGTGAGCGCAGATGCGTACTTTCGCGAGTGCCGGCGCCTGAAGATTAACGGCGCCGATGCGTTCGTTCCGAACGATTCGAATGCGTGCTGCCACTACTTCGAGAACGACACGACGGGCATGACGTACGCGATGGTCTGCGTCGATCTGAAGAAGATGGAAGGCAAAGACGGCATCGGCATCGCGTCGACCATCATCCACGAGTCGGTGCACATCTATCAGGAGTGCCTCTCGTACATCGGCGAGAAGAACCCCGGCGATGAGTTCGAGGCTTACTCGATTCAGCACATCGCCGAGCAGCTGCTGCGCGCCTACGTGGAGCTCACGTCATGACCCAAGACAAGCCAGTCATCCTCTTTCAGGTCCACGTGATGGACACCGACGCGGGCCACGAGATCCCCATCGGCCCCGCGATGGATCGTCAGGAGCCGCTCGAGGACTTCTGCGAGCAGACCAACCTCGCCATTCTGCGCAAGAAGATTACGGGCTGGCGAGACGCCCACATCGTTTCGTTCGTCAAAGAAACACACTAGGAGAAGTGCATGTCCTTTTCTGAATACCCCAAGGCTATGAAGCACCCCGCGCACCGCGCCGCCGTCCTCTCGAAAGACGAGGTCGTGAACGGCAAGATCATCAAGGCCCCGCCCGGCTCGCCCGAGAAGTTCCCCGACGTGTTCGTGAACAACGCCGATCAGGAGCAGCAGTACGCGGCACTCGGCTACGTGCCCAACGGTGTCTCGGACCCGGAAGCGTACCGGCGCGCGATGACGAACAACGAAGAACCCGCCGGTCACCAGCACCACGAGTATCCGCGCTACCTGTACCAGCCGCACGCGAGCGGCGAGCACGAGGTTTCCGTGGGCGCCGATACGGTTGCCGTGCGCAGCGTGCTCGTGAATCACGAGGCCGCTCACAAGGCGCTGCGCGGCGAGTGGTTCGAGACGCCCATGCATGCCGCTGAAGCGGCGCTTGCTCCGACTGGCGCAGATCTCGAAGAGGAAGAGGACTTGCCTCCCGAGGATCCGCCGACAAACCCCGACGTGCCACCGCTGGAAGAACAGCAAGCGCCGCGCAACAAGGGTGGCCGTCCGCGCAAGAATCCTGAGGTCGCGTAATGTCCACCGCCCAGGCGCTCATCCTCGCTGCGTACCAGAAGATCGGCTACTACGCGGCCACCGAAACGATGACGGCCGCTGACTCGGCGCTTGGGTTGCAGCAACTGAACATGATGCTCGACCAGTGGAGCAACGAGCCGCAGGCGTGCTTCGCGATCACCGAGCAGAGCTTCGCCATCCAGACGGGCAAGTCCCAGTACAGCATCGGCACATCAGGTGGTGCGGACGTGAACGCCACTCGCCCCATTCGCGTGATCGAGGGCCCCGGCGCGGCCTACGTGCAGGACTCGAACGGCAACAACTTCCCGGTGAGCGTGGTCACGCGCCAGGACTGGAACCAGATCGGCAACCGCAGCGGACTCACTCAATCGAACCTGCCCACGGTGCTTTTCTACGATCCGCAGATGCCGCTGGGGCTGATCAACCTGTGGCCGCAGCCGAACTCAAGCGGCTACACGATGTACTTCGACTCGTACCTGCAGCTCGCGGACATGGCGTCGCTCACCGTGAACTTCTCGCTTCCCCCGGGATATGAGGCTGCGATTCAGGACTGTCTGGCGCCGCGCCTATGGCCCTTCTGCTTTGTTGGCAAGCCCCTGCCGCCCTACATCGAGAAAGACGCGCGCACGTCGCTCGCAACGGTCAAGCGCGCGAACAAGCGCAACAACAAGGCGCAGATGGATCCGGAGCTGTTCCCGGATCGCGCGAACGGGACGTACAACATCTACAGCGATTCGTGGTCTTCATCGAGAGGTTAGCCATGAAGAAACAAAGCCCCATGCAAATGCGCAAGGAAGCCGCCAAGCCCAAGGCCGAGAAAAAGGCCGAAAAGCCCAAAACGGCAATGGACCGCTACGCCAAAGATCGCGCAAGCAAGCCAGCGCCGGCCGCCGTGATGGTGGGCGAGATGCACGACCCGCACATGGACGTGCACACGCTCTCTCGCGCTGACGAGATCAAACGCAACCCGACGCGCCACCGCGCCGCGAAGCAGGCGGCCAAGGCGCAGATCAAGAAGCTCTCGGGCATCGCGCAGTGAAGTCCCCCATCTTTGGCGGTGAGTTCATCGCGCCCACGCGCGACATCGCCTACAACCGGGCAATCAACCTGATCCCGGAGCTGGTCGATACGAAGGACGGGAAGGCCGTGGGCGGCATGTACGGCGCGCCCGGCTACACGCTATTTGGCTCGGTAGGCAGCGGCCCACTGCGCGCGCTCTACACCGCCACGAATGGCGCGCTTTACGCGCTCAGCGGGAACGAACTCTATAGCGTCAATTCGTCCGGTGCGGGCACGACGCGCGGGAGCCTGAGCACGAGCACGAGCGGGCCGGCGCAGATGACCGATAACGGCACGAACAACCAGCTCCTGCTCGTTGATGGAGTCGCCGCCTACTGCCTGAACACCAAAACTGGTGCGTTCACCAACGCACTTTCTGGCGTGCCGGGTGTGACGCCCGCGGTGCTCGCTTACCAGGACGGCGTAGCGGTCATCAACTACACGGGCACCAACCAGTGGTACCAGACGAATCTGGGGGACCTTTCGACGATTCAGGCGCTGAACTTCTCGAGCGCCGATTCGACGCCCGACCCAATCGTTTCGATGTTCGACCTTCACCGTGAGGTCTGGCTGTTCAAACAAAAGGTCATTGAAGTGTGGGTCAATGGTGGACTCAATGGATTTTTGTTTCAGCGGCTTCAGGGCGTGCAGATTCCGGTGGGGTGCGCAGCTCCCTACTCGGTTGCGCGCATTGGAGACAGTCTGGTGTGGCTCGGAGGTGATGAGCAGGGCAGCGGCATCGTCTACCGTTCCAACGTCTATCAGGCCGTGCCGATCTCCACGCACTTCATCGCCGAAGTGATTCAGGCAATGCCCGTCATCAGCGATGCGATCGGCTTTGTCGAGCAGACCAACCAGCACTGGTTTTACTGGCTCATCTTCCCGACTGCCGGGCGCACGTTCTGCTATGACGGCACCACGAGACTCTGGCACGAGAGAGCGTACTTCTCGCAGGGAGTCTTCAGCCGCCACCAGGCGAACTGTCATGCGTTTGCGTATGGCCAGCACCTCGTGGGGGATTACCAGAGCGGCAACATCTATTCGCTGAACTGGAACGTCTATACCGACAACGGCAACACGCGGAAGTGGTTGCGTACGTGGCGCGCGCTGCCTCCCGATCAGGTCTCGGAAAGCCCGCTCACGTTCAACTCGCTGCAAATCGACATGGGCACGGGCATCAATGTGCCGCCGGGCGCTTTACCCCAGTACATGCTGCGGTGGTCCGACGATGGGGGCTACAACTGGTCCAACGAGATGTGGACCAACAATAACCTTCAGGGCGCGACGAACCCGCGGATCATCTACCAGCGCCTGGGCGCGACAAAGCGCGGTGGCACGTATGACCGCGTCTTCGAACTCTCCGGCATCGACCCGGTACCGATCCAGATCATTGGCGCCTACGTGGATGCTTCATGACGTACCCGATTCAGGGTGGCTTCCCGAACTGGTCGGCTCCGTTCACTGATGCGAATGGCCGTCTCACCCGGGACGGCATGTATCTGCTGCAGCTGCTGTTCAACCGTACGGGAGCGGCGCCCGGGGATTTCCTGAACGAAATCTCCTCCCAGTCCCAAAGTCTGCCAGTCCTCTTTTCAGACGAGAGTGGAGACGGGGATGCGCTAGTCATTCCGGGGCCCGTGGGTCCAATGGGTCCTCAAGGCCTGCAGGGTGCCCCCGGCCCCGCGCTTGTGCTCGATATCGCGGACGCAGACGAACCGATGATGCGCGCCGGCCTGGTTTCTCCAGGCGGCTGGTTTGACGAGAAGGGTAGCGGTGGTACGTACGGTTTTGCCAGTGGCGTCGATTTCACGGGCGGCACCACCACGAGTCTCACGCTTTCCCAGGGCTATGGCTCGCAGGCCAACCTGATCGTGACATTCGATAGCGCGTGGCAAGGCGCTGACCAGTTTTCCTTAAGCGGCAAGACGCTCTCATTCACTTCGGCAATTCCCGTTGGCGTAGGCAAGGTCTACGTCAAAGGGTTTCTCATGCCCCAGTAAGGATTCCCCATGGCTTCGAACAAAGTGGTCCGGTTCGGTCCGGTGGCCCTTGGCACGTCCGCGGCAAACCTCATCAATCCGCCAACCCTCAGCGGGGGCGCGGGGCTCTCGGGAACGAACTCGAATGCCTACGTGATCATCCGCCATCTTCGCGTCGTCAATAAATCCGCCAACGCAGCGAGCGCCTCGCTTTACATCGGCGCGAGCGGCGCCTCTGCCGCAGGGACCGAATTTGCGTTCAACAACACGAGCATTCCGGCAAACGGAAACTCGGGGAACTACGTCGACTGGTACGGAGCGGTTCGGCTTGATGTGGCGGACTTCCTCACTGGCCTGGCCTCTGCTGCCACAGCGTTGGTAATCGAAGGTGAAGGGGAGGTAGGTGTCGCATGAAGATCGCCATCGAATCTTTCACTCGAGAACTTGCGGACGAGATTGTTCCGCTTGGCCAGCAAAGCTGGGATGAATGTTCGGAGATCAAGAAAGACACCTGCGCCTATCACGGGCAGCGCGGCCTTCCGATTGATCCGGATATTGACCAGTACCTGTATCTGGCCGAGAACCATTCATTGATCGCAATGACGCTGCGTGACGAGGGAAATGTTTTGCGCGGGTATGCGCTGCTGATCCTCTATAGAAGCCTGCATCTGAAGACCGAATTGTGCGGGAACGTCGATACGTTCTATGTGCAGCCAGATCATCGTCTTTCCATGCCGCGCTTCATGTCCCAGATCGAGGACACGCTTCGCGGGCGAGGCGTCAGCATTATTGGCTGGCCGGTCACGAGGACCGGAAAGATGTACGAGATTCTCCAGCGACGCGGTTATATAGCCGACGACGTGGTGATGGAACTCAAACTCAAAGACCTTCCGCGAGGTGAGCCATGTGCGTAGCTGCTGCAATAGCAGGAGCAGGGCTGGCAGGCAGCATTGGCAGTGCTGTCATTGGATCCAATGCGTCCCAAAGTGCCGCGGACACGCAGGCAGCAGCTTCCGGAAATGCCACGGCCGCTCAACTGGCGATGTTCAATACGACGCAGAGCGATCTGCAGCCGTATATGAACACGGGCAACAATGCGCTCACGTCGCTGCAGAGCTTCAACAACGGTCCAGGGCAGCAGCAATATCCGGGTTTCTCGTTCAACTACAACCCGGCAAGCGATCCCGAGTACAACTTCCTGCTACAGCAGGGCGGCAACGCGATCACGAGCCAGGCTTCGGCATTGGGTGGCGTGAACTCGGGCGCGACACTGAAGGCGCTTTCCGATTACGGCCAGCAGACAGCTCTCGGCTCGTACCAGAGCGAGTTCAACAATTCGCTGAATTCGTACAACACGAACTTCAACACCTGGAATTCGAACCTCAACAACATCTTCAGCCGCCTGTACAACACGGCCTCGCTTGGCGAGAACGCGGCGGCGGGCGTGGGCAACGCGGCGATCCAGACGGGCCAGTCGATTGGCAACAACATCATCGGCGCTGGCAACGCGCAGGCGGCCGGCACGGTGGGTTCGGCCAATGCCCTCTCTGGTGGTCTGGTTGGCGGTGCCAGCAGCCTGACCAGTCTCCTGAGCAACCAGGCGTTCCTAAATTCGTTCAATGGTGGCGGTGGTGGTGGAAATTATTCCCCCTACAACACACCGGCTATGTCGAATGAACCGGCTCTTCAGTGAGATAAACGATGCCCGTCGACGCAAATATCCCGCTCGCGGTGGCGAATCCGCAAGAGCTGCAGCAGCTCGCCTACCGCAACCAGCTCGCCCAGATGCAGGTCGAGCAGGCCCAGCAAGCGCAGCAGCAGAACAACGCGCTGCTCGGCATCCTGAAGCAGCCCGGAGCGCTTGGCGACAATGGCCTGCCTACGCCAGCCACGATTGGCCGCATCACGCAGGTCAACCCCGAGGCGGGCTTCAAGATCCAGAACCAGTTGGCGACGATCGAAGAGAACAAGCAGCGCGCGATCAGCAACTCGATCAATCAACGTTTGCTGGGCATGAACATCGCCGACAAGCAGCACGACCGTCTGGTCGATATCGCAACGTCTGCGCAACAGCGCTATGAAGACCTCGTGGCGGGCGGCACGCCCAAGGATGAAGCCGCGCGCATCGTCGGACGGGAGCGCAATCAGGCGATCACCGACGCGCAGGAATCAGGGATGCTGACGTCCGATCAGTCTCGCGCGCTGCAACTCCCGTTCGATCCGAACATCAACAAGGCGTTTGTGACCGGGTCGCCGCAGTACAAGCGCGTGCTCGACGAGCAGCGTCAGGCCAGGCAGGAAAAGACGCAGGAGCGCCGCGCCGATATCGCCGAGCAGCGCGAGGAGCGTCAGGAAAACCTGCCGGTGTCGGATGTCGGCAAACTCGACTACGACCTTTCCCGTGGCAAGATTTCGCAGAAGGACCGTGACGCCGCGGTGCAGAACAAGACCAAGGGCTTTGATCCGGAGTCGGTTGACGCCGTCGTTGATCAGATCGGCAAGTACGATATGGCGCCGCTCGCCTCGCAGGCACTGCGATCCCCATGGGGGCAGGCTGTCATGTCTCGTCTGGCGGAAAAGTATCCGCAGTACGACGCGAAGGAGTTCAAGAACCGCCAGGCGGCGATTGGCCAGTTCGAGTACGGCAAGAAGGGCGACACGGTGCGCTCTCTCAGCGTCTCGCTCGATCACCTTGATACGCTCACGCAGGCCGGGCAGGCGCTCAAGAACGGCAACCTGCAGGGGTTCAACCGGCTAGCCCAGACGCTTGCCGAGCAGACCGGCTCTGCGGTGCCCACCAACTTCGAAGCGGCAAAGAGCATCGTCGCGGACGAAGTCGTGAAGGGCATTCTCGGCTCTGGTGGCGGCGTGGGCGATCGCGAGAAGGCGCAGGCCATCTTTGACAAGGTCAAGAGCCCCGACCAGTTGGCGGGAGCTGTCGCGCAGGTCAAGCAACTGCTCAAGGGGCAACTGAACGGCCTGAAGCGCCAGTACGAGCAATCGACTGGGCGTGACGACTTCGACAGGTTCCTGTCGCCCTCTGCACGCGGTCTGGAGGGAGGCGCGGCGAAGAAAATCGCCTCGAAAGCGGACTATGACGCGCTGCCGTCCGGGACTGAGTTCATCGCGCCCGACGGCTCGCGCCGGAGGAAGCCGTAATGGCCAACTGGTGGGATGACGCGGCGGTGGTCGATGCGGCGCCGTCGCAAGGCAGCGGGTCGCCACTCGACCGGGCGCTGAAGGCCGAGGGCGTCACTGGCAAGCTCGCGGACCTGGCGCGCAGCATCTACACGCAGGAGTCGAGCGCGGGCGCCGATACCGCGACGTCGGACGCTGGCGCTGTGGGCGGCATGCAGATGAAGCCCGCAACCTTCAAACGCTTTGCCGACAAGGGCTGGTCGATCGAGAACCCCGAGGAGAACGCGCGCGCCGCGGTGCGCTACATCAAGTCGCTCTCGGACAAGACCGGAGGCGATGCGCACCTGATCTCGGTGGGCTATTACGGTGGAGAGGGGGCTATCCCGAAAGCGCGTGCGGGGATCGCCGTGCGCGACCCGCGAAACCCGAACGCGCCAAACACGCTGCAGTACGCAAACGATGTGACAGGGCGTCTTCCAGCGGCTGACGACAGCGACTGGTGGAAGGCCGCGCCGGTGGTGGCCGCCGATGCCGCGCCGTCCGATCAGGGAACGCCGCAGCAACCCGCCCAACCGGAGCCCACGCGAGCGCAGCAGGACTTGCGCGGCTTGGGACTTGGCGTGCGCAACGTGGCCGAAGGCGCGGCGAGTCCGCTCACGTTCCTGGGCGACACGCTGAACCGCGGCGTGAACCTTGGCATCCGAGGCGTGAATGCGCTCACCGGCGCGAGCATCCCGCAGCTCGCGCTGCCTTCCCAGACGGTCAATAACGCGCTCACGAGCGCCGGCCTTCCGCAGCCGGCCACGCCCACGGAGCGAGTGCTGGGCGACATTCAGGCCGGCGCGGCTGGCGCGCTGACTGGCGCTGGACTCTCAGGCGCGGCCGCCGGCGCAGTGGCGAATCCCATGGCGCGCAACGCGCTCGCGCAGCTCGCCGACCGTCCGCGCATGCAGGCGCTCTCTGCCGCAACAGGCGCTGGCGCGGCGGGCATCACGCGCGAGGAAGGCGGCGGCCCGGGTGCGCAGCTCGCGGCCAGCCTGCTTGGCAGTCTGGCGCCCTCGGCAACGATAGCCGGCGGCGCGGCGGCAACGCGCAACGCGCTGCGCGGCTCGGCCGAGAACATCCCGGACATGCTCGATCGCATGAAGACGTTCCAGGAGGCCGGATCTACCACCCCGAGCGTGGGACAGGTCACAGGCAACCGAAACTCTCAGGCGCTCGAGAGCCTGCTCGCCAAGACGCCCGGGGGCGCTGGCCAGATGGCCAAGAAAGCCGAGCAGCAAGCCGAGGAAATCGGCACGCGGGCCACGAAGATCGCTGACGACCTCTCGCCAAACGCCACGCCGTCTGTTGCTGGCCGCACGATCGAGAAGGGGCTGTCTGGGCCCGGCGGCTTTGTGGATCGCTTCAAGCAGGGACAAACCGCGCTCTACAACAAGCTCGACCAGTTCATCAAGCCCAATACCGCGGTCAAGGTAGATCGCACCAAGCAGGCTCTGGCCGCGATGAATCAGGACATTCCGGGCGCTGAAAACCTTTCGCGCTTTTTCAAGAACAGCAAGATTCAGGACATCGAGCGCGCGCTAAAGGATGACACGGGCTCCACGCAGTCCGCCGGTATGACGGTCAAGCAGGCGGACAGGCTGCCCTACGAGGCGCTCAAGAAACTGCGCACGCTGGTAGGTGACGAGATTTCGAACAACTCGCTCGCGAGCGACGTGCCGCGCAGCAAGTGGAAGGCGCTCTATGCGGCACTCTCAAGCGATCTGGACGACGCAGCGAAGGCCACGGGTAACCCCGCCGCAGTGAAGGCCATGCAGCGCGCGAATACCTTCAGCCGGGCGGGTTACGCGCGCATCGAAGACGTCCTCGACAAGGTGGCCAAACAGGACATTCCCGAAAAGGTCTTCAAGTCGGCTGTGAACGCCGCCGACATGCAGGCTGGCGCCACGAAGATCGGCTCGATCATGAAGAGCCTCACGCCCGCCGAGCGAGACGTGGTGAAGTCCGCCTATATCCGCCGCATGGGTCTTGCGAGCGCCGGCCAGCAGGGCGCCGAGGGCGAGCGCTTCTCGACGCAAACCTTCCTCACGAACTGGAACAAGATGTCGCCGCAAGCGAAGTCGGTGATGTTCTCTGGCCAGGACGGACGGCTTCGCGTCGCGCTAGACCAGATCGCCAAATCGGCGGAATCCATCAAGTCGGGTAGCCGGGTTTTCTCCAACCCTTCTGGCACGAGCCACGCCGCGGCGCAGATCGGTCTGGTGAGTGGCGTGGCGGGTGCGATCGCTTCCGGTCACGTCGGGGTCGCTGCGGGTCTTCTGGGCGGCGCTGCGGGCGCCAATCTCACCGCGCGCCTGATGACCTACCAGCCGTTCGTGCAGTGGCTCGCGAAGTCCACGAAGATCTCGCCGGCCGCCGTGCCCGCGGCGCTCAGTTCGCTCGCGCGGAGCATGCAATCGGCGCCTGATGACGTGAAGCAGGACGCCAACCAGTACGCGGCGGCGCTCAGATGAAGATCTTGATGATGGCGTACGCGAAGAAGCCGACCGTCGCGAGGATGAGCAGCGGGAAGCCAAGTCCGAATTTGGCGTCGTCCCATTCGGAATAGTAGTCGTCGGGTTTCATGGAGGTTCAGGTGAAAAAGATCAGCGGTGTGAAGGTGCCAAAACTCAAGGCGCCCAAAGAGAGTATGCCCAAAGCCCCGAAGAAACAAGCCAAGCCGTCCTCGTCGGTTTCCAAGGGCACGTTCGGCGCCGAAATGCGCAAGGTGCAGAAGCGCGCGAAGCCGAAAGCCGGAAAGATTCCCGTGATTTAAGGAGGCACTACATGACAGTGAAATCGAAAGCGCAAAACCGCCTCATGCGGGCGGCCGCGCGTGATCCCAAGGTCGCCAAGAAAACCGGCGTGCCGCAGAAGGTGGCAAAGGAAATGGTCGACGCGACGCACGGCAAGAAGGTCGGCAAGATGCCCGAGAAGATGCCCAAGCGCGGCTCTCGCACGGCGACGCACAAGGGCAAGAAATGATCGGCTTGATTGGCGGACTCGGAGCGCTGGCCGGCGCGCACTTCTACCGTCGCCTCATTGATACGTGCCAGGCGCATGGTGCGACTCGGGATGAGGACTTTCCAGAAATCGTCCTGCACAACCTTTCCTGCACCGCACTCAATGAGCAAGGTATCGCCGATGAGATGGTCCTCAGGAGCGAATTGGAAAGGTCTGTTGCATTGCTCTCCGGTATAGGGTGCACAACGGTCGTCATTATCTGCAATACAGCCCATGTTCACCTTCCCTTCCTGCGTACGAGAACCTCGTCGGAAATCATCGATATGGTCGACGTTGCTGCATCGTCGGTGAAGGAGTGTCGCGCGGTCGGTGTACTGGGATCGCGTTCTACTCGAGATGTGGGTCTATATAGAGAGGCGCTGCGCCGTCATGGTGTCGAACCGGTAGAAGCGAATGATGCGCAGCAAGAAAAGATAGACCTGCTCATACAGCGCGTTATTGATGGAAGCTACACGGTGGCGGACAGAGTTGCGCTGAGAAACATCGCAAACGAGCTTCGCATTCGGGGGGCTGAGAAGGTGATTCTCGGGTGCACTGAATTGCCCGTCCTGGAAAACTCGGCATTCGTTGATGCCGGGCAAAAAACAATCGAGAGGCTTCTTGCATGAAGTTCGTCTTCTTCTTCTACGACTGCTACCCCCTTCCTCTTGCTGCGCATCTCAGAATGGAAGGGTACGACGTCATCCTCGGTGTGGTTCCGACACTCAGTTATCTCAATCTTCCGGGTGTTAAGGACGAAGAAAAATCGGATGAGAGGTATCAGCGTCACTCAACCTATCAAGGTCTCATGGAGAGGAAAACGGCCGAAGAGGTCATCAAGATGTTGGCTATGGTTCCGAGGTCCCAGCGCGACGATTACTTCATTTTTTTCGACTACAACAACATGTACCCAATCGCCGAGCGTCTGGTGAAGATGGGATATCGAAACGGCCTTCTTCCGACTGAGTGGTACTACCGGATGGAGAAGGAGCGCGCTCTCGCCAAGTCGTTCGTCAAGAAGCACTACCCGCTAGTGAAAGTGGCGGAAGCCAGGAACTTCAAATCGGCCAAGGATGGAATCACGTTTCTTCAGCAATCTGAAAGCGTCTATGTTCTGAAGAGTAATGGCAACAGCGGTGGCACCAAGGTACCTAGAACGGATGATCCGCAAGAAGGACGAGAGCTTCTTATTGAAGCCCTAACGAAAGAAAAGTCTGCCTATGAGGCAGGCGGATTCCTGCTTGAGGAGAAGATCCCAAACTGTCAGGAAGTGACGCCTGTCATGGTCTTCTATGACGGAGAACCCGTATATTCGCTGGCCGAGTTCGAGAGCAAGTCGTTCGGCGCGGGCGACATTGGTATACAGAAGGGCGGAAATCTGGCACTCAGCGTCAAAACAGATCTGGGTTGCCGACTCAACGAAGTGGCATTCCCTGAGATCGTTTACGAACTTGCACAAAAGCAACCGGGTCTGGCGATCTTTGATGTAGGTCTTCTGTATAACGGCGAGGACTTTTACTTCACCGAATTTTGCGCCATGCGGTATGGATGGGACGGTTTGTTTTCCGAGATGGTCATGCGAGACGATGGATCTCCCTTCGTTGGCAACTACTTCACGGATATCGCCAACGGACGCAATCCTCTAGTGAATACGTACGGTGCCAGCGTCCGTCTGTTCAATATTGGAGGGGGTGGAGAAAAAACCGACAAGTCTCCCGACGATATCGATGTGAAATGGAAAGATGCTGCCGAGAACAATCTGTTCTGGTATGGAATCAAGAAAAAGTCCGGGAGCATTGTTTCTGTTGGTCGTTTTGATCTTCTGGGTGTGGCTACGGGGGCGTCTGATGTAATGGAGACGGCAGTAGAGAAGGTGTATGACGTTGTCGATACTGTGACCTTCGAAAATCTGTACTACCGCCCCAAGTTTGATTTCCTCTCGCACGCCTACAAGTCGTCTATCCCCAATCGTCTTTCTTCATTGACTCCGTTTATGGAGGAATAGCCGTGGACATCAAGATCGAGTTCATACCTCACAAGCAGCATCGATTCACAACGATTGGTCACTGGTTCGTTGAAGACGATACGCTGACGATCCAGATTTCCCGTGAGATTTGCTGGCAGAACAAGGTGGCCGTCATCTTCCACGAGTTGATCGAGGCGGCAATCTGCATTGCTCGGAACGTCACAACCGAAGAATGCGACGCCTTCGACGAACTGTTCGAACAGGAATACGACGCGGGCCTGTGGCCGCGATCCGTTGAGGCAGGTTTCGACAAACGATGTCCATACCGCCTGGGACACAAGTGGGGTACTCGATTCGAGCGCTTCGCACTATGGCTCATGCGCGCCAATGTGAAGCAATGCAACGAGGAATGCGATCTTCTGATGGGCATCATTGTTCGACCAATTACCCGGATGGTGCCCTGAAGTCTCTTTAAAAC
Source organism: Paraburkholderia silviterrae (assembly GCF_004353915.1). Taxonomy (GTDB): domain Bacteria; phylum Pseudomonadota; class Gammaproteobacteria; order Burkholderiales; family Burkholderiaceae; genus Paraburkholderia; species Paraburkholderia silviterrae. Next base: position 68,903 of record NZ_SMRP01000001.1, on the reverse strand, counting down.
ACAAATCAACAGCCCGCCTCGAGCGGGCTTTTTTACGCCCGGGGATCGAATGGACTACACCGCCGTAGTTGAAATTGGTTGCGCAGTCTTTGCGTGTATCAGTGGAGTGTTCGCCTATCTGTGGCGTCGCTCTGAATCCGCCAGAGACAGGACGGTAGATAAGAACACGGCCGATATCGACAGCCTGAAGACCGACTTAGCTGCGTACAAGCTTCATGTGGCCGAGTGCTACGTCACCAGCAACGAATTGAGTAAGGCGATCGATTCGTTCAACCGCTCCATCGATGCCGTGTTCAAAAAGCTTGAGCGTATCGATGAAAAGCTCGACACGAAGGCGGACAAATAATGGACCCAGACAACCTCTCTTTGCTCGACGCCGAGCTGCGCCGCGACGAAGGCGTGAGCGCCACCGTCTATACCGACACGCAAGGCAATCCGACGTGCGGAGTGGGGCACAACCTCAACGCATCTCCTTTGCCTTCTGGATGGTCGTTTCCACTCACCGATGCGCAGATCAACTCGTTGCTGAACTACGACCTGTCGACCACGTTCGCAGCGCTCAATTTGCACCTGCCATGGTGGTCGAGCATGGATGCCGTGCGCCAGCGCGTGATCGCGAACATGTGCTTCAACATGGGGATCGGCAAGTTGCTAGGTTTTCACAACACCCTCGGCGCCATGCAGGCCGGAAACTACGCCGCCGCGGCGAGCGGGATGCTCGCTTCGCTGTGGGCCAAGCAAGTCGGCGCGCGCGCGACGCGCCTTGCGCAAGCCATGCGCACGGATGTGATGCCCGACGAACCCGCGATCGCCTGAATTCCCAACCCTCTCACCTGAAACCGCCTCCGGGCGGTTTTGTCGTTTCTGGAGCCAGCAATGCCCCGATGCAGCCACGATGTTCCGCTCGAACAGCCATGCAGCAAGTGCAATGCCGAAGGAATGGAGAAGGTCGCGCATGAGCACGAGCAACACGAAACGATCTCGATCGATGTGTTCTATCCGGATCACCCGCCGCGCACCGAGTCGGCGCTCTTTCGCAAGACGAAGCATCACCTCGTCGCTGTGCTTGATACGCCGTGCTGGGTGTGCGGCACGAAGGAAAACCGCGAGGTGCATCACTTTCACGCCGAGTGGGCGGATAGCGACGGCATCGACTGGGAGCGCATGCGAGTGCTGCACCCGCACTTTGACTGGTCGACGTTCAAGGAGCCGTCCGATTTCATCGACTCCGAATACAACATGCTCGTGCTGTGCTCCAAGCATCACCGGGCGAAAGATCATGGCATACACATGCTCGATTACCCGCATTGGTTGATGCAGGCCATCAAGCGATCGGACTTCGTTTTTTCACCCGATGAGGAGAAGTCGAAATGAATGGCACCCCCACCCATACCGCCATTGCAGCCGGCGCGGCCGCGCTGATTGTTCCGGTAGTCGATCAGGTAGCAACGGCGCTGCACATGGCGCTCACCTCTGACGTGCGCAACGCCATCGTCGTGCTGGTGGTAGCGGGCACGCACTGGCTCAGCCAGAAGTACGCCGCTGGCAAACAACCCGCAGCACAGCAGTAACCCTCTCGCCGCGATCGCGGCACATCTCGAAGGAATCTCCATGTTCAAGAAACTATGCCTCGTGGCAGGCCTTGTCTCGCTCGCACTCTTTGCAGGCTGCGCGGCGCCGGGCACCGCGCCCAAGCTCATCGTCACGCCGCAGCAACTTGTGACGGATTTTTGCCCGACCGTCACTGCTGACCTCAAGGTGCTTGCCGCATCGCCGCTCCTCAATGCAACCCAGCAACAACTGCTGAATGGCGTGCCGGGTAACGCATCCCAGCCCGGAATCATCGCAATCAACAATGCGGTGTGCGCGGCCGGCGGCACGATCGACGTGACGAATCTGGAAACGCTGAACAACACGGCGTTCCCGGCTCTGATTGGGCTCGTCGGCGCACTCCCGATGATTCCCAACCAGCCCGCGATTCTGCTCGGCCTGACGCTCGCACAGCCGATCCTCAATCAGGTACTCGCAACGGTGCAGGCACAGCAGGCAGCAGCGGCATCCGCTCCGGCCGCCGCATCCGCTCCCGCTTCCACGCCCGCCGCCGTACCCGCGAGCAAATGATGGACTGGCAGGCCATCGCGCTTGCCGCGCGCCGCGCCAACGCGGCATACCTCGAAGACAAGACCGCCTCAAGGGCGGCTTTTTCGTCTCTGGGAGATGACTGGATCGACCTGTATCAGGATGCCAGCCATCAGGCGGTGCTGTCGGTCACCGCGGCTGGCGAGACACACCTGAGCATCAGCGGCACGCGCGCAAGCGAAGGCAAGCTCGCGGACGTATGGGCGGATGCGCGGCTAATACCCGTCTCTCTTGCCGGCGGTACGGTAACGGCGGGCGTCTCGGATGGCATGCAGGCGCTCTGGGATTGGGTGCTCCAGACCGTGCCGGGCGCCAACCCGATCTCGGTTTGCGGCCATAGCCTGGGCGCGTCGCGCACCCACCTGACACCCGCTTTCCTGCCTGCCGCACGCATCGGTGCGCTGCATTCCTTCGCCGCCCCCAAGTTCGTCGCCGCGGACTTCTATCACGCGCACGGCGATGCGCTGGCCAGCATGGTCTGCGTGCTCAACGGGCGCGACGGCTGGGCGAGCTGGCCGTGGTTCGACCCGCGATGGAAGGATCGGCCACCGCTTGAACACATCTGGTTGCACAGCTCGGACGTGTGCGTCTTCGAGATGGTCCTGGGTGACCTGTGGCCCGGTGGCTGGGTCTTCGCCGATCACGACATGGACCTGTATCAGGCCCGAATCGATTCCATTGCGCACGCGAGCGCAGCGCTTTAACCGCCCCAGACATAACTCAAAAACAAGGCCGCCTTCGGGCGGCTTTTTCCGTTTACGGGACTCCCATGACAACGACCCTGATGCCGCTGGTCAAGCAGCAGTTCAACCAGAACGGCATACCCCTGGCCGGCGGCAAGCTCTTTGTCTATCTGGCGGGCACAACGACCAAGGCCACGAGCTACACGGATTCGACGGGGCAAACGCCAAACACCAACCCGGTCATTCTGGATTCGAACGGGCAGGCCTCGGTATGGCTCAACCCTACGGTCTACTACAAGTTCATCCTCTCTCCCTCGACCGATACTGATCCGCCGACGAATCCATTCTGGACGGTCGACAACGTCGCAGCGCCCGCCCCGGTTGCCGTGGGGAACATGACGGATGAAAAGGGCAGTGGCGGCACGCCAGGATTTGCGGCGAATGTTGATTTCACTCCGGGCACCACTACCACGCTGACGCTTTCGCAAAACTATGGCTCTGCGTCGAATATCTGGGTGAGTTTTGATGCTGCTGAGCAGGGCGCGGACTCATTCTCTATCGGCGGAACGAACAACGAGACGCTGACGTTCAATGCGCCTATTCCGGTGGGCGTGAACAAGGTTTTTGTGAAGGGCGGCACCGCTCTCACGATTGGCACCCCCGGAAATGGCACCGTCACCGATGCAACGGTCGCTCCTGGGGCGGCTATCAACAGTTCGAAGATCGCCTTTCTGCAAGGCTCCGTTGGGTCCGTCAGCAGAACTCTCCAGAACAAGCTCCAGGACTTCGTTAGCGTCAAGGATTTCGGCGCAAAAGGAGACGGCAGCACTGACGATACGGCGGCGATTCAGGCCGCCGACACGTGGGCCATCGCGCAGACGCCCCCGGCGCAGATCTATTTTCCGCCTGGTATCTACATGGCGAGCCAGCTCGTGGTGAACATCAATTCGAACTGGATCGGTGCGGGGCGCAACTCCACCACCATCCGCCAGATCATCGGTTCGAACAAGGACCTGATCTACGGTGCGAATTCGAACTTGAACTGGGGAAGCGGTACGCCCGCGAATTTTCCGTACAACTTCACGATCACGGGTTTTAGCTTCGACGGGAACTGGAACTCAGGAACAGGCAATACCACGGGTAACGGTTACTCGGTGTGGGGAGACCGCTGCACGCTGCGCGATATCTTCGTCAAGAACTGCGCGGGCTACGGGATGCGCACCGAGTACCTGGACTCACTCGTTGACTACAACCAGTCGTGGTTCGAATCGACCTTCGATGACATCCGCATCGACACGACCGGTCTGGACGGATGGTTTAACAACGGACCGCACGATCAGCAAACGTTGAACGTGACGATTCTCGATGCGGGTCAAGCTGCGAACAACTCCTACGCGGGATTTAATTTCGGCCCGCGTTTCGCGGGTCGCCTCGTTTCGTGCCACGCCTCAAGTCGCCAGAATTCCCTGCGCATGCGCTATTCGTGGTACTGCGGTCCGGGATCGGTTGGTGAGGTCACCGGCGGTAGCCAGATCGAGGGCGCCTATACCGCGAACCTCGGACTCTTTTCGTCTGAATGGATTTTCGATCCATCCACTCGCTATTACGCCTCGTTCAACGGCCCGAACATCTATCTCGGTGGCCAGTGCAACTCCAACCAGATCGCGGGCTTTCTCGGTGCGGGCGGCACGCCCAATGGCGGATCTCAGGTCGTGCCTGTCGGCCTGCAATTCAGCACGACGACGGGCGACGTCGTAAGTGGAAACTTTATCAATCTGACGGTGGGAGGCAGTTCGTATGCCGCCTCCTTCACCGCGCAAGACAGTGGAAGCAACGACGTCCAGCTCAATGGTTACACGTCGACTGGAGACGGCATCGCGGGTACGCCCAATCCAACTACTCGAGTGCGCCTGAATTATGCGGGCGGTGGACCGACTCGTTATCTCGATACGTTCAACCAGCTCGGTCAGATAAACATCGGCGCGAATGCTTCAGCCACGGTCACATGGCCTTACCCCTTCCCGGCACCTCCGATCGTTCAGGTTACGCCCGCCTCACCCAGCTCGGTGATGAGTAATCCGCTCTGGATCACGAACAACACGGCAGGCGCCGTCACGATCTTCAACCAGGGCAGCTTGACCGTGACCGCCTACGTCAAAGCCGAATACGGCATCTAACTACGCCATCAAAAATGGAAATCGCACGATGAAAAAGATCTTCGCTGCGCTGCTCGCGCTCGTTGCGTCCGTCGCCTTTGGCGCGACGCTTTCACCGATCACACTGCTGAACCCAAGTGGCTCGACCGCTGGCCAGGCCATCGTTTCGAACGGCACATCCTCGGCGCCCGCGTGGGGTGCTGTCTCCTCGATTGCGGGCGGCGCGGTCATCAATGGCGTGGCCGGAAGCTACCGCACGCTTGGATTTGCAACGTCCGGATCGCTGCGCTGGATTGTCGGAGAGAACGCCGACACGGAGAGCGGGGGCAACGCGGGTAGCAACTTCTACCTGCAGTCCGCAACGGACGCGGGCGCACCCAGCACGGTCGAGATGCAATTCCAGCGCAACAGTAGCGTGCTGCTCATTGGTCTCACATCGCGCGTGACGCTGGGCGATCTTCAGTACGCCAACATTCAGGACGCTGGAGCAGGATCCTTTGCCGGCGGTGTTCCAGCGTTCATGCAGTACTCGAACGACACGAGCTCGTCAGGCATCTTCATTTACAAGAGCCGCAGTGCGACGAAGGGCGTGAGCGCTGTCGTCCAAAACGGTGACGATATTGGCGAAGTCGACTTCGAGCCTGATGGCGGATCAGGGCCAGTTAAAGCCGCCTTCATCAACTCGGTGGTGGATTCCGCGACGATCAGCACTACTTCGGTACCGGCTCGTCTCGTGTTCTGGACAATGCCGGTCGGTGGTGCGTTTCCGCTTGAGCGCGCACGCATCACGAACAGCGGTCGCATTCTCGTCAACACCACGACGGACGACGGTACCGACTATCTGCAAGTCAATGGATCGGTGCTCACTGCGGGTCTCACCACCTCGAATGGCCTGTCCGTCACGGGTGGCTCGATCAACGGTGTACCGGGGCGCCTGCTCAACGTTCAGGTCTTCTCTTCGAGCGGAACCTACACGCCAACGAGTGGCGCGACCTCGATCATCGTGCGCGTGCAAGCACCCGGCGGCGGGAGTGGCGGCGCGGCCTCCACCACGGCCTCTCAGGTCGCAGTCAGTGGCGGGGGTAACGGCGGATCGTATGCCGAGGTGCGCTACACCTCCGTCTCTACGCAAACCGTGACGATCGGTGCGGTAGGTGCAGCTGGAGCGGCGGGCGCGAACGCGGGCGGTACGGGCGGCACCACTTCCTTCGGGTCGCTCGTCTCGTGTCCCGGAGGAAACGGTGGTGGTGGTGGCGCAGCAGTCAGTGCGGCAGGCGTTTCGGGAAGCGCGCCGACGCCCAATTTGGCCTGCACGATTAGCGGCGGCACAACGATCGATGCCGTCACTGGCGGTCGCGGACAGGGTGGCTATGCGCTCACCGGCACCACGGGTTTCCTTGGTGCCGGCGGAAACTCGGCCATGGGTGTCGGGTATGTCTCAGCAGGAGGCGCGCAAACAGGCTATGGCCTAGGATCGGGTGCTGGCGCCCAGATCAACGGCATCTCAGCAGGAAACGTCGCGGGCGCCGCGGGCGCCGCGGGCGAAATCATCGTCTACGAGTACCAGTGATTGTCGTTCGCTGCGACGTGCTCGGGCGCGATCTCTTTGGCTTTCACGAGACCGTAAAGGAAACGCCGTGAGGGGCGCTCGATCGCCACGTGCAGCATGTACGCCATGACGATTACCACGCCGATCAGAACGGCAGGAGCATAGAGGCCAAACTCCTTGTCGTAGTAAAGCGGCGGCATCGCGAGAATCACCGCGGAGTGGCACAGGTAGACCGCGAAGCTGAGTTCCCCCAGCCACACGAGCGGCGTGAGCGAGAAGACACGCCCAAGGCCGCGCTCAGCATCCATGAAGAGCACCACGCACGCGAAGGCGAGAATGATAGGCACATCAAGCCACGCACGCCCGTCCTGATAGAAGACCGCCCACGCAACGACCGCCACGAAGATCGCCTGCGCCGGCAGCGAGCCGAGCAGTCTCAGGCGCTCGACTCCAGACGCGCGCAGCCGGAAGAGCACGTTTCCGAGGAGCATCCCGCCCACGCCGCGCATGACTCCGAAGTTGACGTAGTGCGCGTAGTTTTTTTGCGTGAGCAGGTTCGGCCCGTGCAGCGCGAAGATGAACGCCCAAGCGGCGAGTGCAAGGAGCGCCGGCACCCAGGCGCGCTTCTGGCGCGCGATGGGAAAAAGCAGCATCGAGGACACCCAGAACTCGATGGAGATCGACCATGACGGGTCATTCATCACCGGCACATTCCCCAAACCCACGTTCTGGAAGAACAGCACGTTCGCCAGCAGCTGGCGCTGCGTGAGAGCGTCCCACCACTCGGGCACGTACTGCTGCGTGAGTGCATTGTTGTTCACCGCAGCGATGATCGCCACGAGACACACTGCATGCAGAGGCCAGAGCCGAAAGGCTCGCTTGGCGATGAACTTGCCCCACGACGACGAGTCGCCTTTGGCGAGCGTGTAGGAGAGCACGTAGCCCGAGAGGATGAAGAAGAAGTCCACGGCCAGATACGCGCCGATGAAGGGCCGGGTTGGTCCCCAGTGGTAGATGGAGCCGTAGATGTGGCTCGCTGCCACGGCCAGCGCCAGCAAGCCGCGTATGCCGTCCAGATGAAGGATGCGCTGCGCTCCTGATTTGTCTCCCATTTTTTACCTTCTGTTGCGACGAAATGACGGATTCTAGCACTGGCACCTGTGACCAGTTTGTGCCCACAATCGGTTTCGAGCCTTCGGGAGAAGTCCGAAAACATTGAAAAGTGTGTCTCTGACCATGAGAAGCCCAAAGCTGACCGGCGCGGGCTTTATTTCAATAAAAATCAGTCGGTTACATCACTTTCGTGTTGCTTATACGGGTTTTCGTGGCTTATCAGATCGGCATTGGAATCGAGATGGAGCTTGCGCATGGCCGCCCGCTTCTGCGTGGCGACGGTCGTCACCGAGCGGTTCAGGCGCTTCGAGATTTCCGTGACGCTCAGGCCGAGCGCAAAGAGCCGCACGACCTCGAGCTCACGCGGCGAGAGCGGATTGGTGCGGCGGAATTCGTCGGCGGTCGAGCCTTCCGTGGCGAGCCGCTCGGCAATGCGTGCGGAGAGCGTCGTGCCCGGCTCGACGAGCGCGCGTTGGCAGACTTGCGCGAGCGTCGGAATCGGCTCGTCCTTGCCGACGAGACCGGCCACGCCCAGCTCGGCGAGCTCGTGCAGGATGCCGCCGTTGGTGAGCATCGTGAACACCACGACGGGGGTGTCCGGATAGAGCCGGCGCAGGCGGCCGATGAGGCGCAGGCCGTCTTCGTCCTCGATCTCGCCCTGCATCGAGAAGTCCGTGACGATGAGGTCGCACGGGGTGCTGCGCAATGTTTCGATGAGATCGGCGCCCGACCCGGCGGTCGCCACGACCTTTTGTCCGGGAATCTGGTCGAGGTAGTCGGTGACAGCCGTGAGCACGACAGGATGGTCGTCGGCCACCACGATCCGCAGGTCTTGTGTTGCGTTCGTCATGTGCGTGTGCGTATTGCCTGGATTCGCAGTCTGAAGGAGGCCGCCTGGAGCCGGGCCGTATGCCCCGCGGCTATACCGGATAGCTATCTCATTATATGTCAGTGATTTATTTGGCCTCCTGTAGGGTGTCACGATGCTTCATGTAGGACTGCGGTGGGTTCTCAGCATTGACACGGTGCGTTCGGGTGTGAGCGTCTGCCGTGCGTTATCGATCGGCTTGCGGCCGCTCGCGGACGATGCTGGGTGCATCGCTGGTGTTGGCCGCGGGGCAGCGCGCGTGGAAGCAGGCGACCGAGAAGCTGGCTTCGCTGCCCGACGCCGTGGCGCAGGCCTCGTTGCACGAGCGCGTGAGCATCTGCGCGAAACGCTGCGGCTCGGGGCGCATGCGCGGCTGCGCTGCGTGGGCGGGTTCCGCGCGGCCACGCACGGGCGCGGACGCCGACCTCACGCTGGCGAGGCAGAACACGATCGCCCACGCCGTCATCGTGCAGCCGAGTACGCCGCCCCCCGCCATCAGCCAGAAGGTGGACTGGGGCTCGCGCCAGAGCAGGAACAGCGCGGCGAAGAAGGCGATGTAGAAGACCGGCAGGAGGTAGACCCCCAAGCCGCTCGCCCATTCACAAGCGCTCAGGATCCATGACGCAGCGGATCGATTCCGACGAAGGGGGGTGGCTACGGGCATGGCGATATCGGATTCAAGATGGTAGGGAGCAGAGGCGTTGAGCGCCCCCACGTCTTGACTGTATCGATTTGGGCTGACAGAAAAAATCGGACGATTTCGAGAAACTATGAGATCGGCGCACGCAAAAGTCGGACACCGCAAGATGAACTGAGACGAATATGCTGCGTTGCAGTATTGCGCTGCAGCAGGCGAGGGCGCCGGGGATTTTCGGCTGGACGGCGCGAACTCGATGCGCGGCGCATTGTCCTATATCGCCAGGGGAAGGCGGGCATGGCCGCCGTGGCTGCCCGCGCGGGGCCTGCGAGGCGTGCCGATGCAGCGGCCGGCGACCACGCACGCTATCCTTTCGCGCTTCGCGCAGTATTTGTGCGCGGGCATCTTCTTCACGGATTCGTCTTGACAGGGACACCTCAATGCGCCGACGTCAATTTCTCCTCAACTCCAGCGCCGCGCTCGCCGCGAGCGGGCTTGCGCTCGCCGGCTGTACGACGACCCCGCTGGGTTCGGGAAGCAGCGCCGCCCAGAACGCGGCCAAGCGCAATTCCATCGACGCGAGCGTGGACGCCACGCTCACGCGCCTCTACAGCACGGTGACCGGGTCGCGCGAGCTGCTTTCGAAGTCGAGCGGCGTGCTCGTCTTTCCGGGCGTGATCGCGGCGGGATTCTGGATCGGCGCGCAATACGGCACCGGCGCGCTGCGCGTGAACGGGCGGACCGAGGGCTACTACAGCACGCTCGGGGGCTCGTTCGGCCTGCAGATCGGTGCGCAGTCCAAGGACATCATCTTCGCGTTCATGAACCAGGGCGCGCTCAACGACTTCGTGAACAGCCAGGGCTGGTCGGCCGGCGCCGACGCCACGGTCGCGCTCGTCACCGTGGGGGCGAACGGCAATATCGACACCTCGACGGCGACCAGCCCCGTCGAAGCGTTCGTGCTGACCAACGCCGGCTTGATGGCCGGGGTCTCGCTCGAAGGCGTGAAAGTCTCGCGGCTGGTGATCTAGGGCCTGTTCACGCTAATAGCAGGCCCTGCAGGCTTGCCGTCTCTTCCCACGCCGCGCGTCCGTCCCCGCAACCGGGCGCGCCGGCGCGTCCCGCCAGACGCCGTCTTGCCGGGTTAACTATGATTTTGGAAATATTTAGCTCTAAACTATACTGACCTGACGCGCGGCATGGGTGCGCCGGGCGGCAGAGACAGATCATCGAAGGGGACGGTCATGGCAGAGCGGTCGTTTGTCGAGGAAGTGAAGAAGCTGCGCCTTGGCGCGGGCGAGGTGTTCAGCGGGGAAGGCATTCTCGCCGTGACGAAGGCGCTGCTCGAATCGGGCGTGGCGTACGTGGCCGGCTACCAGGGCGCGCCGATCTCGCATCTGATGGACGTGCTCGCGGACGCGCAGGACATCCTGAGCGACCATGGCATTCGCTTCGAGAACAGCGCGAGCGAGGCCACCGCCGCGGCGTCGCTGGCCGCCTCCGTCAACTATCCGCTGCGCGGCGCGGTCACCTTCAAGGCCACGGTGGGCACGAACGTCGCGTCCGACGCGCTCGCGAATCTCGCCTCGGGCGGCGTGACCGGGGGCGCGCTCATCATCGTCGGCGAAGACTACGGCGAGGGCTCCTCGATCATGCAGGAGCGCAGCCACGCGTTCGCCATGAAGTCGCAGATCTGGCTGCTCGATCCGCGCCCCAATCTGCCCTCGATCGTGCAGGCGGTGAAGGACGGCTTCGACCTCTCCGAGGCGAGCAGCACGCCCGTCATGCTGCAACTGCGCATTCGCGCCTGCCATGTGCACGGCCAGTTCGTGGCGTCCGAGAACCGCCGCTCGGCCTTCACCATCAAGGACGCGCTCGAACACCCAAAGCGCGACGTCGAGCGCATCGTGCTGCCGCCCGCGAGCTTCCTGCATGAGCGCGAGAAGATTCACGAGCGCTGGCCGGCCGCCGTGAAGTTCATCGAAGAGCGGCAGCTCAACGAATTTTTCTCGGCCGATGCACGCGATATCGGCATCGCGGTGCAGGGCGGCAGCTACAACACGGTGCTGCGCGCGCTCGAGCGGCTCGGCCTCGCGGACGTCTATGGCGAAACGCAGATTCCGCTTTACGTGATGAACGTGGCGTATCCGCTCATCGATTCGGAGTGGGAACGATTCTGTGCCGGCAAGCGCGCCGTGCTCGTGATCGAAGAAGGGCAGCCGAACTTCGTCGAGCAGAACGCGAGCGCGATCTTGCGTCAGCGCGGCGTGGGCGCCGCGCTGCATGGCAAGGACGTGTTGCCGCTCGCCGGCGAATACAACGCGGCGACGGTCATGAAGGGGCTGCGCGCGTTCTTCGAGCGCTATGGCGTGCTCGAGGCGCAACCGGCGCCGCGCAAGGTGATTCCGGTGAAGGCGGTGCCCGCCGGTGAGCCGGCGGGGCGTGCGGAAGTGGTCGCTTCGACGTCCGGGGCGGCGCGCGCGGGTGAGCACGGCGTGGCAAGCGTGGAAGGCGTGGAAAGCGCACCCGCCGCATCGGTGCCGCCGCTCGACGACAGCGTGCACGCCCGCCCGCCGGGCTTTTGCACGGGGTGCCCGGAGCGTCCGATCTTCACGGCGATGAAGCTCGTCGAGCGCGAGCTGGGCCCGCACCACGTGAGCGCCGACATTGGCTGCCATCTGTTCTCGATCCTGCCGCCGTTCAACCTGGGCGCGACGACCATGGGCTACGGCCTCGGCAGCGCGAGCGCATCGGCGCTCAACGCGAGCGCGGACAAGCGCGCCATTTCGGTGATGGGCGACGGCGGCTTCTGGCACAACGGCCTCACGAGCGGCATTGCCAACGCGGTCTTCAACAAGAGCGACAACCTCACGATCGTCGTCGACAACAGCTATACGTCGGCCACGGGCGGGCAAGACATTCTTTCGTCGACGGCCCTGAACCCCACGCGCAGCACGGGCCACGAAATCGAGCAGGCGGTGCGCGGCGTGGGCGTGAAGTGGGTGAAGACGGTGCGCCGCACCTACGACCTCAAGACGATGATGGCGACGCTCAAGGAAGCGCTCACCACCGGCGCGAAAGGGCCGAAGGTGCTGATCGCGCAGAGCGAGTGCATGCTGAACAAGGAGCGCCGCGAGAAGCCGAAGCGGCGCTTGGCGATCGCCGCGGGCGAGCGCGTGGTGCGCGAGCGCTTCGGCGTGGATTCGGACACCTGCACGGGCGATCATTCGTGCATCCGCCTCTCGGGCTGCCCGTCGCTCTCGATCAAGCCCAACCCCGATCCGCTGCGTACCGATCCGGTGGCGAGCGTGCTCGACAGTTGCGTCGGCTGCGGCCTGTGCGGCGAGGTCTCGCACGCGGCGGTGCTGTGCCCGTCGTTCTACCGTGCGCAGATCATCAGCAATCCTTCGAAAATGGACAAGCTGCGCCAGCGCGTGCGCGACGTGGCGATCGGCTGGCTGCAGCGCCGCGAGGCGCGCCGCCGCGCGCGCTATGCCTTTTGACCGTCGACCCTCGAGACTCCCGGGCAACACCATGAACAAAGCACAACCGATCAAGATTGCGATTCTCGCCATGGGCGGCGAGGGCGGCGGCGTGCTGGCCGACTGGGTCGTCGACCTGGGCGAGCACAACGGCTATTACGCGCAGACCACCTCGGTGCCGGGCGTCGCGCAACGCACCGGCGCGACGATCTATTACGTCGAGCTCTTCGCGCGCGACGAAGACGAGCCGCGCACGCCGATTCTCGCCTTGATGCCGCTGCCCGGCGACGTCGACGTGGTGCTTGCCTCCGAGCTGATGGAGGCGGGCCGCGCCGTGCAGCGCGGGCTCGTCACGCCGGGGCACACGACGCTCGTGGCCTCGACGCACCGCGTGTACTCGATTGCCGAAAAGACCGCGATGGGCGACGGCCGGGTGGACGACGGCGCGCTCATCGCCCACGCGGGCGCGGCTGCGAAGCGCTTCGTGCGTTTCGACATGGCGCAGGCAGCCGTTGCGAGCGGCAGTGTGATCAGCGCGGTGCTGTTCGGCGCGCTTGCCGGCACCGGCGTGTTGCCGTTCAGCCGCCGGCAGTTCGAGGAAACGATCGAGCGCGGCGGCGTGGGCGTGAAGCCGAGCCTGCGCGCCTTCGAGCTGGGCTACGCGCGTGCAGACGCCGACGACGGCGATGCGCAAGACCACGCACAGCCTTCTAAATCAAGCGACGAGGCACCCGCGCCAGCGCCACGCGACCCGGCCGTGGCCCGTTTGCTCGAACGCGTGCGCGCGGAGCTGCCCGCCGAGGCCCAGTCGTTCGCCATCGAGGGCGTGCGCAGGCTGATCGATTATCAGGACCCCGAATATGCGGCGCTCTATCTCGACCGGCTCGCGAACCTGCGCCGCACGCTGCCCGAGGCGCGCGGCGCCTTGCTGCGCGAGACGGCGCGCCATCTCGCGCTGTGGATGTCGTACGAGGACACGATTCGCGTGGCCGACCTCAAGACGCGTGCCTCGCGTTTCGAGCGCGTGCGCGGCGAGGTGCGCGCGCAGCCGGACCAGCTGCTCGCCATCAACGAATTCATGCATCCGCGCATCGAGGAAATCTGCGAGACGCTGCCCGCCGGCATCGGCCGCTGGCTCGCCAGGCCGCACGTCATTCATCGTCTCGTCGAGCGCCATACGAAAGCGGGGCGCGTGGTCAAGACGAGCTCGCTGCGCGGCTACCTGCTGCTCTATGGGCTCGCGCGTCTGCGCGGCATGCGCCGGCGCACGCTGCGTTACGAGCTGGAGAGCGCGCGCATCGAGGCCTGGTTGCATCAGATCGTGCAGTCTGCGCAGCACAATCCGGCGCTGGCCGTCGAAGTCGCGCAATGCCAGCGTCTCGTGAAGGGCTACAGCGACACGCATGCCCGCGGGCTCGCGAATTACCAGACGCTCATGAGCGCCGTGGTGCGCGCGGGCGCGCGCCTCGCGCCCGCGACCTTGCGCGATCTGCGCGACGCGGCGCTCGCCGACGAGCACGGCCACAAGCTGCGCGCCGCGCTCGCACGGCACGCGCTGGCATAATCGCCGCGCGTACCTGGAGGGAGACATTGCAATGAAAACGCACGCGCCCGTGTTCAGCCGGCTGCACAAGATTCACTTTTCCGAATGCGATCCGGCCGGCATCGTGTTCTACCCGCAGTACTTCGTGCTGTTCAACGATCTCATCGAGTCGTGGATCGACGCGCTTTTGCCCGAGGGCTATCACGGCGTGATCGGTGCGCGTCGCGTGGGCATGCCCACGGTGCATCTGGAGGTCGATTTCAAGGCGGTCAGCAAGATGGGCGACGAAGTGTGGCTCTCGCTCGACGTGGAGCGCATCGGCCAGGCATCGCTTACGCTGGCGTGGGCATGCACGGGCACGGACGGCGTCATGCGCATGAGCGCCCAGCAGACGATCGTGACGACCTCGCTCGACACGCATAAGGCCATGCCGATTCCAGACGATTTGCGCCGCGCGATTGAAGGCGCCGCAGAGGACGCCGCCGCGCGCGCACGCCAGGGCTGAGCCGTGCCGCCTGCGAGCGGCGGCGCGGCGTGCCCCGGTGTCAGGCAGCCGGGCGATGCAGGTCGATCAGCATGCGCAGCGTGGCCTTCAATTCCTCGGCCTTTTGCGCGCCTAGCGGCGCGAGCACCTGATCCTCGTGCAGCTTCGCCTGCACGATCAGTTCGGAAACGAGCTTCTGTCCTTGCGGCGTGATGCGCACGAGCGTGACGCGCCGGTCGGTCTCGCTGGGAATGCGCTTGACGTAGCCTTGCGCCTCCATGCGGTCGAGCAGGCGCGTCACGGTCGGTTGTTTCGTAACGGAAACTTGCGCGAGGCGCCCGATGCTCACCGCTTTCCCATCGGAAAGCGTGGAGAGCACGCGCCAGTCCGAGATCTCGAAGCCGGCGGCCTGCACGATCACGTGGAACTCGCCGGAGATCAACTGGCTGACCTGGGCGAGGAGCGCCGGGGTGTAACTGTCGACAAAGCTGCTGGTGGGAGACAGGCTCATACGGGGAAAGTGCGTAAAGAAGGCAACGGCGGACGGTCAGTTCGGACGACAAGCGCGGATAGCGAGTATCGACGGCCACTGCGAAGCGCGGACTGCCTGCGCCGGAACGCAAACATACCACGTCCCCGAAGGGGTTAACCATGATTTTGAATTGATTTAGACCTAAAGATAATTTTGGTGTGAACAGGCCCTGAGCGAGGAGCGCAAGATGACGAGCAGTCTGGAGCAACTGACCACCGATCTGGCGAGCGGCCGTGTGCGCGTCGTGGATCTCACGCAAACGCTGTCGCCCGAATTTCCGGCCTTGCAATTGCCGCCGCAGTTCGGCCAGGTGTGGGCGTTCAAGATGGAGAAGATCAGCCAGTACGACGAGCAGGGCCCGGGCTGGTACTGGAACAACTTCTCGTGTGGCGAGCACACCGGGACCCACTTCGATGCGCCGGTGCACTGGATTTCCGGCAAGGACCATGCGCAGAACGCCGTGGACACCATCGACGTGAAAAATTTCATCGCGCCGGCCGTGGTGGTGGACGCGAGCGCCGAAGTCGCCGCGAATCCCGACTGGCTCCTGACCGTGGGCTTTCTGGAGGCGTGGGAGGCGCGGCACGGCCGCATTCCGGCCGGCGCATGGATCTTGCTGCGCTCGGACTGGTCCAACCGCACGGAACCGGCCGAGTTCCTGAACCTGCGCGAAGACGGCGCGCACACGCCGGGGCCGACGCAGGAGGCCGTCGAGTGGCTCATTCATGAGCGCAAGGTTCACGGCTTCGGTGTCGAGACCATCAACACCGACGCGGGGCAGGCCTACGCCTGGCCACTGCCGTATCCGTGCCACACGCTCATGCATGGATCGAACCGTTATGGGCTGCAATGCCTGAAGAACCTCGATCAGCTGCCGCCCACGGGCGCGGTGATCGTGTCGGCGCCGCTGAAGATTCAGGCCGGGTCGGGCAGTCCGTTGCGCGTGCTCGCGCTGGTGCAGGACTAGGGCCTGCACACGCCAATAAGCGGCCCTGGAGCGCGCCGCGCACGGCCGCCCGATCAGCGGTCCGTGCCCAGCGCCTGCTCGAGCACCGAGAAAGTCCGCTCGTCGGTGCGGTCGAAATTGAGCGGCGTGACCGCAACGCGCCCCGAGCCGACCACGGCCGTTTCCGAATCCGGCCCGTTCTCGCGCGGGCCGCGCGTGAAACGCAGCCAGTGATATTCCATGCCGCGCGGATCGATCTGCGGGACGACGTCGATCCCCTGCACGAGCCCCACGCCCTGACGCGTGACGGTAAGCGGTCCTGCGGCGCTGGCATCCACATCCGGGAAATTCACGTTCAGACACACCGGCGCCTCGTGCGAAACCGCGGCGAGGCGGCGGATCACGTCCGGTGCGAGCGCACGGGCCGTATCCCAGCGCACGTGCTCGCGGTCGCGGAAGGCCTGGCTGAGCGCGATCGACGGCAGGCCGAGCAGGAGACCCGTCATGGCCGCGCCCACCGTGCCCGAAAACATCGTTTCCACACCCAGGTTGGCGCCGCGATTGATGCCCGAGAGCACGAGCGTGGGCGTGACGTCGCCCATCAGGTGACGCACGGCCATCACCACGCAGTCGCCGGGCGTGCCGAGCACGCCGAAGCGGCGCTCGCCGCGGCGGCTCACGCGCAGCGGCGAGTGCAGGCTGATCGAATGCGAGGTGCCGCTCTGGTCGTGCTCGGGCGCGACGACCCACACTTCATGCGCGAGCTCGGCCGCGACGGCTTCGAGCACGGCGAGGCCGGGCGCGTCGATGCCGTCGTCGTTGGTGAGGAGCACGCAGGGCAATTTCGAAACGGATGCGGACATGGCGAGTCTCTTTCGCGGGTGGCGGTTTGCGGTTGGACGGTTGGGCGGGAGGGGAGCGGCCATTATCGGCGATCGAGCGGATTGAGTGCTATTTCGCGACGGATCATGGCCCATCCGGGTAGACTAGCGGCTCGGCGGCGTCGCGCTCCCGGGCCGCGCGTGCGGGCCCGGGGGGCGCCGCTCGAGTTCCAAGTCTGTTGCGTTGATGCGGCCTGCCTGCCGCGAGGAGACCCCGTGAAGTCGCAAGACCTGCCAGATATTGCTCGCGTATTGTTCGTCGTCGCGATTCTCTGCGCATTGACGGTCGGCTCCCTCTACGTCATGCGCCCGTTCCTGCCAGGGCTGATCTGGGCGACCACGATCGTCGTCGCGACGTGGCCCGCGATGCTCGCCGTCGAGCGGCGCGTGGGCCAGCGGCGCTGGCTCGCCACCCTCGTCATGCTGCTGATCCTGCTGGTCGTGATCGTCCTGCCGCTCTATGAAGCGATCTCGACGCTCGCGGCGCACGGCAGCGAAATCATGGATCTGATCCGCAAGCTGCCCGAGTACGCCTTGCCGCCGCCGCCCGGCTGGATTCACGACGTGCCCGTGGTGGGCTCGCGCGTGGCCAATGAGTGGCAGACGCTCTCGGACGCGGGTCCGGGTGGGATGCTCGCGCAGCTCGAGCCCTACGTGTCGATCGCGGCGCACTGGCTCATCGGCCACGCGGCATCGGTGGGCGTGTTCGTGATGCACATGGTCGTCACGGTGATCATCACGGGCGTGCTCTACAACCAGGGCGAGCATGCGGCCACTTACGTCACGCGCTTCGCGGCGCGCATCTCCCCGAGCCAGGGCCCGGAAGCCGTGAAGCTCGCGGGCGCCTCGATTCGCGCCGTCGCGCTCGGTATCGTCGTCACGGCCGTGCTGCAATCGGCGCTGGGCGGCATTGGCCTCGCGGTGGCCGGCGTGCCAGGCGCGGGCGTGCTCACCGCCTTGATGCTGATGCTCTGCCTCGCGCAAATCGGGCCGGGCCTGCCGCTGATCGGCGGCGTCGTCTGGCTGTTCGTGCACGACGCGCACGTCGTGGCGATTCTGCTCGCGGTGTGGTCGGTCATGGTCATGATGATCGACAGCGTGGTGCGGCCAGTACTGATCCGGCGCGGCGTGAATCTCTCGATGCTGCTGATACTCTCCGGCGTGCTGGGCGGCATGTTCGCGTTCGGCATCGTGGGCCTCTTTATTGGCCCCGTGATCCTGGCGGTGTCGTCGGCGCTGCTGAGCGCGTGGATGAAGCAGGTGCCGTCCACGCCCGCCTGAACTTCTGCGTTACCCCCTCCTTAAGCGCGCTTCTCGCCCGGCCTTCCGCAGCCGTTCGCGGGCCTTCACGGGCGGGAAGCGCGCGACGCGCGAGAACCCCGCCGCCCATTGCCCGCATGTTCCGATTCGTCTGACCTGGCATGCCGCCCCGGCGCGCCAGGTCCGGCAGCGCTCACGCCACTCGCCCCCCAAGCAGCCAACCGGCACGCCAGCCGAATCGACGTTACGATGACGGTTGGACTTCGCTTTGCCCTTGCGTTCTTCGCATCTTCGCGTTCACTCACGCTGTCATGCGCCTGACTCGCTGCACACGTCGTCCCGGCTCCCCGGTGCACCCGTGCGCGCGCACGGCACGTGGCTAACAAGGCTACCAAGGAGGGGAGATGGCTCAGTTCAACTGCGACATATGCGGCGTGCGTCCCGCGACCGTGCGGGTGGCCGTGTTGCAGGACGGCCGGCGGCGCTTTCTCGACGTCTGCGACTATCACTACGCCCAGCTCACGCGCCATGAGCGCACGTTGAGCCCGCTCGAAGCGCTGTTCCGCGCGTCCCAGCAGCCATCCGCAGAGGTGGGGGTGCCCGGCGCGCCGCACACGATGGAGGCGGGCGACGGCTCCATCGTCGAGCGCTATTTCAGCGACGTGGCGCGCGATTTGCTCCAGCGTGCAGCGGAGCGCGCCGTGCAGTTCGGCCGCCGCGAAATCGATACGGAGCATCTGCTCTACGAGCTCGCCGGCAACGATGTGGCTGCGGCTGTGCTCCGGCGCCTCGGCATCGAGCCCGACGACGTGCGGGCGTTCATCGACGCCAACGCGCAAAAACGCGAACCGGCCGCCGTGGGCGAGGAAGGCCGCGTGGCCGTTTCGCCACGCCTGAAGAGCGCGCTCGATCGCGCATTTCTCGTTTCCCGCGAGCTCGGCCACAGCTACGTGGCGCCCGAGCATCTGCTGTTCGGGCTCGCGCAGGTGCAGGACAGTTTCGCGGGTCATCTGCTGAGCCGCCTCGGCGTCACGCCGCAGAAGGTGTTGCAGCGTCTCGTGGAAGCGCAGGGCGACCAGCGCGAGCATGCGGCCGCCAAGGCGCCGAGCCCCACGCCGCAACTCGACCAGTACAGCCGCGACCTCACCGCACTCGCGAGCGAAGGCAAGCTCGATCCCGTGATCGGGCGCTCGAGCGAGATCGAGACCGTCGTGGAGGTGCTCGCACGGCGCCGCAAGAACAATCCGGTGCTGATCGGCGAGCCGGGCGTAGGCAAGACCGCGATCGCCGAAGGCCTCGCGCAACGCATGCTGGGCGGCGACGTGCCGGAGTCGCTGCGCGGCCGGCGCCTCGTCGAGCTCAACGTCAACGGCCTGATTGCGGGCGCGAAGTATCGCGGCGAATTCGAAGAGCGCGTGAAGGGCGTGATGGAGGAAATCAACGCCCAGCGCGACAGCCTCGTGCTGTTCATCGACGAAGTGCACATGATCGTGGGCGCGGGCCAGGGCGGCAGCGAGGGCGGGCTCGACATCGCCAACGTCTTCAAGCCCGCGATGGCGCGCGGCGAGCTGAACCTGATCGGCGCGACCACGCTTTCGGAGTACCAGAAGTACATCGAAAAGGACGCCGCGCTCGAGCGGCGCTTCCAGCCCGTGTTCGTGTCCGAGCCGAGCGTGGACCAGACCATCAACATCCTGCGCGGCCTGCGCGACAAGCTCGAAGTGCATCATCACGTGACCATTCGCGACGACGCGCTCGTGTCCGCCGCCGAGCTCTCGGACCGCTACATCACGGGCCGCTTCCTGCCCGACAAGGCGATCGACCTCATCGACCAGGCGGCGGCGCGCGTGCATTTATCGGCGACTTCGCGTCCCGCGCAGATTCTCGAGCTCGAGGCCGAGCTCGCGCAGCTCAAGCGCGAGCAGGACTACGCGGCGACGCGCAAGAACTTCGAGCGCGCGCATGCGCTCGACGAGCCCATCGCCGAGAAGGAGCAGGCGCTGGCCGACGCCACCGGCGAATGGAAAGGCCGCCTCGGCTCGGTGACCTCCGACGTGACGACCGAGCAGGTCGCGGAGATCGTCTCGAAGCTCACGGGCGTGCCGGTCACGCAACTGACTGCGGAAGAGCGCACGCGCCTGCTGGAGATGGAAAAGCGCCTGCACGAGCGCGTGATCGGCCAGCAGCAGGCGATCACCGCGGTGAGCGATGCGGTGCGCCGCTCGCGTGCGGGCTTGCGGCGCGGCCGGCGGCCAACCGCCGTGTTCCTGTTTCTCGGCCCCACGGGTGTGGGCAAGACGGAGCTCGCGAAGGCGCTGGCCGAAGTGGTATTCGGCGACGAGGACGCCATCGTGCGCATCGACATGAGCGAGTACATGGAGCGCCACGCCGTGTCGCGCCTGATCGGCTCGCCGCCCGGCTACGTCGGCTATGACGAGGGCGGCCAGCTCACCGAGCGCGTGCGCCGCCGTCCTTACTGCGTGATCCTGCTCGACGAAATCGAAAAGGCCCATCCCGACGTCTACAACGTGCTGCTGCAAGTGTTCGACGATGGCCGGCTCACGGACGGCAAGGGGCGCGTGGTCGACTTCAGCAATACGATCGTGATTGCGACGAGCAATCTCGGCTCGGACGTGGTGTCGGGGCAGAAGCGCTCGGGCCCGGGCTTCCTCTCGAATGCCGACGCCTCGATGCAAAGCGCGGTGCTGGCCGAGTTGCGCCAGCATTTCAGGCCCGAATTCCTGAACCGCATCGACGACATCATCGTGTTCCAGCCGCTCACCGACGACGAGCTGCGCGCGATCGTGCGCCTGCAACTGGAGCAAGTGCAGCGCATGGCGCATAGTCAGGATATCGAACTGACTTTCGACGAGAGCGTGGTGGATTTCCTCTCCGCCGAGGGCTATCGGCCGGAATATGGCGCACGCGAGCTCAAGCGCCAGATCCAGCAGACGCTCGAAAACGAGCTGGCGAAGGAGATGCTCAAGGGCGCGGTGAAGGAGGGAGCGAAGGTCGTGTGCCGCTACGACGCGGCGGCGCGCACCATGGTGTTCGAGGCGGCGGCCGCGGGCGGCTGAGGGAGCGGCGCATTCGTGCGCCTTCCCTTGCGCGAGCGCGCGCGGCTCGCCAGCCTGGGGTCTGTCGCGAGCGCGACAGACCCTATCGCAGGGGACGCGCCATCAGCTCGTCGAGCAGCGCCTGATACGTCTGTACCACCGGCTCGTTGAACGGCAGGAAGCGGGCGATCGCGCGCCGCTGGCTCATGCGCCAGCCCGCCACGTCGTGCCCACGCGCATCGATCGCCTCGATGAGCCGCTGGGCGCCTTCGTGGGCGTCGTTGCCCTCGTAGTAGTAGCCGAGCTCGCGGCACAGCGTGGCGTTGTGCACGAGCGGATAACCCTGCCAGCACGCCTCCAGATAAAAGTAGTTGAGCGGGTTTTCGAGCTGGTGCGAGACCACGACGTCGGTGTTCTGCGCAAGGAAAGTCGGCGTGTCGTAGCGTCCGAGGAACACCGCCTTGTGCTCGCGCACGATGTCGAGGTGGTTCATCAGCGCGATGAAGTCGCGGTTCTCCTGCGCGAGCTTCAGCGCGTTGGTCACCTGAAGCAGCTCGATGGCTTCGGGCCGGGCGCGGTAGGCGAGCTCCGCGATCAGCGCGGGGTAGAGGCAGAACTTCACGATGTTGATGTTGGGCTCCATCACCGTGAGCCGTGCCGGCGCGCGGCCTTCGGCACGCGGCGCGTACACGCCGCCGCCGGGCAGGGCGCGGGTGCGCTCCTCGAGGAAGATCGGGCTCCACACGAACGGCACGACACGTCCCCTCGTGCGGCGCAGAACCTCGAGGTAGGACTGACTGTTGCCCGCCACCTGCGGGATGATCCAGATGTCGTCGTAGCGCTGGTTGACGAACAGGTTGCCGTTCCACATCGGCTTGTTGAAGAGGATTCCTTCCGTTGCGTGGATGTACTCGAATCCGCAGCAGTACGAGACCAGCCGTACGCCGCGAGACTTCAGCCACGCGGTGCGCTCGCCGTCCAGCTGGCCACCCAGTTCGATCACGACGTCGAGTTCGTTCTTCACCTCGTCGAACGCATGCGTTGGCCAGCGTGCGAGATTCCATGGCAGGTCGCCCGTCACCGGCACGCCCGTCGTGTTCACGAGCAGGGTGCTCGCCACGCCCGGGCAGTGCCGCAGCGTTTCGGCGAGGAACACCGCGTTTTGCTTGATGCCGTTGTTCCAGAGCGTCTCGTTGGGCTGGTGCAGTCCGATGGTGATGCCGATTCTGAGGCCCTTCGCCTCGCTCGGGCCGTTGTACGTGCGGGTGTTCATGCCATTTCCTTTTCGAACAGCGCTGCGATGGCTGCGCCGTAGGCGTAGACGTTGTCGGCATACTCGGGGTGCAGCGTGGCGAGGAACGCCTGTGCGTCGCGCCGGTACGAGGCAAGGTGGGCGTCGTGCGTGGCGAACGCGCGCAGCAAGGCACGTCCGCCTTCCTCGCAGTCGAAGTCGTGGTAGCGGTAGCCACAGTTGCCGATCAGGTGCGAGTTGTGCACGAGCGGGTAACCACCGTGCAATGCTTCGTAGTACAGGTAATTCTGCGGGTTTTCCCATTGATGCGTGACGACCGCATCCACGTGCTGCGCCATGACCTGATAGAACGGAAAGCGTCCTTCGAACGACGCAAGCCCGTGACGCACGATGTCGAGGCTATTCGCGAAGCTGCGAAAGCCCGCGTGCTCCTTGGCCTTGAGCGTGTTGTAGGCCCAGACGTGCTCGAGCAGATCGGGATTCTCGCGGTGCGCGGACTCGCAGCACAGCATCGGAATCTGGCTCGTCTTGACCATGCAGATGTTGGGCTCGAAGATGCCCGCGCGCCAGCGGCGGCGCCCCGGCTCGTAGCCAAAGCGCTGGCCCTCGGGCAGCGCTTCGGCGGCCTTCTCGAGCACGAGCGGGCTCCACAGATGCGGCATGATGCGCACCGGCGCGCGCATGGCGCTGCGATAGTACGGCATGCAGGTGGTCTCATACTCGGCGAGGGTCCAGATCTCGTCGTACTGCGCGCCGCTGATGAGCAGCGCGTGCGGCAGGTTAAAGGTCATGCGCTCGACGTCGATCACGTAGTCGTTGCCCACGCGCATCGAGACGACCTTGCCGCCGCGCTCGCGGAAATTGGCGATCCACGCGCGGTCGAGTTGCGCGCTCATCTCGATCATCAAATCGAGCCGCGTGGCGGCGTCGGCCATGTCGATGAGCGGCGCGGGCGCGTCCTTGATGAAGCGGCGCGCATCGTCGAAGTCGCCGTCGCCGCCGCCGATCACGAGGTAGACCTCGGCCACCGCCGAGATCTTGCGCAGCAGCATCACGAGAAAGAGACAATTCTGGAAGATGCCGTTTTCCCACAGCGACTGCTCGCCCTTGCGCACGTAGAGCGACACGCCGACCTTGAGGCCGTGAGGCGCCGATGCGGCGCGGCGGCGCTGCGCAGATGGGTGTTGCGCGGGCGACTGGACGGTTTCGGGCGTGCTCATGCGGACCTCCGGTTGAGCGTGTGTTCGGCCAGCGCTAGCAGGCGCTCCGCGTAGCCTTTCAGATTGGCTTCGTTATACGGATCGACAGCGTCGAAGACGGCGCGCGTGCGGGTGCGATACGCATCGAGCCCGGCGTCGTGGGTGCGCGCGGCGGCAATCAACTGCTGGCCGCCTTCGTGCGCATCGAAGCCCGCGTAGTAGTAGCCCGCGCCAAAGCCGGCGAGCCACGGCGAGTTGTGCACGAGCGGGTAGTCGCCGTACAGCGCGTCGAGATAGCTGTAGTTCTGGTCGTTGTCCCATTGGTGCGCGAGCACGGCGTCCGCGTGCTGCGCCATGAAGCCGACGATGTCGTGCCGGCCATGAAAGGTGGCGCGGTGCTCGCGCACGAGATCGAGCGAATTCGCGAGATGCAGCATCGTCAGGTGATCTTTCATGTGCAACGTGTTGAGCACGTGCATGGCGGCGACGCTCGCGCGGTCGGCGCGATAGGCCTCGTCGCAGGCGAGCATCGGGATGCTCGAGCATTTCACCACCGAGATATTCGGCTCGAAGATCGCCACGCGCAGCGCGCCGCCGGCGGCTTCGCGCTCGCTGCGGCCGCGCCCGGTTGTGTAGCCGTACTGCAGACCGTGGCGGGCGACCTCGGCAATGCGCGCCTGCAGAAAGCCGGGATGCCAGACGTAAGGCACGACATGCACGGGGCAGCGATGCAGCGTACGCATCATCGGAATGTGCAGGCGGTCCTTGGATACGACCCAGATTTCGTCGCAGCGGTCGGGGCGTGAGGTATGCACGGGCTTGTTGAACACGGCAGGCTCCACGAGCCCCACGTAGGGTTGGCCGCAGCAGTAATAGACCACCTTGCGGCCACGCGCACGCATCAGATCGAGCCACGCATTGTCGAGCGCGCCGGCCATCTCGATGACCACGTCGACGGCGTCCGTGGCTTCGTGCTGCGTGACGATAGCGAGACCCGGCGCGATGGTGTCGACCTGTTGCGGCAGACGCCGTTCGCTGCCGACGTCGATGAGCACGACGGACTCGACGAACGGGAGCCGCTGGAAAGCTTGGGCAATGAAGATGACGTTCTGGCCGAGCCCGTTCTGCCAGATGTTCTGGCCTTCGTGGCTGAGCACCGAGATGCCGATTCTCATGATGTGTTTTCCGTCTATTGGCGCGGGGGATTGCTGGGACGTGCGATGTGAGGCAGTGTGCGCCGGCGGTGAAAACGGAGATATCGGAATAATTCGAATATCTCGAATTATTCCGCGCGATGGCGGAAGCGGGATTATTCGCTGCCCGGGATGAAGGCGCAATTCGAAAACCGGGGCAATTGTTTATCGACGTCAATTACTGGGGCCGATTTAAACGAATTTAAAAGTAGGGTGTTCCGAGCCTTGAAAATGCTTATGGGGTCGGCCAATGGCGGGTTGACCGGCTAAGACAATTCCGAATACGAGTGCACGTCCAAAAGGAATAGAAGGAATTCTATAGAGCGGGTTGGCGCCGGATGGAATGCTTCGCGCATTCGATTTCCGAACACAAGATCGGAAACGTGTGGCCGGTTAAAAAACCGAAATCAAAGAGCCGGTTGAGGCTCATGAGTCCGACCTAAGGGTGGTATGAACAAGGCATATCGTTGTGTATGGAATGAGGCGCTGGGCGCCTGGGTTGCTGTATCCGAACTGGACAAGGCACGCGGCAAGCGCACCAAGTCGAAGTGCGTGCTTGCCGCGGTCGCGGCGGGCGCTTCGTTGGTGGCGGCGCTCGCGCCGGCTTCCGCATTTGCCTCGTTCGTGATTACCGATACCGGTATGACCAACAACGCTTCCGGAACCAGCGTGCGGGCCGCCAGCTCCGGCGGCCAGGGCGGCAGCGCTTCCGCGAACTCGATGGCGATGATGGGCGACGGCGACTGTAACCGCCTGACGAACATGAGCTACGCCGGCGTCTACGGCAACGGTGACTCCAAGTATACGGGGGGCATTTACGGCTTCGGCGTACAGACCTCGGCGACCAACTATGACGGTCCGTTCAACGTTGGCCCGGGCCAGACCTCCGGCTATACCGGCTTCTCGAGTATCAACCGTGGCAACGTCACGCAGTCCGGCAACGGAGTGACCCAGACCCAGTCGTGGGGCTTGAACACGATCGCGCTGGGTTGCGATACAAAGGCAAACGGCTTCGGTGCATTTGCGAGCGGTTGGGGCGCAAATGCGAGCGGCGCGGGCGCCGTGGCATTCGGCATCTATTCGGTGGCGAGCGGGCAAGGCTCGTTCGCATCGGGTATTGGCGCGACCGCGTCGAACACCGACACGATCGCCATCGGCTCGCTAGCGAACGCAACCGGCACGAGCTCGATCGCGATCGGCGCCCAGTCGACGGCGGCCGGCACCTCGGGTGTGGCGCTCGGCTACCTTGCCGTTGCACAAGGCGCATATGGCATCGCACAGGGCGACAGCTCGGTGGCGGGCGCGATGGGCCAGAACGTCGCGATCGGCTCGGGTGCCACGACGGCGAACAGCACGACCGCCGCGGGCGGTGCCGTGGCCATTGGCCGCGCACAGAGCGCAACGGGCGACGGCGCAGTCGCGCTCGGCAGCGCCAACAAGGCGACGGGCAACGGCGCGATCGCGCTCGGCCTCACCACGTCCGCCACGGCCAGCGGTGCGATCGCCCTCGGCAGCACCACGGTGGCCAGCGCGGCGAATGCCGTAGCGATCGGCCCCAATGCGAATGCCGCCTACGCGGACAGCGTGTCGATCGGCTCCAACAGCACGACCGGCGCAGCCGCCCCGACGGGCACCGGCTACGCGACCGGCAAGGCCGCGCCGGCGGCCGAAGTCTCGGTTGGCAGCACGAGCGCGCAGCGCCGCATCACCAACGTCGCGGACGGCTCGGCACAGCAGGACGCCGTGACGGTCGCCCAGCTGAGCACGAGCGACTCGAGCCTATCGACGAGCATCAGCTCGCTCTCGACTTCGGCCTCGACGGGCCTGTCGTCGCTGTCGACCGGTCTCTCGACGACCAACAGCAATCTCGACAGCCTGTCCATCTCGTCTTCGACGGGTCTCTCCTCGCTTTCGACGGTGACGTCCACGGGCCTGTCGTCGCTCTCGACCGGTCTTTCGACCACCGACAGCAACCTCAACAGCCTGTCCATCTCGTCGTCGACGGGTCTCTCCTCGCTTTCGACGGTGACGTCCACGGGCCTGTCGTCGCTCTCGACCGGTCTTTCGACCACCGACAGCAACCTCAACAGCCTGTCCATCTCGTCGTCGACGGGTCTCTCCTCGCTCTCGACGGTCACGTCCACGGGCATGTCCTCGCTCTCGACGAGCGTCGATACGCTGTCCACGAGTCTTTCGACGACCAACAGCAGCCTCAACAGCCTTTCGACCGCGACTGCCAACAGCAACGGCAACATGGACTCGCTGTCGACGGCCCTGGCTGATCTGTCCGCGTCGTCTTCGACCAGCATCGGTTCGCTGTCCACCACGACCTCGACCGGTTTGAGCTCGCTCTCGACCTCGACCTCGACGACCGCAAGCTCGCTCTCGACCGGCATCGACAGCCTCTCGACCTCGGCTTCGACGGGCGTGAGCTCGCTCTCGACAAGCATCGACACACTGTCGACGTCCGCTTCGACGGGTCTCTCCTCGCTCTCGACGGTGACCTCCACGGGTCTGTCGTCGCTCTCGACCGGCGTCGATACGCTGTCGACCTCGACCTCCACGGGTCTGAGCTCGCTGTCGACCTCGGCCTCGACGGGCGTCAGCTCGCTCTCGACCGCCATCGACAATCTCTCGACGTCGGCATCGACGGGTCTGAGCTCGCTTTCGACGGGTCTGTCGACCACCGACAGCAACCTGGCAAGCCTCTCGACGGGCGTCAATACGCTGTCCACCTCGGCCTCGACGAGCGCAAGCTCGCTTTCGACGAGCATCGACACGCTGTCGACTTCGGCTTCCACGGGTCTGAGCTCGCTCTCGACCGTGACCTCCACGGGTCTGTCGTCGCTGTCGACCGGCGTCGATTCGCTGTCGACCTCCGCCTCGACGGGCGTCAGCTCGCTTTCGACCTCGATCGACAATCTGTCGACTTCGGCTTCCACGGGTCTGAGCTCGCTCTCGACCGTGACCTCCACGGGTCTGTCCTCGCTCTCGACCGGCGTCGATTCGCTGTCGACCTCGGCCTCGACGGGCGTCAGCTCGCTCTCGACCTCCATCGACAATCTCTCGACGTCGGCTTCCACGGGTCTGAGCTCGCTCTCGACCGTCACGTCCACGGGTCTGAGCTCGCTGTCGACGGTGACCTCCACGGGTCTGTCGTCGCTCTCGACCGGCATCGATTCGCTGTCGACCTCGGCCTCGACGGGCGTCAGCTCGCTCTCGACCTCCATCGACACGCTGTCGACCTCGACCTCCACGGGTCTGAGCTCGCTGTCGACCGGCGTCGATTCGTTGTCCACCTCGGCCTCGACGAGCGCAAGCTCGCTCTCGACGAGCATCGACACGCTGTCGACTTCGGCTTCCACGGGTCTGAGCTCGCTGTCGACCGTGACCTCCACGGGCCTGTCCTCGCTGTCGACCGGCATCGATACGCTGTCGACCTCGACCTCCACGGGTCTGAGCTCGCTGTCGACAGGCATCGATTCCGTGTCCACCTCGGCTTCGACGAGCGCAAGCTCGCTCTCGACGAGCATCGACACGCTCTCGACTTCCGCTTCGACGGGCCTGAGCTCGCTGTCGACCGTGACCTCCACGGGCCTGTCCTCGCTCTCGACCGGCATCGATTCGTTGTCCACCTCGACCTCGACGAGCGCAAGCTCGCTCTCGACGAGCATCGACACGCTCTCGACTTCGACCTCCACGGGTCTGTCCTCGCTCTCGACCGGTCTCTCGACCACCGATAGCAACTTGGCGAGCCTGTCGACCGGCGTCGATTCGTTGTCCACCTCGGCCTCGACGAGCGCAAGCTCGCTCTCGACGAGCATCGACACGCTCTCGACCTCGACCTCCACGGGTCTGAGCTCGCTCTCGACGGTGACTTCCACGGGTCTTTCGTCGCTGTCGACCGGCCTGTCGACCACCGACAGCATGCTCGACTCGCTCTCGACTTCGACGTCCACGGGCTACGTGGATCTGTCGACGGGTCTCTCGTCGCTGTCCACGCTGACCTCGACCAGCGTGAGCTCACTGTCCACGGGCATCATTTCGCTCTCGACCGGCGTGGTTTCGCTCTCGACCGTCGTGGTCTCGCTGTCGACCTCGGCCTCCACGGGCATCGCCTCGCTCTCGACCGGCATCGACACGACCAACAGCAACCTGAATTCGCTGTCGACGTCGACCTCGTCGAGCGTCGCGTCGCTCTCGACCGGCATCGATACGACCAACAGCAATCTGAATTCGCTGTCGACGTCGACCTCGTCAAGCGTCGCTTCGCTGTCGACCGGCGTGGAGTCGCTGTCGTCGTCGACCTCGTCGAGCGTCGCCTCGCTCTCGACCGGCATCGACACGACCAACAGCAACCTGAATTCGTTGTCGACGTCGACCTCGTCGAGCGTCGCCTCGCTTTCGACTGGCGTGGAGTCGCTGTCGTCGTCGACCTCGTCGAGCGTCGCTTCGCTCTCGACGGGCGTGGACTCGCTGTCGACCGGTCTGGACACGACCAACAGCAACCTGAATTCGCTGTCGACGTCCACTTCGTCGAGCGTCGCCTCGCTCTCGACCGGCATCGACACGACCAATAGCAACCTGAATTCGCTGTCGACGACCACCGCGGCCGGTTTCAATTCGCTGTCCACGAGCATCGACACGACCAATAGCAGCCTGCAGAGCCTCTCGACTGCGGCCGCGACCAGTTCCGGCGGCGTCGACTCGCTGTCGACGACGATGAACGATCTGTCCGCGTCGACCTCGACGGGCATTTCCTCGCTGTCGACCGGTCTCTCGACGGTCACCTCGACGGTCAGCTCGCTGTCGACCTCGATCGCGCCTGTGGTGGAGATGATCGACTCCGCGAACGCATCGGGTAATGCCTTCATGGGCACGCTGGCCGGCGGCATGAACAACGACGGCACCGTGCAGACGCGCGGCGCCACGGGCGGTGCGATCCAGAACGCGGCCGTGCAAAGCTGCTCCTCGGTGAACGGTGTGGACGCAACGGGCTCGGGCCTGTGCGTGACCGCCAACGGCGAAGGCGCGACGGCTTACGGCTCGAGCGCCAACGCAACCGGCGACAACACGACGGCCATGGGCTACCGTGCCACGACGACGAACGCGAACTCGGTGGCGATCGGCGCCAACGCGGTTGCCTCGGGCGCGCCGGCAGTGGCGATCGGCGTGAACTCGCGTGCTTCCGGTGCGGGTTCGGTCGCCATCGGCAACGGTGCGGCTGCGTCGGGCGCCAACTCGATCGCCATCGGCCAGAACTCGGTCGCGACGGAAGACAACACCGTCTCGTTCGGCACGGCCGGCGGCGAGCGACGCCTCACCAACATCGCGCCGGGCGTGGCCCCGACCGATGCGGCAACCGTCTCGCAGCTCGGCAACCTGCAGAGCAACGTGAACAACGTCGCACGCCAGGCCTACGCCGGCACGGCACTCGCAATGGCGATGAGCGGCACGTACCTGCCGTCGCTCAATGCAGGCGAGAAGACGATCGGCGTCGGCTTCGGCTCGTACCAGGGCTACAGCGCGGTCGCGGTGAACTTCAAGGGCTTGTCGGGCAGCGGACGCTGGGGCTACGGCGCCGGTGTCTCGACCACGGGCCATGATGTCGGCGTGAACGCCGGGGTGGGCTGGAAGTGGTAAGTCAGCAGTAAGTCAGTAGTGCAGGGGACGACGGGCGGCCGGAAACGGCCGCCCGTCGTCGTTTACTCAGGCCTTTTTATGCGCTGCTAAACCGCCGGCGTACGGCGCGCGAAGAAGTGCTGCATCTCGCGCCCGGCCGGCGGCGTTCCTGTAAGCACTTGCAGTGCTAAAGGGGTCAAGACCGTGCACACCGGTGCGATCGCGCCGATTTTTCGGGCGAAGGCTCGCGCTCAGCGGCACCCAGTTTCAGTTGCCCCAGAGTGGCGGACTCATGGTGGTGTCGTAGTCGTCGAACATGATGTTGAAGCTGACGCTCACACGTGCTTGCGCGCTCGTATTGGCCGGCACCGAATGCGCTAGCCAGGCCGGAAACACGAGCAACGTGCCTTCGCTGACTGGCAATACCACCTGATCGGTGTTGTAAGCCGTCAGCTCCGTGACGGGTGGACGAATCACCGTCGTCTGTGGGCGCGGATCATGGAAACGGATCGTGTCGGCACCGGCCTGGGTGCGCAGGTAATACACGCCGCTCAGGAAATTGTTGGGATGGCAGTGCATCGCGTGTGCCCCGCCCGGATCGAGTACGTTGACCCAGCATCCGGTGAGGTGAAACGGAGCGTCGGCGACTTTGAGAAACGTCAGTACGTCGCGTGCAGCCCGTTCGATGTGCGTGGTCAGCACGGCAAACTCTGGCTCTTTATGTTGCTGGTGACCCGATTGCCATGCGGCGCCGGTACGGGTGCCGCCGCCGCTGCGCACCAGCATGTCGACATACGCCATCAGCTCCCGGTCAAGCGATTCGTAGCACTCCTGTTCGAGGCGACGACACCATACGAAAGTCGGAAAAAGTCGGACGATATCCGGGGCGGAGGCTTCCATTGCCGGTTGCGCAACGCGCTAGTCGGGATGCTCATCCATCACTATAGGCGCGCAACCGGTAAGCGCGTGGTTCTCGCTGCTTGTATCGCGGTCTATTGCGCCTGAGTCGAATCGAGCAGCTCGTCGGCCTCGCGATGCAATTCGTCGGCTTCGGCCGAACGTTGTGTGTGGCTGAGCAGCGTGCCGAGATTGCGCAAGGTACGCGCTTCATCCTGCCGCCAGGTGAGCGGATCGTCGTGTGCGAGTTTGCGGTACAGATCCAGCGCACGGCGCCACGCTTCTTCCGCTTCGCGCGGCCTGCCCGTGAGGCTGTAGAGCACGCCCAGATTGTTCAGTATCCGCGCCTCGTCAGGCTGGTATGTGGCAGGCGCGTTGCGCGCGAGGGCGTGAGTGATCTGCAGCGCTTGTTGATCTGCCTGCAATGCCCTGGCCGGCTGCCGTTCGAGACGGTACAGCACGCCCAGATTGCCCAGCGTACGCGCCAGATCGGGCTGGTAGAGCGCGGGGCTTTCGCGCGCGAGCAGTTGACGGATCTTCAGGGCTTCCAGGTAAGCATGCTCGGCTTGCGGCAGCCGCTCGCTTGCACTGTAGAGGTTTCCGAGGTTGTTCAGCGTGCGCGCGAGCGCCGGACGCCACGCGGCGGGGTTCTCGTGTGCGAGGGCGCGCTGGATGCCGAGCGCTTCGAGATACGCGAGTTCCGCGTCGCGCGTGCGCTGTGTCGCGCTGTAGAGGATGCCGAGGTCGTTGAGCGTCGTCGCGACCGCGGGCCGGTACGTGGCCGGGTCACGCTGGGCCAGCGCGCGGTCGAGGCCGAGAGCCTCGCGCCACGCGTCTGCCGCGTCCTGCAGACGTTGTGTATCGCGGTACAAGGTTGCGAGGCTGTCAAGCGTGTTGGCCACTGCGGGACCGTAGGCAGAAGGATTCACATGCGCAAGCGCCCAGTAGATTTCGAGCGCGCGCAGCCATGCGGCTTCGGCTTCCTTCGGCTGCTTCTGCAGCAGATACAGGCTGCCAAGCTTGTCGAGCGTACGCGCGATGGCGGGCTGCCACTCGGCGGGCTTCTGTTGCGCAAGCGTCCGATACTGAATCAGCAACGCGCGATACAGCGGCTCCGCGCGCTCGGGTTCGTGCTGCACGAGCAGTGTGTCGGCGAATGCAGTGGCGATGTCCATATCGTCGGG
The DNA here is from genome assembly GCF_004353915.1 of Paraburkholderia silviterrae. Taxonomy (GTDB): domain Bacteria; phylum Pseudomonadota; class Gammaproteobacteria; order Burkholderiales; family Burkholderiaceae; genus Paraburkholderia; species Paraburkholderia silviterrae. The sequence goes on along the minus strand of NZ_SMRP01000001.1, from coordinate 36,227 downwards.
TTGCAGCGCATGGGCCTTTTCCAGGTAGGGCAGCGCGTTCCATGGCATGAAGCGGAGCAGTTCGATGCTCGCCGCTTCGTAGTTGCGCGCCGCGGATAGCTGGGCGGTGCCCGGTGCAACACCTGCAAGCCGCATCAGCAGCGCCGATGCTCTATCGAGATCGAGGCGCTTCGCGGCTTCGTCGAGCTGCAGTTCGGTGGGATTCGTGCTGCGCGTGACCGACAACCTGTGCAGCAAATCTTGATAGCGCGCGCTCCATTTCGAAGCTTCGCTTGCGGGGTCGATATCGGCGTGCGTCCTGATCTGCGATGCGAGGCTTTCGAGGATCGATTCGAAGTTGATGAATGTGGCGTCGTTTGCGGGTTGGTCCTGGTCGGTCTGCGAGAAGACCGCGTGCAGCATCACGTTGGCCGCGCTCGCCAGCGCAACGCGTTGCGCGGCGGAGAGCCCGTCGCTTGTCACAGCGCGGTTCAGGCGCTCAGTGGCGCGCGCTAACGCGGGTGCGGAGAGCGTGCAGCGGGTCCGCACTTCGAGTCCAGCCTTGACGTCGACCGCGGAGAACGACGGCACACACGCACCGGCTCCCCCCGCAGCGGCGCATGCCATGGACAGCGCCGCTAACGCGATGCCGCACAGAATCTTGGGCGCACTCATTTCCAGCCAGGCCTGCACGATGACTGAGACAGCATTGCGCAGCGCATTGCTTCGCCTGGAATGCTGGCGTGCCATCGTGTGTACCTATTCTATCGAATGGCGTTGAGCCATTTTGGGGCGCGGCAGCTTGCCTTGTCAGATGAAATGCTGCGCCTATACTTTTTAATTGCCTGAGGATTGACCGGTTATTAGAGGGCCCCCGATTCGATGGTGCCTTGCGACGCGGGCAGCGGGGCGGACCTGGTTCAGGTTCGCGGCCTGCAAGTCAGGACCATCGGCGAAACGGTAGTGAACACCAAAGGGAGATCGCGGATGAATGCCACCATTGCTGCGCGCGAGCCGCAGGCGCTGGTCAGTTTCGTCACCAGGGTCTACGCCCGCTTCCTGCTGATCGGCTTTGCACTGTTGCCCGCTTACCTGATTGCCTATCTGTACTTCTTCCAGAATCCCGCGCTCAAATTCGAAGATCATCTGTTTCACGAGATCGCGATCGCGGCCGCAACGCTCGAAGGGCTGTTCGTCGCCTACGTAACATGGCAGTGCTACCGGTCCTCCGGCGAGCCACTGCTACGCTGGCTGACGTTAGGCTTTCTAGGCTTCGTGCTCATCTATGCGCTGCACGGCATCTTCACCGGCATGGCGCATCACAACATGTGGCTGTTCCTGCTTTATGGTCCCGCGTCGCGCTTCGCGATGTCGGCTTTGCTGTTGGCGGGGCTGCTGACGTATAACCACCCGCCCGATAGCACCGCGAAGCGTTCCGAACCGCGCGGCTGGCTCGCGTGGATCGCGGTGTTCCTGGTTGCGGACCTGGCGGTCGCCTGGGTGGCGTATTCCCCGTTCGCCGGCAGCCTCGCGGTTCGTCTCTCGATGGAAGGGGGCGCGATGGTGCTCTCCGCGCTGAACGTCGCGGCGCTGATGCTGCGGCGCATCCGTACGCCGCTGATGGTCATCTACGGCATTTCGATCACGTCGTTCGCGCTGGCCTCGCTCGCCTTCATCCTCGGGCGGCCGTGGAACCACATGTGGTGGCTCGCTCATGCGATCTTCGCCGCGGGCTTCTTTCTGCTCAGTTATGGTGTGGTGCAGGCGTTTCACACCACGCGCTCGTTTTCGAACATCTATAGCCAGGAAGAACTGATGGCGCGGCTTGCCGAGGCCACGGCGCGTACCGAAAGCGCGCTGCAGGAACTGCAGCGCACCAATGAGAAGCTCAAGCACCTGGCCGCCACCGATCCGCTCACTGGCGCGGCCAACCGGCGCCAGTTCCTCGAGCGTGTGGAAGCCGAAATCGGACGCGTGAGGCACGGCGGCGCGACGTTTTCCCTGCTGGCGCTCGACCTCGACAATTTCAAGGCCATCAACGACGCGTATGGGCACCTGGCCGGCGACGAGGTGCTGCGCGAATTCGTGCACAAGTGTCTCGATGCGATTCGCCCCTATGACGGCGTCGCGCGCGTGGGGGGCGAGGAATTCATGGTGCTGCTGCCGCAGGCGGGTCTCGACGCGGCCCTTGCGATTGGCGAGCGCATCCGCTCGTCGATCGCCGGCAGTGCGTTCAACGCCGGCAGCGGGAAGCCGGGCGAGGTGACCGTCAGCGTCGGCGGCTCGCAGTTCGGCCGCGACGGCAACACGATCGACACGATCTTGCGCGTGGCGGACGAGCGGCTGTACAGCGCGAAGCATCTGGGGCGCAACCGGGTCGTCATCGCATAGGGATCGGTGCCGGATCAGTCTTGCCCGCAGCGCCGGCAGCCATGCCGTGAGCTCACGATAAACGTGGATTACGGGCCGCGCGAGATTCACAATGCGCGGCTCGCCGGCAGGCCAGAGCCAACTATACTGGTATCGTCTGACGAGACGGACATGTCCCGCGCGCTCGAAAGTCCCGTGCAACGCTGCCCGGGCGGCGTTGCCGACCCCGCCTCGTCATTCAGAGGGGGTGATCATGGTTTCGGCTCACAACGTGCCGCACTGGCCGTCGCGGCGACGCACGCAACGCGTCGGGCGCACCGCGACAGCAACAACCACGAAGGGGCTGCCCGACCCCGGACATGGCTCGAAAGCCGCCGTCGCTGCCGGCATCAGCGCCGTTGAGGAGCGCACCGATGCGCTCGACGAAGCGAACAGCATCGCGGCAAACGGTCCGGTCGTGTTTTACCGCCTGCGTGGAGAGCCCACACTGCCGCTCCTCGAGATCTCGCACGACATCACCCAATTCGGCCATGACCGTGACGCACTGATGGCTTCGCCTGCAGGGCTGCCAGTGCTTGTCGACCCGCGCGACTGGCCGCGAGTCGAGACGGCCATGGCACGCGTGCTGGACAAACGCGTCACGCAGGCATGCGTCGAGTTTCGCCTGCGCACGGGAGACGGCAACTGCCGCTGGGTCGAGAACCGGTTCACGGCCGTGCGTGACGCAGACGGACGGCTCATTGAAGTGGAAGGGATCATCCTCGACCTGACCGCAATGCGGGCAGCGGAGGAAAAGATCGCGCGGCTCACGGGCACCGATGCACTCACCGGACTGGCAAACGCGTCGGCCTTCACGCACCGGGTGCGCCATGCTTTCGCGGCCGCTGAGCGCGGCGCGCTTCCGTTTGCAGTCCTTCATTTGGGCCTCGATCATTTCGGATCGGTCAACGACACGCTCGGGCAGCCGCTCGGCGACCGGTTGCTGCAGGAAGTCGCGAAGCGCCTGAGGGTCTGCGTGGGCGAACGCGACCTCGTGGCCCGGCTCAGCGGCGACGAGTTTGCCGTGCTGCAGACCGAAGCGGCCGAGGCACTCGACGCTGGCATGCTGGCGCAGAGGATCGGGACGGCACTGGCGGCGCCCTGGTGCATCGGTGGCAACGAAGTCCGGATGACCACCAGCATCGGCGTGTGTCCCGGCGTCCGGGGCAGCGGCAGCGCGCAGGAACTGCTCAGGCAGGTCGACCTGGCGCTCCAGCGCGCCCGGCGAGGGGGCGGCAACCGGTATTGCTTCCCCTCGGGCAGGCTCGATCAGGCCGTGCGCGAAACGACAAGGTTGGCTCAAGACCTTTGCGGCGCGACGGATCGCGGCGAGCTGGAACTCCAGTACCAACCCGAGGTGGAGTTGTCGTCGGGGAACATCATTGGCATGGAAGCGCTGGTGCGCTGGCATCACCCGACACGCGGCCTGCTCGGGCCGGACGCATTCATGCAGCTCGCCGAGCACACCGGCAACATGGCGGCGCTCGGCCACTGGGTGCTGGATGAAGCGTGCCGCCAGATGCGGGCATGGCGCGACGAAGGGATTGCCCCGCTGATGATCGCAGTCAACCTGTCCTGGTGCGAACTCCTGAACGGGGAGGTTTTGGTCCGCGACGTGGCCGGAACCCTCGCGAAATGGCGGCTGGCCCCGTCCGATCTGGAGTTCGACGTGACCGAGGCAACCCTGACCCGGCTCGCGTGGGCGCGCAACGACGTGCTCCGCGCGCTGCGCAAGCTCGGCGTGAAGATCGCCATCGACGGCTTTGGCAGCGAATTCGCGACTTACGACTATGCCCGGACCTGGCAGGTGAATCATCTGAAAGTCGCCCGATCGGTCACCCAGCGCCTGACCGGCGATGCCCCGGGCGCGGCGACGATCCGGGGTATTGTCGACGTGGCACGCGAGGCTGGCATTGGCGTGATTGCACAGGGCGTGGAGACCGAGCAACAGCGTCTGCTGCTCGCAGGCACCAATCGGGCGACGAGAGCACAAGGCTTCCATTTCAGCCGCCCGGTGGGCGCCGCGGAAGCGGGCAGGCTGCTGCGCGAGGGCCGCATCGCTGGATCGCCGGGACGGTGAAGACGCGTCATTGGCCGTTTTAAAAAGCGCTTCGAAATCCTGATGAAAGTGGATCGCCTGCGGATTCCGGTGATGGAATCAAGGGGCACTTGGTGAAGCCGCTCAGGAAGCGCGCAGCGTCTTTACGCCGGGATTACACTGGCACAAAGCAAGTGCCAGCTAGAGGAGAAAGCCATGACTGACCTCGGCCCGGAAAGTACGTTTCGGGGATTGCCACTGACTGCTGAGCAGGATGCGGAAGTGAGGCACTACATCAAGGTGCAAATGCAGCATCACCTTCCATGGGACACGCCCGAGCTGCGCGCGATGCTCAGGGACATGATGCGGCCCCCCGAAGTCATTGACGAGGATGCTGACGTCGAGGAAGACGAAGCAAGGGCGAGCGCTGAGCGCGCGAGGGCATCGGTCGATGACGTGATCGAGCCGGACGAGGCGAGCGAGGAATGGCATGCGGCCATCGACTCGGAACACATGAAACATCCCAGGGACTGAACGGTTGGGCGATTTGCGTCGCCATCCGCACTCTAAATCTCAACATTATATTAATAATGTCAAACATGTGGAGGTTGATGATTAATTTTCTAACGGTTTACGTTGCATTACTTATCAAAAACCTTGGTTTCAGCTGCCTTTGGTGTATGTGATCGACGCAAGAGCGCCGACACAGCTTTAAGGGGCGCTCGGCAGCTCGGCGCACTGCGGGAGCAAACCAGCGAGCAAGAAAGCGAGATTTCATTGGCGGGAATCGGACAACGTCCCCTGAGAGTTCTTCGAATACCAAAGTTTGGTATATGATGAGGCGGCTGAAGAGGAGAAAGTCATGCCGCGCAACACATCCATTTCTCTGGGCGACCATTTCGCCGAGTTTGTCGACGCTCAGGTCATCTCCGGGCGCTATGGCTCCGCGAGCGACGTCGTGCGCGCAGGTCTGCGACTGCTGGAGTCTCACGAGACGCAAGTCCGGGCGTTGCAGGAAGCCCTGAAGGCCGGCGAGGGTTCGGGCGACCCCAAGCCGTTCGACAGTGAAGCTTTCCTGGCCCGCATGCGGACCACATATGGCAGCTAAGGGGCGGCAGGTCCGGCTGACGCCGCTGGCCGAATCCGACCTGGAGGAGATCTGGCATTACACCTTCAGCCAGTGGTCGATGGATCAGGCCGACAGTTACCACCGAGATCTGATTTCAACGATTGAAGCGCTAGCGTGCGGTACCAAGGTTGGCCGCATTTGCACCGTGCGGGATGGCTACTGGCGCTATGCGGCCGGTTCACATGTCATCTTCTACCGCGAAGCGGCCCAAACGCTCGACGTTATCCGGATACTCCACCAACGGATGGATGTCGAGCGCCACCTGTAGCATTCCAGCTCCATCACATCGTCTTCAACGCCGAGCGCTTGAGCTTGCCGGTCTCGGTTCTCGGCAGCGCGTCGATAAACGCGACCAGGCGCGGATACTTATAAGCCGCCACCGCGTTCTTCACGAAGCTCTGCAGCTCGGCCACCATGGCGTCATTGCCCTCGAAACCGGGGCGCAGCACGACAAAAGCCTTCACCACCTGTCCGCGCAATTCGTCGGGCACGCCTGTCACGCCGCATTCCGCCACCGCAGGGTGCTGCATCAGCACGATCTCGATCTCCGGCCCGGCAATGTTGTAGCCCGACGAGACGATCATGTCGTCGGCGCGCGCCTGATAGAACACATAGCCGTCGGCGTCGATGGTGACGGCGTCGCCGGGCAGGTTCCAGCCGTCGCGCACGAACTTCATCTGCCGCTCGTCGGCCAGATAGCGGCAGCCCGTCGGTCCGCGCACCGCGAGGTTGCCGGTGACGCCGGGCGGCACCGGCTGCATCGCGTCGTCGAGCGCCTGCACGACATAGCCCGGCACCGCGCGGCCGATCGAGCCGGGCCGCACGTCGCCGCCCGCCGAGGAAATGAAAATGTGGATCAGCTCGGTGCCGCCGATGCCGTCGATCATCTCGATGCCCGTCGCGTCGCGCCACAGGTCGCGCGTGCCCTGCGGCAGCGCCTCGCCGGCCGATACCGTCTTGCGCAGGCTTGAAATGTCGACGTCCTTTGCGAGCGGTGCCATCTGCCGGTAGAAAGTGGGCGCCGTGAACACCGTCGTCGCGCGAAAACGCTCGATGGTCTGCAGCAGCAGCGCGGGCGTGAGCTTTTCGATCAGCACCGTGGAGGCGCCCACGCGCAGCGGGAAGCAGAGCAGGCCGCCCAGCCCGAACGTGAACGCGAGCGGCGGCGTGCCGCAAAACACGTCGTCGGCCGTGGGTTTGAGCACGTGGCGGGGGAACAGGTCGCACATCGCGATCACGTCGCGATGGAACTGCATGCAGCCCTTGGGCGTGCCCGTCGTGCCGCTCGTGAAGGCAATCAGGCAAACGTCGTCGCTCGCCGTGTCGCACGCGGTGAATTCAGCGGGCTTGGCCGCAGCGCGACTCTCCAGGCTCCCGGGTGCGTCGTCGTGGAAGTAGCACACCTGCGCGAGGTCCGCGCAGAAGAATTCGTCGTCGGGATTCATGCAGCGTGCGAGCTCGTCGGCGAGGCGCACGTCGCACAGCGCCGCGCTCACGCGCGCCTTGTCGGCGATCTGCTTGAGCTCCTTCGCGCGCAACAGCGGCATGGTCGGCACGACCACGAGCCCCGCCTTCAGCGAGGCGAGCAGCGCGACCGCCATCTGCAGCGTATTGGGGCCGCGCAGCAGCACGCGATTGCCGGGCTTCAGCCCCATGTCTTCCACCAGCACATGGGCGCTGCGGTCCACGAGCGTGCGCAATTGCGCATAGGTGGTCGCCTGCGGCTTGCCGTCGACTTCGGACCAGATGGCCGGGCGCTCGCCGTGCCCGGCCTCGATGGCGCGGTCCAGCAACTCGGCCGCGCAGTTCAGACGCGCCGGGTAGGCGACGTCGGGATTGTCGAGCAGCAGCACGGGCCACTGCGCCTCGGGCGGCAGGTGATCGCGTGCGAAGGTATCGACGTGAGCGGTCGGTTGCATGGTGTCTCCGGCTTGGCTGTGAACAGTCTCTTGTGGTGTGCTGTTGCTGCGTGCGCGGCCTATGCGTCGCTTATGGGGTCGCTTATTGGCTCGCTTATTGGTTCGACAAGCGGGCGTCGTCGGGAATCACGGCCGTTGCCTCGATCTCCACCTTCGCGTCGTCCTCCATGAGCGCCACCACCTGGATGGCGCTCATGGCGATGTCGTAGTCGCCGATCAGCTCGCGAAACGCCGCGCCGACCTCCTTGAGCGATGCCATGTACTCCTTTTTATCGGTGACATACCATGTCAGGCGCACCAGATGCTCGGGCTTGCCGCCCGCCGCTTCGAGCACGGCCACGATGTTGCGCAGCGCCTGCACGGCCTGCGCGCCGAACTCGCGGCTCGTGAAGCGCGCGTTCTCGTCCCAGCCGATCTGGCCGGCGATGTAGACCTGGGTGCCCACGGCGGCGACGCCGTTGGCATAACCGCGCGGCTTGACCCAGCCTGCGGGAAGAAGGGCTTGTTTCATGATTGTCTCGTGTCCGGTTTGCGTGCCTGGTTTTACGTGCATTGGTCGGTGCGGCGAACCATGTTCAAGCCGCGGGATGTTCCGCGTGGTACGCCTTGAGCAGGTCGCGTCCGACGATCAGTTGCTGAACCTCAGTCGCGCCCTCGTAGATGCGCAGCGAGCGGATCTCGCGATAGAGCGATTCCACGATGTTGCCGCTTTGCACGCCCATGCCGCCCCAGAGCTGCACGGCCGCGTCGATCACCTGTTGCGCGCCCTCGCTCGCATGCCACTTCGCCATGGCCGCTTCGCGCGTAACGCTCACGCCCTGGTCGCGCAGCCAGGCGGCGCGATAGACGAGCAGGGCGCTGCTGTCGATGGTGAGCGCCATCTGTGCGAGCTTCGCCTGCGTCAGTTGAAAATCGCCGAGCGTCTGGTTGAACATCCGGCGCGACGCGGCGCGCGCGAGGCCTTCGGCCATGGCGCGGCGCGCGAAGCCGAGCGACGCGGCGGCCACCGAGGTGCGGAAGATGTCGAGCGTGCGCATGGCGATCTTGAAGCCTTCGCCCGGCGTGCCCAGCATCTGGCTCCGCTTCACGCGCGCGCCGGTGAAGCGCAGGCGCGCGAGCGGATGCGGCGCGATCACGTCGATGCGCTCGGCAATGTCGAGCCCCGGCGTGTCGGCGTCCACGACGAACGCGCTGATGCCGCGCGCGCCCGGCGCTTCGCCGGTGCGCGCGAAGACCACATAGAAGTCGGCGATGCCGCCATTCGAGATCCACGTCTTCTCGCCGTCGAGCACGTAGTCCTCGCCGTCGGCGCGTGCGGCCAGCGCCATCGCGGCGACGTCGGAGCCGGCGTTCGGCTCGGAGAGCGCGAAGGCGGCGATCGCTTCGCCCTGTGCGACGCGCGGCAGGTAGCGCGACTTCTGCGCGTCGTTGCCCGCGAGCGAGATCGCGCCCGAGCCGAGGCCCTGCATCGCCAGCGCGAAGTCGGCGAGGCCCGAATGCTTCGCGAGCGTCTCGCGCAGCAGGCACACGGCGCGCGTGTCGATGGTGTCGCCGTGGCCGCCGTAGGCGGTGCCGCCCACGCCATAGCGCAGCCAGCCCGCCGCGCCGAGCTTGCGCACGAGCGCGCGGCAGGTGTCGTCCACATTGTCGTGCGGGACGTGCGCGAGATGCTCGCGCGCCCACGCCTCGACGTCGGTGGCAAGCGCGCGGTGGCGTTCTTCGAAGAACGGCCACGCGAGCGCGCCGTGCAGCGTGTTCTCAGCCGCTGCGCTCAATTGCGTATTCACTTGCTTAGTCCCCCTTGAAAACCGGGCGCGTCTTCGCCGCGAAGGCTTCATAGGCGCGGCCGAAGTCGCGCGTTGCCATGCAGATCGCCTGGGCCTGCGCTTCCGATTCGATCGCTTCGTCGATGCTCATGGTCCATTCCTGATGCAGCATCGTCTTCGTGATGCCGTGCGCGAAGGTCGGGCCCGCTGCGAGATCGGCCGCGAGCTTCTGCGCCTCGGCGAGCAGCGCCTCCGGTTCGCACAGGCGGTTGTAGAAGCCCCACGCATGGCCTTCCTCACCGCTTGCGGAGCGGCCCGTGTAGAGCAGCTCGGCCGCGCGGCCCTGGCCGATGATGCGCGGCAGGATTGCGCACGCGCCCATGTCGCAGCCCGCGAGGCCCACGCGCGTGAAAAGGAACGCGAGCTTGCTGCGCGCGGTGGCATAGCGCATGTCGGAGGCCATCGCGAGAATCGCGCCCGCGCCCGCGCACACGCCGTCCACGGCCGCGATGATCGGCTGCGGGCAATGGCGCATCGCCTTCACGAGGTCGCCGGTCATGCGCGTGAACATCAGCAGCTCCGGCATCGGCAGGTCGATGAGCGGCGCGATGATGTCGTGCACGTCGCCGCCCGAGCAGAAGTTCTCGCCCGCGCCATGCAGCACGACGGTCTTCACGTCGGTGGCGTAGGCGAGTTGACGAAACAGGTCGCGCAGCTCCGCATACGATTCGAACGTGAGCGGATTCTTGCGCTCGGGGCGGTTGAGCGTGATCGTCGCCACGCGGCCCTCGACCGACCAGCCGAAGTGCTTTGCCTCGTAGCTGGCCAGCGTCACGCGGTTGCCCGCGAAGAGCGCGTCTGCGCTGGAGCGTTCTGTCGTCAAGGTGTGTCTCCTTCCTGGTATCTGCTTCGTGCTGCTGGTTTGCTGGTCCGTGCGCGTCAGCCTTCCAGGCCGTCGCGCAGATGTTGCTTGAGCTTGCCGAGGCGCTCGTGCATCTTCGACTTTTCGTCGAGCGAGAGGCCGCCGAACATCTCCACCACCCACTGCTCGTGCGCGGCCGCCATGCGGTCGAACGCGGCGCGGCCCTCGGGCGTGAGGCGCACGGCGATCGAGCGGCGGTCCTCGGGGTCGGCGTCGCGCACGACGAGGCCTTCTTTCTGCAACTGGTCGGTGATGCCGGTGACGTTGCCGCCCGTGACCATGAGGCGGCGCGAAAGCTCGGTCATCCGCAGCCCTTCGGGATGACGCTCGAGCTGCGCCATCAAGTCGAAGCGGGGCAGCGTGGTGTCGAATTCGGTGCGTAGGCGCCGGCGCAGCTCGGCTTGCACGAGGTTCGTCGTGGTGAGCAGGCGCAGCCACAGGCGCAGGCCCATGTGGCTATCGGCGCCGGTGCTCATTTCCATGTCGACGACGTTCTCCGCGGGGTTCGCTTCGCCCTTGCGCGCCGACTTCGTGGCAGGCGCCTTGCGCTCCTTGTGTTTCGGCACGGGCGAGGTCATGTGATTTCTCCACCGGAAACGGATATCGATTGCCCGGTGATCGCGGACGATCCGGGCGCGCACAGCCACAGCACCGCGTTGGCGACTTCCTCCGGCTGGACGAAGCGCTGCTGCGGGTTGTGGCGCACGAGCAGGCTGCGCGCCTCGGCCTCGCTGCGCGAGGTCTTGCGCGTGATCTGGTCGAGCGAAGCCTGCAACAGTTCGGTCTCCGTATAGCCGGGGCACACCGCGTTCACCGTGATGCCCTGCGTGGCCACTTCGAGCGCGAGCGCGCGCGTCATGCCGATCACGCCGTGCTTCGAGGCGCAATACGCGGCCACATACGGATAGCCGACCTGGCCCGCGGTGCTCGCCACGTTGACGATGCGCCCGCTCTTGCGCGCGAGCATCGCCGGCAGCACGGCGCGCGTGCACAGGAACACGCCCGTGAGGTTTACGTCGAGCATGCGCTTCCAGAGTGCGAGATCGGTCTGCGCAAAGGGCGCGGCAGTGGCCTGGCCCGCGTTGTTCACGAGGATGTCGATGGCGCCGAGGCCGTCGGCGGCACGGGCGAACGCGGCGCTCACGGCGTCTTCGTCGGTCACGTCGACGCTCACGCAGGCGATGTTTTCGCCGCCGCCGAGCGTCGTGCGTTGAACTTCGAGCTTCGCCGCGTCGCGGCCCATCAGCGTGACGCGCGCGCCCGCGCGCAGCAGCGCGGCGGCCGCCGCCGCGCCGATGCCGCTGCCGCCGCCGGTCACGACAGCGTGGCGATCCTTCAGCGTATCGTCGCTCATGCTCACACCGTGCCTTCGGCGCGCTGCGCCCGTTCGAGCGGCGAGAGACCCGCGGCGGCGGCTGCCGCCGCGCGCTCGCGCTCGATGTTGCGCTCGAGCTGGGTCTTGGCGGCCGTGTACTGGTTCGGCCACTTCACATCGAAGTAGCCGATCTTCGCGGCTTCGTTGAGCGTCCACGCCGGATTCGCGAGGTGCGGACGCGCCACGGCGCACAGGTCGGCGCGGCCCGCCGCGATGATGCCGTTCACGTGATCGGCCTCGGAGATCGCGCCGACCGCGATCGTCGCGATGCCGGCTTCGTTGCGGATGCGGTCCGCGAACGGCGTCTGGAACATGCGGCCATACACGGGCTTTTCGTCCTTGCTCACCTGACCCGACGAAACGTCGATCATGTCCGCGCCCGCCGCCTTGAAGGCGCACGCGATCTGCACGGCGTCGTCGGGCGTGATGCCGCCTTCGACCCAGTCATGCGCGGAAATCCGCACGGAGATGGGCTTGTCCTCGGGCCACACGGCGCGGATCGCGTTGAATACCTGCAGCGGGAAACGCAGACGGTTTTCGAGCGAGCCGCCATATTCGTCGGTGCGCTGGTTCGTGAGCGGCGAGAGGAAGCTCGAGAGCAGATAGCCGTGCGCGCAGTGCAGCTCGAGCCAGTCGAAGCCGGCCTCGACGGCCATCTGCGTGGAGCGCACGAACTGCGCCTCGATCTCGCGCAGCTCGTCGGCGCTCGCCGCATGCGACCACTGGCTCACGCCACGCAGATATTGCTGCGGCGAAGCGGAAACGAGTGGCCAGTTGCCGTCGTCGAGCGGCTGGTCGATGCCTTCCCATGCCACGCGCGTCGAGCCCTTGGCGCCCGAATGGCCGAGCTGGATGCCGATCTTCGCATCGGAGTTCGCATGCACGAAGTCGACAATGCGCCGCCACGCCTGCAAGTGCTCGGGCGTGTACATGCCGGGGCAGGCGGGCGTGATGCGCGCCTCGGGCGACACGCAGGTCATCTCGGTCATCACGAGCGCCGCGCCGCCCATTGCGCGCGCGCCCAGATGCATCAGGTGGTAGTCGCCGGCCACGCCGTCGCGCGCGGAATACTGCGCCATCGGCGAGACAATCACACGGTTCTTGAGCGTGACGCCGCGCACCGTGTAGGGCGTGAACATCGGCGGTGCGGCGCGCTGGCCGGTTGCCGTGGCCGACCCTGCGACCGCATCCGAGCCCGCGCGCTGCGCGAGCCACGACTCGAAGCCGCCGAGATAATGCGCGTCGCGCTCGCGCAGGTTTTCGTGCGAGATGCGCTGCGAGCGCGTGAGCAGCGAATAGGCGAACTGCTCGGGCTCGAACTTCGCATAGCGGTCCACGTGCTCGAACCATTCCGTCGAATTGCGCGCGGCGTTCTGGATGCGCAGCACGTCGACGCTGCGCACGCTCGTGTAGTGATGGAGCGCGGCGCGCAGATTGCCCGGATGCGTGTCCATGCTGTTGGCGAGCTCGATGGCGTCTTCGAGCGCGAGCTTGGTGCCCGAGCCGATCGAGAAGTGCGCGGTATGGGCCGCGTCGCCCATCAGCACGACCGGCGTTTCTCTGCCGTCCGCGCCGGTCTTCCAGTGCACCCACTCGCGGTTCACGACGCGCGGGAAGCGAATCCACTGCGACGAGCCGCGCAGATGCGCCGCATTCGAGCGCAGCGCATGGCCGTCGAGATAGCGCGCGAACAGCTTCTCGCAGAACGCGATGCTGTCTTCCTTGCTCATTTCGTCGAGGCCCGCCGCGCGCCAGACGTGCTCGGGCGTTTCGACGATGAACGTCGAGGTGTTGTCGTCGAAGCGGTAGGCGTGCGCCTGGAACCAGCCGAATTCGGTTTGCTCGAATGCGAACGTGAAGGCGTCGAACAGCTTCGAGGTGCCGAGCCACACGAAGCGGCAATCGCGCAGGTCGACGTCGGGCTGATAGGTGGCCGCGTACTTCTGGCGCGTCGGGCTGTTCAGGCCGTCGGCAGCGATGATGAGGTCGGCGTTCTGCACGTCGTCGTCGCTCATCTGGGTCTCGAACACGAGCTTCACGCCAAGCTGCTCGCAGCGCGCCTGCAGGATGTTCAACAGACGCTTGCGGCCGATGCCGCAGAAGCCGTGGCCCGACGAGCGAATCGAGCGCTCGCGGAAATGGATTTCGATGTCGTCCCAGTGGTTGAACGCGTCGAGGATCTCGCTCGCGCTCTCAGGATCCGCCGCGCGCAGGTTGCCGAGCGTCTGGTCCGAGAACACCACGCCCCAGCCGAACGTGTCGTATGGGCGGTTCCGTTCGATCACCGTGATTTCGTAGTCCGGGTGACGCCGCTTCATCAACAGGCCGAAGTACAGTCCGGCTGGCCCGCCACCGATGCAGACAATGCGCATGCTCGCTCCCTTGTTCAGTCCGTAGGGTCAATGTAGGTCCAATTACTTTAGGTGTCAAGTAATTTACCGGCGAGCCGGGAAAGCCCTGGCGAAGGCGGCCGAAGAAGGGAACCTGCCTGTGCTGCGCGCGTCAATCCAGCGGGGCCGCGCAAGCGATCCTTACGCGCAACTTTCCGCCTGAGGGTGAAATTGCGGGCGTGTAGCGGAGTGTGCGATGCTGGAAGGGATGGCAGTGAAGGGCGTGGTATTGCGAGCTGGCATTGAATTCGCTTGGTGTAACGTCGAAAGCGTCGGGTCATTACGAGGGGCTTTCTATCGGCGACGCCATGCAATGTCGCGTACATGATCAGCAATCCTGATGAAAGCCTGACCACAGGTCCACAGCCTCGACGCACCGGCGATTCGGCCATTGGAAGCCGAGTCTTTTTTCATTACGCCAACCCTGGAACCCGACCCGAAGGGGAGTATTGATTGATGAGTCAGACACCGAAGCGATCGATCGAAATCGACTTTTTCCGCGGTTTCGCGCTGATTGCCATCGCCCTCGATCACATTCCTTCCAGTGTGCTTTCGCACGGCATGCTGCACACCTTTGCGTATTGCGATTCGGCCGAAGTGTTCGTGTTCATGAGCGGCTATGTGTCGGCGGCGAGCTGGCTCGCGATCGCCGCGAAGAAGGGCGCCTATGCCGCCAATCAGCGCTTCTGGCGGCGCGGGCGGGAAATTTACGCCGCCTATCTGTGCACGGCGGCGCTGATGCTGCTTTCCGGTGCGGCTGCCGTGGCGCTGCGCGTGGATTCGCCGCTCGTCGCGGATTCGGGCTTTCTGCGCTTCGTGGCGCATCCGTTCGCGATGCTCGGCAATATCGCGGTCTTTCGCGACCAGCCCTACCTGGCGGGCGTCTTGCCGCTCTATGTGATTCTCGTGCTCGCGCTTCCCGTGGTCATGCCGCTCGCGCGACGTTCTCCCGACGTCGTGCTGCTCGGCAGCTTCGGCATCTGGCTCGGGGGCTGCTGGCTCGTGGACTATTTGCCGACCGCGCCGGGCTCGAACTGGCCGTTCAATCCGCTCGCCTGGCAGGCCATGTTCATGCTCGGCCTGCTGTGCCGGCTCTATCCGGTGCCGGAGGCCTTCCAGGTTTCGCGGCTCGGCCGCACGTTGACGGTGCTCGCGTGCGCGCTCGTTGCTTCGTTCGCGATCGTGCGGCTCTTCATTGAAGTCGATCCGCAGCCGGGATACATGAAGCAGAACCTTGCGAGCCTGCGCATCGTGAGCTTTGCCGCAGTGGCCTGGCTTGCCGCGCAGGCGGTGCGGCTCGGCTGGATTGGCTGGCTCGCCACGCGCCTGCCGGGCGTCGTGACGGTGGGTCAGCAGGGGCTCGTGTGTTTCGTGGGCGGCGCGCTCGCCTCGAATACGATCGATACGCTGATGCGTGCCACGCATGCGAACGGCTACTTGCCCGCCCGGCTCGCGGGCGACCTGCTCGCGATCGGCGCGCTGCTGGTGCTGGCCGGCGGTGCGCGGCGATGGAAAGGGGAGCGGCCGCGCGTTGCGCTCACCTAAGGCGGCAGCGTGCTCGCAGCGGCGAGCATTGGCGCGAGCCCGCGACGCTTTTCGTCAACCCTTTGCGAGTTCGCGCACGTCGGCCGTTGGCGTTGCGCCGAACGCGTCGCTCAGCGCGTAGTCGATCAGTTGCCGCGCCGCGTGTTCCGGCGAGGCTAGCTGGCCGCTTTCCTTCAACTGCTCGAAGCGCTCGCGCAGCGGAAACTTGTCGGCGCCCGTGGCGCGTATGGTGGCCTGCATGCCGGTGTCCACCACGCCCGGCGCCACGCTGCAGATGCGCACGTTGGGTCGCGCGTCTTGCGCCACGGCACGTGCGTGATGGTCGAGCGCGGCCTTGGTCGCGCAATACACGCTCCAGCCCGCGTAGGCGCTGCGCGCCGCGCCGCTCGAAATGTGCACGATGCGGCGGTCCTGCGCTTCATCCGATGCCTCGCTCGAAGCCAGTGCGTTGGCAAGCATCATCGGCGCCGCGACGTTGAGCGTGATCGCGCGAGCGATGGCGCCCGCGTCCTGCGCGCCGAGCGGCGCGATTGGCTCGACCGTGCCCGCATTGTTGAACAGCAGCACGCACTGCGCGCCGTGCGCGAACTGGCGCAGCGCGCCGCTCGCGAGCCAGCGCTCGAGCGCGGCGGGATCGGCGAGATCGAGCTCGGTTTCCTTGAATTGCGTGGCGGACGGCGGACGCTCGCGCGCGGCAAGCGTCGGGTGCGCGCTGCGGCCGAGGCCAAGCACGTCGATCTGGCGCTCCAGCAGCAGTTCTGCGAGGGCGGCGCCGAGTCCGCGGGAATGGCCGGTCACGATGGCGCGAATCGGGGAAGGCGTAACGGTGGGAGCAGTCATGGTCTGGAAGAAAAAGCGCACGATGCTCGCGTTGGCGCGAACGTCGGCCGATGAAAAACGGGGAACAGTAGCGCCCCGGCGCGCCGATGAAAGCGGGGCGCCAGCGGGACGGCTGGGGGCATTCCGTGGCCGCCAGGGCCCTCGTGCAAGACGTATTCGGGGCCTCACGCCGGCGAATTACGCCACGCCCGATGCTTGCGCGGCCTGCCCCGAAACAGCTGCGTCGCGCGCCGGGATAAAAACACGCTGCGCGAATTCTGTATCATAGCGTCCGATCCAATAAGGAAGAGATCTGGACGTGAAAGCCGCATCGCAACAACGCCGTACCCTGAGCTTCAAAGACGGGCTTCTGGAAATCAAGAAGAGCATGGGCCTGGGTACCGAGCAGCCTCCCGAAGAACAGGCGCAGACGCCGCAAGGCCGGCATGCGCCCAAAGGAACCAAGGCGGGCGCAAAGACCGGGCCGCAGAAGGGCGCTCAGGGCCAGCGGCGCGCTCAAGGCGCGCCCGGCCACAAGGGGCCTAAAGGGTCCAATGGGCCTCGCCCCGGCGGCGCGGACGAGGCGCGTTCGCGCGCACGTCCCCAGCAGCGTGCAGAGGGGCAGGGCAAGCCAGCAGGCGAAGCCGGCGAGGCGGGTGAGAAGCGCCGCGACGCCCGCGGCCAGCAGCCGCGCCCTTCGCGCGGCCCGCGTGACGGCGAGCGCGGCGCGCAGCGCCAGCGTCCGGCACGCGCGCAGCCGTCGATGGCCAATCTGAGCGAGGCCGAAAAGGCGCGCATCGAGCGCAATCGCCAGCTCAATACGGCCTGGAACGTCTTCGCGAAGCACTATCCGGCGTTCCGCGAGCGTTTGCCGCTGAAGATCGGCGTAGTCGAGGACCTCGTCGCGCGCCATCCCGACTACGAGCGCACGCTGATCGTCGCCGTGCTCAAGCGCCACGTGAATCATCCGCGCTATCACGAGCGCGTGGCCGAGGGCGGCTCGCGCTACGAGCTGGACGGCAGCGTTTCGGAAGGTCCGGGCATCGAGCCCTCGCACGTCGGCCGCGCCAAGGCGGCGCTCGCGCACCAGAAGGCGAAGGCCGAGGCGCGCGCCAAGCCGCAGGAAGCCGCACCGGCAGCGCAGGCAGCACCGGCGTCCGAGCCGGCCGCCGCCCCCGCGGTTACCGATGCGCCCGCGCAGGATGCCGCTGCCGCAACGCAGTCCGTGGAGCATGCTGCGGCCGCGCCGCAACAGCCGGCCCAGCCGGCGCCGGAGCAAGCCCCTGAGGCAGCCGGCGAGGCGTCTGGCAACGACGGCGAGGCCCCCGCCGCGTAAGGCAGAGCGGCGCATCGGCAGGGCCGGCGCGTCCGGCCCGGCGCCGAATCGCGTCGGCCGGGCGTGCGACACAAGGCCGGCCTGTGCGCGCAGCGACCGTCGCGCCGCGTCTCAGCGTTCGCGCGAGCGGGCGTTGCTGCGCGACTCCAGCGCGCCGCGCATGGACGACGCGTCGATGCCGGAGGCGCCCGAGGCGCTCGCTGTCGAGAACGATGATGCGGATTGCAGGGATTGCGCGGAAGTTCGCGCTGCCGGCGCCGTGCCGGCTGGCGACGCCGTTGTGGAAGCCGCGGACACGTCGCTTGCCGCGATGTTGCCGGCCATGCCGGCCGAGAAAGCACCACTAAAGGTTGCCGGCGCATCCGCTGCGGCGGCGCCGGCTTGCGGCGCGCTCGCCGTGTCCAGCACGCGGCTGAATTCCGCGGCACGCATGCGGATCTTCTCCGCATAGGCCTTCGAACCGCCGTAGTTCTTCATCGCCGCGTCGAGATCGCCGCCGGCCGCGCGCTTGTAGCCGTAGAGAATCGATGAGCCCACATCGATATTGACTTCGGGGTCCGTGAGATCCTTCCCGTCGCGCAGCAGATTACGGTGTGCCGAGGGCACGACCTGCATGAGCCCGGTCGCATGGTTCGCGCCGTGCGCCTTTTCGCGAAAGCGCGATTCGATCGAGATGATGGCGAGGAGCACGGCAGGCGGCAGCGAGTATTTCTCGGCAGCCGTGGTCACGGCCTGCGAAATCTGGGCAGCCTTGTCCTTTGCCAGTCCGAATTTCTGGCTCAGGTAGGTGGGGAGCTTCTTGTCGTCTTCGGGGGGCTGCTGGGCCGCCGCGTATTGCACGAGGCCGGGCAGCATGACGAGCAGGCAGAGTAACCGCCTCATGGCCGGTCCTTTCATGAGCAAACAACAGGTGAGCGAATGAAAGGCGCACAGTATATCCGGCCACGAAAAAAGACAGCCGGGACATGGCCCGGCTGTGCATCTCAACGCGCTTCGCTCTGCGCTTGCTCAGACTTTCTCGACGGAAGCCTTGTAGATTTCGTCGATGCTCGCCGCGAGCGCGGCATCGAATTGCGTATCGCTCATCTGCCTCGTGAGGTCGTTGATGAGCGCGCGCGAGAAGCTCGCGATCATCCCGTGATTGGCCGCCAGCCGCTGGCAGGCGTCGGCGCGCGTATAGCCGCCCGAGAGCGCGACCACGCGCACGACGCGCGGGTGATCGATGAGCGGCTTGTAGAAGTCGGGCGTGTCGGGAATCGTCAGCTTGATCATGACGTTGCTCGAAGCGGGCAGGGCGTCGAGCCCCTCGAGCAGGGCGTCGCGCAGCAGCGCTTCGGCCGGTGCCTTGTCCGGCGCCTTGATCGACACCTCGGGTTCGAGAATCGGCACGAGGCCGCGCGCGCCGATCCGCTCGCCCACCTCGAACTGCTGCTTCGCGATAGCCGCGATGCCCGAAGGCGATGCGTGCTCGATCACCGAACGCATCTTGGTGCCGAAGACGCCGGCTTTCACGGCGCGCTCAAGCAGCGCGTCGAGGCCCGGCATCGGCTTCATGAGGCGCACGCCGTCCGCCTCGGCTTCGAGACCCTTGTCGACCTTGAGGAAGGGCACCACGCCGCGCTCTTCCCAAAGGAACGCGGGCACCGGCTTGCCGTGCGCCTGGCCGTCCATGGTCTGCTCGAAGAGAATCGCACCGATCACCTTCGCGCCCGTGAAGGCCGGCGCGCTGATGATACGCACGCGCATCTCATGCATGAGCCGGAACATCTCGGCTTCGCCGCTATATTCGCTCTCCGGGATGCCGTATTGCCGCAGCGCGCCAGGCGTCGAGCCGCCGCTCTGGTCGAGCGCGGCAATGAACCCCGGCTTCTCGCGCATCTGCTGCAGCATGGTGTCGTTGGCCATTTTCAAACCTCCCGAATAAAGGCGCCGGCGCGCGGCGCGGTGACGTGGGACCCGGCAGCGTGACCCGCTTCGGGCCGCATCCGATCCGGTGAGTGTACTGGCGCAGCGTGACAGCGTCTCGGCCAGTGTGTGCGGCAACCGTCTGTCGTGCGCACAGCGCGTCCGGCTGAAGGAGAAGCAAGCGAGATGCCAGCCCCCGCGTGCGCAAGCCGCACGAGCAGCACAGCCGCGAGGCGCGCAGAAACACGGCTCGCGCGCGACGGCGAAATCTAGACGAGCACTTGCGCGGTTGCCGACCGGTCGCTAGCGAGCAACGCGGAAAGGCGCCGCAGCGCGGCCTGCAGACGCGTGCGCTCGGCGGTCGCGCCCAACGAGATGCGGATCGCATTTGCCGTATTCCCGGTCGTGCCCAAGCCTTGCTCGAACGCCGTGGACGGCGCTACAGCAAGGCCTTCGGTGCTCGCGGCCGCCGCGAGTTCGCGTGCCTGCCAGTAGCTCGGCAGCGCGTACCAGAGATGAATGCCCGCGTTCTCGCAGGCCGCCGGCCCGAGCATCTGCGCCGCCATGCGCTGACGTGCCTGCGCCTCGGCACGCACGCCTTCGAAGATCCGCGCGGCCGTGCCGTCTTCGATCCACTGCAGGGCCAGCGCATTCGTGAGCGGAGCGGCCATGAGCGAGAAGCTGCGCAGCGCAGCCAGCACGCGCGCGCGCGACGCGGCATCGGGCAACGTCAGGAATGCCGTGCGCAGGCCCGGCGAGAGCGTTTTCGAGAGTGTGCAGACGTAGCAGACCTGCGCCGGCGCGAGGCGCGCAAGCGGCGGCGGCGCCTCGGGCGCGAAGCGCCAGTAAGGATCGTCTTCGACAATGCGCAGGCCGCAGCGCGCCGCTACCTCGAGAATCGCGCGGCGGCGCGTTTCCGGCATGGTCGCGGCGGTGGGGTTCTGCAGCGTGGGGTTCAGGTACAAGAGGCGCGCGCCATGCAGGTCGCACGCGGCTTCGAGCGCGTCGGGCAGCATGCCTTCGGCGTCCGTCGCCACGGTTTCGAGGCGGCGCCCCAGTTGCGCGACCGCGTGCGGCAGCCCCGGATAGACGAGCGGCTCGCTCAGCACGACCTCGCCCGGCCCCGTGAACGCAAGGATCAGCGCGGCCAGCGCCGCCTGCGCGCCGGGGCACACGGCCACCTGCGCGGGGTCGATCTTGCCGAGCATCGGCTCGAGCCATTTCGCGCCCGTCGCGCAATCGGCCGCGCTGCCGCCGCCGATGTGATAGGTCATCAGCAAGTCGGCGTCGCTGCGCAGCAAGAGGCGCGAGAGGCCTTCGCGCAGCAACGCGTCGGTGTCGATGCCGGCCGGCGGCGGCGGGATGTTCATGCTCAGGTCCACGCGCCGCTCGAGCTCCGCGCGCGGAGCCGCGATGAAGGTGCCGAGCGGTCCGCGCGCCTCGATCAGCGCGCGCCGCCGCGCCTCGTTGAAGCCGCGCGTCACGGTCGTGAGGTCCACGCCGAGGAGCGCCGCGAGCGCGCGCTGAGCGGGCACACGCTCGCCCGGCGCCAGCATGCCTTCGGCCACCGCGCGCTCGATGAAGTCGACAAGCCGCAGATAGCGCGGCCCGCTGCCGCCTTGTAGCGCTGAAGCCCATGTCTCGGCCCACTCTGGCGCCGTGATGTCTGGATCGATGGGATCGTTTCGCGTCATTTTGTCGCGGATGTATGCATGATGTCTTACTCTAGCATGCGGACACGAAGCGCGTAAATCCATACATAAAGGCTATGTATGGCTATCTGGGCGGCGGCGTCTGCCCGCCGCCGTGAGAGCGATGTGAGCATCGTATGGATGGGTTTGCGCGACAAGTCAACCATGGAACCCGACATGCGCACCTCCCACACACGAAGAGGACCGGCCGTCGAAGCCGGCCCGCCGCTTCCACAACCTGAGCGCCCGCGCTCATCCCCACCACGCACCCTCCGCACCTGCGCGATGCTTGCGCTCGCGGCCGCTCTCGCGCTGCTCGGCGGCTGCAGCTCCGTGCTGCTCGACCCGAAAGGCGACATCGGCATGCAGGAGAAGAACCTCATCCTGATCGCGCTCGGCCTCATGCTGCTCGTAGTGATCCCCGTGATCGCGCTCACGCTCTGGTTCGCGTGGCGCTATCGCGCGACCAACACGCGCGCGACCTACGCGCCGAAGTGGTCGCATTCGACCGCGATCGAAGTCGTGGTGTGGTCGATCCCCTGCGTGATCGTGCTCACGCTCGGCGCGCTGATCTGGCGCACGACGCACGCGCTCGATCCGTACCGGCCGATCGAATCGCAGCAAAAGCCCATCCGCGTGGACGTGGTCGCGCTGAACTGGAAGTGGCTCTTCATCTACCCGGATTACGGCGTCGCCTCGGTGAACCAGCTCGCGATTCCGGTCGACACGCCCGTGTCGTTCCGCCTGACCGCCGACTCGCTGATGAACTCGTTCTTCATCCCCCAGCTTGGCAGCCAGGTCTATGCGATGTCGGGCATGCAGACACAACTGCATCTGATCGCGAACCATCCCGGCACCTATGCGGGCCGCTCGGCGGCATTCAGCGGGCCGGGCTTCTCGGACATGCATTTCGACACGCTCGCCACCAGCCGCGCCGATTTCGACGCCTGGATCGCGCGTGCGAAAGCCTCGCCCGCGGTGCTGAGCCGCGGCGCCTACGCGCGGCTCGCGCAGCCGGGCGAGAAGACGCCCGTCACCTTCTATTCGAACGTCGCGCAGGGCCTTTTCGATGGCGTAGTCGGCCAGTACATGCGCGACGTTCACGGCAATCCTATCTGCGGCACGGGTGCGGGCGTGAACAACCCGGCGCTCCCCCTCGATCGTCCCAATGGCCTCGTGTCCGCCACGTCGGCCGGTTCGGTCAGCGCAGTGCATACGGTGAAAACGACCCCCTCGGCCACCCTGGCAGCGGAGTAAACACACATGTTCGGAAAACTCACGCTCGATGCCGTTCCCTGGCACGAGCCGATCATCATGGGCACGGGCGCCGTCGTGGCGCTCGGCGGCCTTGCCTTGCTCGCCGCGATCACGCTCGCGGGGAAGTGGGGCTACCTGTGGCGCGAGTGGATCACCTCGGTGGACCACAAGCGCATCGGCATCATGTATATCGTGCTCGCGGTCGTCATGCTGCTGCGCGGCTTTGCCGATGCGATCATGATGCGCGTGCAGCAGGCCGTTGCCTTCAACGACGCGGCGGGCTATCTGCCGCCGCATCACTACGACCAGATCTTCACGGCGCACGGCGTCATCATGATCTTCTTCGTGGCCACGCCGCTCATTCTCGGGCTCATGAACGTGGTCGTGCCGCTGCAGATCGGCGCGCGCGACGTGGCGTACCCGTTCGTGAACTCGCTCTCCTACTGGCTCTCGGTGGTGGGCGCAGTGCTGGTGATGGTTTCCATGTTCGTCGGCGACTTCGCCGCGACGGGCTGGGTCGCGTATCCGCCGCTCTCGGAGCTCGGCTACAGCCCGACTGTCGGTATGGACTACTACATATGGTCCTTGCAGCTCTCGGGACTCGGCACCACGCTCTCGGGCATCAACTTCATCGTGACCATCCTGCGCATGCGCGCGCCCGGGATGGACCTCATGAAGATGCCGGTGTTCGTGTGGACCGCGCTCATCACCAACATCCTGATCGTCGCGGTGTTCCCGGTGCTCACCGGCACGCTCGCGCTGCTCACGATGGACCGCTATCTCGACATGCACTTCTTCACGAACGAGCTCGGCGGCAACGCGATGATGTACATCAACCTGATCTGGGTGTGGGGCCACCCCGAGGTCTACATCCTGATCCTGCCCGCGTTCGGCGCGTTCTCGGAGATCATCGCGACGTTCTCGGGCAAGCCGCTGTTCGGCTACAAGTCGATGGTCTACGCGACGTCCTCGATCGGCATTCTCTCGTTCTTCGTGTGGCTGCATCACTTCTTCACGATGGGCTCGGGCGCGAACGTCAATGCGTTCTTCGGCATCATGACCACGATCATCTCGATCCCGACCGGCGTGAAGCTGTTCAACTGGCTCTTCACGATGTACCGCGGCCGCATCCGCTATCACAGCGCGACGCTCTGGACCATCGGCTTCATGGTGACCTTCGCCGTGGGCGGCATGACCGGCGTGCTGCTCGCCGTGCCGGGCGCGGACTTCGTGCTGCACAACTCGCTGTTCCTTGTCGCGCACTTCCATAACGTGATCATCGGCGGCGTGGTGTTCGGCTGTCTTGCGGGTGTGAGCTTCTGGTTCCCGAAGGTGTTCGGCTTCACGCTCAATGAGTTCTGGGGCAAGGTGTCGTTCTGGTGCTGGCTGATCGGCTATTGGCTCGCGTTCACGCCGCTCTATATCCTCGGCTTCGAGGGCATGACGCGCCGCATGAATCACTACGCGGTGCCCGGCTGGCATCCGTGGCTCGTGGTGGCGCTCGTGGGCGCGGTGTTCGTGGGACTCGGCATCCTCGCCTTTATCGTGCAGCTTTACGTGAGCATTCGCGAGCGCGATGCGAGCCGCGACCTCACCGGCGACCCTTGGGACGGCCGCAGCCTCGAATGGTCGACGGCCTCGCCCGCGCCGTTCTATAACTTCGCCGTGCTGCCGGAGATCACCTCGATGGAGCAGCACTGGGACAACAAGGAAGCGGGCCGCGCGTACGTGCAGCCGCGCGCCTACGAGGACATCCATATGCCGCGCAACACGGGCGCGGGCTTCATCATCGCCGCGTTCAGCCTGCTGTTCGGCTTTGCCGCCGTGTGGCACATGTGGCTGTTCGCGGCGGTGGGGCTCGTCGGCATGATCGGCACGTTCATCGTGCGCAGCTACGACCAGGACGTCGATTACTGGGTGTCGGCCGCGGAGGTGGCGCGCATCGAGAACGCGCGCTTCAGGCAGCTTGGTATCGCACGCTTCGAACAACCCGGGCAAGTTGAACAACTCAAGGAGATGGCTTGACCATGGCTCACGCTGCTACCACTCACGCCCATGGGCACGGCCACGATCACGGTCACGACGACGGCACCAAAACCACCTTGGGGTTCTGGATCTACCTGATGAGCGATTGCCTCATCTTCGCGACGCTCTTCGCCACTTTCGGCGTGCTCGCGAATGCAACGGCAGGGGGCCCGGGCGCCAGGCAACTCTTCGAGCTGCCCTACGTGCTGGGCGAAACGCTGCTGCTGCTCGCGAGCAGCGTCACGTTCGGCATGGCGATGCTGGGTCTCCACACGCAGCGCCAAGCGCAGGTGATCGTGTGGCTCGCGATTACCTTCGCGTTCGGCGCGGGCTTCGTCGGCATGGAGGTGAACGAGTTCGCAAAGCTCATTGCCGATGGCGCGGGCCCGCATACGAGCGCGTATCTTTCGGCGTACTTCACGCTGGTCGGCACCCACGGCCTGCACGTCACAGCCGGCTTGCTGTGGATCGCGATCATGATGCATCAGACCTGGAAATTCGGCCTCATCGGCGCGATCCGCCGCCGTCTCGCGTGCCTGAGTCTGTTCTGGCACTTCCTGGATCTCGTGTGGATCTGTGTTTTCACCTTTGTTTATCTGCGAGGCATGCTGTGAGCCAGACCAACCTTACGCATTCGGGCAGCCACGACGATAGCCACGACAATACGCACGGCAGTCTCAAGAGCTACATGATCGGCACGATACTGTCGCTCGTGCTCACGCTCGCGTCGTTCGGCGTGGTGATGCTGCATGCGGTGCCGCCCGAAGCCGGGCTTGCGGCCATCGTCGCGCTGTGCGTCGCTCAGCTCGTCGTGCAGCTCGTGTATTTCCTGCATATCGGCGCCTCGCGCAGCCAGCTCGCGAACACCGGCATCTTCGTGTGCACGGCGTTCCTGATAGCGGTGATCGTCGGGCTTTCGCTGTGGGTCATGCACAACGCGAACGTCAACATGATGCCCACGCAGATGAGCATCGAACGCGCAATGGCGCGCGACTGATCCCGCGCACCCTGGCCCGGCCGCGCCAGGCCGACCGGCAACGCACGGCGCGCGCGTTGCCGGCATCGGCCCGAGCAGTCACACAGCAGCCAGACAGCAGCCACTCAAGCCGCCGACAGAACCCTTGCCTGCCTGCGCATGCCCGCGAAGATCGTCTCGGCCACGTCGAGCGGAAAGTCGCCGGGAAGCTGCTCGGCGACTTCACCGATCACGCGTTCGGTGTCCCCAGCCACCGATGCCATCATGGCCTCGACCTGCTCGACGGCAAAGCCCACGCGCTGCCCCTGGGCGATCCAGTGGCGCGGCAGGATCTGCGCGATGCGGTAGTGCGCGTTGCGTCCGCGCACGGCCATCGCGAGGCTCGCGCGCTGCGCGGGAAGCTGATTGCGCCCGCGCCCGATGATCGGATGCGCCGAGAGCACGTCGTAGAGCGGTGTGGCGGCGTACCGGCTGCCGGGATGATGCGCGATGCTGAAGTTCTTGGCGTGGCCATCGGTTGCGGCAAGCAGCCAGAAAATCAGTTGTGCCATGAAAAAATGGCGCCGGTCGTCTGCCTGGCGCGAGGAGCCCCCGAGCACGGCCATGACGCTTTCGATGCCGGGGCCGCCGTCGGCTTCATACTTGTGCAGGCCCGGCGTACCCGTTGCCTGGCACAGGTCCTCCTGCGGCAGGCGCACGATCCAGCGGCCGTTGCGCGCAATGCGCCGGTCGAAGCGCTCCACCGCGAGCACCTTGGTGTCTTCGAAATGGGCGATCTCGCAGGGCGCGATCGGCAGACCGAAAGCGGCGACGATCTTCGCGCAGAGCCATTCGTTCTCGACCGAGGTGCGCATGTCGGCACGCATGTTGCCGACGAGGCCGAGCGGCAGCTTCAGAATGTGCGTGGTGGGCGTGCTGCCCACGGGCAGCAGCCAGCGGCCGCCGTGCCAGAGCAGGGCGGTTTTTTCCTGCGCGCCGGCAATCGAGAGGCGCAGGTCGTCCACGCTTTCATGCTCGGCAAACGGCGGGGCGGAGGTGGTGTCGCGCAAGAGCCGCGCAATGGCGGCTTCGGACAGCGGCTTGCCTTCGATGCTTTCGAGTCCCGCTGGCTCCTCGCCGGCCGGCAGCAGTTGCAGCGCGCCCACGCAGTCGCGCCCGAGCACGGCGAGAAGCTCGAACGGCGTGGTGCCGCCCGTGCGGTAGCGGGCCGCGATGCGGCGCCGGATGCGCTCGCTGTCGGGTAGCAGGTTGTCGAAGTAATCGGTGACGACGGCGCCGCGCAACGGCTGATTGCCGGGCGTGAAGGGCAGCGAAAGCGACAGCGGCCGGCCTTGCTCGTCTTCCATCCAGCTTTCGAAATACGCAAGGCGTTCCACGCCGCGCGCAATCTCCCAGTAGCCAACGGGCAGGCCGTTCATCCACAAGTCGAGACGGTTCGTCTGGCGGGCGCGCGCCATCACCAGTCCTCCCGCTTGCGCGGCTTCGCGCGGGTCTTTGGCGCCGTGCTCTTGCCGGCGGCGGAGGGGGTGACGCGTTTTGCGGCGCGCGTGGGAGCTGCTGTGGGTGCCGCTGCGGGTGCCGGCTTGGGCGCCGCACGCTTTTTCGCGGCGGCGCTGCGCGTGGCAGGCACGGCCGCCGCCTTGCGCCTGGGCGGGTTAGCCGGAGCGCCGCGTGCCTTGCCCTCAAGGGGGCGGCTTTCCGGGGCTTTGCTCTTCGCAGGGCCAGCCGGGGCCGCGGCACTTTTGGCCCGGTTGCCGCGCTCAGCCCTCATAGGGAGGGAAGCCGCCCAGGACAGGCGCATTTCGACCGCGAACAAGCGCAGAACGCGAAAGAGCCGGTCGACGCTTGCGGACTCGGGGTGCGCTTCGAAGGCGGCATAGCTTTGCTGGGAAATACCGAGGCGCTGCGCCACCTTTTCCTGGGTGAGACCGGCTTGCTTGCGGAATCCCAGCAGCATGGGGCGCAGCTGGCTGACGGTCTTGAGCGAGTAGTCCACGCGAGGCTCCTGCTGCGGTGACGTGGCGAAGGGAAGGGGCGACTCACAGTCTATAGGCTGTAAATGCAAAATACAACCTTAAAGCTGTAAATGCAAAATACAGCCTATGGATTGTATATGCGGATTACAGCTCTCAGGCTGTTTATGTGGATTACCGCCATCAGGCTGTCGATGCGGCATGTCGGGATTCGCTGGCGAGGTATCTGCCCTGGCGGCAAGCTATTTGAAAAATAAATGATGGACATTCCAACATTTAATTTGCCGATAACGCCGACGTCCGATATGGTGTTGACATCTATCCTCCCATAGGCCCACGCTGCGCAGCGAGCGCAACGCAGATCGGAACGCGTTGAGTGGGTCGTGATTTGCCGAGACACAGTCATGTTCGATCGCGTATTCGTCAACGCCGTGGGCGCTGACGGCCAGTCCCTGAATCTCACCGTACGCGACGGACGCCTGGTCACCCTTGGCACGCAGCGCCCCGAGACCGGCGGCGCCGAAGTCGTCGACCTCAAGGGGCACCTCGTGCTGCCGGGCTTCGTCGACGGCCACATCCACCTTGACAAGAGCTTCGTCGGCGACCGCTGGCGCCCCCATCGCGTCGCGGCAACGCTGCGCGAGCGCCTCGCCGACGAAAAAGCCGCGCTGGCCGGCGCGGCGCCCATTGCCGCGCGCGCCGATGCGCTGATCCGCCAGGTGGCATCGTTCGGCACCATGGCCATGCGCAGCCACGTCGACGTGGACGCCACGACCGGCCTGACCCACCTTCACGCCGTGATGGAAGCGCGCGAAAAATGGCGCGGCATCATGGACATCGAGCTTGTTGCCTTTCCGCAGGCCGGGGTCGTGTCGTGCCCGGGCACCGCCGAGGTGCTCGACGCGGCCGCGCGCGAAGGCGCCGACGTCGTGGGCGGCATCGACCCGACCACGCTCGACGGCGACGCCGAGGGCCAGCTCGATATCGTCTTCGGCATTGCACAAAAGCGCGGCGTGAAGATCGACATTCATCTGCACGAACCCGGCGAGCAAGGCATCGAGCAACTGCACCGCATCGCGGCACGCACTCTGGCAGCCGGCCTGCAGGGCAGGGTGTCGGTGAGCCATGCCTATGCGCTCGGCGACGTCGGTCCGGACGCGGTGGCGCGCATCGCCGACGCGCTTGCCGCGGCCGGCGTGTCGATCATGACGAATGCCCCCGGCGACCGCGCCTTTCCGCCGATTCTCCAGCTGCGCGCGGCCGGCGTGCGCGTGTTCAGCGGCAACGACAACATTCAGGACGCCTGGTGGCCGTACGGCAACGGCGACATGCTGCAGCGCGCCATGCTGCTCGGCTACCGCTCCGGCTTCTATACCGACGAGGAGTTGCTGGTCGCGCTGGACATGGCGACCGAAGCCGGCGCGGCCGTGATCGGCAAGCGCGACTACGGCCTGAAGCCGGGCAACGAGGCGTCGTTCGTGATCCTCAAGGCGCCGAACGCAGCGGCTGCGGTTGCGGCCGCGCCCGCCGAACGTGTCATCGTCCGGCGCGGGCAATTCTGGGGTGACATCGCCCGCATGAGCTTCGAACCCACGCAGGCCGCATCCGGCCAGCGCGGCTAACTATCCCGAGCGCCTTCGCGCGCGCGTTTGTCCGCGCGCGGCCTCGCCTTTGAAGTTGTGACATCAAATCCTCACGGAGCGTCAAGCATGTCATCCAGTCCTTACTATGCGCCGAAAGGCGGCCATCCGGCCCAGACCGAGTTGCTGACCGATCGCGCGATGTTCACCGAAGCGTACGCGGTCATTCCGAAGGGCGTGATTCGCGACATCGTCACGAGCTACCTGCCGTTCTGGGACAAGACCCGCCTGTGGGTGCTCGCACGTCCGCTGACCGGTTTCGCCGAGACGTTCTCGCAGTACATCATGGAAGTGAGCCCTGGCGGCGGCAGCGATCGTCCCGAACTCGACGATCTCGCTGAAGGCGTGATCTTCGTGGTCGACGGCGAGCTCGAGCTCAAGCTCAACGGCGTCGAGCACAAGCTCGTGCCGGGCGGCTACGCATTCATTCCGCCGCGCACGAACTGGACGCTGCACAACCGCAGCGGCAACGTCGCAAGCTTCCACTGGCTGCGCAAGCACTACGAAGCCGTCGACGGCGTGCCGATGCCCGAAGCCTTCGTCACGAACGAGCGCGACATCGAGCCGATCCCGATGCCCGGCACCGAAGGCCGCTGGGTGACGACGCGCTTCGTCGACATGAGCGACATGCGCCACGACATGCACGTGAACATCGTCACGTTCGAGCCGGGCGGCGTGATCCCGTTCGCGGAAACGCACGTGATGGAGCACGGCCTCTATGTGCTCGAAGGCAAGGCCGTCTACCGCCTGAACCAGGACTGGGTGGAAGTCGAAGCCGGCGACTTCATGTGGCTGCGCGCGTTCTGCCCGCAAGCCTGCTATGCGGGCGGCCCGTCGCGCTTCCGCTACCTGCTGTACAAGGACGTGAACCGCACGGTGAAGCTCACGCTCGGCCAGCAGCCGACGCGCAAGGCTTAATAGCGGCTGCCCCGCCACAGCGTCGCCGGCATTTCCAGCAGGTGACGCAGGCCGCTGCGCTCGAGCATGCGCTCCGCAGCGGCCTCTACCCGTTCCAGAATCTCCCCTTCGTCCACCGACAGCACGCGGTAATCCTCCATCAGGATCCGGCCGCCCACCATCGTCATGCACACGTCCGCGGCATTCGCGAAGCACGTGACGCGATAGACAGGCATGTTCATCGGCATCAGATGCGGCTTGAAAAGGTCGACGAGAATGATGTCGGCCAGCTTGCCCACCTCGAGCGAACCGATTTCCTCATCGAGCGACAACGCCTTCGCGGCGTCGATCGTGATCATCTCCAGCACCTTGCCATGCGGCAGCACGTCCGGATCGCGGAAGTGCCGGCGGTGGTAGTGCATGCACTGCCACATGTGGCGGAACATGTCGTAGCCGCGGTCGGGCGCGGCGGCGTCCGAGCCAATCGCCACCGTGACGCCCGCATCGATCAGCTCCGGCACGGGGCAGCGTCCGATGATCGACATGATCGCGCTCGGGTTATGCACGATCGAGGCTCCCGATTCCACGCACGCGGCAATGTCCGCTTCGGTAAGGTCGATGGCGTGGGACATGAACGACTTCGCATTCATGAGCCCCAGCTCGCGGTGCGCGAACGCCAGCGTGCCGGCGCGATGGCCGTCCTGCGTGAAGCTCAGAGCGTGTGCCTGCGCCAGCGCCATGTAGCGTGCCGCCTCGTTGCGCGCCACGTCTTCCCATTGCGCCTGCGCCGGGTAATGCTGAGGCGCAAAGACGGGTAGGGTCAGCGCGATGTGGATGCGCCCGTTTGCATCGCCGTGGCAAGTGTCGACGATCGCTTTGCACACTTCGTACATCTGATCGAAATCGACTTCGCGCGTCGTGCTGCCGTTTGAGCCGTGCCGGGTATAGGCGCGCGGCGAGGGTGGCCGCGAAGGGCCGACCGCAACCATCGAGCGCGTGCCTGTCTTCACCACGGCATCGCAATGGCGCCGCGCGTAGACGGGATCGTCCACGCGCATGATCGAATCGCCGCCGCCGAGCAGCGAGACGCCCGTCGTCACGCCGGCCTTCAGGCGTTCGAGCGCCGCGAGATGCGATTCCACCTCCCAGAATTCCTCGTCCGATGCCTGCGTGTAGATGGCCTCGCAGGCATCCGTCCACGCGTCGCCGTCCGCGCCGCCGATGGTGCGCAGCATCGCGTGGCCCGCGTGCGCGTGCGCGTCGATGAAGCCCGGCAGCACGGCCTTGCGGCGCGCGTCGATCGTGCGTTCTGCAGAATACTTTGCGCTGAGCTCGGCGGTCGCGCCGACCGCGACGATGCGATCACCCTTGACCGCCACCGCGCCGTCGTCGATCACGCGGCGCGCCGGGTCGAGCGTTATCACGCAGCCGTGCGCGATCAGCACATCTACGCGTTCCCGATTGTCCATGTCAACTCTCGTTCGTGGGCTTTTTCATGAGTCAGCCGGCACATTACACGCCGTTAGTGAGCACGCCGTCACGCGCGACGATGCGCCCGTTCGCCATCACCAGCTTGCGCGCCGGCCGCGCGACCACCGCGTGCGCGACCGTCTGGGCGTCCACCAGCACGAGGTCGGCGCGCGCGCCGGGCTGCAGGCCGTAATCGGCGAAGCCGCAGCCGCTCGCGGCCGCCGCGCTCACGCAATCGAACGCGACCGCCAGATCGTCGTCGCGCCGCAGGTCGTAGCGCATGCCGATCAGCATCGCGCGCTCGAGCATGTCCGGCACGCCGTAGGGCGTCCACGTATCGCGTATGCCGTCGTTGCCGCCGAGGATCGTGATGCCCAGCTCGCGGCAGCGCTTGAGCGGCGGCACGGGGCGCGAGGGCGGTGCGCTCGTCAGCAGCGCCACGCGCAGGCGCGCAACGCGTTCGAGCAGCGCCGTGGGTTCAGGCAGCGCACCAAGGCAGAAAGCGTGGCTCACCACGACACGTCCCTGCATGCCCAGAGCCTCGACGCGATCGAGCAGCAGCTTCAGCGTGAACGCACCAATCTCGCCCGGCTCGTGCAGGTGGATGTCGATGGGTTTGCCGTAACGCTCGGCCAGCGCGAAGGTGGCGTCGAGCGACCCCACCGGATCGCCGTCGATCAAGGCGGGATCGAGCGCGCCGAGCACGTCGGCGCCGGCGGCGAGCGCGTTGCCGAGCAGCTCGTCGGTGCCGGGACGGATCAGCATGCCCGACTGCGGAAAGGCGACGATCTGCATGTCGAGCACGTCGGCCAGCGTGTCGCGCGTGTCGAGCACGCCTTCGAGGTAGCGCAGGCCCGCATCGGTGTCGACGTCGACGTGCGTGCGCAAGCGCGTCGTGCCGGCTGCCAGGAACGCGCGAGAGAGCGCAAGCGATTGCTCGCCCGCATCGTACCCCGTGCTTTTGCGAAATTCGCGTTCGTTCGCAATGCGGTCGGTGAGATTCGGGCCGACTTCGTTCACGTACCAGTCGCGGCCCCAGAGCGTCTTGTCGAGGTGCGTGTGCCCTTCGACGAAGCCGGGCAGCAGCAGCGCGCCGCCGCCGTCTTCAACGATGGCATCGGGCGGCGCCGCTACGTTCGGGCCGATCGCCTCGATGCGTGCGCCGACGACCGAGACGGACACCAGCTGGCGATCGTGGCCATGATGAGCATCGGCCAAGCGAACATTGGAAAGCAGGAGAGGGCGGTTAGCAGAAGTCATGCCGATTCCACGGTAGTGGCCATGGAGCCTCGCAGTGCGCGTTGCGCGGCGCTGATGAGGACGAACACCAGCGCATTGGCGAACAGCGCAACGAGGCCCGTGTTAATGGAAGTGAAAGCGAGCGGCGCGCCCGGGAAAACCGAGGCGGGCGTCATGCCTCGCCAGTTTGCCAGCGCGAGCACGATCGCGCCCGCGAAGATGCCGCCGAACGCGGCTTCACGCGTGCCGAACGGGCGCTTCAGGAAATATGTCTGTACTGATCCCGGCGTTCGGCCGGATCGAAACGTTTCAATATTAGCGATTGCGCTCGCCATTCGAAAATTAAATGTTCGAATGCAATTCAGTGAAAAATCGAATGCGACCGGGATGCCCTGCAGGCGTTGCGCGGCGGCGGCGGTGCGCTGCGAATGCGAGGCAGGGCGGCACGCGATTGCCAGCCACGGTGCCGCGTGATAGAAGGCGGTATCTCATTCGAAAATCAAATGGTCCGATGAAAAACACCATAAGAGGGCATCGACCGCTGTTCGATCTGGACCTGCTCAAAGCGATCGTCATGGTGGCGGATTGCGGCACGTTCACGGCGGCGTCGTCGCGGCTGCATTCGACGCAATCGACGGTGAGCCAGAAAGTGAAGCGTCTGGAGGACATGGCGGGGCACAAGCTGCTCGAGCGCGGCGCCCGCGACGTGCGTCCGACCGATGCGGGCGAGACGCTGCTGGCCTACGCGCGGCGGATGCTGGCGCTCAACGACGAAATGATCGAATCGTTGGCGGGGGCGGCAGTGGGCTTGACGGTGCGCCTGGGCGTGCCGGAGGACTTCGTCGGCGGGCCGACGACCCATATGCTCGCGGCGTTCAATCGCAAGCATCCGCAGGTGAAGCTCGAAGTCACAAGTGGCCTGAGCCGCGACATCGCCAGCAGCTACGACCGCGGCGACCTCGACCTCGCACTCGTGAAGCACCGGCGCAACAGCCGCGAGGCGGTGGCCAGCTGGCCGGAGCAACTGCGCTGGATCGACAGCGCGAAGAATCCCTCGTTTCAGCTCGACCCGATACCGCTGGTCGCGTTCCCGCCGCGCGGGTTGTATCGCGACGACATGACGAACGCGATCGAAGGGCTAGGGCGCCGCTGGCGCCTGAGCTTTATCAGCTCGAGCCTGAGCGGCATCCAGGCAGCCGTGGCCGACGGGCTCGGCATCAGCCTGCTGCCGGCGCGCTCGGTCACGGCCGACCACGTCGTGCTCACGCAAAAGAGCGGGCTGCCTTCGGTCGAGACCATGGATATCGCGCTGCTGCACCGGCCGACCGCCGACACGGTCGTGAAGGAACTGGCACGGGCGATGTCGCGGATGATCGGCAAGCCGCGGCGCTGATGGCCTGACGTTTGCCCTTTCACGGTTGCCTGCGCCGCGCACGCATGTGCCGCGCCGCGCAGTTTTTGATCTCTAACCGGAGCTGATGCCATGCCGCGCTTCGCTGCGAATCTCAGCATGATGTACAACGAGCACCCGTTCCTCGACCGCTTCGCTGCTGCCGCTCGTGACGGCTTTCGCGCAGTCGAGTACCTCTTTCCCTATGAGCACCCGGCCGCCGAGATTCGCTCGCGCCTGGACGGCAACGGCCTCGTGCAGGCACTCTTCAATGCGCCGCCCGGCGACTGGGCCGCGGGCGAACGCGGCATGGCTTCGCTGCCTGGGCGCGAGGACGAGTTCCGCCGCTCGATCGAGACCGCGCTCGACTACGCGCGCACGATCGGCAACGACAAGCTGCACGTGATGGCGGGCCTGATCGGCGCCGGTGGCGATCGCGCGAGGCACCGCGAGACTTATTTACGCAATCTCGCGTGGGCGGCCGAAGCCGCGCGCGGCGACGGCATCCAGATCCTGATCGAGCCGATCAATCAGCGCGACATGCCCGGCTACTTCCTCAGCCGCCAGGACGACGCCCAGGCCATCTGCCGCGAGGTGGGCGCGCCGAACCTGCGCGTGCAGTTCGACTGCTACCACTGCCAGATTGTCGAAGGCGACCTCGCAATGAAGCTCAAACGCGACATCGCCGGCATTGGCCATATCCAGATTGCCGGCGTGCCGGAGCGGCACGAGCCGGATCTGGGCGAACTCAACTATCCGTACCTGTTCGCGCTGATCGATTCGCTTGGCTATGACGGCTGGATCGGCTGCGAATACCGCCCGAAGGCGGCCACTTCCGACGGGCTGGGCTGGCTGCGTCCGTATCTGCAAACGCCGCAGGCGCAGTGATCGACTTTCCCTCGAGACGGCATGCAAAGCGCGTGGATTAACGCGCGGATTAACGCAAGAGAATCAGGTGCGGCACGGCATCGGCGCCGCACCAGACGATCGCGTTCTGCCCGTGCTTTTCACCTAACGCCCTGGCGGCGTCGAGCGTCACGCCCAACACGAGAAAGCTGGCTTCGCCGGGCCACTGATTCGACGGATGTTTTCCGACGCCCTCGATGCAGGTGAGGCCGAGCGCCGCGAGTTCGTGCGCGAGCGCTTCTTGCCGGGCGGCATTGGCTTGAGGGTCGAGGCGCCGGCTGAGCGGATTGCAGGCGGTGACGAACGCGCTACAGGCAACGTGGCGGGCGTCATGCAGCGTGGCAAGCGCCGGATTGAATTGACCGATCTGCAGCGTTGCCGGCATCTCGCCCAGTACCTCGTAGTGTGTCTCGAGGTACGCCTGGATCGTGTCGCGCGCAATGTTCGAGTCTGAAAACAAAAAAACCTCCGTCTTTTGCGATCCACCTTGCCTGGGAAGGCGCTCAAGAATGCGCGCCGGGTGCCGTGATCAGCTCACGTCCGTTCATGGTTCGCCCCTGGTCGACGCCTCACGCGAGCGTGCGCCTCAACCAGGGCAGGAATCGGACATCTCTAATGAGCCAGAATCGGACATTTCAAAAAAGCCGTAACAAATTATCGGTTGATAATTTACATTATGTCAAATCAACGTTGGCAAACACGGCATCGCTGGCCTCGAAGGTATTCACGTCTGGACATGATCCTGTTCGCCTGGCAAATGTTTGTGCACATACTCGCTCAAAGGGCGCGCCGTAGCTTCTGCATCCATATTGACCGAATAATCACTCAACCATAGACGCTTTTTTGGAAAGGTGCCCCGAGCGGGGGCTCTCGCGTGCAATTCCAACTCCTCAGGAACTCAGTGAGCTTCTTCGCAGCCTTCGACGTTCAAGGCCGTTGCGCAACTGGCCCAGCATCCACGCACTGGCAACCAGGGCGAAATACAGGGTGAGGAGATTGTGGCGCCAGGCGTCGAGCGCAGGTTGATGGGCCATGAGCACGGGATCGACGTGTCGAAGCACAAGGCCCCTCCCCTCGACCGCTCGCATCATCCGGATAAAGCCCGCAGCGGACAGCAGCGGCAGCAGGACCATGAACGCCAGCAGTGCCGGCTTCATGCGGCGTGCCCACGCATAGTGGCGCAACCGGAACCACAGACCGAGACATCCGTGTATCCAGCCCGGTGCCAGCA